>NZ_JBLQTR010000001.1:0-5055428 GCF_048684935.1 Serratia sp. BNK-17 | reverse complement strand
TACATTATGCCGGCGCTGGGCTAAGCCGCACTATATGGCAAAAAGCGAGCATCTCTCAAAGAGATGCTCGCTTTTTTATATGTTTACTTATCAAGAAGCACAGCTAATCAGCTTTTCTCTTTTGAACATTCTCATGCTCATATAAATAATCAAGAGAGTGGCCAATAGTTCGGTGAAGACTAATGAGTAAGAAGCGCCTAGTGCGCCAAAAAGCTTTGTTGTGAAATAAATATGCAGGCAGTGAGTCGCGGAACAGAAGATGTAAATTCTCTGCAGTACTTTATCGTGACTGTTCGCCAATAGGTAAAGCTGCGCCAACACGATGGCCGGTGGAATGATCAGCAGCATGATGGACAACACGGCCAGAATGGGGGCCGCGGCAACGAAATTTTCACCAAACAGTAAGGTAATTATCGGTGCAGAGAACAAATTCAGTACCAGGAATGCGCAAATTCCGAACACGAAGCTGACGCTTAAAACCAGTTTAATGAGCTTATTTCGCTTGGTGGTTTGCTCCGTACGGCAGCTGCAAATGATCGGGTAAGCCGCCTGGCAGAGTGGCGCCATAACCGCCAAACCGGAGCGAACCAACCTTTCCGCCGCACCGTATAAACCTGCCGCCAGGGGTCCGGAAATGATGCCTAAAAGAATCGTGTTGCTGGCGGCGTAAACCATCGTGATCGAGTTGGCGACAAATACCGGCCAACCCTCCTTTAAATTTGCCGCAATCTCTGGCAAAGAAAAACGAGGCCAACCGATGTGATACCGCGAAAATACCCAAAACAGCATGATGAGCGCGGCAAGAAAGTTGGGCAGCACCAGCAACAGCACGGCGCTGTAGGGTGTGATCGGGAAACAAAGGAAGACCGCCAGCGTCACGATTCTGGCGAACAAGGTGATCAAGGCGCCCGCGGCCGTTTTCCCTACACCTTGTAATAGCCAATAAGGGGATAGCATGGACGCTACGATTAACAGTGAAGACAGAAGCATATAAACGCTGAGCTGGGCCAGTTTCTCCCAGCTTAAGGTCATCAGCGTCATCGCCGCCAGCGAGCAGAGGGCCAGGATGATTTTAGCGAATGTAATGCTATAGAAGCTTTTGCCGATGTCGCGATGGTTTTCCATTTTTGAAACTTTTCGGACCGCCGAAAAGTTAAATCCGTAATCAACAAAAATGGAAAAATAGAAGGCGACCATATAGCAAAACAGAATGTTGCCGAACTCACTGACACCGATGTTCCTGCCCACAAGAGGAAAGACCAACAGAGGGAATATGAAATTCCCCCCCTGCACCAGCAGCAAAGAAACATAGTTTTTAACTAAAGGTTGGTTCAGATGCTTAATCATGAACCGCGGCCTTTAGCTCGCTCGATGGTTTGGCCAGCTTGAGCCTCACCAACCAGTCCCGGCTCATAAATGCTTTGAATAACAAGAGCAGAATAACGTTGACGATGACGGTTGAGTAATAGAAATGATTATCAAAAATCATGAATAACATCGCCATACAGAAATAGCTGTAGAGCAGGGTATTAATGAGGGTTTTTCGCTGCTGAACCCGCTGATAGAGCGCCATGCCGACACAAGTGAATACCAGCATGAAGCCGCCAACACCATAGACGCCAAAGTCCATATAAGGTTTCTGCATAAAGGTCATGATATTGATCCAGTCATACCCTCCCATTTTGACCAAATCCAGCGTTTCTTCCGGCATGAAATGTTTGGTTGCAAAGCGGAAAGTTCCGGTCATCAACATGCGCCCATCTCTGAAATCATGAGTTTTATCCAGATAGACAACCATTTTGTTGAAGGCGTGCATCTCGGTACTCAGGTTAATCCAGATAGACATCATCTGCGGAGGCAATTCCATCGTAGGTTTAAATTCTTTTGCCTCTTTATCTCCCTGAGATGCCGTGTTTGGACTGTTATAAATGACTTCATAATATTGCGTGCCGGTTTGCACCTTTTCTTCTGTTGCCGGTTGTTGGTTTTGAACGTAAATTTGGGTTCGAATCAACGGCATGCTTATCATCAACAGAACAACGGAGAACAAGGTGATGACACCGGTAATCAGCAGTGCAGATTTATTTTCTTTAGCGACATAATATTGAATGAGTACATAGAATAAGCTGGTGATGACGGGGACGAAAATATTTATTCTTCCGCCTAACAACATCAGCAGGCTCAAATATGCGGCGCTGAAAAGAAGATATCCATACTTTCTTGACTCAGTCACGTAAATGGTGTTGAAGATAATAAAGAACGTAGGAATAACCATCAGCGTCATCAAGTAATTGCTGATCACTTTGGGCATGATGTTTGCGCGCGCATTGTCGTCAAATAGAGGAATGCTGCCAATTTTATGGATGGCATACCAATACAGAAACGCTTCGACCACGACGCAGATGACATTGGACCAGAAGAGGGTGCGGGCAGAAATCCCTGAGCGCACGTTTGCTTCACGATTGAGCGTGATGCGGCCGCGCCGTAGGATAAAGGCGGCCACGACGATATAGAAACAGGCTATCACTGCAAACAACGCCATCCAGGTCGAGTGACTGAAGTCGTCTTGTTCAATAAGCGTCAATTTCGCCTGACTGCACCCAATCATGAACAGGAACATGCTCATGAAGATCGAAGCGGGATTGTAGATGTTTTTGAAAAAATAGGTAAAGAATACGAAGTTTGCCACGGCGGCGATGGCGAAGCTTTTGCTAACCCCATTCACGGGGAGCAAGAGAATGCATGCCAAGCAAACAATGCCGAAACCGGCGAGCGTTAATCGGCTCAAGAACCCGTTATTACCCATTGCTTTTTTCCTCCCCCTGTTCTTTCAGCCGCGGCAGTTGTTTCATACATGTTTTATTCACGCCTCTGCGTTCTGCGTCAAAAAACCAACCCCATTTATTGAAATATGTAATCGCCGAGCGAATGTGGTAACCCATCAACTTCAGGTTTTTATATGAGCCTTTGGCAAAGGCATGCGTTACTGTCGCTTCCGAGCAAAACATCGGTTTTTCATATTGAAGCACTTTGCGGCACAGATCGACATCTTCAAGATACATGAAGTAACGTGAATCAAAGCCCTGTAATTGCTTTAACAACTGTGACTCTACGAACATAAAGCAGCCGGAAATGGTCGGTGCAAAGAAATTCTTATCGTAGTCGGCATTTTGCAACTCATAATTTTTATCGAGATACTTGGACAAAAAGGGCATGAATCGGCGCAAGAACAGATGAGCGGGTGTCGGCAGCAAACGGCAGACACGTTGCGCTTCGCCGTTTGGATAAACGATCTTTGGCGCAATAAAACGGTGGTTACCGCTTTCCGCAAAGTCATATAAACTTTTCACCGTGCCTGGCTTAAACTCGATGTCTGGATTGCAAATAATAAAATACTTACATTTATTCAGGTATTTATCCATGGCCTGATTATGCCCGTGGCCATAACCGCCATTGAAATCTGACTTGATGTAAGCAATACGCGGATTGTTTAAATTGTCCGCCCATTCACTATCGGCATTGTCAACCAACACGATGGTTTCTATTAACGGTTCGGCTAACAGAGAGTCGATGGTCGGTTGAATGTCCTTTTGTTTGTGTTTGTACAGAACAATGGACGCGACAACGGGTTTTTTATCTTCAACTGCACTCATTTTGCGCTAATTCCGTCTTTAATCGCACGGCACCAGGTTGCCAAATGCGTTTTTTTGTTCGGTTGTGTAGCAATCAGTAATACTTGGTGGATGGCGTTAAAAACGTTTTCGCGCACTTTGATTAATGGCGGAATGTGTTTCATTTTTGCCAGATATAACCCGTTGCGCAACCGATAGTATCTGCGGAAAGCCGAGTGCACCGGCACATGCCAGGCCAGTATCTTAATCGCTTTGTCACCGATAGCATGCGACATCCTGGCTGAGGTTGCCGCATAGATTTTGTAGCCTTTGGCAATGGCGCGCAGGCACCATTCAGTATCCACGTAGTCGATAAACAACGACTCATCCATATCGCCTACGTCCATCAATACCGTGACGGGAATCAGCGAGCCGGAAGAGATGATCATGCTGACTTCAAAGGGCGCAGTCTGGAATTGTGGACGCACTTTGCTGCGCCAGCCCAGCTTGTTTACCCGTATCAATGGATAATGGAAACCATAGCGCGAATCGGTAAAGATCGGGCCGATAGCCGCCACTCGATCGACGGAGGAAACCCGCTCATAATCTTTGAGCAAACCGGCCATAAACTGTTCGTCGATGTGGCTGTCTTGATCGAAAAATACTATTAGTTCGGCATCATGTTCCTTGCGGGCATATTCAATGCCGATATTTTGCGCTTTCGCAATGCCGACGTTCTCCGGCAAACGCACTACGGTGGCTAACTGAGAAAGCGATTCGACGACGGATGCCTCTAATGAGCCATTATCAACGAGAACGCTGGAAACCTGCTGACGCTTAAGTTCTTTGATTAAGGTGGTGAGGTTGCCCAGTTCCGGATGATAAGAGACTATCACTGCTGCGATTTTGTGACTGTTAGCATGTTCATCGACGGTCGCAGGAGTATGGTTAATGGCTTGATGCTCAGACACTACATTCTCCAATAAAATACAATATCAATGCCGTCATGTCCTCGTCCTTTGGACAGAAGCGCATAGCATTAATCAAGCCGCCAATTTTAGCAGTCGTGAGAAATCTCGCAATCAGGAAAAATCTAAATTGCCGATAAATCTTATTTTACTTGAGTGCTTAATCAACTTGTTGAATAAAATGAATTAATTTAATTTTATTGGATTATTCTGCAGGTAAAGTAGGGGGATTGCCGCATGAATCGTCGAAGAAGCATCCCTGCGAATCGCCTATCGCATCAATCACTACCCACGCGCCGCAATCCTGAGTTAACATGTGTGCCACATCACAAAACCTGTTGGCCATCGTTGCTGACAGGGTCATCCTCAGACAGGAGTTCCTAAATGTCCAAGCAACAAATCGGCGTTGTCGGCATGGCGGTAATGGGCCGCAACCTCGCGCTGAACATCGAGAGCCGTGGTTACACCGTTTCCATTTTCAACCGTTCTGGCGACAAAACTGACGAAGTGATCGCTGAGAACCCGGGCAAGAATCTGGCGCCGTATTACACCGTTGAAGAGTTTGTCGAATCGCTGGAAAAACCGCGCCGTATCCTGCTGATGGTGAAAGCGGGCGAAGCAACGGATAAAACCATTGCCTCGCTGACTCCGCACCTGGACAAGGGCGATATCCTGATCGACGGCGGCAACACCTACTATCAGGACACCATCCGTCGTAATCGCGAGCTGTCCGACCAGGGCTTCAACTTCATCGGCACCGGTGTTTCCGGCGGCGAAGAGGGGGCGCTGAAAGGGCCTTCCATCATGCCTGGCGGCCAGAAAGAAGCTTACGAACTGGTGGCGCCGATCCTGGAGAAAATCGCTGCGGTTGCGGAAGGCGAGCCTTGCGTGACCTACATCGGTGCTGACGGTGCCGGCCACTATGTGAAGATGGTGCACAATGGCATCGAATACGGCGACATGCAGCTGATTGCCGAAGCCTATTCTCTGCTGAAGCAGGCGCTGAACCTGAGCAACGAGCAGCTGGCCGAAACCTTCGCCGAGTGGAACAAAGGCGAACTGAACAGCTACCTGATCGACATCACCAAAGACATCTTCACCAAGAAAGACGAAGAGGGTAAATACCTGGTCGATGTGATCCTGGACGAAGCGGCCAACAAAGGCACCGGCAAGTGGACCAGCCAGAGCTCGCTGGATCTGGGCGAACCGCTGTCGCTGATCACCGAGTCGGTGTTCGCACGCTACCTGTCCTCGTTGAAAGATCAGCGCGTTGCCGCGTCTAAAGTGCTGACCGGCCCGAAAGTGGCGCCGTTCACTGGCGACAAAGCCGAGTTCATCGAGAAAGTGCGTCGCGCGCTGTATCTGGGCAAGATCGTGTCCTACGCGCAGGGCTTCTCACAGCTGAAAGCCGCTTCTAAAGAAAACAACTGGGATCTGCACTACGGCGAAATCGCCAAGATCTTCCGCGCCGGCTGCATCATCCGCGCCCAGTTCCTGCAGAAGATCACCGACGCTTACGCGGCGGACGCCGATATCGCCAACCTGTTGCTGGCGCCATACTTCAAGCACATCGCCGACGAGTACCAGCAGGCGCTGCGTGACGTGGTGGCTTACGCCGTGCAGAACGGTATTCCTACGCCGACCTTCTCCGCTGCGATCGCCTACTATGACAGCTACCGCTCCGCGGTGCTGCCGGCGAACCTGATCCAGGCGCAGCGCGACTACTTCGGCGCACACACCTACAAACGCATCGATAAGGAAGGCGTGTTCCATACCGAATGGATGGAATAAGCGCTTTACCTGTCATCAAGCCGCCGCAAAGGCGGCTTTTTTTTGCAACGTTTTAAGCGCCTGGGGAAAGCATGGAACACGTCTGAACTGGCGCTTCTCAAGTCTTTTTTACATGCCAATCTGGCATTATTCTTAATTTTTAATTTTTTTTAATAATAAGATCTGCATCTTGTTATTCAGCATGTTAACCGTATTTTCTTTGCATCTTCTTGCCTAACAACACACGTTTGCTAATATAATTCCTAATCCAGTGAATCGCTTTCGCCGCCACCTCTCTCACCTTCCGTTGGTGCGGCTTCCCTGTTCGAGGGGGTAAAATGGATCTCTTTGTATTTATTTGATTTTCTTGTTTTTTCCTTTCCGGCTTCGGTGGGGCTGCTTGACGGCGCCGGCGGAGATTTTAGGAATGTGCCCGGTTATTATTTTTTTATTTTTATGCGAGATTACTGGAGTAGTGGGAAATCTTGATTTCATTTCACATATTAAAAAGCAAGAGAAGTCTCTTTAGCAATCAGCAAGCGATAGGTATTGGGTGATTAGCCTAATTGCCCTGAGCAATGCATCTGTGTTGGGGTAATGCGGGGTTTATGGTGAGATTAATTCCAGTCATTTTGGCCGGGGGCAACGGTAGCCGTTTGTGGCCCTTATCAAGAGAAGCATTTCCTAAACAATTTCTGACGGTCGATGGTAGCGGGCGCAGTTTGCTGCAGCAGACGCTGTTGCGCCTGGAAGGTCTGCATGGGGGAGATATCGCGGCGCCGATCGTCATTTGCAACGAAGAGCACCGTTTTTTGGTGGCGGAACAGCTACGAGAAATCGACTGTTCGAATCCTCACATTATTCTGGAGCCCGCAGGACGCAATACGGCGCCGGCAGTCGCGCTGGCTGCGCACCATGTTCTTAAAGACGATCCTGATGGCGTGCTGTTGGTCTTGGCCGCCGATCATTTGATCACGCAGATAGACGCGTTTCATGACGCGTTGCGTAAGGCTATCGAGTTTTCTTTGCGCGACCGTTTGGTGACCTTCGGCATCATTCCCCAGCATCCTGAAACGGGCTATGGCTACATCAAACGCGGAGCGCAGCTGTCACTTCATTGTTTTGACGTCGAGCGTTTCGTCGAAAAACCCTGTTATCAAAAGGCGCAGGCCTATCTGGAAAGCGGTGACTACAGCTGGAACAGCGGCATGTTTATGTTCACGGCGAAAAAGTATCTGCATGAACTGGCGCGCTTTCGCCCCGATATCTATCACAAAACGCTGTTGGCGATGGAAACCAGCCGGCGCGAGCTCAACTTCATTCACATTGATGAAGAAACCTTTCTCCGTTGCCCCTGCGAGTCCATCGATTACGCGGTGATGGAAAACACCGCGGATGCAGTAGTGATGCCGATCGATATTGGCTGGAGCGATGTCGGGTCGTGGGCCGCCGTGTGGGAGGTGGCCGAAAAGGACGCCCAAGGCAATGTGCACCGCGGCAATGTTATCGCTATCGACTCATTGAACAACTATGTTTACGCTGGCGACAAGCTGGTGGCCACGCTTGGCGTCAACGATCTGGTGATCGTGCAGACCGGCGATGCGCTACTGGTTGCCGCGCGAGACGCGGTACAGGATGTTAAACAATTAGTGGGCGAACTGAAGGCGCGCAAGCTGCCGTGTTGAGGCGCATGGAAAAATTTGCGTCAGAATCATGCTAAAGATTTCCAGAGCAGCGAGATAGTGATAAATGTAAGGAAGACCGTACCGGTGATTGCGACTCCATCGCATTAATTCCCCAGGATAGCGACAGAGCGCAAAGGTACAAATAACAGAAGAATGTGACATGACTGAGTTGACTTGTTTTAAGGCTTACGACATTCGTGGCCGATTGGGGAGTGAGCTGAATGATGAAATCGCTTATCGGATCGGCAGGGCTTTCGGTGAATATTTGCTCCCTAAAGCCGTAGTTTTGGGCAACGACGCCCGTTTAAGTAGTGAAAGCCTGAAACACTCATTGGCCAAAGGGCTTCAGGATGCCGGCGCCAGTGTGATTGACATCGGGTTGTGTGGGGCGGAGGAGCTCTATTTTGCCACGGCTTTTCTGGCGGCGGACGGCGGAATCGAAGTCACGGGCAGTCACAATCCTGAAAATTATAACGGCATGAAACTGGTGTGCAGGGATGCGAGGCCGATCAGTAGCGACTCTGGATTGAATGAAATCAAAGCGCTCGCGGAGAAAAAGCACATCGAGCGCGCAGCATGTTCGCGCGGCGGCTACCTTCAGGCCGATACCTTGAACGAGTATGTCGATCATATTCTGTCCTTCGTTGACTTCACGCATTTCAAACCGCTGAAACTGTTGGTGAACTCCGGGCACGGCACCGCCGGGCGGGTTATTGACGCCATCGAACGGCGCTTTCAGCAGCATCGGGTACCGCTGGAATTCATCAAGATTCAGCATGAGCCCGACGGCACCTTTCCTCATGGCGTACCGAATCCGCTGTTGCCCGAGCGTCGTCAGGACACCGCGGACGCGGTGCGGCATTATGGCGCGGATATGGGGATCGCCTTCGATGGCGATGCGGATCGTTGTTTCCTGTTTGATAGTCAAGGCCATTTTATCGAGGGCTACTATATCGTCGGTTTGCTGGCTGAGGCGTTTCTAGCCAAGGGGGCAGGAGAGAAGGTCGTTCACGATCCGCGATTGAGTTGGAATACCGTGGATATCGTTGAAAAAGCCGGCGGTATTCCCGTGATGTCGAAAACCGGACACGCTTTTATCAAAGAACGAATGCGGGCTGAAGATGCAGTCTATGGTGGCGAGATGAGTGCCCACCATTATTTCCGCGACTTCTATTACTGCGATAGCGGCATGATCCCCTGGCTAATGGTCGCCGAGATCATGTCTCTGAAAGAGCGCTCGTTGGAACAGCTGGTTGCGGAACGCATCCGCGCCTATCCTTCTTCGGGTGAAATTAACATTGTCCGCGTTCCTGCGATATCCGCGCTCGATATGATCGAGCGCCATTATCGAGATCAGGCCTTAGAGGTTGATAAGACGGATGGTGTCAGCATGACCTTTGCCGACTGGCGGTTCAATTTGCGAGCGTCAAACACGGAACCTTTGCTCCGCCTCAACGTTGAATCACGGGGTAACCGCGACTTAATGGAGCGGAAAACAGAGGAAATTCTTGCGCTGGTAAACAGCCGACTATAAGGCTTCCCATTATCAGGGAAGCCTGTGTGCATTATTTCTGATGCCGCTCGCGCAGCCGGCCGATCACCGCGCTCAGATCCAGATCCTGGTCCTGCAGCAGCACCAGCAGGTGATAGATCAGGTCTGAAGCTTCGTTGGTCAGCTCTTCGCGATCGTTGACCGTGGCGGCCAGCGCGGTTTCCACGCCTTCCTCCCCGACCTTCTGCGCGATGCGCTTGGTGCCGCTGGCGTACAGGCTGGCGGTGTACGAGCTGTCCGGGCTGGCGTGCTTGCGCTCCGCCAATAGCTGTTCCAACTGATAGAGGAACGTCCAGTCGCTGGCGGCCGGGTGGAAGCAGCTGCTGTTGCCGAGGTGGCAGGTCGGGCCGATCGGGTTGGCCAATATCAGCAGCGTATCGTTATCGCAGTCCGGCGTGATGCTGACCACCTTAAGGAAGTGGCCGGAGCTTTCGCCCTTGGTCCACAGGCGCTGCTTGGTGCGCGAGAAGAAGGTGACGTTGCCGCTTTGCTCGGTGGTGGCCAGCGCTTCCGGCGTCATGTAACCCAGCATCAGCACTTCGCCGGAAACGGCGTGCTGCACGATGGCCGGCATCAGGCCGTCGGTTTTTTCCCAGTCCAGCTGGTTTCTCTGTTGTTCTGTCAGCACACGCGAATCTCCACGCCTTGTTCAACCAGGAACCTTTTCAGTTCGCCGATATTGATGATTTGTTTGTGGAACACCGACGCCGCCAGCGCGCCGTCGACGTCCGCATCGCGGAACGCTTCCAGGAAGTGTTCCATGGTGCCTGCGCCGCCGGAGGCGATCAGCGGCACCTTGCAGACCTCGCGCACCCGGCGCAGCTGCTGCAGATCGTAACCGTTGCGCACGCCGTCCTGGTTCATCATGTTCAGCACGATCTCACCGGCGCCGCGGCGCTGCACTTCCTGCACCCAGTCGAGGGTTTCCCACTGGGTGATGCGGGTGCGGCTCTCGTCGCCGGTATATTGGTTGACGTGATACTTGCCGGTTTCACTGTCGAACCAGGTGTCGATGCCCACCACGATGCACTGCACGCCAAAGCGTTCAGCCAGGCGGCTAATCAGCTCAGGATCGGCCAGCGCCGGCGAGTTGATCGAAATCTTGTCGGCGCCGAAAGACAGGATCTGGCTGGCGTCCTCGGCGCTTTTAATGCCGCCGGCGACGCAGAACGGAATATCAATCACCTCCGCCACGCGCGACACCCAGCTTTTGTCCACCACCCGGCCGTCGCTCGAGGCGGTGATATCGTAAAATACCAGCTCGTCCGCGCCTTCTTGCGCATAGCGCTGCGCCAGCGGCACGATGTCGCCGATGATTTCGTGGTTGCGGAACTGCACGCCTTTCACCACTTGCCCGTCTTTAACATCCAGGCACGGGATTATCCGTTTTGCCAGCATGCGATCGCCTCCTCAACGCTAAATTTACCTTCCAGCAGGGCGCGCCCCACGATCACGCCGGCAACGCCGCTGCCGCGCAGCTGGGCGATGTCGTCCAGATTGCCGATGCCGCCCGAGGCCTGGAAGGCCACCTGCGGATAACGGCGGCTGATTTCCTGATACAGCGCCACGTTGGAACCGGCCAGCGTGCCGTCGCGCGAAATATCGGTGCACAGCACGTGCTTGAGCCCGTAGGGCAGGAACTGTTCCACCACCTGTTCCAGCGTGGCGTCGGAGTCTTCTTGCCAGCCGCTGATGGCCACGCGCTTCACGCCCTGCGCGTCGATGCGCACGTCCAGCGCCAGCACCAGCGCGTCGGCGCCGTAGCGCTCGAACCAGCTTTGCACCAACTGCGGCTGTTTCACCGCGGTGGAGCCGATCACCACGCGCGTGGCGCCGGCCTCCAGCAGGGCACTGACGTCTTGTTCGTTGCGGATGCCGCCGCCGACCTGCACCGGCACCTCAACCCCCGCCAGCAGTTTGCGCAGCAGCGGGATCTGGCGCGCCGCCGGATCCTTGGCGCCGGTCAAATCGACCAGGTGCAGCACCTGGGCGCCCTGTTGTTGATAGTCCTGCAGGCGCAGCAGCGGATCGTTGCCGTAGTCGCGCTGTTGGCCGTAATCGCCCTGATGCAAACGCACCACGTTGCCGTCGATCAAATCCAAAGCCGGAATAATCATGCTGCCTACATCTCCAGAAAGTTTTTCAACAGTTGCGCGCCGGCCGCTCCAGATCGTTCTGGATGAAACTGCACGCCGAAGAAATTGTCTTTTTGCACGGCGGCGGTGAAGGGCTCGCCGTAGTTCGCCTGGGCGATGGTGCTGGGGCATATCGGCATCGCATAGCTGTGTACGAAATAGAAGTAGGCGCCGTCATCGATGCCGCGGAACAGATGGTGGCCCGCCTGCGCGGACACCTGGTTCCAGCCCATGTGCGGCAGCGGCAGGCCGAAGTCGGTCATCTGCTTGACCGGCGTATCGATAAGGCCGAGCGTGGTCACGCCGCCGTTCTCTTCGCTGCTGGCCGCCAGCAGCTGCATGCCGAGGCAAATGCCCAGCACCGGCTGCGTGCAGGCCCTGATCAGTTCGATCAAATCGCGCTCGCGCAGCTGATCCATCGCCGCCTGCGCAGTGCCGACGCCCGGCAGGAACAGCTTGTCGGCGCGCAGCACGATCTCCGGATCGCGGCTCACCTCCGGCTGATAACCCAGGCGCCGCACCGCGTAGGTGACGGAGGCCAGGTTGGCGCAGCCGGTATCCAAAATCACCACGTTCATCACAGCACTCCTTTCGAACTCGGCAGGGTATTGCCCTCGACGCGGATCGCCTGGCGCAGCGTGCGGCCAAACACTTTGAACAGGCTCTCGACCCGGTGGTGGTCGTTTTTGCCCTTGGTCTTCAGGTGCAGCGTGCAGCCCATGGTGTAAGAGAGCGAACGGAAGAAGTGCTCGACCATTTCGGTGCTGAGATCGCCGACGCGCTGATAGTTGAACTCGGCCTTGTACTCCAGGTGCGGGCGGCCGGAGATATCCAGCGCGCAGCGCGCCAGGCATTCGTCCATCGGCAGCACGAAGCCGAAGCGGGCGATGCCGCGCTTGTCGCCGAGCGCCTTGTTTAGCGCTTCACCCAACGCCAGGCCGGTGTCCTCTACCGTGTGGTGATCGTCGATATACAGGTCGCCTTTGACGTCGATCTCCATGCGGAAGCCGCCGTGGGTGGCGATCTGATCCAGCATGTGATCGAAGAAGCCGACGCCGGTTTTGATCTTGCTGCCGCCTTCGCGATCCAGCCAGACGTTGACGTCGATCTGCGTCTCTTTGGTCACGCGATTAACCCGCGCGTGACGGTCACGCAGGGTCAACTGGCGCACGATCTCTTTCCAGCCCAGCACGCCGCGCTGGTAACGCAGCCCCTGGATGCCCATGTTTTCCGCCAGCTGCACATCGGTCGGCCGATCGCCGATCACGTAGCTGTGGGCGGTATCGAGCACGCCGGGTTCAAGGTAGCCTTTCACCAGCGCGGTTTTCGGCTTGCGGCAGTCGCAGTTGTCCGCCGGCAGGTGCGGGCAAATCAGCACATCGGCGAACTGAATGCCCTGGGAGCTGAGGATCTGCATCATCAGGTTGTGCGGCGGATCGAAGGTCTCCTGCGGGAAACTGGCGGTGCCGAGCCCATCCTGATTGGTGATCATCACCAGCTGATACCCCGCCTGCTGCAGCGCCAGCAGGGAAGGGATCACGTCTGGCTCGAGCGCCAGCTTATCCAGGCGGTCAACCTGGAAATCTTCCGGTGGCTCGGCGATCAGCGTGCCGTCACGATCGATAAAGAGGATTTTTTGGCTCACATTGGCTCCTGGCGAGTCTGGTTGGCGCCGGGCAGGGCGGACAAGGCGTCCACCACGCGTTGACATTCGTCGCGGGTGCCTATGGTGATGCGCAGGCAGCCGGACAACCCGGGCTGTTTGTTTTGGTCTCGTAAGATAATGCCCTGATCCCACAAGCTTTTAAACACATTACTTGAGGCGGTGAAGCGAGCCAGCAGGTAATTGCTGTCGCTGGCGAAAACCTGCTCGACGCAGGCGCATTTCTCCAGCTGTTGCTGCAGCCAGCTGCGGGTGGCTGCGATGTCGGTGACGCGCTGGCGCATGGTGCGGATACCTTCTTCGCTCAGCGCCTGCGCGGCGATATCCGCCACCGGCGTCGAGAGCGGGTAAGGGGCGATCACCTTCAGCAGCAGGGCAATCAGATCTTCATTGGCGAGCGTAAAGCCGCAGCGCAGGCCGGCCAGCGCAAAGGCCTTCGACAGCGTACGCAAAATAGCCAGGTGCGGGTAGTCGCTCAACCAACCGGCTACCGAAGCCTGCGGGCAAAACTCGATATAGGCTTCGTCCACCGCGACGATCGCCTTGCCTTTGGCCAGCTCCAGCAGGCTGCGCAGAGAGTCCGGGTCGATCAGGTTGCCGGTCGGGTTGTTCGGGCTGCAGACGTAGATCAGCTTCACGTTGTCCAGGCTGTCCGCGATGGCCGGCAGATCCAGCTGCCAGTCCTCTTTGGCGGCCACGGTGCGGCGCTCCACGCCAAAGGTTTCGGCGCTGACGGCGTACATGCCGTAGGTCGGCGGGCAGAACAGAATGGCGTCTTTGCCCGGCTCGCAGAAGGCGCGGATCAGCAGCTCGATGCCTTCATCGGCACCGCGGCTGACCAGCACCTGCTCTTTCTTCACCCCGGCATAGGCGGCGTAGCGTTCGATCACCTGCGCCGGCTGGCACTCCGGATAGCGGTTGAAGGTTTGCGCGGTCAGCTGGAATTCCGGGGCGATCGGGTATTCGTTGGCGTTCAGCCATACGTCGCCCTTGCCGCCGAGGCGGCGCGCCGATTGATAAGGGGTCAGCTCGCGAACGTTGGCGCGCGCCAGTTTTTCGATGCTCATGCTTGCTCCTTCAGGGCGGCGACGCGCAGGGTCACGGCGTTCTTGTGGGCGATCAGCTGCTCGGCGGCAGCCAGCGTCTCGATGGTGGCGGCCAGGTTGCTGAAGCCCTGCGGCGTCAGCTCCTGCACCGTCATGCGTTTTTGGAAATCGGCCAGCCCAAGGCTGGAGCAGGTGGCGGTGTAGCCGTAGGTCGGCAGCACGTGGTTGGTGCCGGAGGCGTAATCGCCGGCGGATTCCGGCGACCAGTCGCCGAGGAACACCGAACCGGCGCTGGTGATGCCGTCCACCAGTTCGCGCGCATTGCGGGTCTGAATAATCAGGTGCTCCGGGCCGTAGCGGTTGCTGATCGCCACGCACTCAGCCAGATCGCGCGCTACGATCAGGCGGCTGCTCGCCAGCGCCTGACGGGCGGTCTCGGCGCGTGGCAGCTCGGCCAGCTGACTTTCCACCGCTTCGGCCACCGCTTGCGCCATTGCCGCGTCCGGCGTCAGCAGGATCACCTGCGAATCCGGGCCGTGTTCGGCCTGCGACAGCAGATCGGAAGCGACGAACGCCGGAGTGGCGCCGGCGTCGGCGATCACCAGCACCTCCGAAGGGCCGGCCGGCATGTCGATGGCCGCGCCATCAAGGCGCTGACTGACCTGCCGCTTGGCTTCGGTCACGAAGGCGTTGCCCGGCCCGAAGATCTTCGCCACGCGCGGCACGCTCTCGGTGCCGAACGCCAGGGCAGCGATCGCCTGCGCGCCCCCGACCTGAAACACTTCCTGCACGCCGCACAGCTGAGCCGCATACAGGATCTCATCGGCGATCGGCGGCGGTGAGCACAGCACCACCCGGCGGCAGCCGGCGATGCGTGCCGGCGTCGCCAGCATCAGCACGGTGGAGAACAGCGGCGCCGATCCGCCGGGAATATACAGGCCGACCGAGTCGATGGGGCGGGTCACCTGTTGGCAGCGCACGCCCGGTTGCGTTTCGACGTCCACCGGCGGCAGTCGCTGCGCGTTGTGGAAGGTTTCCACGTTGGCGACGGCCACCGCCATCGCCTGTTTGATGTCGTCGCCCAACCGCGCGGCGGCGGCGGCGATCTGCTCGGCGCTGACGCGCAGCGCCGAGACTTCCGCCTTGTCGAAACGGGCGCTATAGTCGCGCAGCGCCCGATCGCCGTTGGCCTTCACGTTGTCGAGGATCTCGCTCACCGTGCGGGTGATGCTGTCAGAGGCGGCGATGGCCGGGCGCATCAGCAGCTCGGCCTGGCGTTCGGCGCTGCTGGTCGCCCAATCGATCGGCGTGTTGAAGGTCGACATGGCGTTACTCCATCATCTTTTCAATCGGCAGCACCAGAATCGAGCTGGCGCCGAGCGCTTTCAGTTTTTCCATGGTTTCCCAGAACAGGGTTTCGCTGCTCACCATGTGCATCGCCACGCGGTTCTGCGCGCCGGCCAGCGGCAGAATGGTCGGGCGCTCGGCGCCCGGCAACAGCGCGACGATCTCGTCCAGTTTCTCGCTCGGCGCGTGCAGCATGATGTATTTGGATTCACGCGCCTGGATCACGCCCTGAATGCGGGTCATCAGGCGATCGATCAGCTGCTGTTTGGCTTCCGGCATTTCGCCGTCGCGCTGGATCAGGCAAGCCTTGGAGCGGTAGATCACTTCTACTTCACGCAGGCCGTTGGCCTCCAGCGTGGCGCCGGTAGAGACCAGATCGCAGATGGCGTCGGCCAGACCGGCGCGCGGCGCCACTTCCACCGAGCCGTTCAGCAGGCAAGATTTGAAGCGCACGCCCTGCTTGTCGAGGTATTGCTTCAGCAGGTGCGGGTAAGAGGTGGCGATGCGGGCGTCCTGCAGGCTTTGCGGGCCGGCGTATTCGGCGTCGAGCGGGGTGGCCAGCGACAGGCGGCAGCCGCCGAAATCGAGGCGGCGCAGCGTGAAGTAACGCGGGTCTTCGCCCTGGGCGCGGCGGCTGAGCAGCTCTTCTTCCAGCACGTTTTCGCCGATGATGCCGAGATCGACCACGCCGTCCATCACCAGGCCCGGAATATCGTCGTCGCGCACGCGCAGGATATCGATCGGCATGTTCTCGGCGAAGGCGATCAGACGCTGCTGCTGCAGGTTGATCTTGATGCCGCAGCGCGCCAGCAGTTCCTGGGATTCATCGCTCAGGCGGCCCGACTTCTGCATTGCGATCCGTAAACGTGTCTTGTCCAGCATGGTAACCTCTGTTTAATCTGTAATTTTATGAATTTATTGTAAAAACTATTCTTTCTGTCTGTCCGGAGCCAAAAAAAAACCCTCGGAAGAAATCTTCCGAGGGCTCTCTCTTGCGTTCTGCGCGCCACTGGAAGATTAACAAACCGTCTTCCAGCACTCATCGCCTGAAAGACTAGTCAGGGTGATGGTGATGATGGTGGTTGAACTGAACGCGTGTCATGGTGTTTTTCTCTAATCAAAAGCCGGTAAAAACCGTATGCCAATTAAGCTAAACTATCCGCTGTCCACCGCGCAACCCTTTTTTAACGTCATAAATTTAATTTATTGAAACAGGTTAGGTTATTAGCCACAGACAGCTTTACCTGACCTTAAGCCGGGCAGATTGTATCGCCGTGCGCAGTGGCGTAGCCTTAGGGGTAGGGCGCTGCGATCTTCAGGAGAGGAAGAGGATGAAAAAGGTAGCCATTATTGGTTTGGGTTGGCTGGGCATGCCGTTGGCGCTGTCGCTGATGGGGCGCGGGTATGACGTGGTCGGTAGCAAAACCACGCCGGACGGCGTCGAGGCCGCGCGCATGAGCGGCATCGAATGCTACCAACTGGAACTGACGCCGGAGCTGGTGTGCGATCCGGACGATCTGGAATCGCTGCTGCGCGTGGATGCGTTGGTGGTGACACTGCCCGCTCGCCGCACCGTCGAAGGCAGCGAAAACTATTTCAATGCGGTGCGCATGCTGGTGGACAGCGCGATGGCCTTTGGCGTGCCGCGGGTGATCTTCACCAGTTCCACCTCGGTGTACGGCGAAACCGCAGGCACGCTGCGCGAAGAGTCGCCGTTGCGGCCGGTCTCGCCGTCAGGGCGAGTGTTGGCCGAGCTGGAACGTTGGCTGCATGAATTGCCGAACACCTCGGTGGACATTCTGCGCCTGGCGGGGCTGGTGGGCGCCGATCGTCACCCCGGCCGCTTCCTGGCGGGCAAACTCGACGTGAAGGGCGGTTCGCAGGGGGTAAATCTGGTGCACCAGGACGACGTCATCGCCGCCATCCAACTGTTGCTGAAGCTGCCGAAGGGCGGCCACGTGTACAACCTGTGCGCGCCGCGTCATCCGGCCAAGCGCGAATTTTATCCGGCGCTGGCCGAGCAGTTGCATCTGGAGCCGCCGCAGTTCGCCGACGAGGCGGAGCAGGATGAGCGGCTGGTGGACGGCAACCGCATCTGCAACGAGCTGGGTTTTGAGTATCAGTATCCCGATCCGGCGCGTATGCCGGTCAGTTAACGTCCGTCAGGCCCCGCGCATGCGGGGCTTTTTTTCGCCGGCGCGCGCCAAATCCTCCAGCAGCGCGTTCAACGCCTCGTTGGGCTGGACGGGGCGGCTGACCAGGCTAAGCGTGGCGCGATAAGAGAGCGCCGTGCCGCCCAACTGCCGCAGCAGCCCCTGTTCCACCCAGCGCGCCGCGTAGTGGGTGGGCAGATAGCCAAGACAGGTACCGCTCAGCACCAGATGGGCGACGCTTTCCATATGGTGAGCCACCGCCGCCAAGTGAGGCGGCGCGATCGGGCACAGCTGCTGCGCCAGCAGGTAGCCGCGCTTGACCCAGCGCGCGTTTTCAATCTGCTCGCGCTCGGGTTCTTCCACCGCGAACAGTGGGTGATCCGTGCTGCAGTAGATTGCCTGTATTTCCTCCAGCCACGGCTGATAACGTAACTCCTCCAGCTGTTGGCCGAAGTAGCCGATGCCCAGATCGAGCTGCTGGTGCAGCAGCCCTTGCTCAATCTCGTTCGGCGAACAGATGCGGCACTGCAATTGCACGTCCTGATGGCGCCGCTGAAAGTGCTTGATGGCCTGGCTGAACGGATTGCCCGGCAGCGAAACCAGATTGTCCACCAGACCGATTTGCAGATCGCCGGTCAGCAGGCCGTTCAGCGACTGGCTGACCCGGGTGAAGTCGCGGGCGGCGTTGAACAGCGAACGGCAGGCGATCAGCATGCGTTCGCCCTTGGGCGTCAGCCGGAAGCCGGAGCGCCCGCGTTGGCACAGGCGAAAACCCAGTCGGGTTTCCAACGAGGCCAGATGGGTGCTGATGGTGGATTGGTTCATCAGCAGCGCTTCCTGCGCGGCGCTGACGCCCTGGGCTTCCGCTACCGCGACGAACACCCGCAGCAGTTTCAGATCGATATCGCTTAGGTTGGTGAGCATTCCCCCTCCGCAGAACGTCGGCCGGTTAACCTATTTTTAACATCGAAGAAATAGGTGCGGCGCTGAAGATATGGCCTTTCTTATGGCATGAAGTTGAAATAAAAATCAATACTTCAATGGGTTAGTTGCATCGCGTTTTCCGATGTTTACATGCAAAAGCGGGAATGGTAGCCGAGGTGGCCAACAGGGTAGCCTGCGAATGTTGCTCAAATGTTTCAATCCATCGCAGATAACGACAAGGAAACGCCATGCTGAACCAACCCCAAAGCGGTAACGATATGCCGCGCTTTGCCGGCCTCCCCACCATGATGCGCCTGCCCGCGGCAGAACAGGCGCGCGGTCTGGACGCCGCCTTTGTCGGCATTCCGCTCGATATCGGCACCTCCAACCGCAGCGGCACTCGCTATGGCCCGCGCCAGATCCGCCAGGAATCGGTGATGATCCGTCCTTACAACATGGGCACCGGCTCTGCGCCGTTTGAACGGCTGCAGGTGGCCGATCTGGGGGATGTCGCCATCAACCCCTACAGCCTGGCGGACAGCGTGCAGCGCATCGAGGCGGCTTACCACGAGATCCTGGCGCACGGCTGCACGCCGTTGACGCTCGGCGGCGATCACACCCTGACGCTGCCGGTGCTGCGCGCCGTCGCCCGTCGTCATGGCCCGGTCGGGCTGATCCACGTCGATGCGCATTCCGATACCAACGAGGAGATGTTCGGCGAACAGCTGGCGCACGGCACCACCTTCCGCCGCGCGTTTGAGGAAGGGCTGCTGGCGCCGGAAAAGGTGGTGCAGATTGGCCTGCGCGGCAGTGGCTATGCGGCGGACGACTTCGACTGGTCACGCCGCCAGGGCTTTCGTGTGGTGCCGGCCGAGGCCTGCTGGCACCGGTCGCTGACACCGCTGATGGCGGAGATCCGCGAACAGATGGGCGAAGCGCCGGTTTATCTCAGCTTCGATATCGACGGGCTGGATCCGGCCTTCGCACCGGGCACCGGCACGCCGGAGGTCGGCGGGCTGTCGGTCTGGCAAGGGCTGGAGATCGTGCGCGGCTGTCATGGACTGAACCTGGTCGGCGGCGACGTGGTGGAGGTGTCGCCGCCTTACGATCGCTCCGGTAACACCGCGCTGCTGGCGGCCAACCTGCTGTTTGAAATGCTGTGCGTGCTGCCGGCCCGCTGAGGCCGGCGCACTGACTCTACCGGCGGAGCGGTTGCGTCGGGGCCCCTGATAACAATAACTACGGAGTGGAGGTACCCATGAATCTCGATCTGCTGGTCGTGGTGTTTTACTTTCTGGTGATAGGCGCGGTGGGGTGGATGGGCATTCGCCGCGCCAATTCCAAAGAGGCGTATCTGGTGGCCGGGCGCAACCTGGGGCCGGGGCTGTATCTGGGCACGCTGTCGGCGGTGGTGCTCGGCGGCGCGTCGACCATCGGCAGCGTCAAGCTCGGCTACACCTACGGCATCTCCGGCGTCTGGCTGTGCGGCGCGCTGGGGCTGGGCATTGTGGTGCTGAGTCTGGTGCTGGCCAAGCCGCTGCTCAAACTGAAGCTGTATACCGTCAGCCAGGTGCTGTCGCGGCGCTATCACCCGGCGGCGCGGGTCACCAGCGGCGCGATCATGCTGGCGTATGACCTTATGGTGGCGGTGACCTCGATCATCGCCATCGGCAGCGTGATGCAGGTGATGTTCGGCCTGTCGTTCAGCGCGTCTATCCTGCTCGGCGGCGGGCTGGTGGTGCTGTATTCGACGCTGGGGGGCATGTGGTCGCTGACGCTGACCGACATCATTCAGTTCATCATCATGACCGTCGGCATGATGCTGGTGCTGATGCCGATGAGCATCGTCAAGGCCGGCGGCTGGGAGGCGTTCACCAGCCTGCTGCCCGCCGGTTACTACCAGCTGTCGTCGATCGGGCTGGACACCATTCTGGTGTTCTTCCTGATCTACTTCTTCGGCATTCTGATCGGCCAGGACATCTGGCAGCGGGTGTTCACCGCCCGCAGCGCCAATGTGGCGCGCTTCGCCGGGCTGGGGGCGGGCGTCTATTGCGTGCTGTACGGCGTGACCGGCGCGCTGATCGGCATGGCCAGCAAGATCGTGCTGCCGTCGCTCAGCAACACCGACGGCGCCTTCGCCGCCATCGCGCAGGCGGTGTTGCCGGTTGGCGTCAGCGGGCTGGTGGCCGCCGCGGCCTTGGCGGCGCTGATGTCCACTGCCAGCGCCTGCCTGTTGGCGTCTTCGACCATCGCGCTGGAGGACGTGCTGCCGGCCATCCGCCGTAAACCTTCCGGCGGGCTGGCCGCCGGGCGCTTCACCACGCTTTTCATGGGCGCGGTCATGCTGGGGCTGGCGTTTGTGGTGCGCGACGTACTGGCGGCGCTGACGCTGGCTTACAACCTGTTGGTGGGCGGCATGCTGATCCCGCTGGTGGGGGCGATCTTCTGGCCGCGCGCCACCAGCGTTGGGGCCATCGCCAGCATGCTGACCGGCAGCCTGTGCGTGGTGGGGCTGATGATCTGGCACGGCATCGACGCCAACAGCCCGATCTACGGCGGTCTGCTGGGCGGCGGCGTCGCCTTCGTGCTGGGCAGCCTGCTGAGCCGCCCGACGCCGCAGCTGCAGGCTCAAACTGAACGCTGAGGCGCGATCCGGGCTTTTATCACGGCGCCTTTACTGATTTACTGAGGAGCAGGGCGCATCGCCGCCCTGTCGGTTTAACGGTGAGGGTAAGGAGAAGGTGAGCCATGGGTAAAATCAGCGTCGCATGCTGCCAGTTAGCGCTGCGGGTAGGGGAAGCAGAGCATAATCGGGCGCAGTCCGCTCAGGCGATCCGTCATGCGGCGCAGCGCGGCGCCAACGTCATCGTGTTGCCGGAGTTGGTGAACAGCGGCTATGTGTTGCGCGATAAGGCGGAGGCGCGGGCGTTGGCCGAGAGCGAAGACGGGCCCAGCCTCAGCCTGTGGGGGGCCCTGGCGCGTGAGTTGGATGTGGCGATCGTCGCCGGTTTCTGCGAGCGGCTGCCCGATGGCGGGGTGGCCAACAGCGCGGCATTGATCGATGCGCAGGGGGTCAGGGCGATTTATCGCAAGGCCCACCTGTGGCATGAGGAGAGCACGATCTTTACCCCCGGCGATCGGCCGCCACCGGTCGTCGAGACCCGCTTTGGCCGGTTGGCGGTGATGATCTGCTACGATCTTGAATTCCCGGAGTGGGTGCGGCTGCCGGCGCTGGCCGGCGCTCAGCTGCTGTGCGCGCCGGTCAACTGGCCGCAGGCGCCGCGTCCGCAGGGCGAACGGCCGGCGGAGATGGTGAAGGCGCAGGCCAACGCCGCCGTCAATCGGCTGTTCATCGCGGTGTGCGATCGCTGCGAAACGGAGCGCGGCGTTGCGTGGATCGGCGGTTCGGTGATCGTCGATGCCGATGGCTACCCGTTGACGCAGAGCCTGGCTGGCGAAGGCATGGCGCTGGCGGAAATGGATATCAGTACGGCCGATGACAAGCGCATCGGCCGCTACAATCATGTGCATCGCGATCGGCGGCCGATGCTGTATTGAAGCTGCGGGGCAGTCGGCGGATCCGGCTGCCCCGCCGATCGTTTCTCCGGCGGGAAAATCCGCCGTTTTGGCGCTTACAGCCAGCCTGATTTCTTCAGCTTCTGATACAGGAAAATACAGCCGACGGCGGTCGCCCCCAGCGTGGCGTGATAGGCCCACGGGAATTTCAACTCCGGCATGTCGGCGAAGTTCATGCCGTACAGGCTGAAGATCACCGTCGGGATAGCCAAAATCGCCCCCCACCCCGCCAGCCGTTTCACCACTTCGTTTTGTTTGACCGTCACCAGCGCCAGATTGACGTGCATGGCGTTGGTCAGCATTTCGCGCATGTCGTCGATGTTGCTGACCACCTGATGCGCGTGATCCTGCACGTCGCGCACGTAGGCGCGCAGCTCTTTCGGGATCACTTCTTCGTGCAGACGGATCAGCTGGTTGCAGATTTCATCCATCGGCAGCGCGGCGTTGCGCAGCGCCAGCAGGTGGCGGCGCAGGGTATAGACGTTCTCGATCGCCGCCTGATCGAACTCCGACTGAAACATGTTGGCTTCGATGTTCTCGATGGTGCTCTCGAAGCGCGTTACCACGCTGCGGTAGTTATCCACCACGAAGTCCAACACCGAATAGAGGGCGAAGCCCGGCCCGCGGCACATCTGCTTGTGGTTCTCTTCCGCCTTGGCGCGGATCGGCGCATAGCTGGGTGAGGCGCCGTGGCGCACCGTCACCAGAAAGTTTTTGCCGACGAAGAAGTGGGTTTCGCCGTATTCGATTTCGTCGTGCTCGCCCCACTGCGCGGTTTTCACCACGATGAACAGCGAGTCGCCGTAGGTCTCCAGCTTCGGCCGCTGGTGCGCACACAGCGCGTCTTCGATCGCCAAATCGTGCAGGCCGAACTCCTCCTGCACCTTGCGCATAAACGCCGGTTCCGGCTGCCGCAACCCCAGCCAGACGAAGGTGTCCGGTTGTTTGACCACCTCGCTGATATCGTCGATGGTCACTTCGCCCAGCCGTTGGCCGGCTTTGTACGCCACACAGTTCACCACCATGCTTTTGCTGTCCATCTGTCCATCCATCAATCAGTCAGGGTTTTGGTAAGAAAATAGCACTCATGTTCCACCGGATACTCTTTCAGCGTCATTTGCAGCTGATAGCCGAGCTTTTCGTAGAACGGTCGCGCCTGGAAGCTGAAGGTGTCGAGACGGGCGTAGCGGCAGCCGCGCGCCTGCGCCTCGTGCTCGGCGGCGCGCATCAGCCGGCCGCCGAGGCCGCTGCCGCGCTGGGTATCCGCCACCCACAGCCACTCGATGCTCAGCCAGTTGCCCCAGGTTTCGGCGGTCAGCCCGCCGATCACCGTGCCGGCCTCGTCGCGCGCATAGACGCTGAGCGGCTTGCGGTGGCTGGCGTCGATATGCGGCAGGTTGTAAGCGCGCAGGCCTTGCCTGATCGCATCGAGGGTATGTTCGTCAATCGCGTCGGTAACGGTAATGTCCATTTTTCCTCCTGGGTTATGGATTAACTTAAGCACACTGCGGCTAAAAGGCAACCCGTTGAAATGTAATGTAAACACCCATTGCGACGGGCTGGGCTACACTAAACGGGTCATTTCATCTTCAGGAGGACGCCATGCCCCGATTGACTCTGCTGGCCGGTTTGCTGCTGTGCAGCGGCCTGCTGCACGCCGCGCCGACGGTCAGCCAATTGCAGGACGGCCTGGAACACCCATGGTCGCTGGCCTTCTTGCCGGCGGAACAAGGCCTGCTTATCACCGAACGGCCCGGCCGGCTGCGGCTGTGGCTGCAGGGCAAGGGCCTGTCGCCGCCGATCGCCGGCGTGCCGCAGGTCTACGCCGAGGGGCAGGGCGGCCTGCTGGAGGTGTTGCCGGCTCCCGACTTCGCCGCCAGCCGCCGGGTGTACCTGAGTTTCGCCGAACCGGGCGAGGGCGGCAAAGCCGGCACGGCGGTCGGCTATGGCCGCCTGAGCGACGACGGCGCGCGGCTGGAAAACTTTAAGGTGATCTTCCGTCAGCAACCCAAGCTGTCGGTCGGCAATCACTTTGGCGGCAAGCTGGCGTTCGATCGGCAGGGCTACCTGTTTATCGCGCTGGGCGAAAACAACCAGCGGCCGACGGCGCAGGAGACTGACAAACTGCAGGGCAAGCTGGTGCGGCTGACCGCCGAAGGCGCGGTACCGCCGGACAACCCCTGGGTCGGCCAGGCAGGTAAACGCCCGGAGGTTTGGTCTTACGGCCACCGCAATCCGCAAGGGTTGGCGCTGAACCCGTGGAGCGGCGCGATCTGGGAGCATGAGCACGGTCCGCGCGGCGGCGATGAGCTCAATATCCCGCTGCCGGGTAAAAACTACGGCTGGCCGCTGGCCACCTATGGCATCAACTATTCCGGCCAGCCGATCCCGGAGGCCAAAGGAGAACGGGTGCCCGGCACCGAACAGCCGCTGCACTATTGGCGGGTTTCGCCCGGCCTCAGCGGCATGGCGTTTTATGACGGACAGCGTTTCCCCGCCTGGCGGCATTCGCTGTTCATCGGCGCACTGGCGCAAAAGGCACTGATTCGCCTGACGCTGGAGGGGGACAAAGTGGTGGCGGAAGAGCGGCTGCTGGGCGATCGCGGCGAACGCATTCGCGAGGTGCGCAGCGGGCCGGACGGCTACCTGTATCTGCTGACGGACGAACGGGACGGCAAGCTGCTGAAGGTCGGGGCGTCGTAACGCCCCGCACGCGTCAGGTGAGCTCGCTCATCACGCCGCGCTGATAGGCCGGGCGTGCGCGCAGTTGCTGATACCAGCGCTCCATGTTCGGCCGCGGGCGGCGGGCGATCGGCATTTCGAACCAGGCGTAGGCGAAGCTGCCGAGCGGGATATCGCCGAAGCCGAACGCGTCGCCGGAGAGGTAAGGCTGGTGCGCCAGCGTCTGTTCAATGACGGCGAAGTGTTTTTCCAGCGTGGCGATCGCCGCTTCGATTTTCGCCATGTCGCGCAACTCTGGCGCAGTGCGGATCAGGCCCCAAAAGACGATGGTGAAGGCCGGAGCGATGGTCGAGGTGGTCCAGTCCATCCATTTCTCGGCGGCGGCGCGCGCCTGCAGATCTTGCGGATAGAACGTCGCGTCGCCGAATTTCGCCGCCAGGTAGCGCACGATGGTGTTGGACTCCCACAGCACGAAGTCATCGTCCTGCAGTAACGGCACCAGGCCGTTCGGGTTCAGCGCGCGGTAACTCTCTTCGTTGACCTTGCCAAACGCCCCGCCGGCGTTGATGTGGGTATAGCTCAGCCCCAGTTCGGCGGCGCACCACAGCACCTTCCTGACGTTGTTCGAATTCTCACGACCCCAAATGGTCAGCATGGGATAACTCCGTTAGCGGATTAAAGACCCTTAATACCTACGCCACAATGCGCTTTTTGTCACACCGCAGGGCATTTTTTGTCTGCCGCTCAACGCTCCCAGCGGCACACTTCCCAGCCGTGCTCCGCCGCCAGCGCGCTCAGTTCGCTGTCGGGATTGATCACCGTGGCGCTGTCGACGAATTGCAGCATCGCCTTGTCGTTGAGAGAGTCGCTGTAGCCGTGGCTGTGCTCGAACTTCAGATGCGGGTGCTGCGCCAGCCAGTGCTGCAGGCGGATCACCTTGCCCTGTTGATAGGTCATGGTGCCGTAGGTGTTGCCGGTGAAGCGGCCGTCGCTGATTTCCACGCCGATCGCCAGCGCATCGTCGGCGCCGAGCTGTTCGGCGATCGGCGCCACCAGGTGTTCGCCGGTGGCGGAGACCACCAGGATGCAGTCGCCGCGTTCGCGGTGCCACTGCAGGCGTTCACGGGCGGCGGGATAGACGCGCGGCAGGATGTCGCGCCGGATGTAGCGTTGCACCCAGCCGGCCACGGTTTGCACGCTCAGGCCGGTCAGCGGCGCCAGCGTGGCCTGCATGTAGTCCTCCATCGACAGCTTGCCCTGATAATAGAGCTGCATCAGTTGCTGCTCCTGCAGTTCCAGCTCCGCCGGCGCGAACCCCTGGCCGACCAGCCAGCGGATCCACAGGCTGGCGCTGTCATCGTCAATCAGGGTTTCATCCAGGTCGAATAAGGCTAAATCCATCAGTATTTCTCCGGCAAGCAGGGTATGAGGTCGTTTACAGGATAGCGGATAGCGCACGTCGCCAGCCAGCGGCGTCGGCGAAATTGCGCAGAGCATAAGAAACATTGATGACGGTTTTGCGACAGTTTGTTGAACGTTTGCATATCTTAGAACGCAACAATATTGGCCGCCCCGGCGAGCGCGGTGGTAACTATGGGGCAAATGCAGCCACCCGCTGGGGAGGGTCAATGTTGATTATTCGCCTGTACGGCAGCCCGATCGTAATCGGGGAAGAAGAGGAACCGCATGATGACGCACCTGACGACGCTGAAGACGTTGCCGCTGCTGGATCTTTCGCAGCTTGACGGTGATGCGCGCCGGCGGCGCGCTTTTCTTGACGATTTGCGCGCGGCGGCGCGCGACGTCGGTTTCTTCTATCTGCGCGGTCACGGCGTGGACGGCGCGTTGAATGCGCGGTTGCAGCACGCCGCGCGACAATTTTTCGCCCTGCCGGAAGCCGACAAGCTGGCGGTGCAGATGGTGCATTCGCCGCACTTTCGCGGTTACAACCGGGCGGCGGCGGAACTCACGCGCGGGCAGCCTGACTGGCGCGAGCAGTTCGATATCGGCGCCGAACGCCCGGCGCTGACGCTGGCTGACGACACGCCGCGCTGGGCGCGTCTGCAGGGGCCAAACCAGTGGCCGGCGGCGCTGCCGGCGCTGAAACCGCTGCTGCTGGAGTGGCAACAGGCGATGACCGCCATGTCGCTGCGGCTGCTGCGCGCTTTCGCGCTGGCGCTGTCGCTGCCGGAGCAGGCTTTCGATCGCTTATACGGCGAGAAGCCCAACGAGCACATCAAACTGATCCGCTACCCGGGGCGGGAGGCCACCGCCAGCGCACAGGGCGTCGGCGCGCACAAGGACTCCGGTTTCCTCAGCTTCCTGCTGCAGGACGCGCAAAAAGGGCTGCAGGTGGAGGTCAGCGAGGGGCAGTGGATAGACGCACAGCCGCGTGAAGATACCTTCGTAGTGAACATCGGCGAGCTGCTGGAGCTGGCGACCAACGGCTATCTGCGCGCCACGGTGCACCGGGTGGAAACGCCGCCGGCGGGGAGTGACAGATTATCGATCGCGTTCTTCCTCGGCGCGCGTCTGGACGCGGTGGTGCCTCTGTATCAACTGCCGCCGCAGCTGGCGGCGCAGGCGCGCGGCCCGGCCAGCGATCCGCTCAATCCGCTGCTGCGCGACGTGGGGTATAACTACCTGAAAGGCCGCATCCGCTCCCATCCCGATGTGGCGCACCGTTTTTATCAGGACGTCATCGGCCTCTGAACGCCGGGCGTAAAAAAGCCCGGCGCGTCGGCCGGGCTGATCGAGCGCTGATGCGGCGATTATTCCGCCAGCGCCTGCTGCAGATCGGCGATCAGATCTTCCACATCCTCAATCCCCACCGACAGGCGCACCAGCTGCGGCGTGATGCCGGTTGCCAGGCGCTGTTCCAGCGGAATGGAGGCGTGCGTCATGCTGAACGGCTGGCTGATCAGGCTTTCCACGCCGCCCAGGCTTTCCGCCAGGGTGAACAGGCGCGAACGCTGGATGACCCGGCGCGCATAGGCGTCGTCGCCTTTCAGCCGTACCGAGATCATGCCGCCGAAGCGCGTCATCTGGCGCGCCGCCAGTTCGTGCTGCGGGTGGCTCGGCAGGCCGGGATAGTAGACGTTTTCCACCTGCGGCTGGCTCTCCAGCCACTGGGCGATGCGCAGCGCGCTGTCGCTGTGACGCTGCATGCGCAGCGCCAGGGTGCGGATGCCGCGCAGCGTCAGGAAGCTGCTGAACGGATCGAGAATGCCGCCGACCGCGTTTTGCAGGAAACCGAGCTGTTCCGCCAGCGCCGGGTTATCGCCCACCGCCGCGACGCCGGCCACCACGTCGGAGTGGCCGTTGAGGTATTTGGTGGCGGAGTGCACCACCACGTCAAAGCCCAGATCCAGCGGGCGTTGCAGATACGGCGAGGCGAAGGTGTTGTCCGCCACGCTGATGAGCTGGTGCTTTTTGGCGATCGCGGCGATGGCGCTCAGATCCGCCAGCTTGAGCAGCGGGTTGGTCGGCGTTTCCACCCAGATCATTTTGGTGTCCGGCTCGATCGCCTGTTCCAGCCCGGCGAGATCCGCCGGCGCCACGTAGGTGACGCGCAGGCCGGCGGTGTGGCTGCGCACTTTTTCCAGCAGGCGATAGGTGCCGCCGTACAGGTCGTCTACCGCGATCAGGTGGCTGTCTTTATCGAGCAGCTCCAGCACCGTGGAGCAGGCCGCCAGGCCGGAGGCGAAGGCGTAACCGCGGCTGCCGCCTTCCAGTTCGGCGATGGCGCTTTCCAGCGCGGTGCGCGTCGGGTTGGCGCTGCGGGAATACTCATAGCCGGTATGCTCGCCCGGCGCCGGTTGGGCGTAGGTAGAGGTGGCGTAAATCGCCGGCATCACTGCGCCGGTCGCGTCCGGGGTGTAACCGGCGTGAACGGTCAACGTATCAAACTTGGCCATAATGAGTCCTTATTAACGTAATTTTTGGCGCCAGGCGTTAAGCACGTCTGTGCGGGTAATCAGGCCGAGGAAGCGCTCGCCGTCGAGCACCACCGCGACGTGGCCATGGTTGAAGGTGGCCTGTAATTCCTCGTAGCCGGCTTCCTTTTGCAGCGTATGAACCTGTTTGGTCATCGCGCTGCCGGCCGTCAGGCTGAAGTGGGCGGCGTCGGCCTGAACGGCGTTCAGCAGATCCCACTCATCGATCAGACCGACCACCCGATCGCCTTCCAGCACCGGTAGCTGCGAGATGTCGTACAGCCGCATGCGGGCGTGCACGATCGCCAACGTGTCGTCCGGCGCGGCGGAAACGGCGGCGCCCTCGTCGTGGCGGTAGGCGATCAGATCGCGCAGATCGCCGTGCTGTGGCTTGCTCAGCAGGCCCTGTTCCAGCATCCAGTGATCGTTATACATTTTAGACAGGTATTTGTTGCCGCTGTCGCAGACGAAGGTCACTACCCGCTTGGGTTCGGTCTGTGCGCGGCAATAACGCAGGGCGGCGGCCAGCAGGGTGCCGGTGGACGATCCCGCCAGCACGCCTTCCTTGCGCAGCAACTCGCGCGCGGTGGTGAAGGCTTCGGCGTCGCCGATGCGGTAAGCGTTGCGCACCTGGTCAAAGTCGCTGAGCGGCGGGACGAAGTCTTCGCCGATGCCTTCCACCAGCCAACTGCCGGCTTCGCCGATATGGCCGTTGTCGAGATAGTCCGCCAGTATTGAACCCGCAGGGTCGGCCAGCACGAATTCCGTCTGCGGCGAAACCTCGGCGAAATAGCGGCTCAGCCCGCCCAGCGTGCCGCCGGAACCGACGCCGACCACGATGGCGTCCACGTCATGCTCCATCTGCCGCCACAGTTCGGGCGCGGTAGTGGTGGTATGGGCCGCCGGGTTGGCCGGGTTGTTGAACTGATCGATATAAAAGGCACCGGGGATCTCTTCCGCCAGGCGTTTGGCGTAATCCTGGTAGTAAGCTGGATGCCCTTTGCCGACGTCCGAACGGGTCAGCAGCACTTCCACCCCCAGCGCGCGCAGGTGGAAGATCTTCTCGCGGCTCATCTTGTCCGGCACTACCAGCAGCAGCTTATAGCCTTTCAGCGCCGCCACCAGCGCCAATCCCAGGCCGGTATTGCCGGCGGTGGCTTCGATGATGGTGCCGCCCGGCTGCAGTTTGCCGTCGCGCTCGGCCTGTTCGATCATCGACAGCGCCACGCGGTCTTTGATCGAACCGCCGGGATTTTGGTTCTCCAGCTTGACGAACAGCCGGCATGGGCCGGTATCGAACTGGGTCAGTTCCAGCATCGGGGTATTGCCAATCATCTCGATGACGGAATGGGGGATCGCCATGACTCATCTCCAGGATTATTCGGTATAAAAGTCTTTGTGCGGATGATAGCGCTGAGGATAAGCGCTTTAAAAAGAACAAATATCGGTTCTATATGCCATTATGGAATATATTAATCTTTTTTGGACGTATGGATGCGCAGATGTTTAGCGGTGCAGATGCTTGGCCGTGTAGCCGTGGGTAGATGCGAAAATGCGCGTCGCGATGCTTTTTTGAACGATAAGTGCGTGCCTGCGTACAGTTATGTAAAAATGCTGAAAATTCACGCTAAACCCTGCAAAAATAAGATAAATCACATAAACTCACAGCAAGGGCATTTTCGGTGCGTTGCGTTACCCATTACGGGCGCCGCAGGGGGTTGCGGCCGGCACGCGCGCACCGGGCCACTCTCGCTGGTTGGCTTAAAACGTGAACATGTTTGAAAGTTAACGCTATTTCAATGGTTTTGAATGGACACTCTGGCGACGTCATGATGAAAAAAAACTTATCCACTTCCCTGAAAAAACTGACCTTCAGCGTAGGCATCCTGTTGCTGGCCGCCCCGGCCGTGCACGCGGCCGAGCCGCCGGCGCCGCCGCAGGTAGACGCCAAGGCCTTCATTCTGATGGATTACAACAGCGGTAAGGTGCTGACCGAAGGCAATGCCGATACGCGTCTCGATCCCGCCAGCCTGACCAAGATCATGTCCAGCTACGTGATCGGCCAGGCGATCAAGGCCGGCAAGATCAAGCCGGAAGACATGGTCACCGTCGGCAAAGACGCCTGGGCGCCCGGTAACCCGGCGCTGCGCGGCTCTTCGCTGATGTTCATCAAGCCGGGCGATCAGGTGCCGGTGCTGGAACTGAATAAGGGCATCGTGATCCAGTCCGGCAACGACGCCAGCATCGCGCTGGCGGACTACGTGGCGGGCAGCCAGGATTCGTTCGTCGGCCTGATGAACAACTACGCCAAGTCTCTGGGGCTGCAGAATACCCACTTCCTGACGGTGCACGGTCTGGATGCGGAAGGGCAGTACAGCACCGCGCGCGACATGGCGCTGCTGAGCCAGGCGCTGATCCGCGACGTGCCGGACGAATACGCGCTGCATAAAGAGAAAGAGTTCACCTTTAACAAGATCCGCCAGATTAACCGCAACCGTCTGCTGTGGAGCAGCAACCTGAACGTCGACGGCATCAAGACCGGTTACACCAGCGGCGCCGGCCACAACCTGGTGGCGTCCGCCACCGACGGCCCGATGCGTCTGATCTCGGTGGTTTTAGGCGCGCCGAGCGATCGCGTGCGCTTTAGCGAAAGCGAAAAGCTGCTGACCTGGGGCTTCCGCTTCTATGAAACCGCGACGCCGATCAAGGCCGATAAGCCGTTCGTCACCCAGAAAGTGTGGTTCGGCGACGTCAGCGAAGTGCCGCTCGGCGTGGCGAAAGACGCCTCGGTCACCATTCCGAAAGGGCAGATGAAAAACCTGAAGGCCAGCTACAAGCTGACCCAACCGACGCTGGAAGCGCCGCTGGCGAAAAACCAGGTGGTCGGCACCATCGATTTCCAGCTGGACGGCAAAACCATCGAGCAGCACCCGCTGGTGGCGATGCAAGAGGTGAAAGAGGGCAACTTCTTCAGCCGCATCTGGGATATGGTGATGATGAAGCTGAGCCAGTGGTTCGGCGGGATCTTCGGCTGAATGCCCTGACACCGCTGCCGCATCGTCGCGTGCGGTTCCTGAAAAAGCCGCAACCTTCCGTTGCGGCTTTTTCATTTTCAGCATCCGTGGCGTTTTAGAAATAGTCCACCAGCATGGTGGCGCCGCTGGAGAAGTCACCTTCCGCCAGGGGGACGGCGCTGTTTTTCACCGGCACCGCATCAAGCGTCGGCGGATTGGCGTAATCGATGTTCAGCGGCGTATTGATGGCGAAAGCCTTGCCGTTGGCCAGCAGTTTGATGCCCAGCCCATTGACGCTGCTGTTCAACACGCTGCTGTCAAAGGCCGCCGCGCTGCCCATGATCTTCATTTTCAGCTGGCGGCTGTTATCCAGAAACTCACACTTGATGCTGTAATCGATGCGTTGCATATAGCGATTACCATCGATACGTTTGATGCCGACCTTGCCAAAGTCGATATCGATAGTGCGCCCGTCGTTGATCACGCAAGGCGGAGGCGCCACCACGGTGGCGGTGATACTGACCTTGGTGCCCTGGTCGGCGGCCTGGGGGGCGGCGCTGATCACACCCAGCGTAAACAGCAGAGCGCAACGCGTTTTCCTCGTCATGTTCATTCTGGCTCCCGTCTCAAGGTGCGCTGAAGATCAGCGTGGCCGAGCCTGACATCGGACCGGTGGCGATGCTGGTGTAAGGCACATTGTTCTTCACAGGCACAAAGGTGACGGTGTCGTTGCCCAGTCCGTTGACGATGCGCGTTCTGAACGTATTGTTGGGTTTCACCACCGCGCCATTGTGCACCATGGCTACGCCGACATTAGGATTGGAGGTCTTGATGAAATCGCTGGAGAAGCCGCTGGCATCGCTGACCATGCGAACCAAAATGTCTTGTGTCGCGCTCTGATCGTCACACCGGTAGCTGAGCGCCTTGTCCTGTTTGATTTGGGCGTCGCTGGCGCCCTGCGTGAGAAAGTCCTGGCGGATCTGACCGAAGTCGACGTTAATCTGCTGGCCGTTGTTGATAGTGCAACTGGTGGTGACGAAGTAGGCGTCGTTGTCGGCGATCAGGCGCCACCGGTAAGGCCCACATTTTGGGCAACCTGACTGGTCATTTTTTTGTTCAAAGTTGATTTGGCCGATGACGTCGCCCTTGTTCACCTTGATATCCTGCGTCGGCGAACGGTTGAGCACGATGTAAACCCTGATGGAAATGCTGGCACTGTTTAGGCCGGTAATCGTCATCACCTGGATACCTGATTGGATCGGGGATAAGTAGTCGGTGCCGTTGATTGTCATACCGTTGGCAAGCGTACCGAAAATGGCGGTGTTCATCGTCAACGCCGGGCTGCCGGTGAGTAAAATATCTTTCCAGTTGGCGACGTCGTTTTTACAGGTCACCTGGCTGACGTTGACGATTTCATTTTTCCCGATGGACAATTCAGGGCCTATCTTTACCCTGACGTCGACCGGCGTCATTGAACCACCCTGACCAATGCTCCCGCCGTCGGAGGTTTTACAGGTAAATGCATTGGCGTTACCAATGAGGACGAAAAAAGATAATGCCAGGCAGTGTTGTAAAAATAGGATGGTTGTTTTTCTCACAATAATATCCCGATTATATAGTGTCATTTGGCTAGGTGCCGCCACGAAATAGGGCTAATTAGGCTGGCTGTGCCAGCGTTATTCCGTTAAATGAGAATAAGGCGCATCTATTCCTGGTATTTCCTTGTTGTCAGCTGGCAGTAGGGCGGTGGGGTACCACCTCAACGAGTTGTTGATGGAACCGTCCGTTACGAGCACTTCTTGTTTGGCGACGAGTTCCAACAGCAGTAGCCGGGCGCGGTAAACGCCGACGTTGACGGCGTTGGCCAGTTGTCGGGTAGACAACCACAGATGCTGAGGTGGCAGTCCGGTGTCGGGACATTGACGGGGCGACTGCGCGAATAATGTTTGCAGCAGATCGTGCTGCAATTGCCGTATTTCCTTTTGTTTTGGAGATAACGCTTCCATAGCACTTCCTCTGTATTTCGATTGCTGTATTCCTAAGAAAAAACAAAGTTTCACTGCCTACCAATAACGAGGTAAATCGCGAATCAAGAAAAATCCTATCTATTTATCAGGATTGAAAAAAAGGGGGTTCCCACTCCGTTTCTACCTGTTTGCAGGCTGGGGGAGTGTCACGCAGAAACCTAAAGTTTTGGTTTATTATATTCACAAAGAGCGGCTTTGCGATCTGATTAATTGTGAAACAGAGAAAAACAGGATATTGCACTATAAAAGTATTTTTTACGATCTATGAGCCTAAAAATAACACTAAATTAACTTTAATTAGGAAATAAATTGCGAATGTTCGTCTTGATCAAAAAAAGACTTTTTTTGCTGGTGGGCATTTGCCAGAATATTCACCGCCAGACAAGAAGGGCGGATTAGAAAGTATTGGTCTCTGCTTGTTGTGATTTCGTTTATTTTTCATATGACGGATTCATTAATGGGTAGACCGCTGCAGACTTGCCGTTATCGACGTATCTATTGTCGGTTTCTTTGGTTTTGGCAGTTAACCAACCAGCAAGATGCTAAAGAATCAGGGCTGCGCATATATAAGCGCGAGCAGATTTCCTGTTGCTCTTTTTCTTGATTGGAATATGCATTTTTTCTTATAAGGAATATAGGTTCTATGAAACTTAACAAAATCATGATGGCTGCAGTGATTGCATTTGGCGCAAGTTCTTTTGCACAGGCAGCCGATCAGGGACACGGTAAAGTGACCTTCACGGGTTCTATTATTGATGCGCCATGCTCTATTGCACCCGAGTCGATCGATCAGACCGTAGATCTGGGCCAGGTTTCTAACGTGGCGTTGAAAAACGGCGGCAAATCCAACCCGCGTCCGTTTGAAATCAAGCTGGAGCAGTGTGATACCACTACGCTGAAAACCGTTAAAACCACCTTCAGCGGCATTGCGTCGTCAACCAACAAAGATCTGTTGGGTATCGCGGGGACCGCCAGCGGCGCCGGCGTAGCAATCACTTATGGCGGCCAGCCGATCAAACTGGGTCAGGCGACTGCGGCACAGACGCTGAATACTGGCAACAACAGCCTGAACTTCTCCGCTTACCTGCAGGGTGAAGGCGCTTCCGCAGCCATCGTCCCGGGCGATTTCACCGCCGTAGCCGACTTCACTCTGGCTTATCAGTAAGTGAGACCGCTGGCTTAATCAACCAGGCATGGGGCACGCCGCATGCCTGGTGACTCTCTGTGTCAAAGGAATGTCGCGATGTTTTTTTCAAGGAATCGGGCGAGTGCCGTTCTTTTGGCGTCGTTGGCGTTTGCGCCCGGCAGTGCAATTTCCGCCGCACAGGGGTGGGGCAAAGTCAGTATGCACGGCGCCATTATCGACACTGCCTGCGCCATTGCCGCCGGCAGCCGCGATCAGACAATCGATATGGACACGCTTCCTATCGGACAGATCATTCGTGACGGCCAGGGAATGACTAAACCTTTCAGTATTGAATTGGTTAATTGCATTTTGGAACGTCCGGAAAACAAGCCTGATTGGAAATTCTTTCAGGTCACGTTTGATGGTTTGGCGGAAGGCGCTTTGTTTGGCGTACAGGGCGATGCGCGCGGCATCGCATTGAAGATAAAAGACAGCCGCGGCAGGCCGGTTATTCCAGGGGAGCCGTTGCCGATGGAGGGAATAATACCGGGCAACCGAGTGCTGAATTATTCCATGACGTTAATGCCGAATCACCAGCCGTTGAAGGTGGGAGCGTATTTTTCCACAGTGCGTTTTAAGCTGGATTATTTTTGATTTTTTTTCGTACTGACGGTTAATTCGTTATTGAAAGGACTTTATTATGCTTTCACCGGCAGGGAAGTTATTTCGTCTTCAGGCCTTGGGGCTCTGTGTCGCCCTTTCTCTGGGAAATCCGATCGCGTTGGTTTATGCCGCCGACGTTATTCAATTCAATACTGACGTCTTGGACATCAACGATCGTAAAAATATCGATCTGAGCCAATTTACGCGCAGCGGCTACATCATGCCGGGCGTTTATACCATGGTGGTGCACGTCAATAAGAACGATCTGGCGGAACAGCCGGTGACGTTTATGGCGCCCGAGAACGATCCTAAAGGCAGCGAAGCCTGTCTTTCGCCGGAGTTGGTCAACCAACTGGGGCTGAAAGAAAAGCTGTTAAGTACGCTGAACTGGACGCACGGCGGCCGTTGCCTTGACGCCTCCAGCCTGGCAGGGATGGAAGCCCGCGGCGATCTTGCCAGCTCCTCGCTGTACCTCAACATTCCTCAGGCCTATCTGGAATACAGCTCGGAAAACTGGGACCCGCCTTCGCGCTGGGATGACGGTATTCCCGGGCTGCTGTTTGACTATAACGTCAATGCTCAAACGCAAAAACATCAGAAAGGCGGCAGCAGTTACAGCCTGAGCGGCAACGGCACCGGCGGCGCCAATCTGGGCGCCTGGCGTCTACGCGCCGACTGGCAGGCTAATCTCAGCCATCAGACCGGTTCTTCTCAGTCGAGCGACAAACAGTTCGACTGGAGCCGCTATTACGCCTACCGGGCTATTCCGGCGCTGCGCTCGCGGCTGACGATGGGTGAGGATTATCTGAACTCCGACATTTTCGACAGCCTGCGCTTTACCGGCGTCAGTCTGCGATCCGACGACAGCATGTTGCCGCCCAACCTGCGCGGCTATGCGCCGGAAGTGACGGGCGTGGCGAAAACCAACGCCAAGGTGGTGGTCAGCCAACAGGGGCGCGTGCTGTATGAGACGCAGGTGGCGGCGGGGCCATTCCGCATTCAGGACATCAACGACGCGGTTTCCGGCGAGCTGGACGTACGCGTCGAAGAGCAAGACGGCAGCGTGCAGGCGTTCAAGATGAATACCGCCAACATCCCTTATCTGACGCGACCGGGTACGGTGCGTTACAAGCTGGCGACGGGCAAGCCGTCGGAGTGGGGGCATCACCTGCGCGGGCCGATGTTCGGCACAGGTGAGTTCTCCTGGGGCATCAGCAACGGCTGGTCGCTGTACGGCGGGGGCATCGCCGGCGGCGATTACAACGCGCTGTCGCTGGGGATCGGGCGCGATCTGATGGCGCTGGGGGCGTTGTCGTTCGATGCCACGCAGTCGCGTGCGCGCTTGCCGCAGGAGGGCGCTCTGACCGGTGGTTCGTACCGGTTGAGCTATTCGAAGAACTTCGACCAGTACGACAGCCAGATCACCTTCGCCGGCTACCGCTTCTCCCAGGAGGACTTCATGAGCATGGGGGACTACCTCGATGCGCGTTACGAAGGGGGACGCAGCGGCAAGAGCAAGGAGATGTACACCATCACCTTCAACAAACAGTTCCGCGATCTGGGGCTCAGCACCTATCTCAACTACAGCCACCAAACCTATTGGGATCGGGCGCCGAACGATCGTTACAACCTGATGGTATCGCGCTACTTCGATATCGGCGATTTCAAGAACGTCAGCGTATCGCTGTCGGCCTATCGCAACCGTTACAACGAGCGCAATGACGACGGGATGTACCTGTCGCTGTCGCTGCCCTGGGGCAGCGCCGGGACGCTCAGTTACAACATGACGCTCGATCGCGAAGAGAACGCCCATCGGGTCGGTTACTACAACCGGGTCGATGAACACAACAACTATCAGATCAGCGCCGGCGCCGCACGCAGCGGGGCGACGGCCAGCGGCTATTACAGCCATCAGGGCGATATGGCGCAGATCAACGCCAATGCCAGCTACCAGGCCGGCCGTTACAGCGCCGTCGGCATCGGCGCGCAGGGCGGCCTGACGATGGCGGCGGAAGGGGCGGTGCTGCACCGGGTCAATACGCCGGGCGGCACGCGCTTGCTGCTGGATACCGAAGGCGTCGCCGGCGTGCCGGTGCGCGGCTACGGCAGTACGGTGCTGACCAACCGTTACGGCAAAGCGGTGGTGGCGGATGTAAACAGCTACTACCGCAATAAGGCCAGCATCGATCTCAATAGCCTGAGCGACAACGTCGAGGCGACGCGTTCCGTGGTGCAGGCCACGTTGACCGAGGGGGCCATCGGCTACCGCAAGTTTGAGGTGATAGCCGGCGAGAAGGCGATGGCGATCGTCAAACTGGCGGACGGCAGCGAGCCGCCGTTCGGCGCCACGGTGCTGAATGCCCGCAAACAGGAGACCGGCATCATCAATGACGGCGGCAGCGTTTACCTGTCCGGCCTCAACCCCGGCGAGCGCATGCGCGTGCATTGGAACGGCGCGGCGCAGTGTGAAATCCAGTTGCCGGCGCCGCTGCCGGCCGAAATGCTGATGAACACGCTGCTGCTGCCTTGCCGTCCTCTGGCCGGCAACAAGCCGGCGGCTGACGCCAACTGACTTACACCCGGCGGAGTGCGCTCCGCCGCTAAACCGCCGGGGCGGGATTGCCCGCCTTCGGCCGACTGGAACCGTGAAGACATGATGAATCTGACTATGACCAGAAAGACCGTTTCCCTTGTGGGCCCGCTCGCCGCCGCATTGACGCTCGGCGCGGTCGGCCTGCCCGCTCATGCGGCTATCGCGCTGGATCGCACGCGCGTGATTTTCGACGGCGACCTGAAAACGGTCAGTCTCAACATCAGTAACCAGAACAAACAGTTGCCGTATTTGGCGCAGGGATGGATCGAAGACGATCGCGGCAACAAGATCCAAAGCCCCTTCACCGTGCTGCCGCCGGTGCAGCGGGTGGAGCCGGGCAAACCGAGCCAGGTGAAGATCCAGTCGCTGCCGGCGGCGCGTCAGCTGCCGCAGGACCGGGAGACGCTGTATTACTTCAACCTGCGGGAAATACCGCCGCGCAGCAATAAGCCGAACACGCTGCAGATAGCGTTGCAGACCCGCATCAAAATGTTTTATCGCCCGGCGGCGCTCGCCCCGAAGAAGAACGCGGCGCCGTGGCAGGAGCAGCTGACGCTGACCCGGCAGGGTGACAAATATGTGGTGAACAACCCGACCCCTTATTACGTGACGATCGTTGAGGCGAGTGCCGGCAAGGGCGGCAAAGGGGCGGTCGGCTTTGAACCGTTGATGGTGGCGCCGAAGGCCAGCGCCCCGCTGAACGTTTCCGCCGCGAGCCTCGGCAACGCACCGTCGCTGGCGTACATCAACGATTACGGCGGGCGGCCGCAGTTGAACTTCCGCTGCGCCGGCAGTGCCTGCCAGGTCGTGCCGGTCGCCAAATGACGAGCCGCGCGCAAGCAGGGAAGACCGAGTCATGAACACAGCGGAGTGAACGAATCATGCAACGAAAGATCCCCATGCTGTTGGGAAAGGCCTATGAACGTCATCAGCGACGCACTATCGGCCTGACGGTGTTGGCCGCGCTGATGGTGCCGCTGACGGCGGGCACGATGCTGATGCTGATGCCGCCGGCCCGCGCGGTGGACAACTGGGACGTGGAGGGGGCGAACGGCACGCTCCACGTCTACGGCGCGTTGACGGAAAGCGCCTGCAGCCTGGAAATGACCACCGCTCGTCAGGAAGTGTGGTTGGGTGAGACGGGAACGGCGCACTTCCAGCGCCCGGGCGATCGCGGCACGCCGGTGGTGTTCGAGCTGACGCTGAAAGACTGCCTGCGGGCGCCGGCGAGCAGCCGCGACGCCTGGACTGGGGTGCTGGCCTGGAGCGGCAGCCAGCCTGCGGTGTCCGTGGCGTTTGCCGCGCCGACGGATGACGACGCGCCGGGGTTGGTCAGGGTTGCCGGCGTCACCGGGTTGGGGTTGCAGCTGGCGGATGCCAGCGGCCTGCCTGTGCGCCTCGGCGCGCGTAACAAACCGGTATTGCTGACGCCGGGACAAAACACCCTGACGTATACGGTGACGCCGGTGCGCACCCCGGCGACGCTGAGCGCCGGCGCTTACCGTGCGGCGATCGATTTCCGGCTTTACTACGACTAATACGCCGCTTGCGCCCGGTCGGCGCAAGCACAACCAAAGGGAGTGGCGTCATGCGCGCGACAGAGACGAACCGGCGCCGGAGCGCGCTGTTGGGGGCTGGCATGGTCATGGCGGCCGGCATAATGGCGCAGTCGGCGACTGCGGCGGAAAACATGCGCTTTCACGGCACGCTGGTGGCCGAGCCGTGCGTCATTCAGCCAGGGGATGAGGACATTCCGCTGGATTTCGGCACCATCGTCGACAAATACCTGTATCTGAACACCCGCTCCCACAGTCAAACCTTCGCATTGCACCTGACCGAGTGCGATCTCAGCCTGGGCAATACGGTGGCTATCACGTTTACCGGCACCGAAAACGCCAAACTGCCCGGCCTGTTGGCATTGGATGCCGGCAGCCTGGCGTCGGGGATCGGCATCGGGCTGGAAGACAGCAGCGGCAAGGCGCTGCCGCTCAATCGCGCCAGCGATAAATTCCGCCTGAGTGCCGGCAACACCACGCTTACGCTGCAGGCCTATGTGCAAGGGGAACCGGAGGCTATCCAGACGAAGTCCATCGGCCGCGGCACCTTCAGCGCGGTGGCCACTTTTACGTTGGAATACGAATAAGCGTCTACAAGGACAAGAAACGCAATGATGAGAAAGCACGTCAATCACGCCCTGCGCATGGGGCTGCTGTGCCTGTTGGCGTTGAGCGCCGCCGCTTGCCAAAGCCAAAAGTCGGGCAAGCCCGCCGTGAACACTAAAAATCAGGTTGTGCAACCTCCGTCAGAAGAGGCTTTGCGCAAGCAGCGTGAGGCCGAACAGCTGCAGCAGTGCCAGCAGCAACTGGGCGCATTGCGCGCGATCGACGAGAAACAGTATCAGCGCTATAAGCAGGCCTTCGACAGCCTGATGAGCGGCGCCTCGCAGTACGCCAGCCTGCGCGCCAGGGTAAACGGTGACACGCAGGAGACGGTGGATGCGCTGTATCGCTACAAGGTCAACTATCTGTGCGCCGGGGTGAATCAGGCGGTGTTGACCGGCTTGGCGGATCGTGGGGAGCAGATTAAATGAGGCTGCGCCTGCTGGGCTGCGTCGCTCTGCTGTTCTCCGGCGTCGCGCTGGCGGACGACGGCGTGCCGGCGCTGCTGCAGTTTGCCGAGCAGTATCAACGGCAAAACATCGTGCCGACGAACGAAAAAGCGGCGCCAGTCGAACGCGAGTCGGGGCAAAAAAAGCGTGAACCCGCGAAGCGCCCGTCGGACAACAATAAGCCAGCCTCACCGGCCAAAGCTTTTACGCTGACCCAGGAATTATTGGCGCGTGACCAACAGCTGGCGCGCCAGCGAATGGAACTGACGATGTTGCGCCAGGAACTCGCCGCGTTGCGGGCGGAGAAAGCGACGCCATCCGTCGCGACGTTGCCCGATTCGTCAACGCTGCAAAAGTGGATCGCCGGGTTGGGCACCGCCTGGCGCGGCTCGCCCGACGCGCAGCGCGCCGAGGCGCTGCTGCGTCAGGCGACGCAGGAAACCGCCCAAAGCAGAGCGACGGCGGCGCAGGCCGAACGGCGCGTCACCGAACTTGAGTCTGCCGCGCAGGCATCGGCACAGACGCTTGCACAACGCCAACGCGAGCACCAGGAGGCGTTGAACGCTCTGCGCGCCGCGTTGGAAGAAAGCGAGCAGAAGCGGGCCGGTGAGCAGAAGGCGACTCAGCAGGCGCGCGAAGACCTGCTGGCGTTGCGTAAGCGGCTGCAATGGGAGATGACGCCGGAGCAGTTGAAGGATGATCGCAAGCGTCTGTCCTATGCGGCGGGCAGTGCGCTGGGGCGGGACATTCAGGGGGTAGTGGCGGAGCGTCAAAGTTGGGGCGTGCCGGTGGATCGCGACAGCCTGTTGGCGGGCGTCATCGATAGCGTCTCGGGGCGTTTGCGGTTGCCGCCGGATGAACTGAATGCGCTGACGGCGCAAGCGGATGCCGCCGCCGTGGCCGCGCGTGAGAAACGCGTTAACGAACAGCGGCGGCGTGATGAAGATTACCTGACGCAGTTCAGTCAACAAAAGGACGTAAAGCAATCGGCGATGGGCTTCTGGTATCGGGTTGATTACGCCGGGGAGGGCGCGCTGGCGCCAACGACGGTGGTTGATGTGGTCGTGAAGGAGAAATTGACCGACGGTACGGTGATCCAGGATATGGAACTGAGCGGCAAGGTGCTGTCGCAACCGTTGTCCGAGTATCCGCCGCTGTTTCGGGAGGCGATAAGCCACCTGCACAACCACGGATCGCTGACGATGGTCGTGCCGCCAGCGCTGGCCTACGGCGAAACCGGCTATCCGCCGAAAGTGCCACCCAACGCCACCATGATTTATGAATTACGCATCGACAACAGCCAGGCGCCGGCAAAGGGTGCCCAGGCGGTTAAACGGGAAGCCGGAACGGCGGGGAGGCAGGGATGAACACGATGATAAAAATCGCGCTATTTGATGAAAACCGTTACTTCAGCGCCGGTTGGCAGGAGGCCCTGGCGCTGCATTTCAGCACTTACGGCAAGCGTACGCTGTTACTGGATGCGCAGCAGGTTCACGAAGCCGATCTGGTGTTCTGCTATTTTCCCCCCGGCGTGCAAAGCTGTTTTTGTCACTTCTTTGAGACGCAGCCCGTGGGGCGTAAAACGCTGTATTTCTCGTTGCGAATGCCGGAGGGGCGGCATAAACGCACCGTCGGAAACCGCTGCGCGCTGGAGGCCGGCGTCATCTACCACGATATGCCGTTGGTCTCGGCGCTGTATCAGGTGAGCGCCGAGCTGGAGCGGCGCAGCAAATGGCCGAACTGGCCGGGTTGTGGCAGGAACTGCATATGCCAGCACCGCGGCCTGACGCTGCGCGAACAGGAGATCATGCGCTGTATGACGCGCGAGATGGGGGTGACGCAAATCGCCCGGATGCTGGACATCAGCGTGAAAACCGTCAGCAACCACAAGATGAGCGTGATGCGCAAAATGGGATTCCGGCGTAATGCCGAACTTTACGGTTGGCTGCGGCACAGCGCTCGTCCTGGGGCTGTGGGGCCTCGCGCGGGCATTCAGGTGGGCGTTGCGGCAGGAAAGAATCGCTATTGAAACGGCGCCGGCCAAGTCAGACCGGCCGGCGCCTTTAGTGCCTCGCCGTGGCGATCAGTTACAGGCCACGACCTTGATCGCCAGCCCGCCCTGTGAGGTTTCGCGGTATTTGGCGTTCATGTCTTTGCCGGTTTCGTACATGGTTTCGATCACCTTATCCAGACAAACCCGCGGCTCGCTGGTGCGGCGCATCGCCATGCGCGCGGCATTGACTGCCTTGACGGCGGAAATGGCGTTGCGTTCGATGCAAGGCACCTGTACCTGGCCGGCGAGCGGATCGCAGGTCAGCCCCAAATGGTGCTCCATGGCGATCTCTGCCGCGATGCACACCTGCGCCGGGCTGCCGCCCAGCAGCTCGGTCAACCCGGCCGCCGCCATCGAACAGGCGACGCCCACTTCCCCCTGACAGCCCACTTCGGCGCCGGAGATCGAGGCGTTCATCTTGTACAGCGCTCCAATCACGCCGGACGCCAGGAAGTAGCGGGTGTAGGAATTGGCGTTTACCGGGCGGATGAACTTGTCGTAGTAGGCCAGCACCGCAGGGATGATGCCGCAGGCGCCGTTGGTCGGGGCGGTAACCACGCGGCCACCAGCGGCGTTCTCTTCGTTGACCGCCAGCGCGAACATGTTGATCCAATCGACCACGTTCATCGGGTCGATATTGTTCTTGTCTCCGGTCACCAGAATGCGGCGCAGCGCGGCGGCGCGGCGCGGCACTTTCATCGGGCCGGGCAGCAAGCCTTCGGTGTTGATGCCGCGCTCAATACCGGCGCTCATCACCTGCCAGACGTCGGCGAAGTGCGCGTCGATATCCGCTTTGCTGCGCAGCGCCAGTTCGTTCTGCATCACCAGGCCGGACAACGACAGCCCGGTCTCTTTGCAATGCTGCTGCAGATCGTGCGCCGATTTGAACGGGTAGGGCACCGGCGTGGCGCCCTCGGCGGGCTGGCCGAAGTGCTCTTCGTCGACGATGAAACCGCCGCCGATCGAGTAATAGGTTTTGCTGTGCAGCAGGCGCTCACCGGCGAAGGCGCGGATGCGCATGCCGTTTTCGTGCAGCGGCAGGTTGTCGCTGTGGAAGTTCATGCCGCCGTGCAGCGGGAAATCCACCTCGTGATGGCCGTTGGCCAGCGGTAGGCGGCCGCGCTGTTCGACGTCGCGGATAAAGCCCGGAATGCTGTCGATGTCCACGTCGTGCGGCAGGTTGCCGGCCAGGCCCATGATGATGGCGATGTCGGTGTGGTGGCCTTTACCGGTCAACGACAGCGAACCGTACACGTCGACCACCACGCGGGTAGTGTCTTGCAGCTGCTGGTGGGCGATCAGATCGTCGACGAACTGTTTGCCGGCTTTCATCGGGCCAACGGTGTGGGAACTGGATGGGCCGATGCCAATTTTGAAAATATCGAAAACGCTGACCATGGTCTCGCCTCCTTCTTCAGGTTTCAGGCGGTGAATACGGGAAATGGGGGAGTGCGGGAGGGCCGGCGCGCAGCGGCGCCGGCCGGACGTGATTAGCCGAGCAGGCTGAACACGATAGCAGAGATGGCGATCAGACCCATCACAACCACAAACACGTTGCTGATGTGGCCGCTGTACTTGCGCATGGCAGGCACTTTACGGATGGCGTACATCGGCATCAGGAACAGCAGCATGGCGATGATTGGGCCACCCAGGGTTTCGATCATGCCCAGGATGCTCGGGTTCAGGGTGGCGACGATCCAGGTGGTCACCAGCATGAAGATAGCGGTCATGCGGTTCAGCTTGGCGGTGCTGACGGTTTTGCCGCGGCTCTTCATCGACTTGGCGACCAGGCCGTTGAAGCCTTCACGGGCGCCCAGGTAGTGGCCCAGGAACGATTTGGTGATGGCGACGAAGGCGATAACCGGCGCGATGTACTCGATCATCGGGTTGTTAAAGTGGTTAGCCAGGTAAGACAGAATCGAGATGTTCTGCGCCTTGGCTTCCGCCAGGTTTTCCGGCGTCAGGCTCAGCACGCAGCTGAACACGAAGAACATCACGGTCAGCACCATCATGATGTGTGCGTAAGCCAGAATGCGGGAGCATTTCTTCTCGGCGTCTGCGCCGTACTCTTCGCGTTTGGCGACGGCGAAGGCGGAGATGATCGGCGAGTGGTTGAAGGAGAACACCATCACCGGGATCGCCAGCCACAGGGTCATGATCAGGCCGTGACCCATGCCGGTACCGCTGCCGGACAGCGACACGTTTTCGAAGATGGCGCCGGTCCAGTTAGGGATCAGATACACCGCCAGCAGCATCAGCACTGCGACGAACGGGAACACCAGGATGCTCATGGTTTTCACGATGGCCTGCTCACCGAAGCGCACGATGGTCATCAGGCCGACGATCAGGATCAGCGACAGAATGGCGCGCGGTGGCGATGTCATGCCCAACTGGTGGGTGATGAAGCTGTCGACGGTGTTGGTGATCGCCACGCTGTAAACCAACAGAATCGGGTAGATGGCGAAGAAGTACAGCAGGGTAATCAGTTTACCGGCGGTGATGCCGAAGTGCTCTTCCACCACGGCGGTGATGTCTTCACCGGGATTTTTGCCGGACAGAACGAAACGGCACAGACCGCGGTGGGCAAAGAAGGTCATCGGGAAAGCGATGATGGCCATGATGATCAGAGGAATCAAACCGCCGATGCCGGCGTTGATGGGCAAGAACAGGACGCCTGCGCCGATGGCGGTGCCGTACAGGCCCAACATCCACATGGTATCCGTTTTACGCCAGGTACTGCTGGAGCCCGAGGCCGCAGAGGCAATTGTGCCGGTCTGTGTAGTGTCCATAAATATCTCCGAAGTGAACACGAATTTAAAATTAAAAGGCAAAACTTAAGGTTAAACCGTCAAACGTCCTATTCAGGCAACGCTTGCGGTAAGAATCAGGTGTTGCTTGCGGGGATGTTTTGGCGTCCCCCTGGTTGTTTATTGCGTTCATTACCAAGGCACAGCACCGGGTAATTCGCTAAAGACTTTTCACCGTTGCGGGCGATAAAAGTCGTTACCGCTGCCGACAGGTCTTTGCCTGTCGATTTTTGTTGGCGGCAAGATAACGATTTACAGTAGAAACAACCGTGATCCTGCTCTCAAATGCGCAATATGTGTAGTTATCAGCTTTTTTATCGATTTTTCGCGCATTTGTTGCACATTTGTGTAAGATTTTGTGCTGAGAACGCTCTCATGAAAGTTTCTGCGATTATGCGGCTTGTACAATAATTAGCCGGATAAAGCGCTGTGCTCAGCAGCAAGCCGAGCAATATATTTTATGCGTGGTTTTGGATCTAGCGAAAAACCCGGATTAAGCAGTTTTAGTGATGTAGATCACATTATGTTTTTAAGGTAAATAAATTTTATATCTTTGTTTTTATTTTGTTTTTGTTGAAAAGCACCGCTAGTAACGAAGGGAAATTACTTACGTGGTTAGCGGATAAAAATGCGTAACCATTCATCATATAAATAACAGATACCTAACAGGTATTGGCGAGATTTGCTGCAATCGCGTAAACCGCCATTTATTTAAACTTCCTGGCCTTTGGCTCGATTTATCATATAAAAGCCATAAATAGCCGTTAATTCACCCAACCGACCGCGTGGTTAGCCTGCGAAAAAATAATCACGCGGGTGAGCTGTTGCATTTTATTAACCTGATGTTGCGTGCGGATAAGCGAAAAACGCGAATTGATTGCGCATTATTTGTTCATTTTTCGGCGGGGAAAGAGGGATATCGAAGCGGTGCGCCGTCGGTTATGACGGCGCTGAAGGCGGACTAATAGCGGATAGCGATGGCGTTATCGTTGAAGAACGCCATGAAGCCGGCGTCCGGCTGGCGATCGGTGATCACCCGATCGAACTGCGTCAGCGGGCCGATGCAGGCCGGTTTGGTTTTGCCGAACTTGCTGTGGTCTGCCACCAGGATCTTTTGCTGCGCCATCGCCATGGCGCGATGCTTCATCTCCAGCTCGTCGAAGTTGAAGCAGGTGGCGCCGTGCTGCAGGCTGAGGCCGGCGGCGGAGATAAAGGCGATGTTCGGGCAGATGTGATCGAGCTCGTTGCGGCCGCCGACGCTGGAAAAGATGTAGTTGTTCGGCTTGAACTCGCCGCCGCACAGCACCACCTTGCAGTTCGGTTTGTCCTGCAGCGCCAGGAAGGTGTTCAGCGAATGACACACGGCGGTGAAAGCCAGCTCGTCGGCGATGGCGTCGATGATCGCCGGCGTGGTGGTGCCGCAGTCGAAAAACACCGTGTCGTTTTCATTGATCAGCGGCGCCGCCAGCAGGCCGATGCGCCGTTTCTCCGTGACCTGTTTGGCTTTTTGATCGGAAACGAAGTAGTTGGTCACGCCGTTGCTGCGCGGATCGGTCACCACGTAGCCGCCGAGTAACACCACGGCCGCCGGTTCGGCGCTCAGATCGCGGCGAATGGTCATCTCCGAGACCCCCAGCAGCACGGCGGCTTCTTTCAGGTGGATCTTGTCAGCGCGTTTTAACGCCTGAACTAACCGGTTGATACGTTCTTCGCGCCGCGTTTCCATAGATCCGTCTTCCCACAGGTAGTAGAGATAAAAGGCGAGCCGGCATTTCCGGCGCTAAACAGAACGATGCGGGGCAATATCGGGCCGCATCAACCGCCCGTATTGTCCCGCATCGGAGTGTATTGGCTATGCCCCTCAGGGCATACCGACGATCAGTAGCTGCCCGCTGCCGCCTGAGCGCCGGAGACGATGGCGACGCCGGAGCTGGTGCCGATACGCGTGGCGCCGGCTTTGATCATCTTCTCGGCGGTGGCGCGATCGCGCACGGCGCCGGAAGCTTTCACGCCCATTTCGCTGCCCACGGTCTCGCGCATCAGTTTGACGTGCTCTTCCCGAGCGCCGCCGGTGCTGAAGCCGGTGGAGGTTTTCACGAAGGCGACATCGAGTTCGCGACACATTTCACAAACCTGGACGATCTGCGCATCGCTGAGCAGGCAGGTTTCCAATATTACCTTCAACGGGATCGCCGCGCAAACCTCGCGCACGGCGGCGATGTCGGCTTTCACTTCGTCCAGCAGGCCGCTCTTCAGCCAGCCGACGTTGATCACCATGTCGATCTCTTGCGCGCCGGCGGCGATCGCCGCTTTGGCTTCAAAGGCTTTGGCGACGGTCAGGCCGGCGCCCAGCGGGAAACCGATTACCGAGCAGACTTTCACCGTGCTTTCCTGCAGCAGCTGGGCCGCCAGCGGCACGTAGCCGGAGTTGACGCATACCGCATAGAAGTTGTGCTGCTGCGCTTCTTCGCACAGTTTGGCGATCTGCATTTCGGTGGCGTCCATGGCCAGCAGGGTGTGGTCAACATAGCTGGCGTAATCGATGTTTTCGGTGGTCATCGCGGTTCCTTAGTGAAGTTGAGAAAAGAGCATGGATAGCTAATGTGAAAATAATAACATTTCAATGTCGATAAACCTAGCGGGATTTGAAAAATGTCGACGAGATCATAGTTACTTCACTGTTATATGTATAACTTAGAGGAGGGTTGTTTGTTATTTAAATAACATTTTCAGCGGCCGCTCGCGGCCTGCGCGGGCGAAACGTCGAGGGGAAAAAGATGAAGATCAACATCGACCTGGCTCCTGAAGCTTTCGGGACGTATCGGCAGGAACTGTTCCGTAACGCGGGTTTCGCGGTGAGCGCGCATCGCTGCGCAGAACGCGGGCCGATGCTGACGCTGGCGAACTGCCGTGGCGCGCTGACGGTTTTGCCGTATCAGGGCCTCGCGATCTGGGACGCCGAATTTGACGGTCATTCGCTGAAATCGGGCCGCCGCAGCGTGCGGGGCGCCGGAAGAAAGCGCGCTGACGACGCCGCGTTCTGTCCCGCCTGGCCGAGTCACGACGGCGCGCCGCTCCAGATGCAACGCGTGTGGCTGCAGCTGGCGGGCGATGAGCTGACGTTGCACGGTGAAGGCGAGCGGTTGGGCGGGCGTTGGCGCATCGGCCCGGCGCTGCGTCTGGCGGCCCAGAGCGCGCAGTTCGCCATAGAGATGAAGGTTACCAACCTGGCCGATCGGCCGCAGCCGCTGCGCTATGTGTGCCGCCTCAACTACGATTGCATTCCCGACGCGGTGTTCCGCCAAAACTTGCCGACGCCGGCGCTGTTGGGAGAGGCGCTCGGGCAGGAACTGCTGTGCTCCGACGATCTGACGCGCTACGTGGATCAGGCCGAGTTCTTTATGCTGGCGCCGCAAGGCCGCCGCTATGTGACGCGTTTTGCCACCGGGCAATTCAACTATGGCCTGCGGCGCATCGTTGTCCAGGGCAACAGGCGGCTGCTTGCTTTTATCCAGCCGGCAAACTGCCGGCCGAACGCGCCGGAAGGGGAGGCGGGAGTGATGCTGGGAGCGGGAAAAACGCGGGCATTTTGCGTGACCACCGGCGTGGTGTGAAAGCAGGGGCGGTAACGCCCCTGTCATGTTATGCGGTTATTCTTTCACCCAGCCGCGGCGAATGGCGAAGGCAAACAGAAAGCGATACAGGCGCGACAGCCTGTCGGCGAGGACATCGCCGAACAGATTCCATACCAGCTGAGCGAACAGGCAGCCGACCAGGCCGAGCAGGAAACCGCCGACCATATCCAGCGGCCAGTGCACGCCGAGGTAAACGCGTGACCAGGCGATGCCGACGGCGACAATCATCAGCAGCGCGCCGGACCAGACCCGGTGCCAGAACAGGAACGCCAGCGCAAAGGTAAAGATGGCGGTGCCGTGATCGCTGGGGAACGAACTGTCCGGCACGTGCGCCAGGAAGGTATAACCCACGCCGGCGACGAACGGGCGCTCATGCGGCAGCAGCGCGCCGATAGCGGAGGCGGCAAGCATGGCGAACAGCAGCGCGATCGTGGTTTTCGCCACCACTTCGCGCTGCGAAACCAGCTGGCTGCGCGGCCCCCACAGCCACAGGCCGACGATCAGCAGCGGCACGATAATGATAAGATCGCGCGCCAGAAAGGTGGCGAAATCGATCATCCATTCGGGAGATGCCGGGGTCGCATTGATCCAGGCGAAAAGAACATGGTTTAACTGCTCCATAACCGTTACCTCATCTTGCGGCGCCAATAGCCGCTAACTATCCAATAAATCGCCAACTGGCTTAACCAAACCCACCAACCTGCCCACAGGTTATGGGTAAGAAAATGTGCGCCGCGCATGATCTGACCAAAGCCCATCAACATGCCGAGCGCAATACCGCCGCACCAGCAGCACCAGGCCAGGCGCGGGCGCTGCGGATAAAACAGGAAAAACAACGCCATGACCGCGAAACCGCTCGAGGCGTGCCCGCCGGGGAAACAGCGACCGGGGCCCGGCAGCGCCGGTACCGCGCCGAACAACGGGAAGGACATCGCCTTGCCGCCGTACTCGATCAGATCCCACGGACAGGAGTGCGCGCTGGTGGCCTTGAGAATGCCCACCACCAGCGGGCCGATGCCGAGAAGCAGCATGCTGACAATCAGGCGCGCGCTGCGGCGATAGATGCCCCAAAACAGCGTAAGCACCGCTCCCACGATCACTATCTGCTTCAACAGACGGTGATTGATCAGATCCAGCCAGTAATTGTTTTGCCACGGGAAATGCCCGCTGGCGGCATCGTACCAATAGTTGCTGATCGCCCAGTCCAGCTGTTCGTTGCGGGAGAGCCACAGGAACACCAAACCGCTGATCAGCAGGCCAAAAACTTGCCAACGGTAAAAGGATGTCGGCAGGGAGTAAAGGGCAGTTGTCTTAATTTGCTGTGCCGTTGAGGATTGATTTAATGACGATTGTGGATTCACGCGCAGGCTCGGTGACAGTATTGAATAGCGCCACTGTAATAATTCTGTCTTAAGAAAACCTTAGTCCGCCGGCAAGAAAACTCTATCCGACGCTACCGCCTTCGGCTAAGGTGATCGTTTGCTTTTTTCGGGGTGAGAGTGTGGTGATGAAGAATAAAGCGCGTGTCTTACTGTTGGCGGCCGCCGGTGCGGTCTTTTCTCCGCTGAGCTTTGGCCAACCTGCGGCCACTGGGCCGATCGTGGTGCAGGGCGCAATGCCGGTGGAAGCGGAACGTTTCGCCCAGCGGCTGGAGAACCCGCGTGAGGAGCAGATCGGCGGCTGGCGCTTTTGGCACGGTACCGTAGACGGCTACCCGGTGGTGGTGTCGGAGACTCTGAAGGGCATGTCCAATGCGGCGGCGGCCACGGCGATCTCCGCCACGCAGTTCCATCCGGTGGCGATCATCAACCAGGGCACTGCCGGCGGTCACGATCCGGCCCTTAAGGTGTATGACATCGTGCTGGGCAAATATTCGGTCAATCTTGGGGCGTTCAAAACGCCGGTCAAGGCGTTGGGGGAAGGCAGCGACTCGCGGCAGTGGCAGCCGATGGATCTGTTGGCTTCCAAGGGCAGCGCTGGTGAGGACCAAAAGGCGCACAGCCTGCGTCAGTTTCCCGCCGACCCCAAACTGCTGGCGATTGCGCAAAGCGTTAAGAGCGATTACCGACAGGGCAAAGTAGTGGAAGGGGTGATCGGTTCGGCCGACGTGTGGAACAGCGAGCTGGATCGCATTCGCTATTTCCACGACAGCTACCGGACGTCGGTCGAAGAGATGGAGACCGCCTCCGCTGCGCAGATTGCCGCCGAGTTCAAGGTGCCGTTCGTCGGCATTCGCGTGTTGTCCAACAACATCACCAATCAGGGCAAATACGATCCGCAAACCGGGCTGGCGTGCCAGGATTACGTCTATCAGGTGGTGAAGGCCTATATCGCCCAACTGAAGACACACTGAGCCATTGCTCCAGATAATCGACGATACCAGGCGATTGTCACTATTTATCGCCTATTGTAAAGAAGATTAAACCTGTGGCGAGCTTGGCGGTAGTGTATTAGTTTATAGACGGATTATTTGAAAAAAAGTGTAGGGATAAACATGAACAAGGCATCCGTTGTATTTTCCGGCCTGCTGATGGCCGTTTCCGCCAGCGCCATGGCGGCTACCTCTGGCGATGACGCGGATATCAGCAAACAGCCGCTGGAAAAGGTCGCACCTTACCCGAAAGCCGAGAAGGGCATGAACCGCCAGGTGATCTACCTGCCGAAGCAAGAGCACGAAGAGAACTACAAGGTAGAGCTGCTGATCGGCAAGACGCTGGAAGTGGACTGCAACCGTCATATGATTGGCGGCATCCTGGAGACCAAAACGTTGTCTGGCTGGGGCTACGACTACCTGGTGCTGGAGAAGCTGTCCGAACCGGCCTCGACCATGATGGCCTGCCCGGATAACACCAAGACCAAGAAATTCATCGCCGCCAACCTGGGCGACGCCGCGATGCAGCGTTACAACAGCCGCCTGCCGATCGTGGTGTATGCGCCGAAAGACGCGGAAGTGAAATACCGCATCTGGAAAGCCGAAGATACCGTAAGCCAGGCTGAATCAAAGTAATCCGCGATTAGCGCTGTGAATACATGATCTTGTACAAAACCGTTTGAAGAGCATTTTGCGATGATATGCGGCTCTTCAGGCGGTTTTTTATTTTCAGGCAGGAAAGCCAGGTGCTTAGCCAAATTTTTTCAACCTACAGAGGGAAAATGGAAAGTGACTCAAGCTAACAAGGTTAACATCCTTGGTTTAAGGGCATTTTTTTAATTCTCACTCGCAATATCCTCATTTTTTATCTCCCTTCATCTCTGATTATATTATTTTGAATTGCAATTATTTCGGTGATAACAAACCGTTTCGGTTACATAAATAAAAATATTCTTATTAATCATTTTATTGTTGTTTTATTGATTTTATTTAATGGCAAAGGAATGGAAATTAATTATTGTGCTGCTAGATTCATCAATGTAATTAGCTCCACGGCAATTACATCGTTCGCTAATTAATATCTAAAAAAACTTACGAGGATATTCCAATGGCTGATTGTAAATGCAATGAACAAGATCCGCATGCTCAAAATGAACATGTTGCTGATTTTACTGCGGTTGGATTTTCGCAAAAAACACCGGCGCCGGTACCTGTAGACCTTAAGCAGCAGGGCGTGTTGGCGCTTAAACTTTCGGTTTGCGTTGGGGCCAGTTATAACCCTGCAAACAACCAAATTTGTTTTACCATTCCTATCTACGGTGACTTTTGCGTTTCTTCGCCGATTCCAATTCCCATTGGTGGGCAGCTTAAAGTGTGCGCAGAGACCTGTGGTTCCTTTATTCCTACGGGATTGAAGGCCACTATTTATCTGAACGGTTCCGTTCTGTTCTCTGTCGTTCTTTTTGGCGCTTGTTAATGTAAAAAGAAAAGCAAGGCACCGTAGGTGTCTTGCTTTTTTTGATATTAAGATATTGATAAGGCCGTTGTTGAGTTCAGCCCCACTTGCTAATTAATACAGTTACTCCGCTCTCACTCCTTCTGAAATCAAACCTTGGGAAATGCATTGTTTGATAGCCGACCGCCCGACACTAAACGTTAAGAGAAACGATGTTTCAGGAAGGAGCGGACGCGGCGCTGTACGTCGTCAGTTGAGGTGTTGCTGCCATCTGATGGTGGTCCCGCGGGCGGTGGAGTGCGGGCAACAAAAAACCCGATAATCTTGAACCTAAAAGGCGGGATTATCGGGCTCCACAAAATGGGGACATCAAAGAAAAGCAGTGGCACTAATTCAGACTGCGGCCCCCAACGAAAGTTCTGGCCGGCGACAAAAAAATCAAAATATTTTTATCGCCGATCCATCTCTGCCGCTAATCGATCAACCGAGTATGCCCGGCCATAGCACCACGATGAGCGAACCCGCCAGCGTTAACAGCACGTTAGCGATGGCGTAGGTGCCGGCGTAGCCCAGCGCCGGGATGTTGCTGCGCGCGGTGTCGCTGATGATCTCCATCGCCGGCGCGCAGGTGCGGGCGCCCATGATGGCGCCAAACAGCAGGGCGCGGTTCATGCGCAGCACGTAGGCGCCGAACAGGAAGCAGATAATCACCGGCACCAGGCTGACGATCAGCCCGGCGATCAACATCTGGCCGCCGACTGCGCCCAGGCTGTGGCCGATGCCGGCGCCGGCGCTCAGGCCCACGCCCGCCATAAACACCATCAGGCCGAACTCTTTCACCATGTTCAGCGCGCCCTGCGGAATGTAGCCGAAGGTCGGGTGGTTGGCGCGCAGGAAGCCGAGCATGATGCCGGACATCAGCAGACCGGCGGCGTTACCGATGCCGAACGAGAAGTTGCTGAACTGAATGGTGATCTGGCCGATCAGCAGGCCGATGATGAAGAAGGCGCAGAACGCCAGCAGATCGGTCACCTGGCTGTGGATCGAGATAAAGCCAATCTTCTCCGCCACGCTCTTCACCCGGCGCGCGTCGCCGCTTACCTGCAGTACGTCGCCCTTGTTGAGCACGATGCTGTCGTCGATCGGCATTTCGATCTGGCTGCGGATCACGCGGTTGAGGAAGCAACCGTGGTCGGTCAGCTTCAGTTGGCTCAGGCGTTTGTTCACCGCGTTGCTGTTCTTCACTACGATCTCTTCGGTCACGATGCGCATGTCGAGCAGATCGCGGTCGAACACTTCCTTACCGTTGCGGAAGCTCGGATCCAGCCGCGCGTGGGCGTCCGGATAACCGACCAGCGAGATCTCGTCGCCCACCTGCAGCACCGCGTCACCGTCCGGGTTGGCCAGAATGCCGTTGCGGCGGATGCGTTCGATGTAGCAGCCGGTCTGGCGGTAGATGCCCAGTTCGCGCAGGTTCTTGCCGTCGGCCCAGGCCACCAGCTCGGGGCCGACGCGGTAGGCGCGGATCACCGGCAGGTAGACCTTGCGCTGGCTGTCGGTGTCCAGGCCGCGTTCGCGAGCGATTTGCTGGGCGGAGGTGGACAGATCCTGGTGCTGCAGTTTTGGCAGGTAGCGCGCGCCGAAAATCAGGCTGACCAGACCGATCAGGTAGGTGAGGGCGTAACCGAGGCTCAGATGATCCTGCGCCGCCAGCAGCGCCGGGCCGTTGACGATGGTGTTGCGCAGCGTATCGCCGGCCCCAACCAGCACCGGCGTCGAGGTCATCGAACCGGCCAGCATGCCGGCGGTCAGGCCGATGTCCCAGTGGAACAGCTTGCCGAGGCCGATGGCGATCACCATGGCCGAACCGACCATCACCAGCGCCAGCATCAGGTAATTCTTGCCGTCGCGGAAGAAAATCGAGAAAAAGTTAGGCCCGGCTTCCACCCCGACGCAGAAAATAAACAGCATGAAGCCGAGATTCAGCGCCTCGGTGTTAATGGCGAAGTGTTGCTGGCCGAGCAGCAGAGAAACCACTAAAACGCCAATGGAATTACCGAGTTGGACGGAGCCCAGACGGAGTTTACCGAGGCACAGCCCCAGTGCGAGTACCACGAACAGTAACAGAATGTAGTTACCGTTTAACAAACTAGCGACGTTTATGTTCACGGAGGATAACTTATTGTTTACCAGTAAGTGCTTGATATAGATAACTATAAGAGATAAATTCAGCCTTAAAACGACATCATAAATCACCACCAGCGTAAGGCGAAGCGAACCATCGTTCGGCGGCGTTCATTCTAGACGCTATGACCGATGACAGCCAGCACAGAAAGCTGATTTCCTGCGCCGCCGTGCGCATTTAACTCTCTTTTGACCAAGGAAAAAATTCGGTTCAGCGTCACCGCACGGGTGACCGGGCCGATTTCTATTGATGCGGTAATTGGGCGGGGGAGAATTCGCATGACGAGTTATAGATATTGGCTGGGCATTCTCAGCTGTTTTCTGTTGTTCAGCCTGGTGTTTCTCGGCCAGCAAACCGGCCTGTTCGGCAGCACGGATCATGAGCACCACGGTGAAACCGGCCTGCTGCTGTTTGTGATCCCCGGCGCGATCGCCAGCTATTTGTCGAGCCGCAAGCGGCTGCTTTGCCCGTTGCTTGGCGCGCTGTATGCATTGCCGCTGTGCCTGCTGATCCGCCACTTCTGGCTGACGCCGTCCTCGTCGTTTTGGCAGGAACTGGCTTACGCCACCAGCGCGGTGTTCTGGTGCGTGTTCGGCGCGATGCTGATGCTGTTCGCCCTCGGTTTGTTGCACACGCTTCAGCAGTTGCACCGGCGGCAGCGGCAATAAAAAAAGGCGCATTAAGCGCCTTTTTGCCGTTCAAAAACTTACTGGAACAGGTTCAGGTGTTCTTTAGCGTAAGCTTCGAAATCGGTGCAGCCGCCGATGTGCTTCTCATCCAGGAAGATCTGCGGCACGGTTTCAACCGGTTTGCCGACGGTTTTTTCCAGATCGGCCTTGGTGATGCCTTCCGCGTGGATGTCAACATAACGGAAGTTGAAATCGTCGCGTTCTTCAGTCAGTTTTTCCGCCAGTTCTTTAGCGCGGACACAATAAGGACAGCCAGGACGCCCGAAGATTACTGCAAACATGCAACGCTCCTTAATTGGATTTTCGATAAATTATTCGCGATTGCAACGACATCCCGTCACCGAAAAAGTCATTACCTGCGTCAGATGGCGCCTACTATGCCCGTTGAGGCGGTGAAAAAAAAGCAGGAATTACCTGTTAATCTGATTCATGTAACCAATTAGTCTGCCGGGGCTGTCGCCGTCGGCGGGAATTCACTACACTGGGGGCAGACCTTCTGGAGAAGAAAAATATGCGTTCATTCGGTGACTTACCGCGCCCGGTGCTGGTGTTGGAAGGGCTGGGTATCGTGATGCTGGTATTGGCCTACCTCAGTATTCACGGCCACCTGCAGCTGCCGGGCTGGCTGGCGTCGCAGCAGGCGGCGGTCGGCATGATTTTCCTCGGCGTGGCGCTGATGGTGCCGGCGGCGGCGTTTCTGGTATGGCGCGTGGTGCAGGGCTTCGGGCCGCTGATGCGCGGCGGCTTGCCGCCGGAAAACGATCGCCGCAAACCGCAAGATGCAGACGCATCGAAAGATAATCAGGATCGCGATCCGCGCGCCTGAGCGCCGCGGCCGCTAACTCGCCTGCCAGGCAGGCGTTGGCTTTTGGGGTGACGAGTGAAAATTGCCATTCTTTCTCGCGACGGATCGCTCTATTCATGTAAGCGGCTGCGTGAAGCGGCGGAAGATCGCGGGCACAGTATCGATATCATCGATCCGCTCTCCTGCTATATGAACATCAATCCGGCGGCGCCGACCATTCACTATCGCGGCCGTCAGCTGGAACGTTACGATGCGGTGATCCCGCGCATCGGCTCTGCCATCACCTTTTACGGCACGGCGGTGCTGCGCCAGTTCGAGCTGCTCGGCAGCTACCCGCTAAACGAATCCGTGGCCATTACCCGCGCCCGCGACAAGCTGCGTTCGCTGCAGCTGCTGGCGCGGCAGGGCATCGATCTGCCGATCACCGGTTTTGCCCATTCGCCGGACGACACTGGCGATCTGATCGAGCTGGTCGGCGGCGCGCCGCTGGTGGTCAAACTGGTGGAAGGCACGCAGGGCATCGGCGTGGTGCTGGCGGAAACCCGGCAGGCGGCGGAAAGCGTGATCGACGCCTTTCGCGGGCTGAATGCCCACATCCTGGTGCAGGAGTACGTGCGCGAGGCGCAGGGGTGCGACGTGCGCTGTCTGGTGGTGGGTGGCCGGGTGGTGGCCGCCATCGAACGGCAGGCCAAGCCCGGCGAGTTTCGCTCCAACCTGCATCGCGGCGGCACCGCCCGCAAGGTGACCATCACCGCCAGGGAGCGGGCGATCGCGGTGAAAGCGGCGAGCACGCTGGGGCTGGACGTCGCCGGGGTGGATATCCTGCGCGCCCAGCGCGGCCCGCTGGTGATGGAGGTCAACGCGTCGCCGGGGCTGGAAGGGGTGGAAACCACCACCGGGCTGGACATCGCCGGCATGATGATTGAATACATTGAGCAGCGCGGCCGGCCGGGCTTCCGCCTGAAATCCGGCGGTTGACGGGGCGGGCGGTGCGCTTTTCCCGCCGTGCAATATCTGAATTAGTGAATTAAGCCGCATTGATCGTGGCGTATCGGGTGAATATTCCGTAAGCTATGCGCCTTTTCGCGTATTGAATATTGTGAGGCTGGTTATTATGGATTCACTCATTGTCCCCGATTTGGCGCTGTTGCGGCGCTGGCTGGATCAGTCGGGCATTTCTTTCTTTGAGTGCGATTCCTGCCAGGCGCTGCACCTGCCGCACATGCAGAACTTCGACGGCGTGTTCGACGCCAAGATAGATCTGGTGGACAACGTCATTCTGTTCTCCGCGCTGGCCGAAGTGAAGCCGACCGCGCTGATCCCGCTGGTGGCGGACCTGAGCCAGATCAACGCCAGCTCGCTGACCATCAAGGCCTTTGTCGACATTCAGGACGACAACCTGCCGAAGCTGATCGTCTGCCAGTCGCTGAGCGTGGCGGTCGGCATCACCTACGAGCAGTTCACCCACTTCATGCAGCAGGGCGAAGAGCAGGTCTCGATGGTGATCCTCGAGGCGCGGGCGAACGATCTGCTGTTTATGGGTGACGAAGAAGAGATCCCCGCTGGCGCCGTGCGTCAGCCGATGCTGCACTGATCCTCGCTGTACCTTAAGCATGCCGTCGCTCCGGCGGCATGCTGCCGTGACTCCCCTCCGCAATAAAATATTCTGCACTTTGGCCTTTGTCGCCCGATCTTTCTCGCCTTTTGTGCCGTTAATGGCGTATCACATAGAGAAAACTGCATAAAAAATCGATAAAAGGCGTTTTTTACCCTGGGGGCTGGCGGGTTGCGATGGCAGCGGCTATGCTGCTGATTCTGCAAAGGGCTTGCGATTTCCCTTGTGACCACGCGAGCAGGGCAGTGAAAAATGCGCATGCAATCATATGCATAGCCATTCAGTTCGCGGTTGCAACGATTGCGCTCAATCAGGAAAGGTTTTGTATCGCTGCAGATACAAGTTCAATTCTATGATTCACCCTGTTTTGGAGGAAGTTACGGATGGTCACCCAACGTAAAAAGTGGTTATCGGGTGTGGTTGCCGGCCTGTTGATGGCCGCGTCCGTCAATGCGTCAGCCGAAGAGAAAACGCTGCACGTGTATAACTGGTCCGATTATATCGCGCCGGACACTTTGGCTAATTTCCAGAAAGAAACCGGCATCAAAGTGGTGTACGACGTCTTTGACTCCAACGAAGTGTTGGAAGGCAAACTGATGGCGGGCAGCACCGGTTATGATCTGGTGGTTCCTTCATCCAACTTCCTCGAACGCCAGTCGCAGGCCGGCATCTTCGAACCGCTCGACAAGAGCAAAATGCCCAACTACAAGAATCTCGATCCCGAGATGCTGAAGCTGGTTGCACACAACGATAAAGACAACAAATACGGCATCCCATACCTGATGGTGACCACCGGCATCGGCTATAACGTCGACAAGGTGAAGGCGGCATTGGGCAAAGACGCGCCTGTCGACAGTTGGGATCTGATCCTCAAGCCGGAAAACCTCGAGAAGCTGAAAAGCTGCGGCGTCTCCTTCCTCGATGCGCCGAGCGAGGTTTATGCCACCGTGCTGCACTACCTGGGCAAGGATCCCAACAGCACCAATGCGGCGGACTACACCGGCGCGGCCAACGATCTGCTGCTGAAACTGCGGCCGAACATTCGTTACTTCCACTCTTCTCAGTACATCAACGACCTGGCTAACGGTGATATCTGCGTGGCGATCGGCTGGTCCGGCGACGTGATGCAGGCGGCCAACCGCGCCAAAGAGGCGAAGAACGGCGTGAACGTAGCCTACGCGATCCCGAAAGAGGGAGCGCTGACCTACTTTGACATGTTCGCCATGCCGGCGGACGCCAAGAACAAAGACGCCGCGTACCAGTTCCTGAACTTCCTGATGAAACCTGACGTGATGGCGGGCATCAGCAACTATGTCTATTACGCCAATGCGGTGAAAGACTCCACGCCGCTGGTGAACGCCGAAGTGCGCGAGAACCCGAACGTCTATCCGCCGGCCGATCTGCGCGCCAAGCTGTTTACGCTCAACGTGCAGTCGCCGAAGCTGGACCGTGTCATTACCCGCGCATGGACTAAAGTTAAAAGCGGGAAGTGATGATGGGGGGATCCCCCCATCGTCGGTAAACCGGCAGGCGGGCGCTCCCCGCCTGCATTGCCGTTTTGGGCCACGGCGCTCGCCGTGGTTTTGTGCCGCTTTACGCCGGAGAGCACCCCGATTGAACGACGCCATCCCTCGTCCTCAAGCCAAGTCGCAGAAGGTCTTCACCCCTCTGCTGGAAATCCGTAACCTCACCAAAACCTTCGACGGGCAGAATGCGGTCGAAGACGTCAGCCTCACCATCTACAAGGGCGAGATCTTTGCGCTGCTTGGCCCGTCCGGCTGCGGCAAGTCCACCTTGCTGCGCATGCTGGCCGGCTTTGAACAGCCGACGGAAGGGCAGATCGTGCTCGACGGGCAGGATATGTCGCACGTGCCGCCGTACCAGCGGCCGATCAACATGATGTTTCAGTCGTACGCGCTGTTCCCGCACATGACCGTGGAGCAAAACATCGCGTTCGGCCTGAAGCAGGACAAAATGCCGCGGGCGGAGATCGCCGAACGGGTGGCGGAAATGCTGGCGCTGGTGCACATGCAGGAGTACGCCAAACGCAAACCGCACCAGCTTTCCGGCGGCCAGCGGCAGCGGGTGGCATTGGCACGCAGCTTGGCCAAGCGGCCGAAGTTGCTGCTGCTGGATGAACCGATGGGTGCGCTGGACAAGAAGCTGCGCGATCGCATGCAGCTGGAAGTGACCGACATTCTCGAGCGCGTCGGCGTGACCTGCGTGATGGTGACGCACGATCAGGAGGAGGCGATGACCATGGCGGGGCGTATCGCCATCATGAACCGCGGCAAGTTCGTGCAGATCGGCGAGCCGGAAGAGATCTACGAGCATCCGAACAGCCGCTTCAGCGCAGAGTTTATCGGTTCGGTCAACGTCTTCGACTGCGTGCTGCAAGAGCGCCACGACGATGCGCTGATCCTGCAAAGCCCCGGGTTGCGCCATGCGATCAAGGTGGATCCGGATGCCTCGGTGGTGGATGGCGTGCCGATCCAGGTGGCGCTGCGGCCGGAAAAGATCCTGCTGTGCGAACAAGTGCCGGAAGACGGCTGCAACTTTGCGGTGGGGGAAGTGGCGCACATTTCCTACCTGGGCGATCTGTCCATCTACCACGTGAAGCTGCACAGCGGGCAGATCATCAGCGCCCAGCTGCAAAACGGCCATCGTTTCCGCAAGGGGATGCCCACCTGGGGCGATGAAGTGCGTCTGTGCTGGGAAACCGACAGCTGCGTCGTGTTGACAGTGTAGTGGAGCCGGTGAGGAGTAACCCGTATGATCCTGCTTTCTGAACGTACGCCGGAACCGCCGGCCAAAACGCCCTCCACCCTCAAGGCCCTGTTCCATCGCCTGCTGATGGCTCACGGCCGCAAGCTGGTGATCGCATTGCCGTATTTATGGCTGACGCTGCTGTTTATGCTGCCGTTCCTGATCGTGTTCAAGATCAGCCTGGCGGAGCTGGCGTTGGCGGTGCCGCCCTACACCGAGCTGATGAGCTGGGTGGACGGCAAGCTGAACATTGCACTCAACTTCGCCAACTATCTGCAGCTGACCGACGATCCGTTGTATATCGATGCCTACCTGCAGTCGCTGCGCGTGGCGGCGGTCTCGACGCTGTGTTGCCTGATCATCGGCTATCCGTTGGCCTGGGCGGTGGCGCACAGCAAGGCGTCGACCCGCAACATTCTGCTGTTGCTGGTGATCCTGCCTTCCTGGACTTCGTTCCTGATCCGCGTCTACGCCTGGATGGGGATCCTGAAAAACAACGGCACGCTGAATAACTTTCTGATGTGGCTAGGGGTGATCGATCAACCGTTGGTGATCCTGCACACCAACCTGGCGGTGTATATCGGCATCGTTTATTCCTATCTGCCGTTTATGGTGCTGCCGATTTACACGGCGCTGATCCGGCTGGATTACTCGCTGGTGGAGGCGTCGCTGGATCTGGGGGCGCGGCCGCTGAAAACCTTCTTCAGCGTGATCGTGCCGCTGACGCGGGGCGGCATCATCGCCGGTTCGATGCTGGTATTCATTCCGGCGGTGGGGGAGTTCGTGATCCCGGAACTGCTCGGTGGGCCGGACAGCATCATGATCGGCCGCGTGCTGTGGCAGGAGTTCTTCAATAACCGCGACTGGCCGGTGGCCTCGGCGGTCGCCACCATCATGCTGCTGTTGCTGATCGTGCCAATTTTGTGGTTCCACAAACACCAGAACAAGGAAATAGGGGGGCAGGAATGAACAACTTGCCGGTAGTGCGTTCACCGTGGCGCATCGCCATCCTGACGATCGGTTTTACCTTCCTGTATGCGCCGATGCTGATGCTGGTGATCTACTCCTTCAACAGCTCCAAGCTGGTGACGGTGTGGGCCGGCTGGTCCACGCGCTGGTATACCGAATTGTTCCACGATTCGGCGATGATCAGCGCGGTGGGGCTCAGCCTGACCATCGCTGCCGCCTCCGCCACCGCCGCGGTGGTACTGGGGGCCATCGCCGCCGTGGTGATGGTGCGATTCGGCCGCTTTCGCGGTTCGACCGGCTTCGCGTTTATGCTGACCGCGCCGCTGGTGATGCCGGACGTGATCACCGGCCTGTCGCTGCTGCTGCTGTTCGTGGCGATGGGGCATGCCTTCGGCTGGCCGTCAGAGCGCGGCATGTTTACCATCTGGCTGGCGCATGTCACCTTCTGTACCGCTTATGTGGCGGTGGTCATCAGCTCGCGTCTGCGCGAGGTGGATCGCTCGATTGAAGAGGCGGCAATGGATCTGGGGGCGCCGCCGCTGAAGGTGTTCTTCGTCATCACCTTGCCGATGATTGCGCCGGCGCTGATCTCCGGCTGGATGCTGGCGTTTACCCTGTCGCTGGACGATCTGGTGATCGCCAGTTTCGTCTCCGGCCCGGGCGCCACCACGTTGCCGATGCTGGTGTTCTCCAGCGTGCGCATGGGGGTGAATCCGGAAATCAATGCGCTGGCCAGTCTGATCCTGCTGGTGGTAGGCATCCTCGGCCTGATCGCCTGGTGGTTTATGGCGCGCTCGGAAAAACAACGATCGCGTGAATTGCAGCGGGCGGCCCGTAGCTGAATCGTAACAAACCTGCTATTTTTGCAATCAATAAGTATTGCAACTAACTACCTGACTTTACATGCGCCACCTGTATAGGTGGCGCGTCGTAGCGGAACACGGATATGTCAGACATGCTGAAAAGCGGGCAGGGAATGGGATCGACTTCGGATGCGCCGGTGCCGGTGATGGTGGCGGGCACCGCCATGGTGGCGATCAAGTGTATCAGCGTGGTGCTGCTGCTGGGCGAGCTGGGCGTCGACGGCGCGCAGGAGTTCGTCAACACCAGCGCGCAGGCGTGGGATTCCACCTTTATCTTTCTGGCCGGCCTGATGCTGCTGTGCCTGCAAATCAGCTGCGGCTTTGCGGTGATGCGCGGCCGCAATTGGGGGCGCTGGGGCTATGTGGCCTGCCAGTGCATCGTGGTGCTTTACCTGCTGTTGGCCACCATCGGCAGCGTCTTCCCCGAGGTGTTCACCGTGGAGGGGGAAACCAGCGGCCAAATCCTGCACGTTCTGATCCTGCAAAAGATCCCCGACGCGGTGATCCTGGCGTTGCTGTTCGTTCCTGCCGCCAGCCGCCGCTTCTTCACCGCGCGCAAGTGAGATTTTAGGCGCGCGGAGTGGTAAACTCTGCGCCCTTAATTCTTCATCCTGAACTTCACGGTAATCTTCATGCATTGCGCTTTGTATACGGCGGGCACCTGCCGTTCCTGTCAGTGGCTGGAAAAGCCCTATCCGCAGCAACTGGCCGACAAACAGCATCACCTGCACTCGCTGCTGGCCGGGCGCGACGTCGCACAGTGGCTGCAGCCGGCGGCGGGGGAACTGAGCGCATTTCGCAATAAAGCCAAGATGGTGGTCAGCGGCAGCGTGGAGCGTCCGCTGCTCGGCATGCTGCACCGCGACGGCACGCCGGTCGACCTGAGCGATTGCCCGCTGTATCCCGCCGGCTTTGCGCCGATGTTTGCGGTGCTGAAAAGCTTCATCGCCCGCGCCGGCCTGACGCCGTATAACGTGGCGCGCAAACGCGGCGAGCTGAAATACCTGCTGCTGACCGAAAGCACGCTCGACGGCGGCGTGATGCTGCGCTTCGTGCTGCGCTCGGAAACCAAGCTGGCGCAGCTGCGCGCCGCGCTGCCGTGGCTGCAGCAGCAGCTGCCGCAGCTCAAGGTGATCTCCGCCAATATTCAGCCGGTGCATATGGCGATCATGGAAGGGGAGCGCGAGATCGCGCTGACCGAACAGCAGGCGCTGGAGGAACAGTTCAATCAGGTGCCGCTGTTCATCCGCCCGCAAAGCTTCTTCCAGACCAACCCGCAGGTGGCCGCCGAATTGTATGCCACCGCCCGCGACTGGGTGCGCGCGCTGGGTATCGACAGCATGTGGGATCTGTTCTGCGGCGTCGGCGGTTTCGGCCTGCACTGCGCGCAGCCGCAAACGCGGTTGACCGGCATCGAAATCAGCGCGGAAGCGATCGCCTGCGCGCGCCAGTCGGCGCAGCGGTTAGGGTTGTTGCAGGTAGATTTTCAGGCGCTCGACTCCACCCGCTTCGCCACCGCCGAAGGCCAGGTGCCGCAGCTGGTGCTGGTCAATCCGCCGCGGCGCGGCATCGGCCAGGCGCTGTGCGACTATTTGAGCAGGATGGCGCCGGACTATATTCTGTATTCGAGCTGCAACGCCGAGAGCATGGCGAAAGATATCGAGATGTTGCCGGGGTATCGCATCGAACGGGTGCAGCTGTTCGACATGTTCCCGCATACCTCGCACTACGAAGTGCTGACGCTGCTGGTGCGGCGTTAAAGGCGCTTTTTGGCAGCCGTGTAAGCCGCTGAACGTTCGCGTTTGCCCACAGACAGGACCAGAACCACGATCTCCGTTTCCATGACGCGATATACCAAACGAAAGCCTGAGGCTCTGAGTTTGATTTTGTAGCAATCAGGCAAACCGGCGAGTTTGTTGGCGGGGATGTGGGGATTAACCAGCACCGATGCCAGCTTTTTTTTGAACTGTTCCCGGATCACCGGGGACAGTTTTTTAAATTCCTTCAGCGCATGTTCTTCGAATTCAAGCTTATAAGTCATCCAAATTGACCTTAATGCGCTTGCCGTTCATCCGTGAACGAACGATTTCAGCGAGTTCGATATCTTCCAGGTACTCCGCGATCGCCTCCCAGGTTTCCGGAGAGACGTAATATCCCGAAATCTTACCGTTGGTCAGGACGGCGACCGGTTGCCCTTGTGCCTCTTTAAGGGCGGCGTTGGGCGATTTCTTAAAATCGCTGATGCTGACTGCCGAGTCGGCAAGAATGGGTTGAACCGTCATGATGTTATCCTTGATGCTAAATTCAGTATCAAATTTAGCACTAACCGGATGGGGTGGCAATCGGATGGAGCCGCCGAAGGAGGGCGACTCCACACGCGGACTTACTGCGGGAACCACTTGTCGTTGATGGCCTTGTAGGTGCCGTCGGCCTTGATGGCGTCCAGCGCGGCGTTCAGCTTGGCCAGCAGCGCCTGGTTGTCGGGGCGCACCGCGATGCCGAGGCCGGTGCCGAAGTATTGCGCATCGGTGATGTGCTCGCCCACCGGTGCCAGCTGCGGGTTGGTTTTCAGCCATTCGTTCACCACGGCGGTGTCGCCGAACACGCCGTCGATACGGCCGTTTTTCAGCTCCAGAATGGCGTTCTGGTAGCTGTCGTAAGAAACGGTGTTAATCTCCGGGTGCTTGTCCTGCATGTATTTCTGGTGGGTGGTGCCGTTTTCCATGCCGAGCTTTTTGCCTTTCAGATCCGCCAGCGAGCTGAACTTGCCTTTTTGCGCGATCACGATCGCCGAGTTGGCGTAGTAAGGCTGGGTGAAAGCGACCTGTTTGCTGCGCTCCGGCGTGATGTCCATACCGGAAATCACCGCATCGTATTTCTTGAATTTCAGCGCGGCGATCAGGCTGTCGAACGCCTGGTTGGTGAAGGTGCATTGCGCCTGCATCTGCTTGCACAGCGCGTTGGCCAGATCGATATCGAAGCCGACGATCTGGTTGTTGGCGTCGAGCGATTCGAACGGCGGGTAGGTGGCGGAGGCGGCGAAGCGGATGGTTTCGGCCGCGGTGGCGTTAAAGGTCATTCCGGCCAACATCGTCGCGGCAAGCAGCAGTTTTTTCATGCGTAGAGCTCCTGTCTGGATCCTGAAAGTGATTATTCGCTATCGTTTGTTTTTACTGGTAATCGCCAGAGGTTTTTGCGAGGACACCTGCTGATAACCCTGCCATTGAGTGAATTAAAATGCAATATAAATGATTAAATATTGCAATAGGGATAAAAAAAGCCCCGCGCAATGGCGGGGCTGGAGAGGGGGATGGCTTCAGTTGCGGCGCTCAAACGCCAGCGCGTGGCGCTCCACCAACCGCATCAGCAGCGTCAGCAGGCCGTTGACGCACAGGTACACCAGACCTGCGGCGCCGAACACCATCACGTCGTAGGTGCGGCCGTACATCAGCTGGCTGTAGCCCATCACTTCCATCAGCGTGATGGTGTAGGCCAGCGACGTGCTTTTGAACACCAGCACCACTTCGTTGGAGTAAGACGACAGCGCGCGCTTGAAGGCGAATGGCAGCAGAATGCGCAGCGTCTGCCGGCGCGACATGCCAAGCGCTTCGCACGACTGCCATTGTCCGGCGGGGATGGCGCGCACCGCGCCGTAGAACAGCTGCGTGGTATAGGCCGCGCTGTTCAGCGCCAGGGCAATCATCGCGCACAGCCAGGGCTGCGACAGCAGGTTCCACAGCCACGGGTAGTCGCGGATCGCCGGGAACTGGCCGGGGCCGTAGTAGATCAGGAAGATCTGCACCAGCAGCGGCGTGCCGGTGAACAGCGTCACATAGGCCTTGACCAGCGGCGTCAGCACCGGCGTTTTCAGCGTCAGGATCACCGTCAGCAGCAGCGACAGCACCAGTGCGACCAGCAGCGCGGCGATGGTCAGCGTCAGGCTGGTGTGCAGCCCTTTGAGGATTTCCGGTAAATATTCAATCATCAGGCCGGCCCCCGCTCAAAGCGCGTAGCGCGCAGCTCAATGCGTTTGATGACGTATTGGCTGAACAGCGTCACCAGCAGGTAGATGGCCGCCGCGATCACGTACCAGGTAAAGGGTTCCTGGGTGCGGGTGGCGATGCTCTTGGTTTGCAGCATCAGATCGTTCACGCTGATCAGCGACACCAGCGCGGTGTCTTTCAACAGCACCAGCCACTGATTGCCGAGGCCGGGCAGGGCGTGGCGCCACATCTGCGGCATGATCAGGCGAAAGAAGATCGCCGCCTTACTCAGTCCAAGCGCCTGACCGGATTCCCACTGCCCCTGCGGCACCGCTTTGAGCGCGCCGCGCAGCGTCTGCGAGGCGTAGGCGGAATAGAGCAGGGCCAGAGCGATCACCCCGCACAGGAACGGGCTGACTTCGAAATTGTCGATCGCCAACTGAATCGGCAGCTGGAACAGACCGAGGTTGAGGGTAAAGCCGTCGGAGAGCATCAGCAGCAGCTGCGACGAGCCGAAATAGATAAACAGCACCACCAGGATTTCCGGCAGGCCGCGCAACACGGTCACCCAGGCGGTGCCGAGCCAGCTGACCGCTTTCCAGCGGGACGATTCCCATACGGCGGACAGCATCGCCAGAATCAGCCCGAGGATCAGGGCGCAAACGGCAAGGCCGACGGTCATGCCGGCGGCGCTTGCTAAAGGTTGTAATTCATTCATTTGGGCGTATTACTGCTGGAACCATTTTTTGTAGATGGTTTCATAGGTCCCATCCTGCTTGATCTTGTCCAGAGCGGCGTTGAACTTGCCCTGCAGATCGGTGTTCTTCTGGCGCACCGCGATGCCAAGGCCGGTGCCGAAGTAGTCTTTGTCGGTCACTTTGGCGCCCACTGCCGCCAGCGCGTCATTCTGCTTCAGCCACTCGTTGACCACCGCGGTATCGCCGAACACCGCATCAACGCGGCCGTTCTTCAGATCCAAAATGGCGTTCTGGTAGCTGTCGTAAGGCACGGTGGTGATTTCCGGGTGCTTGTCGGTCAGGTATTTCTGGTGGGTGGTGCCGTTTTGCACGCCGACTTTCTTGCCTTTCAGCGCCGCCACGTCGGCGATTTTGCCTTTCTGCGCGATGAACAGCGCCGAGTTATCGTAGTAAGGCTTGGTGAACAGCACCTGCTTCTCACGCTCCGGCGTAATGTCCATACCGGCCATCACCGCATCGAAGCGCTTGAACTTCAGGCTCGGGATCAGGCTGTCGAACGCCTGGTTGGTGAAGGTACACTCGGCCTGCATTTCTTTGCACAGCGCGTTGGCCAGATCGACATCAAAACCCTGAATCTTGTTGCCGGCGTCAATAAATTCAAACGGAGGATAGGAGGCTTCGGTAGCGAAACGGATGGTTTCGGCTGCGGAGGCGGAAACGCTGATGCCGGCCAGAATGGCGGCGATTATTAGTTTTTTCATCGCAAACTCCCCAAATTACAGCAAGTTAATTGTTAGTGTGATAAGTAATTAGCAAACTCGGTGGTCCGCGGCTGCGTGAAGTGGCTGCTGTCGCCTTGCTCCACTACGTGGCCGTTTTCCATGTACACCACGCGGCTGGCGGTTTTGCGCGCCACTTCCACTTCGTGGGTGACGATCACCTGCGTGATGCCGGTGCCGGCCAGTTCGCGAATGATGCTGACGATCTGGGCGGTGATTTCCGGATCCAGCGCTGCGGTCGGTTCATCGAACAGCAACACCTGCGGCTCCATCATCAGGGCGCGGGCGATCGCCACGCGCTGCTGCTGGCCACCGGAAAGGTGCAGCGGGAAGCGATCGGCGAAGTCGGTCAGGCGCAGACGCTTGAGCAGCTTGTCGGCGCGCTCCATCGCCTGAGCCTTGGTCAGACCCAGCACGCGGCAAGGTGCCTCGATCAGGTTCTGAACCACGGTGAGGTGAGGCCACAGGTTGTATTGCTGGAACACCATGCCGACGTTTTGGCGCAGTTCGCGAATGGCTTTCTCGCCCGGCGCCTGCCTGAAGTCGAATTGGTTGCCGGCGATCTGCAGTTGGCCCGAACGCGGCATTTCCAGCAGGTTCAGCACCCGCAGCAATGAACTTTTCCCGGCGCCGCTTGGGCCAAGCAGCACCAGGGTTTCCCCGGCTGGACATTCCAGCGTGATGTCAAACAGCGCCTGGTGAGCGCCGTAATAGCAATTGATACCGTTAAGTTGAATACTCATGCGCCAGAATTGAATAGACATTGATGCCGCAAATGTTAACTTCCACAGAATACTTATGCAATCTTTGTGCGTTAAAATTTATGAGTGTGCGGCGGGACAGTAAAAGATTAGCACAAGATACCGCGACTCAAGCCGAGGGAGGGGATTTGTGGCGCAGGCTGTGAGATCGGTAGCGAAATTTTTTCTATTGGACGAAATTCGAGCGGTAGACGGGCGGCGGGATGACCGACGCGGCAAGCCCGCGTCGGCCGGGGGAAGCGGGTTACTGGTTTTCCAGCACCTGGCGTACGCTGCCGTTGGTGGCGTGCGCTGGAACATTCAGGTAGCGAATATCATCAACCACCCAGCAGGTGCCTTCGCGCACCATCAACACTTCGTCCTGCCAGTTCACGGTGCTGTTGGCGTCTTTCTGGTAGCTCAGGTCAACGCGCAGCGGGATGTTCTTCGCATCGGTGTTAGGAATGGTCGAGGCGCTGGCGACGGATGCGCTGCTTGGCCCCTGCGCATTGCCGGAGAACAGATCGCCGGTAATCTGATGCTTGCCCGGGTTTTGAGCGGTGCTGACCAGATCCTGATACAGCACTTTGCTCAGATAAGGCTGCAGCTGCGCCAGACGGTTGCTGTCCGGCAGGCCGGCGCCCTGCTGGATGCGCAGGTCATAGAACTTTTGCGCGACCGTATCCGGGCCGCCTTCCACACAGCTGCCGCTGCGGGTGCCGATATCCTTGTATGCCGGTTCCACCGTGGTACAGGCACTCAGCAACAGCGCTAAGGGTAAAACAGCCGCAATCGTTTTTGTTTTCATCTTATTACCTTATGTGAAAGTCTCTACCATGAAGACCGATAGCTTACAGTATAAATGCGTTTTTTGGCCTTGCATTCGTACTGCGTGCCATTGATTAAGCGAACATAATGTCAATCTTCTGGTCATAGATACGTTGAATTAATCAAACAAGGAGTTCTGATGCAGCTTTCAACTACCCCGACCCTGGAAGGGTTTACCATCACCGAATACTGCGGCGTCGTCACCGGCGAAGCGATTCTCGGCGCCAACATTTTTCGTGATTTCTTCGCCGGCGTGCGCGATATCGTCGGCGGCCGTTCGGGCGCTTACGAGAAAGAGCTGCGCAAGGCGCGCCTGATCGCGTTCGAAGAGCTGGAAGATCAGGCGAAAGAGCTGGGCGCCAACGCGGTGGTCGGCATTGATATCGATTATGAAACCGTTGGTAAAGACGGCAGCATGCTGATGGTGACCGTCAGCGGCACCGCGGTGAAAGTCGGCCGCTAATCCCATGCCTTAACGCCCTGGCTCACGCCGGGGCGTTTTTACTTTGTCGGCGGGTGGCTTCCGTGGCGACTATTGCTTAACGTTAACGCTAGACCAAATCATCAAACCACAGGGAGGATAAGTGAAAATTTGGCCAGGGATCATCGCCGCCGCGCTGTTGGCGGGATGCCAAAATCCGCAGCAGGACACGCTCGTCGATCGCGGCGCTTACCAGCTCGAAACCTTGCATCAGGCGCAGGGCGCCGATCAGCGCATTCGCTTTCTGGTGATGCACTATACGGCGGAAGATTTCCATTCATCGCTGAAAACGCTGACCGACGAACACGTCAGCGCGCACTACCTGTTGCCGGCGCACCCGCAGCGCGAACACGGCAAACCGACGGTGTACCGGTTGGTGCCGGAGGCGATGCGCGCCTGGCATGCCGGCGCCAGCGCCTGGCGCGGCCGCAGCAACCTCAACGACACCTCGATCGGCATCGAAATCGTCAACAAGGGGTTCACCCGCAGCATGCTGTTCACCCATTGGCAGCCTTATACGACGGAACAGATCGCCGTGCTGATCCCGCTGAGCCGCGACATCATCCAACGCTATGGCATCCAGCCGCAGGACGTGGTGGGGCACAGCGACATCGCGCCGCAGCGCAAACAGGATCCCGGCCCGCTGTTCCCCTGGCGGCAACTGGCGCAGGCCGGCATCGGCGCCTGGCCGGACGAGGCAGACGTGCAGCGACTGCTGGCGGGGCGCGACAGACAGGCGCCGGTGCCGCTGGCGCCGCTGCTCGAAAAGCTGGCGCGTTACGGCTACGCGATCGACCCGTCGTGGGATGCGCGGCAGCAGCGCAATGTGCTGGCGGCGTTTCAGATGCATTTCCGGCCCGACGATGTTCGCGGCGAGCCGGATGCAGAGAGTGAAGCGATTATCGATGCGCTGCTGGTGAAGTACGGCGCGTGGCGTTGATTACAGGCCATGCAGTTTGCCGTGATCTTTCAGCCAGCGGGCGGTGCGCGCGATGCCTTCTTCCAGCGAGACGATCGGCTGATAGCCCAGCTCTTGCTGCGCGCGGGTGGTATCGAGCGTGAGATCGAAGTTGAGTTTGGCGACGCCGTAATGGGTCAGCACCGGCTCCTTTTCGCTTTTGCTGCCCAGGCGCTCCATGCCGCGCGCCATCATGTCGAGCATCGGATAGGGGACGGAACGGATGCGGCACTTCATGCCCAAATCGTCGATCAGCTGCTGCACCACGGTGCGCAGCGGGCGCGGCTGCTGGTTGGTGATGTTGTAGGCGCGGCCGGACGGCGTGTCTTCTTTTAGCGTCGCCAGCCACATGGCGTGCACCGCATTCTCCAGATAGGTCATGTCCACCATCGCCGCGCCGCCGCGCGGCAGCAGCAGGTTGCCGTAGCGTTTGATCATCTGCAGCAACCGCGGCAACATCACCTTGTCGTGCGGCCCGAACAGGCCCTGCGGGCGCAAAATGGTGAAATGGGTCTGCGGATTGGACAGTGCCAATTGCTGGATCACCTGCTCGCCGGCGGCCTTGCTGCGCGCGAACTCGTTGGCGTAGCGCTGCGGGCGAAAGTCTTCGGTCACGTTGCGGTGATGGTGGTAGTCGAAATAGATCGCCGGGGAAGAGATGTGAATGAACTGCGCCACGCCATAGGCCGCCGCCCATTCGCCGAGGCGGCGGGTAGCGCGGACGTTGGCCAGTTCGAAGGCTTCTTCGGTGCCCCAGGGCGAGGTAAAGCTGGAGCAGTGCCACAGCACATCGACGTCCGCCAGCATCGCCTTGGCCTGCGAAGAGATCAGGTTGGTGAGATCGGCATGAATGAACTCCGCGCCCATTTTTTCCAGCAGGCCGCCCATCGCCTGGTTGCGGCCGGTGGCGCGCACTTTGATGCCCTGGCGGCGCAGATATTCAACGGCGTTACGGCCTAACCCACTGGTGGCACCGGTGACCAATACCTTCATAACGGACTCTATTCTCACCCAAAATCGGAATACCGGCGGGCGCTTGCGGCGCTCCCAGCAAATAAGATGCCATTCTTCCGTGATTTCGTGCGCTATGCAATCGGAAAGCCCCGAAGCACAGCGGCAAACTGTGCGGTTGATCGACAAATGAACGGCATTCAGCGCTGTTGGCGGTCCAGGTTCTCGGCAAGCTCGGCGATGCGCTTCGCCATGCCGCGAAAAATAAACAGATGCGCGGGCATCATGGCGAACCAATACAGCAGCCCGCTGAAGCCGGCCGGGTGCCACCAGGCGCGCACGTCCAGCGTGCGGCGATCGCCGCGATCGGTGATGGTGAAGCTCAGCCGCCCCAGGCCGGGCGCCTTCATGCCGAACAGCAGCGCCAGCTGCCGCAGCGGCTTCAGCGTGATGACTTTCCAGCCGTCGATTTCGTCACCCAGCGCCAGGGCCACGCGCGCCGGGCGGCCATAGACCACGCCGTTGCCGATCATGTCGTCCATGCGGGCGCGGATCCGCCACAGGATATTGGCGTAGAAATAGCCTTCCTCGCCTCCCAGCTGCTGCACCGTTTGCCACAGCGCCTGGCTGGAGGCGGCGGTGTCGAGCGAACACCCCGCCTGTTTCGGGTAGTAGCCGTAGCCGGGGCGCCAGCGGGCCCGCGCCGCCGGATCGTAGCCCCAGTCGGCGGAGTCGACCACTTCCAGTTCGCGCTGCAGCGTGGCGGTGACCGCCTGATCAAAAGTGTGCAGACGCTGCGGGATCAAGGCTTGCAGCGGCCGGCCGTCGGCGGGCAGATCGTGCTTCAATCCCTGGATCAGCGCGCGGGCGATCGGCGTCGGCACCGAGGTGATCAGGCTGATGAACCACACTGAAATCAGCCGCGTCGGCAGGGGGATCGGGATTAGCCAGCGCCGTTTGCCGCTGATGGCGATAAAGCGTTGGAACATGTCCTGATAGCTGAGGTATTCCGGTCCGGCGACATCGAAGATGCGGTGTTCCTGTACCGGGTGCGCCAGCAGATCGGCCAGGTAAACCAGCAGGTTCTCCAGCGCCACCGGCGACGACTTCGAGCGCACCCAGCGCGGCGGCGTCAGCACTGGCAGGTTATAGACCATGTCGCGCATCACTTCGAACGCCGCCGAGCCGGGGCCGACGATGATGCCGGCGCGCAGCTCGGTCACCGGCACGCCGCTCTGGCGCAAGATCTCGCCGGTCAGGCGGCGCGCCGCCAGGTGTGGCGAACTGTCGTCGTTCGGCTGCAGCGCGCCGAGAAAGATCACCTGCTTGACGCAGGCATTGCGCAGCGCGTCGCGCAGGTTTTCCGCCGCCCGGCGTTCCTTCTCGATAAAGTCGTCGCCGTCGCCCATCGCGTGCACCAGATAGTACAGCGTATCGATTTCCCACAGCGCCGCGCTCAGGGTGTCCGGGCGGTACAGATCGACATACAGGCAGTTGACCTGCGGCCAGTTCTGCTCCTGCAGCCACTCGATGCGCCGCGCGGCGGCGGTAATCTGGTGCCCCTGTTCGATCAGGTGCGGGATCAGGTTCTGGCCTATATAGCCGCTGGCTCCAAGAACCAGTACGCGTTGGGGTGTCATCGGGCCGCCTTGTGCGGTGAAAGAGTCGCAGAACGACAGGATGCCAAATTCAGGGTTTAAATGCACTTTTTGTATGGGTATAAGCCGGTTGCATCCGCCGCGGCGCAGGTTCACACTACGCGCCCCTTATCGAACGAAGACCGGATGTCATGAAGCTCAATGTGATTTGTTACGCCCTGCTGGGCCTGGCGCTGATCGCCAGTTTGTTCTCGCCGCATCCGGTGTGGATGTGGCTGCTGTCGGCCAATCTGCTGACGTTTCTGATCTATGGCGGCGATAAGCTGGCGGCGCGCAAGGGGTGGCGGCGGGTGCCGGAGGCGACGCTGTTGCTGTTCGGCGCGCTGGGCGGGTGGTTGGGCGCACTGGCGGCGCAGCAGCTGTTTCGCCACAAGACCCAGAAGCAGCCGTTTAAAACCTGGTTCATCCTCAGCGTGGCGCTCAACCTGGCGGCGGTGCTGGGGCTGTGGTACTGGGTTTACGGCCGCTGGATTTTCTGATGCGGGGCGCGGCCTGCGCCCCGAAGGATCAGGCGTGCTGCTGCAGGAACTCCCGCCACAGCTCGACCACCCGCTGCAGGTCCTGGCGGCTGACGTCGAGGTGGGTCAGAATGCGCGTCAGCGGGCCACTGCTGATCAGCACGCCGCGTTCGCGCATCCACGGACCGAGTTTGGCCGCCAGCGCCGGCGTTTGGCGCAGGTACAGCACGTTGGTCTGCGCGCCGGGTTCGGCGATCTCCACGCCGATCTGCCGCAGCTGTTGCTCCAGCCAGACCGCGTTGTCATGGTCTTCGCGCAGCCGCGCGACGTTATGCTCCAGCGCGTAGAGGCCGGCCGCCGCCAAAATGCCGGCCTGGCGCAGCCCGCCGCCGGTCATCTTGCGCCAGCGCAGCGCGCGTTGGATGAAAGCCTCGCTGCCGCACAGCAGCGAGCCGACCGGCGCGCCCAACCCTTTCGACAGGCAAATGGTGAAGGTGTCGCAGTACTGCACGATCTCTTTTAGCGGCAGGTTCAGCGCCACGGCGGCGTTGAAGATGCGCGCGCCGTCGATATGCAGCGCCAGCTGCCGCTCGCGGGTAAACTGCCACGCCTGCTGCAGGTAGGCCTGCGGCAAGACTCTGCCGCTGATGGTGTTTTCCAGGCTCAACAGCCGGGTGCGGGCGAAGTGGATGTCGTCGGGTTTGATGGCGGCGGCGAGCTTGTCCAGCGGCAGCGTGCCGTCGGCGTCGGCCTCGATCGGCTGCGGCTGAATGCTGCCCAGCACCGCTGCGCCGCCGGCTTCGTATTTGTAGTTGTGCGCCTGCTGGCCGACCAGGTATTCATCGCCGCGCTGGCAGTGGCTGAGCAGCGCCACCAGGTTGGCCTGGGTGCCGCTGGGCAGAAACAATGCCGCTTCTTTGCCTGACAGGCGCACCGCCTCGGCCTCCAGCGCGTTGACCGTCGGGTCATCGCCGTAGACGTCGTCGCCGACCTCTGCCTGAGCCATCGCCTGGCGCATGGCGGCGCTGGGGCGGGTAACGGTGTCGCTGCGTAGATCGATAAGCATAGGGTTCCTGGAATGTAAGGGAGAGGAAAAGGGTACATGGCATCATATACCCTTTATTTTACCGGGGCAGCTTGCTTAACGCAGCCAGTTGGTTTTCGCCAGTTCAACCACTTCGTCGCCGCGGCCGTTGATGATGGCGCGCAGCATGTACAGGCTGAAGCCTTTCGCCTGTTCGAACTTGATCTGCGGCGGCATCGCCAGCTCTTGCTTGGCGGTGACCACGTCCAGCAGCGCCGGACCGGGATGCGCCAACATCTCCTGCAGCGCGCCGTCCAGCTCGGAGGCTTTTTCCACGCGGATGCCCTTGATGCCGGCGGCGTTGGCGATCGCCGCGAAGTCCGGATTATGCAGGTCGGTGCCGTCGGTCAGGTAGCCGCCGGCCTTCATCTCCATCGCCACGAAACCCAGCACGCTGTTGTTGAACACCACGATTTTCACCGGCAGCTTGAGCTGCGCCAGCGACAGGAAATCCCCCATCAGCATGGTGAAGCCGCCGTCGCCGCACATGGCGATCACCTGTTTATCCGGCGCGGTGGCCTGAGCGCCGATCGCCTGCGGCATGGCGTTGGCCATCGAACCGTGGTTGAACGAACCGAGCAGGCGGCGCTTGCCGTTCATTTTCACGTAGCGGGCGGCCCATACCGTCGGCGTGCCGACGTCGCAGGTGAAGATGGCGTCGTCGCTGGCGTACTGGCTGAGCTGCTGCGCCAGATACTGCGGGTGGATCGGCTGGTCGTCGTTGGCGGTCGCCAGCCCATCGAGATCCTTGCGCGCGTTGCGGTAATGCTCCAGCGCCTTGTCGAGGAACGCCCGGTCGCGCTTCGGCTCCAGCTGCGGAAGCAGGGCGGTGAGGGTGGTGTGGATATCGCCCACCAGCGCCATGTTGACCGGGCAGTGCGCGCCGATGCTGCCGGGGTTGATGTCGATCTGAATGATGTTGGCGTTGGTGGGGTAGAACGCGCGATAGGGGAACTGGGTGCCGAGCAGCACCAGCGTGTCGGCGTTCATCATCGCGTGATAACCGGAGGAGAAGCCGATTAGCCCGGTCATGCCGACGCTGTAGGGGTTGTCCCATTCGATATGTTCTTTGCCGCGCAGCGCGTGCACCACCGGCGCCTGCAGCAGTTCGGCCAGCTTAACCACTTCATCGTGCGCGCCGGCGCAGCCGCTGCCGCACATCAGGGTGATGTTCTTCGCTTTGTTCAGCGTTTCCGCCAGCTTGTTCAGCTCGCTCATCGGCGGCTGCACCAGCGGCAGCGCCGGGGTATGCCAGGTCAGGGGCGCGTCTTCCGGCGCCATGCGCAGCGCCACGTCGCCCGGCAAGACGACCACCGAGACGCCGCGATTGAGGATCGCCTTGCGCATGGCGATCTCCAGCACGCGCGGCAGCTGTTCCGGGTTGGAAACCAGCTCGCAATAGTGGCTGCATTCGCGGAACAGCTCCTGCGGATGCGTTTCCTGGAAGTAGCCGCTGCCGATTTCGCTGGAAGGGATATGCGCGGCGATCGCCAGCACCGGCACATGGTTGCGGTGGCAGTCGAACAGGCCGTTGATCAGATGCAGGTTGCCGGGGCCGCAGGAACCGGCGCACACCGCCAACTGGCCGGTAAGCTGGGCTTCGGCGCCGGCGGCGAAGGCGGCAACCTCTTCATGGCGGGTGCCCAGCCATTCGATGGTGCCCATGCGGTGCAGGCTGTCGCTAAGGCCGTTGAGCGAATCGCCGGTCACGCCCCAAATGCGTTTTACGCCGGCTTGATCCAGCGTTTTGGCGATCAGTGTGGCTACGGTTTGCTTCATGGTTCCCCCAAACAAGGTTTGAAAAACGATGTGGACTCGATCCGGTGAGTGGCAGCAGAACAACTGCAAGCATAGCTTACCGGCTGTGGACGAGGTGCGGTCAGGAAGGGTAAAGAGCGTAGGACGGGGAAAAGTGTAATCGGGCTGGCCGCGGGGAGCTTGCCGATAAATGCCCCATCGCGGCGATGGGGCCAGGGGATCACGCCAGCGTGACGTCACCCTGCAGCTGGCAACTGCAGGCCAGCACGTAGCCTTGCGCTATCTCTTCCGCGCTCAGCGTCATGGTGCTGGTGGTGGTGTAGTCGCCCTCAAGGATGCGGGTTTTGCACGAGCCGCACACCCCGGCGCGGCAGGCGGCGTTGACCGGCAGGGCATGGGCCTCCATCGCCGCCAGCAGCGTGCTGCCAACCGGTACGCGGAATTCGCGCAGCGGGCGCGCGGCGCGCAGCGTCAGCCCTTCGGTGGCGTCGGCCTGCGCCGCCGGCGTGTGGAACTGCTCTTTATGGAAACGCTCGGCCGGCACGCCGAGCCGGTGGCACAGCTGCTCCACCTGATCCATGTAGGGCGCAGGGCCGCAGGTCATCACCGTGCGTTCGGCGATATCCGGCGCCGCCTGCCGCAGCGTCTGTTCATCGATGCGGCCGCTGAGGTAGCCGGGTTGCAGATCCTGCTCGGCCATCAGCGTCAGGTGCAGCTGCGGATGGGCGGCACACAGCGCGCGCCATTGATCGGCGAAGATCGTGTCGGCGGGGGTGCGCACGTTAAAGATCGCGACGATATCGCAGGCCGGACGGTTAGCGGTCAGCCAGCGGCACATCGAGACGATCGGCGTCACGCCACAGCCGGCGGCCAGCATCAGGTAACGATCGGCCGGGTGGCGCTCGCAGCTGAATTCGCCCTGCGCGTCGGACAGCCACAGCGTGTTGCCGGGCTTGACCTCTTGCGTCAGCCAACGCGATCCCACGCCGTCCGGCAGGCAGCGCACGCTGATGCTGAGAAAGCGGCTCTGGCCGGGCGAGGAGGAGAGCGTATAGGCGCGCAGCGTCTCCTCGCTGTTGCGGATGCTGACCAGCGCAAACTGGCCGGCCTGGTAAGGATAAAAAACGTCGCAGATCAGGTTCAGCGTCCAGACGTCGGCGGTTTCACGCTGGATGGAATGCACCTGCATGCGGTTCGGGCAAAGCGGAGTGGGTTGAGTCATCGGGGCACCTCAAAAAGCAAAGGGGCCGGCGCAGGCGGCCCCATAACGTAACGGCATCAGGCGAGCAGCGCGATGATATCCTGCTCGACGGTAGTGATCGGGCGCAGGCCGAATTTCTCGTTGAGGATCGCCATCAGGTTGTCGGTCAGGAAGCCCGGCGCGGTCGGGCCGGTGACGATGTTTTTCACCCCCAGCGACAGCAGCGTCAGCAGAATGACGATCGCCTTCTGTTCAAACCACGACAGCACCAGACTGAGCGGCAGCTCGTTGACGCTGCAGCCGAGCGTGTCCGCCAGCTTGACCGCCAGCATGATGGCGGAGTAGGCGTCGTTGCACTGGCCGACGTCCAGCAGGCGCGGCAACCCTTCCAGCGTGCCGAAATCCAGCTTGTTGAAGCGGTACTTGCCGCAGGCCAGCGTCATGATCAGGCAGTCTTGCGGCACGCTGCGGGCGAAGTCGGTGAAGTAGCTGCGCTCGTCGCGGCTGCCGTCGCAGCCGCCGACCAGGAAGACGTGGCGCAGTTTTTTCTGCGACACCAGGTCGATGACCGTGTCGGCGGCGTTCAGCAACGTCTGGCGGCCGAAGCCGACGGTGATCAGGTGCTCGATCTCGGTGTAAGGGAAGCCGTTCATGCCCTGTGCCTGGCGGATCACGGCGCCGAAGTCGTCGCTTTCCAGATGGTTGACGCCCGGCCAGCCGACGATGCTGCGGGTCCAGATACGATCGCCGTAGTTGCCGACGTTAGGATCGATGATGCAGTTGGAGGTCATCACGATCGGGCCGGGGAATTTGGCGAATTCCGTCTGCTGGTTTTGCCAGCCGCTGCCGTAGTTGCCCACCAGGTGCTTGAATTTTTTCAGTTCCGGATAGCCGTGCGCCGGCAGCATTTCGCCGTGGGTGTAGACGTTGACGTTTTGCCCTTCGGTTTGTTCGAGCAGCATGCGCAGATCTTTGAGATCGTGGCCGGAAATCAGAATGGCTTTCCCGGCCACCGGGCGCACGTTGACCGTACTGGGCTGCGGATCGCCGTAGGCCTGGGTTTCGCCGCGATCGAGGATCGCCATCACGCTGAAGTTCATCTTGCCGATGCCCATGGCGTTGTTCAGCAGGGTATCGACGTCGCGCGGCCGGGTGCCGAGCCAGGCCATAAAGGCGTGGTAGTCGGCATAGAGTTGCTCGTCGAACTGGCCGAGCACGTGCGCGTGTTCCATATAGGCCGCCGCGCCTTTCAGGCCGTACAGGCACAGCAGGCGCAAACCGTGTACGTCGTCGCCGACCTCGGCCTTGTCGCTGTCGAGGGCAAACTGCGCCGCCTGTTGCAGCAGCGCAGGCATATCGTCACCGGCCAGCTGCAGCGCCGCCATCGGGTGATCGACGCGTACGCCGGCGTCCAGCAGCCGGCAACGGGCGGCCAGCGAATCGCGCAGCAGCAGGGTTTCGCGCGCGTAGCCGATGATGCGCTGGGAATCGAAGTTGACGTTGGTCAGGGTGGCGAAGAAGGCGCGCGGAGCGAAGCTGTCGATCTCGTGGTCGACGATGCCCAGCGAACGCGCCTGCAGCGCCCAGGCGGAGAGGCCCTGCAGCGCCGCCACCAGCAGATCCTGCAGATCGGAGGTTTCCGCCGTTTTGCCGCACATGCCCTGAGCATACGCGCAGCCGTTGCCTGCCGGGGTACGGATGGTTTGTTCACATTGCACACAGAACATAGTCGCTTCCTTTTATTTTAAAGTTGCATTTGTAATGCTTGTTTAAAAGCATAGATCGGCGATCGGGGTTGCAAAAGGCTTTTGTGCGACTACTGCGGGCAAGTTTGATTTAGCGCAATTTTGCCGTGCGGATGGGAATTATTACGCTTTGGGGGCCAGGCGGCCCCCAGGGGGAAAGGATCAGGAGAACAGGGCGATCAGCACCGGCGCCAGCAGGCTCAGCAGGAAGCCGTGCACGATGGCGGGCGGCACCATGTCCAGCCCGCCGCTGCGCTGCAGCACCGGCAGGGTGAAGTCCATCGAGGTGGCGCCGCACAGGCCGAGGGCGGTGGAGCGGCTGCGGCGCACCAGCGTCGGGATCAGCATGATCGCCACCAGCTCGCGCGCCAGATCGTTGAAGAACGCGGCGCTGCCCATCACCGGGCCGTAGGCGTCGGTGATCAGAATGCCGGACAGCGAGTACCAGCCGAAGCCGGAGGCCATCGCCAGCCCGGCCTTGACCGGCAACCCCAGCAGCTGCGCCGCCAGCGCGCCGCCGGCCAGCGACGCGACGGTCACCACCAATGCCACCAGCGTGCCGCGGCGGTTGAGCACGATCTGGCGCAGCGTCATGCCGCTGTTGCGCAGCTGAATGCCGACCAGCAACAGCAGGAAGATCAGCGCATATTCGCTGCCTTTATGGGCGAACTGCAGCCATTGCCACTGCGTCAGGCCGAGCAGGAAACCGCCGAGCACCACGCCGCACAGCTTGAGCGACTCCAGCGCCATGTGCACGCGCGAAGGCAGCTTTTCCTGTTTATGGCTGCTGCGCCACGGCATGCGCCGCTCCAGCAGCGCCAGCAACAGCAGATTGGCGCAGAGAATGCAGAAGAAGAACACCGCGCTGTACTGGAAGATCAGCACCAGGTTGCTGCTGAGATCTTCCATGAACGCCAGGCTGATGCCCATGAAAAACAGGATCACGTACACCATCCAGCTCAGCAGCCGGTTGATCAGCACCAGCAGCGGGCGATGGCGTAGGGGAATGAGGTAACCGACAATCAGCGGTAACAGAATAATCAACAGTCCTGAGTACATGGTGCAGCTTGTGTCCTTGAGTTTTGAAGCGCGCCGAACGCCGACGAGGAGCACACGCTAACCAAAAGCCCGGCCGGAGTAAAGCGGCAGATTTGACGTTGGCCGCTTGACCTGCAAGGGGTTTTTTGACCATGCTCTGTGAAAGTCGCCTCATTGAAGAGGCGACGGCGCGCACGGGAGGCGGCGGATGTTCTTGGAGCGTATCGAAATTGTAGGTTTTCGCGGCATTAACCGGCTGTCGCTGATGCTGGACGACAACACGCTGTTGCTCGGCGAAAATGCCTGGGGTAAATCCAGCCTGCTGGATGCGCTGACGCTGCTGCTGGCGCCGGAGCAAAAGCTGTATCGGTTTGAAGCGCACGACTTCCATTTCCCTCCCGGTGAGGAGGCGGCCAAAGAGCGCCACCTGCAGGTGGTGTTCACCTTCTGCGAAAAAGACATCGGCCATGCGCACCTGCCGCGCTATCGCCACCTGACGCCGCTGTGGGTCAAGGGCGAAGATGGCTTGAGCCGCATTCATTACCGCTGCGAGGGCGAGTTGGCCGACGACGGCACGGTGTGCACCTGGCGTGGTTTTCTCGACGCCGACGGCAACGCCTTTCAACTGCACCATATCGAACAACTGGCCCACGCCATTATCCGCATCCATCCGGTATTGCGCCTGCGCGACGCGCGCTTTATTCGTCGCCTGCGCCCCAGCAGCCTCGGCGATGAACGCAAACCCGATACCCAGGCGCTGGCGCAGCAGTTGGATCAGCTGACGCGCGAGCTGGTGCGCAATCCGCAGAAGTTGACCAACGGTGAGCTGCGTCAGGGGCTGGCGGCGATGCAGCAGCTGCTGGAGCACTATTTCGCCGAGCAGAGTTCACAGGTGACGCGGCCGCGCCGCCGCGGCGGTGAACCGGAGCAGGACGCCTGGCGCGCGCTGGACGGCATCAACCGCATGGTGGCCGAGCCGAACAGCCGCAGCATGCGCCTGATCCTGCTGGGGATGTTTTCCACCCTGCTGCAGGCCAAGGGCGACGTCAAGCTGGATCCCCATGCCCGGCCGTTGCTGCTGGTGGAGGACCCGGAAACTCGCCTGCATCCGATCATGCTGTCGGTGGCCTGGGGGCTGCTCAATCAGCTGCCGCTGCAGCGCATCACCACCACCAACTCCAGCGAACTGGTGTCGCTGGTGCCGGTGGAGCACGTCTGCCGGCTGGTGCGCGAGTCGGGGCGGGTTGCGACCTACCGTCTCGGGCCGCGCGGGCTGAGCGCCGAAGACGGGCGGCGCATCGCGTTTCACATCCGTTTCAACCGGCCGTCGTCGCTGTTCGCCCGCTGCTGGCTGCTGGTGGAAGGCGAGACCGAAGTGTGGCTGCTGAACGAGCTGGCGCGCCAGTGCGGCTACCATTTCGAGGCGGAAGGGGTGAGGGTCATCGAATTCGCCCAGTGCGGCCTGAAGCCGCTGCTGCGCTTCGCCCGCCGTATGGGTATCGAGTGGCATGCGCTGGTGGACGGCGACGAGGCGGGCAAAAAGTACGCCAATACCGTGCGCAGCCTGCTGGACAATCATGAAGACAACGAACGCGATCGGCTGACCGCGCTGCCGGCGCCGGACATGGAGCACTTCATGTTCCGCGAAGGGTTCGGCCCGGTTTATCACCGAATGGCGTCGGTGCCGCTCAACGCGCAGATGCCGGTGCGCAAGGTGATCCTGAAAGCGGTTCACCACTCGTCGAAGCCGGATCTGGCGATTGAGGTCGCGATGCAGGCCGGCGAATGGGGCACGGACTCGGTGCCGCCGCTGCTGAAGAAAATGTTCTCACGGGTAATCTGGCTGGCGCGCGGCCGGGCGGACTGACGGCCCGTCGGGCGTTATCGGGCGCAGAAATGCGCCGTCAATCCCTGTTCCAGTTCGTCCAGCAACTGATAGCGGCGGCGATACTCGGCGCGCTTCTTGCTGGCAATCTCTTCGATCGGCTTGCGGGCGATGCGCTCGGGCAGCAGGAAATAGCCGCTGTCGAGCGGTTTGGCGCCCATCGACAGCCAGAACTGATCGTAATCGGCGTGCAGTTGATCCTTCTTCTTACTCTGGTAACGCCAGTTTTGATAGATATGGGTGGCATTGCCGACGGCTACGATCCGGCGGATGCCGAGATGCCGAGCCAGCGTGCAAACGCCTTCCAGCACCAGACGTTTAGGGAACAGACCGTGACACTCCTTGGTGGTGTGCTGGATCTCGGCGTGCGGCACCTCATGGTTCGCGCCCTGCAGGCCGCCGATGAACAGCGTCGGCTGCTGCTGATAATGCATCAGCGCAAAGGTGATTTCCGCCAGCATCACGCCGTTGGCGTTGCGCAGCAGCAGCGTGGCTTCCCCTTCCTTATTCAGTTTGTCGATCGCCGCCAGTTCCAGCGAGATCGGCGCTTCGTTTTTGCCCATCGCGCGGGCCAGCACGAAAGGCTGTGGGCCGAGGTGGCCGAGACGCATCTTCAGCGGCATGCGCTGCACGATGAGATCGTAATGATCGCGCAGGGCGAACAAGCATTCGATCTTGCTCATGTTGGCCGCCAGGTAGGGGCGATGCAGCTTGCACGGCAGGTTCGGCTGCGCGCTCAGGATCTCTTCCAGCAGCGGGTTGCTGGCCAGGGTGCTGAGCAGGCCGCTGGTGGTGCGCCAGTTGAGCAGCGAACGGCCGAGAAACTTCAGGCGAAACGAGGTTTTTTTCCAGGCGTTGCTTGGCGCCTTTTCGCCATTGATCAGCGCCGTCATCAGTTGCCAGCCGTTAAGCGGCCGGGGGGAGGCGAGTGGGTAGCTGAGCTGTGACATGATGAAATCCTTGGCTGTGTTGAATGGCGGTATTTCATCAAGGTTTCACTAAACGGGAGTTCAATGCTGAACTGTAACCAGGCGTGTCTCCACATTGTGTTGAGCTAAGGTTTAGTTATTCCCTACGTTGCATGCTAATTTAGCTCCGCCGCCGCAATGGGCGGTCGATATTCACAAGCACAGGCAGGTCAATTTTGACAGGGTTTAAAGGACATAAACGCCGCTGGATACTCGCACTGGCGGTGATTGCGGCGCTTGCCGCGGCGGCCGTTTGGCACTTTCGCCATCCGGCGCCGACCGATTTCAAAACGGTAAAGGTCACCCAGCGCGATCTGCAGCAGAACGTGTTGGCGACCGGCCAGCTGGACGCCGTGCGCAAGGTTGACGTCGGCGCGCAGGTCAGCGGGCAGTTGGAAAAACTGTATGTCGAGATCGGCGACAAGGTGAAAAAAGGTCAGTTGCTGGGGGTTATCGATCCGCAGCAGGCGCAGAACAGCATCCGTGAAGGCGAGGCGACGCTGCGCGAGCTGCATGCGCAGCTGCTGCAGGCGCAGGCGGAACAGCAGCTGGCGGCGGTTACGCTGCAGCGCAACCAGGCGCTGGCCAGGCTGCAGGCGGTGTCGCGTCAGGATTTGGATCAGGCGGCGACGCAGCTGGCGGTGAAGAAGGCGCAGGTGGGCACCATCAATGCGCAGATCGCGCGGAATCAGGCCAGCCTGGACACCGCCAAGATCAACCTGGCCTACACCCGCATCGAAGCGCCGATGGATGGCGACGTGGTGCAGATCACCACGCTGCAGGGCCAGACGGTGATCGCGGCGCAACAGGCGCCAAACATTCTGACGCTGGCGGATCTCGGCACCATGCTGGTGAAGGCGCAGGTCTCGGAGGCCGACGTCATTAACCTCAAGCCGGGTCAGAAGGCCTGGTTCACGGTGCTGGGCGATCCGACCCGGCGCTTCGACGGCGTGCTGAAAGACATCCAGCCGACGCCGGAAAAGGTCAACAACGCCATCTTCTATTACGCGCGTTTCGAAGTGCCTAACCCGGAAAGGTTGCTGCGCTTGCAAATGACGGCGCAGGTGCACATTCAGCTGGCCGGCGTTCAGCAGGCGCTGGTGATCCCGCTGGCGGCGCTGGGTGATCAGATCGCCGACAATCGCTACCACGTCTCGGTGCTGAAACAGGGCAAGGAAGAGAAGCGCGAAGTGGCCATCGGCCTGCGCAACAATATCGACGTGCAGATCCTCAGCGGGCTTGAGGCGGGCGATGAGGTGATCGTCAGCCGCGGCGGCGTGGAGGCCGGCTGATGGCGGCGCTGTTGCAGCTGAGCGGCATTCGCCGCAGCTACCGTTCCGGCGAGCAGACGGTCGAGGTGCTGAAGGGGATCAGCCTGAGCATCGACGCCGGTGAAATGGTGGCGATCATGGGGGCTTCCGGCTCCGGCAAATCGACGCTGATGAACATTCTCGGCTGCCTGGACAAGCCGAGCGCCGGCGTGTATCGGGTAGCCGGGCAAGATGTGGCGACGCTGAGCGACGATGCGTTGGCGCAGCTGCGGCGCGAGCATTTCGGCTTTATCTTTCAACGCTATCATCTGCTGCCGCACCTGAGCGCGGCGCACAACGTCGAGGTGCCGGCGGTGTATGCCGGGCTGGGCAAAGCGGCGCGGCGCGAACGGGCGGAAGCGCTGTTGCGCCGTCTGGGGCTGGGGGAGCGCGTCAACTATCGGCCGAGCCAGCTTTCCGGCGGCCAGCAGCAGCGCGTCAGTATCGCCCGCGCGTTGATGAACGGCGGGCAGGTGATCCTGGCGGATGAGCCGACCGGCGCGCTCGACAGCCATTCCGGCGAAGAGGTGATGGCGATCCTTAAACAGTTGTGCGCCCAGGGGCACACGGTGATCCTGGTGACTCACGATCCGGCGGTGGCGCGCCAGGCTGAACGGATCATCGAGATCCGCGACGGCGAAATCATCTCCGATTCGCGCCCGACGCCGTCGGAGGATGCCCAGGCCAAGCCGCTGGCGCTGGCCGCCGTGGCGCCTTCCTGGCGGCAGATGGGCGGCCGTTTCCGCGAGGCGCTGATCATGGCCTGGCGCGCGATGGCGGCCAACAAGATGCGCACCGCGCTGACCATGCTCGGCATCATTATCGGCATCGCCTCGGTGGTGTCGATCCTGGTGATCGGCGACGCCGCCAAGCAGATGGTGCTGGCGGACATCAAATCCATCGGCACCAATACTGTCGATATCTATCCCGGCAAGGATTTCGGCGACGACGATCCGACCTACCGGCAATCGTTGAAATACGGCGATCTCGATGCGCTGCGCGAACAGCCTTACATCAGTGCGCTGTCGCCGAGCATCAGCAGCAGCATGCGGCTGCGTTTGGGCAACGTTGATGCGGCGGCCAACGTCAACGGCGTCAGCGAGCAGTTCTTCCGCGTGTATGGCATGAGCTTTACCCAGGGCGTCGGCATCGATCCGATGCAGGTACAGTCGCAGGCGCAGACGGTGGTGATTGACGCCAATACCCAACGGCGGCTGTTCCCGCACCAGAAGAACGTGGTGGGGGAAGTGATCCTGGTGGGCAACATGCCGGCGACGGTGGTCGGCGTGGCCAAGGAGAAGCAGTCGATGTTCGGCAGCAGTAAGACGCTGAACGTATGGGTGCCGTACAGCACCATGGCCAACCGGCTGATGGGCAACAGCTATTTCGATTCGATCACCGTGCGCATCCGCGACGGTTACGACAGCAAGGAAGCGGAGCAGCAACTGTCGCGCCTGTTGACGCTGCGCCACGGCAAGAAGGACTTTTTCACCTATAACATGGACAGCCTGGTGCAAACCGCGGAGAAAACCACCCGCACGCTGCAGCTGTTCCTGACGCTGGTGGCGGTGATTTCGCTGGTGGTCGGCGGCATCGGCGTGATGAACATCATGCTGGTGTCGGTGACCGAGCGCACGCGCGAGATCGGCATCCGCATGGCGGTGGGCGCCCGTTCCGGCGACGTGTTGCAGCAGTTCTTGATCGAAGCGGTGTTGGTCTGCCTGGTGGGGGGCGCGCTGGGGATTACGCTGTCGTTCGCCATCGGCCTGGCGGTGCAGTTGGTATTGCCGGGCTGGCAGATCAGCTTCCCGCCGGCGGCGTTGCTGAGCGCGTTCCTCTGTTCCACCGGTATCGGCGTGGTGTTCGGCTATCTGCCGGCGCGCAATGCCGCGCGGCTGAATCCGATCGATGCGCTGGCGCGCGAGTAAGTAAAAGGCATAAAAAATGCCAGTCACACGGCGGCTGGCATTTTTATCGCAGTCAGGGTCAATGCAGCGCGACGCTGCTGGAGGCGTTCAGGACAGCGCCTCGCTTTCCACCGGCACAATCAGACTGGCATGGTTCCCTTTTGGCCCTTGATGCACGTCGAAGCTGACCTGCTGGCCTGCCTTCAACGTTCTGTAACCATCCATCTTGATGGTGGAATAATGCGCGAAAATATCTTCGCCACCGCCGGCTGGGCAGATGAAGCCAAAGCCTTTGGCGTTGTTAAACCATTTAACAGTACCCGTCTCCATGCTTTTACATCCCTCGCAACGCTATTTTAAGTGAGATGAATAACTGAATTCGCACCCGCCGTGGGCGGGTAGCAGGGTGGACAAGGGGTGGTTAAAAGACCACCAGCCACGAATTTACACTCTAGAGCAAATGATCGGGGCGTCAAGGGATCGGCTTTTGTCGGCGGGGAGCAGTTCACCAAAGTTTGAAGCAGGTAACGCTATTGCCACGATTCAGTCACAATTGGCCCGTTTTTTTGCGCACGTTACAGTGCGGCGGGACGATGGCGAAGATGATAAAATAGTAACTATCCCCACTTTGAATAACCGAAACCTGTCCCCATATCAGAGGGCAGAGCAGAGAAGATGAGCAGCGATGGGCAATAACAACGACTGGCTGAATTTTGAACACTTGGCCGAAGAAAAACAAATCGATGCGGTAAAACCGCCGTCTATGTATAAAGTTATACTTAACAACGACGATTACACACCGATGGAATTTGTGATTGACGTTCTGCAAAAGTTCTTTTCTTATGATATTGAACGCGCAACGCAACTGATGCTCACGGTCCACTATCAAGGCAAGGCGATCTGTGGTGTTTTCACCGCCGAGGTGGCGGAAACCAAAGTCGTCCATGTGAACCGGTACGCAAGGGAGAACGAGCATCCGTTGCTTTGTACGCTGGAAAAAGCCTGAATAAGGCAATCTATTGGGGAGGTGCTTATGCTCAATCAAGAACTGGAACTCAGTCTCAACATGGCTTTCGCCAGGGCGCGTGAGCACAGACACGAGTTTATGACCGTGGAGCACCTGTTGCTGGCGTTGCTGAGCAACCCTGCCGCGCGAGAAGCGCTCGAGGCATGTACGGTGGATCTGGCCGCGTTGCGCCAGGAGCTGGAAGCCTTCATCGAACAAACCACACCGACGCTGCCCGCCGGCGAAGAAGAGCGCGACACTCAGCCGACGCTCAGCTTCCAGCGCGTGCTGCAGCGCGCGGTCTTCCATGTGCAATCTTCCGGCCGCAGCGAAGTGTCCGGCGCCAACGTGTTGGTGGCCATCTTCAGCGAGCAGGAGTCGCAGGCGGCCTATCTGCTGCGCAAGCACGACGTCAGCCGTCTCGACGTGGTGAACTTCATTTCACATGGCACGCGTAAAGACGAGCCGGGCCAAGCGCCGAATGCGGAAAACCCGGTGAACGAAGAGCAGTCCGGAGGGGAAGACCGTATGGAAAACTTCACCACCAACCTCAATCAGTTGGCCCGTGTGGGCGGCATCGATCCGTTGATCGGCCGCGATCGTGAGCTGGAGCGCGCGATTCAGGTGCTGTGCCGTCGTCGTAAAAACAACCCGCTGCTGGTCGGTGAATCCGGCGTGGGCAAGACCGCCATCGCCGAAGGCCTGGCCTGGCGTATCGTGCAGGGCGACGTGCCGGAAGTGATGGCGGACTGCACGCTGTATTCGCTGGATATCGGTTCACTGCTGGCCGGCACCAAATACCGCGGCGACTTCGAGAAGCGCTTCAAGGCGCTGCTCAAGCAGCTGGAACAGGATCAGAACAGCATCCTGTTCATCGATGAAATTCACACCATCATCGGCGCCGGTGCGGCTTCCGGTGGGCAAGTGGATGCCGCCAACCTGATCAAACCGCTGCTGTCGAGCGGCAAGATCCGGGTGATCGGCTCGACCACCTACCAGGAGTTCAGCAACATCTTCGAAAAGGATCGCGCTTTGGCGCGCCGCTTCCAGAAGATCGATATCACCGAACCGACGGCGGAAGAGACCGTTCAGATCATCAACGGCCTGAAGGCCAAGTATGAAGCGCACCACGACGTGCGTTATACCGCCAAAGCGATCCGCGCCGCGGTGGAGCTGTCGGTGAAATACATCAACGATCGTCATCTGCCGGACAAGGCGATCGACGTGATCGACGAGGCGGGCGCCCGCAGCCGGTTGATGCCGGCCAGCAAGCGCAAGAAAACCGTCAACGTGGCCGATATCGAATCCGTGGTGGCGCGCATCGCGCGCATCCCGGAGAAAACCGTGTCGGCCAGCGATCGCGACGTGCTGAGAAACCTGGGCGATCGCTTGAAGATGCTGGTATTCGGCCAGGATCAGGCGATCGAAGCGCTGACCGAAGCGATCAAGATGAGCCGCGCCGGTCTGGGCCACGAGCGCAAGCCGGTCGGTTCCTTCCTGTTCGCCGGGCCGACCGGGGTCGGGAAAACCGAGGTCACCGTACAGTTGGCCAAGGCGATGGATATCGAGCTGCTGCGTTTCGACATGTCCGAGTACATGGAGCGGCATACCGTCAGCCGTCTGATCGGCGCGCCTCCGGGCTACGTCGGTTACGATCAGGGCGGGTTGCTGACCGATGCGGTGATCAAGCATCCGCATGCGGTGGTGCTGCTCGATGAGATCGAGAAGGCGCATCCGGACGTGTTCAACCTGCTGCTGCAGGTGATGGACAACGGCACGCTGACTGATAACAACGGCCGCAAGGCGGACTTCCGCAACGTGATCCTGGTGATGACCACCAACGCCGGGGTGCGGGAAACTGAACGCAAGTCGATCGGTCTGGTGCAGCAGGACAACAGTACCGACGCGATGGAAGAGATCAAGAAGGTGTTTACGCCGGAGTTCCGCAACCGTCTGGACAACATCATCTGGTTCAACCATCTGTCTACCGAGGTGATCCAGCAGGTGGTCGACAAGTTTATCGTCGAACTGCAGGCGCAGCTGGATGCGAAGGGCGTCTCGCTGGAAGTGAGCGACGAAGCGCGCGATTGGCTGTCGGTGAAGGGCTACGACCGTGCGATGGGCGCTCGTCCGATGGCGCGCGTCATGCAGGAGAACCTGAAGAAACCGCTGGCCAACGAGTTGCTGTTCGGCTCGCTGGTGGACGGCGGTTCCGTGAAGGTCGAGCTGGACAAGGACAAGAAACAGCTGACCTACCACTTCCTCAGCGCCGCCAAGCGCAAAGCGGACGAGGGCGCGGTGCACTAAGGCTGCCTTCAGGCAAAGAAAAAGCGATGCTTCGGCATCGCTTTTTTTATGGGTGAGATTCACCGTACAGCAGAAACGAGTGAGCCCTCTCAGTTTACCTGCGCACCTGCAACCCGTTGTGTAACGTCGCTGCGGGGGTAAACGGAAAGGGCTCCCGAGGGATTACATCCTCGATGCCGCCAGCGTGTGGCGCGCGGTGAGCCGATTAACGGCTACGGAAGACAATGCGGCCTTTGCTCAGGTCGTACGGGGTCAGCTCTACAGTGACTTTGTCACCCGTCAGGATGCGGATATAGTTTTTACGCATTTTACCGGAGATGTGTGCGGTTACCACGTGCCCGTTTTCCAATTCAACGCGGAACATGGTGTTCGGCAGCGTATCAAGAACGGTGCCCTGCATTTCAATATTGTCTTCTTTGGCCATCGAATCCTCTAGGTCTAACTACCTTAGTTTTTAACCGGCAAGATAATGCCGAAAAACCCCCATTATGTAAAGATGTGTCGGTGAACATTGCACCGTTTCCACCAATTAGTTTGCTGGGCAGGGTGGTTCAACCGGCTGTGGGGATATGACTTGCGGCGCCCAGCACGCCGGTGCCAAAGGCCGCCGTTGAAGGGTGCTGAGCTGCTGCAAAAATTGACGGCGCGGAATTTCACGCGCGCCAAGGCGGGCAGTGTGAGCGTTCAGCACCTGGCAGTCAATCAATTCCCCGCCATAAGCGGCAAAATGGCGGCAAAAGGCCATCAATGCGCATTTTGAGGCGTTGGTGACGCGGCTGAACATCGATTCGCCGCAGAACAACGCGCCCTGCGCCACGCCGTACATGCCGCCGACCAGTTGATCATCCTGCCATACCTCCACCGAGTGCGCGTAGCCGAGGCGATGAAGATGTTGATAGGCGCGCTGTACCTCCGGGCCGATCCAGGTGCCTTCATCCGGCCGGTGGGCGCAGGCGGCGATCACTGAGGCGAAGTCGTGATTAAGTGTGATGCGAAACGGATCGTGGCGCAGAAAGCGTTTCAGGCTGCGGTTGAGATGAAACTCGGCCGGGAACAGCACCGCACGCGGATCGGGTGACCACCACAGAATCGCTTCCCCCGGCGAGTACCAGGGGAAGATGCCGCGCTCGTAGGCTGCCAGCAGCCGTGGCGCCGTCAGGTCGCCGCCGATCGCCAGCAGGCCGTTGGGATCGCGCAGGGCGCCCTCAGGCGAGGGAAACGCCAGCGACTGAGGGGAAAGCTTAACGATGCGCATACAGGGTTTCTGCGTCCTCTACGGGCCGATTACGGCGCCAGGTTGCTGATACGGTTGCGAAAGCGGGCATAGCGGCCCTGCTGGCGCATTAGGGCGGCGTGATCGCCCTGTTCGACAATTTGGCCGTCATCCATTACGCAAATGCGATCGAGATGCTCCAGGCCGTACAGGCGGTGCGTCACCAGGATCAGCGTCTTGCCCTGACAATGCCGGCGCAGCAGCGCCAGGATCTGCTGCTCGGTCTCGGCGTCCAGCCCTTCGGTCGGTTCGTCAAGCAACAGCAGCGGGGCAGGGTGCAGCAGCGCGCGGGCGATGCCCAGCCGGCGCTGTTCACCGCCGGACAGCTGCCGGCCGCCTTCGCCCAGCCAGGCGTTCAGCCCGCCGTCGCTGTCCAGCAATTTGCCGAGCCCCACCTGCTGCAACACCTCGCTCAGGCGAGCGTCGCCGGCATCCGGTGCGGCCAGCCGCAGGTTTTCCCGCAGCGTATCGCTGAAGATATGCACTCGCTGGCTGACGACCGTGGTCATTCGGCGCAGCGTGGTTTCATCATAATCCTCCAGCGGTTCGCCGTTGAGCAGAATTTTTCCGCCGTCGGTGCGCCAGGCGCGGGTCAGCAGCTGCAGCAGGGTGGACTTGCCGCAGCCGGTGCGGCCGAGCAAGGCGATGTGTTCGCCGGCTGCCACCTCGAGCGTGACGTCGCGCAGCACCGGCTGCGGCTGATCGGGGTAGGTGAAACTCAACTGCCGCAGGCTAAGCTGAGCCCGGTCGGCGGCGGCCGGGCCGACGGACGGGAAGGAGACTTCCGGTTGGCGATCGATGATCTGTTTGACCCGCGTGGCGGAGGCGATCACCTGGCCGAGGTGCTGGAAGGCGCCGGCCACCGGCATCAGCGCTTCGAACGACGCCAGCGCGGCGAAGACAAACAGCGCGATCAGCGCGCCGGGTTGGGTATCGCCGCCGATGCCGGCGGCGGTCAGCCACAGCAGCAGCGTCACCGTCAGCCCGCTGGCGAGGATCATCAGCGCCTGCGCCTTGCCGCTCAGCGAGGCTTGCTGCCACTGGCGGCGTTGCCACAGCTGTTCGGTGGCGGTCAGCGTCTGGCGGAAGTCGTTGACGGCGCCGAACACCACCAGCTCAGCCTGCCCCTGCAGCCAGGCGGTCAGGTCGGTGCGGTATTGGCCGCGCAGCGCGGTGAGTTGCCCGCCGATCGGTTTGCCGGCGCGATAGAACACCGGCGGCACCAGCAGCAACAGCAGCAACAGTATGCCGCCCAGCGTCAGGGCGAGCGCAGGATCCAGCCAGCTCAGGCCGTAGGTGACCACCAGGATCACCGCCGCCGCGCCTACCAGCGGTGAGATCACCCGCAGATAAAGGTGATCCAGCGTGTCCACGTCCGCCACCAGGCGATTGAGCAGGTCGGCCTGGCGGAAACGGGCGATGCCGCCCGGCGTCAGCGGCAGGATCTTGCTGAAGGTGAACACCCGCAGGTGCGACAGCACGCGGAAGGTGGCGTCGTGGCTGACCACGCGCTCGGCGTAGCGCCCGGCGGTGCGGAAGATCGCCGCGCCGCGCACGCCGGCGGCCGGCAGCATATAGTTGAAGGTCAGCAGGCCCGCCAATCCGGCCAGCGAAGAGGCGGCCAGGAACCAGCCGGAGAGCGCCAGCAGGCCGATGCTGGCCAGCAGGGTGACGATCGCCAAAAGGATGCCCAGGCTAATCAGCAGGCTATGGCGGCGATACAACGCCAAAAACGGCAGCAAAACGCGCATGATTAAAGCTCCCCGCGGCGATGGGCGATCAGCGTGGCGAACAGGCCCGGCTGGGCGCTGAGGGTGGCGTAATCGCCCTGTTGCACGATGCGCCCGTTATCCATCACCCAAATCTGATCGTAGTCTTCGGTATCTTCCAGCTGATGCGTCACCAGCAGGGTGGTTTGCTGATGCGAAGCGGCATTCAACGCCTGCATCACCCGTTGTTCGCTATGGGCATCGAGGCTGGCGGCCGGTTCATCCAGCAGCAGCAGGCGGCGTGGGCCGATCAGCGCCCGGGCGACCGCCACGCGCTGCGCCTGGCCTACCGACAGGCGGGCGGCGTTGTCGCCCACTTCGGTGTCGAGCCCCTGTGGCAGATAGGGCAACAGTTCGCTGACGTAGGCGTGTTCCACCGCCTGCTGCAGCTGCGCTTCGTCGGCCTGTGGGCAGCCCAACAGGATATTGGCGCGCAAGGTTTGCGCCGGCAGGTGCGGGTTCTGCCCGACCCAGCTGAGCTGTTGACGCCAGTTTTCTGCGGACAGTTCACGCAGCTCGACGCCGTTGACGGTCAACGACCCACGGTAGGGCAGGAAGCCGAGCAGCAGATTGAGCAGCGAGCTTTTACCGGCGCCGCTCAGCCCGACCAGCGCCACGCGCTGCTGCGGTTGCAGGGTGAAACTCAGCGGCCCGGCCAGCAGCACGCCGTTCGGCGACAGGATTTCCAACGCGTTCGCCTGCAGCGTCAGCGGCTGATCGGCGGGCAGCAGCTGCCGCGTGCCGTTGCCCATCTGCTCGCCTTCGGCGCTGAGGAAGGTTTCCAGCGCTTCCGCCGCGCCGACCGCCTGCGCCTTGGCATGATAGAAGGTGCCGAGATCGCGCAGCGGTTGGAAGAACTCCGGCGCCAGAATCAGCACCAGAAAACCGGAAAACAGCGTTACGCCGAGGCCGTAGCTGCCGAAATTGAGTTCGCCGAGGTAAGAAAAACCGAAATACACCGCCACTACGGCGATGGAGATCGACGCGAAGAACTCCAGCACGCCGGAGGAGAGGAAGGCCATGCGCAGCACTTCCATGGTGCGGCTGCGGAAGTCTTCGGAGGATTTGGCGATTTGCGCGGTTTCGGCCTGCGCGCGGTCGAACAACCTCAGGGTGTCCAGGCCGCGCAGGCGGTCGAGGAAGTTACCGCTCAATCGCGCCAGTGCCACGAAGTTGCGGCGGTTGGCGTCGGCGGCCCCCATACCGACCAGCGCCATGAACAGCGGGATCAGCGGCGCGGTCGCCAATAGAATCAAACCGGCGGCCCAATTGATCGGGAAAACGGCGATCAGGATCAGCAGCGGGATGAAGACCGCCAGATACATCTGCGGCAGATAGCGCGAGTAATAGTCCTGCATATCCTCGATCTGCTCGACGATGATGCTGGCCCAACTGCCCGCCGGTTTGCCCTGGATCCAGGCCGGGCCGAGCTGCTGCAACTTATCCAGCACCTGATGGCGCATGCGTTGACGGATCACCTGGCCACACTGGAAACCGACCCGCTCCCGCAGCCAGCTCAACAGCGCCCGCAATGCGAACGCGGCGGTCAGCCAGATAAACGAAGGGAGCAGCTGTTCACGTGGGGTATGTTCGATGATCAGGGCGTGCAGCAGGCTGGCCAGCAGCCACGCCTGCGCCACGATCAGCAGGCCGCTGAACAGCCCCAACAGCATGGAAAGGCGCAGCCAACGCTGCGCCAACGAACTCTGGGTTTTAAGCCAACGGGTTAACTGTTGCTGTCTGGTTTTTTTCATCAGATATGCGTCTGCGTCGCCGGTGCCCGTTTGTTACAGGCTGGGTTAACGTACTGTTAAATAATAGTGTTTGGCGCAATCGGCGACAAACAAGCGAGGTCCCATGTTACCTCGTCACCCGGCAGACTGAAAATAATAAAGCGGCCAAATGTGGCTATAACAGACGCGGGAAGGAGAGTGCGGAGGGGGGAAACAAAAAAAGCGGCCCGAGAGCCGCTTTTTGCTGATGACGAGAAAGTCTTAGCAGACTTCTGCGCCGGCGATGCCGTCCAGGTAACGTTCTGCGTCCAGCGCCGCCATACAGCCGGTGCCGGCGGAAGTGATCGCCTGGCGGTAGACGTGATCCATCACGTCGCCTGCGGCGAAGACGCCGGGGATAGTGGTTTGGGTCGCATTGCCGTGAATGCCGGACTGTACCTTGATGTAGCCGTTTTCCAGCTCCAGCTGGCCGCCGAAGATGCCGGTGTTCGGGCTGTGGCCGATAGCGATGAACACGCCGGCCAGTTCCAGTTCACGGGTTTCGTTTTCCGCTTTGGTGCTGCGGATGCGCACGCCGGTCACGCCCATTTCATCGCCCAGCACTTCGTCCAGCGTATGGTCGGTGTGCAGCACGATGTTGCCGCTTTTCACTTTTTCCATCAGCCGGTCGATCAGGATCTTCTCCGAGCGGAAGCTGTCGCGACGGTGGATCAGGTGAACCTCGGCGGCGATGTTGGACAGGTACAGCGCCTCTTCAACGGCGGTGTTGCCGCCGCCGACCACCGCGACTTTCTGGTTGCGGTAGAAGAAACCGTCGCAGGTCGCGCAGGCGGAAACGCCTTTGCCCTTGAAGGCGTCTTCGGAAGGCAGGCCAAGGTAGCGGGCGGAGGCGCCGGTCGCGATGATCAGCGCGTCGCAGCTGTATTCGCCGCTGTCGCCGAACAGGCGGAACGGACGCTGCTGCAGATCGACGCTGTTGATATGATCGAAGACAATTTCAGTCTGGAACTTCTCCGCGTGCTCGCGCATGCGCTCCATCAGCGCCGGGCCGGTCAGGCCTTCGGCGTCGCCCGGCCAGTTTTCCACTTCGGTGGTGGTGGTCAGCTGGCCGCCTTGCTCCAGACCGGTGATCAGCACCGGATTCAGGTTGGCGCGCGCCGCGTAGACGGCGGCGGTGTAACCGGCCGGGCCGGAGCCCAGAATCAGTAATTTGCTATGTTTAGCCGTGCCCATGAATAACCTCTTTATTCCACAATGGCGGACAATGAAGCCGATTGTAGGGAAAATGGCGCAGTAAAAAAAGCGCCGGGCGACGTTGTTAACGATTTGTATGATAGTTGTCGCCTATTAATGCACCCGCTGTCGGCAAATCGTACGCCGAACGCAGAAATTTACCTTATCAAAGCCGCATTCGGCCGCTGAATCGCCAACCGTGCAAAAACGGCGCATTCTGCGACTTCAGCCGCTCCCCGCCGGGGTTTATCTGCCAGCGATTCATAACCAAAAATGGGATGCAGACTTTTCGTGACGGTACGTTGTTCTGATTTTGCTTCTTTTACTTTGACAATCCGCTGCGCATTTGCGAAAACATCATAGGAAGAAGAAATTATCCCCGTAACACCAGCAAATCGTACGTATTTGCGCCGCGAGGCGGCAATGCGCGATGGGTGTGCGGAGCAGAGCGCGCAAGCGTTTGCTGATTTTTTCTCGACCTAAACGTCGTTACCTGCATCGCGCGGGGTTGGACAGACAGGCTGCGCGGCGTGGAATGATGGTAGTGAAGAAGCATATGACAGGCATCGGGTCTTCGCTTGGAACGAACCCTTACACATTGACGTTGGCTAGGGTGTGGCAAGTGCACGGAAGAAAATAAGAGAGACAATAATAATGGCAGACAACAAGAAACGCCCGGGTAAAGATCTTGACCGTATCGACCGCAACATCCTGAATGAGCTGCAGAAGGATGGGCGTATTTCGAACGTCGAGCTTTCGAAGCGCGTGGGGTTATCCCCGACACCATGTTTGGAACGCGTGCGCCGTCTCGAGCGCCAGGGTTTCATTCATGGCTATACCGCATTGCTTAACCCGCATTATCTGGATGCGTCCCTGCTGGTTTTCGTGGAGATCACGCTGAACCGCGGTGCGCCGGATGTGTTTGAGCAATTCAACTCGGCAGTGCAGAAGCTTGAAGAGATTCAGGAGTGTCATCTGGTTTCCGGCGATTTCGACTATCTGTTGAAAACCCGCGTACCGGACATGTCGGCTTACCGCAAATTGCTGGGCGAAACCTTGCTGCGTTTGCCGGGGGTTAACGACACCCGTACCTACGTAGTGATGGAAGAAGTGAAACAGAGTAACCGTCTGGTTATCAAAACACGGTAAGGTGCAGGTGCAAAACCTGATTAAATTGGTTACACTCCTGTTTATTCATACAGTTTCGGCGCCGGGGCAGTTTCTCGGCGCTGTTGCTATGTCAGCTAACAGGAACCTGGAGAGCCTTTCTTGAGCCAGGAATATACAGAAGATAAAGAAGTTACCCTGAAAAGACTCAGCAGTGGCCGGCGTTTGCTGGAAGCTGTGCTTATCGTGGTAGCGATTTTTGCCGTTTACCTCATGGCTGCGTTGGTCAGTTTCAATCCGTCTGACCCAAGCTGGTCGCAGACCGCGTGGCATGAGCCGATTCACAATCTGGGCGGCGGTGTCGGGGCCTGGTTGGCCGATACGCTGTTCTTCACCTTCGGGGTGCTCGCCTACGCGATACCGCCGATCATGCTGGTCCTGTGCTGGGCGGCTTATCGCCAACGCAGCAACAGAGACTACATCGACTATTTCGCGCTTTCCCTGCGCCTGATCGGCACCCTGGCGTTAGTGCTCACCTCCTGCGGGCTGGCGGCGCTGAACGTCGACGATCTCTATTACTTCGCTTCCGGCGGCGTGATCGGCAGCCTGCTGAGCAACGCCATGTTGCCGTGGTTCAACGGCATCGGCGCTACGCTGGCGCTGCTGTGCGTATGGGCGGCGGGGTTGACGCTGTTTACCGGCTGGTCCTGGCTGGTGATCGCCGAGAAGATCGGCGGGGCGGTGCTGGGCGTCGCGACGGTGATGACCAATCGCTCACGTCGCGAAGAGCGCTATTTTGAGGATGACGAGCGTTACGTCGACGACGAGCCTGAGCAGGCAGAGAAGGGCGCCGCCGCAGCGGTTGCCGCGACCGCCGCCGGAGCCGCGGCCGCCGATGACGACGTGCTGTTCTCCGCGCCTTCGGTCACCGAAAGCGCCAAAGCGGCGGCGGAAGACGCCGCCGATCCGTTGCTCAGCGGCCTGCGCGCCGACGATGGCGAGCTTGAAGCAGAAGCCGCATCCATCGCGCCGGCGGCTTCGCCTGCACCGGCGGTGAAGGCAGAGATCCACGAGCCCGTTGCAGCGCCGATCGCCACACAGGCGCCGTCGGTGACGGTGGCGCCGGCCGCGCCGGCCTCTGTCAATCAGCACCCGGTGAGCGCCCCGGCGCAAGACGCTACGCCGCCGCTGTATTCCTTCGAGATCCCGGAGGAAACGCCCGCGCCTAAGGCGACGCGTCCTGTCGATCCTTATCAGGATGACGATGAGCCGCGCCTCGGCAACTGGCAAGAGCCGGCCGCACCGCAGCCGCCGGCGCGTTCTCCCTTTGATTTTACCGCCGCACAGCGTGACAGCGTCGACATCGGCAATTCGAGCGGTTTCAGCGCCACCGGCGCCAAACCGCAGCCGGATACGGCGGCAGCCGCTGCTGCTGCAGGTGCCGCGGCGGCGACCTTTATGCCGGCCTTTACGGCGACCAGCGACGACAATCCGCAGGTTAAGCAGGGCATCGGCCCTGAACTGCCGCGGCCGAATCCGGTGCGCATCCCGACCCGTCGCGAACTGGCTTCCTACGGCATCAAGCTGCCTTCGCAGCGTGCGGCCGAACAGGAGCAGCGCCAGACAGAGGCGGAGCCTCAGCAGCCGGCGGTGGTGAACCCGCAGGAAGAAGAGGCGCTACAGGAAGCCGCGCTGCGTCAGGCGTTTGCCGAGCAGCAAAGCCAGCGCTATGGCGAAAGCTACGCGCCGGAGCAGGATGATGAACAGGCTCAGCAGGAAGCCGAGCTGAGCAAGGCGTTTGCCGAGCAGCAGCAGGCGCGCTACGGCCAGCAAGCACCTGCTCCGCAGGCACTGGCCACCAGCCCGATCGATACCCGCAATGCTTTCAGCTTCTCGCCGATGGCGGATCTGGTGGACGATGGCCCGAGCGAGCCAATGTTCACGCTGTCCCCGCAACTTGAAGAGCGCATTGAACAGCAAAGCGAGCAGGAGGACGATGTGCCGTTCGGTCAGTTTGAGCCTGTGGCGCCTGCGGCTCAACCTCAGCAATCGCATCAGCCGCCTCAACAATACCAGCAGCCGCAGCAACAGCAGTATCAACAGCCGTCGCAGCCGCAATATCAGCAGCCGCAGCAACCGGCGCAGCAGCAGCCTCAGCAAGCTCAGGCCGAGCAACATCCGGCGATGGACAGCCTGATTCACCCGTTCCTGATGCGCAACGATCAGCCGCTGCAGAAGCCGACCACGCCGCTGCCGACGCTGGATCTGTTGACCGAAGCGCCGAAAGAGGTGGAGCCGGTCGATTCCTTCGCGCTGGAACAGAAGGCGCGCCTGGTGGAGGCCAGCCTGGCCGATTACCGCGTGAAAGCCGACGTGGTGGACATCCTGCCGGGGCCGGTCATCACCCGCTTCGAGCTGGATCTGGCGCCGGGCGTTAAAGCGGCGCGCATTTCCAACCTGTCGCGCGATCTGGCGCGCTCGCTGTCGACTTCGGCGGTGCGCGTGGTGGAAGTCATCCCCGGCAAGCCTTATGTCGGTCTGGAGCTGCCGAACGCCAAACGGCAAACGGTGTATCTGCGCGAAGTGCTGGATTGCCCGGCCTTCCGTGACAATCCGTCGCCGCTGTCCATCGTATTGGGTAAAGACATCTCCGGCGAACCGGTAGTGGCCGATCTGGGCAAAATGCCGCACTTGCTGGTCGCCGGTACCACCGGTTCCGGTAAGTCGGTCGGGGTCAACGCCATGATCCTGAGCATCTTGTATAAGGCCACGCCGAAAGAAGTGCGCTTTATCATGATCGACCCGAAAATGCTGGAGCTGTCGGTTTACGAAGGCATTCCGCACCTGTTGACCGACGTGGTCACCGACATGAAAGACGCCGCCAACGCGCTGCGCTGGTGCGTGGGTGAAATGGAACGCCGCTACAAGCTGATGTCAGCTCTGGGCGTGCGTAACCTGGCCGGCTACAACGAGCGCGTCGATCAGGCCGAAGCGATGGGGCGTCCGATCCCGGATCCATTCTGGAAGCCGACCGACAGCATGGACATCACGCCGCCGGTGCTGGAGAAAGAGCCGTACATCGTGGTGATGGTCGACGAATTCGCCGATCTGATCATGACGGTGGGCAAGAAGGTCGAAGAGTTGATCGCTCGCCTGGCGCAGAAAGCGCGTGCGGCGGGTATCCACCTGGTGCTGGCGACCCAGCGTCCGTCGGTGGATGTGATCACCGGCCTGATCAAGGCCAACATCCCGACGCGTATCGCCTTTACCGTGTCGAGCAAGATCGACTCTCGCACCATCCTCGATCAGGGGGGCGCCGAGTCCTTGCTGGGCATGGGTGATATGCTTTATCTGGCGCCGAACTCCTCGATCCCGGTGCGCGTACATGGCGCATTCGTGCGCGATCAGGAAGTGCACGCGGTGGTCAAGGATTGGAAAGCGCGCGAGCGGCCCCAATATAAAGAGGGCATTCTCAGCGGCGGTGAAGACGGCGAGGGCGGTGCCGGCGGCGGCATGGACGGCGACGAAGAGCTGGATCCGCTGTTTGACCAGGCGGTGGATTTCGTGGTGGATAAACGCCGCGCCTCCATCTCCGGCGTACAGCGCCAGTTCCGTATCGGCTACAACCGCGCGGCGCGCATCATCGAGCAGATGGAGGCGCAGGGCATCGTCAGTGAGCAGGGGCATAACGGCAACCGCGAGGTGCTGGCGCCGCCGCGGCATGACTGATGGTTTAGCCGTTGCAATTCAATAAGAAAGGGCCGCTTAAGCGGCCCTTGTGCAAAGAAGCGTAAACCCGTTTCTTCTCGGAACATTGGCCTACCGGCCGATCGCCGGCTTCAGGTAAAGTAACGGGAGTAAAGGGTTGATTGACCCGCACGGCGTCGCCCTGCGGTTAACGCATTTCATAAGGTATCTGGAATAATGAAAAAACTGTTAGTTGCCTGCTGTCTGCTTTCGGGATTCGCTTCTACCTCCGTGCTGGCCGACGCCGCACAGGATCTGCAAAGTCGCCTGGCGAAGGTGAACAGTTTCCACGCCAGCTTCTCGCAAACCGTGACCAGCGCCGAAGGCGCCGCGGTGCAACAGGGTGAAGGCGAGCTGTGGGTGAAGCGGCCGAACCTGTTCAACTGGCACATGACCTCACCCGATGAGAGCGTGCTGGTCTCCGATGGCCAAACCCTGTGGTTTTACAACCCGTTCGTCGAGCAGGTGACGGCGACCTGGTTGAAGAACGCCACCGGCAATACGCCGTTTATGCTGATCACCCGCAACAATGCCAGCGACTGGAAACAGTACAACGTGAAGCAAAAGGGCGATGATTTCGAACTGACGCCGAAATCCGCCAGCGGCAACCTGAAGCAATTCGCCATCAGCGTGACCAACAGCGGCACCATCCGCAGCTTCGCCGCGGTGGAGCAGGACGGCCAGCGCAGCGCTTATACGCTGAAAAGTCAGCAGAACGTTGCCGCCGATCCGGCCAAATTCAAATTTACCCCGCCGAAGGGGGTGACGCTGGACGACCAGCGCCAGTGAGGTGCAAGTGAGTAATAATCTGTCGCTCGATTTTTCCCAGAACGAGTTCCAGCCGTTGGCCGCGCGCATGCGGCCGACCACGCTGGCGCAGTATATCGGCCAGCAACACCTGCTGGCCGCCGGCAAGCCGCTGCCGCGCGCCATCGAGGCCGGGCAGCTGCACTCGATGATTTTATGGGGGCCGCCGGGCACCGGGAAGACGACGCTGGCAGAGCTGATCGGCCGTTATGGTCAGGCGGACGTCGAACGGATATCCGCCGTGACCTCCGGCATCAAGGAGATCCGCGAGGCGATCGAACGGGCGCGGCAAAACCGCGACGCCGGCCGCCGCACTATTCTGTTCGTCGATGAAGTGCACCGCTTCAACAAAAGTCAGCAGGACGCCTTCCTGCCGCACATTGAAGACGGCACCATCACCTTTATCGGCGCCACTACCGAAAACCCGTCGTTCGAATTGAACTCGGCGCTGCTGTCGCGCGCCCGCGTGTATCTGCTTAAGGCGCTGACCGCCGAAGATATCGGCCAGGTGCTGGATCAGGCGATGAACGACAAGGCGCGCGGCTTTGGCGGCCAGAACGTCGAGCTGCCGGCGGAAACGCGCCGCCTGCTGTCGGAGTTGGTGGGCGGCGATGCGCGCCGGGCGCTGAACAGCCTGGAAATGATGGCGGACATGGCGGAGATCGACACCAAAGGCGTGCGGGTGCTGACGCCGCAGCTGCTGAAAGAGGTGTCGGGCGAGCGCAGCGCGCGCTTCGACAACAAGGGCGACCGTTATTACGACCTGATTTCCGCGCTGCATAAATCGGTGCGCGGTTCGGCGCCGGACGCCGCGCTGTATTGGTATGCGCGCATCATTACCGCCGGCGGCGATCCGCTCTATGTGGCGCGCCGTCTGTTGGCGATCGCCTCTGAAGACGTGGGCAACGCCGATCCGCGCGGCATGCAGGTGGCGATCGCCGCCTGGGATTGCTTCACCCGCGTGGGGCCGGCGGAGGGCGAGCGCGCCATCGCGCAGGCGATCGTGTATCTGGCCTGCGCACCGAAAAGCAACGCGGTTTACACCGCGTTCAAGGCCGCCATGCGTGACGCCAAAGAGCAGGCCGATTATGACGTGCCGGAGCATTTGCGCAACGCGCCGACCAAGCTGATGAAGGAGATGGGGCTGGGGGCGGAGTACCGTTACGCCCACGACGAACCCAACGCCTACGCCGCCGGCGAGAACTACTTCCCGCCCGAAATGGCCCATACGCGCTACTACCAACCGACCTCGCGCGGGCTGGAAGGGAAAATCGGCGAAAAGTTGGCATGGCTGGCTGAGCAGGATCAAAATAGCCCGACAAAACGCTACCGCTAGCGTGGCCGTTGCGGTAAGGTTAGCGGGTATCACTCTTCTTTTATGCGGCTATAAATCAGCCGCATAGAACAACAACACTTCTTTCAATAACAACAAGCACAGGATTAGCATGCTCGATCCCAATCTGCTGCGTAATGAGCTAGACGCAGTCGCCGTCAAACTGGCTCGCCGAGGCTTTAAACTCGATCTGGATCTGCTGCGTTCGCAGGAAGAACGCCGCAAAGTTCTGCAGGTAGAAACTGAAACGCTGCAAGCGGAACGCAACTCCCGATCGAAATCCATCGGCGCGGCCAAAGCGCGTGGGGAAGACATCGAGCCGCTGCGTCGCGAAGTGAACGAGCTGGGTGACAAGCTGGATGCCGCCAAGGCGGCGCTGGATGCGCTGCAGAGCGAGATCCGCGATTACGCTCTGACGCTGCCTAACCTGCCGGACGACGCGGTGCCGGATGGTAAAGACGACAGCGAAAACCTGGAAGTCACCCGCTGGGGTGAACCGCGCCAATACGACTTCGCGGTGCGTGATCATGTCGATCTGGGCGAAATGGCCGGCGGGCTGGATTTTGCCGCCGCAGTTAAGCTGACCGGTTCACGCTTCGTGGTGATGAAAGGGCAAATCGCCCGCATGCACCGCGCGCTGTCCCAGTTCATGCTGGATCTGCACACCGAGCAGCATGGCTATCTGGAGGCCTACGTGCCTTATCTGGTCAACCACGCCACGCTGTATGGCACCGGCCAGCTGCCGAAGTTCGGCGAAGATCTGTTCCATACCCGCCCGCTGGAAGAAGAAGCCGACAGCAGCAACTACGCGTTGATCCCAACGGCGGAAGTGCCGCTGACCAACCTGGTGCGCGACGAGATCGTGGAAGAGGAATCTCTGCCGCTGAAGATGACCGCACACACGCCATGCTTCCGTGCGGAAGCCGGTTCTTACGGCCGCGACACCCGTGGTTTGATCCGTATGCACCAGTTCGACAAGGTTGAAATGGTGCAGATCGTCCGTCCGGAAGATTCGATGGATGCCCTGGAAGAGCTGACCGGCCACGCGGAAAAAGTGCTGCAGCTGCTGAACTTGCCTTACCGCAAGGTGCTGCTGTGCACCGGCGACATGGGCTTCGGCGCGTGCAAGACTTACGATCTGGAAGTGTGGCTGCCGGCGCAGAACACTTACCGCGAGATCTCGTCCTGCTCCAACATGTGGGACTTCCAGGCGCGCCGCATGCAGGCGCGCTGCCGCAGCAAGGCCGACAAGAAGCCGCGTCTGGTCCACACGCTGAACGGCTCCGGCCTGGCGGTCGGCCGTACGCTGGTGGCGGTGCTGGAAAACTACCAGCAGGCCGACGGTCGCATTCAGGTGCCTGAAGTGCTGCGTCCTTATATGGGCGGCCTGGAATATATCGGCTGAACAGCCAATCACTAGAAAAAAGCGCCTGCGGGCGCTTTTTTTATGTCGAGAATTCAGCCTTTCGCCAGCGCGTAGGCTTGTTTAATGTAGTCCGCCAGGTGCTTGCTTTTCACTTCGGCGGGCGAGTGAAGCTTGATGTGCCGCCGATATTGGCCGTTGCCTTCAAGTTGCTGATAGCGATCTTCCAGTCGGTGCCCTTGGCCGAATTCCACCGTGACGTGATTGCGGTAGGCGAAAACGCCGCAGAAAAATTGAGTATGCGAGAACATGATGCCGCCGTATTTGACCGATTCGCTGACGCCACTGCCGCTCGCCGTGGCGATCCGGCGCACCTGTTGTACGATCTCCAGCAGCTCGCCGTGCGTGCTGCCGATGTCCGCCAGCAAGGTCTCGACCGCCGCATTATTTGCCTGACTCATCTCGCTTCTCCGTCGTTAAATCCGCTCTGCGCTGAGCATAGCGCTTTTTCAGCCGCTTAGCCGGAAACAAATCGTGCGCTGGAATGATAAGAGGCGATTGACTTTTTTATCGCCAGTGGCATGATGCGCGCACTCTCATTGCGCGTTCGGTCACAATTTCACTATGTCCGCATACTCCCGCCCAGTGCTCCTGTTGCTCTGCGGCCTGTTGTTGCTCACGGTATCCATTGCCGTTTTGAATACGTTAGTGCCTCTTTGGTTAACCCATGCTCAGCTGTCGACCTGGCAAGTGGGAATGGTCAGCTCCTCCTATTTCAGCGGCAACCTGTTGGGCACGTTGGTGGCGGGCAAACTGATCCAGCGCGTCGGCTTCACCCGCAGCTACCATCTCTCCTGTTTGTTGTTCGCCGCCGCGACCGCCGGCATGGTGCTGTCGATCGATTTCTGGAGCTGGCTGGGCTGGCGCTTCTTCGCCGGCGTCGGTTGCGCCTGGATTTGGGTGATTGTGGAAAGCGCGCTGCTGCGCAGCGGCAATCTCAGCAACCGCGGCCAGCTGCTGGCGGCCTATATGATTGTCTATTACCTCGGGACGGTGACCGGCCAATTGCTGTTGAGCATGACCTCGACCGAATTGCTGCACGTGGTGCCGTGGGTGACCACCATCGTGATCAGCGCCATGCTGCCGATGCTGTTCGCGCGGGTCAACCGCCATGAAGACGAGCCGCAGCAGGCGGCGGTGTGGTCGATGCTGAGACGCCGCAGCGCGCGCCTCGGCATCAACGGCTGCATCATCTCCGGCATCGTGCTCGGTTCGCTGTACGGCCTGATGCCGCTGTATCTCTCCCATCAGGGCATGAGCGACGCCAACGTCGGCTACTGGATGGCGCTGCTGGTCAGCTCCGGCATCGTCGGCCAATGGCCGGTCGGACGCCTGGCCGATCGTTACGGGCGCCTGCTGGTGCTGCGCATTCAGGTGTTCGTGGTGATCCTCGCCAGCGTGGCGATGCTCGGCAACTACGCCATGGCGCCTTCACTGTTCATCCTCGGCTGCGCCGGCTTTACCCTGTATCCGGTGGCGATGTCCTGGGCCTGTGAGAAGGCGCTGCCGCACGAGCTGGTGGCGATGAACCAGGCGCTGCTGATGAGCTACACCATCGGCAGCCTGCTGGGTCCGTCGATGACGGCGCTGCTGATGCAGAACTACTCTGACCGCGTACTGTTCGTGATGATCGCCGCCGTGGCGCTGGTTTACCTGCTGATGCTGCTGAAGAAGCAGAAACCGGATCGCCACCATACGCCGTTCGCCGCCGCCTGAGCATAAAAAAACCGGCCATGAGCCGGTTTTTTCTTGTGGCGCGCGCCAATCAGTAGATCACTTTGTGGCCGTAGCTTTCCAGGATGCCTTTGACGCGATCCATGGTCTCGGCCTTCGGCGGATGAACGCCGTCCAGCTTGTACTCTTCCCCCATCGCCACCCATTTGTGCTTGCCCAGCTCGTGGTAGGGCAGCAGCTCGATTTTCTCGATGTTGGTCATGTCTTTGGTAAACTCGCCCAGCAAATGCGCCGATTTGTCGTCGTCTGACCAACCCGGCACCACCACGTAGCGGATCCAGGTGCGCTGGTTGCGTTTCGCCAGGTAGCGGGCGAATTCCAGCGTGCGATGGTTGGAGACGCCGACCAGATTCTGATGGATCTCATCGTTCATCTGTTTCAGATCCAGCATCACCAGATCGGTGGTGTCCAGCAGCTCGTCGATCACCGGATCGTAGCGGCGCACGAAGCCGTTGGTATCCAGGCAGGTATTGATGCCTTCGGCATGGCAGGCGCGGAACCAGTCGCGCACGAATTCAGCCTGCAGGATCGCTTCGCCGCCGGATGCGGTCACGCCGCCGCCGGAAGCGTTCATGAAGTGGCGGTAGGCCACCGCGTCTTTCATCAGCTCTTCGACGGTCACTTCTTTGCCGCCGTGGGTATCCCAGGTGTCGCGGTTATGGCAATAGAGGCAGCGCATCAGGCAGCCTTGGAAGAAGACGATAAAGCGGATCCCTGGCCCGTCGACGGTGCCGCAGGATTCGAAGGAGTGGATGCGACCAGTTACTGACATTGCGGGGTTTTCTCCAATATTGACTGTCAAACGCAGTCTAAAAATAGGCGCGTGGCCGCCGGCCAGGTATCTGCGATGCAGTGGCGGAGTGAGCCCGCCACCGGGGGTAATGATGCCTGTCGGCCGGTCAGTTGCCGGATAACTGTTTTGCCGGCTATCCATTCAGTATAGATGTCCGGCAAAACAGACTCGTACAGAGTCAGGGGAGAGCGGTGGGAGAAAAGGGCCGGCAGAACCGGCCCTGACGTTGCTACCGAGCGGTTTCCCGCCCGGCTGGCGCATTACATCGTTTGAGTGAAAGTACGAGTAATGACGTCCTGCTGTTGCTCTTTGGTCAGCGAGTTGAAGCGCACGGCGTAACCGGAGACGCGGATGGTCAGCTGAGGGTATTTCTCAGGGTTTTCCATCGCGTCCAGCAGCATTTCGCGGTTCATTACGTTGACGTTCAGGTGCTGGCCGCCTTCGATGGAGGCTTCATGGTGGAAGTAACCATCCATCAGGCCCGCCAGGTTGGCTTTACGCACGTCGTCGTCTTTACCCAGCGCGTTAGGCACGATGGAGAAGGTGTAGGAGATCCCGTCTTTCGCGTAGGCAAACGGCAGTTTGGCTACCGAGGTCAGGGAGGCTACTGCGCCTTTCTGGTCGCGGCCGTGCATCGGGTTGGCGCCTGGGCCGAATGGTGCGCCGGCGCGGCGGCCATCCGGGGTGTTACCGGTTTTCTTACCGTACACCACGTTGGATGTGATGGTCAGTACGGACTGGGTCGGTACCGCGTTGCGGTAGGTGCGCAGTTTCTGAATTTTCTTCATGAAACGCTCAACCAGGTCGCAGGCGATGTCATCGACGCGGGCGTCGTTGTTACCGAACTGCGGATACTCGCCTTCCACTTTGAAGTCGATAGCCAGGCCGTCTTCGTCGCGAATGGTGGTGACTTTCGCGTACTTGATGGCGGACAGGGAGTCGGCCGCCACGGACAGACCGGCGATGCCGCAAGCCATGGTGCGATAAACGTCACGGTCATGCAGCGCCATCAGCGCAGCTTCGTAGCTGTACTTGTCGTGCATGTAGTGAATGATGTTCAGCGCGGTCACGTACTGCTTGGCCAGCCAATCCATAAAGTGGTCCATGCGCGCCATGACTTTGTCATAGTCCAGCACTTCGTCCATCATCGGCGCTTCTTTCGGGCCGACCTGCATTTTCAGTTTTTCGTCAACGCCGCCGTTGATGGCGTACAGCATGGTTTTCGCCAGGTTGGCGCGGGCGCCGAAGAACTGCATTTGTTTGCCGACGATCATCGGGCTGACGCAGCAAGCGATGGCGTAGTCATCGTTGTTGAAGTCAGGGCGCATCAGGTCGTCGTTTTCGTACTGAACGGAAGAGGTGTCGATGGACACTTTCGCCGCGAATTTCTTGAAGTTCAGCGGCAGCTTCTCAGACCACAGGATGGTCATGTTCGGTTCCGGAGACGGCCCCATGGTGTACAGGGTGTTCAGGAAGCGGAAGCTGTTTTTGGTGACCAAGGTACGGCCGTCGACGCCCATACCGGCCAGGGACTCAGTCGCCCAGATTGGGTCGCCGGAGAACAGCTCATCGTACTCAGGGGTACGCAGGAAGCGCACCATACGCAGTTTCATCACCAGGTGGTCGATCAGCTCCTGCGCTTGCTCTTCGGTCAGTTTGCCCGCCTTGATGTCGCGCTCGATGAACACGTCGAGGAAGGTGGACACGCGGCCGAAGGACATGGCGGCGCCGTTCTGGGATTTCACCGCGGCCAGGTAGCCGAAGTAGGTCCACTGCACCGCTTCTTGGGCGCTGGTGGCCGGGCCGGAGATGTCGTAACCGTATTTGGCGGCCATCTCTTTGATCTGAGCCAGAGCGCGATGCTGTTCAGCGATCTCTTCGCGCAGCTGGATGGTCATTTCCAGGTCTTCGCCGTTTTCCAGTTTTTCCTGCAGCGATTTGAACTGGTTCAGCTTGTCGGCCATCAGGAAGTCGATACCGTACAGCGCAACGCGGCGGTAGTCGCCGATGATGCGGCCGCGGCCGTAGGCGTCCGGCAGACCGGTCAGCACGCCGGATTTACGGCAGTTCAGGATGTCTTTGGTGTAAACGTCGAATACGCCCTGGTTGTGGGTTTTGCGGTATTCGGTGAACACTTTTTTCAGCTGCGGATCCAGTTCGCGGCCGTACACTTTGCACGAACCTTCGACCATTTTGATGCCGCCGAACGGGATCAGAGCGCGTTTCAGCGGGGCGTCGGTCTGCAGACCCACGATGGTTTCCAGCTCTTTGGCGATGTAACCCGCGTCGTGAGAAACGATGGTTGAAGCAACGTTGGTGTCGAAATCAACCGGCGCATGAGTGCGGTTTTCCAGTTTGATCCCTTCCATAACCTTGTCCCACAAGGTGGTGGTGGCTTGAGTAGCGCCAGCCAGGAAAGACTCGTCACCCTCATAAGGCGTGTAGTTTTTCTGGATGAAGTCACGAACGTTGACTTCATTCTGCCAGTCACCCTTGCTGAAACCTTCCCAAGCGTTGGCTAATTTCTCGTTAAGTTCGGTCATTGTACACCTACCTTTGATTGTGGATTTCTAACTCTGCGCGCGGTTACTCACAGCTTAGTGCTGCTCGCGGCCCCCGCGCAGATAAATTACCCAGTAAGTCAACCCAACCAGCAGACCACCGCCGATGATGTTACCGAGGGTGACCGGAATCAGGTTATCGATGATGAAGTTGCTTACTGTCAGATGAGCGAATTGCTCAGGTACCGCCCCTACGGCTTGCCAGAATTCCGGCGTGGCGAAGTGTTTGACCACGATGCCCATAGGGATCATAAACATGTTGGCGATGCTGTGCTCGAAGCCGCTGGCGACAAACATCCCGACCGGCAGCACCATGGCGAGCATCTTGTCGGTCAGGGTGCGGCCGGAGTAGCTCATCCAGACCGCCAGGCAGACCATCAGGTTGGCCAGAATGCCGAGGCAGACGGCTTCGATGAAGGTGTGATGCAGCTTGTGGTCTGCGGTTTGCAGGACATTCAGGCCCCACTGGCCGTTGGCGACCATATACTCGCCGGAGAACCAGATCAGCGCCACGAAGAACAGCGCGCCGACCAGGTTGCCGAGATAAACGTTCAGCCAGTTGGCGCCCAGCTGGCCCCAGCTGATGCGGCCGCTGGCCTTGGCGATGACGATAAGCACGGTAGAGGTGAACAGGTCGGCGCCCGACACCACCACCAGCATTAACCCGAGAGAGAAGCAGATGCCGCCGACCAGTTTCGCCAGCCCGAAAGGCACGCCGGCGGTGCCGGTGGTCGCCGTGATGTAGAAGACGAAGGCGATGGAAATGAAGACACCGGCGGTGATCGCCAAATAAAACGTTTTCAGCGGATGTTTGGTGGCTTTATACACGCCGGCATCTTCAGCGATTTTCGCCGTTGCCGCAGGTAAAATCAGATCGAAGGGGCTGTCAGTTTTCAAACTAACTCTCGCTCTTAAGGGTTAAAACAACGCAATGAGATACTAGCAAAGCAGTATAGGGGAAAATTTGATTTGGATCATAAGGCGGGGAAGTAGAGCGGTGAAATGGCGTGTTTTTTGTGTGGTTTTTATGGTTAATTTATTGATTTTTAATCAAAAACAATTTTTTAATGTTTGCAAATTTTTTTGAATCCACCGAGTGGTCGGCGTGGAGTAAAGTTAAATTTTTAGGCGTTTTGTCGCCGCGCGGCGTTGAAAGTTTAATTATCGGTTAATTATTATTTCACCGTCCGGCAACAATTGACGGTTTATTTATTTTTATGGTCGTTTAACCACCTATTTCCCGGCGAAAAAATAAAACCGAATGCGTTGAAATAAACCGTAAAATTGAAAACGCCGCAACGGAGTGCGGCGTTTGGCAACAGGGGTACTCCCAAAGTGGCAGTATCCCCTGATGATGCTTAGGCCTTGGCCCAGTGGCGGCGTTTGGCCGCCTGCAGCTTCTCGTAAGCCGCCAGCAGCGCCTGATGGGCCGGCAGCGCCTTCAGATCGGCATCGACGGCGAACAGCCCGTTGAAGCGCTCTTCACCGCTGATGGCGGCGGAGGCGGCGTCGACCGCTTCCTGGCCGTACATCTTCACGAACGCGGTATAGTACTGCGCCGCTTCGCGTTCAGGCTCCTGCGCCAGCAGCAGCAGCGTTTGCAGGCAGCGGTAGTAGTTGCTGCGCGCCGGGCTCAGCACCGAGGCGTTGAAGTCCTGCGTCCATTCGGTCCAGATCAGCGCCTGATCCAGATCGCCGCCCGCCAGCGCCAGCATCGATTTCAGCTCGCCCACGCGCAGGGTATACCAGGCGTTGTCTTTGCCGCTGGCAATGCCCAGCAGTTCGCGTACGCGGGTGAAATCGTCCAGCCCTTCGTCGTCCAACTGCTCGATCAGCGCCAGGTATTCTTCCGGCTCCCACTCGCTGCCCGGCAGCGCCAGCAGCGTATCGCGCAGGTGCGCGCCCATGCTGTTGTTAGCCAGCAGCAGGTCTTCCGCCGGGTAGATATCGGACATGCCCGGCACGATGATGCGGCAAGCGTAGACGCCCAGGTGCTCGTAGTCGGCGATGTACACTTCCGCGTCTTCCTTGTCGAAGATGCTCATCAGGGTGGCGAACTCTTCCTGCGTGCTGCCGCTGAAGTTCCAGTCAACGAACGGGTAATCGGCATCCTGTTTGAACAGATCCCAGGAAATCAGGCCGCTCGAGTCGATGAAGTGCGTTTCCAGGTTGGTGTGTTCCGCCACTTCTTCGTCATCGAAGGTCGGCGCGGTGAACACGTCGAGATCTTTCAGGCTGCGGCCCTGCAGCAGTTCGGTTACCGTGCGCTCCAGCGCCACGCCGAAGTCCGGGTGCGCGCCGAATGAAGCGAAGCAGGTGCCGTTGGTCGGGTTGAACAGCACCACGCAGATCACCGGGTAGTTGCCGCCCAGCGAGGCGTCATAGGAGAGGATCGGGAAACCTTCCTCTTCCAGCTTGGCGATAGCTTCCACCACGCCCGGGTAGCGGTTCAGCACCTCGTCCGGGATCGCCGGCAGGCTGATGGATTCGGCGATGATGCGGTTTTTCACATAACGCTCGAACACTTCCGACAGGCCCTGCACGCGCGCTTCGTTGGCGGTGTTGCCGGCGGACATGCCGTTGGAAACATACAGGTTGCCGATGATATTCATCGGGATGTACACGGTTTGCTGGTCGGACTGACGGGTAAACGGCAGTGCACACACGCCGCGATCGGCGTTGCCGGACTGCAGATCGACCAGATCGCTGGCGCTCAGCTCTTGCTGCGGATCGTAGAAGGCGTGCAGACGTTCGTCGAGGATGCCGGCCGGCAGCGCGTCGTCTTCAGGGATCGGGAACCATTTCTCATTCGGATAGTGCACGAAGTCGCCTTCGGCGATCTGCTTGCCCAGATAGAAATCGGCGAAGAAGTAGTTGGTGGACAGGCGCTCGAAATATTCACCCAGCGCGGAGGCCAGCGCGGCTTTTTTGCTGGCGCCTTTGCCGTTGGTGAAGCACAGCGGGCAATCGCGATCGCGGATGTGCACCGACCACACGTGCGGCACCGGGTTCAGCCAGGAGGCTTCTTCGATGTTGAAACCGAGATCGCTCAGTTTCTGCTGGAAACGGGAGATGGAGTCTTCCAGGGCGGCGTCTTTACCGGGGATAAAAGTTTGCGTCATTGTCTTCACTTTTTGCGCGTACTAAAAACGCGCAATGATACGGGGTTTTACGCTGGAGCTCCATGTATTCCTAAAGCGGTGGCAAAGTCACAGTTTTTTTAAGGATAAAGGCCATAATTCAGCAAGTTATCTGTCACGGAGAAATCTAATGAAATCAGTGAAACTCAGCGCGTTAACCCTCTTGTTGACCGGTGTCAGCGCCTCGGCGCTGGCGCTGCCCAACATCACCCTGCTGGCGACCGGCGGCACTATCGCCGGCGGCGGCGATTCGGCGACGAAATCCAACTATACCGCGGGCAAACTGGGCGTCGAGGCGTTGGTCGATGCGGTGCCGGCGCTGAAAGATATCGCCAACGTGCAGGGGGAACAGGTGGTGAACATCGGCTCGCAGGACATGAACGATCAGGTCTGGCTGACGCTGGCGAAGAAAATTGACGCCGACTGCGGCAAAACCGACGGCTTCGTCATCACCCACGGCACCGATACGCTGGAAGAGACGGCCTATTTCCTTGATTTGACGGTGAAATGCGACAAGCCGGTGGTGTTGGTGGGGGCGATGCGGCCGGCGACGGCGATGAGCGCCGACGGCCCGTTCAACCTGTATAACGCGGTGGTGACGGCGGCAGATCCGCAATCGGCCAATCGCGGGGTGCTGGTGGCGATGAACGACACCGTGCTGGACGCGCGTGACGTCACCAAGACCAATACCACCGCCGTGCAGACCTTCCAGTCGCCAAACTACGGCCCGCTGGGGTATACCCACAACGGCAAGATCGATTACCAGCGCTCGCCGCAGCGTAAGCATACCCGGGAGACGCCGTTCGACGTCAGCAAGCTGAACGAGCTGCCGAAGGTCGGCATCGTCTACAACTACGCCAACGCCTCCGATGCGCCGGCCAAGGCGCTGATCGCCGAAGGCTATCAGGGTATCGTCAGCGCCGGGGTCGGCAACGGCAACCTGTATAAAACCGTGTTCGACACCCTGGCGACGGCGGCGCACAACGGCGTGGCGGTGGTGCGTTCTTCGCGCGTGCCGACCGGCGCCACCACCGAGGATGCGGAAGTGGACGACGCCAAGTACGGCTTCGTGGCCGCCGGCACGCTGAATCCGCAAAAGGCGCGCATTCTGCTGCAGCTGGCGCTGACGCAAACCAAAGACGCGAAGCAGATCCAGCAGATGTTTAATCAGTACTGATCGTTTCCTCTCCTGCGGGGGCCATCCGGGCTCCCGCAGCCATGTTGGCTGAATACAGCATAAAACACCGCGTTAACCCGCTGAATTTCCCCATGTCACAGGGTTTTATCGTCCAAACAATCGCGACGGCCGCAGAGCCTGTCATCACCCGGCACGGCCGTTTGCCGCCGACGGGCGAATAAGCGTTGCAGCCATGGGGCGTGAGTGATAAAACCGATGGGTTGGTTAACGCGAGCGTTAACTTCGGGCGTCTTTTCGACAGGTCGCTTTTCTGCGGCGAACAGTGAATGTGGTGAGGGGAAATGACTCAGGTTTATAATTTTAGCTCTGGTCCGGCGATGCTGCCGGTGGAAGTGTTGCGTCGTGCGGAACAGGAACTGTGCAACTGGCACGGCCTGGGAACGTCTGTGATGGAGATCAGTCACCGCAGCAAAGAATTCATCGCCGTTGCCGAGCAGGCGGAACAGGATCTGCGCGATCTGCTGAAAGTCCCCTCCAACTATAAAGTGCTGTTTTGCCACGGCGGCGCCCGCGCGCAGTTCGCCGCGCTGCCGCTGAACCTGCTGGGCGACAAGGCCACCGCCGACTATATCGACGGCGGCTATTGGGCGCACAGCGCCATCAAGGAAGCGGAAAAGTATTGCGCCCCGAACGTCATCGACGTGAAAACCCGCATCGACGGCCTGAGCGGCATCACGCCGATGAAAGAGTGGCAACTGAGCAACGACGCGGCTTACGTGCACTATTGCCCGAATGAGACCATCGACGGCGTGGCCATCGATGAAACGCCGGACTTCGGCGACAAAGTGGTGATCGGCGATTACTCCTCGACCATCCTGTCCCGCCCGCTCGACGTCAGCCGTTTCGGCGTGATTTACGCCGGCGCGCAGAAAAATATCGGCCCGGCCGGCCTGACGCTGGTGATCGTGCGCGACGATCTGCTGGGCAAGGCGCGCAAAGAAGTGCCGTCTATCCTTGATTACACCGTGCTGGCCGAGAACGGCTCGATGTTCAACACCCCGCCGACCTTCGCCTGGTACTTGTCCGGGCTGGTGTTCAAATGGCTGAAAGAGCAGGGCGGCCTGGTGGAGATGCAAAAACGCAATCAGGCCAAGGCCGAGCTGCTGTACGCAACCATCGATAAATCCGACTTTTACCGCAGCCAGGTGGCGATCGCCAACCGTTCCTGGATGAACGTGCCGTTCCAGCTGGCCGATGCGGCGCTGGACAAGGTGTTCCTCAGCGAAGCCGAGGCCATCGGCCTGCAGGCGCTGAAAGGCCACCGGGTAGTTGGCGGCATGCGCGCTTCTATTTACAATGCCATGCCGCTGGCCGGCGTCCAGGCGCTGACCGACTTCATGGCCGACTTCGAACGTCGTCACGGTTGATTCCGGCAGCCCGCCAGGCGCGGGCGGCCTCAGGCTGTTGTCCTTTTGCATTAAAGCGGCTCCGGCATTATTCCGGAGCCGTTTCGTTTATCAGAATTGGAGAGTTTTGTTCACATGGTGGATTCCCTGACGTTACAACCGGTCGCCCTGGTCAATGGCACCGTCAACTTACCCGGCTCGAAGAGCGTTTCTAACCGCGCTCTGCTGCTGGCGGCGCTGGCGGAGGGAACGACCCGGCTGACCAACCTGCTGGACAGCGACGACGTGCGTCATATGCTGAATGCGCTGCAGGCGTTGGGTGTGAACTACCGGCTTTCCGCCGACCGCACCGTGTGTGAAGTGACCGGCGTGGCCGGGCCGTTGGTGGCCAACCAGCCGCTGGAACTGTTCCTCGGCAATGCCGGCACCGCGATGCGCCCACTGGCGGCGGCGCTGTGCCTCGGTGAAGGCGACGTGGTGCTGACCGGGGAACCCCGCATGAAAGAACGCCCGATCGGCCATCTGGTGGACGCGTTGCGCCAGGGCGGGGCGCAGATTGATTACCTCGAACAGACCGATTACCCGCCGATTCGCCTACGCGGCGGTTTCCAGGGCGGCGATGTCACCGTTGACGGCAGCGTCTCCAGCCAGTTCCTGACCGCGTTGCTGATGACCGCGCCCCTGGCGCCGCAGGATACGCAGATCCACATCAAGGGCGAGCTGGTTTCCAAGCCGTACATCGACATCACGCTGCACCTGATGCGCACCTTCGGCGTATCGGTGAGCCACGACAACTACCGGGTATTCCATATCCAGGGGCGCCAGACGTATATCGCGCCGGGCGATTACCTGGTTGAGGGCGACGCTTCTTCCGCCTCTTACTTCCTGGCGGCGGCGGCGATCAAGGGCGGCACCGTGCGCGTGACCGGCATCGGTCGCAAAAGCGTGCAGGGCGACACCAAGTTTGCCGACGTGCTGGAGAAAATGGGCGCGCGCATCACCTGGGGCGACGATTTCATCGAGTGCAGCCGCGGTGAACTGCGCGGCATCGACATGGACATGAACCACATTCCCGACGCGGCGATGACCATCGCCACCGCAGCGCTGTTCGCCGAGGGGCCGACCACCATCCGCAATATCTACAACTGGCGGGTGAAGGAGACCGACCGTCTGGCGGCGATGGCCACCGAGCTGCGTAAAGTGGGGGCGGAAGTGGACGAAGGCGAAGACTACATTCACGTCGTGCCGCCGGCCAAACTGCAGTTCGCCGAGATCGGCACCTACAACGATCACCGCATGGCAATGTGCTTCTCGCTGGTGGCGCTGTCGGATACGCCGGTCACCATTCTCGATCCGAAATGCACCGCGAAGACCTTCCCGGATTATTTCGAACAGCTGGCGCGCATCAGCCAGCCGGCGTAACCCGTCAAATCGTTTATTTTAAGGCCCCTTTGCGGGCCTTTATCGTTTTTAACCTTTGGCGACCGGCGTTTCTTCTATACTTTTTCGCGGTTATGCGCTTATTTTCAACAACCGGATAGTTCCAGGGTAACAGATCGCCGTAGGGCAGCGTATAATACGCCACCGTATTTGCCCCTGATTGGGCAGGTGACAGAGCTCACGGGCTTCGAGTCGAAGCACGCCGTGTCTCTGTGAGGTTTTCTACCTGAAGGAGAGAGAAATGACGGCTACAGCCCCGGTGATAACCGTTGATGGACCAAGTGGCGCGGGCAAAGGCACGCTGTGTAAAGCGTTGGCCGAGTCCCTTGGTTGGCGTTTGCTGGACTCCGGCGCGATCTATCGCGTGCTGGCGCTGGCGGCGTTGCATCATCAGGTGGATATCACTTCTGAGGAAGCGCTGGTTCCGCTGGCCGCACATCTCGATGTTCGCTTCGTTGCCCAGGACGGCAAGCTGCAGGTGATTTTGGAAGGTGAGGACGTCAGTAATGAGATCCGCACCGAAACCGTCGGCAACACCGCGTCGCAAGCGGCTGCGTTTCCGCGCGTGCGCGAGGCGTTGCTGCGCCGCCAGCGCGCATTCCGCGAGGCGCCCGGCCTGATTGCCGATGGCCGCGACATGGGCACGGTGGTGTTCCCTGACGCGCCGGTCAAGATTTTCCTCGACGCCAGCTCGGAGGAGCGCGCGCACCGCCGCATGCTGCAGTTGCAGGAGAAAGGCTTTAATGTTAACTTTGAACGTCTTTTAGCCGAGATAAAGGAACGGGACGACCGTGACCGTAATCGGCCTATCGCGCCTCTGGTGCCCGCTTCTGACGCCCTCGTGCTGGATTCTACCAGCATGTCGATCGAAGAAGTGATCCGGCAGGCGTTGACGTATGCACAGAAAGTGTTGGCGTTGCCGCAGCAATAAGCGCGGCGGCGCTATTGGCTTTTTGTCATATTTGTCATAGCGGTATCGCAATATATCGGGTAAAATTTTACCCCTGTAACCTTAAACCCTGTCGGCATGGAGCCAATGGCGGGGTATGTGAAACAACCCCATTCGGCGGGACGCTAAATGGACGTTAAACTAAAGAACCCTGAAGATTAACAACATGACTGAATCTTTCGCTCAACTCTTTGAAGAATCCTTAAAAGAAATCGAAACCCGCCCGGGTTCCATCGTTCGTGGCGTCGTTGTTGCTATCGACAAAGATATCGTACTGGTTGACGCCGGTCTGAAATCTGAGTCTGCCATCCCGGCTGAGCAATTCAAAAACGCCCAGGGCGAGCTGGAAATCCAGGTTGGTGACGAAGTTGACGTTGCTCTGGATGCTGTTGAAGACGGCTTCGGTGAAACCCTGCTGTCCCGTGAGAAAGCTAAGCGTCACGAAGCTTGGATCACGCTGGAAAAAGCCTACGAAGAAGCTGAGACTGTAACCGGTGTTATCAACGGCAAAGTGAAGGGTGGCTTCACCGTCGAGCTGAACGGCATCCGCGCGTTCCTGCCAGGTTCTCTGGTTGACGTGCGTCCGGTACGTGACACTCTGCACCTGGAAGGCAAAGAGCTTGAGTTCAAAGTCATCAAGCTGGATCAGAAGCGCAACAACGTTGTCGTTTCTCGCCGTGCGGTTATCGAATCCGAGAACAGCGCTGAGCGCGATCAACTGCTGGAAAACCTGCAGGAAGGCATGGAAGTTAAAGGTATCGTTAAGAACCTCACTGACTACGGTGCATTCGTTGATCTGGGCGGCGTAGACGGCCTGCTGCACATCACTGACATGGCTTGGAAACGCGTTAAGCACCCAAGCGAAATCGTCAATGTTGGCGATGAAATCACTGTTAAAGTGCTGAAGTTCGACCGCGAGCGTACTCGTGTATCCCTGGGCCTGAAACAGCTGGGCGAAGATCCATGGGTTGCTATCGCGAAACGTTACCCAGAAGGCACCAAGCTGACTGGCCGTGTAACCAACCTGACTGATTACGGCTGCTTCGTAGAAATCGAAGAAGGCGTTGAAGGTCTGGTACACGTTTCTGAAATGGATTGGACCAACAAAAACATCCATCCGTCCAAAGTTGTTAACGTGGGCGATGTAGTGGAAGTGATGGTTCTGGACATCGATGAAGAACGTCGTCGTATCTCCCTGGGCCTGAAGCAGTGCAAATCCAACCCATGGCAGCAGTTCGCAGAAACCCACAACAAGGGCGACCGCGTTGAAGGTAAAATCAAGTCTATCACTGACTTCGGTATCTTCATCGGCCTGGACGGCGGCATCGACGGCCTGGTTCACCTGTCTGACATCTCCTGGAACGTTGCAGGCGAAGAAGCAGTACGTGAATACAAGAAAGGCGACGAAATCGCTGCTGTTGTTCTGCAAGTTGACGCAGAGCGCGAGCGTATCTCCCTGGGCGTGAAACAACTGGCTGAAGACCCGTTCAATAACTACCTGTCTATGAACAAGAAAGGTGCTATTGTTACTGGTAAAGTCACTGCAGTTGACGCCAAAGGTGCTACAGTTGAATTGGCAGGCGGCGTAGAAGGTTACCTGCGTGCATCTGAAGCCTCTCGCGACCGCATTGAAGATGCAACTCTGGTTCTGAACGTAGGTGACGAAGTTGAAGCTAAATTCACCGGCGTTGACCGTAAGAACCGCGTTGTAAGCCTGTCCGTACGTGCTAAGGACGAAGCTGACGAGAAAGACGCCATCGCAACTGTTAACAACAAACAGGAAGAAGGCAACTTCTCTAACGCAATGGCTGAAGCTTTCAAAGCGGCTAAAGGCGAGTAATGACGGGGGGCGGTCGCTGACCGCCCCAATACGGTAGTTTAGCTGCAAAGCTTGGAGGTACTATGACCAAGTCTGAACTTATTGAAAGACTTGCTGGCCAGCAATCTCATATTCCGGCGAAGGCCGTTGAGGATGCAGTGAAAGAGATGCTTGAGCACATGGCCGCTACGCTGGCCGAGGGCGAACGCATTGAGATCCGCGGATTCGGCAGTTTTTCTCTTCACTACCGTGCCCCGCGTGTAGGCCGCAACCCGAAAACCGGTGACAAAGTCGAGCTGGACGGCAAGTACGTTCCTCACTTCAAACCAGGCAAAGAGTTGCGTGACCGCGCCAATATCTATGGCTAGTCGCTGACTGATCATAGCGTTGTTGCTTGTAAAGAATATAAAACGGTGCCTGTAAGGCGCCGTTTTTTTTCGCCTGCGATTCTCCACGATACGCTTGTGAATTGCGTACTGCGCCGCATTTGCGGTGTAGTTGCTGCATAAACCTCTCTTACCCTGGCGTGATCGCCGCATTCTCGCTAAAGCCCGCTGGTCGCGACATGCCGCTTGACTCATCCTGTTTGCCTGCCGTAACGCGCTTGTGCGCGTGGCGGGTGCGATGGGAGAAGAACGATCAAAATTTCGCTGAATCTGGCGATATTCGCCGTTATCTGCGGCATCCTGCCGCTGCTGATTTTACCGCAGTTGCCAGAACTATGGCTGCTGTGGCCGATGCTGTTTGTCGGCTGCTTGCTGTTGCGCGCGCGTTGGCCGTTCTGCCGCTATTTGGCCTGCCTGGGATTGGGATTCACATGGGCGGTTTTCAACGCCGGAAGCCTGCTCGGGCAAATGGAGCGCTTAACTCGCATGCCGGACGTGACGGCGGTGGTGCAGGTGAGCAGCGTCGCGCTGGAGCCCGCCGCCAGTAAACAGACGCTGATGCGCATCGAGCGGGTCGACGGTCATTGGTTGGCGCCTGCGCTGGCGTTTACCACGACGTGGGCTCCCGAACGGCAGCGGCTGTGCGCCGGGCAGCGTTGGCAATTGAAACTGCGCCTGCGGCCGGTACATGGCAAGCTCAATGAAGGCGGATTTGACAGCCAACGTTGGGCGATTGCCCAGCGCCAGCCGTTGACGGGGCGGGTCAGGCAGGCAAGTTTGCTGGATGGCGATTGCGGGCTGCGCCAGCGCATCATCAGCCATGCGGAAACCAACATCGGTGAATTGCGTTACAAGGCGGTATTGCTGGCGCTGGCGTTTGGGGAACGAACCGCGCTGGAGCAGGCTTTGCGCACGCTGATGCTGAAAACCGGCATCGCTCACCTGATGGCCATTTCAGGGTTGCATGTGGCGATGGTCGCCATTTTGTTCTGGGCCGCGTTGCGAGCGCTGCAGTTTTTTCTTCCCGCCCATTTGATTGGCTATCGCTTTCCATTGGTCGCAGGCTGGGTGGCGACGCTGATCTATGTTTGGTTGGTGGGCGCCCAACCGCCGGCGGTGCGTACCGCGTTGGCGATGACGCTGTGGATGCTGTTGCGCTTGCGCGGCGTTCATTGTTCTTCCTGGCAAGTGTGGCTGTGGTGTATCGGGCTGATTTTGCTGTGCGATCCGTTGGCGGTTTTGTCAGACAGTTTTTGGCTGTCGGTGCTGGCGGTGGGGTGTTTGATTTTTTGGTTTGAATGGGCACCGCTCAGCGAGCGATTTCGCTCGGCCTGGTATTGGGCGCCGGTACGCTGGCTGCATATTCAGTTGGGCATGACGTTGTTGCTGGTACCGATGCAGGTCGCGCTGTTTTTAGGTCTGACGCTGACCTCGCTGCCTGCCAACCTTTGGGCTGTGCCCATCGTCTCATTGGTGACGGTGCCGTTGATTTTGCTGGCGGTGATCGGCGGCGTCTTCCCCTCGCTAAGTTACGGGCTTTGGTGGTTGGCAGATTTCACGTTGAGCGGGGTGTTTGTGCCGCTGCATTACCTGCAACGCGGTTGGGTGGATTTGGGGGCCGCCTCGCTGCTGGCCAGCATAGCGGGATGGCTTATCGTTATCTGCTGGCGCTTTCATTGGTGGTGGCGCTATGCGCCGGGGCTGGCGGCGGTGGCGATATGCTGCGTGTTGTGGCGTGGCAAAGCGCCGGACTATCGCTGGCGCGTCGATATGCTTGATGTCGGGCACGGGTTGGCGGTGGTTATCGAGCAAAACGGCAAGGGGATACTGTACGATACCGGCGATCGTTGGCCCACGGGCTGCGCTGCCGAACGGCATATCTTACCGATGTTGAACTGGCGGAATATTGAACTGGAGCAGATCATTATCAGCCATATTCACCTCGATCATATCGGCGGGCTGCCGGTGATGCGGCGGGCGTTTCCGCAGGCGACGGTGCGCAGCCCGATACGCGGGGAAGGACACTTGCCCTGCATCGCCGGGGAGCGTTGGCGCTGGCAATCGCTGCAATTCGAGGTGCTGTGGCCACCGAAAACGCGCAAAAGGCCGGTCAATGACGACTCCTGCGTGATCCGCATCGACGATGGGCAATTCAGTTTGCTGCTCACCGGCGATGCGGAAAAGCAGGCGGAGGCGCAGCTGTTACGGTTGCGGCGCGATCGCTTGGCGGCAACGGTGTTGCAGGTGGGGCATCACGGCAGCAAGACGTCCTCGACGCCGCCGTTTCTGCGCGCGGTCAATCCCGAAGTGGCGCTGGCCTCCGCATCGCGTTACAACAAATGGCGATTGCCGGCGCGGAAAGTGGTCGCCAGATACCGGGCAAATGGCATCCAATGGCGCGATACGACGCGCTCCGGTCAGTTATCGGTACTTTTTTTCGACAACGATTGGCAAATTAAAGGCTTTCGCGAACAATTAATGCCCCGTTGGTACCATCAGCGGTTTGGCGTAGAGGGTGATAATGAGTAAAATAGGCCGCTATTTCTTCCGATGCTGGTATTTGCATGATGAATGATAAAGATCTCTCGACCTGGCAGACGTTCCGTCGACTCTGGCCGATGATCACTCCTTTTAAGACCGGGCTGATTGTGGCCGCCATTGCGTTGATTATGAACGCAGCGGGGGACACGCTGATGCTGTCTCTGCTTAAACCGCTATTGGACGATGGGTTTGGAAAAACCGACAGCAGCGTGCTGGTATGGATGCCGTTGGCGGTGATTGCGCTGATGTTGATGCGCGGCGTGACCAGTTTTGTTTCAAGCTACTGCATTTCCTGGGTTTCCGGCATGGTGGTGATGCAAATGCGCCGCCGCCTGTTTGGCCACATGATGAGAATGCCGGTGGCCTTCTTCGATCAGCAGTCCACCGGGACTTTGCTGTCGCGCATTACCTATGATTCCGAGCAGGTAGCTTCCTCCTCTTCCAGCGCGCTGGTGACCGTAGTGCGTGAAGGAGCCTCGATCATTGGCCTGTTCATCATGATGTTCTACTACAGCTGGCAGCTGTCGGTGATCCTGATCGTGCTGGCGCCGATCGTCTCCATCGCCATTCGCCTGGTGTCCAAGCGTTTCCGCAACATCAGCAAGAACATGCAGAACACCATGGGGCAGGTCACCACCAGCGCCGAGCAGATGCTGAAAGGCCATAAAGAAGTGCTGATCTTCGGCGGCCAGCAGGTGGAAACCGAGCGCTTTAACTCGGTGAGCAACCGCATGCGCCAACAGGGCATGAAACTGGTCTCCGCGTCTTCCATTTCCGATCCGATCATTCAGCTGATTGCTTCGCTGGCCCTGGCGTTCGTGCTGTTTGCCGCCAGCTTCCCAAGTGTGATGGAAACCCTGACTGCCGGCACCATTACCGTGGTGTTCTCGTCGATGATCGCGCTGATGCGTCCGCTGAAGTCGCTGACCAACGTCAATGCCCAGTTCCAGCGAGGGATGGCGGCCTGTCAGACGCTGTTCTCCATTTTGGATATGGAACAGGAAAAAGACACCGGCACCCGCGAAGTGAAGCGTGCGAAAGGCGATATCGAATTCCGCAACGTCACCTTCTACTACCCGGCCAAAGAAACGCCGGCGCTGCGTGATATCAACCTGAAAATCGCCGAAGGCAAGACCGTCGCGTTGGTGGGCCGTTCCGGTTCGGGTAAATCCACCATCGCCAACCTGCTGACGCGCTTCTACGATATTCAGGAAGGCGAAATCCTGATGGATGGCCACGATCTGCGTGAATATACCCTGGCCTCGCTGCGCAATCAGGTGGCCCTGGTTTCGCAAAACGTGCACCTGTTCAACGACACCATCGCCAACAACATCGCCTATGCGCGTGAGAGCGAATACAGCCGCGAGCAGATTGAGAAAGCGGCGGAAATGGCGTACGCGATGGACTTCATCAACAAGATGGAAAACGGTCTGGATACGGTGATCGGTGAAAACGGTGTGATGCTGTCCGGCGGCCAACGTCAGCGCATTGCCATCGCGCGTGCTTTGCTGCGCGATTGCCCGATCCTGATCCTGGATGAGGCGACGTCTGCGCTGGATACCGAATCCGAGCGTGCCATTCAGGCCGCGCTGGACGAGTTGCAGAAAGACCGCACTTCGCTGGTGATCGCGCACCGTCTGTCGACCATTGAGAAGGCGGACGAGATCCTGGTGGTGGAGGACGGCCGCATCGTCGAACGCGGTGAACACGCCGAGTTGCTTGAGCGGCAGGGCGCCTATGCGCAGCTGCACCGCATGCAGTTTGGTCAATAATGATTGAGCGCATCTGGTCCGGCGGTTCGTTGCTTTATCTGGCGCTATTGCCGCTCTCGTGGCTCTATGGCTTGTTCAGTTGGCTGATCCGTCTCAGTTACCGCTGCGGCCTGCGTAAAAGTTGGCGTTCGCCGGTGCCGGTAGTGGTGGTGGGTAACCTCACCGCCGGCGGCAACGGTAAAACGCCGATGGTGATTTGGCTGGTGGAACACCTGCAACAACGGGGCTATCGCGTTGGCGTGGTGTCACGCGGCTACGGCGGCAAGTCGGCGGTTTATCCGCTGGTGCTCGGTCAGAATACGTCGACCCGCGAGGCGGGCGATGAGCCGGTGCTGATTTATCAACGTACCGGTGCGCCTGTGGCGATCGCGCCCAAGCGAGCCGAGGCGGTGCAGGCCCTGCTGCAACAACAGCCGCTGGATGTGATCATCACCGACGACGGCTTGCAGCACTACGCTTTACAGCGTGACTTCGAGCTGGTGGTCATCGACGGCGTGCGTCGTTTCGGCAACGGCTGGTGGTTGCCGGCCGGGCCGATGCGCGAGCGCGCCGCGCGGCTTGGCAGCGTCGATGCGCGCGTCGCCAATGGCGGCGTGGCGCAGGCCGGGGAAATTGCCATGCGCCTGCAGGCGCGTGATGCGGTGAACCTGCTGAGCGGTGAACGTCGCCCGGCGGCCGAGCTGCCGCGCGTGGTGGCGATGGCGGGCATCGGCCATCCGCCGCGTTTCTTCGCGACGTTGGAAAAGTTGAACGTCGAAGTCGTGCAGGAAGTGGCGTTTGCCGATCATCAGGAATATCAGCAGGAACCGCTGGCGGCGTTGGTTGCAGCCGATCAAACGCTGTTGATGACGGAGAAGGACGCGGTGAAGTGTCGCGCCTTTGCCCAGCCTAATTGGTGGTATTTGCCGGTTGATGCGGTGCTACCGTCCGCTCAGGCTGAGCAACTGCTGCAGGATATCGAATCTCTGCTGACTAAGTAATCTCAGGATGCCAGCGTGGCAAGCCCCAGGGCTTGCGCGCAGGCTTCCAGCGAACGCTGCTGGGTTTGTTGATACAGCGCCAGCTCGTCGATCACCTCACTGCCCAACGCTTGTTCAAACGCTGCTCGGCTGGAAGCGGCATTGTACTGCGCGTGGCGGCTGTCACCCAGATTTGACTGGAAAATCCCCGCCGCGCTGACCGGCAGAAAATCTTCATATACCAGAGGCTGGAAGCGAACGTGTTCTTTCTCGATCAATTGTTCCAGGGTGCTGTGCTTGTCCAGCGACTCTTTGGCCGCCAGGCCGCATTCGGTCGGGAAATAGCGGAACCAGGCCAACTGTTGCTCACGCAGCGTGGCGTAATCATCCGGAAACGCCCGGAAGTTTTCTTCCAGCAGTTGATAGTAGCGCTCGGCATTCTTCTCGCTCGGCGGCGCCTGTAACGCATCGTTGGTCGCCTGCAGCAAACGGTCATAAAGTTCGCGTCCTTTAGGCGTTAGCGCCACGCCGCGTTGTTCGATCTCGCCGAAGCGCGCGGTATGGTGACCGGCGATGGCGTGGCCGTCGTGCTCAACGAAATCGACGCTTTCTTCCAACGCTTTGAAGCTGGTTTGGCGCAGCAGGATCGCGCGGCGGCGGCGCGGCGGGCCCTCGATGACCGCTTTGGGCGTAATACCGCGGCCGGGCATCGCTTGCTGAACGCGATCGATATCCAGCGTACGTGGTGTCAGATGGTTGATATGCGGCCCTTTAAACGCCACCACGTCGGCGATCAGGCGATGCTGATCGTGCAGCTGCCGGTATTCTTCGGCGCTGACCGTCGCCTGGTTATGCCAGCGGAAGGTTTCCAGCGCTTGTTCGACAAATTCTTGCGCCTGCACTTCATTCAGCCCGCCTTGCGCTTCCTGCAGCGCCATCAGCTCCAGCGCGCGATCGGTAAAGATACGGCGGCGCGCCAGCAAGCGCTCGGCCAGCGCACGCAGCGCGGGATCTTCTATCAGTTCCAGGCGCAGCAGGGAGGTGAACACGCGGAAAGGACTGATCTGCAGCGCATCTTCGTGTATGGCGCGAAAAGCGGTGGAGTGCACCGGAACGCCCGCCACCGACAGGTCATAGTAACCGACCGGCGCCATGCCCATCACCCGGAACAGGCGGCGCAGGGTGGCCAGTTCGTCCGCCGTGCCGACCCGGATCGCGCCGTGGCGCTCCATGGCCAGGCGTTCGATCTCGCCGGTGATTTGCAGTTGATGAGCCAGTGCGGCATCTTCGCGTAGAACCTGCCGGTTGGTTTCCGCCACCAGCTCCAGCAGATCGCCGTACAGCGGTACCTCTTTTTGATACATGTCCGACATCGCGTGAGAGAATCTGGCGCGGATTTCATTAGGTGAAACGAACTGCTGGGCGGTCATGCGCATAGCTCCTTGATTCAGCATAATCTGAAAAATCGTGTTTTTAGCGGCAAAAGTGCTGGCGAAAAAGCCGTCTGCCTTGTTTTCCCCTCAAGTTTAGCCATCTGATTTGGGATTTGTTATAGCGGCGCCAAGCATATTAGAGTTTTATGCGTTAGCTCTCATTTGCAGCGCTCAGATGGGCAAATGATGCCCCGGTGAGGAGAGGAACGCGCTGGATCGGCTGCGGCGAGCGTTAAATTAAGTCATGTATATTCATGGGGATAAAAATAAATTCGGCGTAATGATGAATTTATTGCAATAAACCTCTTGTGCATTCACCATTTTTATGAGTTAATGCAAGTCGGCCTGTAATCCAGACCTATTTATGTTCGAGTTTAGAGTTAAGCAGTTCCTCCAAAAACGTTATCATCCGATTCCGCTTCAAAGACGAACCTTCTAAGTACCTCCCATAAGTAATGTTTCTGAAATGGCCGCAATTGCCTCTTATGGCAGGTTTTGTAAATATATTTAAAGGTAAAAGTAATGTCTAAGAAGACGGGTCAAGTTAAGTGGTTCAACGAAAGCAAAGGTTTTGGTTTCATTGAGCAGCACGACGGCGGCAAAGATGTATTCGTACACTTCTCCGCAATCATGACCGACGGTTTCAAGACCCTGGCTGAAGGCCAGCGCGTCGAGTACACCATCCAGGACAGCCCGCGCGGGCCGGCTGCCGCCAACGTAGTTGCTCTGTAAGAAGACAGGGAACGCGTATAAAGAGATCTTAATACAACCATGGTGACGCTTCAGCGCTGAGTCATGCGGAAGATATTAAGTTCAACAAGCCCGCCTTAGTGCGGGTTTTTTATTTTTTTGCTCACGAGAGGTTTGTTACGAAAAACTTTAGGATGGGCTGGTAGCGTCCAGACAATATAAAAAATGACGTTGTCAAGGATGCTCAAGTAAAAGGATATAAGTTATGTTTAAAAATACTGTGTTAAAAATGGGTCGTGTGAAATGGTTTAATCAGGCCGAAGGCTATGGTTTTATTTCACCGGTAGATGGCAGCGACGAAATCTATGTCAACCGCAATGCTATCGCCAACACCAAAAATAAGTCGTTGAACGAAGGTCAGAACGTTGAGTTCTCGATCTATCGCAGCTCGCATGGGCTGTCCGCGGCAGACGTTATCGCGTTCTGATCGCATCCTCCTTCCTCGCCAGTGCCGGTGTCGCCACCCGCAAGCACTGGCGAAGATAAATCCCGCGATATCCACTATTATCAGGCCATTGCCTACTCGCCACGGATATCAGGATGACCACCCCGACCATTTCCCTTACCGCCGCTCGCGCGCTGCACCTTGCCGCCCAGGGGCTGCTTTCTCCGCTTAAACGCCAGGCTCGGCCCGATGACGTCGTGAGCGCGATCCAGCGCATGGGGCTATTACAAATCGATACCATTAGCGTCGTCGCCCGCAGCCCGTATCTGGTGCTGTTCAGCCGTTTGGGGGCCTATCAGCCGGAGTGGCTGGAGCAGGCGCTCGCCGGCCGCAAGCTGTTCGAGTATTGGGCGCACGAGGCCTGTTTCCTGCCGATCGAGGATTTTGGTCTGTTGCGGCATCGCATGCTGGCGCCGCATGATATGGGCTGGAAATACTCGGCCGACTGGGTGCAGCAGCACCAGGCAGCGATGGACAACCTACTGCGGCACATCGAACAACAGGGGCCGGTGCGTTCCGCCGATTTCAGCGCCGAGAAGAAAGGCAACAGCGGGTGGTGGGACTGGAAACCGGAGAAACGGCACCTGGAGATCCTGTTTACCGCCGGCAAGCTGATGGTGGCCGAGCGTCGCAACTTCCACCGGGTTTACGATCTGACCGAAAGGCTGCTGCCGGCCTGGGACGATGCGCGTCATGCGCTGCCTGCGGAGCGGGCGCGCCGGCAGATGTTGCATCGCACCTGCCGCTATCTGGGCATTTTCCGCGCCGAGTGGTTGGCGGATTATTATCGGCTGAAACGCGTGGCGCCAAAAGCCTTGCTGGCAGAGCTGCAGGCGCAGGGGGAAATTTCGCCGGTGCAGGTAGAGGGGCTGGAAGGGCAGTTCTATGTGCATGAATCACAGGCGGAACTGCTGCCGCTGGCGGAGCAGGGCAAACTGAAATCGACGGTCACCAGCCTGCTGTCGCCTTTTGATCCGGTGGTGTGGGATCGCCGCCGGGCGCTCGAACTGTTCAACTTTGACTATCGGCTGGAGTGTTACACGCCGAAAGAAAAACGTCGCTATGGTTACTTCACGTTGCCGGTGCTGCATCGGGGCGAGCTGGTGGGGCGGATTGACGCCAAGGCGCACCGTCGCCAGGGCATCTTCGAGATCATCAGTTTCCATGCGGAGCCGCAGGTGCGCTTCGGTAAACAGCGAACGCAGGACATCCGGCAGGCCATCGCGCGCACGGCCAAATGGCACGGTGCGCAACGCGTCGCGCTGGGCGACATTCCGGCCGCGTTGGCCGCAGAATGGGGTGCCGGCTGGGAAGTGGGATAACGAGCGACGCCGTCGGTGGGGTAAAACGAAGTGAAGCGTCGCTCGTTACAAAGGGGCTCAGTGGCTGAAGTTAGCGAACAGAGCGATGATTTTATGCAGACGTTTGATCATATATCACGGCTTTCTTTTGTGATTTGTGTCACAAAATTCTACGCCGGGATGCGCCGCAGTTCAAGCTGTCGCGCTGACGCAGTGAGGAAATATCGGCGGCTTGGCGCCGCCGATGATTAACCTGAGGCCGGGCGTTATGCTATCCTCACTGCCTTTCCCAGATGACCTATCCCCTAGCGGAGGATGCATGGACCACCGTTTACTCGAAATCGTTGCCTGCCCGGTATGCAACGGCAAACTCTATTTCAATAAAGAAAACCAGGAACTGGTGTGCAAAGCGGACGGGTTGGCTTACCCGCTGCGTGATGGCATTCCGGTGCTGTTGGAAAATGAAGCGCGTGCGCTGTCGCTGGATGAGAAGCACGCATGAGTTTTATCGCTATTATTCCCGCCCGCTATGCCTCAACCCGTTTGCCGGGCAAACCGCTGGCCGATATTCATGGCAAGCCGATGGTGGTGCATGTGATGGAGCGCGCCCGTGAGTCCGGCGCCAGCCGCGTCATCGTGGCGACCGATCATCCTGAAGTCGCCAAAGCGGTGGAAGCCGCCGGCGGCGAAGTGTGCATGACCAGCCCGGATCACCATTCCGGCACCGAGCGTCTGGCGGAAGTGATCGCGCACTACGGCTTTGCCGACGATCAGATCATCGTTAACGTGCAGGGCGACGAACCGCTGATCCCACCCGTTATCGTGCGGCAGGTGGCGGAAAACCTGGCGGGCAGCCAGGCCGGCATGGCGACGTTGGCGGTGCCGATCGAGAGCGCCGAAGAGGCTTTCAACCCCAATGCGGTGAAGGTGGTGATGGACGCGCAGGGCTACGCGCTCTATTTCTCACGCGCCACCATTCCGTGGGATCGCGAGCGTTTCGCCGCGTCGAAAGAGAGCATCGGCGACAGCCTGCTGCGTCATATCGGCATCTACGCATACCGCGCGGGCTTCGTGCGCCGCTACGTCAGCTGGGCGCCGAGCCAACTGGAGCAGATCGAGCTGTTGGAACAGCTGCGCGTGCTGTGGTACGGTGAAAAGATCCACGTGGCGGTCGCGAAAGCGATCCCGAGCGTGGGGGTCGATACGCCGGAAGACCTCCAGCGCGTGCGCGACAGCATTCAACCCTGAGCCTGATTTCGTCGGCGCGCCGCGCAACGCGCCGACGATGCAATACCCCCATTATTGATCCCCGTTTTGTTGATCTGCGTTGAAGAATTTTTCCGCTCGTCGTTCGATGATGTTACGCATCCCCCCTAATTAGCCTGAGGTGAATGCCTTATGGAGCAGTTACGCGCCGAACTGAGCATTGTGCTGGGTGAGTCCATCAGCCGGCTGGAGCGGGTGAGCGAACAGCCTTATGCGCATATGTATTCGCTGTACGATCGGCAGGGCAACGCGATCCCGCTGATGGCGAAAAGCTTTATCTGTCGGGGCATCGCCCAGCAGGAGGCGTACAAGCTGTCGATGCTGGCGCGCGACGGGGATATTCGCCTGCCTACGGTGTATGGTGTGGTGTGTACCCACCAGGCGCCGTATACGGAAATCCTGCTGATCGAGCGCCTGCGCGGCGTGTCGGCTGAGGCGCCGACGCGCTCGCCGGATCGCTGGAATATGCTGATGGAGCAGATCGTTGACGGGATATTGGCCTGGCACCGCATCGACAGCCACGGCAGTGTCGGCAGCGTTGACAGCACGCAGGAGAATGATTGGTTTTGCTGGTATCAACAGCGGGTCGAAGTGCTGTGGGCGACGGTGGTCAATCTCACCACCCCGCAGTTGACCATGGCGGATCGGCGTTTGCTGTACCGCACGCGCGAAGCGCTGACCCATTTCTTCGTCGGCTTCGATGATCCCTGTGTTCTGGTGCACGGTAACTTATCGCTGCGCAGCATGCTGAAAGATCCCAAAAGCGATCAACTGCTGGCGATGCTCAATCCCGGCGTAGTGCTGTGGGCGCCGCGCGAATACGATCTTTTCCGCCTCTGCGAGGCGGGCATGCCCAGCCAGCTGTTGTTCAGCTATCTGCAGCGGGCGCCGGTCGCCGACGCTTTCCTGGCGCGGCGCTGGCTATATGTGGTGTGGGAAGCGGTAGGGCGTTTGATCCATACCGGCAAGCTGGAGCGGCGGCCGTTCGACTATGCGTCTCAACAGCTGCTGCCCTGGCTGGCCGGTTGAACGAGCTTTACTCTGCGCCGGCGCTATCTGCGCCCTTCAGCCATTGCCACAGACTACCCAGCGTTTCATACCAGGCGCGCTCGGTATGGCCGAGGAACATTGACGACGGTGTGGCGCGATCCCAGATATTCAGCGGCGAGTCGATCGCCAACTGGTTGGCCGGCGCCGGGATCGGGTGCAGCCCCTTAGCCTTGAAGAAACGCATGGCGCGCGGCAGATGGTTGGCGGAGGTCACCAGAATGAACGGTTGCTCGCCGACCAATTTGGCGACCTGAGCGGCCTCTTGCTCGGTATCGCGCGGTTCCCCCAAGATCACCATATCACTGCGCGGCACGCCCAGGCTTTCGGCCACCAGCGCCGCAGTGGCGGCGTTGCTTTGCATGGGGCCGGCGGACGCGCCGGTGAACACCATCCTGGCACCGGGATGTGCAAGGTAGAGCCGCACGCCTTCCGTCACGCGCGGCAGACTGTTGCCGAGCAGGTTTGAACTGGGCGCCCAATCGGGATTGTAGGTATAACCCCCGCCCAACACGACGATGTAGCTGACCGGATCGTTACCGCGATAAGTCTGGTATTCGGCTTCGATCGGCCGCAGCAGCCGGTCGGCCACCGGTTGCAGGCTGAAAAGCAGTAAAAACAGCCAGCTCAGCGTGAAAATCGTCTTACCGCTTTTTTGCCAGCGGGTGAACCACAGCAGCAGCAGCGCCAGCCCCATCAGCAGCATCAACAGCGGCAGTGGCATCAGCAGGGCGCCAAAGAACTTTTTCAGGTTGAACAGCATCGAAAATCAGATCCTTTTGGGTGAAAAAGCGGCATCCAGGTATAAACAGGCCGCAAGAAGATACATTCTAAGTCAGTCTGTGCCAAAATAGCAGGTTTGAATGGGCGTGCGCTTTGCCGCCGACAAGAATGAGATCAGCGGAGCCGTTGTCCATGCAGGATCGCAATTTTGACGATATTGCTGAAAAATTTGCGCGTAATATTTACGGCACCACGAAAGGAAAAATCCGCCAGGCGGTGGTTTGGCAGGATCTGACCGGGCTGCTGGCGCAGTTGCCGCAGCGGCCGCTGCGCATTCTCGACGCCGGGGGCGGTGAAGGCCATATGGCCTGCCAACTGGCAGAATTAGGACATCAGGTGTTGTTGTGCGATCTTTCTGGTGAGATGATCCAGCGCGCCGCGCTGCTGGCGGAGCAGAAAGGTGTGAGCCAGAACATGCAATTCGTACAAAGTTCTGCGCAGGATATCGCTCAACATTTGGAACAGCCGGTTGATCTGATATTGTTTCATGCAGTGCTTGAATGGATCGCCGAGCCCGAAGCGGCGCTGCAGGCGTTGTATGACTGCCTGACGCCGGGCGGCGCGCTGTCGCTGATGTTCTTCAACGCCAACGGCCTCTTGATGCGCAACGTGGTGTTGGGTAATTTCCAACTGGTGGATCCCGAGGTCAGACGGCGCCGCAAGCGTTCGCTGTCGCCGCAATATCCGCACGATCCGCTATTGGTCTACGGTTGGTTGGAACAGCTGGGCATGCGCATCGGCGGCAAAACCGGCGTGCGGGTGTTCCACGACTATCTGCAGAGCAGACAGCTGCAAACACAAAAATTTGAAGAGTTACTGGCGCTTGAACAGCACTATTGCCGGCAGGAGCCGTACGTGAGTTTGGGGCGCTATATTCACGTCATGGCGCATAAACCAAACCTGAAGGACGAACTATGAGTGAATTTTCCCAGACAGTACCCGAACTGGTCGCCTGGGCACGGAAAAATGATTTCTCTATTTCGCTCCCTACGGAGCGTCTCGCATTTCTGCTCGCCATCGCCACCCTGAACGGCGAACGACTGGACGGCGAGATGAGCGAAGGTGAGCTGGTTGATGCATTTCGCCATGTCAGCAAGGGTTTTGAACAGACGCATGAAACGGTGGCGATGCGCGCCAACAATGCGATTAACGACATGGTGCGCCAGCGCCTGTTGAACCGTTTTACCAGCGAGCTGGCGGACGGCAACGCGATTTACCGCCTGACGCCGCTGGGTGTCGGCATTACCGATTACTATATTCGCCAACGCGAATTCTCCACGCTGCGTTTGTCGATGCAGCTGTCGATCGTGGCGCAGGAACTCAAACGCGCCGCCGATGCCGCCGACGAGGGCGGCGACGATTTCCATTGGCACCGCAACGTGTTCGCGCCGTTGAAATATTCGGTGGCGGAAATCTTCGACAGCATCGACATGACCCAACGCGTGATGGACGAGCAGCAGCAGAGCGTGAAGAACGACATCGCGGCGCTGCTGAGCAAAGATTGGCGGGCGGCGATCTCCAGCTGCGAGATGCTGCTGTCGGAAACCTCGGGCACCCTGCGCGAGCTGCAGGATACGCTGGATGCGGCGGGCGATAAGCTGCAGGCCAACCTGCTGCGCATCCAGGACGCAACCCTCGGCAACGTGGAACTGGGTTTCGTTGACAAGTTGGTGTTCGATCTGCAAAGCAAGCTGGATCGCATCATCAGCTGGGGTCAGCAGGCGATCGACCTGTGGATCGGCTACGATCGCCACGTGCATAAATTTATCCGTACCGCTATCGATATGGACAAAAACCGCGTGTTCGCCCAGCGCCTGCGCCAGTCGGTGCAAACCTATTTCGACCACCCGTGGGCGCTGACCCATGCCAATGCCGATCGTCTGCTGGACATGCGCGACGAAGAACTGGCGCTGCGCAGCGATGAAGTGACCGGGGAACTGCCGCCGGATCTGGAGTTCGAAGAGTTCAGCGAGATTCGCGAACAGCTGGCGGCGATGATCGAAGAGGCGCTGAAGGTGTACCAGGAACAGCAGATGCCGCTCAACCTTGCAGCGGTGATGCGCGATTATCTGGCGCAATATCCGCGTGCGCGTCATTTCGACGTGGCACGTTTAGTGGTCGACCAGGCTGTGCGCCTCGGTGTGGCTGAAGCAGATTTCTCAGGGTTGCCGGCGGAATGGCAGGCAATCAATGATTACGGAGCCAAGGTCCAGGCCCATGTCATCGACAAATATTGAACAAGTAATGCCAGTCAAGCTGGCCAAGGCGCTGTCCAACTCGCTGTTTCCGGCATTGGATAGCCAACTGCGCGCGGGTCGTCACATCGGTATCGATGAGCTGGACAACCACGCCTTTTTAATGGATTTCCAGGATGAGCTGGAAGAGTTTTACAACCGTTACAGCGTCGAGCTGATTCGGGCGCCGGAAGGTTTCTTCTATTTGCGCCCGCGCTCCACCACGCTGATCCCGCGTTCGGTGCTGTCCGAGCTGGATATGATGGTGGGTAAGATCTTGTGCTACCTGTATCTCAGCCCCGAGCGCCTGGCGCACGAGGGCATTTTCAGCCATCAGGAGCTGTACGACGAGCTGCTGAGCCTGGCCGATGAGAACAAGCTGCTGAAGTTCGTCAACCAGCGTTCTACCGGTTCGGATCTCGATCGGCAGAAGCTGCACGAAAAGGTGCGCACCTCGCTGAACCGTCTGCGCCGCCTCGGCATGGTCTATTTCATGGGCAATGACAGCAGCAAGTTCCGCATTACCGAGGCGGTGTTCCGCTTCGGCGCCGACGTGCGCAGCGGCGACGATCCGCGTGAAGCGCAGCTGCGCATGATTCGCGACGGCGAGGCGATGCCGGTTGAAACCAGCCTGTCGCTGAACGATGAGAATGACGCTGAGGATCAGCAGGTTGATAACGCTCCTGACGGTGCAGAGGATGAACAGGAATGATTGAACGCGGTAAATTTCGCTCGTTGACGCTGGTTAACTGGAACGGCTTCTTCGCCCGCACCTTTGATCTGGATGAGCTGGTGACCACGCTGTCCGGCGGTAACGGGGCGGGGAAATCCACCACCATGGCGGCCTTCGTCACCGCACTGATCCCCGACCTGACGCTGCTGCACTTCCGTAACACCACCGAAGCGGGCGCCACCAGCGGCTCGCGCGACAAGGGCCTGCACGGCAAGCTGCGCGCCGGCGTGTGTTACTCCACCCTCGACGTCGTCAATTCACGCCACCAGCGCGTGGTGGTTGGCGTGCGTCTGCAGCAGGTGGCAGGGCGCGACCGCAAGGTCGATATCAAACCGTTCACCATTCAGGGGCTGCCGACCGCGGTACAGCCGACTGAATTGCTGACCCAGACCGTGGGTGAGCGCCAGGCGCGCGTGCTGTCGCTGCAAGAGTTGAAAGAGCGCGTGGAAGAGATGGAGGGCGTGCAGTTCAAGCAGTTCAACTCCATCACCGATTACCACTCGCTGATGTTCGATCTGGGCGTGATCCCGAAACGCCTGCGTTCGTCCGCCGATCGCAGCAAATTCTATCGTCTGATCGAAGCGTCGCTTTACGGCGGTATCTCCAGCGCCATCACCCGCTCGCTGCGTGATTACCTGCTGCCGGAAAACAGCGGCGTGCGCAAGGCGTTCCAGGACATGGAAGCGGCGTTGCGCGAAAACCGCATGACGCTGGAGGCGATCCGCGTCACCCAGTCGGATCGCGACCTGTTCAAGCATCTGATCTCCGAGGCCACCTCCTATGTGGCGGCGGACTATATGCGTCATGCCAACGAACGCCGCATCCATCTGGACGGCGCGCTGGCGCTGCGCAGCGATCTGTTGGGCAGCCGCAAGCAGCTGGCCGCCGAACAGTATCGCCATGTGGAAATGGCGCGTGAGCTGAGCGAGCAGAGCGGCGCCGAATCCGATCTGGAAACCGATTACCAGGCCGCCAGCGACCACCTGAATCTGGTGCAGACGGCGATGCGTCAGCAGGAGAAGATCGAACGCTATGAAGCCGATCTGGAAGAGCTGACCTACCGTCTGGAAGAGCAGAACGAAGTGGTGGCCGAGGCGAGCGAGCAACAGGCCGAAAACGAAGCGCGCGCCGAAGCGGCCGAGCTGGAAGTGGATGAGCTGAAGAGCCAGCTGGCCGACTACCAGCAGGCGCTCGACGTGCAGCAGACCCGCGCCATTCAGTACCAACAGGCGCTGCAGGCGTTGGAGCGCGCGCGCGCGCTGTGCCAATTGCCGGACCTGACCGCCGACAACGCCGAACAGTGGCTGGACACCTTCCAGGCTCGCGAGCAGGAGGCGACCGAAGCGCTGCTGATGCTGGAACAGAAGCTGAGCGTGGCCGATGCCGCACACGGCCAGTTCGAGCAGGCCTATCAGCTGGTGGGTAAAATCGCCGGTCAGGTCAGCCGCAGCGAAGCCTGGCAGTGCGCGCGCGAATTGCTGCGCGACTGGCCTTCGCAGCAACACCTCGCCGAGCGCGTTCAGCCGCTGCGCCTGCGCCTGAGCGAACTGGAACAGCGCCTGCGCTCGCAGCAGGACGCCGAGCGCCTGCTGCAAGAATTTTGCAAACGCCATGGTCAGGAGTACCAGCCGGACGATCTCGACATGCTGCAGCAGGAGCTGGAAGAGCGCCTGGAAGCGCTGTCGCAGAACGTCAGCGAAGCCGGCGAACGCCGCATGGAGATGCGCCAGGAGCTGGAGCAGATCCAGCAGCGCATCCGTGAGCTGACGGCGCGCGCCCCGGTGTGGCTGGCGGCGCAGGACGCCCTGAGCCAGCTCAGCGATCAGAGCGGAGAGCCGCTGGAAAACAGCCAGCAGGTGACCGAATACATGCAGCAGCTGCTGGAGCGCGAGCGTGAAACCACCGTCGAGCGCGACGAGGTGGCGGCCCGCAAGCGCGAAGTAGAAGCGCAGATCGAACGTCTCAGCCAGCCGGGCGGCGCGGAAGATCAACGCCTGGTCACCTTGGCCGAACGTTTCGGCGGCGTGCTGCTGTCGGAAATTTACGATGACGTTACCATCGACGACGCGCCTTACTTCTCGGCGCTGTACGGCCCTTCGCGCCACGCCATCGTGGTGCCGGATCTGTCGCTGGTGCGCGAGATGCTGGAAGGGCTGGAAGATTGCCCGGAAGATCTCTACCTGATCGAAGGGGATCCGCAGTCGTTCGATGACAGCGTATTTGCCGTCGAAGAACAGGACAAAGCGGTGGTGGTGAAGATCGCCGATCGCCAGTGGCGTTATTCCCGCTACCCGGAAGTGCCGCTGTTCGGCCGCGCGGCGCGCGAAAACCGCCTGGAAGTGCTGCATGCCGAGCGTGAAACGCTGGCGGAACGTTATGCCACGCTGTCGTTCGACGTGCAGAAAACCCAGCGTTCGCATCAAGCCTTCAGCCGCTTTATCGGCACCCATCTGGCGGTGGCGTTCGACGCTGACCCGGAAGCGGAGATCCGCGGCCTGAACGCCCGTCGCGGCGAGATCGAGCGTGCGCTGAACAATCACGAAGCGCAGAATCAGCAGCAGCGTCAGCAGTACGACCAGGCCAAAGAGGGCATTTCCGCGCTCAACCGCCTGATGCCGCTGGTGTCGTTGCTGAACGATGAAACGCTGCAGGATCGCGTCGACGAGATCCGTGAAGAGCTGGAAGAAGCACAGGACGCCGCGCGCCACATTCAACAGCACGGGGTGTCGCTGACCAAACTGGAGCCGCTGCTGTCGGTGCTGCAGAGCGATCCGCAGCAGCATGAACAGCTGCAGCAGGACTACGCGCAGGCGCAAAGCGTGCAGCGTCAGGCCAAACAGCAGGCGTTCGCGTTGACAGAAGTGGTGCAGCGCCGCGCGCACTTCAGCTATACCGACTCCGCCGGCATGCAGAATGCCAACAACGATCTCAACGACAAGCTGCGCCAGCGTCTGGAACAGGCGGAAGCCGAACGCGCCCGCGCCCGTGAGCAGCTGCGTCAGTATCAAACCCAGTTCACCCAATACAGCCAGGTGCTGGCCTCGCTGAAAAGCTCGTATGACGCCAAGCGCGACATGCTGAAAGAGCTGAGCCAGGAGCTGGTGGATATCGGCGTGCAGGCCGACGCCAACGCCGAAGCGCGCGCGCGCGCGCGTCGCGACGAGCTGCATGCGGCGCTGAGCAACAACCGCGCTCGCCGCAATCAGCTGGAGAAACAGCTGACCTTCTGCGAAGCCGAAATGGATGGCCTGCAGAAGAAACTGCGCAAGCTGGAACGCGACTACCATCAGCTGCGCGAGCAGGTGGTGACCGCCAAGGCGGGCTGGTGCGCGGTGATGCGCCTGGTGAAAGACAACGGCGTGGAACGCCGTCTGCATCGCCGCGAGCTGGCGTACATGGATGGCGACGAGCTGCGCTCGATGTCGGATAAGGCGCTCGGCGCGCTGCGTCTGGCGGTAGCGGACAACGAACACCTGCGCGACGTGCTGCGCCTGTCGGAAGATCCGAAGCGGCCGGAGCGTAAAATTCAGTTCTATATCGCGGTGTACCAACACCTGCGCGAGCGTATCCGTCAGGATATCATCCGTACCGACGATCCGGTCGAGGCCATCGAGCAGATGGAGATTGAGCTGGGCCGTCTGACCGAAGAACTGACCGCGCGCGAGCAGAAGCTGGCGATCAGTTCGAAAAGCGTGGCCAACATCATTCGCAAAACCATTCAGCGCGAACAGAACCGTATTCGCATGCTGAACCAGGGTCTGCAGGCCGTTGCCTTCGGCCAGGTGAAGAGCGTCCGTCTGAACGTCAATGTGCGCGAAGCACATGCCACTCTGCTGGACGTGCTCTCCGAGCAGCAGGAACAGCATCAGGATCTGTTCAACAGCAACCGCCTGACCTTCTCCGAAGCGCTGGCCAAGCTGTATCAGCGCCTGAATCCGCAGATCGACATGGGGCAGCGCACGCCACAGACCATTGGCGAGGAGTTGCTGGACTACCGCAACTACCTGGAAATGGAAGTTGAGGTGTACCGTGGTTCCGACGGCTGGCTGCGTGCGGAAAGCGGCGCGTTGTCTACCGGTGAAGCCATCGGTACCGGGATGTCAATCCTGGTGATGGTGGTGCAGAGCTGGGAAGAAGAGTCCCGCCGCCTGCGCGGTAAAGATATCTCGCCGTGTCGCCTGCTGTTCCTCGATGAAGCGGCGCGTCTGGATGCCAAGTCGATCGCCACGCTGTTCGAACTGTGCGATCGTCTGGAGATGCAGCTGATCATCGCGGCGCCGGAAAACATCAGTCCGGAGAAGGGCACCACCTATAAACTGGTGCGTAAGGTGTTCCAGAACCACGAGCATGTGCACGTGGTGGGGCTGCGCGGTTTCGCCGGCGAGCCGCCGGCGCTGGGCACTGCGCCGGTCGAAACGCCGTAACGCAGAAAAACGCCCTAAAAATCCGAAAATAGCCGCCGCAGGGTGGCTATTTTTTTGTGCGCGTGGATGATAGTCCTGCTTTTTTATCCGTTGAAAAGCGGTTAGTTTAATCACATAAACAGTTATTCGACGCCCGCAGGGCGAAACGGCCTTTCTGTTTGTATACTGAAACTATATGCAGTTTTTGACGTTTTTTTTTGTGAGCATACAGGGGGCAAGGGATGTTGCTTAAAAAGGGAAACTCTCTACGACGTTTGGCGCTGAGTGGCGCTATCGCCTGTAGTCTTGTGTCGTCGTTTTCCGCCTTGGCCACCGTAACGGCGTTACCGGTGGCAACAGCAGGCATGTCCGTTGCGCAGAGTCGTTCTGAACTGCTGGCCGCGTTGCCGCGCGGTATGGATCTGCACTACCTTTCCACGCTGGCGCCGCTGTATGCGGCGAATCATATGCAGCCGATGTGGCAGGATCGCGAGGCTGTTCAGCAATTTCAACAGCAGCTGGCCGAACTGGCGATGTCCGGCGTACAGCCGCAGTTCACCCAGTGGGTGAAGATGTTGACCGATCCGGCGCTCAGTGAAGCGGGCCGCGATGCGGTGTTGTCCGATGCGATGCTGGGCTATTTGCAGTTTGTATCCGCCATCGGCGCCAACGGCAACAACTGGCTGTACAGCAATATTCCTTACAAGCTTGGTTTGCCGCCCACGGCGGTGATCAATCAATGGCAGCTGGCGGTGCGCCAGGCGCGAACCCTGAGCTACGTGAATTCGCTTGCGCCGCAGCATCCGCAATACGCCAAGATGCATCAGGCGCTGCGTGACATGCTGGCGGACAACCGCCCCTGGCCGCAGGTGGGCAGTGGCCCGAGCCTGCGCCCAGGCCAAATGAGCAACGATATCCCGGCGCTGCGTGAGATCCTGACGCGCACCGGCATGCTGGCCGCCTCGGCGCCGGAAGCGGAGCCGGAACCGGCGGTGGTTTCGGCGAAGAGCAATGAACCCGACGACGGCGGGCTGACGGTAGACGAAGAGAAAAGCCGTGTGACGGTCAGCCCATCGGCGGCGCCGGTGACGGAGTTGACCGCGGAACAGACGCCGCCGCAGATCGGCAGCGTGGTGAGCGACAACCTCTATACCAACGAGCTGGTGGAGGGCGTCAAGCGTTTCCAGAAATGGCAGGGGTTGACGGCGGACGGCGTGATCGGCGTGCGCACCCGCGAGTGGCTCAACGTGTCACCGAAAACCCGCGCCGCGCTGTTGGCGCTGAATATCCAGCGCTTGCGCATCTTGCCGGGGCATGTCGGCACCGGCATTATGGTGAACATTCCCAACTACTCGCTGACCTACTATCAGAACGGCAACGAAGTGTTGTCCTCCCGCGTTATCGTCGGGCGGCCAAGCCGCAAGACGCCGTTGATGAGCAGCGCATTGAATAACGTGGTGGTCAACCCGCCTTGGAACGTGCCAACCACGCTGGTGCGTGAGGATATCGTGCCGAAGGCGATGCGCGACGGTAACTATTTCCAGAAACACGGCTATACCGTGCTGTCAGGCTGGAGCAACGATGCGGAAGTGATCAACCCGGCGATGATCGACTGGAGCATGGTTTCTGCGCGCAACTTCCCGTATCGCGTGCGCCAGGCGCCGGGCGCCACCAACTCGCTGGGGCGTTTCAAGTTCAATATGCCGAGCTCGGATGCCATTTACCTGCACGATACCCCGAACCACAGCCTGTTCCAGAAAGACATCCGCGCGCTCAGCTCCGGCTGCGTGCGGGTGAACAAGGCTTCCGATTTGGCGAATATGCTGCTGCAGGATGCCGGCTGGAACAATAGCCGCGTTTCCTCCACGCTGAAAGAAGGCAATACCACTTATGTGAATATTCGCCAGCGTATTCCCGTAAAACTGTATTATCTGACCGCCTGGGTTTCGGATGATGGCCAACCGCAATTCCGTACAGATATTTACAATTATGATAATACGGTGAGATCGGGCGCACAAATTTTGGCTCAGGCCAAAAAATTAATGCAGTAAATGCAGTAATTATAAATAAATAACGGTCAGAATGTTTGGCTATACCACAGGCCCTCGTAGCCGGGGGCCTGTAAACCTAGGCGTATCGCGGGTTGACTCAGCATACGCAGGCGGTTATGGTTCGGACAGTGCGCTGCTTTGTGCATTTATTTTGACATTCTTGCCGGGTTTAACAGAGTCATGGACAAAATTGATCATCATCGCCGTAAATGGCTGGCGCTAGGTGGCGCCGCTATGGGCATAGCGCTGCTTCCAGGGCAGGCATTTGCCAGTCTTTCCACCGCTCGACCGCGTATTTTAGTGCTGAATAACCTGAATACCGGTGAATCTATTAAAGCCGAGTTCTTTGACGGCAAAGGCTACAATAAAGAAGAGTTGGTTCGGCTAAATCATCTGTTCCGCGATTATCGCGCCAACAAGGTTAAATCGATCGATCCCAGCTTGTTTGATCACCTCTATCGCCTGCAGGGGCTGCTGGGTACCAGCAAGCCGGTGCAGCTGATCTCCGGTTACCGTTCCGTAGATACCAATAACGAATTGCGCGCGCACAGCCGCGGTGTGGCCAAGCACAGCTACCATACCAAGGGCCAGGCGATGGATTTCCATATTGAAGGTATCCAATTGAGTAATATCCGTAAAGCGGCGTTAAAAATGCGCGCTGGTGGTGTAGGATATTACCCACGTAGCAACTTCGTGCACATCGATACCGGCCCGGTTCGGAGCTGGTAATCGCGGTGCCCTCAGTGAATAACGCCGCTCCTTGCGGAGGCGGCGTTATTGTCGTTGGAGCCTTATGAAATACCATCTTATTCCCGTTACCGCCTTTAGCCAGAATTGCAGCCTGATCTGGTGTGAAAACACGCAGCAGGCGGCGTTGGTCGATCCCGGCGGCGAAGCGGAAAAAATCAAAGCGGAAGTGGCGAAACAGGGTGTGACAATCACGCAGATTTTGCTGACGCACGGCCATTTGGATCACGTCGGCGCGGCGGCGGAGCTGGCGGAACATTATCAGGTGCCGATTTACGGCCCGGATAAAGAGGACGCTTTTTGGCTGGATGGTTTGCCGGCGCAGAGCCGGATGTTCGGGCTGGAAGAGTGTGCGCCGCTGACCCCGACCCGTTGGTTGTCGGAAGGCGATGAGATGCAGGTGGGTGAGATGACGCTCAAGGTGTTGCATTGCCCTGGGCACACGCCGGGCCACATCGTCTTTATCAATGAGCAGGCGCGTTTGGCGCTGGTGGGTGACGTGCTGTTTAACGGCGGCGTGGGGCGCAGCGACTTCCCGCGCGGTGATCATCAGGCGCTGATCGCCTCTATTCGCACCAAGCTGCTGCCATTGGGCGACGATATGCGCTTTATTCCCGGCCACGGCCCGATGTCGACCTTTGGCCACGAGCGCCAGACCAATCCGTTCCTGCGCGAAGAGCCGGCGGTGTGGTAACGATTATTTCCCGGCCGAAATAATCAAGGGCGCATAGAGCGCCCTTTTTTTATGATTTATGACCTGCGTCGATGCTTTAGAGCACGGCGACGATGGCTTCACACAGCGGTGCCATGTTGTCCGGCGTCATGCCGGCCACGTTCACCCGGCCCGAGTTTACGGCGTATACGCCGAACTCTTCACGCAGACGCAGCACCTGTTCTTTGGTCAGGCCGCTGAATGAGAACATGCCGTTCTGCTGGATGATAAAGCTGAAGTCCTGTTGTGCGCCTTTCTCCTGCAGGGTGTTCACGAACAGCTGACGCATGCGGTGAATGCGCTGGCGCATGTCGGTCAGCTCCTGCTCCCACATCGCGCGCAGGGCGTCGTTGCCCAGAATGGTGGCGACAACGGCCGCGCCGTGCGACGGCGGGTTAGAGTAGTTGGCACGAATGGCCGCCTTCACCTGGCTGAAGGCGCGATCGGCGGTTTCGGCATCGGCAGCTACAAGGGTGCAAGCGCCGACGCGCTCATTGTACAGGCCGAAGTTTTTCGAGTAGGAGCTGGCGACGATCAGCTCTTGATGTTTGGCGGCGAAAATACGCAGACCCTGCGCATCCTCTTCCAGACCGTTGGCGAAGCCCTGGTAGGCGAAGTCGAATAGCGGCAGCCAGCCATTGGCGGCGGAAAGCTCAGCCAGCTGCGCCCACTGTTCCGCCGTTGGATCGATACCGGTCGGGTTATGGCAGCAGCCGTGGAACAGCACGACATCACCGGCCTGAGCCTGTTTCAGGCTGTTCAGCAGGCCGTCAAAATCCAGCGCGTGGTTGGCTGCGTCGTAGTAGGCGTACTCCAGCACTTCCAGGCCAACGGCGCTAAAGACGTTCTTGTGGTTCGGCCAGCTTGGGTTGCTGATCCAGATGCGCTTGGCGCTGGTCTGGTTGGCGATAAAGTCTGCCGCTACGCGCAAGCCGCCGGTGCCGCCTGGTGTCTGTGCGGTGCGCGCGCGACGATCGGTGACGATCTGGCTCTCTTTACCGAACAGCAGCTCTTGCGTGCAGCTGGCAAACGCCGGGATGCCTTCAATGCCGAGATAGTTTTTGGTGGTCTCGTTTTCCAGCAGATACTGTTCAGCTTTTTTTACGCTGGTCAGCACCGGGGTTTTGCCGGTTTCATCTTTATAAACGCCAATGCCTAAATTGATTTTATTCGGGCGGGCGTCGGCGCGGAAAATGTCGGTCAGGCCCAGGATCGGGTCGGCGGGTGCGGCGGTGATTTTTTCAAACATGTCAGGTGCTTCCAAATCTCGGAGTTAAGCAGACAGAAGCATCAGGGTAGCGCCAGTTATCGGCTTTGCCAACCGTTTGCGATAAAAACACCGCGATCTTGTGAACGGGAAGGATTCGACAGAAAAAATGAGGGATAAGGGGAAATCTGCAGGATAAAACGTTACCGGCAGACACAAATAAAAACAGGGCCGAAGCCCTGTTTTTTTAACTTAGCCGACGGTGAACCGCCGTTAAGCGAGACAACTTAGAACTGGTACACCAGACCAACAGCTACGATATCGTCGGTAGCGGTGCCGGTTGCTTTGGTGAACTCGTTGTCATCCAGCAGGTTGATTTTGTAATCAACGTAGGTGGACATGTTCTTGTTGAAGTAATAGGTGGTACCAACAGAAACATATTTAACCAGATCCTGGTCAGAACCCACGCCTGGGACGTTCAGGTTTTTACCTTTAGACTGCAGGTAAGACACTTCTGGACGCAGACCGAAGTCGAACTGGTACTGAGCGGTCACTTCGAAGTTCTGAGTTTTGCTCGCGAAGCCGCCGCACTTGTCATCGGTAGCTGCACAGCCAGCACCGAAGTTACCGCCGCCGAACGGAGTCATGTTACGGGTTTCTGCGTACATCGCCGCCAGGTAAACGTTGTTGGCGTCGTATTTCGCGCCCACGGTCCATGCGTCAGCCTTGTCGCCACGCTCGTTGGAACGCAGTTTTTGGTCGTCGGTACGGTTAGAAGATGCGTATGCAGCGCCGAAGCTTACGCCTTCGCCGATGTCATAAGTAGAGGAGATGCCCCAGCCGTCGCCGTTTTGTTTCTTGACGTTACGGCCGTCGTTCTGGTTTTTGCCCTGGTACTGAACGGCGAAGTTCAGACCGTCAACCAGACCGAAGAAGTTGTTGTTACGATAGGTCGCAACGCCGTTGGTACGGCCGGTCATGAAGTTGTCGGTGTAGGTGTAAGTATCGCCACCGAACTCTGGCAGCATATCGGTCCAGCCTTCCACGTCGTACAGTACGCCGTAGTTACGGCCGTAGTCGAAGGAGCCGTAGTCAGCGAATTTCAGACCCGCGAAGCCCAGACGGGTTTTGGTGCCTTCGGTGCCCTGAGATTCGGAGTGGTTAGCCTGGACGTTGTATTCCCACTGGCCGTAACCGGTCAGTTGGTCAGTAATCTGAGTTTCACCTTTGAAGCCGAAACGAACATAGGTCTGATCGCCGTCATTACCTTTGTCGTCGGAGAAGTAGTGCAGACCGTCAACTTTGCCGTACAGATCCAGCTTGTTGCCGTCTTTGTTGTAGATTTCAGCTGCGTTTGCTGCACCAGCAGCCAACAGAGCCGGGATAACCACTGCAAGAATGTTGCGCTTCATCATTATTACCCTCATTGGTGTTATTCGGACACCTTTGCCACTGCCGCCAATAATTCCTTGGGAACTATTGTTGATAGATTGGTGTCGTCCTGTGTCTGAACGCAGTGTTCCATTCACAGGCGGGTTAATCTAGGACGAAAATGATACCAATGTCGCAATGAGGTTGCAAAAGGAAAGTATGTGTAACCAAATGTAATTTTTCGGGAACTTTGTGACGTGCGTCAATATTAAAAAATGCGAAAGGCCAGCGAGGCTGGCCTTTGTTTTGTAACGAAATCGTTTAAAAAACGTGTGATCGTATAAATTAGAAGCTTGCGTTACGTGGGGTGCGTGGGAACGGGATCACATCGCGCACGTTTTGCACGCCGGTGACATAGGCGATTAAACGTTCAAAGCCCAGGCCGAAACCGGAATGCGGCACGGTGCCGTAACGACGCAGATCGCGATACCACCAGTAGTCTTCCTTATTCAGGCCCATCTCTTCCAGACGCTGATCGAGCACGTCGAGACGTTCTTCACGCTGAGAACCCCCGATGATTTCACCGATGCCCGGCGCCAGCACGTCCATGGCCGCGACGGTTTTGCCGTCTTCGTTCATGCGCATATAGAACGCTTTGATGTCTTTCGGGTAGTTTTTCACCACTACCGGCGCCTGGAAGTGTTTCTCCGCCAGATAACGCTCATGTTCGGAAGAGAGATCGATACCCCAGGAGACCGGGTTTTCGAAGGTTTGGCCAGAGGCCAGCAGGATCTCAATGGCGTCGGTGTAGTCTACCTGGGCGAAATCGGAAGAGACGAAGCGCTCCAGACGCGCGATAGCGTCTTTATCCACGCGCTCGGCGAAGAATTTCAGATCGTCTGCACGCTCATCCAGCACCGCCTGGAACACATACTTCAGCATGCTTTCGGCCAGGCCGGCGACATCGTCCAGCGTCGCGAAGGCCACTTCCGGCTCGATCATCCAGAATTCAGCCAGATGGCGGCTGGTGTTGGAGTTTTCAGCGCGGAAAGTTGGGCCGAAGGTGTATACCTTGGACAGCGCACAGGCGTAGGTTTCGCCGTTCAGCTGGCCGGAAACGGTGAGGAAGGCTTCCTTACCGAAGAAGTCCTGGCTGAAATCGACGGCGCCCTTGTCGGTGCGCGGCAGGTTTTCCAGATCCAGTGTGGATACGCGGAACATCTCGCCGGCGCCTTCGGTGTCGGAGGCGGTGATCAGCGGGGTAGATACCCAGAAATAGCCATTTTCATGGAAGAAGCGGTGGATCGCCTGCGCCAGGGTATGACGCACGCGCGCCACGGCGCCGATCAGGTTGGTGCGCGGGCGCAGGTGGGCCACTTCGCGCAGGTATTCGATGCTGTGACGTTTGGCCGCCATCGGGTAAGTATCCGGATCGTCGACCCAGCCGACCACTTTGATCGCGGTGGCCTGCAGCTCGAAGCTCTGGCCTTCGCCCGGTGAGGCGACGACCTTGCCGGTAACTTCAACCGAACAGCCGGTGGTCAGGTGCAGCACTTCATCTTGATAATTCGGCAGAGAATTATTAACGACGGCCTGTAACGGATCAAAGCAGGAACCGTCATAGACGGCCAGGAAGGAGATACCAGCTTTTGAATCTCTCCGGGTACGTACCCAGCCGCGTACGGTGACTTCACTGTCAACCGCAGCACGACCTTGCAGTACGTCGACTACAGGCACTACGCTCATAGATTTCTCTCTTTAATAATTTGGTTTAGAAATAGCTTACAACCCAAGAATATGGGGGTAATGGCTATGTTACTTGCCGCGGTGCAGAGCACAAGCAGAAATCATCGGATTGGCGCAACATTTATCGCGGCTGACTGAAAAGAGGGCGTTCGGGATAAAAACAAAAAAGCCGGCGCGTGAACCGGGCCGGCTTTCTCTCTTTATATAAAGAAGGCTCAGCTGGCTTTCTTCACCAGCGGCAGATCGAAGGCCTTGCGCAGGGCCCTGACGAACGCCTGGTCCTGGCAGATGGTCTTGCCGGGGCTGTCGGAGAGTTTGGCCACCGGCTTGCCTTTGCACTCGACCAGCTTGATCACGATATTTAACGGCTTAACGCCGGGAATATCGCAGGTCAGGCGCGTGCCGATGCCGAAGCCGAGATTAATGCGCTGATAGAAATGGCGATAGAGCGCCAGCGCTTTTTCCAGATCCAGATTGTCCGAGAACACCAGCGTTTTGCTCAGTGGGTCGATGCCCAGTTTCTGATAGTGGGCAATGGCCTTTTCACCCCACTCGACGGGATCGCCCGAATCGTGGCGAAGCCCCTGATAACGCTCGGCGAACTGCGGGCCGAAGTCGCGCAGGAAGGCATCCATGGTGATGCAGTCGGTGAGCGCGATGCCAAGCTGGTCCGGATATTCATCCAGCCAGGCCTGCAATGCGGCGCGCTGGCTGTTGGCCAGCACAGGGCTTATCTGCTGATGCGCCTGGAACCACTCATGCGCCTGCGTGCCGACCGGCGCCAGACCCAGCTGGTGCGCCAGATCGTAATTGCTGGTGCCCGACAGGTACGGGAATTCGGCCTGCAAGGTGCTGACGATGGCCTGTTGCACGCCCTGAGAGAAACGACGGCGGGTGCCGAAGTCCATCAACTTGAAGCGCGAAAGATCCAGATCGCCCGCCAACGTCTTGAACTGCGCCAGCTTGGTTTGCAGATGTGCCACCGCCTGTTCCGGCGTCGCCAGCGGCGAGCGCCGGCGGTGCACCACTTCGCTGATCACCGCCAGCAATGGGACTTCCCACATGATCACTTCACGCCAGGGGCCGGCGATGCGGATTTGCAGCTTGCCGTCGCGGTTGTCGATGGTGACCTGCTGCGGATCGTAGCGGAACGTTCGCAGCCAGTTCAGGTAATCTTGACGGAAGAAGGGCAGGCCCGAAAGATAAGCGAATTCGGCGTCGGTTAGCGCCAGCCGGCTCATCAGCGCCACCTGCGCGCGGATTTCGTCGGCATATTCGCCCAGCAGTTCGTCGCCGCGGCAGCGGAATTCCGCCGCCACGCTGATCGCGGGATAGCGATGGAACACTGCTTGCTGCATATGAAGCTTATAAGCATCGGTATCAAGCAGTGATGTCAAAATCGGGGAAGCGTATTGAGTCATAGCGCGTTACAGCATCCTCGTCAGGCGCGTGTCCAAATCCGGATAATCATAAAAGTGGGGGTGGAGTATACCCGGATTATCCTGTTATTGAAGCTGCATCACACCATAAATCACCGAAGCGGGTCGAGGATTAAACGTGCCTTTATGGCAGCCGGATAGCGGCGGGGTGGAAAAAAAGCCAGATATGCCTGTAAGGTGAATGACTTAGCCTAATTAGTCATAAAAATTATAATGTTAATTATTTTAAACAGCGAATCAGATAAAGCCGGCCTGGGTATGCACGCTGACCCGATCTTTGCCGTTCTTTTTGCAAAAGTAGAGCGATTCGTCCGCCTGTTTGATCGCCGCCTGCAGCGCGGTGAACGCGCTGACTGGCGCAATGCCGCAGCTGGTGGTGAAACGCACTTGCCGTCCGTCGGCCAGATTTAGCGTCAGGCGATGAGTACGGGCGCGCAATTGCTCCATGATGTCCCGCGCGTTGTCCAACGAACAGTTACCCAGCAGCACCGCGAACTCTTCGCCGCCATAGCGGCAGAAGATGTCGCTGGCGCGGAACGCGCGTTGCAGCAGGTGGCCGAAGGCCACCAGCGCCCGGTCACCCACGTCGTGGCCGTAGCTGTCGTTGAGTTGTTTGAAATTATCGATGTCGATCAGGCAAAAGGCCTGTGGGTAGCTGGCGTTGCCCAGCAGTTGACATTCAAGGAAGAATTTACGGCGGTTGTAGATATTGGTGAGCGGATCGAGGAAGGAAGAGGCCTCGAGCTCTTTAATCAGCAGTTGTTTCTCGCTCTCCAGCGAGACCTTGTCCAGCTGGTATTGCCTGAGCTGCTGAATGGCGTCGCTGATGGCGATCAATTCCTGGCTGTAGAAGGCGTCGTTGCGATCGATATTCATCTCGCCGCGCGACAGCCGCACGATATTGTTGTGGGTCTTGGTCAGCCAGCGGTTGATGCTGGTGCAGAACACCAACGCCGGCAAAATGAACAGCAAAACCACCAGGCCGGCGAGTGCGATCATGCCGTAAATGGTCGTCTGGCTGTCGTAAATCTTGTGGCGCGAGGCGAGGGTTTCCAATTCGAAACTGCGTTGATACAGCGCCTGCGAAAGCTCGCTCACATCGTCGACATAGCGCGAAATAAGCGCTGTGGGGTAGGGCTTATGGGTATCGATAGCGGTATACAGCCCATTGGTAATCTGCTGGAGGCGCTCAGCGGACACTTGGGCGAGCAACGCATTGACGATGTTGGTGATTTGTCCATCGTCGTAGTTGATCTTCATGAAGATCAATCGGGTGCTCAGCGCGTTCAGCACGCCGGTTAGCTGAATGGACTTCAGATAGGCGTCTTTGCGAACGAGCTGGCTGACGTTGACGTCGATAATCTGATCGCTCAATTCCGTCAATGACATATTTAGCCGGTTATTGAGACGGATGGCCTCGAGAAACATAAAGGAGTCGGTATCCACCATCCGGGTATCGTAGGTGTAACGGTAATAACTCTTGCTGGTTTGCGAGATGTAATAGGCGCTGTTGATGTTGAACAGATTGGCGTTGGTGTTATTGACCTGCGAAAGCTGCAGGTTGTCATTATCCAGCAGCTGTTCCATCAAAGCGATCATCGACAGCGCGGCGATTTTTTGCTGAACCCCGAGCTGTCTGGCGACCTCATCGTCCAGATGTTCGCGGATCCGGGTGATCCTCTCGCGCGCCACCCGATCGGCGGCCAAACATTGCGCACGGGTGATTTGCGGATCGATCAGGCTCAATCGTTTGAGGCGATGAGCCAGCAACGCAGCCTGAAAAGCTTCGGAAATTTCTTTGGCGCGATCAATTTTGTACAGGTTTAGCTGGTTGTCGCGGTAGTCGGTATGGGCTTCGAGCAGCTCATCGACGATGAACAGAGAGAAGGAAGTCATCAGGCACAGGGTGAAAAAATAGATTGCGTATTTAATCTTCATAATGCGAGCCATCCCTGAACCTGATTCGGCAATTATACCACCATGCCGCCGGTGTCGCCTCAACTATGCCGGCGCGCCGCGATGGCGGTTTTTTAGCATTAAATGCTGATTTTTATTTGGCCATTGGTCACCCGCACTGCCGCCTGCCGGGCGATTTATGATTTGCCTCTGATTTCTCTCTCCTGGTCGCCCTGCGGCTCTGGGCTTTTCGGCCAGCTGTGATACAGTTTATTCACAATTCAGGCTCACCGCGCGCCGCAGGGGAACATACCGGCTGCGGTACGAAGGAGAAGAGCGGCCTGGCACCTATAACTCACTGAGACGTTTAAGGGTTTTTATGACACAACAGCCACAGGCAAAATACCGCCACGATTATCGCGCGCCCGATTACACCACGACCGATATCGATTTGGACTTCAGTCTGGACGCGGAAACCACGCGCGTGACCGCCGTCAGTAAAATCAAACGTCAGGGTGCGGCCGGCGCACCGCTGGTGCTGGATGGCGAAGATTTGACGCTGGTGAGCATTCAGGTGGACGGCCAACCGTGGAGCGCCTACCGTCAGCAGGATAACCAGCTGATCATCGAAGAGTTGCCGGCACAATTCACTCTTACCATTGTCAACGATATTCACCCGGCGAAGAACACCGCGCTGGAAGGGCTGTACCTGTCCGGCGATGCGCTGTGTACGCAATGCGAAGCCGAAGGCTTCCACCACATTACTTATTACCAGGATCGCCCGGACGTGCTGGCGCGCTTTACCACCCGCATCGTGGCCGACAAGACGCGCTATCCGTTCCTGCTGTCGAACGGCAACCGCATCGGCCAGGGCGAATTGGCCGATGGCCGCCACTGGGTGCAATGGCAGGATCCGTTCCCGAAACCTTGCTACCTGTTCGCGCTGGTGGCGGGGGATTTCGACGTGCTGCGCGACAGCTTCACCACCCGTTCCGGCCGTAAGGTCGCACTGGAGCTGTTCGTCGATCGCGGCAACCTGGATCGCGCCGACTGGGCGATGACTTCGTTGAAGAACTCGATGAAATGGGATGAGACCCGCTTCGGCCTGGAATATGATCTCGACATTTATATGATTGTGGCGGTCGATTTCTTCAATATGGGCGCGATGGAGAACAAAGGGTTAAATATCTTTAACTCCAAATATGTGCTGGCGAAGGCGGAAACCGCGACCGACAAGGATTACCTGAACATCGAAGCGGTGATCGGCCACGAATACTTCCACAACTGGACCGGTAACCGCGTGACCTGCCGCGACTGGTTCCAGCTCAGTCTGAAAGAGGGGCTGACGGTGTTCCGCGATCAGGAATTCAGTTCCGATCTGGGATCGCGTTCGGTTAACCGCATCGACAATGTGCGCGTGATGCGCGGCGCGCAGTTTGCCGAAGACGCCAGCCCGATGGCGCACGCCATCCGCCCGGACAAAGTCATCGAGATGAACAACTTCTACACCCTCACGGTGTATGAAAAGGGTTCCGAGGTGATCCGCATGATGCATACCCTGTTGGGGGAGGAGAACTTCCAGAAAGGGATGCAGCTCTATTTCGAACGTCACGACGGCAGCGCCGCTACCTGCGACGATTTCGTTCAGGCGATGGAGGATGCGTCTAACGTCGATCTGTCGCGCTTCCGCCGTTGGTATAGCCAGTCCGGTACGCCGCTGTTGACGGTGCGCGACGAGTACGATGCGGAAACTCAGCAATATCGCCTGCATGTCAGCCAGAAAACCGCGCCGACCGCCGATCAGCCGGAGAAGTTGCCGCTGCATATTCCGCTGGATATCGAACTGTACGACAGCGAAGGCAATGTCATTCCATTGCAGAAAGGCGGCCTGCCGGTCAACAACGTGCTGAACGTCACCGAAGCGGAGCAGACCTTCGTGTTCGACGGCGTGGCGCACAAGCCGGTGCCGTCGCTGCTGCGCGAATTCTCCGCGCCGGTGAAGCTGGACTATCCGTACAGCGATCAGCAACTGACCTTCCTGATGCAGCATGCGCGCAATGAGTTTGCGCGTTGGGATGCGGCGCAGAGCTTGCTGGCGACCTATATCAAGCTGAACGTGGCGCGGCACCAGCAGAAGCAGCCGCTGTCGCTGCCGCTGCACGTGGCCGATGCGTTCCGTGCGGTGCTGCTGGACGAAAAACTGGATCCGGCGCTGGCGGCGCAGATCCTGACGCTGCCGTCGGAGAACGAAATCGCCGAGCTGTTCGCCACTATCGATCCGGAAGCGATCGCCGCGGTGCACGAAGCGATCGTACGCTGCCTGGCGCGGGAACTGGCCGATGAGTGGCTGGCGGTGTATCACGCCAACAAGACCGACGGCTACCGCGTGGAGCACGCCGAGATCGCCAAGCGCGCCTTGCGCAATGTGTGCCTGGGCTATCTGGCGTTCGGCGAAGATGTGGCGCTGGCGGACCAACTGGTGAACGAACAGTATCGCCAGGCGGACAACATGACCGACTCGCTGGCGGCGCTGTCTGCTGCGGTCGCGGCCCAGCTGCCGTGCCGCGATGCGCTGCTGGCGGCGTTCGACGAGCGCTGGCATCAGGATGGCCTGGTGATGGACAAATGGTTCGTGCTGCAGGGCGGCAGCCCGGCGGCAGACGTGTTGAGCAAGGTGCGCGCGCTGCTGCAACACCGCTCGTTCAGCCTGAGCAACCCGAACCGCACCCGTTCGCTGATCGGCGGCTTCGCTTCCGGCAACCCGGCGGCGTTCCACGCTGCGGACGGCAGCGGCTATCAGTTCCTGGCGGAGATCCTCAGCGATCTCAACCAGCGCAACCCGCAGATCGCCGCGCGCCTGATTGAACCGCTGATTCGCCTGAAGCGTTACGACGCCGGTCGCCAGGCGCTGATGCGCAAGGCGTTGGAACAGCTGAAAGGGTTGGAAAACCTGTCCGGCGATCTGTACGAGAAGATCAGCAAGGCGCTCGACGCCTGATTTTTTCGCGCTAGAGACATCAAGGGACGGCCTGGGCCGTCCCTTTTTCATTCAATTCGCCGCCCGGCGGGGACTGGCCGCTGCGGCCGGCGGCGATAACACCCGTTCCAGCACTTCGGCCTCCAGTTCCGCCAGCCTGGCCGAGCCTTTGCGGCGCGGCCGCGGCAGATCGATGCTCAGATCCAGCCCGATATGCCCCTCTTCAATCAGGATCACCCGATCCGCCAGCGCGATGGCTTCGCTGACGTCATGTGTGACCAGCAGTACGGTAAAACCGTGTTGTAGCCACAGCGTTTCTATCAGCCCTTGCATCTCGATGCGCGTCAGGGCATCCAGCGCCCCGAGCGGTTCGTCCAGCAGCAGCAGGCGGGGGCGGTGGATCAGCGCGCGCGCCAGGGCGACCCGCTGTTTTTGTCCGCCGGACAGCGCCGCCGGCCAATCGCGGGCGCGATCCGCCAAACCGACCGCTTCCAGGGCTTGCAACGCCGCGTCGCGCCACTGGCCGCGCAGCCCCAGACCCACGTTATCGATCACCGTTTTCCACGGCAACAGGCGCGCATCCTGAAACATCAACCGGGTATCCTCTTTAGCGGCGGCGAGCGGCGCGTTGCCGCTGAGCAAAGCGCCGCTGCTGGCCTGTTCCAGGCCGGCCAACAGGCGCAGCAGGGTGCTCTTGCCGCAGCCGCTGCGGCCAACCACCGCCACGAACTGCCCGGCGGAAATGCGCAGCTGAATATTGTCCAGCACCGTGCGGTTGCCGTAACGTTTGCCGATAGACTCCAGCGTCACCGGCGTGCCTTGCGCAAGGCGAGCGGGAAGGGTCATAGCGCTTCTCCCTGTTTCAGTTGATAGGCCTGATGCCAGCGCAACCAGACGCGCTCCAGCAGCTGCGCGCCCACGTCCGCCAGCTTGCCGAGCAGGGCGTACAGCACGATCGCCACCACCACCACGTCGGTTTGCAGAAATTCACGCGCGTTCATCGCCAGGTAGCCGATGCCCGAATTGGCCGAGATGGTTTCGGCGACGATCAGCGTCAGCCACATGAAGCCGAGAGCGAAACGCACGCCGACCATAATCGACGGCAGCGCGCCCGGCAGCACCACCTGTGTAAACAGGCGAAAACCGCTCAGGCCGTAGCTGCGGGCCATCTCCAACAGGCCGCGATCGATGTTTTTGATGCCGTGATAGGTATTGAGATAAATCGGGAACAGCGTACCGAGCGCCACCAGAAAGATCTTGGCGGATTCATCGATGCCGAACCACAGGATCACCAACGGGATCAGCGCCAGATGCGGCACGTTGCGGATCATTTGCACCGAGCTGTCCAGCAGGCGTTCGCCCCAGCGCGACAGCCCGGTAATAAAGCCGAGTATCAGTCCGATGCTGCCGCCGATGGCGAAGCCTAACAACGCGCGCTGGCTGCTGATGCTCAGGTGCTGCCACAGTTCGCCGCTTTGGCTCAGGCGCCAGAAGGCGGCCAGCACCGCACTCGGCGCCGGCAAAATGCGGTTGGACAGCCAGCCGGTTTCGACGGCGATTTGCCAGATGATCACCAGCGCCAGCGGCAGCGCCCAGGGGGCCAGCCGATACAGGATGCGTTGTACGTTATTTGCCATCGGGGCGCTCCTCAGCTCTGCGATACTTTTTGCGGAACATAGATGTTGGCCACCACTTCGCCCTGCGGACGCACCGGCTGAAGGCGAGCGGGCGTTTCCTCCTGCGCCAGATCGAGGTGCGGGAACAGCAGTTCGCCGACGCGGTAGGCCTCTTCCAGATGCGGATAGCCGGAGAGAATAAAGGTGTCGATGCCCAGATCGGCATATTCCTGCATGCGCGCCGCGACCGTCGGGCCATCGCCCACCAGCGCGGTGCCGGCGCCGCCGCGCACCAGGCCGATGCCGGCCCACAGGTTCGGGCTGATCTCCAGGTTATCCTTTTTGCCGCCGTGCAGCGCCGTCATGCGCCGTTGGCCGACGGAGTCGAAGCGCGCAAAGGCCTGCTGCGCGTTGGCGATGGTTTCCTCATCGAGGTGGGCGATCAGCCGGTCAGCGGCGCGCCAGGCTTCTTCGGTGGTTTCCCGCACGATGACGTGCAGCCGGATGCCGAAACGCACCTGGCGGCCTTTCGCCGCCGCTTTGGCGCGCACCTCTTCGATCTTCGCCTTAACCTGCGCCGGCGGCTCTCCCCAGGTGAGATACATTTCTACCTGCTCGGCGGCCAGATCCTGCGCGGCGGCGGAGGATCCGCCGAAATAGAGCGGCGGGCGCGGCTGTTGCACCGGCGGGAACAGCAGTTTGGCGCCTTTCACCTGAATATGCTTGCCGTGGAAATCGACGGTTTCCCCTTCCAGCACCCGGCGCCAGATGTGGGTGAACTCGGTTGAGGCTTCGTAGCGTTCTTCATGGCTAAGGTGCAGCCCCTCGGCCGCCAGCTCTTCCGGATCGCCGCCGGTGACCAGATTGAACAGCGCGCGCCCGTTGGACAGGCGATCCAGCGTCGCCGCCTGGCGCGCCGCCAGCGTAGGGGAGATGATGCCCGGCCGCAGCGCGACCAAAAATTTCAGCCGCTGGGTGACCGGGATCAGCGAGGCGGCCACCAGCCAGGAGTCTTCGCAGGAGCGGCCGGTGGGGATCAGTACCCCGCCGAATCCCAGCCGATCCGCCGCCTGGGCGATCTGCTGCAAGTAACCGTGATCGACGCTGCGAGCACCCTGTGCGCTGCCAAGATAGTGGCCGTCGCCGTGGGTGGGTAAAAACCAGAAAACGTTCAGGCTCATCGTCAATGCTCTCCCGTATTTATTGCGCGCTTGGGCGCCAGATGCGTTGCGAGATGTCGACCTTCACCGGCACCAGCCGGTTGGCGTAAAACAGGTCGGCGGTTTGCTGCTGCGCGGCGATGGTATGCGCATCGAGCGGTGTGATGGCGGTCGGGGGGCGGTGATCCAGATAGCTGGCGATCACCGGTTCCGGCAGCCCCATGGCGTTGGCCAGCAAGGTCACGCTTTGCGCCCGGTCGCTGCGGGTGAGCGCATCGGCCTGGGTCAGCACCGTCAGGACCTGGCTGATAAAGGCGCCGTTGGCTTTGACATAAGGGCGTGCCGCCAGATAGAAGGAGCCGGTCTGGTTCAGATCGGTGCCGTCGCCGAGCACCCGAACGCCGCCCTGCAGCAGCGCGGCGGAATAATAAGGATCCCAGATCGCCCAGGCATCGACGTTGCCCTGTTGGAATGCGGCGCGCGCATCGGCGGGCGTCAGATAGGCGGGCTGGATATCCGTAAATTTCAGTCCGGCTTTTTGCAGCGATCGCAGTAGCAGGTTATGTGAGCTGGATCCTTTCTGGAACGCGACCTTATGGCCTTTCAGATCGGCGACGGTTTTGATCGGGCTGTTTTCCGGCACCAGGATCACTTCCGCCTTCGGTTTGGGCGGCTCAACGCCGACATACAGCAGATCGGCCCCGGCGGCCTGCGCGAAGATCGGCGGAATATCGCCGGTGCTGCCCAGATCGATGCTGCCGACGTTCAGGGCCTCCAGCATTTGCGGGCCGGCGGGAAACTCGATCCAACTGATGCGGGTGGCGGGGAAACGTTCCTCCAGCAGCCGGTGGCTCTTCGCCAGCACCAGACTGACCGATCCTTTTTGGTAGCCGATGCGGAACTGCGCCGGATCCTGAGCGACGGCGGCGTTGGCCCAAACCAGCGACAGCAGGCCGGTGAAGGCGGCGGCGCTCAGCCAACGCCGCAAAGCGATGCGTTGTTTCATTCAGGCTCTCCTTTTCCAGGCGTTTCAGGCGGTTTGACGCGCCGCCAGTGGCGAGGCGACGCGCAGCGCCGGCGGTTTGCGGCGGCCAAGCGCCAGATAGAAACTGGCCAGTGCCTCTTCCAGCCGGGCGGCCACGGCGTCGGTGAGCGTGGCGCCTTCGTCGGTCAGCTGGATCTGGCTGTCGTCGGCGAACACGCCGTGCAGCACCTCTTGCGCTTTCAGCGCCGCCAGTACCGGTTTCAACGCATAGTCCACCGCCAGCATGTGGCCGATCGAACCACCGGTCGCCAGCGGCAACACCACCTTATGATCCAGAGCGCGTTCCGGCAGCAGATCCAGCAGGGTTTTCAGCGCGCCGGAGAACGACGCTTTATAAACCGGCGTGGAAATCAGCAGGCCGTCGGCCTGCGCCAGCTGCTCGGCAAACGCCTTGATCGCCGGACTGTTGAAGTTGGCGTACAGCAGATCTTCGGCGTCAAAGTCGTGCAGGGTATAGGCCGTCACTTCCACCCCTTGCTGCCGCAGCCAGTTCTGACTCAGCGAGAGCAGCGCGGCGGAACGTGATGGGATGCGTGGGCTACCGGCCAGTGATATAACGCGCATTGCCACTCCTTATAACTAAAAGTTAGGTTTAATTAGAAAATCAATAGGAAGTGTTTTAAACCTACCAGCAACCGGGCGCGTTTTTTAAATCTCATTTTTTGATTTGGATATGCGCAAAAGCGGATTAGCGCCGATTTGGCGGTGAAGAGGGAAAACGATTGCGTAAAAACGGCTTTTTTTGCCTTTAATCAATTCCAATTAGGCGGGGGATACCGGATAATACGCCCCCGGTTTGCAACCGGGAAATCAGGAGAGTCCATGTACTACCCCCTCATCAGGAAAGCGTTGTTCCAGCTCGATCCGGAGCGCGCGCACGAAGTGACCTTTCGTCAGCTCAGCCGTATTACCGGCACCCCATTAGCGTTTCTTGTCCGTCAGTCCGTGCCGACCAAACCGGTCAACTGCATGGGGCTGTCGTTTAAAAACCCGCTGGGATTGGCCGCCGGTCTGGATAAAAACGGCGAATGCATCGATGCGTTCGGCGCGATGGGCTTCGGCCATGTGGAAGTCGGCACCGTGACGCCGCGTCCGCAACCGGGCAACGACAAGCCGCGCTTGTTCCGCGTGGTTGAGGCGGAAGGCCTGATTAACCGCATGGGGTTCAATAACCATGGCGTGGACAATCTGGTTGAAAACGTTAAGAAATCCCATTTCGGCGGCATTCTTGGGATCAATATCGGCAAGAATAAAGACACGCCGGTCGAGCAGGGCAAAGACGATTATTTGATCTGCATGGATAAAGTTTATCCGTATGCCGGATATATCGCGATTAACATCTCTTCACCGAATACGCCGGGGTTACGATCCTTACAGTATGGCGAAGCGCTGGACGATCTTTTGGCTGCGATTAAAAATAAGCAGCAGGAATTACATGCGCGTCATCACAAATATGTGCCGGTGGCGGTAAAGATCGCGCCGGATCTTTCAGAAGAAGAATTGATCCAAATTGCCGATAGCCTGGTGCGGCATAATATCGATGGCGTGATCGCCACCAATACCACGTTGGATCGAAAATTGATCCAGGGGTTGAATTACTGCGAACAAGCGGGCGGGTTAAGCGGGCGTCCATTGCAATCACGCAGCACCGAAGTTATCCGTCGTCTCTCCACCGAACTGCAGGGGCGCCTGCCGATTATCGGCGTAGGCGGCATCGATTCGCTGACGGCGGCGCGCGAAAAAATGGAGGCCGGCGCGAACCTGCTGCAAATTTATTCCGGATTTATCTATCACGGCCCGCGTTTGATTAAAGATATCGTTACCCATATCTAATATTTTTCCTCTCATTTTATTCCGGGGGTTTATTTCTGCCCCCGGCTCGTCTATATTTTGTTCGTTAGCTTAAATATCGTTCGCGGAATTATCCGATGTTTAAGCGATTTCATCGGTGATAAAATCGCCTTTTAAGGTGAGTGCGGCGTTGGCATAGGCAGCGAGAAGGATACGAAATGAAGATAAAACCTGACGATAATTGGCGTTGGTATTTTGATGCCGAACACGATCGGCTAATGCTGGATTTAGCTAATGGTATGATCTTTCGTTCACGTTTTCCGGCCAAAATGTTAACGCCGGACGCCTTTGATGAATGTGCTTTTTGCGTGGATGACGCCGCCCTTTATTTCACCTATGAAGAACAGTGCAAGCAGGTCAAGCTTAGCCATGAACAGCGCGCCGAGCTGGTGCTGAATGCGCTGGTCGCCTATCGCTTCCTGAAACCGCTGATGCCAAAGAGCTGGCATTTCTCGCAGCAGCATTACCCGCTGCAGCCGAAAAACGGCGAGCTGGCGGCGGTGAAAGTGATGGAGAGCGGCGCGGAAGCGCGCTTGCTGGTGGTGGAGGCCGGGGATAACGCCAGCCTGTGCCTGCTGGCGCAAAATCAGCTGACGGTCGCCGGCCGTACCATGGTCTTGGGCGACGCCATCAAGGTGATGCACGATCGGCTGAAGCCCTGCGCGCAGGATGAAAGCGCCGCCCCGGCTTACGACAGGGCGGTATAAGGCGGTTTACGCCAGGGTCAAATCACTTTTCGGGATGCAGCTGCAGCACAGGATGGTGCCGTTGTCGCCCAGCGCGCTTTTCTTCAGGGGCGCGACCTCACCGCTCAGCAACGTAATGCGGCAACTGCCGCAAATCCCGGCGCGGCAGGAGTAAGGCACGCGGATGCCTTGCTGTTCCAACTGTTCGAGCAAGATCTGCTGGTTGTTGCCGGTAAACACCTTTCCTTCATATTCGATCGTGACGCTGTGCGCGCTGTCTTGCGGCGCCTGCACGCTCTCCACCACTTTGCCTGCGCCATAAGGGCGCGGCGGCTTGGTCGACAGCACTTCCACCGTATCTCCCACGCGGATGATGCCGCTGTTGCGGGCGATCATATTCTGGCCGAAATCGATATCGCCGTTGTCGGCGGAGCGGAATTTTTGCAGCGTGCTGAGCGGCTCGCCGCTCGGGTGCTTGCGGCCGCGCTCGGTGCTGACGGTGGTGAGTACGCAGCGGCTGCAGGGTTTCACCAGATCGAACATCACGTCGCCGACGCGGATCACCTGCCAGCCGTCCTCGGCCCAGGCGGTGGCGCCACTCACCACCAGATTGGGGCGGAACTGCTCCAGCTTGATGCTGCCGGGGCAACGCTGCTGCAGATCGTTAAACGAAGCCTGGTTAATCAGCAGATAAGGATAGCCGTCGGCAAACGTCAGTGGGATTTCGGGGTGCTTCTTCACCCGGCGGGTCAGCTCCGGCCCCAGCCAGCGCAGCTGTACGTCGCGCTGGAAATAGCCGCTCAGCCAGCGGTTGATCTCATCTGGCGCGGTCAGCGCGGTGAAATGGTTGCCCCACACCTCGGTCGGCTGCGGCGCGGCCGCGAAGTCGCTGAAGCGAATGGCGGCGCTTTCGCCATCCGGCGCGGTCAGAAACAACCCGTCCGGCAACAGCGCCGGTGTGAACAGCACCATCTGCGGGTATTGGCGTGCGGTAATAAAGGTGCCGTCCGGTTCGGTGATCATAAAGTTGCGGTCGAAGGCCAGACCGCTGCTGCCGACCTGGGCGTAGGAAAGCTGCAGGCCGCGCAGTGATTTAACCGGATGGACGTAGAGTCTGGAAAGCGTGATCACCCTTATCTCCGTGCGATGATTAAATAGAAGGGAGCAACTTTATGACAAGCGGTGCGGATTAGCTATAATGCGCAACAATTTTCTTTTTGGTGATAAGTACGATATGAACTCTCTGTTTGCCAGCACGGCGCGTGGATTGGAAGAACTGTTAAAAAGCGAGCTGGAAGCGCTTGGCGCTCACGACTGCAAAGTGGTGCAGGGCGGGGTACATTTTCAGGGTGACGATCGTCTTCTGTACCAAAGCCTGCTGTGGAGCCGCCTGGCTTCGCGCATTCTGTTGCCGCTGAACGAATTCCGCGTGCACAGCGATCTGGATCTGTACCTCGGGGTGCAGGCGATCGACTGGCCGAGCATTTTTGGCGTGGATAAAACCTTTGCCGTGCATTTCAGCGGCGTGAACGAAGAGATCCGCAACAGCCAGTATGGCGCGCTGAAGGTGAAAGACGCCATCGTCGACAGCTTTACCCGTAAACTCGACCAACGCCCGACGGTCGCCAAACAGCAGCCGGACATTCGCGTTAACGTCTTCCTGCAACGCGATATGGCCAGCGTGGCGCTCGATCTGAGCGGCGAAGGCCTGCACCAGCGCGGCTACCGCGATCTCACCGGCCAGGCGCCGCTGAAGGAAAACCTGGCGGCCGCCATCGTGTTGCGTTCCGGTTGGCAGCCGGGCACGCCGATGCTCGATCCGATGTGCGGCTCCGGCACGTTGTTGATCGAAGCGGCGATGATCGCCGCCGATCGCGCGCCGGGCCTGCACCGTCAACACTGGGGCTTCAGCGCCTGGAATGGCCACAACGCCGAACTGTGGCGTGAAGTCACCACCGAAGCGCAGGTGCGCGCGCGCCGCGGCCTGCAGGAAACCGCCTCTCGCTTCTTCGGCTCCGATATCGATCGCCGGGTGATTGAGATGGCGCGCGGCAACGCCCGCCGCGCCGGCGTCGCCGAGCTGATTACCTTCAACGTCGGCGACGTCGCGCGCTTGACCAACCCGCTGCCGGAAGGCCCGCACGGCACGGTGATCAGCAACCCGCCGTACGGCGAGCGTCTGGAAAGCGAACCGGCGCTGATCGCGCTGCACAACATGCTGGGCCGCGTGATGAAAAGCGCCTTCGGCGGCTGGCAGCTTTCGCTGTTCAGCGCCTCGCCGGAGCTGTTGAGCTGCCTGCAGCTGCGCGCCGAGCGCCAGTTCAAGGCGAAGAACGGCCCGCTGGAGTGCGTGCAGAAAAACTATCAGCTGGCGGCAAGCCCGGCCGGCACCGCTACCGGCGGCGTGCAGGTGGCGGAAGATTTCGCCAACCGTCTGCGCAAGAATTTGAAGAAGCTCGACAAGTGGGCGAAGCAGCAGGGCATTGAATGCTACCGCCTGTACGATGCCGATCTGCCAGAATATAACGTCGCGGTGGACCGTTACGGCAGCAAGGTGGTGGTGCAGGAGTATGCGCCGCCGAAAACCGTCGATGCGCAGAAGGCGCGTCAGCGCCTGTTCGATGTGATCAACGCGACGCTGGCGGTGCTGGAATTGCCGTCGAATCAGCTGATTCTGAAAACCCGCGAGCGGCAGAAGGGCAAAAACCAGTACGAGAAGCTGGCGCAGAAGGGCGAGTTCTTGCTGGTGGAAGAGTATAACGCCAAGCTGTGGGTCAACCTGACCGACTATCTCGATACCGGCCTGTTCCTCGATCACCGCATCGCGCGCCGTATGCTGGGCGAGATGAGCGGCGGCAAGGACTTCCTCAACCTGTTCGCCTATACCGGCACCGCCAGCGTGCACGCCGGGCTGGGCGGCGCGCGCAGCACCACCACGGTGGACATGTCGCGCACTTACCTGGAATGGGCGGAGAAGAACCTGCGCGCCAACGGCCTGAGCGGCCGTCAGCATCGGCTGATCCAGGCCGATTGCCTGTCTTGGCTGAGCAACGCCAATGAACAGTTCGACGTGATCTTCATCGATCCGCCGACGTTCTCCAACTCCAAGCGGATGGAGAACACCTTTGACGTGCAGCGCGATCATCTGGCGCTGATGAAAGATTTGAAACGGTTGCTGCGCCGCAACGGGACCATCATGTTCTCGAACAACAAGCGCGGTTTCCAAATGGATATGGCAGGGCTGAGCGCGTTGGGTCTGGAGGCGAAAGAGATCACCGCCAAGACGCTGTCGCAGGATTTTGCCCGTAACCGTCAGATCCACAACTGCTGGCTGGTGACTCACGCCGGCGAAGGAAAATAATTACTATGTCGTTAATCAGCATGTCCGGCGCCTGGCTCTCTTTCAGCGATGCGCCACTGTTAGACAACACCGAAATTCATATTGAAGACAACGAGCGCGTGTGTCTGGTCGGGCGCAATGGCGCCGGCAAATCCACGCTGCTGAAGATCCTCGGCAAAGAGATCCCGCTGGACGACGGCCGGGTGATCTACGAACAGGATCTGATCGTGGCGCGTCTGCAACAGGATCCGCCGCGCAATATCGGCGGCAGCGTGTTCGACTTCGTGGCGGAAGGCGTTGCGGAGCAGGCGGAACACCTGAAGGCCTATCACGCGATCTCCCACCTGGTGGAAAGCGACCCGAGCGAGAAAAACCTGGCGCGCATGGCGCAAATCATGGAGATCCTCGATCACCAGGGGCTGTGGCAGCTCGACAGCCGCATCAGCGAAGTGCTGCTGCAGCTGGGGCTGAACGGCGACGCCGAGCTTTCCTCACTGTCCGGCGGCTGGCTGCGTAAAGCGGCGCTGGGCCGCGCGCTGGTGAGCTCGCCGCGCGTGTTGTTGCTCGACGAACCGACCAACCACCTGGATATCGAAACCATCGACTGGCTGGAAGGTTTCCTGAAAGAGTTCGACGGCAGCATCGTCTTCATCTCGCACGACCGTTCGTTTATCCGCAACATGGCGACGCGCATCGTCGATCTGGATCGCGGCAAGCTGGTTTCCTGGCCGGGCAACTACGATCTGTATCTGCAGAGCAAAGAAGAAGCGCTGCGGGTGGAAGAGCTGCAAAACGCCGAGTTCGACCGCAAGCTGGCGCAGGAAGAGGTCTGGATCCGTCAGGGCATCAAGGCGCGCCGCACCCGCAATGAAGGCCGCGTGCGCGCGCTGAAGGCGCTGCGCGTCGAGCGCTCGCAGCGCCGCGAAGTGATGGGCACCGCCAAAATGCAGGTGGAAGAGGCGACCCGCTCCGGCAAAATCGTGTTCGAGCTGGAAGACGTCAATTATCAGGTTGGCGAAAAGGTGCTGGTGCGCGGTTTCTCCGCCCAGGTGCAGCGTGGCGACAAGATTGCGCTGGTGGGGCCGAACGGCTGCGGCAAAACCACGCTGCTGAAACTGATGCTCGGTCAGCTGAAAGCCGACAGCGGCCGCGTGCACTGCGGCACCAAGCTGGAAGTGGCCTATTTCGACCAGCACCGCGCCGATCTCGATCCTGAGCGCACGGTGATGGACAACCTGGCGGAAGGCAAGCAGGAAGTGATGGTCAACGGCCGTCCTCGCCACGTATTGGGCTATCTGCAGGACTTCCTGTTCCACCCGAAACGCGCGATGACGCCGGTGAAGGCGCTGTCGGGCGGTGAGCGTAACCGCCTGCTGTTGGCTAAGCTGTTTCTGAAACCGAGCAATCTGCTGATCCTCGATGAACCAACCAACGATCTCGACGTCGAAACGCTGGAGCTGCTGGAAGAGCTGATCGACGGCTATCAGGGCACCGTGCTGCTGGTCAGCCACGATCGTCAGTTCGTTGACAACTCGGTGACCGAGTGCTGGATCTTCGAAGGCAACGGCGTGATCAATGCCTTCGTCGGCGGTTACTACGATGCGCATCATCAGCGCGCGACGGCGAAACCGATTCGTCAGGCGGCGCCGAGCGCGAGCAAACCGGCGGCGGAGAAAAAGGCCGAACAGCCGAAGAAAACGGCGGCCAAGCTGAGTTACAACCTGCTGCGTGAGCTGGAACAGTTGCCGCAGCGGCTCGAACAGCTGGAAGCGGAAATCGAAGCGCTGCAGGCGCAGATGAGCGACGCCGACTTCTTCACGCGGCCGCATAGCGAAACGCAAGAAGTGCTGACGGCGCTGGCTGATGCCGAGCAAGCGCTGGAACAGGCTTTCGCCCGTTGGGAAGAGCTGGAAGCGATGAAAAACGGCTGACCGTTGCGATGCCGCCCGCGCGCTGCTGCGGGCGGCATCGACGTGCCGGTGAGCGACGTTATTTAGGAGGAATATGGTGTGTTCCCACAACAATCATCAGCAGCATAGTCATTCCGCACCCTCGGCGGCGCAGCAGGATAACCTGATGCTGTGTCCGCAGTGCGACATGCTGGTGGCGCTGCCGCCGCTGGCCTATGGCAGCAAAGCGGTATGCCCGCGCTGCAAAACCACGCTCAGCGCCCGCTGGGACGAGCCGCGCAAGCGGCCGATCGGTTACGCGCTCAGCGCCTTGTTCATGCTGGTGCTGGCCAACATTTTCCCGTTTATCAACATGCGCGTCGCCGGCCTCGGCAACGAAATCCGGCTGATCCAAATCCCGGAAGTGATGGTGGCGGAAGACTACGCCAGCATGGCCACCTTGTTTATGGTGTTCGTGCAGCTGATCCCGGCGTTTTGCATGGTGGCGATTATCCTGCTGTGCGCCAGAGTGCGCTTGCCGCTGGGGCTCAAAGAGTGGATGGCTCGGGTGCTGTTCCAGTTCAAGACCTGGTGCATGGTGGAAATTTTCCTCGCCGGGGTGCTGGTCAGCTTCGTCAAGCTGATGGCCTACGGCGATATCGGCATCGGCAGTAGCTTCGTGCCTTACTGCCTGTTCTGCCTGCTGCAGGTGCGCGCCTTCCAGTGCGTGGACCGGCGCTGGTTGTGGCAGGATATCGAACCGGCGCCGCGACTTCATCGCCCGCTGACGGTGGGGCGCACCGGCATGCGCCAGGGCGTGCGATCTTGCGCGTGCTGCACGGCGATCCTGCCGGCCGACCAGGTGCGCTGTCCGCGCTGTCACACCAAGGGCTACGTGCGGCGTCGTCACAGCCTGCAGTGGACGCTGGCGCTGCTGGTGACCTCTGTCATGCTGTATATTCCGGCCAACCTGATGCCGATCATGGTGACCGAGGCGCTGGGCAACAAGATGAACTCCACCATCATGGCGGGGGTGATCCTGCTGTGGGGGGACGGCTCTTATCCGGTGGCGATGGTGATTTTCATCGCCAGTATCATGGTGCCGTCGCTGAAAATGTTGGCGATCGGCTGGCTGTGCTGGGATGCGAACGGCAGGAAGAAACCGCGTGCCGACAGCGAGCGTATGCATCTGATTTATGAAGTGGTCGAATTCGTTGGCCGTTGGTCAATGATCGACGTGTTTGTGATCGCCGTGCTGTCGGCGCTGGTGCGAATGGGGCAGTTGATGAGCATTTATCCCGCGACGGGCGCCGTGCTGTTCGCGCTGGTGGTGATCCTCACCATGTTCGCCGCCATGACATTTGATCCCCGGCTGACCTGGGATCGCGCAAGTGAAACAATCAACAAGGAGCCGCAAGGTGACGGAAAATAATCATAGCGTCGCAGACGTTGAGAAGATCAAACGCTGGTCGCCGGTGTGGATCATTCCCATCGTGACCGCGCTGATCGGCGCCTGGATCCTGTTTTACCACTTCAGCCATCAGGGGCCGGTGGTGACGCTGGTGACCTCGACGGCGGAAGGGCTGGAAGCGGGTAAAACCAAAATCAAAAGCCGCAGTGTTGACGTCGGCGTGGTGGAAACCGTCACGTTGAGCGATGACCTGAGCAAGGTGATGGTGCAGGCGCGCCTCAATTCCGGCATGGAAAAATTGCTGCGCCAGGATTCCGCTTTCTGGGTGGTGAAGCCGCAGATCGGCCGTGAAGGCGTCTCCGGGCTGGGCACGCTGCTCTCCGGCGCCTATATCGAACTGCAGCCGGGCAACAAAGGCAAAGACGGCAAAGACAACTATCAGCTGCTCGATGCGCCGCCGCTGGCCTCCCCGGATGCCAAAGGGTTGCGCATCGTGCTGGACAGCGAGAAATCAGGCCAGCTCAACGCCGGCGATCCGGTGCTGTTCCGCGGTTATCGCGTCGGGTCGGTGGAAACCAGCTACTTCGATCCTAAAGAACGCGCCATGCGCTATCAGCTGTTCATCACCGCGCCTTACGATCAGTTGGTCACCACCAACGTGCGTTTCTGGAAAGACAGCGGCGTGGCGTTTGACATGTCGGCGCAGGGCATGCGGGTGGAGATGGGCTCGTTGACCACGCTGTTCAGCGGCGGGGTCAGTTTTGACGTGCCGGACGGCTGGGATCGCGGCGATCAGGCGAAAGAGAAGGCGGAATATCAGCTGTTCGACAACCAGCGCAGCACGCAGGATTCGCTGTATACCGTGCATAAGGATTACCTGCTGTTCTTCTCCGACTCGGTACGCGGCCTGCAGCCGGGCGCGCCGGTCGAGTTCCGCGGCATCCGTCTGGGTACGGTGGCGCAGGTGCCGTTCTATAAAGACGGCATGGCGCAGCGTCTGGATAACGATTACCGCATTCCGGTGCTGATCCGCATCGAGCCGGATCGCTTCCAGAAACAGCTGGGCGGCAACTTCGATATTGAAGGGCACCTGAAAGATGCGGAGTCTCGCGGCATGCGCGCTTCGATGAAGTCCGCCAACCTGCTGACCGGTTCGCTGTACATCGATCTCGACTTCTATCCGCAGGAAAAACCGTGGAAAGGGCCGCGCGAGCTGTTCGGTTATCCGCTGATGCCGACCACCAGCGGCGGTCTGGCGCAGATCCAGCAGAAATTGATGCAGACGTTGGATAAGATTAATTCGATGCCGATCAATCCGATGATCAACGAAGCGACCAAGACGCTGGCGGAAAGTCAGAAAACCATGAAGTCGACGCAGCAGACCATGAAGTCGCTGAACGACATCATCGCCAGCAAAGAGATGCAGGCGCTGCCGCAGGACATGCAGAAAACGCTGCTGGAGCTGAACCGCAGCATGAAAGGGCTCCAGCCTGGTTCACCGGCTTACAACAAGATGGTGGGCGACATGCAGCGCCTCGATCAGGTGTTGCGTGAGCTGCAACCGGTGCTGCGCACCCTGAATGAGAAGAGCAACGCGCTGGTGTTTGAAGCCGCCGGCAGCACTGACCCTCAGCCGAAGAAGGCCACGAAATGATGAAATGGATCCCGGTAGCCCTGGCGCTGTTGCTCAGCGCCTGCAGCAGTTCGCCACAGAAGACTTACTATCAGTTGCCGGCGCTGGGGGCGCCTGCTGCGGCCAGCAGCAGCGGCGCTTCCACGCGCCAGCTGTGGCTGGAACACGTGAGCGTGGCGGATTATCTGGCGCAGAGCGGCGTGGTGTATCAGACCAACGACGTACAGTATGTGATAGCCCAGAACAACCTGTGGGCCAGCCCGCTCGACCAGCAGCTGCAGCAAACGCTGGTCACCAACCTGAGCAGCGCGCTGCCGGGCTGGGTGGTCTCTTCGCAGCCGATGAGCAGCGATCAGGATGTGCTGAACGTGACCATCAGCGGCTTCCACGGCCGTTTTGACGGCAAGGCGATCATTCGCGGCGAGTGGGTGCTGAACCGCCAGGGACATTTGATCAAAAGGCCTTTCAACCTGGAGCTGAAACAGGGTGAAGACGGCTATGATGCCCTGGTGCGCACTCTGGCGCAGGGATGGCAGCAGGAAGCTCAGGCTATCGCAGCACAGATGGGCGGCATTTAGTCATAATTTGGTCTAAAATCGTCTAATCCCTGTCGGCGTGAAAATCCGTTTTTTCTCGCTGGCAGGGATTTATATTTCATTTCAAACAGTTAACCCCTTTCCCAGCAGATCAGCCACTTAGCACTTTCCTCGGGCGTAGCTCACAAATATGACATTGGCGTGAATTTTGCGCATTGATCTTCTCTTCTTTTAGCGCTATTGATTACTCGTGGCTGCGCAAAAAGCAGCCATTGTTTTCTTTCCACCAGACCAAAATGAGGGAAACGAGGCATGAAGAGACAGAAACGCGATCGTCTGGAAAGGGCGCATTCGAGAGGGTATCAGGCAGGTATTTTAGGGCGTTCCAGGGAACATTGTCCCTACCAATCATCGGTGGACGCCCGGTCTCAATGGCTGGGAGGTTGGCGAGAAGCCATGGAAGACAGGGCTGTGACCGCTTAAGCGGCTCCCTGTCAAATAAAAGGAATAACCTCCGCCCTTGGCGGAGGTTTTTGTTTGTGCCGTTTACTCGTCCTGCCAGCGTTTCAGTAGAATACTCGCATTCACGCCGCCAAAGCCGAAGCCGTTCGATAAGGCGTAGGTTATGTTCATCGATTCAGCCCGTTTCGCGACCAGGTGTAAACCTGCCGCCGCCGGATCGGGATTGTCCAGATTCAGCGTCGCGGGGGCGATCTGATCGCGCAGCGCCAAGGCGGTAAAGATGGTTTCCAGCCCCCCGGCGGCGCCGAGCAGGTGCCCGGTGGCGGATTTTGTCGAGGTTACCGCGACGCTCCCTGTCGTGCCAAACAGGTGTTTGATGGCATTGATTTCGCCCAGATCGCCCACGGGCGTTGAGGTCGCGTGTGCGTTTAAATGCTGAACCTCTTCTGGGGCGACGTTCGCCTGCCTCAACGCGATTTTCATCGCCCGATAAGCACCGTTGCCGTCTTCGGCACCGGAGGTCATGTGGTAGGCGTCGGCGCTGGTGCCATAACCGACGATTTCCGCGAGCGGTGTGGCACCGCGCGCCCGCGCGTGTTCCAGCGTTTCAATCACCAGCATGCCGGCACCTTCCCCCATGACAAATCCGTCCCGTACACTGTCGAAAGGCCGGGAAGCCTGCCTTGCCAACTCGGCCGGTGCGGTGGACATAGCGCGCGCGGCGGCGAACCCGCCCAGGCTGACGGTGTCGATAGCGGCTTCGGTACCGCCGCACAGCGCGATATCGGCCTCATCATTGCGGATCAGACGCACAGCGTCGCCAATGGCTTGCACGCCGGCCGCACAGGCGGTGACCGGGGCGCCGATCGGGCCTTTGAAGCGATGCTTGATGGAAACATGGCCGGCCGCCAGATTGACCAGAAAAGAGGGGATGGTGAAGGGCGACAGGCGCTTGGCGCCGCGGTTGTCGGTGGTGCGTACCGCCTGGGCAATCGCCGGGAAGCCGCCAATGCCCGAGGCGATGACGGTGGCGGTGCGCTCTTGTTTTTCCTCCGTATCGGCTATCCAGCCGGCCTGACGAACGGCTTCATCCGCCGCCGCCATGGCAAACAGGATAAAGCGATCCATTTTCTTTTGGTCCTTGGGGGCGACGGCAGCGTCGGGGTTGAAGCCCGCTTCAGCATCCTGCGCCAGCGCCGGAACCTGACCTCCGACCTTGATCGGTAAATCTGCAACGATCTCGTCAGGTAAAGCCCGAATGCCGGACTCTCCTTTTAACAAACGTTGCCAGATGGTCTCCACGCCGCACCCTAATGGTGAAACGGCGCCCATGCCGGTAATAACGATACGACGATTGCTCATGACTACTCCTTGGTAAGTTCGGATAAATCGGCGAGGCGCCGTTGCCGCATCAGTGCGGCGCGTTGATGTATGCCTTCATTTGCCGCAGGCCCTGGTGCCAACGTAATAAACTGCGGCGGCACCTGCTGTTGGGTATCGACATTGACCAATTGGACCTGGATCGGCCGATCGGTGCGGCCGTCGACTAACAAGGCGCTGATGTCACCATCGATCAAATGGCGATTGCCCCATTCTGAGAGAGCTGCCAGCACGGGGAGAAAATCGTTGCCGCGTTCGGTGAGCAGATACTGATAGCGAACCGGCCGCGTTTGATAACGTTGCTTATGCAGAATGCCGTGGGCTACCAAATCCTTCAGTCGCCGGGCCAGGAGAGTCGGTGACATCCCCAGACTTTGTTGGAATTCGTCGAATTTGGATAACCCCTGAAAGGCATCACGCAGGATCAGGATGCTCCACCATTCTCCGACACGATCTAATGAACGTGCGACGGGGCAAGGTGCATCGCTAAAGCGGGTTTTTTGCATATCGGCCCTTAGTTGGTACATTTATTGTAGTTACATGGGTGGCTATACTAGGTGATTTTAAGGGGCAAGAAAATAACCGGATGCAAAAAACGCTATCGTGTCGATAGCTGGCTGTGGGAGGGGGGCGCTCAAACTGGCCTGTGGCTTTGACCGTTTCGGGCAGGAAAAGGGTAGAGACAGGAGGGATAAGTCGGTTCGGTAACGGGCGATTAAAGGAGGTAGGTAGTGTTTAAACGGTAAGAGAAAGAAATGCCATCACGCTGGGCGTGATGGCATGCGAAGAGCATTAGCAAAGAAGACGATGGCCGCCCTCTCGTCTGCGTGATTAGAACGCTGTGGTATCCTTGAACAGACCCACTTTCAGATCGGTGGCGGTATAGATCACTTCGCCGTCAACCAGCACTTCGCCATCGGCGACGCCCATGATCAGCTTACGGGTGATGACGCGTTTGAAGTTAATACGGTAGGTCACTTTTTTCGCGGTTGGCAGCACCTGGCCGGTAAACTTGACTTCACCAACGCCCAGCGCGCGGCCTTTGCCTTCGCCACCCAGCCAACCGAGGTAGAAACCGACCAACTGCCACATCGCATCCAGGCCCAGACAGCCTGGCATGACCGGATCGCCGATAAAGTGGCAACCGAAGAACCATAGGTCCGGATTAATATCCAGCTCCGCTTCCACATAACCTTTGTTGTGCGTCCCGCCGTCTTCGGTCATCTTGACCACGCGGTCCATCATCAACATGTTACCTGCCGGCAACGGTGGGCCACCGGCGCCGAACAGCTCGCCACGGCCGGATGCTTCGAGGTCTTCTTTCGTATAGGAATCGCGTTTATCTACCATGTTCTCAGTAAGCCTTATTTTAATGAAGGACGCAGGTTAGCTAACACGTGTACGCTGAACAAGTCCGATCAGCCGTGGTTGAACCAGTTGAGCCAGCGCAGCGGCCACGGACGACGGCGTTCCTGCAGGCTCACCTGCGCAATCCGTTCCTGAATGGCCGCCAACAAATTCGGCTGTTGTTCGTCAGAGTAGAGGCAACCTGTGAGCAAAGGCAAGGCTTCCGCCGCGCTCTCTACCGCCCACAGATGGAACTGCCCCTCGCGCACCGCGTCGACGATATCTTGACGCAGACACAGATGGCGCACGTTGGTCACGGGCAATACGACACCCTGTTTGCCCGTCAGACCGCGGCGAACACAAACCTCGAAGAAGCCTTCGATCTTTTCGTTAACGCCACCTATCGGCTGTACGTTGCCGAATTGGTCGACGGAGCCGGTGACGGCGATCTGCTGGGTGATCGGTTGCTGTGACAGGGCGCTGACCAATGCGCATAGCTCAGCCAGCGAGGCGCTGTCACCATCCACTTCACCATAAGATTGCTCAAAGACGATGGAAGCGGAGAAGGGCAGTTGCTGATCAAGATCCAGTTCGGCGATCAGAAACGCCTGCATGATCATCATGCCTTTAGCGTGCAGGTTGCCGCCCAGTTCGGCTTTGCGCTCGACGTCGGTGAACTCGCCGTCGCCGAGATGCACAACGCAACTGATCCGTGACGGTTCGCCAAAGCTGCGTGGATGGCCGGGATAATCCAGGACTGACAGACCGTTGATCTGTCCGACCACTTCACCCTCGGTTTCAATCAGGATCTGACCCAACTCAATCTCATCCTGCATACGCTCGGCCAGGTAGCTTTCACGCCATTCTCGGGCATTTAACGCCGCCTCGAACGCTTTGGCCGTAATGCGATCTTCTTCGGCATACAGTGCGGCTTCGGATAGCTGCTGGCCAAGCCAAACCGGCGAGAGTGGCAGAATGCCCTGATCGCCACTGTAACGCACAGCCTGAACGATCAGCGGCGGCCAGGCATCGTTCGCCAGCATCGGCAATTGCTGGTCGGCAATCACGCCGTTGACGTAACCGCACCACTGCGCCATATCATCAACTTCAGTCAGCTGCAGATCGTCTTCGAATTCACCGTAGATCGCTTGTTCACTCAGTTCCGGCTCGATATCGTGAAAATCGGCCAGGCCGTGACGGTCGCCGACTACAATCAGCCGCAGATCCAGCGGCATCGGTGGAATAGCTATCGGCAGCGGGCGGGTTTCGTCAGGCGAAACCCAGTGGAACTGGCGCTGGCCGATCATTTGCTTCAGCCGCAGCCACAGCAACGGCTGAGCAAGCAGCGCCCGCGCCGACAGAATCAGAATGCCGCCGTTGGCCTGGTGCACCAGACCCGGTTGCAGGGTAATGTCGCCATTGTGGATCCGTACGCAGCCAAACAGCTGTTCCGGTTCAATCCACTCCTGGAACAGACAAGCGCCGCCGGCGGCAAAAGGTTCATCGCCACGGCTGGCAGGCTCGACGCTGACCTTGCCATCCTGAATGACATAGTGGCTACCGCGGCATGCCGCATTTTTCGGCAGCAGTGGTTTGACGGCGTGAGCGATCAGTTCCAGATACTCACGCGTTTCTTGCGCTTTCAACAGCATGAAACGCGGTGGCGATTGGGGGTGGCAAAATAGCGTCAGGGCATTTTCCAGCCGAGGCTGAATGGCGGAAAAGGGCACGGGTGCCAACTGAGCGGCGGTATCAAATATCGCCTGATAAGGCGTTACGTCCGGCAATAAAGATTGCCATTCAAGTCGGTTATTGGTCAAAGTGTTAGATGCAATCGTTAAAAAGGGAAAGGGCGATTATACAAGAATAACGGCGGCTTGATACATGCGGAGTGCCAGTTGGCATCAGGGAGTTTGACATCGCACGGTGACTGTGCAAAAAACAGTCTAAAAGACGGTTTAATTGCCGGGGAAATTCGGCGCAAAGCTGTTATGCTTATTTGAAGTTACGCGGTCACTGAAGAGCTCAAGATGAAATATCAGCAACTGGAAAATCTGGAGAGCGGTTGGAAATGGAAGTACCTGGTGAAGAAGCATCGGGAAGGGGAACTCATTACCCGCTACATTGAAAACAGCGCTGCTCAGGAGGCGGTTAACGAGCTGCTGAAGCTGGAAAATGAGCCGGTAAAGGTACTTGCATGGATTGCCGCTCATATGAATCCGGAACTGGATAACCGGATGAAACAAACGATCCGCGCCCGCCGCAAACGTCATTTTAACGCAGAACATCAGCATACGCGTAAAAAATCTATCGATCTGGAGTTTTTGGTTTGGCAACGATTGGCTGCCTTGGCGCGCCGCCGTGGCGTTACGCTGTCGGAAACCGTCGTGCAGCTTATCGAAGACGCTGAACGCAAAGAAAAGTATGCGAACCAGATGTCGTCGTTGAAAGAAGACTTGAAGGCGATTCTTGGCAAAGATCCCAAGTAAGCGCGTGAGAACGCCCCTATGGAGCCAGGCATTGAATGTTCTGGCAACAAGAGGACGAAAAAAAACCCCGCATTGGCGGGGTTTTTTATTAGGCGAGTAAACTTAGCCCTGAGGCTGAGTTACAACGTCTTTGATACCTTTAACTTCGATCTCTACGCGACGATCTGGTGCCAGGCAAGCGATCTGAGCTTTGGTAGCGCGGCCAGATTTGTAGCCACAGGTGTTGCCAGTAACTGGCTCTGCTTCACCCATACCACGTGCAGAGATTTTGTCTGACGGGATGCCTTTGGAGACCAGGTAGTCAACAACGCTCTGTGCGCGTTGTTCAGACAGTTTCTGGTTGTACTGGTCAGAACCAACGGCGTCGGTGTAACCCAGAACAACTACAGAGCCGTCTTTAGGATCCATAGAGCTCAGCTGGGTGTACAGCTGATCCAGAGCCTGCTGGCCTTCTGCTTTCAGAGTAGATTTGTTGAAGTTGAACAGCACGTCAGACTTCAGAGTGAAACGCTTGGTTTCAACAACTGGAGCTGGAGCCGGAGCTGGTGCTGGAGCAACTACGTCATCCTGACCGAAGCGGTAAGAAACGCCCAGGCTCAGCATGGTGTTGTCTGGACGTGCGCCAACGGTACCTGCGTCACCGATGTTGCTTACGAACTGGTAATCCAGGCGAGTAGCCCAGTTTTTGGTCAGTGCGTATTCAACACCAACAGCAGCCAGCGGAGAAACGCCGGTGTCGTGGTCGCTCAGACGCTGACCAGTACGGCCGTAGTTAGCTTTGGAGTCTGCACGCCATACCATACCACCCAGACGAGTGTAGATGTCCAGATCGTCAGCAATTGGGTAGCTCAGTTTAGCGGCCAGTTGAACGCCCTGCGCTTTGAAAGCACCGTTGTTCACGCTGCCTTTGTAAGGCATGCGGCCGAGCCAGTCATAGCCCAGCTCGAAGCCCAGGTATTGGTTTGCCTGGTAGCCCAGGAACGCGCCGGCACCCAGCTGATCTTTGTGGGTTGGGCCGTTGCCGATACCGTTCTGGTAACCGTTACCGTAGAAACCAGTGTCGTGGTACTGGGACCAGCCCAGTTTAGCACCGGTGTACCAGGTGTTATCTTTTGGAGCGGCTTGCGCTACGGTAGCGAAACCTGCCAGTGCCACTGCTAATGCGATAGCTGTCTTTTTCATTTTGCGCCTCGTTATCATCCAAATAGGCAATGAGCTTTAAAGCTGTTTAAGCCCTTGGTTAAATTCCTTCGCCAAGGTTTAAGCCCTCGTTTGTTACTCGCCAGTTTTTCTGACGTTATAGAGCAACCTTGGCGATGTAAAGTCTACAACGTGGCGCGAAAGTTACAAGTGTGATGTGATAAGGCTCTAAAAAAAAACGCGGAATCGTACATATTTGCTAACATTCTTAGCCTAAAAAAGCGGCGATCCATCGAGCGTTTTTGCCTGCCAAACCGCAGCCGGACTCGCTTTTTGCCTTCCCACGCAAAGGTTCCGCTTAGGGGGTGCGAAAATGATGGGAAAAATCCTAAATTTACTTAATGATACAAAGAAGAGTGAATTTTTAGGGTGGAACAGTGTCCGTGAGTCGGGCTAATGTCACGCTGAGGGCGCATGATAAACCCATAGGCATTACCCAATTCTGCCGCACGTCTTAATTTTAGACGATCCTCCTCCGTTAGCTCGGGCAACCAGCCGAGAACTACGCTGTAATTTCCCGTTTGCAGCGCTTTTTCCATCGCCTCGACCGTATTCACCGGGCTGATCTGGCTCAATTGCACCATTTTATCTACAGGCAGGCCGGATTGCTGCAGCCATTGCTTGCTTAATTTTTGCTGCGGCGTCAGCCACAGAAGCCAGCGAGGCTGCCTGCCCAATTGCAGCAGCAGGGGCAACAGTAATTGGGCCACTGCGGGCTGGCGCTCGTTGTAAACAAGTTCACTGATCAAGCCATTCTCTTTGCCGATATCCGTGTTCTTCGCAACATTGCGCGTTGTATAAGAGCCATGGCCGAAATGAGGTTGGTAGAGTGATTGAGTACGCATAAAGTTCCCGCCTGTCGTGTTACTGTATGTTTATACAGTATCCCTGATTTAGGATAAGATCAACCCAAATTTTCGTAGCGGCTCGCATAATTGCGATCATTTTTTGTACTGGCGGTTTTTGTGATTGGCAGGCGGGCGGATAGTGCGTATTTTTCTAATTAGTTGTTCACGTTACTTTTTTCATTGATGAGAGAAATAATACGGCCAGAACCTAAAAAGGAGGAACGCTATGAAAAGGATGTCGACGAGAAGGATCGCGCAGGCTAAAAATTGCTTTGCGGCGCTGGGCGCTATCACAACACGATCACAGTTTGGCGGCTATGGGCTGCTGGCTGAAGGGATAATGTTTGCGGTAGTAGCGGAAGGGGAATTGTACTTGCGGGCTACGGCGAGCATGGAACCGGCCTTTCGCGCCCGGGGCATGGTCAATATGGTCTATTCCAAGCGCGGTGTGCCCATCACCTTGCGCTATTACTGGGTTGACGAGTCGCTGTGGCGGGAACGCAACGAGCTGGTAGGGTTGGCCTGGCAGGCCATCAGGGAAGCGCGCCGAGAGCAGCGGCTCAAGGCCGGCGATCACGGCAGATTGAAGGCGTTGCCAAATATAGATGTCAACATGGAGCGCTTGCTATGGCGAGCGGGTATTCGCAATGCCTATGACCTGCGGCTGCATGGCGCCAAACGTAGCTATCTTCGCCTGCTGCAACAGCAGACCAATCTGGGGTTGCGCGTGCTGCTGTCGCTGGGCGGCGCGATAGCCGGCTATCATCAGGCGGCATTGCCGACCGAATTGCGCAACGAACTGGTGCGCTGGTTCGATCATACGATGGCTATGCGCCGCCATGGGCATGAGCCAGTAGTTCAGGGCCCATCGAGCGGGCCCTGAATAATTAGGTTGCCTTATTGATTTGGGTATGGAGTGCGGTGAGTTCCGGCAGCAGCTCGAGCATTAGCCCCACCTGCTGCAAAACCAACTGTTCTTTGCTTTCAGGTTCCGGAACGGCTGTGCGAATGCGCTCCGCCAGTTGTTCCAGCGCTTGCGCAATACGCTGGCTGTTCCGTTCTTCCTGATGCAAGGCGCCGTCCACGTAACACACGGCATCATTGAGCAGATCGAGTGTGGCAGGGGTATTCAACCGCTCGCGGTGCGCCCCCAACGCCGAGATATAACTCAGGAGAGTGTGGTTCAGGCAGAGCAGACGGAAGGCGGCTTCCTGCAACGCCTTGTCGGCCTTGGGATCGGCGGACATGTTGGAGATGACCGAAGCCAGTTCGGCATCGCTGTTGTGGGCATCTCGCCGCGCGATGCGGTAAGCGAGCCCGTTATCCTTACCCTGATGATATTGCACCAGAATGGCGTCCAGATAGCGACAGTTGGCATTCAGCGTTTTATCCACCACCGCCGGCAGCTGGCGGAACTTCCAGTCCGGCCAGATAAAGCTGACCGCCGCCCAGGCGATGGCGCAACCCAACAAGGTATCGTAAACGCGCGGGGCTGCTACTTCGAAACCTTCACCCAACAGGTTAAAGCACAGCAACACAAGCAGCGTGATGAACATCGTTGCATGGGCATACTGTACGGTGCGAAAAGCGAAGAACAGGACACCGGTGATGACGATCAACACCAGTTGTCCTTCTACGGAAGGCACGAAATAGAGGATTGGCAGGCCAATCAGGATACCGGCCAGAGTGCCGATGATGCGCAGCGCCAGGCGCCGGCGGGTCGCGTTGTAGTTCGGTTGGCAGACGAACAGGCTGGTCAACAGGATCCAGTAACCGTGTTGCATGCCGGTGAACTGGATGAAGGCGTAACCCACGCACAGCACTACCGACATGCGGATCGCATGGCGGAACAGGGCAGACTGCGGCGTCAAATGGCGGCTGATGCGCAGTCGGATGTCGCTCCAGCCGGTTAAGCGATCGTCGGCCAGGCTGTTCTCTTCCGCCTGCCCGCTGGCCAGCGTCTGCTCTGACTCGATATTGGCCAGCTGCGCATCGATCGCATGCAGATTTTTCAGCAGGTGCGCCAGCGCTTTGGTTTGCTCTGAATTGCCCTGGGTTTCGGTTATGCGTGCCAAGGCCTCCTGAATGCGGCTGAAGGCTGGCTCAAAACGCGGGTTGTGCTGGTATTTTTGCCGCAGCAGGATCGATTGTGCCAGCTGGCGGCAGGCGCGCGCCTGCATGCTCAGCAAACGCTGGAAGCGGAATAAAATATCGCTGTGACGGAATTGCCGGCTGAGCGCGTGGTACTGAACATGGGAAGAGCTGGCGCGTTCGTGGATATCCTGCGCGACAAAATAGTAGTGCAAGGTGCGGCGGGTGCCGCGTTGGCCGCGATCGCCTTTCAGGCGCGTCAGCAGCGAGGCTTTGGTCTGGTTCAGCAACGCGACCAACGCGCTGTTGGCCATCGCGACATCCATCCATGGCAGGTCGGCGTCGCGTTCGGCGTCGGGATCGAACAGGTTGGCCTTGGCATCCAGATAGTTGGCCAGCTGCTCGTAGCAGCGCGCCAGGTTCTCTTGCAGCGGCCGGATAGGGAACAGCAGGTGGCCCGCCAGCGTCAGCAGGTTATACCACAGCGCGCCGATCACCAGCAGCAGCGGTTGCTGATACCAGGCATCGTACATGGCGGTGCCGAGCATGGTGTAAACCGCGATCAGCAGCGCGCCGAAGGCGATGGTGGCGTAACGTTGCCCTAAGGCGCCCAGCAGGATAAAACCGCAGGTTGAGGTGGTTAAGCCAAGGGCGAACAACCAGGGATAGGGGAACAGCAGTTCGATTGAAGCGGAGGCGACAAAGAAGCACACCAACGTGATCAGCAGGTTACGTAACCTGCCGGCCAGGCGGTCGTCCAAATCGGTCAGTGCCGCTGCCACCACGCCCAGCGTCAGCGGGATAGTCAGCTTGGGAATGCCCAGCCACCAGGGAACGGCGGTGGTGCCGATCAGCGCAATAAGAATGCGCAGGTGGTACAGCAGATTGCTGTTGTAGGTATAACGACGTACTGCGGGTGCAAAAGAGAGCACAAAAAACTCCTCAAACGGAGAAAAAATTAACGCTGATGATAGTGGCGGCGAGCATTCTCAATACGCGCTTGCTGAGCCATTTCTACCGAGACGACGCGGCGCCCCACCGGCCACAGCGCGATGGCGGCTATTTTGAAATTGGCGATACCGACCGGAATGCCGATGATTGAAACGCATTGCACGATACCGGCGGCGATGTGTGACAGGCACAGCCACCAGCCGAACAGAACCAGCCAGATAATGTTGAGCAGTGAGCCGCCGGCGGAGAGCAGCGCATTGCTTTTCTCCGGGTACAGTTCATCGACATGTATCGCCTCGTTGCCAAACGGCACCAGCGACAGCTTGGTGATTTCCCAGCAGGAGCGAGTGAGCGGCAGCGTGATGACCAGCAGCACGCTGAACACTGTCGCAATGAGCCAGCCTAGCGTGGTGAAGAAACCGCCCAACACAAAATTAAGAATATTCAGTACAGTACGCATAGACGTCATTCTGCTCTAATGATAGCCAAACCGCGATGCGGGCGTATTCACGATAAAAACGCAAAATCTATTCTACCCTTTTTTTAGCGCTAGAGTGCCACTGCTTATCGCAGGTAAACTGGCAGATATCCGTTATTTACTCTCAACATAGTCATGGCGCGACGATATGGAACTTAAAGCGACATCGCTGGGGAAACACCTGGCTCAGCACCCTTATAACCGTGTGCGGTTGCTGCACGCCGGCGTTGAGGTGAGCGGGGAAAAACATGAATACCTGATCCCCTTCAATCAACTGATTCAGGTCAGGTGCAAGCGCGGCATCGTCTGGGGCGAGCTGGAATTTGAATTGCCGGACGAAAAAGTGGTGCGGCTGCACGGCACCGAATGGCAGGAAACGCAGCGTTTTTATCACTATCTGCAGCAGGCGTGGCAGCACTGGAGCGCCGAAATGAGTGAGGTCAGCGCCGGCGTGCTGCAACAGCAGGTGGCGCAGATTCAGCGCATTGAGCAGCAAGATAAATGGTTCAAAAAGTCTGAGCTGGGCAAGCTGCAGCAGCAAATTCGTGAGGCTTTCTCCGCGCTGCCGATGCCGGTAGCGCGCCTGGATGAATTCGATAACTGCCGGGCCGATTACCATCTGTGTCTGCAATGGCTGCAGCAGGGGCAACGCAGCGTTGAACAACGCAACCGGCAGTGGACCGATCGCATGCTGGAGCAACATCACGACTTCTTCCAGACCGTCGAGAGCTCGCCGCTCAACGACGCCCAGAGCCGGGCGGTGGTCAATGGCGAGGATTCCGTGCTGGTGTTGGCCGGCGCCGGCAGCGGCAAAACGTCGGTGCTGGTGGCGCGCGCCGGCTGGCTGCTGCGCCGTCAGGAGGCGGAGCCGGGGCAAATCTTGCTGTTGGCGTTCGGCCGCCAGGCCGCCGGCGAGATGAACGACCGCATCAAAGAACGTTTGGGCGATGTCGGCATTCAGGCCAAGACCTTCCATGCCTTGGCGCTGCAAATCATTCAACAAGGCAGCCGCAAAGCGCCGGCCATCAGCCGGTTGGAAACCGATGCCAACGCGCGCAAAGCGCTGCTGATTACCCATTGGCGCCAACAGTGCGCGGAGAAGAAAGCCCAGGCCAAGGGGTGGCGTCAATGGTTGACTGAGGAGCTGGAATGGGAAGTGCCGGAAGGCGACTTCTGGCAAGATAAACGCCTCGCGGATCGCCTGGCGGGCCGGCTCGAGCGGTGGCTGGGGTTGATGCGCATGCACGGCGGCAGCCAGGCGGAAATGATTGAGCAGGCGGATGAAGAAATCCGCGATCTGTTTTCAAAACGCATCCGGCTGATGGCGCCGCTGCTGAAAGCCTGGAAAAGCGCCTTGAAAGAGGAAGGGGCGGTAGACTTCTCCGGCCTGATCCATCAGGCAGTCAACATTCTCGACAAGGGGCGCTTCGTCAGCCCGTGGAAACATATTCTGGTCGACGAATTTCAGGATATCTCACCGCAGCGTGCGTTATTGCTGGCGGCATTGCGCCGACAGAACAAGCAGACCTGCCTGTTTGCGGTGGGGGATGACTGGCAGGCGATTTATCGCTTCAGTGGCGCAGAGTTGACGTTAACCACGGCTTTTGCCACCCACTTCGGCGAAGGGGCGCAGTGCGCGCTGGACACGACTTATCGCTTCAACGAACGTATCGGCGAGGTGGCCAACCGGTTCGTGCAGCAGAATCCGCACCAGCTGAAAAAACCGCTCAACAGCCTGAGCAAGGGCAATAAAAAGTCGGTGGCGATCCTGCCGCACGAGCAGTTGGAACCCTTACTGGACAAGCTGAGCGGCTACGCCAAGCCGGATGAACGCATTCTGGTGCTGGCGCGTTACCATCATTTGAAACCGGAAGCGTTGGCGAAAGCGGCCACCCGCTGGCCTAAACTGAATCTGGAGTTTATGACCATCCACGCCAGCAAGGGGCAGCAGGCGGAATACGTCATCATTGCCGGTTTGCATGAGGGGCGTGACGGTTTCCCCGCCGTGGCGCGCGAGTCGGTGTTGGAAGAGGTGCTACTGCCGCGGCCGGAGGATTTCCCGGATGCCGAAGAACGCCGTCTGCTGTATGTCGCGTTAACTCGCGCTAAACATCAGGTATGGCTGTTGCAGGATCGTGAGCACCCTTCGGTATTCGTTGAACACCTGCAGGATCTTGGCGTACCGGTGCAGAAAAAACCGTAAGCTCGGGCCTGGCGGCAGCCAGGCCGTGAGGAACTACTTCAGGCGGTCTTGCAGGTAGCGCTGATAGTCGGGGATAGCGATCTCCACCTCGCTTTTGAACAGCGGAGAGTCGATCAGAAAGTCCGCGGTCGAGCGGTTGGTGGCCACCGGAATATTCCATACGGTCGCCAGCCGTAGCAGCGCCTTCACGTCCGGATCGTGCGGCACCGCGTTCAACGGATCCCAGAAGAAGATCAGCATGTCTATCTTGCCTTCCGCAATCAGTGCGCCAACCTGCTGATCGCCGCCCATCGGGCCACTCAGCATGCTGGTGACGGGAATGCCGCTGGCGCGTTGTATCAGGTTGCCGGTCGTACCGGTGGCGTACAGCTGATGCTGCGCCAGAATAGTCTTGTGGCTTTCTACCCACTCCAACAGGGCCTGTTTACGGTGATCGTGCGCCACCAGCGCAATGTGTTTGCGCGCGGCGATAGTGCGGGTAGTCAATTCCATCTCAGTGTCCTTCGCTAATCGGGGGGATGTGCGACAGATTACTGAAACTGTTTTTCACTGCCTAGCGTTTGCGCCTGAAAATGCGAAGAAAAGGCGCCTTTGCGGGGAAAGACGCCGGGAGGGATCAGCGAATCGGTTGTTTATTGGCCCAGCGCAGGAAGCGCTTCTGTGTTTCCTTGTCGGCCTGTTGGAACCAGTATTGCAACATCTGTTCCGACACGTTTTCACCTTTCAACGTCACCGTCGGGGCATTCAGCGGTGCGCCGGCCAACGCGGGGGTTGAGGGATTGCCTGCGTTCGCCTGCACAAAGGTCGGAACGGAGGCTGGGCGGTTCTGGCGGTTGTAATCGGTCATCACCTTTTCCAAATCGGTATTGAAGGTGACGCTGTCGGGATGCAGCGCATCATGCCGGAATGGCAAGGCGTTGCCGTCTTTATCGACCACCAGATAATTTAACGTTCTGTCAAAGCGTTGCGCATCACGATCGTTCTCGATGCGCGGCAGTTCGATCGCCACTTGGCTGATCTTTTGCGTATTGAAGCTGGCAACCAGCGGCAGGGAGGTATAGGCCTGTGTATGCTGGCCGGAACGTACGGTTTTGGTCACTTTAAACAGCAACTGGTGCTGCCCGCCATCCAGTTCAAGGCTGTCGGCACCTTTTAACAACGAACCTGTCATTTTCTTGCCGTCGACCACCAGCAGGTCGATGTCCGGGGAGAGTTTCAGGGTCGTAGCCGCGGCAGGCATACTGATGCTGAGCAACGCCGCAACCACCAGACCAAATTTCATCATTATCTCCTTATAAAGTGACGTAGCTCTAAGTGTTGAACACGGCATAGGTTGTGTCAAAATTTTTCAATCGGGTATTTTGTTTACATTTTTACATATTTTATCGCGATTAGACACGACCGTGCGCAGCTGAACCGCGACAGCCTCTGACCATAAGATTGCGGTGAAGTTTCCTTCGCATTAGCGTTTAACCGAGCGAATGCCGATCGGTTACACTCGAAATGGAAAGTGACGCAGTGATAAACGGGAGTTGAAGATGCAAGATCAAGAGATTGTTGAGTTGTTGCAGCAGGTGAAAACCATCGCGCTGGTCGGCGCCAGCGATAACCCGTCGCGGCCCAGTTATGGTGTGATGGCATATCTGTTGGCACAAGGGTATCAGGTGATCCCGGTCAGCCCAAAACTGGCGGGGCAGACGCTGCTGGGGCAGCAGGTTTACCCTACGCTGGCCGCTATCCCACAGCCGGTGGATATGGTTGACGTGTTTCGCAATTCGGAGGCGGCTTACGGCGTGGCGCAAGAGGCGATAGCGATCGGCGCCAGGGCGCTGTGGTTGCAGATAGGGGTGATCAACGATCAGGCGGCAGCGCTGGCGCAACAGGCTGGGCTGCGCGTAGTGATGGATCGCTGCCCGAAAATAGAAATCCCGCGTTTAGGGCTGGAGCGCTAAATAAAAAAAGGGCCTGGCACGATGCCGGGCCCTCTCGGGGTTTCTCAGGTCTTGGCGCGGTCAATTGCGCAAACGTGGCGCCTGTAACTGGTGACGGATGGATTCCGCCAGTTCATCCAGCGATGGTTGTTCGGGATGCGCTTCCTGGGGCTCGCCATCCAGCTGCGCTTCCGCCAGATAGGTGTGCACCGGTTGGCCTTCCTCGTCTTCCATCACCACGTGGTACCAAGGGGCGGAACGCAGTTCGTCGTTCGCCGCTATCTCGTCAGCTTTGGGTTGTTCTAAAGAGTATTCCGGGTCGATATCGATAACGACCCCCAAATACCCCAGCAGTTTATGCCTAACCTGTTGTCCGATACCGAATTTGCTGGCAATCATGATGACCTCCTGAGAAACAATGCCTTGCTCATATATGGGGGCAAGGCAGCGCATTTCAAGTTACATCACCCGACAAGCGAAGCCTTTCAGATACAGCCCCTCAGGATACGTGGCGATCACCGGGTGATCGGCAGCCTGGCGGAACTGCTCTATAAATTGTACATCACGTCCGGCATCTACAGCGGCATCGGCCAAAATTTTCTGGAACAGGTCGGTCGGCATCAGGCCGGAGCAGGAGAAGCTGAGCAGAATGCCGCCTGGATTCAGCAACTGCAGCGCCAGCATGTTGATGTCTTTGTAGCCGCGGCAGGCGCTGGCCAGCTGATTCTTGTTCTCGACGAATTTCGGCGGATCCATGATGATCAGATCGAATTTTTCGCCTTGAGCGCGGTAGTTGCGCAGCAGCTGGAACACGTCATCGCGAACGAACTCCGCCTTGTTCAGATCCAGTCTGTTGAGTTCGACGTTCTGTTTGGCGATGTCCAGCGCCGCCTGCGAGGTATCCACGCTGATCACCTGCGCGCAGCCGCCCATCAGAGCGGAAACGGCGAAGGCGCCGGTGTAGGAGAAGCAGTTCAGCACTCGGCGGCCGGCAGAGTAGTTCCGCGCCGCCAGGCGGCTGTCGCGTTGGTCGAGGTAGAAACCGGTCTTGTGCCCTTGCTGAATGTCCACCAGCAGCTTCATGCCGTGTTCAGCGATCGGCAGCAGTTCCGGCGGCAAATCGCCCAGCACCAGGCCCTGCGCCAGCGGCAGGCCTTCTTTTTTACGCACCGCAACGTCGGAGCGATCGTAAATCGAACATTCCGGGTAGCAATGCTGCAGGGCGGAAAGCAGGGCCGGGCGCTGGTATTCGGCACCGGCGGACAGCAGCTGCAGCACCAGGAAATTCTGGAAGCGATCGATAGTGATGCCCGGCAGGCCGTCGGACTCGCCGGCGATCAGGCGGTATCCGTCCAGACCGTCACGCTGCGCGACCCAGTCGCGCCAGCTTTGCGCTTGCTGCAGGCGGCGAATGAAGAAATCGATGTTAATCTCTTCATCCTGCTGGAAAGTCCAGACGCGTGCGCGGATCTGCGACTCGGGCGAATAGGCGCCGCGCGCCAGCCACTTGCCCTGGCTGTCGAGGATATCGATGGTTTCACCGGAGAGGGCTTTACCCTCAACACGTTGAACGGCGCCGGAGAACACCCAAGGGTGGCGACGGAGTAAGGACTTTTCACGTCCTTTGGCGAGAAACAGGCGTACGGTCATAATTAATAATGCTGCCAGCTAGGATAGAAAGAGTGACATGGCGGTGCAAAGGCACGGCAATGCCATAATGAAAACTGAATTAAGGGGGCGATTATGACACAAGTTTGCATTGCTGCGTATGTGTATGGCGTGGTGCAGGGGGTAGGGTTCCGCTATTCCACTCAGCGGCAGGCCGAGGCGTTGGGGGTGACCGGCTATGCGCGCAATCTCGATGACGGCAGCGTTCAGGTGGTGGCCTGCGGCACACAGGCGCAGGTGGATAAGCTGGTGGAGTGGTTGAAACAGGGCGGCCCGCGCAGCGCGCGCGTTGAACGCGTGCTGGTGGAACCGCAGGGGGGGGCCGATTACGCCGGGTTTGGCATTCGCTATTAAATGCTCGCCTGCAGCGGCGCTGCGGGCGGCGCGGTCAGATGCATTTCACCGGTTTCGGCAAGCCGGCGATTTTGGTGGCTTGTTTGGCCGGCCCTTTCGGGAACAGGCGATACAGATAGCGGCTGTTGCCTTTTTCTTCGCCGTATTTCTGCGCCATGGCTTTGACCAGCATGCGAATAGCCGGCGACGTATTGAATTCCTGATAGAAGTCGCGCACGAAGCGCACCACTTCCCAGTGTGCTTCGGTGAGCACGATCTCTTCCTGCGCGGCCAGCAGCGGCGCCAGGCCCTCATGCCAGTCGGCGCTGTTTTTCAGATAGCCCTGCGCGTCAGTGTCGATAACCTGACCTTCAAACTCCAACATACTGCCTCGATAACGGATAATTCGGAACGGCCGCCAGTTTAGCAAATTTTTTCGGCCGCAAAAAACAAAGCCCCGCCGGAGCGGGGCCTGGAAGACATGCGTAACGCGCGATCAGTTGCTGCGGGCGAAGCCCAGAATGCTCAACAGGCTGATGAACATGTTGTAGAGCGACACGTACAGGCTAACGGTGGCGCGAATGTAGTTGGTCTCGCCGCCGTGAATGATGTTGCTGGTTTCCCACAGGATCGCGCCGGCGGAGAACAGGATGAACAGCGCGCTGATAGCAAGGTGCAGAGCAGGGATCTGCAGGAACAGGTTGGCGATCACCGCCACCAGCAGCACCACAAAACCGGCCATCATCATGCCGGACAGGAACGACATGTCTTTACGGGTGGTCAGCACATACGCCGAGCAGCAGAAGAACACCGCGGCGGTGCCGCCCAGCGCCAGCATGATCAGATCGCCCGCGCCCGCGTTCAGGAACGAACTGAGGATCGGGCCGAGGGCGTATCCCATGAAACCGGTCAGCGCGAAAGCCGCCAGAATGCCCGCCGGGCTGTTGGCCAGTTTATGGGTCAGGAACATCAGGCCGTAGAAACCGACCAGCATCAGCAACAAGCCTGGCGCAGGCAGACCCAACATTGTACTGGCGGTCGCGGTCAGGGCTGAGAAAGCCAGGGTCAGGGATAACAGGAAATAGGTGTTGCGCAGGACTTTATGCGTGCTGAGCAGCGAGTCGCGCGAAGATGATGAGACGACAATGCGGTCCATAATGCTCTCTCTTATCAGGCCATCACAAAATAATCCCGATGATAGGCAGCGCAAGGGCTTGATTAAAGTTTGTTTACCAATCTTTACCCTTAGTTATCATTATGGCAACAGCGGGGTGGGTGTTCGTTTGATCGCCGCTTGCTTTGCCTGCGGCGATTTTTCGCGCGGTTGAACGCGTTCGGGCTTTACAAGCGAATAAGGTCTGTTTATAGTGCGCGTCGTTGCGGAGGGGTGGCCGAGTGGCTGAAGGCAACGGTCTTGAAAACCGTCGACGGGAAACCGTTCCAGAGTTCGAATCTCTGCTCCTCCGCCATACATTCTGACCCCGTGCTCTCTGAGCACGGGGTTTTTTGCTTTTGCGTGCGGATAAACCGGGGCGCTTCTGCAGGAAACGCGATCGGCTATTGATAAGGGCCATGCGTCGGTGAGATTATGCACCTATCAAGGTCGGCCGCTCGGATGCCTGCTGTTGCCAGGCGTGACCGCTGCGACAAGCAACGCCGCCTTATCAATTTTGCTTAATGCTCTTATGGAGACAGAGATGAACTGGTATCAAGTCGCCTTATGGACCATGATCTTTTTGAAGTCCGGCGCTTTCCTGGTGTTCGTATGGTGGTGGATGTTCAAACGCGCGACCAAACCTTATGTCCGCCCGCAAGACGTTGTGGTGGACGACACGCCGTACGATGAGAACCTCACAATGGAAGAGGTGATGAAAAACCATGGCATCGTCCGCACGGATATGTCGGTAAAATAGTCCTCCCGCCTCCCCAACCGTTATCTGGGGCGTGTTTGCCAAGAGCGCGCCCCCTTGTGTTTCTTCGCTGCCTCTCTGCTCACCCTCAACGCCGGCCTGACGGTCAGGTTGCCCAAAATGGGCGTGGCGCAGGTGGTGAATGACAACCAACCCGGCTACACGCCGTTCTCGCTGAACATCAGCTGCCAGAACATGCAGCAGGAAGACATTGCCGACCGCGCCACCTCACTGTTTCACGTCGCCGCCGGCGGCAGCCTGAACAGTCATTTCATCATCGGCATGGGCGCTTATTATTACCCTTATCAGCGTGATGGCGTGACGCAGGGGGAAATTAACACCTCGGCCACGTTGAACATCATCTATCCCTGAGAGGAATGGGCTGGGAAGCTCCAGTGAGCCGCCGTCTCGCTCATCGGTCCTTTCCGGCGCCATGTTCGAGAATCTGTGCGCCGGCGCCCTGTTGGCCCAAAATATCGTTTGGGTTGCGCAGCGGGCAGTCGGCGAGCGACAGGCAGCCGCAGCCGATGCAGCTGTCGAGATGGTCGCGCAGCACCGTTAGCCGTTGAATGCGCTCATCGAGCGTTTTGCGCCAGGCGGAGGACAAAAGCCCCCATTGTTCTGAGGTCAGCTTGCTGCCGCCGGGAAAGCGGCCCAGCGTGGCGCGGATCTCCTCCAGCGGAATGCCCGCGCTTTGCGCGATCTTGATCACCGCGATGTAGCGCAACACCACCGGCGTGTAGCGGCGCTGGTTACCGGCGTTGCGCGTTGCCTGAATCAATCCCTTGCTTTCGTAAAAGTGCAACGTGGATACCGCCACGCCGCTGCGCTTCGCCACTTCCCCAACGGTCAATAGCCGATAGGTGTTAATCGGTTCATTTCTTGCCATTCCACGTTCCTCGGCTTGACCTAAAGTTAACCTGAGGTTTTATAGTGCAGCCAGCCGGGCTTGGCAACCGGCATCTTTCGTCACCCGCCTGCGCTGCGTCGGGGGAAGGGTGGCTTTGGCTGTAAAATCAGGAAGAAACCGTTACATGATGAAACGATACCTCATTATTGCCGCGCTGCTGGCGGCGCTCGCCGTCGCTGCGGTAGCGATGCGATCCACCGCCCGGCAAAGCGAAGGCGCGCCGGCCTATCCGCCGGTGAAAGTGGCGCTGGCGCCCGCCCTGCGTGAACAGGCGGCGCGCAGTTACGCCGGCGTAGGCGAGCTGGAGGCGGCCAGTCAGGTGGAAGTGGCGGCAGAGACCAGCGGCCGCATCACGCGCATCCTGTTCGAATCCGGCCAAACGGTACGGCAGGGGCAACTGCTGGTGCAGCTCAACGATGCGGTCGAGCAGGCTGAGCTGGTGCGCCTGCAGGCGCAGCTGCGCAATGCCGATCTGCTGCTGGCGCGCATGCGCAAGCTGATGAACCTCAACGCCACCGCGCGGCAGCAGTTGGACGATGCGCTGGCCGAACGGGATATGGCGCTCGGTGCGGTGCAGGAAACGCAGGCCAAAATCGCGCAAAAGGCGATCCGCGCGCCGTTCTCCGGCGTCATCGGCATTCGCCGCGTGCATGAAGGGCAATACCTCAACGCCGCCGAGGCGGTGGCCAATCTGGTGGATGCCGATACGCTGCGGGTCAATTTCTCGCTGGACGAACAAAGCAGCGCCGGACTGGCGTTGGGCCAGGCGGTGTCGGTGCAGGTCGGCGCCTATCCCGAGCGCGCTTTCCCCGCCGTTATTACCGCTATCGATCCGATGATCGGCAAATCCCGCACCGTGCAGGTGCAGGCGACGTTGACTAACCGCCAGGGATTGCTGAAGGCCGGCATGTACGCCGGCATTCGCGTCACGCAGCAACAGCGCGTGGCGGTGCTGACGGTGCCGGAAACGGCGCTGACCTATACGGCGTACGGCGATACCGTGTTCGTCGCGCAGCAGGGTGAAAAGGGCATGACGGTCAAGCGCGTCTCGGTCACCGTGGGCGAACGCAATGACGGGCGCGTCGAGATCGTCAGCGGCCTGCAGGAAGGCGAGCGGGTGGTGACTTCGGGCCAGCTCAAACTGAGCGACGGCATGGCGGCCGAGCCGGTGGCGCAGGATGCTCTGAGCGCCGCCCAGGCCGGTTCCTGAGGAGAGACCGATGACATTTACCGATCTGTTCGTGCGCCGGCCGGTGCTGGCGCTGGTGGTCAGCACCTTGATTCTGCTGTTCGGCGCGCTGGCGCTCAGCAAACTGCCGATCCGCCAATACCCGCTGCTGGAAAACTCTACCATCACCATCAGCACCGACTATCCCGGCGCGTCGTCCGAGCTGATGCAGGGCTTTGTTACGCAGCCGATCGCCCAGGCGGTGTCCTCCGTCGAGGGCGTTGACTACCTTTCTTCCTCCTCGGTGCAGGGGCGCAGCGTGGTGACGGTGCGCATGGCGCTGAACCGCGACTCCACCCAGGCGCTGACCGAAGTGATGGCCAAGGTCAACCAGGTGCGCTATAAGCTGCCGGAGCAGGCTTACGATCCGGTGATTGAGCGTTCCGCCGGTGAAGCCACCGCCGTGGCCTATGTCGGTTTTTCCAGTAAAACGCTGTCCACGCCGGCGCTGAGCGAATACCTGACGCGGGTGGTGGAACCGATGTTCACCACCATCGACGGCGTCGCCAAGGTTGAAGTGTTCGGCGGGCAAAAAATGGCGATGCGCCTGTGGCTGGACAGCGATCGGCTGGCCGGCCGCGGTCTGACCGCTGCCGACGTGGCCGATGCGGTGCGGCGCAACAACTACCAGGCGGCGCCGGGCAAGGTGAAAGGGCAGTATGTGGTTGCCAACGTGCGGGTGAATACCGATCTCACCAGCGTAGAGGAGTTTCGCAATCTGGTGGTGCGCAACGACGGCAACGGTCTGGTGCGCTTGAAAGACGTCGGCACCGTGGAGCTGGGCGCCGCTGCCACGGAAACCAGCGCCTTGATGGATGGCGAACCGGCGGTGTTTCTCGGCGTCTTCCCTACGCCGACCGGCAACCCGCTGGTGATCGTCGACGGCATTCGTCACCTGATGCCGGCTATCGACAAGATGCAGCCGCCGGGCGTGAAGATGGCGCTGGCGTTCGAGACCGCGCGCTTTATTCAGGCCTCGATCGATGAAGTGGTGCATACCCTGCTCGAAGCGCTGGCGATCGTTGTGGCGGTGATCTACCTGTGTCTGGGGTCGCTGCGCACCGTGTTGATCCCGGTGGTGACCATTCCGCTGTCGATACTTGGCGCTGCCGGGCTGATGCTGGCCTTCGGCTTCAGCGTCAATTTGCTGACGCTGCTGGCGATGGTCCTGGCGATCGGTTTGGTGGTGGACGACGCCATCGTGGTGGTGGAAAACGTGCATCGCCATATCGAAGAGGGGAAAACGCCGCTGGCGGCGGCGATGATCGGCGCACGCGAGGTGGCCGGGCCGGTGATCGCCATGACCCTGACGCTGGCCGCGGTCTATGCGCCGATCGGCCTGATGGGCGGGCTGACCGGCGCGCTGTTTCGCGAATTCGCGCTGACGCTGGCCGGGGCGGTGGTGGTGTCCGGCGTGGTGGCGCTGACGCTGTCGCCGGTGATGAGCTCGCTCCTGCTGCCGGCCAAACAGAGCGAAGGGCGCGTGGCGCACGCCGCCGAGTGGTTCTTCGGCGGCCTGACGCGGCGCTATGCGCGCGCGCTGGATTTCTCGCTGCACCACCGTTGGCTGACCGGCACGCTGGCGTTGCTGGTGATGATCAGCCTGCCGCTATTGTACCTGATGCCGCAGCGCGAGCTGGCGCCGACCGAGGATCAGGCCATCGTACTGACCGCCATCAAGGCGCCGCAGCAGGCCAACCTGAACTATGTCGAACGCTTTGCCTACAAGCTGGACGAGGTTTACAACCGCATGCCGGAAACCGAAAGCCGCTGGATCATCAACGGCAGCGACGGCACGGCGTCCGGCATCGGCGGCATCAATCTGACGCTGTGGCAGGCGCGCCAGCGCTCGGCGTCGGCGGTGCAGGCCGATCTGCAACGGGCGGTGAACGATGTTGAAGGCACCAGCATTTTCGCCTTCCAGCTGCCCGCCTTGCCAGGCTCCACCGGGGGGCTGCCGGTGCAGATGGTGCTGCGTACGCCGCAGGACTACCCGCAGCTGTACCGCACCCTGGAGGAGGTGAAACAGAACGCCAGAAACAGCGGCCTGTTTATGGTGGTGGACAGCGATTTGGACTACAACAACCCGCTGGCGGAGGTGCACATCGATCGCGCCAAGGCCAACAGTCTGGGGATACGCATGAGCGACATCGGTGAATCGTTGGCGGTGCTGGTGGGAGAGAACTACCTCAACCGCTTCGGGATGGACGGGCGCGCTTATGACGTTATCCCGCAGAGCCTGCGCGAACAACGGCTGACGCCGCAGGCGCTGGCGCGGCAATATGTTCGCGCTCAGGACAATACGCTGGTGCCGCTCTCCACCGTGGTATCGGTGGCCGTTAAGGTCGAACCGAACAAGCTGACCCAGTTCAACCAGCAGAACGCCGCCACCCTGCAGGCGATTCCCGCGCCCGGCGTTTCGATGGGCGAAGCGGTGGCTTTCCTCGAACGGCAGGCCAATGCGCTGCCGGCCGAATTTAGCCACGACTGGCAGGGGGATTCGCGCCAATACACCCAGGAGGGCAGCGCGCTGGCGTTCGCGTTCCTGGCGGCGTTGGTGATCATTTACCTGGTGCTGGCGGCGCAGTACGAGAGCCTGAAAGATCCGCTGATTATCCTCATCACCGTGCCGCTGTCGATCTGCGGCGCCTTGCTGCCGCTGGCGCTGGGCTACGCCACGATGAATATCTATACCCAGGTCGGTCTGGTGACCCTGATCGGGCTCATCAGCAAGCACGGCATTCTGATGGTGGAGTTCGCCAACGAGCTGCAGTTGCATCAGGCGCTGACGCGGCGCGCCGCGATTTTGCAGGCGGCGCAAATTCGTCTGCGGCCGGTTCTGATGACCACCGGGGCGATGGTGTTCGGTTTGATCCCGCTGCTGTTCGCCAGCGGCGCCGGGGCTGTCAGTCGCTTCGGCCTGGGGCTGGTGATCGTCTCCGGCATGCTGGTGGGCACGCTGTTTACCCTGTTTGTGTTGCCGACGGTGTATACGCTGTTGGCGCGCGATCACGCGGTAGCCTCACCCCGTCAGCGTGAGTTGGCCGCCGCGCAAAAGGCGCTGACGGAATAATCCGCCGGCGCCCGCGTGAAGAATAAACCCGCTTCGGCGGGTTTTTTCGTCAGTTTTTGCAGCCCATCAACTCCGGCAGAACGCCGGGTTTGCCCTTCAGCGAAGCCTGCACGTCGTCCGGCAGACCGGCCCAGATGATCAGGCCGGTGCGTTTCTCGATCTCGTCCACCGTCACGCGGAATTGGCAGAAATCGGCGCCCTTCGGCGTGTTCTGGTCGAACAGGAAGGCGGCATAGTGGTTCACTGCCGGGCTGTTGTTGATGAAAATCACCTTCCAGTAGGCGCTGGGGATGGTGTGCGCTTTCTGGGTGCCCGGCAGTTTGCCCATATCGCGCTCATACAGCGGCCCGGTCACGGTATAGACCGAGGAGATATCGGCGCGATCGATCAGCTTGCGTTCCTGATCTTCCAGCCGCGCCCAGGCGCCCTGGTTCAGATCGGACTTTTGCGGCGTGATGTTGGACAGGTAGTTCAACGATTCCCAGTCGGAGACGCCCGCCAGCGAGGCCAGCGGCGCCTGATGACCGCGATCGACCTTCAGCGCGGCGTTGGCGCCGGTGTAATCGGCGGGCGCCAACGTGTCCGCCGGGTTGAGCGCCGGATCGGTTTTCCAGTTGCGCGTCTTGCCGCTGGCCGGCGTGTCTTTGGTGATGTGATAGGCCACCCAGTTGGCGAACTTGGTGGTGCTGTTGTTGTTCAACGTATAAGCATGACGCACGATAGACACGTTGCTACTGCCGCCGGTCGGGCAGCCGACCGCGCAGTTGTCGATGGATTCGAGCGTGTCGGCCGACGCCTGCGCGGCGAACAGCAGGGCGGCCAAGGCCAACATCTTGTTGTTAAAGCGCATATTCATATCCTCAATAAGTTAAAAAACACTGTATATATTTACAGTAAATTAAACTTATCGCAGTGAAACGAATACAACAATGCAACATATTCATGTTGTGAATGTGTCAGTCATGGTACAGCCAGGCCACACGTTAAATACGGCGGAAATAAAAACGGCGTCCAACAGACGCCGTTTCAAAGGGGGTTATTCCAGCAGGTCGTTGACCGTGCGGCGAACGTAGTGCGTCATCTGCGCCAGATCGCCCGGTGACACCGGGCCGCCGCCGGCGCGCACCACTTGCTGTTCGATCTGGGCGATTTCCTGTTCGACCTTGTTGGCGATCTGCACTTTGACTATCTTGTCCACCGAAGACAGCAGCACCTTCAAGACGACTTTCAGCGCGATGTTTTCGCAGAACGAGTCGTAGTGATGAACCGGCGGCGGCGGGGCCGGAGCCGGCTCGGGCGCGCGCGGAGCCAGAGCCTTGAAGCTGTCTACATTTTCAATAATAAGATCCATGTCTCTTATTAGTTCATCAAAATCTTTAGACACTGACTTATTCCCTTCGCTGTGCGCAAAAAACAGAACGCCCGTCCTCGGGCTGAAAGCGGATGAGCGACGGGCAGAACGAATTCGGGCCTGGCCTTCAGACGTTGAATGGCCGGGGGAGGGGCATTCTAACCTTGCGGCGGGTCGGCAACAAGATGGGGCCGTGCGAATGCGCGGCCCTTTGGATCACGAGGCTGGAGGGCGCTTAACTTTTCAGCTTGGCGGTGATTTTGGCCACGTGTTCGCCCTGATAACGGGCAATGGTCAGCTCTTCGTTGCTCGGCTGCCGCGAACCGTCGGCGCCGGCGATGGTGGTGGCGCCATACGGGGTGCCGCCGCGCACCTGTGAAACGTCAAACAGCTCCTGCGTCGCATAGCCGATCGGCACGATGATGAAACCGTGGTGTGCCAGCGTGGTCCAGGTCGAACTGATGGTCTGTTCCTGGCCACCGCCGGTGCCGGTGGAGGAGAAGACGCTGCCTACCTTGCCGTACAGCGCGCCGGAAGCCCACAGGCCGCCGGTCTGATCGAGGAAGGTGCGCATTTGCCCGGCCATATTGCCGAAGCGGGTCGGCGTGCCGAAAATAATGCCGTCATAGTCCGCCAGCTCTTGCGGGGTGGCGACCGGCGCCTGCTGGTGTTGCTTGCCCCCGGCCTTGGCGAAGGCTTCCGGCGTCATGGTTTCCGGCACGCGTTTGACCGTCACGTCCACGTTATCGACCCGATTCGCCCCTTCGGCCACCGCCTGCGCCAGGCGTTCGATGTGGCCGTACATTGAGTAATAAAGCACCAACAGTTTCGTCATGTTCCGTACTCCCGCTCAGATGATTAACAAAAACCCCTGATAAGCATAGAAGCGAATGACGAACTTGGCGTTACGACGTTACCTGATGCCGGCGATCGCCAGCAGGGCGCCAAAGGCGATCAGCAGCCCGCCAAAGGTACGATCGATGCCGCGGCGCAAACGCAAAAAGCGCGCATTGACGCCCGGTGCGGAAAATAGCAGCGCGACGGCGGCAAACCAGAAGATATGGACGGCGGCGATAAAAAGACCATAGCCGATTTGCACGCCGAGCGGGGTGTGCGGAGAAACCACCTGCATGAACAGGCTGACGATGAAGATGGTGGTTTTCGGGTTTAACGCGTTGGTGAGAAAGCCGGTTTTCAAGGCGGCGAAATCGCTGATGGCGGCCGGCGCTGTTGTGGGGGCTGCATCATGGTGCGCCGCGTTGCGCAGCAGCGTAACGCCGAAGTAGATCAGGTAGGCGGCGCCGATGGCTTTAAGCAGGTTAAACAACCAGGGCGACTGTTGAATCAATACGCCGACGCCAATCAGCGTATAGCTGACATGGACCAGCACCCCGGCGCCAATGCCGCAGGCGGTCAAGACGCCGGCGCGGCGCGAAAGCAACAGGCTATTGCGCGAGACCATGGCAAAGTCCGGCCCCGGGCTTATCACGGCGAGTAAAGTAATGGTGACGACAGCGATGAGTTCAGTCATAGTTATCCTTGCGATGTTTATCAATAGAGTGACTGATTTATAAGAGTAATTTTTCTCGGTGACAAACGATGAATAGTGACAGTATCGGTGAGAAAAACTCACGCAAAACCGGCAGGCCGTTGCCGTTGGGCGGGCTGCGTTGCTTCGAGGCCGCCGCGCGGCTGGAAAGTTTTACGCAGGCGGCGCAGGGGCTGAATTTGACGCACGGCGCCGTCAGCCGGGCGGTGCGGGCGCTGGAAGAGGAGCTGGGCGTGGCGTTGTTTGAGCGCCGCCATCGGCGGGTTCTGCTCACGGCGGCGGGGCGCAAGCTGTTTCAGGCGACGCAGCAGGCATTCGGCATTCTGGATCATACCGCGCTGGAACTGCGCCAGCAGGCGCTCGACGCGCCGCTGGTCTTGTCCTGTGAACCGACCTTGTTGATGCGTTGGCTGATCCCGCGCCTGCCGGCTTTTCAGCAGGCGCACCCGGATATCAACTTACAGCTGGTGGCCGGTGGCGGGCCGTTTTCGTTCCATGACGGCATTACGGCGGCGATCAGGCGCAATGACTTCGATTGGGGAAAGCAGGTGCATAGCCTGGCGCTGTTCAGTGAAAAGGTTGGGCCGGTGTGCCAACCCGAGGCGTTGGCAAGGATGACGATCGCCGAGGGCAGCCTGCGGAGTTTGCGGCCCGGCACTAAACTGCTGCATTCCGCCACCCGGCCGGATGCCTGGCGGCACTGGGCGCAGCAGCAGGGGATGACGTTGGCAGGACATTCGGAGCAGCGCTTTGATCATTTCTATTTCAGCCTGCAGGCGGCGGTTGCCGGTCTTGGCATCGCGATCGGCCCGTGGTTGCAAGTGCGAGACGATCTGGCCGCCGGTTTGTTGAGTGCGCCGTTCGGTTTTACGCCCGACGGCAGCGGCTATTACCTGCTGTCGCCGCAGGCGATCGTGCCGGGCAGCGCGTTGGCCCGGCTGGCCGAGTGGCTAACGCTCACGGCAGACGCCTGAGTTTTTGCGCCAGCCGCTGTTCCTGCCAGCGGCTGAAGACGTTGCGCAGCAGCAGAGTGCGCACCGCCCGCATGACCAGCGCGATGCTCATGCCGCCGATCGCCCACAGCGACCAGAGATAGTGCGGGTGGGTAAACCAATTAATGGCGAACAACATCACGCCAATCACGGCGAAACGCACCGCCATGCTCAGCAGTTTGCCTTCTGCCGCGACCTGGCTACGAAGGCGCTGTTCGTCAGGCTCCTCCTCCTCCATTGTCTGTTGCGGCTGTGCGTTGAGATCGCGGACCTGCACGCCCAGCGCGGCGGCGATTGCGGTCAAGGTTTCCAGGCTGGCCTGTTCGCCGTTTTCAATCCGCTGTACGGTGCGGGTGCTGAGGCCGGCGATGGTCGCCAGCTGCTCCTGCGACCAGCCTTTTTCCAGACGTAACGGCCTGATGCGGTACTTTTGCATGATGCACTCCCGAGTTCGCTGTCACTGTCATCCAGTGTAGGAGGCGCGGGGTGGCGGCGCCACGACAGCGGCACGACAGCGACACGACATCCGCCGCCGGCGCGGGCTGGCGGGCAGTCAGAAGGCGACGTTGCGAATAAAGCGCAGCGGGAGATCGCCGTGGTTGGCGTAAGCGTAACGTTGATCGCTGTTGAAAGTTTGCGCAGCGCCGGCGCTGAGCGTCAACGTGCCTTGTTCCAGTTCCAACGTCAGGGTGCCGGCAATCACATAGATCATCTCGCTCCAGCCTTCGGCGTCCGGCGCCGAGTCATAGCGCTCGCCCGGCATCAGCGTCCATTCCCACAGCTCGGCCCGTTGGCGCGCCGGCACGCTGGCGGCGAACAGCGCCTGGCTGCCCGGCTGTGCGCCTTGCCAGGCCAACTCTCCCACCAGGTGGCTGCCGCGCGCTTCCGGCGCCTGGATCAGATCGGTAAAGGAAATCGCCAGGGCGGCGGCAATCTTGTCGAGCACCGCCAGGCTGACGTTGCGATCGCCGGCCTCGATGCCCGCCAGCATGCGGCGGCTGACGCCGGAAAGTTCGGCCAGCGCCATCTGGCTCAGGCCCGCCTGTTGGCGGTAGCCGCGCAGATTGTTGCTCAGGTACTGCAGCACTTTGGGGGGATCGGTTTTCGCGTTATGCGCCGTATTGCTCATCGCCGGACTTTATCTCATACTGGCAGGATATGTGCATTATATTGCACTCAGCAGGAAGGGCAAGCCGGTGTCAGCAGCAAAAAAATCCTTTATTTCCGCCGTGGTTCCGCAGATCAGGCTGCCGGAAGCGGTGTTGATTTTCATCACCATGATCTGGGGTGGCACCTTTTTGGCGGTGCACCACGCGATGCAAGTCAGCGGGCCGTTCTTTTTTGTCGGCCTGCGTTTCGCCACCGCCACGCTGGCGTTGACGCTGTTTTCGCTGCGCGTGCTGCGCGGCCTGACCCTGTATGAACTGAAGGCGGGCGTGCTGATCGGGCTGGCGATCATGTTCGGCTATAGCATGCAAACCGTCGGCCTGCAGACCATCACCAGCAGCCAGTCGGCGTTCATCACCGCCATGTATGTGCCGATCGTGCCGCTGTTGCAATGGCTGGTGCTGGGGCGGTTCCCCGGCATCATGTCGTGGATCGGTATTCTGCTGGCCTTTACCGGCCTGATGCTGCTGGCGGCGCCGAGCAGCACCGACATGACGCTGAGCCTCGGCGAAATTCTGACGCTGGCCGGCACGCTGGGCATGGCGGCAGAGATCATCCTCATCGGCGCTTTCGCCGGCAAGGTGAATATCCGCCGGGTGACCATAGTACAGCTGGCGACCGCCTCGCTGGCCTCATTTTTGATGATGGCGCCGACCGGCGAGTCGCCGCCGCCGTATTCGGATTACCTGCTGTACAGCGCCATAGGGCTGGGGCTGGCCAGCGCGTTGATTCAGCTGACCATGAACTGGGCGCAGCGCAGCGTTTCACCCACGCGCGCTACGGTGATCTACGCCGGTGAACCGGTCTGGGCGGGCATCGTCGGGCGGCTCGCCGGTGAGCGTTTACCGGGCGTGGCGCTATTGGGGGGCGCGTTGATCGTGATTGGGGTGGTGGTCAGCGAGCTGCGCGTGCGACGCAAGGATAAAGCGGCGGTGGCGACGGAAGCGGATTAGCGCAGAGGCGTAAAAAGAAAGGGGCGGAGAGATCCGCCCCTTTTTGCATCACGCGGTTTTCTTCTTGCGCAGGAACACGTAAGACAGGCCGAGCACGATGAACCACAGCGGGGTGACGATCAGCGCCTGGCGGGTGTCTTCGCGCAGCGACAGCAGCACCAGCACGAACACGAAGAACGCCATGCACACCCAGCACATCAGTTTGCCGGCAGGCATTTTGTAGATCGATTTCTGGTGCAGCGCCGGGCGTCGTTTACGGTAGACCAGGTATGAGCACAAAATGATGGTCCAGACGAACATGAACAGAATCGCCGATACGGTGGTCACCAGAGTGAAGACCGTCATCACGTTCGGGATCAGGTAAATCAGCACCACGCCGCCCAGCAGGCAGATACAGGAGAAGGTGAGGCCGTTGGCCGGCACCGCGCGCTTGGACAGGTTAGCGAACGATTTCGGCGCGTCGCCTTCCTGCGCCAGCCCGAACAGCATGCGGCTGGTGGAGAACACGCCGCTGTTGGCGGAAGAGGCGGCGGAGGTCAGCACCACGAAGTTGATTACGCTGGCCGCGGCCGGCAGGCCAATCAGCACGAACAGCTCAACGAACGGGCTCTTGTCAGGCACCACGGAGTTCCACGGCGTTACCGACATGATGACGATCAGGGCGAACACGTAGAACATGATGATGCGGATCGGAATCGAGTTGATGGCGCGCGGCAGCGACTTCTCCGGATCCTTGGTTTCCGCGGCGGTGGTGCCCACCAGCTCAATGCCGACGAAGGCGAATACCGCGATCTGGAAGCCGGCGAAGAAGCCGCTGATGCCTTTCGGGAACATGCCGCCGTCATTCCACAGATGGGTGAATGAGGCCACGGTGCCGGTCGGCGACTGGAACTGCATGGCGATCATCACCAGCCCGGCGACAATCAGCCCAACGATGGCGACGATTTTGATCATCGCAAACCAAAACTCCATTTCGCCGAACATTTTCACCGTCGCCAGATTAAGGCCGAGCAGCAACAGCACGCACAGCAGTGAAGCGATCCACTGTGACAGCTCGGGGAACCAGAACTGGGCGTAGGCGGTGATCGCCACGACGTCGGCGATGCCGGTGACCACCCAGCAGAACCAGTAGGTCCAGCCGGTGAAGAAACCGGCCCACGGGCCGAGCAGATCCGCGGCGAAATCGCTGAACGATTTGTATTCCAGATTGGACAGCAGCAGCTCGCCCATGGCGCGCATCACGAAGAACAGCATAAAGCCGATGATCATGTACACGAAGATGATCGAGGGGCCGGCCAGGCTGATGGTTTTACCGGAACCCATAAACAGGCCGGTGCCGATGGCGCCGCCGATGGCGATCAGTTGAATATGTCGGTTAGTGAGGTTTCGCCGTAGATGATCTTCTGAAGCGGGCGTCGCGTCAGTCGCTATTTTAGAGTGATCTACCATCTGATGATGTCCTGTTTTACCTGTCATTAGTGAAGTCGCGAGCTCTGAAGTGGCTCTTTTTTATACATTTATCCGGTTGGTCCGGCTTTAGTAAGGTAGTGCAATAACGCCACCTTTGTGCAACATGTTTACAACATTTATACGCGGGATAAAAGTCGATCAATCTTTACACGAGAGGAGGCAAATCGGACGTTCAGGGAGCGGAAGATTACTCTTCAAACGGTGGGATTAACAGACCTTATGCGGCTTATCTCGTTGATTAAACAAAGGGTTGTAAAATTCGCATGAGAAAAAGTAATGGGTGTAAGCGTTTGACAGCGCCTCCGACGAGGAGGACAATTTACCGCGTTGGGTCGTTAGCTCAGTCGGTAGAGCAGTTGACTCTTAATCAATTGGTCACAGGTTCGAACCCTGTACGACCCACCAACCAAATCAGCGTGTTACGCTCAGACTTTTCTTCGTTTCTTCCCGCATTGCGCCGTTTTAAGCGCGCATTCTGCAAAAAAATTCGCATTTTTCGACTGATGTTCAGAAAGGTGATCTGGCGCAAACTGCAATGTTGCACCGTACTTTATACGGCAAGGGAGGCTGTGCGCTGGCGCAACGTCGGCGTAGGGGCGGGCCATTTGCCCAAGAATCTTTCAGGTCAGGAAACGGGGAATAAATGCGCCGTCGACATCAAAAGCAGCGCCCAGACGGCGGCCGAGAGCGCGGCGGTGGCATAGACGCGCCGCGCCGGCAGTTGCAGCATGCCGGCCATCAGCGGCACGGTGTAACGCATCACCGCCAGAAAACGCGAGGCGAACAGCAGCGGCAGCCCGCGCTTTTGCAAGGAACGTTGCGCTTTGCGCAGCGGGGCGTGAAAGCGTGCCGGCAGCCGGCGGCCAAGATCGCGACGGCATAGCAGCGCGCCGAAGTGGAAAGACAGGATCGAGCCCAACGCGGCGCCGAGGGCGATGGCCGCCCAAACTGCGCCGAAGGGCAGCGCGTGCTTGCCCGCCACGATGCCCATCAGCAGCGTCACCGAGGCGGGCGGCAGGGCGGAAGACACCACGATCACCGATTTTCCCAGCGCGAACAGGAAAATCAGCAGCAGCAACATCTCCGGTTCCGGACTGTATTTGGCGATAATGTGCGTCAATTCATCCATTTAACACCTGCGAGCGAGAGGGCTGAGTGCCAGTGTCCCATCCGCAGGTTCAATAAGGGTTAAATAACGCGCCGCTATCCGGCGATCTCCGCGTCTTGCTTGCTCACGTCGGTGTGCCGGTTTCTGAGCGCCCACAACAGCGTGGCGCACAGCAGCGAAAAGGCGGCCAGCACCAACGGCCCGGCATGCGGGCTGTGAAAACGCTGTTCCGCCTCGGTGCGGATCAGCGGGGCTAAAAAGCTGAATGCGGCGCCAAGCGTGGTGCAAAAACCGATGCCGGCCGCCAGCGCCGGGCCGGTCAGCACCTGGGCGGGAAACGTCCAGAAAATCGGCTGTACCGCCAGGAAACTCACTGCGCAACAGCTCAGGGCGACGATGGCGAGCAGAGGGCCGGCATAGGAAGACACCACCAAACCCAGCGCCGCCGCGACCATGCACCCGACGGCGATCGGTAATCTTCTGGCGGTGTTTCTGTCGGCATAGCGCGGCAGGAAATAGACGCCCAGCGCGGAGAACGCCCAGGGAATGGCGGCCACCAGCGAGGCCTTGAAGCCAAGATGGGTGCCCATCAGCGAGGCGACCTGCGACGGCAGGAAAAACATCAGGCCGTATACGCCGATCTGCAGGGTGCCGTAGATCAACGCCAGATGCCAAACTTTGCCGCTGCTCATCGCCGCTTTGACGCTGCTGGTTTCGGTCTGCTGCTGTTCATCGGCCAATTGTGCCACCAGCGCCGTGCGTTCTTCCTCGGTCAGAAAGCGGGCCTGCCGTGGGCTATCGTCGAGATAGAAAAAGGCGAAGACGCCGAGGGCGACGGCCGGCAATCCTTCCAGCACGAACATCCAGAACCAGCCGGGCTTGCCCAACACGCCGTGCATCTCCAGCAATGCCCCCGATAGCGGTGAACCGAGCGTCAGCGCCGCCGGCACGCCGAGCACGAAAATGCCAATCACCGAGGCGCGCACCTTATTGGGAAAATAGATCGACGCCAGCAGCAGGATGCCGGGGTAAAAGCCGGCTTCGGCGATCCCCAGCAGAAACCGCAGGACGATAAATTGCTGTTCATTGGTCACCAGCCCGGTGCAGGCCGACAGCGCCCCCCACAGCGCGGTGGTGGCGCTGAGCCAGCGTTTGGCGCCCCAGCGGTTCATCAGCAGGTTGGCCGGGATGCCGAACAGCGCATAGGCGGCAAAAAATATCCCGGCGCCCAGTGCAAAGGCGGATTGCGACAGCGCGATATCGATGGCCATTGCGTCCTTGGCAAAGCCGACGTTAACCCTGTCGATAAAGGCGATGAAGTACATGGCGAACATCAAGGGCACCAGTCTGCGCCAGGTTTTGCGAATGGCGGCGTTGAGCGCAGGAGCGGCATAGGTGGCGTGATTCACTGGCGGTAACCTCTCTTCTGAGAATGACAAGCGTCGGTCATAAGGACCGTCCTGGCGCCGTTGCCCTCAACACGACGGTAACAGCGGACTTTTTTCGCAAACCCTAAAGGTCTAATGGTCAGGCCTTTGAGGATGAAAAAAATGCCGCGTATCGGGTCGGCAGATTGATGCAGACATCACCATGGTGAATGGTGTGTTGCTTTTTTGTTAATTGAAAGTTCACACAGGGCCAGGGCGCGTTCAAGCGCTTTGATCGAGATCTGTGTGCGCTATCACCGAATTGGCAACCCGGTGACAGACACTGGAGAGTGGCGCTTTCATCTCGCGAGGGAGGACGATAAGGTGAGGCACGGCAAAACAGAATGCAGGAGCGCAACATGCTGAAGGTCATCGCTGAAGATTTTATCCACCCGGAACACATTGACACCGTTATGCCGTGGTATCGCGAACTGGTGGAGAAAACCCGTCAAGAGCCGCTGTGCATCAGCTATGAACTGTGCATCGACCAGCAGGATCCCGGGCATTTTATTTTTATCGAAAGCTGGCCGGATCGCGCCGCTCTGGATGTGCATTGTCAGACCGAGCATTTCACCCGGCTGGTGCCGCAGATCAACCACTATCAGCGCAAGCCTTGTACCTTCCTGTTTATGCAGGTATTTCCTGAAACAGGCGATAAATAGGCGAAAAAATCCCCGCAGGGGGCGGGGTCAATGGCTTCTCATTACTATCTTGTTGTGTTTAAAAAATAGGCTGATAATGATTTTCATTCTCTAAGAATGCTCTTAAATAAATCAGCTTGGTGAATGATTCACTGCCTGCTTTTCGCTGGCGGTTTTAATGGCGCGCAACATACGGCGCCGTATCAACCCGCTTACCAGGCGAATCGCATACCAATAGGGGGTAAACCGCCGCCGGCTGGCGTCGTCGGGGCAGAAGATGCGCGTTTCCGTCACCAGACGACAGCGCCCACCCTCGGAGGAGCTCACGACATAACCCAGCGCCAGTTTGGCGACGCCGGGCTGCGCGAAAGCCAGAAACCCCGCCCCGTCGGCGACCTGCTCCAGGCCGTATTCAGCCTGCCAAAATCGGCCGATCAGGCCATAGACCAACGCGCTTTCATCCTGCTCAAGCAGGCAAAAGTTATGCAGGCCAAACGGCGGCGGGCTGGGTTTATCGCGTGGCATCAGGCGCGCGGGCAATTCGCGTAGCGCTATCATGCTGCGGAAAAAGCGATCGTGCCTGGGATCATAAGCGGCCACGGCCTCCAGGATCCGCGCCTGCGGTGCGGTGATGGCGATCGCATGCCGCTCCGAGAACTGGTATTGCCCAAGGTATTTATTCAGTAGCGTCATGCTTTGCATTCTCCCGCCATTCGCTTTGCAGCAGGGCGAAACCGAATTCGTCGCCCCATGCGCCTTTGAAAAACACGTTTTGCCGCCAACAGGCCTCACGGCGAAAGCCCAGCTTACTGAACAACGCGGCGGCGCGAAGATTACGCGCGTCTACCACCGCAGTAATGCGGTGTTTCGCCAGCGGCCCGAACAGCAGGGCGATGACGGCGCTTAGCGCCTCGCGCGCTTGTCCTTGCCGCTGATGAACCGGATCGAAGGTCACGCCCAGTTCAGCCTGACGCCCTTCATCGAAAAAATGCACCGCGACATCGCCCAGCAACGCGCCGTCTTCGCGGCGCTCGACCGCCAGTTGAAACCAGCTGTCGTCACGGTTGAATTCGAGCTGCCGTTGCTGTGCGAAAAAGGCCTGTGCCTCGGCGGCGCTGTAGTCGCTCCAGCTTTGATAGCGCGCCACGTCTGGGTGGCTGCGGTAGGCGGTAAAGTGGGGCAGATCGTCGGCGGTGAACGGGCGCAGGATCAGTCTGGGGGTTTGTAGAGGCAAATGGCGCATTGTTTTTCCTTATCAGCGCATTAGGGCTACCGGCAGTGTAGCCCAGCGCCGACAGGCAGGCTGTGTAAAATGAGCGGTGGAGGACAAACGGGAAATGCCGGTTCAGGCGAACCGGCAGGGGCATTATCGACGGGCGGCAGCCTGACGCAAGCGCTCGACCGGGCCTTGTTGAAAATCGAATGAGGGGGCTTCTTGCCGCGCCAGCCCCTGACGCACGATGGCCTTAACCGCCTGGCTGGCGGCAAGATCTTTTCCGGCGATCTGTTCGGCGATGCGCAACGCTTCTTCCCGGGCCGAACTTGCGCTGATGCGGGAAATGGCGCCGTGTGACAACGCTTCCTGTGCGCCGACGGTTCTGCCGGTCAGCAGCCAGTCGAGCGCGACATAGGGGGAAATACGCGCCGGCAAGCGCGCGCACCCGCCTTGTGCGGCGACTAACCCGAGCCCGGTTTCGGGGAAGCTGAAGCGTGCGTTCTGGCCGGCGACGATCAGATCGCACGCCAGGGCCAGCTCAAATCCGCCCCCGTACGCGATGCCGTCAACGGCGGCGATGATCACCTTGGCGATCTGTGCATGGATCAGCCCGCCAAACCCCTCCGGCGTGACGATGGGCAGTTCACCCTGATGAAAGGCGTTGATATCCATGCCGGCGGAAAATACCGCCGGTTGACCGGCCAGGACGATCGCTCGCACTGAGTTATCGTTATCTGCCTGCCGCAGGTAGGTGCGGATCAGCTCGGCCATCTGCAGGTTGATGGCGTTCTTTTTTTCCGGCCGATTGAGGGTGATGACCGCAACCTGCGCGCCATGGCGTTCATAAAGCACCGGAAGGGCTTCACTCATTGCTGGTCTCTCCCCGGAAAAACAGCAGCGTCAGCAGCAGGGCGATGGCGCCGAGCGGCAGCGAAAACAGCGGCAGGTAATAGGCCGGCAGCGCGTAGAGCGTCAGGCCGCCCAGCATGCCGCCCGCCGCGATGCCGGCGTACAGCACCGAGCTGTTGAGCGATACGGTCAGCGCGCCAAAGCGTTTCGATAGCGACAACAGGTGATGCTGGATCGGCACCAGATACATCCAGCCGGTAATACCCCAGACCAGAAAGATGGCCAGTACCCACCAGGGGGAAGTGACATAGAAGGCCAGCAGAAACAGGGACAGCGTCTGGATCGCCACGGAAAACAGCAGCACGAACTTGCTGCCGAGGGCATCGGTTAACGCGCCGGAGGCAAAATTGCCGATCACCGCGCCAATGCCGAATACCAGCAGCGCGAGGGGCAGGATCGCCTGCGGGCCGAACTGGGTGTTTTTCAGCAACACGCTGACGTAGCTATAGACGATGTGTTCCGAGCAAACGGCAAAAAAGGTGATCAGTAGCGTGGTCAGCACCGCCTTTTGTCTCAGCGGGGCGAGCCGCTCTTTCAGCGAATGCTTGCCCGGTGGCGCAATGGCCCGCAGCGCCAGCGACAGGCCCAGCAGCGCAATTGCCCCCAGCAGGGCGATGAACAGGAAGATTTCTCGCCAGCCGATCAGTTTGGCGAGAAAGGTGCCGAACGGAATACCGAGCGCAATAGCCAACGTCATGCCCCCATAGACGATGGAAATGGCCAGGCCGCGGCGTTTTTCCGCCACCAGCCCTACCGCGGCGGCGGCGGCCTGCGGCGTGTAACAGGCCGCCCCCAATGCCGCCAGCACTCTGCCGAACGAGATCTGCAGGTAGCTGGTGGCCCAGGCGCAGGCCAGGTTGCCGGCGATGAACAGCACCAGCGCCAACTGCAGGATATGCTTGCGGTTGACGTTGCCCAGCAGCCAGGCGGTGAGAGGGGCGAACAGCATATAAGCCAGCGCGAATACCGATATCAACTGCCCCGCTTGCGCGGGGCTGACGGCAAAGGTATCGGAAATGTCGCTGAGCACGCCGGCGACGATAAAGGCGTCGGTGCCGATGGCGAACGTGCCGGTCGCCATCAGACAGAGCGTGATCAGATGGCCGTTATAATCCGCTAACTTCATCCCGCCCTCCGCAGATCGTTCGCCGTCCAGACTCGTCCCAGCGCCGCCAGGAAGGTCTCCACGTCGGCATGGGAGTGCGCCGAGGTCGGCGTCACCCGCAGCCGCTCGCTGCCTGCGGGCACCGTCGGTGCATTGACCGGTTGCACGTAAATATCGTGTTCATCGAGCAGCACTTTACTGATGTGTTTGTTGCGGTGCGGATCGCCGACCAGCAGCGGCAGGATATGGCTGTCCGCCGACACCAGCGGGATGCCGGCGGCGCGCAGGCCGGTTTTCAGGTGATCGACGATCGCCAGCAGGTGTTTGCGTTGGGTGTCATGCTCGAGGTTGTATTTAAAACTGGCCAGCGCGGCGGCCACCACCGGCGCCGGCGACGAGGTGCTGAAGACGAATGCCGGGGCCCAACTGCGCACTGCCTCCACCACCGAGCGGGGCGCGGCGATATAGCCGCCCGCCGCACCGTAAGATTTGCCGAACCCGCCCTGAATAATGGTGATTTTATCCAGCAGGCCCAGTTGTTCGGCGTAGCCCAGCCCCCGTTCGCCATAGACGCCGGCGGAGTGGATCTCGTCGAGATAGGTCAGCGCCTGATACTGCTCCGCCAACGCCACGATCTGCGCCAGGGGGGCGAAGTCACCGTCCATGGAATACAGCGACTCGAAAGCGATCAGCTTTGGCCGCGCCGGATCGGCGGCCTGCAGCAGCTCGGCGAGGTGTGCCACATCGTTGTGGCGGAAGATTTTTTTCTCCGCTTTGCTGTAGCGGATACCGTAAATCATCGAGGCGTGATTCAGCTCGTCGGAGAACACGATCAGATCGGGAATGGCGTCGCACAGGGTGGATAAGGTGGCGTCGTTGGCGCCGAAACCGGTGGTGAACAGCAGCGCCGACTCTTTGCCATAGGCGCTGGCCAGCAGCGTTTCCAGCTCGCTGTGGTAGACCGAGGTGCCGGAAATGCTGCGGGCGCCGCAGGTGCCCAGCCCGACCCGATTAACCGCATCGGTGGTGGCCAGCAGCACTTTGGGGTGGTGGCTCATCGCCAGATAGTCGTTCGAGCACCAGACGTTGAGACGGCGCTCACCGTGATGGCCGTGGCTGGTGGCCCAGGGTTTGTCCTGCACGCCGCGTTCAAGGTTGAGGAACTCGCGAAAACGCCCCTGTTTTTTGGTTTCCGCCAGCTTTTCTTCAAGAATGTTCAGTACGCTCATCGTATGTTCCTTGTGTTAAACGGCTTTAAGGTTTAATGACAGCCCCTGACCGACGCCGACGCACATCGTCACCAATGCGTTGTTCGCCTGTTGGTCGCGTAATTCCAGCGCTGCCGACAGCACCAGGCGCGCGCCGGACATCCCCAGCGGATGACCGAGCGCGATGGCGCCGCCGTTCGGGTTGACCCGCGCGTCGTTGGCGCCGATACGCCAGTGTTTCAGCGCCGCCAGAACCTGTGAGGCGAACGCTTCGTTAATCTCGATGATGTCGAAGTCGTTCAAGGTGAAGCCGCCGCGCTGCAGCAAGCGCTCGGTGGAGGCGATCGGCCCCAGCCCCATCAGCGCCGGTTCAACGCCGGCGGCCGCGCTGTCGCCGATCTCCGCCAGCGGTTGCCACCCCTGGCGCTTCACGTAGCGACCGGAAGCCAATAGCAGCGCGGCGGCGCCGTCGTTGATGCCGGAAGCGTTGCCTGCCGTGACCGAACCGCCGGCGGAGAACGCCGGTTTCAGCGCCTGTAGCTGTTGCAGCGTGCTGAGCCGGGGAAATTCATCCTGCGCGAATGTGCGGGTCGTTTTACGATCGGCCGGCACGTCCACGGGCGTGATTTCCCGCGCCAGCCGGCCGCTGTCGATCGCCCGGCGGGCCTTCTGCTGCGAGGCCAGCGCGAACAGGTCCTGTTCCTCGCGTGAGATATGTTGCCGTTGGGCTACGTTTTCCGCCGTAATGCCCAGCGGATCGCTGCCGTAGCGCTCCGCCAGCCGCGGGTTAACAAAGCGCCACCCCAGCGTGGTGTCGTACAGCTTCACGCCTTTGTCGAACGGCGTTTCGCCTTTGCTCAGCACATAGGGCGCGCGGCTCATGCTTTCCACACCGCCGGCCAGAATCAGTTCGCTGAGGCCGCTGCGGATTTTCGCCGCGGCGTAGATCACCGCATCCAACCCGGAGGCGCAAAGGCGGTTGAGGGTGATGGCAGGCACCGACGGATCCAACCCGGAAAGCAGCGCCGCCATGCGGGCGACGTTGCGGTTGTCTTCGCCGGACTGGTTGGCGCAGCCCAGGACCACTTCGTCCAGATCTGCTTCCGCCGCCGGATGGCGCTGCAGCAGGCCGCGAATGATCGTCGCCGCCATGTCGTCGGGGCGGGTATGCGCCAGGCTGCCGCCATAGGCGCCGATCGCCGTGCGCGTGCCGTCGATCAGATAAACGCCGTCATCTTTAATGCTCATCATGGATCCTTAAGGCGTGGTCGTCAGCGCCGGTTGCGCGGCGTGCAGAAGGGTGTAATGCGGCGCATAGCGCGCCGCGTGCAGCAGCTGCGCCAGATTGCTCAGCGTCGTCCTGACGTTTTTCTCCCCCAGTTTGCCGAGCCAGTCGAAAATGCCACCGGCGTAGTTAACGCCCGCGACGGCGGCGACATCGATGTCTTCCCGGCTGCAGACGCCGCTTTCCACCATGATCACCGACTCATTGATCAGGCTGCTGAGGACGCGGGCGACGATAAGCGCCGGAGAGTCCTTGATAAATTCAACCTGCGGGATTGCCGTGTGCAGCAGGCGTAAAAACAGCGCCTTATTGGCCGCAGAAGCGTGGCGGCTGTGCGCCGCCACCAGATACGTGGTGTCGGCGTAGTTCAGGGCGACATCGACCACAAAGGCATCCGCTGCCGTCTGCTCGGCCAGTTGGCTCGCCGTGCGGCCATCGGTGATGCTGACGGTGAAAGCGTCATTGATCCGGACGGCCGCTCCCAGCCCCGGTAATGCCGGCCGTTGTTCCACGCGCAGCTGTGGCCACTGAAGCGCGGCTCGCTGCTGCAACAGGGTAAAAAAAGGGTGCTCGCCGTAAACGCGCAGCGTCTCGACGTCTGCATTGTTGGCGGCCGTCACCGGCGGGGCGGTTTCTTCGGCGGCAAAATAGGAGCGGCCGTTCTTTTTCCCCAACAGACCGGCATCGACCAGTGAACGCTGCAGATGACCAGGGGTATAGCGCGGGTCGTATTGCATGTCCTGCCAGATTTGCCGGCTGACCTGATAGTTGATGTCTTGGCCGATAAAATCGGTCAGCTCGAGCGGCCCCATGCGGAAGCGCCCGCCGGCCTTGAGGGCGCGGTCGATCTGCGCCGCGCGCGCCACATGTTCTTCCAACAGGCGGAACCCTTCCAGGTAGTAGGGGCGGGCCATGCGATTGACGATGAACCCCGGCGTGGCCTGGCAGACGACATCGCGTTTCCCCAACGCCGCCACCAGTTGGCGGCAGCGTTCCGTGGTGGCGTGCGCGGTAAAGTAGGCCGGAATGATTTCAATCAGCTTCATCAGCGGCGCGGGGTTGAAAAAATGCAAACCGATAAAGCGTTCGTTGTGCGTTACCGCAGTTGACAGCTTGTTGAGCGACAGTGAGGAGGTATTGGTGGCGATCAGCGTGTCGGGCTTGACCACTGCGGCGATGGCCGCCAGCACCTCAAGTTTGGTTTGTTCTTGCTCGGCGATGGTTTCTATCACCAGCTCGCTGTCGGCGATGGCCTCAAACACGGAAGTGAACATCAGATTGGCCAGCACCGCGTCTTTATCCCGCAGCGCGATCTTGCCCTGTTCGACTTTCTTATTCAGGTCTTGCGCGATATATTCGCGAGCTTGATTGAGGGTATTGCCGTTGCGATTATAAAGCATCGTGGGAATGCCTTTTTGCGCGAAAAGATAAGCGATGCCTCTGCCCATCGTTCCCGCGCCGATAATCGCAGCCGATTGAATTGCCGCATTACTTTCTGCCATAGAAAATCCCCGTCACTGTATGCCATGCGAAATTCGCAAATGCTTATTATCTCTTTGGATTTACGGCGGCACTGGGTGCCTGTCTGGAAAGTAATTTGTGGTGTCCTGGCTGTCTAACGGTAGAAGTGACAGGTTTACGTGTCGAGGAGAGTATGCTATTCGCGTAGTTTTCCTGTTCGGCGCAATAAAAAGGCTTATTTTTAGGGGAATAGCTGTTTTCGTTATAGCGTTGGTATTTTTTATTATATGAAACGGCTACTGGCGCCGGGCGGCGATATTCTATAGTGAATCTGACCTATCGATAAATCGGCATCGCTATCTGGAGAACCTGCGTTATGGATACCCGCACTCAACGGCTCATGGCGGAGGTGATTGGCAGCCTGGCCGATCGCGAATACTTTCTGACGCAGCTGGGGCCCTGCGCCGAGGCGTTGGGGTTTGATTATTTCTCCTACATCGTGTTTTCCTGTTATCCGGCCAGCAGCCCCAAGATGCTGATCGAAGGGAATATTTCAACGAACTATCTCGAGGATTATCGGCGGCAGCGGGTATATTTGCAGGATCCGGTTATTGAGCGTGCTCACCATTCCACGCTGCAGTTTCAGTGGGACGAAAGCTTTTATCATGAGCGGCCGACGCTTTGGCGGCGTATGGCGCAATTCGGCTTGTGCGCCGGTTGGTCGCAGTCGGTCAAGGATTGCTATGGCAGGTTGGGGATCCTGACGTTTGCCGGTAAAGCGCTACCTGAGCAAACGCCGCAAGCGCGTGCGGCAAATGAAACTTTTTTCCTTTGGCTGGCGCAAACCGCCCATAAAACGCTGCGGGAGGCCTTGATATCGGTGAATGATGACGCGATAAAAGATGTGCTGACGCTGCGTGAAAAAGACATTTTACGCTGGAGCAGCGAAGGAAAAACGGCGGAAGAGATCGCGTTGTTGATGGGGGTGAGCGAGCGCACGATCAATTTCCACATCGGCAACTCGATTAAAAAGCTTTCTGTCGCCAATAAGACCGCCGCTACCGCCAAAGCGGTTTATTTACAGCTAATTTAATCTCGAGTAATAAATAATTAATCGCCTATCCGTTATCGGTGTGATGTTTATATTTTGTTAAATTAAAAACTATCCTTGTCAGTATTTACCCCTCGATCACAAAAGCGTGATAAAGCGATTCACCGCGCCCGTGCGCGGCAGTATTCTGTTGGCACCCGGTTTACATAGAAAGGACGTGATATGTACAAGACTATTTTAGTGCCGATCGATATTGAAGAGGATCTGTTGACCGAGCATGCGCTGAAGCATGTGGAATATTTGGCGAAGATGTCCGGCGCTAAAGTGCATTTCTTCCATGCGCTGCCGGATGCCTCGGCTTTTGTTACTGCCTATTCGTTCGGCCTCAAGGAGTTTGAGAATCAGGCGGAGGTGAAGGCGGTGGATAGACTGAAGAAAATCATGTCGGAAATCGATCTGCCGTTGGATCGCCTCAATTACACCGTCAGCTTCGGTTCTGCACGCGATCAGGTGTTGGAACTGGCGGAAGAGATCGACGCCGATCTGATCATCATCGGTTCGCGTCGCCCGAGCGTGAAAACCTATCTGCTGGGGTCCAACGCCGCCGCTATCGTTCGACATGCCAATATTTCGGTGATGGTGGTCAGATAATTCATCTTAAACTCACCGTTTTCGGGCACGTTCTGCGGTTACCGGCCGGCTGCAGAGCGTGTTTTGCGTTTTATTGCCATCCCAGTCTGAACTGCTACGATTTTAGCTGACGTTTTTATGCCAACCGGGCCACCGGCCTTGCGCATATTTTTCATTTCAGCCAGAAGAGGGGCAGCTATGCCATTAGAAATCGATGGGATTATCAGAGGCGATCGGGGCAGTGAACCGAGCCGTTGGCAACATGCGTCAACCAAACCGCTTATCACGCTGACCTGGCATCACACCATTCCCTGGAACTGTTTGCGTAATGTCTGGAATGGTTTGGTGGCGGGGCAGCATTGGAACGCGCTGGACGAATTTATGAATCTGATCGGTGTGCCAAACCGCGCCGCGGTGCTCAAACAGATCCAGAATAAAAACCTGCAGGATCGCGATGGATTACACACTTTGGTGACCTGGCAAGGATGGAATATCGTCGAGGGGCCAGGTAATGAGTATCGCGCGCAGGGGGACGATCCCGGTGAAAACTTCGACGGTTGGTCGGGTAAGGGGATGAGCACTAATCAGCAAGCGACGCTGCAGCAGGTCAACGTGTTGTATCAGGTGATGGCGCCGCTGGGAAGCCGTGCGCTGGACGCCGCCAGACAGGCGCCGCCCATTACTGCGGAAGAAGCAGACGTCTTGCAACGGACGATTAAACAGACCCGCCCAACGTTGCGAGGAAAGGAACCGATCCGGTGGCAAGAAGACATGTGGCATCAGGTGCAGCCGGGTAAAGAGGCGAAACACTTCGCACGCTGGGACACCAAACCTGTGTGGCGCAAGCGCCTGCACAGCGACATGGCTCAGGCTGGATAAGCCTCTCCCCGCGCCGGGTTGCCGGCGCGGGGCATAAATCCAGCGTTAATCGCACAGCGCCACTATTTCGTCGTACAACGCCTTGGGGATTTCCACGCCGTATTGCTCGCTCTGGCGCCGTTGCCGATAACGGCGTTCGCCGGGGATGCGGGCGCCTTGCGCCTGCATATCGGCAAACATCGCCTCCGCTCCGGCGAAATATTTCGCCTTATCCGCACCGAGAAAACGCTCGGGATCCAACGCGATGACCAGCTCACCACCGTAAGGCGACGAACCGGTGCCATCGTCATAGGCCAGCGATTCCTTGCTGGTCATATCGCCGATCAGCGGCCCTGCCAGCAATTCAACCATTGCCGCCAGCGCCGAGCCCTTATGCCCGCCGAAGGTCAGCATCGCGCCCTCCAACACGCTGACGGCATCGGTGGACGGATTGCCTGCCTTATCAATGCCCCAGCCTTCAGGCAGCGGGGTGCCGGCGCGGCGGTGTAATTCGATTTCGCCGCGCGCTGCCGCGCTGGTGGCCATGTCGAACAAAAACGGCGGCCGATCCGGACGCGGCCAGCCGAAGGCTATGGGGTTGGTGCCGAAGAGCGGTCGCGAACCGCCGGCCGGCGTCACCCAGGCGTGGCTGGGCGTGCAGGCCAAGGCCACCAACCCCTGCTCGGTCAGCGGTTCGATATCGGCCCACAGCGCGGAGAAATGCACGCAGCGGTTGATCGCCAGCGCGGCGACACCGTTGGTGCGCACTTTCTCGATAAAGGCTGGCAGAGCGGTGCGGTAGGCCAGCAGGGAAAATGCACCGCCGGCGTCGGCGCGCAAGATGGCCGGCGCCTGGTCGAGCAATCTGGGCATCGCATCGGCAGAAACCTTGCCTGCCCGCAGCGATCGCACGCAGCCCAACAGCCGGTACAGCCCGTGAGAAGCGCAGCCGTCGCGTTCGCCCTGGGTGACATTTTGCGCCACCGCCTCGGCATGCGCCTGATTGAAACCGTTGCTGCGCAGCGTACGCAACGCCAGTTGATAAGCCTGTTCCAGCGACAGCACATGCATGGATGTCATTTCGATGTCCTCCCTGGGTTCATTCTTCTTCATCGCCGATAAAATTGGCCTGGGGTAAACAGGTATAGGCGCCCCAGTAGTAAATCGCCAGCGCAATCACCGCCATGGTGAGGGTGTCCCATGGATGAGCAATAGCGCCGATGCCGCCGAAGCTGCTGAGGTAGGAAAGCCCGATCACCAGCGCATAGAAGACGATCAGCCACAGCGAGGACCAAATTTGCTGCCTGAGGCTAACGGCGTGGGTCGGCACCTGATTCTTGAACAGGATGTAGATGAAGAACATCAGGATCTGCAAGCCGAGCAGCCAGGAGACGGTGTCCCAGCCGGACCAGAAGACGATCAGCGCCGAAATGATAAACGACAGCGGGCCGAGCACGCAGAAACCGCGGACCCGGAACGGACGCGGCATATCGGGCGCATTGCGCCGCAGCCCGGCGGCGGTGACCGGGGCGATGGCGTAGCTCAGCACCAGTGCGGCGGACACCACGCCGATCAGTTTTTCCCAGGATGGGAACGGCAGCGTCCAGAATACCGAGAGAGCGAAGGTCAGCCACAGCGCCGGGCGAGGAATACCTGACTCGCCATCCACCCGGGTGAACAGTTTGAAGAAGGTGCCGGCGCGCGCCCAACCGTAGATCACGCGGGGCGTGGCGTTCATATAGATATTGCCGGTGCCGCTCGGCGAAACGATCGCGTCGCTGACCACCAGAAACGCCAGCCATCCCATGCCCAGCGTGATGGCGATGTCGCGGAACGGCAGGGAGAACTGTTGGCTGATGCCGGCCCAGCCGCCGCTCAGCATCTCGCTGGGGATGCTGCCGAGAAACGCTATCTGCAGCAGCACATAGATGATGGTGGACAGCACCACCGACAGGATCAGCGCGATGGGAATGGTGCGCTGCGGCCGTTGCACCTCGCTGGCGACCGAAATGATCGGCGTCAGGCCGAGGTAGGCGAAGATGATGCCGCCGGCGGAAATGGCGGCCTCAACGCCGGCGGAACCGAAGGGAGCAAAGCCCTGGCTGTGCAGGTTTTCCGGTTTGAAAAAGCTGAACAACACCACGATCACCAACAGCGGCACCAGAAACTTCAGCACACTGATCAGGTTATTGGATTTGGCGAAGGTTTTGACGCTGTAATAGTTGAGCGCGAAGAAAAAGCACAGCAGCGCCAGCTGCACCAGCCAGCCGATCGCGGTTGGATCGCCGGAACCCGGCTGACTGAGGAACGGGAACCAGGCGGCGGCGTACTGCCGGGCGGCGACGACTTCGATGGCGATCAGGCTCGAGAAGGCGATCAGCGTGATAAACCCCAGCAGATAACCCATCAGTTCGCCGTGCGAGAATACCGGATAGCGAATGATGCCGCCGGCGCGCGGCAGGGCGGCACCCAGCTCGCAGTAGACGATGCCGAGCAGCAGCACCGCCAGGCCGCCGATCAGCCAGGAATAGATGCCGGCCGGGCCGGCGATGGAGGAGACATGGCTGGCGGCGAACAGCCAACCGGAGCCGAAGATGGCGCCCAGACCGATGAACGTCAGGTCGGTGAGCGTAAGCTGCTTCTTGAATTTGCCTTGGGTTGTCATGGTATTACCCTTTTGTTATTGAATGGCAGGCAGATGCGGCCGGGCTAATTTGGGGCAGGTGAAACCTGGGGGGCTCGGGTGTAAACGCCGTTCACCAGCCGCAGCAGGTTGAGCGGGTTGGCGTCCTGCAGCGCCGGCGGCAACAGCGCCGCAGGGGTGTTTTGCAAACAAACCGGCCGCAGGAAACGCTCGATGGCCAGCGTGCCTACCGAGGTGCCGCGTGCGTCGCTGGTGGCCGGGTAAGGGCCGCCGTGCACCATGGCGTCGCACACTTCCACCCCGGTCGGATACCCGTTGAACAGCACCCGACCGGCTTTGCGCGCCAACAGTGTCGTCAGCCCGGCGGCTACATCGAGATCGTCGTCGTCCGCCAGCAGCGTGGCGGTCAACTGGCCTTGCAATGCCGTTAGCGCCGCATGCAGCTGCGCTTCGTTATCCACCGCCACCAGGATGCTGACCGGGCCGAAGACCTCTTGTTGCAGCAGCGGGTCAGCCTGCAGCAACAGCGCCTCTTCCGCCTGATAAAGCTGCGCCGCCGCCCGAAGCGTGGGCGTTTCGCTTCGGCCTGCGAGACGCCGCATACCTGAATGGGCATCGAGGACCGCCAGCCCGTGACGGTAGTGCTCCAGCGTGCCGGCATTCAGCATCGGCTGCGGCTCGGCGGCGTTGACCAGGGCGCTCATCGTTTCGGTTAACCGATCGAAGGCGGCGCCGCGCAGCGCGACGATTACGCCGGGCTTGGTGCAGAACTGACCGCAGCCGAGTGTGAAGGAAGAGACCAGTTCCTGCGCAATGCGCTGCCCGCGCCGCGCCAACGCCTTGGGCAGGATCACTACCGGATTGATGCTCGACATTTCTGCGAAGACCGGGATAGGTTGAGGGCGTTGCATCGCCAGATCGAAGAGCGCCCGGCCGCCTTGCAGCGAGCCGGTGAATCCCACTGCCTGAATCGCCGGATGTTGTACCAAATCGGCCCCCACGCGGTTGCCGAAGATCATGTTGAAGACGCCAGCGGGCATCCTTGTGCGTTCCCGAGCGCGCTCGATCGCCTGAGCGGTCAGCTCGGCGGTAATCATATGACCGCTGTGCGCCTTGAACACGACCGGGCAGCCGGCGGCGAGCGCGGCGGCGGTATCACCGCCCGCGGTGGAAAACGCCAGCGGGAAGTTGCTGGCGCCGAAGACCGCCACCGGGCCGAGCGCCGTGCGGTATTGCCGCAGATCGGGGCGCGGCAGGGGGGAACGCTGCGGCAGCGCGAAGTCGATGCGCACGCCCTCGACGTCGCCGCGCCGCAGCAGCGTGGCGAACAGCCGCATCTGGCCGCTGGTTCTGGCGCGTTCGCCGCTCAACCGCGCAGGCGGCAAGGCCGTTTCCTGCATGGCGAAGGTGAAGAAAACATCATCCAATGCGTCTAACTCTTCGGCGATGGCGTCGAGAAAGTTCGCGCGTTGCTCTGCACTGAGCTGTGAATAGGGCGCAAAGGCTGCTGCGGCGGCTTCTGCGGCGGCGGCGGTTTCTGCCGCCGTGGCCTGGTGGAAGCGGTAGCCGGTTGGCTGACCGTCGTCGGCGCGCAGGCTACACAGCGACGCTTCCCCTTCGGCGAGGCGTTGGCCGCCGATAAATTGTTGGCCGCTGATGGCGGCGTAGCGATCGTTGGGCATCGGTTCCCCCGGTAGATAAAGCATGATGCCCGGCATGGCCGGGCGGTGAAGGCGTCACAGGCCGACGTTCGGCAGCGCAGGGCGGGTGGCCAGCGCTTTATCGATCACGGCGTTGATCTCGGTGAGCGTTTCTCCCTGCAGCGCCAGGCGCGGAGGGCGAGTGACAGCGCTGCCGCGGCCGACCCGCTGTTCGCAGAGTTTGATGCACTGCACCAGATCGGGGCGGGCATCGAGGTGCAGCAGCGGCATAAACCAGCTGTATAGCGCCAACGCTTCCTCATAGCGTTTTTCCTTTGCCAGCCGGAACAGGGTTTCCCCTTCGCGCGGGAAGGCATTGGACATGCCGGAGATCCAGCCTTGCGCGCCGACGGCGATGCTTTCCAGCACCACATCGTCCAATCCGGCGAACAGCACGAAGCGATCGCCGACTTCATTGCGCAGGTCGATAAAGCGGCGGGTATCGCCCGACGAGTCTTTGAAGCACACGATGTTCTCGCAGTCGACCAGCGAGGTCAGAATGTCGGGCGTGACGTCATTTTTGTAAATGGGAGGGTTGTTGTAGACCATTATCGGCAGATCGGTCGCGCCAGCGACGCTGCGGAAGTGCGCGGCGGTTTCGTGCGGTTTGGCGGAGTAGACCAGCGCCGGCATCACCATAATTCCGTCGACGCCGGCCTTTTGCGCTTCACGCGCCATGTTCTGCGCGAAGGCGGTGGTGAACTCGGCGATGCCGGCGATCACAGGCACTTTACCGTCGGCGGCGTCTTTCGCCACCTCGATCACCGCCAGCTTTTCCTGCACTGTCATCGAGGTATTTTCACCGACGGTGCCGCACACCACCAGGCCGGAGACGCCGTCGCGCACCAGGTTTTTGATCACCGTATGGGTGGCGTCGAGATCCAGAGAGAAATCGTTGCGAAATTGGGTCGTCACCGCCGGGAATACGCCGCTCCAGCTTAGGGTTTTATGGCTCATCGTGTTTGTCCTGTCGTCCGAAAGTGTTAATGAAAAGTGAATCTTTGGTAAGGCTCACCGACAGATTGACCGGTATTGCGCAGGGAGGCTTGACGCTTTTCGCCGATTGCCGCGACGAAATTGGCACAATAGCGGCGGAAAGCGGGCGTGAAAAATCGGGCGTCGGTACGCCGTGAGAAGAGAGGGTTAACGGGGTAAATCAGCGCGTTAAGCGGAAAGCGTCAGGCGAAAATCGCGCGGCGTGGAGCCGGTCATCGCTTTGAACTGACGGCTGAAGGCGCTGTGATCGGTATAGCCGCACTGCAGCGCGATGTCCGTGATCGGCAGATCGCCGGCCAGGAGTTCCGTGGCCTTTTCCAGCCGCACTTTGTGGATCATCTGGCGCGGGGTGAGGTGGAAGATACGTTTGCAGTAGCGTTCGATCTGCGCCACCGATAACCCGGTCAGCGCCGTCAGCTCTTCAAGCGCGATCGGTCTGGCGTAGTGGCGGCGGATATGCACGTCGATCGCCGCCAGCCGCTGGTAGGCCGGATGATTGGCTCTGGCCTCCTGCAGATCGTGAGAAATACCCGCCATACCGATGATTTTTCCCTGCGCGTCATACAGCGCCAGCTTTTGCGTCAGGCACCAGCCGGTTTCTCGGCCGTTGTACAGGTGCATTTCCAGCTGATCCTGGATCAACACGCCGTGGCGTAATACCCGCAGATCCTGCTCGGTATAGCCGGATCCGAGCTGAGCGGGAAAAACGTCGGCGGAGGTTTTGCCCAGCAGCGGCGTCACGGTTTTGAAACCGCAGCGCCTGGCCAGCGTCAGGTTGGCCAGCAGGTAGCGAGCCTGAGCGTCTTTGATAAAGAACACCACGTTGGGGATCGCGTTCAGCAATGGCGCGATCAGCGCCAGCGTATTCAGCAGATCGCGCAGGTTGTTCGGGCGCTGCTGCGCCAGTCCGTCGCACAGGCGCGACAGATGTTCGACGGCAAAAACGTCCTCCTGCTCCGGCAGCCCCACAAGCGAAGGCGGCGAGAGAGAAACCGGAGGCGGGTAGTCTGAAGTGGATCGCATAACAGTCCCTTTTCGGTCGTTAGCCGGAAAAACAGGCGGGCCAGGTTGGCGCTTTCGCATCAATATTAACTTTTTTGTAACGAAGCAAGCGCTATTTCCGGCGGGCTGCCAAATATGCGGATTGCCGCATACTTTTGCCGGACGGTGTTTGGCGGTTGCTTGAAAACTGCGGCGTTTCTCGCTACACAAGGGTTTAGCATGAAAGTAACGACATGATAAATAAGTCATTATTATGACAACCGTTAAACTCATACCCGCGACGCGTCAGGCCTGACGTTTGTCACTGTGCTGATTTCTTCATTCGCTGCGCCGAAATGCATCAAGCCGTCATGCTCACATTCGTTCAGGCTAATGCCATTGGTAACATCTCATTAACCCAGGAGACGCCGATGGCACTTTCTGCGCATATCACCGCTTTGCGGGCGATCGATTCTCATACCGGCGGAGAGCCGACCCGCCTGATCGTGGAAGGTTTTCCCGATCTCGGCGAGGGTAGCATGGCGGAACGGCGGGCGCGTTTCGCACAACATTATGACGATTGGCGCTGCGCGGTGATGCTCGAACCGCGTGGCAATGACGTGCTGGTGGGGGCGTTGCTGTGCCGCCCCTGCTCGCCACAGGCCACCGCCGGGGTGATCTTCTTTAACAACAGCGGCTATCTGGGCATGTGCGGGCACGGCACTATCGGGCTGATCGCTTCGCTGGCTCATTTGGGGCGCATTCACGCCGGGCGCCACCTGATCGAGACCCCGGTCGGCCCGGTAAGCGCCACGCTGCATGATGACGGCAGCGTCACGGTGGAGAACGTGTCGGCTTATCGCTACCGCCGCCAGGTGCGGCTTGAGGTTGCCGGTCACGGGCCGGTGACGGGTGACATCGCCTGGGGGGGCAACTGGTTTTTCCTGATCGGCGAGTCACCGTTGCCCATCGATAAACACAATCTGGAGGCCTTGACCGCCTTCACCTGGGCGGTGCGACAAACGTTGGAACAGGCGGGCATCCGCGGTGAAGACGGCGGAGCGATAGACCATATCGAACTGTTCGGTGACGATCCGCAGGCCGACAGCCGCAGCTTCGTGCTGTGCCCCGGCAAAGCCTATGACCGTTCTCCGTGCGGTACCGGCACCAGCGCCAAACTGGCGTGTCTGGCGGCGGACGGCAAACTGCCGCCGGACACGCAGTGGCGGCAGGCCAGCGTGATCGGCAGCGAATTCCAGGCCTATTATCGTTGGAACGGCGATCGCATTGCTCCCTTTATTCGCGGGCAGGCCTATGTGTGCGCCGATAGCCAACTGCTGCTCGACGAACGCGATCCCTTCGTCTGGGGGATACGCTGATGGGCGCCGAGCGGGGAGCCGATGTCATCGTGGTCGGTGCCGGTATCATCGGCGCCGCTTGCGCCTGGCGGCTGGCGCGGGAAGGGTATCGTGTCTCGGTGGTGGACGATCGCCGCGCCGGCGCCACCGCCGCCGGTATGGGGCATCTGGTTTGCATGGACGATAATCCTGCCGAGCTGGCGTTGAGCGCTTATTCGCTGCGGTTGTGGCGCGAAGTGACGGGGCGCATGCCGGAAACCTGCGCCTGGCGTGGTTGCGGTACGCTGTGGTTGGCGGATCAAGCGGATGAAATGGCCATCGCCGAGCAAAAGCGGGCGCGGCTGGCGGAGCAGGGCGTGGCCGCGGAACTGCTGACGGCAGAGCAGATCGCCGTCATGGAGCCGATGCTGCGGCACGGCCTGGCCGGCGGACTGCGGGTGCCGGGCGACGGCATTCTGTATGCGCCGCTCGCGGCTCGCTGGCTGTTGGCCGACGGTGGTGCGGCAATTGACGTGGTGCATGGTGAAGCGACAGCGTTGGAAGAGGAAGCCGTGCGGCTGGCGGACGGCAGGCGTCTGGCAGCGCCGGTGGTGGTCCTGGCCTGCGGCCTTAGGGCCAATAGCCTATTACCGCAAACTTTGCTTCACGCCAAGAAGGGCCAACTGGCGATCACCGATCGCTACCCGCGGCGGGTGCGGCATCAACTGGTGGAGCTGGGGTATGGCGCCAGCGCGCATGCCAGTAACGGCACGTCGGTGGCTTTCAATGTGCAGGCGCGGCCCACCGGACAATGGCTGATCGGCTCTTCCCGCCAGTTCGACGCCGTTGATTCGGCGTTGGACATGCCACTGTTGGCGGCAATGCTTACGCGTGCACAGTATTTCTTGCCCGCACTGGCGCAGATGAACATCATTCGCTGCTGGACCGGGTTGCGCGCCGCCTCTGCCGACGGGCTGCCGCTGTTGGGCGTGCATCCGCGGCATTCCTGGCTGTGGCTGGCGCTGGGGCATGAGGGATTGGGCGTCACGACTGCGCTCGGCAGCGCTGCGCTGATTACTGCGCAAATTGGCCGGCAAACGCCGGAGATTGACGATTCCCCGTATTTGGCTGCGCGGGCGTTTGCCGCCGAGGAGTTGCCTGTATGAATGAAAGACAAAATACGATCGCGTTGAGCATCGATGGAGAACACCGGCGGGTGCCGGTTGGTCTCAGCGTTGCTGCGGCGCTCAGCCTGTGCGGCGACGATCGTTGTCGGTTATCTGTTTCACACCAACCGCGTGCTCCCTTTTGTGGCATGGGCGTTTGTCAGGAGTGCCGGGTGACCATTAACGGCCTGCGTCGGCTAGCGTGCCAAACGCTGTGTCAAGCCGGCATGCGCATAGAGAGGAACGATGATGAGTAACTTCAATTGTGAGGTGCTGATCGTCGGTGCCGGGCCGGCCGGCATGGCGGCTGCGCTGGCCGCTGCGGAAAGTGGTGGCCAGGTGCGAATGATTGATGATAATCCGCATCCCGGCGGGCAAATCTGGCGCGACGGGATGCAGGTGGCTTTACCTGAAACGGCGAACCGCTATCGGCAGGCGGTGGCGGCGCGGGAAAATATTGCGCTGCAGTCTGGCTGCAAGCTGGTGGCGCAGTGTGGCGCTAACCGATTGGCATATGAAGACGCCGAGGGCTGCGGCGTGATTCGCTATCAAAAGCTGATTTTATGCAATGGCGCGCGTGAATTGTTGTTGCCGTTTCCCGGCTGGACGCTGCCGGGGGTGACCGGCGCCGGTGGTCTACAGGCGCAAATCAAGCAGGGGTTGGCGATCCGCGGCGAGCGAGTGGTGATCGCCGGCAGTGGTCCGCTGCTGTTGGCGGTGGCCGACAGCGTGAAACAGGCCGGCGGAGAGGTGGTCATGTTGGCGGAGCAGGCGCCGCTTTGGCGGTTGGCGGCGTTTGCCGGCGGCCTGTGGCGCTGGCCGGCCAAGCTGCGTCAGGCGTTTTCTTTGATGCCGCATCGTTACCGTGCCGGTAGCCGGGTGCAGGCGGCGTTGGGGCAAGCACGTTTAACCTCGGTGCGTGTCAATAACGGCGGGCGGGAAAGAACGATCGCCTGCGACAGGTTGGCCTGCGGTTTTGGTCTGGTGGCGAACATTGAGCTGGCGATGCTGTTGGGGTGTCGGATAGAACATGACGCCGTAGCGGTGAATCATTGGCAGCAAACCAGCCAGGTGCAAATTTTTGCTGCCGGGGAATGTACCGGCATCGGCGGCAGTGAATTGGCGCTCACTGAAGGCGCCATTGCCGGCTATGCTGCCACCGGGCAGCGGGAAAAGGCAGAGCGCCTGGCGGCGCAGCGGCGGCGGTGGCGGCGTTTCGCCACGGCGGCGGCAAGTGCCTTCGCACTCGATGAGCGCTTGAATTCGCTGGCCAATCCGCAAACGTTACTGTGCCGCTGCGAAGACGTTACGTTGGAACAGGTACGCCATCAGCCGGATTGGAACACGGCTAAGATGAGCAGCCGCTGTGGTATGGGGGCATGCCAGGGTAAAGTCTGCGCAACGGCGGCGAGGCAGCTTTTGGGCTGGCCTCTGCCGTCGCCGCGTGTGCCTTTAACGCCGGTCAGGACGGAAACGCTGGTTGCGCTGGGGCTGAACCGATGTGATGGTGATGGTTGAATGGGTTAGCGGCATCTTGCCCCAGGCAAACGCCGCCACATTACCATTGCGGCCAATAGTAGGTTTTCTCCCGCCAGCCTTTGCCGTACATACAGGCTTCGATGGTGGCGTCTCGGGCGGACTGATTGCGATCGGTCTGCACTGTTTTAATCGACGGCTCCTTGTCGTAGCGGTATCCCGATGGGCAGTCTTTCTTATTCTTCTCGCAAGGAATGTATTTGTTTTCGTAGCTGAACTCCACGTCCCGCACCACGTCCGGGGGGAAGCGATCGTATCCGCGGCTGCGGCATTCGGCATATTCGGCATTCCGGGTACTCTCAACCGCGCCAGGCCTTTCCCATTGGGTGCAGGCGGTCAACATCAATAACGGCAAAACAATCAAACAACGGCAATTCTTCATGGTGTCCCTAACTCTTTCTCTATCCTGAGGCTCGCAGCCTAGGAATGTTCCTAACTGACGAGGTGGGAAAGTGTAATAAACTGGCGGAACAATTGGAAATGATAATGGTTATTGTTTAGGTGTGATTGAGGAAGTGCCGTGTTGAGAGAGGATGTGGCGCATTGAGGGCAGTCTGTAAGGATCCGCGACCTCACGGCGAGGGCTGGACGATGTGGCATTGATTTTATTCATTCTCTTTATGCCGCAATGATCCGACCGCAATTGCATCGTTTTAATGATGGAAATAATATGCAGGCTAAGTATTTTTTTATCCGGTATGACTATTATTTTTATTTAGGATATTTACCCATGCCAAGGATTTAATGCTCAGTATTAATACCTTATTTTTTTATTTCTTTTTTTTATTGGGGTTTTATTCTCAGGTTTTTTCTGGGGAAGACTTTTTAGTTACAGGGAATTCATTTGCATTTTAAATTTGGATTTTTTAAATTCATTTTAGAGGAAGGATAACCGTACGCGACAGAGTCAAAAAAGGAGTTTATTTTGTCTGGGATAAAGAAAACGCCTGAAAGTCATGACGGTTTACCTTCACCATCAGAGGATTATGATACTTTTAAGCACCTCTCCGATGTTGGCGCCGTGTTGGGATATGGGCGAACCCGCTTTTATCAGTGGTGCCGTGGGCGCGGATTTCTAACCCCGATGAACGTTCCGTCCCATGAAATGATCAGCCTGGGATATATGGTGGCGGTGTTATCAGAGACCGGTCATACCCGGGTTTATGTCACGCAGGATGGTTTCAGTTACGTCAGTGGTGCTTTTGCGGCAGATATCCAACGTGGCATGATCAAGTTTTAAATCTGCAAGAATCGCCTTTATTTCAATGGCTTTAATGCAGAATCTTCTTATCCCTGCAGGTTCGTGATCGGAGTGGGAAGTTATCCGATTTTTTCGTCTCTGCGGTATGAAGGCTACTGGAGACAGCTATTCTCTTGCTACGATAAGCATTATTTTCTTCAGGAGCCAAGGATGAAGCATTACGCCGCGTTGTTATTTGCCTCTGCACTGCTGACGGGGTGTGCGACTCAAGCCGTACCGCCGCAACAGGCTGAGTTGCCCCCCCCAAGCCGTCTGATGCTCTATCAGAATATCCCGGATACGCCTTACGCTACGGTGGTCGTGGTGCGCGACAGCGGAATGCTGGCGGGCAGCTGCCGCACTGGCGTCTATGTGAATGGGGAGTTTGCCGCTTCACTCGAGGCAAAAGAAAAAGCAGAGTTTCGCGTGCCGCCAGGCAATATTTCGGTCAGTATCGGGCAAGATATGATCGAGAACTCTCTATGTATTTGGCGTGAAACCAGCGGCAGCGTGCCGATGACGCTGCGCGCCGGTGAAAGCCGCTATCTGCGCATCGCCGGCGATCGGCAGCGAGGCTTCGTGTTGCAGGCAGGGCGGCCGTAACAGCCCAGGCAAGGGCGTTAACGCCCTTGCCACCATCCCCACAGCGTAATTAATAGCCACGCCGCCGCAATCCAGCACAGTACCGCCGCCCCCAGCGCTAACGACAGCCGCAGGCTGTTAATCAGGAAATACAGCGAAATCAAATATACCAGGTAGGGCAATACCGCCCACATGCCGAAAATCAGCGTCGTTTTCAATGCCGCAATTGAACGTTCGCTGCCGACAATGTAATGCGCAATCAGGGCGAAAGTGGGAAAGAGCGGGACTAAACCGGCGATATAATAGTTGCGCGTTTTGGCCAGCAGGCCGATTAGAACCACGACCAGCGCGCCGATCAGCGCTTTGACAAGGATGCCCATAACGGTCTCGGGTGTGGGGGAGAAAGTCAACACACTGCCCGAAAGCACGTGCAAGATCAATGGGGTGTGGCGTAGCGTGGTGAAAAGCAGACCCACAAGAAGTGCGGGTCTGGGGCGCAACGCTTACTGACGGTAAGCGTGCTTGATTTGCTGAATGCTGTTCTTGAAGATTTCTGCCTGAGTCGGATCTTCAATCTGCGCGATGAAACGTTCCATGTTGATGATGACTTTCCCGGCGTCGGCCTGGCCGATCGATTTCAAGATCAGCGTCAGCGTAGCTTTGAGGCAGGCAACCTCAGTCGCCAAGATTTCCGGGTTTGCAGACGTAGTGAAATCAACGTTGCTCATTTTCTCTCCTGATTTTTTGAGGCCGTAGCCTGATACAAGCTGCTTTGGCGCACCGCGCACGGGCTAAAAAGTAGCCCCGGGCGCGGCGGCGAATTTAACTGGGCGCGGAGTATAGCATAGCATGAGTCTGTCATCTGCACCGGGCTTGCTCAGGTCACGCGGGTGGGCAACGTTCGCTCATTGCCTGTCTGAATCATCTAGTCTCGGCAAGTTATTTCGAGGTGGTTAACAAGTATTTTTCCGGTACGTTATTGTTGAACAATCGGGGTTATTATAATTATTGGGGGCGGAGGCGCCGATTTTACCGGCGTTTGCCGGGAATAATAGTTTCGACCGAGGGTTGCCGGACCCACGTTGGCCGCAGATTTTGTTACGCCTTTAAATATCAAATGATTACAAACAGCCAACAGCCGTGTTAATATTATTCATGTCGTGATTGCTTACACAGATTTCTCCCTCGCGGCATGATTGTCGCGCTATCCTGTGTCAGACGCAGCGCGACGAAATTATTTTCGTCGCCAGATCTTTTCCGACGTGACGATTTATCGGCGGCATAGACGGCTAAAATTGAAAAATCAGCTCTGCTCCGCAAAGTTATTCGGAAGTATGTATTAATCTGTATTCATTCTTGTCTGAAAAACAAGTAATATCTCTGGCGAAAACAGAGGCCGATTGCGTTACTCCCTTTTTTTGGAGATTTTTCCTTGATTAGCGTTCTTCTTGTTGATGACCACGAACTGGTGCGCGCAGGGATACGACGCATTCTTGAAGATATCAAAGGTATAAAAGTTGTCGGTGAGGCTCAGTGCGGTGAAGACGCCGTAAAATGGTGCCGTGGCAACGCTGTCGATATCGTACTGATGGACATGAATATGCCGGGCATTGGCGGGCTGGAAGCCACGCGCAAGATTGTGCGTTATGCACCCGACGTCAAAGTCATCATGTTGACCATCCATACTGAAAATCCTTTGCCCGCGAAGGTGATGCAGGCGGGTGCCGCCGGTTACCTGAGCAAGGGCGCCGCGCCGCAGGAAGTGATTAACGCCTTGCGTTCCGTGCATGCCGGGCAGCGCTATATCGCGTCTGATATCGCACAGCAGATGGCCCTGAGTCAGTTGGAACCGCAGGCTGAAACGCCGTTCAGCTGCTTGTCTGAACGCGAGTTACAGATCATGTTGATGATCACCAAAGGCAAAAAAGTGAATGAGATCTCGGAGCAACTGAGTCTCAGCCCGAAAACGGTGAACAGCTACCGTTACCGCATGTTCAGCAAACTGAATATCAGCGGCGACGTCGAATTGACTCACCTGGCCATCCGACATGGATTGTTCAATGCGGAGACGTTGTTAAGCAGTGAATGACCGTTTTGATGCCAAAGCCTTCCTGAGTACCGTCACCAGCCAGCCCGGCGTCTACCGTATGTATGACGCCACGGGTACGGTGATCTACGTCGGTAAAGCCAAAGACCTGAAAAAGCGTCTCGCCAGCTATTTTCGGCAGCAGGTCAGCAGCCGTAAAACCGAAACGCTGGTTAAAAATATCGCGCAAATAGACGTAACGGTTACCCACACCGAGACAGAAGCGCTGCTGTTGGAACATAACTACATTAAATTGTACCAACCGCGATATAATGTTCTTTTGCGAGACGATAAATCTTATCCGCTGATTTTTCTCAGTGCGGATACCCATCCCCGATTGGCGGTGCATCGCGGCGCCAAACACGCCAAAGGCGAATATTTCGGGCCTTTCCCCAACTCTTACGCCGTGCGTGAAACGCTGGCGCTGCTGCAGAAACTGTTCCCAATCCGCCAGTGCGAAAACAGCGTGTATCGCAACCGTTCGCGTCCGTGCCTGCAGTATCAGATCGGCCGCTGTCTGGGGCCTTGTGTTGCCGGCCTGGTGAGCGAAGAAGAGTACCGGCAGCAGGTGGACTACGTGCGGCTGTTTCTTTCTGGCAAAGATCAGCAGGTATTGCACCAGCTGATTGAGCGTATGGAAGAAGCCAGCAAACTGCTTAATTTCGAAGAGGCGGCGCGCATTCGCGATCAAATTCAGGCCGTGCGCCGCGTCACCGAACGGCAGTTCGTGTCGGGCGACAGCGACGATCTGGACGTGATCGGCGTGGCGTTCGATGCCGGTATGGCGTGCCTGCACGTGCTGTTCATCCGTCAGGGCAAGGTGCTGGGCAGCCGCAGCTATTTCCCTAAAGTGCCGGGCGGCACGGATATGGGCGAGGTGGTGCAGACCTTTGTCGGCCAGTTCTATCTGCAAGGCAGCCAGGCGCGTACGCTGCCCGGCGAGATCCTGCTGGATTTCAGCCTGCCGGAAAAAGACCTGCTTGCGGAATCGCTCTCCGAGTTGGCGGGGCGCAAGATCCAAATTCAAAGCAAACCGCGCGGCGATCGCGCCCGTTATCTGAAACTGGCGCGCACCAACGCGGCAACGGCGTTGACCACCAAGCTGTCGCAACAGTCGACGATCCATCAGCGGCTGGCGGAATTGGCCAAAGTGCTGAACCTGACGGAAATCAACCGTATGGAGTGCTTCGATATCAGCCATACCATGGGTGAGCAGACCGTGGCTTCGTGCGTGGTGTTCGACGGAAACGGCCCCGTGCGAGCGGAGTATCGGCGTTACAATATCAGCGGCATCACTCCTGGCGATGACTACGCGGCGATGACGCAGGTGCTGAAGCGCCGTTACGGCAAAGCGCTGGAAGAGAAAAAGATCCCGGATGTCATCTTCATCGACGGCGGTAAAGGGCAGCTCGGCATGGCGATCGACGTATTCAAATCGCTGAATGTTACCTGGGACAAGAATAAGCCGCTGCTGATCGGCATCGCCAAAGGCGCCGACCGTAAGGCAGGGTTAGAAACGTTGTTCTTTGTGCCGGAAGGTGAAGGGATTTCTCTGCCGCCGGATTCGCCGGCTCTGCATGTGATCCAACACATCCGCGACGATTCGCACAATCATGCCATTACCGGTCACCGGCAGAGAAGGGCGAAAGTCAGAAATACCAGCGCATTGGAGCTGATTGAAGGCGTAGGGCCGAAACGGCGCCAGGTGCTGTTGAAGTATATGGGCGGACTGCAACCTTTGTTGAACGCCAGCGTGGAGGAAATTGCAAAAGTGCCGGGTATTTCACAAGCATTGGCAGAAAAGATCTACAATGCATTGAAACACTGAGGGCAATGTAGCAACATACTCTTAATTTCCACTCTAGCCAGATAGTTACCGTAGCATTATGCAATTGAATATACCGACTTGGCTTACCCTGTTTCGCGTAGTTCTGATCCCATTCTTTGTGCTGGCGTTTTATCTGCCGTTCAACTGGGCTCCGATGGTTTGCGCCGTTATCTTTGTGTTTGCCGCCGTCACCGACTGGTTTGACGGCTTCCTGGCACGTCGCTGGAAACAAACGACGCGCTTCGGGGCGTTTTTGGATCCGGTCGCGGACAAAGTGATGGTGGCGGTGGCGCTGGTGCTGGTGGCGGAGCACTACCACAGCTGGTGGATCACGCTGCCGGCGGCCACCATGATCGCCCGTGAAATCATTATTTCGTCGCTGCGCGAGTGGATGGCGGAAATTGGCAAACGCAGCAGCGTGGCGGTGTCCTGGATCGGCAAAGTGAAAACCATGGCGCAGATGATGTCGCTGGTGGGCTTGCTGTGGCGGCCGGATCGTTCCGTAGAGTATGTGGCGATTGGCTTGTTGTATATCGCGGCTGTGCTGACTTTCTGGTCGATGTTCCAATATTTGAACGCGGCACGCAACGATTTGCTGGAACCGTGATCGATACGCTGTAAAAAGCGGCAAACGATCGTGGTGTGCCAACAATTTTATTGACTCATCACGTCAGGTAAGTAGAATGCATCGCATCAGACGACAACGATGAATTGCCGAAAGATAGCAAAGAAATCAGTCAGTTCTGGTAATGCGGGAATAGCTCAGTTGGTAGAGCGCAACCTTGCCAAGGTTGAGGTCGCGAGTTCGAGCCTCGTTTCCCGCTCCAAACATTAGCCTGTTGAATCCCCGTGATTCGGCAGGTAAGAAAAAGGGGCTTCGGCCCCTTTTTCGTTTTCTATTCCTTTGCCGTCCGGCGAAATCTTTCTTCATCTTCCTGCATCGATTCTTGTCCCTATATCTCCTGCCATTTTCATACCGCAGGTTGCCTCCTGAAAACAGGCACATTTGATTGGACATCGTGTCGATGCTCTGTGGGGTATTGATGCCGGCCCATCGTGCGGCGTACAACCTGATGTGAGTCTCCAGCTCTGCAGTTGCGTTGGTCGTTCAGGGCGGCGGCACCGAAGATTGCGCGATGTCCCCATGATGATACTTTGCCCGGTACCCCATCATCATAAGCAAATGAAAAGCCGGGGAGGGCACGGGTAAGCGATTCCTGTCGAGAAAAAAGATCCGATTTGCCCGTGAATCCCTGAGCCAATGCATATAAAATCAACATTCCGCTTGCCTTTCCGTTGGCATTGTGAACAGTGCGCCCACAAAATAAGCAGTTGAAAGCGTTAGAGAACTTTTTGCTATTTCGGGGGGTTGCCAAGGTGGGGGGTTTAGTCCATAATGCAGTCCATCGATTCGGCGGTAACGAAATAAATTACTTAAGAATCAGATGATTAAGATGAGCGACTTCAACGTCGCGGTTGAAAAGAACAAAACGAAGTGGGTGGATCACCGGCTTTGGCCTGAAAAGGCAAACAGAATAAAGGCGCGTTAACAAAGCGGTTATGTAGCGGATTGCAAATCCGTCCAGTCCGGTTCGACTCCGGAACGCGCCTCCAACTTTCCCGAGCCCGGGTGGTGAAATCGGTAGACACAAGGGATTTAAAATCCCTCGGCTTATGGCTGTGCGGGTTCAAGTCCCGCCCCGGGTACCAGGGAACAAAAATACCGAATAATCAAAGCAATAAGTAGTAATGTCGTAGACCGCCGAGAGGCGGTTTTTTTGTGCCTGAAATTCGCATTACGCCTGCATTTTTTCCTTTCTTGTCATGCCGCTACCCTGCCTGCAGGGAGCCCCGCAGGGCTCCACAGTACAGATCATAAGAAACCGAACGCCGCAGCGAGGATCCAGCCGAAGACGCAGGAGACGCTGACGCCGATCAGGCCGGGCAGAATAAAGCTGTGGTTGATCACGAAGCGGCCGATGCGGGTGGTGCCGGAGCGATCGAACTGGATTGCCGCCAGATCGCTGGGGTAGGTTGGCAGAATGTAATAGCCGTAACAGGCCGGCGCCGAAGCGACGATATAGGCGGGGTTAACCCCGATCGCCAGCGCCACCGGCACCAGCGCCGCCAGCGCGGCGGCCTGCGAGTTGACGAATTTCGACACCAGCAGCAGGATCAGCGCATAGGCCCAAGGGTACTCTTTCACCAACACACCCAGTGTGGCCTCGATCTGCGCCAGGTGCGCGCCGAACATGGTTTCCGCCATCCAGGCGACGCCATACACCGCCACGATGGCGATCATGCCGGAACGGAACACCTCGTTTTTAGAGATAGACGCCGGGTTGGTGCGGGTGATGATAACGATCAACGCCCCGGCCATCAGCATGCACATCTGGATCACCAGAACCATGGAGAGCGGCTTGCCGCCGAAGCTGGGCCGCAGGCCGGAAAAGGCCCCCAGCACCGCCACCAGGGCGATGGTGGCGAGGAAAATCCACATGGCGATCCAGTTGCTGCGCGGCAATACCCGATCCAGCAGGGTAGCGGCGTCGCCGTAGACATAGCGATGGTTCTCCGGCACGGAGATGAACTTCTGGAACTCCGGGTCTTTGTCCAGGTCTTTGCCGCGGAACCAGCTGAAGATGCCGATCGCCAGAATGCCGCACAGCGTCGAAGGGATGGTGATAGACAGCAGATCGAGGAATTCCAGGTGGCGGCCATTGAAGGTGTAGCTGCTGAGCATTGCCACCAGTGACACCACCGCCACCGAGACCGGGCTGGCGATAATGCCCATCTGCGCGCCGATCGAACTGGCCGCCATCGGCCGTTCCGGGCGGATATTATTTTTTATCGCCACGTCATAGATGATCGGCAAGATGGTGTACACCACATGGCCGGTGCCGCACAGGATAGTGAGAATACAGGTGACGAAGGGGGCGATGATCGAGACATAACGCGGGTTGCGCCGCAGCATCCGCTCGGCGATCTGCAGCATGACGTCCAACCCGCCTGAGGCCTGCAGGGTGGCGGAGGCCGCCACCACCGCGATGATCACCAGCATCACGTCTACCGGCGGTTTGCCGGGCTGCAGGTGAAAGCCAAACACCAGGATCATCAAACCGATACCGCCCAGTAACCCCAGCGCAATACCGCCCTTACGCGCCCCATACAGCAGGCATGCCAATATAACCGCTAATTGCAGAAAGAAATCCATGATAGATACGCCTTAATAATGTTGAACTTAACTGCGTTAAGTTTCCGGCGGTGTTTACAGTAGAAAGTTGTTTTAAATCTAAAGGCTCTGAAAAATTGTGGTTATTAGCTCTAAAGAGTGATGACGGTCACGTTCAGAGAATCTGAAGAGCAGGCGGCTGACGACATCAGCACGAAAAAGCAAGTTAAGAGGTCAGACCTCTCCTATATAACCGGTTTACCACCAGAGGAGAGAGCAATGGATCCGACAAAAATGACCGGACTGGCGTTATTACAGGCTGCGATGGCTGGCAAGATCCCACCGGCCTCGATCGCTGAAACCGTGCCCATGAAACCGGTCGCGGTGGAAGAGGGGTATATCCGCATCGCGGCGCGGGCCGACGGGCGCCATCTGAATCCACTGGGGGGCGTACATGGCGGTTTCGCCGCCACGGTTTTGGACTCGGTGACCGGTTGCGCGGTGCACAGTACGCTGGGCGCGGGGATTGGCTATGGCACCGTCGATCTGCAGGTTAAAATGTTGCGCCCTGTGCCGAAGGAAACTGATCTGATCGCCGAGGGGCGTCTGGTCTATGCGGCGAAGAACGTCGCTTTCGCTGAAGGCACGCTCAAAACGGCGGAAGGGAAGCTGCTGGCTTCGGCAACCGCCACTTGTTTTATTATTCGCCCCACCGAACAAGCACCGCAATAACCTGCTTTTTTATCGGGCTTCGGGCTATCAACCCGGAGCCGGATGCATTTATCTTCAGCTGCATGCCTTGCTGCGCTACGATGGCAGGCGCGATACGCCATTGTGGTCTAGTATTCTTGGGTGAAAATTTATCGGGGTGATTATGCAGCCGTATAAAGAGGTTGAGTTTGATCATGAGCTTTGTCTGGCGATCGGCAAAGCCGTATTAGACGTGGTGGCGCAGGGGGAAGAAACCAGCGCTCCGGCGGTGATGAACGCGATTGAGCGGTCGGTGGCGCAGGGTCTGAATGACGACGAAACCGCCATCGCCGACGACGCCCTGGATGTGATGGCTCGTCTCATCCACGGTTTCAGATTCATTAATCTCGCGGGTGAAGAGGATACTCCCCATGCATTGGTTGAATTTCAAGCGCTACAAGAGTGACGTTGCCAAACAGGCCGTGCCGCCGCATTTGAATGCGGCTGAGTTTGCGCGGCATTACGCCGACAAGCCGCAAGCCGATACGGAAGAGTACCTTTCGTTGAGCGGGGAGATGTGCTGGGATGCGGTGGTGCTTTGCGCTCACCGTTCAGGCGCGCTCAGCAAGGCGAAATACAAGCAGCTGTGGCTGACGGTGTTCGATAAGCAATATAAACATTTCGTCAGCCCTGATGATACCGAGATCCGCACCATGGCGGATATGCTGCGCGCGCCGCAGGGATGTTTTATCGGTATATTTTCCATGCGCGACGCGGCGGCGCCCCGATTGCTGCATGCCATGATCGGCACCGGTGCGGGATTTGCCGCGGGCAATAAAAATCTTTGCATCGGCGTGGGCGGCGCGGTCGGTTGGGAAAATCTCAATCTGGCGCGCGATCTGCGCTGGCAGCCGGAAGGCGGTTTTTTACGCCAGGGTGACAACGAAGTGCTGCGCATTTTTTATCGGCCTTTCCCCGCCTGAACCACCGGCCGCAGGCTTTTTAGGATAAAAAAACCGCCGCCCGGCGGTTTTTTGTTGCTTACTTAAACCCGCCGTTGCGTATGAACTCGAGACCGGCGGTGGTGATCCGCGTTTGGTGCGGATCGATATCATAGTTGTTCTCGTCGATGTCGCTCATCACATAGGCTTGTATCAGCCCCTTGGTTTTAAGATAGGCGAAGGGATCGGCGAAGGCGTGCGGGCTGGTGGCGTCCTGCTTCCACAGTTCGTAGGTTTTTTCATCCAGCGTGCCGGGGTGATTGACGGCCAGGCGGGTCAGGATCTGATTGTAGAACTCATAGTCGGTCATGATGTGGTCCTCTTTATCGCGAGCGACAGTCTCGGAAAATGGCGTAACGTCTATCAATCATAGCCGAAGTTTCCCACCGCCTGCGGCGGCGTCGGGTTAGCCGCGTTGGCTTTCAATCCAGTGAAACAGACGTGAAATGCTGAAGGTGATATCGCCAATGTTGAAAAGCGCGCCGAGCCACAGGGTCAGCATCACTAGGATGCCGATGATGATGGGAAGGTCCATTTTGCTCATGATCATGTTCTTCATCAATAAAGAGTGTGCGGCAAAGCGTACCACCAATCCTGATTGTCATAAAAATGCGCTGCGCATTATTTCTTTTGAAATCAAAGCAAAAAAGCCACCCAAACGGGTGGCTTTCAGCGGTGATCAGTCCAGCTTGGGGTGCTGGTCTATCAGGATCTGCTTTTTCTTTTCCAGCTCGGCGATCTGCGCGTTGATGTCCTCGACTTTCTGTTCGATGTTGTCGTAGGTCTCCTGCAGCAGTTCTTTCGCTTCGGTACGGTCAGAAGCGGCCGGCGTCGCGCCGCGCAGCGGCTTGTTGGCGGTCTCTTTCATGTACAGACCGGTGATAAGACCGATCACCGCCACAACCATCAGGTAGTAGGCCGGCATGTACAGGTTGCCGGTCGCTTCGACCAGCCAGGCAGCGACGGTCGGTGTTGCACCGGCGATCAGTACCGAAATGTTGAACGAAATCGCCAGCGCGCTGTAGCGGATGTGCGTCGGGAACATTGCCGGCAGAATCGAGGCCATCACCCCGGTGAAGGAGTTGAGCAGCACCGCCAGCACCAGCAGACCGACGAAGATCAGGCCGATGACGTTGCTGTTGATCAAAATGAAGCACGGGATCGCCAGCGCCAACAGGCCGATGCTGCCGCCGATGATGAACGGCTTACGACCGATACGGTCGCTGGTCAGGCCGATCACCGGCTGCACGAACAGCATGCCGATCATGATGGCGATGATGATCAGAACGCCGTGATCCTCCGAGTAGTGCAGGTTATGCGACAGGTAACTCGGCATGTAGGTCAACAGCATGTAATAGGTCACGTTGGTGGAAATCACGATACCGACGCACACCAGCAAACTTTTCCAGTGTTTGGCCGCGATCTCTTTGAACGAGGTTTTCGGCGGATTTTCGATGGCGTTGCGATCCTCTTTCTCCATCTTATCCACGTGCTGCTGGAACGCCGGGGTTTCTTCCAGCGCATGGCGCAGATAGAGACCGATCAGGCCCAGCGGGGCGGCGATGAAGAACGGAATGCGCCAGCCCCAGTCGAGGAAGTTGGCTTCGCCGACGATGCTGGAGATCAGCACCACTACGCCTGCACCCATCACAAAGCCGGCGATGGAGCCGAAATCCAGCCAGCTTCCCATAAACCCGCGTTTGCGGTCCGGCGAGTATTCGGCGACGAAGATCGCCGCGCCGGAATATTCACCGCCGACGGAGAAGCCCTGCGCCAGTTTGGCCAGCAGCAGCAGGATCGGGGCCCAGATGCCGATCGACGCATAGGACGGGATCAGGCCGATACAGAAGGTGCTGACCGCCATGATGATAATGGTGACCGAGAGAACTTTTTGCCGGCCGAACTTGTCGCCCATAGCGCCGAAGAACAGGCCGCCGAGCGGACGCACCAGGAAGGGCACGGAGAAGGTCGCCAGCGCGGCGATCATTTGTACGCCGGGAGAGGCGCCGGGGAAGAAGACCTGGCCAAGCGCATAGGCGACAAAGCCGTATACGCCGAAGTCGAACCACTCCATCGCGTTGCCCAGGGCCGCCGCGGTGATCGCCTTCTTGAGTTTGCTGTCATCGATGATGGTGATGTCGTTAATGTGCATCGGTTTATGTCGTTTTTTTCTTAACTTCATATAATCATCCCTTAATGAATTATTCGTTGTTCGTGAAAGCGTCATCTCCGTTCACTGTTGTTTTCGAGTTATCAAATCGGCTAATCGAATCGCGATTCAAAACGATTCATTATCCACATTTAAGTTGGGATGTGGATCACAAAATATCGTCGTTTATGCCAAGGTTATGTCATTTAGGTGACTAATTATTTTGCATCTATAGCTTAACGTTATATCTTGCGGCGATCAAATTCAGCAGTTTAACTTAAGTATTTGCACCGATTTGGTGCGAGAATAGTCTAATAATTGTGCTATTTGACGGTTTTTCGTCTGATTGACGATGTTTCAAGTATAGAGAGTACGGGAGATAAAACAGGAAAAATTGATGTGTTCACCGCTAAAAAAACGCCTGGCCAACTGGCCAGGCAGTTTGGATTAGGGCGCCGACGAACCGCCGAACTCCAGATAGATTTTCGCCAGGTTCTGGTACTGCGCGAAGCGGTTTTCATCCACCGCCAGTTCCGCCTGACGGCGTTGTTCCTGAGCGTTCAGCCAGTCGGTAATGGTGACGGCGCCCTGTCGGTAACGCACTTCGTTCAACCGCTCCGATTTACGCGCCAACGCCAATGAGGCGCGCAACTGCGTCTCCTGCGCCAGCAGCTGCGTGCGCAGTGACAGCGCATTGTTCACATCGCCCATCGCTTTGTACAGCGCCTGTTTGAACGCCAGCACCTGCTGTTCATAGTCGTTGCGGGCGATCTTGATCTCCACGCCCATTTGCCGCCACTGCAGGAACGGCAGCGTCAGGCCGGCGCCGAGGCTGCCCGTCGGGTTGCGCAGGAATTCCAGCAGCGCGCTGCTGCTGGCGCCCAGCGAGCCGGTCAGGCTGAACGCGGGATAGTATTGCAGCCGTTTCTCGTCAACGTTGGCCAGGGCGGCGCGCAACCGCAGTTCTTTAGCGCTGAGATCCGGGCGGCGGCTCAAGACGCTGGCGGGAATGCCGGTGTTGATCTGCGGCATCGCCGCCGTCGGCAGGCGTGCGGGCGCGATGGCGGCCTGGCCCGAAGGCGCACCCAGCAGCACCGCCTGTTCGTTCAGCGCCTGTTGGCGTTCGTGCTGCAACGCCAGCAGTCGGCTTTCCTGCGTCAGCAAGCTTTGCTCCGCGTTCACCACGTCCAGCGCCGAGATGCTGCCGGCGCGGTAGCGGGCGTTGGCCAGCCGCAGGGTTTCTTTGGCGTAGGCGATGCTCGCCCGGCTGACGTCGATCTGCTGATTGAGGAAGCCGATGCGCCAGTAATTCGTGGCAGCGTCGGCCAGCAGCGTCAGACGCGCCGTTTGCAGATCCTGCTCGGAAGCCTGGCTGGCCCACTCGGCGGCGTCGCGCTGGCGCGCCAGTTTACCCCACAGATCGACTTCATAGCTGGTGGTGAGCGACGCGTTGCTGGTTTTATTCCACGCGGAGGACTCGGACAGCGGGCGATTAATGCTGCTGCCTAATGAGGCGCTGACGTCAGGCGCGGTGCTGATGCCGACGCGTTCCGCCTCGAGCCGCGCGCGGTAGACGCGCAGCACGGCGGCGGCCAGATCGTTGTTGCTGGCCATCACCTGTTGCAGCCAGCGCTCGAGTTCAGGATCGTGGAAATCACGCCAGTCGAACGGCGTCGGCGTGGCGTTTTCGGCGGCGTGCTGCCACCCTGCAGGATAGTTGATCTGCGGCGCCCGGTAGTCGCTTTTCAGGGCGTTGCCGCAGCCTGCGGTGAGCAGGGCGGCGAGGCTTAACGCCAGGGGAGAGAGAATTTTCATGGGTTACTCGCTGGCCAATGAAACGACCGGATCCATCCTTGCCGCTTTACGGGCGGGGAGATAACCGAAGATCATGCCGATTAAGGTTGAACAGAAAAACGCCGTCGCGGCGGCTTGCCAGGAATAGATGGCGGTGAACATGCCGCCCGCCAGCGTGGTGAACAGCGAACCGGCGGCGAACGACAGCGCGATGCCCAAAATGCCGCCGATCAGACAGACCAGCACCGCCTCGATCATGAACTGTTGCATGATATCGCCGCGCCGCGCGCCGACCGCCATGCGCACGCCGATCTCGTGGGTGCGCTCGGTTACCGAGACCAGCATGATGTTCATCACGCCCAGGCTGCCGATCACCAGCGAGATCGAGGCCACCATCAGGATCAGCAGGCTGAGCGTCATCGAGGTGCGTTCGATCGATTTACGGAACTGATCGCGGTTGAACGTCATGAAATCCTTGACGCCATGGCGTTGGGTCAGCAACTGCGTGATGGCGCTGACGGCGGCTTCGCTGGCGACGTCGTCCTTCAGGCGCACGGTGATGCCGCCGAGCGTGGTCTTGCCGACCATACGGTACATCACCGTGCTGTAGGGCATCCAGACGCTGATGCGGTTAGGCGCATAGTTGCGTTCGCTTTTGGCGACGCCGACCACCCGCGCCGGCACCGAGCCGAGAAACACGATCTGGCCGAGCGGCTCGACGCCAAAATCGCCGAACAGCGCCTGGCGCGCGTTATCGTCGATGATCACTTCCTGCAGCGCGTTGCGATCGTCGCGGAAGGTGGCGCCTTGCACCAGCGTGATGCCGTTGACGCGGAAATAGTCGCGCCCGACGCCGGTGATCGAGGCGGTGGCGGATTTGCTGCGAAAACGGATGCTGTCGGACGCGCTGACCTCCGGGCTGACGCTGTCGACGAAGCTTTGTTGTGCCAGCGCGTCGGCATCGGCCGGCACCAGGGTGCGGATGCTGTCGATGGCGTCGTCGAAGAAGTCGCGCCCCGGATAGATGCTCACTACGTTGGTGCCGAGCCCCTTGATATTCTCCAGCGTGCGCTGCTTGGCGCCTTCGCCCAGCGCCACCACCGTAACCACGGCGGCGATGCCGAAGATAATGCCGGTCATGGTCAGAGCGGTGCGCAGGCGATGGGCGTTCATCGCTTTTAGCGCCATGTGCAGCGATTCGCGGGTGCGGTCAATCAGGCTTTGCCAGCCGCTTTGCCGACTGCGGTTCGGCGGCGGCAGCGCGGCAGCAGCGGGCGCCGATTGGCGGCCGCTGTCAGCGATGATCTCGCCGTCTCGCAGCTCGATGACGCGGTGCGCATGCTGCGCCACGTTCATATCGTGGGTCACGATCACCACGGTGTGGCCGCGCTGATTCAGCTCGCTCAGGATCGCCAGCACTTCCTGGCCGGATTGGGTGTCCAGCGCGCCGGTCGGTTCGTCCGCCAGGATAATTTCGCCGCCGTTGATCAGCGAGCGGGCGATGCTGACGCGCTGCTGCTGGCCGCCGGAAAGCTGGCCGGGCTTGTGGTCTTCGCGGCCCTCCAGGCCTAACCGCGCCAGCAGTTGCGCCGCCCGCAGCCGCCGCTGATCGCGCCGGGCGTTGGCGTAGATGGCTGGAATTTCGACGTTGCCCAGCGCGCTGAGATCGGGCATCAGGTGGTAACGCTGGAAGATAAAGCCGATATGCTCGCGGCGCAGGCGGGCCAGTTCGTCCGGCGACAGGTGGGCGGCGTTCTGGCCGCTGATGTAGTAGTCGCCGCGATCCGGCACGTCGAGGCAGCCCATGATGTTCATCAGCGTCGATTTGCCGGAACCCGAGGCGCCGATGATCGCCACCAGCTCGCCGGCGGCGATGGTCAAATCGATGTCTTTCAACACCGTCAGCGCCTGACCGCCGTTGGTGTAGGTTCGACTGATGCCTTTTAGCTCGATGATCGCGTTCACAGGAAGATGCCATCCTCAGCCGACTTGGCGGCGGGCTGCGACAGCACCACGGTTTCACCGGCTTTCAGGCCGCTGAGGATCTGAATATCGACGTTGTTGGTGATGCCGGTGGTCACTTCGCGCGTTTCCAGCCGCTGATCCTGAGTCAGCACCTGCACCTGCTGCACTTTCCCTTCGGTTTTATGCACCGCCTGGATCGGCACCAGCAGGGTGTTCTTCGCGTCGTCGAGCAGTAAGGAAACCTGCGCGGTCATGGCGATGCGCAGGCGGTTCTCCGGGTTGGGCACGTCCAGCAGCGCGTTGTAATAAACCGAGGCGTTCGAGGTGCCGGAACCAGACGCGGAGCTGGTGCCGGCGAGCGAGTCGTCTTTCATCACCGATTCCGGCGCCAGCTCGATGGTGCGCAGCGTGGCGTCGTACCGTTTATCCGGATCGGAGAAAATCGTGAAGTACGCCTTTTGCCCCGGTGAAATGCGGGTGATGTCGGCTTCGGAGATCTGCGCCTTGATGGTCATCATATCCAACCGCGCCAGTTTGACGATGGTCGGCGCGCTTTGGCTGGAGTTGACCGTTTGCCCCTGCTGCGTCACCACGGCGATGACGATGCCGTCCATCGGCGCGACCACGCGGGTATAGCCCAGATCGATTTTTTTCTTGTCGACTTCGATCTGCGATTGCACCAACTGCGCATTGAGCGCCTGCAGATCGGCGCGAGTGGTGGCGAGTGAGGCTTCGGCGGTTTCGAAGTCTTCCCGCGAACTGGCTTCGTCGTTCAGCATGCGGCGCTGGCGTTTGAAACGCGACTCCGCCTGTTTCAGCAAGGCCTGTTTGGCTAACATATTGGCTTTGACTACGTTCAGCGCCGCCTCGGCGTTGCGCAGATCGTTGCGCTGTTGCTGATCGTCGATGTCGGCGATCGGTTGCCCTTTGGTGACGCGATCGCCCAGCTTGACCTTCAGCGATTTGACTTCGCCGGAGACGCGGGCGCCGACGTTGACGCGTTCGATGGCATCCAGCCGCCCGGTGGCCAGCACGGCGTTTTCGATATCGCCCAGGCGGGCCGGCGCGGTAACGTAATCCTGCTGCGGCGGGCGTTGCCAAAAGATGGCCAGCGCGACGGCGACGGCGATGAAAACGATGGCGGCGATCAACGCCAGACGGCGGGAGGGGCGTTTCAGTGATGACATACCCAGGTTTTCCATAACGATAAAAGCGGCGGTTCCAGTCTGCCATCATGGCAGCGCCAGCTTGAACTGGCGCTAAACGTGAGGCGCTTTCCCGCTGGAAAGGGGATAGTAAAGGCTTTCCCGTTAAAGATCACGGTGAGTTATTATCCGCCGGGTGTGCAACCGGCTGCAGGGCGCGTTATACTGGCTAAAAAACCAGTATTCATTCATCAGCAGGATAATGCCACCGCCATGATGCCAAACCGCCTCGAGCCGGAACTCGACATTTATCAATACCCGGAGCACCTGCGTGCCTGCCTGGCGCCGTTGCCCAAAGGGCCGGGCGTGTATGTGTTTCACGGTCAAAGCGAGAGTCTGCCGCTTTACATCGGTAAAAGCGTCAATATACGCAGCCGGGTGATGGCGCACTTCCGCGCGCAGGAGGAGGCAAAAATGCTGCGCCAAACCCGACGCATCAGCTTTATCGAGACCGCCGGTGAGTTGGGCGCATTGCTGCTGGAGGCGCAGTTGATCAAACAACAACAGCCGCTGTTCAACAAACGTCTGCGGCGCTCGAAACAGCTGTGCGCGCTGCGCTTGCAGGCAGATGTGGTGACGATTGCTCACGCCAAAGAGATCGACTTCGCCGTCACGCCCGATCTCTACGGGCTGTTTGCCAATCGCCACGCCGCGCTGGAAAAGCTGCGCGCCATCGCCGACGAGCATCGTTTATGTTACGGCAAGCTGGGGATCGACAAGCTGCCGGCTGGGCGAGCCTGCTTCCGCTATAGCCTGCGCAAGTGCGCCGGCGCCTGCTGCGGCGTGGAGTCGGCGCAGGAACATGCGCTGCGGCTCAGCGCGGCGCTTGAACAGCTACGCATCGCCTGTTGGCCGTTCGCCGGGCGCGTGGCGCTGGAGGAGCAGGGCGAGACGCTGCGTCAGTACCATGTGATCCACAATTGGTTTTATCTGGGCTCGGTCGGCAATCTGGCGCAGGCGCAGCGGCTCCAGAGTGCGGCCAGCCATTTTGATAGCGATGGCTACAAGATTTTGTGCAAGCCGCTCATGGCCGGCGATTATCGGATTATTGAGCTGCCGTAATGCCATAACACTATCGATAACCTAAGACTTATCTGTAAATTCAGGGCATTATGCTAAAAAAGCTTGAGTCCATAATGTTGTTATGGATAATGGCACCCCGAAGCGAAGGAACGCGCTATTAACTCAGTTGGCAGAGTGATTGGTTTTATAATGGCTTGTTTTGGCTTGAAAATTGATAGACGCGGGTTCGAGTCCTGCATAGCGCGCCAGCTTTCTTTCCTTCATCTCACCGCGCTTATCGTAAAGCGCACCCGGGTTGATTTGCACTATCGGCTCCTCGTTGGGATTTTCGGGTGTGCTTTACCGTAACCGCTGGCTTTCCTTCCTCTTTCTCTTTCGATCCTTTGCTAAACTGTAATCAGGCAGGCTTGCTGCCCGGCAACAGGAGGTCGATATGTCTCACTCCGAGCAACTGCAGGAGCTCTTGCAACGCGTCGCCGCCCTTGAGGCGAGAGAGAAAGCGCTGAGCGCCGCGTCCAACGCTTACCAGGCGATTATCACCACCATGTTGGGCAATATGGAGAAGACCGAGCGTGACCGGATCATCGCGATGATCGATCAGGCCCATGAAATCGCTTACGCCCGCGCCATTCAACGCAGCAACGAACCGCAAAAGCAGAAGATCAAACAGGCCGACGATGTGGCCCAGCGTATGTTCATGTTTGCACAAGGCAAGGCTGCCCAACCGCGCTGAAGCCGAACTATAACAGTTGCCACGATTAAGTTGGCTAACTGATCTACCCGGCGAAACTGTACTTGTGTTACTTTTAGCGGTGAGATTTGATGGCAATGCTGTTTCCAGCATAAGGTTGTAACGATGGACGCGATTAAAAGCATCTTGGTTAAAGAGATTGAACAGATCAATCGGCGCGAAGGGCGGGACGGCAAGCCGCGCTTCAACAGCGAATTCGCCCGCACTCACCGCTATCTGTGCCTTGCCATGTTCGCCGGTTATTTCGCGGTGATCGCCGTGATGTATCAGGTGCCGTACATGGGGATGTATGCCTTCCTGGGCTTCACCGCCTTCGTGCTGTTCATGTTCGCCATGCTGCTGATCGAGATCCGGCCGGTGTACCGCTTCGAGGACATCGGGGTGCTGGATCTGCGAGTTTGCTACAACGGCGAGTGGTACTTCACCCGCGCGCTGTCGCCTTATGCGGTGCAGCAACTGCTGGATGAGCCATCTATCGGCGCCGCGCTGAAACAGAAGATGCGGGTTATCATCGGTAACAAGGGCGAAATCGACTTCTACGACGTGTACGACATGGCCTACGGAAAAAAGCCGCAGGATGAGACACCTCAGTTGGCGGCGGCGAACTGAAAGGTTTCCGGCCGGCGGCTTGTCGATTATACTCAGCGTTTGAACGCGAAGCAGAATGAGGATCAAGCGATGAGTGATGATATTTTCGATTTTGATATCGATGCCGAACTGGCGAAAGCCGAAGAAAAAGCGGCGCAGAAGGTAAAAGAGGTCCCCGAGTTCCTCGAAGACGAAGCGGACTGCGAAGGTTGCAAGATCTGATTGCCTGACCCATAAAAAAAACCGCCGCGGCGGTTTTTTTTATGTCTGAGCGTCGCGCGGCGTCAATCCAGCACGAATCCCCAGATCAGGAACGCCGCCACCAGAATCAGGCAAAGCGCGGACACCGTCACCAGTATTTTCCCCAGAATGTCTTTTTCTTGTTCCTGCTGCGTCACGTTGAAATTATCCAATTAAAAGTCTATGGACCAAACCGGCGATGCCGAGATCGAGCGCCGCTACGCCCAGCGCCATGATCACTATCACCGAAAGAAATCGAGTCTTGCCGTTCACTTCCCTAATCCCTATCGGCGCCGTTATATCAAAGGGATATAATTTGGCGGCGCCGTACTGCATACATCGTGATAGAGATTAAGAGCGTTCTTAAGGCCAGAAGTTCCCTCATCTGATAGGCCGGCGCCTGAGCGGCAGCGTTAGTCGGTCACGATCCGCACGCCTATCTTGCTGACTTGATTGCCGTCCATTTCGGCGATGGTCCAGGTCAGACCGTCCCATTCCACCTGGTCGCCGATCACCGGTTCACCGCCGATCAGCTGAATGACGAACTGCCCCAGCGTCTGCTGCTCGTCGACGTCGTCTTGCAGATTGAGACCATAAACCTGCGAGATGTCGCTTAAACGGGCGTCGGATTGCAGGATAAAGTCGCCGAAGAAGCGTTCGTCGAGCGTCACGGCCGGCGCCTGGCTGAACAGCTTGCCGAGGATCGGCAGATCGTGCTCATGGCCGATGACGCACAGAATATCGTTCTCCCGCAGCCGGGTACTGCCGCTAGGATGGAGCAGCTCTTTGCCACGGAACAGGGCGGCGATGCGGGTATTGGGCGGCATTTTCAGCTCACGCAGCGCCGCGCCGACGCACCAGTTTTCCGCCGAAAGCTGATACACGAACTGTTCCCACTGGTTCTCCGGGTGCACGTCCAGCCCAACGCGGGAGATCGGCGTCAGCGCCGGCGGCACGATCACCTTGGCTTTTTTGGCGGCGAATGACAGTGTGGTGCCCTGCAGCAGCAGGGAGACCAGCACCACGAAGAACGCCACGTTGAAGAACAGCTGGGCGTTGGGCAGCCCGGCCATCATCGGGAACACCGCCAGGATCACCGGCACCGCGCCGCGCAGGCCGACCCAGGAAATAAAGCCGCGCTCGCGCAGGGTAAAGCTGCGGAACGGCAGCAGGCCGATAAACACCGACAGCGGGCGGGCGAACAGGATCATCCACAGCGACAGCAGCAGGGCAGGGATGGCGATCGGCAGCAGCTCGTGCGGGTTAAGCAGCAGCCCGAGCACCAGGAACATGCCGATCTGGCTGAGCCAGGCGAGGCCATCGAAGGTTTGTACGATGCCGTGACGGTTGCGGATCGGCCGGTTGCCCAGCAGCAGGCCGCACAGATACACCGCCAGAATGCCGCTGCCGTCCAGCGCGGTGGTCAGCGCGAAAATAAGAATACCGCCGCTTACCGCCAGCAGCGGATAGAGGCCGTCCGCCAGTTTGATGTGGTTGATCAGCGTCAGCAGCAGCCAGCCGCCGCCCAGACCGAAGACGATGCCCATGCCGAACTGCTGCATCAGATGCAGCGGGAAGGTCCAGCTCAGTGCGGTTTCCCCGGCGGCGATCATCGCAATCAGCGTGATGGTGAGAAACACCGCCATCGGATCGTTGCTGCCGGATTCGATCTCCAGCGTGGCGCTGACGCGTTCGTTCAAACCTTTGCCCCCCAAAAGAGAGAAGACCGCGGCGGCGTCGGTGGAACCGATGATGGCGCCGATCAGCAGCCCCTGCAGCAGATCGAGATTGAACAGCCAGGCGGCGGCCATGCCGGTCAGGCCGGCGGTGATCACTACGCCGACGGTGGCGAGAGAGAGTGCCGGCCACAGGGCGACGCGGAAAGAGCTGACCCGGGTACGCATGCCGCCGTCGAGCAGGATCACCGCCAACGCGAGGTTGCTGACCAGATAAGCGACCGGGTAATTGCTGAAGACGATGCCGCCGGGGCCATCGACGCCGGCCAGCATGCCGATCGCCAGGAAGATCACCAGGATCGGAATGCCGAGCCGGGAAGAAAATGAGCTGAGCAGAATGCTTGCCCCCACCAGCACGGCACCGATGACGAACAAACTGTTAATGGTGCTGGCATCCAAAATATCGCTCTCCTGAGGCTGGGGGATAGGGGCACTGCGCTGGTGTCGATGATAACGTGTTTAGTGGGTAAAACGCCAAGGCTGATTGCGAAAACAACCGATCAATTATTGCCCTTTGGGGCGATTAACCGAATAAAGTGAGGGGAAGAGGGAGAATGCTGTCTTTTATCCAACATTATCAGGCTGCTGTATTTCTGCTTTGGCAACAATGCCGGGTTTGCACGGTGGGAAAAACCATTAAGCCCGCGCAGGCAGGCTTAATGGTTTGCAGGCGCGGCAGGATTAATGATCGAGCGATTCCAGCGCCCGTTTGATCAGCTCGGTGGCCAGCTTGCTTTCCGCTTCAGAAATGCCGTCGAGATTGAAGTTGGAAAGCTCAGCGACCAAAACGCTGCGTTCTTTGCCGCTGATCGAAGCGTCCAGCGCGGACAGCAACCTGCCGAGGATCTTCAGCAGGGTGGCGTTTTCCGCTACGGCTTCTTGAGCCGGGGTGTTCTTATCGGTCATTCAAAATCCTCTCTGTCGTGACGGAAGGGAGATGCAGCTAACGCCATCGAATAAATTAAACGATCGCGCAGCCCTTCGGGGGTGCTGAGCCCAATCACTACCGTAAGGCAGGGATCCGGATTTCTACTTATGCATTGCAGTTATAACGGCTAGGTTATCTATGCAGCCGTATCACTTTGCCCGAACGGGCGACGTCAGGCTGAGCAATGCGTGCTCTGCATGCAAACGACCAGTATAGGCTTTTTACGCGGCGGCAATATGGCAGAATCCCCCTGCAAACGGTCGGGTTTACAGGGGCAAGGTTATTGCGGTTTGCCGGAGAACAGGAAGCGCAGCGCCGGAATGCGCTTGTGCAGTTCATATAGCGCGAAGGCCAGGGAGAACACAAACAGCAGGCCCAGCAAGAATCCCAACAGGTTGTTGCCGATATACGGCGTCACGAAAGCGCCATATATCAGGGTTAACGGATGGTGCACCAGATATATAAACAGCGAGGCGTTGACCAGATAGGTGATGCGCGGCGAGTGATAATTCAGCAGGTTATGCCCGAAAGAGAACACGACGTTGGTCATCAGGATCCCCATTAGGGTTTTGATCACCACTTCCAGCTCGAACATATAGCTGCTGTGCGCCAACAGCTTTTGGTTCAGCATATATGCGATAAACAGCAGCAGCGAACCTAGCAGCGCCAGCGGCGAGCGGCGCAGAAAAATCTCCTTAAGCCACACATACTTAAACGCATAGGCGCCGAGGAGGAAGAACGGCAGGTAGAACATCGTCTCCATCACCACGAAATTGAACAGGCCGTTGGATAATAGCTGCGGGGCGAAAATTAAAATAATGCGGTGCGCGGCCGAGTAGCATACCGCATAAATAAAGAAATACAGTGAGATGTTTCCTAATCCACGCATTCTGTTTATTAGCGTTGGAATATGTTCACGGGTTTGACGCTTGATTTTACGGAACAGATAAAAACAGGCGCAGGTTAACAATGACAGCGTCAATAAGAACCACAGATGAGAAACCAATTCCCAAACTGTTACATTTATTTTCTGATAGAGAGAAAATTCATCCCAGCCGTTTAATTTGTCGGTGAAATATTTCAGCATGAAAAACTGCGGCACCGTGATCAGCGGGATGGAGCTCAACAGCGGGATCGCCACCCGCTCCAGCCTGACCTTCAGCCACTGGTGGCGCTCGTAGCGCTCGTAAAGCATGTAGGAGAAGTAGCCGGATATCACGAAGAACACCTGCATGCGGAAGGCGTGGATGAAGTCGTTCAGCACCGTGAGCGAGAAGGAGGGCGAAGCGCTGTTCACCGCCCAGGCGTGGCTGGAATAAATCAGGGAGAGGTGAAACGGAATGCCGAGCAACATCAAATAGGCTCTGATGGAGTCGAGGAAAAACTCGCGCTGTTTGCTGCCTTTAGTCATAGATTACCGCTGGTGATTTAATCGAGAGTTCATTAACACGCTTAATAAGTCGTCAAACGTTAAATTGTTATCCGGAACCCTACTATAGCCCCCCGCATTTTTCCATAGCGTCTTGTTGCGCGGCTTGCTACGCTGGTGTTCCATCAGCTGCTTAAACAATGAGCCGTAAACATGAACCATCCATTTATCATGTTGTCGGAAAGCTGAGTAATCCATTAATATGGATTTAAATGCTTTGAGCACACGAATAGGGGGGGATGTGCTAGTTAATATATTATCCGGACAACCACGCGCCGCGAGCGTTCGTTGGTTAGGTGCGACCGTATTGTTCACGCTGTTCAGTTCGCCGGCTTGGGCCTTTTCTATTGATGATGTCGCCAAGCAGGCGCAGGATCTGGCGGCGAAAGGTTTCGAAGCCCCGAAGAGCAACCTTCCTTCTCAGTTCCGCGAGATGAAGTTCGCAGACTATCAGCAAATTCAGTTCAATCACGATAAAGCCTATTGGAGCAAGCTGAAAACCCCTTTCAAGCTTGAGTTTTATCATCAGGGGATGTACTTCGATACGCCGGTGAAAATCAACGAAGTCACCTCCACCAGCGTAAAACAGATCAAGTACAGCCCGGATTACTTCAACTTCGGTTCGGTCAAACACGACCCTGAATCGGTGAAAAACCTCGGCTTTGCCGGTTTTAAGGTGCTTTATCCGATCAACAGCGCCGACAAAAACGATGAGATCATGAGCCTGCTGGGCGCGAGCTATTTCCGCGTGGTGGGTAAAGGACAGGTTTACGGGCTTTCCGCTCGCGGCCTGGCTATCGACACCGCTTTGCCGTCCGGCGAAGAGTTCCCGCGTTTCCGCGAATTCTGGGTTGAGCGTCCGAAGCAGGGCGACAAGCACCTGGTGATCTATGCGTTGCTGGATTCCCCGCGCGCCACCGGCGCTTACCGTTTCACGGTGATCCCGGGCCGCGACACCACCGTGGACGTCGAGTCTAAAGTGTTCCTGCGCGACAAGGTGGGTAAACTGGGCCTGGCGCCGCTGACCAGCATGTACCTGTTCGGGCCGAACCAGCCGTCGCCGACGCTGAACTACCGCCCGGCGTTGCACGATTCCAACGGTCTGTCTATCCACGCCGGCAACGGCGAGTGGATCTGGCGTCCGCTGAACAATCCTAAACACCTGTCCGTCAGCACCTATACCGTCGAGAATCCGAAAGGCTTCGGTCTGCTGCAGCGCGGCCGCAACTTCAAGGATTACGAAGATCTGGACGATCGCTACGATCTGCGCCCGAGCGCCTGGATCGAACCGAAGGGCGACTGGGGCAAAGGCAAGGTCGAACTGGTGGAGATCCCGACGGCGGATGAAACCAACGACAACATCGTCGCGTTCTGGACGCCGGATACCTTGCCGGAAGCCAAAAAGCCGCTGACGCTGAGCTACCGTTTGAACTTCACCCGCGATGAAGACAAACTGCATTCGCAAGATATCGCCTATGTGGCCCGTACCATGCGTTCGACCGGCGACGTGAAGCAGTCCAACCTGATCCGCGAGCCAGACGGCAGCGTGGCCTTCCTGGTTGACTTCGTTGGCCCGGTGCTGAAAGGGCTGGACGCCAATACCCCGGTCGCTTCTCAGATCAGCATCGGCGACAACGGTGAGATGGTAGAAAACAACGTCCGCTATAACCCAGTGACCAAAGGCTGGCGCCTGACGGTGCGTCTGAAAGTGAAAGACGACAAGAAGCCGGTAGAAATGCGTGCGGCGCTGGTCAATGGCGATAAGACTCTGTCGGAAACCTGGAGCTATCAGCTACCTGCCAATGAATAAGCCTACTCAACCTGCCCAGGATTATCTTGCGGCGCTGCCTCTGACCGCCGAGCGGTCGGAGGCGCTCAACCCTCAAACGGCGGATGGCGCTCAGGCACTGGAGGCGCTCCATCGGCAGATGGGCGCCGCCGACGCCAACGTTAATAGCCTGTCGGCGGATGACGTGGCGCTGGCCTCGGTCAAACCGCGTATCGAAAACGCCTGGCCGGATGCGGTCAGCGATGACGACTTTGATACCGACGCCGAAGGGCGCGCCATTCTGAAGGCGACGCCGCCGATCAAACGCACCACCATGTTCCCGGAAGCCTGGCGCACCAACCCGGTGGCGCGCTTCTGGGATTCTCTGCTGGGGCGGTCGCCGCACAATCGGCACGCCACCAAAGAGGAGGCCGAGGCCGAGAACCGCTGGCGTACCGTCGGCTCCATGCGCCGCTATGTGCTGCTGGTGCTGATGCTGGTGCAAACCGGCATCGCCACCTGGTACATGAAAACCATCTTGCCTTACCAGGGCTGGGCGCTGATCGATCCTATCGCCATGCTGGATCAGGATCTGATGCAGTCGGTGTTGCAACTGCTGCCGTATGTGCTGCAAACCGGCATTCTGATCCTGTTCGCCGTCCTGTTCTGCTGGGTCTCGGCCGGTTTCTGGACCGCGCTGATGGGCTTCCTGCAGCTGCTGATCGGCAAGGACAAATACAGCATTTCCTCCACCATCAAGGGCGATGAGCCGATTAACCCGGCGCACCGCACTGCGCTGATCATGCCGATCTGCAACGAAGACGTCGAACGCGTGTTCGCCGGCCTGCGTGCGACCTATGAGTCCGTCGCTGCGACCGGTCAGCTGAAACACTTCGATATCTACGTGCTGAGCGACAGCTACGATCCGGACATCTGCGTGGCCGAGCAAAAGGCGTGGATGGAGCTGTGCCGCGATGTCGATGGCCACGGCCGCATCTTCTATCGCCGCCGCCGCCGCCGCGTCAAACGCAAGAGTGGCAACATCGACGACTTCTGCCGCCGCTGGGGCGGTGAGTACAGCTACATGGTGATCCTGGATGCCGACAGCGTGATGAGCGGCGAATGCCTCACCGGGCTGGTGCGCCTGATGGAAGCCAACCCGAACGCCGGCATCATCCAGTCGGCGCCGAAGGCGTCCGGTATGGATACCCTGTATGCGCGCGTGCAGCAGTTCGCCACCCGCGTTTACGGGCCGTTGTTCACCGCCGGCCTGCATTTCTGGCAGTTGGGCGAGTCGCACTACTGGGGGCACAACGCCATCATCCGCGTGAAGCCGTTTATCGAGCACTGTGCGCTGGCGCCGCTGCCGGGCGAGGGCTCTTTCGCCGGGTCTATCCTGTCGCACGACTTCGTTGAAGCGGCGCTGATGCGCCGCGCTGGCTGGGGCGTGTGGATCGCTTACGATCTGCCGGGCAGTTATGAAGAGCTGCCGCCAAACCTGCTGGACGAGCTGAAGCGCGACCGTCGCTGGTGTCACGGCAACCTGATGAACTTCCGCCTGTTCCTGGTGAAAGGCATGCACCCGGTGCACCGCGCGGTGTTCCTTACCGGTGTCATGTCCTACCTGTCGGCGCCGCTGTGGTTTATGTTCCTGGCGCTCTCCACCGCATTGCAGGTGGTGCATACGCTGATGGAGCCGCAATACTTCCTGCAGCCACGGCAGCTGTTCCCGGTCTGGCCGCAGTGGCGGCCCGAGCTGGCGATAGCGCTGTTCTCCACCACGCTGGTGCTGCTGTTCCTGCCGAAGTTGCTCAGTATTGTGCTGATCTGGGCCAAGGGCGCGAAAGAATACGGCGGGGCGTTCCGTCTGTTCATTTCGATGCTGATGGAAATGCTGTTCTCGGTGCTGCTGGCGCCGGTGCGCATGCTGTTCCATACCGTGTTCGTGGTGAGCGCCTTCCTTGGTTGGGAAGTGGTGTGGAATTCGCCGCAGCGTGACGACGACGACACGCCGTGGGGCGAAGCGTTCCGCCGCCATGGCTCGCAGATGTTGCTGGGCCTGGTGTGGGCCGGCGGCATGGCGTGGCTGGATCTGCGCTTCCTGTGGTGGTTGGCGCCGATCGTGTTCTCGCTGATCCTGTCGCCGTTTGTGTCTGTGTTGTCGAGCCGCGCAACGCTGGGCATGAAAAGCAAACGCGCCAAGCTGTTCCTGATCCCGGAAGAGTACAATCCGCCGCGTGAGCTGTTGGCGACGGAAGAATATCTGCATCTCAACCGCAACCGCGCGCTGACCAACGGCTTTATGCATGCGGTGGTCAATCCATCCTTCAATGCGCTGGCGACGGCGTTGGCGACGGCGCGTCACCATCTGCGCGCGACGCTCGATCGCAATCGTGAGGAGCGGGTGAACGAAGCGCTGCAGTTGGGGCCTGAGAAGCTGGTGAAGGGCAAACGTCTGGAGCTGCTGAGCGATCCGGTCACGCTGGCTCGTTTGCATCAGCGCGTCTGGCTGTTGCCGGAAGGCGCCGCCTGGCGTGAGCATTATCAGCAGTTGCCGCACAACCCGCTGGCGCACCCTACGGGCCGGCGTTAATTGCTAATCGGCAACGCTCAGACGGGGAATGCGCATGGCGCATTCCCCGTTTTTTTTACCTTTCGCTTACGTGCGCCGGTGCCGGTGGAGAAAGAGAACTGTGATAGACTGCGGCCGATGCGTTGTTCACTCGCGAAACAACCCCTTGCTCAGAGTCAATGTCGTGAAGCTCTCTTCCTATCTTCGGCTGGCCTGCGTGGCGGCCGGTGTGATGGCACTCACCGGCTGCGGCAGCATTATCAGCCGCACCGTGCCCGGTGCGGGGCATGGCCACCAGTACTATCCCGGCGTGCAGTGGGATCTGCGTGACACGCCCTGGCGCTACGTCACGGTGATAGACGTCCCGCTGTCGATGGTGGTGGACACCTTTATGCTGCCGTTTGATGCGCAGCATGGCCCCTACGAGTAATTTCGTTTAGCGGGTGGCGAACACCACCAGCTGATAGCTTTGCTGCCCGCAATGGAAAGGCGCCAGCGCCGTCATCCCCAACCCTTGCACGTGAGCGGCCAACGAATGCGGATTGTCGTCGTCGATAAACAACGCGCCTACGTCATAGTCATGGCAGGTATGCGCTTTGACCGCGGCGTAGAGGCGCTTCAGCACGCCTTTGCCGCGCCAGGCGGCGGCGAGGCAGACCGGGCCGTAGAGAAACACCCGCTGCTCACTCAGCGGCCGTCCGGCGAAGGATTGCGTGGCGAGCGTCACCAGCATCGCCTCCACCACCGGCGGGCGCGGTTGCACGTCGGCGGGCATCAGGCAAACAAACCCCGCCAGTTGGTTCTCCTGTTCGGCCACCCATATGCCGATGCCGCGGTTGATCGCCGCCAGCTGCGCCTCATTCATGCGCGATACGATAAATCCCTGCCGTTTTTGGCGCTCGTCGAGCGCTTCCGGCACGTTTTCCCCCTGTAGCTGCAAAATGGCGGGGTAGTCGGTAGGGCGGGCCCGGCGAATAATCATGCGGCCTCCTTGGCGATGAAAGCGTGGTGCGGGTTAACGTTCATCCCACTCATCGGCTGCGGCCTGGCCTTCTTCGGTATCCAGCGGCGGTTCGAGCTGAAAGTCGCCTTCCTCCCATTCGTAAAGGGTGTTTTCATCTATCCACTCGGCGGTAATTTCCACCTCGTCGTAGTCACCGTCGAAGATCGCCTGCGCCGCCGCACCGCTGCGCAGCGTCAGACATTCTACCGCCTCGCCTTCTTCTTCGAAGAACTCCGCCTGCCACATCGTGTCGCCATCCTGCATCACGTACTTTTGCAGATTGAACTGCTGGGGCACCGGCGGTTCGTCACCGCTGCCGCCTTCGGCGGTGTCGATAAACTCTTCGCGTGCGGCCTCGATGGCTTCTTCCAGGGTTGCATACAGGCTCATGTTCGCCTCCGTTGACAATGAGAGTAAAGCGTCCGGCGCATTGCCGGTGCGGTGGGGGAAACGTCAAAACTAATTGTTGTCTCACTGGCGCAGGATGCAAATTTTTTTGTTGTCCGCTGTGCGACGATGGTTGTCCGCAAAGCGGGAGAAGAGGAGGCGATGGCGGGAAATAATGACGCGATCGTTCACTCTGGCGTCAGGAGAAGCCCATGTTAATCGACCCTTCAAGCAAATACCGACCTTTCCCGCCGGTGGCGTTGCCGGACCGCCAATGGCCTGCGCGTACGCTGCGGCAGGCACCGCGCTGGTGCTCCAGCGATCTGCGCGACGGCAACCAGGCGCTGGCGGAGCCGATGGATAACGCGCGCAAGCGCGAATTCTATCAATTGTTGTTGCAGTGTGGTTTCAAAGAGATCGAGGTGGCGTTCCCTTCGGCGTCGCAAACGGATTTCGACTTTGTACGCACGCTGATTGACGAGCGGCTGATCCCGGACGACGTCACGATCCAGGTGCTGACGCAGTCACGTGACGATCTGATCGATCGCACCTTCGAGGCGCTGCAGGGGGCGCCGCGGGCTATCGTGCATCTGTATAACGCCACGGCGCCGATGTTTCGCGACATCGTGTTCCGCCAGGATAAGGCGGCGACCGTGGCGCTGGCGGTGAACGGCGCGCGGCGCATTCGCCGGCAGTGCGAGGCGCAGCCCGATACCGCCTGGTGCTTCGAATATTCGCCGGAAACCTTCTGTTTTACTGAGTTAGAGTTTGCGCTGGAGATCTGCGAAGCGGTGGCGGAGGTTTGGCAGCCGGGGCCGCAGCGGCCGATGATCATCAACCTGCCGGCGACGGTGGAAGTGAGCACGCCCAACGTGTATGCCGATCAGATCGAATGGTTCTGCCGTCACTTCAGCCGTCGCGCCGATGTGGCGATCAGCGTGCATCCGCATAACGATCGCGGCACCGGCGTGGCCTGTGCGGAGCTGGCCTTGCTGGCCGGCGCCGATCGGGTCGAAGGCTGCCTGTTCGGCAACGGAGAGCGCACCGGCAACGTCGATCTGGTCACGCTGGCGTTGAATCTCTATACCCAGGGCGTGGCGCCGGGTCTCGACTTCAGCCGCCTGAAGCAGGTGGTGGAGGTGGTGGAGCAGTGCAATCAGCTGCCGGTGCATCCTCGCCATCCTTATGCCGGCGAGTTGGTGTTTACCGCCTTCTCCGGTTCGCATCAGGATGCGATCAAGAAAGGTTTCGCCGCACAGCGGCAGCGGCAAGATGGCCGCTGGCAGGTGCCATACCTGCCGCTCGATCCCGCCGATGTCGGTTGCAGCTATGAGGCGGTGATCCGGGTCAACAGCCAGTCCGGCAAAAGCGGCGCCGCCTGGCTGTTGGAGCAGAATCATGGGCTGGCGTTGCCGCGTGGTTTGCAGATTGATTTCAGCCAGGTGGTGCAGCGCGCGACCGACGATAGCGGCAAAGAAATGAGCGGCGCGCAGCTGTGGCGCTTATTCCGCGATACTTACGGGCTGGTGGAGCAGCCGCGTTTGCAGCTGTTAAGCTACCAGACGGAAAGCCATGGCGCAGAGGCATACAGCTTCAACGCGCGAGTTGCCTGCGAGGGAGAGCCGCTGCGCCTGCAGGGGGCCGGCAACGGTCTGCTGTCCAGCGCGGTGGATGCGCTGCGTCAGCGCTTCGGCTTGCCGCTGGCGATCGAGGATTACCACGAGCATACGTTGGGGCATCAGAGCGATAGCCGAGCGGTGGCCTATATTCGCTGTACGCTGCCGCAAGGTGAGGCGACTTATGGCGTTGGCATCGACGTCGACTCCGCCAGCGCCTCGCTGCAGGCGCTGTTCAACGTCGCCGGGCGCTATCTGGCGCCAACGTCGGCGCAGTCCGGCTGAAATAGTCGCTGGGTGCTACTCCCAGCAGCCTGCGGAACATGGCGCTGAACGCGCTGGGGCTGTCATAGCCGAGATCCAGCGCCACTTCCAACACCGAGCGGCCGGTCGCCAGCGCGTTTAATGCCGCCAGCAAACGGGCGCGTCGCACCCAGTCGCTAAAATGTAGCCCGGTTTCTCGCAGGAAGCGTCGCGACAGGGTGCGTCCGCTGACGCTGAGATGAGCGGCAGCCTGTTCCAGCGTCCAGGGCTGCGCCAGCGTGGCCTGGATATGGCGGCACAGGGCGAGCAACGAGGCTTCGCGAGGTTCCGGCAGATGCAGCGGCAGGATCGGCAGCATTCGCAACTCATCCAGAATCAGTTCCATCACGCGCTCATCGCGCCCGCCGCTGGGGTAACCGGGCGCAATCTCCATCGCACAGATAATCAACTCGCGCAGCAGCGGGGAAACCTGCACTACCTGGCATTGGGCCGGCAGATCGGCGCGCGCCAACGGATCGACGAACAACGTCCTGGCCGCCACCTGGCCGGTGATACGCAGGCTGTGCACCACTTTCGCCGGCACCCAGACGCCGCGGCCGGGCGGCACCACCCAGCTGCCGAGCCGGGTCGTGACCTGCACCACGCCGCTCAGGCTGTGGATCAGCTGCGCGCAGTTATGGTAGTGGTCCGGCTCGCTGTCGCCGTGGCGATAATCCCTGGCTAATGGCTGGACAGGCCGATCGGGCGGCAGAACGTCGTGAAAAAACAGCATCGTAAGCAGGCTCCGCGCGGCAAAAGTGGGAGGACAGCATGCCATGCGTCGCTGTTTCACACCAGTCTGTGGCGCGGCACGGTAAAATGGTTTATAAAATTATATTATATGATTTTATAAATTGATGGAGAGGCAATGGATATTGATGCGATGCGCAAGGCGGCGGCGCAGGCCGGTGCGATGCTGCGTACCCTGGGCAACGAAGATCGGCTGCTGCTGCTGTGCCGGCTCAGTCAGGGCGAGATGGCGGTGAGCGAACTGGCGCAGGCGCTGGATATCCGCCAGCCGACGCTGTCCCAACAGCTTGGCGTGCTGCGCGAGGAGGGGTTGGTCTCCACCCGGCGAGCCGGCAAGCAGATTTACTATGCGGTGGCCGATGCCAAAGCGCTGGCGCTGCTCGCGACCCTGTATCAACTGTATTGCCCACAGCCGGAGAACCGCGATGACCATTGACTGGCAGCACTTCACGCCGTATTCCGCGTTGGCGGGCGGGGCCATTATCGGCGGCGCGGTAGCGCTGCTGCTGTTGTTCAACGGCCGGATCGCCGGTATCAGTGGCATTACCGGCGGTTTATTGAGCGCGGGCGGCCGGAAGCGGGGCTGGCGCGCCGCATTTATTGGCGGGTTGCTGCTCTCCCCCTGGCTATATGCTGCCGCTGCGACGTTGCCATCCGGTGAGATCTCGGTTGGCAACGGCTGGCTGGCGGCCGCAGGGCTGTTGGTGGGCTTGGGTACTCGATTGGGCAGCGGTTGCACCAGCGGGCACGGCGTGTGCGGCGTCGCGCGGTTGGCGCCGCGTTCACTGGCCGCCACGGCGTTGTTTATGCTGCTGGGCTTTATGACCGTGTGGCTGATGCGCCACACGTCGGGGGGGTGAAAATGCTTAAAACGCTGTTGGCGCTGCTGAGCGGCGTCATTTTCGGTCTGGGGTTAATTATTGCCGGCATGGCCAATCCGGCCAAGGTGTTGGCGTTTCTCGACGTTACCGGCCAGTGGGATCCCTCGTTGGCGCTGGTGATGGCTGGGGCGATCGCGGTGGCGGCGCCGGCCTTCCTGTGGGCGCGGCGACGCGAACGGAGCCTGTTGGGGGAAACGTTGCAGATCCCGGCCGCCGGGCGTGTGGATCGCCGTTTACTGGCGGGCAGCGCGCTGTTCGGCATCGGCTGGGGCATCGCGGGGATTTGCCCTGGCCCCGCCTGGGTGTTGGCCGGGGCGGAGATAAGTCGGGTATGGCCGTTCCTGTTGGCGATGCTGGCGGGTATGGCGCTGTATGAAATTATCATGAGGCGGAGGCGTGCATGTCGATAGCCAAAGCGGTGTTGCGCATCGCGCGCCCGACAGATCGGTTGCAAGAGATTGCCGCGCTGTATTGCCGTGGGCTGGGGTTCGAAAGGCTGGGCGAGTTTGTCGATCATCTGGGCTTTGACGGCATTATGATCGGGCATCCGCAGCATGCTTACCATCTGGAGTTTACGCAGCATCGTGGGGTGCAGGTTGGACAAGCGCCGACGCAGGATCACCTGCTGGTGTTTTATCTGCCGGATGAGAACGAATGGCGAGCCGCGTGTGAGCGGATGCGGGCGGCGGGGTTCTTGGCGGTCGCCGCCTATAACCCCTATTGGGATCGGGCGGGGCAAACCTTTGAAGATCCTGATGGCTACCGGGTGGTATTGCAACACCAGGCCTGGCAGGCATAAAAAAACCGGCGCATCGAGCGCCGGTTTGCGAGATAAAACGGTTTATCCGTCAGGCGCTGGTCGCCGGCTTTTGTGCGCTCTTGGACTGGGTATTTTCCAGCATGCGGCGAATCGGCACGATCAGCACGATAAGCACGGCGGCGCAGATCAGCAACGCGACTGAGCAGCGGGCGAACAGATCCGGCAGCATATCCAGTTGGTCGGCCTTGACGTGACCGCCGATCAGACCGGCCGCCAGGTTGCCCAGCGCACTGGCGCAGAACCACAGCCCCATCATCTGACCGCGCATTCTCTCCGGCGCCAGCAGCGTCATGGTGGCCAGCCCGATCGGGCTCAGGCACAGCTCACCCAGCGTCAGCATCAGGATACTGCCCACCAGCCACATCGGCGATACGCCGGCGCCGCCGTTGCTCAGCACATTCTGCGCGGCCAACATCATCAGGCCGAAACCGCCGGCGGCGCACAGGATGCCGATCACGAACTTGGTGATGCTGCTCGGACGCACGTTATTGCGTGCCAGCGCAGGCCAGGCCCAGCTGAACACCGGCGCCAGCAGGATGATGAACAGGGCGTTGATCGACTGGAACCACACCGCCGGGATCTCGAAGCCGCCAATCATGCGATTGGTGTAATCGTTGGCGAACAGGTTGAACGAGGTCGGTTTTTGCTCAAACGCCGACCAGAAGAACGCAGCGGAGATCAGCAGGATGAAGCACACCAGCAGGCGTGCGCGCTCTTTGCGGCTCAGGCCGGCAAAGGCGAACAGATAGATGAAGTACAGGGTGACCGACGCAGCGATCACGTACACCAGCACGCTGGCCACTTCGACCGGATTGATGACGATGGTGCCCTGAGCGATCAGCACGATGACGGCCACCAGGATGACCGCCAGCGCCAGCAACCAGGCGCCGACGCCTTTTTTCTTCGCTACCGGGCTGTTCCAGGTGGAGTCCAGGCCCACTTCGCGGTCATAGCGTTTCATCGCCGGGACGGCGAACACCCGGAAGATCACCAGCGCCACCAGCATCCCGATACCGCCGATGCCGAAGCCCCAGTGCCAACCGTGTGACTTGATCAGCCAACCGGAGATCAGCGGAGCGATGAACGAGCCGATGTTGATGCCCATGTAGAACAGCGAGAAACCGCCATCGCGGCGCGCATCGCCTTTCTTGTACAGCGTGCCGACCATCACCGAGATACAGGTCTTGAACAGGCCGGAACCGAGCACGATGAACATCAGGCCGATGAAGAACAGGTTGGTGCCCATCACCGCGGACAGGGCGATCGACAGGTGGCCGAGCGCGATCAGGATCGAACCGTACCAGACGGCCTTGCGTTGGCCGAGCCAGTTGTCCGCCAGCCAGCCGCCCGGCAGTGCCGCCAGGTACATGCTGCCGGCGAAGATGCCGACGATCGCCGAGGCGTTCTCGCGCGCGAGACCCAGACCGCCGTCGTACACGGTGGCGGCCATAAACAGGATCAGCAGCGGACGGATGCCGTAGAACGAGAAACGCTCCCACATTTCGGTGAAGAACAGAGAACCCAGCGGATAGGGATGGCCGAAGAAGGTCCGGCTTTCTGACTTATTGACAGAGGATTGCATAACGATTTCCCAATAAAAGGCGCTGCAAGGCTGCAGCCCGTACTGTGGTATGTATGTGTATTTAATAAAGGCGATCCGCCCAATGCGGATTACCCGACAAACACCGTGGCTGCAACGCTGATAAACCGTGGAAAGCGTGCTGACCTTTTCTTCACTTGGCCGATGCTTCACATCTGGCGTGATATTATTTAACCATTTGATAACTGGTCGTTGGTTTTGTCTAGTACCTGTATCCCATTTTTTAGACGAAAAGTCGACAAGCATCTCCTTTTCTGGTTTTTATGTTGGTTGTGACAGGAATATGATTGACAGCGGGTTTTATGTGCTGAAAGTTATTTTTTTTGTTGATAAACAAAACGTTGAGATAAAAAAGTTCTGGGTGGGACGAAAATTCGCCGGCCCGAAGGAGGCATTATTAAAAGTGGGGGAAATGCGCCGTTGATCCGGCAAACGGAGGAAGCTGGCGATAAATGCAGCTATTGTTCTTCCTGCAGCGTGTCTTCCCGCAAATAGCCCGGCCGCCGCCGCAGGCACCACCAGGAATAACCGGCGTTGAACAGCACCACTAAAGCGGTGACGGCGAAGACCGCGCGAAAACCGTAGCCGGCGGAGACCGCAGCGCCGAGCAGCGGACCGCTGACGTTGCCGACGTCGCGGAACGACTGGTTGTAGCTGAAGATTCGGCCGGCTACCTGATTGGTGCAGTTGTAAATCAACAGCGTCTGTACCGCCGGCAGCAGCGCGCCGTCGGCCGCCCCCAGCAGAAAACGCAGCACCCCAAGCTGCCACGGCGTTTGCACGAACGCCATCGGGATCAGCAGCAGCACCGAGACGATCAGCATAAACACCAGAATGCGCTCCGGGCCGATGCGATCGCCCAGCTTGCCCAACCGTGGGGCGCTCATCAAGGCCGCGACGCCGGGCACCGAGGCAATCAGCCCGCTGATAAACGCCAGGTTATGGGTGGCGCCGGCCAGATCGCGCACATACAGCGTCAGGATCGGCGCGATCGAGCCGGTGGCGATCTGGATGATCATGGTGGTCACGAACAGGCTGAGCACCAGCTTCGGGTTCTTCAGCGAGGCGAACACCTGTTTTGCGTGCAACATGTCGCGCTTTTGCACCGGGGTGAATTGCTCTTTGACATACAGCAGCGTCAGCACGAAGCAGACGAACAGCACCGCGGCGGTGATATAAAACACCGGGCGCAGCCCGTACAGATCGGCCAACAGGCCACCGATCAGCGGGCCGACCAGCGCGCCGCCGACGCCGCCGGTAGACAGGGTGCCGAGCGCCCAGCCGCTGCGGTTGCGCGGCACCTGGGTGGCGATCAGCGCGTTGGCGTTGGGGATGAACCCGCCGAGCAGCCCCAACACCGCGCGCAGCGCGAGAAATTGCCAGACCGTTTGCGCCATGCCCATCAGCACCATGACGATCGCCATGCCCAGGGCGGAGCGCAGCAGCATCAGTTTACGGCCGCGTCGGTCGGCCAGGGCGCCCCAAAACGGCGCGGCGATAGCGGAAAACAGGAAGGTGATGCTGAACAGCAGGCCGGACCACATGTTGAGCGCCTGATGGCCGGTTACGCCCAGCGTCTCTACGTACAGCGGAAGAAACGGCATCACCAGGCTGAAGGCGGCGCCGGTGAGAAAACACCCGACCCAGGCGACGAAAAGGTTGCGTTTCCAGTTAACGGGTTCTGCTGCCGAAGCCATAAATGTCCACTGTCGAAGGGTGACGCGCTTTGCCGGCGGCATGATGAAGGGGCAAAACGTGAAAGTTAGCCTGATAAGTATGCGCCGCCTGCGTGGCAACGGCAAACCAGAGGACGGAAATAGGGTGAAAAATGAAATAAAGTTTTAAAAATGGCGTTTAAACCTTATTCCGCGCTTAGCGCGCGGAATTTACAGCGTTTTATAAGCCGGCCAGCGCCTCGAAACCGGCGGCGGTGGTGGTCGCGCTAAAGTCGATGACCTCGTAGTGGGCCACGGCGTTGAACGGATCTTCGGCCAGGATGGCGTCCAGCTGCGCACGCTCAATGCCCTTGGCCAGGATCACGCCGCCGGTGCGGGGATTCTTGCGGCCGGAAGCGACGAAGGTGCCGTCCTGAAAATATGTCTTAAGCCAGGCGATGTGCCCGTCAAGGTGGCTGTCGACGTCGGCGATCGGGCGATGGTAGGTCAGGCTGACAATGTACATAGCGGCTCCTAGGGTGTCGGCAAAGGCATTACCATCCCACCCTCGCCGGCGATTCTCAAGAGGCACGCAATAAAAAACCCGCCGGCGGCGGGTTGGTTTTATCAGTAAAGCGAAGGCTCGCCTTCCGGACGGGTCTTGAAGCGGCGATGCAGCCACATGTATTGGTCCGGCGCCATCAGGATCTCTTTTTCCACCACTTTATTCATGAAGGCGGCGGCGTCGAGTTCATTATCCAGCGGGAAGTTTTCCACCGCCGGCTGCATGATCAACTCATACCCTTTGCCGTCCGGCAGGCGACGCGGGGTGAACGGAATGATCGCCGGTTTACCCATTCGCACCAGCACATAGCTGCCGGTGGTGGTGGCGGCTTTGTCCACGGCGAACAGCGGCACGAAAACGCTGCTGCGCGGGCCGTAGTCGTGATCCGGCGCATACCAGATGATATCGCCCTGTTTCAGGGCACGGATCATGCCTTTGACGTCCTTGCGATCCAGCATCGACTTGTTGGAACGCATGCGTCCCCAGGTTTGCAGCCAGTCCATCAGCTTGTTGTCGTGCGGGCGGTAAACGCCGATGCCCGGGTTGTGAATGCCGAAGATGCGCGCGCCCAGCTCCAGCGTCAAAAAGTGCAGGCCAATCAGCAGCACGCCCTGCTGGTTGTCGCGCGCTTTTTGGATATGCTCCAGGCCGCTGACCTTGAACCAGCGCTCGATGCGCCAGTTGGGCCAGAACCACGCCATGCCGGTTTCAAACAGCCCCATGCCGACCGATTCGAAATTCTTTACCACCAGCGCATCGCGTTCGGCCTGCGGCATGTCGGGAAAACAGAGCTCGAGGTTGCGTTGGGCGATAGCGACGCGCCGCTTGAGAAAGCGCATGGAAAATCGCCCAATCGAGGTGCCGAGCCAGTAGATGACGGGGTAAGGCAGCAACACCAGCAGATACAGCAAGCCGATGCCGACCCAGGTCAGCCAGTAGCGCGGGTGCAATAAGGAGCGATTGAAAGTAGGAACTTGAGTCATGGGTTCTCTGTTTGAATACGGTTGTTTAAGTGTAATGACAGCGTCATCGCACGGTCTGGCAGCCGGGTGAACTCGGCGGCAAGGTTCGTTTCTGCCGTTTGTTTGCGACTATTGTGGCATTTTTCTGGCGATCCGGGAAAACACAACGCATTAAAATCCCTTTTGGGGCGTTAAATATGCATCGAACGCCGAATTTTTCCACAATCTTTCCTGCCAAAGATAATGGCGATATTATTGTCGGTAATTGTTTAGAGGGTAAATATGTTGGCATCATGGATCAGTGCGGGGCTGCTGGTGTTGGGTGCGGCGGTCGGCAGCGTCGGCGCACATCTGCAGATGAACGCGATATTGGCGCTTGCCGGCGTAATGATGGCGCTCGGTATGGTGGCCTCCGCGTTTACCGAAGGCGGCGGGCGCTGAACGGGGCGCTGCGCCAGGGCTGCGCGGCGGCGGTTTTTCGGGTATGATGTGCGCCGCGCGTGGGCCTGCTGGCTGCGCGCGGTAATCAGTCATCTCCCGAAAGACAGGAAAGTACACCATGCCAGTGTTACATAACCGAATTTCTAATGAGGAACTGAAGGCGCGCATGCTGGCGGAAACCGAGCCGCGCACCACAGTTTCTTTTTACAAATACTTCTCCATCGACGATCCCAGGGCGTTTCGCGACAGCCTGTACGTTCAGTTTGAAAAGCTGAAGGTGTTTGGCCGCATCTACGTGGCGAAAGAGGGCATCAACGCGCAGATCAGCGTGCCGCAGCATAACTTCGACGCGTTCAAAGCCGCGCTGTTCGCCTCGCACCCGGCGCTGGATCAGGTACGCCTGAATATCGCGCTCGAAGACGACGGCAAATCCTTCTGGGTGCTGCGCCTCAAGGTGCGTGAGCGTATCGTGGCCGACGGCATCGATGACGAAAGTTTCGATCCGAGCAACGTCGGCGAGTATCTACAGGCCGAGCGCGTCAATCAGATGATCGACGATCCGAATACGGTATTTGTCGATATGCGCAACCACTATGAGTACGAAGTCGGCCACTTCGAAAACGCCATCGAGGTGCCGTCGGATACCTTCCGCGATCAGTTGCCGATGGCGGTGGAGATGCTGCAGGACAGCAAAGACAAGAATATCGTCATGTACTGCACCGGCGGCATTCGCTGTGAAAAAGCCAGCGCCTATATGCTGCACAACGGTTTTAAAAACATCTACCACGTGGAAGGCGGGATCATCGAATACACCCGCAAAGCGAAAGAACAGGGGTTGCCGCTGAAGTTTATCGGCAAAAACTTCGTGTTCGATGAGCGCATGGGCGAGCGCATCTCCGACGATGTGATCGCCAACTGCCACCAGTGCGGAGCGCCGTGCGACACTCATACCAACTGCAAGAACGACGGCTGCCATCTGCTGTTCATTCAGTGCCCGAGCTGCGCCGCCAAGTTTGAAGGATGCTGCAGCGAGATTTGCCGCGAAGAGCTGAAGCTGCCGCGCGAAGAGCAGCGCGCGCGCCGTGCCGGCCGTGAAAATGGCGTCAAGATCTTCAATAAGTCGAAAGGCTTGCTGCAGACCACGATGCACATTCCGGCACCGGAAGAAGAAGGCCCAGCCCGCTGAGCCTGAGGAAATGAGAAGCCCGGCCGCCAAGCCGGGCTTTTTTTTATTTCTCGCGCACGCCTTCTACGGAGATGATCAGCTCAACGTCTTGCGACGCCGGGCCCAGATCGGTGGTGATGCCGAAATCTTTCAGCTTGATCTTGCCGTTGGCTTCAAAGCCGGCGCGGTAGCCGCCCCACGGATCGTTGCCCTGGCCAATCAGTTTGGCGTCCAGCGTAACCGGTTTGGTGACGCCGTTCAGCGTCAGGTTGCCGACCACCGCATAACCGTCGCCGTTTTTCTTCACTTCGGTGGATTCAAACTTGGCCTGCTTGTTCTTCTCCACGTTGAGGAATTCGGCGCTGCGCAGGTGCTTGTCGCGCTCGGCATGGTTGGTGTCGACGCTGGCGGTATTGATGGTCACGTTGACCTTGTCCTTCGAAGGATCTTTTTCGTCGAAGGTGAAGCCGCCGTCGAAGTCTTTAAAGCTGCCGTACAGCCAGCTGTAGCCCAGATGCTGGATGCGGAACTCGATAAAGGCGTGCTGGCCCTGTTTGTCGATCTTGTAGTCCGCCGCCAGTGCGGAACCGGCGCTCAGCAGCAGGGCGCCTGCGGTCAGGCCCAATACGGTCTTTTTCAACATAGCAATCTCCATAAATCCAAAGGTTAATCGGCGCTGCTACCCAGCATCCGTTTCAAAGTGACATCACGATCGATAAAGTGATGTTTAAGCGCGGCCAGCCCGTGCAGTACCGAGAGCACTACCACGGCCCAGGCCAGGTAAAGGTGTATGTCGCCGGCGGTGTCGGCTTGTTCCGCCATGCCGGTCACGGTGGCGGGCACGTCGAACCAGCCGAATACGCTGATCGGTTGGCCGTCGGCGGTGGAGATCAGATAGCCGCTGATCAGAATGCCGAACAGCACGGCGTACAGCGCCAGATGCGCGAGGATGGCGCTGACGCGAGTGAGGCGGCCATAGCTGGCCAGAGGTTTGGGCGGCGGTGAGACAAAGCGCCAAATCACGCGGATCACCATCACGATGAACAGCAGCGTGCCGATGCTTTTGTGGATCTCCGGCGCCTGGTGATACCAGACGTCGTAATAGCCCAGCGTGACCATCCACAGGCCGAGCGCGAACATGCCGTACACCGTCAACGCCACCAGCCAGTGGATCAACACTGACACATGGCCGAAACGATCGGCGGTATTTTTCCAGAGCATCCTGTTTCCTTCGATTACCGATTGGCTGGCTGCAATAATTAAACTTTAGGAAACATAAAATCAATAATAAATTTAACTATGTTACTTCTTAGAAATATTAGTCAGTGAATTTGTTTGAGATGTTCGTGAACCTTCAGATAAATCGTTGAAGATGATATTGTTTCTCTCGCCCGGTGATTGTGCTAGTTGTTGAAAATTAGGCTTATTATCTATTAATGTCAGCTTTTGTCATTTTACGTAAACCTCGCGTGAGTTGCCCGGTGATATTATTTGTTGGCAAAGGTTATGCCTATTTTTTGCGGCGCAGAGCAGGGCGGAAAGATTAACGTTGTCGAACGGTTTCGCTAAATCCCCTGCGGTGCAGCGGCGGATTTTGCTACCATTAGCGCCAAGAGACGGCCCCATGAGGCCGGTTAACCCAGTGAAATAACAAGGAAACGTCATGGGCCGAACCCGCGTGACCGACAGCAGCCTGCGTCTGGCCGTCCTGCTGGCGATGTTGGTGATCATTCTGGCCGGGGTGAAAGCCGCCGCCGACATCGTGGTGCCGTTTTTGCTGGCGGTATTTCTCGCTATGGTGTTGAACCCGCTGGTGGCGATGCTGGAACGCAAGCGGGTGCCGCGTATCGTCGGGGTGACGCTGCTGCTGACGGCGGTGATCGTGGTCGTGATGCTGTTTATCGGCATGTTGGGCGCTTCGCTCAATGAGTTCGCCCGCTCGCTGCCGCAGTACCGCGGCATGATGATCGAGAAGCTGCGCGAGCTGCAGCATTACGCCGATCGCTTCAATATCAGCCTCTCCAGCGAAGCGATGCTGCAGTATGTCGATCCCAGCGCGGCGATGAATCTGGTCACCCGCATGCTGGGGCACCTGTCTGGCGCCATGACTAACGTCTTCCTGCTGCTGATGACCGTGGTGTTTATGCTGTTCGAAGTGCAGCTGCTGCCTTACAAGCTGCAGCAGGCGCTGGATAAGCCGAACGAGGGGCTCGCCGCGATGCGGCGGGCGCTGGACGGCGTGACGCGCTATCTGGTGATTAAAACCATCATCAGCCTGGCCACCGGGGTGATCGTCTGGATCTTCCTGGCGGCGGTCGGCGTGCGTTTTGCCTTTATCTGGGGGCTGCTGGCGTTTCTGCTCAACTATATTCCCAATATCGGCTCGGTGTTGGCCGCCATTCCGCCGCTGATTCAGGCGCTGCTGTTCAACGGATTGGGGGATGCGCTGGTGGTGGCGGGCGGCTTTATCGCTGTCAACATGGTGATCGGCAATATCCTCGAACCGCGGGTGATGGGGCGCGGGCTGGGGCTGTCGACGCTGGTGGTGTTCCTGTCGCTGATCTTCTGGGGCTGGCTGCTCGGCCCGGTGGGCATGTTGCTGTCGGTGCCGCTGACGATCGTGGCGCGCATCGCGCTGGAGACCACCGAGGGCGGCTATCGGCTGGCGGTTATCCTGGGGGACGGCCGCCCGCCGCGCCAGCCTCCGGCGGCGCCGGAGTGAGGCGAGTTTTATTGCCACGTTGGGGCGCGTGTTGTTAAGGCGTTTTGAATAGGCCACCCAATGGTGGCTTGACGCTTCTACTGTTAGTGCATACTGAGAACATTGGCTATTCAGCAAAAAAACTACAACCACTTAAACCACTTTACATAGGCGACACAAACGACAATGGCCCAGATGAGGGTGAGATAAAAACCAAAGTTTGGGAACACTGAAACAAAAATGACCCCGCCGACCATAATGAGTACGATAGGGATTAGGTAAGCGAATGAGTTACCCAGCCATTCAATCAACCACTTCATTTTGTGAGCACCCAAAGTTCAGAAAGATTTTCTATTTTACTCCTAAAGACTATATGGGTAACAACAGGAATATCACTTCGGCAAGTTAGTGGCATCCAAGGGTTCGTAAAATTTATCTTTATCCATATAATTTTCAATATATATAATGCGGTAGTGATTAATGACAGGAATTACGGATGATATAGCTAGTGAAATACTTTTACGAGAACAGTGATAACTGTTGTACATACCAAGAAAAGCGGTAGAGTACATAAATGTACCAAGCATAAGGATATGTGCATGTTGATAATGAGGATGAGTTACAACGATCTTTCAAAAAACGGAGGAGAAGCGAAGCTCCACGTCTATGGGCTAGGTACTTTCCCCGTTTTTTCTGGTAGGCAGCCGTACACAAATGATCCCAACTGTACCTACATTGAGAACAGTGCAATACCTGTTGGTCGTTATTGGGTGGTTGACAGACCGAGAGGTAGTCTAGCCAATCAAGTCCGTTCGTGGGTACTTGACCAGTACACAGGAAACGATCATAGCGACTGGTTAGCTCTGTTCAGTGCTCAAACAATGAGTGACAGCATGTTTGTAAATAAGATCGCACGTGGTAGTTTTAGATTGCATCCGCTCAGACCCGATGGCCGCGGTTATAGTGAAGGGTGCATTACGTTTGTGAGTCGTCTGGAGTTTTACAAGGTCCGTCGCTTCATCCTTGGAATGAAGCTTATTAGAGTTCCTGGGGCACGCAGTACGTTGATGACCTATGGTTTTGTTGATGTGCAAGGGGAGAGCAAGTTTGAAAAATGCATCGCTCGTTAAGAATATAATACTGTATATTGCATGTTTCATTACTGCTTTCTGTTTCTCTCGCCATGGGATGCCACTGTATGGCTTAACATCACTCATCATCGATACCTCTCAACAACTCTTTGGCAGGTATCAAACAGGTTTCTATGAAATGGACGCAGATCCACTAACATTCAGCACACTGATATTCACTGTGGCTCTCTATGCCTTGGTTATATTCGGTTTGGTAAAGATGGCATTAAGACAATTCAGATAAATACAGAATGTCCGATGTGTTAATAAAAGGGCATCTTACCACTAATAAGTTAGTATTACCGGAAAAGTCGTCTTTTCCTCCATTAGATTTTATTTATTGGAAGCCCCATTGAATAATGGTTCATCCATCGCAATCGTCTCCGATGCTGCCGGAGTGAGGAAGATTTTTCCGCTCACGCCGGGTTGTGCGGCATGCTGCAGCGCCGCTGCGTACTGATGCAAAGGATAAATCGCGGCGGGTGGGCGCAGCGCCAGCTGGCCGCGCCGCAGCAGCTGGAACAACTGATAAAACGCCATCTGCCATTGCGCCGGCGCCGCCTGTGCGTTCCATTTGCGCAGGTGGAACAGCGAAGCGCGCAGCTTTAACTCGTCCACCACGCGCCGCCAGTCTACCTGGCGGCCGCTCAGCAGGCCCAGCGCCACAAAATCGCCGCCGGAGCGCACCGCCCGCGCCAATTGCAATCCGTCTTCTCCACCGATGCAGTCGATGGCCGCACGGGCGCCAAAATTCGTCATTTCCACCAGCTGCGGCGCTTCGATAACGCGCCAGGCGCCGGCGGCCAGTAAAGCCTGGCGATGAGCGGCGTTGCGCACCACGACCGCCAGACGAATGCCGCGCAGCGCCGTCAGCTGCGCCAGCAGCAGGCTGACAGCGGAGCCGCCGCCGTTGAGCAGCAGTACGTCGCCGGCGTTGAGCGGCAGCCATTGCGTCAACAGCACCCAGCAGGTGAGCGGGTTGATATAGATTTGCGCTGCGCCAGCGTCGTCGATGTCGTCCGGCACCCAGATCACCCGATCCTCAGGCAGCGTGACGAAGGTTTGCCAACTGCCGTTACCCGCTACCGCCAGCGCGCGTCGGCCTGTTGAATGCCCATTCTGCGGATTGACGATGATGCCTACGCCTTCATATCCCGGTACCTGCGGCAGGGCGATGCGGTGCGCGTATTGGCCGTGGATCGGGATCAGATCGGAAGGGTTGATCGGGGCATAGCGCATCTGCAATAACCGCTGCCCGGGGCGCAGCAGCGGTCTGCTCATCTGCTGCAATTCCAGCACCTGGGTGGGATCGCCGAAGCGGCTGAAGCTCAATCGGGGAAATAACGGCGGCATGGCTTACATGACGAAGAAGAAATAGACATCCAACGCCAGCAGCACCAGCCACAGACAAAGGTAAAGCACCAGGTGCTCACGCACATTGTTGACGATAGCCGCCAGTATTCGGTTTAACATTTCAGCCGCCTGAAGAGAAGGACCCTTGATTATAGTCCTTTTCTCGGCGTCTTTTACAGCGCGCCGCGCGTGAGTGCTGGAAGAGCGGCGATAAAAAAGCCTGCGTTATCGCAGGCTTGATGTTATACCGCCAGCAGCGCCAGCGGCGTCGAATTGGTTGGCGTGCTCGGTGGGTAGAAATAGCGCAGCACGTTATACAGCGAGTAGAACTCCAGCCGGTTGCGCGCGTTGATCTTCTCCGTGATGTGACGCTTGTGCACGTACACCGTATGCGAGCTGATCTGCAGCTTTTTCGCGATACGGTAGTTGGGCATTTCCGCCATCCAATATTTCATTACCGTCAGTTCCTGTGGGCTGAACAAGGAACGCTCTTCGCCGTCATCGGCCAGCGCCAGCGGATTTTCGCGCAGCGTGCGTAAGGTGAGCGGCAGAATGCTTTTATTGAACAGAAAGGCATTATCGGCAATGCGCATTGGCGCTTCGCTGTAAGGATAAGGTGTATCGAGATAGATAAACAGCAAGGCGGACTGGCTGGCTTCCATAAATGCCTGCAGCTGTGCGTCCGCTTCGTTATAGCGGCATTGGTTGCTGAGGTTCACCAGAATGTGGCTCGGCTGAAAGCTGGCCAACAGCGGCGTAGCGTATTCAATGCTGTGGCAGCACTTGATCGTCGTAATCCCGCTATCAGCAAAGTAGCTGGCTATACCGACCCGGGTGAAGCAGCATTCGTCCACGACAAGTAGTTTCATGGTGACGTCCCTGTTGAAAGCCGATGGAGCATATCTTCTGTAAAATAGGACTTACACTGCAAGTGTTCAATTCGGAAATTCAAATGCTGAATGCAAGAAATTTCCGTTATCAGAATTTTTACTTGGTATTTAAAAGAGTTAGCAGGTTAATAAATTGTAACCGGCAGATTTCGCTGTCCAGGGCGCGACGGGAACGTGGACAGCGAAATCCTTCGCTTAGCTGAATCGCTTCAGACCAAAGCTGGAAAGGTCAACCGGCGGCGCTTTGTCCTGCGCGAACAGCGCGGCGATCTCGCCCAGTGCGCAGGCGAACTTGAAGCCGTGGCCGCTCAATCCGCTGATGACCATAAGGCGATCGCAATCCGGCAGGGTATCGATAATAAAATCTTCGTCGGGGCTCATATCATAACTGCAGGCTTCGCCGTGTAAACATACGCCTACACCCGGCAAAAATTGCCGCAGGAAGGAGAAAACTTCCGTGCCGTCGCTGGCGAAGCTGCCGAAGGGTTTGCGCTGTTCGGGGGCATCCATCGGCTGGCCGCCGTCGTGTTTGCCCACTTTCAGGCCATCGTTATCCGCCGGGAAGCCGTAATAGTGCGTGCCGTCCTGCGCTTCGACGGTAAAGGCCGGGAAGCGATTGTTCACGCTGTAGCGGCCGTCCGCCTGATGCCAGGAGAATACCTTGCGCAATGGCGCGATAGGCAGCTGCGGCAACAGCGCTTTCACCCAGGTGCCTGCGGTGACCACCGCTTTTCGCGCCGTGAAACGCCCTTCGCCGGTGACGATCTCAACGCCGCCATCAATCGGGTTCACCGCGCTGACCGGGCAGTTGAACAGCTGGCTGCAGCCGGCCTCTTTCGCCAGTTTGATCAGGCTGGCAACCGCCAGTTCGGAGCGCAGGAAGCCGGCGTCTGGCTCGAAGACGCCGACGTAACCTTCCGGCGCGCGGAATTCCGGCCAGCGTTGAGCGATCTGTTCGGCGCTGAGGGTTTGCGCATTCAGGCGAAACTTTTGCGCGCTCTGCTGAGCATTGCGAATGAATTCGGAGTGCTGCGGCCCCAGGTTGAGTACGCCGCACGACTGGAACAGTTCTTCACCGGATTGCTGAATCAGCGCATTCCACAGCGCCTGCGCACGCAGCACCAGCGGCACGTACTTTTCACCTTCGCCGTAAGCGTGACGAATGATGCGGGTATCGCCGTGATGGCTGCCGTTGCGGTGTGGAGGAATGGCGCTGTCGATCATCAGCGCTTTCAAGCCGGCCCGGGTAGCGTAATACCCTGCCGCCGCGCCGACTGAACCGCTGCCCACCACGATCAAATCATATTCCACGTGCCCACCCTCTCTGATAGCAATTGCTTATCGCCCCATGATAAAAGGTTGGCGAGCGCAATGCACTGATTGAACGGTGAAAGGCAAAGAAAAAGGCGCCGGGAACGGTCACGGCGCCTTAGGGTTAGGGGACGATGAATCAATGTTTTCTGCGATCAAGATCCTGGTAATCCGTAGCTTCAATCTTGGCGATGCCGGCCTCTAAAATATTGATTAATTGACGGGCGACATCTGTAGTCAGCCAAAGCGTTCGGTCTACTTGGGCTTCTTCGGGCGTTTGGTCTAGTGAAGACAGGTAATGAAGGCGTATCATCATGGCGTCGTAAACGTCGACAGTACTGATATCCCAACCGACAAGCGGGTGCGTCTGAATTACTTCATCATTTCTGTCCATAAAGACCCCTTATTGAGTAGTAACTACCGTGAGTGACTAACGAGGATCAATGCGGCTCATCATCATGAGAGCAATTACAGTATACGCATCCGCTTTCAACGGTGGAGAGGGTTGTCACCGAAATTTGCAAAATAAATATTTATTTGAACAATTATTCTACAAATTTGTATGTGCAGTAGTGGATGAGCAGAGCGCAGCGCGTTATTCCGCGTCGGCAGGCGGCGATGCGCCATGCAGACATTTTTCCAGCTCTTCGGCCAAATGGGCGAAATGCTTTTGCGTTTCGGCATCGCGATTCTGGCTGTGCGATTCCAGTTTCAGGCTGTGGATCAGCCGTTGGTTGGCTTTGTCATCCAGGCTGAAGGCCAGATAAGAAAAAGCCACTTCCAGTACGTTCAAGCGCCTTTTCTGATCGGCTATCAGCGCCAGCAGTTCGCCAAACGTCATTGCGTCTTCGGATTTCACCTTGTCCGGGGCCATGCTAACTCCTTTGCGTTAAATACAGCGCTGAGGCGGATTTTGTTCCAGAGTAAGGGTAAGCGATGAATGGGCAGGGCGCCAGAAACAAAAAAGCCGGAGAGCGACCCCCGGCAAAAACAGCATTGCAGTGTTATTCTGCGCTAAACCATTCGTCTGCGCTTTCCCAGGTTTCCTGAAGGATTTCCTCGATCAGATCCCGGTCGGTTTTGGCGCCCCCCAGCACGGAGAGCCCGTTGGCACCGGCATAACGTACGTGCACGACGGCGTCTGGAAACTGGCGGTTGACCCGCTTGCCCAGTTCACCGGTCAGCGCCTCAATGGCGCCCGCCGGCAGCGGCCGGGTTTTATCTATAGTGACTTCAACACGCATAATTGCCCCCGAAGCGATTTACTGTTTATTTATACAGTTAACCGAGTGCGGGGGCAAGAGGGCGAAGCAAAAATATCAGTCTTTCAGCGACCAGTTCAGGGTTTCACCCGCCAGGAAGGGGATCACGGATTCATTGCCGAGGGCGATCTCTTCCGGCTGGGTGGTTGGCACGCGCTGCAGTTCGATGAAGTCTTCGTTGAGCGGCAGGCCATAGAAGCGCGGGCCGTTGAGCGAACAGAAGGCTTCAAAGTGTTCCAACGCGCCGAGTTGTTCGAACACGGCGGCGTAAGCCGGGATGGCATTCGGCGCGTTGAAGCAACCGGCGCAGCCACAGCTGGACTCTTTACGGTGCTTGAGGTGCGGCGCGGAGTCGGTGCCAAGGAAGAAGCGATCCGAGCCGCTGGCCACCGCCTGACGCAGCGCCTCCTGGTGGACATTGCGCTTGAGGATCGGCAAGCAGAACAGGTGAGGGCGAATGCCACCGACCAGCATGTGGTTACGGTTGAACATCAGGTGCTGCGGCGTGATGGTGGCGCCGAGGAAACGATTGCCTGCCTGCACATATTGCGCCGCTTCCTTGGTGGTGATGTGCTCGAAGACGATCTTCAGCTCAGGGAAATGCTGGCGAATCGGTTCCATCACCTGTTCGATAAAGCGCGCTTCGCGGTCGAAGATATCGACGGCGGGATCGGTCACTTCGCCGTGGATCAGCAAAGGCATGCCGATTTTTTGCATCTGTTCGAACAGCGGGTAAATACCGGTCACGTCGCTGACGCCGTGGCTGGAGTTGGTGGTGGCGTTGGCCGGATACAGCTTGGCGGCAGTAAACACCCCTTGTTCGAAGCCGTTGACCAGTTCACTGGCCGCCAGGGAGTTGGTCAGGTAGCAGGTCATCAGCGGAGTGAAGTTGTGCCCCTGCGGGACCGCCGCCAGAATGCGATCGCGGTAGGCGCGCGCGGCGGCCACGGTCGTTACGGGCGGAACCAGGTTCGGCATCACGATCGCCCGGCCAAATACCTGACTGGTATAGGGCACCACCGTTTTCAGCATTTCATCGTCACGCAGGTGGATATGCCAGTCGTCTGGGCGGCGGATTTTCAGAACTTGAGGTTGTGCGGTCATCTAGCTAGGCTCCGGCGGTCAAATACGTCTAATGAAAAGCGAATAATGGGTTTATTCACGCCGGGGTGTAAGGATAAGCGGAAAGTGCCGCAGATGCATCTGTTTGTTGCCGACAAGTTGAAATCAATAGCGCGGCGGGCGCATAGTAACCGGGATTTCAACGATGCCGACGCCAATACCGTCGACCTTCATCAAGTGGAAAGGGAGAAAGCAATGGAAGTACGCGTTATCGCCACCCTGCAAGCGAAAGCGGGATTTGAAGCCGCCGTCAGCGAAGCGGTGCACGACATTATCGAGCCGAGCCGCCAGGAGTTGGGCAACCTGCAATATGACTTGCATCGCGATCTGGAAAAGCCGGGTGTTTTCGTGTTCTTTGAGCGTTGGGCCAGCAGCGAAGCGCTGGATAAGCATAATGAGACGGCGCATTTTCAGCAGTTCGTCAGCCGGCTTGACGGCAAGTTGGATGTTCTGGACATCAAAAAACTGAAGAAGATCGCCTGAGTATTTTACAGGCAAGAAAAAACCCGCCGATGGCGGGTTTTTTTAGGGGTGCAGATTAACTTATTCGTTAACCGGCTGCGGTTTGGTGGCCGGCGCGGTTGCCTGGCTCACCGCCGAATGGCCGCCTGCGGAGCCTTTGCCTTCGAAGTTGAAGGAAGGGCGCTGCCAGTCGCTGTGCTTGCGTTCTTCCGGCACATAGGCTGGTGCCGGCGCTTTGGTCATCGGTGCAGTGGCGATGTGTTTGTACAGCACGTTCTGCACGGCTTTCACCGGCGCCGGCTGCTGAGCAACCACTGGCACAGGGGCTGTTTCCACCGGAGCGGCTTCCACGGCCGCCGCCGTAGGTGCAGCTTCTACCACTGGCGTTTCTTTCGCTGGCGTGGCTTCTACCGGCGCAGTTTCGACCACAGGCTCGTCCTCGACCGACTTAGCTTCAACCACAGGCTCTGCAGCAACGGTTTCAACTACCGGCTCGGCTTCCACTGCCGGGGCAGTCTCTTCCACTTTCGGCTCTTCAACCGCGGCTTCCGCCGGCGCCGGGGTTTCCTCGGCCGGGATAGCAACGGCAGGCGCTACGGCTGCAGCTTCTTCCGTGACGGTGACGGCGGCAGTTTCAACGGCGGCTTCTGGTGCCGGTTCGTTGACGCTGGCCGCGGCCTGGGTTTCTTCCACGGCAACGTTGTGTTGTTCAACCGCTGCGGCGACAACCGGTGCCTGCTCTACGGCTTCGGTCTGCACTTCGGCTTCTTCAACCTGAGCGACCGGGTAGCTTACCCAGACTTTGCCCGATGCCATTTCCGGCGAAGCGAACGCGCCCGCCAGCGGCATTGGAGATTGCAGCGGGTAACGCTCATCGCGGTAACGACGGCGGCGCTGGCCGCTGACGCGCAGGTGGCGCGGTGAACGGCGGGAACGGCGCGGCATGCCTTCGCCGCGGCTTTCGCCCTGGGCATCGTCTTCCGGCTGTGCGGCAACGGTTTCCGGCAGCAGCTTGACACTGTTGTCGGCGGTCGGCTGCGCGTCTTCGGCTTTCGATACCGGCGCTTTCGGCGCCAACAGCTCTTCCGCTGCGCGCTGCAGCTCTTCTTCGGCAGACAGGATACGCACTTTCTGCGTCAGCGTGCGGCGCTGACGGCGCTGCATGTTCTGCTGCTGACGTTCTTCCTGCTCTTCGTCGGTGCTCTCGACCGCTTCAACGCTTTCCAGCGCTTTCACTTCCTGCTGAGCCTGACGTTTCTCTTCCTGACGGCGACGCTGGCGTTCAGCGCGCTGCTCACGGCGTTGCTGCTGATCTTCGCGCGGCGCTTTAGCGTTTTCTTCCGAAGCGGTATCCTCCGCTACCGGCGCGTTCTGCTGCTGGTTGCGGCGGTTACGACGCTGCTCATCGCGGGACTCACGCGATTCACGGCCTTCACGGTTCTCACGTGGTTCACGGTTGTCGCGCTCGCGATTGTCACGGCCTTCACCGCGCTCTTTACGCTCGCCGCGTTCCGGACGATCGCCACGGTCGCTACGCTCACCGCGCTCTTTACGGCCGGTGCCTTGACGGCGCTGACCGCGACGATCCTGACGACGGTTTTCACCGTTGCCTTCCGCTTTCGGCGTTTCGGCCGGTTTGGCTTCTTCGACGGCAGGTTGTTCTTCACCGGCGAACAGGCTCTTCAGACCACCGAACAGGCGACCCAGGAAGCCCGGCTTGGCGGCGGCAGGCGCTGCGGCTTTCGCCTTGGCGGCGGCAGCGACAGGTTTGGCCACGGCGACGGGCTCTTCAGCCGGCGGCGGCGCATCGGCGGACAGCGAGAAGGAAGCCAGGGCCGGTTGCTCCGGACGCTTGCGTTCCATCGGCGCATCTTCCAGCGGGCGCTCCATGTCTTCTTCGTGCAGCTTCGGCAGCAGGTAGCTGAGGGTAGAGGTTTCCTCGCCCTTGCGCACGCGCAGCACCGAGTAGTGCGGGGTTTGCATCTGATCGTTCGGCACGATGACGGCTTTCACGCCGCCCTGGCGTTTTTCGATCGCGCTGACGGATTCGCGCTTTTCGTTCAGCAGGTACGAAGCGACCTGAACCGGCACGATAGCGTGAACTTCTTTGGTGTTTTCCTTCAGCGCTTCTTCTTCGATCAGGCGCAGAATGGACAGCGCCAGCGATTCGTTGTCGCGAATGGTGCCGGTGCCGTTACAGCGTGGGCACACGTGGTGGCTGGACTCGCCCAGCGACGGGCTGAGGCGCTGACGCGACATTTCCAGCAGGCCGAAGCGGGAGATGCGGCCGATTTGGATGCGCGCGCGGTCTTGGCGCACGGCGTCACGCAGGCGGTTTTCCACTTCGCGCTGGTGGCGTACCGGCGTCATGTCGATGAAGTCGATGACGATCAGGCCGCCGAGGTCGCGCAGGCGCAGCTGGCGAGCGATCTCGTCCGCCGCTTCCAGGTTGGTGTTGAACGCCGTCTCTTCGATGTCGCCGCCGCGGGTTGCGCGTGCGGAGTTGATGTCGATGGCGGTCAGCGCTTCGGTGCTGTCGATGACGATCGAGCCGCCGGACGGCAGGCGCACTTCGCGCTGGAAGGCGGATTCGATCTGCGATTCGATCTGATAGTGGCTGAACAGAGGAATTTCACCGCTGTACAGTTTGATTTTGCTGCTGAAATCCGGGCGACCCAGCGCAGCGATGTGCTCTTTGGCCAGATCGAGAATTTTCGGGTTGTCGATCAGGATTTCGCCGATGTCCGGGCGCAGGTAGTCGCGGAAGGCGCGCACGATAACGTTGCTTTCCTGGTGGATCAGGAATGGCGCAGGGCGGCCTTCGGCGGCTTTTTTAATCGCTTCCCAGTGCTTCAGACGGAAGGAAAGATCCCACTGCAGCGCGTCGGCAGATTTGCCTACGCCCGCGGTGCGAACGATCAGGCCCATGCCGTCCGGCAGCTGCAGCGAGGAGAGCGCTTCTTTCAACTCGGTGCGATCGTCACCCTCGATGCGGCGAGAAATACCGCCGGCGCGCGGGTTGTTCGGCATCAACACCAGATAGCTGCCCGCCAGGCTGATGAAGGTGGTCAAGGCGGCGCCTTTGTTGCCACGTTCTTCTTTGTCTACCTGAACAATGACTTCCTGGCCTTCGCGCAGCACATCTTTGATGTTCGGGCGACCATGGGAAGAGTAATTGCTAGGGAAGTATTCGCGGGCGATTTCTTTAAGGGGGAGGAAACCATGTCGTTCTGCGCCGTAATCCACGAACGCTGCTTCAAGACTTGGTTCAATGCGGGTGATTTTGCCTTTGTAAATATTCGCTTTTTTCTGCTCATGACCCGGACTTTCGATATCCAAATCATACAGCCGCTGTCCATCTACGAGGGCAACACGCAACTCTTCCTGCTGAGTTGCGTTAATCAACATTCTTTTCATCTTAACTTACTCGTTATTTTTACATTATCGACAAAGCTGCGGGCAAAATAACCTCATGGCCGGAGTTAAACCGAAAGCCCCGTGTCTTCTCGCAAAGTCGTCAACCTCACGGTTGTCGCCTGCATAGGGGCGCATTATCTCGGTAAGCCTGCTTTTCTTTGTGAAAGACAGCACTTTTACTAGGGGAATAGCCTCTGATTTACGTCGACAGATCTGATTCCATTTGCCGGCCAAGCTGCAACCCGCAGCCCGCTAATTGTTTGATTTCGCATTACGTCTTACGCCATTGCTGCGTTTTTGCGCGATCAGACAAATTTTATAATTCCACCGTTTTCCCTGTTTAACGAGAATCAACGCGGAAAGTGACTGCATTATTCCACTGCTGATGCCGTTATAGCAAGGTGACTTTTCCTTAACTGCGGAAGAAATCGCAAACGTTCAAATCGGCTTGCTGCCTTATTGTCCGCTGGGGTTTCGCCCGCCGTCAGAGAGACAGTTAAGCACAGAAAAAGATGTGGCGCTATTCACGCGCTCTATTTAGAATCCCGCACCATGAAAACGAACAATCCAGCAGTACAATTCATCACGATTTCCGACGACGAAGCCGGTCAGAGAATCGACAACTTTCTGCTCGCTCGCCTGAAAGGCGTACCGAAGAGCATGATTTATCGCATCGTGCGCAAAGGCGAGGTGCGGGTCAATAAAGGGCGCATCAAGGTTGAATACAAATTGGCGGCCGGCGACGTGGTGCGCGTGCCGCCGGTGCGGGTGGCCGAGCGCGAAGAGACGCCGGTGTCGGCCAAGCTGGATAAGGTGGCGGCGCTGGCCGACTGTATTCTGTATGAAGACGACCACCTGTTGATCCTCAACAAGCCTTCCGGCACCGCGGTGCACGGCGGCAGCGGCCTGAGCTTCGGCGTGATCGAAGGGCTGCGCGCGCTGCGCCCGGAAGCCCGCTTCCTCGAGCTGGTGCACCGTTTGGATCGCGATACCTCCGGCGTGCTGTTGGTGGCCAAGAAGCGTTCCGCGCTGCGTTCGCTGCATGAGCAACTGCGGCTGAAGGGCATGCAGAAGGATTATCTGGCGCTGGTGCGCGGCCAGTGGCAATCGCACTGCAAGGCCGTACAGGCGCCGCTGCTGAAAAATATTCTGCAAAGCGGCGAACGTATCGTACGTGTCAATAGCGAAGGCAAGCCTTCGGAAACCCGCTTCAAGGTAGAAGAGCGTTACGAATTCGCCACCCTGGTGAAGGCCAGCCCGATCACCGGGCGTACTCACCAGATCCGCGTGCACACTCTGCATGCCGGGCACCCGATCGCCTTTGACGATCGCTACGGCGATCGCGAGTTCGATCGTCAACTGGCGGGCACCGGCCTGAAGCGGTTGTTCCTGCACGCTGCGGCGCTGCGCTTTGAGCATCCGGCCACCGGCGAAACGATGCGCATCGAAGCGCCGATGGACGAAGAACTGCGCCACTGCCTGCAGGTGCTGCGCCGGCAGGCGGCCAAGTAATCTGCGTCACACCAGCGGGTTGATGCCTTCAGCCCGCAACATGTCCAACAGCGCGATCAACGGCAGGCCGATCAGGGCGTTCGGATCCCGGCCTTCCAGCCTGTCGAACAGCGCGATCCCCAATCCCTCGCTCTTGAAACTGCCTGCGCAGTTCAGCGGTTGCTCCAGACGCACATAGGCGGCTATCTCCGCTTCGCTTAGCGCGCGAAAATGCACGTGAAACGGCTCGCACAAGGCTTGCAGCTGCTTGCTGCGGCCGTTGTACAGCGCCAGGCCGGTATAGAAAGTCACGGCCTGGCCGCTGGCCTGCCGCAGCTGCGCGCGGGCGTTTTCCTCGGTATGGGGCTTGCCGGTGATGTTGCCATCGATCACGCAGACCTGATCGGAGCCGATGATCAGATGCTCGGGATAGGCGAGGGCCAACGCCTGAGCCTTCGCCGCCGCCAGGCGCAGCACCAGCGCTTCGGCGCTTTCGCCGGGCAAGGGGGTTTCATCCACCTCCGGTGCGGCGCAGTCGAACGGCAGCTGCAGCTTCTCCAGCAGCATTTTTCGATAGGGGGAGGTGGAGGCTAAAAGCAATCTCTGCATAATTTTTTTCGCAAACCGTAGCGTAAATGGGTACGGCATTTTAAACTGTCGGCCGCTGTGGAAGCGAATATTGGTGAAAGGAGCCGTTTTACGGCCTTTTTCTTTGACTCTATGTCGTTACAAAGTTAATATGCGCGCCCTATGCAAAAGGTAAAATTACCCTTGACCATTGATGCGGTACGTACCGCTCAGAAACGCCTGGACTATGCTGGTGTCTATGCGCCTGAGCAGGTTACTCGTGTTGCCGACTCCGTGGTCAGTGTGGACAGTGATGTCGAGGTGTCGTTGTCGTTCAATATCGACAATCAACGCCTCGCGGTGATAACAGGGCATGCGGACGTCACGGTAACGTTGATGTGCCAACGCTGTGGAGTCCCGTTCGAACATCAGGTTCACACAACATATTGTTTTAGCCCGGTCGTCAATGATGAGCAGGCTGAGGCATTACCGGAAGCGTACGAACCGATCGAAGTTGACGAGTTTGGCGAAGTCGATCTGTTGGCAATGATTGAAGACGAAATTATTCTTTCACTGCCTGTCGTTCCGGTACATGAATCTGAACACTGTGAAGTGTCCGAAGCGGACATGGTATTTGGCCAACTGCCTCCCGAGGCGGAGAAACCGAATCCGTTTGCCGTATTAGCCAGTTTAAAGCGTAAGTAATTGAGGAGTAAGGTCCATGGCCGTACAACAGAATAAACCAACCCGTTCCAAGCGTGGCATGCGTCGTTCTCACGATGCTCTGACCACGACTACTCTGTCTGTAGACAAAGTATCCGGTGAAACTCACCGTCGTCACCACATCACTGCCGACGGTTTCTACCGCGGTCGCAAGGTTATCGGCTAAGTAGCGATACCTTGACTCGTCTAACCCTGGCGTTAGATGCAATGGGCGGGGACTTCGGTCCCTGCGTCACAGTGCCTGCTTCGTTGCAGGCACTGGCCTCTAATTTACAGCTTCATCTCCTGCTGGTCGGCAATCCCGACGTCATCTCTCCCTTGCTTGCCCACGCCGATCCGGTTCTTCTGGAGCGTCTGCAAGTCGTGCCCGCCGAGTCCGTGATCGCCGGCGACGCCAAACCTTCACAAGCGATACGCGCCAGTCGCGGCACGTCGATGCGCATTGCGCTCGAGCAACTCAGCAGCGGAAACGCGCAGGGGTGCGTCAGCGCCGGCAATACCGGGGCGCTGATGGGATTGGCGAAGCTGTTGGTCAAGCCGCTGGAAGGCATCGAGCGCCCGGCGCTGATGACGGCGATCCCGAACCAGCAACGCAGCAAAACCGTGGTGCTGGATCTGGGCGCCAACGTTGAGTGCGACAGCACCATGCTGGTGCAGTTTGCCGTGATGGGCGCGGTGATGGCGGAAGAGGTGATCGGCATTGCGCAACCGCGGGTGGCGCTGCTGAATATTGGCGAAGAAGAGACCAAAGGCCTGGATAATATCCGCGAAGCGGCCGCTGTGCTAAAAAATACTCCGGCAATCAACTATATTGGTTACCTGGAAGGAAACGAACTGCTCACCGGCAAGACTGACGTGTTGGTTTGTGATGGCTTCGTGGGCAACGTCACCCTGAAAACCATGGAAGGGGTGGTCAGGGTGTTCTTATCGCTGCTGAAATCGTCCGGCGACGGAAACAAGCGAGCGTGGTGGCTGAAATTGTTGGGCCGTTGGTTGCAAAAACGGGTGGTTAAGCGGTTCGGCCACCTGAACCCCGACCAGTATAATGGCGCATGTCTGTTAGGATTGCGCAGCACCGTAGTCAAGAGCCACGGCGCTGCGAACCCTCACGCGTTTGCAGTCGCAATCGAACAGGCTGTGCAGGCGGTGCAGCGGCAAGTCCCGGAAAGGATTGCTGCGCGCCTTGAGGCTGTATTACCTAAGAGTGACTGATCGTACATGTATACAAAGATTCTCGGTACGGGGAGTTATTTGCCCGTACAAGTGCGCACCAATGCTGATTTGGAAAAAATGGTGGATACCTCTGACGAGTGGATCGTCACTCGTACCGGTATCCGCGAACGTCGCATCGCCGCCGCGGATGAAACCGTTGCGACGATGAGCTTCCAGGCAGCTGAAAAAGCGCTGGAAATGGCAGGTGTGGCTAAAGAAGACATCGGGCTGATCGTGGTGGCGACCACCACGAATACGCACGCGTTCCCGAGCGCGGCGTGCCTGGTGCAAGACATGCTGGGTATCAAAGACTGCGCGGCGTTCGATCTGGCTGCGGCCTGCGCCGGCTTTACTTACGCGCTCAGCGTGGCCGATCAGTACGTGAAAAACGGCGCGGTCAAACATGCGTTGGTGATCGGCGCAGATCTGTTGTCACGCACGCTGGATCCTGAAGATCGCGGCACCATCATCCTGTTTGGTGATGGCGCAGGGGCGGTGGTGCTGGGGGCGTCTGAAGAGCCGGGCATTCTGTCTACCCATCTGCATGCCGACGGCAGCTACGGCAACCTGCTGACGCTGCCATATAAGGATCGCCAGAATCAAGACAAGCCGGCCTATGTCACCATGGCGGGCAACGAAGTCTTCAAGGTTGCGGTCACCGAGCTGGCGCGCATCGTCGACGAGACGCTGCAGGCCAACAACATGGACCGCAGCGAGCTGGATTGGCTGGTGCCGCACCAGGCCAACCTGCGCATCATCAGCGCAACGGCGAAAAAACTGGGCATGGGGATGGACAAAGTGGTGGTGACGCTCGATCGTCACGGCAACACCTCTGCCGCCTCGGTGCCTTCCGCACTGGACGAAGCCGTGCGCGACGGGCGAATTCAGCGTGGTCAACTGGTGCTGTTGGAAGCCTTCGGCGGCGGCTTTACCTGGGGCTCGGCGCTGGTTCGTTTCTGATTTGGACAGGAAGAAAAAATGACGCAATTTGCTTTTGTTTTCCCGGGTCAGGGGTCGCAGACCGTTGGCATGCTGGCCGAGTTGGCCGCACAGTTCCCGATCGTCGAAGAAACCTTCGGCGAGGCTTCTTCCTCCCTGGGTTACGACCTGTGGCAGCTGGTGCAGCAAGGTCCGGCGGAAGAACTGAACAAAACCTGGCAGACCCAACCGGCTCTGTTGGCCGCTTCGGTGGCGATTTTCCGCGTGTGGCAGCAGCAGGGCGGTAAAGCGCCTGCGCTGATGGCGGGCCACAGCCTGGGCGAGTACTCGGCGCTGGTCTGCGCCGGCGTGCTGGACTTCAAGGCGGCGATCCGTCTGGTCGAGCTGCGCGGCAAGCTGATGCAGGAAGCGGTGCCGGAAGGCACCGGCGCGATGTACGCCATCATCGGTCTGGACAACGACGCGATCGCCAAGGCGTGTGAAGAGTCCGCGCAGGGGCAGGTGGTTTCTCCGGTCAACTTCAACTCGCCGGGCCAGGTGGTCATCGCCGGCAACAAAGAAGCGGTTGAACGTGCGGGCGCCGCCTGTAAAGCCGCGGGCGCCAAACGTGCGCTGCCGCTGCCGGTGAGCGTGCCTTCGCACTGCGCGCTGATGAAACCGGCCGCCGACAAGCTGGCCGTGGCGCTGCAGGACATCACCTTCAACGCGCCTCAGGTGCCGGTGGTGAACAACGTCGACGTACGCACCGAAAACGATCCTGAAGCGATCCGCAGCGCGCTGGTGCGTCAGCTTTACAGCCCGGTGCGTTGGACCGAGAGCGTAGAATTTATCGCAGCACAGGGAGTGACGTCGCTGCTGGAAGTGGGGCCGGGCAAAGTGCTGACCGGTCTGACTAAACGTATTGTTGACACCCTGACGGCTGCGGCGGTGAACGACACCGCCAGCCTGTCGGCGGCGCTTGAACAATAAAGAGGAAAATGATGAGCTTCGAAGGTAAAATCGTTCTGGTCACCGGCGCGAGCCGCGGTATTGGCCGAGCCATTGCAGAAACGTTTGTAGCACGCGGCGCCAAAGTGATCGGCACCGCGACCAGCGAGAGCGGCGCTGAGGCGATCAGCGGCTACCTGGGCGCAAACGGCAAAGGGTTTATGTTGAACGTTGTTGATGCGCAATCTATCGACAGCGTGTTGGCATCGATTCGCGCCGAATTTGGCGAAATCGACATTTTAGTGAATAATGCCGGCATCACGCGTGATAACCTGCTGATGCGTATGAAGGATGATGAGTGGGAGGATATCCTCGACACCAACCTGACTTCCGTATTCCGCCTGTCAAAAGCGGTAATGCGCGCTATGATGAAAAAGCGGTTTGGCCGTATCATCACCATCGGTTCCGTTGTCGGCACCATGGGGAACGCAGGGCAGGCGAACTACGCGGCGGCTAAAGCCGGTCTGATTGGTTTTAGCAAATCTTTGGCACGTGAAGTTGCTTCGCGTGGCATTACGGTCAACGTCGTGGCACCTGGCTTTATTGAGACGGACATGACACGGGCGTTGACAGATGATCAACGCGCAGGCATTTTGTCATCAGTTCCAGCCAACCGGCTGGGCGATGCTAAAGAAATCGCCAGCGCTGTTGCATTTTTGGCCTCTGATGAGGCCGGCTATATCACCGGTGAAACGTTACATGTCAATGGCGGCATGTACATGATTTAAAAAATGTGAAAACCATTTGCGTTATTTGAGGCAAAAACCGCAAAATAGCGTAAAATCGTGGTTTGACCAGCCGGGATTTAGTTGCATCTTTTTCAGCATTTTATACACTACGAAAACCATCGCGAAAGCGAGTTTTGATAGGAAATTTAAGAGTATGAGCACTATCGAAGAACGCGTTAAGAAAATCATTGTTGAGCAACTGGGTGTTAAACAGGAAGAAGTTTTGAACAACGCTTCTTTCGTTGAAGATCTGGGCGCTGATTCTCTTGACACCGTTGAGCTGGTAATGGCACTGGAAGAAGAATTCGACACCGAGATTCCAGACGAAGAAGCTGAGAAGATCACTACTGTTCAGGCAGCTATTGATTTCATCAACGCTAGCCAGCAGTAAGAGAACATATCTAGGCGGTCGTTCGACCGCCTAAGTTTTTTCTATCCCTAGTGTCATATTTTTCCCTCCCTGGAGGACAAACGTGTCTAAGCGTCGAGTAGTTGTGACCGGACTGGGCATGTTGTCTCCTGTCGGCAATACGGTAGAGTCCACGTGGAACGCTCTTCTTGCCGGTCAGAGTGGCATCAGCCTGATCGACCATTTCGATACCACTGCCTATGCGACCAAGTTTGCTGGCCTGGTAAAGAATTTTAATTCTGAGGATTTCATCTCTCGCAAAGATGCGCGCAAGATGGACGCCTTTATCCAGTACGGTATCGCTGCCGGCATGCAAGCCATGCAGGATGCAGGTCTGGACATCACCGAGGCTAACGCCACCCGCATTGGAGCCGCGATCGGTTCCGGCATCGGCGGCCTGGGTTTGATTGAAGAAAACCACAGTTCACTGGTTAACGGTGGCCCACGGAAAATCAGTCCGTTCTTCGTGCCATCCACCATCGTGAATATGATTGCAGGCCACCTGACAATCATGTACGGCATGCGTGGCCCAAGCATTTCCATCGCCACCGCCTGTACTTCAGGTGTGCACAACATCGGCCATGCGGCGCGTATCATTGCTTACAATGATGCTGACGTGATGCTGGCCGGTGGGGCAGAGAAAGCCAGCACCCCATTGGGCGTCGGCGGCTTTGGCGCAGCGCGCGCCCTGTCCACCCGTAATGACAACCCGCAGGCGGCGAGCCGTCCGTGGGATAAAGACCGCGACGGCTTCGTGCTGGGCGACGGCGCCGGCATGATGGTGCTGGAAGAGTACGAACATGCGAAAAAACGCGGCGCGAAAATCTACGCCGAAGTGGTGGGCTTTGGGATGAGCAGCGATGCTTATCACATGACGTCACCGCCGGAAAACGGCGCGGGCGCTGCGCTGGCGATGGAAAATGCCCTGCTTGACGCCGGTGTGACCCCGTCACAAATCGGCTACATCAATGCGCACGGCACCTCTACGCCGGCGGGTGACCAGGCGGAAGCGCAGGCGGTGAAATCCGTCTTCGGTGCCGACGCCCACCGCGTGCTGGTGAGCTCGACCAAATCGATGACTGGCCACCTGTTGGGTGCGGCAGGCGCGATCGAGTCCATCTTCACCGTGCTGGCGCTGCGCGATCAGGCGGTACCGCCAACCATCAACCTGGATAACCCGGATGAAGGTTGCGATCTGGACTTCGTGCCTCACGAAGCGCGCCAGGTCAGCGATATGGAGTACACCTTGTGTAACTCCTTCGGCTTCGGCGGCACCAACGGCTCGCTGATCTTCCGCCGAGTATAACTCGCGCTGTGGATAGCTGACGAAAAGCCCGGTTTTTTAACCGGGCTTTTTTACGCCTGCCGTTTGGCCGCCGGCGGGGCTGCGTATCGTCTCGCCGCCTGCTATTCTGCGAGCGTAATGAAATCACCCGGCAACAGGAGGAAGCATGTACTGGATTAACGGACAACGCCACGATGCGCTGGCGCCGAGCGATCGCGGCCTGCAGTTCGGCGATGGCTGCTTTACTACCGCCCGGGTTATCGACGGTAAAATCGAGCTGCTGCCCTGGCATCTGGAGCGGTTGCAGCAAGCGGCGCAGCGGTTGATGCTGCCTGCCACAGATTGGCTGGCTTTCGAGCGGGAGATGGCGCTGGCGGCCGAATCAATTCCGCTCGGCGTGGTCAAAGCGATACTGACGCGCGGCAGCGGCGGGCGGGGTTACAGCCCGACGGGGTGCGAAAACCCGACGCGCATTGTTGCCCGCAGTAGCTACCCTGCGCACTATTTGCAGTGGCGCGAGCAGGGCATTACGCTTGCGCTCAGCCCGGTGGCGCTGGCGCGCAATCCGCTGCTGGCGGGGTTGAAGCATTTGAACCGCCTGGAGCAGGTGCTGATCCGCGCGCATCTTGACCAGACGGCCGCCGACGAGGCGCTGGTACTTGACACTGCCGGTATGCTGGTGGAATGCTGTGCGGCTAATTTGTTCTGGCGTAAGGGAAAAGCGGTATTTACCCCGGATCTGAGCCAGGCCGGCGTCGCGGGCCTGATGCGGCGGCGGGTGATCGCGCTGCTGGCGGGCTCGGAATACCGTTTACAGTGCGTCAGTGAACCGCTGGAGACGCTGGCCGATGCCGACGAAGTGCTGGTGAGCAATGCGCTGATGCCGCTGCTGCCGGTAAACGCTGCGCAATCATGGCGTTATGCTTCGCGCCAGCTGTATGATTTTTTGCGTCCACACTGTTAACCATGGCTGATTGATGAAGAAAAGAAAGCTGAAGGTCCTGTCTGTTATTGTTGTTCTGGTATTAGCGCTGCTGTTTTGGGGCTACCAGAAGATCGAACGCTTTGCCGATACGCCGCTTGCCATCCAGCAAGAGACCATCTTCAAACTGCCTGCCGGCACCGGCCGGGTAGCGCTCGAAGGGTTGCTGGTGCGCGATAAACTGGTGCGCAACGGCCGCTGGTTCCAGTGGCTGCTGAAACTGGAGCCGGAGCTGGCGGAGTTTAAAGCCGGTACCTACCGGTTCACGCCGGGCATGACGGTGCGCCAGATGCTGAAACTGTTGGCCAGCGGCAAAGAGGCGCAGTTCACCGCACGCTTTATCGAAGGCTCACGCCTGCGTGACTGGCAGCAGGTGTTGCAGCAGTCCAAATACCTGAAACACACCCTGGCGGGCAAGAGCGAAGCGGAGATCGCCGCTGCGCTCGGCATTCCTGCGGGAGAAACCCCGGAAGGGCATTTGTACCCGGATACCTATCAGTATACCGCCGGCATGAGCGACATCGCGTTGCTCAAACGCGCGCACGTGCGCATGAACAAAGCGCTGCAGGCCGCCTGGGCCGGCCGCGACACCAGCCTGCCGTACAAAACGCCGGAGGACCTGCTGACCATGGCTTCGATCGTCGAGAAAGAGACCGCGGTCCCGGAAGAGCGCAGCAAGGTGGCGTCGGTGTTCGTCAACCGCTTGCGTATCGGCATGCGTCTGCAGACCGATCCGACGGTGATCTACGGCATGGGCGAAAGCTATAATGGCAACATCACGCGCAAGGATCTGGAGACGCCGACGCCTTATAACACCTATGTGATCGCCGGCCTGCCGCCAACGCCGATCGCCATGCCGGGTGAGGCCTCGTTGCAGGCGGCCGCCAATCCGGCCAAAACGCCTTATCTCTATTTTGTCGCTGACGGCAAGGGTGGGCATACCTTCACCACCAATCTGGCGAGTCATAACCAGGCGGTGCGCGTGTACCGTCAGGCGTTAAAGGAAAAGAATGAAAAGTAAATTCGTTGTTATCGAAGGGCTGGAAGGCGCGGGTAAAACCACCGCGCGCGACACGGTAGTCAATGTGCTGCGTGAACATGGCATCAACGACATCGTCTTCACCCGTGAACCCGGCGGCACGCCGCTGGCGGAGAAACTGCGCGATCTGTTCAAGCGCGGCATCGACGGCGAATTGCCGACCATCAAGGCCGAAGTCTTGATGCTGTACGCTGCGCGCGTGCAGCTGGTGGAAACCGTGATCAAACCCGCCCTGGCGCGTGGCGCCTGGGTGGTGGGCGATCGCCACGATCTCTCTTCACAAGCCTATCAGGGCGGCGGCCGTGGCGTGGATCCGCAGCTGATGACCTCGCTGCGCGACACCGTGCTGGGGGATTTCCGCCCGGATCTGACGGTTTATCTCGATCTGCCGCCTCTGGTCGGCCTGCAACGCGCACAGGCGCGCGGCCAGCTGGATCGCATTGAACAGGAGGCGCTGCCGTTCTTCGAACGCACCCGCGCGCGCTATCTCGAGCTGGCGGCGCAGGATGAAACCATCGTCACCGTTGACGCTGCCCAGCCGTTGGAGCAGGTGACGGCGGCGATCCGCGACTGCGTCGGCCACTGGCTGCGGCAGCAGGAAGGCGCATAATGAACTGGTATCCGTGGCTGAATGGCCCTTATCGCCAGCTGATTGGGCAGTACGCCGAGGGCCGCGGCCATCATGCGCTGCTGCTGCACGCGGCGGCGGGCAACGGTGACGACGCGCTGGCCTACGGCCTGAGCCGCTGGTTGATCTGCCAGCAGCGCAACGGTGAAAAAAGCTGCGGCGAGTGCCACAGCTGCCGGCTGATGCTGGCGGGCAACCACCCGGATTATCACGTGCTGGCGCCGGAAAAGGGCAAGAGCAGCCTGGGCATCGAACCGATCCGCCAGGTGATTGAAACGCTGTATGCCCACGCGCAGCAGGGCGGCGCCAAGGTGATTTGGCTGCCGCAGGCGGAACAGCTGACCGAGGCGGCGGCCAACGCGCTGCTTAAAACGCTGGAAGAGCCGCCGGAGAAAACCTATTTCCTGCTGGGTTGCCGTGAGCCGTCGCGGCTGATGGCGACGCTGCGCAGCCGCTGCCTGTACTGGCATTTGGCCAGCCCGGATGAACAACTCAGCCTGCAGTGGCTGAGCCGGCAGGCGGCCGGCTCTCAGACGGACCGCCTCACGGCGCTGCGCCTGCACGACGGCGCGCCGCTGGCCGCCGAACAGCTGTTGCAGCCGCAGCAGTGGCAGCAGCGCAGCGCGCTGTGCGCCGCGTTGAGCGCCGCGCTGCCGCAGCGCGATATGCTGTCGATGTTGCCGGTGCTGAACCATGAAGACGTCGCTGAGCGCCTGCACTGGCTGTGCGCGCTGCTGGTGGACGCCATGAAGTGGCAGCAAGGCGCGCATCACTATGTATTGAATCAGGATCAGCAACCGCTGGTGCATCAGCTGGCCAGCCTGTTGAGCAGCGCCTCGCTGCAACAGATCGTGCAACAGTGGCTGAGCTGCCGCCATCAGTTGCTCAGCGTGGTGGGCGTCAACCGCGAGCTGCTGCTGACCGAACAGTTACTTCGCTGGGAACAGATGCTTGGCGCCGCCGGCTATTCCCACCCTCACTCGCTGTAAAGTTAAAGAGTTAAAAATTATGTTGTTAGTCGATTCTCATTGCCACCTTGACGGCCTGGATTATCAAACGCTGCACCAGAATGTGGACGACGCGCTGGCCAAGGCCAAAGCGCGCGACGTCGGCTATGTGCTGGCGGTCGCCACCACGCTGCCGGGCTACCGCTCCATGACCGAACTGATCGGCAAGCGCGACGATGTGGCCTTCTCCTGCGGGGTGCATCCGCTCAACCTGGAAGAAGGCTATGATTATGCCGAGCTGCGTCGCCTGGCGGCGGCGGAGCAGGTGGTGGCGCTGGGGGAGACCGGGCTCGATTACTTCTACCAGAAGGATAACCTTGAGCTGCAGCAGGACTCTTTCCGCGAGCATATCCGCATCGGCCGGGATCTGAACAAGCCGGTGATCGTCCACACCCGCGACGCGCGCGCGGACACGCTGGCGATCCTGCGTGAAGAGAATGCACAGGACTGCGGCGGCGTGCTGCACTGCTTCACCGAAGATCTGGCCACGGCCGAAACCTTGCTGGATCTGGGCTTCTACATCTCTTTCTCGGGCATCGTGACCTTCCGCAATGCCGAACAGCTGCGCGAAGTGGCACGTTACGTGCCGCTGGATCGCATTCTGGTGGAAACCGACTCGCCTTACCTGGCACCGGTGCCGCATCGCGGCAAAGAAAACCAACCCGCCTATGTGCGCGATGTGGCTGAATACATGGCGGTATTGAAGGGCGTTAGCCTGGAACAGCTGGCCGAAGCCACCACCGCCAACTTTTCACGCTTATTTCACCTCGATCTGTGATCTTTGACCTAGGCTATAGCTGTAGGTCATTGTCTGCGTAATTTTTTTTAAGCTCGTAATTAATCACTGAAACGGGTAAGGTTCCCTCCCGTTTCAAGGTGGTTGGTGCGCGTTTTTTGCTCTCTTTTGCCAAAAAAACGCCGGTTTATGCAAAGTTGCCGCGGCTCGATCATCGAAACGTGATTGTCATCAAACATTGCGCAGGCTATTTATTTTACTCTGCGTAATAAATTCAAGGGGTGCTCAGACACCCTGAATTGCAGGGGTTTTTCTCCCCCCTTGCAGCGCGACGTATCGCGACAAGAAGTAGCAAAGCATTATTACTCAGGAGCACACTCAACTATGTTCAAGAACGCATTTGCAAACCTGCAAAAAGTAGGTAAATCGCTCATGCTGCCGGTGTCCGTGTTGCCTATCGCAGGTATCCTGCTGGGCGTCGGTTCCGCCAACTTTAGCTGGCTACCTGCGGTAGTCTCCCACGTGATGGCGGAAGCGGGCGGTTCGGTCTTCGCCAACATGCCGCTGATTTTCGCCATCGGCGTCGCCTTGGGCTTCACCAACAACGACGGCGTTTCCGCGCTGGCGGCGGTGGTGGCTTACGGCATCATGGTGAAAACCATGGCGGTGGTTGCGCCGCTGGTGCTGCACCTGCCGGCTGAAGAGATTGCGGCCAAACACCTGGCGGATACCGGCGTGCTCGGGGGGATTATCTCCGGCGCCATCGCGGCCTATATGTTCAACCGCTTCTTCCGCATTCAACTGCCGGAATACCTGGGCTTCTTTGCCGGTAAGCGTTTCGTGCCGATCATTTCCGGTCTGGCGGCGATCGTTCTGGGCGTAGTGCTGTCCTTCATCTGGCCACCGATCGGTACGGCTATCCAGACCTTCTCGCAGTGGGCGGCTTACCAGAACCCAGTTGTAGCCTTCGGCATTTACGGCGTGGTTGAGCGTGCTCTGGTGCCGTTCGGTCTGCACCACATCTGGAACGTACCGTTCCAAATGCAGATTGGTGAATTCACCAACGCGGCGGGTCAGGTGTTCCACGGCGACATCCCTCGTTACATGGCGGGTGACCCAACCGCGGGCAAACTGTCCGGCGGCTTCCTGTTCAAAATGTACGGTCTGCCTGCTGCGGCCATCGCCATCTGGCACTCGGCCAAGCCGGAAAACCGCGCGAAAGTCGGCGGCATCATGATCTCCGCCGCGCTGACCTCGTTCCTGACCGGTATCACCGAGCCGATCGAGTTCTCCTTCATGTTCGTCGCGCCGATCCTGTACGTGATCCACGCTATCCTGGCCGGTCTGGCGTTCCCAATCTGCATTCTGTTGGGCATGCGTGACGGCACCAGCTTCTCGCACGGCCTGATCGACTTTATCGTACTGAGCGGCAACAGCAGCAAAATCTGGCTGTTCCCAATCGTCGGTATCGTCTACGGTCTGGTGTACTACACCATCTTCCGTGTGCTGATCGCCAAGCTGGATCTGAAAACGCCGGGCCGTGAAGACACCGCTGCCGAGCAGTCTGCGCAGGGCGGTTCCGAAATGTCCGCGGCGCTGGTTCAGGCCTTCGGCGGCAAAGAAAACATCACTAACCTGGATGCTTGCATCACCCGTCTGCGCGTCAGCGTGGCCGACGTGTCCAAAGTTGACCAGGCGGGCCTGAAGAAACTGGGCGCAGCCGGCGTAGTCGTCGCTGGCTCCGGCGTGCAGGCCATCTTCGGCACCAAGTCCGACAACCTGAAAACCGATATGGACGAATACATCCGTAATCACTGATTCAGGCAGGGGAGTTACCAAGGGAGGCGAAAGCCTCCCTTTTTTATTGCCTGCCGTCAGGCGCCAAGGCGCTGTTCGAGCTCGGCGAGAGAAGGGAGGAACCAGACCTGTTCGCCGCGATTGGCTTCGCGCACGAAATCTTGCAGCGCGTTGCTTTGCGCCAGCCAGGGAGTGATATCGCCCAGCAGCGCCACGCGCAGGCGGTAGTTGATGAATTTCTGCAATACGGCGCCGGCCACGCCGCTCCTCAGCTGGAAAAAGGCGGCGTCCAGGCGGCTGACGGGGAGGACGATCACCCCGGCCTCGTGTTCAAAGGCGGGCGCGATAAACAGGCTGACGTCATTTTCATCTTTCAGCATCGGCCCGGCCTCGGCGAAAACCACCAGGCGCAGATCATGAATTTGCTGCACGGCGTAGCTCATCGGCGCTCCGGGGCTCAGGGTTTGGCGTGCTGCTGCAGGTAATGCTCGAACACCGCCAGCGTTTCGTCCGAGATATGGTGTTCAATCCCTTCGCTGTCCAGCTCGGCGGTTTCGCTCGGCACCCCGAGGCACATCAGCAGATCGACCACGATGCGGTGACGGCGGCGCACCTTCTGCGCCAGCTGTTCGCCTTCCTCGGTTAAAAACACCCCGCGATAAGGGCGCGACTCCACCAGCCCGGCGCTTTTGAGCCGCGCGATATTTTTGATCGCCGTCGGGTGAGACACGCCAAAGCGGCGCGCGATATCGGTGGTTCTGGCTTCGCGGGTGCTTTGCAGCAAATCGGCGATCAGCTCAACGTAATCTTCGATCAGCGCATTGGACTGCGCTTCGCGGGCGCGGCTAAAACGCAGGGCGTGCTCGGCCTCGTCCGGCATGTCGGTCAGGGCGGAGCGGTCGGCGTTATCTGGCGCGCGGGTAACCATAGCGTGGGGCGTCCTGTAAGCATAAAAATGGCGTCTCCCGGCAATGCGGGGAGGGTTGCCCTAAGTTAGTCCAAATAGCACACATTATCAATTCGATGCCACGCATTGTGGTAGTTAGAAATATCTCTACACAAAGCCAATGAATTTCGCCTGTTGCATAAAGTGTAGCCGATGCTACATTGTCAGCATGACCGGTGGAAAAATAACCAGTAAAAGATTAAGGGTAATTCATGCGTGACGCGGCAACCACCCCATCGTTAACCGAACGGACCAACATCGCGATTGGCGCCGCCCTTGCCGGACGCAAGCGCGGCGCCTTCACGCCGTTGCTGTTCGCCGGCCCGGCGGTGATTGCCTCGATCGCCTATATGGATCCCGGTAATTTCGCCACCAACATTCAGGCCGGGGCGAAATACGGCTACAGCCTGCTGTGGGTGGTGGTGATGGCCAACCTGATCGCCATGCTGTTCCAGGCGCTGTCGGCCAAACTGGGCATCGTCACCAACCGCAATCTGGCGGAAATGTGCCGCGACCAGTTTTCACGGCCGGTGGTGATCGGCATGTGGCTGCTCAGCGAAGTGGCGGCGATGGCCACCGATCTGGCGGAGTTTCTCGGCGGGGCGATCGCGCTGGCGCTGCTGTTCCACATGCCGCTGCTGGCGGGGATGGGGGTGACGGCGGTGATCACTTATGCGCTGTTGATGGTGGAAAAGAAAGGTTTCCGCCCGGTCGAGCTGATGATTGGTGGCCTGGTGGGCATCATCGCGCTGTGCTACCTGGTGGAGATGTTCATCGTGCCGGTGGACTGGCAGGCGGCCGGCCTCGGCATGGTGACGCCGCAGTTGCCGGATGCCCAGGCGCTGACCATCGCCGTCGGCATTATCGGCGCCACCGTGATGCCGCACGCCATTTTCCTGCACTCGGGATTGACTCAGCACCGCAGCCCGGCCAGCGACAACGGCGAGCGGCGCAAGCTGCTGCGTTTTTCCAATATTGAAGTAGTGATCGCGCTGGCGCTTGCCGGGCTGGTGAATATTGCGATGGTGATCATGGCCTCGAGCGCCTTCCACGCCGGTAACAGCGACGTGGCCGAAATCGGCACCGCCTACCATACGCTGACGCCACTGTTCGGCGCGGCGGCGGCCGGCATCTTCCTGGCTTCGCTGATCGCCTCCGGCATTTCCAGTTCGGTGGTGGGTACCATGGCCGGGCAAATGATCATGCAGGGCTTCGTCGGCTTCCGCATTCCGGTGTGGGTGCGCCGCCTGGTGACCATGGTGCCGGCGTTTATCGTGGTGGCGATGGGCGTCAACGCCACCGACGCGCTGGTCTACAGCCAGGTGGTGCTGAGCCTGGCGCTGCCGGCGCCGATGATCGCGCTGGTGATGTTCACCCGCCGCCGCGACATCATGGGCGAGTTCGCCAACGGCCGCTGGACCAGTCTGGCGGCGGTGGTCGGCACGGTGGTGATCGTGCTGCTCAACGTGGTGTTGCTGCTGCAGACCTTTGGCGTCGACATCCCTGGATTGGGGTGATCTTGCGGGCCGCGCGGGGCGCGGCCGCGTCGCTAAATTATAAATTCCCCACGCCGCCGTCCATTTGCAGCTCCGCGCCGACCATAAATGCCGACTCGTCCGCCGCCAGAAACACCGCCGCTTTGGCCAGCTCCAGCTCGCTGCCCATGCGGCCGATCGGCACCAGCGCGCGGATATCGTCGCGTAAGGCCCGCTCGTCCGCTTCCGCCAACCCCAGTTTACCCAATGCCGGGGTTTCGGTCGGGCCGGGGCTGAGGCCATTAACGCGAATGCCGCGCGCGTGCAGCTCGCCGGAGAGCGTTCTGGCCAGCGATAACAAACCGGCTTTGCTGGCGGCGTAGGCGCTGCTCTGCGGCAGGCCGATATGGGCGCTGACCGAACCGCACAGGATCACCGAAGAAGGGTTGGCCAGCAGCGGCAGCAGCGCCTGGATCAGAAAGAACGGCCCCTTCAGATTGATGTCCATCAGCCGCTGATAGCTTTGCTCATCCCACTCCTGCAGCGGGCGATGCGTGACGTCGCCGGCGTTGATGTACAGCACGTCCAGCCGCGGCCACCGCTGCTCCAACTGCTGCGCCAGCGCGCGCTGCTGTGGGATGTCGCCGGCGTCGCTCAGCAGCAACAGCGCCTTGTCCGCCAATGCCTGGCCCGCCGCGTCCAGGGCGCGTTGGCTGCGGCCGGTGATCGCAACCAAAGCGCCCTCGGCGATGAACTGGCGAGCGGTTTCCAGCCCGATGCCGCTGGTGCCGCCGGTAATCAATGCGTATTTGCCTTGCAGTCGTGACATAACCGATTCCTCTTTAGCGTCTGTTACGGCATTATTTGCGCTATAGTTCCTTTTGCATAGTAGGCACCTTTTGGATACTAAAGGACGAGGAGGGATGAAATGACGACGCAAGCGCCCTTAGAGGCAGAAAATAATTTGGCGGCCTTGCCGACGGCGGGCGAACCCTGCCCGATGGTGGACTTCGTCAATCTGGTGTCGGGCAAATGGGCGATACCGATCTTGTACCGGCTGATCATGATCGACGGCCCGGTGCGATTCAGCGAGCTGCAGCGGGCGGTGGCGCCCATTGCGCAGAAGGAGCTGACGCGCCAGCTGCGGCTGTTCGAACAGCGCGGCCTGGTGACGCGGCAGGTGTTTCCCGAAGTGCCGCCGCGGGTGGAGTATCAGGTCACCGCGCTGGGCAAATCGCTGCGGCCAACGCTGGACTCGCTGGCCGAGTGGATGCGTCGGCATGCGCCGCAGCTGATCGGCGGCTAGTCGCCGATGCCCGGCGGGTTGATGGTGGAACGCTCGACCTTTTCGTCGCCTTCGCCCCAGCGTTCCAGCACCTGCGCATATTCGCCGCTGACGATGACGCCGTTGACGGCGGCGTTGATGGCGTTCACCAGCCCGTTGCCTTTTTTGGTGGTGACCGCGACATAGGCCACGTTGGGGCCGATGCCGACCATTTTGGTTTTGCCGGTCAGCGCCGCCTTGTAGGCGCCGGTGGAGTGGGGGCCGAAGAACGCATCGGCGCGCCCGGACTGAATGCTGAGGTTGGTGGCGGCGTCGTCGGTCACGTAGATCGGTTGTACCGGCGGCAGCCCGGCGGCGCGATTTTGCTTATCCCATCCCAGCAGAATGTTTTCCTGATTGGTGCCGGATCCGACGATGATCCGCAGACCGGCGACGTCCTGCGGCCGGTTGATCGCGGTGATGTGGCTGGTGGATTTGACGTAAAAGCCCAGCGTGTCCACTCGGTAAGTGGCGAAGTCGAATTTGGTTTTACGCTGTTTGGTGACGGCGATGTTGAAGATTGCCGCATCGTATTTGCCCGTGCTGATGCCCAGCGGCCAATCTTCCCAGGAGGTGGGCACCAGATTCAGCTCCAGTCCGAGGCTATCCGCCACCAGGCGGGCGATGTCCGGATCGCTGCCGATCAGCGTTTTATTGTCTTCGGCGAACAGCGCCAGCGGCGGGGAGTTCTCGAATGCCACCGCCACCGTCAGCTTGCCTGGCACCGCGAAGTGAAAGTTCGCCGGGATCAGCGCGATAGCGGCGGGATTCTTCTCTGCGTGTATCGGCTGTCGGTTAGCCTGCAGGTCGATACCGCCCGTCGTGGCCGCCTGCACGGCGGCGCTCAGCAACAGCGCGCACAGCGCCGAAATTCTCGGTAACATAACGCCCTCTATCCTTTGTTAATCATGGAGTTACTATTGGCGGCGGTGCGGGGCAAGTAAAGCAACAATAGTGAATAACCAAAGTGAAAAGATGCACAAGCGGGGGGCCGGGCTGCGCGAATCTGCAGCACTCGACGTGGAAAGTGCGCAATCAGGTTGAAAGCAGTAGAATTTGTCACTCATACTGCGTACAGCTAATTGTGTAAAACAAGGAACGCCAGATGGCCGAAGAAACGATTTTCAGTAAAATTATCCGCCGCGAAATCCCTGCTGATGTGGTTTACCAGGATGAACTGGTGACCGCTTTCCGTGACATCTCCCCCCAGGCGCCCACCCATGTGCTGATCGTTCCCAACGTGCTGATCCCAACCGTCAACGACGTGACCGTGGAGCACGAAGCCGCGCTGGGCCGCATGATCACCGCCGCGGCGAAAATCGCCGAACAGGAAGGCATCGCCGAGGACGGCTACCGCCTGATCGTCAACTGCAACCGCCACGCCGGTCAGGAGGTCTATCATATTCATATGCACCTGGTCGGTGGCCGCTCGCTGGGGCCGCTGCTGTCACGTTAAGCGAGGAAATCATGCGCGGTAAAAAAACTCTGCGTGGTCTGATGGCGTTGGCGCTGCCCGCCGCGTTGTTGATGGGATGCAGCTCACCGCCCGGCATCGCTGTCAACCAAGGGCAGACGGTGGTGATGGATCCCTCGGTGCTGACCGCCGGTATTCTGGCCGATACGCCCTCGATTTCGAACGCTTCCGGGCGGGTGATGGCAACCTCGGTGCTCAATAACAGTCAGCCGACGCCGGTCACCGTACATTACCGTTTCTATTGGTACGACGCGCAGGGGCTGGATATTCGCCCCTTCGAGAAACCGCGTGAGATCGTGGTGGCACCCGACTCGGACGCCAAAATCTACTCGATTAACGGCAATCTGGACGCTAAAAGCGCGCGTCTGTTTCTGTACCTGTAAGCGCTTGCCAGGTTTGGAGAAAAAGCATGAAAAAGTACGTCTTAGTGGCGCTGGCCGCATTAACCTTGAGCGGCTGTCTGTCGCGCCCGCCTGAGCCGGAACAACCGTTGCCGCCGGTCACCGTCGAGCCGGATCAGCCGACGCCGCCGGTGGAGCAGCCGCAGCCGCCAACTACCGAGCCGGTGCCGCAGCCGCCGAAAATCCAGCAGCTCGACTGGCTGGGCAGCGTGCAGCCGCTGGTGGGGCAGATGTTGAAGGCCGATGGCGTCACGGCCGGCAGCGTGCTGCTGCTGGACAGCGTCAAGAACAACACCAACGGCTCGCTGCAGATGGGCAAAGCCACCGCGGCACTGTATAAGGCGTTGGCGTCGAACTCCACTTTCAGCGTGGTGCCGGAAGCGAAGCTGACCAGCGCCAGACAAACGCTGGGCCTGTCGGCGGATGACAGCTTCGGCTCGCGCAGTAAGGCGATTGGCCTGGCGCGCATCGTCGGCGCGCAGTACGTGCTGTACAGCGATGTCAGCGGCGACGTGAAGTCACCGGCGCTGGATATGCAGCTGATGCTGGTGCAAACCGGCGAGATCGTCTGGTCGGGCAATGGCGCCGTTAAACGCTGAGGCCGCGCTGCGACGATTGATGGAAACCAGACTGCCGGCGGTGAATACCGCCGGTTGTCATTTCAGCCCGGTGCAGGGGCTGACCGGCGAGAGCTGGCGCATCGACGGCTCGGGCGTCACGCTGCTGGCGCGGCAACATAGCGCGGAGAAACGCGCGCTGGGCGTGAGCAGGCGGCGGGAGGCGCAGGTCCTGCGTCGCTGTGCGCCGGGGCTGGGGCCACGGGTTTTCGCACAGAATAATCAGTGGCTTATCCTCGAATGGCTTGAAGGTGACGTTGTCACAAATTCCGAATTTGACGCGCTGAATCAGCGCGGCGAGCTGGCGGCGATGGTGGCGACGCTGCATCGGCGGCCGCTCAGCGGTTACCGGCTGGATCTGCGGCGGCAATTCCTCCGCTACTGGCAGCAGCTGGATACGCGGCGTTTAACCCCCGCCTGGCTGCGCCTGCAGCGTCATTTTTTACGCAGCGCCTTGCCACGGCCGCTGCGCCTGGCGCCGCTGCACATGGATATCCATCCGGGCAATCTGCTCACCACCGGCGAAGAGCTGCGGCTGATCGACTGGGAGTATGCCGCCGACGGCGACATAGCACTGGATATCGCCGCGCTGTTTCGCAGCAACGGCTGGTCGGCCGAACAGCAGCAGCGCTTTTTGCAGCACTACGCGCATCAGGGCTATCGCGACGTCGCCCGGTTGCAGGCGCAGGTGCGCCGTTGGCTGCCGTGGGTGGATTATCTGATGCTGCTGTGGTTTGAAGTGCGCTGGCAGCAGAGCGGCGACGTTGAATTTTTGCGCTGGGGCGCTGCGGTGCGCCGGCGATTCTGTTTATCATCATCTGAATTCTGAACGAACAAAATGAAGTGAGGTGCCCGTGGGCCCAGTAATGCTAGATGTCGCCGGCTACGAGCTGGATGCAGAAGAACGCGAGATTTTGAAACACCCGCTGGTTGGCGGATTGATCCTGTTTACCCGTAACTTCCACGATGCGGAGCAACTGCGTGAGCTGGTGCGCCAGATCCGCGCCGCCTCGCACGATCGGCTGGTGGTGGCGGTAGACCAAGAGGGCGGGCGCGTGCAGCGCTTCCGCGAGGGTTTCACCCGTTTGCCGGCGGCGCAGTCGTTCGCCGCGTTGCACGATGCGCAGGAAGGCGGCCGTCTGGCGCAGGAGGCCGGCTGGCTGATGGCGGCGGAGATGATCGCGCAGGATATCGACATCAGCTTCGCGCCGGTGCTGGACATCGGCCACGGCAGCGCGGCGATCGGCGAGCGTTCGTTCCACAGCGATCCGCCGCAGGCGCTGGCGATGGCGGAGCGCTTCATCCTCGGCATGCACAGCGCCGGCATGAAAACCACCGGCAAACACTTCCCGGGGCACGGCGCCGTCAGCGCCGATTCGCACAAGGAAACCCCGCGCGATCCGCGGCCGCTGGCGCAGATCCGCGAGCACGACATGGCGATCTTCCGCGAGCTGATCAACCGCCAGCTGCTGGACGCCGTCATGCCGGCCCACGTCATCTATACTGAAGCGGACCCGCGTCCGGCCAGCGGCTCGCCTTACTGGCTGCAGCAGATCCTGCGTCAGGAGCTGGGCTTCGACGGCGTGATCTTCTCCGACGATCTGTCGATGGAAGGCGCCGCCATCATGGGGAGCTACGCCGAGCGCGGCCAGGCGGCGCTGGATGCCGGATGCGACATGATTCTGGTGTGCAACAACCGCGCCGGTGCGGTCAGCGTGTTGGATAACCTGTCCCCGGTCAAAGCAGAGAAGGTGAAGCGGTTATATCATCGCGGTCAGTTCACCCGTCAGGAACTGCGTGACTCCGAGCGCTGGCAGCAGGCGCACAAGGCGCTCAGCGCGTTGAGCGAGCGTTGGGAGGAGCACAAGCAGCGTTCGCAAGGGTGAATCCAGGTGCCGCATCGCGGCGCAGAGCGGAAATGATGAGGGCCGCGCCCGCGGCCCTTGGCTTGTTGCGAGGATCCACATGATTATCTATTTGCACGGCTTCGATTCCACCAGTCCCGGCAATCATGAAAAGGTATTACAGCTGCAGTTTATCGATCCGGACGTGCGCTTTATCAGCTACAGCACGCTGCATCCGCGTCACGACATGCAGCATCTGTTGAAAGAGGTGGACAAGGCGGTGCAGCAGGGCGGCGATGCGCACCCGTTGATCTGCGGGGTTGGCCTCGGCGGCTTCTGGGCGGAGCGCATCGGCTTCCTGTGCGGCATTCGCCAGGCGATGTTCAATCCCAACCTGTACCCGGAAGAGCACATGCACGGCAAGATAGACCGGCCGGAAGAGTATCGCGATATCGCCACCAAGTGCGTGGAGGATTTCCGCGAGAAAAACCGCGATCGCTGTCTGGTGGTGCTGTCGCGCCACGACGAGGTGCTGGATAACCGGCGCAGCGCCGAATTGCTGCATCACTACTACGAGATCGTGTGGGATGAACAGCAGACGCACAAGTTCAAAAACATCTCTCCGCATCTGCAGCGGCTCAAGGCGTTCAAGGCGCTGGGTTAACAGTTTCATAACGCTGCCGCGAGCCGCGCGCCCCGTTTTTCACCGGCGGAAAGTGCGGCTTTTTTGTACGTCAAAGCAAGATTCTGTGTGGCAATCGGCAAAATTTAAAACTGTGACTCAGCGCTAACTATTTGAATCACAATCCCCAAAAAAACCCGCGTCCAGCCTTTAACCAAAAAAATTTGATGTACGTCAATTTTGGTATGACCAAATAACCTCACATGCTATTCTGGCTGCAGAGAGCCGATTTATTTTAAGCGAACCCTATGTATTCTAAGGATATTATTTATTTACCCTGGGATAACAAATGGTTCACATTTAGGGGGTTATTTTGACAACGCCAAAGAAGAAAATCGTTATTGTTGGCGGCGGCGCCGGTGGTTTGGAGCTGGCGACCAGCCTGGGCCATAAACTTGGCCGCAAGAACAAAGCCGAGATCACGTTGGTGGATCGCAACCACAGCCATTTGTGGAAACCGCTGTTGCACGAAGTGGCGACCGGTTCCCTCGATGACGGCGTAGATGCGCTCAGCTACCTGGCGCACGCGCGCAATCACCATTTCAGCTTCCAGCTGGGGTCGTTGACCAACATCAACCGTGAGACGCAAACGCTGCAGCTGGCGCAGATCTGCGACGAGCAGGGCGGCGAGCTGGTGCCGGCGCGCGAATTGCCGTACGACATTCTGGTGATGGCGTTGGGCAGCACCTCGAACGATTTCGGTACGCCAGGCGTGAAAGAGCACTGCATCTTCCTGGATAACCCCCATCAGGCACGTCGTTTCCACAACGAAATGCTCAACCTGTTCCTGAAGTTCTCGGCGCAGCCGGGGCAAAAAGAGCGGGTCAACATCGCTATCGTCGGCGGCGGCGCCACCGGCGTTGAACTGTCCGCCGAACTGCACAACGCGGTGAAGCAGTTGCACAGCTACGGCTTTGAAGGCCTGGACAACAGCGCGCTCAACGTGACGCTGGTGGAAGCCGGCGAGCGCATCCTGCCGGCGCTGCCGCCGCGCATTTCCGCCGCCGCGCACCAGGAGCTGATCAAACTGGGCGTGCGCGTGCTGACCAACACCATGGTGACCAGCGCGGACGCCAAGGGGCTGAACACCAAGGGCGGCGAATTCATCGACGCTGATCTGATGGTGTGGGCGGCCGGCATCAAGGCGCCGGACTTTATGAAGGACATCGGCGGCCTGGAAACCAACCGCATCAACCAGCTGGTGGTGGAGCCGACGCTGCAGACCACGCGCGATCCGAACATCTTCGCCATCGGCGACTGCGCTTCCTGTCCGAAAGAGGGCGGCGGTTTCGTGCCGCCGCGCGCGCAGTCGGCGCACCAGATGGCTTCGCGTTGCGCCACCAATATTCTGGCGCTGATGAACGGCCAGACGCTGAAGCCTTACGTGTATAAAGATCACGGCTCGCTGGTGTCGCTGTCGCGCTTCAGCACCGTCGGCAGCCTGATGGGCAACCTGATGCGCGGTTCTATGATGGTGGAAGGGCGCATCGCGCGTTTCGTCTACATCTCGCTGTACCGCATGCATCAGGTAGCGTTGCATGGCTACATCAAAACCGGCCTGATGATGCTGGTGGGCGGCATTAACCGGGTGATCCGTCCGCGTCTGAAGATGCACTGATCCCGCCTTTGTCGACCAACCCGCGCCGGTTCGCCCGCGCGGGTTTTTTTATGGCGGCGCGAGGCTAACGGCGGCGGTTGCTTGATTCTTCTGCATAAGCCGTCGTTGGCATGGGTAAAATTCTTAAGATTCCTCCTAAACAACGGGAAAACGGCCGTTTTCCCGCATTTTTGGTCCCCTTGTCTTATTGCGGGCCTTCAGATCATTGTGCAGACTTTACCTCGTTTACAGACGGCGCGTCGCGCACGCCGTAAACCGGGATACCGCCAGCCGCCCATGCGCAAAATAATAAGCGCGGTGCCAGCCGGTAACAGACCCCGGAAAAAATGCGTGGTAACACTTTCAGGAGGTTTCCTGTGAACAAGTCAATGTTAGCCGGTGTTGGAATTGGTATCGCTGCCGCTCTGGGGATTGCCGCGGTAGCCAGCCTGGACGTCTTTTCTGCCGGTCCGCAATATGCGCAGGTGCTCGCCGCAACGCCGATTAAAGAAACCATCAAAACGCCGCGTCAGGAATGCCGCAACGTCACCGTCACACACCGTGCACCGGTGCAGGATGAAAACCGCATCGCCGGCTCTGTGCTGGGCGCAGTGGCGGGCGGCGTGATTGGCCACCAGTTCGGCGGCGGTCGCGGGCGCGACGTGGCGACCGTGGTCGGCGCGCTGGGCGGCGGCTACGCCGGCAACCAGGTGCAAGGGGCGATGCAGAACAACGACGTCACCACCAGCGTTCAGCAGCGTTGCAAAACGGTCTACGACAAGTCCCAGAAAATGCTGGGCTATGACGTGACCTACAAGATCGGCAATCAGCAGGGCAAGATCCGCATGGATCACGATCCGGGCACGCAAATCCCGTTGGACAAAAACGGCCAGCTGGTGCTGAACAGAGCCTGATCGCCACATTCGAATTAAACCCGCGGGCAGTGTTAGTTCTGATCGTTTAACCCGGTTAAGCGAGCGGCGTTAACATTGACGCGGGTTTCTGTTTTCTGCCTGCCCAAAAGTTTGCGATCGTTCTAATGTCTGCGTGCGATATCGCTGGGCGAAACTTCAAAAAAGCCCCTGCGTTTGTTATATTATTGTGCAATTAAGCGGTGTTATCGGCGCCAATCGCCACACCGGCCAAACCCGAGTATTTCGTCTCGCAGAGATAACGACATGTTAGATTTTCGCTTTCCGACAGCGTTGCAAATGGTCCTTAGCGTCGCCGTAGCTGAGAAGCAGGGCATGCGTTCGACGAGCGCCACCCTCGCCGCCGCTCTGGAAGCCAACCCCAGCTTTATCCGCAAACTGATGGTGCCGCTGACCAAAGACGGCATCATCGTTTCCACCCTGGGCCGAAACGGCTCTATCCACCTCGGCCGCCCGGCGGAAGAGATCACCCTGCGGGACATCTATCTGGCGGTGATCGACGACAAGCGCATCTGGGCTTCCCGCCCTGAAGTGCCGGCTCGTTGCCTGGTGAGCGCCAACGCCTGCTGGTATTTCAAATCGGTGGTGAACGAGGCCGAGCAGGCTTCGCTCGCGGTGCTGGCGCGCCACACCGTGGCCGACTCGCTGGCCGAGCTGGAGCGGGGCGACAAGCGCGTCTGCGCGGAATACGCCGCCGAGCAAGAGGCTGAAGCCGCCGGTAAATAATCGCGGTTCTGATGCATAAAGAAAGGTCGGGCATTGCCCGACCTTTTTGCATTTTAGAGCGAGTCTTACGCCGTCTGTGGCTGCGCTTTGCGCGCCACCAGGCGCCGCAGGGTGACGTAGAACACCGGTGTCAGGAACAGCCCGAACAGGGTGACCCCCAGCATGCCGGAGAACACCGTGATGCCGGTGACGCCGCGCACTTCGGCGCCGGCGCCATGGCCAAGGATCAGCGGGATGGTGCCGGCGATGAAGGCGATGGAGGTCATCACGATCGGCCGCAGCCGCAGGCGGCAGGCCTCCAGCGCCGCTTCGACGATGCCTTTGCCCTGCATTTCCAGTTCGCGGGCGAACTCGACGATCAGAATGGCGTTCTTGCAGGCCAACCCCATCAGAACGACCAGCCCGACCTGCACAAACACGTTGTTGTCGCCGCCGGTCAGCCACACGCCGAACAGCGCCGACAGCATGGTCATCGGCACGATCAGGATCACCGCCAACGGCAGCGTCCAGCTTTCGTACAGCGCCGCCAGCGCGAGGAACGCCAGCAGCACCGCCACCGGGAACACCACCAGCGCGGCGTTACCCTGGGTCGATTGCTGGTAACTCAGATCGGTCCACTGGATGTTCATGCCGTTCGGCAACAGCTTGCCGGCCATCTGCGTCAGCGCGCCCATCGCCTGGGTAGAGGAGAGCACGCGCGGATCGGCGTCGCCGATCAGATCCGCTGCCGGGAAACCGTTGTAACGGATCACCGGATCCGGGCCGTAGGTGGTGCCGATGCTGACCATACTGCCGATCGGCACCATTTCGCCCTTATCGTTGCGGGTGCGCAGGTTGGCGATGTCTTCCACGCTGTCGCGGAATTGGCCGTCGGCCTGCGCCATCACCTTCCAGGTGCGGCCGTAACGGTTGAAGTCGTTAATGTAAGACGAACCGAGGTAGGTCTGCAGCGTGCTGAACAGCGCGTTGAGCGGCACCCCCTGCGCCTTGGCCTTGTCGCGATCGATTTTGGCGTCCAGCTGCGGCACGTTGGCCTGATAGGAGGAGATCGGGAACCCCATGCCCGGCGTTTGCATAATGGCGCCGGACAGGGTGTTGATCGCCGTCTGCAGCGCGCCGTAACCCAGCCCGGCGCGATCCTGCACGTACAGTGAATAGCCGGAGCCCTGGCCGATGCCGAGGATCGGCGGCGGCATGATGGAGAAAGCGAAGCCTTCCTGGATCTGTGAAATGCGCGCGTTGATCTCGGCGTTGATCTCCGCTGCGGTGCGGGTGCGGGTGCTCAATGACTCCAGCGCGAAGAACACCGTGCCGGTATTCGGCGTATTGGTGAACTGCAGCGCGTTCAGGCCGGGGAAGGCCACCGCATCGGTGACGCCGTCCACGCTCAGGCCGATGGCGCTCATCTTGCGGATCACCGCATCGGTGCGCTCCAGCGAGGCGCCTTCCGGCATCTTCACGCCGCCGATCAGGTACAGCTTGTCCTGCGTCGGGATAAAGCCGCCGGGCACGGTCTTGAACATCACGCCGGCGGCGGCCAGCAGCAGCAGGTAGACGACGAACACCGCGCCGCGCCGGCCCAACACGCGGGAGACGCCCTGTTGGTAGCGTTGCGAACCGATGGCGAAGAAGCGGTTGAACGGCCGGAACAGCCAGCCGAACAGCCGGTCGATCAGGCGCGACGGCAGATCTTTCGGCGCGCCGTGCGGTTTCAGCAAGCGTGCCGCCAGCGCTGGCGACAGGGTCAGCGAGTTGATGGCGGAGATCACCGTCGAGATGGCGATGGTGACGGCGAACTGCTTGTAGAACTGGCCGGTGACGCCGGAAAGGAACGCCATCGGCACGAACACCGCACACAGCACCACGGCGATGGCGATGATCGGGCCGGAGACCTCGCGCATCGCCTGGTGCGCCGCCGCCAGCGGCGACAGCCCCTCTTCGATATTACGCTCGACGTTTTCCACCACCACGATGGCGTCATCCACCACGATGCCGATCGCCAGCACTAGCCCGAACAGGCTGAGGGTGTTGAGCGAGAAGCCCAGCAGATACAGCGCGGCGAAGGTGCCGACCACGGAGATCGGCACCGCCAGCAGCGGAATGATCGAGGCGCGCCAGGTCTGCAGGAACAGAATGACCACCAGCACCACCAGGATCACCGCTTCCAGCAGGGTATCTACCACCGCGCGGATCGAGTCGCGCACGAATACCGTCGGGTCGTACGGCGACTTCCAGCTCATGCCGTCCGGGAAGCGGGTCGCCAGCTCGGCCATCTTGCCGCGCACCGCGTCCGACAGCTCGATGGCGTTGGCACCCGGCGACTGGAAGATGCCGATGCCGACCGCATCCTTGTTATTAAGCTGGGCGCGCAGCGCGTAGCTGCCGGAGCCCATTTCGATGCGCGCCACGTCGCGCAGCCGCACGATCTCGCCGTTATCACCGCTCTTGAGAATGATGTTGCCGAACTCTTCTTCGGTTTGCAGGCGCCCCTGGGCGTTGATCGACAGCAGATAGTCGCTGCGCGTCGGCATCGGCTCCGCGCCGAGCTGGCCGGCGGAGACCTGCACGTTCTGCTCCTGCATGGCGCTCACCACGTCGGAGGCGGTCAGCCCGCGCGCGGCGACCTTGTTCGGATCGAGCCAGATGCGCATTGCGTATTCGCCGGCGCCGAAGATCTGTACCTGGCCGACGCCCGGCAGGCGGGCGAGTTCATCCTTGACCTTCAGGGTGGCGTAGTTGCGCAGGTACAGCGAGTCGTACTTGCCGGAAGGCGATACCAGATGCACCACCAGCGTCAGCGCCGGAGACTGTTTCTGGGTGGTGATGCCCTGGCGGCGCACGTCTTCCGGCAGGCGCGCTTCGGCCTGCGCCACGCGGTTTTGCACCTGCACCTGCGCCTGATCGGGATCGGTGCCCGGGCGGAAGGTGACGGTGGTCACCAGCACGCCGTCGGAACCGGCGACCGATTTCATGTACATCATGTTTTCGACGCCGTTGATCGCTTCTTCCAGCGGCGTGGCCACCGTTTCAGCGATCTCTTTCGGGTTGGCGCCCGGGTATTCTGCACGCACCTGCACGCTGGGCGGCACCACGTCCGGGTACTCGCTGATCGGCAGCAGCGGGATGGCTATCACCCCGGCGACAAAAATCAGTATCGACAGCACCGCGGCGAAGATCGGCCGGTCGATGAAAAAGCGGGAAAAGTCCATGGGTCAGAAGTCTCTGCTGGGAGCTTAGTTAAGCGTGGAGGCGATAGGGTTCATGGCGACGGCTTTCGCGTCGACCGGCATGCCCGGCATAAACACTTTCTGCATGCCGTCGACGATCACCCGATCGCCGTTTGCCAACCCTTTCTGCACGATGCGCAATCCTTCGGCCATGCGGCCCACGTCAATGTCGCGGCGCTGCGCCTTACCGTCTTTATCGACGATGTAAACGAACTTGCGGTTCTGGTCGGTCATCACCGCTTTGTCGTCGATCAGCATGGCGTTGAACTCGGCGCTGCCGGGCATCTGTACCCGGGCGAACAGCCCCGGCGTGAAGCGGCGATCGCGGTTGTCGAGCAGGGCGCGCATGCGGATGGTGCCGGTCCCGGCGTTCAGTTGGTTATCGGTGAAGTCCACCAGCCCCTGATGCGGAGTGCCGTCTTCGCCTACCAGGCCGACTTTCACCGGCAGGCGGGCATCGTGCCGGCCTTGCTGCTGATAGCGCAGGAAGGTGGCTTCATCCACGTCGAAATAGACGTAGACCTTGTCGAGCGACACCAGCGTCGTCAGCACGCTGGCGCTGTCGCCGGCGGTGACCAGGTTGCCGGCGGTGATCATCGCGCGGCTGGCGCGCCCGTCAATCGGCGCGGTAACGCGGGTAAAGTCGAGATTCAGCTGCGCCATATCGAGCTGGGCCTGCGCCGCCAGCACGTTGCTTTGCGCCTGCGCGGCGGACGACCGGCGCTGCTCCCACACTTCCTGAGAGATGGCCTGAGTGCCGATCAGTTTCTCGGTGCGCGAGGATTCGCTGCGCGCCAGGGCGGCCTGGTTGCGCGCCCGCACCAGCTCTGCCTGCGCCTGTTCGCGCGCGGCGCGGTAGGTGCGATCGTCGATGGTGAACAGCACTTGGCCTTTTTTCACCTCGTCGCCTTCGGTGTAGTTGACCCGCTCGATGTAACCAGAGACCCGTGGGCGCAGTTGCACGCTCTGCACCGCCTCGACCCGGCCGTTGAAGGCATCCCACTGGCTGATCGGCTTGACCACCACGCTGGCGGCGCTGACCACCGGCGGCGGCGGCGGGGCATTGTGCGCGACGCTGTTGTCGCACCCGGCGAGCAGGGCGGCCAACAGCGCCACCCCGGAGAGCCGCTGGCCCAGAGCGACGGCGCGCGTGCGGCCGCCGGCGTTGAACGATGAGTTTGGTTGATTTGCCATTATTTTTATTCCGATAAGTAAGCGCGGTCAGGCCCCATACCCGGCCCTGTTCTCCGGGATTCGCCCCGCGCCGGCGTGCGGTGAGGGGGCGGCTGCGCCGTGCAGCGGCGCAACGTTAGGTTTTGAAACACATTGGTGTCACATTAATGTATCAATATCGGTTACATTAATTGGGTGGAGTATAGTGGCGGCTTTCCAATAAATGCAATAATAAAAATTGCATTTAAAGCGAAACTGTTGCAACGTATGTGCATCGGGCAGAGGGTGACCCTGCCGAATGATGGGAGCATCTGCATGAACACTACGGGCTTTATTACCGATTTGAAGGCGTGGATCGACAACAATCTGGAAGAGAAACTGGATATCAACACCGTGGCGGACCGCGCGGGCTATTCCAAATGGCATCTGCAGCGCATGTTCAAACGCCAGACCGGCTACGCGCTGGGGGAGTATATCCGCATGCAAAAACTGAAAGTGTCGGCGGAGCGCCTGGCCAACAGCGGCGAGCCTATCGTCAGCGTGGCGATCTCGCTCGGCTTCGACTCACAGCAGTCGTTCAACCGCAGCTTCAAACGCCAATTCGGCCAAACGCCGGGCGACTGGCGCCGCGGGCTGGCGCATCCGGCGTCAATGGGGCGCACGCACCACTGAGCGGTTGGGGTGTGGGGAGAAAAAAAGCCTGAATTTGCGTTCGGGCTTTTTTGTATGGCGGTGAGGGAGGGATAGATTCGCTGCGCTCACCCTGCGGGCCGCCGTTGGCGGTCCAAAACGCAGGCGTTTTGTCGAACCCTGTCGAGGGTTCTTACCCCCCCGGTCGGTGCGCTATGCATACAAAAAAGCCTGAACGTGAGTTCAGGCTTTCTCGTTAGAATATGGCGGTGAGGGAGGGATTCGAACCCTCGATACACTTTCGCGTATACACACTTTCCAGGCGTGCTCCTTCAGCCACTCGGACACCTCACCATATTTTTTTGTTGCGAAATCATCGCTGCAACGGGGCGCTACTATAGGGAGTGGGGCCGATCCGGTCAAGAATAATTTCTGTGTTTTTGTTCGTCCGCTCAAGCCGTGTTCATTTTGCTGAAAACTGCGGCTAACGATAGGGCAGAAGTCATGAAAAGGTGGGAAAATCAGAAGTAAGGTTAGTGGATAACCGGTGGAAATGGGAATTACGGGCGCGGGCTGTGGGCTTGATTCGCTGCGCTCACCCTGCGGGCCGCCGTTGGCGGTCCAAAACGCAGGCGTTTTGTCGAACCCTGTCGAGGCTTCTCGCCCCTCTCGGCGGTGCACCATGCAAAAAAAGCCTGGACGCGAATCCAGGCTTTCTCTTCGAATTTGGCGGTGAGAGAGGGCTTGATTCGCTGCGCTCACCCTGCGGGCCGCCGTTGGCGGTCCAAAACGCAGGCGTTTTGTCGAACCCTGTCGAGGCTTCTCGCCCCTCTCGGCGGTGCACCATGCAAAAAAAAGCCTGGACGCGAATCCAGGCTTTCTCTTCGAATTTGGCGGTGAGAGAGGGCTTGATTCGCTGCGCTCACCCTGCGGGCCGCCGTTGGCGGTCCAAAACGCAGGCGTTTTGTCGAACCCTGTCGAGGCTTCTCGCCCCTCTCGGCGGTGCACCATGCAAAAAAAAAGCCTGGACGTGAATCCAGGCTTTCTCTTCGAATTTGGCGGTGAGAGAGGGGTTCGAACCCTCGATACACTTTCGCGTATACACACTTTCCAGGCGTGCTCCTTCAGCCACTCAGACACCTCACCGTTTTGTTGCCGAAAACGCTTTGCGCTGTCGACGGGCGCTAATGTAGGAGAATCTGATCTCAGCGTCAACCCTCTTATTTCATTCTCATGACTGTTTAGCCAAACTTGCAGCAATTTGCTGATTTACCGAACGATATTCCCACTCTTGGCCACCGGCGGGCAGGGCGGACTACGTTCAAAACGCGTGAAAGATGATTGTTTGACCTTTTTCTGTGCGAGTAGCTCAATATATCGCCAATGAGAACGGTCTATTTGCTGTTATATGCATTAATACTGGATTATTAGTCAAATGTGTCGCTAAATGGAATTATGTCGGCGCGGCGTTTTTGGCAAGGAACATCACGGCGCCGCGCAGATTGCCGGGAGACAGGCCGGCGATATCGCAGACAGGGACAGACTCATTACATAATAATGCAGTAGAGGTTCGTTTTGACTCCTTCAGATGCCATGCCGGCGCCGCAAGCGCGCCATGCCATTCCCCCCGGTGCGGGGGCGCTGTTCTTCATCCAGATCTTCGCCACACTGGGCTTCGCCGTGCTTTACTCCACGCTGGTGCTGTACGCCACCAAGCGATTGGGCTTCAACGAAAGCAGCGCCAACGCCATGATGGGCGTGTTCGGCGCCTTCAACTATGGTCTGCACATGTTCGGCGGCTACCTCGGCGGCCGTTTCCTCAGTAACCGCAATCTGTTCGTGCTGGGCATGGTGCTGCAGGTGATCGGCTGCGCGCTGATTGCCGTCGCGGGCGTGTGGGGGCTGTACTGGGGGCTGGCGATGTTCCTGACCGGCAGCGGCCTTAACGTGACCTGCATTAATATGATGCTCACCCAGCGTTTCAAACCGGATGATGACCGGCGCGAATCGGCATTCCTGTGGAACTACGCTGGCATGAACCTCGGGTTCTTCGTCGGCTTTACCGTCGCCGGGTATTTCCAACTGACGGAAAACTATCGCGCGCTGTTCCTGTTCGCCACGCTGGGCAATGCGGCGGCGATCATCGTCGCCGTCTGCCGCTGGCGGATTCTGGCGGATCTCAATACGCCGCTGCACGATGCCAGCCGCAGTCAATACCGTTGGCGCATGCTGGTCGGGCTGGCGGTGCTGGTGGCGCTGGTGCCGATTATCCGCGTGATGCTGACCCACGCCGAGTTCAGCGGCCATTTCGTGATCGTGCTCGGCGCGCTGATCTTCCTGATGCTGTGCGTGGTGACGCTGCGCCACCATCCGCGCGATGAGCGCCGCAGAATGGCGGCCTATCTGATCCTGGCGCTGGGGTCGCTGGTGTTCTGGGCGCTGTATCAGCTGGCGCCGATGGGGCTGATGCTGTTCTCCGAGCACAACATCAACCTGAACGTTTACGGCATTCAGGTGGCGCCGCAGTGGATCCAGAATATCAACACGCTGGTGATCGTGGTGGGCGGCCCGCTGCTGGCCTGGTGGTTCAACCGCCTGCGCGCTCGCGGCTGCAACATCGACATTCCGCTGCAGTTCTCCGGATCGCTGTTCTGCATCGGGCTTGGCATGCTGGTGCTGCCGCTGGGCATCAGCATGGCCGGCGGCGACGGGCTGGTGGCGTTTAAATGGATCGTCATCAGCTATGTGCTGCAAAGCGTCGGTGAATTGATGATCTCGCCGATCGGTTACGCGATGATCGGCAAGCTGGCGCCGCCGCGCTATCAGGGCGTGATGATGGGCTGCTGGATGATGGTGACCGGCGTTGCCTCGGTGCTGGCGGGCTACGTCTCCGGCCTGATGCCGGAAAATAGCGGCAGCACGCCGCTGCAAACCAATCCCGGCTATAGCGAAATCTTCAGCGCGCTGGGCTGGGGGGCGACGGGCGTCGGCGTGGCGATGCTGATCCTCATTCCGCTGTTGCGGCGCCTTATCCGGCGCGACGGTCCGTCTGCCGCCTGATTTGGCGAGAATACACAGCAGCCCCACTGGTCGGGGCTGTTTTTATTTTGGGCTTTAACGCTTGCATCCGGCGGCGAATCGCGGAAGGCTGAAGGAAAACCAATAAAAACAAACCGGAGCCCGCAGTATGAACATCATCTATTACCACCCCTTGTTTAACGCCCAGGAATGGCTGATCGGCATCAAGCAACGCCTGCCGCAGGCCGAGATCCGCGAATGGCAGCGCGGCGACGAGCGGCCGGCGGATTACGCGCTGGTATGGCGCCCGCCGCACGAGATGTTAGCCAACCGCCGCGATCTGAAAGCGGTGTTCGCCCTCGGCGCCGGCGTCGACGCCATTCTCGATCAGGAGCGCAAACACCCCGGCACACTGCCCGCCGGCGTGCCGCTGCTGCGGCTGGAGGATACCGGCATGGCGCAGCAGATGCAGGAATATGCGCTGAGCTATGTGCTGCGCTATTTCCGCCGTTTCGACGAGTATCAGGCCTTGCAGCAGCGGCAGGAATGGCAACCGCTCGATCCCCACTCGCTGGATGATTTCACTATCGGCATCCTCGGCGCCGGCGTGCTGGGGCAGAGCGTGGCGCGCAAGCTGACCGAGTTTGGCTTTAGCGTACGCTGCTGGAGCCGCAGCGCCAAACAGATCGACGGCGTGCAAAGCTTCGCCGGAGAGGCGCAGCGCGGCGCCTTTCTCGACGGCGTAAAACTGTTGATCAACCTGCTGCCCAATACGCCGGAGACCGTCGGCATTCTCAACCGTGAGCTGTTCGCGCAACTGCGGCCGGGAGCTTACCTCATCAACATCGCGCGCGGCGCGCATCTGGTGGAGGCCGATCTGCTGGCGGCGCTGGAGCAGGGGCAACTGGCCGCCGCCACGCTGGACGTGTTCGCCCGCGAGCCGCTGCCGCAGGATCACCCGTTCTGGCGTCATCCGCGTGTCACCATTACCCCGCATATTGCTGCCATCACGTTGCCGCAGCAGGCGATGGATCAGATCGCCGCCAACATCCGCGCGCTGGAGGCGGGGCAGGCCCCGGCCGGCGTGGTCGACAGGCAACGGGGTTACTGAGCCTTCAGCCGCCGTTCGGTAACTGATAAGCTGTTATCGTCATCGCGCCTGTCCGTACCTTTGCGGGCGGGCCCTCTGGAAGGAGAAACAATGTACCCCGTTGATTTGCATATGCACACCGTCGCCAGCACCCACGCTTACAGCACGCTGCACGATTACATCGCCGAAGCCCAGCAGAAGGGCATCAAGCTGTTCGCCATCACCGATCACGGCCCGGACATGGCCGATGCGCCGCACTACTGGCACTTCATGAACATGCACGTGTGGCCGCGCCGGGTGAACGGCGTGGGCATTTTGCGCGGTATCGAAGCCAACATCAAAAACCTGCAGGGCGATATCGACTGCACCGGCCCGATGCTGACGGCCACCGACGTGATCATCGCCGGTTTCCATGAGCCGGTGTTTGCGCCGCAGGATAAAGCGTCCAATACTGAAGCGATGATCGCCGCGATGGCGCAGGGAGACGTGCATATCATCAGCCACCCCGGCAACCCGCGTTACCCGATCGATATTCCCGCCGTCGCGGCGGCGGCGGCCAAATACGAGGTGGCGCTGGAGCTGAATAACTCGTCGTTCACCCACTCCCGCAAGGGCAGCGAGGCCAACTGCCGGGCGATCGCCGCCGCGGTGCGCGACGCCGGCGGCTGGCTGGCGCTGGGTTCGGATTCGCACGTCGCTTTTTCACTGGGTAATTTCGAGCACTGCGAGCGCATCATCGAAGAGGTGGGCTTCCCGCAGGAGCGCATTCTCAACGTCAGCCCGCGCCGGTTGCTGGATTTTCTCGAGCGGCGCGGCAAGCCGGCGATTGCGGAATTGGCCGATTTGTGACATCGTCCCGGCAAAATTTTCCGTATTGTATAAGGCATTATCATGAATGAGTTTTCCATTGTCTGCCGCGTGCTGGGTACGCTGTTCTACCGCCAGCCGCAGGATCCGCTGCTGGTGCCGCTGTTCGCGCTGATCAAAGAGGGCAAGCTGCAGCAGCACTGGCCGCTGGAGCAGGATGACCTGCTGAAGCGCCTGCAGCAGGGCTGCGACGTCAACCAGCTGGCGACCGACTTTAACGCGATGTTCGTCGGCAGCGAATGCAGCGTGTCGCCGTTCCGCTCCGACTACGTCGAAGGCGCCAGCGAAGCGGAAGTGCGCACCTTCCTGCAGCAGCGCGGCATGCCGCTGGCGGAGGCGCCGGCCGACCATTTCGGCCAGCTGCTGCTGGCCGCTTCCTGGCTGGAGGATCAGTCGCAGGAAGATGAAGCGCAGGCGCAGATCGCGCTGTTCGACGAGTTTCTGCTGCCGTGGTGCGGCCGCTTCCTCGGCAAAGTGGAAGCGCACGCCACCACCGGTTTCTACCGCACGCTGGCGCTGATGACCCGCGACGCCATCCAGGCGATGCGCGACGAGCTGGCGGAGTACGAGCAGGACGACGAAGCGGGCGACGAAGACGCGTAACGCCGCAGCCATCCAGGCGGGCCGCCCGGCCCGCCGATCCGCTAAACACAGGTTTGCATCCCCCAGACGTAAATTGACAAAAGATCCCCTAATCTGGCGGTTTACCGTCGGTTCGGCCGCGCCTGCGCGCCGCGCTTTTTCACGCAAGGGGTAGATGATGAAAAGTAACTGGATGCAGCAGATTCAAACGTTGATCGGGCAGAAGGCCGGCGCGATGGGCGGGGCGGAAGGCATCGGCAAGCTGCTGGCGCCCACGGCGCTGGGCGGTTTGGTCGGCGTGCTGTTGGCCAACAAATCCTCGCGCAAGCTGGTGGGCAAGTTCGGCAAGAATGCGCTGATTATCGGCGGCAGCGCGGCGGTGGGCGCGGTGCTGTGGAACAAGTATAAGCAGCGGGTGAAAGAGAGCCATCAGGACGAACCGCAGTTCGGTTTGCAAACCACGCCGGTGGATCTGCGCGCCAAGCGTTTGGTGCAGGCGTTGGTGTTCGCCGCCAAGAGCGACGGCCATATCGATGCCGACGAGCAGCGCGCCATCGATCACAGCCTGTCGCAGCTGCAGGTGGGGGAAGAGGCGCAGGGCTGGGTGCAGGAAGCGCTCGATCAGCCGCTCAACCCGGAATTGATCGCCCGCAGCGTGCAAAACGAAGACGAGGCGCTGGAGGTTTACTACCTGAGCTGTCTGGTGATCGACGTCGAGCACTTTATGGAGCGCGGCTACCTCGATGCGCTGGCGCAGGCGCTGAAGATCCCGGCGGACGTCAAGCAGGGCATCGAGAGCGACGTCAACGAGAAAAAGCGCGAGCTGGCATAGCGCCGCTTGGCAAGCCGGGGGGAATCGTGTCACTCTTGCCGCAATCTATGTAAGCGGATGATTTAGTAATGATGACCCCACCGAAAGCGGAAAAACGCCCTTATCCCATCACCATCCACGGCGACACGCGCGTGGATGACTACTACTGGCTGCGCGACGACGAGCGCGCAGACCGCCAGGTGCTGGACTACCTGCAGGCGGAGAACGCCTACACCGATGCGATGCTGAAGCCGCAGCAGGCGCTGCGCGAAACCCTGTACGAAGAGATGGTGGCGCGCATTCCGCAGCAGGAACATTCGGTGCCTTACATGCGCCACGGCTACCGCTATCAGACGCGCTACGAACCGGGCAACGAATACGCGATTTATGTGCGCCAGCCGCAGGCCGAGAGCGAGCACTGGGAAGTGCTTATCGACGGCAACCAGCGCGCCGAGAACCACGAGTTTTACACCCTGGGCGGGCTGGACGTCAGCCCAGACAATCAGCGGCTGGGGGTGGCGGAGGATTTCCTGTCGCGCCGTCAGTATGACATTCGCTTCAAGAACCTGGCCGACGGCAGTTGGGCGGAGGAAGTGTTGGAAAACACCTCCGGCAGCTTCGAGTGGGCCAACGACTCCTCGACGGTGTACTACGTGCGCAAGCACGCCAAGACGCTGTTGCCGTATCAGGTCTATCGCCACGTGGTGGGCAGCGATCCGCAGCAGGATGAGCTGATTTACGAAGAGCTGGACGATACCTTTTACGTCGGGCTGGAGAAGACCACCTCCGAGCGTTTTATCCTGATCCACCTGAGCAGCACCACCACCTCGGAGATCCTGCTGCTGGACGCCGATCGTGCGGACGCCAAGCCGCAGCTGTTCGTGCCGCGCCGCAAGGATCACGAGTACGCCATCGATCACTATCACCAGCATTTCTACATCCGCTCCAACAAGGACGGCAAGAACTTCGGCCTGTACCAAAGCGAGCAGGCGGACGAAGCGCGGTGGCAGACGCTGATCGCCCCGCGTGCCGACGTGATGCTGGAGGGCTTCAGCCTGTTCCGCGATTGGTTGGTGGTGGAAGAGCGCAATGCCGGCCTGACGCTGCTGCGCCAGATCCACTGGCAGACGGGCGAAGAGAAGCGCATCGCCTTCGACGATCCGACCTACACCACCTGGCTGGCGTATAACCCGGATCCGGAAACCGCGCTGCTGCGCTACGGCTATTCGTCGATGACCACCCCGACCACGCTGTACGAGCTGAACATGGACAGCGGCGAGCGGACGATGCTCAAACAGCAGGAGGTGAAGAACTTCACGCCGGAAAACTACCGCAGCGAGCGGGTGTGGGTGAAGGCGCGCGACGGCGTCGAGGTGCCGGTCTCGCTGGTGTATCGCCAGGACAGCTTCCAGCGCGGCGTCAACCCGCTGATGGTGTACGGCTACGGCTCTTACGGCAGCAGCATGGATCCGGCGTTCAGCGCCAGCCGCCTGAGCCTGCTGGATCGCGGTGTCGTGTTCGCGCTGGCGCACATTCGCGGCGGCGGTGAGCTGGGGCAGCTGTGGTATGAAGACGGCAAACTGTTCAACAAGCAGAACACCTTCAACGACTTTATCGACGTGACCGAAACGCTGATCGCCCAGGGGTACGGCGACGGCAAGCGGGTGTTCGCCATGGGCGGCAGCGCCGGCGGTCTGCTGATGGGCGCGGTGATCAACCAGGCGCCGCAGCTGTTCCACGGCGTGGTGGCGCAGGTGCCGTTCGTCGATGTGGTGACCACCATGCTGGACGAGTCGATCCCGCTGACCACCGGCGAATACGACGAGTGGGGCAACCCGAACGAGCAGGCCTATTACGACTACATCAAACAGTACAGCCCGTACGATCAGGTGAAGGCGCAGGCATACCCGCATCTGCTGGTGACCACCGGCCTGCACGATTCGCAGGTGCAGTATTGGGAGCCGGCCAAGTGGGTGGCCAAGCTGCGCGAGCTGAAAACCGACGATCGGCAGCTGCTGCTGTATACCGACATGGATGCCGGCCACGGCGGCAAATCCGGCCGCTTCAAGGCCTATGAGGATATTGCGCTGGAGTACGCCTTCATTCTGGCGCTGGCGGAGTAACGGCGAACAGCGGGCGGCCTGCGCCGCCCGCTGTGTTAGCCAATCAGATAGTATTTCAGCGTGTGTTTCATGTCCGGGCTCAGATCGTCGATGGATTTCAGCATCCAGCGCAGATAGCCGGGATCTTCCTGGGCGATGCGATCGATTTCCTGCCCGCGATACTTGCCGAATTTGAACTTCTTCAGCAGCACCGGCTGTTCGGTGATCTGCACCATTTGCTCCGGCGTCCAGCCCGAATCCTTGATGATGCGTTGCAGCAGCGCGGCGGTGACGTAGCAGTCATACAGCGCGCGGTGCGGGTACAGCGTGGCGTCTGCCGGCAGCTGCACGTCCAGGTTCAGCGCGTAGCGCAGATACTGGTTGCCGTACTTGATGTCCGGATACAGCGTGCGCGCCAGCTTGAGGGTGCAGATCCAGGCGCCGTTCATCTCCGGCAACACCCCGCGATCAAAGGCGGCGTTGTGCGCCACATAGTAGGGGCTGCCCTGATAGCGGCCGATCGCCACCGCGATGCGCGGTTTGCCTTCCACCATCTGTTCGGTGATGTGATGAATCGCCATCGCGTCGAGGCTGATGGGGCGGTCCGGGCAGACCAGATCGCTCATCGGATTGGTTAACTGGCCGTCGAGCAGATCGAGGGAGGCCACTTCCACCACGCCGCCGTCCAGCCCGCAGGTCTCGGTATCTATTACGCGTAACGTCATGCTTTCCTCCGCGTTGCCGTCAGGCTTCAGCTTAACCGGCACAGGCGACCGTGCCAACCGTCGGAAGTCTTGCCGGCGATGATAAGACCAGGAGCGTCATCCGGCGCGGCAACCAAAAGCGCTCCCGTTTCATCCCAGATGGCGCTGCGGCCCGCCGGGATCCAGCCGCCGGTCGGCGCCGCATGGTTGGCCATCAGCGTGACCATGCCGTAACGCCGGGCATAGCCTGCCAGCGCGGCGCTGTCTTTCGCGTAACCGGCTTCAGATACCAGCACGCCGGCAGCATAAATCTGCGCGCCCGCCTGTGCGGCGGCGCTCGCGTGGCCGGGCTCCGAAGTATCGGCACAGATAGCCAGCGCGATGCGTTGCCGATGTATTTCCAGCAGCGTACCGCCATTACCGGGCAAGAACCGTTGCCGTTCCGCGCCGTGCAGATGCTGCTTGGTATAGGGCGTCAATGCCCCATTGGGGTGAAAGATCAAGGCGGCGATATGCAGCGCCTGGCCGCTGCGTAAGGGCGCGCCGACGATGATCGTCATCTGATGCGATTGCGCCGCCGCAGCGAGCGGTTGCAGACGCGGATCGCCCAGCGTCAGCGCCAGTTCGGCAGCATCAGCCAGTTCATAGCCGCTTAGCGACAGTTCGGGAAACACCAACAGCTGCACGTGCTGTTGGGCTGCCTGCGCGACAAATTCAAGGTGACGTTCAAGGTTGCAGGCGATATCGGCCGCAGCGACGGGGTATTGGGCGGCGGCGAGGGTGAAGCAGGACATCGGCCATCTCTCCTGTGAGGCAATAAAAAACCCGCCTTGGCGGGTTTAATGACGGATGGAAGGACGCTTACTCACCAGACGGATGCGCTTTTTTGGCGCGTTTCTCCGCACGTTTCTCAGCTGGGGTTTTCAACGGCTTCTTCTTCGCATTTTTTTTGCTATCCATTCCCTTACTCATGATGGCCTCTCGTTACCTATGATTGGGTGGCTTGCTCAGCCATTAACCGCCTAAAGCCGGCAGGATGCAAGCGACAAAGTGCGAATTGCACTTAACCGGCTGTTTGCACGAGAAATTTTGTTTTTGGATGACCGGGTGTTAAAAATAAACATTATGTTATAATATTACACTTTTGGTATTGGGAGAGCGCAATGACAGTCATGACGTTACCGGATGCGCAGCAACTGCTGGCCATGCCGGATTCTGATTATATGAACTCGGTTCAACGGGCGTTTTTCCGTCAGCTGCTGCAGGATGAGCGGCAAAAGCTGCTGCTGCACATCGATGAGCTGAAAAAAGAGATCGACGGCGGCGAAGCGACGGGCGATGAGGCCGACAAGGCGGCGCGCGAAGAGGATCTGCGCCTGCTGTTCCGCCAGCTGGATCGCGAAAGCCGCCTGCTGCCGAAAATCGATGCGGCGCTGGCGCGATTGCAGAACGGCGAGTACGGCTACTGCCGTGAAACCGGCGAACCTATCGGGCTGGCACGCCTGCTGCTGCGCCCGACGGCGGAGCTGAGCATCGAAGCGAAAACCGCACAGGAGATGCGCGAGCCGCATATGCGCAAAGGCGGGTAAGGTCTCAGCCGCCGAGCGTATCCACCAACAGATCGAGAAAGCGCCTGACGCGTGGTTCCAGCAGGCGCTTATTCGGATAGAGCGCCACAATCCTGACTTCTTCACCCGCCACGGCGCGCAACACCTGCCGCAGACGGCCGGCGGCCAAGTCCTCCGCAATCATAAACTCCGGCAGATACGCGATGCCCAACCCGGACAGAGCGGCGTCGCGTAACGCTTCTCCACTGTCCAGCCGCAGGCGGCCGCGCACCGGGGCCTTGACCCATTCGCCGCGCTCGTCGCGCAGCCGCCAGGGCTGTTTTTGGTTGCGGCTGCTGAACAGCAGAGCCTCATGCCCGGCGAGCGACTCGACGGTTTGCGGTTCGCCACGGGCGGCGAGGTAGGCGGGGGAGGCGCACAGCAGGGCGCGATACCTGGCGAGGGTTCTGGACACCAGCCGGGTATCCGGCGCCGTGACGCCGATCCGCACCGCTAAATCAAATCCTTCTTCCACGATATCCGCCAGGCGATCGGAAAAACTGATCTCCACCTGCACCTCAGGCCAGGCGACGAGAAATTTCGGCACCAGCGGCAACAGGATCCGTCTGCCGAAGGCGGCGGGAGCGGTCAACCGCAGCACCCCGCGTGCGGTGCCTTTGTCGCCGGCCACGCTGGCCTCGGCGTTATCGACCGAAGCGAGGATCTGCAGACCGCGCCGATAAAACTCTCGCCCCTCATCGGTCAGGCCAAGCGAACGCGTGGTGCGATGCAACAGCCGCACGCTCAGCCGCTGCTCCAGACGCGCGATGGCTTTGCCCGCCGCCGAGCGCGACAGCCCCATCGTCTGTCCGCCGGCGACAAAACTGCCGGCGTCGACGACGGCCATGAAAACCTGAATGTCATTGAGATTCGCCCGCAACATGCCGCCCCCCCGAGAGCCGGTGATAAGAGAATTAATTTAACATATTCAATTAATTAACTGCATATCCAATGTCGTTTCAGTGACGACGTCCATTCGCCAATCAAACGATTATAGTCGTCATGGAAACGATAAACGGTTGGAGAAGCAGCATGAAAAACGGCATCACGCACTACCATCACGGGGTCATTTGGGAAGAGGAGAATGGCGTGTCCCAAGGCATTCGCGTCAAAGACACCCTCTATATTTCGGGGCAGTTTTCCCATGATATGCAGGGTGAGTTTATCGGCGCGGGCGATATCGAACGGCAAACCCAACAGACGTTGGACAACCTGGATCGGGTATTGGCGGGATTCGGCGCCGAACGTTCGAACTTGGCGTATGTGGAGATCTATCTGACTGACGTACAGGCGCATTTTGAACCCTGCGTTGCGTTGTTCAAACGCTATGTCGGCGCTCACCGGCCCGCCGGTTCGCTGATCGGCGTCACCGGGCTGGCTTCGCCCGAGCAGTTGGTGGAGATCAGCGCGATTGCGCACCTGAACTGATCGGGCCTGTGGGCGTTTTGCAAGCAGGTCGTTGTGATTTTGAGCAAACGCGCGCCGAGTTCCCGGCGCGCGTTCGAGTTTTCGGGTTTTATCGTTGACCTGCCGGGCGGCTTCCGCTTTGATGAAAGCATGACTCACAGAGAGACGGAAAGCGCCATGGAACAATTACGAGGTTTGTACCCGCCGTTAGCGGCATACGACAGCGGTTGGCTGGACACTGGGGATGGCCACCGGATCTACTGGGAGCTGAGCGGTAACCCGAACGGTAAGCCGGCGGTTTTCATTCACGGCGGGCCGGGCGGCGGCATCTCCCCGCATCATCGTCAGCTGTTTGATCCCGAACGCTACAAGGTGCTGCTGTTCGATCAGCGCGGCTGTGGCCGCTCCCGTCCGCATGCCAGCCTGGACAACAACACCACCTGGCATTTGGTGGCCGATATCGAACGGCTGCGGGAAATGGCCGGCGTCGAACAATGGTTGGTGTTCGGCGGTTCCTGGGGCTCCACGCTGGCGCTTGCCTATGCGCAGACTCACCCGGAGCGCGTCAGTGAAATGGTGCTGCGCGGCATCTTCACCCTGCGCAAGCAGGAGCTGCATTGGTATTATCAGGACGGCGCTTCGCGCTTCTTCCCGGAAAAATGGGAGCGCGTGCTGTCCATCCTCTCGGATGACGAGCGTAAAGACGTGATCGCCGCCTACCGGCAGCGGCTGACCTCGGCCGATCCGCAGGTGCAGCTTGAAGCGGCCAAGCTGTGGAGCGTGTGGGAAGGGGAGACGGTCACGCTGCTGCCGAGCCGCGAATCCGCTTCGTTCGGCGAGGATGATTTTGCGCTGGCGTTCGCCCGCATTGAAAACCACTACTTCACCCATCTGGGCTTCCTGGAGAGCGACGACCAACTGCTGCGCAACGTGCCGCTGATCCGCCATATTCCGGCGGTGATCGTCCACGGCCGCTATGACATGGCCTGCCAGGTGCAGAATGCCTGGGACCTGGCCAAGGCCTGGCCGGAGGCGGAGCTGCATATCGTGGAAGGGGCGGGGCATTCGTATGATGAGCCGGGCATTTTGCACCAGCTGATGATCGCCACCGACCGGTTTGCCGGCAAGTGACGCAAAAAACCCGCCGTAACGGCGGGTTTTTCTATTTAGCCTTCGGCTCGTACGGCAGGCGCGAAAACTTGTGGGATTCCGCGCGGTAGTGTGCCACGCGCTCGCGAAAATAGTCGCGCAGCGCTTCCGGTTGCTCGCGCTCCACCACTTCCGGGATCACCGGCATGTTGTAGCGCTCTTTATACGCCACGCCTGAGGCGGCGAGATCCACATTCACCCTGTCCATTTCCTCTTTGGGCAGCTCGGCCAGATTGTAACCCACGCTATGCTCCTTACTTACTTTGCCGCATTGAATCTGCGCAGAAGGTAATCCACCCGGCGGCGCTTGGCAAGCCCATTACGCCGTTGCCGGGAGCGATATTTATCCAGCAGTAATGCAATCTATTTATTCTTTTAAATAAGAATGATTCGCTTTTTGATTAAACTAAAAGATGAAAATAATTATCATGTTAATTCTCAATGTGGCGGTGATATTATAATTTGTTGATATATATGATTTTTATAATTAATGTGATTTGAGTGTAAATAAGGTGTTTTTATTTTTACGGCAGCAGGGCATAATGCGCGGAAATTAAATTCATGACCTGCAAAATAAAAGGAATCATTATGCTGACGCAAGAAATGACTCAAAAGCTGAATGAGCAACTGAATCTGGAGTTCTACTCCGCCAACCTGTATCTGCAGATGAGCGCATGGTGCAGCGATAAAGGCTTTGAAGGCGCCGCCGCATTTCTTAAAGAGCATTCTCAGGAAGAGATGCAGCATATGCAACGTTTGTTCGACTATCTGAGCGACACCGGCTCTCTGCCGCTGCTGGGCACCATCGCCGCGCCGCCGGTGGCGTTTGAGTCGTTGGCGGACGTGTTCCAGCAGACCTACGAACACGAACAGCTGATCACTCGTCAGATCAACGAACTGGCGCACGCCGCCATGACCGCACACGATTACTCCACCTTCAACTTCCTGCAGTGGTACGTGGCGGAGCAGCATGAAGAAGAGAAACTGTTCAAATCCGTGCTGGACAAGCTGGCGCTGGTGGGCACCAGCGGCAAGGGCCTGTTCTTCATCGACAAAGATCTGAAGAAAATGGGCGCGATGGGCCAGGGCGGCAACGACCAGGCCTGATCTGCACCAGAGCATCGAAAAACCGCGCGCGGGCGAGCCTGATGCGCGGTTTTTTTTACCCTGCGTTTATCGCGGTTATGCGGCGATACGTGCTGCCGGATCGCAAAATGCCAGTGATGCGCTCGACTTGCCGCGGCGTGGTCGTTATGATTTACCGCGATACGCTACAGGGATGGTAGAGTCAAAACAGCGGGTTAGCCGATACAACCCGTTTTTCTGTTTACCCGTGGCGCAATCATTGCGGTGGGTTGGGGCCGCTGATACATCGCCTTGGCTGTGGCCTTAACCCTTATGACCCTCTTTATATTGTTAAGGGATACCACTGTGATCGGTAAAATTCGTTCCTCCTGTCGCCTGCTTTCCACCGTTTTCGTTCTGTTCGTCGGCCTGTCTTCGCAGCAAGCGCTGGCGCACGCCCACCTGAAAGTGGAAACGCCGAAGGCCGACGCCAGCGTCAGCCCGGCGCCGAAGGCGCTGACCCTCAGCTTCTCCGAAGGCATCGAACCAAACTTCAGCGGCGTGAAAATCACCGGCCCGGACAACGCCGTGGTGAAAACCGGCAAGCTGCAGCTCGATCCGAACAACAACACCCAGGTCAACGTACCGATTGAAGGCGAGCTGAGCGCGGGCAAATACAACGTCAGCTGGCATGTGGTGTCGGTCGACGGGCATAAAACCAAAGGCCAGTACAGCTTCACCGTAAACTGATCGTGACTCTGGCGACCCTGTTCGTTCTGTGTCGCTTGGTGCACTTTGCGGCGGTGATGCTGATGTTCGGCATCAGTCTGTTCACCGCCTTATTGTCACCGCAGCGCCTCTCCCCGATCCTCTCCCGCGATGTGCGTCCGCTACTGCTTGCCGGCACCTGGATTGCCGGGCTTTCCGCCGTGGCGCTGCTGGCCATTCAGGCCGGGCAGATGGGCGACGGTTGGCAAGACGCCTGGCGGCTGGAGGTCTGGCGGGCGGTGCTCGGCACCACCTTCGGCGAAGTGTGGCGCTGGCATCTGGGCCTGTCGCTGCTGGCGATCCTGGGCCTGCTGCTGCCGGAACGGCCGCGCGCGCAGGCGTTGGCGCTGTGCTCAGCGCTGCTGCTGATGAGCCTGGCGTTTATCGGCCACGCGGCGATGCATGAAGGCGCGTTGGGCGCGCTGCACCGCGCCAACCATGCGGCGCACCTGCTGGCCGCCGGCTACTGGTTCGGCAGCCTGGCGCCGTTGCTGGTTTGCCTGCGTTACCTGCAGCCGCCGCAGTGGCGCAGCGATGCCATCACCACGCTGATCCGTTTCTCGCGCTGGGGGCACCTGGCGGTGGCGGCGGTGATCGTCACCGGCATCGTCAACAGCCTGATCATACTCGGTGGTTGGCCGCTCAACCTCGGCTCGCCTTATCAGCGCCTGTTGCTGATCAAAACCGCGCTGGTGGCGCTGATGGTGATGGTGGCGCTGGCCAATCGCTACGCCATCGTGCCGGCGATGAGCCGCGTACCGGCGCTGGCGCAGCGCGGTGTGGTGCTGGCCTGCTGGCTCGAAGTCGGGTTGGGGATGGCGGTGCTGCTGCTGGTCAGTTTATTTGCAACCTATGCGCCGGTATGACATTTCAGCTTGCCGCAGGCCGGCAAGCTGCGGGAAAATCGACGCGAATAGCAACCTTAAGGCCATCACATGAAATCGGTATTACTTGGCATTACGCTGCTGGCAACCGCGACCGGCGCGCTGGCGGCAGACAAACTGGTTAACATCACCAAACTGGAGTACGGCAAACAGTGGGCGTTCACCAAGGAGGAAGTGACGCTGCAGTGCCGCAGCGGCGGCGCGCTGTTTGTGCTGAATAACAGCACTCTGATGCAATATCCGCTCAACGACGCGGCGGAGCAGCAGGTGAAGAAGGGCCATCAGCGCGCGCAACCGCTGGAGGTGATCCTGCTGGACGACCCTGCCGAACCGGGGAAAAAAATGAGCATGGCGCCGTTTATCGAGCGCGCCGAGAAGCTGTGCGCTGACTAACCGCTTGTTTGCCAACGCCTTGCCCAGCGTGCGCAGATTGATGCGCATTTGCCGCATAGTTATTTCGCCACGAAACTATCACGCGGCCGCCGGGCGGCTGGCAAAACTGGCGCGGTAGGCTACTCTTAAAGTGCACGGCTGAACAAGCCCTGCATTAAATGCCAACTTTTAGCGCACGGCTCTCTCCCAAGAGCCATTTCCCTAGACCGAATATAGGAATCGTATTCGGTCTTTTTTTGTGTGATTGATTTATAAGAAAATTCCACTTAAGACGCCAATAAAATTCTGGTTTCTCTTTCCAGTCGTAACACCTCAGCCCGATCTCCGGCTCCACACACCACCCGCACCTATCGCTAATTTAGCCGCACCAAAAGTCATTACGTCATTTATGGCGTTGATAAGCTTCGGCCATTGCTTCAATCAACGGTTTAACGAGAGTGTCATTATGGGAAATATCCCGGCATCAGGCGCTATAAAAGGTAACCCGCAGTGAACGAGCAACTGAGTCAATTAAAGATGATGTTGCCCGGCTATCTCAATGCGTGGCGTGAGGGGGCCTTACCCTCTGACTGGGGGCTGGTGGCTAACCCTGAAGTGGTTGCCGCCCTGTTGGCGGAGTGGGAGGCGCTAAGCGAGTTGGCGTCTCGGTTCGAAACCGCCACTGAAGCCCCCTCCGAACCGGCCGCGTTTTGGCAGGCGCGCGCCGAGCTGATGGCGCAGCGCAATCGTGAGCTTATGGCCCAACTGGCGACGCCAATCCGTTTGCCCGGCGCACGGGTGGCCTTTTTTGGCTATGTGAAAACGGCCGTGATGGACGCCAGGCAGGTTAAGGCGGCGATTCGCGATGCCGGTTTTATCGTTGCGGGCGGCGCCCCCAACGAGAACACGGCTTAACGCGGTTTCTTCTCAAATTTCTCGGCAAAAAAGAACCGCAGCAATTTATGGGTCCACAGCAGGATGGCGCCAACCACCACCAGCGAGACGACGAAATGCGACAGATTTTTAGGCGCGGCGTAGCCGTGGGTAAAGGAGACCCCCGCGCCGCTGAGCAGCAGGGTGGCGATCCAGAAGCCGAGCAGCAGGCATAAGGTACGAAACAGTTTAAACATGGTTATCACCAAAAATACGGAAAGCGCCGACCGAACGGGGAGGCTCTGTCGGAGCTTTGATTAATTAAAACCGCTTAGCGCGAACAGGTATTGCCGCCTTTACTGCTATTGTTATTGCAGCTGCTGCCGCTGTTTTTGTTGCCGCCTTTCCCCATGCCGACGTTGCCGCCGCCCTTGCTGCCCTCCTTGAAGCAGCCGCCGTTGAGCGCGCCCACCGCCAGGCCGCCAAGGCCTCCCAGAGAGCCGGTGATCACGCCGTTAACGCAATCCGGCGAGGTGTGCTTGCCGTAGAATCCCTGATTGGATGACCCGCCTCCGTTCTTGTTGCCGCCGTTGTTGTTGACGCGGCCATTGCTGCTGCGGTTGTCGCCAAAGTTACCGGCGCCGGCGATCAGGTGAAAGTGTTTGGCATCGATCTCTTGCATAAAATTCCCTCTTTATCGATTCAGTTAGATTCAGTAAAGCTTGCGCAAGCCAGCTGTTTTTAACAGAAAAAATAGCGGGGGTAATTACCGGTTCGGATAAGAACAGGGGGTTTATTTTGCGATATTTTCCAGACTGATAGAGCACAGAGGAATGATATTTAGGGCGTGTGGAACCGTAGCGCTATCTGTTCTCTTGGGTCGGTTAATTTGTTAGCATGGCGCCCCTGGATGACTATTGGTGCAGTACATTGAAAATTAAAGCGTTGTTATTTGTTGCGTTGGCCGCGCTGGCCGGCTGCAGCCAGGAGGGAACCTCGATGAATCAGCCCGCAAACGAGAAAGGCGGCCAAACGGAAGTGTTGCTGGTGAACAGCGCGCTGGTGGACTGCGTGGGCGTCGGCCCGATGAAGTGCATGCAGGTGCGCCGCTCCGCGCAGCAGCCGTGGGAGTTGTTCTATACCGGCATCGAGGGCTTCACCTTCGAACCGGGCTATCAGTATCGATTGAAAGTGCGCGTCACCCCGGTGGAGAACGTACCGGCCGATGCCTCATCGCTGCGTTACACGCTGATCGAGCAGTTGGAAAAGCACAAGGCATAATGGATCTACCCCATCATCACCAAATGGCGTTTCATTTGGTGATGATTTCCTCAGGAAAGTTTGTCTTTTTTCTTTCTTTTGGATGCTTCGAAAGTGGCGAAGGCATGTGCAAGAGCAAACCCCAGCGCACAGTTCCGTAGAGGCCAATTTGCTTTGGCCCAAGTTTCAGAACCAGCAATAAACATCGCGTTGCCGTTGGCAAAAAGGGTAAATTGCCAGCAAAGGATTAGAAAACATATCGCAACCAGAACGACATAACCCTTGGAACCCAGAGACGGTCTGAAGACGTATTTCACGGCCAGACAGGCCGCGGCAGCGAGAGTAGAAAAAATATAATATAAAGTCGGTTCCATCACTGTTCCTGGTGATTTTATCTTCCCTGATATTCGACCGAAAAACAGCCACACCATAACGCAACGCCAGAAGCTTGATCAACTTTCGCTGATTTGAAGAGGGAAAGCTTGAACGCGTTGAGGGGGCGAGGCGTGGCGTGTGAAGACATCACGGTGCGGAGTTGGGCAACCCTGAACCATCGACTAAACTGGTCTGGTCACTGCGCTTGTTTTCGCACTTTCTTAAGTATATCGAGAAAATCAGGTATATTGTCCTTCGGTTTTTAGCTACCAAGAAAAAATTACTATGATTATCAAACCTAAAATTCGTGGTTTTATCTGCACCACCGCTCACCCGGCAGGCTGTGAAGCCAACGTCCGTGAGCAAATCGCCTACGTTAAGTCACGCGGCGAACTGAAAAACGGGCCTAAAAAGGTGCTGGTCATTGGTGCATCCACCGGTTACGGTCTGGCCTCGCGCATCAATGCCGCTTTCGGCAGCGGTGCGGCCACCATCGGCGTATTTTTCGAGAAGCCTGGCAGCGAAGGCAAAACCGGTTCCGCCGGTTGGTACAACTCCGCCGGTTTCGACAAGGCAGCTAAAGAAGAAGGCCTGTACGCGAAAAGCATCAACGGCGACGCATTCTCCAACGAGTGCCGTCAGACCGTGATCGATCTGATCAAAAAAGACCTGGGTCAGGTTGACCTGGTGGTTTACTCGCTGGCTTCGCCGGTGCGTAAGATGCCGGAAACCGGCGAAGTGGTGCGTTCCGCACTGAAGCCGATCGGCGAGCCATACAAATCCGTCGCGCTGGACACCAACAAAGACGTGCTGGTTGAAGCCGTGGTCGAGCCGGCCAACGAGCAAGAAATCGCCGACACCGTGAAGGTGATGGGCGGCCAGGACTGGCAGCTGTGGATGGACGCGCTGGACGAAGCGGGCGTGCTGGCGGATAACGCGCAGTCGGTCGCTTACTCCTACATCGGTACCGATCTGACCTGGCCAATTTACTGGCACGGTACGCTGGGCAAGGCGAAAGAAGATCTGGATCGCGCGGCGCACGCCATCAACCAGAAGCTGCAGGCCAAAGGCGGCGCGGCTTACGTTGCGGTGCTCAAGTCGGTAGTGACTCAGGCTTCCTCCGCCATTCCGGTGATGCCGTTGTATATCTCCATCGTGTTCAAAATCATGAAGGAGCAGGGCATTCACGAAGGCTGCATCGAGCAGATCCAGCGTCTGTTCGCCACCAAGCTGTACAGCGGCGTGGCGCCGGACACCGACGAGAAGCACCGTCTGCGTCTGGATGACTGGGAACTGCGCGACGAAGTGCAGGAAACCTGTCGTGAAATCTGGCAGCAGTTGAACGACAACAACATCAACGAACTGACCGATTACCAGGGCTACAAGGCGGAATTCCTGCGCCTGTTCGGCTTCGGTCTGCAGGGCGTTGACTACGACGCCGATCTGAGCGGCGAAGCCAATTTCGATGTGATCGAGCTGGTCTAAGCGCGTCGAGCGGTCAAACAAGGTCGGGTTAGCCCGGCCTTTTTTATTGCCTGCGAATTATCGGGTGGCTAAGCGAAAATGTTTATTTCGGGTTAACAGAGGAACCGGGTGGTTAACATCGGCAGTCGGATGGTGAAATAACGGCGGTTATTAAACTAAAGAAAGTCATTTTTTATTTACCCTTGCCGCCGGCTGCGGGTATTTTATTTCCTTTAAGGAGAAAGCTATGACATGGCGTTATTGTGCCACGGTATCGTTGTTTTTGTTGAGCGGCTGCAGCGCGATCCAGCCAACGTCGACGTCCCCGGACTGGTCTCAGTCTCAGCCGGCCACGCGGGAACAGCGGCAACGCATCATGGCGGGTGAGTCTGCCTCGTCGGTATTGCATGAAGGTAATATCGGTATTGGCGGCACGTTAGATGGGTCGAAAATATTCGATCGTTAAACCGCTAAATATATTCAGCCAAATTAATGCGCGCATTCTGCCGATATTGTCGGAGGGTTTACCTTTCCTGCGTTATTCTGCCGTGGCTTGACCATTCATTGCGTTAGCAGACAATTCGTTTTCCTTATAGGGAACCGCCGGTTTATTTCGGCGTAATCAAAGGAGTTGCCCATGACGAAGAACATGGCCGCGATCTTTCTCTTGCTGTTGCCGCCGCTAAGCCAAAGCGCCGGCGCAGCGCGCTACGACAGGCCGTGCGAAGGAGTGTCGCCGGTGCTGTTTCAAAAGCGCCTGAAAGCGCTGGCGCAGGATCTGCGTCAGGAAATGAGCGAGGAAGCGCCGCCGACAGAGCGCGATGCGGAAGAGCTGGCGCGGTTGGCGGAGTGCGCTATCGAGCCCGGCAAAGCGCCCGTTACCGGCGGGCAGCGCGTCTCCCGTTCAGAGGAAAAGCCGACGGCATCGCCGAACGGTTGCTGAGCCGGCGTGTACGCAGAGTCTAGCGATGTAATGTAAAAGGAGTCATTGATGAAAAGGATCGTGTTGGCCGGCGTGGCCTTGTGTTGTTCCAGCTTCGCGCAGGCGCGGGTGGATCTGGAATACCATGCGGCTGCGCCGAAGGACAGTAAGGTCACCGAGGAGTACCAGAAAAAGCGCGACGCATTGCGCCACAAGGTGTGGAATGTCGATAACCTGACGCTGGCCAACGAGCAGGCGATTGCACGCGAACAGCAGCGCGAAGCCGCAGAGACCGCCGAGCGGCAGCAGCGGAACCTGGAACAGCAGCAGAAAAAGCAGCGCTGCCTGCGCAGACACTCGAAAGATCCTCATCCCGAGGCTAAGTGTTACATGCACAACTTCTAACCTTTAACGTCCGGGCGCTTTCTGCGCCCGACGTCGTTTAGGCCGGGCGGCAATGCTCTTTCAGCATGGCGATCGCGTCCGGTTTCAGCTGATACAGATAGACCGGCCGGCCGGTGGCGCCGTACAGAATACGGGTGCCGAGGATGCCGCTCTCCGCCAGATAGATGAGGTACTTGCGGCAGGACACCCGCGAAATGCCAATGGCGTTGGCCAGATTGTCGGTAGAGAATTCGCTGTCGTGCTGTTGCTCGATCCACTCGCACACCGTGCTCAGGGTGATGCTGGTCAGGCCCTTCGGCAGCTTTTTGCTCTCCTGGCCGCCGGGCTGGCGGCGCAACAGGCTGTCGACGTCGGCCTGCGAAAACTCGCGTTGCGCCAAGAGCTGTGACTGTTGCCGGTAGTGGCTCAGCGCCTCCTTGAAGCGGCTGAACTGGAACGGCTTGATCAGATAATCCACCACGCCGTAGTGCAGCGCTTTTTGCACCGTGTTCACGTCGCTGGCGGAGGAGATGATGATCACATCGGTCTTCTCGCCGAGTTCGCGCAGGCCGGGCAGCAGATCCAGCCCGTTCTCCTGCTGCATGTAAATATCCAGCAACACCAGATCGATGCTGACGCTGGCGTCGGCCAGCAGGGCGCGCGCCTGGCTCAGGGTCGCGACCGTCGCCTGGCAGTGAAAACCGCCGACCTGGCTCAGGTAGTATTTATTCAGCTCCGCCACCATCGGGTCGTCGTCGACAATCAGTACGTTAATCATGGGCTCTGCTCTTGGCCTGATAGGGAAGGTGCACGAAAAATTGGGTCAGCTCGCCCGGTTCGGATTCGAAATCGATGCTGCCGCCCAGTTTCTCCAGATGGCTGCGGATCAGCGCCAGGCCGATGCCGCGTCCCGTTCCCTTGGTGGAAAATCCGTGTTCGAAGATGCGCGCGCCGATCGCCGGATCTATGCCGGGGCCGTCGTCGCTGACGATACAGTGTAATTGATCGTCGTGATGATGGAAGCTCAGGCCGATCTCGTGGCCCTCAACGCCGTCGATGGCGTCGATGGCGTTTTCGATCAGGTTGCCGAGCACGCTGATCAGCACGTGGGTGGTTTCCGCATCGTCGGTTTCCGGCAGCAGGCTGGTTTCCTCGATGGTCAGTTCGATGCCGGCCTCGTGGGCGCGGCTGATCTTGCCGATGAAGAAGCCCGCCACCTCCGGCGAATGGATCTTGCGCAGCAGCGCGCCGATCTCTTCCTGGTAGTTGCTGGCGGTGTTGATGATGTAGTTTTCCAACTGCTGATAGGCCTTCATATGCAGCATGCCGAGTATCACATGCAGCTTGTTCATAAATTCGTGCGACTGTACCCGCAGGGCGTCGGCGTAGTGCGCCATGCCGCTCAGCCGCTGCAGCAGGCGGCTGATCTCGGTCTTGTCGCGGAAGGTGGCGATGGCGCCGGTCACCTGGCCGTTGACGATCACCGGCACGGTATTGGTCAGCAGTTCGCTGCCGTTGAAGCTGATCTGCCGATCGCGCAGCGGTTCGCCGCTGGCCAGCACCTCCGCCAGATGCAGCTGCGCCGGCCAATGTTTGCTGGCGGCTTCCAGCAGCAGGTTTTCCACCGGCCCGCTCTGGCGCAGCAGGCGCTTGGCTTCGTCATTGACGATGGTGATGCGGGATTCATTATCGACCGCGATCACGCCTTCTTTAATCGATTGCAGCATGGCGTTGCGCTGTTCGAACAGGTTGGAGATTTCGTAAGGCTCGAAACCCAGCATGATGCGTTTGAGCGCAGAGACCAGGAAAAAGGTGCCCAGGCTGCCGACCAGGGCGGCGAAGGCGATGGTCCAATAGATGATCCATCGGCTTTCCGCCACCACCCGCTGCACGGTGTCCAGCGCGATGCCGAGCGCCACCACGCCGATTTGTTTTTTCTGATCGTCATACACCGGCACGAACACCCGCAGCGCCGGAGCCAGCGTGCCGCGGTTGATGGCGCTGTTGACGTTGCCTTGCAGCGCGGGCGCCAGATCGTCGCCGATAAAATGCTTGCCGATCAGCCAGGGTTTAGGGTGCGAATAGCGGATGCCCTGCATATCCACCACCACCACGAACAGCAGCTCGTTTTGATGGCGCACCTGCTCGGCGAAGCGCTGAATGGCGCCGCTGTGATCGCGCCGCTGCAGGCCGTCGATCACGGTGTTGGAGAGCGCCAGCGTGTTGGCGACGGCGATGGCTTTTTGCTGCAGCTGATCTTGCCCCTCGCGGCTCATCTGCACGAAAAACAGCGCGAACACCACCAGTAGCACCGAAGCGATGATGGCGGACACCATCAGCGTGATGGAGGTGCTCAGCTTGAGCGGCACCCGTTGTTTTGGCATGGCGGTTCTCCGAATGGCGATATCACGGCGTATTCTAGCGAGGAATGCGGCAAGCTGCAGTTACCGGCAGCAGGTTATAGCACGCTGCCGGGGTGCGGAGGGGTTATTTTAGTTACAAAAGCGGGTTACTGCTGGTGGTAGATCTCCAGCGCCTGTTGGCCGCTGGCGCCCTGATGGATGATCGCCATCAGGGCGCGCACCACCTGCGAAGGATTACTGTGTTGATAGACGTTGCGGCCATAGACCATGCCGGAGGCGCCCTGGGCCATCAGCGCGGCGGATTTCTCCAGCACCGGGCCCAGCTCTCCCTTGCCGCCGCCGCGCACCAGCGTCGGGCAGCGCGCCGCTTCCACCACGCGGTGGAAATCTTCCACCCGATCGGTCGGATCGGCCTTGATGATGTCGGCGCCCAGCTCGCGCGCCAGTCGCACCAGCGGCACGATCTTCTCCACGTCACCCAGCGATCCGTAGGCGGCGCCCTGGCCGGCCGGGGCCATCACCAGCGGTTCGATCATCAGCGGCATGGCGTAGCGATCGCAGGCGTGGCGCAGGCGGCCGATGTTTTCTACGCACTGGCGGAAAATGCCGGGTTCATCCGGGATCATATAGAGGTTGACCACCACCGCGGCGGCGTCCATTTGCAGCGCGGCCAGGATCGGCGCTTCCGGGTTGTGCAGCACCGCCCACATTTCGCGGTGGCGTGCGGCGTTATAGGCGTTGCCGACGTCGGTGCGCATCACCAGCGCCGGTTTTTCGCGCTGCGGCGCGCGCTGCAGCAGATCCGCCTGCCCGTAGTTGACCTGAATCGCGTCGGGGCGCGCGGCGATCAGGTTGCCCATCACCCGTTCGATATCTTCCAGCCCGATTAAAAAATCCGGTTCGTTGGCGATGCCGTGATCGATCGCCACATCCAGGCACTTGCCGTTGTTGAACAGGCGGTTCATCCGCACCTTACTGCTGAGCTGCATGTCAGGTCCTCCTGAGATAGGGATATGTCCATTATTGCCGAGTAAGGATGGTCGGGAAACGCGGAAACCGCAAACTGCGCGCCCGCTCGCAGTTTTTGCCGGCGCACGAAAGGGGAACGCTCGCGGGCGGCTTTCATTTCATTTGTTAGATCCATGTCATGTTTTTGTTAATAAGCCATTCCAAAACGCATGTTTCGCTTGTTTGGGTTAAAAAGTTTCAATAGTCTAAATTATGAAATAAACATTTAAAAAAGCGGCGAAGACGCGGCTTGCTCCACCAGGGGTTTATTTCAATTGATTGTTTTTAATCTATTTTGAGATATCGATCACCATTTTGTTCACGGCCTTAATACGGCAATAACGCGGTAATTTCGCCGTATCAAAGGGATAACACCGACCGTATTGTTGTTTGAATGTAAAAAATATTTTTCATTAGCTGTCAACCAACAGACCTCTTCATTCTAACGATTAAAGGGTAACGAACATGAAGCTGAAGAAATTGATCGCCGCCTCGGTACTGATGTGCATGCTGCCGGCCAGCGTGTTGGCGAAAGACATCAAGATCGGCGTTTCCATGGCTTACTTCGATGACAACTTCCTCACCATTCTGCGCCAGTCGATGCAAAGCAAAATGAAGGCCGACGGCAACGTCAGCGGCCAGTTCGAAGACGCCAAGGGCGACATCGCGCAGCAAATTCAACAAATCGAAAACTTCGTCAGCCAGGGCGTCGACGCCATCATCCTCAACCCGGTGGATACCCAGGGCGTCAAGCCGATGATCAAACTGGCCGAGAACGCCAAGATCCCGCTGGTGTTCGTCAACCGCAAGCCGGAAGTGACGCTCCCGGCCGGCATGGCCTACGTCGGCTCCGATTCCAAGCTGGCCGGCAAACTGCAGATGGAAGCGTTGGCCAAGCTGATGAACGGCAAGGGCAACGTGATGATCCTGATGGGGGAACTGTCGAATGAATCGACCCGTGACCGCACCCGCGGCGTGGAAGAGGTGGCGGCCAACTATCCCGGTATCAAGATTGTCGATAAGCAAACCGCCAAGTGGACGCGTAAAGATGCGGTGGATATCACCACTGACTGGGTGCTGACCGGCCAGCAGATCGACGCTATCGCTTCCAACAACGACGAAATGGCCATCGGCGCCATCCTGGCGCTCAAGCAGGCTAAAAAGTCCGGCGTGCGGGTGGCCGGCGTGGATGGCACGCCCGATGCGCTGGAATTCATCAGAAAAGGCGATCTGGCGCTGAGCGTGTTCCAGGACGCCAAAGGCCAGGGCGAGGGTGCGGTGCAGACCGCCGTTCAACTGGTGAAAGGCGAGAAAGTGGAGAGCAACGTGCTGATCCCTTACCAGCTGATCACCCAGGCCAATTACCAGCAATTCGCCGATAAAAACAAGAAATAAGCCTTGAAGCCCGCCGCGGGCGCCGGTGTGGGGCGAGCGCGGCGGAAAACGTGGGTCAGTGCGGAGGTAAGCGGTATGTACCCTTATGTTCTTGAGGCCGAAGGCATCAGCAAGCAGTTCCCCGGCGTCAAAGCGCTGGATAAGGTCTCGATTAAAATCAAACCCGGCAGCGTGCACGCGCTGATGGGGGAAAACGGCGCAGGCAAATCGACGCTGATGAAATGCCTGATCGGCATCTACCACCCGGATGAAGGCTCGATAAAAATCAAAGGCCGGCCGGTCACCTTCAGCGACACGCTGCAGGCGCTGCATTCGGGCATTTCCATGATCCACCAGGAGCTGAACCTGGTGCCTTATATGACGGTAGCGGAAAACATCTGGCTGGGGCGCGAGCCGGCGCGGTTGGGGTTCGTCAACCACGAGCAGTTGAACGAGAACACCCGCGAGCTGCTGGCGCGGCTGAACATCAAACTGCAGCCGGACACGCTGGTGGGCGAACTGAGCATCGCCAACCAGCAGATGGTGGAGATCGCCAAGGCGGTGTCCTACAACGCCGACGTATTGATCATGGACGAACCGACCTCGGCGCTGACCGAAGGTGAAGTGGTACACCTGTTCGCCATCATCCGCGAACTGCGCGAGCAGGGCAAAGGCATCATCTATATCAGCCACAAGATGGACGAGATCTTCGCCATCACCGACGAAGTGAGCATTTTCCGCGACGGCACTTTCATCGCCTGCGACAAGACCGAAAATCTGACCAAACAGTCGCTGATCACCATGATGGTGGGGCGTGAACTGACGCAGATGTTCCCCAAATTCAACAACAATATCGGCGAGGAAGTGCTGCGGGTGGCGGGGCTGCGCCGCAGCGGCTGGTTCCACGACGTGTCGTTCAGCGTCAAACGCGGCGAGATCCTCGGCGTCGCCGGGCTGGTGGGCGCCGGGCGCAGCGAAGTGATGGAAAGCCTGTTCGGCATGCACCCGGCGGAAGGCGGCGAGATCTTTATCGAGGGCCAGGCGGTGAAGGTCGATTCCCCGGCGAAGGCGATCGAGAGCGGGTTGGCGTTCCTCACCGAAGACCGCAAAAAATCCGGCCTGTTTTTGGTGCTGTCGGTGGTCGAGAACATGAGCATCGTCAACCTGTCGGAATACATCGGCAAGAACGGTTTCGTCAGCCACGTGCAGATGGCCAAAGACTGCATGGATCAGATCAAAAAGCTCAACATCAAAACGCCGACCATGGATCAGATCATCAATAACCTCAGCGGCGGCAACCAACAGAAGGTGCTGATTGCGCGCTGGCTGCTGGCGCAGCCGAAAATCCTGATCCTCGACGAACCGACGCGCGGCATCGACGTGGGAGCCAAAGCGGAAATCTACCGCCTGATCAGCGAGCTGGCCAACCGCGGCGTCGCCATCATTCTGGTCTCCTCCGAGCTGCCGGAGATCCTCGGCATGAGCGACCGGGTGATGGTGATGCACGGCGGCCGCATCACCGGCATTTTGGACAAAGACGACGCGGACCAGGAAAAGATCCTGGCGCTGGCCTCAGAATAACGAAGGGTGAACATCATGAGTAACGTAAAGATTGAGAAGCCGCTCTCCGCCGATTCAACGAGCAAGGGAACGCTGTTCTCCGGGCTGAGCGGCAAAATGCCGAAGGATACCGGCATCTTCATCGTGATGCTCGGCATCGCGCTGGTCTTCGAAATCCTCGGCTGGTACATGCGCGATCAGTCGTTCCTGCTTAACCCGAACCGCCTGCTGCTGATCGTGCTGCAGGTGGCGATCATCGGCATCATCGCGGTGGGCGTCACCCAGGTGATCATCACCACCGGCATCGATCTCTCCTCCGGTTCGCTGATTGCGCTGACTGCGGTGGTGGCGGCCAGCCTGGCGCAGACCTCGGACAGCATTTCGCCGATGTACCCGGGGCTGCTCGATCTGCCGGCGGCGATCCCGATCGGCGCGGGGATTGGGGTGGGCATTGTCTGCGGCTTTATCAACGGCTTTCTGATCACCCGCACCGGCATTCCGCCGTTCATCGCCACGCTGGGGATGATGGTATCGGCGCGCGGTCTGGCGCAGTACTACACCAAGGGTAACCCGGTCAGCTTCCTGTCGGACGGCTTCACGTCAATCGGCCAGGGCGCGATGCCGGTGATCATCTTCCTGGTGATTGCGGTGATCTTCCATATCGCGCTCAAACACACCCGCTACGGCAAATACATCTACGCCATCGGCGGCAACATGACCTCGGCGCGGGTGTCCGGCATCAACGTCAACAAATATCTGGTGACGGTTTACACCATCGCCGGCGGGTTGGCGGGACTGGCGGGTGTGGTGCTGGCGGCGCGCGTCAGCAGCGGCCAGTCGAGCATGGGGATGTCGTACGAGCTGGACGCCATCGCCGCGGCGGTGATCGGCGGCAGCAGCCTGATGGGCGGCGTCGGGCGCATCACCGGCACGCTGATCGGCGCGGTGATCCTCGGCCTTATCAAAAGCGGCTTCACCTTTATCGGCGTTGATTCTTACATTCAGGACATCATCAAAGGCGTGATTATCGTCGCCGCCGTGTCGATCGACATGCGTCGCAACCGCAAGAAACACTGATTGCCGTGAATTGCCGCCGGCGCCAGGGTTGGCCGGCGGTGTTTTTTTACCGGGGGGCACATCATGAATTACCTGAAAGGGCTGTGGCTGGCGGTGGCGCTGTGTGCGTCCACCCCGGCATGGGCGCAAACCATCGGCGTATCGATGGCCTATTTCGACCAGAACTTCCTCACCATTATCCGCCAGGCGATCGACAAGGAGGCCAAGGCGCGCGGCATTACCGTGCAGTTCGAGGACGCGCGCGGCGACGTCGGCCGCCAGACCGACCAGGTGCAAAGCTTTATCAGCGCCGGGGTGGACGCGATTATCGTCGATCCGGTCAACTCGGCCAGCACGCCGGTAATGACCAAAATGGTGCAGGCCGCCGGCGTGCCGCTGGTGTACGTGAACCGCACGCCGGGCGACGCCAAACTGCCTCAGGGCGTGGTGTTCGTCGGCTCCGACGAGCGGGAGTCCGGCACGCTGCAAATGGAGGAATTGGCGCGGCTGGCCAACTATCAGGGCAACGTGGCGGTGATGATCGGCAACCTGACCGACGCCGGCGCGCTGCAGCGCACCAAAGACGTGGAGCAGGTGGTGGCCAAATACCCGAACATGAAGGTGGTGCAGAAGCAGAGCGCCAACTATTCACGCAGTGAAGGCATGGATCTGATGATGAACTGGCTGACCAACGGCGAAGCGATCGACATCGTCGCCGCCAACAACGACGAGATGGCGATCGGCGCGATCATGGCGCTGCAGCAGGCGGGCAAGGCGGACAAGAAAGTGCTGATCGGCGGCATCGACGCCACGCCGGACGGCCTCAAGGCGCTGGCCTCCGGCAAGATGCAGGTCACGGTGTTCCAGGACGCGATCGGCCAGGGCAAGGCCTCGGTCGAGGTGGCGCAGCGCATGATCAACGGTGAAAAGCTTGAGCCGTATTACTGGATCCCGTTCGAGCTGGTGACGCCGGCCAATCAGGAGAAATACGCGGCCAAACCGTGAGTTCGCCGTCGGATCCGCGTTGCCGGGGCGCTGCTTGCAGCGCCTTTTTTATTGCGCCAATTGCATGTCCGCTTGCGGCCAGCGCGGCGTCGAACCTTGCCTCACACTGAGGATCTTTAAACAGCGTGAGGATGAGCGATGAACGCATTAAACGGCAAGGTGGCGGTGATCGGCGGCGCCAGTTCAGGGATCGGCAAAGCGGCGGCGCTGCTGTTCGCCCGGCAGGGGGCGGCGCTGGTGTTGGGCGCCCGGCGTGCGCCGCTGTTGGCCGAGCTGGTGGAGGACATTCGGCGCGAGGGCGGCCGGGCATTGGCGGTGGCGGGTGACGTGCGCGATGAAGCCTTCGCCGAACGGCTGACGGCGACGGCGGTCGACGAATTCGGCGGCCTGGATATCGCCTTCAACAACGCCGGCACGTTGGGGCCGCTGGGGCCGTCGCTGGCGCTCAGCGCGTCAGAATGGCGCGAGGTGCTGGAAACTAACCTGTCCAGCGCCTATTACGGCGCCAGGCATCAAATTCCCGCCATGCTGGCGCGCGGCGCGGGCTCGGTGATCTTCACCTCCACGTTCGTCGGCCACACCGCGGCGTTTCCCGGCACGGCGGCCTATGCGGCCGGCAAATCGGGGCTGATCGGCCTGACGCAGGCGCTGGCGGTGGAGTTTGGCGGGCGCGGCATTCGGGTGAACGCGCTGCTGCCGGGAGGCACCGATACGGCGATGGGGCGGCAGATGAGCAATACCCCGGAAGCCTTGGCGCAGGTGGCCGACCTGCACGCGCTGAAGCGGCTGGCGATGCCGGAGGAGATCGCGCAGGCGGCGCTGTATTTGGCGTCTGACGCTTCCTCATTTGTCACCGGCACCGCGATGCTGGTGGACGGCGGCGTGTCCATTCAGCGCGGCTGAGGTTGGCATGGCCCGTGGCCTGGCGCCACGGGCATACGGGAGAGCGTTACCAGCCTTTGACGGCGTCGCCCTTGTAGATTTCGGCGGCGCTGGCCGCCACTTCGTCGGTCTGATAGGCCTTGACCAGATCCTTCACTTTCTCGCTGTCTTTGTTGTCGATGCGGCTGGCGAAAATGTTGACGTAAGGCGAGTTTTTGTCTTCGACAAACAGCCCGTCCTTGGCCGGCGACAGGCCAATCTGGCTGGAATAGTTGGTGTTGATGATCGCCAGCGTCACCTGTTGGTCGTCCAGCGCGCGCGGCAGCTGCGGTGCTTCAATCTCGACGATCTTCAGCTTTTTCGGGTTGCTGACGATGTCCAGCGCGGTCGGCAGCAGGCCGACGCCGTCTTTCAGGGTAATCAGCCCCTGTTTTTGCAACAGCAACAGCGAGCGGCCCAGGTTGGTCGGATCGTTCGGCACCGCCACCTGCGCGCCGTCCGGCAGCTGGCTGAGCGCGGTTATCTTCTTCGAATAGCCGGCGATTGGGTAGACGAAGGTGTTGCCCACCGCCGCCAGTTTGTAGCCGCGCTCCTGCATCTGCTTGTCCAGATACGGTTTGTGCTGGAAGGCGTTGACGTCCAGATCGCCGTTGTTCAGCGCTTCGTTCGGCAGCACGTAGTCGTTGAAGGTCACCACCTCCACGTCCAGATCATATTTCTGCTTGGCGACCTTTTGCACCACCGCCCACAGCGACTGATCGATGCCGGCGCTGATGCCGACCTTGATGTGGTGATCGTCCTGTGCGGTTGGGCCGCAGGCGGTCAGCAGCAGCGTGCCAGCGGCGGCCAGCGCCAGGGTGAGGTTTTTCAGCGTAAATGTCATTTTCCCAGGGTCCTTGTCAACATTGCCTGCTAATTTTGGCGGGCAGAATAGTGGCAGTGACTGTAGGTAATCGCTGGGCTAAAACAAAATACTGATTCACTATGACTCATAGCGATTAGCTATGAGCGGCCGCGGCCCGATGCGGAGCGGATTGTTTTGACGGCGAATCGGCGGGCTTATTATGATAGCCGTTGGCCCACAAGGGGCAGACTGGGTACTGAAACGAAGGAATAGACAATGCGATTGAACACTTGGAGCAAGGCGCTGCTGCCGCTGGTGGTGTTGGCCTGCGTCTCGGCGACTCAGGTTCGGGCGGCGGAGAGCGATACCGGGCCGATCCCCAAACAGCTGCTGGGCAACTGGCGCGTCAGCAAGATCGTGCCGACCCAAACCACCGGCTGCTGGGATCAGCAGCAGGCGCAGAGCCTGATCGGCGGCAAAATCAGCTACAAAGCGGATGCGTTCAGCTGGAACGGCACGGCGCTGAAAAGCGAAGGGGCCACCGTCAGCACCGTAGAAGCGCAGGAGTTTGTCGAGGACAATGCCGGCAGCAGCTCCTACATCGATTTCCCGATGCTGGGCATCAGCACGCCGTCGGTCGAGCGCGTGGCCATTCAGCACGCGGATACCGCCATCAAAGGCATCACCGATCAGGGCACCGATGGGGTGCCCGGCGATAACGTGCTGGTGAAAGATGCCAACACGCTGATCCTGTCGCTGTGCAACGTCTGGTTTGAGGCGCAGCGCGAGAAATAATTTTTTGCCTTCAGCCCCGGCGACGGGGCTTTCCCACTGCATCACCTCCCGCCACGAGCGCCATTTCTGAACTAAAATTAATCATAACGATATGACCCCAGCGTGATATCGGAGCCTCGGCTCAACCGAGTCCATGACAGGAGGCGCTATGTGTTACCACCATATTGTCATCGCCACCGATCTGAGCGATGACGGCAAACGGCTGGTCGAAAAAGGGGCGTTGCTGGCGGAGGCGCTGCAGGCCAAACTCTCGCTGATCTATGTGGACGTCCACTACGACACCTACCACGCGGCGATCGGCTTTTCGGAGCGCAGTTATGACGGCGTGCCGTTCGAAGAGAAGATCCGCAAAGAGCTGGAACCCACCACGCAAAACGTCAATTATCCGATCGCGGAAGTGATTATCGGGCGCGGCGGCTTCGTTGACGAACTGCGCACGGCGGTCGTGGACAAGAACATCGATCTTCTGGTGTTCGGCCATCACCACGATCTGTGGAGCAACCTGTTTTCTTCTACCCGCAACGCCATCAACCAGCTGAATATCGACGTGCTGGTGATCCCGATCCGATCATAAACGCGGGCCACCGCCGGGCAACGATGGCGGTGGCCGCCGCGGCTTATTGCGTGAAGAAGTCGTTATACAACATGTACAGATGCGCCGCGCTCCAGGAGAAGTTCGGCGCGCCTTGCTGTTTGCCGGTGAGCGGGTTGTAGTTCTCGCGGATCGGCCCGTCGGCGACCAGGCCGTCGGCGTGGCGGAAGAAGGCCTGCGCCATCGCTACCGCGTCGTCGCGATAGCCGTAGCGTTCCATGCCCTTGAGGCCGAAATACAACTGATCGACCCACACACGTCCGCGCCAGTAGATGTCCGCGCCGAACGCCGGGTTGGTCAGCGCCGCGGTGCCGAGCGGCACGTAGGTATTGAACTCGCGCGGATCCTTCATCACCCTGACCACCGCATCGGCGTGCGGCTGGCTGGCGGCGCCGTTGAACAGCGGCGACCAGCCTTCCGGCCCTTTGCCGCGTTCGACGATCGGTTTGCCGGCGCAGCCGTTGGCCAACGGCCGGCTTTCGATGCGGATGTCATAGAAGAAACCGCTCTGTTTATCGAACATGCAGGTGTTGATGTAGGCCGCCAGCCGGTCGGCTTTGGCGCGGAAGGCGGCGGCTTCCGCGCCGCGGCCCAGAATATCGGCCATCTCCGCCAGGTAGCGGTTGTCGCTGTACATATAGCTGGCCTGATCCACCGACTCCTGCAGCAGCGAGTAGCCGAGCAGCGTGCCGTCCGGCGCGCGGTTTTCGGCGAATTTCACCTGCCAGTCTTCGCGTTTGCCGCCCTGCGCCACGTAGCGCGCCAATTGATCCGGATCGATAAAGCCGAATACCGCCGCATCGTCACGGCCCGACTCCCAGGAGGCGGCGGTCTGCGCCGGGATCGCGATGCTGTCGTAATGCCCCTCGCGCACGATGCGATCGTAGCTGTCGAGGCCGGCCAGCGTTTGCTCGCGTTGCCCGCGTTTGACGGTAAACAGCATGCGCCCGTCGGGAGTATTGTGCGCTTTGTCACGGGTGGCGCCGTACTCCGGCACGCCGTTGCCGTTGTGATCGCGGTTGCGCAGCCACCAGTCATGGTAAGCCACCAGCTTCGGGTACATCTCCGCCAGCCAGCCCTTATCGCCGGTGACGCGATAGACCTCCATCACCGCCCAGGCCGCCAGGCTCGGCTTGGTGTTGCGTTCGTTCCAGTTGCCGCCGTCGCCGCCGCGCTCCGGGCTGGGGTTGTAGGCGATAAGGTCGGGCAGGAAACCGGCGTCCCACGGCCGCAAAGCGTCGCCCGGCCGGATCTGGTAGGCGAACACCGCGCGAATGTTGTCCTTGGCCACGTCCGGGTTGAAGTGCGCCATGGCGTAGGCCTGTTTCCAGGTGTCCCACGGCCAGGTCTGGTTGCCGGAGAACCAGCGCCCGGTGACCGACGGGGTGACCGAGTCGAACTTCATCGCCCCGGCGGCGCCGCGCCAGTTGCCGTTCAGCGTTTCTATCGCTTTGACCGCCACACGCGTTTGTTCCGCCGTGGCGTGCGGGTTGCGGAGCCCGGCGGCGAGATAGCGTTCCCAACGCTGGGCCGATGCGGCCATATAGCGCTGCGGGTGAGCGAGGATGTCGGCGATAGCGCGCTGTTCGCGCTGCGCCTCGTCGGCGGTGAGCAGGTGCGAATAGGTGGTGTACAGCGTGGTGGTGCCGGCGATGCGCGCCGTGGCGCGGAAGCGGTGGCCGTCGACCGTGGTGCGCTGCGGCAGCGATTTATGGATCTGATACTCGGACTGGCCGGAGGTCATCAGCTGCGACGGCGCACGCACCTTGCCGAAGGTGACGCGCAGGCCGTCCGCCGTCGGCACAATGCGGCGCGTGTAGTCCGGAAACGCCTGTTCGAGGGTCGCCGGCGGCTGCGGTTTTTGCTCTTTGGCCGCGTAGCGCTCCAGCAATTCGCCATCCCACACCAGCTCCAGCGGCGCATCGGTGATAATTTGCGTCTCCAGCAGCGAGGTGCGCGCACTGGCGAAGCGCAGCGTCAGGTTGACGGTCACCCCCGGCGCGCTGAGCCGCTGCACCAGGGCGCCGGGCAGGCTGTAGGCCGTCATGGTGAAAGACACCGGCTTGCCGTTGCGATACACGCTGAGCCGATCGAAATTGTTGGCCATAAAGTTGATGTATTCTTCGGTCAGCAGTGCCGGGCCGGGGAAGCCGCCCATGCCTTCCGGGCCGCTCGGCAACAGGTGGCCGTGCCAGGCGCCGAGATCGAAGAACGGGTTGAAGCGTTGATGATCGTCGAAGTCATAATCGAGCATAAAATGCGGCGCGCCGTGGCGATCGATAACGTTTGGGTAGCGTTCGGCCAGTGGGGCAGTGGGCGTTTTCGGCGCGCAGCCCGCCAGCGTCAGCGCGAGGGTGAGGGCGGTGGCCAGCGGCGTCAGGGGAGTCATGTTCATCGTAGGGGCCTCAACGGTTACCAATAGAAATATTGCATCAGAAACACCGAGTTGCTGGCGCCGGTGCTGTCGTTGCGCATAAAGAATTTGCTGTCCAGCGCGGTGGCCAGCTTACCGCCGGCATATTCGTACCAGATGCCGAACTGGGCGTAGGAGGTGGCGGTATCCGCCGCGTTATCAAACCGGTGGCGGGCGTAGCTGTAGGCGGTGGAGAGGTACAGCCCTTTGGCGGTTTCCGTCATCGCGCTGAGCATCAGGCCCGACTCGCTGCCGGGATGGCCGCCGCTGTCGCCTTTGCCGGTGTGGTGCCAGACGCGGCCGGCCAGGTGTTTGCCGCGCAGCCCCAGCAGAAACAGCTGCCCCAGGCCGTCGGTCACCTCCAGGCCGTTCAGCAGCGTCAGACCGTCTTGCAGATCGTACTGGGTGTAGCCGTTGATCATCGCCCGGTAGGTGTATTTGTCGGAGTAGCGGTCGTATTTGCCGAAGTGCAGCAGCGCCTTGCTCTCGTCGATGCGGCTTTCCGGCGCCGCCGTCACGCTGTAGCGAAAGCGCCCGGTCAGGTTTTGCAGCTTGGCGGCGTAGCTGAGATCGCGGGTGTTGGGGATCACGTAGCCGTACTCCGGCGTGAAGTCGCCCCACCATTGCAGATCGTCGAGCGACGAGTCGTTGCGTACGCTGAGCATCATCTCGGTGCCGTCATCGGTACGGTAACCGCCGTAGAAACGGTTCAGGCCCCCCTCGAAGCCGCCCCAGCCGTGTCCGGGCGTCCAGGCGTGGCCCTGGCTGTCGGCCTGCACGGTCCAGCCCTCGCCGTAAATCAGGCCGAACCAATGGCCCTGTTTGATCTCGAGGCCGCCTTCGATGTAGGTGCCGTCGCTGTATTTATGTTGATGTTCGCCGTTCAAATAGACGCTGCCGCCGATGCCGAGCTCGCCGTAAAAGCGCAGGGCGGTCGCGGCGGTTTCGGGCAACGGCGGCGGCGGCAGCTGATTGCGCTCCGCCGGGGTAACGGGTTCCTGCGCCGCCCAGACCGGCGCGCTGAGTATCAGTAACAAGGGCAACAGGGCGTGATGATTTATTGATGTCATGGGGCATGTGCCTGGTGTTGGATGGATCGGCGCGTCAGTCGAACGGCGGCTCACGCAAGGTCGCTCCCGGCTCCTTGGGAGAAGAGATAAAGTCCGCCCGGTCGCGGGCGGTAAACGGCAGGTATATTAGTAAAATATTTAGTAAAAAATACGCTTTAATCAGTAAATCGTTAACTTGATCACAACGGGTGAAATGGGTATCTTTCGCTGCAGGCGCCCGGCAGCGGTTTGTATGAGCGAGCGCCGGCCCGGTCTGGGAAGAGAGGGGCGGGCGGCACTGTACGTTGCGCCGCTATCCGATTAAGCTACCGTTTTTCGTCTGTGCATTGGGACTCTATGGCCACACTGAAGGAAATTGCTGAAGCCGCTAATGTGTCCGTCGCCACCGTTTCGCGCGTGTTGAATGACGACCCCACCCTGAGCGTGAAGGCGCAAACCCGCCAGAAGATCCTGGAAGCGGCGGAGCGCCTCGAATACAAGATTGCGCCTTCCAAACGGCAAAGTGGGCAACGCCTGCAATTCGCCGCGCTGTTCACCTATACGCAGGGTGTGGAGATCAACGATCCCTATTACCTGGCGATGCGCTACGGCATCGAAACGCAGTGCGAAAAACTGGGCGTGATGCTGAGCGCCGGTTACGACTTTACCGGCGACAAGGCGCTGCCGGCGGCCGACGGCCTGCTGGTGATCGGCCGGCCACAGCCCGCGCTGTATGAGCAGCTCAGGCAGCAGGAAACGCCGGTGGTGTTTATCGACGGCGTGGTGGACGATGAGCGTTTCGACTGCGTCAATGTCGACCTGTACAAGATCAGCCGCAAGGTGATCGATTACTTCATCGGCCGTGGCTATCAGCGCATCGGCTTTATCGGCGGGCGCGACCATCCGGCCGGCATCGACCAGCGCGAGCAGGCGTTCGTCGAGTATGGCCGGCAGCAAAACGTGGTGCGGCCGCAGGATATTTACCACGGCGATTTCAGCAGCCAGTCGGGCTACCAGTGCGCCAAAGCGATGTTGCAGAGCAAGAATGGCTATCCGCCGGCGCTGCTGGTGGCGACCGATTCGATCGCCATCGGCGTGCTGCGCGCGCTGCATGAACACGGCATTCAGGTGCCGGGGCAGATCGCGTTAATCAGCGTCAACGACATTCCCACCGCCCGCTTTATTTTCCCCGCCTTGTCCACGGTGCGCATCCCTTCGGAAACCATGGGCGCACAGGCCGTCAACCTGCTGGCGGAGCGGCTGCGCGATGAGCGCGCCGTCCCGCTGTCGATCTTCGTTCCCAGCTCGCTGCAGCTGCGTGACACCACCGTCGCCTGACCGCCCCCCGCCTCGGCGGGGGGCGTTGGCGCTCAAAATTAACGTCATGATAAAAAAAGGCATTTGAGATTTATTGTGATCCTGTCGTCATTTGGTAAATATCGGCTGTAATTTTTACTAAATATTTACTATCGTTTCCGCATTGCACAGGTGTTGGGAGACGTGACGTGAATAATTGGGAAAACATTGAAAAACAGTCGGAGCACCGGTTGGCACCGCGCGCGAGCTTCTTCAGCTACGCGGACGCCGAGCAGGCGCTGAGCTTCGATCGCAACGCCAGCCGGCGTTTCCAGCTGCTGAGCGGCCGCTGGCGCTTTCGGTTCTTCGAGCACCCGGCGCAGGTGCCGGCGGCGTTTTACCGTGAGCCGATGAGCGACTGGGGCGATATGGCGGTGCCGGGCATGTGGCAGTTGGAAGGGCACGGCCACCTGCAGTATACCGACGAGGGCTTCCCGTTCCCGATCGACGTGCCTTACGTGCCGACCAACAACCCCACCGGCGCCTATCAGCGCCACTTTACGCTCGACGCCGGTTGGCGGGACCAGCAAGTGCTGATCAAATTCGACGGCGTGGAAACCTACTTCGAGGTGTACGTCAACGGCGGCTATGTCGGCTTCAGCAAGGGCAGCCGACTGTGCGCCGAGTTCGACATCAGCCCCTATGTGCGGCAGGGCGAGAACCTGCTGTCGGTGCGGGTGATGCAGTGGGCCGATTCCACCTACATCGAAGATCAGGACATGTGGTGGATGGCCGGCATCTTCCGCGACGTTTATCTGATCGGCCAGAGCGCCACTCACCTTCACGACCTGACGCTGGTCACCACCTTCGATGAGCGCTATTGCGACGCGCAGTTGGCGATCGACGCCGAGCTGCGCCATCTCGGATCGCCGGCCGCCGAAGGCTGCCGCCTGCAGGCGCAGCTGTTCGACGGCGATCGCTGCGTGGCGGAGCAGTGGCGCGACGATCTGCGCATCGAGCGGGCGCTGATCTGCCGTTTCGAGCTGCCGGTCAGCCGCCCGCAGCAGTGGAATGCGGAAAATCCCTATCTGTATCAGCTGTTGCTGAGCCTGTATGACGGCGCCGGCAACCTGCTGGGCGTGGTGCCGCAGCGGGTGGGCTTCCGCGAGATCGCGGTGCGCGACGGGCTGATGTACGTCAACGGGCGTTACCTCAAACTGCACGGCGTCAACCGCCACGATCACGATCACCGAAAAGGGCGCGCCGTCGATATGGCGCGGATGGAGCGCGACATCGTGCTGATGAAACAGCACAACATCAACTCGGTGCGCACCGCCCATTATCCCAACGATCCGCGTTTTTACGAGCTGTGCGATCTCTATGGCCTGTTTGTGATGGCGGAGACCGATCTGGAGAGCCACGGCTTTGCCAACGTTGGCGATCTGAGCCGCATTACCGACGATCCGCGCTGGGAGCAGGCTTACGTCGAGCGCATCGAGCGCCACGTGGCGGCGCAGAAAAACCACCCGTCGATCATCATCTGGTCGCTCGGCAACGAGTCCGGCTACGGGTGCAACATTCGCGCCATGGCCCGGCGCTGCAAGGCGCTCGATCCGACCCGCCTCATCCACTACGAAGAAGATCGCGACGCCGAAGTGACCGACGTGATCAGCACCATGTATTCCCGCGTGGCGATGATGAACGCCTTCGGTGAATACCCGCACCCCAAACCGCGCATTCTGTGTGAATACGCCCATGCCATGGGCAACGGCCCCGGCGGGCTGTTCGAATACCAGTCGGTGTTCAACCGTCACGCCAGTTTGCAGGGGCACTATATCTGGGAATGGTGCGATCACGGTCTGCTGAGCCACGACGAGCAGGGGCGCGAGCGCTACCAGTACGGCGGCGATTACGGCGACTACCCGAACAACTACAACTTCTGCATGGACGGCCTGATCTACCCGGACCAGCGCCCCGGCCCCGGCCTGCGTGAATATCAGCAGGTGCTGTGCCCGGTGGAAGTGACGGCGGAAGAAGGCGCAGGCGACGTGCTGCGGGTGAAAAACCGCTACTGGTTCAGCTCGCTGGCGGACATCACGCTGAAGGTCAGCGTCAAGACCGACGGCCGCCAAGTGGCGAGTTACGAATTCAAGCTGCCGCATCTGCAGCCGGGCGAGAGTGAAGACATGCACCTGCCGGTGCTGGCGCTGGGGCAGGGGGAAACGCTGATCGACGTGGCGGTGCATAAAGACAGCGCCACCCGCTACAGCGAGAGCGGCCAACTGCTGGGGCATTACCAGCATCTGCGCCAGGCGGCGACGCGGCTACCGGCTCCACCGTTGGCCGATGCGCCGGCGCTGCAATGCCGCGAGGAAAATCATCAGCTGATCGTCAGCGGCGGCCGGTTCCAGCTGGCGTTCTCGCTGCTGAGCGGCGAACTGCTGTCGTGGCGGGTAGACGATGAAGAAATTGTGGGGCGCGCGCCGCGCATCACCTTCTTCAAACCGGTGATCGATAACCATAAACAGGAATATGAGGGGATTTGGCTGCCGTATCACTTCCCCATCATGCAACAGCATTTCCGCCGCCTCAGCCGACACTGGCAGGGGGAGGGCCTGCTGATCGAGGTGCACAGCCTGATCGCGCCGCCGGTGTTCGACTTCGGCATGCGCTGCACCTATCGCTGGCGCATTTCTCCGCAGGGCTGTGTCAGCCTGGATCTGGCCGGCGAGCCTTACGGCGATTTCCGGCAGGTGATCCCGAAAATCGGTCTCGATTTCGGCATCAGCCGCCGCTTCGAACAGGTGGAGTACTACGGCCGCGGGCCGGGCGAGAACTACCGCGACAGCTGCCGGGCCAACCTCATCGGCCACTACCGGCAGCGAGCTGATGCGCTGTTCGAACACTATCCGTTCCCGCAGGACAACGGCAACCGGCAGGACGTGCGCTGGCTGAGCCTGCAGGACGCGGCGGGCAAGGGGATCTTCATCCAGCCGCGGCGGCCAATCAACTTCAGCCTGTGGCCGTACAGCGCCGAGATGCTGCATCAGGCCCAGCACATCAGCGAGCTGGAGCCTGACGATTGCCTGACGCTGAACCTGGACGATCAGGTGCTCGGTCTCGGCTCCAACTCCTGGGGCTCCGAGGTGCTGGATACCCACCGGGTCTATCTGGCGCCATTCAGTTACGGCTTCACGCTGGTGCCGTTCGACGGCCGGCAAACGGACGGCGCCACGCTCGCCGGTTATGACTTCGCGCCGGCCCCTCATCACCCGCAGTCTGCGGAGGAAAACGCATGATCATTCTCGAATCCCTGACGGAGTTTCAGCGCATTTATCACAGCGGCAAGAAATGGCTGCGCTGCATGGAGGCGATCGCCAATGTCGATCGCATCAGCCCGAACGTGTGCCATTCGATCGGCGACTCGCTGACCTATCGGCTGAGCGTCGGTGCCGGCCGGCAGCACGGCTGGCTGGAAGGCAACCGCCGCTACTTCGACGTGCACTACTACCTCGAGGGAGACGAGATCGTCGAAGTCGCCGACAAACGGGCGCTGACGACGGTGGCGCCCTATCAGGACGAAACCGACCGCGAGTTTTTCAGCGGCGAAGGCGAGAGGCGCCGGGTTGGCAAAGGCAACGTGGTGATCTTCGAAAACCACCAGGCTCACCGCTTCAAAGAAAGCGGCAAGGTAAAAAAAGTCATTTTAAAAGTGACGGTGGAAGACAGCTATTTCATCAACAAATAGCGCGACCGCCGATCGATAACAACAAACCGAAGTCCCCTACACCATTCGGAGAATCTCTATGGCTGCGTCGAACAGAAACACCATCGGCAAGTTTGGCCTGCTGTCGATGACGTTTGCGGCAGTGTTCAGTTTCAACAACGTGATCAACAACAATATTCAGCTCGGCATCGCCTCGTCGCCGGTATTCCTGGTGGCGACGATCATTTACTTCATTCCCTTTTGCCTGATCATCGCCGAGTTCGTCTCGCTCAACCGCAACTCCGAGGCCGGCGTCTATGCCTGGGTCAAAAGCGCGCTCGGCGGGCGCTGGGCGTTTATCACCGCCTACACCTACTGGTTCGTGAATCTGTTTTTCTTCACCGCGCTGCTGCCGCGCGTCATCGCCTACGCTTCTTACGCGTTCTTGGGCTATGACTATGTGTTTACGCCGCTGACCACGGCGATCATCAGCATCTTCCTGTTCGCCTTCTCGACCTACATCTCCAACAGCGGCGCGAAACTGCTGGGGCCGATGACCTCCGTCACTTCGTCGCTGATGCTGCTGCTGACGTTTTCCTACATCATCCTGGCGGGCGCGGCGGTGCTGGGCGGCATCGAGCCGGCCGATCCGATCAACGTGCAGGCGATGACGCCGAACTTCAACTGGGCGTTCCTCGGCATTACCGCCTGGATCTTCCAGGCGGCGGGCGGGGCGGAATCCGTGGCGGTGTACGTGAACGATGTGAAAGGCGGCAGCCGCGCCTTCGTGAAGGTGATCATCGTTTCCGGGCTGTTCATCGGCGTGCTGTATTCGGTGTCATCGCTGCTGATTAACGTATTCGTGCACCGCACCGACCTGCATTTTACCGGCGGTACGGTACAGGTGTTCGAAGGCTTGTCGGCGCACTTTGGCCTGCCGACGGTGCTGATGAACCGCTTTGTCGGCATCGTTTCCTTCACCGCCATGTTCGGTTCGCTGCTGATGTGGACGGCGGCGCCGGTGAAAATTTTCTTCACCGAGATCCCGAAGGGCATTTTCGGCGAGAAAACCATCCGCCTGAACCGGCACGGTGTGCCGACGCGCGCCGCCTGGATCCAGTTCTTCATCGTTATCCCGCTGATGCTGATCCCGACGCTGGGCTCCAGCAGCGTGCAGGATTTGATGAACACGCTGATCAACATGACCGCCGCCGCCTCGATGCTGCCGCCGCTGTTCATCATGCTGGCCTACCTGAATCTGCGTCTGAAGTACGATCGGGTGGCGCGCGATTTCAAAATGGGCTCGCGCCTGCAGGGCATCGCCATCGTCAGCGTGCTGATCGCCATCTTCACCGTCGGCTTCTTCGCCTCGACGTTCCCGACCGGCGCCAGCATCATGACCATCGTGTTCTATAACGTCGGCGGGCTGGTGGTGTTCCTCGGCTACGCCTGGTGGAAGTACAACCGCTACTCAAAGACTCTGAATGCCGAGGCGCGCTACCACGAAGACATGCCGCTGGCGCGTCTCGCGCTGGAAGCGCAGGAGGGGGCGCCTGCCGGTCAACCGGCGCTGACCACGCCCGCATGCAATAAACCGCTGTAATTGCTCACCTCTCGACTCCGCGCCCCGGCGCGGAGTCTCGCCTTGCGAAAAAAATCTGCCTCTGCGTTTGCATAATACATAAGTGAATACTAATGTGTTTGTATGAACGAAAATGACATCTTCAAGGCGTTGGCCGATCCGACCCGCCGCAGCATCTTCGACAAACTCGCTGTCGCCAGCATGAACGCCAGTGCGTTGCGCGAAGGGCTGCCCATCAGCCAGTCGGCGATGTCGCAACACCTGGCGGTGCTGCGTAACGCCGGACTGGTACGCGAGACGAGGCAGGGGCGCTGTGTCAATTACCAGGTCGACCCGGAAGGGCTGGCGCAGATCGCCCAGTGGCTGGCGAAGTACCGCGCCTACTGGCCGGCGCGCATCGACGCGCTGCAAACTTTGCTGAAGGACATGGATCAATGAACAAACAGGCTGAGCGGCCGCCGCGCGACCGGCTGGTGTTGGAATATTCGCTCGAGGCGCCGCCGGAAAAAGTGTGGCGGGCGCTCAGTGTTCCCGAATTGCGTGAGCAGTGGCTGCCGACGGGGGATCTGGCGCAGGCCGAGCCGCTGGCCGCCACGCCGGGCGAGGCGGTGAGCTATCGCTTGCGCGACGACCAACCGCCGTTTCTCGAAAGCGTCGTCACCCTGCAGATCGTGCCGGACGCCGGCGGCGGCAGCCTGCTGCGGATTATCCACCAGCTCGATGCCGCCAACGATGGCCCGCCGACGGTGATGCGCGCCGCCTGACGCGTTAAACACATTTCCCTTTGTTGCCAACCCAGGAGTTCACCGATGCGTGAGAAGATGATGCTCGTCCCGATGGTGGTGGAACAGACCAGCCGGGGAGAACGTTCCTTTGATATTTATTCGCGTCTGCTGCGCGATCGGATCGTGTTCCTTAACGGCGAAGTCAACGACGACGTGGCCGAAATGCTGTGCGCCCAGCTGCTGTTTCTGGAGGCGGAAAACCCGGAAAAACCCATCCATCTTTATATCAACTCGCCGGGCGGAGTGATCACCAGCGGGTTGGCGATTTACGACACCATGCAGTATATCCGCGCCCCGGTGCATACGCTGTGCATGGGCACCGCGCGCTCGATGGGCTCGTTCCTGCTGATGGCCGGCGAATCGGGGCACCGCATGGCGCTGCCTAATGCCAGCCTGCACGTGCACCAGCCGCTGGGCGGCTTTCAGGGGCAGGCCTCCGACATCTTGATCCACGCCGAAGAGATGAAGCGCACCAAAGACACGGTGATTCGGTTGTATGCCCAACATTGCGGCCTAAGTTATGAAGAGGTGGAGCGGGTGTTGGATCGCGATCGCTTTATGACCGCCGACGAAGCGGCGGCCTGGGGGCTGATCGATCGGGTGCTGCGGGCGCGCTAAAGGGCTCAGGAGTGCGTGGCGGATTGTAGCGTTTGCCAAACCCGTTCAAGTCCGAATTCGACCATCGCGAAATAGAGACTAAAATAGCGCTCCGCCATGATGAAGAACGAACTGTTGAGTTCGATCACCACATTATTGGTGGTGGTCAGCAGGCCGGATTTTTCCGCCGCCTGCAGAATGCGGTTCACGTGCGCGCGTGAGACGGAGCAGGACTTGGCGATTTTCGCCGAGGAGAGCAGCAGAAAGGGGGAGTCCTGTCGGATGCTTTCGATAAACAACATCAACAGCACCATGTGGCCGGCATCTTTGCTGATAAACAGCGCGGATTGCGGCACCAGATCGATCAGGTAGACCTCCTTGAGCATCAGTTGCCCGTAGGCGGCGAAAAAGGTGGACAGAAAGTCGGGCGCCGCCAGCAGCGCCGCGATGGGCATCTGTGGCGCCAGCGCCTGGTAAGGGCGCGCCATTGAGGCGATCAGCGCCTGGGTTTCCGCCAGCGCGTGCGGCGTAGGCTTATAGCGTAACTGGCGTTTGTCATGTTCGCAGGGTTTGACCTCCAGCCGGCGCCCGACCCGTAAAAAGAACAGAAAGGAATCCAGGGAATTCTCGCTGATCATATTCTTCCCTTTGAAAAAGGCTTTGATGTCTTTCAGCGCGGCGGCGTGCTGGTGGTAATAAATGGACAGGATGGTGGAGCAGATGATGAACCGGCTGTTCCTGAAAATGATTTTGTAAAACAGCGGATGCTTCTTGTAGGTCTCCCTCAATAATTCCCCGTGTTTGACGATGGCGGCGTGGAACGCCGGTGACTGCCTGATGATGTTGGCCTGTTTCTCCAGGTGAAACTGTAGCTGGAATCTGCTTAGACTCATTTTCCCTATTTCCTGTACTTAAAAAATGTGCTGCTTTTTATCGTTATGGGTTTGCTGTGTATGGCTTGACGATCTGTTGGCCCTGGTCGTTGATGAGAGTGGCCTGAACGGTGACCTGAGAAGGGAGTGTCGGCGCTGCAACGCCGTCGAGGTGATAATCCCGTATGCTGAACGGCGCGGTCATCATGTCGCTTTCTTGCCGCACCGGGTAATCGCGCCTGTCGGCGTGCACGGCGATGCGCGCGAACGAGAGATAAAACGCCGATCGGTTTTGACAGCGCAGCAGATAACCGTCCGGCGATTTTTGCAGCGTGAACGAAACGGCCTCGGCCGCGTTCTCGGCTTTCCCCTGCAGCGCTCTGGGCCGGTAGAAGATCTTCATCTGGGTGTTCATCGCCAGCGTCACGCGCGACGCCAGCGGCGGCGTGGTCGGCGGGTTAGGCGGGATCTCATACAGGTTGAGCCAGAATACCGACTCCCGGTCGACGGGCAGGTTAGCGCCGGCAAACAGGATGCGCAGCCCTTTCAGCGCAGAAGGCGGCAGGGCGAAAACGCTGGGCAGGGTGACAAACGGTGCGCGGGACAGTTCGGGGGCGGCGTTGACGTCGCCGTTATCGACCCAGGTTTGCGCCACGATCGGGTAGCCGTTGGTGTTGAGCAGCATCAGGGTTTTTTCCGTCTCGCCTTCGCGGAAAATCACCCGCGTGGCGGAGGCGATGATGCCTGCCTGCGCGCCGATGGAAGCCAGCGCCAGCAGCAGGGCGCATCCCATCGTCAGATATTTCTTTCTCATCATTGCACCTTAACCCAAACGTAGGCCCTGGCGTCCACCTTGCCGGCGGTGACGGTTTGGCCAGGCAACCGGGCGAGCGTGGCGGTGAGCTGGGTGGTGTAGTGGGTAAACCCCGCCGCGGTGCTGCCGCCGCCGCTGGCGCCGTTGAGCACCGGGTACCAGCCGGCGTCGCTGCCCTGCGGGCATTGCCCGGCGCTGCAACGCGTCCAGCCGACAAAGTTCATCGGCGCGCCGTTGCCGGCGTTGGCGAGCGCGATACCCACGCCGGTGGCGACGCTGCTGTCGGTGCCGTAGCCGCTGGAGAGCAGGTAGCTCACGCCGCCGTTGGCGCTGACCAGCCCGAGCTGCTGCGCCGCGACATAGCTTTCATACGGTACCTGCAGGCCGAGGGCGGTATTGTTGCTGCTGACGCCGGATACGGCGGCGTTGTCGCATTCGATATTGATGGTGAACTGCGCCTGTGAGGTTTGCCCGGCGGTCAACTGGCTGACGGAAATGGTCGGCAGGATCACCAGCGGCGTGACGTTGCGCGCCACGCAGGTGGCGGTATAGGTCAATGAGGAGATCGGTGCGGTGCCCATGCCCATCGCGTTCCAGCGCCCGGTGCCCCAGGTGGCGTAGTTGGTGGCGGAATCGCTGCCGATAGGATCCGAAGCGATGCCGGGCCCCTGAAAGGTGACATAGCCGTTCGGCTGCGTGCAGGTATAGTTCGAATTGCCGGTGGTCGACGCCATGCCCACCAGCGGGTTGCCGGCGCTGTAGCCGCAGTAGTTGCTGGCGCCCGCGCCCGGCAGCGAGCTGATGCGGATCAGATCGGCGCGGATGGCGCTGAAGTCTTTCACCCGGATCTGGATTTTGTTGCCGACGGTGGCGTAGCGGGTAATCGGCGCCGACTGCCAGTAACGGGTAAAAACCTTGCCGGAATCCAGGTGGGTCAAACGGATGCCGACGTAGGGGAAGTAGGTGGCGTAATAGTTGGGGTTGCCGTCCTGGGCGCCCAGATCGAAATAGCCGCCGACGCGATCGTCGCCGTTGGTGGCGAAGACTTCATAAATTTGCCCGACATCGCCGGCATCGCATTCATACAGCACCTTGTTTGGGTCGGGATAGCGGGTGCCGGAGGTCAGATCGAACACGCTGGTGCCGAGCGGCGTGCCGACGGGCTGCAGATAGGTGCTGGTCAGGTTGACCCGGCCCAGCGCCGTGCCTACCCCGCAAGGATCGCAGCCGGAGTCGATCCAGGGGGCGACACGCGTGCATTGCGCCAGCGCCGCGGGCGCGCCGAACAGCGACAGGGCGAACAGCGCCGGGGCGGCGACCAGATAAGAAATGTGTTTCATCGTCTCTCCTGAGATCAGTTAAACGGGCTAGCGGCATGGGGAGCTGAGCCGCTGAATCGGGCTGTCTTCCGCGGCGGGCAGGCGATAATGCAGCGTGCACTGCTGGCCGGGCGCGTCGCCCCAGTTCAGCGTCAGTTCGCCGGCGCTCCGATCGCTGCGTAGGTACACCTGGTTGGCCTGGCCGACCATGCCCACGCTGTTGCCTGCCGCGTCAAGGACGTTGGCGCCCATCGGGATCGGTGCGTTATCGGGCCGCTGTGCGGTGATCAGCAGCGCCTGGCCGCGCACGGTGTTGAAGCGCAGGCGCACCGTGGCACCGGCATAAGGAGCCACGCGCCGCTGGCCGTCTTCCAGTTCCGCTTTGTCGTTCATGCCCTCGGGGTTCAGCGCGACGGTGTTGTAGTGATAGGGCACCAGCGACGGAGCCAGCGCATAGCCGAAGCGATCGACGCGCGCGCCCTGGCCGTCCATCACCCGTGCGCCGCTGGCGCCGGGCGCTTCGATCAGGGCGAAGGTGTCGCCGACATACGGCCCTAATGTCACGCCGCCGCGGTGCGCCACCACCGCGCCCTGCAGCGACAGGGAGCCTTGTCGGTACTGGCGCGCGGTGGAGAACGAGCCGGTGACGTTGGCGTAAGGCAGGCGGGTTTGCAGGTTGCCGCCCCAGACGCTTTGTTGGCGATCGTCGTCGGTGGTGAAGTTCAGGCCGTAACTGACCGGCTGTTCGTCGCCGACGCTGCCCGACAGCGCAGCCTGATAGTTGCCGCCCTGACCCTGGCTGTGGTTGGCCAGCAGCGAGACGCTGGGGGCGGATGATGAACGCCCGAGCGGGAAGCTCAGCGACAGGGCGGTGACGGTCTGCGCGTTCTGCGCCAGCGGCGCGCTGTAGACGTTATCCAGCGGCCCGTAGCCGCGGTAGTCGCCGTTGCTGTAGCCCAGGCTGCGGGTGCGGGTGACGGAAAGGTTAAGCGCCACACCGTTGCCGAAGGTTTTCCCCCAGCCCAGCTGGAGCTGATTGTCGCGGCCGCGCTGATCGCGGTAGTCCTGAGTCGAGCCGGACATCGTCAGGCTGCCGAACGCGCCCATGCCCTGATTGACGGCCACCTCGAAACGCGAACGCTGGCGGTAGGAGTCGGACTGCCAGTTTTGGCCGGTAACGGCGGCGCGCCGCACGCCGAGCACGTCGCTGAGATCGCGAAAGCCTTCGGTAGAGTAGCGGTAGCCGGCGATGGATAGCGTGGTGTCTGTCGGGCTGAAGGTTCGGCTGTAAGAGAGGTGCAGCATCCAGCCGGAGGCGCCGCCGTCCGGCAGGCTGGCGTGGGAATAGGTGGTATCCATGCCGAAGGCGCCCAGCCAGCTGCTGTACACGCCGCCCAACATCATCGCCTGGTAGCCGTCCGCCAGCTGATTGCCGAGGTTGAAGGTCAGGGCGTTGGTCAGGCCGTGCTGCCAGGTCACTTCGCTGAACAGATCGTTGTCGCCGACGTAGCGGGAACGGCCGACGATGGCGGAGTAGCGCGACTGGCCGGGGCGAATGGATTCCGGCACCGCGGCGAACGGCACGGTGAAGGTGCTGACGCTGCCGTCGGCTTCGGTCACCACCACGGTCAGATCGCCGGCGTAGTTGGTGGCGTACAGATCGTTGATGGCGAACGGCCCCGGCGCCACGGTGGTTTCGTACAGCGTGCTTTTACCCTGCAGCACCGTCACGCGCGCGTTGCTTTTCGCCACGCCGTGCACCACCGGCGCATAGCCGCGCTGTGAATCCGGCAGCATGCGATCGTCCGAGCTGAGCTGAATGCCGCGAAAGCCCAGGCCGGAGAAGAAGTGCCCGTCGGTAAAGCCTTCGCCCAACAGCATTTCGCTGCGCCAGGGCAGGATTGCGCGCTGCACGTAGCGGCGGCTGGTGTCCAGGTGACCGCCGAACTCCCGATCGTAGCGGTAGCTGGACTGCTGGCGGTAGCGCCAGAGCCCGAGGTTGAATCCGCCGTTCAGGTTGGCGTAGGTCGAATCGAGATCGCGGGTTTGCCCCTGCCGGTAGCTGACGTGGTACTGGTTGAGGTTGTAATTGACGAAGGCCATTGATTCGCCGCTGTCCAGGCTGGCGGGATTGACGCTGCCGCGCGGCCGGCCGTTCAACAGCGCCTGCGGAATGCTGAGATCCAGCCGCAGCCGCGAGATATCGGCGTTCACCATGATGTCCTTCAGATCCCGGCCGGGCAGCAGGCATTCCGCCTCGGCCGCCGGCGGATTCTTCAGCCCGAAGCGCGTCAGCTGCGGCCGATCGAAACAGGGCAGCACCTGCTGGCCTGCGCGCACGAAGCGAATTTGATCGCGCTCGAGAAACTGGCCGTTGAGGTACAGATCGATCTGATAGCTGCCGGGGGCGACGGCGTCCTGCTGGTTGAACTGGCTCAGGGCGCTGTTGCTCAGCACGCTGCCGCGCAGCAGCGCGGGATCGAAGGTGTAGCCGTCGGCGGCGGCGCAGCCCAACGGCAACGCCAGCAGCGCGCAGCACCAGCGTGCGGGCAACGGCGTCGCCTTGCGGACATCGAACATGAAAACCTCCCTGTCTGGTTTCAGCGCGCGACGTTCAGGGTGCGTGTGGTTTCCACCCCGTAGTCATTGATGACGCGCAGCGCGACCTGCCGCACTTCCCCGTTCACCGGCCAATTGGCCTGTGAAAACGGCGGGATCAGATCCGCCTGCGGAATGGCGCTGCGCTTCGCACCGCTCAGAATTACCGCCTGGCTGACGTTGGCGTAGTAGCCGGTCGGGTTGTCGACGCGCAGCGCGTTGCCGACCTGACGCAGGCTAAGGCGATCGATGACGTGGTTGGCGTCGCCGGCCAGCCCGGCCGGGCGATAGAACACTTTCAGCCGGTTGGTGACCACCAGCAGCAGTTTGTTCTTGTCGCTGTCCGTCTGACGCACGGCGGGGACCTGCAGGAAGTTGAGGTAGAACAGCGATTCGCGATCGCGCGCCAGCGGCTGGCCGACGAACGACAGCCGCACCATTTGCCCGCTGTGCGGATCCATGCGGAAGATTTGCGGTGAGGCGACAAAGGGCGCATCGGCATTTTCCGGCGTGGACTGCGGGTTGTTGATGTCGAGCCAGATCTGCATCAGCGCCGGGGCGCCGTCATCGTTGGTGAACTGCAGCGTTTTCTCCCGCGCCTCGGCGGGGTAGATCACGCGGTTGCCGAGCAGCGTTACGCTGGCCAAGGCGTGGGTGGCGGCAAAACTCATCAGGCAAAGCGACAGGGCGGCCCATCGGCGGGCGGAACGGGATATCTGCGGCATAAACGTGAACCGATAAAGAAGCGAGTCATTCAGCGCCGTCCGCTAAGGAACGGCGCTGGCATCAACAGGTATGGCGCCTGACGCCGGCTTATTTGTAGCTAATGGCGAACTGGGCGGTGGCGATCACCGAACCGGCCGCCACGCCGGTGTCTTCCGCGTAGTAGCGGGCCACCAGGTTCTGCGAGGTGGAGGTGGCGTCTTTCGCCAGCGTCATCGCCGACGTGGTGACGGTCGAACCGCTGGCGAACGACAGCGGCGTGGTGGCGTCGCTGTCCAGCAGTTGAATGGACACTTTGGCCGCATCGCCCGCGTTGCCCAGATTGCCGTTGGTGGTCGGGTTGTTGCCCGCCAACACGGTTTTGATCGCCGTATCGCTGGTCGCCGCCGCACAACCCGTGACGTTAACGGTAAAGGTGGTGTCGCCGGCGGTGGCGCCTTTGGTGGCGAGTTTGCTGGCGGCGACGGTCGGCAGCAACACGACCGGGTTGGATTGGTTGCCGTTAATATTCACCGAACAGGTTTGCGTGCTGACTTCGCCTTTGAATTGCACGGTATTGGACGAGGCGGCCGCACAGGCGCCGGAGAGAGCCAGCATGGATAATGCGACTAATTTAACATTCATGTGAAATACCCTTTAATTAACTTTAGAGAAAAGCTTTCCTGACAGTAATAAATTACTGACGTGCGTTTGTTGATTAATCATGTTGCGCAATTGTTTTTTAAACGCGTCGGCAAACATGGATTTTCATCCTAACAAACTAAGAATTTTCCCTATAGGTGTTTTCCGCATGGTAATAAGTTGGTGGTGCGGGTTGTTACATTTATTTTCATTTTTTCTTATATCATACAAAATGGAAAATAGATCTATATCATTGTGTTGCGTTTTTATTGGATCGTCGGTTTTTGTTTATGAAATAATTTGAAACATTCATGCCTTTTTTGCGTGTTAATCAAAGTTCTGGCTGTTGCGTGATTATTTGAAAAACATGTTATCAAGTTGTTTTATATCGGTGTGCTTTGCAGGCGAATTACCCCAAAAAAGAGCAGCGACAAGCCGCCTGAGGTGTGGAAGCATACTTTCACGCTGATAAGGAGAATTAAAGTGAGAGTGATTTATATCGACGGTTCGCCGCTATGCCGTTTGGGGATGAAAACATTATTGGGAGAAGGAGTGATAACCTTATCCTCGCCCAATATTAATATTATTAAAAATATAAGCCCTGCGCCTGATTTAATTATCATGGATTTTCCCCATGAAATTTACCGGTTCGAAGCGTATTTGCGATTTATTCACGCCTCACGTGCTGAATATGAAGGCGTCCGGATACTGTTCTTCGTCGATAAGACTTCGCCGCTGATCCTGGCATTTATCGCGGCGGCGCAGCCGGATGCGATTTTGCACAAACGGGAAGCGCTGCGGGTGGTGCGGGAAACCTGCGCGGCGCTAGTCCGCCGTGAAGAGACGGGCGAACGGCGCGTGGTGAGCCGGCGGGCGGCGGCGATCACGCCTGGCGAGGCGGCGGTGTTGTGTGAAACCGCCCGTACGGAAGATATCCGCCAGACTGCGCGGCGGCTGAATTTGCACCCGAAAACTGTTTATTCGCACCTCAACAATGCCGGCAAGAAGTTCGGCATCCGCAATCGGGTGGAACTGCTGAAGATGATTGCGCTGCTGTAGCGCGCCGTTAACGGGCCTGGCCTACGGCCAGCCGCCATCGCGTGATCTCATCGGCGCCGGGCCCGGCGGCCAGCGCCAGGCTTTGCGGCGGCAGAGATTCGCCGGTCACGGCATCTACCACGCGCAGGGTGGCGGGGTGGCCGGTCACACGGTCAACTACGCGCAGCGGCGGCCCGGCCAGCTCGGACAGATTCCATTTGTCGCCAATCTGAATCATCGCCATCACCAGCAGCCCGAGATCTTTTCCCTTCTCCGTCGGCAGATACTCGTAGCGATCGGGACGCGTCTGGTATTGCCGCTTTTCGATAAGGCCGTGGCTTTCCAGGGCCTTGAGGCGATCGGTCAGCGTATTGTTGGTGATGCCGGTCGATTGGCGCAAATCGTCATAGCGCGAGAGCCCCAGCAATAGATCGCGCATGAGAATCGCGCCCCAGCGATCGCCCAGTGCCGACAGCACGTGCGCCACCGAGCACGTCATGCCTTCAAACCCTTTTGCTTTCACGTTGCCTTACCTCCGCTTGCCACCTGATTGCCGAGAATGTTATCGCCTCGGCTTGATAACTTCAATAATTGGAGTTATTACTCTTATTATTGAAGTTTTCGTTTAACAACGGCTGATGGCCTGAACGCCGGCCGGAAAACCTAGGAGACAACGCGATGCCACTGTGGCAGATCTACCACCCCGAACCGGCCTTCAGCGCCGCCGATAAACGCGCGATCGCGCAGAAAGTCACCGCCCTGTATCAGGACTTTTTGCCGCGTTTCTACGTCAACGTCTTTTTCCACGCGCTGCCGCCAGGATCGGCGTATCTCGGCGGCGAACCGGCCGATGATTTCGTGCGCGTGACCATCGACCATATCGCGCGCGCCATGGACAACGACGCGGAGCAGCAGCAATTTCTGGCGGCCTGCACCCGCATCCTGCAACCCTACATCGCCGCACGCGGGCTGCGCTGGGAGCTGCACGTGGACGAAACGCCGTTCCCGCTGTGGACGATAGACGGATTGAAACCGCCGGCGCCGGGAACGGCGGCCGGGGAGAAATGGCGCAGCGAGAACCGGCCTTCGGCGTGGGAGGGGTAGCGGCGTCTTCGGAATGCCTAATGCTTAAAGGCAGCTATGAGTGTCGGTTTTGATCTTCGCGTTCAAAGAGGGGCGAGATTAAGCGTGGGGGGAGGAGAAATCGACGAAAGTCATAGACTACTTTTTACATCTGATATGAAGGCATTAACGATGGCGGATTTTTCATTCTCACGATAGATGAAAAAAAACTCAGTCACGTTATCGACACCGGGGATCGCTCTGTAGGTAATGTTAGGCAGCTTGATTGAGGATAGTGTAGAAGGAACGATAGCGATGCCCAGGCCAGAAGCCACCATGGCGAGCACGCTTAGTGTGCTGTCCAGCCGATAGGAAACCTGGACGTCTTCTTCAAGAATGGCTTTCAGGATACGAAGCTGGCCATCGTCTCCGCTGTTTTCCGAGTAGATGATAAAGTCTCGTCCCGAGAGGTCTTCTTTTTTCAAGGTCTCTTTTTTCGCCAGATCGGAGTCTTCCTGAATCACGACGACCCAGTCAAACTTTTTAATGGGTATAAGGCCGAGCCCCGGTGGGATTTTGAGATCCAGATTGGGGCAGTAGCTGACGTCGATATTTCCGTTGACGATCTCATCGATTTGTTTCCAGTAAGACATCTCTTTGGCGCGGAAGTTAACGCCGGGATGCTCTGCTTTAAATCGATGAATATCGGCGGTGACTAATCCCGCCGCGACGGCATTGCCGACAAATCCGATGCGCACATTGCCATTCTCACCTTTCGCTGCTGCTTTGGTTTCGTCAAGCGCGCTTTTTATTTTTTCATAAATATCCGGTGCATTTTTTAAAAATATCTCTCCTACTTCGGTAAGTTCGACATTGCGGTTGGTGCGAATAAAAAGTGGTGCACCAATTTCTTCTTCCAGCGCTTTTATCTGCATGCTGAAAGCCGACTGTGTAACATGAATTCGCTTAGCCGCCTTGCCGAAATGTTTTTCTTCAACGAGAGCCAGGAATGCCTGGATATGGCGAAAATTCATGGATTAGATTCCTGCATCAGTTGTTCAAAAAAATGAATTGGATATATAGCGACCATGAAAATACCCTCTAATAGAACTCACGTTAAAGTGTAGATTATTTCTGGAATGCGGGTTAGTCAACAACACTCAGCATGTTGCTATCTATTTCAAAGACCGAATATATGCATAGTGGAGGCGTTAAATGAATTCATTAGCCAGAATCGATGTTCATACTCACCTGGTCCCACCTTTTTGGGGCAGCGCGCTGCCCAGCCACGGCGGCGATCCATCCGGTTGGTCTCTGCCCAAATGGACGGCGGACGACCATCTGGGCTATATGGACAAACAGCAAATAGCGACCAGCGTCCTGTCGTTAACCGCGCCGAGCGTGGTTGGCTGGGAAGGCCAGGCGCGCCGCGATATGGCCAGAAAAGTCAATGAGTATACGGCGGATCTGGTGGCGAAATACCCTACGCGGTTTGGTAACTTCGCGACAGTGCCGTTGCCGGACGTTGAGGGGGCGGTGCTGGAAGTGGAGTATGCGCTGGATGTGCTGAAAGCCGATGGCGTGGTGTTATTAACCAACTATGAAGGGGTTTATTTAGGGGATAAAAAGTGGGCTCCGCTTTGGGCTGCACTAAATCAACGCTCTGCCGTTGTTTTCATTCACCCTGGTCATCCCATCATGGATTTGCTGGATGGCGTTCCGGGTCCCTTGGTTGATTATCCGTTTGATACTGCCCGCAATGCCGTCCATATGGTGTTGAACGGCATTATGGACAATTATCCTAACGTGAAAATTATTCTTTCGCATGCCGGCGGATTCCTGCCTTATGCCGTTCTGCGCTTTACATTGCTGGCGGAATCGCTTAATCCAAATGGGCCGTCAGCTCAGGAATTGAACGATAAATTTAAGCGTTTTTATTTTGATACCGCATTGTCTTCCGGCCCGAATGCATTTTCCAGCCTGCTGACGTTTGCGAATCATAACAATATTCTGTTCGGCAGCGATTATCCTTATGCGCCTGAGTCCGTCGCCGCTAAGTTTAATCATATTCTCGACGCCGAGACAAACCTGACGGATGCCCAGAAAGCAAGTTTCAACCGGAATAACGGTCTGGCGCTTTTCCCTCGATTAAATAAATAAAGGTTCTGCTGGGGCGATGCCGCACTGCTTCAAGCGCTGGTGGGTTCCTTCCCGAAAACAAAAAATCCACGCCGAAGCGTGGATTTTTCCGTTTCCGGCAGCGGAGAGAAACGCTGCGGGGAAGGGGTTAGACGTTGAACAAGAAGTTCATCACGTCGCCGTCTTTGACGATGTAGTCTTTACCTTCGGAACGCATTTTGCCGGCTTCTTTGGCGCCTTGCTCACCCTTGTAGGTGATGAAGTCGTCATAGGAGATGGTTTGGGCGCGGATAAAGCCTTTCTCGAAGTCGGTGTGGATCTTGCCGGCCGCCTGCGGGGCAGTGGCGCCTACCGGGATGGTCCAGGCACGCACTTCTTTCACGCCGGCGGTGAAGTAGGTTTGCAGGTTCAGCAGTTCATAACCGGCGCGGATCACGCGGTTCAGACCCGGCTCTTCCAGGCCCAGCTCGGCCATGAACTCGTCGCGCTCTTCGTCTTCCAGCTCGGCGATGTCGGATTCCACGGCGGCGCACACGGCAACCACTACGGAGCCTTCGGCGTCGGCGATTTTACGCACGGTGTCCAGGTACGGGTTGTTCTCGAAGCCGTCTTCGTTGACGTTGGCGATGTACATGGTCGGCTTCAGCGTCAGGAAGCTCAGGTATTTGATCGCCGCCTTGTCTTCCGCGGTCAGATCCAGCGCGCGCAGCATGCCGGCGTTTTCCAGGTGCGGCAGGCATTTCTCCAGCGCCGCGAGCTCGGCTTTAGCGTCTTTGTCGCCGCCTTTGGCTTTCTTCTGCACACGGTGGATGGCGCGCTCGCAGGTGTCCAGGTCGGACAGCGCCAGCTCGGTGTTGATCACGTCGATGTCTTCGGCCGGATCGACCTTGTTGTTGACGTGGATGATGTTGTCGTTTTCGAAGCAGCGCACTACGTGGCCGATGGCTTCGGTTTCGCGGATGTTGGTCAGGAACTGGTTGCCCAGGCCTTCACCTTTGGACGCGCCTTTCACCAGGCCGGCGATGTCGACGAATTCCATGGTGGTTGGCAGAATGCGCTGCGGTTTGACGATCTCGGCCAGCTTATCCAGACGCGGATCGGGCATCGGCACCACACCGGTGTTCGGTTCAATGGTGCAGAACGGGAAGTTGGCTGCTTCAATGCCCGCTTTGGTCAACGCGTTGAACAGGGTGGATTTGCCTACGTTAGGCAGGCCGACGATACCGCATTTGAATCCCATGTTGTAATCACCTTAAATATCTTAACTATCAGCCGGTTAGGTTTAATCGACTGCATAAAGGGCAAAATAATGCCGCCATTATACACGTAATGGGCGTTTATCTCGATCAGACTTGCTTGGCCGGGGCGAACGCAGCGCGGACGGCCGGTTTTTATTTGAGATTTGGATCACATTTACCCATACTGGCCATTCCGATTAACCGACAGGAAACGCGCCGGATGTATTTCTTGCCTACGCCACCCTGAGCTGTGCCCGCCTGCACTCTGCCGCGCCTTGCGGTACCCCATACCCGCTACGCGGGGAGATGGTGTCATCTGTCATAAGTGAATAATGCATGTTTAACCTGAGTAACGTCAGGATCGCGGACGTTAAAAATGAAGTCCTGGCGGGCTTTGTGGTGGCGGTTTCGATGATCCCCGAGGCGGTCGGCTTTTCGCTGGTCGCCGGTCTTTCGCCGATTGTCGGCTTGCATACCGCGTTTATTATCGGCCTGGTCACGGCGCTGTTCGGCGGCAAACCGGGCATGGTTTCCGGCGCCGCCGGCTCCATTGTGGTGGTGCTGATGAGCCTGGCGGCGCAGTACGGCATGGGTTACGTGCTGTGGGCCACGCTGTTTGCTGGGGCGATTCAAATCCTGATCGGCGCCTTCCGGCTGGGCAAGTTCATTCGTCTGGTGCCGCTGCCGGCGATCCACGGCTTCGTCAACGGCCTGGCGATCGTCATCATGCTGGCGCAGCTGAAGATGATCGCCGGGCAGGGGCCGCTGATGTACGGCCTGGTGGCGCTGGCGATTGCGGTGGTGGTGCTGTTCCCGCGCCTGACCAAGGCCATTCCGTCTTCGCTGGCGGCGCTGCTGGTGGTCTCGGCGTTGGCCATCGGCCTCAACCTGCACACGCTGCGGGTGGGCGATCAGGCGGACATTTCCGGCGCGCTGCCGCACTTTAGTCTGCCGACGGCGCCGTTTAGCCTGGAGATGGTGCGGGTGGTGCTGCCCTATGCGGTGGTGATCGCCCTGGTCGGTTTGATTGAATCGCTGCTGACCATGACGGTGCTGGATGAAATGGGCGGCAAGAAGGGCAACGGCAATCGCGAGAGTATCGCGCAGGGCGCCGGTAACGCGGTATGCGGCCTGTTCGGCTGCTTCGCCGGCTGCGCGATGATCGGCCAGTCGATCATCAACTTCACCTCGGGCGGGCGCGGGCGTATCTCCGGTACGGTGGGCGCCATCCTGCTGATTCTGTTCGTGGTCAGCCTGTCGCGCTATATCGGCCTGCTGCCGGTGGCGGCGCTGGCCGGGGTGATGCTGGTGGTGTGTTACAACACCTTCGAGTGGAGCTCGCTGCGCCGCTTGCGCCGCATGCCGAAAGCCGACGCGCTGGTGATGGTCACCGTCACGCTGATCACCATCTTTACCGATCTGGCGGTGGCGGTGATCAGCGGGGTGATTATCTCGGCGCTGGTGTTCGCCTGGCAGCAGGCGCGCATCCGCGTGCGCCAGCGGCAGGTAACGGGCGACGTGGCGGTGTATCAACTGGATGGCCCGCTGTTCTTCGGCTCCGCCGCGGCTTTCGCCGAGCTGTTCGATCCGCAGAGCGATGCGCAGAATGTGGTGCTGGATTTTGCCGGCACCCGGGTGATGGATTCCAGCGGCGTGGAGGCGATCGATAAGCTGACGGCGCGTTATCTGGCGGCGGGGAAAAGCATTCGTCTGCGCCACCTGAGCGCTGACTGCGTGCGCTTGCTCAAACGCGCCGGGCCGTTCTGCAGCCATGAGCTGGACGATCCGCAGTATTACGTGGCGGAAGAGGGGTTCACCGCCGATGAGCGCCGGGTGGGCGAGGAAACCTTCAACCCGCGCGGCTAAAAGCAGGCAGCGGGCAGGGCGCCCGCTGCGGCAAGGTTCAGGCCTGCGCCTTGAAGCTGTGCAGGCGCTGAACGGTTTTTTCCAGCCCGTCCTTCATCAGCATTTCGGTGCAGCGCAGCGACTCGTCGATCGCTTCGTCAATCATCTTCTGTTCGCTGGCCGGCGGCTTGCCGAGCACGAAGCCCACCACCTTGTTCTTGTCGCCCGGATGGCCGATACCGATGCGCAGGCGATAGAAGTTCGGGTTGTTGCCGAACTTGTTTTGGATGTCTTTCAGGCCGTTGTGGCCACCGTTGCCACCGCCGAGCTTGATTTTGGCCACGCCGGGCGGTAGATCCAGCTCGTCGTGCGCCACCAGGATCTCGCTGGGTTCGATGCGGTAGAAATTGGCCATCGCCAGCACCGCTTTGCCGCTCAGGTTCATGAAGGTGGTCGGCACCAGCAGGCGCACGTCGTTGCCCGCCAGGTTCAAACGGGCGGTGTAGCCGAAGAACTTGCTCTCTTCTTTCAACTGCTGATTGTGGCGCTGGGCCAGCAGATCGACGTACCAGGCGCCGGCGTTGTGGCGTGTCTGGGCGTATTCCGCGCCCGGGTTGGCCAGGCCGACTATCAATTTAATACTGCTCACTGGGAGATTCGCTATGATCAGGGTAATGGAAAGGGCCTTAGTCTACCTGTCGGGGCGATGAATGACAAAACCCGATCTCTGCCGTCGCCCTGGGTAAGAAAGACGAATGATTCATTAGCTGAATAATTCAATTTGTCCGCTAATTTTCAGCACCGTGTTAAGAAGTGTCAATAATTCTTTACCATTTGTGATCGCCTCCGCAATCCCCTTGCCACAACAGGGACTATACTTAACTTATCAAAGTGGGTTAACAAGTTGCAGCGTTATCCCGGTTGGCACATGGCAATCATGGAGGTGGCATATGAAACGTAGAAGCGCGGACAGAGTGGGCAACTTTTTTATGGGGCTGGGGCTGGTCGTGATGATCGGCGGTGTCGGATACTCAATTATTGCTGAAGTATCCCAGTTCAATCTGCCGCAATTTTTCGCCCACGGCGCCATCATGAGCATCTTCGTCGGCGCGCTGTTGTGGCTGGTGGGCGCGCGTATCGGCGGCCGCGAACAGGTGGCGGATCGTTACTGGTGGGTAAAACACTTTGATAAACGGTGCCGCAACGATCAACATCGTTCGTCGCATTGATTAAAAAAGCAGAAGGGAAGCAAGAGCGGGGCAAGGGAACATCTGCCGTGCATTAAGGTTTGAGGTCATGTCGGACTACAAGTAGAAAACCCGTTGTTGCTCGCGCACCAACGGGTTTTTCTTTTTCTGCTGTCGGGCGCGTTATCTTTCCGGCGCAGTGGGCGCCGCACCGGAAAGACGACGAATTAATGCTCGAACATCGCAGAGATCGACTCTTCGTTGCTGATGCGGCGGATGGCTTCAGCCAGCATGCCGGACAGGGTCAGAGTGCGAACGTTTTTCAGTGCCTTGATTTCCGGCGACAGCGGAATGGTGTCGCAGACGATCACTTCATCAATCACCGAGTTCTTGATGTTGTCCACGGCGTTGCCGGAGAAGATCGGGTGCGTCGCGTAGGCGAATACGCGCTTGGCACCGCGTTCTTTCAACGCTTCAGCCGCTTTACACAAGGTGCCGCCGGTGTCGATCATGTCGTCGACCAGCACGCAGTCGCGGCCTGCCACGTCACCGATGATGTGCATCACCTGAGAAACGTTCGCGCGCGGGCGGCGTTTGTCGATGATGGCCATGTCGGTGTCGTTCAGCAGTTTGGCGATGGCGCGGGCGCGCACGACGCCGCCGATGTCCGGGGAAACCACGATCGGGTTTTCCAGGTTCTGCTGCAGCATGTCTTCCAGCAGGATCGGGCTGCCGAACACGTTGTCTACCGGTACGTCGAAGAAGCCTTGAATCTGCTCAGCATGCAGATCCACCGTCAGAACGCGGTCAACCCCTACGCTGGAGAGGAAATCGGCAACCACCTTGGCGGTGATTGGCACACGCGCGGAACGCACGCGGCGATCCTGACGGGCATAGCCGAAGTAAGGGATAACGGCGGTAATACGACCTGCGGAGGCGCGACGCAGGGCGTCGACCATCACAACCAGTTCCATCAGGTTGTCGTTGGTCGGGGCACAGGTGGACTGGATGATGAAAATATCACCGCCGCGTACATTTTCGTTGATTTGCACGCTCACTTCGCCGTCGCTAAAACGACCTACAGCGGCGTCACCAAGGCTGGTGTACAAACGGTTGGCAATACGTTGTGCTAGTTCCGGGGTGGCGTTACCAGCAAAAAGCTTCATATCAGGCACGAGAAGAACCTCAGGCTTGCGTCCAGAGAAGATATTGTCATACGACATCGCCAAGGGGCAGTCGGCGACGCCGGCGCAATATACATACGGGTATGTAAAACTAAAATTGAGACCGCAGGCAGCGCAGGGATAACAGGGCCAGGTGTGCATGACCCTGCGCAGCGAAACGTTGAGCTACGACTCAAACCGCCCGGAACGAATGCGATGTAGTGGGGAGACGTTAACGCCGCGCGCTACAAAACCACACAACCACTCCGGGGCTTGATTTAACACCTGACGGGCGGCGATTTCTGTGTCGAATTCAGCAAACACACAAGCACCTGTGCCAGTCAGGCGTGACGGGGCGTATTCTAACAGCCATGAAAGAAGCTGTTCAACCTCGCGAAAACGTTTTCTTGCGATCGGTTCGCAATCATTTGCGTACGGCGCCTGCAACAGCTCACTTAAGGAGCGAACCGGGGTGTCTCTTTGCAATTCGGGGTCGCCGAAGATAAGCGGTGTCGGAATACCGACGCCAGGATGCGCCACCAGATACCATTTTTCCTGCGGCTCGGCCGGCTGCAGGCGCTCGCCGATGCCTTCGGCGAAGGCGGCGTGGCCGCGCACGAACACCGGCACGTCGGCGCCAAGGCTGAGTCCCAGCTCTGCCAGTTGGTCGTCGTCAAGGCCGCAGCGCCACAGTTCGTTCAGCGCCACCAGCACGGTGGCGGCGTTGGAGGAGCCGCCGCCCAAACCGCCGCCCATCGGCAGGCGCTTGTCGATGCTGATGTCGGCGCCGCGCGGTGCGGTCTGCAGACCCTGTTCATCACAATAGCGCTGCAGCAGGCGGGCGGCGCGCACGATCAGGTTCTGCTCGTCCGGCACGCCGTCGACCGGCGTCAGCAGGTTAATGCGATCGTCCTGGCGCGGGTCAATGGTCAGGGTGTCGCCGTAGTCCAAAAACTGGAACAGCGTCTGCAGCAGGTGATAGCCGTCTTCACGACGGCCGGTGATGTACAGAAACAGGTTGAGCTTCGCGGGGGAGGGCCACTGGCGGATCATTTGAGCGTCCAGTTATCCATTTTCAGTTTGATGCGTTGGTCGCCCTGCTGCAGCTCCAGACGGTTCGGCAGCGTCGGCTGCACCTCGGTGCTGTAGCTCTGGTAATCCACCTTCCAGGTTTGACCGCCTTGTTGGTAGGTCAGTTTGCTCAGGCGATATTGGTCATCCAGCGCAAAATCGCTGGCTTCGCCCGGCAGGCCGACCATCCACTGGCGCAGGTTGTTCAGCGGGATCGCCATCCCGGTCAGCTTGCGGATCATCTCTTCCGGGTTGTCGCTGACGTAGCGTTTGCCCTGGTTGTCGGTCAGCTGCACCACGTTTTTCTGTACGTTGAGATCCATTTCCGTGCTGCCCAGCGGGTTAGTCAGCAGCAGGCGGTAGCGCTCCGGCGAAAACTGCTGCCAGAAGAAGCGGGCATAGACTTTTTTCTGATCAGACAAGTAGGCGAAGGAGCCGCGGGTCTGATAGGTGCTAAGCTGCTGCACCGCCTGCTCATGGGCGCGCCACTGCGGTGAGGTCGGGCTGGTGGCCGGGCCGGTTGGCTTGGTGGTGGTACAGGCGGCCAGCACCAGGCTGGCCAGCGGGATCAGACGGAGCAAACTAACTTTGCGTATTGGCATAACTTTTTCTTGTCCTTTTGTCCTTGCGGGCATGCGCGACGAAACCCGGATTCAGCGCTCACGCTAACGGGGCGGCGGCGGCGCGTCAATTTTTTGCTGCATCGCGTTGAATCTTGCCGCGTTTATCGGCGTAGTGCCAACGCGGTGCGCGCGTCGGGGTTGCCATTAAGCGTAACACAATCGCCTGAAGGCGGGGGAGGCGCTCCCGATAAGCGGTGCAGAGTTGCGCAAACGCCGCCGTTATGTGCGCCGAATAGCGTGCGCGTCTTCGCAAACTGCGCTAAAATTTAAACCATCTGCCTACCCTTTGACTATTTATCCCGCTGTATTTATTACTTATTCATTAATTGATGTCGTCTATGACAGCGATTGAACGGAAGATGCGGTTGTTACTTTTATTGATCCCGCGCATCAAGTAGAATGCCGTTCAACGAGAACCCGTACCAACAGAAGTATTACTCGAAGCAATGACCCTGCTGGCGTTAGGTATAAATCACAAAACCGCTCCGGTTTCTCTGCGTGAAAGGGTGACCTTCTCGCCAGAGTCCATCGATGAGGCGCTGACCAGCTTGCTCCAACAACCGTTGGTGCAGGGCGGCGTCGTGTTGTCCACCTGCAACCGCACCGAGCTGTACCTCAGCGTGGAGCAGCAGGAGCACATGCACGAACAGCTGGTCGCCTGGCTGTGCGCCTACCACAATCTGCGTCCGGAAGAGGTGAAGAAAAGCCTCTACTGGCATCAAGGCAATGACGCGGTCAGCCATCTGATGCGGGTGGCCAGCGGGTTGGATTCGCTGGTGCTGGGCGAACCGCAAATCCTCGGCCAGGTGAAAAAGGCCTTCGCAGAATCCCAACGCGGCCAGTCGCTGTCCGGCGAGCTGGAGCGCCTGTTCCAGAAATCCTTCTCCGTCGCCAAGCGCGTGCGCACCGAAACCGAAATCGGCGCCAGCGCGGTCTCCGTGGCGTTCGCCGCCTGTACGCTGGCGCGGCAGATCTTCGAATCGCTGGCCGATCTCAACGTCTTGCTGGTGGGCGCCGGTGAAACCATCGAGCTGGTGGCGCGCCACCTGCGCGAACACAAAGTGCGGCATATGATCATCGCTAACCGCACCCGCGAGCGCGCGCAATTGCTGGCGGAGGAAGTCGGCGCGGAAGTGATCACTCTGCCGGAGATCGACGAACGCCTGGCGGACGCCGACATCATTATCAGTTCCACCGCCAGCCCGCTGCCGATCATCGGCAAGGGGATGGTGGAGCGGGCGCTGAAAGCGCGCCGCAACCAGCCGATGCTGCTGGTGGATATCGCCGTACCGCGCGATATTGAGCCGGAGGTCGGCAAACTGGCCAACGCCTATCTGTACAGCGTGGACGATCTGCACGCCATCATTCAAAGCAACCTGGCGCAGCGCAAAGCGGCGGCGGTGCAGGCGGAGTCGATCGTACAGCAGGAAAGCACCAACTTCATGGCCTGGCTGCGTTCGCAGGGCGCGGTGGAAACCATCCGCGACTACCGCTCGCAGGCCGACCAGATCCGCGCAGAAATGGAGGCCAAAGCGCTGGCCGCCATCGCGCAGGGCGCCAACGTGGAGCAGGTTATTCACGAGCTGGCCCATAAACTGACCAACCGTCTTATTCATGCCCCCACCAAATCCCTCCAGCAGGCCGCCGGCGACGGCGACGTGGAGCGGTTGCAGTTATTACGCGACAGCCTCGGGCTGGATCAGCATTAGTTTTCTCTATTAACAGGGTTTATTACCACGCATGAAGCCTTCTATTGTTGCCAAACTGGAAGCGTTACAAGAGCGCCATGAAGAAGTGCAGGCGCTGCTCGGCGATGCCGGCGTCATCGCCGATCAAGACCGGTTCCGCGCGCTGTCGCGAGAATACGCGCAGCTGACCGACGTCAGCCGCTGCTTCCTGGAATGGCGTCAGGTGCAGGAGGATCTGGAAACGGCGGAAATGATGCTGGACGATCCGGAGATGCGCGAGATGGCGCAGGAAGAGCTGAAACAGGCGCGGGCGAGCAGCGAAGAGCTGGAACAGCAGCTGCAGGTGTTGCTGCTGCCGAAAGATCCGGATGATGAGCGCAGCTGCTTCCTTGAAGTGCGCGCCGGCACCGGCGGCGATGAGGCGGCGATCTTCGCCGGCGATCTGTTCCGCATGTACAGCCGTTACGCCGAAGGCCGCCGCTGGCGCGTCGAGGTGATGAGCGCCAACGAAGGCGAACACGGCGGCTTCAAAGAAGTGATCGCCAAAGTTTCCGGCGACGGCGTGTACGGCCAACTGAAGTTTGAATCCGGCGGCCACCGCGTGCAGCGCGTGCCGGAAACCGAATCCCAGGGGCGCATCCACACCTCCGCCTGCACCGTGGCGGTGATGCCGGAAGTGCCGGAAGCCGAGCTGCCGGACATCAACCCGGGCGATCTGAAAATCGACACCTTCCGTTCCTCCGGCGCTGGCGGCCAGCACGTTAACACCACCGACTCGGCGATCCGCATCACCCACCTGCCGACCGGCATCGTGGTGGAGTGCCAGGACGAACGTTCACAGCACAAAAACAAAGCCAAGGCGATGTCGGTGCTGGGCGCGCGCATTCGCGCCGCCGAGATGGCCAAGCGCCAGCAAGCCGAGGCGTCCACTCGCCGCAACCTGCTGGGCAGCGGCGATCGTTCCGATCGCAACCGCACCTACAACTTCCCGCAGGGGCGGGTGACCGACCACCGCATCAACCTGACGCTCTACCGTCTGGATGAAGTGATGGAAGGCAAACTGGACATGCTGATCCAGCCGATCGTGCAGGAGTATCAGGCCGATCAGCTGGCTGCGCTGTCCGCCGAGCAAGAGTGATGGATTATCAACACTGGCTGAAAGCCGCCGCCGCGCGTTTGACCCACAGCGACAGCGCCCGGCGTGACGCGGAAATCCTGTTGGGTTTCGTGACCGGCAAGGCCAGAACCTTCCTGATGGCGTTCGGGGAAACCCTGCTGACGCCGCCGCAGCAACAGCAGCTGGAGACGCTGCTGGCGCGCCGCGAACGCGGTGAGCCGGTGGCCTATCTGGTGGGCGAGCGCGAGTTTTGGTCGCTGCCGCTGTCGGTCTCGCCCGCGACGCTGATCCCGCGCCCGGATACCGAATGCCTGGTGGAACTGGCGCTGGCGCGCCTGCCGCCGCAACCCTGCCACTTCCTCGATCTCGGCACCGGCACCGGCGCCATCGCGCTGGCGCTGGCCAGCGAGCGCCCGGATTGTTCGGCTATCGGCGTCGATGTGCAGCCGGAGGCGGTTGCGCTGGCGCAGCACAATGCGCACAAGCTGAAGATCGACAACGTCCGATTTTTACAGGGCAGCTGGTTTGCGCCCGTCGCGGGGCAACGTTTCGCGCTGATCGCCAGCAATCCGCCCTATATCGATGCCGCCGATCCGCATTTGTCGCAGGGCGACGTGCGCTTCGAGCCGGGCAGTGCGCTGGTCGCCGCCGAGCACGGGTTGGCGGATCTGGCCGCCATCGTGCGCCAGGCGCCGCACTATCTGCAGCCGCAGGGCTGGCTGCTGTTGGAACATGGCTGGCAGCAGGGTGAGAGCGTGCGCGCGCTGCTGCAGGCCGCCGGATTTTCCGCTGTCGCCACCCACCGTGATTACGGCGACAACGACCGCGTGACGCTCGGCCAATGGCCGGGATAAGCGCCCTCATAATAACGACGCCCGGGCCATTTAAGGGAGCATCATGACTGCATACACCGCGTTGAAACATTTCCATTTGCTGACGGTCGCCATCAGTATTACCTTGTTTGTGCTGCGTTTCTTTTGGCAGTGGCGCCGTTCGCCGATCATGGGGCGCCGCTGGGTCAAGATAGCGCCGCACCTGAATGACACGCTGCTGTTCGTCAGCGGCATCGCGCTGGTGGCGACGTTCGGGTTTTATCCGCTGCTGGGTATGGACTCATGGCTGACCGAGAAGCTGTTTGGCGTTATTATCTATATCCTGCTTGGCTACGTCGCATTGGGCAAGAAGACCAAAAGTCAGCGGCTGCGAACCGTGGCGTTCGTGCTGGCGTTGGGCTGCCTGTACCTGATAATTAAACTTGCCACGACGAAAATACCGTTTCTGATGGGATACCTATGAGTAGCATTGCTGATTTTGAATTTAACACCTCGCCGCTGAGCGAAGGGGTGATCCTGGTGTCGCAGTCGGTGCGGCGCGATTTCCCGGCTGCCGACGTGGAGCGCAAGCTGCAACAGCTGGTGGACGAAGCGCGCGCGGTGGTGCCGGCCGATATCACTCAGGAGCAGCAACTGGATGCGCTCATTGAACTGTTCTACAAGACCTGGGGATTCGGCGGCGCCAGCGGCGTGTACCGCCTGTCGGACGCCATCTGGCTGGACAAGGTGCTGGAGGGGCGGCAGGGCACGCCGGTTTCGCTCGGCACCATCTTCCTGCACATCGCCAACGCGCTGGATCTGCCGCTGCTGCCGGTGATTTTCCCCACTCAGCTGATCCTGCGCGCCGATTGGCTGGATGAAGAGCTGTGGCTGATCAACCCGCTGAACGGCGAAACCCTGAGCGAACACCAGCTGGAAGTGTGGATTAAGGGCAACCTGGGCTTGGGTGCCGAGCTGGAAGACGACGATCTCGACGAATCCGAGAACATCATGGTGGTGCGCAAGATGCTGGATACGCTGAAGGCCGCTCTGATGGAAGAAAAGCAGCTGGAAATGGCGCTGCGCACCAGTGAAACGGTGTTGTGCTTCGATCCGGAAGATCCGTACGAGATCCGCGACCGCGGGCTGATTTACGCCCAGCTGGAGTGCAACCATATCGCGATTTCCGATCTCAACTATTTTGTCGAGCAGTGTCCTGAAGACCCGGTCAGCGAGGTGATCAAAGTGCAGATCCATTCGATTGAACCGAAACAGGTGACGCTGCATTAATTCAATGACTCCGTGCAGTTTGCAAGGCGACGGTTACAACCTTAACAAAGGCGAAAGCATGAAACAGAAAGTGGTTAGCATTGGCGACATCGACGTAGCAAACGATCTGCCGTTTGTGCTGTTTGGCGGTATGAACGTGCTGGAATCGCGCGACCTGGCGATGAGCATCTGCGAGCACTACGTCACCGTGACGCAAAAACTGGGCATTCCTTACGTATTCAAAGCCTCTTTCGACAAGGCCAACCGTTCTTCCATTCACTCGTACCGCGGTCCGGGCCTGGAAGAAGGGATGAAGATCTTCGAAGAGCTGAAGAAAACCTTCGGCGTGAAAATCATCACCGACGTTCACGAAGCGGCGCAGGCGCAGCCGGTTTCCGAAGTGGTTGACGTGATCCAGCTGCCGGCCTTCCTGGCGCGTCAGACCGATCTGGTGGAAGCGATGGCGAAAACCGGCGCGGTGATCAACGTCAAGAAGCCGCAGTTCGTCAGCCCGGGGCAGATGGGCAACATCGTCGACAAGTTCAAAGAGGGCGGCAACGACCAGGTGATCCTGTGCGATCGCGGCAGCAACTTTGGCTATGACAACCTGGTGGTCGACATGCTGGGCATCAACGTGATGAAGAACGTGACCGGCGGCCATCCGGTGATCTTCGACGTGACCCACGCGCTGCAGACCCGCGATCCGTTCGGCGCCGCGTCCGGCGGCCGTCGCGCTCAGGTGGCCGAGCTGGCGCGTGCCGGCATGGCGGTTGGCCTGGCAGGGCTGTTCCTCGAGGCGCACCCGGATCCGAACAACGCCAAGTGCGACGGGCCGTCCGCGCTGCCGTTGGACAAGCTGGAACCGTTCCTGGCGCAGATGAAAGCCATCGACGACCTGGTGAAGAGCTTCCCGGAGCTGGATACCAGCAACTAAGCGCTCATCGCCAAAAAAAAGCCCGACGCGTCGGGCTTTTTTACGTTTAGGCGCCGGTGGCCGCCAGCGCTTCCGGCAGCGTCGGGTAGAACTGCAAGCGGCCCTCGATCGGCTGCACCCGCGCGCGCGCCAGGGTTTTCAGCGGCTGGAACGGCACGTCGGTGATCACCAGCTTTTTATCCGCCGGCAGCACGTCGATAAAGCGCCGCAGGGCGCTCAGGCCGCCGGCGTCGAGCACCGGCACCGCATCCCACTGCAGCACGATCGTCCGGTAATCCTCGCTGCGCGCCAGCAGTTCGCTAAAGATACGCTCGGCGGCGGCGAAGAACAGCGGGCCATTCACTCGCAGCACCAGGCGGCCATCGTCGGCGCTCAGCTCGCTCAGCCGCGTCATGCGGGCGATGCGGCGCATAAACAGCAGCGACGCCAACACGATGCCCACGGTAATGGCGATCACCATGTCGAACAGCACCGTCAGCGACATGCACAGCAGCAGCACCAGAATGTCGTCCTTCGGCGCTCGGCGCAGCAGGTAAATCACTTTGTGCGCCTCGCTCATGTTCCAGGCGACCATCAACAGCAGCGCCGCCATCGCCGCCAGCGGCAGATAAGAGAGCCACGGCGCCAGAACCAGCAGCGCCAACAGCACCAGCAGTGCGTGGATGATGGCGGACACCGGCGAGGTGGCGCCGGCGCGCACGTTGGCGGCCGATCGGGCAATCGCAGCGGTCGCGGTGATGCCGCCGAAGAACGGCGCGATGATGTTGCCCGCACCCTGGCCGATTAATTCGCTGTTCGAGTTATGCTTCTTGCCGGTCATGCCGTCGAGCACCACTGCGCACAGCAGCGACTCAATCGCGCCGAGCATCGCCATCGAAAACGCCGCCGGTAGCAGCGCGGAAACGGTTTGCCAACTCAGGGTGAACGGCTGCCCGCCGCCGCCCGGCAGATCCCAAGGCAGCAGCAGCTGTGGCAGGATCGGCGGAATGCCCTGGCCGCTGCTGCCATCGGCCAGCAGGTAGCTGAAGCGGGAGCCGATGGTTGCCACCGGGTGGTCAAACAGCGTCAGCAGCCCCATCAGCGCAGTGCCCGCCAGCAGCGCCGGCAGGTGGCCGGGCACCCGCAGGCCGAGCTTGGGCCAGAAGATCAAAATCAGCAGCGTCACGGCACCGATCAGGGTATCGCCGAGATCCAGCGTCGGCAGCGCCTGCAGCAGGGCGTACAGCTTGCCGACGTAATTTTCCGGCGTGTGCGTCAGCTGCAGGCCGAAGAAGTCCTTGATCTGCATGGTGGCGATGGTGATGGCGATGCCGGAGGTAAAGCCGAGCGTGACCGGCAGCGGAATGTACTCGATCAGCCTGCCAAAGCGTGCGAGCCCCATCAGCAGCAGAAATACCCCGGAGATCAGCGTGGCGACCAGCAGACCGGCCAGGCCGAACTGCTGCGAGACCGGATAGAGGATCACCACGAAGGCGGCGGTGGGGCCGGAGACGCTGTAGCGCGAACCGCCGCTGACGGCGATGACGATGCCGGCGATGGCGGCGGTATACAGACCATACTGCGGCGGCACGCCGCTGGCGATCGCCAACGCCATCGCCAGCGGAATGGCGATAATACCGACCGTCACCCCGGCGATAGCGTCTTTCAGCAACCGCGCCAGGTTATAAGGTTCCCGCCAGCAGGCGTCTATCAGCGCGCTGAAGGGGCGAATTTTGTTTATTTCATGCGTTTTCATCTACGGTGCGTACCAAATCTTCAAAAGTGAAAGGAATGGCGGGCCCGATGAGGTCCGTCTTGTCACGTGACAGATACCATACGCCTTTTGTTCAGCGGATTACCAGACCTGTATCAATTTGGCGCAGGAAATCAGAGAGTCGCCCTTTTGTTCGGCGCTAAATTTCGATAATAGAGAAGTCAGCCGCAGATTCTGCGGCTGAAAAGAAAGGTGACAGTCAAGGTTTTAACGGTTATTGCAGGGCGGGCAGGGATAAGCCGAGAAAATGGGCTAAAGTGCTCACCAGCAGCTGATGATCTTCCTTCTGCGGCGCGCCGGAAATGCTGATGCTGCCGACGCAGCCGAGGCCGGTCAGGGTGAGCGGGAAGGCGCCGCCGTGCACCGAATAGTCACGCACGCTCAGCCCGTAACGCTCCTCCAGCGACGTTTGCCGTTGCTGCAGGCGCAGGCCGATGGCGTAAGAGCTTTTGTGAAAATGGTTCACCAGATTGCGCTTGCGCCGCACCCAGTCGGCAATGTCCGGCGTTGCCCCCGGCATGGCGTAATAAAACAGCGTCTGCCCGGCAAGTTGGATCTCGATGGCGATGCTCAGGCCGCGCCGCTCGGCGGCGGTTTTCAGCGCCGCGCCCAGTTCCCAGGCGGTGGCGGCGTCAAAATGGGTAAAGGCCAGCGTCGCTTCCTGTTCGCTGAGCGCTTGCAGTTCATCGTCGATATTCATGCGGTTCTCCCCCGATAACACAACGCACAGAGTAGCCTGAAGCGGGCGTCGTGAGATAGACGGCTTGGCGATAAGATAGAACTGCTACTCTATTAATAGACTGTGTATACCCTATGGATTGCAAATTGCAGCCAGGCGCCCAGCGATCGCATCCCCTGGAGCTTACTCAGGTAAGTGACTGGGGTAAGAACGTGCAGGTAACAACGCTGCGGTTTGAAAGACGCCGGGTATAAATGGGTAGCGACGGGGGCGTTGCCTCAGGCCGCCAGCGTGTGTTCGCGGAAGGCGTTCAGCAACTCTTCGGTGAACGTCAGGCGCTTCTGACGATCGGCCAGATCGAGCGTGAACTTCAGCTTGCTCGGGCCGTCCAGGCGGTAAACCTGCGGATTGCCCTGCAGCAGACCGATCAGATAGCCGGGATCGACGCGGTTATTGTCGCCGAACTCGATAAAGCCGCCGCGCTCGTTGCTCTCGATGCGTTTGATCCCCAGCTTCTGCGCATGCAGGCGCAGCGCCGCGCACTGCAACAGGTTGCGCGCCGCATCCGGCAACTGGCCGAAGCGATCGATCAGCTCGACCTTCAGCTCGTCAAGCTCACCGTCGTTCTTCGCGCTGGCGATGCGCTTATACAGCGACAGGCGGGTATTGACGTCGGGAATGAAATCTTCCGGCAGCAGCGCCGGCATGCGCAACTCTACCTCGGTCTGGCTGCTGGTGAGATCTTCCAGCGACGGTTCGCGGCCGTTTTTCAACGCATCGACGGCGCTTTCCAGCAATTCCATATAGAGCGAGAAGCCGACGGTGGTCATCTGGCCGCTCTGGTCTTCGCCCAGCAGCTCGCCGGCGCCGCGGATCTCCAGATCGTGGGTCGCCAGCGCGAAACCGGCGCCGAGATCTTCCAGCGACGCGATGGCCTCTAGCCGTTTATGGGCGTCGGTGCCCATGGCTTTCGGGTTTGGCGTCAACAGATAGGCGTAAGCCTGATGGTGCGAACGCCCGACGCGGCCGCGCAGTTGGTGCAGCTGCGCCAGGCCGAAGCGATCGGCCCGCTCGATGATGATGGTGTTGGCGCTGGGGATATCGATGCCGGTTTCGATGATGGTCGTGCACACCAGCACGTTGAAGCGCTGGTGGTGGAAATCGTTCATCACCCGTTCCAGATCGCGTTCGCGCATCTGACCGTGACCGATGGCGATGCGCGCCTCCGGCACCAGCTCAGCCAGGCGTTGCGCCGCTTTCTCGATGTTTTCCACGTCGTTGTAGAGGTAGTAAACCTGGCCGCCGCGCAGCACTTCGCGCAGGATCGCCTCGCGCACCACCAGACTGTCGTATTCGCGCACGAAGGTCTTCACCGCCAAGCGGCGCGCCGGCGGAGTGGCGATGATCGACAGATCGCGCATGCCGCTCATCGCCATGTTCAGCGTACGCGGGATCGGCGTGGCGGTCAGCGTCAGGATATCGACGTCGGCGCGCATCGCTTTGATGCGCTCCTTGTGGCGCACGCCAAAGCGGTGCTCTTCATCGACGATTAGCAGCCCCAAATCCTTCCAGCGCAGATCGCTCTGCAGCAGTTTGTGCGTGCCGATGATGATGTCCACTTTGCCTTCGGCCGCGTCGTCCAGCACCTGCTGCTGCTCTTTGGCGCTGCGGAAGCGCGACATCATCTCGATGCGGATCGGCCAGGTGGCGAAGCGATCGCGGAAGTTGTCGAAGTGCTGCTGCGCCAGCAGGGTGGTCGGCACCAGCACCGCCACCTGCTTGCCGTTTTCCACCGCCAGGAAGGCGGCGCGCATCGCCACTTCGGTTTTGCCGAAGCCGACGTCGCCGCACACCAGGCGGTCCATCGCCAGCGGCTGGCACATGTCGCTCAGCACCGCATTGATCGCCTGTTCCTGGTCCGGCGTGGTTTCGAATGGGAAGGTCTGGCAGAACAGCTGGTATTGTTCGCGGTTATGCTTGAAGGCGAAACCGGCCTTGGCGGCGCGCTGGGCGTAAATATCCAGCAGCTCCGCCGCCACGTCGCGCACCCGTTCGGCCGCTTTTTGCCGCGCGCGTGTCCAGGCGTCGCCGCCCAGCTTGTGCAGCGGGGCGTTTTCATCCGCGCCGCCGGCGTAACGGCTGATCAGGTGCAGCGATGAGACCGGCACGTACAGCTTGTCCTCACCGGCGTAGGAGAGGATCAGGTATTCAGCCTTGATGCCGCCGGCTTCCAGCGTGGTCAGGCCGACATAGCGGCCAACGCCGTGCTCCAGATGCACCACCGGCTGGCCGGGATGCAGCTCCGCCAGGTTGCGGATCAGGGTATCGGTGTTGATGGTGCGCCGGTTGTCCTGCCGGCGGCGGCTGACGCGCTCGCCGAGCAGATCGCTTTCGCAGATCAGTGCACGCTGGCGCAGGCCGTCGAGGAAACCGTGTTCGGCGGCGCCGACCATCATGTAACGGCCCGCGGTTTCCGCCTGATCGAGACGCTGGATCAGCGCCGGCGCCAGCTTGATGCGGCCGAGCAGATCCTGCAGCGTTTCACGCCGCCCCTCGCTCTCGACGGAGAAAATCACGCTGCCGTCGAAGCCTTCGATAAAGCGCCGCAGATTATCCAGCGGGGATTTATGCTGCGCCTGCACCGCCAGATCGGGCAGGGCATGGTAATCCAGATTGGTATTGCCGGCCTTGGCCGGCAGCTCATCGGTTTTCAGCGCGATGCGCGGCCAGGCTTTCAGCTCGCCGAACAGCGCGTCAACGCGCAGCCACAGCGTATCCGGCGCCAGCAGCGGGCGCATCGGATCGACGCGGCGGCTTTCGTAACGCTGGTTGACGTCCTGCCAGAAGCGCTCGGCGGCACCCTCCAGATCGCCGGTATTGACGATCAGCGTATTGGCCGGCAGGTAGCTGAACAGCGACGGCAGCGGCTGGCTGAAGAACAGCGGCTGCCAGTATTCGATACCGGCGGGCCAGGCGCTTTTGCTGACCTGCTGATAGATGTGCTCGGCGTCGCGACGCACCTCAAACTGCTCGCGCCACTGGCTGCGGAACAGCTCGATGGCGTTCTTGTCGGTGGGGAACTCGTGGGCCGGCAACAGATTGATGGCCTCGACTTCGCTCAGCGTGCGCTGGGTATCGACGTCGAAGATGCGCAGGCTGTCGATTTCGTCATCGAAGAAGTCGATGCGGTAAGGCTCATCGCTGCCCATCGGGTAAAGATCGAGCAATGCGCCGCGGGTGGCGAATTCGCCGTGCTCCATCACCTGATCGACGCTGCGGTAACCGGCCTGTTCCAGCTGCGCGCGCAGCTTATCGCGCGACAGGCGCTGGCCTTTTTTCATCACCAGCGCGTGGCCGTGCAGGAATTCGTGCGGGCAGACGCGCTGCATCAGGGTGTTGACCGGCAGAATGATCACGCCGCGCGCCATGGTCGGCAGGTGATACAGGCTCGACAAACGATCCGAGATGATTTCCTGATGCGGCGAGAAGCTGTCGTACGGCAGGGTTTCCCAGTCGGACAGCGTGGTCACCATCTGATCGGTGAACTGCTGGATCTCGTCGCGCAGCCGCAGGGCGTTTTGCATATCCGGCGCGATCAGCATCACCGGGCCAGGGTGGCGCTCGACGATCTCGGCGCACTCCACGGCGCAGGCCGCGCCGGTCAGTTGCCCCAGCTGGCGCAGATCGCCCGCGCGATCGGGCAGAGAATAACGAGGGGATGAAGAACGGTTACGGCTATCGGAAGTGCTCATTCAGGTATCTTTAATCAATGTGTTAGAGGGCGTCCCGGCACGGATAACCCAGCGCTTTTATGCTGTTTATAGTAGCCCAGCGGCCGGCAAACTGACACAGCAAAAAGCGCTGTCCATCGCTTTTTTGCCGGTTATTTAACCGGTTAACGCCGTCGATTTTTTGCAGCGACGGGTAAATCTTGCGCTAATCTGCCGCCACCGCTCTCGTCTGCGCCACGCAATAAAAGGCCGTCGGGTGTTCCCTAAACGAGGGAGAGCCTTTATTATCCATGATCACTTTGCTTAAGCCACGGCTATCAAACGGATTTCATGTATCAACCTGTCGCGTTATTCATTGGCCTGCGCTACATGCGCGGGCGAGCCTCAGACCGCTTCGGGCGGTTTGTTTCCTGGCTTTCCACCATCGGCATTACGCTGGGGGTGATGGCGTTGGTCACCGTGCTGTCGGTGATGAACGGATTCGAAAAGGATCTGGAAAACAACATTCTCGGCCTGATGCCGCAGGCGTTGGTCACCAGTCCGCAAGGATCGGTCAACCCGCAGCAGCTGCCGGCCTCCGAGGTGCAGAAGCTGCAGGGCGTCACGCGCGTCGCGCCGCTGACCACCGGTGACGTGGTGCTGCAAAGCGCCCGCAGCGTGGCGGTCGGGGTGATGCTCGGCGTCAATCCCGACGAGGCCGATCCGCTGACCCCATATCTGGTCAACGTCAAGCAACAGCAGCTGCAGCCGGGCCAATACAACATCATCATCGGCGAACAGCTGGCGGGGCAACTTGGCGTCAAGCGCGGCGATTCGCTGCGCGTGATGGTGCCGAGCGCCAGCCAGTTCACGCCAATGGGCCGCATTCCCAGCCAGCGTTTGTTCACCCTCATCGGCACCTTCCACGCCAACAGCGAGGTGGACGGCTATCAGCTGCTGGTCAACCAACAGGACGCTTCGCGCCTGATGCGTTACCCGGCCGGCAACATCACCGGCTGGCGCCTGTTCCTGCAACAGCCGCTGACGGTCGATACCCTCAGCCAACAGGCGCTGCCGGCGGGCACCGTCTGGAAAGACTGGCGCGATCGCAAGGGCGAGCTGTTCCAGGCGGTGCGCATGGAGAAGAACATGATGGGGCTGCTGCTCAGCCTGATCGTGGCGGTGGCGGCGTTTAACATCATCACCTCGCTCGGCCTGCTGGTGATGGAGAAGCAGGGCGAAGTCGCCATTCTGCAGACTCAGGGGCTGACCCGCCGCCAGATCATGTCGGTATTTATGGTGCAGGGCGCCAGCGCCGGCATCATCGGTTCGCTGCTCGGCACGCTGCTCGGCGTGCTGCTGGCTACCAATCTGAACAATCTGATGCCGATCCTCGGCGCCTTGATCGACGGCGCTTCGCTGCCGGTGGCGGTCGATCCGCTGCAGGTGACGATCATCGCCGTGGTGGCGATGGCGGTTTCTCTGTTGTCCACGCTTTATCCTTCATGGCGCGCTGCCGCCGTACAACCCGCTGAGGCTTTACGTTATGAGTAACCATCTTTTGCTGCAGTGTGACAACCTGTGCAAGACCTATCAGGAAGGCAATCTGCACACCGACGTGCTGCGCAATGTCAGCTTTGCCATGCAGCAGGGCGAGATGATGGCGATCGTCGGCAGCTCGGGTTCCGGCAAGAGCACCCTGTTGCACTTGCTGGGCGGACTGGACTCGCCGACCTCCGGCGAGGTGATCTTCAAGGGCGAATCGCTGAACGCCATGTCTTCGGCGGCCAAGGCCGAGCTGCGCAACCGCCAGCTGGGCTTCATCTACCAGTTCCACCATCTGTTGCCGGACTTCACCGCGCTGGAAAACGCCGCCATGCCGCTCTTGATCGGCGGCGCCAAGCCGGCGCAGGCGCAGGAGAAGGCGCGGGAGATGCTGGCGGCGGTCGGGCTGGAAAAACGCAGCAAGCACCGCCCGTCCGAGCTCTCCGGCGGCGAACGTCAGCGCGTGGCGATCGCGCGCGCGTTGGTCAACAACCCGGCGTTGGTGCTGGCGGACGAACCGACCGGTAACCTGGATAAACGCACCGCGGACAGCATCTTCGATCTGCTGGGCGAGCTGAACGTGCGCCAGGGCACCGCTTTCCTGGTGGTGACGCACGATCTGCAGCTGGCCAAGCGCCTGAGCCGCCAGCTGGAAATGGCCGACGGCCACCTGCAGGCGCAGCTGACCCTGATGGGGGCCGAGTAATGGCGGGAGCCTCACTGTCCTTCCTGACGGCCCTGCGTTTCAGCCGCGGCCGTAAACGCGGCGGCATGGTGTCGCTGATCTCGGTCATCTCCACCATCGGCATTGCGCTGGGGGTGGCGGTGCTGATCGTCGGGCTGAGCGCAATGAACGGCTTTGAGCGCGAGCTGAAGAACCGCATTCTGGCGGTGGTGCCGCACGGCGAGCTTGAGCCGGTCAATCAGCCGTTCAGCGGCTGGCCGTCGATTCTGCAGCGGGTGGAAAAGGTGCCGGGTATCTTGGCCGCCGCGCCGTACATTAACTTTACCGGCCTGATGGAAAACGGCGCGCAGCTGCGCGCGGTGGAAGTCAAAGGCGTGGATCCGCAGCAGGAGAGCCGGCTGAGCGCGCTGCCGCAGTATGTGCAGGGCGACGCCTGGGCCAACTTCAAGCCCGGCGAGCAGCAGGTGATCCTCGGCAAGGGCGTGGCCGACGCGCTGGGCGTCAAGCAGGGCGCCTATGTGACGGTGATGATCCCCAACAGCGACCCGGAGATGAAGCTGCTGCAGCCGAAGCGCATTCGCCTGCACGTGACCGGCATTTTGCAGCTCAGCGGCCAGCTCGATCACAGCCTGGCGTTGGTGCCGCTGGCCGACGCGCAGCAGTATCTCGACATGGGTGACAGCGTCACGGGTATCGCCATCAAGGTGAACGACGTATTCGCCGCCAACAAACTGGTGCGCGACGCCGGCGAAGTGACCAATTCTTATATCTACATCAAAAGCTGGATCGGCAAGTACGGCTACATGTACCGCGACATCCAGATGATCCGCGCCATCATGTATCTGGCGATGGTGCTGGTGATCGGCGTGGCCTGCTTCAACATCGTCTCCACGCTGGTGATGGCGGTGAAAGACAAAAGCGCCGACATCGCGGTGCTGCGCACCCTGGGCGCCAAAGACGGCTTTATCCGCGCCATCTTCATCTGGTACGGACTCTTGGCCGGGCTGCTGGGCAGCCTGAGCGGCGTGGTGATCGGGGTGATCGCTTCGCTGCAGCTGACCAACATTATCCGCGGCATCGAGAAGCTGGTCGGCCATTCCTTCCTGTCGGGCGATATCTACTTCATTGACTTCCTGCCTTCCGAGCTGCACTGGCTGGACGTGCTGATCGTACTGGCTACCGCCATCGTGCTGAGCCTGTTGGCCAGTTGGTATCCGGCGAGGCGCGCCAGCCGCATCGATCCGGCGCGGGTGCTGAGCGGACAATAACACCAACGGGGAGGCAGCGATGCCGCCCCGTTTTTTTAGCCTGGGGGTGGGTTATGTACTACGGTTTCGATATGGGCGGCACCAAGATTGAGCTGGGGGTGTTCGACGGCAACCTGCAGCGCATTTGGCAAAAACGGGTGCCGACGCCGCGTGAAGATTACCGGCAGCTGCTGGCCACGCTGTGCGATCTGACCCTTGAGGCGGATGCGTTTTGCGGCCGGCGCGGCAGCGTCGGCATCGGCATACCGGGCCTGCCCAACGATGATGATGGCACGCTGTTTACCGCCAACGTGCCGGCGGCGATGGGGCGGCCGCTGCCGCGCGATCTGGCGGCGCTGATCGGGCGCGAGGTGCGCGTCGACAACGACGCCAACTGTTTTGCGCTGTCGGAAGCCTGGGACGACGAGTTCCGCCGCTACCCGACGGTGCTGGGCATCATCCTCGGCACCGGCGTGGGCGGCGGCCTGATCGTCGATGGCAAGACGGTGCCTGGGCGCAACTATATCGCCGGCGAGTTCGGCCATTTGCGCCTGCCGGTGGACGCGCTCGAGGTGCTGGGGCGTGATGTGCCTCGCGTTGCCTGCGGGTGCGGCCATCACGGTTGCATTGAAAATTACATATCGGGCCGCGGTTTCGAATGGATGTACGCCCATTTCTATGGCCGGCGCTTGCCTGCCACCGAGATCATTGCGCATTATCAGGCGTGCGAGCCGCAGGCGGTGGCTCACGTCGATCGCTTTATGGACGTGCTGGCGATCTGCCTGGGTAACCTGCTGACGGTGCTGGATCCGCACCTGGTGGTGATCGGCGGCGGGCTGTCGAATTTCGACGCCATTTACCAGGCGTTGCCGCAGCGGCTGCCGGCGCACCTGTTGCGGGTGGCCCGGCTGCCGCGCATCGAGAAGGCGCGCTATGGCGACGCCGGCGGCGTGCGCGGCGCGGCGTTCCTCAATTTGGCGCGCCCAACGTAATGGGCGTTGAGGCCGGGCGTGAATGTATGCAGCCCACCACGCCTCAACGTCCAGTAAGAAGGGTAAACAGGGAAAAGTAAGGAGAGAGTTAATGCACACTCGCCATCGGCTGTGTCAGTTTCGCAAGAGTAAGCATGTGCTGCATCAGCGCTTTCGTTCACGCATTTTTCACCGTGACACCATGGCGGCGGCCGAGCTGAAAAAGCCGTTTGTGGTGGTGTTGACCGGGGCCGGCATTTCGGCCGAGTCGGGTATTCGCACCTTCCGCGCCGCGGATGGGCTGTGGGAAGAGCACCGGGTGGAGGACGTCGCCACGCCGGAAGGTTTTCAGCGCGATCCGGCGCTGGTGCAGGCGTTTTACAACGAACGCCGCCGCCAGCTGCAGACGGAGGACATTGCCCCGAACGCCGCGCACCGCGCGCTGGCGGATCTGGAAGAGTGGCTGGGGGACAACTTCCTGTTGGTCACGCAAAACATCGATAACCTGCATGAGCGCGCCGGCAGCAAGCGGGTGCTGCACATGCACGGCGAGTTGCTGAAGGTGCGCTGCACCCAGTCGGGGCAGGTGTTCGAATGGCCCGGCGATCTCAGCGTTGACGATCGTTGCCATTGCTGCCAGTTCCCGGCGCCGCTGCGGCCGCACGTGGTGTGGTTCGGCGAGATGCCGCTGGGCATGGACGACATCTACCAGGCGCTGAGCAAGGCCGATTTCTTCGTCGCCATCGGCACCTCCGGCCATGTCTATCCGGCGGCCGGCTTCGTGCATGAGGCGCGGCTGGGCGGCGCTTACGCGATGGAGCTGAACCTGGAACCGAGCCAGGTAGAGAGCCAGTTCGACGAGAAACACTACGGTCTGGCCAGCGAAGTGGTGCCGCGTTTTGTGCACAAGTTCCTGGTGGGCAAGGTGGCGCGAGCCGACAGGCCATAACGGTGTTTGGGAATGAAAAAAGCAGATGCGAGTTGTTCGGATCTGCTTTTTTCGTCGACATTAACGCATTCGGCGTTTGATGCGATAATAATAATAATAAAAAGAAATTTCCTATTTACTTTTGTAGATAGCGTCGATCAACTTGAAATAAGCGTCGGGAGCATGCGCGCTTTTTATTCTCTCGATTGATGCTTGCGCTTTGACGATAATTTCTGCTTTATCGGCAACGGCGCTGGATATATTTTTCTTCAGCCCGGCCACAATGGCACTGCGAACTTTCTCTTTGTCATTGAAACTACTGATGACAATCTCTTTGAATTTATTGCATGGCACGTCGATCATCCAGCCTGATTCCGCGGGGTTTATTTCTGTCAGCGCACGAACGCTGGTTGTCATCACCGGGCATCCGCAGGCCTGCATTTCCAATACAGAATAACCATAAGTGTCACCCCATGTTGGCAACAACCCAATCTGGCTGGTAATGAATTTTTGCATCACTTGCTCATTAGGAACTGATGCAAAATGGGAAATGCAGGATAAATCTTTTACGAGTGACTCAATGCGCTCATAGAATGGCAGGTCATCCTTGAATTCTCCATGAACATAATTGTCTCTTTTGCTCAGATCGCCGATCAAGGTCACATCAATGTCGTCAGCCAAAATATCTCCGCTCTCAATCAGCTCGCTGACGGCAAGGACGATTTCAGCGCCGCCTTTACGGTAGAAGTCCCGGCCGACAAAGATGAGCTTGACCTTGTCTGAGCCGGCCGGCTTGTCGGCTATCGATGATACCAGCAGTTGCTGAGGCGGATGAACGATGCGCATCTTGCTTTTAACTGAATCGGCAAGGGCGGGGTATGCTTCAAGCACAGCCATTTGAATATTATAAGCGGATTGCGATAATGCTAAAATACCGAGGCAATTATTGTCAGCGATGGCTGACAGCAACGTTGCGATCTTTTTGTTCTGAACATAGCCATTTTCCCCATCCGGTTTTCTATGGGTGTCCATGATTCCCGGAACTCTTGGGATAGCCGTTTCAAAGGTTGCAACCCACTTTTTATTTATTAGCCCGACATGATTGAAAAAGTGAAATACATCAACATTATCAGAGGACTTTTCTGCAAGCGGTTTAAAAAGGAATGACGGCGCTTTTTTTAACAGTTTACCGTTCAGGAAATTAATGTATTTGAATAGATTCTTTTTATCGAAGTTGAGGAAGTCGTTGCTTTTATTCCCAGTAATGCACCGCTTTTCAGGGTATCCATTGCTCGCAATTCCGATACGCATCCACCACCTCATAATAAATAAAAAAATGTAATGATCTAGTCAATATACCGCTATCCATGCATAATTACAAGATTTATCCAATGCATTAACATTGCCGTATTATTACAGGGTCGTGCCTTATTGAATAATGTAATAGATCCAGGCAACTTCGCTATCCACCTTATGGTGGATAGCGAAGTTAATCACGTTGCTTTGACGATCAGCGCCCGGCTTTCAACTTTTGGAAGTAGCTTTCGTACAGCGTGCTGGCGTCGCCGACGTCGTTTTGCCACTCGCCGTGCTCAATCACCGCCTTATCCGGGTAGAGAGACTTGTCGTTGGCAATCTCCGGCGACAGCAGCTTCTTCGCCGCCAGGTTCGGCGTCGGGTAACCGATGGTCTCCGCCACCTGCACCGCGATTTCCGGCCGCAGCAGGAAGTCGATCAGTTTCAGCGCCCCTTCGACGTTGCGCGCGTTGGCCGGAATGGCCAGGCTGTCCATCCAGAAGATCCCGCCTTCCTTCGGCCAGACGATCTCCAGCGGCGTGCCGGCCTGGCGCGCCACAAAGGCCGAACCGTTCCACACCATGCCGACGTTGACTTCCCCTTCCATAAACGGGTTGCCCGGGTTGTCGGAGTTGAAGGCCAGCACGTTCGGCATCAATTTCTGCAGTTCGTGGTAGGCGGCTTCGATCTCTTTCGGGTCAGTGGTGTTGCCGGAATAGCCCAGCTTGAGCAGCGCCATCTGGAACACTTCACGCGCGTCGTCGGTCAGCAGCAGGCGGCCTTTGTACTGCGGTTGCCACAGATCGGCCCAGGAGGTGACGGTGGACGGATCCTGCGCGTCGCTGTTGACGCCGATGGCGGTGGCACCCCAGATGTAAGGAATGGAGTAGTCGTTGTTGGGATCGAACGGCTTGTTCAGCAGGGTGGGATCGAGATCCTTGAAGTGGCTGAGCTTGCTCTTGTCGATTTTTTGCAGCATGCCTTCCTTGCTCATCTTGGCGATGAAGTAGGTGGAAGGCACCACCAGATCGTACGCGCCGTCTTTGTAGGTCTTCAGCTTGGCGTACATGCTTTCGTTGGATTCATAGGTGGAATAGATCACCTTGATGCCGGTTTCTTTGGTGAACTGCTCCAGCAGCCCCGGCGGGACGTATTCAGTCCAGTTATAGAAATACAGCGTTTTGCCGTCAGAGGCGTTTGCAGAGCAGAAACTCAGCGCCATCATCCCGGCTGCGAGCAGATGTGACCACTTTTTCATGCAGCGTATCCTTCAGCAGTAGTGAGCCGAACCCGTATGGGCTGCCGTTTTCGGCCGCGCCATACCCCAGAAAGGGGCCATTATAGGGGCCGGGGCGGGGTGGGTAAAGGCGGTTATCCCACTGGCAAATCAAGGGGTTCAGCGCCTTAAAGCGCATCACAATTTGTGTGTCTCGCGCTGGACAGGCGGTGAAGCGCGTGCGAAACAATAATTTTGGCGAATAAACGAGGGCAGCGATGAATTTCAAACAGGTCTTCAGCCAGACTGAGCTCAGCAAGACGGATCTGACGATTTTGCACTGCATTCTCGACAACCCGGACGCCTGCATCGACGACGGCATCCGTGCGGTGTCCGCACGCTGCTACAGTTCCCCCTCGACGCTGGTGCGGCTGGCTAAAAAGCTGGGCTTTCGCGGCTATCTCGAACTGGTCTATTTCATCAAGTTCAACCTGACGATGGCGCCGGCCTACCAGGCGGAACGCGCTACGTCGGCGGCACCGCCGACCCAGCAGACGCAGTTTCTCGATCTGCTCGACAACGGCAAGATCCTGATCCACGGCAGCGGTTTTTCGCAGCTGGTGGCTCAATATATGTACAACAAGTTTATGACGCTGGGTGTAGACAGTTATCTGTCGCTGTGGCCGGATTTCGACATTCTTGACCGTGAGACGCGCTTTCGCTTCGACATGGTGATCGTGATTTCAAAGTCGGGCAACAGCGGCTCGGCGCTGAGCTGGGGCGAAGCGGTGAAACGTAACCGCATTCTGCTGGCGGCCTTCTGCGGCGACGGCGACAGCCCGCTGGCGCAGCAGGCCGACATGACCTTTCTGTTTGAGGACCGGCAAAAATACGATCACGATATCTACTATCCCAACCCGTTTTTCGGCCACTGTCTGTTGGGATTCGAGAATGTGATCACCGCCTGGTTTGAACGACGCGGCCGCTGACGGCCGCGTCGTTTAGCGCCAGTGCCCGGCATACGCGCGGTGGGCCTGCAGGTACTCCTCCACCAGCGTTTTCGCCAGCGAGTAGGAGTTGACCAGCGGGTGCACCATCAGCGCTTTGATGGCCAGTTGGCGGTTGCCGGTCAGGATCGCCGCCACCGCCAGCCGTTCGTACTCTTTCACCTGCGAAATCAGGTTTTTCTGGGTGTCGGGAATATCGCGCATTTTGACCGGCTGAATGCCGGCGCTGCTCAATTCGCAGCTGATTTCGATCACGTCATCCAGGTGCAGAAAATCGAGCGTGTCGCGGTTTTGCATCGACACCACCACGCGTTTTTGCCGGCCGCTGTTGACCGCCTCCAGAATGTCGATCGCCACCCCGGCATAGCCGCCGCTGTCCGGCTGCTCGATAAACTGTTGCAGCGTCAGCATCTCGCGCGTTTTCACCTTGCCCTGGTTGGACTCGCGCTGCATGTAGGAGTTTTCGCGCTGCAGATAATGGCTGAAATAGACAGAGAAGGCGTGTTCCAACTGGTGGGGGATGTCCAGCTCGCCTAACTCTGACAGCATTTGGCGGTTGATCGCCGCGATTTGTTCGCCGCGGGTCTCGCCGCCCGCGACGATGGCGGCGATCGCCTGCTCACGATAGTAGTAATAATAGAGATACTCGTTGAGCATCAAATTGTCCGACAGCGCCACCAACTCTGGCGAGAAGTATTTCATGCAGGTATCACGATACAGGCGCGGATCCGCCAGCAACCGTTCCGTGACCGGTTCGCCGTTGACGCGCGCATTGCGGAACCAGGAAAGATGGTTGAGGCCGAAGCAGTCGACGCTCAGTTGGTCTTCGCGGCAGCCCAGCAGCTCGGCCAGTTCGCGGATAAACTCGCTGGGGGCGTCGCAGATGCCATAGACCCGGCGCTGGAAGCCGGATTTGATGATCGCCTCGGTCACCATGCCGGAAGGATTGGTGAAGTTGAACAGGACCGCGTCCGGTGAGGAAACCTGTTCGATCAGGCGGCAATAGTCGAGGATCGCCGGAATCGAACGCATCGCCATGGCGAAGCCGCCGGCGCCGGTGGTTTCTTGCCCGAGCAACTGGTGATTGAGTGCGATGCGCTCGTCATGGATGCGGCCTTCCTCGCCGCCGATGCGCAGGGTGGTGATGATGTAGTCGGCGCCTTGCAGCGCCTGGCGCGGATCGCTGCTGAGGCTGAAAGCAATGTCGCCGCGAATGCGCTGGAATACGCCCTGCGTGAGGGCGCCGTAGATCGCCAGATGGCGCTCATCGGTATCCATAAACACCACTTCGGTAATGCCGATGCGATGGGCGTTATAGGCGATGGATTTGGCGAGGAACGGGGAACGCACGCCGCCGCCGCCGAGAACGGTTAATTTCATTCGATATCTCCCATTAATAAAGCGTTAGAGTGTCGCTAAATATTTTTCTACCTGATTTTTGACCTTGCCGACCGTGACGCCGTAAATTACCTGCACTTCACGGCGATTCTTCACTACGCCTTTGGCGCCGGTGCTTTTTAACGCGGCTTCATCCACCCGCGTCATATCCTTTAATTCCACCCGCAGTCGGGTAAAACAGTTATCGACGGAAATAATGTTTTCCTTGCCTCCCAGCGCGCGAATAATGATGCCGCTCGGCTCGTCCGGGGTATTTTTGCGGTTCCGGTAATCCTGTTTGGAATAGAGTCTGACGTCCTGATCATCTTCACGACCCGGCGTCTTCAGATTGAGCTTCAGCACCAGCGTTTTGAACACCAGGTAATACACCGCAAACTGCACCAGGCCGATGACCACGTACAGCGGCCAGCGGGTGAGGGAAACCGGCAGCGGCAGGTTATAGGCCAGGAACTCGACCAGCCCGCTGGCGCCCCAGGGGCGCACCTGGAACAGGTTGCAGACCACCTGCGACAGCGCGGTCAACACGGCGTGGATCACCCACAGCAGCGGAGAGATAAACAGGAAGGTGAACTCTATCGGCTCGGTGATGCCGACCAGGATCGAGGTGGTGATGGCCGGGATTAGAATCGCCTTGGCCAGCATTTTCTTTTCCGGCTTGGCGGTGTGATAGAAAGCCAATGCCGCGCCCGACAGGCCGAAGATGGTCACCATCCCTTGCTGCGAGAAGCGCAGCGCTTCGTTCATCAGCGGCGAGATGCTCGGGTCGCGCATATAGGCCAGGAAAATCGCCTGCGAGCCGGAGACGGTCTGGCCGTCCTGCACGATCGAACCGCCGATGCTGGTAAGCTGGAACGGCGACCAGATAAAGTGGTGCAGCCCGGTGGGGATCAGGAATTTCTCAAAGAAGCCGTAGACGAATACCCCGAGCGAGCCGGCGCTTTTCATAAAGCCGGTCAGCGCGATCAGGCCCTGTGAGATCGCCGGCCACAGGTAGCTGAAGGCGACGGCGTACAGCATGATGATCGGCGTCATGGCAATCAGCACCAGCTTGGCGCCGCCGTAGACCGAGAACACGCCGTTGAGTTCGACGTTGCACAGGCGGTTATGCACCCAGGCGATGGTGACGCCGAGGATAAGACCAAGGAAAATGCCCATATCCACCACGGTAAAACCCAGCAACTCCGTCTGCCCGGTGCCGTAATATTCGCCGTTGATCTTGGCCGCGACGTGGCCGCTGAATTGCAGATAAGAAGAATTGGCGCCGAGGAACATGATAAAGCACATCACGGCGACCAGCGCCGCTTCGCTTTTCTTGTCTTTGGCCAGGCCGTAGGTAATGCCGATGCAGAAAATCAGCCCGAGGTTGCCGAATAATGGCCAGAAGGTATCGCCGATCATTTTACCGATAGAGAAGACAGCGGAATGTTCATTGATTAATGTGGCATTGGTGAGAATAGAACTGAGCGCCAGGATCAGACCGATTACCGGCAGGAAAAATATCGGCCCCATCATGGCTTTGGAGAAAAGCTGCAGCTTGCTTAAGATATTATCGATAATACCTTTCATGGCAGTTCCTTTTTATATTTTAATGGATGACGACGTTGCTGAATAAACTCCCTGGAAGCGAGAAAAAAATAAGGCACCTTGCCTGAGTTCAGTTATAGGGGGAAGTTTTCGCCGCTGCAATCGGCGGGGCGGAAATAGGCACCGATGGTCAGGGAGTGACAACCGGTGCCGGTTGTGAAGGGGATCACAACCGGGCGCCGCAGCGCCCGGCGGGAAGGGTTACTCGGCCTTGGGCGAGCGATCGCGCATCACCCACTGGCTGGCGATCACCAGCACCAGCGACAGCAGCAGCAAAATGGTGGCCAGCGCGTTGACCTCCGGCGAGACGCCGACTTTCACCATCGAGTAGATCTTCAGCGGCAAAATCTCGTAGCTCGGCCCGGTGACGAAGGAGGAGACCACCACGTCATCCATCGACAGGGTGAAGCTCAGCAGCCAACCGGCCGCCACCGCCGGCATCGCCAGCGGCAGGATGATTTTGCGCAGGATGGTGAACTCGCTTGCGCCGAGATCGCGCGCGGCTTCCAGCATCTTCACGTCGAAGCCTTTCAGGCGCGCGTAGACGGTCACCACCACGAACGGCAGGCAGAAGGTGATGTGCGATTACTCGGCCTTGGGCGAGCGATCGCGCATCACCCACTGGCTGGCGATCACCAGCACCAGCGACAGCAGCAGCAAAATGGTGGCCAGCGCGTTGACCTCCGGCGAGACGCCGACTTTCACCATCGAGTAGATCTTCAGCGGCAAAATCTCGTAGCTCGGCCCGGTGACGAAGGAGGAGACCACCACGTCATCCATCGACAGGGTGAAGCTCAGCAGCCAACCGGCCGCCACCGCCGGCATCGCCAGCGGCAGGATGATTTTGCGCAGGATGGTGAACTCGCTTGCGCCGAGATCGCGCGCGGCTTCCAGCATCTTCACGTCGAAGCCTTTCAGGCGCGCGTAGACGGTCACCACCACGAACGGCAGGCAGAAGGTGATGTGCGAGAACAGCAACGACCAGAAGCCGAGCGAAATGCCCAGCAGCATGAACAGCACCAGCAGCGAGATGGCCATCACGATATCCGGCGACATCATCACCACGAACAGCATGCCGCCGACAAACGGTTTGCCGCGGAAGCGGTAGCGGTACAGCGCCACCGCGGTCAGCGAGCCGATCAGCGTGGCGAAGGTGGCGGAGAGCACCGCCATGGTCAGCGAGTGGCCCGCGGCCTGCAGCAGGCTGTCGTTATTCAGCAGGGTGCTGTACCACTTGGTGGTAAACCCTTGCCAATTGATGCCGAAGCGCGAGGCGTTGAAGGAGTTGACGATCAGGATGACGATCGGGATATACAGATAGGCGTATACCAGCGTCATAAAGCCGCCGCGCAGCAGACGTCCGATCATGCCAGATCCTCCTTCTTGTTCAGCAGGCGTGCGGCCCGGTAATAAACCAGCAGCAACAGCCCCATCACCAGCGTCAGGCAGATGCTGGTGGCCGCGCCGAACGGCCAGTCGCGGATATTGAGGAACTGGCTTTTAATCACGTTGCCGATCAGCAGGTTTTTGGCGCCGCCCATCAGATCGGCGACGAAAAACAGCCCCATCGCCGGCAGCACCACCAGCAGGCAGCCGGCGATAATGCCCGGCATGGTCAGCGGCACGATGATGCGGATAAAGGTTTGCAGCTTGCTGGCGCCGAGGTCGCGCGCCGCCTCCAGGCAGGACTTATCGAGCTTTTCGATGCTGGAGTAGAGCGGCATCACCATAAACGGCAACAGGATATACACCAGGCCGAGGACGACCGCTTCCGAGGTGTACATGATGCGCAGCGGCTTGTCGATGACGCCGATCCACAGCAGCGCGTCGTTGAGATAGCCGCGGGTGCTGAGAAACAGCTTCAGGCCGTAGATGCGGATCAGCGAGTTGGTCCAGAAGGGCACGATCAGCAGAAACAGCAGCAGCGGCCGCACCTTCTGCGGCAACCGCGCCAGAATAAAGGCGAACGGATAGCCGATCGCCAGGCAGCACAGGGTGGCGATCAGCGCCATGTTCAGCGAGTGCAGCAGCACCTGGGCGTACAACGGATCGAACAAGCGCCGGTAGTTGTCCAGCGTGAACACCATCTGCACCAGGTTGGCGTCGTCGCGGGTCAGGAAGCTGGCGCCGATGATCATCAGGTTCGGCATGAACACGAACAGCAACAGCCAGGCGACGACGCCGACGATCACCACATTCTGGAAGACTTTACGCGATTTCTTCATCGGCCAGCACCACCTCCCAGCTTTCAACCCAGGTTACCGCCATCTTCTGATTGAGCGAGTGATCGACGTCCGGATCGTCTTCGTTGAAGAACTCGCTGACCATCACCGTTTTGCCGCTCTCCAGCTCGACCACCGATTCCAGCGTCATGCCTTTGTAGTTGCGCTCGCGCACGTAGCCGATCAGCCCGTCGTGCTGCGCGCTGTCGTTCACTTCTTCCACCCGCAGATCCTCCGGACGCAGCAGCACCTTCAGCTTTTGGCCCGGCTCTACCGGCAGATCGGCGTAGATGTCGCACTCGCGGCCTTCCACGTTGGCGCGCACCCGCTGCGGATCGAGGCGTTGCAGGACCACCGCGTCGAAGATGTTGATCTCGCCGATGAAGCTGGCGACGAACAGGTTCTTCGGCTCTTCGTAGATCTCACGCGGCGTGCCGTCCTGCTCAATGCGGCCTTCGCGCATCACCACGATGCGATCCGACATGGTCAGCGCCTCTTCCTGATCGTGGGTGACGAACACGAAGGTGATGCCCAGTTTGCGCTGCAGCGCTTTCAGTTCGTTCTGCATCTGCTTGCGCAGCTTGTAGTCCAGCGCCGACAGCGATTCGTCCAGCAGTAGCACCTTCGGCTTGTTGACCACCGCGCGGGCGATGGCCACGCGCTGCTGTTGGCCGCCGGAGAGCTGGCCCGGCCGCCGCTTGGCAAAGTCGTCCAGCTGCACCATGCGCAGCGCCTCTTCGACGCGCGGCGTCAGTTCCGCCGCCGGCACCTTTTGCATGCGCAGGCCGAAGGCGACGTTGTCGAACACCGACATGTGCGGAAACAGAGCGTAGCTTTGAAACACGGTGTTGACGTGGCGATGTTCGGCCGGAATGGCGGTGATGTCCTGGCCGTCGAGCACGATGCGGCCCACATCGGCGTCTTCCAGACCGGCGATCAGGCGCAGCACCGTGGTTTTGCCACAGCCGGAGGGGCCGAGAATGGTGAGGAATTCGCCGTGGTTAATCGTCAGATCCAGATCGGCAATGATGGTTTTGCCATCGAACGCTTTGCTCAGGGCATGCAGTTCAACAAGGGGAGTCGGAGAGGATGTCTCAGTCATTTATCGTATTACTCTATCCCGTGGGCTAATGCAGATAGAACCGTAACTGGAAAAGACTGCCGGAGCTTGCGGGAATGCCCGCTGATCAAATGAAGCTCAAACCAGTTACGCCAATGGAAATTTTTCGAGCGCGCATGATAGACGCTGAATGCCGGAATTGAAAGCCGATCCGGCCCAGATGCCGCGTTTTTCATCATGATAGCGACAAATGACCCTGTGATGACAGCATTATTCCCCTCAGAAATCATCACAAAGATTAATGATATTGGCGAATTCTGGTTAAAAATGACCTGACGCAATATTTGATCCTGATCGGTTCCGCATAATGAAACGCGATATTCTGAGGGGCCGCTACCATGGACAAATTACTTGACCGCTTTTTCAACTACGTCTCTTTCGACACCCAGTCCAAAGCGAACGTAAAGCATGTGCCGAGCACCGACGGGCAGTTGAAGCTGGCGCGTGCATTGCAGCAGGAAATGATCGCGCTCGGCTTCGAGCGGGTGTCGCTCAGCGAACACGGCTGCGTGATGGGCACCTGGCCGGGTAACGTCGCCTGGCCGGTGCCGGCGGTCGGTTTCATCGCCCATCTGGATACTTCGCCGGATTTCAGCGGTAAACACGTCAATCCGCAGATCGTCGAGAACTATCGCGGCGGCGACATTGCGCTCGGCATCGGTGATGAAGTGCTGTCGCCGGTGATGTTCCCGATCCTGCACCAAATGCTGGGGCAGACGCTGATCACCACCGACGGCAAAACGCTGCTGGGCGCCGACGACAAGGCGGGCATCGCCGAGATCCTCACCGCCATGGTGCGCCTGCGCGCGCGCAAGATCCCGCACGGCGACATCCGCGTGGCCTTCACTCCGGACGAGGAGGTGGGCAAGGGGGCGCAGCTGTTCGACGTGGCGGCCTTCAATGCGGAATGGGCCTACACGGTGGACGGCGGCGGCGTCGGCGAGCTGGAGTGCGAAAACTTCAACGCCGCCTCGGTGACGATCAAAATCCTCGGCAACAGCGTACACCCCGGCAGCGCCAAGGGAGTGATGGTCAACGCGCTGTCGCTGGCGACCCGCATTCATCAGGCGCTGCCGGCGGACGAAGCGCCGGAGACCACCGAAGGCTACCAGGGCTTTTATCATCTCAGCAGCATCAAGGGCAGCGTGGAGCGCGCCGAAATGCACTACATTCTGCGCGACTTCGAGCGCGAAGGGTTCGAGGCGCGCAAGCGCAAGATGGTGGACATCGCTCGCGAGGTCGGCAAAGGTCTGCCGCGCGATTGCTATATCGAAGTGAGCATCGAAGACAGCTATTACAACATGCGCGAACAGGTGGCGGAGCACCCGCACGTGATCGCGCTGGCGCAGCAGGCGATGCGCGATTGCGACATCGAACCGGTGATGAAGCCGATCCGCGGCGGCACCGACGGCGCGCAGCTGTCGTTCCGCGGCCTGCCGTGCCCGAACCTGTTCACCGGCGGCTACAACTACCACGGCAAGCACGAGTTCGTGACGCTGGAAGGCATGGAGCAAGCGGTGGCGGTGATCATGCGCATCGCGGCGCTGGCCGCCGAGCGGGCGCGGTAAACACCTTCGTTCCCCGGCCGGCTTGGCCGGCCCGCATTCCCTTTTCTGATCCGCCCGGCGGGGCTCAGCGCGCCCGCCGTTATCTTCTTCTGTTCTCTTTACGGTTCCCAGTCTCATGGTTGTTTCGTTCACCACACAACCCGCGGTGAGGGAATCCTATTATCCTTCGAGATAAAGTGCTGGTTATGCGCACAGTGTTGCTGTGTGCTTAACCGGTTTTACAGCTTCGGTGTGGTGAGCCCAGTCGCCAGGGGATGCTGGGGGAATGAGCGCTGTTAACCGCCATCAAACAGGACGTAAGAGGGTAACAATCATGGCAGAAGAAAAGAAAAATGCTCAGGTGATTAACGGCGTTAACGACGATATTACCGAACTGAAATCGCTGTCTACGCTGCGCCAGCGCGTGGTCAGCGACGGTGAAATCGTCTCCAAATCGGCCAATGGTTTTCGGCTGGCAAATGGCAATACCGGCGTGATGCTGCGTAACGACGGCCAAAACTTTTATATGCTGGCCACGCTTGAAGGACAGGCTCAGAGCGGGCAGTGGAGCACATTACGTCCTTTCGGATTTAACCTCTCTTCCGGCAGGGTTGCGTTGCTTAATGGTGTTGATATCTCAGGCGGAGCAACGGTTTCACACAATGCCGGTATTTCCGCGGTGACCACCGGCCCGGCCTCCCTCATCAATGGGCAAGTCTATAACTCTGCGTCTGTCAAAAGTGATTTCACCGGTGGCGGAGTCACCTCATCCATTGTAATGGGGACTCGTGTTATTCCTGGCAAGGATAATTTGGGTGTGATCTCTTATCGTGACTGGCAGGGAAACTGGAATGAACTCCAGGTCAGAGCTAACGCTGAGCTTTCGGTGGGGCAACTGATCAAACGCAATCCCGATGGATGGATTTCAGCACAGGGAAACAAAAGCGTTGATAACAACACTGGGCGTGTCACTAATGGGTTGCACCTGCAAGGCCACCAGGACAGATATGTTAGCGTATACCACCATGAAATCCTTGGTTCCCACCATAAGCTTGTATTCCGCGTTGCTAACACCGGGGCAGATGGCTGGTTTGCTTTCCATAACGACGGTAACGCCTTTGCCAACGGCGCCTGGCACAGCAGCTCCGACGCCCGCATGAAAACGGACATCACCCAGATTGCCGGCGCATTGGACAAGCTGGCCAATATCGGCGGCTACACCTACCTCAAACAGGGCGTACCGGAGGCCGGGGTGATCGCTCAGGAAGTGGAGAGCGTATTGCCGCAGTCGGTCACCCAAACCGAATTAAAACTTAATGACGGCAGCGTGCTGAAGGATGCGCGGGGCATCAATATCAACGGCGTGGTAGCGCTGTTGGTTGAGGCGCTTAAGGAAGAACGAGCGGCCCGAGAAACGCTGGAATCGCGGTTGGCGGCGTTGGAAGGCAAAATTCTCGACCAATAACAATAATGAAACGGCGATTTATTCAATCTCTGTGAGCCGGAAATAAAATTGAGAGTCCAGCGACGCAGAAATATTTCTGTGTGTTGATGCTTTTCCGAAAGGGAATAAATCGCCTTCAGTGCATCTGATGGAATAGTAATATCCAGGAGAAAATAATATGCCACAGGAACTGAATGGCCATGGTCCTACCGCTGGAGATTATATGGGCGGCAGCGGCGATAATCTCAATGCTCGACCTGATGGTTCGACGCCAGGCGGCTCGAACGGTAATGGCGGCAGAGACAGTAGCAGCAGTGGGAACACCCAGGCGGCAGCCATGCAGCGACAGATGAACGCCATTTTAAGTGACGTCAACTTTAATAATGTGCTGAAAGAGTTACAAAAAAAAAGTGCGTGCGGTGGCGCCTTACGCAAAGGTTTACCTTAGTGGTGTTGATTATACCGGCAGAGTACAAGTGAGTGTTGATGGAATTAGAAGCTCGGAGGAAGCTGCCGTTAGCAACGCTATCGCATCCGTTTCACAGGTTAAAAACGTACTAGGCATGGGGTTCCCTAATCAAGGTGGAGTCGGGTTCTCAGGGAATATAGATACCGGACATGGAATCGGAAATTATCAAGGTGTTCCTAATGGAAACCATAATGGCAGTAATTCTGCCGCAGAGGATAAGGCGTCATTAGCCACCTATTCCGAGGTGCTTAATGGAACAATCCCACCGGGTTTCTGGCTTGATAATAATAGGGTGATGACAGAAATTACGGAGCAGTATGAGATCAGCGGCGGCGGCAAAGGGAGCGATCGCACAGGGTATCGACAACGTAATGTCGAAGTGCCTTCTTTAACCTCAGCCTATCAACAATTTAAGCAGGTAGAACGAGAAGTGGCCGAAGAGGCCCGTAAAGCTGAGGAGGCCCGAAAGGCGGAAGAGGCTCGCAGAGCCGAAGAAGCTCGTAAAGCTGAGGAGGCTCGCAAAGCCGAGGAAGCCCGAAAGGCGGAAGATGCACGCAAGGTAGAAGCAGCCAGAAAAGCGTTGTTCGCCAAAGCGGGTATTATGGACGCTCCGGCGTATACGCCGGAAAAGCTAAAAGCGGCCAATGCGGCGTTGGCGGCAGCAGGTGCCATGGTGCTCAACCGTGCGCCCGCGATGCTGCAGACGTCGGTAATCGGGCAAGGCGTGATGACGACCACGAGCGAACTGGCCGGCTGGGCAGCGAGCGCGTCGTGGCGGGCAGCCTACGAAATTGGCAGTATACGCGCCGGCACTGTGGTCGCCGCCGGATCGGTGCTGGGGACTTTTGCCCTTGGTTTCTACCCGTCGGAGGTCGGTGCAGGGAGCGACCGGGTACCCGGGCGGGATGTCAATTTGTTTGCCCTCCAGGCGAGCCTGGCGGCAGCGGGCCGGGCGACCATCCAGCCCGGCATGACCTCGGTCGATTTGCCGGTGCGCGGGTTTATCACCACCGACGACGACGGGAGACAGAGCGTCAACTTTGTCAGGACGGGGGTTGGCGGCGTATCGCCGAGTGTGCCGGTATTCAGACCCGTTCGCGATGAGCTGACGGGGCTGGACAAAATCACGCTGCCGGCGGTGGCAGGCGCACCGGCCAGAACGATACTGATCAACCCGGTGCCGACCGGGCCAGCCGCGCCGGCGCATACCGGCAACGGCTCACCGGGGCCTAAATCGCCAGTGCATACCGGCACCGGCATCAGGCAGGCGGACAGCATCGTGGTCACCACCTTCCCGGCGGATGTGGTGCAGGATCTGCAAGACTTTATCCTGTGGCAGCCGGATGCGACGGAGATTGGTGTAGAGGCCATCTATGTGATGGTGAACAAGCCCTATGGTGAAACCAACGCCAGGGGCAAATACAGCGGTCGTGAATACAACACCAATAAAGCTGGGGGCCCCATCCAGAATCTGGATTGGAAAGGGGCCAGCATCGACCGTGCCGGCGTGGATAAGGTGAAGCTGCATACTGGGCGTTTTACAGAGTCAGACGCTAACAAAGTGATGATCGGCCGCCTGGAAAAAATCTTGAAGGGAGAACTGCCTCCCACCGATACTGACAGGCGATTTTATACACATGAGATCAGGGAATTGGAGCGTTATCGCAATTTGGGTATTAGAGATGGATCGGTGCCAGATAATCAAGGGGAAGTGTGGAATAATACGCATACTGCGACGTTGGAAGATTATCAATTAGGCAACAGCGAGGCTTTGCTCTATACGCAGGAGGCTTTAGACGCTGCTGAACAACAAGAGTTGAGGATGCTAAAATGATTGATTTAGAACGCTTGGCAAAAGAAGAAAAAATTTCTGACGTCATTGCCTTTTTGGTGAGAAATGAGGATGGGTTTGGTTATCCCCAAATGGATCGATTCTTTAGTCGCCATAATTTTACAGTAATTGGGAATGGTGAATTCAGACGGGTGTTCGAACAGTTACGTCAGAATGGCGTTATTGAATGGGGTGACAAAATGCTTGTTAAAAAAGGCCCCAACTGGAAAGAGCCGAAATTTGTAACCGAGAAAAAATACGGTATCGAATAGCCATAGTTATGGTCTGATTAGTGCATCTTTAACCCCCAGCAAACGAAATTTTGTTGGGGGTTTTCTTTTTTGGCTGGTGGGGGCGCCATAACCTGAGCCTTGTGCCGGGTGGCTAAAGTAGCGGCGCCCGCTCTTTTCGTCGCCTGGGCTAACGTGCGGATACCATAGTTAAAACGGGACGCTTGCGATTATCATAATCGCTTGCCGCAACAAGGCGTTGCTCATAGTGTTGAAGCCTATTCCCCACGCATAAGGACCGCATGATGAGCACCGAATATCGCATCGCCAGCCCGCATTTGGCGCAGTTCGTTCAGGCGATTTGGCGCCAGGCCGGCAGCACGGCGCGTGAAGCCGAGCTGGTGGCCGAGCATCTGGTGCAGGCCAATCTGGCCGGGCACGACTCGCACGGCGTCGGCATGATCCCCAGCTACATGGCGTCGTTGGCGCAGGGGCAATTGCAGCTCAATCAGCATGCCGAGGTGGTGCGCGACGCCGGCGCGGTGCTGACGCTCGACGGCGCGCGCGGCTTCGGCCAGGTGGTGGCCAGCGAAGCGATGGCGCTGGGCATTGAACGCGCCGGCAAGCTGGGCCTGGCGGCGGTGGCGCTGCACAACGCGCACCATATCGGCCGCATCGGCCATTGGGCTGAACAGTGCGCCCGCGCCGGTTTTATCTCGATTCACTTCGTCAACGTGGTAGGCGATCCGATGGTGGCGCCGTTCGGCGGCAGCGATCGCCGCTTCGGCACCAACCCGTTCTGCGCCATTTTCCCGCGGCCGGGCCGCACGCCGCTGCTGTTGGATTTCGCCACCAGCGGCATCGCCTTCGGCAAGACCCGGGTGGCTTATAACAAAGGCTTGTCGGTGGCGCCGGGCTATCTGATCGACGAACACGGGCAGCCAACTGCCGAACCGAAGGTGATGCATGAAGCGCCGTTCGGTTCGCTGCTGCCGTTCGGCTTGCACAAAGGCTATGCGCTGGCGGCGATGTGCGAGATCCTCGGCGGCGCGCTCTCCGGCGGCCGCACCACCCACGACGCCACGCTGAAAGCCGAGAGCGACGCCATCTTCAACTGCATGACGACCCTGATCCTCGATCCTCAGGCCTTCGACGCCCCGCAAATGCAGGCCGAGGCCGAAGCGTTTATCGGCTGGGTGAAGGCGTCGCCGCCGAGCGGCGAACAGCCGATCGCGGTGCCGGGAGAATGGGAAGAGGCCAACCGCGCGGCGCGGCTGGAGCAGGGCATACCGATAGACGTCAATACCTGGCGGCAGATTTGCGCGGCGGCGGAGCAGGCGGGCATGGCGAATGAAGCGCTGGCCGGTTTTCGCGCGCAGGCGCGGCAAGCATAAAAAAAAGCCACCCGATAGGGTGGCTTGTTCGCGTACTCGCAATCAGTCGTTAAAATACCAATAGCCGCTGTTGACCAGCGCGGTCAGCAGCGCCAGGAACGACGGATCGTCCACCGCGTCGCCGAGCAAAGTGGCATCGACGCTGAAGTGCTGGCACAGGGCGTCTGCGGCCTGCAGCTGGTCGGTGTCGATCAGTTCACCGTTGACGAAGCAGCGATCGCCGATGCGCAGCACGCGCAATCCGCCCAGGCGCTGCAGCGCTTCACCCTGTTGCAGCAGTTCGTAGATTTCCCCGGCCTGATACGGCGGCTCCGGCGGCGCCAGATCCAGCTCGTGGCGCGACTGGGAGATAAACTCGCCGAACCAGTGCTGGAAGTGTTCCGGCTGTTGCACCAGATCCAGCATCATCTGCCGTAAGGCGTCCACTTCCTGCGGCAGGATCTCCGCCGGGTGTTCGCGCAGTTTAACGTCCGGATCGCCGTAGCGTTTGCTGCCGAGCTCGCGCGCCAGCACGTAATCGGCGAAGCCGCTCACCAGCTCGCGGCCGTTCGGCGCGCGGAAGCCCACCGAGTAGTTGAGCGCGTTTTCCAGCGCGTAACCTTCATGCGGGAAGCCCGGCGGAATGTAGAGAATGTCGCCCGGCTCCATCTCTTCGTCGATGATGGCGTCGAACGGCTCGACCTGCAGCAGATCCGGGTGCGGGCAGTGCTGTTTCAGCGGCGTTTTTTCCCCAACGCGCCAGCGGCGGCGGCCAGTGCCCTGAATGATGAACACGTCGTACTGATCGAGGTGCGGGCCGACGCCGCCGCCCGGCACCGAGAAGGAGATCATCAGGTCATCCATCCGCCAGTCCGGCAGTTGGCGGAACGGGCGCATCAGCGCGGCGGAAGGCTCATGCCAGTGGTCCACCGCCTGCACCAGCAGCGACCAGTTGTTTTCGCTCAGGTGGTCGAAGCTCTCGAAGGGGCCGTGCGCAACCTGCCAACGGCCGTCCTGGTGGCTGACCAGACGGCTGTCCACTTCGTTTTCCATCGCCAGCCCGGCCAGCTCATCCGGGGAGATCGGATCGATAAAGTTTTTGAAGCCGCGCTTCAGAATCACCGGACGCTTTTGCCAATAACGTTGCAAAAAATCGTTCCAGTCCAGATCTAATTGATAATCCATGTTCTATTCCAGGATAGGGGAGTGAGCCTGAGTGCGATTATAACGGAAGTTTGGCCCCGTGGATCGGGGCCGCAGCGGCATAATTTACTCGTTGTGGTGGGTGTCGTGCTGGCGGGCGAAGGTGACCTGCATGCGCGCGCCGCCGAGCGGGCTGTCGCTGATGACGATTTCGCCGTCGTATTGCTCGATGATCTCCGCCGCCACCGACAGGCCAAGGCCCTGGCCGGGGCGCAGGGTATCCACCCGCTGGCCGCGCTGGAAAATCAGCTGGCGCTTGCTTTCCGGGATGCCCGGGCCGTCGTCGTCGATAACGATGGTGAGGTTTTTCTCGGAGTGCAGCGAGGTGATCTCCACGAACTCCAGGCAGTATTTGCAGGCGTTTTCCAACACGTTGCCCATCACTTCCATAAAGTCGTTCTTCTCGCCCATAAAGGTCACTTCCGGCGAGATGTCCAGCGTGATCGCCACCCCTTTGCGCTGGTAAACCTTGTTCAGCGCCACCACCAGGCTGTCGAGCAGCGCCGGCACCGAGTGGATCTCGCGCGTCAACACCGTCTGGCCGGAGTTGATGCTGGCCCGGTGCAGGTAGTAACCGATCTGCTGCGAGATGCGCCCGATCTGATCCAGCATGATCGGCTCGGCTTCTTCGATGGTGGTTTGCTTGCCGCTGCGCAGCGAGCGCAGGGTGCTTTGCAGCACCGCCAGCGGCGTTTTCAGGCTGTGGGTCAGATCCGACAGGGTGGTGCGATATTTGGTGTAGCGCTGGCGCTCGTTGCGCACCAGAATGTTCAGATTGCGCACCAGCCCGCGCAGCTCGCTGGGCGGGTTCTCATCCAGCTGATCGCGCTCGCCGTTCTCCAGCTCGCCCACCTGATTGACCAGCGCCTTGATCGGCCGCAGGCTCCAGTAGGCCGCCAGCCACAGCAGCGGCACCACCAGCAGCAGGTTGGCCAACAGCACGTAGCTGAACCACTCCCACACCACGTCGGATCGCTGCAGCTCCTGCGGAATGCTGTCGACCACCACGATGGTCAGCGCCGGCAGGCGAGGCGTGGCGGCATAGGTGTTGACCGCCACCGAGTGGGTCAGCGCGTTCTGATCGGTATCGTCGTAATTCTTCAGCTGATCCTGCGCTTTGGGGTTGTCCCCCAGCACTTCGCTACTGACGCGGGTGTCGGTGTCGATTTCGTAGAAGCCGGACTCCTCCAGCCATTCCTTGTTGATCAGCTTCTCGAGCTCCGGCACCTTGCGCTGGCTCCACAGCAGGTTGCCTTTATCGTCGTAGATAAATACCAGCGTCGGGAAGTTGAGATCGAGATCGGGGGGAATGGCGATGGTGAGCTTGTTGTCTTTCCACTGCGCCAGGCTGAAGAACAGGTTGCTCTCGCCGCGCAGCAGACGGAAGGCGGTTTTGTCGAAGCTGACGATATAGCCGACGACCGCCACCAAACCGTAAGAGAGCGACAGCGCCAGGATCACCCCGGCGGTCGCCATCAGGAAGCGGGCACGCAGCGAAAACGGTTTTTTATTCTTGTTGAACATCATGTTCACTTCGCGTCAAAACGATAGCCCTGGCCACGTACCGTGGTGATCACTTCATGCGGGTATTCCGCCTGCACTTTCTTGCGCAAGCGGCCCATCAGCACGTCGATGGTGTGGCTTTCACGCAGTTCGGCGTCCGGGTAGAGCTGCAGCATCAACGAATCCTTGCTCACCACCTTGCCGGCGTTGCGGATCAGGGTCTCGATGATGGTGTATTCAAAGGCGGTCAGCTTGATCTGTTGATCGTTGACGCTCAGTTCGCGGCGCGACAGATCGATCTGGAACGGCGGCAGCACGATCACTTGCGAAGCCAGGCCGCTGTTGCGGCGCATCAGCGCCTGCATGCGGGCGATCACTTCTTCCAGGTGGAACGGCTTGGTGACATAGTCGTCGGCGCCGGCTTCCAGCACCGCCACTTTGTCCTGCCAGCTTTCGCGGGCGGTCAGCACCAGGATCGGCAGCTTGGTCTGATGGGCGCGCCAGCGGCGGATCAGGCTCAGGCCGTCTTCACCCGGCAGGCCGAGATCGACGATGGCGATATCCGGCGCGTGTTCCTGCAGGAAATAATCGGCTTCCTTGGCGTCTTCGGCCGCGTCGACCTGATGGCCCATCTCGCGCATCTGAACGGAAAGGTGGTGACGCAGCAAACCATTATCTTCAACAACCAGTACTCGCATAGCGAACTCCTGTGACTATGCGGGTGAACGTCCTGTCACCCACGCGATAAAAGGGAACACGCTCTGCGGCGTGTCAGGGAATAACGCGGCCACCTGAACCATTTTGACAAAAAGTGCTGAGGCTATGGTAGGTATAACCCGCCCGGCTCGCAAGAGAGCCGAAGCAATGTATTAAAATAAGCGTTATCAATTTGTTCGCCGACATTATCGACAAGCTCTGATAAACGTCGGATAAACAGCGGCGGGGCAACATTAAACGCAACTTAAACGCCCCAGGCATTGCCCGCGAAAGGGAAGTGTGAGCCGGGGCGCTTGATAAGCTTTAAAGGTACTAATAAGGTATTATTGAGGCAACGGTACATTTTCTCAGGAGCGACGGATGAAGCAATTAACCCAGGCAGAACGCATAGCGGGCGCACTTTACGGACAGATGCTGGGCGACGCGCTCGGCATGCCTTCCGAGCTGTGGCCGCGCGAGCGGGTTAAGCGCCATTTCGGCTGGATAGACGGCTTTCTCGATGGGCCGGCGGAGAACACCGCCGCCTGTTACTTCAAGGCCGGGCAATATACCGACGATACCGCGATGGCGTTAGCGCTGGCCGATGCGTTGCGGGAAGCGGAAGGCGAGGTGGTGCCGGAACTGATCGCCCGCAACGTGATCCGCTGGGTGGACAGTTTTGACGCCTTCAACAAGAATATTCTCGGCCCCAGTTCCAAACTGGCGTTGAGCGAGCAGAAGGCGGGCACGCCGATCGCCGAGTTGGAAAACAACGGCATCACCAATGGCGCGGCGATGCGCATTTCGCCTTTGGGCTGCGTGCTGCCGTCCGCGCCGCTGGAGGATTTCTGCCAGCAGGTGTGGCTGGCCTCCAGCCCGACGCACAAATCCGACATCGCCGTCGCCGGTGCGGTGGCGATCGCCTGGGCCGTCGCGCGAGCGGTGGAGGGCGCGGACTGGGCCTCGATTCGCCAGGCGCTGCCGGGCGTGGCGGAGTATGCCCAGCGCCGGCAGGAGACGACGTTCAGCCCCTCGCTGGCGGCGCGCATCGAGTTGGCGTTTCAGGTGGTGGATGAGGCCGCCGATCCCGAGCAGACCTCTGAGCGGATATATCAACTGATCGGCGCCGGGGTGAGCACCATCGAGTCGGTGCCGGCGGCGCTGGCGATGGTGCAGCTGGCGCAAACCGATCCTACCCGTTGCGCGGTGCTGTGCGCCAACCTGGGCGGCGATACTGACACCATCGGCGCGATGGCCACCGCTGTCTGCGGTGCGCTGCACGGTGCAGAAGCGATCGAACCCGGATTGCTGGCGGAGTTAAAACGGGTGAATCCGCTGGACGTTGAGGCGTATGCCCAGGCGTTCGTGCGTTTTCGCCGCCGCCGGCAGGGCGAGGCGTGAGCCGCCGCAAGGTGCAACGGGTCAGCTTTCGCTGGTAAATTCGTACATGTCGCTGCGGCAGAAGCTTTCGCTGTATTCGACAGGCTTCTTGCGGTGGTCGAACAACGTCTGGCGCACGATCAGCAGCGGCATCGGTTCTGATAGCTGCAGCGCCTGGCGGATATCGTCGTCGGCCATCGCCGCGCTGACCTGGCTGCGCAGCGAGCCCATCTCCACGCTATTGCGCCGGAAGTAGTCGTAGAGCGAGATGCCAATCTCGTCGATGTTGGCAATCGCCGCCGCCACCACGTAGGACACCGCCACCGACATCGGCCGCCGATCGATAAAGTGAATGCGTTTGAGTTGGTAGATCGGCGCTCCAACCGCCAGCTGGAGCCTTTCCGCCAGTGCGGCGCTGGCCGGCACCCGCTCGCGGCTGATCCATTGCGTGTCCGGCTGACGCCCCTGTTGCGCCGCCTCGCGCGAGAACCCTTTGATGTCCGCTAAAGAATAGCGCAGCTTCGGCGCGGGCCGTTGCGGCTGGATGAAGGTGCCGTAGCCGCGTGAACGGCCAATGATGCCGTCTTGCTCAAGGCAGGCCAGCGCTTTGCGCACCGTGATGCGCGAGATGCCGAGTTGTTCGGTGAACAGGCGCTCGCTGGGCAGGAAATCCCCCGCGCTCAGCAATCCTTGCTCGATAGCCTGGCGCACCGAGGCGTTAAAGCGCAGATACAACGGCATCGCGCCCGCGCTGGCCAGATCCTGCAGCAGTTTTTCCAGCAGACGCTGGTTGATCTCCTTGCTCATAGCTGACGGAAGTCCTGTAGCCGCAATGCGATGGCTTATTTAAGGGGATTTCGCCGGGCAGCGCAACTGCCGCCGCCGCTGGGAGAAAATGAGGTAGAGTAGTGTGCAATCGCCCCAGGCTCGGAGAAACAGACTGCCCATGAGTGACACCCCACGACACGCGGACGACGCGGCAATCCTGGCAGCCTTCACCCAGCAGCGTCAGCAGGGGCTGACCCGACGTTCGGCGCTGCACCAGGCCCTGTTGCGGCTCATCACCGCCGGGGAACTGCCGTGGCGGGCGAAGCTGCCGCCGAGCCGCGTGTTGGCGGCCCGGCTGGCGGTGGCGCGTGACACGGTGGAACAGACCTACGCGCGGCTGGAGGCGGAGGGGTTCATCAGCCGAACGGTGGGGCGCGGCAGCTTTGTGCGTTATCGCTGCGATACGCTGCTCGGCCGTGAACTGCTGGCGACGCAGGCAGGCCAGGAGGCGCGGCTGGCGGAACGCGAGTTAAGCGATCGCGGCCGGGCGTTGCTGGCGGTCAGCCATACGCCGCACACCAGCCGCCAGGCCTCGTTGACGCCCTCGCTGGCGGATCTGCGGGCGTTTCCCATCGATTCATGGCTGCAGTGGGAAAAGCTGGCGCTGCGGCGGCACGGCGAGCGGCTGTTGGGGTATGCCGATCCGCAGGGCTTGCCGGAGCTGCGTGCGGAGATCGCGCACTATTTGCAGCGGGAGCGGGGCGTCAAGGCGACGGCGGAGCAGGTGATCGTGGTCACCAGCTCTCAGCAGGCGCTGGCGCTGTGCACGCAGGTGCTGTTCGATCCCGGCGATGCGGTATTCGTCGAAGAGCCGGGTTACCAGGGGGCGAAAAAGCTGGTGCAGTCGGCGGGGCTGCAGGCGCGGCCGATCGGCATTGATGAGCAGGGGCTGGACGTCGGGCAACTGATGCAGGCTTCGGGCGGCGGGCGGGGCGTTTACATCACGCCGTCCCATCACTACCCGCTGGGGTACTCGCTGAGCCTCGAGCGGCGTCTGGCGCTGTTGCAGTGGGCCCAGCGTCGGCGGGCCTGGATCATCGAAGACGATTATGACGCCGAGTTCAACTACGATCGACAAACCAAGGCGGCGCTGCAGGGGCTGGACAGCGGCGGGCGCACGCTGTACATCGGCACCTTCAGCAAGACGCTGTTTCCGGGGCTGCGCATCGGCTTCATGATTGCGCCGCCGCAGCTGGTGCGGCCATTGGTCGCCGCCAGGCAGTTTCAGGACGGCTACACCTCGGCGCTGGCGCAGATGACGCTGTTCCACTGCCTGCACGAGGGCGGCTACGCCGAGCATCTGCGCAATATGCGCACGCTGTACAAGGCAAGGTTGGATGCGCTGTACGGCGCGGTACACCGGTATCTCGCGGCCTGGACGCGCCCGCCGCTGCCGCAGGGCGGCCTGCAGCTGGTTTGCCCGTTGGCGGATGCGGCGACGGAGCGACGGCTGGTGGCGGCCGCTGCCGAACGGGGAATGCGGCTGTACGGCCTGGCGGACTTTTACACCGGTGCGCCGCAGCGCGGGGCGCTGGTGCTCGGTTTCTCGGCCTACACGCCGGACGAGATCGTGCGTTTTATCGCCACGCTGGCACAGGTGTTCAACGCGCTGCCGCGGGAAAACGGCGGTTAAAATTGGTCTGCCCGGCGTTTTGAATTGGTCCGTATTACGCCGTCGCTGCGCGGTGTATTCTGCCGCTATTCGGTTATTTCCCTAATGGAAATAATATCTTAACCCCGTGAGGCGCTATGAACCCATCAAATCGTGAAGTGACCATCCGCAGAATCAATGGCGACGACAGAGCGCAATGGCTGGCGTTGTGGCAGGGCTATCTCGACTTTTACCGCGCCGAGGTGGCGCCGCAGGTGACCGATCGCACCTTCGAACGTTTGGGGCAGGATGAACAGGTGTACGGGCTGGTGGCGGAGGATGCCGACGGCCGGCTGCTGGGGCTGATGAACCTGGTATTCCATCCGTCCACCTGGAGCGCGGTGGGCTATTGTTATATCGAAGATCTTTATGTGTCGCCGCAGGCGCGCGGCCATAAAGTGTCGGAAAAACTGTTCGAACAGGCGTATCGGCTGGCGGAGGCGCGCGGCAGCGATCGGGTCTATTGGATGACCCAGGAGTACAACGCGCCGGCGCGTTCGCTGTACGACAAAATCGGCAGAAGAAGCTCGTTTATCGTGTATACCCGTTAACCGCAGGAGGCGCGTATGGCAATGAATCGTTATGGTCAGCCGATTGGCGAACCGATGCCGGATTGGCAGCCGGCTCGCCGCCCGGGCGGCGCAACGCTCGGCGGGCGTTTCTGTTCACTGGCGCCGCTCGATCCGCAGCGGGATTACGCCGCGCTGTATGACGCTTTCCAGCTGGCGCCGGACGGCCGCGACTGGACCTATCTGTCTATCGAACGGCCCGACACGCCGGCGGCGATGTTGCAGCACCTGGAGACGCTGCAGGCCAACCCGACGCTGGTCAATCTGACGGTGTTCGACGCCGCCAGCGACGCGCCGGTGGGGACGGTGGCGCTGATGCGCATCGACGAGGCCAACGGCGTGCTGGAGATCGGCCACGTCAGCTGGTCACCGTTGATGAAACAGCGCTCCAGCGCCACCGAAGCCATCGCGCTGCTGCTGCGTTATGCCTTCGACACGCTGGGCTATCGCCGCTGTGAATGGAAGTGCGACAGCCATAACGCTCCATCGCGCCAGGCCGCGCTGCGCTTCGGCTTCCGTTACGAGGGCAACTTCCGCTTTGCGGTGATCGTCAAGGGGCGCAGCCGGGATACCGACTGGTTCGCCATCACCATTGACCGTTGGCCGGCGGTGCGGCAGGCGTTGGCGCGTTGGCTGAGTGCGGACAACTTCGATGCGCAGGGGCGGCAGATAGCCCGGCTGCAGGTGTTGCGCGGCGAATAATAAGCAAAAAGGCGGCCCGTGGGCCGCCTTGTCGTTGTGGGTCTAACGCGCTTACTTCAGCTCGTCGACCATGGTGGTGGCGCGGCCGATATAGTTGGCCGGGGTCATCGCCTTCAGACGGGTTTTCTCTTCTTCCGGCAGCGCCAGGCCATCGATGAACGCCTGCATGCCGGCGGCGTCCACGCGCTTGCCGCGGGTCAGCTCTTTCAGCTTCTCGTAAGGCTTTTCGATGCCGTAGCGGCGCATCACGGTCTGGATCGGCTCGGCCAGCACTTCCCAGTTGTGATCCAGTTCGTCCAGCAGGTGCGCCTGATTCACTTCCAGCTTGCTGATGCCCTTCAGGGTGGCCTGATAGGCGATCAGCGCATAGCCCAGGCCCACGCCCAGGTTACGCAGCACGGTGGAGTCGGTCAGGTCGCGCTGCCAGCGGGACACCGGCAGTTTGCCCGCCAGGTGGCCCAGCACGGCGTTGGCCAGCCCCAGGTTGCCTTCGGAGTTTTCGAAGTCGATCGGGTTGACCTTGTGCGGCATGGTGGAAGAACCGATTTCGCCGGCGATGGTCTTCTGCTTGAAGTGGTTCAGGGCGATGTAGCCCCAGATGTCGCGGTCGAAGTCGATCAGAATGGTGTTGAAACGCGCTACGCAGTCGAACAGTTCGGCGATGTAGTCATGCGGTTCGATCTGGGTGGTGTACGGGTTCCAGGTGATGCCGAGCGAGGTGACGAACGCTTCGCTGAACTGATGCCAGTCCACTTCCGGGTAGGCGACGATGTGGGCGTTGTAGTTGCCGACCGCACCGTTGATTTTACCCATGATCTCCACGCGCTCCAGTTGGCGGTACTGGCGCTCCATGCGGTAAGCCACGTTGGCGAACTCTTTACCGACGGTTGACGGGGTCGCCGGCTGGCCGTGGGTGCGCGACAGCAGCGGGATATCGCGGTATTCCTGCGCCAGCCCTTTCAGCGCGTCGATGATCTTGCGCCAGTAAGGCAGCACCACGTCCTGACGGGCGCTTTGCAGCATCAGCGCGTGCGACAGGTTGTTGATGTCTTCGGAGGTGCAGGCGAAGTGGATGAACTCGGACACCGCGTGCAGCGCAGGCACCGCCGCCACTTTTTCCTTCAGGAAATACTCGACCGCTTTCACGTCGTGGTTGGTGGTGCGCTCGATGGTTTTGATGCGCTGTGCGTCTTCTTCATTGAATTCCGCGACGATTTTGTCGAGGAAAGCGTTTGCGTCGGCGTCAAAAGCGGGAACTTCCTTGATTTCTGCGCAGGCGGCCAGTTTTTGCAGCCAACGTACTTCAACCTGTACGCGGAATTTCAGCAGACCGTATTCGCTGAAAATGGGGCGCAGTGCGCTGACTTTATCACCGTAGCGTCCATCAACGGGGGAAACGGCGGTCAGTGAGGATAATTCCATCGGTAGCAACTCCTGGGATCGATTAACAATGAGCAACGATATTTTGCGCCTGCTTGAACAGACGATTACGGGAAAACATTAACTGCAGGCGGCTGCCGCCGACCTGTTGCCACAGCACGGCGGCGCGAATGCCGGCCAGCAGCGTGGCGCGAACCTTGGCCTGCACCTGCGGGTTCTGCAGGATGGCCGGCGAGCCGGTCACCTGGATGCGCGGCCCGAGCGGGCTGACCACGTCGACGTAAATGCCGGCCAGCGCGCTGATGATGGTGTCCGACTCAAGATCGAAGTGCGCCAGCTGGCGCTCGAGCTGGCCGAGGCGTTCGCCGAGCGTGTTCATCGCCTGTTTGTTGGCGTTGAGCTTGCGCTCCAGCACCATCAGGCTGATGGTGTAGCGGGTCAGTTCCGCGCCCGGCCCTTTGTTGTTGGCATTCAGCACGCCCATCAGGGTTTCGAGGCCGACCATCAAATTGCGTTCTTCGCCGCCGAACACCGCCAGCGTGGAGGGCGGATCCATTTGCAGCAGGCTTTTCAGCGAGGTCTGAAACGCTTCGCGGTTGCATTGCCCTTCATGGGCCAACTGCTGAACCAAACGCGCCGACTGGCTGATGCCCGCCATGGCCAGCGTGATGTCATAATAATTCTTCGCCACGATGACTCCTGTAAACGCGGTGAACGGTACATGGCTTACTGCATAAGGTTGTGTGTATCGCAGGGGTAACGGCGGCGGCCGCGAACGGTAACGATCGGGCGTGGCTGTAACAACGATGACAACGAATGCCGCGGATCATGCCACAAAATCGAGGGTAAACCCAGCGTCTAATACGTCTGCGGTGAGGCGGAGGCGCCGTGCGGCGCAGAACTGCGCAAATAGGCGACGAAAATCGCCGGCGCGGCGGCGCGAACTTATTGTTGCTGCGGCAAATAAAGTGCGGCGGCTGCATCTATACTGCCAACGTGAACCCTCAAATAAAGACCTTTATATGCACGTAAAAAACAAGCAGCCACTGCCGGCGGTGACGCTGGCGGCCATCGGCGTGGTGTACGGCGATATCGGCACCAGCCCGCTGTATACCCTGCGCGAATGCCTGACGGCGGAGGAGGGCATCACCCTGACGCCGGCCTCGATTTACGGCTTTTTATCGCTGATTTTCTGGCTGCTGACGCTGGTGGTGTCCATTAAATACGTTTGTTTCGTGATGCGCGCCGACAACGACGGCGAGGGAGGCATTCTGACGCTGATGTCGCTGGCGATCCGCAAGCTGGATGCGCGCTGGGTGCCGGCGGCGGTGCTGATCGGGCTGGTGGGCGGCAGCTTCTTTTACGGCGATGGGGTGATCACCCCGGCCATTTCGGTGCTCTCGGCCATCGAGGGGCTGCAGATTATCGCCCCCGAGCTGGACAGCTTTATCGTACCGCTGTCGCTGCTGGTGCTGACCGCATTGTTCGCGATCCAAAAACGCGGCACCGGCAGCGTCGGCAAACTGTTCGCCCCGGCGATGGTTATCTGGTTCCTGACGCTGGCGCTGCTGGGCCTCGGCGGCATTTTGCATCACCCCGGCGTGCTGCGGGCGCTGAACCCTTACTGGGCGGTGAATTTCTTCCTCGAATACAAGGCCGTGTCGTTCTTTGCGCTGGGCATGGTGGTGCTGTCGGTCACCGGCGCTGAAGCGCTGTACGCCGATATGGGCCACTTCGGTAAAAAACCGATCCGTCTGGCGTGGTTTACGCTGGTGGCGCCGGCGCTGGTGTTGAACTACTTCGGCCAGGGGGCGCTGCTGCTGGCCAACCCGGCGGCGATCAATAACCCGTTCTTCCTGCTGGCGCCGACCTGGGCGCTGATCCCGCTGCTGGTGATCGCTACGCTGGCGACGGTGATCGCCTCGCAGGCGGTTATCTCCGGCGTGTTCTCGCTGACGCGGCAGGCGGTGCGGCTGGGTTACCTGCCGCCGATGCGCATCATCTATACCTCCGATCAGGAGTCCGGGCAGATCTACATTCCGGTGGTGAACTGGCTGCTGTTCGCGGCGGTGCTGATCGTGATCGTCAGCTTCAAACACTCCAGCAACCTGGCCTCGGCCTACGGCATCGTGGTAACCGGCACCATGCTGCTGTCGTCGATTCTGCTGAGCATCGTGGCGGTGAAAAACTGGGGCTGGCCGCGCTATCTGGGCGGGCTGATGCTGCTGGTCATGCTGTGCATCGACGTGCCGCTGTTCGGCGCCAACCTGATCAAGCTGGCGACCGGCGGCTGGCTGCCGGTGGCGCTCGGGCTAATCATTCTGCTGATCATGCTGACCTGGAAGACCGAGCGTTCACGCCTGATCCGCCGATTGCGCGACAATCAGGAAGGGCTGAGCGCGCTGATCGAGTCGCTGGAGAAGGCGCCGCCGAAGCGGGTGCCGGGCACCGCGGTGTTTATGGAGCGCACGCCGCATGCGGTGCCGCTGGTGCTGTTGCATAACCTGAAGCATAACAAGGTGCTGCACGAGCGCGTGGTATTGCTGACCATCGTCACCACCGACATGCCGTACGTGCACAACGTGCAGCGGGTGGCGATCGAACAGCTGTCGGCGAGTTTCTGGCGGGTGGTGGCGAGCTACGGCTGGCGCGAGACGCCCAACGTGACGGACATTCTTTACCGCTGCGGGCTGGAGGGGATGAGCTTCACCATGAACGAGACCTCGTTCTTCATGTCGCGCGATACGCTGGTGCTGGGCAAACGGCCCTGGTATCTGCGCGTGCGCGGCAAGGTGTTCCAGCTGTTGCAGCGCAACGCGCTGCGGGCGCCGGACCTGTTCGAAATCCCGCCGAACCGGGTGATCGAGCTGGGGGCGCAGGTGGAATTCTGAATAAAAAAACGCTGCGGTAACCGCAGCGTTTTTCTTTTGCCTGGCAGTTACGCCAGGCGCTGTTCGATGATGCCGCCGCCGAGGCAGATTTCGTCCTGGTAGAATACCGCCGACTGACCGGGGGTGACGGCGGAGACCGGCTCGTCGAAACGCACTTCGATGCGTTCATCGTCGAGCGGGGTCACGGTGCAAGGGATGTCCTGCTGGCGATAGCGGGTCTTCACCGTGCAGCGGAACGGGCCGCTCAGCGGCAGACGATCCACCCAGTGCAGCTGCTGCGCGATCAGGCCTACGGACATCAGGCGCGGATGATCGTGCCCCTGCGCGACGACCAGCACGTTGTTGGCCACGTCTTTATCCACCACGTACCACGGATCTTCGCTGCTGTCTTTCAGGCCGCCGATACCCAGCCCTTTGCGCTGGCCCAGGGTGTGATACATCAGGCCCTGGTGTTCGCCGACGGTCTGGCCGTCGACGCTGACGATCGGGCCCGGCTGCGCCGGCAGGTAGCGGCCGAGGAAGTCGCGGAACTTGCGCTCGCCGATAAAGCAGATGCCGGTAGAGTCTTTCTTCTTGGCGGTGACCAGCTCCAGTTGCTCGGCGATGCGGCGCACCTCCGGCTTCTCCAGCTCGCCGACCGGGAACAGGCTCTGCGCCACCTGCTCATGGCTCAGGGTATAGAGGAAGTAGCTCTGATCTTTGTTGCCGTCGACGCCGCGCAGCAGGCGGCTCTTGCCGTCCACATCCTGGCGGCGCACGTAGTGGCCGGTGGCGATAAAATCGGCCCCCAGATCTTCGGCGGCGAACTCCAGGAAGGCTTTGAATTTGATCTCTTTATTGCACAGGATGTCCGGGTTCGGCGTGCGGCCGGCTTTGTACTCTTCCAGGAACAGCTCAAACACGTTGTCCCAGTATTCCGCCGCAAAGTTCACCGTGTGCAGTTCGATGCCCAGCTTGTCGCAGACCGCTTGCGCATCGGCCAGATCGGTCGCGGCGGAGCAGTACTCTTCGTCGTCGTCTTCTTCCCAGTTCTTCATGAACAGCCCAGCGACCTGATAGCCCTGTTGCTGTAACAGATAGGCGGTAACGGAAGAGTCGACGCCGCCGGACATACCGACGATTACTTTTTTCTGGCTGTTGTCTGACATGGGGATCTCACGAACTTGAACACGAACCGTGCTGATAAAAACAAGCGCAGGATTTTACCACGTTGGCCGCGCCGGCGCACTGTTCATCTTGTGCTGCCCGGCGCGCTTAATGCGGCCAGGCGAAGCTGCCGACCAGCGACAGCGGGTAGCGCTCCGGCTGCTGATAGCTGCGAATGCTCTCCGCCACCAGCGCGGAGCGCAGGTTGGGCGCCTGCAAAATCTCTTCGGCGCTCAGCCACAGGCAGCGATCGATGTCGCTGTCGTGCGGCTCGGTCGGCAGCGGCTGTTCCAGCTCGATGACGAAGCAGAAGCGCAGGAACGGCGTGCGATCCGGCGCGATCCACTGGTGCAGGCGCAGGAACGCCTGCGGCGCGGCGCGGATGCCGGTCTCCTCCCACAGCTCGCGCTCGGCGGCCTGCACCAGCGTCTCGTCGGCCTCCAGGTGGCCGGCCGGCTGATTCCACAGCGCTTTGCCGTTGATGGTTTCTTCGACAATTAAAAATTTGCCGGCGGCGTGCACCACGCAGGCGACGGTGACGTGCGGTTTGAACATGCGGTCTCCTTACAGCGGTTTGTCGATGCGCCGGTAGATGTCGTCCAGCTCGGCGATGCGGGTGCGGTAACTTTGCAGCAGGCAGGCGGTGTCACCGCCGCACCGCTGGCGCTTGGTCAGCCAGGCTTGCTGGCTGTCCTGCATCGCGCCGCGCGCGCCCATGGCGAACAGGCCGCGCAGGAATTGATATTTGGTGGCCATTTGCACGTCCAGATCGTTCAGCGTGCGGTCGGCGCAGATGGCGCGCTCATCGCCGCCTGCCGCCTTGGCGCAGTCGAAGCTGGCGGCAGGGGCGGCGAACGGGGCCGCCAGGGCGGTAAACAGCAGTGCGATCGGAACGTGTTTCATGGCGCCTCCTTCAATTGCCGGTCTACAGGGAATCGATGGTTTTCCATTCACCAGGCTGCAGCGAACCCAACGAAAGATTACCCATACTGTAGCGAATCAGGCGCAGGGTAGGGAACCCGATATGCGCCGTCATGCGACGCACCTGGCGGTTTCGCCCTTCGAACAGGGTGATTTTCAGCCAACTGGTGGGGATGGATTTACGCTCGCGGATCGGCGGGTTGCGCGGCCATAGCCACTGCGGCTCGGCCACCAACTCCACCCCGGCGGGCAGCGTCGGGCCGTCTTTCAGCGTGACGCCGCTGCGCAGCGGCGCCAAATCGCTCTCCTGCGGCGCGCCCTCGACCTGCACATAGTAGATTTTGCCGGTGCGTTTGCCCGGTTGGGTGAGCTGCGCCTGCAGCTGGCCGTCGTTGGTCAGCACCAGCAGCCCCTCGCTGTCGCGATCCAGGCGCCCGGCGGCGTAAACGTCGGGGAAGGGGATGTACTCTTTCAGCGTGGCGCGGCCGGCTTCATCGGTGAACTGCGGCAGCACGTCGAAGGGCTTGTTGAATAACACAATGCGGCGCGGCCCCTTCTGCGCGGCGGGTTTGGCGGCATTCGGCTTGCTGAATCGTTTAACGTTGTGATTTCTAACAGAGAATTTTTTCATAACGGTTGAGATTACGGATGATAAGCGCATTATAACCGAATCCGTTTCGGATTGGCGCGGACCGAATATTCAAGTAGTATCTACACGCATCTTACAAAGCATTAACAAAATTGCGCTTGAAGGAGAGGTTGATGGAAAGCAAAGTAGTTGTTCCGGCAGAAGGTAAAAAAATCACGGTTGACGCCCAGGGTAAACTGGTTGTTCCTCATAACCCGATCATTCCGTTCATCGAAGGCGACGGCATCGGCGTTGACGTGACTCCTGCCATGATCCACGTGGTTGATGCGGCCGTTAAAAAGGCTTACCACGGCGAACGTAAAATCTCCTGGATGGAAATCTACACCGGCGAAAAATCTACCCACGTTTACGGTAAAGACGTGTGGCTGCCGGACGAAACTCTGGACCTGATCCGCGACTACCGCGTCGCCATCAAAGGCCCTCTGACCACCCCGGTCGGCGGCGGCATCCGTTCTCTGAACGTGGCCCTGCGCCAGCAGCTGGACCTGTACGTGTGCCTGCGCCCGGTGCGTTACTACCAGGGCACCCCAAGCCCGGTGAAACAGCCTGAGCTGACCGACATGGTGATCTTCCGCGAAAACGCCGAAGACATCTACGCCGGCATCGAGTGGAAAGCCGGTTCCGCCGAAGCGGACAAAGTGATCAAATTCCTGCGCGACGAAATGGGCGTGAAGAAAATCCGCTTCCCGGAGCAGTGCGGTATCGGCGTGAAGCCATGCTCCGAAGAAGGGACCAAGCGTCTGGTGCGTGCGGCGATCGAATACGCCATCACCAACGACCGTGACTCCGTGACCCTGGTTCACAAAGGCAACATCATGAAGTTCACCGAAGGTGCCTTCAAGGATTGGGGCTATGAGCTGGCGCGCGAAGAGTTCGGCGGCGAGCTGATCGACGGCGGCCCATGGCTGAAGATCAAGAACCCGAACACCGGCAAAGAGATCGTGGTTAAAGACGTGATCGCCGACGCCTTCCTGCAGCAGATCCTGCTGCGCCCGGCGGAATACGACGTGATCGCCTGTATGAACCTGAACGGCGACTACATCTCCGACGCCCTGGCGGCCCAGGTCGGCGGCATCGGCATCGCGCCGGGCGCCAACATCGGCTCCGACTGCGCCCTGTTCGAAGCGACTCACGGCACCGCGCCGAAGTACGCCGGCCAGGACAAAGTGAACCCAGGCTCCATCATCCTGTCTGCAGAGATGATGTTGCGTCACATGGGCTGGTTCGAAGCGGCTGACCTGATTGTTAAGGGCATGGAAGGCGCCATCGCCGCCAAGACCGTGACCTATGACTTCGAACGCCTGATGGAAGGCGCTAAGCTGCTGAAATGTTCAGAGTTTGGCGACGCTATCGTTAAACACATGTAAGTGTGTTTTTAGCGTTAAATGATAACGGGAACCTGATGGTTCCCGTTTTTTATTATTCAATTTGCAACGGTTATCAAAACATTATCAAAACTAGTTATCAAAACATAATAATATATGTATATTTAACTGTCTTTGACATAAAAATAAAACATAAGGAAATGCTATGATTTTAGATGCTGTTATTTTTGATTTAGACAATACACTGGCTCCAACTGATAAATTAGAGGATATTCGTGAAAGGCGGGCATATCATGAAATGACTCCTGATGTACTTGCGAGAATAAAACCTTACAAGAAGACAGTGGAATTACTAGAGTTCATTAAGGAAAGAGGAATAAAAACAGCTATAGTAACGAATTCTGGTAGGGAATATGCAGAGATACTTTTGAAACACTTAAACCTCCCTGCCTTCGATGCTCTAGTTACTTATACTGATGTTGGTAGCGCCGGAATGAAGCCAAGTCCTAAAGGAATAAGTTTAGCTTTGAATTTGTTAGGGGTCAAAGCATCTGAAAAAGTAATATACATTGGTGATGATTATAAGGATATTGTCGCTAGTTATTATGCTGGGGTTAAGCCAATCGTACCCACTTGGGCATCTAGGAAGCCGGTATCTCAAGTTCCTGCTGCTGTACTCAGCACCGACTTCATTAAAGATGAATGTAACGAGTGTGATAATATTGTCCTGTTAGCAGAGTTGAGTGCAAAGCTAAATACTTTCGACTTTCCAAGAAAACGTTTATATTTCGTTCCACTGGATGAATCTGCCAATGTTATAACTTTAAAGGATGAGTTGGCTACAATTTGTCTTGGGAGATACTTTTCCAAGAAAAGTCTTGTTACTGTAGAAATGCATGATAAGCATGCATTGTCGTTAGAAATAGCAAGAAAAGACCTGGTTGAGAATTATACGCCTCCGGATTACTGGAGTGATATACTTGCTCATGCGGTTGATAATATACCGCAATTTTTCGCAGCGAAGAAACCTTTTGATATTGTTACTGTTATTCCGTCTAAGAAGGAAAAAAAACAAAGGCTCGAGCTTGTATTGGATGGCGCAGCGGGTAGGAGTAAGGTTGGCTCTGAATTTATACCCGATTTATTTGTTTTTGAAGAGGGTGCGAAAACCTTAAAAACTCTTCCACGTGATGAGCGGGCTATAGAAATTGAGGGGAGTTTATTTCTAAATCCTAAATATGAAGGTAGACTAAGAAATAAAACCATCTTGGTTTTTGATGATGTAATTACGACAGGATCAACATTACAGCGTGCTTATTCTATATTAAAAGATGAAAATGCTAAGCATACCCTGGGTGTTTGTTTGGCAAAAACAGTTAGCATTTCTGAAACAGAACGACTTTGCCCTCGCTGTTCTAGCCACATCCTAAGACTTCGTAAGAACTCGAGTACTGGGATTCGCTTTTGGGGATGTTCTGGTTATAATGATGAAAATGAAAAATGTGATTATACGGAAGATGTTGTTATAAAGACTTGTGGTAAATGTGGTAGAGATATGGTAAGAAAACTAAATCGTAAAAAGGGTACATACTTCCTCTCATGCACAGGTTGGAATATGGAACCAAAATGTAATAACTCTGAGAGCGAATGATGCAAGTAATATCGCCGGATACGCAAAAGATCTTGGCTCTGAGCGCCCTACAAGGAGTGGGCGCTAAGACATTAAACTCATTAGTTAAGCTGAAAGATTTTAAAGATATGCCTCTATTGGATATTGCAAAACTATTGAATGTAACCGATATCACGATAAGCATGATTGACAATTGTGTTAATTTTGCTCAAAAAAATATCGACCTTGCTAATAAGTATGATCATAAAATAATCTCTTTTTTTGATGTGAACTATCCTCTTTTACTAAAAAAAACAGATGATGCCCCAGCAATTTTATATTGTGCCGGAGATGTCGAGCAATTAAACAAAAAATGCTTGGCCGTTATTGGGACGAGAGAGCCCACTGAACATGGGGTTGTTATTGCGAGAAATATAACAAAATGGTTCGCTAGTTCAGGTTGGAATATAGTTAGTGGATTGGCTAAAGGAGTGGATACTATTGCACATAAGACGACATTGCGTAGTCCTTCTAAAACAATTGCTGTAATGGCTCAGGGGTTGGAAAAAGTTTACCCTGCAGAAAATAAACACTTGGCTACTGAAATAGTTACTAATGGTGGGCTGTTAATCTCCGAGTATCCCTATAACGCTAGTACTTACAGGAATAATTTTGTCCAACGTGACCGTATTCAAGCTGGCTTATCATCTGGTGTTATAATGGTTCAATCAGATATAAATGGCGGTAGTTTACATGCCTCGCGAGCCATATTAAAATATGGTCGCTATTTGATCGTCCCCAATCAATCTGATAGAGATATTAATAATAGCGAGCCAAAAATTCAAGCAAATATGCTTTTTAGTCGCATGAATAAATCTGAGTTGCTTAATATTTTAAAAACAAATAAATTTGACATCAGTAAGATAATTATTATGAAAAATAAAAGTGAGTACACCTTTGTAGATGATATATTAAAAAATATAGATTCAAACGAAGGCTCTTCACCGAATATGGGCTTTGGTTTTTGATAAATCAAGTAATGATAATCCAATTTTTACCCCTGTCGTCGTTGTATTTATCAGTTTGGGAGCGATTTCTATGCCCTAGTAGTTTCATAGTATCAATTCCTTGGTTATTATATAATCGTTCAGATAGTGAACGCTGTTCGTGAAATGTAGCTGGTGTACCGTTTCCCCAATCGATATCTGTTTTATCCCTAGCTTTGCTAAAGTTGGTTGTCAGGGTATTTCCTGGCACTTTGGCTCCACGTAAGGCCATTGATGTTGAACGGAAGTAATGTACAAGATACTGACTGACAGTATAATCTCGGCAGCGAGAGATAACCTCACGCAAGGATGTGTTCAAAGCATCGCATCGAAGAGAAAGAGGTAATGCCAATTTTGCACCAGTTTTCTCCTGCACAACATGTAAGTGGTCATCCCAGATATCGCTGAATTTCATTGCTGAAATATCACCCAAACGCTGTCCTGTAACTACGGCCAATAGCATCGCATTGCCCATGTACCGATGCTGTTTATCAGCAATATCGAAAATCTTCTGCCACTCCTCTAAACTCAAGCGTTGCCTGGTGATCTTCCTGCGCGGTTGCTTTGTTGCGAGTGCGGGATTGTAGCCAGGCGGAACCTCACCAACATGCTGAGCCTCTTTGAATACATCGATCAGCACTGAGCGAACAACCTGGCCCATACGTGGCTGTCCGGCGTCTGTGTACTCATCTAACAACGAAGCGATATCTCTGGCATCAACCTCGGGCAAAGATTTCATTGCAAATTTTTGGCGCAGAAGGTCCACAGGCTTACGTTTTTGTTTAAACGTGTTGGGCTTGATATCACCGGTGCTCAGTCGTTCTTCCTGTATTTTCCAATACCGGTCGAGCCAGGTACTGACAGTTATGTTTTTACCCTTAATTTGAGCGACGCGATCGCTAAGAGCCAAGATCTGACGGCTACGCTGCTCCGCTAGTCGGCTATTGGCTTCGATCGCAATCTCACGAGCTTCCTGCTCATTGTCACCAAGAGCGTGGTACTTCCCTGTAACCGGATGACGGTATCGCCAGTAGACCTTATTGGCCTTGCGGCTAAATAGGGGATACAGGTTAGGAATATCAACATTGTTCTTACGTGGTCTGGCTGCCATCGTTCAATATCCTTTGGAGCTTCGGATTGTCATTGTGCTTAATGACCGGAGTAGTGAGTGGGCCAACTAGCTCAGCATCTTCTCGCACGCGCCATAACTTACCTTCCTTACGTGCAGGTGGGGCGAAGTGGCCCTCTTTAGCACAACGCCTCAAGGTATTTAGAGAGGGGGGATTGCTGCGGTATCGCTCCGCAGCCCATTCTTCAAGCGTCAACATCTGTAGCATCATGTACCTCCACACATCCCCCGCCGCATAGGGGCATTAATTCAATCGTGACATGTCACACACTGTTAATTTGGTTTCATGCCACCCGTAGGTTTGCCAGCACTCAGAATCACCAAGGAAATAACAACCTGCTGGGTCACCTGGTAGTTTGTCTTTGCACTTACCGCAGCACCGTTTATTCCGTGCCGCCAGCTGCTTTTTTAACTCGGCGTTATCCTTCCTGATCAGCATGGTGATGTATTCATCCAAGTCGTATGGCTCGCGTTGTGGCCGGCGAACTGCACAATTCTCTCGTAACATCTCAGCCTCTTGCTGATCTAGCTTGATTTCGACAGGGACAATACCAGCCAGTCGCTGGCGCTCGCGTTGGGCTGCTTTACGCTCTGCATTAGTCTTCGCCATTGATGATCTCCATGTATGCATTTATGAAGGTTTGCGCAGCTTCTGCATTGATGGCATTGCCGTAGGCGCGCAGTCGTCCCACTCTTGCGGTAACCCCATTAACCAGCGGGAATGAGCCGGGTCTAACTGGCCGCCACTTTCCATCCCTGCAGAAAAGCCAGTCAGCATCTCGCCAGAAACCATTAGTCTGGCTTGGGTTCTGGCTCCGTAGGCAGGCCTTGCTGCCTTTTCCCCATCTAATGCCTTCGGCTCTGGCCATTCTGTCAACCACGCCACTCGTCCCAGCAATGAGTTCAGTGGAACATTCAGACATTCTTTTCCGTCCTTCCAGTCCCTCGTGGTAGGCGTTGGCCACCCAGTATGCGCGGTCACGGATGTGCGGAGAGCCGACGCCCGCAGACGGGAACGGGACAATCCCGAAGGCGTAGTCCATTGCTTCCAGGTCAGCTTGTACAAGGTCGAACCAAGCATTTGCGTTGCCGCTTGCAACTTGCTCGCCAAAGACGTGCTCAGGGCGGCACTCGCTGATGAGCCAATGGAAATGTGGCCATAGGTGCCGCTCGTCATCAAACCCGCTGCCTTTGCCTGCCGCGCTGAAAGGCTGGCACGGACAAGAACCTGTCCAGACTGGTTTATCGTCAGGCCATCCGGCGTTGCGCAAGGCATAAGACCAGACTCCGATTCCAGCGAAGAAATGGCATTGAGTGTAGTTTCGTAAGTCATCGGGTTTCACATCCTCGATTGAACGCTCATCAACATCCCCAGGCGTTATATGACCAGCAGCTATCAAATTACGGAGCCACTGGGCGGCGTATGGATCAATTTCGTTGTAATAAGCAGAAGTCACTAGGACTTCCTCAGTTCGGCATCCATCTGGAAGCTATTTTGTTGATAGGCAATGGCCATTTGCTCGGCATCGTTCATCGCGTCATGGAGCGAGTTATGCTTAACCACCGCAAAGCAGGGCTGGTGGGTTTTTGGTAGATAGCCACGGTTTCCCTTTGTCATTGCGTCGATATAAGTGCGTACGTCACGCTTGCCACCCCAATGCCAAGGGCATTCGATCCCGTTAGTTCTATAGGCATGCTCCAGGATAGAACCATCGAAGTCAGTGCCACGGAAGAATATCCGGGCATCTGGATGGGCTTTTATCCAATGAGTGAGCAGGGCGAGGCATTGGCCAATTGGCTCTCGATCACCAGCAAGAGCTTCATGTGCATCTTCAGATTGTTCACGCCACCAAGCCTGGGTCTTGACGCTTACATTGCGGCCCTGCATTAACTGACCGAAAGTATCTACCAGACAGTAGAAGGCTGTATTTGAGTAATCAGCCAGCTCTGCATCACGGGCTATCTGGATAATGTTTTGTTGTGTCTGACGAACGTCAGAGATATCGAATGCAAATGCCCCAATGGAAAGGATCACAGCACTTGGCTTGGTATCCATTGTTTCGGTATCGATCGTAATAGTATTGATCATGTTATCTTCTCCACACTATATCATTGCAATAAAACCACAAGTGAATTATTTGGTTTTCAATTATTTAAAAATGCCCGCATAGCATTGACTATGGTTTTTTCTCGCGAAGTTTTAAATCCATCAATAAAATGCGAAGGATTTAGCCCCGGCTATGATGTTTCTATTGAAATAAAGTCAATTGTTATTATAATGGTATTGATATTTTTATATATTTAATGATATGGATGTCACTAGTGAAAATTAAAAAGCCTCTAGCTTTAACTGTTATAGCATTTGTTACGACGACCTTTATTGTCATAGGTAACTGGTTTTCTTTTGTTAATTCGTCATTTGATTTATATTCAAATGTTAAAGATACATATAAACAAAAGAAAGCCGAAGATAACTTAAATGTATTATATACAGGGGTCTCTATTAGATATGTCGAATCAATATTTGGGCCGCCAATGATAGAACACCATGATGAGAGTCGTGGTATGCATGAGTATATCTATTCATTCCAAAAATTCTATCTTCAATTTGTTTATACTAGTAACAATAAAGTTATTTTATACACTGTGACGGTAAAGGATAAAAATTTCCATCCAAGAATACCCTATCTAGGAAAAGAGCTTGGGGATACATTTGACAATTACGATGATAGTGCGGAATTTTTATTTTCAGGTTACTCCTCGAAATTCTATGAATATCACGAGGCCATTTATTTAGGCAACCCAGGTAATTATAGGAATTTATATTTGGCGTATAATCCAGCAGGTGGTGAGTATTCTGAGCTAAAACCATTACCCGATATTGCTAATGACCCCAAAAAACCTCCATTAGAAAATGATTTAGTTATATTCAGGAAAGTTAATCGACCAAACACGTTCGCTATTGGAGATCATCTTGGTGACCAAGATGGGATAGAGACATTCTACGGGATTGGAATAAACTTTTATGATGCACGCGATATCCCAACATTAGATTATTAATTTTAAGCATCATGTATAACTTTTAATTTGTTAAAGAGCGAAAAAATGCGGCTGACACCAACCCAGCGAACAGCCGCCAAGACTACACACAGCATAGATTTTTGCCGGATATCTGCGCTTGCTTTCGCTGCAGTGCCGCCGGCCCGGCGCATTTGGTGTGGTGGCTGGTAAACAACGCCCCTGAAGTGTCCAGCCTTGAACCGCATTGAGCTGACCACTCATGGTTAGGATCCATCACCGCTTCCAGAATTAGGGAGTCGGGGAGTGATCAGCCCGATATGCGCCGGTTACCCGGCGACAACTACTAACAGCCACAGCAACCACCAGAAAACAGAACAACAACCAACGCAGTAAACTAAAGACCGCCATCTTCGCTTACTCATCGAACAACCCTCTGCAATGAGCCTGGTTCAGCGAATCATCCCGATCTTTGTGTGCCTAGGGCGGCTACTTCGTACGCGTCCAGGCTGTTCGCTGGTGGTGAATTAAATGTAGGATATCTGACATTTTAAGTCAATATCAAATTGTAGGTAATCTTACATTGTGGTTTGAGTGAATGTTGGGCTGGTGGAATCAAGGGGAACGCAGTAGGGGGGGATAGGGAGTGGGGGGGGCACAAAAAACCCGGCACAGAGGCCGGGTAATCGATGCATTGTTGAGTAGGGTAAAGCTACTATTCAACCTTTTTATGATCTGTCATTATCAGCGTTTTTTTGTCCTGCCAATATGAGCTTAATATCATTTATCCCACTGTTTGTAGTAGCAAAACCACTATCTACCTTACTTTCAAGCTTATCGACTCTTGCAGAAACCTCTGACTTGCTTGTGTTGATAACAGTAGTCAATTCCTGACGCGAAGAGTTTATTTTGTCATTGATTGAATTGGATATGGTCCAAGAAGCTGTCACCGCGATAGCTACGATGCCCAACAATGAAACGCCAATTCCAATCCACATTTGTGTATGTGTAACTAATTTGCTGGTCATGTCATCTCCTCTTTGAGGTACATCTATACCAGCAGTATAGAACCGCGGCGATGCATCAAAGTTGTGTGATGGTACATACCTATTCTGAGAATGCAATGGGCGATTTCTGTATGGTGCCTGGGCAAAAATCTGAAAATCGTCTAAGGTCTGAGCCTTGACATACTCACCCTCCCGATGTTTCATCCCCATCCACCTTATCTTGCTTTACATAGTTTTTTTCTTTGATATTTTTTTCAACTGTTTTGTAGTTAAAAAGATGCATAAATCCACAATTCTGGCATTGCATCATTAGCAGATCTAAGCTGCGACTTCTGAAGAAACCCGCTTTTGCCTTCCCTTCAACGGGGAGGAAGGTGCCTGGTAATGTTGGCAATACAAGTGCTTTGCTTTCATCCGCTTCTGTAACCTCACTAGGTGTATGCAATTTCCACTGTTCTTCATGGCAAATTGGACAAACCTGTTCACCTTTTAAGGTGTTGAGATAATTAGCGAACGCGTCAAAATCAACCATGTCACAATTTTTATCGCTCATCAAAATCTCACTTACTTTACACAGTAAATCAAATTAACTCTTTGTTAACTAAAGGAATCATTTAAATTTTCATTATCAACGTGCCGCGATGCCTTTAGTATACCCGCTACATATTCAATCTTATGAACCTGAACTTTAGTCAAGGTTATGGGGCGATGATCTTGATTGATACTGGTGAATTGATACTCGCCCTCGCGAGTATAGTTTAACACTTTTATCATGTTGTGTCCGTCACTGGTACGCACAAACACTTCATCACCTGGGTGGGTAGCGGTACTTGGCTCAATCAGCACGAATTCGCCTGACTGTATTCTTGGCCACATGCTGTCACCTCTGACACGAAGGCCATAAGCATTAGGGTCATCGCTATAAATCTTAAGCCAACCACCACGATACTCGACCATGTCGATCATGCCATCAACTCCTAAAACGGCATCACCAACTACAGGGACAAGCCCTGGTCGAACCTTGCCTACATATGTGATGTTTTCGTCAATATCGCCACCTTCAAGAAGCCAATTTGGATTGCAGTTTAGGGCAGCAGCTAATGCCTGGAGGTTCTCACCACCAGGTTTATAGTCGCCTGACTCCCAGCCAGTGACGGTGACACGATTGACCCCTATGCGCTTGGCTAAGGTGTCCTGAGTTAGCTTTAACTCTTTGCGTCTTGATCGAATTCGGTCATTCATTTCCATGTAGGTAATCCTACCATCTAGCAATGTAGGATTCCTTGACTCTGAAATGTAAGATATCCTACTATTCAAGTGTTCCATTCCCTTACCAAAGAGTAAGCCATGAAAAAAGATGATGTTATTTCGTACTTCGATGGGGTGGGTAAAACAGCCAAGGCATTAGGGCTGTCGCATGCCTCCGTATCGGGCTGGGGGAAAATTATTCCCAAAGGTCGAGCATTCGAGATCCAGGTTCTTACTGGTGGTGAATTAAAAGTTGATCTCTCTCTTTACAAAAAGTCTACCGCGCCAACGGCTTAACCAAAACCACAGAAGCGGAGAAACCTTGTGGACAACAAAGACTTTCCAACCCAGGACGATATTAGCGAAGCGATGCACAAGCTGATCACGTTGTTCCCTGGCAAGTACAGCGCGATGGCGCAGCAGTTAGATCCAGTCGCCGGCACTGAAAACGCACTACGTAACCGCGTCCGCCAAGTATCAGGGCAGGTGGTGCCTTTGGGTATGGCTGTTGAGATGGAGTCGATCTCTGGCCGTTCAGATATCACTGAGGCGATGTGTAAATACGCTGGTGGCGTATTCGTGAAGTTGCCGGAAATCGAGCAGGCGGATAACGAAGAGTTATTGATCAAGTTCAACGAGCTGATGTCAGCACTTGGCCTGTTTGCAAAAGCACATAACGAATTCACAGCTGATGGGGTGCTGGACAACGACGAGAGCAGAAAGCTGAAAGCTAAGGGTTACCGGGTTCAATCGCTGGTGGCGGAGATATATGCCGTGACGGTGATGATGTTTGGAGAGGGTGACGCCCAGGATATGCGGTCCCGGGCGTCGAGTGCATCAATTAAACGTGTGGAGTAATTAACGCATGAACAGTGTACGCAATTTAGCGGGTATCCCGCAACTTCGTTGCCGTGCTGTAGCTGGTGGACGTTCGCCAGCAGCGTTTTCGTATGAGCTCAATGTACAAGGCCGATGGTTAGCCATCAACCACAGCTATGCGGCTTGGGTTGTGGGTAACGGCAAGTTTTTAGCGCGGGGAAATCATGGATAACGAAGTGATTATCCCGTTCGAAATGCGCTGTCGTGACAGTCACGGTGTGATTGTTCATGTGACTGGAGTTGATCGGGTAAACCACCGGGTCATATTCCGCCGTCCGGGTTACCCCTATGACTGCGCATGCCCACGCCGGGACTTCGGTACAAAATTTAAAAAGGTAGAGCAATGAGCGTCTTAATGCAGTTACTGGATCGCCCAATAGCATTCCAGCCTTCGTTTGTTGGGCTGGGTGCTGGCGTTACCGGTGCTGTACTGCTTTCGCAGTTGGTGTATTGGCAAAACCGAATGGATGGCTGGTTCTACAAAACCCAGGCTGAGCTGACGACCGAAACTGGTCTATCACGCTATGAGCAGGAAGGCGCCAGGAAAAAGTTGGTTACCGCCGGCGTGTTGGAAGAAGACCGCAGAGGGGTACCCGCAAAACTCTATTTTCGCGTTAACAAAAACCGCTTGGAAGCCCTGCTGATTCAGTATGCGGAAAACCAGCAATCCAGTATGCGGAAATCCCGCATTCATGAATGCGACAAACCAGCAGACAGGAATGCGGAAATTCCGCGGACAAGTCTGCAGAAAACCCCCGAGCCAGATCGGGGAAATTCCGCATTCATTCATACAGGAGATTACACAGAGAATACTTCAGAGATTACTACAGAGAAGAAACCTGTACGTCAGCTGGCTCCACCAGCAGACTCACAAGCCGACTCTCTGAAAATCGATTACAAGGCCATGCTTGAGGCCTTCCATAGCACGCTCCCTGAACTGCCCGTCGTTCTTAAAATCACTGACGACCGCCGCAAAAAGCTCCGCAAACTCTGGGCCGACTACGAGCTGAACCTTGAGAAGTGGGGGGCTTACCTGCGGTTCATCTCGAAAAAATGCCGTTGGATGCTGGAAGACCGTGCAGATACCAACACCGGCAAGACCTGGCGCAAGAAGGATTTCGACTACCTGATCACCGAGAAATGCTACCTCAAGGTCAAGGAGGAGCGGGCCAATGACCTGCCTAAGGTTCAGAAGCTTGATAGCGCTGCTCGAGAGGACGCTTACACCCGCTTGGTATCCCAACGCCGAAAACCCCAAAACGAGGTTGAGGCACTGGCGAAGGAAATGGCCGGATCTCTTGGGCGCATGACCGATTACGACGCACGCAGGGCGTGGACTGGTATCTGGGCTCAGGCAGTAACCAAGGCAAGCGAGAACGACTTAGCGAGGTTGGCATCATGAAAAATCTAGTTCTGATACCACTGTCGAGCATCGCGTACCACATCTGGCGCCGCCGGGCTTTGAAAGAGGCACGGAGTTTCTGGCGGTCTCGCCAAAAGAACCGGCTGGATGCTTTGGCCGGTGGGTATGTCACTGGGTGGCAGCAGTGGCATTTCGAATGGGATTACTACGGTGTACGCGGGATTGTCCGTGCAGCGGTTGGGGAGGGCGAATGATTCTGACGTTGCCATTTCCTCCAAGCGTTAACGGCTACTGGCGCTCGCCAAACAAGGGATCGTTAAGAGGCAGAACTCTGGTCAGTGAACGCGGCAGGGCATTCCAAGCCGAGGCTATCGCCCAGGTGTTTGAGCAGCTACGTCGCCGGCCGAAGCCAATCAGTGCAGATATCGCCGTTGAGGTCGTGTTCTGTCCACCGACCAAAGCCCGACGTGACCTGGATAATTACTTCAAGGGCCTGTTCGATGCGATGACCAAGGCTGGTGTGTGGCTCGATGACAGCCAGATTAAGCGCATCAATGCGAGCTGGGGGCCGGTAATCAAGGGCGGTAAGGTAGAGCTCCGGATCAGGGAGGTTACTGATGCTGGATAAAAACACAGGCATCGGTTATTTTGATAGAGCAGTTAATCGCCTCCCCAATCACTATGCGGGTGACGGGGTGGGGAGGCTGGCTAAAACCAATGTGTGGAGTAATACAATGAATCAATTGATCGCGATTGATGGCGTAGCTGTACGTCAGGATATCAATGGCCGCTATTGCCTGAATGATTTGCACCGTGCAGCAGGAAGCGAAGGGCGCCAACGTCCGAGCGTCTGGCTGCAGAACAATCAAACCCAAGAGCTTGCGCAAGAAATAAGCAAAGCAGGAATCTCTGCTTTGGAAGTCATCAAAGGGGGGATCAGCCCTGGCGTTTATGTTTGCAAGGAGCTGGTTTACTCATATGCCATGTGGATTAGTCCTGCATTTAGCCTAAAGGTTATCCGCACCTTTGACGCTGCAGCTGTTGGCCAGCATGTTTCACAGACGGCAGATCGCATTCAGGCGGGTATTCTGCTACTTGAGTCAGCATCTCGAATGCTGAACCTTTCAAATTCGTCAAAACTTGGCGCCTATCAGAAGCTGCAGGACTTTGCCGGCATTCCTAACCTGATGCCAACCTATGCCATTGACGCTCCATCTGATTCGGTAGACGGCTCAAGCCGGCCTACAATGTCACTCAGTGCCATTCTTAAGGAACACTCAATCCCTGTCAGTCCCCAAGAGGCTTATCGCCGGCTGGAAGAAATTGGCATTGTTGAGCACCGAGCACGTCGAAGCACATCGAGAGTCGCTAAGGGAGGCGTTAAGCAGTTCTGGGCTGTGACAACAAAGGGCCTTGCTTACGGTAAAAACATCACCAACCCAGGCAACCCGCGCGAAACTCAGCCTCATTTTTACGATTCCCGGGCATCTGAACTTATCAAGCTGATGATGACGGCTAAGGCCAGGGCATGAGGGGGTTATTGAAGCCGATCATCGTCCGTGAACTCGGGCAGGTCATCTTAAAGCCTGGTGCAGAACTCCTGCCGATGTTCGGTGATCGGGTGATGATATCAACTGTACCGATCGAGTTTCGGGAACTGCCATCAGGCGCACTGCCAGCCACTGAGCAGCAGATAGCTGTTGATCCACGCTTTCGTCCGTTCTTTCAGCATGAGCGTGTTCTTGCCGCCGCTGGTGGCATTAACAGCCTGGAGAGCTGGCTGGATCGTCGTCATGACTGTCAGCGCCATTGTGCCGAGGACGATTATCACGATAAAAACATGGAGACCATGCGTTATGGCGCCGGTGCTATTCGCCTGTGCTGGCACCATTCGCATATGTACCGTGATAAGACGATGGATGAGCTATCAGCCACAGCAGAACAAAATATTGCTGATTTTGTGGTGTATCGGGCCCGCAGTTACTTCATGTTCGAGGAGAGCCACCAACTGACCTTGCCTGAATTGTGCTGGTGGGCTTGGGTGAAAGAAGTCATCGATCTGTTGCCTGAGGATGTCGCGGCGGCATCACTGCGTATCAAGCCGATCACAATCTCATCAGGTCACCGGAGAGAGGCCGATATCACTCCCAGCCTGGCACCGAGTCAGATTATCGCCGATATAGCCCAGAAGGCTGCAAAGATGTTGGTAATAGATCCGGAGCCGCCAAAGTCATTCCTGAAGTTGCCAAAGCGTGAGCGGTGGGAAAGCAAAGCGTACCTGCGGTGGGTTAAGTCACGACCATGCGTTATTTGCGGTATCCAGGCTGACGATGCGCACCACATCATCGGTCATGGACAGGGAGGGATGGGAACTAAGGCGCATGACCTTTTCACCATCCCATTATGCCGAGAAGAACACGATGCATTACACCGTGCCCCGTCACGATGGGAATCGGAACACGGCAGTCAGATCGAACTGTGGTTCAAGTTCATAGACTACTCTATGTCCATAGGCGCGATTTTATAATTGATATTAAGAGTGCTATAGCTTTAAAATTAATTATTATAGTGCTTATTCTAACTTACTGACTGGAGGCTTTCATGGCTATGGGGTGCGTTTTTTGTGGTGAAGAACCAAGCACTAAAACAAAAGAACATGTAATTCCTCAATGGCTATTGCGGAGAACAGGGGATCCTTCGCGTTTAGCAAACTTTGGATATGACATGAAGTCTAAAAAAATAAGGAATTTCCCGTTTAACTCCTTTACTTTTCCAGCATGTGACTCGTGTAATTCTGAATACTCGGTTCTGGAAGGGGATTCTGAAAAGGCTTTATCGAAAATAATGAATGGCAATGAAGTTAAAGTAGAAGAATTGAACATATTACTAGACTGGTTCGACAAAGTTAGGGTTGGACTTTGGCTAGGGATTAGACAACTAAATGCTAATCCAGCAGGTGTAACACCAAATTTTTATATAAAAAATAGGATAGGACTACATGACAGAATGCTTGCTATTGAGAGAGTTAATAAACATCCAGAGGGTATTAATTTTATAGGGACTGAAACATTAAGTTTCGCTTTAAATCCTAGTGTCTTTTGTCTTAGAGTGAATAACTTTTATTTTTATAGTGTTTCGCATATGTTTTTATTAGCAGAAGGGTTGGGTTTCCCTTATCCTGAATCCTCGAGTCTTACTAAGTCAAAGTTCACCGAAGTTATGCTTAATCCTGGCGATGGGGTTATAAAAAATAGACTAGTTCCATTCGATCTTAATGTTGATGGGATCAAGGTTTATCAGCCTATGCTAAAAAGTAACTCTAAACAAATTAATTTACTTTCAGCCGGGCATGTGGAAAAGCATTTCGTAGACATTTCATTGGGGATAGGGAATATTTTCGTGGAAACAAATAATGGGTTAATAGAAACGAATTATTCCGATTCAATATTAGTCACTCCAAACTACATAGATGGATTAGATGGGCAGCTTAAAAAAGCCAATTTAAATGTTTTGAGTGTTCAGGATTTTTATACGGATAAGGCATTAAATGAAGTGTCATTTGAAAAACTGCCGGAAAAGGAAAGGGTTGATGCGAGAATGTTTTTTGAAGCTGCAAAAATAGTAAATAATGATATTAGAGAAAATCTCTGAATAATAATCTAGAAGACGTTTTAGACTTTGGCATGCGGGCCAATATGTGTGGGGTATTAATTATGATTGAAATTAATGAAATTCTTGGACGGTGGGGTGTGTGGGCGCGTGAGGACAGTGGCATCGATTACTCACCAATTGCAGTGGGATTCAAAGGGCTGCTGCCGCCTGCATCGAGCGGAAAGCTTTCATGCTGCGATGATGATGGGTTGGTGATCGATGGGTGCGTTAGTCGGCTGAAGAAGTACAAACCAGAAGAGTATGATCTTGTAATAGCGCACCATGTTTATGGCATGTCTCTGCGCAAGATAGCCAGAAAACGTAAGTGCTCAGATGGAACCATCAGGAAGGAAATGCAGACAGCTGAAGGTTTCATCGGAGGGTGCTTGGCTATGCTTGATGTTAAGCTGAAAATGGGCTAAACGGATGCCCGGAGAGCTCCGGGCATGTATTATGCTAAAAGGTAACGGTATGACTGTGGGGGGGTGATATTGCTACCAAGTGTTGATAGCGGAAGAGGGGCGTCAAACTTATCGACAGAGCCGATCTTAATTGCAAATGCCTTTTCCCTTCCTTCATAGTACATATCGAAAAATTCTTTTGTAATTCCAGCAAACTTCTTTGTCTCAGCCCAGACGTCATCAGGGCTGCCGCTTAATACTGAGTCAACTTGGAATTCACCAACAATTTTACCAATCGGCATGGTCGCATAAATCACAACTGTTGTGATTTTTTCATTCTTGAATATCCCTTTTCTAAACTCGAACTTTTTGCTTCCGTCTAGAATTTTTTCGGCATATTCAGGTTTAATTGATAATAAAACTTTCATCGACTTTGCCTAAATCAATTATTTCGTTAAACTGACGATCTGTTAGTTCAAAGTGGCTCCATCTAAACCCTTTGGTGCCATTTAAACCAACATCTTCTATCATTTTACCACGTGTTGGTCGTTTAGGTAAAGCTAGATTATATGTGAAGCGCAGTACGTATGGGTATTTCTTATTCCTATAAAAATTCCTTAATTCTTGTTCACTGAATACACTAAACTTACCACAATAACTTACAAAGCTTTCCTCATCATTAAAGTCATTAATTTTTCTTACACTTTCAATAACGCATATGGAAGTAGCTACGGCTCTAAAAAATGCTGGCCCTTTACCATCTCCAGTGCGATATATAACTATTACGTCCCCCCTTTGCATTTTTGATACTGTTGGCATTCCACATATGTAAATTTTGTGTATGCTATTTGTATGTGATACATCCTGTACGATATTAGGCGAGTCGGTGACTAATTTTGAGTCAGGAAATAGGCGAGTATGAAATTCAGGATAGATTGCTAATAAATACTTTTTTGTGTTGCGGTTTAATATTAATGGGTAATCAAGTAGAATATCACCATTAACTTCATCTAAAGAGCGTACATAAACGAATTCTTTCCCGTTTGGAGTGTCTTTTTGACCATGACGATAAAAGCCATAGGTTTGAAAAAGCCTAATTAGATGGTCGTGTTTTTCAAAAACGGTGACATAAATATCATTCGATCCCGAGCTTATAGCTCTATCAAATGCTTTTTTAAGAAAACGTTGCCCACGTAGTGTTCTCTTTGATTCAAATTTAAAAGTACCAATCTTTAGATGATTTCCTGCTGGAAGTTGAGGTTCAAGGCCGCCCCCATCATCATTTTCTTTTAAATACATGAAACCTTCTATCAGTCCCTCGTCTCCGTATAAGACATAAGCAGACTCTCCTTCCTTTGCTTTTTTCGATAGCCAAGAGGGAAATTCTTTATAGTCAGCTTTCAAAGAATCAAAAAATGGATCTTTGTGATCGAAATCACTAAATTTTTGATAGATAAGATTATCCATAGGTATCCTGTTTTTTCTTATAATGCTTCTGCTGTTTGTAGTTACTTGCTAAATATACGAAATAACTCACGCGTACGCAAAAACTGTTGTAACGTGTTAAGAGTGGTTATGCAGTCACGTAGCTTACCCAATCAAAAAACCTCGCTCCGGCGGGGTTTTGTCGTTTTAGCTTCTTTGCCAAAACAGTCAACCACAAAGCAAACACATCCTGTCTCTGAGTGACTACGGCGGGAGGCTAAACCATTTCTATCACCCGGTACCGGGACAGATCCCCGGAAGGGGGAGGTATGAAGATGGACAAATATAGCTCCCAGCTCTCGTACTGGGTTGCTTCACTGTTGGCCGCAGCTGGCGCTATGACATTGCAAGATTGGGCTGTATTAGTGGGGATCCTCGTTGCCGTTTTTACGGCGGGGGTGAACTGGTATTACAAACGCAAATTGGTCAACAAACTTACAGCCGTCGGTTATGACAAAGAGCGTGCAAAAGCAGCTTATAAAGCGATGAGCGAGTGAAGCCATGAACTCACATTTGAGAAATAAAATCGTCGCTGCCATAACCGGTGGCGGCGGGGCGATTGCGATCGCCACTGCAATGCTCGGCGGCCACGATGGGTTAGAGGGGCGGCGGTATGTGGCCTATCGCGACGTTGTCGGCGTTCTGACGGTCTGCGATGGACATACCGGTGCCGATATTATCCTCGGCAAGCGATACAGCGACGCAGAATGCGATGCGCTGTTGAAATCTGACCTGCAGAAAGTTGCACGGATTGTCGATCCTTCGATCAAGGTGAAAACCACGGAAACCCAGCGCGCCGCTATTTACTCGTTTTCGTACAACGTCGGCCCGTATGCGTTTATCGGCTCCACGATGCTGAAAAAATTGAATGCCGGCGACCCGGCTGGCGCGTGCGGTGAACTGAAGTGCTGGAAGTATGCCGGCGGCAAAGAGTGGAAAGGGTTGATCACCCGGCGTGAGGTCGAAAACACCGTCTGCACTTGGGGCTAATTATGAACGGCTGGATGAGCAAGATCGCCGGCGGCAGCCTGGTGCTTCTGTTGCTGGTGGCTATCTTTCTTGGCGGTTACAGCTCGCTGTTGTCTCTCCGGTTGCAGTTGGCACGCCAACAGGCTGCAGAGCAGAAAAAGACGCTGGCGCAGCAGTCAGGGCTGATCTCAGCTTTGCAAACGCAAGAGCGGAAAAACAGAGCCTTAGCGACAGAGCAGCACCGGAGAGAGCAGCAACTGCGCCAGCAGAACGAAAGCTACCAAAGGAAATATCGTGAAGCAATCAAGAATGATGCCTGCGCTGCTCAGCCTATGCCTGTCGCTACTATTGAGCTCCTGCAGCAGAGTGCAGCCGACACCACAGCAAATAGTCCTGCTACCCCCTGAATCAGTTTTCACTCCTTGCGAAAATCCACAACTGCAAGGAGAGACTTGGGGAGACGCGGTGAGCTACACGCTGTCTCTGCAAACTGCTTTATCAATCTGCGCTGGCCAGGTGGCCACACTTAACCAATGGCGGGAAGCCGCCGGGAGAAAACAATGAGCGAAGTAAAACCGCAAGACGGTAGCACCGTGAAGGGATACCGCACTTTAACACTAGGTGATATTGAGCGGATGAACCGTCTCAAAGATGCCAGCCGGCACTTTTGCAATCTGGTCGAAACTGAACGTGATGAGGTTGCGGTTGAGTTATGTGAAACGGGAAATCACTCAGCTGAAGCGCATGAGGCCGCACGTTGCCTGGCTATCGCCCACACCAAGATGCAGGAAGCCTGCATGTGGGCCTGTCGTGCGGTGGCCCGACCGGATTCTGACTGCTAATACCAACGGTATTCAAAGTGGCCGTTACGAAGGTCATCGATAATGCATTGTACCAAGGATGGCACAGTAGTTTTCAATTTTATTATAGGAAGTAATTTCTTAATGTAAATGCATCTGATGCGAAAATTATCTACAGATCAGATGATGTTTGAACTTAATTATCATGAGATTCTGGCATTTAAAAAATATGTCTAATAAGGTAGTTGTGCATTTTTATATGTTTTTATCACCTGGTTATTTAAGTTCCAATGGAAAACTCACATTAAGGATTTTTGTATGAAACTATCTGTTTATAAAGATGCAGTGAACCTTGTTGTTGGTGGAGTGACGACAAATCTTCCCAATGGGATTATTAATGTTGGCTCTGATTTTTCAAAACAAAAAGCGTTTCATGAAGATGAACGTGTTTATCGCTCCAAAACAACAGTTGAATTAATTAGTAAGTATGGCGATGAGATCCCTGCTTTCCCAGATACTCATATCTCTGCCAGCTTGCGTTACTTGCCAATGGATGCGGAAGAGAATCCACTGCCATATTCATTAGCTGTTGTTAGCAGTAATATTTTTGAAAATGGTAAATCTCTTCCAGCGGCAACAGTAGAGCTTTGGGTGTTTGGTAAGGTTGCCAATTTTTATTCGTTAGATCAGGGGTATATTATTGAGCGAGCACCGGATACAAGTTTAGAGGTGTCGGTAAACTTTACCTGCTCTTTTCCCGATAGCATTTCGTAATAAAGCGTGAAGCAAGAATGACTAAACCCGCTCCGGCGGGTTTTTTTATCGAAAAGCAAGGGTTAAAACAAGACTGGATGAGCGTTGCTATCAATTTTCATGGGTCCTTCCTGGGGTTCAAAACACCGAGGGGCGCTAGACTCGCGAAAAGTCGCTATTTATGAGCTTTTTGGACGCGGATCCTACTTCCTTCTCACTTGATACCTAACGCATTGTTTTTACTTGATTCACCTATAGCCAGAGCGGGAAGTGATCCTATCGAGATCCTCTCGATTTTCGGGAAATCACTTCCCGGTTAAAAAAATGTTAATAAAAAGGAGTTTCGGGGGGATTTATGAATGTAACAAAGGCACAACTGGCGGATCTCTTCGAAGTTTCAACGCGCACGATCACCACATGGCAATCGCAAGGAATGCCGGTAGTGGCCGGCGAGGGGAACGGCGGTAAAGGCGGGGAAAATACCTATTCGACAAAGGACGTTATTACCTGGTACGCCGACCGCGAGGCCTCGCTAGAAAACGAGATATTGCGTAAAGAGCTGGACGCCCTGCAGCAAAGCGGGGATGAGGCCTTGCAGCCCGGCACTATCGATTATGAGCGCTACCGTTTAACCCGCGCTCAAGCCGACGGCCAGGAATTAAAGAATGCTAAAGACTCCGCCGAGGTAGTGGAAACCGGCTTCTGCATGTTTGTCCTGTCAAAGGTCGCGGGGGAGATTGCCGGCATTCTTGACGGCATTCCTCTCTCAATGCAGCGGCGCTTTCCTGAACTGGAAAATCGGCATATCGAATTTTTAAAGCGGGATGTGGTGAAAGCCATGAATAAAGCGGCTGCGCTGGATGAAATTCTTCCGGGGTTGCTGAATGAGTATATCGAACAAACGGATTGATCGGCTGCGTTATTGGGTTGCCGCCGGTCTGCGCTCGCTATTCCGCCCCGTTCCTATGACGGCGGTAGAGTGGGCAAACGAATATTATTACCTCCCCAAAGAATCCTCCTATCAAGAGGGGCGCTGGGAAACGATGCCGTTTCAGGTTGCGATCATGAACGCAATGGGGAGCGATGACATCCGGGAGGTAAACCTGATTAAGTCGGCGCGCGTCGGCTATTCAAAAATGTTGCTGGCCGTCGTGGCGTATTTTATCCAGCACAAACAGCGAAACGGGCTGTTGTGGCAGCCGACGGATGGCGATGCTGAAAATTTTATGAAGTCGCACGTCGAACCGACGATCCGCGACGTTCCCAGTCTCCTGGCAATGGCTCCTTGGTACGGAAAAAAACACCGCGACAACACGCTTTCGATGAAGCGCTTTTCGAACGGTCGGGGTTTCTGGTGCCTGGGGGGTAAAGCGGCAAAAAACTACCGTGAAAAATCGGTCGACTATGTCGGCTATGACGAATTGGCTGCTTTTGATGAGGATGTGGAGAAGGAAGGCTCTCCGACATTCCTGGGTGATAAACGCATAGAAGGCTCAGTGTGGCCAAAGTCGATACGCGGATCTACACCGAAAATCAGGGGCATATGCCAGATAGAACGCGCCGCCAGCGAGTCCGGACATTTGATGCGTTTTCATGTGAAATGCCCGCATTGCGGCGAGGAGCAGTTTTTAAAGTTCGGCGATCGTGAAACGCCCTACGGTTTTAAGTGGGAATCAGGGAAGCCGAAGACGGTTTTTTATCTCTGTGAGCATAACGCCTGCGTGATACGCCAGCAGGAACTTAATTTTAGTGATGCGCGTTATATCTGTGAAAATACGGGCCTTTACACGTCTGATGGCCTCCGCTGGTTCGAATCGACGGGGCAGGAGGTTGATCCCCCTGAATCAGTCTCCTTTCACATCTGGACCGCTTACAGCTCGTTCACTACCTGGGCACAAATCGTTAAGGACTTTAGAAAGACGAAGGGCGACCCGGGCAAGCTGAAAACGTTCACCAACACGACGCTTGGCGAAACCTGGGCCGAGGAAGTGGGGGAGCGTCCGTTACCTGAAACCCTGCTCGAACTGGCCGAACATTACCGGGCAGAAGTGCCCGATCGTGTGGTTTACCTTACTGCCGGCATTGACTCTCAACTTGACCGTTACGAAATGCGTGTGTGGGGCTGGGCGCCAGGTGAAGAGGCATTCCTGATCGACCGCGTGATTATCATGGGTCGGCACGATGAAGAGGAAACGCTGCTGCGTGTTGATGAGGCTATCAACAAACAGTATCACCTGGCCGACGGCACGATCATGACCATTGGTCGCGTTTGCTGGGACTCCGGCGGTATCGACCCGGCGATTGTTTATAACCGGTCGAAAAAGCTGGGCCTCTTCCGGGTAATACCGATCAAGGGAGCCAGCGTTTATGGGAAGCCTGTGGCCAACATGCCGCGCAAGAAAAACAGCCACGGCGTTTTTCTGACCGAAATCGGCACGGACGTTGCCAAAGAAGTCATTTACAGCCGCTACAAACTGGAGCGCTCCGCCGATGGCTCCCCCGTTCCCGGGCTTATCCACTACCCGAATAATCCGGCGGTTTTCGACCTGGCAGAAGCCGAGCAGATGACGGCAGAGGAACTCATAGAAAAATATGAGAAAGGGAAAATTAAATTGCTCTGGGACGCCAAAAAACGCCGAAACGAGGCCCTCGACTGTTTTGTTTATGCCCTGGCGGCTTTGCGTATCAGCGTTTCGCGCTGGCAGCTGGATTTGGATGTGTTACTGGCCAGCCGCCAACAATCACCGTCCGGCCAGCAGGCCAGAAATAATAATGACTTGGCCGCCCTGGCGGCTCAATTGGGAGGATAACGTGGCGACACTGGCACAATTGGAAGAAGCCCGAAAAGCCTTACACGAACTGCTAACGGGTAAACGTGTGGCATCGATTCAAAAAGACGGGCGCGCCGTGACATTCACCTCCGCCACGTTAAACGAGCTGCGCGCCTATATCTCTGATTTAGAGGTTCAACTGGGGTTAGCCAGTCGGCGCCGAGGTCCGGCGGGGTTCGGGGTATGAATAAAAATCAAACTTTACTTGGCCCGGATGGCGCGACGCCGCTGCGTGAATACGCCGGTTATACCGGTGGCGGTGTGGGCTTTGGTGGCCAGATAGCCGGCTGGCAACCCTCTTCTCAAAGCGTGGATGCTGCATTACTGCCGCAATTTGAACGGGGGAACGCCCGGGCGGATGACCTGGTGCGAAATAACGGCTACGCAGCCAATGGCGTGCAGTTGCACCAGGATCATATCGTCGGCTCATTCTTTCGCCTTAGCTATCGGCCAAACTGGCGCTATCTCGGCATCGCTGAGGAAGAATCCCGGGCATTTTCTGACGAGGTAGAAGCGGCCTGGCGAGAGTACGCAGAGGACCCTGATTGTTGCCTGGACGTGGAGCGCAAACGAACCTTTACGATGATGATCCGTGAAGGCGTGGCCATGCACGCTTTTAACGGGGAAGTCTTTACCCAGCCTTGCTGGGATCGTGCTCCGCATCGGCTGTTTCGCACGCAGTTTAAGATGGTCAGCCCCAAACGTATCCGAAACGCGCCTGGAGTGCTCGACAGCAATACACAGCGGGCCGGTGTTTCGCTGGACAAATATGGCGCCGCCATTGGCTACAACGTGGTGGATGACAGCTATCCGAGCTGGGGCGCTCGCCGTGTTTCCTATGTGCCCCGTGAGCTGGCAAATGGTCGGCCGGCGATGATCCACATCTTTGAACCCCTGGAGGATGGCCAGACGCGTGGGGCCAACCGGTTTTACAGCGTGATGGAGCAGATGAAGATGCTCGATACGCTGCAGAACACGCAGCTGCAGAGTGCGATCGTTAAGGCGATGTATGCCGCAACCATTGAATCTGAGCTGGATACAGAAAAGGCGTTTGATTACATCCTGGGGGCGGGGAACGCGCAAGGCCAGGAACCCCCGATGAATAAATTCCTGCAGCAATACCTGATTTATTACCAGGCCGCGCAAGTGAAGTTTGGCGGTGCCAAAGTCCCGCACCTGTTCCCTGGGGACAAACTGGAACTGAAAACCGCGCAGAACGCGGATAACGGCTATTCAGTCTTTGAACAGTCGCTGTTGAGATACATCGCCGCCGGCTTGGGGGTGTCCTATGAACAGCTTTCCCGCGATTATTCGCAGGTGAGTTACTCCAGTGCCCGGGCATCGGCTAACGAATCCTGGCGTTACTTCCTCGGCCGCCGCAAGTTTATTGCGTCACGCCAGGCGAGCATGATGTTTTCCTGCTGGCTGGAAGAAGCCTTGATCCGTGGGGTGGTAAAAATGCCGTCCCGCGCCCGTTTCTCGTTCAGTGAGGCGCGATGCGCCTGGAGTAATTCAGAATGGATCGGCGCCGGCCGCATGGCCATTGATGGCCTGAAAGAGGTGCAGGAGTCCGTCATGCTGATAGAGGCGGGTTTAAGTACCTTTGAAAAGGAGTGCGGCAAGCTGGGCGAAGATTATCAGGACATTTTCCGCCAGCAGGTCCGGGAAGCAGAAGAACGCAAGGCCGCCGGCTTAACGCAGCCTGCGTGGGTGGCTGCAGCTTTCCAGGCTCAGCTGCAGAACTCAACACAAAACGAGGGAGGTCAGCGTGGATCAAGCGCGTAACTTGCCCCATATCGCCAGTATGGCACTCAATGAGCCGCTTTTATTAGAACCCGCCTATGCGCGGGTTTTCTTTTGCGCGTTGGGTAACGAGCTGGGCGTGGGGCGCATGATTGATGGCACAACAAACACGGTCTTATCACCGCCGCAAATGACGGAATTAGCCGCGTCTTATGGGCCGGGGCGAGTGACTGTCTCGGATAACGGCTATGACATCCAGGAGCGGATCGCCATTGTCCCGATATCAGGGACGTTGGTCAGCAAGTCCGGTTCTTTGCGTCCGTATTCTGGTATGACCGGCTACAACGGGATTGTTTCCAGGGTGACAGCGGCAATTAACGATCCCGACGTTGACGGGGTTTTGCTCGATATGGACACCCCGGGCGGGATGGTCGCCGGCGGATTTGATGCGGCCGACATTATCGCCCGCCTGCGTAATCAAAAGCCGATATGGTCATTGGCCAACGATATGAACTGCAGCGCCGGTCAGTTGCTGTCCAGCGCGTGCTCTCGGCGATTGGTCACGCAAACGGCTAAAACCGGCTCTATCGGCGTCCTGATGGCCCACAGTAATTACGCCGGCAATCTGGAGCAAGCCGGGGTTGATATCACTCTGATTTATGCCGGTGCTCACAAGGTGGACGGGAATCCCTGGGAAGCCTTGCCAAAGGAAGTCCGGGCAACATTTCAGGCAAAAATGAACGCCATCCGGCAAGCCTTTGCGGAAAAAGTATCGGGCTATACCGGTATTTCCGTTCAGGCGGTGCTCGATACCGAAGCGGCCGTGTATACCGGCCAGGAATCGATAGACGCAGGTCTGTCTGACGAACTGGTTATCAACACCGATGCGTTAGCGGTCATGCGTGAGGCTATCAGCAACTCAAAAGTAACCCGGTCTATAGGAGGCCAAATGTCAGTAAATCAAACCCAAACCGCAGCGGATACGCCAACAGGATCAGAAGTGGCTACAGCACAAACGGTAGCGGATCCGGCAGCGGCTCAGCCCGCAGGAAATGTAACAGCGGCCGTTAATGATGCCATTCAGGCCGAAAATGCCCGCATCATGGGGATTTTAGATTGTGATGAGGCGAAAGGCCGTGGCGCTTCCGCGCGTGCCCTGGCAGCCACGCCAGGCATGACGGTAGAAAATGCCCAGCGCATTCTTGCCAGTATGCCGGAAAGCGCTCAGGTGCGGACTGAAACGGGACTTGATCGCCTGATGGCCGATTCTCCCGAAGCGCTGGGGCAAGTGGCTACGGCCAAGACCGATATTGACGATTTAATGAACACCCCGGTGTAAGGAATCCAAGAATGGTAAATCAAGAAGAGTTTAAGCATGTTCAGCCCCTTGGTGGCAGCGATGCGGCACATACCGCGATCGGCATTAGTGGCCTTACTGCGGCAACGCCGGCGCTCACCCCGCTAATGTTGAAAGAAGACACTAACACGCTGGTGGCATGGGATGGGGCAAAAGCAGGGACGGCCGTTGCTATTTTGGCGCTGGCCATCGATGGCCCGCAACCGAAAATCACGTACTACAAATCCGGTACATTCCGGGTTGAGGAAGTGCAATGGCCAGAAGCTGCGGCCACTGATGAACTGAAATTTAACGCCTTTGCCGGTACGGCTATCAGCGTTAACTAATAGCTCCCGATCACCACTTTATAACCGCGCCTGGCGCGGTTTTTTTATGAGGAAAACTCATGTCCCAATCCATGTACTCGACGAGCAAATTGATCGCCGTCACTGAGACAAAATTCAAGTTTGACCCGCTGTTTCTGCGTATTTTCTACCGTGAAAGCTACGAATTTGATAGTGAAACTGTAGACCTGGCCAAGATCCCCGGCGAGGTCGCAATGGCGGTTTATATCTCTCCAGCGGTTGAGGGTAAAGTGCTGCGTTCGCGTGGCGGCCTGACCACGCAATTTAAGCCGGGCTACGTTAAGCCAAAGCACGAAGTTAACCCGCAAATGGTGCTGCGTCGTCTGCCAGATGAAGATCCGGAGCAGTTGAAAGATCCCGCTTATCGTCGTAATCGCATCATCCTGCAGAACCTGAAAGATGAAGAATTGGCTATCGCCCAGGTTGAAGAAAAACAGGCTGTCGATGCGGTGATCAGTGGCAAATACATCATGACCGGCGAAGCGTTCGAAGAGGTCGAAGTAGACCTGCAGCGCGACCCGGCCAACAACATCACGCAGGCTGGCGCCGGTCGCTGGTCTACCCAGGACAAGGAAACCTACGACCCGACCGGAGATCTTGAGGAGTACGCGCTCAATGCGTCCGGGATTGTCAATCTGGTTGTGATGGATCCTAAAGCCTGGTCCCTCTTCCAGTCTTTCAAAGCGGTGCAGAAAAAGCTCGATACCCGCCGGGGATCTGTGGCTTACCTGGAAACCGCGTTGAAGGATTTGGGCAAAGCGGTATCGGTTAAGGGCATGTATGGCGATGTGGCCATCGTGGTTTACGTTGGCCAGTATATCGACCCTAAGACCCAGAAAAAAACCAACTACATGCCTGAAAACACCTTTGTGATGGGTAATAACGAGGCGCGGGGTATCCGAACCTATGGCGCTATTCAGGATGTTGAGGCGCTGAACGAAGGCATTACCAAGGCCCGCCGTTATCCAAAAAACTGGATTCAAACGGGCGATCCGGCGCGCGAATACACCATGACGCAAACCGCGCCGCTGATGCTATTGGCTGATGCCAATGAGTTCGTGGTGGTGAAAGTCGCTTAACCCATCCTGTAGGGGCTACGGCCCCTTTCCCCCTGTTTTAGAGAGAGAACACAATGGCTGCTAAAGACGATTTGATCGCCAAGCTGGGCGAGTTGGGCAAGGTGCTGGGCCGTGAACTGAGCACGGAAGGAACTATCGCAGATTTGCAACTGCGCATCCGCGAAGCCGAAGAGGAAATCGAGGCTCAGGAGGAAGACGGCGACGGTACAGACGGTGGCACCGGTGGGGCATCTGGTGCTGGTCCGTTGTTGCAGGCGACCACAGAACAACGCCAGCCAATGGCGCCAAAATCAGAAGACGAAATCGAGTGGGTAACGGTCCGCGTGCTGACGACGTTGCACATCAACGCCTTGCATGAGACGCGCAATCAACCGGTGAAAATGGCGTATGCCGGCGATACGGTCCGCGTGCTGGAGTCGGACGTGGACGAGCTGGAAGACGCTGGCTACGTTACAGAGCTTTAAGGGGGCGGCATGGATGGGGTCGATAACCTTTTTGATGAGGCTCTTTTCGATGCTGACAGCCGAATTATTGAGGCGATGGGGCGGGAAATGAAGGTGTTTATCAATGGATCGCCGACGCCTGTCCGTGCCGTTTTTGATGAGCCGGCCGCTGATACTACCCTGCCTTATGGCGCCGCCACGGTCCAGGACGTCGCCCCTCGGTTATTTGTAAAAACGGCGCTGATTGCAGGCCTGAAACCTAAAGATCGGGTGGAGATTGGCGCGGAGGCCTTTTGGGTGGTGAAGGTCGGCCCGGACGACACAGGAACCTGTGTTGTTACATTGGCGCGCGGAGTGCCAGGGAAGCCCGCGCCGGCGATCGACAAATGGAGTTAATGATATGGCCCGAGCAAGCAGGTTAAGGCGTGATCTGCCGTTTGATATCGATCTGCAGGTGCTACAGCGAATAGCCGTTTCCGCCGGCGCGAACCATAAGCAGTATTTGCGTGCCTACTCCCGGGCATTAAACCGTACAGCCGCGACGTTGCGAAAGCGTGTCGTTGCCGATATGAAGGCCGGCATAGCGCCGCGCAACCAATCCATGATCCGCCGGCGCCTCCTGTCGTTTCGTCTAACTCGTGGCTCGCAGCTGGACGAGGGTAAATTGTGGTTTGGTCTGAATGCTATCAAGGTGAAGGACTTGAAAGGCCGGGTAAAAGGTCGGATCCGGCCTCACCATGACCGCCGGGACCCGAGAACGGGGCGATTTATCGCCGCCAGGCGCCGGGCCGCCGCTGAAGTTGGGTTTGAGCCTAAAGGGGCCTTGCTGGCTGCAAAAAACTTCCCTGATGGTGAAGTGGGCCGGACGCGCGCCGGCCGTCGGACAGTTTTGATCCGCGACCCTCAGACCCGCCGCGCAAAAGAGGCCGAGGTAGATATCTATGCTCCGATGCTGGATTACATCGAAGACAACGCATTTTCGGACGTGGCACGGATTTTCTTCCATCACTTTGAAACGGATTTAAAAGGCCGCGTGAAGGCGCGGATCAACGTGTGAGGGGTTTATGCCAACACCGATTTTAATGGCGAGCTATCACGACGCGATATTGTCCGCACTGCGCGAAATTGAGTGGGTAGCCAATGCCGATGATTACCCGGAAGTAGTGACGCAGCTGGAAACGCCGGCGGTGTATTTGTCGATCGCTGGCTGGGAAAATGCCCCCGGTTCGGATGGCCAACTGCGGGTTGAGTTTGAGCATGATCTCTTTGTTGTTGTCGACCGCGCCGGCACCAACGAAATCACAAAGCCGCAGGTTTACATCCGAACGGCGGCCGCAGACTTGAGCCAATGGATCCAGGGGAGAACGTTTGGGCTTGAGGGGTTGGAGCCAGCGGAGTTTGTCAGAGCTGGCCCGGATGAATTCGATATCGCAATGGAAGATTATATCGTCTGGCGTATCACGTTCAGCCAAGTGGCTGCTATGGGTGAAGATCCGTTTGAATCGAAAGCCGGGCCATTGAAAAAGGTCTTTCTGGGCAAGGCGCCAAATATCGGCCGCGCGCACGTTGACGATTATCGCCTTATTTACGAGAAAAAAGAGGGCGCCGGCGATGAGTGAAGACGTGTTATCAGACCTGCAGCGCCGGGTTGCCAATATGGTCCGTCGAGGGGTCATTCATTCGGTAAAGCACGGCCCGCAGCCATTCTGTCGGGTGGAGATTGGCGAGAATATTACAACCTGGCTCCCGTTATGCCAGGGCTTCGCCGGCGCCCATCGCAGTGACTCAAACCCCTGCGCCGTGGGCGATCCTGTTACGGTACTTTCAGAAAGCGGGGAGCTGAATAACGGCCGCGTTTTCCCTGGCTGGAATACGGGCGCCATGCCGGCGCCAGAAGGCAGCGACGCGGAACACATCACCCGATTCAGCGACGGCGCCGAGTTTCGATACAACCGCGAAACGCACGCGTTTACGTTGACGCTCCCCGAAAACGGCACCTATGAAATTATCGGCAAAGGGACGTTGCGCGGTCCGGTAGAAATAACGGACACGCTGACGGTGAAAGGCAAAACGGAACTGCAGGCAGACACTGCCGTTACCGGCGACCTGTCCGCCACGGGGGATATTTCCGACGGCAAAAGCACGCTGGCGCGGGTCAGAGAAATTTTCAACATTCACACCCATCCCGATCCCCACGGTGGGGACACCGATAAACCGAACAACCAAATGTAACCCGCTCCGGCGGGTTTTTTTATGGGGGCAATATGCAGGGAGTTAATGCGGCCAGCGGTAAGCATCTGGCCGGGACAGCGCACCTGCGCCAGTCCGTCTTTGACATTCTGACAACGCCGATCGGTAGTCGCGTTCTGGTGCGGGATTACGGGAGCCGCCTGTTAGACCTGGTGGACAATCCCCAGGACGAAAGCACACGCGTGCATATCATCGCAGCGACTGCCGGCGCCCTGGCTCGCTGGGAGCCACGCCTGCAGGTTAAATCGGTGACGGTGCAGTTTTCCGGCTCCGGGCAATTTGACCTGACGATTTACGGCATCAACACAGAAACGGGCTACCCGATCACCCTGAAGGAGCTAACGATAAATGGCGACCAATTCCGCAACGATTAACCTGTCGGAGCTGCCCGTACCCGATGCGGTAAAGATGCCCGATCCGGCGCTGATTTTTGCCGGCTGGCTGGCGCGGCTCCGTGAGCTGGACCCGGTTTATGATGCCTTGCTGGAGTCTGACCCCGTTTTTAAACAAGGGGAAGTCCTGGCGTATCACTCAACGCTGATCCGCCAGGGCATGAATGACTCCATTCGGGCTGTATTGCTGGCCAGCGCGAAAGGGAATGACCTTGACCAGATCGGCGCCAACTTTGATGTGGAGCGGCTGCTGATAAAGCCCGGCGATCCGAGTGCGGTCCCGCCGGTTGAACCGGTATTCGAAGACGACGAGGCATTTCGTACCCGAATACAGCTGGCCTGGTCCCGTTTAAGTACCGCCGGCGCCGAAAATGCGTATACGTTTTTTGCCGCGTCTGCCGATCCCGATGTGCTCGACGTCCGCGCATACGGCCCTGAAGATCACCAGCTTCTCGGCGAGGTCTATCTCTATGTGTTGTCCCGCACCAACGGGGGGATCCCTTCGGCCGAGGTGCTGAAGAAGGTCGCCGAGGCGGTCAATAAAAAAGAGGTTCGGCCGCTGACCGATTTTGTCACGGTAAAGCCGGCGGAACTGGTGGATTTTGAAGTGACCGCAGATATCCAGATCCCCTACGGCCCGGACACTGACACGGTGATGAAAGCGGCGGAGGATGCGCTGGACAAGTACCTGGCCATTGTTCACCGCCTCGGCCGGCTGGTTTCGCGTTCGGCCATAGACCGTGCCTTACATCAGCCCGGGATAGTGACGGTAAAGCTGCTTTCACCTGCTGCAGATATCAGCATGGCAATGGGGCAGGCGCCGCGATGCTCAAAAGTCACGCTGCGTAAGGTGATCATCAATGCCGAATAAATTTAAAACGTTACTCCCGCCCAATGCCATTCCGGCAGAGCGCGCGCTTGAGCAGGCGACAATTGAAGAGGTGCTCTCTATCCCGGACCTGATCCGGATAGTGAAAAACCCGGCGTTATGTCCAGTTGAACTGCTGCCGTGGCTGGCGTGGGAGTTCAGCGTAGACACCTGGAACACGGATTGGACGGAGGAGGAGAAACGGGCGGCTATTGCTCGTGCTGCCTATATCCATCGGCATAGAGGTACGCGGGCGGCGATCGAAATGTCGTTGTCCTCCTCGCCGTTCGCCAGCGATGTTATCGAGTGGTTTGAAAAGACGCCACGGGGGGAGCCTTACACGTTCTCTCTTGAGGTGACGCAGGACGACCGGCCGATCACGTTGGGCGATGTGCAGGACCTGAAAAGCGCGGTGATGAAAGGTAAGAATTTGCGCTCCTGGTTCGATGTGACATTTAAGGGGAACCTGGACGGTAAGGCGATTTTAGCCGGCTACATGATTGCGTCGGAGTCTATCCAGATTTTGCAGCCGTTTGAATTTATCGGTGTGCATATCAATGGCTGGATGACGTCAAATTTTACCCCGACGACATCATTTAAGGGCGCAACCTATACCCTCTCGGCGCAAGGCAATTTTGGCCTGATAACCTGGCGGGCGGATGGCCCGGCTACGGTGGCGTCTGACGGAACGGTAACCATTACGGGTCCGGGGAAAGTGTCAATCATTGCAACTGACGCCAAAGGCCGCGAACTGGTACACACGATTAATCCGCGTCTTTATCTCATACCAACCCCCGAGCGTATGTATCAGGCCGATATGCCTGCTTTTCTGGCGTCGAACAACGGCCGCTGGCCACATGAAAAAGAGTTATCGCTAAAGAGCAACGAATTTGCTCCGCGAGGTGATGGTGCGCTGTGGAACGAGTGGGGAAACATGGTGGTGTATGGATGGCTGCAAGATAACACAGACCGGCATTTGTATGTCACAGACACCCCGGGAAGACCAAATCCAGAGAGTACCCGGTGGGCCATTATTTTGCAGTATGGCCGAGGGAAAAATCTGGGGCTGACTAACCCGGACAGATATTGCACGGCCGCCGTAATTGAACTGGAGAGTGAATAATGGCAGCAGGATTAATTTTAACCGCCGTCGGGGCCGAGGCGATAGAGGCGGCCTATCAGGCCGGTGAGGTGGTCACTATCCCGATCGTCGCGTTCGGTGATGGTGGCGGGGCCTCTGTGACCCCTGACCCTGCCGTAACCAAACTGGTCAATAAATTTGGGGATGTGCCCTTTACGCAGGGGGAATCGGGTAGCGGCATGATTGCCGGCCAGGCGGTGATTAACGCCCGTAAGCACCCGGGTAAAGTGGTTCGGGAGTTTGGGCTGATGAGTAGCGCCGGCGTTCTGATTGCCTATGGCGCCTATCCAGACACCTACTTACCGGAACAAAATGACTCGATCGTAAAAGAGCTGGTGGTGAACTTTGCTATGCCGCTGGTACATGCCGAAAGCGTGGTGCTCGAGATTGACCCCAATATTTCGGTGCTGACGATTGAAGAGGCTGATGCCCGCTATCTCTTCAGGAAGGGCGACACAGCGACGGGGGATCTAGGCGCCCCAATGTTCCAGGCAAACGGCACGAACGGCATACCGGCCGGCGCAGGCATGTACAAGGAGCAATTGGACAACCACGCCCCATTTTATTCGCCTGATTATCACTGGTCCGTGACACCTGGAAGCACTTATATCCCCCTGGTTAAAGGGCGAGGGACTCGAAAAGGCAAAGGGTGGCCGACGGCCGTTAGCTTTGGCTACCTTATGCCGGGTACAGATATGCACGCTCATCCTGTTATCCACGCAATCGGTGATAGCGGGATGGAGTGTATTTGGGAGTTTGATACACAGAGCGGGGGGCTGAGAAGTAAAGCGGGTACGTTCGCGATAGAGGAGCTGCAGCCGATCGTTCCGCTGCCTTTTTCCGGCGATACACCGCCGCCAGGCTATGCCTTCATGCTGGGGCAAACCTTTGATAAAAACGTCTATCAGCGAACGGCGCAAGCGTATCCCGGAGGATTTCTCCCTGATATGCGCAGTTTGACGATTATGGGGAAACCTGATGATCGCGCCGTATTGTCCTGGGCTGAGGGGCAGGTTAAGAGCCACGGCCACAGCGGGGAAGTTATGGGCGAAAATCTTGGTTCGAAAGAGACAACGCCAAATGGTGCTTTTCAACCAAGGATTAGGGCTTATTCATCCAATACAGCCCTTGAAGGTGGAACAAGTGAACGTTTCTCTTTCACTTTACATAATGCCTATGCCGATTTTGATCTCGTTGAAGCATCTCCGAATCACACCCACTGGCTTGATCTCGGCTGGCACGGCCACGGCCTGCGCATCGATGCGTTCGGCGCCGCAAAAAACACCGTCGATAACATCGCCTTTAACTACATCGTGAGGCTTGCATGACTGATAGTTTTGAATTTTCTGATAGCCCGCGCTGGGTATGGGTTTACCGTTTTGATGATGCCGGCATTTTCACCGGGTCGCTCAACTTTTACGTTGCGCCGCATACCGGCTTACCGGCGAATTGCACGCCTGTGAAGTGCAGCCCGAAAGCTGGCCAGGCGGGAATATGGAACGGGGAAGGCTGGAAGTATGTGGCCGACGTGCGCGGCGCTACATATTGGGATGAACAGGGCCGGCCGTTTGTCATGATGGAGCTGGCCGCATTTCCTGAGTGGGCAGTAACCGAAGCGCCGCCGGCGCCTGAACCTGGCCACGTTGTGTTGTATACCGCCGGCGCCTGGCAGCAAATTGAGGACCGTTCAGGGCAGACGTATTACACCGCCGACGGGAGTCCCCAGGTGGTTCCCAATGCTTATTTTGTCCTCCCTCCTGATTGCACCTTTACCGCGCCGGCGTCGCAATGGGACCGTTGGGACGGTGAGCAATGGGTAACGGATACGGATGCTATGAAACGGGCCGCCGTAGAACAAGCGGCGGTAACGAGGCTGCAGCTGCGGCAGCAGGCAGATCGGCAAATCGAATTGCTAAACGATGCAGCAGAAACGGGAATTGCTGCCGCCGGCGATGAGCAGCGCCTGGCTGCGTGGAAGAAATACCGCGTGATGTTGAGCCGTATCAGCCTCGACAAGGCCCCAGATGTTCCCTGGCCACCATTGCCAGCTGAATAACCCCCTCCCTTGACCGCCGCCGGCGGTTTTTTTATGCCTGGAGATAACAATGGCAGAATTACATGGTGTTGAAACGATAGAGCTGAATAGCGGATCTGTTGCTGTGACGACGATTCAGACCGCGATTATCGGCCTGGTGGGAACGGCGCCGAACGCGTCGAAAGGCTCGCCGGCCAGTGTGACGAGCGGAACGCCGTTACTGGATAACGAGCTGGTATTCAAAGCGGTAGACCCTGGCCGCCAGGGTAATCAGTACAGTGTTAAGGCCGTCGCCGGCGACGCAGGCGTGAAAACCTCGGCCAGCTATGCGGCCGGCGTGCTGTCGATCATCTTGGCTGCAGATGATAAAGGCGTAGTGACTGCGACGACTGCCGACGTGGTGACAGCGGTGAATGCCGTAGCCGATAGCAAAATTAAGGCCGAAGAAACGACGGCGGCGGGGATTGTGGCGCCATTCACGGCCCTGTTAACCGGCGGGACCGATGAGCCGTTTCCTGTCAATACGCCCGTGGCCGTCATTGGGGGGACTCAACTAAGCGCCCTCGGTGCTGGTGGTACGCTGGGCGAGGCGATCACGGATATCACCGATCAAACGAACGCGCTGATCATTGTCGTGCGAGCGGCGGATGACGCGGAGGGTAAAGCCGCTGCGGTGCTGAGCACGGAAAAGGGCGCGAAGTTAACGACCGAAGGCGGAGCAAAATTGCTCACTGAACAGAAATTTTCGGTGGATCCAGATGTGCGGGCCAACCTGATCGCCGCAATGGCCGCCTGGTCGCAAAGTGAATCAATCACCGGCTACCGTCCACGCATTTTGATTGCCCCGGGGTTTAGTGAAGATGACGTGATCGGGAAGGCCCTGGAGACGGCCGCAAATAAATTGCGCGCGGTGGCTTATGTTGATTGTGAGTCGATGGCCACGCCGCAAGAAGTTGTGACCCGCCGGCAGATGTACGGCGCCCGGGTTGAGCTGTTACGTCCCCGCGTCTCGAAAGTGAAGGCCAACGGTGAGATCGTATTTCGTCCTTACTCCGCCTGTGCGGCCGGCCTGCGCGCCAAAATCGACCTGGAAAAGGGCTGGTGGTGGAGTAAGTCGAATCAGCCGATCGCCAATATTCTCGGCGTTGAACAGGTTGACGAGTTTATTCTCGGCGATCGCAACTGCCAGGCGAACCTCCTGAATATGGAAAACGTCGCAACCATTATCCGCCGTGATGGTTTTCGCCATTGGGGGAACCGCCTTTGTATCAAGCATCCGCAATGGCAATTTGAGTCTGTGCGCCGAACGGCTGACGTTATCGAGGACAGCATTCAGGAGACTGTATTGCTGTACGTCGATCGCCCGCTGGACCTTGAAAACATCGATGACATCCTTGGAACGATTAACTCCTACATGCGCACACTGACCAAGCTCAAAGCCATTTTTGGCGGGCGCGCCTGGCTGGATGAGGAGCTGAACACTGCCGAAACCCTGGCGGCCGGCGAAGTCTATATCGATTACGATTTTGGGCCGAAGTCGCCGACGGAACGGATCACGATGCGGGTCCGCATTAACAACAAATATGCTGTAGAGGAGCTGGGGACTGTATGAGCCAACAAACAACGTTAAGGGCCTGGACGTTTTTCGCCGGCGGTTTCCGTATTCAGGGCGCGCACGAGTATACGCCGCCGGAACTGTCGATCGTTAAAACGGACCTGCGCACCGGCGCGCAGGACGCGCCGACGCCGATGGATGACGGCATGGAGGCGCTCACCTGCCAGATCAAGTTTTACGGCATCGATGCGGACATGTTGTCCCGCTTTGGTTTTGTGACGGGCAACCGTAACCGCTTTGCGGCTTACGAGGGCTATCTCAGCAACGGCGGGGCGCTGGGGTCGATTGACGAGATTGAGGGCTTTGTCTCGAAGATCACCCCTGACGCCCGGGACAATCAAACGCTGTCTGAGAAGGCGACAACGGTCGAAATCGCGATCAACTACTACAAGCAAACCCTTGAAGGCCGGGAGCTGTTCGAAATCGACACAGAGCGCTTTATTCGCCGCGTGAACGGCGTGGATCAGCTGCGCGGTATCGCCGCCAAAATCCGCCTTTAAACCTTTCCTTATCGCTGACAAGCGGCCTCCGGGCCGCTTTTTTATTGGAGTTTTTTATGAGCTATCCAGCCAATACGAAAGAAATCAAGTTTTACTCCCCGCTGACCCTCGAAAACGGCAGCCAGTTAACGAGTGTGCTCATGCGGGAGCCTCTGGTTCGTGACCGTATTGAGTTCTCCCGGATGAAAGGGAATGACCTGGAGAATGAAGTGGCCATGATCGCGAACCTTTGCAATATGAACGTTGCTGACGTTGGCCGCCTGACTTCAGCGGACTTCTCCCAGTTGGAGGACATGTTTAACGATTTTTTGCTGCCGCCCGACAAGCGAGAGAAATCGACATCCAGCGAGGGCTAAGGCTCCTGGGGCGCCGGCTGCATTACACGCTGGGCGACTGGCTGAACATGCCATTCAGCGTGTTTAGCGATTTTCTGGTGCTTGAAGTGGAGATAATCAATCGTGGCCGGACTTAGCCAGAAATTAAAGGCCGTTATCAGTTTCGGCGGCAATATCGACTCCTCCTGGGGCCGTTCTACGGACGGCCTGAAAAAGGGATTGAGTTCTGTAGAAAAACAGTCTGAAAAGCTGGGCAAGCAACAGAAGGCGCTTGCGCTGGAAATGAAGAAGGCGAAGTTAGCCGGCAAAGATATCTCCGGGTTGAAACGCGACTATGCCGGCGTGACGCGCGAGATAAAAAAAGCGGATGCCGCTCAGGAGGCCTTTAACCGTGATTTGCAGCGCGCCGAACGCCTGCGCCGCTTCGGTGCCGGCGCAAAAACGGCGGTCGGCCGCACGCTGAAAGCGGGGATCGGGATGACGCTCGGCGGTGGCGCGCTGGCTGCCGCTGCCGGCGCGATCCTTTCCCCTGTGAACATGAATGCCCGGACCGCTGAAGCCGTCGGCAAAGCGAAAACCTATGGCGTGGGCATCGAGACGTATAACGCCTGGGACAGCTTCGGAAAGCAAATGGGGCTGAACGGTGAAAACTTCGGGGACCTCCTCGAGGAGCTGAAGAACAAAGCCGGCGAATATAAGGCGACCGGGGAGCAATCCTCGCTTAACGATGCTTTCAAGATGCTGAAATTTGGCGCCGGCGACTTTGCCGGCCTGACCAATGAGCAGCAGTTTGAGAAGATCATGGAGCGTGCGCTAACCCATAAAGACGAGCAGGAAGCGGCGTCCGCTGTTGATATGTTGATGGGCGGCGAGGCGAACAAAATCCTGACGTACATGCGCCTGACCGGTAAGAGCTACAAAGAGCTGATGGATCAGCAGAAGCGTTACAACCTGGTGACGAAAGAAGGCGCAGATGGCGCCATTCGCGGCAATATCGCGTTTAGCAATCTGCGCAGCGTGTGGGGGTCGGCCGTTGAGGAAATCGCCGGCAAGCTGGGCGGATCATTGGCGCCGAAAGTGACGCAGCTGGCGGACGAGCTTTCCGCCTGGTTCAAAAATGGCGGCATAGAAATTATCTCCACCACGATCAGGAACAAATGGATCCCGAACCTGGTGGAGTTCGCCAACGGCATCATGACCGTAACAAAGCTGTTTCTGGCCATTGCCCGCCGTTTGTCCTGGCTTTTACCTAACGAGCAGAGCGACAAAAAAGCCATAGTGCGCTCACTCGGGAGCGGTGACATTGCCGGCGCGCGTGATTTTGCGCAGTCGCACGGGCTAGGTTCCTGGCTTGAGTCAATTCTGGCAGACCCGGAGAAGCAAAAGACCCTGCAGGGGATTTACCGCGATACGCAATATTCCGTGACCTCTGAACGCGTATTCAGCCCGGGCGAATATTGGGACAAGGCGGACGATCGGATGTTAGCCGCAATCGGTGAGACGGATAAGGGCGATGATCCATTAGATGGCGCGTTTGCTTTCCTTTCATCGCTGACCAATCAGGGCGCTGCCGGCGACAAGCCCACGATGACGGACAATCGCCGGCAAGAGGTGAATATGACGGTGATCGCTCAACCTGGCCAGGATGCGCAGGCGGTGGCGGATAGCGCGGTTTCATCACTGAAAAACATGGACGTGTTCAACGGCAATAATGCGATGTATGACCCTGCGGAGGCCTGGTAATGGTAGACATTATCGGCACGATCACCGGCGCCTATTCAGCCAGGCAGCCGGCAGACAGCGCCAGCATCATGATGATGCTCGGCAATTTTGAATTTTCCATCGATACGGCGACGTATAACCAGCTGACGCGTGAGGCCCGTTGGCGCTGGAGTGAGCAGGAACGGATCGGCCGGCAGGACTTACTGCAGTACACAGGGAAATCGGCGCGGTCCGTCAAAATGGACGGAGAGGCGCACTCACAGTTTAGGAACGGCGTGGCCAGTATCGATGCGCTGTATGACCTGGCTGACAAGGCGGAGCCTCAGCAGTTGGTGAGCAGCGCCGGCGATGTATTGGGCTGGTGGGTCATTACCGATTTTACCGACACGACGCCGGCGTTTCTGCCTGGTGGCGCTCCCCGCAAGAAAACCTACTCGATCACGATAAAACACTATGCCGACGAATTATCTAACCCGTGAGGGCGATGTGCTGGATGCCGTCTGTGCGGCTCACTATGGCACGGAGAACCTTTCCCAAACCGTTGTAACGGTTTTGGATGCAAATCGCGAACTGGCGGCCCTGGGGGCCGTCTATCCGGCGGGGATAGTCATCACCTTGCCAGACATTGAGACGCCGACGCCAGAATCGCCGATACAGCTATGGGATTAATCGATGCAACAAAAACAGCCGGCCGAATTTCGGCCAGAATTTCGCATAACTGCAGAGGGGCGAGATATTACCGCGATTCTGCGAGAAAACCTGGTTGATCTCAGCCTGACCGATAACGGTGGCGCCACTGGCAAGGCTGACGAGCTGCAGATCACTCTCCTGTCTGAAACCCTAAAACTACCGCCAAAGGGCGCCCGCCTCCGGGTTTCCCTGGGATTCAATGGCCAACTGGTCGACAAGGGCTGGTTTGTTGTATCCGGCCGCGCCAGCAGCGGGCCGCCGCGAAAAATCGTGCTGTATGCCACTGCAGCCCCTATGAATGCACAAAAGCAACCCGGAGACGTACAGAGCCAGAAAAGCCGCAGCTGGGACGCTGTGACACTCGGGGACATTGTGACGACGGTCGCAAAGGATAACGGACTGATCCCGAAGGTTGCCGAGCAGCTGGCCAGCATTGCGATCGAGCATATCGATCAGGTGCGAGAGTCTGACGCCGCGCTGATGACTCGCCTGGCGCGAACGTATAACGCGGTTAGCAAGCCTGCCGGCGGCTATTGGCTATTCCTGGAACAAGGAGAGGCGACGACCGCGAGCGGGCGCCGGCTTACCAATGTGACGATCACCCGGGAGGCGCTGACATCGTGGAGTTATTCAGATGGCCAGCGCGGCGCTACCACAGAAAAGCCAGCGAAGACGGCGGACGGCAAAGGCAAAAAGGGCAAGGTGAGCGTTGCATACTACGACGCCGCCGACGGCCGGACTAAAACGCAATCACTCGAGCATAACGGGCCTGACCAGGCTAACCCGTTCACGCAGCCGAGCAAGGCCCAGGCTGATAGCAGCGCCAAAGCCAAAATGACGAAGGCCAACCGTAACGAGCGGAGAATGACGCTGAGCGGCCCGGGACGGCCGCAGTACGTCCCGTTAACGGCAGAGACTCGGATAACAACAGCCGGTTTTGGTGAAGAGGAGGATCGCACCTGGTTAATTGAGTCCCTGGCGTTCTCGTTGAACAGCTCCGGCCTGACGATGGCGTTTAACCTGGTCACTGATATTAAACCGCAGGCAGGCAGTAAGGCGGCCAAGAAAGAAAATAAAGCTGATGGCATAGGCTATTATAATTAACGTTATTCGCGGAAGGATAAATAATGGAAAGGTTAAATCGTGCCCGTACTGCTCAACAAATAAAGTCAGGTGTTATAAATAGTCGAGACGATGAATTATCGTTGTCAATCTCTAAACTGCCACCTACCGATAAATTAAAACTCTCTGCTTTGGTTCCTGTAGTTAACAATGGGGTGACTGAGGCAGCAAAAATACAAGACATCACTGATTTACTTGGTGGCGGGGGGCCTGGTGATATCACGTTAGACCCTAGTGCGAATAATCTGCTGAGTAAGAGTGATGCGGGACTTCTGTTAGACCGTTACAAGGCCCCTTGCGTAGGCATTACTGGCACGTATGTAAGTACCGGCGCGGGGCCTGATTTCACTCAGGATAACGCGTTTAGTGAAACGGGGGGGATTTGGCGAGTCAAGAATACGGTAATGCTTAGCCGAGTGCCAAGTACGGCCAGCGGCGCGGTCATCATTGATATCACCTTGGGTAAAATACCGTGTGACACGTCAGGGATACCATTGCAATACACGTTAAGCGTGGGGGCAACAAATAAAAGGGTCGGAGGGGTTTGGCGTCAGCATTCTGTCATGATATTGGCTATTGTTGGTGCTCCCGTTAAATTAATGGATGTAGCGTCCGGCGCTTTAGAAGATTACAAGGAGGGAATTGCGTGGAATGTCAGCATTAAATATACGTTTGGGGACATGGCTCAATCGGTACCATAATTACATTGAAGTTTATAAAGAAAAAGAGGCTGATAATCTGCCTCTTTTAGTATCCTTGGTGCTGGTGGATTTTTTATCTTTTAATCATACCAATAAATATCGTTCGGATAATGTTTCTGAATCTTGTCGCAGCACGTCTTAAAATTGATGGTGGCTTGCACTTCTCACAGTAGCTCGGTTCGCCGTTTGCCCAACCGGTGGTTTCAGTTATCCATAACCCGCACGTTCTGCAAAACGTCATGTTGTGTGCAGACATGATACACCTCCATATGAAAATCATTATTAATGGTGCGTGTATTATCTTGGAGTTGCAAATGGGTATTGCCGATCAATTAGTTGCAGATTGATCGTTGAAAACGATCGCTTACGATTAGCCAGGTGACTACCAGGCTTGTCTGTACATGGAAATGCCTCGGTAGGGGCCACAGAACTACAGTTGTGTTGGGGGAACGTATAATGGCTTCAGTTTTTATCGTGCTTGTGTACTTAATTCACGTAGGCCAAATACTGGTAGAACTTCATCTTCATTCATCAAAACTATCTTTCTTTACCGATCAATATCCTACCTATCTAACAAAAATCCGAACTTTCCCCCGTCAAAATCTTGCGTATATACTGTATAAAAACACAGTGACAAGGCAACATTATGACTTTCTTTTATCCAACACCAAACCCAACCAAGCTCAAAATCCCGCTGTTCGCCGATAAGGTGCCGGCGGGGTTTCCCAGCCCCGCAGCAGATTACGTCAGCTCGCGCATCGATCTGAACGAGTACTGTATCAGCCATCCCAATGCGACCTATTTTCTCTATGCGACAGGTGATTCCATGCTTGAGGCCGGCATCACTGAGGGCTCTATGCTTGTGGTTGATCGTAGCATCAGCCCCTCTCATGGCGATATTGTGATTGCCAACATAGCCGGCGAGTTCACCGTGAAGCGCCTCTGTTTGCATCCTCGCGCGCAATTGGAACCCATGAACCCCAAGTATGAGCCGATCCTGCTTCATGACGGCGGCGACGATCTGGAGGTGATGGGTGTTGTCGTATCTTCGATAACGAGGCTCAAGTGATGTATGCGCTTGCTGATGTGAACAGCTTCTACGCGAGCTGCGAAACGTTGTGGCGACCAGATCTGCGAGGGCGTCCTGTTGTCGTTCTGTCGAATAACGACGGATGTGTCGTAGCCAGGAGCAAGGAAGCGAAGGCGTTAGGGTTAAAGATGGGAGAACCCTATTTCAAAATTAAGCGGGAATTTGAGCGAGCTGGGGGCATCGCGTTCAGCAGCAACTATGAGTTATACGCAGACATGTCTCAGCGTGTGATGGCTGTTTTAGAAGAGATGGCACCTCGCGTGGAAGTGTATTCAATTGACGAAAGTTTCCTTGATCTGACTGGCGTTCGTAACTGCATTGATCTGGATACTTTCGGTCGTCAGGTGAGGGCCAAGGTACTGCGCAACACAGGGCTAACTGTAGGTGTTGGCATTGCCCAAACCAAGACGTTAGCCAAGCTGGCAAACTTCGCGGCGAAGAAGTGGAACAAGACCGGTGGAGTAGTGGATCTATCCAATGAAGGGCGCCAGCGCAAATTGATGAGCTTCGTGTCTGTCGATGAGGTCTGGGGTATCGGACGCCGGATATCGAAAAAGCTCAACATGATGGGGATTGAAACGGCACTACAGCTGGCCGATGCAAGCACTGCGATGATCCGCAAGCATTTCAGCGTTGTCATTGAGCGAACGGTGCGTGAGCTACGTGGTCAGCCTTGTCTCGAGCTGGAGGAGTTTGCGCCGACAAAACAACAAATCATCTGCAGCCGTAGCTTCGGTGACCGGATCACCGAGTATGACCAGATGCATCAGGCTATTTGCATGTACGCGACGCGTGCAGCGGAGAAGCTGAGGGAGGAGCATCAGTATTGCCGGCATGTCAGCGCGTGGCTCAAAACCAGCCCATTTGCCATCAATGAGGAATACTACGGCAACACCGCAAGCATAAAACTGAGCGTACCCACACAGGATACTCGCGACATTATCGCCGCGGCTATGCGTTGCCTTGATGCGATTTGGCAACCCGGTCATCGGTATCAAAAAGGCGGCGTGATGCTGCAGGATTTTTACAGTCAGGGCGTGGCTCAGTTGGTGTTGTTCGATGAGAACAAACCACGGCATAACAGCGAGCAACTGATGGGTGTACTTGATCGGATCAATAACTCGGGCAGGGCCCAGCTATGGTTCGCTGGGCAAGGGGCACACCAGTCGTGGTCAATGAAGCGTGAGCTACTTTCACCGGCATACACGACACGGCTAAGTGACCTTCCACGCGCTCGGGTGTACTAAACCAGAGACAAAATTTCATCTGGCAGTCAGCTTTGAGCGAGGAGCGGAAGTTCGCAATTGCTCCGCCTTTGAGGACGTATTTTTGCTGACGAGCATCAGAACACGTCTACAAAGATGATAAGTGAACCTAACGACCCAGACATTCCTGCATACAGTCAATGAAAATTTTCATCGCCGGGCTTAATGTTCTGCCAGCATGGTGAGCGCAAAGAGCAGTAATTGACAATGAGGGAGTTGAGAAAGGAAGCTCTTTCAGTTCACCGGATTCGAGTTCGCGCAACACGCTAAATCGCGGCAAAAATGAAATGCCAAGATTTCCGGCTACGCATTTTTTTATGCTCTCAATACTCCACAGTTCAATCGTGTTGTCTAATGTGATCTTTCTTTCACGAAGGGTGGATTCGAAAATCTGCCTGAAAACACACTGAGGCTCATTGATAATGAAGCTTACCGGAATATGCTGTTCAATCTGGGTAAAATCGAAATCAGGGAATTGCGGGGATGCAACAAGTACTAATTCCTGTTGTCCGAAATACTCCATCTGTAATGCTTCATCATGTCCCACACGGTAAAACACGCCCAGATCGGTATTATCGTTAAGCAGCGAATCTCTGATCACATAGCAATTAACAGATTGCAGTGACAAGCGTACCTTCGGCGCTTTTAACCTGAACAGTCTTAAAACCTCGGGCATTTTGTATGCCAGTAATGTCTCTCCAACCATCACTCGCAAGTCACCAGCAACGATCTCTTCACTGGTGGAAATCTGGCGTATTCCTTCCAGTACGCGCGTCAGCTCGCGTACTTGCGGTAAGAGTAATTTTCCAGCCGGTGTGAGCGCCATCCGCCTGCCCACTTTTTCAAAGACTGGGTAAGAGAGTTCCTGTTCAAGCTGTTGAATCTGAAAGGTCACGGTTGACTGAGTGCAGCATAGCTTACGTGCGGCTTGAGCGAAAGATCCCTCTTCAACAATCGTTTTAAACGTAATGAATCGACGCAGATCCATAAAGCTTCCTCAAACGTAAACATCTAAATATTGAAACTGTGACTTTAAAAACATTCGCTTTTTTGAATGTTTTTGCCTGGCTACTATGCTCCGGTAACAAGGAGAAGACAAGTGACACCAACAATCATTAGTGGTTTTTTGACATATACATTGATTACCGCGTTAACACCCGGACCGAATAACATCCTGGCGCTTAGCTCAGTGAATCAATATGGTTTTCGGAATAGCCTTCGTACATTGGCAGGAATGAGTGCAGGTTTTTTGGCGCTTATGCTGGTCTGCGGCGCCTTTACCTTTAGTTTGATCAGCATACTGCCGTCAGCAACCCGCTGGCTGGTGTGGGCTGGTGCTGCGTATATCCTTTGGCTCGCATGGCGCATTGCTAACAGTTCATCAGACAGCTCTGAGAACGCAACTCAACCACTCAGTTTTTGGGTGAGTTTCTGGCTTCAGTTTGCCAACGTTAAAATTATTCTTTATGGCATTACCGCCCTGTCTGCATTTGTTTTGCCGTATACGCAGAATGTTTTATGGGTTACTGCCGTTAGTATCCTACTTGCCATCATAGGTTGCTTAGGGAATCTGGTCTGGGCTCTGGCTGGTCATATGTTCCAGTCACTGTTTCACAAACATGGCCGGTTAGTTAATCGCATTCTGGCGCTTTTACTGGTTTATTGCGCTGTCAGGATGTTCTTCTGACAAGTCTGAATGAAGCAAAACTACTGCAAAATTGCCCTCATTAATGGATATATTCGTGCGGGCAATGTCCTCTCTTGGCACCGAGCGGACTGTCAGATTGGCTCTGGAGATTAGCTGTGTCAGATTCAAGTTGGGGCTAGTACACTTGATTGAGGCATGGTTGAAATTATTCATCTGCATTTTCCCATGCTTCCCGCGGCATTTCCTCGATAGCCGCTCTGGCCGCGGGTGTACCGTTGCCCACATGACGGTGAGCGTAGTCAAAGGCGTTATCAAAACCAGATAAACATTAGTTATAATCATAGACTTACGAATTGCCTAAAATGATACAATCACATAAATGAAATGTGGTTTTTATTATTATATTCAATTGGTTATGATAAAGACTGCAATCTAATGTTGCGCCACATGGGCTGGTTCGAAGCGGCTGACCTGATCGTTAAAGGCATGGAAGGCGCCATCGCCGCCAAGACCGTGACCTATGACTTCGAACGCCTGATGGAAGGTGCTAAACTGCTGAAATGTTCAGAGTTTGGCGACGCTATCGTAAAACACATGTAATGGTGTTGAAGCGTTAAATGAGAACGGGAGCCTTAGGGCTCCCGTTTTTTTACGGTTCAAATATGTGTGAGGTGTCGGACAGGTTCACTGAGTGGCGTTAGCCGATTCACGCACCACCAGCACCGGGCAATTGGCGTGGCGGACGACGGCGGTGGCATTGGAGCCGAGGAGATAAGTGATCGCAGAAGGGCGGTTGGAACCCATCACGATAATCTCCGCGTTGAGCGCATCGGCGAGCTCCAGGATCTGATCTTTGGGATCGCCGACGGCAACGTGCGTGGTCACTCTATCTTCAGGCACGCTGAATTCTTTGGCCGCTTTTGCCAGCCCCTCGGTTGCTACCGCAATGATTTCGTCTTTGGTTTCTATCGCCGCCGTGGCGGCAAAGCCGAAAGCGGCATAGGTGGCGCGCGACGGGATCACCGCCAGGAAATGGACGTGGGAGTCTTCGAGCCTGGCGAGCGCGTTGACATGCGGGATGACCTGCTGTGTTAATTCCGGCTCGGTAATATCGACTGGAACCAGGATAGTTTTATACATACTCCCTCCTTATCGTTTTCAAAAAACTCCACTTTTTGGATTATAGCTGCCCGAGGCAGGGAAAACGGCGATCGGTATGGCAGAACCAAAGAAATTGGTCGCCAAAAGGTAAGGTATGCGGAAATCGCAGGCGTGGCTAGGGGGAGAAGCAGTTACAGTCAGTATATTTGGTGGCGGAGTGAGAACGGGTCTTGGGATCCTCGTTTTTAACCTTTCTTATGCCTGCGATGTAGTGTCAGACATGCTACAACCCCTATCGTTTTCTCGATTTTCAACTCTGCTGTAGAGTTTATGTGTCGCTGAGATGAATGCGATAACATCAAAAATTACAAGGGGTTAAATATGTACGCTACAGAAACGCACTTCTTGGACAATGGCTATGTTTTCAACATTCCGCCGGTTCCCTACCGCCGTCGCATTGCGGTTCCATTGCTTTTAGCCGTAGCTAAAGGTGGGAAGTCACGTGCTAAACACAAGGTGATTTTTAATGGCGTAAATGTGGCGGAAGCCGCTGCTGCCGGCATTGTTATTCCCGGTGCCCCATCAATGGGAGATACAGGAACTAATAGCTGGAATGGATACATTCAGGCTAATGAATCTGTTTCTATTCAAGGGGTCGGTGAAACAAATGATGGTGGCCAAACGCCAAAATGCATCACTGTTTTGATCGGCGCTGAGTAATGCTAACGAAATAGTCAAACTGGCCGGCTGAATGATAGCGGTCAGTAGTGAATTGTTATCGGCAAGTATTGAGTCGTTGCCCGATGACCAAATGGATATTTGAAAGGGGTAATACCATGAGCGAGCAAGTGATTGAGTTTAGCTTTGACACCATTGCGATGCAGGACAACGCGGGGGCCTCTTTAGCGGAACTGCAATGTCATTATAAAGTCGACGGCGTTGAAGTCTGGAAGAACTACGTGGAGCTTTACAAGTTCAATGACGACGAGATGTTTGGCAACTATAGCGCAAGCATGTTGGCAATCCCCATTGACGCCAATGGAAAGCCGCTTCCGACGGACGTCTATCTACAAGTCCATGGCGTTAATGAGCGTCAGCTTCTGAGCGCCGCTGTTTGCGTCCATGGCGAGTGCGTTGGGTTCCAGGATATTGTGGGGGGTGAAGTCCGGCAGCGTGACGGTGTTTGGGGGCCGACAGTGCAGGCAAACTATACCCGACTCACCAAACAGGCCTGATGGCTAACCAGGTGATGGGCATAAATTGACTGAACCTATTCACCCTGCAGCCACTCTTGAGGAGTGGCTTTTGCGTTGGGGTACTTCACCTCGATGTATCGTCTCGGTCTGGTTTCTAATACTGTCGCCGTGTCATTGCTGTCTGTCTGAGGTCTCACGTATTCCAATTTGTGCCGGGACTCTTCGTTTTCAGCACGCCCTGCTGCTGTAGGCCGGTACTCTTACCGATACATCATCGCGCTCACGCGCTCGCTTCGGTCTTTAAAACCGTTGCTGCGCATCGTGACCACATAGTAGCGATAGTGATGTTTCTGTGCGTATTCGCGCACCAGATCTTCGGCGAACAGGCCGCTGAAGGTGACGGTGGTGACAAACGTCAGCCCTTTCACTTCGTAGGTGCTGATCTCTTGCGGGGTGCCGATATACGGCGGCGGGAACACGGTTTTGTGGAACTGGCAGCCCGCCAGCAGCAGGGTAAACAGCAGGGCGGCGGGTATTTGCGGTATGCTCATCGGGAAAAGCTTTCCTTCCTTGGCGTGTGTTTTAGTAACTCTATAATAGGATTACAAAATTCGGCGGGGATGTAAAAATTATCCCGCTTCGGTTGCCGTTTCGTTGAAGCGGTGTCGCCGCCCCCCATCAGAATGAAGGGATAAACATGTTTGTTCGTCTTGCCACTGAAACCGATGTCGCAGCCCTGATCGCCCTCGACAGCGTCGCCGAACACGAACCGCAGCGCGCGGCGCAGATCCGGGCCTGGTGCGGGCAGGGGGATTGCTATCTTGCCGAGGAACAGGACGTGGTGATGGGCTATGGCGTACTGCACTATCACTTCTTCGGCTGCGGTTTTATCGAGATGCTGATGGTCGGCGAGCGCTATCGCCGCCGGGGCGTCGGGCAGGCGTTGATTACGGCATTGAAGTCCCATTGCCGACACCCGAAGCTGTTCACTTCCACCAATCGTTCCAACCTGCCGATGCAGCGGCTGCTGCTGAACGCCGGATTTGTCGCCAGCGGCCAGATTGACAATCTCGATGACGGCGATCCGGAGCAGGTCTTTTTTATCCCGCTGCGCTAATACAGTCGGACATCGACCGCCTGCTGTTGCAGCCAGGTGCTGACGTAGCCATAAGCGGCATAGAAGGCCAGCAGCGCGAAGATCAGCACCGAAAGCGAGGCCAAAAATTTGACGTCGCCGTGCTTCGAAAGCTGGTAAGCACAAAAGATAAAGGCCAGCAGGCACAGCAGGGTGAAGGCGATGGCCAGCGTGGCGTAGAAAATAAGCATAACGAAACCCGTTCTTCCTTGTGAGCCTGGCAAGGATACCACAGACAAAAAAGGGGCCCAAACGGGCCCCTGCGTGATTCGCTGCGGGAGGTTTACTCCACCGCGTCGGGATGGTTTTTGCCTTCCTCGATAAATTCTTCGTCGATCTCTTCGATGTTCTCCTCGCTGTCGCGGCCGGACAGGATGTTCCAGCAGGCGATGAACAGCGCGGCGATCAAGGGGCCGATGACGAAGCCGTTGATGCCGTAGATCTCCATGCCGCCCAGGGTGGAGATCAGGATCAGGTAGTCCGGCATTTTGGTGTCTTTGCCCACCAGAAGCGGGCGCAGGATGTTGTCCACCAGGCCGATCACCACCACGAAGAACACTACCAGGAAAATGGCTTTCCACAGCATGCCGGTGGCGAAGAAGTAGATCACCGCCGGCACCCAGATGATGGCGGAGCCCACGGCCGGGATGATCGACAGGAATGCCATCAGCGCGCCCCACAGCAGGCTGCCGTCGATGCCGGTAAAGTAAAACGCCAGCCCGCCGAGCGCGCCTTGCACCACGGCGACCACCACCGTGCCCTTGACGGTGGCGCGGGAGACGGCGGCGAACTTGACGAACAGGTGGTGTTTCACGTGCTGGGAGAGCGGCAGCGCTTCGAGCGCCAGGTTCACCAGATAGGGGCCGTCTTTCAGCAGGAAGAACAGCAGATAGAGCATCACGCCGAAGCCGACGACGAAGTTGAAGGTGCCCTTGCCGATCAGGAACACGCTGCCCGCCAGATATTGCCCGCCCTTGAGCGCCACCTCGGAAAGCTGCTTTTGGATCTCGGCGGCGCTGTTGAGGTTATGCTCCGCCAGGAAGCGCTGCGCCCAGCCGGGCAGGTGGCGCATAAAGTCCGCCAGCATGGTCGGCAATTGGCTGTTGTTGGTCTGCAGCTTGGTGTAGATCACGTTGAATTCCATCGCCAGCGACGAGGCGATGATCGCCAACGGCGTGAACACGATCAGGCAAATCAGCGCCACCGTCAGCAGCGACACCACGCCGTTGCGTTCGCCGACGTACTGCTTCAACTTCTTTTTCACCGGATGGAAAATCACCGCCAGAATAACCGCCCACAGCACCGAGGAGTAATAAGGCCCCAGCACGTCGAGAAAAGCGGCGGTAACGATGAACAGGATCAGAATAAAGAATCCCTTGGAAATGCCTTTAGACATCATAGTCGTCCCTCAAAAGATGAATTTTCAGCATAGATGAACTGAATGAAAACAACACTATCATCACCTTTGCTTAACCGGTAGGGGATTTTTAGTGGCGTATTCCATAGGGTTATTAAGGGCAAGGCGGGCGCCGCACGGTGAACAGGCGGCGGCGTGAGAAAATAAAGAGGGCTAAATAATTAACAAAATTTATCGATTGTGTTTCATTTTGTGAGCCGCGCTTGCCGCCTGCGCCAGGCTTTCCTAGTTTTTAGGAGGGCGGCCGTTCGCCCGATACCACGAAGGAGTATGCAAATGACTGAACACAAACGACTTGCCGTTATCGAAAAGGTGCTGCTGATCGCTTTCGCCGGCGTGCTGGTTTATCTTGCCGCGACCGGCGCCTTGTCATTATCGGGTCTGGACCATCACTGGCCTTATCCTTCGCGCTGAGCGTGATTGATCTCACCACGCAGACCCGATAACGATAACTAGCAGCTGTACCCTACGACACTGGATCCCCAGAATAAATCGCCCGTCATTCGCCTCGTTCTTTGGCGCGCAGGGCGGTGACGCTCTCTCCGCCGACGCCCCAGTTGTCGGTGGCTACCTCGTCAATCACCACGAAAGTGGTGTGGCGTGGCTTATTCAGCACCCGTTCCAGCAGCATAGTGGTTCCCTCGATCAGCATGCGCTTTTGCGCGGCGCTGACCCCTTCGTCGGTCACTTTAATGTTGACGTATGGCATGGCGTTTCTCCCCGGTTTCACCAGACGCCGGCGGTGGCGCCGCCGTCAACCGCGAGCGCCGCGCCGGTAACGAAATTGGCGTCGGTCAGATACAGCACCGCATCGACGATGTCCTGCGGCTGGCCGACGCGGCCGGTTGGCGCCAGTTGCCGCATCTGCGCCAGGCTCTGTTCATCATTTTGATGCATCGGCGTGGCGATGATGCCGGGCGCCACGGCGTTGACCATCACGTTGTGCGGCGCTAACTCCAATGCCAGCTCGCGCACGGCGTGGTTAAGGCCGCCTTTAATCAGCACCGGCAGCAAAGCGGGCACTTTGCTGTTGGGCTGCATGGCGATCGACGCGGTGATGGCGACGATGTGGCCGGCGCCGCGTTGCTGCATATGCCGGGCGGCGGCCTGCGCCGGGTAGAAGAAGCCTTTCAGATTGGTTGCCACCATCGCGTCGACCTCCTCCGGCGTATAGTCGGCGATCGGCTTGGCGATAAATATGCCGGCGTTATTGATGAGAATATCTACCTGACCAAAAGCCTGTATCGCCAGGCTGAACAACCGCTCGGCGGTTTCCGGCAGCGCAATGTCTCCCGGCGCCAGCAGCAGATTGGCCGGGCGGCCGAGTTTGTCCGCCGCCGCCTGCAGCCGTTCAAGCGAACGGGCGTTTGCGACAACCTGATAGCCGCGCGCCAGGTAGGCTTGCGCGATGGCGAAGCCCAAGCCGCTCGATGCGCCCGTGACGATGACCGTTTTTACTTTGCTCATTTTCTCTCCTCGACAGGATAGGGATTGATCGTACGTGAACGGTAATCCATACCTGATGATTGAAAAATGAGGAGGAAAGAACTTTAATTTATACCTTATGTAATGAATTGGCAGGGAGAGACATGCAACGCCATTTTGACGACGTTCAGGTGGGCAGCATCGAGCTGTTTTGCCTGACGGTAGAAACCGGCAGCTTCACCGCAGCGGCCAATGCCGCCGGGATAACCCCTGCGGCGGTCAGCCGCTCGGTCGCGCGTCTGGAGACGCGATTGCAGGCGAAGCTGTTTATCCGCACCACACGCCAGATGCGCGTCACGGATGCCGGCCAGCGTTATTACCTGGAATGTCGCCGGGCGCTGAGCCAGCTGATGGAGGCCGAGGCGAGCATTTCCGGCGAACGGGACAAACCGGTAGGCACGCTCAGCATCAGCGCGCCGACGCTGTACGCGCATTTTAGGCTGTTGCCGCGTTTGCCCGAGTTTGCGCAACGCTATCCCGATCTCAAGCTGAATCTGCACGTCAGCAATCAGAATATCGATTTCTCCGAAGATAAATTCGACGTCGCCATTCGCGGCAGCGAGCTGAACGACTCCGGCCTGGCGGCGCGGCGTCTGGAGGAGGCTGAACTGATCGTGGTGGCGACGCCGGGCTATTTGCAACGCCACCCTGCGCCGCTCACGCCGGCGGATCTGGCCCGGCACGATTGCATTCAGTATGCGTTGCCCAGCACCGGCAGAAAAACCGCCTGGACGTTTAAGGTTCAGGGCGAAAACAGCAAAGTGGAAACTGCCGGGCGCTGGCTTTGCCAGGAAGATTACCTCGCCACGCTGACGCTGGTGAAAAGCGGCGCCGGACTGATGCAGGTGTATCGCTTTACCGTCGAACAAGAGTTGAGCAGCGGGGCGCTGGTCGAGGTATTGAAAGATTACGCCGGCGCCTCGCGTCCCTTCATCCTACTTTACCCCTATGCGCGCTTTGTCCCGCTGAAGGTGCGGAAATTCATCGATTTCCTGACGCAAGCGTAGCCGCCAGCGCCAATACCGCTCCAGACACTGCCGCCGCCAGCACCAGCCACGCCGGGGCCGCCCAGCCGGCTGCGGCCACGATGGCGCTCAGCGCGACCGGGCCGATCACCTGGCCGAGGTAGTTTCCCTGCATCACCAGCCCGAGGCTCAGCGGCAGCAGCGTCGGTTCCGGCGTCGCCGCCGGCGTGGCGGCCAGAATGGTGGCGGGCAGTATGCCGGCGATGGCGCAGAACAGGAAACACAGCGGGATCAGCAGGCCGTTGGGCGTCATCGGCAGGAAAATGCCGACGCCGAAGACCCCGATCAACAGGCTGGTGGCGGCGAGCAGCGTTCTGGCGGGCAGCCCGCGCGACAGCAGCACGCCGGCGGCGAGGTTGCCGATGATGTTGGCCGCCACCGCCGCCGCGCTGATGCCGCCGGCGGCCGCCAGCGACAGGCCGATGCGCTGCATCAGAAAGATCGGCAAAAAGGTCATTACCGAGAAAAACTGCAGGTTGTAAGCGGTGAACATCAGCGCCAGCAACAGCGGCTGGCGCGCCCGCAGCATCGCGCCCAGCGCTTGTCGCAGCGGCAACGGCGGAACGTGCGCCTTGGCGACGCGGCGGGACGTGGTCAGCGGCAGCAGCAGGGCGGCCAGCAGCGTCAACGCCGCACCGGCCTGCCAGCTCTGCTGCCAGTCGGCCAGATGCGGGCCGAAAAACAGTGAAATGGCGATGCCCGCCGGCATGAAGGTGCTCCAGATGCCGAACACCAGGTTGCGCTGCGCCGGGGCGACGATGCGGTTCAGCACCGCCGGCGAGGCAACCACCACGATCACGAAGCCGAGGCCTTCGACAAAGCGGCTGACGATCAGCCCGCTGAAGTCGTGCAGCGTGGCGCCGGCGAAGCTGGCGGCGCTGATGATCAGCAGCCCGAGCGCCAGCAGGCGCCGGTCGCCCCAGCGGCGCACCAGCAGCCCGGCGGCGATGCCGCCGAACACTCCGACGAAGGGAAAGGCCGAAATGACCCAGCTGAGCGCCTCCAGGGAGCGGCCGAACTCGGCCTGCAGCGCCGGCAGCGCGATGGTGGCCTTGCCCACGTGCAGCGCCGCGGCGATGCCGGCGAACAGCACGTTGATGACGGCCAGCCAGGGCGTGGCGGCGGGGGAAATGCGGTCGATGGCGTCCGGTTTAATCGCAGTCATAACACTCTCCAGTGGCGGTAACGCCCTCACTATGCGTCTGCGCTACGACAGAAGTCGTTCAAATGCTGCGCTGTCACGTGGGGAAATTATTCATTTCGAGCTTTAATTTGCGCGCCTCGTTGTTTGGTGCGCCAGCGTGCCGCCCGGCGTGGACGCTCGCCCCCCTGCAGCGGTTTACTGTTCCGGCACGCAGCAGGCGTGTTGAATTCACTTTATAAGGAGCAGTGTATGTCAGAGATGATGAACGAGAGTCGGGCGCCGGCCATTGAATGGAGCTATGGCGGCCGGGGCGATGATATCAGCAGCAGCCTGAGCCTCGACACGGTTGAGGAGCAGCCGCAGGGTTTCTTGATGACGGTCGATCGGCCGGTGCAGATCTTTACAGAGGCGCTGTCGCCGATGATGGCCTTTGTCACGCTGTTGCGCCCGCTGTATGCCAAGACCAGCGCAGGCTTCCAGTATGTGCCGGTTTCTAACCCCTGGACCGACGTGCAGCGCCTGCCGGCCAGCGCGGGCTATCTGGGCGTGCAGGTCAACGCCGGGCTGTTCTTCCACGGCGCCAAGCCGACGCACTATAAAGATCGCGACGGCCAGATGAAACCGATCGACGGCGGCACTATTTTGCAGAACATCACCGTGCTGCATCAGGTGGCCCAGCCGCTGGGGCCTGGCGAAGGCGCGGTCTGAGCCGGCAGTGCTATCACGGGGCCGGACGCGGCCCCTTATCGCGCCTTGAAACCGTGCGCCGGTTGGGTAAAACTGGCTGTCTATTCAAGGAGAAGAGTATGTACAGCGACAACGAGAAAAAGTTTTATATCATCCTCAACCGCAATCACGAACCGGCCACGCTGTTTAACGCCTCCTGCCATCTGACGGCGGGCATCACCGATCTGATCGAGCAGCGCGAGTTTCACCACTATCCGAGCAGCCTCGACGGCGTCAGTGCCAATATGAGCCACTACCCGATCGTGATCCTGCAGGCTAAAAACAGCAGCCAGCTCAGCAACCTGATCCTCAAATGCAAGGAGGAGGGCGTGCTGTCCAACTTCTTCACCACCACAATGCTGTCGCACTCCGCCGAGCAGCAGATCGCCGACACCGCCAATACCCCTTACGAGCAGCTGGATTTCGTGGCGGTGGCGCTCTACGGTGACACCGAGCAGCTTAAGCCGCTGACCAAGAAGTTCTCCGTCTACCGTTAATCGCGAACGGCATCACATCAGGGGCGGCAACGGCTATGATATTTTCCCATCAAATCGTTGATGGAGATGAACATGAGCGGCAAGAAAACCACCATGGCGGCCATCGCCAGAGAGGCGCGGGTCGGCATCGCCACCGTCGATCGGGTGATCAACCAACGCGCGTCGGTGCGGCCCGTCACCCAGCGCCGGGTGATTGAGGCGGCGAAAAAGTTGGGGTTCGCGTTGGAGAAGTCCCACTGCCTGTCGGCGGTGCTGGGCAGGCCGGAACGCCGCCTGAGAATGGGGTTCATCCTGCTGCGGCGCGAACACTCTTTCTATGCGCAACTGGCTGATGAACTGATGGCGCAAGCGGCGCCGTATCATGAGCCGGGTCAGCCGCCGCAGTTTATCTTTCACTCTCTCAATGCCATCGGCGACACCGCCGCCGCCATTAGCCAATTGAGCCGCCAGGTGGAAGCGATCGGCGTGCTGGCGCTGGATCACCCCCTGATCCACTATGCCGTAGAAGAAGCCGCCCAGGCGGGCATCAACGTCTTCGCGCTGCTGTCGGATTTATCGGTGCCCAGCCGCGCCGGCTACATCGGTCTGGATAATCAAAAAGCGGGCCGCACCGCCGGTTGGGCGGTGGACCGTCTGTGCCGGCGGCAGGGCGACGTCGGCGTGATCATCGGCGACAACCGTTTTACGTGTCAGGAGGCCTGCGAGATCGGTTTCCGCTCTTATCTGCGTGAGCAGATGAGCGGCCAGCGCGTGCTGGAACCGGTGCGCAGCCATGAGGACGCGGAAACGGCGCGCCGGGTCACGCGTGAACTGCTGGCGAGCCACCCGGAGCTGGCGGCGCTGTACGCGCCGAGCGGCGGTGTGGAGGGCATTATTCAGGCGTTGCGAGAGAGCGGCCGGCAGCGCGACATCACGCTGGTGTGCCACGGCCCGGTGCAGGGCGGTGAAATGGCGCTGCTCGACGGCACGGTGGATCTGCTGCTGTGCCACCGCATTCCCGAATTGGCCGCCACGATCGTCGAGACGTTGCTCGCCGCCGATGAACAACCGGGATTACGCCACATCATTAATCGCTTCGATGTGATCACCAAAGAAAACCTCTGACGGCCGCTGAGTGGTGGTTGCCGAGAGCAGCGCGCAACCAGGTGCTGCCTTAATTTGATAAAAAACTATCAAATAATTTATCAAAAATAGCGCGATCTCTATCAAAAAATAAAATTTTCATTATTGATAGTTTTGGAATTTTTGTTTGATACTGCCGGCATTCCCTGCAAAAAAGGAGCCGTCGCCATGACTTTGCCTATCGCCAATGCGCCCTGCAGTTGGGGCGTGGATGATCCGAACAACCCCCATTTGCCGCCCTACGCCACGGTTCTGCAAGAAGCGTCGGCGGCCGGCTACCGCAGCATCGAGCTGGGGCCGTGGGGCTATCTGCCGACGCAGAACGAGGCGCTGTGCGCCGCGCTGGAGCAGCATCGCCTTTCGCTGGTGGCCGGCACGATTTTTGACGATCTGGTCAGCGAGGCCAACATTGAGCGCCTGCTGGATCTGACGCATCGGATATGCCGCAACCTCTCGCGGGCGCCCAGGGCGGAGCCGACCGAGGGCGATCGCGCCGCGCCGCCGTTCCTGGTGATTATCGATTTCGGCAATCCGCAACGCGCCAGGTTCGCCGGGCGTTCAGATTTAGCGCCGCGTTTGTCGCAGGCGGAGTGGCAGAGGATGATCGGGCACATTACGCGCATCAGCGAACTGGCCTGGCGGGAATACGGTGTGCGGCCGGTGGTGCATCCGCACGCCGGCGGCTGTATCGAGTTCGCCGACGAAATCGACCGGTTGGCGGCGGACATTCCGCATCACACCGCCGGATTGTGCCTGGATACCGGCCATCTGTATTACGCCGGGCTGGACCCGGCTGCCTGGCTGAGCAAGCACTTTGAACGTCTTGATTATCTGCACTTCAAAGACGTCGATCCGCAGGTGTTCCGCGAGGTGCTGGCGCGCGGCGTCGATTTTTTCACCGCCTGCGCTGAGGGCGTCATGTGCCCGTTGGGCAGCGGGGCGATCGATTATCCGCAGCTGCGCGCGCTGTTGGCCGAGCGCGGTTACCGGGGCTGGATCACTATCGAGCAGGAGCGCGATCCGCGCAATGTGCAGGGCAGCCTGCAGGACGTCACCGCCAGCTTGCGCTACTTGCGCGGCCTCGGCTTTTAACCAGGAGAAACACGATGATCAACGGCAGCAAACCTTTGGCGAGATCGTTGCGCTGGGGCATGGTCGGCGGCGGCGGCACCAGCCAGATTGGTTACATCCACCGTTCGGCGGCCTTGCGCGACGGCGCGTTTACTCTGTTGGCCGGCGCGTTCGACATTGACGCCGAACGCGGGCGTGATTTTGGCCGGAGTCTGGGCGTGGCGGCGGAGCGCTGTTATGCGGATTATGCCGAGATGTTCCGCGCCGAAGCCGCGCGGGCGGACGGCATCGAAGCGGTCTCGATCGCCACGCCGAACAACACCCATTACGCCATTTGCCGGGCGGCGCTGGAGGCGGGATTGCACGTGGTGTGCGAGAAGCCGCTGTGTTTCAGCGACGAAGAGGCACAGGCGCTGGCGGCGCTGTGCGAGCGGCAGCGCAAAGTCATCGGCGTGACCTACGGCTATGCCGGGCACCAGATGATTTTGCAGGCGCGGCAGATGATTGCCGATGGCCGGCTGGGGGAAATTCGGCTGGTGAATATGCAGTTCGCTCACGGCTTCCACGCCGCGCCGGTGGAGCAGGATAATCCCAGCACTCGCTGGCGGGTCGATCCGCGCTTTGTCGGCCCCAGCTATGTGCTGGGCGATCTGGCGACCCACACGCTGTTCCTGGCGGAAACCATGGCGCCGCAGCTGAAGATCCGGCGGCTGCTCTGCAGCCGACAAAGCTTTGTGCCGTCGCGCGCGCCGTTGGAGGACAACGCCTATGTGCTGATGGAGTATCACAACGGCGCCATCGGCTCCGTGTGGGCTTCGGCGGTCAACTGCGGTTCGATGCACGGCCAAAAGGTGCGCATTGTCGGTGAAAAGGCCAGCCTGGAGTGGTGGGATGAACAACCCAATCAGCTGCGCTTCGAAGTGCAGGGCGAACCGGTGCGGATCCTGGAGCGCGGCATGCCGTATCTCGCCGCGTCGGCGCTGGCGGACGATCGCATCGGCGGCGGCCATGCGGAGGGGCTGTTTGAAGCCTGGTCGAATCTCTACCGCCGCTTCGCGCTGGCGATGGACGCCACCGATCGGCGCGACGCGGCCTTCCTGGCCGACTTCTGGTACCCGGACGTGCAGGCCGGCGCGCTGGGCGTGAAGTGGGTGGCGCGCTGCGTGCAATCCGCCGAAACCGACGCCGGCTGGGTCGCCTTCGACTGAGCGCGCGATTCGCTCAGACGCTGGCCCCGTCGTAGCTGTGGATCTGTAACGCATCGAGCGCGACGTCAGGCACGCAGCGCAGATTGACGGCACACATCGCGGCGCCGTCCGGCGCGGTGCCGTAGGCAAAGGGCTGGGCTCCGCAGACTCGGCAGAACTGATGGCGGATCTTGTGCTGATTGAAGGTGTAGGTGCTGAGCCGGTCTTGGCCGCTGCTGAGCGTGAACGCGCTGATGGGAAAGAACGACAGCAACAGCCCCTTGCGGCGGCAGATCGAGCAGTTGCAGCTGAGGGCTTCGGTCGGCAGTTCGGCGTCTACGGAGAAGGTGACGGTGCCGCAGTGGCAGCTTCCCTGGAATGACATGGCGGTGATCCTGTGGCAGGAGGGCGGGTTTGCCCAGTATAGTGCAATTTATCGCCATTCGGCCGCACCGGGCGGGGTTTCCTTAATAAATGCGCGGTTTTCTGGTAGGTTAAGGTTTAACGTCATCAAAAGGAGATCGCGATGTTAGAACATTACTATCCGGCCAATATGGGCGCCGAACCGGTCACGGACGAACAGCACAAACGGCTGGTGGCAGTGCAGGCGGCGCTGGAACTGATCAAGGCCACGCTGTCGGATACCAACGACGGCAACGGCGTGGACTTCCAGCTGAAGGCGGCGGAGAAGCACATCGGCCCGATGGCCGACGCCATTCAGGAAGCCCTGAAGTAACGGTTCGCCGTCACGTCAACCGCCCGTCTCGGGCGGTTTTTTTTTGCGCCGATTACTGCGATTTTTTTAGTGGCGCATTGCCTTTTTCCCGGCTGGTGCCGTGAACGGCGCGATCCTACTCTAACGATCCGAGTCCTCATCAGGGTCATGCTCATGTTCCGCTTCAGCTTCTTTTCTTTCTTATTGCCGCGCTGCCGACGCGTCACCCAGTTGGCCGGCGCTGCGCTGTTGCTCTGCGGCGTTATGCAGGCGCAGGCCACGCAACGCATCGAATTTTCACCGGACCCCGCCGGCGCCTACCCTGAGGGCATTGCCTGGAATGCACGCGCCGGTGCGTTCCTTATCTCCTCCCTGCGCGGTGGGCAGCTTGGCCTGGTCTACCCGGATGGCCGCTATCGGCGGTTTTCCACCGGCACGGGGCTTATCACCACCTCCGGCATGCTGGTGGACGCCGAGCGCAACCGGGTGCTGGTGTGCAACGAAGACGTGGGCGTGTCCCGCAACTCTGCCGCCGGCACGCGCAATCGCGTGGCGCAGGTGCTGGAGTTCAATCTCGATACCGGCGTGCTGCAGCAGACGTACGACCTTTCATCGCTAAGCCATGGGCCGACGCTGGCCAACGATCTGACGCTCGACGCACAGGGCAATATCTACGTCACCGACAGCTTCCAGCCGCAGATTTACAAGATCGATCGGGCAACGCACCAGGTATCGATTCTGGTGCGCTCAGCGCGCTTGATGCCGGCCGACGCACCCGCCGCTGCGCAGGGCACGCGGCCCTATCTCAATGGCGTCGTGTATCACCCGGACGGCTTCCTGATTGCGGCGGACTACACCCGCGGGCTGCTGTGGAAGGTGACGCTGGATACCACGCTTGCGATAAGTGAAATCAGGCTGCCGCAGCGGCTGAAAGGGCCGGACGGGCTGCGGCTCAAAAACGCCCATGAATTGGTGATCGTACAGTCTTTTCCGGGTGAAAAGGGGAGCATGTCCGGTGACGTGACGCTGCTCTCCTCGACCGACGGCTGGGCCAGTGCGCGTATCGCTGCGGTCGCCGCGCCGCCGGGATTGGATGGGCCGACCGGCGCCGCGCTGCGCGATGGCGAGGTGTGGGTCGTCAACTCCCGTTACCCCCGGCTGTTTGCTGACGTCGCTCAGGCGGAAAGTACCAAGACGTTCAGTATCGTCAAGGTAGCGTTCGAACCGGCCGCAGCGGATGGCCGCCGATCGGCGACGGTTGCCAACCCGGCCGGAATAGGATTAAATGCGCACTGACTGTATAAATAAACAGGTGCGCTGCGATGAGTCTGATGTTGAAGGGTGAAAAGATTGACCGTAACCGCTTTACCGGCGAAAAAATTGAAAACGGCAGTTTTATGCTGTGCGATTTTTCGGGCGCCGATCTGACCGGTACCGAGTTTATCGGCTGCCAGTTTTACGATCGCGACAGCCGACAGGGCGGCAATTTCAGCCGCGCGATCCTGAAAGACGCCAGCTTCAGAAGCTGCGATTTGTCGATGGCCGACTTCCGCCATGCCAGCGCGCTGGGGGTGGAGATCCGCGAATGTCGCGCGCAGGGCGCCGATTTTCGCGGCGCCAGCTTTATGAACATGATCACCAGCCGCACCTGGTTTTGCAGCGCCTATATCACCAAAAGCAACCTGAGCTATGCCAACTTCGCCAAGGTGGTGCTGGAGAAATGCGAGCTGTGGGAAAACCGCTGGCACGGGGCGCAGGTGCTCGGCGCCAGTTTCAGCGGTTCCGATCTGTCCGGCGGCGAATTCTCCGGTTTCGACTGGCGCGCCGCCGATGTCACCCAGTGCGATCTGAGCAACGCGGAACTGGGTGAGTTGGATTTACGCACCACCGATCTGCAGGGCGTTAAAATGGACAGTCACCAGGCCGCTCAACTGCTGGAGCGGCTGGGGATCGCGATCATCGGCTGAGTAACTGCCGCAGTCCCAGTGCGATGATCAAGGTGCCGCAGGCGCGATCGATCCAAGCCTTGCTGCGGCGGTAGGCGACGGCGACAGGCGCGTGCGACAATACCAGCGCCACCAGCCCGTACCACAAGCTGGCTATCACCGCGACTTCCAGCAGCATGGCGAGAAAAGTCGGTGTAGAAACATGGGCGGGCGCCGCTGATGAGAAGACGGCGGCGTAAAACGCAATGGATTTGGGGTTGGCGATGTTGGTGGCGATACCCTGTAGAAAGGCGGCGCGAAAACCGCTTTTTCCGGTGGCCGCTGGGGTGCCGGAAGAGGGCGCCGCCTGGGCGATAAGCCGATAGCCGAACCACATTAAATAGCCAGCGCCGGCGACTTTAATCGCCATAGCCAACCAGGGGAACAGGGCGAAAACCACGCCGATGCCAAGAAGGGCGCTGCTCGCCCAGAACAGATTGACCAGCACGATGCCGGCCACCAAGGCAAACGCCTCTGTCCGGCGTGCTGAAACGGCTTTGTGAGCGACAGCGACGAAATTGGGGCCGGGGATCACCACGCCGACAATATACACGGTGAAAACGGCGAGTACGGCGGACATATCGATCATGGAAGATTGCCTGTTACAACAAGAGTACCGTTAGTTTTATAACGAATCCCGCACAGAATCCACCCGACCGATCGCGCCGCCGCTCCGATGACGGCCGGGAAGAGTTACGCATGCGGCACATTCCGGTGAATGCCTGGGGCACCGAGGCGATGGCGCTCGTCGACCGTTTGCCGAGGGGGCAGGCGAGCGGCCCGGCGCTGGGCTAAACTTAAGATGCATAAGAAACATGCGGCAAGGAGCGCCATCCTGTTTACGGATCTGACGAGGAGGGCCGCCATCATGGCTTACCGGCATATCGTTGTCGCCACGGATCTCAGCGAAGACGCCGAGTTCCTGCTGGGCAAGGGCGCCAGACTGGCCGCCGCGCTCAATGCCAAACTTTCCCTGATCTATATCGACATCCACCGCGCCGGCTATTATGTTGATCTGGGCGTGGGCGATTACAACTACACCGATCGCACCTTTTCGGAGCGGGTGAAGAATATGCTCAATGCGATCAAAGGGCAGTCTTCCTATCCGGTGGAAGAGGTGATCGTCAGCCGTGGCGCGTTGACGGAGGAGCTGAATCGGGTGGCGAAGGAAAAAGGGTTCGATCTGGTGATCTTCGGCCATCACCACGATGTCTGGAGCCGGCTGGTTTCTTCGGCGCGTCAGGCGATCAATGAGTTGAACGTCGATCTGCTGGTTGTTCCCATCGAGAAAAAATAGTCGCGGCCGCCGACGGGCGGCTGCTTTTTTCATTCGCATCGCTTATCTCTGAGCGGCCATAACCGTCTATCCGCAATAATCCCGCTTGCTGATAATCTGCCAGGAAAATAGTGACTGCCTGGAATTTTATTTTCTCCATCAATATGTTGGCCAAAATCCGATAAAGATTAACTCAGCGCATTGAAATGATTCGTATACCTCCTTTTGGTTAATAAACCGCACGTTTTGACTGGCTCTCAGGGAGCCTGAGTCTTATCCTCGGAGCAATGAGATTTGTATGACTTATATAAATGCGTTTACATGGAGGAGGTCTCATGCGTTTTGACAATAAAGTCGTGGTTATCACCGGTGCGGGCAATGGCATGGGGGAAGCGGCGGCGCGGCGTTTCTCCGCCGAGGGCGCGATCGTGGTGCTGGCCGACTGGGCCAAGGATGCGGTGGACAAGGTCGCCGCTTCGCTGCCGAAGGGCCGGGCGATGGCGGTGCATATCGACGTTTCCGATCACGTCGCGGTTGAAAAAATGATGAACGAGGTGGTGGAAAAACTGGGCCGCATCGACGTCCTGCTGAACAACGCCGGCGTACACGTGGCGGGCAGCGTGCTGGAAACCAGCGTCGACGACTGGCGTCGCATCGCCGGGGTCGATATCGACGGCGTGGTGTTCTGCTCCAAATTCGCCTTGCCGCACCTGCTGAAGACCAAGGGCTGCATCGTCAATACCGCGTCGGTGTCCGGCCTGGGCGGTGACTGGGGCGCGGCCTATTACTGCGCGGCGAAAGGCGCGGTGGTCAACCTGACGCGCGCCATGGCGCTCGATCACGGCGGTGACGGCGTGCGCATCAACTCGGTCTGCCCGAGCCTGGTCAAAACCAACATGACCAACGGCTGGCCGCAGGAGATCCGCGACAAGTTCAATGAGCGCATCGCGCTGGGGCGCGCGGCGGAGCCGGAAGAAGTGGCGGCGGTGATGGCGTTTCTGGCCAGCGACGACGCCAGCTTTATCAATGGCGCCAACATTCCGGTCGATGGCGGGGCGACCGCCTCGGACGGCCAACCGAAGATCGTCTAAGCGTTAACGCACAGGCCCGGCCATCATGACCGGGCCTGCTGTTTTAGACGCCGATGCGGTCGCGCAGCGTGTAGTAGGCCGCGCCGATGGCGGTGAACGGGATCTGCAGATTGCGCCCGCCGAAGAACGGCAGGTGCGGCAGTTTGGCGAAGGCGTCGAAGCGTTCGGCGTCGCCGCGCATCAGCTCGGCGATCAGCTTGCCCGCCAGATGGGTGCAGGTCACGCCGTGGCCGCTGTAGCCCTGCATGTAGTACACGTTATTCTCCAGCCGGCCGAACTGCGGCATGCGCGACAGCGTCAGCAGGAAGTTGCCGGTCCAACGATAGTCGATACGCACCCCTTTCAGCTGCGGGAAGGTCTTCAGCAGCTTTGGCCGGATCAGGTTGTCGATGTCGTCCGGATCGCGCGCGCCGTACACCACGCCGCCGCCGTACAGCAGGCGATGATCGGCGGTGATGCGGTAGTAATCCAGCAGGTAGTTACAGTCTTCCACGCAGTAATTCTGCGGGATCAGCGCCTGCGCGATCTCCGGCGCCAACGGTTCGGTGGTCACCACCTGAGTGCCGCACGGCATGCTGCGTTTGGCCAGCCGCGGCTCCAGCTTGTCGCCCAGGTAGGCGTTGCCGGCGACGATGACGAAGCGCGCCTTCACCTGGCCGTTGGCGGTGCTGATGAGCGCCGGTTCGCCGTGGCGGATGTTCGTCACCGCCGATTGCTCGAAGATGCGCCCGCCCTGCAGGCGAATCGCCTCGGCCTCGCCCAGCGCCAGATTGAGCGGATGGATGTGGCCGCCGCTGTGATCGAGCAGCGCGCCGACATAGCGATCGCTGGCGACCTCCTGGCGCACCCGGTCTGCGTCGAGCAGCTCGAGCTGGGTATTGCCGTAGCGCTCCCAGTTGCGTTTTTGCTCGATCAGCGCATGGAACTGCTTGTTGTTCAGCGCGGCGAAGATGCCGCCGGGGCGGTAGTCGCAGTCGATGGCGTAGCGGCTGATGCGGCTGCGAATGATCTCCGCGCCTTCAAACATCATGCTGCCGAGCAGGCGGGCGCTTTCCGCGCCGTAGCGCTCCTCGATCACATCGATGTCGCGGCTGTAAGAGTTGACCAATTGGCCGCCGTTGCGGCCGCTGGCGCCGAAACCGATGCGCGCCGCTTCCAACACCACCACGTCGTAACCGGCTTCCACCAGGAACAGCGCGGAGGAGAGGCCGGTATAGCCGCCGCCGATCACGCAGACGTCGCACTCGAGAGATTCATTCAATTGCGGATAGGGCTGATGAGCGTTGGCCGTGGCCGCATAGTAGCTTTTTACGTGTTCAGTCATGAGAGAAGCCCTTATTCCAGCGAGATCCAGGTGGTTTTCAATTCGGTGAATTTGTCCAGCGCGTGCAGCGATTTGTCGCGGCCGTTGCCGCTCTGCTTATAGCCGCCGAACGGCACGGTCATGTCACCGTCGTTGTAGTTGTTGACGAACACCGTGCCGGCTTTCAGCTTGCGCGCCATGCGGTGCGCGCGCGCCAGATCGCGGGTCCAGACCGCGGCGCCGAGGCCGTAGTCGCTGTCGTTGGCCAGCTGCAGCGCCTGTTGCTCGTCGTCGAAGGCGGTCACCGCCAACACCGGGCCGAAGATTTCATCGCGCGCCACGCTCATGACATTGTCCACCTGGGTGAGGATGGTCGGCCCCAGATAGCCGGCGTGGTCGCCCTGTGGATGGTCGCGCCCGTCGAGGAACAGTGCGGCGCCCTGGCTCAGCCCCCGCTCGATATAGCCGGCCACTTTCTCGCAGTGGCCGCTGTCGATCAGCGTGCCCATCACCGTGGCGGGATCGAGCGGGTCGCCGGGGATGAAGGCCGCCGCATGTTTGCGCAGCGCCTGCAGGAACGCTTGCTCAATGCTCGCTTCGACCAGCAGGCGAGTGCCGGCGATGCACACCTGCCCCTGATTATAGAAGATGCCGGCGGCGGCGCTGCGGGCGGCCTGATCCAGATCCGGGCAGTCGGCAAAGACGATGTTGGCGCTCTTGCCGCCGGCCTCCAGCCAGACGCGCTTCATGTTCGATTCGCCGGCGTAAATCATCAGCTGTTTCGCCACCAGGGTGGAGCCGGTAAAGGTGAGGGCATCGACGTCGCGGTGCAGCGCCAGCGCCTTGCCGGCGTCGTGGCCATAGCCGGGCACCACGTTCAGCACGCCGTCCGGCAACCCGGCCTGTTGCGCCAGTTTGCCGAGCAGGATGGCGCTCAGCGGCGATTTTTCGGAGGGTTTGAGCACCACGCTGTTGCCGGCGGCCAGCGCCGGGCCGAGTTTCCAGCAGGCCAGCAGCAGCGGGAAGTTCCAGGGCACGATGGCGCCGACCACGCCGATCGGTTCGCGCTCGATCAGCGCCAGCGCATCGCGGCCGGTGGGGGCGATTTCGCCGTACACCTTATCGATCGCTTCGGCGTACCAGCGGATGCAGCGGATAGCGCCCGGCACGTCGTCGCGCAGGCTGTGGCGAATCGGTTTGCCGGTGTCCAGCGTTTCCAGCAGCGCCAGCTCTTCGTGATGCTGCTCCATCAGATCGGCGAAGCGCAGCAGCGTGGCTTTGCGTTGCGCCGGCGCGGCCTGCGCCCAGTCGCCGCGTTCAAAGGCGGCGCGCGCCGCGCTGACCGCCCGATCGATGTCGGCGGCTTCACCGCGCGCGACCTGCGCCAGCTCACGGCGGCCGGCGGGATCTTCCACGGCGAAACGCTTCCCCGCGGCGGCCGGCTGGTAGCGGCCGTCGATAAACAGCTGGTGCTCAATCTTCAGGGCCTGCGCCCGTTGTTGCCAATACTGCAAATGGTGAAAGTTCATGCCTGGCTCCGTTGATCAGAATGTCGTCGGCGTATGGGCGCTGATAATCCGGCAAATGCGCGCCGACGTGTTGCTGAAGCTGTGGGGAATGCCGGTATTGATGGCGTAGCTCTGCCCGGCCAGCAGGTGATAGCTCTGGCCGTTGACCTGCAGCACCACTTCGCCCTCCAGCAGCGTGCCGATCTCTTCCCCTTGGTGTTTGATGCGCTCGCCGGTGGTGGTGCCCGGTTCGTAGGTCTCGATCATCATTGCCAGCGTGCGGTTCGGATCGCCGTTGTGGATCAGCTTCATCGAAACGCCCTGGCTGCCGATTTCGATCAGATCGTCACTGCCTATCACGATCTGCGGTTCTGCCGGTTTTTCCGGCTCGGCGAAAAACGCCGACAGCGACAGACCGTATACCGTCAGCAGCTTTTGCAGCGTGCTGATGGCCGGGCTGACCTTATCTTGCTCGATAGTACTGATGGCGCTGTGGGTTAACCCAGACAGTTCGGCGACCCGGCGCTGCGACAACCCCAATTGTTGACGGATCTGCGACAGACGTTTTCCCGGTGCCAAGCTGACGTCGCTCATGGGCGTTTTTCCTTTTGATAGTTCCGACAGGCGGTAATGAAACCATCAAACAACAGGCGCGACAGGGCGTACTCGTCGCTGTTCCACTCCGGGTGCCACTGCACGCCGAGCGCGAAGGGCTGATCGCGCACGCTGATCGCCTCCACCAGTCCGTCGGCGGCGTGCGCCTCGATGCGAACGCTCGCGCCCAGGGTTTTGGCGCCCTGGCCGTGCAGCGAGTTCACCCAGAATCTGTTGCAATCCGGTATCAGTTGCGAAAGCAGCCCCCCTTCCTGAACGATGACTTCATGGGCGGGGGCGTATTGCTGTTCCAGCGGCAGGTCGTGATCTTCACGATGCTCCAGCAGCTCGGGCAGTTCGTACAGGCGGCGATGCAGGGTGCCTTGGGTGGCGACCACCATCTCCTGCATGCCGCGGCAAATGGCGAAAAGGGGAATGCGCCTGTCGAACGCCTGGCGGAGCAGCGCCAGGCTCAACGCGTCTCGGCCAGGATCGGCGTCAGGCTCATCGCCGTTTTCACCATAAAGGTGCGGCTGCACATTACTGGGGCTGCCCGGCAGCAAAATGCCGTCGAGGCGCGGCAACAGTTCCGCCAGCATTTCCGGCTCCGCCAGCGCGTGCGGCAGGGCGATCGGCAAGCCGCCGGCGGTGATAACGGCATTCAGGTACTTTTCTTGCAAGGTCTGTGTGAGGTGCCCGTTTAACCTATACCTGCACATGACGACGCCGATGACTGGTCTGTTAAATATATTGTCCATGTTATCCCCTTGGTACGTTCGAAATTATGAACGATAAGCTTCTCCACCGCCGATTTCGTTCAATATTCTATAAATCTAGCAGTCGATCGGGCAATATTCAAACCAAAAGTAACACTTGCAAAACAAATTTGTTTCATCTACGTTTCATTTGTGGGCATTATATTGAACAACACGGTCAATAAACATCGACGACAGCAAAACACAAACGGCGGGTGAACCATGCAGACCAACATCGTAGAAGTGGAAAACTTTGTTCAGCACAGTGAAGAGAGACGAAGTAGCGCGTTCCAGCGCGAAGTGAAGAAGTACCTGGAACGTTATCCGTTAACCCAACATGTCGACGTACTGCTGACCGATCTGAACGGCAGCTTCCGCGGCAAACGCATCCCGGTCGGCGGCCTGAACAAACTGGAGAAGGGCTGTTATTTCCCTGCGTCGGTATTTGCGATGGATATTCTCGGCAACGTCGTAGAAGAGGCCGGGCTGGGGCAGGAGTTGGGCGAGCCGGATCACGTGTGCGTGCCGGTGCCGGGCACGCTGACGCCGTCGGCGGCGGACCCGCAATATATCGCGCAGGTGCTGCTCACCATGCTGGATGAAGATGGCACTCCCTTTGACGTTGAACCGCGCAATGTGCTGAACCGAGTGTGGCAGCGTTTGCGTCAGCGCGGGCTTTCCCCCGTGGTAGCGGTAGAGTTGGAGTTCTATCTCATCGATCGTCAACGTGATGCGGAGGGCTATCTGCAGCCGCCTTGCGCGCCGGGAACCCAGGAGCGCAACACCCAAAGCCAGGTGTACTCCGTCGATAACCTGAACCATTTCGCCGATGTGCTGAGCGAAATCGACGAGCTGGCCCGTTTGCAGGGCATTCCGGCGGACGGCGCGGTGGCGGAGGCGTCGCCGGGGCAGTTCGAAGTCAACCTGCACCATACCGATGATGTGCTGCAGGCCTGCGACCATGCGCTGGCGCTGAAACGGTTGGTGCGCATGGTGGCCGAGAACCACAACATGCAAGCCACCTTTATGGCCAAACCGTATGAAGAGCACGCCGGCAGCGGCATGCACGTGCACATCAGCATGCTGAATGCGCAAGGCGACAATGTGTTCGCCGACGACGACGGCGAAGATTCGGCGCTGCTGAAACAGGCGTTGGCGGGCATGATCGCCCTGATGCCGTCCTCGATGGCGCTGCTGGCGCCGAACGTCAACGCCTATCGCCGTTTCCAGCCCGGCATGTATGTGCCGACCCAGGCTTCCTGGGGGCATAACAACCGCACCGTGGCGCTGCGCATTCCCTGCGGCGATCGCGACAACCACCGCGTGGAGTATCGCGTGGCGGGCGCCGACGCCAACCCTTATCTGGTGATGGCGACCATTCTGGCCGGCATCGTCTACGGCCTGGAAACCGCATTGCCGCTGCCTGAGCCGGTGACCGGCAACGGGCTGGAGCAGGACGGGCTGCCGTTCCCAATCCGCCAGAGCGACGCGCTGTACGAGTTTGAACATCAGCCGGTGCTCAATGCATTGCTGGGCGAACGCTTCAGCCATGTCTACCTGGCCTGCAAAACCGACGAGCTGGTGCAGTTCGAGCGTCTGATCACCGAAACCGAAATCGAGTGGATGCTGAAAAACGCCTGATCCCGCTCACCTAACGACTACCGCGCGCGTCCGGCGCATTTCATCGGCTCTCCTGTGGCCGGTGAGGCTGCGCGCTGCGGTACAGAATTTCTTCTATCACGGCGTACAGGACGCCGACGAGGAAATAATCATGACTCAGTCATCCCCATGCGCAGGCGTTTGCCTGTGCCGCAGTGCCTACGGGCCGGTCGCCGGCCGCCCGACAGTGACCCCAAATCGTTTTTCCCGCCGCCTGAACAGCAGTTTCCCCGCGGCCTCTCTGAATGACGTTGCACGGTTGACAGCAGAGGACCAAAAGGGGAACTGCCATGACGATTAAAGCCATCGACAGCGGCCCGGCGGGCAAACCGCAGCTGCGCAAATCCCTCAAGCTGTGGCAAGTGGTGATGATGGGCCTGGCCTATCTGACCCCGATGACAGTGTTCGACACCTTCGGCATTGTCTCCGGCCTCACCGACGGCCATGTGCCGACCTCCTATTTGCTGGCGCTGGCCGGCGTGTTGTTCACCGCCATCAGCTACGGCAAACTGGTGCGCCAGTTTCCCACCGCCGGTTCCGCCTACACCTATGCGCAGAAGGCGATCAACCCGCACGTCGGTTTTCTGGTGGGGTGGTCGTCGCTGCTGGATTATCTGTTCCTGCCGATGATCAATACGCTGCTGGCGAAGATTTACCTGACCGCGTTGTTCCCGGAAGTGCCGCCCTGGGTGTGGGTGGTGGGCTTCGTCATCCTGATCACCGCCATCAACCTGAAAAGCGTCAATCTGGTGGCCAACTTCAATACCCTGTTCGTGCTGGCGCAGGTGGCGATCATTCTGGTATTTATCTACCTGGTGGTGCGCGGCCTGCACAACGGCGAGGGGATGGGCACGGTGTGGAGCCTGCGGCCGTTCCTCAGCGAGAATGCCCACCTGCTGCCGATCATTACCGGCGCGACTATCCTGTGCTTCTCGTTCCTCGGTTTTGACGCGGTCACCACGCTGTGCGAGGAGACGCCCGACGCCGCCAAGGTTATTCCGCGCGCCATCTTCCTGACTGCGCTGTACGGCGGGGTGATCTTTATTAGCGTTTCGTTCTTTATCCAGCTGTTTTTCCCGACCATTCAACGCTTTCACCAACCCGACGCCGCGCTGCCGGAGATCGCGCTGTACGTCGGCGGCAAGCTGTTCCAGTCGATCTTCCTGTGCGTGACCTTTATCAACACGTTGGCTTCCGGCCTGGCGTCGCACGCCAGCGTGTCGCGCCTGCTGTATGTGATGGGGCGTGACAACGTGTTCCCGGAGAAATTCTTCGGCTATATCCACCCCAAATGGCGCACGCCGGCGCTGAACGTACTGATGGTCGGGCTGGTGGCGTTGTCGGCGCTGTCGTTCGATCTGGTGACCGCTACGGCGCTGATCAACTTTGGCGCGCTGGTGGCCTTTACCTTCGTTAACCTGTCGGTGATCAGCCACTTCTTTATTCGCGAAGGGCGCAACAAAAGCTGGAAGGATCGCTTCAACTTCCTGTTCCTGCCGCTGGTGGGGGCGTTGACGGTGGGGGTGCTGTGGCTGAACCTGGAGAAGAGCTCGCTGACCATGGGGCTTATCTGGGCGACGCTGGGTTTCGGCTATTTGGCCTGGCTGACCAGACGTTTTCGTCAGCCGCCGCCGCAGTTGGAGCGGCAACCGCAGCAATAAATTCACAGGCGGGAGTTTCCCGCCTTTCTTTTTGGCGCGTGCGGCAGTAGAGTGAAAAAACTGATAAAAAATAACCTATTGGACCTGCCTTATGCCCGCTTTGCCCTTGCGTACCCGCGCCACGTTGCTCGGTTTGTTGGCCATCGTGCTGTGGAGCAGCGTCGTCGGCCTGATCCGCAGCGTCAGCGAAGGGCTGGGGCCGATCGGCGGCGCGGCGATGATCTACAGCGTCAGCGCGGTGTTTTTGCTGGTGGCGCTCGGCGTGCCGAAATGGCGCAGCTTTCCGCGGCCTTATCTCATCGTCGGCAGCCTGCTGTTCGTCAGTTACGAGATCTGCCTGTCGCTGTCGCTCGGCTACGCCAACACCCGCCTGCAGGCGATAGAAGTGGGCATGATCAACTACCTGTGGCCCTGTTTCACCGTGCTGATGGCGTTGGTGCTTAACGGCCAAAGAGCGAAATGGTGGCTGCTGCCGGGGCTGCTGCTGTCGCTGTTCGGCATCGGTTGGATCATGAGCGGCGAGGGCGGCTGGTCGCCGGCGCAGATGCTGGCCAACGTGCGCAGCAACCCGCTCAGCTACGCGCTGGCCTTCAGCGGTGCGGTGATCTGGGCGCTGTATTGCAACCTGACCAAGAAGATCGCCCAGGGCAGCAACGGCGTGGTGCTGTTCATCGTGCTGACCGCGCTGGCGCTGTGGCTGAAGTATGCCTTCAGCGCGGAAAGCGGCATGCAGTTCAGCCTCGGCGTGACCGTAACGCTGCTGTGCGCCGGGGTGGCGATGGGGGCGGGGTATGCCGCCTGGAACGTCGGCATCTTGCACGGCAACATGACGCTGCTGGCCACCGTCTCCTATTTTACCCCGGTGCTGTCGGCGGTGTTCGCCGCGTTGGTGTTGCACACCTCGCTGACCGTCAATTTCTGGCAGGGCGTGGCGATGGTCACTCTCGGTTCGCTGATCTGTTGGCGGGCAACTCGCGGAAATTAACGGAAATTATCCGCTGTCGTCGCAATGTTGAACTAGAATTTAACTAGCCATGTTGCCTGAAGGAACGACGACGATGAGAAGCGACATTCAATTTATTCAACAGCCTGAAATCGACGTGCATCACTATGAGCGCGGCGATACCGTTCGCCTGACCACGGCGAATTTGCGACATGAATATCAGCTCGACGTTTATATTTTGCGTCGCGACGACAAGTTGATTTACGGCTCGGTCGTCGCGGCGGCGCCCAAGACCGATATTCCGGTCGCCAGTTGGGAGGTGAAAAACGGCGAAGAGGTGGCGTTCCGCCAGGAAAACATCGCCAAAGCGGTGCCGGCGGTGAACTGATTTCATGCTCCGCACTTTCTCCTGATTCTGATGAAGGCCGACGCTGGCGCGTCGGCTTTTTCTTTTCCAGGGCGTGATCACGCCCTGATGTCATTTGGCTCAAAAACTGCGCTAAAAAACGCGGTGCATGACAAAAATCACAGCGAATGTGAATTTGCATGAAACATAATTTGACAAATGTGAACGCAATCGATTACCTATTCGCGAAATGCGTAACTGGATCACAGATTCTTACAGTCAGTGGTTTCTATAATGCGCGCGTCATCCGAGTTTCTGTGTGAAGACAACGCCAGGTGTCGGCAGACTCATTGTCATCTTTTCTAAACGGGCAGGAAATGGCCCTTTAAGCATGTGGTAATAAAATGAAAAAAATAGCTCTCGCAGCAGGTGTACTGCTCGCAGCGTCTTACAGTGCATCATCAATGGCTGATAGCAAAGACAGTCAATATGTCTCCGACTGGTGGCACCAGAGCGTCAACGTGGTGGGCAGCTACCACACCCGCTTCGGGCCGCAGCTGAATAACGACGTGTATCTCGAATACGAAGCCTTCGCCAAGAAAGACTGGTTCGATTTCTACGGTTACGTTGACGTGCCGAAATTCTTCGGCGTAGGCAATACCCCGGATCGCGGCATCTGGGACAAAGGCTCCCCACTGTTTATGGAGATTGAACCACGTTTCTCCATCGACAAACTGACCGGCACCGATCTGAGCTTCGGTCCGTTCAAAGAGTGGTACTTCGCCAACAACTACATCTATGATCTGGGCCACAACGCCGACGGCCGTCAAAACACCTGGTACATGGGTCTGGGCACCGATATCGACACCGGTCTGCCGATGAGCCTGTCGATGAACATCTATGCCAAATACCAGTGGGAAAACTACCAGGCCGCCAACGAGAACAGCTGGGACGGTTACCGCTTCAAGGTGAAATACTTCGTGCCGCTGACCCAGGTGTGGGGCGGCAACCTGAGCTACATCGGCTTCACCAACTTCGACTTCGGCTCCGATCTGGGCAAGGACAGCCATTGGGTTGACGGCACCGGCAAACAGGTGCGCACCAGCAACTCTATCGCCTCCAGCCATATTTTGGCGCTGAACTACGATCACTGGCACTATTCTTTCGTGGCGCGTTATTTCCATAACGGCGGTCAGTGGCAGGATGGCGCGGATATCGGCACCCCGCAGGGCCCGATCAAGTCTACCGGTTGGGGTTATTACCTCGTGGTCGGCTATAACTTCTGATTTTCCGTGCTATCAGAAACAGAAAACCCCGCCTGGCGGGGTTTTTTTTTCGTCATCACTGGGCTTGTTCAACCGGGAGATGCTTCACCGGCATAAACAGTCTGCCTTTGATCACGTGACATTCATTATTTATCCAACTAATGATTTGTTCACGGCTGACGCCTTCCGACTGCGCGTACTGATGAAGATCGCCGTTAAAGTGCCGAGTGATGTATTCCATGAGGGTCATTTGCACGTCTTTTGCTCCTGAACGCCCACCCGTTGCCAGCCTGGCCACCGCGGGAGGTTGAGGTTTCTCAGACAGCGAATGTAAATTATCGGCAACGAAATCTCAACATAAAGCACCAGATTGGGGCGACAGCGGCGGGAAAAAGAATCCCGCACGGAGAGGCGGGAAATGTTCGCTATTATCATTATGGATGATAAGAATAAGATTTGAGGTGCGACGAAAAAGAGCACGCTAACTCTTTTTTGTTACCTTCCCACGCTAGCGCAAGGCTTATTTTTCTTCAAGAAAAATCTGAGACAAGCATCGGCATTTTCGAGGCATTTTGCGTTAAAACAAGAGAGTGGCGCGAATGCCGTAAAACCGCACTGTCATCTCGGAGTTTTCCTTATACTTTGTCTGGAAAAGGCCAGCTATAGTCAACAGAGTCACCCATGCAGGAATACACAACATGAACAAACGTCGTACGACTCTCACGGTGTTGGCGCTGATTGCATCGCTGGGGTTGTCATCCGCCCCGGCCTTGGCCGACAAAGGCGGCAATGGTAACGGCAACGGAAACGGCCATGGCAACAGCGGCAATCACGGCAATAACGGTAACCATGGCAACAACGGTAACAACGGTAACAACGGTAACAACGGCAATCACGGCAACAAAGGCAATAAAGATAAAGGCGGCTATAGGAACGACGATAATCTGGTATCAGTCAGCCTCTCGCGCGACCGCGCCCGTTCGCTGGCGCACAACTATGGCCTGACCGGCTACAGCTCGCTGCCACCGGGCATCGCCAAAAATCTGGCGCGCGGTAAACCGCTGCCGCCGGGCATCGCCAAAAAAGTGGTGCCTTACTCGATGCTGCGTGAGTTGCCGCAGTACCCGGGTTATGAGTGGCGTATCGCCGGCGACGATCTGGTGCTGGTCGCACTCAGCACCGCGATTGTGGCCTCCGTGATCAATGGCGTTTTCGACTAACGTTTGTCGAGCGTTATCGGGCCTCGCTGCGGCGGGGCCTTTTTATTTGCCAGCGCGGGGCGGACGTGGTGAACTTTGGGCCTTACGTTTTCACTGCATCATAAGGGAGGCGCCATGTTCAGGGCGTTATTGATAGCGTGTTGCCTGACCAGTTTTCCGGCGTTGGCGGGCGGCGGCGCCGCCATCGGCGAGCTGGTGAACCAACGGCTGTCGTTGATGAAAGACGTGGCCGGTTACAAGGCGCAGCAGCATTTGCCGATCGAAGATCTGGCGCAGGAGGCGAAGGTGTTGGCCCGCGCGCAGGCGGAGGCGGGGCGTTTGGGGCTGGAGCCGGCGTCGGTACGGCCTTTTATCGCCGCGCAGATGGACGCCGCCAAGGCGATTCAGTACCGCTATCGCGCCGACTGGTTGGCGAACCCGGGATCCGGCTGGGAGCCGCGCCCGTTGGCGCAGGTGCGCCCGCAGATCGCGCAACTGAGCAGCCAGATATTGCAACGGTTGGCGGAGCGGCTGCGTGCCGGCCCGCTCGGCGAGGCGGATCGGGCGGCGTTTATGGCGTCGGTGGATCAGGTGAATCTCAGCGACGCCGACAAACGGCGGCTGGCGGATGCGCTGCTGGCGGTCAAAACCGGCAGCGCACGCTGAGCGTCAGTCGCGGCCGACGGTGCTGCGGCGGAAGGTCAGCATCCGGCTGCGGTTGGCGATGAGATCCACGTTGTAACCGCGGAAATAGAGGCAAAAGCGTTTTAACCACGGGCCGTCCTGGCACTCCACCAGCATGCGGCCCTGGCCGAGCGGGCTGAGCGTGCCGGTCTGCGCCGCCGGGCCGACGCCGATATGCACCCGATTGCCGCGAATTTCAAAGGCGGTGCGATAGTGCGGGTGATACCACAGCCCCTGCACATGCTTCAGGCAGTCGCCGTTGGCCGTGACCGGCAGGAAACGGCGCGCCACATGCCCGACTTCGCCCTCGATCGCTTCACCGGTCCATTTCAATTTGATCGGCATATGGGCGGACAGCGACACCGCGTACCCATCCTCGCCCTGATACAGCGGCTCACCGCTGCCCAGATAGGCCAGATTGCCGTCTTTGACCTCCAGCCAGTGCGGCTCGGCCAGGGTGGCATAGAGGCCATCGGGGATCGCCGCGCTGCGCTGCGGCAACGGTTCGCCCAGCAGCGTCGCCATCACCTGCAGGGCCATGCCGAAGCTGTCGCAGTCTTCGCGGTTGGCCACCAGCGCGACGCCGGCCTGACGGTCGGGCGCCAGCAGGAAATAGGTTTTGTAACCGGCGTGGGAACCGCCGTGGCCGAGCAAGCGGCGGCGGCCCAGCGGGGTTTGCGCCAGACCCAGGCCATAGGCGCTGAGTTGGCCCTGATTAAGGCGGCGCGGTGCGCCGAGTTGCGCCAGCACGCCCTGGCCGGGGCCCTCGTCGGCCAGCAGCGTCTGCAACCAGCGGGTGAGGGCGTTGAGGCTGCCGGTCAGGCTGCCGGAGGCGGAAAGGTGCAGGCCGGCGCTGGCGTGTTGCCAGCCCTGCGGCGCACGCCAGTAACCCGGCACCAACCCCGGCACCACGTCGAACCAGCTTTCCGGCGCCCGCATCTGCACCTGCAGCGGCCGGGCGATGTGCTGTTGCACCAGTTGGTCGAAATCATACCCTTTGCTGCGCAGCGCGGCCTCCAGCAGCCGATAGCCGGTATTGCTGTAGGCGATCTCGCTGCCGGCTTCGTAGTTCAATTTCTCCAGACCCTCGACAAACTGCATCACCGGCTGCGCCTCGCTGACGGCGTGCAGCGAGATGCCCAGCAGGCCGAGCGTCTCGCGCACGTCGGGCAGGCCGCCGGTCATGTCCAGCGCCTGGCCGACGGTAACGTCCGCCAACGCGGGCTGTAGGGCGGGGAGCAGTTCACCCAGGCGTTGCTCCAGCCGAATGGCGCGCTCGGTGGCGTTCAGCGCCAGCGCGGCGAAGATATGCTTGGTCACTGAGGCATAACGCACCACGCTGTCGGCGGTGAAGGGGGTGTTCTGCGCCAGATCGGCCAGGCCGGCGCAGGCGGTGGCGCGGCGTTGTTGGGCGTCAAACAGGGTGATGGCGCCGCCGGGTTCGCCATGCCGTTGCCAGCCGGCCAGCAGTTGTTCGGCCAAAGCGCCGGCAGCGCGCCAGTTTAACGGTGTTACAGACATAGGGCCTCCAGAGAGTATTCGAAATGGGCCTGCTCGGCCACACGCCGCCCGGCGCTGAGCGCGGGCTTTTGGGCTGATTGTGGCGCAGTGCGTTTTTCGTCGGCCGCCGTTTTGTGCGCTGTTTGGACCAGCTAGCGGGGAATCACGCGAAACTTTGATATAGCGCGCAGATTGCTGCTGGCGTTGCGGTTAGAGGCAGGAGAAAAACAGGCGCCCGGCGGCGCCTGTAAAGGGGGATCAATTCAGTCTGGCGGCACCGTCCAACAGGCTTTCAATCATCTGCTTGAGCAGGCGCTGCAGCGAGGCGGCGCGCTGGGGCTCGAACGCAAAAGGATACTGTTCGGACATGTAGTTGACCTGCGCCAGTTCGAGCTGGATCGCATGCTGTTGCTGCTGCGGTTGACCATAGGCGCGGGTGATATAACCGCCCTTGAAGCGGCCATTCAGCACGTGGGTGTACTGCTGTTGCTGCTCGCAGCAGGCGACCAGCCGATCGCTCAGCGCCTGGGCGCAGCTTTCACCGCCGTTGGTGCCGAGATTGAGATCCGGCAGCTGGCCGTCGAACAGCCGCGGGATCACCGAGGCGATCGAGTGCGCGTCGAACAGCAGCGCATAGCCGTGGCGCGCTTTGAGGCGCGCCAGTTCGTTCTGCAGCTGCTGATGATAAGGTTGCCAAATTTGCTGCAGGTAGAGGGCGCGTTCTTCGTCCGTCGGCGCTTTGCCCGGCAGGAAGCTTGGGCGGCCGTCGAACAGCACGTCGGGATACAGGCCGGTGGTGGCGGTGGTGTACAGCGGCTTGTCGTCCGCCGGGCGGTTCAAATCGATGACGAAGCGCGAATAGTTGCCGACCAGTACGCTGGCGCCCATCGCCCGGGCGAAGTCGTACAGCTGCGGAATGTGCCAGTCGGTATCGGGCAGCGGGCGAGCGTCGTCGGTCAGCCCGGCTTCGACCGCCGGCGTCAGTTGTGTGCCGGCGTGCGGGATGCTGATCAGCAGCGGCAGGCTGCCGGTCTGGAAGCTAAAAGGATCGCGAATGGTCATTGACGTACTTCTCCTCGGAAAATCACCGTACAGGGCAGCTGGCCGCCCAACCAATAAGCCAGTTCCGCCGGCCGCGACAGCGGCCAGTGAACGAAGTCCGCCACCTTGCCGGTTTCCAGCGTGCCGTGGCTGTGTTGCAGCCCCAGCGCTTTGGCGGCGTGGGTGGTGACGCCCGCGAGCGCTTCTTCCGGCGTCAGGCGGAACAGCGTGCAGGCCATGTTGATCATCAGGCGCAGCGACAGTGCCGGCGACGTGCCGGGGTTGGCGTCGCTGGCGATCGCCATCGCCACGTGGTGTTTGCGGAACAGCGCTACCGGCGGGCATTGGGTTTCACGCAGCAGGTAGTAAGCGCCCGGCAGCAGCACCGCCACGGTGCCGGCGTCGCCCATGGCGCGGGCGTCTTGCTCGGTAGCGTATTCGAGATGGTCGGCGGAGAGCGCGTGATGGCGCGCCGCCAGCGTGCTGCCGCCGAGGGCGGAGAGCTGTTCGGCGTGCAGTTTGACCGGCAGACCGGCGGCTTCGGCGGCGGCGAAGACGCGCTCCACCTGCGCCGGTGAGAACGCCAGATGCTCGCAGAAGGCGTCGACCGCATCCGCCAGACCGGCGGCCGCCGCCTGCGGGATGATGGTGTCGCAGACCAGATTGATGTAGTCGTCGGCGCGGTTGGCGTATTCCGGCGGCAGCGCATGGGCCGCCAGACAGGTGGTTTTCACCTCGACCGGCAGCAGCTCGCCCAACTTGCGCGCCACCCGCAGCATTTTCAGTTCGCTCTCCGGGCTGAGGCCATAGCCGGATTTGATCTCCACGCAGGTGACGCCTTCCGCCAGCAGCGGCCGCAGGCGGAACAGCGCCTGCTCCAGCAGCAACGCTTCGTCGGCCTCGCGGGTGGCTTTCACGGTGGAGATGATGCCGCCACCTTGCGCGGCGATGTCGGCGTAGCTCACGCCGTTCAGCCGCTGTTCGAACTCGCCGCTGCGGTTGCCGCCGAACACCAGGTGCGTGTGGCAGTCAACAAAGCCGGGGGTGATGATGCCGCCGTCGAACTTCACCGTTTCGTCCGCGATAAGATCGGGCGGCAGCGCCGCATGTTCGCCAATCCAGACAATCTTGCCGTCGCGTACGGCGATCGCGCCGTCGGTCAGGGTGTGATATTTGCCGTCGCGCATGGTGACGATATCGGCGCCGTGCCACAGGCTGTCACAGTGGATCTCAGACGTCATTGCTTTCCTCCGCCGGAGCCGCAGCTCCCACATGGTTGTATATACAATTAAAAACAACCTAACGCATTCACCGGGATGTCACAAGAGGCGGGCGAGATTTTGTTATCAGGATGTGATCGACAGCGGAGATGCGGGCGCAGGGCGCGCCCGCCGGGGTTCAGACTTCGCTGGTGAAGCGGCCGAACAGCTGATAGCGGCTGCCGGGGTACAGCAACCGCGCCGAGGTCACCACGGTTTTGCCGGACCAGGTGCGGCGATGGATCAGCAGGCCGGGTTCGTGATCCTCCAGCTGCAGCAGCTCGCGCTCCCGCCGGGTGGGGATCACCGCTTCGACGATGTGTTCGCCGGCGGTCAGCGGCGCGGCCTGCGTCAGGTAGGTGTAAGGGGTGACGCGGTCGAAATCCTGCTTCAGGTAATCCGGCGCCACCAGCGGGTTGACGCAGCGGTCTTCCACCTGCACCGGCACGTCGTTTTCGTAATGCACGATCTGGGAGTAGAACAGCCGTTGGCCGGGCTGAATGCCCAGCGCCGTCGCTTCTTCCTCGCTGGCCGGGCGGGCCTTCAGCTCGAGGATTTTACTGCTGTGGCGATGACCGCGCGCGGCGATCTCATCGGCGATGTTGTGCACTTCCAGCAGTGCGGTATGCGCCTTGGCTTCGGCGACGAAGGTGCCGACGCCCTGCATGCGGATCAAAAAACCTTCGCTGGTCAGCTCGCGCAGCGCGCGGTTGATGGTCATGCGGCTGACGCCCAGTTCCGCCACCAGTTCACTTTCGGAGGGCACGCGCTGGTGCGGTTGCCAATGCCCCGCACGGATTTGATTCACGATCGCCTGTTTGACCCGTTGGTAGATCGGGGCGGGGGCATCGCTCATTGCAGCCGCCAGTTGTAACACGGTCTGTTGTTCAGCCACGACGTTAACCTCGTCAAATAAAAAAATAATAACACCAGTTTACTGTTGATGTCGGCGTATGTATATGTATATACAACTAGTGGCCGTCGCGCCAGAAACTTGCCGGCGGCCGCCAAAAATTCCTGAATGCGCGCCATCGCCGCGCCTCATTCACCGTTACATCAACCGTGGAATACTGCCATGCCTGCTTATTTTGCCCCACGCGCTTTGCTCCCTGAGGGCTGGGCGCATAACGTCCGGCTGGACGTCGATGCGCAAGGTTATCTGACTCAAGTTACCGCCGACGCTGAACCGCAAGGCTGCACCCGGCTGCACGGCGACGCGGTGCCGGGCATGCCGAACCTGCACTCCCACGCTTTCCAGCGCGCGATGGCGGGGCTGGCGGAAGTGGCGGGCAACCCGCAGGACAGTTTCTGGACCTGGCGCGATCTGATGTACCGCCTGGTGCAGCGCCTGACGCCGGAGCAGGTGGAGGTGGTCGCCCGTCAACTGTATATCGAAATGCTCAAGGGCGGATACACCCAGGTGGCCGAATTCCACTACCTGCATCACGACGCCGACGGCAAGCCTTACGCCGATCGCGGTGAGATGACCGGCCGGCTCAGCGAGGCGGCGCATCAGGCCGGCATCGGCATGACGATGCTGCCGGTGCTGTACAGCTACGCCGGTTTCGGCGCGCAGCCGGCCCAGCCGGGGCAGAAACGTTTTATCCAGGACACCGAAAGCTATCTGCATCAGCAGCAGGTGATTGCCCGCCAGCTGGCGGATCGCCCGTTGCAGAATCAGGGGCTGTGCTTCCACTCGCTGCGTGCGGTGGAGCTGGGGCAGATGCAGCAGATTTTGGCCGCGTCGGATCGCACCTTGCCGGTGCATATTCATATCGCCGAGCAGCAAAAAGAGGTGAACGATTGCCTGGCGTGGAGCGGGCAGCGCCCGGTGGCCTGGCTGTATGACCATCTGCCGGTGGATCAGCGCTGGTGTCTGGTGCACGCCACCCATCTGGATCGCGACGAGCTGGAAGCGCTGGCGCGCAGCCGCGCGGTGGCCGGCCTGTGTCTGACCACCGAAGCCAACCTCGGCGACGGTATTTTCCCCGGCGACGCGTACCTGCAGCAGCAGGGGCGCTGGGGCATCGGTTCCGACAGCCACGTTTCGCTCAACGTGGTGGAAGAGCTGCGCTGGTTTGAATACGGCCAGCGGCTGCGCGATCAGCGTCGCAATCGCCTGACGACGCCGGAACAGTCGGCGGTGGGCGATGTGCTGTACTCGCAGGCGCTGCAGGGCGGCGCGCAGGCATGCGGCGCGCCGATCGGTCGGCTGCAGAGCGGCTATCGCGCCGACTGGCTGGTGCTGGACGGCGACGATCCGTATCTGGCGGCGGCGCCGGACGCCTCGATCCTTAACCGCTGGCTGTTCGCCGGCGGCAAAGAGCAAATTCGCGACGTATTCGTCGGCGGCCGGCAGGTGATCGAGCAGGGACGGCACGCGCTGCAGCAGCAGAGCAGCGCCGAGTTCCTGCAGGTGCTGAAAACCTTTCAGCAGGAGGCGTAATGGGCCTGACCCGTTTTAACTTTGCCGCGCTGCCGGTCAGCCCGTGGCGCAACGGCGGTGGGGAAACCCGCGAAATCGTCAGCTGGCCGCCGGGTGCGCAGGATTTTGACTGGCGCGCCAGCATCGCCACCATCGCGCAGAACGGGCCGTTTTCCGCTTTTGCGGGCATCGATCGTTCGATCACCCTGCTGGAAGGCGACGGCGTGCGGCTGTTCAGCGCTGGGCATATCGACCATCAGTTGGCGCGCGTCGGGGAGCCGTTCGCGTTTTCCGGCGACGTGGCGCTGGAAGCGACGCTGCTGGGCGGCGCCAGTCAGGATTTCAACATCATGACGCGCCGCGGCCGGCAGGCGGCCGAGGTGCGGCGCAGCACGGCGCCCGTCATCCTGCTACCCAACCGGGCGGGCGTGCTGTATGTGCTGAGCGGGGTCTGGTCGCTGCCGGGGGGCGGCGAGCTGCGGGCGCGCGAAGGCGTCTGGTGGGCGGCGCAGGCGGTGAGCGGCGAGGTGAAGCCGCTGACGGCCGACGGCGCTATTCTGTGGGCGGACATCACAGCCTGCTAACGCGGAGTAGAGTCCTGCGCCTGGTTATGGGATTATTCACTTTTCCTCATTAATCATAAAGAAGGGCGCATGGCTTCGCTGAAAGACGTCGCAAAACTTGCCGGAGTCTCGTTGATGACGGTGTCCCGCGCCATCAATGAGCCCGGCAAGCTGCGGCCGGAAACCTATCGGCGTGTCAAACAGGCTATCGACCAATTGGACTATGTGCCGGATCTGTCGGCGCGGCGTATTCGTGGTGACGGAAATCGCGTACAGACGCTCGGCGTGCTGGCGCTGGACACCGCCACGACGCCGTTCTCGGTGGACATGATCCTGTCGATTGAAAAAACCGCGCGCGAGCACGGCTGGAACAGCTTCGTCGTCAATCTGTTTGCCGACGACAACGCCGAACAGACCGTCGATCTGCTGCTGGCGCATCGCCCGGACGGCGTGATCTTCACCACCATGGGGCTGCGTCAGGTGGATGTGCCGGCCAAACTGCTGGACAAAAGGCTGGTGCTGGCCAACTGCGTCAGCCCGGCGCATGCGATCGCCAGCTACATTCCTGATGACGAGCAAGGCCAGTATGACGCGATGCGCACGCTGATCGCCAAAGGCTATCGTTCGCCGCTGTGCATACATTTACCGGCGGATACGCTGGCGGCGGGGCTGCGCCGCCGCGGTCTGGAGCGCGCCTGGCGCGATGCAGGGCGCGATGTTGAACAGCTGCGGCAGTATCATCTCGATCTGAGCGGCGGCGATCAAGGCTATCGCGACTGCGTCGCGCTGCTGGCGCGGCATTTCTCTGCCGGCCGGCGCGATTGCGATGTCGTGGTATGCGGGAACGATCGGATAGCCTTTCTGGTTTATCAGGTATTGCTGGCGCAAGGATGGCGGATACCGCAACAGGTGGCGGTGCTGGGCTACGACAACATGGTTGGCATCGGCGAGCTGTTCCTGCCGGCGTTGACGACGGTGCAATTGCCGCACTACGAGCTGGGCCGCCTTGCGGCGCTGCATGTGATCGAGCAGCGGGAACAGCGTGATACGGTGAAAGTGCCTTGCCCGCTGTTGGAGCGTGGTTCGCTGTAACCGCACCGGGTGCGTCGCTGCGCGCCCGGTGCTCATTCCCACTACCCCCAGATGCTAGCCAGCCGCCATCCTGTGATGGGCTCGAACTCTGCCCGTCCGCCCTCGGCAAACAGGCTGAGGCGGCGATCCCCCTCCGTCGGATAAATGCGGCTGGTCAGGCAGGCCAATCCCTGATTAATGAAAATCTCCAGCGATGAACGGTCGATAAAGATCCGCAGCGACAGGATGTCACCCTCCGGCAGCGGCACGCTGCGGCAGGTGTTCAGGGCGGGGTTTTCATGAAAACGTTCCAGTACCAGTCGGTGCGCCTGATTATCGACGAACAGCCGCGCCGCACTCCCAATGGCCAGCCCGTAACGCTCGGCGTCGTTGTCGGCCGGTCGCAATGTCAGAGTGAGTTCCTGCACATCGTTCGCCAGCGGCAAATGCTGATTGGTCAGCGTCTGCGCCAAAAACGAGTGCGATTCTCGGCGCAGCGCCGCCAGTTCACGCGCCGGGTTCATGCGAACGCTGCCGTCGGCGGCCAGCGTCAGCTCACGCGGCAGGGTGAGGGCGCCGGCCCAACGGTGCGCTTTGCTGGGCATCGGTGATTCCCACATATCCATCCAGGCAAACAGCAGCCGACGGCCGTCGGCGGCGGTGAAGGTCTGCGGCGCATAGAAATCGTGGCCGGCATCCAGCTCGCAGAAGGGTTGGGTCACCCTGAAGTCGCTGTCAGGTCGCCAGTGGCCGAGCAGATAGCCGCTCTGGAAGCGATTGCGGTAGCGGTAGCCCTGTGCCGCCAGGCCCTGCGGCGAGAACAGCAGCAGGTGTTGTTCCCCCAGCGGGAAGAAATCCGGGCATTCCCACATATACCCTTGATGCGCCGTTTGCGCGCCGGCCAGCACCCGATCGAAGCGCCAGGCGCGCAGGTCTGCAGAACGGTACAGGCGTACCTGGCCCAGGCCGTTTTCTTTAGCGCCGACCACCAGCCACCATTCGCCGTTCTCGCGCCAGACTTTCGGATCGCGGAAATGCTGAACGCCGTCCGGCGGGGCCAGCACCGGCCCGTGCTTGACGAAGCGTATGCCATCTTCGCTGGTGGCCAGACATTGCACTTCCCGCACCTGGCTGTCGTCGCCGGGCTCGCCCAGCCACACGTGGCCGGTATAAATCAGCGTCAGCACGCCGTTGTTATCCACGGCGCAGCCGGAAAAGCAACCATCTTGGTCATAGGGCGCATCGGGTGCCAGGGCGATGGGCTGGTGCTGCCAGCGGATCAGATCGCGGCTGGTCGCGTGCCCCCAGTGCATGGGCCCCCAGTGTTCGCTGTAGGGGTGATGCTGGAAGAAGGCATGATAGACGCCGTCAATACATATCAGACCGTTGGGATCGTTGATCCAGCCGGCGGGCGGCGCGAGATGGAACTGCGGGTAGTAATCATCTCGGCGCTCTGCGCGCAGGGCCTCGACCGCATGGTCGGCTTGAGCTAAGGCAGTGTTCATTGGACAGACTCACTTGATTTAATGGCGGATGGAAAGGGCGCTGCCGTGGCGGAACGTTCGCCGCGCAGCAGGAAACAGGAAACAAGCGTCGTGGCGGCGACCGCGCAGCCCATCAGCAGATAGGTGTCGGCAAAGCCGATGCGGTCATAACCGTAGCCCGCCAGCGGCGACAGGAAGCTGGCCATCACCTGGGTGGTGAACTGAAACCCCACCAGGTACAGCGTGGAGGAGAGGCGGCTGTCGAAGCGGCTGGCGATGTATTTGAAGATAGCGATCAGCAGGATCGGCAGCTCTACGGCGTGCAGCAGTTTCATGGCGGAGATCATCAAGGCGCCGCTGACCAAGCCGGAGCCGAACATGCGCAGCGCCATCACGCTGCCCGCCAGCAACAGCCCCTGCTTGGCGCCGATGCGGTTCACCAACAGCGGAGCCAGAAACATACCGCCGGCTTCGAGGAAGACCTGCAGCGAGTTGAGAAAACCGTACATCTCGTTGCCCTGTTCGCGTGACGCGAACTGTGAGGCGAAGTAGACCGAAAATTGCTGATCGAAAACGTTGTATACGCTGATGCCGAGCACAAACACCACCAACGCCCAGAATCCCGGCATGCGCAGCAGCGCCAGCGCGTCCTGCAGCCGCAGGTTCTCCGGTTTGCCAAACGCCAGGCCGGCCATGGCGTTCGGCTTCAGCTCGCGCACCTGGCTGAGCAGCACCAGGAATACCACGGCGGCGGCGGAGGCCAGCCAGAAATTGATGTTCGGATCGATATTGAAGATAAAACCGGCCAGAAAGGTGGCGCTGGCCCAGCCGAGCGAGCCCCACATGCGGGCGCGGCCGAATTCGAAACCGCTGATGCGGCTGACGCGCTCGGTATAAGATTCCAGCGCGCCGATGCCGGCGAAGAAGGTGGCGCCGATGAACAACCCGCCGACCAACGCACCCAGAGGCAGGCTGCTCGCCAGCAGCGGGGCGTAAACGTAGATAAAGAACGGGCCGGTCAGCAGCAGCATCACGCCGAGAAACTGCAGCAGGTGCTTGCGCAGCCCAAGTTTGTCCTGAATAAAACCGTACAGCGGCTGTGCGCACAGCGCCACCAGCGAGATAGCGGAGAAGATCAGGCCGGTCTCGGCGCCTTTCAGGCCGATCTTCTGATTCAGCCAGAGTGAGATCAGTGAAAAGCTGGAAGACCAGGTGAAGAAAAAGAAGAACAGCAGGCCGCTGAGCAGCATGTAATATTTTTTCGTTTCGCGGTTCATGGATAAGGTCCCGGTGAGTGAAATCAGCTTTATTGTTAACGTTAACTCGCGAAGGGATGAAGCTGTCCGATATCACACATGCGATGTTAATCACAAAAGTTAACGTTAACATTATTGATTTGTGATGTTTCTCACGCAGAGACGCGGATTAACGAGCGTGGTTACTCATCCTGCGGGGGGACATGAAACGGCGGTGATTGGCTGGCGGCCGCAAAGCGGGCGATCAAGAAATCCAACAGCAGGCGCACGCGCGGCGGCTGATAGGGCGAGCGGCGAAACACGGCGTAGATCCCGGCTTCATGCGGGGTGAAGTCGGGAAGAATGACTTTCAGACGCCCGCTGCGGATATCGTCCGCCGCATCCCAGATGGTTTTACGCGCGATGCCGTGCCCCGCTAAAGCCCACTGGCGCGCCAGTGCGCCGTCATTGGTCTCCCAGGCGCTCTCCAGCGGCACCGTGTGGCTCCAGGCCTGGCCGTCCAGGGAGAAATGGAACGTATTCAGCGGGCCGGCTGCGGTCACCAGTACGATAAAACGATGGCCGGTGAGATCGGCCGGCGTGCGCGGCTCGCCATATTGCGCCAGATACGCCGGAGAGGCGCACAGCACGCGTCGGCTGGCGGCCAGGCGCCGCGCGATGAGCGTTTCTTCGCGCGGCGCGCCGAAACGAATGGCGATATCCAGATCGTCCTGCAGCAGGTTGGATAGGGAGTCCGACAGTGTCAGCGCGATCTGCAGCCGGGGGTGTTCGGCGCAAAATTCTTCAATCCACTGATTGAGAAGGTTGCGCCCGAAATCGGCGGAGGCCGAGAGGCGAAGTTTACCGCACACGCCGCTTTGGCTGGCCTGCAGAGCCGCCTCGCCGTCGGCAATCGCCTGCAACGCGAGGGTGCAGTGTTGCAGATAAATGCGCCCTTCTTCAGTGAGACGCAGGCGGCGAGTGGTGCGATCGAAGAGTTTACTGTGCAGCGCCGCTTCCAGCTTGAACAACCGCGCGCTGGCGGCGGCGGGGGAAAGGCCAAGTTTGCGGCCGGCGGCAGAAAGGCTGCCCGATGCCGCCGCTTCGGCAAATAAACGCATGTCGCCCAGTCTGTCCGTTGCCATTTTTATCAATCTGGATTTGAAAATAATTCAAATGGTAGGCCAATTATCAATCCGTATGCAAGGTGAGACGCTGATGACTCTGCAATTGACCATGGGAGTTGTTGGTAATGAATGTTCACTCTGTTTCCACCGATAGCGATAATGCGCATGGCGCGCTGCCGCCGCTGAAAGCATTGCTGGCGCTGACGATGAGCAGCTTCATCGCGACCGCTAATGAGACTGTGCCGGCCGGCATGCTGCCGCAGATAGCCCGAGGCATGAGCATCAGCGAGGCGTGGGCGGGGCAAATGGTGACGTTGTGCGCGCTGGGCGCCGGGGCGGCGGCGATCCCGCTGACGTTGGCGCTGGGCGGGTGGCCGCGTCGCCGACTGCTGCTGTTGGCGATCGGCATCTTTTTGATCTGCAACGCGGTGACGGCGTTGTCACCCTGTTTTGGCGTGACGCTGGGGGCGCGCTTTTTGGTCGGCATCGCTACCGGGGTGACGTGGAGTCTGCTCGCGGGTTACGCGCGCCGCCTGGCCATCGTCTCACTGCAAGGACGGGCGATGGCGATCGCCATGCTGGGGATCCCGCTGGCGTTGGCCTTGGGCGTACCGATGAGCGCCTGGCTTGGCGAACTGTTGGATTGGCGCTGGATTTTTGCCGTGCTGGCGAGCTTGAGCGCGTTGCTGCTAGTGTGGATCCGGCTGACGCTGCCCGAATTTTACGGTCGCCGAACGCCAGGCAATGCGCGTTTGCGCGAGGTTTTCTGTCTTCCCGGCGTGCGGCCGATCCTTGCCGTATTGGCGTGTTGGATCCTGGCTCATTACACGCTGTATACCTATCTTGCGCCCTATCTTGCCGCGCGCGGCCTGGCGGCCAGGGTGGATTTGGCGCTGTTGGCGTTCGGCATCGCCGCCGTTGCGGGCATTGCGCTGACCGGCTTATGGGTGGATCGCTGGCTGCGTGCGCTGGTGCTGTTCAGCCTGGCGGCCTTCGCGTTGGTGGCGCTGGCGTTTGGCGTGAACGGTTTGCCCGCCGGGGCGGTTTACGTTGGCATGGCGGCATGGGGATTGAGTTTCGGCGGTGCGCCAACGCTGTTGCAGACATCACTGGCGGATGCAGCGGGTGAGCATGCCGATCTCGCCCAGTCGCTGCTGGTCACTTTCTTTAATCTGGCTTTTGCCGTCAGCGGCGCGTTGGGCGGAATTCTGCTGGCAAACGTCGGCGCTAACGCCATACCGTGGATGGCTTTTGTCCTGTTGCTGGTGGGGTGGAGCATTGCCTGGGGCAGTGCAAAGCGCGGCTTCAGCGCCGAACGCCGCGCCGCGGCGCGCTGAGGGGGCGGTGTCGCCCCCTGTAGCGAGATTAACGTTCGTTCAGCGAACGCAGGTGATCGTCACGGCGCAGCGTCATCAGCGCAAACAGGCTGACCACCGACGTGGCGACCACGTAGTAGGCGGGAATATCGATATTGCCGGTCTGTTTGATGAGGCCGGTGATAATCAACCCGGCCGAGCCGGAAAACACCGCATTGGAAAGTGAGTAAGCCAGCCCCAAACCGGTATAACGCACCCGGGTCGGGAACATCTCCGCCAGCATCGCCGGGCCGGGACCGGCCAGTAGGCCGACTACGGCGCCGGCGATCAGCACCGCCAGCCCTTTGACCCACAGTGAACTCTGCGCATCCTGCAACAGGTGCAGCAGCGGAAAGGTGAACAGGATCACCGCCGCCACCGCCGTCAGCATCACCGTTTTTCGTCCCAGCCTGTCGCTGATGATGCCCGCCGGCAGAATGGTCAGGGCGAAACCGACGTTGGCCAGCACCGTCGCCACCAGCGCCTGTTGGAAGGTGGCGTGCAGCGAGGTTTGCAAATAGGAAGGCATCACCACCAGGAAGGTATAACCGGCGGCCGACCAACCCATCATGCGGCCGATGCCGATCAGAATGGTTTTCACCACGCCGCCCAGCTTCGCTTCCGGCGGTGGGGCGGCGTGTTCCGCACGTTGCTGCGCCTGGGTGAACGTGGGCGTTTCCTCGAGCTTGAGCCGCAGCCACAGCGCCACGGCGCCCATCGGCAGCGCCAGCAGGAAGGGAATACGCCAGCCCCAGTCATGCAGCTGCTGTGCGCTGAGCAGCGCGGCCAGCAGCGCCACCAGTCCGGCGCCGGCCAGCAGGCCGAGCGCGACGGTCAGCGATTGCCAGGCGCCGAACAGCCCGCGCTTGCCCTTGGGAGCAAACTCGGTCATCAGCGATACCGCGCCGCCGAATTCGCCGCCGGCGAACAACCCCTGAAACATGCGCAGCAGCGTCAGCAGCAGCGGGGCGGCGACGCCGATCGAAGCGTAGGTCGGCATGACGCCGATCAGCGCGGTGGCCAGCGTCATCAGCAGCAGAACCGCAATCAGCGTCGGCCGGCGGCCGATGCGATCGCCGATGCGGCCGAAGATCACCGCGCCGATCGGTCGGCAGAAAAACGCCAGCGCAAAGGCGGCGTAGGTGAGGATCAGGCTGGTGATTTCATTTTCACCCTGCAGGGTGAAAAAATTGGCGGCGATAACGGTGGCCAGGAACCCGTATACGCCGAACTCATACCATTCGATAAAGTTGCCGACCGAGCCGGCCAGCAACGCCTGACGCGAGCGGCGCGCGTCGAGAGTCTGTTGATTCATCCCCGTTCCCATACTTTTGAATTATTGTTCATCTGTTCTAAATTTATACGACAAAACAATCAATTGATTTCAGCGGGAACTGTGAGGCGCTCAGCGCATGCCCTCGATGCGCCACCATCCGGGGCACACATCGGCGAAAGCGTGCGATACCGGGCTCAGCTCCGGCAGATCGGCGTGGTCGAAGCTGCCGGTGGCCAGCGCCACCGTCGGTTCGTCGTCTACCGCTCCCAGCGTGCTGCCGCAGCGCGGGCAAAAGGCGCGGCTGGAGTAGAGGGAGGAGCGGTACAGCGCGGGCATGCCGCCAGGGCCGTTCCACTCGACGGCCTGACGCGGGAATTCGACCCAACACAGCGTTGGCGCGCCGGAGTGGCGGCGGCAAAAATCGCAGGAACAGCTGTGCGGGTTGCCTGGCAGGCCGTGTGCCTGAAAGCGAATATGCCCGCACAGGCAGCCGCCGCTATAGCGTGGATTTTGCATGATTTCTCCGTCATCAGCGCGGGGGAAACGATGAAAATCACTATAGCCATATCGCGAAAAAATAACAGGCCTCCACAGGGCGATTACCAGAGCAACGGCGCCGGCTCACGGCCATTTTCGGCGTAGTACAGCGACGGCAGGAACTGCGCCAGATAGCTGAACTCGTTGTAGCAGTGGCGCATCAGGTTAAACCCGATGTCGTCCGCCAGTTCGTCGTGGGCGTTGGCGCAGGCTTTACCCAGCAGGAAGCGGCTGCGCAGCACGCATCCATAGGGCGTATCACGTACCAGATGCAGCATCTCGCCGTCACAGGGATCGCCGTTGTCATCCAACGCCACCTGATCGCCGAAGCCGACGCGCGCGCAAACGGCGGCGGAGATTGCCTGCGCGTCGCGCGCCTGGCGCAGCGGCTGCGGCGCGAAGAAGTCCTCGGCGGCGTGAAACTTGAGGCGCGCCGCAACCGGCGGCAGCTCCGCCAGCCATTCGACCGCTTCGATGCTGGCGCCGACGTAGCTTTCCCCTTTTTTCCAGTGGCGATCCCAGCCGCGATGTTCGACGTGATCGTGCGGGTGCCACCAGTTGATGTGCTGGGTGTTCTCGAAGAAGGTGAACCACCAGTCCAGCATGCGCCCTTTACAACCGCGCAGATCGGTTCGAACCGCTACGGTGAGCAGGCCGTCGGCGCTGCGGCTCAGCCCCATTTCCAGCCGCAGCGGCTCGGGCCTGAGCAACTCGTTGATATCGTTGACGCCCCAGGGCGCCAGCAGGGAAGGATGTGTCATAATGGGTTCCTGTTTTATTTTGGAAACGATATTCGTTTCCAAAATAAAGCTATGCCGTTATGCTGAGTCTGTCAACGCTTGTGAGGAACAATTATGGCGAACCTGAATGAAGAACCGCTGCGCGCTCGCGGCCGGCCTGCCACGCCGGAAACGGCGCTGCGCGCCGCGCTGACGCAGGCGACGCTGGCGCTGCTGCTCGACGGCGGATACGCCGCGGCAACGGTGGATGCGGTGGCGAAACGCGCCGGGGTAGCTAAAAAAACCCTGTATCGCTTTGCCGCCAATCGCGACGAACTGGTGGCGCAGGCGGTGAGCGGCTGGACCGAGGCGTTTCAGCCGGCCTTCGCCCAGGATGCCGGGGGGGGTGAGGCGGTGGCGCCGCTGTTGGAAAAAGGGCTGAAGGCGGTGGCGCAGCAGGTATTGAGTGCCGAAGCGGTGGGGATGTTTCGGCTGCTGCAAAGCGATTTCCCGGGGCGTGAGGCGCTGCTGGACAGCTACCAGCGCAACGGCATTCAGCGCGGGCGAGCGACGGTGGCGGATTGGCTGCGGCGCCAGCAGCAATACGGCTGGTTGCTTGCGCGCGACTGGGCGCAAACCAGCGATCTGCTGCTGGCGATGACCATCGCCGAACCGCTGCGCCAGATGACGTTGGGGCTGCTGCCGCCGGGCAGCGCGATCGACGAACGCATCGCGGCGGCGGTGGCGCTGGTGATGCCGGGGTTGCTGCGCGGCGAAAACGCGGATTGCGCCGCATTGTGAGCCGCATTCATCTGTGGCATGTTAATTGTTCAATTTATGTCACTATTTTGCGATGCCCCCATGAATGCTGCTTACCCGTTCAAACAGGGCGATCTGTTCGCCTTGACCGTTTTTCTGGCCGTCGCCACCCATCGCAGCTTTCACGCGGCGGCGGTGGAGCTGGAGGTGACGCCGTCGGCGGTCAGCCACTCGATAAAAAACCTGGAACAGCGGCTTGGGGTGAGGCTGTTCAACCGCACCACGCGCAGCGTGGCGCCGACCGAAGCGGGTGAGCGTTTGGCGGCGCAGCTGCGCCCGGCGCTGTCGTCTATTTCGCAGGCGCTGCACGAAGTGGATGAATGGCGCGCCACGCCGAGCGGCACCGTGCGCATCAACGCCAGCGAAGGGGCAGTCAGGCTGGTATTGCGTCCGTTGCTGGCTGATTTCCTGCGCGAGTACCCCCATATCCACCTGGATATCGTCTGCGACGGCAAGTTGAGCGATATCGTCGCCGAGGGGTTTGATGCCGGCATTCGGCTGGCGGAAGCCGTACCGCAGGACATGATCGCGATGCGCGTCAGCCCGCCCGTGCGTTTCGCCGCCATCGCCGCGCCCGGCTATTTCGCCGTCCATGGGCGCCCGGCGACGCCGCAGGATTTGCTGCGTCATAACTGCATCCGCTTTCGCTTCGACAGCGGCACGATTTACCGCTGGGAATTCGAACGTGATGGCGTGAGCGAGTCGATCGGCGTTACCGGCTCGCTGACGCTGACCGATCAGCCTCTGATGGTGGACGCCGCCATCGACGGTATCGGCATCGCTTTCGTTCCTGAACATTTGGCGCTGGAAGCGCTGCACGACGGGCGCCTTGAGCGCGCGCTGGACGCGTGGTGTCCGGCTTATCCGGGGCTGTGCCTCTATTACTCCGGCCATCGCCACGTGTCGGGCGCGCTGAAGGCGTTGATCGAGTATCTGCGCGCGGCGCAGTCCTGATGCGTTCGCGTTCTGCTTTTGGCTACGCCAATTAGTGAGCCGCCTTCATCTCCACAGTGAGGTTCGCCTGCATTGTTGCGGCGTGGAGCCTGCCTTACGCTCATGAGGAGACGCCGGGCAACCGCCGGGTGCCACCCTGCTGCGAGGAGTTGATGATGGATAAGAAGATGAAAGCGGTAGTTATGACCGGCGCCAACCGGCCCTGGGAAATCAGACAGGTGCCGATGCCCCGCACAGAGCCGGGCCAGGTTCTGGTCAAAGTGCACGCCTCGGGCATGTGTTATACCGACGTATGGGCGACGCAAGGATATGGCGGCGATATCTACCCGCAAACGCCCGGCCATGAAGTGGTGGGGGAAGTGGTTGAGGTAGGGGCCGGCGTGCATACGCGGCAGATTGGCGATCGCGTCGGCACCACCTGGGTGCAATCGGCCTGCGGCCGCTGCCCGTACTGCCGTGAGAATCGGCCGCTAACCGGGCAAACGGCGATGAACTGCCCGGCGCCGCGCACCACCGGTTTTGCCGCCCAGGGCGGCCACGCCGAGTATATCGCCATCGCCGCTGAAGGCACGGTGTTGCTGCCGGACGGGCTGTCTTACATCGACGCCGCGCCGATGATGTGTGCGGGGTATACCACCTGGAGCGGCCTGCGCGACGCGGCGCCGCTGCCGCATGAGACGGTGGCGGTGTTAGGCATTGGCGGGCTGGGGCACGTCGCGTTGCAACTGTCGAAAGCCTGCGGTTTCGATACCGTTGCCATCACCCACTCGCCGGACAAGCACGCGCTGGCGAAGCAACTGGGCGCCGATCGCATCGTCGCCTCCGGCCAGGCGCTGCGGGAGAACGGCGGCGCGGACATTCTGCTGGTGACCACCAATGACTTCGACTCCGCGCAGGAGGCGATGAGCGGCTTGCGGGTCGATGGCCGCGTGGTGCTGTGCGGGCTGGACTTCAGTAAACCGTTCGCGATCTCTTCCGAAGGTGTGCCGTTCCATATGATGCGTCAGCGGGTGATCGGATCGACCCACGGTGGGCAGCGCTACCTGAGTGAGGTGCTGAACCTGGCGGCGAAAGGCAAAGTGAAACCGATTGTCGAGACTTTCACGCTCGATCAAGCCAGGGAAGCTTATGAGCGGCTTGCCTCCGGCAACATGCGTTTTCGTGGGGTTTTCGTGCCGTCGGCGATGTGAGAAAGGGCCGACGGATCGGCCCTTGAGTGCAGGGGCGCTGCGGCGCCCCGACTTTTTACAGCTTCGGCCCGGCCTTCACCAACTTTTCGCCCGCCGGGGTGACGGTATATTTGGCGAAGTTGTCGATAAAGCGCTGCGCCAGATCCTGCGCCTTCTCCTGCCACAGCGATTCGTCGGCGTAGGTTTTGCGCGGATCGAGGATCGACGGATCGACGCCCGGCAGTGCGGTCGGCACGTTCAGCCCGAAGATCGGCAGCGTGAAGGTCTCGGCCTGCTCAATGTCGCCATTCAAGATGGCGTCGATGATGCCGCGCGTATCTTTGATCGAGATACGCTTGCCGCTGCCGTTCCAGCCGGTGTTCACCAGGTAAGCCTGGGCGCCGGCGGCCTCCATGCGTTTCACCAGCACTTCGGCGTACTGCGTCGGGTGCAGCGTCAGGAACGCGGCGCCGAAGCAGGCGGAGAAGGTCGGCGTCGGCGCGGTGATGCCGCGTTCGGTGCCGGCCAGCTTGGCGGTGAAGCCGGACAGGAAGTGGTATTGGGTCTGCTCCGGCGTCAGGCGCGATACCGGCGGCAGCACGCCGAAGGCGTCGGCGGTCAGGAAGATGATTTTGCGCGCGTGGCCGGCTTTGGACACCGGCTTGACGATGTTCTCGATGTGATAAATCGGGTAAGAGACGCGGGTGTTCTCGGTTTTGCTGGCGTCGTCGAAGTCGATGCTGCCGTCGGCCAGCACGGTGACGTTTTCGAGCAGCGCATCGCGGCGGATCGCCTGATAGATTTCCGGCTCCGCCTGCGGCGACAGCTTGATGGTTTTGGCGTAGCAGCCGCCTTCGAAGTTGAACACGCCGTCGTCATCCCAGCCGTGCTCGTCATCGCCGATCAGCTGACGCTTAGGATCGGTGGAGAGGGTGGTTTTGCCGGTGCCGGACAGGCCGAAGAATACCGCCACGTCACCTTGCTCGCCGACGTTGGCCGAGCAGTGCATCGACGCGATGCCCTGCAGCGGCAGCAGATAGTTCATGATCGAGAACAGGCCTTTCTTCATTTCGCCGCCATACCAGGTGCCGCCGATCAGCTGCATGCGCTCGGTCAGGTTGAAAGCGACGAAGTTTTCTGAGTGCAGCCCTTGCTGCTGCCAGTCCGGATTGGTGCATTTGGCGCCGTTCATCACCACGAAGTCCGGCTCGAAGTCAGCCAGCTCTTCGTCGCTCGGGCGGATAAACATGTTTTTCACGAAGTGCGCCTGCCAGGCCACCTCGGTGATGAAGCGCACTTTCAGACGCGTGTCGGCGTTGGCGCCGCAGAACGCGTCCACCACGAACAGACGCTTGCCGGAGAGCTGATTGCCCACCAGCGTCTTTAGATGCTGCCAGACTTCCGGCGAGAGCGGCTGGTTGTCGTTCTTGCCGGTGCCGTTGTCCGACCACCAGACGGTATCGCGCGTGGTGTCGTCGCGCACGATGTATTTGTCCTTCGGCGAACGGCCGGTAAATTCACCGGTCGCGACGTTGACCGCGCCCAGTTGGGTGAGGGTGCCGCGCTCCAGCGGCGGCAGGTCGGCGCGGGTCTCTTCGGCGAACAGCAATTCATAACTGGGGTTATAGACGATGTCGGCGGCCTGATGGATGCCGTAGCGAGCGAGGGTTTGTGGGGTAACAGCGCGTGAAGACATATTCTACTTCCTTATGAGTCATATTATGCCTCTTTCCCGTGCGGTGCCGCGCGCAGGATTGAGATTCGGATCAAGCTGACCGGATTCAGCTAATGCGTTTCCGGTTCTTTATTAATAAAACAGGGGGCTTTTTCGCCCTCCTATAGCATAGCAGCGAATTTAAGCCTGCTTACTTTAATTACAAAATGCTGACGATAATTAATTAAAACCAACCTTGGCGGAGGGTCACAATATTGAATTTCGCCGGCGTAATTTAGTTTTGCATTTTTATTTTTTATCATATTGTCAGGGCTGTCTACTGTTTTATTTCTTATTAGAAAAAGCGAAATCCACAATAGGATTTTTCGTAATCATTTGTTTTTGCTTGGCTATGGCAGAGTTTTTGCGCCAGGTGAATCTAACCGTACTGTACGCTTGTCAGCAGGGTGAATAATGAAACAGATAAATGCAGAACTGGCCTGTGATAAAAATACGGCATCGTCCGAATCCTCAGGGTTAATTAATCAACTTCGTCAAATGGATATCGGCGCGGTACCGATCGCCTTGTTTATCACGATTTGCGCGATCGTAGCGATTTCCGCCTACGCCAACTTCCTGCCGAAGAATATGATCGGCGGCCTGGCGGTGATAATGACGCTGGGCTTCGCGCTGGCGCAGTTGGGAAAAAGTATTCCCGTGCTGCGCGATATCGGCGGGCCGGCCATTCTGTGTTTGATGGTGCCGTCGGTGCTGGTCTATTTCAATGTCTTCCAGCCTAACGTCATGGGCACCGTCCATCTGCTGATGAAAGACGCCAACCTGCTCTATTTCGTCATCGCCAGTCTGGTGGTCGGCAGCATTCTCGGCATGAACCGGGTGATCCTGATCCAGGGGATGATTCGCATGTTCGTGCCGCTGGTGGTGGGCACGATCACGGCGGTGATCACTGGGCTGCTGGTGGGCAAGCTGTTCGGCTTTACCTTCTATCACACCTTCTTCTTTATCATCGTGCCGATCATCGGCGGCGGCATCGGCGAGGGGATTTTACCGCTGTCGCTGGCCTATTCGGCGATCCTGGGCTCGACGCCGGACGTCTATGTCGCGCAGCTGGCGCCGGCGGCGGTGCTGGGCAACATCTTCGCCATCGTGACCGCCGGGGTGCTGGCGCGCATCGGTATGCAGCGCAAGGCGCTGAGCGGCGACGGCATGCTGATCCGTTCGGCGCAGGAGAACGCGATGTTCGCCATCAAGGAGCAAGGCGGCAACGTCGATTTTCAACTGATGGGCGGCGGGCTGCTGGTGATCTGCGCCTTCTTTATCGTCGGCGGCCTGTTCGAACACATCGTGCATATTCCCGGCCCGGTGCTGATGATCCTGTTCGCGGTGCTGTGCAAGTACTGCCGGGTGATCCCGGCTTCGATGGAAACCGGCGCGCACAGTTTCTACAAGTTCGTCTCCACCGCGCTGGTGTGGCCGCTGATGATCGGTCTGGGCATGCTGTACGTGCCGCTGGAAAGCGTGGTGGCGGTGTTCTCGGTCGGTTATGTGGTGGTCTGCGGCTCGGTAGTGCTGTCGATGGGGCTGGTCAGTTTCCTGATTGCGCCTTACCTGAAGATGTTTCCGGTGGAAGCGGCGATTGTCACCTGTTGTCACAGTGGCCTGGGCGGCACCGGTGACGTGGCGATCCTGTCGGCGTCGAACCGCATGGGGCTGATGCCGTTCGCCCAAATCGCCACGCGCATCGGCGGCGCTTCCACGGTCATCGGCGCGACGCTGCTGCTTGGTTGGTTAGTCTGAGTCCAGAGTATCTTATGGATAACCGGGGTTGGATTGCCCCGGTTTTTTTATGCATTTTTTTTCGCTTATCGTGATAGTGCTGATTATTGCCTTGAAAATCATTCGTGTGGCGCAAATGCATAGCCGTACTTTATCTAAGAAAATTCTGTAATCGGTGAAAATGTGTCTATTCTTTTCTCTTAAGGGATTATCGTTCTCATTCAGAGTGCCGAGGGAAGGCGCCATCGCATTACCGATATCCCCGTATTGATTCAACACCGGGCCGCTGCCGTTCAGGCAATCCGCCAGTTGGGGCATCCCCCCGATTGAATTGACGAATATGGAGATAAGGTTATGTCATCAAGCAATGCTTCCGTTAAGGCCGAAGGCGTATTAGCCCTGCTGGGCGCTTATAAACCCGATGAAGACGACACCATTACCGTGCTTCATCCGTCGAAAACGTTCGAAAACGCCGGCCTGGAGCTGGTGCGCGGCGATCGCAGTTGGCACGACAAGGGCGTGACCGACACGCCGGTCTCTCTGACCTACAGCTTCTGGGAAAAGGCGCCGGGCAACATGTCGAGCATGGGCATCAGCGGCTTCAGCAGCTTTAACGCCGAACAGCGCGAGCAGGCTAAACTGTCGCTGCAGTCATGGTCAGACGTGGCTAACATCACCTTCACCGAAACCAGCAACTCCGCCGCCGCCAACATCAAATTCGGCCTGTTCGACTACAGCTCGCGCGGCTCCTATGCCTTCGCGTATAACCCGGACACCTCGCCTTCGGTCGCCGGGCAGACCTGGTATAACGCCAAGAACCACACCTTCGTCAACAACCAGATCCATGAGAACGAGTACGGTCGCCAGACCTTCACCCATGAAATCGGCCATGCGTTGGGGCTGCAGCACCCGGGCGACTATAACGCCGCACCGGGCGTCAGCATCACCTACGCTAAAGACGCGACCTACTTTGAGGACAGCCGCGCGCACAGCCTGATGAGCTATTTCAGCGAAAGCAACACCGGGCAGGACTTTAAAGGCGCGTACTCTTCCGGGCCGTTGCTCAATGACATCACGGCGATCCAGCATTTCTACGGCGCCAACATGACCACCCGCACCGGCGATACGGTTTACGGTTTCAATTCCAACACCGATCGCGACTTCCTCACCGCCACCGGCGCGCAGGACAAAATAATCTTCACCGCCTGGGACGCCGGCGGCAACGACACCTTCGATTTCTCCGGCTTTGGCCAGAATCAGCGCATCAACCTGAATGAAAAGGCGTTCTCGGACGTCGGCGGCCTGAAAGGCAACGTGTCTATCGCTGCAGGCGTAACGATTGAAAACGCCATCGGCGGGTCGGGTAACGATGTGCTGGTGGGCAACGCCGCCGATAACGTGCTCAAGGGCGGCGCGGGCGATGACGTGCTGTACGGCGGTAAGGGGGCGGATCAGCTGTGGGGAGGCGCCGGCAAGGACACCTTCGTCTATTTCGCGGCGGAAGAGTCAACGGCGGCGGCGCCGGATTGGATCCGCGACTTCGTGCGTGGCGAGGACAAGATCGATCTGACGCTGTTCAACACCGGCAGCGCCGACGGCATCCGCTTCGTCGATCAGTTCAGCGGCAAGGCGGGCGAGGTGACGCTGAGCTACGATGCGCAAAATCACGTCAGTGACGTGGCGATCAACCTGGGCGGCGCCTTTGACGGCAGCGATTTCCTGGTGAAAGTGGTGGGACAGCCGCTGGATGCGGGTGATTTCGTGCTGGCCTGATGCAGGCAACAAAAATAGGGCACTTTGGGCAAAAACCCGACAATTCCTATTAATTACGTCATATTAGCGTGACATAGTAGCGCGCAGAAGGCCGGGCTTGCATACCTCGGGCTTCTGTCGGATCGCCAACCTTCTTCGGTTGGCGATTCATTTTCCGCCTTTCAGCATGTTGATGGCGGCGCCGAGCAGGATGCGCCGTTCGATATCGTTGCTGTCCGCCAGCTGCCGCGCCAGATGTTTTTCCAGCGTTTCCACCGACAGCGCTTCGCCGCGATGACGCAGCTGCATCACGCCGTCGCCGATCAGGCGTGCGACCTCATCCCATACGGGTTTAATCTCCTGTTCCGAGAACGTCATGGCTTACCTCGGTTGGTTGATTTTTGCCCAATGTAGCAGCTGAGCTGCGGCTTCGCTAGCCGCCGCCTAAAACAGGAAGCATAAAAAACAAGCCATCAGTATTTCTTCTGGTTTTTACGCTCAATACTTGCGGTGTCGAAAAGCAGGAGAAAACATCATGAACTGGGTCGAAACCTTGGCGGAGTACTACCGCCTAAGCCGCACGGGTGAAACGCAGCATTGGCTGTGTCGCCGCTGGTTGCTTCAGGGGGAGGCGCGTTTGGCCTATTTGCGGGAGTTGCTGGAGCCGACCGCGCCACGGCGGCGGTGAACAGGGCGCCGGCGTTGCCGGCGTCATTTCGCGGGATCAACCGAAGGCGATCGCCGCCCAACGCAACAGCAGCAGCGCCAGGCAGATCAGCAGCAGCACCACCACCATTTTACCGAGCTTGTTGCCCATGCGTTTTGTTGCCACGCTGCCCTCCCTTTTAGCTGAAATACCACCCGCCGGCGAGGAGGATGAGGAAAAGCGTCACTAACGCGACGCCGTTGAGTAAGTCGCTGAACGTATCGTCAGCATCGATGTCATTTTGCCGCATGTTACCGCCTGGCGGACGCCATTGGGTGAATAATGTTCACAGTATGCGCCCCGCAGCGCGACAGGCACAGCGAAGAACGGTAAAAACGCGTAAAGGTGGCGGTGGCGGAACGCGCAGTCGCGCCTGCGACGGATGCAGACGGCCGGCAATACGTTGTACTATCCTGTCTGCATTGAGGCATTTTTCCAAAAGGTATAATCATGGCGACGGCAATTCCACAGAAATACGAACACCTTGAGCGTTGGGCATTCGGCGATACCGAGCAGCAGGCCGATGAAGTGGTGCAATTGATCCTCAATGGCACCAAAACGGCCACCTGTTCCAACCTGGACGGCGAGGGGATCCCGCAGGCCGGCGATCTGTTCCTGGTGGTGGACGGCAAGGGGGAGCCGGTCTGCGCGGTCGAGCTGACCGCGGTGGAAATGAAAACTTACGATCAGGTCGATGAAGCGCACGCCTTTGCCGAAGGCGAGGGCGATCGCTCGCTGGCGCATTGGCGCAAAGAGCTGCAGCGCTTCTTCGAAGCGTACGATCTGTTCTCGCCGGACATGACGCTGGTGCTGATGAATTTCAAAGTTGTCGACAAGTTCTAAACTGATGCGCGCCGTTCCCTACGAGTGCCAGTGGGCGAGCCCGGAGATGGCCGCCGATCTGATCGCCGGCCGCGCGACGCTGGCGCAAGACGAGAATTGGGCGCGCAGCGGCGCCCGCGATCGGGCAGAGTACATCGAGTGGGCCAACCACGTGTGCGGCATGGCCTGCCTGAAAATGGTGCTGGGCCATCGCGACGGCGAAACGCCGCCGCTGTTGGAACTGGCGCGCCGCAGCCTGCCCTACGGCACCTATGTGCGCGAGGGTGAACGGATAAAGGGCCTGATTTACGCGCCGTTCGTCGAGTATGTGCGCGAGCAGTTCGCACTGCAAGCGGAGGTGAAGGTGGGGCTGGAAGCTGCCGACGTACCGGCGCTGCTTAGCGAATGCCGCTACTTTATCGCTTCGGTGCATCCCGCCATTCGCCGGCCGGAGAGCACGCCGCCGCACAGGGGCGGGCATCTGGTGCTGATCACCGCCGCCGATGCGCAAAGCGTGACCTTCCACAACCCTTCGGGCGACAGCCCGGCGACGCGCGAGCGGGTATGCCTGCCGCTCAGCCGCTTCGCCCCTTTCTTTGCCGGCCGCGGCATCGCCATCGCATAAAAAAACGCGCTGTTTCCGATGAAAACAGCGCGTTGTCAGCCGTTTTGATGCACTATCATGCCAGCCGCATCACCCAGGCGTCCGCCTGCCGATCGTAGTGTTGCTTGTACAGCAGCGACTGTTTGCCGTCGAGGATCGCCGGGATGCTGGTGTGTTCATCCCAGCCGTCCAGCTGCATGCACAGATCCGGATCGGACTTGCAGGGAATGCTCAGGGTGCCGGCACGGTCGGCGCCGGCGTGAAGATGCGCGTCATCGACCTCGAAGCTGCCAATTTTTACGACGGTTTTGCTCATGGGAACTCCTTGCTCAATGGTGTGGTAGGAGGTTAGACCAGTTTGGTCATCGGTAAGAGCATAGCCAAATGAGCAAAAAATGCCACATAAAAATTACATTTTGGAAACAATTTCCACGCCGGCAAAACACAACGCCTAGTACTCCACCACAAAACTGAGCGTGTCTTGATAGCTGCCAACCGCCACTTCCGTCTGCGCCGCATTGACCGCCGCCTTATACGGGATGCTTTGCGCCAGCCCGGTGCCGGCGCCGCTCTGTTTGTTGGTGCTATCCCAAACGGTCGTCGTATTAGGCAAGTAAATCTGGTACTGCATGAAATTGCTGGTGCCGCTTTTCATGCGCCGCCAACCGGTGACCGGGTTATTGCCGTTGGTGAAATAGGTGTTGTATCCCTCGGTTTTGGTGCAGGTCAGGGTGATGCTCTGATTGACAGGATTGAACTGCCCGACCAACGCCATGCTGCCGAAATTGACGTTGGGCGCGGTGCCGATCAGGCAATCTTTGGTGATGGTGACGCTGACGTTGACCGTGCTGGGTTTATCGACGCCGTCCCACCAAACGCACAGGCCGAGCACGCCCAGACCGCAAATATGGTAATTCCAGATCAGGTTGATGCTGTCGGTATAGGTTCCTGCGCGCACGTTGGCGCCGGCGGTGGTTTTGATATACAGCGGAAAGTTGACGTTGGAGGAAATCAGGATCAGCGACAGCAGGTTGAGCGAGCTGTAGTCGATGGTTTGGCCGATGCTGTAAGGATATTGGTAGTTGGCGTCGGGGTAGATCAGGTAAGCGATTTTATCGCCTGAACCGTCGGTGTTGGCAACCGCCATATTGTTGGTGGTGGAGGCGATTTTGACCGTGACGGTGTTTTGCGACAGCAAACTGAGCCCGAGCCCGGTGCAGTTGAGGCCGGCAGTGCCCTGGGCGCTAATCTGCCCGTTGTAGACCACGAAAGAGCTGCTCCCCGGTAAGGTGACGGTGCCGTTGGTGGTGGCGCAGTCGGCGAATGCGCGCTGACAGAGCAGCAGCGAGAGGGTTAGCAATAAGGCTTTCAATCCCCGAAACATAGTGACTCTCCGTCGTTAATTAGCGGCAGACAACCGGGCCGACGCGCTGGATGCCCTGAGGCTTCGCCAGACTGAATTCCGCCTGACACGGCGGGCCGCCGTCGGCCGGGATCACGCTCAGGCGATTGTGTTGTTGCACCGGGTCGATATAGGTCATGCCATCCCAACCGACATAGCTTTGCTGATTGCCGCCAACCACCGCCACCTGGCTGCCGTTGGCCAGCGGTTTGCCTTGCTCGTCAACCAGTTCGACGTCGGCGGCGGAGATGGGTTGGATGGGGAACTCAACCAGAAAACCGCTGTGATCGCGAATGGCGACGGTTTTTTCCACCGTCGGCAGCGCGACGTCGGCGGGCAGGCTAAGCGGATCAATCTGGAATTTTGCATGGTAGTAAGAGGTGACGGTCGGCACCAGTAAATAGCCCTGGGCATCGGTCTTGCCGATCGGCTGGTTCTCATAGCTCACAGGAATGTCGGCGTATCCTTGCGTGGACACCAGCGCAAAGGCATCGTTGATGGTGTTGGTGGCGTATACGCCGCCGTTCATCGCCACCAGCGAACCGCTGATTTCGCCCCAGTGGTTGGTTTCATCGCGGGTGCCGTATACGCCCGCTCGGGCTTCGAGTCTGCGGGTTCGCCAGGTCAGATCCGCCTGGCGGTAATCGCCGCCGCTCGGGTTATTGGCGTAGGCCAGATTCCAGCCGAAACCGCCATCGGTCGGCGCGGCGCGGCTGTAGCTGACGCGTTCGCTCCAGCGGTTGTTGTTGTCGCGCGCGGCGCTGAGGCTGGCCGTGCCCCAGCTGTCAAACGGAATGGAGAGCTGCAGTTGGGCGCTGTAACCGCTGCTGCCGATTTCCCGGTTGAGGGAGGCGTACAGGCTGCTGTTGCGCCAAAGCGACACACTGTAGGACAGGTTCACCAGGCGGGTCCGTTGAGCGATGGCGTCGCGAACGTCAAAATAACCGGCGCCGAGGCTGCCTAGGCGGCCCAGGCTGACGCTGCCGGTCAACTGATCGGTGCGACGGCTCAGACGGTAGTCGCTTTTATACACGGAAATGTCGCCAAAATCGGCGCTGCGCAGGATGCGTTGCGCGTTGAGGCTGAAACGTGGGTTGCTGTAGGTGTAGCCAAAGCTGCTTTGATCGCCGTGGTTGCCGGTGTAGCGATAGACGGGCTGAGGATCTGGCTGCTGCAACGGCCTGCCGGTCAGCGGGTCATAATAGGCGGGGGATGGTATCGGCCGGCCGCCGTTAAACGCGTCGTCGCCGGCCTGGCTGACGCTGTAGGACGCGTTGAGAACCCCCCATTGTCCGACGCGAATGTCGGCGCCGCCGCCGCCGACCGCCAACTCGGCTGCGCCTTCGGCGCGCCCTTCCAGGGTTAACCAATCAGTGACGCCGTAACGTAAACTGGCGCTGCCTACCCATTGCCCGTAATCGGCAGAATTCAACCCGTAGTTGCGTCGCAGCAAGCCGGTGGAAATGCTGAAATCGCTCATGCCGGTCTGCAGCAGGTTGCTGGCCACGTAGAACGGTACCGTGGTGCTGACCTGGCGGCCGAGGGCGTCGGTGGTGACGACGGTGGCCTGACCCGCGCCGTTAATGTAGGGCACGCTGTTGAGGGTAAACGGGCCGGGATTAATGTTGGTGGTGCTGTTTTTATAGCTGTTGATGTATAAATCGACGCTGCTGGGCAATGCCGCCTGGCCGGAAAACTGCGGCAACGGGTAGGTGATAAGATCCGGGCGCACCGCGAAATTGCGCGCCAATTGCAAGCCGCCGATGCGCACGGCGCTGCTCCAGGGGAGCGAGCCGGTGGTAAGGTCACCGGCGATCACACTCAGCATCCGTTGATCATCGTTGAAACGCCAGTAGCTGTCGTACCGAATATAGCGGCCGCCATCGTCGTTTGGCCCGCCGTTAAACCCGCTGCGGTAGATGCCGGTGTTGGCGATGACGCCGAACCCGTCGAACAGGCGCTGTTCGCTCCACGCTGACAGGTAGCCTGGCCGGCCATTGCCGTTGCTTTGGCTGGCGTAGATGTCGTAGTTGAACAGCAAACCGAGGCTGCTTTGCGCCGGCAAGCGCTGCAACGGTGAACGGGCGCCGATGGTTTGCTGTGGCAACCAGTCGTTGGGCACGTTGATCAGCAACTGCTGGCTCTCGCCGCTGTAGCTGACATCCACCTTCTCCAGCCGATCGACGGCGATTTCTTTCGCCTGTTTATCCGCTACCGGCAGCCCGGCGTCGAGCAGTTGTTGGGGTGTCATGTAGTAATGGCCGCCGCGGTAGTTGACCGGCACGACGTTGCCGGTTTGGCGCCCGTTGACGACCGGCTCCAGATACAGCGTGGTGTCCGGCATGCTGACGGCGCTGGGCGGCGGTGGCAGATCGTCGCCGAGCGCAAACGGCAGCCAGCCGCCGGCCGCCATGCTCAGCATGGCAAACGCCAGCGGCTTAAGGCTGAAGCGCCGCGTCGATAGCCTCCCTGTCTGCTGCACCTGGGTCTCAATAAGACGGAATGGCTACGGGCTGTTTGTTGTCATTGACCGTGGCCATCAGCTTGCCGCTGCTGAAAGCGCCTGCGGGCGGCAAGGCGAAACGCATCTGTGAACCGGGCAGCACGTATCCCATCAGGCCGGGATTCAGGCTGCGGCCTTGCAGCGTCACTTTCGAGATACGGGCATGCACTGCGCCTTGGTTTCGCACCTCCAGCCAGCGTTCGCTGCTTTGCTGCTGTAGACGATAGCTGAGCTGGGGTTGGCTGGCGGTCGCGTAATCGCGCGGTTTTTCGCTGTCCTGTTTGGTCCAAATGCCTTTGCCGCTGACGAACAGCGGCACCGAGTAGCGCATCTGGAATTTCAGCCCCATCTCCGCGCCGCCGGGAGCGGCGCTCGACGCGGGTTCTTTCACCGGCACTTCATCGACCAAAATGCGGTAGGCGCGCTCCTGTCCCGCCGCCGGTGCCGACTGTTTGATCAGGCGTATCAGTTGGCGTTTGCCTGGCGCGATCGACGCTACCGGCGGGCTGGCGATCACGTCGCTTTGGTTGCTGTAATCGTCTTTGCCGGCGGTTTGCTGCCAACCCAGCACGCGAATTTGCATATAGACCGGTTTGCTGTCGCGATTTTCCAGCCACAGCGCGGTGGCCTGCTGTTGATCTTCAATCACCGGATCGATCGGCCAAATGAGAATGGAAGCCGCGGCCAGGGCGTGCTGTTGGCTTGCCAGGAGCAAGGCTGCCGTTAACGGCAGTCGGAAGGGTATGCGCATAACTCAATCCTTATTGCAAAAAACTTAATAAGTGACCGTCAACAAGACCGTATCGCTGTAAACGCCACTGGTGGGCAGGGTACTGGTCGAAAACAGACGGGCGTAAACTTTGATTTCTTGCGTGCTGCCAGTGGCGGCGACGGTCTGCGCCGCGCCGCCGTTGGCGCCATCTCCCCAAAGGGTGGCGTAGTTGCTGTCTTGATAAAGTTGATACAGCAGCGTTTCCGACGTGACGGCATTTTGTAATTTTCTGCCGCCGGCGATGGATCCGGTCACGTGATTGCCGACGCCGAGGGCCAGCGTAACGCTCAGCCCCGGGTTGCAGCGAAACAGCACCGAACCGGCACCGCTGCTGGAGACGATGCTGACTGCGTTGCTCAGCGAGGACAACTGGCCGAAGTTCAGGGTGCCGAAGGTGGTCACGTCACTGACGCCGCTGCCCAATACGCAGCCTTTTACCACGGTTGCATTGACGGTGAACGGCTGGCTTTTGGTCAAATCGTTGACGCCGGTATCGCTTTGGGCCGGGAAAAGCGGCAGGCAGAACAGCAAACCGCAAATGGAAGCGCGCATCGTCATTACCAATTGATCGTGACCTGTACCGTATCGGTGTAGCTGCCTGTCGGGGGTGTGGACTGCGCCGGGATCATGCCATAGACCGGCAGCCAGTTGTCCGTACCGTTGGCGGTTTGTGACACGCCCGTCAGATTATCCCAAATGGTGCTGTGGGCGGCGTTGGTGTACAGGTTGTAATTCACCCGTTGGCCTGCCGCGCTTTGCAGGTAGCGGGCAGCGGTATTGCCGCTTTGCCCGCCGCCAAGCAGAACGCTGTAGCTGGTGCCGTTGGTGCATTTCACCCGAATGGCGCCGGCGTTTTGCTGCCCGGCGACGCTGGTTGCGGTGCTGAGAAAATACAGCGTGCCGAAATTCAGCGTGCCGAAGCTGACGTTGCCACCTGAGCTGCTGCCGGCCTCACAGGCGCTGAGCAAGGTCGCGCTGACGCCGAGGGTCGCGGTTTTACTGTCGGCCTGCGCCAACAGGCTGCACGCCCATAATCCGCAGCAGCAAAGCGCGCGCCGCACCGTTACCAGGTGACCGTCATCGTGACGGTGTCGTTATAGGTGTCCGCCGCCGGGGTAGATCCGGCCGCCGGTACGCGGCCATAGACGATCAGCGGAACGGCGGCGCCGGTGCCGGTGCCGGTCCGCGCGTTGGCGCCGCTGCCCCAGGCGGTGGTGCGTGCGGCATCCTGGTACAGGTTATAACTGATGAATGCGCCTGCCGTGCTGGCCATGCGGCGTTGGGTGCCTGAAGTGACGTGGAGCCCGTTGTCCAGCGCCACCGTGTAGTCTGTGCCGGTGGTGCAGGTCAATGACAGCGTACCGGCCCCCCCTGCGCCGGTGGCGCTGGCGTCGATGATGTTGGCCAGTGAAGAGTAAGTGCCGAAGCTGATGGAGCCGAAGTCGTTGACGGAACCGCTGCTGTTGCCGCCTCCCACGACGCAACCGGCGCCGATGGTCAGCGTTACGCCTAACGTGCCTTGAATGGTGCCTGCTGCGTTAGCCGCGCCGTTGGCGCACAGCAGGGTTGCTACCGAGGTCAATGCCATCAGAGTTTTTTTCATCTTATATTCCTTGCCGTATGAGAGAAAGCCCGCAAAGACGCCACCCAGAGGTGGGTTGAACGTATTCATTTAGCTGCACTTTAATTAATAGAATAAGAATCGGGAATTGTCTTGATGAAAACGAGAAACTTTTTATTCTCATTCCCCGGCTGGCGGGGCTCGCAGGCGAGGTATACCGATAAAGTGAAATAATTAGAATAATAACGAACGGCGATAGGAATATTATTAGCGTTATTTTATCGCCGGGGAGTTTCATTCCCCGGCGCGGTATTGTTTAGAGGTGGAAATCCAGTGCGCCATCCCGCACCAGCTCGCGCGGCAGGTTATTCTTGATACGGCTGCCAATGCGTTTGGCGATGCCCAGAGGTTGCCGCTGATAGGTGACGATGCACTCGTCGCCCGCCGGTGGCTGCTGCGGATAGAGATCGCGGCCGTGATACCACTCCTGGGCCAGCGCGGCGTCCAGCTCGAAATGTTGTTTGCCGCCGGCGCCCGCGAGGGCGATCGCCGCTTCGTGCTGCCAGCGGAAACCTTTCGGGAAACGTTCCGCCAGCTTGAGGCCGATACGTGAGAAGCGCACTTTACCGAACAGCGGTTCCAGCTCGGCCGGGAACAGCCAGAGCTCCTTGTCGCGCTCCCACAGCCGGCTGTCATCGCCCCAGGTCAAGCCGGATGCGGCGGCGGCTTGGGCGACCAGCGCCGCCTCTTTGCCGGACAGCGGGCTGAACGGAAACTTACCGACTTTATAGGTCGGCTTCGCCAACGGCGCCACGGCGCGCTGTTTGCGCAGGCGGGCGACGAAAAAGCCTTCGCTGTCGTAAATCTGCGGGAAGACGTGCAGGAAGCCTTCGGCGGTCAGCGCCTTGTCGGCGCCGGGGAACAGCGCACCCAGCGGCTCGACGCTGACCGCATCGCCGTAGGTGTCCAGCAGCCAGCGCACCACCTGCTGGTTTTCCTGCGCATTGAGGGTGCAGGTGGAGTAAACCATCACGCCGCCCGGCGCCAACGCATGAAACGCGCTGTCGATCAGTTCGCGTTGGGTGGCGGCGATCTCGGCCACGCTCTGTGGCGACCAGTTGCTCATGGCATCCGGATCTTTGCGCACCACGCCTTCGCCGGAGCAGGGGGCATCGAGCAGAATGGCGTCGAAGCTCTCCGGCAGCGCGGCGCCGAACACCCGGCCGTCGAAGTGGGTCAGCGCGGCGTTCTTCACGCCGCAGCGGCTGATATTGGCGTGCAGCACTTTTACCCGGCTGGCGGAGTATTCGTTGGCGACGATGCCGCCCTGATTGCCCATCAACGCGGCGATTTGGGTGGTTTTGGAGCCAGGCGCCGCCGCCACGTCCAGCACCCGATTCGGCACTGCGCCGCCCGCGAACAGCGCGCTGACCGGCAGCATTGAACTGGCCTCCTGAATGTAGAACAGGCCGCTCAGGTGTTCGGCGGCGCTGCCCAGGCGCAGCTCTTCATCGTCGCGCTCGATCCAGAACCCTTCCGCGCACCAGGGGATGGGCTCCAGCCGCCAGTCGTAATCCTGCACCAGCGCCAGGAAGTCGGCGACGCTGATTTTCAGCGTGTTGACGCGCAGGCTGCGGCGCAGCGGGCGCTGGCAGGCGGCGATAAAATCGTCCATCGCCAGCTCGGCGGGCATGATGGCGCGGGTGGCGTCAAGGAAAGCGGGGGGCAGAAAAACGGCGGTGGATTTGGCCACGGGGCGAACTCTCAGGGTGCAATAAAGACAAGGGCGAGAGTTTATCACAAAGCGGAAAAAAACAGGGCCCGACAATGCCGGGCCCTGAGGAAAATGCGAAATTTAATCGCGCGGAATGGCGGTGCCCCAGGTTTTCCAGTCCTTCGGCTCTTCCGGATTCAGCAGGAAGTGTTTGTTCGGCGTCGCTTTCGGCGCCAGCGGAATGGTCGGCGGCGTGGCGAAGGCGATACCGCCGCGGATGAACTGCTGGAAGGTGCCGCTCTTGATCACGCCGCCGGTCAGGCCGAACTGCAGGTTGTACCCCGAAGCCAGCCAGAACACGCTGTTGTTGCGCACCAGATGCTGATACTTCTTGCTGATGCGCAGCGCGACATGCACCCGGTCTGACATGGCGCCAAGGTAGAAGCCAGTGATGGTGCCGACCTCCACGCCGCGGAACAACACCGGCGTGCCGATCTGCAGCGAGCCGGTTTCGGCGGCGTCGAGCACCACGCTCAGGCCGTCGAGATAGCGCGAGTCGGTGATGCTGGCCTGCTGCAGCTCGAAGGTGCGCAGCTCGCGGCCGCGCCCCGGCTCCACGTTGATATAAGGTTGAAGCAGGGTATCGAGATTGCTGACGCCGGCGGCGGAGATCTCCGGCGAGACGATCGAGAAGCGGCTGCCGAGACGCGCGAAGGTCTGCACGTATTCCGGATACAGCACCGCCTTGGCCAACACTTCGTTGCGCTCCGGGGCAAGCTGCAGCGACTCCACCTGGCCGACGTCGATGCCGAGGTAGCGCAGCGGCATACCCGCCGACAGCTTGCTGGCGTCGTAGGTTTTCAGCGTGATTTGGCTGCCCACCGCGCGGGCGGCGGTTTCGCTGGCGTACAGCACGCGGTTGGCACCCTTGTTCAGCGTCACGCCCTGTAGATTATCGAAGCTGATGGCACCTTTCAGCGCGCGGTTGAGCGGCGAAGCCTGCACCGTCAGGCCGCTGCCGTTGAGCTGCACCTTGGCGCCGCCTTCGGCCCAGAAGATGCTTTCGCGCGTCAGCAGCTTGCGGTATTCCGGGCTGATGTAGACGTCCACCTCAAACTCGTTGGCCTTCGGCCGAACATTGACGATCTCGCCCACCTGGAATTTGCGATACAGCACTACCGAGCCGGCCTGCACGTCCGGCAGGCTGGTGGCGCTGAGGGTCAGGGTGGTAGCGGGGGCGTTGCCGACGATGCCTTCCTCGGCTTTTTCGCTGTTGGCGTACAGCGGGTATTGGCCGCCAGGTTCCCCCTTGCTGCCGGGAATAATGCGCACGCCGCCGTCTACCCACTCCTGGGCGCTGGCGCCAAGCACTTCCATGCCGTCGATGCCCAGCTTGACGTCGAGGCGGCTGTTGACCACGAATTTACTGTCTTTGTGCAGCAGGCCGCGGTACTGCGCGTCGATGGCGGCGGTGAATACCACGCCGCCGGCGGTCAGCGTGCGGCTCAGGATTTGGCCGACTTTCACGCCGTGCACCACCAGCGGCTGCCCGACGTCGATGCCGTAGCTTTGCGGCGCATTCAGCGTAACGGTCAGCACGCCAGGCTGTTGCAACAGCGTTTCGCTGCTGTCCAGCACGTTGAAGCGTTGCTGCGGCTCGCCTTCGCCCGGTACCAGCTCCAGCGTGGTGCCGGTCAGCAACTGGCTAAGCTTGGCGTCGTTGAGGCTGATGCGCGGGCTGCGCATCACGATGCGGGTGCCGCTGCGCATCAGATCGACCACCGAAGGATCGATGGTCAGTTCACCGACCACTTTGCTGTCCTGTTGCAACGTCAGCTTGGTCAGGGTGCCGACCTGCAGCCCCTGGTACATCAGCGGCGTGCGGTTTTCGCTCAGGCTGTTGCCGCTCGGCAGATCCAGCAGGATATTGACGCCGCGCTGGCTGTGGGCCAGATCAGGATACAGGGTATAGCTCTGATCGCCCTTGGCCTGCTGGCCATCGGCCGGAGAATCGAAGGCAATGGCACCGTTGACCAGCGCCGCCAGGCTCTCCATCTGCACCGTGGCACCGGACAGGCTGAAATCGCCCTTGAAGCCGGAAACGTTCCAGAAGCGGCTGTTGCTCTTCACCAGGTTGGCGAAGCGGCGGTCGATCAGCACGTCGATGGTCACGCCCTTGTTGCCTTCGCTGATGGTGTAGTCATACACCTTGCCGACCGGGATTTTACGGTAATAGACCAGCGAGCCGCTGTTGAGCGAGCCGAGATCGTCGGCGTGCAGGTGAATCATCAGCTCGCCGGTGTTCAGGCGGTACTTCGGTTGGGTATCGAGCGCGGTGAAGTGGGTTTGCTCCTTGCCGCTGCCGGGCATCATGCCGATATAGTTGCCGCCGACCAGCGCATCGAGCCCGGATACCCCGGCCAGCGAGGCCTTGGGCGTCACCAGCCAGAACTGGGTACCTTCGCGCAGCGAGTCTTCCAGATCGCTTTTGATACTGGCCTCCACCACGATGCTGCGCAGATCTTTGCTCAGACTGATTTTTTGCACCGTGCCGACCTCAACGCCCTGGTAGCGCACCGGCGTGCGGCCGGCGACGATGCCCGCCGCCGATTGGAAATCGATGGTGACGGTGGTGCCGCGTTCCTGGACATTGTTATAGACCAGCCACCCGGCGATCAGCAGGGCGATGAACGGCAGTAACCAGAACGGTGAAATGCGGCGTTTGTTCTTGACTCGCGCTTCAGTCGGTGTAGTCGGCGTTTCCTGTTGCATGTGCATCCCAAATCAATCGGCTATCGAGCCACTCAACGGCAAGAATAGTCAAAATGACCGCCGAGCCAAAGTAAAACGCGGCCGGTCCCATAGTAAAAGATAACAGCTGGTCGCGGTTTACCAGCGACATCATCAAGGCGATAACGAACAGATCGAGCATCGACCAGCGGCCGATCCAGGTGACCAGACGCAGCAGACGAATGCGCGTCTTCAGGCTGTGCGAAGTTTTGAAGTGGATGCTCAGCAACAGCGTGATCAGCACAATCACCTTGGTAAAAGGCACCAGCACGCTGGCGATGAACACGATGGCGGCGATCGGCACGTTGCCGGAGGTGGCCAGTGAGACCACGCCGGAGAAGATGGTGTCTTCCATCCGCACGCCGTTGGCGTAAATGATGGAAATCGGCAGCAGGTTGGCCGGTATCAGCAGGATCATCGCCGCGATCAGCGCCGCCCAGGTTTTCTGCAGGCTGTAGGGCTGGCGGTGGCACATCGGCACATGGCAGCGCGGGCAGCGGCCGCGCGCGTCAGGGTAGCCGGTATAGTGGCAGGACAGGCAAATATGCAGCGCCGCCGGCGGGCCTTCCGGCTGTTCCTGCGGATAGTAACGCTCCCACAGCTGCTCCAGGTTAGCGTGGATCAGCGTCAGGATGCTGAGCACCGTGAGCGACAGGTAGGCGATCAGCGCGCTGCCCGCCTGGATGTCGGCGTAATCCTGCACCTTGATCGCCGCCACCGCCATGCCGATCAGATAAATGTCCAGCATCACCCACTCTTTGAGCCGCTCCAGCATCAGCAGCACCGGGCGCAGGTTCATGCCGAGCGCGTGGCCGAAGCGCAGGTACAGCAGCGACAGCGCCAGCGTCAGCGGGGCGCCGATGGTGCAAAACGCCACCATGCTGGCGGTGAGCGGATCGCCCTGGCGGCTCATCTGCCAGATGCCCTCCAGCAAACTGGCGTCGATGCGCGTGCCGAGCAGGCGGATGCTGATCAGCGGTTCGGTGAAGGCGAACGGCATCAGCAGCAGCATGGTGATCGCCATGGCGGTCAGACGCGTCATCGACCAGTCGCGGCCGTGCACCACCTTGGCGTTGCAGCGCGGGCAATAAGCGGCCTGATTGCCGCTGAGCGGCGGCAGCATGAACAGCAGATCGCACTCGCAGCAGCGTTGGTGGCGCGCTTTGGAAAGGGGGGCGGTGATCGCGTGTATTTTCATTTTTGACAAGTAGCTGCCCTTGAGCCCGCCGGAACTGTCAGCGTAGCTGAAAAATAAACCGGCCGCGTCACCGGCGATCGGGCGCCGGACGGTAAAACGAGGTAAACCGGGATTCTGAGCGGCAAACATACCCCGAGCGACGGGGTTTTGTGAAGCAACAGATGATTAACCTTGTGGCTATACGCATTTAATGCTTATTTTATAGGGCCTAAGCTTTGGGCTTCTGGCCATCTTCACTGTTTCAATGGTTATCACATGACAAAAGAACAATTCTACGCGGAATTAAAACGTGATCTGAGCGCGTTGCTCGGCGGGGAGACCAACTTTATCGCGGCGCTGTCCAACGCCAGCGCCTTGCTCAACGAGCGTCTGGATGACGTGAACTGGGTCGGTTTCTATCTGATGGATGGCGCTCAGCTGGTGCTGGGGCCGTTCCAGGGCAAGATCGCCTGCGTGCGCATCCCGGTGGGCAAGGGCGTGTGCGGCACGGCGGTGGCGGAAAATCGCGTGCAGCGCGTCGGCGACGTGCATGCGTTCCCGGGCCATATCGCCTGCGATGCGGCCAGCAACGCGGAAATCGTGCTGCCGCTGGCGGTTGGCGGCCGAGCGATCGGCGTTTTGGATATCGATAGCACGGTTTATCAACGCTTCGACGAACAGGACGAAGCGGGCCTGAAAGCAGTGGTGGCGGGGCTTTGTGAGCAACTGGAGCAGTGCGACAGTGCGAAATATGTGACTGTGGCGGCAAGTTGATCGACGGTTAACGTGGCAATTACCGATGGCGTCATTATAATGACGCCTGTTCATGCCTGTGGCTTGTTGGCAATACCGTTGTAATCAGGAAATTTCATGGAAAATCAACCTAAGTTGAACTCTAGTAAAGAAGTCATTGCTTTTCTTGCCGAGCGTTTTCCGCTCTGCTTTAGCGCCGAAGGCGAAGCTCGTCCGCTGAAAATCGGTATTTTTCAGGATTTGGTAGAGCGCGTGCAGGGGGAAGAGAATCTCAGCAAAACGCAATTGCGTTCTGCCCTGCGCCTGTACACCTCAAGCTGGCGTTACCTGTACGGCGTTAAAGTCGGCGCGCAGCGCGTCGATCTGGACGGCAATCCGTGCGGTGAACTGGAACAGCAGCATGTCGATCATGCCCGCCAGCAGCTTGAAGAAGCCAAAGCGCGCGTTCAGGCACAGCGTGCCGAACAAAACGCCAAAAAACGTGAAGCCGCCGGTGAATCCGCCGATGCCGCTCCTCGCCGTCCGCGTCCAGCCGGTAAAAAGCCCGCTGCGCGTCGCGAAGGCGGAGCCGCGCCGGAAAACCGCAAGCCGCGCCCACAAACTCGCCCACAGCCCGCTCGCCAACCTCGTGCAGCCAAAGAGGAAAGCCAGCCGCGTTATGCGCCAGTCACGGATATCTCTACACTGCAAATTGGCCAGGAAATCAAAGTCAGAGCAGGCAAGAGCGCGATGGATGCTACCGTACTCGAAATCGCTAAAGATGGCGTACGTGTGCAGCTCTCTTCCGGTCTGGCGATGATTGTGCGCGCAGAACACTTGCAGTTCTGATACGGAGGCCAACCCAGGCATGAACAAATTCGTCAGATTAACAGCGATTGCAGGGCTGCTGTGGGCGGGTGTCAGTTACGGCGCGGAAACAGCCAACATCCGCATCGGCCAACTGCCCCAACTGCAACAGGAACCCCAGCACGCTACGGTGAGTGAGCGCGTTACCTCGCGCTTCACTCGCTCTCATTACCGCCAGTTCGCCCTTGACGCGGAGTTTTCAGGCAAGATCTTCGATCGCTACCTGAACATGCTGGACTACAACCATAACGTATTGCTGGCTGCCGACGTGGCGCAGTTCGCCGGCAAACGCAATCAGGTTGGCGAAGAGCTGAAAACCGGCAAGCTGGACACCTTCTACGCGCTGTTCAATCTGGCGCAGAAACGCCGTTTCGAGCGTTATACCTATGCGTTGTCGTTGCTGGACAAGCCGATGAACTTCACCGGCAACGGCACTATCGATCTCGACCGCAGCAAAGCGCCGTGGCCGAAAGACAAGGCCGAGCTGGATAGCCTGTGGGATGCGAAAGTCACCTATGACGAGCTGAACCTCAAGTTGACCGGCAAGACCGACAAAGAAATCCACGACACGCTGACCAAACGCTATCAGTTCGCCATCAAGCGCCTGACGCAAAGCAACAGCGAAGACGTCTTCCAGCTGGCGATGAATGCCTTTGCGCATGAAATCGATCCGCATACCAACTATCTGTCTCCGCGCAATACCGAGCAGTTCAACACCGAGATGAGCCTGTCGCTGGAAGGCATCGGCGCGGTGCTGCAGATGGATGATGACTACACCCTGATCAACTCGATGGTGCCGGGCGGCCCGGCGGCGAAGAGCAAGGCGATCACCGTAGGCGATCGCATCGTCGGCGTCGGCCAGGCCGGCAAACCGATGGTGGACGTGATCGGCTGGCGTCTGGACGACGTGGTGTCGCTGATCAAAGGGCCGAAGGGCAGCAAGGTGCGCCTGGAGATCCTGCCGGCCGGCAAGGGCACCAAAACCCGCGTGGTCACCTTGACCCGCGAGCGCATCCGCCTGGAAGACCGCGCGGTGAAAATGACCATCAAGACCGTCGGCAAAGAGAAGGTGGCGGTGTTCGACATCCCTGGCTTCTACGTCGGCCTGACCGATGACGTGAAAGTGCAGCTGCAGAAGATGGCCAAGCAGAACGTCAAGAGCGTGATCATCGATCTGCGCACCAACGGCGGCGGCGCGCTGACTGAAGCGGTGTCGCTGTCCGGCCTGTTCATTCCGAGCGGCCCGGTGGTGCAGGTGCGCGACAACAACGGCAAAGTGCGTGAAGACGCCGACACCGACGGCGTGACCTACTACAAAGGCCCGCTGGTGGTGCTGGTCGATCGCTTCAGCGCCTCCGCCTCCGAGATCTTCGCGGCGGCGATGCAGGATTACGGCCGCGCGCTGATCGTCGGCGAACCGACCTTCGGTAAAGGCACCGTGCAGCAGTACCGTTCGTTGAACCGCATCTACGACCAGATGCTGCGCCCTGAGTGGCCGGCGCTCGGTTCGGTGCAGTACACCATTCAGAAGTTCTACCGCGTCAACGGCGGCAGCACCCAGCGCAAGGGCGTGACGCCGGATATTCTGATGCCGACCGGCGTCGATCCGGCGGAAACCGGCGAAGCGTTTGAAGACAACGCCATGCCGTGGGACAGCATCAATGCGGCGACCTACAGCAAGACCGGCGATATGGCGCCGTTCGAGCCGGAACTGCTGAAAGATCACCAGCAGCGCATCGCGCAGAATCCGGAGTTCCAGTACATCGCGCAGGATATCGCGCATTACAAGGCGCTGAAGGATAAACGCAACATCGTGTCCCTCAATCTGGCGGTGCGGGAGAAAGAGAACCACGATGACGATGCGACCCGTCTGAAACGCATCAACGAGCGTCTGGAGCGCGCGGGCAAGAAGCCGCTGAAATCGCTCGACGATCTGCCGAAGGATTACCAGGAACCGGATCCGTACCTGGATGAAACCGTGCATATCGCGCTGGACCTGGCTCATCTGGAAAAGGATCAGCCCGCTCAGCAACCGACGCCGGCCAAATAAGGCGGCGGTTGGCAGAATGAAAAACGCACCCTCGGGTGCGTTTTTTTATGGCTGCGGTATGCGCGGTTCAGACGGTTTTCTTGCGGTGGCGCAGCCCGAGCCGGATGCAGGAAACCACCACCAACATACAGCCGACCAGCGACAGCAGCAGCGGGACTTCGTGCCAGAACAGCCAGCCCCAGGCGATATTGAACACGATGCCGATATAGCGCACCACCGAGACCACGATCAGGTTATCGGAAGAGAAGGCCTGGGTTAAGACGACCTGTCCCAGCAACGACACCAGCGCTATGGCGAGCAGAATGGCAAACTGGTATGCGTTGGGCCAGACGAATGACTGCCACATCAGCGGCAGCGAGATCAGCGTTGCGATGAACAGGAAGTAGAACACGATCTCGTAGTTGTGGTGGCGTTTGCTGAGTTTGTTGACCGACAGATAGGCGATCGAGGCGAACACCGCGCTCATCACGCCGACCAGCGACGCCAGGGTATAGGCCGAGAAGTGCCACGGCCGCACCAGCAGCACCGCGCCGATGATGACCATCGCCAGCCAAAACGCGGTATTGGCGTTGACCCGCTCACGCAGCACCAGCAAGGAGAGCAAAATGGAGAAAAACGGCGACAGGTAGGCCAGCATGCTGGCATCGGCCAGCGTGAGGTGGGCGATGCTGTAAAAATAACAGATCAGATACAGTCCGCCCATGGTGCCGCGCAATACCAGCAGCGGCCGGTCTTCACGGCTGAAGGCGACGCGGTGGCGATACATCAGCAGCAGAACCAGCACGCAGCCGATGCTGCTGCGAAAGAACACGATCTCTCCGGTGGGAATGACGTCGGCGATGGTTTTGACCAGCGCGTTCATGACGCTGAAAATCAGCGAGGCGAAAATGGCCAGCAGCGCACCCTGATTCATGCTTGCCTCCGCCACTGCCGGTAGGTGATATCCGCCTGCTCGCGGCAGGTATCGTCCAGCAACGAATGATGACAATGCTCGGTGCCGATCCGGGTGACGAAGCTGTGCAGCGCCTGCTGAAAGCGCGCCAACAGGCACTGGGCGGCGGGCATCTCGACGCCCAGCCGCTGCGCCAGCAAGACCATAACGCGCAGTTTGCGCACGTCCTCTTGCGGCACGCGCGGCAGTCGCCATAACCCCTGCGCATCCTGGAAGACGCGGGCGACCCTGACGGCGGAAAAATCATAGTAGCGGCCCTGCGCGTCCGGTTCGGAATAGGGATCGACCAGCAGCGCGGTATAGCGCGCAAACAGCGCGTAGCGTTGCTCCGCCGGCGCGAGCTGCGGGAATTGGTCAATCCAGCGGCGGCTTACCATACGAGGCGGCACCGGGTAATTGTCGTCATTCAAAAAGCGCAGCAGGTTGATGGCCTCGACGCCGAGCCGGTTGAGCAACTGCCGGTAATCCTGCGAGAGCGCCAGCATGTCGGCGATCGTCTCGGGGCAGATAGGGCCTTCGGGGTAGGTCTTATACAGGTACTGTATCGGCGCCTGCGGCTGAAAGATCGCCTGTAGCGTGGTATCGGCCAGCGCCAGCGGGGGATGAACATAGTTGGTGATGCTGAAGCGTTCGGCGGCCAGCAGGCTGTCGCAGCGCTGGGCATCGATGCCGTGACGCGCCAGCACCGCGCAAAGCCAATCGAGTTCGGCGCGGTCTGACGATGGGCTTTGGCCGGCCAGATAAATCCGCTGCTTGAATGCCTTGGTGTAAGCGCGGTAAGGCTGCGCGGCATCCTGGTATTTGGTATCGGCGTAGTAGCTCGACAGGCTGATGATCCCGACGTGGGATTGCCCGGCGTCCTGCAGCAGGCTTTGCACCATCAGGCCGGAACCGATGGAAGGAGAGAGCAGGATCAGTGAGCGCAGCTGGGGCAACGCCGCCCATGGCACCTGCCGCAGCACGTCATGATATTGATCGGCGGGGACGGCAAGGATCAGTCGGTGCCAGTCACCGCCGACCAGTGACAGGTCATCGCAGTAGCTGTCGATCGTCACTTGCGTATCGCCTTGGGTGCGCTGCGCCTTACCGGCGCCCGTCAGAGACAGGCTGGGCGCGTGAGCCAAATGATGCCGCAGGCGTTGTCCTTTCTCGCTGGGGCGGTTGTACAGGCCGATGCGCGCATTGGCCGCGGCCTTGATATCCGCCGCCAATTGGATAGCCGCCGGGCCGGCGCCCAGAATCAGGGTGGAAAAGGCATTATTCATGGCTGAGAGGCTCCAGAATCAACAGATCGTACAGCGGGGTGGCGAGCGGTTTACCGCTGATGCGCCACGGCGAACCGGCGGCCTGGTGATGGTAAGGGCAGTTAAAGAGAGACTTGAGGCCATTGCCATAGCGCACCAGCAATTTGCCGCGTTGCGGCAGCAAAGGCCGCAGCTCCCTCAGCAAGCCCTGCTTGTCGGCTACCAGAGAGGCGATGATGATGTGATCGACGTCATTGCGGGTCAGGCCGTGCAGCTTGTCGATGCAGGGCATCTGCCGCACCAGCCCCAGATGGCGCGTGAGGCGGCGGGCAAACCGCTGGGCCGCCGGATCGCAATCGTAGCAAATGACGGTGGCGGCAAGCCTGGCGACCAGCGCCAGCGCCGTGGTGGGCAAGGCGCCGCTGCCCACCAGCAACACCCGCTCGCCCGGTTGGATGCCGGCGGCGGCGATCTCCAACTGCAGGGCGCGATCGAAACTGTTCAGGTAGGCGTTAGTCTGTGCCGGTTGCCGACAGAGTGCAGAGACGCGATGCTTCTCGTAGTCGCACAATGCGGCATTGGCTGTTGCCCGCAGTTGGGCGATCTGCGCCGTTATCAAACGGTCGTTTTCCAGTTTTCGACGGTAGGCCTGCAGCTGTGGTTCGTCGTTAAAGGCTTGCAGGCGGCTGAAGCGGCGTTCCAGCAGGGAAAAATTACGCCGATCTTGCCGGGCGGAGCGGTGTAGCTGGTGAATTTCCTGTTGCAAACCGGCGAGTTGCGCCAGCATGTCCGCCTTGGTCAGGGTGTACATGGGGATTCTCCGTGTGCGTGTAACAGCTGTGTCGGCAGCAGATAGGGGTAGCCCTGCGGGCTGACGCCGTTTTCGATACCGACGCCAAATACGCGAGACATCATTGGGTGTCCCATCATCTGATGAGTCTCGCCGTGGCAAACGACGCGTCCGTGCTCGAGCAGCGTAAGTGAGTGGCAATAACGCAGCGCCAGCCCCAGATCGTGGATCACCAGCAGCGTGATGCAGCGATGACGCCGGCCGTAGTCGGCGATCTGATTGAGCACGCGCAGCTGGTGATGGATATCCAGCGCGCTGGTGGGTTCGTCGAGTAAAATGAGCTGCGGTTGAGAGACGAACGCCTGAGCCAGCATCACCAACTGTCGCTGGCCGCCGCTGAGACGGTTGAAGGGGCGATCGGCGAGCGCGGAAATGCCGCATTCCGCCAGCGCCTGTTCGACCGCATCGGCCTGGGCGGCGCTGACGCGCCATCCCAACTGCCGTACCTTGCCCAACAGCACCATGTCAAAAGCGGTCAGTGCCGAATCGCAGCGATTAAGCTGCGGTACATAGGCGATGCGGCTGGTTTTCGGATCGAGCGGGCGCTCGCGGTAGGCAATCTCGCCGCTGTACGGCAACATGCGATTAATCGCTTTCAGCAGCGTGGACTTGCCGGCGCCGTTGGGGCCGATGATGCCGCCGAGTTTTGCCTCCGGCCAGCTCAGGGATACGTCGGCCAATAGCGGGCGGCGATGCAGCGAGACGTCGACGCCGGTGAGGGTCAGTTGAGTCATGGGCGTTTAACCTGTCGGGTGACGAAGTAAAACAGCACCGGCACGCCGATCAGGGCGATGACGATGCCGATGGGCACCACGCCGTTCGGCATCACCAGCTTGGCGACGATCGACGCGCACAGCAGCAGCAGGCTGCCGCAGAGGGCGGAAATGCAGATCAGGTAACGCTGATCCTCCCCGACCAGAAAACGGGCGAAATGGGGGGCGATCAGCCCGACGAACCCGATGGTGCCGACAAAAGAGACCGAGGCGGCCGTCAGCAAAGTCGCCAGTAGAAAGGCCAGCTTGCGCAGCGCGCTGACGTTGATGCCCAGCCCCTGTGCCTGCTCTTCGCCGGCGGACAGCGCCGTAAGGCGCCAGGCCTGCCGCAGGCTGACGATCAGCGCGCAGAGCAACACGGCGCCGGTGATCGCCACCCCGTGCATATTCGCTTTGAGCAGGCTGCCGAACAGCCAAAAGACGATTTGCTGCATGGCCTCCGGCGCGGCCAGAAACAGCAGCAGCGATTGCAGCGACTGAAAGAAAAACAGCACGACGATGCCGCTCAACACCAATATTTGCGGCGTCATGCCCCGGCGTTGTCCCAGCAGATAGATAGGCACGCAGGCGAGCAACGCCATCAGCGAAGCCAGCAACGGCGTGCCCAGCGCCAGCGCGCCGCCCAGGCTGAAGCCGGTGATGATCGACAGCGCCGCGCCGAACCCCGCCGCAGCCGAGATCCCTAGCGTATAGGGGCTGGCGAGGGGGTTGGCCAGCACGGTCTGCATCAGCAGGCCGGCCAGCGCCAGGCTGGCGCCGACCACCAGGGCGGTGAGTGTCATCGGCAAGCGAATCGACCAGAAAACCACCTGATGCAGCTCGTTGCCTGGCGCAGGACCGGGCCAGAGCATTCGCACGATATCCGCGAGGCCAAGATGCGCGGCGCCGACGGTCAGATCGATGGCGGCCGCCGCCAACAGCGCGCCGAGCAGCGCCAGCGTCAATAGCCCGCGGCGCAGCCTGCGCCGTTGCAAAAAATCACGTCCTGTGCGGGCCACGACTACTCTCCTTGCCAGCGTTGCAAGAAGACGCCGTCCGCCTCAATCGGCAGATATTGGCGGTAGAACCGGGCCAGGTTGCGCGCGGGGTCTACGTCGGCAAATGCGGTGGGATAGAGGGCTTTCGCCAGATACTGGACAAAAATAAAGTCGTAAATCGTGCGCGCGCCGCCATGATAAAGCGCATAAAGCCGTTGGTTTTTTATAGCCGGCAGCTGCGGCCATCCCGCCCGCCGGGCATACTGCGTCAGGCGCGCCTGTATGGGGGCGGCCTGTGTGCCGTAGCCCATCGGCACGGCGTTCGGCATATTTTCCCAGTCGCCTCCGGCGAGAAAAATGACGTCGGGCCGTTTGGTCAGGACATAGTCGGCGCGCAACGGAGAGGGGCTGCCGACGACGCCGGCGGCGATATTGTCGGCGCCGGCCAACTGCAGCAGCGGCCCCCAGATCGAGGCGCCATAGCTGCTGCTGTATTCGCCGGGGCCCTTGTCTCCCAGTTCAATATAGGTGATCGGCGGCGGCAGCTGCGCCTGGCGGATGCGCCGCCGGGTATCTTCGAGGCTCTGGCGATATTCGTCGGCCAGCCGTTCCGCTCGCTCGGCGTGGCCCATTGCCTGGCCCATCAACCGAATGCTGGCGAGCTTGACCTCGACGCCCTGGTTGAAGTCGACGACGATGTAAGGAATGTTGAGCCGTTGCAGCACCGGCAGGTAGTTGGCGAAGCCGTCGAGCTGCCACTTCGCCAGGATCAGCAGGTCCGGCCGCGTGGTCAGCAGGCGTTCAAAATCGAAGCTCTGGTTATAGAGCGAACCGACATCGACCAATTGAGCGAGCCGCGGCAGCGCGGCCTGATAGCGCGCCCATTGGCTGGTGCGCAAGGCCCAGTCGCTTTTGGAGAAGGCGACGACCTGTTGATAGCTCTCCGGGCCGTTCACTGCCAGAAAATCTTCGTAGTAAAAGCCGATATAGGCGCGCTGTGCGGGGGCGGTCAGGGTGACGCGACGTCCTTCAACGTCGGTGAGGTGAATTTCAGCTTGTGCGAGGTGGCAGAAAAGCAGCCACGTCGCCAGCATCCAGGCGATACGCGATAACATGATTGACATCCCTTTACGATTAATTGTGATGTTATAATGTAACAATTAATCGTAAGATTCAAACTTTCGTCGTCGATGAATCGGCTGCGGGCACGTCGGATCGCACCCAGCGGATATTGACCCAGAAAGGGTGTGGATAAAATCGCCCGCCGCGATCCTGCGCGGGCGAAGAATTTTTTGTGAGAAATCCCTCCGCCTTGCGCAACAATCGTTTACAATTTGCCAAATCCCGGTCGCGCGCCGTTTTTGTAAAGTTTCGTATTTTTAGTAGGTTAATGACGCGCGACTCTTGAAACTGTGACGAATGCCCATACGATCTAGGGTATCTTGGACAGCGTTTTGTTAACATTTATGAGGAAGTAAACATTTTATGATGCGTATAGCTCTGTTCCTGCTCACCAACCTGGCGGTGATGTTGGTTTTCGGGCTGGTGCTCAGCCTGACAGGAATCCAATCCAGTAGCGTTCAGGGCCTGATGATCATGGCCGGTCTGTTCGGCTTCGGCGGCGCTTTCGTGTCGTTGCTGATGTCCAAGTGGATGGCGCTGCGCTCCGTCGGCGGAGAAGTGATTGAACAGCCGCGTAACGAAACCGAAAACTGGCTGCTGGAAACGGTGCGCCGTCAGTCGCAGCAGGCGGGCATCGCCATGCCGCAGGTCGCTATCTACCATGCGCCGGACATCAACGCCTTCGCCACCGGCGCGCGCCGCGACGCCTCGCTGGTCGCCGTCAGCACCGGCCTGCTGCAGAGCATGAGCCGTGACGAAGCGGAAGCGGTCATCGCGCACGAAATCAGCCACGTCGCCAACGGCGATATGGTGACCATGACCCTGATTCAGGGCATCGTGAACACCTTCGTGATCTTCATTTCACGCCTGATCGCGCAGGTCGCCGCCGGTTTCCTCGGCAACCGCGACGGTGATGGCGAAGGGGAAGGCAACGGCAACCCGATGATTTACTTCGCCGTGTCGATGGTGCTGGAACTGGTGTTCGGCATCCTGGCGAGCATCATCACCATGTGGTTCTCGCGTCACCGCGAGTTCTACGCCGACGCCGGCTCCGCCAAACTGGTGGGCCGCGAGAAGATGATCGCCGCCTTGCAGCGTCTGAAAACCAGCTATGAACCGCAGGAAGCCGGCAGCATGATGGCGTTCTGCATCAACGGTAAATCCAAGTCGTTCAGCGAGCTGTTCATGTCGCACCCGCCGCTCGACAAGCGTATCGAAGCGCTGCGTACCGGCCAGTACCTGAAGTAATCGGCTGAATGAAATGAAAAACCCCGGCTTGCCGGGGTTTTTTTATGGCATGCCTGAACCGCTTTTTCAGCGTCGACGGGGGTTAACGTGGCGCAAGAGCTCCCCGAAGTCCATAAAGCCCGCCTTCGAATAACGCCTGTCGGCCTCTCTGTGCGTTTACCGCCGCGGAGCGAGACGAGGGTAAGCCGCATCCTGGCTGAGTGACGACCGGCTGTTTGGCTTTGGAAGCGCATGTTATATGCTTTGGCGCAATGACATTTGTCCCTGAGGCCCTATGAAAATCAACCACCTTCCCTTGCTCAACGGTGATGAGCTACCGGCGCGCCTGGCGGAATTGACAGGCGGTATCGCCGATGCGGTTGCGGAACTGTTCAACCGGCATGATGACGATGCTGAACGGCCAGCTATTCGCTGGCATTCAGGCGATCTTCACCTCCCGGCATTTTTCCCCGACGAGCACGACAGCCACGATTACGATTACCTGATCGTGGACGGCGATATGATCGTGGAAGGATGCCTGGCGGTATCGCCGCAGCGCGAGGACGGCGGCATTGTCGTGCTGGGGCGGCTGCAGGCGGATACGCTGATTTGCTGGGGCGGACTGGTCGTGCGTGATGATGTCCGCATACGCCATGCCTATTGCAGCTCAGGAAACGACGGTGCGTTCGTGGTGGGGGGGGATCTGACCGCGCTCACCCTGGTAGAGACGGGGGAGTTTATCCATGTCCATGGCGATCTCGATGCGCGGTGTCTCGCTTCGTTGCAGAACTTCGTTCAGGTTGACGGAAACACGCGCTGCGATTGCCGCATCGACAGCGCTCAGGCCGAAGATCTGATCAAGCGCATGTTCGCCCCTGGCTTACTGAAGGGCTTCGAGGGGGTGGATAACGACGGCCAACGCATTGTTGGCTGGTATCCGGATGACGACGCCTATTTAGCGTGTCTACGACAAGGCCGCAGCCCTTTGAGGAGCGGCGACTGACGCCAGGCCTGCGTCGCGCTCGATGTGGCCCGGCTCTTTCTATGCCCGCTATTTCACCTCGCGGCTGGGCTGCACCGTCTGCGTCGTCGACTGGGTGATGCGCAGGCCGCTGACCGCCGCTGCCAGGGTGGCGAACACCCCGGCCAGGATCAGCGAAGCGTGGGTGCCGGAGGCAGGGAACAGGTTGAACATCAGCGCCACCAGCGCGGCCCCCGAGGTTTGTCCCAGCAGGCGAGCGGTGCCCAGCATGCCGCTGGCGCCGCCGCTGCGGTTGCGCGGCGCGGCGGAAATGATGGTGTGGTTGTTGGGCGACTGGAACAGGCCGAAACCGGCGCCACACAGCACCATGCGCCAGATGATGTCCACATTCGACGGCGCCGCCGGCAGCAGCGCCAGCGAGAACAGCCCGAGCGCGAACACCGCCAGCCCGATACAGCCCAGCAGGCCGGCGTGCACGCGCTCCACCAGCCGACCGGCGATCGGCGCCATCACCACGATCGCCAGCGGCCACGGCGTCAGCAGCAGCCCGGTCGCCACCTCGTCGCGGCCCAACGCGCTTTGCAGGAAGAACGGCAACGACACCATCGCCAGCATTTGCGCAGCGAACGAACAGATTGAGGTGCCCATCGACAGGGCGAAGATCGGGATACGCAGCAGGTCGACCGGCAGCAACGGAAATTCCTGGCGCAGCTGGCGGCGCACGAACACCGCGCCAATCGCCAGCAGCGCGGCAATCTCGCTGAAGATCAGCGTCAGGCTCTGGCCCTGGGCGAAGCCGCTGATGGCGGTGATCAGCAGGCCGAAGGTCAGCGCGTTCAGCACGGCGCTGGTGGGATCGAAACGGCGATTATCGCTTTTTTGGCCGTTAGCCGGCAGGAATTTCATCCCCAGCAGCAGCGCGACGATGCCGATCGGCAGGTTGATGGCGAACAGCCACTGCCAGGATGCGACCGACAGGATAGCGGCCGCCACCGTCGGCCCGGCCGCTGAGGAGCAGGCGACGATCAGCGAGTTGATGCCCATGCCGCGGCCGAGAAAACGCTGCGGGTAGATGATGCGGATCAGCGCGGTGTTGACGCTCATAATGGCGGCGGCGCCAAAGCCTTGCAATACGCGGGCGATGGTCAGCGTGAGCAGCGAGTCGGACAGGGCGCAAAACAGCGAGGTGATGCTGAACACCAGCAACCCGGCCTGATAGATGCGGCGATAGCCGACCAGATCGCCGAGCGAGGCCAGCGACAGCAGAGAGACGGTGATCGCCAACTGATAGGCGTTGACCACCCAAATGGAGCTGGCCGGGCTGGCGTTAAGATCGCGCGCGATGGTGGGCAGCGCCACGTTGGCTATCGCGCCGTCGAGCACCGATACGGTAATGCCGAGGGCGATGGCGAGGATCGCCCCATAGCGTTGCGGGACGGGGAGGCCGTCGGAACAAGGACGCATGTTGGTCTCAGCGGTATTTATTCAGGGGAGTATTATCATGCTAATCATAATCACCTGCGATTGCATGCCCGTTGCCCGCTTAATTGTAAATAGCGGTGAGCAGGCCGGGGTTATCCATTTGGCTTCAATCGCTTAGCGTTCAGCCGCGTTGCGCGCCGCGATCTGTTCCGATTATACTGAAACCCTTGTTTAAATTTCCTGAAACAAAACCGTTAAGTAGGGCATTCACCATGGCTAACGCAGATTCAGACAAGCAACCGGATGCCGTCTCATCCGTGATGAAAGTGTTCGGCATTTTGCAGGCGCTTGGCGATGAGCGCGAGATTGGCATTACCGAACTTTCCCAGCGAGTGATGATGTCCAAAAGCACCGTCTACCGTTTTCTGCAAACCATGAAAGCGCTGGGCTACGTATCGCAGGAAGGCGAGACGGAAAAGTATGCGCTGACGCTCAAGCTGTTCGAACTGGGCGCCAAATCGTTGCAGAACGTCGATCTGATCCGCAGCGCCGACGTGCAGATGCGCGAACTGTCAAACCGCACCCGCGAAACCATCCACCTCGGCGCCCTGGACGAGGACGGCATTGTCTATATCCACAAGATCGACGCGATGTACAACCTGCGCATGTATTCGCGCATCGGCCGCCGCAACCCGCTGCACAGCACCGCCATCGGGAAAGTGCTGCTGGCCTGGCGCGGGCGGGATGAGGTGGCGCAGATTTTGTCGCAGATTGACTTTACCCGCAGCACCGAGCATACCCTGACCAGCGCCGCCGAACTGTTGCCGGTGCTGGATCGGGTGCGTGAGCAGGGATTCGGCGAAGATGTCGAAGAGCAGGAGGCGGGGATCCGCTGCATCGCGGTGCCGGTATTCGACAGGTTCGGGGTGGCGATCGCCGGGCTGAGCATCTCTTTCCCGACGCTGCGCTTTTCCGACGCGGCGCGGGAGGAGTATGTGGCGTTGCTGCACGTCGCCGCCCGGCGCATCTCCGAGCAGCAGGGCTATCACGACTACCCGTTCTGACCGTCATTTCGATGAGCGAGGCGCTGCCATGGCAGCGCCTTGTTGTTATTTCGCGCCGGGCGTCAGCCGCTGAGAAATCCGCTCCAGCACCAGCATCAGCAACAGCGTGGCCGCCACCAGGATCATGGTCAGCGTCGCGCCGTTGGCGATGCTGCCGCGATCGGTCAGGCTGAAGATCGTGACCGGCAGCGTCGCCCAGCTCGGCGGGTAGATCATCATGGTCGCGCCCAGCTCCCCCATCGACAGCGACAGGCTGAGTGCGAAGGCGGAGATCATGTAGGGGGCGATCATCGGTAGGGTGACGTGACGCAGGCGGAACAGCGGCGAAGCGCCCAGGCTGGCGGCGACGTTCTCGTAGTCGCCAGGCAGCCGGGTCAGCCCGGCCATCACGTTGCCGAAGGTAAAGGCGGAAATCAGCACGAAGTGGGCGGCGGGCACGATCAGGAAGGTGCCGTTCATCTGCAGCGGCCCCTGGCTGAACGCCACCAGCATCCCCAAACCGATAGAGACCGAAGGCACCGCGCTGGGAATGAAAAACAGCGTGCCCAGCAGCCGCTGGCCGCGCCCCTGATGGTGGCGCAGCGCCAGCGCCGCCCAGGTGCCGCACAGCAGCGCGAACAGGCTGGCGCTGAAGCCGATAGCCAGACTGGCGACCAGCGCGTCCCAGGAGGCGCCGCTGAAGGCCTGGCGAAAGTGGCTGAGGGTGAAGCCGCTCGGCAGCACGCCGTTCCACTGTTCACTGAGGCTGGACATCAGGATCACCGCCAGCGGCAGGCAGAAGAACAGGGCGAACAGCGTGACCGTCAGCGTGCAGGTCAGGGTGCGGCCGGTGCGAGACCAAATCAACATCGTCAGTTCCTCAGCCCGGCGCGTGCCGCGGCATAGCGGTAAAGGGAGAACAGCCCGAGCGACAGCGCGATATTCACCACGGCGATGGTGCAGGCGACGGCGTAATCCGCCTCCAGAATCGCCTTGGAGTAGACCATCATCGGCAGCGTGGTGACGCCCTTGGCGCCGATAAACAGCACGATGCCGAACTCATTGGTGGTCAACAACAGACACAGGCTGCCGCCGGCCAGCAAGGCCGGCAGTGCGGCCGGTAAAATCACCTGGCGCACCACGCGCCCCGGCCGGGCGCCGAGGATGCTGGCGGCCTCAAGCTGGCTGCGGTCGATCTGCGACAGCGCCGCCATCAGCGGGCGCATCACCAGCGGCGTAAACACGGTGATTTCCGCCAGGATCACGCCCCAGATGGAGTAAAGAAAGTCGACCGGCGGCAGGGTGAAGCCGAAGGTCGCCATCAGCGTGCCGTTCAGCAGGCCGGCGGAGCCGTAGATAAAGGTGAAGGCCAGCGTGATCAGAAAGGTCGGCATGGCGATAAAGGTATCGATCACTCGGGCGATCAGCCGGCTGCCGGGGAACGGCGTGAATACCAGCAGCAGCGACAGCAGCGTGCCGAGCACCAGGCAGCCCAGCGTCGCCAGCAGCGCGATCTGCAGCGTGTTGAGCAGGGCACCGACAAAGCGGCGGGATTCGAACACCTGTTGCAGCGCGGCGGCGCTGAACAGCCCCTGGTCGTCGGTAAACGCCTGTTTGACGATCAGCGCCAACGGGTAGAAAAACAGTGTCGCCAGCACCAGCAGCGGCAACAGGATCCACAGGCGGCGCGGCAAACGCAGCCGAAAGGACGGACGAATAAGCGTAGAGTCGGTCATGTCAGTCCTCGATCAGTACCGCATCGTCGGGGGCGAAATAGAGCGGCACGCGCTCGCCGATCTGCGGCATCCGGCTGCGATGAGTGGTGACCACGCGCAGCGGATGGCCTTCCGCGTCGAACTGCAGGTGCGTCAACTCTCCCTGCCAATGAATATCATGCAGCGTGCCGATGATGCAGTTGCTGCGCTGGGCATCGGCATCGAGCGCAATGTGCTGTGGCCGGATGCACAGCAGCTTGTCGAAGCCGCGTTGTGCGCCGTAAGTGAAACAGCCGATCACTTTGCCGGCGCAGCTGACGGTGGTCATGCCTTGCTGCGCGGTAGTTTCCAGGGCGGTAGCCGGCAGCAGGTTGGCGCGGCCGAGGAACTCGGCGGCGAAGCGGTTCGTCGGATGGTGGTACAGCGCGCGGGTTTCGCCGTGGGCGATGAGATGGCCGTCGCGCATGATGCCGATCTTGTCCGCCAGCGTCAGCGCTTCGCCCTGATCGTGGGTGACGTACAGGATGGTCAGATCCGGCAGCTCGCGGTGCAGGCGGGCGATCTCTTCCACCATGCTGTGGCGGATTTGCGCGTCCAGCGCCGACAGCGGCTCATCCAGCAGCAATACTTTGGGGCGCACCGCGATGGCGCGAGCGATCGCCACCCGCTGTTGCTGGCCGCCGGAAAGCTGGTTGGGATAGCGCTTGGCGTAGGCGGACATGCCGACGATGGCCAACGCCTCTTCGACGCGCTCGGCGGTCAGGCCGCGCGGCTTGCCCTGGGCGCGCAGGCCGAACGCCACATTGTCCTCGACGCGCATATGCGGAAACAGCGCGTAGTTCTGTACCACCATGCCCAGGCCGCGCTCATAGGGCGGCACGTCGGTGACATCGACGTCACCGATGGCAATACGCCCGGCGGAGGGCTGCACGAAGCCGGCGATCGCCCGCAGCACGGTGGTTTTACCCGAGCCGGAGGGGCCGATCAGCGCCAGCACTTCGCCGGGGGCGATGGTGAGCGTCAGGGGTTTCAGCACCTCGGTGCCGCGATACGACACGCTGACGCGGTCGAGCTGAATGCCCGACGGCCCGGCGATGTCGAGGCTGCTATCCCGCGCCTCGGCGCGGGAAGTGAGGGTAGAAGGCATGGTCAGCGTCATTCTGTCACCTTGTGCCAGCGGGAGATATAGGCGGACAGGCTGCTCACCACCTGGTTCCAGTCCGGCGCCCAGATCTCTACACCCTGCAGCGCGGCCTGCGACTGCCTGAAGTTATCGTCGGTCGGGGTGACATCCTTACGCACCGGCATGCCGTAGGAAATGGCGCTGACGCTGCTCTGGGCTTCTTTGCTCAGCAGGAAATCGATCAGCTTTTTGCCGTTGGCGCTTTGCGGCGCGCCTTGCACCAGGCCGATGTAGTAAGGCAGCACCAGCGTGCTGCGTTTGCCGTCCGGCCCGGCCGGCCAGAACACCTTCACGTTCGGGTTGCTGCGCATCTGCGCCAGGTTCATCTGCAGATCGCCGTTGGCTACCAGCAGCTCCCCCTTATTGACCAGCGCGGTCAGCTTGCCGGTGGAGGCCGAAGGGCCGACGTTGTTGCTTTGCAGCTTGCCGAGGTAGTCGAAACCGGCATCTTTGCTGCCGAAGCTGTGAAACGCCTGCAGCATCACTGCGGTGCCGTCACCCGCCTGGCCCGGCGTGGAGTACTGCAGCTTATTGCGGAACTGCGCGTCCAGCAGCTGTTGATAGCTGGCAGGCGCCTGCGGCAGCAGTTTGGCGTTATAGATGAAGCTCAGGTAGTTGTTCACCAGTGGCACGAACTGCGGCTGGGCGTCGGCGATCTGCGCCGCATCCTGCGGGGTGAAATCCTGCAGCAGTTTTTCCGCGGCGGCGCGCTGGATGAACGGCGGCAGCGTCACCAGCACGTCGGCCTGCGCGTTGCTGCGCTCCTTCGACAGGCGCTCCACGATGGCGCCGGAGCCGCCTTCGACGTACTGCACCTTGACGCCGGTCGCCTGGGTGAAGGCGTCGAACTGGGTTTGATACCAGCTGTGATCGCCGTCGTGCAGACCATCGGCGGAGTAGACGGTCACCACCGCATCGGCGGCCCAGGCCGGCGCGGCGCCGAGTGCGATGGCGGTCATCACGACCAGACGAGAAAATTTCATAGCTTCAGCCTCACTGTTGCGGGTTAATGCGAAACTGGTATACACCAGATATGCGGCCAAGCTAATCGGCAAATATGACAAACAAATGAAAGCGGCAAAATATATTTGCCTTAAAAGGGGGATCGAGCGTGGGTGAGGAAGGCGGGGCGGCGGGCGCCGGCCCCGTGATAATCGAGGTTAGAGCGTATCGACTTCGATGCGCAGGCTGTCGTGGCGCCAGTATTCAATATCGAAATCGAGGATGCGGCCGTGCTGATCGTAATTCAGTCGACGCAGCAGCAACGCGGGCAAGCCGACCATGGCGCCGAGCGCGTTGGCGGCGCGGTAAGGCAGGGCGGTCGGGTAGAACGACAGGTGCATGTTGCTGTAAATCAAATCGTAATGCTGTTGATAAACCTCGGTCAGGCTGCCGTTGAGATCGTGCCTGAGCAGTTCCGGCACCCGCTGCGGCAGGCAGTGGTTCTCGCAATAGCAGATGGCGCGGCCGTCGGCATAGCGCACGCGGCGCAGCAGATACACCTGATCGAACGGTTCGAGCGCCAGCGGCTGCATGACGTCGAGCGGCACCGTGGTTTTTTCGCCGGACAGCAGCGCGGTGCGCGGCGTGCGCCCTTGCTCCTGACAAAGGCGGTGGAAATTGGTGTTTTGCGTCGGATCCAGCCACAGCCGCTCCGGCGTGACGAACCAGCCGCGACGATCGGCGCGGTAGATGGCGCCGGTGGCTTCCAACTGCGCCAGGCTCTCGCGGATGGTGACGCGGGTGGTGGAGAAGATGGCGCACAGCTCGCGCTCCGAAGGCAGCTTGTCGCCGGCCTGCAGCGCGCCGCGGGTGATGCGCGCCTGAAGCTGATCCTTGATCTGCAGATAGTGGGGCATATCGCCCTGATGTTCTTTCATTTCATCTCGCTATGGCATCGGCCTGGCATTCCGGCCCGCTTATTATACATAGCCAGATGAATTTTTTGTTTCACCGCGCTTTGCCGTTTGACCTGGGAAGGAATTTGCCGCCACAATCAGCGCAATCTGGTATAGACCAATAGGTGAATAACATGTCCGACCGTAACTACCTGCTGTTGACCCCCGGCCCGTTGACCACGTCGAAAACGGTGAAAGAGGCGATGCTGTATGACAGCTGCACCTGGGATGAAGATTACAACCTCGGCGTGGTGCAGCGCATTCGTCAACGGTTGGTGGCGCTGGCGACACCGTCTGCCGGTTATACCTCGGTGCTGCTGCAAGGCAGCGGCAGCTTTGCGGTCGAGGGCGTGCTGGGCACGGTCATCGGCCCGCACGACAAGCTGCTGATCGTCAACAACGGCGCCTACGGGGCGCGGATGATCGAAATGGCGCGGCTGATGGATATCGACCACCACGCCTTTGACTGCGGCGAGGTGAACGAACCGGACGTGGCGGCGATGGAGGCGGTGCTGAAAAGCGATGCGCGCATCAGCCATATCGCCATGGTGCACTGTGAAACCACCACCGGCATGCTCAATCCGCTGCAGAAGGTCGCCGGTCTGGCGGCGCGCAATGGCAAGACCTTTATCGTCGACGCCATGAGCAGCTTTGGCGGCATCCCGTTGGATGTGGACGCGCTGGGCATCGATTTTCTGATCAGCTCCGCCAACAAATGCATTCAGGGCGTGCCGGGCTTCGCTTTCGTCATCGCCCGCCGCAGCGAACTGGAGAAATGCGCCGGGCGTTCGCGCTCGCTGTCGCTGGATCTGTATGCTCAGTGGCGCTGTATGGAGGATCAGGCCGGCAAATGGCGCTTTACGTCGCCGACCCACACCGTGCTGGCCTTCGCGCAGGCGCTGAAAGAGCTGGAACAAGAGGGCGGCATTGCCGCGCGCCACCACCGCTATCAGGCCAATCAGCGGCGGCTGGTGGCGGGTATGCGCGAGCTGGGTTTTGAGACCCTGCTGGACGATGCGCTGCACTCGCCGATCATCACCGCGTTCTATTCGCCAAAGGCTGATACATACCGCTTCGCCGAGTTTTATCAGCGTCTCAAGCAACAAGGCTTCGTGATTTATCCCGGTAAAGTGTCGCAGAGCGACTGCTTCCGTATCGGCAACATCGGTGAAATCTATCCGCAAGATATCGAACGTTTGCTGGCGGCCGTCGGGCAGGCGATGTACTGGAATCAATAAGGATTGACCATGAAACAGATCAACGCAGTGATCCTCGACTGGGCGGGCACCACGGTGGACTTCGGCTCCTTTGCGCCAACGCAGATTTTCGTCGAGGCCTTCAAGCAAACCTTCGATATCGACATCAGCCTGGCGGAGGCGCGCATTCCGATGGGGCTGGGCAAATGGCAGCACATCGAGGCGCTGGGCAAGCTGCCGGCGGTCGACGCGCGCTGGCGGCAGAAGCTGGGACGCTCGATGAGCCATCAGGACATTGACGCGCTGTATCAGGCGTTTATGCCGCTGCAAATCGCTAAAGTGATCGACTTCGCCGATCCCATCGAGGGCGTGCCGCAGGTGATTGCCGCTTTGCGCGAGCAGGGCATTAAAATCGGTTCCTGCTCCGGCTATCCGCGCGCGGTGATGGAAGTGCTGGTGCCCGCCGCCGCGCAGCGCGGCTACGCGCCGGATTACTGGGTCGCCACCGACGATCTTGCAGCCGGCGGGCGACCGGGGCCGTGGATGGCGTTGCAGAACGCGATCGCGCTGGGCATCGATGCGGTGGCGCATTGCGTGAAGGTGGATGACGCGGTGCCGGGCATTGCCGAAGGGCTGAACGCCGGGATGTGGAGCGTCGGGCTGGCGCTGTCCGGCAACGAGTTTGGCGCCACCTGGCAGGAGTATCGCCGGATGACGGCAGGCGAGATAGAGCGCCGCCGCGCGGCGGCCGCCGATAAGCTGTACGCGGCGGGCGCGCACTATGTGATAGACACGCTGGCGCAATTGCCGGCAGCGATCGCCGACATCAACCGCCGGTTGGCCAACGGCGAGCGGCCGTAACGACCGAACGCGGGGCATAAAAAAACCGGGGATTATCCCCGGTTTTTTCGTTCTGAGACGGCGTTAGCGATGCGCCAATTCGACTTCGTCTTCGCTGTCCATCACGGCTTTGTCGGTTTGCTTCATCAGCTGGCTGGTGATGGTGCCCGCCGCCATGGAACCGTTGACGTTCAGCGCGGTACGGCCCATGTCGATCAGCGGTTCGACCGAGATCAGCAGCGCGACCAGCGTCACCGGCAGGCCCATCGCCGGCAGCACGATCAGCGCAGCGAAGGTGGCGCCACCGCCCACGCCCGCCACGCCGGCGGAGCTGATGGTGACGATGCCGACCAGGGTGGCGATCCACACCGGATCCAGCGGGTTGATGCCGACGGTCGGCGCCACCATCACCGCCAGCATCGCCGGGTAGAGGCCCGCACAGCCGTTCTGGCCGATGGTGGCGCCGAACGATGCCGAGAAGCTGGCGATGGATTCCGGCACGCCCAGGCGACGGGTCTGCGCTTCCACGTTCAGCGGAATGCTGGCGGCGCTGGAGCGGCTGGTGAACGCGAAGGTGATCACCGGCCACACCTTGCGGAAGAACTTCATCGGGTTAACGCCGGTGAAGGCCAGCAGGACAGCGTGAACCACAAACATGATGGCCAGGCCGATGTACGAGGCCACCACGAAGCTGCCGAGCTTGACGATATCGTGAATGTTGGAACCGGCGACCACTTTGGTCATCAGCGCCAGCACGCCGTAAGGCGTCAGCTTCATGACCAGACGCACCAGCTTCATCACCCAGGCCTGCAGGGTGTCGATAGCCACCAGCACGCGCTCGCCTTTCGGCTTGTCGTCTTTCAGCAGCTGCAGCGCCGCCACGCCGAGGAAGGTGGCGAAAATCACCACGCTGATGATCGAGGTCGGGCTGGCGCCGGTCAGATCGGCGAACGGGTTTTTCGGGATGAACGACAGCACCATCTGCGGCACCGTCAGATCGGCCAGTTTACCCACGTAGTTGGTCTGGATCGCCGTCAGGCGCGCGCTTTCCTGCGCGCCCTGCACCAGGCCTTCGGCGGTCAGGCCGAACAGGTTGGTGACCAGCACGCCCACCAGCGCCGAGATCAGCGTAGTGAACAGCAGCGTGCCGATAGTGAGGACGCTGATTTTGCCCAGCGAAGAGGCGTTATGCAGCTTGGCCACCGCGCTCAGGATCGAGGCGAACACCAGCGGCATGACGATCATTTGCAGCAGTTGCACATAGCCGTTGCCGACGATGTTGAACCAGCTGATGGATTCTTTCAGTACCGGGTTATCGGAGCCGTACACCAGCTGCAGGCCCAGACCGAACACCACGCCGACCACCAGGCCGACCAGCACTTTTTTCGCCAGGCTCCATTGCTTGTGGCGGGTTTGCGCCAGCAGCAAAAGGAGCGCGACAAACACCAGCACGTTAATCACGAGCGGAAGATTCATCCCCAATGTCTCCAATAATCTTTCTTATAAAAACGACTACGCATCACGTATGTCGCGATGTAAATATCGTAACAGTTTGCTGAGTGGCCTACTTATATCCAAATGGAATTTGATATAGCTTTTTGTGTGTTTTTGTTCGTTTTATATACTTCAAGGTGATGAGTTAGGCGGTTTTTTGTGATCAGAGTCTGATATTTCTGATTTGCTCGACATAGGATTGCACCGGCAGGGTGAAATCACCTTGCCAGCAGATGGCAAACGCCACCAGGCACAGACACAGCACCCGCTCCAGCTGGTTGCCTTTTTGCGAGTTGAGCAGCGGCAGGCGAAAACGCCAGCGGCATGGCCACAACAGCGGCACGCCGGCGGGGGTGAGCATGTCGGCCAACAGATGGCTGAAGTAGCCGATGATCATGGCGTGCAGCGCATCGGCCGGGATCGGCCAGCTGCGCGGTACGTCCAGTTGGAACAGCGCCATGCCGCCGGCGATCGCCAGCAGGCTGTGGGTGAAACCACGGTGGCCGAAGGCGCGGGCGATGGGCAGGGCAATCCAGCGCAGGCGCTGGCCCAGCACCGACTTGGGGTGATCGATGTCCGGCAGCAGCGAGGTCAGCAGCGCGGCGGGTATGATGTGCCACCAGTCGCCGGTAGCCAGCTCTGGCGTCACTTCCGCCTTCTTGGCGAAGATCGCGCAAGCGACAGAGAATATAAGGTGTCCTTCCGCGGTCATGCTGTTGCGATTCCGGCTGGTAAACTGTTAATTTATCCAGTATATGGGAAAATTCCCAGTAGTGGAAGCAGTTACCCTGTAACCAATTGTTTATTTTCCCCTGTTTTACAACGGCTTGTTACGGCAGTGGGTAACAAATCATCGATTTTGACGGGCGAGAACAAAAAGCGGGCAATGGGGGGAGTGAAACGGAAAGCAACGAGCGCGGTTTTACTGCGTGCGGCGGGAGGAAGCGGCGGCCTTGAAGCGCGCTGCGTGGCAGTGACAACGCGCTGCGGGCCGTCGCTTTCCCTGCCATGCAGCATAATGAGAACGTCACGCCAATTCAATAAAATGAAACGGTGTTTCGTTTATTTTGCGGTGCGGATCCCTTTTATGCCGCAGGGCGCCGGTGCCCGGCGCCGCAGAATCAGGCAAAGTGGGCAGGGGTGAGCTGTTCGAGGGTCTCCAACTGGTGATCCGCCAGCGCCCAGCGCGGGTCGTGGCGGTATTCGGCGGCCGGGATCACGATGGAACGCATGCGCGCGGCCTTGGTGGCGATCATGCCATTAAAGGAGTCTTCCAGCGTGATGCAGCGCAACGGATCGCTGCCCAGGCGTTCGGCGGCGATCAGGTAGACCTCCGGATGCGGTTTGCTGTACGGCAGGTATTCGGCGGAAACCAATTGATCGAAGTAGCCTTCAAGATCGAACATCTTCAGCACCTGCCGTTGCATGTGCAGCGGCGAGGCGGAGGCGAGACCGATGTTCAGCCCCTGGCTGCGGCACAGCTCCAGCGCCTGCCGGACGCCAGGCAGCAGCGGGCGCGTCTCGTGCACCAGCTCGATGGCGCGCTCGATAATCCGCGCCGACACCTCTTCAAGCGTAACCCCTTGCCACGGCATCGCCTGGTACCACATTTTCACCACCAGATCGATGCGCAGCCCCAGCGTGTCCGGCAGCTTGTGACGGTCGGACAGATCCAAGCCCAGCGCGCCGAAGATATCCAGCTCGGCCTGCAGCCACAGCGGTTCCGAGTCGATCAACAAGCCGTCCATATCAAAAATTGCGGTTTCAATGCGTTGCGAATAAGCCATTAGCGGTTAACTCCTGCCGGCGCGGGTGAATGTGCCCGACACTTTATCATCGCCGGTGACGAGACTAAAACCTTTGCCTGCGCGTGTGGCTTTTGCCAAAACGCAGGATATTCCACACCTCGCGCAATTTTAGCCACCATCGCTGGTGTTGACGCTCGGAAACCTGTTGCAACATGCGCGCATAGTCCAGCACCAACCCCGGCGTCCAGGTCATGCTTTCACCGCGGCTGCGCAGTACCGCCAGCATCCACAGGTTGGGATCCAGCACCAGCAGCAGAAAACGGCGCCACAGATGTTTATCGCCCAGCACGCCTTCCAACGCGCTGTCGAGCGCGCCGATGACAGTGGTGGAGCAGTTGCGCCGGGTCAGATTGTAGGTGGCGTCCTGCCGATAACGCAGCCAGAATGCGCGCAGCGCCGCCGGGTTATAGCGGTAGAATTGAATTTTCTTGTCCGGTGGGCACCAGGCGGCGATCTCGCCCGCCAGGTCGGGCAGGAAACGTCCGTCGACGTTGTTCTGTTCGCCGGCGTGCAGCAACTGACGGAAATCCTGAACGGAATGGCTGATGTCGTTGAGTGGGTAGTGGCTGATATACACATCCGGCGCGAGCGCCAGGGCGGCGTGACCGGTGGAGATATTGCCGCCGCCGTCGACCGCCGCGATGTATCGGTCGACGATGTAACGCCGGCGCGGATCTTTAGCCGCGCCAATCGGTGTCCAGACATACACCGTGAGCGGCGCAGTCTCATCCGCCGGGGAGGATGGCTGCCGCGCGGGGTGCTGATTCAGAGAGAAGTTTGTCAGTCTGCGGGCGATACGCAATAAAGCCCAGCCGGAAAGCACCATCATCACGCCGAGGCAAAAGGGCACCGTCATCCGGTGCGGCGCCGGCCAGCCGACAAAGATCATCAACGAAAGCAGGATCTCGCCGCCGCCCGCCAGCGCCACGCCTTTCCATCGACTGTGCTGAATCACCGTGGAGGAGGCGATGCGCACGGCGCCGTCAAGCAGCAGCGCGCTGCCAAACACCACGGTGGCGACGATGTTATCGTCTGCGGGCACGTCCAACGTTAAAAAGGCCATAAAGACAAAACCCAATCCTTTCAGCAGCACCGGCCTGCTGGCCGAAGAGCCGATCACCAGCGCGGCGGATATCGCCACCAGCCCCTCCAGCGCCAGGATGACCGCCAGCGCATCCAGCGCCAGCACGGACCGGCCATCCTGCAGTATGTCGAACAGCATCAGCGCCCCTGCGGCTATCCACAGCCAACCGAACAGCACCAGCAGGCGGCGCTGGCCGTGCAGCGCCTGCGCGCCCAGCAATAAGATAATCAGTCGAATCATGGCGGCCTCTGGCTAAACGGATAACGTTATCTCTTCAATGATAGTGCCCGGATGTCGTTAAGCAGTTGATTTCGGCGAATTCGGCTAAGCTTGTAGCACAGCGGGAATGAAGAAAACGGTGGGCGAGTTTCGCCAACTGCAGGTAGACTTAGCCGATTCGGTTACGTCGCTAACAAGGGGAACACATGACGTATCAACAGGCCGGGCGTATCGCCATTTTGAAACGCATTCTCGGATGGGTGGTTTTTATCCCGGCGTTGCTGTCGACGCTGATTTCCGTGCTGGGCTTTATCTATCAGCACAGTGAAAAAACCAAGGGCATCAACGCAGTGATGCTGGATTTTGTCCACGTGATGGTGGACATGGTGCGTTTCAATACGCCGTTCCTGAACCTTTTCTGGTACAACTCGCCGGTGCCGGACGTGGATAAAAGCCTGTTCAGCGGCGCCAATTTGATGTTCATCATCATCTATATATTGATCTTCGTCGGGCTGGCATTGCAGGCTTCCGGCGCGCGCATGTCGCGTCAGGTCAAGTTCATTCGCGAAGGACTGGAAGATCAGATGATCCTGGAGCAGGCCAAGGGCAGCGAAGGGCACACGCGTCAGCAACTGGAGGAACGCATCACGCTGCCGCACCACACCATTTTCCTGCAGTACTTTCCGCTGTACATCCTGCCGATCGTGATTGCAGTGATCGCCTGGTTCGTGATCCGCCTGTTGGGGCAGTTGGCCGGCGCGGCCTGAACCATGAACGGGGCGCCGAGCGGCGCCCCGGAACGTTATGACGCTTCCGGCTGCAACAGCGCCTCCACCGCACGTTGCGCAGCCACCAAATGCTGGCCGCCGAACAGGTTGCTGCGGTTGAGCAGGTAGTACAGCTGATACAGCGGCTGGCGCTCGATAAATCCGGCCCCCAGCGGCCACACGCTCTGATAGCCGTCGTAGATCTGCGGCGGCAGCTCCGGATACAGCGGCAGCATCGCCAAATCGCACTCTCGGTCGCCCCAGTAGCTGGCCGGATCGAACAGTATCGGCCCGTGGGCGGTCATCGCGCAGTTGCCCGGCCACAGGTTGCCGTGCAGCAGGGAAGGCTGCGGTTGGTGGTGCTGCAAGCGCAGATACACCCGATCGACGATGTCGTCGATGTCGCCGAAGGTCATGCCTTTTTCCGCCGCCAGCTGCAGCTGCCAGCCGATGCGCTGCTCGGCGAAGAATTCCGACCAGCGGCGTTGCCAGGCGTTGGGTTGCGGGGTGGTGGTCAGATCGCTGTCGAAGTCGAGACCGAACTGCGGTTGCTCGCTCCACTGGTGCAAATGCGCCAGTTGTTGCCCCAGGCAGTAGGCGCCGTGAGCATCGAGGGGTTTCAGCTGCTGATACTCCAGCAGCAGGAAGCTGTAATCGCGATCGCTGCCGACGCCGTACACTTCCGGCACCCGCACGCTTTTGCTGCGCGCCAGCAACGCCAGCTGATCGGCCTCGGCGGTGAATATCGGCAGTTGTTCACGGGCGTCGCATTTCACGAACACCTCGTTGTCACCGTAACTCACGCGCCACGCCGGGTGAATGTCGCCCCCGGGCAGTTCAATCCTTTCGCGTATCTCTGCGCTGCCAAGATGTTCACTTAACAGACGGCTAACGGCTTGCCACATGGTATGTCCCCCTCTGTGCTGCCTGATAATTCATTAGGTTAGCGTCTTTCCCGTGGTGAAAACACGACGCGGCGCACAGCCGGCGTCAAAGGCGGCGATTTTTTCAGCGCCTCGCCAGCTCAAAGTATATACCCTATTGATTAATTTAAGCGCAATACCGATTGCAACTTGATGACAACGGATAAGCGAGGGGAGGATAAGATGCGGCGGAGAGCACCGCCGCATCAGAGAGGCGTTTAACTGCCAATGGGGGCGTTTTGGTTACCCTGTAACGGACGCAGCTTGCTGTACAACAAGGCGATCACGAACAGCGCGGCCTGTACGATGACGATGCAGGGGCCGGTGGCGCCGTCGATGTGGAAGCTGATCAGGGTGCCGAGCACGCAGGAGAACACCGACACCACCGTCGCCACCATCAGCATGCGGTCGAAGCGGCGGCACAGCATAAAGGCGATGATGCCGGGGGCGATCAGCATGGCGATCACCAGGATCACCCCCACGGCCTGCAGCGAGGCGACGATGGTCATCGCCAGCAGGCACAGCAATCCGTAGTGCAGCAGCTTGACCGGCAGGCCAATCACCCGCGCATGGTGCGGATCGAAGCAGTACAGCATGAAGTCTTTGCGCTTGAGCAGCACCACCGCCAGGGTGATGCCGGCGATCAGCAAGGTTTGCTTCAGTTCGCCGTCGGTAATGCCCAGCATGTTGCCGAACAGAATGTGGCTCAGGTGCTGGTCGGTATCGATGCGCGAGAACAGCACCAGGCCGAAGGCGAACATGCCGGAAAAGACGATGCCCATCACCGTGTCCTCTTTCACCCGGCTGTTCTCTTTCAGATAGCCGGTGGCTACCGCGCAGAAGATGCCGGAGAGGAAGGCGCCGATCGCCAGCGGGATGCCGACCACGAACGCCACTACGATGCCGGGCAAGACGGCGTGCGAGATGGCGTCACCCATCAGCGACCAGCCCTTGAGCACCAGATAGCAGGAGAGCACGGCGCACACCACGCCGGTAACGATGGCGGCGACGATCGCCCGCTGCATGAACGGGTAGGCGAAGGGTTCGCTGAGCAGTTGATACAGGGTGTCCATCAGCGGCCTCCTGTTTGCGAATGTGCCACGCGGCGCCGGGATGCCAGCAGGCCGTGTTTCGGCGCGAAGAAGAACGCCGCCAGGAATACCAGCGTTTGCAGGGTGACGATCACCCCGCCGGTGGCGCCGTCGAGGAAGAAACTCAGGTAGGCGCCGATGCCGCTGGTCAATGCGCCGATGATGATGGCGATAATCACCAGCCGGCTGAAGCGGTCGGTCAGCAGGTAGGCGGTAGCGCCCGGGGTGATCACCATGGCGATCACCAGAATGGCGCCGACGGTTTGCAGCGCGGCGACGGTGCAGGCGCTGAGCAGGGTGAAGAACAGGATCTTCAGCTTCAGCGGCGACAGGCCGATCGACACCGCGTGGCTTTCGTCGAAGAACACCGCCAGCAGATCTTTCCACACCAGGCACAGGATCAGCAGCGAAACGCCGATGATGATTTCCACCTGCAGCACGTCTTCGTCGGCGATGCCGAGGATATTGCCGAAGATGATCGACTGTACGTTGACCGAGGTGGGGTTGAGCGACACGATCAGCAGGCCGACGGCGAAGAAGGTGGAGAAGATAAAGCCGATGATGGCGTCTTCGCGCAGCCGGGTGATGTGGCGCACCAGCGTCATCGCCAGCGCCGCCAGCATGCCGGTGAAGAAGGCGCCGGCGGCGTAGGGCAGGCCGAGGGCGTAGGCGCCGGCCACGCCGGGCACCACCGAGTGCGACAGCGCATCGCCCATCAGCGACCACCCTTTCAGCATCAGGTAGGCGGACAGGAACGCGCAGGCGGCGCCGACGATGGCGCTGACCCAGATGGCCTTCACCATGTAGTTGTAACTGAAAGGTTGCAGCAGAAGGTCCAGCATCAGGATTGTTTCTCCCTGGCCTGGCTGTTGGCCGGCGGATCGCTTTTGGTGTGGCCGTAGAACACCGCCGGGCGTTCATCGTCGGTCAACACCGTGACGGTGCGCGGATCGTTGTCGTCGTGCAGATCCGGGCCGGAAAGGTTGATATGGCGCAGCACGCCGCCGAACGCCTGCTCCAGGTTGCTCTGGGTGAAGGTGGTCTCGGTCGGGCCGGCGGCCAGCACCGTGCGGTTGATGAGGATCACCCGATCGCAAAATTCCGGCACGCTGCCGAGGTTGTGGGTGGAGACCAAAATGAGATGGCCCTCGTCGCGCAGCGCGCGCAGCAGCTCGATAATCGCATTCTCGGTTTTCACATCCACGCCGGTGAAAGGCTCATCCAGCAGCAGCACCGTGCCCTGTTGCGCCAGCGCGCGCGCCAGAAATACGCGCTTCTTCTGGCCGCCGGACAGCTCGCCGATCTGCCGGCCGCGCAGCTCGCTCAGGCCGACGCGCTCCAGCGCCTTGTCGACCCGCAACCTGTCCTCACGTGACGGAATGCGCAGGAAGTTCATCTTGCCGTAGCGGCCCATCATCACCACGTCTTCCACCAGCACCGGGAAGTTCCAGTCGACGTCTTCGGTCTGCGGCACGTAGGCGATCAGGTTCTTTTTCAGCGCGTCCGCCACCGGCTTGTCGCTCAGCGACACCTGGCCGGCGGTGGGCCTGACCAGGCCCATGATGCTTTTGAACAGCGTCGATTTGCCGCTGCCGTTGACGCCGACCAATGCGCAGATCGAACCGCCGCTCAGGGTGAAGCTGGCGTTGTGAATGGCGGTGTGCCCGTTGTTGTAGGTTACGGTGACGTCGTCCACGTTCAATTCAGGGCGGACAAACGGTTCATGGGTCATTGATCGAATCCTTTGGCGATGGTTTGCACGGTGGTGTTAAGCAGGTCGATGTAGGTCGGCACCGGGCCATCGCGGGTGGACAGCGAGTCCACGTACAGCACGCCGCCGTATTTGGCGCCGGTTTCTTTCGCCACCTGCCTGGCCGGCTTGTCGGAAATGGTGCTCTCGCTGAACACCACCGGAATATGGTGGGCGCGCACGGCGTCGATCACCCGGCGCACCTGCTGCGGCGAGCCTTGCTCATCGGCGTTGATCGGCCACAGATAAACCTCTTTCAACTGATAGTCCTGCGCCAGGTAGCTGAAGGCACCTTCACTGGTCACCAGCCAGCGCTGTGCGGCCGGAATGCGCGCCAGGCGTTCGCGCAGCGGGGCGTCCAGCGCGCCGATTTTCTCTGCGTAGGCCTTGGCGTTGCGGTTATAGGTTTCCGCATTGGCCGGATCGTGCTCCACCAGCGCCTTGCGGATATTCTCGATATACACCAGCGCGTTGCTTGGCGACATCCAGGCATGCGGGTTCGGGTTGCCGTTATAGGGCCCTTCGCGGATCGGCAGCGGGGTAATGCCTTCGGTGACTACCGCCGCCGGCACCTGTTTGATGTTTTCGAAGAAACGCTGGAACCAGCGCTCCAGGTTCATGCCGTTCCACAGGATCAGGTCGGCGTGCTGTGCCTTGACGATGTCGCGCGGAGTCGGTTGATAGTCGTGGATCTCGGCGCCCGGCTTGGTGATGGATTCCACCACGGCGGCGTCACCGGCCACGTTCTGGGCGATATCCTGAATGATGGTGAAGGTGGTCACCACGCGCAGCTTTTTTTCCGCCAGCGCGTTTTGGCTGACCAAGGCGGCGCCGAGCAGCAGGCAGGCGAGCATGAAAGGGCGTAACAATGCGGCAGAGCGGGAAGGGCGACTGCGACGAAAAGCGCAACTTATCAATGGCATGATGACGTCTCCTGGTTCAAATGAAAATGATTATCAATATCAATTGAAGCGAAGTCAAGCGCCACTTGCCCACCGCCGGCGGGGTATTTCTCCAACTGAAAAAATAATACCGTCCGGGGAGTTATAGCATTTTATGTATCAGTATGTAACCGCTGAAGGTAGTCCTCACAGCTGCATATCGCCACCTCCGGCTGTTTTCCCAATGCCAACTGCCCGAACCCCTGCGCCAGGCGCAGCACATCCTCTTGATCCAGCACGGTTATGAACGCAAAACTGTTGCTGCCGAGTTCGTGGTGAACGCCATTTTCGTCTGTCACCGACGTGACAAAACCCTCGCGCGTCAATTGCCCGGTCAGCTTCGCCAGGTCGGTTAATCCCTCTTCCTGATAGCGAAAAGTCACCACAAAGCAGCTTGTTGCAGATTGACTCATAAATCACCTCTTGGTATATGGATAGCTTGAGATTAGCCCAAAAAATTACTGCAGGTGTCCTTACAAGTTGTATATGCTACGCAACTCATTGAAAGGAGTGAGGGATTCTGTGAAAACAAAAATAGGTTGCCTTACGGCAATTTTACTTTTGTCGGGGTGCGCCAAAGACCCGCAAACGGCAAGCAATATTTCAGGCAGTGGCACAACGCGCGGCGGTTGGTTAAAACCCCCTCCGCAGGCACCGGTAAACCGCACGGGCACCCCGGTTGCTTATAACGATTACATTCGTCAGGCGGCCAGCAACTATGGCGTTGACGAAACGCTGATTAAAGCGATTATTCAGGTGGAGTCCGGGTTTAACCCGAACGTGGTCAGCACCTCGAACGCAGTGGGATTGATGCAGCTTAAGGCTTCTACCGCCGGCCGCGACGCCTATCGCATGAAGGGACGAAGCGGGCAACCCAGCTCGCGTGAGCTGAAGGATCCGGCGGTCAATATTGATCTGGGAACGGCCTATATCAATATTCTTCAAAGCCAGCAGCTAGCCGGGATCAACAACCCACAGACTTTGCGTTACGCCACCATCGTTTCGTACGTGAATGGGGCGGGCGCCATGTTGCGCACCTTCTCTTCGGACAAGCGCGTGGCGGTCAATCGCATCAATCAGATGAGCCCGGATGAGTTTTATCAGCACATCCAGAAAAAGCACCCGGCACCGCAGGCGCCGCGCTATTTGTGGAAGGTGACCACCGCCTATCAGGCGATGTCGCAGTAATCCTCTCTTTTGTCGAATCGGCCGCTGAACGCGGCCGATTTTGTTTTCGGCACCGTTCCAGCGCGCGACCCACCTCTCATTTTTCGTTATTTCCTCACCGCTTATCGGAAAAACCGCACAAAAAGTTAAATTTACGTTAGCAGATAAATCTTTACGTTCATTCAATAAGTTACCGGTAACATTTTTGCTTTTGTACGCATTCTGACCTTCAATAAATATACAAATAAGTAACAAATTATTTTAAAAACCCGTATCGATCGCAAGGTTGCGGTTAAATAGTTGTGACTATCTTTGGATGGAATGTGACATGTCGAATCATAAAACCAACAATTCGCGGCGCGATTTCTTGTTGAAATCGATGACCTTAATTCCTGCGGCGGTAATTGGTGGCAGCGGCGTTGGCGCGCTGACGGCACCGACACCGGCGGTCGCAGCCTCGAACACCTCAACGCAGAACGATTACCAACCGACCTTTTTCACCCCGGAAGAGTGGGCCTTCATCAAGGCCGCCGTCGCGCGCCTGATCCCGGCCGACGATCGCGGCCCCGGCGCGCTGGAAGCCGGCGTGCCGGAGTTTATCGATCGCCAGATGAATACCCCGTACGCCACCGGCTCCATCTGGTACATGCAGGGGCCGTTCAACCCCGATGTGCCGAAGGAGATGGGCTATCAGCTGCCGCTGGTGCCCAAGCAAATCTACAACCTCGGCATCGCAGACGCCGACGCCTACAGCAAAAAAACCGCCGGCAAGCCTTTCGCCGAACTGGATGGCGCGCAGCAGGACGCCATGCTGCAAAAGTTCGAGTCCGGCGAGGCGGAGTTCCGGCAACTGCCGTCGAAACTGTTCTTCTCCTATCTACTGCAAAACACCCGTGAAGGTTTCTTCAGCGATCCGATCCATGGCGGCAACAAAGACATGGTTGGCTGGAAGCTGATTAATTTTCCGGGCGCGCGCGCCGATTTTATGGACTGGGTTGAGCGAGGGGAGCGTTATCCCTTCCCGCCGGTCTCGATTCGTGGGGAGAGGGGCTAACCATGGCAACGGTAATGAAAAAAGTAGACGCGGTGATCGTCGGCTTCGGCTGGGTGGGCGCGATCATGGCCAAAGAGCTGACCGAGGCCGGCCTCAACGTGGTGGCGCTGGAGCGCGGCCCGATGCGCGACACCTATCCGGACGGTTCTTACCCGCAGGTGATCGACGAGCTGACCTATAACATTCGGCGCAAGCTGTTCCAGGATCTGTCGAAAAGCACCGTCACCATTCGCCATAACAGCAGCCAGACCGCGGTGCCTTACCGCCAGCTGGCGGCGTTCCTGCCGGGCACCGGCGTCGGCGGCGCCGGCCTGCACTGGTCGGGCGTGCATTTCCGCGTCGATCCGATCGAACTGCGCATGCGCAGCCATTATGAAGAGCGTTATGGCAAAAACTTCATTCCGAAGGACATGACCATCCAGGACTTCGGCGTGACTTACGACGAGCTAGAGCCGTTCTTCGACAAGGCGGAGAAAGTGTTCGGCACCTCCGGCACCGCCTGGACCATCAAGGGGCAGAAAGTAGCGCAGAAGGGCGGCAACCGCTTTGCGCCGGATCGCTCCGACGACTTCCCGCTGCCGGCGCAGAAAAATACCTACTCCGCTCAGCTGTTCGAGAAAGCGGCGCTGGAGGTGGGTTACCACCCTTACAACCTGCCGTCCGCCAACACCTCGGATTCTTACACCAACCCGTACGGCGCGCAGATGGGCCCGTGCAACTTCTGCGGTTTCTGCAGCGGCTACGCCTGCTACATGTATTCCAAGGCCTCGCCGAACGTCAACATCTTGCCGGCGCTGCGCATGGAGAAACGCTTCGAGCTGCGCACCAACGCCAACGTGCTAAAGGTCAACCTGACCGACGACAAATCCCGCGCCACCGGCGTGAACTACGTCGATGCGCAGGGCCGCGAGATTGAACAGCCGGCCGATCTGGTGATCCTGGGCGCGTTCCAGTTCCACAACGTGCACCTGATGCTGCTGTCCGGCATCGGCAAGCCTTACGATCCGGTAACTGGCGAAGGGGTGGTCGGGCGCAACTTCGCCTACCAGAACATGACCACCATCAAGGCGTTCTTCGATAAAGACGTGTTCACCAACCCGTTCATCGGCGCCGGCGGCAACGGCGTGGGCGTGGACGACTTCAACGCCGACAACTTCGATCACGCCAAAGAAGGCTTCGTCGGCGGTTCGCCATTCTGGGTCAACCAGGCGGGCACCAAGCCGATCTCCGGCCTGCCGACCCCGCCGGGCACCCCGGCCTGGGGCAGCAAGTGGAAAGCGGCGGTGGCGGATGCCTACACCCATCACGTCTCGATGGACGCCCACGGCGCGCACCAGTCGTACCGCAATAACTATCTGGATCTCGATCCCAACTACAAGAACGTCTTTGGCCAGCCGCTGCTGCGCATGACGTTCGACTGGCAGGAAAACGACATCAAGATGGCGCAGTTCATGTACGACAAGATGGCGCCGATCGCCAAGGCGATGAACCCGAAACTGATCGCCGGCAGCCCGAAAAACGCCAACAGCCACTTCGACACCACCAGCTACCAGACTACCCACATGAACGGCGGTGCGGTGATGGGGGAAGATCCGAAGACCAGCGCGGTCAACCGCTATCTGCAGAGCTGGGACGTGCACAACGTGTTCTCGATCGGCGCATCGGCCTTCCCGCAAGGGCTGGGCTACAACCCGACCGGCACCGTGGCGGCGCTGGCTTACTGGTCTGCCCGCGCCATTCGCGAGCAGTATCTGAAAAACCCAGGCCCATTGGTGCAGGCATAAGGACGGCGAACGATGAAAGCATTTGTACCGGCACTGGTTCTCAGTGCAGTGAGTTTCTCCGTTTGGGCGCAGGACGCCACCGTCAGCAGCGAGCTGATCAAGCGTGGCGAGTACCTGGCGCGAGCCGGTGACTGCGTGGCCTGTCATACCGATGGCAAGAACGGCAAAACCTTCGCCGGCGGCCTGGCGATGGAGACGCCGATCGGCACCATCTACTCGACCAACATTACGCCGGACAAGAAAACCGGCATCGGCGATTACAGCTTCGAGGATTTCGACAACGCGGTGCGTAAGGGCGTAGCCAAAAACGGCAGCACCCTGTACCCGGCGATGCCGTACCCGTCGTTCGCGCTGGTGAAAGAGGACGACATGCGCGCCATGTATGCCTATTTCATGCACGGCGTGCAGCCGGTGGAGCAGGCCAACAAGGACTCCGACATCCCGTGGCCGCTGTCGATGCGCTGGCCGCTGAGCATCTGGCGCGGCATGTTTGCGCCGTCGCCGGCGGACTTCGTTGCCGACGCCAAGGCCGATCCGGTGATTGAACGCGGACGCTACCTGGTGGAAGGCCTGGGCCACTGCGGCGCTTGCCATACCCCGCGCAGCATCACCATGCAGGAAAAAGCGTTGAGCAACAGCGAAAGCGACGACTACCTGTCCGGCAGCAACGCGCCGATCGACGGGTGGGTGGCTTCCAGCCTGCGCGGCGACCGCAAGGATGGCCTGGGCAGCTGGAGCGAAGCCGAGCTGACCGAGTTCCTGAAAACCGGCCGTAACGACAAGGCGATCGTGTTCGGCGGCATGAGCGACGTGGTGGAGCACAGCCTGCAATACCTGAGCGACGACGATCTGACCGCCATCGCGCGCTACCTGAAATCGCTGCCGCCGAAAGACGGCAAGCAGCAGGCGGCGCCGGTCGAAGACAGCGTGGCCAAGGATCTGTGGCGCGGCGACGACAGCAAGCCCGGCGCGGCGCTGTATGTCGATAACTGCGCGGCCTGCCACCGCACCGACGGCGTGGGCTACAAGCGCGCCTTCCCGTCGCTGAAGGGCAATCCGGTGGTGCAGACCGAGGACGCGACTTCGCTGATCCACATCGTGCTGACCGGCAACACCACGCCGGCGGTGCAGGGCGCGGTGTCCAACATCACCATGCCGCCGTTTGGTTGGCGTTTGAACGATCAGCAGGTGGCGGACGTGGTGAACTTCATCCGCTCCAGCTGGGGCAACAGCGCCAAACCGGTGAGCGCCTCCGACGTGGCCGACGTGCGTAAAGACCGCTCGATGATCCGCGATGAGAAGGAGATGGGCAGCGCCGAGGTGCCGGACCATCCGGACGCGAAAAAGTAAACCGTTTAAGGGCTCCGCAAGGGGCCCTTAGTTTTTCTGCTGTCGCCTGCTTTTTCAGCAGATTGTGTTCGCAAATCGTCCGTTCAGCCGATAAAACATAGACCCGCAGCGGATTTTTCATTATCCTTTGCCGTCCTTTCATCAGGCGTAAGTATGAAATATCGCTTTAATTCACTGATTATTATTAAAAAACTCGCGGAGAAGGATATCCCGTTAGGCGCAATCGTTGTCGCCGCAGATTAAGGTAGACTGTCTCATGAGTACGATTTCTCCCGATTCAGGCACGCTGACGGCCGCTCAGCCTGCCAAATGGAACAAAACCGACACCGTTTGGATGTTCGGTCTCTATGCGACTGCGGTGGGCGCCGGTACGTTGTTCTTGCCGATCAACGCCGGCCTGAACGGCCCGCTGGTGTTGCTGTTGATGGCGCTATTCGCTTTCCCGCTGACCTATTTGCCGCACCGCGCGCTCAGCCGCTTCGTGCTTTCCGGCTCCAGCCGCGACGGCAACATTCACGATGTGGTGGTGGAACACTTCGGCGTGCTGGCCGGCAAAATCATCATGATGCTGTATCTGATGGCGTTCTTCCCGATCGTGCTGGTGTACAGCATTTCGATCACCAACGCGCTGGACAGCTTCCTGATCCATCAGTTCCACGTGGCCCCGCTGCCGCGCATCTGGCTGAGCCTGGCGGTGGTGGTGGTGCTCAATCTGGTGCTGCTGCGCGGCAAAGACAGCATCGTGGCGGCGATGGGCATGCTGGTGTTCCCACTGCTGGTGTTCCTGATGGGCATTTCGCTCTATCTGATGCCGAGTTGGAATACCGCCAACTTCGTGCACGGCCTGGCCGCCACCCGCTTCGACACGCCGGGGTTGTGGCATTCGCTGTGGCTGGCGGTGCCGGTGATGGTGTTCTCCTTCAGCCATGCGCCGATCATCTCTTCCTTCGCCTCGACCCAGAAGAGCCTGTACGGCGACAAGGCGGAACGCCGCTGCGCGCGCATCATGCGCTATAGCTATGTGCTGATCTGTGTTACCGTGCTGTTCTTCGTGTTCAGCTGCGTGCTGAGCCTGTCTCATGAAGACATGCTGCAGGCGAAAGAGCAGAACATCACGGTGCTGACTACGCTGGCCAACAAGTTCTCCAACCCGCTGATCGCCTACCTTGGCCCGGTGATGGCGATGCTGGCGATGGCCAAATCCTATCTCGGCACTTCGCTGGGGGTGACGGAAGGGGCGACCAGCCTGATCGACGGCGTCACGCGCGCGGTCGGCAAGCCGCTCAGCTCGCGCATGACGCACCGCATCTCGGCGGTGGCGCTGTTCCTGCTCACCTGGGCGGCGACGGTGTGGAACCCCAGCGCGCTGCACATCATCGAAACCATCAGCGGCCCGCTGATTGCCGCCATCCTGTTCATTCTGCCGATGTACGCCGTGCGTGCGGTGCCGGCCATGCGCCAGTACCGCGCGGCGAGCAACGTATTCGTGCTGGTGATGGGCCTGATTGCGCTGTCGGCGCTGATCTACGGCCTGATGTGATCCCCTGGGCGCGCCGCTTCCGGCGCGCCTCTTACCCTTCCTTTACACATCCCTTTGCAATTAATCGCCGACATGCCGGGCGTTATCTTTGATAATGCAAGCCATTCTCATTAGTATTTTCTGAATGTATTCATGACTAAGGAGTTTTTCGTGCACCGTCGAATCATTTTGCCGGCGCTGGTTTGCGCCGCCTTGCTCGCCTCTCCGGCGATGGCCACCACTTATCCGCTGACGCTGACCGACACGTCCGGCCAGACGATCACCCTCCAGCAAGAGCCGAAACGCATCGTGGTGCAGGACGGGCGCGACATTCTCACGCTGGCGCTGCTCGATCGCGCCAATCCGTTCGGCCGGCTGGTGGCCTGGAATAACCTGCTGAAGAAAAGCGATGCGGCGACCTGGGATATCTTGCAGAGCAAATGGCCGGGGGCGAAAAACATCATCGATATGGGATTCAGCGATAAGGGTGAAGTGAACCTGGAGAGCGTGATCGCCAAGCGGCCCGATCTGATGATCGCCCAGCTGCGCTCCAAGCCTTCGCTGAGCCAAACCGGCGTGCTGGATAAGCTGAAGGCGCTGAACGTGCCGGTGCTGTTCATCGATACCATGCTCAAGCCGGTGGAGAACACGCCGAAAAGCGTGACGCTGCTGGGGGAAACCCTCAACCGCGAAAGCGAAGCCAAGCAATATACCGATTATTATCAGCAGCATTATCAGGCCATTCTGGCCAAAACGCAGGCGGTGGAGCCCAAACCGCGGGTGTTTTTCGAAGCCAAGGCTGGCCTGAATGGGCTGGAGTCCTGCTGCTTCACCCATGCGCACGTCGGCTGGGGGGCGCTGGTCGAGGCGGTCGGCGCGCGCAACATCGGCTCTGCGCTGTTGCCGGGCGCGACCGGCGACGTGGCGCTGGAAAAAGTGATCGCCATGAAACCGGACGCCTACATCGTTTCCGGCTCACAGTGGGCCAGCAAGACCAACGCCGCGGTGCCGTTCGGCTATGGCGTGACGCAGCAACAGGTGGATGAGGCTTTCAACCGCATGAAACAGCGCCCGGGCTTCGCGCAGGTGTCGGCGGTGAAAGAGGGGCGGTTCTACGGCATCTACCATAATTTCTACAACCATCCGTACAACATCGTCGGGCTGGAGTATCTGGCGAAGTTTATCTACCCGGCGCAGTTCCCGGATCTGGATCCGGCCAACACCTACAGCGAGATCCTCAGCCGCTTTACCGAAGTGCCGGAAGGCAAGGGCATTTTGGGCGCGCAGGCGCCGATGGGGAAATAACGGCAACGGGCGCGACGATCGCGCCCGTTTTGTGTGATCAGGCGGCCGGCGTATAGGTGGAGATGATCTCCAGCACGCCGTTGATAATGAACTGTACCCCCATGCACACCAGCAGGAAGCCCATCAGGCGCGAGATCGCCTCGATGCCGCTTTTCCCCACCAGTCGCATGATGGCGCCGGAGCTGAGCAGGCAGCCCCACAGGATCACCGCGACCGTCAGGAAGATGGCGACCGGCGCCACGGCCAGCACCCAGGGTTCAAAACCCAGCGTGTTCGCTTTGACGCTCGACGCCGAGCTGATGATCATCGCGATGGTGCCCGGCCCGGCGGTGCTCGGCATGGCCAACGGCACGAAGGCGATGTTGGCCGATGTCTTGTGGCGCAGCTCGTGCGACTTGCTCTCCACCTCCGGCGCCTCATCGGCGCTTTGTTGCGGGAACAGCATGCGGAAACCGATGAAGGCGACGATCAGGCCGCCGGCGATGCGCAGGCCGGGGATCGAAATACCGAAAGTGTTCATCACCACCTGCCCGGCGTAAAACGCCACCGTCATGATGCAGAACACATAAACCGAGGCCATCAGCGACTGCTGATTGCGCTCTTCGCGCGTCATATTACCGGACAAACCGAGCAGCAATGCCACCGTGGTCAGCGGGTTGGCCAGCGGCAACAGCAGCACCAAACCCAGTCCGATGGCCTGGAATAACTGCAAAATACCCGTCATAAAGTAGACTCCCTGTGCAACGTTCAGGCCGCCAAGCGGCGGCCTACGAGCTAAACAGCCTAGCCTGCCGCGTGCCTGGCGGCAATGGGGATAGCTCGTAACGTTAATTAACCGTCGGCCGGCGTTTCATCATTGCCGTTGCACTCGCCGGCGAGCTCAGGTTCATCCTCACATCCCAACGGGGCGTCGTTGACCGCAATCGCCCGCGGCGCCGAACGCGCACCAAAATGCATCAGCCCCTATAACGTCGTTAATACCGCGCACCCATGATGAGCGCAGGCTGAAAAACGAGCGGCGCTCAGAAAAAATGCACAATTTTTGTGTTTTATGGCCTTTTTCGCCGCAATTGGCCGGTAAAGGCCGACGTTCAGCACCAATTGCTACACCCCGCAGGCTCAGCTGCCTACCATAGGCGCGCTTTAAAACGATAATGAGATTGATTATGCAAGACGAGTTGAAACTTTTACTGGGGAAAATCAGCGCATTCGCGCTTTCCGCCGCCTTCATGGCGGCATTGGTCGGCCTGGTGTTTATCGATGTGCACTGGTTGCATAACTTCGTGCATGAAACCTCGCTGACCGAAGCGGCGCAGGAACTGTTGCTGCTCGCCATCGCCGGCGGTTTTTTCGCCGCGGCCTGGCGGCAGGCGGAACGCCGCTCCGCCTGGATGCTGGTCGGCGGCTTCTTTCTCTGCATGCTGATCCGCGAGATGGACTTCGCCTTCGATGCGTTGTGGCACGGCGCCTGGGTGTGGTTCGCGCTGGCGGTCGCCTTGGTCTGTCTGTGCCATGCCGCCAGGCACATTGCGGCGACGGTGCGCGGCCTGGCCTATTTCGCGACGCATCCCGGCTACGGCATGATGTGCGCGGGCCTGCTGTGCATTCTGGTGTTTTCACGCCTGTTCGGTATGAGCACGCTGTGGCAAACGCTGATGCTGGACGGCTACAACCGGGTGGTGAAAAACATGGTGGAAGAGGGTTGCGAACTGCTGGGCTACGGCCTGTGTCTGTTGGCCGCATTAAGTTATTTGAAAGACGCCTTGAAGTCGCGAAAGGAGAATCGTTAGCTGAAAAATCATGATGTTATAACGAGCATGGTAGCCCGTTTTTCGGGTCAGTTCGCGATCACCCCCAACCCCGCATTCGTGGGGTTTTTTTTACGTTGTTTGAGAATGGGCACAATAGCGACCGTTTGGGCTCGGGTTCGCGGATAGGTATAGTTGTTGCACTGTATATAAATACAGTTTTTTGGCTTGCTGTGTTGGAAAGTGTCAGTAACCAACGATAACCTATTGATATTTAATCATTACAAATTAAGGATTCCATTTATGAGTGATGAATACGAATACGCCGCCGACGCCGCGACTGAAGTCGAAAGCTTTGAACGCCTGCGCCAATTGGCGCCGACGGCCGAAGGCGAGAAAATCAAGCTGCGCAGTTGGCATATAGATAAAGACCTTGGCGGCGGCGAGTTTGTTGGACACTTGGGCAACGCGAGCGATGATGGCGGCATTATTGCCGCAGGCAACGGTTACTATTGGAAGCGCATTCTGGAAAATGAAGTGCACGCCAATATGTTCGGCGCCTTGCCGGCTTCCGTGGATAGTCAATACGACTCCGCGCCGGCGTTCCGCGCCGCGGTTGCGGCGGTCAAAATTCATAACCGCAGCAAGCTTTACTACGAAGGCAACTATAACCTCAAATCCGTCGGCCCAACGGTATATGAGCTGCCGTATGACGACGGTACCGTTTCCCCTAATTTTAAAGCCAAGGGGGAAGTTGACATCGATCCGGAAGAGATTCATACGATGCCGATCGTTTTGGATATTCCGAGCTATGTGGTGTTGGAGGGGCTGGGCAATATCAGTTCAGCGTTGATCTTCACCTGGCGGCGCGGCGAAGGTCCGATCGACACGCAGCAGGCGATCGGCATCTGTTGGCGCGTTGCGGGTTATCCCGCCAAAGACCGCATGACGGACATGGTTCGCGGCGTTGGGTTGGTTAACACATCCATTTCTTCTGCCTTTATCGGTTGCCTGGCGGACGGCGTTTTGTTCTACCGGATCAATTTCCGCGACCTGATTTTCAATAACTGTGGCTTGCCGTTCATCGCGCAGGGCTCGGATGCCGTGACGTTCGCCGGTTCCACCTCTCTGGAGTCATGCATGGCGGGCATCATCATTGGCGGGATGTGGCTGACGCGCAACGATACCTGGGTGGGCGGCAAGTGGGTGCCACCTTATGCCGACGACACCGACGTTTATGCCATGGGCTGGTGCGACTACACCACCTTTGAATTCCTGAGCGGTTCTTATCCTTCCCCTGGCTATACGCCGCGCCATAAGGTGCTTGATGAGTTTTTCAATACCTACTTCTACAAATCAGCCAACTCCGAGCCAGTGGCGAAGGGCGGGCGTTTAACCGCCACGGATTTCCAGGGTATCGTGTCGGACTATAATGGAAAGGATCCGTATCGCGGCGTGGCGGGGCGTTTCTTCATCAACTTCTCTCGTTACAAACGCGGCAACTGCAACGTGCAGATTAAGGACATGAAGGTTTATGGCCCACCGCGCGTACCGGTTTATACGCCACGCATTCAGGGGCAAGATTATTACGGCACTATCGAGAATGCCTACATCGAACGCGTTGGTTTTATCGAACATACCAAGCCCTGGAGCGATGCGAACGATTTCTACAAGAGCCTGGATACCTTTAACCCGGATTATAAAACATGCCCGAACCTGGTCGCTGAAGGGGTGATTGGCGCGCGCAAAGTTACTTTGCAGGGTACGCCATATCGGCCGACATCCCAGGGGATGGCCCACAGCAATACCCGCCAGCATTTTAACATTTGGACCGATGATCTGGAGAAGTGGAAAGAGAACACGAGCAGCTCTGCCGTGATTAACGATTGCCTGGTTTATGACAACAATGGCAAAGGGTGGTGGGTCTGGCGTAATTTTATGGATCGAGTGTTTACTCGTCCGCTGATTTTCAACGAGGATGATGTCGGCAAACTGGAGAAGGCGTTTAAGTGGCGCGTAGACCAGTTGGTGCTCAGTTTGAAATCCGCCGGCGCGACGGTGGCGTCGATCAATGCGAACGCACAATGGTTTAGCGGGTTGGGCTACATTAGCGTGGAGATCCCTATTCCCGACAACGCCGCCAGTGATAACGGCATGCTGTCCGTTACCTGGCTGCCTAAGATTGATCCGGACTCGCCGACGGGTATCAAGGGCACGACGTCCATGGTATCGGGTTACAGCATCGTCACAACCGAGAATATCGACGTCAAGAATGGCGCCGGCACGGTTGTTGGCAGCTTTAGCCAGAAAAAAGAAGTCAAAGGCGTCACCATGAACAATCAGCAGCTCTACCTGCATTCGGATCGCGAGTGCAGCGATGCGGCGCGATTGAAAATGAGTGACTTCAAACCCGGCAGCAGCATTACGGTTCAGATCTGCTTCCCGGCCAAGTTTAACTGGTATTGATTTTTGCAAGCGCTTTAGTTTTAGAGGGAGGGGAGGCTCCTCCCTTTCTTATCAGGCTTTACGCCCATTCAGCGAATTTTTGCTCAATCCTTTGGTGGAAGATGGCCTTTCTAAAGTGATAAACTCATTATCCCGTTATGACGTAACAACATAGTACATTTGAAACTGTGTCTCTATGCGTGTACATATCTGGCAGGGTAAAGCTGGATAGCGTCGATAACATCTTGTAGTTAAACAACATTGTATTTCTTCATGTGATCTGTCGTGTGGGTCACCACTGTAGATAAGGAATTATTAATGCCTGTTATTACTCTTCCTGACGGTAGTCAGCGTCATTTCGACCACCCCGTTTCCCCAATGGATGTCGCGCGCGATATCGGCCCTGGCCTGGCGAAAGCCTGTATCGCCGGTCGCGTCAATGGCGAACTGGTTGATGCCAGCGATCTGATCGAATCGGATGCGCAGCTGGCCATCATCACCATCAAAGACGAAGACGGTCTGGAAATCATGCGCCACTCCTGCGCGCACCTGCTGGGTCATGCGATCAAGCAGCTGTGGCCGGATACCAAAATGGCGATCGGTCCTGTTATCGACAACGGTTTCTATTATGACGTGGATATCGACCGCACCCTGACGCAGGAAGACCTGGATCTGCTGGAAAAGCGGATGCACGAGTTGGCCGATAAGGATTACGACGTCATCAAGAAGAAGGTCAGCTGGCAAGAAGCCCGCGACACCTTCGCTGAGCGCGGCGAAATCTATAAAGTGGCGATCCTGGATGAGAACATCAGCCATGACGATCGTCCTGGCCTGTATCACCACGAAGAATACATCGACATGTGCCGCGGCCCGCACGTGCCGAACATGCGTTTCTGCCACCATTTCAAGCTGCAGAAAACCTCCGGCGCTTACTGGCGCGGTGACAGCAAAAACAAAATGCTGCAGCGTATCTACGGTACCGCCTGGGCAGACAAGAAGCAGCTGAACGCCTACCTGCAACGCCTGGAAGAGGCGGCCAAGCGCGATCACCGCAAGATCGGCAAACAGCTCGATCTGTATCACATGCAGGAAGAAGCGCCGGGCATGGTGTTCTGGCACAACGACGGTTGGACTATCTTCCGCGAGCTGGAAGCCTTCGTGCGCATGAAGCTCAAAGAGTACCAGTACCAGGAAGTGAAAGGTCCGTTTATGATGGACCGCGTGCTGTGGGAAAAAACCGGCCACTGGGAAAACTACAAAGACGCCATGTTCACCACCGCGTCGGAAAACCGCGAATACTGCATCAAGCCGATGAACTGCCCGGGTCACGTGCAGATCTTCAACCAGGGCCTGAAGTCGTACCGCGATTTGCCGCTGCGCATGGGCGAATTCGGCAGCTGCCACCGCAACGAGCCTTCGGGTTCCCTGCACGGCCTGATGCGCGTGCGCGGCTTCACGCAGGATGACGCCCACATCTTCTGTACCGAAGAGCAGGTGCGCGCCGAAGTGAACGAATGCATTCGCATGGTCTATGACGTGTACGGCACTTTCGGCTTCGACAAGATCGCCGTCAAGCTGTCGACTCGCCCGGAAAAACGCATCGGCACCGACGACATGTGGACCCGTGCGGAAGAAGACCTGGCCGCCGCGCTGACCGAGAACGGCATTCCGTTCGAGTACCAGCCGGGCGAGGGCGCCTTCTACGGACCGAAAATTGAATTTACCCTGCATGATTGTTTGGATCGCGCATGGCAATGTGGTACCGTGCAGCTCGATTTCTTCTTGCCGGGCCGTTTGGGCGCGTCGTACGTTGGCGAAAACAACGATCGCGTCGTGCCGGTAATGATTCACCGCGCCATTTTGGGCTCCATGGAACGCTTCATCGGTATCCTGACCGAAGAATACGCCGGGTTCTACCCGACCTGGATCGCTCCGGTGCAGGTGGTGGTGATGAATATCACCGACAGCCAGTCTGATTACGTCCAGCAATTGACCAAAAAACTGCAGGATGCAGGTATTCGCGTGAAAGCGGACTTGAGAAATGAGAAGATTGGCTTTAAAATTCGCGAACATACTTTACGTCGAGTCCCTTACATGTTGGTGTGCGGCGACAAAGAGGTCGAAGCTGGCAAAGTTGCCGTTCGTACCCGCCGTGGCAAAGACCTGGGAAGCCTGGACGTAAACGAAGTCGTAGACAAGCTGCTGAAAGAGATTCGCAGCCGTAGTCTTCATCAACTGGAGGAATAAAGTATTAAAGGCGGAAAACGAGTTCAACCGGCGCGTCCTAATCGCATTAACAGAGAAATTCGCGCGCAAGAAGTTCGCCTAACCGGCGTCGATGGCGAGCAGATTGGTATTGTCAGTCTGAATGAAGCTCTTGAAAAAGCTGAGGAAGCGGGCGTTGATTTAGTAGAAATCAGCCCAAATGCCGAACCGCCAGTTTGCCGAATCATGGATTACGGCAAATTCCTCTACGAGAAGAGCAAGTCGACGAAAGAACAGAAGAAGAAGCAAAAAGTTATTCAGGTCAAGGAAATCAAATTCCGTCCTGGCACCGATGATGGCGACTATCAGGTCAAACTACGCAACCTGATTCGCTTTCTGGAAGATGGCGATAAAGCCAAAATCACCCTGCGTTTCCGTGGGCGTGAGATGGCGCACCAGCAGATCGGTATGGAAGTGCTTAACCGCGTCCGTAAAGACCTGTGTGAAGATATGGATCTGGCAGTGGTCGAATCCTTCCCTACGAAGATCGAAGGCCGCCAGATGATTATGGTGCTCGCTCCTAAGAAGAAACAGTAAGGCTTACAAGTAATGGAACCCGCGCGGCGCTTGCGCTGTGTGGGTTTTATTCGCCCAACTGATTCGTTGTTTAACAATGCGAAGTGGATTTAATTAAAATGCCAAAGATTAAAACTGTACGTGGTGCAGCCAAGCGCTTCAAAAAAACCGGCAGCGGTGGTTTTAAGCGTAAACATGCCAACCTGCGTCATATTCTGACCAAAAAAGCAACCAAGCGTAAACGTCACCTGCGTCCGAAAGGCATGGTGTCTAAAAACGATCTGGTCCTGGTTACCGCGTGCCTGCCGTACGCATAAGCCATTTTTTTTGAATTTAGAATAAGACTTTAGGAGAGAGCATATGGCTCGCGTAAAACGTGGTGTAATTGCACGCGCACGTCACAAGAAAATCATGAAGCAGGCGAAAGGTTACTACGGTGCCCGTTCGCGCGTATATCGTGTTGCCTTCCAGGCAGTAATCAAAGCAGGTCAGTATGCTTACCGTGACCGTCGTCAACGTAAGCGTCAGTTCCGTCAGCTGTGGATTGCACGTATCAACGCAGCTGCTCGTCAGAACGGTCTGTCTTACAGCAAGTTCATCAACGGCTTGAAAAAAGCCTCGATCGAAATTGACCGTAAGATCCTGGCTGACATCGCAGTCTTCGACAAAGTGGCCTTCGGCGCACTGGTTGAGAAAGCGAAAGCAGCTCTGGCGTAAGTCAGTTGAAGAGGGAGCTTGCTCCCTCTTTTAATCTTTGTTTTCAGCGACAAATATTGACTTTTATTGCCCGCCGCTATATCACTGGTGGACAATTATCGACAAGGTACCGCAATCATGCACGCAGCTCTTTTTCGTTTCTTTTTTTACTTTAGCGCCTGATTTCAGGAGGCTTTGCGCGTAAGAAAAGAAACGAAAAGTAGCGCCTAAGCCTCCCTCGTGGAGGCTTTTTTGTTTTTGGCCATCGTCTCGCCTTGCCAGGCGTTGCGGTGAGGGCGGCAGACGCAACGCGGGCCATGCGCCGCGCAGGCGAGCCGGCCGGCCGGCAACGTATTGAAAAGTCTTTGAATAATGGTCAAAGGCGTGTTCGAATATAGATAACAATTACTTAGGGCCATCCCGGCCAGAGGAAGAGGAAAGCAATGCCACATCTCGCAGAGCTGGTTGCCAATGCCAAGGCAGCCGTAGAAGATGCCCAGGATGTTGCCGCGTTAGATTTGGTGCGCGTCGAATATTTTGGCAAGAAAGGTCATTTCACCTTGCAGATGCAGTCTCTGCGTGACGTACCGGCGGAAGACCGTCCGGCGGCCGGCGCGGTGATCAACCAGGCCAAGCAAGAGGTGCAGGACGCGCTGAACGCGCGTAAGAACGCGCTGGAAAGCGCCGCGCTGAACGCGCGCCTGGCGGCTGAAACCATCGACGTCTCCCTGCCGGGCCGTCGCATGGAGAACGGCGGCCTGCATCCGGTGACCCGCACCATCGACCGTATCGAAACCTTCTTCGGCGAGTTGGGCTTTTCCGTTGCCACCGGCCCGGAGATTGAAGACGATTATCATAACTTCGACGCGCTGAACATCCCTGGGCACCACCCGGCGCGCGCCGACCACGATACCTTCTGGTTCGACGCCACACGCCTGCTGCGCACCCAGACTTCCGGCGTGCAGATCCGCACCATGAAGAACCAACAGCCGCCGATCCGTATCATTGCGCCGGGCCGCGTTTACCGTAACGACTACGATCAGACTCACACCCCGATGTTCCACCAGATGGAAGGTCTGATCGTCGATAAAGACATCAGCTTCACCAACCTGAAGGGCACGCTGCACGATTTCCTGAACAACTTCTTTGAAGAAGACCTGCAGGTTCGTTTCCGTCCGTCCTACTTCCCATTCACCGAGCCGTCCGCTGAAGTGGACGTGATGGGCAAGAACGGCAAGTGGCTGGAAGTGCTGGGCTGCGGCATGGTGCATCCGAACGTGCTGCGCAACGTCGGCATCGATCCGGAAGTTTACTCCGGCTTCGCCTTCGGCATGGGCATGGAGCGCCTGACGATGCTGCGTTACGGCGTCACCGACCTGCGCGCATTCTTCGAAAACGATCTGCGTTTCCTCAAACAGTTTAAGTAAGGCGGGAATATCACATGAAATTCAGTGAACTCTGGTTGCGCGAGTGGGTAAACCCGGCCATCAGCAGCGAAGCATTATCCGATCAAATCACCATGGCCGGCCTGGAAGTGGACGGCGTGGATCCGGTTGCCGGCGCGTTTAACGGCGTTGTGGTGGGTGAAGTGGTCGAGTGCGGTCAGCACCCGAACGCCGACAAACTGCGCGTCACCAAGGTCAACGTTGGCGGCGACCGCTTGCTCGACATCGTTTGCGGCGCGCCGAACTGCCGTACCGGCCTGAAAGTGGCGGTCGCCACCGTGGGCGCGGTGCTGCCGGGCGATTTCAAAATCAAAGCCGCCAAGCTGCGCGGCGAGCCTTCGGAAGGCATGCTGTGCTCGTTCTCCGAGCTGGGCATTTCCGACGATCATGACGGCATCATCGAGTTGCCGCTGGATGCGCCGATCGGCACCGACATCCGTGACTACCTGAAACTGAACGACAACACCATCGAGATCAGCGTTACCCCGAACCGCGCCGACTGCCTGGGTATCATCGGCGTCGCGCGCGACGTGGGCGTACTGAACCAGGTGGCGCTGACCGAGCCAGACATGAGCCCGGTGGCCGCTGCGATTGACGCCACGCTGCCGATCCGCGTTGACGCGCCGCAGGCGTGCCCGCGCTATCTGGGCCGCGTGGTGAAAGGCATCGACGTCAAGGCGCCAAGCCCGCTGTGGATGCGTGAAAAACTGCGTCGCTGCGGTATCCGCTCCATCGATGCGGTGGTTGACGTCACCAACTATGTGCTGCTGGAGCTTGGCCAGCCGATGCACGCTTTCGATCTGAGCCGCATCGACGGCGGCATCGTGGTGCGCATGGCGGAAGAAGGCGAAACGCTGAGGCTGCTGGACGGCAGTGAAGCCAAACTGAACGCCGACACCTTAGTGATCGCCGATCATCAAAAAGCGTTGGCGATGGGCGGCATCTTCGGTGGCGAGCATTCCGGCGTCAACGGGGAAACTCAGGACGTGCTGCTGGAATGCGCCTTCTTCAGCCCGCTGTCGATCACCGGCCGCGCGCGTCGTCACGGCCTGCACACCGACGCTTCTCACCGCTATGAGCGCGGTGTCGATCCGGCGCTGCAGTACAAAGCGATGGAACGCGCCACGCGCCTGCTGCTCGATATTTGCGGCGGTCAGGCCGGCCCGATTATCGACGTGACCCACGAGAACGAACTGCCGAAGCGCGCCACCATCACGCTGCGCCGCGAGAAACTGGATCGCCTGATCGGCCACGTGGTGCCAAGCGAGCAGGTCAGTGACATTCTGCGCCGCCTGGGTTGCCAGGTGACCGAGCAGGGCGACAGCTGGCAAGCGGTCGCGCCAAGCTGGCGTTTCGATATGGAGATCGAAGAGGATCTGGTGGAAGAAGTGGCGCGCGTTTACGGCTACGACAACATCCCGGATGTGCCGGTGCGCGCCGATCTGGTGATGACCCAGCATCGCGAAGCCGATCTGACGCTGAAGCGCGTGAAGACCATGCTGGTCGATCACGGTTATCAGGAAGCGATCACCTACAGCTTCGTCGATCCGAAGGTGCAGGCGCTGCTGCACCCGAATGAAGAAGCGCTGATCCTGCCAAGCCCGATTTCGGTAGAAATGTCGGCGATGCGCCTGTCGCTGTGGACCGGCCTGCTGTCTGCGGTGGTGTATAACCAGAACCGCCAGCAGACGCGTCTGCGCCTGTTCGAAAGCGGCCTGCGCTTTGTGCCTGATAGTGCGGCAGATCTGGGTATCCGTCAGGATGTCATGCTGGCGGGCGTGATCGCCGGCCATACGCACGATGAACATTGGGATCTGGCGCGCAAGCCCGTCGACTTCTATGATTTAAAAGGGGATCTGGAGTCCGTCCTCGAGCTGACCGGTAAATTATCCGAAATTCAGTTCCGGGCGGAAGCCAATCCAGCCCTGCATCCAGGGCAAAGTGCGGCGATTTATTTGCACGGCGAACGCGTAGGTTTCATCGGTGTGGTTCACCCGGAACTTGAACGTAAACTGGATCTTAACGGCCGCACCGTGGTGTTTGAACTGGAGTGGAACAAGCTTGCGAGCCGCGCCGTGCCTCAGGCGCGGGAGATTTCGCGCTTCCCGGCAAACCGCCGTGATATCGCCATTGTGGTGGCTGAAAACGTCCCCGCAGAAGATATTTTGGCCGAGTGTAAGAAAGTTGGCGCAAATCAGGTAGTTGGCGTAAACTTGTTTGACGTGTACCGTGGCAAGGGCGTGGCAGAAGGTGACAAGAGCCTGGCTATCAGTCTGGTATTGCAGGATACCGCTCGTACACTGGAAGAAGAGGAGATAGCCGCTACCGTTGCAAAATGCGTAGAGGCTCTAAAACAGCGATTCCAAGCATCCTTGAGGGATTGAACCTATGGCGCTTACTAAAGCTGAAATGTCAGAACACCTGTTTGAGAAGCTTGGGCTTAGCAAACGGGACGCCAAAGACCTGGTGGAACTGTTCTTTGAAGAGGTCCGTCGGGCTCTTGAGAATGGCGAACAGGTAAAACTGTCGGGTTTTGGCAACTTTGATCTGCGTGACAAGAACCAACGTCCGGGGCGTAACCCGAAGACCGGCGAAGACATTCCGATTACGGCGCGCCGTGTGGTGACCTTCCGTCCGGGGCAGAAGCTGAAAAGCCGGGTAGAAAACGCCAGCCCGAAAGGGTGAGTGACGTGACATCAAAAAAGGCCGCTTGCGCGGCCTTTTTCTTTTCTGAGACAAAATTCAGCCCATTCCTAATGGGCAATGCATGAATTAAGATTATTCATTAAATCACCTCGGCGAAAATTTATTTAATCTAAATTACGGAGTATTCTTATATCTTATTTTGTGTGGTGAGCAGCCATATTTATTGTTTCAATAACGGCCGTAATAATGGCCAGGGCCGTCGCCGCGGTGGCCACCGCCCCCGTGCGGGCCCCAGCAGCAGGCGCTCAGGGTTGAGGCCAGGGCTACAACGGTCAGCAGCATACCGATACGTTTAATCATCTTATAATCCTCCGGTGGAAATCCATTTAACTATAATTGCCGCGCCGCTTGAGAGACGTCAGTTATTCGTTAAATCTTGTCAGTGGTTATGATAATTAAAGGCGGCGGCAAACAGTGTAGGGATTGTGTAAGGCCGTCGAAAACAATCTGAAAATAGGCATCGGTGAGATAGTCGTTAAATAAGCACGCTGATATAACCACTGCAGCAAGAAAATAGAGTGAGAAGGTGAAATGAAAAAGATCCTGTTGCTGGTGTGTTTCCCGCTGTTGCTGCCGCTGGCGGCGAAGGCCGATGTCTCCGTCGATATCAACGTGCCGGGCGTTTCTCTGCATCTGGGGGATCAGGACCGTCGCGGCTACTACTGGGATGGCTACGACTGGCGTCCACCGCAGTGGTGGCATGCGCACCAGGGCCGCGGCCTGGGTGAGCGCAATGCGCGCGGTATGTACTGGGACGGCGGACGCTGGCAACCTTCGCCGCCGCGTGGCTATGAGCATCGTGGGCCGGAACGCAGCGGCAATCCATTCCACGGCGATCGCGATAGTGGCGACCACGACCGCCGTCATGACGATCGCGGTGACCATGACCGCCGCGATGGCGGCCGCGGCCAACCTTATCCACCGGGCAACTCCGGCCCGCATCGTTAATCCCTGAGTTTATCGGCGGCTGGTTTTGCCATCATTGTTGCGATGACGGGCAAGGCCAGCTGCTGCTTTCCTGAGCCACTATCTACGCAAGACTTCCCCTTGCGGCGTTAACCCCCTAATATTCGACTCAAACGTCAATTATCCGGCCACGACAGCGGCCGGCAGGGAACCGCCGCGCATGCCAACCAGCCGTACCTTCACCTTACTGTTGCAACATCAACGCTACCGCGATAAACGCCAGCTCAGTCTGTTGGCGCTGGGCGTGGCGGTGGCGTTGCTGGTCAGCCTTTGCGCCGGCGACCAATGGATATGGCCGTCAGAGTGGTTCAGCGATCGAGCTCAACTGTTTGTTTGGCAACTGCGTTTGCCGCGCGCGCTGGCGGTGATGCTGGTCGGCGCCGCCCTGGCGGTGGCGGGCGCGGTGATGCAGGCGCTGTTTGAAAATCCTCTGGCGGAGCCCGGTCTGCTGGGCGTAGCTAACGGCGCCGGCGTAGCGCTGGTGCTGACGGTGTTGTTGGGGCACGGTTTGTTGCCGGTGGCGCTGATGAGCGCCGCCGCGATAGCCGGTGCGCTGGCGATGACCTTCTTGCTGCTGGGCTTCGCTCGCCGGCGACGTCTGACCAATGCTCGGTTGTTGCTGGTCGGCGTAGCGCTGGGCATCGTGTGCAGCGCGCTGATGACCTGGGCGGTCTATTTCAGCACCAGCCTCGATCTGCGGCAGCTGATGTACTGGATGATGGGCGGTTTCGGCGGCGTCGACTGGCGCCAAAAGTGGCTGGTGCTGGCGCTGCTGCCGGTGTTGCTGTGGCTGTGTGGCCAGGGCCGAGCGCTCAACCTGATGGCGCTGGGCGAGGTGCAGGCGCGCCAGCTCGGGCTGTCGCTGCATGTGTGGCGTAACCTGCTGGTGCTGGCGATCGGCTGGCTGGTTGGCGTCAGCGTGGCGCTCGCCGGGGTGATCGGCTTCGTTGGGCTGGTGATCCCGCATATTTTGCGGCTCACCGGCCTGACAGACCAGCGCTATCTGCTGCCGGCCTGCGCGCTGGCGGGAGCCGGGGTGTTGCTGGTGGCCGATGTGATCGCCCGCGTTGCGCTGCTGGCGGCCGAGCTGCCGATCGGCGTGGTGACAGCCACGCTGGGGGCGCCGCTATTTATCTGGTTACTGACCCGGACAAAAGGCGTAAGGTAGTTTTCTTCATTCACCTGCCATTAAAAAACCAAAGGATGACAACCGATGAGCAAGCCAATCGACAACCTGCCGTTACAAACCATCGAAAATCAGACGACCACGCTGGGTGCCTATCAGGGCAAAGTGCTGCTGGTGGTCAACGTGGCCTCGGAGTGCGGCCTGACCAAGCAGTACGAAGGGCTGGAAGCGCTGTACGAAACCTATCGCGAGCGGGGGCTGGAAGTCCTGGGGTTCCCGTCCAATGAATTCCTGGGCCAGGAGCCGGGCAGCAACGAAGAGATCCTGGCGTTTTGCCGCGGCACCTTCGGCGTGCAATTCCCAATGTTTGCCAAGATTGAGGTGAACGGCGAACACCGTCATCCGCTGTACCAAGCGTTGATTGCCGCACAGCCGGAGGCCGTCGCGCCGGAAGGCAGCGAGTTCCTGGCGCGGATGACCAGCAAAGGGCGTGCGCCGAAGCATCCCGGCGATATTCTGTGGAACTTCGAGAAATTCCTTATCGCGCGCGACGGCACGGTGATCCAGCGCTTCTCGCCGGACACCACACCTGAGGATCCGGCGCTGGTGGCGGCGGTGAAACAAGCGCTGGCAGGATAATACGGATGCTGCAACTCGTTGAGGTTGGGGTGGCGGGGCGCCTGGCGCCTTTTTCGGCACAGATTGACGGCGGGTTGCAGGTTCACCTGATCGGCCCAAATGGCGCAGGGAAGAGTACCCTGCTGGCGCGGGTGGCGGGTATGCTGCCGGGGCGGGGCGAAGTCTGCCTGGACGGACGCGCGCTCTCCGATTATCCGGGGAGCGAGCTGGCGCGCCGACGCGGTTATCTCAGCCAGCAACAGCCGCCGGTGTCGCTGATGCCGGTGTTTCAGTATTTGGCGTTGCACCGGCCTGCCGGCGCGGCGCAAACCGAGGTGGAACACACCATCCTCTATCTGTGCCAGCGGTTGAAGCTGGTGGATAAACTGTCACGCATGCTGACACAGCTTTCAGGTGGAGAATGGCAACGGGTGCGGCTGGCGGCGGTATTGCTGCAGGTGTGGCCCAGCGTTAACCCGCACAGCCGATTGTTGTTGCTGGATGAACCAACCAATAGCCTGGATGTGGCGCAAAAGGTCGCGCTGGATCGCCTGCTGCGCGAATTCTGCCAAAGTGGGCGCAGCGCGCTGGTGTGCGCACACGATCTGAATCATACCCTGCAGCAGGCCGATCGGGTTTGGTTGTTGCACGCTGGGCAGTTGGTCGCGCAGGGCATCACCCGTGAGGTGATGGCGCCCGCACTGTTGTCGCAGATCTATGAAGTGGATTTCCACCTGCAATGGGTGGGGAACCAGCGTTGGATCATGACCCGCACGGCTTAATTCGCCCTGGGGTATAAATATAAACGAAAACTAAACGTAGTGAATATAAATAGCCGGGTAATCATCGGCTATTATTGTGCCGCCTCTCATTTTCTCGTGAGTTTTCTTGAAAAACGCCAATGACGTGCTACGCTTGATTCGGCAAAAATAAAATAAGTAAATAATTATTAATAAATATAATTACCTGATTTACATAATAAATTTAAATTAATGATGACAGCGCCTATCCATCAGTTCTCTTACTGATGACAAGCCTCGTCTTAAGGTTTAGTTAAGCTTGCGGCCTTACATTGGCAGTTAATCCACGGAAACGATTCTTCTCTGGCGTTTAATATTCGTTAAACGAAAGGGATTTACAGTGTCATCAAAAGCAGTTCGATACGTTTGGGGTTAACTATGGATCAATTTTTGCCTTTCTCTCGTCCGGCCATTGGCGACGAAGAAATCGCCGCGGTAGAGAAAGTGTTGCGTTCCGGCTGGATCACCACCGGGCCGCAAAACCAGCAACTGGAAAATGACTTCTGTTCCACTTTCGGCTGTAAGCACGCCATCGCCGTCAGTTCCGCCACCGCGGGCATGCACATCACGCTGATGGCGCTGGGCATCGGGCCCGGCGACGAAGTCATCACCCCTTCGCAAACCTGGGTTTCCACCCTCAACATGATCGAACTGCTGGGCGCTACGCCGGTGATGATCGACGTTGACCGTGAGACCTTGATGGTCAGCGCTGCCGATGTCGAGGCTGCCATCACCCCCAAAACCAAAGCGATTGTTCCGGTGCATTATGCCGGTGCTCCCCTGCAGATGGATGCGCTGCGCGCCGTGGCCGAACGCCACCGCTTACCGCTGATCGAAGACGCCGCCCACGCGGTCGGCACGCGCTACAACGGCGAATGGGTCGGCGCACGCGGCACGGCGATTTTCTCTTTCCATGCGATTAAAAACGTGACCTGCGCCGAAGGCGGTCTGATCGCCACCGATGACGATGCGCTGGCGGATCGCCTGCGTTGTCTGAAGTTCCATGGTCTGGCCGTCGATGCCTTCGATCGCCAGCAGCTAGGCCGCAAACCGCAGGCCGAAGTGGTGGAGCCGGGTTACAAGTACAACCTGTCCGACATTCACGCGGCGATCGCCGTGGTGCAACTGTCGCGCTTCGCTGAGCTGAACGCACGGCGTAAGGCGCTGGCACAGCGCTACCTGAGCGCGTTGGAAGGCTCGCCGTTCCAACCGTTGGGCGTGCCGGATTATCCGCATGACCACGCCTGGCACCTGTTCATGGTCCGCGTCGATCCGGCGCGTTGCGGCATCGATCGCGACCAGCTGATGGAGCGCCTGAAAGAGGTTGGCGTCGGCACCGGGCTGCATTTCCGCGCCGCGCACACCCAGAAATTCTACCGTGAGCGTTATCCACAGCTTTCTTTGCCGAATACCGAATGGAACTCGGCGCGGCTGTGCACCTTACCGCTATTCCCTGACATGACCGACGCCGACGTGGATCGCGTGGTCAATGCCTTGTCTTCTGTTGTGGAGTCTTTACGTGTCTCGCGTTGAACCGATTAAAAAAGTGTCGGTAGTCATTCCGGTATACAACGAGCAGGAAAGCCTGCCGGCGTTGCTGGAGCGTACTACTGCCGCCTGTAAGCAGTTATCTCAACCTTATGAAATCATCCTCGTCGACGATGGCAGCAGCGACAACTCCGCTGACATGCTGACCGCGGCGGCGGAAAAGCCGGGCAGCCACGTGATCGCCGTTTTGCTGAACCGCAACTACGGCCAACACTCGGCGATCATGGCCGGTTTCAACCAGGTGACCGGCGATCTGGTGATTACGCTGGACGCCGATCTGCAGAACCCGCCGGAGGAGATCCCTCGTTTGGTTAGCGTGGCGGAAGAGGGCTATGACGTGGTGGGCACCGTGCGCGCCAACCGTCAGGACTCCTGGTTCCGCAAAAGTGCCTCGCGCGTGATCAACATGATGATTCAACGCGCCACCGGCAAGTCGATGGGGGACTACGGCTGCATGCTGCGCGCCTACCGTCGTCATATCGTTGAGGCGATGCTGCACTGTCATGAGCGCAGCACCTTTATCCCGATTCTGGCGAACACCTTCGCCCGCCGTACCACCGAGATCGACGTGCGCCACGCTGAGCGCGAGTTTGGCGACTCCAAGTACAGCCTGATGAAGCTGATCAACCTGATGTATGACCTGATCACCTGCCTCACCACCACGCCGCTGCGTTTGCTCAGCGTGGTCGGCAGCGTCGTGGCGCTGTCCGGGTTTGTGCTGGCGCTGGTGCTGATTGCGCTGCGTCTGCTGCTCGGCCCTGAATGGGCCGCCGGCGGCGTGTTCACCCTTTTCGCCGTCCTGTTCACCTTTATCGGCGCCCAGTTTGTCGGCATGGGGCTGTTGGGTGAATACATCGGCCGCATCTATACCGACGTGCGTGCGCGTCCTCGCTATTTTGTTCAGAAAGTGGTCGGTGCACAGCATGACCACAATACTCAGGAAGAAGAATGATGAAAGCTATTGTATTTGCTTACCATGATATTGGCTGCGCAGGTCTGAAAGCGCTGACTGAGGCGGGTTATGACGTGCAGGCCGTGTTCACGCACACCGACGACCCTGGTGAGAACAACTTCTTCTCCTCTGTGGCCCGTTTGGGCGCCGAATTGGATCTGCCGGTCTATGCGCCGGAAGACGTAAATCACCCGCTGTGGGTTGACCGCATTCGCGCACTGCAGCCGGACGTGATCTTCTCGTTCTATTACCGCCACATGCTGAGCGACGAGATCTTGTCGCTGGCGCCGCAGGGCGGTTTCAACCTGCACGGCTCGTTGCTGCCGCGTTACCGCGGTCGCGCGCCGGTGAACTGGGCGCTGGTGAATGGCGAAACCGAAACCGGCGCCACGCTGCACAAAATGGTGAAACGCCCGGACGCCGGTGACATCGTCGGTCAGCAGAAAGTGACCATTGCCGACAGCGACACCGCGCTGACGCTGCACAAAAAAGTGCTGGAAGCCGCGCAGATCGTGTTGAAAGAGCAGCTGCCGAAACTGAAGAACGGCACCGCCACTTTCACCCGGCAGGATGAGTCTCAGGCCAGCTACTTCGGTCGCCGCACCCCGGCGGACGGCGAGATCCTGTGGCACAAATCCGCCAAAGAGATCAACAACCTGGTGCGCGCCGTCACCGAGCCGTACCCGGGTGCCTTCAGCCACCTCGGCCAGCGCAAGCTGATCGTCTGGCGCTCTCGCGTGCTGGACACCCAACACGATAAACAGCCGGGCACCGTGCTGAGCACCGCGCCGCTGGTCATCGCCTGTGGCGAAGGTGCGCTGGAGATCGTCGCCGGTCAGAACGACAGCGGTCTGTATGTGCAGGGCAGCCGCCTGGCGCAGGAAATGGGTATCGTCACCGACGTGCGTTTGGCCGCCAAGCCGAATGCCGTAATGAAACGCCGCACCCGCGTGCTGATCCTCGGGGTCAACGGCTTCATCGGCAACCACCTGACCGAGCGCCTGCTGCGCGATGACCGCTACGACATCTACGGTCTGGATATCGGTTCCGACGCCATCAGCCGCTTCCTCGACAACCCGCGTTTCCACTTTGTGGAAGGCGACATCAGCATCCACTCCGAGTGGATCGAGTATCACATCAAAAAATGCGACGTGGTGCTGCCGCTGGTGGCGATCGCGACGCCGATCGAATACACCCGTAACCCGCTGCGCGTGTTCGAGCTGGACTTCGAAGAGAACCTGAAGATCGTTCGCGACTGCGTGAAATACAACAAGCGCATCATCTTCCCGTCCACATCTGAAGTGTACGGCATGTGCGACGATAAAGAGTTCGACGAAGACCATTCGCGTCTGATCGTCGGGCCAATCAACAAGCAGCGCTGGATCTATTCGGTCTCCAAACAGCTGCTGGATCGGGTGATCTGGGCTTACGGCGCCAAAGAAGGCCTGAAGTTCACGCTGTTCCGTCCGTTCAACTGGATGGGGCCGCGCCTGGATAACCTGGACGCTGCGCGCATCGGCTCTTCCCGCGCCATCACCCAACTGATCCTCAACCTGGTGGAAGGTTCGCCGATCAAACTGATGGACGGCGGCGCGCAGAAACGTTGCTTCACCGACATCAACGACGGCATCGAAGCGCTGTTCCGCATCATCGAGAACCGCGACGGCCTGTGCGACGGCCAGATCGTCAACATCGGCAACCCGACCAACGAAGCGAGCATTCGCGAGCTGGCGGAAATGCTGCTGGAAAGCTTCAACAACCACCCGTTGCGCGATCGCTTCCCGCCGTTTGCCGGCTTCAAGGACGTAGAGAGCAGCAGCTACTACGGCAAAGGTTACCAGGACGTCGAGCACCGCACGCCGAGCATCAAAAACGCTCACCGCCTGCTGGGTTGGCAGCCGACCATCGAGATGAAGCAAACCGTCGCCGATACGCTGGACTACTTCCTGCGCACAACCGTTCAGGAAGGGAACGGTGCATGAAGAAAGTCGGTCTGCGGGTTGATGTAGATACCTTCAGCGGCACCCGTGAAGGGGTGCCGCAGTTGCTGGACCTGTTCGAAAAGTACGACATTCAGGCCAGCTTCTTCTTCAGCGTGGGACCGGACAACATGGGGCGCCATCTTTGGCGCCTTTTGCGTCCGAAATTTCTGTGGAAAATGCTGCGTTCGAACGCCGCCTCGCTGTACGGCCTGGATATTCTGCTGGCCGGCACCGCCTGGCCGGGGCGCAATATTTCGCGCGCGCTGGGGCCGCTGATGAAGCGCACCGCCGAAGCTGGCCATGAAGTCGGGCTGCACGCCTGGGATCACCAGGGCTGGCAGGCCAAGGTCGGCAAGTGGAGCGAGGCGCAATTGACCGAGCAGGTGCAATTGGGTGTCGACGCCCTGAGCGCCTGCACCGGCCAGCCGGTGAAATGCTCCGCCGTGGCGGGCTGGCGCGCCGATACGCGCGTGCTGGAGGTCAAGCAGCGCTTCGGCTTCCATTACAACAGCGATTGCCGCGGCACTCATCCGTTCCGTCCGGTGCTGAGCGACGGGCGTCACGGTACGGTGCAGATCCCGGTGACGTTGCCGACCTTCGATGAAGTGATTGGCAGCGAAGTCAGTATGGCCGACTTCAACGACTATATTCTGCGCGCCATCGAGAACGATCGCGGCGTGCCGGTGTACACCATTCACACCGAAGTGGAAGGCATGTCGCAGACGGCGATGTTCGAACAGTTATTGCAACGCGCACAGCGGCAGGGCATCGAATTCTGTCCGCTGAGCGCGCTGTTACCGCAAGATTTGGCGTCACTGCCGTTGGGCCGCATCAAGCGCGCTCCTTTCCCCGGCCGCGAAGGTTGGCTGGGCTGTCAAACCGATGTGAAGGACGTTACATGAAGGCGCTAAAAGGATCCTGGGCCATTCTGCTGGCCGTTTTTTTTTCTCTGGTTTACCTGATCCCGCTTAATGGCCGCCTGCTGTGGCAGCCGGATGAAACGCGTTATGCCGAGATCAGCCGTGAAATGCTGCAGCGCGGCGATTGGGTGGTGCCGCATCTGCTGGGGCTGCGCTATTTCGAAAAGCCGGTAGCGGGTTACTGGTTCAATAACATCAGCCAATGGCTGTTCGGCGAAAACAACTTTGCGGTGCGCTTCGGCTCGGTGTTCAGCACCGGCATGACCGCATTGCTGGTGTTCGCGCTGGCGATGCTGATGTGGCGCAATGCGCGCCGCGCCAGCCTGGCGGCGCTGATGTTCCTGTCGATGGTGCTGGTGTTCAGCATCGGCACTTACAGCGTGTTGGATCCGATGATTTCGCTGTGGCTGGCGGCGGCGATGGTCAGCTATTACCTGACGCTGAAGGCCTCCTCGGTCAAGGGCAAGCTGGGCGCTTACGCCTTGCTGGGCCTGGCCTGCGGCATGGGCTTTATGACCAAGGGCTTCCTGGCGCTGGCGGTGCCGGTGATCGCGGTTATCCCGATTGTCATTCAGCAACGCCGCATCAAGGATCTGCTGTGCTATGGCCCGGTGGCGATCGTGACCGCTACGCTGCTCAGCCTGCCGTGGGCGCTGGCGATCGCGCAACGCGAACCCGATTTCTGGAATTATTTCTTCTGGGTCGAGCATATTCAGCGTTTCGCCGAAGATAATGCCCAACACAAGGCGCCGTTCTGGTATTACCTGCCGGTTCTGCTGGCGGCGGTGCTGCCTTGGTTGGCGCTGCTGCCCGGCGCGCTGCTCAAAGGTTGGCGCGAGCGCGTACAGCGTCCGGAGCTGTTCTTCCTGCTGAGTTGGGCGCTGATGCCGCTGATCTTCTTCAGCATCGCCAAAGGCAAGCTGCCGACCTACATTCTGCCGTGCATGGCGCCGCTGGCGCTGCTGATGACCGCCTATGCGGAAGACTATGCCGCCACGCTGCGCGCCAGGCTGTTCAAGGCCAACGCCTGGTTGAACGGCCTGTTCGGGCTGATCGGCATCGTGGCGCTGGTGGTGTTAAGCTCCGGTCTGCTGCCGAAAGCGCATCTGTTTACTCCCCAGGAGTGGCCGAAAGTAGTGCTCGGCCTGATCGCCTTCGGCGGCTGGCTGCTGTTCGCACTGGTTTCTGCGCGCGATAACGGCCGCCAATGGCGCTGGGCGGCGGCTTGCCCGGTGCTGCTGTGCCTGGTGATCGGTTACGCCATTCCGCAACAGGTGACCGATTCCAAACTGCCGCAAAACTTCGCCCGCGCCACGATGGCCGAACTGAGCGACAGCCGCTATGTGTTGAGCGACAGCGTCGGATTGGCGGCCGGCCTGGCCTGGGAACTGAAGCGCAGCGACGTGCTGATGTACAGCCAGAAAGGCGAGGTGGCCTATGGTCTGGAGTATCCGGACGCCAAGGGGCACCTGATCAGCGATGCCGACTTCCCGCAGTGGCTGGCGCAGGCGCGCAAGCAGGGAAATGTGTCGCTGGTGTTGCAGCTGTCCCGTGATGAAGCGCTGCCGCAGGAGCTGCCGGCCGCAGACAAGGTGGATCGTATGAACCGCCTGGTGCTGATGTGGTATAAACAGCAACCATGATCGGTTTTTTGTTGGTGATAGTGGTCAGCCTGCTCACCTGTGGTGGGCAGCTGTGCCAGAAACAGGCGGCGCACTGCTGGGAACGGGCAGACGAGGCGCGGCTGAAACAGACGCTGCGCTGGTTGGCGCTGGCGGTGTTGCTGTTGGGGCTGGGCATGGCGGTGTGGCTCAATGTGTTGCAACGCCTGCCGCTCAGCCTGGCTTACCCGATGCTCAGCCTGAACTTCGTAATGGTGACGCTGGCGGCGCGCTGGCTGTTTCATGAGCCGACAACCGTTCGCCACTGGTGCGGCGTGGCGTCGATTATGCTGGGGATCCTGCTGATGAGCGTGCATTCATGAGGGGCTATGCCTGGGGCGCCGCCAGCGTGTTGCTGGTGACGCTGGCGCAGTTGCTGATGAAGTGGGGCATGGTGCAAATCCCGCTGATGTCGTTCGCCGACGTCTCGTTGGCGCTGATCGGCGACTACTGGCTGCCGCTGCTGGCGGTGGGCGGTGGCATCTTCGGTTATGCGCTGTCGATGCTGTGTTGGTTCTTTGCGCTGCGCCATCTGCCGTTAAACCGCGCTTATCCTCTGCTGAGCGTCAGCTATGCGTTGGTTTACCTGGCGGCGGTGATCCTGCCGTGGTTTAACGAATCCGCTACGCTGCTGAAAACGTTGGGCACGCTGTTTATTCTGTTCGGCGTCTGGCTGATTAACAGCAAACCCGAGACAAAATCGCCGCAATAGCGCCAAAACCGGCGATCCCGCCATTATCTCCCTTATGGCGCTTGCCTTTTTCACCGTGCGGGAGATAAATTAACGCCAAATGGCGCTCTCCTTACGTGATGCCGGCTTTGCCTCGCAGGCGGTGTGGTGGTGTACCGGATGGCATAATGCGGCGACGTGTTCAATGAAGGGATATTATGCGGATGCGTGTGTGGTTTTTATTAGCCAGTTTGATCCTCGCCGGGTGTAGCAGCCATGCGCCGCCGCCCAGCGGCCGCCTCGCGGACTCTATCGTGGTGGTGGCCCAGCTCAACGAACAGTTGCGCCAATGGTACGGCACGCCATACCGTTACGGCGGTCTGGATCGCGGCGGCGTAGATTGTTCCGGCTTTGTTTACCGCACGTTCCGCGATCGCTTCGACATGCAACTGCCGCGTTCGACCGAAGAACAAACCTCACTGGGCACCAAGGTTTCACGCGATGAGCTGATGCCGGGCGATCTGGTGTTTTTCAAAACCGGCGGCGGAGAGAACGGCCTGCACGTCGGCATTTACGATACCAACGACCAATTTATCCACGCGTCGACCAGCCGCGGGGTGATCCGCTCCTCGCTCGATAACGTCTACTGGAAGCGGGTGTACTGGCAGGCGCGACGCATTTAGCCTTAACCCGTTGATTTGGTGTATCATGGCGGCATCTCGTGTTTTGAACGGTGCCTGCCATGAACAGCCTGCGTTTACTGATCTCCGACTCCTACGATCCCTGGTTCAACCTGGCGGTGGAAGAGTGCATCTTCCGCGAAATGACCACGCAAAAAATTCTCTTCCTGTGGCGCAATGCCGAAACGGTGGTGATTGGCCAGTCGCAGAACCCCTGGAAAGAGTGCAATACCCGGCGTATGGAGCAGGACGGCATTCGGTTGGCGCGGCGCAGCAGCGGCGGCGGGGCGGTATTTCACGATCTGGGCAATACCTGCTTCACCTTTATGGCCGGCAAACCGGGCTACGACAAGAGCGTCTCGACCGACATCATTCTGCAAGCGCTGCGGCAGTTGGGCGTCACAGCCGGCGCGTCGGGGCGCAACGATCTGGTGATGGAAACCGCCGACGGGCCGCGCAAAATATCCGGCTCGGCCTATCGAGAAACGCAGGATCGCGGTTTCCACCATGGCACGCTGCTGCTGAATGCCGATCTGGAACGGCTGGCGGACTACCTGAACCCGGATCCCAAAAAGCTGCAGGCCAAGGGTATCACTTCGGTGCGTTCGCGCGTCGCCAACCTGGCGGAGTTTTTGCCGGGCATCAGCCATGAGCAGGTATGCGACGCTATCGTGCAGGCCTTCTTCGCCCACTATGGCGAAACGGCCGAGCCGGAGATCATTTCGCCGGATGTATTCCCCGATCTGCCCGATTTTGCCGCGCAGTTCGCCAAACAGAGCAGTTGGGAATGGAATTTTGGCAAGGCGCCGGCGTTCAGCCACTTGCTCAACGAGCGTTTTGTCTGGGGCGGCGTAGACCTGTTCTTCGATGTGGAGAAGGGGGCGATTGTTCGCGCGCAGGTATTCACCGACAGCCTGAATCCCGCCCCGCTGCAGCGGTTGGCGGAGATTCTGGCGGGCTGCGCGTATCGAAGCGAGTCCGTTGCCGCTTGCTGTGACCGGCTGATGGCGGACTATCCTCAGCAGGCGGCCGAATTAACCGAGCTGCGGCAATGGCTGAGCGAAACGATCCGCTAGCGCAGGCCTGGTGATGAAGGGATGAGCGTGCTCATCCCTTTTTTTATCGCTGAAATCGACGTTTTGCATGGTGGTAGCGCAGATTTTCTGAAAATCAAGGTGGGCATTTTTTTACGTTTTCAATGCCGCGAATAACGGGCGGAATTGATGCGTTATTAAATTTAATCAGTCGTCGTTAACGGCAGGGAAAATTGGCGTTAAGAAGGAAAGATTATTTTACTTTATTTAGGATTTTTCTTAAATAAAACAAAGGAGATAAGTCAAATTTAGCCATAAATCCATTCAACTTAAGTCAAATACCTTTTCGCATAACGCGTTTGGCGGCTACCTTGGCATAAGTCCGGCTGCTTTTCTTTGCGCCTTTTACGATTGTCGTATAGCTTTAATCTATCAATTAAATGATATTTCATGGGTATTTACATTGATATTTCCGATTAATCCCAGAGGGATTGATCGATAAAATATATTGATATACGATGATACGCTAGCCATTCATCCTGTGGCATTAAAATGAACATCCAACTCGAAGCTGACTTTATTAGTAGCTATGTTTTTCAACCTGTTTACTCAATGGAGGGCGGGCTGTTGGCGGTGGAAATGTTGAGCCGTTTCAACAGTCTCGACGGTGATTTAGCCATGCCGGCCGAAATTGGGATTAATTTATTGGCGCCTGAACAAAGGATTGAGTTATTTAATGAGCAACTGAAACTTGCGGAGCAGCATGCGGCTTGGTTTACCGATAACAACGTACAGTTGACCATCAATATCGAAGAAACCATCGTTGAGCTTATTCTTTCCGATTCGGCGTTGTGCCAAAGGATCGGGCAATATCCTTTTATTGCATTTGAAATGAGTGAGAGTTTTCCGAATCTTTCGGCCGGTAAGAACAACCCGAGCGTGCGGCGATTAAGCGAAATGTTTACGCTGTGGCTCGATGATTTCGGTTCCGGTAAGGCCACGTTGACCGCGTTGTACGATGGTTTGTTTGACTACGTAAAGATAGACAAACGTTTTTACTGGCAGCTGTTTACCCATCAGGGGTATGACGTGGTCATTGACTCGTTGTTAAAGAATATCAACCTGTTATGTAACGGCGTGATCGTCGGAGGAATAGAGAAAAAAGAGTATTTTAATAAACTCAGATACGCCGGTGTTTTAGGCCTGCAAGGTTTTTTATGGCCCAGCGTTGGTGTGGATAATCTGCAAGCTTTGCTAACGATGCCCAGCGAGTTCAATAATTAAGAAGTGATATAAAAAACTACACCCTATGAGGTAAATAATGCGCGGGGTGAGGTTAACGTGATTCCGCCGTCGTTATTCACCTCGTTTGGGGCTGATAATCGCGTTTGTCCGCCAGCGTTAAACCGCGTTCCCACCGCCAGGCGGAAGCGCCAAACTCCCTGCATCCGTCCTGACGGCAGGCGGATGCGTTCTCCCTGCATTCCTTCGGTGTTAATCCGCCCGTTCACGCTCTACACTACGCTGAAACGGAGGGCCTATGCCGCAGTTCGATAACGCTTACTACCAACAGTTACCTGGTTTCTACACCGCTCTGAATCCGACGCCGCTCAAGGATACGCGCCTGCTGTACCATAGCGAGCCGCTGGCGCGCGAGCTGGGGCTGGATGAAAGTTGGTTTACTCAGGATAAAACCCCGATTTGGGCGGGAGAAACGCTGCTGCCGGGCATGCAGCCGCTGGCGCAGGTGTACAGTGGCCACCAGTTCGGCGTGTGGGCCGGGCAACTGGGCGATGGCCGCGGCATTTTGCTGGGCGAACAGGTCATGGCGGACGGCAGTCACCGCGACTGGCACCTGAAGGGCGCCGGGCTGACGCCGTATTCACGCATGGGTGATGGCCGCGCGGTGCTGCGTTCGGTTGTCCGCGAGTTTCTGGCCTCTGAGGCGTTGCACCATCTGGGGATCCCCACCACGCGTGCGTTAACTATTGTCACCAGTCAACAACCGGTATATCGCGAGCAGCCGGAACGCGGCGCGATGCTGCTGCGGGTGGCGGAAAGCCATGTGCGCTTCGGCCACTTCGAACACTTTTACTACCGCAAACAGCCGGAGCAGGTGCGGCAGCTGGCGGATTTCGTCATCGCCCGTCACTGGCCGCAGTTGCAGGATCAGGCCGAGCGTTACCTGATGTGGTTTACCGACGTGGTCGAACGTACGGCGCGCCTGATCGCCCATTGGCAAACCGTCGGATTCGCCCACGGCGTGATGAATACCGACAACATGTCGATTCTCGGCATCACCATCGATTACGGCCCTTACGGCTTCCTCGATGACTATCAGCCCGGCTATATCTGTAACCACTCCGACCATCAGGGGCGCTACGCTTTCGACAATCAACCGGCGGTGGCGCTGTGGAACCTGCATCGCCTGGCGCAAACACTGTCGGGGTTGATGAGCACTGAACAGCTGCAGCAGGCGCTGGCGGCGTATGAACCGGCGCTGATGCGCGCTTACGGTGAACAGATGCGCGCCAAACTCGGCTTCTTCACGCCGACGGCGCAGGATAATGACGTGCTCACCGGTCTGTTGAGCCTGATGGCGCAGGAAGGGCGGGACTATACCCGCACGTTCCGCCTGTTGAGCGAGACCGAACAGCAGCAGGCGCAGTCGCCGCTGCGCGACGAGTTTATTGACCGTGCGGCGTTCGATGCCTGGTATCAGCAGTATCGTCAGCGTTTGCAACAGGAGCAGGTGAGCGATGCGGATCGGCAACGATCGATGAAGGCGGTGAACCCGCGCCTGATCCTGCGCAACTATCTGGCGCAGCAGGCGATTGAGGATGCGGAGAAAGACGACGTCGGCCGTTTGCAGCGGTTGCATCAGGCTCTGCTGAGGCCGTTCGACGATGCGCCGGAGTATGACGATCTCGCCGCGCTGCCGCCGGACTGGGGCAAGCATCTGGAGATTTCCTGCTCCAGCTGAGATGAAAAAGGGCGCCTAATGGCGCCCTTGACGTTATTGACGCAGGTAGACCTGCGGCAGCGGCACTTCGGGATGATGTACTACGCCGAGATCGGCCTGATACCAGCGGGTGAGGATCTCTGTCTGCAGCACCTCCTGCGGCGTGCCGCTCGCCACCAGGCGCCCCTGATGCAACAGCAGGATCCGATCGGCGTACAGCGCGGCCAGATTAAGATCGTGCAGCACGCAGCAGACGCCCAACGGCTGTTGGCGCGTCAGCGAGCGCAGCAGGCGCAGGGTGTGCTGCTGGTGGTACAGATCCAGCGCCGAGGTCGGCTCGTCGAGAAACAGCCAGGCGGGGGACGGTTGCGGCTGCCACAGCTGCGCTAACACCCGCGCCAGTTGCACCCGCTGCTGTTCGCCGCCGGAAAGCTGACGGTAGTCGCGCTGCGCCAGCGCCAGGCAGTCGGTTTGCGCCATTACCTGCTGGATCGCCTGGTGCTGGTCGCGTTTGCCGTGCGGCGCCCGCCCCATGCTGACCACTTCTTCCACGCTGAAGGAAAACGCCAGATCGCTGTACTGGCGCATCACGGCCCGGACTTTGGCCAACTGTTGCGGTGCCCAGTGTTCCAGCGGGCGGTCAAGCAGCCGGCATTCGCCGCAGTCCGGCGTCAGATAGCCGGTCAGCAAGCGCAGCAGCGTCGATTTTCCGGCGCCGTTAGGGCCGATAATCGCCACCATTTCACCGCCGGCGAGGCTGAGCGAAACGTCGTTGATCAGGCGGCGCGCACCGAGGCTGTAACGCAGCTCTCGGGCCGTCAGGCAGGCGGCGTTATCCACCGGTTCGCTCCCGCTGGCGCATCACCAGCCACAAGAAGTAAGGACCGCCGATCAGGCTGGTCATCAACCCCACCGGCATTTCGGCCGGCGCCACCAGCGTGCGCGCCAGCGTATCGCTGACCAGCAACAGGCAGGCGCCGCCCAGCGCGGAGCAGGGCAGCAGCCAGCGGTGATCGCCGCCGAGGCGCATGCGCACCAGATGGGGCACCACCAGACCGACGAAGCCGATCACGCCGCTCATCGCCACCGCCGCGCCGATCAGCAGGGCGCTCAGCAACAGCAGCTGCAGCTTGGCGCGCTGGACATTCACCCCGAGGTAGTGGGCCTCTTCATCCCCCAGCTGCAACAGGTTCAGCCGGCGTGCCTGCAGCAGCGTCAGCAGCGCCGTAGGCAAAATCAGCGAGGCGGAAACCGCCAGCGTCGGCCACTGCGACTGGCTGAGGCTGCCCATCATCCACAGCGAGAACTGGCGCAGCTGTTGATCGCTGCTGACGTAGGAGAGCACGCCGATGGCCGCCATGCACAGGGCGTTGATGGCGATGCCCGCCAGCAGCAGTCGCGAAAGATTGCCATGCCCGCTGCGGCTGATGCCGTAGATCAATAACGATACCAGCAGGCTGCCGAGGAACGCCGCCAGCATATGGCCGTACAGCGCGATCGTCACCGGCAACGCCAGCGGCATCACGATGAACAGCGCGACAAACAGCGCGCCGCCGCTGCTGATGCCCAGCAGGCTAGGATCCGCCAGCGGGTTGCGGAACAGCCCCTGCATCACGGCGCCGGACACCGCCAGCGCGCAGCCGATCACCACCGCCAGCAGTACGCGCGGCAGGCGGATATTCAGCCAGATGTGCCAGGCGGCGTCGCTGAACGGTTCGCGCCACAGGGTGCGAAACGACAGCGTCAGCGCGCCCAGGTTGGCGGCGACCAGCGCCAGCAGCGTCAGCAGCACCAGCAGACCGATGATGGCCCACTGAGGCGAGGTGCGGCAGCGCATTACTTTTGCTCCGCCGCGTGGCGCAGCTTGGCCAGCGCCGCCGGCGTTTCCAGGCCGAAGCCTAACAGCGCCATGTCATCGACGATCAGCACGCGCCGCTGCTTGCCCGCCGGCGTCAGCGCCAGGCCCGGCAGCGTCCACAGCTGCTGTTCGCCGCCGAGGGTGCGCACGCCGTCGGTGGTGACCAGCAACAGATCCGGCGCGCTGGCGATCACGCCTTCCTGCGACAGCGGGCGGTAGCGGTCAAAGCCCTGCATGGCGTTTTTCAGGCCGGCGGCGGCGATCACCGCGTCGGCGGCGGTGTGTTGCCCGGCCGCCATCGGTGTAATGCCGCCGTGGCTCATGACAAACAACACCTTCACCGGCAGCGGAGAGGTGTCGACCGCCGCCAGCTGTTGTTGATAGCGCTCGCTCAGCTGTTTGCCTTGCTCAACGCGTTGCAACGCGGCGGCGATCGCGGCGATCTTCTGCGGCACCGCCTGCAGGGTGGTGTCACCCGGCACGCTGACCACTTTGACGCCGCTGTCCGCCAGCTGTTTGAGCACCAGCGCCGGCTGTGCCAGCTCGGTCGTCAGCACCAGCGTCGGCTTCAGCGCCAGAATGCCTTCGGCGTTCAGCTGGCGCATATAGCCGACGTCCGGCAGCTTTTTCACCGCTTCCGGGTGCAGGCTGGTGCTATCACGGGCGATCACGTCGCCGCCGGCGCCGAGCGCAAAGGCGATTTCCGTCACGTCGCCGCCGATCGAGACGATGCGCTGTGCCGCCGCGGCGGTGAGCGGCAGCGCCAGCGTCATCATCAGCGCCAGGCGGCGGATTAAGGAAGATTTCATGCGGCGATGTCCTTGGCGGCGAGCGCGGCAACCTGCTCGCGCCACTGGGTTTGTTCCGGCTGACCTTCGGTACGCTGGCCATACAGCTGCGCAATCTGCGTGCCGTCGGCGGCGAACAGCTCCAGGCTGGTGACGATGCCGTCCTTGGTCGGTTTGCGGGTGATCCAGCTTTCGGCGATGGCGCCTTCAATCAGATGCAGCGTGAAGCGGCGATTGAACACGTTGATCCAACCTTCCTGCGGCATCAAACGTTCGATCTGGCCGGTGAAAATCTGCACGCAGCCGCGGTTGCCGACGAATATCATGATCTCGTTTTGCTGCTGCTGCGCCGCTTCCAGCAGCTGCGACAGCGCGCTGTTGTCCACCTGATAGGCCAGATCGTCGCCGACGGCGCGGAAGGCCTGCTGGCGCGTGAGTTTATTGCGGCTCAGCAGCTGGAAGAACTGGTGAACGTCGGTCATCGCGCGCCATTCAGCGTCGATTTTGGCATGATCCTGCGTCGTTTCATCCGAGGTGCTCGCCTCGGCGGGCTGTAGGGCCAGCGCCGGGTTTTCTTCGCTCAGATGGCGCTCCACCAGTGCCATCCAGGCCGGCAGATCGGTTTCCTCGGTGGTGTAGACCTTGTGCAGCGCATCGCCCTGTTGGTCGAAGAACTGGATGCTGTGGCGCACGCCGCGTTTGTTGGTTTCGCTCATGGCGAAAACGCTGGTCCAGTGGTTGAGGAACAGACGCAGATCCAGCTCGCGCGGGTTGAGGATCAGCCCGGCGTGGCCGTTAAGGTGCTGGTTGCGGTAGCGGCCCATCTGCTCATGCACCGCATAGCTGTTGCGGGTGATGGATTTGGTGACGCCCACTTGCTCAAGCTCGGTCAGCAGGGTGCGCGCGTCGGCCTGCAGGCGGCGGGCGTCGTGGCCAACGCGGGCGTGCGTCAGTTCCGCTTCGCTGACGCCGAGGATCGCCGCCAGATCGCGGGCGTATTTGCCGGGGTGGTCGATTTTGGCCTGTTGGTAGCGTTCGTATAGGGTGTTGCTCATGCGGGATTCTCCTGCGCTGTAATGCGAACGGCGGACAACCGGGTTGTCCGCCAGATAGTCAAATGATTACCACTGGTAGCTGACCAGCAGTTTGGCGTTGCGGCCATCCTGCGGGATGCCCGGCGGCGAGTAATATTCTTTGTCGAAGGCGTTGCCCAGCACCACGGTTGTGGTGACGCCCTGCAGGCGGTCGCGGCCCTTATAGCTCAGATAGAAATCGTTGACGCCGTATCCGCCTTGTTCCGAGTAGGTGGCGGGCACTCGCTTGGCGCGCTCGGCGAAGGTGGCGACCCAGCCGACGGACAGACCGGTTTCGCCCAGTGGCACGTCCAGCGAGCTGGTGACGGTATCCGGGTTGATGTCGGCCAGCCATTCACCGGTCGCTTCATTTTTGCCACGGGTGCGGTTATAGGCCAAGTCCCAGCCGAACCACGGTGTTTTATAACTGAGTGCCGCGTCCCATCCCCAGATCTTGGCGCGATCGACGTTGGTTGAAAATGTGGTGCAGCTGATGCAGTAAGGCCCGCGTGGCCCACGTCCTATCTCCATGGTGTAATCGGGAGTGATGTAATCCTTAGCCTTGGTATCGAAGTAGCTGGCTTTGAACTGCAGGCTATCATCGGCCAGCATCAAATCATCGAAACGCAGACCAAATCCGTACTCTTGGGTTTCGTTGGTTTCTGGTTTCAAATTTGGGTTAGGCACCCAATAGTTGGTGAGGGTGGTAGGCCCCATGGGTATCGAAAAGTGTTTGGAGTCGTTGTACATCTCACCCATCGTCGGCGCGCGGAACGCCTGAGAGTAGGAGCCGAACAGCATCAACCAATCGGTGGGGGTAATGCTGACTGCGCCGCGTGACGACCACTTGTCAGCATTGACATCGGCATAACCGTCGCTTGAACCTTTGTAATTGTCATAGCGGGTGCCGGCGAGCAGCGTGATGGGCAGATCGCGCAGCGTAATTTCATCCTGCAGCCAGCCGGAGGCGAAGTTGATCTTGGCTTGCGGGAAGCTGGTGGTGGCGCCTCCCGGCTGCTGTTTCTGTTCATAGACCTCGGAGCCGTAGGTCAGCAGGTGTGACGCAAAGCTGTCGGCGAACAGGCGCGTGCGATTTTCCAGCTTGCCGCCGTTGGTGGTCTGCTTGCGGAATTCGTCGGTCGCGCCGACGTTGTGCGCATTGATTTTGACTTCCGAGGTGTACAGCTTGACGGTGGCGTCCAGCCAATCCTGGCCGACCGGCTTGAGCTTATAGCTCAGAGCAGCGTCGCGCTGAATGGTGGAACGGTTGGTCTTCGGGTTGCTGCTCGAGCTGTCCGGCGTCTGCGGGTTTTTCGGCTCTTGGGCGTCGTTGTTGTAATAACGCAGATCGCCGCTCAGCGACTGATTGTCGTCGATCTTCCAGGTGCCTTTGGCCAGCACGTTGCTGATGGTTTCGTCGTTAGGCGCATCGAAACCGTTGCCCTGACGCAGATTGCCGACGTCGCGAGTGCCGAACGACAGCAGGCCGTCGAGGTTATCGGTCTTGCCGTAGGCGCTGGCACCCATGCCCATACTGTGATCGCCGCTACCGGCAGTGCCGTAGACGCGGAACCCGCTATCGCGGCCCGGCAGCAGCAGATCGGCGGCATCGACGGTCTCGTAGGCGATGACGCCGCCCAGCGCGCCGCTGCCGTACAGCAGCGCAGAAGGGCCGCGCACGATTTCAATGCGCTTGACCAGCGCCGGATCGAGGAAGGTGCCGCCGATGTGGCCGGTATCGGTCCCCTGGCGAATGCCGTCGACCAGCGTCAGCACGCCGTTCTTGCCATAGCCGCGCATCGTCACATCCTGGCCGTTGCTGCGCCCGGTGCCGTTGACGGTGATGCCCGGCACGCGCCGCAGCATATCGGCGGCGGAGGTGGCGGTCTGGCTTTCCGGCGAATTGCCTTCGATGACCGTGACCATCATCGGCGCTTCAAAGCTGCTGCGTTGGTTGCCGGTGGCGACCACGGTCATGGTCTCGTCGGCGGCTTTGGCTTTTTTCGCCTGCGCCGCGTTGGAAGGGGATGTTGTGCTGGTGTTTTGTGCCAAGGCCACCGTAGGCAGAGCGCAGGCAATCGCCAGACTCAAAGCGGAAAAACGCAGCCGGGTGGAAAATGTCAGAGGCATGGTGCAACTCTCCGTATGTAATAAAACATATCAATAGATTTGCTGGCTGCCTGGATCAAACGATCGGGGTGGCTGGCGTTTGAGGATTCTGTGGTTATTTGGTCAGGATCAATTTCCCGGCTTTGGTCTGCCGCAGTTGATAGCGCTGGCCCTGATGGGTAATGAACGCGATGCCGTCGGCGCCGAGCAGCTGTGCACTGTCGTAGCTGGGCGGCGCGTTTGCGCTGTGCTCGTTCGGGGCCGCGGCGGCGGGGGTTGGCGTGTTGGCAGTATCCATCATCATTGTGCTTAAAAAACAGACCATTAAATGGTAATTAATATCAAACTGAGAATCATTATCATGTGAAGGAAAGGTTACATCAAGGAAAATTTTCTTACCGATGGAACCTTTTTGTCGAACGGGCATCCGGCGGCGGGCCGAGCGCACTCGGCCCGTAAAAAAGGGGCGTTATTTCAGCAGGGTTTCGATACGGTCGAACAGACGCTCGGGTTTGGTGATCGGCGCAAAACGCGTCACGCGCTGGCCGTCGGCGGTGAGCAGGAACTTGGTGAAGTTCCATTTGATGCGGTGGCTGCCGAGAATGCCGGGCGCCAGGCGTTTCAGCTCATTGAACAGCGGGTGCGCGCCGGGGCCGTTAACGTCGATCTTGCTGAACAGCGGGAAACTGACGCCGTAGTTAAGGCTGCAAAAATTGGCGATCTCCAGCGGGCTGCCCGGTTCCTGAGAACCAAACTGGTTGCAGGGGAAGCCGAGCACCATCAGGCCACGTTCGCGATAGTATTGCCACAGATTTTCCAGCCCGCGATATTGCGGGGTGAAGCCGCACTTGCTGGCGGTGTTGACGACCAGGTAAGCGCGCGCCGGGAAATCGCCCAGCGTTTTTTGCTCGCCCTGCAGCGTGACGCAGGGAATGGATAACAGAGAGTGAATCATGCCGGGGCTCCCAGTGCATTTCGGCGGGTGCTAAAGCGTTGCAATCAGTATAGATGAGCAGGGCGGGATGAATAAAGCCGGGGCAAGGCCCCGGCCTGTGCTGCGTCAGAAACGGCTATCGACCGCATCCGCCAGCATCGCCAGCAGCTGTTCGCTGTCGGACCAGCTCAGGCAAGGATCGGTGATCGACTGGCCATAGGTCAGCGGCTGGCCGGCGACGATCTTCTGCGTGCCTTCCACCAGGAAGCTTTCGGCCATCACGCCGGTGATGGCGGCGGAGCCGGCGCGGATCTGCTGGCAGACGTTGTCGGCCACTTCCAACTGGCGGCGATGCATTTTCTGACAGTTGCCGTGGCTGAAGTCGATCACCAGGTGCTCCGGCAGATCGAACTCGCGCAGGCTGTCACAGGCGGCGGCGATATCGCTGGCGTGGTAGTTCGGCGTCTTGCCGCCGCGCATGATGATGTGGCCGTACGGGTTGCCGCTGGTCTGGTAGATGGTCATCTGGCCATGTTTGTCCGGCGACAGGAACATGTGCCCGGCGCGCGCCGCGCGAATGGCGTCGATGGCGATGCGGGTATTGCCGTCGGTGCCGTTTTTGAAGCCGACCGGGCAGGAGAGCGCCGAGGCCATTTCACGGTGGATCTGGCTTTCGGTGGTGCGCGCGCCGATGGCGCCCCAGCTGATCAGGTCGGCGATATATTGGCCAACCACCATGTCCAGGAATTCGGTGGCGGTCGGCAGGCCGAGCTGGTTCACTTCCAGCAGCAGGCGGCGCGCCATTTCGATGCCGCGGTTCACCTGGAAGGTGCCGTCCAGCGCCGGATCGGAGATCAGGCCTTTCCAGCCGACGACGGTGCGCGGTTTTTCGAAATAGGTGCGCATCACGATCTCCAGGCGGTCCTGGTAACGTTCGCGCAGGGCGTTCAACCGGCCGGCGTAATCGACGGCGGCGTCGAGATCGTGAATGGAGCAGGGGCCGATCACCACCAGCAGGCGGCGGTCTTCGCCGGTGAGGATTTTTTCAATGCGTTTGCGTGACGCTGTCACGTTATCGGCGACGGCCGCCGAGATCGGCAGCTTGTCCGCCAACGCTTGCGGCGTGACGAGGCTGTCGATGCGCGCGGTCCGCAGTTCATCTGTTTTGTGCATGTTGTTCCCTGGAAACTGTTCTTCTCTGCGGCAGGAGTGCCGGGAAGTGATGGCGATCACAATAACGCAAAAAGCGCTGAATTCAACCGTAGAGATTGCGTTCTGTTGATCAAAGCCGCGAAAAAAAGCACAAAAAAATCAGCTGCTGCTGAAATAAACGGCAGGCGGCGGGGCGCGACGGCCCCGCGAGGAAAAGATCAGAACATGCGGCGGCTCATGCCAAGGATGTCGAGGATTTTGGTGGAGATCTCTTCGACCGAATAGTTGGTGGTATTGAGATAGCGGATCTGGTTTTTGCGGAACAGCGCCTCGACCTCGGCGATCTCCATGCGGCACTGGCGCAATGAGGCGTAGCGGCTGTTTTCGCGCCGTTCTTCGCGGATCGCCGCCAGGCGCTCCGGATCGATGGTCAGGCCGAATAATTTATGCTGAAACGGTTTCAGCGAGGCCGGCAGGTGCAAATTGTCCATATCGTCGGCGATAAACGGGTAGTTGGCGGCGCGGATGCCGAACTGCATCGCCAGATAAAGGCTGGTGGGGGTTTTGCCGCAGCGCGACACGCCGAGCAGGATCACCTGCGCCTGATCGAGGTTGCGCAGCGAAATGCCGTCGTCATGCGCCAGGGTATAGTCGATGGCGGCAATGCGCGCGTCGTACTTGCCGAGGTTGCTGGCGGTCAGGCCGTGGGTGCGGTTCGGCACCGGCGTCGGCTCCACCTCCAGCTCACCCTGCAGCGGGCCGACCAGCGCCTGCACGATATCCTGACAGAAGCCTTGGCTCTGAACGATCACGTCGCGCACTTCCGGCGAGATGATGGAGTAAAACACCAGCGGCCGTACACCGGTTTCATTATAGATATCATCGATTTGTTGGCGAACTGCGCGTGCGCGCGCCTCGGTTTCGACAAACGGCAAGGTGTACGTGGTCGCCGTGACCGGGAACTGCGACAGCACCGCGTGCCCCAGCACTTCGGCGGTGATCGCCGTACCATCCGAAATATAAAAAACGCTTCTTTCCACCCGAGGCTCCTTACCTGAAAACGGTGTTCCTGCTGTCATCACTGCCAATATCATGAGCCGCAGACGATCCGCGGGTAAAGGGGAGAGGGAAAAAATTGTGACGGCGGAGCGGTAAAGCGTCTTGCGGCGGCGCACGAAGAAAAGCGCGCTTTGGCGGCGGTAGAAATCGCGGCGCAGCGACGCTGTTCGAGCCGAAACGTAAATTTGTCGCTATTTTCACCAAAAACGATAGCGTTTGCGTGGTCATTAAAACAGAATTTTAAAAAGAGCGTAATTTGTTGAGAACTAAGCTTTTCGTGCGATTGGGAACGGTTCCCAGGCAAATCAGCCGGTTAGGACATTCTCTTAAAAACCACTTTCTTCAGTGGGTTGATCGATTCACCTTTCCATTTTCCCCGGATCAGTGTGCTAGTCTGATTCGGCTCCGTGTTAGCGGTGCCGTAAAGCAAGCGAATTAAATCCGTCTTTACCCTACTGATAGCAATAAGGATTGTCTCGATGTCCAACAATGGCCCAGACTTGCGTAATGTGCTTTGGTACAACCAGCTTGGCATGCACGACGTTGACCGTGTCGGCGGCAAAAATGCCTCCCTCGGTGAAATGATCACCAATCTTTCCGATTTGGGCGTGGCCGTGCCTAACGGTTTTGCCACCACCGCACAGGCGTTTAACGATTTTCTCGAACAAAGCGGTGTTAACCAGCGCATCTATCAGTTACTGGATCAGACTGACGTTGACGACGTTGCCCAACTGGCCAAGGCCGGCGCCCAGATCCGCCAATGGGTGATCGACACGCCGTTCCACGCCGAGTTCGAGCGTGAAATTCATCAGGCTTACCAACAGCTCGCCGACGGCGAACCGGAAGCTTCCTTTGCGGTGCGCTCCTCGGCCACGGCGGAAGACATGCCGGACGCCTCCTTTGCCGGTCAGCAGGAAACCTTCCTCAACGTGCAGGGCATCGACGCCGTAATGGTGGCGATCAAGCACGTGTTCGCGTCGCTGTTCAACGATCGCGCCATCTCTTATCGCGTGCACCAGGGCTACGATCACCGCGGCGTGGCGTTGTCGGCCGGCGTACAGCGCATGGTGCGTTCGGATCTGGCCTCCTCGGGCGTGATGTTCACCATCGACACCGAGTCCGGCTTTGATCAGGTGGTCTTCATCACCTCCGCTTTCGGCTTGGGTGAAATGGTGGTGCAGGGCGCGGTGAACCCGGATGAGTTCTACGTGCACAAACCGACGCTGCAAAACGGCAAGCCGGCGATCGTGCGCCGTAACCTGGGTTCGAAAAAGATCCGCATGGTATACGCGCCGTCGCAGGATCACGGCAAGCAGGTGCGCATCGAAGACGTGCCGGAAGCGCAGCGCAGCCGTTTCTCGCTGACGGATGAAGAAGTGCAGGCGCTGGCGCAGCAGGCGATCCTGATCGAAAAACATTACGGCCGCCCGATGGATATCGAGTGGGCGAAAGACGGCCATACCGGCAAGCTGCTGATCGTGCAGGCGCGCCCGGAGACCGTACGCTCCAACGAGCAGACCATGGAACGCTACCAGCTGAACGGCACCAGCCCGGTGCTGGTGGAAGGCCGCGCCATCGGCCACCGCATCGGCGCCGGTCCGGTGAAAGTGATCCACGACATCAGCGAAATGGATCGCATCCAGCCGGGCGACGTGCTGGTGACCGACATGACCGACCCGGACTGGGAGCCGATCATGAAGAAGGCCGCCGCGATCGTCACCAACCGCGGCGGGCGCACCTGTCACGCGGCGATCATCGCCCGTGAGCTGGGCATTCCGGCGGTGGTGGGCTGTGGCCACGCCACTGACGTGCTGAAAGACGGCCAGAAAGTCACCGTCTCCTGCGCGGAAGGCGACACCGGCTTCGTTTACAGCGACATGCTGGACTTCAGCGTGCAGAGCTCCGAAGTGACCGAGCTGCCGGATCTGCCGCTGAAGATCATGATGAACGTCGGCAACCCGGATCGCGCTTTCGACTTCGCGCGTTTGCCGAACGAAGGCGTGGGCCTGGCTCGGCTGGAATTTATCATCAACCGCATGATCGGCGTGCACCCGCGCGCGCTGCTGGAGTTCGACCAGCAGACGCCGGCGCTGCAAAATGAAATTCGCGCGCTGATGCAGGGTTACGATCACCCGGTCGAGTTCTACGTCGGTCGCCTGACCGAAGGCATCGCGACGTTGGGCGCCGCCTTCTGGCCGAAGCGCGTGATCGTGCGTCTGTCCGACTTCAAATCCAACGAGTACGCCAACCTGGTGGGCGGCGACAAGTATGAACCGCACGAAGAGAACCCGATGTTGGGCTTCCGCGGCGCCGGCCGTTACGTGGCCGACAGTTTCCGCGATTGCTTCGCGCTGGAGTGCGAGGCGGTGAAACGCGTGCGTAACGATATGGGGCTGACCAACGTCGAAATCATGGTGCCGTTCGTGCGCACCGTGGCGCAGGCGGAAGCGGTGGTGGCCGAGTTGGCGCGTCAGGGGCTGAAACGCGGCGAAAACGGGTTGAAAGTGATCATGATGTGCGAAATCCCGTCCAATGCGCTGTTGGCGGATCAGTTCCTCGAGCACTTCGACGGCTTCTCCATCGGCTCCAACGACATGACTCAGCTGGCGCTGGGGCTGGATCGCGATTCCGGCGTAGTGTCGGAACTGTTCGACGAGCGCAACGAGGCGGTGAAAGCGCTGCTGTCGATGGCGATTCAGGCGGCCAAGCGCCACGGCAAATACGTCGGCATTTGCGGCCAGGGCCCGTCTGACCATGAAGACTTCGCCGAGTGGCTGATGGAGCAGGGCATCGACAGCCTGTCGCTTAACCCGGACACTGTGGTGCAGACCTGGATCAATTTGTCGAAAAAGAAATAATGTCTCGGCCTCACTGAGGCATTAACGCCGGGCCGCAGTTAACGCTGCGGCCTTTTTATTTCCGAATGTAAATAACGGCGCGTAAAATAATCAATTCGACGAAAAAAGAATAAAAAAAAGCCCACCGTAGGAGATGGGCAAAGACTACACACAGCAATTCACATGTATGGCATTACATTGTTCAGAAAGGTTGCTTTAAAATCAGTGATTTGAAGCAATAGATGGCCATAATACTAGATTTTTGAACGCGACTAGTCATTAAGAATCATCCTAATCGATAGCGGCATCACATTTTATTTGCGGGAGTTATCTCTTTTTTCCGTTTGCAACAAACAGGGATTTACATTGCACCTTTCATTCGCCGTACCGTAATCAATATAGGGCGGCATTATATTGGGCGGAGATATTACTCGAATGAGGTAGGAATAATGACGGGCGTGAAAAGTTCCGCCCGACGGTGCGGGCGGAAGGGGGAATTAGCGTTTTTCCAGCTCGTCGATGACTTGCTCCGGCGCGGAGGTCGGCTCCGGCGCTTCATCCATCCAGGCGGTCAGCAGGCGATAAGACACCGCCAACACCACCGGGCCGATGAACAGGCCAATCATGCCGAAGGCCAGCAAACCGCCGATAACGCCGGACAGGATCAGCAGCAGCGGCAGATCGGCGCCCATGCGGATCAGCACCGGGCGCAGCACGTTATCCAGCGTGGCCACCACGCAGCTCCAGACCAGCAGCACGGTGCCCCAGGTGGTGTCGCCGTGCCAGTACAGCCAGATGATGGCCGGCACCAGCACCAACAGCGGCCCCAATTGCGCCACACAGCAGATGAAGATCAGCATCGTCAGCAGAGTGGCGGCAGGAATGCCGCTTACCGCCAGACCGATGCCGCCCAGCACCGACTGCACCAACGCCGTCACCACCACGCCCAGCGCGACGGCGCGAATTGCCTGGCCGCCCAGCAGCACCGCCGCATCGCCGCGCGCGGAACCGAGGCGCACCGCAAAGTGGCGGATACCCAGCGCCACCTGTTCGCCGCGCGCGTACAACAAGGCGCTGAACAGCAGCATCAGCGCGCAGTGCAGCAGCAGACGGCCGATATGCGCCGCCTGCGCCACGAACCAGGTGGCGGTTTGGCCAAAGTACGGCTGCACCTTCGCCAGCAGCGCGGCGCCGCCGGCGTTAACCAGCGTGTGGTAGCTGGTATAGAGTTTGTCGCCGATCATCGGCACGGACTGCAGCCAGGCGAGATCGGGAATATGCAGTTTGCCCGGCGAACTGGCCCAGGCGATCAGCGGCGCGCTGTTATCCACCACGCTGCTGATCAGCAGTGAGATAGGCAGAATGAACAGCAGGATCAGCAGCAGGGTCATGACCAACACCGCCAGCGAACGGCGGCCCCACAGCAGCTTTTGCAGTTTGAGCAGCAGCGGCCAGGTGGCGATCACCACCATGCCCGCCCAGGCGAAGCCGAGAATAAACGGTTGGATCACCCAAAAACAGGCGACGATCATGATGGCGATAAACAGCACGCCGAAAATAATTCGCGGTAAGTCGTAACGCGATTGCGGGAGTGGCATCAGTGGGTTCTCATCCTGGTCAATTAAATCCCTGGCACCGGCGAATCGGGGTGCCTGTCGGTCGGTTTCTCACCGCCGGGCGGCCGCCTGTGGCGGCGCTCGCAGGGCGGTAATAATGTGAATGCCTTCACTAAACGAGTATGTTAGTTTTTAGTGTCACTAAAAAATAGGGTGGGTCTGAATTAAAGGCCCGATTCAGCGTACATCAGCGCATAAAAAATAGACGGACAGGGTCAAAAAAGCGAATGATCCCACAGATTTCTCAGGCGCCCGGCCTGGTTCAACGGGTGCTCGACTTTTTGGAAGCACTGAAGCAAAACGGATTCAACGGCGATACCGCCACCAGCTATGCCGACCGGCTGACGATGGCCACCGACAACAGTATCTATCAGCTGCTGCCCGATGCGGTGGTGTTCCCCCGTTCCACCGCCGACGTGGCGCTGATCGCCCGTCTGGCCGGAGAAGAGCGCTTCAATACGCTGACCTTCAGCCCGCGCGGCGGCGGCACCGGCACCAACGGCCAGTCGCTCAATACCGGCATCGTGGTCGATATGTCGCGCCATATGAACCGCATTCTGGAGATCAACGTCGAACAGGGCTGGGTGAAAGTCGAAGCCGGGGTGATCAAGGATCAGTTGAATCAATACCTGCGGCCGTTCGGCTACTTCTTCTCGCCGGAACTGTCCACCAGCAACCGCGCCACGCTGGGGGGAATGATCAACACCGATGCCTCCGGCCAGGGCTCGCTGGTGTACGGCAAAACCTCCGATCACGTGTTGGGGCTGCGGGCGGTGCTGCTGGGCGGTGAGATGATCGATACCCGCGCCATGCCGACGGCGCTGGCGGAAACGATTGCTCTGGAAGAGACCGCCGAAGGGCGCATCTACCGCACGGTGCTCAACCGCTGCCGCGAGCAGCGCGCGCTGATCCTGGAGAAATTCCCCAAGCTCAACCGCTTCCTCACCGGTTACGATCTGCGCCACGTGCTGAGCGACGATCTGCAAACCTTCGATTTGACGCGTATTCTGACCGGCGCCGAGGGCACGCTGGCGTTTATCACCGAGGCGCGGCTGGACATCACGCCGCTGCCGAAAGTGCGCCGCCTGGTCAACGTGAAGTACGATTCCTTCGACTCGGCGCTGCGCAATGCGCCCTTTATGGTCGAGGCCAAGGCGCTGTCGGTGGAAACCATCGATTCCAAGGTGCTGAACCTGGCGCGTGAAGACATCGTTTGGCACTCGGTGAACGAACTGATCGCCGACGTGCCGGATAAAGAGATGCTCGGGCTGAACATCGTCGAGTTCGCCGGCGACGATCGGGCGCTGATCGACGGCCAGATGGAGGCCCTGTGCCAACGGCTGGACGAATTGATCGCGCAGCGGCAGGGCGGCGTGATCGGGTACCAGATCTGCGGCGATCTGGCGGGCATCGAGCGCATTTACAACATGCGCAAGAAGGCGGTCGGGCTGCTGGGCAACGCCAAAGGGCGCGCCAAGCCGATTCCGTTCGCCGAGGACACCTGTGTGCCGCCGCAACATCTGGCGGACTATATCGTCGAATTTCGGCAACTGCTCGATGACCACAATCTGAGCTATGGCATGTTTGGCCACGTCGACGCCGGGGTGCTGCACGTGCGCCCGGCGCTCGACATGTGCGACCCGCAGCAGGAAGTGCTGATGAAGCAGATCTCCGATCGGGTGGTGGCGCTGACCGCCAAATACGGCGGCCTGCTGTGGGGGGAACACGGCAAGGGGTTCCGCGCGGAATACAGCCCTGAATTCTTCGGAGAAACGCTGTATGAAGAGCTGCGCCGCATCAAGGCGGCGTTCGATCCGGATAACCGCCTGAACCCAGGCAAGATCTGTTCGCCGCTGGCGGTGGATGCGCCGATGATGCAGGTGGACGCGGTCAAACGCGGCACCTTCGATCGCCAGATCCCGGTCGAGGTGCGCACCTCGTTCCGCGGCGCGCTGGAGTGTAACGGCAACGGCCTGTGCTTCAACTTCGACGTGCGCAGCCCGATGTGCCCGTCGATGAAGATCAGCGGCAACCGCATTCATTCGCCGAAAGGGCGGGCGACGCTGGTGCGAGAGTGGCTGCGTCTGTTGGCCGAGCAGGGGGTCGATCCGCTGGCGCTGGAGAAACAGCTGCCGCAGCAGCGCCTCAGCTTGCGCGGCCTGATCGAGAAAACCCGCAACAGCTGGCACGCCGGCAAGGGTGAGTATGACTTCTCGCACGAAGTGAAAGAGGCGATGTCCGGCTGCCTGGCCTGTAAGGCCTGTTCAACCCAGTGTCCCATCAAGATTGACGTGCCGGGATTCCGTTCGCGCTTCCTGCAGCTTTACCACACTCGCTATCTGCGCCCGGTAAGCGACTACATGGTCGCCGGCGTGGAGAGCTATACCCCGTTGATGGCCCGCGCGCCGAAGGTGTTCAACTTCTTCTTCCGCCAGCCGTGGCTGCGGGAGATGAGCCGCAACGCCATCGGCATGGTCGATCTGCCGCTGTTGTCCAGCCCGACGCTGCGTCAGCAGCTGTCCGGCCACCGCGCGACCACGTTGACGCTGGAGCAGTTGGAAGGGCTGAGCGCCGAGCAGCGCGCAGAACACGTGTTGATCGTCCAGGATCCGTTCACCAGCTATTACGACGCCAAAGTGGTGGCGGACTTTGTTCGGCTGGTGGAGAAGCTCGGCTATAAACCGGTGCTGCTGCCGTTCTCACCGAACGGCAAGGCGCAGCATGTGAAGGGCTTCCTGACGCGGTTCGCCCGCACCGCGCGCAAAACCGCCGATTTCCTCAACCGTGTGGCGCAGCTAGGCATGCCGCTGGTGGGCGTCGATCCGGCGCTGGTGCTGTGCTACCGCGACGAATACCGCGAGATCCTCGGCGCCGAGCGCGGCGATTTCCAGGTGCAGCTGGTGCATGAATGGCTGCAGCAGCGGATCGCGGATCGTGCCGAACAGCCGGCGACCGGCGAGCCGTGGTATCTGTTCGGCCACTGCACCGAAACCACCGCGTTGCCGGCCAGCGGCCAACAGTGGGCGGCGATCTTCGCCCGCTTCGGCGCCAAACTGGAGAGCGTCAGCGTCGGTTGCTGCGGCATGGCGGGCACTTACGGCCATGAAGCCAGGAACCTGCAAAACTCGCTCGGCATTTATGAGCTATCATGGCATCCGACGCTACAGCGTTTGCCGCGGCAGCGCTGCCTGGCGACCGGCTATTCCTGCCGCAGCCAGGTGAAACGCATCGAGGGCAATGGCGTGCGCCACCCATTACAGGCACTTCTGGAGATGATTGAGTGAAATTGTGGAAACGTGAAACATCGCTGGAGCAGCTGAACCGCGCCGGCGACGGCTGCATGGTCAGCCATGTGGGCATCGAGTTTACCCAACTGGGCGAGGATTTCCTCGAGGCCACCATGCCGGTCGATAGCCGTACCCGGCAGCCGTTCGGGCTGTTGCACGGCGGGGCGTCGGTGGTGCTGGCGGAATCGATGGGATCGATGGCCGGCTACCTGTGCAGTGAGGGCGAGCAGAAAGTGGTGGGGCTGGAGATCAACGCCAACCACCTGCGCGCGGTGTTCGATGGCCAGGTGCGCGGGGTGTGCCGCGCACTGCACGTCGGCCGTCGCCATCAGGTGTGGCAAATCGAGATCTTCGACGCGCGCGATCGGTTGTGCTGCACCTCGCGTCTGACCACGGCGGTCATCGACTGATCCCCGCCGCTTTCCGCAGGCGATCGGCCTGCGGAGCCTTTCGCTTTACAGCTGAAACGGCACGCGTTTGACGAAGTCCTTCTGAAACGCGTTCGCCTTCTCCCAGGTGCCTTCCATCGCATATTTTTGGCAGATCAGCGTCAGCGTATGGCGGGCGAAGTGGTAGCTTTGCACCCGAAACAGCTGGCAACGCTGTGGGTTGTTGATCTCGACGATCAGCCGGTTGTGCAGCTTGCTGAGCGCGTGCAGGTAGCTGTCGTCGTCGCCGTTCTCCAGACACAAATTGGCCATGGTCAGGCTGACGCTGTTGTACCGCTTCAGGTGGTCGATATTGCATTCCGGGCGCCGTAGCGCCGCTTCGGCCATGTAAAAGTCCACCGTGGCGTCGCGCACGCTGAATTTGTAGTCATCAATCTTGCCCAGCAACCATGCGTTGATCGAAAGAGTCATTGGCTTCGCGCTCAAATTCAAATTGAATGATAATCATTATCATATAAACTGCCGCGCTGCCGATCAATCCCCGGCGTGGCGTTTTTTCATCGCGCGGGGTGTAAAAGGCCGCCGACGACCCAACTTGATGCTGAGCGACTAAACTTTAACCTGAGGGCGCGCGCTTGCGCTGCGCCACGAAATGCCGATAAACGCACATTTACGACAGACAGAATGCAGAAATAGGTATTTTCTATGAATGTTTAGATCGGCAACGTACCGCGGCGCTGTAACGCTGACGGGCCACCGGGGAGTGCGGTACGGTGATGCAGGATAAAGAATAAATTCATAGGGATAGCATGCACACCTTGCCGCCAGACGCCGCAAGCCGCCACGGATGTCCCGCTGGCTTGCCGCACGCCGCAGCGAAAAACCGCGCTTGCGGCGGATACCCCCGCAAAACAAACGGTTGAAGTGATAATCGTTATCACTAACATATAAGCAACCCAGATTGGCTGTGGCCAAACACGAGTGTGAGGTAGACCCTATGCAAACGGAAAATGTCGGCACTTTTTCTCTGGATGAAAATGTCTGGCAAGGCATTTCGCTCAGCGACAGCGCCGTACGACAAATAACCAAACTGATGCAGCAGGATCCGCAGGTGAAAGGGCTGCAGCTAGGGGTGAAACAATCCGGCTGCGCCGGCTTTGCCTATGTGCTGGATCTGACCCGCGAACCCGCCGATGACGATCTGCTGTTTGAGCGCGACGGCGCCAAACTCTATGTGCCGCTGAAGGCCATGCCGTTCATCGATGGCACCACGGTAGATTACGTCCGCGAAGGGCTGAATCAGATATTCAAATTCAACAACCCTAAAGCTCAGCATGCCTGCGGGTGCGGCGAGAGCTTTGGCGTTTGAGCGATGCAATCAACATGACACGAAGCAATGTAGAAATGCCTAATGAAGTGCAGGCTTGGGTCAGCGAAGGTCGCTACAAAGAAGGTTTCTTCACCCAGCTGGCAACCGATGAGTTGGCCAAGGGCATCAACGAAGAGGTGGTGCGCGCCATCTCGGCCAAGCGCAACGAACCCGAGTGGATGCTGGAATTCCGCCTTGAGGCTTATCGCGCCTGGCTGCAGATGGAAGAGCCGCACTGGCTGAAGGCCAATTACGAACGCCTGAACTACCAGGACTACAGTTACTATTCGGCGCCGTCCTGCGGCAGCTGCGACGATGCATGCGGTTCGCAACCCGGCGCCGAGCAGCAACCGGGCGCGGCGACGGAAAAAGATTACCTGACCAGCGAAGTGGAGCTGGCGTTCAACCAGCTCGGCGTGCCGGTGCGCGAGGGCAGCGAGGTGGCGGTGGACGCCATCTTCGACTCGGTCTCGGTCGCCACCACCTACCGTGAAAAACTGGCGGAGAGCGGGGTGATCTTCTGTTCGTTCGGCGAAGCGATCCAGGAATACCCGGATCTGGTGCGTCAATACCTGGGGCGCGTGGTGCCGTCCAACGATAACTTCTTCGCTGCGCTGAACGCCGCGGTGGCCTCCGACGGCACCTTCGTCTATGTGCCGAAAGGCGTGCGCTGCCCGATGGAGCTGTCGACCTACTTCCGCATCAACGCCGCCAAAACCGGCCAGTTCGAGCGCACCATCCTGATCGCCGACGAAGGCAGCTACGTCAGCTATATCGAAGGCTGTTCCGCCCCGGTGCGCGACAGCTACCAACTGCATGCGGCGGTGGTGGAAGTGATCCTGCATAAAGACGCCGAAGTGAAATACTCGACGGTGCAGAACTGGTTCTCCGGCGGCGAGAGCAAGGGCGGTATCCTCAACTTCGTCACCAAACGCGCGCTGTGCGAAGGCGCCGGTTCGAAAATGTCCTGGACCCAGTCGGAAACCGGCTCGGCCATCACCTGGAAATACCCGAGCGTGATTTTGCAGGGCGACAACTCGATCGGCGAATTCTTCTCGGTGGCGCTGACCAGCGGCCATCAGCAGGCGGATACCGGCACCAAGATGATCCACATCGGCAAAAACACCAGGTCGACCATCATCGCCAAAGGCATCTCCGCCGGCCACAGCGAGAACACCTATCGCGGCCTGGTGAAAATCCTGCCGGGGGCGGAAAACGCCCGTAATTTTACCCAGTGCGACTCGATGCTGATCGGGCCGGACAGCGGTGCCCACACGTTCCCTTACGTTGAAGCGCGCAACAACAGCGCTCAGCTGGAGCACGAAGCCACTACCTCGAAGATCGGCGATGACCAGCTGTTCTACTGCCTGCAGCGCGGCATCAGCGAGGATGACGCCATTTCGATGATCGTCAACGGTTTCTGCAAGGACGTTTTCTCCGAGCTGCCGCTGGAGTTCGCCGTCGAGGCGCAAAAACTCCTGGCCATCAGCCTGGAACACAGCGTGGGTTAATCGCCGCATTTTTAGCGCCGTCGGCGCTATCTGAGGACACAGCATGTTAAGCATCAAGAATTTGAAAGTCAGCGTGGAAGGCAACGAGATCCTCAAGGGATTGGATCTGGAGATCAAACCGGGCGAAGTGCACGCCATCATGGGGCCGAACGGCTCGGGCAAGAGCACGCTGTCCGCCACGCTGGCCGGGCGTGAAGAGTACGAAGTGACCGAAGGGGAAGTCACCTTCAAGGGCAAGGATCTGCTGGAGCTGGATCCGGAAGATCGCGCGGGCGAGGGCGTGTTCCTGGCCTTCCAATACCCGGTGGAGATCCCCGGCGTCAGCAACCACTTCTTCCTGCAGACGTCGGTCAACGCGGTGCGCAAATACCGCGACCAGGAGCCGCTGGATCGCTTTGACTTCGCCGATTTCATCGAAGAGAAAATCGCGCTGCTGGACATGCCGGCCGATCTGCTGACCCGTTCGGTCAACGTCGGCTTCTCCGGCGGCGAGAAAAAACGCAACGACATTCTGCAGATGGCGGCGCTGGAGCCGGATCTGTGCATTCTCGATGAAACCGATTCGGGCCTGGACATCGATGCGCTCAAAATCGTCGCCAACGGCGTCAACTCGCTGCGGGACGGCAAGCGCGCCTTTATCATCGTCACCCACTATCAGCGCATTCTGGACTACATCCAGCCGGATTACGTACACGTGCTGTCCCAGGGGCGCATCGTCAAATCCGGCGATTTCTCGCTGGTGAAACAGTTGGAGGAGCAGGGCTATGGCTGGCTTACCGACCAACAGTAATTCAAACGCGCTGCAGCAGCTGTATCGCCTGTTCGAAGGGCGCGGCGGCGAGCGTTCGCCGCATGCGCTGGCGCACTGGCAGCAGGCGCTGCGCCTCGGCTGGCCGACGCGCAAACATGAAAACTGGAAATACACGCCGCTGGAGAGCCTGCTGGAGCAGCAATTCCTCGAGCCGCAGCCCGCCCCGGTGAGCGCAGAGCAGCTCGATGCGCTGGCGCTCGGCATCGATGCCTGTCGGCTGGTGTTTATCGACGGCCGCTACAGCGCCGCGCTGAGCGATGGCGACCTGGGCGACTACCAGTTCGAGTTGACCGCCTATGGCACGCCGCAGGCGTTGCCGGAGCCGATCCAGCCGGAGATTTTTCTGCACCTGACCGAAAGCCTGGCGCAGGAAACCAGCCTGATTCGCTTGCCGGCCGGCAAGATCCCTGCACGCCCGCTGTATCTGCTGCACATCAGCAGCGGACGCGGCGCCGCCGGGGAAGTGAACACCGTGCATCACCGCCATCATCTGGAGATCGGGCGCGGGGCTGAGGCGGAAGTGATCGAGCACTACGTCAGCCTGGGCGAGGCCGCACACTTTACCGGCGCGCGCCTGACCGCCAATGTGGCGGACAACGCCGGGCTGCTGCACTGCAAGCTGGCGTTTGAGAGCCAGCCAAGCTACCACTTTGCCCACAACGATCTGGTTATCGGCCGCGACGCGCGGGTGAAAAGCGACAGCTTCCTGCTGGGCGCCGGCCTGACGCGGCACAACACCAGCGCGCAGTTGAACGGCGAAGGCGCGAATCTGATGATCAACAGCCTGGTGCTGCCGGTGGGCAAAGAGATTTGCGACACCCGCACCTATCTGGAGCACAACAAGGGCTATTGCGAAAGCCGCCAGCTGCATAAAACCGTGGTCAGCGATCGCGGCAAGGCGGTGTTCAACGGCATGATCAAAGTGGCCAAACACGCCATCAAAACCGACGGCCAGATGACCAACCATAACCTGCTGTTGGGCAAGGTGGCGGAAGTGGATACCAAGCCGCAGCTGGAGATCTACGCAGACGACGTCAAGTGCAGCCACGGCGCCACCGTGGGGCGCATCGATGAAGAGCAGCTGTTCTATCTGCAGTCGCGCGGCATCGACAAGCACGCGGCGCAGCAGATGATCATCTTCGCCTTCGCCGCCGAGCTGACCGAAGGCATCGCCAACGACACCATCCGGGAACGGGTGCTGGCGCGCATCGCCCAGCGCCTGCCGGGGGAGGCTGCATGAGTTATCCGATTGAACGCGTGCGCGGCGATTTCCCGCTGTTGGCGCGTGAGGTGAACGGCCAACCGCTGGCCTATCTCGACAGCGCCGCCAGCGCGCAGAAACCGCAGGCGGTGATCGACCGCGAGCTGGATTTCTACCGCCACGGGTATGCGGCGGTGCATCGCGGTATCCACACCCTGAGCGCCGAGGCGACTCAGCAGATGGAAGCGGTGCGGGAACAGGCGGCGCGCTTTATCAATGCCGCCTCGGCGGAAGAGATGGTGTTCGTCAAGGGCACCACCGAAGGCATCAATCTGGTGGCCAACAGCTTTGGCCGCCACCTGCTGCAGCCGGGCGATGCGATTCTCATCACCGAGATGGAGCACCACGCCAACATCGTGCCGTGGCAGATGCTGGCGCAGGAGCGCGGGTTGCAGCTGCGGGTGTGGCCGCTGCAGCCGGACGGTACGCTGGATCTGGCGCGGTTGCCGGAACTGGTCGACGCGTCCTGTAAACTGCTGGCGCTGACCGAGGTCTCCAACGTGCTGGGCACCGTTAACCCGGTGCGTGAGATCATCGCCCGCGCCAGAACCCTGTCACCGGATCTGACGGTGCTGGTGGACGGCGCGCAGGCGGTGATGCACCAGCGCGTCGATGTCCAGGCGCTGGACTGCGATTTCTACGTGTTTTCCGGCCATAAGCTGTATGGCCCTTCCGGCATCGGCATGCTGTATGGCCGCCAGGCGTTGTTGCAGCAGATGCCGCCGTGGGAAGGGGGCGGCTCGATGATCCGGCAGGTCAGCCTGACGGCGGGCACCACCTTCGCCGATCCGCCGTGGCGCTTCGAGGCCGGTTCGTCGAACACCGCCGGCATCATGGGGCTGGGCGCGGCGTTTGATTACGTCGAAGCCTTGAGCCTGAATGCGATCCACGATTATGAACAGTCGCTGATGCATTACGCGCTCGAGGCGCTCAAGCAGGTGCCGACGCTGAAAATCTATGGTCCGGCGCATCGCGCCGGGGTGATCGCCTTCAATCTGGGAGAGCACCACGCCTATGACGTCGGCAGCTTCCTCGACCAGTACGGTATCGCCATTCGCACCGGCCATCACTGCGCGATGCCCCTGATGGCGTTTTATCAGGTGCCGAGCATGTGCCGTGCTTCGCTGGCGTTATATAATACCCGCGAAGAGGTGGACCGGCTGGTGGCCGGGCTGCAACGCATTCATCAGTTATTAGGTTAGGCCGGGGCGCGTCCCCGGCGGTACAAAAGGATCCCCATGGCGAATTTGCCGGACAAAGATAAATTGGTGCGTAATTTCTCCCGCTGTCTGAACTGGGAGGAGAAATACCTGTACGTGATTGAACTCGGCGCTAAATTGCCGCCGCTGGACGAGGCGGAGCGGCAGGCCGGCAACCTGATCTCCGGCTGTCAGAGCCAGGTGTGGATCGTGATGCGCCGCGATGAGCAGGGGCAGGTCGAGTTTCACGGCGACAGCGACGCGGCGATCGTCAAAGGGTTGCTGGCGGTGGTGTTCATTCTTTATCGCCAATTGACGCCGCAGCAGATCGTCGATCTCGATGTGCGGCCGTTTTTCACCGAGCTGGCGCTCAGCCAACATCTGACGCCTTCGCGCTCGCAGGGGCTGGAGGCGATGATCCGCGCCATTCGCAGTAAAGCGGCGCAGCTGGCCTGATCCATAACGCCTTCATCCTCAAGACTCATTGATACCTGTGCTTTGTCAATGAGTCTTTACAATTCACGATTTTCCTCCGGGCAACGCGCCCAATTCAGTGATATTTCAGCAGCTTAACTGTTGACGTTTCGTTGACAATCAATGACGGCGATTACGTTATAACGTGTTGATTTTTAGAGGACTTATTGCCTTTGATACCAGCGTTGCTAGTATTAATCAGGTATTGTCTGATTTACCCACCACCTGGCGCTCGTTAGCCTTGTGGGCGAACCGTCATAAAAAATATAGGGATGATAATGAAACGTGCGTTGAGTTTAATGGGCATGGTCTTCGCCACCGTATTGGCCGGCACGCAGGCCGCCAGTGCGACCGAGTACCCGCTGCCGCCGCCGGACAGCCGTCTGATCGGCGAAAACACCACTTATACCGTGCCAAACGACGGCCGCCCGCTGGAAGCCATCGCCGCTGACTACAAGATCGGCCTGCTGGGCATGCTGGAAGCCAACCCCGGCACGGATCCGTTCCTGCCCAAGCCGGGTACGGTGCTGACTATTCCGACCCAAATGCTGCTGCCTGACACCAAGCGTGAAGGGATCATCGTCAACCTGGCCGAGCTGCGCCTTTATTACTACCCGAAAGGCGAGAACAAAGTGATCGTCTATCCGATCGGCATCGGCCAGACCGGGATGCACACGCCGCTGGAGGTGACCTCCATCAGCCAGAAGATCCCTAACCCGACCTGGACGCCCACCGCCAACATCCGCAAGCGCTATCAATCCCAGGGCGTGACGCTGCCTGCGGTGGTGCCGGCCGGCCCTGAGAACCCGATGGGGCTGTTCGCCCTGCGTCTGGCGATGGGGCGCGGTGAATACCTGATCCACGGCACCAACGCCAACTTCGGCATCGGCATGCGCGTCAGCTCCGGCTGCATTCGTCTGCGTCCGACGGATATCGAGGCGCTGTTCAACATGGTGCCGCGCGGCACGCGAGTGCAGGTGATCAACGATCCGGTGAAGGTTTCGGTCGAGCCGGACGGCAAACGCTATGTTGAAGTGCACCAGCCGCTGTCGCGGGTGGAAAGCGACGATCCGCAGACCATGCCGATCGCGTTGTCTAAAGCGGAGAAAGCCTTTGCGGCCGATGGTCAGACCGATCGCGCCGTGTTCGATAGCGCGGTTGTACGCCGTTCTGGCATGCCGGTGCTGGTCAACGTAGGGGAGAGTCCGTCGGCGGTGAGTTTGACGCCTGCAGCGGCTCCTGCGGCGAATAAGAGCCCATTCAAGGCAGCGCCAATCAGTTCGGTGAACTAAGTTTGCAGGATTGAGCGGTCGAAGAGGGGTTCAGCGTGCTGAACCTCTTTTTTTTGCTTGCGGTGCAGGAAACACCTAGGCTGACGAACAGACAAAAAAAACGGCGCACAATGTGCGCCGTTTTCAATAACCAAAGCTATCTTACTTTTTGTAAGCGTGAGCTTGGTTGTCCAGACGCTGGTTAGCGCGTGCTGCGTCGTCTTTAGCAGCTTGAACGTCAGAACGCATTGCGTTCACGTCGTTGCTCAGCTGATCAACTTTAGCGTTCAGAGTCTGAACGTCAGAAGACAGTTGATCGATTTTAGCGTTGCTAGAGCAGCCAGCCAGCAGAGTGGAACCCAGGATTACCGCGCCCAGTACCAGTTTAGTACGATTCATTATAACACCCTCTAGATTGAGTTAATCTCCATGTAGCGTTACAAGTATTACACAAACTTTTTTCGAAAGAGAATAATTTTTTAGTGTTGAGGTGCTTTATTTTGATCGTTCGCTCAAACTTGCATCTGGTTTTACAAATTAGTTAAAAAAACGAGGGAAAACAGCCGGCTTCCATGGGACTACTCCGATTCTTTATTAGCTAAATAATGAGCGGATCGCGGTTGCGTTTTGAGTAAAATAGTTTACTGCTGATAAAAAAAACGCCGCAAAGCGGCGTTTTGAGCAAGACAATTATGTCACGTTTTATATTACAGCACGTGCACCGAGGCCGTGTTGGTGGTGCCGCTCGGCACCAGCGCGCCGGAGACCATCACCACGACGTCGCCTTTCTGCGCCAGGCCGCTGGCCAGGGCGGCTTCTTTACCGATGCGGTAGAAGTCGTCGGTGGAGGCGATTTCCTTGACCATCTGCGGGATGACGCCCTTGCTCAGCACCAGCTGATGCGCGGTAGTCTCATTGGTGGTCAGCGCCAGGATCACCGCGTTCGGGAAGTATTTACGCACGGATTTTGCCGACTTGCCGCCGCTGGTGGCGACCACGATCAGCGGCGCGTCCAGTTTCTCGGCGGTTTCAACCGCGCCGCGGCACACCGCTTCGGTGATGCGCAGCTTGCGACGATCGTTCAGGGTGTCGATACGGCTTGGCATCACGCGATCGGTACGCTCGCAGATGGTCGCCATGATGTTGACCGCTTCCAGCGGGTATTTGCCCTTGGCGCTCTCGCCGGACAGCATGACGGCATCGGTGCCGTCCAGGATGGCGTTGGCAACGTCGCCGGCTTCCGCGCGGGTAGGGCGCGGGTTTTTGATCATGGAATCGAGCATCTGGGTGGCGGTGATGACCACTTTACGCGCGCGGTTGCATTTCTCGATCATCATCTTCTGGGCGAAGATCACTTCTTCTACCGGGATCTCGACGCCCAGATCGCCACGGGCAACCATGATGCCGTCGGACGCTTCGAGGATTTCGTCGAAGTTGTTCAGGCCTTCCTGGTTTTCAATCTTGGAGATGATCTGGATCTGCTCGCCGCCGTGGGCTTTCAGGTGCTCGCGGATCTCCAGCACGTCGGAGCGTTTACGGATGAAGGACGCCGCCACGAAGTCGACGCCTTGCTCGCAGCCGAAGATCAGGTCGCGTTTGTCTTTCTCGGCCAGCGCAGGCAGCTGGATGGACACGCCCGGCAGGTTAACGCCTTTGTTCTCGCCCAGGTCGCCGTTGTTCAGCACCTTACAGATGACTTCGTTCTCGGTCACGTTGGTGACTTCCATGCCGATCAGGCCGTCGTCAACCAGCACGGTGTTGCCGATCTTCAGGTCGGCGGCGAAGCCGGCGTAGGTGACCGCCACGCGCTCGCTGTTGCCGATCACGCTCTGGTCAGTGGTGAAGGTGAAGGTTTGGCCGGCGACCAGCGAGGCGTCTTTGCCGCCTTCCAGTTTCATGGTGCGAATTTCCGGGCCTTTGGTATCCAGCAGGATGCCGGCGTTGATACCGGTTTTCGCCATCACGGCGCGCATGTTCTTGATGCGGTTGCCGTGCTCTTCATAGTCGCCGTGAGAGAAGTTGAGACGCATCACGTTCATGCCCGCATTGAGCAGGTTGGTCAGCATTTCTTCCGATTCGGTTTTTGGACCGATGGTACAAACAATTTTGGTCTTTTTCATGGCGGAGTTTTCTACAAGTTGTGATGGATAAAAAAACGAATTTGACCGGCGCGGTTTACGCCGGTAGGGAATTTGGGCCGTGCCTGGTGGTGAAAAACATAGTTAAGGATAGGTGACGACAGTTGAAGTGGGGCGGAAAAATTCAGCCCGCGCGGGGGCGCGGGGATGCTGCGCAACGGGGTAAGATCACATCGTGTTGTTATTGCGTTTTCGCAGATCAAGGGCTGAAACCATTCAACTGATAGACGTTGCGCATTATAAAGGCTAAGCGGCGGGAAACAAAATAAAAAACCGCGGCGGTGCGGCGGATAGAGCAAAACGGGGGTAAATGTGGCGCAAATGCAACGCGTTGCGGGCAGCTTGTTGCGCAAATAACCTTTCTGTAAATGCGGTTTAACGCGTTTGGGGAATTTCCAGCAGCGTGCCGGCGCTCAGGCAGAAGCAGCCGCTGGCGACGTTGGCCGGCAGGGTAAGGCTCTCGCCGGCACGTACTATCCGGGTGTTGCCGCCGAGGGTGAACTCGAATTCGCCGGATATCACCCGGGTTTGCAGCGCGTGCGCGGGCTTTTGCAGCTGGCCGAAGGCGCCGGCCTCGAAACGCACTTCCGCCGCCGGCGAACCGTCGCTCATCACGCCTTCACGGCGGGCAAGGCCATTGTCGAGCGGCAAAAAGGCGGTTTTGGCGGTGAAGGTGGTCATGTGGCGTTCCTGATGGCTGATGGCGGTAGTTCGGCGCAATCGACATGAAAAATCGAACGGTCGGGCAGAGACGATACAACGGGAAGTATAACGTGACAGGGAGAGATGAATCAGCAATATGGTGCGTCCGAGTGGACTCGAACCACCGACCCCCACCATGTCAAGGTGGTGCTCTAACCAACTGAGCTACGGACGCACTGCGCTGCTTCTGAAATTTGGTGCGTCCGAGTGGACTCGAACCACCGACCCCCACCATGTCAAGGTGGTGCTCTAACCAACTGAGCTACGGACGCACTGTACTGCTTCAGGAATTTGGTGCGTCCGAGTGGACTCGAACCACCGACCCCCACCATGTCAAGGTGGTGCTCTAACCAACTGAGCTACGGACGCATCTTTTCCTGTCTGTCATGGCTGACAGCGGGGACGAATATTAACGAGCTACCCGCGCGCTGGCAAGGGGAAAAGCGCAATTTTATTCGGTATTTCACGCGATTGCTGAGGTTGTGCGCAGTCCGGCGTTTTTTTCCGCAAACCGCAGCCCGGCCGGGGAGGAAACCGGCCGGGCTGCGGGTTCAGCGTGTGGATCGCTGCAGGATGACGGTGGTCGGCTGTTTCTGTAGCCAGCGCATGCGCAGCGCCATCATGATGGCGGCGAAGGTCAGTCCGATGATAAAGCCGATCCAGAAACCGCTTGGCCCCATCGCCGGCACCAGCGCATCGGTTAACGCCAGCAGATAGCCGCTCGGCAGGCCCAACACCCAATAAGCGATAAAGGTGATGAAGAAGATCGCGCGGGTATCTTTATAACCGCGCAGCACGCCGCTGCCGATCACCTGGACCGAATCCGAGATCTGGTACAGCGCCGCCAGCAGCATCAACTGTGAGGCCATCGCCACCACCGCCGGGCTGTCGTTGTACAGCAGGGCGATCGGTTCGCGGAAAGTGGCGGTAAACAGCGCGGTGCAGACGGCCATGGTTATGCCGACGCCGATGGCGGAGTAAGCGGCGACGCGCGCGCCTTCGACCGAACCTTCCCCCAGACGATAACCGACGCGGATGGTGGCGCCGACGCCCAGCGACAGCGGCAGCACGAACATCAGCGCGCTGAAGTTAAGCGCGATCTGGTGGCCGGCGACCGCGACGATCCCCAGCGGCGAAACCAGCAGCGCCACCACCGCGAACAGCGTGACCTCGAAGAACAGCGCCAGCGCCACCGGCATGCCGATGCCGATCAGGCGCCTTAGCGCCGCCCAGTCCGGGCCGCCGAGATCGCCGGCCTGGCGTTTGATGTCGCGCTGCGACGGCGCGCGCTTCACGTACCAGCGCATCATCAGGAACATGATCCAGTAGACGCTGCCGGTGGCGACGCCGCAGCCGACGCCGCCGAGTTCCGGCATGCCGAACTTGCCGTAGATAAAGATGTAGTTGATCGGGATATTCACCAGCAGGCCGAGGAAGCCGATCACCATGCCGGGTTTGGTTTTGGACAGCCCCTCGCACTGGTTGCGCATCACCTGGAAGAACAGGTAACCCGGCGCCCCCCACATGATGGCGTGCAGATAGCCGACGGCTTTATCCGCCAACTGCGGATCGATGTTGTGCATCATGTCGATGACGAACTTGCAGTTATACAGCACGACGATCAGCAGCACAGAGACGCCGGAGGCCAGCCAGAAGCCCTGACGCACCTGATGGGCGATGCGATCGCGACGGCCGGCGCCGTTGAGCTGGGCGATAACCGGGGTCAGCGCCAGCAGCAGGCCGTGGCCGAACAAAATGGCCGGCAACCAGATCGAGGTGCCGACCGCCACCGCCGCCATGTCGGTGGCGCTGTAAGCGCCGGCCATGATGGTATCCACCACGCCCATGGCGGTTTGTGATATTTGCGCGATGATGACCGGGATAGCGAGAGCCAATAAACTACGCGCTTCAATTAAGTACTTCTGCACGCATACACCTTTTCTATTTATATATGTGGGAGGGAGGGCTGCCGCGAGAGGACAACAATTAAAATAGCGGAATTTTGTCAAAAAGATTGTACCTGCTCGGCGTCGTTAAGCAAACGCCGCAGATAAATAGTTATTAAATGCGCAGCCATTCTTTTTTTGCCGTCGCGGATTTGGTTTTCAGCGCCAACTGGGGCAAACTGCCGGTAGCGTTTTAACCTATTTAGCAAGAAGAGGCACATATGTTCACCGGTATCGTACAAGGCACCGCGCCGCTGGTCGCCATTGATGAGAAACCCAATTTCCGCACCCACGTGATCGAAATGCCAGCCGAGCTGCTGCCGGGGCTGGAGCTGGGCGCGTCGGTGGCCCATAACGGCTGCTGCCTGACCGTCACCGCGGTGGAAGGCAACCGCGTCAGCTTCGATTTGATCAAAGAAACGTTGCGCCTGACCAACCTCGGCGATCTGGCGCTGGGCGACATCGTCAATATCGAGCGCGCGGCGAAGTTCAATGACGAAATTGGCGGCCATTTGATGTCCGGCCATATTATCTGCACGGCGGAAGTGGCCAAGATTTATACCTCGGAAAATAACCGCCAGGTATGGCTGCGCATGCCGGATGCGGAATTGATGAAATATGTGCTGCACAAAGGTTTCATCGGCATCGACGGCATTAGCCTGACCATCGGCGAAGTGGTGAATAACCGTTTCTGCGTGCACCTGATCCCGGAAACGCTGGATCGCACTACGCTGGGTAAAAAACGCCTCGGCGACAAGGTGAACATCGAGATCGATCCGCAAACGCAGGCGGTGGTGGACACCGTCGAGCGCGTGCTGGCCAATCGGGAAGCGACGTTGGCCGCGGCGATGGCGCCGGCGCACAAAGACTGACAGCGATTTTGGCGTGACCGCCGGCATCGAATCATAAGCAGAGAGGAGAAACGCGTGAAGTTTTATGGGAAAACGTTGTTGTTAACCGCGTTGCTGGCGCTGAGCGCTTGCAGCAGTTCGCCTGAGCAGGGCGCGGGCGCGCAAATGGCCGATGCGGACGATACCTGCGGCGCTTCGCAGTATCAAAATTTTGTCGGCAAACCGATGACCTCGCTGGAAGGCGTGCGGATCGACGGCAAGGTGCGAGCCATTCCGTACAACTCTGCCGTCACCATGGATTTCAACCTGCGCCGTCTGAACTTCCTTGGCGACAGCGACGATAAAATTATTCGCGTTTATTGCGGTTAACCCGCAGGGTTCGAAAGAGCAAAAAAAAAAGCCCCGGCGAAGATGTTGCCGGGGCTTTTTTATCGGGAAAGCGTTCAGCGGGCGACGCGAATGCCGCCTTCAACGCCTTTCGGGCTGAACACCACCTGCCATAGCTGTAGATCGCGCGCCCGGAACGCGCCGGCGCAGGCGTTCAGGTAATAGCTGAACATCCGTTCGAAGCGTTCGGAATAGCGCTCGGCGAGCTGCGGCCACGCCTGTTTGAAGCGCTCGAACCAGGCCATCAGCGTGCGATCGTAGTCGGCGCCGATGTTGTGCCAGTCTTCCATCACGAAATGGCCTTCGCTGGCCTCGGCGATATGTCTCACGGAGGGCAGGCAACCGTTCGGGAAGATATATTTGTTGATCCAGGGATCGACGTTCATGTCGGTCTTGTTGGAGCCGATGGTGTGCAGCAGGAACAGGCCGTGCGGCGCCAGATTGCGCTCCACCACGTCGAAATAGGTGCGGTAGTTTTTCGGCCCGACGTGCTCGAACATGCCGACCGAGACAATGCGATCGAACTGCTGGTGCAGATCGCGGTAATCCTGCAACAGGATCTGCACATCCAGCCCGGCGCAGCGCGCCTGAGCCAGCTTCTGCTGTTCGGCGGAAATGGTCACGCCGACCACCGACACGCCGTAATTTTTCGCCGCATAGGCGGAAAGACCGCCCCAGCCGCAGCCGATGTCCAGCAAACGCATGCCCGGCTGCAGCTGCAGTTTCTCGCAGATCATCCGCAGCTTGGCTTCCTGCGCTTCCTCCAGCGTGGTGGCGTCTTTCCAGTAGCCGCAGGAATACTGCATGTAAGGATCGAGCATCAGGGTAAACAGATCGTTGCCGAGATCGTAATGCTCTTTGCCGACGATCCAGGCGCGCTTTTTCGATTGCAGATTGGTCAGGCGCGCGGCGGCGATACGCAGGGTATCTTTCAGGTGGTGGGGGAGTTTCTTCTCCAGCCCGGCGCTGACCACGCGCTGGAAGAACATATCCAGCCGCTCGCACTCCCACCAACCGTCCATATAGCTTTCGCCCAGGCCCAGTGACCCTTGCTGCAAAACGCGTTTAAAGAATTCGGGATTTTTAACCTGAATATCGAAAGGGCGCGATCCGTTGATTTCGATACCGGCCAGACCGAGCATTTCGTGCGCGATACGGTACCACTGGTTATCCTGGATGCTCAGATCTTCTATACACGATGAACTCATAGCTTCTCCATCACCTTCTTCTGACTGATGACCCGTTAGGAAACAGCTTAGACAATTTCTGCGGGTGCATACCTATACCAACGGGAAATAAGCCCGCGGCGTCTGATATCCGACTATGAACAGAGGAAATTTAAAGAAACGGCCCGACGCAAACGGCGCAGGATAAACGCCCCTTTAAAAAAAGAGTGTGACGCAAGGCGCGTACACAATAGCTGATTGAGATATAGAGATTATAAGGTGTTACTTTGCAAGGTTGTTTTTGAGTATAGGCGTGCCGAGGCGTTGACTCAACTGTAAATCGCACTCGGCACGCATATTCTTTAAGTGATTATTAATCTTGGCAATTATGACGCTGAGTTAGCATGTTCCCGCTGTGCCTTTTGCTGCGCATCGGCCGCTTTTCCCCGCTGCAGGAAATAACCCAGCGCGGCCAGGACTACCGTAGATACCATCACCGTCACCGTCGCCAACAGCGGCTGGGCAATAAACGCCGACACCAGCATGCTTGCCACAAAACACAGCCCCAATTGCAGCGTATTTTGCAGCGCGGCGGCTTTGCCGCTGCTTTCCGGGAACGGCATCAGCGCATTCGCCACCATGATCGGGTAGCCGGCGCCGTTGACCAGCGCCATCACGCAGAACGGGATCAGCAGTGTGGTGAGCGTCGGATTGGTCAGGGTCGCCACCAGATACAGCGCCACCATGCTGACACCATAAGCTACCAGCAGCCACGGCAGCAGAGTTTTGCCATTGATGCGCTTGAGCGCGGCGCGGCAGCCGTAGCCGCCCAGCAGGAAGGCCAGCGTTTGCGGCACATAGCTCAGACCGATGTCGCTCGGGCTATAGCCCATATCGCCGAGGATGAACGGCGAACCGGTCAGCCAGGCGAAGAAACCGGCCGAGCAGGCGGCGTACATAGCGACGTTGCCGCTGAACACCGGAGATTTCAACAGTTGCCAGAAGCTGACGCCGTTTTTCGGCGCGACGGCGGCGGGGTGCGTTTTGGCGCGCTCTTTGAGCAGCAGCGTCGGCAGCAGCAGCAGCGCGGTGATCACCAACAGCGCGGCGAAGATCGCACGCCAGCTGGCGTGGTTCAGCAGCCAGGCGCCAAGCAGCGGCGCCAGCGCCGGTGACAGCGCCACCAGCGGCATGATGGTGGCGAACACGCGGTTGGCCTGGCCTTCGCGATAGCGGTCGACCACCAGCGCTTGCCAGATGGCGGTGGCGGAACAGACGCCGACGGCCTGAATAAAGCGCAGTATCCAGAGCTGCACGGCATTTTCTACCCACAGCATGCCCAGGCAGCCGAGCGCGAACAGCGTCAGGCCGATCAATAATACCGGTTTGCGGCCCAGCCGGTCGGAGAGCGGCCCCCACAGCAGTTGCGCGAAGGCGAAGCCGGCCAGGAAGATGCTCAGGCTGGCGCTGACCGCGCCGGCGGAAATTTGCAGTTCCTCCCGCATGGCGCCGAAGGCGGGCAGGTACATATCGGTCGCCAGATAACCCAACATGCTCAGGCCGGCGAGGTAGAACATAAAGCCAAAAGAATTTCGCATGGTATTTCTCGTTAATATTTTAGTGTCGCAGGTTTTTAGCGCCGGCCAGTGTATCCGGCTGGATCTCTGCTTGTGAAACGGTAATATTTGCAAAGTGCTGTTAAAAAAATTGAAGGCAAAGCGATGTGGTCTGAATATTCTCTTGAAGTTGTTGACGCGGTGGCGCGCACCGGCAGTTTCAGCGCGGCGGCGCAGGAGCTGCACCGGGTACCGTCGGCGGTGAGCTATACCGTGCGGCAACTGGAACAATGGCTGGCGGTGCCGCTGTTTGAGCGGCGTCACCGTGATGTGGAGTTGACGCCGGCCGGCGCGCTGTTTATCAAGGATGCGCGAGTTGTTATCAAAAAAATGCTCGACACCCGTCGCCACTGTCAGCAGGTGGCCAACGGGTGGCGCGGCCAGCTGAATATCGCAGTCGACATCATCGTCAAACCCCAGCGCAGCCGCCAGCTGGTGCTGGATTTCTACCGCCATTTCCCCGATGTTGAACTGATGCTGCAACCCGAAGTGTTCAACGGCGTTTGGGATGCGTTGGTGGACGGCAGGGCGGACATGGCGATCGGCGCCACGCGCGCGGTGCCGGTCGGCGGCGGCTTCGCTTTCCGCGACATGGGGGATATGAACTGGCTGTGCGTAGTCAGCCCACAGCATCCGCTGGCGCAACTGGCGGGGCCGCTGCACGACGATCAACTGCGGCCGTACCCCTCGCTCTGCCTGGAGGACACCTCGCGCAATTTGCCCAAGCGCGTCACCTGGACGCTGGATAACCAGCGGCGGCTGGTGGTGCCGGACTGGACATCGGCGCTCGACTGTCTGTGCGCCGGGCTGTGCGTCGGCATGATGCCGGCGCATCGGGCGCTGCCGCTGGTGCAGCGCGGTGAGCTGAAGGCGTTGCAGCTGCAGCAGCCGTTTCCCGCCAGCCCTTGCTGCCTGACCTGGCAGCAGGATAAACCGTCGCCGGCGATGAGTTGGCTGCTGGCGTATCTGGGCGATGGGGAGACGCTGAATCAGGAGTGGCTGAGCGAGGCGGCGCCGGAAGCCGTGCAGGCTTCCGGCTCAGGGGATTAGCGGCGGTAGTCGATGAACGGACCGTCGGCGACCGAACGGCGTTCCACCAGCTTCGGATGCACTTCGATCACCTGCGATTCTTCGCGCTTGCTGATGATGCGATCCAGCAGCATGGTGAAGGCCATTTCTCCCAGGCGCTCTTTAGGCTGGTGAATGGTGGTCAGTGCCGGGGTGAAGTAGCGTGCGTTGCGCACGTTGTCATAGCCGATCACGGAAATATCCTGCGGCACTCGCAGCCCCAGCTCGTCAGCGGCGCAGATGGCGCCCATCGCCATGATGTCGCCGCCGCAAAATACCGCGGTCGGCCGCTGTTTTTGCGACAGGATTTGGTGCATCGCCTTGTAGCCGGACTCCGGCTCGAAGTCACCCTGGACGATCCACTCTTCGCGAATGTCGATATGCGCTTCCTGCAGCGCCTTCATAAAGCCCTGATGACGGCCGCCGCCGGTGTTGCGCGACAGCTGGCCCGGGATGGCGCCGATATCGCGGTGACCGCGCTCGATCAGGTAACGGCCGGCCAGATAGCCGCCTTCGAACGCGTTATCGATGATGGTGTCGGTGAAGTCGCCGCGCGCGGCGCCCCAGTCCATCACTACCATCGGGATATTACGGTAGTCCTCCAGCATGCCCAGCAGTTGATCCGGGTATTCGGAACACATGACCAGCAGGCCGTCGACGCGCTTTTGCGCCAGCATCGCCAGGTAGGCGCGCTGCTTGTCCAGATTGTTATGCGAGTTGCACAGGATCAGGGTGTAACCTTTGCTGTAGCAGCTGTTTTCCACCGCCTCGATCACTTCGGCAAAATAGGGCGCTTCGCTCGAGGTGGCCAGCAGGCCGATAGACTTGGTGTGATTGACTTTCAGGCTGCGCGCCACGGCGCTCGGCGAGTAGTGCAGCTCTTTGATCGCGGCCCACACGGCCGCTTTGGTCTCTTCGGCGACGAAACGAGTCTTATTGATGACGTGCGAAACGGTGGTGGTGGAAACGCCCGCGCGTTTGGCCACATCTTTAATCGTTGCCATGTAAGGAATGACTCCTGAACTCACATGTTTACAGCATGTAAGTGTGATGTTAATCGTTTGCCTACGTAGATCCTTCTCCAGAGAAGCGAAAACTGAGTTTTTAGTGTGTTGAAGTCTTCAGCGCTTAATCAGGAGGGGCATGGATGCCGGTACGCAGTTGTGAACTGCGAATTTTGTCGCATATTGAACAAAAGTGGAAGAGGTAATCGAGATTATAAACCGGGAAATGATAACAAGATTTTATCGGCGAACTGTGGGAAAATGATTTGACGTACTAATTGTGCGCCTTTTATCCTTAGGAAAGCCCATTTTAAAGGAGTTGTCATGGATACCGATCTGAAGATGTCTCTGTTCACTACCGTCGGCGCGTTGGCGATGATCATCGCTTTCAGCTTTGTCGCCGCGTTGAACTGATCTCCCGCCGGTTTTAAAAAAGGCGCAGCCTGGCTGCGCCTCGTCACTTCGGCAAGGCCTGCGCTTACGCCAGGTTTTCCGCCGCAAATTTCCAGTTGACCAACGCCCAGAAGTTTTCCAGGTATTTTGGACGCGCATTGCGGTAATCGATGTAATACGCGTGTTCCCACACGTCAACGGTCAGCAGCGGTTTATCTTCACCGGTCAGCGGAGTTGCCGCGTTGGAGGTGTTGACGATCGCCAGCGCACCGTCCGGTTTTTTCACCAGCCAGGTCCAGCCGGCGCCGAAGTTTTTCACGGCGGCATCGGTGAACTGCTCTTTGAACGCAGCGAAAGAGCCGAAGGATTTGACGATCGCCGCCGCCAGTTCGCCCTGCGGTTCACCGCCGCCCTGTGGCGACAGGCAGTGCCAGTAGAAGGTGTGGTTCCACACCTGCGCGGCGTTGTTGAACACACCGCCGTTGGAGGTCTTGATGATCTCTTCGAGCGATTTGCCCTCGAACTCGCTGCCTTTCACCAGGTTGTTCAGGTTAACCACGTAGGTATTGTGGTGTTTGCCGTAGTGGTATTCCAGGGTCTCGGCGGAGATGTGCGGCTCGAGCGCGTTTTTCTCATACGGTAATGCAGGTAATTCAAACGACATTGCTTCCTCCTTTACAGCGCCACTTTCTTCCCGCCCAGGCGGGAGCCAGATGGGCCGTTTTTTATTGTGGTCATTCAATCTTAACAATTTTCATCATAAAAAACAGGAGGAAAAGCGAGAAATGCGCGTGGGGAAGTGCGATGGGTGATAGCTTGAGCAGGCGGTTGCGACCGGGGCCGCAACCGCGCAGAACAGGGAATTAACGGATGGTTTTCGGCGTCACTACGCGGCGTGCGCCGATGTAATGATTTTGCCAATAGTCGTTGTCGAGCTGGCTGATGCGGATCTCTTCGCCGGTGCGCGGCGACTGGATGAATTTGCCGTTGCCGAGATAGACGCCGACATGGTCCGCCACGCCGCGGTTGTTGATGCGGAAGAACACCAAATCGCCGCTTTCCAGTTCGCTTTTCTTGATCGGCGCCGCGTCGCGCAGGTGATACATTTCGTTGGCGGTGCGCGGCATCTTGATTTTCACCACGTCCTTATAGGCGTAATAGATAAGGCCGCTGCAGTCGAAGCCGGTGCGCGGCGAGCTGCCGCCCCAGCGGTAAGGCTTGCCCATCTGATCCATCAGCTTGGCCATCGCGGTCTGTTTGGCATGCTGGTAACGTTTTTTGTGCGCCGGGCTGAGTTTTAACGGCTTTTCTTCACGCGCCAGTTTGGCGGTGGCCATACCGGCGTCGCGGTGGCGGCCATAGCCTTTTTTATAGCCCTTTTTCGGAGGGGTGACTTTAATCTTGGCGGTTTTCTGCGCTTTGGCCTTGGGTTTGGCGCTGACGATCTTTTTCGCGCTTTTCTCGCTTTTGGCCTTGGCGGTCTTGGTTTTTTTCTCGGGGGCCGTCACTTTGGCTTTTTTGGCGGCTTTATCCGCTTTCTTTTTTCTGCGGTCATCGGGCCGCGCTTCATTAGCATGGCTTTTACGCTGCTCGGCGGCAACGCGCGCCTGTGGCGCAGCGTGCGCCAAATTGAAGAAGAGCTGCGTAAACAGCAGCGCAAAGAGCGTAAGAATTAAACGCATGTCGACGTCACCAACCTTGGCCCCGAAACGGATATCGAAAGAGTTACAGTATTCCCGAACTTCACCATATAAAACAGCGAAGAACTCATAAATAATAATCCATATTGTGAGAAAACGTTAATGACATTTTTTTTGGTTTAAAATCAGCCTGTTGATGTATAAAAAAGCGCCAGGCGACGGTGGCGGATATAATTAAGCCGCGCCGGCATCGCGGCGCAATATATTAGTGAAATGGTCGGATTAAAAATGTTATTCTCAACGTATGTTTTGACCGGAATGACGTGGCCGGTGAAACGCGATCGGCGGCGGGCGAATATCCTTGCAAAAGATGGCGTTTTCTTGCGACTGTTCCAGCCGCTACAATAGCCCGCGTGATGCATGTTGTAGCCATGAAATGTGGCTTGAGGAAGCAATAAATGACGACGACACTTGAAAAAATTCAGCACCAGATCGCTGAAAACCCGATTCTGCTTTACATGAAAGGTTCGCCAAAGCTGCCGAGCTGCGGCTTTTCCGCGCAGGCTGTGCAAGCGCTGTCCGCCTGCGGCGAGCGTTTCGCCTATGTGGACATTTTGCAGAACCCGGATATCCGCGCCGAGCTGCCAAAATACGCCAACTGGCCGACGTTCCCACAGCTGTGGGTAGATGGTGAGCTGGTCGGCGGTTGCGATATCATCATCGAGATGTATCAGCGCGGCGAACTGCAGCAACTGATCAAAGAAACGGCAGAAAAGTACAAAGCGCAGGAAGACCAGCAGTCTTAATCGACGGGCTTGCGATTATCGCGTAACGGGCGGCGCCAGTGCAAACTGGGCCGCCTTTTTTGTTGGTTTTATTCGGCGAGATCGCCGGCGGGCAGCGGCCAGCCGCCGAGACGTTTCCAGCGGTTAACCAGCTCGCAAAACAGCAGGGCGGTTTGCTCGGTGTCGTACAGCGCGGAGTGTGCCTGGCTGCTGTCGAACGGCATGCCGGCGGCGATGCAGGCTTTGGCCAGCACCGTTTGCCCCAGCACCAGGCCGCTCAGTGCGGCGGTGTCGAAGGTGGCGAACGGATGGAACGGGTTGCGCTTCAGGCCGGCGCGTTCGGCCGCGGCCATCAAAAAGCTGTGATCGAAGTTGGCGTTGTGCGCCACGATAATGGCGCGATTGCAACCGCGATCCTTGAGCCCTTTGCGCACCGCTTTGAAAATGGCGTGCAGCGCGTCATATTCGCTGACCGCGCCGCGCAGCGGATTGTGCGGATCGATGCCGTTAAACGCCAGCGCTTCCGGCTGCAGGTTGGCGCCCTCGAAAGGCTCCACGTGGAAGTGCAGGGTTTCGTCCCGCTGCAGCCAGCCGTCCTCATCCATTTTCAGCGTGACGGCGGCGATCTCCAGCAACGCATCGGTATTGGCGTTGAAGCCGGCGGTTTCAACATCTATTACTACGGGATAAAACCCACGAAAACGACCACTCAGGGCGTTAAGATCACTTTTCTCGGCCATCAGTTTCTTATCTTCATCGAATGCAGCGCGCATTATGGCAAATTTTGCGCCCGGTTGCAGGCGCTATCGCGCGGAGAATCAGCAGGGCGCCAACGCGCCCTGAAGGGGAGGCTTAGTGGCCGAGGCCCTGACCGGCGTGTTTGTTTTCGATCAGCTCGATTTTGTAGCCGTCCGGATCTTCGACGAAGGCGATAACCGTGGTGCCGCCTTTCACCGGGCCGGCTTCGCGGGTGACTTTGCCACCGGCGCGACGGATGCTGTCGCAGGTGGCGGCAACGTCGTCCACGCCCAGCGCCAGGTGGCCGAAGGCGGTGCCCATGTCGTAGCTGTCGGTGCCCCAGTTATAGGTCAGTTCGATAACTGCGCCTTCGCTCTCTTCCGTATAGCCGACGAAAGCCAGGGAGTATTTGTACTCCGGGTTTTCGCTGGTGCGCAGCAGGCGCATGCCTAATACCTTGGTGTAGAAGTCGATGGCGCGTTGCAGGTCACCGACGCGGATCATGGTATGGAGTAAGCGCATAATTCCTCTGAATTGACTGTGCCGTGGCAGACGGCGGGTGGATTGAAGCACAAGCGAGTATAGCCTTGTCCCGCAAGGGAATTCAACGTGACGAGCTGGTGACAATGTCACTTTGTGGTCTCGCGTCGAGGGTGTCTAAATATTGATCGAGTGTACCGATCGATACAGAGTAATTGATCTGCACAATCAATTATCTATTCCAGCGGCGATCGTGTAAAAATCGAACGGCAATAAAGATCAACACCAGGGAACAGCGGCCCGCCTCGTGCGGGCCTTTTTGCTTTGCGCGCGACGCATAAAAAACGGCCATGCGATTGCGTGGCCGTTGGGGTCAGGACAGATTACTTCGCCAGAAACGGATAGTCGGTATAGCCTTCGGCGCCGCCGCCGTAGAAGGTTTCCGGCTTAGGTTCGTTCAGCGGGGCGTGCTGGCGGAAACGCTCTACCAGATCCGGGTTGGCGATGTAGCTGCGGCCGAAGGCCACCGCGTCGATGAAACCTTTTTCGATCAATGCTTCGGCTTTTTCGGCGGTGTAGGCGCCGGCACCGACGATCACCCCTTTAAAGTGGGCGCGCACCGAGTCGCGGAAGGCGTCGGAATACGGTTTGCCGCCGGCCCAGTCAGGTTCGGAGATGTGCAGGTAAGCGATATTGCGCTTATTCAGCTCTTCCACCAGATACAGCGCTGCTTCTTCCTGATCTTCGCCGTTGTCCAGCCCGTTGAACGGTCCCAGCGGCGAGATACGGATACCGATGTGTTCGGCACCCCATTCGGCGATGGTGGCGTCGACCACTTCCAGTGTCAGGCGGGTGCGATTCTCAATGCTGCCACCGTATTGATCGGTACGTTGGTTGGACGCCGGTGACATGAACTGGTGCAGCAGATAGCCGTGGGCAGCATGCAGTTCGATGAAGTCGAAACCGGCTTCGCGTGCGTTGGCGGTTGCCTGGCGGAAATCGTTGATGATGCCCGGGATCTCGCTGGTTTCCAGCGCGCGCGGCGTGGAGGTCGGCACGCGCACCCAGGCGCCGGTTTCATCACGCACGGTGGTGCGGGTTTCGGCGTTGATGGCCGAAGGCGCGACCGGCGCTTGCCCGCCTGGCTGCAGGCTGGCGTGGGAAATGCGGCCTACGTGCCACAGCTGCACGGCGATATGGCCGTTGTTGTCATGCACTGCCTGCGTGATGTTTTTCCATGCGGCGATCTGCTCCGGCGTATGCAAACCGGGCGCGCCGGCGTAGCCTTTCGCCTGGAAGGAAACCTGGGTCGCTTCGGTCACGATCAGGCCGGCGCTGGCGCGCTGTGCGTAATATTCCGCCATCAGCGGCGTAGGAATATCGCCCGGCTCGATGCTGCGCAAACGCGTCAGCGGAGCCATAAACACGCGGTTGGGCAGGGTGATGGCGCCAACCTTCAGCGGAGAGAGCAATTTTTCAGTCTTCATAGTGCATCCTGTATTTAATAGACCGGTCGTCTAGTAATGGGCGATAAAAAACCATGAACTGCATTTTTTCAATAAAAATAAGTTGTTACGGTTGCGGCGGGCGCAGCAGCAACTCGATGCTTTCCAGCGCGCTGGTCAACGGCGCCAGCGAGTGACGGATCTTGGCGCGCAGCGTGGCGCCGAGCCACAGTGAATACAGCGTTTCTGCGGTTGCCGCCGGGCTCATGGCTACCGACAGCGAGCCCTCGGCGATACCGCGCTCGATGGCCTCCTGAAGGTGGCCGATCACGCGAGCGGTGCCCGTTTCCAGCGCATGGCGCATCGGTTCCGACAGATCGCTCACCTCGGCGGAAAGCTTCACCGCCAGGCAGGCGTTGTGGCATTCGCTGCGGCAGTGGTAGCTGATAGCCTGGGCGTAATAGCCGAGCAGCTGGTGGCGGGCATCACCGCGTCTGTCGGCAAACAGCGCCTGCATTTCTGCATCATAATGCGCGAAATAGCGCTGCAGCATCGCTTCGCCGAAGGCTTCCTTCGAGCGAAAATAGTGGTAGAACGAGCCTTTCGGCACGCCCGCGGTGGCCAGCAGTTCGCTCAGCCCCATGCCGGTAAAGCCCAGGCGCAGGCTGAGGGTTTCGCCGGTGGCGAGCAGATGTTCACGTGTATCCACGTTGCAATGCGTTGATTTGGTCATCATGGTGCCGAGCATAATAGACCGATTGGTCTAGGTCAATGGGAATAAAAAAACCGGCGCACAAAACGCCGGTTGTCTGCAAACTATTGTGCCCCAGCGGCACGCGGAAGTTAAGCGCTACGCCGCGTTGCGGCAGCGTTGCAGGATATCCAACTGGGATTGATATTCGCGGGTTTGTACGTTCAGCATGCCCAACAGGGTGTGGAACAGGTTGTCCTGCGAAACCTCGTCCTTTTCCGCCAGCGTATTCAGACACTGGCGATCGATGCCGAAATTGCGCTGATAGTCGGCCGACATCCACATCAGGAAAGGCACGTGCGTTTGCTGGCTCGGCGCGAAGACATAAGGCGTACCGTGCAGATACATGCCGTTTTCCCCCAGCGATTCGCCATGATCGGACAAATAGACCAGCGCGGTATTGAAACGGTCGTCATACTGCCGCAGCAGCTTGATGGTGGCATCGAGCATCGCGTCGGTATACAGGATTGAGTTGTCGTAGGTGTTCACCAATTGTTCATGGCTGCAATCCTGGATCTGATTACTGTTGCAGGTCGGCGAAAACGCCTGGAATTCTGGCGTGCTGCGGCGGTAGTAAGCCGGGCCGTGGCTGCCCATCTGGTGCAGCACGATCACGCCGTCGTCTTTCAGGCTATTGATGTAGTCGTTCAGCTTGTACAACAGCACGTTGTCCATGCAAACCTCGCCGTCGCAGTCCTGCGGCGGTTTCAGCTTGGTCATGTCGATGTGCGGCACCCGGTCGCAGGCGCCTTTGCAGCCGCCGTCGTTATCGCGCCACAGCACATTGACGCCGGCATGCGCCAGCACGTCGAGCATGCCTTCCTGGTGCGTCGCCTGGGTCGCGTCGTACTCCTTGCGTGGCATGTTGGAGAACATGCAGGGCACGGAGATCGCCGTTTCGGTGCCGCAGGAGCTGGCGTTTTTGAAGTAGACCACGTTGTCCTGCTTCAGGCGCGGATTGGTTTCGCGTTCATAGCCGCCTAGGGAGAAGTTTTCGGCGCGGGCGGTTTCGCCCACGACCAGGATCACCAACGTTTTCTTGGCCTGCCTGGCGATCAGCGGCCCTTTACGCGCATCTTCGCCGATCTTGACCAGCGGCAGATTGCGGGTGAAGTAACGCTGTTCGGTAAACTTGATGGTGCCGGCCACGAAGTTGGAAGGCGTCAACATCTTCACCACGCTCTTATTGTTGCGGATCAGCGAAGCGTAGTCTTTGTAGAACAGCGCGGCGACGATCAGGATCACCACCAACGACAGCATGACGTTGGCGGCGCGCAGTCCGACCATGTACCACCAGGGGCGAGTTTGGCGAATTTGAGTGAAGCAGACCGCCACCGCCGGCAGAATGCCGAGCAGCGTCAGCCACAATCCCATGCGCGGCGTCAGCAGCGCGGTCGCCTCCTGAGGGTTGGTTTCGAAGGCGTTCTGCATCATGTTGCCGTCGATCACCACACCATAGCTGAACATGAAATAGTTGGCTGCGGCGCTGCCGAGCAAGAAAAAGATGATCAGCGGCTTGCGCAGGTAGGGCACGGTCAACACGCTGAAGATGATATTCAACGCACAGAAGATCACCACCGGCATGCTGGCGGCGAAAATCACGCTGTGGGCGCTATCGAAGGTGATATACGACCAGGCGCGCTGCAGGAATAAGGCGTTCTGAAATAAAGTGAAGAACAGGGCGGCGGCGAGGGTAAAACCGAGGCTGTTGCACCGTAAGCGTTGACGTAACCACATTGCCAAATCGGGATCCTGAAAGTAGATAATGCCTTGAAATCTACCGGATGAAACTTAAGAAAACCTTAGAAACTCAGATTACTGGTGGCGGAGAATACGCGGAAAACGCCAGGCCGAGCGGCCTGGCGGCGGGGCGGTTTAGTAGGCGGCGGTGAATTGCGCGCGAATAAACTGAGGCTTTTCAATCTCATCAACGATAGCGACCGCCAGGTCTTCCACCGAAATGCTGGCCGGCGCTTCGCCGTTCATCAGCAGTTGCGTGGTGCCGAGGCGGAACTGGCCGGTGCGTTTGCCCGGCTCCAGCAGGGCGGCCGGCGAAAGATAGGTCCAGTCGAGTGCCGACTCGTTACGCAGTTTGTTGCGCAGATCGCGCACCGCCTGCGCGCCGGGGCGGATATTTTCCGGGAACTGCGGCGTATCCACCAGTTCAACGCCCGGCGCCACTTCCAGGCTGCCGGCTCCGCCGACCACCAACAGGCGTTTGACGCCGGCCTGCTCGACCGCGGTGAGGATCTGCTGGGCGCCGCGGGTGGTTTTCTCATACAGGTTGTCTTCGCCCCAGCCGGGGTTGTAGGCGCTGATCACCGCGTCCTGGCCGCGCAATTGTCCCGCCAGCCAAGCCGTATCGGCGACGTCGCCCAGTGCGACGGTCAGATTGGCGTGCTCCGGCAACTCTTTTTTCTGGCGCGCGATTGCCGTCACCTGAATACCGCGAGCCAGCGCTTCATCCACCACGCGGCGGCCAACAAAACCGGTTGCTCCAATAATGGCTACTTTCATCTGTATGCTCCTTCGGGGATAGGTTCAGTATCGTGAGGCAGGCCGAGGTGCCTGCCGCGTGGTTTCTACTCTAGTCCTTAACAATAGCCGTGATTAGTGCCATATTCATGCTTTCTTGATTAAGTAAAACTTCATAATCGTGGATAAACTCAATCGAATGGCGGTATTCGCCACCGTGGTGGCGGAGGGCTCGCTGGCCGGTGCGGCACGGCGGCTGGGCATGACGCCGTCGGCGGTCAGCCAGCACATGCGCTCGCTGGAGAAGGCGCTTGGGGTGCCGTTGCTGCATCGTTCCACCCGCCGTCTGGCGCTGACCGAGGCGGGAGCGGCGTTCTATCCCGGCTGCGAGGCGATGCTGCAACAGGCGCTGCAGGCGGAGCAGCGGTTGGCGGAGCTGCGGGATACGCTGGTGGGGGAGCTGCGCATCGCCACCCCGGTCGGCATCGGCGGCCGATCGCTTGCGGAGGCGTTGTCGCCGCTGTTGCAGGCGCATCCCAAGCTGACGCTGCGAGTGCTGGCGGACGATCGCATCGTCGATATGATAGAACAGCGGGTCGACATTGCGCTGCGGGCCAACCGGCAGCTGGCGGACGCCAATATGATTGCGCATCCGCTGACGGCGTGGCCGATGGTGCTGTGCGCCGCACCGCGTTACCTCAGCCAGCATGGGGTGCCGGAAAAACCGCAGGATTTGGTACAGCACCGCTGGATCTCCAGCGGCTACAGCGGGGCGCATCTGGATTTGCAGCACCAGTCCGGCCAGCAGGTCAAGCTGCGGCTGGCGGAAGGACAGATCGTCAGTGAGAGCATGAACGTGATGCGCGCCTTTACCCGCGCCGGGCTGGGCATTTCCGTTCAGCCGCTGTATGAAATTGGCGACGAACTGCAGCGCGGCGAACTGTTGCTGCTGTTGCCGGAGTGGCGGCCGGCGGCGCTGCGACTGCACGCGCTGACGCTCGAACGCAATGTGCCGGAAAAAAGCCGCCAGGCGCTGCGCTATTTGCGTGACTATTTTCGCCGCAATGGCGAAAAGGGACTTGCCAGCGGCGGCGATGGCGTCTTCAATTAGCAAGAGAACGCAGGAGGAGCCCCGTGGCGCAGCAGCTTGAGTTTTTCGACATCCCCAGCCCGTGTCGCGGCATTTGTCAGGCCGACGATCGTGGATTCTGCCGTGGCTGCCTGCGCAGCCGCGAGGAGCGTTTCGGCTGGATGACCATGAGCGATGCGCAAAAGCGCGAGGTGTTGCGCCTGTGCCGTCAACGCTTCCTGCGGCTGCAGCGCGCCAATAAAGCGCCTGACGAGCCGCTGCCGGAGCAGCCGTCGTTGTTTTAACCTTTCCTGATCTGCCGCACGTTCGTGTGGCTTACCGCTTCCCTGTGCCTCACCGGCTTGTGTATGCTGGCTGACAACTAATGTCATGAGGTTTTCGCAATGGTAGAACGTATTCGTCTCGCGCCGCAGGGGCCTGAATTTTCCCGCATGATTTGCGGTTACTGGCGGTTGATGGAGTGGGGCATGTCACCGCAGCAGCTGCTGACGTTCATCGAACAGCATGTCGAACTGGGCGTCACCACCGCCGATCACGCCGATATCTACGGTGGCTATGCCTGCGAACAGGCGTTCGGCGACGCGCTGCGTCTGAAGCCGGCGCTACGCCAGTCGCTGGAATTGGTGACCAAGTGCGGCATCGCCACCACCGCCAAGCCCGGTAACCCTATTGGGCATTACATCACCGACCGCGATCATATCGTGCAGAGTGCGGAACAGTCACTGCGCCATCTGCATACCGATTACCTCGATCTGCTGCTGATCCACCGCCCGGATCCGTTGATGGATGCTGACGACGTAGCCGAAGCCTTCGTTGCGTTGCACAAAAGCGGCAAGGTGCGCCATTTCGGCGTATCCAACTTTACGCCCGCGCAGTTCCAACTGCTGCAGTCGCGTCTGCCGTTCACGCTGGCGACCAACCAGGTGGAGATCTCGCCGATTCACCAACCGGCCATTCTCGACGGCACGCTCGACCAGTGCCAGCAGCTGCGCATCAAGCCGATGGCCTGGTCCTGCCTGGGCGGCGGGCGCCTGTTCAACGACGCCGAGTTTCAGCCGCTGCGCGACGAGTTGCAGTGGGTGGCGCAAGAGATCGGCGCGGAGACCATCGAGCAGGTGGTGTACGCCTGGGTGATGCGTCTGCCGTCGTCGCCGTTGCCAATCATCGGCTCCGGCAAGATTGAGCGAGTGCGTTCGGCGCTGAAGGCGCAGAAACTGGTGCTGAGCCGCCAGCAGTGGTTCCGCATTCGCAAGGCGGCGCTGGGGTATGATGTGCCTTAAGGCGGGCAGAAAGAGGAAAGCCGGGCGGCGAAAGCACCCGGCTTTTTTTATGCCGATCTTTAGGCCAACACCACCTGATCGGGGTTGAAATGATCGAGCGAGACGCCGATCAGAGTGACCTGGCTGTGGCCGAAGGCCAGCACCAGATCGTCGTTTTGCTGCGTGGCGTAGTCGCGGATATTGCCGCTGGCGCCTTCGGTGCCGATAAATACCAGTTTATCGCTGGCGTTGAAGCCATACAGCTGGTCGCGGCCGAAATCGCCGCTGAACAGGAAGGTGTTGCCGTTGCCGACGCCCTTCAGGATGTCATCGCCGCTGCCGCCGACGAAGGTCAGGTTGCCGCCGGCGTGGCCGATCAGCGTGTCGTTGCCGGCGTTGCCGAACAGCCAGGCGTCGTGGCTGCGAGCCTGCAGGACGTCATCGCCGTCACCGCCGGTGGCGGCGGCGGCATAGGCTTTGAGGCCTGAGTCCGATTTCAATCCGGCGGCGGTTACCTGATGATCCACTTCTTTGTTGAAGATAAGCCAGGAGGTTTCTTTGCTGCGCAGGGTGCTGATGTCGTCCGCCAGCGTAATGCCGCCCTTGGCGTCGCGCAGGTAAAGCGTGTTGCCGTCGTAGGCGACCTCGGTATTCTTCAACGCCTGCTGGGTATCGAAGATATTGTGGCCTTTGCCGCCGGCGATCAGGTTATAGCCGCCGGCGTCGCGGAAGATATCGTCGCCGTCGCGGCCCTCGAGATAATCGTTGCCTTTACCGCCCTTGATCAAATCATTGCCGTCGCTGCCGATGATAAACGTCGGCCCGCTGTGCGTTTCCGCGTTGCGGTTCAGATCTTCCACCCAGGTACTGCCGCGCGTCACGTTCGACAGGTTGGAGACGATGATGGTCGAGTCTTTGTCGGTCAGCGAATAAAACTCGGAGTTCAGCACCCGCATCAGGCCGTCCTGATAGAAGAACGGCAGGTGGGATAGCCAGGTCGGAATGTTGAGAATGGAGAACGGCAACAGATTCCAGGCGTCCGACGCGTAGTGGTCGTTGAAGTTGACGATATTGTTGGTAGCGGAGGTATGCGGCGCATCGTGCACGCCTAACGACGCCCCGGTCAGCGTGGTGCCGTCGAGCGCGCGAAACACCGGATCGTTCTCATAGCCGATGTTGATCACCTTGCCGCCGGTTTCGTACTGGGTCGGCGAGGCGAAGGCGACATAGTTGGACTGCGCGTAGAAGCCGCCCCAGTTGGCGTCGCTCTGCGCCTCCATGCTGTTGACCGCCAGCCCGCCGAGGCTGTGGCCGCTGACCACCACGTCCTCGCCGCTCAGCCCGTGGGCCTGCGCGAATTTCGCCACGTCGCCCAGCAAGTTGCCGAACGCCTTCAGCGTATAGCCGTCGGCGTAACCTTTCGGCCCGAACCCGGCCAGCAGATCGTTAATCACATCGCCGATGGTATCGCCGATCAACGACTCGCGCGGGCCGCTGGTGCCGCGAAATGAGATGCCAATGGCGGTGAGATTGCCTTCGCTGTCATATTTGCCCAGCACCTCGGCCTGCGCGGTGGTGTAACCGGCGGTCTCGCCGTAGTAGGTGCCGCGCGCATCGGTTTTGCCGGCGTAACCCAGCTGCGCGGCGCTGATCACCGACCAGCCGGCATTGTTTACCGCTTCCTGCGCGGCCTGTTCGGAGTCGGGGTTCCAGGGAAGGCCGGGCAGGCCGCCCTGCGACTGGGTGCTGCCGATGAGCGCCGTGATCAGCGTCAGCGGCAGACCGAGCCCGAAACCGGTCTGGTGATAGCCTTCATCGAAGCCGTTATCGATATTGTGGTAAGCGTAGGTAGAGATGGCCAAGGCGTCGGAAAACAGCGCCTTTGACGCGTTTTCGTCCAGATCCTTATAGCTAAAGATGCCCATATCAGTTCCTTATGAAGTATGCCGCCTGGCCGGGAAGTGAACTCTCGCGCGTCGGCGGTGGAAACAGGGAAACAACGTTAGCCGAACGACAGCTGGTCAGAGGACCAACATCGGTAGAATTATTATTGGTGCTAAATATTAGGCCCGCGAATCAAATTGGCGAGATTGTGCGTTGGTTAACAGTGCTGGCGTTGGCTCTCCTATACTGATAACTCGATATAGTCATTAAGGAGACTGATTGATGAAACGTTATTGGTATGCGGCGCTTGGCCTGATGGCCTGCGGGGCCGCTCAGGCGGCGACGGTCGACGTTGAGATGAATTTGGTGACCGGGCAGGGTATCGGTCAGGATATCGGCAAAGTGGCCATCAGCGAAACGCCTTACGGCTTACTGTTCACGCCGAGCCTGAAAGTCTTGCCGGCCGGGGTGCACGGTTTCCATGTGCATGAGAAAGGCAGCTGCGAGCCGGGCATGAAGGACGGCAAGGCGGTGGCGGCGCTGGCGGCTGGCGGGCATTTTGATCCGCAAAAAACCGGGAAACACCTCGGACCCTATGCCGACGGGCATCTGGGCGATTTGCCGGCCATCTATGTGACCGCCGACGGCATGGCGAACGATCCGGTGTTGGCGCCGCGGCTGAAAAAAATCAGCGAAATTGAGGGCAAGGCGCTGATGGTGCACGCCGGCGGCGATAATCACTCGGATCATCCGCTGCCGCTCGGCGGCGGCGGCGAACGCTTTGCCTGCGGCGTGATCAAGTGATCACCCGCCGCTAACGGCCGCAGTGGCGGCGGGCTGGCCAATGGCCTGTTGCAATTGCTGCAGCGAGCAGTAGAGCCGCCAAATCAGGCCGGCCAGATCGCGCGCCGCCTGTTCCGGGTGGTGCGCCAGCGCGTTGCTCATGCGCAGCAATTCCTGCAGCGTGGCGTCCAGCGAGCTGTGCTGCACGCCTTTCTCCGTCATGATGCCGCGCAGGCAGTGGATACAGACGTTGCGCACCGCCGACAGCGGATCTGAGCGGGTTTGCCAGTCGCGCAGCTGCCAGACGATATGGCTGCAGTTGAGCAGCACCACGCCCCAGCGCAGCAACCAGGTGCGCGACTCCTGATCCTGACTTTGATTGAGCTGGCTGATGCGATGGTAGATCAGCGATTCGAACTGGCTTTCGCTCTGCTGCGGCCGTTTGCTCAACTGATCGATAAAGTCGCGCCGCAGCGCGCGGATAATGCGGCGGCTTTTGCGTTTGTCCGAGCTGGGGCGCAGGATCTGAAACGCCAGCCCGGCCAGCAGCACGCCGACGACTTTAGCGATGTTGTCATTGATAAAGGACTGGTAGTCATAGCTCGGCGGATTGCTGACGGTCAGAAACGAGCCCATAAAGACGATCAGCTGCCCCCAAAGCGCGGCATAAGGCGGGTTCTGCAGCTTGAGCATCTGCATGGTCACCAGGATCGGGAACAGGAAGGCGCAGAACACCCAGAAATCGTCAATCTGGATCATCAAACCGAATTTCACTACGAAGCAGGCGACCGAGAGCAGCAGCACCGCCTTGAGCAAGGTGCTGACGCTGTTGATCGGCGAAGGCGTGGAGGAGTAGAGCACGCAGCTGATGGCGGTGAGCGTCAGCGCCGCGCTGCCGGCGTCCCATTGCGTGTTGATCCAGTAGGCGCAGCCGATCACGATGCACAAAAAGGTGCGCAGGCCGTTGTAGGCGGCTTCATAGCTGTCGGTATGGCGCGCCAGCGAAGTGGCGCGCGGCGGTTGGAGATCGCTGACCGCCGTGGCGCTTTCCAACCGCCGCAGCCAGCGGTTGCAACGCAGGTAAAGCCAACAGAAATCGCGCAACCGCAGCCAGAAGGCGCGATGGCGATAGTCCGCGGGATCGTGCGGCGCGATCTGCTGGAGCAGGCGCGCCAAGCGATATTTATCGGTGGCGGGATCGCGCAGCTCGTCCAGCAGTTGCGTCAGCACCGGCATCAGATTGACGGGGCGATCCGGCCAGTTCAGCAGCATGCGGCGCAGGCTGGAGATGACGCTGGTAATGCGCAGCTGCTGGTGCAGCAGATAGTTGAGCAGGTTATTTTGCCGCCGCAGCCGGTAGTGGCTCCAGAATGCCTGAATGCGCAGCAGGTTCATGGTCAGGATCTGGCCGATGACCCCTTCGTGCGAGGTGCGCATCTGCGCGGTGACCTCCGGCTGCCACAGCATGGCGGCGTGCTCCAGCAGGCGCAGTTGCATGCGCCGCAGCGAGGTCATCAGGGCTTCGCCGTCGGAGGTGCTGGGCAGGATCATCATCATCAACCCGCCGCACAGAATGCCGGTGATCACTTCGCAAACTCGCGCCTGGGCGATGTCGAAGATCTGCTGGGTATCGGTGACGTTGACCGTGCCGAAGGCGATGATGGCGGCGGTATAGCCCGCCAGCGCGAAGGCATAAGAGACGTTGTTTTGGTAATGGTTGGAGACGTAAGTGCACAGCCCGATCCAGGCGGCGATGAACAGCGTAAACAGCCAGGGATCGTTCAGGCAGTGGCCGGCGATCGCCACCGATGCGGCGGCGCCCACCAGGCTGCCGAAGATGCGGCCGATGCTTTTGCTGATCACGCCGCCGATGGTGGGGAAGCTCACCACCGCGGCGGAGGTAAGCGCCCAATAGGGTTCGTCGAGTTCGAGCACGAACGCGACCCACAGCGCCAGACACATCGCCAGCGAGTTGCGCAGCGCATAGCGCCATTGGCCGCCGGTCGCCTTACCCCAGGGGGTACGGCTCCACTCCAGAAAGGGCAGGTTCACACTTTAGTTCCGCTGATGAATCGAAATGGTGCAGGTGGTGCCGGCAACCAGCGTCAAATCGGCGGGCACGTTGAGCAATTTTATCCGCACCGGCACGCGCTGGGCCAAACGCACCCAAGGCACATTAGGCTTAACGTCCATTAATAGATCGTTGCTGCTGTCGACGCTCTGATCGTAAATGGCGCGTCCGATACTCTCTACTTCCCCCTGCAGCGGCGTGTTGCCGTTATATAAAACGATGTCCGCTTTATTGCCTTCTTTTATATGTTTCAGCTTGGTTTCTTCGAAATAACCGAGTACATAAAACGAATGGACATCCACCAGCGCGACCAAAGGCGTGCCGGCGTTGGCGTAGTTCCCGACCCGCGCCTGCAGATTGGTGATATAACCGTCGGTCGGCGCGTAAATTTTAGTTTTGCTCAAATTCCATTTGGCCTGTTCCAGGTTGGCCTGGGCGGCTTTATAGGCGGCCTTCATTGCCTGAGCGGCTAAATTGGACTCGTCCAAGTCTTCAGCGGAAATAACGTTACGCGGCAACCCGCGGCGGCGGGCTGCCTCGTGGTCCGCTTTGGCCAGATCGGATTGCGCTTTCGCCACAGCGGCCTCGGCATTGTCCAGCGCAATCTGGTAGGGCACCGGGTCGAGGGTAAAAATCAGACTTCCCGCAGGTACGAACTGATTGTCATTCGCACTTATTTTCTCTAATCTTCCAGAAACTTCAGGGGTGATATTGACGAGTTCGGCGCGCACTTTTCCATCACGGGTCCATGGGGATTGCATATAATAATTCCAAAGCCACCAGCCGGCGCAGACGGCAATGGCGCAGACGAGCACCGTAGAAAAGTATTTTAATGTTTTATGCTGCATGGGTTACCAACTCGCTAAAATCCATAAGGAACCGCTGACGGTCAGAACGAAAATGGACAGATCCATCAACATGGGATGCCAGATTTCACCGGAATACATCCAGTCTCTCAGCAGCTGATGAATCAGCAACCATAAGACCAGTCCTAGTAAAAAAGCTTTAAATATAGGTGGAAAATAAAGCGATGCCCCCAGGACCAAATCGGGTAAGGGGGATGAGGTGTGTAACCATGATGTATTCACATTAACAATCCCTAAGGGTGAATATGTTGAATATTTGCATAACGATTAAACAATAGCGGCTAAAAAGAGTGGCTATTTCCACAATATACATTATATACATTTGTGTTTTTAATGTGAGTTACCCAAAATAGTCTAAACTCTGGGAGGTAATGTTAGCATGCTAATTATAAGGAGGGGGAAGTGGAGTCAACATTAGGTTCAGATTTAGCACGATTAGTTCGTGTTTGGCGCGCGCTCATTGATCATCGGCTCAAGCCGTTGGAGCTGACCCAAACGCACTGGGTCACTTTGCACAATATCAATCGTTTGCCGCCGGAGCAGTCGCAAATCCAGTTGGCCAAGGCGATCGGTATCGAGCAACCGTCACTGGTTCGCACGCTGGACCAATTGGAGGAGAAAGGGCTGATCACGCGTCACACCTGTGCCAACGATCGCCGCGCGAAGCGCATCAAGCTGACCGAAGCGGCCGATCCGATCATCAGGGAAGTGGACAGTGTGATCACGTCTACACGCAGTGAGATTTTAAGCGGCATTACCGCCGACGAAGTGCATCTGTTGGTAGGGCTGATTGGCAAGTTAGAACAAAATATCACCGAACTGCAGAACAAATAATAATATTCTTATTTTCTACGATTACAGTTTCACAGCATCAGAAATAAAACCGGAGGCGATTGCCTCCGGTTTGCCGTTTGTCGCCGACTGACTTACAGCGGGGAAACGGTGATGGTGTCGCCCATGCGCGCCATACGCACACGCTGGCCAGGGCTGAACTTGCTGTCGCCCGCTTTCTGTACCACCACGATGTTCTCTTTCTGGTCGGTCTTGATTTCCAGCTCGTAGCCGGAGGTCCGACCGGCCACTTCACCGATGCTGTTACCTGCCGCACCGCCGGCAATAGCGCCCGCCGCGGTAGCCAGCGTACGACCGGTGCCGCCGCCAACGGTGTTGCCCAACAGCCCGCCAATCACCGCGCCGCCGATCATCCCCATGGCGTTGGAGCCTTCGCCGCCCTGAATTTTAACCGGACGCACGGAAACCAGCGTCCCGTAGGTGACGGTCTGTACCTGCTTGGCCTGCGAGGACGAGTAGACATCGCCGGACATGGATTCATTGGCACAGCCGGCTAGCGTAACGGCGGCGACGGCGACGACGAGAAGACGCTTGATCATATAAAACTCCTGATGGTAGTAGTCCATAGCCTGGCAATGTTCACCAGGCAAGATTCAGTGAAAATGATAGACAAAGTATGGCTGAAAGTTGACACACCGCCATGCTTCATCGCTGCATGCAGCTTAACTTTTCTCTGTTCAACCAATAATAAACCGCGGTTTACCTTTATGACAGCCTTGGCGACATTCCGTCGCCTGTTATGGCACGGTTTAACACATAGCCCGTGCCACAGCGGCGCCAGAGGGCATCTGGCTCACGGTGCGTAAAAAAATCATCATAATTCATGGCGTTAATTCGGCAATTCTGGTTTATTTGTCAGGATAAATTTTGCTTACCGCGCGGGTTAGAGGATGTTGCTATGAAGTCAGGCCGCTATATAGGCGTCATGTCCGGCACCAGTCTGGACGGAATCGATGTGGTATTGGCCGCGATCGACGATCGCATGGTGGCGCAGCAGGCCAGCTATAGCCATCCGATGCCGATGGCGTTGAAAAAAGAGATCCTGGGGATGTGCCAGGGGCAGCAAACTACGTTGGCCGCCGTCGGCCGGCTGGATGCGCAGTTGGGTACGCTGTTCGGCGAGGCGGTGCTCGGCCTGCTGAAGCAAACCGGCATCGACGCGGAGCAGGTCACCGCCATCGGTTGCCACGGCCAGACGGTGTGGCACGAGCCGGAAGGCGACGCGCGTTTCTCGATGCAGCTCGGCGATAACAACCGCATCGCGGCGCTGACCAATATCACCACCGTCGGCGATTTCCGCCGGCGCGACATGGCGTATGGCGGGCAGGGCGCCCCGCTGGTGCCGGCGTTTCATCAGGCGCTGCTGGGGCATCCCGTCGAGCGGCGCATGGTGCTAAACGTCGGCGGCATCGCCAACCTTTCTCTGCTGTTGCCCGGTACGGCGGTGCGCGGTTTCGATACCGGGCCGGGCAACATGCTGATGGACGCCTGGGTGTGGCGCCACCGCGCGCAGCCTTACGATCAGGACGGCGGCTGGGCGATGCAGGGGCGGGTCTGCTTGCCGTTGTTGCAGCAGATGCTGGCGGATCCGTACTTCGCGCAGCCGGCGCCGAAAAGCACCGGCCGCGAGTATTTCAATATCGCTTGGCTGGAGCGGCAGCTGGCCGGATTGCCGGCGATGGCGCCGGTCGACGTTCAGGCCACGCTCACGGAACTGACCGCCGTCAGCATCAGCGAACAGGTGCAGCTGGCCGGCGGGTGCGAGCGTCTGTTGGTGTGCGGCGGCGGGGCGCGCAACACGCTGCTGATGGCGCGTTTGTCGGCGCTGCTGCCGGGCACGGAAGTTGGGCTGACCGACGATTTCGGCGTCAGCGGTGACGACATGGAGGCGTTGGCCTTTGCCTGGCTGGCCTTCCGTACGCTGTCCGGCCAGGCCGGCAACCTGCCTTCGGTAACCGGCGCCAGCCGTGAAACGGTGCTGGGTGGGATTTATCCGGTTTTGCCATTGGGGGGCCGTTAGCTCTGTTAGGATAGCCTGTGAAGGATTTTTCTAAGGAGCAACAGCATGAAAAAAGTCATTTTCGTCGCCGGCGCGCTGGCGCTGTCCGGCTGTAGCTACATCCTGCCGCAGAGCAGCCAGACGATGCACTACCAGTGCGGCACCACGCCGTTGACGGTGGCGCTCGACGGCAAGGCGAGTGAAGTCAGCCTGCTGATGGATGGCGAGCAGCTGCATCTTAAGCAGGTGCTGGCGCTGACCGGCGCCAAATACAGCGACGGCAAATACACTTTTTGGTCGAAAGACCGTAACGCCTATCTTGAGCGCAACGGCAAGGTAGTCATGAGCGACTGCGTGTTGACGGAGTGAGGGTTGACGGCGGCGTCGGAGCGATTGAGTTCCTGACGCCGCAGGCGCAGAATGTAACGACGGATTTTTTCAGTTGGTCGATAACCCAGATGATTGAAAAGAATGAGTTTGATGTTGCGGACCTGCGCCGTGAATACACCCGGGGCGGCCTGCGCCGCAACGATCTGACCGCCAGCCCGCTCGAACTGTTCGAGCGTTGGTTGAAACAGGCCTGCGACGCGCGCCTGGCGGATCCTACCGCCATGTGCGTCGCGACCGTCGACGAACACGGCCAGCCTTATCAACGCATCGTGCTGCTGAAGCATTTCGATGAGCAGGGGCTGGTGTTCTATACCAACCTCGGCAGCCGCAAGGCGCAACAGCTGGCGCACAACCCGCATATCAGCCTGCTGTTTCCCTGGCACATGCTCGATCGCCAGGTGATTTTCCTCGGTCAGGCGGAGCGTCTGTCGACGCTCGACGTGCTGAAATATTTCAACAGCCGGCCGAAGGACAGCCAGATCGGCGCCTGGGTCTCGCAGCAATCGTCGCGCATTTCCGCGCGCGGCGTGCTGGAGAGCAAATTCCTCGAGTTGAAGCAGAAGTTCCAGCAGGGCGAGGTGCCGTTGCCGAGTTTCTGGGGCGGATTCCGCGTGAAATTCGACTCCGTCGAGTTCTGGCAGGGTGGCGCCCATCGCTTGCATGACCGTTTCCTGTATCAGCGGGATGGGAATGACTGGAAAATTGACCGACTGGCACCCTGAAGGCGGAAAATCCTCTCTAAGCGCTGGTGCTGATGCCGCCGGCGCTTTATTCTATGCGTTACCCTGAATTTTTATTTCGCCACTGGGCGAAAGGCCGTGTACCGGCAAAGGTGCATTCGTTTATACATGGAGTCATTGATGGCAAGCAGCAACTTGATTAAACAACTGCAAGAGCGGGGCCTCGTTGCCCAGGTTACGGATGAGGAAGCGTTAGCGGAGCGACTGGCGCAAGGGCCAATTGCACTGTATTGCGGTTTCGATCCGACCGCTGACAGCTTGCATTTGGGCCATCTGGTTCCTCTGTTGTGCCTGAAGCGCTTCCAGCTGGCCGGCCACAAACCGGTAGCGCTGGTGGGCGGCGCCACCGGCCTCATCGGCGATCCGAGCTTCAAAGCGGCGGAGCGCAAGCTGAACACCACCGATACGGTGAACGAGTGGGTGGAGAAGATCCGCAAACAGGTTTCCCCGTTCCTCGATTTCGACTGCGGCAGCAACAGCGCTATCGCGGCCAACAACTACGACTGGTTCGGCGGCATGAACGTGTTGACCTTCCTGCGTGACATCGGCAAGCACTTCTCCGTCAACCAGATGATCAACAAGGAAGCGGTCAAGCAGCGCCTGAATCGCGACGACTCCGGCATCTCCTTCACCGAGTTCTCCTACAACCTGCTGCAGGGCTTCGATTTCTCCGAACTGTACAACCGCCACCAGGTGGAGCTGCAGATCGGCGGTTCCGATCAGTGGGGCAACATCACCTCGGGTATCGATCTGACGCGTCGTCAGCATCAGAAGCAGGTGTTCGGCCTGACCGTGCCGTTGATCACCAAAGCCGACGGCACCAAGTTCGGTAAAACCGAGGGCGGCGCGGTCTGGCTGGCGCCGGAAAAAACCAGCCCGTACAAGTTCTACCAGTTCTGGATCAACACCGCCGACGCCGACGTTTACCGCTTCCTGAAATTCTTCACCTTCATGAGCCTGGAAGATATCAACGCGCTGGAAGAAGAAGACAAAAACAGCGGCAAGGCGCCGCGCGCCCAGTACGTGCTGGCGGAAGAAGTGACCGGCATGGTGCACGGTGCGGAAGGCCTGGCGGCCGCCAAGCGTATCACGCAGAGCCTGTTCTCTGGTGCGCTGCACGACATGACCGAAGCGGACTTCGCCCAGTTGGCGCAGGACGGCATGCCGACGATTAAACTGGATCGCGATGCCGATCTGCAGCAGGCGCTGGTGAATGCCGAGCTGGTGCCGTCACGCGGCCAGGCGCGCACCATGATCGGCTCCAACGCGGTGACCATCAACGGCGAGAAACAATCGGATGCCGAATACCGTTTCAGCGACGCGGACCGTCTGTTCGGCCGTTACACGCTGCTGCGCCGCGGTAAGAAACACTACTGCCTGGTGGATTGGCAGTAAGCGAATAATAACGGTAAGGGGCCCTGGCGGCCCCTTTATTTTTGCGCAGCCGCCCGGCTGCCGTATTCCGAACGAGTTCTGTCGATGAAAAACATTCTTTCTATCCAGTCGCACGTGGTGTTTGGTCACGCCGGCAACAGTGCGGCTGAATTTCCGATGCGCCGCATGGGCGTCAACGTCTGGCCGCTGAACACGGTACAGTTCTCCAACCATACGCAATACGGCCAGTGGACCGGCTGCGTCATGCCGGCCAATCACCTGACCGAGATCGCGCAGGGCATCGCCAATATCGATCAACTGAAGCGCTGTGATGCGGTGTTGAGTGGCTATATCGGTTCGCCGGAGCAGGGCGACCATATTCTGGCGATCGTGCGCCAGGTTAAGCAGGCGAACCCGAATGCCTGGTATTTCTGCGATCCGGTGATGGGACATCCGGAAAAAGGCTGCATCGTGGCGCCGGGCGTGGCCGAGTTTCACTGCCGCCAGGCGTTGCCGTGCAGCGACATGATGGCGCCGAACCTGCTGGAGTTGGAGATGCTGAGCCAGATGGCCGTCACCAACGTGGCCGATGCGGTGCAGGCCGCCCGCGCGCTGATCGCCAAAGGGCCGCGGCTGGTGCTGGTCAAGCATCTGGCCCGGGCCGGCTATCACGCCGACTGTTTTGAAATGCTGCTGGTGACGGCGGACGAGGCTTGGCACATCAGCCGGCCGCTGGTGGACTTCGGCGCGCGTCAACCGGTCGGCGTCGGCGATTTGACCAGTGGTCTGCTGCTGGTGGATCTGCTGAAGGGTGAGGCGCTGGATAAAGCGCTGGAGCACGTGACCGCCGCCGTGTATGAGGTGATGCTGACCACGCAGGCGATGGGCGAGTACGAACTGCAGGTAGTGGCGGCGCAGGATCGGATCGTGCAACCGCGCAGCGAGTTCAAAGCGGTAAAACTGTAAGTGCAACGGGCCCCGGCGATAGCCACCGGGGCCGAATGTTTACTTCAATCCTTCGGCGTTCAGCGCCGCATCCACCGCCGGGCGCGCTGCAACGCGATCGAACCAGGCCGCCAGATGGGCGTGTTTGCGCACGTCGAACTGCAGGGCGAACGCCCAACGCAACACGGTGAACAGATAGGCGTCGGCCACGCTGAAACGGTTTCCCAACAGGAAGTGCTGCTTCGCCAGCACCGAATCCAGATAGCTGAACTGTTGCTCCAGCCTGGCGCGCGCGATGGTTTTGTATTCCTCGGGCGTTTTCGGGTTGAACAGCGGGCTGAATCCTTTGTGCAGCTCGGTGGCAATGTAGTTTAGCCATTCGATCGCGTGGTAGCGCGACAGAGTGCCCGCCGCCGGGATTAGGTTGCGATCCGGCACACGGTCCGCCAGGTATTGCACGATCGCCACGCCTTCGGTCAGCAGGCTGCCGTCATCCAGCAGCAGCGCCGGGACCTGTCCCTTGGGGTTGATGGCGAGGTAATCGGCGCCGCTCTCGGTTTTCTTCTGCGCCAGATCGACCTTCTCCGCCGTAAAATCCAGCCCTGCCTCACGCAGCACGATATGCGGGGACAGCGAACAGGCGCCGGCTTTATAGAACAGTTTCATCGGAAGCTCCTTGTTGATGACGAATGACGGGCATGCTTAACCTCTCATCGTAGTCCCATAGCACCAAAATTACAGCGGCTTAGCTAACAAATTTAACCGACGATCGCCTCGGCGGGCTGCAGCTGCGCCAGCGTCGCGGCGATCTGCTGCTGCAGCGCCGGCGGCGCCACCTGCATCGGCGAACGCAACTCGTTGGCGATCAGCCCCTGCTGGGCCAGCACCGTCTTGACCGGCGCCGGATTCGGGAAGCTGAACATCTGGTGGATCATCGGCAGCAGCTCGTAGAAGTTGCTGCGCGCCGCAGCCAGATCGCCGGCGGCGACCTGCTGCACCAGCTGGACGAAACGTTCCGGGTGAACATGCGCGGCGGCGGAGATGGCGCCGGTGCCGCCGAGGCACAGCGTGGTGAGGATCAGATTGTCTTCCCCGGTCATCACATCGATTTCGCCATCGGCGATCAGCGCCATGGTGGTGTCAGGGTTGCCGCCGCAGTCCTTGATGGCGGTGATGCGCGGATGGCGTGCGAGCCAGCGCAGCGTGGCCAGCTCCATGGCGATGCCGGTGCGCTGCGGAATGTTGTACAGGATCACCGGCACGGTGGAGGCGTCGGCCAACTGGGTAAAATAGTCGATCAGGCCGCATTGCGAAGGGCGGATGTAGTAAGGCGCCGGGATCAGCACGCCGGCGATGTCGCGCAGCTGAATGGCCTGCTGCATTTGCAGCGTGGCGGCCATGTTATTGCCGGAAAGGCCCATCACCACCTGGCGTGCAGGCGCCACTTCCAATACGGCGTCGAGCACCGCCAGCTGTTCTTCTTTGCTCAGCGCGGCGGCTTCACCGGTGGAGCCGCAGACCACCAGACCATCGATGCCGGCGTCGAGCAGGTGCCGCGCCAGGCGTTGCACCGCCGGCAGGTCGACGGCATTGTGATTGAAAGGGGTAACCATCGCCACCCAAATACCCGAAAATGAGGCCATAAAATATTCCTTCTGTGTGACCGACAGAGAAGCCAGATGAGAAAATTGAAGGCGGGGCGTTGCGTGCCATCCAGTCAGCTCATCTGACGGGACAGCGCGCCCCGGTCAAATGAGCGTCTGTTTCTTCGATGTAACCGCCGCCAAACCGCCAAGGGGCAACGCAGGCGTCATCAGAATATCAGCGTTGCGTGGGTAGGCCATGGCAGTCTCGCGAAAAGGGGAAGTGGGGTGATAATGAATATTCTTCATCAGGCTGTCAATTTACAACAGATTGATAACATTGTTATTCATGATTCGCCGGTGAGGATGAGTTTGGCTAATAAATAAAAATCCCCGCCGCGGCGGGGAGGGTTGGCTCAGCGCGGCGGGCGGGAGCCGATGGTGGCAGACCAACTGAAAGTGTCGCCACTTGGCCGGTAGCGGTTGGCTTTGCGTTCTGCACGCTCCGCCTTGGCGAGTTTCGCTCTGGCGGCCATGATGCGCGCTACCGCCTCATCCTTGACCTTGTGTTGTTCGGCGTTGGTCAGCGGCCTGCCATGGCTTTTACGCGCCTTGTCCAATTCGGTTTTCACTTCCCGCTGTTCGCTTTCCGTCATCTCTTTCAACGTCAACTTTTTCATCTGTGCCGCCCGTTCGGTGAAGTTGACTTACAGTTTAGCGGCGTTATATGACCGAAAATGTTATGGGCATAACGAAAATGCCCCGTAGGCCGGCATTACACCTCTTCCAGCAGATCGTCGACAAAGCGCCGCATGCGTTCGGTGCGCTGTTCGGCCATCTGCCGCCCGGCAGCGGTCTGGAAGCCGTCTTGCAGCTTGAACAGTTTGGTTTCGAAGTGGTCGAGGCAGAAACGCTTGTCGTCGTATTGGCGATGTTCAGCCCGCGGATCGGCGGCGTCATACAGCGCGCTGCGCATGCGGCCGCCGATATAGAAGCAGCGCGCCACGCCGATAAGGCCGATAGCGTCGAGGCGATCGGCATCCTGCAGGATCTTCGCCTCCAGCGTTTGTGGCGGGATGCCGGCGGAAAAACTGTGCGCTTCAATGGCGTGAGCCACCGCCGCGATGTCCGCCGGCGCCCATTCCAGCCGGGCCAGCGTCAGCGTGGCTTGCTCCGCCGCCATGCGCGAGGCCAGATGGCGCTGCGGCGAATTCTTTTCCACCGCGACGGCGTCGTGCAGCAGCACCGCCGCGCAGAGAATGCGCCGGTCGCCGCCTTCCAGCTTGCTGATCCGACGGCAGTTCTTCCAGACCCGGTGCAGGTGCGCGACGTCATGCGAACCGTCGTCCGACTCGAGGGTGAGCGGCAGCAACGTTTGTGCCAGCGCCTGGTAAGGGGAGAAAGGTTGTAACAGCTCTTGCGTCAGCGAGGGTAAAGACACGTTCAGCTCCTGTTGGGGGAAATCGGTCAATCAGCATAGCCGTGCCGGATGCCGGGAGGATGACAGTAAAACGGCTATTGTTTACTAAAGTGCAACCCACTATTGTCATAACTGCGGTTTTTGCAGCGAAACAAGCAACCTAGAATAGCCGAATTCCGCCGTCTCCGCTTGGTGAGAGCCTGTGTCCGCGGGGATGGCCGGAATATCCTCATCAGCCATGGGAGAAGAGACATGCCAACCCCTCTTGAAATAGTGCGCGCAACCTATGAAGGCAGCTCCGAAGAAAACGGCCGCAATCTGCTGGCGGCGCTGGCCCCCGATGCCGAGTGGACCGAAGCCGCCGGTTTCCCTTACGCCGGTACCTATATCGGCCCGGAGAACATCATCAAGAACGTGCATCAGCGCCTGGGCAGCGAATGGCAAGGTTACCGCGCCGACGTCGATCACTTTTACGACGCCGGCGACAACGTGATCGCTCAGGGTTTTTATCACGGCACCTACCGGGCCACCGGCAAATCCTTCAGCGCCTCTTTTGCGCATATTTATACGCTGCGCGCCGGCAAAATCGTGAAGTTCGTGCAGATCGTCGACAGTGCTAAAGTGCTGGAGGCGATGCAGCCTTAATCGCCGCTGCGCTTGCCGAATTTGCGGTCAAACTCGCGCCGGTAACCCCGGGCCTTGTTGCGATCGCGGATCCACAAATAGCCGCACACCAGCGCAACCGCTCCCGAGAAGGTGACGTTGCGCATATCCCGGTCATACCAAAACACCAACAGCGCATCCAGCGCCGCAATCAGCGCGATCCATTTGTACATATGGGATTGGCGCCGCGTGGCGGCGTTGAGTCGTTTTAACTGTCTGGCTTCGTCCAACACCGGTTTTTGCTGCATAGCGTTTCGTTATCGTCAGGCTGTTCACGCTAAATTAGCAGAATTTCCCTCACCGTCGCAAAGATTAACGCGCGGCGTCATGCGGTTTTCACCGCCCCTGGCGCGGCGCAGAAAATTTATGCGTGGGCGCTTGAATTGTTCATTGGGCGTGATAGGTTATTTATTCGTTATTTTTGGGTTTTTATTCATAATTCGCCGTGTCATCAAGCTGCAGCACTGGGCGGTTAACGTGATGGGTTCGACGCATGCGGCGGTTAACTTCGGCAGGAGGATGTGATGAACGATAAAACGGCACGCCCGCAGGATGTGGTTCAACAACAGCTTGACGCCTATAACGCCCGCGACATCGAGGCCTTTATGGCCTGCTGGGCGGACGACGCCCAGTATTACGAGCATCCAGACACGCTGCTGGCCAGCGGCAAGGCGGCGATCCGTGAACGGCATCTGGTGCGTTTCCAGGAGCCGAGTCTGTATGGCGAACGGATAAAACGCATGGCGGTAGGCAATATGGTGGTCGATCAGGAAGTGGTGACGCGCAATTTCCCGCAGGGGCGCGGCAAAATGGATGTCATCGCCATCTATGAAGTGGAACAGGGGCGGATCGCCAAAGCCTGGTTCAAGATCGGCCCCTGCGTGCCGGATGAGGGCGCGCTCTAGCCGCGCATTACTGCAACGCCATCACCGCCTCTATTTCCACACACACCGCGGGTGAGAACAACGCGCTGACCGCCATCAGTGAACAGGCCGGCAGCGCGCCATCGAAATAGTCAAACAGCACCGGGCGCACGCCCGCCAGATCGGCGATGTCGGTCAGGAACACGCTGATTTTAATCAATGCCTTGAGGTTGACGCCTTCGCTGGCGGCAATGGTGGCCAGCTGTTCGAGGATCTCCTGCGTTTGCTCCGGCGCGCTCAATCCCTGAGCGTCGGTGGCGAAGGCCGTCAATCCGGAAACGTATAAGCGATCGCCGTGGCGCACCGCATGCACATAGGGGCCGCCCGGCGTCGGCAACTGCGGATAATTCGTGCGTTTTAATGATGTCATGGTCAAACCCCGCGCAAGACCGGTTAATAAAATCGACAAACTTGGTTAGGATACTGAAGAAACGGCGGCCAGGCGCCGCGCACCGATGATATTTGAGAGTATCATCCCTCTTTATTTTATACGTCGTCTTCACCCGAATGTGACAGTGCGGCGCAGCTCGGCCACAAGGACGCATGAGACGATGAACCCGATTTTTACTCCCTACCTGCAACGCTGGCAACTGGAACAGGATGGCAAAGCCTTCGAAACCCACAGCAGTCTGCTGATGCCGGTGCGTTACCGGGGCGAGGCCGCCATGCTGAAGATCGCCCGCGAGCAGGAGGAGCGCTTCGGTGGCCGGCTGATGTGCTGGTGGCGCGGGGAAGGCGCCGCGCTGGTGCTGGCGTGGCACGACGACGGCATTCTGCTGGAGCGCGCGCAGGGCGAAGGTTCGTTGGCGCAGCTGGTGCGTGATGGCGACGATGAGCAGGCCACGCAGATCCTGTGCCGGGCGATCGCCGCCTTGCATGCGCCGCGAGAGGCACCGCTGCCCGAATTGATCCCGCTGCAGGAGTGGTTCAGCTCGCTGTGGCCGGCGGCGCAGGCGCACGGCGGCATGCTGCGCCTCAGCGCCACAACGGCGGCGGAATTGCTCAGCAGCCCGCGAGAAGAAAGCGTGCTGCACGGCGATATCCACCATGACAATGTGCTCGACTTCGGCGAACGCGGCTGGCTGGCGATCGACCCCAAGCGTTTGTACGGTGAACGGGGCTTCGATTACGCCAATATCTTCTGCAATCCCAACTACGGTATCGCCACCGATCCGGCCATTTTCCAGCGCCGCGTGGAACAGGTGTGCCGGTTGGCCGGGTTGGATCGCCGGCGCTTGCTGCAATGGATCCTGGCCTGGTCGGGGCTCTCCGCCGCCTGGTTCATGGAAGACGGGCAGGCGGCTGACATTGACTTTCGCGTGGCCGAACTGGCGGCGCGCGCGTTGGATATCCCGTTGCCGGACGGCGATTCAGGGTTCATCCTGCCAGTAATCGAGCGAGGTTGAAGGGCGCTGCAGGTAGCGCACCTGCTCGCCGTCTGCGCTGCGCGCCATCGCCTGGTATTTGCCGGAATCCGGGTACATCACCAGCTCCGGCTGTTCGCGCGTGCTGACGGACAGGTACTTCAGCGGCGCATCGGAAGTGTTGATGATCTGGTGCGGGTATTCCGGGCCCGGCGGAATGAAAATGACATCCCCGCTGACGATCGGCAGCATTTCTCCTGCCACCCGCAGCGTACCGCTGCCTTCCAGAATGATGAACATTTCCTCCTGAGCGTAGTGAAAATGGTAGGGGCAGGAACGCATGCCCGGCGCCACACAATCGAAAGAGGCGCCCAGCTTGTCGGCGGCGGTGCCGGTGCCGAGACGGGCGCCGACGCTGTCATACAACGGCGGCCGCCGGTCATGTTTCATCTCTGCCTGTTCGACATTGCGTATCAGGCGCTGAGCCAACAGCGCGGCTTTCTCAGTCATAAGCTTCCTTGGTGACGGCGTCACTTATTAGGTGAATTGACGGTCAGACGACAGAGAAAGTGAAGGCGCCACGGCGTCGCTTGTCAATGTGGACCGCCCGTTACGCCTCGGAGGTTCGCCGCGGCAGCGACAGCAGCAGATGAGCGATGGCGCCGCCGACAATGCCCCAGAAGGCCGAACCGATGCCGAGCAGCGTGACGCCGGAGGCGGTGATGAGGAAGGCGATCAGCGCCGCGTCGCGCTGTTTTTCATCATGCAGCGCGCGTTGCAGGCTGCCGCCGATGGTGCCGAGCAACGCCAGCCCGGCGATGGTGTGGATCAAGGCGACCGGCAACGCGCTGAACAGCAGGCCGATGGCGCCGCCGAACAATCCGGCCAGCAGGTAAAAGCCGCCGGCGGCCACCGCGCCCATATAGCGCCGCTGCGGGTCGGGATGCACGTCCGGCCCCATGCAAATGGCGGCGGTAATGGCGGCGATGCACACCGAGAAACCGCCGAATGGCGCCAGCAGCAGCGCGGTCAGCGCCGTCCAGGCGATCAGCGGTGAGGTGGGGACACGGTAACCCGCTGCCTGCAGCGTAGCGATCCCGGGAGCGTTCTGTGAAGCCATGGTCACCACGAAGAAAGGCACGCCGATGCCGAGCAGCGTCGGCCAGCTGAAATGCGGCGCGATAAATTCCGGCACGGCGAACGCCGGCGTCTGTTGCGTCAGCTGGATATCGCCCTGCAGCGCGGCGATCGCCAGCCCAATCGCCAGCGTCAATACGATGGCGTAGCGCGGCAGGTAACGGCGGCTGAGCAGATAGGTCAGCCCCATACCGGCGCTGAGGAGGAAATTGAGCTGTAGCGAAGTGAAGGCGTCCAGCCCGAAACGCAGCAGGATCCCCGCCAGCATCGCGGCGGAAATTGCCTGCGGAATATAATCCATCAGGCGAGCGAACAGCCCGGTGACCCCGCACAGCAGGATCAGTCCCGATGCGAAGATAAACACCCCGATCGCCTCGTTGATCGGCGTGCCGGGCAGGCTGGTGACCAGCAGCGCCGCGCCGGGCGTCGACCAGGCGGTGAGGATCGGGGTGCGATAGTAAAGCGACAGCCCGAGGGAAGTGACGCCCATTGCGATCCCAAGTGTGCTCAGCCAGCCGCCGATCTGCGCCGGCGTAGCGCCCGCGGCGGCGGCGGCCTGGAAAATGATGGCGGCAGAGCTGGTGTAACCGACCAGAACGGCGACAAAGCCGGCCATGATGGCGGGCAGGGTCAGATGACGCAGGGTGACGGCAGGGCGCATGAGCAGCTCCAATCGGTGGTTGTGCGTTATAACGCACGGCAAGAAATCAGCATAGCACCGTGCGCTATAGCGCACAAGCGGGTATAATCGGGCACGATACGCAGAGGAGAACAGGATGCAGGAACTGGCCGGCCATTTGGCGCACACCCTTCGCACGCTGCGCGCACAGCGCGGCTGGAGCCTGACGCAGGCGGCGGAATACACCGGCGTCAGCAAGGCGATGCTCGGGCAGATTGAACGCGGCGAGTCCAGCCCGACGGTGGCGACGCTGTGGAAGATCGCCACCGGTTTCAACGTGGCGTTTTCCGCCTTTCTTGAGGCCTCACCCGCCCAGCAGCAGGCGACGTTGCACCGCTATGGCGATCTGCCGGTATACGATCAGGACAACGCCGACATGCGCGTGGTGCCGCTGTTTCCCTACGATCGCCAGCTGGGTTTCGATATGTTCGTCATCGATCTCGCGCCGGGTGCGCTCAGCGAATCGTCGCCGCATGAGCCGGGCGTGATCGAGCATGTGATCGTGATCAGCGGCCGATTAGAATTGGCGATAGACGGCGCTTGGCACAGCCTGGCGGCCGGCGAGGCGATGCGCTTTCAGGCCGATCGGCCGCACGCTTACCGCAACGCCGGTTCGCAAACGGTGCGCATCCACGATCTGATCCACTATCCTCAATCCTGATTCAACGCGGCGGCCATGGGCTTTGACTCCGCGCCGCCAAACGCCTACCTTGTTGAAAATGACTCTTATTTCACAGGCTGTCGCCCATGACGGGGCGGCGTTGCAGCCGACTCAAAAGGAGCTTGATTTTGCCGGTCACCAATCGACGTCAGTTCATTAAACTCAGTGCGCAAACCGCAGGAGCCGTATTCGCGATGACTTCATTACCTAACAGTATCCGCCTGGCGATGGCGGCGGAGGGCGGCGCGGCCGCAGGCGATGAATTCCTGTGGCTGGAAGAGCTGCAGGGTAAAAAAGCGCTGCACTGGGTGCAGCAGGAAAATCAACGCACCGTGGCACGTTTCGGTCAGGGCGAAGACTTTCAGCGCATTGAGCGCGAAGTCCTGGATATCCTCAATAAAGACACCCAGATCCCGTGGGTGAGCAAACGCGGCGAGTACTATTACAACTTCTGGCAGGATCAGGCCAACCCGCGTGGCCTGCTGCGGCGCACCACGCTGGACGAGTACCGCAAGGCCAAACCGGCTTGGGAGACGGTGCTGGATATCGATGCGTTGGGCAAAGCGGAGGGCAAGGATTGGGTTTATCAGGGCTCGCAACCGCTGGCGCCGGAATACCGTTATTGCCTGATGCAGCTGTCGCCGGACGGCGGTGACGCCACCGAAATCCGCGAATTCGATCTGGTTGCCAAACGTTTCGTCAAAGACGGTTTCAACGTGCCGGTGGCGAAAAGCCGGGTTTCCTGGGTCGATCGGGACACGCTGTTCATCGCCACCGATTTCGGCCCCGGCTCGATGACCCAGTCCGGCTACGCGCGCATCGCCAAACGCTGGCGGCGCGGTACGCCGCTGAGCGCCGCCGAAACGCTGTATGAAGCGCAGCCCGAAGACATGGCGGTCTTCGCCTATCACGACCGCACGCCGGGCTTTGAGCGCGATTTCGTCGGCCGCAGCCTGGACTTCTATCGCCGTGACTATTTCTTGCTGGCTCAGGATGGTCGGCAGAAAAAAATCGACATCCCGTCCGACGCCGAGCTGGACACGCATCGGGAATGGCTGCTGATCAAACCGAGCAGCGACTGGGAAGTGGGCGGCAAGCGTTATCCGTCCGGCGCGCTGCTGGCGGCCAACTTCGATGACTATCTGGCGGGCAAGCGCGAACTGCAGCTGCTGTTTACCCCGACGGCGGAGCAGGCGCTGAGCGGCTACAGCGGCACCCGCGATCACCTGATCCTCAGCATCATGGATAATGTGGTCAACCGGCTGGAGGTGCTGACGCCGCAGGGCGGCAGCTGGCAGCGTCGTCCGCTGGGCAACCCCGGCGCCATCAGCACCCTTTCCGCCGGCGGCATCGACGAAGAGAGCAACGCCTATTTCCTGACCGTCAGCGGGTTCCTGCAGCCGACCTCGCTGTATATGGGCAATCTCGACGGCGGTAAGGCGACGCTGTTGAAACAGGCGCCGCAGGACTTTGACGCCGCCGGCTATCAGGTCAGCCAGCATTTCGCGCGCTCCAAGGACGGCACCCGCGTGCCGTATTTCCAGATCGCCGCCAAAGATCTCAAGCTGGACGGCAGCACGCCGACGCTGCTGTATGGCTACGGCGGGTTTGAGGTGCCGCTGTTGCCGGGCTATCTCGGCGGCAAGGCGCCGGCCTGGCTGGAGCGCGGCGGGGTGTACGTGGTGGCCAACATCCGCGGCGGCGGCGAATACGGCCCGGCCTGGCATCAGGCGGCGCTCAAGCAGAACCGCCATCGCGCCTATGAGGATTTCGCCGCCGTGGCCGAAGATCTCATCGCACGCAAGGTGACCTCGGCGCCGCATCTCGGCGCACGCGGCGGCAGCAACGGCGGCCTGCTGGTGGGCAATATGCTGACGCTGTATCCGCAGCTGTTCGGCTGCATCGTCTGCGAAGTGCCGCTGCTGGACATGCAGCGCTATACCCAGCTTTCCGCCGGCGCGTCGTGGATCGCCGAATACGGCGATCCGAGCAAGCCGGAGGAGTGGACCTACATCAAGACCTTCTCGCCATACCACAACATTCAGGCGCAGACGGCCTACCCGCCGGTGCTGTTCTATACCGCGACCAGCGATGATCGGGTCAACCCGGCCCACGCCCGCAAAATGGCGGCGCGCATGCAGGCGATGGGGTATCAGCAGGCCTATTTCTATGAAAATACCGAAGGCGGGCACAGCGCCGCCGCCGACAAGCACCAGGCGGCGTTCCACAGCGCACTGGTAAGCGAATTCATGTGGGCCAACCTGAGCGGCAAACCCAAGTCAGCGTAAGCCTTTTTCTTGCGGCATAAAAAAACACCGGGGCGTTAACCCCGGTGTTTTTATTTACGCTCAATCCGCCGGCGGTCAGCGAGCCGCAGTGGCTTCCTGCGCTTGCCGATTGGCGTCTTCGGTGGTGTCCAGCGTCATGCGGTACAGCTTCGGCGCGGTCAGCATCATCAGGATAGCGATGACGGCGGTGACGATGCCGATCTGCATAAACACATGGCTGTAGATGGCCAGCGAAGCGTGCGCGTCGTTGATGTCGCTTGGCACGGCGGTCAGACCGGCAACCTTACCGGCGATCAGCGCGGCGGCGGCGGTAGTCAGGAACCAGGAGCCCATGATGAAGCCCATCAGACGCTGTGGCACCAGCTGTGCCACCATCGCCAGACCCAGGCCGGAAATCATCAGCTCGCCGATGCTCTGCAGCGCGTAGCTCAGGATCAGCCAGTTGACCGACACGATGCCCTGTTCGTTGGCGAAGCTGGCGCCCCATGGCAGCACCAGGAAGGCGCAGGAGCAGAGGATCATGCCGAAAGCGAACTTGTGCGGCATCGGCAGGCGATCGCCCATTTTGTTATACAGCGCGGCCAGAATCGGGCTGGCGAGCATGATCCAGAACGGGTTCAGCGCCTGATACTGCTCCGGCTCGAAGGCGACGCCGAAGATGCTGTGTTCCACGTTATGGATGGCGAAGAAGTTCAGCGAGGTTGGCATCTGGCTGTACAGCACGAAGAACACCACCGCTTCCAGCATCAGCAGGAAGGCGACGATCATCTTGCGGCGTGCGGCGCCGTGCAGGGCGAAGGTTTCCTTGGCGAACACCAGAACGATACCGGCGGAAACGAGGGCCAACGCCCAGCGCGCGATCACCTGGTTGTGCAGCAGCCAGCTGGACACGGCGATCAACGCCACGATGCCGACCAGCACCATCAGCAGCTTCGGCAGATGCAGCGGCTTGAAGTCAGGTCTGGAGCCGTTTTCCTTCACCCACTTGTGGCACATCATAAAGTTGACCAGGGTGATCAGCATGCCGACCACGCTCAGGGAGAACGCCACGCTCCAGCCGTATTTCGCCGCCAGCCACGGGGTGGCCAGCATGGAGAAGAAGGAACCGATGTTCACCGACATGTAGTACATGGTGAAAGCGCCGTCGATGCGCGGGTCATCTTTCTCATAGCAGGTGGACAGCAGGGAGGACGGGTTAGCCTTGAACAGGCCGCTGCCCACGGCGATGGTCGCCATGCCCATGTAAACCCAGAAGATGTCGTGGCCGGAGTAGGCCACCATGGCGTAACCGGCGGCCAGCACCAGTGCGCCGAGCACGATCACGCGTTTGGCGCCCAGCACCTTGTCGCCCAGCCAGCCGCCGATGGCGACGAAGCCGTATACCAGGGCGCTGAAAGAAGAGAACAGGGTGATGGAATCGGCTTCGCTCATGCCGAGCATCTTGACCAGATAAACCGCCATGATGCCCTGCAGGCCGTAATAGCCGAAACGCTCCCACAGTTCGATCGAGAAGATCAGGTAGAACGCTTTCGGTTGTTTGAACGCGTTAAGGCTAACGCTCTCCGGGTGTTGGTTGTTTGCTGTTGACACTGGTACCTCTGTTTTTTCGCAGCCCGTCTTTGGAGGACGGGAAAGTACAAAAGTTGATGCGGAACGGCATCCTTTTGCGTTGTTATAGGATGGGGACGGCGGTTAATGTTCACTATCTTTGTCAACGTGGCAAGCAGTTTGTCATATTCGGTTACATTTAACGCTCGCAGGATTATGCTGCGATGTTGCAAATGTTATGCAGTATTAACTTTCGGGTTTTAATGGTTTGCCGATTTTTTGTTTTGATTAAAAGCTATACGGATTTTAAGCAGGGATATATTCTGCTGAATTGCTATTTTTTAGCGCATCAGTGTATGTGTGGTTGTTAATCCATTGGAATGTTGTGCATATGCAGCGTTTTGTAAAATTATAGAAATTTAGGAAAACGGGACTGGCATTTGTGAACGCCTTGTGATCCTGAAAGCGTGACGTTCACCGCAATTTTTGACTAATTTTTCGCTTGAAAATAACGCGGCACTGAGTTTTTCACTGAAAACCGCGATAACGCCGGGGTTACTGCTGCGCGATATCACATTTCCGATAAAAAAGAGGCGCTGGCGGGGGGAGTGGCGGCGACGGGGGCGGTTTGCCGCACCCGTCAGACTCAGGATTCCGGATAAACCTTCTCTTTATACTCGCACAGATCTTCGATGATGCAGGAGCCGCAGCGCGGTTTGCGCGCGATGCAGGTGTAGCGCCCGTGCAGGATCAGCCAGTGGTGGCAATCGACCTTGAATTCGGCGGGCACCACCTTCAACAGCTTCTCTTCCACCTGATCGACGTTCTTGCCCGGCGCGAAGTGGGTGCGGTTGCACACCCGGAAGATGTGGGTGTCCACGGCGATGGTCGCCCAGCCGAAGGCGGTATTGAGCACCACGTTGGCGGTCTTGCGGCCGACGCCCGGCAGCGCTTCCAGCGCGGCGCGATCTTCCGGCACTTCGCCGCCGTGCAACTCCAGCAGCATACGGCAGGTTTTGATCACGTTTTCGGCCTTGCTGTTGAACAGGCCGATGGTCTTGATGTACTCCTTGACGCCATCAACCCCCAGCGCCAGCATGGCGGCGGGGGTGTTGGCGACCGGGTAAAGTCTGGCGGTCGCTTTGTTGACGCTCACGTCGGTGGCCTGCGCAGACAGCAGCACGGCAATCAGCAGTTCAAACGGCGTGGTGTACACCAGCTCGGTGGTCGGGTGCGGGTTGTTGTCGCGCAGCCGGGTCAGAATTTCCAGTCGCTTCTGCTTGTTCATCAGGCCTTCTCAGCACGTCCTTGTTCCAGCAGCGGTTCCGCCGCCGCGGCGCGGGCTTTGCGCGCCTTCATTTTTTCGTCGATCAGATACTTGACCGCCAGCAGCAGCCCCAGGCCGATAAAGGCGCCCGGCGGCAGCATCGCCAGCAGGAATGGGCTGTCGAAATGCACCACTTCGATGCGCAGCGACTTGGCCCAGCCGCCCAGCAGTTGGTCGGCGCCGTCGAACAGCGTACCGTTGCCCAGCAGTTCGCGCATCGAGCCCAGCGTCACCATCACGCCGGTGGCGCCAAGGCCGATGGCCATGCCGTCCAGCGCCGAGAGGCCGACCGGCTTCTTGGCGGCCACCGCTTCGGCGCGGCCGACCACGATGCAGTTGGTCACGATCAATGGAATAAAGATGCCGAGCGACTGATACAGGCCGAAGGCATAGGCGTTGATCAGCATCTGCACGATGCTCACCACCGCGGCGATGATCATCACGTAGATCGGAATACGCACTTCGCTTGGCACCCAGCGGCGCACCGCTGAGATGGAGGCGTTGGTCAGCGTCAGCACCAGCGTGGTGGCCAGCCCCAGGCCCAGCGCGTTGGTGACGGTGGAGGTCACCGCCAGCAGCGGGCACATGCCCAGCAGCTGCACCAGGGCGGAGTTGTTCTTCCACAACCCCTGGACGATTAATTCTTTGGCTTCACTCATTCGCTGGCTCCACACGCAGGTAAGCTTTCAAGTTTAGGCGGCAGCGTTTCCATATACAACGCCGTGCGGCGCACCGCATTGACCACCGCACGCGGGGTGATGGTCGCGCCGGTGAATTGGTCGAACATGCCGCCGTCTTTCTTCACCGCCCAGCGTTTGTCGTCCGGGCCGTCGATTTTCTTGCCGCTGAAGAAGGAAATCCAGTCGGAAATGCGCAGTTCAATTTTGTCACCCAGCCCAGGCGTTTCGTGGTGTTCAATCACCCGGGTGCCGAGCACCGTGCCGTTGAAATCGGCGCCGACCAGCAGCTTGATGGCGCCGGAGTAGCCGTCCGGCGCGGTGGTTTCCAGCGCGGCAGCCGTCGGCTGCCCGTTTTTGCGCGCCAGGTACAAGCGGTGCGGCGCGCCGTCGCCCAGCGCCGGATCGCTGACCAGCAGGCATTCGTTCTGCATGATGTTGTCGTAGTTTTCCGGCGGTACCACCTGATCGAGCAGCGCTTTTTGCTGCAGCGCCGCCTGATGGGCGATGGTGGTTTTCGTCAGGGCGTAAACCACGGCGGTCAGGCCGGTGGTGACCGCCGCAAACACCGCCAGCGTGGTGCCGTGCTTTCTCATGGAATTCAGCATGGCGGCTCCTTAGCGATGGCCGTACACGCGCGGCTGCGTGTAGTGGTCGATTAACGGGACGGTGATGTTGGCGAGCAGCACGGCGAAGGCCACACCATCAGGGTAGCCGCCATAGACGCGGATCAGCCAGACCAGCACGCCGATCAGCGCGCCGTAGATTAAGCGGCCCTTCGGCGTGGTGGAGGCGCTGACCGGATCGGTGGCGATAAAGAACGCACCCAGCATGCTGGCGCCGGAGAACAGGTGGATCAGCGGCGAAGCCTGATGCGCCGGATCGATCCACCAGGCCAGACCGGAACAGAAGGCGATGGCGGCCAACATGCTGAAAGGGATTTGCCAATGGATCAGGCGGCGCGCCAGCATAAACAGGCCGCCGGCCAGGAAACCGAGGTTGACCCACTGCCAGCCGATACCGGCCAGCGCGCCGCCGAACAGCGGCTGCTGCAACACCTGTTCCACGCTGTGGCCGCTGCGCAGGCCGGTTTTGAAGCCGTCGAGCGGCGTGGCCTGGCTGATGCCGTCCACGCCCATTTGCAGTTCGTGCAGCGTCGCGCCCTGTGCGGTATGGCCGCTGAAAATCGCCAGCAGCGTGTCGTGGAGCGACAGCGCGGCGGCGCGCAGTTCATCCGGCGGCAGCCAGCTGGTCATCTGCACCGGGAAGGAGATGAGCAGCACTACGTAACCGACCATCGCCGGGTTGAACGGGTTCTGCCCGAGGCCGCCATACAGCTGTTTGGCGATAACGATGGCGAAGAAGGTGCCGATGACGATCATCCACCACGGCGCCAGCGGCGGCAGGCTGATGCCGAGCAGCAGCGCGGTCAGCAGGGCGGAGTTATCCGCCAGCCGGCTGCGCACCGGCAGCTTGCGCAGCCTGAGGATCGCGCCTTCTGCAGCCAGCGCGACGATCGCCGCCAGCGCCACCTGAATCAGCACGCCGTAGCCGAAAAACCAAATCTGCGCCGCAATGCCGGGAATGCACGCCAACATGACCCATAGCATAATGCGGCTGGTGCTTTGCTGGTTGTGGGTGAAAGGCGAGCTAGCGATGTGTAAGCCTTTGGCGGCTGTGGGTGATACCGGCCTGAACTTCATAGAGTAACGATACCTTCTGCGCCGCGCCTGCGGCAGTTTCGATGCGCCATACTGCGGGCGCGGCAAAAATGATAGCCGAGCATTCTACCTGATTCGATGCGAGGGTAATACGCCTTAATGATAGGGGTATTCGGCTTTCCGCACATCTGGCGATCGGGGTGGCGCGATTTGATTTTTTTTTGGCCGGGAAATGGGCTAACGTGAGGAATTGTCAGTGGAACTTGCGCCGTCATCGACCGCGGGAAATGGGGTAAACGTCTGAATGAGATATCATTTTTCTCCAGATTTCCGCACAAAATAACAACTTTCACATAATCCGTGTAGGTTACTATCGCGAACATTATTGAGTCAGTGAATCCATAATAATGACAAATGAAGACATTTTTTTTATTGAAGAGCTAATTGAGTGGGTGGAGATACATCTGGAGAAACGGCCAAACCTGGATGAAGTCGCGCGTATTTCGGGCTATTCCAAGTGGCATCTGCAGCGTAAATTCAAGCGTATTACCGGCATTCAACTCGCCACCTATATCCGTTCGCGCATCCTGACGCGCGCCGCGGTGGCGTTGCGCATTACTCGTCGCTCCATCATCGATATCTCCGATGAGCTGGGCTTCGACTCTCAGCAGACCTTTACCCGCATGTTCAAGCAGCGCTTCGGCACTACCCCCAATCGCTACCGCTCGATGGAGCACTGGGACGTGAAAAACCTGATGCCGCGCTTTAACTTCGAAGCCAGCTACGGCGCCGGTTATTACCCGGAAGTGAAGCGGCTGACGCTGCCCGACATGCAGCTGGTCGGCTTCACGCGCCGGCTGGATTTCGCCTCCGAACAGGAGCTGGAGTACTCTTCCTGCATGGCGATGAAGGACGAGATTTTCAACGACTTCTTCAAGGGGCTGCACGTCGACTGTCGGCGGATTTACAGCATTTACTCCCCTCATGCCGGGGAGGGCGATGAGCTCTCATCAACGCTGGTGATGGCGGTCGATCCTGAACACAGAAAGGATATTCTTTCCAACCATCAGATAGACACCTTCCATTTGCCGAGCCGCGAGTTTATCTCTATCAACCATAAGGGGTCGGCGAAAGAGTGTTTGCAGTTTTTCGGCTACCTGATGTCGCATGTGATGCCGGGGTTGAAGGATAAAGTGCACGGCAGTATGGAAATGGAGATCATTCAAACCAAAGAGTGGAATCCTGAATCCAAACTGCGTCAGATTGAAGTGGATTACACCTACCTGATTTCTATCGATTAAATGGCGCCTGGCGTCAGCCAGGCGCCGCTATCATTATTTGTCTTCCGTTTCCGCCGCCAGCGATTCTCTGGCGGCTTTTTTGGCTTTGGCGCGGGCGATAGCCGCGGCGACCGCCGCCTTGCGCGGATCTTCTTCGGCGGCAGCCGGCGCCGGTTCCGTCGGTGCAGGGGCATCCGCCTGCTGCGCCGCTTTCTTGGCCTTGGCGCGGGCGATAGCCGCCGCGACCGCCGCCTTGCGCGGATCTTCTTCGGCGGCAGCCGGCGCCGGTTCCGTCGGTGCAGGGGCATCCGCCTGCTGCGCCGCTTTCTTGGCCTTGGCGCGGGCGATAGCCGCCGCGACCGCCGCCTTGCGCGGATCTTCTTCGGCTGCAGCCGGCGCCGGTTCCGCCGATGCAGGGGCATCCGCCTGTTGCGCCGCTTTCTTGGCTTTTACGCGAGCCAGTGCCGCCGCGACCGCCGCCTTGCGCGGATCTTCTTCGGCGGTAGCCGGCGTCGTTTCCGCCGGAGCAGGGGCATCCGCCTGCTGCTCTGCCTTTTTGGCCTTCACGCGCGCCAGGGCGGCCGCAACGGCCGCTTTACGCGGATCGTCCTCTGTTGCCGCCGGGGCGGAGTTGTTTGCCGCCGGCGCCTCTTTGCGCGCTTTCACGCGGGCCAGCGCCGCGGCCACGGCGGCTTTACGCGCGTCGTCGCCGGCGGTCGCCGGTGGCGCTTCCGTTTCCACCTCGGCAGCCAGCTGGGCACGACGTTCGCGCGCCTGCGCTTTACGTGCTTCGCGGGCAGCGATCACCTCGCTGTTATCCGGCTGCTGGCCGTTGACCGGCGTAACCGCCGCTTCGGCATTCTTGCTGCGCACGCGCGCCAGCGCGGCCTGCACTGCGCCCTGATCGTCGTCGGTCAGTTTGACGGCGGCCTTTTTATGTCGCTCTTCACGCGCCAGTTTTTCACGCTCCAGACGCGCCAGCTTGGCCTCGTAACGCGCCTTGGCCTCGGCGGTGCGCGCCGCTTCCAGATCGATAGCCTTGATTTCGGCCTTTTCCTGCCGGTAGTACTGTACCAGCGGGATATTGCTGGGGCAGACGAACGCGCAGGCACCGCATTCGATGCAGTCGAACAGGTTATGGTTGCGCGCCTTGTCGTGCTCCTGCCCGCGGCTGAACCAATACAGCTGTTGTGGCAGCAGCCCGGCAGGGCAAGCGTCTACGCACAGGCCGCAGCGGATGCAGGACTGCTCCGGTTCCTGCGGCGTCATTTCATCCACCGTCGGCGCCAGAATGCAGTTGCTGATCTTGACGATTGGCACGTTCAGCGCGGGCAGGGTGAAGCCCATCAGCGGGCCGCCCATGACCACCATCTGCTGCGCCTGCGGGCGGAAACCGACGAAGTCGAGCAGGTGCTGCACCGGCGTGCCGATGCGAGCCCACAGATTGCCGGGGCGCTCGATCGCCTCGCCGGTCAGGGTCACTACGCGCTCAATCAGCGGTTCGCCGTCGACGATCGCTCGCTTGATGGCGAAGGCGGTGCCGACGTTTTGCATCAATACGCCGATAGCGGAGGAGTGCTTACCGTGCGGCACTTCCTTGCCGGTCAAAATTTTGGTCAGCTGCTTGGCGCCGCCGGACGGGTATTTGGTCGGGATGACGCGCAGCGCAATGCCGGGCTGGCCGCGCAACGCCTGTTTCAGCGCCGCGATTGCCTCCGGTTTATTGTCTTCGATGCCGATCAACGTGAGCTTGGGTTGCAGAATGTGTTGCAGGATCTGCGTGCCTTCAATGATCTGATCGGCATGTTCCTGCATCAGACGGTCGTCGGCGGTAATGTAAGGCTCACACTCGGCGGCGTTGAGGATCAGCGTTTCCACGCCGCTCATGCCGCCTTGCAGTTTGCTGGCGGTCGGAAAACCTGCGCCGCCCAGGCCGGCGATGCCAGCCTGATGAATACGTTGAATCAGTTCCGCGGCGGGCGATTGGCGATAGTCCGCCACCGGATCGCGCTCGCACCAGCGGTCTTCCCCGTCTGCCTCGATAATCACGCACAGCTCCGTCAGCCCGGACGGGTGCGCGGTGATGTGCGGCGTAATGGCGCTGACGGTGCCCGAGGTCGGGGCGTGCACCGGCACGGTGCGGCCGCGGCCGACGGTCAGCGGCTGGCCTTTCAACACCCGATCGCCGGCGCTGACGCACAGCTCGCCTTCCGGCCCCAGATGCTGTTGCAGCGGAATGATAAAGGTCTTGGGCAGGGGCGCGACACGCAGCGGCGCACCGCTGGACTGCGTTTTCATTTCCGGTGGATGGATCCCGCCGTCGAAATCCCAGATCCGGTCTTTTTTAAAGGCGGCGAACAGATTAAGCATGTTGCTCCACGTGGATCACTTGCACCGGGATCGTCTTCATGTCCCACTTCCAGTTGGCGGTGGTGGTAGCGACCGGTCTCATTTCAATACAGTCGGTAGGGCAAGGGGCGACGCACAGATCGCAGCCGGTACAGAGGTCGGTGATGACGGTATGCATGGCGCGGGTGGCGCCGACGATGGCGTCCACCGGGCAGGCCTGAATGCACTTGGTGCAGCCGATGCAGTTGGCCTCGTCGATATAGGCCACTTTACGCTCCGGCTCGGCGGCGGCTTCGCTGCCCAGCGGCTGCGGCTCGACGTTGAGCAGCTCCGCCAGTTTCAGCATCACCTGTTCGCCGCCCGGCGCGCATTTGTTGATCATCTCGCCGTTGGCCACCGCCTCGGCATAGGGGCGACAGCCGGGGTAGCCGCACTGGCCGCACTGGCTCTGCGGCAGGATCGCATCGACCTGCTCGGCGACCGGATCCTCTTCCACCTCAAAACGGCGCGCGGCGTAGCCCAGCACCAGTCCGAACAGCAGCCCGAGCGCGCTTAGAGCCGCGATAGCTATCCACAACGCAGTCATTAGAATTTCACCAGCCCGGTAAAGCCCATAAAGGCCAGCGACATCAGCCCGGCGGTGATCAGCGCGATCGAGGAGCCGCGGAACGGCGCCGGCACGTCGGCCACCGCCAGACGTTCGCGAATGGCGGCGAACAGCACCATCACCAGCGAGAAACCGGCGGCGGCGCTAAAGCCGTAAACGGCGGACTGCAGGAAGTTGTAGCCGAGGTTGACGTTAAGCAGCGCCACGCCCAGCACCGCACAGTTGGTGGTGATCAGCGGCAGGAAGATGCCCAGCAGGCGGTAGAGCGCCGGGCTGGTTTTGCGCACTACCATCTCGGTGAACTGCACGACGACGGCGATCACCAGAATGAAGGAGAGCGTGCGCAGGTACACCAAATCCAGCGGAACCAGAATAAAGGTGTTGATCACCCAGGCGCTGACGGAGGCCAGCGTCATGACGAAGGTGGTGGCCATTCCCATGCCGATGGCGCTTTCCAGCTTCTTGGAAACGCCGAGGAACGGGCACAGGCCAAGAAACTTCACCAGAACGAAGTTGTTCACCAGTACGGTGCCGACAAACAGGAGCAGGTATTCGGTCATTGCGATGCCTAAAAAAATAAAAGCCGCCTATTATCGGGAATCGGCGGCCGGACGACAACATATGATTCGCAGGGGTATTGCCTTTTTTGGCGAAAATTTACACAAAATACCCGATAAAACGTGCTGCAACCGCCTTTAACGTTCGGTAAAGGTGCCTTTGACCCGCTGCGAGCGCTTGATATAAGGCACCAGCAGCGCCGCCATCAGCAGCGGCCAGCCGAGGCTGCGCACCGCCACTTCATCCGGCACCGGCGCGAAGGCGAAGGCTTTCACCGCCAGGATCACCGTGATCAGCAGCCATAACAAGAACAGTTTAGGGAAGCGCTGCGACCGATGGCAGAACAGAAACACCAGCCACAGGGTAAAGCCCCACATCAAGAGCGTGGTCAGCACCGAAAAGTACCATTGCAGGGTAAACGCCTGGGCGTTGGTCAACAGATAGTCGCGCGACTCGGGCATGAAGATCGCCATGGCGTACAGGAGCAGCATCAGGCTGGCGCTGAGCAGGGTAACGATCAGATAGGCCAGCGGGGCCAGCAACCAACCACCGATACGAGAGTATTCAGCTTGAGACATAAAACGGCTTCCTGATTGAAACGGGGATCACAGGCGGCATAGCTTAGCGGGTAATATAGGCTTCGTCATCTCTATCAAGCGGATAGCTCGGCATCGCGACGCCGGGCCGCACGTTTGGCTACTCCGGCCTCGCTTCGAATTAACATCTCATTTACTTCTTGTTCCATCCGGCCGCATGGTGTCAAATCGAAAGGGTCTGTCGTGAGCCTGCAAGAGGAAATCCCATGGCTGAAAAAATTCGTGTCGGGCTGGTCGGTTACGGCTACGCCGGTAAAACCTTTCATGCGCCGCTAATCGCCGGTACGCCGGGGCTGGAACTGGCCGCCGTTTCCAGCAGCGATGCCGGCAAAGTGCACGCCGACTGGCCATCGATGACGGTGGTGGGCGATGCGCAAGCGCTGTTCGCCGATCCGGCCCTCGATCTGATCGTGATTCCCACCCCTAATGACACTCATTTCCCGCTGGCGCAACAGGCGCTGGCCGCCGGCAAGCACGTGGTGGTGGATAAACCGTTTACCGTGACGCTGTCACAAGCTCGGGCGCTGCAACAGCAGGCGCAGCAGAGCGGTTTACTGCTGTCGGTGTTCCACAACCGCCGCTGGGACAGCGATTTCCTGACCCTTAAAGCGTTGCTGAACGACGGTTCGCTGGGCGAGGTGGTGTACTTCGAATCGCACTTCGATCGCTACCGGCCGCAGGTGCGTCAGCGCTGGCGCGAACAGGGCGGCGTCGGCAGCGGCATCTGGTTCGATTTGGGGCCGCATCTGCTCGATCAGGCGCTGCAATTATTCGGCAAGCCCGACCGACTGTTTGTCGATCTGGGTGAGCTGCGGCCGGGGGCGCAGGCGGTGGACTATTTCCACGCGTTGCTGAACTATGGCGATCGACGCGTGGTGCTGCACGCCAGCATGCTGGCGGCGGCGGAGAGCCCGCGCTACGTCGTGCACGGCACCCGCGGCAGCTATGTCAAATACGGCCTCGATCCGCAGGAGGACCGGCTGAAGGCCGGCGAGCGCTTGCCGCAGGCCGATTGGGGCTATGACATGCGCGACGGCGTGGTGACGCTGTCACGTGACGATCTGCTGGCGGAGCAACCGCTGCTCAATATTCCCGGCAATTATCCGGCTTATTACGCGGCGGTGCGCGACGCGATCACCGGCATAGGCGAAAACCCGGTGCCGGCCGCCGACGCCATCGCGGTGATGGCATTGATCGAACTGGGGTTGGAATCGGCCCGGCTGCAGCAGGCGCTGCCGGTGGCCTGATCCCGTCCGTTTCTCAGCGGCTCGGTGCACAACGCCGGGCCTTTTCATGGTGTTAGGTGCAAGGAAATCCGTTTCATGTCCTGGTTGCAGCGTTTGCGCATTGATAAATTTTTGCTGGTTCTGATTTTGGTGGTGATCGTCGCCTCGCTGTTCCCCTGCGAAGGCATCTGGAAAACCTTCTTTGAACACCTGACCACCGCCGCCATCGCGCTGCTGTTCTTTATGCACGGCGCCAAGCTGTCGCGCGAGGCGATCGTCGCCGGCATGAGCCACTGGAAGCTGCATCTGCTGGTGTTCCTCAGCACCTTTGCGCTGTTCCCGCTGCTCGGGCTGGCGATGAACCTGCTGGTGCCGGGCATCATGACGCCGACGGTCTATCTCGGCTTCCTCTATCTGTGCGCGCTGCCGGCCACGGTGCAGTCGGCCATCGCCTTTACCTCGGCGGCGGGCGGCAACGTGGCGGCGGCGATCTGCAGCGCCTCAGCGTCCAGCATTCTTGGCGTGTTCCTGTCGCCGCTGCTGGTGGGGGCGTTGATGCATACCCAGGGCGGCAATACCGACGTGCTGCACGCCATTGGCTCAATCATTCTGCAACTGATGGTGCCGTTCGTGATCGGCCATCTGGCGCGGCCGCTGATCGGCAAGTGGATCGACCGCCATCGCAAACTGATTAACCTGACCGACCGTTCGTCGATCCTGCTGGTGGTGTATACCGCGTTCAGTGCGGCGGTGGTGGAAGGGATTTGGCACCGTATCGACGGCTGGTCGCTGCTGACCATCCTGGTGATGTCGCTGGTGCTGCTGACGGTGGTGCTGGTGATCAACACCTACGCGGCGCGCTGGCTGGGCTTCAACACCGCCGATGAAATCACCATCGTCTTCTGCGGTTCGAAAAAGAGCCTGGCGAACGGCATCCCGATGGCCAACGTGCTATTCCCGGCTGCGGCGGTGGGCGCCATGGTGCTGCCGCTGATGATTTTCCACCAGGTGCAACTGATGGTGTGCGCGGTGCTGGCGCAGCGCTATGCGCGTAAAACCGCCAAACAGCGGGCCGAGGCGGAGGCGCTGGCGGCCAAATAGGCCGCAGGCCGCTAACGGTGGCCCAGCGCGTCGAGCAGAAAGTCGGCGCGCTCATCGGGTGAGGCGCGCGGCAGCTCTTGCAGCCGATAGCCATAACGGCGATAGATGGCCACCATCGCCCGATAGGTTTGCTCGGCTTTGGCGAAAGACTGTTTTCTCTCGCTGTCCTGCGCATAAATCGCTCGCCACGGCGGGGCGATGAACACCGTATCGGCATAGCGAAAGGCGTCGATCGCCGCTGTTAAGGGGGCGGGGATCGATAATCCGCACAGCGTCAGGTAACCGGCGATATCCGGCAGGCCGCGATCGAAGAACCAGCATGTTGCGCCCGTCGCTTCGCGCCATGAACGCAGTTCCCAATCGAGCATCCGCTCGGCGAAAGCCTGGCGATCGCCCCACGGCAGCGCATTGCCGCCAATACTCACCTGATCCTGAATAATCGCCCGGCCCGCCTCCTGCGAATGCGGGTAACCGCGGCGATGAAGAACGTCGATGAGCGTGCTTTTGCCCGAACCCGGGCCGCCGGTCAGCACGATACGGCGTAGTTTGTCAGACATGCGGAATTCCTCTCTTGCAACAGAGTGATGGGGTGAAAACAGCGATAAAGACGAGCAGGCGGAAGAAAACGGGGGATGAGAAGAAGGCGCCGTTTGGCGCCTGGGGAGATTAGCCCTGAACTTTGGCGCGCAGCGCCTGTTTTTCCTGCTCGCTGAGGAAAGCCAGCTTCAGGCCGTTTTCCTGCGCGGTGCGGATTTCTTCCGGCGTCAGCCCGGCCTGCGGCGCGGCGACGCGATATTCATGCTCGATCTCGATGCCCTGAACCGCCGGATCGTCGGTGTTGATCGACGCCAGCACGCCGTGGCGCAGGAAGGTGGCCAGCGGATGCTGCGCCAGCGACGGCACGGTGCTGGTTTGGATGTTGGAGGTCAGGCAGGACTCGATGCCGATGCCGTGTTCCGCCAGGAAGTCCATCAGCGCCGGATCTTCGACCGCTTTCACCCCGTGGCCGATACGTTCGGCGCCCAGCTCGCGGATCGCCTGCCAGATGCTTTCCGGGCCGGCGGCTTCGCCCGCGTGCACGGTGATGCGCAGGCCGGCGTCGCGCGCACGGTTGAAGTGACTGAGGAACAGGCTGCCGGGGAAGCCCAGCTCATCGCCCGCCAAATCCAGTGCGGTAATGCCGTCGCGGTGCGCCAGCAACCCTTCCAGCTCCTGCAAACAGGCGGCCTCGCCAAAGGTGCGGCTCATGATGCCGATCAGGCGAATTTCGATGTCGCGATCGCGGCAGCCCGAGCGGATCCCGTCGATCACCGCTTCCACCACGCCGGCGACCGGCAGCTGATGCTTCATCGCCATGTAGTAAGGGGAAAAACGCAGCTCGGCGTAGTGCAGGCCGGCGTTGGCTGCGTCCTCGACGTTTTCGTAGGCCACCCGGCGGCAGGCGTCCAGATCGCCCAGCACCGCTACGCCCCAGTCCAGTTTCTGCAGGAAGCTGACCAGATCCGGTTCGGCGTGGGTGATCTGCACGTGCGGGCGCAGGCTCTCCAAATCGTTGGCCGGCAGGGTGAGGTTGAACTGGCGACCGAGGTCGAGAATGGTCTGCGCGCGGATGTTGCCGTCGAGATGGCGGTGAATGTCGGTAAGCGGTAGGCGGGGATCGATCATGCTGGGCACTCGCTAATTTATCGTAGGTAAAGTGCAGAACAGTATAAAAACAAATGAATGAAACTTGCCATCTCGTTGCATAAAAAAGTGACTTGCATCACAAATAATGCGAGGTGTATCGCATTATCGTCGTGAATCAGGCTTTCAACACGCTGACGCCCGCCTGCTGCAACGGCGCGATCAATGCGTCGTCGGTGGCGCGTTCAACGATGATGGTATGCGCCAGCGTAATATCGCCGATCGCATACTGCGAGGCGGCGTTAAGCTTGGCGGCGGAAGCCAGCACCACGGTTTCCGCCGCGCGGGCCGCCAGCGCGCGCTTGATGTAGGCCTCTTCCAGATCGCCGGTGCTCAGCCCCGCAGTGGGGTGCACGCCGGTCACGCCCATAAAATAGATATCGGCGCGAATATGCGACATCGCTTCCACCGCGGCGGCGCCGACGCTGACGATCGAATGCTTGTACAACCGGCCGCCGATCAGGATCACCTCCACCGTGGGATGATCGGCCAGGCCCACGGCGACGCTGGGGCTGTGGGTGACGATGGTGGCGTTCAGGCTGAGCGGCAGCTGCCTGACCAGCTCGGCGGAGGTGGTGCCGCCGTCGATGATCACCACCTGGCCGGGGGCGATCAGCGCCGCCGCCGCTTTGGCGATCGCGCGTTTGGCGCCGGATTCCAACTGATTGCGTTCGGCGAAGCTGGCGATGGCGGATGAAACCGGCAGGGCGCCGCCGTGCACCCGCTGCAGCAACCCCTCGGCGTCCAGTTCGCGCAGGTCGCGCCGGACAGTGTCTTCCGACAGCCCGAACAGCTCGCTGAGCTGCTTGGCCAACACCTGGCCGTCCTGAGCCAGTTTCTCCAGGATGATTTTCTTGCGCTGGCTGGTCAACATGGCCATTTTTCCCTCAAATTTGTTTTGCACGAAATATCTTGATTATACACGAAACTGCACGATAGTATCAATTTCCTTCCTCTGGCGGAGTAAACCGATGATAGCCACCAAAGACAGGGTTCGCATTGTCGAAACCCGGGTGTTGTCCGATGACTGGTACCTGCTGAAAAAAATCACCTTTGATTTTCTGCGGCGCGATGGCGTCTGGCAGCGGCAAAGCCGTGAGACTTACGATCGCGGTGACGGCGCGGTGATTTTGCTGTTCAACCGGCAGGCGCAGACGGTGATCCTGACGCGCCAGTTCCGCTTTCCGGTGTTCGTCAACGGTCATGACGGCATGCTGATTGAGGCCGCCGCCGGGCTGCTGGACAACGCGTCGCCGGAGGCGCGCATCAGAGCCGAAGCGGAAGAGGAAACCGGCTATTTCGTGCAGAACGTGGAGAAAGTGTTCGAGGCGTACATGAGCCCAGGTTCGGTCACCGAGAAGCTGCACTTTTTCGTCGGTGAATATCAGGTGGGCGATCGCGTCAACGAGGGCGGCGGGGTGGCGGCGGAGGGCGAGGATCTGGAGGTGATCGAGCTGCCGCTGGCGCAGGCCCTGCAGGCGATTCGTCAGGGCGCGATCGTTGACGCCAAGACCATCATGCTGCTGCAGTTTGTCGCCTTGAACCGGACGTTGGAGGAAGAACGATGAAAGCACAACAAATCCTGATCGCCGGCCCCTATCGCAGCGGCACCGATGGCGATCCGCAGCGTATCGCCGCCAATCTGGCGCGCCTGGAACAGGCGGCGCTGGCGGTTTACCTGCGGGGACACGTGCCGGTGATCGGCGAATGGCTGGCGCTGCCTTTGGCGGCGGCGGCAGGCTCCACTCAGGTTGGCGATGCGGTGAGCGAGGCGTTTCTTTACCCGGTGGCCCATCGGCTGATTGCGCAGTGTCAGGCGGTGTATCGCATCGAAGGGGCATCTGCGGGAGCCGATAACGACGTGCGGTTAGCTAACGAATGGGGATTGACGGTCTATCGTCATCTGGAGGAAATTCCGTCTGTTCAGGCGTAACCGAGGGGCGGGCAGAGGCTCGCCCCCTCGCGTTATTTCTCGCCCAGCACCACCCTCAACGCGGCGATCAGCTTGTCCATGCCGGCCTCCAGCTTGCCGCGCGGGCAGCCGACGTTGAGACGCAGGAACCCGCGGCCTTCCTCGCCGTAGGTAAAGCCCGGCATGATCGCCACCTTTTCGCGCTCAATCAGCGCCTGCTGCAGCGCCCGATCGTCTACGGCCAGCGGCCGCAGATCGATCCAGGCCAGGTAGGTGGCCTGCGGCGGGCGCCAGCCCAGCGCGGGAAACGCCTGCTCCAGCCGTTCGGCGACGTAGCTCAGATTATCCTGCAGATAGTCGCGCAGGGCGTCCAGCCAGGGTTCGCCGTGGCGATAGGCAGCCACGTGCGCCGCCACCGCCAGCACCGCCGGCGAGGAGAGGCCGTCGCGGGATTTGAGCTGCTGGAAGTAGGCTTCGCGGCTGGCGTCATCGCTGATAAAGCCGTAGGCGCCGGTCAGCGCCGGGATATTGAAACTCTTGGAGCCGGAGGTCAGCAAGGCCCAGGCGCCGGTCGCCACCTGGCTCCACGGCGTATGGCGGTGTTCCCCCCATGCCATATCCATGTGGATTTCGTCGCTGATGACGCGCACGTCGTGGCGCTCGCACAGTTCGGCCATCTGCTGCAACTCGTCGCGGCGCCACACTTTGCCGGTGGGATTATGCGGGCTGCACAGCAGCAGGATCTTGGTTTGCGGCCGCGCCAGCAACGCCTCAAGGTGCGCCATGTCGCAGCGCCAGTCGTCGCCGGCCTTGTGCAGCGGGCAGGCCAACAGCTGGCGTTGGTTGGCGAGGATCACCTTGTAGAAGGCGTCGTAGGCCGGGGTATGGGTCACCACATAGTCGCCCGGTACGGACCATTGGCGGATCAGCTGCGCCGCCATGTAGATAACGGAGGGGCCGTACACCGCCGTTGCGGTGTCGATGGCGACGTTGAAACGTTGCTGATACCAGTGGCGCAGCGCGCCGAGAAAATCCTCGTGCTGCCAGCGGCTGTAGCCCAGCACGCCGTGCTGCAGGCGTTGCTGCAACGCCTCGAGAATGCACGGTGCGGTGGCGAAATCCATATCGGAGATGGTGAACGGCAGCAGGTCGTCGCTGCCGAAACGATCGGCGATATAGTCCCACTGGGTGCACCAGGTGCCGTGGCGGTCGATCGGGGTGGAGAAATCAAACATGGGTGGCTCCCTGCAGCGCCGCGGCAGGTTGCGCCGTGGCTATCAGTGAGTCTAATTCATCTTTCACCGATTGCACCTGCGGGCCGATCACCACCTGCAGATTATGGTCGTTGAGATGCACTACGCCGATGGCGCGGTTGGCCTTCAGCGCCGCATCGTCCACCTGGCTCATGTCGTTGACCGACAGGCGCAGGCGGGTGATGCAGTTGTCCAGCGTGATGATGTTGTCTGGGCCGCCGAGCGCCGCCAAAATCGCCGGCGCGTTGTAGCCGGATTTGCCCACCGCGCCGCTTGGCGCACTTTGGCTGACGGCGCTATCGCTCTCGCGGCCCGGCGTTTTGATGTTAAAGCGCTGGATGGCGAAGCGGAAAATGGCGTAATAGCCGACGAACCAGATGGCGGCCACCACCGGCACCAGATACCACTTGGTGGCGGTGCCGTGCAGAATGCCGAACACCACGAAGTCGATGATGTTGCCGTCGGTGTTGCCGATGGTCACGCCCAGCAGCGCCATCACGGTAAAGCCCAACCCGGTGAGCAGCGCGTGGATCAGATACAGGAACGGCGCGACGAACAGGAACAAAAATTCGATCGGTTCGGTGGTGCCGCCGACCACGCAGGCCACCACGCCGGAAATCAACAGCCCTTTGATTTTGTGACGATTCTCAGGCTTGGCGCAGTGGTACATCGCCAGCGCCGCGCCCGGCAGGCCGCCGAGGAACGTCGGCATTTTACCCTGTGACAGGAAGCGGGTGGCGCTCTCGGCGAAGCCGGTGGTGGTCGGGCAGGAGAGCTGCGCCTGGAAGATGGTCAGGGCGCCGCTGACGCTGTGGCCGCACACCTCCATCGTACCGCCCGCCTCGGTAAAGCGGATCAGCGCCACCAGAATGTGCTGCAGGCCGAACGGCAGCAGCAAGCGTTCACCGGTGCCGAACAGCATCGGGCCAAAGGCGCCGGCGCTGTTGATCACCCAGCCCAGCCCGGTGATGCCGGCGGCGAACCACGGCCAGATCAGCGGGATCACCAGGCCGCACAGGCCCAGCACCACGGTGGTGACGATTGGCACGAAGCGCGTGCCGCCGAAAAACGCCAGCGCGTCCGGCAGGCGGATGGTGTGGAAGCGTTCATGCAGGCGATAGACGATGATGCCGACGATCACCGCGCCGAGGATGCCGGTATCGATCGACTGAATGCCGAGGATGTTCTGGATATTGTTGGCTTTCAGCACCAGCGGATCGCTGGTGGGCAGCACGCCGGCGGCGGTCAGGTAGAAGTTGGTGCCCAGATTCAGCACGGCGAAGCCGACGAAACCGGAGAACGCGGCGACGCCTTTGTTTTCGCGCGCCATGCCCAGCGGAATGGCGATGGCGAACATCACCGGCAGGAAGCTGAAGGCGAAGGAGCCTACCTTGCTCATCCAGGTGAAGATCAGCTGGAAGATCGGGTGGCCGATAAACGGCATCAGGGTGATCACGTCGCGGCTGCTCAGCGAGCTGCCGATCCCCAGCATGATGCCGCAGAAAGAGAGCAAGGCGACGGGCAACATGAACGTTTTGCCCAGGCTCTGGAAGAACTCCCAGAGGGTGATTTTGGGTTTGTTGGCTGCTGACATAACCGACTTCTCCTGGCGAAAAGACGAGCAAAAAGGGGACTGCTGATTAGGTAAAAAGAAGATAAAACGTTTTACCTAGCAAAAATGCGCCACCAATCACAAATATGCCGCCCGGTTTTTGGCGACAATGCGGCAGGCAGTAAAACGTTTTACTGAGCTAACGGATTCGGTATACCCTTGATCATTACGGCGCGGGTTGCCCAGGAACGGGTTCGCAGAGACTATGAGCATCAAAAAAATCACCATCACCGATGTGGCGCAGCAGGCGGGCGTGTCGGTCACCACGGTTTCCCTGGTGTTGAGCGGCAAGGGGCGGATTTCGCCGACCACCGTCGAGAAGGTCAATCAGGCGATAGAGCAGCTGGGCTACGTGCGCAATCGTCAAGCGGCGACGCTGCGCGGCGGTGAATCCGGGGTGATCGGCCTCGTTCTGCGCGACATTTGCGAACCCTTCTATGCCGAAATGACCGCCGGGCTGAGCGAAGCGCTGGAGGCGCACGACAAACTGCTGTTTTTAACCCAGAGCGGGCGCGACGGCCAGGGCTTGCAGCGGGCGTTTGACGCGCTGCTGGCGCAGGGCGTCGACGGTATCGTGCTGGCCGGCGGCATTCGCGCGGCGGCTGGGTTGAAGGAGAAGGCGGCCGAGCAGGGCGTACCGTTGGTGTGCGTGGCGCGCTCCAGCGGTCTCGATGGGGTGGACGTGGTGCGGCCGGACAACATGCAGGCCGCCAAACTGGCCACCGAATTTTTGATCAAACGCGGCCACAGCCAAATCGCCTACCTTGGCGGCCAGAGCGACTCATTGACGCGTGCCGAGCGGTTGGGCGGCTTTTGCGCCACGCTGGTGCAGTACGGCCTGCCGTTTCGCAGCGAATGGATCGTCGAGTGCGATTGCCGGCAGCGTGAGGCGGCGCAAGCGGCGGAACAGCTGCTGCGCCACTACCCGAACATTACCGCTGTCGTCTGCCACAAGGCTTCGGTGGCGCTTGGCGCCTATTTTGGCCTGACGCGCAGCGGCCGCAGCATCGGCTCGGACGGGGTCGACGCCTACTACGGCCGACAGGTGGCGCTGATCGGCTTCGGCGACGTGCCGGAGGCCGAGCTGACCGAGCCGCCGCTGACCTTCGTCTCCAGCTCGGCGCGGGAAGTGGGGCGCAGCGCCGCCGCGCGCCTGCTGCAGCGCATCGGTGACGCCGACCTGCCGGCGCAGAACGTCATTCTGCCGCCGACGCTGATCCGGCGCGGCTCCGCCTAATCCCGCCGCTGTTCCTCTTCCGCCTCCCGGCGGATCCAGCCGATAAAGGTTTTCATCGCCGGCGTCAGGTCCCGCGACTTCAAATGGGTCAGCCAATAGGCGCCAAGCGCGGCCTCGGCGGCGAACGGCCGCTGCAGCACGCCGGCGGCCAGTTCGCGGCGGAACATGCTGACCGGCGCCAGCGCCACACCGTCGCACTGGATCGCGCCTTCCACCATCAGTCTTGACGAGTCGAACACCGGGCCGTTGATCCGCCACGGCGTCACCTGCGCAGCCGTGAACCAGCGCTCCCATTCATCTTTGCGGTAGGTGCGCATCAGCTGCTCGTACTGCAGATCCTGCGGCGTGCGCAGGCGCACGGCGACCGCCGGCGGGCAGAGCACCGTCAGCGGCGCGTCGAACAGCTTGATATTGCAGGTGGCGGGCCAGAGGCCTTCGCCGAAGCGGATGGCGAAATCCATGCCGTCGGCCGACAGATTGACCAGGTTGTTGTGGGTCAGCACCCGTAGATCGATAAACGGGTGCGCCGTGCGGAACGCCGCCAGCCTCGGCATCAGCCAGCCGACGGCGAAGGTGCCGACCACCGCCACCGTCAGCACCTCGTGGAAATGCCCGCCTTCGAACTGCTGCAGCACCGCCTCGATGCGGTCGAAGGCGTCGTTCAACACCGGCAGCAGCGCCTGGCCTTCTTCGGTCAGATCCAGGCCGCGCGGCAGGCGGCGGAACAGCTGAATGCCCAGCTGTTCTTCCAGCATGCGAACCTGCTGGCTGACGGCGGCCTGGGTGACGCGCAGCTCCAGGCCGGCGCGGGTAAAGTTCAGGTGGCGGGCGGAGGATTCGAACGCCCGCAGGGCGTTGAGGGGAAGTCGATTGCGCATTGTCGATAGCCATAAGTTTTTCTTTATGCTGGCTGAAATTATTATCGCTTGTCAACCCGGCGGCAAAATCCGATATTTGGCGCGGCTGCTGAGAGCGTCGCGGCAGCCGTAAAGGAATGACATCATCAACCAGGGAAAGCGCCGTGCATAACGCCAATAAAAACTTTTGGCCGCGGCCGATGCCCTGCAACCTGAGAGCTTCTATCATGACGAAAATGAACCGCCTGGCGGCCGCGTTGATCGCCGCGCTGATCCTGCCGACCGCACAGGCCGCACAGCAGCAGGATATCGACGCCGTTATTCAGCCGCTGATGAAAAAATATGGCGTGCCGGGCATGGCGATCGCCGTGTCGGTTGACGGCAAACAGCAGATTTACCCGTATGGCGTGGCCTCGAAGCAGACCGGCAAACCGATCACCGAGCAGACGCTGTTCGAAGTGGGGTCGCTGAGCAAAACCTTCACCGCGACGCTGGCGGTCTATGCGCAGCAGCAGGGTAAGCTGTCGTTCAACGATCCGGCCAGCCGCTACCTGCCCGAGCTGCGCGGCAGCGCCTTCGACGGCGTCAGCCTGCTGAATCTGGCGACGCATACCTCCGGCCTGCCGCTGTTCGTGCCGGACGACGTGACCGACAACGCCCAACTGATGGCCTACTACCGGGCCTGGCAGCCGAAACACCCGGCGGGCAGCTACCGCGTCTATTCCAATCTCGGTATCGGCATGCTGGGCATGATCGCCGCCAAAAGCCTCGACCAGCCGTTTATCCAGGCGATGGAACAGGGGATGTTGCCGGCGCTGGGCATGAGCCACACCTACGTTCAGGTGCCGGCGGCGCAGATGGCCAACTATGCGCAGGGTTACAACAAGGACGATAAGCCGGTGCGGGTCAATCCCGGCCCGCTGGACGCCGAGTCTTACGGCATCAAGTCCAACGCTCGCGATCTGATTCGCTATCTGGACGCCAACCTGCAGCAGGTGAAGGTCGCACAGCCGTGGCGCGACGCGCTGGCCGCGACGCACGCCGGCTATTATAAGGCGGGCGCGTTCACGCAGGATCTGATGTGGGAGAACTACCCGTATCCGGTGAAACTGTCGCGTTTGATCGAGGGCAACAACGCCGGGATGATCATGAATGGCACGCCGGCTACCGCCATCACGCCGCCGCAGCCGGAATTGCGCGCCGGCTGGTATAACAAAACCGGCTCTACCGGCGGTTTCTCCACCTACGCGGTGTTTATCCCGGCGAAGAATATCGCCGTGGTGATGCTGGCCAACAAATGGTTCCCGAACGACGATCGGGTCGAGGCGACTTATCGCATCATCCAGGCGCTGGAGAAGCGCTGACAATCAGGGGCGCCGGCGGGGCGCCCCTACCACCGATGCTGCCGTTCACGTTGCTCGCGCATGAAATCGATAAAGGCGCGCAGTTTGAGCGGCAGATGTCTGCCGGCGGGGAAGTAGATGAAAAATCCCGACGCTTCGCTGGCGTAACCCGGCAGCACTTCCACCAGTTGCCCCTGTGCCAGCTCCTGCAACACCGTGCCCTGAAAACGCTGTGCGATACCCAGCCCCGCCAACGCCGCATCCTTGATCAGCCTGTCTTCGTTAAAAATCAAACTGCCGCTGACGTCCAGCGCGCGTTCATCGTCGCCCAGGCTGAAATACCAGGGTTCCAGTTTGCCGCTGCCGGGAAAACGGTAGCGCAGGCAGTGGTGCGCGAGCAGATCGTCCGGCGTGGCCGGTGCGCCGCAGCGCGCCAGATAGTCAGGCGAAGCGACCAGCACCCGGCGCTGGCCGTTATCGATCGGCACGGCGATCATGTCCTTTTGCAGCATGGCGTGCATGCGAATGCCGGCATCGAAATTGCCCAGCACCAGATCGGAAAAGCGGTCTTCGGTAAACAGCTCCAGCTGCACCTCGGGATAGCGCCGCTGAAACGCCGCCAGATGCGGCATCACCAGCAGCGAAGCGGCCAACTGCGGCAGCGTAATGCGCAGCAGGCCTGCCGGCTGTGCGCCCAGAGCGCGCACATCGTCCGCCGCCACATCGATCTGGCCCATGGCCGGCGACACCTTCTGATAGAACAACCGGCCCTCGTCGCTGAGGCGCACCGAGCGGCTGGTGCGGTGAAATAAGCGCACTCCCAGCTGATTCTCCAGCGCCTGAATGTTTTGCGACACCGCCGGCGGCGTGACGCCCAGTTGGTTGGCTGCGCGGGTAAAGTTACCCAGGCGTGCCACGGCTTCGAAATAGGGCAGCAGTTGCAGGAGTGAACTCATCTATTAATAACCTGTGCTTAATGATTCATTAAATTATGCCTTATTTTAATTTATGACGAACGTTTTAGACTGGTTTTACTTTCCCTCAGCGAGATAAAAATCATGTCGGCAACACAACGGGCGTTAACAGAACGGATCGCGGCGATCGATCAACAGGCGATGGCCGAAGGGCGCATCGTCGGCAGCGTGGTGCTGGTGGCGCGGCAGGGCGAAATTTGCTACGCCGGGGCGGCCGGTTATGCCGATCGCGAAGCGCGGCGGCCGATGCGGCGAGAAACGCAGTTTCGGCTGTCGTCGGTCTCCAAACCCTATACCACGCTGGCGGCGCTGCGCCTGATTGAACGGGGCAAGCTGAGCCTGGACGATGCGGTCAGCGACTGGCTGCCGTGGTTTACCCCGGCGCTGGCGGACGGCCGGCGCCTGGCGATCAAGATCCGTCATTTGCTGAGCCATACCGCTGGGCTGGACTATCGGCTGAACCAACCGCCGGCGGGCGTTTACCATCAGTTGGGGATCCAGGACGGCGTGGAGCTGTCGACGCTGACGCTGGAGCAAAACCTGCGGCTGTTGGCGCAGGCGCCGTTGCTGTCGGCGCCGGGGGAGCGCTTCAATTATTCGCTGGCGATCGACGTGCTTGGCGCGGTGCTGGAGCGAGTGACGGGCATGTCGCTGCCGCAGCTGTTTGTCGAATGGGTGGCGCAGCCGCTGGGGCTCGGCAATACCGCGTTCCATGCGACGGACGCCGCGAACCTGGCGACGCCTTATTACAATACGCCGCAGGGGCCGCGGCGCATGCCGGAAGGCGTGCGAATCGCCTTGCCGGAAGGCATGGCGGGGGGAGAAGTGACGTTCTCGCCGGCGCGCGCGCTTAACGCCGGGGCTTATCCCTCCGGCGGCGCGGGCATGGTCGGTGATGCCGACGACGTGCTGCGGCTGGTGGAGGCGCTGCGCAGCGGCGGGCAGGGCATTTTGCAGCCGGATACGGTGGCGTTGCTGCGCAGTCCGCACGTCGGCGCCGAGGCGCAAACGCAAGGGCCGGGCTGGGGCTTCGGCTTTGGCGGCGCGCTGCTGGTGGATCCAGATGCCGCGCAGACGCCGCAGCATGCCGGCACGCTGACCTGGGGCGGCGTTTACGGCCACAGCTGGTTCTTTGATCCACAGGCGCAGCTGAGCGTGGTTGTCTTGACCAATACCGCATTTGAGGGCATGTGCGGCCGCTACCCGCAGCAGATCCGCGATGCGGTTTATGCGGCGTAAATAAAAAGGGCCCCGCAGGGGGCCCTTGTTAGGTTTTCAGGCTATTACTGTGCCGGTGCCGGAGTGGGTTCCGCTTCCTGAGCCGGTTCAGCGTCTTCCGCCGGGGCGCCCAGCATGGCGAACTGGCCGATGAACTCCTGCAGCGACATCTTGTTGCCGTTCAGGTCAACCTGATTGTCAGCGTAGTGGAACTTGCTCGCGATCACGCCGTCTTTCTGGGTGGTCAGCTTGAACATCTGACCCATGGCCGCCAGGCCCTGCACTTGCTGCTGCGCCAGTTTCTGCGCGTCTTCCGCATTATAGCCCTGCAACAAGGCGGTCTTCGCGGTCACTTCGGTAGCCATCGCTTCCGGAATGGTCAGGTTGATATCCAGCTTTTTAACCGCCTGCGCGATCAACTGATCCGGCGATTGTGCCGGGGAGGCGGCCTTGCTCGGATCGGTCATCGCCAGATCCAGCGTGAAGACGCTCTCACCCTTGCTGTTTTTCCAGCTCAGCGGGGCGATGCTGAGGCTTGGGTTGCCTTTCAGCAGCAGCGGCAGGTTCTTTTGCAGCATCTCGGAGGTCTGCTGTTCGTAGACGTCCGGATCCAGGTTCTCGCCCTGCTGCAGCAGCGCCATGGTTTGGCGGTTGTAGCTGTCGGAGAAGTCTTTCAGCGCCTTGCCGTCGACGTTGTCGATTTTCAGCGTCAGTTTACCGGCACCGAAGTCGTTGCCCTGCACCTTGAGCGCGTCCATGGTGTAGTCGATCTGGCCGCCGATATTGCTGCTGCCTTGCTCGCCAAACTTGCTCACCAGATTGAAACCGTCCAACGCCACGGTATCTTTACCGTCGATCGTCAGTTTGAACTGCTTCAGCGTCATCGTCTGATCGCCGAGCTTCACGCCGAACTTGCTTTCGTTGCTGTTGCCTTTCAGGTTGAAGCCCTGGAAGGTGATCTGCTCGTTTTGGCCGAATTCGTTCGGGCTGGCGAACACGATAGTGTCGCTATTGGCGTCCAGCGCGAATTTTTTCAGATCGCGGGACACATCGGCGTCAATGGTGGCGCCGCTGAATTTCAGCGAAGATTTATCCTTCTGGTAGTCCAGTGGGATAAAGTCGATGGTGGACGCGGTATCGCCGCTGTACGAGATGCGCGAATCGGCGGTAAACAGCGATTTGCCTTTGGTGGTTTCAAACAGGCCTTTCACCGCCGGGGTGTTTTCCAGCTCGGTATGCACCGACGCCATGCTCGGCAGCAGGTTGAATTTTTTCAGCTGCGCGAACGGGAACGGACCGTGATCGATGGTTTCCAGGAACGCCACTTCTTCACCGGCTTTCAGCGCCGCATTTTCACTGGTATCCGTGCCGTCGGAACGCAGCACATAACGCACTTTACTGCTGAACAGGCCGCGCTGGTAATTTTCATAGCTCAGCTTGACGCCGGCTTTCGGCAGGTAGGCTTTCAGTTGGCCGTTGGCGTTGTCGACGACTTCGCCCATGTGCTGCTCGATCTGTTTCCCGGTGTACCAGGATGCCCCGGTCCATGCTGCGCCAAGAACGACAATGACGCTGACAGCGACTAACGATTTTTTCATAGCTCTGTTTCATCCTTTTTTTCTTATCACCCTCCGTTGCATGGGAGGGGCAAATAGGGGCCGACAAAAAACGCCCGCAGGCGTTTAATTGTGGGGGTAGCTCTCGCTTTCAGCAAGCAATTTGCTGAAATTTATCAACGGTTAGGCCAGCTGGTTATAAACCCGGGCGATGCGGCCGCTGCCGCTGACGTTGACCGGGGATTCGAACGCCCCGATAAAGCAGGATTCGCCCGGTTTGAGCGTCAGGCGTTGCCCGGATTTCTCCAGCGTCGTTTCGCCGGCGACGCAGAACACGATGGCTGCGCTTCGCTGTGCCAGCGCCTGTGGTGCGGCGGTCAAATCGTGCAGTGAGAAGGCGAAATCCTCCACCGGGATCGGGAAGAACAGCTCGTTGCCGCGTTGCTCCGGTTGGGTCAGCAGGCCGGAAGCCGGTTGCGGGCGGAACTGCAGGTTGGCCAGCAGCTCGGGCACGTCGATGAATTTCGGCGTCAGGCCCGCGCGCAGCACGTTATCCGAGTTGGCCATCACCTCCAGCGCCACGCCTTTCAGGTAGGCGTGCGGCGTTTCGGCATACAGGAACATCGCCTCGCCCGGCGCGAGCTGCACCACGTTCAGCAGCAGCGGTGAGAACAGACCGCTGTCGTCCGGATAGAAGCCGGCGATAAAGCGCACGGTATCCCAGGGTTCTCCCTGCTGGTTGTTGAGCGCGGCTTTCAGCACGCCGAGCGCCAGCGATTTTTGTTCGCCGCTCATCGTCAACAGGCTGGCGAACAGGGTCGCGAGGTGCGCGGTGTCCGGCTGTTGCAGGAAGGCGGCGATGTCGTGGTGCGCGCCCGCGATCGGTTGCAGCAGGGAAACGATATCGGCCAGTTCGCGAAAGCCGTTCATCGCCAGGAACGGCGTCAGGGCGAAGACCAGCTCGGGCTTGTGATTGGGATCTTTATAGTTGCGTTCGGCGGCGCTCAGCGGGATGCCGGCGGCGTTCTCTTTCGCGAAGCCGATCTCGGCCGCCGCTTTGCTCGGGTGGACCTGGATCGACAGCGGTTGATCGGCGCAGAGCACTTTAAACAGGAACGGCAACTCGCCAAAGCGGCTGGCGACGTCAGCGCCCAGCTGCTTTGGCTGGTCTTCATCGATAAGAAAGCGCAGCGAACGCAGTGCGCCATCGGCGCCGGGCACGCGGGAAGGGCTCTTGGGATGCGCGCCCATCCACAGTTCGGCCATCGGCTGATTATCCGGGTTGGCGATGCCGTAAAGACGGGTCAGCGCATCGTGGCTGCCCCAGGCGTAATTCTGTACCGCGTTGGTCATTTTTTGCATGTCGATAAACGTCCTTTGCGTCATTGCCGCACTAATGGCAATAACTTACTGATTTTATAAGATTCGCTTCATCTGTGCCGACAACCATCATACGCCCGCGTCGGCAGGAACCTTCATGGGCGCGATCAAAAAAACGCCGGATAAGGTTGCGTCCGGCCACGCGGCCAGAGTATAGCGTGATAACGATCGGCGTCTCAAATGGCGCACCGGCCTCAAGAGAGCCCGGCAAATCCGTCAATCGATCGTAGATTGGAGGGAAAGAAATTATTGCCGACAGCGCAGGCTTTCTACGTCATTATTTATTTATCGGCATGTCAAACTATGTCGGCGGAATTTATTTTTTACCTTCTGAGCCATTCTCTTATTATTATTTTTGCGCCAAGTCGGGCGATCACACGCCGAGCTTAAACCTGAACGACAGACCGTTTTACCGTAGCCGTTAATGAGTCGATTTAACGAAACGAAAGGTCTGTTGCATGAAAAATGGTTGCCGTTGTTGGGGCTTTGCACCGGCGCAGCCCAGGGGGCGGTGATCGTCACCTATCCCTACGTGGCCCCGCGCGCCGTGGTGATAACGCCGGCGCCGATCGTCGTTGCACCCGCACCGGTCGCGCTTCCCGCCGTGACTGCACCCGTGGCGCATCCGCTGGCGCGGTGGCGACCGGGGCGTATCGCCATAATGAACGGCAGGATGCCTGCGATGAGATCAATCATTTGCAACAGCAGCGGATCGATGAACTCAATCACTTACAGGCGCAGCGCATCAATAATTTTAATTTGCGTCATGCGCGTTAATTTTCATCTCCGCGTTTATTATCCCGGTTCTTTCTTCGCCTTTATTTCGGCGCGGGTTAACCAACGGCAAATAACCGCGTCATGAATGGGTAAAAGAGATGAATCGTGCTGTGAGATAACTCTCTTAATGCGAATAGTTATTATGTCACTATACTGGGAATGCGTGCCGACGGGGGGTAGCGCGTCGGCCTAACCCTACAATTTTAGGAATTATGCTAAGGAGACAATGATGGCAGGCGTTCGTATCGAAAAAGACTCTATGGGCCCCATCGAAGTACCGGCCGACAAGCTGTGGGGCGCGCAAACCCAGCGTTCGTTGGCGCATTTCCGTATTTCCTCCGAAAAGATGCCGACCGCGCTGATCCACGCGCTGGCGTTGACCAAGCGCGCCGCCGCGCAGGTCAACGTGGATCTGGGGCTGCTGCCGGCCGAGCGGGGCGCCGCTATCATCAATGCCGCCGACGAAGTGCTGGCGGACAGCCATGCCGACCAGTTCCCGTTGTCAATCTGGCAAACCGGCTCCGGCACCCAGACCAACATGAACATGAACGAAGTGTTGGCCAACCGCGCCAGCGAGCTGCTGGGCGGCGTGCGCGGTGAAGAGCGCAAGGTGCACCCGAACGACGACGTCAATAAAAGCCAGAGCTCCAACGATGTGTTTCCCACCGCGATGCACGTGGCGGCGGTGATTGCGCTGCGCGAACACCTGATCCCCGAGCTGAAAGTGCTGCACAAGACGCTGAGCGGCAAGGCCGAAGCCTACCGCGATATCGTCAAAATCGGCCGCACCCATCTGCAGGACGCCACACCGCTGACCCTGGGGCAAGAGATATCCGGTTGGGCGGCGATGCTGGCGCACAATCTGAAACACATCGAGGACAGTATCCCGCACATTGCCGAGCTGGCGCTGGGCGGCACGGCGGTCGGCACCGGCCTGAACACCCATCCGGAGTACGCGGTGCGCGTCGCTAAAGCGCTGGCGGAGTTGACCCATCAGCCGTTCGTCACGGCGCCGAACAAGTTCGAAGCGCTGGCGACCTGCGATGCGCTGGTGCAAGGGCATGGCGCGCTGAAAGGGCTGGCGGCTTCGCTGATGAAGATCGCCAACGACGTGCGTTGGTTGGCGTCCGGCCCGCGCTGCGGCATTGGTGAGATTTCGATCCCGGAGAACGAGCCGGGCAGCTCCATTATGCCGGGCAAGGTCAACCCGACCCAGTGCGAAGCGATGACCATGCTGTGCGCTCAGGTGCTGGGTAACGACGTGGCGGTGAACATTGGCGGCGCTTCCGGCAACTTCGAGTTGAACGTGTTCCGCCCGATGGTGATCCACAACTACCTGCAGTCGATCCGCCTGCTGGCCGACGGCATGCAGGGCTTTAACGAGCACTGCGCGGTGGGAATTGAACCGAACCGCGATCGCATCTCCCAATTGCTGAACGAATCGCTGATGCTGGTGACGGCGCTCAATACCCATATCGGTTATGACAAGGCGGCGGAAATCGCCAAGAAAGCGCACAAGGAAGGGCTGACGCTGAAAGCCGCGGCGCTGAAGCTCGGCTACCTGACCGAAGCGCAGTTCGACGAGTGGGTGCGGCCGGAAGCGATGGTCGGCAGCATGCAGAAATAATGACGTCATGCCTAAATGGGGCGCGGTTGCGCCCCGTCTTTTCAAGCCAACATCTCTAGCACCGATAACAGCGCCTGCGGCTCTGGCCGCTGGGTGTAATCGGCGTGCGCTTCGGCGTAGACAATACGGCCATCGCGGGCGATGACGAATCGCGCCGGCAGCGGCAGCGTCCAGCTGTCATCCTGGTTGAACTGCGCCAGATCGAGGCCGAGCCGCTGTTGATACAGGGCGATCAGCGCGTCCGGCAGGCGGTAACGCAGGCCGAACTGGGCCGCCAGACGGTTGCCTGTATCGCTGAGCAACGGAAAAGTGAGATCGTGATCGCGCGCGGCCTGGCGGCTATGCACCGCGCTCTGCGGCGAAACGGCCAACAACTGCGCGCCGTACTGCGTGATGGCGGGCAATGCGGCCTGCAGCGCCTGCAGATCGAGCGTACAGTAAGGGCACCAGATCCCGCGATAGAAACTGACGACCAGCGGCCCTTTTGCCAACAGCGCCGTGGAAGAGCATGGTCGGTTTTCGCTGTCCGACAGTGTAAAGCCGGGCGCGGCGTCGCCGACCTTCAGGGCGCGTTCGGCCATGCCCGACGCGATCTGCGTCTGGATCGCTTCACGCATCAGCGCGTGATCTTGCGCCGCGAGTTTGAACGGCAGTTGGTCGGCTTCTAATGCCGCTTTGAAGGCATCGAGTTTGTCTTGCAGTGTCATGCGTTCTCCTGACGGGAATGGGGGGAGCGTTCATCTTGCCCATTCCGAAATAGCGCGTGTAGACTGCAATAAATGCTAACTGTTATTCCAGCAAGGAATGCCATGGGTAAATTTGCTGATTACGAAACCTATGCCTGCGTTTACGAGAGCGGCTCCTTTACCGCGGCGGCGCGGAGGCTGCACATGGGGCAGCCGGCGGTCTCAAAAGCGGTGGCGCGGCTGGAACAGCAGCTCGGCACGCGCCTGATGCTGCGCTCGACCCACGGCCTGCAGCCGACGGATGCGGGACAGCAGCTGTATCAACGCACCCGGCGCATCCTGAACGAGCTGGCGGAGACGGAAGCGCTGGTGCAGAGCGCCGGCGAGACCCTGAGCGGCCGGTTGCGGGTCGCTTCGGCGGCGGTGTTCGCCCGTATCGTTCCCTTGCCTGATTTGACGGCGTTTATGCGCGCCAATCCACGGTTGCATGTTGATCTGCTGCTGGATGACGGCAATCTGTCGCTGATTGAAGAAGGCATCGATATTGCCCTGTGTGTTGGCGAGTTGGAGGATTCCGGTTTTACCGCCCGCAAGCTGGGTGAGGTAAAGCAATGCGTGATCGGCACGCCCGGCTATTTTGCCGCTGCCGGTATGCCGCAGCGGCCGGAAGATCTGTTGCAGCACGAGATGGTGATTTACCATCGCCGTGGCGGCGGCGAGCAGTGGCGCTTCAGCCGCGAAGGGGAACAGCGCGCGCTGCGGTTGCCGGGGCGCATGCGGGTTAACGCGGCGGAGTGCGTGCGCGAGTTGGTGCTGGCGGGCTTTGGCGCCACCGTCGCCAGCGAAGGCCTGTTTCGCAGCGAGCTGCAAAGCGGGGCGGCGATCGCGGTATTAGCGGACTGGCAACTGCCGCCGCTGGCGCTGTGGGCGGTGTTCCCCGGCGGCCATTTCGTTTCGGCCAAGGCGCGGGCCTTTGCCGATTTTGTCCAAACCGCGCTATGCAGGGAGCCGTGATATGTCGCGCGCACAACGTTTACTCGATCTGATGCAGCTGCTGCGCAACCACCGTTATCCGGTGGCGGGCCATGCGCTGGCGCAGACGCTGGGCATCAGCATGCGCACCCTGTACCGCGATATCGCCACGCTGCAGCAGCAGGGGGCGGAAATCGCCGGTGAGGCGGGCGTCGGCTATGTGCTGCGCCCCGGCTTTATGCTGCCGCCGCTGATGTTCTCGCCGGCGGAGACAGAAGCGCTGGTGCTGGGGATGCGCTGGGTCAGCCGCCGCGGCGACAGCCAACTGGCGAGCGCGGCGGGTCAGGCGCTGGCCAAGATCGCCGCGGTGCTGCCGCCGGCGCTGCGGGAGGAGCTGGAAGCCAATACGCTGCTTATCGCGCCGGTTCAGGCGCCGCCGGTGGCGGATGAGATGCGGGTGCTGATCCGAGACACCATCCGCTGCGAGCGCAAACTGCATATCGACTACCTCGATCTGGCGGGGCAGCGCAGCGAACGCCTGCTGTGGCCCTTTGCGCTGGGCTTTTTCGATCAGTTTCAGATGTTGGTCGCCTGGTGCGAGCTGCGTCAGGCCTTTCGCCATTTTCGTCTCGATCGCATTCAGGCCGCCACACCGCTTGCACAGCGCTATCCGCGTGGCCGACGGCGGCTGCTGAAAGAGTGGCGCCTCAGCGAGGGCATTGCGGAGCAATAGCGGCACGCTGCTGCCATAAACTGTCAGTCGCGCGCCTTAGTCTGTGCCTATCGGGAACCGGCCGGTTCCCATCACCCAAAGGACAGACCGATGACCCTTCCCAGCATGACCCTGCTTTACGTCGACAACCCGCTCAACAGCGCCGCCTTTTATCAACGTCTGCTGGGGCAGGCGCCGGTGGAGCTTTCGCCCGGCTTTGCCCTGTTCGTGCTCAACAACGGCTTCAAGCTGGGGATGTGGGCCAAACAGGGGGTAAAACCCGCCGCCACGCTGACCGGCGGCGGCGGTGAACTGGGCTTTTTATGCCAGGATCCGCAAGAAGTGGAGGCGCGCTATAACCAGTGGCGTGAGCTTGGGCTGACTATCGAGCAAACGCCGACCGAGATGGAGTTCGGTTACACCTTCGTGGCGCGAGATCCGGACGGCCATCGCCTGCGGGTGTATGCCCTCAGCGAGTAGCGTCGTCGGTATACAGGTGCAGACGCGGCACCAGCAGCCGCAGCGGCCTGGCGTCGGGTTTGTAACGGTGTTTCACCGCCTCGGCGTCGTAGTTGAGCAGTTCGCCGATCTTCGGCACCACGGCGCCGCTTTCAACCTGACACAGGGCGATCAGCGGCAGCGGGCAGGGGTGCTGCACCTGTTTTTGCTGCTGCTGATACCACACCCGGGCGATCGGCTGCACTTTTACCGGCCGTTTGATCTTCAGCGTCGCCTGCTGCGGCAGCCGGCTGACGTCGTCTATTTCGCGGCTGACCAGGGCGGCCCACTGTTCACGGCTGTGCGGCGGCACCGCGCGGCCGGCTTTCAGGCTTTTCTCCAGCTGCGCCAGAATGTCGTCCCGCTTGACGTTTTTGATGATGTGCTTGTTGGCCCAGCCGAAGCGCACGGAGTCGGGATTGGTCAGGGCGGTGAGGGTGCGATAGGCGCTGAGGGTAATCAGCCCGTGCAGATGGGTGTGCACGAACTCGAAACGCTGCTCCGGCGCCAGGCCGGAATCGACGGTGATAATCTGCTCCAGTTCGCCCTTCAGGCGGTTTATCAGCGCCAGCTGCGTTTGCAGCGCCTGATACTCCGGCGGCTCCACCGCCAGACAGATGACGCCGGGCAGGCGCACGGCGGCCTTGCTGCTGACATTCTCCCGGTTATGGTGGATGAACAGCCGCTGATAATGTTCCAGCGCCAGATCGCGCGCCGCTTGCCCCACATGCTGCTCGACCGCGATATGCGAAATGGCCTGATGTTCCTGGCCTTTTTCAACCTCCGGCAGGCTGAACACCCGCGCCGCCAGCAACCGCAGCGGGGCGATCTGCTGCTGCAACGCGCCGAGCGCCTGCTCCAGCTCGTTAAAGCAGGCGTTCATTCGGCCAATCACATCGTATCTGCTCATCGCACACTCCCATATTAGTTACAACATACTATAGAAGAGTGGCCGACTGGGGGCAACATCGGCAAACGAAGAGGGAGCGGCTTCACTGGCCACCCGGCTTGCCAGCGAAAAATACGCCAGAGGGACTTCTACAGCAGGGTGTGAAATAGACTTTGCATTGATAGGGGTTTGATTCATTGATGGATTTTTTCTGTTGGTTGATATTTTGTTTGATCCATTTTCCGCTTGCCGTTGTCCAATCGCTGGAACAAACAGAATGGCAGGACGCTATGAGCCCCTCGGGTTATCTTTTCTTCTGTCATTAACGGGTGCTTTAAACGGAGGTTTACTGTGGATATTAAACAGAAAGTCAAAAACATGACGCTGGAAGAGAAGATCGGGCAAAAAATCATGCTGGATTTTCGCTACTGGGATCAGAACGGTAGCAGCAATCAGGATATGACCGTTCCCGATGCAGCCATTGGCAAGCTGATCACCGATAACCACATCGGTGGGGTGATCCTGTTTGCCAATAATCTGAAAGACAAGCAGCAGATCAAAACGTTGACGGCCTGGTATGCCGCGCTGACAACCCACGCGGGCGTTCGTTTGTTTATTGGCACGGATAACGAAGGCGGTAACGTTTTCCGGCTGCCGCGCGGCGACTACGCCTCATTCCCCGGCAATATGGCGCTGGCGGCGGCGATCGAGGGCGGTGCGGATAAACAGCTCGCCGTTGAACAGGGCAAACTGATGGCCCAGGATATGCGCGCGTTGCATATCAATACCAACTTTGCCCCGGTCGTGGACATCAACACCAACCCGTTCAACCCGGTGATTAACGTTCGCGCCTTCAGCGATGATAAGAACACCGTTGCCCGCCTGGCGGAAAACATGGTGGCGGGCATGAAACAGCAGGGGCTGATCACCGCGTACAAACACTTCCCCGGCCATGGCAGCACCTCCACCGACTCGCATACCGGTTTGCCGCGCGTCGATCGTACGCGGGAAGAAGCTTTTGCCATTGATATCGCCCCTTATAAACAGGCCATCGATCGCTGCGCGGCGCCGGATATGGTGATGACTGCGCATATTCAGTACCCCGCACTGGATAACAGCCAGATCGACACCTGCAACGGTGAAAAAATCACGGTGCCGGCCACCATGTCGCGCGAAATCCAGACCCAGATCCTGCGCAATGAGCTGGGTTATGCCGGCGTAACGATTTCAGACGCGCTGGATATGGGCGCGATTGCCGAGCATTTCAGCCAGCAAACAGCGGCTGAAAACGTGTTTACCGCCGGGGTGGATATTGCTCTGATGCCTGTCAGCATCGCCTCGCCGGCGCAGGCGAGCCTGCTGCCCGAGCTTATCCGCTACATTGCGCAGCGGGTGAAAACCGGGCATCTCAGCGAGGCCGATATTGATGCCTCTGTCGAGCGCATTTTGCGCCTCAAATTGCGCCATCACCTGATGGGCCATAGCGATAAACCCTGTTCCCACGACGTTTCGTCCTCCGCGCATCAGCTGGAGAAACGGATTGCCGATCGTTCCATTACCGTGGTTATCAACCGTCAATGTCTGCTGCCGTTAAAGGACAAAGCGCTGCGCTACTTTATTCTGACTCCGTGGGGCGAGCAGGCCAACGGCATTGCGAACGTGATGGCGCAGGAGGGCTACCAGAACGTCGTGGCCGCGAAGGAAACGGAACTGAGCGACGCCCAGGTCAGGGAACATATTGCCGGCTGCGACGTGTTCTTGCTTGGAACCCTCTCAACCCGCTTTACGCCTGCCGAGCAGGATGGGGTCGTGACCGCCGCCACCGGATCGGGTAATGACAGCAGCCCTTATCCGGGCTGGCTGAAATACGCCGCCGAGCAGGGGAAAAAACGCGTTCACCTCTCATTGCGCGCGCCTTACGATATCGTGAACTATGCCGCAGACGTGGATGCGGCTGTCGCCACCTATTCTTACTACGGGTATGACAGCGGCGTATGGCGTGGCCCTTCGATGATATCGCTGGCGCAGGTGCTGACGGGGAAAATCAGACCGCACGGAAAACTGCCGGTTAATACCTGGCATGACTACGATGAGCAAACCAATACCGGCAAGGTGGCGTTCCCTCGCGGGACGGGGCTGAGCTGGTGATGGGATAAGGAGAGGCGTCGTCTGAGAAGGGCGGCGCCGGTAGCTAAACCGCGTTGATAAAGCGGGCGGTTTCTTGCTCCGCACGCCGCGACATGGGATAACCGTCACTCACGGAAGGAGAACATTTATGCCGACAGGCGCAACAAAACTAGGCGGATGGCTGTTGATGGCCGCCATGCTGGGCGTGAGCGGATGCGCCAAACCCCCTGAGCCGGAAAAGCCTCCGCAGCCTGTACCGCCGGCAACGCCGATGCGGGGCATCTGGCTGGCCACGGTCATTGGCTTGGACTGGCCGCCGGCGGCCTCGCTGAAAGCGGAATCCATGCAAGAGCGGGTGCGTCTGCAGAAGCAGGGGCTGACGGACGCGCTGGACGACATGGTGAAAACCGGGATTAACACGGTGTATTTTCAGGTTAAACCGGACGGCACGGCCCTGTGGCGTTCTGACATCTTGCCCTGGTCGGAGGTATTGACCGGCACCGTGGGCCAGGATCCGGGTTATGATCCGCTGGCCTTTATGCTGACAGAAGCGCACCGACGCGGCATCAAAGTGCATGCCTGGCTGAACCCTTATCGGGTTTCCATGAATACCCGACAGCAAACGATTGATGCACTCAATCATACGCTGCAGTCGCCGCCGGCCAGCGTCTATGCGCTGCATCCCGACTGGATACGCACCGCCAGCGATCGCTTCGTGCTCGACCCCGGCCTGCCCGAGGTGCGCAACTGGATCACCGGCGTGGTGGCTGAAGTCGTCAAAAACTACGATGTCGACGGCATTCAGTTTGACGATTATTTCTATTACGAAACGCCGCAATCGCCGCTGGATGATGAAAAGACGTATCGCGCATACGGCAAAGGGTTTGCAGACAAGGCCGACTGGCGAAGAGACAACACGCTGCAATTGATAAAACAGGTTTCCGCCACCGTCAAAGCACTGAAGCCCGCGGTCGCGTTTGGCGTCAGCCCGGCGGGCGTATGGCGAAACAAAGCGGACGATCCTGCCGGTTCGGCGACGCGGGCCGGCGCGCCGTCGTACGATACGGCCTATGCCGATACGCGCCAGTGGGTCAAACTGGGGCTGCTCGACTATATCGCGCCGCAGCTGTATTGGCCTTTCGATCGTGAAATTGTTCGCTACGACGTGCTGGCCAACTGGTGGGCCGAGGTGGTGAAAGACACGCCGGTTCGGCTCTATGCCGGGGTGGCGCTGTATAAAGTGGGCACGCCATCGGCCAGCGAGCCGGCCTGGACCGTCGACGGCGGCGTCCCCGAGCTGAAAAGGCAGTTGGATCTCAACGAGAGCCTGCCGGGGATGGGGGGAACCATCCTGTTCCGGCAACGTTATCTGACCGAGCCGCAAACGGACAAGGCGGTGGAGTACCTGCAAACTCGCTGGCAACCCGGTCAATAATCACGGGCTATGGCATGACGAGCCGCGGCTAACCACCGCGGCTTTTTCCATTCACAGGCGCGCCGCTTCCGGCAGCCGTTTCAGGTAATGCACCACCAGCAGCGCCAGCAATAGCATCAGGCTGATAAATGCCGCCACGCCATTCCAGCCGAAGCTGTGCCAGAACACGCCGCCCAGGGTGCCGGCCACGCTGGAGCCGACGTAATAGCAGAACAGATACAGCGACGACGCCTGGCCTTTGGCGCGGCGCGCACGGCGGCCGATCCAGCTGCTGGCCACCGAGTGGGCGGCGAAGAAACCGGCGGTGAACAGCATCATGCCGATAAAGATCGCCGGCACCTGCGGCAGCGCGGTAATCAGGATCCCGATCAGCATAATCACGATCGACGCCAGCAGCACCGGGCCGCGCCCGAAGCGCGAGGTGAGCGCGCCGGCCTTGGGCGAACTGTAGGAGCCGGTGAGGTACACCACCGACAGCAGGCCGACGATCGCCTGGCTCAGGTGATAAGGATCCGCCAGCAGGCGATAACCGATGTAGTTGAACAGGGTGACGAAGCTGCCCATCAGCAGGAAACCTTCCGCGAACAGCAGCGGCAACCCTTTATCGTGCCAATGCAGTTTGAAGTTGATCAGCAGGGTGCGCGGGCGCAGCGAGCTGGCGCGAAAATGCCGCGAGGCGGGCAGGATGCGCCAGAACATGCAGGCGGCGGCGAGGGCGAACAGACCGATGACCCCGAGCGAGACGCGCCAGGAGAAGAAGTCGGTCAGCACCCCGGTCACCAGACGGCCGCTCATGCCGCCGATCGAGTTGCCGCTGATGTACAACCCCATCGAGAAGGCGACGAAGCTGGGGTGGATCTCTTCGCTGAGGTAGGTCATGCCGACCGCGGCGACGCCGCTCAGCGACAGGCCGATCAATGCGCGCATCAGTAAAATGCCGTGCCAGCTGGTCATAAAGGCGCAAATCAACGTGCAAACCGCCGCCAGCAGCAGCGCCACCACCATCACCGACTTGCGGCCGATGGCGTCGGACAGCGGCCCGGTAAACATCAGGCCGATCGCCAGCAGGCCGGTGGAGACCGAGAGCGACAGGCTGCTTTCCGCCGGCGAGACGCCGAAGTCTTGCGACAGCACCGGCAGGATCGGCTGCACGCAGTAAAGCAACGCGAAGGTCGCCAGCCCGGCGGAAAACAGCGCCAGCGTGACGCGCATAAACTGCGGCGTGCCGCGTTCGATATAGGGGAGTTTATTGTTGAGGGTGGAGCGTTTTACTGTTGGCGCAGCGGCCGCGTCATCATTGGCGGCCAGCGTCGACGGCATCACGGCCGCAGAACGCACAGGGGTTGTCACAGCGTTTCCTTACCGAACTTCGGGGAGATAAACAGACACTTTGCAGATAACAAAATGATAGGGAGCGGCGAATTTTTTGTCTAATATATTAATAATTACAATTAAGACTTTTTAAATATGAATATCGAGTTGAGACACCTGCGTTACTTTATCGCCGTGGCCGAAGAGCTGCATTTTGGCCGCGCCGCCGAGCGGTTGCGCATCTCCCAGCCGCCGCTCAGCCAGCAAATTCAGGCGCTGGAAGAGATGGTCGGCGCGCGGCTGCTGGCGCGCAACAACCGCAACGTCAGTTTGACCCAGGCCGGGGAGATGTTCCTCAAAGAAGCCTATCAGGTGCTCGATCAGGTCGGCCGCGCGGCGGAAAAGGCGGCGCGCCTGGATCGCGGCGAACTGGGGGAAATGACCATCGGCTTTACCTCTTCCGCGCCCTTTATCGGCGTGGTGGCGCGCAGCCTGCGCGCCTTTCGCCAGCAGTCCCCGCAGGTGCACATCAAGATGCGCGAAATCAACACCAAACAGCAGATCGAACCGCTGCTGAACGGCGAACTGGATCTGGGGGTGATGCGCAACACGCGGCTGCCGGAAGCGCTGCACTATCAGCTGCTGCTGCGCGAACCGCTGGTGGCGGTAGTGCCGGAAGGGCATCCGCTGGCGGAAACGCCCGGCGGCGCGCTGCGGTTTCAACATTTGGCGCGGGAGCCGTTCGTGTTCTTCTCGCGCGAAGTGGGCACCGCGCTGTACGACGAAATTCTGCTGCTGCTCGGCAAGGCCGGCATCACCCCGTATATCACCCAGGAAGTGGGGGAAGCGATGACTATCATCGGGCTGGTCTCCGCCGGGTTGGGAGTTTCGATTCTGCCGGCGTCTTTCGCCCGGGTGCGGGTGGACGGCGTGCGCTATTTGCCGCTGGCGGAGCCGGACGCCACCACCGAAGTGTGGCTGGTGCACCACCGCCGGCGGCCGTTGACCGCGGCGGCGCAGTCGCTGATGGCGTTGATGCTGAAATGATGTTGAGCTTGGGCAAATAAAAATCAATTCACGCTGAAATTGCGAGGAATTTGTGCAGCAAATCACATAACGAATCAAATAGTTGACGCTGTATGACAAAAGCCCCACCATAACCCCTAGTCTTTATTTAGAAGCGCGAAAAATAGTAGGAGCCGGTTTGTGATTGCGGTTGGGCAGCCTGGGCATATCGATCAAATCAAACAGACCAATGCGGGGGCGGTTTATCGGCTAATCGATCAACTGGGTCCGATTTCGCGCATCGAACTGTCAAAACGCGCGCAGCTGGCGCCCGCCAGCATCACCAAGATCGTGCGCGAGCTGCTGGAAGCCCATCTGGTCAAGGAAACCGAGTACCAGGAGATCGGCAGCCGGGGGCGCCCGGCGGTGGGGCTGGTGTTGGACACCGAAGCCTGGCACTACCTTTCCGCCCGCATCAGCCGCGGCAGCATCACGCTGGCGCTGCGCGATCTCAGCAGCAAGCTGGTGGTGGAGGAACAGCTGCCGCTGGCGGCCGAACACCCCGAACCGCTGCTGAAACGCATCCTGACCGAAGTCGATCAGTTCTTTATCCGCCACCAAAGCAAGCTGGAACGGCTGACGGCGATCGCCATTACGCTGCCGGGCATGATCGATGTGCAGTCCGGCGTGGTGCACCGCATGCCGTTTTACGACGTGCTGGAGATGCCGCTCGGCCCGGCGCTGGAAACCCGCACCGGCCTGCCGGTTTACCTGCAGCACGACATCAGCGCCTGGACCATGGCCGAGGCGCTGTACGGCGCCTCGCGCGGCAGCCAGAACGTGATTCAGGTGGTGATCGACCACAACGTCGGCGCCGGGGTGATCACCGGCGGCCATGTGTTGCACGCCGGCAGCCACAGCGTGGTGGAGATCGGCCACACCCAGGTCGATCCCTACGGCAAACGCTGTTACTGCGGCAACCACGGCTGTCTCGAAACCGTGGCCAGCATTGAGAACATGCTGGAGATCGCCCAGCAGCGGCTGAGCGGCTCGATGAGCTCCAGCCTGCACGGCGCGCCGCTGACCGTCGAATCGCTGTGCGACGCCGCGCTGGCGGGCGATCAGCTGGCGCGGGACATCATTCTCGGCGTCGGCCACAGCGTGGGGCGCATTCTGGCTATCATGGTCAACCTGTTCAATCCCGAGAAGATCCTGGTGGGCTCGCCGCTCAACCGCGCGGCGGAGATCCTGCACCCGGCCATCGCCTCCTGCATTCGCCAGCAGGCGCTGCCGGCCTACAGCGAGCAGGTCAAGGTCGAATCCACGCAGTTCTTCAATCAGGGCACCATGCCCGGCGCGGCGCTGGTGAAAGAGGCGCTGTATAACGGTTCATTGCTGGTGCAGCTGCTGCAAGGCTAACATCAGAACCTCTTATTAATTCCGCAAAAGATTGAGCTACCTCAAGCCCCTACGCGGCAGCATCCCCTAGAATTTTTCCGAAAGACTTCTTCGCCGCCGGTGCGGCGATACATTGTTAACGGGGCATTCTGGGGCATTTTATTCATGTTGAAGCGTTTATTTGTGACAGGCACGGATACCGACGTCGGTAAAACCGTGGTTTCCCGCGGGTTGATGCAGGCGCTGGCCGCCGAAGGCCGTTCGGTGGCCGGCTACAAGCCGATCGCCGCGCGTTGCCAGGAAACCAGCGAGGGCATCCGCAATAAAGACGCTTTGGTATTGCAGGCATCTTCAACCCTGCCGCTGTCCTACGAGGAGATCAATCCCATCACCTGCCTGGATGAGGTGTTTCATGCGCATGCGACCGAGGACATCAACTATGGCGTGATGAGCAGCGGTCTGCGGGATCTGTCGGCCAAAGCCGATACGGTGGTGGTGGAAGGCAGCGGCGGTTGGCGGGTGCTGATGAACGATCTGCGGCCTTACGCCGAGTGGGTGGTGCAGGAACAGCTGCCGGTGGTGCTGGTGGTGGGCATCAAGCTGGGCTGCGTCAGCCACGCGTTGCTGACCGCACAGTCGATTATCAACGACGGCCTGCCGTTGCTGGGCTGGGTCGCCAACCGCATCAACCCGGGGTTGGCTCACTATGCTGAAACCATCGCGGCGCTGCAGCAGCGCATTTCCGCGCCGCTGCTGGGTGAAATCCCGTATCTGCCGCGCGCGGAGCAGCGCGAACTGGCGCACTATCTCGACATCTCCACGCTGCTGCGCTAGCGCGCTCAGGCCAGGAAAGGGGCCAACAAACGGGCGGAGACAAACAGCCCCAGGCCGTACACCGTATGCACCAGCAGGCTGATGATGCGGCTACGCGTCGGATTGGGGGTGTTCGCCGCCGCCACGCCAAAGCCCAACGCCGGCTGCATCACGAAGAAGGGCGCCGCCAGGCTCAGCCAGCCGCTCAACAGCGCGACCAGCGGCGTCGGCGCGGCGTACCACGCGATGCCCGCCAAGCCGAGCGGGATAAAGGCGAAGGCGACGCCGATCGCGTAGTGCAGCAGCCATCCCATCGCTTTTTCTCCCCGCCGCACCGGCGCAGCCATGATCGGAGCGTGATAAAACCGGCCGTCGAACAGGCCGATAAACCAGCGGCCGACCAGCGCGTAGTTAAGGGGCGGGATGCCCAGCACGCGCTTTTGCACGATGGCCCACAGATCGGTGCACAGCGTGGCGCCCACCCCGGTCAGCACAATCATCAGTAAAATTTCTGTCGTCATTTTCGTGTCCTTAAAGTCACTCATGGTGTAATGTGCGCACAGTGTGCAACTTAAAGTCGACTTCAAGTCAATGGAAAAAGAACTGGATATTGGCGAGGTGGCGCGTTTGAGCGGCATCGCGCCCTCGGCGCTGCGGCATTACGAGAAAAAGGGGCTGATCGCCTCGATAGGCCGCAACGGTTTACGTCGCCAATACGCCGCCGGCGTGCTGGATCAACTGAAGCTGATCGCCCTTGGGGGGCTGGCGGGATTCACGCTGGATGAGATCGCCTCGCTGTTTGACGAGCGGGGGCGCATCGCCCTCGATCGCCGGCTGCTGGCGGCGCGGATTGAAGAACTGGATCGCACCCTGCGGCGTCTGGGGCAGGTGCGCGCCGGTTTGCAGCACATGGTCGATTGCCCTGAACCGGAGCACCTGCAGTGCCCGCAGTTCAGGAAGCTGCTGCAGCAGGGCGAGTTTTAAGCCTCGCGTTTGGGCGGCGGCGCGGTGTGGTAGACCGATACCGGCCGCAGGCCGCGCGACACGGTGGTGGCGATCACGCAGGCCAGCAGAATGCCGGGCAGCAGCGCGTATTCGCCGGTCATTTCAAATACCATCAGCGCCGCCATGATCGGCGCATGGGTGGTGGCGGCCAGCAGGGTAGCCATGCCGGTCAGCGCCAGCAGCAGCGGCACCGCCGTATCCATGCCCGGCCACAGGCCGAACAGCTGGCCGATCATCGAACCGAGCGCGGCGCCGACGAACAGCGTCGGGGTGAAGACCCCGCCGGGCGCGCCCGACCCGCTGCTGGCGAGGATCGCCAACAGCTTGCATACCAGGATCGCCCCCAGCAGCAACACCCCCGGCGGCGCGATCAGCAGCGCCTGCACCACGCTGTAGCCATTGCCCCATACCTGCGGGAACAACAGCGAAAGCAGCCCGACGATCAGGCCGCCCAGCGCCAGCTGCAGCGGCGGCTTCAGGCGCAGCGATCGGAACGCGCGGCCGGTGGCGGTCATCAACCATAAAAACAGCGGCCCGCCGGCGCCGGCCACCACGCCGACCAGCGCCATCAGCAGGTATTGCGTCGGCAAGGGGGCGGCGAGCGGCGTCACCAGGTAGAGCGGCGCCTGGCCGCCGTTGAGCAGGTTGGTCATCAGCAGGGCGCTGACCGCGGCGATCACCACCGGGCCGAGCGAGGCCAGCATCAGGGTGCCGAACAGGATCTCGGCGATAAACAGGCTGCCCGCCAGCGGCGCATGATAGGCGCTGGCCATCCCGGCGGCGGCGGCGCAGGCCACCCACAGTTTCCATTCTTTCTCGTGCGTAAAGCGCTGGGCAAACAGCGAGCCCACCAGCGCCGCCAGCAGGATCATCGCGCCCTCACGGCCGATGGCGCTGCCGCTCGACACCACCAGCAGCGACGCCAGGCACTTCACCAGGCTGGCGCCGGTGTCCAGCTTGCCGTTGCCGGTCTCGATCGCTTCCATATAGTCGGTGGGCGCCGCCGGGCGCTGGTGGCGGTAGCGCTGGTGAACATACAGCAGCAGGCCCGCCGCCAGCCCGCCCAACGCAGGCGTCAGGGCGCGCCGCCAGCCGGGCAGCGCGGCGGCGGCGGCCACCAGACTGCCGTCGGCATTGCCGAGCAACAGCCACTCGAGGCCAATCATCGAACGGTGGAACAGCCACACCGCCAGGGCGGCGGCGACGCCGATGAACACGGCGATAAACAGGCTGCGCAGCAGGGCGCGATAGTGGTGCAGGTGGACCAATCTTTTCATGCGTGGGCGGCGTCGTGAGAAAAATCAAAGGGTCATCAGCGCATTGTGCTTGGCGCTCCGGCCGATGACCAGTGAATCTTTATCAAACTGCGGCATGGGCGGGGCGGTCGGCGCCCCGGCGGGGGTTATTGCGGCGTCAGAACCCGGCGCGTGCGGCCGGAGCTGAGGTAGTCGGCGATATAATCCTGCGAGATTTCGCCGCTGTAGCGGCCGTCTTCATCGACGATCGGCATCCAGGACGTATTGTGCTCATACAGCTTCGACAGCACCACGCGCAGGTTCTCTTCCGCGCGGGCGGTGACGCGAAAGCGGTGCAGGCTATCGGCGCATACCCCCGGCGCACCGCGCGCCTCGCGGCGTTTGACGTAACCCAGCGGTTTGCCGTCGGCGTCCACTACCGTCACCGAACGTGCATCGATATCGTCCATCAACCCGAATGCCTCTGTCAGCGGCGTTTCCCGGCGCACCGTCACCGTCTCTTGTTGGTCTGCCACGTCGCCGGCCTGCACCAGCAGCAGGCGCTTCAGCGTGCGATCCTGGCCGACAAAGGAGGCGACGAAGTCGTTCGCCGGGCGCGCCAGCAGCTCATCGGCGCTGGCGTTCTGCACGATCTTGCCCTGGCGGAACACCGCGATGCGATCGCCGAGCTTCAGCGCTTCGTCGATGTCGTGGCTGACCAGCATCACGGTCTTCTTCAGCTGACGCTGCATGTCGAGAAACTCGTTTTGGATGGTTTCGCGGTTGATCGGATCCACCGCGCCGAAGGGTTCATCCATCAGTAGCACCGGCGGATCGGCCGCCAGCGCGCGGATCACGCCGATGCGCTGCTGCTGCCCGCCGGACATCTCTTTCGGGTAGCGGTGCAAAAAGCGCTTGGGATCCAGCGCCACCATGCTCATCAACTCCTCGGCGCGATCGTGGCAGCGTTTTTTGTCCCAGCCCAGCATGCGCGGCACCACGGTGATGTTCTCCTCGATGGTCATGTTGGGGAACAGGCCGATCTGCTGGATGACGTAGCCGATTTTGCGGCGCAGGCTGACGGTATCCAGCGCGCTGGTGTCTTCGCCGTTGATCAGAATGGTGCCGCCGGTGGGTTCGATCAGGCGGTTGATCATCTTCAGCGTGGTGGTTTTGCCGCAGCCGGATGGACCGAGCAGCACGCAGATTTCGCCTTCCGGCACGTCCAGATTGATGTTGTCGACGGCGTTGAACGGCGTGCCGTTCTTCTGCATGAACTGTTTGGTCAGATTTTCCAATTTAATCATGAGCGGATCCCCTTGGGCGTGAGCGCAATTTGCAAGCGGTGCAATAACCAATCGAGGACGATCGCCAGCAGGCTGATCATCACGGCGCCGGTAATCAACTGGCGGATGTCGCTGCTGCTGATGCCGTTGAGCAGCAGCAGGCCGAGGCCGCCGGCGCCGATCACGGCGGCGATCGCCATCACGCCGATATTCATCACCACGGCGGTGCGAATGCCGCCGAAAATCACCGGCAGCGCTACCGGGATCTCCACCCAGCGCAGGCGTTGCCAGAAGGTCATGCCGATGCCGCGGCCGGCTTCGCGCAGCCCGCCGGGCAGGTTGTCGAGCGCGGTGTGGGTGTTGCGCACGATCGGCAGCAGCGAATAGAGGAACACCGCGGTGATCGCCGGCACGTAGCCGATGCCGTGGCCGATTAAGGAAAACAGCGGGATCATCAGCCCGAACAGGGCGATGGAGGGCACGGTCAGCACCAGCGTGGCCAGGCTCAGCACCGGCGTCGCCAGCCATTTGTGGCGGACGATCAGTACGCCGAGCGGCACGCCGATCAGGATCGCCAGGCCGACGGCGATGCCGACCAGCAGCAGGTGTTCCAGCGTCAATCCGGCGATATAGGCCCAGTTTTGCCAGGCGTAAAGTAAGGTATTCATCATGCCTCCTAAATCAGGCCGCGCTGCTTGAGGAACGCGTCGGCGACCTGTTGCGGCGTCTGGTAGTCGATATCCACTCTGGCGTTAAGCTCGGTGATCACCTGATTGTTGAACTGTTTCGACAGCGTGTTCAGCGCCTCCTCCAACCCCGGCGTGTTTTGCAACACGTCGGCGCGCACCACCGGCGTGACCGCATAGCTCGGGAAATAGCCTTTGTCGTCTTCGAGCACCTGCAGATCGAAGCCTTTCACCCGGCCGTCGGTGGTGTACACCAGCCCGGCGTCGACGAAGCCGTCGCGGATGGCGTTGTAGACCAGGCCGGGATCCATCTGGCGGATTTGCGGGCGATCCAGCGGCATGTCGTACAGCGCCTGCATCGGCTTCAGGCCGTCCGAGCGGCCGGCAAATTCCAGATCCAGTCCCAGCAGCCAGTTGTGTTTCGGGTCGGTTTTACGCACCTGTTCCACTTTGGCCACCAGCTGCGACATCGTGCGGATCTGCTCTTTTTCCGCGCGCCGGCGCTGCATGGCGAAGGCGTAGGTGTTGTTCATGTCCGCCGGCTGCAGCCACACCAGGCCGAGTTTGGCGTCGAGCTTTTTCACCGTGTCGTAGGTTTCCTGCGGCGACATGCGCTTATTGATGTGGTTAAAGATGATCAGCGAGGTGCCGGTGTATTCCCAGGTCATGTCGATCTGCTTGTTGATCATCGCGTTGCGGGTGATCACCGTAGCCAGATTGGTTTTGGGTTCGACCTGAAAACCTTTGGCCCGCAGGTATTGCACGGTGATCGCCGACAGAATGCGCTGTTCGGTAAAGTTCTTGCTCGCCAGCGTCAGCGGGGCGGCCCAGGCGGCCGCGCCGGTCATCAGCAAGGAGAACAGCAGCGCGTGGCGGAGTCGTTGTAACCATCGAGTCATCGCGTTTCTCCCATCAGGATGCGGTGTGCGGGCTGAGCCGGCGGCCGAGACCGGCCAGCGCCAGATCGAGCAGCAGGGCGATCAGCGCGGTGGCGGCGGCGCCGAGGATCAGCGTCGGGAAGTCGTTCAGGTAGATGCCGGGGAAGATCAGCTCGCCATAGCTGCTGGCGCCGATCAAAAACGCCAGCGGCGCGGTGCCGACGTTAATCGCCATCGCGATGCGCACCCCGGCGAAGATCACCGGCAGGGCATTGGGTAGTTCGACCTGGCGCAGCCGCTGCCCGGCGGTCATGCCAATACCGTTGGCGGCCTCGACCAGCGCTGGCGGCACCGAACGCAGGCCGGCATAGGTATTGCGCACGATAGGCAGCAGCGAGGCGAGGAACAACGCCACCACCGCCGGCCGGTCGCCGATGCCGATGATCACCATCGCCAATGCCAACACCGCCAGCGGCGGCAGGGTGTTGCCGACGTTAAAGATCTGCATCACGTGCTCCGCCCAGCGGCGGGCGAAAGGGCGGCTCAGCAGGATACCGCTGGGAATGCCGACCAGCAGCGACAGCAGCATCGAACACACCACCAGGAACATGTGCTGCTGACCGAGGTAAATCAAATCTTCCCGGCGCGACTTGAGGGTTTCCCAACCGATGCCGTAAACCAGCAGCGCGATGACGGCGATAAACAGCAGGCTCCCGAGGAGCAGGCGCCGGCATGGCGCTGACTTGTGCATGATGTTGCGTCCTCCGTTGCGCGGAGCGGCCGACGAGACGGCGCATTCCGCTCTGATTGTTACCCACGGCCCGGCGGGCGTGGCGGTACAAAACGGGCGTTTCGCATGAGGTTAGCGACATTGAGCGAAGGGTGCGTTCGGCACAGCGTGCTGAACGTAGGCTCAATACGTGAGTTAATCAGCATAAGATACTGATATTTAAACCCGAGAAAGCACGAAGCCCAAAGGCGCCGGCTAGGGAAGGTATAGCACCCTGTCGTTGACCGTGCCAAGTTTTATGAACAAAATCAGCTGATTGAGTTTGCCCGTATTGGCGCCGCAGCCCGCGTCAGCGCTGGGATGCGGGTAAAGTGAAAAAAATCCACGGCAAAACGTTACGCCGTAACAGTTAGTCCAAATGGTGCGATTCGCCGCCGGCAAAGGCAGGATGTGAGGGCGGATAGACTTGGCGCTGGCGCTTGCTGATATACTCAGGGAAAATAAAAACGCCAGGAAACCTGCATAACGCCATGACAAATAACGTTTCACCCGCACCCATTGCCCACCGCCCGCTGATCCTGATCGCCTGCATGCTGGCGATGTTCATGTCGGCGATCGAAGCCACCATCGTCGCCACCGCCATGCCGACCATCATCGGCGATCTCGGCGGTTTCTCGCTGCTGGGCTGGGTGTTCGCGGTCTATTTGCTGGCGCAGGCGATCACCATTCCCATCTACGGCCGGCTGGCGGATCTCTACGGCCGCAAGCGGGTGTTTTTCTTCGGCGCGACGCTGTTCCTGCTGGGATCGGTGCTGTGCGGCTTCGCCCCCGACATGTATTGGCTGATCGGCTTCCGCTTATTGCAGGGATTGGGCGCCGGCGCCATCATGCCGATCGCGTCCACCATCATCGGCGACATCTACAGCGCCACCGAGCGGCCGAAGGTGATGGGCTACCTGTCGAGCGTGTGGGGCGTATCGGCGATCATCGGCCCGCTGCTGGGCGCGTTTATCGTGCAACACCTGCCGTGGGCGCTGGTGTTCTGGGTCAACCTGCCGATCGGCCTGCTGGCGATGTTCTTCCTTTGGCGCTATCTGCCGGCGCATCAGCAGTTGCGCCGGCACGCGCTGGATCTGGCCGGCACCGCCTGGCTGACGCTGTTCGTTTCCGCGCTGCTGCTGGCGCTGTTGCAGATGGAAAGTCTCGGATGGTGGGTGGCGCCGCTGCTGGCGCTGGCGGCGGCGTCGCTGGCGCTGCTGATCCGCCAGGAGCGGCGCGCGGTTGAGCCGCTGTTCCCGCTGGCGCTGTGGCAAAGCCGGGTGATCGTCGCCGGTAACATCGGCGGGCTGGTGATCGGCGCGGCGATGATGGGCATCAGCGCCTTTCTGCCCACCTTCATTCAGGGCGTGATGGGGGGCTCACCGCTGGAGGCGGGCACCACGCTGGCGTTGATGTCGATCGGCTGGCCGCTGGCCAGCACGCTGAGCGGCCGTTTGATGCTGATGACTTCGTATCGCGCCACGGCGCTGTTGGGCGCGCTGCTGCTGGTGGCGGGCGGCCTGATCCTGCTGATGTTGCAGCCGAACGGCGGTCTGCTGTGGGGCCGGGTGGCGGCGTTTATGGTCGGCGCCGGCATGGGATTGTGCAACACGACGTTTCTGGTTTCGGTGCAGAACGCGGCGCATTACAGCATTCGCGGCATTGCCACTGCCTGTACGGTGTTTACCCGCATGGTGGGCTCGGCCATCGGCACCGCGATTTTGGGCGCCACGCTGAACCTCAACCTGCAGTGGCGTTTGCCGGAGATTGACGATCCGGTGCAGCGGCTGATGGAGCCGGCGGTGCGGCAGAGCATGGGGAGCGAAGCGCTGGCGCAGCTTATCCAGCAGGTGGCGGCTTCGCTGCATTGGGTGTTCCTGGTATCGGCGTTGGTGTCGTTGCTGGCGCTGGCGGCGGCGATGCTGATCCCGGCGCGTTGTCGGCCGCAAGGCGAAGAGGAAGAGGCGGAGCAGGCGTAAAGGAAAAGGAAAGGGCGCGGCTGTTGCGCGCCCTGGGTAGCCGATGCGGCTTACTGCGCGTTGGAGGTGTCCTGGCTGGTGCCGGTCTGCGCCGCGTCACCACTATCGTCGCCGTTGTTCAGGCGGGTATAAACGATCTTCTGGGTGTCGTTTTCGCAGTGGCCGACCACCTGGCCGCCCGCTTGATCGGCCTGATCGTTAGGCACGATCTCCAGTTTGAAGCCGGACTCCGGAACGCCGTTATTGACGATTTTTTGCGAAATGTCCGCTTTCACGCTTTCACAAGAGGCCAGAGCCGCCAATGGGGCGCCGGCCAGCAAGACAGCGGTTAATATCAGCGTTTTCTTCATCACGTCATCCTTTTAGACAATGAACTTCCTGTAACAGGATAGCAGCAACGGCGGCCGGGTTTCACGCTTGCCCGCCCGCCGCAGGCGGATTAAGGATTAATCCGACGCCCGGTCTGGCGATCCAGACATTTACGGGTGTCCGGTTCCCAGTATGCGTTGACGTTGTTGCTGTCGTTGCAGCGGTCTTCGTCATCCGCCGCGCGATCGGCCTTGTCGAACTCTTTCTCGACGCGAGTGTTGACCTTGTGGCGCAGGGATTTGGTATCATTCCACTGCTCTTTGCTTTGGCGCGCTTCTTCGGTGCTCATCGCGCCGCTGCCTTTGCCATCGACGGTGACGCAGGTGCTGCCCTGCGTGCAGGTGGCGGCCAGCGCCGGCGCCTGCCAGGCGCCCATAACGGCCAGCATGGCGACCGGCAGCATCCCGCGCAGCAGTCGTTGGGTCGAAAATGTTTTCATCGTTTCATCCTTATGAGTGAGTGCGCCTGATGATGGCGACACTGGCGTTACCTCGCCCGCAGGCGTGGTGATAAATATACCACCGCGCTCCTGGAATTCACCAGCCAAGCGCCGATTCGTTTACTTTACCGAGAGAAAACTGCGACCGATGTTAAAAACCACGCTGTTGTTTTTCGCCACCGCCCTGGCTGAAATTATTGGCTGTTTCCTGCCTTACCTGTGGCTGAAGAAGCAGGGCAGCGCCTGGCTGCTGCTGCCGGCGGCATTAAGCCTGATGCTGTTTGTCTGGCTGTTGACGCTGCATCCGGCGGCCAGCGGGCGGGTCTATGCGGCTTACGGCGGTGTGTATGTGGCGACGGCACTGCTGTGGCTGCGGGTGGTGGACGGGGTGAAGCTGTCTGCGCTGGATTGGGTCGGCGCCGGCGTGGCGCTGGCGGGCATGCTGATTATCGTTTCCGGCTGGCGCGCGGCCTGAAGAAACGCGGCGGGAGTTGCCTCCCGCCGTCGCGGCTCAGGCGCCGCGGTGGATGTTCAGCCCGGCGAAGGACTGGCTGACCGGCATCATTTCCAGCGTGTTGATGTTGACGCGCGCCGGCAACGTCGCGACCCAGAACACCGACTCGGCGATGTCTTCCGGCGTCAGCGCATCGGCGCCTTCGTAGGTTTTGTTGACCTTGCCGTCATCACCCTTGAAGCGCACGTTGGAGAATTCGGTGCCGCCCACCAGACCCGGCTCGATATCGGTCACGCGGATGCGCGTGCCGTGCAGATCGGCGCGCAGGCCCAGGCTGAACTGCTTGACGAACGCTTTGGTGGCGCCGTACACGTTGCCGCCGGCGTAAGGCCAGTTGGCGGCGGTGGAGCCGATGTTGATCACATGGCCGACGTTGCGCTCGACCATGGCCGGCAACAGCGCGCGCGTCATGTTCACCAGCCCTTTGGCGTTGGTGTCGATCATGGTTTCCCAGTCATCGGCGTTGGCCTTGTGCGCCGGCTCCAGCCCCAGCGCCAGCCCGGCGTTGTTCACCAGCACGTCGATCTGGCGCAGCTCGGCCGGCAGTGCTTCGATCGCCTGTTGAATGGCGGCGCGGTTGCGCACGTCGAGCCGCACGATGTGCAGCGCTTGGCCGAGTTCTTCCTGCAGCTCTTCAAGACGCTCAAGGCGGCGCCCGGCGGCGATCACCCGATGGCCTTCACGGATAAAACGGCGCGCGATCGCCTCGCCGAAACCGGAGGTGGCGCCGGTAACAAAAATAATCATGTTGCTGTTCCTCAACTGTTTTTACCCTACATGCCTCTATCATTAGCACAAACCCGCAGGCAGTGGCAGGGGTTATCACGGCGGAAAGCAAAAAAGATGACACCGGGCCGGCGGCCCGATGCTGACTAGCGCTGAGGCGGCAGGTGATACACCACTGCGTCATACTTGATGCGCTCGCAACGGCCGGCCAGCACACCGCCCAGCGACTCGACGAGGCGGCGGCTGGCGGTATTCTGCTCGGCCACCGGGTAGAGAAAGTGCGGCGGCTGAAAGCGCTCGCTGGCCCAGCGCGCGATACCCTGTACGATTTCACGGCCGTAGCCCTGGCCATGCAGGCTCTCTTTCACCCAGATGCCCAGCTCCGGGGTGTGGCTGCGTAGGTTGTGCGCGCCGCCGACGCCGACGAACTGCCGGTCTTCGCGCCGACGGGCGACGAAGATCACTTCTTCACCCTCGCGCATCAACGGCAGCCAGCCTTGCCAGACGTTGGCGAAATCCTCCGGCGACGCCTCCGGCTCAAAGGTCATAAAGCGCGTCAGAGTGGGGGTGATCGCCTGGTAAACATCGTCGGCGTCTGCTGCGGTAAAGGGGGCAATCAACAAACGGTCGGTGTCAACGCGGCACTGAGAAAGGTCATTATGATTCATCTTATTCCCTCGCTTTTCAGGCCAGAATGGCAAAAAAATCCGCGCCCATAAGTTGGGGCGGATCGTCGATATTACGCGCATTGGCGTCAGAAGCGACTTATTTTTCGCCGCTGTGGCGGCGCGGAGTAACGGTTTTATGTGACGGCGTCACGTTGATGGGAAAGGCGGCGGGCACGGTTAACCGCGCCCGCCGCTGCGGATCAGAACTTCACCGAACCTTGCAGATAAATCGTGCGCGGCTGGCCGATGTACAGACCCTTGTTGTTGTCGTCATAGGCGCGGGTGAAATACTCGTGGTTGAACAGGTTTTTCACGCCGACGCCCAGATTCAGGCCGGCCATTTCCGGGCCGAAATCATAGGCGGCGCGCACGCCCCACAGCATATAGCCAGGGATGCGGCCGGTGCTGCCGTCGGCGCTTTCCGCCACGGTGTTGGCGTTGTCGGCGAACTGGCTGGACTGGAACTCGCCGTTAAGGTTAAACGCCCAGTTGCCTGGCGTGTAGTCCAGCCCCAGCGTGCCTTTATGCTTCGGCGAGAACGGCACCTGGTTGCCTTTGTAGCCGCCGTCTTCACGAATGGTGGCGTTGACGTAGGCGTAGCTGGCGTAGGCGGTCAGGTCGTCCAGTTTCGGCGTCAGCTGCGACAGATCGTAACGCAGGCTGCCTTCCAGCCCGGCGTGGCGGGTTTTGCCGCGCGCGGTCACGCTGTCGGTCACCTGGTTGGAGTCGTACTGGTTGTTGAAGTTGATCAGGAACAGCCCGATTTCGCCGGTCAGCGCATCGCCGGCGTAGCGGGTGCCCAGCTCCCAGGTGCGCGCCTTCTCCGGTTCGATCTTGCCGCTGTCCACCGCTTTGCCCATCTGGCTGTATTGCACGGTGCCGAAGGAGCCTTCGGTGTTGGCGTACAGGTTCCAGTATTCGTTCAGGTGATACATCACGTTTAACGCTGGCAGCGGCGCGTTATAGCTGACGTCGAGGCGGTTGTTCTTGATGTAGTTGTTCTGATACGACTTGATGTATTCGTAACGCATGCCCGGCGTGATGGTCCAGTCGCCGATGTCGATGCGATCGTCGATATAAAACGCGTGCGCCTCGGTGCCGGACTGGGTGTCGCGATCGTACGGGCTGGCGGTGGACGGCAGCTTGCCGGTGCTGGCTTTAGTGTAGTAGCGCAGCTCGTGGGTGGATTCGCTGACGTAACGGTAGCCGACGCCGACTTCATGGGCGGAATCTCCCCAGCGGAAACTTTGGCTGTAGCGCGGTTCTACGCCGCGCACCCAGTATTCGCGCGGCGACAGCGTCAGGTTCTTGCCCTGATCCAGATAGCCGCTGCGCAGGGTGTAGGTGTAGAAGCTCTGCACGTCGAACTTGTGCTGCTGATCCGGCTGATACTGGTAGCCGAAGTTGGCCAACTGGCGGCGGCCCCAGAACTTGTCGTACGGGCGCGTCGACTGGAACGGGTTGGCGTTGTAGTCGGCCCGGCTCAGGCCGCCCGGCATCTCCGCTTCGCCTTCGTAGTATTGCAGCAGGCTGTTGAAGGTGTGCACCTCGTTCGGGGCGTAACGGCTTTTCAGCATCACGTCGTCGATTTTGGTCGCGCTGTGCTCGCGCCAGTCGCTGCCGCGGGTGCCGGAGTAGAGCAGCGCCGCGCCGAGGCCGTTGTCGGCGGTGCCTCCGATCATCAGGTTACCGGTGCCTTTCGGGTGATCCTGGCGCGAGGTCGGGCTGAGCTGCCCCTGCATGCCGGCCTCCATGCCGAAGGTTTTCGGGATGGCGCGGGTGACGAAGTTGACGACGCCGCCGACGCTCTGCGGCCCGTAGCGCACCGCGCCGCCGCCGCGCACCACGTCAATCGCATCCATATTGCCGAGCGAGACCGGCGCCAGCGACAGCTGCGGCTGGCCGTAAGGGGCGAAGGGCACCGGGATGCCGTCCATCAGCACGGTGGAGCGGCTGGCGAGGCGCGGGTTGAGGCCGCGAATGCCGAAGTTCAGCGCCATATCGTGGCTGCCGGTGCCGTTGTTCTCCGGGGCCATCACGCCCGGCACGCGGTTCAACGCTTCGCGCACGGTGGTGGTGCCGGTTTTGGCGAACTCTTCGCGGCGCACCACGTCGCGCGCGCCGGGATGTTCGAATACATCGATCTGGCGGCCTTCCGCCAGCCAGTCACCGACTACCGTGATGTCTTCTTCTTTCTGCGGCTGCGGCAGTTTGGCCAGCGTGTAGCCGTTGTTGCCGAGCGCTCGGGCCTGCAGGCCGCTGCCCGCCAGCAGGGCATTCAGGCCGTCATCGACGCCGTAGCTGCCGTTCAGGCCAGGCGAACTTTTACCGGCGGTTAACGCGCCGTCTACCGAAAGCGCGATGCCGGCGCGAGCGGCGAACGCGTTCAGCGCGCCGTCCAGCTCACCGGCTGGAATGTGATAGGTGGCCGCGGCGCTGGCGGCGCTCGCCATCAGCGGTGCGGCGAATGCCAGGCCAATGGCCACGGCCAGCGGTTTGGCCCGTTTTCCCCAAAGCGAAGCCGGAGCGACCTTTCCCCAAGCGTTGTTCATACCTTCTCCTGAATCATTTTTATTTATTGCTGCAGTGTTTTCCTGGGAGTCGGATGAGCAAGGCAAAAGGGACAATCAAAAATGCGATTTTTTATCATTTTCATTTAAAAAATTCAGGCGGGGACGATTTGCAGCCAATAGCGGGTAAAGCTCTGCAGACGTATCGGCAGCGTCTGGCTGAGCAGGGCGAGAGCGCGATCGGTATCGTTGAGCGGGAAACTGCCGCTGACGCGCAGGCCGGCAACGGCCGGATCGCAGCTCAGATGGCCGCGCCGGTAGCGCGCCAGTTCGGCGATCACCCGCTCAAGCCGCCACTGGCTGACGCTCAGCACGCCGCGCAGCCAGCCGTCCTCCGCCGCAGCCGATTGCTTGTCGCCGAAGGCCGTGGCGCTGAAGCTAATCTGTTCGCCGGCGTTCACCCGGCGCGTTTGCCGCGCGTCCTGCGCCAGTTGCGCTTCAACCGCATGCTCCAGCACCGTCAGGCGCGTCTCGCCGCCGCTCTCGCGCACCAAAAAACGGGTGCCGAGCGCGCGCATCGCCCCCTGCGGGCTTTGCACCCATAGCGGCCGGGCGTCGCGTCCGGTGATCAGGCTGATTTCCCCGGCGTGCAAGCGGATCAGCCGTTGACGATCGTCGTAATGTACGTCCACCGCGCTGGCGGTGTTCAGCACCAGCTGGGTGCCGTCGCTTAACACAATGGGTTTGATCTCGCCGGTGGCGGTGCGGTAGTCGGCACGCAGCTCCCGGCCGAACGGCGACTGGTAAAGGAAGCCGCCGCCGCCCACGCCGAGCAACAGCAGCAGGCTTTTCAGCAGGGTGCGGCGATCGATCGCCGCCTGGCGGCCGGCGCGGTCGAGCGCACGGTAGCTGAACTTGCCCGGCACGCCCTGCAGCTGGCTCTGCAGCGCTTCGACGCGCTGCCAGGCCCAGCGGTGATCGTCATGCTGCTGATGCCAGGCTTGCCACTGTTGGCGCTGGCGCTCGGTGACGTGCTCGTCGCACAGCAGCGCATACCAGTGTGCGGCCATTTTCAGTGCCTGGCGCTGCTCGGGGGTGATGGCGTTGCTCATGAATAAACGTCGTTTTCCAGGCTGAACAGCAGGCAATGCTCGGTGGCTTTGGCCATGTATTTTTTAACCGAGCTGACCGACACGCCGAGGCGCGCGGCGATGTCCGCATAGCCCAGGCCTTCGAGCTGCGACAACAGAAAGGCCTGTTTTACCTTCGGCCCGAGGCCGTCGAGCATGGCGTCGATCTGCTGCAGGCTGTCCAGCAGGCTCTGGCGCTGCTCCGGCGACGGGGCATAGCCTTCCGGGATCAGCGCCAGCATCTCCAGATAGGCGCGCTCCAGCGTTCTGCGGCGGAACAGATCGACCATCACCCGTTTGGCGACGGTGACCAAAAAGTCTTTCGGTTCGCGCAGGGTCGCCGCGGCGTCGCTTCTCAGCAGGCGCATAAAGGTGTCCTGCGCCACATCGTCCGCATCGAACGCGCAGCCCAGCCGCCGACGCAACCATCCCTGCAACCAGGCGTGGTGGGTGGCGTAAAGGCGCGACAGCGCGGCGTGCGGGGCAGAGGCGGTGGCGGACATGGTTTTCGCATTGCTGGTCAAAAAGATGCGCGGATGATAATTGAGAATGGTTATCGTTTCAAGTTTGACCGTTGTCCTTAGGCCGAGATTCAACCCCCAGGCGCGCTGTTGAAATAAGCCGTGCGCCGTGAAGATATTCGCTTGCCCATTCATGGTGCAGCGGCGCGATGTTATTTTGGCAGGCAAACGGTTGCTATTTATCCGCCGTCGAAGACTGAGCGTGGGTCTTATTCTCTTTCGCCGGCCTATGCTTTTAGATTAATTGCTAATTATTTGTTTTTATTTAAAAATGTATTTTATCGCCGCCTGTTGGCATGCGGCTTGCTATGCTTAAGCCGGTCTTGGCGTTTAGGCGACAAAGGCATTGTTTCATCGGCGCAGGTTATTTCGCGGGTGAGCTTGGCCGGTCGTCACAAGGAAGAAAATAATGGCACTGCAATTCACCACGGCTATTCGTGGCAATTTTTTTGATATCGCAGCCTGTGTGGAGGCGCCGCAACAGCTCGAGGAACGCCTGCGGCATATTCCCGACGGTTTGCTGCTGCTGAACGACGGCGTCATCGTCTGGTTCGGCAGCTGGCAGCAGGGCGAGGCGCTGCTGCCGCCGGGCTTCACGGTCACGGAATATCGCGACAAGCTGATCGTGCCGGGATTTATCGATACCCACATCCACTACCCGCAAACCGAAATGATTGGCGCCTATGGCGACCAACTGCTGGACTGGTTAAACAATTACACCTTCCCGACCGAAAGCCGTTATGACTGTGAGCAGCACGCCGATGCGATGTCGGCCTTCTTTTTGCAGCAGTTGCTGAGTAACGGCACCACCACCGCGCTGGTGTTCGGCACGGTGCATCCACAGTCGGTCGATGCGCTGTTCAGCCAGGCGGCAGCGCTGAACATGCGCCTGATCGCCGGCAAGGTGATGATGGATCGCCATGCGCCGGAGGCGCTGCTGGAAACGCCGGCGCAGAGTTATCACCAGACGCGTGAGCTGATTGAACGTTGGCACGGCAAAGGCCGCCTCGGTTACGCCATTACGCCGCGCTTTGCGCCCACCAGTACGCCGGCGCTGCTGGCGCAGGTGCAGCGGCTGCGCGAAGAGTATCCCGACGTTTGGCTGCAGACGCACCTGAGCGAGAACCCGCAGGAAGTGGCCTGGGTAAAAGCGCTGTTTCCGCAGCACCGCAGCTATCTGGATGTTTACCACCGTTATGGCATGACCGGCGATAAAAGCGTGTTCGCTCACTGCCTGCACCTGGAGGAGCAGGAGTGGGACTGCCTGTGCGATACCCGCTCGGCGATCGCCTTTTGCCCCACCTCCAACCTGTTTCTCGGCAGCGGGCTGTTTGATCTGCAGCAGGCCTGGCGCAAGCGGGTGAAGCTCGGCATCGGCACCGACGTGGGGGCCGGCACCACCTTCAATATGCTGCGCACGTTAGGTGAGGCGTACAAGGTCGGCCAGCTGCAGCATTACCGGCTCTCCGCCGTAGAAGCGTTCTATCATGCCACCCTGGGCGGCGCCCGCGCGCTGGCGCTGGACGACAAAATCGGCAACTTCAACGTCGGTAAAGAGGCGGATTTCGTGGTGCTCGATCCGGCGGTCACGCCGCTGCAGCAGCTGCGTCATGCCAACAGCGCCACGCTGATGGAGCAAGGGTTTGTGCTGATGACCCTGGGGGACGATCGTAATATTTATCGCACCTATGTGGACGGCAAGGTAGTTTATCAGGCGGCGCGCTGACGCAGCCGCGCCTGCAACCAAACGCTGAGCGGCGCGGCGACGACGGCGCTCAGTGCGCACAGCCACAGCAGGCGTTGCAAATCGAGCGGGGTGAGGCCGCCGCTCAGCAGCGCGGAGGAGAGCAAGAAGGCCACCGTGGCGCTCAGGTGTATCAGGGCGGTTTGCAGCGTGCCGAAGGCGGCGCGTTGCCGATTGTCCGGCCAGCGCATGCTCAGGGAAGAAATCGCCACCAGCCGCGCGTAGGCCGCTGCGAGAAACGCAATCATGAACAGTTCGCCGCGATCGCCACCGCACGCCGCCAACCACAGGCTGCCCAACAGCAACAGCGTGGCGCTCACCGTCAGCGTCACGGCGCCAAAGCGTTGCAGCCAGCGGCCCGCCAGCACGGTCGCCAGATAGCCGGCTACGCCGCCGATGAGAAACAGCCAGGCCAAATGCGCGTCGGCCACCTGTAGCCGCTGGGTGAGCAGCGGCGCCAGTACCGGGATCAGCAGCATCGGGCTGAACTGCGTCAGACCGGCGGCGGAGGCGAACAGCAACAAACGGCGATCGAGCGTGACGGGGGCGGCGGCCTGCGGCTGCGGCGCATCCCTGGGAACGAACAGTGCCACCAACACCGCCGCCAGCAGACACAGCCCGCCGATAGCCGCCAGTGCAACGCGCCAGTTCGCCACCTCGCACAGGTACAACATGCCCGGCATGCCGATGATGCTCACCAGTGAAAAAGATGCGATCACCGTTGCCAACATTCGGCCGTGCAGCGCGGCCGGCGCGGCGTTGAGCAGCAAGCCGATCCCCACGCCCATCGTGGTGCCGCCCAGCAGACCGGCCAGCAGCCGCAGCGCCAACAGCCAATAAAACTGCCGGGTGGCGGCGATCAGTAAGGTCGTCACGCCCAGCAGCGCGACGTTGAACAGCAGAAAACGCCGCTTCTTAACGCCGCCGATCCAATAGAACGCGCCGATACCGGAAATCACCGCCGCCAGCGTATAGGCCGCGCTGACATAACCGGCGTAGCTGACGGGCACCGAAAAGTCGGCGGCCATATAGAGAAATATCGGGTTGAACACCATGTATTCCAGGGCATTGGTGAATTGAATAAAGGCGATGACCAGCGCTATCGCCGTCAGCTTTCTCGTGGGTGTCATAAGCATCCATCGGTTGCAGAATCAGGCCGGCAGTGTAGCGCTTGGCGTTGAGCGGGATTAGGTGGTAGAAATGGCATGGTTTGTTATCAAATGTGGGATAATCATGCGCGCCAAATTGGATTTAAACCTGTTACGCATTTTCGTGGCGGTGGTGGAGCAAGGCAGCTTCGTCGGGGCCGCCCGGGCGCTGGCGATGCCGACCTCCAACGTCAGCCGCGCTATCTCGCAGCTGGAACGCCAGCTCGACCAGCGCTTAATCGAGCGCAGCACCCGCTCAATGCGGCTGACGCCGAACGGCCAGCTGTTGCATGAGCGGGTTCAGCCGTTGCTGGCGTCGCTCGATCATACCGCGCAAACGCTCAGCGAACGGCAGCAACAGCTGCGTGGGCCGCTGCGCCTGTGCGTGCCGAATGAAGTGGGGCCATATCTGTTGGGCGAGCCGCTGGCGGCGTTCGCCGTGCAGCATCCGCAGATCGAAATCAGCTGCGTCACCAATCTGGCGGGAATGGCGTCCCTGCTTGACGATGTCGATCTGGCGGTGATGATCAGCCGGGGCATGCTGGACGACAGCGACTATGTCGCGCAGCCGCTGGCGTCTTTCCCCTGCATCGTGGTGGCCGCGCCGGCGCTGCTGGCGCAGTGGCCGCCGACGGCGGAGATTGAGCAATTCACGCAATTGCCCTGTATCAGTACGGTGGATGCGCTGAAGGGCATGCCATGGCAGTTCGTGCGCCCGGACGGCAAGTTCGTTACCGTCCCGGTCAATGCGCGCTATCGCGTCAATAGCGGGGAGATGGCGCTGAAGGCGGCCCTGGCCGGCGTGGGGTTCGCCATGCTCTCCGAGCTCGGCTGCCGGCCGTTTCTGGCCGACGGACGTTTGGTTGAGGTGCCGCTGGCCTTGCCGCCGGCGCCGCTGCAGCTGTATGCCGTTTATCCCGGCCGCCGCTATCTGCCGGCCAAAACGCGCGCGCTGCTGACCTTTCTGATACAGCAGGTTGGCGAGGCGACTAACTTCTAATCACTTGTTTTTGCTCAAACTGCCAACTGCGCCTAAGCTAGGTGATGACTCAGAGGGAGCCATTCCCCGAGACCTTATTCCGTGAACATGGAGGAGTTTCGATTTGATGCGTTTATCCACATTGGTGCTGGCGATCGGCATGGCGCTGGGCTCGCAGGCACAGGCAGCAGAAACCCAACCTCACGCCGACCATAGCGCGCTGCCCAGCGGCCAGGCGAAGGAGGCTACCGTGACCGGTGAAGCCAATCAGCACGACAAGCAAAAGACCCAAAACCCGTTCTTCTATCAAAGCCGTCTGCCGTTCCAGGCGCCGCCGTTCAACCTGATCAAGGAGAGCGACTACGCGCCGGCGATCGAAGCGGGCATCAAGCAAAAGCGGGAAGAGGTGGAGAAGATCGCCAACAACCCGGCCAAGCCCAACTTTAAAAATACCTTCGTGGCGCTGGAGCAGGCCGGCTCGCTGCTGACGCGGGTGATGAACGTGTTCGGCGCCATGACTTCGGCCAACACCAGCGACGCGCTGCAGAAGCTGGATGAAGAGACCTCGCCGAAGCTGGCGGCGCTGAACGACGACATCATGCTCAACGGCAAATTGTTCGCGCGCATCAAGGCCATTTATCAGGATCGCGATGCGCTGAAGCTGGATCCGGAATCGCGCCGGCTGGTGGAAGTGACCTACAAGAACTTCGAGCTGGCGGGCGCCAACCTGTCGGACGCCGACAAGGCCAAGCTGAAAGCGCTGAACCAGGAAGCGGCGACGCTGAGCACCCAGTTCACCAACAAACTGCTGGCGGCGAGCAAAAACGGCGCGCTGGCGATAACCGACCCGGCGAAGCTGGACGGTCTGTCCGAAGGCGAACTGGCCGCGGCAGCGCAGGCGGCCGCCGAACGCAAGCTGGAGAAACAGTGGCTGCTGGTGCTGCAGAACACCACGCAACAGCCGTTGCTGCAGAGCCTGAAAGATCGCGACACCCGCAAAGCGCTGTTCGACGCCTCCTGGACGCGTGCGGAGAAGGGCGACGGCAACGATACCCGTCAGACCATTTCGCGTCTGGCCAAGGTACGCGCCGAGCAGGCCAAACTGCTGGGCTACCCGAACTACGCCGCCTGGAAGCTGCAGAACCAGATGGCCAAGACGCCGGATGCCGCGCTGAGCTTTATGCGCAACATCGTGCCGGCGGCCACCGCGCGCGCCGAGCGTGAAGCCAAAGACATACAGGCGGTGATCGATCAGCAGAAAGGCGACTTCAAGGTGCAGGCCTGGGACTGGCAGTTCTACGCCGAACAGGTGCGCAAGGCCAAGTACGATCTGGACGAATCGCAGATCAAACCTTACTTCGAGCTGAACAACGTGCTGAACAACGGCGTGTTCTACGCCGCCAACCTGCTGTACGGCATCAGCTTCAAAGAGCGCAAGGACATCCCGGTCTATCAGCCGGACGTCAAGGTGTATGAAGTGTTCGACAAGGACGGCAAATCGCTGGCGCTGTTCTATACCGATTACTTCAAGCGCGACAACAAGGGCGGCGGCGCCTGGATGAGCAACTTCGTCGATCAGTCGAAGCTCAACGGCACCAGGCCGGTGATCTACAACGTCGCCAACTTCACCAAACCGGCGCCGGGGCAGCCGGCGCTGCTGTCGTATGACGACGTGATCACCATGTTCCACGAGTTCGGCCACGCGCTGCACGGCATGTTCGCCGATCAGGAGTACCCGAGCCTGTCGGGCACCAACACCGCGCGCGACTTCGTCGAATTCCCGTCGCAGTTCAACGAGCACTGGGTCAGCGATCCGAAAGTGTTCAGCCATTTCGCCAAGCATTACCAGACCGGCGAGGCGATGCCGCAGGAACTGGTCGACAAGATCAAGAAGGCCGACAAGTTCAACAAGGGCTACAGCATGACCGAGCTGCTGTCCGCCGCGCTGCTGGACATGCACTGGCATATGCTGACCGCCGATCAGCCGCAGCAGGACGTCGACAAGTTCGAGGCCGAGTCGCTGCAAAAAGACAAGGTGGATCTCAGCTATGTGCCGCCGCGCTACCGCTCCAGCTACTTCCAGCATATCTGGGGCAACGGCTACGCCGCAGGCTACTACGCCTATCTGTGGACGGAAATGCTGGCGGACGACGCCTTCCAGTGGTTCACCGAACACGGGGGCCTGACCGCCGAAAACGGCCAGCGCTTCCGCGACATGATCCTGTCGCGCGGCAACAGCCAGGATCTGGAGAAGCTGTACATCGACTGGCGCGGCAAAGAGCCGAGCATCGAACCGATGCTGATCAACCGCGGGCTGAAGGACGAGTAAATACGGCCATTCCCGGTAAGCAAACAAAAGGGCGCGTTATGCGCCCTTCGTCTTTTTTGGCTTGGCCGACAGTCAGCGGTTCACCACCTTGGCCGGCAGGGCCACCACCAGCAGCGAGCTGAGCAGCAGGCAGCCGGCGAAGGCCCAGAGCGCGCCGCCGCTCTTGCCGGTCAGATCCAGCGCCAGCCCCATCAGCGAATTGCTCACCAGCCCGGCGATGTTGGCCAGCGAACAGGCCAGCGCGAAGCCGGTCGCCGCCGCCGTACCGCGCAGGAAGGTGGCCGGCAGGCTGAAGAACACCGGCACCGCGCCGATGATCGCCGCCTGGGCGATGGAGAACAGCAGCACCGTGGCCAGCGCATTGTGGGTGAAGAAGGTGCTGCCGGCCATCGCCAACGCGCCGACGATAAACGGCACGATGATGTGCCAGCGCCGTTCGCGCAGCCGGTCCGAACTGCTGCCGATCAGCAGCATGCCGAGCAGGGCGGCGACGCTGGGGATCGCCGTCAGGTAGCCGATGGTGGTGATGTCGGTGACGCCGGCGGTTTTGATGAAGGTCGGCATCCAAAAGCCCATGGCGTAGGCGCTGAGCAGAATGGCGAAGTCGATGCCGCCGAGCATCCACACTTTCAGGTTGAAGAAGCCGTCGCGGAAGCTGTGCTTGCCGTGATCGGCCTCGGCGTCGTCGCGCGCCAGATCGTCGGCAATGCGCTGTTTTTCCTCGGGCGTCAGCCACTTGGCCTGCTGATAAGTGTTAGGCAACAGCCAGAAGGTCAGCACGCCCAACAGCACGCTGGGAATGCCCTCCAGCAAAAACAGCCACTGCCAGCCGTGCAGCCCGTGTCGCATGTCGAAATGGCCCATGATCCAGCCGGAGAGCGGCCCGCCGATCACGCTGGAGAGCGGCAGGCCGATCATGAACAGTGCGATGATGCGGCCGCGGCGATAGGTCGGGAACCACAGCGTCAGATAAAAGAGCACGCCGGGCAGGAAACCGGCCTCCGCCACGCCGAGCAGGAAGCGAATGACGTAGAACTGCGTCGGCGTGGTGACGAACATGGTGGCGGTGGACAGCAGCCCCCAGGTGATCATGATGCGGGCGATCCACATCTTGGCGCCGACGCGCTGCAGGATCAGGTTGCTCGGCACCTCGAACAGAATATAGCCGACGAAGAACAGCCCGGCGCCCAGGCCGAAGGCCGCTTCGCTCAGCTGCAGCGCGTCGGCCATCTGCAGCTTGGCCAGCCCGACGTTGATGCGATCGAGGTAGGCCGCCAGATAACACAGGCAAAGAAACGGGATCAGTTTCCAGGTGATTTTGCGGTACAGCAGCAGCGATTCTGCGTCCGCTTTCCCCGCCAGCGGGGTGTCGACAATGGCCATGATGTTGTCTCCAGGTGGTGCGTGTTGGCCTCCGCAGGAGGCGCCTGTTGTGTTTGCGTTGCATGGACGCCGCCCTGTTTCGGGCGGTCGCCTGAGGCGCTGTCTGCGCCTTCGTTATTGTCGTTGCAGGTGAATCGTTGATTCATAACCGGTTCAGATAGTCGAGCGCCTCCCGTTTGTGCACCACGTCGCCGTATTTGCTGTCGATGTCGAACAGGTTGGCTTCGTGCGGGCCGGGGTGACGATCGCCGACGCACTCGCGCACCACCATGGCGCGAAAGCCGTGCTGCACCGCGTCCACCGCGCTGGCGCGGATGCAGCCGCTGGTGGAGCAGCCGATCATCAGCAGCGTGTCGATCCCTTGCGCCACCAGCAGCGGCGCCAGCGCGGTGCCGAAGAAGGCGCTGGCGTATTGCTTGCTCAGCACCACCTCATCGCCCAGCGGCGCCACCGGCGGGCAGAACGCCGCCAGCGGGTTGCCCTTCACCATGTCCTTCATCACCGGCGCTTTCTTGACCCACAGGCCGCCATCGGCAAAATGGCCTGCATGATAGCGGATATGGGTGTGGATCACCGGAATTCCCGTTCGGCGCGCGCAGGCCAGCAGCTCGCGGCTTTCCTCGACTGCGCTTACTACGCCCGGCGCGAACAGCGGCGCGCCTTCGGTGGTGTAGGCCTGCATAAAGTCGATCGCCAGCAGCGCCGGGCGCCGGCCGAAGCCGATGCGCTGGCCCCAGACGCCGCGATAGTTGTCGCTGAGGGTGTCGTTCATTCTGCCTCCTCAATAGGCGCCGGAGAGCAGGGCGCCGGCGCCGGGGACGATCGGCTCCAGCTCCAGCGCGGTCAGCATCGCGTAAGTGGTGGCGATGGCGGCGGTGATCACCGGTTTGCCGGTTTGGGCCTCCACCGTCGGGACGGCCGGCAGCGAAGGCATCTGCACGCAGGCGGACAGCACGATAGCATCGACCTCGCGTAAGTCCATCTCGGCGACGATCCCCGGCAGCCTGGCCGGATCGTGCCGGCCGACTTCGAGGTTGTCCGGGATCTCCAGCGCGCGCCATACCTTGACCTCGATGCCTTCGTGCTGGATGTAGTCCACCACCAGCTGGGTCAGCGGTTTCATGTAGGGCGCCACCAGCGCGATGCGTTTGGCGCCGATCACCTTCAGGCCGTTGACCAGCGCGCCGGCGCTGCTGATAACCGGCGCGGCGGCCTGATTGTCTTTCGTCACCTGCGCCAGCCGGGCCTGCGATTCGCGGTGGTAGCCCAGCCCCATCGCCATGATGGCCACCAGGCAGGCGTAGCCGAGCACGTCGACCCGCGCGTCGGACAGCTCCAGCGCACAGCGGTCGGACTCGGCGTCCATCGCCGCCAATTCTTCTTTATTGACGTGTTTCATGCGCATGCGGCTGGAGTGAAAGGTGAAACGCTCCGGGCGTATCAACTGGCGCGCGCCCAGCATCGCCGGGATCTCGGTTTCCATCGTGGTGTTGGAGCTGGGCACGATCTGGCCGATGCGGTAGTGGTTGCTCATGTCGGTGTTCCTCAGTTAATCCAGAAAATCGCCCAGGGCGCGGAAGAAGCCGTCGAAATCGTCCCACGGGATCATGTGTCCGGCGTTCTCGACCTCGACGATGGCGATCTCCGGCTGCAGCGCACGGATCTCCGCCCGGTCTTCGGGCTGAATGACGCCGCCTTTGCCCGCGGCCATCAGCAGCGTCGGCATGGTCAGCTGCGGGTAGTCGCGGTGGCTGTCCACCTGATGAAAATCGTCGTAGGCGCGTTGGATAGCCGGCTCGTAGCAGGTATGCAGCCACTCGGCGCGCAGCTGACGCTGTTCTTCGCTCCAGGTTGGGCAAAAGGCGCGCATCTGCTCGGCGCTCATGCCCGGCTGCGACTGCCGGATGGAGTCGGCGTACCATGGCCATTGGCCGGGATAGGCGCGGCGGCCGGGGCCGGAAACCGGCGGATCGACCAGCACCAGCCGCCGCACGCCGGCGGGCCGCAAAGCGGCGGCGCGCAGGGCGAAGCGGGCGCCCATCGAATGGCCGAGCAGGGCGTAACTGTCCAGGTTCAGCGCGGCGGCGAAGGCGTTGACGTCCTGTGCGCAGGTCTCTGCGTCATAAGCCAGTTCCGGGCCGCTGGACGACAAACCGCGGCCGCGCACGTCGAGCACGTAGACGTCGTATTTTTCCCCCAGCCGCTCGGCGACGAAGCCCCAGGTGATCGCCGGGCTGGTGATGCCGGGCACCAGGATCAGCGCCGGGCCGTGGCCGCCGTAGCGCAGATAGTGTTGGCGAATGTCGTTGGCGTGAACGTGGGCGCCGTAGAGGAAGGTGCTCATGCGGCGTTCTCCGATTTCAGCACTTGCGCGTACAGGTCATAGCCGTAAACCCAGGCCGGATCTTCCTGGGTGCGCAGGAAGGTGTTGGCGTTGGACACCGCCTGCACCCTGGAGGCGCGTTCCTTGCGGTTGGCTTCATACAGCTGGAAGGCGGTGCGGTAGTCGCCGAGGCCGGTTTCCTGCAGGCAGCGGGTCAGCATGGCGGCGTCTTCGATCGCCATCGCCGCGCCCTGCGCCATGTGCGGTTTCATCGGGTGGCAGGCATCGCCGAGCAGCACCAGACGGCCTTCGCTCCACAACGGCAGCGGTTTGCGGTTCAGCAATGGCCATTTGGTGACCTGTTCGCTGGATTCGATCAGCGCCTGCACGATCGGATGGTAGCCGGCGAAGGTCTCGAACATCTCTTCGCGGCTGCTGTCGATGAAGCTGCCCTGGAAATCCCAGGCCGGGTGCGGCACGCCGCTGACGTAGTAATATTCGTCGCGCCGTTGGGTGGTGTAGTAGACCATCAGATGGCGATCCGCCGACCACCACTTCACGCAGTCTTCGAACGTCAGGTTGTATTTCGCCAGCTTCTCGCCGCGGATCAGCGCGCGGTGGGCCACCCAGCCGCTGTAGGTCGGCGCTTCGGCGCCCAGCAGATGCTCGCGGATGCGCGAGTTGATGCCGTCGGCGCCGATCACGATATCAGCGTGGGCCGAGGTGCCATCGACGAAGTTCAGCGCCACCTCGTCACCGCGATCTTCAATCTTGCTCAGGCATTTGCCGAAGTGCAGGGTGCCGGGCTGCAGCGCGGAGAGCTGCAACGCCTGCAAATCGCCGCGGTGCACCGTCACATAGGCGGCGCCGTACTCCCGGCGGGCGAAGGCGCCCAGTTCGATGCGCGACAGGTAGTCGCCGCTTTCGGCGTCGCGGCTGAACCAGAAATCGGGATGAGACGCCATCTGCTCCAACCGTTGCTCAATACCGAGACGGCGGAAAATCTTCAGCACGTTCGGCCCCATGTGAATGCCGGCGCCGAGGCGCGAGAACGCCGGGCTCTGCTCATACAGATCGACGGTAAAGCCGGCTTTTTGCAGCAGCCCGGCGGCGGCGGCGCCCCCCAGCCCGGCGCCGACGACGGCGATGCGTGGTTGTTTGCTCATCATGTTTCCCCTGTCTGTTGGCTTTTTTCAGCGTAGGCCCAACGCGTGGTTGGACGATTGATTTATAGTGTATGCACTAGATAACGCAAAGTTGCAAAAGTGTTAAATCAGATCTTGCTCACGCTAATTGACAGCGCATTACTGTTAAGCTCATGTTAATAACAGGATTGATAAGACATGAAATAGGACTTTCTTATGATGGCCATCTGTGGCTTGCTTTCTTTTCCTTTTTTGACTTAGATAAAATGAGTGTGTTCGCTTTAAATTGCTTGAAAAATAACCGTCGCCTTGCGGGCGTCGGATACCCTTGACGAGACAGGAGACAGGCCATGGCGGTCAATGAAACCCAGTTGGTACAGCTGTTCGAACAGGTGCTTACGCTGTCGAAGGTCGATGCTTCGCAGAGCGTGGCGATTTTGAAAAGCCATTATTCCGATGCGCGCACGGTGCGCGCCGCGACCGACGCGGCGCTGCGGCTGGGTGCCAGGGTGTATGCCGTCGAACTGCCGGCGTTCAACCATCCGCGGGCGATGGGCAACGACATGACCGCCTATTGCGGCGATACCGCGCTGACCGGCAACCTGGCGGCGCAGCGTGCGCTGGAGGCCGCCGACCTGATCGTCGATACCATGATGCTGCTGCATTCGCCGGAGCAGGAACAGATCCTGAAAACCGGCACCCGCATCCTGCTGGCGGTGGAGCCGCCGGAGGTGCTGGCGCGCATGTTGCCCAACGCGGAGGACAAAGCGCGGGTGCTGGCCGCCGCCGCCGTGCTGGAGCAGGCGAAGCTGATGCAGGTGACCTCCTCCGCCGGCAGCGATTTCCGCGCGCCGCTCGGGCAATACCCGACGGTGACCGAGTACGGCTATGCCGATGAGCCGGGGCGCTGGGATCACTGGCCGAGCGGTTTCCTGTTCACCTGGCCGAATGAGGAGCAGGCGGAGGGCGTGTTGGTGCTGGAGGTTGGCGATATCTTGCTGCCGTTCAAAAGCTATGCGCGCGAACGCATCACGCTGGAGATCGAACAAGGGTTCGTCACCCGCATTCACGGCGGTTTTGAGGCGGAATACCTGCGCGAATACATGAAATACTTCGACGATCCTGAAGTGTACGGCATCTCGCACATCGGCTGGGGTTTGCAGCCCCGCGCCCAGTGGACGGCGATGGGCCTGCACGACAAGAACGACGGCATGTGCATGGACGCGCGCGCGTTCTACGGCAACTTCCTGTTCTCCACCGGGCCGAATACCGAAGTGGGCGGCACGCGCAAAACGCCTTGCCATATGGACATCGCGCTGCGCCGCTGCGACATTCGTCTCGATGGGCAAACGGTGGTGGCGGACGGGGAAGTGGTGGCGCCGGAGGCGTCGCGCGTGCGCCGGGCGTAATCGTTGCTGCCAACGGCGGGGGTTTGTACTATTCTCGTGGATTCCATAGATGGTGAGAGTAACGCAATGACGCCCCCCGAATACCCGTCAGCCGTGAGCGGCCAACCCGAAAATTATCATTTTACCGAGCAAGTCGGGCACCTGCTGCGCAAGGTTTATCAGCGCCACGTGGCGATTTTCCAGCAAAACGTCGGCGATTCGCAGCTGACGGCGGTGCAGTTCATCACCCTGTGCGCGGTGCGCGATATGGGGCCGAGCTCGCTGACCGAGCTGGTGCAGGTGACGGCGGTGGATCAAGCCACCATCCGCGGCATCGTCGAGCGGCTGAAGGCGCGCGATCTGATCACGGTGACGCCGGATCCGGTGGATCGGCGCAAGGTGGTGGTCGGCCTGACCGACGCCGGCGGCGTGCTGCTGGCGGAAACGGTGCCGCAGGCGGCGAAAATCACAGAATTGACGTTCGGCACGCTGAACCCGGCCGAACGGATAGCGCTGATATTCCTGCTGAATAAAATGCTGGAAGACCCTGCCACCGGCTGATTCGCCCGCGCAACGTCGGTTGCCTGGTGGTCGGTGGCGAGAGGCCAGCCCATAAGACCATCAAGTGCAGGCGGAGACGCAAACAATGGCGATATCTGAAGTGCAATCGCCCAGGGAAGGCGCGAAAACCACGCTGACGGAGCATCCGCTGATGCTGTCGGTGAACGGCGAACAGCTTCATGCGCAGGTGATGGCGGATACGCCGCTCTTGCTGGTACTGCGCAACGATCTGGCGCTCAACGGCCCAAAATACGGCTGCGGCCTGGGCGAATGCGGCGCGTGCACCGTGCTGATCGACGGCGTGGCGGCGCGCTCCTGCGTGATCCCGGCCTTCGGCGTGTCCGGCCGGGCGATCGTGACCCTGGAAGGTCTCGGCACTCGCCAGCGCCCGCATCCGGTGCAGCGCGCCTTTATCGAAGAGCAGGCGGCGCAATGCGGCTACTGTCTCAATGGCATGATCATGACCACCAAAGCCCTGTTGGATCGCAATCCCGCCCCGAGTGAGGCGGAGATCCGTCAGGCGCTGTCCGGCAATCTGTGCCGCTGCGGCACCCATCTTGAAATCTTGCGTGCGGTTCAGCGCGCCATCATTCTCTGCCGCGATGAGGACGCCCACGATCATGACTGATTCCCGTACCCCATCGCCGAGCCAGGCCGAATTGCTGCAGCGCGACGGCGTTCTGTTGATCGTCGACAGCGTGCAACCGCCGCCGGGGCTGGTGCCCAAGGGGCAAACGCCGATGCTGAAGCCCAAGGAGCAAGGGTTGTTTATCGCCCTGTGCGGCAGCGGTGAAATCTATGCCTTTAACGGCCATGTCGATCTCGGCACCGGCGTGCGCACCGCGCTCGGCCAGATTGTCGCCGAAGAGTTGTACCTGCGCATGGATCAGGTGCAAATGGTGTTGGGTGATACCGAGCGCGCGCCGAATCAGGGCGCCACCATCGCCAGCGCCACGCTGCAGATCTCCGCCGTGCCGCTGCGCAACGCCGCCGCCGAAGCGCGCCGTTGGCTGTTGCGCCAGGCGGCGCAGCGCTTCGATGCGCCGGTGGAACGGCTGACGCTGGAGGAGGGCGTGATCCGCAGCCCGCAGGGGCAGGCGCTCAGCTACGCCGAATTGGTGGCCGGCGGTCATGTCGAACTGTCGATTTCCGGCGACGCGCCGCTGAAACCGCAGGCGGAGTATCGCCTGGTGGGCACCAGCGCCGCGCGCGTCGATATTCCGGCCAAGGCGACCGGCGAAACCACTTACGTACACGATATGCGGTTGCCGAATATGCTGCACGGCCGGGTAGTGCGGCCGCCCTATGCCGGTTACGACAGCGGCGAATTTGTCGGCACCAGCCTGCTGGCGGTGGATGAAACCTCGATCGCGCATATTCCCGGCATCGTCAAACTGGTGGTGATCGGCGATTTCATCGGCATTGTCGCCGAGCGCGAAGAGCAGGCGGTCAAGGCGGCGCAGGCGCTGCAGGTCAGTTGGAAAGACTGGCGGCGCAATTTGCCGCAGATGACCGACGTGGCGCAGGCGCTGCGCGACAACCCGCATTCGACCCGGGTGGTGCACGATACCGGCGACGTGGACGCGGCGCTGGCGGCGGCCGACAGGCGTTTCACCCGCAGCTATCTGTGGCCGTATCAGCTGCATGCCTCGATTGGCCCTTCCTGCGCGCTGGCGGACTACCGGCCGGAGCGTCTGCAGGTCTGGTCAGGCAGCCAGAACCCGCACCTGCTGCGCGCCGATCTGGCCTGGCTGCTGGAGTACCCGGAAGCGCAGATCGAGATCGTTCGTATGGAGGCGGCCGGCTGCTATGGCCGCAATTGCGCCGATGACGTCTGCGCCGACGCGGCGCTGCTGTCGCGCGCGGTGGGCAGGCCGGTGCGGGTGCAGCTGACCCGCGAGCAAGAGCATGTGTGGGAACCGAAGGGCACGGCGCAACTGATGGAGGTGGACGGCGGGCTGGACGCCGCCGGGCACCCGGTCGCCTACGATTTTCGCACCTATTATCCTTCCAACGGCGCGCCGACGCTGGCGCTGCTGCTGACCGGCCGGGTCGAGCCGCTGCCGGTGGCCTATGAAATGGGCGATCGCACCTCGGTGCCGCCTTATGAGTATCCGGCGCTGCGCGTCAGCATCGAGGACATGGCGCCGATCGTGCGCGCCTCCTGGATGCGCGGCGTTTCCGCCTTGCCCAACACCTTCGCCCACGAGTCTTATATCGATGAGCTGGCCCACGCCGCCGGCGTCGATCCGCTGGAGTATCGGCTGCGCTACATCAATGATGAACGCGCCAGTGAACTGATGCGCAGCACTGCAGAACGCGCCGGCTGGACGCCGCATACCGAACCGATGCAGACCCCGGCGGAAGACGGCGTGCTGCGCGGGCGCGGCTTTGCCTATGCCCGTTACATCCACAGCAAGTTTCCCGGCTTTGGCGCGGCCTGGGCCGCCTGGGTGGCCGACGTGGCGATCGACAAAGCCAGCGGCGAAGTGGCGGTGACGCGCATCGTGGTCGGCCACGACGCGGGCATGATGGTTAACCCGGACGGCGTGCGCCACCAAATTCACGGCAATGTATTGCAATCGACCAGCCGGGTATTGAAAGAGCGCGTGACCTTTGAGGAATCGACGGTCTCCGCCAAAGAATGGGGGGCCTACCCGATCCTGACCTTCCCGGAGGTGCCGGAGGTGGACGTGGTGATGATGCCGCGCCCTTACGATCCGCCGCTGGGCGCCGGGGAGTCGGCGTCGGTGCCCAGCGCGGCGGCCATCGCCAACGCGGTGTTCGACGCCACCGGCATTCGTTTTCGCGAGCTGCCGATCACCTCGGACAAGCTGCGTGAGGCGCTGAACGGGCCGGATGCCGAACGGCAGGCCGCGCCGCCCAAGAAAAAGAAGCGCGGCAAATGGTGGTTCGGCGGCGCGGCGGGGCTGTTCGGCGCCGTGCTGGGCATCGCCGGCAGCGCCTTGCCGTGGCGGGCGGAGATCGCGCCGGTGGCGACGCCCGGCGCCGGCACCTGGTCGGCCGCCACGCTGGAGCGCGGCCGTCAGCTGGCCGCCGCCGGAGACTGCGCGGTTTGCCATACCGCATCGGAAGGGGCGACCAACGCCGGCGGGCTGGCGATGGCGACGCCGTTCGGCACGCTCTACAGCACCAATATTACCCCGGACGTGGCAACCGGCATCGGCAACTGGTCGTTTACCGCGTTCGATCGGGCGATGCGCCAGGGTATCGCCCGCGACGGCCGCCACCTCTATCCGGCATTTCCTTACACCGCCTTCAGCAAAATGACCGACGGCGACATGCAGGCGCTGTACGCTTATCTGATGTCGCAACCGGCGGTGCGCCAGAGCAACCCGGCCAATCAGATGCGTTTCCCGTTTAACCTGCGGCCGCTGATGGCCGGCTGGAACGCGCTGTTCCTGCGCCAGGGGGAATATCAACCCGATCCGCAACAAAGCGCGCAATGGAACCGCGGCGCTTATCTGGTCAACGGGCTTGGCCATTGCGCCGCCTGCCATTCGCCGCGCAACCTGCTGGGGGCGGAAAAGGGCGGCGCGGCTTTCCTGGCGGGGGGGATGGTGGACGGGTGGGAAGCGCCGGCGCTGAATCAATTGGCCAACGCGGAAAAACCCTGGACCGAGGAACAGCTGTTTCAGTATTTCCGCAGCGGGCATTCCGCCGAGCACGGCGTGGCGGCCGGGCCGATGGGGCCGGTGGTGAGCGAGCTGGCGACGTTGCCGCAGAGCGATCTGCGGGCGATGGCCAATTATGTGATGTCGCTGAGCGCCAAGTCGACGCTGAACGTGGAACCGCAGGCGCAGTTGGCGGCTCGCGCATTGCCGGCGGTGGGGCAACTTGCCGGTGAGCGGTTGTTTCAGGGCGCTTGCCTGGCCTGCCACAGCGCCGCCGCCGGCGGGCCGCAGCTGTTCGGCGTCAGCCCGGATCTGGCCAATAACACCAACATCTTCAGCGATCGCCCCGATAACCTGATCAAGGTGATCCTGCAAGGGATCCCCAAACCGGCCACCGCCGAATTGGGCTTTATGCCGGGCTTTAAGGACAGTTTTTCCGATCGGCAGGTAACGGCGCTGGTGAATTATTTACGCCAACGCTATGCCGGCGACAAACCGGCCTGGCGCGACGTGGAGGCGCAGGTTGCGCGGCTGCGCGCAGAGCCGGGCACGCACTGAGCCGCCTCAGGCATGGCGCAGGAACGCCACCAGCCGCTGCGCCGGCAGCGGCAACTGCGCCGGGTCACGCACCGCGATCGACAGGCGCCGGGTCGCCCAATCGTCCGTCAGCGGCAGTGCGCTGTGCCGAATTTCCGGCTGGCGTTGTGCGCTCTCTTCCGGCACCACCGCCAGCCCGGCGCCGCGCAGCACCATGCGGCAGATGGCGTCGAAATGAGCGGCACGCGCCCGCAATCGCATCGGGCCGCCGCTGCGTATCGCCAATTGCTCAAGATGTTGTTGCAGCGCGCTCTCTTCCGGCAGGCCGATGAAATCAAAAGGCAGGGCGTCCGCAAAGCTGACCTGCCGGCGGCCGCTGAGCGCATGCCCCGGCGGCAGTGCCAGCACCAGACGATCCTGGCGAAAAGGGTAACTTGTCAGCCCGCGCAGATCGGCGTGGTCCGCGACGATGCCGATATCCGCCGCCCGTTCGGCGATTGCCTGCGCGATGGCCGGGCTGGGCAGCTCTTCCAGCGCGATATCGGTGTGCGGGTGCAGCATCAGAAAATCCGCCAACAGCTCCGGCAAAAAGGCGTCGGCGGCGACGGTATTGGCGACGATGCGCAGCTGGCTGCGCTGGCCCGGCGCGAACTCGGCCATATCACCGCGCAGCCGGTCGCGCTGCTGCAATAGCACTCGCGCGTGATGCAACAGGCGCTCACCGGCGGGCGTCGCCTGGACGCCGCGCGGATTGCGCGTCAGCAGCGCTACGCCGGCCTGTTGCTCCAGCCCGCGCATGCGGGCGCTGGCGGCGGCCAGCGACAGCCCGACGCGCTCGGCGCCGGCGGTGATGCTGCCGGTCTCGAGCACTGCCGCCAACAGCCGCAGATCGATAAAGTCAAAATGCATGCGTTTTCCCTCTGTCTTTGCCGCAGGCAGGCTCTGTCATTGCCGCATTGTGCCGCGGCGCGGCGCTGGCCACAATCGAGCCGTTGATTCGCCATAAGGATAGACGCATGTCGCTGACGTTACTCGAAATTGTCGCCCTGACGGGCATTTTTACGCTGGCCGGCACGGTCAAAGGGGCGATCGGCCTGGGGTTGCCGACGGTGTCGATGGGGTTGCTCAGCCTGATGATGCCGCCGGGACAGGCCGCCGCGCTGCTGCTGTTGCCCTCGCTGATCACCAACCTGTGGCAACTGCTGTGCGGACCGCGGTTGGGGGCGCTGTGGCGGCGGCTCTGGCCGATGATGCTGTGCGTCACGCTGGGCACATTGTTGAGCGCGGGGGCGCTCACTGCCGGCGACGGCCGCCTGGCGCCGCTGGCGCTGGGCATGTGTCTGATCGGCTATGCCCTGTTGGGATTCACCCGTTTCGACTGGCGCATTTCCGCCGAGGCAGAGCCTTGGCTGGGGCCGCTGTGCGGCCTGGTGACCGGTACGCTGACCGGCACCACCGGGGTGTTCGTCATTCCGGCGGTGCCTTACCTGAATGCGTTGGGCCTGGCGCGCGATGAGCTGGTGCAGGCGCTGGGGCTGTCGTTCACCGTCTCGACGCTGGCGCTGGCCGCAGGGTTGGCCTGGCATCAGGCGCTGCCCGGCACGCTGCTCGGCGTTTCCTTGCTGTCGCTGTTGCCGGCGTTGGCCGGCATGTGGCTGGGCGGGATCGTGCGTCGTCATTGTCGCCCGCAGCTGTTTCGCCGCCTTTTCTTTATTGGGTTATTAATCTTGGGCGTTGAGATTATTTGGCGATTCAATTAATTGAATCGATAGCATCTGCGTGTAATTAGGTTCGGTATATTATTCTGGGTTTTATTTTAATATGATGAGTTGCAATGTTTAGAACACACTTTTCTTATTGGTTTTTTTTATGAAATACAGGATGGTTATGGATTGTTATTAGTGTGTTTTACTTTTGCCATTACAGCTATTTTTAATGACTGTAAAACCAGTAAACCCATAGGAGAGTATTTATGAAGGAAATATTAAGTAGCCAATTCGATGCGGTGTCGGGGGGATGGCAGGATCGCGATGGGAGTGGAAAAAGATCGTCTGATAACGGAGGGTCTGGCTCTTCAGGTCGCGGTGGAAATAACGGCGACGATCGTGGGCTTCAGTCATTTTTGTCAAAAAATAGCCCGTATGGCAGCGGTTCCGGCGCTAGCGGTTTTTGGGGGGATGGTAATTCAATGGCTGCAGGAAATGGTTACGGTGGCAATGGTACTGGGCCGAGAGAGGCCAGAGAGTTCGGAACCAAACGCTAATTAACAGTTGCAATCCCAGCACAGAAGTAACATTCTGTGCTTTTATGGGGTATATGATGAATAGATATGTTGTTTTTATAAAGAGCGATGCGTCAAGGGTGTTGAGAAAGGAAGTGGTTACACGAGAAATAATTAAGGAGATGAGGCGGAAGGGGTTCAGAAAGCATCATGTTGAAGTAGAGGCTGAGAACGAAACCGATGCCATTAACAAACTAAATAAGAACAGCAATGACTATTTGGACTCATTGAGAAATTTTTCCGGTGATTTATGGTTCTGTTCTATTTGTGTTGTCGCTATGGCGCTAGTCTATTTTTTGAGTTAAACCATAATCCAGCATTGAATCATTCAAGTTTCCCATACTATATTTTCGTGGTGATTTAAATGAGCCATCAGGCATTGGGTATCGATTTATCAAATACAGAAAAGTCATCCGTTCCAAGTATTCTGCATTTTATATGGATTGGTGATTTAAATGAAGTAAATGCTCATTATATCGACATATGGAAAAAAACAAATAAAGATAAGCAGATATTCTTTTGGTGTGACAGAGACTCTTCACTGTGTCATTTACTAAACAATGCCATACGCGATTTCGTCAACGCAAAAAAAATTAAAAATAAAGTTAAGGCTGAATTGGAAATAAAAAATCACGCCTTTAATTATATATACCCCAAAATAAAGGCAGGTTTTTCTTTTGATGAGCTGGTTATCGAATTCTTAATAAAAAATGAAATTCCTTATCAGAAACCGCCAAAAGCGATTGAAGACTCATGGTTTGGCAACAGAGGTTTTATAAAAAAGTGCATAGCGGAGCTTTTTTGCAATGGTTTCGATGATTTTATGAAGTATTATTATTATGAGATTATACTAAGGCATAACATTGCCAGTGCAAGTGATATTGTCAGACTTTTAATTATCTATCAGTATGGTGGTACTTATATAGATGTTGATACGCTTCCATACATTGATAACATATATCATAAACTAAATAAATATATAGAAAAAGAGGGCGTTGTCGAGAGCGACTCGCTTCTGTTATTTAAGACCCTATGTCTTTTAAAAAAGATAAATTCAGAAGAGGCGCTGCCTGAAGCCGTGTTCAGCTGCGATGAAAATAAGTTAGGCGTAGATGCTGTTGAATTTAAAAAAATAAAAAGGCTTATCGAACTGGATCTCTCTGAGTTTTCCCTGGATATGATATTGCCATTGGGTGAAACATACGTTCATAAAAATTTATTGGCGCTAGGATCACTCAGAAGATTTAAAGGTGTTTATTTTAATAATTTCATGTCCTCTCACAAAAAATCCAAGACGGTAAGAATCATCCTTAGAACAATGAAAAAAAGATACCGTTTTTTAGAAAAAAACAATTGCATATTTAACTGTTATATTGATGATGGATCAAGGTGTTATCTGACCAGACTCTTACCATGGAGAACCGAGTTAATAACAAGGGACTATTGCGTGACCCCGGTCTTAACTGGGCCGGGTTTAATTGTTGAGGTTTTATTGGGGTTGGCTTATGAGGTCTTTAATATTGGATATCTGATTGAGCCATCCAGCATTGCGGAGTATATGCAAAACCCTGACTTTGGAATTGCATTGTTTCAACACAATATAGATACACCTGATGGCGCCTATTCCACGTGGCGCAAATAAGAAGAATGGCTTGAAATGCAGAACTGACCTTCTGTTTGTTTTATTGTCAATACAATAGCCTGTGAATTTGAATGTTAGCTATCAATAAGGGACGCTGATCATGTTTCGCCAGGAAGCGATCGAGAATCAGAAAATGAAATGGCGTGGCAGGGCGCTCCTGCTACCCGGCATTCCCTTTTGGCTCACGGCAGGGCTGTGCCTGTTTTTCCTCATTGCTTTTCTCACCTTCACCATCGCCGGTACCTATACCCGGCGGGTCAACGTGACCGGCGAGATCAGCACTTATCCGCGAGCCGCCAACGTTTATTCCGCCGTTCAGGGGATAGTGGTCAAGCAATTTGTCACCGAAGGGCAGGTGATTGCCGCTGGTGCCCCCATTTACCAGATCGACGTCAGCAAGAGTACCCGTAGCGGTGTGATCAGCGATAACCAGCGCCGGGATATTGATGGCCAGCTGGCACGCATTGCGCAAATCATCAGCCGACTGGAAAGCAGCAAGCAGGCCACGCTTATCATGCTGGAACAACAGAAGGCGCAATACACCGCTGCATTCACCCGCTCCACCGATATCCTCAAACGCGCCCAGGAAGGGATACGCATCATGAAGGAAAACATGGAGAACTACCGGCACTATCAGACCCAGGGGCTGATCAATAAGGATCAGCTCACCAATCAGGTGGCGCTGTATTACCAGCAGCAGAACAACCTGCTGGGCCTGTCCGGCCAGAACGAACAGAATGCGTTGCAGATCACCGCGCTGGAAAGCCAGATCCATACCCAGGCTGCCGAATTCGACAACCAGATCTACCAGATGGAGCTGCAGCGCTACGAGCTGCAAAAGGAGCGGCAAAACATCGATGCCACTGGCGATATTATCGTTCGCGCGCTGGCCGGCGGCCGCATCGATTCGCTGAGCGTCACGGTTGGCCAGATGGTCAACATTGGCGACAGTCTGCTGCAGATTATTCCGCAAAACATCGATCGCTATGCCCTGGTACTGTGGGTGCCCAACGACGCCATCCCCTACATTGCCGCCGGCGATAAGGTCAATGTGCGCTATGACGCCTTTCCGGCGGAGAAGTTCGGCCAGTTCGCCGGCACAGTGTCCGTCATCTCCAAAGCCCCGGCCTCACCGCAGGAAATGCTGACCTACCAGGGGGCGCCCAAAGCGGCGCTGACCGCCGCCGTGCCTTACTACAAAGTGATCGTTATCCCGGAAAAACAATCCATTGCTTACGATGGTAAACGTCTGAGCCTGGAAAACGGCATGAAAGCGCAAAGCACTCTGTTTCTGGAAAAAAGGAAGATGTATCAATGGATGCTGTCGCCGTTCTACGACATGAAACACAGTGCGACGGGGCCGGTCAATGAGTAGGAGCACATTCAAACAGCGGGCCAGCCAACTGGATCTGCGGCTGCGCCACCGGGTTCCGATGGTGCACCAGACCGAGTCGTCGGAATGCGGGCTGGCCTGTCTGGCGATGATCTGCGGTTATTACGGCAAAAACATCGACCTGATTGCGCTGCGCCGGCAGTTCAATCTGTCATCCCGCGGTGCAACGCTGGTTGGGCTGACCGGTATCGCCGAACAGCTGGGGTTGAGCACTCGCCCCTTGTCACTGGAGCTGGACGAACTTGGCGCGCTAAAACTGCCCTGCATTCTGCACTGGGAATTCAACCATTTTGTCGTGCTGGTCAGCGTCAAAGGCCGCCGCGCAGTGCTGCACGATCCGGCGCGCGGGCGCCGGGCCGTCAGCCTGACGGAACTGTCGCACAGTTTCACCGGCGTAGCGCTTGAGGCCTGGCCCGGCAGCACCTTTACCGCCGACAGCGTCCGCCATCGCATTCATCTTCGCACGCTGATCGGCAGCGTGCATGGCCTCAAGGGGGCGCTCGGCAAAATCTTTTGCCTGTCTCTGGTGTTCGAAACCATCAACCTGGTGATGCCCATCGGCACGCAGCTGGTGATGGATCACGCCATTCCCGCCGGAGATCGCGGGTTACTGTCGCTCATCTGCGCCGGATTGATGCTGTTTATCTTGTTGCGGGCTGCCATCGGCATGGTGCGGGCATGGTCAGGATTGGTCATGGCGACGCTTATCAACGTGCAGTGGCAGTCCGGGTTGTTCACCCATCTGCTGCGCCTGCCGCTCGGTTACTTTGAACGGCGTAAGCTGGGTGACATTCAATCACGCTTCGGTTCACTGGATACGCTGCGCAGCACTTTCACCACCAGTATCGTCGGCGCCATCATGGACGGCATCATGGTGATCGGTGTGTTGGTGATGATGGTGCTGTATGGCGGCTGGCTGACCTGGGTAGTGCTCAGTTTCACTGCGCTTTATGTGTTGATGCGGCTGCTGACCTATGGATATTACCGTCAGCTGTCCGAGGAGGCGCTGGTGAGAGAGGCGCGGGCCGGCTCGTATTTTATGGAAACGCTGTACGGTATCGCTACCGTCAAGATGCAGGGCATGGGAGAACGCCGCATCGCTCACTGGCTAAACCTTGAAATCGACACCATCAACACGGGTATCCGCGTCACCCGAATGGACATGCTGTTTGGCGGGATCAACACCTTCATAGCGGCGTGCGACCAGATCGTCATTCTGTGGTTGGGAACCAGCCTGGTGATCGATAACCAGATGACCCTCGGCATGTTCGTGGCGTTCGGCGCCTTTCGGGGCCAGTTCTCCGACCGCATCGGGTCGCTGACGGAATTTTTGCTGCAGTTGCGCATGATGAGCCTGCATAACGAGCGCATTGCCGATATCGCTCTGCATCCGCGGGAGGCGCGTAAACCCGATCACCCTTACACGGCGGGCCTGCAACCTTTGGGATTGACGACCCATGCCCTGAGCTATCGTTACGACAGCCAGTCACCGGCTATCTTTGATGGCCTGGACATCAGCGTTGCGCCGGGCGAAAGCGTGGCCATCGTGGGCCCGTCCGGCGCCGGCAAAACCACGTTGATGAAGGTGTTGTGCGGACTGTTTACCCCGGATTCAGGGCGGGTTGAGGTGAACGGTGTCGATATCCGCCAGCTCGGCATCAACAACTACCACAAAATGATTGCCTGCGTGATGCAGGACGACAAACTGTTCTCCGGCTCGATCCGGGAAAATATTTGCGGGTTTGCGGACGAGGTGGACGATGCCTGGATGCAAGCCTGTGCCCGTGCCAGCTATCTGCATGACGTGGTTTTACGCATGCCTATGGGATATGAAACACTGATTGGCGAGTTGGGGGAAGGATTGTCCGGCGGGCAAAAACAACGGCTATTCATAGCCCGGGCAATCTACAAAAAACCGGCTATTTTGTTTCTGGATGAGGCCACCAGCGCGCTGGATAAGGAGAGCGAAGCTGTGGTGAATCAGGCCATCAAGAGACTCAATATCACTAAGCTGATCATTGCCCACCGTGAAACGACCATTGCGTCGGCAGATCGGGTTATACATTTGGGATAAGGGGGGTATCACCCGCGGCACCGGCCATTTTCACTGTTCCCCCCTAAAAACCCAATAAATGGCGATGGGGCAAGGCTATTTTTGCTGCTCGCTTCGGCTTTCAATTTACGGCGCGGCGCATTGCGCGATATTCTGGTTTTCTGATGGGCTGACGGCGGATGAGGGAACCATGACAGACAGCCAGGCGTTTGAACAACAAAGCCTCGACAATCTGCTGAGCTATTGGCGGCGCCATCGCCGCCTGCCGGGCGCGCGCTATCCGGCCGGCCCGACCGACACCCTGTGCGACGTGCCGGGCGTCAGCGTCGGGCATCACACGCTGGCCGACGGCGAATGCCAGACCGGCGTTACCGCCATCGTGCCGCCGGGCGATCTGTTTAACCAGCCGCTGCCGTGCGGCAGCGCGGTGCTCAACGGCTTCGCCAAGCCGCTGGGGCTGGTGCAGCTGAACGAGCTGGGGGTGCTGCAAACGCCTATTCTGCTGAGCAACACCTTCGCCGTCGGCACGCTGTTCAACGCCATGGTGCGGCGCAGCTGTCTGCGTTACCCGCAGATCGGCCGCGGCAGCGCCACCATCAACCCGCTGGTGCTGGAGTGCAACGACGGCTACCTCAACGATATTCAGGCGATGGCGGTGCGTGAGGAGCACGTCTTCAGCGCGCTGGATAACCATTCCACCCGCTTTGCGCGCGGCAGCGTCGGCGCCGGGCGCGGCATGAGCAGCTTCGGCTTGAAAGGGGGCATCGGCACCGCCTCGCGCTATTGCCCAGGGCTTGGCACCACGCTCGGCGTGCTGGTGCTGGCCAACTTCGGCACCCTCGACTCGCTGACGCTGAGCGGCGTGCGCGTTGGCCAGGCGCTGGGCAAACTGTTGGCGGATCCGCCGCCGCAGGTGGACGCCGGTTCGGTCATTATCATCATCGCCTGCGATCGGGCGCTGGACAGCCGCCAGCTGAACCGCATCGCCCGCCGCGCGGGCGCCGGTTTGGGGCGGGTGGGCAGCCATTGGGGGCACGGCTCCGGCGATATCGCGCTGGCGTTTTCCACCCGGTTGCTGGGGGCGACGTTGCCGGACGAACGGCTGGAGCCGCTGTTTGCGGCGGCGGCGGACGCCACCGAATACGCGGTGCTGGATGCCTTGCTGAGCGCGGAAGGCGTCAGCGGTTTCCAGCAGCACGATCGTATGGCGTTGGGCCCGCTGCTCGATCGGCTGGCGGCAAATTAAATAACGGGAGTGTGATGTGAAAGTCTTTATCTCTGCGGATATTGAGGGTATTGCCGGCGTGATGCGGCCGGAGCAGTGCAACCCGGCCCATGCTGACTATACTGCGGCGCGCGAGCTGATGGAGCAGGAGGTCAACGCCGCCATCGACGGCGCTTTTGCCGGCGGCGCCACCGAGGTGACGGTGGCCGACAGCCACGCGATGATGCAGAACCTGCGCGCCGATCGCATCGATGCGCGGGCGCGCCTGGTGCAGGGCAAACCGCGCGGGCTATCGATGGTGGAAGGGCTGCAGCATCAACGTTACGACGGCCTGATGTGTATCGGTTATCACAGCGCCGCCGGCGAACGCGGCGTGCTGGCGCATACCATCAATGGCCGGGCCTTTTACCGCGTCAGCCTGAACGGCGAGGTGGTAGGCGAAAGCGATCTGTATGCGGCGGCGGCGGCCGAGTTGAACGTCCCGCTGTGGCTGGTGAGCGGTGACGACGAGCTGCAACGCTGGATCGCTGAACGTTATCCGCAATCTGGCTATGTTTGCGTGAAACGCGCCATCTCGCAAACCGCCGCCGAATCGCTCAGCCCTCAGCGGGCGCGGGCGGAGATCCGCGAGCGGGCGATGCAGCAGGTGCGCCAGGGCGCCAGACTGCCGGTGGAGCGCCGCTTCATGCCACCTTACCGGTTGACGCTGATGGCGGCCAAACCGGTGCTGGCGGATCTGTTCAGCCTGGTGCCCGGCGTGCAGCGCCAGGACGCGCTCACCGTGGCCTTCGACAGCGACAACATGGCGGCGCAAATCCGCCTGCTCAGCGTCTTCTCCTCTCTGGCGACGACGCAGAGCTGACTCCCGGTGCGGGTTCCCGCCCGCACCGCACGATTCTCCAACAGAAAATCCCTTATCAAGATTAGGCCTGCTGAATAATAGGCTACGCTAATTATTGCTCTGTTGCGCTATGTCACCTGACCGGCGCGGCAAGCCATTCCCATAACAAGAGTTGTTTCGCCGAAGGCAGTGACGCCTTCGGTTTTTTTGGAGTCATGAGCAATGAGCATATCCCAAGTTCCGCTTTCGCGGCGGCGGTTTATCGTCGGCGCCGGGGCGTTGGTGATCGGCGCCTATCTGCCGTCCACCGGCGCGCTGGCGCGCTCGAACGCCCCGGCCGCCTCCGGCACGGCGGCGTTAGACGCCAACGCCTTCGTTCAGATTGGCGCCGACGGCGTCGTCACCGTCATCAGTAAACACACCGAAGTGGGCCAGGGGGTCTATACCGGCATGGCGACGCTGGTCGCCGAAGAGCTCGACGCCGACTGGGCGCAGGTGCGGGTCGTGGCCGCGCCGGTGGACACCAATATCTACAAGAACCTGGCGTTCGGATTCCAGGGTACCGGCGGTTCCAGTTCGGTGGCCAATGCCTATGAGCAAATGCGGCGCATGGGCGCCATGGCGCGCGCGCTGCTGGTGCAGGCCGCCGCGCAGAGCTGGAAAACCTCGGCGCAGGAAATCACCGTGCAGGCGGGCAAGATCCGCCATGCCGCCAGCGGGCGAGAAGCGGGCTTTGGCGAGTTCGCCGCGCTGGCCGCCACGTTGCCGCCGCCCGATCCCGCCAGCCTGACGCTGAAGGACCCGGCCAATTTCATCCTGATCGGCAAAACGCGCGGTTTGCACCGCGTCGATTCGCTGGCGAAAACCAACGGCAGCGCGCAGTTCTCGCAGGATATCCACGAGCCGGACATGCTGACCGTCACCATCAAGAAACCGCCGCGTTTCGGCGGCAAAGTGGCGACCTTCGACGCCGAGCGGGCGCTGGCGGTGCCGGGCGTGGTGGCGGTGAAACAGGTTGCCACCGGCGTAGCGGTTTACGCCAAAAACACCTGGGCGGCGATCCAGGGGCGGGAACGGCTGAGGGTCACCTGGGACGATGCGCAGGCCGAACGGCGCAACACCGAGGAGATCTACGCCGAGTTCCGCCAGGTGGCGCAGAAAACCGGCGTGGTGGCGAAGAGCCACGGCAAGCCGGACGAGGTGTTCGATAAGGCCGACAAGGTGATCGAGGCTGAATACACCTTCCCGTACGTCGCCCACGCGCCGATGGAGCCGCTGGACGGCTATCTGTTCTGGGACGGCGAGAGCGTTAAGGCGCGCTACGGTTGCCAAATCCAGACGCTTGACCATAAGCAGCTGTGCGATCTGTTCGAGCTGCCGCCGGAGAAGGTGCAGATTGAAACCATTCTGGCGGGCGGCAGCTTCGGCCGGCGCATCGATTTAGGCAACCCGACGCTGGGGCCGGATCTGGCGGCCGACATGGCGGCGGCGGCCAAGGGCATCGGCCCCGGTCACGGCGTGAAGGTGGTGTGGACGCGCGAGGACGACATCCGCAACGGCTGGTATCGCCCGATGATCCTGCACCGCCTGCGCGGCGCCATTCGCGGCGGCAAGGTGGTGGGCTGGATCGATACCGTGGTCGGCCACTCCTGGACGCGCCACAGCGCGATGGATGCGCTGGTGGTCAACGGGCTCGATCAAATGATGGTCGAGGGCGCCAGCGAGGTGTCATACACCTTCGAAGCCTTCCGCTGCGATGCGCACATCGTGCCCGGCAAGGTGCCGACCACCTCGCTGCGGTCGGTCGCCAGCACCCACACCGGCCACGCGGTGGAGAGCTTTATCGATCAGCTGTTGCAGGAAACCGGGCAGGATCCGGTCGAAGGGCGGCTGGCGCTGATGGGCGATGCACCGCGCGCGGCGGGCGTGCTGCGGGCGGTGGCTAAAGCCGCCGACTGGCAGGGCGCCAAGGTGGTGGACGGGCGCGCGCGCGGCGTGGGCGTCGCCAAGGCGTTCGATACCTATGTGGCGCAGGTGGCCGAGGTGTCGATCGGCGAAGGCGGCATCCCGAAAGTGCATAAAGTGTGGTGTGCGGTGGATTGCGGCGTGGCGGTGAACCCCGACGTGATCCGCGCGCAGATCGAGGGCGGCATTGGTTACGGCCTCAGCATGGCGCTATACGGCAATATCACGCTGAAAGACGGCGTGGTCGAACAGTCCAATTTCAATAACTTCCGCCCGCTGCGTATCGATGAGATGCCGGAGATCGAGGTGATCATCGTGCCCTCGACCGAGAAACCGACCGGCGTGGGCGAGCTGGGGGTGCCGACCATCGCCCCGGCGGTCGGCAATGCGCTGGCGCTGCTCGGGCGGCCGCGCACCTCGCTGAGCCTGCCGCTGCATAATCCCACTGCGAATCCGGCGTCTGACAAGGAGAGAACCTGATGATTCATTTAACCGTAAACGATCAGCCGCTGACATTTGAGGGCGATCCGCACATGCCGCTGCTGTGGTTTTTGCGTGACGAAGCCGGCCTGACCGGCACCAAGTTCGGCTGCGGCATCGCCATGTGCGGCGCCTGTACCGTGCATCTGGACGGCGTGCCGGTGCGTTCGTGCATGACGCCGGTCTCCGCCGCCGTCGGCAAGAAAATCACCACCATCGAAGCCGTGGGCGCCACGCCGGAAGGCAAGGCGGTGCAGGAAGCCTGGCTTGATCTGGACGTGGTGCAGTGCGGTTACTGCCAGTCCGGCCAGATCATGAGCGCCAGCGCGCTGTTGGCGCAAAGCAAGGATCCGAGCGATGCGGACATTGACGCGGCGATGGGCGGCAACGTCTGCCGCTGCGCCACCTATGTGCGCATTCGCGCCGCCATCCACCAGGCCGCCAAGGCGTTGGGTTAGGGAGAGATGCGATGAGCAATGCCTTGAAAGGGCTGTTATGGCTGATTATCGCCGTGGTGGTGTTGGCGGGAGGATACGCGCTGTACACGCTGCTGCGGCCCACCGGCGCTGAGCCGGCGGCGCCGATCGCCGGGGCGCCGGCCGGCATGACCGACAAACTGGCGCGCGGCGAGTACCTGGCGCGCGCCGCCGACTGCGTGGCGTGCCACACCGCGCCGGGCGGCGCGCCTTATGCGGGCGGCTTCGCCTTCAAATTGCCGTTCGGCACCATTTACGGCACCAACATCACCGCCGACAAGGAGACCGGCATCGGCAACTGGAGCGACGATCAGTTCGTGCGCGCGGTGCGTGAGGGCATCGGACCGCAGGGCAACCTGTATCCGGCGATGCCTTATACCTCGTACACCGGGCTGAGCCGCGACGACGTGCTGGCGATCAAGGATTATCTGTTCAGCCTGCCGCCGGTGAAACAGGCCAACCCGCAAAACGAGCTGTCGTTCCCGTTCAACCAGCGCTGGGGCATGAAATTCTGGAACCTGGCGTTCTTCCATGAGCAGCGCTTCGCGCCGGATCTCAACAAGGACGAACAGTGGAATCGCGGCGCCTATCTGGCGACGGCGCTGGGCCACTGCGGCGAGTGCCATACGCCGCGCAATCTGGGGTTCGGTCTTAACCAGAGCAAGCACCTGAGCGGTGAAGTGGTGCAGGGCTGGTTCGCCGCCAACATCACGCCGGACAAACAGACCGGCATCGGCGGCTGGAGCGACCAGCAGCTGTCGCAATATCTGACTACCGGCCATGCGCCGGGGCGTAGCAGCGCCGCCGGCCCGATGGCGGAGGCGGTGGAAAACAGCCTGCAGTTCCTGACGCCGGAAGATAATCTGGCGCTGGTGAAATACCTGCGCGACATCGAGCCTATCGCCGGCGACGGCGCGGCGGCGGTGAACCTGCAGCCGAAGGGCGCGGGGGCTTCCACGCCGATCCTGCCGGGCGGGCAAGACAGTTCGCTTGGGCGCCGGGTGTTCGCCAACGACTGCAGCGGTTGCCACCAGTGGAACGGGCCGGGCCGCCAGAGCGAGTACGCATCGCTGGTCGGCAGCACGGCGGTGAACGATCCGCAGGGGCGCAGCGTGGTGCAGGCCATCCTGAAGGGGACGAGCATCAGCGTCGGCGAGCGGCATGAGATGATGCCGGCGTTCGGCAGCGCCTATTCCGACGAGGAAGTGGCGGCGGTCGCCAACTTTGTGGTCGGCCATTTCGGCGACAAGCAAGGCAAGGTCACCGCCAAACAGGTGGCGGAGCAGCGTAAGCAGTAAAGAAAAGCGGCGAGGGAGATTCTCCCTCGCCACGCCGTCAGCGGCTGCGCCGCGACATCACCCGTTTGTCTTTCGGCCGATCCTGCCAGTCCTCAACCTGGTTATTGAAGTTGTCCGCCAGCAGGTAGGCCGGGGTTTTCGCCAGCCAGTCGGACAACGAAATATCCTGATAAATGCCGTTGTCCATCACGATCAATACCTTCAAATCCTCATCGCCGATGTTCTCGATGTAATGGCCGAAGCCCTGCGGCACGTAACCGACGTCCGAAGGGGCGTACTCTTCCGTCTGCGCGTGGCCGTGCGAGCTGAACACCGTCATTCGGCCTTTGCCGGAGATATAGTATTGCCATTCGTTGGCATTGGGGTGCCAGTGCAATTCCCGGATCGCGCCGGGTTTCACGATCTCGATGATGCCGGTCATGGTGGTGGAGATGGGGAATTCTTTCGACGACACCAAATGGACGCTGCCCGCGTCATTTTCAAAGAACGGCTTTTGCTTCATTAATTCATAACGGTGGGTCAGCGGGGCGTTATTTAATCCGCCGTCGTTTTTCGGCAATGGCAAGGCGGGCGGAACGGCGCCGCCGACAATATAAGCTTCACCCAGTTTGGCCTTGGAAAATACCGCCGCCGGCATGTTGACGCTTTTTTCCAATACCTCTTTCGGCATATGCGCCACCCAATCGGTGATGCTGAAGGTGCCGAATTCGGAGAAATGGCCGTTATCGAACGCCAAAATAAAATGCGCGCCGTCCGCCAACGCCTGAATGGAATGGCCGTAACCTTTTGGGAAATACCAGACGTCGCCGGGCCCGAAATCCGCCACTTCGCATTTGCCCTCGGGATCGAGAATGGTGATGCGCGCATGGCCCTCCAGCATAAACGCCCATTCGGCGGCGATGGCATGCCAGTGCAGTTCGCGCACGCCGCCCGGTTCCAGCGTCATGTCGACGCCGGCCACGCCCTCGGAGATCGGGAATTGCTCGACGGTGGCTTCGCGCGCCCAGCCGCTGGGCAGGCTGCGCTTTTTGCTATCGGTGAATTTGTATTTATAGAGATGCTGCGCATCGGCAGGCGGCTGATAGCTGCTGGGGGGCACGATATTGCGATGGTCGTCAGCAGCGGCATTTTTGGCGATGCCGCCGATCATGCCGGCGGCGGCCGCGCTGACGGCGGAGACTTTCAATATATCACGACGCGATAGCATAGCATTTTCTCCAATATAAAGCCGTGCGCCTGCAGAAGCAGGCGACAGGGAAGGCGCGATCGCCATTGAAATGATTTTTGTCATCGGCGGGAATAGGCTTTGACCCTTAAATCCTAGCGGCTGGAAGGTATTGCGTAGGCGCTTATTTGTTTGCGTTTGTTACTAAGTGAGTGCAGGTTTAATTAATTAAACGGAAGTTGAATAGTCATGGATTGGAATTAATTTTCACCGCGCACAGGCTTAAATAAATAATAAACGAACGTCATTTTTTATTGGCCGTTCGGGCTATTTTTATGACTGCCCCACGGTCTCCAGCACCAGCTGACGAAAGCGCTCGACGAGGTTAAAGGGTGACAACAGCCTGAAAACCCATTTCAAGTCATTACGTAATGCATTAATTTGTGTAAAATCAGAGTTAACCCAATACCGTTGAGAACTTTGCTATGGCTGGCGTAAACAAAACACATCTGACCGAAACGGACATCATCACCAAATTTATTCTGCCGGCGGTCAAGGAAGCCGGTTGGGATGTGATGTCACAGATTCGGCAGGAAGTGAAACTCCGGGATGGTAAGATCGTGGTGCGCGGAAAACTGGCTTCCCGTATCAAAGTCAAATCCGCCGATATCGTTCTCTACCACAAGCCAAACTTGCCATTGGCGGTGATCGAGGCAAAAGCCAATCAGCACGCCATCGGCAAAGGGATGCAACAGGGGCTGGATTACGCCGGGCTGCTTGACGTTCCCTTTGTGTTCACTTCCAACGGCGATGGTTTTATCTTCCATGACAAAACCAATCCACAGCAGTTGGAGTCCGAAATTGCACTTAGCGACTTTCCAACGCCTGAACAGCTATGGCAGAAATACTGTGTCTGGAAAGGGTTCACGCAGGAACAATTGCCGGTCATCAGCCAGGATTATTACGATGATGGCAGCGGCAAGTCTCCCCGTTATTATCAGATGCAGGCGGTGAACCGAACGGTCGATGCCGTATCGGCGGGGAAAAACCGCGTTTTATTGGTGATGGCGACCGGCACGGGCAAAACCTATACCGCGTTTCAGATCATCTGGCGGCTGTGGAAAGCGAAAAACAAAAAACGCATTCTGTTCCTGGCGGATCGCAACATTCTGGTCGATCAGACCAAAAATAACGATTTCCAGCCGTTTGGTAACGCCATGACCAAAATTACCGGGCGCACCATCGATCCGGCCTATGAGGTTCATCTGGCATTGTATCAGGCGATAACTGGCCCCGAAGAGTATCAAAAAGCCTACAAACAGGTGGCGCCCGACTTCTTCGATCTGATCGTGATCGACGAATGCCACCGCGGCAGCGCTTCCGAGGATTCTGCATGGCGCGAAGTTCTGGAGTATTTCGGCAGCGCCACCCAGATTGGCCTGACGGCGACGCCGAAAGAAACCGAAGACGTCTCCAACATCGACTACTTCGGTGATCCGGTGTACACCTACTCGCTGAAAGAGGGTATTGAAGACGGCTTCCTCGCGCCGTACAAAGTAGTGCGTGTGGATATCGACGTTGACGTACAGGGATGGCGGCCGCTTAAAGGGCAGTTGGATAAATACGGCGCAGAAATTGAAGATCGTATTTATAACCTGAAAGATTTTGACCGCACGCTGGTGATTGATGAGCGCACCATGCTGGTGGCGCAGACCATCACCGATTACCTCAAGCGCACCAACCCGATGGATAAGACCATCGTCTTCTGCAACGACATCGAGCATGCCGAGCGTATGCGTCACGCGTTGGTGGTGCTGAATCCCGAACAGGTCCTGAAGAACGAAAAATATGTGATGAAAATCACCGGCGATGATGACGCAGGTAAGGCGCAGCTGGATAACTTTATCAATCCTAAAAAAGCCTACCCGGTTATCGCGACGACCTCCGAGTTGATGACTACCGGCGTGGATGCTCAAACCTGTAAATTGGTCGTGCTGGATCAGAACATCCAGTCGATGACCAAGTTCAAACAGATCATCGGGCGCGGCACGCGTATCAACGAAAAGTACGGCAAACTGTGGTTCACCATTCTCGATTTCAAAAAAGCGACCGAGCTGTTTGCGGATGAGCGCTTTGACGGCGTACCGGAAAAAGTGCTGGTCGTGAAGCCTGACGATATTTCAGACGCGGAGTCTGATTTTAATGAACGGTTGGATGCCGAAGAGAACACAGAAGAGGCCTACGGTGCTGCACATGAAGAACCGGCGGAATACCAGGCCAATCCGGATAAACCGGCGGGGAACGGTGAATTCCATCAGGATGACGACGGCAAAACCCGTAAATTCTATGTCAATGGCGTGACCGTCAGCGTGCTGGCCAAACGTGTTCAATATTACGATGCCGATGGCAAGCTGGTCACTGAATCTTTCCAGGATTACACCCGTAAAACCTTGCTCAAAGACGGTGAGTTCGCCTCGCTTGATGGCTTTGTGCGTAAATGGCAGGCGGCGCCGCGCAAACAGGCCATTATCGAAGAGCTGGAACAATTGGGTATCCTGTGGGATGTGCTGGCCGAAGAGGTGGGGAAAGATCTCGACCCGTTTGATTTGCTCTGCCATGTGGTGTACGGTCAGCCGCCGTTAACGCGCCAGGAGCGCGCCGCCAACGTGCGTAAGCGTGACTATTTCACCAAATACGCCGAACCGGCGCAGCAGGTGCTCAGCACGCTGCTGGATAAATATGCCGATGAAGGGGTTCAGGAAATCGAAGACGTTCAGGTCTTGAAACTGAAGCCGTTCGATACGCTGGGGCGCCCGCTGGAAATCATCAAAACCCGCTTCGGTGACAAGCAGGCTTACGAACAGGCGGTTAACGAACTGGAAAACGAAATCTATCGGTTGCCGCCGCGTTTCGCCTGATAGCGCATAAACATTTTGCCACGGGTTGCTCCCGCAGCCGGTGGCATCCTTTTTTTAGTATGGAAAGAAAACATGTCGATTAGCTCAGTGATTAAATCCCTTCAGGACATTATGCGTAAAGACGCCGGCGTAGACGGCGACGCGCAGCGCCTTGGCCAGCTTTCGTGGCTGCTGTTTCTGAAAATTTTCGATACCCAGGAAGAAGAGCTGGAACTGGAGCAGGATGATTACCAGTTCCCGATCCCGCAGCGCTATTTATGGCGCAGCTGGGCGGCGAACAGCGAAGGGATCACCGGGGAAGCACTGCTGGAGTTCGTCAACGACGATCTGTTCCCGACGCTGAAGAACCTCACCGCGCCTATCGACAAAAACCCACGCGGTTTTGTGGTCAAACAGGCGTTTAGCGATGCCTATAACTACATGAAAAACGGCACGTTGCTGCGCCAGGTGATCAACAAACTCAACGAAATCGACTTCAGCAGCAGCCAGGAACGCCATCTGTTCGGCGATATCTACGAACAGATCCTGCGTGACTTGCAAAGTGCCGGTAATGCGGGCGAGTTCTACACCCCGCGCGCCGTGACGCGCTTTATGGTCAACCGTATTGACCCGAAACTGGGCGAGTCGGTCATGGATCCGGCCTGCGGCACCGGCGGTTTTCTCGCCTGTGCGTTTGACCATGTGAAAGAGCATTACGTCAAAACGACCGAAGACCACAAAACGCTGCAAACGCAGATTCACGGCGTAGAGAAGAAACAGCTGCCGCACCTCTTGTGCACCACCAATATGTTGTTGCACGGCATTGAGGTGCCGGTGCAAATTCGCCATGACAATACGCTCAACAAGCCGCTGTCTTCCTGGGATGAGCAGATTGACGTGATCGTCACCAACCCGCCGTTTGGCGGCACCGAAGAAGACGGCATCGAGAAGAATTTCCCGGCCGAGATGCAGACCCGTGAAACCGCCGACCTGTTCCTGCAGCTGATTATTGAAGTGCTGGCCGATAAAGGCCGTGCGGCGGTGGTTTTACCGGACGGCACGCTGTTTGGCGAAGGCGTGAAAACCAAAATCAAAAAGCTGCTCACCGAAGAGTGCAACCTGCACACCATCGTGCGTTTGCCGAATGGCGTGTTTAACCCGTATACCGGAATCAAAACCAATATTCTGTTCTTCACCAAAGGTCAGCCAACTAAACAGGTGTGGTTCTACGAGCATCCGTACCCGGACGGCGTAAAGAACTACAGCAAAACCAAACCGATGAAGTTTGAAGAGTTCCAGGCCGAAATCGACTGGTGGGGCAACGAAGCGGACGGTTTTTCCGGCCGCGAGGAAAACAACCAGGCGTGGCAAGTCAGCATCGACGACATCATCGCCCGCAACTTCAACCTCGATATCAAAAATCCGTACCAGGGTGAAACCGTCAGCCACGATCCGGATGAACTGCTGGCACAGTACCAGGCACAGCAGGCGGAAATCAGCGAGCTGCGTAATCAGCTTCGCGACATCCTCGGCGCTGCGCTGGCCAGCAACAAGGGGGCGCACTGATGAGCGTTGAGAAACTGATCACAGACCATATCGATATCTGGTCCTCGGCCTTGCAAACTCGATCTACCGCCGGGCGAGGCAGCAACGGCAAAATCGACCTCTATGGCATTAAGAAACTGCGCGAGCTGATTCTGGAGCTGGCGGTGCGTGGCAAATTGGTGCCACAGGACCCGAATGATGAACCGGCGTCTGAGTTGTTAAAGCGTATTGCTGCCGAGAAAGCGGAGCTGGTGAAGCAGGGTAAAATTAAAAAGCAAAAACTACTGCCTGAGATCAGCGAGGACGAGACGCCTTTTGAATTGCCGGCAGGTTGGGAGTGGCGGTGCTTCGATGAGATTATCAACCCACAATATCCAATATCTTATGGAGTGTTAGTCCCTGGTGAACCAGAAGTAGGAGGGGTGCCATTTGTACGAATCGGTGACATAGCCATGATCAACCCGCCAATGTTACCAGAAAAAACCATCAGCCATTTAGTTGCTGCAAAGTATGAGCGCACTCGTCTGAATGGCGGCGAAATTCTTATGGCAGTGGTAGGTTCAATCGGAAAACTTGGAGTAGCGCCTGATAGTTGGAAAGGAGCAAATATTGCACGTGCGTTATGCAGAATTGTTCCTGTGTCGAATTTATCAAAGGAATTTATTTTACTTCTCTTACAAAGCAAATTAATGCAAGCTAGCTTTAAAGGCGATACACGAACATTAGCACAGCCAACGCTAAATGTTGGTCTAATCAAAACATCTATCACTCCAATTCCACCGATTACAGAACAATATCGCATCGTTGCTAAAGTTAATGAACTGATGTCCCTTTGTGACCAACTGGAACAGCAATCGCTAACCAGTCTGGACGCGCATCAGCAACTGGTAGAAACCCTGCTGGCAACGCTGGTCGATAGCCAACATGCCGAAGAACTCGCAGAAAACTGGGCGCGAATCAGCCAGCATTTCGACACACTCTTTACCACCGAAGCGAGTATCGAGGCGCTTAAGCAAACCATTCTGCAACTGGCTGTTATGGGTAAACTGGTGCCGCAAGATCCTGACGACGAACCGGCTTCTGAACTGCTTAAACGTATTGAGCAGGAAAAAGCGCAATTGGTAAAAGAAGGGAAAATTAAAAAGCAAAAACCGTTGCCGCCAGTGAGTGATGAGGAAAAACCGTTTGATTTGCCGGAGAGGTGGGAGTGGTGTCGCATCGGTGAAATCATTGCAAATATGGATGCTGGCTGGAGTCCCGCTTGCTCTCCTGAATCATCCCCCAATGACAATATTTGGGGAGTATTAAAAACTACTGCAGTGCAAAGTTTGGAGTATAGACAACAGGAAAATAAAATCTTGCCAAGTAGTAAACTGCCCCGACCTCAATATGAGGTTCAGGATGGTGATATCTTAGTAACAAGAGCGGGACCAAAGAATAGAGTCGGTATTTCGTGTTTAGTTGAAAAAACACGGCCTAGGCTAATGATATCGGACAAAATTATCAGATTTCATTTAATTTCAAATGATATATCTGCAAAATATATTTCTTTATGCCTTAACTGTGGGGTGACAGCTGATTATTTGGAAGCATCGAAATCTGGTATGGCTGAAAGCCAAATGAATATATCCCAAGAAAATTTGAGGTCAGCACCAGTGGCACTTCCTCCTGCGGCAATTCAATGGAAGGTAATATCCACAATTGAAGACTTTTTCAAAGTATATGACCAACTCAAATCTCGTCTCCAATCCGCCCAACAAACCCAGCTCAACCTGGCGGATGCGCTCACTGACGCAGCATTAAACTAAGGAACAGACGATGCCGGTTCATCATGCAATCTGGCGGATAGGGGAGAATCCCCAGCCACTGACCATCAGCAAACTCGCCAGCGAGCAACTGCTGGAGAAGATGATTTTAAACGACCCCACTATTCTCTCTGACCAGTGGATGATTATTGGGCATCAGGAAAATACGCTCGATAAGGGACGTATCGATTTGCTGGCTATCGCGCCGGATGCCTCGTTGATTCTGATTGAGCTGAAGCGCGATCGCACGCCGCGCGAGGTCGTGGCGCAGGCGCTGGACTATGCCTCCTGGGTGGATGACCTTACCGCCGATCGCCTGTCGCAGATTTACGAAAAATTCTCCGGCGGCGGCAATCTGGGGGAGGCGTTTAAGCAGCGCTTCAACACCGAGCTTGAAGAAGATTCTCTGAATCAGTCACATCAAATTATCATCGTGGCGGCAGAGCTGGATCCCTCGACCGAGCTCATCGTGGACTATCTCAGCAAGAATGGCATCTCCATTAACGTGCTGTTCTTTAAAGTGTTCCAGCACGGTGACGATCAGTTCTTAAGCCGCGCCTGGCTTCTCGATCCGAGCGAGACGCAGACCAATGCTGCGCAGGCCACCGCAGGAACCAGCGCTAAAACCAAAGATCCCTGGAATGGGGAATTCTATGTTTCATTTGGCGATCCGTTAAGCCGGAGCTGGGAAGAAGCGCGTCGCTACGGGTTTATCAGCGCCGGTGGCGGCAGTTGGTACAGCCAGACCTTAAAGCAGCTCCAGCCCGGCAACCGCGTGTGGGTAAAGATCCCGGCAATGGGCTATGTGGGCGTCGGTTTGGTTCAGAGTGCTGTAGAGCCTGTCAGCAGTTTTACGGTTAACACCGAAGACGGTGAAAAACCGGCGATGGAAGTGCTTAAGTATCGCGAGCTGTATCGCCGCAATGCCGATGATCCGGACAAGTCAGAGTATTTTGTCCCGGTAAAATGGCTGGAAACCCGCAGTGAAGAAAATGCGGTCAATGAGGTCGGCTTCTTTGGCAATCAGAATACGGTATGTAAACCGACGGCGCCGAAGTGGCGCCATACCATTGAGAAGCTGAAACGCTATTTCCGCCACTGGGATGCGGACGCGTAATGGGGCTGAACGATGCGATCGCCATCATCAACTCTCCCCCACGGTCTCCAGCACCAGCTGACGAAAGCGCTCGACGATCGGCGAAGCCGGGCTGCGGCGCAGCGCCAGGTAAAGCGGGGCGCTGAGCTGCGCCTCTGCGGCGAGAGTGCGGTAGACGATGCCGTCGCCGCCCAGCCGCCGCATGGAACCGGGCACGATTGACACCCCCAATCCGGCGCCGACCAGGCTGAGGGTGGCCGGCAGGCGCGGCGCTTCCTGCACGATGCGCGGGCTGAAGCCGGCGCGGTGGCAGGCGGCCAGAATGGCGTCGTACAGCCCCTGGCCGGCCGGGCGGCGATAGAGAATAAACGCCTCGTGAGCCAGTTCGGTCAACGGCAGCGGTTGCTGCGTTTCTTGCGCCAGCCGATGGCCCAGCGGCAGGGCGACGATCATCGGCTCGCTGAGCACCGGCTCGACGCTCAGGCCGGGAATGCCGTTGGCCGGCGAACGCACGAAGGCGGCGTCGAGGCGCTGTTCCAGCAACGCTTCCATCAGTTCGCCGCTGCCGGCCTCTTCCAACTGAGTAGTGATGCCCGGCAGGATGTCGCGGTAGCGGCGCAGCAGGTTGGGCACGAACGGGTGCAGTGCAGCGGAACTGGTGAAACCGATAGCGATGTGGCCCTGCTCGCCGCGGGCGGCGCGCTGCACCGCTTCCCGCAGGCGTTCGGCGCGCGCCAGCAAGGCGCGGGCTTCTTCGAACAGCACGCCGCCCGCTTCGGTGACGCGCACGCCGCGCGGCAATCGTTGTAACAACTTCACGCCCAATTCATCTTCCAACCCCTGCAACAGGCGGGTCAGCGGCGGCTGCTGGATAAACAGCCGCTCGGCGGCGCGGGTGATGTTGCCTTCTTCCACCACGGTGACGAACGCCCGCAGGCGACGCAGTTCAATCATAACCATACCTCAAAGGTATCTTTCGTTGTTCCGGAATGCATTAGACATCATGGCACGGCGGCGCGCATGATACCAGACATCAAAACAAGCGATGTGGAACGGCAATGTCATGTCAGATATCAATACGATAAAACCGCACCCGGCGGCAGCGCCGGGCAACGCGGCGCTGTTTTTGGGCTTTCTGTGGCTGGGGCTGATCGGCTTCGGCGGCGTGCTGCCGATGGCGCGCAGCATGTTGGTGGAGCGGCGGCGCTGGCTGAGCGGCGAACAGTTCACCGAGCTGCTCGGGCTGTGCCAGTTCCTGCCCGGCGGCAATGTGATCAACCTGTCGGTGGCGGTGGGCATGGAGTTTCGCGGGCTGCGCGGCGCGCTGTGCGCCTTGCTGGGCCTCATCAGCGCGCCGACGGCGATCGTAGTGGGGCTGGGCATGGTGTACGCCCGCTTCCAAAACGATCCTCATGTGCAGCATGTGTTCGCCGGTCTGGCCGCCGCCGCCGCCGGGTTGCTGCTCTCGACCGGGATTAAGATGCTGCTGCCGCTGCGCGGCAAGTGGGCGGCGCTGGCGATTGTGGCGCTGGCGCTGATCGCCATTGCTTGGCTGCGCTTGCCGCTGCTGCCGACCATGCTGGTGCTGGCGCCGCTGAGCATTCTGCTGATGTGGCGGTGGCCGTCATGAGCGGGGTGTTGATGGCGTTGGCGCTGATTTTCACCGAGCTGTCTCTGCTGGCGTTCGGCGGCGGCATGACCATTCTGCCGGAGATGCAGCGGCAGGTGGTGGAGGTGCATCAGTGGATGAGCGCCCAGGAGTTCAGCGCGCTGTTCGCCATGGCGCAGGCCGCGCCGGGGCCGAACATGATGATCGTGCCGCTGGTCGGTTGGCATGTGGCCGGCTGGGCGGGGCTGCTGGTGTCTTCGGTCGCCAAGTTCGGGCCGTCTTCCATCGTCACGCTGCTGGTGATGGGCGCCTGGCGGCGCTTTAAGGATCGCCCGTGGCGCCGCATCGTGCAGGCCGGGCTGGTGCCGCTGACCGTGGGGCTGGTGGTGGCCAGCGGCCTTTTGATCGCCGAGGCTTCCGCGCCCAATTGGCGGCTGGCGGCGATCGTGGCGCTGGCGACGGGATTGAGCATGAGCAAGCGCCTCCATCCGCTGTGGGTGCTGGCCGGTGGCGCGCTGCTTGGCTTGCTGTTCGCCTGAAGGATTAGCGCGGGATCAGCACAAAGCGCGAAGGGCCGTTGCGGTCGATCAGCTCATAGCGCTTCGGCGCGGTCAGGGCCAGAAACGCCACCATGCTCCCTTCGGCGTCGGTCAGCGTCATGCCGTCCGGCGTCGGCCGCCAGGCGACCGGCAGCGCGTGCAGCGCCAGCGGCTGCAGGCATTCGGCTGAGGCGCTGAAGCGGAAGGCGTTGGTATTGGCTACCGCTTCGTCGCTCAGCTGCACCTCGCAGACGGTTTTACCGCCGCCGATGGCGGCGAGCTGCCAGTCGCCCTTCAGCGCGGCGGGTTCCAGCAACGGCAGTGAACTGCCCAGGGCACTGCTGCACAATACGCTCATAACGACTCCTGTCAGGCTGGCGCGGCGCAAGGCGCGCATAAGGAAATGGGTTGGCATCGGGTCACTCCTTTCGGCTGTCCGTTCACACCTTAGCACGTTCCCGGCGGGATGATGAGGCAAGGATTAGGTTTTTTAATCCTCGATATTTCTGATCTAACCGGCGATAACATGCCCAAAAAGACGAGTCATTAGCCTGCCGATACGCTTATCTTTCTCATTAATACTGCGCTAATACAAATCGTTATGATTATTTCCGCCTTAACGCCCGGCGCGGTGATGCGCGGCGGCGTGGGCTCGCGCCGTCGGGGTTAATTACTATACTGGTCAATCCTAAGCCTTGGCTTAGATTAGAACGACTGATGAATAGTCTTACAAAGCGAGTGGATTCCTACTGTGTAAAAGGAGAATGCAATGAGCAGTCGCCACAACGACATTTTGCAAGATGACGATGAGTTCACCAGCCTGGCCGCCACATCCCCCAACGATCACAACTATCAGTTTTACTATCACCAGCCCGGCAGCCCCTATGACGGATTGGGCTACGGCGCGCTGTTTACGCTGGATAACGCCAACCTGTACAGCAACCAGCGCGGCGGGGCAGCCATCAACAACCTGGGTAAAATCCGCGATAACTTCAGCTTCGATCGTGCCGCCGATCAGCTGACGCGGCCGGGCCTGACGCACAACGGCGATCAGGTGTATCACCAGCCGGTGGCTCTGACCTATTCCTTCCTGACGCAGAGCGCGCTGAACCGCATCGGCCAGACCGGCGACGGCGACAAGGGGCTGCAGCCGCTGACTCAGGCGGCGCAGGCTCAGGCGCTGAAATCGATGCAGGCCTGGGCCGACGTGGCGAACGTGACCTTTACCGAGGCGGCGTCCACCGATATCAACCACCGTGCGGACATCACCTTCGCGTACTTCACCCAGCGCGCCGACGGCAGCACCGCAGCCGGCAGCGGCCCGAATGCCATCAACGCTTACGCCTATTACCCGCCGAGTTCCAAAGCGGGCAGCGATAACGCCTTCGCCGGCACGGTGTGGTTCAACAAAAACTTCGCCACCCATAAGGCGCCGGTTAGCGGCGACTTCAGCAGCCAGACCTTTACCCACGAGCTGGGCCATGCCCTGGGGCTGGCGCACCCGGGATCTTATGACGCCTCGCTGGGCAACCCGAGCTACCAGAACGATGCCGCCTATTATCAGGATTCGTTGCAATACTCGATCATGAGCTATTTCAACGCCGGTTACACCGGCGCCGACACCAAAGGGGTGTACGGCTATGGCCCGATGGTGGATGACATCGCCGCGATCCAAAAACTGTACGGCGCCAACATGAGCACCCGCACCGGCGACACGGTGTACGGCTTCAACTCCAACACCGGGCGCGATTTCCTGACCGCCACGGCGGACAACGGCAAACCGGTCAACTTCGCGGTGTGGGACGCCGGCGGCAACGACACGCTGGACTTCTCCGGCTACAGCCAGCAGCAGATGATCAACCTGAACGACGGCGCGTTCTCCAGCGTCGGCGGCGGCACGCAGAACGTCGCCATCGCGCGCGGGGCGATCATCGAGAACGCCATCGGCGGCAGCGGGCGCGATCTGATCATCGGCAACGATCAGGACAACCTGCTGGCGGGCAACGCCGGCTCCGATATCCTGTACGGCGGCCTGGGGGCGGATCATCTGTGGGGCGGCAAAGACGCCAATAACTTCACCGACTATTTCGTCTATCTCAACGCCAAAGAGTCCACGGTGGCGGCGTTCGACGTGATTGAAGACTTCGAGCACGGCATCGACAAGATCGATCTCTCCGGCCTGCGCTTCAACAACAGCCTGAGCGAGCTGCGCTTTATCGACAGCGGCAGCGCCTTCAGCGGCCAGAAAGGCGAGATCCAACTCAACTTCGACGCCTTCAACGGCACCACCGATCTGTTGATGAACACCCAGAGCAACAGCTACGCCGCCGACTTCAAGATCCACGTGGTCGGGCAGGTGGAGCAGAGCGATATTCTGTTTGCCTGATGGCGAGGAAGGAAAAGAGAAAAGGGCCGAACGGCCCTTTTTTTACGACTGGGCCGCTGCGCTTTCCACCGTGAAGTCGCCGGTGGCCACCTCGCCGGCGCGGCGGTAGTGGGCCACGATCACGCCGCCGGGCGAGACCACCGATTGGGCCAGCGTGAAGGCCGCCGGCGCGGCGTTGTCATCGAACAGCCGCTTGCCTGCGCCGAGCAGCACCGGGTAGGTGAGCAGGCGCAGTTCATCCACCAGATCGTTGGCCAGCAGCTGTTGCATCAGGGTGCTGCTGCCCTGCACCAGCAGCACCGGCCCCTGGGCGCGCTTCAGCTCGCGCAGCCGGGCGATGATGTCCCGCCCCAGCCACTGGCTGTTCTGCCACGCCAGCGTCTCGCCGTGGTGGGTGGCGACGTATTTGACCGCCTGATTGAACGTGCGGGCGATATCGGCCGAAAACGGGTCAGCCTCATCGGTGATCTGCGGCCAGTAACCGGCGAAGATATCGTAGGTGCGCCGCCCGAGCAGCAGATCGAAAGGCGCTGAGAAAAGATCGCTCATCGTTTCCGCGACGGCGTCATCCCAGTAGGGGGTGGTCCAACCGCCGAAGCGAAAGCCGCCGCTGCGGTCTTCGTCCTGCCCGCCCGGCGCCTGCATCACGCCGTCGAGGCTGATGAAGGCGCTGGCAATAATCTGTCGCATGGCTGTCTCCTGCAGTTGAGTGCCAGCTGAAAGTTTAGCCGCCGTGCGGCAGCCGCGCCAACCGGCCGCTCAGGGTTCCAGCGCCTTGAGCAGCGCCTGATGGAAACGCTCCGGCTCCTCCATCTGCGGCGCGTGGCCGAGCCCGGCGAACTCGATCAGCGTGGCGTGCGGGATCAGTTTCGCCGCCTGTTTGCCTAACACATCATAATGCCCGATTTTGGCCTTGACTGCCGGCGGGGCGATATCGCTGCCGATGGCGGTGGTGTCGGCGGTGCCGATCATCAGCGTGGTGGGCGTTTGCAGATCCTTGAACTCGTAATACACCGGCTGGGTGAAGATCATGTCGTAGATCAGCGCCGAGTTCCACGCCACCAGGCGATGGCCCGGCCCGTTGTTCAGCCCGGCCAGCATGTCCACCCAGCGATCGTACTCCGGCTTCCAGCGGCCGCCGTAGTAAGTGTGCTGCTCATAATTGCGGATGCTCTCAGCGGAGGTGTTCAGCTCGCGCGCGAACCATTGATCGACGCTGCGCCACGGCACGCCTTTCGCCTTCCAGTCCTCAAGGCCGATCGGGTTGACCATCACCAGCCGTTCCACCGCCTGCGGGTACATCAGGCTGTAACGCGTGGCCAGCATGCCGCCGGTGGAGTGGCCGATGACGATGGCCTTGCTGATGTTCAGGTTCTGCAGCAGGCCGTGGGTATTTTGCGCCAGCTGCTGGAAGCTGTACTGGTAATGCGCCGGCTTGGTGGAGGAACAAAAACCGATCTGATCCGGCGCGATCACGCGATAACCGGCCTTGCTCAGCGCCTTGATGGTGTCCTGCCAGGTGGCGGCGCAGAAGTTTTTACCGTGCAGCAACAGCGCGGTGCGGCCGTTGGCGGCGCCTTCCGGCGGCACGTCCATATAGCCCATTTTTAACGGCTGCCCCTGCGAGGTGAAGCTGAACTGCTGCAACGGGTAGGGGTAGTGAAAGCCCTGCAGCTCCGGGCCGAACGTCGGCGTTTCGGCGGCGCCGGCGGCGAACGCGGCCAGCGCGGCGCACAGCAGCGCGCTACGGGTGAATCTCAGCATCCTGATCTCCTGAAAAACGGACGAAAGCCGAGTATAGCCATAATCGGCGCGGCGGCGCGCCGGTGGATTCAGATAATTCTGTAATATGACGGTTTGATTCCCGGCCAGATTCCGGCACCGCTCTTTTGCACAGTGAACGCGGTCACGCCGCGCAACATTCGCCGTATCTGATGGTTTTATTTCAAGGCTAAGTTATGCGATGCTTAAGCATTATTTATGCAAAAGGATCCTCGCATGTCCGCTTTATCCCGCTGCGCTTTCAGCGAAGGCAGCGTCGCTTTGCCGGAAGGCTATGCCGATCGTACGGTCAACGTCCTGTTGGCCGGCGATGATGTTTCCCCCTCAGTCAATATTTCCCGCGATGCGCTGCAGCCGGCGGAGAGCCTGGAAAGGTACGTCACCCGCCAGCTCGATGCGCTGGCGCAGGGGCTGAAAGGCTGGGCGTTCAAAAGCCGCGAACCGGCGACGTTGGGCGATGGGCTGGCCGCCGGTGAGTGGGTGCGCGCCAGCTACCTGCGCGACGGCAAACGCATCTGGCAGAACCAGGCGGTGTTCGCGCTGGCGGAGGGCCGGGTGCTGGTGTTCACCCTGGCGATGGCGCGCAAGCTGACGCCGCAAGACGACGCGCTGCTGCAGCAGGTGCTGAGCAGCTACCGGGCGGCCTAACGATGAACTCTTTGCGTAAAAGGAACTTACGATGACCGAAGCGGCTCGCGTCGGCGATACCATCGGGCATTCCCATGCCCTGGCCGGCATGATTGCCGGCACCCTTGTCGGCGGCCTGATCGCCGCCGCAGGCGCGGTGGCGGCGGGCGCGCTGTTCGTTGCCGGCCTGGCGGCTTCCTGTATCGGCGTCGGCGTGCTGCTTATCGGCGCCAGCCTGGCGGTGGGGTATCTCACCGGGGAGGCGGCCACCGCGGCGCGCGACGGCATTGCCGACGCCGGTGCCGGTAGCCTGACCCCCAAAGGCAATATCGTCACCGGCTCCCCCAACGTCTTCATCAACGGCAAACCCGCTGCGCTCGCCACCAACAGCCAGGTGGCCTGCAGCGACGACGGCCCGAGCATGCAGATGGCGCAGGGCTCCGATAAGGTCAGCATCAACGGCCAGCCCGCCTCGCGCGTGGGGGACAAAACCAACTGCGACGCGCAGGTGATGGAAGGCTCGCCCAACGTGTTTATTGGCGGCGGCACCGTCACCACCTTGCCGATCAAGCCCGAAGTGCCGGATTGGCTGTACAAGGTCTCTGACCTGACGCTGTTGTTCGCCGGCCTGGTGGGCGGCGTGGGCGGCGCCGCCGGCAAGCTGGGGGCGCTCGGCAAACTGCTGGGCAAGCTGCCCGGCATCAACAAACTGGCGCGCATCGCCTGCCGCGCCGGCACCCTGATGACCGCGACCGCCGCGGTCGGCATTATCGCCCGGCCGGTGGATATCGTCAGCGGCCAGAAATTCCTCGACGGCGAAGACGATCTCGATTTCGTGCTGCCTTCGCGGCTGCCGGTCGCCTGGCAGCGCTATTGGCGCAGCGGCAACCCCGGCGACGGCGTACTGGGCCGCGGCTGGAACCTGTTCTGGGAGAGCAGCCTGCAGCCGTATCAGGACGGCCTGGTGTGGCGTGCGCCTTCCGGCGACTTCGTCGCTTTCCCTATGGTGCCGCGCGGCCATAAAACCTACTGCGAAGCCGAAAAAAGCTGGCTGATGCACAACGACGACGGCAGCTGGCAGCTGTTTGACGTCGGCGAACAGATTTTCCACTACCCGCCGCTGGCGGGCGACCAGCCGAGCCGGCTGAGCATGATCACCGACGCCATCGGCAACGCCACCTCGCTGTTTTACGACGATGAGGGGCTGCTGAGCGAACTGGTGGACAGCGCCGGGCAGCGCCTGATGTGCCGCTATGCGCAGGGCCGCCTGCGTGCAGTGGCGCTGCAAACCGCCGACGGTGAACGGACGCTGGCGCGCTACGGTTACGATGAGCAGGGCCAACTGACGACGGTGAGCAACCGCGCCGGTGAGGTGACGCGCCGCTTTGGCTGGCGCGACGGCCTGATGATCAGCCACCAGGACGCCGCCGGGCTGCTGAACGAATACCAATGGCAAGAGCTCGACGGCGTGCCGCGCGTGACGGCCTACCGCAACAGCGCCGGGGAATCCCTTGAGTTCGGTTACGACTTCGCCGGCGGGCGCCGCAGCGCGGTGCGCGGCGACGGCAAACGGGCGGAGTGGCGGCTGGATGACGACGACAACGTGGCGCAGTACACCGATTTCGACCAGCGCCGCTACGGTTTTATCTACCAACGCGGCGAGCTGTGCAGCGTGCTGCTGCCCGGCGGCGCGCAGCGCCAGAGCGAATGGGATCCTTACGGCCGCCTGCTGTCGGAGACCGATCCGCTCGGCCGCGTGACGCGCTATCAATATTCGCGCAACAGCGGCCGGCTGTTCGCCGTCGCCTACCCGGACGGCAGCAGCGAGGCGCAGCATTGGGACACGCTGGGGCGCCCGACGCGCTATGTCGATGCGCTGGGCAATGCCACGCTGTACCGTTATCCGGATGACGAAGAGAGCCTGCCCGCTAGTGTGATCGACGCGCTGGGCGGGGAAGTGAAGCTGGAGTGGGACGCCCGCGGCCAGCTGACGCGCTACACCGACTGTTCCGGCAGCGTCACGGCTTATACCTACGATGCGCTGGGGCAACTGACGACGCAGACCGATGCCGAAGGCCATCAGACGCGCTACCTGTGGGATAACGGCGGCCGCCTGCACACCCTGATCCACCCGGACGGCGGCGAAGAGCGCTTTAACTGGAATGCGCACGGCCAGCTGGCCGAACATCAGGACGCGCTGGGCAGCCTGACCCGCTGGCAGTACAACGCCCTGGGGCTGCCGGTCAGCATCACCGATCGCATCAACCGCACCCGGCGCTATCACTACAGCCCGCAGGGCTGGCTGACGCGGCTGGAGAACGGCAACGGCGGCGAATACCGCTTCAGCTACGATGCGGTGGGCCGCGTGCTGACCGAAGAGCGCCCGGACGACACCCGCCACGATTATCGCTACGGCGCGGCCGGGCTGCTGGAGGAGCACCGCGAGGTCGGCTTGCCGGGCAACGCAGGTGAGCTGACTCAGCGCGAACAGCGCTTCCGCTTCGACGAGGCGGGGCAGCTGGTCTGGCGCGGCAACGCCAGCGCTGAATGGCATTACCGTTTCGACGCCATGGGGCGGCTGCGCGAGCTGAACCGCCTGCCGACGGCGAGCGGCGCGGCGCTGGGCATCGAGCCGGACAGCGTGCAGATGCGCTATGACGCCGCCGGGCGGCTGCTCAGCGAACAGGGCGTGAACGGCGAGCTGCAATACCAGTGGGATGCGCTGGCCAACCTGCAGGCGCTGACGCTGCCGCAGGGCGATCGCCTGCAGTGGCTGTATTACGGCTCCGGCCACGCCAGCGCCATCAAATTCAACCAGCAGGTGGTGAGCGAATTCATCCGCGATCGCCTGCACCGGGAAACCGGCCGCAGCCAGGGCGCGCTGCAGCAGCAGCGGCGTTACGATGCCCTGGGCCGCCGTAGCTGGCAGAGCAGCGCCTTCGGCCACGATAAACTGACCCGGCCGGAAGACGGCGTGCTGTGGCGCGCTTATCGCTACACCGGCCGCGGCGAGCTGGCCGGGGTGAGCGACGCGCTGCGCGGCGAAGTGCACTATGGTTACGACGCCGAAGGCCGCCTGCTGCAACACCGCGAACCCAATCAGGGCAAACCGGGCGCGCGGCTGGTGTACGATCTGGCGGATAACCTGCTGGGCGAGCGCAGCCCGCAGAACGACATCGACGCGCACCTGCCGCTGGCGCCGATCGCCGACAACCGCCTGACGCACTGGCAAAAACTGTTTTACCGTTACGACGCCTGGGGCAACCTGATCAGCCGGCGCAACGGCCTGTACGAGCAGCACTACCGCTACGACGCCGACAACCGGCTGGTGCAGGCGCACGGCCGCGGCCCGCAGGGTGAGTTCGAGGCGCAGTACCATTACGACGCGCTGGGCCGCCGCAGCAGCAAAGCGGTGCGCTACAAGGGCAAAACCGAACAGACGACCCGTTTCCTGTGGCAGGGCTACCGGTTGCTGCAGGAGCAGCGCGACGACGGCAGCCGCCGCAGCTGGAGCTACGATCCGGCCAGCCCGTGGAGCCCGCTGGCGGCGCTGGAGCAGGCGGGCGACAGCCGCTCGGCGGATATTTACTGGTACCACACCGATCTGAACAGCGCGCCGCTGGAGGTGACCGACGCAGCGGGCAACCTGTGCTGGTCCGGGCAATACGACACCTTCGGCAAGCTGCAGGGCCAGACGGTGGCCGGCGCGGCGAAGCGCCAGGGCGCGCAATATCAGCAGCCACTGCGCTACGCCGGGCAATATCAGGACGACGAAAGCGGCCTGCACTACAACCTGTTCCGCTACTACGAACCCGAGGTGGGGCGTTTTACCACGCAGGATCCGATAGGGTTGCGTGGCGGGTTGAACCTGTATCAGTATACGCCGAACCCGCTGATGTGGGTGGATCCGCTGGGGTTGATGAGTTGTGGGGTTTCTAAAGGCTTTGCTAGAAAAGATAGAATCGCTCGCAGATGGGTGGATAAACTATCTGGCAAAAAGCCAGCTGATGTTGACGCGTTTTTAACTAGTCGCGGTTGGGCAAAGCATTACCCTCAAGCAGGCAGACCAGAAGCAATTCAACATACTCAATATGTGCGAACAACGAAATCGGGTGCGACATATAAACTTGATTATCACCCCGGAGGTAATGCAAGTCAGCCTAATATTCATGGCAATGATTATTGGAAGGTTTATAAGGTTGAGAATGGTGAGGATGTTGTTTTTGGTAGAATTGGGCATGGTGAATTTAAAAATTACGATCTGATAAAAGATTCACCTGTGTACGTTGATGGAGTTATTAAGAATGGTGGTGTCTAAGATGATTGACTTTAATGCTGAGATTGTATCGGGGATTTCCATAGGGAATGTCGTTATAAATGAAAATATCTCGTCATATATTAATGAGATTTATTCTGGATTTAGTGTGGAGGTTAAAAGTTATTTTCTCCCTGATGGTGAGGAAAAGAAATCATATAAAATCGACAATACCTTGACCATTGCGACTGATAAAGATGGTGTTATCTTTTCACTTGGATGTAATGAGCGTTATCAAGGCGGCTACAAGGGAGCTATATTCACAGGGATGAAGGTGATGGATGTGATAAAATTAACAAAAACTCAGAAATTATATAATGGTTCAATAATTATCAATGATGATTTTGGTATTTCACTTATACTTCCTCCGCCATATGATGAGATTGCTGATACAATAAAACACATTCCTGGAGATATAGAAATAAACGAGTTTTTTGTATCTGATTTTTCATTTTGGCGCTAATTCTTAATGCTTGATACTAAGAATGACTTGCTCAAATAGCTTGAACAACTTGATTTCAAAGCGAAAAGTCAATGCGGGTAAATTTGGTGCAACTAGGGGCAATCTGTTGAAGTGCCCCCTGATGATAAAACAGGGAGAAGGATTGAGTATGATGAGAAAATTGGTGCCTATATCAATTTTTGTTGGCGTTTATAAATATTAACCGCAATGGTTGCGGTTATAAGAGGGTATTCAATGGCTTTTTGAATTAACATTATTCAGCCAGTTCCTGACTAAAATTAAAAAATAAAATTATGAAAAATTAATTTCCAGCTCTTTAAAAATGAAGCCATTGAAAATTAAATATTCCAAGTGTTTATTGTAGAGTAGGCCGCCTGCTGTAACACCGCGAACCCAATCAGGCAAACCGGGCGCGTGGCTGGTGTACGATCTGGCGGATAACCTGCTGGACGAGCGCAGCCCGCAGAGCGACATCGACGCGTACCTGCCGCTGGCGCCGATCGCCGACAACCGCCTGACGCACTGGCAAAAACTGTTTTACCGTTACGACGCCTGGGGCAACCTGATCAGCCGGCGCAACGGCCTGTACGAACAGCACTACCGCTACGACGCCGACAATCGGCTGGTGCAGGAGCAGCGCGACGACGGCAGCCGCCGCAGCTGGAGCTACGATCCGGCCAGCCCGTGGAGCCCGCTGGCGGCGCTGGAGCAGGCGGGCGACAGCCGCTCGGCGGATATTTACTGGTATCACACCGATCTGAACAGCGCGCCGCTGGAAGTGACCGACGCAGCGGGCAACCTGTGCTGGTCCGGGCAATACGACACCTTCGGCAAGCTGCAGGGCCAGACGGTGGCCGGTGCGGCGAAGCGGCAGGGCGCGCAATATCAGCAGCCGCTGCGCTACGCCGGGCAATATCAGGACGACGAAAGCGGCCTGCACTACAACCTGTTCCGCTACTACGAACCCGAGGTGGGGCGTTTCACCACGCAGGATCCGATAGGGTTGCGCGGCGGGTTGAACCTGTATCAGTATGCGCCGAACCCGCTGATGTGGGTGGATCCGTTTGGGTTATCTGTAAAAGGAGTTCCACATGGCTTTAATAGTTTTGGCCAATTTAAACAGTTCGGTGAAGCATTACAGGCAGGAATGAGTAAATTAGGATATCCCGGCACAGTTTCATATATGCAAGGAAGTTCCGTATCGGGGTAAGTTTCTCTACAGGTCAACCATTTGATGTCGGCCGTGTTAGTGATTTTGACGTTGTTATTTCACATCCTGAGCTATATCAAAAAGCAGAGCAGCTGGGAATAGGAAAAGGAGGGCGCACTGGACCAATTGATATGGGGAGTGAAATGGCTAAGAAATTAGGTATTGATGATACATTGCAAAAATTATCCAAAATGTCAGGAGGTAGACCTGTGAACGCAATGGTCTTTGAATCTGCTGCTGAAGCTAAGGCTAAAGGAAAGGGAACTAGAATACCTGGTAAATGTGGTGGATAAATTATGAAAAAATTATATTTTTTAAAATATGGCAGTATTATATCAAAAAAAGAAGCGAGCAAATTACTGGACGATAAATGGGATATAACTTGCTCGGAGTATGACAGCTCCTATTTTGGTGTTTACTTTGCATATACTGGCCTTTATGCGGACAAGTTAACCATTACTGATAATTATATTCCTCACTCTAATGAGTGGTTAGAGGAGGATAACAAAGAGTTTAGCACGATAATTAAGGTGTCTTTCACTAATGGGAAGAATCCAGAAAAACTCAGCAGGTACAAATTCTTGAAGAATGCGTTTAATCAACTTGATGGATTATCGATCATAAGTGATGAGTGCATCGAAGAAGAGTGACCGACAAGCTGTCGAAAGGATCCTTTCTTTCGGGCTCTTTAGTGTGCAGCATTAAATATGAGATATAAGATCAAAGCTTGAAAAGGAGATATTAGGTTCTTTAAAAATAAAAAAGGAAGAGTAAAAACATTAGATTGTTAGTTGCATCAAAGGCCGCCTGCTGCAACACAGCGAACCCAATCAGGGTAAACCGGGCGCGCGGCTGGTGTACGATCTGGCGGATAACCTGCTGGGCGAGCGCAGACCAACCTGATCAGCCGATGCAACGGCCTGTACGAACAGTACTACCGCTTGTTGTTGATAAAGCGACAGGGAAAGCTTACTACAGTCATGATCATTACGATTCCTTTATAGAAATAGATCTCTCAGGGTGGAAATGATGAAGTTTAAACGAGTAGTTGTTGATTTTTCAGAAATAAATACGGATGATGAATTTCATGATGAAATGAATAGGATTTTTGGTTTTCCAGATTTTTATGGGAATAACTTCAACGCTTTTGTTGACTGTTTAAATAGCCTTAGATTTCCTGATGATGGAATGACTAGCATACACTTAGATAAGGATGAGTATTTGCTGGTGAAAATCAATGGAATAAATTCTCTGCCTGACGATATTAGATATAATTTTTTATTGGCGGTAGAGGCTATCAATAAAGGGGCTATATCGTTTGGTGACGAAGCATTGATTTTATTACTTTTGGTTAAATGAAAAATGTACTAAAAGGTGCTCGACTCTCAATTAATTGGGCGCTTTTTTAATAATTTAAATAGAGCATTTTTTAGAGATTGGTTGGCATGTCAGACCATTACGATGCTCTGTTTAGCCGCAACCGCACACTGATTTTTTCGGGTTTTCATTGGAAGCAATGAATTCACTAAATCAAGGTTTTTTGTGCTGAGTGTTGTCTATCGGTGGCTAATGAGCAACCATTTTATAATGGTCTGCTTTCAGATAACATCTAATTTATATAAAAAAATTAAAGTGTGAATAGATAATCTTCAGCTCTTTAAAAATAAAGAATCATAGAAAATTAATATTCAAAGTATTTATTGTAGAGCATGCAGCCTGCTGCAACACCGCGAACCTAATCAAGGTAAACCGGGCGCGCGGCTGTGGCGGATAACCTGCTGGGCGAGCGCAGCCCGCAGAACGACATCGACGCGCACCTGCCGCTGGCGCCGATCGCCGACAAACTAAATACCCACCGTGCCATTAATCAGGGTGCGGCACTGCCCGCCGATCCAGGGTTCGCCGTCAATAAAGCGCACGCTCACGCGGCCATCTCGATTCAGTTGGGTGCCCTGGCGCACCTGGTAACCCTGTGCGGTCTGGCCGCCGTCGGGGAAGCGGCTGGCCTTCAATAAGCGCGCCAGGCAGGCATTGGCGCTGCCGGTTACCGGATCTTCAATCAAAACACCGCATTCCACCATAAACGCGCGCATTTCGTAATCGGCCGGTTCGGTTGCGGAGCTGGCGCCATAAACCACCACGCCATCCACATCGCAAGCCGTTTGCAGCTGTTTAATCGTGGCCTGATCCGGCGTTACCGCCAGGCAGGACTGCGCGTCCGGCAGGCGCACCATCAGCCAGCGAATGCCCATCTCGGCAATCACCGGCGGGGTGCCTGCTGCAATCACTGCAGGCCGTAAAGCGGCCGTCAGCCGTTCGGTTTCCTCGGCCGCCATGGGGCGGAACTCAACTTCGGGCGCGGCGAACGCCAATGTGCCTTCCGGCAGGATATTGACCGCCACCAGGCCGACGCCGCATTCCTGCATCACCGTTCCAGGGCGTTTAGGCGTCAATCCGGCTTTCAGCAAGGCGTGGGCGGTGCCCAGCGTCGGGTGGCCGGCGAAGGGCAGCTCTTTTTCGGTGGTGAAAATGCGCACCTTATAATCCGCCGCCGGGTGCGTCGGTTTAAGCACGAAGGTGGTTTCCGAAAGGTTGGTCCAACGGGCCAATGCCAGCATCTGCGCGTCGTTCAGCCCTTCGGCTTCCAGCACCACCGCCACGGGATTGCCCTGCAGTGGCGTGGCGGTGAAAACGTCCACCTGTTGGTAGGCGCGGGGTGTCACATCATCACTTCTGAGCATTTGCCATCATCCGTTATCAACAAAACCTGATAATAACGATATTCGCCAATGGCTTCAAAGGGTTGAGTTTTGTTTTGAGATGCCCGCCCGTCGCCACTTCATCCCCGGCTTGGCGAACATCACCAGGTTGCCCAACAGGATCAGGCACAGGCCCAGCACGGCGTTGAAATGCCACTGGTAGCCTTCGTAAATCGTTGAGATGGTCAGCGCCACCAGCGGGAACAGCAGGGTGCTGTAGGCCGCCGCGCCGGCGCCGATGCGGCCGAGCAGGCTGAAGTAGGCGGCGAAGGCGATCACCGATCCGAAGATCGCCAGATACAACAGGGATCCGATATAGCGGCTGCTGTACTCCATCTGGAATGATGCGCCCTGCGCCAGGGCGATCAGCGCCATTAACAGCGCACCGTAGGTCATGGCATAGGTATTGGTGGAAAAAATATCCAGCCCGCGGCGCTGATGGCGCGCGCTGATCATATTGCCCAGCGAGAAGCCGTAGGTGCCGAGCGCGCTCAGGCCGATGCCTTTAAGCAGCTCCGGCGCCATGCGGGTGGCGGCCAGATCTTGCCAGAACAGCGCCACGATGCCGGTCAACCCCAGCAGCGCCGCCGGCAGCAGGTTGGGGCTGGGGCGCTGGCGGAAGAACAGCAGGCTGTTGAGGGCGTTGAACAGCACCGCCATCGAGAAGATCACCGATTCCAGCCCGCTGCTGATATAAGCCGCCGCATGGTAGAAGCAGAAGAAGTTGAAACCGAACACGCAGCAGCCCTGCAGCACGCAGAACAGATGATCGCGCGGGGCGATGCGGCGCAGGCGGCGCGTTAGCAACAGCGCGGCGAACATCACCGTGGCGGAAATGGCGAAACGGTAAGCGATCGACACGGGAATGGCCACCGGGCCTTCCTGTTGCAGGGTAATCGCTATCCAGGTGGTGCCCCAAATCAGCACCACGGCGAGGTACAACAGCGCATTCATTCTATTCACTCCGAAAAAACCGATGGCGCAGTATCCGCTTTGGCGCGCGGCGGCGCTTGCAGCGCTTTGCGCCCAGTTGCATATTCTTGCGCTTTTTTTGCCAAAAGCGCGGGGCGGCCGCTGGCATGCCGCGGCGCCACTCTTTACACTGTCAGCATGTCGAACAACGGGGCCGGCGATGTCCAACTATCAGGCGTTTGAAACACTGCGTGAGCACAAGGCGCGGCTGCACGGCAGCGTGCTGCTGGGCACCGGCGTGGAGCTGGCGGCCTGGTCTAACTGCAACGATCGCGTCACGCAGGAAAGCGCCGACCACCATACCCTGAGCCTGTACGTCGCCGACGGCTATGAGTGCTACCAGCAGGTGCCGGGCGGCTGGCGCAATGGCGGCGGGCCGGATCGCTTCTGCATCATGCCGCGCCAGTACGCTTCCACCTGGGATGTGCGCAGCGATCTGTCATTCGTGCATCTGTACTGCACCGATGACCATCTGCGGCAGTTGGCGGAGCAAACCTGGGATCGCAGCCCGGCGGCGATCAACGTGGAGCAACGCAGCTTCGGCGAAGATCCGCAGATCACGCTGCTGTATCGTCAGTTTTTGCTCAACTGCGACTGGCGGGACAGCGCCAACCTGCTGGCGCTCAGCAGCGCCTCGAACCTGTTGATGTCGCACCTGATCCAGCGCTACAGCCAGCTGCAGTGGAAGCTGCCGGCGGCGCGCGGCGGCCTGGCTCCCGCGGTAGCCAGGCGGGTGCGGGAATATATCGCAAGCCACCTGGATCGGCCTTTGTTGTTGGCCGATCTGGCGGCGCAGGCCGGGTTGAGCGAATACCATTTTGCTCGCATGTTCAAACATTCGACCGGCCTGGCGCCGCACCAGTTTGTGATGCGCGCGCGGCTGCAGCGGGCGGAACAGCTGTTGCGGCATAGCCAACAGCCGATCACCGAGATCGCGCTGGCGTGCGGCTTCAGCTCCGCCAGCCATTTCAGCAACCGCTTCAAGGCGGCCTATGGATTTGCTCCGCTGCAGGTGCGGCAGGGGCGCTAACCGGAAGGGAGTGCAAGCATGGATCAACCATTTGCCGGGCTGGGCGTGTTGTTCGTCGCCGGATTCGGGCCGATCACGCGTGAGAGCGACGAGAGCAAGGTGTTTTATGTCGAGGCGCTGGGGCTGCCGCTCAAGCCGATGCCGGGCAACGAAACCTATCTGCTGGCCGAGCAGGGCGCACTGGACGGGGTGAAGCACTTCGCCCTGTGGCCGCTGGCGCAGGCGGCGCAGTCCTGCTTTGGCGACGATCGCTGGCCGGCGGATCTCGCGGTGCCGCAGGCATGGATCGAGTTCGACGTGGCCGACATGGCGGCCGCCACCCAGGGACTGATCGATCGCGGTTATCGGCTGCTGGTCGCCAATCGTGAAGAACCGTGGGGGCAAAGCGTTACCCGTTTGCTCAGCCCGGAAGGGTTGCTGGTTGGCGTCACCTATACGCCCTGGCTGCGTTAAACGCTACGCCGTTCGCCGCCGTTTCCCTGCGGCGGGCGGCTTAAGAATAAATACGCATTAGCTTAAAGCGATCTGCGCTATAGACCCATCAAATCCCCGAGTGGTTTCCCTTTCTGAAAGCAGTAATTCCGTTCATTGCGTAAAAACCAATGGCCAGAACGCGCTATTGCTATGCCATTTTACGGCGATTTTTCGCCCGCTTTTTTCGCCGCCAGGTGCCTGATAGGAATAGAGATTATTCTTATATTTCCGCCAACCGTTAAGAAATAATAATGATTCTCGTTTTCAACCACGGAAAGGAGAAGGAACGATGAAAACAGTGAAACGAACGGGCATCGCGCTGGCGATAGCCCTGACTTTCCCCCTGGCATTGCCTGCCGCTTTGGCGGCGCAAACCACCCTGACAAACAGTAAGGCGGCGACGATGACGGAAAAACACGGGCAGTTTATTGCGGTCGGTAAAGTGGTGCAGGTGACCTTCGGCGATTTCGCCTTCAAGCTGGATTTTACCGATGACAAGACCATGACCTTCACCGGTATCGGCGAAGCGTCGCAGTGCATCACCGATACCGTGCAGTACACCGCGGTGGAGATTCGGCCGAAGGTCTACATGGTTTATTGGCATGAACCGCAGTCCGGCGACAACGTGACGCATGTCGAGGACTTTGAGCGCGGCGAGGTGTACACCAACATCGCCGCCAGGGACGGCAGCTTCACCCATCTGAAAGGGCAGCTGAAAATCGTAGGTCACTCAGGAAACTAAGGAGCAGTTATGAAAAAGGCATTGATTACCTGTGCGATCGTCGGCGGTTTGCTGGCGAGTTACCCGGCGCTGTCAACGGATCAGGCGGCGTCTTACAAATCGGCCGGCAAGGGCGGTTATCATCATGCCCAGCAGAAGCTGAAGGTGGTGGAAGATCTGTATGCGGGCTTTTTCAACCGTCATGACATCAGCGTGGCGCAAAAGCTGATTGTGGAGAACTACAAGCAGCATAACCCGTTCGTCGGCGACGGCATCAAGCCGTTCCTGGATTTCTTCAGCCAGACCTTCAAAGACAATCCGCAGTACAGCGCCAAAATATACCGCAGCGCGGTCAACGGCGATCTGGTCTATGTTCACGTCCAATACCAAAATAACCCGCAGGATCGCGGCACCGCCAGCGTGGATATTTATCGGGTGAACGATCAGGGGAAAATCACCGAGCATTGGGACGTCAATCAGGATGTGCCGGAAAAATCGGCCAACGACAATACCATGTTCTGATCCAAAAGGGCCGCTGCGGCGGCCCTCCACACGCCCGCAACACTTTATTTACTTACATAAATACCAAACGTTCATCGTGTCGAGTAGGCTACGGCCGCCTTTGGCAGTGGTGGTACGGTTGATGGGCGTCATTGTCCCGCCACTGCTTGAGGCGTTTCCCCACATTCCTCGTTATCCCGCGCGTTGACTTTCCACTTTTTTGAACTGATGCCGCAGCTGCAGCGCATTGCAAAGCACCAATACCGCCGTGACGGCGAACACCCAGCGGAACCCCATCATCGCCGAAATGCCCGATCCCAGCAGCGGGCCAACCACGTTGCCCAGGTACATAAAGGATTGGTTATAGCCGAAGATGCGCCCGGTCACCTGATCGGAGGAATACTTCAGCAACAGCGCCTGCACCGCCGGCATCAGCGCGCCGTCGGCGAACCCCAGCAGGAAGCGCAGAATGCCCAGCTGCAGCGGCGTATTCACCCAGGCCATCACGGCGAACAGGCCGGTGGTGAACAGCAGCGCGGCGATCAGGATGCGCGCGGTGCCGATGCGATCGCCGAGCCGCCCAAGGCGTGGCGCCGAGATCAGCGCCGCAATGCCGGGCACGGCGGCAATCATGCCGCTGACAAAGGCGATATTGCTGACGTCGCCCGACAGTTCGCGGATGAACAGCGTCAGGATCGGGCTGATGGAGGAGTTAGCCAGCTGGATCATCAGGGTACAAACGAACAGCGTGACGATCAGCGTTGGATAAGGCAGCGAACGGAATACCGCCTTGCCGCTTAGCTGATCCGCTTTTTTCACCGTGATGCGCCGTTCTTTAATCAGAAACAGCGTCACCAGGAAGCTGACGAACATCAGCCCGGCGGTGACGAAAAACACCACCCGCAGCCCCAGATGGTCGGCCATCAACCCGCCCAGCAGCGGCCCGGCGATCACGCCGGAGATCTGCCCGGTAGAGAGCGTGCCCAGCGCCCAGCCGCTTTTATCGCGTGGCGCCTGCGAGGCGACCAGCGCCATGGCGTTGGGAATATAGCCGGACGTCAGCCCCATCAGGGCGCGCAGCGCGAACAGCTGCCAGACGTTGGTGGCCAGCCCCTGCAGGGCGATGACGATCGCCATACCCAGCGAAGCGCGCAGCAGCATCAGCTTGCGGCCTTTGCGGTCGGCGAGGCTGCCCCACAGTGGCGACACCACCGCCGAGACCAAAAAGGTGCCGCTGAACACCAGCCCGGACCACAGGCTGAGGGACTGATGATCGCTGACGCCGAGCTGTTCGACGTACAGCGGCAGAAAAGGGAGGATTTGGCTCATCGCCAGCCCGGTGAAGAAACACCCGAGCCAGACCGAGATCAGATTGACTTTCCACGCTTCCATCGACTTGTCGTACCACTTTGAATTTGGAGGGATTTGTTAAGCAAGATAATAATAACACCGCGAACTGGCCGGCGCGGGGGAAATGCGTGAGAAAACGTAAAGCCCGTCGGCGGCGTTGTTATATTTAGCTATAAATTAATAGCTATATTATCATAGGTATTTATTTTAAGCTACTCCACCAAGCCGCTCAACAATTCGGCGGCGCCACACTCTCTCTACCCATTTCGCCGTGTCGGCGGCAAGGAGACGCTTTCTATGAATACCGCACTGATCGCTCTGGATTACATCGTGGATATCTCCCACCCGGAAGGAAAAATTGCGCGCTCGGCGCAGCAGGTCATTGAGCGCGATGCTATCGCGCGGGCAAATAGCGCATTGTCTCTCGCGCAGCGCAAGGATTGGCTGCGCATATTGGTTAAAGTCGGTTTCGCGGCCGGCTATGTCGATCAACCCAAATACTCGCGGATGTTTGGGCAGGCGCATCAATTTGGCGCTATCGCACTGGGCCAGCCGGGCACGGATTTTCATCCTGATTTAGCGTCTGATTTGGGGGAGTTAACCATCGTAAAACCGCGCGTCAGCGCGTTTTATGGCACCAATCTGGATGCGACGCTGCGCGCCCGCCGCATTGAACGGTTGGTGATCTGTGGGGTCAGCAGCACCTGGGCGGTACAGGCGACGGCGCGCGACGCGCACGATCGCGATTATCAGGTGCTGATACTGGAAGAGGCTTGCGCGGCGGCCACGGCGGAAGAGCACCGGATCTCAATGGAAACGCTTTCCACTATTGCCGATATCGTCACGCTGGAACAGCTGAGCACATTGTGAAGCTGCTGCGTGAAGAAATCGCCTGGCGTCAGCTGCGACGGGGAGCATGGGTGTTGGCGCCGTTGCTGGCCCTGAGCCTGGCGACAGGCAATGCCAACTGGCTGAAGGCTTCGGTGGTCACCATATCGCTGTTTGTCGTTTGCGAGCGCCTTGAACTGGCGCCGCTCGGCGTGGCGCTGCATGCGGCGGCATTGCTGCTGCTCTTTATGGCGCTGCTGTGCGCCATGCACACGCCGGTAATCTTCATTTTGGCGTGCGTGTTGGCAGCGGCGGCGGCGGTTGGGATCTCCGCGTTCGGCGGCAAGCTGCGATCCCTGGGGAATTTTATTTTTATTCCGGCTCTTTATCTGGCGTGTGAAACCGCTGAAGGTGGCGCCGGCGCGCCATTAGCCCAATGCGGCTGGGCGCAGCTCCCTTTTCTGGGGGCAGCCGTCTTGCCGGTGCTGATGCTTGCACTGGCGGAGCATCGGCGGCTAGCGCGGCTGTCGACGAGTGACAGCCTGCATCATTATCTCCAGCTGCGCCGCAGCGATGAGCTTGGCGCTCGCGTGGCCTGCGGCGAGGCTTTGCTCGCCGTAAGTTGTGCCGTTGCACTATCGGCGGCGATCGTTGAGTGGCAACACCTCGATTACGGGCAATGGGTGATCTGGTCGGCCGTCAGCGTGATCAGCGGCGATATGGCCGGTACGCGCAACAAACTCCGCCAGCGTGCGTCAGGCGCATTGCTGGGGGTGCCCATCGGTATTTTGCTGGGCAGCCTCATGCCGCATGGCAATGTGGGTTATGAACTACTGAGCGTGGTGACGATGCTCACCCTGGTGTCTTTTCATCGTTATACCTTGGGGTTTGGCGCCCGTTGCGCCTGCATCGCCTGCGCGTTGGTGATTGCCGGAAAAGCGCCGTCGATCGCCGCAGAAAGGGTGGTCAATGTGTTGCTGGGCGGTGGCATCGGTCTGCTGTTCGCTTTGGCGGTGCACGCGGTGTTGCCGCTCAACGCCGGCACCCGCCAATAGCGAGCTGGCATATTTCGTCCGCCAATTTCGGTTGACCGTTCCCGGTCTCGGTGTGAAAGTACGGACAAATCTATCGTTATCTATTGATGCCAATGAAAAAAGATCATCCTGAAGACGTGACGCTGCTGCGCACGCAGTTAATGTCGCTGGTGCGCCGTTTGCGGCGCGAGTCGCGCAGCGACGAAAAATCCTGGGCCCAGCTGATGCTGCTGGGAGCTATCGATCGCCACGGCGGTGAGGCGACGCCGTCGCTGCTGGCGGAGTCGGAGCGCATGCGTTCCTCTAACCTGGCGGCCGCCTTGCGCGAGCTGGAGGCCGATGGGCTGCTGGTGCGCACGCCGGATGCTGAAGACAAACGCCGGGTGCGGGTGCGCCTGACGCCCGCCGGGCTGGGCCTGTTGCAGCAAAGCCGCACCCGGCGCGAGGCGTGGCTGCTGGCGGCGATGGAAAGCTGTTTAACGGAGCAAGAACAGGCGCAGCTGATCGAAGCGGGGTCGTTGATGGCGCGGCTGGCGGCGGCGCCGTCAACGGACGCGGAATAATCGGCGGGGCGGCAGATGCGCCGCCCGTGCAGCGAGGTTACGGCATCGGCCAATCGGCCGGCATGGTGCTGACGACGTCCACGTAGCGATCCCAGGCCGATGACCAGAATTGGGTGAAGGCTTCCAGGGTGAGGTGGATGCCCATCAGGCCCATCACGAACCAGCAGGCGGTAAACAGGCCCAGGCTGCTGAACATGAACGCCATGCCGTTGCGGCTGGTTTTACGGCAAACGACGTTTAACTGGCTGGCGAAGAACATCATCACGGCGCTCAGCAACTCCCAGCGCATCATGACTAAACCGGTGGCAATGGTACTCATCGAACTCGATCCTATGTAACAAAAAGCCGCATCCGGCAGGGCGCCGACAGGGAAATGCGGGGGAATAACGGGAATAATGTGATTCAGATCACATTGTAGCATTGGGGCGAACGACGGCTCAATGGGGCGCGCGGTGAAAAAAACGCCGACGGTAACATTCCAATATGCTGAAACAGTTATGCCATTTCATTAGCAACCTTTTCATGGGGCGGCGCGCTCGATAACGCTATGCTTGCCGGCTTTTCAGTTCCCTGATTTTACGGGGAAATGTGACGCAAAAGGTACCGGCACCGCATGGCCCTGTTAAAAGAAAAAATTCGCGACCACTCTGCGGAAGAGAGGCTGTTCATCCGCCGGGCGGCCGTGGCGCTGGCGCTGGTCGTCGTCTGTTTCGGCGCGCTGATCGTCAACCTCTACCGGCTGCAAATTCGCCAGCACGGCTTTTACCAGACGCGCTCCAATCAAAATGACATCAAGATGCTGCCGATCGCGCCCAGCCGCGGGTTGATCTTCGATCGCAACGGCATTCCGCTGGTGCGAAACGTGACACTGTATCGTATCGAAGTCACGCCCAGCAAAGTCGCCGACATGGCGGCGCTGCTGCGGGCGTTGACGCCGGTCGTCGATCTGACGCCGGAAGACATCAGCGCGTTTCGCGACGATATGCACCACAACAGCCGCTACAAACCGGTCACGCTGAAGGCGGGGCTGAACGACACCGAGGTGGCGCGCTTTGCCGTCAATCAATACCGTTTCGACGGGGTGACTATCGATACCTATCAGCAGCGTGAATATCCTTACGGCGCCCAGCTGGCGCACGTGCTGGGCTATGTGTCGAAGATCAACGACAGCGATCTCAAGCGCCTGGACAAGGCCGGCCTGAGCGAGAACTATGCCGCCGACCGCAACATCGGCAAACAGGGCATCGAAGCCTATTATGAGTCAGAACTGCACGGCACCACCGGCTATCAGGAGGTGGAGGTGGATAACCATGGGCGGGTGATCCGCTTGCTGAAGGAGCAGCCGCCGAAGGCCGGCAAAAACATTTACCTGACGCTGGATCTGCCGCTGCAGCAGTACATCGAATCGGTGCTGAAGGGGCAACGCGCCGCCGTGGTGGTGGAAGACCCGCGCGACGGCGGTATCCTGGCGATGGTCTCCAGCCCCAGTTACGATCCCAATCCCTTCGTCAAAGGCATCGGCTATCAGGCCTATAAGGCGCTGCTGGACAACCCGGATCTGCCGCTGATCAACCGCGTTACCCAGGGGTTGTACCCGCCGGCTTCCACGGTGAAGCCCTACATGGCCGTTTCGGCGCTGTTCGCCGGGGTGATCACGCCCGCCACCACCTTTTTCGGCGCGCCGACCTGGACGCTGCCCGGCACCGAGCGGCGCTACCGCGACTGGCTGAAAACCGGCCACGGCATGCTCAACGTCACCAAAGCGATTGAAGAGTCCGCCGACACCTTCTTTTATCAGGTAGCGTATGAGATGGGCATCGATCGCATTCACCACTGGCTGAGCCAGTTCGGTTACGGCCAGTCGACCGGCATCGATCTGAACGAAGAGTACCGCGGCGTGCTGCCGAGCCGCGACTGGAAGCTGAAGGTGCACAAAAAGGGCTGGTATCAGGGGGATACGGTCTCGGTGGGCATCGGCCAGGGGTATTGGGTGGCGACGCCGATCCAGATGGTGAAAGCCTTGAGCACGCTGCTCAACAACGGCCGGGTGAAAACGCCGCATCTGTTATATTCGCTGCAGCAGGGCAACCGGGTGACGCGCTACCAGCCGCCGGCGCAAACGGCGCAGATCGGCGATCCCAACTCGCCTTACTGGGGCATCGTGCGCAACGGCATGTACGGCATGGCCAACTTGCCGAACGGCACCGGTTACAAGCTGTTCCACACCGCGCCGTATCAGATCGCCGCCAAATCCGGCACCTCGCAAGTGTTCAGCCTGAAGCAAAACCAGACTTACAACGCCAAAATGATCCCGGTGCGGCTGCGCGATCACATCTTTTATACGCTGTTTGCGCCCTACAAAAATCCCCGGGTGGCGATGGCGCTGATCCTGGAAAACGGCGGCGGCGACGGCGTGGTGGCGGGGCCGACCGCGCGCGCGATCCTCGACCACATTTTTGACCCGGCCAATGCGCCACAGCCCGGCGATACGCCGCAAAGTAAACCGCAGTTAAACGACAGCGCGGATGTGCAACGGTGATGCGGTTTGTTTTTACTTTCTTACAAACTGCAATCTCCTGACCATTTCCGGCAAGGTAGACTGAAATAACACCATAAACTGAATAAAAACGTAGGGTTAACACAACAGTGGCGCCATCGACCAAAAAGAGCGGTAAAACCTATTCCACAGTTCGTTTCGGCTGGATCTGTGCCGGCATGCTGGTCTGTTTTTTTCTGTTGGCGTTCAGGGTCGGCTACCTGCAACTGCTGGAACACCAGCAGTTGGCCAACCAGGCTGACCAGCGTTCAATCCGCACCCAGGTGGTGCCGACCAACCGCGCCATGATCACCGATCGCAACGATGAGGCGCTGGCGGTCAGCGTGTCGTCCAAAGACATCGTGCTGGATCCGAAGCATATTCTCGATACCCAGACCGATACCGGCAACGAACGCTGGCAGAGCATGGCCAACGTGCTGAAGATCCCGCTGGCGGACATCCAGCACCTGATCCAGAGCAACGCGCGCAAACGTTTTGTCTACCTCGCTCGTAAGGTAGAGGACGATAACGCCGCCTACATCAGTAAGCTGCACCTGACCGGCGTCAGCACCGAACAGGATTTCAGCCGCTTCTATCCGATGGGCCAGGACGCCGCCGGGCTGATCGGCATCGTCGGCCAGGACAATCAGGGGCTGGAGGGCATTGAGCTGGGTTTCAACCCGCTGTTGCAGGGCAAAAACGGCCTGCGGGTCTATCAGAAGGACGGCAGCGGCGCGGTGATCGGCGTGCTTAAAAGCGTGGATCCGGTGCCGCCGCCGAACGTGACGCTCAGCATCGATAAATTTATTCAGTATGTGCTCTATGCGCAGATCCGCGACGGCGTGGTGGCTAACCAGGCCGACTCCGGCTGTGCGGTGCTGGTCAAGATCGACACCGGCGAGGTCCTCGGCATGGCCAGCTACCCGTCGTTCAACCCGAACAACTATGGCAGCACCCCGGCGAAGGATATTCGCAACGTGTGCAGCAGCGACAGCTTCGAACCGGGCTCGACGGTGAAACCGGTGGTGGTAATGGTGGGGCTGGAGCATAAGCTGATCCGGCCGGATACGGTGCTGGACACTACGCCGTATCGGGTGAACGGTCACCTGATCAAAGACGTCGGCCATTGGTCGAAACTGACCATCACCGGCGTGCTGCAAAAATCGAGCGACATCGCGGTATCGCACATTGCGCTGGCGCTGCCGGCCACGGTGCTGCCGGCGGTCTACCGCAGCTTTGGCCTGGGGCGACCGACCGAGCTCGGCATCGGCAACGAGAGCAGCGGCTACTTGCCGCAGCATCGCGAACGCTGGGCCGATATCGAACGCGCTACCTTCTCCTTCGGCTATGGGCTGCGCGTGACGCCGCTGCAGATGGCGCGCGAGTATGCCGCGATCGGTTCCTTCGGCATTTATCGGCCGCTGTCGATCACCAAGGTGACGCCGCCGGTGATGGGGCAACGTATTCTGCCGGCGGATACGGTTCGGTCCGTGGTGCATATGATGGAGAGCGACGCCTTGCCGGGCGGCAGCGGGGTGAGCGCCGCAGTGCCGGGCTACCGGCTGGCGATCAAAACCGGTACCGCCGAGAAAATGGGCCCGAGCGGCAAATACGACGGCGGCTACATCAACTACACCGCCGGCGTGGCGCCGGCCAGCGATCCTCAGGTGGCGCTGGTGGTGATGGTCAACAACCCGAAAGCCGGCAAGCACTTCGGCGGTTCGGTGGCCGGGCCGGTGTTCGGCAAGATCATGGCCCAGGTGCTGGAGCACATGAATATTCTGCCGGATGCCCAGCCGCTTAACGTGGTGTCGTCGGTCAAGGGGTAAGGGGGATTAGCGCGATTCCAGCAGGCGCTTCAGCGCCTGCAGATCGGCGTTCACCAGCCCGACGTCGCGGGCGAACAGCGCGTCGTCCATGTCCGGCTGGCGGAACAGGGTGAAGATCACCTCGGCGCCTTGTCGGTTGGCGAGCGCGCGCAGCGGCACGTAGACTACGCCGCCGTCCGGCAGCGTCACCCAATGATCCAGCACGCCGAAGGCATTGGGCGCGCTAAATCGAATGCGGATCCGCCCCTGCGGGGTCTCCGCCATCCAATCTTCACCTTCCCGCCGTAAGCTATTGGGTAATCCTTTGGCCCACAACGGGAAGTTTTCCGGGCGGCTGAGAAAGGCGTACACCTCGTCACAGGGGCGGTTGATGGCGACATGCAGCGTTTGCGCGCTCAGCATCATGATTTCTCCGGTTGACGGCGATACTTCAGTGTAGATCCCGCCGCGCTCAGAAGTAGTAACCGATGTTTACGTTGGTGCGAAAATACCATTTATTGCTGCCGGAGGACTGGGTGCCGGTCCAGCCGGTGGCGTTTTCCACGCCGCCCCACGGATTGGCGTTCTGCGCCCAGGTCAGATCCACCCACAGCATCACCGGCATGGCGAACACCTGTACCCCGAGCGTATTCATTTTGGAGTCGGAGCCGCCGTGCCGGTCCTTCCAGAGCACGCTGTAGTCGTTGTAGAAGCGCAGCTTTTTCACCGGTCCCCAGGGCACCTCGACGTCGCGCGCCAGGTTGATGGCGGCAGTGGTGGCCTGCGACGGGATCAGATAGGCCGGCGTCAGGCCGTTGCCGCCCATCAGGATCACCGAATTGCTGGCGCCGGCCGGGCCTTTGGCGTCGTAACCGTAGCGGATCACCTGGCCGGACAGATGCCAGGCATCCCGATTCACCAGCGTATGCAGGCCCGCCGCCCAGAAGCTGCCGTTATCGCCGGTCGCCTGGTTGTAGAGCCGCGAGGCCGCCAGCGAACCGCCGAGCTCATTGTCCCAGCCGCCCTGGTGGAAAGCCCGCGTCAGCCGCAGGTTTACCTGATCGCGTTTTTCGTTGCGCTGCAGATGCTGTGAGGCAAAGTTGGTGTTCTTCAGATCGTCGTAGCTGGCGACGTCGGGGGCGTAACGCACGCCGGTCGGCATCATGCGCGGGTAGTAGGCGGCGTCAAAGGCCCAATCGCCCCGTTGGTATTGGTATTTGGCGCCGAGCCCGGTGTTGACGCCAAAGCCGAGGTAAAACGGAATGCCGTACGACCAGCCGAACTGCGGATAGGGCATCAGGCCGAACGGTTTGAACGGCGCGCCCAGCTGCACGGTGGAGCGCTCAGACAGGTGGTAGCCGACATAGGCGCGGTCGATGGCGTATTTGCGCCGATCCTGAAACCAGAATCCGCTATCGAAAAACGCGTCGTTTATCTGGCCGGCGGCATCGATGCGAAAGGCGTCAAAGCGTAAATGCGGCGGATGCCGATAATTGCTGCTGTGCCAGTCTTCATAGCGATAATTGGCGCGCAGCGCGCCGCCGATATCAATATTCTTTTTATTATCCTCGTTTTGCCAATGAATATGCGGAAAGGCCGGGCGGTTTTTTTTTACCGGCGCCACGGTGGCAGCAGCATCGCTGGGCAATGCGACGGTAGTCGCGTAACTCACTGGTGAAACAAGAAAAAAACAAAGTGTGATCTTGCGCATGCCTGGCCCCTGGTGAATGTTTGGTTTTTATTAAGACGAGCGGGGTTTACCTGTGAATAAGGCGATGTTGCTCGTTTGTTTTATATTTGAGACGTTTCATTGTGCGTTTCATATATTAAATTCATTTTCGGTTAATATATGAAACTTTGTTTCTTGTTTAATGGAAAAACTATAAATCCGGTATTGAACAAGTCAAGAAATAAAAATGAGCGTTGACGAGAAATTCCGATTATTGAGTCGCCCTGGTTTGCGGGGGCGACACAAAGCAGGCTGAAATAGTCGTGTCATAAATGCGCGTTAGACTCGCGGCATTCTGGCATTACTGACTAAAAATCATGAGCATAAAACTGACACTTGGCCGCCGGGTAAAACCTGCGGCAGCGCTGCCGCACGCGTTTGGCATCGGCAAGAGCATGGGCTTATTAGGCGGCGTAATTTGCGTTATTGCGCTATTTTCTCTGCTGCAATTGTTTTCCACCGTATTTATTTCCACTATTCTGCACGACGCCAAGGTTAACCTGGTGACGGGAGACGGGTTGCATCGCCAGCAGGCGACGATGGATCGCGCCAGACTGTCGCTGCTGACGGCCAGCGACACCCTGAACCGTGCGGGCATCTATTATCTGCAGGACAAAGTCACCGGCTCCGACGGCAGTTGGCATAGCCTGCTGGATGAATCGTTGGCGGCGTTGGAGGCTTCAAAGCAGGCCTTTGCCCGGTTCGAGCGCTTGAGCGCGGCTGCGCCCGAAGCGGCGGGCGCCCTGAAAGACAGTTATCGCCTGTTCTATGACGGCCTGAAGGAACAGGCGCAAGGGTTGCAAAGCAGCGCCAGCATCGATGCGTTTTTCGCCGTGCCGATCCAGGCGTTTCAGGCGGATTTCAACGAAAAGTACCTCGCTTATCAGGCGCTGAACGAACAGCATGGCAATGACGTCAACGTGCGGCAATTGGCGGCGCTGGAGCAGGCCAATACCTTTGCGCTTGGCGCATTGGCCGCGCTGGCGCTGATCGCCGTGGGGGTGTGGTTCGGCGTCGCCCGCTGGGTGATAGCACCGCTGCAGCGGGCAATTGTCCACCTCAACGTGCTGGCCGCCGGCGATCTTTCGCGGCCGCTGCCGCCTGAGCGGGCGTTGAACCGCGAGATGCGTCAGCTGCAAACCAGCATTGGCCACATGCAGGGCGGTCTGCAGCGCCTGGTAAGCGAGGTGCGCGATGCGACGAGCGGGATCCTGAACGGCGTCGAGCGGCTGGCGGACGGCAATCGACAGTTGACGGCACAGTCGGCGAAGCAGGACGGGGAACTGCAGTTGGCGACCGAGCACGTGCAGCAGTTGGCGGCGCGGGTGGAAGAAAACGGCCAATACGCGCTGCAGGCCAGCCAACGAACCGAACAGGCCCGGCAGTGCGCCGGCGCCGGTGAGCAGATGATGCAAACCGTCAATGTTTCGATGCACGGGATCGTCAACCAATCGGCCGAGATGCGCGGCATTGTCGCGCTGATCGACAGCGTGGCGTTTCAGACCCATATTCTGGCGTTGAATGCGGCGATCGAGGCTGCGCACGCCGGCGTTCACGGCCGCGGTTTCGCCATCGTGGCTAAAGAAGTGGGCTTGCTGGCGCAAAAGAGCAGCCATTCGACGCGCGATATTCAGCAGTTGATCGGCCGCTCATTGCAGCAAATCGATCAAGGTTCGCAGGCGGTCGAACGGCTGACGGGCAACCTGCGCAAAATTATCGATCTGGTGAACAAATGCAGTGCGCTGATGGGGGAAATCTCGCTGGCGTCATTCAATCAAGGGGAGAGCATCCAGGACGTGACGGCGCGCATCACCGCGCTGAATCAGGTGGCGCAGCAAACCGGCGCCGTGGTGAGCGCGGTGACCGAGGCTTCGCAGCTGTTGCAGGGCGAGTCGGAACGGTTAGAAAAAGCGATGGCGCGTTTCAGGCTGCCGGCGCAATAAATACTTCCGATGCAGGTTAATGAATAATAAAGCTGCGCTTAATGTTATTCATTATTTCCCTGTGCTGAGGGACGTTATTTCGATAAATAAAAACAGGCCGGCGCTTATGGATTAAAAAAGCGCCGGCCTGCAGAGATTATTTTAACGGGAGGATTAACGGCTGGTCTGGTGGCCGATAATACCGCCCAGCGCTGCGCCGCCGAGGGTGCCCAGCGTGCTGCCGTCGGTCAGCACTGCGCCGCCGACCGCGCCGACGCCCGCGCCGATCGCCGTGTTGCGATCGCGATTGGACATATGCCCACATGCGGTAACGGAAAGCGTCGCCATCACCACCACCAACACACCTGCGGCACGTTTAATATTCATAATGAGTTCCTGGTAAATTGGCTGATTAATGGATTAAAAATAATCCGATTAACCCACCGGTAGAAGTTGGGATGAATGTATTCCTCCGAAAGAAAATCGAACAGGTAAAAATTCTTAATTTTGCGGCGGTGAAAAGCGATTGCTCGCCGAATGTGCGGCCACCGATAAAACCGCTGGTCTATACTGGGAAGACGCCTCGCGGGGGCGGGGCACACACTCTGGAGGCCGCCATGTCCGATCTCGTTTCCGCGTCCGGCAAACCGGTGAAAATCCCCGGCCCGGATCACCCGATCACCTTGACTCGTCATCCGACGCGGGTCGTGGTGCGTGCTGCCGGGAAAACCCTGGCCGACAGTCGCAATGCGCTCATCCTGCAGGAGGCCACCTATCCGCCGGTGTTTTACTTTCCGCGTGAGGACGTGAATATGGCGCTATTGCAGAAAAACGGGCACGTCAGCTACTGCCCGTATAAGGGCGACTGCAGTTATTTCACCTTCGCGCTGAACGGCGCACAGGGGGCCAATACGGCCTGGAGCTATGAAATGCCTTACAACGCCGTGGTGGCGATCAAGGATTATCTGGCATTTTATCCCGACAAAGTGACAGAAATCAGTACTGAAGCCTGACATGCCGCCGCCGCCGGGCGGGGGCAGGTTGACATTCCGCTTATCCCTACTCATTATGTGTATTACTGGAAACTGATACGCTTTCCTTATGTTTTAATCCGACATAAACGAAACTCTGAGCAGGTGCCAAGGTGTCTACCTCTACGCGATTTGCCGTTGCCATCCATATTCTGACCAACATCACGCTGTGTCGTGGCCAGACGGTGCGTTCCGAAGATATCGCGCGCAGCGTCAACACCAACCCGACGGTGGTGCGGCGGATCCTCGGCGCGCTGGCGGAGGCCGGGCTGACCTATTCGCAGATGGGGCAAGGCGGCGGGGCGCTGCTGGCGCGGCCGGCAGAAGCGATCTCGCTGCTGGACGTGTATCGCGCGGTGGAGGATCAACCCTATTTCATGCTGCACCGCGCCCGGCCTAACGATGCGTGTTATATCGGCCACGCGATTACCCCGGTGCTGGAGCAAGAGTTTGCGCGCGTTGGTCACGCGCTGGAGGCCAGCCTGGCGCAAACCAGCATCGCCGAAATGGCCGGGCAGGTCGAGCGGCAAGCCGGCTATCCTTTTGTCCCTTGTTCAGCGCAATATCAAGCGGATACGCAATAAAAACCCACGCCAATTCCGTCTTCCCGCAGAGCATTTTTTGCATTGCGTTAATGTAATTGTGTAAGTTACATTAGCTCGCATCAAGTGTGATGTGGGTCACGTTTTAGACTGCCTCCCCACGATAATCGATCGATTGGCCGGAAACCTTTTCTTCCGGCGCAGATTCGCTGTGCTTATAAACCAGGAGAGAACGATGTTAGAAATGCTTGAAAGCTTGGCCACCGTGGTGGTCCTGGTGCCGGTAATGGTGGCCGTCTTGCTCGGCGCGATTTACGGCTTGGGTGAAGTGTTCAACGTCTTTTCCGCTATCGGCCGCAAAAATAACGGCTGAATTTGAACGTCAGGGGACGCAGCGCCCCCTGACGCAGGACTACAATACCGTCGCCAGGAAGTTGCGCGTCCTCTCATGTCCCGGCGCATCCAGAACCTGCTGCACGCTGCCCGTTTCAACCACCTTTCCCTGATCCATAAAGACAATCTGGTCGGCCACTTCGCGGGCGAAGCCGATTTCGTGCGTGACCACCACCATGGTCATGCCCGAATGCGCCAAGTCTTTCATCACCTGCAGCACTTCGCCAACCAATTCAGGATCGAGGGCGGAGGTCGGTTCATCAAACAGTAACACCTGCGGGTTCATCGCCAGCGCGCGGGCGATGGCGACGCGCTGTTGCTGGCCGCCGGACAGTTCTCGCGGCCAGGCGTTGATGCGATGTTCCAGCCCGACGCGGGCCAGCAGCTGCTTCGCCCGTTCCTGCACCTCGGCTTTTTTTTCCTTTTTCACCCGCAGCGGCGCGTCGCTGACGTTTTGCAACACGGTGCGGTGCGCAAACAAGTTGAACTGCTGAAATACCATGCCGATGCTTTTACGCTGTTCGGCCACCTCGGCTTCTTTCAGCTCGTACAGATGCCGGCCTTTTTGACGATAGCCGATCAGCTGTTCGCCAACGCGAATGGTGCCGCCGTCCAGCTTTTCCAGGTGGTTGATGCAGCGCAACAGGGTGGATTTGCCGGAGCCGGAAGGGCCGAGGATCACCGTCACCGAGCCTGCCGGGATGGTCAGGCTGATGTTTTTCAACACGTCGGTGCCGGAAAAGGATTTCCGCACCCGGTTGATGTGGATGGATGCGCTCATTGTTCACCTCCCTGAGGGGCTTTGCGGTTGAGGAAGAACCCGCCGCGGCGCGTTGCCTGCGTGCCGCGGCCAAAATAGCGCTCCACGTAGTATTGGCCAATCGACAGAATCGAAGTCATGGCCAGATACCACAGGGTGGCGACCAGCAGCAGCGGGATGACCTCGTAGGTGCGTTGGTAAATGATCTGCGCCGAATACAGCACGTCCTGCAGGGCAATCACCGACACCACCGCGGTGGTTTTCAACTGCCCGATCACCTCATTGCCCGCCGGCGGCAGGATGGTGCGCATCGCCTGCGGCAATACCACGCGCCACAGGATTTGCCCACGACGGTATCCCAGCGCTTTGGCGGCTTCCAGCTGGCCGCTGCCGACGCTTTGGATGCCTGCGCGCACGATCTCCGCCGCATAGGCCGACTGATGCATCACCAGCGCGATCACCGCCGCGCTGAAGGTGCTGATAAGGGTATTGGTCGGCGCGCTGGCGACTTCGCCAAGAAACGGGATCCACAGGCTGATGCGCGGATAAAGCGCGGCGATGTTGTACCAAAGGAACAGCTGCACCAGCATCGGCACCGCACGGAAGAACCAGGTGTAGAACCAGCTTACCGCAACCAATACCGGATTGGCCGACAGGCGCATCAGCGCCAGCAGCACGCCACCGGCGAAGCCGAACACCACCGAAATCACCGTCAGCTTAAGCGTCATGAGCACGCCGTTGAGGATGGAAGCCTCGGTGAGGTTTTCCGCCACCACCGCCCATTCAAAGCGCGGGTTGTGCAGCATGGAATTGATGATAACGCCGACGATCAACAGCACAATCAGGGCGCTGAGCCAACGCCCGTAATGCCGATGGCCGACGATGCTCAGTTCCGCGTCGTCGACAGGGTGTTGCCCACTCATTTGGCGATCTCTTCATTGATGCCGGCGGTTTTCACTGCACCAAAACCGATATCCCAGCCGTCGAGGATTTTCTGGTAACTGCCGTCGGCGATCAGAGAATTCAGCGCTGCCTGCACCGGTTTCACCAGTTCGGAGCCTTTCGGCAGGGCAATGGCCACCGTGGTGCCGTCAATGTTGATATCACCGGCCAGCGTCAGCGGTTTAACGTGGGTGGCCTGGTAGCGCAACCCTTCATACGGGCCGAAAAACATCGGTACGCGGCCGCTGATCACCGCTTGCACCCCGGCCGGGCGGTCCGGGAAGATCGGCATGGTGATGGCCGGCTTGCCGGCGGCGACGCATTGATCGCTGGCCTGCTGCAGGCGGGTGATCTGCGAGGTGCCTGCGCCGGCGCCGACGGTCTGGCCGCACAGCTGCGCCAGCTCGGTGTAAGGGCCTAGCGCAGCGTCTTTGCGTGCGATCAAGGCCAGCTTGGAAGCGTGGTAATAGCCGACGAAGTCCACCTGTTGGAAGCGCTTTTTGTTGGCGTCAATGTTGGCCAGCGCGACGTCATAACGGCCGGACTTCAGGCCGGGGATGATGTTGTCGAAGCCGCCGGTGTCCTTCCAGTGGATCGCCACGCCCAGGCGATCGGCAATCGCGCTCATCACGTCGATTTCACGCCCGGCCAGCGTTTTGTTGTCCGCCTGGTAAAAGGTGGTCGGCGGGGTGTTCGGGTTGGTGCCGGCAACGATGTAGCCGGCCTTTTTGATCGCTTCAGGCAGGCTGTCGTGCAGCGCCGGATCGGCGGCAGCTTTCAGCGCCGCCTTGAAGGGAACATCGCCTTCAGCGGCATGACCGGCTGCCAACGGCGCCAGCGTGGAGGAAGCCAACAGCAGGGACAGTACGGTGCGTTTGAATGTGGTTTTCATCATGATTTCCCTGCGGATTAAGCCGATTTTACGTTAGCGAAGTTGATTGCCGGTTCCGGCAGACCCAGGTTTTCACGCAGGGTTGCATGCTGATACTCTTCACGGAACAGGCCACGGCGACGCAGCTCCGGGATCACCTGCTCGACGAACAGTTCCAGCTGGTTGGGCAATACCGCCGGCATGATGTTGAAGCCGTCTGCGCCTTGCTGTTCCAGCCACAGCTGGAAGTCGTCGGCGATCTCTTCGGCGGTGCCTACCACCACGCGGTGGCCGCGCGAACCGGCCGCGACGGCCGCCAGCTCACGCAGCGTCAGGTTTTCCCGCGCGGCCAGATCGGTCAGCAGTTTCACGCGGCTTTGGCCGCCTTCGGTGGCGCCCACGTTCGGCACCGGGCCGTCCAGCGGATAATCGCTCAAATCGAAACCAAAGCGCGCCGACAGCTGCTCAATGCCGTTATCGATATCCACCAGTTGATTCAGCTGATACCAGGTTTCCTGCGCTTCTTCTTTGGTACGCCCGACAATCGGCATCACACCTGGCAGGATCAGCAGGTGGTCCGGGTTGCGGCCGGCGTCGGCCACGTATTTTTTCTGACTGCGGTAGAAAGCTTGTCCTTCTTCCAGGCTGGCGGCGGCGGTGAACACCACTTCGGCGGTTTCCGCCGCCAGCTGCTGGCCGGCCGGGGAAGAGCCGGCCTCAATGATCACCGGCCGTCCTTGCGGCGAGCGGGAAATGTTCAGCGGGCCCTGCACCGAGAAATGCTTGCCCTTATGGTTGGCGGCGTGGATTTTCTCGTCGATGGCGTACACGCCATTTTGCTTGTCGCGCACGATGGCGTCTTTTTCCCAGCCGTCCCACAGTTTGTAGCTGGCCTCGAGGAATTCCCGCGCCACTTCATAGCGTTCGGCGTGCGACGGCAGATCTTCACGGCTGAAGTTGCGCGCCGCATCGCTGGAGAAAGAGGTCACTACGTTCCAGGCGGCGCGGCCGTGGCTGATATGGTCGATGGAGGCCATGGCGCGTGCCAGGTGGAAGGGTTGATCGAACGTGGTGGAGGCGGTCGCCGCCAGCCCGATATGGCGGGTGTTGACCGCCAGCGCCGCGAGCAGCGTCAGCGGCTCCAGGCGTGACATCGTCGAGGGCAGGCGGTGCACGCTGGTTGCCAACGCGTCGCCGACGAAGAACATATCGAAAGTGCCTTCTTCGGCTTTTTTTGCGATCCAGGTGAACCAGTCGATATCGGTCGGTGAACCGCTGGCGCCTTCTGCGCGCCATCCCCCGATGTGGTGCCCCAGAGCCTGAACGAACAGGCCGAGACGGAGTTGGCGCGATGGTGTTGAAGGTGAAGTACTCATAATTATTCCTGTTTTATTATTAATTTAACAATGCAATCAGTCGCGGCAGCGCGCCAGGGGACATAAGCGCGCAGTCGCGGATAACGCTCTCGCCTTCGAGGCCCGGAAGCAGCTGCAGAATGGCGCGCAGCTTGGCGTCGAGGTCTGTCGGCCGGGCGGCGGTTTGCTTTCTTGTGACTATGTCACTTATTTGCCTCCCGTCCTGCAGCGTCAGGGTCAGACGATGGAAGCGCATCTCCGGATCGAGCGCGTCCGGCGGGGCTGCGGGATCGACATGGCGCACAACTTTTGCCGCCAGGGCGGCGATAGCCGCATCGACAGGCTGTTCGCCGTAATGCGTCAGCGGGACCTCGCCGTGGTATAGCGCATCGGCGATGACGTATTCGAGGCTAAAGCGCGCTTCCACACCGGTGGCCGGTTGGCGAATAAAGGGCGCAGTATCTGCGCCGGGCGGAAAACTGACCTCAACCTGTGCGATCTCCGCAAGGGCGTCGCCTTGTGCCAGCAGCCGCGCGCGCAGGGCGAGCGCCGCCTCGGCCGCGCTGTGAGTGCCACCGCAAGTCGGGTACCGCTTGAATTCCAGCCCCGGCTGCAGGATGCGCCAGGGCGTGCCCCAGCCGGCGGTCAGGCATTCCGGTTTTTGCCGGCCGCCGCCGTGGGAAGTCAGCAGGCTGTTCAGCACGCCCTCCGGTTGGCCGATGAAACCGGCCTGAGCCAGCAGAGCGGCGTTGACCGCGTTGCGTGCCGCCAACCCGGCATGCAGCGGTTTGGCCGCCGAACCGAACTGGCTGCGCAGGCCCGCTGCCTGCGTGGCCGCCAGGCCCAGAGCAATCTGCGTCTGCCGCTGGTCAAGCTGCAGATAACGCGCCACGGCGGCGCAGGCGGCGACCGCGCCCAGGGTGGCGGTGCTGTGAAAACCCAGCACGTAATGTTGCGTGCCAGCGGCCAATCCCAGCCGGCCAGCGGCCTCTACGCCGATGACATAGGCGGTTAACAGCTCAGTGACATCGTCACTCTCACCGTTCAGCGCCAGCAGGGCTGAGAGCACTACGGTGCTCGGATGGCCACGCAGCGCAGGATGGTAATCATCGAAGTCCAACGCGTGGCTGACATAGCCATAGCGCAGTGCGCGGTTCTCGCTGCCGTTCGGCGGAAACGTCTTACCGATCGCTGCCAGACCGGCATCGCTCAACGCCCCGCGGGCAATCGGCAGCGCGCAGGCGAAGTAATCTTTCACGCCGCGGCGAGCGGCTGACAGGGCGTTTTCATCCGGCTGGCTGTTCAATATCAGATGGGCGAATTGGGCGGTTATCGGTAATGACAAGGCGTTAACACCTGAATTTATATACGGTTATGCACGAGTGCGGGGTGAAAGGTATTGTGTGGCGATTTTCGTTGTCCCGAAAGAACGAACGGCGCTTCCATATCTCTGAATGGAATATAACGACGGCACTGCGCCGCCGTCAGAGCTGCTGGCAGGCGCGGCAGTCTGCGCCTTAGCTATTTTTGTGCAAAGCAAAGCTGTATTTGCTCTAGCACGATAGAGGACTCAGGCCGAGAAAAGGCGAACGCTCATGATGTCGATAAATGCCCTGAGACGCGGTGTAAGATGTTTGCTTGAAGGCCAGAGAATTTTGAGACTGCCACTGTGTCGGCAGTGGTCGCCAAGCACCGGTTGGAGCCGCCGTCGCTCCAGCGCCTCTCGCACCGCGAAATCGGGCAAGCAGGCGATGCCCAGGCCCTGTTCCGCCAGGTAAATCAGCGTGTCGACGGTGTTGCATACCGTGCGCTTGCCCAGGCCTTCGTCGAGCAGTTTATCTCCGCCCGCCACCGGCCAGGTCTCGATTTTGCCGGTGGTGGGGAATCTGTATAACAGGCAGGCGTGATCGCGCAGTTCTGCCGGCTGGCGGGGTATTCCCGCTCGGCGCAGATACTCTGGCGCCGCCACCAGCTGTAGGTGAAACGTGCCCAGTTGGCGGCTCATTAAGCGAGAGTCCTCGGTATCGCCCACGCGGATCACCGCATCGAACCCTTCTTCGATCACCGCGACTCGACGGTCGGAAAAATCGGTTTCCAGCTCAATCTCCGGGTAACGCCGGACAAATTCCGCCAGCACCGGATTCAGCAGGCCGCCCACCAGCGGCAAACTGACACGCAGCTTGCCGCGCGGCGCGCTGTGCGTATCGCTGATTTCCCGTTCCGCCGCCGCCAATTCCCCGAGAATGCGCTGGCAGCGGTGCAGAAACAGCCGGCCTTCGGCGGTCAGCGTCATGCTGCGCGTGCTGCGGTGGAACAGACGCGCGCCCAGCCGATTTTCCAGGCGGGCGATGCTTTTCCCCACCGCGGAAGCGGAAATGCCGAGCACGCGCCCGGCCTCTACGAAACTCAGCGTCTCTGCGGCCTGCACAAAGACGTTCACCCCAGACAGATTATCCATTGCTTGCCCCATTGCGGACTTGAGTGTCCGCTATGAAAGGAAATCTAGCCTGTTTTTTCGTTAATCACCACGCTCTATGCTCGGTGGCGACAGCATGGGCTGACTACCTGGGGTAATAAAAATGAATGAATACGGATCCTCTGCCAACGCGATTGACGGCGCGATAGAGCAAGCCTTGCGTGAAAAACGATTGGTTGGCGCGGTCGTTTTGGTGGCGCAGGGCGGTGAGATCGTTTATCACCGCGCGGCGGGCATGGCAGATCGCGAAGCGGGCAAGCCGATGGCGCTCAATACGCTGTTTCGTCTGGCCTCGGTATCCAAACCGATCGTGTCCACGGCGGCGCTGGCATTGATGGCGCAAGGCGCCATGCGGTTAGACGATCCGATCACCCGTTGGCTGCCGAATTTTCGCCCGCGGCTGGCGGACGGCACCACTCCGTTGATGACGCTACGGCATCTCATGACCCACACCGCCGGACTAAGCTACCGCTTTTTCCAGCCGGAAGGGGGATTCTATGCCCAGCTGGGCGTCTCCGACGGCATGGATGAAGCGTCTGTCAGCCTGCAGGAGAACGTGCGGCGTATTGCCTGCGCCCCTTTGCTGGCTCCGCCCGGCGCGGCGTGGCGCTATTCCATCGCCACCGATGTCCTGGGCGCGGCGATCGAACAGGCGAGCGGCCTGCCGCTGACGCAGGCAGTAAAAAAATGGGTGACCGGGCCGCTGGCGATGACGGATACCGATTTCCTGGCGGTGGATCCCGCACGTTTGGCGGCCGCTTACGCCGATCATCCCGGCGAGCCGCGCCGTTTGCGCCAACCGGATCGTTTACCGTTCATCGATGGCTGCGCCGGTTTTCATCTGTCGCCGGCGCGTGCGCTGGATCCGCAGGCGTACGCCTCCGGCGGCGCCGGCATGGTCGGCTCGGCGGAGGATTTCCTGCGCCTGCTGGAAACGTTGCGCCAAGGGGGCGGGCAGGTGCTGCCGGCCGAATGGGTGACGGCGCTGACCACCAACCAAATCGGCGATTTGCCGATGCCGTTTTGGCCGGGGCGCGGTTTCGGCCTCGGCATTACCGTACTGAAAGACCCCATCGCCGCGCAAACGCCGGAGTCCGTGGGGACCTGGCGAATGGGCGGCACCTATGGCCATTCCTGGTTCGTCGATCCTGTCCGGCAGCTCAGCGTCGTCGCGTTTACCAACACGGCGCTGGAGGGCATGTCCGGCGCCTTTGTCGGCGAGATTTGTCAGGCGGTCTATGCCGCGACGGGAGCGATGCAATGCGCCTGATGCCACCGATTTTCTTTATCGCGCTGGGGCTGTTCGGCGTTTACTGCATCGAGTTTGGCGTGGTGGGTATTTTGCCGCAGATCATCGCACGGTATGGCATCTCCACGGCGCAGGCCGGCTGGCTGGTCGGGATCTTCGCCCTGACCATCGCGCTGCTCGGGCCGCTGTTGGTGCTGCTGGCGTCGCGATTCAATCGCAAACGCATGTTGTTGATCGCGTTGGCCGTGTTTGCGGCGGCCAGCGCGCTGTCCGCTCAGACGGACAGCTTCGCCATGCTCATGTTGCTGCGCATTGTGCCGGCGTTGTTTCATCCGATCTATTTTTCGCTGGCCATGGTGGCGGCCGCGGCGCTTTATCCGCCGCATCTGGCCACCAAAGCAACCGCCTATGCGTTCATCGGCACCAGCATGGGCATGGTGTTGGGGATACCGTTGACGCAATGGATCGCCGGGCAGTTCAGCTATGAGGCGTCGTTTCGATTTTGCGCGCTGGTAAACCTTCTGGCGGCGTTGGGATTGCTGTGGCGCTTGCCTGATGCGGCCGTGCAGCGCCTCAGCTATGGCAAACAGTTGGCAATCCTGCGCAGCGGCACGCTGTGGTTGAATATCATTACCTGCGTGCTGATCTTTGCCGCGATGTTTGCCGTCTACGCTTATGCGGCCGAGTACCTCAGCCGTGAAGCCGGCATTGGCGCCGCCGCCATCGGCTTTCTTCTGGTGGTGTTCGGCGTGGGCGGCGTCGCGGGCAATCTGTTGGCCGGCAAGGGGTTGAGCCGCCATCGTGCAGTGACGGTGCTGCTGCACCCGCTAGCCTTGATTGTGGCTTATGCGCTGCTGTATCGCTACGGCAGCGCGAATATCGGTTCGATGACGGCGCTTTGTCTGTATTGGGGAGCGGCGCACACCAGCGGTTTGATCGTGACGCAGGTCTGGTTGACATCCGAAGCGCCGCAGGCGCCGGCGTTCGCCACCGGGCTGTATATCGCCTTTATCAATCTGGGGGTGGCGTTGGGGTCGCTGACGGGCGGCTGGTCCATCACCGCGTGGGGGCTACAGGGCAGCCTGCTGTGCGGAGCCTTGTTCGCCGCGCTGGCGGTGATAACGATCGCCGCCAGGCTGCGGTTGCAGCGGCAGGCTACCGCTGCGTTGGGTCGATCATCGCCATCACCTGCCGGAACATCGCGCTTTCCGCATCGGCCAGTTCGTTGACCAGCGTAAAGTGATTGCAGTGGCGATCGGCCAGCAACTGAACGTCGAGGCCGCGCGACAGGCAGGCGTCATAATAGGCCTGCGTTTGGTTTTTGAACCCTTGCGTTTCGCGTTGGCCGACGTCGAGCAGGATCTGCGGCGCATGGTCTTTCTCCGGCAGCAGAAACAGCGGGCTGAGGGTTTGCGCCTGTTCGGGCGTCAGGTGCAGCCAGTCGTTGATGTAGATATCGCACAGCGGGCGCAGATCGTAGAGGCCACTCAGCGCCAGCGCGCCTTTGATCGCGTCGGGCGGCAGGCGATAGCGTTGCTGCCAGCCGTCGGCGATCAGCATGCCGCACAGGTGGCCGCCGGCCGAACTGCCGCTGACGAAAATGCGCGCCGGATCGATGCCGAACGGCGCCCCGTGATGATAAAGCCAGGCGACGGCGCTGCGCACCTCGTGCACGATCTCCGCCAGCGTCGCTTCTGGCGCCAGTGTGTATTCCAGCGTGGCGACGGCCACGCCGCGCTGGGCAAACGCGGCGGCCATCGAACAGGCTTCCTCTTTGCGCTGCGAATGCCAGTAGCCGCCATGAATAAAGATCAGCAGCGGGGCGGGCTGCGTGCAGGCCGGGAACAGATCGAGGCGCTCGGCGGCGCTCATGCCGTAACGCAGATCGTAAATGCCGGGGGTCTGTGCCTTGGCTCGCTGGGCCAGCGCGGCGTATTCCGCCATGCAGGCGTCAAAATCTTCCACCGACGCGCGGGCGTTGTATTGCACCGCTCTGGCGGCGGTATCGTCGAACATCAGGTCGATTTTCATAACTTCTCCTTGTTGGTGACGCTCGATTATCCACCTAATGCTTTTTTAATGTTTGATGCGGAATGCGTCGCCGACGGGCGTTCTTTTTTGCTTCTTTTTGCGGTATATTGCTGTTTTATGCGTTCTACTGCGGAATAAACTCATGCACAAAGCGGCACGACAGCGCCATTTACTGGATTTGCTCAGCGAACGCGGGCAGGCGGCGGTGGCGGAATTGGCCAGCGCCATCGGTGTTTCGGTCGATACCGTGCGCCGCGACTTGGCCGATCTCGAGCGGCAGGGGTTGGCGCAGAAACATCACGGCGGGGCGATAGCGCTCGAACCGTCCGGCATGCCGCGCCAGGCGCGCGCTGCGCTGTTGCCGCAGGTCAAGCAGCGGCTTGGCCGCGCGGTGGCCGCGCAGATCCCGCCCGGCAGCACCCTGATGCTGGATGCGGGCAGTACGCTGTTGGCGGTGGCGCAGGCGTTGCGCGGCCCGGCGACGGTGATCACCGCTTCGCTGGATATCGCGCAGTGCCTGAGCGACAGGCCGGAGATCAATCTGATCTTGCTCGGCGGCCAGTGGGATGCGCGCCAGCGGCTGTTCGCCGGCAGCGCCACGCTGGCGTTGCTGGCGCGCTACCGCGCGGATATCGCCTTGCTGGGCGCCTGCGCGGTGCATCCTCAGCTGGGACTGAGCGCCGGCGAAGAGGCCGATGCAGAGGTCAAACGCGCCATGCTGGCTAACAGCGGCGAGCGCTGGCTGGTGGCCGACCATATGAAACTGGATCGCTGCGAGCCGCATCACGTTGCGGATCTGGCGCAGATCCAACGCCTGTTTACCGATCGCCCGTGGGACAACCTGGACGAACAATCATTGATTGAACTTTGTGTCGTCGCCGACGACCGCTAGAGGAGAACACTGATGAACGATACCGCTCGACCGTTGCAGGTGGCCCTGATTGGCTACGGCTTTGTCGGCAAGGCGTTTCACGCGCCGCTGATTAACGCGGTGCCGGGGTTGGAACTGAGCGTGGTGGCTTCGCGCGATGCCGCCAAGGTACATGCCGATCTGCCGCACGCGCAGGTGATCGCCGATCCGCTGGAGGCCATCCGCCGGCCGGAGGTGGATTTGGTGGTGATCGCATCGCCGAACGACACCCATGCGCCGCTGGCGCTGGCCGCACTGGAGGCGGGCAAGCACGTGGTGGTGGATAAGCCGTTTACGCTGGATTTGGCGCAGGCGCGCGCGCTGATTGCCGCGGCGGAGAAGCACGGCCGCCTGCTGTCGGTGTTCCAGAACCGTCGCTGGGACAGCGATTTCCTGGGGGTGAAACAGGTGATCGAGCAGGGGCTGATCGGTAAGGTGACGCACTTTGAGTCCCATATCGACCGCTATCGCCCTGAAGTACGGGTGCGCTGGCGTGAACAAAACCTCCCAGGCAGCGGGCTGTGGTTCGATCTGGGGCCGCACATGGTCGATCAGGCGCTGCAGCTGTTCGGTTTGCCGCACAGCGTGCAGGCCAACATCGCCACGTTGCGCCCCAACGCGCAGATTAACGACTGGGCCCACGTGGTGCTGAACTATCCGACGCACCGCGTGATCCTGCACGGCAGCATGCTGGTGGCGGGCGGCGTCTCACGCTTTACCGTGCACGGCGAGAAAGGCAGCGTGGTCAAAGCGCGCGCCGACGGGCAGGAGAGCCAGCTGCTGGCCGGCGTGACGCCGGGTTCGGCGGAGTGGGGCAAAGACGACGACGCGATGAGCCTGTTTATCGGTACGGAGCCGGTGCGCACGCTGCCGACGCCGGATGGCGATCAGCGCCAGTATTACTTCCAAGTGCGCGATGCGTTGCGCGGCGCAGGCGCCAACCCGGTTACCGCGGCGCAGGCGTTGGCGGTGATGGCGGTGCTGGAAGCGGCCACCCTGGCGGCGGAAACCGGTGTGACTCAGACGTTGCCGCTCACCGAGGCGGAAATCGCCGCCTGGTAACGGCTCGCGTCAGATAAGGCGTCAGGCGCATGGATACAGTGCATGCCATGCGTCTTCCGCCATGCTAACCCCTGACATAGGCTTACCCGCAGTCTATGTCAGGAGTGTTCATCATGTTATCCCACCCTTCGCCGCAAGGCGTCCGCGGCATACTGGCCGCTCTTTCTCTGAGCATGCTGCTGTCATCGCTTGGCATCAGCATTGCCAACGTCGGGCTGCCGGCGCTCGCCACTGCGTTCCATGCCTCGTTCCAGGCGGTGCAGTGGGTGTTGCTCTGCTATTTGCTGGCCGTCACCACTTGCATTATCGGCATCGGCCGTTTGGGGGATAGCCTCAATCGTCGCCGCCTGCTGCTGGCGGGCATTGCGCTGTTTACCGCCGCTTCGCTGGCTTGCGCGCTGGCTCCGCAACTGTGGCTGTTGCTGGCGGCGCGCCTGGCGCAGGGGCTGGGGGGCGCAGTCATGATGTCGATCGCCATGGCGCTGGCGGGCGAGGTTCTGGGGAAGGAAAAAATCGGCCGCGCGATGGGGCTGCTCGGCACTATGTCGGCGGTGGGCACCGCGCTGGGGCCGTCGTTGGGCGGCGCGCTGATCGCCGGTTTCGGCTGGCGGGCGATGTTCCTGATCAACCTGCCGCTGGGGCTGCTGGCGCTGTGGCTTGCCTGGCGATACTTGCCGAATGGGCCGCGCGCGGCAACGCGCGCGGAACCGTTCGATCGCGCCGGCACGTTGCTGCTGGGCGGCGCATTGCTCTGCTATTCGCTGGCGATGACCCTCGGGCGCGGCGACTTCGGCGCGCTTAACCTGGCGTTGATGTTGGGGGCGCTGTTGGCGGGGGCACTGTTTATCCGCGTGGAACGCCGCGCCGCATCGCCGTTGCTTGCGCCGTCGATGTTCCGCCATCCGGCCCTGACGGCGGGGCTGGCGTCCAGTGCGCTGGTGATGACGGTGATGACCGCCACGCTGGTGGTCGGGCCGTTCTATCTGTCGCGGGCGCTGGGCTTAAGCGCCGCGCAGGTCGGGCTGGTGATGTCGGCGGGACCGGCGGTGGCGATCCTGACCGGCATACCGGCCGGCTATCTGGTGGATCGCTTCGGATCGCAGCGCATCGCCCAGTTTGGGCTGACGGCGGTGGCCGCAGGCGCGGCGTTGCTGTCGCTGTTTAACCGTTGGGGCGTGCTTGGCTATATCGCCCCCATCGCGCTGTTGACCGCCGGCTATGCGCTGTTTCAGGTGGCCAACAACACCATGCTGATGAAGGATCTGTTTCCTGAACGGCGCGGGCTGATCGCCGGCATGGTGAACCTGTCGCGCAATCTGGGGGCGATCACCGGCGCGTCGGCGATGGGGGCGCTGTTTTATCTGGCTTCGCAGCAGGTCGCGGGCACTGCGGCCGCCGCGGCTTACGGCATGCGGGTGAGCTACGGCGTGGCGTCGCTGTTGGCATTGGCGGCGTTGATCATCGCCTTCGGCGGCCGCCGCCTGATGCTGCGTTACGGCGCGCGCTGAACCGCGTAGCGTTCTTGCACGAAACCGTTGTCCGATGAAGTGACGGCAAGCAGGCGCAGGCGCTGCTCCTGGCCATCGGTGCCGAATAAGGGGATACCGCCGCCCAACAGCAGCGGCACGCGCGTAATCGTCAGTTCGTCGATCAAGCCGGCCTGCAGGAAGCGCTGCACGGTCTGGCCGCCGTCGATATACAGGTGACGGCAGCCTTGCTCGGCCAACTGCGTCACGATGGCCGCCGGTTCGCCATTCATCCAGCGAACGTGGCCCGTTGCGTGCGGCGCGGGCGGCTGCGTCGACAGCACCACCACCGGCAGTGCGCCATAGGGCCACTCGGGAAAGGCGCGGACTTTATCATAGGTATGGCGGCCCATCACCAGCGCGTCGATGTCGGCGACAAACGCTTCAAAACTCAGCCCATTGAGCAGCGAAACCGCATATTCGGGCCGCAGCAGCCAGTCGATGTCGCCGTCCGGTCCGGCAATGAATCCGTCTACGCTGGTGGCGATGTAAACCGAGCATTTCATCAGGCGAGATCTCCCCGATAAACCACATGCACCTTGTTGCCGTCGGGATCGCGCAGGTAAGCGCCGAAATAGCCTTTGCCGTAGTGCGCGCGCTCGCCGGGCTCGCCTTCACTGCTGCCGCCCGCCAGCAGACCGGCGGCGTAGGCGCGTTTAACCGCCAGCTCGTCGGCGGCGAGGAAGGCCAGCATGCTGCCGTTGCCGGCGCTGGCGGGCTGTCTGTCGAAGGGTTGGTAGGCGTAAAAACGCGGCAGCGTTTGGCCTGGCATCACCCAGCAGCGGGCGGCGGGACCGCCGTCCGGCGTCACTTCCCGCCGTTGTAAGCCCAATGGCAACAGAATGGCGTCGTAGAACGCGGCGGCGGCATCCAGATCGCTGACGCCGACGGTAATATGGCTGAACATGGCGCGTTTCCTTCCCCAAGAGAGAATAATGAACGCCTAAAACAGTAGCAGCGATATCGCAGGATGGACAGACCGCCGTGGAGGATTCGGATTAGGGACGCGCGCAGGTGTAGCGCGCTTCACGGTTCGCGGGGCAGGCTGCCGTTCAATTGCTCTCGACGCGCGGATTGGCGTGGGTCGGCTGGCTGGGATAATCCACCTGATGCTTGTGCAGATAATCGCGGATCAGCTGACGCACCACCTGAGAAGGGGTGACGTCCTGCTGCAGGCACAGCTCTTCCAGAGCTTTCTTCTTGTCCGGGTCAATCAGCACCGTTAGCCGCGCCGTTTTCTTTTCCATCAGGATCCTCCAGAGAATGATGACTGAATGATAATACCATGTGGACGAAGCGGCCAGCCAGACCGCGTCGCCGCTCGTTCTTAGCGGAAATGCAGCCGTTCTATTTTGCGTGACAGGTAGCCGAGTTCGCAGTTGAACAGCTCGCCGCTGCCGGCGGCCAGCGTGCGCAGCGTGCTGAGCGGCAACGTCACCGGCGCCGGCGTGGCGTAAATGATCACGTTGCCGCTGGGGGCGACGCAAAATAATACGGTGCCGAATATCCGGTGCAGGCTGTGGTACAGCAGGCTGTTTTCATCGGGCAGATCGTGGTAATTGAGCACCAGCCAGCCCCCGTCGTTCAGCCGCGCGGCGCAGTTTTCCAGGAATGTCTGGGTGCCTTGCTGCGGATCCATGGCGAACGCCGAATAGAGATCGGAGAAAATCAGATCGTAACGCGTCTCGGCGGGTGGGCGCACAAAGTCCATGGCGTCGGCGGTACGCAGGCTGATGGTGTCGGTGGCCGGCAGCGTAAAATAGCGGCGCGCGACGGCGATCACCGCGGCGCGCAGTTCAACTACGTCCAGACGCATGGCCGGATCGAGCGCGTGCAGCGCACGCAGCAAGCTGCCGCCGCCTAACCCCAGGATCAGCGCCGAGGTCGGCGGCTGCCAGGCCACCGCCATCAGCATCGCTTTGATATAGTTGTGGATCGGCTGCGCGGGGTTGCTGAGGCTCATCTTGCTTTGCTCGCAGATGCCGTCAAACCGCAGCGTGCGGTAGTCCTTGTGATCGGAAACGATGATTTCGCCCCAGGCGTCGGTTTCGCGAGCGATCACCTGGCCGCGCGGGGAGAAATCGAGGGTTCTGAGTAAGCTGTCAACCAGAGACATGGTATTCGCAGGTTTCCTTTGGCAAGCGGCCTATTTACGGGCGCACATGAAATCGGCGGTGCAAATGCGCCGGCCATCGATGCTGGCGCGGCCGGTGAAGCGGGCGATCGCGCCCCGCCGGCGTACAAAGGCGACCTCCATCAACACCTGGTCGCCGGGACGGGCGGCGCGATAAAACCGCGCCCGCTGAATGGAAGCGAAGTAGTAATGTTCTCCTTCATTCAACGCCCCGAGATAATAATGCGCCAGCAGCCCAGTGCTTTGCGCCAGCGCTTCCACCAACAGCACGCCGGGAAAACCGGCGAAGTGCGCATGGCCGCTCCAGAACGTCGGCTCATTGGCGGTGATGTTCTTGATGGCGCTCAACCGGCCTTCGGCAATGCAGGTGCCGGCGGGCAGCACGCGATCGACCAACAGGCAGGGATAACGATGAGGCAGAATCGCCTGAATATCGTTGAATTGCAGGGGGTGACCGTTTAATGGCATGGAAGTGCGTGATCCTGTCTGCGGCGAATCCGGTGCGGTGGCCGGCGTTCGGTCCATAATGAGTGTAATGACATTATAATAAAATTATCATCAGATGTGCCAGATGAAAGACATGACGGCGGTGACGGTTGGGGAACAGCGAAGGAGGGGAAGACACCCGATCCTGACGATCGGGCGTGGTGGCGCGTTTAGTGCTTGGAGCGGGTCACCTTGTCCAAATAACCCATCACGAAGGCGGAGAGCACGAAGGTGAGGTGGATGATCACATACCACATCAGCTTGTTGTCGGGCACGTTCTTGGCGTCCATAAACACCCGCAGCAGGTGAATGGAGGAGATGGCGACGATAGATGCGGCGACCTTGTTTTTCAGCGAGGTGGCGTCCATTTTGCCCAGCCAGCTCAGTTTCTCTTTCCCTTCGGTGATATCCAATTGCGAGACGAAGTTTTCATAGCCGGAGAACATCACCATCACCAACAGGCCGCCGACCAGCGCCATGTCGATCAGCGACAGCAAGGTCAACACCAGATCGGCTTCGGTAACGGCAAAAATATTTGGCAGGACGTGGAGAATTTCCTGAAAAAACTTGATCGACAGGGCGACCAGAGTGAGCGAAAGGCCGAAATAAACCGGTGCGAGCAGCCAGCGGGAGGCGTACATCGCGTTTTCTAGCAAGCGTTCCATCATAAAATTGTTTTAAATGCGTAGCAAAAAGGGCGCTCAGTATAGCGCAAGAGGCCTGGGTGAAATCAACCGCTTGCGCCAGCAGAGGGCGCTATCAGGCCACTACGCGCGCCGTTTTTCGCCCGCTGCGGATCCACAGCGCCACGGCCCCCGCCGCCGTCGCCAGCGCCACGACGCCCGGCCAGCCCGCGCTTGCCAGAATGCGGCTGCCGAGGGCGGCGCCGGTCGCCATACCGATGAACACGCCGGTGAACAAGAGGGCGTTCAATCGGCTGCGGGCTGCCGGATCGAGACCGTAAACGATGGTTTGGTGCGCGATCAGCGTAGCCTGGATGCCCAGGTCGAATCCGACGGCGCTCAGCGCAATGAGCGCCAGTTGCGCCGGGAGCGGCAACAGCGGCAGCAGAAACATCAAGGCGAAGGAGGCCAGAACCAGTCCCGCGCCGATACGGGTCACGACGTCAGGGCCGTGCCGATCGGCCAGACTGCCCGCCAACGGCGCCGCCAGCGCACCCGCCGCCCCCGCCAGGCCAAACGCGCCGGCGGCCGCGCTGCCGATCTGGTAGCGCTCCGCCAGCATCAACGCCAGCGTTGACCAGAAAGCGCTGAAGCCCAATGACAGAAAGCCTTGCGCCAGCGTTGCGCGCCGCAGCGCGGGATACTCGGCCCACAGATGTCCCAGCGAGCGCAGCAGCGCGGGGTAACTCAGCGCGTTATGAGGGCGAAGACGCGGCAACATGCGCCAGATCGCCAGCGTGATCGACAAAACGCCCAGCGCCGCGAGCGCGTAGACGCTGCGCCAGCCGGCGTACTCGGCGAGCGCGCCGCTGAACACACGCGACAGCAAAATGCCGGCCAATAGCCCGGTCATCACCGCGCCGACGGTTTTGCCGCGGCTGGCCTCCGGCGCCAGCGTGGCGGCGGCGGGGATAATGTCCTGCGCGACGGTGGCGGTCAGGCCTATCGCCAGGCTGCTGAGCAACAACAGCGGGAACGAGGCAGCAAAAGCGCAGAGTAACAGCGTCAGCGTCAGCAGCGCGCCTTTTACCAGAATGATCCGCCGGCGATCGTACCGGTCGCCGAGCGGCGCCAACAGTAAAATGCCCAGCGCATAGCCTAACTGGGTCAGCGTCGGCACCATGCCGGCATCGGCGACGCCGGCGTGGAAATCGGCGCCCATCATGCCAAGCATGGGCTGGCTGTAATAGATTGACGCGACGCTGAGGCCGGCGCCGGCGGCCAGCAGAAATACGACGTTGGCGGACGGTGCGCCGTGGGTGGTGGCGGTGCTCATGGCAAAAATTCCTGTAAGGTGAATGTGCGGTCATTTTTACCGCTTGCTTCATGCCGCTGTAGCCCCCTCGCAGGTAAAACTGTTATACACTCAACGTATGAATAAAATTAACTTACCTAACGGCGACCGCATAACTTTGCTGCATACGCTGGTGCGCATCGTCGAAAGCGGCAGCCTGTCGGCGGCGGCGCAGCAGCTGGGCACTTCGCAGCCGACGATCAGCCGGCGTCTGCAGGCATTGGAACAGCTGCTGGGCGCCAAACTGATCCAGCGGACCACCCACGCCCTCAAACTGACCGACGACGGCGAGCGCTGTTACCGCCAGGCGCGGGGGCTGATCGAACAATGGCAAAGCCTGGAAGAAGGGCTTGGCGGCGCGCGCGACGAACCGGTCGGCGTGTTGCGCGTGCGGGCGCCGCACGCATTCGGCCAGGATCAGCTGATCGGTCCGTTGGGCGAGTATTTGCGGCGCTACCCGCAAACTTACGTTGAGTGGACGCTAAACGATCATTCTCCGGACTTTATTCCCGAGGGGGTGGATTGCGCCATTCACGTCGGTGCGGTGACCGATCCGTCGGTCGTGGCGGTGTTGCTGGCGGAGGTGCCGCGCAGCACGGTGGCGTCACCGGCGCTGTTGGCTGAACGACCGGCGATCGTCGATCTCGACGATTTGGCCTCATTGCCGTGGCTGGCGGTAAACAGTTTTTATCGTAATGAGGTCGTCTTGACCCACGCGACCAGCGGTGAACAGCGGCGTTTCGACATCGCGCCGAGGTTGAGCACCGACAGCCTTTATGCGGCGCGCAAGGCGGCGCTGGAAGGGCTGGGCGTCGCGATCGTGTCGTCTTGGGTGGTGAAAGAAGAATTGGCGCAAGGCGCTCTGCAGACGCTGTTACCCCTGTGGCGAGCCGAGCCACTGCCTATTTACCTGTTGTATCCCTACGCCAGCTATTATCCCGCGCGTTTACGCAAATTCATGGAAATGATGAAAGAAACGATGCCGCGCATTCTCGGCGCGCAGCCGCCGACGGGGCGCTGACGGCCTTCAGTGTCTGGCTTTTTTACCGTCGCTGTGGCCGAGAGAACGATCGGGGAAGCTGTGATCGCGCAGCCGCTGCTTTAACTGCGCCGCATCGGGGAAGCCGCCGTCAATCTTGCGATCCCAAATCATCACGCCATCGACGCTGATTTGGTAGACCCCGCCGGTGCCCGGCATCAGGGTGACGGAGGCGAGATCGTCGCCGAAGGTGTTCAGCAGCTCTTGCGCCATCCAGCCGGCGCGCAGCAACCAGTTGCATTGTGAACAGTAGTGAATCGTAACGGCGGGTGCGTTTTTCATCGTTGATCGACCGGTTAGTGGTGACGGCTTGCAATCAGCCTGCTGGCTCGCAAGCGATGGTGGCTGTGTATCGCCAAATAGTCAAGCGCCTGCTGCGGCCAGAGCGACAAGGGGAGCCGAGTGCGCATCACGGCCGCTTGCTTCCGGCAAACCATTCAACCCCGCGCAGCATGCCCGCCCAATAAAACCGGGGTAAAAACCAGGCTTTCAGCCACCAGGCCATACGGCTGGGCTGGGTTGCGTCGAGCAGTGGAAACGTGGGCAGCAATTTACCGTCATAGCCAAACTCCGCCAGCACAACTTTGCCTTTCTCGACCGTCAATGGACAGGAACCATAACCATCATAATGGGCTGTGAGAGGCGTGCCATGAATACGTGCCGCGACGTTTTCCGCCACCACCACCACCTGCTTTCGCGCTGCCGCCAGGGTTTTGGCGTTTGGCGTTGAGCAACAGTCGCCTACCGCAAAAATATCCGGCCAATGCTTATGTTGCAGCGTCAATTTATCCACATCGCACCAGCCGGCGCCATCCGCGAGTCCGCTTTGCGAAATAAACGCCGGGGCTGATTGAGGCGGCACCACGTGAAGCATATCGAAGGGCAGGGTTAACTCGCGTTTTTCCTCTTCATTTGTCTCCACGGCAAATATCGCTTGCCGATTTTCGCCATCTATACGGATTAAATTATGATTGAAGTTGACCTGTGCACGGTATTTTTCCAAATAGCCGCTCAGCGGGGGGACAAATTGCGGAATGCCAAAAACCGCCGTGCCCGCAAGACAGAAATTGACGTTAATATTATTCAGAACGCCTTGCCGCCGCCAATGGTCGCATGAAAGATATAAGGCTTTTTGCGGCGCGCCGGCGCATTTTATGGGAAGCGTGGGTTGGGAAAATATCGCCTTGCCGCCTTGCATCTCCCGGACCAGTTGCCAGGTGTATTCTGCAAGATCAAAACGATAATTAGAGGTGACGCCGTTAAATCCTAACGTCTCTTCAAGGCCTTCTATTTTATCCCAACGTAAAACAAGGCCGCAGGCAACAATAAGGAAATCATAGTTTACGCGTTTACCCTGACGGGTCTCTATATATTTTTCATTGGGATCAACCCTGACAACGCTGTCCTGGAGCCATGAGACGCCAGAAGGAATAACATCGCGCATGGCGCGCTGCGTTTTATTGATATCAAAGAGCCCGCCGCCCACCAGGGTCCATGCCGGCTGGTAATAATGACAGTCATTGGGTTCAACGACAATTATATCCGCATCTTTAACTCGCTTCCTTAAGCTTGCGATGACGCCGATGCCAGATGAACCACCGCCAATAACAACAACTTTCTTCAGGGTGTTTATTTTTTCTGGTTTCATGCAGGTCTCCTTTCATAAGAAAGTAGGGGGTTGCGGCTCAGATTTAAAGATAATTTATAGAACTTATGGTTATATTAAAATTCGCATATTCGATTTTGCTATATGTAATAGCCAAATGTAATAAGTTATTTGACAATCAACGCAAACTGATCGTTAATAAATGCCATAAATATCGAAAGGGAATTAATGCATTGGATTTTTTCCATTTTACTTTTTATACCCTGACGCTGTTGGTGATAACCGGGGGAATAGTCGGATTTCTCCTGGCTCTGACCGGGGGAGGCGGATCCATCGTCTGCGTGCCCTTGTTGCTGTATATGGTGAAAATCCCGGATACGCACTTGGTTATAGGCACCAGTGCCATGTCCGTTGCCATTAGCGCGCTGATCAATCTTTTTGTTCATGCCGCCAAAGGAAACGTCCGGTGGCGGACCGGCGTTACCGTTTCGCTGGTGGCGGTGGTGGGAACGCTGGCGGGCTCTCAGGTGGGAAAAATGACGGACGGGCACCATTTAACCCTGCCTTTCTCTCTGCTGATGCTGGTTGTCGCCGGATTGACGCTGAAAAAAAATCATCGGGCAGGCAACGGATTACCGTCCTCCCATCCGACATTTCATCCCGCCATCGTGTGGCCCAGCGTGCTGGCGCTGGGCGCGGTGGCCGGTTTTTTGGGCATCGGCGGCGGATTTTTGGTGGTGCCGGCGCTGCTCTGGTTCTTCCGCTTTTCGCTGGTTGAAGCGGTGGCGACCTCACTGGTCGTGGTTTCCGCCATGGGATTATCGACAAGCGCAAGCTATGCCATGTCCGGCAAGGTGTCGCTGGTCATTACCTGCTGGCTCATCGTCGGCGGTGTTCTGGGGGGCGTCGTGGGGGTGGCGCTCACCGAGCGCCTGAAAAAACGCGAGGACATTATCCGTGTGCTCTATGCCGGCATGTTGTTGGTGCTGGCCCTTTATATGCTTTTTAAAAGCCTATAAAACAAAAGGAAAAAATATGCACATCCGTACTTACCATCATCAGCTCTCCTTTTCGGGGGCGCCCGCAGCGAATGATTTCGCCATCCTGCATCAACAAGGCTATCGGTTTATCGTCAACAATCGGCCAGATGAAGAGCCGGGCGAGTACCTTAACCATCAACAAGAAAAAGCGTTGGCTGAGCAATGGGGAATGGGCTACGTCTATCTGCCTTACACATTCGACACGCTGACCTGGGAGACCGTTTATATCTTCCATTACCTGTTGCGGCGGGGTGAGAAGACCCTGGCGCATTGCAGGAGCGGAGCGCGTTCTGCCTGCCTTTCCCTGCTGTATGCGCTGCGCGAAGGCCAGATAGACGAAGCGCAATTCCGCAGCCAGTGCGCAGAGTATGGCGCCGATGCCGATAAGGCGCTGGGCTGGTATGGCCGGCATCAGGCCGTTCAGCCTCACGCGCAAGTGCACGCGTTTTATGAGCCGGAAAGCGGCAGCCTGCAGTATGTCGTCGCCGATCCCGCAGCGCGTCGCTGCGCCATCATCGACCCGGTGCTGGATTTTGATCGCCGATCGGGCACGGTCTCGCATCAGCAGGCCCGCACCATTTTAAGCTTTATCCAGCAGCAAGGATGGGGAGTGGCCTGGGTGCTGGATACGCACCCGCATGCCGACCATTTTTCTGCCGCCACCTGGCTGGCGCAGAAAACCGGCGCCCTCACCGGCATAGGCGAAAAAATTACCGCTGTGCAGGGGCTGTGGCAAGACATCTATAATTTGAAAGAATTGCCTCCTGCCGAGACCCTGTGGGATGCGCTGTTTGCGGATGGGGACGTCTTTTTTATCGGCAACCTGCGTGCTGAAGTCTTGCTGTCTCCTGGCCACACCCTGGCGTCCGTCACTTATCACATCGCCGATGCGGCGTTTATTCACGATACGTTTTTCATGCCGGACAGCGGCACCGCAAGGGCCGATTTCCCCGGCGGAAATGCGGAAGCCCTGTGGGATTCGTTGCAGCGGATCTTGAGCCTGCCAGCGGATACCCGCCTGTTTACCGGCCATGATTATCGCCCGGCGGGGCGTGAGGCCCGCTGGGAAAGCACCGTGCGAGAGCAGCGCGAGAACAACCCCTGGGTGGCCAACATGGATAAAGCCCAATTTATCGCGCAAAGAAAGCAGCGAGACGCCACGTTGCCGCATCCGGAATTGATGCTGATGGCGCTGCAGGTCAATATTCGCGGCGGCGTTCTGCCAGATTGCGAAGATGATGGGCGGCACTACCTCAAAATCCCTGTTAATCGCTTCAAGGGGTAAATCAAGCCGTGGAGGCGCGATCGTTCACGGCTGCCAACCTCAAGGCGATCGCGCCGTCTGTTAATGGTTTTTTATGAAATAAGCAGACTGATTCATATTTAATTATTTGTTTTTACACAAAACAGGTGGCACTTGCCCTCACCGAATACAGTCACTACATTAACAACTGTACTTCCCACTCTGCTAAGGAAAACACCATGAAAGCTGCCGTAGTGACGAAAAACCATACCGTAGACATTCAGGATAAAGTGCTGCGCCCGCTGAAGCACGGCGAAGCGGCGTTGAAAATGGAGTGTTGCGGGGTGTGCCACACCGATTTGCACGTGAAAAATGGCGATTTCGGTGAGGTGCCGGGCATTACGTTGGGGCATGAGGGCATCGGCGTGGTCTCCGCCGTCGGTGAGGGCGTCACCTCGTTAAAAGTGGGTGACCGCGCCAGCGTCGCCTGGTTTTACCAGGGGTGCGGCCATTGCGAATACTGCGTCAGCGGCAACGAGACCCTGTGCCGCTCGGTGAAAAACGCCGGCTATAGCGTTGACGGCGGCATGGCGGAAGAGTGCATCGTGGTGGCGGACTACGCGGTGAAAGTGCCGGATGGGCTCGATTCTTTCGCCGCCAGCAGCATCACCTGCGCCGGCGTCACCACCTACAAGGCGGTGAAGATTTCCGATATCAAACCGGGACAGTGGATCGCCATCTACGGCTTGGGCGGGCTGGGCAACCTGGCGCTGCAGTATGCCAAGAACGTGTTTAACGCCAAAGTGATCGCCATCGACGTCAACGACGGTCAGTTGGAGTTCGCCAAACAGATCGGCGCCGATCTGACCATCAACTCCAAAACGCAAAACGCGGAGGAGATCATTCAGCAGCAAACCGGCGGCGCTCACGCGGCGGTGGTGACGGCGGTGGCGAAAGCCGCCTTCAACTCGGCGGTGAATGCGGTGCGCGCCGGCGGTAAAGTGGTGGCCGTGGGGCTGCCGCCGGAGAGCATGGATCTGAGCATTCCGCGCCTGGTGCTGGACGGCATTCAGGTGGTGGGTTCGCTGGTGGGCACGCGCGAAGATCTGAAGGAGGCGTTCCAGTTCGCCGCCGAAGGCAAGGTGACGCCGAAAGTGACCAAGCGGCCGCTGGGGGATATCAACGCCATCTTCGACGAGATGAAGGCGGGCACCATTCGCGGTCGCATGGTGATCGATCTCGGCATGGCGAAGTAGGCCACGCGAAAAAAGAAGGCCACCTGCGGGTGGCCTTCTTGTCATTACGCCGGATTCAGAACAGGCCCAGCGGCTTGGCGTCGTAGCTGACCAGCAGGTTTTTCACCTGTTGATAGTGCGACAGCGCCGCCTTGTGGGTTTCGCGTCCGATGCCGGAGTTCTTGTAGCCGCCGAACGCGGCGTGCGCCGGGTACAGGTGGTAGCAGTTGGTCCACACGCGGCCGGCCTTGATCGCGCGGCCCATGCGGTAAGCGCGGTTGATGTCGCGGGTCCACAGCCCGGCGCCCAGCCCGAACTCGGTGTCGTTGGCCAGCGCCAGGGCTTCGGCCTCATCCTTGAAGGTGGTGACGCCAATCACCGGCCCGAAGATCTCCTCGCGGAAGAAACGCATGCTGTTGTTGCCGGTAATCAGCGTCGGCTGCAGGTAGAAACCGTTTTGCACTTCGTCGCCGCGCTGAGCGGGCTCGCCGCCCGCAACGATTTTGCCTCCCTCGTTTTTAGCGATCTCGATATAGGACAGGATCTTGTCGTACTGCTGTTTTGACGCCTGGGCGCCGATCATGGTCTCGGTGTCGAAGGGATCGCCCTGGCGGATGGTGGCGATACGCGCCAGCACTTTCTCCATGAACTGCGGGTAGATGGACTCCTGGATCAGTGCGCGTGAAGGGCAGGTGCAAACCTCCCCCTGGTTGAAGAAGCCCAGCACCAGCCCCTCAACCGCCTTGTCGATAAACTCCGGTTCCGCCTGCATGATGTCTTCAAAATAAATGTTCGGCGATTTTCCGCCCAGCTCGACGGTGCTGGGGATGATGTTCTCCGCCGCACAGGCGAGGATGTGGCGGCCAACCGGCGTGGAGCCGGTGAAGGCGATTTTTTCGATGCGTTTGCTGCGCGCCAGCGCTTCGCCGGCCTCGGCGCCGAAACCTTGCACCACGTTGAGCACGCCCGGCGGCAGCAGATCGCCGATCTCTTCCATCAGCACGCTGATGCCGAGCGGCGTTTGTTCCGCCGGTTTCAGCACCACACAGTTACCGCCCGCCAGCGCCGGCGCCAGTTTCCAGGCGGCCATCAGCAGCGGGAAGTTCCACGGAATGATCTGGCCGACCACGCCCAGCGGTTCATAGATATGGTAGGCCACGGTGTTCTGGTCGATCTCCGCCGCGGTGCCTTCCTGCGCGCGCAGGCAACCGGCAAAGTAACGGAAATGGTCGACCGCCAACGGCAGATCGGCATTCAGGGTTTCGCGGATCGGTTTGCCGTTGTCCCAGGTTTCGGTCAGCGCCAGCATCTCCAGCCGCGATTCGATGCGATCGGCGATCGCCAGCAACACGTTGGAACGCTCCTGCACGCTGGTTTTACCCCAGGCGTTCGCCGCCGCATGCGCCGCGTCAAGCGCCAGCTCGATGTCTTTGGCGTCGGAACGCGGGAATTCGGCGATCGGCTGGCCGGTCACCGGCGAGGTGTTGGTGAAGTAGTTGCCGGATACCGGTTCGACGAATTTGCCGCCAATGTAGTTGCCATAGCGTTTGCGGAACGAAACCAGCGAGCCAGGCAAACCGGGGTGGACATATTTCATGTTAAGCACCTCTCTGCAGATGAAAAGCGGCGCTATTGGGCTGCGCCTGTGAATGCGGCATGTCGCCGCAGCACAGAGAAGCACGGCGCGTGCCAGATTAGCGACAGAGGTAGCATCCGTAAAAAAAAAGAACGAGTTATTAAAACCTTAAGCATTGAGAGGGCTGAGAACTTCGGGCGGCGCCGCCGTCGCCGATGATTTTTTGTGTCCCGTGTCGCAACGCCTGGTACACATTTATGATACACATTTGCAACACTCGCGAACGGGGGAGAAACGCATGTTGTCTGACGACCGCTTGCCCGCAGAGGGCGCCAGCTTGCTGACCCAGCCGTTGGCGGAATCCTGGCAACGCAGCCAGGGTTATGGCTTGACGCGCACCGATCAACATATCCCGTTTATCAAAGCCGGATTGCTCGAAGAGCTGCGCAGCCGCAACGATTGGGTGCCGCAGCGGGTACAGCCGCTGATCGAGCAGCTGGGCGCGCAAATTACGCGCCAGCCCGCCATTGTGGTGATCGCCGACGCCGACGGGTTGGTGCTGGAAACCCGCGGCAATACTGACTTTCTGCATAAGGCGTCGCGCTTTGCGCTGGCGCCGGGCAACCAGTGGGGAGAAGCGGAGCGGGGCACCAACGCCATCGGCACCGCGCTGGCGCTGGGCGCGTTCTGCGAAGTGCGCGGCGACCAGCATTTTCTCAACCAAAATGCCGGATTGAACTGCACCGCCGCACCGATCTATCGGCCGGATGGCCGCATTGCCGGCATACTGGATCTCTCCGCACCCGCGCAGCGCCCGTACCGCGATGCACAGCGCCTGATCATGCAGGCGGTGCGGCATATCGAACACCGCTGGGTCAGAAGCGCGATCGCCGACCGCCACTGGACGCTGCGTCTGCACGCCGATGCCCGCTGCCTGGGCAGTGCGCAAGAGCTGCTACTGGTGTTTCACGACGAAGTGCTGATCGCTGCCAATCGACTGGCGATGATGGAGTTCCAGCTCTCGTCGGCCTCATTCGGCTCCGTTGAGTTCACCCAGCTGTTTCCCGACCTGTTGCGACAGCCTTCCGGGGCACCGCGCCAGACGCTGGCAGGCAATCAACAGCACTATTATTCGTTGCTTGAGGCGCCGCAGCGCCGCGTCAGCGCTCTGCGTTCTGCGCCGCCGGCGGAACGGCACGACGAGCAGCATCAGAAAGCGCTGCGCATTCTCAACGCCGGCCTTTCGCTGTGCGTGACCGGCGAAACCGGCTGTGGTAAAGAGCATTTCAGCCGCCGCCTGTTTCAAGAGAGCCGCTGGCGCAACGGCAACTTCGTGGCGATCAACTGCGCGGCGCTGCCTGAGCCGCTGATCGAATCCGAACTGTTTGGCTATGCGCCGGGGGCGTTTACCGGCGCCAATCCGAAAGGCTACATCGGCAAGATCCGCGAGGCGGACGGCGGCGTGCTGTTTCTCGATGAAATCGGCGACATGCCAGCGGGCCTGCAAACGCGCCTGCTGCGGGTATTACAGGAAAAAACGGTCACCCCGCTCGGCAGCCGCAGCGCTTATCCGGTCGAATTCGCGCTGGTCTGCGCCACGCACCACGATCTGCATCGGCAGGTAGAGGCGGGGGCGTTTCGCGAGGATTTGCTGTACCGCATACAGGAATACAGTCTGCGCATTCCGCCGCTCAGAGAGCGGGCGCAGCTGGAGGCCTTCATTTTGCAGCTGTGGCGAGATCTGGGCGGCGAGCGGCGCGACATTCGTCTGTTGCCGGAGGCGCTGGCGATGCTGGCGCGCTATCCGTGGCCCGGCAACGTGCGGCAACTGTTGAGTACGCTCAAGGTGCTGCTGGCGCTGGCGGACGATCATGCGGTGCTTACCCTGGACGATCTTCCTCAGTCCATCGCGGTGCTGGCGCCGCGGCAAGAGAACGCCGATACCGATCTGGGGGCGCTGCAGGCGGCGATCGACAGGGCGGGCGGCAATCTCAGCCGGGCGGCGAAGGCGCTCGGCGTTTCACGCAGCACGCTGTACCGCAAGCTGGGGAGGCAGAAAACGGCGGCGGAATAAGGCGGCGCGATTGAGCGGCGATAAGGCCCCGCTGCGCGGGGCCTGTTGCTCTCTCAATCCCCCAGCCCCGGCGGGTTAATCTCGGAATGGGCAATCTTCTCGTCGCTCTCCGCCCAGCGATCCAGCACCTGCAGATAGCTGCCGTTGGCGATGGCGCTGTTGAGCGAAGCCTGCACCGCGTCCACCAGGCCGTTGCCTTTCTTCAGCGTGACGGCGATGTTGGCGGTCTTCGGCCAGCCGCCGGGCACGATGCCCACCAGCCGGGTTTTGCCGGTCAGCCGCGCCTGATAAGCGCCGGAAACGTTGGGCCCGAAGGTGGCGTCGGCGCGGCCGGACTGAATAGCCAGCGTGGAGGCGGCCTTGTCGGTGACATACACCGGCTGCAGCGGCGCCAGCCCTTTGGCGCGGTTCTCTTTGTCCCAGGCCAGCAGCACCGCTTCCTGATTGGTGCCGGAGTCGACGATGATCTTTTTACCGGCGATATCCGGCGCGGTTTTGATCTGGGTGATTTTACTGTCGGATTTGACGTAGAAACCCAGCGTATCCTGCCGATAGGTGGCGAAATCGAATTTGGTCTTGCGTTCGTTGGTCACGGTGATGTTGTAAACCGCGGCGTCATATTTGCCGGAGGCCACCCCCAGCGGCCAGTCTTCCCACGAGGTGGGCACCAGCTTGAGTTTTAACCCCAAACCGTCGGCCACCAGGCGCGCAATGTCCGCCTCGCTGCCAATCACCGTTTTATTGTCGCGGGCGTACAGGCCGAACGGCGGGCCGCTGCCCAGCAGAGAAATGGCGACCGTCAGCGTGCCGGGTTCCACGAACCGGAAGCCGGCGGGGATTTTGGCCACGGCTTCGGCGCTCTTCACCGTGTGGATCGGCGTTTCGTTGGCGACGAGATCCACGCCTGGTGCGGCGGCGGCGGAAAAACTCAGCAGCGCCGCAATCACTATCATCTTTTTGCTATATATCATTATGTTAATTACCTTCATTATTATGGGTGTCACACGGTCGTTGCACTATCTCTAAAGGCGGCAGATCTGTGAACGAACAAAATCAACTAACCAATCTTGGAAAAATCATGAGGCGCCTCTGGCGGCGCTGAATCGATCGAGGATGCACCATGTCGTCGCGTTTCGCGCATACCGCGCGGCGTGTGGATATTGGGTGGCGTGAGCCTGCTGATGGACGTTTCCTCGGAGATGATCCATAGCCTGTTGCCGCTGTTTATGGCGACGACGCTCGGTGCCAGCGTGATCGTCATCGGGTTGATCGAAGGGCTGGCGGAGGCGACGGCGTTGATCGTCAAGGTGTTCTCCGGCGTGCTCAGCGATTACCTCGGCAAACGCAAGGGGCTGGCGCTGCTGGGCTACGGGCTGGGCGCCATCAGCAAACCGTTTTTCGCCATCGCGTCGTCGTCCGGCATGGTGATGAGCGCGCGCCTGCTGGATCGCGTGGGCAAAGGCATCCGTGGGGCGCCGCGCGATGCCCTGGTGGCCGACGTGACGCCGCCGGAGATCCGCGGCGCGGCTTTCGGGCTGCGCCAGTCGCTGGATACCGTTGGCGCCTTTTTAGGGCCGCTGCTGGCCGTCGGCCTGATGCTGCTGTGGCACAACGATTTTCGCGCCATCTTCTGGGTGGCGGCGATCCCGGCGGCGCTGGCGATTGCGCTGCTGTTTTTCGGCCTGAAAGAGCCGGCCGCCGCGATAACCCACAAACGCACCAACCCGATCACCCGCGCCAACCTGCGGCTATTGGGGCGCAGCTATTGGTGGGTGGTGAGCATCGGCGCGATCTTCACGTTGGCGCGCTTCAGTGAAGCGTTCCTGGTGTTGAAGGCGCAGCAGGGCGGCACGCCGCTGGCGTTGATCCCGCTGGTGATGGTCGCCATGAATCTGGTCTACGCCTGTTCGGCCTATCCGTTCGGTAAATTGTCCGACCGCATGAGCCATGAAGGATTGCTGAAAGCCGGGCTGCTGGTGCTGATCGCCGCCGACCTGGTATTGGCGCTGAGCGATCATTGGGCGGGCGTGCTGTTTGGCGTGGCGCTGTGGGGCGTGCACATGGGCATGACGCAGGGACTGTTGGCGGCGATGGTGGCGCACACTGCGCCGGCGCACCTGCGCGGCACCGCGTTCGGCATGTTCAATCTGATCGGTGGCGCGGCATTGCTGCTGGCGAGTCTCGGCGCCGGAACCCTGTGGGAACTGTTCGGTTCCGCCTCCACCTTTTACGCCGGGGCGATCATCTGCGTGGTGACGCTGGTCGGCATGAAGCTGGCACCGTTCGGCGAACGGCAGGGCGCTTAGCGGCCCTCGACAAACTGCGGCATCGCCTGCAGCAACTCGGGCACCTGCTGGGACTCCACCGCCCGGCTGAACAGAAAACCCTGGCCGATATGGAAACCGGCTTCGCACAGCGTTTGGCGCTGCTGCTCGGTTTCCACGCCTTCGGCGATGATATCGATCGACAGTTTTTGACCGAGAATGCCGATGCTTTCCACGATCGCCAGGATCGCCGGTTCGGTGTTCATGCGTTGAATAAAGTCGCAGTCCAGCTTAATGCAGTCCAGCGGGTAATCCATGATATGGCTGAATGAGGAGTGGCCGGTGCCAAAGTCGTCCAGCGCGATGCGAATACCCATCTCTTTAAGCATTTGCAGCGCGCGCAGTACGTATTTCGAACCGTGCTTGTTGAACGCGTGTTCGGTCACTTCCAGTTCGATCAGGTGATGGGGAATGCGGAACTTCAGCAGACGTTGCAGGAAGGTTTCGGCGTAGTTGTCGCGTAAAAACTCGATCGGCGACACATTCAGCGAAATAGGCCGCACCGCCACGCCGGCCGCGCGCCAGCGGGCGATATCGGCGAAGACTTTCAGCTGCATGGCTTCGCTGATCTTGGTTGCCAATTCGTAGTCGTTGAAGGCCTCACTTACCGTCGCCGGCAGCTGTACGCCGTTTTGCGGGCAGTGCCAGCGCAGCAGCGCTTCAAAGCCGACGATGCTGCCGTCGATCAGGCAGACTTTCGGTTGGTAGCTGGGGCGGATGCAGTTGTCGCGCACGATCTGGCGCGCGTAGTTGAGCTGGCTGGCGCGGGCGCGGGCTTTGTCCATCATCTTGCGATCGAACATGTAGACGCCGCCGCGGCCGCCGTCTTTCAGTTCATACAGCGCGGTATCGGCGCATTTCATCAGCTCCGAAGCGTCACGAGCGTCTTTGGGATAGATGGCGCCGCCGATGCTCATGCCGCAATGCAGCGTCTTGCCGCCGTGGGTGATCGGCGTCTCCAACTGCAGCAGAAACTTGTTGGCGATGCGGAAAATATCCTGCTCGTTTTCGACATCGCTGATCACCACGGCGAACTCGTCGCCGCCGAGGCGGGAGACGAACGAATGCGCACTCATGCAGGCGCTGAGCCTTTTACCCAAGACCCGCAGCAGATGGTCGCCCGCCGCGTGGCCCAGCGTGTCGTTCACCAGCTTGAAGTGGTCAAGATCCAGCAGCATCAGCCCAAGCGACTTTTTGCCGTGCAGGGCGCGTTTCATCTCTTGCTTCAGCTTTTTCTTGAATAAGCGCCGGTTGGGCAGGCCGGTCAATTCGTCATATTCGCTGGCGAGCAACAGACGTTGTTCCATCACGCGTTGCGACGTCACGTCGCGCGAGACGCACAAGATCTCGGCCACGGCGCCGTGTTCATCGCTGACCGGTGTGAGAATGTTGTCCCAGTGCTGTTTTTTACCCTGAGGCGTCACGCTCAATCCGGTGAAGCGCGCATTTTTTCCGGCTCTGACGTTGCGCAGCGCCTTGCCGCCGCGGCGACGGATCTCGGGGGACAGCAGCCCCAGCCAGGGCATGCCAAACTCTTTTTGCGCCGGATCAAGACCGAGCGCCAGGCTGCCGGAGCGATTCATGTGGCGCAGCGTGCCGTCGTGATTGATCACTTTGATGCAGTCGACGCTGGCGTCCAGCATGTCTTGCTGGATAGAGAGCGCCTGAACGTTTTGCTGGCGTTGCAGCATTTGCGGATGGATGTCGGTGGCGGTGAGGTACCAGCTGGGCTCCTGCGCCATGCCGTCCTGACGGGCGTTAAACGCCAGCATAAACCACCGGTAGGCGCCGCTGCGCTCGCGCAGACGGGCTTCGCCGGCGAACGAGGAGAGGGCAACGATCGCCTGGCGCCATTGCGCGGCCAGGCGATCGCGGTCGTCGGGATGCAGTGCATCGAGCCAGTCTGCGGCGGAGTGCTCACCGGCGATGGCGCCGGTATAGTCGCGCCACTGCTTATTGAAGTAACCGCCAAGGCGGTTGCCGAAGCAAATCAGACCTGGCAAGTCGTCTACGATTTCGCTATAGAGATCAATCGGATTTTTGTTATTACTCTGCTTGGGCAACAGGGTCATGCGGTATTTCCTCGGAAAATTACCCATATTCTTGCTCTATAGCAGAGCCTCTTTCAATATAGTCATTGCCAATGAAAATGGAAATAGCCAGCGGGCGTGGCTAAGAACCAGCCTGGTAGCATGAAATAGATTACGCAAGAACGCATTAGGAATACTCCTGTTATTTATAAGCCCCTCTTATATTGCATCGAAAAATAAGTGCTCTGACTACGATGTTTTACTGTCTGAAAAAGTAATCAATATTGATGTTTCAATGTGGCGAAATGTTTAGCTGCCATGCTGTTGTTGCGCTCGGCATTTTGCTTGCGCTATGCACCAATACTGAAGAAATCCTCGCTTATGGCGGTGATGCTCACCATTTTATGCACGTTTCAACAGACGCCAAAGCACGGTTCCCGGGCGATGACGAGAAAAGTGATGATATAAATCAAGAAATGTTTTGTTTCATCTGTTGACACTTTGCTGACGTGTGAGATAGCCTCGCGAATGATAATCATTAGCAAAACTGGATAGTGTCGCAAATGCATTCACGTAATGATCCCCAGGTAGCGGTTCGGATGACAGGCAACGTTCATCACACGAGACCACGTCTGCTGTGGTCTCTGGCAACGAGACAATGTATCGAACGGCAGTTGTCATCAGGCCTCTTGGGCGGCATCTTCACTTAGCCTCAACCAGCAGATCTCAGTATTAAGCCATGGCCGGATCAAGGCGGTCTATTATTTCCACGCATTTTTCGCGGATATATCGCGATCTCACGGAGTTGCATACGTTCTCAATCATGGGTAAGGAGGCCTCGGGCGGTTAAAATTAAATTTACTCTCTGGGTGTAAAGGAATTGGCAAAAAGAATGGGGCGTATCGGGTTACCGCTATTCTCAGGACTTTGATTAACCCCAAGAGACATTTCGGATGTCATATTAATACTAGCTTCTTTGTGGAGAAAGCTATGGGTAATACCATGAATGGAAACAAAACAGGTTGGGACAGTGTTAACGATCTTATTCACTACCATGAGCGCGGGAATGGTTTAACGATCAATAATAAACCGTCCTATGACATAAATGATGCGGGGTTGCAGATAGCGCGCAGCGATAAAACCTGGAATGGCGTTCACGTCACGGGCAAAGATGCGACGGTGACCTATTCCTTCCCGGATTGGGAATATAACGAACTGAACCTGGGCCACCGCTCCTCAGAACGCGATACGGGGCTAAGTGCGTTCACGCAACATCAACAAGAACAGGCGAAGTTATCTTTGCAATCCTGGGCCGATGTTGCCAACCTAAAGTTTGTCGAAGTGGCATCGGATCAACCTTCCAATATTACTTTTGGGAATTATGAGGGGAAAGGGCAAGCGTATGCCTTGAAACCATTCTCATATAATGGCAATGACTACAGAGGATACAATTCTGATGGGCAAAGTTGGTATAATATTAAGAACCATTCTGAAAACTTGCACCCTGAGCTGGGTAATTACGGCCGTTTAACCATTACCCACGAAGTTGGCCATACTCTCGGGTTAGATCATCCGGGAACGTATAATGCGGGGCAAGGAAGCCCAAATTATACCAAGGCAGTTTACGCCGAAGATACCCGGCAGTTTAGCGTAATGAGTTACTGGAATGAATCCATTACCGATGCGGATCATGGCCACTACTATGCCGCTGCACCGCTGGTTGATGATATCGCGGCCATCCAACATCTTTACGGTGCCAACATGACCACCCGAACCGGCGACACCGTTTACGGGTTTAATTCAAATACAGGCCGAGACTTCTATACACTCAAGGGCAGCCACGACAAGCTGGTGATGTCTGTCTGGGATGCAGGTGGTAATGATACCCTTGATTTCTCGGGGTATAGCCAAAATCAACGTATCAACTTGAACGAAGGCGCTTTCTCCGACGTCGGGGGATTAAAAGGGAATGTTTCCATCGCTGCCGGTGTCACCATCGAAAACGCGATAGGGGGCTCAGGTAATGACATCATCGTTGGGAATCACGCAGACAATACGCTCAAAGGCGGCGCCGGCAATGATGTTATTTACGGCGGGGCTGGTCAGGATCAATTATGGGGAGGAGACGGTAATGACATTTTTGTCTTCTCTGATCTTAATGACTCGCCTGTTCAGGCACCTGATACAATTTGGGACTTTGAGTCAGGCAAGGACAAGATCGATCTGTCCTTCTTCAACCAAGGCGATAAAGGCAGTGATTTCATTCAGTTCGTCGATCATTTCAGCGGGCAGGCCGGTGAGGCGCTATTGTCCTATGATATCCAGAACAATCTGAGTGAATTGGCCTTCAACATCCAGGGCGGTGCAAATCCAGACTTCCTGGTGCACATCGTTGGACAGGCTGACGTCGCTGTTGATTTTATCGTTTAAAATGGCAACGGTGGGCGATGATGCCCACCGTTTCACATGGGCCACCTATGTATAAATTTATTCTTGTCGGAATAATATTCTTGTTTTCAGGAGTCTCTATGGCAAGCAGCCTGGTTTTACCTTCCGCCGAAACGCTATCCGGGCAGTGGACGGTCAGTGATAAATCAAAATCTTGTGTTGTGCAGCTCAACACGGAGAGTGTGGATTCGGCTGGCGGCTATAGCCTGAAATTCTTGTCTGATTGCACGCCCGACGTATTGCCGCAAGAGCCTGCCGCATGGCGTCCCGCCCCCGATGGCATTGCGCTGTTGGACAAGGATGGGCTAACCGTACTTTTCTTCTCTCAGGAAGACGATCATTACCGTAGTCAAATCTGGGCTGAGACAGGAAAAATCTTGAAGAGAAATAACTAGCCAACAACGCCTTCTTATCCCTCGGCCTCGGCCGGCGCTTCTGAACGCGGTCATCAGGTTTCACGTCGCTCCGCTCACGATTTTCTGAGATATCGTTCCCTTGGTTATTCGTTGTCTTGCTGCGTTTATATTGCGTCGGGTGGACACCGGCGCAATATCAGCCGGCAACGAACAGCCGCTGCTGCCAGTGCAACAGTTGTGTCAGCGTGATTGGCGCAGCGGCAGCAATGGTCGCGCGATTTTCCAACGCAATCTCCCGCGCGCGTTGCAACGGCTCGGCGCTGAGGCGTTGCAAGTTTTGTTGCAGCGCCTGTTGCGTTTGCTCCAGCTCACCAACGCTAACGTGCGTCAGCTCATGATGCATCTGCTGCAAGAATTCGTCGGTTAACTGCCGCAGCTGTTCCGCGGTGAACGTCGGGGATTGCAGCGCGAACAGCAGGCCTTCGACATGGGTGCAGCGGTGGAAGGTGCATTGCACCACGTAGCCCACGTTGCGTTCCACGCGCAGCCGCTGAAAATAGCGCGGCGCGTAAAGCCGGGCCAGCACGCGCAGCGCCCAGCGGCCTTCGGCTTCATCGCTTTGCAGCGGGTAAAACTGCAGCAAAGCGTGTTCGGCGCCGCTTTCCGTCAGCGTGACAGGAGGATGTAAACGCGGCGGCGTTTGCGGCTCAGCCGTTATGGCGTAGGGGAAGTCATACAGCAAATGTGACAGCCGCCGTTTTAACTCGCCATCGCCGCCGACCAGGGTGGCATGCCAGTGTGGCGCCGTTGCCGTAGAGACGTTCAACGCCGCCGGCAATTGGGCTAACAGGCGGCGAATGGCGATATCGTTTTGTTGTTTTAACTGCGCGTGGCGCAGGTTTCTCGCCGCCTCGTTGATGACGGCCGGCGACGGCACCGCCAGGGCCCGGTTCACGACGTTCAGGCCGTGGCAGATCAGCCCGTGGCTGCCCGCCAGCTGCAGCAGCCACACACCCTGGTGGCGTTCGACGCTTAAATGTCCCTCCCGATGCGCTAACTCGGCCGCTCCGGGGCGCAATGCCGCCTGCAAACCACAGGCCTGTTCTTCGCTGAGTGCGCCATGCGACGATGGGCGCAGCAACAGCACCGGCTGCGCCTCGCCGGAACGTAGATGCTGCAGCGGCGCCTGGCCGGCCGGCAAGGGCGGTATCGGCAGCGCCGCCGAAACGGAGAAAAAGCGGAAAGGCTCCACTGTAGGCGTCAGCGCGGCGCCGACGAAGGGGCCAAGGGTCAGCGGCAGCCCTTGGATTTCGCGCGTTTCACCGCCCCCCTCGGGCAGCACGGCCAGGCGGCGGCGCGGCGCTGCCATCAGCATAGCGAGTTGCCGTGTCCAGTCGTCATGCTGTTCCGTCGGCGGCAGCCCCAATGCCCGGGCCCGCAGCTGAGCGAGCGGCGCCAAACGGTGAAAATCGCGGTTCGCCAGTTGCCCGAAATGCTCGAGCTGGCCCGGTGTCAGCGCGTTCAGCGCCTGCAGCCATGCCAGCAAGGCGCTTTCGATATGGGCGGCCTCAGACGCCGAGCCGTGATTGACGGTGAAAATAAAACTCAGCAGGGCGCTGTTTTCGCCGCAGCGGGCATAATCCAGACGAACGGCGTCGCCCCACGCGTGCGCGCGCAGCCGTGCCAGCAGCCCGCCAGGGGCATCGTCCAGCAATAAACGCTCAAGCCGTCGCAGCCAGCCGCGTGAACGGCAGTGCGGCAGAGCAAACACCAGCCGCAGCTGAGGCGCGCCGGGAAGAGACAGCGTGTAATCTTGTCCGGCGGCCAGCGGCGGCAATGTCTCGGGCGGCGTGGCGCTGCCCGACGGCAAGCCGCCACCGTAGCGCTGCGCCAGCGCATGCAGCTGCTCGAGCGATTGCGGGCCTTGCAGCCACAGCGTCATGTTCGGTGTGCGGTAATAGTGGTGGTGAAACTGCCGCAACGCCTGCTGCAATGCGGAAATATCGCTGCCGAAAGCGGCGCGGCTGCCGATATGAAAGCGATGCAGCGCGTCAAATCCGCTGAACATCTGCCGCTGCGCCGCTTCGCAGCGGGTTTCACCGTCGGCGCGCAACAGGCGGTATTCGGCGTCGATAACCTCGATCTCCTGGGCGATGGCCTCAGCCGCCAGCTGCGGGGCGGCGAGCATATCGCTCAGCCGAGCCACCCCCTCCGCCAGAGGGTCAGCGCCCACTTCAAAGAAAAACGCGGTTTGCGTGGCCTGGGTGGTGGCGTTTAGCCGGCCGCCGGCCGCCTGCGTCCAGCCCATCAGCCCATCTTGCGCGCTGAAGTTCGCGCTGCCGCGAAACAGCATATGCTCCAGCAGATGCGCCAGGCCCGGCCAGGCGGCAGGCGCCTGAAAGCTGCCCGCCTCGATGCGCACCAGCGCGGCGGCGGCCTCGGCGCCAGGGGTGCTTATCGCCCTGACGGCCAAACCGTTATCGAGCTGCCACGAAGCGGCGAGTGTCATCGTCAGCCCTTGAAGATCAGTCGGGAGTTGGTCTGATTGCGAAAACGCAGCTGATCGATACCGATCTGCGAGCGATTCGCCGCTTCACGCGCCGCCAGAATGGTGCCGTGGTGCGGCGATTTGCCGCACACCGGGTCGGCGTTGTCGGCGTTGCCGGTCAGCATGAACGCCTGGCAGCGGCAGCCGCCGTAGTCTTGCTCTTTCTCCGAACAGGACCGGCAGGGCTCCGGCATCCAGTCATAGCCGCGATAGCGGTTAAAGCCGAAGGAGTGGTACCAGATATGCTGCAGATCGTGCTCCAGCACCGACGGAAACGTAATCGGTAACTGACGGGCGCTGTGGCAGGGTAACGCCATGCCTTCCGGCGTCACGCTCATGAAGATGGCCCCCCAACCGCCCATGCAGCCTTTAGGCCGCTCCTCGTAGTAATCCGGCGTGACGAACAGCAGGTTGGCCAGCTTGCCGTCGGCGGCCATGCGCTCGCGATAGCGTTTCACCACCGCTTCTGCCTCGGCGATCTGTTCGCGGGTCGGCAGCAGCCCTTCGCGGTTCAGGTGCGCCCAGCCGTAGAACTGGCAGGTCGCCAGCTCGACATCGTCGGCATCCAGCTGGATCGCCAGTTCGATAATGCGATCGATCTGGCCGATGTTATGGCGATGCAACACGAAGTTGAGCACCATCGGGTAGCCGAGCGCCTTGACCGCCCTGGCCATTGCCAGCTTTTGCTGGAACGCCTTGGCCGAGCCCGCCAGCGCGGCGTTCAGCGTTTCGTCGCTGGCCTGAAAACTGATCTGGATATGGTCCAGACCGGCGTCGGCGAAGGTTTGCAGTTTCTTCTCGGTCAGGCCGATGCCGGAGGTGATCAGGTTGGTGTAGAAGCCGAGATCGCGCGCGGCGGCGATCAGTTCAGGCAGGTCTTTACGCACCAGCGGCTCGCCGCCGGAGAAACCGAGTTGTACGCTGCCCATCGCCCGCGCCTGGCGAAATACCGAGATCCATTGTTCGGTCGTCAGCTCTTTTTCCTGTGCGGCAAAATCGAGCGGGTTGGAGCAGTAGGGACACTGCAGCGGGCAGCGATAGGTGAGCTCCGCCAGCAGCCAGAGCGGCGGATTGACCGTCGGCGCGCGTGGCTCAGTCACGGAAGGTCACCCATTTTTGTTCGTAGGCGCGCTGGAAAAACTCCAGCACGTCATCCGCCAACCCCTCGGCGCCGGGGAAGCGGGCGTTCAGCTGCGCGATGATGCCGTTCAGCGTGGTGTGGCCGTCGACCAGCTGTAAAATGGCGGCGGCGCTGTCGTTCAGTTTGGCCATGCCCTCCGGATAGAGGATCACGTGGCTGTTTTGCACCTGCTCCCATTGCAGGCGGTAGCCGCGGCGGAAGACCGGGGTGTGTTCAGGATTCGGCGTCATTACACCAGCCTCTGGTTGTGCCATACCCGCGCGGCGGTCACGCTGTGGTAAGGCGGGCGGTTCAGGGTATAGGCCATGCTCATGGCGTCCAGCATGCTCCACAAAATATCCAGCTTGAACTGCAGGATTTCCAACATGCGCTGCTGCTTTTCGACGGTGTCGCAATAGTCCAGCGCCAGCGCCAGACCGTGTTCCACATCGCGGTTGGCCTGGCCGAGGCGGCTGCGGAAATAGTCGTAGCCGGCGGCGTCGATCCACGGGTAGTGCTGCGGCCAGCTGTCGAGGCGCGACTGGTGGATCTGCGGTGCGAACAGTTCGGTCAGCGAGCTGCAGGCCGCTTCTTGCCAGCAGGCGCGGCGCGCAAAATTGACGTAGGCATCCACCGCAAAGCGCACGCCCGGCAGCACCAGCTGTTCAGAAAGCAGGGCGTCGCGCTGCAACCCGACGGCCTCGCCCAGACGCAGCCAGGCTTCGATGCCGCCTTCGCTGCCGCCGTAGCCGTCGTGATCCAGGATGCGCTGCACCCATTTACGGCGGGTGTCCGGCTGCGGACAGTTGGCCATGATCGCCGCATCCTTGATCGGAATGCTGGTCTGGTAGTAGAAGCGGTTGGCCACCCAGCCCTGGATCTGCTCACGCGTCGCTTCGCCGTTGTGCATTGCGATGTGATACGGGTGGTGGATATGATAATAAGCGCCTTTGGCGCGCAGCGCCGCTTCAAATGCCTGCGGCGTCAGGGGGCGTGGTTGCGTCATGGCGATTCCCTACAGTTCGATGTTCATGCCGTCCCAGCTCACTTCGATGCCGGCGGCGGTCAGGCTCTGCCGCTCTGCCGAGTCTTCATTGAGGATCGGGTTGGTATTGTTAATGTGGATCAGGATCTTGCGTTTGGCGGGCAAGGCGCTGAGCAGGGCCGCCAGCCCGTGCTCTTCCGCTAGCGCCAGGTGCCCCATATCCTTGCCGGTGTTGCGCCCCACGCCGGCGTTGGCCAGCTCATTGTCGCGCCACAGCGTGCCGTCGATCAGCAGGCAGTCGGCGCGGCGCAGCCAGGGCATCAGCGCTTCGTCCGGTTCACCGAGGCCCGGCGCATACAGCAGGCCGACACCGCGCGCGATATCTTCGATGAACAGCGCCACATTGTGGCCCGGCAGCGGGCGATCGCGGTACGGCGAATAGGGCGGCGCGTTGCTGAGCAATGGAATGGCGGTAAAGCGTACGTTCGGGCAGACCGCCGTGTGAAAAGGTTCACCGGGCGTTACCGGGTGGTGAATCAACCCGCCGTTCCAGTGGGAGAGCATGGGAAACAGCGGGAAGCCGGTGCTGAGATCGTCATGCACTTCAGGTGTGCACCAGACGTGGTGCGGGCACCCCTCACGCAAATTGAGCAAGCCCGCGCTGTGATCGATCTGGCTGTCGGTCAGCACGATCGCGCCGATACCGGTGCCGCGCAGCACGTCGGGATTGTTCAATTCGGGCGAGGCCAGCAGCTGATGGCAAATGTCCGGTGAAACGTTGCACAGTACCCAGTTTTTACCGTCATCGCTGACGGCGATGGAAGACTGCGTGCGGCGCGTGGCGCTGATGCTGTGGCTGCGAACGCCCCGGCAGTTGTCGCAGTTGCAATTCCACTGGGGAAAGCCGCCGCCCGCTGCCGAGCCGAGAACTTTTATCTGCATGTCTGAACCAGAAAAAGAAGGAAAGAAATGCCCGCGCGAAAGGCGGGCAGACGGGCGATTAACGGTTGGAAATGTACAGCGTCACTTCCAGCCCCAGACGCAGGTCAACAAACTCAGGTTTAGTCCAGGTAGTCATAGCGGTGCTCCTTTACATGCATCGTGATAGTTCGAGCCCAATGAGAAATTTTCGCATTAGGCCGGCCCAATGTTGGCGAAATGTGACGAAGATCGCAACCTTTAAAGCGTAACCGGGTTATTCACCCCAGGTGGCGGCGAGCACGTTCAGCCAGTTGCGCCAGGTCAGCTTCTCCAGCAGCCGGTTATCGAACCCGGCCTGCGCCAGCGCTTGCGTCAGGCGCGGCAGGCCGGCGGCGTCCTCCAACGGTTGCGGTACGTTGACCCCGTCAAAATCAGAGCCAAATCCCACGTGATCTTCACCAAGTTTAGCGATCAAATACTCAACGTGTTTAACAATTTCTGTTAGGTCGGTCGTTGCACTGTCACGTTTACCGTCAGCGCGCAGGAAGGCGGTGCCGAAATTGACGCCGACTATCCCGCCGCTCTGGGCGATGGCCTCCAGCTGTGCGTCGGTCAGGTTGCGCGGCTGCGGGCAGAGGGCATGGACGTTGGAGTGGGTGGCGACCAGCGGTGCGCGGCTCAGCGCGGCGGTTTGCCAGAAGGTTTTCTCGTTCATGTGCGAGACGTCGATCATGATGCGGCGCTGGTTGCAGGCGCGGAGCAGCGCCTCGCCGGCCGGCGTCAGGCCGGGGCCGGTATCGGGGGAGCCGGGGAACGGCCCGCTGACGCCGGTGCCGAAGGCGTTCGGCAGATTCCAGAATGGCCCGATGCTGCGCACGCCCAGCCGGTAGAAGGCCTCCAACTGCGTCAGCTCCGCATCGATCATGCCGGCGCCTTCGATATGCAGCACCGCGGCCATTTGCCGGTTGAGGCGGCACTGTTCTATCTCGGCGGCGGTGCGGCAGATGTGCAGCCGCCCCTGGGAAGCCTGTTCCAGCTGATAAAGGATAGCGATCTGCCGTTCGGCGATCGCCAGCGGATCGAAGGCGGCCTGCGCCTCCTCCGGCGTTTGATTACGCATCTGGGCGATATAGCTGACCGGGGGAATAAATACCGCGAACAGCCCGCCGCAGAATCCGCCGCGCTGCATGCGGGAGAAATCGAGGTGGCCCGGCGTGACGCGGGAATAAAAGGCGGCGACCGGATCGTCGTCATGCTGTAGCCACAGGTTGAGCAGCAGATCGTTATGGCCGTCGAACACCGGCCAGAGAGGGGGAAGCGTCATGGGCATTTCACTGAGTCAGGCATCGTGAATGCTATGTTCTCCCATCGCGCGAGGGGGAACAACCCTCAGGCTATGGGGGTTTTGCCGTCGACTGGATCACTCGACATCAGCAGGGCAAAACTTAGTGACATTGTCACTATTCGCAAAGCGGTTCCTGCACGCGTTGGCGGCAGACCGTCAGCAGTAGCTGCCGCAGCCAGCGGTGATCCGTCTCGGCGTCCAGACGCGGATGCCACATCTGCGAGACGGTGATGGGCGGCGTTCTTACCGGCAGCTCGAAGACGCGCAGCGGGCCATCGGCAGGTTGAGCCTGGAGGAAAGAGGCGGGCAGCAACGCCAACAGGTTCGAGGCCTGCGCCACCGCCAGCGCGGCCGGAAAGCTCGGCACCACGGCGGCGATATGGCGTGCCAGCCCCAGCTCCGCCAGCGCGGCGTCTACCGGCCCGAGGATGCGCCCGCTGCGCGAGGCCACCACGTGGCCGCAGGCGGCGTAGTCGACGGCGCCGATCTCGCGCTGCTGCGCCAGCGGATGTGCGGTTCTCATCACGCCGACGAAGCGATCGCGGAACAGCGCCTGCAGGCGGATTTCCGGGCCCATGTCACCCAGCACGCCGATCTCCAGATCGACCAGCCCTTCACGCAGGGGGCGGTCGCTTTTCTCCGGCTTGGGCGCAAAGCGCAACCGTGCCCGCGGCGCCTGTTCGGCAGCGGCGGCGATCAGCGCCGGGCCGAAGGCCTCGACGAAGCCGTCGTTGGCGCGCAGCGTGAAGGTACGATCCAGCGCGGCGGGATCCAATGCTCCCTGCGCCGGGCGCAACACAGCGCGCGCTTCGAACGTCGCGTGCCGTGCCCGCTCGCACAGCGTTTCGGCATAGGGCGTCAGCACCATATGACGGCCGGCGCGCACCAACAGCGGATCGCCGGTGGCCGCGCGCAGTCGGCTGAGGGTACGGCTCATCGCCGAGGGGCTTAAACCGAGACGGCGCGCCGCGCCGGCAACGCTGCCCGCCGTCAGCAGCGCGTCGAGCGCGATCAGCAGGTTGAAATCCGGGTCGGTCATGCGTTTATCCTGTGGCGCTGGAAATAGGGAAGGCGTTTGCTGCAGTATATCAGCGTAAGCGCTGCGTCTCCTGCGATTGATGAGCAATAAAAAAGCCGATAACAAACGTTATCGGCTTTACAGGCAGGGGGACGACGTTACGCCGGCAGCTGCTGCGCGGTTTTCTCGACCAGCGCCAGCAACAGCTTGATGTCTTCCAGCGTCACGATCGGGTTCAGCAGCGTCATTTTCAGGCAGGTCACGCCATCGAACTCGGTCACGCCGACGTTGGCGCGGCCTGATTCCAGCAAGGCGTCGCCGATGCGCTGGTTGAACAGGGCGACCGCTGCGTCGCCTTTCGCCGCCAGCTGCGCCGGACGGTAACGGAACAGCACGCTGGCCAGCTGCGGCTGCATCACCAGTTCCAGCGATTCCTGGTCGGCGATGTAACGCGCCACCTGTTGCGCCAGCGTGACGCCGTGATCGATGATCTCGGCGTATTGCTTCTGCCCCAGCGCTTCCAGCCCCATCCACAGCTTCAACGCATCGAAGCGGCGGGTGGTCTGCAGCGATTTGGAGACCAGGTTCGGCACGCCTTGCGCCTCGTCGAACTCGGAGTTCAGGTAGGCCGCCTGATAGCGCATCAGCTCATAATGGCGCGCGTCTTTCAGCAGGAAGGCGCCGCAGCTGATGGTCTGGAAGAACTGCTTGTGGAAGTCCAGGGTGATGGAGTCCACCAACTCCAGGCCGTCCAGGTAGTCGCGGTACTGCTCGGAGAGCAGCAGCGCGCCGCCCCAGGCCGCATCCACGTGCACCCAAATTTTCTGCTCCGCCGCCAGCCGCGCGATATCGCGCAGCGGGTCGATCGCGCCGGCGTCGGTGGTGCCGGCGGTGGCGACGATCGCCATCACCTGCTCGCCGTTGGCCTTCGCCTGCGCCAGTTTGTCCGCCAGATCGTTCACGTCCATGCGGGCGAAGCGATCGGTTTTCACCAGGGTGACGGACTGGTAGCCGAGGCCCATCAGCGCCATGTTCTTCTGCACCGAGAAGTGGGCGTTTTCAGAACAGAACACTTTCAGCTTGCGCAGATCGCCCACCAGACCGTCCTGCTGCACGGAGTGGCCCTGACGCGCGAAGAACGCATCGCGCGCCAGCATCAGCCCCATCAGGTTGCTCTGGGTGCCGCCGCTGGTGAACACCCCGGCGTCGCCGGGCTGGTAACCGACCTGGGCGCGCAGCCACTCGATCAATTTCATTTCGATCAGCGTGGCCGACGGGCTCTGATCCCAGGAGTCCATGCTTTGGTTGGTGGCGTTGATCAGCACTTCGGCGGCCTGGCTAATCACCAGGCTCGGGCAGTGCAGGTGCGCCACGCACTGCGGGTGGTGCACCGACAGGCTGTCTTTCAAAAAGTACTCGATGGCGCGCTCGATCGCCGCCTGGTTGCCCAGGCCTTGCGGAGTGAAGTCGAGCTGGATGCGCTCGCGCAGTTCGGCAACGCTTTTGCCCTGATACATCTCGGGCTGTTGCAGCCACTGCACGACGGCTTCACTGCTCTGCGCGATCGCCTGGCGGTAAGCCTCGGCGCTGTGCGCCGAGGAAGCCAGAATCGGGTTTAACTTGGACATCGCGGTTATTCGCTCCACTTAGACTGGCTTGATGCCGGCGGCCAACAGCGCCTGCTCAAATTTATCCAGGAAAATACCCAGCTCATCGTTGGTGATCAGCAGCGAAGGCAGCAGACGCAGCACGCAGCCGTTGCGGCCGCCGCGCTCCAGGATCAGACCGGATTCGAAGCATTTCTTCTGCAGCAGCGCGGACAGTTCGCCATCGGCCGGGTAGCAGCCCATGTGATCCTGCGCTTCGTTCGGCTTGACGATCTCGATGCCGATCATCAGGCCCAGACCGCGGACGTGACCGATCACCGGATAACGTTTCTGCAGCTCGGCCAGCTTGCCTTTCAGCCACTCACCCTGAGCGGCCACTTTGTCGGCGACCTTATGCTCTTTCAGGTACTGCAGGGTGGTCAGGCCGGTGGCCATCGCCAGCTGGTTGCCGCGGAAGGTGCCGGTGTGGTGGCCCGGTTCCCAGGCGTCGAACTCTTTTTTGATGCCCAGCACCGCGAGCGGCAAGCCGCCGCCGACCGCTTTCGACATCACGATGATGTCCGGCTCGATGCCCGCGTGTTCGAAGGCGAACAGCTTGCCCGTACGGGCGAAACCGGCCTGAACTTCGTCGATGATCAGCAGAATGCCGTGTTCCTGGGTCACTTTGCGGATGCGCTGCAGCCACTCGGCCGGCGCCGGGTTAACCCCGCCTTCGCCCTGAACGGCTTCCAGGATCACCGCAGCCGGTTTACGCACGCCGCTTTCCACGTCGTTGATCAGGTTGTCGAAGTAGTAGGTCAGCGCCTTGACGCCGGCTTCACCGCCGATGCCCAGCGGGCAGCGGTATTCATGCGGATAAGGCATGAACTGCACTTCCGGCATCATGCCGTTGATCGCCGCCTTCGGCGACAGGTTGCCGGTGACCGACAGCGCGCCGTGGGTCATGCCGTGGTAGCCGCCGGAGAAGCTGATCACACCGGAACGGCCGGTGTGCTTTTTCGCCAGCTTCAGCGCGGCTTCCACCGCATCGGCGCCGGACGGGCCGCAGAACTGCAGGCAATACTCTTTGCCTTCGCCAGGCAACAGAGAGAGCAGGTAATCGGAGAAACGATCTTTCAACGGGGTCGTGAGATCGAGAGTATGTAACGGCAAGCCGCTGGTAATGACATTTTGGATGCTTTGCAGGACGTCGGGGTGATTATGTCCAAGAGCCAACGTTCCCGCCCCGGCCAGGCAATCAAGATATTGATTATTCTCAACATCAGTGATCCAAACGCCCTGGGCTTTCGCAATTGCCAACGGCAATTTGCGCGGATAACTCCTAACATTCGACTCAAATTCGGCTTGACGCGCCAAATAGGTTTCATTGTTTCCGTTTAATGAGTTTGCAACTAAAGTATCAATACGGACTTTATCCGTCATCATATCTCTCCTACAACCGAAGGTCTCAAGACGCAACGATTGAATTAATGAATTAGAAAAGTAACTGCCTTGTGAAAAGCGCGACCAATATATGGCTTTTTCGCCTGGGACTCAATAGCCGATTTTGTTTTGAATTGTTTAGTTTTTTCTTAGGCTCATCAATATGTTGTTGATTTGTTGACCGTTGGTTTTGCCGGCAGAAAACAACATTTCTTTAACATTGCGTAAAAATCCTTTTCTGCTTTCCTTTGGCTGCTTCTTTAATGCATTTATTATTAAGGTGAATTTCCGATTAATAACATAAATAGAAAATAGCGGCTTATTTTCATCTATTCACCACCTTAAGTCCTATAGCGGTTATATACACAAAATTTGTGATGAATATAAGCAATCGAGCGTTAAAAGCGCAGTACCCAGAGTGGTGATTTCTTGCAGATTTTACGTAGCGCGATCAAAACAGCGGGATTTTTGTGCGGTGCCGGCATGTCTGCCGGCGCCGCGGTCATTAACGTTGCCGTAACCAGGCATGATAGCGCCGCAGAGTGCGGCGGGTGCGCCACCGATCGATGAGCAGCGACCACAGCGGGGAGTAACGCACGTTGCGCGTCCGATCGCGGCTCAGAGCGTGCATGCGGCGCTTGATCAGCGCCATGCGGGCGAGCAGCGTCAGCGTTTTGTCGCGCCATGTTACCGGCGCGGGCAGCGCATGAGGGGCTTCGCCGGTTTGCCAGCGGCGCGGCAGATCGGGAATTTCCGCCATGGCGGTGGCGATGCCGACCACCGCGACGCCGCTGTTCAGCACCCGTTGCGCCACCGTCGGGCGGGTGATGCCGCCGGTGGTCATCACCGGCATGCGGGCTACTGCGGCGAGATCGCGGGCGAAGGTCAGAAAATAAGCTTCACGCGCCAGGGTACTGTCGTCTGCCGTTTCGCCCTGCATCGCCGGGCTTTCATAGCTCCCGCCCGATAACTCCACCAGATCGACCGGCAGTTCGTTGAGCATCAGCAACACCTGCCGGGCTTCGTCCGGCGAAAAGCCGCCGCGCTGAAAATCGGCGGAATTGAGCTTTACCGCCACGCAAAAACCTGGCGAGACCCGCTTGCGCACCGCGCGCACCACCTCCAGCAGCAGGCGGGCGCGATTTGCCAGCTCGCCCCCCCAACGATCGCTGCGCTGGTTGGCCAACGGCGACAAAAACTGAGAGATCAGGTAGCCATGCGCCGCGTGGATCTGCACGCCGGTAAACCCGGCCCGCTCGGCGGCGTGCGCGCTGGCGGCAAAGCGGGCGATCACCTCGGCAATCTGCGCTTCGCTCATGGCTTTCGGCTGCGCGAACGCTTTACTGTACTTACCCATGGCCATCGGAATGGCGGAGGGCGCCCAGGCGTTGCCGCCCATGTCGGCCATTACCTGGCGGCCCGGGTGGCTGAGCTGCATCCAAACCTGCGCGCCTTCCTGGCGCGCGGCCTTGGCCCAGGTTTCGAACGAGGCGAGCGGCGTATCCTGTTCCAGCACCACGCCGCCGGGTCCGGTCATGGCGCGGCCGTCGATCATCACGTTGCCGGTGATGATAAGACCGGCGCCGCCGATACCCCAGTGGCGATACAAGCGCCATAGCGCGGGGCCGGGCAGTTGGCCTTCATCGGCCAAATTTTCTTCCAACGCGGCTTTGGCCAAACGGTTGGTCAGGCGGCTGCCGTTGGGTAGTGTCAGTGGGGTAAACATCGGGTTTGCGCTCCTGTCGCAGGGGGAATGGCGCTATACTAGGTTTAAAGTTAACTTTAAGGTCAATAGGGCATGAAGATCGGAGAATTGGCGGAACGGGCCGGCGTGGCCGCCTCGGCGATACGCTACTACGAGCAGCAGGGGCTGCTGCCCAAAGCGGTGCGCGGCGTCAACGGTTATCGGGTGTATAGCGAAAGCGCGCTGGAACGGCTGCATCTGATCCAAATTGGCCAGAATCTGGGCTTTTCGCTGCAGGCGATCCAACGCGTGCTGGCGCTGCAGGGCAGCGCTTATGAGGATGGGTTGATACAGGGCGTCGAGACCCGTCTGGCGGAAATCGAGCGGATGTTGGTCACGCTGAATGAGCAGCGAGAAGCATTGCTGGCGACCCGACTTACCTTGCTGGGATCCGGCGTGGCGGGGTTATGCCAGGTCAAAAATGAAAAGTTGGCCGGTGCGTGGCCGGCCTGCAAAGATTAGCGGCGTTTAAAGGCGGAGCGCCCGGCATATACCGCCGCGGTGCCCAATTGGTCCTCAATGCGCATCAGCTGATTGTATTTTTCGATGCGCTCGCCGCGGCACGGCGCGCCGGTTTTCACATGGCCGGCTCGCATCGCAACCGTCATATCGGCGATAAAGCTGTCGACGGTTTCGCCGCTGCGGTGCGAGATAAAGGCGCCCCAGCCGTTTGCCTGGCAAAGCTGCACGGCGGCGAAGGTTTCGCTCAGGGTGCCGATCTGGTTCAGCTTGATCAGCGCGGCATTAGCCAACCGTTCATCAATCCCGCGCTGGATATATTTCACGTTGGTGACGAACAGATCGTCACCGACCAGCTCCACCTGATCGCCCAGGGCGTCGCTCAGAATACGCCAGCCGGCCCAATCGTCCTCGGCCAAGCCATCTTCAATCAGCACAATGGGGAAATCCTGTACCAGCCGCTGGTAATAGGCCGTCATCTGGGTTGCGTCCAACTCGAGGTTCTCGCTGCGCAGGCGGTATTTGCCGTCGGCGTAGAATTCACTCGAGGCCGGATCCATGCAGATAGCGATATCTTCTCCCGGTCGGTAGCCGGCTTTCTCTATCGCCTGCACGATCAGCTCCAGCGGCTGGCGGTTTGAGGCGACCGCCGGCGCGAAACCGCCTTCGTCGCCGACGCCGACCGACAGGCCTTGTTCCAACAGGATTTGGCGCAGCGCCTGATAGACTTCACTGCCCCAGCGCACGGCCTCGCGCAGCGACGGCGCGCCCAGAGGGGCTATCATAAACTCCTGAAAGTCCGCCCCTTGCCAACGGGCGTGCACGCCGCCGTTGATGATATTCATGCAGGGCACCGGCAGCAGGTTGGCGCCGATGCCGCCCAGATAACGATACAGCGGCAACTGCGACAATTGCGCTGCGAGGCGGGCGGCGGCCAGAGAAACGCCGAGCAGGGCGTTGGCCCCCAATCGGCTCTTGTTCTCGCTGCCGTCCAGCGCGATCAGTCGGCGGTCAATCTCCTCTTGTTGGCGCACATCCACCCCGCGCAGCGCCTCATTGATCGCCGTTTTGATGCTGTGCACCGCCTCCAGTACGCCTTTGCCGCCGAAACGGTGCGGATCGCCGTCGCGGTGCTCCACCGCCTCGCGCGACCCGGTGCTGGCACCGGAGGGGACCGAAGCCCGGGCTACGACGCCCGCCGCGCTCATTTCGACTTCGACGGTCGGGTTGCCGCGCGAATCCAGGATTTCTCTGGCGGTTACGTTTTCAATCTCATAGCTCATGGGTAGTCACCTCATTCTAGGGAGTTGGCACATGCTTTATCAGCACGTCGATGGACAAATGGTTAATGAACTCGAAGCCGAAGGAGGAAAAGACGCCGAACGGACGGTTCTGATGGCCTAACAGCAACAGATCGACGCCTTCGCGGGCAATCAGGGCTTCGACGTCTTTGAAGCGATGGATACTGACAATTGCGCGCACCTCCAGGGGGATTGAGCAGTCTTCCACCAGACGGCTGAGCATGGCCTTGGCGGCGATCACCTCGCTGGACTGGCGATCTTTGGTCAGCGAATCGCTGAGATAGTCCAGCTCGGCATAGTCGGCGCTGATGTGCGCCACGGTAATGCGCGTATTCATCTGCTGATTGAGGCGTTCGGCATGATGCAACAGCAGCCGGCCGTCGCGTTCATCCTGCACCAGCAGTAAAGCATGTTGGTAGAGCGGCATGACTTATCTCCCTGCGTTAGCGATCTGGCGGGTTAACCACGGTAAAACCTCTTTTTTCCGGCTCGTCATGCCGGGCAGAGACACCTGACGAATGTCGAGCACCCGGTTCGGCGAGAAATACAGTGTGGAGCGACGCCAGGTGATATCGGTGACCAATAGCGCGGCCATCTCCAGCCCGGCGTCCTGCTTCGCATGTTCAAGCGCCTGTTGCAGTGCGGGCAACAGCGGATCGATGTCGCTCATGGTCCGCACTTCTATCTGCGACAGCAGCAGCGAGACGCTCTGGATGCGGTAATTCTTGGCGTCGCGGTGCAGCAACTGCGCGGCGGATTGCCCCGAGAGATCGGTTTTGGCGGCGAGCAGCCCGGCGGTGAAGGCGTCATAGTCGACATGAGAAATTGCGCGCAACCGCGAGACCGCCAGCCGATCCTGTTCGGTGGCGGTCGGCGCGCTCAGCGCGACGGTATCGCTCAAAATGGCGCCCAGCAGCAGCGTGGCCTGGGCGGAAGAAAGCGGCATCGGCCTTTCCGTCGCCAGGATCTGCAGGATCACGGTGGCGCAACAGCCGACGGCGCGAACCCAGACATCGGGCGGGTTGCGAGTGACTAACGTGCCCAGCCGGTGATGGTCGATAACGCCGACCACATCGCTGTCGGGCAATGAGGCCGGCCCTTGTTCGACGTCGGTAAAATCGACCAGCCAGACTTTACGGTCACGGAGATCTTCTGTCAGCAGCGGAGGCGCTTGTACGCCGGCGGCGGCCAGTATGTAGCGGGTTTCCGGCGTCAGTTCGCCAAGGCGGAAAGCGACGGCCGGTTTGCCGAGGTGATTGAGCCAGTCCGCGACCACCAGCGCGCTGCAGATGCTGTCGCTGTCGGGATTTTTATGGCCGAAAACGTACAGCGGCATTTCCCGCGCGACGGCATCGGGCTGGAGTGGAAAAAGGGTAAAGCGTGAGATTTCATTCATAGCGACTCCTGACATACCTGCCTAAAAAATAAAGCGAAGTTGTATATCAGGCGTCATCATCCGGTTCGAGCGAACGCGGCGGTTGGGAAAGGTGGAACACCATCACCTTGTTAACGACTGTAGCGCAGCGCGGTGACAAACGCAACGCCCGGCAAAGCTGACGAGAATGCGCAATCGGATTGATACTGAGTGAGTCTATGATGGACAAGGATATTTGCCGCTAACCGACGGAAACGCTGAACGGACTCACGCCGGCTATGCCGGGTCCGTCGGTGACACAATGGGAGACAACATGCTCGAACCCTGCTTCCCCGAAAACGAAGCCGAACGCCTGTCGGTATTGCATTCGCTGAACGTGCTGGATTCAAACTCGGTGGAAAAACTGGATCGCCAATGGTTTTTATCGCGTTACGGTCTGGATGCCCGGGAAACGCCGCGCAATATCTCGTTTTGCGGCCATGCTATCTTGCAACGCGAAGCGCTGCTGGTGCCCGATACCGCCAAAGACCCGCGATTTTTCGATAATCCGCCAGCATCGGCGCGGCCATTTCCCCACGCGGCGATGTGACGGAGGAGATGCTGCTGACCCGCGCCGACGGCGCAATGTATCAGGCGAAATCGGCCGGAAAGGGCACTTATGCCATCTGCGAGCTGTGAGCGTGCAACGGTGGCGGTCTCAGGGTAAGCTGTTTTTTCTTTTCCTGTGAGCAGAACTCCGGATTTATTGCATGGCGTCAAATCATCAACATACCGACTGGCTCGAACTGCAGCGCGATGACGAAACGGGTATTGAGAGCGTCAACGCCCACTTTCAGGGGCATGCCTACGATCCTCACGATCATGATGAAATGCTGGTGGGCGTCACGCAGCAGGGCTTGCAGCGTTTCAATTGCCACCGCTCGCTGCATACCAGCCGGCCGGGGCGCGCCATGCTGATCGAGCCGGGCGCGGTGCACGATGGCCATGCGCCGCAGGCCGAAGGGTTTACCTATGCGATGCTTTATCTACCGCAGCGCTGGGTCTCCGACGCGATGCAGCGCCGCGGATTGGGGGACGCCTCAGTGCTGGAAGGCGCTTTCCACAGCACGTTGACCGACGATCCGATGCTGGCGACCGCGATACAACAGGCTTTTTTTGCGTTGCATCAGAGGGAAGGCCGGCTGGCGCGCGATCAAAGCCTGGACCAACTGCTGACGCTTTTGGCGCGGCATATACGCGTCAGGCCAACGTCCCAAAGCGATGACGCTTTGATTGAGATGAATCGTTTACGGGACTACTTGCACGAGCACATGGCGGATAATCCCAGTCTGGAGGAACTTGCGCTTCAGTGCGGCCTGGATCGTTTCCGTCTGACTCGCCAATTCGCCCGCGCTTTCGGCCAGTCGCCGCATGCTTACCTGATCCGGCTGAGGCTGCGTGCCGCGCGACTGTTACTGGCGCAGGGGGAAGAGCCGGCGCAGGTCGCCATGCAGGTCGGCTTTGCCGACCAGAGTCATTTGGGCCGCTGGTTCCGGCGCGCCTACCGTTTATCGCCGGCGGCCTATCAACGCCAGTGCACAAACGTTCTATACCGCTGACTCGCTCATCGCCGATGATGCGCTTTTAAGAGCACAACGGAGTAAAGCGAAACATGTTTGATACCAAGATAGCGTTTATCGTGCGTGACGATCTGCAAACCTGGCAGCGGCTGAACGTGGTGGCCTTTCTGGCGACGGGGATCGCCGCTGCGGCCCCGGAGATCATCGGCGAATGTTACGTGGATGCGGAAGGCAGACGCTACGGCGGCATTTCCGGGCAGCCGATGCTGATTTTCGCCGCGGATCTGCCGGGCCTGCAAAATGCGCATCGTAAAGGGCTGGAACGGGAATTGACGCTGATCCCCTATGTGCACGCCATGTTCTCGACCGGGCACGATGAAGCCAACCGGCAGGTTTTTCTCGCTGAAAACGCGGACAACCTGGATTTGGTCGGCCTGGCGCTGCGCGGGCCGAAGAAAGCGGTGGATAAGGCGATAAAAGGGCTGACGCTCCACGCCTGAGAATACCGTTAGCGCGGTGCGCTTCCAATACGGCGCTTAGGCCTGGAACGTCTGCAGCCAGGCGGCGAATTTTCTCACGATCTCATCGTCCCGATCGCGCAGCAGCAGGGAGTAAACGCCGGTTCGGATAGTCAACGCCGGGAAAGGCGACACCAGCCGACCGGACGACAGATGTTTGGCGCAGAACAGGTAAGGTACGACGGCCAGCCCCAGGCCGTCTTCGGCCGCCTGAATGGCGGCGAAGGTATGGTCGAGCGTGAGCGGCGGCGGTGAGGCGTCCAGCGCCGTCGGGTAGGTATTCAGCCAGCTGTGCCATAAATCTTCCCGGGCGCGAATGCGGATGGCGGTATGCTCGCCAAGCTTGTCCGGCGCACTGACCGGCATGGCGCGCAAATAGCTCTGGCTGCAGACCAGCAAGCTGTCTTCCTGCAGGAAAGGGATCGCCTTCAGCCCGGAGAAGTGCGCGGGATCGCGCCGGATCGCCACGTCAAACGGCGTATTGCGATCGACGGCGCCGGTGCTGGTGGTGATATCAACCGCGATCCCCGGATGTATCTCATTGAATGCCGCCAGCTTTGGCATCAGCCAGTGCATGGTAAACGTCGGCAGGCTGTGCACTACCAGCCGCTGCCGGCCGGCGCTCGCTTTCAGCGCGCTTTCCGCCGCAAACAATTCGCTTATCACCCGAGACGCGGTGCGCGAAAAATTCTCACCGGCCGGCGTCAGCCGCACGGACTTGTGTGCGCGATAAAACAGCGTGATCCCCAGCTGTGCTTCCAGGCTGCGAATATGGCGGCTGACCGCGCCGGTGGTGAGAAACAGCTCATCCGCAGCGGCGCTGAAGCTGCCAAGACGGGCGGCGGCTTCGAAAGCGGGCAGGTGCGGCAGGGAATAAAGTCGCTTCATAGGTTGAGTTTAGCTCAACCAAATGAGGGAGAAAAGATCGTTTGTCGGCCATTGATTTTGCTCATTATTATGGCGCATTCTCCCTTGTCTGTGAGTGTGTCATGCTGACGTTTTCCCCACCTGTCGCCCGTGTTAGTCGAGTCATCCTCACCCATCGATGGACAGGGAGGCGGCGCTGAGATGCGAGCTTTCTTTCTGCTTTGCGTGAGCCGGGCCGGCCTCTGCCTGGGCACCATGATGTTCGCCGGCGCATTGCCGACCATCAGGAGCGAGTGGCAGCTCGACGCCGCCTCCGCCGGCACGGTGCAGACGGTGTTCAGCCTGACCAACGCCCTGGCGTTGCTGGTGGCCTCCTGGTGGTGTGATTCGTTGGGCGCCCGCCGGGTTTATCTGCTGTTCTCCTGGCTGGGTGCCGCTGCGTTGATGCTGTTCGCCGTATTTGCCCATTCTTATCTCGGCGCGTTGGTGTTGATGGCCTTCGTCGGTTTGACGCAGGGCGGGGCTTATACGCCGGCGCTGCTGTTGGCGATGGGGATGAACGGTCCGGCGCGGCGCGGTTATGCCATTGGCATGGTGCTGGCGGCCAGTTCGCTGGGGTATTTTCTGTCGGTTTTCATCGCCGGTTGGAGCGCCACGCGCTGGGGCGCCGGCGTGGCGTTTTCGCTGTGTGCCGCCGGTGCGTTACTGGGAGCGCTGGCGGGATCGTTGGCCCTGGTCGGTTATCGGGAACCGCAACCGCGCACGCTGGGGAGGAAGACGAAACGTGAAAGCTATGCTATCACCTACGCGACCCTGCTGTTGCTGATCGGGTATATCGCCCACAGCTGGGAGCTGCTCGGCAACTGGGCCTGGGCGCCCAGCCTGGTCAGCGAGGCGTTGAGCGGCTTCTCTCTGGATCCGCTCAGCGCCGGATTGATCGTCGCGGCGGTGATCCACCTGGCCGGCATGGTGGCTACATTGATTGTCGGCACCGTTTCGGACTATTTCAATCGCGCGTCGGTGCTGATGTTTATGGGCGCCGCCGGCGCATTGGGTTCGCTGTTGATGGGGTGGTCGGCGAACTGGGGGCCGGGCTGGACGCTGCTGGTCGTCAGCATCGGCAGTTTCTTCATCCTCGGCGACTCCGGCGTGCTGTCGGCTGCGATGGCGGACAACGTGCCGCCGCAACAGCTGGGCAGCGTGATGGGCTGGCGATCGTTGCTGGGGTTCGGCATCGGTTCGTTCGCCCCGTTATCCTTTGGCGTGGTGATGGATACCACCCACAGTTGGGGCGCGTCTTACGCCGTGCTGGCCTGCGGCGGCGGGGTAGCCTGTCTGGCGGCCTGGCTGCTTTGGCGACAACATTTGAAATGAGGCACGGGCATCATTAATGAATGGAACATCATCACGCATTATTATCGTGGGCGCCGGGATTGTCGGGGCATCGATCGCCTATCATCTTGCGCGTCAGGGGCAGCGCGTTATCGTCGTTGAGCAGGCGTATCCCGCAGCGGGGGCCACAGGCAGCTCGTTCGGCTGGATCAGCGAAGGCGTACCTGACGGCGCTCCCGACGCGTTTCTGCGGCGCGAGATCGTGGCTGACTGGATGCGCCTGACGCAGGAGATCCCGGAATTGTGGGTGAATTGGTCCGGCGCGCTCAGCTATGGTCAGGCGCCGGCTACGCAAAACCCCGACAATCGGCGTCTGTCCTTAGCCGAGGTGATGGCGCTGGAGCCGGCGCTCTGGCGGCCCGATAGCCAGGCCTATTTTGCGGCGCGCGATGGCGCGGTCGATCCGCAAGAGGTGACACAGCGGCTGCTCGAACGGGTAGGCGCGTTGGGCGGCGAGTTGCTTCTGGGACGTGCGGTCAGCGGATTTCTGCGCGAAGCCGGTGGGCAGATAACCGGCATCGTTACCGATGAGGGCGCGATCGCCGCCGAACGGGTCGTGCTCGCCTGCGGTACGGGGATCTCTGCGCTGCTGGACGGCAGCGAATTCTCGTTGCCGATCGAGGCGTCGCCGGCAATTTTGTTGCGCTATCACGCGGCGGCGCAGGCGGTGAACACGCTGATTGCGGGCGACGACATCGAAGTGCGTCATGCGCAAAATGGCGATCTGCTCGCGGCGGAGGATTATCCCGCTGGCGGCGATGTCAAACACGTGGAAGAGGACGCGCGATCGGCGCTTCAAAACCGCCTGCACGGCTCGGCGCCATTGCAGCTGCAGACGTGTTCGGTGGGGCTGCGCCCCAGGCCGCGCGACGGTTATCCCATCCTCGGGCCGCTGGGCGCCACCTGTCTCTATGTGGCGGTGATGCATCCGGCCGTGATGTGCGCTCCGACTCTGGGGCGGCTGGTCAGCGACGAGCTGCTGCACGGCGTTAATCCCGCCATTCCTCGCGGCTACCGCCCGGCGCGATTCACTGATCGGGCTGCTGGATAATCTTTCCGACTATGGATTCACATCGTAATGCGCTCAACGTTGCAGCGGTTTTTTGCGCCGTCGGCGAGGCTCTTATATATTTATTAGCATGCCTGAGGCAGGTTAGGCATGAAACGGCGGTCGATCGGGCCGCTGCAAGTACGACAGTTAATCCGTTCGCCAAGAGGCTCCGAGCCTGTGCTTTCGGTAGGGACAGCCGCCAATCGTTTCTACGGCGACCGAAGGCGGAGCAGCTACTCACCGGTCACGAGGACACTTACCATGCATAAGAGAACACTGGCGTCACTGCATTACGAAAACATGCCTTACGATGGGGTACACTTTCACATTTTGAAACGGGAGACGCCTGGCCATACGGCGTTGCTGAAGCTGGATGCGGGCAGCCGGCAACCGGCGCGTTTTCATCCGGGCTGGGTGAAACTGATGGTGCTGAGCGGTGAACTGAAGGTTGACGATCAGACGTTGCAACCCCATGAGATGTTGATCATTCCTGCCAATACCGCTTATACGGTACAGGCCATCACGGAAGTGATTTGTCTGGCGATTTCAGAGCTGGACGGCGCCGAGTTGGCCCGTTGATGAGATAACAACGTTGGATGGAGGAGAGCCTAGGCGCTCTCCCTATCCCTTCAGCAGTAAGCCGTCCCCCAGGCCGCGCTACTTGCTGATTGATGCGTACACCTCCTGATTATGCCACCGCGCTTTCCCTCTCCATCACTTTCGGCCGCGTCGCCCCCGCAACGAGCCGCCATCGCGCAGCGCATGCGCAACGTCATCGCCTCCGTTTTACGCAGAACGATGAAATTTTGGTGTAAATAGTGAGTTTCTTCGCATAAGGCCCCTGGTGTGGCTTGCGAGAACGTCACTATATGGAGGATCATGCGCTCCCTCTATCAAATAAAAGACATTCGCGTTATCAAAAGGGACAAACGATCATGGGATTCGAAGTCGACAACGCCGAAACGAAACGCATCGACCTCAGCAGCCACGAAAATTCCTCGTTCGAGGTGACGGGGCTGGTGAAACACTATCCGGCGGGCTTCGTCATTCCTTACCACTCGCATAAACGCTGTCATTTGCTCTATTCGCAACAGGGCGTTATGGCGGTCGAGGCGAGCAGCGGTCGCTGGATCGTGCCGCCCACCACCGCGGTTTGGTTGCGGCCGGGGGTAGAACATCAGATCGTCATGCAGAGCAACATCTGCGTTTACGGGATTTTGGTCGATGAAATCACCGCCGCGCGTTTGCCGCTGCGCGACGGCGTATTACAGGTTTCACCGCTGTTGCGAGAACTGATCGCCCAGTTGGCGACGCTGGCGCCTGAAGGGGCGGAGACCAAACGCAATGCGCTGCTCAGAGCGTTGTTCCTGGAGGAGCTGAGCCTGCAGCCGCAGCTGGCGCTGCATCTGCCTTGGCCGGTAGAGGCGAGAATGGCCGAAATTTGCCGGCAGTTGGTCATCACGCCGGCCGACGAACGCGGTATTGAGGCCTGGGCCGATTCACTGTCGATCAGCGTAAAGACCTTTCAACGCCATTTCAGCCAACAAACCGGCATCACCTTTGGCCAGTGGAAACAACGCCTGCGGCTGCTGTCGTCCATTCCGCTGCTGCTGGCCGGCAACTCGATCATCCACGCCGCCTTCGAAAGCGGTTACGAGAGTCACAGCGCCTATTCGGTGGCGTTCAAAAAACTGTTTGGCGTTTCGCCTTCGCGCTTTACGCTATAGCCTTATGGCATAGCGCGCTTCTCCTATAGATTGAAGCAACCTAATGACGTATAAAGCAAAGCAGTCAACTTCAGAGGCCGCGTCCCGTGATAAAAATTGTCGTGTATCTGATTCTCGCCGTGACGATCGCCATTATTGCGGCAAGAGTCCTCTTTCGTTTGCCGGATATTTCCCAACGTTCACCGCAGGCGGCGTTGCCGGCGGATCCTGCCGCGCTATTGCCGGCGCGAGCCGCCGAACTGATGGCGGCGCATCCCGGCCTGAGCGGCGTGGTGCCGCTGGTCAGCGGCCACGATGCATTCGCCAGCCGCCTGGCGCTGGCGCGAATGGCGGAAAGGTCGATCGACGCCCAGTATTACATCTGGCATAACGACACCTCCGGGCAGATCCTGCTGAAAACCCTGTATGACGCCGCCCAGCGCGGCGTGCGCGTGCGGCTGCTCTTGGACGATAACGGCGTCGCCATGGACGAGACCCTGGCGGCGCTGAACGCCCAGGAAAACGTCGAGATCCGTCTGTTCAACCCATCAACCGTGCGCACGCCGAAGTTGGCTGGCTACGCCTTTGACTTTATGCGCATGAACCGGCGCATGCATAACAAGTCTTATATCGTCGATGGCGCTGTGGCGATCATCGGTGGCCGCAACATCGGCGACGAGTATTTCCAGGTCGGCGACGAAAACTATTTCCTCGATCTCGACGTGTTGAGCGTCGGTAACGTGGTGGCGGAAACCGCCGAGGTCTTCGATCGCTACTGGAACAGCGCTTCGGTGTTTGGCGTTGAGCAAATTATCCGAGGCAAAGGCAATCTTTCTGCTTTCCTGACGCAGGCCACCGCGACCGAAAGCAGTGACCGGGCCCGCAAACTGGCGGTGCAGCTGGAAACCAGTGCGGTGCGCTTTCGCGATGGCGCCGTGCAGCCGGAATTCACCCAGGTCGAGCTGGTGGCCGACGATCCGGCGAAAGGGTTGGGTAAGGCTTCGCGCGATCGTTTGATGGTGACGCAGCTCAGCAAGATCATCGGCGGCGTCAACCAGCAGTTGGAGCTGGTCTCCGCCTATTTCGTGCCGGGCCGGGAAGGGGCGAGTTTTTTTGAATCGCTTGCCAAACAGGGGAAATCCATCCGTGTGCTGACCAACGCGATGAACACCACCGACGTGCTGGTGGTCCATGCCGGCTACGCCAAATACCGACGTGAGCTGCTGCAGGCGGGCGTCGAGCTGTTCGAGCTGAAATTGCGCGCCGGCCAACCGACGGGGCGCAAGGAACTCAAACCGCTGGGGCTGTCCGGCGCGGCGCTGCACGCGAAAACCTTCGCCATCGACGATAAGCGGGTGTTTATTGGTTCGTTCAATTTCGATCCGCGATCGGCGCACCTGAACTGCGAAATGGGCTTTTTGATCGACAGCCCGGCGCTGGCGGCCGACACCCGCCAACTGTTTGATGGCCCGCTCGAGTATGCCGCCTACCGGCCGACATTGACGCCCAAGGGCAAAATGGTGTGGAACGAAGCCTTCGAAGACGGCCACACCGAGGTGCACCAGCAAGAACCCGGCGCCGGCTGGGTAAAACGCATCGTTCTCACCGTGGCCGGCTGGCTGCCGATCGAGTGGATGTTGTAAGGGCGGCGAATGCCGCCGACACCCGTTAAGTCAACCGTTGCAAGGGAAACTATCCTGCGCTTATCGGTTGGCTTCAGCATCACCAGAGAGTTTAAAAGTAAACAACGCTGTTTCATTAACGCTGCCTGGTATCCAGCAGCTGCGTGCGATAGCGCTTTTGGTGTCGCGATAGAACTCCGGGGTGCCCGTTAGTACGATATTTCTGGCTTTACCCTTATCATCAACATCAAACGTCGCGCTCACTTCGCCTTCACGTTTTTCAGCCTTCGCAGAGGCGGAATAGTATGGCCGCTCATAAAAGACTTGGCCGTCGCATCCCAGATTAGGCGGTTGCTTTGCCGCTGGAACATTGCTGCCTGCACGCCAGGCATAGACGCAATCGTTCACCGCACTGGCTTTTTCACAGCCATCAGGTTGCAATGGCGCGCAGCCGGCAAGTGCCAGGCTCAGCGGGATGAGGGTGAATCGTGACATGGCGTTTCCTGCATGTTCTATCAATCAGATAACGCATATTTTCGCTTAGCGCAGGGTATTTAGAAAGAGAAGTAATGCGGCTTTCGCTAGGGTGTTAACCATTCTTTTCTTAAGCGATGCTCTACTCGAAAAGATGAAGGTAAATAGTTTGTCGGGGTGGGATTAATTCTTCGGTTAATTATATTTCTTATTTTACTTCGCTATTGGAATTATTGATGAAAGTGATTACTTTACAAGAAATTAAAATAGAAAAAATAACCGTTTTGATTATTCTTTCTTGTAATTACCTCGACAGAAACCAAAGGATCTTCCACCATGCGCATGATGAAAGCCGCCGCCTTTATCGACAGGGGGAGAATAGAACTCATTGAAAAGCCGATTCCTTCTCCTGGCCCCAACGATGCTTTGCTCAAAATAACCACGACGACAATCTGCGGTACCGATATTCATATTCTTAAGGGCGAATATGCCGTGCCTCACGGATTGACCGTGGGTCATGAGCCGGTTGGGATTATAGAAAAGCTCGGGAGCAATGTTAAAGGCTTTAATGAAGGGCAGCGGGCGTTGGCCGGCGCCATTTGCCCCTCTTTTACATCCTATGCCTGCCAGGATGGATTTCCTGCCCAGGACGGAGCCTATTTGCCGGAATGCCGTTGCCACGGATATAAAGCCACGGCGGGTTGGCGCTTCGGCAATGTTATCGATGGTACCCAGGCTGAATATGTACTGGTGCCTGATGCTGAAGCCAATCTGGCGCTCATACCGGACGGTCTGACGGATGAACAGGTGCTGATGTGCCCGGATGTGATGTCTACCGGTTTTAAAGGCGCGGAAAATGCCAACATTAAAATTGGTGACACGGTGGCCATCTTCGCCCAGGGGCCGATCGGTTTATGCGCCACTGCGGGCGCTCGTCTGCAGGGCGCCAGCCTGATTATTGCCATCAGCAGCTCTCCCGAAAAGCTGATGATGGCGGGAAAGATGGGGGCAAACGTCTTGCTGAATTACAAGAAAACCGATGTGATTGATGAAATATTCAAGATTACGGCGGGGCGTGGTGTGGACGCCAGCATCGAGTGTTTGGGGACGCAAGCCACCTTCAATCAAGCGCTGCGGGTGTTAAAACCCGGCGGCACCTTATCCAGCCTTGGCGTTTATAGCGAAGACCTCCATCTGCCGGTGAGTGCACTTGCCTATGGGTTGGGCGATCATACGATCCGTACGGCTCTGTGTCCCGGCGGCAAGGAGCGGATGCGCAGAATGATGAACGTCATCCAGCATGGCGGTTTGGATCTCAGGCCGTTCGTGACGCATCGCTTTCGGCTGGAGAATATCGCAGAGGCCTACGCGTTGTTCGCGGAGAAACGCGATGGCGTGATTAAGTTGGCCATCACGCCATAAAGCCCAGCGATACGGTTAGCGGCGGATTATTCCCCGTTATCCTTGAGACTGACCGTCGCCGTGCGGCCGGCGATCAGCTCGACGCCGTGGGGAACGCTGGAAGAGCTGGCCCGCATCGCCGGCTATTCGCTCAACGTTTCAAAGGGCTGGTTGGTAGCACCGCCATGGAATACCTCTCGCATTGGCGTATGCTGCAGGCGGCAGATCGCCTGCGGGCCGGTAAAGAAAACGTCGCATCGATCGTCTACCCGTTGGGGTATGGCTCGGAAAGCGCGTTCAGCACCGCCTTCAAACGGGTGATGGCGCAGTCGCCGTCGCAGTATCAGCGGCAAATGCCGGCCGGGGCGAGTGAACCGGAGTGAAAGGGGGCGCGGCGGCCGTAGCCGCCGCGCCTGAGGCTACCGGCTGATCGTCTGCTGCAACGCCTGAACGGAAGAGTCGATGCCGGCATCGACCGACATGGTCAAGTCCTCCATTTCCAGCGACACCCAGTCGTTGTAACCCATCATGCGCACCACCGAGAAGAATTCCTTCCACCACTGCAGATCCCGGCCGCAGCCGACGGCGACATAGTTCCAGGCCCGGCCAGCTACCTCGTCGATCGGTTTGGTCTCCAGCAGCCCGTTGATCTCGACGACGCCGCGCTCCAGGCGCACGTCCTTGCCGTGTACATGGTGAATGGCGGGGCCGAGGGCGCGGGCCACCGCGATGGGATCCGCGCCCATCCAGATCAAGTGGCTGGGATCGAGGTTCAAGCCCACCATTGGGCTAACGGCCTCGCGCAGCCGGAACAGCGTTTCCGGGTTCCACACCAGCATGGCGCTGAAGTTTTCCAGCGCAAAGCGCTCGACGCCGCACGCTTTGGCTCGGGCGACCAGCGCCTGCCAATAGGGGATCGCCACCTCATTCCATTGATAGTCCAGACAGTTTTTCACCGTAGGCGGCCAGCTGACGGTATAGGTGATCCAGTTGGGGATGGTGTCATGCGGGCTGGCCGGCGGCAGGCCGCTCATCATCACGATCTTCTTCACCCCCAGCAGGCCGGCCAGCTCCAGCGTATTGTCGGTTTGGCGCAGATGACGCTGCCCCAGCTCGCCCGGATCGAGCGGATTGCCGGAGACATTGAGCGCGGCGATCTCCATGCCGCGGCTGGCCAGCGCTTGCTGCAGCCGCCGGCGTTTGGCGGGGTTGGCCAGCAGTTCCTCGGTATCCAGATGGGGCGCCGGGGACCAACCGCCGGTGGTCATCTCCACACCGCGCACCCCCAGCTCCAGCAGCCGATCCAGCATCGGCTCGAAGGGTAAATGGCCCAGGCTGTCGGTACAGAACGAAAGTTTCATGGTGCTTTCCTTATTGGTAATTAACCCAGGTGGCGCCGTTGTCGGCGGAACGAACACAGTTCTCAATCCAGCGCACGCCTTCCAATCCGGCATCGATATCCGGATAGATCAGCGCGGCCAGCGTCTGCCGATCGCCGCGCTGACTGGCGCTGATGGCGATGGCGAACTTGAGGTAAATATTGGCCCAGGATTCGGCCAGCCCTTCGGTATGCAATGCGCCGAGCCGCTCTTCCGCCAGGGCGCTGTCGTCCAGATAGGGCATGCCGTGGTGCAGCGTCTGGCTGGGCCGCCCCTGGATCTCATAGCGTAATTCGCCGGGTGTGGAATCACTCCATTGGAGGCTGGCGCGTGAGCCCACCACGCGGATGCTTTGGCTGTCCATTGCGCCCGCGTTGATGGCGGAGGCCCACATGCGCCCGACGGCGCCGTTTTCGTAGTGCATCAGCACCATGGCATTGTCTTCCAGCGGGGCGCGGGAAGGGATAAAGCTCTGACGATCGCACAGCAGGGAGGCAATTTTCATGTTGGGCATGACCAGCTGTGAGATGTAGAAGGTGTGGGTAGAGATGTCGCCCAGCACAAAGGAGGGGCCGGCGATTTTCGGATCGACGCGCCACTTTTGCGCCTCGAACGTGTCCGCGCTTTCATTGGCGTTGAAGCCATGGGTGTACTGCAATTCGACCATGCGTATTTCGCCGATGTCGCCGTTCGCGATCATGGCGCGCATCTGCATCAGCAGCGGATGCCCGGAGAAGCCGTAGGTCACCCCGACGATCAGACCTTTCTCCGCCGCCAGCGCCTTGATTTCTCTTGCCTCCGCCGTGGTAAAGAACAGCGGCTTTTCGCAGATGACATGCAGGCCGGCATTCAGCGCGGCGCGCGTAATTTCATAGTGGGTGCCGTTAGGGGTGGCGATGGTCACCACCTCAACGCCATCTTCGCGGTTGGCCTCTTGTTTCAGCAGCTGTTGATAGTCGTCATAGCAGCGTTCGGCGGGCACACCGAGATTGACGCCAAACTCACGTCCGCGCGCCGCGTCGATATCAAAAGCGCCGGCAACCAGCCGATAGGCGGTATTGTCGCGCAGTGCGCCGGAACGATGCTTGTAGCCCACCTGGCTGAGGCGGCCGCCGCCGATCATCGCCCAACGCAGCGGGCGAGGGATGCTTCTTTCACCATTTAACATGCTGACTCCTGATATTGTGGTATTGCACTCGGGTGCAAAATGGGTTGAAAAGAGAGTGGCAACGGTTTATTTCTGGTTCATCTGTGCAAATTGCGGGTAGTTTTCTCGCGTCACGGTGGCATGAGGCACCCAGTTGTAAGACTCGGTTTTGGCGCGATCCAACATCGCTCGGGTCACTTGCACCGCGCCGATCGCCTGGGCTTTGGCATCCTGGAAAATGGTCACCGCCAGGTCGCCATTTTTGATAAATTGCAGGCCGTCGGGCGTGCCGTCGATACCGGCAACCAGTACGCCGTTCTTTTTGGCCTGCTTCAGCGCCATGATCGCGCCGATGGCCATCTCATCGTTGTTGGCGGCGATCGCATCGATCGGTACGCCGTTCAGCAACCAGCCGGAGACCACGTCGACCGCTTCATTGCGCTGCCATTTGGCGGTCTGTTTCTCTACCACGTTCAGGTCTTTGTGTTTGGCGATCACCGCCTCCACCGCGCGGGTGCGTTCGCGGGTTTCTTCGTTGGAGAGGGCGCCCATCAGGATCGCCACGTTGCCGCGGTAATTCATTTTTTTCGCCAGGGCCTCCATCTGCAGGCGGCCGCTGAGCGCCGAATCGGAGCCGACGTAGGCCGTCGCGCCGCTCAGCGGCACTTCGGGTTTGCGGTTGACGAAGATAAGGGGGATAGCGGCGCGTTTGGCGGCCGCTATCATCGGCTGGACGCCTTGCGTATCAACCGGGTTGAGGATAATGGCGTCCACGCCCTGATTAATCAGATCGTCTACCTGCTGCACCTGCAGGGCGACATCGCCTTTGGCATCGACGAACTGGCCTTGCAGCTGTTGCGCAGCCAGTTCTCGCGCCATTTGGCTGCGCAGGATGGAGACAAAGTTGAGATCGAAATTGGCCAGCGCCACGCCGACCTGATAGCTCTTGGCCTGAGCGGTCACGACAAACAGCGAGCAGGCTAACATCAACAGCAGTCTGGTTTTTTTCATTACGGTATCCTGTTGAGAAGAGAGGTGTTATGTAAAAACAGCGTTTCTGCAACCGGGTGCAAATCAGAAGAAAAAACGGCGATGAGTCTCTGAATGCCACCGTGAATGTCGGCCATGGATAAAATTTGGTCAACAGGGGAAAGGTGAAAATAGCGCGGACGATCACAAACTCTTTACGTTTTGCACCCGGTTGCACAGCAAATTGCAATCGGGTGCAAAAACGATACATAATTGCAGCTGATATGCCGGCAGGCGCTTAGGGGATCTGAGCGAGCAGGGTATAGTTTAACTTCACCGAAGCAGGGATCGACGCAACCATGAAAAAACACCACAAAGCCACCGCCAGCGACGTCGCCGAAAAGGCAGGCGTCTCTAAATGGACGGTATCGCGCGCCTTTACGCCCGGTGCGTCGATCTCGGACAGCGCGCGTGATAGCGTGTTGGCGGCGGCGGCCGAGCTGGGCTATCGGCCAAACCTACTGGCGCGCAGCCTGTCGCAAAAACGCACGCACATCATTGGCGTGGCCATCGACGAGATGAAGAACCCGCATTCGATGATGATGCTCGATATGGTCACCAAACAGCTGCAAACTCGCGGTTATATGGCGCTGCTGCTGAACATCACTGCGGGGGAAAACTACCGGGCGGTGATGGCGATGGCCGATCAGCTGCAGGTCGATGGCATTTTGTTCCTGGCGACGGTGTTAACCAAAGAGTGGGCGGCGATCGCGCAAGATCTGCATCAGATCCCGCTGGTGCAGGTATGTCGCAATACGGAAAGCGAACACATTGATGTGGTCAATATCGACGGCTACCGCGCCGGCGAAGAGATCGCTGCGCTGCTGATAGAACAAGGGCATCGGCGCTTTGGTTACATGAAGGGGCCGGACACGCAAAGCAGCCATTTGCTGCGCATGGAAGGCTACCGCGACAGGCTGATGGCCGCCGGCTTTCGGCTGGATCGGGTGCTCACCGCCGGCCACTACGATCGCCAACGCGGTTTCCAGCTGATGAGCGAATACCTGCAGGCAACGCCGGAAAGCGAGCGGATTGAGGCGCTGTTCTGCGAGAACGACGTGCTGGCGCTGGGGGCGCTCGAAGCGCTCAGGCAAACGGCGCCGTCGTCCGCGATGGCCGTGGTGGGCTTCGACGATATCGATGAGGCCGGCTCAGCCAATTGGGCGCTGACCAGCTATAGCCAACGCATCGACCGGCTGGTTGAAGAAGCCTTGAATCGCCTGATCGACAATCGCGCCACGGCAGACGGCGCCTGGCGGCACGGGGAATTGCGGGTTCGGCGGTCGCATTTTTGGGAAAAACAGGCGTGAGATTTGTCTTTTTTGTGACGGTGTCACTTTTGGGGTTTGATGAGAACTCATCGCGATACAAAGAAAAAACTCTATAGAAGAGAAAGTGTTACATCCAAAGGGGCCATCGCCAGCGGTGGTGAATACCGTTGGGGACGCCATGGCAAACAGGCGGATGATGAGCAGTTGCCGCTGCGTGAAAGCATGCATGGGCGGATACAACATGGCATGGATTACACGCCGCTATTTCAATTTCTGCTCAGTAAAGTGGGCCAACCCTGGAATGAAGTACATAGCGAAGCGGTTAGTCGATTGGACAAACCAGCACCCATTTTTTACCTGGTGGCGCTGCACCGTAAAAACTGGCGGAGCTATGTCTGCTGTGGTGAATCTAGCTATTACAGCGGACTGTGTGTCGATGAACGAGGGATACTGCAGAAAGTGAACCCGGCATTTACCGCAGAAGATGTGCCGGTGAGATGCCGTTGTTGCACCTACACGTTCAACGGGGAACTTGTGCCCGTCACGGAAAAGAACTGGCAGAAGCATTATGAGAAGGAGTCCTGGGAATAATCAGGTCTCACGAGTGTCATTCTGGTGCAGATTGACTGCCGGAGTTTGCCAGATTTCACGTAGCGCGATCAAAAAGGAGGGTATTTTGACCCATTTTGCAGAGTGGCACAGCCAAATCCAGGCGCTTGAGGTTGAACTGCATCAGCCGTCGGTGCGCCGCGATCCGCGCCGCGTCGCGGCATTGCTGCATGAAGACTTTGAAGAGATTGGTCGTTCAGGGCTGCGTTATGACAAACGCCAAACCGTTGCGGCGCTGGAAATTGAAACTGAACATCCGCAGATTTTTGCCGAAGGTTTTAAGCTGGCGCAAATCAGCAAAGGCGCCGTGTTGCTGACGTATAAAAGTTTTCAGCGTGATGCGCAGGGCCACGCCGTTCGTTGCACCGAACGTTCATCGATTTGGCTTCTGACAGCCAAGGCAGATTGGCAAATGCGGTTTCATCAAGGCACGCCGACTGATGAGTGATTGCATTTAAAAGCGGCCGAGTGGCAGTAAGCCTGGCGGTAAAACGGGATGTCAGAGGGATGGATAGCGTTGAAGGTGAGGCGGGAGATAATGTGCAGGGCTAAACCCGGTGCGTATCCAGCAATTCAATTTAACATAATATACATTATGCGCATCTATATGCAGGTATGTGGATTATACCGTCCAGGCCTGATTCATGGGGTTTCTCCTGTAGCCAACCAGGCCAGCGCCAACTGCTCGTGCCGTTGAATCAATTCGTTTTTCAACCGGCCATAAGCCGCTGGATTTTGCCGGCAGTCTTCTGCTGTCTGGTATTTGATTGCCCTGTATTGCTGAGAACAGCATAATGCTTGCGCAGATAATCTCTGAACGCCAAATGTCAGCCTGTTCACTTCCAGCAATAAATGCATGCACGTGATGCGTGCGTTTGCCGTTTCCCTTGATGTAGTAACGCCTGCCGGCAATGCCGTTCTCGCCACGCGGCGTATATCCCATGTCACGCATCCTGTCATTCAAGCTATCCAACGCCGGCAGACTTTCAACCTCCAGCAATATATCAATCGTTGGGATCGTGATGATGCGCGCTGACATTTTCCACTCCAATAATGATGACCGGGCATGGTTTCCAATGGCGCATACCTGCCGGTATTGGCCAAAAACCCCCTGCTTTTTTGATCGCGCTACGTGAAATCTGATAAAACGTGGCGGCTACGATACTGCAGATTTCTCCCAAACGCGTCATTTAAGCGGGCAGTATTTGCACGCCAAATGCGCATTGGCGCGCGTTTCATTGCTTTCGGCGCCCACCACGGCGTTGGCTATACTGAATGGAAACATTCTTCCTCGCTCCAGGAGCCTCTCCATGTTTGATCATGTGAAATTTGGCGTCAGCGACTTTGCCCTAAGCAAAGCGTTTTTCCTCAATGCGCTGGCGCCGCTGGGCGTAAAAATCGTTGCTGAAGGCGAGCCCGGCTATGGCGTCGAACTTTGTCCCGATCGGGGTAATGTGTCATTGTGCCTGTTTCAAACCGACGAAAAGCCGGCGCACCTACACCTGGCATTTGTCGCAAGCAGCCGTGAGCAGGTCGATGCGTTCTACCACGCCGCGCTAAAAGCCGGCGGCAAAGACAATGGCGCGCCCGGTTTACGGCCCAATTACCATGCCCACTACTATGCGGCATTTGTGATCGCCCCGGATGGCCATAATATCGAGGCAGTTTGCCACAATCCGATGGACTAGTGATTTTTCCAGTTAAAACAGTATATTAATCACGAGGTAATGCATTGGATTTAACATAAACAATTGTGACATCGTCACTTAAAGTTACCCCGTCACGTCAATCCATTCTGCTCCGGTGATGCTGGCCAGCCGCTGCGGCGCAATTCTCACGCCTGAGTTATCGCTGCCGCCTGCCGGAAGCACTTCACTGTAGCTGCACAGGCTGCGATCGCAGTAAACTCTCACCGTTGCCGGTACGGCAAAGGGGCAAACGCCGCCGGGCGGATAGCCGGTCAGCGCCTCCACCTCCTCCGTCGGCAGCATGCGTGCCTTTACGCCAAAGAATTGCTTGTACTTCTTGTTGTCGATTCTGGCGGTTCCCGCCATCACCAACAACACCACGCCGTCGTTTACACGAAACGAAAGCGTCTTGGCGATCTGCCCGCCCTCCACGCCAAAGGCTTCCGCCGCCAGCGCCACCGTTGCGGTGTTCTTTGCCAGCACCGTCACCGTCGTCTCCGGTGCGTGCTCGGCCAGAAAACGCTGAACGCGTTCTATGCTCATGCCCTGCCTCCTGATATTGCTAAGCCATTGATAATGCCGAAGTGATGGTTTCGGTTTTAACATCGCATGCTAAAAATGAGAATCAAAATTGTTCAAATCGATGAATCTGAACAAAGCTTTAAGGGGCCAACGCCTTTTTTATCTATCATTTTTCATGGAGATAACCGTATGACCACGCAAACGACAGCAAGGCCTTCAGCGGCCGCGGTGGCCGTCTATGAATGGCTCAATCCGATACCCTACGGATTTTTTACCGCGGCGCTCATTTTCGACATCATCTATGTCTGCACGGCGAATATTCAATGGGTCAATGGTGCCAGTTGGCTGATCGCCATCGGCCTGATTTTTGCCATTATTCCCCGGCTGATTAACCTGGTGCAGGTGTGGTTCGGCAGCGGCCGGCTACAGGGCTCATCGGTCAAGCTCCATTTCTGGCTGAATCTGTTGGCCATCGTTCTTGCCATTATCAACGCTTTCGTGCATAGCCGGGATGCGTATGCCGTGGTGCCGCAAGGCCTGGTGCTGTCTGCGATCGTGGTCGCGCTGCTGAGCTTCGCCAACATTCTGCTGGCCGTGAGCACCCGCGCAAAATAAGGAGGTTTTCATGAAGCTATCATCCATCGCGATTGCGCTTTCGGCCGTGTTGGCGCTGGCCGGCTGCGATAACAGCGCCGTCATTTCGCCGGAACAACAAATGGGGCCGGATCCGGCGTTGCCGGCGGCGCAAGACTTCCTGATGCCGCCGATGCAGGTGCCAAAGGGCGTGGGCTGGCAGCAAAACCAGATGCCGAAAGTCGCCGAAGGCTTGAAAATTGACAAGGTGGCAGACGGTTTGCTGCACCCGCGTCAGTTGCTTACCCTGCCCAACGGCGATGTTTTGGTGGTGGAGGCCAACGGGCCGGGCACCGAAGCGGTCAGCACCCCCAAGCAGCTGATCGCCGGGCTGGTTAAGGGCAAGTCAGGTAAAGGGGGAAAAGGCGGTAACCGCATCACCCTGCTGCGCCCAACCGCCGACGGCAGTTGGGAAAAGCATGTCTTCCTCGAGGGGCTCGATTCTCCGTTCGGCGTTCAGCTGATTGGCAATAGCCTGTATGTGGCCAACACCGGCAATATCATGCAGTACGCCTATCAGCCGGGCGAAACGCACATCAGCGATCCGGGTAAAGAGCTGGCCGATCTGCCGGACACCATCAACCATCATTGGACCAAGGCCCTGCTGGCCAGCCCGGACGGTAAAAAGCTGTATGTCGGCGTTGGATCCAACAGCAACATCACCGAAAATGGCCTGGCCGTAGAGTACCGGCGCGCCGCCGTGTTGGAAGTGGACACCGCCTCCGGCGCCAGCCGCATCTTCGCCAGCGGCCTGCGCAATCCGACCGGGCTGCAGTGGGAACCGCACAGCGGCAAGCTGTGGGCGATTGTCAACGAGCGTGACGAGATCGGCGCCGATCTGGTGCCGGACTACCTGACCTCGGTGCAGGACGGCGGCTTCTACGGCTGGCCTTACAGCTATTTCGGCCAGCACGTCGATCGTCGGGTGCAGCCGGCGCGGCCGGATCTGGTGGCGAAAGCCATCAAGCCGGACTACGCCCTCAGCTCGCACGTCGCGCCGCTGGGGCTGCTGTTCTACACCGCGAGCGCTCTGCCGGCCGACTATCGCGGCGGCGCCTTTGTCAGCGAGCACGGCAGCTGGGATCGCTCGCCGCTGAACGGCTACCGGGTCAGCTACGTGGCGTTTGAGCAAGGCAAGCCGGTCGGTAAACTCAAAGCGGTGGTCACTGGCTTTGTCTCCGACGACGAGAAGGAACTCTATGGCGCACCGGTTGGATTAGCGGTCGATAAGGCTGGCGCCCTGCTGATTGCGGATGATGTGGGCAACACCGTTTGGCGCGTCAGCGCTAAATAACGTTAACGTGCAGGTTCCGAAGAACCTGCACGTGACATTGTCACTCAATGCTTTGCGCCAACCAGACCGTTCTTCCCCCGCAGGCGGGATCTTCCACCACATGATCGACCACGCGGAAGCCGTTCTCCTGCAGCAAGCGCGTATACTCCTCCGGCGCCAGGCTGGCGTGAAACAGCGGCTGGCCTTCGAAATTGCCGATCGCCACGCCGTCTGCAGGGCCGCTGGTGAACATCAATGCGGTATTCGGCTTGGCGTGCCGTCTGAACAGTAGAAACATGCGGCGCTGATCGTCGCGCGCCAAATGGAAGAAGCTGTCCCAGGCCAGCAGGCCGTCGAATCTTGTCGCCAGATTCAGCTGGCGCATATCCATCTGCCGCCACTCCTGCTGTGGAAAACGCTGCCGGCAGCGCGCGATCATCGCCTGCGCACCGTCGATGCCGGTGACTCGATACCCTTGTTCAATAAAGTAGGCGGCGATCGGCGCGCCATTGCCGCAGCCGAGATCGAGCAGCCGCGCATTGGCCGGGGTAAGCTGTAAAAAGCGGTCGAGCCACGGCCGCTCAAACAGCGTGGTGGGTCTGAGGCGTTCCCAGGCGGCGGCATGTTCGTCATAAAGCGGAATAATCGTGCTCGCCAGTTCTTCCGTCATTAATATTTTCCCCGTTATGTTATTGGCGCAGTAAAAATAGCCTTTGGCCAAAATTAACGCGCTTATCCGATAATATATTCATCAACAGGCCGTTGACCAGAAATAAAAGGTTTTAACATTTCGACATAAACCAGTACAATTCCCTACCCTGTGTTAACCCTTTTTTAGGTCGATTGTGTCGTTAATTCAGCCCCATGCATCGCGAAATCGGGCCGCCGCCTGGTTAGGGATGTTTGCCATTCTGATGTTGTTCATTGCGCCGGTGATCTCGCGATCCCTGGAGCATGTACGCGCCGGAAGTGCTGGAACGACCGTCATGGCGGATTGCGGCATGGATATGCCGATACATCACGAGATGCACTCGCCGTCGCCTGAACCTGAAAAAGCCGCGCAGCCGCTGATGCAGCACGGCGGCGGCCACCACAACATGGCGATGATGATGGACGACAGCGCCTGCGGCTACTGTGTGCTGTTGTTGCATGCGCCGCTGCTGGACGTGAGCCACGCCCCGCTGTTTTGGTCCCTGCCGCTGGCTTCGCGCCCGCCGCCGATCCACTATCTCGTTCCCCTGTTTGCCCACGTCGTTCACACCGAATTACAGCCGCGCGCGCCGCCCGTCTCTTTCCTCTGATTTAACAATAAGCCCATTGCCGTTCTCTGTATTGCCGTTGATCGCTTCAACCCGGCGGAATTAATTCGCCCAATGGTTAATCATCGAGACGACATTATTAGCCCGGTTATTTCCACGTTCAGGGAATTAACCCCCGTATTTACCGATGGTGATTTTCGCCAGGCCTCCCCACGCCTGAATAATCCCTCGGCCAAGAACGGAAAAAGTTAGCTTAAGGAAAGATGATGTTTAAACCCGTTTATAAAAAGAACGCCGCCACCCGCGCCATTACCACCGCCATGCCGCTGTTCCTGCTGGCCGGCCACGCGGCGCAGGCGCATCAGCACCCTACCGACACACAGGTTAATGATGGCGACGTGATCACCGTCACCGCACCACTCTACTCTCCGCTGACCATCGTGACGTCACCGAAAACTCCGCGCCAGCCGGTGCCCGCCAGTGACGGTTCGGACTATCTGAAAACCATTCCCGGCTTTTCTCAGATCCGCAACGGCGGCACCAACGGCGATCCGGTGTTCCGCGGCATGTTCGGTTCACGGTTGAAGATCCTCACCGACGGTTCGGAAATGCTGGGCGCCTGCCCATCGAGAATGGACGCGCCCACCTCTTACATCTCGCCGGAAAGTTTCGATCTGCTGACCATCACCAAAGGGCCGCAGACGGTGCTGTGGGGGCCGGGATCGTCGGCGGGCACCGTGCGTTTCGAACGTGAACGCCCGCGCTTCGACAAGCCGGGCGTCAAAGGCAACGCCAGCGTGCTGACCGGTTCCAACGGCCGCTGGGACGAGAATATCGACGCCAGCCTCGGCGCCGAACAAGGTTATCTGCGGGTGATGGCCAACAAATCCCGCTCCAACGACTATCAGGACGGCACCCATACGCGCGTGCCGTCGCGCTGGGACAAATGGAACGGCGATCTGGCGCTCGGCTGGACGCCGGACAACGATACGCTGCTGGAAGTGACCATGGGCCGCGGCAACGGCGAAGCGCGCTATGCCGGCCGCAGCATGGACGGTTCGCAGTTCAAGCGCGAAAGCCTGGGCATGCGGGTGGAAAAATCCAACATCGGTGAGGTGCTGGATAAGCTGGAAGCGCAGGTCTACTACAACTACGCCAACCACGTGATGGACAACGTCACCCTGCGCTCACCGGGCGGCGGCGGCATGGGTGGGCACGGTGGCCATGGCGGCATGAGCATGGGCGGCCATGGCGGGCATATGATGTCCTCCGGCATGACGATGCAGCTCGATCGCCGCACCGTCGGCGGCCGCGTGATGGGCACCTGGCAGTGGCAGGACGTGAAGCTGGAAAGCGGCCTGGACACCCAAACCAACACCCACCGCAGCATGAGCCGCGGCAGCTGGGAAAAAGACGCCCAGTTCAACAGCTACGGCGCCTTCGGCGAGCTGACCTGGTCCACCAGCGAACAGGATAAACTGATCGGCGGCGCGCGTCTCGATCGCACCCTGGTGGAAAACTTCCGCAACGGCGGCGATGCGGAGCGTTCCGACACCCTGCCGAGCGGCTTTATGCGCCTTGAGCACACGCTGGCCGAGCTGCCGCTGATGCTGTATGCCGGCGTCGGTTATACCGAGCGTTTCCCGGATTACTGGGAGCTGTTCTCGCCGAAGCTCGGCCCGAACGGCAGCAAGGATCCGTTCGCCAGCGTCAAGAGCGAGAAAACCACGCAGCTTGATATCGGCGCGCAGTATAACGGCAAGCGCTTCAACGGTTGGGTCTCCGCTTACCTGGGCCGCGTCGATGATTTCATCCTGTTCAAATACGATCCGCACAACGCGCGCCTCAGCCAGGCCGACAACGTCAACGCCAACATCATGGGCGGCGAAATGGGCATGGGCTACCAGCTGAGCGAACACTGGAAAACCGACGCCAGCCTGGCCTACTCCTGGGGTAAAAACACCCGCGACGGCCGCCCGCTGCCGCAGATCCCGCCGCTGGAAGCGCGCCTGGGGCTGACCTACGAGTACGGCGACTGGAGCGGCACCGGCCTGTGGCGTCTGGTCAGCAGCCAACACCGCGTGGCGATCAACGAAGGCAACGTGGTGGGCAAAGACTTTGCCGAAAGCGCCGGCTTCGGCGTGCTCTCCGCCAACGCCGCCTACAAGGTGAATAAAAACGTCAAGCTGAGCGCCGGTCTGGATAACATCCTGAACAAGACCTACAGCGAGCACCTCAACCTGGCGGGCAACAGCGCCTTCGGCTATTCGGCCAACAGCGCGGTGAATGAACCGGGCCGCACCCTGTGGGCCAAGGTTAACGTCACCTTCTAAGCTATTCACCGGGCGATGGGTAACCGTCGCCCGGTCAGGCGATATGCGATCCGGTTCTTAGGATATGAGTTTTAAGTTTTTCCCATTCGGTTAGGCGGCGATTACTATCATCCTCAGGTTAATCATTGCCCCGGAGGGAATATGCAAAAGATCACTCGTTTTCTGGCCCTGCTCGGCGAGCTGATGATCGAAAAAGCCGAAGACACCGCACCACAGGCTGCCCAGCCTGACGATCGTGACGACGCGTTGCCACCGCGCCTTGAGCGTGGCGTTCCGCTGGCCGACCGCTTCCTGTTCATGTAATTTCCCGCGCTGTTTCCGCTCACACTAAACGCACGATATGTTCGCGCAGCCACTGGTGAGCGGGATCCCGATGCGAGCGTTCGTGCCACAGCATAGTCATTTCAAAACCCGGCACTGCCAACGGCGGTTTGAGTTGCTGCAATAAAGGGTGGTTGCGCGCCAGCCGCTCCGGCAACATCGCCACCAAATCGGACTGCGTCAGTACCGAGATCACAAAGAGAAAATGCGGCACGGAAAGCACCAAGCGCCGCGTTAGCCCCACGTCCGCCAGCACCTGGTCGGTGATGCCGTAGAAACCGCCGCCGTCCGGCGAGACCATCACCTGCTCCAATTCGCAAAATTGCGCCAGCGTCAGGTTTTCATGCAGCTTAGGGTGACCGACTCTGCCCACCAGCACATAGCGTTCACTGAACAGCGTACGCTGACGCAGACCGGGCGGCGCCCCTTCGCGGGTGTGAAACGCCAGATCGATCTCTCCCTGTTCCGCCAGTTTGGCGATGCGTGACGGCGCGGTTTCCAGCACCGCCAGCCGGGTGCCGGGCGCCGCCGAGCGCAAACCGTTCAGCGCCGGCAGCACGATGGTGGATTCGCCATAGTCGAAGGCAGCCACTCGCCAGGTATCGGTCGCCACGGCGGGATCGAACGGCGTGGCCGGCGTCACCGCCAACTCAAGCGCCGCCAGCGCCTGACTCAGCGGTTCCCGCAGCTGTTCCGCTCTGGCGGTCGGACGCATGCCGCGCGGGCCGGGCAGCAGCAGCGGATCGTCAAAGATCGCCCGCAGTTTGGCGAGATGCACGCTGACCGCCGGCTGAGAGAAATTGAGCCGCTGCGCCGCGCGCGTGACGTTGTTCTCCGCCAGCAGCGCGTCGAGCGTCACCAGCAGATTGAGATCCAGCCGCCTTAAATTATTCATGGTTATACCTGGGATAACAGTAATTCATTTCTAATATACCTTGTGACGCCCTAACCTGCAGCTCTCACCCCAAGGAGTGTTGTTATGAATGTATTGATTGTTTACGCCCACCCAGAGCCACTGTCGCTGACCGGTTCACTGAAAAACTTCGCCGTTGAGCGCCTGACGCAGGCCGGCCATCAGGTCCAGGTGTCAGACCTGTACGCCATGAAGTGGAAAGCGGCGATCGACGCCGATGACAGCCAGGAAGGCGCATCAGGGCCCCGTTTCGATCCTTCACTGGATTCACGGCGCGCGTTCGCCAACGGCGTGCAAAGCGCCGATATTGAACGGGAGCAGCAAAAGCTGCGTTGGGCGGACGCGGTGCTGCTGCAGTTCCCGCTGTGGTGGTTCTCGATGCCGGCGATCCTGAAAGGCTGGGTCGATCGCGTCTATGCCTATGGTTTTGCCTACGGCGTCGGTGAACATTCCGATACCCATTGGGGCGACCGTTATGGCGAGGGTATGTTGGCGGGCAAACGGGCGATGCTGATCGTCAGCGCCGGCGGGTGGGGATCCCATTACGCCCCGCGCGGCATCAACGGGCCGATCGACGATATTCTGTTCCCTATCCAGCACGGCATGCTGCATTACCCAGGCTTCGAGGTGCTGCCGCCTTTCGTCACCTACCGCGCCGGTAAGACCGACGAGACGCGCTTTGCCGAACTGTGCGAACAGCTTGGACAGCGGCTCGATAACCTGTGGCGCACCGAGCCGATTCCGTTTCGGCGGCAAAACGCCGGTGACTACCTGATCCCGCAGTTGACGCTGAAAGCCCATCTGGCGCCGGGGCAAGACGGCTTTAGCATTCACCTGAAATAGCGCGAGCCGCTCCCCTTATCGCGGCGCTGACACAGCGCCGCCCCCAAGGAGGAGTTTGGCGCCCAATCCCATCATGACCACGCCCGTAAATCTCTGCTGCCAGACCAACAAACGGGGATTGCGGGCGAGCCATTGCCCCACGGTGCCGGAGGCCATCGCGACAGAGCCCAGTGAAAGGATCCCGGCCAGCTTCTGAATGGAACCTAAAACGAGCAATTGCAACCAAACCGGTCCGTTTTCTGGGTTAACAAACTGCGGCAGAAAAGCAAACATGAACAGCAGCGACTTAGGGTTGGTCAGGCTGTTAATCGCCCCTTCTTTCACCGCCTGCCACCCGGTCATCATCCGGGGTTTCAGTGCGGCATCGGAACGCTGCCGGCTTACCTTCAGCATTTTTATCCCCAGCCAGGCCAGATAGGCGGCCCCAACCCAACGCAATACGTCCAACGCCAGCGGATAAGTATGCAGCAAGGTGGCGAGACCGAGCACCAGCATGGAAACCTGCACCATGCCGGCGACAAAAACCATGCCGAAAACATTGAGCAGCGCGATACGGCGGCCTTGGCCGATACCCCGGGCCAGCGTGAGCATCATGTCCGGTCCAGGAGACAGTTCCAGGAGGGTGAGTGCAACAAGAAAAGCAATAAACGTTTCGGCCGAAGGCATGGGGTTATCACCGGCTAATCATAGGAGACGGTAATCATATTCTTCCCCGGACATTCGCAACAGCACTATCAGGCGCATCCGGGGCGTATCGTTAATTCAGGGCGGCGAGAAATGCCCGATAGCCCTGCGCGCTGCTGTCCAGCTCGTGCTGCTGAACCTGCTCTGCCGCCCCGTCCGAAGCGGCCTCCTTGCCGTAAAAGGCAAAGAACGAAGCATAGTCGGCCCGCACGTAACCGGCGGTGACTTCAAACGGCCGGAAGATTTCCTCCAGCGAGTAGCGATAACGCCCTTCACGCGCGTAATCTTCTGCGCGCACGCCCGCCGTGACCGCCAGCGCCAGTTTCTTGTTCTGCATCTTATAGCCGCTGCGGGAACCGTAGGCCCAGCCGTAGGTGAGCACGTCGTCCAGCCATTTTTTCAGCAGCGGCGGGCTGCTGAACCAGTAAATCGGGAACTGCAGCACGATGTTGTCATGCGCTTCAATCAACTGCTGTTCTTTGGCGACGTCGATCTGCCAGTCCGGATAGGCCTGATGCAGTTCGTGCACGGTATACAGCGCCGGATAGCGGCGCAGTTCCTCCAGCCAGCGTTTGTTGACCACCGAGTTCGCCATATCGGGATGGGTCACGACCACCAAGGTTTTCATACTGAGTTCTCCAGTCAGGTGTTTCGACGCATCTTAGGGTATGCTGACAGAATGTAAAATACGCACACTCACGACACATACTTACCCTGGAGAAAGTGTAAATGACCGCCGAATCCCGCTGCAGCCCAACGGGCATCAGCCTCGAAGACACCGGCTATGGCTATACGCTGTCGGTGATCAACGGCAAATACAAAATGATTATTCTCTACTGGCTGGCGCTGTATAAGCCGGTATTGCGGTTCAACGAACTGCAGCGCTGTATCGGCACCATTTCGTACAAGACGCTCAGTTCGACGCTTAAAGAACTGGAAAAAGATCGGCTAGTGGTGAGAAAGGAGTATCCGCAGATCCCGCCCAAGGTGGAGTACAGCCTGTCCGAGCGCGGGCGTTCGCTGATCCCGGTGATCGACATGATGTGCCACTGGGGGGAACGGCACCGGCCGGAACCGCCGGTGCCATAAGGGGTTAATTGTCCGCCGCCGCTGAGGTTGCCGGCGCCGGCTCATCGTGCTCGACCAACGCGTCTGCCGGCCGGCACTGGCGCAGCGTGCGCACGCTGCAGGCCACCAGCACGCCCAACAAGGCGGCGAACGCACCGAACGACAGCACGCTCATCAACGGGGTAAACATCTTGCCCAGAACGCCGAGCCCCAGCGCGCCGATCGAATCGCCGGTCACGTCCTGTGCGGTGCCGAGGCTGTTCACCCGCCCCAGCAGATGGTCCGGCGTGTTGCTCTGGATCAGCATGAACTGCAGAAGTGAGGCGATGGCATTGGCATAGCCGTAGCACACCAGCGCCAACAGCGCCGGCGCCAGATGGCTGAACAGCCCCAGCGATGCGATGGCGGTGAACGCGACGATCGCGGCGGCCAGAATCAGCACGCCAGGGCGAGAGAAACGCCCCACCCAGCCGCTGGTCAGCGCGCCCAACATCGCACCGAGCGGCACTGCGGAGTACATCAGACCAATAGAGGAGGCCCCGACGTGGTAAGCGTCCTGCGCCAGCGCCGGGAACAGCACCCTGACGGCGCCGACGATGCTCATCAACATCCCCAGCAACACCACCGAGCCGACCACCTTATTGCGCCAGACAAACTGGAAGCCGCTGGCGAGCGCGCGCAGCGGGTGTTCCGGCTCCTGCTGCTGCGGCATCAGCGTCGGCAAGCGCACCAGCGGCACAAGGGTGCCCAGCGTCCCGGCCGCCGCGACGGCGAAGGCGAGACCGACGCCGCCGAACACGATGATAATCCCCCCCAGCGCCGGCGCCAGGATCGCGCCGATGCGCACCGTCACCATGCTCAAGGCCCCCGCCGCCGCCAGGTTTTCACGCCCCACCAGCAGCGGGATCACCGCCATCAGCGCCGTCATGCCCAGCGCGCCAAAGAATCCGTCCCAGGCTGCCAGCAGGTAGAGCGCCCACAGCGACGGCGCCGGGGCGAAGGCGTTCAGACTCAGGGCGACAAAGCCCAGCCCGCAGGTGCCGCGCGCGAACAGGATCAGCTTGCGGCGATCGTAGCGATCGGCGAGTACCCCGCCCAGCATCAGGCCGATAAACATGCCCACCCCGTCCAGCGCCACCGCCACGCCCACCTGCAACGTGGAGCCGGTCATCGCCTGGATCTGAATCGGCACCCCCACCGCCAGCATGCCGAGGGAAAACACCGACAGCATGCGGGCGCAGAAAATCGCACGAAAATGCGCATTGCTTCTCAGCAAACTGAAATCAAGAAAAAAAGAAGGTCTGGCCATAGTGTCCTGCATATCATGTTTTAGTACGGGCCGTGGCGCACGCCCCGGCCCGGTTGCGTTATATCAACCCGTATTGCCGCGTCAGCAGCGAATGCAATAGCGGCCCAAGCGTCTCCAGCGAGGCCGGCGACAGGATGTCTGCGTGCTCGCAGCCTTGGTGATGGCAGATCAGCCCATCCAGATACGGCGCCCACACGGCGTTGATATCCATCTCTGGCGGCAGCGTCCGGTCGGCGACGAACAGCGTCGCCGTGCCGTGGAAACGCTGACTGCGCGCCTGAGAAAGAAGGCGCACCGCGTCGCGGTAGTTGGCGACAATGCTGTCAAACATCGCCGCCTTCTCCGCCATCAGCGCCGGATCGCCATGATCTTCCGCCATAAACTCGGCCTGCTCCTGCGCCACCTCCTTCTGCGCCTCCTCCTCGGTGGGGCCGGTCCAGTCCTGGCCTTCCGGCGGATAGGTATCCAGCATGCCGAGGAACGCCACCTCCTCCCCCTGCTGCTGCAGACGCGCGGCCATCGAATGCGCCAGCGTGCCGCCGAGCGAATAGCCCAGCAGGTAGTAAGGCCCCTGCGGCTGCAGGCGGCGCAGAGTGGCGAGATGACGATCGACCATCTGCTCAATGTCTTCGCAGGTGGCGATGGCGCCATCCGGCCTTGGCGACTGCAGCCCGATGATGGGGTAGCTCCCCGGCAGATAACGGCTCAGCCCCGAGTACTGCCAGGCGAAACCGGAAGCCGGGTGCAGACAGAATAGCGCCGGGCCTTGGCCGGCCCGCAGCTGCAGGCATTCGCCGACGCCGCGGCTTTCGGCCGAGTTGGCGGCCTGCACGTCATCAAGCAGATGCGCCATCTTCTCCAGGCTACGGGCGAACATGATTTGCCCGACGGTCAATGGCCGAGGGACGCGCCGCCGCAATTCCGCCGCCAAACGCATCGCCAGCAGCGAGTGGCCGCCCAGTGCGAAGAAGTCGTCGTCGGCGTACACGTTTTCACGGCCCAGCAGTTCCCCGAACAGCGCCGCCAGCAGGCGCTCGCTGTCGCTGTGCGGCGCGCGGCCGCTCTGCGGGTTCAGCTGCGGCCGTGGCAACGCCTTGCGATCCAGCTTGCCGCTGGCGCTGAGCGGGAAGCTGTCGGTCATGACATAGCTGACCGGCATCATATGCGCCGGCAAACGCGCCTCCAGCGCCTGATGCAGTACGGCGGTATCCAGCGTCACCCCCGGTTGGGCGATCAGCCAGGCGACCAACTGCCGCATATCGGCGCCGCCCAGTCCCGTCGCGCCCTCGCCCAGTTCGATGGCGTGCACCGCCGCTTGCGCTACCCCCGGCTGCGCCAGCAGCGCCTGCTCGATTTCACCCAGCTCGATGCGCTGGCCGCGGATCTTCAGCTGATCGTCGCTGCGGCCCAAATACTCGACGCTGCCGTCCTCCAGCCAGCGGGCGATATCGCCGGTGCGATACATGCGAGCGCCGTTGCCGGCGGGATCGGCGACAAACCGCTGCGCCGTTAATCCCGGCCGATGCAGATAGCCGTCGGCCAGCTGAATGCCGCGCAGGTAGAGATCGCCGGCGCAGCCGACGGGCACCGGCCGCAGCATGGCGTCGAGAATGCTCAGTTGGGTGTTCCAGACCGGTTTGCCGATCGGCACGCCGGCGCCGCTCACCGCCGCCAATGCTTCGCCGGACGCCGGTTGATAGGTAACATCGACCGCCGCCTCCGTCGGACCATACAGGTTATGCAGCGGCGCGGCGACCAACGCCTGGTAGCGGGATGCCAGTTCACACGACAACGCCTCACCGCTGCAGAACACGCGTTTCAGGCTGGCGGCGGCGCGCTGCGGCGCCCGTTCGTTCAACGCCTCAACCCAGATAGCCAACATCGACGGAACGAAATGCAGCGTGGTTACGCCATAGTCGTCGATCAAGGTCGTCAGCGCCTGCGGATCGCGGTGCGCCTCCGGCGGCGCCATCACCAGACGCGCGCCGACCATCAGCGGCCAGAAGAACTCCCAGACGGAAACGTCGAAGCTGCACGGCGTTTTCTGCAGGACCACGTCCTGCGCATCAAGCGCATACTCATGCTGCATCCAGAACAGACGGTTGACGATCGCCCGGTGGTTCACCACCACCCCTTTCGGCCGCCCGGTCGAGCCGGAGGTATACAGCACGTAGGCGGGATAATCGCCGTTCCCCGCCGGTGGGCGCGGCGCAGGCACACGCCCGCTGTCATCCAGCGCATCGAAGCGTAGCGTCGGCGCCAGCGCGGCGAAGCGGGCATCCAACGCGCTCTCGGTGATAATCAGCCGTGGTTTGGCGTCCTCCACCATGTAGGCCAGCCGCTCGTCCGGATAGCCGGTATCCAGCGGCAGCCAGGCGGCGCCGGTCTGCACAATCGCCGTCAGCGCCAGGCTGAGGCGCACGGAACGCGGCAACGCCACCGCGACGATGTCCCCCGGCTGAATGCCGGCCGCCGTCAGCCGTTCGGCCAACAGCGCGGCCTGGCGCTGCATGTCACGGTAGCTGAGACTGTGCCCGGCGTCCTGCAGCGCGATGCGTTCCGGCGTGCGCCGCGCTTGCTCGGCGATCGCCTGATGCAAGGTGGTGTCCGCCACCGCCTGCCCGGTGCGGTTGACTGCCGCGACCAGCGCCTGCTCCTGCGGCGTTTGCAATTGCCAGCGCGGCAGCGGCAGATCCGGCTGCGCTATCCACTGTTGCAGCAGCGCCATCAGCCGTGCGGCGAAGCGTTCAGGCTGCGGCACCGAATCGCGGTATTCCATCAGCAGACGCAGGCGCTCGCCCGGCAGCACCAGCAGCGTCAGCGGATAGTGGGTATAGCCTTTGTTACGGATGGCATCGCAGCGCAAGGAACCTGCGCCGCCAAGCAAGGCGTCGTTGTCCGGGTAGTTTTCCACCACCAACAGCGTATCGAACAGCGTGCCCGCCCCGGCCAGATGCTGAATCTCCCCCAAGCCCAAATCGTCGTGCTCCAGCAGTTCAATCTGCCGATGCTGCAGTTCGGTCAGTTGATCCGTCAACGAACGGTCATGCTGCAGACGAACCCGCACCGGCAGCGTGTTGCTGAACAGGCCAACGTGTTCCTCAATCCCTTCTATCTGGCCAAAGCGGCCGGAAACCGGCGAGCCGAACACCACGTCCTGATGGCCGCAGCAGCTGGCCAGCTGCTGCGCCCAGATGCCCTGCATCAGGGTATTGAGCGTCAGCCCGCGTTCGCGACACAGGGTCAGCAAGCGCCTTTCCTCGGCCGGCGGCAGCGTCATTTCCAACTCATGCACGCGATCGTTATGCGATTCACCGAACAACAACGTCGGGTGCACATCCTGCAGCGTCTCGCGCCAGAGGCGGCGCGAGGCGTCGGCATCCCGCGCGGTCAGACGGCGCACGATATCGGCGTAGTTCGAGCGCAGCGGCGGCAACGCCTGCTCGCCTTCACGCAGGGCCAGCATCAGATCGTTGAGCACCACCGGCGTCGACCAGCCGTCGACAATCAGATGGTGTGCGTTAAGGAACAGCGTGTAGCGTTCGCTATCGCCGTGTTTGATCCGCAGCGCATGCAGCATCGCACCCGGCTGATTAAACAGATCGCGCCGCAACTCTTCCTGTTCCAGTTCATGCAGCGCCTGCGCTTCTTGCTCTTCGGACAGCGGCGGCAGCTTACGGCTGTCCAGCGGCCAATGGCTTTCCTGCGGTATCAGCTGCAGCGGTTCCCCCTCGCGGTTGAACCGGGCGGCCAGCTGCGGATGGCGGCGGATCACCGCATTCAGCGCTTGCTGGAGTTGATGTTCGTCCAGCTCGCCGCAGAGGCTCAGGCGCGTCAGCGAGTTATAGCTGCCGCCCTGCTGCGCCGTCTGCGCATGGAACAGCAGGCCATGTTGCAACGGCAACAGCGGCAACGCCGCGGCCAACGGCCCGCACTCTTGCTCCCAGGCGCGCACCGTCTCATCGGCAACGTTCGGCTGGGCGATCTCGGCCGCCACCAACGTTGCCGCCGCGCGTTCGGGATGACGCTCGGCAAACTCGCACAGTGAACGCACCGCTTGCTCGATGCCGCTGTGCAGCTGCGCAATGTCGCTCTCGCTGAAAATCGCCTCCAGCCAGCTCCAGTTGATCGCCAGGCAGGCGCCGTCGCGCCGCTCTTCGACAAAGATATTCACCTCCAGGCCATACGACAGCGCCTGCTGCGCATCCTGCGCCACGGCGAAGGCGTCGCGGAAGCGGGTTTGGCTGCGTTGCGGCGTCCAGTGTCCCTCATCCTGGCTGAAACGCCCGAGGTAGTTGAACAAGATCTCCGGCGCATTGCGCTGCGCCAGCGCCGCCAGTTCGTCACGCTGCGGATGCAAATAACGCAGCTGGCCATAACCGACGCCGCGATCGGCCACCGCTCGCGTCGCCCGTTTCACCGCACGCACGGCCTCATTGTGCTCAGCGTCATGCAGTTCAATGTGCAGCGGATACTCCGCCGTCAGCCAGCCGACAGTGCGGGCCAGATCGAGTCCGTCGTCCAGTTCGGCGCGGCCGTGCGACTCCAGAGAGAAACGCAGCGAAGCAGCCTGGAAACGGCGGCGGCAGGCCTGAGCCAGCGCGCACAGCATGATCTCTTCAACCTGCGCGCGGTATCCCTGCGGCAATGTGCCGAGCAGCGCGGCGGTCAGCCGGCTGTCGAGCAGCGTGCGTTTTTCCGATACGTCGCCAGTGCGATCGCTAAGCGGATCCAGCGCGCGTCGCCCCAAACGCGGTGCGCCGTCCGCCAGCATCCGCCGCCAGAACGGCAGCTCGGTTTCCCGGCGTTCAGCGTCGGCTCGTAGGCGTGCAGACCACTCATAGAGCGAGGTTTCTTCCGGCGGCAAGGTGATCGGCTGCCCCTGCATGGCGCTGTCGGCCACCTGCCGCAGCTCGTCGAGCAGGATGCGCCAGGAAACGCCGTCGACTACCAGGTGATGGATCGCCAGCACCAGCCCCAGGCTCTGCCCGTCGCGCTGCAACAGGATGCCTTGCATCATGGTGCCGGCAGCCGGTTCGAGATGGTCAAGTGCGGCATCAAACGCCTGTTCCGCCGCTAACTCCAGCTCACCGGACACGGTATCAACCTGCATCAGCTCACCGGCGGCGGCGGTTTCAACCACCAACTGACCGTCGCGGATCCGCGCGCCCAGCGCCGGGTGCGCCGCACGCAACTGCTCCAATGCATAACGCAGCTGTTCCGGTTGCAGCTCGGCAGGCACGCGCAGAAAAACGCCGTGCGCGAAGCGACGATGCATATCGCCCGTCTCGGCAAACCAATGCAGGATCGGCAGCCCGTCGATCGGGCCTTGTTGCACGCTGCGCGCAGCCTGAGAGTCTACGGCCAGCGGCTGCATCGCCTGCGCCATGCGCGCGGGGGTGTGCAGCGCGAAGATCTCGCGCGGCCGCAGCAGATACCCTTTGCGCCGCAGGGCGGTGCCCAGCCCCATCGCCGAGATGCTGTCGCCGCCAAGCGCGAAGAAATCGTCGTCGGCGCCGATGCGATCCATCCCCAGCAGCTGCGCCATGGCGCCGCAAATCAGCCTTTCCTGCTCGGTGGCCGGCTCGCGAATGCTTTGCGCCAGCGTCTCCTGCGGTTTGGGCAGCGCCTGGCGGTCAATCTTGCCATTCACGTTAAGCGGCAGCTCCGGCATCACCACCAGGATCGCCGGCACCATATAATCCGGCAGACGCTGCGTCAGCTGCCCCAGCAGCTCGCTTTGCAGCGAGGGTGAGGCACGGCGCGCGTCATCCTGCACCGAGCAGTAACCGATCAGGCGATAGGTGGCGCCGATCGGCTCGGCGATCGCTACCGCCCGCCCCACGTCCGGCAAGGCGGCCAAGGCGCTTTCCACCTCACCCAGCTCGACGCGGAAGCCGCGCACCTTGATTTGGTGATCGGTCCGGCCAATGAACACCAGCTGGCCCTCCGCGCTCCAGCGCATCAGATCGCCGCTGCGGTACATCACTTCGCCTTCGGCGAACGGATTGGCGACAAAGCGCGCCGCCGTCAGATCCGGGCGCCGCAGGTACCCGCGCGCGATGCCTTTGCCGGAAATGTACAGCTCGCCCGCCGCGCCGATCGGCACCGGCTGCAGGCGGCCGTCGAGCAGCCAGACTTCGGTATTGGCGAGGGGACGGCCAATCACCGGCTGTTCGGCGGCCGTGACCGGCGCGCCGAGGGTATCGACGGTGTATTCGGACGGGCCGTAATAGTTGTGGATTTCCACCTCCGGATGCTGCTGCATCAGGTTCCACAGCGTCGGCGTTGCCGCCTCGCCGCCGATCATCACGAACGCCGGCAGCGGGAACTGCCCCTTCAGCAGGCCGCAGTCCACCAGTTGCGAGAAGAATGACGGCGTGATGTCCAGCAGATCGATCGGCGTCTTTTGGGTTTGTTCGAGCAGCGCCCAGGGATCGCGGCGCAGCTCCTCATCGAAGATGACCAGTTCGCTGCCCATCATCATGCAGAACAGCGGTTCCCAGGAGGAGTCGAAAGAGAACGAAGCGGTATGGCCGGCGCGCAGGCGGCGCGCATGGCGAGCCTGGAATTTTTCGATCGCCGGGCCAAACAGCGAGGCCTGATGCGACAGGAACAGGTTCAGCAGCCCGCGGTGCGTGGACATCACGCCCTTGGGCTTGCCGGTCGAACCGGAGGTGTAAATCATATAGGCCAGATGCGCCTCGTTCAGCGGCGCACGCCGTTCGGCATCCGTTATCGGCGCAGCTTCGGCGGCCGCGCAGCGCGCCAGGCACGCTGCGTCGTCCAGGCACAATACCTGTGGCAGATCCGGCATATTGGCCTGCGTAGCGCGGTGGGTCAGCAACATCGCCGGCCGCGCGTCGTCGCACATCAGCGCCAGGCGTTCACGCGGGTAATCCAGATCGAGCGGCATATAGGCCGCGCCGCTGGCCAACACGCCGAACAGCGCGACCAGCGTGTCCACCGAGCGCGGAATGCCGATGGCGACCACGTCTTCCGCGCCGATGCCGCTTTCGATCAGCACTCGCCCCAGCTGCATCACCCGTTCGGAGAGCTGACGGTAGCTGAGGCGCACATCGCCGCAGGCCACCGCCAGCGCCTCGGGCTGCCGCTCAACCTGGCGCTGAAACGCATCCATGATTGACACCATGCCTGCCGGCGGCGTCAGATGCGCGCCGCGCCCCCAGGCCGCGAGCTGCTTTAACTCCCCTTCGCCGATCAACGCCAGTTGACCGTTCGGCTGGTGCGGCTGCCGCGCCAGTTGCTGCAGCCAATGGCCGATGCGCTCCGCGTGGTGATGCAAGGTGCGCGGCGAGTATTTGGCCGGGTTGGCCACCAACGACAGCGTCAGCACGCCGTTGCGAAAGCCGATCTCAAACTCGAGATCGTCGACCGGCCCCATCGCCAGCGTATGGGTAACGGCCGCCTGCCCGTCGAAGGACAAGGCGCTGTGGTAGACCTTGACGTTGATCACCGGGCCGTACAGCTCCTGATGGCCGCCGACCAGGCCGAGATCGCGTTTGATCTGCTCCGCTTCATAGCGTTGATGGCGGCGCGCCTGTTTGATTTGCGCCACGGTCGCCTGGCAGACGTCCGCCAGCGACATCTCCGGCGTCACATTCAGCAGCAGCGGCAGCACGTTAACCACCGGGCCGACCGCCGCCAGCGCCTGGGAGCCCATACGGCGCATGAAAGGAAAACCGAGTGAAAAACGGGTTTCGCCGCTCATGCGCGCCAGATACATCGCCAGCGCCGCCGTGACGATATCGGCCGGTTGCAGCGACTGCAGCGCGCCATCGCGCAGCGCTTCGTCAAACAGCGATTCCGGCAGCACCAGCGCCTGTTTGAGCGGCCGGGCGCCCGGTTCAACCTCCCGACTCTCCGTCGATAACGACAGCGGCGACGGCAAATCGCGCAGATGCTGTTGCCAGAATTCGGCCGCCCGCCGGCGCGCCGGCGACGTTTGCCATTGCTGAAACTCTGCCACCACCTTGCCGAACGGGGTAAACGGCGATGCCGCCGGCGACAGCCCGTGACGCAGCGCGCGATAGATATCGGCGATCCGACGGGTGATGGCCTCGAAGCTGAAGCCGTCCAGGGTCAGATGATGAAAGCGCTGGTACCAGAACCAGCGATCGGCGCTGACGCGGATCACCGCATGGCGATAGAGCGGCCGTTCGCCGTCCGCCGGCAGATCCTGCGCCAGATCGTCGTTCATCAGCGCCAGCGCCGCCTGCTCGGCGTCCGGCCGCGCGCTGAAATCGAACCACTCCGGCGCCTGCACGCGTGCGGGATCGGCTATCAGCGGTAAACGCTGCACCGGCTGGCCGTCCTGCGCCTCAAAGAATCGCGCCTGAACCGTATCCGCTTCGGCCAGCCCCTGACGGATCGCGCGCTCCAGCGCCGAACGATCGATAGCGCCGTGCAGTTCGGTGTAGTGCGCCACGGCGAAGCTGTTGCGGCGCAGCGCGATTTGGTCGGCGATCCAGATCCCCGGTTGCGCAGCAACCAGCGGATAATCCCGATACTCGACCTGAGTATCCGGTAAAGAAAGCGTTTCTGACATGGTGTCTGTCCTTTCCCTCAAACGGAATATATCGATTGACTGCCAGGCGCTTAACGCGCCGCATCCGCCGCTTTCAGCGCCGCCGGCCGCATGTCCTGCCAGTGCGTTTCGATGTAGTCGATGCACTCGCCGCGCGACGCCGGCCCCATCAGCACGCGCCACCCCTGCGGCGTATCGGCAAACTGCGGCCACAGCGAATACTGCTGCTGCGCGTTGACCAGCACGGAGAAACGGAGGCTTTCGTCATCGAACGGGTTTTGTTGTTCCTGAGTCATTTTCATTACCTGTCTGTCAAAATGTGGGATTACTTCATTGCGGAAAGCAGCCGGCGCACGCCGTCCACCAGGCCGCCGCGCCAGCAGAGCGCGTCATGTCCGCCGGAATACACGCGGTAGTCGGCGCGGTGCCCGGCCGCCGTCAGCGCCTGGTGCATCTGGCGATTGACGAATTCGATGTCCGCCTCCCGATCGCCGGCCTGTTGGATCACGGTGAGCTTGGGTGCCGCCGCGTTGCGCTGCCGAACCTGGCGTATCAGCCAGCCTTCCTCCAGTTCGTGGCGTTTTTCGAACTGGGTTACAAATTGCACCGTAGGCCACCAGAAAGAGCCGGACTGGCTCAGCACGTGGCCGAAGCGCTCTGGCCAGTGCAAACCGGCGTATAACGCCGCCAGCCCGCCGTAGCTCTGGCCGGCGACCACGGTGCGCGCCCCAGTCTCGCTGAACGCTTCGCGGCGCTGCGCCTGCGGCAGCAGTTCGTCGATCACCGCCTGCCAGAAGACGGCGTTGCAGGGCAGCTCGTTTTCCCGGTATTCACCATCGATCGCATCGATCAGCAACCAGCACGCGGGCGGCAACTGCCCTTTTGCGGTTTCGTTCTCGATCACCGGCAGCAGCGCATGCCTTTCGATCCAGTTTTGGCCGTCGAGCAGCAGCACCAGCGGGCGGTTCGCTTTCACCGCCGCGTCGCCGCTGGCATACAGCCAAACGCGCCGCTGGTTACCCAGCCGTTCGCTGAGCCACTGAAATCGCTGTAGCCGCGCCTCATCCAGCGGCCGATCGGCGGCCTGCCAGGCGCTTTGATCGTCGGCATCCGGTCCTTGCGCCAGGGATACGGGCCGCGGGCGATGAGACGGCCCCAGCGAGAGCCGATTCAGCGGATCGGCGATCGCCAACGGGAACAGCGATACCCACCAGGCACGCTGCTGGCGGTCGCGTAACGTTTCGTCGTCGCTGAAGACGGGGGGAGATCTCGCTCGGTAATGGGGATCAGGCTGTAGCTGCCGCGCCAGCGGCGATCGATAACGGCCGAGCCGTACCAAACGTCGGTGCCGGGGAGCCGAGTCAGGCTGCTGGGGGACGTGCTGTGGTGATCGGTAATGCCGTTGATATCGGCGTAAACGCGGCATATCGGCGAGTGCCGTTCATCGCCGGCGGGGTCGCGCCATAGCCAGGTCATTTTGATGTGGCGTTCGTCGAGCGCGTCGACGATGGGCGTGCCCTGCGCGGCAACCTTTTGCCACCACGCGGATTGCCCTGCCGCCTCTTCACGCAGCCATTGCGCCGCCAATCCCTCAAGGTCGTTTCCTGGCCTCTTTTCCGGCAAAAACTCCATAGCACCCCTTACATAACATGAGTGATTTTTACAAAACCTGACAATCGTATTGATACTCATTATCATTTTCAATACTATTTGTCGGATTTTTACCGTCGTGCACATACGGCGTCTCCGCGTCGACGGGTGAATACCGCTCGCCGATATTTCGGGGTTTATCAGGGTGGCATAACACACAACGCAGGTATGCAGGAGAGATAATGAAGATTAAAAACAAAGGGATAGCTAACGGGAATGCGGAGGCGATGTCCGCCAGGCGTCTGTTGCTGGGATCGGCGCTGGCGTTATTGCCCTTGGCGCAACACGCGTCTGCGGCAGCGGACGAAACGATTTTGGTGACCGCCGACGCGCAAAACAGCGTGACCGCGCCGGTCAAAGGGATCGTCGCCAAAGAGAGCGCCGCCGGCACCAAGACCGCCGCCTCTCTGCGCAAGACGCCGCAGTCCATCTCGGTGGTCACGCGTGAGCAAATGAACGACCAGGAGCCGGCATCGGTCGCCGACGCGCTGAACTACACCAGCGGGGTAATCACCACCTACCGCGGCAACTCCAACCGCAATGACGAAGTGATCAGCCGTGGCTTCCGCTATGCGCCCAAGCTGCTCGACGGCCTGCACTTTGGCCTCTCGAGCCAAAACGGCGGCGCCGGGCAGATCGATCCCTGGCTGCTGGAGCGCGTGGAGATGGTGCACGGCCCGGCCGGCGTGCTGTACGGCCAGGTCAGCCCCGGTGGCGTGGTGGTGATGACCAGTAAACGCCCTACCGCCCAGAGCATTCACGAAGTCAAATTCAGCACCGGCAACCGCCATCTGGCGGAAACGGCGTTCGATTTCGGCGGCAAACTCAACGACGACAACACCCTGTTCTATCGCCTGAACGGTATCGCCAGAACCGAGCACGAGTTCGTCAAAGACAGCAAGCAGCAACGGGTGGCCATCGCGCCGGCCTTCACCTGGCTGCCGAACGAAGACACCAGCTTTACGCTGCTGACCAGCTACCAGAACGATCCGAAAGCCGGGTCGCGCAACTTCCTGCCGCGCGCCGGCACGCTGTTCCCGACCAGCGCGGGCTATGTGCCCTATGACTTCAACGTCAGCGAGCCCAGCTTCAACAAATCGCGGCGCGAGCAGGCGTCGATCGGTTACAGCCTCGAGCACAACTTCAGCGATGCGCTGTCGTTTACCCAGAACCTGCGCTTCACTCACCGCGATGAAGACTATAAATATCTGGTCTATAACGTAAATTCTGACGTTAACGACCACACCGTGACGCGCAGGGCGCAGCATGAAACGCAGATGACCAACGAGTTTGGCGTGGATAACCAGCTGAAGGGCCTGTTCGATACCGGCGAGGTGAAACACACCGTGTTGGGCGGGCTGGATTACCGCTACAGCCATAGCGATTCGAAGATGTATCGCGATCGCGGCAACGATTACCCGATCGACTGGGCCAACCCGGTTCGCCCCAGCATTGATGGCAGCGCGCTGACGCTGGTTTCCAGCGAATTGAAGACGCTGAATCAGGTCGGGGTGTATTTGCAGGATCAGCTGGAGTGGAATAACTGGAACCTGCTGCTGTCCGGCCGCCAGGACTGGTCGCAGGTCAACACCCGCGATCGCACCGCCGGCGGCAAAGAGCAGACCTACAACGATGCCCAGTTCACCGGCCGCGCGGGCCTGCTCTACGCCTTCGACAACGGCATTTCGCCGTATGTCAGCTACAGCACCTCGTTCGATCCTAACCTGTATCCGAGCGCGCCGGGCGCCGATCCGCTCAAGCCGACCACCGGCAAACAGACCGAGGTGGGCGTGAAGTACCAGATCCCGGGCGGCAATACCCTGCTGACCCTCTCCTGGTTCGACATTACCCAGCGCAATGTGGCGTCCTATAACCGTCTCACCTCCGCCTACGAGCAGATTGGCGAGGTGAAATCCAAGGGGATTGAGGCGGAAGTGCACGCTCAGCCGACGCCGGCGATCAAGCTGACCGCCGCCTATACCTACACCGACGTAGTGACCAAAGACTCCAACTCGGCGGACGAAATCGGCCACAGCCCGGCGGGCATCCCGCGCCACGCGGCGTCCGCCTGGGGCAGCTACAGCTTCCTGAGCGGCGCGCTCAACGGCCTGACCGTCGGCAGCGGCGTGCGTTACATCGGCGATGCGCCGGCCGACGCCACCGGCCAGTACGACGTGCCGCACTACACGCTGTACGACGCCATGGTGAAGTATGACCTCGGTCAGGCTTCGTCGGCGCTGCGCGGCGCTGCGCTGCAGCTCAACGTGCAGAACCTGACGGACAAGAAATACGTTTCGTCGTGCAGCGGTGAGTACGCCTGCTTCTACGGCAGCGGCCGCAGCATTATCGCTTCGGTCAACTACCGCTGGTAACGACAAGGGGCGGCCATCGCCGCCCCTTTCTTCCGCCTTTCTCGCCGCCTTTACTCCTGCTTCAATTCCCGCAAGTGTTTGTACACCGTGGCGCGCCCCATCGACAGCACGTTGGCGATGTAATCCGCCGCGCTTTTGGCCTTGAACGCCCCCTGATGATAGAGATCGCTGACCAGCCGCCGTTTCTGCTCGCGGCTCAGCGCGCCGAGCGCAGCGTTCTCGCGCCGCAGCCAGTCATGCAGGAAGGTGTTGATCTTCTCCTGCCAGTCGTCTTTGAACAGCTGTTGCGGCTGCGGCTGCAATCGCGTGACCGATAAAAACATATCCAGCGCATTGCGGGCGTCCTCGAACATCGCGGTGCTCAGGTTGATGCACAGCAGATAGCTGGGCTTGCCCTGCTCGTCGCGCGCGGCGATGCTCACCGAACGCATCTTTTTGCCGTCCCAGTTCAGCTTTTCATAGGGGCCGGTCACGCCGGTGCCGCCATCGAGCTCGAAGTCTTCCAGGCCGGCGTCATCGCCCGGTTTGCGCTTCGACAGGTTGTTCGCCAGATAGGCAATCTTGTTGGTGGCCAGATCGTGGATCACCACTTCCGCATTCGGGAAAAACAGCGCGGCGATGCCGTCGGCGACCGATCGCAAAAGGTCGAGTTGAGAAGAAGAGTTCGGCACGCTGGGGGTCTCCGTATAGCCCGGTTTGGTTTGCGGTTCAGCCGCTTAGCATACCGCAGTTGCCGCCGCTTGCCGAGCGGAGCGGCGGCAAGCGGCGGCAAGCGGCGTATCCTTCGCCGGTTATTCCGCCTCGGCGCCGCGCCGATAAAACACGTAGCTCTCGCGCGCCACGCTGTCGCGGACCCGATAGCGCCAGATCAGGCCGAGCGTGGTAAACCACAGCGGCATGCTGCACAACGCGATCAGCGTATCGCTATCGAACACCATCAGCACCAGCGTAAAGGCGAAAAATGCCAGCGTCAGCCAGGCCATCGCTACCCCGCCCGGCATTTTGAAGTGGGAAGCGGCGTGCAGATCCGGCCGCTTCTGGCGATACACCAGGTAGGCGACCAAAATCATGCCCCAGCTGTAAACCACCAGGATCGCCGCCACGGTAGAGACGATGGTGAACAGCGTCATGACGTTCGGCACCAGTACCAGCAGCAAGGTGCCGGCCACCATGCAGAAGCAGGAAAACAGCAGGCTGCGGATCGGAATGGCCGTGGTGCGCGACAGAATGCGGAACTGACCGTGGGCATGCTTTTCCATCGACAGACTGTACAGCATGCGGGTGCTGGAATACACCCCGCTGTTGGCCGAGGACATCGCCGAAGTCAGCACCACGAAGTTGATCACCGCGGCGGCGGCCGGCAGCCCCGCCCGATCGAACAGCATCACGAACGGGCTGCTGTCCGGCGAAATGTGGCTCCATGAGGTGACGGCGATAATGGTCAGCATCGAGCACACGTAGAAGACGATGATGCGGGCCGGGATCGCGTTGATCGCCTTCGGCAGCACCTTCTCGGGGTTTTTGGTCTCCGCCGACATCGTGCCCAGCAGCTCGATGCCGGTGCAGGAGAAAATGGCGATCTGGAAACCGGCGAAAAAGCCGAAGATGCCGTGCGGCATGAAAATGGCGGGATCGGTGACGTTATGCAGCGAAGCGGTCACGCCGTCCGGCGAAGTCCAGCCGCTGAACACCATCCAGGCGCCGGTAGCGATCAACGCGACGATCGCCACCACCTTGATCATCGCGAACCAGAATTCGGCCTCGCCGAACATCTTGACCGACAGCATGTTGAACAGACACAGAAACCCCAGCGTCAGCAGCGCCGGCAGCCAGGGCGAAACGTTCGGCAGCCAATATTGCACGTAGCCGCCGCACACCACCACGTCGGCAATGCAGGTTACGACCCAGCTCAGCCAGTAGGACCAGCCGAGAAAAAAGCTGGCGCGCGGCCCCAGGTATTCGGAGACAAAATCGGCGAACGAGCGGTAATCGAGCCGGGTGAGCAGCAGCTCCCCCATCGCTCTCATCACCATGAACATGAAAAAGCCGACGATGGCGTAAGTCAGCACGATGGAGGTGCCCGACAGCGCGATGGTCTTACCGGAGCCCATAAATAGCCCGGTGCCGATGGCGCCGCCGATCGAAATCAGTTGAATGTGGCGCGCACTCAGCCCGCGCTGCAGGGTTTGGGCACAGTGAGGCCCCTCGGCTGAACCTGGGCTCAGCCGATCGCAGTGGTTTTTTGTCATGGTGTTACCTGTCCGTCGTTAAGGCGATTAAGCAACCGATGCGCGGTTGCAGCAGGAATGAAACGCCCGCGGGCGCTCTAACCGGCAAAAAAATTGAGACCAAACGCTGCCCGCCCCGTTGTGACAGGGAGGTAATAATAATGGGTACCAAGAAAATGCTCTCGTGAGCCGTCGTATCGCCCACGTTTGGCGTACAAAGCCTGAGCGTGGTGGGTAAACACTACAATATCAAATGGTTATACTTTCCCTTGTGCAACAAAAAAACGACGCCGGAGCCGTTTTAACATTAATTTAACTCTGGCGAGGGGAAATGCCATTGTCAACATGGCAGTTAAATAAAATGAAACTTTTTGATCACATTCAAGCTTCTGAAAAATAGATAGAAAGGGTTTTTATGCGCTTTATATGCATAAATTATGCATGTGATCGCTCACCGCCGACAAAAAGTAATTAACTATTCATTTACCGCTCTGCAGGCGGCGAAAAACCGTCCGCTGGCCCGATGAGAGGGGGGCTAACAACCGGCATAATTAGTGGTAAATTTAGCGTCGCAAAGTGTTATGCGCTTGCTAATCCACGGTTAAACGAAATAAATACCTCTAATATATAAAGGTTGGTTATGGAAAAGCTATCCTACGCTTCAGACAGCAGCACCACCGCTTGGGCTACATATCTGCAACAAATCGATCGCGTCGCCCCTTACCTCGGTGACCTGTCACGCTGGGTTGATACGCTGCGTCACCCTAAGCGCGCTTTGATTGTCGATATCCCGCTGCAGATGGACGATGGCACCATCCGTCACTTCGAAGGTTTCCGCGTACAGCACAACCTGTCGCGCGGGCCGGGCAAAGGCGGCATCCGCTTCCACCCTGACGTCGATCTGAACGAAGTGATGGCCCTGTCCGCCTGGATGACCATCAAGTGTGCCGCGGTCAACCTGCCGTACGGCGGCGCCAAGGGCGGTATCCGCGTCGACCCGTTCAAACTGTCTGAAGGTGAACTGGAGCGACTGACCCGCCGCTACACCAGTGAAATCGGCTTCATCATCGGGCCACAGAAAGACATTCCTGCGCCGGACGTCGGCACCAACGCCAAAGTGATGGCCTGGATGATGGACACCTACTCCATGAACCACGGCACCACCATCACCGGCGTGGTCACCGGCAAACCCATCCACCTCGGCGGCTCCCTGGGCCGTGAGAAAGCGACCGGCCGCGGCGTGTTCGTCACCGGCAGCGAAGTGGCCAAGCGTCTGGGCGTGCAGATCGAAGGCGCCAAAGTGGCGGTACAAGGCTTCGGTAACGTGGGCAGCGAAGCGGCCCGTCTGTTCGTCGGCGTCGGCGCGCGCGTCGTCACCATCCAGGACCACTCCGCTACCCTGTTCAACGCCGACGGCATCGACCTGGCCGCGCTGACCGAATACCAGGCCAAGCACAAGCAGATCGCCGGCTTCCCTGGCGCCAGCGAGATCGAAAGCGAAGCGTTCTGGTCGGTCGACATGGACATCCTGATCCCTGCGGCGCTGGAAGGCCAGATCACCCGCCAGCGCGCCGAAATCCTCAGCGCCAAACTGGTGCTGGAAGGGGCTAACGGCCCAACCTTCCCAGAAGCGGACGACATTCTGCGCTCCCGCAACATCACCGTGGTTCCGGACGTTATCTGTAACGCCGGCGGCGTAACGGTCAGTTACTTCGAGTGGGTGCAGGACATGGCGAGCTACTTCTGGAGCGAGTCCGAGATCAACGAGCGCATGGACAAGATCATGACCGACGCGATGGTCCACGTCTGGAACAAGGCCTCCGAGAAAGAGTGCAGCCTGCGCACCGCCGCTTACATCGTGGCCTGTGAGCGCATCCTGACCGCACGTAAAGAGCGCGGCATCTACCCTGGTTGATACCCGTATTCCGGCCTGCCCCGGCAGGCCGGATTTTCCTCAGCGCAAACAGCGTTTCAACACCTTACCGGTACTGGTCATCGGCAAGCGTTCGACAAACTCGACGATACGCGGATACTTGAACGCCGCCAGCCGCTCCCGGCTCCAGGCGATCAGCGCTTCTTCCTCGATCGGTTCTTCCGTTTCCTTCAATACCACCACCGCTTTGATCTCTTCGCCCAGCGAAGGATGCTCGACACCGATCACCGCCACCAACGACACCGCCGGATGGCGAATCAGCGCCTCTTCAATCTCGCGCGGATAGACGTTGAACCCGCCGCGAATGATCATGTCCTTGGCACGATCGACGATAAAATAGAAGCCGTCGGCGTCGCGGCGCGCCAGATCGCCGGTGCGAAACCAGCCGTTTTCCAGCACCTCCGCCGTCGCTTCGGGGCGATTCAGATAGCCTTTCATGATGTTGTAACCGCGCACCGCGATCTCCCCCACCTGATCGACACCGTCGATCGGCTGCCCGGTGACGTCGAGCAAGCGAACCTCCACGCCCCAGATCGGTTGGCCGATGGAGCCGGGTTTGGTCACGCGGTGCGGATGGTTAAAGGTGGCGACCGGACTGGTTTCCGACAGCCCATACCCTTCGAGAATGTTGACGCCGAAGCGGCGCGAGAAATCCTCCAGGATCTGCACCGGCAGGCTGGCGCCGCCGGACACCGCCATACGCAGCGTGCTGCGCAAGCGTTCGATATCCGTGTGCTCATCCAGCGCATTCAACAGCGCCCAATACATGGTCGGCACCCCGGCGAAAAAGGTGATGCCGTGCCGTTGCATCAGCGCGATGGCCTGTGCGGCGTCGAAGCGCTCGACCAGCACCAGGGTGGCGGCGGCGGCAAATCCGGCGTTCATCTGCACCGTCGAACCAAACGTGTGGAACAGCGGCAAGGTTACCAGGTGACGATCGGGATTCGCCTCTGAGCCGTCGAACAGCCGCACCGATCCCAATGCGTTGAGCACCAGATTGGCGTGGGTCAACTCCGCACCCTTGGCCCGGCCGGTGGTGCCGCTGGTATAGAGCACCACCGCCGTGTCGCTTTCGAGCGTCGCGGCAGACGCGAACTCAGTGGACTGTGCGGCTATCGCCTGGCTGAAACGCTCCCCCTCGAGCGGCAGCCGATCGCCGATAATAAACACCTCGCGGCATTGTTCCGCCTTCGCCGCCACCCGCAGCGCCTCTTCCCCCAACGGCAGAGTGCTGCTGCCTTCGAAACAGAACAGCGCCACCGCCGCCGAATCCGCCAGGTAATAGTCGAATTCGGCGCTTTTAAGCAAAATATTCAGCGGCACCACCACGGCGCCGCTTTTGAGGATGCCGTAGTAGATAGCCGGAAACTCCGGCCGGTTTGTGCAGGCCAGCGCCACCCGTTCACCGGGCTGCACGCCGCGCGCGACCAGCAAATTCGCCACCCGGTTGGCCATTTCATTCAGCGCCCGATAGCTGAGCGGGATATCGTCCTGTATCACCGCCGGCCGCTCCGGCCAGGTACGCGCACTCTCTTCAAGCAAGGTTGCCAGATTCAGCATCGGGGATTCTCCCTGGGGTTGAGCGACGAGAAAAGCGCCGCAGTATCACGAGTATAGATAGGCGCTTTGCGGTTCGCATTCCAAGGGGGGCTGGGCTATACCTTAGGCATTCCCCCTCCTGCAGGAGTTGTGATCATGAGCAAGAAAAAGATCCTGATGCTGGTCGGCGACTACGCCGAAGATTACGAAACCATGGTGCCGTTCCAGGCATTGCAGATGATCGGCCATTGGGTGGACGCCGTGTGCCCCGGCAAAGCCGTCGGCGACTATATCCAGACCGCGATCCACGATTTTGACGGCGCGCAGACCTACAGCGAGAAATCCGGCCACCGTTTCACCCTGAACGCCGACTTCGCCGCCGCCAAAGAAGAGCACTACGATGCGCTCTTGATCCCCGGCGGTCGGGCGCCGGAATACCTGCGTCTGAACCCCGACGTGATCGCGCTGGTACAGGCGTTTGACGCCGCGAAAAAACCGATCGCCGCCGTTTGCCACGGTCCGCAGCTGCTGGCGGCGGCCGGAGTGTTGAAAGGCCGCACCTGCAGCGCCTACCCGGCCTGCGCACCGGAGGTGCGGCTCGGCGGCGGTCATTATGCGGAGATCGGCATCGATCAGGCGCACGTCGACGGCAATCTGGTCACCGCCCCGGCCTGGCCGGCGCATCCGCAGTGGCTGGCGAAGTTCGCTGAGGTATTGGAGCAGTAATGCGGCGCTAACGGAGCTGCTCGATCAGAAAATGGATGTCGTACAGCCAGCGTTTGGCGCGCGCGGAGCGCACCAGCATAGACACGCACAGCGGCCGGGTGTGTTCTTTACAGGCGGAGGGAGAAAACCAGCGCCCGGTATTGCTCGGCGGCTGGAAATACAGCTCGTGGTTATAGTTGCCGCTGTCGACGCCGAAGGTGTCGAAGTAGCGGCGCATCAGCGTGTTGGAGTCGCTGAACGACAGATTGAGCACGGTGTTAATCTCGGTTTCCGGGGTGATGGCCACGCCCTTCTGCAGCCGCCCTGATGCGTTGAAGGCGGCGATAAGCGCGATGACCTGTTGCTGAATGTCTTCTGCCATGACGACCTCGAGCCGATATGAAGAAAAAGTGAGTGCAATTACCTGTCTGACTCTGCCCGCCGCGGCGAGTTCGGGCCGCCGCGCGGGTTTTCCGTTTCTTTACACTTTCCATAAAAAGCGCGCGCAGCCAAACGCCCGGCGCGCGCGGTCGAAGGTTAGCGGCTGAGCGTCGTCTTGTCGGCGATGACGCCATCCCCCTGCCGCTCGGCGGCAACCCCGCCGCCCAACACTTTATACAGGGTCGCCTGATTATCGTACGCCGTCTGCTGCGCGGCGATCAGCGACTGCTGCGCCGTATACAGCGTGCGCTGCGCGTCCAGCACGGTCAGATAGCTGTCCACGCCCTGGCGGTAGCGCAGTTCGGCCAGACGATAATATTGCTGCGCCGCCGCCACATAGCCGGTTTGCGCCGCCAGCTGCTCCCGCAGCGTGGCTTTGCGCGCCAGCGCGTCGGCGGTTTCCTGAAATGCCGTCTGCACCGCTTTCTCATAGGTGGCGACATACAGATCTCTCTGCGCTTTGCTGTAGTTCAGTTGCGACGTGTTATAGCCGCCGCTGAAAATCGGCAGGCTGATGCTCGGGGCGAATGACCAAACGCCCGCGCCGTGGCTGAACAGCGACGAGAGTTCACCGCTGCCCACCCCGCCGCTGGCGGTCAGGCTGATCGACGGGAAGAACGCCGCCCGCGCCGAGCCGATATTGGCGTTGGCGGATTTCAGGTTATGCTCCGCCTGCAGCACGTCCGGCCGCGTCAGCAGCACCTGCGAAGAAACCCCGGCCGGCAGGTCGCGCATGATCCCGCCCAGCGTGTCGATGCCGCCGGGCAGCAGGTTTTCCGGCACGCTTTGTCCCACCGCTAAATCCAGCGCGTTTTTCGCCTGCGCGGCGCTGGTCGCATAGCTGGCGGCGTCCGATCGCGCCTGTTGATAAACGGTCTCCGCCGACGCCACGTCGACCAGCGACGAGATGCCGTGCTGCTGGTTCTTGCGTGTCACCTCCAGCGACCGTTTGGCGCTTTCCATCGTCTGCTGCGCCACCGCCAGATTGCTGCGCTCGGCCGCCACCGCCACCCAGTCGGTGACGATGTCGGCGATCAACGTCAGGCGGGTACTTTTCGCCGCCTCCGAGTTCGCCAGATAGGTTTCGAACGCCGCCCGCGACAAGCTGGCGTTTTTGCCGAACAGATCCAGCTCAAAGGCGCTGACGCCGGCCTGCGCTTCGTAACTCTGGCTGATGGCGGTGGCATTGCCGTTGCCGGTCAGCGAACGCCCGCGGCTGCCGTCGGCGGTGGCGTTGATCGTCGGCAACAGCGCCGAGCGCTGCTCACCGTACAGCGCGCGCGCCGAGGCGATATTGGCGATCGCCTCGCGCAGATCGCGGCTGCTGCTCAGCCCCATCGCCACCACCTGGCGCAGCCTGGCGTCCTGCACATAGTCGCGCCAGGCGACGTCCGGGTAGCTCAACGCCTGCTTGCCGGCGGCCTCGCCCTGCGGCAGGTTGGCGGGCACCGGCGCCGCCGGGCGCTGGTAGTGCGGATCCAGCGACAGACACCCGCTCAGCAGCAGCGGTAAAGTTAACATCATGACTCGTTGCAACACGTTATTCTCCTGCCTGCGACGGCGAGTTGGCGGGCCGACGGGTAAACATGCGTCGCACCAGCACATAAAACAGCGGGACGAAAAAGATCGCCAATGCGGTGGCGGTAAGGGTGCCGCCGATAATGCCGGTACCGATGGCGATGCGGCTGTTGGCGCCGGCGCCGCTGGATACCGCCAGCGGCAGCACCCCGGCGGTAAACGCCAGCGAGGTCATCAGGATCGGCCGCAGGCGCATGCGCGCCGCGTGAACCGCCGCGCCAATCAGCGTTTCACCGCGCTGGTGCATTTCCTCGGCGAACTCGACGATCAGAATGGCGTTTTTTGCCGACAAACCGACGATGGTCAGCAGCGCCACCTGGAAGTAGATATCGTTCTCCAGCCCGCGCAGCGTGATCGCAAGCAGCGAACCGACGATGCCCATCGGCACCACCAACATCACCGCAAACGGAATCGACCAGCTCTCATACAGCGCCGCCAGGCACAGGAACACCACGATGAGCGAAATGGCGTACAGCGACGATGCCTGGCCGCTGGTCAGCCGCTCCTGATAGGAGAGCCCGCTCCAGGAATAGCTGCTGCCGGCGGAGAACTTCGCCGCCAGTTTCTCCATCTCGCTCATCGCCGTGCCGGAACTGACGCCGGCGGCGCCCTGCCCGGTGATCTCGAACGACGACAGCCCGTTATAGCGCGACAGGTTTTCCGGGCCGTAGATCCAGTGTGAGGACGCAAAAGCGGAGAACGGCGTCATGCTGCTGTCGCCCGCTGCGTTGGTGCCGCGCACAAACCATTTGTCGAGATCTTCCGGCTTGGCGCGATACGCTACGTCGCCCTGCATATAGACTTTTTTCACCCGGTTGCGATCGATAAAGTCGTTGACGTAGGTGCTGCCGAACGCGCTGCTAAGCGTGCTGTTGACGTCGCCGGCGCTCAGGCCGAGCGCCTGCAGTTTGCCGCTGTCGATCTCCACCTGCAGCTGCGGCGTGTCCGGCAAGGTGTTGGCGCGCACCGCCAACAGCGACGGATTGCCGGCGGCGGCGGCGACGATCTGATCGCGCATCGCCTGCAGCTCGGCGCGGGTGGTCGCCCCTTTGGCCTGCAGCTCGAAGGTGAAGCCGTCGGACTGACCGAAGCCGTCGATCGCCGGCGGGCTCATGGAGAACACCTGGGCGTCGCGCAGCGAGGCGAAGTGCGCCATGGCGCGTTTGGCGATGGCGTCGGCGGTGTTTTCGCTGCCGCCGCGTTGGCTCCAGTCTTTGAGGCTGACGAACGCCATGCCGGCATTTTGCCCGCTGCCGCTGAAACCGAAGCCGTTGATGGTGAAAATAGTGCTGACGTTGGCCTTTTCCTGCTCGAGGAAATAGGCGGTGACCGCCTCGCTCACCGCCGAGGTGCGGGCATTGGTGGCGCCGGCCGGCAAGGTGTACTGCACCATCACCGAACCCTGATCCTCATTGGGCAGGAAACCGGTCGGCAAACGCAGATACATCACGGCGGTGGCGATCAGCAGCAGGCCGTACAGCAGCAGATAGCGCGTCGGCCGGTGTATCACCCCGCCGACCTTGTCGGCGTACTTCTCCTGCAGCCGGTTATAACCGCGGTTGAATTTACCCAGCAGCCCTTTGTCGGTCTGTTCTTTATGCGTCGATTTCAGCAATGTGGCGCACAGCGCCGGCGCCAGCGTCAACGCCAGCACCACCGACAGCACCATCGAGGAGACGACGGTGATCGAGAACTGGCGGTAGATCACCCCGGTGGAACCACCGAAGAACGCCATCGGCAGAAACACCGCCGACAGCACCAGCGCGATGCCGACCAGCGCGCCGGTGATCTCGCGCATCGATTTCTCCGTCGCCTCGCGCGGCGGCAGCTTATCTTCACGCATCACGCGTTCGACGTTTTCCACCACCACGATGGCATCGTCCACCAACAGCCCGATCGCCAATACCATGCCGAACAGCGTCAGGGTATTGATCGAGTAGCCGAACGCCGCCAGCACGCCGAAGGTGCCCAGCAACACCACCGGCACGGTGATGGTCGGGATCAGCGTGGTGCGCAGGTTTTGCAGGAACACGAACATCACCACCACTACCAGGACCACCGCTTCGAACAGCGTTTTCACCACCTCCTCGATCGAGATGTTGATGAAGTCGGTGCTGTCTTTCGGGTAGGCCACCTTATAACCCTGCGGCATCGCGCTTTGATATTCCGCCACCTTGGCCTTTACCAGCTTGGCGGTGTTGAGGGCGTTGGCGCCCGCCGCCAGCTTGACCGCGATCCCCGCCGCCGGGTGGCCGTTGAGGTGCGCGCTGGCGGAGTAGTCTTCGTTGCCCAGTTCAACCCGCGCCACGTCGCCCAGCCGCACCAGCGCCCCGCTGCTGTCGCTTTTCAGGATGATATTGCGGAACTGTTCCGGCGTTTGCAGCCGCGACTGCGCCTTCACCGTGGCGGTCAGCTGCTGGTCGGCGGCGGCCGGCAGATCGCCTACCTTGCCGGCGGACACCTGGGTGTTTTGCGCCTCGATCGCCGTCTGCACGTCGGAAGGCATCAGCGCATAGCTCGCCAGCCTGGTCGGATCCAGCCAGATGCGCATCGCGTATTCCGAGCCGAACACCTGCACGTCCCCCACGCCCTCGATGCGCGACAGCGGATCCTGCAGGTTGCTGACCAGATAGTCGGAAATGTCGGCCATCGTCGCCTTGTCGGTCTCGTCATACAGCCCGACGATCAGCAGAAAGCTGCTCTGGGATTTCTTGACCGTCACGCCTTGGGCGGTGACCGCGCTCGGCAAGCGGCTTTCCGCCTGCTGAACTTTGTTTTGTACCTGCACCTGCGCGATATCCGGATCGGTGCCCTGATCAAAGGTGACGTCGATGCTGACCGAGCCGCTGGAGCTGCTGGTTGAAGAGAAATACAGCAGGCCATCCAGCCCGGTGAGCTGCTGCTCTATCACCTGGGTGACGCTGTTTTCCAGCGTTTCCGCGTCCGCGCCCGGGTAGGTGGCGGAGATGGAAATCTGCGGCGGTGACACGTCCGGGTACTGCGAGATGGGCAACGAATTGATCGACATCAGGCCGCACAGCATGATGATGATGGCGATCACCCAGGCGAACACCGGCCGCCGGATAAAGAACTGCGCCATATCACTGCTCCCCGCGTTGGTTTTTGTCGACCGAGACTTCAACCGGCTTCACTGCGGCGCCGATCGTCACCTTGCTGGTGCCTTCGACGATCAGGCGATCGCCTTCGTTCAGCCCGCTGCCGATCAGCCAGTTGCTGCCCACCACCCGTTCGGCGTTGACGGTGCGCTGCGCCACTTTGTTTTGCTCGTCCACCACCAACGCGGTGGCTTCGCCCTTGGCGTTGCGGGTGATGCCCTGCTGCGGCGCCAGAATGGCTTTGGGATCGACGCCGTTATCCACCGTGGCGTGGATATACATGCCGGGCAACAGCTCATGTTCGGGGTTGGGGAACACCGCGCGCAGCGTGACCGAACCGGTGGCCTCATCCACCGCCACCTCGGTCAGCTCCAGCTTGCCGGGGTGGGCATAAGACGTGCCGTCCTCCAGCTTAATGGCGACCGGCGTGACCGCGCCGCGCTGTAACGCCGCCTGTTGGCGCCGCAGTTTAAGCAGTTGGGCGCTGGACTGGGTCAGATCGACATAGATCGGATCCAGCGCGCGGATGGTGGCCAAGGCATCGGTCTGGCCGGCGGTGACCAGCGCGCCCGGCGTCACCGACGAAATACCGATGCGCCCGGCGATCGGCGCACGCACCTGGGTATAGCCGAGATTGATGCGCGCCGTCTCCAGCGCCGCCTGGTACTGCGCCACCGACGCCACGGCCTGCAGATACGCGGCTTTGGCGTCGTCTGCGTCCTGTTTGGAAACGCCGTTTTCTTTGACCAGCGCCGCATAGCGCTGCGATTTGAGCCGGGTGGATTGCACCGTAGCCTGGGCGTTTTTCAACTGGGCGGCGGCCTGATCGTAGCTGGCCTGATAGCTGGCGGGGTCAATTTGATACAATGCCTGCCCGGCTTTCACCTCGGCCCCTTCGGTAAACAGCCGCTGCTTGATGATGCCGTCGACCTGCGGCCTCACGTCGGAGGTCATGGTGGCGTTGACCCGGCCGGTCAACTCGCTGCTCAGGGTCACTGACTGGCCGCGCAGCGTGACCACGCCGACCTCCTGCTCACCGCCTGCGCCCGCCAGCGCACCGGCGTTTTGCCCATCGCAGCCGGCCAGCAACAGCGACAGCCCCAGCGCTAAAAGCGTTTTCCTCTGCATTGCAATACGATCCTATTGAGAATGACTATTCTCAATATATCGAATGCCGCAATGCGCTTCTGAAAGGGTTGCGTAAGGATTGCGTAAAATCTTTTCGGGCTGGAAAACGCGCAGCGCGGTGGGTTTATCCTAATCTGCGCGCAAGCGTCAGCGCCAAAATCGTGGCGATGCTGATACCCGCCGCTCCCAGGAAAACGGCGGATGAACTGCCGGGAATGAACGCCATAAAGGATGACAAGAACTGGCCGGAGAAAATCGCCATCGATAAATAGGCCAGATTTCGCCCCCGGGTGCGGGGGGAGCTTTTTTCTACGGTCATATGATTAACCAACGGCACCGAGAAGCCGAACCCGCATCCCATCAGAATGCCGCCGGCAACAAATGCCGCAGTGCCGTGCGCAGAGGCGAAGAGCTGATGCGCTGCGGCATAACAGACAAACGCCGCGCCAAGCGCGCCGTTTTCTCTGAGTAAAGCCACCAACCTGGGCATCAGCGCGGCGGCAAAAACGGCGATAAGCGAGATAAACGACAGGAAGTATCCCGTTTGCGCCGCCCCGATATTCATGTGGTGGAAATGCTGCGGGATGATAATGATCCCGGTGAAGAAGCAGATCATGGAAAGCACAGCGGAAAAATAGACCGCGGTTAATCTGCCGGCGCCGGTGGAAATGGCATCATCGCGCTGAACGTTGTCTGATTCGCCCACATCGGACTGGGGTTTGGGCACAAACAGCAACTGCATCGCCAGCAACACCCAGGCGACAAGATACAACAGGAAGGGCCAGCGCCAGCCGAGCGTCGCCAACAGCCCGCCGATAAACAGAAAGATGACGCCGCCCAGCTCGATCGACATGCCTTGCGAAGCGATCATTTTCAAGCGCGCCTGCCCGCTGTAAAAAGCAGAAATCAGACCGGTGCCGGCTGACATCACGATCGCCGTGGCGCCGCCAAGCAGCAGGCGGTCGAGCATCACCGGCCAAAAGCCGCGCAGGAACAGCCCCCCCGACCCAAGCAGGCCATACAACAACAGCCCCCAGCTGAGCGCCGCGTAAGCGCCCGCCTTGTCAATAAAACGTCCGGCGAAGGGGCCAAATATCACCACGCCCAACGACGGCACGGTGACCAGCCAACTGGCCGCGGAAGGCGTGCCCAACTGGCTCGCGATCTCCGTCAAACCGGGAACGATCACGCAACCGACCATGATCGTCAGACAGGCCACGGCCAAGAGCGTAAACGCCGCCATTTTTCTTAATTCACGCATAGAGTGCCTCACTGAAATATCCGATATATGGATATAACATCCACAATTCGGACGGTATTCTTGAGGCTTCTGCCCAACATGTCAACGCGCAAACTGTAAACCGAATGTCAATCCTACCCTGCCAACGTCGGCAACCCTCCAGTTATTACCTGCAATGGCTGGCAGGCGCTTTTTGGCAATCCATGCGCTTTGTCACTCAATGAGCGTTGACATCGCCCACATCCGGCAACAGAATAATAACCATTATTCGGATGAATTATCCATTATACGGATAATTCAGAATCAATATCAACCACACCACATCTCGCTGCCGTCAAGTCGGCGACAACCTAAGTGAGGATCTCATGAGTAAAGAAATTTCACGTCGTAATATCATCAAGCGCATTCCGCTGTTGGCTGGCGGTGCCTTGCTTTCTCAATCCCTGCTGTCTTCCGCCATGGCGGCGCCATCATCCGCCCTACCGGCGGCGGCGCGGAAAGGCGCGTTTACTGATGCGGGCGCATCGCTCGATAAGTCATTGATTTCCTACTATCAGGTGCCGATACAGAAACGCTTGAAGATCAATGAGAAAGGCATTCAGGGCAAGCCCTACGCCGAGTTCTTCGACAGCAATCTGGATGCGCCCGTAGAGATGATCCGCGCGCTGGAACAGGGGCCGTTGGCAAAAGAACACATCCTTCAACCCACGAAAGCGGGCCTGAAAACCCTATTGGAACGTTTTGACGAGTTTCCGGTATCGGGTTACGCCGTCGTTGAGGATGGCGGCCCCTGCGCCTATGCGCAAAGCCGCCATATTTTTCCGGGCGTGACCACGGAGATGTTCAAGTGGTGGTTCTGCTGGCACCCGATCGAGAGCGAACGCTATTATCTGTGGTTCCCGCATGCTCATATCCACAACTCGGTTGTCGATCCCAAGCGTCTGGCGGATACCCGTCTGTCCTACGCTGAGCGGCTGTACGGCAACCCGAACCACATTACCGAGTACATTGGCGATAACTATCTTGACGGCGTTATCCATTTTAATGCGCCGGAAAGCTTCGGCGTCGAGAGCGAGTTGCTCAAAAAGCATCGCTTTACCTTTAACGCCAGCGGCATCATCACGCCTTATGATGCGCAATCAACGCCGCTGGTGTTGATGATTCATCTGGGTCGCGACACGCCGCAAGGGATGGAAATGGTCAACCGTTACTGGATCGGCACGCATGAATCCTGGGATAGATTCGATAAGTTCCCGGACGGCGGAAAACGCTCCCGCGAATACATCACAAAAGCGGGGATGACGAAAGCGTCGCTGGAAGGCTTTGCTTATGAAATGGCCGTCCACGATATGACGGAGTTTTCTTCGCTCGGCCGTTTCCTGCCTGAAATTTATGCCCGGTTCGGCAACAGCTGACTGCCGCCTTCCCCTCGCCAACGCAGCGCCGGGGGCGAGGCATGCTTGCCCATGCGGCGTTTAGCGCCTGCCGGGCCAAACGCCCCGGCTTGTTATGCCAGCATCGCCTCGATTTCCGCTTTGCACTGCATCAGCGAACCGAGCAGATGGTCAAACTTTTCCTCGAAGCGCATGGCCGGAACCGCAATGGATATGGCGTAAAGCTCGTTGACGCCGATATTGAGATAAACGCCGACGCCACAGACGCCGCGAGCGTGCTCTTCGCGATCGATGGCGTAACGACGGATCCTGGTTTCCCGAATGTCCTCCAGTACGGATGAGACTGTCCTGAGGGTATTATCCGTTCTGACATCCGGCTGGCCGCCAAGCAGATCCGCAATCTTTTCGTCAGGCAGCTCGGCCAGAATGGCTTTGCCATGCGCCGTGCAGTGGCACGGAAAGGCGGTGCCAACGGCTGATACGACGCGAAGTTCCTGATCGGAAACAAACTGGCCTACCGATACCGCGTGGCTGCCGCGGTAAACGCACAAATCGACGGTTTCACGCGTGCGGCGGCCCAGCGTTTCCATCGCCGGTTTTGCAAGGGTGATCACATCCGTATGCGCGGAAGCCGCCAGGCGGGCGAGCGCCGGCCCTAATTGAACGCCGCCGCTGCCCATGATGAGCAGCTGTTGCGATTCAAGCGAGGTGACCAAACGGTGTACGGTGGTGCGCGGCAGCCCCGTTTCCCGGGACAATTGAGAGATGGTCATGCCCTTCGGTTGAGTTTCCAGCGCCCGCAGCAGGGTGGCGGCCCGGGCAATCACCTGTGAGCCGCTATTATCCGCGTCATTACTCATCGTGATGTTCCACATTGAATGGGGTCAGGGACGAAAGAATATCACAGGTTGTCCACATATTGGATAGGTGGACAAGATCCATGGAAAATCCCCCGCCTACCTGCCTCATCACAAATACCAGGATTTTTTTAGAGCAACACAGTGAGATAAAAGCAATAGCTCCCCCATGATATTCAGGATGGCAGTCTGCCCATGCTTCATCATCGCGCAGGCGCCTACGCCAACAGCCTCGCGTACCTACGGCTTTTTACGGCTTCGCCAATCTGAACACCGTTTTGGTGTGCCAATAGTAGTCGATCGCCGCCGCGATATTCGGCATCCAACCGTCCGGCTCATAGGGCACGAAGCCGGAAAAACCCAGCCTGCGGGCAGAGACCTGGAACCCCGCGCCGGAGAAAATGCGCGCATAGTCGTCCAGCGAGCGATCCTGCACCACGGTATGCGTCTGTTCAGCGACCCTTGCGCGCCATTGCGGCCACAGCGGGTTGTCGGTGTGGCAACCGGTCACCGCATAGTAAACGCCGCCCGGTTTCAGCGCCCGCAGCATATCGGCGGCATGCTGCGCGATATCTTCGATCAGGTAGATGACTTCATGGCTGAAAGCGATATCGAAATGGTGATCCCAGCCTGTCAGCCGCGTGTCGGTTTGATAATCGATCGGCAGGTTTCCTTTCAGGCGATTGGCGTGTTCGACGGACTGGCGGGCGATATCGACGCCTAGCCCTTCACGAAATGGCCGGATTTGGTGCAACAGACGCAGAAAACCGCCCTGATTGCAGCCGAAGTCCAGCACCCTGACGCCGGACAGTTCGTGTTCCGGCACCAGAGTTAGCAGATGCCGCCAGATAGGTGCATGGCCTTCGGCCATGGCCTGCTCTGCGTGCGGATCGCGATACCAGGTGGGAATGCTCAAGGGTGAGTCGTTCATGATGGCCTCCTTATGTTTCCACTCAGCCAACCACAGCCTATGGCGACAAACAACCGTGCGCGCATTTTTTGAACATTCACTGCTCTGGTTTGCCATGCACCGGCAGCTGGCTGGTCACGCAGTGAATGCCGCCGCCGCCGGCCGCGATGGCGTCGATCTCCAACTGCACCACCTTGCGCTGCGGATAGAGCGCCGTCAACAGCTCAAACGCCGCTTTATCCGCCTGCGGATCGCCAAACTCAGGGGCGATCACCGCGCCGTTGATCACGAAATAGTTGATGTAGCCCGCCGCAAAATCGGGATTGTGGCGGCTGAAACGACTGTCGCGCGGCGCCAGCGGCGGCGAAAGCGTATGCACCTGCAGCTTGCGGCCGTCGGCGTCGGTCGCTGCCTTGAGGATCGCCAGATGCGCCTGGGTAACCGCATGATCATAAGAGGCCGGATCGGTGTCCAGGTTGGCCACCACCACGCCCGGCCGCACGAAACGGGCATAAAAATCGACGTGGGCATCGGTGATGTCCCGGCCTTTAATGCCCGGCAGCCAGATAATTTTGCGCAGGCCGAGCATCGCCTTCAGCTCCTGCTCCACCCGATCGCGGTTCCAGCCTGGATTACGGTTTGCATTCACCCAACTGCTCTCGGTCATGATGCCGGTGCCGCGCCCATCCACCTCAATGCCGCCGCCTTCCCCCACCAGCGCGCTGCGGCGCGGCTGAGCGACGCCGTATTTTTTGGCGGCGAACGCCGCCAGACGCGCATCCTTGGCATGCTGCTGCTTATCGCCCCAGCCGTTGAAGTTGAAATCCACCGCGCCCAGCGCACCGGCGTCGTTGATGACGAAATTGGCGCCAATGTCACGCATCCAGATGTCATCCAGCTCGGTGACGACATAGCTGACGTTCTGACTGCCGCAGGTGGCCTCCGCCAGCTGCCGTTCGTGCGCGCGGCAAAATACCGTCAGCGGCTGAAACTCGGCGATGGCGCGGGCGATGCGCCCCTGCGCTGCCTGCACGTCCGCCGTGAACCCGCCCCAGATGGCCTTCTGGGCGCCGAAGGCGAGAAACGCCCGCAGCTGAGGTTCCCCTTCGTCGGGCATCCGCCAGGCCGGATTAAGCGCAGCTTCTGCGTGACCGCGTAATGGAAAGCCCAACGATGCCGTCAAGCTGACGCCGGCCACCGCCGAAAGCTGCTTGATGAAGGTGCGACGCGATGACATAAACGACCTCTTTTAATTAATTTAAATTCAAATGGTTAACCGAATTTTTCACTCTCCGGCACTTGAATCCCATGCTAGTCTTCCCCTGCCACCGCGACAAACGATATATTTAGTGGATATCTGATTAGACAGGCTTATCGATAATGTTAAAACACTGGCCCCCTTTGAGCGCACTGCGCGGTTTCGAAGCGGCGGCGCGCCTGGGCAGTTTTCATCAGGCCGCCGAAGAATTGCACCTGACCCAGTCGGCCATCAGCCAACAGATCCGCAGCCTCGAGGCGTTTTTGGAACAGCCGCTGTTCTTCCGCACCGGCCGCAGCGTAACGCTGACCGACGCCGGCCACGATTTGTTCAGCACCGCACAGGTGATGCTGCAACAGTTGGCCGTCGGCATTCGCCGTTTGGATCAGTACCGCAAACCCAACCAGCTGATCGTCAACACCACCCCGGCCTTTGCCCGCCACTGGCTCGCGCCGCGGCTGGGCGAGTTCAATCAGCGGCATCCGCAGATCGATCTGTGGCTGTTCACCAGCTTTGAACCGCCGGATATGGCGACGGACAGCATCGATCTGGCGATCCGCGACGATCTCAGCGCGCAGGCGGACTGCACCTTTAACGTTCTCTGTACCGACCGGCTCTATCCCGCCTGCCACCCCAGCCTGCTGGCGTTGGCGCCGGAGCAGCGCGTGACCTTGCACGGCGAACGCGAGATGGACTGGAGCCACTGGACGGTGGCGGGCGGCGCGCACGTCGGCCAACGCGACAGCGGGCTGAACTTCTCCGATCCTGGTCTGCTGCTGGACGCCGCCTGCAACGGCCTCGGCATTGCGTTGGTCAGCCAACTGCTGGCGCAACACGCGCGCGACGTCGGGCTGCTGCAACCGTTAACCGAGCAACGCGTGCGCGGCGCCAACTGGGCGTGGCTGCTGCACCGCGACAGCGAACACAATCCGCTCGCCCGTCACTTCTGCCAATGGCTGCAGTCGGCGCTGCCCGCCGGCGCATAACGCGTCACGTCACGATTTGCTACTCTGGTCAGGCGGCCCCGCCTGACCGCTGCTACCTTCAATAAAGCGTCGCAACAACCCGAAGAAAACGCGCTAACCTGCTGTTTCAAAATAATTAGTTGAATTCACCTGATAACTGAACATCGCTAAAAGGATCTTCTATGTCTGCCGGTTTATTGAAAACGATAGCTCTGAGCGTGGCCCTTGCCTGCACCGTTCCCGCCGCCTTTGCCGCCGATCTGACCGCCGGCGCGGTCGCCGCCCCGGATCAGTATGGCGCCAAGGTCGCCGCGCACATTCTGCAGGCCGGCGGCAACGCGGTCGACGCGGCGGTCGCCACCGCCTTTACCCTCGCGGTGACCTACCCTGAAGCCGGCAATATCGGCGGCGGCGGATTTATGACGCTGTATGTCGACGGCAAGCCCTATTTTCTCGACTACCGCGAAGTGGCGCCCAAGGCCGCCAGCAAGACCATGTATCTGAACGAGAAAGGAGAAGTGATCGAAAATCTCAGCCTGGTGGGCAGCCGCGCCGCCGGCGTGCCGGGCACCGTGCTGGGGTTGTGGGAAGCCCACAAGCGTTTCGGCAAGCTGCCGTGGGCCGAACTGCTGACGCCGGCGATCGGTTACGCCCGGCAAGGTTTCACCGTAGCGGATCAGCAGTATCAGTACCGTGAAGACGCCAACAAGCTGTTCGCCGGTAAAACCAACTTCGGCGACTATTTCGGCGCCATGAAGCCCGGCACGGTGTTCAAACAGCCGGAGCTGGCCGCCACCCTTGAGCGCATCGCCAAATCGGGCGCCGACGATTTTTATCACGGCGAAACCGCCCGCCTGCTGGTGGCGCAAATGCAGCGCGACAACGGGCTGATCGGCGCGGCGGATCTGGCCGACTACCGGGTGAAATGGCGCGAACCGATGCGCATCAGCTGGCGCGGCAACACCGTGTATACCGCCCCGCTGCCCAGCTCCGGCGGCATCGCGCTGGCGCAGCTGCTGGGGATAAAAGAAGATCGCGCCGCCGACTTCAAGGACGTGCCGCTGAACTCGGCGCGCTATATCCACCTGTTGGCGGAGATCGAAAAACGCGTGTTCGCCGATCGCGCCGACTACCTCGGCGATCCGGATTTCACTAACGTGCCGGAAGCGCAGTTGATCGCCCCTGATTACCTGCAAAAACGCGCCGCCGAGATCAATCCGCAGGCGATCTCACCGACCGAGCAGGTACGGCCGGGGCTGGAAACCCACCAAACCACCCATTTCTCGATCGTCGATGCCGCCGGCAACGCCGTCAGCAACACCTATACGCTCAACTGGGACTTCGGCAGCGGCGTGGTGGTCAAAGGCGCCGGCTTCCTGCTCAACGACGAGATGGATGACTTCAGCGCCAAACCGGGCGTCGCCAATGCCTTTGGCGTGGTGGGCAGCGACGCCAACGCCATTGAGCCGGGCAAACGCATGCTCTCCTCGATGAGCCCGACCATCATCACCCGCGACGGCGACGTCACCCTGGTGATCGGCACCCCGGGCGGTTCGCGCATCTTCACCTCGATCTTCCAGGTGATCAACAACCTCTACGATTACCACCTGCCGCTGGCGCAGGCGGTGGCCGCCCAGCGCGTACACCATCAGCTGTTGCCGAAAGACACCGTCTACTATGACAGCTTTGCGCCGCTGACCGGCAAACCGGCGGACGAGCTGAAGGCCATGGGCTACACCCTCGAAGACCAGGGCTGGAACATGGGGGATATTCAGGTCATCCGCATCGATGGCCGCACGCCGGAAACCGCGTCCGATCCGCGCGGCCGCGGCGTGGGCCTGGTGGTGAAAAAGTAACGCCCCGGCGGCCCGCCTCAGGTTAGACGGGCCGCTACTTCCCCGCATTGACTGCCGCTGCGCCCTTTCTTACTCATCTATACTGAAGCGACAGGCTCGCGTTTGACGACGGCGGCGTCTGCCTTCCTTCTTAGACGATAACGACAATATTAATTTTAAATCAATCACCTGCATTTATCGTAAGCGGTGTCGGAGGCAATCAATAATGGCGAAAAGACGAGCAGTACCCGGTGTCCATCCCTACGATGGGCCCGCCGGCGGTTGGGGCGCGCTGAAAGCGACGGCCATCGCCGTGCGCACACAGATGGATACCCTGGAAGCGCCGGTGACGCTGATGCGTACCAACCAGCCCGACGGGTTTGACTGCCCGGGATGTGCGTGGCCGGATAAAGAGCATCGCTCCACCTTTCAGTTTTGCGAAAACGGCGCCAAAGCCGTGACCTGGGAAGCGACCAGCAAGCGCGTGACCCCCGAATTCCTGGCGCAAAATACCGTGACCTCACTGCTGCAAAAAACCGATTATCAGTTGGAGGACTACGGCCGTCTGACCACGCCCCTGTTTTATGACGCCGGGACGGACACCCTGCGCCCGCTGGCCTGGGACGAGGCGTTCCAACGCATCGCCGCCGTCTTGCAGACGCTGCCGCCGGAACAGGTGGAATTTTATACCTCCGGCCGGGCGTCCAATGAAGCGGCCTACCTGTTCCAGCTGTTTGCGCGTGAATTTGGCAGCAATAACTTTCCCGACTGCTCCAACATGTGCCATGAGCCGACCAGCGTTGGCCTGCCGCAGTCGATCGGCATCGGCAAAGGCACTGTCTCGCTGGACGACTTTGACAGCGCGGAGCTGGTTATTTCCATCGGGCACAACCCGGGCACCAACCACCCGCGCATGATGGGCACGCTGCATGAGCTCGCGCGCAAAAAAGTGCCGATCATTGTGTTTAACCCGCTGCGCGAGCGGGCGCTCGAACGTTTCACCGATCCGCAAAACGTCATCGAAATGGCGACCTACAGTTCGACCCCGATCGCTTCAACCTACTATCAGGTCAAAGCCGGCGGCGATGCCGCGGCGCTCAAAGGCATCGCCAAAGCGTTGCTGCAGTTGGATGATGAGCATGGCAATGCGCTGGATCACGCCTTTATTGCCGAGCACACTGAAGGGTTTACGGCTTTCGACGCCGATCTGCGGGCCACCCGTTGGGAAGCCATTGAGGCGGAAAGCGGTCTGACGCGTCAGGATCTGGAACAGGTCGCCGCCGCTTACGCGAAATCCAACGCCACCATCGTGACCTACGGCATGGGCATTACGCAGCACAATAAAGGGACGGCCAACGTGCGCCTGATCGCTGACCTGCTGCTGCTGCGCGGCAACATTGGCAAACCGGGCGCCGGCATTTGCCCGCTGCGCGGCCACTCTAACGTGCAGGGCAACCGCACCGTCGGCATCACCGAAAAACCCTCGGCCGAATTTTTGGCGAAGCTGGAAACGGTGTTTGGCTTCACGCCGCCCAAAGCCCACGGTCACGATGCCGTGAAATGCATGCAGGCGATGATCGACGGCGCTTCGAAAGCGTTGATTTGCCTGGGCGGCAACTTCGCCGTGGCGCTGCCGGACCCCGAGCAGAGCTTCCCGGCGATGAAAGCGCTGGAGTTAAGCGTGCATATCGGCACCAAACTCAATCGCAGCCATCTGTTGGTGGCGAAAGAAACTCTCATTCTGCCCTGCCTGGGCCGTACCGAGCTGGACCTGCAGGCCGGCGGACGGCAATCGGTGACGGTGGAGGATTCGATGTCGATGGTGCATGCCTCGTCCGGCAAATTAAAACCGGCGTCGGAACTCCTGCGTTCGGAACCCGCCATTGTGGCCGGCATGGCCAAAGCGGTGATGCCCGCCAGCAAAGTGCCCTGGGATGAGTTGGTCGAGGATTACGATGTGATCCGCGATCTGATCGAAAAAACCATCCCCGGCTTCGACAATTACAACGCGCGCATTCGTCAACCCGGCGGTTTTCGCATGCCATTGCCGCCGACAGAACGCCAGTGGCCGACGGCGACGGGCAAAGCGATGTTTTCGGTGTTCAGCGGGTTGCACGAAGACCAGATTGCGGCGGAACAAGATACGCTGCGGCTGATCACCCTGCGCAGCCACGATCAGTACAACACCACCATCTATGCCCTGGATGACCGCTATCGCGGGGTTTTCGGCAGGCGCGATGTGCTGTTTATGAATGACAGCGATCTGCAACGTTTGGGGCTGGAGCATGGCGACGTGGTCGACCTGGAAACGGCGCTGCCCGGCAGCACCCAACGCCTGGAAGGCATCACGGTGATCGCCTACAACATCTCGGCCGGATCGGTCGGCGCCTACTACCCGGAAGCCAACGTGCTGGTGCCGTTGCATTACATCGATGAGGAGAGCGGTACGCCTTCGTACAAATCGGTGCCAATCCGCGTGAAGTTAAGATCCAAAGAGGTGCGCGCGGTTAAGATCGCTTAGTAGGAATGCTTTGGCCCCCACAGGCATCTGATTGGGGGCCATTTTTATCCGACTACGGAGCGGCGTCCTATTTGCCGTTGGCCAATTCACCGTACACCACCTGGCCGCGGAAACCGCGCCGCACCTGCTGGAACAGCTCGCGGAACGCCGGGTAATCCTGCGCCTGGCACAGCGCTTCCTTGCCGCGAATGGCGTTCACCTGCAGGCGGTGATTGACGGTCACCTGCTGCCCGTCGCGCCGCCATGCCACGCGATAGTCGCCCGCCGCATTGCGGAACTGCCTGTCTTGCGGAATGGCGATAATCGGCACGTTGGCCGGCAACTGCAGACGGTAGGTTTCGTCGTAGCGCTGCGCGCTGCAGTAGAACGGGGTTTCGTTGCCCGGCGCAGCCGTGGTGGTATACAGCGTGCGGAACGATTTGCCGCCGGGCGGGTTGGGCAACGTCATGCCGCCCACCACGCCGAAATCGACGTAGTCGTCCGCCTTGAAGCGGAAGCGGTAACCGAACTGCTTTTTGAGATCCAGCGGATCGCTGTTCATCGCCACCTCGCCGCTGCCGTCGATGCCGGATGCGGACATGATCGTCGCTTCGGCCTGCGCCCGGTTCTGGCGGTTGATCTGCGAGAAGTAGCCCCGCAGGTCAATCTCTTCCACTTCGCTCAGCCGGCGCTCGGTTTCCCCCTGCAGGTTGCCCGCCTTGTCGAACACGAAATCGACGCTCAACGCGCTCTTGACCGGCTGCTCGTCGCTGCCCGGGGTGCGCGCCAGTTTGGCGTCGCGCGTGAGCAGCACCGGCGCGCCCAGATCGCCCTCCGGCAGTTGCCCGAAACGCGCCCAGGGATTGGTGGAATCGAGGTACAGTTTGAATTCCGGCACATAGGTGATGGCGTGATTAAAGCGGCCGAGCAGCGGCACGTTAGGCAGTATCGGGCCTTCGTCCATGCCGATCAGCACCGGCGAGCTTTCGATGCCCTTGGCGGCGAGCAGCGCCTCCAGGATCACCACGTGATCCTTACAGTCGCCATAGTGGTTATCGAGAATGCTCTGCGCCGAATTCGGCTCCAGCCCACCATTGCCCAGATACACCGCCACATAGCGAATGTTTTGCGCCACCCAGCGATAGAGGGCCTCCGCCTGCTCGCGCCGATCGCTGATGCCGGCGGTAATGTTGTCCGCCAGCGCCTGAATGCCCGGCGTCACCTTTGCCGCCGCGCCGGCCTTCAGCTGGTAGGCCTTGGCCAACTGCGGCCACTCGCGGTAGGTGCTGGCCATGATGGTCGGGCTGAAGGTCCAGCTGTCCGCCGCCCAGTTTTGCGCCTTCATCGGCGCGCTGCGCGAATAATGCCAGCGCCAGTGCGCTTGGCCGTTGCGGATCTGCGGTTGGTCCCCGCCTTCAACGCCGCGCGTGAAGATATGCATCGGCAGCTTGGCCGGCGCCTGCAGGGTCACTTCGGCGTCGTCGAACTGATCGAAAACGCTGAACGTCTCCCACAGGCCGAAATAGTCGGGGAAATACGGGGTGTTTTGCGTGCGGCGCAGCTCATACACCACGCGCGATCCCGGCGCCAGGTTGGAGAACACGATGACGCGCACTTTGCGGTCGGCATACAACGGCGCCGTGGCGCTGGAGTAGCTCTCCTGGGTGTAGATGCGGTCGGGCGCCACGTCGTGGCGCTGGCCGTCGGCGGTCAGCGTATAGGCGGCGACCACCTCGAGCGTTTCCATTTTTTCGCTGTAGCTCAGGCGGATCTGGCTGAATTTCTCGATCGCCGCCTTGGTCTTCAGCAGCACTTCGTAGCTTTCCGTCTTCACGTTGGTGGCGTTGGCGTTAACGCGATAATCCGCGCGATAGCGCACGAAGCTGAAATCGTTGTTGGCCGTGTCGTTCTGGCCCTGATCCGCCGCGGCGGGCGGTGCAGCGGCCAACACGGTGGCCGGATGCGTCGCCGTCAAACCGGCGAGTAACAGTATGGAAGGAATAGCGATTTTCATCTTCGGTCCTTGAAGGGTGTTAAGCAGCGACACCGGGCCATACGTCCGTCCCGGCGTCAAAACAGGCGGGCACACTAATATAATTGAGAATCATTTTCAATAAACGAACCATCAACGCCCGGGTTAGCCCTGCTCGATCAACATGACGGCGGTGGTCTCCGGCTCCAGCGCTTCGAAAATATGCTCGCGATCGGCGGAGTAACTGATGTAATCCCCGGCGCTCAGCACCTGCGGCTGATCCGCCGGGCCAAGGCGCGCGCGCCCGCTGCTGATGATCACATGCTCGACGGTGCCCGGCGGATGCGGCCGCGAGCATTTCGTTTCACCGGGTTGCACCCGCAGCCGGTAAATGTCGCGCTGCGCGCCCGGTGGACAAGTGGCCAACAGCGTGGCGGCGTAGTTGCCCTGCTCCGACAGCGCCGGCGTTCCCTCATGGGCGCGGATCACTTGCACCGGCCTGCTCGGCTGTGAAATCAGCCGGCTGACCGGCACATCCAGCGCCATCGCCAGCGCCCACAGCGTTTCCAGGCTGGGGTTGCCGCTGCCGGCTTCGAGCTGCGACAGCGTGGACTTGGCGATACCCGCGCGCTTCGCCAGTTCGGTAACGGACAGATTCAATCGCTCCCGCTCACGGCGGATTGCCGCCGACAAGAGGCCAATCGGCGTGATGTTCTGCATTAGGCTCTCGCTCATTGTTCGTTATACCATTCAATTGTTCGGCTTGACGAACGGCGTCAACCGTGTTCATCATAATGTTCGATTGTTCATTTTAATGATTAAGCGACTTCACCACAAGCACGGTCAGGCCGCGAGGGAAACGACATGAAAACGAAAACGCGCGGCGCAGTGCAAATGATCCTCGCCATGACGATCTCCGGCACCGTCGGTTGGCCGGTGATCGTGTTAGGGCAGCCGCCCGCCACGGTGGTGTTTTGGCGCTGCGCGTTCGGCGCGCTGGCGATGCTGGCCACCTGCGCCGCGCTTGGGCAACTGAAATCAGGCGCCATCAACCGACGGCAGCTGGCTTTCGCCGTCCTGGGGGGCCTCGCGCTGGTGCTCAACTGGACGCTATTGTTTGCCGCCTATGCGCATGCCTCGATCGCTGTCGCCACCGTGACCTACCATGTTCAACCGTTTATGTTGGTGGCGCTGGGAGCGCTGCTGTTCGGTGAAAAACTGACGGCTAACCGGCTGGGCTGGCTTCTGCTGGCGTTCGCGGGGATGGTGTTGATCGTCACCGGCCGGCAAAGCGGTGGCGGCAATGGCGACTATCTGCTGGGCGTGGCGCTGGCGCTGGGGGCGGCCCTGATGTACGCCCTGGCGGCGGCGATCGTCAAACAGCTGGCCGCGCTGCCGCCGCAGCTGATCGTGTTGATTCAGCTGACCGTCGGCGCGCTGGCGCTGGCCCCGTTCGCCGGTCTGGCCCACCTTCCCGCAGATTCGTTCGACTGGCTGCTGCTGGCGACCCTCGGTCTGGTGCATACCGGGTTGATGTCCACGTTGCTCTATGGCGCGATCCAGAAAATCCCCACCGCTCTGGTCGGCGCGCTGTCGTTTATCTACCCGGCAGTGGCGATCGTGGTGGACTGGGCGGCGTTCGGGCACCGTCTCAGCCTGTTGCAGCTGCTGGGCACGCTGGCCATTCTCGGCGCGGCGGCGGGCATGAACTTCGGCTGGCGATGGCCGCCCGCCGCGCACCGGGCCGGTAAAATCGGTTAATCCCGCCTGACGGGCAAGCTATGCACAATAAGGCATTCGCCTTGTGTCCGGCGCGGTGCTATTTATTTAAACCGTGTAGGGTAGAAGGAGTGTTCTATGTGGCATCACCGCCTGCAACGGCGCATCCGTTTCAGCTACTGGAACGAACTGTGCGTCACAAAAAAATAAGGGAAGGCGCAAGCCTTCCCTTTTGTCATTCACCGCTCGGGTCAAAAACGGTCGGTTTTCACCACCTCGTCGAACGGCAGCTTGCCGATGCGCGGGTAAGGTTGCCCCGCCGCCTTGCCGATAGCGACCATCAGCGCGATCTGATAATGCGCCGGCTTATTGATAATCTCGCCCACCGCGTCGAAATCAAAACCGTCCATCGGGCAAGAGTCGTAGCCCTGCGCCTTGGCCGCCAGCATCAGCGTCTGGGCGAAGATGCCGCTGCTGCGCATCACCTCGTCGCGCTGCACCTGCGGCTTACCGCGATAATACTGATCGACGGCCGGGATCATGAATTGTTGCACCGGCTCCGCGGCCTCGGCCCAGACGGTTTTTACCTGTGACTCCCAGCTCGACAGATCGCCGCACAGCACGACCAGCATCGACGCGTCGGTCACCTGCGCCTGCCCCCACGCCGCCTCGCGAATTTTCTCGCGCTGCGCGCGATCTTCAATCAGCAGCGGGCGCCAGTGCTGCAGGTTAAACGCGCTGGGAGCGCCCTGCAGCGCGATAGTCAGCAACGCTTTTTTCTCTTCGAGCGTCATCACGTGCTGCGCATCGAACTGCTTGGTGGCGCGGCGCTGGCGGATTGCGTCTAACGTATTCATTTTACTGCCTCTGTCCATGTGAAAAGCTCTATTGTCGCCAACGCGGCGTGGCTGTCCAGCCCCCGGCGGCTATTTCTGCGCGGTTTCGGCGCGCAAGCGGCCGACCTGCGCCGCCAGGTCCGGCCACGGCGCCTGACCGGCGTAATGCTGCCGCAGGTAGTTGAGCAGGATGGCGATTTGCGCGTCATTCAGGTTATGGCGAAAGCCCGGCATATAGCCCAGCTCGGCGTTCGCCGGCCGCTGTATGCCGTCCAGCACCACGCGAATGGCGTTGTCCGGCGCCTCGGCGAACAGGTTGGTATTCAGCGCCAGAGACGGGCGCACCCCCGCCATCTGCGCGCCTTTTTCCTGCGCATGGCACGCCATGCAGGCACCGGAAAACAGCCGCGCCCCTTGCGAACTCAGGGGCTCGACCTGGCGCTCCGCCTGAGCGTTCAAAGTTGCCGCCGCGGCCTGCGCCGCCGCTTCCGGATGATAGCTGCGCAGATAGACGGCGATCGCCTGCAGGTCGGCCTGCGGCAAGCGCGACAGCCCTTCTTCGATCACCGGCGCCATCGGGCCGGCGGCGACGCCGTGGTTGGCCGAGTAGCCGGTGCGCATGAAATCGACCAGATCCTGCTGTGACCAGGCGAGCGGCGCGGGCGAGCGGCCGGTCAACGCCGGCGCCGTCCAGCCTTCCGCCACGCCGCCGGCCAGGTGCTCGCCGCCGGTTTTCTCGCCGAACAGCACGTTGCGCGGCGAGTGGCAGGCGCTGCAGTGCCCCAACCCTTCGACCAGGTACGCGCCGCGGTTCCAGTCGGCGCTTTGGGCTGGCTGTTCCGGCAACGCGCCCGGCGTCAGGAACAGCAGGTTCCAGGCGAAGATGCCCTGGCGAATGTTGAACGGAAAGTGCAGATCGGTGGCCGGCGGCCGGTACTTGACCGGCGGCTGCGACATCAGATAGGCATACAGCGCCTGCAGATCGTCGTCGCGGGTGCGGGTAAAGGCGGTATAGGGAAACGCCGGATAGAGATAGCGGCCCTGGCGATCGACGCCGTGGCGCATGGCGCGTTCGAACGCCGCGTAGCTCCAGCTGCCGATGCCGGTTTCCACGTCCGGCGTGATGTTGGTGGTGTAAATGGTGCCGAAGGGGATCTCCATCGCCAGCCCGCCGGCGTTGCGCTCGCCGCCCGCACGGGTGTGGCACACCGCGCAGTCGCCGAGATCGGCCAACGTTTTGCCGCGCGCGATCTGCGCCTCGCTGAAACTGTGGGTCGCATCGGCGGCGAGAGGCGCAATCTCCGGCTGCCAACTGGCGACCACGCCGGCGACCACCACGGCGATCACCGTGACGCCACCCCACCCGACGATTTTTTTCATCTTACTCATCTTTGCTGTCCTTGTTCGTTACGGGGGGTTAATGGCCGGCCTGAGCGCGCAGCGCGGCGAGCACCCGCGCCGGTGTGAACGGCACCTCGCGCAGGCGCACGCCGAGGGCGTCAAACAGCGCGTTGCCGATCGCCGCCGCACTCGGCACCGAGGCGGACTCTCCTGCGCCCATCGGCGCTTCGTCCGGGCGGTCGATCAGCTGGATATCGACCTGCGGCAATTCGTCGAAGCGCAGGATCGGATAGCCGCCCCAGTCCAATGACGTCACGCCCGACGCGTTGAAGGTCACAAACTCTTTCAGCACCCGGCTGGCGGACTGGATAATGTTGCCGTGCACCTGATGGCGCACCCCGGCCGGATTGATCATCCGGCCGCAATCATGCGCCACGAAGATTTTATCGAGCGTGATCTGCCCGGAAAGGCGATTGACGCTGAGATCGCACACCCAGGCCGCCCAGGCGGCGCCGAAGCCGGGAAATTTGCTGTGGAAATAGCGCGCATAGGCGAAGCCGCGGCCGCTCACCACTTCGGCGCCGGCGGCGCGCGACCGGTGCGCCGGGCCGTCTTGCCAGTTCGCCTGGCGCTTCAGGGCCTCAATCAAGGCCACTGCGCGCGGATCGTTCAGGTAACGCAGGCGAAACGCGATCGGATCTTCGCCGGCGCGCCAGGCCAGCTCGTCGATCCAGGACTCATGGGCGAACACGTTGGGCAGCGCCGAAACGCCGCGCATCCACGAGGCCCGCACGATCGGCGCGGCGTCCTGGCAAATCACCCGCATGTGCGGATACTCGTATTGCGGAATGGCGGTGCGATCGCCCATCTGTTGCACGTCAGCCCGGTTGGCCACCTTGCCGGTCAACACCAGCGGCAAGGTCACCGCATTGTTGGAGGGATAGCTGGTTTTCAACTCGTAGGCCGCCACTCGGTTTTGCGCGTCGAGGCCGCCGCGCACCCGGATCAACTGACCGGTGCCCTTCGGCTCCCAGCCGGATTCCTGTTCGCGCATCAGCTGCACCCGCACCGGGCGGCCGGTCGCCCGCGCCAACAGCGCCGCGTCCGCCGAGACGTCGTCGGCGCAGTTGCGGCCATAGCAGCCGGAGGCCTCCATGCGGGTGATATGCACCTGCTCAGGCGCCAATTCCAGCAGCGTGGCGATATCTTTGCGCAGATCGTGCGGGTTTTGCGTGCCGGACCACACCTGCGCCCGCCCGTCTTTAACCTCCGCCACTGCGCAGGAAGGGCCGATCGAGGCGTGCTGATGGTAAGGCCAGACATAGTCCGCCCGCACTTCGGTATGCAGCGATGCCAGCGCGTCGTCCGTGCCCGCATCGTCGCGCAGCACGCGGTCGGTTTTCGGGTTGGCTGCCAGCGCGGCGGGCAGCGCCTCCGGCGACAGGTCCGGCAGGCCGGCCCAGGGTTTCCATTCGGTTTTCAGCCGGCGCATGGCGGCGATCGCCTGCTCTTCGCGCTCGGCCACAATGCCGATGAAATCGTTGATCACCACCAGTTTCACGATGCCCGGCAGATGCGCGATCGAACTTTCATCCACCGACAACAGGCCGCCGCCCAGCGGCGCGCTGCTGTCGGCGCCTGCGTAAGGCGGGCGCACCACCCGGCCATGCAGCATGCCGGGCAAACGCAGATCGTGCACGTAGGTCAGCGCGCCGCTGACCTTGGCCGGAATATCGACCCGGGCGACGGCGCGGCCGACATAGCGGCTCTGCTGTTCACCGTTCAGCGGCACGTTTTTATCCAGCGCCACGTGCAGATTCTGCCCGCTCGCCAGCTGCGCATAGCTCAAGGCGCGCCCCGGATTCTTGGTCACAAACACCTGCCCCGCCGCCGCCGTCAGCTGGTCGGCCGGCAGTTCGAAGGCTTTGGCCGCCAGCGCCGTCAGCATATGCCGCACCTGCGCCGCCGCCTGGCGCAGCGGCACCGACGTCACCTGAAGGGTGGCGCTGGCGATAGTTGGCCCCTGATCCGGCGTGCGTTGCGTATCGCCGAGGATCATCGTGACGTGCTCGAACGGCACGCAAATTTCGTCGGCGACGATCTGCGCCAGCGCGGTGCGAATGCCGGTGCCGAGATCGACGTGGCCGTTGAATGCCGTCACCCGGCCGTCGGCGGTGAGGCTGATAAAACTGTCTACCCTGTCCAGCGGCAGCTCGGCAGGCGTTGGGGCGGGCTCGGCGGCGAAGGCGTTAAACGGTGCGGGCAGCAGGCTGCTGACCATCACCACACCACCGGCCTGCAGCAGCTGGCGGCGGGTCAGTTCGAGGCGGCTCATGCTTGCCTCCGTGCAGCCAGCAGCGCGCGGGCGCGTTCGGCGGCGCGCAAGATCTCAAGATGGGTGCCGCAGCGGCACAGGTTGTAGGCCAGCTCTTTCTTGATCGCCTGTTCGTCCGCCTCGGGTTCACGTTCGAACAGCGCGACCAGCGTCATGATCATACCGTTGACGCAGTAGCCGCATTGCGCCGCCTGCTCATCGATAAATCCTTGCTGCACCGGGTGCGGCGTTTCCGGCGTGCCCAGGCCTTCCAGCGTGGTGACGGACTTGCTTCCTACCGCGGCCAGCGGCATTGAGCAGGAGCGAGCGGCGACGCCGTCGATAAGAACGGTGCAGGCGCCGCACTCCCCCAGGCCGCAGCCGTATTTGGGGCCATTCAAGTGCAGATCGTTGCGTAACACGTACAACAGCGGGGTCTCGGGCGAGATATCGCCGAGTGGAACCACCCGGCCATTAACATTGATTTCCATGGTGAAACTATCCCTTAAACAAACGGATTTAATCCGTAACATCACTGCGTCGAATAATTGAGCAGCATGCTAATAATTATCATCAAAAGACTTGATAATGTTAAGGGAATGTGGCCGCCATGGCTTTAACGAAAAGTGGGTATTTTCTATAAATTTCCGATAGATAAGCCCGGTTTTATGATTGCGTCCCGTGATTATTGGCGTTCGTCAACGCGGCCTCGGCACCGTCGACCAACAGCCGCACGCTGGCTTCGAACAGCGCGTCTGCGCCCTTATCCTGCAAAGTTTCCCAGCCTTCGCACAGCAGCGGGTAACGCTGGCGATCGGCATCATTCAGCGTATCGTCCGGCTGCATTTGCTGCTCTTCCAGCACCCAGCCTACGACGAAGCGCCCGACGGCGAACAGCAAATTCACCGCGCGTTCAGGCGTCAAGCCCGCCCGGCACAGCAGCGCCACCTTGGCCTCGATAATGGCGAATTGCGGCTCCTGCGGCCGGGTGCCGGCATGCAGACGCGCGCCGTCGCGGTAAGCCAGCAGAGCCCGACGGAAATTGCTCGCATTGGTGACGACCCAATCCTGCCAGGCCATATCGGCGGGCAGTTCTTCACGGTGATCCAACATGATGGTTTCCGCCATCGCTTTCAACAGCTCGGCTTTGTTCTTGAAATGCCAATAGAGCGTGGGAGATTGCACGCCGAGATGTTGCGCCAGGCGACGGGTGCTCAAAGCATCGATGCCGATTTCATTCAGCAGCGCCAGCGCTCCGCGCAGGACGGTTTCACGCGTTAAACGTATCGCAGTATTTTTTTCGCTCATTTCTCTATCACTGATAGGGTAACTATGGAATACTCAATACTCTATCACTGTTAGAGTCACAATCTTGAAAAAAACCATGCTGGTTATTTTGTTGACGGTGTTGCTGGATGCGGTGGGCATCGGTCTGATCATGCCGATCCTGCCGGCGTTGTTGCGTTCGCTGGGCGGTCTTGACGCCGGCAGCCTGCACTACGGCGCCCTGCTGGCGGCCTATGCGTTAATGCAATTTCTGTTCTCGCCGATCCTCGGCGCGCTGAGCGATCGTTTCGGCCGGCGGCCGGTGCTGTTAATTTCACTCGCCGGCGCCGCGGCCGACTACCTGCTGATGGCGTTCGCGCCGACGCTGGCCTGGCTCTATCTGGGCCGGTTGCTGGCGGGCATCACCGGCGCCAACATGGCGGTCGCCACCGCTTACGTTACCGATATTACTCCTGCCGGCCAGCGCGCGCGGCGTTTCGGCCTGGTGGGCACGGTATTCGGCGTCGGTTTTATCGTCGGCCCGCTGCTCGGCGGTTCGCTGGGCGAGTGGCATCTGCATGCGCCCTTCCTGGCGGCGGCGGCGATGAACACCGTCAACCTGGCGATGGCGTTTTTCCTGCTGCCGGAATCGCGTAAACCCCGCGCCCGCGCCGCCGAGAAAATCCGCCTCAATCCCTTTTCGTCATTGCGACGGCTGCACGGCAAACCGGGCCTGCTGCCGCTGGCCGGCATTTACCTGATCATGGCGCTGGTTTCACAGGCGCCGGCCACGCTGTGGATTTTATACGGCCAGGATCGTTTCGGCTGGAGCATGATGGTGGCGGGCCTGTCGCTGGCCGGTTACGGCGCCTGCCACGCGCTGTCGCAGGCCTTCGCCATCGGCCCGCTGGTCGCGCGGCTCGGCGAACGCAAGGCGCTGCTGATCGGCCTGACCGCCGACGCGCTGGGCCTGGTGCTGTTATCGATCGCCACGCGCGGCTGGGCGCCCTTTGCGCTGCTGCCGTTCTTCGCCGCGGGCGGTATGGCGCTGCCCGCGCTGCAGGCGTTAATGGCGCACAAAGTGGACGACGACCATCAGGGTGAGCTGCAAGGGACGCTGGCCAGCATGGGCAGCCTGATCGGCGTCGCGGGGCCGCTGATGGCGACGGCGCTGTATGCCGCCACGCGCGATGTCTGGCCCGGCCTGGTCTGGGCGTTGGCCGCCGCCCTCTATCTGCTGGTGCCGCCGTTGCTGGCGCGTTCGCGCGAGCGTGACGCGGCATAGCGTAGAGATCCCCTTCTCCCGCTTAAGCTCATTTATGGCTAAGCAAGGCATTATTCAGCATAAGCGGGCGCTTTACACGCCAGTGCGCCGCTCATTATCATCGCCCTTATCCCGCCGCAGGAAAATTTGAATGCTGTTTCATGGTGTTACGCCCAGCGCGTATCGCTATTGTTCACTTCGCCTATCGGAAAATCAGGATGAGAAAACTCACAACGCCGCTGATCGCCGCACTGCTGCTGGGCCTGTTTAGCCTGCCGGCCGGCGCGCAGGAGAAACCGCAGCAAATCACCATCGGTTACCAGAAAGCCAACATTTTTGCGCTGCTGAAATACCGCGGCACGCTGGAAAAAGCCCTTGAGCCGCAGGGCGTCAAGGTTCGCTGGATAGAATTCCCCGCCGGCCCGCAGATGTTGGAGGGGTTGAACGTCGGCAGCATCGATCTGGCGGCGACCGGCGACGCGCCGCCGGCCTTCGCGCAAGCCGCCAAGGCCGATCTGGTTTATTTGGCGCATTCGCCGCCCAGCCCGAAAACCGAAGCCATCGTGGTGCCGCAGGATTCGCCGATCCGCTCCGTGGCCGATCTGAAAGGCAAACGCGTGGCGTTGAACAAAGGGTCTGACGTCAATTACCTGCTGGTGAGCGCGCTGGAACAGGCCGGCTTGAGCTACAAGGACATCACGCCGGTCTATCTGCCGCCGAGCGATGCCCGCGCCGCCTTCCAGCGCGGCAGCGTCGACGCCTGGGTGATTTGGGATCCCTACTACGCCGAGGTGGAAACCCGCGCCAACGCCCGCCTGCTGAAAGACGCGGAGGGCCTGGTGCCGCACTATACCTTCTATCTCGCCAGCCGCCGCTTTGCCGAAACCTACCCGGACAGCGCCAAACAGGTGATTCAACAGCTCGGCGCGCTGAGCGACTGGGCCAACGAGCATCCACAGGAAGCGGCGGCGATCCTCGCTCAGAGCACCGGTCTGGATCAGGCCATTTGGGCCAGAGCCATCGCCCGCATGCCGTTCGGCAGCCAGCGCATGTCGCCGGAGGTGTTCAGACAGCAACAGCAGTTGGCGGATAAATTCACCGCCATCGGGCTGCTGCCGGTTAAGGTGGATGTCAACGCCGCCCGCTGGTCCGAAGATAAGCCCGAGGCGCCATAGCCTTTGCCGCGCTTTGGTTTTAGAAAGCAGAAACCGGCATTTTGCCGCCGGCATCAGCCGGCCTATGCTAACCCTGTGTGATGAAACGCGGTTTCATGGCATGTCTTCCGGAACGTTTTGCTTTAATTTGTTCGTCGTGAACCCTGGGCCGCCCCTGACTGGTGCGGCTTTTCTTTTTGTTCGGCAGTGTCGGCGGCGGCGAATTTTGCTATGGTAACCCGCAGATAAATGTCCCGTTTTCAGCCGCCGGATCGACTCATGTTCACCCATAAAGCAATCGCCGAGCTCAACGCCCTGGAGCTGATGGTTTATAACTACGTCAGCAAACACAAAAATCAAGTGATGTACATGACCATCCGCGAGCTGGCCGAGGCCGCCGGCGTATCCACCACCACCGTGCTGCGATTTTGCAAAAAAATGGGTTGCGACGGTTATTCAGAATTTCGCATCCGTTTCAAACTGTATCTGGAGCAAAGCGATGCGCCGCCGGTCGATTCCGGCATCGGCGAAATTCTCAGTTTTTTTAAAAGCGTCAGCAACGACGAATTTAATCAGTTACTCGATGAAGCGGCGCATCATATCGCCGCCGCCGAGCGGATTATTTTCGTCGGCATCAGCACCTCTGGCGCCTTGGGGAAATATGGCGCGCGTTTCTTTTCCAACGTCGGGAAATTCAGCACCCATATCGACGATCCTTATTATCCCGTCAACAGCGATATGTATAAAAACGCGGTGGCGATCATGCTGTCGGTTTCCGGCGAAACCGAAGAGATCCTGCGGCTGGCCAGCCAATTCAGTCTGCACCACTGCAAGATCATCAGCATCACCAACAACGAAACCTCTTCGCTGGCGCGGCTGGCGGACTTTAATCTCTCCTACCACGTGCCGCAGCATTTGATCGGCGGCCATCACAATATCACCACGCAGATCCCCGTGCTTTACATTATTGAAACCATCGGCAAACGGCTTGGGCATATTAATTCGGCAAAATAAAACAGGCTGTTTTTTTATTGTGACAAATCACTTTGTCCGGCGATTTGTTATATCGTGACATTTCTTTTGGTCTTGTTACTCTATTGGCAATGCGAACGTTATTATCCTTCATTAAATAAGATGAGACATTGACGATGAAACAGTTGCCGAAAGATTTTCTGTGGGGAGGCGCGGTCGCCGCGCACCAGGTTGAAGGCGGTTGGGATCGGGGCGGCAAAGGCTCAAGCATCGCCGACGTGCTGTCCGGCGGTTCGCACGGCGTCGATCGCGTGATGACCGACGGCGTGCTCGACGGCTACCGTTACCCCAACCATGAAGCGGTGGACTTCTACGGCCGCTACAAACAGGACGTGGCGCTGTTCGCCGAGATGGGCTTCAAATGCTTCCGCACCTCGATCGCCTGGACGCGCATCTTCCCGAACGGCGACGAAGCAGCGCCAAACGAGGCCGGCCTGCAGTTTTACGACGATCTGTTCGACGAGTTGCTGAAATACGGCATCCAGCCGGTGATCACCCTGTCGCACTTCGAAATGCCTTACCATTTGGTGAAAACCTACGGCGGCTGGAAAAACCGCCGGGTGGTGGAATTTTTCGTGCGCTTTAGCGAAGTGGTGATGCGCCGCTACCGCGAGAAGGTGAAGTACTGGATGACCTTCAACGAGATCAACAACCAGAGCAACTACCGCTACCCGCTGTTCGGTTACTGCTGTTCCGGCGTGGACTACACTCAGGAAGACAACCCGGAGCAGGCGCTGTACCAGGTATTGCACCACCAGTTCGTCGCCAGCGCGCAGGTGGTCAAACTCGGCCATCAGATCAACCCGGAGTTCAAGATCGGCTGCATGCTGGCCTGCGTGCCGTTCTACCCTTATTCCTGCAAGCCGGACGACGTGATGTACGCCGTGGAGGCGATGCACCAGCGCTATCTGTACACCGACGTGCAGATGCGCGGCTACTACCCAAGCTATCTGCTGCGCGACTGGGAACGCAAAGGGCTGAAGATCGAGATGCAGCCGCAGGACGCACAGATCCTGCGCGAGGGCTGCACCGACTACATCGGCTTCAGCTATTACATGAGCAACGCGCTGCAGGCCAACGCGGTGGAAGGCAGCGACGGCATGTTCGGCTTCCCGGGCAACGTGCCGAACCCGCACGTCAAGGCTTCCGACTGGGGCTGGCAGATCGATCCGGTCGGGCTGCGCTACTCGCTGAACGTATTGTATGAACGTTACCAGAAACCGCTGTTTATCGTGGAGAACGGCTTCGGCGCCTTCGACAAGGTGGAAGCGGACGGCCAGATCAACGATGACTATCGCATCGACTATCTGCGCGCCCATATCGAAGAGATGAAAAAAGCGGTGATTGAAGACGGCGTAGACCTGATCGGCTATACGCCGTGGGGCTGCATTGACTGCGTATCGTTCACCACCGGCGAGTACAGCAAGCGCTACGGCTTTATCTACGTCGATAAACACGACGACGGCACCGGCACGCTCGAACGTTCGCGCAAGAAAAGCTTCGACTGGTATCGCCGGGTGATCGCCAGCAACGGCGAACAGCTTTAACCGCACGGCAGACCAATCAGGGGCGATATTCGCCCCTTTTTACTTTATTGCGCCTTACTCCGCCGTCTGCCCGGCGGCGAGGTACTTCGCCATTTCCGCCGGCGGCACCATGCCGCCGCCGGTCGCCCACACCAGATGCGTCGCCTGCGCCAGGCTTTCCGCACTCACCCCTTGCCCGCTAAGCTGTTGCGCATTGGCCTCCATGCGCCACGGCCCGGCCATGCTCGCCAGGGCGGAGGGTTCCAGCTGGATATGCTCGTGCCTGTCCAACAACCCGAGCAACGCGAACATCTCTTCGTCGCTCAGCGTGTAAAATGCGCTCAGCAGGCGCTCCATCGCCCGGCCGACAAAACCCGAGGCGCGCCCCACCGCCAGCCCGTCCGCCGCCGTGCGGTTGTCGATGCCGAGATCTTGCACCGCAATGCCGTCATGCAACCCGCTGTAGACGCCGAGCAGCATGCAGGGGGAATGGGTCGGTTCGGCGAAAATGCAGTGAACGTGATCGCCGAACGCCAGCTTGAGACCAAAGGCCACACCGCCCGGCCCACCGCCGACGCCGCACGGCAGATACACGAACAGCGGATGCTGCGCGTCCACCACAATGCCCTGTTCGGCAAACTGCCGCTTCAGGCGGCCGCCCGCCACCGCGTAGCCGAGGAACAGGGTTTGCGAGTTTTCATCGTCGATAAAGAAGCAATTCGGATCGTTCGCCGCCTGTTGGCGCCCTTGCTCGACCGCCACGCCGTAATCTTCGGCGTATTCCACCACCGTCACGCCATTGTCGCGCAGCTTCTGTTTTTTCCACTCTCGCGCATCCGCCGACATGTGCACGCTGACATCAAATCCCAGGCGGGCGCTGATGATACCGATGGATAATCCCAGATTGCCCGTCGATCCGACGGCGATGCGGTACTGGCGGAAGAACTGACGAAACGCATCGGAACACAGCCGGGCGTAGTCGTCGCCGATCTGGAGCAGCCCCGCCTCCAGCGCCAGTTTCTCCGCGTGCGTCAGCACCTCATAGATGCCGCCGCGCGCTTTGATTGAACCGGAAATCGGCAGATGGCTGTCCTTTTTCAATAGCAGACGCCCGCCCAACGCCTGCCCATAGCGCCGATCCAACGCCTGCTGCATGGCGGGGATCGCCACCAGCTCGGACTCGATGATCCCCTTTGTCGGCTGGGTTTCCGGGAAGGCCGCGGCGAGATAAGGCGCGAAACGCGCCAGGCGCTGCTCGGCTTCGGCCACGTCGGCGGCGGTCAGCCCGACATGGGGCAAGCCGGCGGCCAGCGTGGTCGCACGCGGATTGAACCAGGTGATCGGCTCGAGGGCGACCATTCGTTGCAGCAGCGGATGCTGCGCAACCCACGGTTGGATCTGTGATTTTTGCATAAGAGTCCCTGACTGATTTGGCGTTGCCGTCACCATGCCGTGAACGCCGGCGGCTGACAAATGATAAATTCTGAGTTTGAGGTGCAATAGATTGATGCAAACGCGGCGTTAGCCTGCCGTCACGCCAAACAGCATGCCCACGCCTGAGGAGACCGCCATCGCCAGCGCGCTCCAGATCAGGATACGCGCCACGCCCGGCAAGATCGGCGCCCCGCCGGTTTTCGCGGCGATGCCGCCGAGAACGCCGAGAGAAATCAGCGCCGACGCCACCAGCGCCGCTCGCGTCCAGTCGAGCGGTGCCCACAGCGCCACCAGCAGCGGCAGCAGCGCGCCGAGGGAGAAACTGAGGGCCGACGCCAACGCGGCCTGCAGCGGCCGGGCGCGGGTGACGGAGGAAATGCCCAGCTCGTCGCGCGCGTGCGCCTCCAGCGCATCATGCGCCATGAGCTTTTCCGCCACCTGCCGAGCCAGCGCCGGATCCAGCCCGCGATGCACGTAGATTGACGTCAGTTCGCGAAACTCCCCCGGATAGTCTTCGAGCAACTCCGCCTGCTCTTCCGCCAGCGCGGCCTTTTCGGTATCCGCCTGCGACGAGACCGACACATACTCACCGGTGGCCATCGACATCGCCCCGGCCACCCACCCGGCGACGCCGGCGATCATCAGCGCGGAATGCGCGGCGCTGGCCGCCGCCACGCCCAGCAGCAGGCTGGCCGTCGAAACGATGCCGTCGTTGGCGCCGAGCACCGCCGCCCGCAGCCAGCCGATGCGTTCAATACTGTGCCGCTCTCGATGCATCCTTTCTCTCCTTCGTTCTCTTACCGCTAGCCCCGCGCCGCCGCTTCCAACCCGGCGATGTCGATTTTGCCCATCAGCAGCATCGCTTCCGTGACCCGCCGCACACGAGCGGCGTCGGGATCGTTCATCAACTCCGTCAGGCGCCGCGGCACAATTTGCCAGCACAGCCCCCAGCGATCGCGCAGCCAGCCGCACTGCTCCGCCTCGCCGCCCTCGCTCAAGGCATCCCACAGCCGGTCGACTTCCGCCTGATCGTCACATTCCACCATCACGGAGAAACTGTGGTTGAACGGATCCAGCGGCCCGGCTTCGATCGCCGCGTAGCGCTGGTCCCCCAGCGTGAAAGAAGCCAGTTTCACGCTGCCGGCCGGGCCGCTCGGCGTATCCGCCGGCAGGTCGGAAAACCAGTTCACGGACGAACCGGGGATCAGCGCGACATAGCAATTCAGCGCCGCTTCCATGTCCTTTTCAAACCACAGATGTTGCGTAATTCTGGCCATTTGCGCCTCCTTTACGCATCGAGGATCGGCGCGAACCCGCCAAAGATCATGCGTTTGCCGTCAAACGGCATCTCACCGAGCGCCTTCATGCGCGGATCGTTCATCATTTTCTCGTTGGCGGCGTCGCGCACCGCTTTGGAGGGGTACTCTATCCAGCTGAACACCACCACTTCACCTTCTTGCGCCTTCACCGCGCCGCGAAAGTCGGTGAGCTTGCCGTCGGGCACGTCATCGCCCCAACACTCCACGATGCGCGTGGCGCCAAACTCTTTGAACAGCGGCGCCGCTGCGGCCGCCAACCGGTGATAAGCCTCCTTGTTGGCGGCCGGTACCGCCACCACAAAACCGTCTACGTATTTCATCCTGGTATCCTCTTGTCTGATTAAGGACAGTCGGTTCAGCGCGGGCGACGTTGCCTGCGCCCCCTACCAGTTTAGACGGCGGGCGCGCAACCCGGATCGGAAGTTCAGCGCTCAGGATCGTTCGGTGGGTCAGAGTCCGGCGTGGCGACCCGGTTACGGCCGGCGTTTTTCGCTTTGTATACCGCCAGATCCGCCAGTTTGAGCAAGTCGGCCAGGCTGTGGCCGGAACCGCCCGGGCAGGTCACCATGCCGATGCTGACGGTGATCTGCAGCGGATGGCCGGCCGGCATGGTGATCGATTCCGCCTCAATGCGTTGCCGCAGCCGTTCAGCCAGCTGCAACCCTTGCTGTGGCTGGCCGAGCGTCGAGACGATAGCGAACTCTTCGCCGCCCATGCGGCCGAACAGATCATCGACGCGCAAATCGGCGGCGATCGCACGGGTAAAGGCCATCAGCGCCTGATCGCCGCCGGCGTGGCCGAAACGATCATTGATCGATTTGAAGTAATCAATATCAAGCATCATGACGCATACCAACTCGCCCTTTTGGTCAATCATCCGCTCGCCGCGCTGCATAAACGCATTGCGCGTCAGCACGTGGGTCAGCGCATCGTGGTTCGCCACATGCTCCAGCGTGCGCAGCAGCGCGCTGCGCGCATAGTTCATGCTGGCCACGGCGATGGGCCCCAGCGCCAGCAGCGCGATGCCCAAACGCATCGATACCGCGTTTTGCAACACCTGCATGTCGAGCGTCGTGCTAAGCAACCCGAAATCGATCGCCAGATGGCACCACAGCACATAAATCAGCACCGCAATCATGGTGCAGAACAGCGAAAAGGACATCGCCAGCCACAGCAGCACCGGCATGGGAAAGATCACCGCCCCGGGGCCGCCGATCAGCACGCTGCAGATCGCCGCCAACGCCAGCAGCGCCAATACTGCCAGTTTTCGTCCCGCGCGCGGCCATTGGCTGCGCTGCGTCACTATGCTGCGGGCCGCGCGCAAGCGATGCCGCCAATCGGCGGGAAACGCCAGAATAAACGGCATCAGCGTGACGTAGTTGGTGAACTCGGATGAGAACCACAGTGCCAGCGAGGTCAAATAGGGCCTGCCGAACAGCCACTGCGAGGCCGCCGCGCCCACCAAACCGGTCGCGGCGGCGGCGGCCAGGCAGATGCCGAACAGGTACATGCTGGAGGCGCCACGCTGCAGCATACGCGCTGGCGGCGACAGCCGCATGTACAGCAGATACCCCACCACCACGCCGGTCAGATTGGCGGCGTTCAGCAGCAGCGCCTTTTGCAGCGAACTGCCGGTCAGCAGGTCCGCCGCCAGATAACCCAGCACCGCCATGCCCCAGCCGGCGCGCGTGGCCCACTGAGGGCGACGCACCAGAAACGCCAGCAGTACGGCGTTTACCGGCCAGAATATCGCCAAAAATCCGACGGGGCGGCTCACGATGCCCAACAGGCAAACCGCGAACACCAACAGAAAGACGGTGAGTGCGGGCCAAATTTTCCGGGCATCGGACAACGAGGTGGTTTGCATCTTGGATCCAGAGACTTCTGCTGCGTAAGGTGACAATCTGTTCGTGTCACAACCGTCGACGATGAGGAGAAGATAAGCGGCCGACTCGCCTATTATTGCCAGTTTTGCTGGCCCGGACATCTGTTTATTCATCTAGGAAAAATATATTTGTGTATCAATATATTGACGACACCCGCATACCTGGCACAGAAACGGCTAAAGCGGACGCTTCACTTTGAACATTTCACGCCCCAGTTGGCCTGTTACCGGTAAAAACCGCCGTCTTTTTCCTCAAAAGCAAAATAAGATTGGGCTATGTGGGGTTGTTTTTTCATCCCGCGTCAAAACGCCTTGCGATACATCACAAAACCGGGACGCTCCGCCACCTTGTCGTACAGCCGCATGGCGATCTGGTTGGTTTCGTGGGTATTCCAATACACACGCGGCAACCCCAACTGCTGCGCACGCTCGTAAACCGCCGCGATCAGCGCCCTCGCCACCCCTTTGCCGCGCACCGCCTCTGCGGTGAACAGATCCTGCAGATAGCAGTTGGGCTGCAGCTGAATGGTGCTGCGGTGCAGAAGATAGTGCGTTAATCCAACGACCTGCCCCTGATGCTCGGCGACCAGCGCGTACATCGGTTCATAGGCGTCGAAAAAACGCCGCCAGGTGGTCTGTGTCACCTCATCCGGCAGCGCCGTTGCCCCCTCCCGGCCGTAAAAGGCGTTATACCCTTGCCACAGTGCCAGCCAGGCGGCGTAATCCCTTTGTTCCAACGATCTGACCACGATGCTTTCGCTCATGATGTCCTCTTCGATGATGCCAAAATGCCCCGCCTCCAGCATAGAACAACGAGCGTCAACGCGCAGGCGGCGGCATCACACCGGCGAGAAAATCCAGCAGCGCGCGGTTGAACAACGCCGGCCGCTGCAGCGGCGCGAAGTGGCTGCCCCCCGGCAGCGTCACCAGACGAACGCCGGGGATGCGGTGGCTCAGGTAAGCGGCGCGCCCTGCGCGGCAAAGCGGGTCAAATCGTCGTCGATTTGCATCTTTCTCCCCTCATTCGCCGAGGTTGAGCATCAATACGGCATCCAGGGAGTATAGTTCGCAGCGGCAAGCGGTGCCGTTCGCTTTCCCGGCATATACTTAAAGGAGGAATCGCAATGGAGGACGGTGAGATGAAGAAGATAATTCTCGTGTTTTTGACGTTGATGCTGAGCGGTTGTATCGGCGGAGGCGGCGGCCCATCGAATGCGCCTTCGGCATCGCCAAATGAACCTTACACCTGCACCAAATCCAGCGCCAACAGCGACTGCTCGCAATCGGTGGAACCATCGATGTACTAGCCGCGCTCGGCGGGCCGTCGCTTAACGGCCCGCCGCCTCAAACCGGCACTAGGAGGAGTGCTCCTCTTCATTGGCCTGATATCGCGTCGCCTGCTGCTTCATAAATACCACTTCCTGCGGGCTGGACAGGCTCACTTCCTGCGCGCGCAGCAGCTTGAGGATATTGAACAGCAGTTCGCTCTTGGTGGCGCCGACCATGCGCGGGCTCGGCACATAGCCGGTCACGCTCAGGATAATGCCGTCCGGCCCCAGTTGGCTGAAGCGCACGTAAGGCGCCGGCGTGTCCAGAATGGTTTCGTACTCGTTATAGGCGCTGAGCAAGATATTGCGCACCTGCTCCGGATCGATCGAGGTCGGGAACGTCAACGCGATGGTCACCACGCCTTGCGCGTTGCCCATGGTGGCGTTACGCACGTTCTGAGAGATCAGCTGCGAGTTCGGTACGATCATGGTGGAACGGTCGCTGAGCTGGATTTCGGTAGCGCGCACGTTGATGCGCCGCACGTCGCCCTCCACGCCGCCGATGCCGATCATATCCCCGACCTTCACCGGGCGTTCGGTCAGCAGGATCAGGCCGGAAATAAAGTTCTTCACAATCTCCTGCAAACCGAAACCGATACCGACCGACAGGGCGCTGACGATCCACGCCAGGTTGCTCCACTGGATGCCCAGCGCCGCCAGGGTGATCAGAATCACCAGCACATAGCCGATATTGCTGAACAGCGTCACCAGCGAGGCGCGGATGCCGACGTCCGAAATGGTCTTCGGCAACAGCTCAGAGCCAAGCCAGCGCCGTACCGCACGCAGGATGTAGATGCCGATCGCCAGGCAGATCACGGCGTTGAGCAGGTTGCCGGGCACGATGTTGAAACGCTGCAGCCCTTCGCCGGTCAGGATGGAGACGATTTTCTCCATCAGCGAGCCCGGCGTGGTGCTGCCGAACGAGCCGTTGAACAACGCGATAATCATCAACAGCAACAGTGAACATTTGGCCAGCGCGGTGGTGATGATCGACATCTGCTCCAGATGGCGATCCTTGAAGCTGAGCGTTTTCTTCAGCATCTTGCCGCTGACGGTCTGCGGCGAAAACAGCGCGGCGCACAGGTCGGTGGCGAACAGCACCATGAAGTAGAACGCCATCAGCACCAGCACCACCCAGATCAGCTGGTAGGTCAGGAAACGGGCGAAGGCGATGTAGCCGATAAGCAGGGAAAGCAGGATCACCACCGAACACACCAGGGTGACGATGTGCACCAGCCCGCCGACCAGCGTGCGTTTTTCCAGGTGCGCGCCCTGCTGCTCCAGACGGCGACGAATGCGCTGGCCGCGCAGCGGCGCCGCCAGCAGCACCATGCCGATCAGCCCCGCCACCAGGCCATTGCCGAAGATGGTGGTGGCCAATGAGGCGCTGACGACGTTGTTGATCAGCTCCACGGTGCCGAACGCCAGCGCCAGACCGGCCAGCAGCGGCGAGAAGTAACGCAGCCCGGCGGCCACTTCATTGTCCAGCGAAGCCAGACGCCACGACGGGCGATTCAGCGACAGCGCCGCACGCCCCAACCCGGCGATCAGCGCGCAGAAAATCCCCAGACGGTTAAAGCCTTCGGCGAAGTCTTCCAGCATCACCGGCAGCGGCTGCACGCGGATAAAGACGTAATACAGCAGGTTCAGCGCAATCGAGGTGGTGATCACCGTCACCGCCACGGTGATGATGGCCATAAAGCTGCGGCGCAGGCGCCCGTCCGGCAGGAAGCGAATGCTGATCCAGGCGAGGAAACGCTCGGACAAATAGCGCCCCCAGGACCAGACGATCACCGCCAGCGCCAGCAACGCCAGCGTGCCGTACCGCCATTCGTCCTGCCAACTGGCGTCCCAGGCCGCTTTCATCTCGGCGTTGAACTGGTCCAGCCGCTGCACGTCATCCGCTGACGGCTGCACCACCGGCGTCCAGAATTTGACGCCCAAAATGCTGCCGGTGTTCAGCGCCAGCTGGGTTTTGAACGCCACCCGACGCAGATCGCTGATCTGCTGGCCCAGATCGAAGGCGCTGGTCTTGATGGCCTGCGCGCGTTTTACCGCATCGTCCAACTGCTTCTTGCTGCTGTTCAGCGCATTGCGCTGCTGGGCGACGGCCGGGGTTTCCGGCAGCGCGCCGGCCGCCGGGGCCGGCCCCAGCACGTCCAGCTGCGCCTGCAGTTTTTCCTGCACCGGCTGCAGATCGGCGGACAATTTATCCATGCTGGCGACCAGATCGTCGGTCGCCAACCGCAGTTTGCTGAGCTGGGTGTCGGTCGTCGCTTTGGAAACCAGCTGCTTCATGCTGTCCAACTGCTTTTGCGCGGCTTTCAGCTGCGTAGCGGGATCGGGCGCGCTTTCGGCGGCGGGATCATCCTGGGTGGCGGCGACGGCGGCGAACGGCGTCAGTTGCATACCCAACAGCAATAATAACAACAGCAGGAACGGGCGAGGCTTTAACATAAATTCAGTGCTCAGCATCATTATCTGATAGACAGACGAACAGGCGGCGGATGAACCGTCGCTTAACCATAAACGCTAATTATAATAGCTGCTTAATGTCGGCCGAAATACAGTAATTATTCCCATTGTGTGCCACGCGCCCGCGCTCGCCTTAGCTTGCTGATAATTCAGGCGCTTTTACACTGGCGATACGGCATGAAGCGCTCTATAATCCAGCCACCGATTAACCTGCAACCAATAAAAGGAGACTTACTATGCTGACGTGTGAATTGGTTTTTCACTCACACTTCTTTGGTAATCGTCGCCGCTCAAGCATTACCGGTATCGCGCTGCGATAACCCAGCTTGAGCGAAGCTTACTAAATCCAGGATCTTCCCTCCGGCTTACCGGGTTGTCGTCAGCAATATTTGACGATAGGCATTGTCATGCCTGTAACTCTTGAGTAAGCAATGAGCACATTACTGTCTGCACAATCTGTCGGTTACGACAACGCGTTCGGCGTCCTGCTGAGCGAGATTTCCTTCAGCCTGAAAAAAGGCGACCGCATCGGTTTGATCGGCGATAACGGCTGCGGCAAAAGCACCCTGCTGCAAATTCTCAGCGGCGACCTGCCTGCGCACACCGGAACGGTGACATTGTCACATCAATGTCTGATGGCGCGCATTGAGCAGCATCTGCCGCCGGAGCTGCACGCCAATACCCTGCTGGATGCGGTTCTGGCGCGGCTCCCTGCGGGCCAACACCTCAGCGAACGCTGGCGCTGCGAAGCGCTACTGGCCGAGCTGGGGTTTGAACCAGAGAGCTGGACGTTGACCGCCGGCACCCTCAGCGGCGGCCAGCATACGCGGCTGCTGTTGGCGCGCGCGCTGATCCGCCAACCCGATCTGCTGCTGCTCGACGAACCCAGCAACCACCTGGACCTGCCCACGCTGCTGTGGCTGGAACAGTTCTTGCGTAACTGGACCGGCAGCTTCGTGCTGGTGTCGCACGATCGCTACCTGCTCGACCAGGTAACCAACTGCACCTGGATCCTGCGCGACAAAACGCTGCAGTTCTTCCGTTTGCCCTGCTCTGCGGCGCGCACCGCGCTGGCGGAACAGGACGCCGCGGACGAACAGCGGCGCCACGCTGAGCAAAAGGAAATCGACCGGGTGGAAAAAAGCGCCAAGCGCCTGGCGACCTGGGGCAAGGTCTACGACAACGAAGATCTGGCGCGCAAGGCCAAGCAAATGGAGAAGCGCGTCGATCGGTTGAAGGAAGAACAGACCACCCTGACCGCCGGCAGCCCGTGGCGGCTGCGGCTGCAGGGAGAAGCGCTGGACGCCGATCGCCTGCTGGCGCTGCCGCACTGGGCGGTGCGCCCGGCGCCGGATGCGCCGGTGCTGTTCAGCCTGGAACATCTGCGCGTGAAAAGCGGCGATCGCATCGCCATCGTCGGGCGCAACGGCTGCGGCAAATCGTCGCTGCTGCGCCTGCTGTGGCGCGAGTATCAGCAACAAACGCAGCGCCCGGCGCTGTTCCATCCGCGCGTGCGCATCGGCTATTACGATCAGAGCCTGCAACAGCTACGCGATGAAGACACGTTGAGCGAAGCGCTGGCGCAGTTTGCGCCGCTGACCGAGGAACAGCGGAAAATGGCGCTGATCGGCGCCGGGTTCCCTTACCTGCGCCACCATCAGCAGATCCGTTCGCTGAGCGGCGGCGAGCGTTCGCGGTTGCTGTTTGTCGGCCTGACGCTGGCCAACCATTCGCTGCTGTTGCTTGACGAGCCCACCAACCACCTGGATATGGCCGGCAAAGAGGAGCTGGCGGAAACGCTGCGCCAATTCCCCGGCGCCGTCATGCTGGTCACCCACGATCGGATGCTGATCGAACAGAGCTGCAACCGCTTTTGGCTGATAGACCAGCAAAAACTGGAGGAGTGGCACGATCTCGCGCCGGTGTACCAGCGCCTGGCGGGTGAAACGCCGGCTCTGCCGACGGCGCACGAGGCCAACGCAGACGCCCCGACGCCAAACCCGCAGTTGGAAGGCGAAGAGGCGTTGCTGACCGCCCTGTTTGCCCTCGAAAGCAAACTGGAGGCCGACCTGGCGCGTAAACCGAAGCATCAAAAACCGGAGCTTCAGGCGCGTTGGCGCCGCGAGATTGCCGACATCACCGCCCGGTTGCATCTGGGCTAATCCCACAGGCCGCCCGGCGGCCTGTCAGGCTATTGACAAAGAGGGGAAAAAGCGTGGTTTTTCCCCTCTTTGTGGCGATCAGCCGAAAATCAATAAATTGATTTTCCTTGTTTTTTATTCGGTGCTCTCTGCCAACCCAGCAAGGGTATAAAGGCCGCCCGGCGGCCTGTTTTTTCCTCTTTGCAAAAACCGCGTGCCGCCGCCGGCTTGAGGCGCGACACGCTGCGCTTTTGTTATCCGCAGCGCTGAGCGACACATTACTTTCATCATTCTCTGGCAGGCTACTGCCATTCTTTTTTTCGTTATCAGGCACTCCATGACATCACTCTCTCCACGGGACATCGAGGCGCGCTACCGCTTCGCGCGTGAGATCGCCCGCGCCGCCGCCGATCTCGCCTTCAGCTTTTACCAACGCCGGCAAAGTCTGGCCGTCGAGTTTAAACAGGGCCTGCAGGACGTGGTCAGCGAGGCCGACCGCCGCGTCGAGGCGCTGATCCGCCGTATGATCAACCGGCGCTTTCCCCTGGATGGGTTTCTCGGCGAAGAGAGCGGCGGCAGCGGCGATAACGCCGCCTGCCTTTGGGTCGTCGATCCGATTGACGGCACCGCCTGCTTCCTGAACGGGCTGCATACCTGGTGTATCGCGATAGGCGTGGTGATCGACGGCGAGCCAACGATCGGCGTGGTCTACGATCCCAACCACCGCGAGATGTTCCGCGCCTGCCGCGGCCAAGGCGCTTTCCTCAACGGGGAACCGATCGGCGTGCATGCCGGGCGCAGCGTCGCGGATGGCGTGATGGGCGTCGGGATATCACCGCGCGCCTCGGCGGCGGAATTCAGCGGTTTTCTCTGTCGCCTGCTGCAGGCGGGCGGCATGTTCGTGCGCAGCGGCTCCGGCGCGTTGATGACCGCCCAGGTGGCCGCCGGGCGCCTGCTAGGCTATTACGAACCGCATATGAACGCCTGGGACAGCCTGCCTGGGCTGGTGCTGACGCGCGAAGCCGGCGGCGTGGCGAATGACTTTATGCACCACAACGGGCTGCGGCGCGGCAACCCGCTGCTACTGGCCAACGCGGCGCTCTACCCGCAGTTGGCCGAGCTGATTCAAACGCCGGGCTTGATCGGCTCGACGTGCCCTATCGCGCGCGTGATGGCCGGATAAAGCGCGCGCAGCCGCCGTTCGACCCGATCGACCGCATCGTGCGCGGCGGCGATGGTCACCGCCGGCGACACCCGGCAGTGGAAGTTGACGATGATGCCGCCGTCGGTTCTGCGCGCCCGGATGTTGTGCACGTCTTGCACCTTATCCCCCTGCTCCAGCGCCGACTGCAAAATCAGCCGGATATCGGCCAGCTCGGCGGCGGAAACATCCTCGCTGGCCAGCCAGTGCGGCGTCTGCGGCTCCAGATGGGTCTCTATCTCGGTGTCCTCGCCGATCGCCTGACGCAGGATCCCTTCTATCTCCGTGGCGATATCATGCGCCTGCGCCACGCTGGCGTTGGCCGGCACAGCCAAATCCATGCCGATCGCCATGCGCGTCGGCAACTGCTGCAAGGTGACGTTCTGCACCTGCGCGCCGTGATTGGCGGCGATCGCCCGAATGCGCGTCGCCATGTCTTCGTCGCTGCGGGTCTGCGGCACCGCGATGACGGTAAACTCCGCCTTGGCATACTGCTCCCGCAGTCGTTCGACGATTTCTCGCTTGAGCGCATCGATGCGCTCCAGCGGCAAGGTGCGGCACACCGCCACCGTGATCTCGACAAAAAGTACGGCGCCGGCGTTGCGAATACGCACGCTGTCGCAGGCCAGCACCGCCGGGAAGCTGTCCAGCGTGGCGCGAATCGCCTCGGTGGCTCCGGCCGGCGCGGCATCCATCAGCGAGTCGAAGGAGCGTTTACCCAGTTTGATTGCCGCGACAAAGATAAAACCGGCGACGATCAGCGCGGCGATGGCGTCCGCACGGCCAAAGCCCAGCAGCACAAACACCATGCCCAGCAGCACCACGCCGGACGAAAGCATGTCGGAGAAGAAATGCAGCGCATCCGCTTCCAGCGCCGCGCTGTCGGTCGCCCTGGCGACGCGGTTGAGCGCCCGCACGCGGAAAAAATCGACGCAGATGGAAATCAGCAGCACCGCGATCACCACCGGCGCCGCGACGATCTCATGCGGCTGCCCAAGCAGGCTGCTGCCCGCCTCGTAGACGATCCAACCGGCGGCGCCGAGCAACAGCAACACCTCGAACAGCGCCGCCAGGTTTTCCACCTTGCCGTGGCCGAAGTGGTGATCGTCATCGGCGGGTTTATCGCTGATGCGCACCGCCAGCCAGGTGATGCTGGTGGCGATAAAATCGGTGAAAGAGTGGATCCCTTCGGATATCAGGCCGATACTGCCGGTAAAAATGCCGGCGACGAATTTGCCCGTGGCCAGCAACCCGCTGGCGATCATCGAGTTTCTGGCCACGGCCTGTTTTTCATTTTGCATGATGCTGCTCACATTCGGACGGTGATTTATTTTTTTACTTTAGAGGATAATTGCCAGACAAAGGCGATCAGCAGCATACTGCCAGAGAAAGTCAGCATGAGGCTAGTAAGAAAATTGGATTTTCCGGTGGAATAAAAATAAATCTCATTCACCCCCACCGAAATCATTAAAATGGCGTAGAGCAATCCCAGAATAAGAATCGTCATTATTATCAACTCCCGTATCAGGCCGCGCGTTCAGCGCGCCGCTAAATCCTCCCCATAATAAATAGCGATCACGGGGAGGATGCATCTAGGCGGATCTTTAGCGTTCATTAATCATCCCATTTGGTGCTCATATAGGCCGCCAACAGGCCCAACGAGCTGATCATTGCCAGGAACCCCATAAAAATAGTCATGTTTCCCATTATTTTGTCCTCAGGTTAAATGTTATCGATAAAATCCCCTTGCGTTAAATATCGGGGTTGGTCGGCATCCATGGTTTTTAACGTCCTCCTCAGGCTTGTCACATTTCCGCCCTTTACGGGCGGAGCGGTTTAAATACCCAAAACGTGTTGGGCGATTTTGAAATAAATAATCAGGCCGGTGCCATCGATAAAGGTGGCGATAAACGGCGCCGACACCACGGCAGGATCGATGCCGAGACGTTTCAGCAGCATCGGGATGATCGACGAAACAATGGCGCTCCACACGGTGATCGCCACCAGCGACAGGCTGACCACCAGCGTCACCTCCATGCCGACGCCCATGATCCAGGCGCGCACCCAGGCCGCCAGACCGATGGTGACGGCGATCAGCAGCGAGGTCGTGACCTCCTTGCGGATCACCGCGCCCAGGTTGCGCAGGCTGACCTCGCCCAGCGCCATGGCGCGCACCAGCGTCGAGGTGATCTGGGTGCCGCTGTTGCCGCCGGTGCCGATCAGCAACGGGATGAAGAACGCCAGCGCAATCGCCGCTTCGAGCTGATCTTCAAACGCTTTCAGCACGTTGCCGGTGTAGGCTTCAGCGACGAACAACATCAGCAGCCACACCGAGCGTTTGCGCCACAGCGCCCACGGGCTGGTCTCCAGATAAGGCTTGTCCAGCGGCAGGCTCGCGCCCTGGCGTTGTGCATCCTCGGTGTTTTCATCCTCGACCAGCCGGGCGATCTCACGCTCGCCCAGTACGCCGACCAGCGTGTTATTGGCCACCACCGGCACCACGTCCAAACCGCCTTTGCCCAGCAGATGCGCCACGTCGTTACGGTCATCGTCGGGTGAAACCTGGAAATAGCTGTAATCCATCATTACACCGACGGCTTTATCCTGTTCTTCGCACTGCAACAGTTTTTTCACCGACAGTGTGCCGCGCAGATGATAATCGTCCGCGGTAATAAATACCCGGCTGGGAATTTCGTCCGTTTTGAGCTGTGAAAGTAAATATTCCCGGGCATGATTGACCGTCATCGTTGCGGGAACGGTAATAAAATCGGCGTTCATATAACCGGCGACCGAAGTCTCGTCGAGAGTTTCAGTCGCGTTCAGCGCCGGAGAAGAAGAGTGTTGATGTGACTTGATCATTTTGTCAGTCCCTATTTCTGTTGTGAACTTCAACAGCGAATCGCATAGGGGCGTAACCACAGAGGGAGTGCAGACTGCCTATCTCCGCGTCCAGGTTTTAGCACTATACAACGTATCCGAGTTGTTGCTCGGAAGTTACTTTGGGCTGAACCTTAATCCGATAAAGCCTGTCTTAACCTTGGGCATCTCTCGATGTCGTCAGATCAGTAACCTGTGTTTGTATAGGAGCCTCGCCAAACGAGATACTGCATATAAACTACCGGCGCAGTATAGGCGTTGTTTTATCCGGCGGGAAGAAAAGATTGCCCGTCGTTTATGGAGTATTTAGGATAATATTAATTAAACGGCCATTTATAAAAACGGCTGATATAAATCAGCCGTTTTTTATTTTTCAGTGTTCGAGAATGTAGACGTTTTTATCGTATAAGGCGCCCTGACGAGTAAAGTCGATCCCCTTCACGTAAGGTTTGATGAGCGTGGCGTTGGCTTCGTAGTAAACCGGCGCGACCGGCGTATCGACGGCCAGCACCGCCTCGGCCTGCTGGAAATACTGCTGCACCTGCTGCGGTGTCGGCGCCGCCGTCGCCTGATGCAGAATGCGATCGTACTCCGGATTGCGGTATTTGGGGCTGTTCTCGCTGCTGTCGGAACGGAACACGTTCAGGAAAGTAGACGGATCGTTGTAATCCGCCAGCCAGCGAGTAAAGGCCACGCCGTACTGCCCGCGGTTGATATTGTCCAGCGTGACTTTGCGCTCCTGGCTTTGCAAGGTGGCCTCTGCGCCGAGGTTCTTTTTCCACATGGCGGCGGCGGCGATGACGATCTTCTTAATGGTGGCGTCATTGCTGTACAGCACGGTAAAGCGCAGCGGATGCTCGGCGTTGAAACCGGCCTGCGCCAGCAGTTGCTTCGCCTGGGCGTGGCGTTGTTCCGGCGTCAAACCGGCCGCGGCGCCGGGCTGCAGGCTATAACCGCCCGCCCCGGTTGGGGTAAAGGTCCAGGCCGGCTGCTGGCCGTATCCCAACACTTTGCCGGCGATAATCTCTTTGTCCAGCGCCAGGTTCAGCGCCTGGCGCACCCGCACGTCGTTAAACGGCGCCTGGCGGTTGTTGAAGGCGAAATAGCTGGTGGAGAGCAGCGGATAGGTCACCAGCTGTTGCTCGCCGAGCGTTTTTTTCAGCTGCTGATACAGCTCCGGCGGCGTGGTATACCCCAATTCAACCTCACCGGCGCGAAAACGCGCCACTTCCGGGAAGCCCTGGATCGGCAAGAAGGTGACCTTGTTGAGCACGGTATTGGCGTTATCCCAATACTGCGGGTTACGTTCCACCACCACCTTTTCGTTCACCACCCACTGGCTGAGGCGGAACGCCCCGTTGCCGACAAAGTGCGCCGGCTGCGTCCAGTTTTTGCCGTACTGCTCCACCACCTTGCGGTTAACCGGCAAAACCGGGAAATGCACCAGTTGCTTGAGCAGATAGGAATTAGGCTCCGACAGCGTCACCTGCAGAGTGTGCGCATCCAGCGCCTTGACGCCCAGCTCGCTCGGCGATTTGCTGCCGGCGTTGATCGCCGCCGCATTCAGCACGTAGGCCGAAGCCAGATAGCTGCCGTACGGCGAGGCGGTTTTCGGATCGGTGAGGCGCCGCCAGCTGTATACAAAATCGTCGGCGGTCACCGGATCGCCGTTCGACCATTTGGCCTGCGGCCGCAGATGGAAAGTCCAGACGTTGCCCTGATGCTCCCACGTCTGCGCCAGTGCCGGGATCACTTCACCGTCTTTTCCGACGCGCAGCAAGCCTTCGAACAGATCGTTGAAGATGTAGAACTCCACATTGCTTTCGGCCAGGTTTGGATCCAGCGTCGCCGGTTCATACCCGTTGGCGCGCACCAGTTCTTGCACCGCCGCCAGTTTAACGCCTGCCGGCACCTCTGCGGCATGGGCAGCCGTAGCATTAAAAGCCAGGAGGATTAAACCAGCCAGTTTCTTGCCATTAAATGAATATTTCACGTCGATATCCCTGATTAGTGTTTTATCGCGTTTAATATGCAATGAGACAGTGGAATAAATTAAATCATTAATCGCTATGAGTCATAACCAAAAGCGGTGTTGAATTTCTTTCATTATCAAAGAAGTACTGGCGACAGAACGATGAAAAACACGAGGATAAACGCGGAGACCGGCATTGCCGTCAGGAACGCCGTGAACCGGCGGCGACATAAATTCAGGCAATCAATACAAGATTATTCCAGCCGAAGCTTAACTTATCCTTAGGGCAATTCATTTTGTGAGCGATCGTCAAAAATAATTTAATACGAATCGTTTTCACTATCATTATTGATGTTCTTGGCTAAAATCGGCCTGCTTGCGCTCGCCAGGCGATATTCGTTTTCTTCATTCGAACGCTAAAAAGGATAACTGCATGAAGCTGCGTATTTCATCTCTCGGCCCCGTCGCCCTGCTCGCCTCCTCGATGATGCTGGCCTTTGGCGCTCAGGCGGCCTCCGCCGACCAGGGCATCGTTATTTATAACGCCCAGCATGAAAATCTGGTGAAATCCTGGGTCGACGGATTTACCAAAGACACCGGCATCAAGGTGACGCTGCGCAACGGCGGCGACAGCGAACTGGGCAACCAACTGGTACAGGAAGGCAGCGCTTCACCTGCCGACGTGTTTCTGACGGAAAACTCCCCGGCGATGGTGTTGGTGGATAACGCCAAGCTGTTCGCCCCGCTGGACGCCGCCACGCTGGCCCAGGTGGAACCACAATATCGCCCAAGCCACGGCCGCTGGATCGGCATCGCCGCCCGCTCTACCGTGTTTGTTTATAACCCGGCCAAACTGAGCGACGCGCAGCTGCCGAAGTCACTGCTGGATCTGGCCAAGCCGGAATGGAAAGGCCGCTGGGCCGCTTCGCCGTCGGGCGCCGATTTCCAGGCGATCGTCAGCGCGCTGCTGGAGCTGAAAGGCGAGAAAGCCACGCTGGACTGGCTGAAAGCGATGAAAACCAACTTTACCGCCTATAAAGGCAACAGCACGGTGATGAAAGCGGTCAATGCCGGCCAGATCGACAGCGGCGTGATCTATCACTACTACCCGTTCGTGGATGGCGCGAAAACCGGCGAGAACAGCAACAACATCAAGCTGTATTACTTCAAACATCAGGATCCGGGCGCCTTCGTCAGCATCTCCGGCGGCGGCGTGCTGGCTTCCAGCAAGCATCAGCAGCAGGCGCAGGCGTTCATCAAGTGGATCACCGGCAAACAGGGCCAGGAGATCTTGCGCACCAACAACGCCTTCGAATACGCCGTCGGCGTCGGTGCGGCCTCTAACCCGAAACTGGTGCCGCTGAAAGATCTGGACGCGCCGAAGGTAGACGCCGCGCAGTTGAACAGTAAGAAAGTTGTCGAACTGATGACCGAGGCGGGCCTGCTGTAAGGCCCGCCGGCAAACCGAGAGTTTTTGATCGTTATGTCAAACCTGAGTACCCACGCCGCGCAGACCGCGCGGCGTTATTCCGCTATCCCCCGTCACCCGCGGCCAGGGGCGATCGTGGTGGTCAGCGCCGTGTTGCTGTCGCTGCTGGCGCTGTTGCCGCTGGGATTCGTTATCGGCGTGGCGGTTGAAACCGGCTGGCAAACGGTCAAAGCACTGGTTTTCCGCCCACGCGTGGCGGAGCTGCTGTTGAATACTTTGTTGTTGGTGGTGCTGACGCTGCCGATTTGCGCCGTGCTGGGCGTGGCCCTGGCCTGGTTGACCGAACGCACCACGCTGCCGGGCCGCCGTCTCTGGGCGGTATTGGCGACCGCGCCGCTGGCGGTGCCGGCCTTCGTGCAAAGCTATGCCTGGATCAGCCTGGTGCCGTCGATGCACGGCCTGGGCGCCGGCGTTTTCATCTCGGTGCTCGCTTACTTCCCGTTTATCTACCTGCCGGCCGCCGCCGTGCTGCGCCGCCTGGATCCCGGTATCGAAGACGTCGCCACCTCACTCGGCTCCCGGCCGCCGGCGGTGTTTTTCCGCGTGGTATTGCCTCAACTGAAACTGGCGGTCTGGGGCGGCTCGCTGCTGATCGCGTTGCACTTGCTGGCGGAGTATGGCCTGTACGCCATGATCCGTTTCGATACCTTCACCACCGCGATCTTCGATCAGTTCCAGTCGACCTTCAACGGCCCGGCGGCCAACATGCTGGCCGGCGTGTTGGTGCTGTGCTGCCTGGGGCTGCTGTTGCTTGAGGCCATAAGCCGTGGCCGCGCACGCTATGCCCGCGTCGGTTCCGGCAGCGCACGCAGCCAAACGCCGCGCCGCCTTTCGCCGCCGCTCGCCGCGCTGGCGCTGCTGCTGCCGATCGCGCTGACCGCGCTGGCGTTGGGCGTGCCTTTCATCACCCTGGCCCGCTGGCTGTGGCTGGGCGGCCTCGACGTATGGCGCAACGCCGATCTGTGGCCCGCGCTGTGGCAAACGCTGTCGCTGTCCGCCGCCGGCGCGCTGCTGATCACCCTGTGCGCCATTCCGATGGCCTGGCTGTCGGTACGCTATCCGGCCCGGCTGTATCGGGTACTGGAAGGCTGCAACTACGTGACCAGCTCGCTGCCCGGCATCGTGGTGGCGCTGGCGCTGGTGACCATCACCATTCACAGTTTCCGGCCGATTTACCAGACCGAAATCACCCTGCTGCTGGCGTATCTGCTGATGTTTATGCCGCGAGCGTTGATCAACCTGCGCGCCGGCATCGCGCAGGCGCCGGTGGAGTTGGAAAACGTGGCGCGCAGCCTGGGCAAATCGCCGGCGCAGGCGCTGTGGAGCACCACGCTGCGGCTGGCGGCGCCGGGCGCCGCCGCGGGCGCTGCGCTGGTGTTCCTGGCGATCGCCAATGAATTGACCGCCACGTTGCTGCTGGCGCCGAACGGCACCCGCACGCTGGCCACCGGCTTCTGGGCGCTGACCAGCGAGATAGACTACGTCGCCGCCGCGCCTTATGCGCTAATTATGGTGGCGCTGTCGCTGCCGCTCACCTGGCTTCTTTATTCTCAATCTAAACGCACGGCGGGACTATGAGCACGCTCGAACTGCACGGTATCGGAAAATCTTACAACGCCATCAGAGTGCTGGAACATATTGACCTGCAGGTTACCGCCGGCAGCCGCACGGCGATCGTCGGCCCTTCCGGCTCCGGCAAAACCACTCTGCTGCGCATCATCGCCGGCTTTGAAATCCCCGACGGCGGCCAGATCCTGCTGCAGGGGCAAGCCATGGGCAACGGCGGCGGCTGGGTGCCTGCACACCTGCGCGGCATCGGCTTCGTTCCGCAGGATGGCGCGCTGTTCCCGCACTTTACCGTCGCCGGCAACATCGGTTTTGGCCTCAAGGGCAGCAAACGCGAGAAACAGCATCGCATCGAGGCGTTAATGGAGATGGTGGCGCTGGATCGCCGTCTGGCGGCCCTGTGGCCGCATGAACTGTCCGGCGGGCAGCAGCAGCGGGTCGCGCTGGCGCGCGCTCTGTCGCAGCAACCCCGGCTGATGCTGCTGGACGAGCCGTTCTCGGCGCTGGATACCGGCCTGCGCGCCGCCACCCGAAAAGCGGTGGCCGAACTGCTGACGGAGGCCAAAGTAGCGTCGATCCTGGTCACCCACGATCAGAGCGAGGCGCTGTCGTTCGCCGATCAGGTGGCGGTGATGCGCAATGGCCGGCTGGCGCAGGTGGGCGCGCCGCAGGATCTTTATCTGCGCCCGGTCGATGAACCGACCGCCAGCTTCCTTGGCGAAACGCTGGTGTTGACCGCCGAACTGGCGCACGGCTGGGCCGACTGCGCACTGGGGCGCATCGCCGTCGACGATCGCCAACGCAGCGGCCCGGCGCGCATCATGCTGCGCCCGGAGCAGATTCAAATCGGCTTGTCCGATCCGGCGCAGCGCGGCCAGGCGGTGATCACCGGCATCGATTTCGCCGGCTTCGTCTCTACGCTCAACCTGCGGATGGTCGCCGGCGGCGCGCAAATCGAGATCAAAACCGTCAGCCGCGAAGGCCTGCAGCCCGGTTCTCAGGTCACTCTCAACGTAATGGGCCAGGCGCATATTTTCGCCGGCTGACTCACTTAAGGCCGGGCTGCTCCCCGGCCTTCTCAGCGGCAAATCTTGTCGCGGCGCGGCTTTTTCGGCGCCAGCAGATAATCCACCACGCTTTCGTCAACGCAGCTGTCGATGCCGTTCAGCGCCAGCGTATGCCCGTCGCGTTCGCGGGTGATCAGCGGGCTTTTAAAGGCGGCGGCCATCACTTGCGCGTTGCGGTACGGGGTAGTCGGATCGTAGCGCTGGGCAACGAACAGCAGCGGCGGCAACGCGGCGGACGCCACCGGGGTGTGCGGCCGATCTTTGCCGCGGTACGGCCACAGATCGCACATTTCCAGCGGGTATTCGTGCAGCGGCAGATAGTGGGCATACAAAGCGGCGGTATTGATCTCCTGCCGCTGCCGGCGCAACTGCTGCGGATCGGCCGTCGGGTTGGCGACGTCGGCGCAGGTGATGACGTTCAGGGCGTCATCGGCATCCGGCGAATAGCTTTCGTCGATCAGATCGGAAACCTGCTGCCCGGCGATGCCGGCATCGAGCTGGCGCAGCACGGTGGCCAGCTCATGCCAGCGCTCCGGCCACAGCAGCAGCGAACGCGTGACCGTCAACACGTCGTCGGCGGAGATTTCATAGCCTGCCGCAGTGACGAACGGCTGCTCGTGCAGCTTGCGCAGCAAGGCGTGATAGCGCTGCAGCGCCTGATTGGCGCCGCCGCCCAGCTGACAGCTGTCGGTTTTACCGCAGTAGGCGGCGAAGCGCAGGAAGCTTTGCTGGAAACCCCGTTCCTGGTTCAGCCGCTGGGTGAAATCGTCCTCAGCCAGGTCCACCACCCCGTCGAGCACCAGCGCGCGCGTTTTCTTCGGAAAACGCTCGGCATACAGCGCCGCCACCTTGGTGCCGTAAGAGTACGCCACCGCCGTCAGCCCTGGCTCGCCCAGCGCGTGGCGGATCGCATTCAGATCGTTGACCGCTTCGTCGGTGCCGATATGTTGCAGCACGTCCGCGCCGGTCTGTTTGATGCAGGCGGCAATCAGGGCGCGCGTCTGGTTCTCCGCGCCGGCCACGTCGTTGTCGTCCGGTTCAGGGCGTTCGTCACCTTCGGCCAGCTGGCAGGAGATTTTCGGCGTCGATTGGCCGACGCCGCGCGGATCGTAACCGATGATGTCGTAGGATTTACGCAGCCTGGCGACGTGGGCGTCGTTGCCTAAATAGGGGTTGATGCCCGGCAGGCCCGGCCCGCCGCTGATCGTCACCACGCTGCCCTTTTTCGGCCCGGTGGCGGGCAGCAGGGTCAGCGCCAGGCGCACGGTCTGTTCGCCCGCCTGCACGGTATGAGCGGGCGGCGTGGCGTACGCCAGCGGCACCTCGAGATAGCCACAGCGCAGCCCCGGCGGCGGCGCCTCATCGAACCAACGCTGAAAGCCGCTGTTGAGACAAGATTGCCAACGAATGCCGTTTCCGGCCGCCGCCCCGTGGAGCGCAGGCTTAGCCTGAGCGGGCAACGCGGCGGCAGTCGCGGCGAGCAGCGCCAGAATACGCAGTACTGACATGGGGAGTCCTTTCAACTCAACGAATCGGTCAAAGGGTAACGGTACCCGGTTAAACCGCTAGCCAATAGAACACAAAAAGCCGCGCGGGTGAAGCCGTCACCGCGCGCCCGGCAAGACTTTTCTCTGCTCGGATTGCTCTTATAACGCACAGAGTGCTGCAAAAAACGTAGTTTGCCTGCTAGGCTTAGGGTTCATTATCCCACAAGGAACAGGAGAGCAGCATGTTTGGAAAAGCGGAAGACAAAGCCAATGAAGCCGCAGGCGCGGTAGAAGAAGCGTTCGGCAAAGCCGTTGATTCGCCGGAGCATCAGGTGCGCGGCGCGGCGCGAAAATACGCCTCCCAGGCCAGCTATGCCGCCCGAGACGCCGCGGACAGCGTAAGAACGCAGGTGGAAGCCAACCCGCTGGCCGGCGTGGCCGTTGCGGCGGCGGTCGGCATCGTTTTCGGCTTCCTGCTGGGACGCAAATAAGCGGCGAACGCGCCGCTCGACAACAGGCCCGTTACGGGCCTTTTTTTCGCCTGTGTGCAAACTTTCATCTATCACAGCCATCGCTTAAAAAAACCAACGCCTTCAACTACGATTAGTTTGTGACCAGAGCGAGGCTCTGCGATCCGACGGATAACCCTATGAGGATTATCACCATTATCCATGCTGTTTAAGCCGCTCTCCTTCACGCGGCTAAGAAAGGTTGATTATGGCTCGCACCACCCCTATCGAACGTTACCGCAATATCGGCATCTCCGCGCATATCGATGCCGGCAAGACCACCACCACCGAGCGGATTCTGTTTTACACCGGGGTCAGCCACAAGCTGGGTGAAGTGCATGACGGCGCGGCGACCATGGACTGGATGGCGCAGGAACAGGAGCGCGGCATCACCATCACCTCGGCGGCCACCACCTGCTTCTGGAACGGCATGCAGCATAACTATCCGCAGCACCGCATCAATATCATCGATACCCCCGGGCACGTCGATTTCACCATTGAAGTGGAACGCTCGATGCGCGTGCTGGACGGCGCCGTGATGGTCTATGACTCGGTGGGCGGCGTGCAGCCGCAGTCGGAAACCGTCTGGCGCCAGGCCAACAAGTACAAGGTGCCGCGGCTGGCGTTCGTCAACAAGATGGACCGCATCGGCGCGGATTTTTTCCGCGTGCGTAAAATGATGATCGAGCGCCTGAAAGCCAACCCGGTGCCGATCGTTATCCCCATCGGCGCCGAAGACCGCTTCAGCGGCGTGGTGGATCTGGTGCGGATGAAGGCCATTCTGTGGGACGAGGCCTCGCAGGGCATGAACTTCAGCTTCGAAGAGATCCCGGCAGAGCTGCGCGATTCGGCGCAGGAATGGCGTGAAAACATGATTGAAGCGGCCGCCGAAGCCTCGGAAGAACTGATGGAGAAATACCTCAATCAGGTGCCGCTGAGCGAAGAGGAGATCGTCCACGCGCTGCGGGTGCGCACCGTCGCCGGTGAAATCCAGCCGATGCTGTGCGGCTCGGCGTTTCGCAACAAAGGGGTGCAACGCATGCTGGACGCGGTGATCGAGCTGATGCCCTCGCCGCTCGATGTGCCGCCGATGGAAGGCCACGGCGAACACGATGAAATCATCACCCGCAAAGCCGACGACAACGAAAAGTTCTCGGCGCTGGCGTTCAAGCTGATGACCGATCCGTTCGTCGGCCAGCTGACCTTCGTGCGCGTCTACTCCGGGGTGCTGGCCAAAGGCAGCAGCGTTTACAACCCGATCAAAGGCAAAAAGGAGCGCATCGGCCGCATCGTGCAAATGCATGCCAACGATCGTAAGGACATCGACGAGCTGCACGCCGGCGACATCGCCGCCTGCGTCGGCCTGAAGGACGTCACCACCGGCGATACGCTGTGCGATCCCGGCGCCATCATTACGCTGGAGCGCATGACCTTCCCCGAGCCGGTGATAGCCCAGGCGATCGAGCCGAAAACCAAGGGCGACCAGGAGAAAATGGGCATCGCGCTGCAGCGCCTCTCTTCGGAAGATCCGTCGTTCCGGGTGCGCACCGATGAAGAATCCGGCCAGACCATTATCTACGGCATGGGCGAGCTACACCTGGAGATTATCGTCGATCGCATGCGCCGTGAATTCGGGGTGGAGACCACCACCGGCAAGCCGCAGGTGTCGTACCGCGAAACCATCCGCAAGCGGGTGGCCGACGTGGAAGGCAAGTTCGTGCGCCAGTCCGGCGGTAAAGGGCAATACGGCCATGTGGTGCTGACCGTCGAGCCGAACGAACCCGGCAAAGGCTTCGAGTTCTTCGATGAGATCAAGGGCGGCGTCATTCCGGGCGAGTTTATCCCGGCGGTGAAAAAAGGCGTGCTCGAGGCGCTGAATAACGGCGTGCTGGCCGGTTATCAGGTAGTGGACGTCAAGGTGCACCTGACCTTCGGTTCTTACCATGACGTCGACTCGTCGGAACAGGCGTTTCGCATGGCGGCGATCTTCGGCTTCAAGGAAGCCTGCCGTCTGGCGGATCCGGTGATCCTGGAGCCCATCATGTCGGTGGAGGTGGAAACGCCGGAGGATTACGCCGGCAACGTGATGGGCGACCTCTCCTCACGCCGCGGCCTGGTGCAGGGCATGGAAGAGATCCCGGGCGGCGGCGGCAAGGAAATTCGCGCCAAGGTGCCGCTGTCCGAGATGTTCGGCTACTCGACCACCCTGCGTTCGATGTCGCAGGGCCGCGCCACCTACACCATGGAATTCAGCCACTACGCCGAAGCGCCGCGCAACGTGGCCGAAGAGATCATTCACCACAGCAAGCGTTAACCCTCGCGCCCGCCGCTGCGGCGGGCGTCACCCCTGCTTTTCCTCCAGCGCCACCACCACCGGCTGCGGCTTGATGCGCATGGCGTACACCACGCCGGCGATCAAACAGACGATACCGGCCAGCGTCAGCAACGGCGGCCAGGCCTGGCGCAGCAGAAAGGTATACGCCAACCCCGCCAGAATTTCGAACACGATGAGCGGCCCCACCAACACCGTCGGCAGCCGCTGGCTGGCTTCGTTCCAGCACAGCGCCCCCAGCCAGGAACAGAACACGCCGATGATCAGCATCAGCGGAATAAACACCTCAGGGCGCGGGCCGAACGGCAAGGTGAACGCCGGCTCGCTCAATGCCAATTGGCCGCAGACCGCCAGATAGCCCAGCAGCGCCAGCGGCAGCGTCACCAGCCCTTGGGCCGTGGCCCAGGTGGCCGGACGCTGCGTCGGATTCTCCCGCAGCCAGCGTGAATTGCGCAGCGGGAACCAGGTCCAGCACGCCACCGCCAACACGGCCAGCCCAAGACCGCTGAGATAGCGCCAGCCGTCGATCGATACCGCATTGCCGCGCAGCTCGGCGACGTTCACGCACGCCAATCCACAGACGATCAGCAGCAGCGCCGGCGCCAGCTTGCCCCAGGCCAGGCGCCCGTCGTGCCGGCCGTAAAACAGGTTGGCGCAGATGGCGATCACCACCGGCAAAGTGCCGATGATCATGGTCGAGACCGGTGCGCCGGTGCGCTGAATGGCGCTGGCCAAACACAGGTAGTACAGCAGATTGCCGATGGCCGTCAGCTTGAGCGCTTCCAGCCAATCCTGACGCCGCAGCTTGCGCAGACGGCGACGATCAAACCACGCCAGCGGCAAGGTAATCAGCCCAAAGGCCAGATAGCGCCCGGTGGACTGCAGCGCGGCGGGATAGTCCGGTACCAGCAGCGGGCCGACGAAAATCAGTCCCCACATCAGCCCGGCGGCCAGGGCAAACACAACGCCAATGAACATAACGACTCCGACAAACGGCCGGCGCGGCCAACCCGCCCGACAAGACAGCGGCAGAGTAACGAAAACGCGGGGAGGAATGATTGTAGCAGGTTGCTGTTTTAGCCCAATTTCACCTGTTTCTGGAAACGCACCGGCGTGACGCCGTAACGGTTAGCGAACGCGCGCGTCAGGTGCGCCTGATCGGTCAACCCCGCCGCCGCCGCCACCTGTGCGGCGGGCATGCCGCGCTCCAGCATGCGTTTAGCCTGCGACAGCCGGATCGCCATCAGCATCTGCTGCGGAGAGACGTGATATTCGGCCTTGAACTTGCGCTGGAAATGGTACGGGCTGAGCGAGACCAGATCGGCCAGTTGGTGGAGGGTTACGGCCTCGGCGTAATTATCGTGCAGGTAGCTTTTCACCACCTCGAAACGGTGCGCCGCCTCGGCTTTCTCTCGTTGACCGGTGCGGATATGCGGTTGCAGCAACTCGACGGCCTCCAGCAGCAGGCCGTCGAGCGTAAGCGGATCGTCGGTTTGCCACAGCATGGCGAGAATGGCGGACAGGCGCTGCGCCGCCCGCGGATCGTGGCGCACCGCATCAGTAAACCACTGGCTCCGATCGCCGGACAGCTGCTCCAGCGCCTCGGGCGCCAGATAGAGCATGCGGTAACACCAACCGCCCGGCGTTTCGGCTTCGCCGGTGTGCAGCTCGTCCGGGTTCATCAGTACCAGCGCGCCCGGCGCCGCCAAATGCTGCGCCCCGCGATAGCGAAAACGCTCCGCCCCGGTATCCACGGTGCCGATGGCGAAGGCGTCATGGGTATGCGGCTCGAAGGCATAGCGCTCAATGTGCGCCTGATAGAGTTCGACGCCGGGCAGATGCGACAAATGCCGGAACTGCGCGCAATCCTTCTCGAACGGAAACTGTTGTGGAACCCCTTGCACCCGACCTCCTCATCCGTGCTGACAATCTGCTCAGCATAGCCAAAACATCGCCGATTGAGTAGCCGCCCTGGTCCTTTCGTGCCCCTCGCCTGGACGATCGCCGCCATTCGGCGTAGGGTTAAGGTCCCTGTCCCATTCAGGCGCGCCGCATCGCAAAACTCAGCGGCCCCTGACCACTCCGTAAACAAGAGGCAACAATGTATCCGGATACTCAACTGTATATCGATGGACAATGGCGCAACGCGCTGGCCGGGAAAACCCTGCCTGTCACCAACCCCGCCAGCGACGAGGTCATCGGTCAGGTGGCGCACGCCGCCACAGAGGATCTCGATCTGGCGCTGGCCGCCACCGAGCGCGGATTTAACCTCTGGCGCAACACCGCCGCACACCAGCGCGCCAACCTGATGCGCAAAGCCGCTGCGCTGCTGCGCGAACGCGCCGACGCCATCGCCGCCATCATGACGCAGGAACAGGGCAAACCGGTGGCGCAGGCCAAGATTGAAATTCTCAACGCCGCCGACGTTATCGACTGGTTCGCCGGCGAAGCCAGCCGCACCTACGGGCAGATCATTCCGTCCCGCGCCCGCGACGTGCAGCAGCAAACCCTGAAACTGCCGGTCGGCCCGGTGGCCGCCTTCACGCCGTGGAACTTCCCGATTAACCAGATCGTGCGCAAGCTGTCCGCCGCGCTGGCGGCGGGCTGTTCCATCATCGTCAAAGGCCCGGAAGAAACCCCGGCCTCCCCGGCAGAGCTGATCAAAGCCTTCGCCGACGCCGGTATCCCAGCCGGGGTGATCGCGCTGGTGTACGGCACCCCGGCGGAAATCTCGGAATACCTGATCCCGCATCCGACCATTCGCAAGATCTCCTTCACCGGCTCCACCCGCGTGGGCAAACATCTGGCGGCGCTGGCCGGCCAGCATATGAAAAAGGCCACCATGGAGCTGGGTGGCCACGCGCCGGTGCTGATCTTTGACGACGCCGATCTCGACGCAGCGGCCAAAGAGCTGGCGCAGTCGAAGTTCCGCAACGCCGGCCAGGTCTGTATCGCCCCGACCCGCTTCCTGATCCAGCAAGGCGTTTATGAAGCCTTCGTGGAGAAATTCACCGCTGCCGTGCGTGAGCTCAAGCTCGGCAACGGGCTGGAAGACGGCGTGACGATGGGCCCGATGGTGCTGGGCCGCAGCGTCGACAATATCGAGGCGCTGGTGCAGGACGCTATCGCCCACGGAGCGAAGGCCAGCACCGGCGGCAAACGCGTGGCGGGCAAAGGCAACTTCTTCGAGCCGACGGTGCTGCGCGACGTGCCGCTGAGCGCGCGCGCCATGTCGGAAGAGCCGTTTGGCCCGGTCGCCCTGCTGCGCCCGTTCGCCACCTACGACGAGGCGATCGCCGAAGCCAACCGCCTGCCGTACGGGCTGGCCGCCTACGCCTACAGCCGCAACATCGCCACCGTCAATGCGCTGGGGCGCGACGTGGAGAGCGGCATGCTGAGCATCAACCACATCGGTTTTGGCCTGCCGGAAACGCCGTTTGGCGGCGTGAAAGACTCCGGTCACGGCACCGAAGGCGGCAGCGAAGCGATCGAATCCTATCTGGAAACCCGCTTCGTCACCGTCGCCGGCCGTTAATCACGTGTCTGATGAATAGCCAAACGCCCCGCAATGCGGGGCTTTTTTTTACTCGCGAGCCAGCTCGAACAGCCGTCGCGCCGCCGGGGTCAACCCCAGCATGTGTATGCAGGCATGCACCATGCCCGGCAACCGTTCGCAGCGTACCGCCACACCCGCCTCACGCAGCCGCTGCGCATACTGTTCGGCCTCATCGCGCAGCGGATCATATTCGCAACTCAGAATGGTGGCCGGCGGTAACCCGCGCAGCGTGGCGGCGTGCAGCGGTTCGCCGTAGGGTTCGCGCCGCTGAGCCAGATACTGCTGCCAACAAAATACCATCGCGTCGCGCGTCAGAAAGTGCCCCTCGACAAACTCGCAATAGCTCTCCGTCGCCATTTCGCGGCTGAGCGCCGGGTACAGCAGCAGTTGGCGCTCGATATGCGGGCCGCCGCGATCCCGCGCCAGCAGCGCGACCGCCGCCGCCAGATTGCCCCCGGCGCTGTCGCCGCCCACCGCCAGGCGCTGCGCGTCGATCCCCAACTGCGGCGCCTGTTGCACCACCCAGCAGAGCGCCTGATAGACATCTTCCAGCGGCTGCGGAAACGGATACTCCGGCGCCAGACGATAGTCGACCGACAGGATCACCCGGCCGGTGGCGTTAGCCAGCGCCTGGCAGGGCTGGTCATACAGCGACAGCGAACCGAGGCACCAGCCGCCGCCGTGGGCGAACAGCATCGCCGGTTGTGCGGCAGCGCGCCTTTCCCCCGCCGGTAGATAGGCGCGCAGCGCAATCCGGTGCCCATCGGTGGCGACCACCGTATAGTCCCTGACGCCGCCGCTCGGTGCCGCCTCGCCCTGCAGCAGACGCAAACCGGTTTCCGTGGCCGCCCGCATGTCCGCCAGCGACGCGGGCGGCGGCACATCGGCCGATGCCGTCAAAAAGGCGGCGATGCGTTCATCAAGCGGCATGCTGTTCTCCCGCCAGGAACGGTGTAATCAATGCGATAAACGCTTCATGACACTCCTCGGTGATGAAATGGCCGCAGCCGGCGACCGTTTCGCCCCGCAGATCGCGCGCATTGCCCTGCAGCGTCGTCAGCGGCGCGTCGCCGGTGGCGTGTTCCGCCCCCACGGTCAGCACCGGCATCGTCAATGGCGTGGCGGCGCGCACTCGGTTCTGGCGAACGGTATCCGGGATCGCCCGGTAATAGTCGAATCCGGCGCGCAGGCCGCCCGGCGCCGAATAGGCGGCGATATAGACCTCAGCCGCCACCCGATCGCGCCGATAAGACCAGCGGTTGAAGATATAGCCAAGATACTCCCGTTCGCGCCCCTGGGTCAGGGTCTCCGGCAAATCCGCCAACTGGTTGAACATGAAATGCCACAGGAAGATGTTCTCCTCCGGCGCGACGAAAATCGGCGGCGGCGGCGCCAGACCGGGGATCACCGCCTCCGTCAGCACCAGGCGCTCCACCGCCTGCGGAAAATCGCTCGCCATGGCGTAACCGACCCACATGCCGATGTCGTGGCCGACCAGTTGGTAACGTTCGTGGCCCAGTTGCGCCATCATCGCGTGCAACGCCGCACCGATGCTGCCGGTGTCGTAGCCGCCGACGGGCTTGTCAGAGTCGCCGATGCCCGGCGGATCGACGGCGATCGCCTGAAAACCGGCCGCCGCCAAGGCGCGCATCACATGGCGCCAGGTGTACCAGGTTTGCGGCCAGCCGGGGATCAGCAACACCGGCCGCCCTTCACCGGCTATCACGCAGTGGATACGTTGGCCATTGACCTGGGTATAGACGTGTTCCGCCCCGAGATCCTGCAACAGGATCTCGTTCTCTTGTTGTTTCATGGGGTTAACTCCCTGTGGGGTCAGGCTCAGCGAATGCCGAGCAACGCATTGATCTGCTGAGGATTGACCGGCGCACCGGCGAAGTCATCGAACACTTTGTCGGTGACATGGATGATGCGATCGCGAATGAAGGCCGCGCCTTCGCGCGCGCCGTCCTGCGGATTTTTCAGGCAGCATTCCCACTCCAGCGTCGCCCAGCCCGAATAGCCGTACTGCGTCAAACGGGAAAAAATGCCGTTGAAATCGACCTGACCGTCGCCCAGCGAGCGGAAGCGGCCGGCGCGATCGATCCATGACTGATAACCGCCGTAAATGCCCTGGCGGCCGGTCGGATTGAACTCGGCGTCCTTAACGTGGAACATGCCGATAACCTCTTTATAGATATCGATAAACTCCAGATAGTTGAGCTGCTGCAGCACCATATGGCTCGGATCGAACAGCACCCGGCAACGCGGGTGGTGGCCGACGCGTTCCAGAAACATCTCGTAGGTCACGCCGTCATGCAGATCTTCACTCGGGTGAATTTCGTAGCACAGGTTGATGCCCTGCTCGTCGCAGGCGTTGAGCACCGGCAGCCAGCGTTTGGCCAGCTCGTTGAACGCGGCGTCGATCAATCCTTCCGGGCGCTGCGGGAACGGGAACAGATAGGGCCAGGCCAGTGAACCGGAAAAGGTGCCCAGCTCGCTGAGCCCGAGCCGCGCCGAGGCTTTTACCGCCAGCAGCATTTGCTGCCACGCCCACTCGCCGCGCGCTTTGGCATCGCCGTGCAGCGCCGGCGGCGCGAAGCTGTCGCACAGCGCATCGTAAGCCGGGTGCACCGCCATCAGTTGGCCGAAAATATGGCTGGTCAGTTCGCTGACCACCAACCCATGCTCCGCCAACATACCGGTCAGATCGTCGCAGTAGGTTTGGCTTTGCGCAGCGGTGGCCACGTCGAATAAACGCCGATCCCAGGCCGGGATCTGCAACGCGCTAAAACCGGTCTGCGCCGCCCACTCGGCAATGGCGGGCAGGCTGTTGAACGGCGCTGTCTCATCGCTGAACTGCGCGAGATGCAGGCTTGGACCTTTGAGGGTTTTCATCGTAAGCTCCAATTAGTTGTCGATTGACAAACAATAGGAGCAAAGCGTGGCGACCGCAAGCGAAATTTATAAAGGCATTGGTATTCCCGCCGATTTAGGCGATCCTATGTCGCTGAATGGCAGGTAAATTGGAGCAGCGAATGGCAGGCAGACCGCGCGAGTTCGATCGCGAACAGGCGCTCTTGAAGGCGCGAAACTTATTTTGGCGGCAGGGTTACGAAGGCACCTCGATGTCGGATCTGGTGGCGGAATTGGGTATTGCTTCCGCGCGCATCTACAAAGCGTTCGGCTCCAAAGAGCAGCTGTTCCGCGAGGCGATCGCCAGTTACGAAACCAAGGAAGGCGGCTTTGCCGATCGCGCCTTCGCGCAGGAAAGCGGCATTCGCCCGGCGCTCAAACGCCTGCTGGAAGATGCCGTGCGGCTCTATAGCCGGCCGGATCTGCCGCAGGGCTGCATGGTGGTCTCCTCCGCCGCCAGCGTCAGCGCGGAAAACGACGGACTCAAAGTTTGGCTGGCAGAGCATCGGCTGCAGCGCACGCAGCAGATCGTCGAACGGCTGCGCCAGGCGGTGCAAACCGGCGAACTGCCGGCCGACACCGACGCCGACAGCCTGGGGGACTATTTCGCCGTCTTCTTGCACGGCCTGTCGATTCAAGCGCGTGACGGCGTCACAGAAGCGCGGTTATTGGCGGCGATGAACGTGGCGCTCAGGGCATTGGGCAACCGCGCCTAATCGATTCTTGAATGCGGTTCAAACTCCGGCGCGTTTTACCTATGGCTGTGGAGGAACCGCGTTTGTGACAAAATCTGCGACGTGAGGATTGGTATTTTCCGGCTTGTGAATCAAAGCAACCTGATACGGGATCTGTTCTCCACTAAGCCGACAAAAAGAAACGTTTGCCCAGCCGCTTTTTTGCATGAATTCAGGGACCAGACTGACTCCTAATCCCGAAGCAACAAGGCCGACTATCGTTTCCATCTGCACGGCTTGCTGAACAACCTCAGGAGCAAATCCTGCCTTTTCGCAGGCCTCAATGATAGCACGATAGAGACCTGGCCCTTCCTGCTCGGGAAACAATACCCACGGCTCCCTGGCCAGGGCAGAAAGCGAAAGAACGTCGCTTGTTCCGGCAGGATGTTTACTCGGCATAACGGCAATCAGCGGGCAGCTAAAAAATGGATGGCAAGACAGTTTCGGTATGGCGTATTCAGGAACAGGTAAAACCGCAATGCCAATATCAAGCGTGTCTTCCAAAAGGCTCACAACCTGTCGCGCGGTGGTCATTTCTTTCAGTTCAAGGACGACCTCCGGACAGGAAAAGTGAAAACGGGCGACTATTTCGGGAAGCAGATGTCTGACGGCGGAAGCGACAAAACCGATGCGCAAAGCCCCCGTCATTCCCTGGCCGGCGCGTCGTGTCAGCAACATCGACCGTTCCATCTGCATCAGCGTCGCAGCCGCTTCTTTCTGTAACACTTTGCCTGCCGGCGTCAGCGCCGTTATACGATTAGTTCGTTCAAAAAGCCGGGTGCCCAACGTCTCTTCCATATGACGGATCGCAGCGGTAAGGGGCGGCTGAGCCATATGCAGGCGCTCTGCCGCTTTCCTGATATTCATGGTCTCCGCAACAGCAAGAAACTGGCGAAGCTGACGCAGGGTGAGCATATCGCGATACCTTAAACGTATTAAGAAAGCCTCACGATAGTATTAGACACACAAGCAAGGCCGCCAGAAGATGCTTTCTGTATATATTCGCGGAGCAGAAATAACAATGAGCATACTCAGATCGTTGTCACTGACTTACCGAAGCCTAAATATGTTGCTGGCCCTCCTTGTGATGTCGGCATCACCCACACTGGCTGCATCGAAAGAAAATGAAATCTCCGCGCCGATAAAGCGAACAGACAGGTACATTGTGCTTGCGGACGGAGAGCAACTCCATGTCAGGGAAGTCCGCCTGAAATCTGAAGGCAAGATACCGCAACCGCCTGTGCTGCTGATTCATGGCGCGCGGGTTCCCGGCCTCGCCTCCTTTGACTTGCCTGTCAAAGGCGGCTCTCTGGCGGCAGATCTGGCATTTGCAGGCTTTCGAGTGTACATCCTCGATCTGCGGGGGTATGGGCTATCCAGCCGCCCGGCCGCGATGAATAGCCCCCCAGACCAATCGGCGCCTTTAATCCGCACTGCGGATGCCGTGGCCGATATCGCTCACGCCGTGCAGGCTATTCAGGCGTGGAGCGGCGCCCCTCGCGTTAACCTCCTGGGATGGGCGACGGGAGGACACTGGGCGGGCGCTTATGCGGCCCAATACCCACAGAATGTGGAACGACTGGTGCTCTATAACACGCTTTATGGCGGAACCACCCACCACCCGCTGCTGGGCCAGGGATCGCCGCTGGACGATCCTCAAAACCCGGGACATTTCAACGCAGCCAAATTTGGCGGCTGGAACCTGAGCACGCGGGACAGTCTGTTTGTTGCCTGGGATAACAGCATTCCCGTGGCGGATAAAACACAGTGGCGTGATGAGACAGTTAAACGCGCTTACGGTGATGCCGCACTGGCATCGGACAACACCTCGCAGCGCAGAACGCCACACAGCTTCCGCGCACCGACCGGTGCAATGGCTGACAGCTTTGAACTGGCGATGGGCAGAAAACAGTGGTCGGCAACCGCCTTAACCACCGTTCCCGTATTGGTTGTTCGCTCGGAGCGGGATTTCTGGAGCCGGCCCGAGGATGTTGACGCCATCATGAAAGATGCCCCTTCAGCCGAAAAGCTGGTCATTCCTGAAGCAACACATTTTGTCCATCTCGATAGGGATAACGCCGGCAGACAACGCTTTCTCCAGGGCGTTGTCAGATTTCTGGCGCAGCCTCAGCCCAACGACGGCGCTTGATCTTCCGGCAGATCGACAATCACCAGCGTGCCTTCGCTGCCCGGCAACACGCGGTGCGGCACGCCGGCCGCGGCCTGATACAGCTGCCCGGCCCGCACCACCACTTCTTCCCCCGCCACCTGCAGCCGCAGGCGGCCGCTGATCACCAGCAACCCTTCGCTGTAATCATGCACTTCATCCGCAATGCTGCGCGCATCCATACGCAGCACTTTGATATTGGCCGCACCGACGCGGCCCAGCACGGCGGAACGCCAGGCCTCGGGCAGTTCGGCCGCCTGCTGGTTTAAATCGAACAGCATCGTCATCCCCAGTTGCATGAAAAAACGCACTCTAGCCTGATTCTGTGCCACAGGGAAAGACGCTTTGGTTGCAGGTTATGACCGTTGGTTCTGAGGCGAGATGCGCCGGATGAACGCTTAAGACAGCAGCGCCGCGGCCTCCCGATCGGCGATAATCAACAGGTCCGGATGCAACATCAAAATGCTGGCGGGCACTGCGGCGTCGACAGGGCCGGTGACAATGCGCCGCAAAATGTCCGCTTTGTGGGAACCGTTGACGATCAGCACCAGCTTTTTGGCGGCCATCACGCTCGCAGGCCCCAGGGTGACGTAATGATCGGGCAGCCATTCAGTGCGGCCGCCCACCTCTTTGAGCAAAATGTCCGCCATATCCGGCCTGGCGGAAACCGGCACCCGACAAGTGCGGTCTTCGAAGGCAGTGGTGCCCGGCAGATTGCCGCAGAAATGCCCGTCCGCTCCGACGCCCATCACGATTGCATCCAGCCCGCCATCCTCGGCGATACGCCGATCGTGCTGGAGGTAGTTGTCCGAATTCAAGACGTGCAGTTGCCGCTCGGGGATCGCCGCCGGGCCGAAGAACATACGGTGCAGATTCTCCATGGTGACGCCATAGCCCAATCGGCCGGCGTAAGGAATTTCATCGAAATTATAGTAATGCACGTTGGCGAATTCCGCGTGGCCCTTGACGCGCGGAGCCAACAACTCATACATCCGTTTAGGCGTCGAGCCGGCGGTGATAGCCAGATTGACGCGCTGCGGGCGCAGCATGTAACTCAACAACAGGCTGGCGGCCAGCTCACTCATTTCCTGGTAGTCATTAGCGACGACAAGTTTCATTCCCTTCTCCTTTTGCAAAAAAAAAACCTAACCGCCCATCCGGCCATGTTCGATGCCGGGAGAGAAGTTAGGTTTTGCCTGATCGCGTCAGTAACAATCCGTTTCTTGTCAGGTTATGGCGGCCAGGAATGAAATGCAATCTGCACGGTGTGATAGGCGCCGCAGTTGTGACATTTCTTTTCTTGCCGGCTATCAAGCCGCGCAAATCGCCGCGCCAGGCTGGGCGGTTCGAAGGTTCCGCGCCGCCATGGCCAAACGGCGCTTAATCCCCTCGGCTTTCCGCCGCCTCACGGCGCAGCCACTGCCGCAGATTTTCGCCTTCCTGCGACAGTTCACTGTCCAGCCGAGCGCACAGGTAATAATCGCGGCCGTCGTCGATCGGCAGATCGAACATTTTGATCAACTCACCGCTCTCAAGGTAGTGGGCGATTAACGGTTCACGCATCAACGCGCACCCTAACCCCGCCTGCACCGCCGCCAACGTCAACAATCCATCCTCGAACATCGGGCCGATACTGCGCAGCGGGCGCTTGACGCCGGCCTGCTGAAACCATTGCATCCAGGTATTGCGCTCCTCGTCGTGCAGCAGCGGCAGCGTCGCCAGCTGATCCGGCGTATCGAGCAGACCGTGCAGTTTACTGAATGCCCGGCTGCACACCGGCACCATTTTTCCGGACATCAGCTTCTCGCTGCGATAGCCGGTCCACTGCCCGACCCCGAAGCGGATCGACAGATCGGCGGCGTCGCTCAGGTAATTGCGGTGGTTGGCGTAGACCACATTGATGTCGATATCCGGATTTTCACGCAGAAAACCGCGCAGCCGCGGAATGAACCAGCCCATGCCGAACAGCGGGATCAGGCTGATGGTCACCTGCCGCGACGCGGATTGTTCACGCACGTGTTCGGTCGCCTGGCGCAGCACGTTGAACGCCGAGCGAATCGAACGGTAGTACTCCCGCCCCTCGCTGCGCAGCACCAGGTTGCGCCCCTGCCGTTCGGTCAACGGCATCTGCAAAAATGCCTCCAGCGTTTTGAGTTGATGACTGACCGCCGAAGGCGAAATCATCAGCTCGTTAGCCGCCGCGCTGATGCCACCCAGGCGCGCGATGGCCTCGAACGCCCGCACGGCGCGCAGCGGCGGATCGTTCGGCAGCATCGGCAATGGCTCATCGTACTGTTCTGTTTTTTTCATATATTGACTGTTTTTGGGAAATCGACACTGAAGGAATGGATTCAATATACATAAAAATCAATGCATTAAAATCACTCGTTTTTTGTATAAGAAAGTATTTTTCCGTATTTTACAATTTTTTTAAATTCTCTACTGTGAGCCTCTGACTCATTATCTCCGGACTCTCCTTATGGATACGCTGGTACAGCAAACCGTCAACGGTTTGATGCTCGGCAGCATTTATGCGCTGATCGCGCTCGGCTACACCATGGTGTACGGCATCCTGCGCATCATCAACTTCGCGCACGGCGACGTGCTGATGGTCGGGGCGCTGAGCGCGCTGTCGGCGATAAGCGTGTTGCAACACCACTTTCCCGCGTTATCGCCCTACGCCACGCTGCTGCTGGCGGCCCTGTTCGCCATGGCGGTCTGCGCCATCACCTCGATGGCGATCGAGCGTCTGGCCTATCGCCGGTTGCGTAATGCACCGCGCCTGGCCCCGCTGATCAGCGGCATCGGCGTCTCGCTGCTGTTGCAAACCCTGGCGATGCTGATCTGGTCACGCAATCCCCTGATGTTTCCGCAGCTGTTGCCGATGACGCCCATCGCCCTGACCGCAGGCAGCGCCGAACATGCGCCGGCGGTGATCACCGGCACGGCGATCGTCACGCTGGCGGTGGCCGTAGCGGTGATGGCCGGCCTCTGGCTGCTGGTCGAACACAGCCATTTCGGCCGCGCCATGCGCGCCACGGCGGAAAACCCGCAGGTCGCCGGCCTGATGGGCATCAGTCCTGACCGCATCATCGTTCTGACCTTCGCGCTCGGCGGCGCGCTGGCGGCGGTCGCCGGCATCATGATGGCCAGCAACTACGGCAACGCCGGTTTCTCGATGGGCTTTCTGCCCGGCATCAAGGCGTTTACCGCCGCCGTGCTCGGCGGCATCGGCAACCTGCGCGGCGCGATGCTCGGCGGATTGCTGCTGGGGCTGTTCGAATCGCTGGGCACCGGCTATCTCGGCGAGTTGACCGGCGGCGTGTTCGGCAGCAACTACCAGGACGTGTTCGCGTTTCTGGTGCTGATCGCCGTGCTGGTTTTCCGCCCCTCCGGGCTGTTGGGCGAACGCATCGCCACGCGCGCATAAGGACATCATGATGACCGTTTTGACTCCCCCCGCTCCTCTGGCCAGGCCGCGTCGCGCCGGGCTGGGGCTGACGTTGTTCATTCTCGCCCTGCTGCTGGCGCCCTGGGTGGCGGGTGCCGCCGGCGGCAACTATTGGGTGCGCGTTGTCGACTTCGCCTTGCTGTACCTGATGCTGGCGCTCGGGCTGAACATCGTGGTGGGCATGACCGGATTGCTGGACATGGGCTTTATCGCTTTTTACGCCGTTGGCGCCTATCTGGCCGCGCTGCTGTCGTCACCGCATCTGACGCAGCAGTTCCCGCTGCTGCTGCAGTGGTTCCCCGACGGACTGCATCTGTCGATGCTGTGGCTGATCCCGCTGGCGGCGCTGCTGGCGGCGGCGTGCGGCATCCTGCTCGGCGCGCCGACGCTGCGGCTGCGCGGCGATTATCTGGCGATCGTCACGCTGGGCTTTGGCGAGATCGTGCGCATTCTGATGCGCAACCTGGATCGCCCGGTCAACCTCACCAACGGCCCCAAAGGCATTTCCGGCGTCGATCCGGTCAGCCTGTTCGGCCTGAAGTTTTCCGGCATGCATGAGTGGTTCGGCGTGCGTTTTTCCGGCCTGTACCTGTATTACTACCTGTTCGCCGCGCTGCTTCTGGCGATCCTGTTTATCAGCCTGCGGCTGCAGAATTCGCGCATTGGCCGCGCATGGACGGCGATCCGCGAAGACGAGGACGCCGCGCGGGCGATGGGCATCAACACCCGCAACTTCAAGCTGCTGGCCTTCGCCATCGGCGCCACCTTCGGCGGCGTGGCCGGCGCGCTGTTCGCCGCGTTTCAAGGCTTCGTGTCGCCGGAATCCTTCACCCTGCAGGAATCGATCGCCGTACTGGCGATGGTGGTGCTCGGCGGTATGGGGCACATCCCCGGCGTGATCCTGGGCGCGCTGCTGCTGGCCGCCCTGCCGGAGCTGCTGCGCAGCAGCATGGGGCCGCTGCAGCAGGCGCTGTTCGGCCAGGTGCTGATCGACCCGGAAATCATCCGCCAACTGTTCTACGGCCTGGCGCTGATCCTGGTGATGCTGTATCGCCCAGCGGGCCTATGGCCGGCTCGCCATGCCGGGAGGAACGCCGCATGACGCCGCTGCTCGCTTTAAATCACGTCAGCAAACGTTTCGGCGGCCTGACGGCGGTGGATGACGTCAGCATGAGCATCCGCCAAGGGGAAATCTACGGCCTGATCGGGCCGAACGGCGCCGGCAAAACCACCTGCTTCAACCTGATCACCGGCCTGTATCGCGCCGACGAGGGCGAGTTCAGCCTGTTGGGCCAGCGCTATAAACCGCAGGCCATCGACAAAGTGGCGCAGGCCGGCATCGCCCGCACCTTCCAGAACCTGCGGTTGTTCAACGAAATGAGCGTGCTGGAAAACGTGATGGTCGGCTGCCATGTGCGCACCCGCAACGGCCTGTGGGCGGCGATCGCTCGCCACGGGCGCGCGAAAGAGGAGGAACAGGCGGTGCGCGATAAATCTCATGCGCTGCTGGAGTACGTCGGCATCAGCCAATTCGCCCATTACCGCGCCGGCGATCTCGCCTATGGCCACCAACGCCGTCTGGAGATTGCCCGCGCGCTGGCGACCGAGCCCCGGCTGCTGGCGCTGGATGAACCGGCGGCCGGCATGAACGCCGGTGAAAAAGTGGCGCTGCGCGAGCTGCTGCTGCGCATCCGCGACAGCGGTAAAACGCTGCTGCTGATCGAACACGACGTCAAACTGGTGATGGGTCTGTGCGATCGGCTGACGGTGCTGGATTACGGCAAAGCGATCGCCGAAGGCGAGCCGGCGCAGGTGCGACGTGAACCGGCGGTCATTCAGGCCTATCTGGGAGGCGGCGCGCATGTCTGAAGCCCTGCTGAGCGTTAAACGACTCAAAGTGTCTTATGGCGGCATTCATGCGGTCAAAGGCATCGATTTTATGGTCAACGCCGGCGAACAGGTGACACTGATCGGCGCCAATGGCGCGGGCAAGACCTCCAGCCTGCGAGCGCTGACCGGCCTGCAGCCGTTCGAAGGCGACATCCTGTTCGACGGTTTCTCGATTCGCGGCGTGCCGCCGCACCGGTTGCTGCAACGGGGGCTGGTGATGGTGCCGGAGGGACGCGGCATTTTCACCCGTTTGACGGTGCGGGAGAACCTGCAGCTCGGCGCCTATGCGCGGCGCGACAAATCGGCGGTGCGGCAAGATTTCGAACGGGTGTGCGCCACCTTCCCGCGGCTGAGCGAGCGTCTGCACCAACCGGCCGGGCTACTTTCGGGCGGTGAACAGCAGATGGTGGCGATGGGGCGCGCGCTGCTCAGCCGCCCGCGGTTGCTGATATTGGACGAACCCTCGATGGGGCTGGCGCCGATTGTGGTGGAAGCCATTTTCACGGTCATCAAGCAGTTAGCCCGTGACGGCGTCACGCTACTATTGGTCGAGCAGAACGCCCGCCTGGCGCTGGAGTCCACCGATCGCGCCTATGTGTTGGACAGCGGCAGCCTGAGCCACAGCGGCCGTTCCGCCGACATGCTGGACGATGAAAAAATCAAACAGATCTATTTGGGTGAATAACCGTTGTTTCTTTTAACCGCACCAGGAGTATGACATGCAACAGAACATTCGCATCAAACCGTTGGCGCTGGCTGCCATGACAATGATTCTTAGCCTCCCGGCGCTGGCGGCCGACACCGTGCTGATCGGCCTGGCCGGGCCGCTGACCGGCCCTTCCGCGCGCATCGGCAAAGATCTCGAAAACGGCGCGCAACTGGCGATCGCCGACGCTAACGCGCAGAAACCGACGCTGAACGGCAAACCGGTCACCTTCAAACTGGTGTCCGAGGACGACCAGTCCGATCCGCGCACCGCCGTGGCCGTGGCGCAGCGTTTGGTCGACGAAGGCGTCGCCGGCGTGGTCGGCCACTGGAACACCGGCACCAGCATCCCGGCGGCGCGCATCTATCACGACGCCGGCATCGCCCAGGTGGCGCCGGTCGCCACCGGTCACGGCTATACGCAACAAGGTTTTGACACCAGCTTTCGCGTGATGGGCCACGACGACGACGGCGGCAACTACGCCGGGCAATATGCGGTGAAGACGCTGAAAGCCAAGCGCATCGCGGTGATCGACGATCGCACCGCTTTCGGCCAGGGGCTGGCGGACGAATTCATCAAATCGCTGCAGGCCCAGGGCGTGCAGCCGGTCGCCCGTGAATACGTCGATGACAAGAGCGTCGATTTCAGCGCCGTGCTGACCACCGTGCGCAGCAAAAACGCCGATCTGATCTTCTTTGGCGGCGTAGATTCCCAGGCGGCGCCGCTGGCGCGCAAACTGAAACAGCTGGGCATGAACGCGCAGCTGATGGGCGCCGGCGGCTTTGTCAGCCAAACCTTCCTGACGCTGGCGCAGCAGGAAGGTGAAGGCGTCGTTGCGTTGGAGCCGGGGCTGCCGCTGGAACAGATGCCGGGCGGCAAGGCGTTTGAGCAAGCCTACCGCGATCGTTACCACACCCACATCGAACTGCATGCGCCCTTCGCCTACGACGCCACCCGAGTGCTGATCGCCGCCATCGAACAGGCCGGCTCGGCCAACCCGGCCGATTATCTGCCGAAACTGCGCGCCATACATTATCAGGGCGTGACCGGCGACATAGCCTTCGATGCGCAGGGCAACCTGCAACAGCCGAGCTTCACCCTGTATCGGGTGGTTGACGGCAAATGGCAGCCGCAAACCGTGTTGGGCGGCGCCAAACCACAATAAATCAAGAGGAGCAAGGCGATGAGCTGTGCAAACAACGAGTTGGGCATTTTGGCCCGCAGAAAAATCGAGGCGGAGATCATCAAACCGATCTACCAGATCCTGGTGCGTGAAATCGGCAAGGCACGCGCCCAGGCGGTGATCGGCGAGGCCATCGAGAATGCCGCCATCGCGGCGGGCAAACAGTTCGCCGCTCAGGAACCGAACGGCGCGGATCTGCGCAGCTTCGCCGCCTTGCAGTACCTGTGGGAAAAAGACGATGCGCTGCGCGTCGAGGTGATCAATCAGGACGAACAGCACTTCGACTATAACGTCACCCGCTGCCGCTACGCCGAGATGTATCACGAGATGGGGCTTGGGGAGATCGGCCACCTGCTCTCCTGCGCTCGCGACAGCCAGTTTATCGTCGGCTATGCGCCTGATGTCGACCTGCAGCGCAGCCAGACCATCATGTCCGGCGCCCCCTGCTGCGATTTCCGCTACACCGCTAAAACGCCGGGAGAAAAGCAATGACGTATCGGGTCAACGGGGAGCGCCTGTGGCAAAGCCTGCAGACGATGGCGCAGTTCGGCGCCATCGCTGACAACGGCGTCACCCGCCTGGCGCTCAGCGAAGAGGATCGTCAGGCGCGCGACCAGCTGCGCCGATGGGCGCTGGAGGCCGGTTGCAGCGTGCGCGTCGATCGGATGGGCAACATGTTCCTGCGCCGTGAAGGCACGCGGCCCGAGCTGGCGCCGGTCGTCACCGGTTCTCACGGCGACTCGCAGCCCCGCGGCGGCCGTTTCGACGGCATCTACGGCGTGCTGGCCGGATTGGAGGTTATTCGCAGCCTCAACGATCGGCAGATCGTCACCGAACGCGCGATTGAAGTGATCAACTGGACCAACGAAGAAGGCGCACGCTTCGCGCCGGCGATGATCGCCTCGGGCGTGTTCGCCGGGGTATTCGACCTGGAATACGGCCTGACGCGCCGCGACGAGCACGGCGTCAGCCTCGGCGAGGCGCTGGAGCGCATCGGCTACGCCGGCGAGTATCCGGTGGGCGGCACGCCGATCCATGCCGCCTTCGAGTTGCACATCGAACAGGGGCCTATTCTGGAAGCGGAGCATCTCGACATCGGCGTGGTGACCGCCGCACAAGGGCAGCGCTGGTATGAACTGGAGGTCGTCGGCTTCAGCGCCCATGCCGGCACCACGCCGATGGACCGCCGCCGCGACGCCCTGCTGGGCTTTGCGTCGCTGGTCACGGCGGTCAATCGCATCGGCTGGGATTTCGCGCCCGACGCGCGCGCCACGGTGGGCATGGCGCAAATTACCCCCAATTCACGCAACGTGGTGCCGGGACGCGTCTTTTTCAGCGTCGAATTCCGCCATCCAGAGGAGTCAATTCTGGAGCAGATGGAGCAGCGCCTGCTGGCGGCGGTGAACGCCGTCAACGACGGCAGCCTGACCGCGCGCGCCGAGCGCATCTTCCAGTATCCCCCGGTCGCTTTCGATCGGGGCTGCATCGACAGCGTACGTCATGCCGCGCAAGCGTTGGGCTATCGCCATCGCGACATGATTTCCGGTGCCGGCCACGATGCCTGTTACCTTAACCGCGTCGCTCCGACCGCCATGATTTTCATTCCCTGCGTGGACGGCATCAGCCACAACGAACGGGAAGATATCACCCCCGCCTGGGCCGCCGCCGGCGCCAACGTATTGCTGAACGCCCTGCTGGCGCACGCCGGCGCCTGATCCTCGCCCCGGTTTCTTGCCGGGGCCAAAAAATATTCAACAAAACGGTTGAATATTAGCCCGCCTGTTCTATATTCAACCATATGGTTGAATTATCTTCCTCACAGCTGGACGCCATTTTTCATGCGCTGGCCGACCCGACCCGCCGCTCGATGTTACGCGCGCTGGCCGGCGGTGAGCGCAGCATCGGCGAACTGGCCGCGCCGCTGCAGATGTCGTTCGCCGGCGCCTCCAAGCACGTGAAAGCACTGGAACATGCGGGCCTGGTGCAACGCACCGTGCAAGGAAGAAACCATATCTGCCGGCTCGAACCCGAGCCTATGGCGCAGGCCATGCACTGGCTGCAAACCTATGAACATTTCTGGACTGAACGGCTGGGTGCGCTCGAACAGGCGCTGCTGCAGCCCGAACAGCTTCCTCCCAAGGAGTGAACCATGAATGATTACGGCATGATTATCGAACCCGGCACGCTGCGCATCCAGCGGCTGCTGCCCGGCCCCATCGAACGGGTGTGGGCTTACCTGACCGAATCCGACAAGCGCGCCACCTGGCTGGCGGCCGGCGCCATGAAGTTGGAAAACGGCGCGCCGCTGGAGCTGGAGTTTCGCAACTCCGATCTGGCGGGCGAGCACGAGCCACCGCCGGCCAAGTACAAACAGCACGGCGGCTGCGTCAGCAACCGCGGCCACATCACCTGCCTGTTCCCGCCGCGCCTGCTGAGCTTTACCTGGGCCGAACAAGATCAGGGCCGCCCTTCCGAGGTGACCTTCGAGCTGACGGAACAGGGAAACGCGGTGCTGCTGACGGTCACCCACCGGCGCCTGGCCAACCGCGACGAGATGCTCAGCGTCGCCGGCGGCTGGCACACCCATCTGGATATCCTGCTGGATCGTCTGCACGATCGGGCGCCGCAGCCGTTCTGGAGCACCCATGCCCGGCTGGAAGAAGAGTACCGCGCCCGCCTGTAATTACGACTCGTCCCTGCGCCTGAACGCCAGATAACCGGCGATCAGCGTAAAACTGCCGACCAGCAACACCAGCAGGATAAAACCGTGGTGATTGCTGGCCAGCGGTATCCCTCCGACGTTCATGCCGAAGAAACCGGCGACGATGTTGATCGGCAACGCCAGTACGGTGATCACCGTCAAGGTGTAGAGCGTGCGGTTATTCTGCTCCATCAGCTTGGCGCCCAGTTCTTCCTGCAGCAGCCGGATGCGTTCGGTCAGGCTGGCGAGATCGTTCAACACCACGGTGAACTCTTCGGTAAACTGCCGCAGATCCTGCACCACCTCGCGGCTCAGCCAGGCCGGCGGCCGGTTCAACAGGCGAAACAGCGCGGCCGGTTCCGGCGCCAACAGGCGCTGAAAGCGCAATAACATGCGGCGCATGCGCCCCAGCTCGGCGCGGTTGCGTTTGACGCGGCGGGTCAGCAGGCGATCCTCGATGGTATCGACATACTGGTTAGCCTGCCGCACCACCTGCTCCAGCACGTCCTCCTGCTCTTCCAGCAGGTGCGCCAGCAGCTCGGTAGACGACGCCAGCTCCAGCGCCGTCAGGCGGCCAAGCAGCCGTTCAATCAATCGCACCGGTTTGTGACGCACGGTGACCACCAGCCCACGGCAGCAATAGAGCCACAGCGTCGCCGTTTCCGGGTTGCTGTCCTCAGGGTGGAAAATCACGTCGTTGAGCACCGCGAACAGATCGTCGCCCTGGCGCTCGATGCGCGTGGTGTGGGAACCATGCCGAATTTCGTGGAAGAAAAAATCGGAAATGGCGAAATGGTTTTTCAGCCACTTCTCCGCCGCCGCGTGGTTGAGATTGAGGTGCAGCCAGACAAAGCCGTCGCCGGACGGCAAAGCCTGGTAGGCCTGACAGATCTGCTGCGAGTTCAGGCGCACCGGCGGCTCACCGGAACGAAACACATGGCCGTAGATCAGCCCGGTCACTTCATCATCGAAATCAAGCTTGTGCATCTTTTCCGCTAACCGTTGCACCATAACGCCTTATCCTGCCTGTTGCCGTTAACCCAAGACCGTCCCCGCTGTTATAACAATCTTTATTTATCGGCGTTAATGATTTTCGCCGTTCCCGATGATTAATATTTTCGTCATAAAAAAGCCACATTCATTCAGAATACTTTTCAGGCGACAGCTACCGCATTCAATCCTCTCAGGAAGGTCATTATGAGCGATAACAGCGCCGTTCAAACGGGTGTGCCGGCCGCCGCCAGCCTGCCCAAACTGCATCAAAAGAACAGTCGACTCACTGTTCTTTTTTTTGTGTTTTTATTAATTCTGGGGATCGCGTTCGCCGGGGTGAACTTATTTAACGACGTCAGCGACGCCGGCGCCGTCTATACCAGTTACATTCCGTTTTTATTATTGGGGCTGGCGCTGCTGATCGCGCTGGGCTTTGAATTCGTCAACGGCTTCCACGACACCGCCAATGCGGTCGCGACGGTGATTTACACCCACTCGCTGTCGCCGATGGTCGCCGTGGTGTGGTCCGGTTTCTTCAACTTTCTCGGCGTGTTGCTCTCCAGCGGCGTGGTGGCCTTCGGCATCATTTCGCTGCTGCCGGTCGAGCTGATCCTGCAGGCCGGCACCGGCAACGGCTTCGCCATGGTGTACGCCCTGCTGTTCTCCGCCATCATCTGGAACCTCGGCACCTGGTGGCTCGGGCTGCCCGCCTCGTCGTCGCATACGCTGATCGGCTCGATTATCGGCGTTGGCGTGGCCAATGCCCTGATCCACGGCCGCACCGGCACCAGCGGCGTGGACTGGGGCCAGGCGATCAAGGTGGGCTATGCGCTGCTGCTGTCGCCGGTGATCGGCTTCGTGTTCGCCGGCCTGCTGCTGCTGGCGCTGAAGCTGTTTGTCAAGAACCGCCAGCTGTACAGCGCGCCTAAAGACAATAGCCCGCCGCCGCTGTGGATCCGCGGATTGCTGATCCTCACCTGCACCGGCGTTTCCTTTGCCCACGGCTCCAACGACGGCCAGAAAGGCATGGGCCTTATCATGCTGATCCTGGTGGGCACCATGCCGATCGCCTACGCCCTGAACCGTTCGATGCCGCCGGAGCAGATCCCCCGGGTGGCGGCGCTGGCGGAGGTGACCAAAAACGAGCTGCTGCGCCAGTTCCCGGCCGGCGGCCAAACGCCGCCGCGCGAGGTGCTGACCGGCTATGTGCGCACCAGCGATCTGACGCCGGAGGTGGTGCCGGCGCTGGCGCAACTGACCGGCGCGATCGGCGATCAAATTCGCCAGTACGGCTCGGTCGACAAGATCCCGGCGCAGGCGGTGTCGAACACCCGCAACGACATGTACCTGGCGTCCGAGACCATCAAGCACCTGAAGGCAGAGCATCAGTTGCAGATCAATCCCGACACGCAGCGCAACCTCGACGCGCTGAAGGGCGAACTCGACAACGCCACCCGTTTCATTCCCTTCTGGGTGAAAGTGGTGGTGGCGATTGCACTGGGGCTCGGCACCATGGTCGGCTGGCGCCGTATCGTGGTGACGGTGGGCGAAAAGATCGGCAAATCGCACCTGACCTACGCCCAGGGCGCCAGCGCCGAACTGGTGGCGATGACTACCATCGGCGCGGCCGACGCCTTCGGCTTGCCGGTTTCGACCACTCACGTACTTTCATCCGGCATCGCCGGCACCATGGCAGCCAACCGCTCCGGCCTGCAGATGGCCACCCTGCGCAATCTGCTGATGGCCTGGGTGCTGACGCTGCCGGCCTCAGTGCTGCTGTCGGCGGTGCTGTACTGGATCTTCAACCATTTCTAACACCGGGCTGATACGGAGAAAATCTGATGACCATGCATGAATTCAACCGCGAAGACGGATTCAACCAGCGCCTGCTGCAAGAATTTTACGACAGCTACGACGAAGAGCTGGAAATGGAGCTGGACGACCTGCGCTTCGACGCGGCAGAAGTCGACAGCGACGCGAAGAAAGCCTGGCGCAAGCAATACTTCCGCGAACTGCTGCGCCTGCAGGGTGAACTGGTAAAGCTGCAGGACTGGGTGATGCGTACCGGCCATCGGCTGGTGATCCTCTTCGAAGGCCGCGACGCCGCCGGCAAGGGCGGCGTGATCAAACGCATTACCCAGCGCCTCAACCCGCGCACCTGCCGCGTGGCGGCGCTGCCGGCGCCGAACGACCGCGAACGCACCCAGTGGTATTTTCAGCGCTATATCGCGCATCTGCCCGCCGCCGGCGAAATGGTGCTGTTCGACCGCAGCTGGTATAACCGCGCCGGCGTGGAGCGCGTGATGGGCTTTTGCAACGACGAAGAGTACGAGGAGTTTTTCCGCAGCGTGCCGGAATTCGAAAAAATGCTGACGCGCAGCGGCATCCAAATCGTCAAATACTGGTTTTCGATCACCGATGAGGAGCAGGAGCTGCGTTTCCTCAGCCGCATTCACGATCCGCTCAAGCAGTGGAAGCTCAGCCCGATGGATCTGGAAAGCCGCCGCCGCTGGGAGGACTACACCGAGGCCAAAGAAATCATGTTAGCGCGCACTAACATTGCCGAGGCGCCCTGGTGGGTGGTTCAGGGCGTCGACAAGAAAAAGGCCCGCTTGAACTGCATCACTCACCTGCTGCAGCAGGTGCCTTATGAGGAAGCCGAAGGTAACGTCATCACGCTGCCGCAGCGCAAACGCAGCCCGGAGTACCACCGTAACCCGGTGCCAGACAACATGGTGGTGCCGGAAATCTACTGACCGTAGCGCAGAGAGGCGGTTGCCGCAGCTCTGCGCAAATACAACGCTTTGATTTCTCTCACGCTAAGGGGCCAGACTCCATGTTAAAGTGGTTGCTTTCCATTTTGACAGGAGTCTTCCATGCGCCAACGCATCATTGTTTGCCCGCTGATTGAAAACGATAACGCCTTCCTGCTGTGCAAAATGGCGGCGCACAAGGGCGTGTTTCCCGGCCAGTGGGCGCTGTCCGGCGGCGGCGTCGAGCCGAGTGAACAAATAGAACAGGCGCTGCGGCGCGAAGTGCGCGAAGAGTTGGGCGCCGCGCTGATCCTCGACAACATCACGCCCTGGACTTTCCGCGATGACGTGCGCGTCAAAACTTACGCCGACGGCAGCCAGGAGCAAATCTACATGATTTACCTGATTTTCGACTGCCATGCCGCCAACCGCGACGTGACGATCAACGACGAGTTCGATGACTACGCCTGGGTGCCGCGCGAGCGCCTCGCGGACTACGATTTGAACGAGGCCACCCGCTTCACCCTGCGGCAAAAGGGATTGTTGTAACAGTTTGAGCGATTATCGCCCTATTTCCTTCACATTTGCCGGGCAGACTCTTTTGATATTTTTTAATCACTTAGGGTCACTATTGCCGCCGTTATGCTTTTATCTCACGCTTTTCTCCGTCTGCCTGTCCGGCGCTTCGGCGCCGCCCTGCTGTTCAGCCTGCTGTTCGTTTTGGCGCCCGTGCATGCCGCTGCACCGCCGCTGGTGCTGAATGCCAAATCGGTGCTGGTCGTCAATCAACGCACCGGAAAGACCCTTTATCAGAAGCAGCCGAACCGCGTGCTGCCGATCGCCTCGCTCACCAAACTGATGACCGCCATGGTCGCCCTGGACAGCAAACGCCCGATGGGCAGCAAGCTCAAAGTCACCGCCGCCGATCGCGATCTGCTGAAGAAAACCCATTCGCGCCTGACCATCGGCTCGGTGCTCAGCCGCCGCGACATGCTGCACATCGCCCTGATGTCTTCGGAGAACCGCGCCGCCGCCGCGCTGAGCCGCAGTTATCCCGGCGGGCGCAAGGCCTTCGTGGCGAAAATGAATCAGAAAGCGCGCGCCATCGGCATGAAGCGCGCCCGCTTCTACGATCCGACCGGGTTGACGCCGCGCAATGTGGCGACCGCCAACGATCTGCTGAAGATGGTCAATCACGCCTATCGCTATCAGTCGATTCGCCGCTTCAGCACCGACAAGCAGCAGATCGTGCGCCCCGGCCGCGGCCAGTTGGTTTACCGCAGCTCCAACGGCCTGATCAACAACCCCGCCTGGAAGATCCAGCTGCAGAAAACCGGCTTTACCGACGAGGCCGGCCACTGCCTGGTGATGCGCACCACCATCAAAGGGCAGCCGGTGGTGATGATCCTGCTCGGCGCACAGCCGCGCTACGGCCACTACCGTGACGCCATTCGTCTGAAGGCCTGGCTCGAGGGGTAACATCGCGTCGCTTTACCGTTCTGCGCATATCCAAATCCGTTTTGGATCAATGGAATATCCTATCGCCAATCAGTATTAAGGCGTGCGCCGCCCGCATGGTATTTGTCAGGCATATCTGATGAGGAAAGGAGCGGGAAAATGGCTTATGCCTTGAGCATATTGGAAAAGAGTCCGATCGCCGAAGGGGAAAGCGCCGCGCAGGCGCTGGCGCGCACGCTGCATCTGGCGCAACAGGCGGAACGCTGGGGATATCGGCGTTTCTGGTTAGCGGAGCACCACAATACGCCGCAGCTCGCCTGCCCGTCGCCGGAGGTGCTGATCGGTTATCTGCTCGGCCAAACGTCGCGCATTCGCATCGGCTCCGGCGGCGTGATGCTGCAGCACTACAGCGCCTACAAGGTAGCCGAAAACTTCAACCTGCTGGCGGCGCTGGCGCCAGGGCGCGTCGATCTCGGGGTGGGCAAAGCGCCCGGCGGGCTGCCGCTCGCCACCCAGGCGCTGCAGGCCGCCCATGACCGGCAAAACAAACCTGCCTTCCCGCAGCAGCTGTCGCAGCTGACCGCTTACCTGAACGACGACGCCGAACCGGGCCTGAGCGCCACGCCGTTGCCGCCGCACGCCGCCCAGCGCTTTTTGCTCGGCGCCAGTAAAGAGAGCGCGACGCTGGCGGCTGAATCCGGCTGGGCCTTCGTGTTCGCCGCGCATCTGAACGGCAATCCGCAAGAGATTAGAGAAGCGCTGGAGCACTACACCGCACACAGCGGCGGCCGCAAGGGGCTGCTGGCGGTGGCGGCGATCGTGGCGCAGAGCCCGGAGCAGGCCGCGACGCTGGCGGCGGAGATTCAGCAATACCGCGTGCACGTCGCCGGTGAGCAGAGCGTGACCGTCGGCAGCCTGGCGCAGGCCGAGAGTTTCGTGCAACAGGCCGGCGCCACCGACTACCGCATCGAGCCGCGAGAAAGTCATGTTCTGCTCGGCACCGCGCAGCAGGTGCATCAGCAACTGGCGCAGCTGCAGCTGCAGTACGGCGTGGACGAGTTCATCATCGACACGCCGATCGCCGAACCGACCGCCCGGTTAACCTCGCTACAGCGGCTGGCGGAGGAAAACCTGACGCCGGCTTAGTTGATCGCCGCCTCGGCCCGCATGGCTTCGGACAGATCCTGCGCCAGCGGCGCCAGCTGTGCCGGCACCACGTTGGCCAGGCTAACGCGCAGCGCCGGGCCGCCCTTCAGGCGGAAAGGTTCACCGCCCTGCACCAACCACCCCCGCTGCGCCATCAGCTGCGCGGCGGCGCTTTCCGACCTCACCGGCAACCACAGATGCAACCCTTCACCGACCGCCAGCGCCGTGTGATTCAATGCATTGAGCCGCTGCACCAGTTCATCCCTTCTGGCCTGATATGCCTGTTGCGCCCGCGGCAGTTGCCCTTCCTGCAAGGCCTGTCTCCACAGCCTGGCGGCGATCTGTTGCAAGATATGGCTGACCCAGCGTTCGCTGATGTACTGATCGGCGCGCATCGCCTGCAGCAACGTCGGGTTGCCGCAGGCCAGCGCGATGCGCAGATCCGGGCTGAGAAACTTGCTCAGCGACAACACGTACAGGCCGCGATCGCCGTCGAACGGCAGATGCAGCGGCTGCTGCGACAGCGGCCCCCAGAAGTCGTCGACGATCGCCAGACACTGCGGGTTGTCGCGCAGAAAACGCCGCCACTGTTGCGCGCGCTGCGCAGAGAGCGAAGCGCCGGTCGGATTGTGAGCGCGCGGCGTCAGGATCACCGCGCCGGCGGCCCCGCTTTCCGGCAGCCGACAGCCCTGTTCATCTACCGACAGCGGCAGCGGCCGTAGACGCAGATGGCGCAACAGCGTCAATAGCGGCGGCCAGCAGGGATCTTCCACCCACACCGCCGCACCCGGCTGCACATGGCAGCGCAGCGCCTTTTCCATCGCGTCCAGCGCGCCGGAGAACACCGCCGGTTCCCCCAGCGTGACGCCCTGGCGGCTGAGCCACTCGCGTCCCAGACCGGTCAATACCGGCAGATCGCCACTGATGTCATAACCATTTTGCTGCGGGAACACCTCCGCCGCGCCAAGCGCCAACGCCGGCAACAATGCGGCATCCAGATTGCCGCTGGCCAGATCGCACATTCCCGCCGGCACCTGACGCGGCGTATAGGCCGCACTCACCGCCGCCAGCGGCGGCTCCAGCACCACCGTTCCCGCCCGCCCGCGCGTCGCCACCAAGCCGGCATCGCGCAATCGGGCATAAGCGCTGGCGACGGTATTCGGATTGACCTCCAGCTCCGCAGCCAGTTGGCGTACCGGCGGCAACAGCTCGCCCGGCCGCAGCGCGCCGTCTTTGATGCGTGCGGCGATCTGCTCGGCAATCTGGACAGCGCCGCCGCCTTTTGCATACAATAAAGTCATACATAAATCCTTTTGTACTAGTTCAAACAAGATTAGCAGCTTCCGCGGCCAAAAGTAAGGGGTTCCATGGATAAACATTACGTGCTCGACATTCAGTATGCAGGAAAAGCCTTTGCCCGCCTGGAGATGTTCACCCCCTGGGCAGCCGATCAGTTGGAGCAGGCGTGCGCGCTGTTCCCGGCCGCGCAGGGTTATCAGGTGCAGCTCAGCCAGGTCAGCGAACGCCGCATCGTCTATCAGAGCGGCGCGCAGGGCATCACGGTGCTGGGCGAGTCGCTGGCGCTGACGCCGTTCCCCCACGCTCACGAGGTTAAACAATGAAAAAAGCCGTCGCCATTCGACACGTCAATTTTGAAAACCTGGGTATTCTCGGTTCCCTGCTCTCGCTGCGTGGCTATCAGATCGACTATTACGATGCCGGTCGCGATGATATTCGTGCTATCAATAATGAAGAGACCGATCTGTTGGTGGTGCTCGGCGGGCCGATCAGCGCCGCCCGGCACTTTTCCGGTGAGCAGCGCTATGATTTTCTCGACCATGAATTGGCGCTGGTCAAACAGCGCCTGGCGCAGCGGCGGCCGACCCTCGGGGTGTGTCTCGGCGCGCAGGTGATCGCCCAGGCGCTGGGCGCCGACGTGATTTCGCTCGGCGTCAAAGAGATCGGCTTCGCCCCGCTGACCACGCTCGCGGCCCAAGACGACTCGGTGCTGGCGCCGCTGGCCGATACGCCGGTGCTGCATTGGCACGGCGATATGTTCATGATCCCGGACGGCGCCCGCTGCCTGGCCGGCACGGCGATTTGCCCGCATCAGGCTTTCGACTATCAGGGGTTCGCGCTCGGTCTGCAGTTCCATCTGGAGGCGGATCACCGCGATATCGAACGCTGGTTGATTGGTCATGCCTGCGAGCTGGAACTGGCCGGCATCGCACCCAAGAGCCTGCGCGAACAGGCGGCGCACCACGGCGCACGGCTGGAACAGCGCGCGCGGCAGGTGTTCGCCCGCTGGCTGGATAATAACGAACCAAGGATGTAACTCATGCAACAGGCTTCACCCTTGCGATCACCGTCCATCGACGTGATCAGCATTCAATCTCAGGTGGTTTACGGCAGCGTCGGCAACGGTATCGCCTACCGGGCCCTGCTGAAAAAGGGGCTGGAAGCGCTGCAGGTGCCCAGCGTGCTGTTCGGCTGCCCGCCCTATTACGGCAAGCCGCATGGCGGCGTCATCTCCGGCGAGTGGTTCGGCGGCTTTCTCGACGATCTGATCGCCCGCGGCGTGATGAAACGCACCCGGGCGGTGATCGTCGGTTACCTGGGCGACGTGATGCAGTGCCATATTCTGGCCAACTGGCTGCAGCGGGTGCGCGCCCTCAATCCGCAGATAAGGATCTATATCGATCCGGTGATGGGCGATTACGGCGAAGGGATCTACGTGGATGAGCGCATCGTCAATTGCTATCGTTCGCCGTTCCTGCGGCTGGCCAACGGCCTGACGCCGAACGGTTTCGAACTGGAGCAGCTGTGCGGCCGCTCTCTGAGCAGCCGGGAGCAGACGCAACGCGCCGCGCAGGCGCTGTTAAACGACACCACCGAATGGGTGCTGGTCACCAGCGCGCCGGGCGTGGCACAGCACGAAGACGAAGTGGGTTTAATGTTGGTCACCCGGCAGGAAGCGCAGTGCTTTACCCATCCGAAGATCAAATCGGCGGTCAAAGGCACCGGCGATCTGTTCACCGCACTGCTGGTGAGCCATCTGCTGCGCGGCGCCGCGCTCGATGCGGCCGTGGTTGCCGCCGGCGGCGAAGTGTGCGACGTACTGGCCGAAGCGGCGCATTTCGGTTGGGAAGAAATCGGCAGCCTGCGGGCGTTAAAACCGTAAGACCTGTGGAGAGTCAGGGGCAGCATGCCCGCCCCTGATAAATATCAGCGTTTTTTCTTTTTGTTGAAATCCAACTCGAAGGCGAACACCGCGCTCTGAATTTTTCGCTCCATCGCCAGCCCCAGCTTGAGGAAACGGCACGACAGGCGCGAGAAGTGCACCACCTGGTCGTTATCGTCGGTTTCCTGATCGTCGTTGACCACCACCAGCTCCATGTTGACCTTGAAGCTGCCGTAGCTGCCCAGCTCCAACTCCGCTTTCTTGAACAGTAGACCCGGCTGGAAGAAATCCGGCAGCGGGCCGTCGAAGCGCAAACCAACGCCGCCGGCGGACAGATCGTGGATCCGCAGTTCATAAGGCGTGCCGTCCGGGTATTCGCCGGTACAGAAGAATTGGCGCCAGTGCGGCGTGGTGATGCGGAACTGCCGACGACGCTGGATGTAGACCAACTCCTGCGGCAGCCGGGTCGAGCAGGCCTGCACGCCCTGATGCTCAGTCATCTCCGCCTGTTCTACGGAAAACTCGATCTTGGCGTCGTGGCTTTCAATCACGATGGTACAAGCGCCCTCGATGGCGCTTTCCGCTTCTTCACCGCTAAACACGATGTTATCCGGCCCGACGCTCAATAACAGACTTTGAAACCGTTGCTGCTGATTCTCTACGCGCAGCGGCGTGCGCTGTTTGCAAATTTCACGCAAAATCGCCAGAACTTCAAAACGTTCCCGTTTGACAAACAGTCCGTTATCGCTGTGCTCCACACGTCTCTCCTGACTTTTTTCTAATGACGTATTACGTATTACGTATTACCTATTCCTTACGGTTATCATCTCTGGGAATATTCCTAAAGTCAAATTTGCCAGCGCTGCCAGGCCTGTGGCAACAGGCGTGCGAAACGTTTCGCCCACGCCTGTTGCCCGCGTTCGTCGGCGATCAGGTCCTGGCGGATTTCGATGCCGACATAAGGCAACCCGCGCCGTTCCGCATGAACCGGCAACGTGTAGTCGGTGGCGTCGGTCATCGCATAGGGTTCGTTGATCCCCACCTGCAAATCCCCCTCTTCGCGCAGCAGTTCGGCCAACAGATGGGCAAATTCCGGGTAGCGATTAAACAGCAACCCCACCTGCCAGGGGCGCGATTCCCCTTTGAACACCGGTGTGAAACTGTGCATGGCGATCACCGCCGTCGGCAGTTCGCGCAGCTGACGTTGCCCCAAATGATCGTCGATGGCGTGGTGATACGGCAAAAACACCTCACGCTCGCGCGCCAGCGCGTGCTCGGCGTCAATACCGATATTGCCGGGTATCGGCGTCAGTTCGGACAAATGCGGGATCGAGCTGGCGATGCCTGGCGCCCGGTTGCAGTCGATCACCAGCCGTGAATAACGCTGGTGGATCAGGGTGGCGTCCAGCTGACGGCTCAGATGGCGCGACACGTTCAACGCGCCGATGTCCCAGCCGATGTGGCGTTCGATCTCCCCCGGCGGCAAACCAAGGTCGCCAAGGGATTGCGGTATCGCCTTACCGGCGTGATCGCACAGCAGCAAAAAGGGCGCTTTGCCGCGCGGGATTTCAACGGCGGCGGCAGAGGGTTCATCGGCGGACAATAACGGCGGGATAAACGAATGGGGCATGGCGGGCTCCGGCGGTGGAAAGCAAAACATTTATCGTAGCGCTATCCCGTCGCCGGCCCCAAGGTCGTGCTTAGATCAAAAAGGCATGAGTCAGACTGTAGTCATGCCGTCTCGGCCGGCTGCGGCTGGTGCACCGCGATGTAACGCTGATACCGCGATGGCTTGAGCCGCGTAGTATCCACCAACACCAGTCCATCGATACAGTTGTTGAACGCCGGATCGGTGCCGAAATCGATAAACTGCACCCCGCCCGGTTCGCACAGCTCGGTGTACTGCTTGTACAGCGTTGGGATCGAGCAGCCGATGTTGCTGAGCAGGCTCTTCAGCCGCACCAGATCTTCCTGATAGTTGTCCCCGGCAAACTGCGCCAGCACCTGCGGCAGCGACGCCGGATAAGGCCGCCGCGACTGCGCGAAGGCGTGGTCCGGCGAGAAATAGAGCCGATAGAAGGCGATCAGCAAATCACGTGCTGCCAGCGGCATGCCGCCGGAGATCGACACCGGGCCGAACAGATAGCGGTACTGCGGGTATTTCGACAGATAGGCGCCGATGCCCAGCCACAAATAGTCCAGCCCGCGCTTGCCCCAATAGGCCGGCTGAATGAAGCTGCGCCCCAGCTCGATGCCCTGCGCCAGGATCGGTTCCATATCGCGGTCATAATGGAACAGGCTGTTGCTGTAGATGCTTTCCAGCCCTTTGCGCGCAATTTGTTCGGCGGTAGGGATGAAGCGATAGGCGCCGACGATCTCCAGCTCCTCCTCGTCCCACAGCACCAGGTGGTAGTAATCGTCGTCGTAGCTGTCCAGATCGCGGCGGCGGCCGGATCCTTCCCCCACCGCGCGGAAGGCGATCTCACGCAGGCGCCCCAGCTCGCGCAGGATTGGCGTCCGCGCTTCGTCATGGCGACGATAGAGATAGATGGTTTTACCGTCCGGCGTTACCCCCAACCGTTCGCAGTTCGCCAGCGCCTTTTTCAGCTCCAGACGATCTTCCGGCAGCGCGATCGGCGATTCGCTGGCGAACAGCCCCGGCTTGCCCTGGCCCAGACGATAGACGTGGCGGCGAAAACGCTCCGCCAGATCCTTGGCGCTGGTGTGGCCGTCGTGCCAGTTGGCGAACGGCACGCGGCCGCCGACGCGGATCTTGATGCGCCCGCCCCGCTGCTGGAACATTTCGCGCACCAGCAGCAAGGTCGACAGCGGCCGGTAGACCAGAGAGGTAAAGTAGAACAGGTTGCTGTTGCGTGCGCTGATGTGGATCGGCACGATCGGCGCGCGCGCTTTGGCGGCCAGGCGCAGAAAACCGGTATGCCAGTGGCCGTCGCGGATGCCTTTCGGGCTCATGCGCGACACTTCGCCAGCCGGGAACAGGATCAGCGCACCCTGGTTGTCCAGCTGCTGCTGCATGCCTTCAATCTGTTTGCGGCTGGTTTTATAAGCGACGTTATCCACCGGCACGAACAGGCTGCGCAGCGGTTCAATGTAGGTCAGCAGCTGGTTGGCCACCACTTTCACGTCCGGGCGCACCGCGGCAACGGCGCGCAGCAATACCAAGCCGTCGAGCGAGCCGATCGGGTGATTGGCCACGAGCACCACCGGCCCCTGGCTCGGGATGTTTTCCAGATCGCCGTCCACCAGTTCGCAGCTGAGGTTAAAGTAGTCCACCACCTGCTCGATCAGATCGAGCCCTTTCAGATGGGGATAATCGGCGGCGAACTGTTTGAATTCTTTTTCGAAGAGAAGGGTTCTTAGCAGGCTGCGCTGCCAGGCGGGGGTATTGCGGTGTGGAAATGCATCTTGCAACAGAGAATCCAGGCTGAACATCGCGTTATCTCCTGACGTAGTCGCTGCAAACTTAAGCCAGAGCCGTGACTCTGACATGTCAGTTACATGACAATAAAGTGAATCCATCGACTATCAGGTATAGCAAAGTAATGGCGAATTGGGAGCGAAAGACGCATTTTCGCCCCCACTTGCCTTCACATCGGCGCCAGCAACGCTTCGATGCGGCGGTTTACCGCGTCGCGCAGGCGCAGCAGCGGCCCGGCCTGGTGCGGATAACGCTTGAAGGTGATGCGCATGCCCAGCTCACTTTCTATAAGCGCTTCCACCGTCGCCCGATCGGTCAAACTCTCCAGCAGCTGCAGCGCGCGCATGTCTTGCAGCCCCTGGTGCAGCACCCGCAGGCGCAGCGACTCCACCGGCTGCAGATCCTCACCGGGATAGGCCACGAACGGATCGCCGGAGGGAAACGCATGGCCGCTGTCGGTCACCGCGTACGGATTGATGCGTTCACGCGAATGGGCGCTGTTATAGAAGTTGAATCCCCAGTGCAGAAAGCCGGCGATGCGGTACAGATACAGCTGCACGCCCAATATGCGGTTGCGCGACGAAGGCTGAGCGAAGAAGCGATTGGCGACCTCAGTCTTCTGCACGCAGCAGTAATAGGCCCACAGGCCGGGGACCTGGTGTTCGATAAAAGGTTCGAGGTGGTCGGTCGCAACGACCGGGGTTTCCACCAGGCCTTGCTGATAAAACGCGAAATCCGACAGCGCATCGAAGGTGCGGAAGCCATCCAGCAGCGGGCGCAGCGCGACGCTGGCGCGCCGGTAGGCCGCCAGGTTGTCCAACGTCGGCTCATCGGAAACATGGAACCATACCTGCCGTTCCAGCCCCCGTTCGCGGAACCAGGCGGTCAACGCCGGCAGCAGCGCCTGTAGGAAACGCCGATACGCTTCGCCCTGCGCATCGGTGTGCCAGCCGAACTGCGTTCGCGTCTCGCCCTGCGCCTCCACCACGATCTTCGGCGCATGCGCCGCGCCCCATTGGGTAAACAGCGGCGCGATTTCGAAGTGCTCGATGCCCTCTTCCTGCGCCAACGCCACCCACTGCGCCAGACGGCTGAAATCGAAGCCATACCCGTGCGCCGAATGTGTCACCCTCACCAACTGTACCGTGGTGCGTTCGCCGCCAACGGCGGTATCCAGCGGCGGCGTGAACAGCGGTGTCAGCAGCATATTGACGCCGGCCTGCACCGCGCAGCGCACAAAGTTGCGCACCGCGCGCCAGTACGCCGGGCTGAACACCGCCAAACGGTAGTAATCCGCCAGGCAGTCGGTGTGCAGCCATTCGGTGTGCAACAGCGTTTGCGGCGGCAACGCCGCGGGCACCAGATGCAGCGTCAGTGTGGCCTCGGCCAGCGCCTCGCCGCTCTGGGCATCCAGCAGCCGCAGGGTCAACGGAAAGTCGCCGGCCAGTTGCGCGTCGGCCGGCGGCGTCAGGGTCAACCACAGGCTGCCATAATAGCGGCAGGCGGCAAAAAAACGCCGTTGCGGCAGCGGTATCAGCGGATCGGGAAATAAGCCCGGCTCGGTGGTCAGGTAATTCTCATCGGTCTCGCGATAACAGGGAAAACCGCTCGGCACCGATTGCACCTGGCGCACGCTGATATACTCCGCCAGCGGCCCGTCGAGTTGATAACACAGCTCATGGCGAGTCTCGTTGCCCGGGGTTTGCAAACAGTACACCGCCTGCCAGGAAAGCACCTCGTTATTCAGCCCGCTCAGCCGATTTTCCACGGCAATGGGCGGCATATTTTGGCGATGAAATACTTTTTCCAGGCAATGCGTAAATACCAGAGACAGGCGCATGATATTTCGCCCTCTTTATTTTGGATGAATAAATGTTGTGAGATTCAGGCTAGCGTCTTTTATCGCCACAAACAATAGCCGGCAATAAAAAACGTTCAAGCGCCCTCCTCGGACAGCCCCAGCAAGATTTTTTTGTTTATTTGCATCACAAAAATGAAAGAAGCTGAAGCTTGCACAATAAAAATATTTTTAATCCCCATTATGGTGCAAGGGTTATCAGTTATTCCTATACCTGCGAAGGCCGCTAAATGCCGCGCCACCGGGGAAAAACCCGTCAAAAGGTTAATGAGATGTAAACAAAAACCCCTTTCACTTGGCCGTAAAAGCCTTTCGATTTTAACAACAATGAAACATTGTCGCCCCATTTTTGGGCGTTTGGGGGTGTATTGACACATTGAAAGTTAAGGGATAGAAAGAATTTACGTTGCGAAAAACGCTATTCGTCGCTCACCGAGGGGAAAGCAATGTCACCGATAAAAAATACCGGCCGCCTGCTGGCGCATTCTATTCTTGCCAGCGCATTATTATTACCCACACTGCTCCATGCCGCAGATAAAATAACTTTACGCTATGCCGTTTGGGACAGAAACCAATTACCCGCCGAACAGGAGATTGCCAAGCGCTTTGAACAGGCTAATCCGGATATAAAAATAGAAATAGAATTAACCCCCTCGGCGCAATATTTCGTTAAATTAGATTCCGCCGCCGCCGGCGGCGTAGCGCCAGATATATTCTGGATCAATATGCCTTATTTTGTGCAGTACGCCAAAAACGGCATTATGGAGCCGTTGGCGCCCTATATTAAGGACAGCGGCCTTAAACTGGACGACGTGGTCGCCAGCTCGGTGAAAGCCTATCAGTACGACGGCCAACAGATGGCCATCCCGCGCGACGTCGATTCCATCGCCGTGTGGTACAACAAAAAACTGTTCGATCAGGCCGGCGTCAGCTATCCCACCAGCGACTGGAGCTGGGACGATCTGAAGAGCAAGGCCGCCGCGCTGAAAAACGGGCTGAAAGGCGCCGCCTTCCCGCTGGTGATGGATCTCAGCATCGACGGTCAGGACAGTTACATGAACCTGCTGTTCCAAAACGGCAATCACATCGTGCCGAAAGATGGCCAGCCCACCGACATCGCCAACGACAAATCCCTCTGGGTCTATCAGCAGCTGCAGGGCATGATGAAAGACGGCCTGATGCCAAGCGCCCAGCAGATGAGCGAAGTCAAAACCGAGAACATCTTCCAGTCCAACCGCGCCGCGATGGTCTATGCCGGTTCCTGGCTGGCGGCGCCGTTCGCCAATAACCCGCTGATCAACGACCACATCGGCGTGGTGATGATGCCGAAAATTGAACGCCAGTCCGGCGTGGCCCACAGTTTGGCCTTCGCCATGTCGGCGAAAAGCGCCCACAAGCAGGCCGCCTGGAAATACATCGCCTTCATGAGCAGCGAGGCCTCACAGGCGGAGCTGGCCAAGGTGGTGATCCCGGCCAACAAGACGGCGGCCAAAGTCTGGGCGCAGCAGATTCAGAAAGTCGACGTCTCGCCTTACATCCAGACCCTGGAAGTGACCCAGGCTTACCCCACCGCCGGCACCAATACGCCGAAGTGGCAAAACATGTGGATCGCCAGCCTGAAGAAGATCTTTATGGGCGCGGACGCCAAACAGGAAATGGACAAATCGGTCAAGAAGATCGCGCGCGTCATGGAGCAGTAATCGCCCCGCCGCGGCGCGCTGCCCCGAGCGCGCGCCGCGGTGGACCCACGCTGAACGTCATAGGTGAGGAATGGCAACATGTCGCTGGCAGAAACGGCTACGGTCACCCTGAAACCATCCCGGCGCACCGCCCGCCCCGCGCTCAATCGGCTCGAACGCGCCGAACGCTTCTGGGGCTGGGTGATGATCCTGCCGCTGCTGTTGGGGGTGACGGTGTTTTACCTGATCCCCTTTTTGCAGAACATTTTCTACAGCTTTACCGATCTGAACCAATTCATGCGCTGGAGCAGCATCAGCGTCGATAACTATCTCAACCTGTTTGAAGACGACGATTTCTACACTGCCGCCGCCAACACCCTGTTTTACGTGGTGGTCTGCGTGCCGATCAGCCTGAGCCTGTCGCTGCTGCTGGCGATTGGCCTCAACCAGAACATCCGCGGCAAAGGCCTGCTGCGCACCCTGCTGTTCCTGCCGGCGGTCACCATGCCCGCGGCGGTGGCCATGGTGTGGCAATGGCTGTTCAACAAGGATTTCGGCCTGATCAATCAGGCGTTGGGCCTGCTGCACATTACGCCGGTCGCCTGGCTGTCCGATCCGGACGTGGTGCGCATCAGCGTGTCCATCATCATCATCTGGTCGTCGCTGGCGCTGAAGATCATCATTTTGCTGGCCGGGCTGCAGAGCATTCCGCGCCAGCTGTACGAAGCGGCGGACATCGACGGCATCGGCACCCTGCGGCGCTTCTTCTGCATCACGCTGCCGATGATGGTGCCGACGCTGTTCTTCGTGTCGGTGATGAGCTTTATCGAGATCCTGCAAATCTTTGACGTGGTGTTCCTGATGTTCGACCGCGCACTGGTGGAAAACGACGTGATGACCGTCACTAACCTGTTCTACAAGTACGCGTTTTATCTGCAGGAAAAAGGTTACGCCTCCGCCATCACCGTGGTGCTGTTCGCCGTCACGCTGGTGATCACCCTGATTCAAATGGCGATCGGCAAGCGCCTGAAAGTCAGCTGAGGAGCTGCACATGAACGCAAGCAAGAAAACGCTGGTGTACCTGTTTATGGGGCTGGCGGCGCTGGCCTCGGTGGTGCCTTTTATCTGGATGCTGGTGACCTCGCTGAAAACCCAGGCCGAGAGCATTCAGATCCCGCTGACGCTGCTGCCGGCGCATCCCAGCCTGCAGGCCTACGGCCGGGTGATGCACGAAATCCCGTTCGCCGGTTTTTATCTCAACTCGCTGCTGGCGACCTTCTTCACCGTCACCCTGCAGATGGCGATCGCCACCCTGGCCGCCTATGGCTTCTCGCGCCTGCATTTTCGCGGCCGCGACGCGGTGTTTCTGGTGTGCGTGTCGATCCTGATGGTGCCCGGCCAGGCGTTTCTGATCCCGCAATTCCTGGTGGTGCAGAAGCTGGGGCTGGTCAACAGCATCACTGGGCTGGTACTGCCGGGCATTTTCAGCGTTTACGCCACCTTTCTGCTGCGCCAGTTCTTCCTGGCGGTGCCGAAGGAGATGGAAGAAGCGGCGCTGATCGACGGTTACAGCTACTTCGCCATCTTCTGGCGCATCATGCTGCCGCTGATCCGGCCCGGCATTATCGCCTGCGTCATCATCAACGGCCTGTGGAGCTGGAACAACCTGATGTGGCCGCTGATCGTCAATACCACCACCGAGAAGCTGACGCTGCCGGTTGGGCTGGCCTCGCTCTCCAGCCGCGCCGGGGTGGAATACCCGTTGCTGATGGCCGGGGCGCTGATGGCGGTGATCCCGATGCTGATGCTGTTCATTATTTTCCAACGCTATTTCATCCAGGGCATCGCCAGCGCCGGGGTGAAAGGCTAACGCGCAGACAAGGTAAACAACATGGCCGGAATTCAGTTAAACAGCGTTAAAAAAGTGTACCCCAACGGTTTCCACGCGCTGCACGGCGTCGATCTGGACATTGAGGACGGGGAATTTATGGTGTTCGTCGGCCCGTCCGGCTGCGCCAAATCCACCCTGCTGCGGATGATCGCCGGGCTGGAGAGCGTCAGCGAGGGGCAGATCCTGATCCACGATCGCTGCGTCAACGACAGCATGCCGAAGGATCGCGGCGTCGCCATGGTGTTCCAGAACTATGCGCTGTACCCGCACATGACGGTGTACAAGAACATGGCGTTCGGCCTGATCGGCAAAGAGAGCAAGGCTGAGATCGACCGCCGGGTGCGCGACGCGGCGGAAAAGCTGGAGATCACCAATCTGCTGCAGCGCAAGCCGGGCCAGCTCTCCGGCGGCCAGTGCCAGCGGGTGGCGGTCGGCCGCGCCATCGTGCGCAAACCCAAGGTGTTCCTGTTCGATGAGCCGCTGTCCAACCTCGACGCCAAGCTGCGGGTGTCGATGCGCGTGCAACTGATCGAACTGCACAACCAGCTGAAGCAAGAAGGCGCCGCCGCCACCATGGTGTACGTCACCCACGATCAGGTCGAAGCGATGACCATGGGCGATCGCATTTGCGTGATGAACCGCGGCGCCATCATGCAGGTGGATAAACCGATCAACCTGTATCACCACCCCGCCAACCGTTTCGTCGCCGAGTTTATCGGCAGCCCGTCGATGAATTTGCACGATCTGGCGATCGTGCGCGACGGCCAAACGGTGCGGCTGCGTATTGGCCTGCAGCACCAGCTCGATCTGCCGCCTGCGCTGCAACGGCAATTGGCGGACTACCCGCATGCGCGGGTGTGTCTCGGCATCCGGCCGGAGTCCTTGCGGCTGTGCGCGCCCGGCAGCGCCAACTGTTTCCCGGCGCAGATCGTCACTATCGAGCGCATGGGCAACGAAGAGCTGCTGCACTGCGAACTGGCCGATTTGCGCTTCGTGCTGCGCATGGCGTCGCTGCCGGATTGGGAGCCGCGCCTCGGCGAAAACATTCATCTGGCATTCGATCTGACGCGCGCGCATTTGTTCGACGAGCTCAGCGGCCAAAACCTCAAATAACAACAGCGGAGTATCCAGCAATGTCGTCAACACAACCCAACAGCTTTGCCCATCGCCCGGTGCGGGTGCTGGTGGTCGGCGCCGGGGCGCGCGGTGAAATCTACTCGCGCTATGCGCTGGCGCATCCCGATTTGATGCAGGTGGTGGCGGTAGCGGAACCGCGCGACGCCTACCGCGAGCCGTTCGTGGCGCAGCATGCCATCGCGCCGGAAAACGTCTTCACCGACTGGCGCCTGGCCGCCGACGCCGGCAAGCTGGCCGACGCGGTGCTGATCTGCACCCAGGATCGGATGCACCTCGAACCGGCGCTGGCCTTCGCCCGCCAGGGCTACGCCATGTTGCTGGAAAAACCGCTGTCGCCGGACGCCGACGAGTGCCGCGCCATCGTCGCCGAGGTGACGCGCCAAAAGCTGATCTTCTCGGTCGGCCACGTGCTGCGTTACACCCGCTATACCCAAAAGCTCAAACAGTTGCTGCGCGACGGCGCGATCGGCGACATCATCAGCCTGCAACATTTGGAACCGGTCGGCTACTGGCATCAGGCGCACTCCTTCGTGCGCGGCAACTGGCGCAACGATCGGCAGGCCGCCTTTATGCTGCTGCAGAAATCCTGCCACGACATCGACTGGATCCGCTACGTGATGGAGCAGCCCTGCGAACAGGTCAGCTCCTTCGGCAACCTGCGCCACTTCCGCCAGGAAAACCAACCGGCCGGCGCGGCGGACAACTGCCTGGATTGCGCGGTAGAGGCAAACTGCCCCTATTCCGCCAAACGCATCTATCTGGGCGACAATCACAAGGCCACGCCCGGTTTTCTGCGGGTGCTGACGCCAGAGCCCGACCAGACCACGCTGCGGGCGGCGCTGCGCGACGGGCCTTACGGCCGCTGCGTCTACCGCTGCGACAATAACGTGGTCGACCATCAGGTGGTCAACATGCAGTTCGCCGGCGGCCGCACCGCGTCCTTCACCATGACGGCCTTTACCCGCCACGAAGATCGGCACACCCGCATCTTTGGCAGCCGCGGCTGCCTGGAGGGCGACGGTCGCCATATCCGCATCACCTCGTTCCTCGACGACGGTGAAACGCATTACGACACCGATGCCGGCCAGGATCTGCACGCCATGGCCGGCCACGGCGGCGGCGACTACTACCTGATGCAGCACTTTATCGCGGCCATTCGCGCCAACGATCCGAGCCAGGTGCTGGCCGGCCCGGCGGAAGCGCTGGAGAGCCATCTGATGGTGTTCGCCGCCGAACGCGCGCGCCGCGAAGCGGCGGTGATCGCCCTGAGCGGAGCCTAAAGCATGGCGATGAGAGAGATGCGTTACGGCTTCGACATCGGCGGCACCAAAATTGAAATGGCCGCTTACGATCGCCGGCTCAATCAGGTGCTGCTCCAGCGGGTGCGCACCCCAACCGGCGATTACGGCGAGTTCGTGGCCTGCATCGCCGGGCTGGCCGAGCAGGCGGATCGCGAACTGCACACGCGCGGCAGCATCGGCATCGGTTTACCGGGGATCACCGATCCCGTCAGCCGCCGCCAACTGGCGGTCAACGTGCCCTGCCTGACCGGCCATTGCCTGGCGGATGATTTGACGCAGGCGCTGGCGCGACCTATCGCCATCGAGAACGACTGCCGCTGCTTCGCGCTGTCGGAAGCCAGCACGCCGCAAACCGCGCACCTGCCGCTGGTGTTCGGCGCCATCATCGGCACCGGAGCCGGCGGCGGCCTGGTGGTGAACCGGCAACTGCACAAGGGGCGCAACGGGCTGGCGGGCGAATGGGGCCATATGCCGATCTCGGCCCAGCTGGCGCAACGTTACGATCTGCCGCTGTTCGGCTGCAACTGCGGGCTGACCGGCTGCTTTGAACGCTACGTCTCCGGCAGCGGGCTGCTGGCGCTGAGCCGCCATTTTGCCCATCCGGCCGCTGACGTGCCGACGCTGGTCGCCTGCTATCGTGCCGGTGATGCGCTCGCACAACGGCTGATGACCATGTACGTCGACATCCTGGCCAGCGCGCTGGCCGGTTTGCAGCTGCTGCTGGACGTCGATGCCTTCGTGCTGGGCGGCGGGCTGTCCAACGTCGGTGAGCTGTATCGGCTGTTGCCGCCGGCGATGCGGCGCTGGCTGCTGCCTGGCATGGAGCCAGCGGCGGTGTTCCCGCCGGTGCACGGTGACAGCAGCGGCGTGCGCGGCGCAGCGCTTTTAAGCGCGCCGGCATAAAAAAAACAGTGAAAGCCCGGCGGTTGTCGAGCGATCGCTGCGGCTTTCGGCATCGATGGACTGAATGAATAAGCGCTGGGAATTGGCGACTGAAAAATAACGAATTTGCCGTTTTCACTTTGCGTTAACACCGCTTTCGGTTGTCGCTCAACCGAAAGCAAAATCAAATATAACCAACTGATAGATATAGATATTTTAAAATTAATCGATTGCATTTCAGTGTTTCGTTTGCTGTAATTCGCCACGAACAACTGAAAGCGCTCCGGTCGGTATCGCTGCGGCTTATTAAGCCGCGGTCGGGCACGGCTACAGGTAAATCAGGAGTCTGCATTAATGATCAATACCGCAAAACGCCGGGAATTAATTATCGACCAGCTGTGCCGCGAGGGCACGGTGCGCGTGGAGCAGCTTAGCCAGCAGTTTTCGGTGTCCAGCGTCACCATCCGCAGCGATCTGCGCCAGCTGGAAAAACACGGCTGCGCGGTGCGCGCCTACGGCGGCGCCATGTTGAATAAACAGTTCGCCTTCGACCGCCCGCTGCAGGACAAGGGCCGCATCAATCGCGACGTAAAACACGCCATCGCCTGCGCGGCGGCGGCGCTGATTGAAGACGGCGACGCCATCATCCTCGACTCCGGCTCCACCACCAGCCAAATGGCGCCGCAGCTGGCGGGGAAAAAGGATCTGGTGGTGATGACCAACGCGCTCAACATCGCTTTCGAACTGGCCAACAACGAGCAGATCGACCTGATGGTGGTCGGCGGCAGCGTGCGCCGCAAAGCCTGGTCGCTGTACGGCCCCGCCGCCGAACAACAGCTGCGCCAGTATCGGTTCGACAAGCTTTTTCTCGGCGTCGACGGCTTCGATCTCGCGAGCGGCATCACCACGCCGGATCCGGGCGAAGCGCAGCTGAACCGGGTGATGTGCGAGGTGGCGCGCGAAGTGATCGCCATCGCCGACGCCAGCAAATTCGGCCGCACCAGCTTTTGCATGATCCGCGACATCGGCCAGATCCACCGCCTGGTCACCGACAGCCGCATTCCTGAACATTATCTGCAGGCGCTGCACCATTTAGGGATCGACGTGATTATCGCCGACCGTTAACCGAGGCTTTTTAAGGAGCTGTCATCATGAACGCGTATTTCTCTTACGAGACGAATTGGCTGAAGCAGCGCAACGCCTGGCATACCGCCGCAGAAATTTGGCAACAGCCGGATTTGTGGGCGACGCTGCATCGCCAACTGCAGGATCAACAGGCGCAATGGCAGCCGTTCCTGGCGCCGCTGCTGGCCAATCCGCGCCTGCAAATCGTCTTGTGCGGCGCCGGCAGTTCGGCATTTGCCGGCCGCGCCCTGGCCCCCTGGCTGCGTGAACGCACCGGCCGCGACGTGGTGGCTTACGGCACCACCGATATTGTCGCCAACCCGCTGCAGTATCTCGACCCTGACCGGCCGACGCTGCTGGTTTCCTTCGCCCGTTCGGGCAACAGCCCGGAAAGCGTGGCGACGGTGGAGCTGGCCGATCAATTGCTGCCGGAAAGCTATCATCTGATGCTGGTGTGCAACCCGGACAGCCGGCTGGCGCAGTACGCGCATCAGCGTGGCAACGTCTGCTCGCTGGTAATGCCGCAGGGCGCCAACGATCAGAGCTTCGCCATGACCTCCAGCTTCAGCTGCATGATGCTGAGCGCCGCGCTGCTGCTCGGCCCGGCTTCACTCGAGGCCGCCCAGGCGCCGTTGAACGCCATGGTGCAGCGCTGCCGCACACTGCGCGAAACGCTGCAGCCGCAGGTGAAGGCGCTGGCCGCCAGCGGTTTCCGCCGCTATATCACCCTCGGCGGCAGCTGCTTTACCGGCCTCGCCGAAGAGGCTTCGCTCAAGATGCTGGAGCTGACCGCCGGCCGCATCGTTACGCGCTACGACTCGCCGCTCGGCCTGCGCCATGGCCCGAAATTTATGGTCGACGGCCAGACATTGGTGGTGCTGATGTTCTCCCACCACGACTACGCCCGTCAGTATGACCGCGACCTGTGGAACGAGCTGCAGCGTGATGGGCAGGCGATGCAGCTGGTCGGGTTGACCGGCGAACGCCAACCTCTCGCCGATGCCCTGCTGCATATGCACGATGCCGCTGACGATATCTGGCTGCTGTTCCCGTATCTGCTGTTCAGCCAGATGCTGGCCTTCGAGAGTTCGCTGGCGCTGGGGCTGACCCCGGACAACCCTTGCCCGACCGGCGAGGTCAACCGGGTGGTGAAAGGCGTGACGATTTACCGTTTTCCTTCCCTCGAGCCGTAAGGAGATCCCATGTATCTGATAGCCAACCGAGACATGCTGCTCAAGGCGCAGCGCCAGGGTTACGCCGTTCCGGCGTTTAACGTCCACAATCTGGAAACCGTGCAGGTGGTGGCGGAGACCGCCGCCGAGCTGCGCTCGCCGGTGATCATGGCCGGCACGCCCGGCACCTTCAGCTATGCCGGCACCGACTACCTGATCGGCATCTGCCAGGCGGCCGCGCACCGCTACGATCTGCCGCTGGCGCTGCATCTCGATCATCACGAAGCGCTGGACGACATCGAGCACAAGGTAAAAAGCGGCATCCGCTCGGTGATGATCGACGGTTCCCATTTGCCGTTCGAGCAGAATATCGCCAAGGTGGCCGCCGCAGTGGCCCTGTGCCACCGCTACGGCGCCAGCGTGGAGGCGGAGCTGGGCCGCCTGGGCGGACAGGAAGACGATTTGATCGTCGATACGGCGGACAGCTTCTATACCGATCCGGCCGCCGCGCGCGAGTTTGTCGCCGCCACCGGCATCGACTCACTGGCGGTGGCGATCGGTTCCGCCCACGGCCTGTACCACGGCGAACCGAAGCTGGACTTCGAGCGCCTGGCGCTGATCCGAGAACAGGTGGACGTCCCCCTGGTGCTACACGGCGCTTCCGGCATTCCGGAAGCGATGGTCAAGCGCGCGATCTCGCTCGGCGTTTGCAAGGTCAACGTCGCCACCGAATTGAAAATCGCCTTCGCCGATGCGGTAAAAAGCTACTTTTCACAGCACCCGGACGCCAACGACCCGCGCAAATACATCGTCCCCGGCAAGCTGGCGATGAAAGAAGTGGTGGCGGACAAGATCCGCATCTGCGGCAGCAGCGGCATGCTGTAATCCCGCTCTCGCCCCCGTTGCTGCCGCCGCGCAACGGGGCCGAAAACGGCCGCCCTTGTCCGACTTTCCTGAGAGAACGATCACAGCCTTTTACCCTGCCCGCGCCGGAAACCATTAACCGGTCTTCACTATGATCCAAATCATGGTTTTACTCACCCTACCTTTCTATTATCAAACTCATTGAATGCGGGCAGTAGGATTTTTGCCCATTCGTTTTTATTTCGCCAGGCGAAATAGCTTATTTGATGAAAACAAGCGCGCTTGTTTTTTAATTGGCAGTTTTTTTACTCTGAAAGGAACAGCATATGAACCATTACTTAGCCATATTAAGCGCATTGGTCATTCTGCCCTTCGCTCTGCAAGCAAAACCGCTTTCCGGTAGCCAGGTCGCCTCCGGCGTCGTGCGCTTCACCGGCGCCATTACCACGCCGGCCTGCACCGTCAAACATCAGGATGAAAAGCTTATCTCCAGCTGCTTCGGTAAAGTGACGGAATATCAGAACGGGTATATATCCTCTTCGTTAAAAGAGATGCCAAAAGAATTAGTTTCTGCCGTCAGCAGTGAGTTGGTGAATAACGATCCCCATTTAAAGCGCGTGACTATCAGCTATAAGTAAGTACAAAGCGTTACTGCCTGCTGAAATAATAAACAAGACACAACTTGTCTTGATGACTTATAAATTTATTTTATAAATTTATCGCACAATAACTCCCCGCCTTACCGTAAGCCGGCTATTCGGGCAATCCTGTGGTTGCCCATCAGCATGTCCGAAATCCGCCATCGCTCCCTCCCATTTCATGCGATAATCGCCACACTAAACTGAGGAGTGAGCCAGATGCAGACTTTTTTGATTGATCGTACCGCCACGCAGGTGGGAGAACTGGTGCTGATTGCCGATGAACAGGGGCGCCTGCGGGCGATCGACTGGACCGATCACGAAGCGCGCCTGATGAAGCTGCTGAACACCCACTACCGCGCCGATCGGTTCACCCTGCGCGAACAGCGCGATCCCAGCGGGCTGACCGACGCCATGCAGCGCTATTTCGCCGGGGAACTGAGCATTATCGATCGGTTGCCGGTGATGACCGCCGGCACCGAGTTCCAGCGCACCGTCTGGCAACAGCTGCGCCAAATCCCCTGTGGCGAGATCCTGACCTACGGCCAGCTGGCGCAACGCATCGGCCGTCCGACCGCCTCGCGCGCCGTCGGCATGGCCAACGGTTCAAATCCGATCAGCATCGTGGTGCCCTGCCATCGAGTGATCGGTTCGCAAGGCGCGCTGACCGGCTATGCCGGCGGCGTACAGCGCAAACAGTGGCTGCTGCAGCATGAAGGCTACCTGCCGAAAAGTTTGCTGTAGCCGCTGCGATCGGCTTATCCAGCGCCATTGTTTGGCGCTGCTTAATAAAGCACAGTGCCCAACGCCGCGCTCGTGCCCGCAGGGCACTATTAATAACTTGTGTGAATAAAACGCATAAGTCACAAATAATACTCATAACTTCAGTCCGATACAGAATAATCGGCGGCATGTGTGCGCAAAATTCGCACACAATACCCCTATTCATGCTAATGCCACCCTTATCAGCTGCAGCAAAAGATGTTAAAATTGACTCATATCAATTATTGAATGAGCGTAATCTATGATCCCGGAAAAACGCGTGATTCGTCGTATCCAGTCTGGTGGTTGTGCGATCCATTGCCAGGACTGCAGCATCAGCCAGCTGTGCATTCCTTTCACCCTCAATGCTCACGAGCTGGACCAGCTCGACAACATTATCGAGAGGAAGAAGCCCATCCAGAAAGGCCAGACCTTGTTCAAGGCCGGCGACGAGCTGAAATCGCTGTACGCGATCCGTTCCGGGACCATCAAAAGCTACACCATCACCGAGCAAGGTGATGAGCAGATCACCGGCTTCCACCTGGCGGGCGACCTGGTAGGCTTCGACGCCATCGGCGGCCTGAAGCATCCGAGCTTCGCTCAGGCGCTGGAAACCTCGATGGTGTGCGAGATCCCGTTCGAGACCCTCGACGATCTGTCCGGCAAAATGCCGAACCTGCGTCAGCAAATCATGCGATTGATGAGCGGCGAGATCAAAGGCGACCAGGACATGATCCTGCTGCTGTCGAAGAAAAACGCCGAAGAGCGCCTGGCGGCGTTCGTTTACAACCTGTCGCGCCGCTTTGCGGAGCGCGGCTTCTCACCGCGTGAGTTCCGGTTGACCATGACCCGCGGCGACATCGGCAACTACCTTGGGCTGACGGTGGAAACCATCAGCCGCCTGCTGGGCCGCTTCCAGAAAAGCGAAATCCTCAGCGTGAAAGGCAAATACATCACCATCGAAAACGCCGACGCGCTGTCGGTGCTGGCCGGTACGCCGCGCATCAACGTGACCGTCAACGCCTGATCCCCCCGCCGGATCAACATTTCACCGAAATTGTTGATCCGGCACGCTTCCGTTGTTGTTCTGTTTTTCAATGTTGGGTTACTCTGTAAATTAACAGACTGTTGATTTCAGCTGTAAGGAGGCCCTATGGCGAAGTATCAGAATCTTCTGGTGGCTATTGACCCCAATCAGGACGATCAGCCGGCATTGCGCCGCGCCGTGTACCTGGTAAAACGGAACGGCGGGCGCATCAAGGCCTTCCTGCCCATCTATGACTTCTCTTACGAAATGACGACCCTGCTCTCCCCGGATGAAAGAACGGCGATGCGGCAAGGTGTGATCAGCCAACGCGCCGCCTGGATCAACGAGCAGTGCCGCTTCTATCTCAACGACGGCGTGCCGATCGAAATCAAAGTGGTTTGGCATAACCGCCCCTTCGAAGCCATCATTCAGGAAGTGCTTTCCGGTCAACATGACCTGCTGCTGAAAATGGCGCACCAGCACGACCGGTTGGAGTCGGTGATCTTTACCCCCACCGACTGGCACCTGCTGCGCAAATGCCCTTGCCCGGTGTGGATGGTGAAAGACCAGCCCTGGCCGGAAGGCGGCAAGGCGCTGGTGGCGGTCAATCTGGCCAGCGAAGAACCCTATCACGACCCGCTCAATATCAAACTGGTGCAAGAAACCGTCGAACTGGCGCAAAACGTCAACCAGACCGAGGTTCATCTGGTCGGCGCCTATCCCGTTACCCCGATCAACATCGCCATCGAATTGCCCGACTTCGACCCGAGCGTCTACAACGACGCCATTCGCGGCCAGCATCTGATCGCCATGAAGGCGCTGCGGCAGAAATTCTGCATTAAGGAAGAGTTCACCCACGTGGAAAAAGGCCTGCCGGAAGAGGTGATCCCCGATCTGGCCGAACATCTGCAGGCCGGCGTGGTGGTGCTGGGCACCCTGGGTCGTACCGGTATTTCAGCCGCCTTTATCGGCAACACCGCGGAACATGTGATCGATCATCTGAAATGCGACCTGCTGGTGATTAAACCGGAAAACTTCAACTGCCCGATCGAAGCGGATGAAGACGACGAACACGACGACGAAGATTAGGCTTCGCTCATAAAGAAACGGGCCGCTGAAAAGCGGCCCGTTTTTCTTTGGTTGCCCAATTTTACTTCTGCAGCGCCCGCAGAATCGCTTCCACGCTGTCTTTGGCATCGCCGAACAGCATCTGGGTGTTCTCCTTGAAGAACAGCGGGTTCTGCACGCCGGCGTAGCCGGTGTTCATCGAGCGTTTGAACGCGATCACGTTCTGCGCTTTCCACACTTCCAATACCGGCATGCCGGCGATCGGGCTGCGCGGATCTTCCAGCGCCGCCGGGTTCACCGTGTCGTTGGCGCCAATTACCAGCACGGTATCGGTATCCGGGAAATCGTCGTTGATTTCATCCATCTCCAGCACCACGTCGTACGGCACCTTCGCTTCCGCCAGCAGCACGTTCATGTGGCCCGGCAAGCGCCCCGCGACCGGGTGAATGCCGAAACGCACCTTCACGCCGCGCGCCCGCAGTTTTTCGGTGATTTCCGCCACCGGATACTGCGCCTGCGCCACCGCCATGCCGTAGCCCGGGGTGATGATCACCGAGGTGGAGTTCTTCAGTTGCTCGGCCACTTCTTCCGCCGTGGTTTCACGGTATTCGCCCATCTCTTCGGCTTCGCCGGTGGATGAACCGTCACTGCCGAAACCGCCGGCGATCACGCTGATAAACGAACGGTTCATCGCCTTGCACATGATGTAAGACAGGATGGCCCCCGAAGAGCCCACCAGCGCGCCGGTGACGATCAGCAGATCGTTGCTCAGCATGAAGCCCGCAGCAGCCGCCGCCCACCCCGAATAAGAGTTGAGCATCGACACCACCACCGGCATGTCAGCGCCGCCGATCGAGGCGACCAGATGCCAGCCGAACGCCAGCGCTATCGCCGTCATCAGCAGCAGCGCTATCACCTGCCAGCCCACGCTGTCGGTGCGCACGAACGCCACCAGCAACAGGAACGAGATCACCAACGCCGCCAGGTTCAGCTTGTGGCGATTCGGCAGCATCAGCGGTTTGGAAGAAATGATGCCGCGCAGCTTGCCGAAAGCGACGATCGACCCGGTGAAGGTCACTGCACCGATAAAGATGCCGAGGAACACTTCGGTCAGATGGATATTCGCCATCACCGGTTCCATCGGCGCGCCGTGATCCAGGTAGCTGTTGAAGCCGACCAGCACCGCCGCCAGGCCAACGAAACTGTGCAGCACCGCCACCAGCTCCGGCATTTCGGTCATCTCGACCTTCTTGGCCAGATAGACGCCGATCGAGCCGCCGATGATCATGGCGATGATGATCCAGCCGACGTTGCCGGAATCCGGCCCCAAGATGGTGGCGATCAGCGCGATCGCCATGCCGGCGACGCCGAACAGGTTGCCCTGCTTCGACGTTTCATGACGCGACAGGCCCGCCAGGCTGAAAATAAACAAAATAGCGGCAACAATGTATGCAGCTGTAACCAATCCTCCAGACATTTGTTACCCCTTAGTTCTTGCGGAACATCTTCAGCATGCGCTGAGTGACGGTGAACCCACCGAAAATATTGATGCTGGCGATCAGCACGGCGATAAAGGAGAGGAAACTCACCCAGCCGCCGTGGCCAATTTGCAGCAGCGCACCGACCACGATAATCCCTGAGATCGCGTTGGTAACCGACATCAGCGGGGTATGCAGCGCGTGGCTGACGTTCCAGACCACGTAGTAACCGACCACGCAGGCCAGCGCGAACACGGTAAAGTGCGACAGGAACTCTTTCGGCGCCGCGTCCGCCAGCCAGCCGAACAGCAGGATCGCCAGGGCCATCAGGCCATACTTCAGCCACGGCGAGGTCGGTTTGGCTTCGGGTTTGGCGGCCGGTGCGGCGGCGGGCGCCGCTTTCGGTTGGGCCGAGACCTGGATCGGCGGCGCCGGCCAGGTGATTTCACCGCTGCGCACCACGGTAACGCCGCGGATCACCGTATCGTCGAAATCGATGTCAATCTCACCGTTTTTCTCTTTCGACAGCAGCTTCAGCAGGTTGACCAGGTTGGTGCCGTACAGCTGCGAAGATTGGGTCGGCAAGCGGCTCGGCAGATCGGTATAGCCGATGATTTTCACGCCGTTGTCGGTCACGGTAATGGTGTCGGCCACGGTCAGTTCGCAGTTGCCGCCGGTTTGCGCCGCCAAATCGACGATCACGCTGCCCGGCTTCATCGACGCCACCATCTCTTTGGTGATCAGCTTCGGCGCCGGTTTACCCGGGATCAGCGCGGTGGTGACGATGATGTCAACCTCCGCCGCTTGCGCGGCGAACAGCGCCATCTCGGCCTTGATAAAGGCTTCGGACATCACTTTGGCGTAGCCGTCGCCGCTGCCCGCTTCCTCTTCAAAATCCAGCTCGAGGAACTCCGCCCCCATGCTCTGCACCTGCTCTTTCACTTCCGGGCGGGTGTCGAAGGCGCGCACGATGGCGCCGAGGCTGCCCGCGGCGCCGATCGCCGCCAGGCCGGCCACGCCGGCGCCGATGATCATCACCTTGGCCGGCGGCACTTTGCCGGCGGCGGTGATCTGGCCGGTGAAGAAACGGCCGAACTCATGCGCCGCTTCGACGATCGCGCGGTAGCCGGCGATGTTGGCCATCGAGCTCAGCGCGTCCATCGACTGGGCGCGCGAGATGCGCGGCACCGAGTCCATCGCCAGCGCGGTGACGTTGCGCGCCGCCAGCTTGGCCATCAATTCGGGGTTTTGCGCCGGCCAGATAAAGCTGACCAGCGTGCTGCCTTCACGCATCAAGGCGATCTCGTCGTCTTGCGGCGCGTTGACTTTCAGGATCAGATCCGACTGCCACACTTCGCTTTCGTCGACCAGCGCCGCGCCGGCGGCTTCGTAAGCGACGTCTTCAAAACTGGCCAGTTTGCCCGCCCCGCGTTCAATCGCGACGGTAAAACCCAGCTTCAGCAGTTGTTCCACCGTTTTCGGCGTGGCTGCGACCCGGGCTTCATTGGCCAACCGCTCTCTTGGTACACCAATACGCATAATGTTCCCTTCTCACCTGTCTTGGATGATGTTTATTATTTTCCTGCCCATAGCACGGCGCCGCCGGCGAGCGTTGCGTTAACTTGCCCGCACTGATTTCAGGCGCCAACTATAACCTACTGAAAATAAGGTCGATGATCCATAATTGCTTACGCATTCATCCCTGTTTTTACATAAAAACGCCGTGCGCGATATGACAAATCGCAATTTACAGTGAAAAAATCCATACAGAACAGCACATTCTGCGTGACAGGAGGTTTACGCCCGGCGTAACGATTTATGGCCACGCGCGGCGTAAAAGCATAAAAGTTATCATTTTGTGAATAATTAACATTAATGACACCAAAGCCGTTATTATGGAAACTTATGACGGCGGCGCCATCCGTGCGCCCCGCGTCGCCATCGGCGATTTGTCGCACGGGATAACATAAAATGCTGAGACAGTTTTCAGAATTACATGTAATAATCGACGGCTGAATTACACTTAAACAGTTCAGTACGTTATAAACGTTAATGCGCTAGGCGAAAGGATTTTTTATGAAGCTGAAGACCACGATCATCGCGTCAGCCTTGTTATCACTCACCGCGCTGTCTGCTCATGCGGCGCAAGAGTTAACTCCTGAGAAAGCAGCGGCGCTGAAGCCGTTTGATCGCATCACGATTACCGGCCGCTTCAATGCCATCAATGAAGCCGTCGACGCCGTATCCCGCCGTGCAGACAAACTGGGTGCCGATTCCTTCTATATCCAGGACAGCAACAACAGCAACAACGGCGGCAACTGGCGCGTCACCGCAGACCTTTATCATAAAGATGCGCCAGAAGTGAGCAAAACACCAAAATACCGCGTATTTAACGGCGTGAACGAACTGCCTAAAGAGGAGGCTTACCTGCTGGAGCCTTACGATACCGTGAGCGTCAGCGGCTTCTACCGCAGCCAGCCGGACATCAACGACGCCATCTCCAAAGAAGCGAAGAAAAAAGGCGCCGCTTCGTTCTTCATCGTGCGCCAGGTTGACGCCAACTCCGGCGGCAACCAGTTCGTCACCGCCTACATCTATAAGGCCGATGCGCCGAAACGCCGCGTGCAGAGCCCGGACGCCATTCCGGCCGATTCTGACGCCGGCCGCGCCGCCCTGGCCGCCGGCGGCGCCGCAGCCGCGAAAGTCGAAATTCCTGGCGTCGCGTCTTCCGGTTCGCCAAGCCGCGAAGTGGGCCGTTTCTTCGAAACCCAGTCCTCTACCGGCCAACGCTATACCGTCACGCTGCCTAACGGCACCAAGATCCAGGAAGTGAACAACGTGACCGCCGCGCAGATGGTGCCGTTCGATTCCGTCACCTTCACCGGCCACTTCAACAGCATGACCGATGTCTCCACCGAAGTGGCGAAACGCGCGGCCGAGAAAGGCGCCAAGTACTACCACGTCACCCGCCAGTGGCAGAACAAGAGCGGCGGCAACCTGACCGTCAGCGCCGATCTGTTCAAATAAAACCCGTTTTTAGGTTTACCATCGGGCAGCCCTTGAGCTGCCCGTTTTTATTGCCGCTTTTTCCATCGCGCGTTGAATAGTTTTTTGTAAATTCCGCATATTCAATCATTGCATCTCTAATCATCCCTCCGTAGAATTTGCGCCAATTTTTAGGGCTATTGTCTATTCGCGCAGTGGTTGTTAATACATTGTTGCCGCCAAGCAGTTCCCTTCCAGTTGTTTATTCTGCTTTCAGGATCCGTCATTGGAAAAAAAACTCGGTCTTACCGCGCTAACCGCTTTGGTGCTCAGCTCGATGCTGGGCGCCGGCGTGTTCAGTCTGCCGCAAAACATGGCGCAGGTCGCCAGCCCCGCCGCGCTGCTGCTGGGTTGGGGGATCACCGGCGTCGGCATTCTGTTTTTGGCATTCGCCATGCTGTTGCTTACGCGTTTGCGTCCGGATCTGGACGGCGGCATCTTCACCTACGCCAAAGAAGGGTTCGGCGAACTGGTGGGCTTCTGCTCCGCCTGGGGTTACTGGCTGTGCGCCGTGATCGCCAACGTCTCGTATCTGGTGATCGTGTTCGCGGCGCTGAGCATTTTTACCGATCGCGGTGGCAACGTTATCCTCGGTGACGGCAATACCTGGCAGGCGCTGATCGCCGAATCCGCCCTGCTGTGGATCGTGCACGCGCTGGTGCTGCGCGGCGTGCAAACCGCCGCCAGCATCAATCTGGCGGCCACCCTCGCCAAGCTGTTGCCGCTGGGGATGTTCGCCGTTCTGGCGGCGATCGCCTTTAAAATGGACGTGTTCACACTGGATTTCAACGGCATCGCCCTCGGCAAACCGGTGTGGGAACAGGTCAAGGACACCATGCTGATCACCCTGTGGGTGTTTATCGGCGTGGAGGGCGCGGTGGTGGTTTCCGCCCGCGCCCGCAATAAGAAAGACGTGGGCCGCGCCACTATGCTGGCGGTGCTGTCGGCGCTGGCGGTGTATCTGATGGTCACGCTGCTGTCGCTGGGCGTGGTGCCGCGCAGCGAACTGGCCGAGATGCGCAATCCGTCGATGGCGGTGCTGATGGTAGAACTGATCGGCCCGTGGGGAGACGTGCTCATTGCCGCCGGCCTGATCGTTTCCGTGTGCGGCGCCTACCTGAGCTGGACCATCATGGCGGCGGAAGTGCCGCTGCTGGCCGCGCAGCACGGCGCGTTTCCGCGCGTGTTCGGCAAGCAGAACCGCCATCACGCCCCGTCCTCTTCGCTGTGGCTGACCAACATCGCGGTGCAACTGGCGCTGGTGCTGATCTGGCTGACCGGCAGCAACTATAACTCGCTGTTGACCATCGCGTCAGAGATGATCCTGGTGCCTTACTTCCTGGTCGGCGCGTTTCTGTTCAAGGTGGCTTACCGCCGCCGCGACAAACGCCTGATCTTCGCCGCCACCGGCGCCTGCGTCTATGGTTTATGGCTGCTGTACGCTTCCGGGCTGATGCACTTGCTGATGTCGGTGCTGCTGTATGCGCCAGGGCTGTTGGTGTTCATGTATGCCCGCCGCGGCCATCGAGATATCAATCTGCTCAATCGCCTGGAAAAAAGCAGCATCTTCTTGCTGCTGGTGGCCACGCTGCCTGCCGGCTGGTTTATGTTGCACTAAAATCGCCTGCCCATGCGGCTGCCCGTCAGCCGCATTTCATTTGCTCGTCCTTCCTCTTATCCCGCTCCCCGTGATTAATCCGTCAGTGGCTCCTCTTGCGATCTCAAATGCAATTAATTATCATTATCAATTGTGATTGACGGTATGGCTCGAGCGCCCCCTGCCGAGAGGCGTCAGGTGGCGGGTTTAGACAGGCTGAAAATGGAAGGCATTTCATGGCTGAAAAACTGCTGCACGCATTACCCTTGTTTGCCGATTGGGAAGCACGGATCGCTGAGGGCAACACGGCATTCAATCAGCGGCGCGATCGCCTGGCGATGGCGCGCTATCAACAGGCGCTGGAGGGGGCTCAGGCGATCATCGCCGAGAAGCCCTGGCTGAATGCGGAATATACCGCCAGATTTGAAGCGCTGAATATTTTCGAGTCTGCCCTTGCCGCGCTGATCGTCACGTTCAACAACATTACCCATCTGCGCCTGCGGCAGAAGCCTCTTCGCGGCGTCGAGCTGCATGTTCATCAGGCCCGAGTCGCTATCGAGCAACTGTTGGACGATACGTCGCTGTGCGAACAGATGCAGCAGATCGCCGAACGGCACCTGCTGCGTTTCAGGATTGAAACCCTGCACTTGCTGCGCGAACACCGGCTGCCGGAAACCAGCGTCTGCGCGCCGGCAGCCAACGCTTCCGCTACCTTGCATTAAAAGTGACACACCAATCTGAGGGTCATCTGTAATGAAAGAATTGAATGACGAGATGAAGAAGATGCTGGCTAAACAGCTGCCTGTGCAGGCGACCAGCAGCCCGAACGGCGTTCCCGATATCGGCCCCAAGCGCTCTTTGCGCCTCTATGATGACCGTACGCTGATTTACAACGAAAATACCGGTGGCCAAACGCTGAAAAACATCAAGGCCGGCTCGAAAATGGCCGTGGTGATCATCGATCGCGAGGCGCTGGACGGTTACCGCTTCGTTGGCACGCCCGAACTGTTTCTGGCGGGCAAGCCGTTTGACGATGCGTTGACGTTTGCGGAAAAAAATGGGATGAAGCCGCCGAAGTACGCGGTGTTAATTCATATAGACAGTATTTATACCCTGCGCTCCGGCCCGAATGCCGGGACCCAGCTCTAGACGCCGGCCGTCATGCGGCTTGAGACATCACGTTCATGGTTAGGCCATCGCGGTAAGTCAATTGCCTAACCATGAACGGGCGGCCGGGGCGGTACACCCGGTCAGCTTTTAGGGGGAATGGTGATGGTCATGCGCTCACCCACCAGGGCGATCGCAATGCCTTCCTCGCACTCTTTTTGAATGGCCGCCAGCTGTTGCGCTTCCAGCGCATAGGGCAACTGAATATCAAACACCGTCAGGCCCTGCTGTTGCGCCAGGTCAATCAGGCGTACGATATTGGTTTCATCGCTGACCTGTGTCGACACCACTTGCAGCGCCAGCTCTTTCAACTGCTCTTTGCGCGTTTGTGACGTGGTCACGCGCGATTTCAACACCATGCCGAAGATCGGCATCACACCATAAATAGCATCAACAAAGCGCCAGTGCTTCCTGCACGATGCGGACAGAAAATCCATATAGTCGAAACAGATTTTCTCACTGCGCGCGATGGATGCAAGGTGATTGCTGTTCATCCCCTCATTCCTCTCATGGCCAGTGTTAACCCGTGGTCTTTCAAGCCGCCGCCGGGCGGCAACCTGAAACGCATTGGGGATCTTACATCCAGAAATGGATAATCATGCGAAGCTTTAACGACTTTCCGCCGTATGATGGCATAATTCCCCTATTGTTTGCCAGTCTGTCCAGGAGCTTTAATCAATGGAACACCCCAACTCTGCCCCGGTGCTGATAACCGGCGGCGCGCGGCGCATCGGGCTGGCGCTCGCCAGAGCGTTTCTCCAGCGCGGCGTTCCCGTCATCATCGCCTATCGCAGCGAATATCCGGCGATGACCGAGTTGAAAGCCTTGGGCGCCAGTTGCATTCAAGGCGATTTTTCCACGCACGAAGGTATCTACCGTTTCGCCGACCAGGTGCGGCAGGTGGCGCCCAAATTGCGCGCGGTGATCCACAACGCCAGCGCCTGGCAGGCCGAGTCGGCAGAAGTGCCGCCGGAGCAAGTGATGGCGGCGATGCTGCAAATTCACGTCTATACGCCCTATTTGCTCAACCAACTGCTCGAATCTTGCCTGACCGGCCAGGGCCAGGCAGGCGCTGACATTATCCATCTGACCGACTACGTGGTGGAAAAAGGCAGCGACAAACATATCGCCTACGCCGCCAGCAAGGCCGCGCTGGACAATATGACCCGATCGTTCGCCCGCAAGCTGGCGCCGGAGGTGAAAGTCAACGCCATCGCGCCGGCGCTGATCATCTTCAATCCGGGCGACGATGAAGCCTACCGCCAACAAGCGCTGGCGAAATCGCTGATGAAGGTCGCGCCGGGCGAGAGCGAAGTGGTCAATCTGGTGAACTACCTGCTGGAGAGCCGTTACGTGACCGGCCGCACCCACGGCGTCGACGGCGGGCGGCCGCTGCGCTGAGGCAAAGATCCGCATGGCGCATCGCTGTAGGCCGCGCTATGCTGAAATCCGCTTTTCTTATTAAAACACGGGCATATGCATAAAATTGTTTTTGTGGAAGACGATCCTGAAGTCGGCAAGCTGATCGCCGCCTATCTGGGCAAACACGACATCGAGGTGCTGATCGAACCGCGCGGCGACAGCGCGCAGGCGCGCATTGAGCGCGAGCAACCCGATTTGGTGCTGCTGGACATCATGCTGCCCGGCAAAGACGGCATGACGCTGTGCCGCGATCTGCGCCCTACCTTCCCCGGCCCGATCGTGCTGCTCACCTCGCTCGACAGCGACATGAACCATATTCTGTCGCTGGAGATGGGCGCCAACGACTATATCCTGAAAACCACGCCGCCGGCGGTGTTGCTGGCCCGCCTGCGTTTGCACCTGCGCCAACACAGCCAGCAGCCGAAAGAAGAGTCGGTTCAGCCGCTCACCCAGCACAACGCGCTGCATTTCGGGCTGTTGTGCATCGATCCGGTCAACCGGCAGGTCACGCTGGGCGAAGAGACGATCACCCTGTCCACCTCGGATTTCGATTTGTTGTGGGAATTGGCGACCCACGCCGGGCAGATCATGGATCGTGAGGCGTTGCTGCAAAACCTGCGCGGCGTAAGCTATGACGGCATGGATCGCAGCATCGACGTGGCGATCTCCCGCCTGCGCCGCAAGCTGTACGATAACGCGCTGGAACCGTTCCGCATCAAGACCGTGCGCAATAAAGGCTATCTGTTCGCCCCTAACGCCTGGGCATCGGTGCAACAATGAGAAAACTTTTCGTCCAGTTCTTCCTGTTGCTGTTCGTCTGTTTTCTGGTGATGGCGATGCTGGTTGGCCTGGTGTACAAGGTGACCGCCGAGCGCGCCGGCCGCCAGTCGATGGACGATCTGATGAAAAGTTCGCTGTACCTGATGCGCAGCGAGCTGCGTGAAATCCCGTTGAAGGACTGGAACAAGACCATTGCCACGCTGGATCTCAATCTGTCGTTCAAACTGCATATCGAACCGCTCGGCAAACAGGCGCTGAGCGAGGATCTGAAAAAACGGCTGCGGCTGGGGGAAATCATCGCCCTCGACGATCAGTACACCTTTATGCAGCGCATTCCGCGCAGCCACTACGTGTTAGTGGTCGGCCCCATTCCTTATCTGTTCTACCTGCACCAGATGCGCCTGCTGGATCTGGTATTGCTGGTGTTTATCGGCATGTCGCTGGCGCTGCCGGTGTTTCTGTGGATGCGGCCGCACTGGCAAGACCTGCTCAAATTGGAAAACGCCGCCCAGCGGCTCGGCGCCGGGCATCTGGATGAGCGCACCCACTTCGATCCCACCTCCAGCCTGAGCCGGCTCGGCGTGGCGTTCAACCAGATGGCCGACAGCGTCAACACCCTGATCGCCAGCAAGAAACAGCTGATCGACGGCATCGCGCACGAGCTGCGAACGCCGCTGGTGCGCCTGCGTTACCGGCTCGAAATGAGCGATAATCTGTCCGAAAGCGAGCAGCAGGCGCTGAACCGCGATATCGGCCAGCTGGAGTCGCTGATCGACGAGCTGCTGACCTATGCCCGTTTGGACCGCCCGCAGGTTGCGTTAAACATTGAACCCATCGATCTGCCAAAATGGCTTGAGGACAAGGTCGATGATATCCGTCTTATTCATCAGGAACGTGACATCCAGCTCGATATCCCACACGTCGGCGACTTCGGCGGCGTCGATCTGCGCCTGATGGAGCGCGTGCTCGACAACCTGGTCAACAACGCGCTGCGCTATTCCGAACAGCGTCTGCGCGTCGGCCTGTGGTTTGACGGCGACCTCGCCTGCTTGCAGGTCGAGGATGACGGGCCGGGCATTCCGCCGGAAGAGCGTGAACGGGTGTTTGAACCTTTCGTCCGTCTCGACCCCAGCCGCGATCGCGCTACCGGCGGCTGCGGGTTGGGACTGGCCATCGTCCATTCCATCGCCGTCGCCTACCAGGGGCAGGTGTTCGTCGAAGGCAGTTCGCTCGGCGGCGCCAGTTTCCGTTTCTGCTGGCCGGTAAAGCCGACATTCAGTTTAAAAGCCGATCTGGCATAATGCCGCCAGACCTTCTCATTGGAGCCGAATAATAATGACATCTGCACATTCCAACACGTCTGCTTACGATCACCTGCGCGCCCTGTTCAGCCGGTTGTCGCGTTTCGGCCACCTGTCCGCCATCGCCGGTTGGGACATGCAAACCATGATGCCACCGGGCGGCAGCAAGGCGCGCTCCGAAGCGCTGGCCGAGCTGAGCGTACTGCAGCACCAGATTTTAACGGCACAAAGCACCGGCGCGCTGTTGGATCGCGCGCAGCAAGAGACGCTGGACGAACTCGACCGCGCCAACCTGCGCGAGATGCGCCGCCAATATGAAGACGCCGTGCTGCTGCCGGCGTCGCTGGTCGAGGCCAAGTCGCTCGCGGGTGCGCGCTGCGAACACGCCTGGCGCGCCCAGCGCCCGGCCAACGATTGGGACGGCTTCGCCGACAACCTGCGCGAGGTGGTCAAGCTCAGCCGGGAAGAGGCGCAGATCCGCGCGCAGGCGGCAGGCACAAGCCGTTATGATGCCCTGCTCAACCTGTATGAGCCAGGCATGCGCAGCAGCGATCTCGACCGCATCTTCGGCGATCTGAAAACCTGGCTGCCGGATCTGCTGCAGCGCGTGGTGGCCAAACAAGCTAATGAGCCCTGCCAGGCGCCACAAGGCCCGTTTAATGTGGACACCCAGCGTCAGCTGAGCCTGAGCGTGATGAAACTGCTCGGTTTCAACTTCGACAATGGCCGCGTCGACGTCAGCGCCCACCCGTTCTGCGGCGGCGTGCCGGAAGATGTACGCATCACCACGCGTTACAACGAGAAAGAGTTTCTGACCGCGCTGCTCGGCATCGTGCACGAGACCGGCCACGCCCGCTACGAGCAAAACCTGCCGCGCGATCTGCTTGGCCAGCCGGTCGCCCTGGCCCGTTCTACCGCTATCCACGAATCGCAGAGCCTGCTGTTCGAAATGCAGCTGGCGCGCGGCAATGAATTCCTGAAAATCTTGCGTCCGTTAGTCACCGCGCAGTTTGGCGAACAGCCGGCGCTGGAAGAGACCAACTTCATTCGCCTCAACCAGCGCGTTAAACCGGGCCTGATCCGCGTCGACGCCGACGAAGTGAGCTATCCTGCTCACGTCATCCTGCGCTACGAAATTGAAAAAGCACTGATCGAAGGCGATATCGAAGTGGAAGACATTCCGGCGCTGTGGAATGAGAAGATGAGTGCTTACCTCGGCCTCGACACCATCGGCAACTACCGCAACGGCTGCATGCAGGATATTCACTGGACCGACGGTGCCTTCGGCTACTTCCCGACTTACACCCTCGGCGCGATGTACGCCGCGCAGCTGTTCCACAGCGTGCGTCAGGCCCTGCCTTCGCTGAACGAAGATATCGCCGCCGGCAACCTGCAGCCGCTGTTCCACTGGTTGCAGCACAACATCTGGCGCCACGGCAGCCGTTTCCCGACCGAGACGCTGATCGCCAACGCAACCGGCGAAGCGCTCAACCCACGCTACTTCCGCCAGCATTTGGAAAACCGCTACCTGTAATCTCCCCTGGCGCGGCCCTGCCGCGCCATTTTCCCGCCTGCTAGACCGGATAATGCTTCATAACGCACGTTCTTTGCCGACATCGCCTTGGCTACAGAGTGGCAGGTGGCCTCCCACCATTAGTATGTTGTAACTAAAGTAGCAAAAAACGCCGGTCTTCCGGCTTCTCATCCCAGCGCATGACGGGCGATCATCGCCGCCAGCTGCGGCCTCAACGGCGCAGGCAGGTCATGCCCCATGCCCGGCATAATATGCAATTTGGCGTTGACGACCGCGCGGGCGATCGCCACTCCACCCGCCTTGCGTACCAGCCGATCGCGATCGCCGTGAATGACCAGCGTCGGCGCGGCTATGCGCCGGCTGTAGCGACGCAGATCGCCGCTGCCGAGCAACGCGGAAAGTTGCCGCTGCACGCCTTCGGGATCCACGCCCCGCTTCAACAACCGATTCACCAATGCATCCAGCTCCGCCTCCTCCGGCGGATAAAACCGGGTACCGAGCGCGCGCAGGAAGGCCTTCATTCCCTCGTGGCGCTGCTGCAGCGTCAAATCGGCCGCCGGCCGGCGCACCAACAGCCACAGCAGCGAAGGCGCCGGCGGTGGCAACAGCGGCTGATTGGTGCTGGAGAACAAGATGCATAACGAGGCGACGCGCTGCGGGTATTCGGCGGCCAGCACCTGGGCGATCATCCCCCCCATCGAAGCGCCCAGTACGTGAGCCTGCGGGATGCGTAAATGATCGAGCAGATGCGCCGCGTCCGTCGCCATGTCCGCCAGGGTATAAGGCACCGGCGTTTGCCAACCGAGCTGGGCGCGCAGCATCAGCAGCCACAACGGCTGCGTGCGTTGCGCCTGCGTTTTGCCGGAAAGGCCGACGTCGCGGTTGTCATAACGGATCACCCGAAACCCCTGAGCCACCAGGGCGCGGCAGAAATCGTCAGGCCACAGCAACAGCTGCGCGCCGATGCCCATGATGAGCAGCAGCGGCGGGTGCGTCTCATCGCCCCAGTCCTCATAGGCCAGCGGCACCTCGCCCTGTTCGGTTACGCCATAACGAATCACTATCTCGTTCATTTTCAATCCCTTTTATCGCGCCTGGCGGCCATTATAGCAGCAATCCCCTCGCCGCCGTCGCCCTGTACATTAGGTTACATGCCGAAACCAATCACTCACGGAAAGCCGGGCGCCGTTTGCCTACTATCATTTCAACGGCCCCGCAGTGGGGTTGATACCCAAAAGTCATGTTGAGGATTCTACGATGAAAAAAGTATTAGCTCTGGTTGTTGCCGCTGCAATGGGTCTGTCTTCCGTGGCTTTCGCTGCCGAGGCTGCCACCACCGCACCTGCGGCTACCGCCACCACCGCCACCGCTGCGCCGGCTAAAGCTCAGGTGAAACACCACGGCAAGAAAGCGCCGGTACAGAAAGCGCAGGCGGCCAAGAAGCATCACAAAAAAGCCGTGAAGAAAGCCCCGGCGCAAAAAGCCCAGGCTGCTAAAAAGCACCACAAGAAAACCAGCCACAAAAAAGCGTAATGACGTGAGGGTCCCCTCACCGCTTCAGGCTTGACGTGTACGACACCCGGTTCGCCGGGTGTTTTTTCATCGGGGGGTTCTCATTGATGCTGCGCCGCTACCTGTTCGAGATCGTTCTGACCGCCCTGATCCTTTGCGGACTGATCGCCGTCTTTTTTTACCTGTAGCCTGCCGCGTTGCCGGCGGGAAATTATTGAAAAATCAATTATTGCCCATCCACATGGCTGCTAAATCAGTCTATAGTTAGCATTCAGTGTGTTTATGGATGATCCGTATTTGTCAGGCAAGAGATCTATGCGCATATCCGTTTTACTGTTGCTGTGCTCACTCCCGCTCATCGCTGCTCAGGCGGCACGCGCCGACGGCCCGTCCAAGGCCGAGCAAACGCGTCTGTTTTTCGGCAAAGATGAACGAATCAAGGTCACGGATACCGCCGCCCAGCCGTGGCAAGCCATCGGCCAGGTCGAAACCGCCAGCGGCAATCTGTGTACCGCCACGCTGATCTCCCCGCACCTGGCGCTGACCGCCGGCCACTGCGTGCTGGCGCCGCCCGGGCAACTGGATAAAGCCATCGCTCTGCGCTTTGTGGCAGGCGATAAATCCTGGCAGTATCAAACCGGCGATATCGAGACCCTGGTCGACAGCAAGCTGGGCAAAAAGCTGAAGCCGGACGGCGATGGCTGGATCGTCCCGCCCGCTGCGGCCGCTTATGATTTTGCGCTGATCCGGCTGAAAGACAAAAAGCCGTTGCCGATCGCACCGTTGCCGCTGTGGCAAGGCGACAGCAAGGCGCTGACCCAGGCCCTGAAACAGGCCAAACGGCTGATCACTCAGGCGGGTTACCCGGAGGATCATCTGGATGACCTCTACAGCCACCAAAACTGCAAGGTCACCGGCTGGGCCCAGCAAGGCGTATTGTCGCACCAGTGTGATACCCTGCCCGGCGACAGCGGCTCACCGCTGCTGTTGAAAACCGCCGACGGCTGGCAGCTGATCGCCATCCAAAGCTCGGCGCCGGCGGCGAAAGATCGCTATCGCGCCGATAACCGCGCCCTGGCGGTGCCCGGCATCCGCGACGCGCTGGACGCCCTGGCGGCGGGCAAGTAGCTCTCGCCACGGCGCATCAAGCGCCGTGGCTGTTTATCTGTTCCCTGAATTTCAACTTGCGCTGCGCCGGCCGCTTGCCGGCCGGCGCGCCCGAGCTTAACCCGAAAGCTGCTCGATAGTTTGCAAAATGCGTTTGTCGGAGATCGGGTAAGGCGTGCCCAACTGCTGCGCGAACAGGCTGACGCGCAGCTCTTCGATCATCCAGCGCACCGCCTTCACCTCTTCCTCCTGCTGTCGCTTCGGCGGCAGCTTGTTCAGCCACTGCTGCCACGCCTGCTGTACCTGCTCCACCCGCAGCATCTGCGCGCGATCGCGGTGCGGATCGATAGCCAGTTTTTCCAACCGCCGCTCGATCGCCTGCAGGTAGCGCAGCGTGTCCGGCAGGCGTTTCCATCCGTTGCCGGTGACGAAGCCACGATAGACCAGGCCACCGAGCTGGGTCTTGATGTCCGACAGCGCCAGCGCCAACGACATGTCCACCCGGCCTTTCAGCCGCTTGTTGATGTTGAAGACCGCCGTCAGGATCTGCTCAACCTGTTTGGCCACCTCGACCACCGTGTCGTTCAACTCGGCGCGGATCTGCTCTTGCAAACGCGCAAAGCCTTCTTCCTGCCAGACCGGGCCGCCGTGTTCGGCGATCAGCTTGTCGATGCCGCACGAAATGCAGTCGTCGATCAGCTCCAGCACCTTGCCGTACGGGTTGAAATAAAGCCCCAGTTTGGCCTTGTTCGGCAGCTTTTCATGCAGGTACTTAATCGGCGAAGGAATATTCAGCAGCAGCAGACGGCGCGTACCTTGCCACATAGCCTGTTGCTGCTCGCTTTCGCTGTCGAACAGACGGATCGCCACGCTGTCCTTCTCATCCACCAGCGCCGGGTAGGCCTTCATCGAATAGCCGCCGCGCTTCTGCTCGTAGAACGCCGGCAGTTGACCAAAGCTCCAGACATGCAGATTGCTCTGCTCCAGCCCGTCATCGGCCACCGCCGACAGCGTCTCCTGCACCTTCTCTTTCAGCTGCAGGCGCAACGCGGCCAGGTCTTTGCCTTCGCGCAGCGTCTGGTTCTTCTCGCCCACCACGCGGAAAGTCATTTTCAGGTGATCGGGCACCTGATCCCATTGCCAGTCATCACGTGACACGGTCACGCCAGTCATGCGCCGCAGCTCGCGCTCCAGCGCGTCCAGCAGCGGCGATTCCAGCGCCGTAACGCGGCCGAGGAACGCTTCGGCGTAGTTCGGCGCCGGCACGAAGTTGCGGCGCACCGGTTTCGGCAGCGACTTGATCAGCGCGATCACCAGCTCACGGCGGATGCCGGGGATCTGCCACTCGAAGCCCTGCTCCTCCACCTGATTGAGGATCGGCAACGGAATGTGCGCCGTCACGCCGTCGGCGTCGGTGCCCGGTTCAAACTGGTAGCTCAGCCGCAGCTTGAGATTGCCCTGATGCCAGAAGTTCGGGTAGTCCAGCGCGCTGATCTTGTTGGCGCCGTCTTTGATCAGCATCTCTTTTTCGAAGTTCAGCAGATCCGGCTGCTGCTTGGCGGCATTCTTCCACCAGCTGTCGAAATGACGGCCGGAAACCACGTCGTTGGGGATGCGGCGATCGTAGAAGCCGAACAGCGTTTCGTCGTCCACCAGAATGTCGCGGCGGCGCGATTTATGCTCCAGCTCTTCCACTTCGGCGCGCAGCTTTTGGTTTTCACGGAAGAAGGCGTGGCGCGTCTGCCAGTCGCCCTCCACCAGCGCATGGCGAATAAACAGCTCACGGCACAGCAATGGATCGATGGCGCCGTAATTGACCTGGCGCGCCGCGACGATCGGCAAACCGAACAGCGTGACCTTTTCACTGGCCATCACCGCCCCTTGCGACTTCGACCAGTGCGGCTCGCTGTAGCTGTGTTTCACCAGATGCTGAGCCAGCGGCTCGATCCATTCCGGTTCGATGCGCGCGGCGATGCGCCCCCACAGGCGGCTGGTTTCCACCAGTTCGGCCACCATGGTCCACTTCGGCGGCTTTTTGAACAGGCCGGAACCGGGGAAGATCGAGAAGCGGGCATTGCGCGCGCCGGTGTATTCCTGCTTGTCCGCATCCTTCTGGCCAATGTGCGACAGCAAGCCGGTCAGCAGCGCGGTGTGCACGCTGCGGTAGTCGGAAGGCGTGCTGTTGATCGGCAGCCCCAGCTCTTTCACCACCTGGCGCAGCTGGGTATAGATATCCTGCCACTCGCGCACCCGCAGGTAGTTGAGGAAATCGTTGCGGCACAGCCGGCGGAACTGGCTGGAAGAGTTCGCCTTTTGCTGCTCCTGCAGATAATCCCACAGGTTGACGAACGCCAGGAAATCGGAGTCTTTGTCGGCGAAGCGGCGGTGTTTTTCGTCCGAGGCCTGCTGCTTGTCCATCGGGCGCTCACGCGGATCCTGAATCGACAGCGCGGCGGTGATGATCATCACCTCGCGCACGCTGCCGCTCTTCTGCGCCTCCAGCACCATGCGCGCCAGACGCGGGTCAATCGGCAACTGCGCCAGCTGACGGCCCTGCGGCGTCAGCTGATAGTGGCCGTTGTCGGCGGTGGCGATCGCCCCCAGCTCTTCCAGCAGGCGCACGCCATCCTGAATGTTGCGTTTATCCGGCGCTTCGACGAACGGAAACGCGGCGATGTCGCCCAGCCCCAGCGAGGTCATCTGCAGAATGACCGACGCCAGGTTGGTGCGCAGAATTTCCGGATCGGTAAACGCCGGCCGCGACAGGAAATCCTGTTCGGAATATAAACGGATGCACACCCCTTCCGACACGCGGCCGCAACGCCCTTTACGCTGGTTGGCGGAAGCCTGCGACACCGGCTCGATCGGCAGGCGTTGCACCTTGGTGCGGAAGCTGTAGCGGCTGATGCGCGCGGTGCCCGGATCGATGACGTATTTGATGCCCGGCACCGTCAGCGAGGTTTCCGCCACGTTGGTGGCCAGCACGATGCGGCGGCCGTGGTGCGACTGGAACACCCGGTTCTGCTCGCTGTTCGACAGGCGCGCATACAGCGGCAGCACTTCGGTGTGCGGCAAATTGAGGCGGTTCAGAGCGTCGGCGGTGTCGCGGATCTCGCGCTCGCCGCTCATGAAAATCAGAATGTCGCCCGGCCCTTCGCGCCCAAGCTCGTCCACCGCATCGAAAATCGCCTGCAGCTGGTCGCGGTCGGTATCGTCGCCGTCGTCGACCACCGGGCGGTAACGCACCTCCACCGGGTAAGTGCGGCCGGAAACCTCGATGATCGGCGCATTGTTGAAATGGCGCGAGAAGCGCTGCGGATCGATGGTCGCCGAGGTGATGATCACCTTGAGATCCGGGCGCTTAGGCAACAGTTCGCGCAGGTAGCCGAGAATAAAGTCGATGTTGAGGCTGCGCTCGTGCGCTTCATCGATGATCAGCGTGTCGTACTGCATCAGCAGGCGATCCTGCTGAATTTCCGCCAGCAAGATGCCGTCGGTCATCAGCTTGACCAGGGTGTTTTCCCCGACCTGATCGTTGAAGCGCACCTTGTAACCGACGCTGCCGCCGAGCGGGGTTTCCAGCTCGTCGGCGATGCGGTTGGCGACGGTGCGCGCCGCCAGGCGGCGCGGCTGGGTGTGGCCGATCAGCCCTTTCACCCCACGCCCCAGCTCCAGACAGATCTTCGGCAACTGGGTGGTTTTCCCCGAACCGGTCTCCCCGGCGACGATCACCACCTGGTGATCGCGGACAGCGTTTAAAATGTCCTGCTTTTTCTGACTGACCGGCAGGCTTTCCGGATAGGTAATGCGCGGGCAAGACGCGGCGCGCGCCAGCACTTTTTGCCGCGCCGCCGCGATGTCGCTTTCCACTTCGGCGGCAACCGCCAGCTGGGCATCGGGATTTTTGATTTTTCGTGCGCCCTGCAGGCGACGACGCAGGCGTTGTTGATCGCGGAGCATCAGCTCGCCCAGTTGGGCCGGCAGTGCCTCGAGCGGAGATTTCACGTTCGGTGTTCCTTGTTTCTTCGCCGCCAAGGCCAGGCTTGGCAACGGTTTAATGTTTTTTTAGCGATTTTTTTGCTTTAGCCGCACAGCCTATCACAAACGGCTTTTTCGCCCTACTTCCGCGAGCAAAACCTCGGCATGTCATTCAATAAAATCGAACGAAGATCTCGAAATATTGCGCTATCACTGTTGGAGGAATGTGAATAGCATGTACTTCATGCAAGGGACGCTGAGTCCTGATGTCACTGTCACAACGTAAGGAATTATCGATGAGCAACGTATTGGTTCTGAAATCAAGCATCCTGGCGACCTACTCTCAGTCTAACCAACTGGCCGATTTCTTCGTAGAGCAATGGAGCAACGCCCATAGCGGCGACACCATCACCGTACGCGATCTGGCCGCACAGCCAATCCCGGTGCTGGACGGCGAACTGGTTGGCGCGCTGCGTCCTTCCGATGCGCCGTTGACCCCGCGTCAACAAGAAGCGCTGGCGCTGTCGGACGAGCTGATCGCCGAGCTGCAGGCCAATGACGTCATCGTGATTGCCGCACCGATGTACAACTTCAACATCCCGACCCAGCTGAAAAACTATTTCGATCTGGTTGCCCGCGCCGGCGTGACCTTCCGCTACACCGAAAACGGTCCGGAAGGCCTGGTGAAAAACAAACGCGCCGTGATCCTGACCAGCCGCGGCGGCATCCATAAAGGCACCCCAACCGACCTGGTAGAACCTTACCTGCGTCTGTTCCTGGGCTTCATCGGCATTACCGACGTGGAGTTCGTCTTCGCGGAAGGCATCGCCTACGGCCCGGAAGTGGCGACCAAAGCACAGGAAGACGCCAAAGCGGCCCTGTCTCAGGTGGTTGCTGCCTAAGACCCTGCGCAGGGGCGCCGTGCCCCTGCCGGACAAAAGGCAAGTCCTGTCAAACCTGCACTACCCTCATAATAATCATCTATCCGTATCATTTAGCGCGCCAGACGGCGCGCTTTTTTTATTTCTTCAACCATTGTCCGTTGATGCCGCGCACATACTCGCCGCTCTGCGCACGCGTCACCAGCTTCTGCCCCGCCATGCGCGCCACTTCGTCGACGGCGATATGGTTGCCGTCCGCCACTTCCTGATACTTCTCGGCGCGGCCGGCGTTGATGCGCTTCACCAGCGCCAGTGTTTCCGCATCCTGTTTCACCGGCGCAATATAGCCGCTCAGGGTTTCGCCCACCCGCCCTTGCTGCTTCGCCTCATCCAGCGTCAGCGCCATCGCCACGCTGCTGAACAGCCAGGCGGCGCCGGCCAGCCACACATAACGTTTTTTCATGTCGGCTCCTAGAACAGACCGCTTTGGGTTTTCAGCAGGTTTTCGACGTCCTTATCCACCTTGATATGAATCTCATGCTCGATCTTGACGTTCATATTGATGGTGATCGGATCCTTCGGCGTCGCCACCTCGATGCGCGGCACGCAGCCGCTCAGCAGCGAAACGCACAGCACCGCTGCCAGCGCCGACACACTCATGATTTTCATTGTTGCTCCCCAGGTTGTGAGAGGGCCTGCTCCAGCCACTCCTGTAAATTGTCGCCGAAGCGCAAACTGCGCCACAGCTGAAACACGTTTTCCTGATGGCGATAGTTCAGGATCACCTCGCGCTTGGCGCTTTTCTGCGGATTGATGCCGTCGATGCGCGCGCTCAGCGTCAGCTCGCCCAGGTTGTCGAGATCGACCCGGGCGTGCGAACGGTTGATTTCCATGTAGCGCAGCCAGTCGATCGCCGCGCCGGTCGCCAGGTTATTGCTGCCGATGGCGTCGGCCATGTCTTTGTCCAGCCGCAGCGTCAGGGTGCCGGCGTTGGCGATCCAGCCGTTTTGCACCAGCCATTTCGGGTGATTCAGGAACAGCGGCAGTTCGCCGTCGACCCGGCCGGACATGGCGAACTGCTTCGGTTTCAGGGCGGTGAACAACGCGCTGAGATCGACCTTGTCCAGCTTCAGCACCGCAGCGTCATGCTGCGGCAACCGCAGCGCCGACAGGCTGATATGCCCGTTGAGCATGTCCACGCCGACGTTGCTCAACGTCAGCGGCTGCCTTTCGCTATAAGGATAGGTGCCCTGCAGATCGGCGGAGATATTCTGCATCTCGAACAGGTTGGTGAAAGACTTGATGCGCAGCGACACCGGCTGTTTGGCCCCCAATTGCCACTGATGCTGCTTGAACCGGTACGACAGGATAAAATCCAGGCCGCTCATCTCGCCGTCCTTCAGCCACATGCCGCCGTTTTTCACCACCCAGTGGCCACCGGCCTCGAACCCCTGTTCGCGAGCGGCGGAAAACGCCGACTGCGCGTAAAACTCGCCGTCGCGCAGCGTGAGATTGAGATCCGGCGCCAGCAGCGGTTGGAACACCTTCAGCGACTGTTTCGGCCACCAGGCTTCGCCGCGCAGACGTTCGCCGTCCCAACGGCCGCGCAGCGCGATCGGCCCAATCTGTTGCGCCTGCAGTTTGCCCTGCAGTTGGAAACTGTCCGGTGAACGGCCGTTTACCTGCAGCGCCAGCACCGGCGCCGGCAGATAGCCGCCGTCGCTGAAGCTGACCTTATCCGCCGCCAGCTGCAACTCGCCGTTGAACTGCGGACTTTGTTCATCACGCCGCCAGCGCAGCGGCTGATTGAGGCTCAGGCGCGGCGCGGCGACCGTCACCAGACCGTACTTCAACTTATCGAAGCCGGTGGAAAGTTTGTCGAGCACCAACTCACTGTCGCGCCAACGGCCGCTGCCGGCGACGTCCCAGGCGGCCTGCAGCGGCGGCAAGCGGCCATTGCCCCAGTAACGCCATTGCCAGTTGCCCTTGTCCGGCCAGAAATCCTGTGCCTGGCCGTCCAGGTGCAGCTTGAAGCGGCCCCAGTAACTGTCGCTGGCGCTCAAAATCGCCTGTAGGCGGCCGGTGATGCCGGCGGCGGTCACCTTCACGCCCGCCAGCGGCAAACGCGCCTCTTCCAGCGTCATTTCCGGCGTCACCTTGCCCCACAGGCGCAGCAGCGAACCGGGCTGCAGCACCAGCGTCGGGTTGAGAATGCTGCCGCCGATCACTCCCGGGATCGACGCGGTAGTGGAAAAGTCGGCCAGATTGGCCTGGCCGGTCAGTTGGAAGCGCAGATCGCTGTCGGTCAACCCCACCTTGCCCGGCCCGAGGGTGAGCACCGCATTGCCCTTGCCGTTGTGACCCGCGGTGATCACGTTCAGCCGCGCGCTGATCTCCGTTTCATCCAGCCCTTTGCTCCAATCGTGCAGCGCGATGCTGAGCCCGCCGTTCAACGGCTGCTCGCTGTACGGCCAACGCCACTCGCCCTGCTTGATGCTGACCCGCTGCGGCGAGACTTCCCACGGCAACACCGCCAGCGGGCGATCGTCGCCTTTCTCGCTCACCGTCAATACGCCCTGCTGCTGTTGCCAGCGCATGTCCAGCAATACCGGTTTTTCCAGATAGGCGGTTTGCATTTCCCCCTGCAACGCGCCCTGCGTCGGCAGGCTGGCCAGATCCAACGGGATGGTTATCTTGCCGGCGAGGTGCAAAGGTTGTGCGCTGTTGGGCGGAACCACGGTCAGGCTCTGCAACGTCAGCTGCTGTTTTTCATCCAGCTGTGCCTCGGCGCTGAGATTCGGACCCCGATAATGCAGACGTTGCCCGTCGGGGCCGGAGGAAAGCTGCAGCTTGCCGGCATAGCGCTGCCAGGGAATGAGCGTCAGGTCATTAATGGTGAGATCCAGCGGCGGCAGCTGTTGCTGCAGCTGATCGAGCGCCAGCGGCGCGCTGTTGGCGTCGCCGCTCGGCAGTTTTGACAAACAGGCGCTATCGACGCTGACCTTATCGCTCGACAGCTGCCAGCGGCCCTGGCGATAAGCCAGCCGCGTCGGCCCTACGTTGGCCAACAGGCAATCTTGCGCAGTGAAACGCGCCCCCGCCAACGCCAGCCCGCCCTGGTGCCAGTGCAATTTGCCCTGCAATTCCAGGCGGCTCCCCGCCGGCAACCAATGCGATAACACCCCCGGCAGCCAGCGCGGCAAGGTTTGCCACAACGCCAGCACCAGGATTGCGCAGCCCGCCACCGTCCCTATGAATACTTTCAATCGCCTGGTCATTAAATGATTGCTTCGTTCCTGAGTTAGGCATTGGTTAAGTCTATGCCTGAATTGACAATAATGATGGCACGAATTTGACATAGGGTGAAGCCGAGCGGGCTCGCAGAAGCGATTTGCACCTTTTTGGCGCAAACGTGTGCGGGGTTGTAGATTTTCGTTACATATACATCACATAAACAGGACGGTTTTCAGACTTTTGTTATTGTTGTTACCGTTGATGATTAATAGTCTTGCAACCATTCTAATAAAAGTTTAGCTGCTAGCTAACTATGTACTAGAGAAGCCATTCCCCACACCCCCGTGGGGATTTTTTTGCCGCCTGCCGCCACCGTCGTCTTCCCTCCATCGTATCCAGGCCCACCGCAGTCTTGCAGCAGCGATTTCGGCTATGTCGAAACGGGCTAACCAATTGTCGAATTTACTAAAATCTGTTAAATTGATCACAAAATCACGGTGGAGAAACCACGATGAAATTGGCGATATACAGTACCAAACAGTATGACCGTAAATACCTCGAACTGGTGAATCAGCAGTTTGGCTATGAGCTGGAATTCTTCGACTTTTTACTCAGTAAAAAAACCGCCAAAACGGCCGCCGGTTGCAAGGCGGTGTGTATCTTCGTCAACGACGACGGCAGCCGTGAAGTGCTCGAAGAACTGGCGGCGCTGGGCGTCGAAATTCTCGCCCTGCGCTGCGCCGGTTTCAATAACGTCGATCTGGACGCCGCCAAAGAACTGGGTATCAAGGTGGTGCGCGTGCCGGCCTACTCGCCGGAGGCCGTGGCAGAACACGCGGTCGGCATGATGATGTGCCTGAACCGCCGTATTCACCGCGCTTATCAGCGTACCCGCGACGCCAACTTCTCGCTGGAAGGGCTGATCGGCTTTAACATGCACAATCGCACCGCTGGCGTGATCGGCACCGGTAAAATCGGCGTGGCGACGATGCGCATTCTGAAAGGCTTCGGCATGAAACTGCTGGCCTACGATCCGTTCCCGAGCGAACAGGCGCTGGAACTGGGCGCGGAGTATGTCGATCTGAAGACGCTGTACGCGCAATCCGACGTGATCACCCTGCACTGCCCGCTGACGCCGGAGAACCACCACCTGCTGAATGCCGACGCCTTCGCGATGATGAAAAACGGCGTAATGGTGATCAACACCAGCCGCGGCGCGCTGATCGATTCCACCGCCGCCATCGATGCGCTGAAGCAGCAAAAAATCGGCGCCCTCGGGATGGACGTCTACGAGAACGAACGCGATCTGTTCTTTGAGGACAAGTCTAACGATGTGATTCAGGACGACGTGTTCCGCCGCCTCTCGGCCTGCCACAACGTGCTGTTCACCGGCCATCAGGCTTTCCTGACTGAAGAGGCGCTGACCAGCATTTCACAAACCACGCTGCAGAACATCAGCCAGTTGGATCGCGGCGAAACCTGCCCGAACCAGTTGAACGCCTGAGCGTAACCTCGGGGCGCCCTTGCGGCGCCCTGTTTATTTGAGAGAACGCGATGAGAAAAACCACGGTAGCCGCCCTTGCGGCGCTGGCCTTAGCGGGGTGCAGCATGAAACCACACACGGCCGTCACGCCAGGCGATCTGTTGCATCACAACTTCGTGTTGCAAAGCGTGGATGGCGAAACGGCAAAATCACCGGCGGGCGGCGGCCTGCTCAATCTGGAGTTCGGCGAGAACCTGCATGTCTCCGGCACGATGTGCAACCGCTTTTTCGGCCAGGGGCAATTACGCGACGGCGTGCTGACGGTGAAATCGCTGGCCACCACGCGCAAGCTGTGCCCTGATGAGCCGCGCAACCGCTGGGATCGGGTGATTGGCACCGTGCTGGAAAACGGCGCCGAAGTGACGCTAAACGCACAGCAGCTGACGCTCACCGGCAGCGGCCACACGCTTATTTATACCCTGCGCGATTGGGTGTATTGATCCTGCAGGCCAGGCGCCGCGGGCTTACCCGGCGCAGCTGCCCAGGGCCAGCGTACGTTCTTCGCACTGCTTGCCGTTCGGCATCTGGCACATGCGCAGCGCTTCACCGTTCAAGTTGTGCGCGATGGTGGTAACGCCGCCGACCGCCGCGCAATCGGCGCTGGTCTGCAACGTATTGATTCTGGCACTGTTGCCCTGCTGTACTGGCTCTTCGTTATTGCTGCTGCAGGCGGCTAAAAGCAGCACGGCGCTGGCAAGCAGCCATTTTGATGTCGTCATTATCCCACTCCTGAACCCGGAACTGCGCTGTGTAAAATCGCCATTGCTGATAACGCGCGTCACTTGGCGGACACGTTTCGCTATCTTTGATGCAAACTTGTTTAATCTAGCTCGATATATAAATAATGAAAATATATTCCAGCCATTATTTGTCGTTTTTTTGCGCCGGCCGAACATTTATTTTGTTTGCAGAATATTTCCGTGACGGCGCCACTCGCTGTCAGGCGCTGGCCGCACGCAAAAAAGTGATAACGTCACCGCGGCCATCGAGGAAGTTTTACTCGCGACAGCGGTATTAATTATCTTCGTGTGCTTTCATTGCAGCGGCGCATTTTTTGCTACCGGAGAGAACGATATTTGTGTCTATGCTGGCGGCGCTAAGTAATTAGCATTCCACTATTTTCAGTGAATGATGACTGAATTCTTCAACCGGCGCGACTTGCTGTCACGCCGGCTTTTTTTACATCAAAATAACACTCAGTGCACCGAGGCTTTCGACAGTAAATTAATCACCAGCACGCCGGCAATAATTAATCCCATGCCGACGATCGCCGGCCAATCCAATTTTTGCTGATAAACGAACACCGCGGCGACCGACACCAGCACAATCCCCATGCCCGACCAAATCGCATACACGATGCCCAGCGGCATGCTCTTGACCACCATCGACAGCCCCCAAAACGCCACGCCGTAGCCCAGCACCACCAGCAGCGACGGCCACAGGCGGGTAAAGCCCTCAGAGGCTTTCAACATGGTGGTGGCGATCACTTCCGCGACTATCGCCATCGTCAAATACATAAATGCGCTCATGGTTTTCTTCTGTCAATTTGCCGATGCGCAATTATGACGCGCCGGAAATAAATTGTCTTTAAACGGTGAAAACAATTTATTGCCGCCGGCCCCTAATCGGTGAGGAAATATGCCTTTGACGATTTATCACCCGCCACACAAACGCGATAAAGCCGCGTTCGCCCCCTCTGTTAGACTTTTTTCCATTACTGCGAAAGTGCGCTTTCGCGGCTTTGTGAGCAATGAAAAGGTAACGCCGATGATAACTACAGATGGTAATAATGCAGTCGCTTCCGTGGCCTATCGCACCAACGAAGTGATTGCCATCTACCCTATAACGCCAAGCTCCACCATGGCGGAGCAGGCTGATGCCTGGTCCGGCGATGGCCGGCAAAACATCTGGGGCGATATTCCGCGGGTGGTGGAAATGCAGTCGGAAGGCGGCGCGATCGCCACCGTGCACGGCGCCTTGCAAACCGGCGCGCTGTCGACCTCGTTCACTTCATCGCAGGGCCTGCTGCTGATGATCCCCACGCTGTACAAACTGGCCGGCGAGCTGACGCCGTTCGTGCTGCACGTCGCCGCGCGCACCGTGGCCACGCACGCGCTGTCCATCTTCGGCGACCATTCGGACGTGATGGCGGTGCGCCAAACCGGCTGCGCCATGCTGTGTGCCGGCAACGTGCAGGAGGCGCAGGACTTCGCGCTGATCTCGCAGACCGCCACCCTCAACGCGCGCGTGCCGTTTATCCATTTCTTCGACGGTTTCCGCACCTCGCACGAGATCAACAAGATTGTGCCGCTGAGCGACGATACGCTGCGGCAGATGCTGCCGCAGGCGGCGATCGACGCGCACCGCAGCCGGGCGCTGTCGCCGGATCACCCGGTGGTGCGCGGCACTTCCGCCAACCCGGACACCTATTTCCAGTCGCGCGAAGCCACCAACCCGTGGTATGACGCCACCGGCCAACACGTGATCGACGCCATGGAAGCCTTCGCCGCCCTCACCGGCCGCCGCTATCGGCCGTTCGACTATTACGGCCACCCGCAGGCCGAACGCGTGGTGGTGGTGATGGGTTCCGCCGCCGGCACCTGCGAAGAAGTGATCGACACCCTGCTGACCCGCGGCGAGAAAGTCGGCGTGCTGAAGGTGCGGCTGTTCCGGCCGTTCTCCGCCCAGCATCTGCTCGGCGCGCTGCCGGACAGCGTGCGCAGCGTCGCGGTGCTCGATCGCACCAAAGAGCCGGGCGCGCTGGCCGAGCCGCTGTATCTGGACGTGATGACCGCGCTGGCGGAAGCCTACAGCCGGGGGGAGCGCGCCACGCTGCCGCGGGTGATCGGCGGCCGTTACGGCCTGTCGTCGAAAGAGTTCGGCCCGGACTGCGCGCTGGCGGTGTTCCGCGAGCTGGCGCAGCCGCAGCCGCGCCCGCGTTTCACCGTCGGCATCTTCGATGACGTCACCGGGCTTTCGCTGCCGCTGAGCGACGAAATCCTGCCGCAGCGCGCTTCGCTGGAGGCGCTGTTCTACGGTTTGGGCAGCGACGGCTCGGTCTCGGCCACCAAGAACAACATCAAAATCATCGGCAACGCCACGCCGCTGTATGCCCAGGGCTATTTCGTCTACGACTCTAAAAAGGCCGGCGGCCTGACGGTGTCGCATCTGCGCGTCAGCGAGCAGCCGATCAATTCGGCCTACCTGGTCAGCCACGCGGACTTCGTCGGCTGCCACCAACTGCAGTTTATCGATAAGTACCAGATGGTCGAACGCCTGAAGCCCGGCGGCACCTTCCTGCTCAATACCCCTTACGGCGCCGATGAGGTCTGGTCGCGCCTGCCGCAGGAGGTTCAGGCGCTGTTGCACCAACGCCAGGCGCGTTTCTATATCATCAACGCCGCCAAGCTGGCGCGCGAATGCCGGCTCGGCGCGCGCATCAACACCGTAATGCAGATGGCGTTCTTCCACCTGACGCAGATCCTGCCGAGCGACGTGGCGCTGCAACAGCTGCAGGACGCCATCGCCCGCAGCTACAGCAGCAAGGGCCAGGAGATCGTCGAGCGCAACTGGCAGGCGCTGGGCGCCACCCGCGCCGCGCTGACCGAGATCCCGCTGCAGCCGGTCGACGCCAGCAGCCCGATGCGCCCGCCGGTGGTGTCGGACGCCGCGCCGGACTTCGTCAAAACCGTTACCGCCGCGATGCTGGCCGGGCTGGGTGATGCGCTGCCGGTTTCCGCCTTCCCGCCGGACGGCACCTGGCCGGTGGGCACCACCCAGTGGGAAAAGCGCAACATCGCCGAAGCGATCCCGATCTGGCAGCCCGACCTGTGCACCCAGTGCAACCACTGCGTCGCCGCCTGCCCGCACTCCGCCATTCGCGCCAAGGTGGTGCAGCCGGCGGAGATGGAACACGCCCCCGCCTCTCTGCAGTCTCTGGATGTGAAAGCGCGCGATATGCGCGGCCAGAAATACGTGCTGCAGGTAGCGCCGGAAGATTGCACCGGCTGTAACCTGTGCGTCGAGGTCTGCCCGGCGAAAGATCGCCAGAACCCGGAAATCAAGGCCATCAACATGGCGTCGCGCCTCGATAATCTGGCGGCGGAGAAAGACAACTATGATTTCTTCCTGCAGTTGCCGGAAATCGATCCGGCGCAGCTGGAGCGCATCGACATTCGCACCTCGCAGCTGATCACGCCGCTGTTCGAGTACTCCGGCGCCTGCTCAGGCTGCGGCGAAACGCCGTACATCAAGCTGTTGACCCAGCTCTATGGTGACCGCTTGCTGATCGCCAACGCCACCGGCTGTTCGTCGATCTACGGTGGCAACCTGCCGACCACGCCGTACACCACCAACGCCGAAGGGCGCGGACCGGCGTGGGCCAACTCGCTGTTCGAAGACAACGCCGAATTCGGCCTGGGCTTCCGCCTGACGGTCGATCAACATCGCGCGCGAGTGCTGCGTCTGCTGAACGCACTGGCGCCGCAGCTGCCGGAGCAATTGGTCAACGCCCTGCAGATGGCCGACGTAGCGCCGGAGCCGCGCCGCAAGCAAATCGCCGAACTGCGAACGCTGTTGGCGAGTTTCGAAGGCGAAGATGCGCGCCAGCTGGCGGCGGACGCCGACTACCTGGTGGATAAATCGATCTGGCTGATCGGCGGTGACGGCTGGGCCTACGACATCGGCTTCGGCGGTTTGGATCACGTGCTCAGCCTGACGGAGAACGTCAACGTGCTGGTGCTCGACACCCAGTGCTACTCCAACACCGGCGGCCAGCAGTCGAAGGCCACGCCGCTGGGCGCGGTGACCAAGTTCGGCGAGCACGGCAAGCGCAAGGCGCGCAAGGATCTGGGCGTCAGTATGATGATGTACGGCCATGTCTACGTCGCGCAGATTTCGCTGGGGGCGCAGCTCAACCAGACGGTGAAAGCGATTCAGGAGGCCGAGGCCTATCCGGGGCCATCGCTGATCATCGCCTACAGCCCGTGCGAAGAGCACGGCTACGATCTGGCGCTCAGCCACGATCAGATGAAACAGCTGACCGCCACCGGTTTCTGGCCGCTGTACCGCTTCGATCCGCGCCGCAGCGCCGAGGGCAAGGCCGCATTGGCGCTGGATTCGCGCCCGCCGAACAGCAGCCTGGCTGAAACACTGCTGAACGAGCAGCGTTTCCGTCGCCTGAACGCGCAGCAGCCGGAGGTGGCCAGCGCGCTGTATCAGACCGCCGAGAAAGAGCTGAAGGAGAAGTACGATTTCCTCAGCCTGCTGGCCGGCAAGGCGGAAAAGTCCGCCGCTGAGTAACCTCCCTCAGGGCGCGAGCGATTCGCGCCCTGTTCTTTTACCGCCGACGTAAATCGCAGCAACAAAACCTGCTGGCATTCCGGCGCGCAATCCGTACCATACAGGCCTCGCGTCGGGTGCGTGGCGGCTGGATGATGAATAATGATCAAAATCGGCCGGTTGAATGGTAAACTCGCGGTCTATAACGCCATGCCCCTAGTGCCCCCCATTGAGAATGAGCACGATTTAAATGTCAGAAAAGCAATCCGTTAGCCAAAAAGAGCAGTACAACCTGAACAAATTGCAAAAGCGCCTGCGCCGCAACGTGGGCGAAGCGATCGCCGATTTCAATATGATTGAAGAAGGCGACCGCATCATGGTCTGTCTGTCCGGCGGCAAAGACAGCTACACCATGCTGGAGATCCTGCGCAATCTGCAGCAAAGCGCGCCAGTCAACTTCTCGCTGGTGGCGGTGAACCTCGATCAGAAACAGCCCGGCTTCCCGGAGCACATTCTGCCCGCCTATCTGGAAAGCCTGGGGGTGGAGTACAAGATCGTCGAAGAAAACACCTACAGCATCGTTAAAGACAAGATCCCGGAAGGGAAAACCACGTGTTCGCTGTGTTCGCGCCTGCGCCGCGGCATTCTGTACCGCACCGCCACCGAACTGGGCGCCACCAAGATCGCTCTGGGCCACCACCGCGACGACATTCTGCAGACGCTGTTCCTCAACATGTTCTACGGCGGCAAGATGAAAGGCATGCCGCCCAAGCTGATGAGCGACGACGGCAAACACGTGGTCATCCGCCCGCTGGCCTATTGCCGCGAGAAAGACATCGAGCGTTTCTCGATCGCCAAAGCGTTCCCGATCATTCCATGCAATCTGTGTGGCTCGCAGCCTAATCTGCAGCGCCAGGTGATCGGCGACATGCTGCGCGACTGGGACAAGCGTTACCCAGGCCGGTTGGAAACCATGTTCAGCGCCATGCAGAACGTGGTGCCTTCGCACCTGAGCGATATCAACCTGTTCGATTTCAAAGGCATTCACCACGGCAGCGCGGTGGTGGACGGCGGCGATTTGGCCTTCGATCGCGAAGACATCCCGATGCAGCCGGTCGGCTGGCAGCCGGAAGACGCGGACGACGCGGCGCCAGCGCCAGAGCGTTTGAACGTGCTGGAAATCAAATAAGCCCCCTCGCCGCTTGCCATCCTGCGAGCGGCGACATTTCCCTTTCCCGACGATCTCGATCCTGTTCACAGTTTGCGCAAAATTTACTGGGCAGTGCCGTTTTTACCCTATACTGTTTATTTATACAGTCATATGGAGATCGCGCAATGAACATCACCCCCTGCCTGTCCCACGTCTCGCTGGGCTCCAACGATTTCGAGGCCGCCGCCGCCTTTTACGATCGTGCGCTGGCCGCTTTGGGTTGCCGACGCGTGCTGGAGCATCCCGGCGCCATTGGTTACGGCCGCGACTACCCGGAGTTTTGGCTGCAGGTGCCGATCGACGGCCGGCCGGCCTCGCCCGGCAATGGCACGCACGTCGGTTTTTTCGCTACCAGTAAGCAACAGGTGGATGAATTCCATCGCCAGGCGCTGCTGGCCGGCGCCGTCGATGAAGGCGCGCCCGGTTCGCGGCCGCATTACGGCGAGGCTTACTACGGCTGCTTTGTCCGTGATTTGGATGGGCACAAGATTGAAGCCAGCTTCTGGGATGAAAGCGCGGCCTGAAGAAGAAGGAAAGCCGAATAAAAAAATGCCGGTGATTAAACCGGCATTGTACGAATCAAATGTGCTATGCAGTAATTCAAAAATAAGAAAGTAAGACAATTATGGAGCGCAACGCCCATCGCTTGACGTTGCATTCACCTGCGAGAGAGATCATGCCCCATTTACCCCGGCTAAATGTTGATATTGCTCAATGTTAACCGGGTTTTCGTCATTTTTGCCTACAGCCAGCGGCTGCGCTTCAACCACCAGGCGACGCCAAGCACCAATCCGACCAGCATCAGGCAAAATGCCGCGAAACCGAAAGGATTACCGCCGCCCGGAATACCGCCAAGGTTGACGCCAAACAGCCCGGTCAGGAAGGTGGTCGGCAGAAATACCATCGCCAACAGCGACATGGTGTAAGTGCGACGGTTCATCGCGTCGGCCATCACCGTGGTAATTTCGTCGGACAAAATGGCGGTGCGCGCGATGCTGCCGTCCAGATCGTCCAACCCGCGCCCCAGGCGATCCGCGATGTCCTGCATGCGGCGGCGATCGTCGTCGCTCATCCACGGCAGGCGATCGCTGGCCAGCCGTGCGAAAACGTCACGCTGCGGCGCCATGTAACGGCGCAGCACGATCAGCTGTTTACGGATCAGCGCCAGCTGGCCACGCTCCGGCACCTGCTGTTCCAGCAAGGCGTCCTCCAGATCGATAATCTTGTCGTGCAGATCCTCAATGAATTCGCTGGTGTGATCGGTCAACGCATCGGAAATCTCCACCAGCCAGTTGCCGCTGTTGGTCGGCCCGGCGCCGCTTTGCAAATCATTCACCACCTGATCGATGGAATACACCTTGCGGTGCCGCGTGGAGATAATCAGTTTATCGGTGATGTACACGCGAATGGTGACCAACTGGTCCGGCCGTGAGTTGGCGTTAAAGTTGATGCTGCGCAGCGTGATCATGGTGCCTTCGCCCTGGCGGCTGACGCGCGGCCGTGAGCTTTCGCCGGAGAGCGCTTCGCGCACCGAGTCCGGCAGCAGCGGCGTGGTGCTCAGCCATTCGGCGCTGGCCGGGTGCGCGTAATCAAGATGCAGCCAGCAAGGCGCGTCGCAGGTGATCTTGTCATCCCGCTCGATCGGCGTGACGCCGCCCTTGCCATCCAGCTGGTAGGCGTAAACCGCGTCGGCGACCTGCAGCTCGCTCCCCTCAATCACATCCATTCATTTATCCCCTCAGTCTTGCTTATGTTGCTGAGTCTAGCGTTAACGCCTTGGAGATCAAAGACCAAGCTGTAACGCCAGTTTTCTCGTTGTCCCATAAACGTGATCTATACTTCTGCCGCAAGGAACGAACGGAGAACCGCAGGAGATCGCCATGCTAAAAACTTTTCTGGACATCGTCGTACCCACCGTAGGCGCCTTTGGCGCGATGTTTTTCGCCCTCGTCAAAACGCCCTTCCGCATTCGGCGGGAAAACCACGATAAGCTGCTAAACCTGCTCGAATCCGTCGAGAAGCCCCAAAGCGCCCCCATACGCCTGTTGCGCTTTCGCGACTATATCGGCAACAGCAGCGCCAGCCTCACTGCGCTGCAGCTGCTGTTGGCGTTACCGGACAGCGTAGCGGCGCTGGAACGCTATCGCTTCACCGGTGGCCGTCAGCAAATCTTGCGCGCCACGCCCGCTGGCTTCGTGTTGCGGCCAAGCGCCAATAACGCTTTCAAACGTTTCCTGCTTTCCTGCCGCTATTTTTTGCTGTATTTGGTGTTCGTTACGCTGCTGGTGCTGTTCCCCGCTTTGACTCAATGGGGGCTGCAGCAGTTTGGGGTATTGATTACGCCCCATTCACTCCGCTATCTGCCTAATGCACGCATCACCGACGGCTGGCAGCTGCTGTTCCCCGGCCTATTATTTATTATGATTATGTTCAGCCTGGCATTCCTGACCTTCAGGCAGTTGGCACGCGCGGGTAACCTCAGTTCGGAACGCGCCTTTTATCGCTACTATCAACGCGCGCGTGAGGAACAACGATGCCGGGAAGTCCTGAGACAAATGCGCACGGTACTGCGCCGAACCTGACGAGGCTGCGCCGTCTGCGCGGCATCGCCATGGCCACCCTGCTGCTGTTCGGCCAATCGGTTCGCGCAGAGCCGGTGTTAGAACGTCTCGCCACGCCCTACCACGCGCCGACGGCGGCGGGTTCCCTGCCTTATTTTGTCGCTCGCGCTCGATCCCCCCAGCCGCGTACCGCGCTGGTGGTGATGCACGGGCATCCACGCGACGCCGCCAAGACGTTGCAAGCGGCGATCGATGCCGCGCAGGGAGCGGGAGACAACAGCTTGCTGGTCGCTCCGCTGTTCCAGGTGCCGGTGAAACTCGCCGCCCGCTGCCATTCCGCCGGTCTGCCCCAGCCGCAAGACGGTGACGCTCTCTGGCGCTGCGGCTCGTGGATCGCAGGCGGTTTGGATAATGGCGGGAAAACCGGCTCGTTCAACGCCATGGATAACCTGCTGGCCGATCTGAAACGGCGTTGGCCGTCGCTGCAGTCGATCACCGTGGCCGGTTTTTCCGCCGGCGCCCAATTCGTGCAGCATTATGTCGGCTTCGCCAACCCGCCAAGCGGAGTGCGTCTGCGCTATGTGGTGGCCGATCCCGGCAGCTGGCTCTATTTTGATCGCCTGCGCCCTCTGCCCACAAGCTGGGGAAACTGCGGCAGTGAAACAACCTGCCGCTTCCGCTGGCAAACGCCGGACGCCGGACAGTGTCCACAGGCCAACCGCTGGAAATACGGCCTGGAAACGTTTCCCGCTCACCTACAGCGCACCGCCGACGCGGCCCGCCGGCGCTACGCCGCCGCCGATATCACCTATCTGGCCGCCGCCGATGATACCGGCACCGCGCCGGGCGCCTACTATCGGATACTCGACAAGTCCTGCGCCGCCCAGCTACAGGGTCCCTATCGGCTGCAGCGCGCCCTGGCCTATGCCGACTATGACCGACGTTATCTGGCGCCGGACAAACCGCATCGGTTAACGATCGTACCCGGCTGTGGGCACAACGTCGCCTGCGTCTTTCCGGCTCCGGCGGCCAGGCACGCGCTGTTTCCCATTAATGCAGACTAATAATAACGGCAATGAAATAAACCCTTGCCGATAAATCAGACAATATCACCGATAAAGCGCTGGTAATGCCGTTATTATTATGACTTAACATATTGCTATCAATTTTAATTCAAAATGATAATAATAAATCAACACAAAGCTGTTTCAGCGCAAATTTTAGGGGCATATACTTTTCTCACTACGAGGAGGTAGTTATGTTACGCGACCATTTAAAAATAAACGCCAGCGATACGCTGGAAAAAATCAGCAATATTCATTTGCAAAACCAGGGCCAGGAAGAGATCAGTGAGTTCGTGGTGAAAAACGCCGCCGGCCTGCAGATTGGCAAGGTCTCCGTCCACGATCGTTTCAGTACCCGTCGTTCTTATCCCACCAGCTACCGCATTACTCAGACCGATATGAGCGGCCGCGTAGTGGTGGACGCCATGCGGGACTGTCTGTAAGCGTAACCGCGCTCTGAAATAGACAATATTAATGTGATGATGGCAACCCTGTTTATTATTAAACGGGGTTTATCGCGTGGGAAAATTAATTAGCCTCGTAGTTTCGCCGCCGAGAAAAAATACCGCCCCCGCATTGCGCGGGGGCGATAAATAAGCCCACTCAGTGTTTTATAATATACATCGTTTGGCTATAGGCCACGTCTTCCGGATTGGTGATCGGGTAGCCTTTTACCCACGGTTTGATCAGGCGGCCATTGGTGTATTGATATATCGGCGCGATCGGCGCCTGATCGGCAATGATCTGTTCCATCTTGTTGTAATCGGCGGTCACCGCCGCCGGATTGGTTTCCCGCCCCGCCTGCGCCAGCAGCTTGTCGTAGTCCGCATTCTTGAACTTGGCGATATTGCCGCTGTGGGTGGAGGTCAGCAGCGACAGGAAGGTCGACGCCTCGTTATAGTCACCCACCCAGGAGGCGCGGATCACATCGAAATTGCCGGTATTGCGGCTGTCGATGTAAGTTTTCCACTCTTGGTTTTGCAACTTGACGTCAATCCCCAGCTTTTTCTTCCACATCGAGGCCACGGCGATGGCGATCTTCTGGTGGCTTTCCGAGGTGTTATACAGCAGCGTCAGCTTCAGCGGGTTGTTCGGGCCGTAACCGGCCGCCTGCAGCAACGCTTTGGCCTGCGCGTCCAGCTCCGCCTGCGATTGCTGTTGCAGCAAGCTCGCTTCCGGTTTGAACCCGGCGGTCACGTCCGGCGTAAAGTGGTAGGCCGGTTTTTCGCCGGTGCCCAACACTTTTTCCGCGATAATCTTGCGATCGATGGCGTAGGACAAGGCCTGACGCACCCGCACATCGTTGGTCGGCGCGCGCTGGGTGTTGAACGCGTAGTAATAGGTGCCGAGCTGATCCGGGGTGTACACCTGCCCCGGAATGTCTTTCAGCAGCTTCTGATACATGTTTTTCGGGAAGGATTCGGTGATGTCGATGTCACCCGCCAGGTAACGCTTGGTGGCGTTGGATTCCTGGTTGATCGGCACGAAGGTCACTTTGGTCAGCACGGTGCGCGCATGATCCCAGTAATGGTCGTTAGGCGTCAGCACCAGCTTCTCATTCACCACCCGCTCCTGCAGTTTGAACGCGCCGTTGCCCACCAGATTGCCGACCTTGGTCCAGTCGTTGCCGTATTTTTCCACCACCGCCTTATTCACCGGGAACAGGCTGAAATTGGCCGTCAGGCTGACGAAGTACGGCACCGGCTTATCCAGCTGCACCTTGAGCGTGTAGTCATCGGGCGCCGACACGCCCAAGCGATCGGCCGGCAGCTTGCCGCTGATGATCTGCTCGGCGTTCTGGATCCCCGCCAGTTGGGCGAACCAGGCGAACGGCGACAGGTTTTTCGGCTCTACCAGCCGTTGCCAGCTGTAGACGAAATCCTTAGCAGTGACAGGGTCACCGTTTGACCAGCGCGCGTCTTTACGCAGATGGAAGATATAAGTCTGGTTGTCGCTGGTCTGCCAGCGGGTGGCGACGCCGGGGATCACTTTGCCGTTGGCGTCCTGATTGACCAGCCCTTCGAACAGATCGCGCGCCAGCTGCGCCTCCGGCAAGCCCACCGCTTTGATCGGATCGAGCGAGGCCGGTTCGTCTTTAATGTGGCGCACGATTTCCTGTTTGTCCGCCAGCGCGGTGCCCGGGGGAACCTGCGCCGCCATGGCGCTGCTCATACAGGCGCCGATCGCCGCCGCGCAGAGCGCCAAACGAAAACCCCGTTGCATTATTTTTCCCGTCATTATGATTTGTCCCCCGTTAACCATCTGAATTTTTTATCATATAGCACAAGATCCGTCCGGCCTAGCGCTCACGGGCGAGAAGTTGCAAAAAGTGCGATTCAGGCGATAAAAAACCCGTGCGGCGCAGGGCGGCACGGGTGGGATTGCGGCAGCGACCGTCAGTCGTACAGGTGGATGCTGTTGATGCGGTAGCTGAACTCTTCGCCCTCTTCTTCATCGAACACGGTGAAAAAGCCTTTCTCGGCCAGCGGACGGGCCGAGATATCGGTTTTTTGCAGCTGACGCGCATCCGCGTCGTCGTAGCCGTAGTCGAGATAGAAGGCATCTTTCTGGTAATCGATATGCAGGGTGAACGGATAGTTCGATTCGTCCCCGCGCCCGTCGTCATTTTTCACCACGCCGAACCATTCCCCCTGACGGATCTGGTTTTCAGCGTCTACGCCGCACAGCAGCGTGATGGTGTCATTTTCATTTTCGCTATAGCTGGCGATGATTCTGGCTACTGGCATGTTAAATCCTCTTGCGGGTGATTGGCTTAGCTCTGCCGTTAGTATAACAACAGCCTCAGGCCAGGTGCGGTTTAATTGGCGTTTTCGCCGCTACCGCATCACAGATCGCGCAAACGCCGCACAATTGCGATGGGAAAGATGTCTCAAAGCGTAATACACTGAATAAAATGACAATGACTCTCGGCCTTTAACTCAGGGACAACACCATGACCGAACATCGACCACGCAGTGAACGTGGCCAGTTGGCCATCGCAGGAGAGAACTACGGCAGCTCGCTGCTGGGCGCACCGCTGCTCTATTTCCCGGCGGCGGTCAGCGGCCCGCAGACCGGGCTGATCATCGCCGGCACCCACGGCGATGAGAGCGCCGCCATCGTAACTCTGTCCTGCGCGCTACGCAGCATCGCCCCCGAACAGTTGCGCCACCACGTGGTGCTGGCGGTCAACCCCGACGGCTGTCAGCTGGGGCTGCGCGCCAATGCCAACGGCGTCGATCTGAACCGCAACTTCCCGGCCGCCAACTGGCGCTCCGGCGACACCGTCTACCGCTGGAACAGCGCGGCGCCGGTGCGCGACGTCAGGCTCTCCACCGGCGGGCGCCCCGGCTCCGAACCGGAAACCCAGGCGCTGTGTCATCTGATCCATCGCCTGAAGCCGCATTGGGTGGTGTCGTTCCATGAGCCGCTGGCCTGCATCGAAGATCCCGCCAGCTCGCGGCTCGGCGTTTGGCTGTCGCACAAGTTCGAACTCCCGCTGGTGACCAGCGTCGGCTATGAAACGCCCGGTTCGTTCGGCAGTTGGTGCGCGGATCTGTCGCTGCCGTGCATCACCGCCGAATTCCCGCCGATCTCCGCCGATGCCGCCAGCGAGCGTTACATCGACGCGATGACCGAGCTGTTGACCTACCCGGATTAATCCCTACGGGGCGATATCGACGATCGCCCCGCATTCGAACGCCAGGCCCGGTTCGGCGTCTCGCGCCAGCCAGGTCGGGCCGTCCAGATCGACGAAGCGCGCCGCCGGCGCCAGCGGCAAGGCGGCGGATATCGCCCGCGACGTACATAACATGCAGCCGAGCATGATGGCGAACCCTTGTTCGCGCGCGGCCTGCGCCAGCGCCAGCGCCTCGGTCAAGCCGCCGGTTTTGTCCAGTTTGATGTTGACCATCTGATAGCGTTGCGCCAGCTGCGGCAGATCGGCACGGGTGTGGCAGCTCTCATCGGCGCAGATCGGCAGCGGATGGATAAAGTGCTCCAGCGCGGCGTCGTCACCGGCCGGCAGCGGCTGCTCCAGCATCGCCACGCCAAGATCGGCCAGCAGCTGGCAGCGCGCCGCCAGCCCTTCCGCCTGCCAGGATTCATTGGCGTCGACGATCAGCGTCGCCTGCGGCACCGCGGCGCGGATCGCCACCAGCCGCTCACTGATATAGTGATCGTCGAGTTTGATCTTCAGCAGCGTGGCGCCCTGCCGCTCCAGCTCACGCGCGGCGAAGGCCATCGCTTCCGGCGTGCCGATGCTGACGGTCTGCGCCATGCTGATCTGCGCCGGCGCCGTCACGCCGCTGCGCTGCCACAGGCTTTGCCCGTGGAGACGACACTCCAGATCCCACAGCGCCGAATCCAGCGCGTTGCGGGCCGCGCCCGCCGGCATCTGCGTCAGCAGCTGCTCGCGGGTGATGCCCTGCGCGATCGCCGGCGCCATCTCAGCCAGCTGCGCCATCACCGATTCCTCGCTCTCGCCATAGCGCGGATACGGCGTGCATTCGCCGACGCCGCGCACGCCCTGCTGTTCGATTTCGACCACCACCACCCGGGCTTCGGTGCGGCTGCCGCGCGCGATCACGAAGGCGGTGTGCAGCGGCCAGGCTTCCGGGTAAAAACGCATGTCTCTCATAACGGCTCCTGAGCGAAAACTGCGCATCCAGGCAGGCTGATGCGCCGGTGATGTTTTATAGAACAGCCTAATATATACAACTATTTAGCAAACTTTGATATCCAATCCGCCCCGCTTGTCATAAACTGGCGCCAGGGTGTGAACCTGATGTTAACAGCCGTCGTCGGCGCGCCGTTCCATCAGGTTCATACCCTTTGTATAAACACCTGTAAAAGGAATCTAGCAATGACTCAGACAGTACATTTTCAAGGCAATCCGGTCAGCGTAGCGGGCAAACTGCCACAGCAGGGCGAACAGGCCAAGGCCTTCTCGCTGGTTGCCAAAGACCTGTCAGACGTAGCGCTGAGCAGCTTCGCGGGTAAACGCAAAGTCCTGAACATCTTCCCAAGCATCGATACCGGCGTCTGCGCGACGTCGGTGCGTAAATTCAACCAGTTGGCCAGCGGCCTGGATAACACCGTGGTACTGTGCATCTCCGCCGATCTGCCGTTCGCCCAGTCTCGTTTCTGCGGCGCGGAAGGCCTGAGCAACGTGATCACCCTGTCCACCCTGCGCGGCGCCGAGTTCAAACAGGCATACGGCGTTGAAATCGCCGAAGGTCCATTGGCGGGCCTGACCGCGCGTGCGGTCGTGGTGCTGGATGGCCAGGACAACGTGCTGTACAGCGAGCTGGTGAACGAAATCACCACCGAGCCGGATTACGACGCGGCGCTGGCAGCGCTGAAATAACAAAGCCGGCGTTCGCCGGCTTTGGAAACACGCAAAAGGCGCCGCAAGGCGCCTTTCTTATTCTTCGCCCTCGGCGCCGCCTTTACGGCTGCTCAGGCCATACTCGCGCAGCTTGTTGGCGATGGCGGTATGGGAAACGCCCAGGCGCTTCGCCAGCTTGCGGGTGCTGGGATAGGTGCGATACAGGCGCGTCAGCACCGAGCGCTCGAAACGCTTGCTGATGTCGTCCAGCGAGCCGTCCAGCACCTCGTCGCCCAACGACATCTCCACCTCGAACTCCGGCAACACGATATCCTGCGGCCGCAGTTCGTAGCCTTCGGTTTGCGTCAGCGCGCGGTAGATGGCGTTTTTCAGCTGGCGCACGTTGCCCGGCCAGCCGTATTTGCTGAGGAAGCCGCCCAGATCGTTCGCCAGCTTGGGCCGCGCCACGCCCTGCTCATCGGCGAAGCGCGCCACGAACAGCTCGGTCAGCGGCATGATGTCCTGCGGACGTTCGCGCAGCGGCGGGATGGTGATGGTCAGCACGTTGAGGCGATAATAGAGGTCTTCGCGGAATTCGCCGCGCTGCACCAGCTCGGTCAGGTTCTTCTGGGTGGCGCAGATCACGCGCACGTCGACGTGCACCTCATGCTCTTCGCCGACCCGGCGGAACGTGCCGTCATTGAGAAAACGCAACAGTTTGGTCTGCATGCGCGGCGACATTTCGCCGATCTCATCCAGCAGCACCGAACCGCCGTTGGCCTGCTCGAAGAAGCCCTTTTTGCCTTCCAGCGCGTTGGGATAAGCGCCCGGCGCATGGCCGAACAGCTCGCTCTCCACCACGTCATCCGGCAGCGCGGCGCAGTTCAGCGCCAGGAACGGCTGCTTGCCGCGCGGGCTGCGCAGGTGGCAGGCGCGGGCCAGAATATCCTTGCCGGTGCCGGTATCGCCCACGATCAGCAGCGGCGCATCGAGCATCGCCAGCTTGCGCGCCTGCTCCAGCACGTGACGCATCTTGGCGCTCACCGCGACGATGTGGTCGAATTCGGTATCGTCGTTCACCGACAGATTTTGCAGTTGGCGGCCCATGCGCGCGGTGGACTTCAACATCACCACCGCGCCAACCGCGGCCGGCTGTTGCTGTTCGTCCTCCAGATAGATAGGCGTAATGTCCATCAGGAAGTCCTGGCTGCGGATCACCACCCGTTCTGAGTGCGGCGCCGTATGCTCGCTCTCCAGCCAGCGGCTGAAGTTATAGCCGCCGATCAGCGCCCCGGCGGTCTGGTTGCGGATCTTGTCTTCGCTCAGGCTGAACAGCGCCAGCGCCGCCGGGTTGGCCAGCTCGACCTTGCCCTTCATGTCGATAGAGAACACCGGCTCCGGCATCGACTCCAGCAGCGCACGCAGCGCGCGATGCTCGCGTTCGGAAGGCATAAAGCTGACGGTGCGCACGTCGGTTACGCCGGCGATGCGGCGGATCTCCGCCATCAACGCGCGGAAAGTATCGAACTCCAGCTGGGAGAAATTGAGGTAAATGCGGCCGATGGGATCGATCTCGATGCCACGTAAGTCAATGCTGCGCGATACCAAAAGATCGAGTAATTCTCGAGTGAGACCGAGGCGGTCTTCGCAAAATACTTCCAAACGCATCAGTGTTGGCCTTATCTCTGCAAGTGCGGGGATCGTTAGCGATGATGATACTCCCTCGCACCGGGCGGTAGAAGCGATCTGTCAGCAAAAGTTGACAGAACTCTGATTTATTGCCGTGGTTGCTGATTTTAAACGCAAGTGAATAACAGTATCGGCGTCATTTTAGCCTACAAACAGAGAGTTATCACAACCATAATTAATTTTGCAGAGATTTATCACGCAATCACAGGGGGATCGACTGTCGTCAAGTCTCGATTACGTCCGGCGTCGGCACCGCTCAGAAAACGGCGCTCCTGAGAGCGCCGTCGCGGGGTTATTTGGCCTTGCCGTCGCCCTTTTTCAGCGTATCTTTCAACTGGCCAATCAGCTGGCTGCGGAAATCGCCGAGCTTCGGTTTTTCCCCTTCCAGCCACGGCAGCGGGCGGCACAGTTCCATCGCCTTGATGCCCAGCCGCGCGGTCAACAGCCCGGCGCCAATGCCCTGCGCCGCGCGCGCCGACAGCCGCGCCGCCAGATCCTGCGACATCCAGTCCATCCCCACTTCGCGCACCAGCTCGGAAGCGCCGGCGAAAGCGATATTGAGCAGCACCAGCCGAAACAGACGAATGCGGCTGAAGTAACCCAGTTCGATGCCGTACAGCGCGGCGATGCGGTTAATCAAACGGATGTTGCGCCAGGCGATAAACGCCATATCCACCAGCGCCAACGGGCTGACGGCAATCATCAGCGTCGATTCGGCGGCGGAGCGGCTGATTTCGCGCCGCGCCTGATTGTCGAGCACCGGCTGCACCAGTTTGGCGTACAGCTCCACCACTTCACGATCGTTTTGCGTTTCATGCAGCGAGGCCTGCCAGCGCTGCAGCGCCGGATGCCCCTGATCCAGCCCGGCCTGGCGCGCCAGCTTCTCGCAGAATTCGCGCCCTTGCCCCAGCCCGTGGCTGTGCAACAGCTCGCGCGCCACGTCGCGCTCTTCCGCGCGCTGGCGCAGCCGATACAAACGCCGCCACTCAGTGACCACCGAACCGACGCCAGCGAACACGATCAGGCCGCCGGCCACGCCGCCGCCCATGGCGATCCAGTCCTGCTGCACCCAGGCGGTATGCACCCACTGCACGCCCTGCGCCACCACGCTGACGCCGAACAGCGCCAGCCCGGCGGTCACCATTTTGCGCCACAGGCTGCGTTTAGGTTTCAGCGCGGCGTTAATGATGCCTTCGGCGCGCCCTTCTTCCTCCTCCTGCTGCAGCTCCGGCGCCGCCGGAAAGAAGCTCTCCGCCTGCTCGGCGTCGAAAGCGACGCCGGCGCGCAACGCCGGTTCCTGCGGCGGCTGCAGCGGCTCGTCAAAGTCGATACGCGGTTTGATCGGCTCGCTCATCGCAATTTATCTCCCAATAAAAACTCCATTACCGCATCCAGACGGATATGCGGCAACGGGCTGTCCACGCTCATGGCGCGCGGGCGAAATTCATCGAAGTGGAACCCCTGGCTCTGCCAGAACGCCGGCCCCGGCAGGCGGGCGGGCACTTCGCCAGGGAACACCGTCAGCGGCGCGCCGTCGCTGAGGCGGTTGCCCTTCAGCGCCGGGATACGCTGCCCCTGATGATCGACGATGCCGCTCTCGGTCGCCTGCACCGAGGCCAGGCCGACGCAATCCATGCTGATGCCTTCGAACGCCGCATTCTGCCACGCCTCTTGCACCAGCTGTTGCAGCAAGGACACCAGATTGGCGTGCTGATCGGCAGTGATATGGTCCGCTTTGGTGGCGGCGAACATCAGTTTGTCGATGGTCGGCGAGAACAAGCGGCGAAACAGCGTGCGCTTGCCGTAATGGAAGCTCTGCATCAGTTGGGTCAACGCCAGACGCATGTCGTTGAACGCCTGCGGGCCGCTGTTGAGCGGCTGCAGGCAGTCGACCAGCACGATTTGCCGATCGAAACGGACGAAATGCTCTTTGTAGAAGTTCTTGACGATCGACTGGCAGTAGTAATTGAAGCGAGCGCGCAACATGCCGATGTTGGTGTGTTTGTCGGCCTGCGCCAGCTTCGACTCGCCGATCGCGGCCACGTCAGGCCACGGGAAAAACTGCAGCGCCGGCGCGCCGGCCATGTCGCCCGGCAGCACGAAACGCCCCGGCTGAATGAAGTGCAGCCCTTCGCTCTTGCAACGCAACAGATAATCGGTGTAGGCCTGGGCGATCGCCGCCAGCCGGTTTTCGTCGGCCGGCGCCAGCGGATCGCAGGCTTTGCACAGCTCAAGCCAGGGCTTGGCCCATTCGGCGCGTTCGCCCTGCAGCAGCCCGGTCATCTGGCGCGACCAGGCCAGGTAATCCTGTTCGAGCATCGGCAGATCCAGCAACCATTCGCCGGGATAGTCGACGATCTCCAGGTACAGCGTTGAGGTGTCTTTGAAGTGGCGCAGCAGCGAGTCGTTGGAGCGGTAGCGCAACGCCAGACGAATTTCGCTGACGCCGCGCGTCGGCGTCGGCCAGGCTGGCGGCGTGCCGTACAGTTGCGCCAGCCCTTCGTCATAGGTGAAACGCTGGATGCCGAGATCGCGCTGCGGGATGCGTTTAACGCCCAGCAGGCGTTCTTCGCGCACCGGTGAAAACAGCGGCATGCGCGCGCCGCTGTGCACATGCAGCAGTTGGTTAACGAAAGCGGTGATAAAGGCGGTTTTGCCGCTGCGGCTCAGGCCGGTCACCGCCAGGCGCAGATGGCGATCCATTCCGCGGTTGACCAGCGAGGTTAACTCATTTTGCAGTCGTTTCATTGCTCTCCTTGACGTAACGCCCGAAAGCCTTGTTCAGGCCTTTACGGAACAGCGGTTCCAGCACCAGCGCCAGCACGAAGCGCACCGGTTTGCGGCCAACGGTCTTCAACAGCCAGCCGGCAGCGCCCGCCGGGCCATAGTTCAATAACGCTATGATGATGACTTTAGCCAATGTCTTCAACATTGCCGCCGCTCCTCGTTTAAATCCACCCGTTCTGGCGGTGTTCGCGACATCGATTTTATTCATGACAATGCCCTCCGGCACTAGATGATTAAGGTTACATTCACGGGATAACGGCGGCGAAGATGCCCGGCCTGCGCAGGCCGGGTCTCGCAAGAAGGGTTACAGCTTGCGGAAACGGCTCTGTACGCCGAAGGTGTCGGACGTCACGTAACGCTCGACCTGACGCAGCTGCTGCTCGCCGCTGCCCAGCTCATATTCCAGTTGATCGAGCAACTGGCGCGGCGTCTTCTGATGCTCGCCTTCGAAGCGGCTGGCCGGCGCCTCGTCCAACACGAACACCAGCGCGATATAGGCCACCAGCGTGAAGAAGAACAGCCCAAAGAACAGCGACAGCACCACCATCACGCGGATCAGGCGCACCGGCACGTCGAAATAGTGGGCCAAACCGGCGCAGACGCCTTTCACCATGCCTTCTTCGGGTACGCGATAAAGCTTTTTACTGCCCAGCGTATTACTCATCAGGACTGTCTCCAGTTCGGGTGTTCCGCATCAAGGATCTCTTCCAGCGCCTGAATGCGTTCACGCATGCGTTTGGCGTCTTCCGCCAGCTGCGCCAGGCGCTGCATTTCTTGCTGACTCAGCTGGATGCCAGTCTGTTGCCGATTGCTGTAATGCAGCCAAAGCCAAATCGGCGCGACAAACAGCACGAAAATTGTCAGCGGAATGGCAAGTAATAAAGCACTCATTGTTATTCCTTCTTATCGGGTCCTGGATTGGCGGCCACCTCCGGCGTGTGGCCGCGGTTCGCCTTACTCTGAGCGGTTCATCTTGGCTTTCAGCGCCGCCAGCTGCTCACTGATGGCGTCGTCGGCTTTCAGCTCGGCAAACTCCTGGTCCAGCGACTTCTTTTTACCGATGCTGATGCTTTCCGCTTCGGCTTCCATGTGGTCGATGCGGCGTTCGAACTGTTCGAAACGCGCCATCGCCTCGTCCAGCTTACCGCTGTCGAGCTGGCGACGCACTTCACGGGAAGAAGACGCGGCCTGATGGCGCAGCGCCAGCGCCTGCTGCCGCGCGCGGGTTTCGGTCAGCTTGTTTTCCAGCTCGCCGATTTCGCTCTTCATGCGCGCCAGCGTTTCTTCTACGGTCGCCACCTCCTGCGTCAGCGTGGCGATCAGGTCGGCAACCTTTTGTTTTTCGATCAGCGCCGCGCGGGCCAAGTCTTCTTTATCTTTGCGCAGCGCCAGCTCGGCTTTTTCCTGCCAGTCGCTTACCTGGCTTTCGCCCTGCTCGATGCGACGCAGCAACTGCTTTTTCTCCGCCAGCGCGCGCGCCGACGTAGAACGGACTTCAACCAGCGTGTCTTCCATCTCTTGGATCATCAACCGCACCAGCTTCTGCGGATCTTCCGCCTTGTCCAGCAGGGTGTTGATGTTGGCGTTCACGATGTCGGCAAAACGAGAAAAAATACCCATAATTCACTTCCTCTTGGTTCTGATGGCGTCTGAAGCGCCGCGTTAAGTCGTACAGCTTGCCCAAAGAGATAATCAAAACCCGTGCCAACTTTTATATTATTGAAAAACAACAACTCTTTATTTTTGACTCTCTGCGCGCTTGCTGTAGAGTGATTATTTTCACCAAACATTGGCGAATTTCATCATGAACGAACAGCCAGAAAATTTGTTGGGCGAAGCAAATGCCTTTGTCGAAGTATTGGAGCAAGTCTCCCAGGTGGCAAAGCTGAACAAACCGGTGCTGGTGATCGGCGAGCGCGGCACCGGCAAAGAGCTGATCGCCCATCGTCTGCACTACCTCTCCAACCGTTGGCAAGGGCCGTTCATCTCGCTCAACTGTGCGGCGCTGAATGAAAACCTACTGGACTCCGAGCTGTTCGGCCACGAGGCCGGCGCCTTTACCGGCGCGCAGAAACGTCATCTGGGCCGCTTCGAGCGCGCCGACGGCGGCACGCTGTTCCTCGATGAGCTGGCGACCGCGCCGATGCTGGTGCAGGAGAAATTGCTGCGGGTGATCGAATACGGCCAGCTGGAACGCGTGGGCGGCAGCCAGCCGCTGCGGGTGGATGTGCGCCTGGTGTGCGCCACCAACGACGATCTGCCGGCGCTGGCGGCGGCGGGCAAGTTCCGTGCCGACCTGCTGGATCGGCTGGCGTTCGACGTGGTGCAGTTGCCGCCGCTGCGGCAACGCCGGCCCGATATCATGCTGCTGGCCGAGCACTTCGCCATTCAAATGTGCCGTGAGCTGGCACTGCCGCTGTTTCCCGGCTTTACCGAACGCGCCAGGCAGACGTTGCTCAACTACGGCTGGCCGGGCAACGTGCGCGAACTGAAAAACGTGGTGGAACGTTCGGTCTATCGTCACGGCGACAGCGACAACCCGCTGGATGAGATCGTCATCAACCCGTTTGCACCACGCGAGGCCACGCCGCTTGCGCCCGCCCCTGAAGGCGCCGGCGTGTTGCCGTCGCTGCCGCTCGAGCTGAAAAACTGGCAGTTGGAGCAAGAGAAGGCGCTGATCGAAGCAGCGCTGCAGCAAGGGCGATTCAACCAGCGCAAGGCGGCGCAGTTGCTGGGGCTCACCTACCATCAGCTACGCGGCATGCTGAAAAAACATGCGCTGCTGCAAAACGGCGAGCAAGACGAGGATTAGCAACGCGGGGATTGGGTGCCGGTCTTTCCCGGCCGTCAGCTATTAGCCCAGGTTAAGAGATGTGGCCTGAGAACGGCCGCCTGGAGATGTCGGCCTTTCCCGACGGTCACTTCTATCTGCGGATAGCCCGCCGATGAATCACCTTTTTGCAAGATCACTGCGGTATTTTTCCTGACCGGTAAATGACGCCGAGCGACAACGCGACGCAGACCAGAAAGGCATAGCGCAGACCGACAGTTTCGGATAAGAACCCGATTAACGGCGGCCCGATCAGCGTACCCAGAAAGCCGATGGTCAGCACCGCCGCGATGGCGGCGCTTGGCGCCATGGAAGAAGACCTTGCGGCCGCCCCCGCAACCAGCGGAATAATGGCGCAAATGCCAAGGCCGACCAGAAAAAAACCGATTATCGACATCACTAAACCCGGTAACCAGGTCGTTAGCGTCATGCCGGTGAACGCCAGCATCCCACCCCACTGCAACGTTCTTCTCACTCCGATCCACGAACCGGTTCAACATGAGCCGGCCGATCGTCATGGCAGCCATAAATACCGTAAAACCCAGGCCGATGTATTTTCGATCGACCGAGACGACGTCCTGAAAATAAACGACGCTCCAGTCATACATGATGCCCTCACAAGCCATTGAGCAAAAAACGATCAGACCATAGTTGAACAGAGAACGGTCCGGGATGGCGAAAACGCGCCCAGTCTGTTCCAGCTCCGGTTTGTCGAACAATGCCCGCCGACACAACAAGGCGGACATCAGAGCCACCGCCGCTATGCCCGCAAAGTGCAGCGGCAAGGCGACACCCCGACCGATCATTAACGCCCCGATCCCTGCGCCGACGAACCCCGCCACGCCCCATATACCGTGAAAGAACGGCAACCTCGTTTTACCGCTGACCGCCTCGGCGATACTGGCCTGCATGTTGTTCGAGACATTGACCGCGCTGTAAGCGAACCCGGAGAAAAACAGCAACGCCGCCAGTTGAGGGACCGTCGCGGCGAAGGGCACCAGAAGCAAAAGCGTGGCGTTGATCAGAATAGCCGCAACGCCGACCACCCTGCTGCCGAGTTTGGCGATCGCCCATCCCGATATCGGCAGCGACACGACCACGCCGGCCGACATGGCGAACAGGACGGTGCCGAATACGCCGTCAGACAACGCAAGCCCTCCCTTGATCGTCGCCATCCTTGAACTCAAACTGCCGAAACACAGCCCCAGCATGAAAAACATGCTGGATATCGCCAGGTTTTTTTCTTTCATCATCGACATCATAAGCGCCCCCTTATCCGATTAGCGGTCTGGTCAGGCAAAGGCATCAATGCCGGTCAGCGATGCCGAAAGCGCCCACAGACGCTGCGCCTGTTCCGGGTCGATCGCGTATTCCTTCACGCCGACCAGCGCCTGACTGTCGTGGACGGCTATGCCGGCAATATCGCCATCCTCGCAGTAGAGGCCCCCCAATCCCTGCAACTGCGGTGAGGTGGCGGCCCACACCTGCGTAGCAGCCCCCTGTTGAGGCGTTTTAAGGGCATCGGGATCGGCCGGGTTGCCGTCTTCGTCCATCCAGCCCAGGGCTATCATCTCTGCTCTCGATATGTGCCGCTGCAGCGGCGTGGCGATGCTGCCCGGATGCAGGCTAAATGCGCGGATCCCCCGCGAGCGGCCCAGAAGATCCAACCGGACGGCGAACAGGGCATTCGCCGTCTTCGACTGACCGTACGCCAGCCACTTGTCATAACCGCGTTCGAACTGCACATCTTCCCAGCGGATCGCCGAATGGTGATGCCCGGCGGAGGAGACAGTGACCACCCGCCCGCCATCGGCAATGGTCGGCCACAGCAAATTGGTCAGCGCATAGTGGCCGAGATGGTTGGTGGCGAACTGCCTTTCCCAACCGTGCCCCACCCGCGCCTCCGGGCATGCCATCACCCCGGCGTTGTTGATGACGATATCCGCCCGTAGGCTCGATGCGGTAAAGTCTGCAGCGAAACGACGCACGCTGTTCAAATCGGCGAGATCGAGTTCGGCGATCTCGACGCCGGCGCTCTGCCCTAACACCGCTTTGGCTGCCGCCGGTGCCCGGCAAGCGACGATAACCCGTGCGCCGGCGTCGGCCAGCGCCAGCGTCGTCTCCAGACCGAGGCCTGAATGGCCACCGGTGACGATGGCCAGCGTGCCTGACAGATCCTGGCCCGCGAGCACCTCACCGGCGGTCGTTTTGGGCCCGAATCCTGACTTGATGGGGGTTTGTTGGGTAATCACAGGCATGCTCCTCACGGTTAACAGTGGCCGGCCAAACGCAGCCGGCGCGTCGATGAGAAGGAGTATGAAATTCCGTCACGGGACTGTGAATGCATGAAACCCCGAACTTCTGTCGAGATCGTCCAGGTTACGCGGCGAAAAAAGAAGAAAGTGGAGCATGGCGGCTCGCCAGGCGAGGTTTCCGGTCTGAGACAGGCAAAAAAAAAGCCAGCACCCGAGCTGGCTTAAAAAACACTGGAAGCAATGTGAGCAATGTCGTGCCTTCCACATCAGAGCCGCAAACTGTGGCCTTCCGTGAACTGCCAGGCGATGATAATAGTTATCAGTATCGTCTGTAAAGCACTTTGTTGAGAATTTTTCTCATTACCACACGAAGATTGCGCAATTACCACTCAGGGAACGGGTCCGCCATGTCCAGCCAATAGTCCACGCCAGCGGCCATTTCGTCGTCGTTCAGCAGGCAGTCGTCCAGCAGACGCACGATCGCCGCCTGTTGCAAGTGCTGGCCGATAAACACCAACTCCTGGCGCATGTCGCCGAACGGCTCCACCCATTTCTCCTGAATATGCGCCCGCGTTTGCGGATCCTGCGGCCAATTATCTTGCGGGATCGCGCGCCAAAAGGTGCCCGCCAGGCCGTAATGGGCGATGCCGCCGGCCTGGCTCCACTGCCCGGCCTGCCGCGGCCGCGTCGCCAGCCAGAAGAAGCCTTTCGAGCGCAGCAGCTTGCCGCCGCCCCAGTCGCCGTTGATCACGCGGTAGAACTTGTCCGGCGCAAACGGCCGCCGCGCCTGATAGACAAAGCTGCTGATGCCGTAGCTTTCCGTTTCCGGCACGTGTTCGCCGCGCAGCTCTTTCAGCCAGCCGGGCGCCTGCTGCGCCTTTTCAAAGCTGAAGCTGCCGGTATTCAGCACCGCCTCCAGAGGCAGTTTGCCCGGCGCGATCGGCACAATGCGGGCGTCGGGATTCAGGCTGGCCAGCAGCGCCATCACTTCGCCCTGCTGCGTTGGCGTCAACAGATCGGTCTTGCTGACCAGGATCACGTCGCAAAATTCAATTTGCTCAATCAACAGGTCCGCCACGCTGCGCAGATCGTCCTCGCCCAGGCTTTGGCCGGCTTCCTGCAGGCTTTGCGCCTGCTGGTATTGCTGAATGAAATTCACCCCGTCGACCACCGTCACCAGCGTATCCAGCCGGGCGAATTGGGACAGGCTTTCGCCCGTTTCATCCTCAAAGGTAAAGGTTTCCGCCACCGGCAGCGGCTCCGAGATGCCGCTCGATTCGATCAACAGGTAATCGAAACGCCCCTCCTGCGCCAGTTCGCGCACCGACACCAGCAGGTCTTCGCGCAGCGTGCAGCAGATGCAGCCGTTGCTCATCTCCACCAGCTTCTCTTCCTGGCGATCGAGATGCACTTCATTCTCCACCAGCGCGGCGTCAATGTTCACTTCGCTCATGTCGTTGACAATCACCGCCACGCGCATGCCCTGCCGGTTGTTCAGGATATGGTTCAGCACCGTGGTCTTGCCGGCGCCGAGGAAGCCGGAAAGCACGGTCACGGGAAGTTGTTTCATGGGGACCTCATTAAAATTCATTGCGTAATGCCTGGTAACCGCGCACCAGTTCGACGTTGGTGGCGGCCACTTCTTCCGAAAACTGCAGCGCGCCGCGATCGACCTGGCGATAGCGCGACAGATCGCTGTCCGGCCCCACGCGTTCGGTCGAGGGGATATAGCGGTTTTCCGGCAGCGTCACGCCGTCCACCACCGCGTTGTAGCGCACCACGCAGCCGGACTGAACGTGGCAGTTGAACAGCACGCTGTTGAAACCGATAAACACCCGATCGCCGATGCGACACGGGCCGTGCACGATGGCGCGGTGGGCGATCGAGCTGTAACGGCCGATGGTCACCGCCGCCCCGCTCTTGGAGTGGATCACCACGCCATCCTGAATATTGGAGTGCGAGCCGATGACGATCGGCTCCATGTCGCCGGCGGCGTTCAACTCGTCGGCGCGGATCACCGCATACGGGCCGACGTAAACGAAATCTTCAACGATCACCCGACCGCAAATAATGGCGGTGGGATCGATGTAGGCCAGCGGCGAGACCTGCGGCAGATGACCGCTGGGATTTTTACGCAGCATGGTGTTCTCCCCGCCAACTCAGCTCCGCCACCGCATTGTGGGCATGCAGGCTCTCCTGATGTTCAACGCGCAGCGAGAAAGCGCGGTAGTCGCACTGGCTGCGCAGCATGCGGTACAGGCGCCGCGCCGCATCCTCGCAAAACATCAGGTTCTGACCGTTGGCCAGCGCGAAGGCCTGCTCGTCGCGGCGTTTCACCAGCGTTTGCACTGGCGTGCCCAGCGCGTGTTCGATGCGGTCAATCAGTTTCACCGGTTCGAACGCCCGTTCATTCTCGGGCGTCACGGTGATCCAGGCCCAGCTGCGCTGGCTGTGGGGGGTGGCCGGCATTCCCTGCTCCAACAGCCACTCGCTCACCTGCCGCTGGCTGACCCGCTCCGCCTCCTGTTCAAAATCAAACTGGAACTGTTGCTGCGCCAGCTGGCGGCTGAGCGCCGCTGAACTCGGGCAGGTGGAGGAATAAGGCACGCCGACGGTCAGCGCCAGCGTCAGCGTGTCCGTCAGGGTGGCCTCGATGCGCAGCGGATAGGCTTTCCAGCCGCGCTGCGGCGACAGCAGCGCCGGGCGCGACAGCAACAGCTCGCCGCTGAGCGTCAGGCTGGCGCGATCGCTGTGTTCCGGCTGCGAAGCCAAAAAGGCCTGCAACGTCCGACCGATGCGCTGTGGCGTCAGCTCTCCCTGCGTCAACTCGTCCAGCGCCAGATACAGCCGCGACATGTGAATGCCGCGTTCCCCCGCCGCTTCGGCGCGCAGGTTGATACCGGCGTCGACCTTCGCCATCAATGGCTTGCCGGCCAGCTCCAGCGGCAGCGCGATCCCTTGCATCCCGACCCAATCGAGCCCGACATCACTCATCTCGCCGCGCCATGCCTGAGCGTCCGGCAGCGAACGGCGTGGTGGAAGTGCAACTTCGTTCATACATCCCCTTGCGTTATGGTGACTTTGCCGGGGAACGGTAACATGATTTTGTTATATTATAACATAACATAAAAAACTTTTTTCTTGCCGCTGAACGGGCTGATTAATCAAGTCGCAGAAAACTCAGCGATTTTGCTCTATGGATTGGGCTGCTGGTCAGAGTGCGATACACTAACGCTATTGCTGATTAACCCATGAGCCTCTATGCGTGGTTTACCCTTTTGGATACTGTCGTTGTGCCTGACGGGCTCTGCCCTGGCCGCGACAACACCGCCCGCGCCCGCCGCGGCGCCGCTGCCGGACATTCGCCAAAGCGGCTTTGTTTATTGCGTCAGCGGCATACTGAATACCTTCAACCCGCAAATGGCCAGCAGCGGCCTGACGGTGGATACCCTGGCCGCCCAGCTGTACGATCGCCTGCTGGACGTCGATCCCTACACCTATCGCCTGATCCCCGAGCTAGCGCAAAGCTGGGAAGTGCTGGATAACGGCGCCACCTACCGCTTCCATTTGCGCAAGGACGTGCCGTTCCAGACCACCGCTTGGTTCACGCCCACCCGCAAGATGAACGCCGACGACGTGGTGTTCAGCTTTGCCCGCGTATTCGATCAAAAACACCCGTATCACGACGTGAACGGCGGCGAATACCCCTATTTCGACAGCCTGCAGTTCGGCGATTCGGTGCAGAGCGTGAGAAAGCTCGACGACTACACGGTGGAAATTCGCCTGCAGTCGCCCGACGCCTCGTTCCTGTGGCACTTGGCGACTCATTATGCGCCGGTATTGTCCGCCGAATACGCCGACGCGCTGACGCGCGAAGGCCATCAGGAGCTGATCGATCGCGAGCCGGTCGGCAGCGGCCCGTTCCTGCTCAACGAATACCGCTCGGGGCAATATATTCGCCTGGCGCGCAACGCCGCCTACTGGAAGGGCCTGCCGCGCATGCCGCAGGTGGTGATCGATCTGGGCGCCGGCGGCACGGGCCGCCTCTCCAAGCTGCTGACCGGCGAGTGCGACGTACTGGCCTATCCGGCGGCCAGCCAGCTGTCGATTCTGCGCGACGATCCGCGCCTGCGCCTGACGCTGCGCCCGGGGATGAACATCGCCTATCTGGCGTTCAACACCCGCAAACCGCCGCTCGACAACCTCAACGTGCGCCAGGCGATCTCGCTGGCGATCAACAACCAGCGGTTGATGCAGTCGATCTATTACGGCACGGCGGAAACCGCCGCCTCGATCCTGCCGCGCGCCTCCTGGGCCTACGACAACGACGCGCACGTCACCGAGTACGATCCGGCCAAATCTCGCGAGATGCTGCGGCAGGCCGGCGTCAGCCAGCTGAACCTGAAGCTGTGGGTGCCGACCGCCTCGCAGTCTTACAACCCGAGCCCGCTGAAAACCGCCGAACTGATCCAGGCCGATCTCGGCCAGGTGGGCATCAACGTCACCATCGTGCCGGTGGAGGGCCGTTTCCAGGAAGCGCGCCTGATGGAGATGAACCACGATCTGACCCTGACCGGCTGGGCCACCGACAGCAACGATCCGGACAGCTTCTTCCGGCCGCTGCTGAGCTGCGCGGCAATCCGTTCGCAAACCAACTATGCTCACTGGTGTGATCCGGGCTTTGACGAAGTGCTGCAGAACGCGCTGCTGTCGCAGCAGCTGTCTCAGCGCATCGACAACTACCGCAAGGCGCAGAAAATCCTCGAGCAGCAACTGCCGGTGCTGCCGCTGGCGTCTTCCCTGCGCCTGCAGGCCTATCGTTACGACATCAAGGGATTGGTGCTGAGCCCGTTCGGCAACGCCTCGTTCGCCGGGGTGTACCGTGAATCCGCGCCGGAGGTGAAAAAGTGATTATCTTTACCCTGCGCCGCATTCTGCTGCTGCTGATCACGCTGTTCTTCCTGACGCTGGTCAGCTTCAGCCTGAGCTATTTCACGCCGCGCGCGCCGCTGAACGGCGCCGCCCTGCTGGACGCCTATCAGTTCTACTTCGTCAGCCTGCTGCACTGGGACTTCGGCGTCTCCAGCATCAACGGCCAGGCGATCAGCGAACAGCTGCGCGAAGTGTTCCCGGCCACCATGGAACTGTGCCTGCTGGCCTTCGCCCTGGCGCTGTTCATCGGCATTCCGCTGGGCATCATCGCCGGCGTGCTGCGCGGCAAGTGGCAGGACACCGCCATCAGCACCTTCGCGCTGCTGGGCTTTTCGATGCCGGTGTTCTGGCTGGCGCTGCTGCTGATGCTGTTCTTCTCGTTGCATCTGGGCTGGCTGCCGGTTTCCGGCCGTTTCGATCTGCTGTATCAGGTGAAACCCATCACCGGTTTCGCGCTGATCGACGCCTGGCTGTCGGACTCGCCGTACCGCGCCGAGATGATCGGCAGCGCGCTGCGCCACATGATCCTGCCGATCGCCGCGCTGGCGGTGGCGCCCACCACCGAAGTGGTGCGGCTGATGCGCATCAGCACCGACGACGTGCTGAGCCAAAACTACATCAAGGCCGCCGCCACCCGCGGCCTGTCGCGCTTTACCATCATTCGTCGCCACGTGTTGCACAACGCGCTGCCGCCGATCGTGCCCAAACTGGGGCTGCAGTTCTCCACCATGCTTACGCTGGCGATGATCACCGAAGTGGTATTCAGCTGGCCGGGCCTCGGCCGGTGGCTGATCAACGCCATTCGCCAGCAGGACTATGCGGCGATCTCCGCCGGCGTGATGGTGGTCGGCACGCTGGTGATCACCATTAACGTTCTGGCCGACATTCTGGGTGCGGCAACCAACCCGCTGAAACATAAGGAATGGTATGCCCTTCGATAACGTATACCGCGAGAAAAAGATGCCGAGCCCGCTACGCTACACCTGGCGGATTTTCTACGGCGATGCGCTGGCGATGATCGGTTTTTACGGCGTGATCGCCCTGCTGCTGCTGTCGCTGTTCGGCAGCCTGCTGGCGCCCTATGCGCTGGATCAGCAGTTCCTCGGCTATCAACTGCTGCCGCCGTCCTGGTCGCGCTACGGCAACGTGTCGTTCTTTCTCGGCACCGACGATCTCGGGCGCGACATCCTCAGCCGCCTGTTGACCGGCACCGCCGCCACCTTCGGTTCCGCGCTGGCGGTGACGCTGGCCGCGGCATTCTGCGGGGTGATCCTCGGCGTGTTCGCCGGCGTCACCCACGGGCTGCGCTCGGCGGTGCTTAACCACATTCTCGATACCCTGCTGTCGATTCCGTCGCTGCTGCTGGCGATCGTGGTGGTGGCGTTTATCGGCCCCAAACTGGAACACGCCATGCTGGCGGTGTGGCTGGCTCTGCTGCCGCGCATGGTGCGCACCATCTACAGCGCGGTGCACGATGAGCTGGAGAAAGAGTACGTGGTGGCGGCGCGGCTTGACGGCGCTTCCACGCTGCAGATCCTGTGGTATGCGGTCATGCCGAACATCGCGGCGGTGCTGGTGACCGAATTCACCCGCGCGCTGTCGATGGCTATTTTGGATATCGCCGCGCTCGGCTTCCTCGATCTCGGCGCGCAGTTGCCTTCTCCTGAATGGGGAGCGATGCTCGGCGATTCGCTTGAGCTGGTGTACGTCGCGCCCTGGACGGTGATGCTGCCCGGCGCGGCCATCCTCGTCAGCGTGCTGCTGGTTAACCTGTTGGGCGACGGTATGCGCCGCGCAATCAATGCCGGGGTGGAATAATGCCGTTACTTGATATCCGCAATCTGACGATTGAATTTATGACCGCCGAAGGGCCGGTCAAGGCGGTCGATCGCGTCAGCATGACGCTGACCGAGGGTGAGGTGCGCGGCCTGGTGGGCGAATCGGGCTCCGGCAAGAGTCTGATCGCCAAAGCCATCTGCGGCGTGACCAAAGACAACTGGCGCGTCACCGCCGATCGTTTCCGCTTCGACGACATCGATCTGCTGCAGCTGAGCCCGCGCGAGCGGCGCAAGCTAGTGGGCCACAACGTCTCAATGATCTTCCAGGAGCCGCAGTCCTGTCTCGACCCTTCCGAGAGCATCGGCCGCCAGCTGGCGCAGGCCATCCCGGGCTGGACCTACAAGGGCCACTGGTGGCAGCGCTTCAACTGGCGCAAACGCCGCGCCATCGAGTTGCTGCACCGCGTCGGCATCAAGGATCATGACGACATCATGGGCAGCTTCCCGTACGAGCTGACGGAAGGCGAGTGCCAGAAAGTGATGATCGCCATCGCGCTGGCCAACCAACCGCGCCTGCTGATCGCCGATGAGCCGACCAACGCCATGGAACCGACCACGCAGGCGCAGATTTTCCGCCTGTTGGCGCGCCTCAACCAGAACAACAACACCACCATTCTGCTGATCAGCCACGACCTGCAGATGATGAGCAAGTGGGCCGATCGGGTGAACGTGCTGTACTGCGGGCAAACGGTGGAGAGCGCCCAGTGCGAAGAGTTGCTGGCGGCGCCGCACCACCCTTACACCCAGGCGCTGATCCGCGCCATGCCGGACTTCGGCCGCTCGCTGCCGCACAAAAGCCGGTTGAATACGCTGCCGGGCGCCATTCCTTCGCTGGAGCACCTGCCGATCGGCTGCCGCCTGGGGCCGCGCTGCCCTTACGCGCAGAAGAAGTGCATCGAAACGCCGCGCCTGCGCCCGGTCAAAAACCACTTCTTCGCCTGCCACTTCCCGCTGAACATGGAGGAGCAATAACATGGAAACGCTGTTGGAAGTGCGCAACCTGAGCAAAACCTACCGCTACCGCACCGGGCTGTTCCGCCGCCAGCACGTTGAGGCGGTGAAATCGGTCAGCTTTACCCTGCGCGAAGGCCAGACGCTGGCGGTAATCGGCGAGAACGGCTCCGGCAAATCCACGCTGGCGAAGATGCTCTCCGGCATGGTGGAGCCGACCGCCGGCGAACTGTTGATCGACGATCATCCGCTGGAATTCGGCGACTATCGCTACCGCAGCCAGCGCATTCGCATGATTTTTCAGGATCCGAGCACCTCGCTCAACCCGCGCCAGCGCATCGGCCAGCTGCTGGACGCGCCGCTGCGGCTGAACACCGATCTTGAGCCTGCCGAGCGCGAGCAGCGTATCAACCAGACGCTGCGCCAGGTCGGCATGCTGCCGGATCACGCCTACTACTATCCGCACATGCTGGCCTCCGGGCAAAAACAGCGCGTCGCGCTGGCGCGCGCGCTGATCCTGCAACCGAAGGTGATCGTCGCCGATGAGGCGCTGGCCTCGCTGGACATGTCGATGCGCTCGCAAATCATCAACCTGATGCTGGAGCTGCAGGAAAAACACGGTATTTCCTATATCTACGTCACCCAGCACCTCGGCATGATGAAGCATATCAGCGACCAGGTGCTGGTGATGCACGAAGGGGAAATCGTCGAACGCGGCAGCACCGCGGAGGTGTTGGCGGCGCCGCTGCACGAATTGACCAAGCGCCTTATCGCCAGCCACTTCGGCGAGGCGCTGACCGCCGATGCCTGGCGGCGCGACGGCGGCCGCTTCTGAGTCACGCCTTCACCTACAAACCCGCTGCGGCGGGTTTTTTATCACCTTGCGCGCCTGCCGCTTAGCGAGAAAGCGCACATGCAAATTACATTCTTGTTATATATCCTTATATTTTATTCCTTTCAGTTATTGATTAGTCCGTAACATTATTTTATCTCGCCAGGGCGATCGGTGAGGATATCCCCTACGTTGCACTTCTCATACGACAGGATATCGCACTGATGAACAGCCTTCGCCATCGCCGCCTTACGCAGTTTCTGCTCACCTTGGCCGCCGGTTTTTCTGTTTACGGCCACGCGCTGTGCTGCGATGAGCTGCGCTAAATCCGCCTTTCGCCCCGCCTGCGGGCATGTTGCCTCTTTGTCCAGCCGCCGCTGCCGTACGCAGCGTTGGCTGTTGATCATGATTAAGGATTGACCCTATGGAACGACTCCGTCGACAACATAATGCCCAGTGGTATCACGAAACCCAAAGCAGCGTGCGGGGCGATGCGCCGCTGGAGCCTCAGGCGGCTACCCTGCGTGACCGTTTTCTGCTGGGGCTGGGCGCCTTCGCCGATGAAGCCTTAAACAGTGCGCTCAGCGCTCGCGCCGGCGTGTTCAGCGCCTCGTTGGCCGGTTACCACGCGCTGTTTCCCGACCAGGTGCCGCTGTCACGATACGTGACATTGTCACCCTACGATCGCCTCAGCACCGCGTTGACCGTCGCTCAGGTGACGGGTGTGCAATCGCTTTGTAGCCACTACGCCGCTCGCCTCGCCCCGCTGCACAGCCCGGACGCCTCCCGGGAAAGCAATATCCGCCTCGCTCAGATCACCCAATATGCCCGCCAGCTTGCCAGCCAACCCACGCTGATTTGCCGCAAGGCGCTGCAACAGCTCGCCGACGTCGGGCTGAGCCCGGCGGATATCGTCACCTTTTCGCAAATCATCGGTTTTGTCAGCTATCAGGCGCGCGTGGTCGCGGGCGTCGCGGCGTTGGCCGGCCGGCCGGCGGTGGTGGTGCCCGGCTTCCCTAACGTCGAAGACGCCGATGGCGTCGCGTTCAGTGCCGAAGAGTTAAGCTGGACCGCGCGTCTGCCGCCAATCGACACCGAAGCCGCCGCCGCCGAACAGCTTGACGTGCTGGATCAGAGTCACCCGCAGGCGCGCGCCGAATCTTATTATCTGCTGTTGGCGCACAATGCCGCCGCACTGCGCGAGCGTAACGGGGTGTTCAACGGCATCAATGCCGAAGGATATGGGTTATCGAGCCGCCTGAAGGCGCTGGCGACGCTGGCGGTCTCGCGCATCAACGGCAGCCACTATTGCGCATCCACGGTGACACAAGAACTCCAGGACGACGGACTGGCCCAGGCGCTGTTCGCCGGGCTGCCTCAGGGGCTGGCATTTACCGAGGATGCCGTCAAACGCGCGGTGATCCACACCGCCGCCGAACTGACGCGCGCACCGGAGAAATTTACCCCGCAGAGCGTGCAGCCGTTGTTCAACAGCGGCCTGAATCAGGCGCAGGCGCTGGAGGTGATCCTCACCGCCGCGCTCTACGCCTGGGAAAATCGCCTGCGCCAAACGCTGGGCGATGCGGAACCGGCACAACCGGCGCCGTGATCTGTCATCACTGAGTTGACGGCTAGCGTCCTTCGCCGTTAACTCACCCTTCTCTGTTTCGGCGAAAAACTTCACCAAAATATAAATTGATAAAGCAAAAATCCAAACACACTTCATTTATCAGGATTATGATTCGTTTTGTTCTACCATCGGCGAAAAACAGGGTTCGTCAAAATTATGTCTGCAAACAAAGTAATAGGCAGATTGCGCCATCGCTCAATTCTGTAACCGTCCTCATCGCATAAGCAGTAAAACAAGGTTTTAACCCTGCTAATTAATAGATGGACTCATTAACACCCCTAACCTTTCAGCAGTGGTCGTCTTGCTATTTAGTTTCTATGATTAAGCCGATAGCGGCGTTGTGATGACCCCTTTTAAATATTCAACAAAGATAAACGCTCGCCGTTATTCCCATTATTTTAATTTTCTATCACAGCAAAAAAATATTGTGAGGTAACCCTATGTCTGAACAAGAACTTAAATCCAGCAACAGTATCGTTAACGTGATTGTCGTCATCGATACCGATGCCCTGATAGAAGCATTCGAGAATAACAACCCCAGCCAGGACGCCGGCAACCCGACGGGCATTGGCCATCAATACGCCTATATGGTCGTCACCTCCGAACAGGTGATCGGCGGCTCCGGCACGGCGGACCTGAACTTTAAGGCCAATGTCGGCGATGTCATTCGCTGGACCGGCACCTCGGAATCCGCCAATTTCGACGCCAGCGTGCTGATCTACGGGCTGCCGCAGTTCGGCAGCGGCACCCAGGTTTTCTCCAACCCGACCTTCAAAATGTATACCCGCAGCTCGATGATGCCGGCGCAAAATACCGTATTCCCCGTCAGCTTCACCAACCAAACCTATTGGTTTATACAGGCGGACATTACCAATACCGGCACGGAAAACTATTGCATCCAATTTGGCCTTTATTATCGGCCAAACGGCGGCGATCAGAAATTACTGGGTTATTTCTATTGGGATCCGACCATTACCATCAGTAATTAACATGATTTCATCGGCCGTTAGAGAAAACATGATTATGGCCCCGTAGGGCCATAATCATGGCGGGAACATAGGATAAACATAAACGTCTCTATTCTTTTTGCCGCCGCAACCACTCGCTGGCGGCATCGAAAAACTTCTGCGCCAACGGCGTGGCGCGCTCCGACATATCGACCACCACCGCCGCATGACGCGGCATGGCGCCGATGGCGACCGGACGGCGCTGCAACGCCGGCATCAGCGGCGATTGCAGCTGGCCGCGCGGAAACAGTCCGCAGCCCAAGCCGACGAAAATGCCCTCGAGCAGTTGGAAGATCGAGGCAGTCTCCAGCCGCGTGTGCAGCGTCAACCCGGCGTCGCGGAAATGCTGATCGAGATAGCGGCGGAAATACCGCGTCGGCTCGGCCAGGCACAGCGGCAAGGCGGCCACCGCCTCCAGCGGCAACGGCGTGTCGCCCACCAGCTTAGGGAAGTGTTGCGGATGAAATACCAGCTCTACGCCGGTTTCCACCAGCGGTTGTGATTGAAAATGCAGTTCCTTCAGCGTCGACAGCTCGAAAAAGCCGATGCCGATGTCGACGGTATGCGCCGTCAACGCCTCCAGCAATTGATCGGCGCTCAGCACCGCCAGCCGGTAATCAAGATGGGGATAACGCTCGCTGACCGCCTTGAGCATTTCCGCCACCGAGATGCTGCACTGCGGCACCACGCCAAGGCGCAACGTACCGTGCAAACCGTGCTTGAGCGACTCCACCTCCAGCTTCAGCCCTTGGTAAACCGAGACGATCTCACGCGCCCACGCCAGCACCCGCTCGCCTTCGGCGGTAAAACCGCCGAAATGGTTGCCGCGGTTAATCAGCGAAACGCCCAGCTCTTTTTCCAGGTTTTTCAATCGCATGGACAGCGTCGGCTGGCTGACGAAGCTGGCCTCCGCCGCCCGGCCGAAGTGGCGTTCCCGTTCTAAATTACACAAATAAATCAGTTGTTTAATATCCATAGCGCGGCTCAATGATCGGCATTCGCGCTCAGTATACCACCGGGCGTCGTCGCTCGCCCGGTGAGTCAGAGCTTCAGCTTCATGTAATCCATCAGGCGTGAGAACACGCCGCCCTGCGGCACCGCCTGCAGCGCCACCAGCGGCAGGGTTTTCACCACCTGGCCATTATCGCTGATGCGGATCTCGCCAACGGTTTGTCCTTTGTTGACCGGCGCTTCCAGCCGCGCGGCATTGATCACGTACTGCGCCTTCAGCTTGTCCGCCTCGCTTTTCGGCAGGCTGAGCGTCTGGTCCTGCGCGCTGCCGACCGGCAAGCGGTGGCTTTCGCCGTACCAGACCGGCTCTTCCCCCAGGCTCTGGCCGGCGCTGAACAGGTGTACGGTGGTAAAGTCGCGCAGCCCCCACGTCAACAGCTTACGCGCCTGTTCCTCGCGGCCTTTGGAACTTTTGCCGCCCATCACCACGGCGATCAGGCGGCGATCTCCTTCGGTGGCGGAGGCGATGATGTTGAAGCCGGCCGAGGCGGTGTGCCCGGTTTTCAGGCCGTCGACGTGCAGAGTCTTATCCCACAGCAGGCCGTTGCGGTTCTGCTGCGTGATGCCGTTCCACGTCAGCGATTTCTCGCTGTACATGTGGTATTCCGCCGGCTCGCTCATGATGATGGCGCGCGCGATCACCGCCAGATCGCCGGCGGTGGTGAACTGCCCTGGCGCATCCAGCCCGTGCACCGTCTCAAAATGGGTGTTCTGCAATCCCAACTGGGCGCTCTTCTCATTCATCAGCTTGACGAAGTTGGCCTGACTGCCGGCGACATAGTCCGCCATCGCCACGCACGCGTCGTTGCCGGAATCAATGATGATGCCGCGGCTGAGATCGCGCACCGTGACCCTGTCACCGGGTTTCAGAAACATCAGCGAGGATCCTTTGAACACCGGGTTGCCCTGCGCCCAGGCGTCTTTCCCCACGGTGACGACATCGTCGAGGCCAATCTTATGCTGGTCGAGCGCATGGTCGATCACCAACCCGGTCATCAGTTTGGTCAGGCTGGCCGGATTGCGCCGCTCGTCGGCATTGCCGGCGGCCAACACCTGGCCAGTGGTGTAATCCATCAACACGTAAGAGGCGGCGTCTATCGCCGGCGGAGTCATGGCGGGAAAATGGGACACCGTTTCCGCCGCCTGCGCCGCCAAAGGCAGTAAGATACCGCCGATCACTACTGATACTGAACGCTTCACGCTGTGTTCCTCAGGCCCGCAGGCTAAATAAAATGCCAATATAATCCGTGAGATAGACTGCATGAATTCACTTTCAGACGAAACCATTACTCTTTTGCAGCGGGTGTCTTTATGCAACCATTTGTTTAGGTCAACAAACATCTGCGATAGATATGCTCTATGCCGCCATTGCCCCATTCGATTAGACGCCCGCCTGCCGCGCTCCTAAACTTGTGACATAAATACGCAAAACGCATAAAAAAGCGTTTACTTTTTAGCTACAACCACCTGCGAAGTGTCACCATGAAATTCAAACCGTCAATCAAGCCTTATACCGGCCCGGCGGGCGGCTGGGGTTCGCTTGAAGCCACCACCCGCTTTGTCCTCGACAGTAAACAAACGCTAAAAAACATGCGCAACCTGATGCGCGTCAACAAGGCGCGCGGCTTCGACTGCCCCGGTTGCGCCTGGGGCGACGACAACCACAGCACCTTCAGCTTTTGCGAAAACGGCGCCAAAGCGGTCAGTTGGGAAGCGACGCGCAGCGCCGTGGAGCCTGAGTTCTTCGCCGCCCACAGCGTCAGCACCCTGCAGCAGCAGAGCGACTATTTCCTCGAGTATCAGGGGCGCCTCACCCATCCGATGCGCTACAACGCCGAAACCGACCACTATGAGCCTATCCATTGGCCGGACGCGCTGGCGCTGATCGCCAAACACATCAACGGCATGGACAACCCGAACCAGATCGAGCTGTATACCTCGGGCCGCGCCAGCAACGAAGCGTCGTACCTTTATCAGCTGTTTGGCCGCATGCTCGGCACCAGCAACTTCCCCGACTGTTCCAATATGTGCCACGAGGCGAGCGGCGTTGGGCTGAAGCAGAGCATCGGCGTCGGCAAAGGCACCATCCGCATCGATGACTTCGAAAAGGCCGATGCCATCTTCGTGTTCGGTCAAAACCCCGGCACCAACCACCCGCGCATGCTGCACAGCCTGAAAAACGCCGCCCGACGCGGCGCGCGCATCGTCAGCTTTAACACCCTGCGCGAACGTGGGCTGGAAAGGTTCGCCGATCCGCAGGATCCGGTGCAGATGCTGACGCCAAAATCCTCGCCGATCAGCTCTTCCTATTACCAGCCGAATCTGGGTGGCGATATGGCGGCGGTGCGCGGCATGGTGAAAGCCCTGCTGGAAACCCACCGTCAGCGCCTCGCCGCCGGTGAGCCCCCCTGTTTGACCTGGCGTTTATCGAACGGCACAGCGTCGGCGTAGAGGCTTATCTGGCGCAGGTGGACGCCACCGAGTGGCAGACCATCACCGCGCAATCGGGCCTGAGCGAAGCGCAATTGCGCCAGGCGGCGGCCACCTACCAGGGCGCCGAACGGGTGATCTGCACCTGGGCGATGGGCGTGACGCAGCATAAACACTCTATCGCGACGGTGCGCGAAATCACCAACCTGCAGCTGCTGTTCGGGCAACTGGGCAAACCGGGCGCCGGTCTGTGCCCGGTACGCGGCCACAGCAACGTCCAGGGCAACCGCACCATGGGGATCGATGAGAAGTCGCCGAAGGCGCTGCTCGACAGCCTGGAACGCCACTTTAACTTCACCGCCAATCGCGCGCTGGGCCACAACACGGTGGAAGCGATCGAAGCGATGCTGCGCGGCGAAGTGAAAGTGCTGATCGCGCTGGGCGGCAATCTGGCCGCCGCAGCGCCGGACACCGAGCGCACCGCCCGCGCCCTGCGCAACTGCGATTTGACGGTACACATCAGCACCAAACTTAACCGCAGCCACCTGGTGACCGGCAAAGACGCGTTGATCCTGCCAACGCTGGGCCGCACCGAGCTGGATATGCAGGCCAGCGGCTCGCAGTACATCACGGTCGAAGACTCTTTCAGCATGGTTCACGCTTCGGAAGGCATCGGCAAACCGCTGGCGGATACGCAACGTTCGGAAACCGCGATCGTTTGCGGCATTGCCGACGCGGTGCTGGGCACGCAGCAGCTGGACTGGCTGGAGTTGGCCGACGACTACTCGCTGATCCGCGATCATATCGCCGCCACCATTCCCGGCTTCGAGGATTTCAACCGGCGCTGCGACCAGCCCGGCGGGTTCTACCTGGGCAACGCCGCCGCCGAACTGCGCTTCGCCACGCCGAGCGGCAAGGCGGAATTCAGCGCCGCCGCGCTGCCGGCGACCCTGTTCCCGCAGCTGGGCGACGAGCAAGCGCCGTTTACCCTGCAAACCCTGCGTTCGCACGATCAGTACAACACCACCATCTATGGCCTGGATGACCGCTACCGCGGCGTTTACGGGCAGCGCGAAGTGTTGTTCATCCATCCGGAAGATCTGGCGGCGCTAGGCCTGCAGGATGGCGAACGGGTAGAGATAGAAACCCTGTGGAACGACGGCGTGGTGCGCAAGGTGGACGGCTTCAAGCTGGTGAGTTACGACATTCCGCGTGGCAACCTGGCGGCCTACTATCCGGAAACCAACCCGCTGGTGCCGCTGGCGAGCTTCGGCGACGGCACCGGCACCCCGACGTCGAAGTCAATCCCGGTGGTGATTCGCCGCAGCGAGCAGCAACCCTCGCTGCGTATTGCCTGAAAACGCGCGCCCGGTTCACGCCGGGCGCGCCAATATCTCCAGGATGGTCTGCAATTCGTCAGACAGCTGATGCCTGCGCCAGACGAAGTAGAGATCGCTCACGCCCTCCTCGCCCATTTCCACCACCTTCAGCCCCGGCGCCGGCAAGATCTGCGGCAGCAAAGAGCCAGGCACGCAGGCGACGCCGCAACCGGCTTGCACGCAGGCCGCCATCGCGGCATAAGATTCCATTTCCAGCGTCATGCGCGGCTTCAGCCCGCGCGAGGCCAGCCAGTGATCGACCTTCAGGCGGAACGAGCATTCGCGGCTGAAGGTGTAAAACTCCAGCGCCGCCAGGATAGCGGCGTCGGGTTGCCCGGCGTCGGCCGGCATCAGCAGCACCAGCCGCTCGTCAAACGCCTTTTGGCTGGCCAGCAACGGATGTTCAATCGGGCCGTCGGTGATCGCCAGATCGAGAGTACTGTCGATCAGCATGCGCTCCAGCACCAATGAATCGCGGCTGAGCACGTTGATCTGCAGATGGGGTTGTAAACGGCGCAGCCGGGCGATGCGCGCCGGCAAATGGCTGACCAGCGAGAAATCCAGCGCCCCGAGGTTCAGCAGCCCGTGCTGGTACTCGCCGGCGAACAGTTGCTTGCTGCGCTCAGCCTGCGCCACGATGTCGCGCGCCTGCTGGTAGAACAACCGGCCTTTGGGATTGACGTACAGCCGGTTCTTGTCGCGAAAAAACAGTTCGCCACCCAGCGACTCCTCCAGCTCGCGCAGCCGCAGCGTGACGTTGGAAGGCACGCAGTGCAGCTCGCGGGCGGCGGCGGCGATGGTTTTATGCTCCACCACGGTACAGAAAAACTTCAGCTGACTCAGCTTCATTTATCATTCACTTTTAGTTAGTGTTTTAGTTAAAAACAATCACTTTAGATTAGCATCGATTTCATCTACAGTCTGCCGACACCCTGAGGAGGATCTCTGATGCCACTGAATGACCTACTGACGCTGCCCGGCGTGGCGGCCCAACCGGACGCGGTAACCGATGGTTACGTGTTCAACCACACCATGATCCGCGTGAGGGACCTGACCAAGGCGCTGGATTTCTATACCCGCGTACTGGGCTTTACGCCTGTCTATCTGGAAACGTTCGAAGAAGCCGCTTTCACCATTTGCTACCTGACGCGCAGCCCGCGCGAGCAGATCCCGCAGGATGACGACGAACGCAAACGCTGGGCGCTGAGCCAACCGGGCATTCTCGAACTGACCCATAACCACGGCACCGAAAATCAGGCGGATTTCCACTACCACAACGGCAACGGCGAGCCGCGCGGCTTTGGCCACCTGTGCGTCACGGTGCCGGACGTGCGCGCCGCCTGTGAGCGTTTTGAGCGCCTGGGCGTCACCTTCCAGAAACGCCTGCATGAAGGCCGCATGAACTACGTGGCGTTCATTCGCGATCCGGACGATTACTGGATTGAAATCCTGCAGCCGACGCCGCTGCGGGACTGATTGCCCCCTCCTTCACCCCGGCCCTCGCGCCGGGGTTTTTCGTCGATAGCGCTTCGATTGACCATTCTTGCGCAAAATCGCGCGGCAACGCGGGGTTCCGTGACGTTAGGCTTGCTCGCAGCGGGTGATTCGCGTAAAACTGTCAGCCGCAAATCTTGCCACTCACAACCCATTCACTGGACGATATGTTTCAAGATAACCCGCTGCTGGCGCAGCTTAAACAGCAACTTCACTCTCAGACCCCGCGCGTTGAAGGCGTCGTGAAAGGGACTGAGAAAGGCTTTGGCTTTCTTGAAGTAGACGGTCAAAAAAGCTACTTCATTCCACCGCCGTACATGAAGAAAGTCATGCACGGGGATCGCATTATCGCCACCCTGCACACCGAGAAAGAGCGCGAAATCGCCGAGCCGGAAACCCTGGTCGAGCCGTTCCTGTCGCGCTTTGTCGGCCGCGTGCAAAAGCGCGACGATCGTCTGTCCATCGTGCCCGATCATCCGTTGCTGAAAGAGGCGATTCCGTGCCGCCCGGTGCGTGAACTGACCCACAACTTCCAGGCCGGCGACTGGGCGGTGGCGGAAATGCGTCGCCACCCGCTGAAAGGCGATCGCGGCTTCAACGCCGATCTGACCCAGTTTATCACCGACGGTGAAGACCATTTCGCCCCGTGGTGGGTGACGCTGGCACGCCACAATCTGGAAAAAGAAGCGCCGGAGATGCAGGCCCTCAGCGAGCCGGACGCCGCGCTGGTGCGTGAAGACCTGACCGCGCTCGAATTCGTCACCATCGACAGCGCCAGCACCGAAGACATGGACGATGCGCTGTATGTGACCGACAACGGTGACGGTTCGCTGCAGTTGACCATCGCCATCGCCGATCCGACCGCCTACGTCGAGCAAGGCAGCAAGCTGGACGATATCGCCCGCGTGCGCGCCTTCACCAACTACCTGCCGGGCTTCAACATCCCGATGCTGCCGCGCGATCTGTCGGACAACCTGTGTTCGCTGCGCCCTAACGAGCGCCGCCAGGTGCTGGCCTGCCGCGTAACCATCGCCGCCGACGGCGCGCTGGGCGACGATATTCAGTTCTTCGCCGCCGAGATCGAATCCAAAGCCAAACTGGTGTACGACGAAGTCTCCGACTGGCTGGAAGGCATTGCAGGCTGGCAGCCGCCGAGCGACGCCATCGCACAACAGATCACCCTGTTGAAACGCGTTTGCGACGCGCGTAACGCCTGGCGCCACCAGCATGCGCTGGTATTCAAAGATCGCCCGGACTACCGCTTCGTGCTGGGTGAAAAAGGCGACGTGCTGGAGATCGTCACCGAGCAGCGCCGCAGCGCCAACCGTATCGTTGAAGAGTGCATGATCGCCGCCAACGTCTGCGCCGCCATCGTGCTGCGCGATCGCCTGGGCTTCGGCGTGTACAACGTGCACACCGGTTTCGATCCCGCGCTGGTTGAGCAAGCGGTCACCGTACTGCAGGCCAACGGCGTCGAAGCCGAAGCCGAAAAACTGCTGACCCTTGAGGGCTTCTGCGAACTGCGCCGCCATCTGGATGCGCAGCCGACCCAGTTCCTCGACAGCCGCATCCGCCGCTTCCAGACCTTCGCCGAGATCAGCACCACGCCGGGGCCACACTTCGGTCTGGGACTGGAGGCTTACGCCACCTGGACATCGCCGATCCGTAAATACGGCGATATGGTCAACCATCGCCTGCTGAAGGCGATCATCAACCAGCAGCCGGCGGAAAAACCGCAGGATGACGTGACGGTGCAGCTGGCGGAACGCCGCCGCCTGAACCGCATGGCGGAACGCGACGTCGGCGACTGGCTGTACGCCCGTTTCCTGCAGGACAAGGCCGGTACCGATACCCGCTTCAACGCCGAGATTATCGACGTGACACGCGGCGGCCTGCGCGTGCGCCTGCTGGACAACGGCGCGGTTGCCTTCATCCCGGCGCCGTTCATTCATGCGGTGCGTGACGAGATGCAATGCAGCCAGGAAACCGGCACCGTGCAGATCAAAGGTGAAGTGGTTTACCGCCAGAGCGACACCTTGCAGGTCACCATCGCCGAAGTACGCATGGAAACCCGCAGCGTGATCGCCCGCCCTGCGGTCTGACGGTAGGATAGCGTGCGGTAACAAGCGTCAAGCGCCGGCGGTGAAAACCGCCGGCGCTTTTTTTGCCCCGCGTCTGCTAGCGCAGCGGATCGCCGCCGGTTTCACGCAACAGCGGCAACGCGGCCAGCGAGATCAGCGTCGCCAGCATCAGATAGCCGGCGGGCGCTAACAATGAACCGCTGAGCACGATCGACTGTGAAGCGATGTATTGGGCAAAACCACCGAAAATTGCGACGCCGAGGCTATAAACCAGCGCAAACCCCAGCGCGCGCACCCGCTGCGGAAACAGCTCGGAAATCATCAACAACGTCGGAACAGAACCTAACGTTGTCAGCGCAACCATCAACGCCACCACACTCAGCAACACCGCCGGATGCGGCGCCACCGTCAACAGCCAGAAAACCGGCAACGCCAGCAACAAAATGGCGATCCGCGCCCAGCGGATCAGCGGCAGACGGCCATAACGATCGCACCAATGCCCGACCAGCAGGCTGCCGACGAAGGTGATAATCCCGGCCAGCAGCATCGCCGCATACCCGTAGGTCTGCGCCATCCCCAGGTACTTAACCGCAAAGGTGCCCAGATAGTACATCGAGATATAGGTCGCGACGGTGGCGCCGATGGTCAACATCACGCCGAGCATCACCGCCCGGGAATGTTTGCGCAGCGGTACAGGCGCCTCATGGGTACGCTCCGCCGGCGGCCGGTCGCTTTCCAGCCCGAGACGCAGCCAGCAACCGAGCGGCGCCAGCGCCACGCCGATGAAGAAAGGAATGCGCCATCCCCATTCAGCCATCGCGTTCGGTTCGCCCGAAAGCAGCGGCAGCGCGGCGCTCAACCCCAGCGCTGTCACACCGCCAATCACGCTGGCAATGCCCTGCGTCGCCAGTGACCAGCTGGAATAGAAGCCGCGCCGATTGGGCGGCGCCGACTCCACCAGCAACGACATTGACGCCCCCACCTCTCCGCCCGCCGCCACGCCCTGGATCAGGCGCGCCACCACCAGCGTGATGGTTCCCCAATAGCCGGCGCTGGCGTAGGTCGGCGCAAAACCGATCATCGCCGTACCCAGGCTCATCAGTGAAATCGTCAGGATCATCGCCGGTTTGCGTCCGCGGCGATCGGCATAAGCGCCGATCAAAATACCGCCCAGAGGCCGCATAATAAAACTGACGCCGAACGTGGCGAACGCCAGCAGCAACGCCAGATTAGGATCGCTCGACGGCGGAAAGAACAGCACACTAATATAAATGACGAAGAAGTTATAAATGCCGAAGTCGAAAAATTCCAGTGCATTACCGAAGGAGGCGGCAAATATCACTTTCTTGCCACCCGTCTTCGACGGCGCATTTATTTCTGATTGCGTCACCGCCGTATTTTCACTCATTATGACCTTCCCTGTTATTATTCTTTTAGTTTATTTTAAATAGGCTTCCACCAGCGCTCCCCAATAATGGCTGCCCGCCGCCAGGCATTCATCGTTAAAGTCATATCCCGGGTTATGCACCATACAGCTTCCTTCACCGTCGCCATTACCGATCAGCAGATAACAACCCTGCGGCTGCGCCTCGAGCATGAAGGTGAAATCTTCACTGCCCATCAGCGGCTTGGCGCCGTAGTGCGCGCGCGCGGCGCCGAACTGCTGCTGCGCCACCTGATGCGCGAAGCGCGTCATGGCCTCATCGTTAACCAATACCGGAGCGCCGTTGATGTGGTTCACGATTGCCGTGGCACCGAAGCTTTGCGCCTGCGCCTGAATCAGCGCAGGAATGCGCGTTAACAGCTCGGTTCGCCACTCGCGCCCCAGCGATCGCACGCTAAGCCGCATTTCCGCGCTGTCCGGGATAACATTGGCCGCCTCACCGGCCTTAATGCTGCCGACGGTGATCACCGCCGCCTCCAGCGGATCGGTATTACGCGAGACGATGCTTTGCAGCGCGACGACGATATGCGAGGCCACCAGCACCGGATCGACGGTCAGATGCGGCATAGCGCCGTGCCCACCGCAGCCTTGCACGGTAACGACGAATTGGTCCGTCGAAGCCATAAAGGCGCCGTGACGGAAGAAAAACTCGCCCACCGGCAGACCCGGCATGTTGTGCATGGCGAAGATGGCGTCACAGGGAAAGCGTTCGAATAACCCTTGCTCCACCATCAACGCGCCGCCGCCCAGCGTCTCTTCCGCCGGCTGAAAAATCAGATGCAGCGTGCCATTGAAGCGGCGGGTTTGCGCCAGGTAACGCGCAGCGCCGAGCAACATGGTGGTATGGCCGTCGTGGCCGCAACCGTGCATGCGGTTGGGCACGCTGCTGCTCCAGGATTTGCCGTTGTTTTCTTCGATCGGCAGCGCATCCATATCGGCGCGCAGCCCGAGACGCTTCGCACCGGCGCCCGCTCGCAGCGTACCGACGACGCCGGTGCCCGCCAATCCGCGGTGCACCTCATACCCCCACGAACTCAGATAATCCGCCACCAAATCGCTGGTACGAAACTCCTCGAAGCCAAGCTCCGGGTGCTGATGAATATCATGACGAATGGCCGTTAGCTGCGGTAAATAACCTGCAATGACTTTATCTATCATTATTAATTCCTTTTATTGACTTTATTATTTGTGAAATAAATGAATGGCGCTTCGAGCGCGAGCCAAGATATATCACGCAAAACGTTTATTAGTACCCCTTGTGTCGGCTATACAGAAAAATAATGCCAAAGGGATCGCGCAAGCGATGGGTTTAGATATTATCCGCCAGATAAAAATTAAAAATGCAGCAGGAAACGCTGCCGGGCCACATTGCGACGACAGCCTGCACCAATGGGGTTTCATCACGTTGTTTTTACACCAAAACCCCACCTGCTTCACATTTCTCATCCGACCTGCCGCGGTTCGGCGGCAAAACTTCTACTGTTAAAACGTCATCCCTAATAACAACGTCAATTTCTACCTCTGTACGCCAAGGAGTTGTTTCATGAAAAACATCAGGTCCGGACTTATCTGGCTGCTGGTGGCGTTGGTCGGCGCTTTCGCCTTCGCCATGCTGGCGCTCAGCCGCGGCGAACACGTCAACGCCGTCTGGCTGGTGGTCGCCGCCGTCGCCTGCTACAGCATCGCCTACCGCTTCTACAGCCGGTTCATCGCCGACAAGGTCTTTGAACTGGATGACCGCCGTCTTACCCCGGCCGAACGCCACAACGACGGCCTGGACTATGTGCCCACCAACAAATGGGTGCTGTTCGGCCACCACTTCGCCGCCATCGCCGGCGCCGGGCCGCTGGTGGGGCCAATCCTGGCCGCGCAGATGGGCTTCCTGCCGGGAACCATCTGGATCCTGGTCGGCGTTATGTTGGCCGGCGCGGTGCAGGATTTTCTGGTGCTGTTCATCTCCACCCGCCGCGACGGACGTTCGCTGGGGGAAATGGCCAAGCAAGAGCTGGGCGCGTTCGCCGGGGTGATCACCATGCTCGGCGCGCTGGGGGTGATGATCATCATCCTGTCGGCGCTGGCGCTGGTGGTGGTAAAAGCGTTGGCCGACAGCCCGTGGGGGCTGTTCACCATCGCCGCCACTATCCCGATCGCGCTGTTCATGGGCATCTACATGCGCTTTATCCGGCCGGGCAAGATCGCTGAAATTTCGGTGATCGGTTTCGTGCTGATGCTGCTGGCGATCGTTTACGGCGGTAACGTGGCGCAAGATCCCTATTGGGGGCCGTTCTTCACGCTGCACGGCACCACCCTGACCTGGGTGCTGGTGATCTACGGCTTCGTCGCCTCGGTGCTGCCGGTATGGCTGCTGCTGGCGCCGCGCGATTACCTTTCCACCTTTATGAAAATCGGCGTCATCATCGGCCTGGCCATCGGCATCGTCTTCGCCATGCCGGAGATGAAAATGCCGACGGTCTCGCGCTTTATCGACGGCAGCGGCCCGGTGTTCGCAGGCGCCCTGTTCCCATTCCTGTTCATCACCATCGCTTGCGGCGCCATTTCCGGCTTCCACGCGCTGGTTTCCAGCGGCACCACGCCCAAACTGGTGGAGCGCGAAAGCCACATTCGCTTTATCGGTTACGGCGCCATGCTGATGGAGTCTTTCGTCGCCATCATGGCGCTGATCTGCGCCTCGGTGCTGGATCCGGGCGTTTACTTCGCCATGAACTCGCCGGCGGCGCTGATCGGCACCACGGTGGAAAATGCTTCGCAGGTCATTAACAGCTGGGGCTTTATCGTCACGCCGGAAACGCTGGCGCTGATCGCCAAAGAGGTGGGTGAGAATTCGATACTGTCGCGCGCCGGCGGTGCCCCGACCTTCGCCGTGGGCATGGCGCACATCATCAGCGAGGTGTTCAATAGCCGGGCGATGATGGCGTTCTGGTACCACTTCGCCATTCTGTTCGAAGCGCTGTTCATCCTGACCGCCGTCGACGCCGGCACCCGCGCCTGCCGCTTTATGGTGCAGGATCTGGTGGGCGTGGCGGTGCCGCAGCTGGCCAACAACCGCTCCTGGCTCGGCAACCTGGCGGGCACCACGGTGGCGGTGGCCGGTTGGGGTTTCTTCGTGTATCAGGGGGTGGTCGATCCGCTCGGCGGCATCAATACCCTGTGGCCGCTGTTCGGCATCGGCAACCAGATGCTGGCATCGATGGCGCTGATCCTCGGCACCGTGGTGCTGTTCAAGATGAAGAAGCAGCGCTACGCCTGGGTGACTATTCTGCCGACCGCCTGGCTGTTCGTCACCTCGATGACCGCCGGCTGGCAGAAGATCTTCCACGAAAAACCGAGCATCGGCTTCCTGGCGCAGGCGAAGAAGTTCTCCACCGGCATCGAGCAAGGCACGATCATTGCGCCGGCCAAGTCGTTAAAAGACATGGAGACCATCGTGTTCAGCAACCAAATCAACGCCGCGCTGTGCGGGTTCTTTATGCTGGTGGCGGTGACCATGCTGATCGCCGCTTTCTTCGCCATCCGCCGGGCGCTGCGTTCCGAACAACCGACGGCGCACGAGGTCAGCGCCGCACTGCGGGAGGAAACCAGCCGTGGCTGAGTCCCGGGGTTGAGATAGACGGCCGGCCTCTCGAGCAATGCGCTGCTCGAGGGGTTGGGTCGTTACCGCGCCGGTGGGCAATATTGCGTTTACGGCGGCATCCGCCTCCGCCTCACCGATCAACGGACTGCTGCAGCTGTTTTATTTCTTGCCTGCCTAGGCTATTTCTATTTTTTGCTTTCGCTCAGTTGCGTATGGCACGACTGGCACCCGGCCATGCCGTTCGCCTGACGCTAGACCACAACGTGCAGTAAAGACACGAGATAGGAGATAGGAGATAGGAGATAGGAGATAGGAGATAGGAGATAGGAGATAGGAGATAGGAGATAGGAGATAGGAGATAGGAGATAGGAGATAGGAGATTTTCAGCGACTACTCGGGAACATACATACCAGAAGCTTCGGTGCAATGGGCATTTACCGAAGTGCAAAGAAACTGAAGTATCACAAGGGTATCATTGCTGATCTTCCATTATCGTTATGTTATATTTCAGATTGTTTTAAAACGTAACATAAGGAAATGATTATGAAAAAGAGACATATGGCATGCTTGCTCTATATATTGATGGGAATTGCAGAATACGCAAACGCTAACTCAACAATTCAAGCACTCGCAAACTGCGATGCATCATTTTTTAAAGAAATACAGAATGATGGGAATTTAAAGTCGCTCATCCCTTCGTTAGATATATCCATGTTAAAAACCACCGGAAAATTATCGTTCCCGACCACATTTACATCCCCGGAAGGCATTGAGGTTAATAGTTTTATTGTTACTTATACCGACTTTGATAAATACAAAGAAATTAGCACATTTGATGTGAAAGGCCAATTCTACTATTGGGGGTTTGAGTCCCTTCAATCCTTTAATGAGATTGTGAAAATTCTATCCCAGAAAATCAACCTAGTTAAAATTGGAAATATTTACACCTACAACCCAATGATACGAAACACCGTTGATGGCCAATGGATGGCTAATAACTCAGCCGTTGACGGTGTAGCACCAGAAGAGAACTCAGCAGAAAAATTGTTTATAATAGAAGACAATAAAGAGAAAGGTGTTGTGAGTATCATGTGTACATTACAAGGGAAAATTACTGACAAAGACTTATATCTTACTGGGTTATTGAAAAAATGAAAAAATACAACCAATTGATCATCACACTCTTAGGTTTCGCACTCATATCAGGTTGTAGCAGCGAAAAATCAAAAGACACATCTCCACCACCAGGGTATACCAAATTATTCCAGGGAAGCGACTCGATTACCTACCTGAAGAAAAGTGCAATATTATAAATAATTTAAATAATTGTAATGACACTGCTTTAGTGACGAATTATGAGCCGATAAGGGCGAAAATCAATCGATTTTTCCCGAAAGAGAGATCGTGCGGAAAATAAACAGTTCAGCGAAAATTAAGTGAAAGGAAAGCCGATAATGGATAATGAAAGGAGGATGGCGCGTAGCCGCCATCCTTTAGCGATAATAGTGTGAGCACCGAGGAATAGACGCAGGCCATCAGTTCAGCAGGCTGCTGCCGAACGCCCCCTGCCAATCCTGCTCGAACTTCTCGACCGCGGCCTGTACGGCCGGCGCATTCAGGAACTGCTCCGCCACGTCCACCGGCAGCGTGATGGCCTGACAACCCGCGAGCAAGCACTCCAGCGCCTGGCGCGGCGTTTTGAAGCTGGCGGCCAGCACCTGCGCCGACGGCGCATGCAGGCTCAACAGCTGCTGCAGCTCGTGCACCATTTCGATGCCGTCGCCGCCCTGCGCGTCCACGCGGTTGACGTAAGGCGCCACATATTCCGCACCGGCCAATGCCGCCAACAGCCCTTGCCCGGCGCCGTATACCGCCGTGCCCAGCGTCGGGATGGACATCGTTTTGAGTTTCTTGATCGCCGCCAACCCTTCGGCGGTTGCCGGGATCTTGACCACCAACCCCGGTACCCGCTGGCTGAGCAGCGCCGCCTCCGCCACCATACGTTCCGCATCGGCCGCCATCACCTGCGCAAACAGCTTGCCGGTGCCGCCGAGGGCGTCGCGCAGCGCGGGCAGCACTTCCCAGATCGGCTTGCCTTCCTTCGCCACAATGCTCGGGTTGGTGGTGACGCCGTGCAGCGGCAGAATGCGCGCCAGGCGTTTTACCGCGGTCACATCGGCGGTATCGAGATAAAGCTCCATCACGGACTCCTGTGTCATGTTCTGTTGACGGATTCAAACTCTGATCATCATAGGGCAAAAAAAACGTCAACCTTTGATCAAAATCAATCCAACTTTCATTCGAAACACCTTTAATGGCGAAAGATTCAGCAACGCCAAACGGGTGACTCATGTTCTTCAATCTGCAGCGCTACTCGACCCATGACGGCCCCGGCATCCGCAGCGTGGTCTTTTTAAAAGGCTGCCCGCTGAGCTGCCGCTGGTGTCAGAACCCGGAAAGCCGTTCGCGCCACGCAGACCTGCTGTTTGACGAGCGCCTGTGCCTGAGCGGCTGCACGCTGTGCGCCGAGCGTTGTCCGCAAGGGCTGCAGCGCACCGACGGGCCGCTGACGCTGCAACGCGAGCTGATTAGCGCAGACGATTATGCCGCCCTGGCCGCCACCTGCCCGACCGGCGCACTCAGCCTGTGCGGCAGCCCGGTCAACCCCGACGATATCATGGCCGAGGTAATGCGGGATAAGCCTTTCTACCTGCGCAGCGGCGGCGGTTTAACGCTGTCCGGCGGCGAGCCCTTTATGCAGCCGGAGGTTGCGGCGGAACTGCTGCGGCGCGGCCGCGAGGCCGGTATCCACACCGCCGTCGAATCCTGCCTGCACGTTCCCTGGCGTTACATCGCCCCTTCGCTGCCGTGGCTGGATCTGCTGCTGGCCGATCTCAAGCACATCGACGAAGCGCGCTTCAGAGCCTGGACCGGCGGCTCCGCACGCCGGGTGATGAACAATTTCCGCCGGCTGGCGGCGCATGGCGTGCCAATGACCGTGCGCGTGCCGCTGATCCCCTATTTCAACGCCGATCGCCGCTCAGTCCGCGCGATCGTCGACTTCGCCGCCGACGAGATCGGCGTATCGGAGATCCACTTTCTGCCGTACCACACGCTGGGCATCAACAAGTACCACCTGCTCGGCGAGCCCTACCGCGCCGCCCGCACGCCGCTGGACGCGCCCGATCTGCTGGCCTTCGCCGAAGCCTATGCCGGCGCCAAAGGCCTGACCGCCATTTTGCGAGGATAACGCCATGACCACGTTGGATTTGACCACCCTCAGCGCCCGCATTCAGGCGCACAAGAACGCGCTGATTCACATCGTCAAACCGCCGGTGTGCACCGAACGCGCGCAGCACTATACCGAAGCCTATCAACAGCATCAGGACAAGCCGCTGCCGGTGCGCCGCGCGCTGGCGCTGGCCAACCACCTGGCGAAACGCAGCATCTGGATCGCCAACGACGAGCTGATCGTCGGCAACCAGGCCAGCGAACTGCGCGCCGCGCCGATCTTCCCCGAATACACCGTCGGCTGGATAGAAAACGAAATAGACCAGTTGGCCGACCGGCCGGGCGCCGGTTTTTCGGTCAGCGAAGAGAACAAGGCGATTTTGCATCGCCTGTGCCCCTGGTGGCGCGGCCAAACGGTGCAGGATCGCTGCTACGGCATGTTCACCGACGAGCAAAAAGCGCTGCTGGCCACCGGCATCATCAAGGCCGAGGGCAACATGACCTCCGGTGATGCTCACCTGGCGGTCAACTTCCCGCTGTTGCTGGAGCTAGGTCTCGACGGCCTGCGTGAAAAAGTGAACGCGCGCCGCAACCGCCTGCGCCTGAGCGAGTGGGAAGATCTGCACAAAGCGCAGTTTCTCAACGCTATCGACATCGTGCTGGCGGCGCTGAGCGAACACATCCTGCGCTTCGCCCGCCTGGCGCGCGACATGGCGCAAAACGAACCGCGCACTGGCCGGCGTACCGAGCTGCTGGCCATCGCGGATAACTGTGAACAGATCGCCCATCGCCCGCCGCAAACCTTCTGGCAGGCGCTGCAGCTGTGCTATTTCATCCAGCTGACGTTGCAGATCGAATCCAACGGCCATTCGGTTTCCTTTGGCCGCCTCGATCAATACCTCTATCCCTGGTATCGGCGTGACGTGGAGCTGGAGCAAAAGCTGGCGCGGGAAGACGCCATCGAGCTGTTGCACAGCTGCTGGCTGAAGCTGCTGGAGGTCAACAAGATCCGCTCCGGCTCGCATTCCAAGGCTTCCGCCGGCAGCCCGCTGTACCAGAACGTCACCATCGGCGGACAGAAGCTGCTCGACGGCCGGCCATGCGATGCGGTCAACCCGCTGTCCTACGCCATTCTCGAGTCCTGCGGCCGCCTGCGCTCCACCCAGCCCAACCTCAGCGTGCGTTACCACGCCGGGATGAGCGCCGATTTCCTCGACGCCTGCGTACAGGTGATCCGCTGCGGCTTCGGCATGCCGGCATTCAATAATGACGAAATCGTCATTCCCGAGTTCATCAAGTTGGGGGTCGAACCGCAAGACGCTTACGACTACGCCGCCATCGGCTGCATCGAGACCGCCGTCGGCGGAAAATGGGGCTATCGCTGCACCGGCATGAGCTTCATCAACTTCGCCCGCGTGCTGCTGGCGGCGCTGGAACAGGGCCGCGACGCGACCTCCGGGCAGATCTTCCTGCCACAGGAACAGGCGCTGTCCAAAGGAAACTTCGCCGATTTCGAGCAGGTCTTAGCCGCCTGGGATCGGCAAATCCGCTACTACACGCGCAAGTCGATCGAGATCGAATGCGTGGTGGACAGCGTGCTGGAAGAGAATGCCCACGATATCCTCTGTTCCGCGCTGGTGGATGACTGCATCGAACGCGGTAAAAGCATCAAGCAAGGCGGCGCCAAATACGATTGGGTTTCCGGCCTGCAGGTCGGCATCGCCAACCTGGGCAACAGCCTGGCGGCGGTGCGCAAACTGGTGTTCGACCAGGGGGCGATCGGCCAGCAGCAGTTGGCGACGGCGCTGGCCGAAGACTTCGCCGGGCTGGATGGCGAGCAGCTGCGCCAGCGGCTGCTTAACGCTGCGCCCAAATACGGCAACGACGTGGACGAGGTCGATCGGCTGCTGGTGCGCGCCTACCAAACCTATATCGAAGAACTGAAGCAGTATCGCAACACCCGCTTCGGCCGCGGGCCGATCGGCGGTGGTTACTACGCCGGCACCTCGTCGATCTCGGCCAACGTGCCCTTCGGCGCCGCCACTCTGGCCACGCCCGATGGTCGTAAGGCGCACACGCCGCTGGCGGAAGGCGCCAGTCCGGCGTCCGGCACCGACCACCTGGGGCCGACGGCGGTGTTCAATTCGCTCGCCAAGTTGCCGACCGAGGCGATCCTCGGCGGCGTGCTGCTCAACCAAAAGCTGAACCCGGCGACGCTGGACAACCCGCGCGATCGGGAAAAGCTGATGCTGATGTTGCGCACCTTCTTCGAGAGCTACCGCGGCTGGCATGTGCAGTACAACATCGTGTCGCGCGAAACGCTGCTGGCGGCGAAGCAACACCCTGACCAATATCGTGATTTAGTGGTTCGCGTAGCTGGCTATTCCGCCTTCTTTACCGCATTATCCCCTGAGGCGCAGGATGATATTATTGCGCGCACAGAACATACTCTTTAAACCTTTGACTCTTAGCGGCCGCGCCTTGGCGGCCGCATCATCAGGCCGATATGAATTTACGACAACAGACCATATTGCAGTTGGTTAACGATCGCCGGCGGATCAGCGTCAATGAGCTGGCGCGCGCCTCGGGCGTCTCGGAAGTCACCATCCGGCAGGATCTCAACCTGCTGGAAAAGCGCAGTTATCTGAAGCGGGTGCACGGTTCCGCCGTGGCGTTGGAGAGCGACGACGTCGACGCCCGCATGATGTCCAATTTCACCCTCAAGCAGCGGCTGGCGCAATACGCCGCCGCGCAGGTCAACGACGGCGAGACGATCTTTATCGAGAGCGGCAGCGCCAACGCCCTGCTGGCGCGCTACATTGCCGAACGCAAGCGCATTACGCTGATCACCGTCAGCCACTACATCGCCAACCTGCTGAAAGAAACCGACTGCGACGTGATTGTGCTGGGCGGCATGTACCAGAAGAAAAGCGAGACCGTGGTCGGCCCGCTGACGCGGCTGTGCATTCAGCAGGTGCATTTCAATAAGGCGTTTATCGGCATTGACGGCTTTCAGGCCGAAACCGGCTTTACCGGCCGCGACATGATGCGCGCCGATGTGGTCAGCGCGGTACTGGCCAAGGGCGTGGAGAATATCGTGCTGACGGACTCCAGCAAATTCGGCCAGATCCAGCCCAATCCGCTGGCGCAGCCGGGGCAAATCAGCCGGGTGATCACCGATTCACGTTTGGCGCTGGAGTATCAGCATCAGCTGAAACGCCAGGGCGTACAGGTGGAATTGGTCAACGAATAACGCAGACCACCGCCGCACCGCGCGGGCCACGCCGCGCGTCTTTCCCCTTGCACCGCAGGATTTTAAGACTATTTACCTGTTTATCCTTCCCGAGAAACCTATACTCAGTTTCGGCGACTTTTGGGCCGTAACCCGCTAATTATTCGGCCGTTAACAAAAAATGCCATTTTTTATATCGATACTGTGCGGGAATCAACAGCAGGCCTGATTTATGGTTAACGCCTATACTTATAGGGCACTTCCATATAGCCAATGCTAAGGAGAAGTCATTATGATGATTATCAATAAACGTTTCGCCACCGCCGCTCTGGCACTGACTCTGGCGTTTTCACTCAGTGCCTGTTCCAACATGTCCAAACGCGATCGCAACACCGCTATCGGCGCCGGCGCCGGTGCAGTCGGCGGCGCAGTGCTGACAGACGGCAGCGCGCTGGGTACGCTGGGTGGGGCTGCGGTAGGGGGCATTATCGGTCACCAGGTAGGTAAATAACCTGACCGAGAGCCCTCCGCCGACAGGCGGGCAAAAGCGCCTTGGCGCTTTGACGTATTAACCAATAACGATGATTTCAGGTCTGTTTTACGTTAAGTCTATGGTTCTTTTGCCGTTAACGGGCTAACCCCCGGCAGCAACAACCTCAAGCCATGCCACGGCATTGCACCGCGGCATGGCGATTCACCTCAACCGCCCGCCAGTTTGACCTTCATGCCTTTGGCTTCCAGCAGTTGCTTGAGCAGATCGCGTTTATCGCCCTGGATCTCGATGACCCCGTCTTTCACCGAACCGCCGCAGCCGCATTTCTTTTTCAGCTCGGCCGCCAGTTTATCGAGCGCAGCATCATCCAGATCGACGCCGGCGATCAGACATACGCCCTTCCCCTTGCGACCGCTGGTCTGGCGCTGGATGCGCACGATGCCGTCGCCCTTGGCGCGTTGCGGTTTAACCTCTTCCTGCTTGATGCGGCCGGTGTCCGTGGAATACACCAGGCGGCTGTTATCGTCACTCATCGGCGGTTCCTCAGGCCAAAGAGGCGCGGATCGCGCGCAGCGTCGCGGCCGGATCGGCAGATTGGGTGATCGGACGCCCGATCACCATATAGTCCACGCCGGCGCCCTGCGCCTGCACCGGCGTCATGATACGGCGCTGATCGCCCGCCGCGCTGCCTTCAGGGCGGATCCCCGGCGTAACCAGTTGGAAAGCCTGCCCGCAGGCCGCCTTCAGCCGCTGCGCTTCGTGTGCCGAACACACTACGCCGTCCAGCCCACAGTCGCGGGTCAGGCGCGCCAGGCGCTCGGCGTGTTCCGCCGGGCTGGCCTCGATGCCGATGCCGCGCAGGTCTTCCGCTTCCATGCTGGTGAGCACGGTTACGGCGATCAACAGCGGCGCATCCGTCCCGAATGACGCCAGCGCTTCTTTAGCGGCAGTCATCATGCGCGAGCCGCCGCTGGCGTGGACGTTAACCATCCAAACGCCCAGTTCGGCCGCCGCCGCTACCGCATGCGCAGTGGTATTGGGAATATCGTGGAATTTCAGGTCGAGAAACACGTCGAAACCGCGCCCATGCAGATCGCGCACCAGCTGCGGCCCAAACAGCGTGAACATTTCTTTGCCCACTTTCAGCCGGCAGTCTTGCGGATCGATACGGTCGGCGAACGCCAGCGCAGCGTTCTTATCGGCGTAATCTAACGCCACAACGATTGGAGATGATTTTAAGTCATTGTTATTAGCGTTATTTTCAGACTTCATTTCTTCTACCTTTTGTAAAATGGAGATAATCAGGGACTCACCCGCGAAACTGACCGCCGCATTCTACATGTCGGGGGCCCGAAATCCCAGCCGCAGCGCGCACCTACGCTCTGTCATGTTACCTCCCGCCTTTGTCATGGCGCGTCAATGAACGCCCGTCAGCAATAAACCACGCAGCGTAAAACGCCGTAAAGATGCGTAAATTGTTAATCAGATATTTTGAAAGACTTGCTCAGCATTATCAGATTTTCAATCGGCACGGATGCTTTATTATTCACCACATCGGAAGCGAACGGCTTCCTTCCTAAATAAACAGACTGGAGTCACCTATGAAAACCATCAAATATTTTGCAGCCGCAGCCGCTATCGCACTGACCTCTTTCGCCACCTTAGCCGCTGAACCGATCAGCAGCCAGCAGGCCGATAACCTGACCGCCACCGGCATCGTTTCCGCAGGTCACGCAACGACCCTCAGCAGCCTGGAGAAAAAGCTGGCCGCTAAAGCGGATGCCCAGGGCGCCAGCAGCTACCGCATCATCTCCGCCGGTGGTAACAACATGTTGAGCGGCACCGCGATCATCTACAAATAATGTTTCCGGTACAGGGCCCGAACGTTCGGGCCCTGCCTCTGTTTGCCGCCTGAAAAAAACGCATTTTCCCCGCCCCGCTTTGTTACAAAAATATTAAATTTTTATTACACACTAGACACCCGATCGTCAGTGGCTTAGCTTGAAGGCATCTTCCTGCAGAAAGGCTTTCAAAATGAGCGAGATATCGACACTTACCATTAAAATTCCTCTGGAACTGAAGGAAAAAATCCGCGCCGCCGCCGCTGAAAACGAATTTTCGTTGAGCGTGGAAGTGTGCCAGCGCCTGGAAAGCAGTTTCAGCGCGCCCGCCACCAAAGCAGAAAAACCGGCCAAAAAGGCGGATGACCTGCACCACGGCGAGATCGACAATCAAAGCACCGAAGAAGAAATTGAACAGCCGCTGAGCCAGAAAGAGCTGAAGAAACTCCGCCAGCTGTTAAAAACCGGCGCCAAAGGCGGCAAGAAAAAGTAAGTATGAACATAAAAAAACGGGGCGATAAATCGCCCCGTTTTATTTTGTCGCGCCGCCGCGTTATTGCCCGTCCAGACCGCGGATCGGTTTGACCGATGACCAGGCGCGGCACGACGGGCAATGCCAATAGAGCGAGTGCGCGGTGAAGCCACATTTGTGGCAGCGGTAGCGCGGCTTGGTGCGAATTTGCTCGCCGACCATGTCGCGCAACAGCAGCAGACTCTCTTTCGCACGGCCGTCTTCAGCGTCCGCCAGGTGATAATCCATCAGCCGATAAAACACCCGCATAGTGGGATGACGCTGCAGCTGACGGTTGATATAGACCTGCACCACGTCGCGCCCTTCGTGCTGCTCGATGATCTCGGCCAGCATCAGATCGGCGGTAGCGCCGGTGTTCTCTTCCACGCAGCGCTTAAGAAAATCGGCCCAGTTGTGCTGTTGTTCCGGCAGATGCGTGTAGCATTCCTGCAGCATCGGCAGCGTTTCGCTGACCAACTCTTTATCCTGGCTCAGTACGCGTTGCAGCGACTCTGCCGCTTTGGCGTAGTCGTTTTGCGCCATGTAGATGCGCCCGAACATGATGGACACGCGCGCACACTGTTTATCGGCCGCGTCCGCCCGCTTGAGCAGGCTCATCGCCCGATCGAGATCGTCGCTGCCCATCGCCTGCAGCGCCAGTTCACAATAAAAGTGCGCGATCTCGACGCGTTGTTTCTCTTTGCCCAGCTTGACCAACTTTTCCGCCACGTCGATCGCTTTCTGCCAGTCGCTGGTCGCCTGATGGATCACCAGCAGTTGCTGCAGCGCCGAGACGCGAAAATCCGCTTCGTCAGTCAACTGGCTGAACATGTCTTCCGCGCGGTCGTACAGCCCGGCCGCCATATAGTCGCGGCCCAGCTGCTGCACCGCCAGCAGGCGCTGTTCGAAGGTCAGGGAGGCGCTTTCCATCAAGGCCTGATGGATGCGGATGGCGCGGTCGACTTCACCGCGCGAACGGAACAGGTTACCCAGCGTCAGGTGGGCTTCAACGGTGTTGCTGTCCTCTTTCAACATGTCGAGGAACAGATCGACCGCCTTGTCCTGCTGGTTGGAGAGCAGAAAGTTCACCCCTGCCACGTATTCGCGCGACAGGCGGTTGGCTTCTTGCTGTTTATCCTGCTGAGCGCTTCTGCGCCCCATGTACCAACCGTACGCGGCAGCCACGGGCAGCAACAGAAACAGCAGTTCTAACATAGAGGATTATTCCTTGCTGACAACAGGCTGAGCCGCCGGTTCAGCGGGCTGCTCAAGCTGCAGCTCCAGCCTTTTGATCTTGCGCTCGGCGCGACCCAGCGCAATACGCGTGCGCAGGTAGAACAGGCCGCAAATGATCCAGCCGAGAACGAAACCGGCACCAAACAGCGTGGCCAACAGGGTCGATACGCGATAGTCGCCCTGCGCAACCAGATAGTTAAAATTGACCACCTGATCGTTATGCGCACCCAAGGTGACGGAAATCACGAAGATCACCAGAACCAACAAAAAAATCAGCAAATATTTCACATTCTTTCCCGCGATGCCGAGTGAATCGGATGAACGATGCCAAAATGTGGCGTCCCTAACCCTTAAGTTAGCATTTCCCGCTGCGGCAGGGAAACCCTGCCGCACGATAAAACCACATATCTGCTGGCATATTCGGCAGTAAACGGTCTTAGCGAACAAATTGATGAGAAAGCTTCTCAAAACGTCGAATTTATAAGGATATGGGGGCAACCGGGCGAATTGCAATGGCGGGAAAATGTAAGCGGTTAATGCGGCACCGATCCGATGCCGCCTATTTTGTGACATGGTCACATAGCGATCATATCTCCGGCTTGCGCGCCGCGATTTCCTGCTGCTCTTGTGGCGGCGGCGTCAGCGGGCCGAACCAGCGCTGCGCCAGCCAGCAGGTGACCACCACCAGCAGCCAACTGATCAGCGTAGCCATCGCCAGATCGCGCGGCCAGTGCATGCCCAGAAGCAGACGGCTGCCCATCACCCCCGTTGCCCACACCATCAGCAGCGCAACGGTTTTATAATGGCGGCGCGGCCACAGCAGCCCTACGCCCAACAGCGCCCAGGTGGCGGCGAACATCGTATGCCCCGACGGGAAAGCGAAGCCGGTTTCAAACTGCCAGTGCTTGCGCAGCCAGTTCGGTACCAGCGTCTGGTCTTGCAGTTGCTCGCGCACCAGCGCGCTGCGCTCTTTGCGATGCAGCGAATAGAAATATTTTCCGTCCACGCCGTGGGTTTGCTCGAGCCATACCACAAACGGCCGCGGTTCTTGCACCCGATCCTTGATCAACGACTTGACCCCCTGCCCAATCACCAACGCGGCGGAAAGCAGGATCGCCAGACCGATGGCCGCCTTCAGCCGAAAGCGCAGGCACCACAAAAACCAACCGCAAAGGACAGCGCTGGTCAGAATACCCCACGGCGAGGTTACGGTTTCGGTCACCCAGAACAGCGCTTTGAGCAGCCGATCATTGCCGCCGGGCTGCCAATGCCAGCCGGATGCCCATACGACCAGCGGCATCAACAGCAGCAGCAGCGCGCCGCCCGCCGTACGTTTTGCTATCTCATACATTCCCATTTTCCTCTGCGTGAATCAGGCTGCAGTGTAACAAGAGTGCAATATTGATAACACGCGAAAAATTAAACAGATAGGAAACCTATCGCAATAATAGGTGGCCAGAAAACGCCATCTGCTGGTTTGCTGAGCACCGCCCGGCAAGAAGTTGTGGCAAAATAGCCGATAATTAACGAAATAGAGATCGGCGTAGCACGTTTTAGTCTTGGTCAATTTACTGAACCGGACTTAGGATGCGCGACAATGATTGAATCGTAGGTTTTTGTGGAGAGTGACATGCAGCTGAAACGGGTGGCAGAGGCTAAACTGCCGACACCTTGGGGCGATTTCCTGATGGTAGGATTCGAAGAACTGGCGACCGGACATGACCATCTGGCACTGGTATTCGGTGATATTTCCGGCGAAGCGCCAGTGCTCGCACGCGTGCATTCCGAATGCCTGACCGGCGACGCGTTGTTCAGCCTGCGCTGCGACTGTGGTTTTCAACTGGAAGCCGCACTGGAGCAGATTGCGGAAGAAGGCCGCGGCATCCTGCTGTACCATCGCCAGGAGGGCCGCAATATCGGCCTGTTGAACAAGATCCGCGCCTACGCCCTGCAGGATAAGGGCGCAGACACCGTGGAAGCCAATCACCAGCTCGGCTTCGCCGCCGACGAGCGCGACTTCACCCTGTGTGCCGACATGTTCAAACTGCTGGGCGTCGACGCGGTGCGTTTGCTGACCAACAACCCGAAAAAGGTCGAGATCCTGACCGAAGCCGGTATCAACATCAGCGAACGCGTGCCGTTGATCGTCGGCCGCAACCCGAAGAACGAACGCTATCTGGCAACCAAGGCCGCCAAAATGGGCCATTTGCTCGACCAGAAGTGATCGCCACCGCCGCGGAAACAATCAGGGCGCCTTACGGCGCCCTTTTTATTGATTAATTACAGCATTTTCCTGATCACATAGTGCAGGATGCCGTCGTTTTCGTAGTAAGTCAGCTCATTGCCGGTATCGATGCGGCAACGGGTGTCGACCACTTCCTTGCGCCCGTCGGCATAGGTGATGTGCACCGGCACCGTCTGGCCCGGCTGCAGCTGTTGCAGGCCGCCAATGCTGATCTGCTCATCCCCGGTCAGCCCCAGCGTTTTACGCGTCACCCCTTGCGGGAACTCCAGCGGCAAAATCCCCATGCCGATCAGGTTAGAGCGGTGAATACGCTCGAAGGATTCGGCAATCACCACCCGCACGCCCAGCAGGCGCGGCCCCTTCGCCGCCCAGTCGCGGCTGGAGCCGGAACCGTACTCTTTACCGGCGATCACCGCCAGCGGCACCTTCTCCTGCTGATACTGCATGGCGGCGTCGTAGATAGACAGCTGCTGTTGCGAAGGAATATGGCGGGTATAGCCGCCTTCCACGCCCGGCACCATTTCGTTGCGGATGCGAATGTTGGCGAAGGTGCCCCGCATCATCACTTCGTGGTTGCCGCGGCGTGAACCGTAGGAGTTGAAATCCTGCGGCGCTACGCCATGCTCGCTCAGGTAACGCCCCGCCGGGCTGTCGCGCTTGATGTTACCCGCCGGCGAGATGTGATCGGTGGTCACCGAGTCGGCCAGAATCGCCAGAATGCGCGCATCTTTGATGTCCTGCACCGGATCCGGCTTCACCTTCATGGTGCTGAAGAACGGCGGATGGCGGATATAGGTAGAATCCTCCTGCCACTGATAGGTCGCCGAACCGGTCACCTGGATCGCCTGCCAGTTGGCATCGCCGTCGAACACTTCGCCGTACTCCTTGTGGAACATCTCGGTGCGCACTTCTTCCACCGCCTGAGCGATGTCCCGGCTGCTCGGCCAGATGTCCTTCAGGTAGACCGGCTGGCCATCGTTGCCCTCGCCCAGCGGCTCTTTGGTCAGATCGATCTTCATGCTGCCCGCCAGCGCATAAGCCACCACCAGCGGCGGCGAGGCCAGCCAGTTGGTTTTCACCAGCGGGTGGATGCGCCCTTCGAAGTTACGGTTGCCCGACAGCACCGCGCCCACGGTCAGATCGCCCTCTTTGATCGCCTGCTCGATCGGATCCGGCAGCGGGCCGGAGTTACCGATGCAGGTGGTACAGCCATACCCCACCAGGTTGAACCCCAACTCTTCCAGATAAGCGGTGAGTTTGGCGCTGTCGAAGTAGTCGGTCACCACTTTGGAACCCGGCGCCAGCGAGGTTTTTACCCAGGGTTTGCTGCGCAGCCCTTTCTTGACGGCGTTTTTCGCCAGCAGGCCGGCCGCCATCATCACGCTCGGGTTCGAGGTGTTGGTGCAGGAGGTGATCGCCGCGATCACCACTGCGCCGTCGCGCAGTTCGTGCTGCTGCCCGTCCAGCGTAAAGGTTTTGCTGTCTGTTTTGGCCTTGTGACCGCCGATATCCAGCTCGGTAGCAGCCTTGAACGCCTGCGGCACATTCGGCAGCGCCACGCGATCCTGCGGGCGTTTCGGCCCGGCGAGGCTCGCCTCCACCGTCGACATATCCAGCGCCAGCGAGCTGGTGAATACCGGCTCATCCCCCGGGTTGCGCCACATGCCCTGCGCCTTGGCGTAGGCTTCCACCAGCGCGATTTGTTCGGCGCTGCGGCCGCTGAGTTTCATGTAGCCGAGCGTGACATCGTCTACCGGGAAGAAGCCGCAGGTAGCGCCGAACTCCGGCGACATGTTGGCGATGGTCGCCCGATCGGCCAGCGGCAGATCGGCCAGGCCGTCGCCGTAAAACTCGACGAACTTGCCGACAACGCCGTGTTTGCGCAGCATTTGGGTGACGGTCAGCACCAGATCGGTGGCGGTAATGCCCTCGCGGAGCTTGCCGGTCAGCTTGAAGCCGACCACGTCCGGGATCAGCATCGACACCGGCTGGCCCAGCATCGCCGCTTCCGCTTCGATACCGCCGACGCCCCAGCCGAGAATGCCCAGGCCGTTGATCATGGTGGTGTGAGAATCGGTGCCCACCAGCGTATCCGGATAGGCCACGCGGCGGCCGCTTTCGTCGCTGTGCCACACCGTTTGGCCAAGGTATTCGAGGTTAACCTGGTGACAAATGCCGGTGCCCGGCGGCACCACGCGGAAGCGGTTGAAGGCCTTCTGCCCCCAGCGCAGAAAGGTGTAGCGCTCGTGGTTACGCTGCATTTCGATGCGCACGTTGTCTTCAAAGGCATTATCGTCGCCAAATTCATCGACGGTGACCGAGTGGTCAATCACCAGATCCACCGGCGACAGCGGGTTCACCTGGTCGACATTGCCGCCCAGCCGCCGCACCGCTTCACGCATCGCCGCCAGATCCACCACCGCCGGAACGCCGGTAAAATCCTGCATCAGCACGCGTGCTGGACGGTAGGCGATCTCACGGTCAGCATGGCCGGTTTGCAACCAGGCGACGATGGCCTTGAGGTCGTCAACCTGCACGGTGTCGCCATCCACATGGCGCAGCAGGTTCTCCAACAGCACTTTCATTGATTTCGGCAACCGGTCGATATCACCCAGCTGCTTCGCCGCCAGCGGCAGACTGTAGTAGTAATATTCGCTATTCAGCGCAACCAGCTTATCCAGACTTGTTTCACGAAGATCGGACGACATAGCTCCTCCATTTCTTATTGTGACTAAAACAGGGTAATCAGTGAGGTCTTGTTTAAAGATACCACAAAGATAAGTTAACGTTTTGATAACAACACGATTTGATCACAACGATAGGCGGGAACAATCACAGAGGTTAATGTGAAGAGTGTCAGCGAGTTACCTTAACCGCCGCTCCGTGCCTGAAACGCCAACGCCGCATGAAACGGTTTCATCGAGCATGCGCGATAATTTCAATCGGCATTTCCCGATACATCAGCGATATTGAACATTCTGACAATAAAGCACGCGCATGGAGCACATTTTGAATATCACCATCGATCCAACTTTCCAAAATCTAATGGTAGCGGCAACATCACTCATACCGTTGATTTTGTTTATCATTATTATCTATCGCACGCGTTCGGGGTATATTCTGCTCAAATTCTTGTGGGATAAAGTACTGCGCGGTAAGGGCAGCCAGTATGAGAGCATCAAAACATTCGACAGTGAACAGTATGAGGTGCATCGCTTTATTTACCATTACGGCATCAAGGTAAGAAACCTCACGGAAATTGAGGCAACGCTGCATTGGATGAAGAACAAAGACGTCGCAATGTATGAGTTGCGGCGCATAAAGGACAGATTTACCCCTAAAGATCAGAAAATTAGGCTGGCAAGCGCCATGGAGTTTGCCTACCTTGCCGTATCTATCGTGCTTTTGTACTTCATTACCATTGCCGCAACGAAACTGACAATCACCAATGAAGCCTGGTATGAGTTCAAACAGACCACGCACAGTTTTCTGTTGGGCAAAGACTATGCGAAAAACTCAGATCTGTTTATTCCGTTCACATCAGACAAAAAATGGGAACTGACACGAGAGCAATGCGGCACCCGCGATGCTTTTCACCGCGCCGGCGAGGTGGGTCTATTGGAAAGTGAAGTACAATCAATCTGTTATCGACTCACCACCGGTGATGACAGTGAACGGCGCGCCGATGTCAAAGTACAAAAGAGAATAGGATGGACACTTTTGGCATCAAGCCTTTATCTGCTTTACCTGGCTGTTATAGCGATCGTCGCCGCCAAACGGGCCAAAGCGTTGGATAAGCGCATCAATCAACACGTTAACGCTTTACCTCAGTCTCAACCTCCGACGAATAACCAAGATGTGTCGTAAGCGGCAGCAAACAAAACAGGAGGGACAACCCCTCCTGTTTTGACGCACGCTCTGCCAACCTGAACCTATTTAATCGGCAGCTTGATGTCCTTGAACATCGCCTCGATCTCTTCGTTGGAGCGCAGCGCCACCGCGCTGTCGACCACGTCGCGCGTCAGGTGCGGCGCGAAGCGCTGAATGAAATCGTACATGTAGCTGCGCAGGAAAGTGCTGCGGCGGAAGCCGATTTTGGTGGTGCTGTAGGTGAAGATGTCGCGCGCATCCACCGTCACCAGATCCGGATCCTGCACCGGATCCACCGCCATGCTGGCGATCACCCCCACCCCCAATCCCAGACGCACATAGGTTTTGATGACGTCAGCGTCAGTGGCGGTGAAGACGATGCGCGGCGTCAGGCCGGCGCGGTTGAAGGCGGTGTCCAGCTCCGAGCGGCCGGTAAAGCCGAAGGTGTAAGTGACGATGGGGTAAGCCGCCAGCTCTTCAATGCTGATGCTGCTTTTGCCCGCCAAAGGATGATCGGGCTTCACCACCACCGCACGGTTCCAGTGGTAGCACGGCAACATGATGAGATCGTCGTACAGGTGCAGCGCCTCGGTGGCGATGGCAAAATCGGCGGTGCCCTTGGAGACCGCTTCGGCGATCTGCGTCGGCGAGCCCTGATGCATGTGCAGCGAGACGCGCGGATAACGCTCGATAAAGCCCTTGATCACGTTTGGCAAGGCGTAGCGAGCCTGCGTATGCGTGGTGGCGACGTACAGCGAGCCTTTGTCCGGGTAGGTGTGTTCACCGGCAACGGCTTTGATGGCGTCTACTTTGGACAACACTTCACGCGCGATGCGAATGATTTCCTGGCCGGCGGGGGTGACCTGGGTCAGGTGCTTGCCGCTGCGGGCGAAAATCTGGATGCCCAGCTCATCTTCGAGCATGCGCACCTGTTTGCTGATGCCAGGTTGAGAGGTATAGAGCCCTTCTGCCGTCGAGGAGACATTCAGGTTGTGGTTAACCACTTCCACAATGTAACGAAGCTGCTGCAATTTCATATCTTATACCATCCTAGGTTAAACACTGCGGCTTACCCGCAGCCAGGTATATCGGTGTCGCCCCGGTATGCTGAAACTCACAAGCCATAAACCCCGTGTTCTACCCTGATGGTGAAGAAAACGCCGTTGTTAATAAGCTTTAATAATAAAAAAACTTTTTATATAACCACTATACCACGATGCAGCTTCAAGTATAGATCCGCGTCACACTATGATAACGATTATTTTGCATTGGTATCAACGTGAAACGCCGGTGTCGGAGGGATAAAAACAGCAAAGGATAGATCCGTTTGCCTCTTTTCACCAATAAAAAAACCAGCCGCCGGGGCTGGTTTTTCATCTTGCAGGCAGGGCATCGCCCTTACTTCTTGCCTTCGACCCACTTGCCGTCCACGTAGAACGCAGACCAACCGGTCGCCTTGCCGTCTTTTTCAGAGGAGACGTACTGCTGCTTGGTTTTACGGCTGAAACGCACCAGCGTTTTGTTGCCTTCGGCATCCGCCACCGGCGCATCGGCCAGGTAGCGCAGCTTCTCCGGCAGACGATCCTTGAAGCGAGCCAGTTCTTCCACCAGCGGCGCGCGGGTCTCGCGCGATTTAGGGAAGGTGTTGGCCGCCAGGAACACGCCGGCAGCGCCGTCACGCAGCACGAAATAGGCGTCGGACTTCTCGCACGGCAGCTCCGGCAACGGCACCGGATCTTCCTTCGGCGGCGCCACATCGCCGTTACGCAGTATCTTGCGGGTGTTTTTGCAGTTCTCGTTGGTGCAGCCCATGTACTTGCCGAAACGCCCCATTTTCAGGTGCATTTCCGAACCGCACTTGTCGCACTCCACCACCGGGCCGTCATAGCCTTTCAGGCGGAACTCGCCCTCTTCGATCTCATAGCCGTCACACGCCGGGTTGTTGCCGCAGACGTGCAGCTTGCGCTGGTTGTCGATCAGATAGCTGTCCATCGCCGTACCGCATTTCTGGCAGCGGCGGCGGGCGCGCAACGCGTTGGTTTCCGCGTCGTCGCCTTCGAGGATGTTGAGCACTTCCGCTTCCGGCACCAGGTTGATGGTGGTTTTGCAACGCTCCTTCGGCGGCAACGCGTAGCCGGAACAGCCGAGGAACACGCCGGTGCTGGCGGTACGGATGCCCATCTTGCGGCCGCAGGTCGGGCAGTCGATGCTGGTCATCACCATCTGGTTAGGCCGCATGCCGCCTTCTTCCGGATCCTTCTCCGCCGTTTCCAGCTGCTCGCTGAAATCAACGAAGAATTCGTCCAGCACCGCTTTCCACTCAGCCTGATTGTTGGCGACCTCATCGAGGCCGTCTTCCATGCGTGCGGTGAAGTCATAGTTCATCAGCTCGCGGAAGTTCTCTTCCAGACGATCGGTGACGATCTCGCCCATTTTCTCGGCATAGAAACGGCGGCTTTCCACCCGCACATAACCGCGATCCTGAATGGTCGAGATGATGGAGGCGTAGGTGGACGGACGGCCGATGCCGCGTTTCTCCAACTCTTTCACCAGCGAAGCTTCGCTGTAACGCGCCGGCGGCTTGGTGAAGTGCTGGCTCGGGATCAGTTTCTGCAGATCCAGCTCGCTGCCGATTTCGACGAACGGCAACGTGCGATCTTCATCGCCTTTGCGCAGGGCCGGCATCACCTTGGTCCAGCCGTCAAAGCGCAGCGTACGGCCCTTGGCGCGCAGCTGATAATCGCCGGCTTTTACCGTCAGCGTGGTGGAATCGTATTGCGCCGGCGTCATCTGACAGGCTACGAACTGACGCCAGATCAGCTGATACAGCTTCTGCGCGTCCGCTTCCATGTCTTTGAGCTGTTCGGCGAGCACGTTCACGTCCGAAGGACGGATCGCTTCGTGCGCTTCCTGCGAATTCTCTTTGCTGCTGTACTGATTCGGCGCCTTCGGCAGGTATTTATCGCCGAAGTTGTCGCCGATGTAGCCACGCACCATGTTAAGCGCATCCTGGCTCAGGTTGGTGGAATCGGTACGCATATAGGTGATGTGGCCGGCTTCATACAGCCGTTGCGCCATCATCATGGTTTTCTTCACGCCGAAGCTCAGTCGGGTGCTGGCGGCCTGTTGCAACGTGGAGGTAATGAAAGGCGCGCCCGGCTTGCTGCTGGTCGGTTTGTCTTCGCGATCCAGCACCGTGTAGCGGGCTTTTTCCAGCAACTTGACCGCGGCGTGCGTCTGCTCGCGGTTGACCGGCTTGAACGGTTTGTCGTGCGCATGGGTCACTTCCATCTGCAGCGCGGTTTCACCCTTCGCCAGCAGATCGGCATGCAGCTCCCAGTACTCTTCCGGCACGAACGCCTTGATGTCGCGTTCGCGCTCAACCACCAGACGCACCGCCACCGACTGCACACGGCCGGCGGACAGGCCGCGGGCGATTTTCTTCCACAGCAGCGGCGAGACCATATAGCCCACCACGCGGTCCATAAACCGGCGCGCCTGCTGCGCGTTGACGCGATCAATGTTCAGCTCGCCCGGCTGTTTGAACGCCTGTTGGATCGCGTTTTTGGTGATTTCGTTAAACACCACGCGGCTAAAGCGTTTGTCATCCCCACCGATCACTTCCCGCAGGTGCCAGGCGATGGCTTCCCCTTCGCGGTCAAGGTCGGTTGCGAGATAAATGTGGTCGGCGTTTTCCGCCAACGATTTTAACTCGGCGACCACTTTTTCTTTACCCGGAAGGATTTCATAATGCGCTTTCCAGCCGTGGTAAGGGTCGACGCCCATGCGATTTACCAGCGCCGCCTTCTCATCTTTTTTAACTTTTTTCTTGGCTTTGTCTTCGGTTGAGTCAGCGCTCTTTTTGCTGGCTGAGCCACTGGTCGGCAAATCACGGATGTGACCGACGCTGGACTTCACCACGTAGTCACTTCCTAAATATTTATTAATAGTTTTGGCTTTTGCCGGGGACTCAACTATTACGAGAGCTTTACCCATATTTACCTTTACCTAATTTATTTCTTCTAAAAAGAAGTCTTTTATCTCGCCGTGCCGCGGCAATTCGTGTCTCTTTTTTTATATTGCGGCAGTCTGGCAAGAGATCAACAGATTTTTTTCTTTTGGTTGCCCAACTGCTCAACCTGAACGCAAGTTGTTGATCCTGCCTGCTATTCACCCATGCCCCAGAAGTATGGCTGTGTGAGTTTTATTCATGGCGTAAACAAAACCTTCCACCCGACGCCGCAAAATCCCACACTGTACCTGATAAAAAGCGTCACGCAACCTAATTAGCATGGAAAGTCCGATTTCGCCAACCGGCGGCCGCCCATGGCCATCCAGACGGCAAATAAACCTTAGTCGGTTTGCGGATAAAAGCGAACCGGCGTTAGAATATGCGCAGAGTTTTTAGTTTGGAGTCTAATAAATGCGCACGAATACTGCACCTATCGGCCGCGAGGCCCTGCTGGCGGAAGCAAATAACATCATCCGCCAACACGAAGATTATCTGCACGGCATGATCGCCACCGACGTTGAACAAAAAAGCGGCGTTTTAGTTTTTCGCGGCGAATACTTTTTGGATGCCGATGGATTGCCCACCGCCAAAACCACCGCGGTATTTAATATGTTTAAACATTTGGCTCACCTGCTTTCGGAAAAATACCACCTGGTCGATTAAGACAAGAAAACGGGGGCGCCTGGCCCCCGTTGATTCCCGCTCTCGTTGCCGTTACAACAACGGCTTTTCCCCACGCTGCCACCAGCGCAGCAGCAAACGATCGACGCTTTCCGCCGCGCTGCCGGTGAAGCGATCCATCAGGCGTTTGCGGCGCGTATAGCGCACAGCGATCACTTCGTGGTTATCCAGCTCGGCGATCAGCAAATCATCACTGGTGCCGATGGCGTCGATCAGGCCCTTCTCTTTCGCCTGTGAACCGAACCAGTGCTCACCGGTAGCGACGCTGTCGATGTCGAGCGACGGGCGCTGCTCATGCACAAAGCGCTTGAACAGCTCGTGCGTTTCGTTCAGATCTTCTCGGAACTTCTCGCGCCCTTGTTCGGTGTTTTCGCCAAACAGCGTCAGCGTGCGTTTAAATTGCCCGGCGGTGTGCAACTCCACGTCGATATCGTTCTTTTTCAACAGGCGGTGGAAGTTCGGGATCTGCGCCACCACGCCGATGGAACCGATGATGGCGAACGGCGCCGCCACGATGCGATCCGCAACGCAAGCCATCATGTAGCCGCCGCTGGCCGCCACTTTATCCACCGCGACCGTCAGACGAATGCCGCCTTTGCGCAGGCGCTCCAACTGCGAAGCCGCCAGGCCGTAGCCATGCACCACCCCGCCAGGGCTTTCCAGGCGCAACAGAACTTCATCCTGCGCCGACGCCACCGCCAGCACCGCCGAGATCTCTTCGCGCAGCGAGGTGACCTCGTGCGCGTCCATGCTGCCCTTGAAGTCCAGCACATACAGGCACGGCTTGGCCACTTCCACCGCGCCGGACTTGGCGCGCTGTTTCTTCAATTTGTCATCAGATTTGGTCTGCTTTTTGAACTGTTTCAGCCAAACCTTCTGCTCGGCGGCATCCATGCGCGCCAGGCGCATATCGCGCTGCATCTCGCGATACTGTTCGCCGAGATCGGTCAGTTGCAGCTCCCCTTTCTGGCGGCTCTTGCGTTGCCCCAAACTGACCGCCAGGATGGCCAACGCGGCGATGGCGAGCACCACCGTGGCGACCTTGGCCAGAAACAGGCCATAAACAGATATAAACTCCACAGATTCCGCCTTTATTTACAGGTTGTTAGTATGCTTATTTCCATTTTAGCCAACCGCAGCGGCTGCTGTCGCGGCTAAATGAAAATTCATTGCGCACAGAGCATCACTATGGGGACGATTTACGGCCGAACCAAGCCGCCACCGCCGCGCTTTTGTTACAAAAGAATGCCATTTCAGCCTGCTACGCATTGAAAATGCCCGCGGATTAAGGCATATAACACCCATTATTCATCAATATGATGAGACAGATTCGCTGCGCGGCCCGCAGACGGTCGAGCCTTCGCTCCCGCCCCGGCCGCGCGTTTCACCCTTGCTCCCCGATATCTGCGGGAGAACAGCCACCCAGGCGAGGATTTATCGTGCATTACCAACCCAAACAAGATCTGCTCGAACAACGAATCATTTTGGTCACCGGCGCCGGCGACGGCATCGGCCGTGAAGCGGCGCTGACCTACGCGCGCTTCGGCGCCCAGTTGGTGCTGCTGGGGCGCACCGAGAGCAAACTGCTGGCGGTACAACAAGAGATCGCAGCCCAGGGCGGTGCCCCGGCCCTGGTGGTGACGCTGGACTTGCTGCACGCCACTCAGGAGCAATGCCGGCAGATAGCCGACGATCTGGCGCGCCAGATCCCCCGCCTTGACGGCGTGCTGCACAACGCCGGCCTGCTCGGCGACATCGCGCCGATGGCCGACCTGTCGATGACCATGTGGCAAGAAGTGATGCAGGTTAACGTCAACGCCACCTTTATGCTGACTCAGGCTCTGCTGCCGCTGCTGCTGAAATCCCACGCCGGTTCACTGGTGTTCACCAGCTCCAGCGTCGGGCGTACCGGCCGCGCAGACTGGGGTGCCTATGCGGTGTCGAAGTTCGCCACCGAGGGCATGATGCAGGTGTTGGCCGACGAGTACAAAAACCGCAATCTGCGGGTGAACTGCATCAATCCGGGCGGCACTCGCACCAAAATGCGCGCATCTGCCTTCCCGCACGAAGACAAGAACAAGCTGAAAACCCCGGCCGATATCATGCCGCTGTATCTGTATTTGATGGGCGAAGACAGCCGCCGCAAAACCGGCATGAGCTTCGACGCGCAGCCGAACCGCAAACCCGGCGCAGCCGAATAATCAGGAGCGTTTCATGGCGGAAGATCGTCATCAACAGCGCCAGCAGCGCCTGAAAGAACAGGTCGATGCGCGCATCGCCGCGGCGCAGGACACCCGCGGCCTGCTGCTGGTGTTTACCGGCAACGGCAAAGGCAAAACCACCGCCGCCTTCGGCACCGTCACCCGCGCGGTCGGCCACGGCATGCGCGCCGGGGTGATCCAGTTCATCAAGGGCGAATGGCCCAATGGCGAAAAGAATCTGCTGCAGCAACACGGCGTTGAATTTCAGGTGATGGCCACCGGTTTTACCTGGGAAACGCAGAACAAGGCCGGCGACACCGCCGCCTGCCAGGCGGTGTGGCAGCACGGCAAACGCATGCTGGCCGACAACAGCCTGGATCTGGTGCTGCTGGACGAAGTGACCTACATGCTGACCTACGGCTATCTGGAACTGGAAGAGCTGAAGGAAGCGCTCCTGCAACGCCCTGCGCATCAAACGGTGATCCTGACCGGGCGCGGCTGCCATCGCGATCTGTTGGAACTGGCGGATACGGTCACGGAGATGCGGCCGGTGAAACACGCGTTCGACGCGGGCGTGAAGGCGCAACAAGGGATCGATTGGTAACAAAACGTTCTGGCCCCGAACGGGGCCAGAACGGCGGGATTAGCTGCGTTTGCTTGGCTTGCCTGGTTTGCTGCCTGGCGCACTGCGGCGGCCGCTGCCGGCCACCTGCGAGTGGCGCTTGACCGCCCGGCGGATCTGGTTGGCCTTCACGCGGCGGCGCTCACGCTCCACCGGCATTTTGCTGACCGTTTCCGGTTTCAACTCCACCAGCTCGCGCAGGTAGTTGATCGCCGGCAGATCCAGTTCGGACCAGCCGCCGCGCGGCAGGCCTTTCGGCAGATCGATGTCGCCGTAACGCACGCGGATCAGGCGGCTCACCTGCACGCCCACCGCTTCCCACAGGCGACGCACTTCACGGTTGCGGCCTTCAGTCAGGGTCACGTTGTACCACTGATTGAGGCCTTCACCGCCCTGGAAGCTGATGGTGCGGAAGGCGGCCGGGCCGTCTTCCAATTGCACGCCTTTGCTCAGTTGCTTCACTTTCGCATCGTCGACCTGGCCGAACACGCGCACCGCGTATTCGCGCTCCACTTCACGGCTCGGGTGCATCAGACGGTTGGCCAGTTCACCATCGGTAGTGAACAGCAGCAGACCGGAGGTGTTGACGTCCAGGCGCCCTACCGCCACCCAGCGCGAACCGCGCAGCTTCGGCAGGCGATCGAACACCGTCGGGCGGCCTTCAGGATCGCTGCGGGTACACAGCTCGCCTTCCGGTTTGTAGTAAGCCAGCACCCGGCAAACCACCTCTTCGGACTCTTTGATCGACAGGACATGACCGTCCAGACGAATTTTCATCGCCGGGGTCACTTCAACGCGATCGCCCAGCTTGGCGACCTTGCCGTCGACGCTGACGCGCCCGGCTTCAATCATGGTTTCGATTTCACGACGCGAGCCATGCCCGGCGCGCGCTAAAACTTTCTGTAACTTTTCGCTCATTGAGCAACCTCTAATGTCGCCTTCACAGGCGTCGGGGGGGATACCGCCGCGGCCAACCGCCACCACGGTAATAATACGTTTATCAGGATCGAACCGCGTATTATACAGGCTTTCTAAGGTGTTGAAACCCACTTTATCGGCGGTGGCCCCCACAGGCGGCGTTCACGGCGCCAAAAAATCCTCCACTGCCCATAGCACCGCGTCAGGCCGTTCCAGAATACCGAGGTGAGTGCGGGCCTCCCCTAGACGCACCACGGAGAAGAACGGCTGCTCGGCGGCAAATGCCTGCTGTTGCCGCAGGTAGTCGTCGCGGCGATCCAACGAGTAGATATGCCGGCACGGCGGCGGCGCGCTCATGCCCGCCAGGCGTTGCAGCGGCGAGCCGAATTGCCGGTAGGCCTGTTCGATGGCCACCCCGGCGGCACGCCAAAGCCGGTAATCCTCCTGCGCCATCTCGACCTCCAGATGGCGTTTGACCCGATCGTGGCGGATGCCGCCCTGCCAAAAGTCGAACAAGGCGTCGCGTGCCGCCAGCCACTGCTGCGGCTGCTGCATGCGGCTCACCGCCGTAAAGAACGCCGGCTCCGGCTGCGTCATGATCCAGTCGAGAAACACCATGCCCCGTACCCGTTGCGGCAACGCTTCGGCCAACGCTACCGCCAGCCAGCTGGCGTGCGCCACCGACAGAGTGACCGCGTTATCCAAACGCAGCGCCGTCAGCAGTTGGCGCACATCCTCCAGCAAGTCGTCCGCCGTCAGCGACATCTCCGTGGCTTTTGAAGACAGGCCATGGCCTCGCCAGTCGATGCTGATCACCCGATAGCGTTCGGCCGCCAGAGCGATGAACGGCTCAAACACGGTTTTCGGTTCGCACCAGCCGGGCAGCAACACCAACGTGAGCGGCCCTGAGCCGACATCCTGATAGTCGAGTATCATGTTGGCACTGTGAAATGCGGTCATATTACCTCCTGCGCGTCTCTCCCCGACCCGTTCGGGGAATACCGACGGGGATAAGGTGACAGCGCAGCAGGTATTGATCTATTGAAGTTCGTGCGGAAAGCCCCCTGGGCGCACCTTATGAAAAAATGCGCACTAATTGGAATGGGAACTTAATGGCGCACGCAGGGATAGGCGGCACTTAACGCCAGCATGATCACCGACGGTGCGGAATAATGCAGTTGCTCAGGATGCTCGTTCAAATACTGCATCACCGCGTCGGCGGCTACGCCGATGCTCATCCCGGCTTCCGGGCAGATATTGCGGTTGCCCTGCATGGAATAAGTATCGAATACGCCGGCGACGTATCCCATGAACATGCCGCCATTCAGCGCTTCGGCCACGGTGGCTTCACCGCTTTTATTTTTTACGTAACCGCTGGATTCCGCCAGCAGACCACTGCCCGAATAAAACCCCGCATTTGCCATTGAGGAAAATAATAAGGCCGCTAAAAAAGAAACCTGTTTAATCATTGCTGCGCATCCTGCCCATTATCAATTCTGAAGTCTTCAAGAATAGCGGCTTTCACGCGAAATAGCGTCGCTTCAGCCGATTTTCAGACAATGGGCAAGGTGGCAACAATTGACATCAACGGAAAGGCGCCGCGTCGCCCGCCCCCTCACGCACCACTTCCGGCGAGGATTCAGTCAGATCGATCACCGTGGTCGGCTGTTGGCCGAGGAAGCCGCCGTGGATCACCAGATCGACCACCTTGCCCAAATGATCGTTGATCTCTTCCGGATCGGACTCGGCAAAATCATTGCCCGGCAGCATCAGGGTGGTTGACATCATCGGTTCGTTCAGCGCCTCCAGCAGCGCCAATGCGATCGGGTTCGACGGCACGCGCAGGCCGATGGTTTTGCGCTTTTCATTCATCAGGCGGCGCGGCACTTCTTTGGTCGCTTTCAGAATGAAGGTGTAGTTGCCCGGCGTATTGTTTTTAATCAGGCGGAACGCCGTATTATCGACGTGCGCATAAGTGGACAACTCGGACAGATCGCGGCACATCAGGGTGAAATTGTGGTTGCCGTCCAACTGACGGATGCGGCAAATGCGTTCCATCGCCGCCTTCTCCTCCAACATGCAACCCAGCGCGTAGCCGGAATCGGTGGGATAAACGATCACCCCGCCCTTGTGCAGCACCTCAACCGCCTGGTTAATCAAACGCGGTTGTGGGTTGTCCGGGTGAATATAAAAAAGCTGACTCATGACTTGCTCCTAAAATGATGCCCGCGCGCGTTGCCACGCGCGAAAAATCAGACCGCCTCGCCAGGCTGCGGCCAATCGCGCCACACCGGCTCGACCCCGCCCGGCAGCCACAGTTTGCGGCCCAGTTCGATCCACGAACAAGGCTGATGAAAATCAGATCCTTGCGAGGCCAACAGGCGGTAGTCCTGGGCGTATTTCGCCAACTGCGAGCGCTCATGCGGCGCCTGCTGACACTGCGCCACTTCCATGGCGTCGCCGCCGTGTTCGGCGAAATGCGCCAGCAAACGTTTCAACCACTTCGCGGTCAGATCGTAACGGCCGGGATGCGCTATCACCGCCTGGCCGCCCGATTGATGAATCGCATCAATGGCTTGTTCTATTGTACACCACTGCGGCGGCACGTAGCCGGTTTTGCCTTTGGCCAGATATTTCTTGAACACCTGCGCCATATTGTCCGCCACGCCAATCTCCACCAGGTAACGGGCGAAATGGCCGCGGGTCACCGCACCGGCCCCCGCCAACCGCTGGGCGCCGGCATAGGCGTCGGGAATGCGCGCTTTACCCAGACGCGCGCCGATCTCCTGCGCCCGCCGGTTGCGACGTTCGGTTTGTTCCGCCAATAGCGCCACCAGCGCCGGGTGCGCGACGTCCATGCCCAACCCAACGATATGAATTTCATGGTTTTCCCACAGCGTCGAGATTTCCACCCCGTTGACCAGCCGCAGCGGCAACGCCTGCTCCGCAATGGCGGCGGCGGCCTCAGCCAAGCCTGCGGTGGTGTCGTGATCGGTGATCGCCAGCACGCCCACACGCATCTCTACCGCCCGCTGCACCAGCTGCGTCGGCGTCAGATAGCCGTCGGAGGCGGTCGTGTGGCTGTGGAGATCGTACAGAGTAAAAGCGGTGGATGGGGGGTTACTGTCTGTCAAAACGGCTATCCGGCAATGGCTTGGTTTTCTATCATACCCGCGATCGGCGGCCGGACGGAAATCTATTCTGCGCCAGGCAGACGATGAATAGAATTCACGCTGACCGCTAAAACATTGTGCAAAAAGAGGGTTGACTTTGCCTTCTCGAACCAGTTAACTAGTACACAAGTTCACGGCAACGGCCGTGTCGGATGAGAGTTAACAAAGAGAGTCTGCAAATGAACACATACATTTCTCTTCACGGTTGGTGGCGTACCTCCCTCTTGCGGGCGGTGTAATCGCGCATAGCTGTCATCTGACAATGCAGATTTCCTGAGCCCGCACCTGATGCGGGCTTTTTTATGGACAGAATTCACTGGAACCACCGATGATGAACACCAAACCACAACTGACACTGCTGAAGGCGCAAGCCAGCTACCGGGGCGACCCCACCACCCTTTTCCACCAGCTGTGCGGCGCGCGGCCGGCCACCCTGCTGCTGGAGTCGGCGGAAATCAACAGCAAACAGAATCTGCAGAGCCTGTTGGTCATCGACAGCGCGCTGCGCATTACCGCACTGGGCCACACCGTCAGCGTGCAGGCGCTGACCGCCAACGGCGCGGCGCTGCTGCCGCTGCTGGACGAAGCGCTGCCGCCCGAGGTGCGCAATCAGGCACGCCCTAACGGCCGCGAGCTGACCTTCCCGGCGATCGACGAGGTGCAGGACGAAGACGCGCGCCTGCGCTCCCTGTCGGTGTTCGACGCACTGCGCACACTGCTGACGCTGGTGGACTCCCCGGCGGACGAGCGCGAAGCCGTGATGCTGGGCGGCCTGTTCGCCTATGATTTGGTCGCCGGTTTTGAAAACCTGCCGGCGCTGCGCCAGGATCAACGCTGCCCGGACTTCTGCTTCTATCTGGCGGAAACCCTGCTGGTGCTGGATCATCAACGCGGCTCGGCCCGTCTGCAGGCCAGCGTCTTCAGTGAGCAGGCGAGTGAAGCGCAGCGTTTACAGCACCGCCTGGAACAGCTGCAGGCTGAGTTGCAACAACCCCCGCAGCCAATCCCGCACCAAACGCTGGAAAACATGCAGCTGAGCTGTAACCAGAGCGACGAAGAGTACGGCGCGGTGGTCAGCGAGCTGCAGGAAGCGATCCGCCAGGGCGAGATTTTCCAGGTGGTGCCGTCGCGCCGCTTTTCCCTGCCGTGCCCGGCGCCGCTGGCGGCCTACCAAACGTTGAAAGACAACAACCCCAGCCCGTACATGTTCTTCATGCAGGATGATGACTTCACCCTGTTCGGCGCTTCGCCGGAGAGCGCGCTGAAATACGACGCGGGCAATCGCCAAATCGAAATCTACCCGATCGCCGGCACCCGCCCGCGCGGCCGCCGCGCCGATGGGTCGCTGGATTTGGATCTCGACAGCCGCATCGAGCTGGAAATGCGCACCGACCACAAAGAGCTGGCCGAGCACTTGATGCTGGTCGATCTGGCGCGCAACGATCTGGCGCGCATCTGCCAGGCCGGCAGCCGCTACGTGGCCGACCTGACCAAAGTGGATCGCTATTCGTTCGTCATGCACCTGGTTTCCCGCGTGGTGGGCACCCTGCGCGCCGATCTCGACGTGCTGCACGCCTACCAGGCCTGCATGAACATGGGCACCCTCAGCGGCGCGCCGAAAGTGCGGGCGATGCAGCTGATCGCCTCCTCCGAAGGCACGCGCCGCGGCAGCTACGGCGGCGCGGTAGGCTACTTCACCGCCACCGGCGATCTGGATACCTGCATCGTCATTCGCTCCGCCTACGTTGAAGACGGCATCGCCACCGTGCAGGCCGGCGCCGGCGTCGTGCTGGATTCCATCCCGCAGGCGGAAGCCGACGAAACCCGTAATAAAGCCCGTGCCGTGCTGCGCGCCATCGCCACTGCGCACCATGCCAAGGAGGTGTTCTGATGGCCGATATCCTGCTGCTCGACAACGTCGACTCCTTTACCTACAACCTGGTCGATCAGCTGCGCGCCAGCGGCCACCAGGTGGTGATTTACCGTAACCAGATCGCCGCCGAGGTGATCATCGAGCGTCTGCAACAGATGGAACAGCCGGTGCTGATGCTGTCGCCCGGCCCTGGCGCCCCTTCCGAAGCGGGCTGCATGCCGGAACTGCTGCAGCGTCTGCGCGGCCAACTGCCGATCATCGGCATCTGCCTAGGCCACCAGGCGATCGTCGAAGCCTATGGCGGCCAGGTCGGCCAGGCGGGCGAGATCCTGCACGGCAAAGCCTCGGCGATCGCTCACGATGGCGAAGGCATGTTCGCCGGCATGGCCAATCCGCTGCCGGTGGCGCGCTACCACTCGCTGGTCGGCAGCAATATCCCGGCCGATCTCACCGTCAACGCCCGTTTCGGCGAAATGGTGATGGCGGTGCGCGACGACCGCCGCCGCGTGTGCGGCTTCCAGTTCCACCCGGAATCGATTCTGACCACCCACGGCGCGCGCCTGCTTGAGCAGACCCTGGCCTGGGCGCTGGCGAAGTAATATAAGGAACACGACGATGCAACCTATTCTTGAGAAACTGTACCGCGCCGAGTCGATGAGCCAGCAGGAAAGCCAACAGCTGTTCAGCGCCATCGTGCGCGGCGAGCTGGAACCGAGCCAACTGGCGGCGGCGTTGATCAGCATGAAAGTCCGCGGCGAGCGCCCGGAAGAGATCGCCGGCGCCGCCAAAGCGCTGCTGGACGACGCTCAGCCGTTCCCGCGCCCTGACTATCTGTTCGCCGATATCGTCGGCACCGGCGGCGACGGCACCAACAGCATCAATATTTCCACCGCCAGCGCCTTCGTCGCGGCGGCGTGCGGCGCGAAGATCGCCAAACACGGCAACCGCAGCGTCTCTAGCCGTTCCGGCTCTTCGGATCTGCTGGCGGCGTTCGGTATCCGTCTGGATCTGCCGGCGGAAGAAGCGCGCAAGGCGTTGGACGATCTTGGCGTGTGCTTCCTGTTCGCGCCGCAGTACCACACCGGTTTTCGTCACGCCATGCCGGTGCGCCAGCAGCTGAAGACCCGCACACTGTTCAACGTGCTGGGCCCGCTGATCAACCCGGCGCGTCCGCCGCTGGCGCTGATCGGCGTTTACAGCCCGGAACTGGTGCTGCCGATCGCCGAAACCCTGCGCGTGCTGGGTTATCAGCGTGCGGCGGTGGTTCACGGCGGCGGCATGGACGAGGTGGCGATCCACGCCCCGACGCACGTGGCGGAATTGAACAACGGCGAAATCAGCAGCTACCAGCTCACGCCGCAGTCCTTCGGATTGGAAACCTATCCGCTGGAAGCCTTGCTGGGCGGCACGCCGGAAGAAAACCGTGACATTTTGGCGCGGCTGTTACAAGGTAAAGGCGAGCCGGCGCACGCCGCGGCGGTCGCGGCCAACGTCGCGTTGCTTCTGAAGTTATTCGGACATGAAGACCTGCGCCAAAATGCGCGGCAGGCACTGGATATGATCAACAGCGGGCAGGCCTATGAGCGTGTCATCGCACTGGCGGCAAGAGGATAAATGATGCAGGAAACCGTGCTACACAAGATTGTCCGCGACAAAGCGCAATGGATCGCGGCGCGACAACAGCAACAGCCCCTGGCCGGCTTTCAGAACGACATCGTGCCGAGCGAACGCAGCTTTTATCACGCGCTGCAGGGCACCCGGACGGCTTTCATTCTCGAATGCAAGAAGGCCTCGCCTTCCAAAGGGCTGATTCGCGAAAACTTTGATCCGGTAGAGATCGCCACGGTGTATAAAGATTTCGCCTCGGCGATCTCGGTGCTGACCGACGAGAAATACTTCCAGGGCAGCTTCGATTTCCTGCCGCTGGTCAGTAAAACCGTCAGCCAACCGGTGTTGTGCAAAGACTTTATCATCGATCCGTATCAGATTTACCTGGCGCGCTACTATCAGGCCGATGCCATCCTGCTGATGCTGTCGGTGTTGACCGACGACCAGTATCGCCAGCTGGCGGCGGTGGCCCACAGCCTCAATATGGGCGTGCTGACCGAAGTGATCAGTGAAGAAGAGCTGCAGCGTGCGATCGCGCTGGAAGCGCGGGTGGTTGGCATCAATAACCGCGATCTGCGCGATCTGAGCATCGACCTGAACCGCACCCGTCAACTGGCGCCCCGCGTGCCGCATGGCGTGACGGTGATCAGCGAATCGGGCATCAACAACTACGGGCAGATCCGCGAGCTGAGCCACTACGCCAACGGCTTCCTGATCGGCAGCGCATTGATGTCGGAGCCCGATCTGCGCGCCGCCGTGCGTCGCGTGATCCTCGGCGACAACAAAGTGTGCGGACTGACTCGCCCGCAGGACGCCGCCGCCGCTTATCAGGCCGGCGCCATCTACGGCGGGCTAATCTTCGTCGGCCGTTCGCCGCGCTATGTGGACATCACCCGCGCCCGTGAAGTGATCTCCGGCGCGCCGCTGAAGTACGTCGGCGTATTCTGCGACGCCCAGGTCGATACCGTGGCGTTGACCGTTGAGCGTCTCGGCTTGCAGGCGGTTCAGCTGCACGGTGCGGAAGACCAGGCCTATATCAGCGCACTGCGCGCCCGTTTGCCGGCCGATTGCCGCATCTGGAAAGCGCTGAGCGTGAAAGATCGGGTGCCGGCGCGCGATCTGCAGCATGTCGATCGCTATCTGCTCGACAACGGCGCAGGCGGCACCGGCCAACGCTTCGACTGGTCGGTATTGCAAGGCGAAGACCTGACTAACGTCATGCTGGCGGGCGGCCTGCGCGCAGACAACTGCGTTGAAGCGGCCAAGCTCGGCTGCGCCGGTCTGGACTTCAACTCCGGCGTGGAAAGCGAACCGGGCATCAAAGATCCCGCGCGCCTGGCCTCGGTCTTCCAGACCCTGCGCGCCTACTGAATATGGCTCTACATTAATAACGGATAATAACGGGAACTCTCATGACGCTGCTTAACCCCTACTTCGGCGAATTTGGTGGCCAATACGTGCCGCAAATTCTGATGCCGGCCTTGAAACAACTGGAAGAAGCCTTTGTCAGCGCTCAGCGCGATCCGGCGTTTCAGGCAGAATTTATCGATCTGTTGAAGAACTATGCGGGCCGCCCAACGGCGTTGACGCTGTGCAAAAACCTCACCGCCGGCAGCAACACCAAGCTCTATCTGAAGCGTGAAGATCTGCTGCACGGCGGCGCGCACAAAACCAACCAGGTGCTGGGCCAGGCCCTGCTGGCCAAACGCATGGGCAAAACCGAGATCATCGCGGAAACCGGCGCCGGTCAACACGGGGTCGCCTCCGCGCTGGCCTGCGCGCTGCTCGGCCTGAAATGCCGCATCTATATGGGTGCCAAGGACGTCGAACGCCAGTCGCCGAACGTCTTCCGCATGCGGCTGATGGGTGCGGAAGTGATCCCGGTGCACAGCGGTTCCGCCACGCTGAAAGACGCCTGCAACGAAGCGTTGCGCGACTGGTCCGGTAGCTATGAAACCGCGCACTATATGCTCGGCACCGCCGCCGGCCCGCACCCGTATCCCACCATCGTGCGTGAATTCCAGCGCATGATCGGCGAAGAGACCAAAGCGCAGGTGCTGGAGCGCGAAGGCCGTCTGCCGGATGCGGTCATCGCCTGTGTCGGCGGCGGCTCCAACGCCATCGGCATGTTCGCCGATTTTATCGATGACGCCGAAGTGGGCCTGATCGGCGTGGAACCCGCCGGTCTGGGCATCGAAACCGGTCAGCACGGCGCGCCGCTCAAGCATGGCCATGTCGGCATCTACTTCGGCATGAAAGCGCCGATGATGCAAACCGACGAAGGCCAGATTGAAGAGTCCTATTCGATCTCCGCCGGGCTGGACTTCCCGTCCGTCGGGCCACAGCACGCCTACCTGAACAGCATCGGCCGCGCAGAATACGTGTCAATCACCGACGACGAAGCGCTGGAAGCGTTCAAGGCGCTGTCGCGCCATGAAGGCATCATCCCGGCGCTGGAATCTTCGCACGCCCTGGCGCACGCGCTGAAAATGATCCGTGAAACGCCGCAGAAAGAGCAGATCCTGGTGGTCAACCTGTCCGGCCGCGGCGACAAAGACATATTTACCGTTCACGACATTTTGAAAGCACGGGGAGAAATCTGATGGAACGTTATCAGCAACTGTTCACGCGTCTGGAAAGCAGCAAGGAAGGCGCCTTCGTCCCGTTCGTCACGCTGGGCGATCCCAACCCGGCGCTGTCACTGCAGATTATCGACACCCTGATTGAAGCCGGCGCAGACGCGCTGGAGCTGGGCATCCCCTTCTCCGATCCCCTGGCGGACGGGCCGACGATCCAGAACGCGACGCTGCGCGCCTTCGCCGCCGGCGTCACCCCGACCCAGTGCTTCGAGATGCTGGCGGCCATCCGCCAAAAGCACCCGACCATTCCTATCGGCCTGCTGATGTATGCCAATCTGGTGTTCCATAAAGGCATCGATGGGTTTTACCAACGCTGCGCCGAAGTGGGCGTGGATTCGGTGCTGGTCGCCGACGTGCCGTTTGAAGAGTCTGCGCCGTTCCGCGCCGCCGCCGCGCGCCACGGTATCGCGCCGATCTTCATCTGCCCACCGAACGCCGATGACGAGCTGCTGCGTGAAATCGCTTCGCACGGCCGCGGCTATACCTACCTGCTGTCGCGCGCCGGCGTAACCGGCACCGAAAGCCGGGCGCAGCTGCCGCTGCATCATCTGGTGAACAAGCTGCGCGAGTACCACGCCGCGCCGCCGCTGCAGGGCTTTGGCATCTCCGAACCGGAGCAGGTGAAGGCCGCGCTGCAGGCCGGCGCCGCCGGCGCGATCTCCGGCTCGGCCATCGTCAAAATCATCGAACAGTACCATGCCAACCCGGCGGAGATGCTGGCTAAACTGGCGACCTTCGTCAGCGCGATGAAGCACGCCACCCGGGCATGAGCCTCTTTGGCGAGCGCCTTGCCGGCGCTCGCTTTAACAGCTTGTTTCCCTTCAAAGTTTGTTCCATTTATTTACCGCAAAAATTTGAACAAACCGCCGTCTTGTCTCACAATGAACTTTGTTCGCTATGCATTTCTTCGTTTGATTTGGGGAATGCGCTCGCTGCGGCGAAAAACCGTAGCGAATTTCAACCATAACATTGCATGGAGAGTAATTTATGAAGCTGTTTAAAACCCTTTCAGCCTTGTGCATGGCAGCCGTTGTGGCGGTCGCGGTGAGCGCTTGCGCGCCGACGGCAAAATCAGAGGGAACGGGCGGTTATATCGATGACACCGTAGTCACCACCAAAGTGAAATCGGCGTTGCTGGCGGATAAAAACATCAAGTCGCGCGAGATCAGCGTGGAAACCTTTAAAGGGCGTGTACAGCTTAGCGGCTTCGTGACATCCAGCGATGACGCCAACCGTGCGGTGCAGGTCACACGCGGCGTGGCCGGCGTGAAATCGGTTGAAAACGTGATGCAGGTTAAATAATACCGACAGGGAGGCCTTGCGCCTCCCTGCTTGCGGCTTTGATCAGAAGCGGTAACCCGCCCCGAACATGAACACCCACGGATCCAGACGCGTATCGAAGCTGTGGTGACCGCCATTCGCATCGTTGAAGCGAGTTTTGGTTTCGATATTCATCCACCACACCGACATGTTCAGCATCCAGTGTTCGTCCAGGTTGTAATCCAGACCGGCCTGCGCCGCAACACCCCAGGAGTCTTTCAGATCGAGGTTGCTCAACCCGGCGCTTTTGCCGTAGTCGTTGAACTTCTCGTCAAAGAAAGTGGTGTAGTTAACGCCGACGCCCAGGTAAGGACGCAGTTTGTCCTGCTTGTCGCCGAAGTAGTATTGCGCCATCAGCGTTGGCGGCAGTTGGTGAACGGTCGCCAGATCGGTGCCGCCTAGCGTCACCTTGTGGCGGAATGGGGTTGCGGCCAACAGCTCAACGCCAATGTTGTCCGTCACCATATACCCGAAGGTCAGGCCGAGCTGGGTGTTGTTTTTCGCATCCAGCGAACCTAAGCCCAGCACGTTGTCCGACCCCGCATTCGGGCGTACCGTCGCGGTACCCGCGCGGAACAGGAAATCACCAGCCTGATGCGCACTTGCCAACATAGGCGCCATCATCGTCGCCAATACCACCAGAGTTGTCTTTTTCATTATCCATTCCATTTGTGTGGTTAATCTCTCGGGGAGGAATATACCTACTTTCGGGTATTTGTGATCCCATCGAGATCACATCTTATGTGTAAAAATTTAAAATCCCACTAAAAACAAGGTTACCTAACCGCTTAATAAATCAAGGATTGATCTGCATCAAAAAATCGATTTTGTTGCAAATTATCTACATGTTCAAATTTCAGTTGCGGAGAAAAATGCGGCTGAGGTAATTTCGTTTTCCGTGTTGGTTTTGGTTGGTGCCGTAAGGAGTCGGCGGGCAATCAAGATGAGCGAAATCCTTAATCCCTGTGTCAGCTGCGGCGCATGCTGCGGTTATTTTCGAGTGTCATTCTATTGGGCCGAAGCCGAAGACGGCGGCGGCACCGTCCCTCTTTCCCTAACGGAGCCTTTGACCCCGTTCCTGCGCTGCATGCAGGGGACCAACAGCAAGTCCCCGCGCTGCACCGCGCTGGACGGCGAGATCGGCACCGCCGTGTCCTGCTCGATCTACCTCAATCGGCCCAGCCCGTGCAGAGAGTTCGATCAGTCCGGTGAAAACGGCCTGCGCAACGAAGCCTGCGATCGCGCCCGGGAACGCTACGGCCTGCCGCCGTTGCCGGTGCCCTTGCCGCTTTCGCTGCCTGAGACGACGATCGTTGAAGAAATAGGCGTAGTGCAATTCGCGGGGTGCCACAGCGGCGTGGAACAGGGTACAATCACCCACTGATTTATCTCTGTTTTCCCGACGCCAAGGAGTCTGCATGCCTATCACGGCCAACGCTTTGTACCGTGACAGTTTTAACTTTTTACGCAACCAACTGGCCAGCATCCTGATGCTGGCGCTGTTGACGGCGTTTATCTCCGTGCTGCTGAATCAGGCCTTCAGCCCTGATGCCGAACAGTTGGCGACGCTCGCTGCCACCACCAGCGATTTCGCCTCGTCTACCGGCATGGGCATTCAGGAAGTGATCCAGCAGATGACGCCGGAACAGCAGATGGTGTTGCTGAAAGTGTCGGCGGCCGCCACCTTCTCTGCGCTGGTCGGCAACGTGCTGCTGGTCGGCGGGATGCTGACGCTGATCCGTCTGGTGTCGCAAGGGCAACGCACCAGCGCCCTGCGCGCGCTCGGCGCCTCGGCGCCCGACTTGCCGCGCCTGCTGCTGCTGCTGTTTATCTGCACCCTGCTGATCCAGCTCGGCCTGACGCTGTTTGTGGTGCCGGGCGTGCTAATGGCTATCGCCTTCGCGCTGGCGCCGGTGATCGCCTCCGTCGATAAAAAAGGCGTGTTCGCTTCGCTCAAGCTGAGCAGCAAATTGGCTTTCGCCAATGCGCGCGTGATTGTGCCGGCGATGATGCTGTGGCTGGCGGCCAAGCTGCTGGTGCTGTTCCTGGTGAGCCATCTGTCGGTGCTGACGCCGAACGTCGCCAGCGTGGTGCTGACCGCGTTGAGCAACCTGGTCTCCGCCCTGCTGCTGATCTACCTGTTCCGGCTGTATATGCTGCTGCGCGGCTAACGCCGGCGTAAGCAAAGACCAAGGGGCACGCTTCGGCGCGCCCCTTTTTTGTTTACCCCACCACGGCGGCTTCCGCCTGCTCCTTACTCTGAATCAGCTTCAGCGCCAGGTACAGATCCGGCACCAAAATCAACTCTTTATCGCGTCCTAAGCGGTTGATGCGGAACCAACGCGTCAGTTCGGTGCGACGCCCCGCCAGCACCAGCCTTACGTTACGTTGTAACAGATCGCGTTTCAATTCATCGATAGCCGCCAGCACGCTGATATCGGCATGGGTAAAACTGGCCACCGCATCCACCACCACCCAACGCGGCTGGAACGGCGTGCCGTCGACCAAATTGAGGATACGGCGTTTGAAATACGCCACGTTGAAATAGGTCAGCGGCGAATTGAAGCGATACATCATGACGCCAGGTACCGCCTTCACCCCATTGTTATTGCCCATGGAATGGATCATGCCTTCATCGTTGACGCCCAGCAGTTGTTCCGTCGGCCGGAAGACGGTGCGCAGAAACTGCATCAGCCCCAGCAACACCGCCAGCCCGATGCCGCTGATCACGCCCACCAGCAGCACGCTGAGGAAGGTAAACAGCGCCAGGCGGAACGCCTGCGCGTTGCGACGGCGCAAGATCCAGATGCCGCGAATGTCCAGCAGCGACCAGGCCGCATACATCAGCACCACACCCAATCCCGCCACAGGAATAAACTGCAGCGGCGCCATCAGGAACAGCAAGACAAAGGCGATGACAGCGGCGGCGATGATCGACACCAACTGGCTCTTGCCGCCGTTGGAGTCATTCACCGCGGTGCGAGAATCTGCGCCGCTGATGGCGAAACCTTGCGACAGTGCAGAGACGATATTCACCAGTCCCAGCGCGCGAAACTCAGCGTCGGCGTTCACCTCATAACCGTTTTTGGCGGCGAAGCTGCGGGCGGTGAGCATCATGCTGACAAAGCTCACGACCGCCAGGTTAAGCGCCGGGATCACCATATCGCGCAGCAAACCAGGCTGGAAGTCCGGCCACTGGACGATCGGCAGCACGCCGCTAAAACCGCCCACCGTCACCACGCCATGCTGCTGCAGGCCGCCCGCCCAGGTCACGAACGCCGCCAGCACGATAGCGAACAGCGGCGCCGGCCAATTAGGCCGCCATTTTTTAAATCCAAGCAGCGTCACCAGCGTCAGCAACGACACCGCCATCGTCAGCCAGTCGCTGTGCAGCAGGTTACCGGGCAGCGCGTAGATGCGCTCGATCAACTGTGCCGGGCGCATCGTAAACCCCAACACCTTGCCAATCTGATCGACGATAATGGTGATCGCCACCCCGTTCAGCAGCCCGCTGAGGATCGGCCGCGACAGCAGATCCGCCAGCGCCCCCAGCTTGAACCGGCTGGCCAGCAGGCACCAACCGCCCATCATGGCGGTCATCATGATGGTCAATTGCCAATGGCGTTCCATATTGCCCGCCGCCAGCGGCGTCACCACCGCGGCGATCACCGCACAGGTGGCGGCATCAGGCCCGACGATCAGCTGGCGTGACGAGCCGAACAGCGCATAGGCCACCATCGGCAAGACGCAGGAATAGAGCCCCACTACCGGGCTGACCCCGGCCAACTCTGCGTAGGCGATAGCCACCGGCAACGCCACGGCGGCGACGGAAAGACCGGCGCGAATATCCGGCTTGAGCCAGCTGCGTTGATAGCCCAATAAATGCGTCAAACCAGGCGTCAGGGCCTGGAGAGATTTCCACTGCATGCTGTTTTCCGCGGTAAATTATCTGGTTATTATGACGCTTACTATGCGGCCTGCGGCCCGCGCTGGCAATGCGCCCGCGCTTTCTTGCGTAAGTTTATGCAAATTCCTGCTTTCGCGGCAGAAATCCGCCGGCCAAACGCCGATAATCGGCAACGCCCGGCGGTACACAGAGCTCGCCGAATCCGGTATAGTCGGCCGATGAACAGATGATGGATTGATTTATGAAGCAGTTTCTTGATTTCCTCCCGCTAATTGTCTTTTTCGCTTTTTACAAGCTGTACGACATTTACGTCGCTTCCGGCGCGTTGATTGTCGCCACCGCGCTGGCGCTGGTGTTCACCTGGGTGAAATACCGCAAGGTCGAGAAGATGACGCTGATCACCTTCCTGATGGTGCTGGTGTTCGGCACCCTGACGCTGGTGTTCCACAACGATTTGTTCATCAAATGGAAGGTCACGGTGATTTACGCGCTGTTCGCGCTGGCGCTGCTGATCAGCCAATGGGTGCTCAAAAAACCGCTGGTTCAGCGCATGCTGGGTAAAGAGCTGACGCTGCCGGACAAAGTGTGGAGCAACCTTAACCTGGCCTGGGCGGTCTTCTTCCTGGCCTGCGGCCTGGCGAATATCTATGTCGCCTTCTGGCTGCCGCAAAGCGTCTGGGTCAATTTCAAAGTCTTTGGCCTGACGGTGCTGACGCTGGTCTTCACCCTCCTCAGCGGTATCTATATTTACCGGCACATGCCGGCAGAACAGAAAAAATAGTTACAAAATTGTTAATGCCTGCGGCGCTTGCCGCGGGCAGTATGATGTTATTCCCTCCTTTTAAAAGCAGACTGCTATGACACAACAACGACCTTTACCCAGCGGCGAGCTGGTGCTGCGCACGCTGGCGATGCCGGCCGATACCAATGCCAACGGTGATATCTTCGGCGGCTGGCTGATGTCGCAAATGGACATCGGCGGCGCTATCCAGGCAAAAGAGATCGCCGAGGGGCGCGTAGTGACGGTACGCGTAGACGGCATGACCTTCCTGAAACCGGTGGCGGTAGGCGACGTGGTTTGCTGCTATGCGCACTGCATTCGCACCGGACGCAGCTCGATCACCATCAATATCGAAGTGTGGGTCAAAAAAGTCTCTTCCGCCCCGATCGGCCAGCGCTACCGGGCGACCGAAGCGGTGTTCACCTATGTGGCGGTCGATGCGGAAGGCAACTCGCGCGCGCTGCCTGAGGGCAAAATGAATTTCCGCGTCGGCTTCGAAGAATAAACTGACGCTACACTGCAAATGCAAAAAGGGTCGCCGAGGCGACCCTTTCTTTTTGGTATGACCAAACTCAGTTCAATTCGGTGGTGCCGTTCAACTTGAAGCGGATAGTGACGGTGCGATCTTTCGCTTCTTTGGCTTCATAGCGCCATTTACGCATCGCCTGCTTCACTTCACGTTCAAACATGTTGCGCGGTTCGGCCGACAAGATACGCACGTTGCTGACGCGCCCGTCGCTGTCGATATCAAACTGCACCCGCACGCTGCCTTCGATCTGTAAAGCCTGGGCCCGCGGCGGATAGAGCGGATTGGCGCGGCTGATCGGCCTTGGGCCGAGCTCGCGCGAGTTGCCCTGCACCGGCGCGGCAGGCGCCTGTTTCACCGGCGCTTTGTCGATCGGCTTGGCCGGCGAGTCGTTGTTGAACGGCGACGGTTCGCGCGGCTCGACTTTTTTCGGCTCCGGTTTCACCGGTTTTTCGACCTTCGGCTTCGGCTTGGGTTTCGGTTTCGGCTTGACCGGCTCCGGCTTCACAATCGCCTTCGGCGGCGGCTCCACAATAGGTTCCGGTTCTGGCTCCGGCTCAGGTTCGACCTGCGGCGGCTCCGGCTCGGCCGGTGCCGGCGGCGGCGGTTCGGCCATCGCGGCGGTATTGACCATCATGACGCTGATCGGCGCGTCCTCTGGCTTCGGCAGCTCCACCACTTCTTTTACCGAAGCGTAAAGCAATCCCGCCACCAGGGCGCTGTGCAGGCCTACGGACAAGACGAAAGGCACGGATATACGGCGATTAAGGAACATCTTTTTTAGCGGCATAATGATTCTGTTTCCTCTGGTTCGCCAAGTTTAAATGCAAATAGCAATCATATTCAATAACGAAAGGCAAACTATCGCTTTAATCGTCAGTATGCGCGGCGAAAACCAGCAAACTCATAAGGATATTAACCTGGCCGTTGCTTTTTTACCGCCGGGGCGACACGCTTTATTAACGTCTGGCCAGGCGTCAAAAAGTAAAAAACCCGCCGGAGCGGGTTAATTTCGGTGAGTCAGCGTTATTCTTCATCGCCATAGTAAAGCACGCCCAGCTTGATCAGCGGCCGCCCTTGCGCCTTACGGTGCAGGTTGGTGTCGCGCAGCGAATAGACGCAGCCGCAGTATTCCTGCTGATAGAAGCGTTCGCGCTTGCTGATCTCTATCATGCGCGACGAACCGCCCTTCTTGCGCCAGTTGTAATCCCAGTACACCAGATCGGGGTACTTTTCCGCCGCACGGATGCCGCAGTCGGTGATCTGCTGCATGTTCTTCCAGCGCGAGATGCCCAGCGAGCTGGAGATAGTGTCGTAACCATGCTCATGCGCATACAGCGCCGTGCGCTCGAAACGCATATCAAAACACATGGTGCAACGAATGCCGCGCTCCGGCTCATTCTCCATCCCCTTGGCGCGGGCGAACCAGTTGTCGGTGTCGTAATCGGCATCGATAATCGGCACCCCGTGCTGCTCAGCGAAACGGATGTTCTCTTCTTTACGCAGCAGATACTCTTTTTGCGGGTGAATGTTGGGGTTATAGAAGAAAATGGCATACTCGATCCCGGAGGCCTGAATCGCTTCCATCACCTCGCCGGAACAGGGCGCGCAGCACGAATGCAGCAGCAGTTTGTTTTTGCCCGCCGGCAAATCGAGTTTTTCCCTTACCAGTTCCGTCATGTCCTCACCTCAATGGCATATCAGTTTAAGCGCGCCGCACTATACGAATAAAAAGTAGCGGCTTCAAGGCATAAGCGCCAATCCGCCGGGAAATTCGCCCTATGCCGTTCCCCTGCCGCGCCTTTTGCGCTACCTTGGTAGCACCGTTTTATAGCCATGATTTTAAAGGTGAAACATGCTTTATCTGATCTACGCGCAAGACGTCCCCAATTCGCTGGAAAACCGTCTGGCGGTGCGCCCGGCACACCTGGCGCGCCTGCAGGCGCTGCGCGACGCCGGCCGTCTGGTGGTCGCCGGCCCTAACCCGGCCATCGACAGCAACGATCCCGGCGCCGCCGGCTTTACCGGTTCGACGGTGATCGCCGAATTCGCCTCGTTGGCGGAAGCCCAGGCCTGGGCGCAGCAGGATCCCTATATCGCCGCCGGCGTCTACGCCGACGTGACGGTGAAACCGTTCAAACAGGTGTTCTGACCTCATTAGCTGACCGGGAGCGGCGCACCGTTCCCGGATCAATGCGTGCTCTCGCCCGCTCCCGTCGGTAGAAAAAATGCCTTCCCTCCAGGGGCTGTCGCACCGCCCGCCTATACTCTCCTGAACCAGCGGCATCGCCGCGTACTCCGGGAGATCGACCGATGCGACTCGATGTTCACGCTCACCTGTGGAGCACTGAGTATCTGGATCTTTTGCAATCTCATGGCCTGCACGAAGTCGCCGCCTATCGGCAATTGGGCGCCGGCCGCAGCGATCGCGAGCTGGCAGCCCGCTTCGCTCTGCTGGACAGCGCCGGCATCGACATGCAAATCTTGTCGGCGACGCCGCTGTCGCCGCACCTGAAAGACGAGCAGGCGGCCGTTGATGCCGCGCGCCGGATCAACGATGAATATGCGGAGCTGGCAGCGCGTTATCCCGCCCGCTTCCGGGCCATCGCTTCCTTGCCGCTGCCGCATATCGACGCTGCGTTACGCGAGCTGGACAGAGCCTTGACCCAGCTCGGCATGCTGGGCGCGTGTATCACCACCTCGGTGCTCGGGCTGTCTATCGCCAACCCACTGTTCGAGCCGCTCTATCAGGAACTCAACCGTCGCCGCAGCGTGCTGGCCATTCATCCCGCTGGCCGCGGCGCGCACTCGCCGCTCATCGCCGATTACGCTTTAACCTGGTCGATCGGCGCGCCGATCGAAGACACGGTCGCCGCCATGCACTTTATCCTCAACGGCATCCCCCAACGCTTTGCGGAAATGAAAATCATTGTGCCACACCTGGGCGGCCTGCTGCCGATGACACTGGAACGCCTCGACCAAACCGTCGCGTGGGAAGCGCCGAATACGCCGGAACCCCCGAGCCGCGCCGCCCTGCGCATGTGGTACGACACGGTAGGCCACGATCAGGTGCCCGCGTTGCAAGCGGCGGCAGCGACGTTCGGCACAGAGCGGCTGTTGTTCGGCACCGATTTCCCGTTCCAGCCGGGCGAACTGTTTCAAACCACGGTGGACTACGTCCGGCGCGCGGGATTGCCGGAGGAAGACGTGAACGCCATTTTGGATCGCAATGCGGCTGCGCTGTTTGGGCTGGGTGCGGACTGAAGATCCGTCCTCATTCAGTAACGGGCAGGAGACTCCATTCCGGCCCCGGATTTCGGTTAGCTCAAGTGGGCTTTATACGGTTCTTTCACGTTGTGCTTCACGCAGGCCAGCGACAGCCGCGCAAAACGCTGCGTCCTCAATGTCGCACATCCCCCGTAATAACGGGATGTGCGACATGTCGTGAACCGGTCAATGTTGGGAAACTGCGTCAGACCTGTCGCAGGTAAACATCCGTAATGCGCAGGTCAAAGTTGCTTTTCATTTCGGTGACGTCAATAAGCAAGAAAGCGTGCGTAGCCCAGTCCGGCGCTCGCTCAAAGGCGGGAGGCTGCGTAGGATAACCCTGCATTTGGCCTGGGATGATAACGCTCTTCAGATCGGATTCATTGCCGCTAAATTGATAGGTGTAAACGTGACCGGTTTGCTGCTTGAGAATTTGGGGTTCCACGTCTTGTTGCGGACCATATTCGCGCAGCTTCGCCCATAGGATTTTGACCTGGCAGCGTTGCCCATCACCCGCGTAAGTGTTGGCGCGAACATGGTGAATAACGCTGCCGTAACCTTTCAGGCTGATGGTTCCCAGCACCGCCTGGAACACACCATTACCAGCGGCCGCGTTGCGCCCCAATGAAACGAAACCGGCCTGGCGAATAAGGCTGAAATTGGTGCTGTTAGTCGTACCCCACCCGTAGCGAGATTTGCGCACCGTATTAACGCCTCCCGGCGGCAGAACCCAAACTTCCTCAGTCCATTTGTCGCTACCGTTGCTATACGTCGTGCCATCCAGCCAATTGTCCTGTACGGCGGTATCGGTTCGCACCTGAGTTAACAGATAAGGCCAGGCGATAGGCAATTGCGTATTACGCAAAGAGACAGAGCCCGTGCCATCAATCCAACCACTGACGTTGGAGTCACCACCTTGTTGCATCTGACCGATATTGACCTTATCAAAGACCACTCGCGCCAAATCACCCACATAGAATGGGTTAGAGGTTGTCGGATAGGCCGTTGGGCTACCGCCGGCTTTGAAGGTAAACAGACCGCCGATAACGTTGACTTTGCAACTTTTGGCATCCGGGATGTTCAGGATATAATTTTGCGGGCCATAGCCTTCAACGTGACAATCGCGGAAAATATGTTGCCCCCCCTCGATATGCATATACTTTCCGACATGGCTGGAGGAGGTTTGCGGCCCGTTTTTACCATAAATGTAATCGAAGGAACAGTTGAAGAAATAGCTGTAGCCCCCCTGTAATTTCACACCGCAATTGCTCTGAGCGAAAATGCAGCTGTGGAAATTCATTTCTTCACCGGAGTTGGAAGTATTGTCGGGGAAGTAATAGCAAATGTCGCAGTGATTGAAACTAAAGCCATACATGCGCAGGAAGTAGAAATCGGTAGTGCCGGTTATGCCATAGGCAAAACCTTCGATCCCACCCCCGATAAAGGTCAACGAATTGCGACCATAGCTAGCCGAGAGCGAAGTAGAAAACGTCATGCCATCGACAAATGAATTGGCGCCAGGGCCAATCATACGCAAATTTTTCACGCTGAGATTGCCCTGGGTATAACCGGCGTTGTTTTGCCATTGAATCGCGATTTTACGTTCGGTGGCGTTGCCCTGTGTCATGGCGCTAAAATCCAGCAAGGCGCCGGAGAAATCGTAATCGACGGTTTTCAAATCCAGCTTTAGCGTTTCCGTACATTTAAATTGCCCGCTCCCGAACTGCAGATTCCCGTTTTTCAATACGCGTGAACCGCTGGATACAGCCTGCGAACTGGCATAATCGTGAGCGGCTTGAATGGCAGCGGCATCTTCTGAAATACCGTCACCTTTCGCACCGAACATATAAGGCGACACCGTGCCGGCAACGTCCAGGACGCGCACCCACAACCAAGCGGCGTTGGGGCGGATGAACATCCCGCCATCATCCATCGGTGTCGATTGTGCTTTGGCGACGAAGATACCGCCGCCGAGAGGCTGACGATTGCCGGCATTCCAATCGCCATAGTATGCGGTCACGGCGATCAATTCGCCGACTGCGCCAGGAAGAGTGTTTCGTAACGTAGCGATATCAGGGCAGGTATTCATCATATTATCCTCATAGAGTTACTGTATTTATATACAGCCATATAACTCTATGAACGAATGAACCGTGCATCAATAGCGGGAGTGTTGTTCTATTGCCCACCGAACATACCGGTCTATTGGATGGCCTCCTTCTGCTCCTTTTATCCCCTCCATACAAAGGCAGAGACATGCCGTTACGCGACGAGTTTTCCTCGCACCACCACCTTGCCCGGCTTGATCTCGGGTTCGGCAATACGACAGATCGCCAGATTCAACGCTTGCCAGGCGATCTCGTGCAAATCATACGAAATGCAGGAGAAATGAAAACCGTAGATCTCGGCATGCGAAACCTCATCAATGCTGAACAGCACACGTCCTGCATCAACGGCAGCCGATATTCGATGCAGGCCTTGATGATGCCCAGAGAGATCTGGTTATTGCAGCCCACGAAAAAGTCCGGGGCGCGGTGATTGGCCAGCTAACGGCTCGTCTCTTGCCAGGCGACGCCCATAAAGAAACTGTTGTTCGGCACCGATTTTCCAATCCAGCCGGGCGAACTGTTTCAAACCACGGTCGACGACATCCGGCGAGCGGGTTTGCCGGAGGAAGATGTGAACGCCATTTTGGATCGCAATGCGGCTGTGCTGTTTGGGTTGCAGAATGTGAAGCGGCCCACATAGGTTTGGCCGCGTTTACGGCACGATGTGTTCACCGCTCTGAAAATACTCACCGATGACGCTTTCCAGCATCGCCACCGCCGGTTGACTGGCGGCCGTGGCAGAACGGAGCAGTTGCACTTCATGTGGTGCGACCGACGGCAATTCGTCGAGTATCCGCATCGCCGCCGAAACCCGTGCGCGGTCGAGCAGCGTGACGGCCAATCCTGCCTCGATGGCAGCCGCCACCACGCTGGCCGAAGGGCTGCTCACAACCACTCGCCAACGCCTTCCCGCCCTGGTCAATGCATCGATCATAGCCTCACGATAAGGGCAATCGGCGGCATGCAACGCCAGCGGCAGTGGCCGGTTAGCCTGCAGCGCCAGCGAACGGCCTCCGGCCCACACCGGCGCAGTCACCGCGAGCGGTGTCTGGCACGGTTTCCCCGAGGGTTGAACCACCAGCGCGAGATGCAGCCGATTACGGCCAACTTGTTCCGCCAGCGCCTGACTGGCAGCGGTAGAGACCTCCAGTTCCACCGCGGGAAAACTGTCGGCAAACCGCGGCAAAATATGGCGTATCACATGGGAAGCGTACTCATCAGGCAACCCCAATTTGATATGGCCGCTTAGCGGCGCGCCCCGCAGTTCCCGCAGAATATCGTCATGGGCGCTCAACAGCCCGAGCGTCGAAGCCAGCAGCTTGTTGCCCAGCGGCGTCAACGCCACGGACTGATTGTCACGCTCCAGCAAGCGGCCGCCCGCCACCTGTTCCAGGCGCCGGATATGCACGCTCACGGCGGCGGGGCTGCGATTGACAAATGCCGCCGCCGCGCGAAATTGCCCCAAACGCGCAATAGCGTGAAAAGTGCGCAAGAGATCGATATCCAATGTCGGCCGCATGATTTAACTCCATTAAACAACTGAACGAAAATCATTCGATTTATTAAATTATAGCCACTCACTACCATCGGGCGGAAAGGAGGTGACCATCATGTCCCTGCCACCATTTCGCCCCTCTTCCCACCGAGGCAAAGCCGCCCTCTGGCTGGCTGCGGCCGAGGTCCTGCTGATCGTGGCCTGGAGCTCCGGCTTCGTCGGCATCCGCTTCGCCGCCGATTACGCGCCGGTGTTACTGGTGGCGTTCTGGCGCTGCGTGGTGGTCGCGTTCGCGTTGCTGCCGCTTAGTGTGCGCGCCATCAGGCGCGCATCTCCGCTGACGATAGCTGTTCACGCCGGGATTGGGTTGCTCGCCATGACCGGTTACCTGACCGGCGTCAGCAAAGGCATCGAATATGGCGTGCCGGCCGGGTTGGCCGCGCTCATCGCCGATTTGCTCCCGCTCGGCACCGCGCTGCTGAGCATGCTGTTGCAACGCCGCTTGCCCGATGGCCGCGTTTGGTCCGGGTTAGCCCTGGGGGTTAGCGGGGTAACGCTGGCGACCGGCAGCGCCATCTCATGGGGAGATGCCCCATTGTGGAGTTACCTGTTGCCGCTGGCGGGGATGTTGGCGCTGGCGCTGGCAACGCTGTGGCAGGAACGGCTGCCGCAGACGCAAGCAATGAGTTTGCCAGCCTCGCTGGGGATACAAAGCGCGGTTTCCGCGCTGGCTTTCGCCGCCATGGCCGGCGCGGAAGGCCCGCTGCTGCCAACGGTAACGACGGGGTTTGTGATCGGCGTGCTTTGGACCGCGCTACTGGCGACGCTGGCCGGCTACGGTCTGTACTGGTTTTGTCTAAGGCTCACTTCTGCGCTGCGCGTGACGAGCCTGCTGTTTCTCAGCCCCTTCGTCACCTTCTGCTGGGCAGGGTTAATGTTCAATGAACCCCTTTCCTGGCCCATGCTGCTAGGCGCGGCGGTGGCGGGAAGCGGTTTATGGCTGCTAATCCGTCCCGCCGGGCGGGATGAGCCCAAAACAGCGCAACGCGCTGAAAAATGACGGATAAGGCGAAAGGCGGCGCCGTTATGCGACGAGTTTTCCCCGCACCACCACCTTGCCCGGCTTGATCTCGGGGTCGGCAATACGACGGATCGCCAGATTCAACGCTTGCCAGGCGATCTCTTGCAAGTCGTGTGACACGCACGGGAAATGAAAACCGTAGATCTCGGCATGTGAAACCTCATCGATGCTGAACAGCGACACCTCCTGCATCAACGGCAGCCGGTGTTCGATGCAGGCTTTGATAATGCCCAGGGAGATCTGGTTATTGCAGCCAACGAAAAAGTCCGGGGCGCGGTGATTGGCCAGCCAACGGCTCGTCTCTTGCCAGGCGACATCCATAAAGAAATCGGCATACAGCACTTCAAACGACGCCACTTTCCCTTGCAGCGCCGCCTGCAGCCCTGTAACCCTGTCCCGTGCAACGTTGGAGTTCTCCGGCCCGGACACCACCACCACCCGCTGCGCTTTCTGTTCCAGCAGCCAGCGCCCCGCCTGAAGGCCGCAGTCCAGGTTATCGATATACACCCCGCTGCAGTGGCGATTGTCCAGCTCACGGTCGATCAATACCACCGGGATATTCAATGTTTCCAACCGCTTTAGATAGGAAGGCTGGTACAGATGATCGTTGGAAATGACCGAGAGAATGATCGCATCGACGTTGTAGCCAATCAGTTTGTCGATGATTCTGTCTTCGCTTTCCTGAGACTCATAGGAATCGAACACCAGGGTGTCATATCCCATTTTTTGCGCTTCAAGCGTCATCAACCGCGTCAGGCCGCCAAAGAACGGGTTGGCCATATCAGGGTTGACGATGCCGATGGTTCTGCTGCTTTTCGCCCGCAGGTTGCGCGCCGCAGCATTGACCACATAACCGAGTTCGGCAGCGGTCTCCCGAATGCGGCGCAGCGTTTCCGGATGAACCTTGTCCGGCTGTGAAAATGCCCGCGACGCGGTGATTTTACTGACGTTTGCCTGTGCGGCCACGCTAGCCAGCGTCGCTTTCCGTCCTCGCCCCACCGCCAAATGCAGCTCCTTAGCTTAAGGTTATCATTTTGTACCATTAACAACATCATGACAGAACTTTCATCGTGGCGCTAATGGTTTACGCCTGCCAGCCGGTTAATCCGGGGATCGGTAAAGATATCCAGCTCGTCACGGCTCTCGGAAGAGAACTCGGACACCACCGCCCCCCGCTTTCCAGCCTGAAACCAGTGCCGGGTATTGGGCGCGATGGTATATTGTTCGCCAGGCCGCAAGAGGATATAGCGATTGCAGGTATACCACTGCTCCGCGCCTTCCGGCACCCGGCATACCGGTTCACCGCCGGCGTCATTAAGCGTCAGGTTTTCATCCTCGACAAACAGAAACACCTCGCCCCAACGGCAGCGAAACGTCTCTTGCTTGCCGGGCGTGCCGGCAAAAGGAGGATGCAAATGCTCTGGGCAAGTCTGCTCAGGAAACAGCACCAACTCTTTCGCACAATACCGAGGTGAGTTGACATAGGTCAGCAGCTGCAGCCCTGAGACAGGATAGTCGGCCAAGCCAAACGTCGCAATTTCAATACGTTGCTGTTCTTCTTCGGTCAGAACGATGTCCGCCTCGCGCAAATATTCCAGCGTAGCGGCTATGGCACGTTGTTGTTTGTTCATCATTTCCCCTGCAAAGTAACGGTATCGATATCAGAATACTGATATTAAAACCGTCATTACATCGCCGATTTTGTGATCTTCATCCCCATATTGAATAACAACCCACCAGTAAAATTAACTCCCATCGAGTAATTCCAACATCGATCACAGTTTAACCACCCGCTTTAGCCCACTATCGCCGCATTGAAATGATATCGTTACCATAAAAATGATTCACCAGGAGGCAATATGAAAGCATTAGTGTTGGCCAAAGCGGGGGAAATCGCTATCGAGGACGTCCAGCTTGCCGAAACGCTGGGGCCCGATGATGTGCAGATAAAAATTCATTCCGTGGGCATCTGCGGCAGTGATGTGCACTATTACCAACATGGCCGCATTGGCCCGTTCGTGGTTAACGCCCCGATGGTGCTCGGCCATGAAGCTTCTGGCGTGGTGCTCGCGACAGGTAAAAACGTCACTCACCTCAGTATCGGCGATCGCGTTTGCATGGAACCCGGCATTCCGGATCTCAACTCGGCGCAGACGCGCGCCGGCATTTACAACCTTGACCCGGCCGTGCGCTTCTGGGCGACGCCGCCGGTGCACGGCTGCCTGCGCGAAACCGTCATCCACCCCGCCGCCTTCACGTTCAAATTGCCGGACAACGTCAGTTTCGCCGAAGGCGCCATGGTGGAACCCTTAGCCATCGGCATGCAAGCAGCCACCAAAGCCGGGATCAAACCCGGCGATATCGCGCTGGTGATCGGCGCCGGGCCGATCGGCGTGGTCACCGCTCTCGCGGCGCTGGCGGGCGGCTGCTCGGACGTCATTATTTGCGACCTGTTTGACGAAAAACTCGCCGTTGCGGCCAGTTATGAGGGGCTGCACGCCGTCAATATCAAAACCGGCGACCTGGCGGGGAAAGTGGCCGCGCTCACCAGCGGCAATGGCGCCGATGTCGTGTTTGAATGCAGCGGCGCAAAACCGGCCATCGCTACGCTGGCCGAACATGCGGCGCCAGGAGCGACCGCCGTGCTGGTCGGCATGCCGATCGATGCCGCGCCGATGGATATCGTCGCCGCGCAGGCCAAGGAAATCACCTTCAAGACCATTTTCCGCTACGCCAACATGTACCCGCGCACGCTGCGACTGTTGAGCAGCGGCAAATTGCGCGTCCAGCCGTTGATAAGCCAAACCTACAAGTTCTCCGACAGCGTGGCCGCCTTCGAGCGCGCGGCGGCGGGACATGCCTCGGACATCAAAATCATGCTGGAAATGGAGTGATCCTATGGCGCTCTATGCTGGCATAGACTGCGGTACGCAAGGCACGAAAGTCGTGATTGTCGACAGCACACAGGGCGTGATCCTCGGTGAGGGCAACGCCCCTCACCGTCTCATCAGCCAAGCCAATGGCCGGCGCGAACAGGAGGCCGACTGGTGGATTGAGGCGCTGGTCATCGCTTTTCGCCAAGCCGTGACTAACGCCGGCGTTGATGCACGGGAGATTCATGCTCTGGGGGTCTCGGGCCAACAACATGGGTTTGTACCTCTGGACGCAGACGGCAACGTGCTGCACAGCGTCAAGCTGTGGTGCGATACCGAAACCGCAGATGAAAACGAACGGCTCCTGCAGCAGCTCGGCGGTGCCAACGGCTCGCTGGAAACACTCGGCCTGCGGATCGCCACCGGTTATACCGCGTCAAAAATCCTTTGGTTCAAGACACACCATCCGGCGTTGTGGGCAAAACTGCACACCGTATTGTTGCCTCATGATTATTTGAACTTCTGGCTGACCGGAGAGCGCGTAGCGGAATACGGTGACGCTTCCGGCACCGGGTTGTTCGATGTGCGCACCCGTAGCTGGAGCAAAGCCGCCGTCGATCTCATCGACGACAGCGGCCGTCTGTGGCAAGCCCTGCCGCCGCTCAAAAATGCGGAGTGCTGCATCGGCACGGTGCGCCCCGCCGCGGCGGAAAAACTCGGCCTCAGCCCAACGGTGCGGGTATCGACCGGCGGCGGCGACAACATGATGGCGGCCATCGGTTCCGGCAACATCGAGGCCGGCACCCTCACCCTGAGCCTGGGCACCTCCGGCACGCTGTTCGCCTGGTCTGCCGCCCCCGTCGCGGCGGAATCAGACATGATTGCCGGCTTCTGCTCCAGCACCAACGGGTGGCTGCCATTGATTTGCACCATGAATGTCACCTCGGCCACCACCGCGGTACAAACGCTGCTGGACGAAGACCTTGCCGGCTTTAACGGTTTATTGGCGCAGGCCTCACCCGGCGCAGGCGGTGTCGAGATGCTGCCGTTCTTCAATGGCGAACGCGTTCCGCCGCTGCCTCACGCGCGCGCCAGTCTGCATAACCTCGATAGCGACAATTTTACCCGCGCCAATCTCTGCCTGGCGGTGGTCGAAAGCGCCACCTATGGCCTGCGCTATGGCATCGAGCTGTTTCGCCGTCAGGGCATTGAAGCGCGCGAGATCCGCCTCACCGGCGGCGGCGCTCGCAGCGCCGCCTGGCGACAAATCGTCGCGGACGTGATGGGGTGCCCGGTGGTCTGTCTGAAAGCCAAAGAGACCGCTGCGCTGGGCGGTGCCATTCAGGCGATGTGGGCGACGACGTTGGCCGACGATCCGCTGCGGAATGCCGGCGCGTTGCTGTCCGAACTGTGCCAACGTTTCGTTGCGCTGGATGAGGCCACACGTGCACGGCCACATGCCGGCAGACGGGCGCAATACGAGACGCTTTATCAACGGTACCTGCAACGCTTGCAGCAGACCTACCTGGAGGTGCAACTGTGACGCGAGATCCCCATACGCAAGCGCCCGCCTACCTGCTGGAGGTCAGCGGCGTCAGAAAAGCCTTTGGCCCGGTCGTGGCGCTCAAGAATGCGGAGTTTTGCCTGCGGCGTGGTTCCATCCATGCCCTGTGCGGCGGCAACGGCGCGGGTAAATCCACCTTTCTCAGCATTCTAATGGGCTTTATTCAACCCGATGGCGGCGACATTTTTATCAATGGCCAACGCTGTGAATTTCATCATCCCCGGGAAGCCCTCAACGCCGGCATCGCCATCGTGCAGCAGGAACTGAGCGCGATCCCGGATCTGACGGTGGCCGAAAACATTTGGCTGGGCCGTGAGCCGAGACGCCTGGGATTCGTCGATTTCGCCACGCTCAATCAACGCACCACCAGCCTGCTCAAGGAACTCGATTTCAAGATCGACGCCCGAGAGAAAATGCGCAACCTGAGCGTCGCCGAGCAGCAGCTGGTCGAGATCGCCAAAGCGCTGTCGCATGCCAATGCCGACATCATCATCATGGATGAACCCACCTCGGCGATTGGCGAGGAGGATGCGCAAAAAATCTTTCAGACGCTTCAGCAATTGGCGGCGAAAGGTAAAGGCATTATTTACGTCTCTCACCGTTTGTCAGAGATATTTCAAATTGCGGACAGCTACACCATTTTCCGCGACGGCGCCTATATCCATGAAGGCTATATCGCCGACATTACCCGTGAGCAGTTGATCGAACACATTATCGGCGGCGAGTACGACAGCGAGTTCGCCAAATTCAATCAGCCCGGCGAGGAGGTCTTGCTGGAGGTCAACGGCCTGTGTTGGCGCAGCAAGATAAAGGATATCAGCCTGCAGCTTAAGCACGGTGAAATCCTGGGCATCTACGGGCTGGTGGGATCGGGCCGCAGCGAATTTCTCGATCTTATCTTCGGCATTCAGCATGCCGACAGCGGCACGATCCGTTTGGGCGACAAGACGCTGAACCGCCATTCCCCGCGAGAGGCCATCGACAGCGGCATTGCCTACGTGACGGAAGATCGCAAGGAAACCGGCCTGGTGCTGTGCCGTTCCGTCAGTGAAAACATCAATATCGCCTCTTTTGCCGGCATCAGCCGAATGGGGTTCGTCAGCGAGAAACGGGAGCAAGCGCGAACCCGCGACATGATCCAGCGCTTCAACGTTAAAACCCACGATGGCGAACAGCCCGTGGGCAACCTAAGCGGCGGCAACCAGCAAAAAGTGGTGCTGGGCCGCTGGGCGCTGCTGGATCCGGAGGTGTTGTTGCTCGACGAGCCGACGCGCGGCATCGACGTCGGCGCCAAGAAAGAGATCTATCGATTTATGTCGGAGTTCGCCTTGCAAAACAAGGGGATCATCATGGTTTCCTCCGAGCTTTCGGAAATTATCGGCATGAGCGATCGCATATTGGTGTTTCGTGACGGGCAGTTGGCCGGTGAGCTTTCGGCAGCCGATGCGACCCAGGCAGCACTGATGAAACTTGCGGTTTAACAGAGAGAGAAAAAAAATGAGCAGCGCCCACTCCTTATCACCAGGAATTTCATTTTTCACCCGCAATAAGCGCCGTATGCACAAATACGGCATTATCATCGCCTTCTTCGCGCTGTGCCTGATCGTGGCGCTGATTGGCGAATATCAGGTCGCCCAGGGGGCCTGGAGCAGCAATTATTTTCTCAGCAATGAAAACACCCTGATCGTCCTGCGCCAGGTCTCGATCAACGGCATTCTGGCGATCGGCATGACCTTCGTCATCATTACGGCCGGCGTCGATCTCTCCGTGGGCTCGGTGCTGGCGCTAAGCGGGATCGTCGCCGCTCGCTTCGCCACCAACAACAGCGGATTGGCTATCGGCGACACCGCGACCGCCGTCATGGCGCCGCTGATCGTGGCGCTGGGCATCGGGATCGTCTGCGGCCTGGTGAACGGCACCGTGTTGGCTCGCTACCGGCTGCAACCCTTTATCGTCACCATGGGCATGCTCTCTGCGGCGCGCGGTTTAACCATGTTGACCACCAACGGCAATCCGGTTTCGCAATTGAACAGCGATTTCCGCTGGTTGGGCAATGGTTATGTCGGCGGCGTTCCGGTGCCGGTCATTATCTTCATCGTGCTGTTCGCCCTCGCCTGGCTGGTGCTGAATAAAACCCTCTTCGGGCGCTACATCTACGCCGTCGGCGGCAACCCGAAAAGCGCGCGCACCTCGGGGATTAACGTCACGCGCATCAAAATACTGGTGTATACGCTGTGCGGCGCGCTGGCCGGCATCGCCGGCCTGATCCTCACCGCACGCACCGGTTCGGCGCAGACCAACGCCGGCGCAGGGTATGAGCTGGACGCCATCGCAGCGGTGGTGATCGGTGGCACCAGCATGGCCGGCGGCGTCGGTACGCTGGTCGGCACCTTCTTCGGCGTGCTGATTATCGGGGTGATGAATAACGGCCTCGATCTGCTCGGCGTGCAATCGTATTACCAACAAATTATCAAAGGCGCATTGATCGTTCTTGCCGTCTTGCTCGACCCATCGCGTAAGCAACAGCGCGATTAATAACATCAGACCCAACTCTACCAGGAGAAAACCATGAATAAGACCAAGATAGCGTTGTTTGCCTCTGCCATGATGCTCGGTAGCCTGTCGGCAGCTCAGGCCGCCCCGGTAAAAATCGCGGTATTGATGTACGGCAACAAAGCCGAGTTCGTGCAATTGATGGAAAGATTCGGCAAGGAGCACCCGGCGGTGAAAAGCGGCGAAGCCGTGCTGACCTTCTACGATGGGCGTTATGATGCCTCGGTGCAAAACGATCAGGCCGCCACCGCTATCCAGACGCGCGCCGATGCCATTATCGTCAACCCGATGGATTTTGAGGCCAATATCGATATCGTCACTAATGCCAACGAAGCCAAAATTCCGGTGGTGGTCACCAACGCGCGCCTGAACACGGACGCGATGACGTCTGAAGTAGTGTCTAATGACGAGTTGGGGGGATACCTGGAAGCCAAAGCAGTCCTGGACAAACTCGACTGCAAGAACCGAAAGGTGAACGTGGTGATTATCGAAGGCCCGAAAGGCGGCAGCGGCGAGATCCAGCGCGGCAAGGGCAATGATAAAGCGATTGCCGAGTGCGGCGCCGGCCAGGTCACGGTACTTGAACGTAAAACGGCCAACTGGTCACGCGCGGAAGCGCAGCCGCTGATGGAAAACTGGCTGCAGAAACACCGGGGCAAAATCAACGGCGTGATCGGCCAAAACGACGAGATGGCGCTGGGCGCTATCGAGGCGATCAAAGGCGCCGGCCTGAATGTGAAGGACTTCGCGATTGCCGGCGTTGACGGCGTTTCCGACGCGATTCATGCGGTGCAGGCCGGTGAAATGGTCTCTATTCTGCAAGATGCCAAAGGCCAGATGCAGGGCTCCATCGACGTCGCGCTGCGCGCCGTGAAAGGGGAAAGCTATCAACCGCAGTCGGAGATCTGGAAGCAATACGCCAAGGATCTGAAATGGGAGGGCGGCACGCAAAAGCATTACTACATTCCGTGGACCGTCGTTACCGCAGAGAACGCCCAGTCGCTGTTGGACGCTCGTAAATAATTTCCCCCGCCCCCTGCCTTCAGGGGGCCCCGCTGGGGCGCTTGCCTGCAAACAAAAAAAAGCCAGCACGGAGTGGCTGGCTAAAAAGTTCTTCGAGGGAATATCTTGTGCGATAAACATACGCCTTTCACTGCGGGCTTTACTAGCTATCAGTGCGATAGGCACCCCCAGTTAAAATCAACGCCTGCATATCGGTGAACATCGCTTCCCATTCCGCCTGATCGATATCCATCAAACCAAAGTAACGCAGCATAAAGGCGCCTTCCGTGGCGAGAAACGCCAGGCGCGCGCGCTTGCCTTCTTCCGTCGTCAAATCCAAACCGGCGATGCGGCTGCGATACCATTCGCGCGTGCTCGCCAGATGCTCCGGCGTTTGAATCAGCGTCGCCATCAGCCCGGCGGCCTTGGCGCTGGCGGTCTGATCCGAGCTTTGCGTCGCCAGCATATGCGCCCGCACGCCGGTCTGCGGTGAAGGATCGTCACCGGCGATAGCGGCGAACAGCGTCTCGTAGGCACTGCCCCAGCGATCGAACATGGCGTCAATCAGGGCGTCTTTGCTGCCGAAACAGTACTGCACCCCGCCCTTGGAGATCCCCATCGCTTTGGCGACGGCGTCGATGGTCAAACCGGCGGCCCCCTGAGTGGCGACGATCTCTTCGGCGGCGTCCAAAACCTTGTCGCGATCGATGCTGCGTTGACGTCCCATTAAGAAACCCTTCTTTTCAATACAAACGTATGGATATATATTATCACCAGTATATCATCCGGCATCGCCGGATGGGTTACCCGAATGGCGGCGCCTTCGCGCCGCCTACTTTAACTGGATTATGACTTATGTACGCCAAGAACCGCTGGTTGATCCTGACGATGGTCGCCAGCGCCCTGTTCCTGATCGTCATCGATATGACGGTGCTCTATACCGCTCTGCCGCGTTTAACCCAGGCGCTGGACGCCAGCGCCTCGCAAAAACTCTGGATCGTCAACGCCTACCCGTTGGTGGTGGCCGGTCTGTTGCCTGGCGCCGGCATGCTGAGCGATCGCATCGGCCATAAACGGCTGTTTCTCGCCGGGCTGCCGGTGTTTGCCGTCGCGTCGCTGTGCGCCGCTTTCTCGCCTACCGCCGAGTGGCTGATCGCCGCGCGGGTATTCCTCGCCGTTGGCGCGGCAATGATGATGCCCGCCACGCTGTCCATCGTACGCCACGTCTTTACCGACGAACGCGAACGCGCGCTGGCGATCGGCATCTGGGCATCGGTGGCCTCCGGCGGCGCGGCCATCGGCCCGGTGGTCGGCGGCCTGCTGTTGGAATATTTCTGGTGGGGCTCGGTGTTCCTGATCAATGTGCCGGTGGTGTTGCTGGTCTGGCCGTTGGCATGGAAACTGATCCCGCGCTGCGGCGGCGATAACCCGCGCCCCGCCGACATCGTCGGCTCGATACAGATCATGATAGGCCTGGTCGGCGCTATCTATGCGCTGAAAGAATTGAGCAAGCCGGCGCCTGACGTCAGCGCCTTGCTCGCGGCGGCCCTGATCGGCATCCTGTTCCTGGCGCTGTTCGTGCGTCGTCAGCAGCGCAGCGCCCACCCGATGATCGATTTCTCTCTGTTCCGCAACCGGCTGTTCGCCGGCGGCATCGGCGTGGCATTGCTGTCGATGGTGGCGCTGATCGGCGTCGAGCTGGTGCTCAGCCAACGCTTGCAACTGGTGCTCGGCCTCAGTCCGCTGCAGGCGGCGCTGTTCATCTTGCCGATCCCGCTGGCCTCGGCGTTGGCGGGGCCGATGGCCGGTTTGCTGCTGCCGCGCTACGGCGAACGCAGCATTATCCTCGGCGGTTTCGCCCTGACCGCCGTCGGCATTGCCGCCCTCGCCCTGTTGTCTCAGAGCGGCATAGCGCCGCAGCTGGTGAGCCTGGCGCTGGTGGGCTTCGGCCTCGGCGGCGTGATCACCGCCGCTTCCACCGCCATCATGCTGAACGCGCCGGAGGAGAAATCCGGCATGGCGGCGTCCATCGAAGACGTCTCCTACGAGCTGGGCGGCGTGCTGGGCGTGACGCTGCTCGGCGGGCTGATGACGGCGGTTTACAGCCACAGCCTGGCGCTGCCGGCGGAGCTGCCGGTCAGCGATTTAGCCTACGACAGCATCGACGAAGCGTTGCGCCTGGCGGCCGGAATGGCGGCCGATCGAGCGCAGCAGTTGACGCAGCTGGCGCGTCTGGCCTTTGATCGCGCCTTTATTTCGGTACTGATCGCCGCCGCGCTGTTAATGGCGCTGGGCGCAGGTGTGGTAAAACTGGCGCTGCGCAAGTAACCGAGAAAAGCGGCTTTTTTCGCCTGCGGAACCTGCGTAAACTGATTCGGCAATTTGCTCGGCGGATTTATCGTCATCGGTTTGAGCGATGGCAATAATGCCTGTTATCGTATTTAACCCTGCGATAAATCCGGTTACTGTAACAGCTATGGAAATTGATTCTGTCTACTATCGGAACAAATAATCAGGAGAAGATTATTATGGCAACGGCAAAGAAAGCAGCGAAAACCCATATCGGCCTTGACAGTAAACAATCGGCAAAACTCGCCGAAGCGCTCAATGCGCTGTTGGCAAACTATCAGGTGCTGTATATGAACGTGCGCGGCTATCATTGGAACATTACCGGCCCGCAGTTCTTTGAACTGCACGCGAAATTCGAAGAGACATATAACGATCTGCTGACCAAGGTAGATGAGCTGGCGGAACGTATTCTGACGTTGGGCTCGCAGCCGCGTCACGCTTTCAGCGATTATCTGAAAACCGCCGACATCAAGGAACACACCAACGTGACCGATGATAAGGGTACGCTGCGCGGCCTGTTGGAAGGGTATTCAATCTTGCTGCAACAGCAGCGTGAGCTGCTGACGGTGGCGGCAGACGCCGGCGACGAAGGCACCGCGTCGCTGATGAGCGATTACATCAAAGAGCAGGAAAAACAGGTCTGGATGCTCAACGCCTATTTGGGCAAATAACTCAGACACCATAACAAAACAGTCCCTTACGGGACTGTTTTCGTTTTACCACTCGCAGGATACCGCAAACAGCAGCGCGCGCCGATGCTGATCGTCCAGGCGGCGCCGCACCCGGATAATATGGCGATTGCTGCACGACTGGCGCTCCAGCCAGCGATGCCGCCGACGTTGGCTCTGCCGCAACATGCGCCAGCGGCCCACTTCATTTCTACTGCGTCTCATAATTCCGTCACTCGTTCGTCTAATGCCAACCGCGGGCATTATAGTCCTTTCCGCCCGCGATCCAAGCCGCCGTTATCGGCGACATCGCAGGCGTCGCGCCGCTAAAAGCCGCCCTTTCGATTTCGGCAAGTGCCTTAACTTCATCATATTTATGTAACATAAGCGCCGATAAAAGGTTTCGCCTTGCCCGATCTGTGCGTACACTCATCATTGGTGGTTTGCGAACGGGATTTTTCGCCTTTATGACAACATTTTATACCGTAATCAGTTGGCTCATGGTGTTCGGCTACTGGCTGCTGATCGCCGGCGTGACGATGCGCATTTTGATGAAACGCCGTGCGGTTCCCTCTGCCATGGCCTGGCTGCTGGTTATCTATATTCTGCCGCTGTTCGGCATCGTCGCCTATTTATCGTTCGGCGAACTGCACCTGGGCAAGCGCCGTGCCGAGCGCGCCAAGGCCATGTGGCCGTCGACCGCGCGCTGGCTGAAAGAATTGAAAGAGAGCCGCCGCATCTTCGCCACCGAATACAGTGAAGTCGCCGAACCGCTGTTCCAGCTGTGCAACCGCCGCCAGGGCATCGACGGCGTCAAGGGCAACCAGCTGCAGCTGCTCACCACTACCGACGACACGTTGAAAGCGCTGATCCGCGACATCGAGCTGGCGCGCCACAACATCGAAATGGTGTTCTATATCTGGCAGCCCGGCGGCCTGGTCGATCAGGTGGCCGAATCGCTGATGGCCGCCGCGCGGCGCGGCGTACACTGCCGCCTGATGCTGGACTCCGCCGGCAGCCTGCCATTTTTCCGCAGCCCCTACCCGGCGATGATGCGCAACGCAGGCATCGAAGTGGTCGAAGCGCTGAAGGTCAACCTGCTGCGCGTATTCCTGCGCCGCATGGATCTGCGCCAGCACCGCAAGGTGGTGCTGATCGACAACTACATCGCCTATACCGGCAGCATGAACATGGTCGACCCGCGCTATTTCAAGCAGGATGCGGGCGTCGGCCAATGGATCGATCTGATGGCGCGCATGGAAGGCCCGGTGGCCACTACGATGGGCATCGTCTATGCCTGCGACTGGGAGATTGAAACCGGCAAGCGCATTCTGCCGCCGCCGCCGGACGTCAACATCATGCCGTTCGAGCAGGAAAGCGGCCATACCATTCAGGTGATCGCCTCCGGCCCCGGCTTCCCCGAGGAGATGATCCACCAGGCGCTGCTGACCGCGGTTTATTCCGCTCGCGAACAGCTGATCATGACCACGCCGTACTTCGTGCCGAGCGACGATCTGCTGCACGCCATCTGCACCGCCGCTCTGCGCGGCGTCGAGGTCAGCATCATCGTGCCGCGCGACAACGATTCGATGATGGTGCGCTGGGCCAGCCGGGCGTTCTTCTCCGAGCTGCTGGAAGCCGGCGTGAAAATCTATCAGTTCGAAGGCGGCCTGTTGCACACCAAGAGCGTGCTGGTCGACGGCCAGCTCAGCCTGGTCGGCACCGTCAATCTGGATATGCGCAGCCTGTGGCTCAACTTCGAGATCACCCTGGTGATCGATGACGACGGCTTCGGCAGCGATCTGGCCTGCGTGCAGGAAGATTACATCGCCCGCTCCAAGCTGCTGAACGCCAAAGAGTGGTTGAAGCGGCCGTTCTGGCATCGGCTGGTCGAACGCCTGTTCTACTTTTTCAGCCCGCTGCTGTAAAAGCCGCAGCGAGCGTGCTTTAATAGCGCCAAATCATTTGTTATCAGGATTTTTTTATGGATTTGAATAACCGCCTTACCGAAGACGAAACGCTGGAACAGGCCTACGACATCTTCCTCGAATTGGCCGGCGACAATCTGGATCCGGCGGATATTCTGCTGTTCAATCTGCAGTTTGAAGAGCGCGGCGGCGCAGAACTGTACGACCCCTCCGAAGACTGGAGCGAGCACGTGGATTACGACCTGAATCCGGACTTCTTCGCCGAAGTGGTGATCGGTCTGGCGGACAGCGACGGCGAGCCGATCAACGACGTGTTCGCCCGCGTGCTGATCTGCCGCGAGAAAGACCACAAGCTGTGCCACATTCTGTGGAAAGAGTGATTCGCCGCTCATATTTCGGATAAAAAAAGCCCCGCTGAGTCAGCGGGGCTTTTTGTTGCCGGCTAGCGGCGCATTACAGCGGATCGACCTTCAGGCATGAAACCGCATGACGGAAACTGCCCTCCAGCAGCGGACGCGTCTTGGCGCACTCCGGCCCGGCGATCGGGCAGCGGGTGCGGAACACGCAGCCGGACGGCGGGTTGATCGGCGAAGGCAGCTCCCCTTCCAACAGCTGGATCTGCTTTTCCTTCTCCTTGTCCGGATCCGGGATCGGCACCGCCGACATCAACGCCTTGGTGTAAGGGTGCTGCGGATTGTGGTACACCTCGTCATAGGTGCCCAGCTCCACCGCATGGCCCAGATACATCACCAGCACGCGATCGGAAATGTGCTTCACCACCGCCAAATCGTGGGCGATAAAGATCAATGACAGGCCCATCTCGCGCTGCAGCTGCTGCAGCAGGTTTACCACCTGCGCCTGAATCGACACATCCAACGCGGAAACCGGCTCGTCGCAGATCACCAGCTTCGGTTCGAGGATCAGCGCGCGCGCGATGCCGATGCGCTGGCATTGGCCGCCGGAGAACTCGTGCGGATAACGGTTGATCAGGTTAGGCAGCAGGCCGACCTTCAGCATCATCGCCTTGACCTTGTCCTTCACTTCCTGACGCGGCATTTTCGGGTAATAAGTGCGCAGCGGCTCAGCGATGATTTCGCCGATGGTCATGCGCGGGTTGAGCGAAGCCAGCGGATCCTGGAAGATCATCTGGATATCGCTGCGGGTTTTGCGCCAGTCGGCGTCGTTCATGCCCAGCAGATCTTTACCCAGCCAGGCGACGCGCCCGCTGGTGGCCTTCACCAGGCCGATGATGGCGCGCGCGAAGGTGGATTTGCCGCAGCCGGATTCGCCGACCACGCCCAGGGTTTCCCCCTCGAACAGCCGCAGCGTAACGCCATCGACCGCCTTCAGGGTTTTCGGCGGCTGCCAAAACCACTGCTTGTCGTCATGAATGTCGAAGTGCACTTTCAGATCGGCCACTTCGAGCAGCACTTTCTTGTCGGTTACCGCTGTCATACCAACGCCTCCACCGGTTTAAAGCAGGCGCGCAGGCGCCCTTCCCCAAATTGCTCCAATGGCGGAGCGCTCGCGCACTGTTCCATGGCGTACGGGCAGCGCGGCTGGAACGGGCAACCTTTCGGCAGCCGCAGCAGGTTCGGCGGGTTGCCGGGAATGGTCAGCAACGCTTCGCCTTCGGCGTCGAGGCGCGGCACCGCGTTCAACAACCCGATGGAGTACGGGTGGCTCGGCTGGTAGAACACCTCGCGCGCGCTGCCGTATTCCATGGTGCGACCGGCGTACATCACCAGCACCTTGTTGCAGATGCCGGCCACCACGCCCAGATCGTGGGTGATCATGATGATGGCGGTGTTGAACTCGCGCTTGAGCTCGTTGAGCAGTGTCATGATCTGCGCCTGAACGGTCACGTCCAGCGCGGTAGTCGGCTCGTCGGCGATCAGCAGCTTCGGCCGGCACAGCAGCGCCATGGCGATCATCACGCGCTGGCGCATGCCGCCGGAAAACTCATGCGGATACATGCGCATGCGCTTGCGCGCTTCCGGCATTTTCACCGCGTCGAGCATGCGCACCGACTCTTCGAAGGCTTCGCTTTTGCTCATTTTCTTATGCAGCATCAGCACTTCCATCAGCTGTTCGCCAACGCGCATATACGGGTTGAGCGAAGTCATCGGGTCCTGGAAGATCATCGAGATCTCTTCGGCCCGCAGCTTGTTGAGCTGGTTTTCCGGCAGGTTGAGGATTTCGCGGCCGTTGAATTTGGCCGAGCCGCCGATGCGGCCATTACTGGCCAGCAACCCCATCAGGGCGAACGCGGTCTGCGATTTGCCGGAGCCGGATTCGCCGACGATGCCCAGCGTTTCACCGGCGCGCAGATCGAAGTTCAGATCGTTCACCGCCGTCACGTCGCCGTCCGGGGTGGAAAACGTGACGCGCAGGTCTTTCACGTCCAGCAGCGGCGACGCTTTAACGCCGACGGCGGTTTGCATCTCAGGATGTTCAATGGTGCTCATGGTGGCACTCCTTAACGATCTTTCGGGTCGAGGGCGTCACGCAGGCCATCGCCGATGAAGTTGAAACAGAACAGAGTGACAACCAGGAAACCCGCCGGGAACAGCAGCAACCACGGTGAAACTTCCATTGAGTTGGCGCCGTCGCTGAGCAATGCGCCCCAGCTGCTCAGCGGCTCCTGCGTACCCAGCCCCAGGAAGCTGAGGAAGGATTCGAACAGGATCATGCTCGGCACCAGCAACGAGGCATACACCACCACCACGCCGAGCACGTTAGGCACGATATGCCGCAGCACGATGTTGCGCGTGGAAACGCCGCACACCAGCGCCGCTTCGATGAACTCCTTGCGCTTCAGACCGAGGGTTTGGCCGCGCACGATACGCGCCATGTCCAACCACGATACCATGCCGATCGCCACGAAGATCAGCAGGATATTCTGGCCGAAGAAGGTCACCAGCAGGATCACGAAGAACATGAACGGGAAGGAGTTGAGGATCTCCAGCAGGCGCATCATCACCGAGTCGATCTTGCCGCCCAGATAGCCGGACATCGCGCCGTACAGGGTGCCGACGATCACCGCCACCAACGCCGCCGCCACGCCGACCATCAGCGAGATGCGCCCGCCGATCGCCACGCGCACCAGCAGATCGCGCCCGGAGGAGTCGGTGCCGAAATAGTGCCCCGATTCAACGCTGGGTGCGGCGGACATCATCGCCCAATCGGTATCGTCGTAGGCGAATTGCGACAGCATCGGCGCCAGCACCACAAACAGAGTGATCAGCGCCAGTATGAACAGGCTGCTGACCGCCGCGCGGTTGTGCATAAAACGCCGACGCGCGTCTTGCCACAGGCTGCGCCCTTCCACTTCCAGCTTCTCGCTGAAGTGTTCCAGAGCTTCGCTGTTCTTTTTAGTCAACATCATTCGCGTGCTCCAGATTAATAACGGATTTTCGGATCGATGACCGCATACAGCACATCGACGATTGCGTTGAACAGAATGGTCAGAGCGCCCACCAGAATGGTCAGGCTCAACACCAGGGAGTAGTCGCGGTTCAGCGCGCCGTTAACGAACAGCTGGCCGATCCCCGGCAGACCGTAAATGGTTTCGATCACCATTGAACCGGTGATGATCCCGACGAACGCCGGGCCCATGTAGGACAGCACCGGCAACAGCGCCGGCTTCAGCGCGTGGCGGAAAATGATGCGACGCATCGGCAAGCCTTTGGCGCGCGCGGTGCGGATGAAGTTGGAGTGCAACACTTCAATCATCGAGCCGCGCGTGATACGGGCGATGCTGGCGATATAGGCCAGCGACAACGCCACCATCGGCAAGATGATGAACTTAGGCGCACCACCGTTCCAGCCGCCGCCCGGCAACCATTTCAACGTGATGGCGAAGATCAGCACCAACAGCGGCGCCACCACGAAACTGGGTATCACCACCCCGGTCATGGCGAACCCCATCACCGTATAGTCCCATTTGGTGTTCTGGTTCAGCGCGGCGATCACACCGGCGCTCACGCCCAGCACCACCGCCAGCAGAAACGCGGCCAGGCCGAGCTTGGCGGAGACCGGGAAAGAGCTGGCCACCAAATCGTTGACCGAATAATCCTTGTATTTAAAGGACGGGCCGAAGTCTCCCTGCGCAAGCTGCGCCAGATAATGACCGTACTGTTTCCAGATCGGGTCGTTCAAATGATATTTGGCTTCGATATTCGCCATGACTTCCGGCGGCAATGCGCGTTCCCCGGTAAATGGACTGCCGGGCGCCAGGCGCATCATGAAGAATGAGATGGTGATAAGGATAAATAGTGTCGGGATCGCTTCCAACAAGCGACGAAGTATAAATTTAAGCATTGCCCTAACCCTGTGCGACAGCCTGATAACGGCTTATTATTCTCAACATGGGCCGGCGGCCAGGCCGCCGGCTCTTACCGTATCAATGCTTGATGATGTACAGGTTTTTGTCGTACACGTTATCAAGCGGGTCTTTGCCGGTGTAGCCACCAACGTAAGGTTTCACCAGACGGGCGTTCACATAGTAATACAGCGGAACGATGGCGGAATCTTTATCCAGCTGAACTTCCGCTTTCTGATACAGATCGGCGCGCTCGTCTTTGCTCTTCGCGGTCAACACGTTGGCCATCAGCTTATCGAACTCGGCGCTCTTGTAGTGCGGGGTGTTACTGCTGCTGTCGGACAGCATCATGTTCAGGAACGAACTCGGTTCGTTGTAGTCGGCACACCAGCCGGCGCGCGCCACGTCATAGGTTCCCTGATGGCGGGTATCCAGGAAGGTTTTCCACTCCTGGTTCACCAGCTTCACGTCCACGCCCAGATTTTTCTTCCAGATGGAGGCGGCGGCGATCGCCAGCTTCTTGTGCAGGTCTGACGTGTTGTACAACAGGGAGAAGGTCAGCGGTTTACCCGGGCCGTAGCCGGCTTCCGCCAGCAGTTTCTTCGCCACTTCGTTGCGTTTTTCCTGCGTCCAGCCGAACCACTCCGGCGCGGTCAGCTTGGCGCCGTCGGTGTATGGCGGCGTAAAGCTGTAGGCCGGCAGATCGCCCTGGTTTTTCACCTTGTTGACGATGATGTCGCGATCCATACCCAGCTTCAGCGCTTCACGCACGCGCGCATCGGTGAACGGCGCCTTCTGGTTGTTGATTTCGTAGTAATAGGTGCACAGATAAGGATCGACGTGCACCTCTTTCGGGATCTCTTTCTTCAGCTTCTGGAACAGTTCGATCGGCATGTTGTTATAAGTCATGTCGATTTCGCCGGTGCGGTAGCGGTTAACGTCGGTCACTTCCGACGAAATAGGCAGGAACGTCACTTTATTGATGATGGTTTTGGCGTTATCCCAATATTCCGGGTTGCGTTCCAGTACGATGCGTTCGTTGACAATCCAGTCTTTCAGTTTGTAGGCGCCGTTGCTGACATAGTTGGCCGGCAGCGTCCACTTCTCGCCGAATTTCTCCACCGCCTCTTTATAAACCGGCTTCATGGCGTAGTGCGGGGTCATTTCAACCAGATAAGGCACCGGCTCGCTCAGGGTCACCTGGAAAGTATGGTCGTCGATGGCCTTCACGCCCAGCGTCGACTTGTCTTTTTTACCGGCGATGATGTCATCGACGTTTTCCACATGGGCGTACTGCAGGTAGCTGGCGTAAGGCGACGCGGTTTTCGGATCCACTACGCGCTGCCAACTGTAGACGAAATCTTGCGCCGTCACCGGCTTGCCGTTGGACCATTTGGCGTCTTTGCGCAGGTGGAAGGTCCAGATTTTGAAATCCTTGTTATCCCAGCTTTCCGCGACGCCCGGCACGATGGAACCATCCGGGCTGTTGTTCGCCAGGCCTTCCATCAGATCGCGGGTCACGTTGTTTTCCGGCACGCCCTCGATTTTATGCGGATCCAGCGACTGCACTTCGGAACCGTTGTTTTTGACGATTTCTTGCTTGTCGGCCAGTTGCACGCCTGCAGGAACGTCGGCCGCGAAGGCGGAGGTGGTTGCTGTGATGCCGAGTGCGGCGATGACGCCGGCGGCAATGAGGGTTTTCTTCGTGATGTTGGTCATACTTATCGACTCCAGTTTTTTATTATCACAGGCTCTTCGTGGAACCTGCGTTGCCCGTAAGCGGACTCTGTTTTCCCGCCGCTGCGGAACGAATGCGGCGGCGGGCCTTCCCCATATTCCCCTGCGGTTCAGCGTGAGGAATACCCCTTTTACTGCTTGATGATGTACAGATTTTTAACGTCGGTATAGTCCAGCGGATCTTTGCCGGTGAACCCGCCAACCGTCGGCTTAATCAACCGCGCGCTGACGCGGTAATACACCGGGATCAACGCGGAGTCTTTGTCCAGTTGCGCTTCTGCCTGCTGATAGAGCGCGGCGCGCGCGGCCTCATCCGGCGCCTTCAGGGTGGCGGCCATGATGGCGTCGAACGCCGGGCTCTTATAAAACACGGTATTGATGCTGCTGTTGGACAGCACCAGGTTCAGGAAGGCGCTGGGTTCGTTGTAATCCCCGCACCAGGTGGCGCGCGCCACGTCGTATTGCCCCTGATGGCGGCTTTCCAGCGAGGTCTTCCACTCCTGATTGCGCAGCGTGACGTCGGCGCCGAGGTTCTTCTTCCACATCGACGCGGCGGCGATCGCCTGCTGTTTGTTTTGATCGGAGGTGTTGTACAGCAGCGAGAACTTCAGCGGCTTGGCGTCGCTGTAACCCGCTTCCGCCAGCAGTTTCTTGGCTTCGGCGTTGCGCTGTTCCTGGCTCCAGCCGGCCCAGGCGGGCTGCGTGAAGTTGGCGCCTTCGGTGAAGGTTGGCGTGAAACTGTAGGCCGGGATCTGCCCCTGGCCCATGATCTTGTTGGCGATGATGTCGCGATCCAGCGTCATCTTCACCGCCGCACGCACCCGCGGATCGGTGAACGGCGCCCGCTGGTTATTGAGTTCGTAATAGAAAGTGCACAGATAAGGGTTAACGTGCAGTTGCTCAGGCACTTCGCGCTTCATTTTGACGTACAGGTACGGCGGAATGGCGCTGTTGGTGATGTCGATCTCGCCGCTGCGGAAGCGGTTGACGTCGCTGACTTCGGAAGCAATCGGCAGGAAGGTCGCCTGATTGATCACCGTCTGCTTGTTGTTCCAGTAGCTCGGGCTGCGCTCCAGCACAATCCGCTCGTTCACCACCCACTCTTTCAGACGGTAAGCGCCGTTGCCGACATAGTTGGCGGGCAGCGTCCATTTGTCGCCGAATTTCTCCACTACCGCGCGTTTCACCGGTTTGAGCGACGTGTGGCTCAGCATGCTGATGAAATACGGCACCGGTTCGCTCAGCGTCACCTGCAGCGTCTGGTCGTCCAGCGCCTTGACGCCGAGGGCCTGTGGAGGCTTCTTGCCGGTCAGGATATCGTCGATATTGTCGACTTTGGTGTACTGCAGGTAGCTGGCATAGGGCGAGGCGATTTTCGGATCGGCCAGGCGCTGCCAGCTGTAGACGAAGTCTTGCGCGGTCACCGGGCTGCCGTCGCTCCACACCGCGCCGGGGCGCAGGTGGAAGGTCCATTGCTGATAATTCTGGTTTTCCCAGCTCGCCGCCGCCGCCGGCACCACATGCCCGTTGGCGTCGGTGCTCACCAGCCCTTCCAGCAGGTTAAGAATGATATTGCTTTCCGGTACGCCCTCGACCTTATGCGGATCCAATGAAGCCACTTCGCTGCCGTTGTTGATCACAATATTCTGCTGCTGCGCCAACTGAACGCCGGCCGGCACTTCCGCCGCCAAACTGCTATTTATGGCGCCGACGCTCAGCGCGCCGCTAATCAACAAGGTCAAAGAAGTGCGCTTCAGGGTTTGCTGCATAATCGAGGCTCCTTTTCACCGACAAGCATCGCTTATCGAAGTTTGTGAAGTGTTTATAAGAATTCTAAATAAACGGATACCAGCAAAAATCATTCCCGTTTTTATGGCGCATTTCAGTTAATTGACCACGGGAAAGTTGCTCGGAAATTAGCAGAAGCCAAATTCCATAGCCAATAAATTTTACGAAAATGTTAAGCAATTCTCTTTTATCGCACGAAGCCCGATCCGGCCCCCAAGATCGAGGACGCGGAGAAACAAAATCATCGCTATGATTTTAAAGAAAAAAAAGACGAAATCATTTCATTTGAAACCATCAACGCAATCTCATTACCGCACAAAGAAACATTCAGTTAACAATCCGGACATTCAAAGAACAAACACCTGCCTATGGTCGGTTAATCACTAATAACACCTGGATGAAAGTGAGACAAGCCCCACAGAATGATGTGATTAATTTAACAACAGCTTTACCGTTGAACGGGGGCAAAACGCGCGGAAATGGGGGAAGAAAAGTGTCTGAAATAACGCTTAGCGTTTTTTTTGCACAGCAACATGAGATTTATGCAACATAAGAGTGCAACCGCATAAATTTTATTCATCCTGTGCACTATAATAATGCGAACCAATAAATAATTTAAACTTTAAAATTAATTTTAGCCGCGCCAAGGCGAAAGGTGCGCGGCTAAACAAAGGGTATTACAACAGGCCGGGGAATATCGCCTTAATGCCGGTAACGATAAACTCGATCCCGAGCGCCATCAGCAACAGACCCATGATACGGGTGATCACGTTGATGCCGGTCTGCCCAAGCAAACGCACCAACAGCGGCGCGGCGCGGAACAACAACCAACAGCAAAAGGCGAACAAGGCGATCGCGACCGTAAAGCCGAGCAGGCTTTGCCAGTTGTGATAACGGGAACTCCACACGATGGTGGAACTGATCGCCCCCGGCCCCGCCATCAGCGGCAGCGCTAACGGCACCACGCCGATGCTCTCGCGGATCGCGCTCTCCGATTTTTCCTGTTTGTTCTGTTTGTCTTCTCCCAGCTTGCCGCTGATCATCGACATGGCGATGGTCACCACCAGAATACCGCCGGCGATGCGGAACGAATCGATGGAGATGCCGAACATCCGCAAGATCCCTTCGCCCAGGAACAGCGATGTCCACAGAATAATGGCGACCGACAGGTTGGCGGTCAGGTTGGTTTTATTGCGCCCTGCTTCCGCCTGGTAGCTGGTCATGCTGATAAACACCGGCAAGATGCCCACCGGGTTGACCAGCGCAAACAGACCGACAAAGAACTTGATAAAGCCGGAAAGATCCAACAGAGATTGGCCCACAGATGGCTCCGCGTTAAGTGCTATAAAAAGGTGTGCTGCCTATGCGCGCTAATGTAATGGAATTGCCGCGGGTAATCCATCCGGCCAGAGCAGCATTTTTGACTACCAGCAAGTTAGGCAACAAAACAAATGCCCTTTGTTAAAGTGATGTATGGCCTTTTGATTTTTTATGTTGAAAAAAGAGTCATCGATCACAGTTATTGATAACCACTCTCAACACCGTCAAGCTGAAAGGTGTCAGCTTGCACTTTTCATGATTTAGATCACAAATCAACTACCCAACAGTGGGTAAGCTCTTAGTCGTAGGCAGGGAGTAGAACAAAGTCGGTGGCAATCCAGCCGGTTCCGTTCTCTTCACTGCCTGCCCCTCCGGTTGGCGCAGGGTAAAGCTCTTTAAGCAAATCAGCAGCATGCGAAGAAATAACGCGGGAAACCCCCGGTATTCGAATCACCGTTTATTCCCGTTATGACTATACTAGTGGCTCGCACGGCTTATTTACTGAAAGAGTTTAACATTATCAGGAGAGCATTATGGCTGTAACGAATGTCGCTGAACTGAACGAGCTTGTCGCACGTGTCAAAAAAGCCCAGCGCGAATATGCCAACTTCACTCAAGAGCAAGTGGATAAAATCTTCCGCGCTGCCGCCCTCGCCGCTGCTGATGCCCGTATCCCGTTGGCCAAAATGGCCGTGGAAGAATCCGGAATGGGTATCGTCGAAGACAAAGTGATCAAAAACCACTTCGCTTCCGAGTACATCTACAACGCCTATAAAGATGAAAAAACCTGTGGCATCCTGTCTGAAGATGACACTTTCGGTACCATCACCATCGCCGAACCTATCGGCCTGATTTGCGGTATCGTCCCTACCACCAACCCAACTTCTACCGCGATCTTCAAAGCGCTGATCAGCCTGAAAACCCGTAACGGCATCATCTTCTCGCCGCACCCGCGTGCGAAGAATGCCACCAATAAAGCCGCCGATATCGTGCTGCAAGCCGCTATCGCCGCCGGCGCGCCAAAAGACATCATCGGTTGGATCGATCAACCTACCGTCGAGCTGTCCAACCAGCTGATGCACCACCCTGACATCAACCTGATCCTGGCCACCGGTGGCCCGGGCATGGTGAAAGCCGCCTACAGCTCCGGCAAACCCGCCATCGGCGTCGGCGCCGGTAATACGCCGGTCGTGGTAGACGAAACCGCAGACATTAAGCGCGTGGTCGCCTCTATCCTGATGTCCAAAACCTTCGACAGCGGCGTTATCTGCGCTTCCGAACAGTCGGTCATCGTCGTTGACGCTATCTATGATGCGGTACGCGAACGCTTCGCTTCCCACGGCGGCTATCTGCTGCAGGGTAAAGAACTGAAAGCGGTGCAGGACATCATCCTGAAAAACGGCGGTCTGAATGCGGCCATCGTCGGGCAATCCGCACCGAAAATCGCCGAAATGGCAGGCATCAAAGTGCCGGCCAACACCAAAGTGCTGATCGGTGAAGTGAAGCTGGTCGACGAGTCCGAACCTTTCGCACATGAAAAACTGTCGCCTACCCTGGCGATGTACCGTGCCAAAGACTTCGAAGACGCGGTCGCCAAAGCCGAAAAACTGGTCGCCATGGGCGGTATCGGCCACACGTCCTGCCTGTACACCGACCAGGATAACCAAACGGCTCGCATCGCCTACTTCGGCGATAAAATGAAAACGGCTCGCATCCTGATCAACACCCCGGCTTCTCAGGGCGGTATCGGCGACCTGTACAACTTCAAACTCGCGCCTTCGCTGACGCTGGGTTGCGGTTCCTGGGGTGGCAACTCCATCTCTGAAAACGTCGGACCTAAACACCTGATCAACAAGAAAACTGTAGCGAAGCGAGCAGAAAACATGTTGTGGCACAAACTTCCGAAATCGATCTACTTCCGCCGTGGCTCGCTGCCTATCGCGCTGGAAGAAGTGGCGACCGACGGGGCGAAACGCGCCTTCATCGTGACCGACCGTTTCCTGTTCAACAACGGCTATGCTGACCAGATCACCAAGGTTCTGAAGTCTCACGGCATCGAAACCGAAGTGTTCTTCGAAGTGGAAGCCGATCCGACGCTGAGCATCGTGCGTAAAGGCGCCGAGCAGATGAACTCCTTCAAACCGGACGTCATCATCGCGCTGGGCGGCGGTTCGCCGATGGACGCCGCGAAAATCATGTGGGTGCTGTACGAACATCCTGAAACCCACTTCGAGGATCTGGCGCTGCGCTTCATGGACATCCGCAAGCGTATCTACAAATTCCCGAAAATGGGCGTGAAAGCGAAGATGATCGCTATCACCACGACGTCAGGCACCGGTTCGGAAGTCACACCATTCGCCGTCGTGACCGACGACGCCACCGGGCAGAAATACCCGCTGGCCGACTATGCGCTGACCCCGGACATGGCGATTGTCGACGCCAACCTGGTGATGAACATGCCGAAATCCCTGTGCGCCTTCGGCGGCCTGGATGCGGTGACCCACGCGCTGGAAGCCTACGTCTCGGTGCTGGCGAACGAATACTCCGACGGCCAGGCGCTGCAGGCGCTGAAACTGTTGAAAGAGTATCTGCCGGCCAGCTACAAAGAAGGCGCGAAAAACCCGGTTGCCCGTGAACGCGTGCACAACGCCGCCACCATCGCCGGTATCGCTTTTGCCAACGCCTTCCTCGGGGTTTGTCACTCCATGGCGCACAAACTGGGTTCGGAGTTCCACATTCCGCACGGCCTGGCCAACGCGATGCTGATTTCCAACGTCATTCGCTACAATGCGAACGACAACCCGACCAAGCAGACGGCCTTCAGCCAGTACGACCGCCCTCAGGCGCGCCGCCGCTACGCTGAAATCGCCGACCACCTCGGCCTGAGCGCGCCGGGCGACCGCACCGCGCAGAAGATTGAGAAACTGCTGGCCTGGCTGGACGAGCTGAAAACCGAGTTGGGCATCCCAACCTCCATCCGTGAGGCGGGTGTGCAGGAGGCGGACTTCCTGGCGAAAGTCGACAAGCTGTCGGAAGACGCGTTCGACGACCAATGCACCGGCGCCAACCCGCGCTATCCGCTGATTGCCGAACTGAAGCAAATCATGCTGGATACCTTCTACGGCCGCGAATTCAGCGAAGCAGTCGAAGAGGAAGCGGCAGCTCCGGCTGCAGCCAAAGCCGCGGTAAAGAAGCCCAAGAAATAACGGTTTCGTGAACCGATAAAAAAACCCGCCAAACGGCGGGTTTTTTATTGCGCCGGAGGCGCTGCATTTCGACTCACGCCGCCAAAACGCCTCAGCGGGCTTTGGCGGCGTTTTCTCCCCTACTCCAGGGAGTGAATCGCCTCTTTATAATGCTTGCGGCAGACGGAGACATAGCTCTCGTTACCGCCAATCACCACCTGCTCACCGGCGTGCATCGCCTGGCCGTTTTCATCCAACCGCAGCACCATATTGGCTTTGCGCCCACAGTGACAGATGGTTTTCAATTCCACCAGCTTATCGGCCCAGGCCAGCAAATATTGGCTGCCGGTAAACAGCTCACCGAGAAAATCGGTACGCAGGCCGTAGCACAATACGGGAATGTCCAGTTGGTCCACCACATCGCACAATTGCTCAACCTGCGCCTTGGTCAGGAACTGGCTTTCATCCAGCAGTACACAATGCACCGGTTGCTGTTGATGCTCTTGCTGAATCATGGCGTACAGCATCGAGTCGTTGTTATAGAGCTGGGCCTGCGAGGATAAACCGATGCGCGAGCTGACCTTACCTACGCCAAAGCGGTGATCGATCTCCGCAGTGAACACCAGCGTGCGCATACCACGTTCTTGATAGTTATATGAAGACTGTAGCAGCGCGGTGGACTTGCCGGCATTCATCGCAGAGTAATAAAAATAAAGTTGAGCCATGGCCCCGCAACTCCGATGGTATAAGAAATATTCAAATGTCGATTAGGACGGTAAGTGTACCATAAGCCGCCCCCCAGCTCAGCCCAAAGCGAACGAATATTGCGTTCGCCGTAATAATGCGCTTTCAAGCGAAACATATCGTTCTGTCGGCCCGTTCCTTTTACAGCTATTTACAGGATAATGTATGCCTGTCATCACTATTAATTCTTGCTAATGGTTAACCGCGATCATTTGCCCATTAATGCATAATCACCCTTTCGCAGCGGCGGGTGCCGCAACCGCAACGGCGCGTCAGTCTATTATACACGGGGCCAATACAGGGCATTTAATCACCTCCGCTGTCCCCGACGTTTCCTGACGCAATCTTTACCTATATACCCCTATTGTTTACAATGTCTGTCTTGCCATGACGTGATTAAGCCCACAGAACCCATTGTAATATTGATATAAATTACGGCGATAACTTATCGATGAAAGCCTTGCGACACGCGCCTTTTAAAGCATGCCTGCTGAAATTTTGACTTAAGTGCGACAAGGGTAATAGTTAACAGCCCTTCCTATATTAGTCGGACAGATCCGATTAACGGTTTTTTAAAAGGTAAATTTGAGTATTCAAGTCAATTTGGCTATTGCAGAAAAGAAAATAGCGCTCTATTATTATCGAGACGCCCCCCACCAATATAATTTGAGACTAGGACAATGAGCGAAGCATTAAAGATTTTGAACAACATCCGTACTCTGCGCGCCCAGGCAAGAGAATGCACACTGGAAACGCTGGAAGAAATGCTCGAGAAACTGGAAGTTGTTGTGAACGAACGTCGCGAAGAAGACAGCCAGGCTCAAGCAGAAATCGAAGAACGCACTCGTAAACTGCAACAATACCGCGAAATGCTGATTGCTGACGGTATTGATCCGAATGAACTGCTGCAAACCATGGCTGCCAACAAGGCTGCCGGCAAAGCAAAACGTGCGGCACGTCCTGCCAAATACCAATATAAAGACGAAAACGGCGAGCTGAAAACCTGGACCGGCCAAGGCCGTACTCCTGCGGTGATTAAGAAAGCTATCGAAGAGCAAGGTAAATCTCTGGACGATTTCCTGCTGTAATAGCGATTCAGTCCGTATCTGAAAGGCTCCCTGCGGGGGCCTTTTCATTTTAAAGCTTATAGACGTGATCCCGCCTCATCCCTCTCTTTTTAGTAAATATCCTGATTCACATTTTCCTCCTTGCATGAAGTCCCAGCGAAAAAAAAGGGCCCTAAGGCCCCTTTATCGCATTTACTCCCGTTCAATTATTGAACCTGGTAGAATGCCTTATACCAATCAACAAAGCGCTTTACACCCTCTTCAACGCTGGTTTCCGGTTTAAAACCAATGTCGCGATAAAGCTCTGCGGTATCAGCGCTGGTATCCATCACGTCGCCAGGTTGCATCGGCAGCATATTCTTGCGGGCTGTTACCCCTAAAGCCTGCTCCAACGCCGTGATATATTCCATCAGTTTAACGGGGGTGTTATTGCCGATATTATAAACATGATACGGTGCGGAACTGGTCGCCGGCGATCCCTGTTCAACGGTCCATGACGGATCCGCCTGCGGAATAACCGCCTGCAGCCGCACAATCGCCTCGGTGATATCATCAATGTAAGTAAAGTCACGGTGCATTTCACCGTGGTTATATACATCGATACTCTCCCCCGCCAATATGGCCTTGGTAAACTTGAACAGCGCCATATCCGGGCGCCCCCAGGGACCATATACGGTAAAGAAGCGTAGCCCCGTCGTCGGGAGACCGTATAAATGAGCGTAACTGTGTGACATCAGCTCATTGGCTTTTTTAGTTGCCGCATACAGTGACACAGGGTGGTCGACAGAATCTTCGGTAGCAAACGGCAACTTGCGATTGAGGCCATAAACAGAGCTGGATGAAGCGTAAAGTAAATGCTCGACCTTATTATGACGACAGCCTTCCAGAACGTTCAAATGACCGATCAGGTTAGCGTCCGCATAAGCCAACGGGTTGACCAGCGAATAACGCACGCCGGCTTGGGCACCCAAATGAATGACTCGTTGGAACTGATGCTCGGCGAACAATGTCGCCATGCCTTCACGATCGGCCAAATCCAACTTGATGAAGCGGAATCCCGGCTTATCCGCCAGTCTGTCCAGACGGGCCATTTTCAGGCCCACGTCATAATAGTCATTCAGGTTATCGATGCCGACAACCTGATGCCCGGCGGTCAACAAACGCTCTGCAACGTGATAACCAATAAACCCTGCGGCGCCTGTAACCAGGAATTTCATGCCCACTCCTTAAATAACCGGTTTAATCGAGGCGCCGCGGCCAATCGCGTAGTAGGTAAAGCCGCGATTCTCCAAACGCTCCGGATCGTACAGGTTACGTCCATCGAAGATCACCGGCTGCTTCAACTCACTTTTGATCACGTCGAAGTCCGGCGCGCGGAAATTCTGCCATTCGGTGCAGATCACCAGAGCATCGGCGCCGTGCAACGCAGCCTCTTTGGTACCCATCAGCTTCAAGTCGTCGCGCTGGCCATAAATGCGCTGAACTTCGTTCATCGCTTCCGGATCGTAGGCCTGAACGGTGGCACCGGCAGCCCACAGCTGTTCCATCAGCACGCGGCTGGACGCTTCACGCATGTCATCGGTATTCGGCTTGAACGCCAGGCCCCACAGCGCGAAGGTTTTGCCCTTCAGATCGCTGCCGAAGTAGTCTTTGATAAAGCTGTTCAGCTTGTCTTTCTGTTGGTAGTTGACCTGCTCTACCGCCTGCAGCAGCTTCGGTTGGTAACCGATCTGCTCTGCCGTGCGGATCAACGCCTGGACATCTTTCGGGAAGCAAGAACCACCGTAGCCGCAGCCAGGGTAGATGAAGTGATAACCGATGCGTGAGTCGGAACCAATGCCCTGACGCACTTTCTCGATGTCCGCGCCCAGCATTTCTGCCAGGTTGGACATTTCGTTCATAAAGCTGATTTTGGTCGCCAGCATGCAGTTGGCGGCATATTTGGTCAGCTCCGCGCTGCGGATATCCATCATGATCATACGATCGTGATTGCGGTTAAACGGCTCGTACAGCTCGCGAATAGGCTCGATCACCTCTTTATTATCGGTGCCGATCACGATGCGCTCAGGGCGCATGCAGTCAGCCACCGCAGCGCCTTCCTTCAGGAATTCAGGGTTGGACACCACGTCGAACGGCACGTTGCTGCCGCGTTTTGCCAGCGTTTCCGCCATCACCTGACGCACTTTGTCCGCCGTACCGACCGGCACGGTAGATTTGTCGATCACCACTTTGCGATCGGTCATGTGCTCGGCGATGGTGCGCGCCACCGCGGTGACATATTTCAGATCGGCGGAACCGTCTTCATCCGGCGGCGTACCGACGGCGATAAACTGGATATTCCCGTGCGCCACGCCCGCTTTGGCATCGGTGGTGAAATGCAGGCGCCCAGCCTCATAGTTTTGCTGTACCAGCGGCGTCAGGCCCGGTTCAAAAATCGGGATATTCCCTTTTTTCAGGTTCTCGACTTTTCGTTCGTCAACATCGATGCACATAACATCATGGCCAACTTCAGCCAGCACGGCGGCCTGTACCAGCCCCACATAACCAATACCAAAAACTGTTACTTTCATGTGAAAATCCTAGTTTTTCAAATTAAGACGAAAGATCAAATTACTTCTTGTCAGCGGCAACAACCTGTTGCAGCCACTGAGAAAACTCTTTGCCCAGGCTGGCATGACGCATGCCGTACTCCACGAAGGCCTGCATGTAACCCAGTTTGTTACCGCAGTCATGGCTCACGCCTTTCAGGTGATACGCTTCCACCGTTTCCTGCTGCATCAGCATTTCGATGCTGTCAGTCAGCTGAATTTCATCGCCGGCACCTGGAGGCGTTTTCGCCAACAGCGGCCAAATATCGGCGGACAACACATAACGACCGACAATCGCCAGGTTGGAAGGGGCTTTATCCGGCGACGGTTTCTCAACCACGCTGACCATCGGCGCGCTTTCGCCCGGTTGCAAATCAACGCCCTTACAGTCGGCTACGCCGTAGTTTCCGACATCCTTATGCGGCACGGGTTCAACCATGATCTGGCTGACGCCGGTGGCTTCGAAGCGCTGCAGCATTTCGTGCAGGTTGTCTTTTTTCGGATCGGCGCTGTATTCGTCGAGGATCACGTCCGGAAGCACCACCGCGACCGGTTCATCGCCCACCATCGGGTAGGCACACATAATCGCGTGCCCCAGGCCTTTGGCATTACCCTGACGAACCTGCATCACGGTAACACCTTTCGGGCAGATCGACTGCACTTCGTCCAGCAATTGGCGCTTGACGCGTTTTTCCAGCATCGCTTCGAGTTCGAAACTGGTATCAAAATGGTTTTCGATCGAGTTCTTGGAGGAGTGGGTGACCAGCACAATCTCGTTAATCCCCGCCGCAATGCACTCATTGACGACGTATTGGATCAGAGGTTTATCAACCAGCGGCAGCATTTCTTTCGGAATGGCTTTGGTGGCCGGCAACATCCGCGTACCCAAGCCTGCAACCGGGATCACGGCTTTTCTGACTTTGCGATTTACAGCAGGCATTATTTCCTCTCTTAAAGCTAAAGCGCTCATTTTATGAGCTTGGGCTCGATATAAAAAAACCTTCGGAGTATACCAGCTTATGCGCGCCGAGCATTAACCAGAACACAAATAGAAAGCATTTAGGACTATTACCCGTTCGGATAATCCGGAGAATAAATAAACGGTTTAATTACAGATAAGTAAATAGCTTAAGATCGCGCCGATCGCTGCCTGCTATTCAGCGCTGAGCATCAGTCGCAATCGGCCACCGCTGCCCCATACCTGACATTGCCAGGCGGTACAACGCTGGCTGATCTGATTCATGTAGGTAGCCCCCAGCGTCCCCAGTGGCACGCCGTTGCTCAGCTGGATTTGATTGTCACCGGTATTGACGTTGGCATGCAACCCGGCGGAAACCAGAATCAGGTTTTTATTTTCGGCGTGATAATATCCCAACAACAGAGGGAATTGACCGTCTAATTTCCCCTGCCGCAATAATTGATTAACCTGCTTTAACAATGCCGACATTTGCGGCAAACGATGCTGTTGATTAGCCAGATGGTCCTGCAGCAGCCCATTAAATAATGCGCGCAACAGCAATGCCGCCAATACGCCATTATCGCCGGCGCGCGTGACGTCCAGGCAATAGAATGCCAGGTCCTTTTCTGACAAGGCGGCAATATCCAGCACCAGGCCGGGATTTTCGCCGGTGGTTAACTGCCGATAGTTGATCCGGCAATGCGCAATGGTCTGCTGTACCGGCGGCTGCAGTTGCTTAAGCAGTTTGACGGCTTCGGAAGGATTTTTGCTCAACGCATCCCAATCCTGAAACAGTTCAACCTCTTCAATCGCCTGGGAGGTGAACATATTGGGGTATAAGCACGCCAGCACCGCTTCACGCAAGCGATTGAGATCGGTCAGCGGCTTGAGCAGCACATCCTGCACGCCCAACCGCAGCACCTTGGCGATGTCCGCCATCTTGTCGGTGGCCGAGATCACCAGCACCGGGATCTGCAGCCCCTGCAAACGCAGGTGTTCAACGAATTCGATACCGCCCATTTCCGGCATCGCGAGATCGCACAGAATCAGATCCGGCTTGAAGTCATCGACGGCACTCAGCGCCTGTAAACCGTTGGTCGCCTCGCCGGTTTCAGCGCCCAGCGAGGTCAGATAACCGACCAGCACGGAACGAAAAACCTGTTCGTCCTCAACGATCAAGATGCGCTTGTGAGTGAGTGGTAATGCCATCAGCCGAGCCTCGTCCCTTTCCATAGTGTAATAGTGGCTCAAAAAGGTCACTTATGCTCGTCTGAAACAGACCAACTGCGCATTGCCAACCAAGAACCGAGAATTATCTATTTTTTATCAACGGCAACAACCGATCCAGTTGTTTTTCAACCGCCAGCAACCCCGCCTCGATCGCTTCATCGGCGCGATGGAAATCCAGCGTTGAGATTTGCGGGCAAAAAGGCTGGATCAAGACATCCGGCGGATCGCTCGCCATTCGGTTGCGCTTCAGGCGATTCTCCAGCATTTGAATCGATGTGCTCATAATCTCCATCGCCGTCGGCGCCGTCGCCGGTTTGCGCTTGCGCATTCTGCCGACGCGTTCCCGCAGACGCCCGCGCCAGGTAGCCGCAGGCGCATCGTCCGGGCTTTCTTCCTCGATACGTATCGAGAACAGATCCTGCTGCATCAGGTGCGCGTCATGCTGCAGATCGACCGCAATGACGATATCGGCGCCCATGGCGCGGCAAAGCGACACCGGCACCGGATTGACCACCGCGCCATCCACCAGCCAATAGCCGTCGGCCCATACCGGCGCCAACAGGCCGGGCATGCTGCAGGAGGCGCGTATCGCCTGATGAATATCGCCTTCGGTCAGCCACAGCTCACGCCCGGTACTGAGATTGGTCGTCACGGCACCGAACTTCAACGCACAATCGGCGATATCATTGATCTTCAGCAGCTGTCCGACGGCGTTAAACACCCGCTCGCCCCGCAACAGGCCGCCGCGCTGCCAGGAAAAATCCATCAGGCGAATCACGTCCCAATAGCTGAACGATCGCACCCACTGCTCCATCGCCGGCAGGCGATGGCTGGCGAACGCGGCGCCCACCAACGCGCCGACAGAGCAGCCGGCAACGATATCGACCTCAATCCCCAGCTTCTTTAACGCATTGATCACGCCGATGTGCGCCCAGCCTTTAGCCGAGCCCGCTCCCAGCGCCAGTCCGATCTTGATTTGCCGCATCGCGTCATCCTCTCGGTAAACGGTGTTCTCTGCTTTCAGGGTAGATTGTCACTGACGAATATTGTTAGGTAACATATGCGCTAAATTCATTTTCAGCCTCGTTTTCTCAGGAGTCATTTTGCCCGAATCATGCCCATGCGGCAGCGGACTGGCGTATAACGCGTGCTGCGCCCCATTTATCAGCGGCAGTCAGCCGGCACCGACGCCCGGCCAACTGATGCGTTCACGCTTCACCGCCTACGTGAATCATAACGTCGACTATCTGATCGCCACCTGGCACCCCGACTGCGGCGCCGAAGCATGGCGCAATGCCATCGTCGACAGTTTTAAGAATACCGAGTGGCTGGGCCTGACGATCGTGGAAGAGAAAGCCGGTCATGAGCCGGATGAAGGCTTCGTCGAATTCATCGCCCGTTTCACCGATGGCGAAAGCGGCGAGCCGCAGACGATGCATGAGCGCTCGCGCTTCCTTCGTCGCGATCAACGTTGGTATTATATCGACGGCACCAAACCCCAGCCCGGCCGAAATGCGATGTGTCCCTGTGGCTCAGGGAAAAAATACAAGAAGTGCTGCGGGCGCTAATCGGCCGGCGCTTCACGTTTACGCCTGCGCAGACAGGCCGTTCAGTATCAGACAGGATCCTCAAACCCATGCCACACCAAAATGTACAACGGAAAGTGTTACGCACCATCTGCCCGGACGCCAAAGGGCTGATCGCCAAGATCACCAACATCTGTTACAAGCACGAACTCAATATCGTCCAGAACAATGAGTTCGTCGATCACCGCACCGGGCGTTTCTTCATGCGCACCGAACTGGAAGGCATTTTCAACGACAACACGCTGCTGGCCGATCTGGACAGCGCTCTGCCGGAAGGTTCACTGCGTGAACTGCACAGCACCGGGCGCCGGCGCATCGTGGTGCTGGTCACCAAAGAGGCGCACTGCCTGGGCGATCTGTTGATGAAAAGCGCCTATGGCGGCCTCGACGTTGAGATCGCCGCCGTAATCGGCAACCACGACACGCTGCAAACGCTGGTGGAGCGTTTCGATATTCCTTTCCATCTGGTGAGCCACGAAGGCTTGACGCGCGAACAGCACGACCGCGAAATGACGGCCAAGATCGATCAATATCAGCCGGATTACGTGGTGCTGGCCAAATATATGCGCGTGCTGACCCCGGCCTTCGTGCAACATTATCCGAATCAGGTAATCAACATTCACCATTCGTTCCTGCCGGCGTTTATCGGCGCACGGCCTTACCACCAGGCCTACGAGCGCGGGGTAAAAATCATCGGCGCCACTGCCCATTACGTTAACGACAATCTCGACGAAGGCCCGATCATCATGCAGGACGTGATCCACGTCGATCACACCTATTCCGCCGAGGATATGATGCGCGCCGGCCGCGACGTGGAGAAAAACGTGCTCAGCCGCGCTCTGTATCAGGTGCTGGCGCAGCGCGTCTTCGTCTACGGCAACCGCACCGTTATTCTGTAATCGTTCAATAAATCGGTGCATTTCGTTCAGGGATGCACCGTCAAGAATAAAAAAACGGCAAACGATTCATTTTCTGCATTTCAATACTTTACACATCCGCTTCATTTGATATGATGCGCCCCGCTTACCGAGACAGCGCTCTCGCAAGCAAGGCCAGTTAAATAGCCATGTATATGGTGGGGTTCCCGAGCGGCCAAAGGGAGCAGACTGTAAATCTGCCGTCACTGACTTCGAAGGTTCGAATCCTTCCCCCACCACCATCTTCTCTCTGCCAGGAGCGAAGACGCAGTAAAGAAACCGGCCAGGTTTCTTCCGGGTAAAACCGGAACAACAATTTGTAAATCCATGAATACCATGGTGGGGTTCCCGAGCGGCCAAAGGGAGCAGACTGTAAATCTGCCGTCACAGACTTCGAAGGTTCGAATCCTTCCCCCACCACCATCCCTTGCAGAAAATCCCCGAACCTAATTAAAAGCACATCACTTCCATAATGCTCCGCATGGGGGAAGGATGAGAAGCTTCGACCAAGGTTCGAGTCTCACGCAGTGAGACAACGCGCTTCAGCGCGGCCCGCAGGGTGAGTCGCGTAGCGACGAATCATCCTTCCCCCACCACCACCTTTTGCAGAAAATTCCAAACCCTACTTAAAACACGTTGCATCCAATGTTCTCGTATCAATAAATCAAGTTATCTCCCCTTATTAACCGCTTTAATCCAGCCGTTTTGTTCCTCTCTCCCAGCCGTAACTTGAACTCCGGCCGACAATTCGCTATACCACTGGCTTCTTTAGTGCAGTAAGGAACAGGTGGATGCGAAACAATATTTGCGTTTTTTGTGGCGCCAGCGAAGGCGTCAATCCCGCTTATGCCGAGCAGGCTCGTCAACTGGGGCAACTGCTGGCCGCACAGGGGCGCCGTTTAATCTATGGCGGCGGCAAAAAAGGATTGATGGGGATCGTGGCAGACGCGGTGTTGGCCGCAGGCGGTGAAGCGGTCGGCATTATCCCCGAGCGCCTGGTTGAAGCGGAAACGGCGCATCGCGGCCTGACTGAATTGGAAGTGGTGCCAGACATGCATACGCGCAAAGCCCGTATGGCAGCGCTGGCGGACAGTTTTATCGCCCTGCCCGGCGGCATCGGCACGCTGGAAGAGCTGTTTGAAATCTGGACCTGGGGGCAAATCGGCTATCACAATAAGCCGGTCGGCCTGCTGAACGTCAACGGATTCTACCGCCCGCTGAGCCAGTTCCTCGAGCACGTCGCCGATCAGGGTTTTATGCGTCACGACTATCTCGGCACCCTGCACATCAGCGAATCGGCACAGACGCTGCTGCAACAGTTTGACGACTATCAACCTAAAAATTACGACCGCTGGGCGAAATAAACCCGCGGCGCAGTCAGCGGTCCTGCCGCTGTCTGCGTTACATTTCCCGCCAAACTCTGCTACTATCACAGCACATTTTTCTCGTGAAAACGGCACCGCTCATGAAGTTTGTCTCTTTTAATATCAATGGACTGCGCGCGCGTCCGCATCAGCTGGCGGCAATTATCGAACAGCACCAGCCCGACGTGATCGGTCTGCAGGAAACCAAAGTTCACGATGACATGTTCCCATTGGAAGAAGTCAGCCAGCACGGCTATCACGTGTTCTATCACGGGCAAAAAGGCCATTACGGCGTGGCGCTGCTGACCAAAGCGGAGCCCCTGGCCGTGCGCCGCGGTTTCCCAACCGATGAAGAAGACGCGCAGCGTCGCATCATCATGGCCGATCTGGCTACGCCGCAGGGCACGCTGACGGTGATCAACGGCTACTTCCCGCAAGGTGAAAGCCGCGACCACCCGATCAAATTCCCGGCTAAAACACGCTTTTATCAGGATCTGCAAAACTACCTGGAGCAGCAGCTGTCGGCGGAATCCCCGGTGCTGATCATGGGCGACATGAATATCAGCCCGAGTGATTACGATATCGGCATCGGCGAAGACAACCGCAAACGCTGGCTGCGCACCGGCAAGTGCTCCTTCCTGCCGGAAGAGCGCGAATGGATGGATCGCCTGCTGAACTGGGGCCTGGTGGATACCTATCGCCACGCCAACCCGGGGCGCAACGACGAGTTCTCATGGTTCGACTACCGCTCCAAAGGGTTCGACGACAACCGCGGCCTGCGTATCGATCTGCTGTTGGCCAGCACCCCGCTGGCTTCGCGCTGCATCGCCACCGGCATTGATTACCAAACCCGCGGCATGGAGAAACCTTCTGACCATGCGCCGGTCTGGGCGGAATTCACGCTGTAACCCCATCCCCCGGCGCTCGCCGGGGTTTTATTCTGTGAAGCCGATGAAAATTATCGACGTAGTAGCCGCCATTCTGGAACAAAATGGGCGTATTTTGCTGGCCCAGCGCGGCGCAGGCAGCGATCAAGCCGGCCTGTGGGAGTTTCCCGGCGGCAAGGTTGAAACCGGCGAAAGCCAGCCGGAGGCGCTGACGCGCGAGCTGGATGAAGAATTGGGGATTAACGCCCGTATCGGCAACTATGTGGGCAGCAATCAGTGGCGGCAAGGCGAACGCATCATCCGACTGCATGCCTGGCGAGTCGCGGAGTTCTCCGGTGAACTGCAACAGCGCTGCCATTCGGCGCTGGTCTGGGTCACGCCGCAACAGGCGCAGGAATACCCCCTGGCGCCCGCTGACGTTCCACTGTTGGCGGATTATCTCGCCGCGCAAGGCGAGGCGCGCTGAGCGCGGTGACAGGTTACATCGTCACTTCTTCAATCGTACCCAAATCAAGGGGTTGGTGCCGATAGTATTAGGCTCACGCACGCACTGCAGCACTTCCCCTTCGACTTTGAGCACCGCCCCCTCGGAATAGTTCTGATTCTGGTAGACGCAACAACGGCTGCAGGGCTGCGCCGGCGGCGGATTGTCGCCGCTTTTGGCCGCGCCCCAGATCTCCGGCGAAACCGGTAGCACCACGTCCACATCGCCGCGATTGGCGGCGGCCAGGCCGGAAAACATCAGGGCCGCGGCAGCCAATACACCAGTGAGTCCACGCTTCATTCACTCTTCTCCTGCGCCTTGCCGGCGCTTTTCCTGCGTTTTTTGCCTCCGCTGGAGGGCGGCGGCGGCAATCCACGAAACGCCATGCTCGCCCGGCTCTGCTTGGCCTGATAAATCAGCTCTTGCAGCGTGCCGACCAACGGCTGCATAAAGTCCTGATAGCGGCAGGATTTCTCGCTGATTTGCGTCAGCGTGGCTTCCCAGTTGGCCGTCATATCAGGGCGCGCAGCAAGATCCGGCAGCGAGTGAATCAATGCGCGCCCGGTTTCGCTGGAGTGAATATAGCGTCCCTTCTTGTACAGAAACGCCCGCTTGAACAGCAATTCGATGATCCCCGCTCGCGTCGCTTCCGTACCTAAACCATCGGTCGCCCGCAGGATTTTCTTTAGCGCTTTATCTTGTACGAACCGCGCGATGCCGGTCATGGCCGACAACAGGCTGGCGTCAGTAAACGGCCGCGGCGGCTGCGTCTGGCGCTCCACCACTTCACCGCGCTCGCACAACAGCTCATCATCTTTAGCCACCACCGGCAGCGGCGCACCTTCGTTCTCCTCGTCGCGCTCCTTGCTGCCCAGCAGCGTACGCCAGCCGGCTTCCGCCAGGAATCGCGCCTTGGCGATAAATTTGCCGCCGGCGATATCCAGCTCGATCACGCATTTGCGGAATACCGCATCCGGACAGAACTGCATCAGATACTGGCGCGCCACCAGCCCATACACGTTCCGCTCATCCTGCGTCAGATTAATCTTGCCGGCGCGGGCGGTGGGAATGATGGCGTGGTGCGCGTCGACCTTTTTATCGTCCCAGCAACGGTTGCGGCGATCGCTGTCGATCACCGGCTGCGGATACAGCTCGGGCTGGTGCACGCTGATGGCGTTCAGCACCGCGTGGCGGCCGGCGAAATGCTCTTCCGGCAGGTAGCGACAGTCGGAACGCGGATAGGTAATCAACTTGTGGGTTTCGTACAGCCGCTGGCAAACGTCCAGCACCTGTTGCGCGCTGAGGTTATAACGCCGGGCCGCTTCGATTTGCAGCGTGGAGAGCGAAAACGGCAGCGGCGCGGTATCCGATTCCCGTTTATCGTTATAAGACGTGACCAGAGCCGGCTGGCCTTCAATGCGCTTGACCACATGCTCCGCCAACGGCCGGTGCAGCAAACGCCCCTCTTCGTCCTGATAAGGCTCACAGGACTCACTGGGCTGCCACAGCGCCACGAAGCGTTCTTCTTTCGGCGTGACGATGTGCGCCTTGACCTCAAAGAAGTCTTTTGGCACGAAGTTTTCGATCTCTTCATCACGCCGTACCACCAATCCGAGCACCGGCGTCTGCACCCTGCCTACCGACAGCACGCCGTCGTAACCGGCGTTGCGGCCCAGCAGCGTGTAGGCGCGGGTCATATTGATGCCGTACAGCCAGTCGGCGCGCGAACGCGCCAGCGCAGACACGCACAACGGAATGAAATCACGGTTGTCGCGCAGGCGTTCAACCGCGCGCTCCACCGCCTGCGGGTTGAGATCGTTGATCAGACAGCGGCGTACGTTCTGGCGTTTTTCCGGCGTCAGATCCAGGTAGTCCAGCACCTCATCCACCAGCAGCTGCCCTTCGCGATCCGGGTCGCCGGCGTGAACCACTTCATCGGCTTCAAGCAGCAACTTTTTAATGGCGTTGAGCTGTTTGCTGACCGAAGGCCGCGGCTGCAACCGCCATTTTTCAGGAATGATCGGCAGATCCGCCAACGACCAGCGCGCATAGCGGCTGTCATAAGCGTCAGGCTGAGCCTGCTCCAACAGGTGGCCGACGCACCAGGTCACCACATCATTGTTGCCGCAGGCGATATACCCGTCGCCGCGGCGATGCGGCTTGGGCAATACGTCGGCAATGGCGCGCGCCAAACTCGGTTTCTCGGCTATGAACAGTCGCATTATTCACCGTTTTTCTGGCTGAACGTCATCAAGAATTCTCTTACTTCTGCATAGTTCCCACGGAAGACGATCCGCTGGGCTTTCTTTTCCAACTGATAGCAATACATCGGATCGTAGTACTGCTGCAACAAGGGCGCCAACCACTCGCGGTGCGCGTCACCCTGGCCGCTGAGACGCTGTGCCCGCAACGCCGCTTCCAGCCGCTGCGTCAGCTGCTGGAAGCGCTCCAGGCCCAACCGGCGGCGAATGGCGAACAGGCCGTGATGCAGATAGTCGTCGTACTGCCGCCAGCCTTCTTCCACGCCATAGGCCTGTTCGAACTGTTCGCGCATCCCGTCAATATATTCGGCCTCCAGGCGTGCCAGGCGAATATCAAACGGATCGTCGATCACCGCCACCGGCGCCTGCTGCATGCCGTTGAACAACGGCAACGGCAGATTGTTGCTGCCGATGATCCGCCCTTCGTCTTCCAGCACCCAACGGCGGCTGCCACCATGCTGTTTTTTCAGCAATAACACAGCCAGACGATTCTCAAAATCGATCTGTGAGCTTTGCCCCGCCAGCGTTCGGCCAAAAGAGGAACCGCGATGGCGCGCCGCGCCTTCCAGATCGACGCCGTCGGCCAGTTCGTTGACCAACAGCGTCTTGCCGCTGCCGGTATTGCCGCCCACCAGGGCCATCGGCAATGCCGCGCTTTGCGCCAACACGCCGAGCAGATAATTGCGCAGCGCCTTATAACCGCCAGTGATACGCGGGTACTCGACGCCGGCCTCATGCAGCCATTGCTGCACCAGCTGTGAGCGCAGCCCGCCACGGAAGCAGTAAATATAACCTTCGGGTCGCTGCGCACAGGCCGCCAGCCAGGCGGCGGTGCGCTGTTCGCGCAGTTTGCCGTTCACCAGGCTGTGGCCGAGCGCGATCGCCGCTTGCTGACCATACTGTTTATAGCAGGTGCCCACCGCCTGCCGCTCGCTGTCAACCATCAGCGGCAGGTTCAACGCCTGAGCGAAGGCGCCTTGCTGAAACTCGATCGGCGCACGCACGTCAATCAGCGGCACGTCCTGCAGGAAAATGCGTTGGTAATCGTCGCTGTCCGGCCTGCCTTGCATGTTGGACACTACACAACCTCGATCAGCGGTTTACCTGCCTGTGCGGCATGCAGCTCACCGATAGGATTGAGCGTGATGCCATGCTGCTCGGCAATCGCCAGCACCTGCGCCTGCGCCTCCGGCAATACCGCCAACAGCAAACCGCCGGAGGTTTGCGGATCGCACAGCAGCTGACGCTGCAAATCGCTCATCTCGCCCACCAGATGGCCGTAACTGTCGAAGTTGCGCCCGGTGCCGCCCGGCACGCAGCCCTCGGCGATATACGCCTCGACGTGCGGCAGCTTCGGCACCCGATCGAACCAGACCGTCGCCTGCAGACCGGAGCCCTGACAAACCTCGCTCAGGTGGCCCAACAGGCCAAAGCCGGTGATGTCGGTCATCGCCGTGACGCCCGCCACTTCGGCAAAGTCGGCGCCCGGCTTGTTAAGACGACACATCACGTCCGTCGCCAGCCCTTGATGTTCAGGGCGCAGCTTGCTTTGCTTCTCGGCGGTCGTCAGCACGCCAATGCCCAGCGGCTTGGTCAAATAGAGTTCCGCCCCGGCCTGTGCGGCGCTGTTCTTTTTCACCCGCTCGGTATTGACCACGCCAGTGACCGCCAGGCCGAAGATAGGTTCCGGCGCATCGATGGAATGGCCGCCGGCCAGCGCGATCCCCGCCTGCTGGCAAGCGAAACGTCCGCCGTCGATCACCTGCTGCGCCACCTCCGGCGGCAGTTTGGCGATTGGCCAGCCGAGAATGGCGATCGCCATGATCGGTTTGCCGCCCATGGCGTACACGTCGCTGATGGCGTTAGCGGCGGCGATACGGCCGAAATCGAACGGATCGTCGACGATCGGCATGAAGAAGTCGGTAGTGCTGATGATGCCGACGCCGTTGCCGATGTCATACACCGCCGCGTCGTCGCGGGTTTCATTGCCGACCAACAGACGCGGATCGACAAATTTTTCCCGCTCGCTGTGCAAGATGGTTTCGAGAACTTTCGGTGAGATTTTGCAGCCGCAGCCAGCGCCATGGCTGTACTGGGTTAAACGGATCGCTGGCGATGTCATAGTCCACTCCCTTCGGTAACGGCACTCAAGATAACATAGGGTAGCGCTTGCCGAGGGGATTGATAAGAGCGCGCCGCGGATAAGCGAGCGGCCTGCTCAGAAACCATGCAATTTTGCGGGGTTTGGCGCATTTTCGCCGCGCCCCTTTGGAAAAAACTTAGAAATAGCTGACGAAAGGCGTGCTGTCCGGCGGCGTCACTTTAGTGGCGGCCTTCAGCTGCGGCGTGCCCAGATAGAGGAAACCGACGATCTCATCCTGCTCGCGGCAACCGAAGGCTTCACGCACCAGCGCATGCTCGGTCCAGGCGCCGGTGCGCCAGATGCCGTTAAAGCCCTGCGCCAGCGCCGCCATCTGCATCGCCTGCACGGCGCAACCGGCGGAAACCACCTGCTCCCAGCGCGGCACCTTGGTCTCTTCAGTGCAATGCGCGATGACGGTGATGATCAGCGGTGCGCGGAACGGCGCCTTGGTGGCTTTTTCGATCGCCGCTTCATCCAACTGATCCTGCTTCGCCGCCGCCTGCAGCAGCTGACTGAAGCGCTCCAGGCCCTGATTCTCGATCATCACGAAACGCCACGGCTGCAGCGCACCGTGATCGGGCGCACGCAGGCCCGCGTTGATGATGTTTTGGCGCACTTCCCCCGCCGGCGCCGGTTCCGCCAGGCGCGAAGCCGAGCGACGATTCAATAAAAGATCCAGAGCATCCATCGTAAACTCCTGATAACAATTTTCATTCCGGCCACGTTAACATAGCTAAACGGCGAGTTACAGCCTCGGCGATAGCGTCTGTGTGCCACGATTTAAAGCTGACATTTACCCGGCCGCTCATTAGGATAGCGGAACATTCTCGACTCTGTTGGAGAGCACATGCGCACATTGTGGCAAATTATTGCCGGCATTTTCCGGTGGACATGGCGTCTGCTGAATTTTATCAGGGAACTGATCCTTAACCTGTTCCTGGTCTTGCTGATCCTGGTTGGGGTTGGCATCTATCTGTCCTTCCAAAGTTCCTCCACCTCGACGGCCCCGGCGCGCGGCGCGCTGCTGGTCGATTTAAGCGGCGTGGTGGTCGATCAGCCTTCGGTAAACAACCGGGTGCGGCAATGGGGGCGTGAACTGTTGGGCGCCTCCAGTAGCCGCCTGCAGGAAAACTCGCTGTTCGATGTAGTCGACAGCATCCGCAAGGCCAAAGACGACAAAAACATTACCGGCATGGTGTTGCAGCTGAATGACTTCGCCGGCGCCGATCAGCCGTCGCTGCGCTATATCGGCAAAGCGCTGCGCGAGTTCCGCGACAGCGGCAAACCGATCTTCGCCATCGGCGACAGTTACAATCAAACGCAATACTACCTGGCCAGCTACGCCAACAAGGTCTTCCTGTCGCCGCAGGGCGCGGTCGATCTGCACGGTTTCGCCACCAACAACCTGTACTACAAATCGTTGCTGGACATGCTCAAGGTCACCACCAATATCTTCCGCGTCGGCACCTATAAATCGGCGGTCGAACCGCTGATCCGTGACGATATGTCCCCGGCGGCGCGCGAAGCGGACAGCCGTTGGATCGGCGGCCTGTGGCAGAACTACCTGGAGACCGTGGCCGCCAACCGCCAACTGACGCCGCAGCAGCTGTTCCCGGGCGCAGCCGGCGTGCTGAGCGGCCTGCAGGCGTCCGGTGGCGACACCGCCCGCTACGCGCTGGACAATAAGCTGGTGGACGAGCTGGCGTCGCGCACCGCGATCGAAAATCAGTTGGTCAAAACCTTCGGCTGGGACAAACAGGCGAACGATTTCAACGCCATCAGCATCTACGACTATCAGCCGAAGCCGGACGCCAACCAGGGCGGCAAGATCGCCGTGGTGTTCGCCAACGGCGCCATCATGGACGGCCAGCAGACGCCGGGCAACGTCGGGGGGGACACCACCGCCGCCGAGCTGCGCCAGGCGCGCCTGGATCCGGCCGTCAAGGCCGTGGTGTTCCGCGTCAACAGCCCTGGCGGCAGCGTCAGCGCGTCCGAAGTGATCCGCTCCGAGCTGGCCGCCGTGCGCGCCGCCGGCAAGCCGGTGGTGGTTTCCATGGGCGGCATGGCCGCATCGGGCGGCTACTGGGTCTCGACGCCGGCCGACTATATCATCGCCAGCCCGAGCACCCTGACCGGTTCTATCGGCATTTTCGGCATCATTAATACCTACGAGAAAACCCTGGATACGCTGGGTGTGCACACCGACGGCGTGGCGACATCGCCGCTGGCCGATATCGCGGTCACCAAGGCGCTGCCGCAGGAGTTCTCGCAGATGATGCAGCTGAATATCGAAAACGGGTATAAGAACTTCCTCGATCTGGTCGCCAAATCACGCAAGATGACCCCGCAGCAGGTTGACCAAATCGCACAGGGCCACGTCTGGCTCGGCAGCGATGCCAAGGCCAACGGCCTGGTCGATCAGTTGGGCGATTTCGACGACGCGGTGAAGAAAGCCGCCGAGCTGGCGAAACTGCAGCAGTGGCAGCTCGACTGGTTCGTCGATACCCCAAGCCTGAGCGATATGGTGCTCAGCCAGTTTGGCGTTTCCATTCACGCCATGCTGCCGGCCGCGATTCAGGCCATGCTGCCCGCCCCGCTGGCTTCGGTCGCCAACGCGGTGAAAGAACAACCGGGCTTGTTCAATAACCTGAACGATCCGCAAAACCGTTATGCGATCTGTCTCTCCTGCGGAGAAGTCCGCTAACAAATAATTCTGCAGCCCGGCCACCGCCGGGCTTTTTTTCTGCCGCCATGTCCCTATAATTCAGCCCATCTTATCTTTGTTAAAATCATAACCATGCAAAAGAAATCCATTTACGTCGCCTACACCGGCGGCACCATCGGCATGCAGCGTTCCGATCATGGCTACATCCCGGTTTCCGGCCACCTGCAGCGCCAGCTGGCGCTGATGCCCGAATTCCATCGGCCGGAGATGCCGGATTTCACCATTCATGAATACGCGCCATTGATTGACTCTTCAGACATGACGCCGGAAGACTGGCAGCACATCGCCGACGACATCAAGCAGAACTACGATCGCTACGACGGCTTCGTGATCCTGCACGGCACCGACACCATGGCGTTCACCGCCTCTGCGCTTTCCTTCATGCTGGAAAACCTGGCCAAACCGGTGATCGTCACCGGCTCGCAGATCCCGCTGGCGGAGCTGCGCTCCGATGGCCAAACCAACCTGCTCAACGCGCTGTATCTGGCGGCCAACCATCCGGTGAATGAAGTCAGCCTGTTCTTCAACAACAAGCTGTTCCGCGGCAACCGCACCACCAAAGCGCACGCCGACGGCTTCGACGCCTTCGCTTCCCCCAATCTGCCGCCGCTGCTGGAAGCCGGCATCCATATTCGCCGCCAGCAAGGCATCGACAGCCCGGCTTGCAACGGCGCGTTGCAGGTGCATGACATCACGCCGCAGCCGATCGGCGTGGTCACCATCTATCCGGGCATTTCCGGCGCGGTGGTGCGTAATTTCCTGTTGCAGCCGGTCAAGGCGCTGATCCTGCGCTCCTACGGCGTCGGTAACGCGCCGCAAAAGGCCGAGCTGATCGACGAGTTGCGTGCGGCCTCTGAACGCGGCATCGTGGTGGTCAACCTGACGCAGTGCATCTCCGGGCGCGTCAATATGGAAGGCTACGCCACCGGCAACGCGCTGGCGCATGCCGGGGTGATCAGCGGTTTCGACATGACGGTGGAAGCCGCCCTGACCAAGCTGCACTATCTGTTGAGCCAGCCGCTGACGCCGGAACAAATCCGCGCCCTGATGCAGCAAGATCTGCGCGGCGAGCTGAGCATCAACGGTTAACCTACTGAACTCTGGAGCGGCGATGAAAACGGCCCTGTTGTTGATCGATCTGCAAAACGATTTCTGCCCCGGCGGCGCGCTGGCGGTCACGGAGGGCGACGCCGTCATCCCGGTCGCCAATCAGGCTATCGCCGCCTGCCTGGCGCGGGGCGAGCCGGTGGTGGCCAGCCAGGACTGGCATCCCGCCAATCACCGCAGCTTTGCGGTGAACTCCCATGCGCAGGTCGGCACCCTCGGCGAGCTGGAAGGTCTGCCGCAGGTGTGGTGGCCGGTGCACTGCGTGCAAGGGAGCCACGGCGCCGATTTTCATCCTCAATTGCAGCGGCAACACATCGATGCCGTTTTTCGCAAAGGACAGGATACGGATATCGACAGCTACAGCGCGTTCTTCGATAACGGCCACCGGGCGCAGACCGAACTGCACGATTGGCTGCAATCGCAGGGCGTCCGGCAGCTGGCGATCATGGGCCTGGCGACCGACTACTGCGTGAAGTTCAGCGTGCTGGATGCACTGGCTGCCGGCTATCCGACGCAGGTGATCGTCGACGGCTGCCGCGGCGTGAATCTGCAGCCGGGCGACAGTGAGCGAGCGCTGCAGGACATGGCGCACGCCGGCGCACAGCTAGTTACCCTGTCACAGTTTCTCGCCAACTAAATCCTCTCGGGCGCCGCCGGCGCCCTCTCTACGCAGCGGCGAAATTATCGACGCCGCTCACAATACCACCTTTCTTCTTCCCCAACGGCTTGTGACCAGCAGGCGCTTTTGCTGTTATGGCTGCGACGCTTTTGGCGTCAATCGGTTATACGCATCCGGGGCCCACTGAGCCCGGCTTTATTGTGCCCGCCCCTGGCGGTACGGTCGGCCTTGCCGACCACAAGGAGACAGACATGAAAATAACCCGAAAACTGCTGCCTTTGCTGGCGGCGGTGCAATTGGCTATGGCCGGCGCAAGCACGGCCCAGGCGGCCTATCTCTCCGTCGGCTACTTCAACGGCGGCGGCGATGTCACCGCCGGCCCCGGTGGTGACATCGACAAGCTGGACGTGACGCAAATCACCCATCTCAACTATTCGTTCGGCCTGATCTACAACGACGAGAAAGACGAAACCAATGCGGCGCTGAAAGACCCCGCTCGCCGCCACCAGATCTACCTGTCGCCGAAAGTCACGGCCGATCTGCAACGTCTGCCGGTGCTGCGCAAACAGAACCCCGAGCTGAAAGTGCTGTTGTCGGTCGGCGGCTGGGGCGCACGCGGTTTCTCCGGCGCCGCCGCCACCGCGGAAAACCGGGCGATATTCATTCGCTCCGCGCTGCAGGTGATCGCACAGTACCGGCTGGATGGGATCGATCTGGACTGGGAATACCCGGTAAACGGCGCCTGGGGGTTGGTGGAAAGCCAACCGGCAGACCGCGACAACTTCACCCTGCTGCTGAGAGAGCTTCATCAGGCGCTGGGTAAAGGCAAGCTGTTAACCATCGCCGTCGGGGCCAACGTCAAAAGCCCGCAGGAATGGGTCGATGTGAAAAGCATTGCCCCTTACCTCAACTACATCAATCTGATGACCTACGACATGGCTTACGGCACGCAGTACTTCAATGCCAACCTGTACGATTCAAAGCGCTGGCCAACCGTAGCCGCCGCCGACCGCTACAGCGCCGATTCCGTGGTAAAACATTATCTGGCCGCCGGATTAAAACCGGCGCAGATGAACCTGGGTATCGGTTTCTACGGCCGGGTGCCGAAACGAGCGACCGAAGCGGGCATCGACTGGGACAAGCCGGACGCCGCCAAACATCCGGTGACGCAGCCTTATTTCAGTGCGCGAGAAACCGCTCTGTTCCGCACGCTGGGGCTGGATCTCAGCAAAGACACTTACTTTAAATACCGCGATATCGTCAGCAAATTGCTCAACGATCCGCAGCAGCGTTTCCGCGAGCACTGGGATGACGACGCCAAGGTGCCTTACCTGACGCTGCAATCCGCCGAAGGCAAACCGCTGTTCGCCATCTCCTACGAGAACCCGCGTTCGGTGGCTATCAAAGCCGAGTACATCAAAAGCCAGGGATTGGGGGGAGCGATGTTCTGGGAGTACGGCGCGGACGACAATAACCGGCTGGCGCAACAGCTGGCGGAGTCGCTGGGAATAAAAGGCGAAAAACGGTAAATCGACGGGGCGATGGCGACATCGCCCCGCTTTAGGGACAGCTTACTGCGGTTTAAGTTTGACCAGCGGCTCGGCAACAAACTGCTGCTTCAGTTCTTGCTTGCTCTTCATCACGATCTGCCCGTCGGTGCCGATGCTCATGTGCTGCGGATCGACGTTGTTCATCGACTGCCACAGCATCACCGCCTGCAGGCTGTTTTCCTTCTGCTCAGGCGTCAGCGCCACGCCGTCCGGCCACTTGCCCAGCTCAACCGCCTGCACCAGGCGCTGGTATATCTCGGGCGTCATCGCCGCAATCAGATCTTTCACGTCCATCAGAGCCCTTCTCGCTTACAGATGAATAATTAGCTGAATCGATTTTGTTGATTAAATTACCACTTAACCGGCCGTTTGGTCGCCATTTTCGCCATCGGTGAAACTCAGCGAGGCGGAGTTGACGCAGTAGCGGTCGCCAGTCGGCTGCGGGCCATCAGGGAAAACGTGCCCCAAATGCGCATCGCAGTGGCCGCAGCGGATTTCAACACGATGCATATTATGTGAATTATCATCAAGATAACGGATTGCATCGGCGGAAACCGGCTCATAAAAGCTCGGCCAGCCGCAGCCGGAATCGTATTTGGTTTCGGAATAGAACAGCGGCTGGTTACAGCACAGGCAATGGTACACGCCCTCGCGCTTGTTGTGCAGCAATTTGCCGCTGAACGGCGCTTCGGTGCCACGCTGTTGCGTCACATAACGTTGGATTTCATTCAGTTCCGTGACCGGATGACCGGGGGTTGTCTCTTTAGCCATTTGTGCTTATCTCTGAATGTGGATAATGTCAACGAAAACAATGATTAATAATAACAAAAAATTAACACCGCTGCAGGGGTTTTTGGCCTAAACTGTAGCCCATAAAGGCCACGTCACGATGATATGTGATAACGATCACACATCTTGCGTATGCTGACTTTATACTTGGCGGCTTGTCCCCATATAACGGATGAGGCCGAGCGCAAATGGACTGTGCAATAAGCGTGCAAAACCACCCTTCCGGTTTGACTTGCCGCAAGTATTGACACGATTCCGCTTGACGCTGGGTAAGGTTTTTGTAATTTTACAACCAACCTTTTATTCACTAACAAATAGCTGGTGGAATATATGACTATCAAAGTAGGTATCAACGGTTTTGGCCGTATCGGTCGCATTGTTTTCCGTGCTGCTCAAGAGCGTTCTGACATCGAGATCGTTGCAATCAACGACCTGTTGGACGCAGAGTACATGGCTTACATGCTGAAGTATGACTCTACTCACGGCCGTTTCAACGGTACGGTAGAAGTTAAAGACGGCCACTTGGTTGTTAACGGCAAAACCATCCGTGTTACCGCAGAGAAAGACCCGGCTAACCTGAAGTGGAACGAAGTGGGTGTTGATGTGGTTGCTGAAGCGACCGGTATCTTCCTGACCGACGAAACCGCGCGTAAACACATCACCGCCGGCGCTAAAAAAGTGGTTCTGACTGGCCCATCCAAAGATGCGACCCCAATGTTCGTTCGCGGCGCCAACTTTGACAAATATGCCGGCCAGGACATCGTGTCCAACGCCTCTTGCACCACCAACTGCCTGGCGCCGCTGGCTAAAGTCATCAACGACAACTTCGGTATCGTTGAAGGCCTGATGACCACCGTTCACGCCACCACCGCTACTCAGAAAACCGTTGATGGCCCGTCTCACAAAGACTGGCGCGGCGGCCGCGGCGCATCCCAGAACATCATCCCTTCTTCTACCGGCGCAGCGAAAGCGGTTGGCGTGGTTCTGCCAGAGCTGAAAGGCAAACTGACCGGCATGGCGTTCCGCGTACCGACCCCTAACGTGTCCGTTGTTGACCTGACCGTGCGTCTGGAAAAAGCGGCTACCTACGAAGAAATCAAGAAAGCCATCAAAGATGCCGCTGAAGGCTCTATGAAAGGCGTTCTGGGCTATGTTGAAGACGACGTGGTTTCCACCGATTTCAACGGCGAAGTGCTGACTTCCGTGTTCGATGCCAAAGCCGGTATCGCACTGAACGACAACTTCGTGAAACTGGTTTCCTGGTACGACAATGAAACCGGCTATTCCAACAAGGTTCTGGATCTGATCGCTCACATCTCCAAGTAATGGCATGATGTTAAGCTGATAATGAGGGCGACATTTTTGTCGCCCTTTTTTTACCCGTCATCTTTCGAGTCACTGCGTTGTTGGCTGCACACACTCACCTCAGTCACTGTCTAAGCATGCGCCTGAGGGCCTGGTTGTGACCCGAAAGCTAATAGGGTCCATTTCTATCTCCGGCAAACAATAAGGTCATGAAATGAACGAGAAAATTTTCACCCTGCCCGTTTCCGAACAAATTTCTCCTTATATCAGCCAGCGGCAACTCGATGAGCTGGGCGTGGTTGTGGTGTCGCACCCGAAAGTGCGCGCGGCCGTCGCGCTGCAAGGCGCGCATTTGCTGGCCTGGCAGCCCAGCGGTGAGCAGCCGGTGATTTGGCTCAGCAACAACACGCCTTTCGCCAAAGGCAAGGCCATCCGCGGCGGCGTGCCGATCTGTTGGCCTTGGTTCGGCCCGGTGGCGCAGCCCTCCCACGGCTTTGCCCGCAACCAGCCCTGGAGCCTGACGGCGCACGATGAAGATGACAACGGCGTCATCCTGACCTTTACGCTGAAAGACAATGAGCAGACCCGCAAACTGTGGCCGCACGCCTTCACGCTAATTGCTCGCTTCAAGCTGGGTGAAGAGTGCGAGATCGAACTGGAGTCGCACGGCGATTATCAAGCCACGGCGGCTCTGCACAGCTACTTCCAGGTCGGCGATATCGATCGGGTCAGCGTGGCGGGCCTGGGCGAGCCGTATATCGATAAAGTGGCGGGCGGCGCCGAAGCGCGCCAGACCGGCGAAGTGACCTTTGTCGGCCAAACCGACCGCGTCTATACCCGCCCGGAAGCTTTCAGCCAGATCCGCGATCCGGCACTCGCTCGCACCATCGAGGTTCACCACCATCATATGAGCGACGTCATCGCCTGGAACCCCGGCGTGGAACTCTCCTGCAGCATGGGGGATATGCCGAACGACGGTTACAAGACCATGGTCTGCATCGAGACCGGGCGCGTCAGCAAACCGCTGGTCGCTGCCGGCGAGCAACCCGCCCGTTTGGGTGTCACCTTCCGCAGTCGTAAGAAGGCCTGAGGAACCGTGCGCGGAAGCGCACCACAGATGTGCAAAAGGGGCGCTAGCGCCCCTTTTTGATGCACGACATGCACGACAGTTGTGCAATGCGTGATTAGAAGGTGTAGCTCACACCCGTCATCAACAAACCGGTGTAAGATTTATCCACCATCGGGCTGTCTTTCACTTCATCCGACAATTTCACATAGCGGCCGACGAAGAAGGCGTTCCAGCTTTTGTTGATCTGATAATTGGCGCTCAGCTCGAGATACGGAGCCCAGCTATCGCCAGGGGTGTAGCTGTCCAGGCCGCTGCGGCGTGATTCATTGGCGCTGACGCCGTAGTAATATTTGTTCTGGTTCTTGCTGTTCCACATCACGCCCACGCCCGGGACCAGCGTCAGCGCGTCCAGATCAAACTTGTACAGATAAGCGACATCGCCCACCAGCCCGTTGCTGTTGTTCAGCGTGTCGCCGGTGAACGTGGTACGAAGGGTGCCCCATTCCGCGTTGTGCGAATAGGCCAGGCCGGCCATCAGCGTGCCGCGACGCTTGTCGAGGCGCTTCATGCGATCGTCGTCGCTGTCGCCTGGACGGTAGCCCCATGGCGTGTAGTAACCCATGATGCTCAGCTGGTTTTCTTGATCTTTCCACAGGTAGTAACCGGCGGTCAGAGTACGAAAGTAGAAGTCGTCACCTTCATAGTCGATGACGGGCACCGGATAAACGCGGTCCTGATAACCGCGATACGCGTCCGGACTAACCAGCGCGGCAGCACCGAGTGACCAGGTCCCCGCCTGAGCACTTTGCGCACAAACCATTGCGGAAGCGATAATTGCTAGCGTTTTGAGTTTTGAAATCTTCACTGGTTCTTTTTCCATAAATTACAGGGTTAATAGCCGCGATAGTTTATGTGAAAATTTAGTTGCGCGCCTAATCTTTACAAAGGAAAACGACCAAGATCGAATAACTTATAGCGGAATTATGAATTAATCATGGCGGAACGATGACGTTTTATCCCGCAGGCCGCGCCAGACAAGGCATTTGGCTTCCACGGTAATAACTGAGTCATTGATATGACTTAAAAAAAGCTTTTTCTGCGGCAGGAAATTTTCCGGCAAGCAAACTAAGCTTAAATCAGAAGGTGAATTTATCCTGGGCCCAGTGGCATACAGCGCAACTCGCGATAATAAGCGCACCAAGTTGGCATACGGGTTGCTGTACTCAGGCGTATTCTCATCTTTCGGGAGCCAGAACACTATCACACGCTCTCTTTAACCTGTGCTAATAACGAAAGGACGGGCATCATGAACATATTTGACCACTATCGCCAGCGCTACGAAGCTGCCAAGGACGAAGAGTTCACACTGCAGGAATTTCTTACCATTTGCCGGCAAGATCGCAGTGCCTATGCCAACGCGGCCGAACGTCTGCTGATGGCTATCGGTGAACCTGTGATGGTCGACACTGCGCTAGAATCACGCCTGTCGCGCCTGTTCTCCAACCGCGTGATCGCACGCTATCCGGCCTTCGAAGAATTCTACGGCATGGAAGAGGCCATCGAACAGATCGTCTCTTACCTGAAGCACGCCGCGCAGGGCCTGGAAGAGAAGAAACAGATCCTGTACCTGCTGGGCCCGGTGGGCGGCGGTAAATCCTCGCTGGCAGAACGCCTTAAAGCGTTGATGCAGCGCGTGCCCATCTACACCCTCAGCGCCAACGGCGAACGCAGCCCGGTCAACGATCATCCGCTGTGCCTGTTCAACCCTCAGGAAGATGCCTCAATCCTGGAAAAAGAGTTCAACATCCCAAGTCGCTATCTCGGCACCATCATGTCGCCGTGGGCGGCGAAGCGCCTGCACGAGTTCGGCGGCGATATCACCAAGTTTAAAGTCGTGAAGGTGCGCCCTTCCATCCTGGAGCAGATCGCCATCGCCAAAACCGAACCGGGCGATGAGAACAACCAGGACATCTCGGCGCTGGTCGGTAAAGTGGACATCCGTAAGCTTGAGAACCACGCGCAGAACGATCCGGACGCCTACGGCTATTCCGGCGCACTGTGCCGCGCCAACCAGGGGATTATGGAATTCGTCGAGATGTTCAAAGCGCCGATCAAAGTGCTGCATCCGCTGCTGACGGCGACTCAGGAAGGTAACTACAACGGCACCGAGGGCATCTCCGCCCTGCCGTTCAACGGCATTATTCTGGCGCACTCCAACGAATCCGAGTGGGTGACCTTCCGTAACAACAAGAACAACGAAGCGTTCCTCGACCGCGTGTACATCGTCAAGGTGCCTTACTGCCTGCGCGTGTCGGAAGAGATCAAGATTTACGACAAGCTGCTGGATCACAGCGAGCTGACTCACGCGCCCTGCGCGCCGGGCACCCTCGAAACGCTGGCGCGCTTTAGCGTGCTGTCGCGGCTGAAAGAGCCGGAAAACTCGAGCATTTACTCGAAAATGCGCGTGTATGACGGCGAAAGCCTCAAGGATACCGATCCGAAAGCCAAGTCCTATCAGGAGTACCGCGACTACGCCGGGGTTGACGAAGGCATGAACGGCCTCTCCACCCGTTTCGCCTTTAAAATCCTCTCGCGGGTATTCAACTTCGATCACGCCGAGGTGGCAGCCAACCCGGTGCACCTGTTCTATGTGCTGGAGCAGCAGATCGAACGCGAACAGTTCCCGCAGGATTTGGCCGAGAAATACCTCGAACATCTGAAAGGCTATCTGATCCCGAAATACGCCGAGTTTATCGGCAAAGAGATCCAGACCGCCTATCTGGAATCCTACTCGGAATACGGACAGAACATTTTTGACCGTTACGTGACCTACGCGGACTTCTGGATCCAGGATCAGGAGTATCGCGACCCCGACACCGGTCAGCTGTTCGACCGCGAGTCTTTGAACGCCGAACTGGAGAAAATTGAAAAACCGGCCGGTATCAGCAACCCGAAAGATTTCCGCAACGAAATCGTGAACTTCGTGCTGCGCGCCCGCGCCAACAACAACGGCCGCAATCCGAACTGGACCAGCTACGAGAAGCTGCGCACCGTGATCGAGAAGAAAATGTTCTCCAATACCGAAGAGCTGTTGCCGGTGATTTCATTTAACGCCAAAACCTCGACGGACGAGCAGAAAAAACACGACGACTTCGTCGACCGCATGATGGAGAAAGGCTATACCCGCAAGCAGGTGCGCCTGTTGTGTGAATGGTATCTGCGGGTCAGAAAATCCTCATAACGCCTCAGGTAAGCGGCATTATCAGGGCCATGTCCACAGTCATGGACGTTGCAGCGCAGCCCAAGGAGGGGCTTACACATTGCGCTGTCGCGACCGGGACATGAAGAGTTGGCAACGTCGTTTGGGGGAAGTATGGCCTATTTCATTGACCGACGGCTGAACGGCAAAAACAAGAGCATGGTGAACCGCCAGCGCTTCTTGCGCCGTTACAAGTCGCAAATCAAACAGTCGATTGCCGAAGCCATCAACAAGCGTTCGGTCACCGACGTAGACAGCGGGGAATCGGTCTCCATCCCCACTGACGATATCAACGAACCGATGTTTCATCAGGGGCGCGGCGGTACACGCCATCGCGTTCACCCAGGCAATGACCACTTCGTGCAGAACGATCGCGTTGAGCGGCCTCAGGGCGGCGCAGGCGGTGGCGGCGGCCAGGGCAACGCCAGCCAGGACGGTGAAGGCCAGGATGAATTCGTCTTCCAGATCTCCAAAGACGAGTACCTCGATCTTTTGTTCGAGGATCTCGCCCTGCCCAATCTGAAAAAGAATCAGTACAAGCAGTTGACCGAGTTCAAAACCCATCGTGCCGGCTATACCGCCAATGGCGTGCCGGCCAACATCAGCGTCGTGCGTTCGCTGCAGAACTCGCTGGCGCGACGAACCGCCATGACCGCCGGTAAAAGACGCGCGTTGCACGAGCTGGAAGATGCGCTGACCCAGTTGGAAAATACCGAGCCGGTGCAATTGCTGGAAGAGGAGCGGCTGCGCAAGGAAATTGCCGAACTGCGCAAGAAAATCGAAAGCGTGCCGTTTATCGATACCTTCGACCTGCGCTACAAAAACTATGAGCGCCGGCCGGAGCCCTCCAGCCAGGCGGTGATGTTCTGCCTGATGGACGTGTCCGGCTCGATGGACCAGGCGACCAAAGACATGGCCAAGCGTTTTTACATTCTGCTCTATTTGTTCCTGAGCCGAACCTATAAAAACGTCGAGGTGGTCTACATTCGCCATCACACCCAGGCGAAAGAGGTGGACGAACAGGAGTTCTTCTATTCGCAGGAAACCGGTGGCACCATCGTTTCCAGCGCGCTGAAGTTAATGAATGACGTAGTCGAAGAGCGTTATGACCCGGCGCAATGGAATATCTATGCCGCGCAAGCGTCGGACGGCGACAACTGGGCCGACGATTCACCGCTGTGTCATGAGCTGTTGGCGAAAAAGATCCTGCCGATGGTGCGTTATTACAGCTACATAGAAATCACTCGCCGCGCTCACCAAACGCTGTGGCGCGAATACGAGGATCTGCAGGCGAAATTCGACAACTTCGCCATGCAGCATATCCGCGAACCGGACGATATCTATCCGGTATTCCGCGAACTGTTCCGTAAGCAGACCGTGTGAATAACGCCGCGTAAATGTCACCACAGCCGGAAAGCACCGTTTTCCGGCTGTTTCTTTTTCGCATTATATATTTGCAAAACCCATGTTTATTTTTTAAACAATGACAACAGCAATAATAAGTCAGATTCCCCAGAACGGTCCTCTCTATTATTTGTTCTTCTGAGGTTATTCCTAAACATCCGCCGCTCCCCCCGCACGGCTTGATAGGAATATTCCCATTCAGTTATCGTTACCCCATCGCTTAAGTCTCTTCCTAAGCGAAATTTGCCTCATTTTATTTTTCTATGGCTTCTCAGCCCGCTGCGGCGGGCATTTACCTGTCAGCAGGTTAGACATCATGATCGACTACACCCTCTATGGCCTCAACAAGCACGATGTTGATGAATACCATAAGCAAATATGTTGCCTGCTCGGCAAAAACGTGCTGCTGGTGCTGACCGCCAACAAGCCGATAACCAAACAGAACCTGCTCGCCAGCCTTATCCAGGAGATAGAAAAGCAGCCCGATGATTATTTTCAGCGGCTGCATCGCGCGGCAATAGAAATGATCGGCGTTAACGGGCGCTAAGGCGATATACGTAAGGCAAACCTCTACGCCATTATTGCCGTCGCCGTCGTGTTGATGATGCTGTTATAGCGATATCAGCGAAGGGATAATCTGCCGCAGAATGTCGAGCCTTCCTGCCCCTGCTTTATTTCAAACCTGCCGCTTCGTCAATCAAACCCGCCACCTCATCGGCATGGGAAACCAGCGAGGCATGGCTGGCATTCAGCACCATCACTTTCTTGGCCTGCAGCCGCTGCGCCATGCGCCGCTGATTCTCCGGCGCTATCATGCGATCGTCGCTGGAAAGTTGATACCATGACGGCTTATGTTTCCAGGCTGGCTCGCCGATGGTGTTACCAAAGGTATCGGCCAGCGGGGCCTTCTGCGCCACCGCCATCACCAATGCCTCGTCGGCGGTCAGATCCTGGCAAAAGCTTTCGTGAAACTTGTCGGTTTTAATCCACAGATAACCGTCGCTGTCCGGGGCCAGATTCTCGACTGCCGCAGGAGGATGCGCTTGCGTAATACCGCCGGCACTTTCACCGGCATCCGGCGCAAACGCGGCGATGTAGACCAGGCCAACCACGTTAGGCTGGTTGCCCATTTCCGTGATCACGGCACCGCCGTAAGAGTGCCCGACCAACAATACCGGTCCCGCTTGCTGCGCGACCATCTTGCGCGTACGTTCCGCATCCTCAGCCAGCGACGTCAACGGCATTTCCACCGCATGAATCGCCGTATATCCCCTGCGCGACAACTCGATGATGACCTTACTCCAGTGCGCGGCGCCGCCCCAGAATCCGTGTACCAGCACGATAGTTGGTTTTGTGCTCATTGCCGACTCCTTCATCTCATAGGAAAGCGCCGCAGGCAGATGAACGCCCCCGCAAGGGGCGAGCCTGGCTGCCTTCGACGCCACGCAGTCCTCCTCTTTTATATAGTCAGCCTCATGGCGTTCAGCAATAGCTACGACGAGTTAACGTCCCCGATTTTCCACCGCCGCCGCAGCTTATCGAAGCGGCTTACGCCGCAAGGCCGGGAAAAAAAAGGATTAAAACTAGGATTTTTACCCATACCGATCTAAAATTTCGCGCAAAAACAAAGAGAAGTAAATTTGGCTCACCGGGAAAAGGAATGAAGTTGTGAAGGAAATGATCTCCATCGTTTTTATGGCATGCCTGCTGGCGCTGCTGTTTTCGTGGCTGTTCGTCTACGGTCTTAACATTCATTAAACCCGTAACGACAACCATCCCCCTCCCTGGCGGGCAAGCGGCGCATCGCGACTGATGCGCTAAAACCGGCGCCTGAAGGGTTCACGTACCGCCAAACCCGACGCCACCTCACCTTAACCTTGCTGTTCGCAAATACATCATTAATTTTTATGAGTCATAACCCCACCGCGTTTCCCCCTTCACCGACTCTTTTACTGCTCAGCGGAGTTCACTCCAGAAGGATGGCTTGCCTGACGCAAAATGTTACCGGTAACTATGCTGTTGATTTCTTTTGGCAATAAACATAAAGCCGCTAATAACCCTACGTTCTTTATAGAAATAAATTATGCATACTTATGGATAAAGGTTTGAATAAAGGGCCTTTGGTCATTGATTATCACCCGCCAAGCTCCTAGAATTCGCGCGTAAAAATACAACTGGGATCGGGTTTCATGTCGCCGCTGTGGGTTGCAACGCAATACTGTTATTTTATTGGTCTGTTAGTTTCTATGGTTTTCACCTACCTGGTTAGCCGGGACACCGTCAAAATTCGCTGTATCAGCGCACTGACCATCGGGTTAACCTGGCCGTTGAGCCTGCCGGTGGTGTTGCTGTTTTCGCTGTTCTAACGCCCCAATGCCGCGCGCTGGCTTTTAAACAGCCATATTAATGAAAAGAGGCTGACCACCGGCGTCATGGTTTTTGGCGTGGGATAAAAAAGTGCCAGCGCAAGGCTGGCATGAAAACGGGAAGCAATGTGAGCAATGTCGTGCCGGATCGGGGGCACAGAAGGAGACAACCCTTTTCCCCTCACCAGTGAATAAAATGATAATACGTCTCATTATTGAATGCAAAGTCATTTCCCCAGGCAACTTTCCCCCTTGAGAAACTATCAGCCGCGCGGCGATCGCCAGCGCTGATACAATCGCCCCGCCCCCCACACCAGCAGCCAGAGCAAAGCGTTCAACCCCAACCATAGCATCAGCAAGTAGAAGAAAGTCTGATAGCCAGGTATGCCCCGATCGGCCAAAAACGGGTTGAAGTGAAAAAATTTGACGATCGCGAACGGATTAAGATTGAAACGGTTGAACACGACCGCCGTCAGCAACGGTGGCAATAGCGTATAAAACGCCAGGCTGAACAACAGCAGGATTTTTGTGCCCGAAGTATTTTTATAATCTTTCATATCAATAAATTATATCTGTCATCATAGTGCAAAAACCGCCAGGCATTCGTACGCCAATCGACCCCGCGGGCGCAAAAGAGTTCCAGGCCAACGCGGAAATAAAGCCGATCCCGCGTTTAATTGTCATTTAGCGCTCGGGTGATATATACCCTGTGGATTTTAAATTACGATGTCGCCGCGCCGTCTTCAAGCACAGCGTTTACATGGCATCATCAGGAGGCATTAATGAAACCGGACGCACTCTCCCTGCCGCCGCCCCCGAAAAAGCTCAAGGTCATCTACGGCTGGTATATTTATGTGATCTATATCCTGCTGGTTTTCAACATTTACATGGCGGTCTACAACGTCTGCGTTCGGCACCCGATCGAGGCCCCGCTGCTGTCGCTGTTTCACAGCCTGTTTCTCGCGCTGATGCTGCAGCAGGTGCTCAAGAAGAACGTCGTTTTCGCCTGGGTCTTGCTGAGCTATTTTATTCTGATGCGCCTGTATTACGCCAATGTGCTGCATGTTGAGTTCACGTTGGTGAGCCGTTGCCTGGTGCTGCTGATTCTGACGCTGCTGCTGACCGGCGCCGTAGCCGTCGGGCAACTGGCCACGCCGCCGCAGCGGCATGACTGGCTGGCGCGGCTGGGCTGGCGGCAATGGGGGGCGCTCACGGCGCTGGCGGCCATCCTGACGCCGCTGATTACCACCGACTATCTGGGATAAACTGGGGGCTATTTGGGAATATGAGGTTCGGAAATGTCTACGACGCGGCATATTTTGGTGTAGTTACCCGCCTTCTCACAGATCTTGTCCGTGACGAACATGCTAAGGTAGCCCAGCAGCAGCAAGTAGCCGGCCATGCACAGAATAAAGATAAGCGTTCTCACCGATAGCGACCAACCTGACAAGAGTATCACGAGCATCATAACCTGAACGAGGCGCTTTAAAAGGATTTCATGTGCGCACCGGCCGCATCGGCGCACGTTCTGTAGTAACATTAAGCCACCACGCCCACCACCGGAAACGCCGATGCACCATCTGATGTTAGACATTGAAACCCTGGATATAAAACCCAGCGCCGTCATTCTGGTGGTTGCGGCGGTGTTTTTCGATCCCCGGACCGGGGAACTCGGCGCCGAATTCGAGGCCGCCGTCAGCAGTCAGAAAGACCAACCGGGCCGTACCATCAGTCTGGACACGGTCGCCTGGTGGGCGAAACAGTCCGATGAAGCACGCAAACAGGCCTTCGGCGGCACCGAGAGCCTGAAGCGCGTGCTGAGCAGCCTCAGCCGCTTTATCCATATGAACAGCACTGATACGGTAAAGGTCTGGGGGAACGGCAAAGAGTTCGACTGCGCGATCCTCGAACACGCCTTCCAGCAGTTGGAAATGCCCTGCCCGTGGAAGTTTTGGGATACTCAGGACGTGCGCACGGTGATCACGCTGGCGGAACTGCATGGCTTTAACCCGAAAAAGGCTCGCCCGTTCGAAGGTATGCCGCATCGTGCGCTGGATGATGCTCGCCACCAGGCCCGTTATGTGGCCGATACCGTCTCGGCGCTCTATTATCGTCAGGGGGCGCAGCGCTGACCCGCTTTGCCCCTTTTCATTTGCCGCCAGAGTCTCTACTCTAGCCCTCTTTGTCACTCGGACGTGCCTTTTCTGTTATGCAAAAGTTTCTGTTTATGCTTCTCAGCCTGGTGCTGCTCGGCCCATTAGGCATCGATCTTTATCTGCCGACTATTCCCGCTATTGCCGTCGGCCTGGGCAGCAGCGAAGCGTTGATCCAATCCACCATATCGCTATTTATTCTGGTACTTGGCCTCGGCCAGGTCATCGCCGGCCCGCTGGTGGATAACTATGGCCGCAAACCGGTGGCGCTGGCCGGCATTATCCTCTACATGATCGGCGCCGCGATGGCGGCGCTGGCCACCAGCCCGACGATTTTCATCGCTTCGCGTCTGCTGCAAGGGGTGGCGGTTTGCTGCACCGCCGTCGTCGCCTTCAGCGGCGTGCGCGATCGCCTGAATGGCGACGACGCCGCCCGCGCTTTCGGCTTTCTTAACGGCACGCTGAACATCATCCCGGCGCTGGCGCCGCTGCTCGGCGGCCTGCTCGCCGAAGCCTTCGGCTGGCGCGCGCCCTTCTGGTTCCTGGTCGGCTACGCGCTGCTGGTGTTGGCGCTCATCGCGCTGCGCCTGCCGGAAACTCGCCCCGCCGACACCGTGCCGGTCAAGGGGTTGCCGGTGCGTCAATACGCGCGCATCCTCAGCGAACTGCGTTTCCTCTCTTTTGCGGTGGTGAACTCCGGGGCGATGGGCATGGCGCTGACCTACGTTTCTCTGGCACCGAACGTGCTGATGGGCACCGCCGGCCTGACGCCGCTGCAATTCTCGCTGGTGTTCGGCGCCAACGGTTTCTGGATCATGCTGGTCAGCTTCTTCGCCAACCGCATCATCCACAAGGTCGGCCGCCCGGTTTGTCTGGCGACCGGCGGCATGTTGATGGGGCTGGGCTGTCTGGGCCTGCTGCTGGGCGTCATGCTGCTGCCCGCGACGGCGCAAACGCACTGGCTGACGTATATGCTGCCAGTCGCCAGCGCCTGCGCCGGGTTGGCATTCGTGATGGGCCCGGCCACCAGCTACGCGTTGGAACCCTACTCCAATGAGGCCGGCGTCGCGTCCGCGCTGGTCGGTTTCGTGCAGATGGCGGGCGGCGCCGCGCTGGGTCTGGTGGCGATGGCGTTGCCGCTGCAACCCAAGCTGTCGCTGGCGCTGGTGATGCTGGCGGGCTGCCTGCTGGCGCTGCACGCGCGGCGGCTCAGCAAGCAGATTAAAGGGCAGATCAGAAAAGTCGCCTGAGCCCCGGCTCAGGCTTCGATGGCGACCGGCACTCGCGCCGCTAACGCCGACAGCAGTTCATAGCCTAACGTCCCTGCCGCCGTGGCCACCTCATCCACCGGCAGACGTTGCCCCCACAGCTCGACTTCGGCGCCCAGTTCGACTTGCGGACAGGGCGTCAGATCCACCGCCAGCATATCCATCGATACCGTTCCCAGGGTGCGCGTCAGCACGCCGCCAACCCATACCGGCGTACCAGTCGGCGCATGACGCGGATAGCCGTCGGCGTAACCGCAGGCCACCACGCCGATACGCTGTGCGCCTGCGGCGCTGTAACGACCACCGTAACCCACACGATCGCCAGACTTCAGCTGCTGAATGCCGATGATTTCACTGCTCAGCGTCATCGCCGGCTGCAGCCCCGTCGCCGCAACGTCATTCCAGCAACCGCTCGGCGAAGCGCCATAGAGAACGATCCCAGGACGGATCCAACTGCCGTGGGTCGAAGGGTGCCACAGCGTGGCGGCCGAGTTGGCCAGACAGCGCGGCAGCGGTATATCGGTAGCCGCCGCCTCGATGGTGGCCATCTGCTGCGTCACGCCTTCGGGGCCGTCGGCGGTGGCGAAATGGCTCATCAGCGTAAGCTCGGCAATGTTGGCTACCGCCTGCGCCCTGCGCCACACCTCATGCAGCCGCTCGGGTGCGAACCCCAGCCGATTCATGCCACTGTTCACTTTCAGATAGACATTGAGCGGCGCGTTCAGCGTGGCGTCGGCGATCGCCGCCAGTTGCCAGTCGCTGTGCACCGCCGTCGTCAGGCGATAACGGTCAAGCAACGCCAGATCCTGCGGCTGGAAGAAGCCTTCCAACAACAGGATAGGCCCTTGCCAACCCGACTCGCGCAGCAGCACCGCTTCGGCCAGATCCAGCATGGCGAAGCCGTCGGTTTGCGCCATGCTGCGCCAAACGTGTTTGATGCCGTGGCCATAGGCGTTAGCCTTGACCACCGCCCAGACTTTGGCGCCGGGGGCGAAACGGCGCACCACCTGCAGGTTATTTTCAATCGCGCCGAGATGCATCGTGGCGGTTATGGGACGGGGCATCGCTTCTCCTTGGGGCAGCGTACGGCGGCCACGCGCGCCTGCGCGTGGCCGGGAAAGTCTATGACAGAGTCAACGATTAACGTGCGGGATGCACGTCGTTCAGCGGAACCGCGTGTTGCTGACGAAACCCGGCGCTGTAACGCGCCACCGCCAGGTCATCGGAAGGGATCGCCGGCGTAATGCCGGACATCAGATCGGACAACAACTGTCCGGAGCCACAGGCCATCGTCCAGCCCAACGTGCCATGCCCGGTATTGAGATACAGGTTCTTCAGCGAGGTGCGGCCGACAATTGGCGTGCCGTCCGGCGTCATCGGCCGCAGGCCGGTCCAGAACGTCGCCTCTTCCACTCGGCCGCCGTTCGGGTAGAGATCGCGCACCACCATTTCCAGCGTTTCGCGCCGTTTTTGCTCCAGCTGCGTATTGAAACCGACGATCTCCGCCATGCCGCCAACGCGAATGCGCTGGTCGAAGCGTGTGATGGCGATTTTATACGTCTCATCCAATACCGTAGAGAACGGCGCCGCCGCTTCGTCGGTGATAGGAATGGTCAACGAATAGCCCTTCAGCGGGTAAACCGGAATGGACACCAGACCGCGCAGCAGCGCCGTGGAGTACGAGCCGAACGCCACCACATAGCTGTCGGCCTTGAACACTTCCTCGCCGCACTGCACGCCGGCGATCTTGTCGCCCTCCACCAGCAGACGATCGACGCTGCGGTTGAACAGGAAGGTGACGCCCGCCTGCTCTGCCATCTTCGCCAACTGTTGCGTAAACAGCTGGCAATCGCCGGTTTCGTCGTTCGGCAACTGCAGGCCACCGGTCAGCTTGTGCGCCACCTGCGCCAGCGCCGGCTCGACGCTGCCGAGCTGGCCGGCTTCCAGCAATCTGTAAGGCACGCCGGCATCTTCCAATACCGCAATGTCTTTCGCGGCGTTTTCGAACTGTTGTTGAGTGCGAAACAGCTGCAGCGTGCCGCCCTGGCGACCTTCGTACTGGATGCCGGTTTCCTGACGCAGCGCCTTGATACAATCGCGGCTGTATTCCGCCAGGCGCACCATGCGGCCTTTGTTGGTCATGTAGTGTTCGGTGTTGCAGTTTTTCAACATCTGCCACATCCAGCTCAGCTGGAAGCTGCTGCCGTCGAGGCGGATGGCCAACGGCGCATGGCGCTGGAACATCCACCTTATGGCCTTCAGCGGCACGCCCGGCGCCGCCCAGGGGGCAGCATAACCCGGTGAAATCTGCCCGGCGTTCGCCGCGCTGGTTTCCAGTGCGGGGCCTGGCTGACGATCGATCACCGTCACCTCATGCCCCGCCTTCGCCAAATACCAGGCACTGGCTACGCCCACCACTCCACTACCTAAAATTACCACTCGCATCGCTGACTCCAGCCCAAGGCTTCACAAAGCATAATCTTCTGCTTACAGGAAATTAACTCAGTGAAAAAATCCGTCCAACAACTTCGTCATCAAACGTGACAATATTCACAATTAATTTATCGTCGATGGGCCATGTATTTGCAATAGCCGTCTGCAAATAGCGATAAGATGCGGTTTAGAGGGGATTATGGCGTCATACCGCCACTGAATTGATATCAACGCTATCAATGATAGCATTCAAAAAAGGCGTAATAAGCAACATTGATTTAACAGAACATAAAAATACCAGCCAACATTTAAACAGAATAAAAATCCAATAAAATAAAAAATTCCAACATAACAAACAAAGAGAGCCCCCTCCCTCCGCAGCAGAAAAATCGCGCAAAATTTCAGCTGCCGTTAACCTTGCTTTCAGTGCCGGAATAAAACACCCGAGCCCTTGGCCCGCCCGTTTATGTTGAACGCTGCAGCACGATATGAACGTTGAAGCCAGAAACAGCGCCTAAAGTTCACACTGTCGCTATTGTGGAGAACGTCTTATGTTCATCGCCATCTACCAGTTTTCAGTCAAACCCGGACACGAGCACGCCTTTCGCCAGGCTTGGCTGGCGTTGACCCAAGGTATCTATCTGCAGCGCGGCAGCCTTGGCTCGCGCCTGCATCGGGATGTGGGCGGGCAGTTTATCGGCTATGCGCAATGGCCAAGCCGAGTCGCATGGGAAAGCGCCGGTGATATTCAGTTGGATGAACGCTACCGGCAAGCCCGGGAACGAATGCGTGCGACCTTGTTGGCAGATAAAACGCTATTTGAAATGGAAGTGACGGACGATTACCTGCAAATCAGACCGTTTGACTGAGCACAAGCCCACACAGGCGGGCTTGTGGTTGCGGGAACGAGCAGCATCAATGATGCAGCATCTCATCCACGACTTCTTTGGTTTGCAGTTGGAATGGGTAGTAAGTCGGCCAGTTATCCATCTCTTTCAGCAACGCTTCCTGCGACGTGTTGCCCATAAAGATATGGAAATGCGCCGATTTGCGCGGGCCGATAATATGATCGCTGAACTGCACGAATTTCGGCGCCAGGCTGCCGGCATCCTGACATTCAAACAGATAACGCACGCCCTTTTTACCGGAAACATACGTCAGGATCTTATGCCCGGCGTACTTATACTGACAGGCGCTGGATTGGTCACCGCGGTGAAATTCCATGACGCCGTTTTCAATGCCGATGGTATCCACATCGGTGGCATACCCTTTGCGGTAATACGCCTTCACTTCGGCGAATGTCTTGCGCTTGTCCTGTGCCGCTTTCTTCTTGAACACCGGGTCAAGATCCCCATTGAGCAGATAGGGATACACGGATTGCCACACGCCCTCCCAGTCGGCCAGGTCGCGATCTTTGACGTCCTTATCGTCGAACACCCCCGCCTCCGCCTTTTTTTCCGCCTCCGTCAGCGGCTTGCCATGTGAATGATGCCCGTGGGCGCATGCCTGCCCGCTGATAAACAACGCGGCCAGCGCCACCGCCAGTTTGCCAAAATGCCTCGCCAAAATGCGCTCCTTGTCCGTTATCGGGAAAAATTAAAAGTTACAATATAACATAACATTTTTCAATCCTTGTCGTGCAACAGGCATTGTGTTGCGCCCCCCTGCCGCAGGGTTATACTCGAAGAGGAAGTGCGGTGCCGCACCGCCTTCTGCCGGGACGGGCGCCGGATTGACCGCCGTTCGCCCCTTTGCGTACCGGCATTTTTATTTCACTGATTTGCAATGGTTAATTATGACTTGAACTATGCTTGTTACAGGGTCTGCCGTTTGAGCAAGACCCGTGAATAATGAGGGTGCGCTGATGACTACTTCAACACATGAAAAGGTTAAGGATGATAAACGTCTGAGCGATGGACCGGACTGGACGTTCGAACTGCTGCAGGTGTATTTGGAGCAGATCGACCGCGTCGCCAAGCATTACCGACTCGACACCTACCCCCATCAAATCGAGGTGATCACCTCCGAGCAGATGATGGACGCCTATTCGAGCGTCGGCATGCCGATCAACTATACCCATTGGTCCTTCGGCAAGAAGTTCATCGAAACCGAACAGCGCTACAAACAGGGCCAGCAAGGGCTGGCGTATGAAATCGTCATCAACTCCAATCCCTGCATCGCCTACCTGATGGAGGAGAACACCATCACCATGCAGGCACTGGTGATGGCGCACGCCTGCTATGGCCACAACTCGTTCTTCAAGAATAACTATCTGTTCCGCAGCTGGACCGACGCCAGCTCCATCGTCGATTATCTGCTGTTCGCCCGCCACTACATCAGCCAGTGCGAAGAGCGCTACGGCGTCGATGAAGTGGAGCGACTGCTGGACTCTTGCCATGCGCTGATGAACTATGGGGTCGACAGGTACAAGCGCCCGCAGAAAATCTCCCTGGTGGAAGAGAAAGCGCGCCAGAAAAGCCGCGAAGAGTATCTGCAAAGCCAGGTGAATACGTTATGGAAGACCTTGCCACGCGTTGAACGCGAAGAATCGCCGGAGCAGGCGCGCCGGTATCCGAGCGAACCGCAGGAAAATATCCTCTATTTTATCGAAAAGAATGCACCGCTGCTGGAACCCTGGCAGCGTGAGGTGTTGCGCATCGTGCGCAAAGTCAGCCAGTATTTCTACCCGCAAAAGCAGACTCAGGTGATGAACGAGGGTTGGGCCACCTTCTGGCATTACACCATCCTCAACCATCTGTACGACGAGGGCCGAGTGACCGAGCGGTTTATGCTGGAGTTTTTGCACAGCCACACCAACGTGGTGTATCAGCCGCCGTACAACAGCCCGTACTATAACGGCATCAACCCTTATGCGCTGGGCTTCGCCATGTTCCAGGACATCAAGCGCATCTGCCAATCGCCGACCGAAGAAGACCGCTACTGGTTCCCGGACATCGCCGGAAAAGACTGGCTGGAGACATTGCACTTCGCCATGCGCGACTTCAAGGACGAGAGCTTTATCAGCCAGTTCCTGTCACCCAAAGTGATGCGCGATTTCCGGTTGTTCACCGTGCTGGACGACGATCGCAACAACTATCTGGAGATTGCCGCGATCCATAACGAAGCCGGTTACCGGGCGATCCGCCAGGAGCTGTCGGCGCAATACAACTTGAGCAACCATGAGCCGAACATTCAGATCTGGAACGTGGATCTGCGCGGTGACCGCTCGCTGACATTGCGCTACATCCCGCAGGAACGCGCGCCACTGGATAAGAGCCGCCGCGACGTGTTGAAGCACCTGCATCGCCTGTGGGGCTTCGACGTGATCCTCGAGCAGCAAAATGAAGACGGCAGTGTAGAGCTGCTCGATCGCTGCCCGCCGCGGCCTACGCCGCTGTAACCGCCACAACGACAAAGGGCGCCGCATGGCGCCCTTTCTTATTTCATTGACTCGCGATTAACGACGCGCTTCGGTCAGATCGCTCGGCATGGTGCCCTGCATGCTCTGCCAAATCGCTCCGCTGTCTTTACCGTAGCTGCGCACGGTATCCATCACCTGGTCGTACAATTTCTCATGGCACAGCGTGGACAGCTTGCTGTAGAAGGCCAGCGCCAGCTTGCGCGCTTCCGGATTGGAGAAGTAGTAACGGCCCACGCGGGTGTACAGCCCTTTCAGACCGTTGAAGATCAGGCCGTAGATCGGGTTGCCGGAAGCGAACGCCAGACCGCGGAAGATCTCGTAATCGAGCAGATTGAAAGCGTCCGCCTGATCTTCTACCTCGGCGGCCTTCGCCAACACTTCCTGGGCCTGCTCCGGATGATTGCGCACCGCGGCGCGAATAAAGATCGACGCGATATTGGTGCGCACGGACAGCAGGTTATCGATCAGCTGAGGGACGCTTTTGTGATCGAGACGGGCCACCGTCTCAAGGATATTGAGGCCGGACGTTTCCCAAAAATTGTTCACTTTGGTCGGTTTGCCATGCTGAATGGTCAACCAGCCATCGCGGGCCAGACGTTGCAACACTTCACGTAACGTGGTGCGCGTGACGCCAATCAACTCCGAAAGCTCACGCTCCGCGGGCAAAATAGAGCCAGGGGGGAAGCGATTATTCCAAATACTCTCAATAATGTACTCTTCCGCGAAACCGGCAGGACTCTGCGCCTTTATGACCATGTGTTTGACGTTCCGTTGCGACGATAAAATCAGTAAAAGTAATCAGCTCATCATACCAGATCGTGCTGACATGACATAGCGTGAGCGAAAAACAATAAACGAAAGTGTGCATAACGTGGCAAAAAACGAGCAAAAATACCGGTCGTGGGAATTTTCTCATCGTAAAACAAGCTCAGGTTGCGCACGCCCCCGCCGCATTGTTAGGGTACGTGCTACGACTGATTGAAGGATGCATAGAGCACAATGGAAACAACCCTGCGTAGCGCCCTGCTCAAAAATTTTCTGGGGCAATCTCCCGACTGGTACAAACTGACCATTCTCATTTTTCTGGCGATCAACCCCCTGGTGTTCTTTTTCGCCAGCCCGTTTATCGCGGGTTGGCTGCTGGTGGTCGAGTTCATCTTTACCCTGGCGATGGCGCTGAAATGCTACCCGCTGCTGCCGGGCGGCCTGCTGGCGCTCGAGGCCGTGGCCATCGGCATGACCAGCCCGGCGCAGGTCTCGCAGGAAATCGAACATAATCTGGACGTGTTGCTGCTGCTGATCTTTATGGTGGCCGGCATCTACTTTATGAAGCAACTGCTGCTGTTCGTATTCACCAAGCTGCTGCTCAACATCCGCTCGAAAACGCTGCTGTCGCTGGCGTTCTGCCTGGCCGCTGCCTTTCTTTCCGCCTTTCTCGACGCGCTGACGGTCGTGGCGGTGGTGATCAGCGTGGCCACCGGCTTCTATTCCATCTATCACAACGTGACGTCGAATCGCCCCGACGGCGACATCGGCGATGACAGCGATTTTACCGGCGAAGAGCGCAAACAGACGCTGGAGCAATTCCGCGCCTTTCTGCGCAGCCTGCTGATGCACGCCGGCGTCGGCACCGCGCTCGGCGGGGTCATGACCATGGTGGGCGAGCCGCAAAACCTGATCATCGCCAAAAACGCGGGCTGGGGTTTTATCGATTTCTTCCTGCGAATGGCGCCGGTCACGCTGCCGGTGTTGGTGTGCGGCCTGCTGGTTTGTTGGCTGGTAGAACGTTTTCGCCTGTTTGGCTACGGCGCGCAGCTACCGGAAGCGGTACGCGACGTGCTGAAAGAGTATGACCGCAAGGCCACTGCGGGCCGTAGCAAGCAAGAACGGCTCAAACTGGTGATGCAAGCGCTGATCGGCGTTTGGCTGGTGCTGGCGCTGGCCTTCCACCTGGCTGAAGTGGGGCTGATTGGCCTGTCGGTCATCGTTCTCGCCACCTCCCTGTGCGGCGTGAACGACGAGCACGCCATCGGCAAAGCGTTCCAGGAAGCGCTGCCGTTCACCGCGCTGCTGACGGTGTTTTTCACCGTGGTCGCGGTCATCATCGAGCAGCACCTGTTCAGCCCGGTGATCCAGTTTGTGCTGCGCGCCGAGCCCGCTTCTCAGCTTTCGCTGTTCTACCTGTTCAACGGCCTGCTGTCGTCGGTTTCCGACAACGTGTTCGTCGGCACGGTTTACATCAACGAGGCGCGCACCGCGCTGGAAACCGGCGCTATCGGGCTGAAGCAGTTCGAGCTGCTGGCGGTCGCCATCAATACCGGCACCAATCTGCCCTCGGTCGCTACCCCTAACGGGCAGGCGGCGTTTCTGTTTCTGCTGACGTCTGCGCTGGCGCCGCTGGTGCGTTTGTCGTATGGCCGCATGGTATGGATGGCCCTGCCTTATACGGTGGTGCTGACGGTGGTTGGCCTGCTGTGCGTCCAGTTCACCTTGGAACCGGCGACCGAGCTGTTGACGCAGTGGCATTGGCTGACGCTGCCGTCCATCGACGCCGTCGGCCACTGAGACGGCGTCGGCAGGGTGAACCGACTATTTTTACGCTGAATCCGGCCCAGGTGGCTGGCAGCGAAGAGGAATTGGTTTACACTGCCGGTTCAATTGCTTACTGCATGGAAGAATCTAGATATGTTGCAATTCTTTAACCGCTGTTCACAAGGACGCGGCGCCTGGCTGCTGATGGCCCTGACAGCGTTGGTGTTGGAACTGGTCGCGCTTTATTTCCAGCACGTTATGCTGCTGCAGCCGTGCGTGATGTGCATTTACGAGCGTTGCGCGCTGTTCGGTATCCTCGGCGCCTCGCTGGTGGGCGCCATCGCGCCGAAAACGCCGCTGCGCTACGCGGCGATCTTGCTGTGGATCTACAGCGCCTGGGAAGGCGTACAGCTGGCGTGGAAGCACACCATGATCCAGTTGCATCCTTCGCCATTCAATACCTGCGATTTCTTCGTCAGCTTCCCGTCCTGGCTGCCGCTGGACAAATGGCTGCCGGCGGTGTTCCACGCTTCCGGTGACTGCTCCGTGCGTCAATGGCAATTCCTGACGTTGGAAATGCCGCAATGGTTGGTCGGCATCTTCGGCGCCTATCTGCTGGTGGCGCTGATTGTGCTGATCGCGCAGTTTGTTCGCCCACGCCGCCGCGACCTGTTCGGCCGCTGAACGGCAGACAAACAAAAAACGGCGCCGGAAGGCGCCGTTTTTTTAGGTATTGCTGCCACATTCCGAGATAAAGCCACCTCAGGTATGTGTAAGGAAGTAAACGAGCACGATCAGCGCTCCAGCTACGGCAAACAGGCGGATCATTTTCATTGTTATACTCTCGAACTTGCGGGAGAGCGGCCAAATTACCCAACTTATCGTTTAAAAAGAAGCATCCCGGCACAATTAAGCGAGTAATTTACATAACATTAAACTTCTGCGATATCGGCGACTAAAAACTGGCCGCTCTGGCTCATTCCTTTCAGCCTTCGAGCATCAATAAATTACCGTTACTTATGAACGACTGCACCTTTGTCACATTCAGAGCACAATATTTTGGTGAAGTTTACCCATAAAATCCTTATAGTATCGGCAAAGTGAGTACTACCGATTTCCCTGGTGTTGTTGTGTGTCTTGCCCCTCATCTTTGCAGGGGCTTTTTTCCTTCTCCCCCAACCGTCAGTCCCCGCTGTCTTTAAAGAAATCATTCAAATTTAACTCTGCGCGGTATCACTCATCGGCCATCACTCGCGCACTAATGATTAAAATCGTTCGTGATTCTTTCCTTATGCTGAAAGCAGTAGGCCAATGACATCAAGGACACGATTTATGCCGGATAGCACCTTTCCCACCACGTCTCAGCGCCCGTTCCTGCGGCGCATGCTGCTCAAAGCAGGGAAAAAATTCCTGCGCTGGAACGGCGAGTTTCAAACTCGCCATTCGCTCATCTCCACCACGCCGCGGATCGGTAATCATGAATTTAATTGGGTGACGGCGCTGGAAGCCCGTTGGCCAGCCATTCGCCAGGAGTTGGATCGGTTACTGGAGCACCCGGAGGACATCCCCGCGTTCCATCAAATATCACCGGATCAGAAACGCATCTCCAAAGGGGATAATTGGAAAACCTTCGGGCTATTTGTCTACGGACAGCGCGTTGATGAGAACTGCGCCATTTGCCCGCACACCGCACAGGCGGTCAGCGAGATCCCCGGCATGCGCACCGCCATGTTTTCGATCCTTAAGCCGCACTATCACATCGTCCCCCACAAAGGTCCGACTCGTGCCGTGGTGCGCGCGCATTTGGGATTGATCGTGCCAAAGGATCGGGACAAGCTCTGGATCCGCGTCGACGATCAGATCCTGCACTGGGATGAAGGCAAGGTCATTTTGTTTGATGACTCTTATGAACACGAGGTGCGCAATGATACCGACGAACTGCGTGCGGTGCTGTTTCTCGATATCGACCGGCCGATGGACAAAGTGGGGACGGCGGTAAATAAACTGCTGTTCAGCCTGATTAAAGCCAGCCCTTACGTGAAGCAGCCGCTGAAAAATCTGGCCAATTGGCGCCGCCGCGACAAAAAAGAGTGAAGTGACGGCTTATGCGATAACCTCACGCCTGCCGGTTAGCGCAATTGCAGAGGGCGGCGTGTCCTGACACGCCGCCCTCTTGCATGAAAACGCGTCTTGCTGCGCAAGGGGGCCGGCGTTATCTGGCCCAGTCCGGCTTGTTGAGGATATGATCCTGCCAGTCCACCACTTCACTCTCGCGCACTGCGATATGCCGCACCGTGATGCGCTCGCCGTGCATCGCCGCTTTGGAGCCGCTGATCAGCGGGTGCCAGGGGAACAGCGGCTTGCCTTCGCCAATCAGACGATAGGCGCAGGTAGGCGGCAGCCAATCGAAGGTGGTGAGATTTTCGCGCGTCAGTTTGATGCAGTCTTCTTCCAGCTCGAAGCGCCGCTCGTAGTTGCGGCATTGGCAGGATTTGATGTTGAGCTGGTTGCAGGCTACGTTGGTAAAATAAATCTCGTCGGTATCTTCGTCGATCAGCTTATTCAAACAGCATTGCCCGCACCCGTCGCACAGCGATTCCCACTCTTGTTCTGACATTTCCGCCAGCGTTTTCTGTTGCCAAAAAGCGAGTTGTGACATGTTAGCGTCCGGTTTCGGTAAATGGATAAGTCACCTGCGCGCAGGTTCGAGGGGGGACTATATAGACATTTTAGCCACAAGATGCAAGCTTTGCCGCCGACGATGCCGGCGGCAAGGAGAAATCAGATCACCCGGGTGCTGAGCGTTTTGCCGTTCAGGCTGATTTTCAGCATGTCGCCGGAAGCCATCGGGCCCACGCCCTGCGGCGTGCCGGTCAGGATGATGTCGCCGGCGCGCAGCGTGAAGAAGCGGCTCATGTAGCTGATAAGCGGCAGGATTGGCGTGATCATGTCGCGCGTATTGCCCTGCTGGCGCAATTGATCGTTGACGGTCAACGACAGCTCGGCGTTTTGCGGATCGCCGAATTCCGCCACCGGGATAAATCCCGACATCGGGCAGGAACCGTCGAAGGCCTTGGCCTTTTCCCACGGCTGACCGGCCTTTTTAAAGCCCGCTTGCAGATCGCGCAGCGTCAGATCGAGCGCCACACCGTAACCGGCGATCGCCCGCGCAACGCGATCTTCGTTGGCCTGTTTCAACGGCGTGCCGATCAGCACCGCCAGCTCGACCTCATGGTGCACTGAACCGAACTCTTTGGGGATAGCCACCGGCTGGCGGATATCGCACAACGCCGTTTCCGGTTTGATAAACACCACCGGTTCGACGGACACCGCGCTGCCCATTTCCTTGATGTGATCGGCGTAGTTGCTGCCGACGCAGACCACCTTGTTCACCGGGAAATCGAGCAGCGAACCCTGCCAGTCTCTATGTTGATACATACCGCTTCTCCCAAACTGTAGAGGCTTGGCGCGCCAAGCCGATTATTGGTGTGCCGGATCAATGCCCGATCGCGTCTGCCATCATACCCACGGCGAGAGCGAAATAGTAAGAACGATTCCAGTGCATGAGGGTGCGGAAATTATCATAGACCAGGAACGTCCGCCCCTGCAGATCATCCGGCGCGATAATCCAACCGCGCTGCACAGCATGCGGCAACGCACTGCCATCCGCGCGGCGCACGCCGCGTTTTTGCCAGTCGTTGACGCTGCGCGCCTGCGCGTCTTTCAGACCCAGTTCGGCCCGGTTGAAACCGGCGGGCAATTTGACCTCGCGCCCCCAACCGATGCCGGGCTGCCAACCCTCTTTGGACAAGTAGCTGGCTGTAGACGCGAAAACGTCGTCAATGTTATTCCAGATATCGATGCGCCCGTCGCCGTCGCCATCCGCAGCGTAGCGCAAGAAGGAGCTCGGCATAAACTGGCATTGCCCCATCGCGCCGGCCCAGGAGCCTTTCAGCGGCGTATCGCCGACGTGCCCCTGCTCGACTATCTGCAGCGCCGCCATCAGTTCCTGGCTGAAAAAAGCTTCACGGCGCCCTTCAAACGCCAAGGTCGCCAGCGCAGACACCACGTCTTCCCGCCCCTGAATCTTGCCGTAGGCGCTCTCCATCCCCCACAGCGCGATGATATAACGCCCTGGCACCCGATAGCGCTCGCTGGCCCGCGACCATTGCGCATGGCGCAGCCGATACAGTTCGCGCCCCTGGCGCACCTTGGCGGGCGACATCACCCGCCGTAGATAGTCGTCCAGGGTTACCTTCTGCTCCGGCTGATTGCGATCGGCCTTGATCACCCGATCGACGAAATGGATTTGCGCAAACGCGCGATCAAGGGTGGCCTGACTGATGCCCTGTTCCCGCGCCCGGCGCTTAAGTTGATCGACATACGCCGGGAACTGCGCCGGATCGCGGCCGCTCACCGCCAGCGTCGTCTCCTGCGCCGCCTGCGATGCGCCGGGCATCAGCACCCCGCCCAGCGCCAACCAGGCGGCCAATACGGTCTTTCTCGCCGAACGTGTCATCGCGCCTCCCCTGGCCGTGGCGACTGTCTCAGGCCTTATCGCCCGCCAGATGCTGATTGAGCAGGTTTTCAACCGGCGGCGGGAACTGCAGATAATAGCCTTCGTCTTTCAACGCCTGCTTCACCTTTTCGATATCCGCCGAGGCCAATTTTTTGCGCTCATCGAGCGACAGCATCATGGCGAATTGCGGCACGCCGAAACTTTTCATCAGCTCTTCCGGCACACGAGAGAAATCGTCTTTTTTTTCGACATAAAGATAAGTTTGATCGCGTTTCGGGCTTCTATAGATCACACAAAGCATTTTTTTAACTCTATTTAATTGAGGGAGCGTCTTGCCTGGATATAACTCTGACTATAACATGCTTATAGTACATCGGAATATCGCACCCCGAGTGGTATTCCGGGGATTTAAAGTTGCTGAGACTGAGTCAGGATAGATGTCACAATCGCCAATTGAGCTAAAAGGCAGCAGTTTTACCCTATCGGTTGTTCATTTGCATAATTCGCAGCCCGAGGTAATACGCCAGGCGTTACAGGAAAAAGTTGAGCAAGCGCCCGCTTTTCTGAAAAACGCCCCTGTTGTTATCAACGTCGCAACGCTGGAAGGCGATGCGAACTGGAAAGAACTTCAACAGGCTGTCGCGGCAGCAGGTCTGCGCGTTGTGGGTATCAGCGGTTGCAGAGATGAGCGTCAAAAGCGCGCGATAGCCCGCGCCGGGCTGCCGCTGCTGAGCGAAGGCAAAGGCCAGAAAATGGCGGCGCCGGAGCCTGCACCAGCGCCCGTGGTGGCGGATAACGCCCCCGCCAAAACGCGCATCATCAGTACGCCTGTCCGCTCCGGCCAACAGATTTACGCCCGCAACAGCGATCTTATCGTGACCAGCAGCGTCAGCGCCGGCGCCGAGTTGATTGCCGACGGCAATATTCATGTCTACGGCATGATGCGCGGTCGCGCACTGGCAGGCGCGTCAGGCGACACGCAATGTCAGATTTTTTGCACCCACCTGGCGGCTGAGCTAGTCTCTATCGCAGGGCAGTACTGGTTGAGCGACCAAATCCCGTCCGATTACGTCGGGCAGGCCGTACGACTCAGCCTGTTGGATAACGCTTTAACCATACAACCTTTAAATTAAGCCCTTTTGACAAGGAATCCATTTCATGGCACGCATTATTGTTGTTACATCGGGTAAAGGGGGCGTTGGCAAGACCACTTCGAGCGCGGCCATCGCTACCGGCCTGGCCCAGAAAGGCAAGAAAACCGTCGTGATCGATTTCGATATCGGTCTGCGTAATCTTGACCTGATCATGGGCTGCGAACGTCGGGTAGTTTATGATTTCGTGAACGTGATTCAGGGCGATGCCACGCTGAATCAGGCGTTGATCAAAGACAAACGCACTGAAAACCTCTATATCCTGCCGGCTTCGCAGACGCGCGACAAAGACGCGTTAACCCGTGAAGGCGTTGAAAAAGTCCTCAACGATCTCGGCGAGATGGATTTTGACTTCGTGGTCTGCGACTCACCGGCCGGTATCGAAACCGGTGCGCTGATGGCGCTGTATTTCGCCGACGAAGCTATCATCACCACCAACCCGGAAGTCTCTTCGGTACGCGACTCCGACCGTATCCTGGGCATTCTCTCTTCTAAATCACGCCGCGCTGAGAAAGGCGAATCGCCTATCAAGGAACACCTGCTGCTGACCCGTTACAACCCGGGCCGCGTCAGCCGTGGCGACATGCTGAGCATGGAAGACGTGCTGGAAATCCTGCGCATTCCGCTGGTGGGCGTAATCCCGGAAGACCAGTCCGTGCTGCGCGCTTCCAACCAGGGTGAGCCTGTCATTCTGGATGCCGAGTCAGACGCCGGTAAGGCGTATGACGATACCGTTTGCCGCTTGTTGGGGGAAGAACGCCCATTCCGCTTCATTGAAGAAGAGAAGAAGGGTTTCCTGAAACGCCTTTTTGGGGGATAAACCATGGCCTTATTAGACTTCTTTCTGTCCCGCAAAAAACAGACAGCCAATATAGCCAAGGAACGGCTGCAGATTATCGTCGCAGAGCGTCGTCGCGGGGACAGTGAGCCCCCGTATCTGCCTGATTTGAAACGCGATATTCTGGCGGTTATTTGCAAATACATTCAGATCGATCCTGAAATGCTGCATGTGCAGTTCGAGCAGAAAGGGGACGATATTTCGGTACTTGAACTTAACGTGACATTACCGGAATCGGAAGAAGCAGCTAAATGATTGCGACGCATTAATTACCCCCTGTATATTTTATGCAGGGGGTAACTGTATGTGCATCCAGTTATTAAGCATTATCGGCAGCAAAAAATCGATTTTCCCCTTTGGGACAATTCCCAATTAACTTTGCCGCCACCTCGTTTAAAGTAAATTCTGGCCAGATTTACCTTCAACGCATTATTTCCTGCCTATATTCACCCGAGCAGAGTTTCCCTACCCTGCCCTGGTGATAACCAGCGATTAATAATCTTTCAGGATGTCCTGCAACGGCACCATTAATAAATCGCCGCGCCAGCCGCTGATTAATTCAGGGCGACTCTCGCCGTCCTTCAGTTTCCAATGCCAGTTCAACAATTGGTTAATTTGGCGACGGGATGCCAGCAGCTCGCTGCTCAACCCGCTTTGCTCGCTGACGGTAGCGATCGCCGCCTTGATGTCTTTGAACACCTTCTTGTAGCCCGGCTGATCGATAAGGTTGGCCAACGGCGCCGGCAACTCGGACTCGTCCAGCGCTTCGGCCTCCGCCACCAGCGCCAGCAGCGTTTTACCGTGATAACGGATCTCCGGCCCGCTCAGACCCAGCGAATCCAGTTCTCCCAGCGAAGACGGCATATAGCGCGCCACCTGCCACAGGTTCTCCTCACGCACCACAAAGTTCACCGCCAGATCGCGCTCACGCGCCTGGCGCAGCCGCCATTCCGCCAACTTCTGCAGACAACCGAGCTGACGCGGGCGCAGCTGCCAGGCGTTGCTGATTTCGCGGTAGGCCAATGCCGGCGCCAGCGTCTCGCTACGGCGCTGGCACAGCAGCAGGCACTCGTTATTGGCCGCCGCGGTCCAACCGGCCTCTTCGGTCTCCTGCACCAACTGTTTAGCCATCGGCAGCAGATAGAACACGTCGGCGGCCGCGTACACGCATTGCCTTTCGGTCAGCGGGCGCGCCAGCCAGTCGGTGCGCGACTCGCTCTTGTCCAGCTCAACCTTCATGTACTCCGCCACCAGCGTCGCGAAGCCACAGGAGAGCGGCCGGCCGGTAAAGGCCGCCAGGATCTGAGTGTCGACCATCGGCGTCGGCAGCGTTTTAAAGGCGTTGAGAAACACTTCGAGATCTTCACTGCCGGCATGCAGGAACTTCACCACGGCGGTGTCGGCCAGCAGGTCGACAAACGGCTGCCATTGCTTGATCGGCAGAGGATCGATAAGGGAGAGTTGTTCACCGTCGTAGAGCTGGATCAGGCCCAGCTGCGGATAGTAGGTGCGCGTTCTGACAAACTCGGTGTCCAGCGCAATCTGGGCATGCTTTCTCGCCTGCTCGCAGACCTGCTGCAATCCGGCATCGGTAGTGATCAACTGATAATTCAAAACATCATTCTCTTGTAGGATTCAAACACAACAACGCCGGCATTCACCGGCGTTGTTGATAGTCAGGCGCGAGAGCGACACCTAGGCGGCATCGGCCGGCTTCGGCGTTTTTAGCTCATCGCGCAGTTCTCGCCGCAAAATCTTGCCGACGTTAGACTTCGGCAGTTCATCGCGGAACTCAACAATTTTAGGCACTTTATACCCGGTCAGGTGCCGACGGCAATGGGTCAACAGCTCTTCCTTGGTCAGCGAGGCGTCTTTCTTCACCACGCAGATCTTCACCGTTTCGCCGGAGACCTCGCTCGGCACACCGATCGCCGCACATTCCAGCACTTTCGGATGCTGGCTGACCACGTCCTCGATCTCGTTCGGGTAAACGTTGAAACCGGAGACCAGGATCATGTCTTTCTTGCGGTCGACGATGCGCACGAACCCCTGCTCATCTACGGTCACCACATCGCCGGTCGCCAACCAGCCATCTTTCAGCACTTCGTCGGTGGCGTCCGGGCGCTGCCAATAGCCTAACATAACTTGCGGCCCTTTGACCCACAGTTCGCCCGGTTCGCCCGGCGGTACATCCTGGCCATTGTCGTCCACCAGACGAATGTCCGTCGACGGCACCGGCAGGCCGATGCTGCCGCTGTAGTGTTTCAGATCGTAAGGGTTACCGGCCACCAACGGCGCGCACTCCGTCAGGCCATAACCTTCCAGCAGGTGTTTACCGGTGGTTTTCTCCCACTTCTCGGCCACCGCTTTTTGCACCGACATGCCGCCGCCGACCGAGAAACGCAGCGTAGAGAAATCGAGCTTGTGGAACTCTTCGTTGTTCAGCAACGCGTTGAACAGCGTATTCACCCCGCTCATGGCGGTGAACGGATATTTGCCCAGTTCTTTCACCAGCCCAGGAATGTCGCGTGGGTTGGTGATCAGCAAATTGCGCCCGCCCAGATCGATAAACAGCAGGCAGTTCACCGTCAGCGCGAAAATGTGATACAGCGGCAACGCCGTCACCACCAGTTCCTGCCCTTCGCGGAACAGCGGCGAATAGGCGGCCTTGGCCTGCTCGAGGTTGGCCTGCATGTTGCGGTGCGTCAGCATCGCGCCCTTCGCCACCCCGGTGGTGCCGCCCGTATATTGCAGGAAGGCCAGATCGGCATTAATGATGTCCGGTTTTACATACTGCAGGCGGCGGCCGCGCTGCAGCGCGCTGCGGAATGAAATGGCGTCCGGCAGGTTGTATTTCGGCACCAGACGCTTGACATACTTGACCACGAAGTTGACCAGCGTGCCTTTGGCGGCCGACAGCTGATCGCCCATGCGCGTCAGGATCACGTGCTTGACCTGAGTGTTGAACACCACTTTTTCCAGCGTATGGGCAAAGTTGGAAACGATGACGATGGCGCTGGCGCCGCTGTCGTTCAACTGGTGCTCCAGCTCACGCGGGGTATACAGCGGGTTGACGTTGACCACCACCATGCCGGCGCGCAGAATGCCGAACAGGGCGATGGGGTATTGCAATAGGTTAGGCATCATCAGTGCGACGCGGTCGCCCTTCTTCAGGCCCAGTTCATTTTGCAGGTAAGCCGCGAAAGCCCGGCTGCGTTCTTCCAGTTTGCGGAAGGTCATCACCTCGCCCATATTGATAAAGGCGGGCTGATCGGCATAGCGCTGCACGGCATGCTCAAACATTTCGATCAACGACGAATAGCGATCGGCATCAATCTCTGCGGGCACATCTGCCGGATACCGTTTTAACCAGACCTTATCCAAGGTATTACTCCTGAAATCATTACTAATTATCATCGCAGCCCTCAAACTCGCAGCCTAACCATAACAATATTTTAACTCAGCAGACCAGTTCGGGTTTTAAACATTATTCAGGTTGCGATGTACGTCACTAATTGTCGGATATTCCTTATCCCAAAAAGCAAAAGGGCGGCCTGAGCCGCCCTGTCAAATTTGTTCACATCAAGCGTATGCTACTCGGTTACGATGGTTTGCACCTGCGCCGGGCCAGGGTTGTACCAGCCATAGCCTGCGCCCCAACCGGGTCCCCACGGACCTCCGCGCCAGCCCCAGGGCCCCATCGGCGCTGGCGGCATCACCACCTGTTGCACCAGATGCCAGCGTTTGAAACCGGTCACGTTCATCGTCACGAAGCGATACGGCGTCATGCCGATCCGCCCCTCTTTCAGGCCGGTAATGGGGCCGACAACGGTCACCAGTTGGCCTTTGAAATCAACCGGCTCGAGGAAACCGTTTACCGTGGCCAGCAAGCGGCCGCGCGAGGGTTCACCCAATATCGGCCGCGCACCGCTGTCGAGCGGCACCGCCGCAATCTCCAGCACCGTGCGCCCTTGTTCGTTGGCGACGTTCACCACGGTGCCGCCGAAGCGGGCTTCCGCACCGGTAAACAGGTTGGGTGCATTTTGTACCGAGGAAAGCTGAGTCACCGGCGTAGGGCTGGAGCCTTTGATCGCATCCGGTACGGTGACGCACCCGGATAAAACCAGCGCGCCGCAGGCGACGGCCAGCAGCGACAGCTTTTTACTTGCAGTGCGGATTAACATGGTCGCAATCTCCTGAAATGGCTGTAACTTTGACCGCGTTTCATCGTTCAAGTTGCAGGCCTTCATCGCCCGGCATCAACATCAGCACAATACGCCGCGATCAGTCGCGGCCCGGCAGTTTTTTCCAGGTCACTTCATTGCGCAGGTAGGTCGGCTCGGCATTTTCCACCGCTACCGCCAGCCCTTCTTGCCAGGCCTGCAGCGCCAGCGGCAGCATGTCTTGCGCCTGCGGCAACAGCATCTGGCCGTCGCGCACGCTCAGCGTGGAACCCTTGACCAGATCGGGGTAGGTTTGCCACCCGGTGCCAACATGGGCCCATTCGCCCTGCAGGCGCTGCGCACGCTCCAGCGCCTGCGCCGGCGACAGCACGGCCTCGCTTTCGCTTTCCCACCAGCGGCCGTCCGCCTGGCGTTCGAACTGCCCCCAGTAAACTTCACCCATGCGCGCATCGATCGCCGCCAGCACACGCTCCGCGCCGCTGACGCGCCAGGCGCCCTGCGCCATGGTTTGCAGCGTGGAAACGCCGATCATCGGCAGATCGGCGCCCAGCGCCAGGCCTTGAGCGATGCCGATACCGATGCGCACCCCGGTAAAGCTGCCGGGGCCACGGCCGAAGGCCAGCGCATCGAGCTGGTTGAGCGCCAGACCGGATTCCGCCAGCACCTGCTGCACCATAGGTAAAATTCGTTGCGTATGCTCGCGTGGGCACAGCTCAAACAGGGCGTGGATTTCGCCTTGATTCCAGACGGCGACGGAACAGGCTTCCGTCGCGGTATCGATCGCTAAAATTCGCGTGGACATGCCAACCTCTGGCGGGAATAAAACTGGGTTTTTCATACAGGGCGCGCATTGTAGCACAGCCCCGTAAGCCCTTCATCTTTCACGTGGCCGACGTGTCGGCGGCCTGCAGGAAGGCGATTGCCTGCTTCAGATCGCGGGTGCGCGGCGTGGGCGGCAGGCTATTGAGGAACACCTCGCCGTAAGGGCGCATCACCAGACGGTTATCGCAAATCACCAGCACGCCGCGATCGTCGGTGTCGCGGATCAAACGGCCGACGCCCTGTTTCAGGGTGATGACCGCATCCGGCAACTGCACATCATTGAACGGATCGCCGCCGCGCAGGCGGCAATCTTCAATACGCGCCTTCAGCAACGGATCGTCCGGTGACGTGAACGGCAGTTTATCGATGATGACGCAGGACAGCGCATCGCCGCGCACGTCCACCCCTTCCCAGAAACTGCTGGTCGCCACCAGCAGCGCGTTACCGGCGGCGACAAACTGCGCCAACAGCTGGCCTTTGCTGGTTTCCCCCTGCAACAGCACCGGCAGCGTCATCGTGGCGCGAAACTCTTCCGCCAGCTCACGCATCATCTGGTGCGAGGTGCACAAGAAGAAGCAGCGGCCGTTGTTGGCTTCGATTAATGGCCGCAGCATGCGCGCCAGTTGGCGCGCCCCGCCGGGCTGATTCGGCGAAGGCAAAAAGCGCGGCACGCACAGCAACGCCTGTTTGGCATAGTCGAACGGGCTCGGCAGCAGCAGCGTTTTGGCCTTGGTCAGCCCCAAGCGTTCGGTGAAATGGCCCAACCGATCGTTGACCGACAGCGTGGCCGAGGTAAAGATCCAGCTGCCCGGCTTCTCGTCCAGCATTTCGCGGAACCGATCGGCCACCGTCAGCGGCGTCAGCGCCAACACGAAGTGGCGTGAATTGCATTCATACCAATAGCTGTAGCCCGGCTCCGTCACCGCCTTCAGCCGTTTAAGGCGCGCGCGATACAGCGTGGCGCGCTCAAAAGCGGCATCCAGCAGCGCCGAACGCCCCAGCGACAGTTTCATGACGTCGTAACACAGCTCCAACGCGTCATCGAGCAGCAATAAAGCGCGCTGCACGTTCGGCTCCCCGAGCACATCGCGCAGATTGCCGCGAAAACCCGGCTCTCCCAGATTAAGGCGAAAATCTTGCGTGCTCAGGCTGAGACGGTCGGCGCTTTTTTGCAGTTGAGCGGCATCGCGCACCTCGGTGCGGTAGGCGATGGTGATGTCCTTCGCCAGATCCAGCAACTGGCGGCTGGTAAGCTGCTGGCCGAAATACTGGCTGGCGATGTCGGGGATTTGGTGCGCCTCATCAAAAATCATCACCTCGGCTTCCGGGATCAGCTCGGCGAAACCGCCCTCTTTCACCACCATATCCGCCAGGAACAGGTGATGGTTCACCACCACCACATCCGCATCCATCGCGCGGCGGCGCGCTTTAACCACGAAGCAATCCTGATACAGCGGGCAGTCGCTGCCCAGGCAGTTGTCATTGGTGCTGGTCACCAATGGCCAGACGAAACTGTCTTCCGCCACTTCGCTGCAGGTGCTGATGTCGCCTTCTTTGGTCTGCGACGACCACTTGCGCAGCTGCACCAAATCGATCAGCGTCTGCCCCGCCAGTTCGCCGCCGGCCATCGACTGCTGCTCCAGCCGCTCCAGGCACAGGTAGTTGGAGCGCCCCTTCAGCAGCGCCAGCTTGCCTTTGTACTTCAGCGCCTTGGCGACGGTGGGCAGATCGCGCGCATACAGCTGATCCTGCAACGCTTTCGAACCGGTGGAGATGATCACTTTGCGATCGGCGCGCAGCGCCGGCGCCAGATAAGCGAAGGTTTTGCCGGTGCCGGTGCCGGCTTCCACCACCAGCTCCTGCTTGAAATTGATCGCCTCGGTGACGGCCTGCGCCATCTGCCGCTGCGGCTCACGCGGTTTGAATCCCTTGATAGCCTGCGCCAATGCGCCGTCTGTTGCAAAATCGTCTGTCACGCTGTCTCTCTGCCGGTGTCATTCAGCGGTGATTATGCCAAGCCTGCCGCCCGGCTACCACCCACTTTATCGCCGCGCTTTTTCATCACCGGCTGTGCTACCCTGAGCGGGACTATGATATGGAGATAAGCAAATGAATATCGAAAGAATTGATCCCGATCAGCGCTGGTCCGAAGCCGTGGTGCACAACGAGACCGTTTACTACACCAGCGTGCCGGAGAACCTGGATGATGACGCGACCGCGCAGACCGCCAACGCGCTTGCAGCCATCGACGTGCTGCTGGCGCGCGTAGGCTCGGATAAAAGCCGCATTTTGGACGCCACCATCTTCCTGGCCAATACCGCCGACTTCGCCGCGATGAACGCCGCCTGGGACGCCTGGGTCGTTGCCGGCAGCGCGCCGGTACGTTGCACCGTGCAGGCGCAGCTGATGAATCCGAAATATAAAGTGGAAATCAAAATCATCGCCGCGCTGTAAGCCTGAGCGCAGACGAAAAAAAACCGCAGACGGCAACGCCTGCGGTTTTTTATTGCCCGCTATCAGGACAGTTTAAGGATCACCATCCCCGCCAGCAACAGCGCCAGGCCGATCCAGCCTTTGGCGTTTAACCGCTGGCCGAACATGATCCAGCCCGCGGCGATAGTGGCGGCGATACCGAAACCGCCCCACAACGCATAAGCGATCGACAGATCGATGCCCTTCACCGCCTGCGCCAGGGCGCTGAACGCGCCGAGCACCGACAGCAGCGACAGCAATCCCAGCCAAATTTTACGGAAGCCGTCCGACATCTTCAGGAAGATGTTGGCGATGATTTCCAGCACGATGGCCAGCCCCAGAAACCCAATGTGGTACAACTCAAACTGTTGCATGGTTGTCACCTCGCGGGCTGACCTGTTTTCGCTCTTTGCGGGTACCGGATTTCACCAGCATGATGCCGGCGATCAGCGTAGCCAGGCCCAGTACTTTCAGCGCCGAGATTGGCTCGTCGAACCACAGCACGCTGAACAGGGTGATGAACAGAATGCCGATACCTTCCCACAGCGCATAGGCTACGCCCAACGCCACGCGTTTTACCGCCACCGACAGCAGCACATAAGACGCGGTGATCATCACGTACATCACGATATGCCCGATCATGCCGCCATTGACGCTGGCGTATTTCATCGACAAGGTACCGATGATTTCGGTCATGATGGCCAAACCTAAAAAGATCCAATAAATCATAATTTTTCTCCCAAACGGCGAATAACACGCGCCAAGGCATATTTATCCCGATTTATCTCGTCGAACGGCCGCAGTACGGCGCGCAAGACGCAGAGATCCCTGGGGATAAACTGACCCAAACGCAAAAAGAATGTTTGCCCGGCTGAACGGTAGAACGAAGGCCTAAGCCCGCTACCCGCACCGGTTAAGGGAGAAAGACGCTATAGCTCGCTGCACCAGTGATGCTCACTGGCAAGGATCGCAGACAGGAAGAGTTGGCACGTAGAGGTTCTGAGGGTAGTTCCGTTAATAGTCATCATAATAGTTCTCTATTATCAGCCGCACACCGTGCGATTTGCCCAATATCCTCATAAAAGTAAAATTTTCAACTGAGATATTTTTACCACAGCCAAAATAAGAAAGCAAACTGCCGTTTTCATCAAAAAGCAGAAAAAAACGGGTTAAAAATAAGAAAGTTAATCGCGATAAAAATTAAAAAAGGCTCAACGGAGCGTTGAGCCTTGCGATATCCGCGGGTGAGCAAATAAGCGCCAACGCCAGGCCTGGCGCGGGTTACAACGCGGCGCCGCTGACGGCGCTGCGCGCCAATTCAGTGATGCGCGCATAGTCGCCTTTTTCGAGCGCGTCCGCCGGCACCAGCCAGGAACCGCCGATGCAAAGCACGCTTTTCAGCGCCAGATAATCGCGGTAATTGTTTGGCGTAATACCGCCGGTCGGGCAAAAACGCACCTGCGGGAACGGGCCGCCGATCGCCTGCAGCGCCTTCACGCCGCCGTTGGCTTCCGCCGGGAAGAATTTGAATTCCCGCAGACCGTGATCCATGCCCTGCATCAGTTCAGACACGGTGCTGATGCCCGGGATCAGCGGGATGGGTCCCGCCGTCGCCGCCTGCAGCAAGGCCTCGGTCAGCCCTGGGCTGATGGCGAACTGCGCCCCGGCTTCGGTCACCTGCCGCAGCTGCTGCGGGTTGATCACCGTACCGGCGCCGATGATCGCCTCCGGCACCTCTTCGGCGATAGCGCGGATAGACTCCAGCCCGCAGGCGGTGCGCAGCGTCACCTCCAATACCCGCACGCCGCCGGCAACCAGCGCTTTCGCCAGCGGCACCGCCTGCTCCAGCTTGTTGATCACGATAACAGGCACCACCGGCCCCGCCGTCAGGATCTGCTCGGCGCTGGTTTTCCAGTTTTTCATCGTTATTTCTCCATTACTCGCGGTTAACAATGGCACGCCCCTGCCACAGGGCTCCGCACAAATGCGCGGACGTCCGGCCGTACCGTAAGTGATGTGGCCCACGCGCAGATCGCAGGCAAAAAAAAGCCGGCAGACAAGCTGCCGGCATTACGCATTATTCGAACTCGTTCCAGGAGCGGCCGTCGCGGGTGATCATCGCCACCGAGGCCACCGGCCCCCAGGTGCCCGCCTGGTAAGGCTTAGGCGCCTCGTTGTCGGCTTTCCATGCGTCCATGATGGAGTCGACCCACTTCCAGGCTTCTTCCACTTCATCGCGGCGCACGAACAGCGCCTGAATGCCGCGCATGGTCTCCAGCAGCAGGCGCTCGTAGGCGTCCGCCACGTGCTCCTGGTTAAAGGTTTCCGAGAAGCTCAGGTCCAGCTTGGTGGTCTGTAGGCGGTGCTTGTGATCCAGCCCCGGCACCTTGTTCAGCACCTGAATTTCGATGCCTTCGTCCGGCTGCAGGCGGATGGTCAGCTTGTTCTGCGGCAACTGCTGGTAAGAATCGCTGAACAGGTTAAGCGGCGGGTTTTTGAAGTACACCACCACTTCCGAACATTTGGTCGGCAGACGTTTACCGGTACGCAGGTAGAACGGCACGCCGGCCCACTGCCAGTTGTCGATATCCACGCGGATAGAGACGAAGGTTTCGGTGCTGCTGCTCTTGTTCGCCCCTTCCTCTTCCAGATAACCCGGCACTTTCTTGCCCTGGACGAAGCCGGCGGTATACTGGCCGCGCACGGTGGTTTCCCGGACATTGGTCTGATCGATGCGGCGCAGCGAGCGCAGCACCTTCACCTTCTCGTCGCGGATGCGGTCGGTGGTCAGATCCGCCGGCGGCGACATGGCGATCATGGTCAGGATCTGCAGCAGGTGGTTCTGGATCATGTCGCGCATCTGGCCGGCCTGGTCGAAGTAACCCCAACGCCCTTCGATGCCCACCTCTTCCGCTACGGTGATCTGCACCGAATCGATGGTGCGGTTATCCCAGTTGGAGGCGAAAAGCGAGTTGGCGAAACGCAGCGCCAACAGGTTCAGCACTGTCTCTTTGCCGAGATAGTGGTCGATACGGTAAACCTGGGATTCGTTGAAGTACTCCGCCACCTGATCGTTGATCACGCGTGAGGACGCCAAATCGGTGCCCAGCGGTTTCTCCATCACCACGCGCGCCGGCTCATGGTTCAGCTTGGCTTCGCCCAGCCCTTTGCAGATGGCGCCAAAGGTGCTTGGCGGCATGGCAAAGTAGTTGATGGTGGTGCGGTGCTTCTGATCCAGCATTTTACCCAATTTGGTAAAGTTCTTGCTGTCGTTGACGTCCAGGTTGCAGAAGTCCAGGCGCGCGCTTAGCGTGGCCCAGAGTTCGTCATCCAGTTTTTCCTTCATGAAGGTGCCAAGCGCTTCCTTGACCACTTCGGTATAGGCTTGTTTATCCCACTCCGCGCGGCCGACGCCGATGATCCGCGTATCCGGGTGGATGTGTCCGGCTTTCTCTAACTGGTACAGGGAAGGCAGCAGCTTACGGCGCGCCAAATCACCTTTCGCGCCGAAAATAACCAGGTCACACGCCTGGGCTGTAGAGGTTACCGCCATGTTCATCTCCTCGTTGCAGGATATTTGTAATTTTCTTACATTACTAATGTACTCTGTTTGACTACGGCCAGCAAACCCGGTGCAAAAGCAGAAAAAAAGCCCCAAAGATTCCAGTGGTAAGCGCCACTGCGCGGCAGAGCCGTTGCAGGTGGGCAAAACTGTAACTTTTCGTCTTTTTTGACGCTCTGTTACCATTATGAAAGTTAGACACAGGTCATATTCTGGTGAAAAAAGCCTGCATACACCCTGTCGAGACTGCCAACGGTTACCAGCACGTAGTATATTTTCACTAAACCGGCATTGATTTCTCCTTTGTTTGAAATCGACATACCCTATCGATTCCAGGTTACAGCCGCTCGTTTGGCGTCTGCTCGCACGGCGAACACGGGCGAAATTCGACGCTGTTGCTTGAAAGCCACAGGGATAAAACCATGAGTGACTCTCGTTATATGAATACGCTGGACAAAATCCAGAGCCATCTGGAACGCCTGAGCAAATCTGAAAGGAAAGTCGCCGAGGTGATCCTGGCCTCCCCGCAGACCGCCATTCACTCCAGCATCGCCACGCTGGCGCGCATGGCCGACGTCAGCGAACCTACCGTCAACCGTTTTTGCCGCCGCCTTGATACCAAAGGCTTTCCCGACTTCAAACTGCATCTCGCCCAAAGCCTGGCTAACGGCACGCCCTACGTAAACCGTAACGTTGAGGAAGATGACAGCGTCGATTCCTATACCAGCAAGATCTTCGAATCGGTAATGGCCAGCCTCGATACAGTAAAGGCAAATTTGGATATTGCCGCAATCAATCGTGCGGTTGACCTGCTCACCCAGGCAAAAAAGATCTCTTTCTTCGGGCTGGGTGCCTCCGCGGCGGTGGCGCACGATGCGATGAACAAATTTTTCCGCTTCAACATTCCGGTGGTCTACTTTGATGACATCGTCATGCAGCGCATGAGCTGCATGAACTCCAGCGAAGGCGACGTGGTGGTGCTGATCTCACACACCGGCCGCACCAAGAATCTGGTGGAGATGGCCCACCTGGCGCGGGAGAACGACGCCACGGTACTGGCTATCACCTCGCGCGACACCCCGCTCGCCCAGGCGGCGACCCTGGCCCTGCTGCTCGACGTGCCCGAAGACACCGACGTTTACATGCCGATGGTGTCGCGGATCGCGCAATTAACGCTCATTGACGTGCTCGCCACCGGATTTACCTTGCGCCGAGGGGCTAAATTCAGAGATAACTTGAAGCGGGTCAAAGAAGCGCTCAAAGAATCGCGCTTTGATAAAGGCGTGGTCATTCCCAACAGTTTTGATTCGTGACCCGACGAAGAAAAAATCGCCGTTCAACAGACATTTGAATGACGGCATCAGAGGCGGTACCCTGTTAACATGCTCATACGGGTAACCCGGGTGAAATATCAGTGTTGTAAAATTACATTTCACGCCTGGTTTCGTTATCCGACGTTATCGCAACACCAATATTTGCTTCACCAGTCAACGGAGTAATACATGTCCAGACGGCTCAGAAGAACCAAAATCGTTACCACCCTGGGTCCGGCTACAGACCGCGACAATAATCTGGAAAAGATCATTGCCGCCGGCGCCAACGTAGTTCGGCTTAACTTCTCCCACGGCAGCCCGGAAGATCACCAGGCTCGCGCTGACAAAGTACGCGAAATTGCTGCCAAGCTGGGGCGTCACGTCGCTATCCTCGGCGATCTGCAAGGGCCGAAAATTCGCGTATCCACCTTCAAGGAAGGCAAAATCTTCCTCAACGTGGGCGATAAATTCCTGCTGGACGCCAACCTGTCAAAAGGCGAAGGCGATAAAGAAAAAGTTGGTATCGACTATAAAGGCCTGCCAGCCGATGTGGTGCCGGGCGACGTCCTGCTGCTCGATGACGGCCGCGTTCAGCTGAAAGTGCTCGAAGTTCAGGGCATGAAAGTGTTTACCGAAGTGACCGTCGGCGGCCCGCTATCCAACAACAAGGGCATCAACAAACTCGGCGGTGGCCTGTCGGCCGAAGCCCTGACCGAAAAAGACAAGGCGGACATCGTGACCGCCGCCAAGATTGGCGTCGACTACCTGGCGGTCTCCTTCCCGCGTACCGGTGAAGATCTGAACTATGCCCGCCGCCTGGCGCGCGATGCCGGCTGCAACGCCAAGATCGTGTCCAAGGTTGAGCGCGCCGAAGCGGTTTGCACCGACGAAGCGATGGACGACATTATTCTGGCCTCCGACGTGGTGATGGTGGCCCGTGGCGACCTGGGCGTCGAAATCGGCGATCCGGAACTGGTCGGCATTCAGAAGAAACTGATCCGCCGCGCCCGCACCCTGAACCGCGCGGTGATCACCGCGACCCAGATGATGGAGTCGATGATCACCAACCCGATGCCGACCCGCGCCGAAGTCATGGACGTAGCCAACGCCGTGCTGGACGGCACCGACGCCGTCATGCTGTCGGCGGAAACCGCCGCTGGCCAATACCCGGCGGAAACCGTGGCGGCGATGGCGCGCGTTTGTCTGGGTGCCGAGAAGATCCCGAGCATCAACGTTTCCAAACACCGCCTGGACGTACAGTTCGACAACATCGAAGAGGCGATCGCCATGTCTTCGATGTACGCCGCCAACCACCTGAAAGGCGTCACCGCGCTGATCGCCATGACCGAATCCGGCCGCACTGCGCTGATGATGTCGCGCATCAGCTCCGGCCTGCCGATCTTCGCCATGTCGCGGCATGAGCACACGCTGAACCTGACCGCGCTGTATCGCGGCGTGACGCCGGTGTATTTCGACAGCCACAAAGACGGCGTGATCGCCGCCAATGAAGCCGTCAATCGCCTGCGTGACAAAGGCTTCCTGGTCTCCGGCGATCTGGTGATCGTCACCCAGGGCGACGTGATGGAAACCGTCGGCACCACCAATACCAGCCGTATTCTGCGCGTCGAGTAATCCACGCCGCAGACGACATGCCGGCCGGCTCACGTTGGCCGGCATTTTTTTTGCCCTGACACCGCCATAAACGACGGAGAACGCCATGCTCCACCAACGCAATCCAGCCTCGACCGGTGATGCGCTCGATCTCGATGGGCGCGGTCTGACGCAGCTCGACGAATCGCAGCTAACCGGCCATGCGCTGCGCAAAATCAGCCTGTACGACAATCAGCTGACGGCCTTCCCCGCCTCCATCTTGCAACACCGCAACCTGCAGGTACTGAACATCTCCTGCAATCAGATCGGCCACCTGCCGCCGGAGATTGGCCAGTTGCAACAGCTTGAGATGTTCGACTTCGGCCACAATCGCGCCAGCGAACTCCCCGAGGAACTGGGGCAACTGCATCGGTTGAAATACCTCTACCTGAGCGACAACGGCTTTAGCGATCTGCCGCGCTCGCTGGCGCAGCTACAGCAGCTGGTTTACCTCAACGCGACCGATAACCAACTGACCGCCTTGCCGCAGGCAATACCGAGTCTGGCGGCGTTGCAGGAGCTGCGTTTATACAACAACCGCATCGGCAGCCTGCCCGCCGAAATCGGGCAACTGCGCGCGCTGCGCGAACTGCATATCATGAAAAATGCCCTGACCGCGCTGCCGGCGGTAATGGCACAGCTCGGTGAGCTGGAGATACTCGACGCGGCCAGCAACGCCATCGCCGAACTGCCGGCAGCCTTCTGCCGGCTACCGCGGTTGAGCGAGTTGAACCTGCGTTTCAACCAGCTGACGCGCCTGCCGGAAAATATCGGTGAGCTGACGGCGCTGAGAAGCCTGGATCTGCGCGCCAACCGCCTGAGCGATCTGCCGGAAAGCCTCGGCGAACTGAGCCGGCTGCGCAAGCTTGATCTGCGCTGGAACGATTTCACCCACACGCCGAAAGTCGTCGACATCCTGCGGGCGCGCGGCTGTAGGGTACACATCTGAATAGACGCCGGTCGGGTTGTGACCCTGCCGGCGTTAGCGGTAGAAAGGATTAACGATACAGATCGTCGCGCGAGTAGGGTTCAATCTCCCCTTCTTTGCGCGTCTTCAACAATTTGAGGATCCAGGTGTACTGCTCCGGGTTCGGGCCCACCAGGTTTTCCACTTCTTCATTCATACGGCGGGCAATCCGTGGGTCATCGGCTTCGGCCAGATCGTCCATCGGCTCGCGAATATAGATATCCAGCATGCTGGTTTTGCCGTCGTACACCGGGAACAACGGCACGATCGCCGCACGGCATACCTTCATCAGCCGCCCGACCGCCGGCAAGGTCGCCTTATAGGTGGCGAAGAAGTCGACAAACTCGCTGTGCTCAGCGCCGTGATCCTGATCGGGCAGATAATAACCCCAATACCCCTGGCGAACTGAACTGATAAACGGTTTGATGCCGTCATTGCGCGCGTGCATGCGGCCGCCGAATTTACGACGCACGGCGTTCCACAGGTAGTCGATCAGCTGATTGCGCTGGTTGTGAAACATCGCCGCCATCGGTTGGCCGCGCGCGGCCATCAACATCGCCGGCACATCCACCGCCCAGCCGTGAGGCACCAGGAAAATCACGTTGCGCCCTTCCGCCCGGATCTTGTCCAACACCTCTTCACCGTGCCAACGCACGCGCTTGAGCACTTTCTCGGGCTTGGTGCAGGCCAGCTCCGCCATCAGCACCATCGACTGCGGCGCGCAGGCGAACATCTGGTCGATAATGTGCTCACGGTCGCTTTCCGGCAATTCCGGCAAGCAATACAGCAGGTTGATGCGGGCACGACGGCGCGCGCCCTTCGCCAGCTTGCCGGCCAGTTTGCCGACCGCACCCAGCACCGGATCGCGCAGGCGCGCAGGCACCAGCGAAATGCCGGCCATTAGACCGGTTCCCAACCACACGCCCCAGTAGCGCGGGTATAAAAAGGCTTTTTGAAACTGCGGAATGAACTCTACGTTCGATTTCTTCTCGTTTTGCATGCACATGCTCTTGGCTTAGCGATTCGGCTAATCATAATTGCCAGCACCGATTTTGCAATTAACAACCGCGAACCGCCCAGATAAAACAGCATCGGCCCGCAATCAGGCCGATGAAATTAACGGCGCCGAAGCGCCGGAAAAAGGGGGTGTTAATCCAACTGCAGCTGAGGAACCACTTCCTTCACCTGCGCCAGATAATCGCTGCGGTCTTTGCCGCCCAGCCCTTCGGAACGCGGCAGCTTGGCCGTCAGCGGGTTCACCGCCTGTTGGCCGGTCCACAGTTCAAAGTGCAGATGCGGCCCGGTGGAGCGGCCGGTGTTGCCGGAGAGCGCAATGCGATCGCCGCGTTTCACCTTCTGGCCTGGTTTCACCAGCAGTTTTTTCAGGTGCATATAGCGCGTGGTGTACTGACGACCGTGGCGGATCGCCACATAGTTGCCCGCTGCGCCGCTGCGTTTGGCGATCACCACCTCACCGTCACCGACCGCCAGCACCGGCGTGCCGACCGGCATGGCGAAATCGACGCCCTTGTGCGGCGCCACGCGGCCGGTCACCGGGTTCACGCGGCGCGGGTTGAAGTTGGAGGAGATGCGGAACTGTTTCATGGTCGGGAAACGCATGAAGCCGCGCGCCAGGCCAGAGCCCTGGCGATCGTAGAATTTGCCGTCTTCGGCGCGGATCGCATAGTAATCCTTGCCGCCGGTGCGCAAACGCACGCCCAACAGCTGGCTTTGCGATTTCTTACCGTCGAAATGCTCACGCGACATCAGCACGGAGAACTGATCGCCTTTGCGCAGCTTGCGGAAATCGAGCTGCCACTGCAACGCCTTGATCACCGAGTTGATTTCGTTACGGCTCAGCCCGGCGTCGCCGGCGCTGCTGACGAAGCTGCCGTTGACCCGGCCGCTGATCACGTTGTTGCGCCATTCGCCCTGCTGCGCCTCTTTTGACTCCTTGAAGCTGTTGCCGACGCGATCATAGGTGCGAGTTTCGCGGCGGGAAATCTCCCAGGTCAACTGCTGCAAATCGCCTGCGTCGTTCACGGTCCACGACAGCTGTTGGCCGATCTTCAGGTTACGCAGATCGCGGTTTTGCGAAGCCAGCAAGGTGACATCCGACATATCGATGCCGTACTGCGTCAGAATGCTGCCAAGGGTGTCGCCGGTGGAAACCACATATTCATGCACGCCATCATCGCCGGCATCCTTCTGGTCCAGCTCATCCTGCGGGATTTCGTCATCGGGGGTGGGTTGGTCGACATCTATCGGTTCACTGGCTTCAGGGAGCAATGACCGCATCTGGCTGGATTCTAACTCGACGCTCTTGGCGATGGGGTTGTGTTCTGGGTGGTAAACAAAAGGCCGCCAAACAGCGACGGCCAATGTGACGACTGTCAGCGACCCCAGCATGACGCGGTGGGGCCGTGGCAGGTTGTTATACGCCAGAGCGATAGTTCGGACTATCTGCTGCACTCGATATTATCCTCATAAGCTTACTTCAGGCAGCTCACGTACTGGTTTGACAGCTGAGTCAGGAATTTCCCGTAGCTGTCCTTCCCCAGCGCGATGCCGATGCCCAGCGGGTCCAGCGTTCCGGAACGCACTTTGGTACCCTTGGCGACGGCATTGATTACGGCCGGCCTGAATTGTGGCTCAGCAAAAACGCATACCGCTTTCTGCTCAACCAACTGTGTTCGAATTTGGTGTAGGCGCTGTGCTCCAGGCTGAATTTCGGGATTGACGGTGAAATGGCCCAGCGGACTCAAACCGTAGTGTTTTTCAAAGTAGCCGTAAGCATCATGAAAAACAAAATAACCCTTACCTTGCACAGGCGTAAGCATGTTACCAACATTTTTGTCAGTTTGCGTCAGCAGATTCTCGAACTGGCGCAGGTTTGCGTCTAATTTGTCCTTATTTTGCGGCATAAGTTCCAACAATCTGTCGTGAATCGCGATCGCGGTCACTTTTGCTATCTCCGGCGACAGCCAAACGTGCATATTGTACTCGCCGTGATGATGCCCATGATCGTCATCGGCATGGTTATGCGCTTCGCCTGCATGTTCATGATCGTCGTCCTCTTCGCCTTTCATCAGCAGCGGCTTCACCGCCGGCAGTTCACTGATAGCCAGCTTTCGCGTCGCCGAGATCGGCACCAGCGCCTTGTTCAAGAACGCTTCCATGTCCGGCCCGACCAACAACACCAGGTCAGCGGAACGCAAGCGCTGGAGATCGGAAGGACGCAACGCAAAATCGTGCGGCGAAGCGCCGTCCGGCAGCAACACCTCGGTCGGCGTCACGCCGTCGGCGATGGCCGAAGCGATAAAGCCTAAGGGGCGAATCGAGGTCACCACCGCAGCGGAAGCGCTGCTCAGCGGGCCGGCCATCAACAGTGCGCTGGCCAGCAGCGTGCGCTGCAGCCATTTATTTTTCTGTGCCATCATCAGTAATCCCATCGTTTTCATCAACAAGGCGTGATATTATAACATCCGCTTCGTTCTGCAACCTGTAATCTCGAGATGTCTACACTGATAACGCTAAAAAATATCTCCGTCGCCTTCGGCAGCCGCAAGGTGCTGTCGAACATTTCCCTCAGCCTGCAGCCCGGCCGTATTCTCACGCTGCTTGGCCCGAACGGCGCGGGCAAATCCACACTGGTACGCGTGGTGCTGGGATTGGTCAAACCAACCGCCGGCACGCTGGAGCGGGAGCCCGACCTGCGCATCGGCTACGTGCCGCAAAAACTCCACCTCGACGCCACCCTGCCGCTGACCGTCAGCCGCTTTATGCGTCTTAAACCCGGCGTAAAGAAAGCCGACATTCTGCCGGCGCTCAAGCGCGTGCACGCCGCCCACCTGCTCGACCAGCCGATGCAAAAGCTCTCCGGCGGTGAGAACCAACGCGTACTGCTGGCGCGAGCGCTGCTGAATAAACCGCAGCTGCTGGTGCTGGACGAACCCACGCAAGGGGTGGACGTCAACGGCCAACTGGCGCTGTACGACCTGATCGATCAGCTGCGCAAGGAACTGGGCTGCGCCGTACTGATGGTCTCGCACGATCTGCATCTGGTGATGGCGAAAACCGACGAGGTGTTGTGCCTCAATCAGCATATCTGCTGCTCCGGCGCGCCGGAGGTGGTCTCGATGCATCCCGAATTCATCGCCATGTTCGGCAACCGCGGCGCAGAGCAGCTGGCGGTGTATCGCCACCATCACAACCACCGCCACGACCTGCAGGGAAGAATTGTCTTGAAGAAAACCGGGAGCCGCGAAGCATGATCGAATTGTTACTTCCCGGCTGGCTGGCTGGGGTGTTGCTGGCTAGCGCCGCCGGGCCGCTGGGCTCCTTTGTGGTTTGGCGCCGCATGTCCTACTTCGGCGACACCCTGGCGCACGCCTCGCTGCTCGGCGTCGCCTTTGGCCTGTTGCTGGACATCAATCCTTTCTATGCGGTGATCGCCATTACGCTGCTGCTGGCCCTGGCCCTGGTGTGGCTGGAACGCCGCCCGCAGCTTTCGGTGGATACCCTGCTCGGCATTCTGGCCCACAGCGCCCTGTCGCTGGGTCTGGTGGTGGTGGCGTTGATGTCCAACGTGCGGGTCGATCTGATGGCCTATCTGTTCGGCGATCTGCTGTCGGTCACGCTGAGCGACATTGTGATGATCGCCGGCGGCGTCGCCGTGGTGCTGTTGGTGCTGTGGTGGCAATGGCGCGATCTGCTGTCGATGACCATCAGCCCGGAGCTGGCGCACGTCGACGGCGTCAATCTGGCGCGGGCTCGCACCGTGCTGATGCTGGTCACCGCGTTGACCATCGGCCTGGCGATGAAATTCGTCGGCGCGCTGATCATCACCTCGCTGCTGATCATTCCAGCGGCGACCGCTCGCCGTTTCGCGCGCACGCCGGAGCAGATGGCCGGCGTCGCCGTGTTGCTCGGCATGGTGGCGGTCACCGGCGGCCTGGCCTTCTCGGCATTTTACGATACGCCGGCCGGCCCTTCGGTGGTGCTCTGCGCTGCCGTGCTGTTCACGCTGAGCCTGTTCAAAAAACAACAGGCTTGATTAAAGCCCGGATATGACAAGGGCCGCATCTGCGGCCCTTTTTTATTGGCGGATTAAAAATTTACTCTTCGCGTTCGAGACCAAAGTGCCGGTAGGCGTGCTGCGTCGCCAGACGGCCGCGCGGCGTGCGCTGGATAAAGCCCTGCTGGATCAGAAACGGTTCAATCACGTCTTCAATGGTTTCGCGCTCTTCACCGATCGCCGCCGCCAGATTATCCAACCCGACCGGGCCACCGGTAAACTTGTCGATAATCGCCAGCAGCAGTTTGCGATCCATATAGTCGAAGCCTTCGGCATCGACGTTGAGCATATCAAGCGCCTGCGCCGCCACCGAACCGCTGATCACGCCGTTGGCGCGCACTTCAGCGAAATCGCGCACCCGGCGCAACAGGCGGTTGGCGATACGCGGCGTGCCGCGCGCGCGGCGGGCCACTTCATGGGCACCCTCGTCGGACAGCTCCAGCCCCAGGCACCCGGCGCTGCGCGAGACGATGTGCTGCAGATCCGCCACCTGATAAAACTCCAGCCGCTGGACAATGCCGAAGCGATCGCGCAGCGGCGAGGTCAGCGAACCGGCGCGGGTGGTGGCGCCCACCAAGGTAAACGGCGGCAGATCGAGCTTAATCGAACGCGCCGCCGGCCCTTCGCCGATCATGATATCCAGCTGGTAGTCTTCCATCGCCGGATACAATACTTCTTCCACCACCGGTGACAAACGGTGAATTTCGTCGATGAACAACACGTCGTGCGGCTCGAGGTTGGTCAGCATCGCCGCCAAATCGCCCGCCTTCTCCAGCACCGGGCCGGAAGTAGTGCGCAAATTTACGCCCATTTCGTTGGCCACGATGTTGGCCAGGGTGGTTTTCCCCAGCCCCGGCGGGCCGAAGATCAATAAATGGTCGAGCGCGTCGCCGCGCTGCTTGGCCGCCTGAATGAAGATCTCCATCTGCTCGCGCACGTGCGGCTGGCCGACGTATTCAGTCAGCAGCTTGGGACGAATGGCGCGATCGAGGATCTCCTCTTCGTTGATCGGTTCGGCGGAAATCAGGCGATCGGCTTCAATCATTATCTACCCCTTTTCGGCCTTACAGGGCGGCGCGCAGCGCGTCGCGGATCAGGGTTTCGCAGTCGGCGCCCGGCTTGGCAATCTTGCTGACCATGCGGCTGGCTTCCTGCGGCTTATAGCCCAGCGCCACCAGCGCCGAGACAGCTTCGGCTTCTGCGTCCGCTTCCGGCGTTTTGTCGGCGGCGGCCGGCAGGCTGATCTCGCTGCTGTTGAACAGATCGCCGTTGAGCCCCTTGAAGCGGTCTTTCATCTCTACCACCAGGCGCTCGGCGGTTTTCTTGCCCACGCCCGGCAACTTGACCAGCGCGGTGATCTCTTCACGCTCCACCGCGCTGACGAACTGCTGCGCGGACATGCCGGACAGGATGGCCAGCGCCAGCTTCGGCCCGACGCCGTTGACCTTGATCAGCTCGCGGAACAGCGCGCGCTCCTGCTTGTCGTTGAAACCGTACAGCAGCTGCGCGTCTTCACGCACCACGAAGTGGGTAAACACGATGGCCTCTTGCCCCAGTTCCGGCAGCTCGTAAAAGCAGGTCATCGGCATGTGCACTTCATAACCCACGCCGTTCGCCTCCAGTAACACCAGCGGCGGCTGCTTTTCCAGAATATTTCCTCTGAGACGACCTATCATTTACCCTCCTGCAGAATTACCGGGCATGGCGCCCTGCCATGCCGTTGCTGGTAAAGCTTATAACATAAAAAAGGCTGGATGAATATCCAGCCTGAGCAATCATCGTTTCGCGTCAGCGCAAACGCCCGCGCGCCAGGTTCAGCCGCCCTTCGCTCATTCGCAGCACGTTCTGGCTGAGGTGGCAGTGGGTGATGGCGATGGCCAGGGCATCCGCGGCATCCGCCTGCGGGTTGGCCGAGAGTTTGAGCAGCGAGCGCACCATGTGCTGTACCTGCGCCTTTTCGGCCGCGCCGGTGCCGACCACGGTTTGTTTGACCTGCCGCGCCGCGTACTCGAACACTTCCAGGTTCTGATTCACCGCCGCCACGATCGCGACGCCGCGCGCCTGGCCGAGCTTGAGCGCCGAATCCGGGTTCTTGGCCATAAACACCTGTTCGATGGCGAAGAAATCGGGCTGAAACTGGGTGATGATCTCGCTGACGCCGGCGTAAATCAGCTTCAGCCGCGTCGGCATGTCGTCCACCACCGTGCGGATGCAGCCGCTGGCGATATAGCTCAACTGGCGCCCCTGCTGGCGGATAAGGCCATAGCCGGTGACGCGCGAGCCGGGATCGATACCGAGTATGATCGCCATATCTACATCCACCTTGCATGCACGGCGCCGCCGAACGGCGGCGCCCGTTTTACCGGATTACAGCGTCGCCGCCACTTCGTCGGAGATTTCACCGTTATGGTAAACTTCCTGCACGTCGTCGCAGTCTTCCAGCATATCGATCAGGCGCAACAGCTTAGGCGCGGTTTCCGCGTCCATGTCGGCCTTGGTCGATGGGATCATCGACACTTCCGCCGCTTCGGCTTCGAAGCCCGCCGCGGTCAGCGCGTCTTTCACCGCGCCCAGGCTTTCCCAAGCGGTGAACACGTCGATGGCGCCATCGTCATAGGTCACGATGTCTTCCGCACCGGCTTCCAACGCCGCTTCCATTACGCTGTCTTCATCCAGGCCCGGTGCGTAGGTGATCACGCCCTTCTTGGTGAACAGATAAGCCACGGAACCGTCGGTGCCGAGGTTGCCGCCGCATTTGGTAAAGGCGTGGCGCACTTCCGCCACGGTGCGGTTGCGGTTGTCGCTCAGGCATTCGATCATGACGGCGGTGCCGCCAGGGCCGTAGCCTTCATAGATGATGGTTTCCATATTGGTATCATCATCGCCGCCCACGCCGCGCGCGATTGCACGGTTCATGGTGTCGCGCGTCATGTTGTTCGACAGCGCCTTGTCCATCGCCGCGCGCAGACGCGGGTTGGAATCCGGATCGCCGCCACCCAGCTTGGCGGCGGTGACCAGCTCACGAATAATCTTGGTGAAAATTTTACCGCGCTTGGCGTCCTGCGCCGCTTTACGGTGCTTTGTGTTGGCCCACTTACTATGACCTGCCATAAAAAATCTCCGAAAAAAACTACTGGACTGAATTGATCACGAACTCTTCAATCGCCTGCTGATTGCTCCACGACTTGGTCAACTTCACGGCCTCGGCCGCCTCAAGCCATTGGTAAGCGTGATGCTCGGTAATCACCGGATCGCGCTCCTCGGGCAACGCCAGACAGAACCAGTGCTCTTTATTGCGCGTGGTTCCCGGCGCATAGCGATGTCGCAAATGGACAAAGAGTTCAAACTCCACGCAGCGCTGGCAATCGAACAACGGCAGGTGCTCTGCTTCGATATCGATGCCCACTTCTTCCATGACCTCACGCCGCGCGGCATGCGGCGGCGACTCATCCTGTTCCAGGCTGCCGGTGACCGACTGCCAGAACTCGGTATCGTCGCGCCGCTGTAACATCAGCACCCGACCACTGGATTTCGCGTAAATCACTACCAGGATAGATTCAGGGCGCTTATAACTCATCACTCGCTCTCTTGTTCCGCACCGGCTTTCTTTACCACGCTGATCGCCAGCTCCTGCAGCGACGCCGGGTTGGCGAAGCTCGGTGCGTCGGTCATCAGGCAGGCCGCCGCGGTGGTTTTCGGGAAGGCGATGACGTCGCGGATGTTGTCGGTGCCGGTTAGCAGCATCACCAGACGGTCCAGGCCGAAGGCCAGACCGGCGTGCGGCGGCGTGCCATACTTCAGCGCGTCCAGCAGGAAGCCGAACTTCTCGCGCTGTTCGTGTTCGTCGATGCCCAGAATGCTGAACACCGTCTGCTGCATTTCGCTGCGGTGAATACGCACCGAACCGCCGCCCACTTCGTAACCGTTGATCACCATGTCATAGGCGTTGGCGATGGCGTTGACCGGCGCGGCGGCCAGCTCTTCCGGGCTCATATCGCGCGGCGAGGTGAACGGGTGGTGCATCGCCGCCAGACCGCCCTCTTCGTCTTCTTCGAACATCGGGAAGTCAACCACCCACAGCGGCGCCCAGCTGTCGAGTTGGGTCAGGCCCAGATCGCGACCCAGCTTCAGGCGCAGCGCGCCCATCGCATCGGTGACAATCTTGACACTGTCTGCGCCGAAGAACAGGATGTCGCCGGTCTGCGCGTCGGTGCGCGCCAGGACGGCTTCCAGCACTTCCGCGCTGAGGAATTTGGCGATCGGGCTCTGCACGCCTTCCATGCCGGCGGCGCGGTCGTTGACCTTCAGCCAGGCCAGGCCTTTGGCGCCGTAGATGTTGACGAAAGCGCCGTACTCGTCGATCTGCTTGCGGGTCAGCTGTGCGCCGCCCGGTACGCGGATCGCCGCCACGCGGCCTTTGGCGTCGTTGGCCGGGCCGGAGAACACTTTGAACTCGACGTCCTTGACCAGGTCGGCCACGTCCACCAGCTCCAGCGGGTTACGCAGGTCCGGCTTGTCGGAACCAAAGCGACGCATCGCTTCGGCGAAGGTCATGACCGGGAAATCGCCCAGATCCACGCCCTTCACGTCCAGCCACAGTTCGCGCGCCAGTTTCTCCATCACTTCACGCACCTGCTCGGCGGTCATGAAAGAGGTTTCGACGTCGATCTGGGTGAATTCAGGCTGACGGTCCGCACGCAGGTCTTCGTCGCGGAAGCATTTGACGATCTGGTAGTAACGATCAAAGCCGGACATCATCAACAGCTGTTTAAACAGCTGCGGAGACTGCGGCAGCGCGTAGAATTTGCCCTTGTGCACGCGGCTCGGCACCAGGTAATCGCGGGCGCCTTCCGGCGTCGCTTTGGTCAGCATCGGCGTTTCGATGTCGAGGAAACCGTGGCTGTCCATAAAGCGACGTACGAAGCTGGTGATTTTGGCGCGGGTCTTCAGACGCTCGGCCATTTCCGGGCGACGCAGATCGAGGTAACGGTATTTCAGGCGCGCTTCTTCGCTGTTGACCTGGTTGGAGTCCAGCGGCAGCGGCTCGGAGCGGTTGATGATCTCGAGCGCGTGGGCAAACACTTCCACTTCGCCGGTGGCCATATCTTTATTGATCTGGCTGTCCGGACGCGCACGCACGGTGCCGACGATCTGGATGCAGAATTCATTGCGCAGGTCATAGGCCTTGTCGAACGCGACTTTCTGGTCCGGATCGAAGAACACCTGCACGATGCCTTCACGGTCGCGCATATCAATAAAGATCAGGCCGCCCAGATCGCGACGACGATTGACCCAACCACACAGAGTGACTTCCTGGCCCACGTGGGACAGATTCAACTGCCCGCAATATTCAGTACGCATACGCTATCCTTTTACACAGCCGATGCCGCGCTGGGCTACTGCGCCCCTGTCGCGCGGCTGTTATCTGATAAATTCTACTTGTTGCCCGGTTTAAAATCCGTCGCATACCAGCCGGTGCCCTTAAGCTGGAAACCGGAAGATGAAATCAACTTGGTCAACGCGGGCTGCCCACACGCCGGGCAGTCAGCCAGCGGCGCATCGGAAAATTTTTGCAATTTCTCTAACCGATGGTTGCAAGCACCACATGCATATTCATAAATCGGCATAGGTCGTTGGATTAAAGAGTGTTGAAAAAAGGGAGTCATTATAAAGGAAATTCATCCGCCCGATAAGTGCGAACACAGCATTGTTACTGCACTAAATGGCGCGTTTTTGTTCGAATCAACACATCGGTTAACAAATTTCCCATTAACCTGCGACAGTTTTTTCACGTAGCCTGATTCTCCCCCGGTTTTGCGCCGAACAGTTTTTATCCACTTCGCAACGAGATGAAATCCATGCTGAAACTTGACGCCCAAACCACCGCTCTGGTGCTGATCGATTTGCAAAACGGCATTCTGCCCTACGCCGGCGGCCCGCACAGCGCCGGCCAGGTGGTGGCGAACGCCGCCCTGCTGGCCGCGCGTTTTCGCATGCTGGGCGCGCCGGTGCTGTTGGTGCGCGTCGGTTGGTCAGACTCCTTCGCCGAAGCGCTGAAACAGCCGGTGGATAAACCGGCTCCCGCGCCCACCGGCGGTTTGCCGGCCAGCTGGTGGGAATTCCCCGCGCCGCTGGCGGTCTGCGACAACGATATTCTGATCACCAAGCGCCAATGGGGCGCCTTCTACGGCACCGATCTGGACTTGCAGCTGCGCCGCCGCGGCATCAAATCCGTAGTCTTGGGCGGCATATCCACCAATATCGGCGTGGAATCCACCGCCCGCGCCGCCTGGGAGCACGGCTATGAGCTGGTGATCGCCGAAGACGTCTGCAGCGCGCAGAACGCGGAAATGCACCGTTTCGCGTTCGAACACATCTTCCCGCGTTTGGCGCGGGTGCGCGACACCGGCGAAATTCTTGCCGCGCTCGAGCGGTAACGTTAAGTTGTAGCCTGATAAGCCAAGCACAAGTAAAGGAAGACGACGCCGTGATCTACATCGGACTGCCGCAGTGGCAACATTCAGCCTGGAATCGTATCGGGCTGCGTGATTTGGCGGATTACAGCCGCTACTTCAACTGCGTGGAAGGCAACACCACCTTCTACGCGCTGCCGAAACTGGAAATCGTGCAGCGCTGGCGCGACATGACCGGCGACGATTTTCGCTTCTGCTTCAAATTCCCGTCGGACATCAGCCACAAGGCCGCCCTGCGCAACTGCGCCGCCGAGCTACAGGCGTTTTACCACTGCCTGAGCCCGGTACATCAGCGCATCGGCCAATTGTGGCTGCAGCTGCCCGCCGCCTTCGGCCCCGATGAGCTGCCGCGCATGTGGCAGTTCTTCGAAAGCCTGCCGCAGGAGTTCACCTACGGCGTAGAAGTGCGTCATCCGGCGTTTTTCGCCAAGGGCGAGGAAGAGCGCGCGTTGAATCAGGGGTTACACCAGCGCGGCATCAATCGGGTGATCCTCGACAGCCGCCCGGTGCATCACGCCGCCCCCAATACCGCCGCCGTGCGCGATGCCCAGCAGAAAAAACCGAAGCTGCCGGTACACGCTCTGGTCACCGCCGACCAACCGTTGGTGCGCTTTATCGGCGGTGACCAACTGGCCGATAACCTGCGCTGGTTCGAAGCCTGGCAACAAAAACTGCCGCTGTGGCAGCAACAGCATCAGCCCTATCTGTTTATTCATACGCCGGACAACGGCGATTCGCCCCAGCAGGCGCAAAAAATTTGGCAGCAGTTGCGCCTGGCGATCCCTGATTTGCCTGCGCCGCCAGACTGGCCAGAACAAGATGCTCTGTTTTGACCTATTAATCTGACCAATAACATCAAATATTTCCCCGCGACAGTGAATACAATGACGGCTATGATGCTGGCTGCCAGTTTTGGTTAGGGAACGGAGTTAAAAATGGTAAGCGCGCTTTATGTGGTGCTCGGCGCATTGTTGTTGATCAAACTCTCTTATGACGTAGTCAGGTTAAGGATGCAGTACCGCGTAGCCTACGGCGACGGCGGTTTCTACGAATTGCAGACTGCCATCCGCGTGCATGGCAACGCCGTTGAATACATTCCTATCGCTGCCGTATTGCTGGTGATCATGGAAATGAACGGCGCGGAAATCTGGATGATTCACCTCTGCGGCCTGATGCTGATGGCCGGACGGCTGGTGCATTACTACGGTTTACGCAACCGCGAGGTGCGCTGGCGCCGTTCAGGTATGGCCGCGACCTATATCTCTTTGTTGTTGATGGTTCTGGCAAATATCTTCTATCTGCCTTGGGATCTGATTTTCAGCCTGCACTGATCCCGTTTTATCATCAGGCGGCCGCGCCGCCTGCTTCCGCTCCGCTTTTTTGCGCTTTTCTGTTAGACTACGCAGCTTCGAATTCTGAACTGATTTGCCGCTATGCCAAACCGCGATACTCTTTTCTCCGCCCCCATCGCCAAACTGGGCGACTGGACCTTCGACGAACGCGTCGCCGAAGTGTTCCCCGACATGATCCAACGCTCCGTTCCCGGCTATTCCAACATCATCTCGATGATCGGCATGCTGGCCGAACGTTTTGTGCAACCCGACAGCCGGGTGTATGACCTGGGCTGCTCGCTGGGCGCGGCGACGCTGTCAATGCGGCGGAATATCAAGGTGCCCGGCTGCAATATCATCGCCGTCGACAATTCGCCGGCGATGGTGGAACGTTGCCGCCGCCATATTGACGCCTTCCGCGCCGACACGCCGGTTGAGGTTATCGAAGCCGACATTCGCGACATCGACATCGAAGACGCCTCGATGGTGGTACTGAACTTTACGCTGCAGTTCCTCGAGCCGGCCGATCGCCTGCGCCTGCTGGAGAAAATCTATCGTGGCCTGCGCCCGGGCGGCGCGCTGGTGCTGTCGGAAAAATTCAGCTTTGAAGACGCCGAAGTCGGCGAGCTGCTGTTCAACATGCACCACGATTTCAAACGCGCCAACGGATACAGCGAGCTGGAGATCAGCCAAAAACGCAGCATGCTGGAAAACGTGATGCTGACCGATTCGGTGGAGGCGCACAAGGCGCGTCTGCAACAGGCCGGATTCGAGCATGCCGAAGTGTGGTTCCAGTGCTTCAACTTCGGTTCGCTGATCGCCCTGAAAGCGGGGGATGCGCAATGATCGAATTCGGTGATTTCTATCAGCGCATTGCCAAGAGCCCCCTCAGCCACTGGCTGGATACGCTGCCCGCGCAGCTGAGCGCCTGGCAACGCGAATCGCTGCACGGCAAATTCAAGCAGTGGTTCAACTCGGTGGAGCATTTGCCGACGCTGACCCCCACCCGTCTCGATCTGCTGCACGGCGTGCGCGCTGAGATGGAGCCTGGCCTGTCGCCGGGCCAGCTTGAAGGCGTCGAGAAAATGCTGCGCACCCTGATGCCGTGGCGTAAAGGGCCGTTCTCGCTGTATGGCATCGATATCGATACCGAATGGCATTCCGACTGGAAGTGGGATCGCGTGCTGCCGCATATCTCCCCGTTGGCCGGACGCACCATTCTCGACGTCGGCTGCGGCAGCGGTTATCACCTGTGGCGCATGATCGGCGCCGGCGCACACTTTGCCGTAGGCATCGATCCGATGCAGCTGTTCCTGTGCCAGTTTGAAGCGGTGCGCAAACTGTTGGGCGGCGATCAGCGCGCCCACCTGCTGCCGCTCGGCATCGAGCAGTTGCCGGAACTGGCGGCGTTCGACACCGTGTTCTCGATGGGCGTCCTGTATCATCGCCGCTCGCCGCTCGATCATCTGTATCAGTTGAAAAATCAGCTGGTAGCTGAAGGCGAACTGGTGCTGGAAACGCTGGTGGTGGAAGGCGATCGCCACCAGGTGCTGGTGCCGGGCGACCGTTATGCGCAGATGCGCAACGTGTATTTCATTCCTTCCGCCGAAGCGCTGAAATGCTGGCTGGAGAAATGCGGCTTCGTCGACGTGAAAATCGCCGATATGTGCGTCACCAGCCTCGAAGAACAGCGCCGTACAGACTGGATGACCAGCGAGTCGCTGGCTGAATTCCTCGACCCGAACGACCGCAGCAAAACGGTTGAAGGCTATCCTGCGCCGCTGCGCGCCGTGTTGGTTGCCAAAAAACCTTAAACGTCGATGCGCCGGTCACTCCCGTCGGCGCGTCCTGCCCCTCTATTTTTCTTCGCCCCGCCTCGGGTGTTGATTCTGCCCGCCGTGTAAAGCGTGCGGTCCGCCGCGAATGTTTACTTGCCTTGAACCATAAACGACGGCAGAATCGCTAACTATTCCATTAATAGCGCCCTGCAGAAAAGACATGCTCAAACAGCTTTCTCGTTATATTTCTGTTGGCCTACTCAATACGCTAATTCATTGGTGCGTTTTTGCGATTTTTGTCTATGGTGCCGCCGTGAATCAAGGCAGCAGCAATTTGATCGCATTCTGCATCGCCGTAACGTTTTCTTTTTTTGCCAACTGCAGATTTACATTCAAATCCCACGCGACCCTCGGTCGTTATCTCATGTATGTTGTGTTTCTGGGTGCGTTAAGTTTCGCGACCGGCATGACTTCGGATAAATTCAATTTTCCGCCTGTCGTGACTTTGGTGAGCTTTTCCGCTCTCAGCCTGTGCTTAGGATTTTTCTATTCACGATATCTCGTCTTCAAGGAAATGAAATGATGCGGATCTCATTGGTTGTTCCTGTTTTTAATGAAGAAGCGACGATAAACGAATTCTATCGGGCGGTCAGGGAATTTACGCCGCTACACGACTACGACGTTGAAATCATTTTTGTTAACGACGGCAGCAGAGATAGCACGGCAGCGATCGTCGCCACGCTGGCGAAAAACGATCGTCTGGTATCCAAAATCAACTTTACACGCAACTTCGGTAAAGAAGCGGCGCTGTTCGCTGGCCTGGAGCACGCGTCCGGAGATGTTGTGATCCCCATCGACGTCGATCTGCAAGATCCGATCGAAGTCATTCCTCTGTTGCTGCAACGTTGGGAAAAAGGCGCAGACATCGTGCTGGCGAAAAGGCGTACCCGCAACCGCGACGGTCTTTTCAAACGCACTATGGCGGAATGGTTCTATTTCTTGCACAACAAAATAAGTAAACCGCGGATCGAAGAAAACGTGGGCGACTTCCGGCTGCTCTCGCGCCGCACCGTCGAAAACATCCAAAAGATGCCGGAACGCAACCTTTTCATGAAAGGGATCCTCTCCTGGGTGGGCGGTAAAACTGATATCGTCGAGTACGACAGGGCGCCACGCAGCGCCGGCACCTCAAAATTCAACGGTTGGCGCCTGTGGAACCTGGCGCTTGAAGGCATCACCAGCTTCTCTACCGTGCCGCTGAGGGTATGGTCTTACATCGGTTTATCCGTCGCAACGCTGTCCTTTTTGTATGGCGCTTATATGATTATCGACAAGCTTATCTGGGACAACCCGGTAAAAGGCTACCCTTCATTGCTGGTTTCCATCCTCTTTCTCGGAGGCGTGCAACTAATCGGCATCGGCGTCCTCGGTGAATATATCGGCCGGATCTACATCGAAAGCAAAGGGCGGCCCCGGTATATTATTGAAGATGAGCCGGATGATAAGGATAAGCAATAAGCGCCGGAGGTCGATAATGCCGCTTCTTGGCGGCTGGAACTAATCCTAAATAGCGAGAAAACCTGTAATATTCTTATATATCACCGGTTTTATTCTGCCTATACTGCTGGACCGACAGGCGTAGCTCACCTTCAGGGCGAACCGAAGAACGACGCGATAGCATAATGAAATATCGGATGGGTGAAATGGATCAAATGACGCGGAACTATTTATTGCTGGCCAGCTTTTTTTGTTTGTTCTATACCTTCCCGCTCCTTATTTCCGATGGCTATTATATCGATGATCTCGGCCGTTCCATTCACGGTTTCGCTCACTGGACCGCTAACGGCCGCCCCGCCGCCGATATGATAATGATTCTGTTAAACGCCGGTATGCCGCTGACCGATACATCCCCTTTACCCCAATTGATGGCGGTGATGGTATTCATCGTTGTCGGCCGGCATGTCGGAAAAACTTTTTTTGATGGCAACACGCTGCTTAGCGCGTTGGCGGCATTGTCGTTAATCGCCAGCCCCTACCTGCTGGAAAATTTGTCCTATCGATTTGACGCGTTAACCATGAGCCTGAGTATCGCCCTAGCGATATTCTCAGCCACGTTACAAACCCGATACGCCGCCGCCATTGAGATCTCATTTAAAACCGCGTTGCTTATATTGGTGCTTTCGCTCTACCAGGCATCAATCAACATTTATCTCGCATTTACAGTGATCTTGCTTGTTCATCAAGCCAGAGAAAATCTGGCGCCAAAAGTCATCTTCAGCACCCTGCTAAAATCCTTAGCGGCGCTCGCCCTCGGCGTTTTAATCTATTCCAAGCTCATCGTGCGAAAAACCATCTCCGGCAGTTACAGCATTGAGCACAGCGAAGCTACCTTTGACATACACACCTTATTCGCCAACTTTACGGCCTATAACGCTCAAGCGCTGGGCCTGTTCAAAAACGCCGGCTTCTTGTATCTGTTTGCACTGTATTTGGCGCTGATCGTCATCGCGGTAGGCATCATCGCCGTGCGTTACCTGAAAAACAACGGCGCGGGCATCGCCACGCTCGCCATCGCCGGCGCCATCCTGGCGTCGCCGCCGTTGCTTCTGCTCAGCACCTCCGGCGTTTTGCTGTTTCTCAAAATGCCGGTTCTTTCACCACGCGTCTTGGTGGGGTTTGTCTCCGTCATCTTTTTCATTCTCTACGGCGTAGCGAGCCTGTTCGCCAAACGGTATCGTTCTGCGGCGCCGCTGCTGGTGTTGCCGCTGTTTATGTTGCTTACCAGTCTGGCCTACAGCTATTCAGCGGCGTTGCAGAAACAGCGCGATCTGGAAACCTACCTCGCCCGGCGCATCGCTGAAGATTTATATACGCTGAAATATGACGTCAAACGCGACAAAGTGATCATCACGGGCAAAGCCCCCTATGCCGTGGTCACCGCTCATTCCATCGAAAAATTTCCCATTCTCGAAGCCTTGATTCAACGGAACCTGATACGTTGGATATGGAGTTACACGGCGCTTGAACATAACGTATTTTTGCAGGGAACCAAAATGCCGCCGCAACAAGATTTCAATCTCGCCCTGGCAGGAGTGACGCAGGAAAATCAGGTTTTGGATCGGGATATGTATTCAATCAACGAGGTCGGCATTTACAAAGTCATTTCGTTGAAAGAGAACCGTTGAACGTTGCAGGTTTCCCCCTGCCCGATTTTGGCGCTCAGGGGCTGGCAGCGCTGCCCCTGAGCCGCCGTGTTTACGGCTTGCCGGCGTCTGCGATGCGCAACTCATACACCATCGTCGCGTTCGGCGGGATCTGCGGCGCATAGCCCGTTTCACCGTATGCCAACTCCGGCGGCACCACCATCGTCAATGTGCCATGATTTTTCAGATGGCCGATCGCCTCACGGAATAACGGCGGATAGGCGGAAAGCGGCTGAGACATCACCTTTCCACTGCGATCCATATCCTGAATCACGCTGCCGTCGGTCAAGCTCTCTTTCACCACGATATCCACCCGCGCGTTTTCCGCAATGGTTTCATCCCCCATATAATCGATGCGATACCAGAAGCCGGCTGGCGATTTCTGCGTGCCCTTCTTCTTTTTGAACTCGGCAACGAACGCTTCGCCTTTGCTGGTTTGCGTCTTCGCCGCCTGGCTTCTGGCGTCGTTCACCGCTTTTTCCGACTCCGCCAATGCGCTGGCCAGCTGCGCATCGCTTAACTGGTAATGGCCGTTGAAGGTATCAATTACGCCCGCCAGCAGCACGGTTTTATCGGGTGTGATGCCCCAATTTTTACGCTCCGCCAGCATCGTTTGAATGTCGCGCCCCAGGGCGACGCCGGCAGCATAGCTCTGTTGTTCCGGCTTTTTCTTCAGTGTTTTCACCTCCGGCAACCATTTGGCCCGCGATCTCAGCCCGCTCAGTTCGTCTTGCAAAGCTTGCTGAGCCTGATGGGCGGCAGCCAGCTCCGTTGCCGTTTTATCCGCCCGTTGCGTCGCTTCATCCCTCTTCTGCGCTGCCTGCGCGCTTTCCGCCATCACCGCCGCCAGACGTTGTTCCAGCGTTTTGGCCTGCTCGGTTTGCGTTTTGTTTTTTTCCTGCAGTTGCGCCAACTGCCGCTGCAGTTCCTCCGTCGCTTTGGCGGCTTCTATCGCCTGCTTTGCCAGCGCCGCCTTCAGGCTGTTCTCTTGCCGCTCGGCCTGCTGGCGTTGGTCATCACGCTCTTTTTGCAGCGCTGCCAGTTGCTGCTGAAGTTCCCCCGTCGCTTTGGCGGTCTCGATCTTTTGCTGCTCCAGCGCCATCTTCAGGTTTTTCTCCTGTTGTTCGGCCTGTTGGCGTTGGACACCCTGTTCTTTCTGCAGTTGTGCCAGCTGCCGCTGCCGTTCCCCCGTCAACTTGGCGGCTTCGGCCTTCTGTCGTTCCAGCTCAGCGGCGGCCGCTTTTTTGTCCTGCTCATAAAGCTGACGCGCTTTATCGTTGGCGGTTTGCGCCGCCGCCAGCTTCTCCTCCCAAACCTGCTGCCGAGCGTTTTCCGCCGGTTTAGGCAAGGCCGCCAGCCGTTGTTCCAGCAAGGCAATGCGCCGATCTCGCTCCGCGGTTTGTTGCTTTTGCCGCGCTAACGCGGCTTGCGCTTCGGCGATCTGCGCCTGAGCCTTGCGCTCCTGCGGCGTCAGATTCAGCGCCTGTCGCACGCCGCTGGCGAAGTCGCTCAAGGCGCTCAGATCGGGAGCAGGTGCCGGTTTATCGGCAGCCGTCAGGGATGACGCAACGCGCAGCGCGGTCAGCTCCTGCTGCAGTGATTGAATAGCGGCTTGCTGTTGTTCCAATCGAGTCTCTTTCTCACGCAGCGCCTTTTGCAACTGCGTCAGTTGCTTTCTCTGCGCAGCCGTTTCACGAATCTGAACCGGCCGGGACGCCGGCTTTTGGGTTTCCTGAGATGGGGTAACCACGGTATCAGCCGCCGGTGCGTCCTGCCGCTGATAACGCTCGGCAAACTGCAATAACGCCGGCACATCGTCATCCGCCGCGGCCACCGCCGGCGCAAACGCCAGCGGTATCATCAGGCTCAATAATGCCTTTCTTGCACGAGGGGTCATTGGGCGCGTTCTCCGCGCTCAGCCAGGCCGGTCATCATGGCAGAACTGATGTCTGCGCAGAGACGGCTGGTGCGATAACGATACAGCGCGTCGACGGTTTCCTGCGTGCCCGTGTTGACCCGCTGACGTACCCCGGCATACTGCGCGGCGCCGCTCATCAAGGTATCGAACTCGCGTTTGAATTTCTGATATTTCTCGTTATCCATGCCGCGCATGGCATCCAGTTCGCGCTGGCACTGTTGCATGCGCTCGGCCTCACGCTGCCGCTTATCTTGCTCCGCAACTTCTTCTGCGCTGGGCGGCTTACTCAATGTAGAAACGGGCCGCTTGGCGGTCTGGCAGCCGGTCAGGGCCAACGTCAGTAAAAGCGCCGCGATCCAACAGTGTGCCGTTCGGGTCATTATCATTATCTCCTTGTTAAGTCTGCCGCCAACGCGCTCTGCAGTCGAGCTGACGGCTCTCCTCATTGATGCTGTGATGTTCCGGCCATCAGCCAAGCTGTGTTCGGACATGAAAATGCAGACGCAGCATTGAGAGGCATGGCGCCAATCATTTACTGCATCAATACATATCAAAAAATCATTTAATATTATGATATTAAAAGGATTTTAACTCACAAACTTATCAGCAGGACATGACGATCGCAAGAAGAGATGGGGGGTTGGTCGACCGAGATACCGCGTTGAAACGGGCGAATGGTCTTTACAAAACATAAAAAAAGCCCCGGCAAAACGCCGGGGCCTGGTACTTGCGTGATCGCCGAGGGCTCAGTGACACGCAAAGGGGTCTTACGGCCCGGAAACCGGTTGTCAAACGCGGCTAACTGCGTGCTTATGCGCTTTGCGCCAGAGGATCAACCAAGGCCAGCGCGTTTTTCATCGCCTCCACCATTTCGCCATCCACGCAATAATGGCTAAATTCGTCAAACTCATTATCGGAGCACATGGTGACGCCCGCCTTGCGATAACGCATGGTCGACGGCACCAGATGGCCGGAAGAGCTGTGCAGTTCATGCAGGCCGATATCGACAAACTTGTGCAGATTGCTGAGGCGCACGCCGGCACCCGCCATGATCACCGGGCCCTGGCTGGCCTGGCACAAATCGCGCAGCAGCGGCAGGCCAAGTTCGGCGCTCTGCTGCTGGCCGGAGGTCAGAATGCGCGCCACCCCCAGCTCGGTCAGTTGCTCCAGCGCCACCATCGGGTTCTGGCACATGTCGAACGCGCGATGGAAGGTCACCGCCATGCCCTCGCACAGCCTCATCACTTCGCGCATGCGCGGCAGATCGATGTGCCCTTCGTCGTCCAGCATGCCAACCACCACGCCGGGGAACCCCATCTCGCGAATTTGGCGGATATCTTGTTTGATCACTTCGAAATCCACCGCGCCGTAGCAGAAATCGCCACCGCGCGGGCGAACGATCGGATGCACCGGGATCGCAACCCGCTCACGCGCCAGACGCAGCGTGCCATAGCTCGGCGTCAATCCCCCTTCGCTCTGGCTGGCGCACAACTCGATGCGATCGGCGCCCGCCCGTTCGGCCGTCAGCGCACAGTCGACGCTAAAGCAACAAACTTCCAGTTTTATCATTGTCACCCCCAGATAACGGCCAACATACGGCGGCAATTGTTCATTTCTTCATTTCTCACGTAGGCTCATGCATAGGCATAAACCGGCTCAGGGTTATCACTATGGCATTCAATTTTGATCAATGGGTAGACCGCAGTCACAGTGACAGCGTTAAGTGGGATAAATATCGCGGCAGCGACATCATCCCGCTTTGGGTCGCCGACAGCGATTTCACCTCACCGCCGGCGGTGATCGAAGCCTTGCAGCGCCGCGTAGCACACGGCGTATTCGGCTACACCCACCCATCCCCTGATCTTATTGAGGTTTTTACCCGCCGCATGGTAGAGCGCTATGATTGGCACATCAAGCCTGAATGGATCATTTTCCTGCCTGGCCTGGTGTGCGGCCTGAACCTGTGCGTGCGGGCCTGCACCGAAGAACATCAGAGCACGCTGGCCCCCTCGCTCATTTATCCGCCGTTTCGCAAAGCGGCCAAATTCGCCGGGCGTAAACACCTTCCGGTATCGCTAACAGCGGTCAACCAGCGTTGGGGACTGGATTTTTCCTCGATGCATGATCAGCTCAACGGCAACGAAAAACTCCTGTTGCTGTGCAACCCGCAGAATCCCGGTGGCACCGTGTATCGCCGAGAGGAGTTGTTGCAGCACCATCAATTCGCTCGCGAACATGATTTAATCGTCTGTTCGGATGAAATCCACTGCGAACTGCTGCTTGAGCCCGGCGCGCGGCATATCCCCTTCGCCACCCTGAATGAAGACGCGGCCCAACGCAGCGTGACGCTGATGTCACCGTCAAAGACGTTTAACCTCGCCGGGCTCGGCGCCTCAATGGCGATCGTTCCCAACGAAGCATTGCGACAAAAGCTGAAACGCGCGCGCAGCGGCATCGTGCCGGAGGTCAATCTGTTGGCGCTGGCGGCGGCGCAGGCGGCTTATCAATACGGACAACCCTGGCTGGATGAGCAGTTGATTTATCTGCGCGCCAATCGCGATCGGCTGACAAAACGTATCAACGCCATGCCGGGATTGACGTTGCTGCCCGTCGAGGCCACCTACCTGGCCTGGATAGACTGCAGCGCGCTGCCGGTAGATAACCCGCATCAGTTCTTCGAACGTGCGGGCGTTGGGTTAAGCACCGGCTTGGACTTCGGCGATCGGCGCTTTGTACGGCTTAACTTTGGTTGCCGATGGGCCCTGCTCGATGAAGCGCTCGAGCGCATGGCGCGAGCCTGTGCGGCGCTGCCTGGCTAACTTTGTTCGCTGGCGACGATGTCTCGAATGGAATACGGATGAAACTTGATCGTGACCGTTCCGTCGGTGATGGCCAGCGTCGGGTTCGGTAGCCGCTCGCCCTCGCCTTTTGGCGAGCTTTGCTTCAGCTTGATCCCCGGCGCCAACAATGCCTCATCGGCAAGGTGGCTCAACGCCCGAGCGTACAGCGTCTGAGGATCGCCACTGAGCACTAATTCGACGTGTTCCCAGCCTTCGTGCGGATAGCGCTTCTCCCCAGGATACGGCAGCTCGATGCAGTCTATCCGCCACGGCCCTACGGCCAGCGGCTGAGACAAATCGAACAGACAGATAGGCCGCCCGTTTATCATCGATTCGGATAGCAGTGTCCCGCACTGCATCAGCCCCTGGCGCCAACGTTCGGCGGTGGCATTCTGGTGACAGCGCAGGGAGATGTGATCGGCGGTGAACGCGGCCAGATCAAGCCGCAATTTAGCGGCAAATTGATGCAGCGCCTGCTCGAAACGCGGCAAATCGAGCGTCAGATCGTTCAGTTCGGCAACGGTCGACAAGATGGCCATAAAATCCTCAATACTCAGGAATAGCGGTTGTTCAGACGGCGTAATTTACACGACCGCACCGCCGCCCACCATCTTTACCCGGCCTATGCGCGCATTTTACCTGTTTCGCATCCTTTCGCCGTAATGCTGGCGCGGCGGTGCATGCCTGAGGATAAACCGCCAAATAGCGCACTCTCGGTCTAAATCGAGGTATATTCCTATGAAAAGAAACATTAATCTTACGGCGGCAAAGAAGCGTCACCACCCCGTGACTGCGGTAATGAACACCGCATGGCATTGATCAAAAAGGGAAAAAAGCATTCGCCGTCGTGCAAAATAAATGATGCCGAATTTTGAGATATCCTGTGAGAAATCAAAGCACTCTCATTCATCCTAAGGGTTATCTTAAATGACAGCCAACGCATTGATTCATAATAACGGCTCCGTTATTTTAGATTGAAATTCAATATCGGATATCGCCATGCTTCTTTTACTTTTGTCTCTGCCTCTGCTCGCTATCGCCGCGTATGCTATTTATCGTCACATAAAACAGCGTCAAACAAACACGCTGGGAAACGGACGCAGAAATAAAAAGCGCTGAATCATACAGCATCCGTATTTTACTCTTTCTCTCGACACCTGCTTTTTTTCTCCCCGCCGCTTACTCTCCTCTCGCCCGCGCACCGACTTACGCCAACTGCTGACGGGCTCCGTCAGATCGGTTACAATTACAGGCTGTTTTGTGGCGGTCGCCCATCGCGCCCGCCACCGTTGAATCCCGCAGGGGCTGGCTTCAGCCCCTCGTTCGTCATTAAGGTAACCCGGTGAATATTCAGGTTCTTCTTTCAGATAAAGTCAGCCAGGCGCTGATCGCCGCTGGCGCGCCAGCCGATTGCGAAGCGCAGGTCCGCCCTTCCGCCAAGGCGCAGTTTGGTGATTACCAGGCCAACGGCGTGATGTCAGTCGCCAAAAAGCTGGGCATGCCGCCCCGTCAGCTGGCGGAAAAAGTGGTGCAACTGCTGGATCTCGGCGACGTCGCCGGTAAAGTGGAAATCGCCGGTCCCGGCTTTATCAACATTTTCCTGAACAGCGATTGGGTCGCCCGCCAGGCCGATCAGGTGCTGAACGCGCCGAAGCTGGGCATTGCGCCGGTTGAGCCCCAAACCATTGTTATCGACTACTCCGCACCGAACGTGGCGAAAGAGATGCACGTCGGCCACCTGCGTTCCACCATCATCGGCGACGCCGCGGCGCGTACCCAGGAATTTTTGGGCCATAAAGTGATTCGCGCCAACCACGTCGGTGACTGGGGCACTCAGTTCGGCATGTTGATTGCCTACCTGGAAAAAATGCAGAACGAAAACGCCAGCGACATGGGCCTGTCCGATTTGGAACAGTTCTATCGCGAAGCCAAAAAACACTACGACGAAGACGCCGAGTTCGCCGAGCGCGCGCGCGCTTACGTCGTGAAGCTGCAGGGCGGCGATCAGTACTGCCTGAAAATGTGGCGCAAGCTGGTCGACATCACCATGGCGCAAAACCAGCTGACCTATAACCGCCTCAACGTCACGCTGACCGAAGACGACGTGATGGGCGAAAGCCTGTATAACGCGATGCTGCCGGGCATCGTCGCCGATCTGAAAGCCAAAGGGCTGGCGGTGGAAAGCGAAGGCGCCACCGTGGTGTTCCTCGACGAATACCAGAACAAGGACGGCGACCCGATGGGCGTCATCATCCAGAAAAAGGATGGCGGCTACCTCTACACCACCACCGATATCGCCTGCGCCAAGTATCGCTACGAAACGCTGGGGGCCAACCGCGTTCTGTATTACATCGACTCCCGTCAGCATCAGCACCTGATGCAGGCCTGGACCATCGTGCGCAAGGCCGGTTATGTGCCGGAGTCCGTCTCGCTGGAACACCACATGTTCGGCATGATGCTGGGCAAAGACGGCAAGCCGTTCAAAACCCGCTCGGGCGGCACGGTGAAGCTCTCCGATCTGCTGGATGAAGCCATCGAACGCGCCGAACAGCTGATCGCCGGCAAAAACCCGGACATGCCGCAAAACGAAATGAAGACCGTGGCCCGCGTGGTCGGCATCGGCGCAGTGAAATACGCCGATCTGTCGAAAAGCCGCACCACCGACTATGTCTTCGACTGGGACAACATGCTGGCCTTCGAGGGTAATACCGCGCCTTATATGCAATACGCCTATACCCGTGTGGCATCGGTATTCAAGCGCGCCGGGATCGACGAAAGCAGCCTGACACTGCCGCTGACGCTGACCGAAGAGCGTGAAATTGCGCTGGCTACCCGCCTGCTGCAGTTCGAAGAGGTGCTCACCACCGTCGCACGTGAAGGCACGCCTCACGTCATGTGCAGCTACCTGTATGATCTGGCCGGCTTGTTCTCCGGCTTCTACGAGCACTGCCAGATCCTGAACGCCGACAGCGAAGAAACCCGTCAGAGCCGCCTGAAGCTGGCGCTGCTGACCGCTAAAACGCTGAAAACCGGCCTGGATACGCTGGGCATCGAAACCGTCGAACGTATGTAAGCCGCACCGCGCGGAAAGTAAAAAGGTCGCCAAGGCGACCTTTTTTTGTTCTTGCATTCGACTCAGGCGACGCGGCGCGCAAAATCACGCGGGCGGAAACCCAACCCGGCCAGCACGCCAAAGTAGGCCACGACACCGGCCACCACCACCGCCGCCAAACGCAGCAAACGTTCCAGCATATTGCCCTGATCCCAGGCCGGCATCAGCCACATCACGCCAATCAGCACCGCCGACATCGCCAGCACGGCGATCACCAGCTTAGTGAGGAACAGCGCCCAACCCGGCTGTGGCTGGAAGATCTTCTGCTTGCGCAGCTGCCAATACAGCAGCGAGGCGTTCAGGCAAGCCGCCAAGCCGATCGACAACGCCAGGCCGGCATGCTTCAGCGGACCAATAAACGCCAGGTTCATCACCTGCGTCATGATCAGCGTGATGATAGCGATCTTGACCGGCGTTTTGATGTCCTGCCGCGAATAGAAGCCCGGCGCCAGCACTTTAACCACGATCAGCCCCATCAGCCCCACCGAGTAAGCCACCAGCGCGCGTTGCGTCATCGCCGCGTCAAAGGCGCTGAACTTGCCGTACTGGAACAGCGAGACGGTCAACGGTTTGGCCAAAATGCCCAGCGCGATGGCGCTCGGCAACGCCAGCAGGAAACACAGGCGCAGCCCCCAATCCATCAGGCGCGAATACTCGTCGTGGTTGCCGCTCGAGAAGCTTTTGGCCAGCGACGGCAGCAGGATGGTGCCCAATGCCACGCCCAACACGCCGGAAGGAAATTCCATCAGGCGGTCGGCGTAGTACATCCAGGACACCGAGCCGGATACCAGGAACGATGCGAAGATAGTGTTGATGATCAGCGAGATTTGACTGACCGACACCCCAAGGATCGCCGGCCCCATCTGACGCATTACCCGCCAGACTCCGGCATCGCCCAATTTGATGCGCGGCAGCACCAGCATGCCGATCTTGCGCAGGTGCGGCAGCTGGTAGCCCAGTTGCAGCACGCCGCCCACTACCACCGCCCACGCCAGCGCCAGCACCGGCGGGTGGAAATACGGCGCGGCGAACAGCGCGAAGCCAATCATGCTGACGTTAAGCAGCGTTGGCGCAAAGGCCGGGATCGAGAAGCGGTTCCAGGTATTGAGGATCGCCCCCACCAGCGACGCCAGCGAGATCAACAGAATATAGGGGAATGTGATGCGCAGCAGCGCCGACGTCAGGGCAAACTTGTCGGGCGTATCGGTAAAGCCCGGCGCGGTGAGATAGATAACCCAGGGCGCGGCCAACATCCCCAGCACCGTCACCACCGCCAGCACCAACGTCAGCAGCCCGGAGACATAGGCGATAAAAGTGCGTGTCGCCTCGTCGCCCTGCTGGCTTTTGTATTCGGCCAGGATCGGCACGAAGGCCTGCGAAAATGCCCCTTCGGCAAAGATACGGCGTAACAGATTCGGGAGTTTGAACGCCACGAAGAAGGCGTCCGTTGCCATGCCGGCCCCGAACACCCGCGCGACGATCGCATCGCGGGCAAAGCCCAACACCCGCGAAAACATCGTCATCGAGCTGACGGCAGCCAAGGATTTGAGTAGGTTCATGTGGTTGTCTGATAGGTACCGTAAATATCAACGCCTGCAACAGCAGGCGTCAGTGAAACAATCGGCTCAGTTTACGCATCCGGAAAAGAATAGCTACCGCCAGATGTTACATAGAGTTATCCCGCAGCAAACGCTCGACCACCCGCTGGGCAAGCAGCGCCTGTTCGCCGCCGGTTTCCGGCGCGCTCTGATTGGCGACGGCATCAAGGAAATGCCGCACCGCACCGTCGAAGCCGCGTTGCACCAGCGTGCTTTGCCAGCCCGGCACCGGTTGTTCCAACTCGCCCTGCGCATCTTCACGCAGCCAGTGGCGCATATCGGTCAACTGATACAGCGCGCCGTCTGTCACCGCCTGCACGCTTTCGCGCTGGCTGCCGCCGCGGCGATGCATGCTGGTCGTCACCTGCGTATCGCCGCAGGCGAAGTGATGCTCGGCGTACAGCATTTCGCCTGCGGCGTTGGTGCGCACGCTGCCGCTCAGCAGTTGCTCGCCGCCGCCCGCCAGCCACAGCGCCGTGTCCACCACGTGCAGATAATCATCCAACAGGGTAAAACGCAGATCGTGCGGGCCGACGCTGTCCGCCCGATGTTTATCCATGCGAATGGAGGCCGGCTGGTTCATTTGCTGCTTGAGCTGCCGGTAAAGCGGCGCGAAACGCCGGTTGAACCCCACCATCAGCGTTTTGCCTCGCCGCTCGGCCAGCTCAAGCAACTGCTCGCCCTGCTCCAGCGTCTCCGCCAGCGGTTTATCGACGTAAACGTGCACGCCGCGGTTCAGCAGCTCGCCTATTACCGAAAAATGGCTGGCGGTGCTGCTGTGAACAAAGACCGCGTCGCACTGTTCGGCCAGGCTGTCCAGCCGGGAGAAACAGGCCATGCGGTAGCTGTCGCACAGCGGCTGCGCTTTTTGCTGATTGGGCGAAAAACCGCCCACCAGCGTCCAGTCCGCCGCCTGGCTGAGGATTGGCAGATAAGCCTTCTGCGCGATACTGCCCAATCCCACCACGCCTACACGCAATTTAGTCATTCGCATCCCTCACCAACAGGTGTTGCAACTGCCGTTTCAGTTCCGCCACTTCGCTTTCCAATGCGCTAACCCTGGCGCTCAGTTCGCCATCGAACTCGGATTCGAACGCCGCCGGCGGCGCTTCATCAATCTGGCCGCTGAACAGATGCATGAATCGGCTTTCGCGCTTGCCCGGCTCACGCGCCAGGCGCACCACAAACGGGCCATCTTCCCGGGTGGCCAGCTGTTGCAGCACCTGTTCAACCTCGCTGACATCGCTGAACTCGTGCATTCGGTTGGTGCGCGTGCGCAGCTCGCCCGGCGTTTGCGCGCCGCGCAGCAGTAAGGTGGCGATCACCGCCAGTTCGGCGGGAGAGAGCTTCAGTTGGCCGAACTCGGAATTGCAAAACCGCTGCTCGTATTTCACAACCCGATTGCCGAACCCGCTGAGGGTGCGCAGGAAATGTTTGCGCAGCAACAGATCGAGCAGCTGCTGCACTTCGCTTTCGCTCAGATCCATCACCGGCTCGCGGTTGGTCTTTTGATTACAGGCCAGGGTAATGGCGTTAAGCGAAAGCGGGTATTGGTCCGGCGTCGTCACCTGTTTTTCCAACAAGCAGCCGATGACCCGGGCCTCTTTGGCGTTCAATTCATATTTCATCGTTTGGCCTCAACGTGGGGGTAGCCACTCTTTATTGGTGTATGCCGTCAAAACGTGGTCTTGCCACTGGCCGTCGATCAGCAGGTAATCCTTGGCGTAACCTTCGCGTTCGAATCCCAGACGCGTCAGCAATGCGCCGCTGCGCTGGTTGTGCGGCATATAGTTGGCCATGATGCGGTGCATGCGCTGTTGGCGCAGCATATAGCGGATGGCGGACTGCAAGGCTTCGAACATCAGCCCCTGCCCCTGCCATTTCTCCCCCAGCGAATAACCGAGGAAACAGGCGTGAAACGAACCGCGCAGCACGTTGCTGAAGTTCGCCACGCCGCGCACTTCCTGCTCTTCTGGATCGAGCAGGATAAAATAGTAGGCGCTGCCCTGCTTTTGCATTTCAGCGATCATCCCCAGACGCGCCTGCCAGCCGGAAGGATAACAATGGCTTTCGTCGCGCACCGGCTCCCAGGGTTTGAGAAAGGCTCGGTTCTCGGCATAATAATCCGCCAGACGATAGGCATCCCGTTCATGCACTAAACGGACCACCATCCGGTCGGTAGTAAGACGTACTTTTGGCGATGCAGAGCGGTAGCCGAACATCATTTCCCCCGCAGTCAAAACGGTTCGATAAGAAGTATTTATTGGGAAGCCGCGTGGATAATCATCCGATGCCGATCTGATGGCATGATTTTATTTTGCCAATAGCGCTTCAGAACCGCACTTCCCTGCATTCAATATAACCGTAGCCCGCCCCCGAGGTAAAACCTCGGTCGCTCAGTAAATCGCCGAATACGCGTTTTACGGCGTTTTTCCGCCCATTTTGCAGCACAGGTAACACCTTGACGATAAAAAAATATTATCTACTCCGCCCCTGTCGCCGTCCGGCAATTGAGTAGAGAATGGTGGGGTTGCCTTCCCCCTCTCTCTTAATTGCTCATGGTGATGCATGTCTCTGGTGTCGCAAGCGCGCAGCTTGGGTAAATATTTTCTGTTGCTCGACAACCTGCTGGTGGTTTTAGGCTTCTTTGTCGTGTTCCCGCTTATTTCGATCCGCTTCGTCGATCAATTGGGATGGGCGGCGCTGATCGTCGGCATCGCGCTGGGTTTGCGTCAACTGCTGCAACAAGGGCTCGGCATCTTTGGCGGCGCGGTCGCCGATCGCTTTGGCGCCAAGCCGATGATCGTCACCGGCATGCTTCTGCGCGCCGCCGGTTTCGCCACCATGGCGATGGCCGATGCGCCGTGGATCCTGTGGTTCTCCTGCGCGCTGTCCGCCCTCGGCGGCACGCTGTTCGATCCGCCGCGCACCGCTTTGGTGATCAAACTGACCCGTCCGCACGAACGCGGCCGCTTTTTCTCGCTGTTGATGATGCAGGACAGCGCCGGCGCGGTAGTCGGCGCGCTGATCGGCAGTTGGCTGCTGCAGTACGATTTCCACTTTGTCTGCTGGGTCGGGGCGGCGATCTTCGTGCTGGCCGCCGGCTGGAACGCCTGGTTACTGCCGGCTTACCGCATCTCCACCGTGCGCGTGCCGATGAAAGAAGGCATGTTGCGGGTCGTGCGCGATCGCCGCTTCCTCACCTATGTCCTGACGCTGACCGGCTACTATATGCTGGCGGTACAGGTGATGCTGATGCTGCCGATCGTGGTCAATGAAATTGCCGGCTCACCGGCGGCGGTGAAATGGATGTATGCGATTGAAGCGGCGCTGTCGTTGTCGCTGCTCTATCCGCTGGCGCGTTGGGGAGAAAAACACTTCCGGCTTGAGCAGCGCCTGATGGCGGGCCTGCTGCTGATGACGCTCAGCCTGCTGCCGATCGGCCTCGCCAGCAGCCTGCAAGGCGTGTTCACGCTGATCTGCTGTTTCTACCTGGGTTCGATCATCGCCGAACCGGCGCGCGAGACGCTGAGCGCTTCGCTGGCCGATCCACGTGCGCGTGGCAGCTATATGGGCTTTAGCCGCCTTGGTCTGGCGCTGGGTGGCGCGTTAGGTTACACCGGCGGCGGCTGGATGTACGATACCGGACGCACGATGAACATGCCGGAGCTACCCTGGTTGCTGCTTGGGGCAGTGGGCTTCGCTACGTTGCTGGCGCTGTACTGGCAGTTCAGCCCGCAACGCAGTGCATCGATGATGCTGCGCGGCGGTTAACGCCATAGAAATCCGGCCGAATCGGCAACAGCTGCTATCCTGTTAGTAAAAACCCCCCACAGGAGCCCGTCGGCATGAGCGAAGAAGCAAAATTACCGCAACTACTCGAACATATGATACTGAACTTGCGCATGATTTATGCGCGTTCCACCCTGGTGGAAAAGGCCCTGGCCCATATCCTCGCCAGCGACGCCGGCCTGAAAAACGATATTATCAAACAGCTGCAGGTCGTCACCGCCGCCAACGAACGTGACAAAATCGACCTGGAAGAAGCTCGCATTCACCTGATCGATGTGCTCAACTCGGTACCGGCCAAGAAATAACGCCCCCTAGCCCGCGCCGGTGCGCGGGCAATATCGCAATAACGCACCATCCAACACACGCACGTCAAGACAGCCTCGATAAGCTGTGGTAACTATTGCTGTTAAAACCTGACAACCCGGAGCAAGCATGAAACTGTTCATTTACGATCATTGCCCATTCTGCGTTAAAGCCCGCATGATTTTTGGCCTGAAACGTCTGCCGATTCGCCTGGTCACGTTGCTCAACGACGATGAGACGACTCCGTTCAACCTGATCGGCCAAAAAATGGTGCCTATCCTGGTCAAAGACAACGGCGAAGCGATGCCGGAAAGCCTGGATATCGTGCGCTATGTCGATAACCTGGACGGCAAGCCGGTGCTGACCGGCCGCACCAACCCGGCCATTGCCGAGTGGCTGCAGCGGGTCGGCGAGTACAGCGCAAAATTGCTGTTGCCGCGTATTGCGCATGCCGATTTCGAAGAGTTCGCCACCGACAGCGCCCGCCGTTATTTTATCGATAAAAAGCAGGCGTCAATCGGTGATTTCGCCGAGCATCTCGCCAACAGCGCAGATCTGATCGCCCAGTTGGAGGCCGATCTGCAAACCCTGTCCCCGCTGATCGTTTCCGCCGAAGCGGTAAACGGCGAACTGTCCGAGGACGATATCCACCTGTTCCCGCTGCTGCGCTCGTTGTCGATCGTCGCCGGGGTTGCGCTGCCGGAGAACGTGGAAACCTACCGCAACCGCATGGCGCAGCGCAGCGAGGTGCCGTTGCTGCTGGACATGGAACAATAACGTTTGAATAACCCAAAGGATAGAGCGTACTGATGCTGAAAATGGTGCTCGCCACCGCTCGCGATCGGGCGCGGCTGAAGGAAATTACCTCCGTTCTGATTCGTTACGGCCTGCAAGACGTTCTGCGTCTGCTGGGCCTGGGGGCTTTGCTGCGCGGCGCCCGCGCAGGATCCGTCCAACAGGACGCACAAACCCTGCCCGAGCGGCTGCGCGAAGCGCTCGAGGCGCTGGGCCCGACCTTCGTCAAATTCGGCCAGATCCTGGCCACGCGTTCTGATCTTCTGGATCCGGCCTGGACCAACGAACTGGATCGCCTGCACAGCCAGGCAGCGGTGTTGCCATGGGAAACACTGGCGCCGCAAATCATCGCCGATCTGGGGGGAGAGCCCGAGCAGCAGTTCGCCGAATTCGATCGCACGCCGCTGGCCGCGGCATCGATGGCGCAAATTTACCGCGCCCGCTTGCACAGCGGCGAACAGGTAGTGGTGAAAGTGCTGCGGCCCGGTTTGGCGAAAACCATCCACGCCGATCTGCGGCTGCTGGCCTCGCTGGCGGAAACCGTGGAGCAGCAGAGCCCCACGCTGGCACGCTATCGGCCGCGGCAGATGGTCCGAGCGCTGGCGACGGCACTCAATCACGAGCTGGATTTAACTCACGAAGGGCATAACTGCGATCGCGTCGCCAAGATGTTCGCGCATGAACCCGATGTGGTCGTGCCGAAAATCTATTGGCAATGGTCTTCTCCGCGCCTGTTAGTGCAGGAGTACTTGCCCGGCACCGCGCCGGAGAACCCTCAGCAATTGGCGGCGGCGGGCTTTGACGGCCCGCTGCTGGCGCAACGCGGCGCGCGCGCCTTTATGAGCATGGTGCTGGAGCATCGGTTGTATCACGCCGATCCTCACCCCGGCAACGTCATGGCGCTGAGCGGTGACCGCGTCGGCTTTATCGACTTCGGCATGGTGGGCCAACTGTCTGAGCGGCGGCGCAATCAGTTGCTTCTGCTGCTGCAGGCCATTGCCGATCGTCAGTCCGAAGGCATCGTCAACACGCTGATCGCCTGGTCGGACAGCGAACCGCTGGATCTGATGGATCTGGAGCTGGCGGCGCAAAACTTTCTCGACAAACAGGCCGCCACCACCCTGACGTTGGGCAAGGCTCTGACCGACCTACTGGTGATGGCGCGTGAACACCAGTTGGCGCTGCCGCCCGATCTGGTGCTGCTGTTCAAGGCGTTAATCACCGCCGACGGCGTGCTGCACCGATTGGATCCCGCCTTCGACATCGTCGCCACGCTCAAACCGATGCTGCAACAAACGGTGCTGCAACGCTATGCCCCTGACGCCGTGCGCCAACGGTTATTGGCCCTGGGCGGGGAAGCGCTCGACGCCGGGGAAGAACTGCCGCAAACCCTGCGGCTGTTGGTGCGCCGCCTAAAACGCGGGCAGCTCAATGCCGATATCAACGTCAGTAATCTCGGCCAGTTGAGCAAAGCGCTGGAACGCGCCGCCGTCACCCTGGCTATCGCCATTGTCACCGCCGCTTTCACCCTGGGCCTGGCGCCTTATCTGATGCACTCCTCACTGCAGTTGTGGGGCATTCCGCTGTTCCCGCTGTTGGGGGCCGCGGCCTGCCTGGCCGGCGTGATCCTCCTGGCGCTGCGATTGCGGCGCTGACGCTTTCGGCGTTATCCGATAGGTGTCGCCCGTTTTTGCGCGCACTATCCTCTGCACATCGCCGCCTGCCGTTTTCACGCGCAGGCGGAACGTTTATAATGATTAATCAATTATCTGCAGCACTTTTCGCCAGCAGTCGCAATGAGGCATTAATGAAGAAGATCCTGATGGGCGCAGCCGCCCTGCTGTTCGCCGGCGTATTGGCCGGTTGCAATCAACTGACCCAGTACACCCTGAGCGAGCAGGAAGTGAATGATTACCTGCAGAAACATAACGACTATCAGAAGCAGATCGGCGTGCCCGGCCTGGTGGACGCCAACATCGTGCTGACGCAGCTGCAAAGCCAGATCGGCCGCAGCGAGCCGGGTAAAGTCACCCTCTCCGGCGACGCCAAGGTCAACATCACGTCGATTCTCGGCCCGCAGGCGGCGGATCTGAAGCTGACGCTGAAAGCGCAGCCGGTTTACGACCGCGCACAGGGCGCCATTTACCTGAAAGACATGGAACTGACCGATTACAGCGTGCAGCCGGAAAAAATGCAGACGGTGATGAAAGCGCTGACGCCATATCTGAACCAGTCACTGAAGTCTTACTTCGACCAAAAGCCGGCTTATGTGCTGAATCCTGACAACAGCAAAACCGAAGCGCTGGCGAAAAAACTGGCGAAGGGATTGGAAGTGAAACCGGGTGAGTTGGTGATACCGTTCAGCGACTGACGCCGTCTGGGGACATCAAGCCCGCCGCTCGGCGGGCTTTTTATTGCCAAAAAGCGTTACTGCGGCGCGCTGTAGGCGATTTCGCCGGTGTTGCAGTTAAGCGTCACGTTGTAGGTTTTATCTGCCTTGGTGCCACGCACCGTCAACGGCACCTGCCACACCTGATCCTTGCCGGTGATGGCATCCGGGCTGACCCAGGCGATCGGGGTGGCGGTACCCAGCAGCTTTTTGTCCGATTCCCAGCGCGTGATGCGGTTCTGCAAGAAGTCGCGCTTGACCTGGGCGGCGATATCCGCCGGCTGCAGACCCGCACACTGCCCCACCTTGGCGGCGCGCTGCTCGTGATCCTGCGCCCACACCGCAGTCGATGCTCCCATCATGGCCAACAAGGCGATAGCCAAACTCGTTTTTTTCATATCTCCTCCCGTTGTGATTAGCGCTATCCGGGCGCCCATCCCTGGCTCACAACAGGGTTTCGGCAAAGGGTTTACCGTTTGACGAACTCGATGACAAACAGCGCATCCAGGCCCGGATAGATTTCCTTGATCACCTGCTTCAATTCGCCGAGCGACATGTTCTCCTGCTGTGCGTGGCGTTCAGTCAGCGCGTCCAGGCGCACCGGCGTTACCGACAGCACTTCGATAAAGCAGAAAAATACGCCGTCTTCATTGCGGCTTACACGCAATACCTCGCCCGGTTCGAAGTGCGACTCACTGGCATCCCGAATGGTGATGGTTTTGCGCCCGGCCAGAATATCTTGCTCAAAGCGGCTGAAGAAAGTTATTTCACGGCTCATTTTAGATCCTTTTTCATCACAACACCGCAACATAAGTCATTATGCCGCTTGCTTTTCTGACGCAGATCCCTCTTTTGAGTTAGAGGCCGCTTTTTTCGCTTTCGCTTCCGCCGGTTTCTTGAGGGTTTCCGCCGGTGAAGCGCCGCGCAGAATCAGACCCAGCGCATCTTTATTCTCTGCCAGGAAGAAGCTCAGCCCTTCGCGCTGTTCGTCGTCCAGGTTCAGCGGCGCCTGTTGCAGCCACTCTCCGAGGTTATCCGCCAGATCCAGCATTTTGTCGTAGGCGTCGGCTTCTTTCTTGCTCGCGAAAGTCATTTTTTCCTCACCGTTTCTCACCACCACATATTTAACTTCAACCGCCATGCGTGCGTCCTCAAATACTCAAATAACTGTAATTATATACAGTATAAATAGATAATGGCGGGAGGGCAAACCGCCGCCCGCCTTCGGCTTATTTCAGCAGCCGCACCTTGCAGCTCTTGCCTTTGATTTTGCCCTGTTGCAGCTGTTGCAACGCCTTGCGCGCGCTGGCTTTACGGATCGCGACGTAGGCATGCACCGGGAACATGTCGATCTTGCCCACTTCCGCCGCCGTCAGCCCGGCATCGCCGGTCAGCGCGCCAAGGATATCGCCGGGACGGATCTTCGCCTTGCGGCCGCCGTCGATGCACAGCGTCACCATCTCTGCCTCCAGCGAGCCGTTGGCCGCCCCGCTCAGCTCGGACACCGGCGCCCAATCGACGGTCATCTGCAGGTAGTCTTCAATCGCATGCGCCCGCGCCATCTCCTGCGGCGTGCACAGGCTGATCGCCAGCCCGCTCATGCCGGCGCGGCCGGTGCGGCCGACACGGTGCACATGCACTTCGGGATCGAACGCCAGTTCGTAGTTAACCACCAGCTCCAGCTCTTTGATGTCCAGCCCGCGAGCGGCGACGTCGGTCGCCACCAACACTCGGCAACTGCGATTGGCGAAGCGCACCAACACCTGATCGCGGTCGCGCTGCTCCAGATCGCCATGCAGCGCCAGCGCGCTGATGCCGCGGGCCTCTAGGGCCTCAAGCACTGTCTGACAATCGCGCTTGGTATTGCAGAACACCACGCAGGACGCGGGTTGATGGTAGCGAATGGCCGACACCAGGAGCGCCGGACGCTGCTCGCGCGTAGTCTCATAAAAGCGTTGTTCGATAGCGGTCTGCGCTTCGTCATCGTCCACTTCGACGCTCAGCGGCTGACGCTGAACACGCTCGCTGATGCGTTCGATGCCCGCCGGATAAGTGGCGGAAAACAACAGCGTCTGACGCTGCGGCGGCGTGTAGCTGATCACATCGTCGATATCGTCGGCGAAACCCATATCCAACATGCGGTCGGCCTCATCCAGCACCAACACCTTCAGCTCGTCCAGCAGCAGCGTTTTCTTGCGCAGATGCTCCTGAATGCGCCCCGGCGTCCCCACCACGATGTGTGGCGCGTGCACCAGCGAGTCGAGCTGCGGCCCCATCGGTTGGCCACCGCACAGCGTCAGAATTTTGATGTTTTGCGTGAAACGCGCCAGGCGACGCAGCTCTTTGCTCACCTGATCGGCCAACTCGCGAGTGGGGCAGAGCACCAGCGCCTGCGTGGCAACCTGAGTAACGACGATGTTATTCAGCAAGCCAATGCCGAATGCCGCCGTTTTGCCGCTGCCGGTTTTCGCCTTGGCGCGCACGTCTCGCCCTTGCAGGATAGCGGGCAACGCGGCGGCCTGCACCGGCGTCATTTTGGCGTACCCCAGTTCGTTGAGGTTGGCCAACTGTTCGGCTGGCAGAGGCAGGGAAGAAAAAGAAACTGTGCTCACGGCGATAACTCTTATATGACGAATGGAATGGCGGCGCACCCGCAGGTTGGCGCCGAATCAGCGGTAAATGATAACAGAGATGGGCGGCGTTACGGGCAGCGGGCATAAAAAAACCCGCCGGCGGCGGGTTTCTTGGCGGCTCAGTCGTTAAATCGCAACGACGTTGGCTGCAGCTGGGCCACGTTGGCTGTCCTGGATGGAGAATTCAACCTGCTGGCCTTCAGCCAGAGTCTTGAAACCATCGCTAACGATAGCGGAAAAATGAACGAAAACGTCTTTAGAGCCGTCGGCAGGCGTGATGAAGCCGAAACCTTTGCTTTCGTTGAACCATTTAACGTGACCAGTGATCTTGCTCATTTGTGTTTCCTTTACTTGATAAACCTGCCTTGACGGCACGAGACGCGAAAACCTTGCTATATATAGGCCTTCTTTCGCCGTCGCTTATTAACGCACAATCGCCCAGGCAGGGCAAATATTTCTGCTTGTTATAAAAACAGTAAGTTAGCAACAAACCTGGCGCGGCGGCTGTGAACGCAATCGTTTTCGTATATACTGCCCGCCGATCATCAATCCGCTTACTTTCACCGATCCAGGTACGAAACTATGTTAACGATTGGAACCGCCCTGCGCCCTTCCGCCACCCGCGTTATGTTGCTCGGCTCCGGGGAGCTGGGTAAAGAAGTCGCCATTGAATGCCAGCGCCTCGGTCTGGAAGTGATCGCCGTCGATCGCTATGCCGACGCCCCCGCCATGCATGTGGCGCACCGCAGTCACGTCATCAATATGCTGGACGGTGACGCGTTGAAAGCCGTTATCGAACAAGAGCGGCCGGACTATATCGTTCCCGAAATCGAAGCGATCGCCACCGCCATGCTGGTGGAGCTTGAACGTCAGGGCCACCGCGTGGTGCCCTGCGCCGAAGCCACGCGCCTGACCATGAACCGCGAAGGCATCCGCCGTCTGGCGGCGGAAGAACTTGGCCTGCCCACCTCCAGCTATCGCTTTGCCGACAGCGAAGCGGCTTTCCGGCAGGCGGTCGAACACATCGGCTACCCGTGCATCGTCAAACCGGTGATGAGTTCTTCCGGCAAAGGACAAAGCCTGATCCGCGCGCCTGAACAGCTGCAAAGCGCCTGGGATTACGCGCAACAGGGTGGACGCGCCGGCGGAGGCCGGGTGATCGTCGAAGGGTTGGTAAGATTTGATTTTGAAATTACGTTGCTGACCATCAGCGCCGTGGACGGCGTACATTTCTGCGAGCCGATCGGCCATCGTCAGGAAGACGGAGATTATCGCGAATCCTGGCAACCGCAGCGCATGTCAGCCACGGCGTTGAGCCGTGCTCAGACTATTGCGGAGAAGGTGGTGAAAGCCCTGGGCGGGTTCGGCCTGTTCGGCGTGGAGCTGTTCGTCTGCGGCGACGACGTGATCTTCAGCGAAGTGTCTCCGCGGCCGCACGATACCGGCATGGTTACGTTGATCTCACAGGATCTGTCCGAGTTCGCCCTGCACGTTCGCGCGTTTCTCGGGTTGCCGATTGGCGCCATCCGCCAGTTCGGCCCTTCCGCTTCGGCGGTGATCCTGCCGCAACTCACCAGCAGCGATGTGCGTTTCAGCGGACTGGAAAATGCGCTGCGCGGGCACAACCAGCTGCGCCTGTTCGGCAAACCGGAGATCGCCGGGCAACGTCGTCTGGGCGTAGCGCTGGCGACGGCGAACACGACGGAACTGGCGGTGGAGCAAGCGAAACAAGCCGCCGCCGCCGTGACGGTCAACGGCTGATACTCACGGGGCCGCTTGCGCGGCCCCGATAACGTCAATAGTCTTCGTCTTCTTCAGCATCGTCATCCCGCGACGCCTCCGGTGCGGCCTCATGTTGCTCGTCTTCGTCATCGAACAATACCGCAACCTGAGCACCCTGATGCTTCTCGCGAATTTCCTGCGCAACGCGAGCAATGGCCTCACCGCTGCTCATGCCCTGCTCCATCAGTTGATGGATGCGATCCGCCGCTTCCTGCTGCTCCGCGTGATTCAGTAATGGCATACCTGCATGCATGTGTCGTTCTCTCCGGCAAAAGGGAGAAGGAGTATACGCGCTAACGCGGCAGATCCCAACGTCTGGTGCGTCAGGCCGGTTGCGAACAGCCGTTATCGTTGCGCCACTGCTTCAGGCGATGCCGCCACAGCATGACATGCCACCCCTGCTTCAGGCCGCGCGCATTGGCGAACATCGCTCTATCGATACCGCGCTGATAGAACTCTTCGGTGATCTGACTCTGAGCGGCCGGTTCCGGCTCGCGACGAATGCTGTGGCAAATGCCCAGCGCTTCGCGGGTGATTTGCCAATGGAAAGCCGGACGAATGACGATAGTGCCCGCATAGCGCTGGTTGAGCCGCTCCAGCATTTCGACGATTTTCATATAGTGGCGTTGATACTCCACGTTCGCCTTACCGATGCGACGACGATTACTGATCGACTTGTCGTGCACCCGTTGACGGTACAGCGGCGTACTTAAATATTTGACTCGTTTGGCATTAAACATGACTTCTGTCGTCCAGGGAATATCCTGGTGATGTAACCCCGGCTCGAAATAAAGCCGATGCTGGCGAATAAAGTCGAGGCGATATATTGCCAGCCATACAACGTGAATAAACTTTCGCGATTTCAGCGCACGTTCAAACCACTGCACGCCACTGATAACATCGGTGGTACGCAAACGCGCCTCGGGAAAAATCGGCTGCAATTCATCTTGGCTGGTGAAATAGCGCTCGCCATTACATTGCATCACGTCTAATTGGTGTTTTTCCGCCTGTTCCAGCAGCGTGGAATACATCTCCGGCGCCAGCAAGTCGTCGGCATCGGGAAACGCCACATATTTACCTTGTGCAACGGCAAGCCCGGTATTACGCGCGTTAGAAACACCGGCATTGGCCTGATCGATCACACGAATATGCGGATGTACCGCCGCGTAACGGTGCGCAATCTCTCCTGAACCGTCAGTGGAACCATCGTTGACGATGATCACCTCCAACCGTTGCTCGCGCTGGGCCAGCAGCGAGGCCAGGAAAGGCTCCAATAATTCCCCCGCATTGTGCATCGGGACGATCACGCTCAGCATTAACGACATAGTCAGCTCTTCAATGATAATGTAACAAAATAATAATTTTATTTTTCTAAAAGACTCATTCGGCCTGCGTAGGCTTGGGATAAGCGTGAAACACTGCAAATTCCCGCGCTGGCTAATGGGACCGAACTGGCCTTTCTTTCTCAAACCCGCGCCAGAAAAGCGCTGAGTAATTAAGCCATTAATTCCAAAGGGCGGCGACGTTGCTAAAATCGGGCATAGCAACATCCCCCCCGCTTCTAATAACAAGCAGAAATAATAAATTTATGAAATTAACGAATCTTTTTTTATATTTCTCGGGTATTGCGCCCTCGATGAATAGGCTTCCAGTGCATTTGACGTTAAATTTTTAACATATCGAAGTATAATCAATGGCGCAAAAAATGCCTTATTTCAGGTTTATTGAGCTGCCGTTTATGTGAACTGTGCTGCATGTCGCGCATGGCAAAACATGCATGACGTGGCCGTCTATGGCACACTAGCCGCCAGATATCGCCGTCCTCACAGCCAGGTTTATTGACGTTCATGAGCGTAACCGCCCCAAACATAAAATCTTTGCCCTACAGCCGCCGTGCCCTGATGACGCTTTTCGCCCCGCTTTCATCGCAGCCTTGGGCGATGCTGCTGCATTCGGGCTTTGCCGACCATTCGCACAACCGCTTCGATATCCTGGTCGCACAACCGCGCGTGACACTCACCACCCAGGGTGCCGACACGCAAATCGAAAGTGACGGCGTCACCATTCAGTCGCAGGAAGATCCGTTCTCCTTGCTGCAGCAGCAACTGGCGGCGCAAGGCTGGCAGCCGGCGTTTAATCCGGACCTGCCGTTTCAGGGCGGAGCTCTGGGACTGTTCGGCTACGATCTTGGGCGGCGGGTGGAAACCCTGCCGCAGTTGGCCGAAGCCGACCTCGCTTTACCGGATATGGCAGTGGGCATTTATGACTGGGCAGCGATCGCCGACCACCAATTGCAAACCCTGACGCTGCTCAGCTATGGCGATGTGGAGCAGCGCTGGCGCTGGCTCAATAGCCAAACCGCACCTGCAGAACGCCCTTTCACGCTGCTGAGCGACTGGCGCGCCAATATGAGCCGGCGACAATACGGCGAGAAATTCCAACGTATTCAGCACTACCTGCGCAGCGGCGACTGTTACCAAATTAATCTGGCACAACGATTCTCCGCCGACTATCAGGGGGATGAATGGCAGGCGTTCTGCCGCCTGAGCGCCTGCAACCGCGCGCCGTTCTCGGCCTTCCTGCGCTTGCCGCACAACAGCGTACTGAGCGTCTCTCCCGAGCGCTTCCTGTGGCTGGAGCAGCAGCGTATCCAAACCCGCCCGATCAAGGGCACGCTGCCGCGGCTGGCGGACGCGGAACAGGACGCCGCGCAGGCTCGCCGTTTGGCCGATTCACCCAAGGATCGCGCTGAAAATCTGATGATCGTCGATCTGCTGCGCAACGATATCGGCCGCGTCGCCCAGCCTGGCAGCGTACGGGTGCCGGAACTGTTCGCCGTGGAGCCGTTCCCCGCCGTGCATCACCTGGTGAGCACCATCACCGCGACCCTGCCAAACCATACCTCGGCGGCCGAACTGCTGCGCGCCTGCTTCCCCGGCGGTTCGATCACCGGCGCGCCCAAGGTGCGCGCGATGGAAATCATCGAAGAGTTGGAGCCGCAGCGCCGCAATGCCTATTGCGGCAGCATCGGTTACCTGAGCGCCTGCGGCACCATGGACACCAATATCACCATTCGCACGCTCGTCACCGAAAACGGTCGCATCCACTGCTCCGCCGGCGGCGGCATCGTGGCGGACAGCCAGGAGCAGGCGGAATACCAGGAGACCTTCGACAAGGTCGGCCGCATTTTGCCGCAGTTAGGGGAGTATGCCCTGTCGTGATCCCATCGAACTCACCGGCCTCACTGCACGCCTTTATCAGCCGTTTTCAACTGCAGCTGCCACAGGCGACGCAGATTTCGCACCATGTGCGCCCGGCGGCGGTGCTGATCCCGATCGTCTGCCGCGCCGAGCCGACGCTGCTGTTGACCCGCCGTGCCGACTCGCTGCGCAAACATGCCGGTCAAGTGGCCTTCCCCGGCGGCAAAACCGACGCCGAAGACGGATCGGCGATCGTCACGGCGCTGCGAGAAGCGCAGGAAGAAGTGGCGATACCGCCGCAAGCGGTGACTGTCCTCGGCCAAATGGCGCCGCTCGACAGCAGCACCGGATTTCAGGTTACCCCTATCGTCGGCCTCATCCCGCCGGACGTGCAGTTCCACGCCAATGAAGGCGAAGTGGCGGACGTGTTCGAGATGCCCCTGCGGGAAGCGCTGACCCTGTCGCGTTACTATCCGCTGGATATTCATCGCGCCGGCCATACGCACCGCATCTACCTCTCCTGGTATCACAGCCAGTTTATCTGGGGGCTGACCGCCGCTATCATTCGGCGCCTGGCGCAACAGGTCAGTATTTAGCCCGCATTACGTGATCTGACTCGCAATCTGGCACGGTTGCCGACCTCCGCGGCGGGTAAAGCGATCGCTATCACTTCATTTGATCGCTTTTTCAACTACCGTTCCGTTTGAATGGTTTTAAAAAAACTGTAAACCCTCTCTTAAACCTTACGAAATACCTGTAAAATACCACCGTCCGAGATAAACCACTGTAGAAACAGGGATTAAGCCGGCGGCGTTCAGCACGGAAAGCTGACGCGATTACCGCTAATGGAGCTTGGGCGAAAGCGGATACCCCGCACAAGGGGTCGCCCCGGGTAATCAGTAAAAAAAGCGACACCACGGATTATTTAATTTCATGCGAAAAAGGCAGCCGAACCCGCACGGCCCTTTTACAATATCGCTGTTCCCTGCGCGGTTTTTGACCGCCGCAGCCATAACAATACGTCTCTTTAAGGAGTTTTAGCGTGATTAGCGTTTTCGACATGTTTAAGATCGGCATCGGCCCGTCCAGCTCTCATACTGTTGGACCGATGAAAGCCGGCAAACAGTTTGTCGACGATCTGGTAAATAAAGGCCTGATGCCTTCTATCACGCGTGTTGCCGTAGACGTTTACGGCTCACTCTCATTGACCGGCAAAGGTCACCATACCGATATCGCCATCATTCTCGGCCTGGCCGGCAACATGCCGGACACCGTCGATATCGATAGCATTCCGGGTTTTATTCGCGATGTAGAACAACGTCAACGCCTGATGCTGGCCAACGGCCTGCATGAAGTCGATTTCCCGCGCGACGGCGGCATGGTCTTCCGCAGCGACAACCTGCCGCTGCACGAAAACGGCATGCAGATCCACGCCTTCGCCGGCGATAAAGAAGTGTACAGCAAGACCTATTACTCTATCGGCGGCGGTTTCATCGTCGACGAGGAGAATTTCGGCAAGGCCGCCGAGCAAGAACTGCAAATGCCATATCCGTTCAACTCCGCGCGCGAAATGCTCGACCACTGCCGCGAGACCGGCCTGTCGCTGTCCGGCATGGTGATGCAGAACGAACTGGCGCTGCACAGCAAGCAAGAGATCGAGACCTACTTCGGCAACGTCTGGCAAACCATGCGCGCCTGTATCGATCGCGGTCTGAACACCGAAGGCGTACTGCCGGGGCCGCTGCGCGTACCGCGCCGTGCCTCCGCGCTGCGCCGCATGCTGGTGGCGTCGGACAAACTGTCCAGCGATCCGATGAACGTGATCGACTGGGTCAACATGTTCGCGCTGGCGGTTAACGAAGAAAACGCCGCCGGCGGCCGCGTGGTCACCGCGCCGACCAACGGCGCCTGCGGCATCGTGCCTGCGGTGCTGGCTTACTACGATCACTTCATCGAGTCCGTCAGCCCGGATATCTACATCCGCTACTTTATGGCGGCGGGTGCGATCGGCGCGTTGTACAAGATGAACGCCTCCATTTCCGGCGCCGAAGTCGGTTGCCAGGGTGAAGTCGGCGTTGCCTGCTCCATGGCGGCGGCCGGTCTGGCCGAACTGCTGGGCGGCAGCCCTGAGCAGGTCTGTGTGGCGGCGGAGATCGGCATGGAACACAACCTGGGTCTGACCTGTGACCCGGTCGCCGGCCAGGTGCAGGTGCCGTGCATTGAGCGCAACGCCATCGCTTCGGTCAAGGCGATCAACGCAGCCCGCATGGCCCTGCGCCGCACCAGCGAGCCGCGCGTTTCGCTGGATAAGGTGATCGAGACCATGTACGAAACCGGCAAAGACATGAACGCCAAGTACCGCGAAACGTCACGCGGCGGCCTGGCAATCAAGGTGCAATGCGACTGACAGACAACCCCGCCACCCGGCGGGGTTTTTTATGGGTAATCAATTTATTGGCCGCATTTTGTGACAATGTCACCAGAAAATATTCTGCATTTCTCTCATCGATCCGGCGGTTAGCCTGCAAATTGACCTTCTGTTTTGCCAAATCGAAATAATTTACTGAGTTACCATCAATCTTGTATAACCTCAGGCTAGAATTAGCCGAGCGTAACTTAAGGATCTATGACCTGACCGTGACTCGGGACTGGATTACCGAACAAGGATTTACCGGATGTTGATGACCCACCTCGCCGCGTCCCGATATCGTTATTACCGTTGGCTGCTGGCCGGAGCGGTGGGCGCGGCTATTCTGTTGGTATCGCTGTATACCCGTTACTATCAAGAGGTCAAAAGTATCGAGCTGAGCCAGCAGACATTGGCCACCCGCACCGTCGGCAAGCTCAACCAGTTGTTGACGCCGGCTCAGCTGCAGGCGGAGCGCAGCATGGACATGCTGGACCAGCCCTGCGAGAACGTTTCGTCGACCCTGCGCTTTCGCGCCGCGCAGAATCAGGCGCTACGCGCCATGTTGCTGGTAAAAAACGGCATTATTTACTGCTCCAGCCTGTTTGGTTCCCGTCATTATCAGCTGGCCGCGGTAATGCCGACCTTCGTCAACAGCAACGCCAGACTGGCGCTGCGCCCCTCGCTGGCGGTGAGCAAAGGCCTGCCCACGCTGGTGATGTGGACGCCATCCCCCCACGATAAAACCAGCGGCGTGCTGCACGTGTTTAATATCGAGCTGCTGTCCAACTTTTTACTCGAGCCGCAGGAGCCTTACGTTCAGCGCGTGGTGCTGAACGTGGCTGACAGCAGCCTGGAATACGGCCGACGCGAAATCCTGAGCCGCGACACCCTGACCAACGATCTGCGCTACACCGCCGGCTCTGCGCTATACCCGTTCTCGATTTCGCTGTTCGGCCCGCAGATCGGCATGCTGGCGCTTTCCGCACTGCCGCGCCATATCCCGCTGGCGCTGCTGATCAGCCTGTTGGCCGCCTATGTGGTCTATCTGCTCACCGCTAACCGCATGAGCCTGTCTTATCACATCGGCCATGCCATCACCCATCGCGAGTTCCGCGTCTATTGCCAGCCCATCATCCATAGCGACACCGGGCGCTGCGCCGGCGTCGAGATGCTGCTGCGCTGGAAAAAGAAGCGACAAGGGTGGATCTCCCCCGACGTGTTTATTCCGCTGGCCGAGCAGCATGAGCTGATCATTCCGCTGACCCGTTATCTGATGCACACCGTGACGGAAAATCTGCAGCTGTTCCCGCCGCGACCGTCGTTCTACATCAGCATCAACGTCGCCGCCGAACACTTTAAAACGCTCAACATCATCGACGATATCCGCCGGATTTGGCTGCCGGCGCATCCGATGCCGTCACTGATGCTGGAGTTGACCGAGCGCACCGCGCTGTCGGCGATCCAGCATGACCAGATCCGGACGCTGAAAGACATGGGGATCATGCTGGCCATCGACGATTTCGGCACCGGCCACAGCTCGCTGAGCTACCTGAAGAACCTTAGCCCGGACGTGTTAAAGATCGACCGCGGATTTACCGCGGCCATCGGCACCGACGCGGTCAACGCCACGGTGACCGACACCATCATTACGCTGGCGCAGCGCCTGAAGCTGAAGCTGGTGGCTGAAGGGGTAGAAACGGCGGAACAGGCCGACTATCTGCGCTCACGCGAGGTCAATGCCCTGCAGGGGTATTATTTCGCCAAGCCGATGCCGATCCACGTTTTCCCGCTGTGGTTGCAGCAGTACGAATCGCGCGTCAGGAAAACGGAAGAGAATACGCCGGAGGCCTGAGCCTCCGGCGGGTGGGTTACGAATGCGCCGGTTCGTCGAAGACGACACGGGTGACACGCACCAGCTCGATGCGATAGTCGGAGACCTCGACAATATCGAAACGCAGGTGGTTCAGTTCAATGGTGTCCCCCACCACCGGCATCTGGCCGTAGTGGGCTAACAGCAGCCCCGCCAGAGTGGCGTAGTCTGCGGTTGGGCTGACCAGGTCATCGCAGGCCAGCGCCTGTTCCAGCGAGTGCAGGTCGGTCCCGCCTTTGACCAGCCAGCCGTCGCCTTCCGCCACGATATCCGGCGTTTCATCTTCGTCCGGGAACTCGCCGGCAATCGCTTCCAGCACATCCAGCGGCGTCACCAGCCCCTGCACCACGCCGAACTCGTTGGTGACCACCACCAGACGCCCTTTGGCGCGGCGCAGCACCGCCAGCAGCTTGATGACATCCATGGTTTCCGGCACCACGATCGGCGGCGTGCGGGCGGCAAACTCGGCGATATCGTCCCCTTGCTCCAGCGCCACCAGCAGATCCTTGGCGCGTACCACGCCGACGATCTCATCCACAGAATCGCGACACACCGGGAACAGGCTGTGCGGCGTATCCAGCAACTGTGCGCGCACCTCCTCACGGGAGCGCTCGCAGTCGACCCAGGAGATGTCAGTGCGCGGCGTCATCACGCTGCGCAATGAGCGCGAGGCCAGCGTCAGCACGCCGCTGATCATATAACGCTCTTCCGCCGCAAAGGTTTCATCCCGCGGCAAGGCGACCGCATCGTCCGCCTGCTGCGCGCGCTGCTGCCCCATCAGGCGCATGATCGCTTCCGCGGTGCGCTCGCGCATCGGGCGACGCGCCTGATGCTTGATAAAGTTGCGACGCGCGATCTGATTGAACAATTCAATCAGGATCGAGAAGCCGATCGCGGCGTACAGATAGCCTTTAGGAATATGCAAGCCGAAGCCTTCGGCGATCAGGCTCAGACCGATCATCAACAGGAAGCTCAGGCACAGCACCACAATGGTCGGGTGCGCGTTGACGAAGTTGGTCAACGGTTTGGACGCCAGCAGCATCACCGCCATCGCAATCACCACCGCCGCCATCATCACCGGCAGATCGTTCACCATGCCCACGGCGGTAATCACCGCATCGAGCGAAAACACCGCGTCAAGGATCACGATTTGCACCACCACCGCCCAGAACTTGGCGTAGCCGCGGTTGGCGCCATCCTGGTGCGTCTGCCCTTCCAGCCGTTCATGCAGCTCCATGGTGGCCTTGAACAGCAGGAATACCCCGCCGAACAGCAGGATCAAATCGCGGCCGGAGAAGCTGAAATCGCCGACGCTGAACAGCGGCGTGGTCAGGGTTACCATCCAGGAGATAACAGACAGCAGGCCCAAACGCATCAGCAATGCCAGCGACAGGCCGATGATGCGCGCTTTATCGCGCTGCTTCGGCGGCAACTTGTCGGCCAAAATGGCGATGAACACCAGGTTGTCGATGCCCAGCACGATTTCCAGCACCACCAGCGTAAGCAACCCCGCCCAAATAGAGGGGTCCATTAAAAATTCCATATCAGACTCCAGAAAAAAGTGGGAATGAGCGCACGCCGCTCAGACATGACGATGCCGCCGCTGCATGGGCGCAGTCGACAATAGCAAAGTGACGGGATGGGATTACCGGGAGATGGCCGAAGGGCCGAACAGCATATGCAACGCCAGCAGGTGGCGGGTGAAACCTGGAAAAACAGTTACTTCGGTGACAGTCCATAGGGAGGGCTGAGGCCCTTCACTCCTTAGTGATGAAAGAGGAAATTACTGTATCAGGATTTTTCTGGGGGACAAAGCGGCTTTTTCAACGGCGGTTTAGGGTGACACCACGCCATATCGTCTGCGACAGCTAAGATTTCTCCGAGCATTCAATAGCGGAGCAGCGTCACAAAAAATATTTTTTCACTCACTAAAATAAATCTCGCGTTCGTGAAGTATCACGCACAGGCATTTGATACTGCGTGAGAAATGTTAGGCGTGCGTTTCTTTTTTTCTACCATAATGTATCTGAACCGCGGAAGTGACTGCCAAGACGGCGCGGAGAAACGACACAAACCGCGTCTGGAGTTCAACGAGGAGGTAGCGAGTGGCAATAGCTATTATCATCGGCACACACGGGGCTGCAGCGGAACAACTGCTGAAAACGGCGGAGATGCTATTGGGCGAGCAGGACAACGTCGCCTTTATAGACTTCGTTCCCGGTGAGAATGCCGAAACGTTAATCGTCAAATACAACGAAAAAATCAGTGGATTGGATACCAGCGGCGGCGTGCTGTTCCTGGTGGATACCTGGGGCGGCAGCCCGTTCAACGCCGCCAGCCGCATTGCGGTCGACAAAGAAAACTATGAGGTCGTCACCGGGGTCAACATCCCGATGCTGGTGGAAACCTTCATGGCGCGGGACGACAACCCCGCTTTCGATGAACTGGTGGCGCTGGCGTTGGAAACCGGCCGAGAAGGCGTGAAAGCGCTGAAAAAACCGCAGGAAGAACCTGCAAAAACCGTGGCGCCCGTCGCCAAAGCCGCTGCCCCTCAGGCGCCGCTGGGGCCGAACGACCACATGAAAATCGGCCTGGCGCGCATCGATGATCGCTTAATCCACGGCCAGGTGGCTACCCGCTGGACCAAAGAGACCAATGTCAGCCGCATTATCGTCGTCAGCGATGAAGTCGCCGCCGATCATGTGCGCAAAACCCTGCTGACTCAGGTGGCCCCGCCGGGCGTCACCGCCCACGTGGTGGACGTGGCGAAGGCTATCCGCGTCTGGAACAACCCCAAATACGCCAACGACCGCGTGATGCTGTTGTTTACCAATCCGACCGACGTCTGGCGTCTGGTGGAGGGCGGCGTGGATATTCAATCCGTCAATATCGGCGGCATGGCGTTCCGCCAGGGGAAAACCCAGGTGAACAACGCCGTTTCCGTCGATGAAAAAGATATCGAAGCGTTTAAGAAACTGAACGATCGCGGTATCGAGCTGGAGGTGCGTAAGGTCTCGTCCGACAGCCGGCTAAAAATGATGGACCTGATTAACAAACTCAATTAGTGGCGCCAGCCGCTGATTATTTTACTCAGAGCTTTTTTGGTCATAGGAGAAGTGCAATGGAGATCACCACTCTTCAGATTGTGCTGATATTTATCGTTGCCTGTATCGCCGGGATGGGTTCCGTCCTCGACGAGTTCCAGTTCCACCGTCCGCTGGTCGCCTGTACCCTGATCGGCTTCATTCTCGGCGATATGAAAACCGGCATCATCATCGGCGGTACGCTGGAAATGATCGCGCTTGGCTGGATGAATATCGGTGCGGCGGTCGCGCCGGATGCCGCCCTGGCGTCCATCATCTCGACCATCCTGGTCATCGCCGGTGGGCAAAGCGTCGGCGCCGGTATCGCCCTGGCCATTCCGCTGGCGGCGGCCGGCCAGGTGTTAACCATCATTGTGCGAACCCTCACCGTGGCCTTCCAGCACGCAGCGGACAGCGCGGCGGAGCGCGGCAGCCTGCGCGCCATCAGCTGGATCCATGTCGGCGCCCTGCTGCTGCAGGCAATGCGTATCGCCATCCCGGCAGTCATCGTCGCCATCTCGGTGGGCACCGCCGGGGTGCACGCCCTGCTCAACTCGATCCCGGAAGTGGTCACCAGCGGCCTGAACATCGCCGGCGGCATGATCGTGGTGGTCGGTTACGCGATGGTGATTAACATGATGCGCGCCGGCTACCTGATGCCGTTCTTCTATCTCGGTTTCGTTACCGCCGCCTTCACCAACTTCAACCTGGTGGCGCTCGGCGTCATCGGCGTGGTGATGGCCGTGCTGTATATCCAGCTCAGCCCGAAATACAACAAGTCTCAGGTTGTCCAGGCCGGCCCGGCTAACGCGAACGATCTCGATAACGAACTCGACTAGGAATAGGTGAGAGAAATGGTTGATACAACTGCTCAAAAGAAACTCACGCCGGCCGATATTCGCGGCGTATTCCTGCGCTCGAACCTGTTCCAGGGTTCATGGAACTTCGAACGCATGCAGGCGCTGGGTTTTTGCTTCTCGATGGTGCCGGTGATCCGCCGCCTGTATCCGGAAAACAATGACGATCGCAAACAGGCGATCAAGCGCCACCTTGAGTTCTTCAACACCCACCCTTACGTGGCGGCGCCGGTGCTCGGCGTAACCATGGCGATGGAAGAGCAACGCGCCAACGGCGCACCGATCGACGACGCCGCAATCAACGGCATCAAGGTTGGTTTGATGGGGCCGCTGGCGGGCGTCGGTGACCCGATCTTCTGGGGCACCGTGCGGCCGGTATTCGCCGCGCTTGGGGCGGGCATTGCCATGAGCGGCAGCCTGCTCGGACCGATCCTGTTCTTCGTGCTGTTCAACCTGGTGCGCCTGCTGACCCGCTATTACGGCGTGGCCTACGGTTACCGTAAAGGGGTGGATATCGTCAACGACATGGGCGGCGGCTTCCTGCAGAAACTGACGGAAGGAGCGTCCATTCTCGGCCTGTTTGTCATGGGGGCGCTGGTCAACAAGTGGACGCACGTGAATATCCCGCTGGTGGTGTCCAAGATAACCGACCAGACCGGGCATACCAACGTCACCACGGTGCAGACCATCCTCGACCAGCTGATGCCGGGCCTGGTGCCGCTGCTGTTGACCTTCGCCTGTATGTGGCTGCTGCGCAAGAAAGTCAACGCGCTGTGGATCATCATCGGCTTCTTCGTCATCGGTATCTTTGGCTATTGGATTGGCCTGCTGGGCCTGTAATCGTTCGAAACGGCCGGGGGGCAACCCCCGGCTTTTTTATGTGTGGAGCAAGAGATGTCACTGACCGACGCCGTACTGATGCTGTTTATCGCCCTGCTGTTGCTGTATTCGCTGTACGACGAATTCGGCATGGATCTGCTGAAAGGCAAAACGCGGCTCAAAGTGCCGCTCAAACGCCGCAACCGCCTCGACAGCCTGATTTTCGTCGGCCTGATCGCCATTCTGATTTACCGTAACGTCACCGCCAACGGCGCGCTATTAACCACTTATCTGCTTATTTCTTTGGCGCTGCTCGCCATCTATATTGCTTATATCCGCTCGCCCAAAATGGTGTTTAAAGCGCACGGTTTTTTCTTCGCCAATGTTTTTGTCGAATATAACCGCATTAAAGCCATGAATTTATCGGAGGACGGCATTCTGGCCATCGACCTGGAGCAGCGCCGGCTGTTGGTTCAGGTGACACACCTGGATGACCTGGAGAAGATATACAACTTTTTCGTTGATAATCAATAAATAATGGAAAATTAATTTTATTCTCGCTCAAACCTTGCGCTGTCTGTGGATAATTAATCGGCAGCGCCATTTCATTTCTGACTATTATTTCTGCAACATTGTTACCCGCGTCTACATTATATTCCCACATGAAATCAGATTAATGAAAACGAGTCTCAATTAAGAACAAAAATCGCGCCAGAATAAAGTTGTCGGTACCGGAAATAATATGGTATGGTTGCGCCGTCATTGGGGAGTAGCCGGTTTCTGGAGAATAAAACGCCAGAAACGCCCGTATCAACATACTCGTTTCGCCGTATGAAACGTGGTGCGGGCAGCCAGGTAAGGTTGGCGAGACCATAGACACGTAACTCCGTCGTTTGGTTGGGGGTGGGTTACGTGTATATGGAGCCACCCGGCCGAGGCTATTTCACATGAACCTTTCAGCAACGCTTATTCTCGCTTTCGGCATGTCCATGGATGCGTTCGCCGCTTCTATCGGCAAAGGCGCCAGTTTGCATCAGCCGCGCTTTCGCGAAGCGATCCGCACCGGTCTGATCTTCGGCGTGGTCGAAGCAATCACCCCGCTCATCGGTTGGGCCATCGGCCTGTTCGCCAGCCAATACATCATGGAATGGGATCACTGGGTCGCCTTCTCGCTGCTGTTCATTCTCGGCATGCGCATGATCGTCGAAGGGGTGCGCAACAGGCCCGACGAAGAAGAGAAGGTCAAACGCCACGGCTTCTGGATATTGGTGGCCACCGCTATCGCGACCAGCCTGGACGCCATGGCGATCGGCGTCGGTCTGGCCTTCCTGCAGGTGAACATCGTGCACACCGCAATGGCCATCGGCTGCGCCACCATGATCATGGCAACGTTGGGCATGATGATCGGCCGCTTTATCGGCCCGCTGCTGGGCAAACGCGCCGAAATTCTCGGCGGCGTGGTGTTGATCGGCATCGGCGTCAACATCCTGCTGGAGCACCTCGGCTACCTGGCCTGAGGCGACCGAACTGCAAAAAAAACCTGCCGCGGCAGGTTTTTTTGTTTCTGAGTTCAAGGCCCCTTAAGCGCGACGTCGGTACAACGCCAACACGAAATCCGTCTCGCACACAAACTCGCCGCCCTCGGCCAACCGCTGTTGCACCTCCGGCGTAGCGCGCCAGGCGAACGGCGTCATCTGCAGCAGATTGGCGGCCTGCGCGCCCGGTAGGGTCATCGTATAGGCCAGCGCCTCTTTGCGCTCGCAGTCGAATCCGTCGAACTGTTCATCCTGTTCGGCATGCAGCTGCACCTGCTGGTACACCTGCTCTTTCAGCTGGTACAGATGACGCGGGCCCGGCGAAACCGTCAGCACCACGCCGCCCGGTTTCACTACCCGCGCCAGCTCCTCCGCCTTGCAAGGCGCATAAATGCGCAAGACCGCGTCCAGCGCCCCGTCGGCGAACGGCAAACGGTGACTGGAGGCGACGCAGAACGAGACCGCCGGATAACGTTTGGCGCCATAACGGATCGCCACCTTGGCGACGTCCAGCCCATAGAACGCCATATTGCGCTCCTGGGCCAGCCGTGCGGCCACGGCGGCGGTGTAATACCCTTCCCCGCAGCCTATGTCCAATAACGCGCCTGCATCGGCCGCCAGCGCCGAATCCAGCCACTCGGCTACCTGCGCTTGCAACGGCTGATAATATCCACCGTCGAGAAACGCGCGCCGTGCCTGCATCATTTCCGCGCTGTCTCCCGGCTGCTTCGATCGTTTGTGCTGCACCGGCAGCAGATTCACGTAGCCTTCTTTGGCTTGATCGAACTGATGATTGCCGTCACAACGCCAGTGTTGTGATGAAAAATGCAGCGGTTGATGACACAGGGGGCAGTGATAAGACATGAATGGGCTTCCAGAAAGACAGGGCGCGGCTAGTCTAAAGAAGGCGTCGGCTTGATGCAAGGCGCATCCCCGCTCGCTTTCGCCGCCAACAACACCTAGTCAAGCGGGGAAAAAGCTGGCTACACTGAGAGTCTGTTTTCTCATGCAGGTGAACATAACTTATGAGCGATCGTTCCGCGCTGCTCGATGCGGTGCCCCACATTCAGCACGGCTTCGGCAGCAAACTCGCGCTGCTGCCCGGGCATCTGCTGCCCTACAGCGCCACGCTGCCGGAAAAAAAACAGGTGCACGGCACCCGCATCGTCGATGTGCTGCAGCCGGCGCAGGCATGCGGCGAGGCCGATGGTTTCTATACTCGCCAGCCCGGCATTCTGCTCAGCGTACTGACGGCGGACTGTTTGCCGGTGCTGTTCAGCCGCCGTGACGGAGGCGCCATCGCTGCGGTGCACGCCGGCTGGCGCGGGCTGCTGGACGGCATTCTGGAACAGATGGCAGCACGCATTCGCCAGGACGGCGACACCGCCGATTGGGTCGTCTCCATCGGCCCTGCCGCCGGCCCGTGCTGCTACGAAGTCGATGAAGCGCTGGTGGAGAGTTTTAAACAGCGGCTGCCGCTGCCCGCCACGTTGATCAGCCCGCATTACCGGCATCTCGATTTGGCCGCAATTGCCGAATACAAGCTGGCGGCGCTCGGCTTCGCCGCCGTTGACCGCGCCGGCAGTTGCACCATCTGCACGCCGGACGTCGACCCACAGCGGCCGCAGCGCTTCAAATACACCAGCTATCGCCGCAACAGCCACCGGCGCGCGCAGGATCCGACGCATCCGGGGATCAAAGGCCGCAACCAGTACGCCGGCATCATCATCGCCGCCGGATGACGGAAACGAAAAAGCCCGCGCGAAGGCGGGCTTTTTGTACAGCTGACGCTGATTAGATAGCAGTAACGTTTACTGCAGATGGGCCTTTCTGGCCATCTTGGATTTCGAACTCAACGTTCTGGCCTTCAGCCAGGGTTTTGAAGCCGTTACCCTGGATTGCAGAGAAGTGTACGAACACGTCTTTGCTGCCGTCAGCCGGGGTGATGAAACCGAAACCTTTAGACTCGTTGAACCACTTAACTTGACCTTTGATCTTTGCCATCTTGAGTATTTCCTTTGGATTGTTTAAACCGCCCGAGGGCGTTACATAGACAAACTAGAGTCGTTACTGCTTGAGGCACTAAGATAAGGATCGGCAGAGAAGCGGTATTCAACGCTAACGTCTTTACTCAGAACTTCTTTACTGAAAATGCCACACATATACAGAACTGTACCTCGTTTTACCCAGATGCGTTATCACATACTCTGTATGCGATGGCAAGCCATTTTTAATCACTGAACGACATGTCGCACATATTTGAAACGGTCGAGCGCCACATTTGCTTAAATAGGCCAAAAGATGTTGAAGCATCGGCTATTTTCTGCTTGCCAAAATCACTGCGCCAGACCCCGCATTCTGCTGGAGTTTTAACAAAACTTTCATCGTCTTGACGCCTTTGCGTCTCACCATTTCCGCTTTTTTGCCGCTTATAGCGTTAAAAAATTTGAATCTTTATGGAATTTGATATGCAACATCTGAATATCGATGAACGGGGGCCAATTTATTCATCGCTCCTCCGACCATTTACCGCCGAAAAGCCCATTCATCATCGGCTTTCCGCCCTGCCGCCAAACGGCGCTGTCGAGAACGGCGCACGGGTCGGCGGCGACGTCTCCGCCCTGCACAACGGATGCATAAGCATGCAAAGCGCCGGCACATCTTCCGCTGTCTGTGGTTTCATCATAAATAATCCGAATGTCATTAACCTCAATAGCCGGAATAATCTTATCAATAACGAAAATTCAACGTTGAATTAAATCCTGAAAATACGGGGGTTATTTGAATTACCACCCGCACTTATCAATTCTGCTAATTACAGCTGCGCTTTCAAACCATTGACTTTATTCATCCCGCTGCGCCGCCGGGTGATTAGGTAACGCAGGCGATGAGCCCTGCAACGCGATGCGCTCGCCAATCTTCAGCGGGAGGAATTGATGCTGCTCCAACCCCGCCTCGCTCAGGGCCAGGTTCAGCTGCTGCGGCGGTTCGTCCAGCGATTCATCCGCCAATTCAAATACTCCCCAATGGATGGGAATGGCTCGCGGCTGATTCAGTTCGCGATACAGCGCCACCGACTGCTGCGGATCCATATGCTGCTCCTGCATAAACCAGCGCGGCGCATAGGCGCCGATCGGCAACGCAGCCACGTCGAACGGCCCCAGCCGTTGACCGATCTCCGCCAGCCGTTCCGAATAACCGCTGTCGCCGGAAAAATAAAACCGTAGCGCCGGATGGTGGATCACCCACCCGCACCACAGCGAGCGATTGCGATCCCACAGCGTGCGCATGCTCCAGTGCCGCGCCGGCGTGGCATAGACCGTCAGCTCGCCCAGTGACAGGCTCTGCCACCAGTCCAGTTCATGCACCTTCAGCCGGTAGCGGCGAAACCAGCGCTTCAACCCCAACGGCACGATGAACTCGGCCTGTGGGAAACGCCGCGCCAATTGCCGCACCGTGCGCCTGTCGAGGTGGTCATAATGGTTATGGGAGATCAGCACCACATCCACCGCCGGCAGTTGCCCCACCGTCAACGGCGGCGGCGTTCTGCGCTTTGGGCCGTAAAAGCTCAGCGGCGATGCACGTTCGGACAATACCGGATCGATCAGGATATAGCGGCCGCTCAATCGCAATAGCATCGAGGCATGCCCCAACCACCAGACGCTGTCGTCGCTGCCACTGAGATCGGCAGGTTGCCACCAGCGCTGGGTAAATTGCGCGTAACCCTGCTGCGGCGGCCTGGGCAACCCCTGCCGCTTGCGTTCATCTTGCCAACGCCGAAGATCGCCCTCCTGACGCCGCGAAGGTTCCAGGTTGCGAAATCCCTCCGGCGTATGATGCGCCTTGGCCGCGTCGTAATAACGGTTGATTCTTTTCATCCTGCCTTTTCTCCCGACCACAGCGCCCTGCACGGGCATGACTTTCAGTGTAACAAACCCGATGAAGCTCGCACTTTGTCAGCCGTGCGCTGCATCTCGGGACCTTTTGCCGTATGCTGTTGTCTCACTCCGGTGGAAAGCCAGGGCCGCCAAGAGCCCGTTAAGACTCTCTTAAGATCTTTGTGATTGACTTGTAGGGCATACAGAAAAGGAGAAGTTATGAGTCGTTCTACATCCCGCAAATCAGGCATCGGCCTGGGGCGTCGAATTCGCAGCGCGCTGCTGGCGCAGAAGCAATACTGGAAAATGTATTTCGCCATGAAGCTGCGCCGGCTGCGCGTGCCTGCACCGTTGGTGCTGCTGGGCGGTTCGCTGCTTGGGTTCTTCATGCTGACTCTGCTGATGCTCAGCGTAGTCGCCATCGACGTCATCAGCACCCTGCTGCTGCTGTGCCGGAAACTGCTGGGGCGGGGTCACGGTGAGAGCCGCGCCTTTATGCCGCGCGGCTAACGAGAAAAGAAGCGGAGGCGGGCAATACGCCTCCGCAGCACGCAGATTAACGCTTGGCGCCTTTACGGCGCGTCAGCATGAACCCGCACCACAGCACCGCAACCCATACCGGCATCAGCAGCACCGAAATGCGGATCCCTTCGCTGAAATACATGATCACCAGAATCAGGCCGAGGAACGCCAGACACAGGTAGTTGCCGAACGGATACCACAGCGCCTTAAAGCTGGGGATGACGCCCTGGCGGTTCTTGGCGGCACGGAACTTCAGGTGCGCCAGGCAGATCATCACCCAGTTGATCACCAACGTTGACACCACCAGCGCCATCAGCAGCTCAAACGCCTTGCCGGGCATCAGGTAGTTGATCAGCACGCCGATTGAAGTAATCAACGCCGACAGCGCGATGGACAGCACCGGCACGCCGCGTTTATTCACGCGCGTCAGCATCTGCGGCGCATTGCCCTGGCTGGCCAGCCCGAACAGCATGCGGCTGTTGGCATAAACGCCGCTGTTGTAGACCGACAGCGCGGCGGTCAATACCACTACGTTGAGCACCGTTGCCACCAGATTGCTGTTCAGCGCATGGAAGATCAGCACGAACGGGCTGCCGCCCTCCACCACTTGCCCCCACGGATAGAGCGAAAGCAGCACGGTCAGCGAGCCGATATAGAAGATCAGGATGCGGTACACCACCTGATTGGTGGCTTTGGGAATGCTGCGGCGCGGATCGGCGGCTTCCGCCGCGGTGATGCCGACCATCTCGAGCCCGCCGAACGAGAACATGATCACCGCCATCGCCATCACCAGCCCGGAGAAGCCGTGCGGCATAAAGCCGCCCTGCTGCCAGAGGTTGGTGATGCTGGCCTGCGGCCCGCCGTTACCGCTGGCCAACAGCCAGGCGCCGAAGACGATCATGCCGACAATCGCCACCACCTTGATGATGGCGAACCAGAACTCGGTTTCGCCGTACAGGCGCACGTTCACCAGGTTAATCAGGTTGATCAGCACGAAAAACAGCGCGGCGGAGGCCCAGGTGGGGATCTCCGGCCACCAGTACTGAATGTAGATGCCGACGGCGGTCAATTCCGCCATGCCGACCAGAATGAACATTGCCCAGTAGTTCCAGCCGGAAAGGAAGCCGGCGAAATCGCCCCAGTATTTATAGGCAAAGTGACTGAAAGAGCCGGCGACCGGCTCCTCCACCACCATTTCACCCAGCTGGCGCATGATTAAAAACGCGATAAAACCGCCGATGGCGTAGCCCAGCAGCACGGCGGGGCCGGCCATTTTAATGGTTTGCGCAATGCCGAGAAATAAACCGGTACCGATGGCGCCCCCAAGGGCAATAAGCTGTATGTGTCTGTTTTTTAAACCGCGTTTTAGCGGAGTATCCTGATGCTGACCGCCCATCTTATCCTCATATGGCGTATACCCTTGCCGTTATCGGCCAAGATTTCACCAATCAATAAATGTATCTGCGGGCGGCTTTTTAACACTTAACCCCGTGAGCATCAAGGAGAAGCGCCCCGAGACGGCAGGCCGGAGCGCGATTTTTTTACCGCGAGAAAGCGGATAACGGCAGCGTTTAGCCAGGCATACCGCACAGTTTGGTCAGATTGCGCGCGCCGATCATCAGCGTGGCGACATAAGATTGGCTACGCGTGACCACTTCCACCGCCACGCGATCGTTTTGATATTTTATCAGGTAGGTCGAGGGCCAGCCCTGACGGCGCTGGCCGAAGCTTTCGGCATGACGATCGATCGCCGCATGGGCAATCACCAGATGAGACAAGTTTTTATCACCTTTGATAATGCGCTTCATAAACAGCCTCCGCCAACGACAGCTCTGTTATTAGAAAAAGGAGAAACTCTTACCAATCACCGGTATTGTTCGACTCAGTTAGCCTGTCGGCTCATCAGGAAGCAGATCATCGCCGCGCGCAGCGGGCTGGCGCTGTCCGCCTGCCATTCACCGCCCTGAGTGCTCATGCGCGCCTGCCACTGCGGGCTGTCGCTTTGGTTGTCGGGGTTCAGACTGATTTTGTTGGCGCAAATGATCGGCCAGGCATCGGAGGGATTCTTGCAGTAATCTTTACCTTTCACACCACCGTAGGGATACCACTTGTCCGGGTTCTCTCCGGTCAACAGCGCAATGCTGCGGTTCACTTCGGCATCGCTTTCTTCGTACCATTTAATCATCGGCTTCATCCATCTTTCGTAAGGTTCGCGCTACATTACGATGTCTGTACGACAGTTTTATGACAGCGCCGCCGGTTTTCACATTATCTCTACTAATGCTTTATCCCCTTTATCTTTCCTTAGCGTCTGCGTAAACTTTTCTCCCTATTCAGCGCCCGGAGAACGCATGCATGTTGACCGGCCTTAACCATCTGACGCTCGCCGTCAGCAATATCGATCGCAGCTTCGATTTTTATCGTCATCTGTTGGGATTTATCCCGCACGCCCGCTGGCAAGGCGGCGCCTATCTGTCGTTAGGGCCGTTGTGGCTATGCCTGTCGCTGGATGAAACGCGCATGCAACAACGTGAGCGCGATTACACCCATTACGCCTTCAGCGTCGCGCCGGAACACATTGAGCAGGTCAGCGAGCGGTTGCGCCAGGCCGGCGTCGAAGAGTGGAAAAGCAATCGCAGCGAAGGTGAATCACTCTATTTTCTCGATCCCGATGGGCATCAATTGGAGATCCATGCCGGCGATTTGGCCAGCCGCCTGGCGGCATGCCGGGAAAAGCCGTATCAGGACATGGTGTTTTACTGAGGCGCCCCGGCGACGCTGCCGTCGGCCGGGGCATCATGCTCAACGTTCGGGGATGAAACCTTTGAAATCCAGCGCGGGGTTGAGATCGTCGTCAGCAGCAGCGGCGCCGTCTGCGCCGGCGCGGTGCGCCATACGCTTCAACAGCGCCGTTTGCTGGCGTTGTTGCTCGGCAATCTCCTGCAGCAGGCGAATCTGCTCATTGGCGCGCACGCTGGCGCGGTTCACCAGGAACCAGACCCACAGCCCGGCCAGCAACGCCACGGCGGCGAGGGCCAGCGACAACAGGCCATTCTGGCCAAAACCTAAATCGTACATGGACAACCCTATCTACTGCGAAATTCAGGCCGCCATCTTAACACTCGCGGCAGCCGTGCGAACATCCCTGCCAAAAATTGCTTACCAGGGCACGAAGCGGGTCACCGAACAGATGCCCAACGCAAAATTTCCACCATCGTCGCAATAGCTGTCCAGCGCCAGCAGGTAGAAAAACAGGCAGGCAGCGACGGCCGTCATTATCACGAGGATTTTTTTTCGTAACAAATTTAGCAGCCTCATTGTTATCTTGGTAATCTATCGCGCATGTTATCACAGCGAAGTTAAACGAAGTTTAACTTCCGTTTAGATTTCTGGCTATCGCCCGGTTTTCAGACTGTTACTCTTGCCCTCGCATAGGCGCCGTGGCTAGATGCCCCCTCAGGGATAACGAGGAAATACGATGAGCAAATTGATTAAGTGGGTATTGGTGTTGGCGGTCATTTACGGCGGCTTTTTGATCTCGGGCTACGGCGTGCTGATCGGCAGCAACAAAAACGTTGGCGGGTTGGGATTGCAGTGCAAATACCTGACGGCGCGCAACGTGGCGATCGCCCAGTACGTGAATGGCGACAACGGTTTCATCGGCGTAGCCGACTGCCCGCTGTTCAAGAAAATCGAAACGGTGGTGGATTAACCGCCACCGCCCGACGCCGCCGCTCTGCGGCGGCCCCGCCTCAGTTGCGGGTAAACTTCATCTCGATCAGCGCAATCGCCTTGTCAATCGCTCGGCGGGTCACCGGATCGGCGCCGGCAGGATGCGTGGAGAAATCGATGCTTTTGAGCTGACCCGCCATCTTGTCGCGCACTTCGGTCGGCGCAACGACGTCGATAACGTCCAGAATCTGTTTGATGACCAGTTGGCAAGCGACCAGATCGGAAGCCAGTTCCTGCTCGTTGCTCAGCATGTCAGACATAATAAATTTCCTTCTTGATTCAAACGCCGCACAGAATAGCATGGCGTCCGCGCCATTGCCCGCACTCCCCGTCTTTTTCCCCATTCTGCGCACCGGCGGGCAAAAGCCTGCGGCGGATTGGCCTATACTTGCTGCATGGCGGTGGTAAAAACCACCCGCAAGCCACAACCAACAGGAGAAAGTTATGGCGAATCACAATGTGAAATCCTGGGCGACAGTGCGTGAAACTTCGGTGGAAATCGCCGAAGCCATTTTTGAGCTGGCAAGGAACGATGAAGTGTTGGCGCAGAAAATCTGGGAAGAAGGCAGTGATGAGGCGTTGGAGAAGGCCTTTGCCAAAACCACCGCCGACCAGCTTTATTGGGGAGAGGAAACCGTCGAGCGGAAAAACGTTTGAGCGGTTACGCAACAAAAAGCCCGGGTTTCTGACCCAGGCTTTCCCGATTAGCGCCCGCCCCGCTCAGCGGCGTGCATGTCTTCTTGCTCTCACGGTTCTTCACCTCCCACACCTTCCGCATTCTTCATGCTCATCACCGGCGTCGCCATAAAAGCGCCGACGCCCACGATTACAACCAGAGTAATAATCACTGTCATTAACATGCGATCACCCCATCAACGTTGAGTTGTTACGGCTGACTCTGTTTTGGCGGTTCTTGCTGCGGCTTTCTTTGCGTCCCCCACCGCGGCGGCGGCAGTCTCAGATTAGCCGTTTTTCCTTTCGGCTGACAAGCGGCGGTCAAACGGTTTTTCCGAATAATTGTCCCCCGTCACCGGCGGCATTTTTGTCCACGGCGGCAAGTTGTGTATACTTCACCGCTATGTAGGTCTCACACTGACGCACTGATGATACAAGAACACCACCTCTCGTTGGTCTGCGCCCTCAGCAAATGGGTCGAAACTCACCTCGGACGAGTGATCCATCTCGAAGAGCTGGCCGAGTATTCCGGCTACTCGCTGTGGCACATGCAGAAGCTGTTCAAAGAAGCGACAGGGATTTCGCTCGGTAAATACATTCGCGAACGCCGTCTGGCCGGCGCAGTCTATCAACTGCGCAGCAGTGAAGCGTCGATCTTCGACATCGCCCTGGACTTTGGCTTCGGTTCACAGTCCCACTTCACCTACATGTTCAGAAAGCGTTTTAATATCACACCCTATGATTTCCGCCAGGATTTGAGCGTTGATCTGCACATCGATCCGCCGCTGCACGTCATTCACCAAAAATCCGCCTGAAGCTCGCCGCAAGTCGGCGGGTTAACGCGCCCCCCAGACCGCCAGCATCGCGATCGCGGCCGGCAGCGCCTGCACCCACAGAATTTTGCGGCTGGCGCTCAACCCGCCGAACACCCCGGCCGCCAGCACACACCCGAGAAAGAACAGCTGCAGCGCCATATCCCCACGCCAGTAGCTCCATACCAACCCCAACGCCAGAAAGCCGTTGTACAACCCCTGATTGGCGGCCAACACCCGCGTGGCTGCGGCGAACTCCGCCGTTGTGCCGAATGCGCGCCTGCCGAGGGGCGTACGCCACAGGAACATTTCCAGCACCAGGATATAAAGATGGAGCGCTGCGATGAGCAGCAGCAAAATATCGGCAAAGAACTTCATGATGGTTCCAGTCGTTTATTGAAGATGCCATCAATTATAAACGCCTTCGCTCGCCTCCCCATCGGCGGAGATAAAAAAACCCGCCGAAGCGGGTTTATGCAGGAGTCATTTTTTGAGGTTAGTTTAATACGGCGACCAACAATGCCGCGACAGAGACCCAAAACAGCGCCGTGGCAACCACGACATGGGACAGTCTTGCACGATAGAGTACCTGGCTCATAATGACCTCACTGACATCTGACTAATGGGAGACAACCTGACTTCCTGAGGAATATCCTAAACTTCTTCTCGTTGTCATTATATGCGCCAGATCACTTTTCCGTCGAGAAACCTTATATTGTCGTAAAAGCTGGAGCCGCGATCACATTAATTGCGCCTTATTAGAGCGAAATAAGCCGAATAATCGCGGTGATTATATCCTAACGCTATCAAACATCGCTCCAGGGCAGGCGTGGTGCGGTCATACGCTCACCAGAATAACCTTCAACCGCCGGGAAACGCGGCGCCTCTTGCTCCCAATCATGCTGAGCCCGAGTAATTTCAGCCTTGGTATGTCCTACGAAATTCCACCAGATAAGGATCTCTTCGTTCAGTGGTGCTCCACCGATTAATAATCCCCGGCTGCCCTTTCGCGCATTTAACCCAATAGAGTTATTCTTCACACCTAAATAGGCGAATTCGTCAGGTGAAAAAGTTTCACCATTAAGTTCAAACGCACCAATAAGGGGCAAAAAGCCAATTTCATAATCATCGCGCAACGGCAATTCGATTCTTGCCGCTTCTTCCCATTCCAGATCAATGGCGATTAATGGCGAAAGAGTGAACACCGGTGAACGATAAGCGCCAAATTCTCCGACCAACAAACGATGATTCACGCCATTATTCTGCCATTGCGGCAAATCAGGATAATGATCGAAGCGTGGTGCCATGTCGGCATGTTCGGCAGGCAGCGCGATCCATAATTGTGCGGCATGCAACCGCCGCTGCTCGCCCACCGACTGTTCCGTGTGCGCAATGCCGCGCCCTGCGGTCATCAGATTAACCTGCCCTGGGCGAATCACCTGTTCACTGCCGAGGCTGTCTCGGTGCAGCACCTCACCCTCGATCATCCAGGTGAACGTTTGCAGCCCGATGTGCGGATGCGGCCCCACATCCATGCCGGGCGAAGTGCCGTTGAATACCGTCGGCCCGGCGTGATCGAGAAAACACCAGGCGCCGACGGTGCGCCGCTCCCGAGTTGGCAACGCACGGTTGATCGGGATGCCCCCCACTTCGGCATTACGCACGTCAATACGTTGTATCTGGCGCACGCCGTCAACGACGGGGCATTCGCGTGAAGGTGAAAAGAGCGTAGGACGTGACTGACTCATCGCAAAGACCTCCTGAATGGCGCCGATTCGCCAAGGGTAATCCCCCAAGCTTAACACAGGACAGCCCCCACAGAGCGGTGACGCTCAGACACGTTCGCGCGGTTCAGGGTGCTTTGATATAGCAGCTCTTGATGTCTATCTCGTCATGCGCGTGCCTGAGATCGGAGAAATAGGTCACGCCAAAGAGAATTGATACCACCAGCAGCACGGACACCAACAGGCCGATGATCGCCAGCAGTTTGGTTTCATCATGGAGATTAGGCTCCATTTTATCTCCCCTAGTTAATCGCGTCAGGTCACCCACAGCGTGACCGCCAGCGTAAAGATAATCAGTGAGCAGGACGCCACCGCCAACACGACGATCGCAAATTGCGCATCACCCAAGGTTTCTCGATAATTTTTATCCGTTGAGGCGTTACGCTCTTGTTTCACTAAATCGGTTTTCACTCGTTCAACTGCTGCGTTGCTGTTTGGCGGGGCAAAACATCCCCTCAGAATAAGGCGCCAACGTCGCTGACTTGGTCGCTCCGGCCTCAACCGGGGGATGACGCTATCAATTTTCCCCATCAGGGTCAACACCGCGCCTGCCGGTGAGCGAGCAAGTACACAGGGGAGATGTAACTGGCATGGAGAGCGCAAGGAAATAAGAGACGCGGATTGCAGAGGACAAAAAAAAGCCCGGTACGTAACCGGGCCAGGGTAAACCGACGCGTTATTGCGGGATACGCAACACCTGCCCCGGATAAATCTTGTCCGGGCTCGACAGCATCGGCTTGTTGGCTTCGAAAATCTTGTTGTACAGATTGGCGTTGCCATACATCTCTTTAGAGATCGCGCTCAGCGTGTCGCCCTTCTTCACGGTATAGAAGCGGCTCTCGGCGTCGGATTGCGCTACCGCCACCTTGTCTTCCACACCGCTGATACCCGCCACGTTGCCGATAGCCACCAGGATCTTCTCTTTTAACTCCTGGCTGACGGCGTCGCCGGTCACTACGGCTTTACCATCGACCACCTGCACATTCACTTTGTCGGTGCCCGGCAGGCCGCTCTTATCGAGATGCTCCTTGAGTTTGGCGCTTTGATCTTCGGCGGAGGCATTGCCGGTGACTGTATCCCACAGTTTTTCGCCCGCTTCTTTGACGAAGTTAAACAAGCCCATATTCACTCCTTTTGATGGTTGCAGTAATGCGTTTAAGTAAGGCTTGTTAAGCTTAGCATCGACAAAAGGATATGCCATCCGCTCAGGGCGTCAGAAACGGGTAGAGTATTCCGAAAGTGTCGTCAGCGGCGTTTCCATGGCGATTAATCGTGCAATGATGCTGAAAAATCGCGCTTTTCTACCTACACTGTTGCAGACAAGGCAACTCGACGAAGGAGGCGTGCGACGATGTACGCATTGGTGATGTTTGTCTGTTATCTGGATGGCGGCTGCAGTGAAATGGTGGTCGATATATTGCGCGACGAGCCGCAATGCCTGGTCGCGATGAAGGAACAGAACTTGCGACATGCCGGTTGTTATCCCATGGAAGAGTTTATCGACGGCTTCTGGTTGCCAGCCAGCGAATATTCGGATTTTTAATCCCCTTCCCGCACGATACTGAGGAATTTCTGATTTCATCAGAAACTTCGTCTTCCTCCGAGGCATAAGGCCGCTGTTTTGCTAAATTGCGGCTCCCGAAGAAGAGAGAGACAGAGAAAGGTCATGCCAGTATCAGCTCATTCCAACGAGCAATATGAAACTCTGCTGCGCGACGTCAGCCTGGCGTTAGGCGACGCAGTGTTGCAGTTAATCAAAAACCATAAAAGAGTATCCGGCGGCAATATTCTTTCACAGCTGGTGACCGAAATAGAGCGTGAGCAGGATCAACAACGTTTCGCCGCGCTGCGTTCCGCCATTGAGCTGGTTGGGTTGGCGCCCAAAGGCTAACCCACTCGCGTTGTGTAGAGATTGAGCATTTCTTACTGTAAAACCGCGCATGTAAGCAGTAATAAAAAACGCCAATCAGATTACACTGATTGGCGTTTTTCATCGCATTTTGGCCCTTATCGATATGTCCCGTATCTCAGCGGACCTTCGACAGATTTTTTTTTAAACTGTTCCCGTTAACCAATGCTCTGCCAAAATTAATAAACGGTTTTTCTATCATTTTGTACGTAATCAATGAAAGAATGACTAACGCACTCATAACTAACGGCATAAAAATAAGATAGCCGTTCATACTACCTAATTGGCTGCTGTCGATAGAGAAAACCAAGATTGTATACATTAAAATGCCATGCAGCAGATAGAGACTAAAACTAATCTCACCTAACTTGACTGCTCCAACCCCGGACAAAGAACCGAAAGCAGAGTTCCCCATTACAACAGGAACAAAAAATAAAAACATACTCATCACACCCAACAACCCGAGCGGATCCTTAACAAAAAACACCGCAAAAGATATAGCAAAAACACTTATCATTGATATCGCTGAATTATTTATGACGGAACGCAGCACTTCACCATAACGTTGCTCTATCGCAAAGGCTAAACCACCGAGAACAAAGAAAATAATATATTTGCAATCAATCCCTTTAACATGTAATCCACTGAAATAAATAGCTATTGCCAGCACTACAAGCAACGCAGTGGTGGTTTTCTTACTGAAAAAAACGGCAAGCAATGGTAACGAAAGATAGAAAAGCCATTCATACTTTAAGGTCCAGGTCACGCCGGCAGTGATTCTTTTTGCATCAGGATCGCCATTAACCGAGTCACCGATATATAGCAACCAACTGACAATTTCTTTTGCAAGCTGGGGCAACGTTACATTCAACTGATACCCATGCACGATGAACGTATAAAGTATCGTCACGGCAACAGCCACAAGGTACAGTGGGAAAATTCTAAATACCCGAGATATATAGATTTTAGCCCAAGAGATTTTAATTGACGCCTGTTTATCTTTGTAGACTTTCCCAATAAAAAGATAACCAGTAATCATGAAGAATAAACAAACAGCAACCTTGCCGAAGTTATTTATAAAATTAATTTTTGGTGGCAACCACTGCCCAGTTTGCAGCCAGCCATAAAATATAAAATAATGATGTGCGGCCACCATTAACGCCAGATAGCCGCGCAGGCCATCAATGCAGCCAGACCGACGCCCTTCGGGGAGTCTGATGTTTAACGGGGTGAATTTGCTAATTGATACAGTAATGTAACTTAATACTATCGCTAATAAAAAAGCGAAAAAAAACACTAGAGAAGTGGACATTCTTATGACCCCATGGATACCAAGCTTCTCATACTATCACCAGAATCTCATGTGTAAAGATTTAGTAAATAATCTCTAATAGTTACGTACGCTCCTCAGCCCCAGCTTTACATTTTTCGGTGTCATCAGCGCTAATCGCCATGTTCAGTCCGATGACCAAGGGGACATGACGGTCAAAATTTGCCGATAATCAGCCGTGCGGATTAAAGCATGATGCGCATTACAAGGAAGGCTTGCCCCCCATTGCCCGCGATAACCTCATCCGAGCTTTCACTATGAAGGACAAGCCGCTTTTTCCCGACACAGGAAGAAGGTAATACCTTTCATTATCAGGCAGCAGTGTCCCTGTTGCTGACTGATAACAATGAATGGAGCCGCTTAGAAGCGATACGTCAAGCTGACGGCCACGATATCATCGTTAGCCAGTTTCAGTTTGTTGTCGTCGCTCAACTGGTTGATTTGATAATCAACGTAGGTGTACATATTTTTGTTGAAGTAGTAAGTCGCCCCCACTTCCACGTATTTCACCAGGTCGGCATCACCGATCCCTTCGATATCCTTGCCTTTGGACTGCACGTAGGCCACGGAAGGACGCAGGCCGTTCTCGAATTGATACTGAGCCACCACTTCGAAGTTTTGCGTTTTATTGGCGAAGCCGGAAGTGCCGTTGACGCTGATCGGCGTCATGTTACGGGTTTCGGCATACATCGCAGCCAGGTAAACCTGGTTGGCGTCGTATTTCACCGCGGTGGTCCAGGCGGTAGCGCTGTCACCCTTGCCATACTGCAGCGCTTTCTGAGCGCTGGTGCGGTTAGAATCGGAGAACGCCGCCGCTACGCCGATGCCGGAACCGCCGATATCCTGGTAGTCCAGAGACAGGCCGTAACCGTCGCCGTTTTGCTTGGTCACGCTGCGGCCGTCACCGTCGTTTTTACCCTGATACTGCAGCGCCAGATTCAGGCCTTCCACCAAACCGAAGAAATCACGGTTGCGGTAGGTGGCCAAACCGTTGGAACGGGCGGTCATAAAGTTATCGGTATAGCTGTAGGAGTCGCCGCCGAATTCCGGCAGCATGTCGGTGTAAGCCTCGGCGTCATACACCACGCCGTAGTTACGGCCGTAGTCGAAAGAACCGTAGTTGCCGAATTTCAGCCCCGCGAAGCCCAGACGCGTTTTGGTGCCGGCGGTGCCCTGCGCTTCGTCGTGATTGGCCTGGACGTTGTATTCCCACTGGCCGTAGCCGGTCAACTGGTCATTGATTTGCGTTTCGCCTTTGAAGCCCAGGCGAACATAGGTCATATCACCGTCGTTGGACTTACTGTCGCTGAAATAATGCTTGGCGTTAACGCGGCCGTACAGGTCGAGTTTATTGCCATCCTTATTGTAGATTTCAGCCGCGTTGGCGAAGGAGGTGATCGCCCCGAGGGCGACAGCTAAGGCTAATACACTGCGTTTCATCATTTATTTTCCTAGATATTATAATTAGAACCCTGCCCGTCACGCCCAATTTATAATTTGGGCTGTGATTTTATCTTTTGGTATTTTATGAGCTCCCCTAATGCCGGGGTGATGTGACATTAGCATCATGAATCAAAACTTAAAATCAAAAAGTTCATGAAACAACGAGGAGAAAGCATGTTTATTTGTAACTGAATATGTCAAAAAAGAAATTACTCAACTCATTGAATATAAGAATTTTTTATCACATAAGTTATAACCAAAACGGTGCATTGCACCAAGATAGTACAATTCGGTTTCGTTTTGCGTGCTTTCTGCGCGATTCAAAAGTAACAACAAGATTAGCATGGTTATTAAAAACGTTACTTATTTCACATTTTTATCTTAACAAACTCACCAGGCAATTAAGGCTTTCAGATAACGACCTGACACTGCCTTCTATTCATTCGCATAAAGACGCGGATTAGTGACGAATAAAATTCGCCTTACGGGAATAAAAATAGCGGGAAATAGCAGATTAAAATAATGAAAGGAATAACGGCGGCGCGCTGACGGCGCCACCGTGGATAAATCAATACAGCGTAGAGCGGGAAACTTCGCTCAACAACATACCGGCACGCAGGCCCAACGCCACACTGGGGTTAGGGAACAGTATCCACGCCCCCTCCTGGCCCACGCGATAGTCCTCCTGCGGCTGCTCGCACAGCAACATACCCGGTTGCAGTTCGGTGAAGTTGGCCGTGTCATCGTCCAGATGCAGTTTGAAATCTTCGCTGTGCTTGATCAACGAGTGCATCACACGGAAAACCCGAATCTCGGCGCCCGCACGCGTCGGCAGCGCCCCTTCGCTGACCGCCGCCCGCAGAGCGCGATCGATGGCGGCGAACTGCTGCAGATCGTTGCTGCCGAACGGCCGCGCCTTGCCCAGCTCGAGCGTACAGCTCGCCGCATTGAGATGTTCGCTGGAGTAATGGCTAAAAGTCCCGCCCGGCGCACTGTGTACCACCAACGCATCCAGATCGGCGGCATCCAGCAGCTTCAACATCGGCTCACTGTACGGGCGTTTCTGAAAGGGCAGAATGCCGAAACGTGGCAAACGCGATTCACGGATGGCGGTGTGCAAATCGTAATGGAAACGCGCCGCCTGCTCCCCATCGAAAAAGGCGGCGAGCGCACGCTCCAACTGCTGCGCGCGCACGGTTTCGCCGCTGGCGGCGAAGTTGCGGTAGCGGCCGCCGAACATGCGGTTCATATCGCTGTGCAGATAACGCTTGCCGGCCCGCATCGCCGCCGGGTTGCCCAGCACCACCAACAGTCGCACCGTCAGCGGCAACCGGCCGGCAAGGAGATCGCCGACCAGTTGATTGAGCAGTTCAATCGGCGCGGTTTCATTGCCGTGCACGCCCGCCGACATCACCATCGCCTGGCGGTAAGGCTGTCGCGGCGTAAGCTCCAGCACCCCTTCCCCCTGCCAGCGCCACCGCAGCTGCGGTATTTCACCTTGCCATTCGACGGGTTCGTTCCCTTCCAGCGTCAGGGGCAGTAGATCGATCATGCTGCCTCCCTTAGCGTTGGAACGGATAAATGGCGCCGAGACCGAGGATCGACGTCAGCGCATCCAGCGCCTCGCGCCCTTCGCGCAGCAGCAGCGGATCGGCCAGGTCATCCTGCGTCAGGCGATCGCGGTAATGACGATCGACCCACTCGTTCAACGTTGCGAACAGCCGATCGTTCATCATCACGCGTGGATTGACCGCTCTCAACTCTTGTTCGTTGAGCGCCACCCGCAACCGCAGGCAGGCAGGGCCGCCGCCGTTGCGCATGCTTTCACGCAGGTCGAACACGCGGATTTCATCGATAGGGCCGCCGCTGCCGACCATGTCGTTGAGGTAACGCCACACGCCGGCGTGCTGACGCGACTCCTCCGGCACGACGATCATCATCTTGCCGTTCGGTTTGGTAAGAATTTGGCTGTTGAACAGATAGGTCGCCACCGCGTCCGCTACCGAGACGCGCTCTGTCGGCACTTCGATCGCTACCAGCTCGCTGTCCAGCGTCGCCATCTTGCGGCGCACTTCATCCAGCGCCTGTTGCTGGCGGTAAAACGCCTGCTGATGATGGAACAGCACGTTCTGGTTGCTGACCGCAATCACGTCGTTATGAAACACGCCCTGATCGATCACCGCCGGGTTTTGCTGCACGAAGACCGTATGCTGTTCATCCAACTGGTGCAGGCGAGCGATCGCCTCGCCGGCTTCGCGCGTCTGGCGCGCCGGATAACGCGCCGGCGCCGTTTCGCCGCCGAACTCCTGACGACCATAGACGAACACCTGCACGCTGCGCCTGGCGTAGTCGCCGCCCAAACGGTTATGGTTGGCCGCCCCTTCGTCGCCGAACAACGCCACCTGCGGCAGCGCCTCGTGGTGGGCGAAATGCCGATCGTCGCTGAACATCGCCCGCAATACGGCGGTGGTGGTTTCCGCTTCGATGGCGCGGTGGAATTTGTTGTTCAGGTTGGCGGCGGTGAAGTGCACCTTGCCGTCGGCGCTGTCCGCCGAAGGCGACACGGTGGCCGCATTGGCGGTCCACATGCACGATGCCGAGCTGAGCGCCGACAGCAAGCGCGGCGACTGACGCATCGCCTGCGCCAGCACCGCCTCATCGCTGCCGCTGAAACCCAGGCGACGCAGCATCGGCAAATGCGGCCGCTCCTGCGGCGGCAAGACCCCTTGCTGGAAACCGAGATCGGCCAGCGCCTTCATTTTCAGCAAACCTTGTTTCGCCGCCAGCTTCGGGTTCGATACGCTGTTTTGATGCTGCGTCGATGCCTCGTTGCCGAACGACAGCCCGGCATAGTGGTGCGTCGGCCCCACCAAACCGTCGAAATTGACTTCATATCCTGACATGTTTATCCCCTGGGGATAGCGTGCGGCAGCGCCATCGCGCCGCCGCAGACGATTAACGGAACGACAAGCCCGGCGAGAGCGTCGCCGGCAGCGACAGGCTTTCGCTTTCCAGCGAAGCCATCGGCCAGGCGCAATAGTCCGCCGCATAGAAGGCGCTTGGGCGATGGTTGCCGGAGGCCCCCACGCCACCGAACGGCGCCGCGCTGGACGCCCCGGTCAGCGGCTTGTTCCAGTTGACGATGCCGGCGCGCGCTTCCAGCAACAGCCGCTCGAACAGCTCGCGCTGCGGCGAGACCAATCCCACCGACAGGCCGTAGCGCGTCTGGTTGGCGAGCCGCAGAGCCTCGTCGAAATCGCGGTAACGCACGATGGTGGTCAACGGCCCGAAGTACTCTTCGTCCGGCACGCCGGCCACGCCGGTCAGCTCGATGATGCCCGGGCTGAGCAGCGAACTGCCCGGCTCCAGCAGACGCATGGCCAGCAGCGATTTGCCGCCCAACGCCAGCAAGCGCTGCTGCGCTTTCAGCATGTTTTCCGCCGCGGCAGCCGACACCACCCCGCCCATGAACGGCTGCGGTTCGGCATCCCAACGGCCGACGCGCAGTTCGCCCGCCACCTGAACCAAACGCGCGATAAAGGCATCGCCTTCCGCCCCTTGCTTCACCAGAATGCGACGCGAACAGGTGCAACGTTGACCGGCGGAGATAAATGCCGACTGGATAGCCAGGTTGACCGCCGCGTCGCGATCCTCGAAACCGTCGACGATCAGCGCATTGTTGCCGCCCATCTCCAGCGCCAGGATCTTCTCCGGCTGCCCCGCCAATTGGCGGTGCAGATGGTAGCCGGTGCCGGCGCTGCCGGTAAACAGCAGACCGTCGATATCCGCACTGGCCGCCAAGGCTTCGCCGGTTTCGCGGCCGCCTTGCACCAGATTGATCACCCCGTCCGGCAGACCGACCTTCAGCCACAGCTTCAGGGTCTCCTCGGCGGTCAGCGGCGTCAGTTCGCTCGGCTTGAACACCACGCAGTTTCCGGCCAGCAGCGCCGGCACGATATGGCCGTTCGGCAGATGGCCGGGGAAGTTGTAAGGCCCGAACACCGCCAGCACGCCGTGCGGGCGATGGCGCAGCACCGAAGCGCCGTCGGCCATCGCCGTCTGGCTAAAACCGGTGCGCGCCTGATAGGCCTGCAGTGAAATGCCCACCTTGCCGATCATCGCCTGAATTTCGGTCAGGGTTTCCCAGCGCGGTTTGCCGGTCTCGCGGCTGATGGTTTCCGCCAGCGACTGTTTATGTTCTTCCAGCAAGGCGGCGAAGCGTTTCACCAGCTGTTCGCGCTGCTCGAACGGCGTGCGCGCCCAGGCGGGGAACGCGGCGCGCGCGGCTTCGCAGGCAGCGGCGACGTCGGCGGCGTCGGCGGCGTTAGCGCGCCACAGCGGCTGGTTGCCGACCGGATCGGCCTTGCCGAACTCGGCGCCGCGGCCCTGCCGCCAGACGCCGTTAATCAACAGAGCAGGATGGGACATCATGCTTTCTCCTGTGCAATAAGGGGGAGCACCCGCACCGGGCTGCCCTGCTCGACGCCCAGCGCCGCAGCGGTGGCGGCGTTGATATGCAGGCGGTCGTCATACAGATCGGCATTGACCAACAGTGCGCGGTAATTCTGATAGTTGTCGTTGGCCACCAGATGCACCGGCGCATCGGCGCGCATCGGCGTGTCATCCAGCACCACTTTCACCAGGCGGCTCTGCTTCACCGCGCGGATATGGTCGATCTCGGCTTCCAGCGTCGGGCCGCCGTCGAAGATATCGACGTAGCCCTGATAACTCAGGCCTTCCGCCTCCAGCAACCGGCGCGCCGGCAGGGTTTGCGGGTGCACTTCGCCAATCACTTTCTGCGCATCTTCGGCCAGGAAATCGACATACAACGGGTGTTTCGGCATCAGCTCGGCGATAAACGCCTTTTGCCCAGTGCCGCTCAGGTAGTCCGCCTTGGCGAACTCGATGGAGAAGAAACGGTGACCGACGCTCTCCCAGAACGGCGAACGGCCGTTTTCATCGGAGAAACCGCGCATCTCGGCGATCAGGCGCCGGGAGAAGCGTTCACGGAACGCGGCGATAAACAGGAAACGCACCTTCGACAGCAGCTTGCCGTTCTCGCCGTGGCGATAATCCGGATCGAGGAACAGCGTACACAACTCCGAATGGCCGGTATGGTCGTTGCTGAGGAACAGCGTCGGCACCGATTTATAGACGTTCAGCTGTTTGGAGGCGTGCACCTGCGTGCCGACGCGGAAGCTGTACCAGGGTTCCGCCAGGCCGACGGCCACTTCAATTGCGCAGACCCCCACCGCCTGCCGGCGCTCGCTGTCTTCCAACACGAACAAATAACACTGGTCACTTTGCGGAAGTTCGCCTTGCCAGGTTTTTAACGCCCGCTCAATGCGCGCCGACAAGGTATCTTCATTCTGCGGCAGTGAAGTGAGACCGATGCCGGATTTACCGGCAAGCGTCAGTAAATCCGCCAGATCGCGACGCTCTATAGGGCGAATAATCATCATAATGCGAACCTCTTCTGAATCAGGCTGCGCCGGTGAAGGCGCAGCCCGCTGATTAGCTGCAAATGCGCGCCACGGCGCGCGCGAATCGCGCCAGCCCCTCTTTCACATCCTGCTCAGGGATGATCAGCGACGGCGTGAAACGCACCACGTCCGGACCGGCGATCAGCGCGATAACGCCTTCTTCGTTGGCCAGTTGGGTGATCTGCTTCGCTTTGCCGGCATAATCTTTCTTCAATTGGCAGCCGATCAGCAAACCGCCGCCGCGGATCTCGGCGAAGATCGGGTACTGACGGTTGATATCGTTCAACCCGTCGATGAACCACTGGTGACGTTGTTTGACGCCTTCCAGCACTTCCGGCGTGTTGATGATGGAGAACACTTCCCCCGCCACCGCCGTCGCCAGCGGGTTGCCGCCGTAGGTGGTGCCGTGGGTGCCGACGCCCAGCGTTTTCGCCAGCGCATCGGTGGTCAGCATCGCGCCGATCGGGAAGCCGCCGCCCAGCGCTTTGGCGGTGGTCAGCACGTCCGGCACCACGCCGTACTGCATGTAGGCATACAGATGGCCGGTGCGGCCGACGCCGGTCTGCACTTCGTCGAAGATCAGCAGCGCGTTATGACGATCGCACAGTTCACGCAGCCCCTGCAGGAAACTGGCCTCCGCCGGCAGCACGCCGCCCTCGCCCTGAATAGGCTCGACGATCACCGCGCAGGTGCGATCGTTGATAAGCTCGGCCGCTGCGGCCAGATCGTTATACGGCGTGTGGGTGATTCCGCCCGGCAGCGGCGCAAAATCCTGCGAATACTTCGGCTGGCCGCCGGCGGAAACGGTGAACAGCGTGCGGCCGTGGAACGCGTTGTTGAACGCCACAATCTGATCTTTACCGGCGCCGTGCTGGTCGTGCGCGTGTTTACGCGCCAGTTTCAGCGCCGCCTCGTTGGCTTCTGCACCCGAGTTACAGAAAAACACCTTGTCGGCGAAGGTGGCGTCGATCAGTTTTTTGGCCAGACGCAGCACCGGTTCGTTGGTATAGCCATTGCCCAGATGCCACAGTTTGCCCGCCTGTTCCACCAGCGCCGCCTTGACCGCCGGGTGCGCATGGCCCAGCGCGTTAACCGCGATGCCGCCGGCGAAATCGATGTAAGACTTACCCTGCTGATCCCACACCTGCGATCCTTCGCCACGCACCAGAATAAAATCGGCAGGGGCATAAACCGGGACCATCCAGTCATCGAAAGACTGGCGGGTAACTGCGATTGGCTGTTCCATAGTGACCTCATAATCTCAGCAAAGGCTGAATTTTGACTGTAAGGGCCGCTCAAGCCCGGTTAGACCGCCACAATGCAAAAAAACCGTTGTTCAAAACCGACTTTCGCGGCGGAGAAAATGCTGTCCCTTACCGCTGATTTAGAAACAAATCTGTTACATAAAATCGGTTTTTCACTATTTATGGCGTATATCCGGTCCCTGAGCGGGGAGTAAATGTTAACGAGCAGTTAAAATACATGTCGTTTGATAAAGAGTGTAGAGCAGCTATCGTGCCAAAACGGGATTTTTGCCGGATTTTGCTATTTTTTACGTTAAAACAACGGCTTATAATGAATATTTATTCATTTTCTATGCATTGGTAATGCATAAATTAAAAAATAAGGCCTAAAATCATCATTGCGTGCGAAATCCTATTCAATTACGAAAAACTTCAGGATTTCTGATCGGGCTCGCAAAAATAATTTCCCCCAATTTGCTCGCTATCACACTTTTTGCCCCCATCGGGTGCAGCGGCGCGCCAGCATGGTGCAACGCGGCAGCGACGCAGAGGCGCCACCCGCCATACTCGCGAAAAAGGAGCCGCGCTGACCGCGATTCGTGCTTTGTACGCCAGCGACTACACTGTGATCCTGACCGCCCCTTCTCTTCTGCGCACAAGGAGCCACCATGCCCAAGAAAACCGTCGATCTCAGCCAGCCGCACGCCCAACACGACATCCGCGCGTTTCTCGACGCGCTGAATGCCGGTGGCGGTAAACCCATGGATCAGCTGAAGCCCAAAGAAGCGCGCAGGGTTTTGGAGGACGTGCAACGCAGCGTCGAGGTGCCGCTGCGCGAGGTGGAAATCAGCGAGAAAACCATCCACGTTGAGGGCCAGGATATTCTGCTGCAGTTGGTGCGGCCGGCCAGGGTCAAGGAGGCGTTGCCGGTATTCATGTTCTTTCACGGCGGCGGCTGGGTGCTGGGCGATTTCCCCACTCATGAACGACTGGTACGCGATCTGGTTTACAGCTCCGGCGCGGCGGCGGTATTCGTCAACTACCCCCGCTCCCCGGAAGCGCATTACCCTCAGGCGATTAATCTGGCCTACGCCGCCACGGAATGGGTGGCCGAGTACGGCGAAAAAATCAATGTCGATGGGTCACGGCTGGCGGTGGTCGGCAACAGCGTCGGCGGCAATATGGCGGCGGTGGTCAGCCTGATGGCCAAAGAGAAAGGCATACCGGCATTGCGTTGCCAGATCCTGCTGTGGCCCGTCACGCACGCCCACTTTGATACCGATTCCTATCATCAGTTTGCCGAAGGCCATTTCCTGACTCGCAACATGATGAAGTGGTTTTGGGACAGCTATGCGCCCGATAAGGCGCAGCGCAAAGAGATCTACGCCTCGCCGCTCAACGCCACGCCGGAACAGCTGCGGGGCTTGCCGCCGGCGCTGGTGCAGACCGCCGAACTGGACGTGTTGCGCGATGAGGGCGAAGCCTACGCGCGTCTGCTTGACGCCGCCGGCGTCGAGGTCACCGCCACCCGCTACAACGGCCTGATCCACGACTACGGCCTGTTGAACCCGCTCGCCCACGTCCCGGCGGTGCATTCGGCGATCCACCAGGCCGGGCGCGCGTTGAAGCACTACCTGTCCTGACGCTAGCCAACCACGTGGCAAGCCACCTGATGGCCGGGCGCCACGCTGCGCAGATGCGGCGCCTGTTCACGGCATTGCGCCGTGGCCAGCGGACAGCGGGGATGGAAACGGCAGCCGCGCGGCGGGTTGGCGGGATTGGGCGCTTCGCCCCCGGCCACCCACGCCGGCGAACGGTGCGTATCCAGCGTCGGCACCGCCGCCAACAAGGCCTGCGTGTAGGGATGCAGCGGTTGGCGAAACAGCGAATCGCGGTCGGCGCTCTCGACGATCTGCCCCAGATACATCACCGCCACGTCCTGGCACAGATGCTCCACCACGCCGAGATCGTGCGAAATAAACAGCAGCGTCACCCCCTGCCTTTCCTGCAAATCGGAAAACAGATTGATGATCTGCGCCTGAATCGACACGTCGAGCGCCGATATCGGTTCATCGGCGACGATAAATTCCGGTTGCAGGATCAGCGCGCGCGCGATGCCGACGCGCTGCCGCTGGCCGCCGGAAAACTCATGTGGAAACCGCCCGTAATGCTGCGGCGACAGCCCGCAGATCGCCAGGGTATCGAGCACCCGTTCACGCAGTTCCGCCTTGCTTGCCAGGCCATGCTGCAACAGCGCTTCGCCGATGGCGTCGCCCACGCGCAGACGCGGATTCAGCGAGCTGTACGGATCCTGAAACACCAGCTGCATTTTCGGCCGCAGGGCGCGCAGCGCGTCTTTGCTGAGGCTATCCAGCGCCTGCCCTTTGAACATCACCTCGCCGGCGGTTTTATCGTGCAGGCCGAGCAGCGTGCGGCCGACGGTGGTTTTGCCACTGCCGGACTCGCCCACCAGCCCGAAAACGCGGCCCTTGCGAATGCTGAAGCTGACGTCGTCCACCGCCTTCAGTTGGCCGGTGGTTCGCCCGAACAGCCCGTCGCGCAGCGGGAAATATTTCTTTAATCCTTTCACTTCCACCAAGGGTTCAGTCGACATGCAGTCGCCCTCCGGCGTTGAGGAAGCAGGCGGATTGGCGCTGCTGAGTCCCGTACAGCGGCGGGATGCCGTCGCGGCAGCGCGCGGTGGCCTGCGCGCAACGCTCGGCAAACGCACAGTGTTCAGGCAGCCGCGCCAGATCCGGCACCTGGCCGGGAATGGAGTACAAACGGCGACGCCGCTGCCCCGGCACCGGCCGCGAGGCGATCAGCCCCTGAGTATAAGGGTGCCGCGGTTCGGCCAGCACTTCCCGCGTCGTTCCCTGCTCGACGACGCGCCCGGCGTACATCACCGCCAGCCGATCCGCCATTTGTGCGATCACCCCAAGATCGTGGGTGATCAAGATCATCGCCATATTGTGTCGCCGGCTCTGCTCGCGCAGCAACGCCAGGATTTGCGCCTGTACCGTGACGTCGAGCGCCGTGGTCGGTTCATCGGCGATCAGCAGCGCCGGCCGGCACCCTATCGCCATGGCGATCATCACGCGCTGCAGCATGCCGCCGGAAAGCTGGTGCGGGTAGCAGCGCATCAGCGCCTCCGCGCGCGCCAATCCCACTTCCTCCAGCAGTTGCACCGCCTGACGCCAGGCCGCTTTCGGCGACAGGGCCAGATGACGAATCAGCGGCTCCAGCAGCTGTTCGCCGAGCGTCAGCACCGGATTGAGCGCGCTCATCGGCTCCTGAAAGATCATCGCCAGCCGGTTGCCGCGCAAATCAGCCATCTGCGCCGCCCGCAGCGACAGCAGGTTTTGTCCTTCAAAACGAATCTCGCCGCCGTCTACCTGCGCCAGCGGCTGCGGCAACAGCCCCATCAGCGCCATGGCGGTCACGCTTTTGCCGCAGCCCGATTCGCCGACGATCCCCAGCGTTTGCCCGGCCTGCAGTTCCAGACTGACCTGCTGCACCGCCCGCACCGGCCCCTGCTCGCCCTGAAACGACACCGACAGTCGGTCGAACGCCACCAGCGGTTGACTCATCGTGTTACTCCGTTCATTTTCGGATCGAGCGCGTCCCGCAGGCCGTCGCCCAGGATATTGATCGCCACCACGGTGACGAAGATCGCCAGCCCCGGCGGCATCCACAGCCAGGGCCGGCGCTGAAAGTCGATCAGGCTGTTGGCGGCGTCCATCATGTTGCCCCACGACGGTGTCGGCGGCACCACGCCCAGCCCGAGGTAACTCAGCGCCGATTCGCTGAGAATGGCGTTGGCCACCGCCATGGTGGCCACCACCACCAGAATCGGTACGGTGTTGGGCAGCAGATGGCCGAAGAGGCGTCGCCGGGTGGAGAGACCCAGCACCTCGGTGGCCAGCATGAAATCCCGCTCGCGCAGCGACAGGATCTGGCCGCGCACCAGCCGCGCCAATGACGGCCATCCCAGCAGGCTAAGCATGATCATCACCATGTAGATGCGGTAGTCCGGCGACACGTCGAGTTCGGTCAGCATCGCGCCCATGATGATCAACAGCGGCAGGCCGGGAATGGTCATCAGCAGATCGGCGAAGCGCATGATCAGCCGGTCCGCCACGCCGCCCAGATAACCGGAAAGCGCCCCCAGCACGTAGCCCAGCGTCACCGACAGCAACATCGACACCAGGCCGATGGTCAGCGATATCCGCCCCGCCAGCAGCAGCCGGGTGCAGATATCGCGGCCGAGAAAGTCGGTGCCCAACCAGTGCGCGCCGCTCGGCGCCTGATTGATATTCAGCACATCGCCGGCATCGTCGCGCCACGGCGACAACGACGGCCCAATCAGGCACAGCAACGCCAACAGCACCAGCAACGCCAGCGAAATCATCGCCGGCCGGTGGCGGCGCAGCCGCCGCCAGGCCTGCGCTGCGGGCGGTGGCGACAGTTGCGCCAGCGCCGGCAGTTGCGCCTGGCGCCAGCGGCGACGGCGGCCGAAAAACAACGTAGCCAACATCGTGTTACCTCAAGCGAATGCGTGGATCGGCGTAGGCGTACAGAATATCCGCCAGCAGATTGCCGAGAATGGTCAAGGCGGCCAGAAACAGCGTGAACCCCATCAATACCGGGTAATCACGTGCCGCCAGCGAATCGATATGGATGTGTCCGGCGCCCGGCCAGTTGAAGATTTTTTCGGTGATCAGCGCGCCGGAGAACAATCCCGGCAGCTCGAACCCCAGCAGGGTGATGATCGGCAATAGCGCATTGCGCAGCGCGTGTTTGAGGATCACCGTTTTCTCCCTGAGCCCTTTGGCGCGCGCGGTGCGAATATAGTCCATGCGGATCACCTCCAGCATGCTGGCGCGGAAATAGCGCGTCAGGCTGCCGGCCTGCAGCATCACCAGCGCCAGCACCGGCAACAGCAGGTGCGCCGCCACCTCCAGCGCCCAGGCCAACCCGCTCGCCTCACTGCCGGTGCGCAGCATGCCGCCCGCCGGCAGCCAGTGCAGATCGACGGCGAACCATTTGATCAGCAACAGGCACAGGAAGAACGTCGGAAACGACATGGCGGCGAACACCGCCACGGTGATCAGATGATCGAACAGCGAATAGGGTTTCATCGCCGAGATCACTCCCACCGCCAGCGCGATGCCCCAATACAACACCATCGCCACCGCCGCCAGCAGGAACGAATTCCAGATGTATTGGTTCAGCAGCGTGCTGACCGGGATCTGGTACTGCAGTGAAAAGCCGAGGTCGCCCTGCAGCAGCCGGCCAAGCCAGTGCAGATAGCGGCTGAACAACGGCTGATCCAGCCCGTACAGCGCCCGCAGCTCGGCGGCGCGTTGCGCGGTCAGATTGATGTTGCCGTCGATAAAATCGCCGGGCGCCAGGGCGAAAATGCAAAAAATCAGCAAGGAAGCCAACAGCAGCATCGGGATCGTCTGCAGCAGACGACGCAGGATAAAATTTCTCATCGCGGGTTCCATCGCCGCCGCCCGGAATGGCGCGGCGGCGTCAGGGCGTTACGGCGCCGGTTTGACGTTCGGCAGGCTGCCGACCAGTCCGTTGTAGATATCCGGTTTAAAGCCGGTGACGCGCGCGCTGCTGGCGCTCAAAATCTCGCGGTTGCCGAGCAGGATCACCGGCGGATCGTCCGCCAGCGCCTGATACAGCTGATGGTACAGCGGCTTACGCTGCGCGATATCCAGCGTGGCATTGGCTTTGGCGATCAGCCCGTCCACCTGAGGGTTGTGATAGCCGGTCTCGCTCTCGCGGCTGATGAAATCGCGTACGCCGTCGTGCGGATCGTTCAGCGTGCTGGTGCTGAGAGACGCCAGGTCGTAATTGCCCGCCTTGCGCTGCGCCAGCAGCGCGTTGAAATCCAATACCTGCGGTTTCAGCACCACGCCGAGCCGGCGGTAGTTATCCTTGGCGATCGGCACCAGCGCGTCGTTGATCAGCTTTTTGGTCACCAGCAGCGTCAGCTCCAGCTTTTTACCGTCTTTCTGCCGGATGCCGTCAGCGCCCACCTGCCAACCGGCCTCGTCCAACAGCTTTTTGGCCTTATCGAGATCGTAAGCGTAAGGATTGATGCCATTCGCGTCATAGGCCCAGGAGATCGGCGAAATCGGCTGGTTGGCGACCTTGCCGTACCCCTGATACACCACGGCGATCAGCTTTTGCCGATCCAGGCCGTAAATCAACGCCTGGCGCACCCGCTTGTCCTGCAGCGCCGGACGCTTGAGGTTGAAGTCGATGCGGCTGTAATCGCTCGAGCTGTAAAGGTTGATATTGGCGAAGCCGAGCAGCTTGAGCTGTTCGATATCGTCCGGCTTGGCGGTAAAGGCGTCGTAGTCGGTCTCACCGGTCTGGAACAGCTGGAAGTTGGTGGCCGGGTTGGTGACGCGATAGATAAAGCGCGCCATCGGCGGCGGGCCGAGGTAGAAGTTCGGGTTGGCATGGAAGCGGATCTCCTGCCCCGGCACGTACTTGTCGTAAATATAGGGGCCGTTACCGAGCGGTTTGCCGTTCAAGGCGCGCACGCCGTCGAGCTTGCCCCGCTGATAGTTTTTGCCGTAGTAAGCCCGCGACAGCACCGGGCCGCCGATCAGTTGCAGCGTGGTAGCGCCCGGTTGCGTGGTGACGATCTGAATGGTGCGATCGTCGATCACCTTCAGGCCGCTGATGCCGGCGGCGGTGCCGTTTTTATACTCGGCGCCACCCTGAATGTGCGCCGGCGTGATGTCAGTGTCGCCGTCATAGGCCGGATCGTGCAACAGCGTCAGGGTAAAGGCGATATCGTCAGCCTTCAGCGGCGAGCCGTCGCTGTAGACCAGATTCGGCCGCAGCTTGATGGTGTAGGTCAGATTATCGGGGCTGACCTGCCAGGACTCCGCCAGACGCCCTTCCGGCTTGCCCTGGCTGTCCAGGCCGATCAGGCGGCTGAAGATCACGTCGGTCACGTTCTCGTCCCAGCCGTTGGTGAACAGATACGGGTTGAAAATCCCCTGCGGTTCCGAGATGCCCGCCACCACGGTGTCTTTGCGCAGCTTGGCGGCGGCTGGCACCCGGCTGGCGTCGCTGGCCGGCGTGATGCCTTCGGCCAGCGTTTCCGCCTGCGCGCCGGCGCTCAATCCCAGCGCGCAGATCAACGCCAGCGGCGTCAACCGATAACGCAACAGTTTGTTTAGCTTGTTTTTTATTCTACTCACCCACTGCCCCTCGTCTACCCGTTGATAAAAATGTGACAAAATTTATCGCAGAGTAATGGGCGGCTGGAGGGCTGTCTAACAACGAAACCGGCATTCCATTGCCGAAAAAAGCATTATGAATTTTTCTGGGGCGAAGCGGCGTGGAAAACGCGGCTCAACCGGCCGCCGCCAGCCCCCGGATAAGTTTGGCTAAGGTTTTGATCGCCTCTTCAAAGCGATCATTCCATTCAAAAGAGGCGTTGAGACGGAAGCAGTGGTTGAAATGGTCGCCGGTGGTGAACATGCGCCCCGGCGCGATGCTGATACCCCGGGAAAGGGCCCGCCGGTACAGCTCCATCGACGACAGCGCCGGATCCAGCTCCAGCCACAGGAAGTAACCGCCGTCGGGCTGACTGACTTTCACAGTCGGCGGGAAATGGTGGGCAATCGCCTGACGCATCGCGCTTTGGCGCTGGGCCAGCAGGCGGCGCAACCGCCGCAGGTGAGTGTCGTAGCCGCCGTGCAGCAGATAATCCGCCAGCGCCATCTGGGTCGGCACGCTGGTGGAAACGGTGCTCATCAGCTGCAAACGCTGGATCTGCTGCGCATAACGCCCCGCCGCCACCCAGCCGACGCGAAAACCCGGCGCCAGGCATTTGGAAAACGACGAGCAGTGCAGGATTTGGCCGCCGCTGTCGAGCGCCTTGGCCGGCAGCGGCCGTTCGGCGCTGAAGTACAGCTCGCCGTAGACATCATCTTCGATCAGCGAGATCTGCCGCTCGCGCAGCAGCGCCACCAGACGCTGTTTGTTGGCCTCCGGCAGGGTGGCGCCCTGCGGGTTCTGGAAGTGGGTCATCAGCCAGCAGGCTTTGATCGGATACTGCTCCACCGCCTGTTGCAACGCGTCCAGATCGATGCCGTCCTGCGGATGGGTGGCGATCGCCACCGCCTTCAGCCGCAGCCGTTCCAGCGCCTGCAGCGCACCGTAAAACGCCGGCGACTCGATCGCCACATAGTCGCCCGGTTGGGTCACCGCCTGCAGGCTGAGGCTGAGCGACTCCATCGCCCCGGCGGTGATAACGATTTCGTCCGGCGCAACCTGCATGCCGCTCAGCGCATAACGTTGGGCAATGTGCCGCCGCAGCGCGTCGTTGCCCGGCGGCAGGTTGGCCAGCGAACTGTGCGGCGTGAACTTGCGCGCTACGCTGCTCAGCGCCCGCGCCAGCTTCGGCTGGGCGAACAGCGTGGCGTCGGGAAAGGCCGAACCGAAAGGCACGATGTCCGGATCCTTGCAGGCCTGCAGCACGTCAAAAATAAAGGCGTTGATGTCCACCTGCTCGCTCAGCAACAGTTTCTCGCCGCGCGAAGGCTGAGGCAGCGGCTGCGGGCGCGCCGCCACGTAGTAACCCGACTGCGGCCGGGCGACGATCCACCCCTGGCTCTCCAGCAGTTGGTAAGACTGCACCACCGTCATCAAGCTTAATCCGGCGCGTTTGCCGCTCTCGCGCAGCGAAGGCAGCTTGTCGCCCGCCCGCCACACCCGGTTCTGGATCTGTTCTCTAATCTGCTGCGCAAGCTGTTCGTATCGGGTCATAACCATTAACTGTTATATGAAAAAGTAAAATAACTGTCACTATTATAGTCACTGTACTTCGTGATTAACTTCACGCCAAGCTTTTCACATAAAAATGACAGCTATACTCAAGAGGTTAATTTATGTTCAACCCTAGGAGGCGCCATGCTGGGTCTTGATGCACTGGAACTCGCCAGAATACAGTTCGCCTTCACCGTGTCTTTCCATATCATCTTCCCCGCCATCACCATCGGCTTAGCCAGCTATCTGGCGGTGCTGGAGGGATTATGGTTGAAAACGCACAATGAAGCCTATCGTGAGCTTTACCATTTCTGGTCAAAGATTTTCGCCGTTAACTTCGGCATGGGCGTGGTTTCCGGGTTGGTGATGGCCTACCAGTTCGGCACCAACTGGAGCTTCTTCTCCGAGTTCGCCGGCAGCATTACCGGGCCGCTGCTGACCTACGAAGTGCTGACCGCCTTCTTCCTCGAAGCCGGTTTCCTCGGCGTGATGCTGTTCGGCTGGAACCGCGTCGGCCCAGGGCTGCACTTCTTCGCCACCTGCATGGTGGCGCTCGGCACGCTGATCTCCACCTTCTGGATCCTGGCCTCCAACAGCTGGATGCAGACCCCGCAGGGACACGAAATCATCAACGGCCAGGTGGTGCCAGTCGACTGGCTGAAGGTGATCTTCAACCCGTCCTTCCCGTATCGCCTGCTGCATATGTCCACCGCCGCCTTCCTCTCCTCGGCGTTCTTCGTCGGCGCGTCGGCCGCCTGGCACCTGCTGCGCGGCCGCGATACGCCGGCGATGCGCAAGATGCTGTCGATGGCGATGTGGATGGCGCTGATCGTCGCGCCGGTGCAGGCGCTGATCGGCGATGCGCACGGCCTGAATACGCTGAAACACCAGCCGGCGAAGATCGCCGCCATCGAAGGCCACTGGGAAAACCCGCCGGGCGAAGCCACGCCGCTGATCTTGGTCGGTTGGCCGGACATGCAGCGTGAAGAGACCCGCTTCAAGCTGGAGGTGCCCTATCTCGGCAGCCTGATCCTGACGCACAGCCTGACCGAGCAGGTGCCGGCGCTCAAATCCTTCCCGCCGGAGGATCGCCCCAACTCCACCGTGGTGTTCTGGTCGTTCCGCATCATGGTCGGGCTGGGCATGCTGATGATCCTGGCCGGGGTGTGGAGCCTGTGGCTGCGCTGGCGCGGCGGGCTCTATCAGTCGCGCCCGTTCCTGTACTTCATTCTGTGGATGGGCCCATCCGGACTGCTGGCGCTGCTGGCGGGCTGGTTCACCACCGAGATCGGCCGCCAGCCGTGGGTGGTGTATGGCCTGCTGCGCACCAAGGATGCGGTCTCCGCGCACGGCGATCTGCACATGAGCATCAGCCTGCTGGCGTTTATCATCGTCTATTGCTCGGTATTCGGCGTGGGCTACTCCTACATGATGCGTCTGATCCGCAAAGGGCCGCAGCCGCATGAGCACCAAGAAGACAATACCGAGGGCCGCCCGGCGCGTCCGCTGTCCGCGGTCAACGACACTCTGGACGACAGGAGCTGAACATGGGTATCGATCTTCCGCTGATTTGGTTTGTGATCATCGTGTTCAGCACCATGATGTATGTGGTGATGGACGGTTTCGATTTGGGCATCGGCATCCTGTTTCCGTGGGTGAAAGAGAGCGGCGATCGCGATCTGATGATGAACACCGTCGCCCCAGTGTGGGACGGCAATGAGACCTGGCTGGTGCTGGGCGGTGCGGCGCTGTTCGGCGCCTTCCCGCTGGCCTACTCGGTGATCCTTGACGCGCTGGCGATCCCGCTGACGCTGATGCTGATCGGGCTGATTTTCCGCGGCGTGGCCTTCGAGTTTCGCTTCAAGGCGACGCCGCAGAAGCGCCATATCTGGGACAAAGCGTTCATCTGGGGCTCTCTCTTCGCCACCTTCAGCCAGGGTGTGGTGGTGGGCGCCGTGATCAACGGTTTCCCGGTCGAAGGCCGCACCTACGCCGGCGGCGCGCTGGACTGGCTGACGCCGTTCGCGCTGTTCTGCGGGCTGGGGCTGGTGGTAACCTACGCCCTGCTCGGTTGCACCTGGTTGGTGATGAAAACCGCCGGCGATCTGCAGGCGCGCATGTATTACCTGGCGACGCCGCTGCTGGCGATCCTGTTGCTGGTGCTGGCCGCAGTCAGTATCTGGACGCCGATCGCGCATCCGGAAATCGCCGCCCGCTGGTTTACGCTGCCGAACCTGTTCTGGCTGCTGCCGGTGCCGCTGCTGGTGCTGCTCAGCGCCTGGGGCATTCAGCGCGGGGTGAAACGCGGCGCGCACTACTCGCCGTTCATGCTGACGCTGTTGCTGGTGTTCCTCGGCCTGAGCGGGCTTGGCATCAGCATCTGGCCGCACCTGATCCCGCCGGCCATCAGCCTGTGGGACGCCGCCGCGCCGCCGCAGAGCCTCGGCTTTATGCTGGTGGGCGCGCTGTTCATCATCCCGATCATCCTGGTCTACACCTTCTGGAGCTACTACGTGTTCCGCGGCAAGATCAGCCATGAGCACGGCTATCACTGAGGAGGGAGGACGCTATGCAAGATAAAACGGCAGCCGCCGCTCCGGCGCCCTGGTGGAAACGCATCGGTTGGCTGGTGATCATCTGGAGCGCCAGCGTGCTGGGGCTGTTCGTGGTCGCCTCACTGTTCCGCCTGCTGATGACCGCGGCGGGCATGAAATCGCATTAACGCGGCGCCTTATCTGGACGCGCTGTTGGGAAAGTAAAAAGAGACCACCAGCGTGACCAGCGGCAAGGCGCCGATCTTCACCAGCTCGAACACTTGACCGAGCGCTTCGTTTTTGTCCCAATACGCGTGGGCGGCGAATACGCCCACGCTGACCGCAAATATCCCGCACAGTACCTGGCGCGCCAGGCGCAGCCGCTCCATTTCGTCGAAGACCAGCGAAGGATCCAAATACAACCTTTCAGCATCGAGCTGCGGGCGCTCATGTTGCGGCTTCATGGAAAAATCCCCACCACCACGGCGACTGCCTCCAGCCCCTCGTCGCTTTCACGCACGATACCGAGGCGGGAACCATCCTGTTTCATCCACTCACGGTCGGCAATCGTCATTAAAGCAAACGCCAGGCGTATGACGTCGGTTTTGGCCATCCCGTGACGCCGGGCAATATCGTTCAAACTGTCGTCGATTTCATTGGATAACCGAATCGGTAAACTCCGCATACTCCACCTCCTGTGGCCGTTGATTCACCAGGGGAAAGTCTACTGGAAGGGTAAATATCGTTCAATTAGTGAACTGCGTAACGCCTCGCATAACCCGCATGCAACGCTAGTGCGGCTTGCGCCCCATCGCGCTGAGGAAGCGTTGCTGCAGACGCAACATTTCCTCTAGCTCAAGCAGCCGGTAGTCGATGCCGAAACGCGGCGCCACCTCGCCGATAATGCGGCTCAACGCCGGGTAATGGCGGTGGCTCCAGTGCGGGAACAGATGATGCGTCAAATGCAGGTTCGCCCCGCCGAGCCAGTACCCCAGCCAGCGCGGCCGGGTCAGCCAGTCGAAGGTAGTGGCGAACACATGATGATACCAGCCGTGCGGCATTGCGCCTTGTTCTGGCGCCTGGTAGAAGTTGGCCTTGGCCCAGTGGGTGCCGATGATGAGCATCACGAACAGCAGTGAAGAAAGCATCTGGCTCAGCAAATAGACCAGCAGAATTTGCCCGATGCCGATAGCCGGCGGCAACAGCCAACATGGGATCGCCAGCGCCAGCAGCAGGTGCGCCGCCTTCCCCGCCAGAAACCCGATCCAGCCGCGTACGCCCTGCTGCGCCATGCGCGCCGCCACGCGGGTGCGGCCCGCCCTGTCCAACCAATCGAACAGCCAGATGTAGTACGGAAAAGTCAACGCCGCCACCAGCGGCCAATAGTAACGCTGCGCGCGCATAAAGGGCCGCCAGCGCTGGAACGGCGTTTGCCGCAGCACGCCGTTGGCGTCGATGTCGGGATCGTAATGTTCGATGTTGTTATGGGCATGATGGAACAGCACGTGCCGCACGCGCCAACAGTCGGGATCCAACCCCAGTGGCACGCTCACCAGGGCGTTCAACCCGCGGTTGGCCCAGGGGCGACGGAAAAACGCGTTGTGCGAGGCATCGTGCACCACGTTCACCGTCAGGAACATGCCGATAAAGATAAAACCGAAATAGCAGGCGAAAAACGCCCAGCCGTTATGCTGCTGCAGGCTCAGCCCGTAACACAGACCGCACAGCGCCAACAGCAGCGCCACCTTCGCCAGCATGCCGCCGTCGGCGAAACGGTGATCGCCGTGGGTCGCCAGATAATGCTGGGCGGCCTGCATCAGCGCGCGGTGCAACCCGTTGTCGTCGCGCCGATAGGCTAACGGACGCAGCGGTTTCATGGCTGTCCCATAAGGCGCAAGAAGCGCTGTTGCTGCGCCAGCAGTTCGCGATAGCCGATGCAGCGGTACGCCATGTCGTGCCGCTGCGCCACCTCCGCCACCGCAGCGGCCAGCGCCGGGTAATGGCGATGATTCCAGCCGGGGAACAGGTGATGCGTCAGGTGATAGTTCAGCCCGCCGGTCAGGTGCTCCAGCCAGCGCGGCTCGGGCTGCCAGTCACAGGCGGTGGCGAAATTGTGCCGATACCAGCCTTGCGGCATGCTGTCGCCCGTCGGCGCCGGGTAAAACTCGGCCTGCGCCCAATGGGTGCCCAGCAGCAAGAACACCACCAGCAGCGAGGCGCACATCTGGCTGAGCGCGTAGGCCAGCAACACCCAGCCCCAGCCGATGCCGTGCAAGTGGCCCACGACCAGCGGCGCCACCAGCACCAGCGCCAAATGCGCGAGCTTGCACAGCACGAACAGCGCCCAACCGCCGCGCCCGGCCAGCACGCGTTTTTCCCGCAGCGGCGTTTTATCGAGCCGATCGGACCAATCGAAAATCCACGCGATATAGGGCAGCGAGAGCGCGGCGATCAGCGGCCAGTACAGATGCTGATAGCGCATATGCGGTCGCCAGCGCTGGAACGGTGTCTGGCGGAAAAAGCCGTTCTCTTCGGTATCCAGGTCGTAATGTTCGACGTTGGCGTAAACGTGGTGGTAATCCACATGCCGCGTGCGCCAGTAGTCCGGATCGACGCCCAGCGGCAGCGTCACCAACCGCCCCACCAGCCGATTGGCCCAGGGCGCACGCAGGAAAGCGTTATGCGAAGCATCGTGGTTGACGTTGACATTGAGCAGCATGCCCATGGTCACGAACAGGAAATAGCAGAGGAAAAACGCCCAGGGCTGATGCTGCAGCAGGCTCAGCGCGTAAAATCCGACGCACAACGCCAGCAACAGCGCGGCCTTGGCCAATCGCGCGGCATCGGCATAGCGATGATCGCCCGCCAGACAGGCGTGGGCCGCGCGCTTAAGATCGCGGTGGAAGGCCTGTTCGCCATCGGCGGGAAAACGCAGCGGCGGCAATGATTCAGCCATGCGGTTCCTCCACGGCGGCCGGTGCGGCTACTCTTCCCCAGCCCAACGCGACGCACAGGGCATGCAACGCCACGGCGGCCATGGCGATATGCCAATAGCGCTGCGGCCAACCGAGATAGCCGATAAACAGCAGCGGCATGCCCAGCGCGATCAGCAGCCAGACGGCACTCGCCCACCGCCGCCCTTCCGTCATGCCGCCCAGCGCCACCGATCCCAACGCCAGCAGCGCCAACAGCGCCATTTGCGGCCAGCTGATGCCGCTATAGCCGTAACCGTATTGGTAGACGTAACCGACCACCAGCGAGAACAACAGCATGGCGCCGCTGAAGACGCTGAGCGCCGAACGGCGGTCGCGTGGCCGGCCCGGCGCCGGGCGCCAGGCCAGACGGAAATAGCGCAGGAACGGCAGATTGCTCGCCCAGAACGGGTTGGCGGACGGCCTGTCGCCGCCGACGCCGTAGCTGAACGGCGTGGTCGGCAATGCCGGGCAGAAGGTGCCGAACAGCTTGTCCCAGAAGATAAAGCTGCCGCCGAAGTTCTTATTGGAATAGGCCATGTCCTTGACGTGATGCACTCGGTGATGCGCCGGCGTGACCAGGATTTTTTCCAGCACGCCAAGCTTCGGCGTCAGCGCATTGTGGTTAAACAGCTGGATGCTGTAGTGAAAAATAGAGACCGCAACGAACACCGACAGCGGCACGCCCGCCAGCGCCAGCAGCAAAAAGAACGGGATCGACGTCAACGACGAATACCAGGAGTTGCGCACCCCCAGCGACAGATTGAAATGCTCGCCCTGATGGTGCACCACGTGCACCGCCCACAGCAGGCGGAAACGATGATGCAGACGGTGCAGCCAGTAGAAACCGAAGTCCCACGCCAGCAAAGCGAACAGCCACATCAACAGCGGCGGCCAGGCGTCCAGCAGCCCCAGGCTGAAATGCGCGGCCACGTAGCCGTAACAGGTGATCTCCAACCCGCGGAACAGCCACAGCATGATATGGCCGGAATTCAGGTTGAACACCAGATCGTGCCAGTTGACCGGCTCGCGACGCCCCCACTGCAGCGCCACCGCCTCGGCCACCACGATGAACAGCATGAACACTATCGGCAACGCCAGATCGCTCATCCCATTTCTCCTTTAACCACGCGCCTGCGCAGAGTTTTCATGCGCAGGGCCAGCCAGCCGGCAAACAGCGCCAGCAGCGCGCCGCTGGCCAAATCGACAAACAAATGGCGGCGCAGTTGCAGAATCGAGAACGCGATCGCCGCGCCCCACAGCATCCACAACGCCGTGCGCACTTTGCGCTCGCCGTCGCTCAGCGCCCACACCGCCAGCACCGTCAGCGCCATATGCAACGAAGGCAGGCAGTTCTGCGGCGAATCCACCTGGGTTAACGCCGCCAGCAGCTGCGCGCTGATCCCGACGCCATCGTTCTGTGGATAGGCTATGGTGGTCGGCCACAGCAGGTAAACCGCCCCGGCGCCCAGCGCGGTGAGCTGCATCGCCCGCGTCAGCCATGTGATCCGCTGCAGCGGCGCCAGCAGATAGCCCGCCGGGACGATGAGGAAGAACGACAGGTAGAGCCATATGGCCGCCGGGTTGAACGGGATCGCCCGGTCAAGCGCCGACGGCGGCAACAGGGTTCCCGCCCCCTGCAGGCGATCGGTCAGACTATACACCACCCCGACCGTCCCCCAGCCGAGCAACATGTGCCCTAGTCTGAACAGCGTATTTTTCATGCTTCCTCCGCCTGGCGCACGATGCGCCGCCGCTTGCGATCGAACTGCGGCAGCACCGCCTGCGCCGTCAACCGCCATTCGAGGCGCTCGGTGGCGATGCCCTGGCGAGCGAACAGCGCGATCAGCTGCGCCTGGCAGTGCGCCAATTCAGACTGGCTGCAATCGGCAATCAATTCCAACCGCCGTTCGCCATGCTGGATCAGCCGGTAATCGCTGGTTAACGGCAATGCATTGGCGATCGTCCGGCTGCAGGCATCGGCGAACACCGCCTGCGGTTGCCACTGCGCATCGGGCAGCATCAGCTGATCGTCACGCCGCCCCTCGATGCGGGCGATCGCCCGCGTCGGTTGCCCGCACGGACAAGGCTCCTTGCGCAGCACCAACACATCATCCAGCCGATAACGCACGATCGGCTGCGTGCTGCGGGTAAAGTCGGTGATCAACGGCGTAAAACGCCGTTCGTCGATCCACTGCGGTTCGATATGCAAAAACTCTTCGTTCAGATGCAGCGTACCGTGCGCGCAGGTCGCGGCAAGAAATCCTTCGGTGGCCTGATACACTTCGCCGACCGCCGGAAATACCTGCAGCAGCAGGCGGCGGTCCTGCTCTTCAAGCACCTCGGCCACCGAGATCGCTTTTTTGACCGGCAACTTCACCTGCCCGGCCAGCACCGCCAGCGCCAAGGCGCGCAGCACCTGCGCCGGGGCCACGATGATGCTGGGCGCCTGCCGTTCCAATGCGGGCAAATGCTCGCTGAACGGTGCAAGCAGATCGTAAAACGCCAGGCTCAGCCAACGGTTGTTCACGCTGTGATAGAGATTATTGTCCGCCCGCAGAAACAGCGCAACGCGCTCGCCGGCCAACAGACCGTCCGGCAGCATCTTCGCCAGCATGCCGCCGGCCCACACCTGCTGTTCGCGCGGGCTGACGACAAACACGCCGCGCTGCCCGGAGGTGCCGGACGACAATCCGACGCTGTAGCGCCCGATCTTCGGCGTGAAATCGCGATCCGCCTCGCTGCGCTGCGCGCAGGCCAGCACCGCATCGCGCTGCAGCCCGGCGGTGTTCATCCGGTCGAACTGCGCCATCATCAGCGCCTTGTCCATCTGCGGCCATTCGGCGAACGGCCGGCGACTGAAGCGTTGAAAATAGGGGCTCTTGCTCAGCACCCGACGGGCAAAGCCCGCGAGCTGCCGGGCCTGATGCGCCTCCAGCGCCGCACGATCGCCAAAGCGCAGGCGCCGGGCGCGGAAATAGTGCCAAAGGGTCATGAACGGGATCACAGGTCCCCCTCGTGGCACAGCAAAATGTTGACCTGGCCGCCCGCCCACAGCTGGTTGAGCCGCTCCAGCGTGCGGGTGTAAGCCACCGCATCGTCCATCACCAGATTGGCCAGGCGCGAAGGCCCGCGCAGCGTCTGGTAACTCTGCGGCGACCAGGCGGCGTCGCTGGCCAGCAGCGTCCAGCCGGCGTCGGTGAGAATAAAGGCGCCGATATGGCCGGCCGCATGCCCCGGCAGCGGCACCAGCACGATCTGCCCTTCGCTGCCCGGCAGCGCATAGCCACGCTCGAACGGCGCCAGCAGCGCGGGTAACGCCACAGAGGGGAAAGCTTCCATAAACTGCAGGTTGCTCTCGAAATCCGCCGGGATCAGGCCGGGAATAAAGGCGCGCTTCAGCGCCGCGAAACCGCGCAGCCCGCGGGTTTGCCGCCAGCCTTCGCCGGAGCAAATAAAGTCGAGTTGGCTGAAATCCTGCAGCCCGGCGATGTGATCGGCGTGAAAATGCGAGACGATCAGCGCCTGAATATCCCCCTCGGCGTAACCGGCTTCGCGCAGCTGATGCGCCAACGACTCGGCGGGATCGAAATAGACCGGCGTCATGCGGCGATAAAGGCTGAACACCCCCGACTGCGTGTGCTGCTGAAAATAATGCGCGTAGCCGGTATCCCACAGCCAGCGGCGCTCCCCCACCTCCAGCAGATAGGCGCGCGCCGGGAATTTGCACACCCGGAACCCGGCGCCGCGCAGCGCCATGCAGCCGATATGCGTGCAGTAACCCACTTCAAAAACGGTGACCTTAGCCATGCTGTCCGCCTCCTTGCCGCCGCAACCACTCACCGGTCAGACGAATGCCCTCTTCCATCGAATAACGCGGCTGATAGCCCAGCTCTTCGATCGCACGGGTCTGGCTCAGCGTCATGTCAAAATGCACCGCCGCCACGCTGTAGCGCGTCAGCAGCGGTTCCTTGCCGCTCAGCGTCGCCCACAGCTCCATGCCGCCGGCCAGCGTATGCAGCAACGGATAGGGCACGGCCTGCAGCCGGTAGCGCAGCCCCAGTTCCTGACGCAGCAGCGCATCCAGCATCTCCGCCAACCGCTGCGGCTGGTGGTTGGTAATGTTGTAAACGGCGCCGGACGGCAACCCGCGCTGCCGGCTGGCCAGGTCCATCGCGTGCACCACGTTGGGGGCAAAGGTCAGGTCCAGCAGCGCTTGCCCGCCGCCGGGCAGCCGCAGCACGCCGCGATCGCGTTCGAGCTGCTGCAACAGCCGCGGCACGATCACCCGATCGTGCGGGCCAAACAGGCCGCGCGGCCGCAGCATAATGTAGGTGGTTTGCGGATAGATCTTCGCCTGCGCCAACAGGCGTTGTTCGGCCGCATACTTGCTGGCGGCATAGTGATTGGCGAAGCGCCGGGCGCGGTAACCTTCGTCAAGATCGTAATGCGGCTGAAAATCGAAGTAGATTGCCGGCGTGGAGATATGCACGAAGCGCCGCACGCCGCAGCGCCCGGCCGCCTCCGCCAGCTTGTCCGTCGCCGCGGCGTTGATGCGGTGAAATTCCGCTTTGCTGCCCCAGGGCGAAGACTTGGCCGCACAGTGCCACACCCACTCGCAGTCGGTTACCAGCTCCCGGCACTGCTGCGGCGTGGCCTGCGCCAGATCGAGCGAGTAAAATTCGGCGCCCAGCTGGCGCAACGCTTCGCCGGCCCGCTCATCGCGGCCGGTGGCGCGCACCTGATGCCCGGCCTCCAGCAACCACTCCGCCGCGTTGCGCCCCAGCCCGCTGGTCGCCCCGGTCACCAGCACCCTCATGGCAGCAACACCATGCCGGCCAGCGCCAGCCCGGCGGCGGTGCCGATCAGCATCACCGGCTGGCCGGGGTTAAAGCGCCCGGTGGTCACGGCGGCATGCAGCGCGGTCGGGATAGAGGCCGCCACCTGGTTGCCGTGGTGGCGGTAGATATCCACCAGCGCCTCGCTGGAGACATGCAGCCGCTTGCGCATATGTTCGAGCGACAAATGGCTGGCCTGATGCGGCACCACGGTGGCGATCTGCGCCAGGGTCAGGCCGCTGGCGCTCAGCAGCCGGTCGAGGTAATCCTCAATCAGCGCCGACGCCTGGCGGAACAGCGGCTTGCCCTGCATATGAAACAGGAAGTCTTGCTCGCACATGCCGGCGCGCGGGTTGCGACGCGTACCGCCGGCGCGGATTTCGCACAGTTCGCTGCCGGCGGGATAGGTTTCCACCAGGCTGGCGAGGATGCCGCTGGCGCCGTCGCCGCGTTCCACGATGGCGCAGGCGGCGCCGTCGCCGAAGATCAGCGACGACTCTTCGTGCTGCCAGTCGATGCCGCGTGAAGCGAGATCCGCCGAGACGATGGCGATGCGTCGATACGTTCCGGCGTTCAGCAGCCCCGCCGCCACCTGCAGCGCAGAGATAAAGCTGACACAGCTGCTGTTGATGTCGAAGCCCGGCGTGCCCGGCGCCAGCCCCGCCACCTTGAGAATATGCGCGGCGGTGCACGGCAGCGCCTGCACCGAAATCGCCGAGGCGGAGATCAGCAGGTCAATGGAGGCTGCCGGGAGGGCGCTGCGAGCCAGCGCGTCTTGCAGCGCGGCGGCGGCGAGTTCGGCCTGGCTGGCGTCGTCGGCGGCATGATAGCGGTAAACGATGCCCGAGCGTTTTTCAACGTAACCGGCCGGTTTCCCCAGGCGGGCATCGAGCGAAGAAGAAGCCACGCGGTTGGGCGGCAAGGCAGCCCCGGTGGCGATGATTTTCAGAGGCAGCGGCTCGGGTGAGCGAAATTGAGTGGTCATTATTGTTATTGATTAACCTGACTATCCATAAAGCGATTATCCCGCACGGCGCGAAGGCCACGCGGATCATCCCCGGTTTTTATATCCCAAAATGCCTTTCATCAAGGCGGTATCTCTTGTTATCGGCTACCACGGGCCGACGTCCGTCGGCGCAAGCATAAGCGTAACATGACTGAGATATTCAGTTTACGACATGGCGGGGAGAATGGGCAGACGGCGGGCGAATTATCGGAATAGCGCCGCCGCTGGGGATCAGCGGCGGCGAGGTCAGGCTCAACGGCGGTTGCGCACCAGCTGGTAACGGCGGGTCAGGTATTCCACCGGCGCGCTCCAGATATGCACCAGGCGGCAGAACGGGAACAGCACGAACAGCGTCATGCCCAACACCATGTGCAGCTTGAAGATCAGCGCTACCCCTTCCAGGTGCGCAGAGGCGCCGGCGTGGAAGGTCACCACCGCCTGGGCCCAGGCCACCAGCTTCATCATTTCGCTGCCGTCCATATGCTGGGCGGAGAACGGAATGGTCAGCAGGCCGAGGCACACCTGCACCACCAGCAACGTCAGGATCAGGATGTCGGCGAAGCTGCTGGTGGCGCGCACCCGCGGGTTGGTTAACCGGCGTTTGAGCAACAGCGCGCCGCCGATCAGCGTCATCAGGCCGCAGGCGCCGCCGGCGATCATCGCCAGCTTCTGCTTCACGTCGATCGGCAGAAAGGCTTCATACATCCAGTGCGGCGTCAGCATGCCGAGGAAATGGCCCGCGAAGATGCCGATAATGCCGATGTGGAACAGGTTGGACGCCAGCCGCATGCCTTTTTTATCCAGCATCTGGCTGGAGCCGGCGCGCCAGCTGTACTGCCCGTAGTCGTAGCGCAGCCAGCTGCCGATCAGGAACACCGCGCCGGCCAGATAAGGGTAGATGTCGAAGAAGAACTGATTCAAAAATTGCATGATTAGCGTCCTTTGGTTCCGGTTAACGCATCCGTCAGATCCAGATACTGTGGCGCCACCGCGCCGGCGAAGCGCCGCTGGTGCGCCGTCTGCTGGGCGGAGGCGCAGCCCTGTTCACCGAGAAACTTGACCTGCTCCTCTTCCCACACCGCATCCAGCGCCTGCGGCGTATCGTCGCGCGCCTCTTGCGCCACCTGCGTCTCCAGAGACTGCGCCTGCACCTCGCTGCCGGACAACGCCAGCAGCAAATCGAACAGCACCGCATACGGGCTTTCACGCTGCTGCAGACGCGCGCCCAGCAGCGCCAGGATCGGCGCGATGTCCTGCAGCCCTTCGCGCGCCTGCGCCGCGTTGCGGCTGGCCAAATACTCCAGGTACAGCGGCAGGAAATCCGGCAGCTCGCGGCTGTCGATCTCCAGCCCGGCGGCGCGGTACTGCGCCATCAGGTCAACCATCGCCTGGCCGCGATCGCGCGATTCGCCGTGCACGTGTTCAAACAGCAGCAGCGAGGTGGCGCGGCCGCGATCGAACAGTTCGCAATAATCGGCCTGCGCGTCCAGCAACGGGCGCGCGCACAGGCGGCGGATAAACAGAATCAGCTGCGCGCTGTGGTGCAGATCCAGCTCGCTGGCCGGCTCCAATGCTTCGATCAGCGCCTGCTGATGGTCAAACAGCGCCTGCTCCGGGTAATCCAGCAGGCGGGCGATCACTTTCAGGCTGATCATGAGGCGTCCTCCGGCCGCGCGGTTTTCGCGGTCACGTCGATGGCATCGATACGGCGGCTGTTGAACAGGTTGAACTTACCGTCGCTGCCGTGGCAACCGTCGCCGAAGCTGAAGCCGCAGCCTTTGCTTTCCGGGAAGGCTTCACGCGCCAGTTCGCGGTGGCTCGACGGCACCACAAAGCGATCTTCATAGTTGGCGATCGCCAGGTAGCGGTACATCTCCTGCGCCTGCGCTTCACTCAGACCGACCTGCTCCAGCGCGCTGGTGTCCACTACGCCGTCGACGGTTTCCGCCCGTTTGTAGTGGCGCATCGCCAGCATGCGCTTCAGCGCCAACAGTACCGGTTCGGTATCGCCGGCGGTCAGCAGGTTCGCCAGATACTGCACCGGAATGCGCAGGCTCTCGACGTCCGGCAATACGCCGCTGTGCGCCAGCTCGCCGGCGTCGGCGGCAGACTGAATCGGCGACAATGGCGGCACGTACCACACCATCGGCAGCGTGCGGTATTCCGGGTGCAGCGGCAGCGCCAGTTTCCAGTCCATCGCCATTTTGTACACCGGCGACTGCTGGGCGGCTTCAATGACGCCCTGCGGCACGCCGTCCGCTAACGCCTGAGCGATCACCGCCGGGTCATGCGGATCGAGGAAGATATCGAGCTGGCTCTGATACAAGTCCTTGTCGTTCTCCACCGCCGCCGCCTGCTCGATGCGATCGGCGTCGTACAGCAGCACGCCGAGGTAACGAATGCGGCCGACGCAGGTCTCCGAACACACCGTCGGCTGCCCGGCTTCGATGCGCGGGTAGCAGAAGATGCACTTCTCGGACTTGCCGCTCTTCCAGTTGAAGTAGATTTTCTTGTACGGGCAGCCGGTCAGGCACATGCGCCAGCCGCGGCACTTGTCCTGGTCGATCAGCACGATGCCGTCTTCGCCGCGTTTGTAAATCGCCCCGCTCGGGCAGGTGGCGACGCAGGCCGGATTAAGGCAGTGCTCGCACAGACGCGGCAAATACATCATGAAGGTGTTTTCGAACTGGCCGTACATCGCCTTCTGCAGGTTGTCGAAGTTCTTGTCCTGCGAGCGCTTTTCAAATTCCCCGCCAAGGATCTCTTCCCAGTTCGGGCCGCTTTCGATCTTGTTCATGCGCTGGCCGGTGATCAGCGAGCGCGGGCGCGCCACCGGCTGGTGTTTGCCCTGTTTGGCGGTGTGCAGATGCTGGTAGTCGTAATCGAACGGCTCGTAGTAGTCGTCCAGCGCCGGCACATCCGGGTTGGCGAAGATTTTCGCCAGCACGCCGACGCGGTTGCCCATGCGCGGCTCCAGCTTGCCGTTGATTTTACGGATCCAACCGCCCTTCCATTTTTCCTGATCTTCCCAAGCGTGCGGATAGCCGACGCCGGGTTTGCTTTCCACGTTGTTGAACCAGGCGTATTCCATGCCTTCGCGGCTGGTCCAGACGTTCTTGCAGGTGACCGAACAGGTGTGGCAACCGATGCACTTGTCCAGATTCAGCACCATGCCGACTTGCGAACGAATTTTCATTTGTGGTTCTCCTGCTGACTGCCCTGCGCGTAGTCGTTGCCTTCATCGTCCAACCAATCAATACGGTTCATCTTGCGCACCACCACGAACTCGTCGCGGTTGGAGCCGACGGTGCCGTAGTAGTTAAAGCCGTAGGCCAACTGCGCATAGCCGCCGATCATGTGGGTCGGCTTCGGACAGGCGCGGGTCACCGAGTTGTGGATGCCGCCGCGTTGGCTGGTGATCTCCGAGCCCGGCAGATTCACGATGCGCTCCTGTGCGTGGTACATCATGGTCATGCCGGCCGGGATACGCTGGCTGACCACCGCGCGCGCCGTCAGCGCGCCGTTGGCGTTGAAGGCCTCGATCCAGTCGTTGTCCGCGATGCCCAGATCTTTGGCGTCGTCTTCGCTCAGCCAGACGATCGGCCCGCCGCGCGACAGCGTCAGCATCAGCAGGTTGTCGCTGTAGGTGGAGTGGATACCCCACTTCTGGTGCGGCGTCAGGAAGTTCAGCGCCTTCTCCTTGTTGCCGTTCGGCTTGCTGTTGAGCAGCGGCTGGGCGGCGCGGGTATCGATCGGCGGCCGGTACACCAGCAGGCTTTCGCCGAAGGCGCGCATCCACTCGTGATCCTGATACAGCTGCTGGCGGCCGCTGAGCGTGCGCCACGGGATCAGCTCGTGCACGTTGGTGTAGCAGGCGTTATAGGAAACGTGTTCATCCTCCAGGCCAGACCAGGTCGGGCTGGAGATGATTTTGCGCGGCTGCGCCTGAATGTCGCGGAAGCGAATTTTCTCGTCTTCCTTGTTCAGCGCCAGATGCCGGTGATCGCGGCCGGTGACGTTGCTCAGCGCTTCCCAGGCTTTCACCGCCACCTGGCCGTTGGTTTCCGGCGCCAGCGACAGGATCACTTCCGCCGCGTCTATCGCGCTCTCGATCTTCGGCCGCCCCGCCGCCGGGCCGTCGGCCTTGACGTAGTTAAGCTGCTTGAGGAAATCGACCTCGGTCTGGGTGTTCCAGCTGATGCCCTTGCCGCCGTTGCCCAGTTTGTCCAGCAGCGGCCCCAGGGAGGTAAAACGCTCGTAGGTGGCCGGGTAATCGCGCTCCACCGCGATGATGTGCGGCGCGGTTTTGCCGGGGATCAGTTCGCATTCTCCTTTCTTCCAGTCCTGCACGCCGTAGGGCTGCGCCAGTTCGGCAGCGGAATCGTGCTGGATAGGCAGCGTCACCACGTCGGTTTCCTGGCCCAGATGGCCGACGCACACCTCGGAGAAGGCCTTGGCGATGCCTTTGTAGATCTCCCAATCGCTCTTCGAGTCCCAGGCCGGATCGACCGCCGCCGACAGCGGATGAATGAACGGGTGCATGTCGGAGGTGTTCATGTCGTCTTTTTCGTACCAGGTGGCGGTCGGCAGCACCACGTCGGAATACAGGCAGGTGCTCGACATGCGGAAATCGAGCGTCACCACCAGATCCAGCTTGCCTTCGCCGCCCTGCTCGCGCCATTCCACTTCCTGCGGCTTCACGCCGCCCTGCTGGCCGAGATCTTTGCCCTGAATGCCGTTTTCGGTGCCCAACAGGTATTTGAGCATGTACTCATGGCCCTTGCCGGAAGAGCCCAGCAGGTTGGAGCGCCAGACGAACAGGTTGCGCGGGAAGTTCTGCGGATTGTCCGGCTGCTCGGCGGCAAAGCCCAGCGCGCCGTTTTTCAGGCTGTCGACGGTAAATTCGACCGGCGATTGGCCGGCGGCGCGGGCCTGCTCCGCCAGGCGCAGCGGGTTAGCGCCCAGCTGCGGCGCCGACGGCAGCCAACCCATGCGCTCGGCGCGCACGTTGAAGTCGATCAGGCTGCCGCCGAAGCGCGACTTGTCCGCCAGCGGCGACAGCAGCTCATCGGCGCCGACGGTTTCATAGCGCCATTGGCTGGAATGGTTGTAGAAGAACGAGGTGCTGTTCATATGGCGCGGTGGGCGTTGCCAGTCGAGGCCGAACGCCAGCGGCAGCCAGCCGGTTTGCGGCCGCAGTTTTTCCTGGCCGACGTAGTGCGCCCAGCCGCCGCCGCTCTGGCCGACGCAACCGCAGAAGATCAGCATATTGATCAGGCCGCGGTAGGTCATGTCCATGTGATACCAGTGGTTGACGCCGGCGCCGACGATGATCATCGAACGGCCGTGGGTCTTCTCGGCGTTTTGCGCGAATTCGCGGGCAATGCGGATGATGTTGTGGCGCGACACGCCGGTGATCTGCTCGGCCCAGGCCGGGCTGTAAGCCTTGACCTCGTCATAGTCGGCGGCGCAGTTGGCGTCGCCCAGCCCACGCTCCAGGCCGTAGTTAGCCAACGTCAGATCGTACACGCTGGTCACCAGCGCTTCGCTGCCGTCCGCCAACTGCAGGCGTTTCACCGGCAGTTTGTGCAGCAGGATCTCGTCCAACGCCACGCTGTTGAAATGCTCGCTGTCGGCGCCGCCGAAGTACGGGAAACCCACCTCGGCAACGTCGTCATGCATGCCCAGCAGGCTGAGTTGCAGCTCGACTTCCTGTTGCGCCTGGCCTTCGCGCTGTTCCAGGTTCCACTTGCCCTTCTCGCCCCAGCGGAAGCCGATGGAGCCCTGCGGCGCCACCAGCTCGCCGCTGCGGCTGTCGATAGCGACGGTTTTCCACTCGGGATTGTTTTTCTGGCCCAGTCCGTCCACCAGATCGGCGGCGCGCAGCAGGCGGCCGGCGGCGTAGTGGCCGCCTTCACGCGGCTCCAGCAGCACCAGCATCGGCATGTCGGTATAGCGGCGCACGTAGTCGCGGAAGTAGCCGACTTCGCGATCGAGATGGAACTCTTTCAGCATCACATGGCCCATCGCCAGCGCCATCGCGCTGTCGGTGCCCTGCTTCGGATTCAGCCAGTGGTCGCACAGCTTGGCGACTTCGGCGTAGTCCGGCGTCACCGCCACGGTTTTGGTGCCCTTGTAGCGCACTTCGGTAAAGAAGTGGGCGTCCGGGGTGCGCGTCTGCGGCACGTTGGAGCCCCAGGCGATGATGTAGGAGGCGTTGTACCAGTCGGCGGACTCCGGCACGTCGGTCTGCTCGCCCCAGGTCATCGGCGAAGCCGGCGGCAGATCGCAATACCAGTCGTAGAAACTCAGGCAGGCGCCGCCGATCAGCGACAGGTAGCGGGCGCCGGCGGCGTAGGACACCATCGACATCGCCGGGATCGGCGAGAAGCCGATAATGCGGTCAGGGCCGAAGGTTTTGGCGGTGTAGACGTTGGCGGCGGCGATCAGTTCATTGACCTCTTGCCAGCTGGAGCGGACGAAACCGCCGCGGCCGCGCGCCACCTTGTAGCTTTTGGCTTTTTCCGCATCGCCGACGATAGAGCCCCAGGCTTCGACCGGATCGCTGTGTTGCGCTTTCGCTTCGCGCCACAGTTTGAGCAGCCGCTTGCGCATCAGCGGGTATTTCAGCCGGTTGGCGCTGTACAGGTACCAGGAGTAGCTGGCGCCGCGCGGGCAGCCGCGCGGTTCATGGTTGGGCAGATCGGGGCGGGTGCGCGGATAGTCGGTTTGCTGGGTTTCCCAGGTCACCAGACCATTCTTCACGTAGATCTTCCAACTGCAGGAACCGGTGCAGTTCACGCCGTGGGTGGAACGCACCACTTTGTCGTGCTGCCAACGGCTGCGGTAGCCGTCTTCCCAGTCGCGGTTGGTGTTCAAGGTCTGGCCGTGATCGCCAGAAAAAGGCTCCGCCAACTGCTTGAAATAGCGGAAACGGTCTAAAAATTTGCTCATCCGGAATGCTCCTGAAGGCTCTTGTCGTTATAAGAAGACATGCTCAATCTGCCGCCAGCCTACTGACGGCCAAGCGGCGGCAAATTGATTGCGATCAAGAGAAAGCGGTGAGAGAGGCGCGGCGAATGCGACGAATACCACTAAAGTATAAGCGCGAAAGCATAGGTAATCAGCTGATAAAAAAGAACAAATGATACATTTAATCAGGCTGCGGGAATGGATGGCGGCAGACGGGGGTATTTGGAGGTATAAATGGACGAATAAAGCGTATGGTGTTTTCATTGAACGAAATATCAGCGTCGCCTCCGGCGGGCGAACGGCGGCAAATGAAGGCGCGGCCGAGACGTTCCGCGCCTTCATCTTATTCATTCACCGAACATCGTGGCGGCAGGCGATAAAATCCAGTGCTTCATCAATCTTTAAAGTAACTTCCCCATTCCTTTTCGGCACTGAGTGGCATGAGATGGCAAAGGCCGGCGCCCGGGGTAAAAGTCAGCTCGCCGAAATACACCCGCCCTTCCACTTGATAAAAATCTACCCTGATGTAGGAAAATTGCTTCGCGGTGAGCTTCGCCAAATGAATCATTTCGTCAAAACATTCTGGCCGCGGCGCCGGTATCTCGCTGTTTTCGATATCAATGCGAATATTCGTTCTATTCCAATCAGCGTCAAATACGTCACGCCGGTGGGCACCAAAACGCTGATAGTCCACCTGAATGAAAATGCATACCTCGCCCTCACGGTTGAAGCAGTGGAACTTGAAATCTTTAGGCACATCGCCATTATCCAGCAAAAGCCGCTCAGCCAATATTCTCGGTTCAATATCCTGATAATGTTTTTCTCGTTCCTGATCATAAAAATTCGTGTTCAACCAACCCGAAGAAAGATCGTAAAGCTCACCGTAACTGGCCTGGCGTTTGTCGAAAACCAGCTTATTAAATCCGCAGCCGTGATTCGCTTTAAGCACGAAAGCGTCCGGCAAGCGCTGGTACATTTCGTAGGTCAGTTCAGTACCCTGCGCATACAGGTCAATCAGATAATGCTCACCCCAAAGTCCGGCGATAAATTCCCTTACTTTATATTTATCCGATAAAGTCGTGTATATCCTTCTTGGATAAATCTTTCGTCTCATTATTTTTTCATTATAAAAAACCGGATTGGAAAGATGGGGGAGCCGTTTAAAGTTAATAACGTATTTCATCTTATGATATAGCGTATCCGGGACATGCTTATAAAGATGCCTTACAAGTTGTTGCAACATGATGACTCCTTGTTCTTTATAAAGATATGATGAAACAAATAACGGAAATTGCGCTATTTATGGCAAAAAGAATTTAAGCGGCATTGGGTGCCATGAGTAAATAACCTCCTTAATCAGAATTAAAGAGTGTGCGTACAGGCCGCCAATTTGCATGGCGGCGTGATGAAAGCGAACTCACTTTATTTTGTCTTGAGTCTGCGGATGAAAACAGGCACGCAGCTAAACGCCGTTAACTGCAGGCGCGTAATCTTGCCTTTTTGGAAAAAATAATTCAGAACAAAGACCGACATGAACTCCGCCGATAGCGTTGAAACAGCCGCGCCCATCAACCCATAGCGGGGAATCAACAGGAGGTTCAGCAGGATATTTATCACCGCCACCATCGGCATTTTCATGGCGATGAAGCGGTATCCTGAAAACAAGACGATGCTTCTGTACGAAACGGTGCCCAATACGGACACCAAAGAGGTGAATGAGCACACGGCCAACACGCCGGCAGCGGGCAAATATTCATCGCCGTACAGTACGTTTATAATCTGCGACGGAAAATAGATAAACACCAACAGAGCCGGTAGAGAGAGCGCCATCACGATGACATAAAGCAGTCGGATCCGATATTCCTGTTCCGCCGCTTGACGCGAGCCAGCAATGCCCGACATAAGCGAGGTGATCATCGCCATCGGCACAAAAGACCACCCCTGCGCCAGAGTCAGCGCCGCGCTATACCAACCGACCGCCTGCTCGCCAAGCATGCCACCTAACATGATCTGATCGATGCGCGTATAAATGACAATCGACAAACTCGACACCGCCAGCGGCAAACCAACGCTGAACAAATGACGCTCATAACGTTGTCGCTTCCGCCCCTTGACCGGCGCCAATCGCCCGCGCACCTCACGGTGGAACATCCAACGGCGCAGGAAATAAGGTATCGCACTGCTGACAACGTAAGGAATCGCGAACCACGCCAGACTGAGCTCGGCATGAACCAACATCAGGCGCAATGCGATGGACAAAAGCAAAACCGAGTTGTTTATCAGCGTATTGCGTTTCGATTTTAAGGTGGCGTCGTAATAAATTTTGTAGACGTCCTGTACTGAAAAATAGGCGCTTGCCAGCATCAGCAACAGGATCAAAACGTCGGTATTATTGTGAGAGAACACGTGCCATGCCAACACAGGCAACGCACCCAACAAAAACACGCGCCGCCTGAGCCGTATGGAGGCCATCATCAGGTGCATCCCGCTGGCTGGCCGGCGCGCAATGCGATTGAAAATGACGCTGTCGGCGCCGAGCTGAGCCAGCGGCACCAACACTGCAATGGTCGCCAACAGATAATTCAGGACGCCGAACTGGCCAGGCCCCAGATAACGCGCCACATAGATAGACACGAAAATGCCCGAAACGCTGAGAGAAAGGCGTTCAAGCATCAACCAGAGTGCATTGGTGAGCGTCCGTTTCATCTCTAATCGCACCCGCAACGGGAGGGGGGAAAATGGCGATGGTCTCATTAAAAAACTGAGAATTAATGCCAACGCGGCAGGGTGCAATGCGACCCAGGCTTATTTTCGTTCTTTTGGTCATATCCACATTCCACAACAATCCACAACCGCTTTAAGCGCCAACAATAACGCTTCGCTTATGCCAAGTACAGACCGCATATCAATGATATGCAAGACATGATGCGCCGGTGAAGACCCCGGCAGCGCCTTCTGTGCGCCTTGCCGGATAAGGAAAGCGCATTCTTCGCCGTAAACGCCTGCCCGATAACGCCGATAATCTTTCTTCCACCGTTCTTTCTCACCCAGAAAACCCAAAGACGCTTTTCTTTGGCCACGTTATTTTTCTTATAAAAAAATGCATGCTACCGCCCTTGGGAATCTGCCCCCAATATGCCTTTTGCTCGTCGTGATCGATCGGCATTCCCCACGCTTTTCCGTGCGAGAAATCCGCCAAACATAAATACGCACCGGCTTTTTTCAAATCACACTTAAACATTCATCTGCGGAAAAATTGAGAACAACATAAGCGAAAAATCATTAATCACACTTCCCCAGGGATTGCTCATTAATGTGTTACCACCGTTCTCTTTATCCATGAGGCAACATCTTTCGGGCACACATCAGCGATTGCCATACCGCCCCATCTGCGCGGCGGTGCCATGCGTCTTATGCCTGTTATGCGCCATGATTCCGAAATTCAGACTGAATAAACATGCTCTGCATTTCAAATAACAAATAGTAAAATCAACGTAACGGCGGCTGTGGCCCAATGAAAAAAATGAAATCCAAACAACGATCAATCCCCAACATCATAATAAACTTGATATTTAAGGTTCCTATATTTCGCATCAAGCACGTCCGCCCGGCCTACGGATAAAGAAAGCGGAACGCCGCTCACTGATTTCTTAAATTGCGGATTATTAACGTCGGCGCACTCCATTTTCGCCGTATCGTGGTTGCTGCCCTGATACACGCAAATCATTACTTTTCCGTTGTTTACACCAGGCTCATTCAACACCAGCGTTAGAACCACGCGGGTATCATTCCTGATATCATTAGTCGCTATGAGTCTTGCCTGGTTGCCTAACATATAAGAGAACAACGAAATAGCCAGTATCGATAAAGAAATCAACAGACAGATCGCAACCTTAAGCGTGCGCGACGGCATGCTGAGCGCAAAAGCGCGGCGACGTGGAGAAAAATGTCTTTTCCTTGTTTTATTCTTCGCCATCAGATACGAAGCGACATGCTCTGCTTCTGCGTTAATTTCCTCATCGCTTTTAGCCATTTTATCATTATCCGATTCCTCGATCTCCTCCGTATTTTCAGAATATTCCGCTTGAAGAGATTCATTCTCTATCGATGTATTATTCCAGGTTTCATCGTTATTTAGTTCTTCGGTGTCTTCTGTAAACTGGAAAATACTTTTATTTTCAACTTTATAACCGAGCCTGGGAATAGTTCTGATAATGGTGTGATCGACATCGCCAATTTTTTGCCTGATAGACTTAATTGTTTGATTTATAGTTGAATCTGAGCAGTAAGTTCCTTTCCATATATTTTCTATAATTTCCGTTCGTGTAACCAATTCTGGCGATCTCGCGATAAGCAGTGACAGAATCTGAGACTCTTTCCAGCGCATGCGAAATTTCTGCCCGGAGAGATTTAATACGTCAAGATTCCTAATCCTTATTTTTTTCTCAAAGTTCAATTTAGTTTCCTTTCTATACCTGCCCTGCTCACTTTGTATAGAAACATGAAAAAATGTTCAAGAAATTAAATGTAAAGTCAAAGATGAAAAAATTTAATCACTTCATACCAGCGTCTATTTCTGGTTTCATTTTCATTCCCTTGATGGCAGCTTCGATGAACACTGGGTGAATGATTTTTCTACCAAATGAAATAACCTTGCCGCCAGAGTGAAACCAAATAAACCCAATATAACCAATTGTTATTAAAAAGAAAAACTTAATAATCAGTTTTCAAATCGATGAAATAGTGAAATTTGCGTGCAGCATGCGATTTTTAAGCCTAATCCTATTGTTAGAATAGCGAAAGACTCGCCATCAATAAGAAATGAGATTTATCTCAATCAACATAACTGGCGGTCATTTAATAACCGCAAAGCCAAAAAAGAGAAATATTTCCACATTGGCAAACAAGATCGGAGAGTACTTTCAATATCCTCCCACTCGCCATCATTTTAAAATGATGTTTTACTTTTCTCTCTAAAAAACAGAACAAGGTTTCAAAAACAGATTATTTTTGAGAATGGTGTAGTAAAAACGAAAAGTACGATATTAAAAGGAAAAAACTACGCAGCATCAACTGAAGAAGACATATAGAGCAACATGAAATTCGGCATAAAACTAGGTGCCCCGCCAGGCCGCCCGTCACCAGTTTAACGGGCAGCCCTCGAGGCACACGATCAGCTCGCTTTCTTGCGGCCATACACCGCCCAGGTGATGACCACACACAAGATATAGAACACCAGGAATACTTTCATTGCCCCCGCCGGTGAGCCGGTCAGCGCCAGCGAGGTACCGAATGCCTGGGGAATAAAGAAGCCGCCTGCGGCGCCGATCGCCGAGATAAAGCCCAATGCGGCGGCGGAGTCCGTCACCGCTTCACGCTGTGCGCTCTCGTCACTGCCGCCAGCCGCTTTCACGCGATCGACAGTGATTTTACGGAAAATGACGGCGATCATTTGGAAAGTCGATCCGCTGCCCAGCCCCGCCGTGAGGAACAGCACCATAAAGATGCCGTAGAAGGCGATGAACGAACCGCCCTCGCCCGCCGTCGGCAAGGTCAGGAACAACAGCGCGGCGAACACGGCCATCACCACAAAGTTGATCAACGTCACCCGCACGCCGCCGAAACGGTCAGACAGCGCACCGCCGACCGGCCGCGCCAGCGCCCCGAGGAACGGCCCAAAGAAAGCGTAATGCAGGATCACGACCTCCGGAAATTGCGTCTTCGACAGCATGGCGAAACCGGCGGAGAAACCGATGAAAGAACCGAAGGTCGCGAGGTACAGCAAACTCAGCATCCACAAATGCCCACGTTTGAGCACTGGCAGTTGCTGGCGCAGCGATGCCTTGGCCGCCGCCAGATCGTTCATGCCGAACCAGGCCGCCAAGGTGGCAGCCAGCAGGAACGGTACCCAGATCCAGGCGGCGTTTTCCAGCCACAGCTGCCCCCCTTCTGCCTGATCTTGCGCCGTGCCGCCAAACAGACCAAACAGGCTGAAAGAGATCGCCAGCGGCGCGACCAGTTGCATGACGCTGACGCCCAGATTCCCCAACCCGCCGTTGAGACCCAATGCGCCGCCCTGACGCGCTTTCGGGAAGAAGAAGCTGATATTGGCCATGCTGGAGGCAAAGTTGGCGCCCGCAAAACCGCACAGCAGGGAAATGATGACGAACACGCTGTACGGCGTGCTGCTGTCCTGCACCGCGAATCCCAGCCACAAGCACGGCACCAGCAGGAAGCAGGTGCTGATAGCGGTCCAGCGACGGCCGCCAAACAGCGGGATCACGAAGGAATACGGCACGCGTAAAATAGCGCCCGAGACCGACGGCAGCGCTGTCAACAGGAACAGTTGATCGGTGGAAAAGTTGAAGCCAACCTTGTTCAGGTTGACCGCGACGGCGCTGAACAGCATCCAGACGCAGAAGGCCAGCAGCAGACAGGGAATGGAAATCCACAGGTTGCGGGTGGCGATGCGATGGCCACGCTGCTGCCAAAAGGCGCTGTCTTCAGGATGCCAATCCTGAATCAGCGCACCGATTTTCTTTGATGAAGGCGTTGCAAGTTGCGACATAAAAACCTCAGACACGGGGGATTATTCCGACACCCTAGGGGGCGGCCCCGGCGGCAAAGTTGATGTATATCAACCCGAATGCAAGTAGTTGGCGGCACAAATAGCGCCTTCATCCCCTTAGGGGTACATTCCGGATAAAAATTAAATCATTTATAATCAATAAATTATAAAGAACCACTTCGTCATCCTCACCGCTTCGCCACCCCGCCGGAAACTAATGGGTACTTCATTCGAGGTATGGGGTTATGCTCAGGGATAATCAAAAATACGGCTGAATCGTTACTTGTTTACCCCGTCGCCGCCTTCGCCCCTGAGCTTCAGCGGCGCCAAATGCCAGGAACCCGCGCTTATGAAACGCCTGTTGGCCCCGCTTTCGATCGTGAATCAGGTCGCCCTGCTGATGTTGCTGTCGGGCATTCTGGGCGTGGCCGGCATGGGGATTTCCGCCTGGATGTCGCAAAGCATTCAGGGCAACGCGCATGCCATCAACAAGGCCGGCTCGCTGCGTATGCAAAGCTACCGTCTGCTGGCGCAGGTGCCGCTGGATGAACGGCATGAAGCGTTGATCCGCGAACTGGAGCGCGACGAAAACAGCCCCGACCTGCAGCGTTCAGTGGAACAGGAAGGGTTGACGCAACCTTTCGACACCTTGCGCGACTACTGGCAACAGACCCTGCAACCTCGCCTGCGCAGCGCGCAGCGCCCGGCCGACGCCGCGCCGCAGGTGGCGCACTTCGTGCAGCTGTTGGATAAGCTGGTCTCGGATATCGACAGGCAAACCGAGCGCCGCCTGCTGATGGTGACGCTGGTGCAGGCCGGCTTTATCGCGCTGACCCTGCTGCTGCTGATCGGCACCACCTGCTACCTGCGCCGCCGGTTGCTGCATCCGTGGCGGCAGCTGGTGGAAATGGCGTTGGCGGTGGGCCGCGGCGACTTTAGCCGCCGCTTCGCGCAGCGCGGCCATCAGGATGAAATGGCGTCGCTCGGCGGCGCGTTGAACACCATGTCCGACGAACTGTCGGCCACCTACAGCGGGCTGGAGCAGCGCGTAGCCGAGAAGACCGCGGACCTGCAGCAAAAAAATCAGATGCTGAGCTTCCTCTATCGCGCCAGCCGCCTGCTGCACGCCAGCGAGCCATTGTGCAGCCGCCTGACGCCGCTGCTCAACCAACTGCAAATCCTGACGCCGCTGCGCGCCATTCAAGTGCGGCTGTATGAAAACGACAGCCGGGAGCCGCTGCTGCAGCTGAGCGGCAACCAGCCGTTGCGGCCGGAGCATTGCCATAATCCGGTGTGCAGCGCCTGCCTGCACGACAGCGACCGCCAGCATCCCGACAACCCGTCGCTGAGCTGGAGCCTGAGTGACAAACTTGGCGACTATGGCGTGATCGTGGCGCAACATGCGCCGCAACAGCCGCTGAACGATGAGCACCGCCAGCTGGTCAACACTCTGGTGGAGCAACTGACCAGCGTGCTGGCCATCGAACGTCAGGTAGACCACCAGCAGCAGCTGATGCTGATGGAAGAACGGGCGGCGATCGCCCGCGAGCTGCACGACTCCATCGCCCAATCGCTCTCCTGCCTGAAAATGCAGATCGCCTGCCTGCAGATGCAAGGCGAAACGCTCTCGTCCGCCAGCCAGGCGCTGGTGCAGCAGATGCGCGAAGAGCTGAACGGCGCCTATCGCCAGCTGCGCGAGCTGCTGACCACCTTCCGCCTGCAGCTGACCGAACCGGGCCTGCTGGCGGCGCTGCAATCGACGGTAGCGGAGTTCAATCCCAAACTGGGCCTGAACATCAGCCTCGATTACCAACTGGGGCCGCGCACGGTGCCCGCCTACCAGGCCATTCATCTGCTGCAGATCGCCCGCGAGGCGCTCAGCAACATCCTTAAGCATGCCGCCGCCAGCGAGGTGAGCATTCAGGTCATCAACAAACGGGGCGAAGTGACCCTGAGCGTATGCGACAACGGACGCGGCCTGCCGGCCGAAACATCCCGCCCCGACCATTACGGCTTGATCATCATGCGCGATCGCGCCAAGAGCCTGCATGGCCGTTGCGACATTTTACCGCGCAGCGGCGGCGGCACCGAGGTGCGAGTCAGCTTCACGCCGGATAACCACGCCATCGACTAACGGAGACACCATGACGACAGAAACCGCCGCCACCATCTTACTGATCGACGACCACCCGATGCTGCGCAACGGCGTAAAACAGCTGATTGGCATGGACGCTCGCCTGCAGGTCATCGCCGAAGCCAGCAACGGTGAGCAAGGGGTCGCGCTGGCGGAGCAGCACGATCCGGATCTGATCCTGCTCGACCTCAACATGCCCGGCATCAACGGGCTGGAAACGCTGGATCGCCTGCGCCAGACAGACCTGTCGGGGCGCGTTGTGGTGTTCAGCGTGTCCAACCATGAAGACGACGTCGTCAGCGCGCTCAAACGCGGCGCCGACGGTTATTTGTTGAAAGACATGGAGCCGGAGGATCTGCTGAAGGCGCTGCATCAGGCGGCGGCCGGGCAGATGGTGCTCAGCGAAACGCTGACGCCGATCCTCGCCGCCAGCCTGCGGGAAAACCGCCCCAGCGCCGATCGCGATATTCAGCAATTGACGCCGCGCGAACGGGATATTCTGAAGCTGATCGCCCAGGGGCTGCCGAACAAGCTGATCGCCCGCCGCCTGACCATCACCGAAAGCACCGTCAAGGTACACGTCAAACACCTGCTGAAAAAGATGAAGCTAAAATCCCGCGTCGAGGCCGCCGTGTGGGTGCTGCAGGGCAAAAACGGTTAGTCGCCGCCGTACAGCGGCCCGGTTTGCGCCGGGATCGGCGGCGGCGTCAGGGTTTTGATCGGCGGCAGGCCCGCGTCATCACCGGCGGTCGCCGTCAGCGGCGGCGCCACTTTCAGCTCTATCCAGTTGGACGTCACGCGCTGCTGTTTATCGTCCTCCAGCGTGACCGATAGCCGGTAGCTGTTGGCGGCGCCCGGCGCATCGTCCCACGGCGGCACGATCGCCGTCCAGCCCTGCGGATCGTTGGCGTTGTGCGGCGGCGTCAGGCTCAGCGCCTGGGTATCCCCCTGCCAACTGACGTGAGCGATGCCGTTGAGCGCCTTGATTTCCAGCACCAGCGGCACGGTTTCCCCCGCCTGCAGGCTCCACGGCGGCGTGGCCAGGAATACCTGCAGCGTCTTGCGCTGGCGGAACTCCAGCACCGGCACGTTCTTGCGTTCGATAGGATCGTAGCGGCTGCCGCGCAGCGACTTGGCCTGAGCCACATACTCCGGCGAAATCTGCTTCACCAACGGCACCCCGAGCCGATAGCTCAGCGCCAGCTCGATCTGATCCTGGCTCTGCCCGCCCGCGCCAATCTTATGCAGCGCCTTCATCGTCACCAGCGGCACCGGGGTGTAATTGAGCCCCAGCTGCATCGCGCGCGGATCGTTTTGTTTTTTGCCGCTGCCGAACAGATCGACATTATCGCCGAGATACTGCTCATAGCTGAGCGAACCGCCGATCTGGCGATAAAACGGCAGATAGCCTTGCGTCGTGATGTCGTAACCGCGCGCCGGACGGCTGAAAAACACGCCATCGCCAGACTTTTGCGCCAGCGCCGACAGCGGGTAGTAATAGTTGGTGGAGAAACGCAGGTAGTCTCCCCAGGCCTCCGCGCCGACGCTGCCGCGATTGCGCTGCCGGGCGAAATCGCTGTCGAGCGCCGTGTTGTACCCCAGCAGCCAGTCACCGGCGATCCAGCGCTGCCCCAGCGCGAAATTACCGAGCGCCCCGGCGCTTTGCTGTAGCCAGCCGATCTGGCTGTAGGTCAGCAATCCGTCGACGTCGTACAGCGGGCTGAATAACTGCCCGTTGCTGCCGGTAAAGTCCCCCTCACCGGTCATCTTCAGCGATAATCGTGCGGTGCCCAGCGGCGACAACAGTTCCTGCGCCTGCTGTTGCAGCGCGCCGGTCGCCTGGCCCAGCAGATAATCCTCGGCGCGGCTGCGCATCTGCTGACGGGAAACGTTATTCAGATCTTTTTCGCCGAACTGCTTGGCCATCTCGGCCCACTGCTTCTCGCGCGCGGCGTCATCGGGCGCGCCGCCCAGTTCGGGCAAATTCGCGGCCGGATCTGCGGCGGCCGGTGCGGAAGAGACAACGCTCTCCGGCGCCGGCGGGGATTCGGCGCAGGCGGGCGCCGCGCCGGCCAGCCACACCAGCGCCCCGGCCAGCCACACCGCCTGGCGGCTGTGCCAGCGTCGTTTTTTGGTTTTGATGAGTCCCGCCTGAATTTCGTCTTTCATGGCACCGTTGGCCCCCCTCCCTCCTGGAGCAGGCCAACCCACTGCTTTGCTGTCGCCTTTCCCGCGGCAGATCTGGAAACCCTACGCCCCGTCCAGGCCGGGGCGCCTCTCCCTTAAAGCCTAACGGCTTGACGAACAGAAACAATAGGATAAACCCCAATCACTCTCCAGTGACGCCGTCACTTACGCCCTTTACCGATCCATTCCGGCCGCCAGGTGAATTCACACCATTTCAGCACCGATTTTGCCGATAAAAAGCGCAACACCCCGCTGTTGCGCGCCTCCGCGCATGACATTGCCTCACTCTGCAATACGTGAAGTGGCGATGCGTACAACTGCGCATTCCTCACAGCCCACCGCATTTCACCCCGATGAAATACGCATTTTGCCGTTATTTTAAACATCCATTTCACGACTTATGGAGCCCCGATGTTTCTTTCCTTACTGTGGCCCGCGCTGTTTTTCACCGCGCTGCTGTCGGCAGGTGTGGTCGCCTTCGCGCTCATCACCCGGTTGGAGCGAACGGCGGCCGGGCGCGCCAACCCACCGCAATTGCGCCGCCGTAGCCTGCTGCTGACGGCCTTCGGTTTGGCGTTGACGGCGCTGCCCTTCGACCTGCCGGCAGCACACCGGCTGTGGTTACCGCCGGTCGCGGCGCTGCTGATCGCCCTGGCCTGGCTAGACTGGCGCCACCGGTGGCTGCCGGACCGGTTAACCCAGCCGCTGCTGTGGGGCGGGATGCTGTGCAATCTTGACGCTCGCTGGGCGACGCTGGGCGACGCGGTTATCGGCGCCGCCGCCGGCTACGGGGGGTTGTGGCTGCTCAACGCGCTTTATCGGCAGGTGCGGCGGCGTAACGGCATCGGCCAGGGTGATTTCAAACTGCTGGCGGCGCTGGGCGCCTGGCTCGGTTGGACGATGCTGCCGCTGCTGGTCTGTCTGGCGGCCATGTTCGGATTAGGCATGGCATTGACGCGCGGCCGTCGCGACCGCCGCGCCTGGCGAACGCGGCAACCTTTCGGCATCGCCTTGGCGGCCGCCGGCTGGCTGTTGCTCTTGATGGACGCCGGCCAGAACGCGCCGGCGTTATTCGGTTAGTTCTTCAGTGTCTCGATCAGCCGATTGAGCAATCCGGCCACTTCCGCAGTGCTGGCCGTTGTCGGATTGGCCAGTGGCTGGATCACTGCGAGCCTGGTGGTGGATAACACCTCATCGCTGCGGATTTCCAACGCATCGGCGGGTGGCGTGCTCAATGAAACGCCGTCCGGCCGCCAGTAACTGCCGCGCGTAGTCTGCACCTGATAACTGCCAAAGCCGAAATCTTTCTCGACGCGGTAATATATTTCGCAGCTTAACGGCCCGGTGCGCCGCAACATAAAGGCGCCTTTCGCGCTATAGCTGCCTTTATTGACGACAAAGGCGGTCGCCTGCGAAGACAGATCGAACGTGATATATAAATCGCACGCCAGCACCTTGGTGCTTACGCCCTGTTGAAGAGTAATGCGCGTTGTAGGTTGCCGATCCGGCGCGGTCAGGGTGCCTAAAAAAGTCCACGATTGCTGTTTCGAGATATTGCGCGGCAAATGGTTGCTGGTGGCGGAAGGGGCAATTCCCCGCTCGCCCAGACTGTACATCGCTTCGACCCCGTTTAAAAACGACGTAACGTCGACGGTGCTTTTGCCGGCCACCGGAACGCCGCCGTTGTATACGTTACTGAAGGTTACCTCGGTATTGTTGCTGCAGGCGGCGATCGCCGCCGGGAACGGCGTCTTCGAACCGCTGTAAAGAGTCAACTGACTGATGTCCCAACGAGATTCGTTGATGAATCGGCACAACACGCTCCCGCTCTCCACATTCTGCGCGTCCTGGATATTGATATTGCCTATCGTGCCCTGGGCAAAGTTGGTGGACAACACGCTGACATTGGCGGCGCGCTGCGTGTTGCGGTTCTCGCAGCCCAACGAATTGATCGTGCCGTTAAAATCTTTGAACGAGTAGATATCGCCGATGCAGTCATCCGCAGCCAACGAGCCGATAGTAGAGTAAAACCCTGAAATTCTGAACGCAGTCCCCTTGGCGCGAGCGGCGTAGAGGCCGTCTATAAAATTGGTGGTGCCGGACTTGTCCATCCACAGCACCCCATCGCCCGGGCGATTGGCGTTTGCCTCCATCTGCACGTTCACCAGCCAGTTAATGAACATGTCGCCCGAGACAAACAGCGAATAACCGCCGACCTTGGTGTAGATGTCGCGAATATCAAACTTCGTCATATTGCGATCGCTGAACCACACGCCGTGAGTGTCGTCTACGCCGGTATCATCCCGCAACGTCAAGCCGTGCAGCGTCAGATTGGCGAAGCCTTTCACCACGATCACCGCTTTCTTCGTTTCGCCCTGTTCGTTGGTGTAACTGCTGTCCGCCGTCTTGACAATTTTGGTCGCCCGTCCCAATCCGACCACCCGCAAACCGATGCCGCCGTAGATGTCCGTTGTCGTCTGAATGAGTACGTGTCCGGCGACCGTATACACCCGCTGCCCAAGGGACAGCGTACCGCCGGCTTGCAGCGCCGCCGCCGCCGCTTTGTTGATCGCCGGCCCCCAGTTGCTTCCGTCGCTGTCTTGATAAAACTGTTCCGGCGTAACAACCTCACCGGTGGCGATCAAGGTTGCTGCGCGCGCTCCTGAAGCGTTTTCGTTATTGTCCATAATATCTCCTGACGTGATGTGTCCGCATCATTGCGGACGGCCGCGGTGAAAGGCGTAAACAACGCCGCCTTTCAGTGCCAATCTATCACCGTCATATGAGCGCGTTATGAAATTTCATTTTATTTCACCCTGACACAACATCTCGCGATCCGAGGTAGCAATAGCCAGCGATTTCACTCGCCGTTGGCCTTTGGTGCGACAGAAAGCTCGGACAGGCCCGCTACTTGCTGACCCGATCCAGATACAGCATGCTGTTGGCGATATCCAACCGGGCACCTTCGACGTTGTCCCGCAATGCCACCAGCGTTTGCCCCTGCAGCGCCACCACATACGGCGAGCTGGCCTGCAGTTCCCGTTGCAACGTGACGTAACGTGCGCTGCGCGCGGCGCTGTTCCCTTCCGCAGCCGCGGCGCGCGTTTCCGCGCTGATGGCGGGAATGTTCCACTGGGTGCGCCAGGCCAGGGTTTTCGGCCCACCGGGCACGTTATAGGCAAAGGCGCTGGCGTTGGTGTTCGGATCCAGGTAGTCGGCGCCCCAGTAGGTGAAGATCGCCTGAAAATCGCGGCCGCGCATCTTGCCCCACAGATCGCTTTCTACCACCGGATGGATATCCAACCGCAGCCCGGCCTGCGCAAAACTGGCCTGCAGCGCCTGCGCGATGTCGGTATACGGCGGTTGGTTGATGACGATAAGATCGATGCGCGTGCCTTCGGCGATGCCGGCATCGCGCAGGATCTGTTTGGCTTTGTCCACGTCGAGCTTAAACGGCCGATCGTCGAGTGCCCCGTCCAATCCCTGCGGCAAGAAGGCCTGATGCACGCGATATTGCCCTTTCAGCAGTTGCTCGGCGATGCTCTGATAATCGACCAGCCAGCGCGCCGCCTGCCATAACGCCGGATTGCCCAGCGCCGGATTGTCTTTGCTGCCGGTGTTGAAACCGAGGTAATAGATCCGGGGCGCATCGGCCTGCTCAATGCGCACGCCAGACGCGTTACGCAGTGAGTCGAACTGGTCGGCCCCCAGATCGTAGGCCACGTCGGCATCCCCTTTCAGCAACAGCAAACGGCGGGTACCGGCGTCGCTGACGTTCTTGAACAACACCGTTTTCAACCTTGCCGGCGACGGAGCGTAGTCATTACGGCCAAACAGCAGCGCTTCATGCGGCACATAGTTGTTCACCCGATACGGGCCGCCGCCGGCGGAATGGCTGCGCAGCCAGCCGTTACCGTAGTCCCCCTGCTGCGCGTGCTCGTTCAACAGCTTTTCATCCACGATCGAAGCCACATTCGCCGTCAGCAGCCGCAGCGCCAACTCGCTGCCGATGTTGGCGGGCCAACTGAGTTGCACCTGGTTATCTCCCACCTTCTTCAGCTGTTGCTCAACGTTATCCGGCGTCCAGCCAAACTCGCCGAGAATAAACGACGGCGCCTTGTTCAGCTTCACCGCGCGAACCAGCGAAAAAATCACATCTTCTGGCCGCAGCGGGTTGCCGGAAGCGAAACGCTGCTGCGGTTTCAGGGTAAAGGTCAGGCTGCGGCCATCGGCGCCCGCTTGCCAACTGCCTGCGGCGTCCGGCGCCAGCTTTTGCGGCGCGGCGCGATCCGGCGCCACCAGGCGCTGATAGAGATTGACCAGATTGGCCGAACTGACGGTTTCAAAGCTCTCCGCCGGATCGAGGCTGATAATGCCCTCCAACGAACTGACCACTACCAAGGTATCCTGCGGGGTGGCAGCCTGCGCACCGAAAGCGGCCGCCAGCGCGCCATACAATAAGGTTGGAATTAACCGTTTCATCGATACACTCTCCACAATCACGCGGTTGCGCTGTTTTTCGAGTGTAGGGGGTAAGAATTAACAGAAGAACGACGATAAATTGCTTTATTTATTACCAAGATGGATATGCCCGCCGCGTTGGCGGGCACAGGTTTAAATGCTGATGCGGCCGTGCGCCATTGCCACCGAACGATCGCACATATGGTCAATCACGTCCGCATCGTGGCTGACCAGCACCATGGTCAGCTCGCCCGCCTGCTTCAGCTCGTTGAGCAGATTGAGGATCTCCGCCTGCACCGACATGTCCAACGCCGAAGTCGGTTCATCCAGCAGCAACAACTTAGGCCGCAGCAACAATGCGCGCACGATCGCCACGCGCTGCCGCTGGCCGCCCGACAGCTGATGCGGGTAGCGATCCAGCAGGCGCGGATCCAACCCCACCTGGCGAAAGCCCGCGCTGATCTTGCGTTCGATATCGCTTTCCTGCAGCAGCTTGAGCGGCTCCGACAGCGTACGCAACAGCCGGTGCTTGGGGTGTAGCGAAGCATAGGGATCCTGAAACACCATCTGTACCTCACGCCGCAGCTCGCCGGTAAATGCCTGCCCCGGTTGCAGCCGCCGCCCCAGCAGCTCAAAACCGCCCTGCCAGCTGCCATTCAGCCCGGCCAGCACCCACAGCAACGAGGACTTGCCGCAGCCGGAAGGCCCCACCAGCCCGAAACACTCACCCGGTTCGATGTGCAGGTTAACCTCATGCACCACGGTGCGCAGCTCGTAGCCCTGGCGGTGACTGACGCTCAGGTTCTCCAGTGCGATTACGCTCATTTCAACGTCTCCAACAGCGCGCGGTCCAGCACCGGCAGCGGTTTGCCGCGCGTCTCGCGGCTCGGCCGGCACGCCCACAGCGTGCGAGTGTAAGGATGCGTGGCCTGCGCCAGCTCTGCTGCCGGCAGTTGATCCAACAGCTCGCCTTTGTACATCACCAGCACCCGCTCGCAGTGGTGCGCCACCTGCTGTAAATCGTGGCTGATCAGGATCAGCCCCATGTTGCGTTGCGCCACCAGATTGTCTATCAGTTGCAGCACCTGATCGCGCATCTGGTGATCCAGCGCCGAAGTCGGTTCATCGGCAATCAACAGCTGCGGATCGTTGATCAACGCAATGGCCAGCATCACCCGCTGCCCCATGCCGCCGGAGAGCTGATGCGGATAACGGCCCCACAGCGCCGCCGGATCGGGCAACCCCACCGCCGCCAGCATCTCCAATACCTTTTCACGCCGCTCGGCGCGGCTCAACTTGGCATGCAGCACCAGCGGCTCCTCCACCTGACGGCCGATCGGCTGATTGGGATTCAGCGCATGTTTGGGATCTTGCATCACCATCGCCACCCGGTCGCCGCGCAGACGGCTCCACTGGCGTTCGCTCAGGCGCGTCAAGTCTTCATCGCCCAGCGTCAGGCGCTGCGCCTGCAGCTGCAACGGCGGCGGCAATAGCCCCATCAGCGCACGCGCGGTCAACGACTTGCCGGAACCGGACTCGCCGACCAGCGCCAGCCGCTCCCGCCCCATGCTGAACGAGATATTCTTCACCAGCGCCGCCGGCTGCGGCCCCGGCACGCCGATCGCCAGCCGTTCGACGGTCAATAAAGTGTTATCAGTGCCCATGACGAGGATCCATTTTGTCGCGCAGGCCATCGCCCAGCAGGTTAAACGCCAGGCTGGCGAACAGGATCGCCCCGCCTGGTGCGGCGGCGACCCACCATTGGTCGAAAATCACTTTACTGCCTTCGGCCACCATCGAACCCCATTCGGCGGTCGGCGGCGCGACGCCCATGCCGAGGAACCCCAGACCGGCGGCGGACAGGATGATGCCGCCCAGGCTCAGCGCCGCACGCACCACCGCGCTCGGCAGGCATAAAGGCAAAATGTGGCCGACCATCAGCCGCAACCCGTTGATACCCTGCATGCGCGCCGCCGCCAGGTAGTCACTGCGGCGCAGCGCCAGGGTTTCGGCCCGCGCCTGGCGGGCAAAGGCCGGCCAGCTGGTCAATGCCAGCGCCAGCGCGCCGTTCATCAGCCCCGGTCCCATGACCGCCACGAACGCCAGCGCGATCACCAGACTCGGCAGCGACAGGAAAATGTCGGTCAGACGCATCAAAATGCGCTCAACCCAGCCGCCGAGGTAACCGGCGCAAATGCCGACCAGCAGGCCGATGGGAATGGTCAACACCAGAATCAGCGACACCAGGATCAGCGTCGGCCGCGCGCCGTAAATCACGCGGGAGAGCAAATCGCGGCCAAAGCCGTCGGTGCCCAGCCAATGTGCAGCCGAAGGCGGCAGTAACCGCAATTCGATATGCTGCAGATTGGGGTCGAAAGGCGCCAGCCACGGAGCCAGCAGCGCGGTGACAATCAGGATCGCCACCAGCGCCGCGCCCAGCGTCAGCGTAGTCAGACGCCGACCGCGGCGGTCACCGACGGCTGGCTCGCTTTGCGGTTCGTGTTCAGAGAGATATTGGCTCATCGAGTTCGCGGATCCACTAAATAGGTCAAGGCGTCGGCCAGCGCATTCAACAGCACGAAACAGGTGCCGATCAGCAGCGTGGCACCGAGGATCGCCGGCGTGTCGGCAGCAAACAGCGCCGAGGTCAGGTAACGCCCGACGCCGGGCCAGGCGAACACCGTTTCGGTCAATACCGCGCCCTCCAGCAGGCTGGCGTAGGAGAGAGACAGTACGGTGATCAGCGTGCCAAGCACATTGGGAAACACATGGCGCAGCAGAATGCGCAGGCGGCCGGCGCCCTTGGAACGCGCCAGCGTCACGTATTCCTTGTTGCACTCTTCCAGCATCGCCGCCCGCAGCAGCCGGGTAATGCCCGCCATCGACAGCAGCGCCAACGCCACCACCGGCAGCCACAGGTGGCCGATGGCGTTGTAGAACATTTCACGATCGCCGGACAGCCAGCTGTCGATCAACACGAAACCGCTGCGCGGCTCCATGCTGTACAAGTAAATGTCGTCCAGCCGCCCCGGCCCCGCCGACCAATGCAGCGTGGCGTAGAACAGCAACAGCCCAAGCAGGCTCAGCCAGAAAATCGGCACCGAATAACCGATCAGCGACAGCAGACGCGCCGCGTTATCCAGCCAGCTGCCCGGTTTGAGCACCGCCAGAAACGCCAGCGTAATGCCGCCGAGGGCGCCGAGGATAATGGCGCAGGTGGCCAGCTCCACCGTCGCCGGGAAGGTACGCAACAGATCGCTCAACACCGGCTGCGCGGTAATACGCGAAATGCCCAAATCACCGTGCGCCAGGTGCACCAGGTAACGCCAAAATTGCACCGGCAGCGGCTGATCCAACCCCAGCTCGTGCCGCACCTGCGTATAGGTGGCTTCGCTGGCGTGATCGCCCGCCACCTGCAGCGCCGGATCGATCGGCGCCAGGTGCGACAGCATGAAGGTGAACAGCAGCAGGCCGAGCAACGTCAGCGCCAGAGACAGCGCGCCGCCGAGCAGCCGCCCGCCCCAGCGCCAATACCGCCGGGCCGCCCCGGCGCCGGCGGACAGGTCAGCGGCCATTACTTGCTGACCTTGCTGTAGAACACCATGTCAGGGTTGATGCCCTGCACATAGCCCTTGAGGTTGTCACGCACCGCAATCAGGCTGCGTGCCTGCAGGCCGATGACAAACGGCGAGCTTTGCTGCACCTGTTTTTGCAGTTGCTGGTAGTCTGCCACCCGTTTGGCGGTGTCGTTTTCCGCAGTGGCGGCCAGCGTCAGCTTGCTCAGCACCGGGATCTGCCAGTTGGCGCGCCAGGCCAGCGTCTTGCTGCCGTCTTCCGGGTTGTAGGCGAAGGCGGCGGCGTTGGTGTTAGGGTCGAAGTAATCCGGCCCCCAGGAGGTCAGCGTCGCATCGTAGTTAAGCGCTTTCACCTTGGTGGAGACCTGCGAACTGATGCCCGGCACCAGTTCGACCTTCACGCCGCCCTGAGCAAAACTGGCCTGCAACGCCTGAGCGATGTCCAGGTACGGCGGCTGGTTGTTGACGTCCAGACGGAAACTGACGTTGCTCAGCCCCGCCTTGGCCAGTATTTCTTTGGCTTTCTGCGGATTGAAGCTGTACGGCCTATCTTTGAGCGCGCCCAGATAACCGTCCGGCAGGAATGCCTGATGGCTCTGGAACTGCCCTTTCAGCAGATCGTCGGCGATGCCTTGATAATCGAACAGCCAGCGCGCCGCCTCCCAGAACGCCGGATTGCCGAGCGCCGGCGACGCCTTGGCGTTGAACTGCAGGAAATAAAGCGAAGCATAAGGAATAGCCAGCGGTTTGACGCCCGGCTTGCCCTTCAGAGCCGCCATCTGGTCTGCCCCCAGGTTGCGTGCGATATCGGCATCGCCCTGCTCGATCAGCAAACGGCGCGCCGCCGGATCGGGCACGTTTTTGATCAGGATGGTTTTCAGCGTCGGCGCCCCTTCCGGCGAGCCCGGGTTGGCGTCCAGCACCACCACTTCGTGCGGCACATAGGTGCGGATTTTGTAAGGGCCACTGCCGGCGGAGTGGCTGTTCAACCATTGATGCCCCAGATCGTCGCCCTGCTGGTGCGCCAGCGCCTCTTTGGCGTCGACGATCGAGGATACCGGCGCCGACAGCAGGCTGAGCACGAAGGCCGGGCTGACGTTCTCACTCCAGCTGATTTTTACCGTGTGCTCGTCCACCTTGCTCAGGTGTTGCTCCACGTTCTTCGCGTTCCAGCCCAGCTGCGTCAGGATAAACGACGGTTCGAGATTGAGTTTAACCACCCGTGAAAGCGAGAAGATCACGTCTTCCGGCCGCAGCGGATTGCCGCTGGCGAACCTGGCGTCCGGGCGCAGGCTGAAAGTCAGGCTGCGGTCGTCGGCGCCGGCCTGCCAGCTGCTGGCCAGGGTTGGTTTAAGATCGATGGGATTGTGCGGATCTGACTGGATCAGACGTTGATACAGGCTGTTGAACGACTGCACCGTGGTTAACTCAAATCCCTGGGCCGGGTCAAAGCTGACCACGTCATCGATAGATTGCGCGATCACCAGCGTGTTGGCCGGCGTCGCCGCCTGTACGTTAACGCTGGCCGCCACGGCCAAAAACAGCAAAGAAGGAACGAGCGCTTTCATCTGAAACTCTCCAAGCGGATGGAATTTATAATAATTTTGCGAGTGTATGCGAGCACGATCGGCAGCTGAAGGTACTTAAATCACTATAGATATTCTTTTTATGTATATAGATGGGATTTTGATTATTAGGGCAAGGATTGCGCGGCAGGTCGCACTCTCGCGACACGTCGCGGCAATTGCCTACTGTCTTTGCAGCACGATTCGCAGCGATGAAAGTCGGGGTTTGAGTCTGTTTCATCGGGTGACTAACGTGAGCTCAGTCACCCAAATGACGGGCAAATGGCAAACCATCCATCAGAAAATGGCTGCTCACTCCTGCATGAGAGAGCGATAGAGCAAACGCTGGCAGACATGAACAGCGTGCTGCTTGAGTCGAATCTGTTTATGACTCGTCTGACGGTACAAGACCGGCGCTGGCAAAAAGGCAGAAAAAACGGCCATACGTTAAATTGGCGCTCTCTGTTTAAATATCATGTCCAAATGCCGATGAGTTTCGCTTTTGTCTACCGGCAAATAGCCAGCCCGCTGAGCCGCGCCGGCTTTTGCCTGTGCCGTTATCTCCAGGCGGAGAACGTTATCGAACTTGTCGCGCTGGAGAATTTCTCCCTGCGCGAAACGCAACATCCCCTGAAAGGCAATATGCTGCGCAACTGCTTGCAGGCGCTATATCTGTATGGGCTGAACCTGCAAGAGCAGGGGCTGACGCCGGCGTATCCGCCGGACATACTTATCAGCCACGCCATTAATCATCGCGTGTTAGCACTGTATACACGTCAGGCCGCCTTTGAAGTAATACCCGGCACCATGACATGTAAAACCAGCTTCAACGCACTGAAAAAGTACATACAATCGCTGGAAAAATACGGTGCCAGATGTGATAAGGTGCGTATAAATAACGAGCAGCAAGGAAGCCAAAATGGAAAATAAGGATCTGACCGACCCCACGCTCTCCATTCAAGAGCAAAAACGCATCGCCATCGAGATTTTACGTCAATACCATCGCTGGGAGATGGCTAACCCACGTCCAGCCGAAGAACTCCCGGAATGGGAAGCCATCGGCCCGTTCAGAAAAAGCAAGCGTCACCTTATCGAACGTACCGATGACTGACCATGCATTAGCCCGCGAGCGATCCTGCAGGGCAATCCCGTGTTGTTAAATCTGGTAGTCAATCACCGCATCCAGCTGCGACGAGAACACCTTGTCTTTGATTTCGGTCAGCGACAACGTCGGGTTGCACAGCTGAATAAAGCGCCAGGCATAGTTGCGCTGCAGCTGGCTGCGTTTCAGGCCCAGCCAGACCGTATTGGGTTCAAACAAATGCTCGGCGTTGAGGCTGACCAACCCGCGATCGCGCTCTTTTTCATACGACATGTCCGCCAGCACGCCCACGCCCAACCCCAGCTCGACATAGGTTTTAATCACGTCGGAATCTTGCGCGCTGAGCGCGATGTCCGGCGTCAGGCCCGCTGATTTGAACGCCGCATCCAGCTTCGCGCGGCCGGTAATGCCCTGGCGGTAAGTGATCAACGGCAAGGTGCTGAGCATCTCCAGCGTCACCTGCGGCTGCCGCGTCAACTCGTGCCCTTCCGGCACCAGAATGGTGTGATGCCACCGGTAGTAGGGGAACGCCGCCAGCGACTCGTCGCTCATCAGCCGTTCGCTGGCAATGCCGATATCGGCTTCACCGGCGGCCAGCATCGAAACGATCTCCTCCGGGCTGCCCTGATTGAGCACCACCCGCACCCGTGGATAAAGCGCGCGAAACTCTTTGATCACCCCCGGCAGGCTATAGCGCGCCTGGGTATGCGTCGTCGCGATATGCAGCTGCCCCGAATCGTTGCTGCTGAAGACATCCGCCAGGCGACGGATGTTGTTCGCGTCGTTAAGAATGCGCTCCGCCACCACCAGCAGCTCTTTGCCGGGTTCGGTCATGCCCAACAGCCGCTTGCCGCGGCGAATGAATATTTCGATGCCCAGCTCTTCTTCCAGCTCGCGAATATGCCGGCTAACGCCGGACTGCGAAGTAAATAAGGTATTGGCGACCTCGGTCAGGTTGTAGTTGCAGCGCGCCGATTCGCGAATAATTTTTAATTGTTGAAAGTTCATCCCCGTCTCCCTGTTACTTGCAGTAGCGTCTGCCATATTGATACGGAGTCCTGCGGGGCTGAACAAATAAGAAATAACCTTTACTTATGCAATTTAATACTAAGTGAATTATTTATCGTGGCTCTCGGGGGGTGAGGACGGGGGAAAATGATGAATGGCTTTAAAAATAATGAGATAAATAACCACACAAATAAAGAGCCTTAAGTCATCATGCAGAATAAAGTTATTAAATAGAGGTATTAGATATATGAAAAAAGGCTCAGCATGCTGAGCCCTTCAGTGTCTGCTGCCCTGCTAACGCCTCAGGCGGTAGCCTCGGCCCCGAAAGCGCCAGGGCGGTTCTGTTGCAACCACTGCTGTACATAGCGCACCAGATCGCCGATGCAATCATCCTGCATGCCATGGTGTTTCAGCTCGTTATCCAGCGCAAACAGGTATTGCGCGTTGGTACCCAGCGGGCCGCTGGCGCTGGCGATCAATGGCGCGATCACCTGGTGGCTGGTGTCTGCTTCAAACAACGGGTGCTGCGCGTTCATCACGAACACCAGCGCCGTGACGGTCTCTCCGCCATCCAACTGCAGTTCACACCAGGTCGGCACGTAGCAGTCGGTCACCATTTCGCGCTTCCAAAGCAGCTCCAGCTCTTCACGCAGCTTACCTTCCGGCAGACGAAACGCCAATCCGGTGGTCTGACCGCCCTCTTTCAGCGCCAGCATGCGCCCCGGCTGATGCAGCGTGCCGCGCCCGGCGGTCAAACGCATGCAGAACGCCCGATGCCAGCCCTGCAGCATGGCGGGCCGCACTTCTTCAGATTCGAAAACCGGATTCCACATCAGCGAACCGTAACCGAATACCCATACCGGGCTGTGATCCGGCCGGCGCGATAACGTGCATTCCAACGAGGCTGCGCGCTGTTCAGGCGTCAGCAGCAGCGACTCCTCAATAGCGCCAAAGGCGGTTTTGCAATCCGCTTTTTGCAGAAAATCTCGCGTTAACACTGTTACAACCTCCCGGGAATACGATTTCTCGTCCTCCCTCGCCACTACTGAACCTTTGCAATTTTATTTTTTGGTGCGGAATTTTATTAATTCAATAACCGCGCCGATTAATAATGACCATATTCTTTTCCCGCCACGCAATCAAGTTGCAAAGCGGCGTTAACGTGGAAAAGTATTTGTACTGAGCAGCAATAATATTAATTGCCGAGGTCAGCATAACGTCTGCGCGTTTTTACCGGGGCATAAAGGCGTTACTTTTTATGCCAGCGTTCGTCGTCGCCCTTGCGATAGCTTTGCTTGACCGCCGCCCAGGCCACCTTATGCCGTCTCCTCCCGGCTGTCGTCACCGCGCCGATCGTCGGGATCCCGGTATTGTTGCCAGGCGCTGTTGAACGCTTCTTTATAGATCGCCTGCGCATGTTCCGGTAGCACATGCTTTACATTGTCCGGCAAGTCGCTCGCGTCTTGGTATGGCATCACGTCCTCCCGTGCGTATTGCGTGAACCTTAAGCCTAGCTCACACGCGGTTGCGCCTCAATGAGCAAACAATTCTCATTATCAAACGGCATGGTATACTCACCGCCAAACGAACTATAAGGAGATCCTCGTGACTACCGAAGCCCCTCGCTCACGCGCCCCCTACCTGATCGCCGTCAGCGCCGTACAGGACATTACGCCGCACCTGCGCCGCATCACCTTTACCGCGCCCGATCTGCGCTACTACCCGGCCAACGCCGCCGCCGCGCACATCAAGGTCTTTTTGCCGCTCGCCGGCCAAACGCAGCCGGATCTGCCGACGCTGACTGAAAACGGCCCGCGCTGGGCTGCGGATGCCGTGCGCCCGATCGTGCGCACCTATTCCATTCGCGCCGTGCGCCCGGAACAGGCGGAAGTGGACATCGAATTCGCCATTCACGATCACCAGGGACCGGCGGTCGACTTTGCGCGCCAGGCGAAAATCGGCGATAAAATCGGCATCAGCAATCCAGGCGGCCCCAAACCGATGCTGCCGGCCGCCGACTTCTACTGCCTGGCAGGCGATCCTTCCTCGCTGCCTGCGTTGGCCGCGCTGCTGGAAAACCTGCCGCCGCACGGCGCCGGGCGCGCTTTCATCCGCGTCGACAGCACTGCCGACGTGATTGACCTGGAAAAACCTGCCGGCGTTGAGGTGAATTGGATCGTCGGCGGCACGGAGAAAACCGACGAATTGATCGCTCGGTTCCGCGCGCAGTCCCTGCCGCAGGGGGAAGCGCACTTCTGGCTCGCCGGTGAAGATCGCCTGGTGGTGGAGCTGCGCCGTTACCTGCGCCGCGAACGTCAATGCGATCGTAATCGTCTTTATGCCGTGCCTTACTGGCGTGAAGGGCTAAATGAAGAGGGATACCACAATAAACGGCATGAAATCATGGACAATATTGACGACTAGCGGTCATATTTTCCTTGAATAACCACGAACTAAATAAGTAAACACGACTTTTCTCAAATCTAACGTTGTAAATTGACGTTATTGCGTAAAAGTAAGTAAATAAAACCGCACCCCGTGCGGTTTTTTTGTTACTCTGATCACATAAAGCAAGCAATTGCTTTCTCAGATAAAAACAACATCACACCGGCGCCGCGGGTGTATCCTAATATAAAATACCTACTGGAAACGCAGAGTTGCCGCATCACGGCGACCGGCGCTGACGGGCTACGCTGTTTGAGAAGGAGTGCCACCCTCATGAAGTCGCAACACGATCCTGGCCGATCCACCAAATCTCGCCACACCGAATACTCGCTGATCTTCCCCATCGCCGCACTGGTGGTGTTGAATTTATGGGGCAGCACCGCTAACTTTCCGCTGATCGTCGGCATCAATATTCTCGCGCTGGTGGGGATCCTCAGCAGCGCCTTCAGCGTGGTGCGCCACGCCGACGTGCTCGCCCACCGACTGGGCGAGCCCTATGGCTCGCTGATCCTCAGCCTGTCGGTGGTGATCCTCGAAGTCAGCCTGATCTCGGCGCTGATGGCCACCGGCGACGCCGCGCCGGCGCTGATGCGCGACACGCTGTACTCCATCATCATGATCGTTTCCGCCGGCCTGGTCGGCTTCGCGCTGCTGCTCGGCGGGCGCAAGTTCGCCACCCAGTACGTCAACCTCGGTGGCATCAAACAGTACCTGATGGCGATTTTCCCGCTGGCGGTGATCGTGCTGGTGTTCCCGAGTGCGCTGCCGGGCGGCAACTTCAGCACCGGGCAAGCGCTGCTGGTGGCGCTGATTTCCGCCGCCATGTATGGCGTATTCCTGGTGATCCAGACCAAAACCCACCAGAGCCTGTTCGTGTACGAGCATGAAGACGACGATGGCGATCCGCACCACGGCAAGCCCTCTTCGCACAGCAGCGCCTGGCACGCCGCCTGGCTCATCGTGCACCTGATCGCGGTTATCGCCGTCACCAAGTTCAACGCCAATCCGCTCGAAGGCCTGCTGACCAAGATGAATGCACCGGCGCAGTTCACCGGTTTCCTGGTGGCGCTGCTTATCCTGTCGCCTGAAGGCCTGGGCGCGCTGCGCGCCGTGTTGAACAATCAGGTGCAACGCGCCATGAACCTGTTCTTCGGTTCGGTGCTGGCGACCATCTCCCTGACGGTGCCGGCGGTGACCATCATCGCTACCCTGACCGGGCAGACGCTGATCTTCGGCCTGCAAACGCCGCATATCGTGGTGATGTTGACGGTGTTGCTGCTGTGCCAGCTGTCGTTCTCGACCGGCCGCACCAACGTGCTGAACGGCACCGCCCACCTGGCGCTGTTCGCCGCCTACATGATGACTATCTTCGCCTGATCAAAAAGGGGCGCACTCTGTGCGCCCCTGCCTGCGTTATACCGAGAAGAATATCGCCGCGGCGATCCCCCCGAACAAAATCCACTTGATGATGTAATAGCCGGTGCGGTTCCAGGCCTTCAGCCGTTTCCCCACCCGGCGTATCGCATAGATGTATTTGAACATCTTGTTGACGCCGCCGGTGCGATCGCCCTCTTCATTCGGCGCGGTGGCGGCGCTCATCAGGTTGCGCCCCAGCCAGTGATTCACCGCCTGTGCCCAGCGGTAGCGCATCGGCCGTTCGATATCGCAGAACAGGATCAGGCGATTCTGCCCGCTCTGGTTTTCCGCATAGTGCAGATAGGTTTCATCGAACATCACCCCTTCACCGTCACGCCAGCTGTAGCGCTCACCGTCCACCTCAATGAAGCAGCGGTCATCATTGGGGGTAATCAGCCCCAGGTGATAACGCAGCGAACCGGCGTAAGGGTCACGGTGGCGCGGCAACCGGCTGCCGTCCGGCAGTTCGGCGAACATCGCCGCCTTGACCGAAGGCAGGCTGCGCAGCAGTTCCGTGGTCTGCGGGCACAGGGTCATGGCGGAGGGATGGCTGTCCTCATACCATTTCAGATAAAAGCGTTTCCAACCGGTCTTGAAGAACGAGTTGAAACCGGCGTCGTTGAATTGATCGGACGCTTTGATCTGCTGGATCTCCATCAGCTTCTGTCCTTCGTCGCGGATGGTTTCCCAGTTCTCCCGCAGTACCGCCAACTCTGGGAACTGCTCCGGCTTCAGGTACGGCGTGGTCGGCACACGGGAAAACAGATACATGAAGACGTTCAACGGTGCGGTAAAGGTGGAATGGTCAGACAGCTGCCGCCACACGTTGTAGCGCACCCGCCCGCGGTAATGCACATAGACGACGCATAAAATAAGCAAAAGCAGAATGATGTATTTCATGTTTGAATCGCATCAAAGAACCCACACGTTATGCGCCGCGCGGCGCACACCCCAGATAGTGTCCTTTTGGCGCCGCACGCAAATTGCGCGCCAATCTGGAACTCATTAATCATTGACGCTAATTCAAGGAAAATCTATACAAAAAACCACAATAATTTACACAAAGGTTAAACGCAATGGTAAATAGGCGGCGATAAAAAAGGCCGCCGAAGCGGCCTTTTCAGTAGCGGGTAGGTTAACTGTAAGCGTTGAGCGTGCGCTGGCACAAAGCGGAGCGTACGCAGTCCTGTTTTTCAAAGCGGATGACGCCGATCATCTCGTCCTCTTCGAAGCGCTCCAGGGCATCGCTAAGGCCGGATTTTACGCCGCGCGGCAGGTCGCACTGGGTCACGTCGCCGTTAACGATAACCGTCACGTTTTCCCCCAGGCGGGTCAGGAACATTTTCATCTGGCTGGCGGTCACGTTCTGGGCTTCATCCAGGATAACGACCGCATTCTCGAAGGTGCGTCCGCGCATATAAGCGAACGGCGCAATCTCTACCTTGCCGATTTCCGGGCGCAGGCAGTACTGCATAAAGGAAGAGCCCAAACGGCGCACCAGAATGTCATACACCGGGCGGAAATAAGGGGCGAACTTCTCGGAGATATCCCCCGGCAAGAAACCGAGGTCTTCATCCGCCTGCAAAACAGGACGGGTAACGATAATCCGATCCACCTCTTTATGGATCAGCGCCTCCGCCGCCTTGGCGGCGCTGATAAATGTTTTGCCGCAGCCGGCTTCGCCGGTGGCGAAGATCAGCTGCTTATTCTCTATGGCTGATAAGTAATGACCCTGAGCTTCGGTTCTAGCCTCGATGGGTGAGCTATCGCGCTTGTCTCGCGCCATGCCGATAGACTCGACTCCCCCCATTTGCACCAGCGAGGTCACAGACTCTTCTTCCAGCTGGCGATGACTACGAGCGTCACGACGAATAACGCGTTTCGCTTCACGACGTGCTTTGATCACTGCTTTCTGTCTACCCATAGTGGCACCTTACAGTTTGTTTCACCTACCGCAACGGCCAGGCCGCGCGATTATGTTTCACACACGTATTAGGTTTTGGCCTCCTCCGAGCCAATAAGAGCCAAGGGACAAGGTGAATCGACGGCAACGCTTAAGCGCCGTGTCTTCACGGGACAACGCGGACTGCATCAATAAACGTGGAGTAAAAAGTGATGAGATTCGGTAGCGATAAGGGTGCGGAGTTGCCGGTAAAAGAGAGTCGGAGAGAGAACCCTCGTTACAACGAGAAATCAGGGGAGATGTGTTATTTTTTCTTTCCAGCCCAACCAAGGACTTTACCATTAGCGATCCCCGCAGTGATATTTACAGCTTCAAGCTGTGCACCGTGTGAAAACTACCGCCAGATGATTACAGTATAATGACATTCAACCCCACAGCGTTACTAAAATGTAAAAAAATTTAATGTCTTTTGTTTTCAGTTAACGCAAAAACACTATATCACGCCCAAGACATTATTCCATATAAAATTATAATCAATAAATATCAATGAATTACAATTAAAATTCGCGAATGACACTTTGGTTTCCCGATTAAATTTTGCGCAACCAAAAGCAGCGGAGATGGGTGTTTTTTTATCTGCTGGCAAAGCATTGAATTGCGTTTCATCGTTAACTACCCCCCTGCAGCGGGTAAGACAAACGTAAAACGAGGCGGAAGATCCCGCCTCGTTATTCCGGCTTCAGGCCTTGAGCAGGCCGCTGGCCAGATAATCGCTGCCCTCTTTCACGCCCGGCAATACGAAGAAATACCCGCCGCCAATCGGCTTGATGTATTCCTCCAGCGCTTCGCCGTTCAGCCTTTTTTGCACCGTCAGGAAGCCTTTCTCCAGATCGGCCTGATAGCAGACGAACAGCAGCCCCATTTCCAGCTGGCCGGCATTGGAGACGCCAAGGGAATAGCTGTAGCCGCGCCGCAGCATCAGGTTGCTTTGGCTTTCCGGCGTGCGAGGATTAGCCAGCCGGATGTGCGCATCCATCGGGATCACCTTGCCGTCGGGATCGTTCGCGTAGTCCGGCTCGTCATGTTCACGCTTCATGCCCAGCGGCGCCCCGCTGTGCTTCTCGCGGCCGAAGATGGTTTCCTGCTCCTGCAGCGGCGTGCGATCCCAAAACTCGACGCGAAAACGAATAATGCGCGCCGCCTGATAGCTGCCGCCCGCCGTCCACGCCGGCTCACCGACGTTGTCGCCGACCCACACCACCTTATCCATCAGCGGTTTGTCGTCGGTTTTCGGGTTCGCAGTGCCGTCTTTGAAACCCAACAGGTTGATCGGCGTCTCTTTGCCTTTGCTGCGCGCCGCGTGCGCGGAGATGAACCCCTCCCGCTTCCAGCGTACGCTGAGCAGATCCGGCGAATGCTTAATGATGTCGCGCAGCGCGTGAATCACCGTTTCGTTGGTGTTGGCGCAGATCTGCAACAGCAGGTCGCCGTGACAAAGCGCGGCGTCCAACGCATCGTTGGGGAAGCGGGTCATTTTCTGCAACCGCAGCGGCTTTTGCGCCTGCAGACCAAAGCGTTCATCAAACAGCGATGCGCCGACCGAGACGGTGATGGTCAGGTTGTCCGGGTAAATCTCCGGCCCCATGATGCCGGAATCGAGCGGCGGCAGTTTGGCGTCCACCTCCGGCGCCTTGCCGCCGTGAGTCAGGAAGGCGATGCGCTCGGTCAGCAGCCGGAACAGGCGCTCCAGCCCCGCTTTGTCGGTCGCCAGCACATCGAACGCCACCAGCATCATCGCCGCCTGTTGCGGCGTCAGCACCCCAGCCTGATGGCGGCCATAAAACGGCTGTTTCTGCCAGCGCTCATCCTGCGGCGTCGCCAACGGCTCCGCCGCGTTACCCGCCGCCTGCGCCAGGCGGCTGCCGCCCAGCGCCAACGCGCCCAGCCCCAGCCCTTGCAGCAAACGGCGGCGCGAAGGCGATGCCGCCCCCTGCGATTGCGGATGCGGCCCGTTATTCGGGCCTGCCTTGTTGCTCATAACCCTATGCCTCAGTCCAGACCCAATACGCCGCGCAGCTGGGAAAGATCTTCCGCCAGCGTGGTGATCGGCCCTTTCAACGCATTGCGATCGGCATCGGTCAGCTTCTCATAGGACTCATAACCCTCTTTGGTTTGGTACTTCGCCAAAATGGTGTCCACGGTTTTGAAGTTGGCGTCGATTTTGTCCAGCAGCGGCTTATTGGCCTTAACCAGCAGCGGGCGCAGCAGATTGACTATCTTTTGCGCGCCGTCGACGTTGGCCTGGAAGTCCCACAAATCGGTGCGGCTGTAACGGTCTTCTTCACCGCTGATCTTGCTGGCCGCCACCTCTTCGATCAGCCCGGCTGCGCCGCCCACCACTTTGCTCGGCGGGAAGGTCAGTTCACTCACGCGTTTTTGCAGCTCAACGGTGTCGTGATACAGACGATCGGCATATTGGCTCATGTCTTTGGTCGAATTGTCGGCAAACAGCGCCTTCTCCAGACGGTGGAAGCCGGTGAAGTTCGGGTCCGCCGCTTTCTTCTCGTAGTCGTCTTCACGGGCGTCGATGCTGCCGTCCAGATCGGAGAACAGCTCGGCGATCGGCTCAATGCGCTCATAGTGCTGGCGGGTCGGCGCATACAGCTTGCGCGCCTGCTCCACGTTGCCGGCCTTCACCGCGTCGGTAAACAGCTTGGTCTGTTTCACCAACCCATCGACTTCTTTGGTGACGTAAACCTTGTATTCAGCGATCGGGCCGACCAGGTCCAGCGCGTTCGGCTTGCCGTCGGTGGCGCCGTTGGCCGCGGCGGTGACAATCAGTTTGCCTTTCGGATTGCTCAGCAGCCCGCAGGTCATGTCATATTCGCCCGCTTCCAGCGTGGCGGTCATTTTCTGGGTAAAGCCCGGCGCGATGTTCTCGCGCTCTTCCACCACCATCACCCCTTTCAGGATTTCCCATTCGACGTTTTTCTGGCTGGTGTTGTGCACCACAAACTGTGTCTTGCCGGCCGGGACCGTCAGTTGCATCGGTTCGCACTGCTTGTCGTTAACCGTAACCTTGACCTGCGGCACGTCCGCCGCCAAGGCGTCGATGCTCAGCGCAAACGCCGGGATAGCCAGTAATGCTGCGTGCAACGCCTTGCGGCGAAATAACGGAGTAGACATACGAGATTCCCTATTAAACATTAATGATTGATTTTACGTTGCGCCGGGGCCGCTGCCGGCTCCGCGCGCTGCGGCAGGAAAAAGAAAATCAGCGCCGGGATCAGATACAGGAAGTAGACCGCCACTTCGCTGACCGTCGGCGCTTCCTGGTAACCGAGAATGCCTTCCAGCAGGGTGCCGAACAGCGAATGGGTCGACAGGGTGTTGCTGAAATCGAAGGCGATGTCCTGGAAGTGGTTCCACAGGCCGGCTTCGTGGAAGGCGCGGATCGCCCCGGCGGCCAGGCCGGCGGCGACGAACAGAATGAACAGGCTGGTCCATTTGAAGAATTTGGCCAGGTGCAGCTTCACCCCGCCCCAGTAAATCATCATGCCCAGCACGATGGCGGCCACCAGGCCGAGCACCGCGCCGATCGGCGCCGCGGCGCCCACGTCTTGCTGGAACGCCGCCAGCAGGAAGAACACCGACTCCAGCCCTTCGCGCGCCACGGCGAAGAACACCATCGCCACCAGCGCCCACCCCTGCCCTTTACCGGCGCTGAGCGCCTGATCGATAGCCCCTTCCAGATGCACCTTGACCGATTTGGACACCTTACGCATCCAGAACACCATATAGGTGAGGATCAGCACCGCCACCGCCGCCACGATGCCTTCGAACAGCTCTTGCTGTTTCTGCGGGAACTCGCCGGTGGTCTCATTGATGAAGATGCCGAGCGCCAGACACAGCGCCGCGGCGACAATCACGCCGATCCACACCGCGCCCAGCCATTGGCTGCGCTGCGTGCGCTTCAGGTAGCTGGCGATCAGGCTGACGATCAGCGCGGCCTCCAGCCCCTCACGGAACATGATAAGAAAGGGAACGAACATAACTAATCACCCCTGAAAAGACCGCGGCGGCAGAGAAAACCGGCTCGAAATGAGCCGCGGCGAGTATGTAAAGAAACGTAAAATACAACGAGAGTGATTATCATTCTGGCAAAAAGAAATACAAGAGGCACAAGCGTGATTTTTTCTAATCAAATGTCGCCAGGTGTTACAGCCGAATGACGGGCAAACAGGCAAAAAGAAGGGGCGCTCTGCGCGCCCCTTGCCGACTGACATCAAACGGCGTTATACCGTTTTGTATTCGGCTTCCGCCTGATCGAAACGTTCGGTCATGGTTGAGGATGGCTGGCGGCCCATCAGACTCACCACCACAATGGCCAGACAGCCCAGGATGAAGCCAGGGATGATTTCGTACAGGCCCAGCCATTCGTACTGTTTCCAGACGATCACCGTCACCGCACCGACCAGCATGCCGGCCAGCGCGCCGTTGCGGGTCATGCGCGACCACATTACCGAGATCAGCACAACCGGGCCGAAGGCGGCACCGAAACCGGCCCAGGCATAACTCACCAGGCCCAGCACGCGGTTCTCCGGGTTGGCCGCCAAGGCGATGGCGATCAACGCCACTACCAGCACCATCACGCGGCCGACCCACACCAGCTCACGCTGGCTGGCGCCCTTGCGCAGGAACGCCTTGTACAGGTCTTCGGTGATCGCGCTGGAGCATACCAGCAGCTGGCAGCTCAGGGTGCTCATGACCGCCGCCAGAATCGCCGACAGCAGCACGCCCGCCACCCATGGGTTGAACAGCAACATCGCCAGTTCGATGAACACGCGTTCGCCGTTCTGCGACACGTTACCGGCCTGATCCGGGTTATTGGCGAAGTAAGCGATACCGAAGAAACCGACGGCGATGGTCCCGGCCAGGCACAGGATCATCCAGGTCATGCTGATGCGGCGCGCGCTGCGGATGGTGCGGTGAGAATCCGCTGCCATGAAACGCGCCAGGATGTGCGGCTGGCCGAAGTAGCCCAGGCCCCAACCCAGCAGCGACAGGATGGCGACGAAGTTCAGTCCCTTCAGCATGTCGAGGTTGGCCGGGTTCTTCGCCTGGATCACCAGCATCGAGGTATCGATGCCGCCGACGGCGAAGATCACTATCACCGGCGTCAGGATCAGCGCGAAAATCATCAGGCTGGCCTGTACGGTGTCGGTCCAGCTCACCGCCAGGAACCCGCCGATAAAGGTATACAGGATGGTCGCCGCGGCGCCGGCCCACAGGGCGGTTTCGTAGCTCATGCCGAAGGTGCTTTCGAACAGGCGCGCGCCGGCCACGATGCCGGAGGCGCAGTAAATGGTGAAGAACACCAGAATGACGATGGCCGAGATCACCCGCAGCAGCTTGCTGTTGTCTTCAAAACGGCTGGTGAAATAGTCCGGCAGCGTCAGGGCGTTATTGTTGGCTTCGGTATGCACGCGCAGCCTTCCTGCCACCAGCTTCCAGTTCAGGTAAGCGCCGATGGTCAGGCCGATGGCGATCCAGCTTTCGGAGATGCCGGAGAGGAAGATGGCGCCCGGCAGGCCCATCAGCAGCCAGCCGCTCATGTCGGAAGCCCCGGCGGACAGCGCGGTCACCACGCTGCCCAAACTGCGGCCGCCGAGAATATAGTCATCAAAGTTGTTGGTTGCCCGGTAGGCAAGCAGGCCGATCAGCACCATCCCGAAAATGTACACCAGGAAGGTCACCAGCATAGGTGTGCTCATTGTCATTTAATTCTCCACTTTCATTATTATTCGCGTTTCGCTCCGGCCAAGCCGGCGCCGGTAAACCCACGCGCAATGCATTTCACCGGCCGCCGCGCCGGAACGTGGCGCAGCCTGCGAGCGAGTGCAGGTAAAATAGTTTCTGCCCGTAATTGTTGACCGTCGGTTATCCTAGATGAGCCTTTCATCAACCAACAAGATATTTAACAACAAAGTTACACAAAGTTTACCCTGCGTCACATTTACCGGGCTCAAAGGTTGCACTCACGACAAGCAAAATGAGTTGCACCTTGCCATTACCCTTATATACCGCAGGGTAAAGCGCCTGCGACGTAATAAACCCCGCCGCATTCGCTCAATAACGCAACATTCATGCCAACTGCCCGTGTTAAAAAATCGATGAAACTCACACTTCGCTCATCAGCCTGATTTAACAAGGTTGCACAAAGTTGCAACATGCAGGATATTGTCTGCATTCTTAACCCACACATCTCACGAACCTATCCCAACAGGCTTTCCGGCCTGCTGTTTGTCTAGCCTGATGGGATAGGTTCTAAACACAGGAGTTGGACAGGCATGGGCACTACCACAATGGGCGTGAAACTCGACGAGGCAACACGCGACCGGATCAAGAGCGCCGCGCAGCGCATCGATCGCACGCCGCACTGGCTCATCAAGCAGGCCATCTTTAATTACCTCGAGCGTCTCGAGAGCGGTACCGATATCCCTGAAATTCCAGCGCTGGCCGCAGCGGGCCAGCCTGAAGCGGACGACATTATGCCGCAAGCGCAGGAAGAGTCACACCAGCCATTCCTCGATTTCGCCGAACAAATTCTGCCGCAGTCAGTCACCCGCGCCGCCATCACCGCCGCCTATCGCCGCCCGGAGACCGAAGCGGTGCCGATGTTGCTCGAACAGGCGCGATTACCCGCCGATCTTGCACAGGCTACTCATAAAATGGCCTATGGCATCGCCGAGAAATTGCGTAACCAAAAAAGTGCAAACGGCCGCGCCGGCATGGTGCAAGGCCTGCTGCAAGAGTTCTCCCTCTCCTCGCAGGAGGGCGTGGCGCTGATGTGCCTGGCGGAAGCGCTGCTGCGCATTCCGGACAAACCGACCCGCGACGCCCTGATCCGCGACAAGATCAGCAACGGCAACTGGCATTCGCACCTGGGGCGCAGCCCGTCGCTGTTCGTCAACGCCGCGACCTGGGGCCTGCTGTTTACCGGCAAGCTGGTGTCCACGCATAACGAAGCCAATCTGTCCCGATCGCTGAACCGCATCATCAGCAAGAGCGGCGAACCGCTGATCCGCAAAGGCGTGGACATGGCGATGCGCCTGATGGGCGAACAGTTCGTGACCGGCGAAACCATCGCCGAAGCGCTGGCCAACGCGCGCAAGCTGGAAGAAAAAGGCTTCCGCTACTCCTACGACATGCTGGGCGAAGCCGCCCTGACCGAAGCCGACGCCCAGGCCTACCTGGTTTCCTACCAGCAGGCGATCCACGCCATCGGCAAAGCCTCCAACGGCCGCGGCATCTATGAAGGCCCCGGCATCTCCATCAAGCTGTCCGCCCTGCACCCGCGCTACAGCCGCGCGCAGTACGAACGCGTCATGGAAGAGCTTTACCCGCGCCTGCTGTCGCTGACCCTGCAGGCGCGCCAGTACGATATCGGCATCAATATCGACGCCGAAGAGGCCGATCGCCTGGAGATCTCGCTCGATCTGCTGGAGAAACTGTGCTTCGAGCCGCAGTTGGCCGGCTGGAACGGCATCGGCTTCGTGATCCAGGCCTATCAGAAACGCTGTCCGTTCGCCATTGACGCAGTGATCGACATGGCGCAACGCAGCCGCCGCCGCCTGATGATCCGTCTGGTGAAAGGCGCCTACTGGGACAGCGAAATCAAACGCGCCCAGATGGACGGCCTGGAAGGCTACCCAGTCTACACCCGCAAGGTGTACACCGACGTTTCCTACCTGGCCTGCGCCCGCAAGCTGCTGTCGGTGCCGAACCTGATCTATCCGCAGTTCGCGACCCACAACGCCCATACGCTGAGCGCCATCTATCACCTGGCCGGCAACAACTACTACCCTGGCCAGTATGAATTCCAGTGCCTGCACGGCATGGGTGAGCCGCTGTACGAGCAGGTGGTGGGTAAAGTGGCCGACGGCAAACTGAACCGCCCTTGCCGCATCTACGCGCCGGTCGGCACCCATGAAACCCTGCTGGCTTACCTGGTGCGTCGCCTGCTGGAAAACGGCGCCAACACCTCGTTCGTCAACCGCATCGCCGACGCCACCCTGCCGCTCGACGAGCTGGTGGCCGATCCGGTCAGCGCCGTGGAAGCGCTGGCGGCCAGCGAAGGTCAAATTGGCCTGCCGCATCCGCGCATCCCGCTGCCGCGCGAGCTGTACGGCGAGAAACGCGTTAACTCCAGCGGTCTGGATCTGTCCAACGAACAGCGCCTGGCCTCACTCTCCAGCGCCCTGCTCACCAGCGCCAGCCATCCGTGGCGCGCGGAACCTATCATCGACGCCGAATTGGATCAGGGCGTGGAGCAGCCGGTGATCAACCCGGCCGAGCCGGGCGATGTGGTCGGCTACGTGCGTGAAGCCACCGAAGGCGAAGTCAGCCGCGCGCTCGACGCCGCCGCGGCCGCCGGCCCAATTTGGTTCGCTACGCCGCCGACGGAACGCGCCGCGATCCTCGAACGCGCCGCCGAACTGATGGAAAGCCAGCTGCAAAGCCTGCTGGGCATTCTGGTGCGCGAAGCGGGTAAAACCTTCAACAACGCCATCGCCGAAGTGCGTGAAGCGGTCGACTTCCTGCACTACTACGCCGGCCAGGTGCGCGACGACTTCGCCAACGACAGCCACCGCCCGCTGGGCCCGGTGGTCTGCATCAGCCCGTGGAACTTCCCGCTGGCGATCTTCACCGGCCAAATCGCCGCCGCGCTGGCGGCGGGCAACAGCGTGCTGGCCAAACCGGCCGAGCAAACGCCGCTGGTGGCCGCGCAGGCAGTGCGTATCCTGCTGGAAGCCGGCATTCCGCAAGGCGTGCTGCAGCTGCTGCCGGGCCAGGGTGAAACCGTCGGCTCGACGCTGGTCAACGACGCCCGCGTCCGCGGCGTGATGTTCACCGGCTCCACTGACGTCGCCGGCATTCTGCAGCGCAGCATCGCCGGTCGTCTGGATCCGCAAGGCCGCCCGACGCCGCTGATCGCCGAAACCGGCGGCCTGAACGCCATGATCGTCGACTCCTCCGCCCTGACCGAGCAGGTGGTGACCGACGTGGTGGCCTCCGCCTTCGACAGCGCCGGGCAGCGTTGCTCCGCGCTGCGTATCCTGTGCATTCAGGAAGACGTGGCCGAGCACACGCTGCAAATGCTGCGCGGCGCGATGGCCGAATGCCGCATGGGTAACCCGGAGCGCCTGTCTACCGACGTGGGCCCGGTGATCGACGCCGAAGCCAAAACCGGCATCGAACGCCACATCCAGGCGATGCGCGCCAAAGGCCGCAAGGTGTACCAGGCCGCCAAAGGCAGCGCGCAGGATGAGAAAGAGTGGGCGCGCGGCACCTTCATCAAGCCGACGCTGATCGAACTCGACAGCTTCGACGAGCTGCAGAAAGAGATCTTTGGCCCGGTGCTGCACGTGGTGCGCTTCCAGCGCAACAATCTGGACGCGCTGGTCGATCAGATCAACGCCGCCGGTTATGGCCTGACGCTGGGCATTCACACCCGCATCGATGAAACCATCGCCCGGGTGACCGAACGCGCCAAGGTCGGCAACCTGTACGTCAACCGCAACATGGTCGGCGCAGTGGTCGGCGTGCAGCCGTTCGGCGGCGAAGGCCTGTCGGGCACCGGCCCGAAAGCCGGCGGCCCGCTGTACCTGTACCGTCTGCTGGCCAACCGTCCGGACGACGCGCTGCAACGTACGCTGCACCGCCAGGACGAAGAGCGCCCGATGGAAGCCACCGCGCGGCCGCAGCTGTTGGGGGCGCTGCAATCGCTGGAGAAATGGGCGGTCACCAGCCAGCACGGCGAACTGGCGGCATTGGCGCAGCGCTATGCGGAACTGGGCCAGGGCGGCACCGTACGTCCGCTGCCGGGCCCGACCGGCGAGCGCAATACCTATGCCCTGCTGCCGCGTGAACGCGTGCTGTGCCTGGCGGATAACGAAGCCGACGCGCTGATCCAGCTGGCCGCCGTGCTGGCGGTTGGCAGCTGTGCGCTGTGGCCGGAAGCGGAACTGCAGCGCAATCTGTTCCGCCGCTTGCCGAACGATGTGCAGGCGCGCATCGCCTTCAGCAAAGACTGGCAGCAGGATAAGGTCGAGTTCGACGCCGCCATCTACCACGGCGATGCCGACCAGCTGCGCACCCTGTGCGAGCAGATCGCCCAGCGCGGCGGCGCCATCGTCTCGGTGCAGGGCTTCGCCCACGGTGAAACCAACATCCTGTTGGAACGCCTGCTGATCGAACGTTCCCTGAGCGTCAACACCGCCGCCGCCGGCGGTAACGCCAGCCTGATGACCATCGGTTAACGCATCCTCAAGGCTGCACGCGTTGCAGCCTGATTTGCTCAGAGCTACGCAAACCCTGCACTTGTGCAGGGTTTTTTATTGTCCGCAGGCCGATCGGCCGTTAGCGCCTTGTTATCCTTACAGGGTGGGGCGTTGCTCATGGACGATAACAACATAGACGGATTACTCTGCTTGAAGGCCGCATCAAAGCGCTACGAGACGCATTGACTATCGGGTTCGGTAATATCCGAAATACGGCAGCCGCAGCGGATTTCTCGCCGCCGCCGCGCGAAACGAATGGTTGAAAGCGGAGTGAATGCAGTCGGGGGAAACGCCCCCGACGCCTTATTGATTCCGGAACTTGTCGAGGAATTGCTGGGTGCGCTGATGCTGCGGATTGGCGAACAGCGCTTTGGCCGGGCCCTGTTCGACGATGCGGCCGTGATCCATAAAGATAACCCGATCGGCCACGTCGCGAGCGAAGCTCATTTCATGGGTGACGATCACCATGGTGCGTTTCTCTTCCGCCAGTGAACGCATGGTATTGAGCACTTCTCCCACCAGCTCGGGATCGAGCGCCGACGTCGGCTCATCGAACAAAATCACCTCCGGCTGCATCGCCAGCGCGCGCGCGATCGCCACCCGCTGCTGCTGCCCGCCGGACAGCCGACGCGGATAAGCCGCCTCTTTGCCGCTCAGGCCCACCTTGGCCAGCAACGCGCGAGCGCGCTGTTCGGCGCTGGCTTTCGCCTCGCCTTTAACGATAACCGGCCCTTCAATGATGTTTTCGAGCACCGAACGGTGCGGAAACAGGTTGAAGTTCTGGAACACGAAACCGACCTGCTGGCGCAGCGCGCGCACCTGATTTTTCTGTTTGCTCAATGGCTTGCTGCCGTCGATCAGGATATCGCCGACGCGAATGGTGCCGGAATCCGGCTCCTCCAGCAGGTTGATGCAGCGCAACAAGGTGGTTTTCCCTGAGCCGCTCGGGCCGATGATCGCCACCACTTCACCGGCATCCACCGCCAGATCGATCCCATGCAGCACCGTCTGACCTTTGAACTGCTTGGTCAATTGCTTAACTTCAATGGCACTCATGCGTTACTCCTGATCCTGGCGATTAACGTGGGCTTCCAGACGGTTTTGCAGTGCGGAAAGCAGGGTCGCCATCACCCAGTAAATCAGCGATGCCGCCAGGTACATGGTGAACACTTCCAGCGTGCGCGAGGTGATGAGCTGCGCCTGGCGGAACAGTTCCGGCACCTGAATGGTAGCGGCCAGCGAGGTGTCCTTCACCAGGCCGATAAAACTGTTGCCCAGCGGCGGCAAGGCGGTGCGCGCCGCCTGCGGCAGGATCACCCGGCGCAGGGTTTGCCAACGGGTCATGCCGATACTGGCGGCGGCTTCCCACTGCCCTTTGTCGATCGACGAAATCGCCGCGCGCAGCGTTTCTGAGGTGTAGGCGGCGGTATTGAGCGACAGGCCAATCAGCGCCGCCGGGAAAGGATCGAATTCGATGCCGAACTGCGGCAAACCGTAATAGATCATAAACAGCTGGGCGATCAGCGGCGTGCCGCGGAACAGCGATACGTAAATGCGCGACAGCCATGATAGCGGCCAAAGCGGCGAAAGGCGCATCAACGCCAGCAGAAAACCCAGCAACAGGCCGAACGCCATACCGCCCAGGCTAAGCTGCAGCGTCAGTATGGCGCCCTTCAATAAAAATGGCGCTGAATCCAGCGCCAGTTGAATACTTTCGTGCATTATTTAGTTACGTCCGCGCCAAACCATTTCTCGGAGATCTTCGCCAGCGTGCCGTCTTTTTGCATCTCGGCGATCGCCTGGTCAATCGCGGCCAGCAGCTCTGGGTTATTCTTGCGCAGCGCCACGCCGGACTCCTGGCGGGAGAAGGCCGGGCCGGCCACCGCCAGCGTATCGCCGGTTTTCTTCACCAGATCCAGCGCCGCCAGGCGGTCCACCAGAATGGCGTTGATGCGGCCGACGCGCAGATCCTGATACTTGGTCGGATCATCGTCGTAAGTGCGCACGTCCACGCCCTGCACATTCTCGCGCAGCCATTGCTCATAGTTGGTGCCCAGGCCAACGCCGACCTTTTTGCCCTTCAGGTCATCCGGCTTGGTAATGGTGCCTTCGTTGCCCTTTTTCACCAGCGCCTGAATGCCGGAAACGGTGTAAGGGGTGGAGAAGTCATATTTCTTCTTGCGCTCATCGGAGAGCGTCACCTGGTTGATGACCACGTCGATGCGTTTCGAGTCCAGCGAAGCCAGCATGCCGTCCCATTTGGTCGGGTTCAGCTTGGCTTTCACGCCCAGATGTTGCGCCAGCGCGTTGGCGAAATCCACTTCGAAACCGGTCAGCTTGCCGTCTTCACCCTGGAAGCTGAACGGCGGATAAGTACCTTCCAGCCCGACGATCAGCGTGCCGCGCTGTTTCACCTGCTGCAGCAGGTTATCGGCGGCGTAGGTTTGCGTCGTCACACCGGCGGCCAACGCAATACCCACCACGCCCAACAACCATTGACGACGAACTTTCGCAAACATCATAAACACCCCTGTATGTTGTTTATCTTTTTTGATATCAGCACTTTAACAGTGCAACCGCCCGCATAAAGGAATATAACCTTATAAATATAGTTCAAAATGGAATAACACGCGGTGTTTACACCTGCGGATGGTAGGCGAACAGCGCCGGTGCACCGCCGGTGTGAACAAACAGGATGGGACCTTCGTCGCGGAAGCGCCGCTGGGCGATGCCGTCGATCAAACCGGCCATCGCTTTGCCGGTGTACACCGGATCCAGCAATACCCCCTCTTGCTGCGCCAGCAACTGCACCGCCGCCATGCCCTCTTCGTTCGGCATGCCGTACTGCGGCGCGAAGTAATCATCCCACAACGCGATCGGCGCCAGTTTGTCGATATTCAGCGAACAGGCCAGGGCTTTCTGGATTTGTTCCACCTTCGGCAGTTGATCAATCACGGTGCGCGAGACGGTCACGCCGATCAGTTCGGTTTCGGGCAGCAGCTGCTGCAGCCCCACCGCCAGCCCGGCGTGGGTGCCGGCGCTGCCGGACGCCACCACCACCGAACTGAACGCCACGTTGCTGCGTTGGCTCTGTTCGGCGATTTCCAATGCGCACTGCACGTATCCCAGCGCGCCCAGCGCATTGGAGCCGCCCACCGGCACCACGTAAGGCCGGAAGCCCTGCGCCTCGAGGCGCGTCGCCAGTTCCGCCAGTTGCTGCTGCGGATCGTGCAGCGCTTCGCACATTACCACTTCGGCGTTGAACAGGCCGAGCAACAGACGGTTGCCGTTGGTCAGGTAGTTTTCCGCGCGGGTATCGATCGGGTTTTCCAGCAACGCGACGCAGTGCAGGCCCAGTTTCGCCGCCACCGCCGCCGTCTGGCGCACGTGGTTGGATTGAATGGCGCCGGCGGTGACCAGCGTATCGGCACCTTGCCGCAACGCATCGGCGGCCAAAAACTCAAGCTTTCTCAGCTTGTTGCCGCCCATCGCCATAGGCGTGACATCGTCACGTTTAAGGTAAATTTCACGGCCGAGGTAATCGGAGAGACGGGACAGTTTTTCCAGCGGTGTGGCGACGCCAACCAGATCCAGACGCGGAAATTGCGCCAGTTGTTGTTGCAGGTTCACTACTTCCCCCCAGGGAATCGAATATCAACATCTGATAACCGATAGATTTAGCAGATGTGAACTGAATAATCATCCTTTATCACGGGGGAAACAGCAGACCCCGGCCCAGCGGCCGGGGAAAGTCTCAGTAGCTGCGCTGCCAGGCGAGATACTGATCGTACTTGCGTAGCGCAATGCGGTAGTTGTTATGCGCCGCGGTAGGCAGATCGTCGATGATGCGCTGATGACTGGCGCTGTTGGCGAATTTGTCCGCCGGATAATTCCGCGCCACCAGCATTTCATCCAGCCGGCGCAGCCGCACCACGTACTCGCGAATGGTGCTGTGGCTCATCTCGGTCTGTTCGAACAGATACTGCTTGAACGCCATAATGTCGAAATAACTCGGGTGGCTGTTGCAGGAAATCTCGCTGCAAAAGCGGCACAGCGCGGTCAGCTCGTGCTGCACGTTTTGCCAGACCGCATCGTCGATCGGCTGATCCATGCGCGCGATGGCTTCTTTATTGATTATCTTGCCGCGAAACACCAGCGCCATGCGGTCCAACAGTTTGCCGCACTGGGAGCAATGGGTCTGGCTGTGCTTGTAATCTTTCAGGTAACGGCTAAGCGGCCGTTTCTTCAACAGTATTCCTGGCATAAGGGGCAGTCCGATTGTCGCATGAGTCATCGAGTTGGGGGCGGCGCTCCGCCGTCAGGTATCGTTCGCCAGCCGCGCGCGCAGCCGTTTGATCGCCTGACTGTGCAGTTGGCTGACGCGGGATTCCCCCACGTCCAGCACGGCGCCGATCTCTTTGAGATTCAACTCTTCCTGGTAATACAGCGTCAGCACCATTTTTTCGCGCTCCGGCAACGCCTCGATGGCGTCGATCACCCGCTGGCGCAGGCTGCCTTCCAACAGGTGATGCAGCGGGTTGGCCTCCTCATGCCCTTCCAGCATCGGTTCCGCGCTCTCGCCATGCTCCTCGCGCCATTCGTCGTAGGAGAAAAGCTGGCTGTTATTGGTGTCCAACAGAATTTGACGGTACTCATCCAGCGAGATGTTCAGCGTCTGCGCCACTTCCGTTTCGCTCGCCGGGCGGCCGTAACGCTGTTCCAGTTGCCGCATCACCTGCGCGACCTCGCGCGCGTGGCGCCGCACGCTGCGCGGCACCCAGTCGCGGCTGCGCAACTCGTCGAGCATCGCGCCGCGAATGCGCTGCACCGCATAGGTGGTAAAGGCGGTTCCCTGTAGGGCGTCATAACGCTCAACGGCGTTTAATAGCCCGATTCCCCCGGCCTGCAGCAGGTCGTCAAGCTCCACGCTGGCGGGCAGCCTGACCTGCAGGCGCAACGCCTCGTGGCGCACTAACGGCACGTAGCGCAACCAGAGAGAATTTTTGTCCATCACGCCTTCGGCGGTATACAGATCGCTCACTATGTCTTAAACCTGCGGATAAGAGAGTCAGCGCTATTATGCGTAGGGGGCAGAATGCCAATCGGCTGAACAGTCGCACAAAACGGGCTTTATTTGCGCCATGTAATAACCGCGCGGTGCGCGAGCATAAAAAAACCCCGCCGAAGCGGGGTTTCTTTGCGACAGTTAATCGGGAGAGACGATTAACGCAGCAGGGACAGAACGTTCTGAGTAGACTGGTTAGCCTGTGCCAGAACAGAGGTGCCAGCCTGTTGCAGGATATTGGCACGGCTCATGTTGGACACTTCGGTCGCGTAGTCAGCATCCTGGATACGGGACTGAGAAGCGGACAGGTTGTTAACGGTGCTGTTCAGGTTGTTGATCACAGAATCGAAACGGTTCTGTACCGCACCCAGGGAAGAACGCAGGCCGTCAACCTGAGACAGTGCTTTGTCCAGCGTTTCCAGAGGGTTGGACATCTTAACATCGCCACCTTCGGTGATTTTAGCCTTGCCTGCGGTTGCACCGTCTTCAGCGATGGTTGCTGATTTGTAAGTTTTGGCGCCTTTGGCATCAGTAGTCTCAACAAAGAAAGTATCTTTGCCATCAACGTCTTTACCCGAGAACAGCTTTTTACCTGCACCCATTGGGTCAACAGTCAGATCTTTACCACCAACGTTCACGGTACCGGTAACTTCTGCACCCAGTTTAGGACCTTTTTTGGTCACGTCGAAGCCATCCAGACCCAGTTTAGTGGAGTCGATTTTCTGCAGGTCGATATCGATGGTTTCACCGTCGTTAGCGCCAACCTGGATGGTCAGCTTCTGATCGCTGCTCAGCACTTTCACGCCGTTGAAGTCAGTCTGCTCGGAGATACGGTTGATTTCCGACATGCGCTGAGTGATTTCGTCCTGGATGGATTTCAGGTCGCTGGAAGAGTTGGAACCGTTCTGCGCCTGTACGGTCAGACGACGGATGTTCTGCAGGTTGTCGTTAACTTCGTTCAGTGCGCCTTCAGTGGTCTGCGCCAGAGAGATACCGTCGTTGGCGTTGCGGGAAGCCTGAGTCAGGCCTTTGATGTTAGCGGTGAAACGGTTGGAGATCGCCTGACCCGCAGCATCGTCTTTCGCGCTGTTGATACGCAGACCGGAAGACAGGCGCTCAATCGCAGTGCCCAGAGAAGACTGAGATTTGTTCAGGTTGTTCTGCGCCATCAGAGACAGGCTGTTAGTGTTGATTACTTGTGCCATTGTTTGCTTTCCTTACGAGTCAGTTGCGTTCTTCGCAACACGGTTAAAAGGTTCGGGCTTGTTTGCCCACGGCGTCAACCACCGTCCCCTCAGGTATCGGCCCTCCCCTAACAACCTTTAGCAATTTTTTAAAATTTTTTGCGCCCGTTGCAATGGCGGAAATAACGCGCTTTTTCCCTCCTCTATTGCGCCATCGGTTTTTTGTTTTTTTCGGTAAACTTTTTCACCACTGGGCCGATAACGCGTAAAGCGAATAAAGTCATAATCAAGGAGAATTACTCATGGCAACGATCAGTTCATTAGGTCTCGGCTCAGGACTCGACCTCAATGGCTTGCTGGATAAGCTGACCAAAGCGGAACAACAGCGCCTGACCCCTTACACCACCAAGCAATCCAGCTACAACGCCCAGCTGACCGGTTACGGCACGTTGAAAGGCGCACTGGAAAAATTCGACAATCTCAGCAAAGAGATGGCGAAAGAAGATTTCTTCAAGGCCACCACCGCCACCGAACACGACGCCTTCAAGATCACCACCAACGCCAAGGCGGTGCCGGGCAACTATGTGGTGGAAGTGAACAAACTGGCGCAGGCGCAAACCCTGACCACCCAGGCGAAAGTCAGCGACCAGGGCGCTAAGTTAGGCGCTGAAGGCGTGACAGACCGCTCCCTGACCATCACCGCCGGCAACCCGCCGAAAGAAACCAAAATCCCGCTCAGCGACGATCAAACCTCGCTGGTTGAGCTGCGCGACGCCATCAACGGCGCCAAAGCCGGCGTCACCGCCAGCATCATGCGCGTCGGCGACAACGACTATCAGTTGGCGATCAGCTCCTCCACCACCGGCGAAAACAACAAGATTTCTCTGCAGGTCGATAACGACGACCAACTGGGCGATATCCTGAACTACAACGCTACCCGCGGCACCGGCACCGCCATGAAGCAGACGGTCGCGCCGCAGGATGCTGAGCTGACGGTGAACGGCACCGCTATCAAGCGCAGCACCAACTCGATCAGCGATGCCCTGCAAGGCGTCACCATCGATCTGAAAACCAAAACCAAAACCGATGAACCGCAACATTTGGTGATCAGCACCAACACCGCCGGCACCACCGACAAGATCAAAGAGTGGGTCGACAGCTATAACTCGCTGCTGGACACCTTCAACGCGTTGTCCAAGTTCACCCCGGTGAAAACCGGCGAAGCGCCAAACCCAACCAACGGCCCGCTGCTGGGCGACAACACCCTGCGCGGCATTCAGTCGTCGATCAAAAGCGCGCTGAGCGCAGCCCAGGACAACCCGGAGTTAAAAGGCCTGGGCAACCTCGGCATTTCCACCAACACCAAAACCGGCAAGCTGGAAATCGACAGCGCCAAGCTGAAGAAAGCGATGGATGAGAAGCCGGATCAAGTCAGCAACTTCTTCGTCGGTAACGGCAAAGACACCGGCATGGCCACCGAGATCCACAACGAGATCCAGAGCTACATCAAATCCGGCGGCATCATCGAGAACTCGACCAAAAGCATCAACACCAACCTCGATCGCCTGAACAGCCAGATCACAACGGTCACCGCCAGCATTCAGAACACCATCGATCGTTATAAGCAACAGTTCGTTCAGCTGGATACCATGATGTCGAAAATGAACGGCACCAGTAACTATTTGGCTCAACAGTTCAAGTAACCCTTTAACAAGGTAAAGAAAACAGCATGTATAACCGTAGCGGCACTCAGGCCTATGCACAGGTCAGTCTGGAAAGCGGCGCCATGAGCGCCAGCCCGCACCAGTTAATCGTGATGTTGTTCGACGGGGCGCTCAGCGCCCTGCTTCGCGCACGCATCCTGATGAACCAGGGCGATATCGCCGGCAAAGGCATGGCGCTGTCCAAAGCCATCAATATCATCGACAACGGCCTGAAAAGTGGCCTCGACCCTCAGCAGGGCGGCGAGATCGCCGAAAATCTGGCGGCATTGTACGACTACATGAAGCGTCGACTGATGCAGGCCAACCTGCACAACGACGAAGCGGCGATCGCCGAAGTGGTTAAACTGCTGGAAAACATCGCCGACGCCTGGCGCCAAATCGGCCCTAACTACCAACCTTCGCAGGACGCCGTGTAATGGAACGTCAACAGCAGCTGTTAGCCGCTTATCAACAAATTTATAGCCTGAGCAGCCAGATGATCGCGCTGGCGCAAACCGGGCGCTGGGAGGAGCTCGTCGAGCTCGAATTCGCTTACGTGACGGCGGTGGAAAAAACCGCCGCCTATACCGGGCAAGCCGGCCCGTCCATGGCGCTGCAGGAGATGTTGCGCAATAAGTTGCAACAGATCCTCGACAACGAAACCGAGCTCAAGCGTCTGTTACAGCAGCGAATGGATGAGCTGAAGATGCTGATCGAACAGTCCACGCGCCAGAACGTGGTCAACAATACCTACGGCCAGTTTCATGATCGTGCGCTGTTGCTGGGGGAACCACAGGTCCGATAAGATCGACAATACTGACGAAAATGGATTAAATAGCACTATGCGCTATTACTCTCGGGTTACGTTAGGATATTAATCTATGGCATTTGAATTATTCAGTTTATGGGTAATTGGTAAAATGCGCGCTTCGAGCCTGGCTCTCACTTTAATGGATAAACATCATCCCGACACGGACGTTTTCTGTTCAGCAGGAAATTGATTTTTGATAGATAAAACACGCCGCTGTGTTTCACGGCCCATGGAAAAATGTTGCTCCAACGCTGATCAAAGCGTAAAGATATTCTCAGATAATGGCTGCGAAATGAATATCGATGGAACGTACAATTAATCTCTGTCCTGGAATTGGCGCCTCAGCGCACATCATTCAGCATACTGAATTATTATTCCCTTCAGTCTATTTTGAGCAACCACATCTGTATCTGATACAACAAGGCCATAAGCGCGTACGCTGGCAACAACACGAAGTGGTCGCTCATCCCGGCGAGCTGTTGATTATCGACGGCGGGCAAACGGTGGACATTATTAACGGCCCGTCCGAAGACGGCGTATTCAGCTGTCAGTTGCTGACCTGCGATCCCCTGTTGCTCACCGTCCAACCTCCGGCGGAGGAAACGCCGGCGCCGATGCCGTTCGAGGCCGTCCTGGCGCTGCGCAACCTGCCCTGCGCCCTCAAGCACAGTTTTGAAACCACCGGTCTGGCGCTGACGCTGCGGCAACGCTTTCCCACCATCATCGTGCGGCATAAAATGCTGGAAATTCTGCTGTGGCTGGCCCAATTCGGCATTCGCTTTATTCACAACGAAGCCAAGGATCTGACGCAACGCGTGCGCCGCTGCCTGGCGACCGACCCGCACAGCATTTGGACGGCGGCCAAAGTCGCGGAAAGCCTGTCGATGAGTGAAGTGATGTTGCGCCGCAAACTGTCGATGGAAAATACCGCATTGCGCAATCTGATGATCGACGTGCGCATGAGTAGCGCGCTGGCCCTGCTGCAGTCGACCGACTGGCCGATCTCCGCCATCGCGCAACATGTGGGTTATGAAAGCGCATCGCGTTTCGCCGAACGTTTTCGCAAACGCTTCGGTTTCGCGCCTACCGCCATTCGCGGCCATCAAAGGATTATGGAACCCGGCTCTCAGGGCGTTGAGGCGATGGCCGCCGGAGAAACATAAATAGACGCGCAACAAAATGGCTTTATTTAACACAAGTCCCTAACGGTTGTAACAACGCTGAGATACGCTAAGCAACGCCCATCCGCCGAACAGCGAATTAAATGATGCGTAATGAAAAGCGATTATTTTCTCTGGTAATAATTTTGTTGGGGCTGTGGCTGTTAGCCTTACTGAATGAAGAAGAGATGATGCGTTTACTGGCCGCACAATAAAACGGCCAGGCTTTTTATCGTCTGGTCAGACTTCAGTCCAGTTTAACCAGAACGCCAATTAATACCGCCAGCAGCGTCAACATTAAAATACTGATCAGACGCCATCTGGATTCGCTTTTCGTGCTCATTGACCGGCCTCGAATAATAACCCTACTAATCACGTAATAATAAACGGTCACCTGCGCATTCAATAAACCTGACAGCACCATTTTCTGCCCTCTATTCGGTACATTAGTCGGTTATGGCACCGGCCATGAGCGATGCGATACCCACGGTGCCGCAAGCGCCAATTTTCCCGGCAGCTCCGCCACCAGTTTGTCTACCGCCAGCCGCACCTTGAGCGGCTGGTAAGGCATATAGGGCCACACGACGTTCACCGGGAAACTGAGGCTGGGCTCACCGCGCATGATCTCCACCAACGTCCCCGCCATCAAGCGCTCGCGCACCAGCCACTCCGGCAACCAGGCAATACCGGCGCCGGCGGATACCGCATCGACGATCCCCTGCATGTCATCCATCATCATCTTGGCCGGTGGCCTGAACGGCCGCAGCTCGCCGTTTTCACCGCGAAGCTGCCAGGGCAGCACGACCCCGGCATGCAGATACCCCACCGCCTGATGTCGGCTTAACGCCTCTACCGTTCTCGGTTCACCGCAGCGCTGCAGATAATCGGGCGAGGCGCACAGCAGCATGCCGTGTTCGCCCAAGCGCCGGGCTACCAGGCTGCCGCTGTCCGCCAGCTCGCCAATGCGAACCGCCAGATCGAACCCCTCGTCGACGAGATCGATCCTGCGGTCGCTGAATGAAATCTCCAGCGTCAGTAAGGGATGCTCATTCGCCAGCGCCGTCAACACGGGCGCAATGCACAAATGGCCGAACAGCACCGGCACCGAGACTCTAAGCCGGCCGCTGACCTGCATCTTGCCGCTGTCGAGCTGGTTTTCCGCCGCCTGAATGTTTGCCAACGCCTGTCGGCAGTGCTCATAGTACAGCGCCCCTTCATCCGTCAGGCTCAGGCTGCGCGTGGTGCGCATAAACAACATCACGCCAAGCCGAGCCTCGAGACGCGACACGATTTTGCTGACCGCAGAGCGCGTCAGATGCAGTTTCTCTGCGGCGGCGGCGAAACTGCCGCCTTCCGCTACGGCAACAAAGGCCGGCAGCGCACTCAGATCGCTTTTCATCTTAACGCTTCCAAATTGGAATCAATTTAGTGAAAACCTATCACCACTGGTGAACCTCAAGCAATGATAACCTGCTGTCATTCCGAATCCCCGGTGAAAACCACAGATGACCGTCAGAGGACAACAGCATGAAAAAAATACTGGTACTCAAATCCAGCATTATGGGAAATGACTCGCAGACCAATAACCTGATTGACCGCTATCTGGCGGCGCGTAAGGCGAAAGGACACGAAGATCGGATCGTCGAACACGATCTGACGGCGTTGGATCTGCCGGTATTGGACGGCGAGCTGTTCGGTGCGCTGCGCGGCGCGGAAAACATCAGCCCACGCGCCAAAGCGGCGGTGGCGCTCTCCGACCGGCTGATTGCCGAACTGAAAGAGAGCGATCTTCTGCTGCTCGGCGCGCCGATGTACAACCTCAACGTCCCGACCCAGCTGAAAAACTGGTTCGATCTGGTAGCCCGCGCCCGGATGACCTTCAACTATACCGCCACCTACCCGGTGGGGTTGGTGGAAGGCGTCAATGCGCTGGTATTCAGTTCACGCGGCGGCATGCACGCCGGGCATCCGACCGATGCCGTAACGCCCTACCTGCGTTCGGTGCTGGGGCTGATGGGGATCGGCGACGTGCAATTTATCTATGCCGAAGGGCTGGATATGAAACCGCACGGCCGCGATCAGGGGCTGGCGAACGCCCACCGGCGGATCGCAGAATTGGCGGGCTGAAGCAAACGCACGACAGCATTGATTTGTTATAATATAACAAATATGATAATCGCGTTGACGCCACCTCGAGCGGCTGTCGACGCTCCTACATGACATAAATGTTTTATCGCACCTTCAGCCAGCTATTTCGATAGCTGGTTTTTTTTCCTCGGTTGGCGCTGCGGCTTCAGCATTGTCGGACTGGCCGTCACTCTAAGGTAACAGCGCCGAGCCAAATTTCACCGAAAAATAGTCGGCACGTTCATCACACCGGCATATTCATGATGTCCTGGTAGGCCGCCACCAGCTTGTTGCGCACCTGCACGCCCAGTTGCAAAGAGACCGACGATTTCTGCAGATCGACCATCACATCGTTCAGGCTGATGCCTGGCGCGCCCAGCTCGAAGTCCTGCGCCTGTTTGCGCGCCGTTTGCTGGGTCTCGCTGATCTTGCCGAGCGCCGCGGTCAGTTCGCTGGCGAAGCTGACGCCCTGCGGCGCCGCATTCTGCCCCATCTTGCCGGCCTGAACCGCCATGGTCTGCATCTGCTGCAGTACCCCTTCAATGCCCTGAATCGCCATCTGGTCCTCAATCCTCTCGTCTCGCCGGGTGACGTTTTCACCCTGCACTTCTCCAATGATGCACACCCTAGCACAGCGTTTTCGGACCTAAAGCGGTTAATTAACTGCAAAAAACCCGGCTTATCGGGCAATCGGAATTGTCTGATAAGGCGAATAATGGCCTGCCCAGAAATGGGAGCGCCGCTATTTAGAAGATATGTGTATCAGGGAGTCTGTTTTGTCACACAACGCTAACCATACCGTTCATCAGCCTGGCAGGGAGCTGCTCAGCGGCCCGTACGGGATCGTGAGCGCCATTGAAGGACGAGACCTAAAATGAGTGCTTCGATAACCGCCGGCGAAAGCCGCGACAACGGCCTGCAGGCCATCTGGAACCGTCTGCGCGCCAACCCGAAAATTCCGTTGCTGGTCGCCGCTTCCGCCGCGATCGCGATCGTCGTCGCGCTGCTGTTGTGGGTGAAAAGCCCCGACTACCGCGTGCTGTACAGCAATCTGAACGACCGCGACGGCGGCGCCATCGTCACCCAACTGACGCAGATGAATATCCCTTACCGCTTTGCCGAGAATGGCGCGGCGCTGCTGATCCCGGCGGAAAAGGTGCATGAAACCCGTCTGCGCCTGGCGCAGCAAGGGCTGCCGAAAGGCGGCGCCGTCGGCTTCGAACTGCTGGATCAGGAAAAATTCGGCATCAGCCAGTTCAGCGAGCAGATTAACTATCAGCGCGCCCTCGAGGGCGAGCTGTCGCGCACCATCGAATCGCTGGGGCCGGTGCAAAACGCCCGCGTTCACCTGGCGCTGCCTAAACCTTCGCTGTTCGTGCGCGAACAGAAATCCCCTTCCGCCTCGGTAACGCTCACCCTGCAACCCGGCCGTGCGCTGGACGACGGCCAGATAAACGCCATCGTTTATATGGTGTCGAGCAGCGTTGCCGGTCTGCCGCCGGGCAACGTGACCGTGGTCGATCAGGCCGGCCGCCTGCTGACTCAGTCCGACGGCACCGGGCGCGATCTCAACGCCTCGCAGCTGAAATACGCCAACGAAGTGGAAAACGGCTTCCAGCGCCGCATCGAAGCGATCCTCGCCCCGGTGGTCGGCAGCGCCAACGTGCGTGCGCAGGTCACGGCGCAGATCGACTTCGCCACGCGCGAGCAAACCGATGAACAGTACCAGCCGAACCAGCAGCCGGACAAAGCCGCTATCCGCTCCCAGCAAACCAGCCTGAGCGAGCAGATCGGCGGGCCGCAGGTGGGTGGCGTGCCGGGCGCGCTGTCCAACCAACCGAGCGCGCCGGCCACCGCGCCGATTGAAACCGCCAAGCCGGCGGCGGGCAATAACGCCAACGCCACCACGCAAAACGCCGCGACCCCCCGCAGCGCGGCGGCCAGCGGCGTGCCGCAAAATACCCGTCGCGACGCGACCACCAACTACGAGCTCGATCGCACCATCCGTCATACCCAGCAAAAAGCCGGCACCGTGCAGCGTCTGTCGGTCGCCGTGGTGGTCAACTACCTCGGCGCGGATAAAGACGGCAAACCGCAGCCGATGAGCAAAGAACAGCTGGCGCAGATCGAAGCGCTGGTGCGTGAAGCGATGGGCTACTCCAGCAGCCGCGGCGATACCCTGAACGTGGTCAACACGCCGTTTACCGACAGCCAGGTGACCGGCGGTGAATTGCCGTTCTGGCAAAGCCAGTCGTTCATCGATCGCCTGATCGACGCGGGCCGCTATCTGCTGGTGCTGCTGGTGGCCTGGCTGCTGTGGCGCAAACTGGTGCGGCCGCAGCTGCAACAGCGCCAGGCGGCGCAACAGGCCGCCCTCGCCGCCGCCAACGCCCCTGCCGCCAAAGCGGCCGACAGCAATAAACCGAGCAACGAGGAGCTGGCGCAGCGTCGCAAATCGCAGCAGCGCGTCAGCGCAGAAGTCCAGAGCCAGCGGATCCGCGATCTGGCTGACAAAGACCCGCGCGTGGTCGCTCTGGTAATCCGCCAATGGATGAGTAACGAGATATGAGCCTGACCGGAACCGACAAAAGCGCCATCTTGCTGATGACGCTGGGTGAAGATCGCGCGGCGGAGGTGTTCAAACACCTCTCCTCGCGCGAAGTACAGCTGCTGAGCGGCACCATGGCCGGCATGAGCCAGGTTTCACACAAACAGCTCGGCGAGATACTGACCGAGTTTGAAGACGACGCCGAGCAATATGCGGCGCTGAGCGTCAACGCCAGCGACTACCTGCGCTCGGTGCTGGTCAAGGCGCTGGGCGAAGAGCGCGCCGCCAGCCTGTTGGAAGACATTCTCGAATCGCGCGAGACCACCACCGGCATGGAAACGCTCAACTTTATGGAGCCGCAGAGCGCCGCCGATCTGATCCGCGACGAACACCCGCAGATCATCGCCACCATTCTGGTGCACCTCAAACGCGGCCAGGCGGCGGACATCCTGGCCCTGTTCGACGAACGCCTGCGCAACGACGTGATGCTGCGTATCGCCACCTTCGGCGGCGTGCAGCCGGCGGCGTTGGCGGAACTGACCGAAGTGCTGAACAACCTGCTCGACGGCCAGAACCTCAAGCGCAGCAAAATGGGCGGGGTGCGCACCGCCGCCGAGATCATCAACCTGATGAAAACCCAGCAGGAAGAAGCGGTCATCGACGCGATGCGCGAATACGACGGCGAGCTGGCGCAGAAGATCATCGACGAGATGTTCCTGTTCGAAAACCTGGTGGAAGTCGACGATCGCAGCATCCAACGCCTGCTGCAGGAAGTGGAAGGCGAGTCGCTGCTGATCGCGTTGAAAGGCGCCGAACAGCCGCTGCGCGAGAAGTTCCTCAAGAACATGTCACAACGCGCCGCCGACATCCTGCGCGACGACCTGGCCAACCGTGGGCCGGTGCGCATGTCGCAGGTGGAGAACGAGCAGAAAGCCATCCTGCTGGTGGTAAGACGCCTGGCGGAAACCGGCGAAATGATCATCGGCGGCGGCGAGGACACCTATGTCTGATCGCATTAACACCCTGCCCTGGCAGCCCTGGTCGCTCAACGATTTGGGCGAACAGAAACCGGTTCTCGACCTGCCGCCATTGCCGGATCTCGAACTTGACGATCCGTCGCCGGACGCGCAGGCCGAATTACAGCAGCAGCTGGCGACGCTGCGCCTGCAGGCGGAGCAACAGGGCCAGCAACTGGGCTATGCCGACGGCCAGCAGAAAGGCTATGAGGCCGGTTTTCAGTCCGGTCTGGAAGAAGGCCGTCAGCAAGGGCTGCTGGAAGCGCAGCAGCAGCAACAGCCGCTGACCGCCCACTGGCAGCAGTTGGTTACCGAATTCCAGCACACGCTGGACGCGCTCGACAGCGTGATCGCGTCACGGTTGATGCAGTTGGCGTTGACCGCCGCCAAACAGGTGCTGGGCCAGCCGCCGGTGTGCGACGGCACCGCCCTGCTCGCGCAGATCCAACAGCTGATCCAGCAGGAACCGATGTTCAACGGCAAGCCGCAGCTGCGGGTCCACCCGGACGACTACCCGCGCGTCGAGCAGCAGCTGGGGGTCACCCTCAGCCTGCACGGCTGGCGCCTGCTGGCGGACGGCGAGCTGCACCCGGGCGGCTGCAAGGTCAGCGCCGAGGAAGGCGATCTCGACGCCAGCCTGGCGACGCGCTGGCATGAACTGTGCCGCCTGGCGGCACCGGGAGAAGTCTGATGACTGCGCGTCTCGGCCGCTGGCTGAGCTCTCTGGATACGCTGGAAAAGCGCATCGCCCGCGCGCCGACGGTGCGCCGCTACGGTCGCCTGACCCGCGCCACCGGGCTGGTGCTGGAGGCCACCGGCCTGCAGCTGCCGCTCGGCGCGACCTGTCTCATCGAACGGCACGACGCCGGTGAAGTGCAGGAAGTGGAAAGCGAAGTGGTCGGCTTCAACGGCCAGCGGCTATTCCTGATGCCGCTGGAAGAAGTGGAAGGCATCGTGCCGGGCGCGCGGGTTTACGCCCGTATCGCGCCGGAAGGCCAAAGCGCCGGCAAACAGCTGCCGCTCGGCCCGGCCCTGCTGGGGCGCGTGCTGGACGGCAGCGCCAAACCGCTCGACGGCCTGCCTTCGCCGGAAACCGGTTACCGCGCGCCGCTGATCACCGCGCCGTTCAATCCCTTGCAGCGCACGCCGATCGAGCAGGTGCTGGACGTGGGGGTGCGCACCATCAACGGCCTGCTGACCGTCGGTCGCGGCCAACGCATGGGCCTGTTCGCCGGCTCCGGCGTCGGTAAGAGCGTGTTGCTCGGCATGATGGCCCGTTATACCCAGGCGGATGTGATCGTCGTTGGCCTGATCGGCGAACGAGGCCGCGAGGTCAAAGACTTTATCGAGAACATTCTCGGTGCCGAAGGCCGCGCGCGCTCGGTAGTGATCGCAGCACCGGCGGACGTGTCGCCGCTGCTGCGCATGCAGGGGGCGGCTTACGCCACCCGCATCGCCGAAGATTTCCGCGACCGCGGGCAGCATGTGTTGCTGATCATGGACTCCCTTACCCGCTACGCCATGGCGCAGCGTGAGATCGCCCTGGCCATCGGCGAGCCGCCGGCGACCAAAGGCTATCCGCCTTCGGTCTTCGCCAAGCTGCCTGCGCTGGTGGAACGCGCGGGCAACGGCATCAGCGGCGGCGGCTCCATCACCGCTTTCTACACCGTGTTGACCGAGGGGGACGATCAGCAAGATCCGATCGCCGACTCGGCGCGCGCCATCCTCGATGGCCACGTGGTGCTGTCGCGGCGGCTGGCGGAGGCCGGCCACTACCCGGCGATCGACATCGAAGCGTCAATCAGCCGCGCCATGACGTCGCTGATCGACGAAGAGCATTACCGCCGGGTTCGCACCTTCAAACAGATGCTGGCCAGCTATCAGCGCAACCGCGATCTGATCAGCGTCGGCGCCTACGCGGCGGGCAGCGATCCATTGCTGGACAAAGCGATGACGCTGTACCCGCAGATGGAAGCCTACCTGCAGCAGGGTATCTTCGAACGCAGCGGCTATGATGAAGCCTGTCAACAGCTGCAGCAGTTGATTGTTTAACGTCACCAGAGGCGCACAGCGATGAAATCACAATCCCCCCTGATTACCCTGCGCGATCTGGCGCAGGATGCGGTGGAGCAAGCCGCGCAACAGCTGGGTCAGGTGCGGCAGGCGCAGCAAGCGGCGGAGCAACAGCTGTCGATGCTGCTCAACTATCAGGACGAATACCGCCAGAAGCTGAATCATACGCTCTGCGACGGCATGGACAGCTCACGCTGGCAAAACTACCAGCAGTTTATCGGCACGCTGGAGCAGGCCATCGACCAGCACCGCCAGCAGCTGCTGCAGTGGGGGCAGAAAGTGGATCACGCGGTGAAGCAATGGCAAGACAAACAACAGCGGCTGAACGCTTTCGAAACCCTGCATACCCGCGCAATGAACGCGGAGCAGCAGCAGGAGAACAAACGGGATCAAAAATTGATGGATGAATTCGCTCAACGCAGCGCACAAAGGAATATCAACCCATGAATCTGAACGCCCTGCCCGGCCTGGCCTTACCCGGCGACGCCGGCGGTCTGACCGAACTGACCTCGGCGCTGGACGAAAGCCAGCTGTCGTCCGCTTTTGCCCAGCTGCTCGGCGCGCGTTTCGCGCCCGCCGCCGATGGCAAACCTCAGCCGGCCACGCTGAGCGCGGACGAGGAGCGCGCCCCGGCCCTGAGCCGCAACCAGCTCAATCAGCTGCTGGCCACCTTCGGCGAGCGCGGCGGCCTGTTGCCGAACCTGTCAGCCTCAGTCGACGCGCCTTCTTCTGAAGCCGTTGAAGGCGATGCGCCCGCCGCCGGCGATAAACCGGCGCAGCCGCCGATCGTCGCCGCCAAAGAGCTGGATGCCGCGACGCTGCAGGCGCTGTACGCCATGCTGCCGGCCGCGATCGTCGCTCAGGCGCAACCGGCCGAAGGCCAACGGTCGCTGCCGATGGAAAACGCTGACGAGGCCACTGCGCTGCAGCCCGGCAACGGCCTGCTGAACATCGCGGCGGCCGGTGATAACACCGCCGCGCGCTCGTCGGCGGCCTCCGCCCCGGCGGTGACGGGCGCGAAAGCGCCGGCTACCGATGGCGACAACGCTGCCGCGGCGCTCCCGCAGCCGACCAGCGGTGAACGCGCAAACGCCGCACAGCCGCTGCCGGCGAACGATGCGCAGCAGCAACCGACGCTCAATCACGCTGTCGCCCTGGCCGCCGCCAGCCCGACGCAAACGGCCGCTCCGGCCAGCGCGCTGGTGACTGCACCGCCGGCTCCGCAGCTCAACGCGCAGCTGGGCAGCCCGGAATGGCAGCAGGCGTTGAACCAACAGGTGCTGATGTTCCACCGCAACGGCCAGCAGAGCGCCGAGCTGCGCCTGCACCCGCAGGAACTGGGCGCCTTGCAGATCACGCTGAAACTGGACGACCAGCAGGCGCAGCTGCACATCGCCTCCGCGCACGGTCAGGTGCGTGCGGCGGTGGAAGCGGCGATGCCGCAGCTGCGGCACGCGCTGGCGGAGAGCGGTATCAACCTGGGGCAGAGCAGCGTGGGCGGCGAGTCCACCCCGCACTGGCAGCAGGCGCAACAGCAGGCTTCCAACGGCCAGGGCCGTTCCAGCTATGCTGAACATCATGGCGCTGACGGCGCAGCCGCCGAGGGCGTCAGCGCACCGGCGACGCTGCAGCGTATGGCCAGCGCGGTCAACGGCGTCGATATTTTCGCCTAAGTCGCCGCAAACGCCCAAGCTGGCACCCATTTGCGCGTCTATTCAGGCTATTGCACGCCACAATAGACGCGATAATACCTTTACATGTCATGCGTGCGGCTTTGCCGCGCGCTATGCCCGCCGCCTCGCCGGCCGCGGGTGGAACAACAGGAATTAGATTTCGCTATGTCTCAGAACTCCCTTCCGGCAGCACCGAAACGCCCCCTTCTGGTCATCCTGCTGGTGTTGATCAGCGTCGTCGCCTGTGGCGCCGCGGGCTACAGCTGGTGGCTGCTGCAACAGCATAAAAACGGCGCCGAACCGGCCGCAGCCAAACAGCAACCGCCGGCCGCGCCGGTGTTCATGCCGCTCGACACCTTTACCGTCAACCTGGTGACGCCGGACAACAACCCGGATCGCGTGCTGTACATCGGCCTCACGCTGCGTCTGCCGGACGAAAGTACCCGCCGCCAGCTGAACGATTTTCTGCCGGAAGTGCGCAGCCGTCTGCTGATGCTGCTCTCCCGTCAGGAAGCGAGCCAGCTGGCCAATGAACAAGGGAAGCAACAGTTGGTGGCGCAGATTAAGGACGTGCTCAGCCCGCCGCTGGTTAAGGGACAACCGAAGCAGGTGGTCAGCGACGTGCTGTTCACCGCCTTCATACTGCGGTAATCACTATGGGCGATAGCATTCTTTCACAGGCAGAGATCGACGCCTTGCTCAACGGCGACAGCGCGGGTGATGAACCCGAGGCGGTGGTCGGCAAAGAGAGCGAGGTCAAGCCTTACGATCCGAACACCCAGCGCCGCGTGGTGCGCGAGCGCCTGCACGCGCTGGAAATCATCAACGAACGTTTTGCCCGGCAGTTCCGCATGGGGTTGTTCAGCCTGCTGCGCCGCAGCCCGGACATTACCGTCGGCCCTATCAAAATCCAGCCGTATCACGAGTTCGCCCGCAACCTGCCGGTGCCGACCAACCTGAACCTGGTGCATCTGAATCCGCTGCGCGGCACCGCCCTGTTCGTGTTCGCGCCGAGCCTGGTGTTCATCGCCGTCGATAACCTGTTCGGCGGCGACGGACGCTTCCCGACCAAGGTCGAAGGCCGCGAGTTCACCCCGACCGAACAGCGGGTGATCAAGCGCATGCTGCGCCTGGCGCTGGACGCCTACGGCGACGCCTGGAGCGCCATCTACAAGATCGACGTAGAGTACGTGCGCGCCGAAATGCAGGTGAAGTTCACCAACATCACCACCTCGCCGAACGACATCGTGGTCACCACGCCGTTCCAGGTGGAGATCGGCGCGCTGACCGGCGAGTTCAACATCTGCATTCCGTTCGCGATGATCGAACCGCTGCGCGAGCTGTTGACCAACCCGCCGCTGGAAAATTCGCGGCAGGAAGACAGCCACTGGCGCGAAACGCTGGTGAAGCAGGTGCAGCACTCCGAACTTACGCTTACCGCCAACTTCGTCGATATCCCGATGCGGCTGTCAAAAGTCCTGAAGCTGCAACCGGGCGATGTATTACCGATAGACAAGCCGGAACGCCTGATCGCCCATGTGGACGGCGTACCGGTTCTGACCAGCCAATACGGCACGTTAAACGGGCAATACGCCCTGCGTGTTGAACATTTGATTAACCCTATTTTGAATGCTCTGAGTGAGGAACAGCCCAATGAGTGATCCTAAGCAACCGTCTGGCGAAGGAAAGGAATCCGTGGACGATCTGTGGGCTGATGCGTTTAACGAGCAGCAGTCTTCAGAGAAATCCGGCGCGAGCACCGAAGGGGTGTTCAAGTCGCTGGAAGCTCAGGATGCGCTCGGCAGCCTGCAGGATATCGACCTGATCCTGGATATTCCGGTCAAGCTGACCGTGGAACTGGGGCGCACCAAGATGACCATCAAAGAGCTGCTGCGCCTGTCGCAAGGCTCGGTGGTGGCGCTGGACGGCCTGGCCGGCGAACCGCTGGATATCCTGATCAACGGTTACCTGATCGCACAAGGTGAAGTGGTGGTGGTGGCCGACAAGTTCGGCGTGCGCATCACCGACATCATCACCCCGTCCGAACGCATGCGTCGACTGAGCCGCTGATGACCGCCGCCGCGCCCGTTACCGTGCAAAGCACCCAACAACCCGCCGCGCCGGCCCTGCCGGCCGGTTCGGTGTTGATGCAGGTCAGCAGCGCGCTCGGCGGCATTCTGCTGCTGATCCTGCTGGCCGGTTGGCTGTTCCGTCGGCTGGGGTTCGCCCCGCAGGCGCGCAACAACAAACTGCTCAACCTGCGCGCCAGCTGCCAGGTCGGGCAGCGCGAACGCGTGGTGGTGGTGGAAATCGACGACACCTTGCTGGTCTTGGGCGTCACCGCCCAGCAGATCACCCCGCTGCACACCCTGCCCGCCCCGCCGAAAGACGAGGGCGAGACCAACGCGGCGACACCGGCGGACTTCCGCCAACTGATGCAAAAAGTACTGAAACGCCCGGAAAAATCGGCATGACCTCGACTCTTCATACCCTCGTCCGCCGCCCGGCGGTTTGGCTCCCTGCCGCCCTGCTGCTGATCAGCCCGGCGGCTTTTGCACAACTGCCGGGGCTGATCAGCCAGCCGCTGGCCAACGGCGGCCAAAGCTGGTCGCTGCCGGTGCAGACGCTGGTGCTGTTGACCTCGCTGACCTTCCTGCCGGCCATGCTGCTGATGATGACCAGCTTCACCCGCATCATCATCGTGCTCGGGCTGCTGCGCAATGCGCTGGGCACGCCGTCGGCGCCGCCGAACCAGGTGATGCTGGGGCTGGCGCTGTTCCTGACCTTCTTCATCATGTCGCCGGTGTTCGACAAGGTCTATCAGGACGCCTACCTGCCGTTCAGCCAGGACAAAATCGGGCTGGAGGTCGCGCTGGATAAAGGCGCGCAGCCGCTGCGCGAGTTCATGCTGCGCCAAACGCGCGAAACCGATCTCGCGCTGTACGCCAGACTGGCCAATCAGCCGCCGCTGGCCGGCCCGGAAGCGGTGCCGATGCGCATCCTGCTGCCCGCCTACGTCACCAGCGAACTGAAAACCGCCTTCCAGATCGGCTTTACGGTGTTCATTCCGTTCCTGATCATCGACCTGGTGGTCGCCAGCGTGCTGATGGCGCTGGGGATGATGATGGTGCCGCCCGCCACCATCTCGCTGCCGTTCAAGCTGATGCTGTTCGTGCTGGTCGATGGCTGGCAGCTGCTGCTTGGCTCGCTGGCGCAGAGCTTCTATTCGTAACCCCTGACCGGAGAAAGCGAGATGACACCTGAATCGGTTATGGCGCTCGGCACCGAGGCGATGAAAGTGGCGCTGGCGCTGGCCGCCCCGCTGCTGCTGGCGGCGCTCATCAGCGGCCTGGTGGTCAGCCTGCTGCAGGCCGCCACCCAGATCAACGAAATGACGCTGTCGTTCATCCCCAAAATTCTGGCGGTAGTGGCCACCATCATCATCGCCGGCCCCTGGATGCTGAACCTGTTGCTGGACTACATGCGCACCCTGTTCAGCAACCTGCCTACCCTGATCGGCTGACCGTGCTCACTTTCGACAGCGCCCAGCTCACCGTCTGGCTCAGCCACTATTTTTGGCCGCTGCTGCGCATTCTGGCGCTGATCAGCACCGCGCCGATATTCAGCGAAAAGCAAATCAGCAAAAAGGTCAAAATCGGCCTTGGCGGGCTGATCGTCATCCTGATCGCGCCGACGCTGCCCGCCAGCAATATTCCCATCTTCTCCGCCGCCGGCCTGTGGCTGGCGATTCAGCAAATACTGATCGGCGTGGCGCTGGGGTTGACCATGCAGTTCGCCTTCGCGGCGGTGCGCCTGGCGGGCGAAGTGATCGGCATGCAGATGGGCCTGTCGTTCGCCACCTTCTTCGATCCCAGCGGCGGCCCGAACATGCCGGTGCTGGCGCGCCTGCTTAACCTGCTGGCGATGTTGCTGTTCCTCAGCTTCGACGGCCATCTGTGGCTGATTTCGCTGCTGGCTGACAGCTTCCATACCCTGCCTGTCCAAACGCAGCCGCTGAACGGCAACGGTTTCCTGGTGTTAACCCAGGTCGGCTCGCTGATCTTCATCAACGGCATGATGTTGGCGCTGCCGCTGATCTGCCTGCTGTTGACGCTCAACATGGCGCTCGGCCTGCTCAACCGCATGACGCCGCAGCTGTCGGTGTTCGTGATCGGCTTCCCGGTCACCATGACCTTCGGCATCATGACGCTGGGCATGATGATGCCGATGCTGGCGCCGTTCTGCGAACATCTGTTCGGCGAAGTGTTCGATCGACTGGCGGCGGTGATCGGCGGCATGACCTTCTGAGCCCCTGTGCGGCCCCTTCCTTTCCCCCTCTTCCGCCTGAGACAAAATGGCAATAAAAACGCTTTCTTGGGACAAAAGCCTGAGAAACGGCTTTTATCCGGATTACGGTTCAAATGTCTCCGGCGGCTTGAATAAATAAAACCCCGACTTAAAATAGACCCGGTAGAAAAAATATCGCCCGCACCCCGTCAGTCACCCGCGGCGATAATACAAACTTATTGGTTAGAGAAAAACAAAATAACGCAGCCACGCAGGGTTAAATGCGTGGTAGATAACTTACACCCTGAATAAATGCGTCTGGCAGCCTGCCGGCTGCAGGGCGCAGCATCGACCTTTGCTAACTACAGGAGCGAGATCATGATTAAAGCGAAAAGCAACCGCAAAGCACGCCGGTTATTCGGCATGGCCCACTGGAAAAGCAACAAATTTAAAGTTGCCATCAGCGAAACGGCCGCCGGTGAAAAATGGAAAGTGGTGAAGAAAAAGAAATAATCCCGTACGGTTTTTAGCAAAACATTCCGGGTTGCGCCCGTATCCGGCCTCTGCTGCGCCATTCGACGCTGCACCGGAACGGCAACCCGGCTCCTGCCGTAACCGGCATTGATCACCCGTCGGCAAGCCATGTCGACATCCTGTGCATTTCATTGTCAGGAATGAAATAATGCAGCACGTCGCCCTCGCTGCCACGCTAAATTTAAAGGTAATGCATTAATAATTTGCTTTACTCACATCTCTTATTTATTCACTGACAAGAAAAATAGATTTCCCACCTTATCCCCCCAGCGTTATATTGGAAGCAACCTTACAGACAGCACGCTGCAATCCTCACCCAAATATAATCGGTGTAAACATGAAGATAAAATTCCAGCTGAGTGATTTATTCATCAGCAGCATCGCCCTTTTGATCATGAGCACTATTTTAAATACGCTGGGTTTTTCCTGGGGATTATTTGTTCTTCCGCCTGGCGTCGATAGTTTCGTCATCATCCCGTTTACTTTATTTGGCTCATTGAAGTTGGCCGAGTGCCTCTATACGCCAATACGGTGGCTGTTCAATGAGAGCCGCAAGCCTCAAATCGAAAACAACGTCCCTAAAAATAACGCCAAGTCGCGTTAACAGGAGATCGACCTATGCTGAGAGAACTGACCAGAGAAGAAATGCAACGGATGGGCGGTGCCGGCGACGGCAATAACGGCGGCGATAGGGATCGCGGCGTGCCTTTCCGCTAAGGCTTAAGGTGAATGGGAACACGCAGACAAAAAAAGGCGCGTCGCTCAGTCAGTAGTGGGAGAACGAACGACGCGCCAAACGAGTGCGCCCGGTTTCAAGAAGCCTCCCTCCCCGCGGGGCGGAGAGGGCATTTTCTAAGCGCACTAAAGGGAAACCCGTCGCGGTCAGGCAACGGGGTATTGCTCTTAACGATTCATCTGGAACAACGACATGCCCTGCATATCGCTAAAGGTTTTATACGACGCCTGCAGCGCCGCCTGCTGCATGAAATAAGACGAGATAGACTCGGCCAGGTCGGCATCCGTCAGCGCGCTCATCTGGATCTGGTTGGTCATGTCACGCTCTTTGCCGATGCTGTCCAGTTGATCCATCTCCTGCAGCTGGCTGCCCAGCTCGGCGCGCACGCTCAGCACGTTGTTGTAGGAGTTGTCCAGGCCGCGGTTGGCTTTCGCCAGCGCATCGTTCACCTGCTGCTTGGTGGCCTCGTCGGCGCCCTGCAGCGGGATTTTCAGCGCATTCAACGCGATGTCGATGCTCTCGAAAATGTTGCTGACCGGCGCGCTGCCGTCCGGCTCTGGCTTCGGGTTGCTGGTCAACGACATGAACACCGCGTTGCCGGTATGGCCGATGGTCATGGTGCGGTTGGCGTCCACTTTCTGCTCTACCGTCTTGTCGCCCCCCTGATAGCTGACGGTGCCGCCGTTGTCGACAAACGGCGCCTTGTCGTTCACGTATCCGCCGAACATATAGCGGCCGTTGCCGTCGGTGCTGTTGGCCTGGTTCAGCAGCTGATCTTTCAGCCCCTGCAGCTGGGTGGCCAGCGACTGGCGGTCGTTATCGCTTTCGGTGCCGCCGGCGTTGACGATCAGCGCCTTCATGTCCGCGATGGTGGAGGTCGCTCCGGCCAAGACCGTTTCTTCCATCGACACGTTCTGACGAGCGAAGGTGCGCGCCAGCGTGTACTGGCTGTTTTCCGCCTGCGATTGCGACAACATCACCGCGCGCGACGCCGCCAGCGGATCGTCGGACGGGTTGATCACCCGCTTGCCCGAGGAAAGCTGCTCGGCCGCCTTCATGAACAGCGACTGGTTGCCCGTGATGCCGTTCATGTTCTGTTGGTACATCATGCTGGTGCTCATGCGCATGCTGTGGGTTCCTTACTCTGAGCGACCGGCGCCGTTATCGGCGCCGATTAACAATGAAATCAACGAATATTCAGCAGCGCGTCGAACAGCGAGCTGGCGGTCTGAATCACCTGCGCGTTGGCCATGTAGTACTGCTGGAAACGCAGCAGCTCGCCATACTCTTCGTCAAGGTTGACGCCGGACATCGACTGCTGTTGCGCGCCCAGCTGCGTGACGATCTTGGCCTGCGAGGTGGCGATGGCCTTGGCGGCAGCGGTCTGGTTGCCGACGCCGCTGACGATGCCGGCGTAAGCGCCGCTCAGGGTCGCCTTGCCGTCCACCAGGTTTTTGGTTTGCAGATCCAGCAGCTTCTTGGCGTTTTCGTTATCGCCGCGGCCGCTGTCGTCTTTACCGGCGGCGGCGATCTTGGACGAATCGGTGATGGCCACTTTCAGATTGCCCGCCACGTCGCTGACCGGCTTCACGGTGAAGCTGTCTTTGGCCTGCGCATTGCCGTCGATGCTCACTTCCAACCCGTCGAAGTTCAGCGTCGGCTTGCCGTCGGCGCTGGTGCCCGGCGTCGCGTTGACTTTTACGTTGTCCGGCAGGCGGCTGACCTGCCAGTTGCTGCCGTCGAACTCGACGCGATAATCGTTGGCCTTCACCTTGCCGGTATCGGTGTAAGAGACTGACAGCGACGCGTCGCCGGTGTTGCGGGTGTTATCCACCACCCGGCCGCCGCTGAAGCTGAAGAAGTCGCCGCCCGCGTCGCCGTTCAGATCGAAGCCGGCGCGATGCTGTTGGTTAAAGCTGTCCGCCATCGCCAGCGCCAACTGGCCCAGCTGATTGCGCACGCCGTCCAGCGTTTCGCTGCGGAATTTCAGCACGCCGCTCAGCGTGCCGCTGGTGATCTGGCCTTCCGGCACTTCGCTGGCGCCGTTGCCGCGGTTATAGCCGATGGTCAGACGGGAAGGATCGCTGCTGGAAGGCACGGCTTCCACCTGATAGGTGTTGCTGCCCTGCACCAGGGTCAAGCCGTTGGCGAAGGAGACGGTATAGGCGTCGCCGTCCTGTTGCGTGACCTGTACGCCCACCAGCTGGTTCAATTCGGTGACCAGCTGATCGCGCTGATCCAGCAACGCATTCGGCTCGCCGCCGGCGCTGCCGCGCAGGCGGGTGATCTCGTCGTTCAGTTTGGCGATCTGTTGGCCGTAGCTGTTGATCTGCTGCGCCGTATCGCTGATCTGTTGATTAACGCCGTTATCCATGTCGCGCAGGAATTTATCGGTGTTGTTGAACTGGTTCACCAGGCCGTTGGCCTTGCCCAGCACCGTCTGGCGCGCGGCGTCGTCACCGGCGTTGCTCACCAGGTTCTGCAGGTTGGTGAAGAAGTCCTGCATGTTGGTCGACAGCGGGTTGGTCTTGCTCGCCAACAGGTTGTCGATCTGCGAAATCTTCTCGTAATAGGCGTTTTGCGCCCCGAACGCGCTTTGTGCGCCGCGCAGCTGGTTGGTGATGAACTGGTTGTACTCGCGGTTGACGCTGGTGACGGTCACGCCGTTGCCGATAAAGCCGCTCATGGTGGCCATGCCGCCGTTCTGCGCCAGGATCGCGGTCTGGCGGTTGTAGCCCGCCACGTTGTAGTTGGAGATGTTGTTGCTGACGGTACTGAGCGCCACCTGAGCCGCATTCAGCCCGCTCATCGCGGTATTGATTAAGCTATTGGACATCGGAATTCCTTATGCTGCGGCGCCGGTGGCCCACAGGGTTCTTAATTGAGCTGCTGAGCCTGTTCGCTCAGCCTGTTTCGGTTATCGGCAAAAATGAGAAGAACTTGAGGAAAAAAAGCGGCAATGCGGTCAGCATCCAGCCAGCCTCCATTGCCGCCGATCCCCTAACTCATTGGCGCCGCTGCGGCGTCAAGAATGACGGGGATTTAGAACAAATCTTTCAGATCGTGGGTGTAAGCTTTCACCGCCTGCTCCCCGGCGTTCTTCATCTGCTGAATCACGCTGACCAACTTGCTGGCGTACTGGGGATCGGTGGCATAGCCGGCGCGCTGCAGCGCATGCGCCGCCTGTTCCGGGCTGCGCGCGGCGGCCACGTCGGCGTAGCGCGGGTTGTTGGTCAGCAGTTTGACGTAATCGGCGATCGCTTCGACGTACGAGCCGTAGACGCGGAACTTCGCCTTCACCTTCTTCGCCGCGCCCTGTTCGAACTCGGTGGTGGTGATCTCCGTCACCGGCCCGTTCCAGCTGCCGCCGGCCTTGATGCCGAACAGGTTGTAGCTCGGCGTGCCGTCTGAGGTCGGGATCTCGCGCAGCCCCCAGCCGGACTCCAGCGCCGCCTGCGCGACGATCAGCTGATGCGGAATGCCGCTCTGCTGGCTGGCGACCTTCGCCGGTATCGACAGGCGCGCGACGAAGTTGCCGTTGTTGAGCGACAGCGGCGCGGCGGCCGGCGGGGCTTTCGGCATCGCCCGGCGCACCATCTGCTCCAGCGCCTGGTTCGGCAGCGTTTGCAGCACCTCGTTGTCCAGCGCCATCGGCGACAGGCCCGCCGTTTCGCTCGGCACCGCGTTGGCGTTGCTCATCTGCTTGACCATCATGTCGGCCAGCCCCAGCCCTTTTTGCGACATCTGCTGGGCGATTTGCTGGTCATACATCGAGGTATAGAGCCGCGTTTGATCGCTGCTCAATACCCCGTCCTGCGGCAAGGCGGAACGCATGCTTTTCAGCATCATCTGCACGAACATGCCTTCTACCTGCTGGGCCACCTGCTTGAGGTTGCCCTGCGGGTCGGCCGCCGCGTCGCGCTTCAGGCCGTTCAGCGCCTGGGCGTCATAGGCCGCGCCCGACATCGCCATCAGATCGCCGGCCATCAGATGATTTCCAGCTTGGCGCGCAGGCAGCCGGCGCTCTGCATCGCCTGCAGGATCGACATCAGATCGATCGGCGTGGCACCCAGCGCATTCAGCGCGCGGATCACATTGTTCAGGTTGGCGCTGGCGTTCACCTTCTGCAGCGATCCGCCCTGCTGTTGCACCGAGATCTGGGTGTTTGGCGTCACCACCGTCTGGCCGCCGCCGAACGGGGTCGTTGGCTGGCTGACGGTGTTCTGCCGATCGACCACCACCGACAGGTTGCCCTGGGCGACGGCGCAAGAGTCGAGGATCACATCGCGGTTCATCACCACCGACCCGGTGCGCGAGTTGATGATCACCTTGGCGTCCATCGCGCCGACGTTGACGGTGATGTTTTGAATCTCCGCCAGGAAGCGCACCTGAGAGCTGTTGCCCTGCGGCACCAGCACCTGAATGGTGCGGGCGTCGAGCGGCGTCGCGGTGCCGCCGCCGCGTTGGCGGTTGATGGCGTCGCTGATCTGCTGCGCCAGCGTGAAATCCTCGTCGTTCAGCTGCAGGTTGAGCACCCCGCCGCTGCCGAAGGTGGTCGGCAACTCGCGTTCGATGGTGGCGCCGTTGCTGATGCGCCCGCCCGCCAACTGGTTGACCTGCACGCTGCTGCCGCCGGCCGCCGCGCCCGCGCCGCCCACCAGCACGTTGCCCTGCGCCAGCGCATAAACCTGGTTATCCACGCCTTTGAGCGGCGTCATCAGCAGGGTGCCGCCACGCAGGCTCTTGGCGTTGCCCATCGAAGAAACCACCACGTCGATATTCTGCCCGGCGCGCGAGAACGGCGGCAGTTTGGCGGTCACCATCACCGCCGCCACGTTTTTCAGCTGCATGTTGGTGCCCGGCGGCACGGTGATGCCCAGCTGCGACAGCATATTGCTCAGGCTTTGGGTGGTGAACGGCGTCTGCATGGTCTGGTCGCCGGAGCCGTCCAACCCCACCACCAGGCCGTAGCCGATCAGGGCGTTGTCTCGCACGCCCTGCACCGTCACCAGATCGCGGATGCGCTCCGCCGCCGCCGGCAAGCACACCAGCCCGACGAACAGCGCGATAAACCATTTTTTCAGCATCAGTCAATCCTTAGAACGGTGAAACATTTAAGAAGAAGCGCTGCAGCCAGCCCATGGTCTGCGCTTCGTTGATATAGCCATTGCCGACGTATTCGATACGCGCGTCCGCCACCTGCGTCGAGGTCACCGAGTTGTTGCCGCTGATGGTGCGCGGGTTGACGACGCCGGAGAAGCGGATGAATTCGGTGCCCTGGTTGATGGCGATCTGCTTTTCCCCCACCACGTGCAGGTTGCCGTTGGCCAGTACCTGGTTGACCGTCACCGTAATGGTGCCGTTGAAGGTGTTGTTGGCGTTGGCGCCGCCCTTGCCGCCGAAGGTGCTGTCGCCGGAAATGTCCATATCGGCGCGCGCATTGCCCAACAGGCCGTCGAGGTAACGCGGCGAGGTGGCGACGCCGAACTTGCTGGCGCCGTTGCGGCTGGCGTTGGCGGAGGAGCTCTTGCTGGCGCTGACGTTTTCCTGCAGCACGATGGTCAGGGTGTCGCCGACGTTGCGCGGACGGCGGTCTTCGAACAGCGGCTGATAGCCGTAGTTCATCGGCTGCACCGTCTGGAAGATCGAGCCGTTCGGCATCGGCGCGCTGGCCGGCGCGGGCTGCGCCGTGGTCGCGCCGTCCACCAGCGGTTTATGCGGAATATAAGCGCAGCCGCTCAGCGTCAGCATCACCATTCCCGCCAGCCAGCGTTGTCCCTGCCGCGGCAGGATTGCCATCGAATATGTGGTTACCACGGGTATCGCCTTTGTTTCACGAAAGAGAATGACGGGCGCGACATGCCGGGCCCGTCAAGGACAGATTACAGTTGCGTCAGCTTTTGCAGCATCTGATCGGAGGTCGATACCGCTTTGCTGTTGATCTCATAAGCGCGCTGAGTCTGGATCATGTTGACCAGCTCCTCCGCCACGTTGACGTTGGAGGTCTCCACGTAGCCCTGATACAGCAGACCGGCGCCGTTCAGCCCCGGCGTGCTCTCGTTCGGCGCGCCCGAGCTTTCGGTTTCCTGATACAGATTCTCGCCCACTCTCTCCAGACCGCTGTCGTTGACAAAGGTCGTCAGCGTCAGTTGGCCCACCTGCTGAGCGGCGGTCTGCCCTTGCTGGGTAACGCTGACGATACCGTCGCGGCCGACGGTGATGGACAGCGCGTTCGCCGGAATGGTGATCGCCGGCTGCACCTGGAAACCGCTGGAGGTGACCAGCTGGCCGTTCTGATCGATCTGGAACGACCCGTCGCGGGTGTAGGCCTGGGTGCCGTCCGGCAGCATCACCTGGAAGAAACCCTGCCCCTTGATGGCGACGTCTTTGCTGTTGTTGGTCTGCGACAGGTTGCCCTGGCTGTGCAGGCGCTCGGTCGCCACCGGACGCACGCCGGTGCCGATCTGCAGACCGGAAGGCAGCGTAGTCTGCTCGGAGGACTGCGCGCCCGGCTGACGCATGGTCTGGTACAGCAGATCTTCAAATACCGCACGCTGGCGCTTGAAGCCGTTGGTGCTGACGTTCGCCAGGTTGTTGGCGATCACGTCCATGTTGGTCTGCTGCGCGTCCAGACCGGTTTTGGCAATCCATAAGGATGGAATCATCGGTTATTTCCTTGCTGCTTAGCTCACTGAGAGCAGTGAGTTGGCACGCTGTTCGTTTTCATCCACGCTGTGGATGACCTTCATTTGCATTTCAAAACGGCGGGCGTTGGCGATCATGTCGACCATGGTCTCCATCGGCTTGACGTTGCTGCCTTCCAGCACCCCGGGCATCACCCGCACCTGCGGATCGTTTTGCAACTGATTGCCGCGCAGCTGTTGGGTTTCCGGCGTCAGGCGGAACAGCCCGTCGTCACCGCGCATCACTTCGCGCGCGTCGGCTTTCACCAGCTTCAGGCGGCCAATCTGCGCGATGGTGTTCGGCGGATCGCCGGCGTTCAGCGCCGAAATGGTGCCGTCGGCCGCGATGGTGATCTCCGCCGACGGCGGCACCTCGATCGGCCCGCCGTCGCCCATCAGCGGCATCCCCTGCACCGTCAACTGCCCGGTGGAGGAGATCTGAATGTTGCCGTTGCGGGTGTAAGCTTCACCGCCGCCCGGCAGGCTCACCGCCAAAAAACCATCCTGCTGCAGCGCCACGTCCAGCGGGCGCGCCGTGTAGTTCAGCGCGCCCTGGCTCATGTCGGCGCCCGGCGTCGAGGCAGTCACCAAGGTGCGGGTCGCCAGGCTCGGACCGTCGACCGGCACCGCGCGCAACGCGGCGAGCTGGGCGCGAAAGCCCGGCGTCGACGCGTTGGCCAGGTTGTTGGCGGTAATGGACTGCTGCTCCAGCGTTTGGCGCGCCGCGCCCATCGCGGTATAAATCGCGTGATCCATAACTCGATCCTATTAGCGCAGGCTAACCAGCGTCTGCAGGATGGAGTCCTGCGTCTTGATGGTCTGGGCGTTGGACTGGTAGTTACGCTGTGCGACGATCATGTTCACCAGCTCCTGGCTCAGATCGACGTTGGAAGATTCCAGCGCGCCGCTGGTCAGCTTGCCGAAGCCGCCGCCGCCCGACAGACCGACGCGCGGCTGGCCGGACGCGCCGGTTTCCTGCCAAACGTTATCACCCTGCGACGCCAGCCCTTCCGGGTTGGAGAAGTTGGCCATGACGATCTGGCCCAGCACCTGGGTCTGCTGGTTGGAGTAGATCCCAACGACGGTGCCGTCGTTGTTGATTTGGAAGTTGGTGTATTCACCGGCGGCATAGCCGTCCTGCGCCACTTTGCTCACCGAGTCGCTGCCCACGTTCTGCTGCATGCTGCCGGCGAAGCTCAGGGTGAAGTTTTGCGCCGGCGCGCCGTCTTTGGCGGTCATCGGGATCACCATGCTGAACTCGCCCGGCGCGCCGTTGGTGCTGGTGGTTTTCACCAGGTTGCCGCTGGTGCTGAACTCCATGGTGCCGGCGTCAACCGGCGCGGCGCTGCCGTCCTGGGTGTAGACCTGCCACTTGTTGTCTTCGGTCTTCACAAAGTAAGCATTGATGTTGTGCGCGTTACCCAGCGAGTCGTAGGCGGTGATGGTGTTGACGTAGTTGTAGCTGTCCTGCTTGGTCGGATCGAACGTCTTGTTCTCCGGCACTTTATGGGTGGACTTCAGGTTAGTCACCATCTCGCCGGAGGTGGACGCCTTGGCGTTCATCATGCCTTCAGGAATGCTCAGCGGCACCGGGTTGGCGCCCTGCTGGATGGTCGGCGGGGAACCGGCCGCCGGATAGCCGGTCAGCTGCAGGCCCTGCATGTTGGTCAGGTTGCGGTTCTCGTCAAGCTTGAACTGGCCGTTGCGGGTATAGAAGATGCCGCCGTCTTTATCCTGCATGCGGAAAAAACCGTTGCCGTTGATGGCCACATCCAGCGCGCGGCTGGTGCCGGTGGTGGTGCCGCCCTTGAAGTTCTGGGTGATGCCGGACACTTTGACGCCCAGCCCGACCTGCGAACCGGCGAACATGTCGGCAAAGGAGACGCTGCCGGATTTGAAGCCCGCGGTCGCGGAGTTGGCGATGTTGTTACCGATCACGTCCAGGTTGGTTGCTGCCGCGTTCAAGCCGCTGACTGCCTGAGAAAAGGCCATATTATTCTCCGAATAGTGGTCAGGCTATCGTCCGATTGAGCCTGATGCTTAGGGTTATAAGATCTGTCGCACGTCTTCCAGGGTGGCGTTGCCCGCCAGGCCGAGATCCAGCTTGGCGCCGTTGCCGTCGCGGATCACGCCGTTCACCAGGCCGAAATGCAGGCTGCGCGCCACCAGTTGCTCGCCGTTGCCTTTGGCGTTGACGGCCACTTTGTAGGCGCCGTCGGGCGCGGTGGTGCCATCATCCAGCGATCCATCCCAGGTGAAGGCGTGCACGCCGGCGGTCAGGCCGCCAATTTCAATGGTGCGCACCACCTGCCCGCTGGCGTTGGTAATGGTGGCGGTCACCTGATCGGCTGCGCGCTCCAGTTCCACGCCGAACGGCGTGGTGCTGACCTTGCCGTCCTTGCTGCCGACCAGAATATTGTTGCCCGGCACCATCACGCCGTGACCGATCAGCGCAGTGGCCTGCAGCGACTGGTTGCTGTTGATCTGGCCGGAGATCGACCCCAGCGTGGTGTTGAGTTTTTCGATGCCCTGAACGGTGTTGATCTGCGCCAGCTGCGACGTCAGCTCGTTGTTCTGCATCGGGTTGGTCGGATCCTGGTTTTTCAACTGCGCGACCAGCAGCGTCAGGAAGCTGTTGTGCAGATCCTGGCTGTTGGTGGTCTTGCTGTTGTTACCGATGACGGTGTTGTCCAACGACTCGTTGGTGGTTGCGGCGATAGCCATGGAAATCTCCGGTTACTGACCCAGCGTCAGGGTTTTCATCATCATCGACTTGGTGGTGTTGAGCACCTCGACGTTGGCCTGGTAGCTGCGGGAAGCGGAGATGGTGTTGACCATTTCCCCCACCACGTCGACGTTCGGCATGCGCACATACCCCTTGGCGTCCGCCAGCGGGTTGCCCGGCTGATACACCAGGCGCTCGGGCGCCGGATCGTCCACCACCTGGGCGACGCGCACGCCGCCGGTCGGCTGCCCTGGCGCCGCCGCGACCTGGAACACCACCTGCTTGGCGCGGTAAGGTTCACCGTCCGGGCCGGTCACGCTGTCGGCGTTGGCCATGTTGCTGGCGCTGACGTTCATGCGCTGGGATTGCGCCGATAACGCCGAGCCGGAGATATCAAAAATATTCAGTAAAGACATGCGCCTTATCCTTGTTGCAGCACGGACATCATCCCTTTGATCTGCCCGTTGAGCAGCGTCAGGTCGGTCTGATATTTCAGGCTGTTATCGGCAAAGTTGGTGCGTTCGCGATCCATGTCCACCGTGTTGCCGTCCATCGACGGCTGGTCCGGCACCCGGAACAGCAGATCAAGCTGTGGCGGCTGCAGGGTCTGCGCCGGGATGTGGCGCGCCGCCGTCAGGTTCAGCGCCATGCCGTTGCCGTTGACGCGCCCTTGTTCCAGCACCTTGTTCAATTGGCTGGCGAAATCGATATCCCGCGCCTGATAACCCGGCGTGTCTGCGTTGGCGATGTTGGCGGCCAGAATTTCCTGCCGCTGGGCGCGCAAGTTCAGCGCTTCTTGGCCAAAGCGCAGAGCCGCGTCCAGTTTGTCGAGCATGCTCCCTCCGCGAGGTTAGAATTTGGAGTCGACAGCATAAACGCCCCCTGCGCCACCCTATCGCGGGAATAAACGCAAAATGGGGCGCTATTTATCTGCTTAGCCTGCGCGCGCTGCGGGTACACTTACGCGTATCCCGATGAAGCTTGAGAAGATGACGATGAAAGGTAAAATGCTGCTGCTTATCGGCCTGCTGTGCAGTCTGAACGCGCGCGCCGACGATCTGGCGACGCAAATCGAAAGCTTCATCCAAGGCAAGTTCAGCGGCGAACCGGTACAGGTAAAAGTGCGGGTGCGCACGCCGCCGAACCAATGGCCCGCTTGCGAACTGCCGCAGCTGTCGCTGTCGCCCAACGCGCGGATCGGCGGCAACGTCAGCATTTCGGCGCGCTGTGGCCAGGAGCGGCGTTTTATCCAGACGCAGGTGCAGGTGTTCGGCCGCTATCTCGTTTCGGCGCGCGGCATCAGCGCCGGCAGCCGGTTGACGGCGGCGGATCTGACGTTGAAACAGGGCCGGCTCGATACCCTGCCGCCGCGCGCGCTGACCGAAGCGGGCAAAGCGTTAGGCGCCGTCAGCCTGCGCAACATCAGCCCCGGTCAGCCGCTGACCCTCGCCATGCTGCGCCGCGCCTGGATTATCAAGGCTGGGCAACCGGTGCAGGTCAACGCACAGGGCGAAGGATTCAGCATCAGCGGTGCGGGTAAGGCGATGAACAACGCCGCCGCCGAAGACAGCGTGCGGGTACGCATGGCCTCCGGGCAGATCGTCAGCGGCGTGGTCGGGGACGACGGCGCGATCCGCATTACGTTATAAAAAAGTAAAGGTTCCGCCAACCTTGCCGATAAGACAAAGCAAGCAGCATTTTATTGGCCACCAGGGCCGCAACACTTTCATTGCAGCGTCGTCGCCCGCAAGCGGCGACGGCGTAAACGGAGATGGACCATGAGTATCGATCGCACCCAGCGGTTACAGCCGGTTTCCACTGTGCAACCGCGTGAAACCCCGGCCGACAACCCGCTCCAACCGCGTAAGGCCGCCGTGGCAGAAACCGCCGTCAGCGGCACGCAGGTCAAACTGAGCGAGGCGCAGGCGCGCCTTATGCAGCCGGGCACCCAGGATATCGATATGGGTCGGGTCGAGGCCATCAAACAGGCGATCCGCAACGGTGAACTGAAGATGGACGCCGGCAAAATCGCCGATGCGCTGCTGCAAGACGCGCAGAGCGATGTTCAATGGATCGCCGGACGCGACTGACAGCGCGCGGCGAGTAGCGGTAAAGGATAAGTCATTACTATGGAAAAGCTGGCACAACTGCTGGATAAACTGTTGGAGACGCTGCAGGCGCTCAATGGCGTGCTGGAGGAAGAGCACGACTTGCTGTGCTCCGGCCAGTTGCCGGGCGTGGCCTTGCAGCGCGTCACCGATGCCAAAAGCCAACTGCTGGCGACGGTCGCTTATCTCGAGCAACAGCGCCTGGGGCAGGAAAAAACCTGCGGGCAACGCGCCCCCTATGCCAGCCAAGCGCCCCTGGCCGATCGTTGGCAGCGCGTTCAATTGCTGAGCCAAACGCTGCGCGAAAAGAATCAGCATAACGGTCTGCTGCTCAATCAGCAGATCGACCATAACGCTCAGGCGCTGGCCATCCTCAGCAAAAACAACAAATCGCTGTATGGCCCGGACGGCCAGTCGCACGCCGGCAGCCTGCTCGGCAGAAAAATCGGCGTCTGACCTGACTCATTTGCCCGGTGAGCCTATCACCGGGCATGCGTTAACCGGCTTCTGCGCATCCCGTCGCATTTTCTCCCTATCACTCTTTGAATTCACTTAAGGCTTTGCGTCAGGCTGCGCATGGCGTGAATTTGGCTGTTTCTTTCCCTTTGGCCGCTTGTCACCCTGTGGTTATTTTTAAACCACTTGAAATATACCCTTAACGGGTATAGATTCGCAGGGAGAGCGAATGGCCGACATTTATCTCACCAAAACCTTTCAGGGTTTTGCCGCACGCGAGCGCATTAGCGACGCCACGATAGTGAAAGCGGCGCGAGAGATGCAACATCAGCTGTACGATGCCAATCTTGGCGGTTGCGTATACAAAAAGCGCATCGCTCGGGCTGGTGCGGGCAAACGTGGCGGCTATCGGGTACTGATCGTTTTTCGCGATGAAGACCGCCTGTTTTTTATGCGCGGCTTTGCCAAAAGTGAGAGAGAAAACATCAGTGCGGATGAGTTACAGGGATTGAAACATCTGGCTGCGCTGTATCTGGATTATTCGCCATTCAGACTCTACCAGCTGGTCAACAACAAGGAATTACGGAGGCTAAGCGATGAGTAAAATTCTTGCCGAGATCCACCAGGAAGTTCAGGGCCTGCATCGCGCCGGTTTCGTCGATGACGTGACCATGCGCACCTTCGACATGCTGTGCCTGCGGCCGGTGAAACAGTTCGGGCCGGCCGAGATCCGCGCGCTGCGCGAACGGGAAAACGTCAGTCAGCCGGTGTTTGCGCTGTATCTCAACGTCAGCAAAAAAGCGGTGCAAAAATGGGAGCGCGGCGAAGCGCAACCGAACTCCGCCGCGATGAAACTGCTGACGCTGGTGGAACGCAACGGCCTGCAAATTCTGGCCTGATGTTACTGATAATTGACGATCACCTGATTGCCAATCACCCGCAGCGGCGGATTCAGCCCGCCTTGCGACTGCACGTAATAGACAAAGCGCAATTCCGCATTGGCCGGTTCGCCCTGCAGACCGTTGCTGCTGCCGCTGCCGCCGCCCAGTGGAATGCAGCGGTTTACCGTGCAGAGCTGGGCCTGCAGCCCCACTGGCTCCGGCCCCAGCAAACGGTAGCGCCAGCTGACGCTGGTGATGCGCGCATGGGCATCCGGCAGCGCGTTCGGCGGCCGCAAAGCGGCGGATTCATCGCGCATCCCGCCCTGTTCCAGCGTGACCCCCGCCCCTTCAGCCACCCAGGAGCCGGACACCGCGCCGGCGGCGAGCGGAGCCAGCAAACAAAATACGAACAGACAGCGTTTCATCAGGCCGCTCCGATGGTCGAGGTCATGCGAATCTGGCGATCGTCGTTGATCTCCAGGTTGGACAGCACCACGATCTGCGGCAGACTGCGGCGCAGGAAGCGCGCCAGCAAGGCCCGCAGCGCATGGTTGACCAGCAGCACCGGCGGCGCGCTGAGCATTTCTTGCCGCTGCAACGCCTGGCGCGCCTGATCCAACAGACGATCGGCCAGCCCCGGCTCCAGACCGCCGCCGCCCTGCAACGCCTGCAGCAACAGACGCTCCAACTGGGTATCCAAGCCGATAACCTGAATCTCGCCGTTGCCCGGGAACCACTGCTGCGTGATCGCCCTGCCCAGCGCCACTCGCACCACGGTGGTCAATTCATAAGGATCGCTCTGCGCCGGGGCATGTTCCGCCAGCGTTTCGACGATGGTGCGCATATCGCGAATGGACACGCGCTCGGCCAGCAGATTTTGCAGCACCTTGTGCAGCGTCGTCAGCGACACCACGCCCGGCACGAAGTCTTCGGTCAGCTTCGGCATCTCCTGCGACACGCGATCCAACAGCTGTTGGGTCTCCTGGCGGCCGAACAGCTCGCTGGCGAACTGGCCAATCAGGTGATTGAGGTGCGTCGCCACCACGGTGCTGGCTTCCACCACGGTATAGCCCTGGATCTGCGCCTGTTCGCGCAAGGCGCTGTCGATCCACACCGCTTCCAGCCCAAAGGCCGGATCGACGGTTTTATCACCCGCCAGATCGCCTACGGCATTGCCGGGGTTGATCGCCAGCCAGCGGCCCGGCTGCGCTTCACCGCTGCCGATCTCGACGCCTTTCATCAGGATGCGGTAGCTGGCGGGCGGCAGTTCCAGGTTGTCGCGAATGTGCACCACCGGCGGCAGATAGCCCATGTCCTGGGCGAATTTCTTGCGGATACCGCGGATACGGCCCAGCAGTTCGCCGTTCTGCTGAAAATCGACCATCGGAATCAGCCGGTAGCCCACCTCCATCCCCAGCGGATCTTCCAACTGCACGTCGGCCCAGCTGGCTTCGGCGGCCTGCGGATTCTCCGGCATCACCGGATCTTCCACCGTTTTCGGCGCCTGTTGTTCACGGCCGCGCAGCCACCAGGCCAGGCCCAGCAAAGCGGCGGTAAACAGCAGGAACACCAGGTTCGGCATGCCCGGCACCAGGCCCAACAGCCCCAGCACCCCGGCGCTCAGCAGCATCACGCGCGGATTGTTGAACAGCTGGCCCACCATCTGCTCGCCGACGTCCTGATCGGTCGCAACGCGGGTGACGATGACGCCGGCGGCGGTGGAGATCACCAACGCCGGGATCTGCGCCACCAGGCCGTCACCGATGGTCAGCAGCGTATAGCTTTCCGCCGCCGCCCCCAGCTCCATGCCATGTTGCACCACGCCGACCAACAGGCCGCCGACTACGTTCAGCACCATGATCATCAGGCCGGCGATGGCGTCGCCGCGCACGAATTTACTGGCGCCGTCCATCGAGCCGTAAAAGTCGGCCTCCTGGGTCACTTCGGCGCGGCGTTTCTTCGCTTCGTCTTCACCGATCAGGCCGGCGTTCAGATCGGCGTCGATCGCCATCTGTTTACCCGGCATGCCGTCCAGCACGAAGCGCGCGCCCACTTCGGCGATACGCCCCGCCCCCTTGGTGATCACCATGAAGTTAATCAGCACCAGGATGATGAACACCACGATGCCGATGGCGAAGTTGCCCCCCACCAGGAAGTGGCCGAAGGCTTCCACCACGCGGCCGGCGGCGGCGGAGCCGGTGTGCCCTTCCAGCAAGATGATGCGCGTCGACGCGACGTTGAGCGATAAACGCAGCAATGTGGAGAACAGCAGGATGGTCGGGAAGGCGGCGAATTCGAGCGTGCGCTGGGTGAACATCGCCACCAGCAGCACCATGATCGACAGCGCGATGTTGAAGGTAAACAGCAGGTCGAGGATAAACGCCGGCAACGGCAACACCATCATCGACAGGATCAGCAGGATCAGCACCGGGCCGGCCAGCACCTGCCACTGCGTATCTTTAAAATTGCCCGGCAAACGAAGCAGGGAGGCCAAATTAGCCATCAGAGTCACTCTCTTTTGCAAAATCCAGTGCTTCCGGCACCGGTAAACGTTCAGGTTTTTTCGGGATCAGGCCGCCCTCACGCCGCCAGCGGCGCAGCTGGTACACCCAGGCCAGCACCTCGGCGACCGCGGCATACAGGGTGGCCGGAATATGCTGGCCGATCTCGCTGTGCCGATACAGCGCGCGCGCCAGCGGCGGCGCCTCCAGCATCGGGATGCGGTGTTCCGCGCCAAGTTCGCGAATGCGCAAGGCGATTTCGCCAGCCCCTTTGGCCAGCACTTTCGGCGCACTCATTTTTTTGTCGTTGTACTGCAATGCGACGGCGTAGTGCGTCGGGTTGGTGACGATCACGTCCGCCTTGGGCACGTCGGCCATCATGCGGCGCCGGGCGATCGCCCGCTGCTGCTGACGAATGCGTCCCTTGACGTGCGGGTCCCCTTCCTGGTCTTTGAACTCGTCGCGAATATCCTGCTTGGTCATCTTCAGCTTCTTGAAGTGACTCCACAGCTGATAAAACACGTCGAACGCCACCATCGGCGTCAACCCCAGCACCACCAGAAAACCGCAGAACAGAATCATCTGCAGCGCGTTGCCCAGCGCATCGAGCGGCTGCTGGGTCATCAGATGCAGCATCGCCGCCCAGTTGTGCCACAGATAGAGGCCAGTCACCCAACCGACCAGCGTCGCTTTCAGGATCCCTTTCAGCAGCTCGGCCAGCACCTGGCTGGAAAAGATGCGCTTCAACCCGGATAGCGGGTTCAGCCGCTTCAAATCGAACTTGATCGACTTGCCGCTGAACAAAATGCCCCCCAGCAACATCGGCGCGGCGAGCGCCACCAGCACCAGCCCCGCCATGATCGGCAGCAGCGCCAGCACCGCCTGGCGCAGCAACATGCCCAATTGGCGCAGCATCTGTTTATCGTTGCTGACCATGCCGTGATCGAAGTTCAGACCTTGCGTGAGCATCGCCGCCAGCTGTTGCGCCATGTTGCTGCCGGACATCAGGATAATCGCCAGGCCCGAGAGCAGCATCAGTACCGAGGTCAGCTCGCGCGAGCGCGGGATCTGGCCGTCTTCACGCGCCTTTTCCAGCCTGTGGGGCGTGGGGGCCTCGCTTTTTTCCAGATCGCTGTCTTCAGCCACGAAACGCCGTTCCTGTGTCGGGAGGGTAAAGAATGGCGGTCAGCATGCCAAAAAATTGGCGATGTCATTGGGGGAACAACGGGGAAAAAGGCGGGTTATTTAGGGGATGAGGCAATCAAGGGGGAGACGTTACAGCCAATTTTCCAGCCGTAAGCCATCAACGCGCTCAAATTCGCGTCGGTTATTGGTCACCAGAATCAATCCTTCGCTGCGCGCATGCCCGGCGATATGCAGATCGTTTACGCCAATAGGCGTTCCCTGACGTTCCAGCGCAGCCCGAATGTTGCCGTAGTGCGAAGCCGCTTTGGCGCCGTAATCGAGAATGTCCAATCGGGAGACAAAATCCTCAACCACTCTGGCGTTAACCGCCGGACGCGCGCTTTTCTCCACTCCGTGAACCAATTCGCCATAGGTGACCGACGAAATGACCATTTTGCCCGCATAGCGATTGAACGCCTCCAGCATTTCCAGCGGCCGGCGCTTGATGACATAGATAACAATGTTGGTGTCCAGCATATGGCTGAACATCAAAGTTCTTCCCGCTCGCGCTGGTGTTGCCCGGCACGTTCATCGAGGAAGTCATCGCTCACCTCATTTTCCGCACAGAAGAAACTGTCCCAGGTATTCTCCACCGGCGCAAGAATGCGCTCTTTGCCCACTACGCGGACGGTCACTTTAGAAACGGTATCGGGGAAACGCACCTCTGCAGGCAAGCGCACGGCCTGCGTCCGATTATTGGTAAAGACAGAACCTAACGTCATGGCGACCTCCTTTAACTGGAGTACAAATTATAATCGCCACAGTGTATATAGCAACGCTATATACACCAATCTTTGCGCGACGCTGCGCAACTTTCGGGGCGCGCCGTCGCGCGCCCCGAAAGGCCTCAGAAACCGAGGCTGTCGAGCAGATCGTCGACCTGCGCCTGATTGGCGATCACGCCGACGCCGTTCTGGTCGAGCTGCGGGCCGTTCAGCAGGCTGTCGTTCGACCGTTTTTCCTTCACCGGCTGCTCCGGCATGTTTTCCATCAGCACCATCAGCAGCTGCTTTTCGATCTCCTGCACCACGTCCATCATGCGCTTGATCACCTGACCGGTCAGATCCTGGAAGTCCTGCGCCATCATGATCTCCAGCAGCTGGGCGTTGGTGAAGGCCGTATGGCCCGGCACCTGATCCAGATACTGGCGCGTGTCGTTGACCAGAGAACGCGCGTCGTCCAGTTCGATGGGATTGGCGAACCACTCGTCCCAGCGCCCTTTCAACGCGTTGGCGCCGGATTCCAGCTCCGCCTGGCGCGGTTGCGCCGCCTCCACGCAGTTCAACGCCCGTTCCGCCGCCTGCGCCGTCATGGTTACGACATAGTCAAGACGGTCGCGCGCATCCGGGATCGCCTCTGCCGCCTGGGCGATCGCCTGATCGAGCCCCAGTTCGCGCATGCTGTCGCGCAGCATTCGGGTCAGTTGGCCGATGCGGGAGATGATCTCTCCCGCGGTCGCTGCATCGCTGGCAGGCATTGGAATGTCTCTCATCGCCCTCTCCTTACATGCCCAATTTTTCAAAAATCTTGTTGAGCTTTTCTTCCAGCGTCGCCGCCGTAAATGGTTTTACTACATAACCGCTGGCGCCGGCCTGCGCCGCCGCGATGATATTTTCTTTCTTGGCTTCCGCGGTCACCATCAGTACCGGCATCGCGGCCAGCGCGCTGTCGGCGCGGATGGTTTGCAACAGCTCAAGCCCGTCCATGTTCGGCATGTTCCAGTCGGACACCACGAAGTCGAAACCGCCGGCGCGCAGCTTGTTCAGCGCATCCGCGCCGTCTTCAGCTTCTTCGACGTTGTTGAAGCCCAGCTCTTTGAGCAAATTTCTGACGATGCGGCGCATGGTGGAAAAATCGTCCACAACCAGAAATCTGAGGTTCTTGTCTGCCATTGTTACTCCTGAAATAGTTAACCGTTTAATGATGCAAAACCGCAGGCCGCCGCACGGCGAACCTGGGTCATATCGCCGCCGGGAAGACCCTGCGGACTGAAATCAAATGCGCAATGCCTGGCCGCCGGCGATCTGCGCCAGCATGCGCTGGCTCATCCTGTCCAGCTCGACCACTTCGCTGACGCCGCCGCTGGCGATCGCCTCGCGCGGCATGCCGAACACCACGCAGCTCGCCTCGTTCTGCGCCAGGGTATAGGCCCCGGCGCGGTGCATCTCCAGCATCCCCGCCGCACCGTCGTTGCCCATGCCGGTGAGGATCACCCCCACCGCATTGCGGCCGGCGTATTGCGCCACCGAGCGGAACAGCACGTCGACCGAGGGGCGATGGCGGTTGACCGCCGGGCCGTCATGCAGCTTCACCTGATAGTTGGCGCCGCTGCGCGTCAGCTCCAGATGGCGGTCCCCCGGGGCGATGTAAGCGTGGCCCGGCAGCACGCGCTCGCCGTCCTCCGCTTCTTTCACCGTGATCTGGCACAGCTTGTTCAGCCGCTCGGCGAACGAACGGGTGAAACCCGGCGGCATGTGCTGGGTGATCAGCAGCGCCGGGCTGGTAGCCGGCAGCGGCTGCAGCACCTGGCGGATCGCTTCCGTGCCGCCGGTGGAGGCGCCGATGGCAATCAGTTTTTCACTGCTCAGCAGCGGCGCATGGCTGAGGATCGCCGGCGCCGGGCTGCTGGAGCGCTGAGGCAGGCGCGCTCTGGCCGCGGTGCGGATCTTCTCGGCAATCAGCTCGCTGTAGGCCAACATGCCCTCGCGAATGCCGAGTTGCGGTTTGGTGACGAAATCCACCGCGCCCAGTTCCAGCGCGCGCAGCGTGATTTCCGAGCCTTTGCCGGTCAGCGAAGAGACCATCACCACCGGCATCGGCCGCAGGCGCATCAGCTTCTCGAGGAAATCCAGCCCGTCCATGCGCGGCATCTCGACGTCCAGCGTCAGCACCTGAGGATTAAATTTTTTGATCAGATCGCGCGCCACCAGCGGATCCGGCGCGGTCGCCACCATTTCCATGTCGGGATGGCCGTTCACGATTTCCGTCATCAGCTGGCGCATCAGTGCCGAATCGTCTACGCATAACACTCTGATTTTACTCATTACCTCTCCTTGGTCAGCCCATACACGGTCTGCCCACGCAAGTAGAAATCCCGGCTGATCTGGCTGAAATTCTCGGAGTGGCCGGCGAACATCAGCCCCCCCGGCTTAAGCAAGGGAACGAAGCGGCGCAGGATGCGCTCCTGCGTCGCCTTATCGAAATAGATCATGACGTTGCGGCAAAAAATGGCGTCGAATTGCCCCGGCAGCGCCCACTCCGGCGCCAGCAGATTCAGCGGCTGAAAGTTCACTCGCGCCGCCAACTCCGGCCGCACGCGCACCAGCCCCTGATGCGGACCGGTGCCGCGCAGAAAATAGCGCTGCATTTGGGTCGGCGTCAGGGTGCGCAGATCTTCCTGGCGGTAAACGCCCGCCTCCGCTTTTTCCAGCACCTGCGTATCGATGTCGCTGGCCCAGACCTGGCAACTGCCGGCACGCTGCCCCAGGGCATCGCTCAGCGTGATGGCGATCGAATACGGCTCTTCGCCGGTCGAGGCCGCGGTGCTCCAGACGCTGTAGCCGTTCGGCCGCGAGCGCGCATGCTCCGCCAGGATCGGGAAGTGATGCGCCTCGCGGAAAAATGCCGTCAGGTTGGTGGTCAGCGCGTTGATGAACGCCTGCCACTCCGCGCTGTTCGGATCGCTTTCCAGCAGCGCCAGATAATCGCCGAAATCGTGCAATCCCAGCAGCCGCAACCGGCGCACCAGGCGGTTGTAAACCATCTCGCGCTTATGCTCCGCCAGCACGATGCCGGCGCGTTGATAAATCAACTGGCTGATACGGCGAAAATGCACGTCCGACAGCGGCAGGCGCTGCACCATTTGCGTCAACATCGACGCAGTATCCCGGTTAGAAGTTGACGGCGCCTGTTTCATGCCGCCTCACCGGAGTAAAACGTGCTGCTTATGCGGTTTGACAATCTTGGGCTTCCTTTACCACGGGTGAAACTGCGTTGTTGCTGTTACCTGGCGCGACGAAGTTATCGTCCGCCAGACGGAATACCGCGACCGCGTCGGCCAGGGTAATGGCCTGCTCTTCCAGCGCGGTGGCGGCAGAAGCGGACTCTTCCACCAGCGCGGCGTTCTGCTGGGTAACCTGGTCCATCTGGGTCACCGCCTGCGTCACCTGCTCGATGCCGCGGCTCTGTTCATCCGAAGCCGACGCGATCTCACCCATGATGTCGGTGACGCGCGTCACCGAACGCACGATGTCCTGCATGGTGGCGCCGGAATTTTCCACCAGCACCGAGCCGTGTTTGACGCGGCTGACCGATTCGTCGATCAGCAGCTTGATCTCTTTCGCCGCCTGCGCGCTGCGGCTCGCCAGGTTGCGCACTTCGCCGGCGACCACGGCGAAACCGCGCCCCTGTTCACCGGCGCGCGCCGCTTCCACCGCCGCATTGAGCGCCAGAATGTTGGTCTGGAAGGCGATGCCGTCGATCACGCTGGTGATGGCGCCGATTTTCTGCGAGCTGTTGGCGATATCGTGCATGGTGGTGACCACGTCCCCGGCCAGTTCGCCGCCCTTGGCCGCAGTGGCCGAAGCGTCGCGCGCCAGCTGAGAGGCCTGCCGCGCATTGTCGGCGTTCTGTTTCACCGTCGCGGTCAGCTGTTCCATGCTGGCGGCGGTTTCTTCCAGCGAAGCGGCCTGCTGCTCGGTACGGGAAGAGAGATCGTTATTGCCTTCGGCTATCTCCTGCAGGCCGATCAGAATCGACTCCGCACCGTCGCGCACCGCGCCGACGGTGCCAATCAGTGACTGCTGCGTGCGTTGCAGGCTGGCGAACAACATGCTGATTTCATTGCGGCCATACACCTGAATCGGCGTCGCCAAATCGCCGGCGGCGATGCGTTCAAAGTGGCTGCGGATTTGGTTCAGCGGCTGTACCAACATGGTGCGCAACCACCACATGGCGCTGCCGGTCACCACGATCAGCATCAAGACCGCCCCCGCCAGCATCAGGCCCGCCAGCGTGAAGGAGAATTGGTTGGCGTCTCGAGCCTCGCTAATGTCACCGTTGACCAACTGCAGGTACTGCACGAAGTCAGCCTCAAACAGGTCCTGGGTTTTCTGCGTCGGCTGATCCATAAACGCCTGCAGCTCGCCCTTTTCCAGGAAACCGATCAGTTCACGCAGCGCGCCGCGCAGCCGCTCGTAGCTGGCCTTGGTGGTGGCCGTCTGCTGGTTCTGCTGTTCACTGCTGCGTTCAACCGCCATAAACTGATTGAAATAGAGATCGGCCTTCTGCAGCGAACTGCGGGCGCTGCTCATCAATTCGTTCACCTGCTCCTGCGGCAGTTTCAGCGCCGCGCGGGTGCCGGCGCGGTTCAGCGTATTGCGCGCCTGCAACAGCGACACCCAGCTCAGGCTGAGCGAATCGCGCTGCTGGCTGCCGAGGGTGATGATGTCGAGGTTGTGGTTATCGGAGCGAAACGCGGAATACGACAGGCCGCTGCTGGCCAACTGCAGAACGCAGAAGGTCATCAACAACAGGAACAAGCTGGTAGAGATACGGATTCGGTTAAACACTGTGAACCTCCTTGCAGCCGGCCGGCGACCGGCCTACGTAGGGAAAAGGGCCTCTGCGAGAGAGGCCCGATACCGGTCAGAACGTTTCCCAGTTATCCTGCAGATCGCTGGCGTTCATTTTCTTATGATTGATTACCGGTGTTACCGTCGCCTTGCTGGTGACAGGCGCTTTAAACTCTTCCTGGCCTTCCGACCTCAGGCGGAATACCGCTACCGACTGGGTCAGCATGCTGGCCTGTTCTTCCAGCGCCGCCGCCGCCGAGGCGGATTCTTCCACCAACGAGGCGTTCTGCTGGGTCACGCGGTCCATTTCCGCTACCGCCTGGCCAACCTGATCGATACCGCGACTCTGCTCGTCGGAAGCCGAGGCGATTTCGCCCATGATGTCGGTCACGCGGGTGACGGCGTTGACGATGTCACCCATGGTTTCCCCGGCGCTTTCCACCAGCACGGAGCCCATATCGACGCGGCTGACCGAGTCTTCGATCAGGCCTTTGATCTCTTTCGCCGCCTGCGCGCTGCGCTGCGCCAGGTTGCGCACTTCACCGGCCACCACCGCGAAGCCGCGGCCCTGTTCGCCGGCGCGCGCCGCTTCCACTGCGGCGTTCAACGCCAGGATGTTGGTCTGGAAGGCGATACCGTCGATCACGCCGGTAATATCGGCGATCTTCTGCGAACTGCCGGCGATGTCGTGCATGGTCTGCACCACGTTGGCCACCACCTTGCCGCCTTTCTGCGCGGTTTCGGAGGCGCTCAGCGCCAGCTGTGAAGCCTGACGGGCGTTTTCGGCGTTCTGTTTCACCGTCGCGGTCAATTGCTCCATGCTGGCGGCGGTCTCTTCCAGCGAAGCGGCCTGCTGCTCGGTGCGGGAGGAGAGATCGTTGTTGCCCGCGGCGATTTCAGACGCGCCGCTGTAGATGGCGTCCGCACCCTGGCGCACGCCGCTGACGGTTTCGATCAGTTCGCTTTGCATGTGTTTCAGGCTGGCCGCCAGCACGCCCATTTCGTTGCGGCTGTTGACGACGATCTGCTGAGTCAGGTCGCCGGCGGCGATCTGTTTGATGTGGTCGATCATGCGGTTCAGCGGGCGCACCAGGATGTGATGGATACCGGTCCAGACCAGTACGATCACCGCCAGCACCACTACCAGCACCACTACCAGCGTCCAAATGGCCGAGTTGTAGGAGCTGTTGCTGCCGTCGACCGCGATTTGGTAAAGCTTGCCGTTTTGCTCCAGATAAACGTTGTAGCTCTGCTCAAAGTTGTCCTGGTAACTCTGCGTAGGCTGATCGAAGAAGGCGTTGATTTTGCCTTCGCCCAGCAGTTGGATCAGCTCGGAGAGCGCGCCGTACAGCACATCGTACTGCTGCTTGAGGCGTTCCGCCGACTGAGGATCCTGGCGCGGGTCCTGAGGAATTTTCTCGTACGCGGCGTAGTGTCTTTCCGCTTCACCCAGCTCTTCCTTCGCCTTGGCCAGCAGTTCATCAATGGTGGCGCCGCTGCCGATCTTGTTGGTATCCATCATGTAGCGAATACCGGCGCGGTTCAGGGAGTTGCGCGCCTGCAGCAGGTCAACGCGGCTTTCACTCAGCTGCAGCTGCTGCTGGCGGATCGTTTGCAGGACGGTAAAGTTTTCCTTATCGCTTTTCAGCGAGGAGAAAAAGAGTCCGCCCGAAATCAACTGCAAGGCGCCAAACAGCACCAACACCAGCAACAGGCTGGTGACCACCTTCATACGATTTAACATGATTTCCCTTGTTGAAGCCCGCGCAGACAGGCTCTGATGACGTTGAATGTGAGAGTTATCGGCGCCGTGCGGCAAAACTTTATGCGGGAAAGTAACTATTTTTAGTGGGGGTTCCGGGCGCGGCTGAAGCCATCGTGACAGATCAGGGAAAGTGAAGGTTAAAGGGGGCGGCGCCCCGCCCCTTGAGTCTGAAATCAGACGCTTTTCGCCACGCTGTCGACCAGCGACATCTCTTCGCTGCTCAGCAGCTTTTCGATATCCACCAGGATCAGCATGCGCTCGCCCAGCGAACCGAGGCCGGTGAGATATTCGGTCGCCAGCGTCACCGCGAACTCCGGCGCCGGACGGATCTGATCGGCGGTGAGCGACAGCACGTCGGAGACGCCGTCGACCACGATGCCCACCACGCGCTGACCAAAGTTCAACACGATCACCACGGTGTTTTCATCGTAGGAAACGCTCTGCTGCGAAAATTTCACCCGCAGATCGATGATGGGAACAATCACGCCGCGCAGGTTGGTGACGCCCTTGATGAACGCCGGGGTGTTGGCGATGCGGGTCACCTGATCGTAGCCGCGAATTTCCTGCACCTTGAGGATGTCGATGCCGTACTCCTCGTTGCCCAGGGTAAAAATCAGAAACTCTTGCCCTACCGTTTCGCCAGCCAATTTGCTGACGGCTGCCAATCCTGCCATATCATTCACCTTTTAAATCAATAAACTCATTATTATGCGGCGGCGTCCGTCAGACGCTTTTCACGGTTCAAGGTTTGCAACGCCGAGACATCGACGATCAAGGCCACGCTGCCGTCGCCCAGAATGGTCGCGGCGGAGATGCCCGGCACTTTGCGGTAGTTGCTTTCCAGATTCTTCACCACCACCTGATGCTGGCCAATCAGCTGATCTACCAGCAACGCATAGCGGCGGCCGGCGCTTTGCAGGATAACGACGATGCCCTGCGTGGCGTCGGTTTTGGCGCCGTCCACTTCGAATACCCGATACAGCTCCACCAGCGGCAGGTATTCGCCGCGCACCTGCAGCACGCGTTCGCCGCCGGCCAGCGGATGCAGATCTTCCGCCTGCGGCTGCAGCGATTCCATCACCGCGTTCAGCGGCAGGATAAAGACTTCGTCGTTCACCTTGACCGACATGCCGTCGAGGATCGCCAGCGTCAGCGGCAACAGGATGCGGATGGTGGTGCCTTTACCTGCCTGCGAACGGATCTCGACGTGGCCGCCCATCTCCTGAATATTCCGTTTCACCACGTCCATGCCGACGCCGCGGCCGGAAACGTCGGTCACCTGCTCGGCGGTGGAGAAGCCCGGCGCAAAGATCAGCATGCCGACCTCTTCGTCGCTCATGCTGTCGCTGACCGCCAGCCCTTGCGAAACCGCCTTGGCGAGAATTTTTTCGCGGTTCAGCCCGGCGCCGTCGTCGATGACTTCAATACAAATGTTGCCGCCCTGGTGTTCGGCCGACAGCACCAGATTGCCCACCGCCGACTTGCCGGCGGCGATACGGGTAGCCGGCTCTTCGATACCGTGATCGAGGCTGTTGCGCACCAGGTGCGTCAACGGATCGATAATGCGTTCGATCAGGCTCTTGTCCAGTTCGGTCGAGCTGCCCTGCAGCGTCAGCTCCACCTGTTTATTCAGCTTGCCGGCCAGATCGCGCACCAGCCGCGGGTAGCGGCTGAAGACGTATTCCATCGGCATCATGCGGATCGACATCACCGATTCCTGCAGATCGCGCGCGTTACGCTCCAGCTGGCTCATGCTGTTCAGCAGATCGCCGTGGTTCACCGGATCGAGCGTGCCGGAGCGTTGCGCCAGCATCGATTGGGTGATCACCAGCTCGCCCACCAGGTTAATCAGCTGATCCACCTTTTCCACCGCCACGCGGATGCTGGTGGATTCGCTCGCCTTGGCGCGCGCTTTTGGCGCTTCGGCCGGTTTCGCGGCAGGCGGCGCGGCGTTCGCGACCGGCGCAGGCTCCGGTAAGGCGGCCACTTCCGGTAAGCTCGCTTCTGCGATGACCGGTTCGCTCTGGGTCGGCGTCGAGAAGCTGATTTGTTCCGGTTCCAGCACGAAGCACAACACGGCGCTGATGTCGTCTTCACTGGCGGAGGTGAGCAACGTCACGTCCAGACTGTGTTCCGTCTGATGCGGATCTTTAACCTCGCCGAGGTTGCCCAGCTCTTCCAACATCAAGGGGATTTCACTGGCTTTCAGCCCGTTCAGGCTGATGCGCATGCCGCCCTCGATCGCCGCCGGCGCGGCCGATGGCTTAACGACAGGCTGCTGAACGGCCGGTTGAGCCGCAGGCGCCTCTTGCTGCTGTTGCGCTTCCAACGCCAGCTGGCGCAGCGCCTGACAAATGTATTCAAAGCTTTCAGCGTCAGGCTGTTGCGAGGTTTTATAGGCGTCCAGTTGCTCCTGCATAATGTCTTTGGTTTCCAGAAACAGGTTGATAATCTCGGTGCTCAGGCTCATTTCCTGGCGTCTTGCACCGTCCAGCAGGTTCTCCAGCAGGTGGGTGGTTTCCTGCAGCACCGAAAAACCAAAGGTCGCCGCGCCGCCCTTGATCGAATGCGCCGCGCGGAAGATGGCGTTCAACGGCTCGATATCGGGGGCCAGCGGATCCAGCTCCAGCAGGTGTTGCTCCATGTCGGCCAGCAACTCGTCTGCCTCATCAAAGAAGGTCTGATAAAAATCGCTAATGTCCATGCTCACGGGGTCACCTCTGGCTGTGAGTCGCGGTTAGTCGGTGCGGGTGCGGACGCCGGTTGTACCGGCGCCTGATCGGCCGGTGCTATCGCCGGGGATGCCTGCGGTAGAGCGCCTGGCGTTGTCGCCACCGGTTCCGGGGCCGTCGCCGAGGGTTCCGGCGTTTGGCTGGCCGGTGCGGTCGCCGACGGCGCCAGCTGCTTCAGGCTGTCCGGCTGGGCGATATCCATCGCGTTGCTTTCGGCATTTTCGTGCTCAATGCCCTCTTGCGTTTGCTTGTTCAGCACCAACACGGTGATGCGACGGTTAATCGCGTCATCGGCGCCATGCTGTTTCAGGCTCATGGTGGCCGCCATCCCCACCACCCGCAGCACCTTGCCTTCCGCCAGGCCGCCGGCGATCAGCTCGCGCCGGGAGGCGTTGGCGCGATCGGCCGACAGTTCCCAGTTGCTGTAGCCGCGCTCGCCGGTGGCGTAAGGGATGTCATCGGTGTGGCCGGACAGGCTGATTTTGTTCGGCAGGTCGTTAAGGATCGGCGCTATCGCCCGCAGAATATCGCGCATGTAGCTCTCGACCTGCGCGCTGCCGGTTTTGAACATCGGCCGGTTTTGGCTATCGATAATCTGGATGCGCAGCCCTTCGTCCATCATGTTGATCAACAGATGCGGACGCAGCGCCTTCAGGCGCGGATCGGACTCAATCAACTCATCCAGCTTTTCGCGCAGCTTGTTCAGGCGCAGCTCTTCGGCGCGCGCGTCCGGCGAATCGACCTGTTTTTTCACCAGGCCATGCTGCTGCGTGGGATCGTCGCCGCCGCCAGGAATGGGGCTGCTTTCGGCGCTGCTCTTGTCGCCGCTGGTCAGGGCAACCTTGAGCGGCGTACGGAAATATTCGGCGATTTGCGTCAGTTCCTGCGGGCTGGCGATCGCCAGCAGCCACATCACCAGGAAGAACGCCATCATCGCCGTCATAAAGTCGGCATAAGCGATCTTCCAGGAGCCGCCGTGATGGGCGGCATGATGCGACTTGCGCTTTCTGACCAGAACGACCGGATGATTCTGTTTCATGCTTCTTCTTCTTCCGTCGCCTGCTGCGCCGGCGCTTTCACGCGGCGCACGTGTTCTTCCAGCTCAACGAAAGAAGGACGTTCGGTGGTATACAGCGTTTTGCGGCCAAACTCGACTGCGATCTGCGGCGCGTAACCGTTCAGGCTCGACAACAGCGTGACCTTGATGCACTGCATCATCTTGACGTTTTCGGCGCTCTTCTGGCGCAGCAACGTCGCCAGCGGCGAGATGAAACCGTAGGCCAACAAAATGCCGAGGAAAGTACCGACCATGGCGTTGGCGATCAGCGCGCCCAGTTCAGCGGCCGGACGGTCAGCCGAAGCCAGGGCGTGCACCACCCCCATCACCGCCGCGACGATGCCGAACGCCGGCAAGGAGTCGCCCACCATCGCCAGACTGCCGGCGGGCACTTCGCTTTCCTGCTCGTAGGTTTCGATCTCTTCGTCCATCAGCGCTTCGATCTCGAACGCATTCATATTGCCGCTCACCATCAGCCGTAAATAGTCGGTAATGAACTCCACCAGAGTGTTATCGGCAAGGATGCGCGGATAATTAGAGAAAATGTCACTTTCTTGTGGATTATCGATATCGAACTCGAGCGACAGCATGCCCTGCTGGCGCGATTTGGCCAGCAGACGGAACAGCAACGCCATCAGATCCATATACAGATCTTTGTTGTATTTGGAACGGCGCATCAGCCGCGGCAGCGCGCGCAGCGTGGCTTTGATCGCTTTGCCGTTGTTGCCGACGATAAAGGCGCCGACGCCCGCCCCGCCGATAATCAGAAATTCCGCCGGCTGATACAACGCCCCGAGATGACCGCCCACGATCAGGTAGCCGCCAAACACCGCACCCAATACCACGAGATAACCCAAAATAACTAGCACACGCATTCCTTAAATTAACAATGTGGATGGAAGGTGGGGCAAACGCGCCCTGGCGCGACAGACCAGGCTGCATGTCTGGGGGCGGCATGCCGCCCCTGCGTATCACACGTCGGTATTCATTGCCGAGAGCCGGCAACGTGGCGGCTCAGATGGCGCGTTTGACCTGCTCGTCCAGCAGTTGAGGAATAATATCGGCCAGTTGCGGCGAAAGTTTACGTCTTTTTACGGCGCGGGATGGGGGTTGGCATAAACTGCAGATGAAACCATTCAGCGGCTGGTGCGCGTGGGTGATAAATGCGCCGCCGCAGCAGCTGCAGGCGGAAAGCTGCAACATGCCGCTATCGACGAAGCGCACCAGCGTCCAGGCACGGGTCAGCGCCAGCAACGGCGCCTCGCCAGCCTGCTGCGGACACTGCTCGAGATAGAGGCGATAGGCTTTAATCACCGCCTCCACGCCGCTGCACTGCCCGCTTTTCATCAGAAACCGGTAGGCGTTGTAAAACATCGACGAGTGAATATTTTGTTCCCAGGTCATAAACCAGTCGGTTGAGAACGGTAACATTCCTTTTGGCGGCGGGCTGCCGCGTAACTCCTTGTAAAGTTTAATCAAGCGCCCGCGGCTAAGCTGGGTTTCACTCTCCAGCATCTGCAATCGGGCTCCCAGCGAAATCAGCTCCATGGCGAGCTGAATGTCCTTGGCTTCTTGAACGATACTTTTCTCAACCATCATCAGGCTCTTTTCTTCGTCGGGCTAGCGTCTTTACTCGATAGCTCTTGCAGTAAATGGCTTGATAGCAAAATGCCGGTATGGATTTGTTGCAGATCGTCGACGCGCGACTCTTTGGTCAGGCGTTCGATGGTCTGGCTTTCGTTAAAGCGGAAGTGGCAAACCAGCTGGTTGGTCTCGGCCAGTTTAACCATTTGCGGCAAAGTCAGCTGCGCCAGCGCATCGGCCATGGTTTCATCAATACCCAGGCGGAACATCGCGGACGCTTTTTCATCGTTGATCAAACGCTGTGCTAAAAGTAAATATGACAGATTGATGTCATAAATATGCTTAAGTAATTCAGACGTACCCATATTCCCCATCCCGACAGACTATGTTTAAAAACATACGCTGGGTGATAAATTTTATCGCCCGTGACTTGGGTTGTTTCCCAAAGTTGGCAAATTAATCTCTCAAAAACGGCTGCTGAAATGTTCAACAATCGCTAAATTCGACCACTGTTCGGTATTTGCTACGAGCGTAAACCAACGTGTATGGATGTACAGCATTTTGCTTCGATAGTGTTTAGTCACCATGAAACTATTTTTACAAATTTAATAAGATTATTCCTAAAGCAGCGCAACTCTACCCCCGAACCATTAGCACACACAATGTAAGTGAGAGGCAATTTTAAATACAATGTGACATGAATCACAAAAATAAAAAATAATTAAACCAGATACGCCCAAATACGCTCACTTATTGACCACCATTTTGTTCATAAAACAACCATAGGTAAAAAAACGTCTTAAAAACAATGTTTATCCGCCAAAAAATTATCTTTTTTAGATCAATTCGAACAAAAGCATCACCAAACCAAAATAACAGAACAAAAATCTGCATATAGGCAATAAACTCAGTATAAATAACCATTTGAGTTACTAAGAAATATCCAAGTCGAAGAATAACCAATGTAAACTATAAGGTTATTAGCTATCGGATTTGACTTAAACCCCTAGCCTGAGGCTGTTCTAATTTTCAACATCAGGTGATTATGGCTTATCAATGATTCACGGGCGTAGTGAACAAGCTAACAGACGTAACGATGTGTTTCCGTATTAGCACGATGCAAGAATGCTTTTTTTACGTTAAATATCCCCAAAACGATATATCGGCAGCGCCTCATAAAACTTTAATGCTTTTTATTTCTTTTCTGTCGTCGTGATAATTCCTCCTCATCCCCAGAGAGTATTTACATGGCTTGTGTTTTCATCACGGCGTTGTCATAAAATAAAACGCAGTTTTGTTTTACTCTTCATATTTCGCCATCGAGAAAAACGGCGTTTCAACGCAAGCGGTGGCGACAAACACCGCCCGATGCCACGGCCGAGTGAAAAAATCACCGCAGAATGAGGCGCGGCACGACAACGCGTGCTTGCCCACAGCACGAACGACGACGCGTCGGCCGTCAACCGCCCTGAGACTTTCCCTATTTCTCCATTAATCAGCAGGCTGAGATTGCTGACGGCGCACTGGCATATTATGATTTACCAAAGCGCCGCTACGGGCGGTGCGACATCATTACCCAGTGCAATTTATCTAATTGAAATGATTTTTGTCAGGTCGTACATCGCTGCCTCGACGGCGTCGCCGTGAGTCGCTATGTGTTATTCACCCGGCTTTAACTATTAACAGGCTATATTTTAATCATGATCGATACGCTCGAATATCTGCTGACATTTCGTAAATGCTCCTCTTTGGACAGCCTGGAGAAGGTGTACGACAAACTGAACTACTCCATTGAAAACGATACGGAAATGAGCAATATGTACCGTGCCGCCGACCACCGTCGCGCCGAGCTGGTTGCCGGTAAATTGTTCGACCTGGGCAAGGTGCCGAAAACGCTGTGGGCACAGGTGCTTTAATTCAGTGAAATTACGTGCGGCAACGGTTTTATCTTTTATTGCTATATAACCGGGGCACATTCAGCTTTTATTGCCGCGCGTGATATGAAACACATTTATTAGGCTCACCAGGTTCTACCCTTTATCCGACGCAGTACTTCCACCAAGGCCGCCGATGCAGCAGCCTGAAACACGATGGATACAACAAGGAGTCGGATATGGGGTATCAAAACGTTCTGGTTACCGTCGCCGTTGCCCCTGACAGCCACCGCCTGGTGGAAAAGGCCGTCTCCATCGTTCGCCCCTACGGCGGCAGCATCACCCTGTTGAGCACCCTCGCCAATCCGGAAATGTACAATAATTTCGCCGGACCGATGCTGGGCGATTTGCGCTCGCTGATGGAAGAGGAAACCCGGCTGTTTATGGAGGAACTGCGCCAACGCGCCGGCTACCCTATCGCCGATACGCTGATCGTGCATGGCGAGCTGGGTGACAGCCTGGCATTCGCCAGCCGCCGTCAGCCGTTTGACCTGCTGCTCTGCGGCAATCACCGAGACAGCATGATGAACAAAGTCTCCTGTTCCGCCGCCCGCTTTATCAATATCAGTCATATCGACGTGTTGATCGTTCCGCTCTGAGCTAAGCACATTCGGTCACGTCGCCTCAGCGCTCCTGCACTAGGCTTAACGGACCTTGTTTGCCGCACCACAAAGGAGCTTTCGATGTCCCCTTCTCAACAGAACCGCCGCTTCCTGCTGGCCTCGCGTCCGAACGGCGAACCGACAGCGGCGAACTTCCGTCTCGATACCGTCCCCGCACCGCAACCCGGCGCCGGCCAACTGCTGCTGCGCACCGTATATCTGTCGTTGGATCCTTATATGCGCGGACGCATGAGCGATGCCCCCTCCTATGCGCCGCCGGTGGAGATCGGTCAGGTGATGGTGGGCGGTACGGTATCGCGCGTGGCGGCCTCACAGCATCCCGATTTCAGCGTCGGCGATTGGGTGTTGGGGTATGACGGCTGGCAGGAATATGCGCTGTCCGACGGCAGCGGCCTGCGCAACCTCGGCCCGCATTTGCCGCACCCTTCTCGCCTGCTTGGCGTGCTCGGCATGCCGGGATTTACCGCATACATGGGGCTGCTCGACATCGGCCAACCGCAGGCGGGTGAAACGCTGGTGGTGGCCGCCGCCAGCGGTGCGGTTGGTTCGGTGGTCGGCCAAATCGGCAAACTGAAAGGCTGCCGCGTCGTCGGCGTCGCCGGCGGTGCGGAAAAATGCCGCTATGTGGTGGAAGAGTTGGGTTTCGACGCCTGTATCGATCACCGCGCCCCAGACTTTGCCGAACGGCTGGCCGCCGCTTGCCCACAGGGTATCGACATCTATTACGAGAATGTCGGCGGGGCGGTGTTCGACGCCGTACTGCCGCTGTTGAACACCAAAGCGCGTATTCCGGTATGCGGCATCATCGCCCATTACAATGCCACCGGGTTACCTGCGGGGCCGGACCGTTTGCCGCTGCTGGAGGGGCTGATCCTGCGCAAACGCATCCGTATGCAGGGCTTTATCATCTTCGACGACTACGGCTCACGCTTTGACGAGTTCTTGCAACAAATGAGCAGTTGGGTCGAACAGGGGAAAATCAAGTTCCGTGAAGACATCGTCGACGGGCTGGAGCAGGCGCCGCAGGCGTTTATCGGCCTGCTGCAGGGCAAAAACTTCGGCAAACTGGTGATCCGCGTCGCCGACGAATAACCCGTAGCAGGGCGTGGTACGCCGCGCTCTGCTTTTAATGTACGGCGCCGTCGCCGAATCGCACATCTTCCTCTACCGTCAGCGTCACCTGAACGACAGTGCGCACCGCTTCCACCATCGTCGCCAGTGCCATGCTCGGCTTGCCCGGGTGCGCTGCCGCCAGTTCATGGCTGTACGGAATATGCACGAACCCGCCCCTGGCCCGCGAATGCTGCGTCTCCAGATAGTGACGCAGACCATAAAAAATGTGGTTGCAGTTGTAGGTGCCTGCCGTATAAGAGACCGCCGCGGGGATCCCCTGCCGGCGCAGTTGCTGCACCGCCGCCTTGACGGGCAGCGTACTGAAATAGCCCACTGGCCCGCCGGCAACCACCGGCACGTCAATCGGCTGTTTACCGGCATTGTCGGGAATGCGGGCATCGATCAGATTGATGGCTACCCGTTCCAGGGATATCTCGGCCCGGCCGCCGGCCAGCCCCAGACAAATCACCGCCAGCGGCTGCAATGCCTCAATCGCCGCGATCAACCGCTGATTGGCTACGCCCAATACGCAAGGTAGCTCGAGCACCACAATCTCCGCGCCGGCAATATGTTCACCGGCCAACGCCTGCGCAATCTGCCAGGAAGGATTCACCGCATCACCCTCGAACGGCTCAATGCCGGTGATCAAAACTTTGTTCATCATTTCCCCTGATTGAAGGCTTAATTCGTGTACTTCCAGCCTAAAGAACGCAGTATGATTCTGGAAATGGATTATCTTTATATAGAGTATTCATAAAATGAATTTATCCAGCGTCGATCTCAACTTGCTGGTGGTGTTTGAGGCGTTGTATCAGACGCGCAACGTCACCGCCGCAGGCCGGCGTCTTAACCGCGCGCAACCTTCCGTCAGCAATGCATTGGCGCGGCTGCGCATTCTTCTGAACGATCCGCTGTTTGTTCGCAGCGGCGGCGGCATGGCCCCCACGCCGCGCGCCCACCAGTTGATGCCGCAAATACAGCGGGTGCTTGAACAGATCCATCTGGCGTTGGCGCCCCCTGCCCGTTTCGACCCGGCCACCGCCGGGCAGCGGCGTTTTACGCTGGCGGCCGGCGACTATGCCGATATCTTGCTGCTGCCCGCCATCATCAGTCGATTACGTCAGACCGCACCCGGCATCGATATTCGCGTTTCGCGCCTGGATCGCCACAATATTTACCGGCAACTGGATCGCGGCGAGGTGGATATCGCGCTGGGAGGGCACCTTTCCGGTGCGGAAAGCCACTATGTGCGCACGTTGTTTGAAGAACATCTGGTGTGTATCGCCAGCCGTTCACACCCACAGTTGGCGGATGGCCGCTGGGATCTGGCGCGCTACCTCAGCCTGCCGCATGGGCTGTACGCACCGGCAGACGACGGTTCTGCCAGAGGGTTGGTCGACCGGCGTCTGGCGGAAATTGGCGGTCAACGGCGCGTTGCCGTGACCTTTTCACACATTGCCGCTCTGCCGGCGGTGGTCGCCGACAGCGATCTGATCGCCACGCTGGCCGCCAGCGCGGCCCGGCATTTTTCCGATCCGCAACGCGTACGCATTCTCCCGCTGCCTGACGAGTTGGCCATCGCGCCTTTCCCCATTGAGCTGATCGCCGGCCGGCAGGTGCAACGCGACCCGGCTTTAATCTGGCTCTGCGAGCTTATCGGTCAACTCTCCTTCGCCTTCTCTCCACGCTAACGGCGACATTCGCTGCATTTTCAACCGTTCAAACGCATGTTCCCAGGCCCGTCGGTGGGCCCTGGAACGCCCACCAAATAGGAATCATCCGAATTAACATTCGCCAAATTTATATATTTGATCATCTTTAACTGGCAAATGGTAAGGATAAAAAACAGTCAGTGACTTTTTTTACGTAAAAAAAGAGTTGTTTTATAAGCACGTTGGCTTATGTGTTACACATTTAATTTTTGGTATTACCAATTCCCCAATAATTTGAGATAAAAAATGATCTATGCGCATCTATATGTTTTAAATAATAAAAAACAAGATCGTGAGCGAGTTAACGAATTGAGCATTGATCCACAAGGCTATTTTGCAAATGCAGTGCTCTATTGTAGACTGCACAAATCGTGCCTTTGTGTAAACTTTGTTAAATCTTTCGTCAGTTCCTGTCTCCATTCGTGACAGATACGCCATCGGGATCGCGCGTCAATTCTCGTGCGGTAGCTATGTCTAAACCGGGGAATAGTATGGATCGTCTTATCATTGCGCACACGCCTTTGCCCGCCCATCAGCTGTTGTTCAGAAGCCTTTCCGGTGAGGAAAAACTGGCCGGCCTGTTCGAATTCGACGTCGAGCTGCTCAGCCCCGACAATCGGCTCGATCTGAAAGCGCTGTTGGGACAAAAAATCACGCTGGAACTGCGGGGCAATCCGTTGGCGCCGCGTTATCTCAACGGCAATATCACGCGCATGACCCTCTCCGGACGAGAAGCCGGCGGCAACCGTTACTATATCTACCGCGCCGTGCTGCGCCCCACGCTGTGGTATCTGACGCAAAACCGCGATTTTCGCATCTACCAGGAACAAACCGTTCCCGACATCCTGACTCAGGTGCTGGGGCAGTATCAGGTGAAAATCGATAACCGCCTGAGTTACGACTACCGCATCTGGGGGTACTGCGTGCAGTACCAGGAGAGCGATTTCGATTTCATCAGCCGTCTGATGGAACACGAAGGCATCTATTACTATTTCACGCACCAGCAAGACGGCCATACGCTGGTGCTGGCTGACGCGCCGGCGGCCCATCAGGAACTCGCCGGCTACGCCAGCATTCCCTATCAGCTCGCGGAAGGCGGCCTGGTGGAAAACAAAGACAGCATCAACAGCTGGAGCGTTTCTGACGCCATCACGCCCAGCCTGTATAGCCTGGATGACTATGATTTTCGCAAGCCGCGCGCGCGGTTGCTGGAGGCCCGGCAAAATCCCGCCTCATTCGCGCAGGACAAAGCCGAGGTGTTCGACTGGCCCGGCCGTTATACCGATCACGCCCATGGCCAGTTTTACGTCAAGGTTCGCCAACAGGAGTTCGAAGCGCAGCATGAGCAGATGAGCGGCGAAGGCAATTCGCAGGGCATTGCGCCCGGCTATCGTTTTCAACTGACCCAGGCGCCGCGTATGGAAGACAACCGCACCTACCTGGTGGTCAGCGCACATTACTTCATGCAGGAAAATAGCTACGCCAGCAACGATAACGACGTCGGCGAACAGCGAACCGAATTTCAGGTCGTTCCGGCGGATATCAATTGGCGCCCGGCGCGCACCACGCCCTGGCCGAAAACCCATGGCCCGCAAACTGCCGAAGTGGTGGGCCCGGAAGGCGAAAGCATCTGGACCGATAAATATGGCCGGGTGAAACTCAAATTCCGTTGGGATCGCCACGGCAGCGGCAACGAAACCAGCTCCTGTTGGGTGCGCGTCTCCAGCGCCTGGGCCGGCTGGAAATACGGCGGGATCCAGATCCCGCGCGTCGGTGAGGAAGTGGTGGTCGACTTTATCAACGGCGATCCGGATCGCCCCATCATCACCGGCCGCGTTTACAACGAAGACAGCATGCCACCGTGGGATCTGCCCGGCGACGCCACCAAAATGGGCTTTATGAGCCGCAGCAAAGGCGGCGGCGTCGACAACGCCAGCTTCCTGTTCCTGGAAGACTCGCCCGGCAACGAATCTTTCGACATGCACGCCGAACGCAACATGAACATGACGGTGGAGAACGACAAGAACGTCAATATTGACGGCAGTCGCACCACCACCATCGGTCGCCAGCAGGACGACACCGTCACCGGCGACGCCACGTTCCTGTACAAAGCGAAGCGCACCACAACGGTCAATGGGCTGGAAACCGCCAACCTGAACGCTCACCAGACGGTGAACATCAAAGGCGGCCGCGACCTGACGATTATCGACGGCGGCGATAAAATCGACATCACCGGCAATCAGTCCTTCAAGCTCGACGGCGCGCAGACGCAAAACATTACGCAAACCCAGCATGTCACGGTGAAAGGCAACCAGACCCTCGACATTACCGAGGGGCAACAAACCAGCACCATCAAGCAAGGGCAGACGGTCAATATCACCTCCGGCGGGCAGCACACCACCATCACCGCCGGCGGGCAAACCACTACCGTCACCGCAGGCGGTCAAACGCTGACGGTGGAGGCCGGCGGCCAGACCACCGACATCACAGGGAATGTCAAAGAAACCTACAAAAACGATCAGCAAACAACCATTAGCGGTTCGCTGACCATCACGGCAAAAACCATCAACATTACCAGCGAGGACGGCGTGTCTATTTCGGCGCCCACCTGGAAAGACAACTGCCACGGCTATAAGTGGACCGCGATAGGCGCCAACCTTGCCTTAACGGGGCTAAGCGTCAAGCACACGATGTTCGATGTTTCCCATAACCCGCTTTCGATCAGCAAAACCAACTTCAAGCTAAGCAACGATCCCATGACGTTCACGCAGCTTGGGGCCTTAATAACCAACGGTTCTTTGCGATTGAGCAGCAAGGCGCTGGCGATCTTTTTATAAGTAGGGATGCCCATGTCCAAAGCCAAAAATATCTTCACCGTAATCGGTTTGATTTTATTGGCCCCTATTCTCAGCCTGGTGGGCTTTTTCAAATTCATCACGGTCGATATCTGGGGCTATTTCAAACACATCGGTTCTTCTCTCAGCGTGATGGAGAACGGAGTTTCCGCCTCCGGGCAGATCGTCAGCATTCGCCAGACCAACCTGTGGGACGGGAATCGGCCGGTCTGCGAAGTTGAAGTCAAGTACATCGCCCAAGACGGAAAAAACCATACGGCCGTAGCGAAAGGTCCGATCAGCGTCGTTGATCTGCCGCGTTATCAGCCGGGTCATTTCACCGCGATAAAGTACGACCCCAAGAACCCCAAAAAAGCGGTGATCGAAGAGTTATCCCGACTTTGAGCGAAAAGAACCTTTTCAATCAACGTGATCCGATTTCAACGTTGTGAAAACGGCGTATCGTCCATCAATTCGCTAAATCACCTTGCATAAGGAAGTGCCACGATGGGCGCATTTATTGCCTTTGCGACGCAGGACAGCCTCTGGGGACAAATCCTGTTTACCTTCTTAGGCATCTTGGTTGGCGGCGTATTGATCGCCGCCATTTGCAAGACAGTCTTACCGACGGGCAGAACGGCGGCATTGTCCGTCCGGTTGCTGGTCTTTGTCGCACTGATGCTGGCGATCCTGAAGTACAACCAGCAGGTGATGTCTGCGGTGAACGTGCCCGCGGAGCTGATCGGGTTCCTGATTTTACCCGGTTTTTTGACGGGTTACCTGGGGGCGGCGGCGCCCGGCAGGCTGGCGCTGGCGATAGAGCTACCCTGTTTTGCGGCGCTCGCCGCGCTGCTGATTCTGGGCACCGCCGGCGTCGGCTTTTTTGCCCCCTATCATTTGGAGAGCGCCGGCCAATTTAGCGCCAAGGCGATCGCCGCGGCATTGTCCGTCGCCGTCGTACTGCTGGTTCGCAGAATAAGCGGGAAGGACAGCGCACTGTCCTCTTGATCATCCATTTCGACGCGGGGCTCTCCCCGTATTCGCGATCGGCTCTGGACGCCGCATCGTTTTCTTCATCTGTTGTGACATAGCCTGATATCTATTAAACCGAAAAACGGATTGTTTTTGAGCATGCAGCCTGGCTGCCGGCTGATATCCACAGGAAGCTTTACACACACAATGAAAGTCGTAAAACCTCTGCGCCTCAGCGCGCTTCATCGCCCCTTCTCTTGGCAAGGGCAAAATCATCTGGGCGTTTCCGTTTTGGCCTTGGCCGACATGGGGGCTTCCCCGCGCCTGCGCCCCGAACCGGAGTTGTGGCAGTTGGCCGCCGACGAACTCACGTTGAGCGGCGGCGTGCTCGATCTGGCTATCCCAAAAGCCTGTGCAGAGTTTCTCGCCACCGGCAACGCCTACACCCACCATCAACAAGACAAAACCGCCTGCGCCGTGAAGATCCAGCTTGATTCGCTGGAGAAAACGCTGGTGGTTTTCGGCGATCGCCATTGGATCAACGATCGCCCCTCCTCTCCCCTCCCTTTTGCAGAAATGCGTCTGGACTGGCGCCGGGCTTACGGCGGGACTCAGTTCGCCGATAATCCACACGGCATCGGCGCCACTCCAGAAACATTTCCGCAAGGCCGCATCCATCGCCTACCCAATGTTGAACCGCTGCAGGGGCGCCTCGCGTCTCCTCGGCAAAACGCCCTGCCGGCAAGCTTTGACGCGTTGGATATCACCTGGCCGCGCCGCTTCTCACGCATCGGTAAAAACTACGACGCCGACTGGTTGAAACACGGTTTTCCCGGCTTCGCCAACGATATCGACTGGCGTCTGTTCAACATGGCGGAAAGCGATCAGCAGTTTCCCCAACGCGACAGCTTGCCGCTTCAGGCCGCCTACCGGATATGGAACATGCATCCTTCAGAGCCGATTCAGCAAGGCCGTTTGCCGCCGTGGCGCGCGCGCTGCTTCATTAACCGGCTGCGCGGCAGCGAAGCGCATTTCGGGGAAATCGCGATGCGCCACACCACCGTGTGGTTCTTTCCCCATCGCGAACAAATGCTGTTGATCTACCAGGGCAGCCTTCCCATCAATGAAGACGATGCCGCAGACGTCATGCAGCTCATGCCGGCGCTGGAAATTGAGGGTAAAAGCCGCACCGTCGCTCATTATCGGCAGGTGCTCGATCAGCGGCTTGATAAAGAGCATGGCGCTTTGCACGCTTTTCGTGAAAAAGATTTGCTGCCGGAGAGCTGTATCGGCCCTTGGTTGGATACGGAAACGCCGACGCAGCAAAGCCCGATGGTAGAAAACATCGCCGCCTACGAACATCACCAACGCGAACAACACCGCCAACGTCTGCAGCGCGAAGGCCGAGACATCGACGACATGTTTCCCGCGCCGCCAGCTGAACCGATGCCCTCTTTGGAGAAGTTGGCCGAATTTGTCGACGACATGGAACAGCGCGCTGAAGCGCATTACCGTGAAATCCGCGATGACGCGCTGGCAAACGGCATTGATATTGACGGCCCAGGCCCCGCCGACCTTTCCGGCGCGGAAAGCTACCAACAGCAGCGCGACCAGCTGTTTCAACAGGCGCGTCAACGCCCCGCCGCGTTTAGCGACAAGCAGCTGGGGGAAAGCGAACGCGCGCTGCACCAAATGTATTTAATGTCGGCACAGGCGCAAAGCCCTGCACTGCGCCTGCGTGGCGATCTGGCGCAAATCATTCGCCAACGCGTCGCCGCCGCCATGCTGCGCGATAAGGATCTCAGCGGCCTGGATCTCACCGGCGCCGATCTGTCCGGCATGGATCTCTGCCAGGCTAACTTGCGCGGCGCTTTGCTGGAAAACGCCGATCTGCGCCAAACCCAATTGGTGGGTTGCGATCTTCGCGAGGCGATGTTGGCGCGCGCCGATCTCAGCGGCGCCGTCTTACAGCAGGCCGATTTGAGCCACGCCTCCTTGGCCCTGGCGAAATGTGAAGCGACGGATTTCGGCGGCGCGCAGTTGCACGAAACCAACATTCAGCAAACGTTGTTTCAACGCTGCGATTTCACGATGGCGTCGTTACGCGACTTGCTGGGATACGAAACCCTGCTCGGGCAGTGTGACTTCAACCGCGCCACGCTGGCCAACATTACGCTGATGGAGCTGCAACTGGAGCAGCTGACATTCAGCCACGCCCGGCTCGACAAAGTCAGCTTCGTCAAATGCCGGCTGCTGGCGGTGAACTTCGATCGGGCGCGGCTAGAGAGCTGCGCCTGGGTTGATACCGAGACGCAAAGCCTCAGCTTCCGCGCCGCACGCCTCACCGCCTGCGCCTTCGCGGCAAAGACGCTGTTGCCGCAGGCGGATTTCGGCGACGCGACGCTGAACCAGTGCAATTTGCGCCAGATGCCGTTGCAGCGAGCTAATTTCAGCCGTGCGCGCCTCGACAACTGCGACCTGTCGGAAGCCCGGCTGAACGAGGCCGATTTCCGTCAGGCCAACGGCAGCGGCAGCCTGTTCATTCGCTGCGATCTGTCCCAGGCCAACCTGCGCGACGCCAATTTCATCGCGGCGATCCTGCAAAAATGCGTGCTGTCAGGCGCCGACCTGCAGGGCACCAATCTGTTCCGGGCCGATTTGTCTCAGTCGCAAGTGGATCAGGCGACCCGGCTCGACGGTGCCTATACCGCCAGGGTGAAAACATTGCCTCGCCACAACGGGAAGGAAGTATGACGTCAAAACCTGAGCAGATACGCCAGCGCGTGAAACGCGGCGAGCTGATTGCCGGTGAGGATTTGCACGGCCTGTCATTCGCCGGTATGGATTTGGCCGGCGGCATGTTCAACGAACTGAACCTGAACGGCGTGAACTTTTCCGATTGCGATCTGCGCGACAGCGTCTTCAGCGATTGCCGGCTCGAACACGCTCAATTTGCGCGGGCGAACCTGAAGCAAACGGCCTTCAATCAGTGCGCCATGGCGGGCGGCCGCTTCAGCGAGAGCCATATCGAACTGACGATGTTCAACGGCTGCCGGCTTGAACAGAGCGACTTTAGCCGGCTGTCGCTCAACCAAAGCCACTGGATGTCATGCCAATTGGCCGGCGCGAATTTTTCCGCCACTCAGCACGATCGCACCACCTTTTACGAAAGCCCGCTCGACGGCGCAGATTTAAGCCATACGAGGCTGTCACTTGTCACGTTCTTTCGATTAAATCTCTGTGAAACAAGGTTTGAAGGGGTTGATTTCGACCGCGTCACGTTTTTCGAATGTGATCACCGCGGCAAAAGTTACGCCGGGCAGCGCCTCATCGCCTGCCAGTTTACCGATAACCAACTGGACGACGTCGATTTCAGCCAGGCGACGTTGCGTCAAAGCAACTTCAAGGGCGCTTCGCTGCTGCGCGCCAACCTGACGGGCGTGCAAGCGCAGCAGTCACTGTGGCTGGAGGCCAATCTGACCCACGCGCAGTGCCGCAACGGGCAGTTCGATCAGGCGATCTTCAGCGAAGCGACGCTGGACGCCGCCAACTTTAGCCAGGCGCGCCTGTATCAATGCGTGTTCCAGCGCAGCCGCGCGGCGCGCTGTGATTTCAGCGACAGCGACCTGACCTACGCCGACTTCTGTTACGCCGACATCGGCGCCGCCGATTTCCGGCGCGCGCGTTTTATGCGCACCCGCCTGCACCGCGCCCACCAGCAGCAAACGCGCTGGGGCGATCGCAGCGGGATCCTCGAGCGCGACGAAGAACTGTACGCCGCCGAAACCTGGAGCGCACAGCGCCAGAGCCGAATCTGAATGCATTGACCACTTCACGAGGGGATCACCATGAGCGTTGCCAACACAACTCGCGCCGTCAACATCGCACCGCCCCAGCAGGCCGCCGGCCAGGTCGTCAACCTGTTGCCGGACGGCAGCCTGGTGGTGGAGTGCGAAGGCCGCGGCTGGCATTGCCGCCGGGCGGCGAGCTGCCTGCTGACGCCGGCCCTCGGCGATAACGTGCTAGTCGCCGGTTGCGGCCACCAGCTGTGGGCGATCGCCGTCCTTGAGCGCGCAGAGCCGCAAAGCGCGGCGCGGCTCTGCGTCGCAGGCGATCTGCACATTGAAACGCCGAACGGCTCGCTGTCGCTGCACGGCGCGCAGGCGCTGAACCTGAGCGGCGACGCCATGACGCTGCAAGCGAACAGCGGTGACTGCCACGTCGACAAGATGAAATACAGCGGCGAAGAGCTGTCGGCCTTCGTCAGCCTCAGCCGCCTGGTCGGCAAACGCTGCGAGTCGCTGTGGCATTCGGTCAGCCAGATCAGCCATTCGCTGTTCCGCAAAGTGCGCCAGACCGAGCACGTGCGCGCCGGGCAGCTGGATTACCAGGCGGAAGATTACGCCCGCATTCATGCGCGCAACACGCTGATTACCTCGAAAGACATCACCAAGCTGGATTCGGAACAAATCCACGTCGGATAACCTGCGGAGGCCTTTATGTTTGCCAACAGCCAAATGATCGGCGTGGACCTGGCGTTTCCCGACGTCTGTCTGACGCCAAGCCCGGCACCGGTGCCCGTGCCTTACCCGGATATCGCCCTGGCGCCGACCGCCATCCCGAATGCGTTCAACATTCTGTTCGTCGGCACCCCGGCGCACAACATGGCGACGGTGACGCCCCTGACCAACGGCGACAACCCCGGCGTGGCCACCGGCGTCGCTTCCGGCACGGTGATGGGGCCGTCCCGCCACCTGACCGGCGCCTTTACCGTGCTGCTCAAAGGCACCCCGGCCACCCGGTTGACCAGCCTCAGCCTGCAGAATTCCACCAACGCGCTCGGCATGCGCATCGTGCCGAGCCAATTAAAAGTGTTGCTGCTTGCGCCCTGATGACGGCGCCTTATTACACAGCCATTCAATCAAGAAAAAGAGGACATTGTGAAAACACGGATTACCCTGACGCTGCTGACCGCCCTGACGCTTGCCGGTTGTTCCACCCCGCCGCCACCGCCGCCGGCGCTCAATAACGACGCCATCGTCAGCAGTGAAGTCAATGGCGTCACGCTAAAACACCGCGCCGCGGTGAGCGCGCCGAAACAGTTCAAGCCGATCGGTGAGGAATACCGCAGCCTGTACGCCGCCAGCATCATGAGCAGCCCCGATTATACCGGCACCGCCGTCGGCAGCCTGGACAACGCCGCCGCGTTCTACGCGCTGGGCGAAGTGGAAAACAACTGGTTGGCGATCTCCGCCATTCGCGGCGGCGACCTGGTGGGTTATATCCAGGCCAACGCCGGCGTGCCGGAAGCGCGCTACAAATCAACGCTGCGCAAAGATCTGCCGCGCCGCGCGCGCGCCGCCAAACAGGACTGCGTCAAAGTCGGCGGCGACAGCAAGGCGTGTAAAAACGCCGGCTCAGCCACCTGGATCCTCCAGTAGTCAGTACGCCTGCGGGCGACGAGATTCCCATGATGACGACCCCTATCGCTTCCCGCTGGTGCGGGATGCTGTTTCTGCTGCTGGGCGCGTTGGCGCTCGGCGGTTGCATGTCTTCCGCCAAAAGCGTGCCGTCGCGCTACAGCCTGGTGTTCGATGCCGATCGCCAGGTCAACGCCGCCGCCGGCGCGCAACCGGCGCCGATAAAAATTCGCGTGCTGCTACTGCGTTCGGATGCGGAATTCATGGATGCCGACTTCTTCAGTCTGCAAAACGACGCCAAAAGCGTGCTCGGCAATAGCCTGCTGGACAGCGATCAGTTCTTCCTGACGCCGGGCCAGACCGGCAAGACGCTCGGCGGGCAAAGCGCATTGGACGCACGTTACATCGGCGTGATCGCCGAGTATCAAAACCTGGACGGCAAGGCCTGGCGCATTTCGCTGCCGCTGCCGGAGCCCACCGAAACCAATTTCTACAAGGTATGGCAATTCTCGCCGGATGAGCTGGAAGCGCATATCGTCGCGGGCGTGAATGGCCTGCGCCCCGTAAAAAAGGTCGACTGATCTACCGCTGCGCTGAAGCGAAGTAACTATAGGTGTGATGATGAAAGATGCTCATAAGGTTGTCTGGACTGAGGGGATGTTTTTACGCCCTCACCATTTCCAGCAGGCGGAAAACTATCTCGAAGGCTATATGCGCAACTGGGGCCAGGCCCACAGTGGCTGTTTCTGGGGGTTCCTGACCCTGGATCTGGACCAAACGCTGCTGCGCCAGGGCAAGATTGCGCTCAACGCCGCCAGCGGCATCATGCCGGACGGCACGCCGTTTCGCTTCTCCGGCGCCCAGCAGGCGCCCGCGCCGCTGGCCATCGCCGACAACAAGACCGGTGAAAACGTGGTGCTGGCCCTGCCGACTTACCGCGCAGGGCGTGAAGACGTGATCTTTCAGGAAAGCCCGGAGGCGCTGGCGCGCTATCTGGCTTACGAGAATGAAGTCGACGATCTCAACGCCGTCTCGGTGGGCAGCGCGGCGCTGCAATTCGGTCGCCTGCGCCTGCGGCTGATGCTGGAGAGCGAGCTGAACGCCGAATGGACGGCGCTCGGCGTCACCCGCGTGCTGGAAAAGCGCGGCGACAACAGCCTGCGTCTCGATACAGCGCAAATCCCGCCGATGCTGAACTGTCAGGGCAACCCGGTACTGAAGACCTTCATCAACGATCTGCAGGGCCTGCTGCAACAGCGCAGCCAGCAGATGAGCCAACGCCTGCTGCAGCCGGGCCGCGGCGGCAGTTCCGAAATGGTCGATTTCATGCTGCTGCAGCTGATCAACCGCCATCTTGGCCAGGTGAGCCATGCCTATCACCTCGACCATCTGCACCCGGAACGCCTGTTCGCCGATTGGCTGCAGTTCGCCACCGAGCTCGCCAGCTTCTCGGCGCAGCGCACCCCGGAAGGCCGCCTGCCGGTGTACGACCACGACAACCTGGCGCTGTGCTTCGGTAAGCTGATGCTGTTGCTGCGTCAAGGATTGTCAGTGGTGCTGGAAGACAACGCCATTCAGCTGACGCTGGTCGAACGATCCCACGGGTTGAACGTCGCCACCGTGCAGGACACCAAAATGATGCGCGACTTCGGTTTCGTCTTGGCAGTGCGCGCCGACGTGGCCGCCGAGGTGTTGCTGACCCACTTCCCGGCGCAGATGAAGATCGCCCCGGTCACGCGCATCCGCGATCTGGTGCAGCTGCAGCTGCCGGGCATCGGCCTGCGCACCATGCCCGCCGCGCCGCGTCAGATCCCCTATCACGCCGGCTATACCTATTTCGAGCTGGAAAAAGGCGGCGACCTGTGGAAACAGATGGAAAAATCCAGCGCCTTCGCCCTGCATCTGGCCGGTGAGTTCCCGGGGCTGGACATGGAATTTTGGGCGATTCGCAGCCATACGGACCGGTAACCTATGACTCAGGAAAATAGCATGGCGCCAGCGGCCAATCCGCTGGTGGACGCCGCCAACCCGCTGCTGAACGCCATTTCGCAGATCCGCCAGTCGGCCACGCACGCCAACCCGGCGCAGCTGCGCCAACAACTGATCGACGAAATGCGCCGCTTCGAGATCCGCGGCCAACGCGCCAATCTGCCGTACGAAGTGATCATCGGCGCGCGTTATTGCCTGTGCACCGCGCTGGATGAAGCGGCGGCGCTGACCCCGTGGGGCAGCAACAGCGTGTGGTCCGGCAGCGGGCTGCTGGTGACCTTCCATAACGAAACCTGGGGCGGCGAAAAGTTTTTCCAGCTGCTGGCCAAGCTGTCGCAGAGTCCGCGTGAGCACATCAACCTGCTGGAGCTGATCAATTATTGCCTGCTGCTGGGCTTTGAAGGCCGCTATCGGGTCATGGAAAACGGCCGTTCTCAGCTGGAAACCATGAAACAGCGCTTGCTGCAGCTGATCCGGACGGTGCGCGGCGGCTACGCCCCTCCCCTGTCGCCTCATGCGTTGGATCTGCCGGTACAGCAAAAACTGTGGCGCCCGCTGGTGCCGCTGTGGGCCTGCGTGGCGCTGACCGGCTTCCTGGCTTCGCTGCTGTTCATCGCCCTCAACTGGCGGCTGGGCGACAACACCAGCCCGGTGCTGGCGGCGATTTACCAAACCAATCTGCCGCAGGTGGCGATCGGTAACCCGGCGCCGGCCGCGCCGCCGACGCTGAGCCTGAAAAGCTTCCTGCGCAAAGAGATCGCCGAAGGGCTGGTGGTGGTGCGCGACGAAGCGCAGCAAAGCGTGGTGATCCTCAAAGGCGACGGGCTGTTCGACTCCGCCGCCACCACGGTGCGCGCCAACTATATCCCGGTCATCGACCGCATCGCCGCCGCCATGAACGGCGTCAGCGGCAAGATCCTGGTCACCGGCTACAGCGACAACCTGCCGATCCGCAGCGCCCGTTTCGCCTCCAACTGGGAGCTGTCGCTGGCGCGCGCCGAAGCGGTCAGCGCCCGCTTGCAAAAACACCTCGCCAACCCGCAGCGGGTCAAGGCCGAGGGCCGCGGCGAGAGCAACCCCGTCGCGCCGAACGATAACAAAGTGAACCGCGCGTTGAACCGCCGGGTAGAAATTACGCTGTTGGTCGCCCCGGAAAACACCCAGGCGGAAATCAACGGCTTGCCGCAAGGAACCGGAAAGTAATGCTCAGTACGTTATTCTCCATCATCACCAGCCGCCTGCTGTGGGGCTTTGTCGGCATTACCGCGCTGGCGTTCATCATCTGGATGATCGGCCCGCTGGTGGCCATCGGCGACTATCGCCCGCTGGAGCCGGAACTCAACCGCCAGATCGCCATTGGCGTCATCTACCTGATCTGGTTCCTGTGCCGCCTGATCCCGCGCCTCTACAGCGCCTGGTTCAACAGCCGCCTGCTGAGCAACCTGCGCGCCGCCGAAACGGTGCCGGCGGAAGACGGCAAGCCCGAGGTTAAACAAGACGATCAGCTGGCGCAGCGCTTCGACGAAGCGGCGCAGTTGCTGAAAAAGGCGCGCTTCGCACCGGGCCAGGGCGACGGCAAACACCGCTGGATGACCCGCTTTAGCCGCCAATACCTGTACCAACTGCCGTGGTATGTGATCATCGGCGCGCCCGGCGCCGGCAAGACCACCGCGCTGGTCAATTCCGGCCTGCACTTCCCGCTGGCGGATCGCTTCGGCAAATCCGCGCTGCGCGGCGTGGGCGGCACCCGCAACTGCGACTGGTGGTTTACCAACGACGCCGTGTTGCTCGACACCGCCGGCCGCTACACCACCCAGGAAAGCCAGCGCGAAGAAGACGCCGGCGAATGGCAAAGCTTCGTCGCGCTGCTGAAAAAATATCGCACCCGCCAGCCAATCAACGGCGTGATGGTCACCATCAGCGTCGCCGATCTGCTGAGCGACAGCGCCGAAGCGCGCGCCGCCCAGGCCAGCGCGCTGCGCAAACGCCTGATCGAACTGCACGAACAGCTGGGCATTCACTTCCCGGTCTATGTGCTGGTGACCAAAACCGACCTGCTCAACGGCTTTATGGCCTATTTCGGCAGCTTCGACAAAGCGCAGCGCGACCAGATCTGGGGATTCACCTTCCCTTACGAACGCTCGCGGCAGCCGGACTTCAACCTGAACGCCGCCTTCGAACAGCAATACGCCCTGCTGCAACAACGGCTAGATGCGGCGCTGCCGGATACGCTGCTGATGGAGCACGACGCGCGCCAACGCGCCGAAAGCTATCTGTTCCCGCAGGAATTCGCCGCGCTGCGCCCGCTGCTCGGCCACTATCTGGAACAGGTGTTCGCCACCTCCAGTTTTGAAACCCGCTTTACCCCGCGCGGCATCTATTTCACCAGCGGCACCCAAGAGGGGCTGCCGTTCGACCGGGTGATGGGCGAACTGAACCGCTACCTGCAGCTGCCGACGGCCAACTCAGGGGCGCAGGCCAACGCGGCCTGGGACAGCGTGGGCCAGGAAACGCCGATCCCGGCGGCCAAGGGCCAGAGCTTCTTCCTGAAAGAGACGCTGGAATCGGTGATCTTCCAGGAGTCCGGGCTGGCGGGCAGCAACCGCTGGTGGGAATACCGCAACCGCGCCCTGCACTGGGCGGGTTACATCGCGCTGGCGGTGGTCCTGGCGGTGCTGGCGATGCTCTGGTTCACCAGCTACGGCAACAACAAGGCCTACCTGACGGAAGTGGCCGCCAAGGTGCCCGGCGTCGAGCGCCAGGGGCAAAACCTGACGCAGGTGGGCAACGGCGACATGTTCTCGCTGCTGCCGTTCCTCAACAGCCTGCTGCACCTGCCGGACAGCCAGAACTTTTCGCTGGACGATCCGCCGTTCACTTACCGCATGGGGCTGTTCCGCGGCGATCAGGTCGGTGACGCCGGCAATGCCCTGTATCAAAAAGCGCTGAAAGAGCTGCTGCTGCCGCAGGTGGCGCAACAGATTGCCACCACGCTGCGCAACGACAACCACGGCGACGCGGACTTCAGCTATGAAGCTTTGAAGGCCTACCAGATGCTGTATCTGCCGAAGCAGTACGACGGCAAATTCCTGCGCGCCTGGGTGATGCTCAACCTGCAGCGCAACCTGCCGCAGGGCAGCACCCAAAAACAGCTGCAGCAGATCGAATGGCACCTGAGCCAACTGCTGGATGCGCAGATCCAGGCCTCGCCCTACGCCAAAGATGAACAGCTGGTGGCGCAGGCGCAGGCCGCCATCAATCGGGCGCCGCTGTCGCAGCGCGTCTATGGCCGCCTCAAGCGCTTGCTGCTGAAACAGACCGACATCAAGCCGGTCAGCCTGGTCGATTTGGCCGGCCCGCAGACCGAGCTGGCGTTCAGCCGCAAAAGCGGCAAACCGGTCACTGACGGCGTGCCGGGCCTGTTCACCTCGCAAGGGTACTGGAAAGCGTTCAACGACAACATCGATCCGGTGACCGATACCCTGCGCAAGGAAGACGTCTGGGTGTTGAACAGCCAGACGCCGGAGCAGAAGAGCGCCGATTTGACCAAGACCATCCGCCAGCTGTACATGCAGGATTTCATCAGCGCCTGGGATGAGCTGCTGGGGGATATCCAACTGGCCAACATCGGCAACCTGACCCAACGCATCAGCAGCGCGCGCCTGCTGTCAGGCAACCCGTCGCCGATGCGCAACCTGCTGGTCAACGTCAGCAAAAACGTCACCCTGCGCGACGAGAAAAGCGACGCCGATTCCCGCTCGCTGCTGGCCAAAACCGAAGACAGGCTGAATCAAAACGCCAACCGCACGCTGGAGGCGCTGTTCACCAACCGGCCGGCCAACGCCGACGGCGACGTGTCGGCCCAGCCGGAACAGCTGGTGATGGCGCACTTCGCGCCGCTGCTGGAGCTGGCGCAAAGCCAGGGCGAAGGCAATAAGGCGATCCCTTTCGACAGCGTGCTGAAACAGGTCGATGAGCTGTACAGCTACCTGACGGCGGTGCAAGGCGCGGCCAACAGCGGCATGTCGGCGCCGCCGAGCGACATCATCCCGCGCCTGCAGGCCGAGTCCGGCCGCTTGCCGGTGCCGTTCAAACAGATGCTGCTGTCACTGGCGATCGGCGCCAGCAGCGACACCCAGCGCAAAGAGATGGAGAACGTGAAAAAGCGCATCAGCTTCGAGGTCGGCAGCTTCTGCCGCCAGGCGATCGCCGGGCGTTATCCGCTGGTGGCCCGGGCGCGCCAGGAAGTGACGCCGGACGATTTGGCGCGCATGTTCGCGCCGAACAGCGGGCTGATGGACAGCTTCTTCCGCGACAACCTGCAGGGCAAGGTCGACACTACCCGCGCCAACTGGCGCTTTACCCCCGGCGTGGACGGCAAGACGCTGCCCGGCGGCGAAGGCATCTTGCGTTCGTTCCAGCAGGCGCAGCGCATCCGCGACGCCTTCTTCGCCAACGGTACCGCGACGCCCTCGTACCGCGTGACCGTGCGGCCGGTGCGGATGGATAACGACATCCTCAACCTGACGCTGGATATCGACGGGCAGCTGTTCAAATACAGCCACGGCCCGCAGGTGCCGCTGGTGGTCAGCTGGCCGGGCACCCGCAATACCAACCAGGTGCATCTGCAGCTGGCGCTGGCCAACGGCACTACCGCCAGTCTGGTGACCAGCGGGCCGTGGGCGCTGAACCGCCTGGTGGATATGGCGCAGTCTTCGGGCACCGGCGGCCTCGGCCGTCAGGCGACGTTCAATCTCGACGGCCACCGCGTCACGCTGGAGTTCACGCCCAACAGCATTCGCAATCCGTTCCAACTGCCGGCCTTCTCGTGCCCGTAGCCCCGAAAGGACATGACCATGAGCACTGATTCAAGCGCCCCGACGAGCATCGGCTGGTACGGCAAACTTCCTTCCGCCGGTGACTTCCTGCAACGCCGTTTGCCTGACCCGGTGGTCAACAACTGGGCTCACTGGTTCCATAACGGGCTGGTGAATTTGCAGCGCGACGCGCAGGGGCCAAACGATCACCCGTTCAGCAACGCGCCGGTGTGGAACTTCGTGATCCCCGCCACGCTCGGCAGCCAGTACGTGCAGATGGGCTGCCTGTTGCCGGCGCGCGACCGCGTCGGGCGGCGTTACCCCATCTGCGCGCTGCGCCTGTTCAGCCAACAGGATTGGCGCCCGCAACAGCTGAACATGGCGGCGAGCTGGTACCAACAGCTCGGCCATACCCTGCTGAACGGCGTGCGCAACGGCTTCTCCGCCGAACAGATCGACCGCACGCTGCAGGCGATCCCGACGCTGCCCAGCCCACCGGCGGAAGCGGACTCCGAGATATTGTCGATTATCGGGTTCCAGCATCCGGACGTGCCGGGCCTCGGCTGGCAACAGGCCGCCGACTGTTTCGATCCGGCGCAGTACACCAGCTTCTGGTGGACCAACCAGGCCGACGGACACCCGCTCTACACCCACGTGCACAGCGGCAACCTCACCGTGCAGCTGTTTTCACTGCTGTTCGAGCCCAACGGCTGGGCGCGCCCCGGCCGCGGCGGCCAGTACCCGCAAATGTTTGATTAACATCGCTCGTTGAAGGAAATTTTATGGCTATCGACACCGATACCCTGCTGGCCCCGGTTGACGCGGACACGCCCTGCGGCGACAACCTGGAATACGACGCCGACTTTCTGGCCATGGCGCGCGCCGCCACCGGCAAGGCCGAACAACAGTTCGGCAGCACCATCATTCCGGAAGAGGCGCCGGACTGGGTGCAGGTCGAGCGCCTCGCAAGCTCGCTGCTGGCGCGCACCAAAGACCTGCGCGTCATGCTGTATCTCACCCGCGCCTGGACCCAGCTGCGCGGATTGCCGGGCTATGCCGACGGGCTGACGCTGATCCACCAGGCGATACTCCGCTACTGGGATGCCCTGCAGCCGCCGCTGGAGTTCGACGGCGAGGCCGACCCGCTGTTTCGCATCAACGCACTGGCCGACCTTGGCGACAAGGCCGCGCTGGCCGCCAGCGTGCGCGCCGCGCCGCTGCTGAAAAGCGCCGCCGGTGAAATCTCGCTGCGCGATGCCGGCGCCCTGCTCGACGGCAGCAAGCAAGAGTGCCCCAACTTTCCCGGCGGCCGCGCACGGCTGCAGGATGAACTGGCGCAGCAGGATCGCCCCGAAGGCGCGCTGGTGATGCATATCGCCAACACCCTGGCCGCCATTCGCAGCGAAGTCACCCGCCATCTGGGTGAAAGCGCGCTGCCGGAAATGAGCGCGCTGACCAAGGTCTTTTCGCTGGTGGCGCTTGCTGGCCAGAGCGAGGCCCCGGCCGCCACCGAAGCGGACGCCACACAGGAAACCGCCGCTGAGCAGCCACCGGCCGCCGTGCAGAGCGCCTCTGCCCCACTCAACTGGCGCAGCGCGCAGATCCAGTCGCGCGACGACGCCCAGCTGATGCTGGACAAGGTGAAAAACTATTTTCGTCTTCATGAGCCAAGCCACCCGGCGCCGCTGATGATCGATCGGGTACAGCGACTGATTACGCTGGACTTTATGCAAATCGTCCGCGATTTGGCGCCCGATGGGCTTAACCAACTGGAGACCATTCTCGGTCGCCCCGACAACGAGGAGAACAGCTAGCCGCCGACTTTTGTTCTCTTGACGACACCCGATACCGTCTGCCCCTGCGCAGACCCGAATCAGAACCTGACTCTCCCAGCCGGACGAGGCGCGTTCCCAATCGCCATTAGATGGAGTAAATCATGTCAAACTCGAAATCCCGCAGCGGGCAGAAATTCATCGCCCGCAACCGCGCGCCGCGCGTACAGATTGAATACGATGTCGAAATTTATGGCGCAGAGCGCAAAATCCAGCTGCCGTTCGTGATGGGCGTGATGGCGGATCTGGTGGGGAAAGCGGTCGATCCGCAAGCCAGCGTGGAAGAGCGCAAGTTCATGGAAATCGACGTCGACAACTTCGACGAGCGCATGAAATCGCTGAAGCCGCGCGTCGCTTATCAGGTTGACAATACCCTGACCGGCGAAGGCAAGCTGAACATCGATCTGACCTTCGAAAGCATGGAAGACTTCTCCCCCGCCGCTATCGCCCGCAAGGTCGACGCGCTGGACAATCTGCTGGACGCCCGCACCCAGCTTTCCAACCTGCTGTCCTACATGGACGGTAAAAACGGCGCCGAGGAGCTGATCTCCAAGATCCTGCAAAACCCGGCGCTGCTGAAATCCCTGACCGACGCGCCGAAGCCGGCGGTTAACGATGACAACAACGAGCGTGAGGATTAATCGATGAGCAACTCGCCTCAGCAACAAAATGCGTTGCAAACCACCGAGACTTTTTCCAGCGATGAGTTCAGCGCGCTGTTGAACAAAGAGTTCCGGCCGAAGACCGATCAGGCCAAAGAAGCGGTCGAGAACGCGGTGAAAACTCTGGCGCAGCAGGCGCTGGAAAATACCGTCACCGTTTCTTCCGACGCCTACCGCACCATCCAGGCGCTGATCGCGGAAATCGACGAAAAGCTGTCGCAGCAGATCAACCAGATCATTCACCACGACGATTTCCAGAAGCTGGAAGGCGCGTGGCACGGCCTGCACTACCTGGTCAACAACTCTGAAACCGACGAGATGCTGAAGATCCGTTTCATGAGCATTTCCAAGCAGGAGCTGGGCCGCACGCTGAAGCGTTATAAAGGCGTGGGCTGGGATCAGAGCCCGATCTTCAAGAAAATCTACGAAGAAGAGTATGGCCAGTTCGGCGGCGAGCCCTTCGGCTGCCTGGTGGGCGACTACTACTTCGATCACAGCCCGCAGGACGTGGAGCTGCTGGGTGAAATGGCCAAGATCGGCGCCGCCTCACACTGCCCGTTCATCGCCGGCACCGCGCCAAGCGTGATGCAGATGGAGTCCTGGCAGGAGCTCTCCAACCCGCGCGATCTGACCAAGATTTTCCAGAACACCGAATACGCCGCCTGGCGCAGCCTGCGCGAATCGGAAGACGCGCGCTACCTGGGCCTGGTGATGCCGCGCTTCCTGGCGCGCCTGCCGTATGGCATCCGCACCAATCCGGTGGACGAGTTTGACTTCGAAGAAGATACCGACGGCGCGACCCACGGCAACTACACCTGGACCAACGCCGCCTACGCCATGGCCGCCAACATCAACCGTTCGTTCAAAGAGTTCGGTTGGTGCACCGCCATTCGCGGGGTGGAATCCGGCGGCGCGGTGGAGAACCTGCCGTGCCATACCTTCCCCAGCGACGACGGCGGCGTGGACATGAAGTGCCCGACCGAGATCGCCATCAGCGATCGTCGCGAAGCCGAGCTGGCCAAAAACGGCTTTATGCCGCTGGTGCACCGCAAAAACTCTGACTTCGCCGCCTTTATCGGCGCGCAGTCGCTGCAGAAGCCGGCGGAATACTACGACGCCGACGCCTCCGCCAACGCCCAGCTTTCCGCGCGCCTGCCATACCTGTTCGCCTGCTGCCGCTTCGCGCACTATCTGAAGTGCATCGTGCGCGACAAAATTGGCTCCTTCCGCGAGCGCGACGATATGGAGCGCTGGCTGAATGACTGGATCATGAACTACGTGGACGGCGATCCGGCCAACTCATCGCAGGAAACCAAGTCGCGCAAACCGCTGGCCGCGGCGGAAGTGCAGGTGGAAGAGATCGAAGACAACCCGGGCTACTACAGCGCCAAGTTCTTCCTGCGCCCACACTACCAGCTGGAAGGCCTGACCGTTTCTCTGCGCCTGGTGTCGAAGCTGCCTTCGCTGAAGCAAAACGACGCGTCCTGATGGACTGAAGTCAGGCCGCGGTAGTGCGGCCTGGCTGATACATTAACCTCATCACAGGGAAAGAAAGATGAAGACAAAGCGGTTTTATCTGGCATCGCTGTTGGCAGTCGTCTGCTCGCTCTCCGCCGCGCCGCCAGCTTTCGCAGAGCAGACATCGATAGCGCATTTGACGTCCGATGATGTCAATCTGCCAGGCAGCGACTTTTTCCGTTTCTATCGCAGTACAGATAAACAGGAAAAAGAGAAAGCGCGAATTTATTTGCTGGGCGTGCTGGACGCGACAGAAGGAAAAAGCTGGTGCCAATACAGCCAGCTACAAACCGTCACTCTGCAGGAGTTTGTGTTCGAATTCTTTAATAAACTTCCCGCTGCGCGCCTGCACGAAAGGGCTGCCCCCCTGATTGAAGAGGCTCTGGCGACTCGCTTCCCCTGCAAAGGAGGCAAAGCATGAAACCTTTATATCGTCAGCTAAAAAGCAGCCATTACTCCTCTGATTACTCTAGCCCGGGATATTTGGCAGCAGAAGCCGTTTACGCTGAGATTGGCTATGAGCTTGATACGCTTCTAAAGCAAAATCCTGGTTATGCCAATACCTGTGCCGTCCGCATGAGCCTGGCGCTGTTGAAAACCGGTATCAGCTTCAAAGGCCGCCTGCCAATCAAGAAAGGCGCCTATAAGGGTAAAACGATTGAACCGTGAGCCAAATTGCTGGCCGATCAGTTGCATCGCTCCAGTAGTTTTGGCAAAGCCAAAATTTTCTTTAATGCTCCAGATGCAGAGAAAGGTATTGGCAATAAAAAAGGAGTCGTGTTCTTCAATAAGATCACTAACTATGATGGCGGACACATTGATCTTATCGAACCAGAAAACTCGCTATTAACCTGCCATTCCCATTGCTATTTTAACTGCAAAGAGGTCTGGTTTTGGAAGTTGAGCTAGTGTTCCATCGGCTTATCAGTAAATGCATGAAGTTTGGTTTAACTGCATGCTTGCTTATCACCTCATTAAGGCTGCAAGCAGCGCCGATTCAGGATCCGGTGGCATTTATCAAACAGATGCCTTATCACCAGGTCGTAAAAGAACTGGCATTGTCACGCTGCCTGGCACAGGTCTCCGATTCGGATAAGGCATTCTCTCTTGATGCAGCCAGAACGGCGAATGCGATGAGAGAATGGATGCCATTCGATATCGAATCAGGTGATGAGAAAATCAATGCTCTCATCGGCAAATATAAATCCAGAATCAATGAGTTTCACAGCGAAACCAAAGACAAGAGTCAAGGTGTCACCTTAAACTGCCTGCGGTTGTACCATAGTACGGAATTGGACAAGCTTTCCCGACAGCTCATAGCAGGCAATCCAGAACGAACATGGAACCAAGACAACGCGAAATAATTAAGCATTGAGCCATTAGCACTTAATAGTGGCTCGGTAACCCGTACCGATAATTTTCGGTATTTAAGAAGGTGCATGGCACAAGGATATAAATTGGTAATGCATTACCACACTTGCAATTCCTGCTGCTATTACCTGAGTTTTTCAACGTAACGTTAATACTACTGTTAACCCTTAATAAAGAGTGAAGAAACTATGGCTATTGATATGTTCCTGAAAGTTGAAGGTGCCAGCGGCGAATCCAAAGATTCGAATCACAAAGGCTGGACCGACATTACTTCTTTCTCCTGGGGCGCTTCTCAACCGGGCAATATGGGCGTTGGCGGCGGCGGCGGCGCCGGCAAAGTGTGCTTCAACGATCTGCACGTCAACGCGCTGATCGACAAGTCAACCCCGGCCTTGCTGAAACACTGCTCAAGCGGCAAACACCTGACCAAGATTGAGCTGTCGGTTTGCAAGGCGGGCGGCACCCAGGTTGAATACGCCAAAATCACCCTGGAAGACGTGCTGGTCACCGCCGTGCAGTACACCGGTGCAGGCGGCGAAGACACCGTGGGCGTCACCTACTCCTTCCAGGCGGCGAAAGTGAAACAGCAGTACTGGGAGCAGAGCGACAAAGGCGGCAAAGGCGCCGAAAGCAGCGCAGGTTGGAACATCAAGGAAAACCGCGAAGCTTAATTGTTATACAACCTCCCCGTTATGGGGAGGTTGGTTTGGCAAGCGATGTATTTTAGATAAGGAAATCATGATGAAAGCGATTAGAAAAGGTGACAGAGGAAATCACGTAAAATCATTGCAAGAATTGCTTAATAAACAGGGGGCTATTCTTAACTCTGATGGCATATTCGGTCTAAAGACTGAATTAGCAGTAAAAAAAGTGCAACGTAAAAAAGGTCTGCATGTTGACGGCATCGCTGGTCGAAAAACATTCTTAGCCCTGGGTTCACACGTCGAAACTCGAGCACCACAACCTCCTATCGGTGGTAGTGCAGGTCGTCAAGGTCCCGGAGCTATGGGCATTTCACAAAGCGGTTTAAGGTTTATCTTTAATATTGAAGCATGGCGCGGAGTAAGTAACCACCTACATTGGCCTGGCGGTGCAAGCGGGGTCACTCTGGGGCCGGGTTATGATATGAAAGCTCGCTCTATAGAATCAATAAAAAATACCATGATCGCGATTGGATTAGACAGCGCAACTGCAGATAAAATCAGTGCAGCCGCCGGGTTACATCATCAGCAAGCTAAAGACTTCGCGAAAGAAAATCACAATTTAGTGGTTTTAACCGACACACAGGAAACGGAACTACTTAAATTTATAGTACCTGCCTATGAAAGAGCTATTAGGAATAAAATTCTTGTTCCACTCACACAACAAGAGTTTGATGCGTTAGTCTCCTTTGCTTATAATCCAGGTGGTCGACTCAACAACGTCGCAGCATTCATTAATCAGAGCAAAATATCTGATGCAATGACAGAAATAAAACGTGCCATTACCTCAGGTGGAAAAGTGATGAAAGGGCTGATAAACAGAAGAAATTACGAAGTCGAGCTCTATTTAAATGGAAACTATCGCTAAGGAATTCGCCACAATGAAATTATCTGCATTTTTAATTAGTAGCGTATTTTTCTCACTTACTGCATGTGCAGCAGAAAAAAACGTTAATACCCCAACATCATCAACTATTGATGGCTTATGGCAAGTGACTCAGGTCAACATAGACAATGAGACTACCCGCACGCTTAGCTATCAACTTAACGACCCTCGATTACTAGGAAGGGTAATCAATATTTCCACTAAATCAATAGAAAACAATCTGCCTGAAAAAGACGTCTGCACAGCGCCAACCTTAAGTATTGAGAGAAGCACGCTAAATCAATTCATCGGTAAGTCGATGGGCGGAGATAAAAGCATCTCGGCTAAAAACTATGCATTGAATGAAAACGGCCAAGCAGAAGTCTCTCTTTTCAAGATCGCTTGTCACTCCGGATCATTCGGCCCATCCGATAATGGTGCAGGCTCCAGCTTTGCCGCTCTCAATCCAAAAAAAATGCTGGTTAATTGGTACGATGGTTCGCTACTGCAATTAGAACGGTTACCGAAAGATCCTAAACCTGCAGCGTCTTTCGACTGTGCCAAATCTACAAGCGTTGTTGAAAAAACTATCTGCTCAGACTTCAATTTATCCGCCTATGACAAAAGCGTTTCCCAAGCTTGGCTGTTGGCAAAAAAGCAGGCGACCGATGTAGGGGATAAAAAACTGGCGGCTTCTTTAAACAGCACGCAAAGATCTTGGTTACTGCAAAGGGATAAATGCCGAGATGACAAAGATTGCCTGGCCGATACGATGCAAAAACGAATCGATGCACTTACGTCACACGATTAAAACTGCGTTCCTACTCATGTTGGCGGTATTGAATACTGAAGCTTCCGCCAACGGAAAGTATTCCCCTGCTGAGTACCTCAAAAACTACGCGCTTAGCGTTTGCATCGCCGAGGGGTACTCAGCAAAAGAAGTCAAAAACGATGCCGCCGCCGCCGCTCGGGGTTACATGGAGTTCGGCGATTATTCTCTGGAGGCGCATACCGCCGTCAGGACGCTGGCAAAAGGATTTCTGGCAAAGCCCTATGACAGCATGTCTGGGAAGCCGATGACGATGGCCAAGTGCATCGATCTTGTACATAGCCAAGAGCTGCAAGCCATCATCAAGAAGTACCAAGGGAAAGACGACAACTGATAATAAATACGCATCCTTACATATAATAAATGTTAGTTTAGAAAAATAGGAAAGGAATCCTGATGCAATACAAAACAAAAGCAGATCTGGATAGATCTGTCGATGAACTCAAAAAACTATCAAGAACGTTTTCACGACAGTATCTATACACCAACGAATCAAGAGCTAATTTCTCACTGGAAATAGACCAACTTATTCAGTTTGCACAAAGGGATATCAGTATACACTGCACATCCTACGCTGGGGCAATCAGGGACATTGAAGACGAGACTAATCATCTTAAACGCCAAGCTTTTGCTATCGACGCAGGAAGAAATACGCTCTATATATCAATAGAAAAAAAGAAGAGTAACAACACCACCAACCTTATTTTGAAGCAGATAGGTTTTGTCGGTGGAGGAACACAAATATTCGCCGGAGTCGGTACTTGTGCAGCGACTCTCGGTATGGCGTGTGGCGGTTTTGGCTTACCGCTGATTGCTCAAGGTACTAACAATATTTATGAAAACGGTTACTATTTACTTTTCCGAAAAGATAAATCAGGCAGTGTCAGAAATGCCTATCGATATACTGCAAAAGCACTAGGATATAGTCAGGATGCTGCGGATACAATTTATGGCACTGTAGATCTTAGCCTATCTGGATATGGAATGATCAGGAAAACATTAAAACCAGATGCCTGGAGATTATATAGGAATATCAATAGCGACTTTATTCGTGGTTGGCAAGAGATGGGCCGAACAGGTTTGACGATTGAGGTTATATCAGATTTAACAACCGGCAGCGGGATGTACGAACTCATAAAGGACAACCAAAGAAAATGACTCCAGACGTCACGCTATCAACTTACTCATATGGATTCTTATTTTCCTACTTTTCATTGTCACTCATAATTTTAGTGGCATTATATTACTTAAAAAAAATATCGGCACGCAAACACAATTATCCATTGTTTGTTTTCAACTGTCTCATTGTTGTTGTTATGGGAGTCCTACAGCTCTCAATTTTTGCATATGGAAATGATTTTCTTAATCTTTTCTACCCAATAGGCAACGATAACTATGACTCTATTCACTACGGCAGTTTGATGTTCACCTTTATCTACTTAACTCAACTACCAAAAAACACCTATTACAAAGAAGAAAAGAATCGAAGTTAGCCATCTGATTAGATGACTAAATCAACATACGCCCAAAGCAGTCTAAAATCCCCATCAGCAGGAATGCCTTATGCGATTTTCCATTGTAAAAAATAAAAGCGGCCAGGTTCCGCCGCAAAGCAGTTGCGATTTTCTGCCGCCGGGCGGCACCATCGGCCGTAGCGTGGACAACAACCTGGTGCTGCCGGACGAAGAGCGCGCCATTTCCCGTCTGCAGGCGATCGTGCACATTTCCTCTGACGGCGAATGCCGCATCACCAATCGCGGCAACGTCACCCGCGTGCTGCTGAACGATATTCCGCTGGAGCGTGGCCGCCAGGTTGAACTGCAGGATGGCGACGTGCTCGGCATCGACGATTACCAGATTGAAGTCAGCGCGCTACAGCAACACGCCGCGCCACAGGCTCAACCGGTGGCCAAGGCTGCTGCCGTTGCCGCTGCTGCGGCCCCAGCAGCCGCCGCCACCGAAAAATCCGCCGCGCCAATTCCCAACGAAATCTGGGACAGCCTGGTGGAAGAATTTACGCCTAACGCGCCGGCCGCCGTCACACCGCCGCCGATCGCCAATCCGGACAATCATCCGCTGCTGGATACCCCCGCTCACGAGCTGAACCCGGCCGATCCGCTGGCGCAGCTGGCGGGCGATGTCGATCTGCGCCAATTGCAGCAACAGCAAACCGATCCGGCCGCCTTATTCAACACTGACTCCACTTTTGAGCGTGAGCATATCCTGGCCGACACCACCCCCAGCGCGCTGCTGGCGGAGCAGGCTGCGCCACCGCGCCCGGCCCCCCCCGTCCGGAATGCGCAGCAACCGGAACAAGAACTGGATCCGCTGGCGCTGTTCGGCGGCTCATCCGCGCCCGCTTCGCCAGAGACGCTGAACAGCAACGATCCGCTGGGGCTGCTGATGGGCGGCGCCGTGCCGCTGGCTCAGCCGGAGGAAGCGGTACAGCCGCCGTCCCCGCCGCCAGCACCGGCTCCGGTCGCCGCCCAGCCGGTAGCGCCGCGCCCTCAGCCGACGCCGCCGCCCGTGCAGATGCCCGAGCCGCAGCCCCAACCCGAGCCGCAGTTCAGCCCGCAGGAGCCGCCTGCGCAGCCGCCGCGTCCGCGCCAGGGCAACCGCCTGGGCATCGATCCGGTTGCCTACCAATCCGCTCAGCGGCAGCACGCCGCCGCGCCGAATGGCGACACCTTGGAAGGACCGTTGCTGGCGGCGCTGCTGCAAGGCGTCGGTCTTGACGATCTGCAGCCGCAGCCGCATTTCGACGAACAACAGATCCGCCTGGCCGGTCGCCTGCTGAGCCTGTTCTCGCAGGGCACCGTCGCCCTGCTCTCATCCCGCTCGATCCTCAAGCGCGGCGTGAAGGCCGAGATGACCATGATCCTCGACGAAGCCAACAACCCGTTCAAGTTGCTGCCTTCGGGCAAAACGGTGCTGATGCAGATGTTCGGCAGCCAGATGCCGGGCTTTATGCCGCCGGAGCAGGCGGTGCGCGACGCGCTGATCGACCTGCAGGCGCACCAGCTGGGGATGATCGCCGGCATTCGCGCCATCATCGCCGCCATGCTGCAGTCGTTTAACCCGGAGCGTCTCGAAGAAGAAGCGCGCAAGGAAGGCGTGGCGCCGCGTCTGTCGCTGCCCGCCAACCGCAAGGCCGCGCTGTGGGACTACTTCGTGAAGAACTATCAGCAAACCTCCGGCGAAATCGAGGACGATTTCCACACCCTGTTCGGCGAAGCCTTCCTGCACGCCTATGACGTTGAAGTGAATCAATACAAAGACTCACAGACCAAACCGGACGCGTAATGAATATCACCATAGCCTCTACCTCCAACCAGGGCGGCCGCGCCTCCAACCAGGATCAGACCGGCGAAGTGCTCGGCAACCGCGCCGCCTGCTTCGTGGTGTGCGACGGCATCGCCGGTTTTCCGGGCGGCGATATCGCCGCCAAACTGGCGCGCGACACCATTTTGCAAAACTTCGACGGCGAAAAGCACCTGAACGCCCAGAGCATTCGTCAGCACATCACCAGCGCCAACGCCGCCATCCACCAGCAGCAGCGGCAGTCGGACGAATACAGCAAGATGGGCACCACGCTGGTCAGTCTGTTTATCGATCGCGATTACCAGCTGGCCTACTGGGCGCACGCCGGCGACAGCCGCCTGTACCTGTTCCGCCGCGGTTACCTGCATGCCGTCACCACCGACCACAGCCTGATCCAACAGATGCAGGACGCCGGCTACCAGACCAACGGCATCAACAGCAACCTGCTGTATTTCGCGCTGGGGCTCAACGAAGAGCGCGACGCCACCTACAGTGACGTGCTGCAGCTGGAAGACGGCGACGTTTTCCTGCTGTGCACCGACGGCTTCTGGCACAGCTTCAGCCAGGCCGAACTGGAACAGTCGCTGCATATGGTCAACTCCCCCAGCGAGTGGATCGCCCTGATGCAGCAGGCATGGAAGAAAAACAATAACAGCGATAACTACAGCGCTATCGCCGTCTGGATTGGCTCACCGCAGGAAACCACCCTGCTGCATTCGCTGGCGGATGCGGAGCGGTTTCTGAGCCGCGACTGAGCAGCGCACATTCACAGCAAGGTTCACTATGAAATATTGGATGCCGGGGCTCGTCGCCCTGATGGCGGTGCCGACCGCGCAGGCGATGAACTATCGCCTGGTTTACTCCCCCAGCCAGAAGCTGGAAGTGTTTATCGATGACGTCAAAAACAGCAATCCGGCAAGCTGGTGCGGCAAAAGCATCCCGCTGCGTATCGTCTCGGCGCAAAGCCAGGATCCGACGGTGCTGAACGACTTTCTGCCCCGCGTCGGCAATCTGCTGGAAAAGCAGTGCCCGAAAGCCGGCCACCTGCCCTGGACGCTGACCGACAAGCGCGGAGAGAAACTGGCCAGCGGCGAAGCCGCCAAAGCGCGCGGCTGGAAACCGGTGGTCAAACAAGAGGCCTCCGAGCCGCCGGAAACCCCGCCGCAACCGGCGATCCCTGCGGCGGTGGCCGTGACTTCTCCGCAGGCGGACAGCGCGCCGGCTCAGCGTTTCAGCCTGCCGCAGGGCTGCCACTTCCGCACCTTCTGGCGTGACGAGGCCAACGGCGGCTCGCTGTTCATTCCCGCCGGCGCCGCGCTGCGCTGCGGCGAGGACGGCTGGCTGCAGGGCAGCGGCGCGGTCACGCTGCAACAGGGCGGCCAGACCCTCTCGCCGACGCTGTGGTTCCTGCAAGGTTACCCGCTGGCGCAGGTTAACGGCGGCGATCGCGCGCTGACCGTCGTCAGCGCCAACGCCCAACGGCTCATTTTGGGCGGCAACCCGCAGGCGCCGGGCAGCTTCCTGCTGCTGAACTTCGAACCGAAGCTGCACGCCTGGGCGTTCAACGGTGAAGCGATCGTTGAAATGCCGCGCGTCGACGCCGCCGACGAGAACAAGATCAAACAGCGCGTGCAGCAGGCGCAAACCGCCTGGCAGCCGCTGCTGAGCGCCCCCGCCCCACTGACTTTCAAACTGGTGGAAAAGCTGGCCGCAGACCGCGTTGATCCCGCCAGCGGCAGCTACCTGTCGGTTAACGGCGTCACTCACTGATTATAAGGAAAGCCTGTGAAATCATTAGCAAGCATGCTGCAAGGCCAGTCGATCGGCGCGGCCATCACCGCCGTCGAAAACGATATCAAGGCGAAACCGGCGGATGCCGACCTGCGCGCCGCGCTGGTGCAACTGCTGTGCCTGAGCGGCAACTGGACGCGCGCCAACGCGCAGCTGAAATCCTGGCAGGCGCTGAAACCGATAGCCCAACCGACCACGCTGCTGCTGATGCAGTCAGTCAACGCCGAGCTGCAACGCCAGGCGGTGTTTGCCGGCACGGCCGCGCCGGCGCTGCTGCGGCAGGATCAGCCTTGGCTGAAACTGATGGTGCAGGCGCTGCATCAGGATGCGCAAGGGGCGGCCGAACCGGCCCAGGCGCTGCGTGATGAAGCGCTGGAGGCCGCTCCGGCCGGCGCCGGGCGGTTAACGCTGGCCGAAGGCGAACAAGAACGGCAGCTGCGTTTCGACTGGCTGACCGACGGTGACGGCCGCCTCGGGCCGGTATGCGAACTGGCGCTGAACGGCGTTTACTACTGGCTGCCGTTTGCCGACATCGCCGCGATCCAGTTCCAGGCGCCGCAGAGCGCCATCGACCTGGTGTGGAGCCATGCGCTGGTGCGCCTGACCGATGGCCGCGAACAGGTATGCCAACTGCCCGCCCGTTACCCGCTGGCAGAAGGCAGCGACGACGCGCTGCTGCTCGGCAAGCGCACCGAATGGCAACCGCTGGGCGACGGCACCCACTATGCGGGGCTGGGCCTGAAAACCTGGCTCAGCGAAAGCGATGAATTCCCACTGCACAGCCTGCGGCAGTTGAGCTTCGACGCGAGCGCCTGACCATGAACGATAAGCGCCCACCCCACTACGACGGCGGCGATCTGCGCCACCAGGGCTATCGCTATCGTCAGGACAGCGAACGCCTGACCTCGCGCGACAAAATGCAGCCGGTGCTGCTCGATATGCTGACCGACGACGAACCGCAGAAAAAGCAGGAGGCGCAGGTGCGCAACCTGGTGTCGCACAGCGAGCTGCGCCGCCGGGTATTGCGCGATCTGCAGTGGCTGTTCAACTGTGTCAACAGTGAATCCAATCTGGATCTCGGCGATTTTCCGCAGGTGCGGCGCTCCACCCTGAATTACGGCATCGCCTCGCTGGCGGGCAAGCGCATGTCGGACATCGAATGGCTCGACATTCAGCGCGCGCTGACCGAATCCATTCTCCATTTCGAGCCGCGCATTTTGCCCGAGGGGCTGCAGGTGCGCTGCATCTCGGATACCGGCTCGCTGGAGCTGCACAACGTGCTGTCGATCGAAATCAAGGGCCGCCTGTGGTGCGTGCCCTATCCGCTGGAGTTTCTGTTCCGTACCGACGTGGATCTGGAAAACGGCCACTTCGATCTGAAAGACATAGGGTAAGGCGATGGACAGTAAACTGTTAGATTATTACAACCGCGAGCTGGCCTATCTGCGTGAGATGGGCGCCGAGTTCGCCGAACAGTACCCGAAGGTTGCGGGCCGCCTCGGCATGCGCGGCATCGATGTGGCGGACCCTTATATCGAGCGCCTGATGGAGGGCTTCGCCTTCCTCACCTCGCGCGTGCAGCTGAAAATGGACGCCGAGTTCCCGCGCTTTTCTCAGCGCTTGCTGGAGATCATCTACCCCAACTACCTGTCGCCGACGCCGTCGATGGCGATCGCCGAGCTGCAGCCGGACAGCAGCAAAGGCGACATCAGCAACGGCTTCGTGGTGCCGCGCGGCACCATGATGGACAGCCAGACGCTGAAGAAAAGCGGCATCACCTGCAGTTACACCACGGCGCATGACGTCACGCTACAGCCGGTGCGCATCGCCGGCGTCGAGCTGGGCGGCATTCCGGCCGATATCCCGCTGGCCTCGCTGGGGCTGCAGCACAGCGGCTGCGTCAGCGCGCTGCGCATTCGTCTTGAGTGCTACGAAAGTGTGACGCTCAACAACCTGCAGCTGGATCAATTGATGTTTTACCTGGCCGGGCCGGACATGCAGGCGCAGCAGTTGCTGGAGTTGCTGATGCAGCACAGCGTCGGGCTTGTCTGCCAAACGGTGGAGGCTCAGCCGCAGCGGCGGGCGCTGGCGTTGGACGGGCTGCGACAGGAGGGCTTCGCCGCCGATCAGGCGCTGCTGCCCAACGATCTGCGCAACTTCGAAGGCTACCGGCTGCTGCAGGAGTATTTCGCCTTCCCGGCGCGCTTCCAGTTCTTCAGCGTCAACGGCCTGCGTCCGCTGCTGCAGAGCGTGCGCGAAGGGAAAAAGGGGCTGCGCCAGTTCGAAATCGTGGTACTGCTGGATCGGCATGATGCCGCGCTGGAACGGGTGGTCGACGCCGCCCACCTGGCGCTGCACTGCACGCCGGTGATCAACCTGTTTCCGAAAGTGGCCGAACGCATCGCGATCAACGAAAAGAACCACGAATACCATCTGGTGGTCGACAATATCCGGCCGCTGGATTACGAAGTGTTTTCGGTGCAGCGGCTCGGCGGCAGCGCCAGCGAAAAACGCTACGAGCAAGAGTTTCGGCCGTTTTACAGCACCCTGAGCGCGGACGACGGCAACTATGGCGCCTACTTTTCGCTGCGGCGCGAACAGCGCACGCTGTCGGAGCACGCCAGCCGCTACGGCACCCGCACCGGCTACGCCGGTTCGGAAGTGTTCGTGTCGCTGGTGGACGAACGGCAATCGCCGTGGCACAGCGATCTGAAATACCTCACCGCCGACGTGCTGTGCACCAGCCGCGATCTGCCGTTGATGCTGTTGCAACAGGATCAGGGCAACTTCGTGATGCCCGATTCGATCCCGATCAAGCAGGTCTCGCTGCGCAAAGGCCCCACCCCGCCGCGCCCGGCGCTGGCCGAAGGGATGATCACCTGGCGGCTGATCAGCCAGCTGCAGCTGAACTACCTCAGCATGATGGACGGCGATCCGGAACAGGGCGCCGCCAGCCTGCGCCAGCTGCTGGGGCTGTACGGCAACCTGAGCGAACCGGCGATCGCCAAGCAGATCCAGGGCGTGCGCCACTGCAACCTGCGGCCGGTCTATCGGCGTGTACCGGAGCCCGGCCCCATCGTATTCGCGCGCGGCATCGCCATCGATCTGACGGTCGATGAGCAGGCGTTCTCCGGCAACAGCCCTTACCTGCTCGGCAGCGTGCTGGAGCGCCTGTTCTCGCGCCTGGTGGCGATGAACACCTTCACCGAGATGACGCTCTCCAGCCAGCAGCGCGGCGAAATCGCCCACTGGCAGGCGCGCATGGGCAAAAGGACGCTGATATGAGCGCGGAAATGATCGCCACCGAACTGGCGCCGCCGCAGATCAACGCGTTGTATCGCCTGCCGGACGACTTCTGGCCGCGGCTGCGCAGCGCGCCTTACCAGCACGATCTGTTTCAGCTGCTGCGGCGCATCGACGCCCAGGGAGGCCAGCCCTACCTGCTGGGGCGCGCGCCGCTGCCGCGCCACGAGATGCTGCGCCTGGGCCAGGAGCCGTCGCTGTCGTTCGCGCCCTCCACGCTGGCGCAGGTGACGCCGCGCGCCAACGGCCCGCTGCACGACGTTTCGATCTTCAGTTTCGGCCTGTTCGGCCCCAACGGGCCGCTGCCGCTGCACCTGACCGAATACGTGCGCGAACGGGTGTATCACCATCAGGACACCACCCTGCTGGCGTTCACCAATCTGTTCCATCACCGGCTGACGCTGCTGTTTTACCGCGCCTGGGCCGACGCGCAACCGACGGTATCGCTGGATCGCCCGGACAACCGGCGCTTCGACGAGTACCTGTCGAGCCTGATCGGCATCGGCCAGCCGGCGCAGCAGGAACGCGACAGCATCAACGCCCACGCCAAGCATTTTATGGCCGGTCATCTGATTCGCCACAGCCGCGATCCGGAAGGCCTGAGCAAGATTTTGCAGCAGTATTTCAAGGTGCCGGTGCGCATCGTCGAAAACGTGCCGCACTGGCTGCGGGTGGAGCCGCGCGAGCAGGCGCGGCTCAAGGCCGGCCGCGGCGCGCCGCGGCTCGGCGAGTCGGCCTTTCTCGGCATCGCGGTGCGCGATATCCAGCACAAGTTCCGCATCGAGCTGGGGCCGATGCCGCAGCAGGACTATGACCGCTTCCTGCCGGGCGCCGAGCTGTGCCGGCAACTGCGCGACTGGGTGCGCCAATACCTGGGCATCGAGTTCGTCTGGGAAGTGCGCCTGATCCTGGCGAAGGAACAGGCGCACGGCATCCAGCTCGGCGGCGCGCAGCGATTGGGCCTGAGCAGTTGGCTGGCCGACCATCGGCGACAGCGCGATCTCGACGATCTGATCTTCAGCCCTGAACCGCTGGAAAACCCGTTCTGACCCTATTTCGGCCGGCGCCCTGCGGCGTCATGCCACTCTGAGACCTGAGGAAAACCATGTCTGAAATCAGCCGCTCGGTATTATTCGGCAAACTGGATAGCCTGTTATTCACCTCTCTGGAAAGTGCGACGGCGTTTTGCAAGCTGCGCGGTAACCCCTACGTCGAACTGGCGCACTGGCTGCATCAGCTGATGCAATCGCCGGATGGCGATCTGCAGCAGATCGTCCGCCACTTCACGTTGGACGAAGCGCAGCTGGCGCGCGACATCGTCGAGGCGCTCGATCGCCTGCCGCGTGGCGCCAGCGCCATCTCCGATCTGTCCGAGCACATCGACAGCGCAGTAGAACGCGCCTGGGTCTATGGCTCATTGAAATTCGGCGCGGCGCGCATCCGCGGTGGCCACCTGCTGCTCGGCATTCTGAAAACCTACAGCCTGCGCCATCTGCTGAAGGCCATTTCTCCGCAGTTCGAGCGCATCAACGCCGATCTGTTGATGGAACAGTTCGCCGTCATTACCGCTCACTCGGCGGAAAACGCCCAGGATGCGCCGGCGGAAAGCCGCGCCGAGAACGCATCCGGCGCGGCGCGCAGCGGTGAAAGCGTGCTGGCGCAGTATGCCCAGGATCTGACCGCCAGAGCGCGCGACGGCGAGATCGACCCGGTGGCCGGCCGCGATGAAGAGATCCGGCAAATCATCGATATCCTGATGCGCCGCCGCCAGAACAACCCGCTGCTGACCGGCGAGGCCGGCGTCGGCAAAACCGCGGTGGTGGAAGGCCTGGCGCTGCGTATCGTGGCCGGCGATGTGCCGCCGCAGCTGCGCGACGTGAAACTGTGCCTGCTGGACATCGGCATGCTGCAGGCCGGCGCCGGCGTTAAGGGCGAGTTTGAAAAACGGCTGCAGGCGGTAATCGACGAAGTGCAGTCCAGCCCGACGCCAATCATCCTGTTTATCGACGAAATTCACACCCTGATCGGCGCCGGCGGCGCCCAGGGCACCGGCGACGCCGCCAACCTGCTGAAGCCGGCGCTGGCGCGCGGCCAACTGCGCACCATTGGCGCCACCACCTGGTCGGAATACAAGAAATACATCGAGAAAGACCCGGCGCTCACCCGCCGTTTCCAGGTGGTGCAGGTGCACGAACCGAGCGAAGACAAGGCGCTGCTGATGCTGCGCAGCACCGTCAGCCCGCTGGAGCAACACCACCGCGTGCTGCTGCTGGATGAAGCGGTGGACGCCGCGGTGCGGCTGTCCCATCGCTATATTCCGGCCCGCCAGTTGCCGGACAAGGCGGTGGCGCTGCTGGATACCGCCTGCGCGCGCGTGGCGGTCAGCCAACACGCCGAGCCCGCCCAGGTTGAAGACTGCCGCCATCGCATCGATGCGCTGCAGATCGAATTGGATATCGCCCGCCGCGAGGCCAAGGTCGGCATCGGCGATCCCCTGCGCCCGCAGGAGATTGAAGCTCAGCTGACCGCGCTGCGCCTGGAGCTCGAACAGCTGACCGAGCGCTGGCAGCAAGAGCTGACGCTGATCCAAGAGATCATCACGCTGCGCGCCCAGCTGCACCGGCAGGAAGCGGAGGAGCCTGCCGGCGAAGAAACGGAGGCGAGCCCTGACGCCGACGCGCTGCGCGCCCAACTGGGCGAGCTGCAGCAGCAACTGAGCGCGCTGCAGGGCGAAGCGCCGCTGATCTTCGCCGCCGTCGACGCCAACATCGTGGCGGCGGTGGTGGCCGACTGGACCGGCATCCCGCTGGGCCGCATGGTGAAAAACGAGATTGAAGCGGTGCTGCAACTCTCCGACACCCTGAACCAGCGCGTGATCGGCCAACGCCATGCGCTGGATCTGATCGCCCGCCGGGTGCGCACCTCACGGGCGCGGCTGGACGATCCGAACAAGCCGGTCGGGGTGTTCCTGCTGGCCGGGCCCTCCGGCGTCGGCAAAACCGAAACCGCGCTGGCGCTGGCGGAAACCCTGTACGGCGGCGAGCAGAACGTCATCACCATCAACATGAGTGAATTCCAGGAGTCGCACACCGTTTCGACGCTGAAAGGCGCGCCGCCCGGCTATGTCGGCTACGGCGAAGGCGGCGTGCTGACCGAGGCGGTGCGCCGCCGTCCTTACAGCGTGGTGCTGTTGGACGAGATCGAGAAAGCGCACCCGGACGTACATGAAATCTTCTTCCAGGTGTTCGACAAGGGCTGGATGGAGGACGGCGAAGGCCGCCATATCGATTTCCGCAACACCATCATCATCCTGACCTCCAACGTCGGCACCGATCTGATCGCCGGGCTGTGCAGCGATCCGGAGCTGCTGCCGGAGCCGGAGGCGCTGAGCGGCGCGCTGCGCCAACCGCTGCTGTCGGTGTTCCCGGCCGCCTTGCTCGGCCGTCTGCTGGTGGTGCCGTATTACCCGCTGACCGACGCCACGCTGGGCAACATCGTGCGCCTGCAGTTGGGCCGCATTCAGCGTCGCCTGGCGGAGAATCACGACATCGTCTGCACCTTCGACGACGCGGTCATCGAGCAGATCGTCAGCCGCTGCACCGAGGTGGAGTCCGGCGGCCGCATGGTCGACGCCATCCTGACCAACACCCTGCTGCCGCAGATCAGCCACACCCTGCTGACCGGCAGCGCCAACGACCAGCGCTATCGCCAGCTGCATATCGCGCTGCAGAACAACGAATTCATTTGTCAATTTCAGGCATAACGCCGCGGCCGCCGAGACGGCGGCCCTTTGAACACAGAGAGTCATCACTATGTCGGGAACCGGGATAACCAAACCGAATTCGAACAGCCTGCCGAGCGGCTATCGATTCAACGAATTCGAGATCCAGGAAGCGATCGGCGAAGGCGGCTTCGGCATCGTCTATCGCGCCTACGATCACCAACTGGAACGCACCATCGCCATCAAGGAGTACATGCCGACCTCGCTGGCGAAACGCAACGACGATCTCAGTATCGGGCTGCGCGGCGAGCGCTTCGGCAAAACTTTCCAGGCCGGGCTGAACAGCTTTATTCAGGAGGCGCGTCTGCTGGCGCGCTTCTCGCATCCCGGCCTGCTGCACGTGTTGCGCTTCTGGGAAGAGAACGGCACCGCCTATATGGGCACCCAGTTTTACAGCGGCACCACGCTGAAAAACCTGCAGGCGCAGCAGCCGGAAAAAATCAACGAGGCGTGGATCCGTCGGCTGCTGCCGCCGCTGTTCAGCGCCATCAACACCATCCATCAGGAAGGCTATCTGCACCGCGACATTTCGCTGGATAACATCCAGATCCAGGAGAGCCAGCTGCCGGTGCTGCTGGACTTCGGGTCGGCGCGCAAAGAGATCGGCAACCTGTCGGACGAAACGGAGATCATGCTCAAACCGGGCTTCGCGCCGATCGAGCAGTACACCGAGAACAGCGACGGCGAACAGGGGCCGTGGACCGATATCTACGCGCTGGGCGCCGTGCTGCACACGCTGATCGTCGGTTCGCCGCCGCCGGTCAGCGTGGTGCGCAGCATCGAAGACAGCTACCAGCCGCTGACCGAGCGCCGCCCCGCCGGCTACTCGCCGGAGCTGCTGCGCACCGTCGATCGCGCGCTGGCGCTGAAGCCGGAAGACCGCCCGCAGACCATCGACGAAATGGCCGAGCTGTTGCACCTGCCGATCGCCGATGAAAACGAAATCATCAGCACCCCGGCCGCCGCGCCAGAGAACTTGTTGGTCGCCGCCAACCCGGCCGCCGCTGCGGCCGCCGCCGGCGCCGTTACCGCGCGCGGCACCCAATTCTCGCGCCCGATAATGGCCGGCGCCGGCGTCGCGGCGCTGCTGGTGATCGGCGCCGTCGCCTGGCTGAGCGGCGGCAAGGACGACGCTCAGGCCGTCGCCCAAAACACCGTAGCGTCACCGGCGCAGAAAACCCTGACGGAGCAGCCGAGCGCGCCGCAAACCGCGCAGCCTGCAGCGACAGAACCTGAAAAAGCGGCGCCGCCACCGCAGCCGGTGGCGCTGGTGTACTTCAAACTGCAGCCGGGTGAGCAGGTCAGCCTCGACGGCAAGCCGCAGCAGGTCACTGCGGGCGAAAACGGCTTCGCCAGCCTGAACCTGGCGCCGGGCCGTTATCAGTTGGAGATCCGCCACAACGATCGGCTGCGCCGCCAACAGCTCAGCATCGACACCGCCGGCACCTGGCTGGTCAATCCGGCCACCGCCGGTTAATCCCGTTCTGAAACTCCGCCGCGGCGGGGTTTTCCCTATTTCATGAGACTGACGAGCAACTGCCCCCTCATTGGCCGCGCGGCAAGGCCGCTGCAACGCCGGAGTATGCAGGGCATGACGTCAATCACAGAGGACGTTCTCATGTTGGATCGCATTATTGCGCACACGCCGCTGGGCCAGGAGCAACTGCTGTTCCGCTCGCTGGACGGCATCGAAGCGCTTTCCACTCCTTTCGACTTCTCTATTGAATTGCTGAGCACCGACGCGCGGCTCGATCGCAAAGCGCTGCTCGGCCAACCGCTGACGCTGGAGATCCCGACCCAGGGCTTTCTCAGCGCCCCGCGCTACCTGAACGGCAAGATCACCGCCATCGCCGTCAGCAGCGAAGAGATCGGCGGCACGCGCTACGCGGTGTATAACCTGCACGTGCAGCCGGATCTGTGGCCGATGACCAAAGACCGCAACTTCCGCATCTTCCAGGAACAGACGGTTCCGCAGATCGTCAAGACCCTGCTGGCGGAGCACAACGTGCAGCTGGAAGATCAGCTGACCGGCGACTATCGCCTGTGGGGCTACTGCGTGCAGTACAACGAAAGCAGCTTCAACTTCATCAGCCGCCTGATGGAGCTGGAGGGCATCTATTACTATTTCAAACACGAGATGGGCAAACACACGCTGGTGCTCGGGGATGCGCCCCACCACCACCAGCCCTATCCCGGCTACGAGATGATCCCCTACCACCTGACGCCGTCCGGCGGCAGCACCAGCGAGGAAGGCATCAGCCAGTGGACGTTGTCCGATCGCGTCACGCCGGGCATCTACAGCCTGGACGACTACGATTTTCGCAAACCGAACGCCTGGCTGTTCCAGGCGCGGCAAAACCCGGTCTCACCCACGCCGGGGCAGATCGACGTTTACGACTGGCCGGGCCGCTACACCGAGCATCAGCAGGGCGAGTTCTACGCCCGTGTGCGCCAGGAGGCCTGGCAGGCCGAACATCAGCAGATCCGAGGCACCGCCACCGCCATGGGCATCGCCCCCGGCAGTACTTTCACGCTGTATAACGCCCCGCATGCCGACGACAATCGCGAATATCTGACGCTGCAGGCCAGCTACCATCTGAAAGAGAATCGCTACGCCAGCGGCGACGATCAGAGCAGCGAACACCGCATCGACTTCATCGTCCTGCCGGCGGACGTGCCCTGGCACCCGCCGCAGCAGGCCAGCTGGCCGAAAACCCACGGACCGCAGACCGCCCGGGTGGTCGGCCCGGCCGGCGAATCGATTTGGACCGACAAATACGGCCGCATCAAGGTGAAGTTCCACTGGGATCGCTTCGGGCCGAAAGACGACGGTAGCTCCTGCTGGGTGCGCGTCTCCAGCGCCTGGGCCGGCCAGGGCTACGGCGGCGTGCAGATCCCGCGCGTGAACGACGAAGTGGTGGTGGACTTTATCAACGGCGATCCGGATCGGCCGATCGTCACCGGGCGCGTCTATAACGAAGCCAGCATGCCGCCCTGGGCGCTGCCGGCCGCCGCCACCCAGATGGGCTTTATGAGCCGCACCAAGGACGGCACCGCCGACAACGCCAACGCCCTGCGTTTCGAAGACAAGGCCGGCGCCGAGCAGGTGTGGATCCAGGCGGAGCGCAACATGGACACCCAGGTGAAAAACGATGAGAGCCACACCATCGCTAACGACCACACCCACCTGGTGGGCGGCAACCAGATCAAGCGGGTGGTGCTCAATCAGGCCACCGGCGTCAAAGGCGACGCCTCCGCGCTGACCGGCAAAACGCGCAGCGACGCCGTGGTCAATGCCTTTACCCTCGGCTCCGGCGAATCGCTGCGGCTCGAGTGCGGCGAAAGCGTGATCGAACTGCTGGCGGACGGCCAAATCAACATCACCGGCACCAGTTTCAATATCACGGTGAAAGAGGATGGCGCGATCAACACCGGCGGCCAGCTGGATCTCAACCAGCCTGGCGGCGCCGCACGCACCGCCGCACCGGGTGGCGGCCATCAGGCGGCGATCCAGAGCGCCGTCGATCAGCTGTTCCCTAAAGAGTAGGTAATTGGTACGCCGGGAAAGCCGGTTAACGCCGCCCCTCGGGCGGCGGCAGCGGCGCCGGCATCTATCACGCAAAATGCTCAATCGACAACAAAACCCGGCAGAATTGATAATCGGGTTGTTGAATCGGTCATGGCCTCTGAAGGGAGTGCTGGAGAACAAGGTGGGCGCCGTGAGTTATACGGATTCAGAAAAGGAAATGGCAATGCCTATGACAAAATCCTTGCTGCTCGTAACCAATACGGCCAAGGCAGCGCTGAAGAGTTTGAGGAAGTATCCAAAGCAATGAGCGCATCAGCGAAGTCTGCAGGTGCACTGAACTTTTCTGATCCAGGAAAACAAGGGGCAATAACTTCATTGGCACATATGCGTGGCTCATCTGGCGCACAAGCGATCCTGAACTCCATGGAGTCCGGACGAATAGTTAAGGCTGATACCTTAACGCCGGAGGCAATAGCCAAAATTGAAAGTATGTCGGCGGAAAGCTTTCAGGATAATTTACTTAAAGCTCGGGTAGAATACGATAGAGCAATATATGGAGATACCATCACGACGCAGGGTGGTAAACAGTACAACTGGTGGGCACGTTATGGTAATGGCCTTCAAAAGCGGTATGCCCGGGAAGCAGAAGAATTTTTAAAATTATCAAACGAGTGATTTATGTTCAAAAAAATCTTATTACCTACATTGTTTGCTGCTTCTTTGCTTTGCTCCATTGAATCCACATCAGCGATAGATTTGTTACAATATAACAAAATCAACACAGTAAGCGGGCTGGTCAACGATAAAGCGGTCACTGACAATCTTAAAAGCATACTGGGTCAAGACTATGAAAAGTACATCAACAACTTTGATGTGTTCGGTGAACCTCATTCAACCCCAGGTGGTGGGTTATTTGTTGAAGGCTGGCTAAAAGATCTTTATCTGGAAAATGCCTCTGCTCTGGTCATCAATCCCGATGGGAAAATTTATGTCGCCTGGGTTGTACCTGATTCTGATATCATAAATTACAAATCATCTGATAAAGATTCCCCTATTAATAAAGATATTCTGCATTGGGCTGCACGCTTCAAAGACATGCATTTTTCCTCAGACAGCAAAAGAAATAAGGTGAGGACTGAGGAAGAATACTTTGACACACAGTCATTCTCTATCAAGCTCATGACTGTTTGCATCAGTAAAGGAAACTGTAATGATGCTACTTATTATGGAGAGCGTAAAAAAGATGGTGCTGCTGTAACTTTGCAGGGAAAAGTTACACGTGCTGATTGCAATACAGCCCCATGCCCAATAATCAGTTATGAGTTTAAAAATGCATCGACGACCTACATGCTCAGTAAAATTGATAACACACTGACAGTTATAAAGAATGGTAAGATATTAATGAATCAAAAAGGAACTTGGGGGAAATAGCCACCACAACCGCCACCGGGTGATTCCAAGGCACTTGATTCCAAGACGATAAAGTGAGACTTGGCCTATCTACCTACACCGTATAGATATCAAACGGCCTATACCTCAGTGCGAGTGACACTCCCTCCTCTTGTCACCGCTCCTAAACCGAACAGGAATGACAATCACAGGCTGAATCGGCACATCCCGTCGATTCAGCCTTTCTGCGCATCAAGCCGCTCTCACCACTTCTTCACCGTCTGGTAAATATCGAGGTCGAAATAGCCGTCGGCTTCGCAGTCGTTGAGATAGTGCTCATAGCTCACCCCCTCAACCGGCTGGTAGCCGCTGGCCGGCAGCAGCTTCTGATAGAACTCGCCCCACACCCGCTCGAAATCGCCATCGCTGATGCGCACGTGGTAGACCGCATACTGCCCGGCGGGCAGCGTCTGCACGGTGACGCCCTCGCTGCCCGCCGGCAGCGCGAAATCGTCCGCCACGCTCATCACCACGTCGGCGCGCAGCTTTTCCGGCGCCACTTCCGCCGGATCGTCCCAATACAGCACCAGCCATTTGCCGAACGGCACCTCGTGGCGCTGCCGCCATGCCAACAGTTGCTGCGAGCCCTGCGGGATGGTCTGCGGATACGGCCCCACGACTCTCACTCCCACCACCTTCTCCGCCGCCTTATCGATAATCCTCACGCTCATCGCCCTTCCCCCTCACAATGTCTCAGGCGCCGATTTCGGTACGCACGTCCAGCAACTCGGGGAAAAAGGTCAGATCCAACGCCTTTTTCAGGAAGCTGACGCCGCTGGAGCCGCCGGTGCCTGACTTAAAGCCGATGATCCGCTCCACCGTTTTCATATGGCGGAAACGCCACAGATGGAAACTCTCTTCGATATCCACCAGCTTCTCCGCCATTTCATACGCTTCCCAGTAGGTTTGCGGGTTGTCGTAGATCACTTTAAACGCAGGCAGCAGATCCGGGTTGCGCTGGTAGGGCTGCGTCCAGTCGCGCTCGAGACACTCCTGCGGGATCGGCAAGCCGTGGCGCGCCAGGTACAGCAAGTATTCGTCGTACAGGCTCGGCGCTTCGAGGATCGCCTTCAGCGCGGCGTGCTTTTCCGCATCGCTGCTGAACACCGCCAGCATGGCGGCGTTCTTGTTGCCGAGCAGGAATTCGATCGACCGGTACTGGTGCGACTGGAAGCCCGACGAACTGCCCAGCACGTCGCGAAACTCGACGTATTCCGACGGCGTCAGCGTTTCCAGCACCGCCCACTGTTCGAACAGCAGCCGCTGGATCTGTTTGACGCGCGCGAGGATTTTGAAACAGTGGCTGAGTTTGTCCTGCTGCACCAGCCGCAGCGCCGCCTGCAGCTCGTGCAGCATCAGCTTCATCCACAGTTCGGAGGTTTGATGCTGTATCACGAACAGCATTTCGTCATGATGCGGCGGGTTGGAGAGCGGGTGCTGGCAGTCCAGCAGTTGGTCCAGGCACAGGTAGTCGCCATAGCTCATGCGTTTGGAAAAATCGGTGACAATCGCGCTTTCTAATTCCCGTTTGTTCATCTGTGATCTCCGTTGCGCCCAGCGCCCCATCGGCCTGGAACGTGCCGCAAAGAGAAAACAATAGTACAGAACCCGCCGCCCCGAAGGGCGATAAACGAGAGATGCTTCGCAGATCTCACTCATCTGCGTTAACACAGTACCCCCACCCCGCTGTTGTTTAGTAAACAACACGGCTGCCGCCTGACGACTCTCACAAATGCGCGATCCCATGCACGCGGCGCCCCGGTTGCAGCTTGCCTGCGGCCGGCTTCCCTTATAGATTGCAGGCTAACGGCAGGCAGCAAGGTAGCGGCAAATGGCAAATATTCGTGATGTGGCGCGGTTGGCCGGCGTGTCCATCAGCAGCGTGTCGAACCTGCTGAATAATCGCAGTCACCAGATGAGCGCGCAGACCCGTGAGCGCATCGAACGGGCGATGGCGACCCTGGGCTACCGGCCGGCTCAATCGGCGACGGCACCCACGCCGCAGGCGAAAATCATCGGCCTGCTGCTGCCGTCGATCGTTAACCCGAGCTTTTCGGCGCTGGCGCATGCGGTCGACGGCGCGGCGCGGGCTCACCGTTACCGGGTCTTGCTCGGCAACGCCTACCGCCAGGAGCAGGAGGAGGCCGCGTTTATCGACGATATGTTCCTGCACGGCGTGCGCGGCATCATCGTGGCGGCGAGCGACATTCGTCAGACCCATTTTGTTCGGGCCGCCGAGCGAGGCATGAAGATTGTCAGCTACGACAGCCCGTTTGCCGAGCAGATGGCCACCGATAGCCGGCTGTTCGACAGCGTGTCGATGGACAATATCGCCGCCGGGCGCCTGGCCGCGCAGCACCTGCTCGAACGCGGCTGCCGGCACATCGTGTTCGCCACCGAAGCGACGCTGACCGTCGGGCGCAGCCACAAGATCGACGGTTTTCTGAGCGCCCTGGGGCACAGCCTGAGCGAACGCCAACGGGTGATCGAAGGCAAGGCCACCAGCGCCTACGGCGACACGGAAATGTTCGAATTGGGGCTGACGCTGGCGCCGCGCGTTCTCGCGTTGGCGCCACGCCCGGACGGCATCGTGGCGATTAACGATGCGTTGGGCATCGGGCTGATGGTGGGCCTGCGCGCCACCGGCGTCCAGGTGCCCGCAGACATCTCGGTGATCGGCATCGACAATATCGCGCTGGCCGGCCTGGCCGAACCGGGGCTGACGTCCGTCCGTCCGCCGCTGGCGGAGATGGCGCAGCTGATGGTCGAACGCCTGATCGGCCGCATCAACAATGATTCGCAACCGCCCGGCGAGTTTCTCTTCCCGCCGACGGTCATCAGCCGGCGCTCGGTCAAAACCGCCGGTTAATAGAGTAAAAACGGCTTTCCCAGACGATGCGCAGTCGGCATCGTCCGGATCGTCACAGCTAAAAGCAGAAAAAATAGAATCGTCGCAATAAATAAACGGCGCGACGCTTTTATGCACGTAACGTCGTTATTCAGCTCTCCGCTCATTGCTTTGGGCCGGACCGCTATTATTCCGATTAACCACATGGAAAAAACCATGATGAAAAAAACAATGCCAAAGGATATTGAACGCAGCGCCATCAGGAAATTGACGCTGCATATTGTGCCCCTCATGATATTGTTGTATTTCCTGGCCTTTCTCGACCGCAACAATATGGCCTACGCCGCCAAAGCGCTGGAAGATAATTTGGGATTGACCGCCTCGGCCTTCGGCTTCGCCTCCGGAATTTTCTTTATCGGCTATTTTCTGTTTGAAATACCCAGCAACGCCGGCACCATAAAATTCGGCCCGCGCATCTGGTTCGCCAGAATATTAATTTCCTGGGGCATCTTCGCGACCCTGCTCGGTTTTGTGCGCACGCCGCTGGAGCTGTATATTTGCCGTTTTATGCTGGGCGTGTGCGAAGCCGGTTTCTTTCCCTCGGTGGTGTATTACTTCACGGTCTTCTTCCCGGAAAAGTACCGCACTAAAATTCTCGGCATGTTCATCATCGTCCAGCCGCTGTCCAACGCGGTCGGCTCGCCGATTTCCGGCTTTATTCTCAATATTCAGCATGACTGGTTCGGCTTCGCCCCCTGGCAGCTGCTGTTCATCCTCGAAGGGCTGCCGCCGATCGTCATCGGCCTGCTGATCCCGTTCCTGATCAAGAACTCACCCAAGGATGTCGGCTATCTGAACGTGGAGGAAAAAGCCTGGCTGATGAGCAACGCCGGCCGCTCCAAATCCGGCTCTAAAATCACGCTGGGCGACTTCCTCAAGGGCATTAAAAACAAGAAATACCTGCTCTACGCGCTGCTCAACTTCGGCATGGTGTGCGGCATTTACGGCTTCGGCACCTGGCTGCCGTCGATCATCAGCGCCATTTCCGGCGGCGATATCTTCCGCGTCAGCCTGCTGGCGCTCATTCCCTACGGCCTGGCCGCGCTGCTGGTCTATCCGTGGAGCCTGTGGGCCAGCAAAACCAAAAAACTCGGCGTGTTCGCCGGCCTCAGCATGGTGATCGCCGCCATCGGCCTGATGGGCGCGGTGACATTTTTTAAATACGACCCGTTCGTCGCGCTGTCATTCCTGTGCATCGCCGCCATCGGCATCTATACCGCCGTGCCGCCGTTCCTATCCATGCCCGCCAACATTTCCACCGGCGCGGCCGCAGCAGCCGGGCTGGCGGTGGTGAGCTGCATCGGCAATATCGGCGGTTTCGTCGCTCCCTATGCGGTGGGCGTGCTGAACGATCTGACCGGCAGCAGCGCGCCGGGGCTGTTTTTCCTGGCTTCGTGCCTGCTGGCCACCGGGTTGATCTGCATTTTCTACTGCGCCAAACAGCGTGAAGGCGTCATCAATTCTTAACGAACCAATAAGGAGTCAATCATGGGCGATCTTGCGGGCAAAAAGGTCTTTATCACCGGGGCGGAACAGGGCATCGGCCGCGCCACCGCGGAGCGGCTGATCAAGGCCGGTTGCGACATCTATTTTCACTATCACAGCGACGAAAGCGGCCCCAAAGCGCTGGTGGCGCTGGCCCATTCATTGGGGCAAAAGGCCGCCTACGGCTACGCCGATCTCATCGATACCGACGAAACGCTGCGCTGCGTCTCGGCCGGCGCCGAGTTGCTCGGCGGCATCGATATCCTGATCAATAACGTCGGCGGCATCGTCGGGCGCAAATGGCTGGGCGAGATCGACCGCGCCTTCTGGCAAACCGTGATCGACGTGAACATGACCACCATGCTGAACGTCACCCAGAGCGCGCTGCCGCACCTGAAAGCGGCGCCGGACGGCGCCAGCATCGTTAACCTGGCCTCACAGGCGGGCCGCGCCGGCGGGCACGCCGGCTCGCTGGTCTATTCCGCCACCAAGGGCGCGGTACTCACCTGGACGCGCTCGCTGGCGGCGGAGCTCGGCGAGCACGGCATTCGGGTGAATGCGGTGGCGCCCGGCCTGATCCTCGGCACCCGTTTCCACAATCGCCACACCACCCAGGCATCGGCGGAGGAAACCGTTCGCGCCATCCCGCTGGGCCGCGCAGGCACACCGGACGACGTGGCGCGCGCCATCGCCTTCCTGGCGGCGGAATACGACGGCTTCATCTCCGGCGCCACTCTCGACATCAACGGCGGCATCTACCGCATGTAATTCAGCTGCGGGCGGCGCGCATGCCGCCCGCCCATTCAGGAATCGCTTTATGATCAAATCCGCCATCACTCACCCGCCGCTGCTCGCCGCACTGGCGCAATGCGGGCATAAAACCCAGGTGTTGATCGCCGACGGCAACTACGCCTGCGTGACCCACGCGCCGAAAGACGCCACCGTGGTCTATCTGAACCTGGCGCCCGGCACGCTCGCCGCCCCGCCAATCCTGGAAAAACTGCTGGCCTGCATCAACGTGGAAAGCGCGGCGCTGATGGCCTGCCCGCCGGACTTCACCAACACCATCGAAGCCGAATACCGGCAGCTGCTGCCGGCACATTGCCCGATCGAACACCTGCCGCGCGAGGCGTTTTACGCCGCGGTCAAATCGGATCGAACGCTGCTGGTGATCGCCTCCGGCGAACAGCGCCGTTTCGCCAATCTGCTGCTGACAGTGGCGCCGGTGGTGTGAAAGAGGTAGAGGGTGTGAGGTGTAAAATGAGGGGGCCAGCCCCCTCATGCCGTTACAGGTCAGCGACCCACTTCTCCAGCTCCCCCGCACGTTCCGCATCGATATAGCTGGTGGCCCAGCCAAACAGGTAAGCGAAGGCGAAAATGCCCACCGTCGACGACACCAGCGTCGGCGCGAAAAACGCGGCGATAGCGGAAAGCGTATACCCTGCGCCGATCGACAACCCGAGCGCTTCGAGCTGGTTGCGGAACGCTTTCCAGTTGCCGGTTGAGAAACCTTCAATCGCGGCGTTTACCAGATCCGCGCCTTTGATCGCCCAATCCACCCCGGTGAAGACCTTGCCTAATACCCGCGCATTGCGGGCATACTGTTCCGCATCGATCATTTTCAGCCAGGTGACAATCGCCGCTTTGTCCTGCGCCTTAAGCTTTTTGTTCAGGCCCTTCGTCAATTGCTCGTAGGTTTTCTCCGCATCTTGCACGTTGCGGATATATTTTCCTTGTATTCCCGCCTCCAAATCCTTGGCGAGTTTGGCGTATTTCGCGCCGATCTTTTCCGCGATATCTTTATTGATACCTGCGGCCAGGCTGACGCCATCCTTGATGGCTTTTAATTCCGCATTTTGATATTCGACGAATTCCTTAACGATCGTTTTTACCGAGCCGGGCGATTTTACCGGTTTGCCGTTGGCATATTTCACCTCCATGGCATTCAGGTTATCCCCTCTCACCACGGCGATAAACGCGGGCCGGTTCTTATTGGCCTTATAGTAGAGGTTGTAGGTCGCCACTCCGTCTTGCTTTTCCACCTTCAAATGATGAAAACCGTAGTAACTCCCGGTCGTGCGGGTCGTCGAGAATTCGCCGGTTTTGCCGTTGCCATGCCAGCCGCTGACGGGCCGATCGCGATGCGAGTCTGTCACGAAACTGCCTAACGAAGAGGCGCCGATCTGCCCGGCATTCAGGCCATTGTTGCCGCCTTTGCCAGGAGTTGAGGGCTTGCGCGCATGGCCGGTTTCGATATCCCCGATCGCCACTGTCATCCCCTTGGCGTTGACCCCCATCACCAGCCCCCCCAGGCCAATGTGCTTCGCCTGCTCGGCCGTCAAACCGGTGGCGGAAAGGCTCAGCGTGCCGGATGGGCTGACGCTTTCAATATGCAATTTCGCATCCGGGTTAATTCTGCGCGCCGCCTTAATCACCGCCTCCAGCTTCATGCGCAGCGCCGGATCGTTTTGGATCGCCGCTATCTGTTGCTGTTCAGGGCTGTTGCCAACGCCGGCGCCGCCGCGATCGCGATCGCCGGAATGGCCTTTATCGCCGCCCCCTGGCTCAGGGCCCGTACCGCGTTCAGAACTCCAGTTAGTCCCATCTCCTTTACCGCCATAATTAAATCCAGGCATATGCTTTCATCCTTATTTCGTTTTATTTTTAAGATGCCGATATTCTCGTTTAACGCGGATTGACACGCGCATTATCCCTATCGGCAAACCGTTTTTAGCTGCCCGTCATTTATAAAAAACTGCAGAAATAAGGACAACGGATGGCGGCTGTCTGGTCGGTGAAACAAATAGGATCGCGTCTGCAGAACCTGAATATATCGCCGCGGGACACACCTGGATGGCTGCGACCTGTTCAGAAGTCATTGGCACACGCCATGAATTGCAATTACAATCATCGCACTTGCAACTTAAAGAGAATGCTCCGCATGTCGCCTCAACGTATAACACTGCCCGCCGCCTCGGCCAGAACCCAAACCCTGGCCGAAGCCTGTATCCGCAAGATGACCTCCGCCAGCCAAAAAGCCGGCGCTTCGCGCCCTTCTGCCAGCGCCTGGACGGCGCAAACTCTGGGCGAACTCAACGCCAGCGGCGACATCTGGCTTATCGACGGCAGAAGGCGCGCCGAGCCGCCGATTTCCCGCTACGCCACCGCCTGGCCGCTCTGGTTTGGCCATCAATCAGAGCGTTATGAGAAGCCGCTGTTTTACTTCGTCAACACGCCCTCGGTGGACATGCTCCGCGGGCTTGAGCCGGAAACCAATCGCAAGGGGATTTTCATCAGCGATGCAGATACCGGCAATGCCGATTTGCCGAAAGGCGTTCAGGCCTGGTTCCCGCTTCAGCTCACGGCCATGCCGGGCTGGTTGCCTTTCGATCCGGCCAATGCCAGAGAAACCGGCGCGATACTCCATCACGCCCTGCGCGCGCTCTATCTGGAGGGAACGAGAAAGATGGTGTATCTCGCGACCAACGCAGACAATGGCCCCCTCTCTTCAGGGGAGCCGTTTGTCGCAGAACAGGCGTTCAGGGGAATGTATCGCGTCGCCACCGCGGCAGACTCACCGTTGCAGGTTCGTCTGTGCGGCGCCGGCCGTGCGCTCGCCCGCGTTCAGCAGGCGGCCGAGGTATTGAAAAACTGGGGGATTGCGTCTGAAATCTGGAGCTGCCCCAGCTACACGCGGTTGGCGCAGGACGCCGAACTCGCCGACATGCAGCGCCAGGACAGCGGCGGCAAATGCCATCTGAAAACGTGCCTGGGTGCCGGGAATGCCCCCGTCATCGCCGTCACCGACTACTCGCACCTGATTGCCAATCAGCTCAAGCGATTCATTCCCGCACGCTTTGCCGCGGTGGGCTCAGATTCACGGGTGCGCGGCGAAATCCACTACCCGCAGGCGGAATGGATTGCGCTCTGCGCCCTCAAACTGCTGGCCGACGAGCAGAAAATCCCTTCGGCGCTGATCGCCGATGCGCTGCGCGTTCTGCACATCACACCCGATGCCTGATCACTCTCTGGCCAGCTGCATCGCGTTGTCCAACGCGTCGGAGAAGCGTGCGATCTCTTCTTCGCTGAACTGGTTGAGAAAATGGGTGTTGACCACCGTGCGGTAGATCTCCCACATCTTTTTCCGCAGGGCCTTGCCTTCCTCGGTGATAGTCGCGAAGGAGGCCCGGCGATCGTCATCCGATCGAAAACGCGTGACCAGCCGCTCTTTTTCCAGGCGATCCATCAGGCGGGTCAGGTTGTAACGCTCAATCACCAACACGTCCGCCAGCTCATGCATGCGGCGTGTGCCGTTTTCCCCGCTTTCCAATCCCCATAACACGTCATACCAGGCGTAAACCGGCAGCCCCGCTTCCGACAACTTCGCCTCTATCTTTCTGATCATCGCCCGATGCGCGCGCACAAAGGAGAACCACAGGTCGGGTTGTTTATCTGTCATGTCATTTTTCTCGTCAAAAGCGGTGAGTTGCAATTGCAATTGTAAAGGGATAGAGTGGCTTTCGCCATTGTTGCATTTGCAACTCTTGCACTTGCAATTCAATAAATCCCTGTATCGCTCAGCGCCTTATCAGGTAAGTACATTTGGAGCTTTTATGAACCAACCCGTGGTTAAAGCAGATCTTGACCCGCAAGAGACGGCTGAATGGCTTGAGGCATTTGAAGGCGTCACCGATATCGACGGCCGTGAGCGCGCGCATTTTTTACTGGAGAAAATGGCCGAAGCCGATCAGCGAAAATACGGCGATTTCTTCAGCCTGGTCACCACGCCCTACGTGAACACCATTCCGGCTTATAAGCAGCCGACGTATCCCGGCGATCTGGCCGCTGAAGCGCGCATCAATGCGTTTATTCGCTGGAACGCCATGGCGATGGTGCTGCGCGCCGGCAAACATTCCAACGTTGGCGGGCATATCGCCACCTACCAATCGGCCGCAGTGCTTTACGATGTGGGATTCACGCACTTCTTCCGTGGGCGCACCGATGATTTCGCCGGCGACATGGTGTATATCCAGGGCCACTCCGCCCCCGGTATTTATGGCCGCGCCTATCTCGAAGGCCGCATCGACGAGGAGCTGCTCGACAACTTTCGTCGCGAATCCGCGCGCCGTGGCCTCTCCTCCTACCCGCACCCGCGGCTGATGCCGGATTTCTGGCAATATCCCACCGTTTCGATGGGGCTGGGGCCGCTGACCGCCGCCTACCAGGCGCGCTACATGCGTTATCTGGAATACCGCGAGCTGAAACCTCACCAGGGAAGAAAGGTGTGGGCGTTCCTCGGCGACGGCGAGATGGATCAACCGGAATCGCTGGCGGCGATTGCGCTGGGCGGGCGAGAAAAACTCGATAACCTGATCTTCGTCGTGAACTGTAACCTGCAGCGGCTGGATGGCCCCGTGCGCGGCAACGGCAAGATCATTCAGGAACTGGAGGGCACCTTCAAAGCCGCCGGCTGGCAGGTAATCAAGGTGATCTGGGGCAGCGGCTGGGACAAACTGCTGCAAAAAGACCGCTCCGGACTGCTGATGCAGCGGATGATGGAGTGCGTCGACGGCGATTACCAGACCTTCAAATCGCAAAGCGGCGCCTATGTGCGGGAGCATTTCTTCGGCAAGTACCCGGAATTGATCGAGCTGGTCGCCGACCTGAGCGACGATGAGATCTGGGCGCTGCACCGCGGCGGCCACGATCCGCAAAAGGTGTACGCCGCCTACCATCAGGCGGTGCATACCACGGGCAGACCGACGGTGGTGCTGGCCAAAACCGTCAAAGGGTTTGGCATGGGGGAAGCCGGTGAAGGGCAGAACATCAACCACCAGCTGAAAAAAATGAGCCAGGATGCGGTGAAAGCCTTCCGCGACCGTTTAGGGCTGACAATCTCCGACGCCCAACTGGCAGAGATCCCTTACCTGAAGCCTGAACCCGACAGCGCGGCGGCGAAGTACATCACCGCGACGCGCACTGCGCTGGGCGGCTACATCCCTGCCCGCTTCGGCCAATCCGCTCCGCTGGCGATACCGGAACTATCGCGCTTCGACGGCCTGCTGAAGGGCAGCGGCGAACGCAACATGTCGACCACCATGGCTTTCGTCAATATCCTCGGCACGCTGCTCAAAGACGCCAACATCGGCAAACTGATTGTGCCCATCGTGCCGGACGAATCGCGCACGTTCGGCATGGAAGGCCTGTTCCGCCAGATTGGCATCCATTCCTGGCTCGGCCAGCTGTATACCCCGCAAGACGCCGGGCAGCTCAGCTACTACAAAGAGGCCAAAGACGGCCAGATTTTGCAGGAAGGCATCAACGAATCCGGCGCGATATCGACCTGGATCGCCGCCGGCACCGCCTACAGCAACCACGATGTCGCGACAATCCCGTTCTATATCTTTTACTCCATGTTCGGGCTGCAGCGGGTGGGCGATCTCGCCTGGGCAGCGGCAGACGCGCGCACCAAGGGCTTCCTGCTCGGCGCCACCTCCGGCAGAACCACTCTGATGGGCGAAGGCTTGCAGCATGACGACGGCCACAGCCACGTGCTGTCTTCCGTCATTCCCAGCTGCGTCTCCTACGATCCGACCTATGCCTATGAACTCGCAGTGATCGTTCAGAGCGGCATGCGCAGGATGTTCGTTGAACAAGAGGATATTTACTACTACATCACCTTGCTCAACGAAGGATACCCGCAGCCGCCGATGCCGGCGGGCGTGGAGGACGGGATTATCCAGGGCGCCTATTTGCTCAAACAGAACGAAACGGCAAACCAAGAGAGCCCGCGCGCTCAGCTGATCGCCAGCGGCGCCATCATGCGCGAGGCGCTGGCGGCGGCGGCGCTGTTGGCCGAGGACTTTGGCGTCGCCAGCGATATCTGGAGTGCCACCAGCCTGAGCGAACTGCGCCGTAACGGCATGGCGGCCGAACGCTGGAACCTGCTGCACCCGGAAGACCCGCCGAAAGTCCCTTATATACAGAGTCTGCTGGCGGCGCATCCTGGCCCGGTGGTGGTGGCGACGGACTATATGAAGATCGTCGGCGATCAGATCAAACCGTTCTTGCCGGACCGCGCCTTTATCACCTTGGGCACCGATGGCTTTGGCCGCTCGGACACCCGCGAGGCGCTACGTGAGTTCTTCGAGGTCAACCGCCATTTCATCGCGCTCGCCGCGTTGAAACTGCTGGCTGACGAAGGCCGTATCGCCCGCAGCGAGGTCAACCGCGCCATGGCGCTGTATGGCATCACCCCCGATAAGCCGGATCCGGCAGCGGTGAAGTAACGCATAGCCTACCCACGCCGCCGGCTGTCACCCGCGGCGTTTTTCCTCCTTCGGCTCGGCATCACGCGGCTCCCGCTCCCCCAACCGCACCAGCGGGATATCCGCCAGCCGGGTGGTGTAAGCCGGCGACAGCATTTCGCGCTTCATTTGCCACGGTTTGACGATCCCCTGCCCGGCGAACCATACGCGCCCGCGCCCTTCCTGATTCAGGCGATCGAGGGTCGCCATCAGCCGCTCGCTGTTGCGGCGCGGCGGGCAGTCGTCGAACAGATCGATCTGCGCCATGGCGGCGGCGCTGAAATCCCCCAACATCACGCCGCCCTTCAGATAACGCCGCCCCTCCTGCCAGATGCTCTCCAGCGCGCGCACCGCCATGGCGATGATGTCGCGGCTGTCGTTGCTCGGGGTTTGCAGCCGGGCGGTGCCCATATTGCTGTAATAGCCTTCGCCCGCCGAATGCGGGCTGGTTTTGATAAACACCGACACGTTGCGGCAATAGCGCTTTTCCTGCCGCAGCTTTTCGGCGGCGCGTTCGGCGTAGCTGCAGATCGCCTCGCGCATGTGCGGGTAATGCGTCAAACGCTGGCCGAACGAGCGGGAACAGATGATCTGCTCTTTCGTCGCCGCCTCATCTTCCCACCGCAGGCACGATTCGCCGCGCAGTTCACGTATCGTGCGCTCCAGCACTACGCTGAAGGTTTTACGCGCCAGCCGGGTATCGCAATCCGCCAGCTGCAACGCGGTGTGGATCCCCATCGCCTGCAGCTGGCGTGTCAGGCGGCGCCCCACGCCCCACACCTCTTCCACCGGGATCAACGCCAGCAGCTTGCGCTGGCGCACCGGATCGGATAAATCCACCACGCCGCCGGTGCCGCGCCATTTCTTGGCCGCGAAGTTGGCCAGTTTGGCCAGTGTCTTGCTCGGCGCAATGCCGACCCCGACCGTCAAATGCAGCTCGCGCCGGATGCGATCGCGCACCCGCCGGCCGAACGGTTCCAGCGCTTCGCAGCGCGCCACGCCGTCCAGCCGCAGAAAGGCTTCGTCCAGCGAATAAATCTCCACCGCCGGCGCCATCTCCTCCAGCGTGTCCATCACCCGGCGGGACATATCGGCGTACAGCGCGTAGTTGGAGGAAAACACCGCGACGTTGCGGCGGCGCATCTCCTCTTTGATTTTGAAATAAGGCGCGCCCATCGGCACGCCCAACGCCTTCGCCTCGGCGCTGCGGGCGATCACACAGCCGTCGTTGTTGGACAGCACGATCACCGGCCGCCCCCGCAGATCGGGCCGAAAGATGGTTTCGCAGGAGGCGTAGAAGCTGTTGACGTCTACCAGGGCAAACATGGTTACAGCGCCGCGTAGACGATAAAGGTCACCACGCCGAAGATCTCCAGCTGCGCCTCGTCATTGAACACGATTGGCGCATAGGCGGGGTTCATCGGCAACAGCCGCACGTCGGGGTAGCGCTGCAGTTTTTTGACGGTGAATTCACCGTCCACGGCGGCGATCACGATATTGCCGTGTTCCGGCGTCAGGGCACTGTCGACAATCAGCAGATCGCCGTCCTGAATATTGCCGTCGATCATCGACTCGCCGCTGGCGCGTACAAAGTAGGTGGCGTTGGGATGCCGCACCAGCAGCTTGCCGATATCCAGCCGGCTCTCGACATAGTCCTGCGCCGGGGAAGGAAAGCCGCAGGCCACGCGATCGGCAAACAGCGGTAACGTCAGAGACTCACCTGGTGAAAAAGCATACAACCTTGAATTGCTCAGCATAATCATAACCAAACTGTATATTTATACAGTAAAGCATAAACAAAACGCGAACGCGCGCAACCCCAAATTCCCCTGCGGATCGCGCTTTGCCGCGTAATATAATAATTTTCTGAGTGATTTTTCCTGCAGATTTTGGCGTTCTTCACGTGTGTTTGCACACATGATACCCACCAAAACTGTGGATAATTCGGCACTCAGACCGTTGGCGTATCGATGGGCAGGATGAGTGAGGGATTGTCATTGCGAACGGCGCCGACGGCGGGCGATACCGGTTGCCAGACGAAATCCTCTGCCTGCAGGCTGTACACGTCAGCCTGCATTTGACCAGAGGGCGGGACTAAGCGGGTGTCGAGCCAGTCGCGCGCGGCCGTCGGTCTCTGCTGCGTACAGCGCCGCAAAGAACAGCAGCAGGCCTTGCCTCAGCAAGATCCCACGGGAGGAACGGCGGACGGCCTTACAAAATGACGCCAATAAAATTGCGACTGGCAATGGCATCAATGGGACGGCCAGAGACGAAAGTCAGTACGTTATGCCAGGAGCTTGGGATCACCCGACAAACGCTGTACCGCCACATTTCCCCTGATGGTCCACTGCGAGCTGACGGTATAAAGCTGCTCAACCGGGGATAATTTTAGCGGACGGAAAAATCTGGGGTTCCGGCGTAGAACCCCGAATAAGGAATAGTCCTTAATTCATTTCAGGATTATTAATTCCATCTAAAACCTCTCGGCAATATTCTTTTTTATAGGCTTCATCATTACTTAATGACTTAACCAAAAAATCAGCATTTTTCCAACCATTATCCCAATGCGTATCGAATCCTGACTGTTCATACTTTAATGTTCTAGTTAATGAGTCTTTTATTTGTTTTTTATATTTATCAATCTTCTCATTGGTTGCCCCACAAACATCATGTGCAACACGAGCATTTGAGCCAGAAAAACCTATTGCTGAAATTGCCATCGCTTCATTTGATTTGTCGAAATCATTCGCATATGCCACTGCATTAGATAAAGCGAATATGACAAGAGCAGGTATGGTTTTTTTGTATGAAATCATCTTTCACCTCTCACTCATTGATTGTTCATGGGGTCAGCTTGGATATCGAAAATTATTGTACATTAAGGCTGCTTTTTAATCAGTCTCAACTTCTTTATAGAAGGCCTGAATGCGACAAACTTGGGAAGTACTGTAGCCTGTCGCGTCTGCTGTTTCTCGGATGCTCAGTTTCTTAATCTGTCGGTAGTACAGGACTTTCTGATGTCGTTTCTGATCTGCCTGCTTTCCCCGGTATCTACCCAACGTATGCGCCCGTTCAATTCCCTGCTTTTGCCATTGGCGGCGACTCAACCAGTCCTTATGTGACATCGCGGCCATCAGGTCGATTAGCATGTTATTGATGGCGGTTATTACTGCACGGGTGATCGGGTCCGCCTGTGAAGGATCTTTCTCTGACAGCGCCAGCCATGAGGTAGGGACATCCAGGCTGACAATCCGTAACTCATGCTGCTCAATCTGCTTTTTCAACGTCATCCAGTCACTGTTGCTGAGACGGGTCAGGCGGTCTATCTGCTCAACCAGCAAAATATCAGTTACCGTTTGGGGGCGGCATACTTCCGCATCAGTCTCCAGCAAAGCGCCGATGAGGACAGGCTCCAACCCCAGCGTCTATTCCTTTGCCCGGATACGGCCGTCATTCACCAGGATCTGCACCGGCAGTCCGGCATCATACGCGGCCTGATACCCGCCGACGACCTGCAGCGCGCCACGCACGAAATAAGTGGCATTAGGATGCCGCACCAGCAGCTTGCCAATGTCCAGCCGGCTCTCGACATAGTGCTGTGCGGGAGAAGGAAAACCGCAGGCCACGCGATCGGCAAACAGCGGTAACGTCAGAGACTCACCTGGTGAAAAAGCATACAACCTTGAATTGCTCAGCATAATCACAACCAAACTGTATATTTATACAGCAAGGCATAAACAAAACGCGAACGCGCGCAACCCCAAATCCCCCTGCGGATCGCGCTTTGCCGCGTAATATAATAATTTTCTGAGCGATTTTTTTTTACGCCTGCTAACGGTTTCACTCTGCCTTGCGCACACGTTATCCACTAAAACTGTGGATAACCTGGTGGGGCCGCAAACGATTCACTCAAACAGCCCGCCGCCGCCCCATTGATGCAGCGTGTTAACGATGGGGGGAACAGCCCCCTTCTTCTGACAAGCAGAGATGCTGCGAGACTTCCCTGACTTGCGCCAACAGCCATTGCAATGTCGATTCCTGACTACAACGCTGGTGCCATAACATTTCCACGTTAACGCTAGGGGGATTAGCCAGGGGCAACTTGCTATATTTCAGGCCGTAATCCCGGCTCCAAACGGCGGCTTGACATGTCGGCACGCTCGCCAATACAGGCGTGCTTTGCAGAATTAACGGTAAAGCAGCAAAGTTGGTCGTAGTATAGAGCGCGGTACGCTTTAGCCCATATTCGCCCAATTGATGATTAATAACGCAAGCGTTAATGCCGCGGTAAGGAATTAGCAGATGCTCTTGTGCAACATAATCCGCCAACGATAATACGTCAGGCAGATCTAATTGATCCGGATGCCACAGGGTGCGAAAACTCATATTGATTAGAGACTCACGCTGGAGCCAGCGCGGGCCATGAGGAGCAACCGTCAAAGCTAAATCAATATGGTCGCTTTCCAGCATCTCTTCCGTCTGAGAAGGCGCAATTCTTATCACATTCAAAGCGACTCGCGGCGCTCGTTGCTTTATTAAAGCCAACAGAGAGGGCATTAGCCACATTTCAACCCAATCAGCCATGCCCAAACGGAATATGTGTTTGTCGTGGCTTGGCTGAAAACAGGCTGCTGGAATAAAGCTTGCTGCATTTCCACCATCAGGGGAGCCAGCGCTTGCACAAGTGCCTCTGCGCGCGGCGTAGGTTCCATTCCTTGCGCGGTTCGGACAAAGAGTTGATCGTTGAACATTTCGCGCAGCCGGGCCAATATCCCGCTCACCGCAGGCTGCCCCAAGTGTAATTTTTCAGCAGCCCGTGAAACACTGCGCTCACGGAATAACACCATTAGCACCTTAATCAGGTTCAAATCGAAGCGGTTAAAATCATTTTCTCTGATAGCCATAATCATTTAATTCAATTTGAATAATGTTCCATCGTTCCAAGATAATACTATTGAGATCTGAATGCGATTTTTTATTCCAGGAGAGTTTATGAAACAGAGTTTAGCGCAGAGAAAAACATGTTGGTTGCTTGCTGCAGCCGGTCTGTTGATTACCTCTGCCGCACTTGCGGAGACGAACAGTCAGGCTCCCGGTTACTATCGAATGCCGCTGGGGAAAATGACGGTGACTGCCGTTTCAGACGGTACCGTTACACTCCCACTAGAGCAGCTGTTGACAAATATTTCCCCAGAAACACTGCAAAAACGCCTGGCTGACGATGGGATATCGTCATTAGCAGAAACCTCAATCAACACCTTTGTTATTGATACTGGCAAACAAAAAATCCTTATTGATGCCGGCGCCGGTTCGCTGATTGGCAAGACAGGAGGTCATCTGTTGGATAACTTGCGGGAAGCGGGTTATCCGCCAGAAAGCATTGATGCAGTACTCATTACCCATATTCACAGCGATCACTCAGGCGGGATCTCATTAAATGGGAAGCCGGCATTCCCAAATGCGCAAGTATACGTTGAGCAAAAAGACGCCGAATTTTGGTTAAACCCTGCCGCCAACCTTAATAAAGTATCGGAAGATAAAAAAGGCATGTTCAATGAGTCAGTAAATGCGTTTAACCCTATAAAAACGGCTGGAAAGTTGCGAACATTTAATGCCCCGGCAACGCTGGTGGGAGGCATTCGTGCATTCCCAGCCCCCGGCCATACGCCAGGAAGTGTTATCTATCGCGTGGAAAGCGAAGGCCAGTCATTGATTTTCTGGGGTGATTTGGTTCATGCCAAGGCAGTGCAAATGCCCGATCCTAAAGTTGCCATTCATTTTGATTTTGACCAGCCGCAGGCGATAAAAACGCGCGAGCGTATTTTGGCGCAAATAGCGAAAGAAGGGAGTTGGGTTGGAGCAGCCCATTTTTCATTCCCTGGATTCGGCCATGTAAAAACCGATGGCAATGGCTATCGCTGGATCCCTGCCAATTACACCATTAAGGTAGCGCAGTGACAGCATAACCCCTTCGCTCGGACGCCGGGCGAAGGACGTCAACTTATCAATCGTATACCTGCATGACTTGCTTTCCATTAGCAGGTCATCGTCGTTACGAACGCCAGGCAACATGCTTTTGCAGGTTCACCTTTGAGGCAATACCAATCGGGTTAAGGATCGATTGAGCAATCCTTATTTAAGGCGCAATAACCGCGCCACGGCATAGAGCCATTTTCTTATTCCTCCCACCAATACTCCGTTTGGTTTCAGCGAGATCTACAGATTCCCCCCTCTGATCAGCCGCCTGATTAACGTCGCCCCGTTTCACCCTGTTCAAGCACGCCATCTATGATAAAATCGGCTATCACTCATCAGACTCTATCTGACGCCGGCGCTGTATCCGCCGGCGCCGCGAAACCATCATGAACAAGCATTTGATTCTCGACGAACCCGGCGATGCAGACTCGGCCTGCCTGTCTCGCCATGCGGTCTGGCAGCGCACCGATCTGGCTCAGGCGCAACAAGATTGGCTGGCGGAAGAAGTGCCGGTTGCCCTGGTGTACAACGGCATTTCCCACGTGGTGATGATGGCGACGCCGAAAGACCTGGCGGCCTTCGCCATCGGTTTTTCGCTGTCCGAAGGCATCATCGCCTCCCCCGACGATATCTACGACATCCGCCAGCAACCGGCCTGCAATGGCATTGAAGTGCATGTGGAACTCTCGAGCCGCCGCTTTATGCAGCTGAAAGAGAAGCGCCGCAGCCTGGCCGGCCGCACCGGCTGCGGCGTCTGCGGGGTCGAGCAACTGCAGGAGGTCGCTCAGCCCATCGCGCCGCTGCCTTTCACGCAGCGTTTCGATTTGGCGCTGCTCGATCGGGCGTTGGCGCAGCTGCAGGAAGTGCAAACGGTGGGGAAACTGACCGGCTGCACCCACGCGGCGGCCTGGATCCAGCCGGACGGCGCGCTCAGCGGCGGATGTGAAGACGTCGGCCGACATGTGGCGCTCGACAAACTGCTCGGTTATCGCAGCCAACAGGCGTGGTTGCAAGGGGCGGCGCTGGTGTCGAGCCGCGCCAGCTATGAAATGGTGCAAAAATCCGCCATGTGCGGCGTCGAGATCCTGTTCGCCGTTTCCGCCGCCACCCGCCTGGCGGTGGAGGTGGCCGAGCGCAGCAACCTTACGCTGGTGGGCTTCAGCAAGCCGGGGCGCGCCACCGTCTATACGCACCCGCAGCGGCTCTGGCAATCGACAACGGCGGCCTAACGCCGCCGGATAAGAATCGACTATTCTCAATAGCAGGACACCAGGAAGCGCCCACGTTATGATAATCCGCCCGCACCAGAACTGGTTTTTTCGCCTGTTCGCCTGGCACGGATCCGTGCTGTCAAAAATTACCTTTCGCCTGTCGCTGAACGTGCTGATGTCGATAGTGGCGGTGATCAGCTACCAATGGTACGAACAGCTCGGCGTGCATTTGACTATCGCGCCGTTCAGCCTGCTGGGCATCGCCATCGCGATTTTTCTCGGCTTTCGCAATAATGCCGGCTACAGCCGCTTTGTCGAGGCGCGCAACCTGTGGGGCTCGCTGCTGATTACCGAGCGATCCCTGCTGCGCCAGATCAAAAGCCTGCTGCCGGACGAACCGGCGGTGCAGCAAAAGGTCGCCAAGCTGCTGATCGCCTTCAGCTGGAGCCTGAAGCATCAGCTGCGCGCCACCGATCCCACCGCCGATCTGTACCACAATCTCAGCAGCAAAGAGCTGGCCGAAGTGATCGCCAGCCCGATGCCGACCAACCGCATCCTGCTGATGCTGGGCCAGGAGATCGGCAAGCTGCGCCGACGGGGGCTATTGAGCGACATCACTTTCGAGCTGCTCGACAACAAGCTGAGCGAGCTGTCCCACGCCCTCGGCGGCTGCGAACGGCTCGCCAGCACCCCGGTGCCGTTCGCCTATACCCTGATCCTGCAGCGCACCGTTTACCTGTTCTGCAGCCTGTTGCCCTTTGCCCTGGTGACCGATCTGCATTACATGACACCGTTTGTTTCGGTGTTCATTTCCTATACCTTCTTATCCTGGGACTCACTGGCCGAAGAGCTGGAGGATCCATTCGGCGTGTCGGCCAACCATCTGCCGTTAAACGCCATTTGCAACACCATTGAGCGCAACCTGCTGGAAATGAATGACCAAAGCCCGCTGCCACCGCCGATGAAACCCGACGAGCACTTTAATTTGATCTGAGCTATTTCACCCGAACACACTGGAGCCGAATGCAATGAATGCAAATACCCCCCTGCCGCAAGCCGTATTCACGCCGGTGACGCGCCATGCCATCTTTATCGTCGCCACCCTGTCGCCCGTTCCCGCCCATCTGGCGGCGGTGCGCGCCTGGTGCGGCGACATCGCCGCTGTGGTGCGTTCGGTCGGCAAACGCGCGCCGGCGGGCAACCTCACCTGCGTCTGCGGCTTCGGCTCCGAGGCCTGGGATACGCTGTTCGGCGCGCCGCGCCCTCGCCAGCTGCATCCATTCAGCCCGATCGGCAGCGGGGAACGCGTCGCCGTCGCCACGCCCGGCGACATTCTGCTGCATATCCGCGCCGATGAAATGGATCTGTGTTTTGAACTGGCCTCTCAGCTGATTGGCAAGCTCGGCGACGCCGTGGCGGTGATCGAGGAGGTGCACGGCTTCCGTTACTTCGATCAGCGCGCCATGATCGGCTTCGTCGACGGCACGGAGAACCCGGAAGGGCATGAAGCCTTCGATTACACGGTGATCGGCGACGAAGACGCGGCGTTCAGCGGCGGCAGCTATGTGCTGGTGCAGAAATACCTGCACGACATGCAGGGCTGGAATTCGCTCAGCGTGGAAACGCAGGAGAAAATCATCGGCCGCCATAAGCAGTCCAACATCGAGCTGGATGAAGCGGTCAAACCGTCGTCGTCGCACAGTTCGCTGACCACCATCACCGACGAGCAAGGCAACGAGGTGAAAATTCTGCGCGATAACATGCCGTTCGGCCGCCCCGGCCTGCGCGAGTTCGGCACCTACTTTATCGGCTATGCGCGCTCCCCGCAGCCGATCGAGCAGATGCTGGAAAACATGTTTATCGGCCGCCCGGCCGGCAACTACGATCGGCTGCTCGATTTTAGCCACGCGGTGACCGGCACCCTGTTCTTCGTGCCTTCCGCCCCGCTGCTGGAAGCGCTGGCCGATCGCAGCGGCGCCGAACTGCATTAATCCGTTCTCCCTACAGCAGCAGCGCCAGCTCCATCGCCGTGCGCTGCAGCTGCGGCAGCACTCGTTCGCGCAGCTCCGCCGCCGAGATCTGCGACGCATTGACGCCAACGTTCATTGCCGCCACAACCCCGCCTTTGCGTGAATGCATCGGCACCGCAATGGAACGCAGGCCGATCTCTAACTGTTGATCGTTGATGGCATACCCCTGTCTGCGAACTCTGGCTAACTGTTCCTGCAGCTGCTCCGCACAGGTGACGGTAAACTCGGTCAGCGGTTCGAAAGTGACCCGCGACAGATAATCCTCCAGCTCTCCCTCGTCCAGCGCGCTGAGCAACACCAGCCCCATCGATGTCGCATAGGCCGGCAGACGGCTGCCGCGCCCCAGATCGATAGTCATGATGCGTTTAACCGAGGCCCGGGCGATATACAAAATGTTATCGCCATCCAGCGTCGCCACCGAGCAGGATTCATTAAGCAATTTGCTGAGATAGTCCAGCGAGTTTTGCGCCGCCTTCGCCAGCTCGGAAGAGGAAAGATAAGCGTGACCGATAGTTAGCACACGCGGCAGCAAGCGATAGTGGCGCCCATCGGGACAATGCACGAATCCCAGCGCTCGTAGGGTATACAAACAACGGCGCACCGCTGCGCGCGGAATGCCGGTTTGTTGACTGATCTCTGACACCGACATCTGCGAATACTGTGGCTTGAAGGCCTGTAACACCTCCAGCCCTCTGGCCAACGAGGCCATAAAATTAGGATCGCCCTTGTACTGGTCGTTGCTTAAATCACCGATCTCCTGCAGCCGACGCAGTTCTTCGGTGCCAAATTCAGGAACTTCACTCATTCAGGCCTCCCATTAGTATCTGCTCTCAATTTACACGCTCAATACGGCAGCAAAGCCCTGCGTATCACATCCGATGCCAATTTAGCCGCCTGCATCACAAAATGCAGACCTAAAACCTCAATGCACCGATAATCGCACAATGTTCTGATATTCGCACTTGCTGATGCTTTTTTCATCCTCTAGGTTAATTTCAAACCCGCTGGTTGTTGGCGCAACGTCCTAACCGAGCCTTGAGGAGAACTGATGATCGATAAAAGCATGGCGTCCGCAGACGCCGCCGTCGCAGATATTCCGGATGGCGCCACCCTTATGGTCGGAGGATTCGGTCCGGCCGGGCAGCCCTACGCACTGCTGGATGCGCTGATCCGTCGCCGGCCACGCGCGCTTACGCTGATCAGCAACAATGCCGGTAACGGCGATTTTGGCCTGGCGGCTCTGCTGAAAGCCGGCTGTGTGCGCAAAGTGGTGTGTTCTTTCCCACGGCAGGCAGATTCTTGGGTGTTTGACGACCTCTACCGCCGCGGCGAGTTGGAACTGGAGCTGGTTCCGCAAGGCAATCTGGCGGCGCGCATCCAGGCCGCCGGCGCCGGGATCGGCGGTTTTTATACCCCGACCGGCTATGGCACCCAATTGGCGGAAGGAAAGGAAACCCGCGAGATCGACGGCCGCCGATACGTTTTCGAACTGCCGCTGAAGGCCGACTTCGCGCTGATCAAGGCTGAACAAGCCGACCGTTGGGGCAACCTCCGCTATGACAAAACCGGGCGCAACTTCGGGCCGATTATGGCGATGGCCGCCAACTGCACCATCGTCGAAGTCAACCATATGGTGCCGTTGGGCGAACTGGATCCGGAAAACATCATCACGCCCGGCATCTTCGTGCAGCGTCTGGTGCCCTCTTCTCCCCGTGCAGCCCAGCTTTCGGCTTAAGGAACGCATCATGAGCAAACTGACCCATCAACAGCTGGCTGAGCGCATCGCGCGCGATATTCCTGAAGGCGCCTACGTCAATCTCGGTATCGGCATTCCAACCCAGATCGCCAACTATCTGCCGGCCGATAAAGAGATCTTCCTGCACAGCGAAAACGGCATTCTCGGCATGGGCCCGGCGCCAACGCCGGGCGAAGAGGACCCGGAATTGATCAATGCCGGCAAACAACCGGTTACGCTGCTGAAAGGCGGCTGCTTTTTCCACCACGGCGACTCTTTCGCCATGATGCGCGGCGGCCACCTGGATATTTGCGTGCTGGGCGCCTATCAGGTCTCCGAACGCGGCGATTTGGCGAACTGGAGCACTGGCGCACCGGGGGCGATTCCGGCGGTCGGCGGCGCGATGGATCTGGCGATCGGCGCACGTCAGGTGTTTGTGATGACCGAACACCTGACCAAAACGGGTGAATGCAAAATCGTCCGCCAATGCAGCTATCCGTTGACCGGCGTCGGCTGCATTGACCGCATCTACAGCGATCTGGCGGTGATGAATGTCACCCCCCAGGGACTGGTGGTGCGCGAAATATTTGCCGGCCTGACCCCGCAACAACTGCAGGACGTCACCCCGGTCGAACTGACTTTCACCCTTCAACACGGGGAACCGCGCCATGAATCCAGCTTATCTGTGTGACGCCGTCCGTACGCCCTTCGGTCGCCTCAATGGGAGCCTGGCCGGCATACGCGCCGACGACTTGGCCGCCCTGCCGTTGAAAGCGCTGCAGGCACGCCATCCGACGCTCGACTGGAGCCAGGTGGACGACGTGTTGTTCGGCTGCGCCAATCAGGCGGGGGAAGACAACCGCAATGTCGCGCGCATGGCGCTGCTGCTCGCCGGCCTGCCGGTGCAGGTGCCCGGCTGCACCATCAATCGCCTGTGCGGATCCAGCCTGGATGCGGTAGCAGCTGCGGCGCGCGCCATCAGAACCGGCGAGAGCGAGCTGATGATCGCCGGCGGCGTGGAAAGCATGTCGCGGGCGCCTTATGTGATGGGCAAGGCGGAAAGCGCCTTCAGCCGCACGATGAAGATTGAAGACACCACCATGGGCTGGCGTTTTATCAACCCACAGATGCAGGCGCTGTACGGCGTGGACACGATGCCGCAGACCGCCGAAAACGTGGCGTCGCAATTCGGTATCAGCCGTCGCGATCAGGACGCCTTCGCCCTGCGCAGCCAGCAACGCACCGCCGCCGCGCAGGAAAGCGGTTTTTACAGCGACCAACTGATCGAGATGCTTATCCCGCAGAAGAAAGGCGAGCCGCTGACCTTCAACCAGGACGAACATCCGCGCGCCACCACCTTAGCCGCACTGGAAAAACTCAGGCCGGTGGTCGCCCCGCAGGGCAGCATTACGGCCGGCAACGCATCCGGCCTGAACGACGGCGCCTGCGCGCTGCTGCTGGCCGGCGAGCGCAGCGTGGCTCGCCATGGCCTGCGGCCAATGGCACGCATCGTTGCCAGCGCCGTCACCGGCATCGAACCGGCGATCATGGGCTTTGCACCGGCGGCGGCGGTGCGCAAAGTGTTGCATATTGCCGGCCTGACCCTCGAACAGATGGACGTGATCGAACTGAACGAAGCCTTCGCCGCGCAAGCGCTGGCGGTGACCCGCGAGCTGGGACTGCGCGACGATGCGCCGCAGGTGAACCCGAACGGCGGCGCGATTGCGCTCGGCCATCCTCTGGGCGCCTCCGGTGGCCGGCTGGTGATGAACGCCGCCTGGCAACTGCGAAAAACGCGCGGGCGCTACGGGCTGTGCGCCATGTGCATCGGCGTCGGCCAGGGCATTGCACTGATTATCGAACGGGTATGAGGTCAATCATGGATATTGAATATCGTCTCGACGGCCCGGCCGACGCACCGCTGCTGGTGCTGTCCAACTCGTTGGGTACCACTTTCGAGATGTGGCAACCGCAATTGGCGACGCTGACCGAACGCTTTCGCCTATTGCGTTACAACCAGCGCGGCCACGGAGCCACCCCGTTGGCGAAAGCGCCACTGCAACTGCAGCAGTTGGCTGAAGACGTCATCACCTTGCTCGACCATTTGGATGCGCCGAACGCCCATTTTTGCGGCATTTCGATGGGCGGATTGACCGGGCTCTGGCTCAGTCGTTATCACCCCGAGCGCATCGGACGGCTGGTGGTCGCCAATACCGCCGCCCGCATCGGCGGCGCCGAAGGCTGGCGACAACGCGCGCAGCAGGTACGGGAACACGGGTTGGCGCCGATCGCCGCCGCCTCCCCCGCGCGCTGGTTCTGCGCGGCATTCGCGCAGCGCCACCCCGAGCAGGTGGCGGCGCTGGTGGCAGCGCTGGCGGCCGGTAATCCACAGGGATACGCCGCCTGCTGCGAGGCACTGGCGCGGGCCGACCTGCGCGCCGAGGTTGCCTCGATGACGCGGCCGATGCGGGTGGTTGCCGGTGAGCAAGATCCGGTCACGACGGTGGCGGACGCCGAGTTTTTAGTCGCCAATGCGCCACTCGCCGATCTGCGGCGGTTGCCGACATCGCATATTTCCAACATCGCCTGTCCGGATCTCTTCAACCGCTGCGTTGTCGAGTTTCTTACTGAAAAGGAATAAAGCATGGAACTTCGCATTGAACGCATCGACAGCTGGCTGGTGGATATTCCCACTATTCGGCCACACAAATTGTCGATGGCCACGATGGGCTGCCAAACGCTGACGCTGGTGCGCATGACCTGCGCCGACGGCCTGATCGGCTGGGGGGAAGCCACCACCATCGGCGGGCTGAGCTACGGCCCGCAAAGCCCGGAGGGGATCAAGTCGGCGATCGACGGCTACCTCGCGCCGCTGCTGAGCGGCAAAAGCTTCAGCGGTCTGGCGCCGTTGGTTGCGTTGATGAATGGCCAGATCCAGGGCAATACCTTTGCCAAGTCGGCGCTGGAAACCGCCTTTCTCGATGCCCAGGGCAAACGCCTCGGCCTGCCGGTCAGCACCCTGCTCGGCGGCGCGCTCAGCAACACCCTGCCGGTACTGTGGACGTTGGCCAGCGGCGATACGCAGCAAGACATCATCGAAGGGCAACGCCTGTTGGCGGAAGACCGTCATCGCGCCTTCAAGTTGAAGATCGGCGCCCGGCCACTGGAGGAAGATCTGCGCCACACCCAGGCTATCAAGCAAGCGCTGGGGCCGGAGATCAGCATTCGCGTCGATGTTAACCAGGCCTGGGATGCCGCCACCGCCGTACGCGGAATGGCGGCGCTGCAGCAGATCGGCATCGATCTGGTCGAACAGCCGGTGCCGCAATGGGATCGCACGGCGTTAATCCGGCTCAGTCAGCGCTTCACTCTGCCGATCCTGGCCGACGAAGCGGTGGCCGACGCTCACGACGGTTATGCATTGGCTGCGGGCGGCTTTACCGGCGCCTACGCGCTGAAGATAGCCAAGGCCGGCGGCCCGGCGCAGGCGCTGAAACTGGCGCAGGTCGCACAGGCCGCCGGAGTCGGCGTCTATGGCGGCACCATGCTGGAAGGCACGCTGGGCACCGTCGCCTCGCTGCACGCCTGGTCGACGCTGAAGCTGGACTGGGGCAGCGAGATGTTCGGCCCGCTGTTGCTGAAAGACGACGTGGTCACCACGCCGCTGCGTTTCGCCAACGGTCACGTCAGTCTGCCGTCAGGCCCGGGCCTGGGGGTCGATATCGATGAAGACAAACTGCGCTTTTATCGACGCAAATAACTACGAGGGACTACGCCATGCTATTCAAAGTTGAAATGGTCGTGAAATTACCGCTCGATATGCCTAAAGCGCTCGCCGACGAAATAAAAACGCGCGAAAAAGCATATTCGCAAACCCTGCAGGCGAGCGGAAAATGGCGACATCTTTGGCGCGTAGCCGGTAGCTACGCCAATGTCAGCATTTTCGATGTGGAAAGCAATGCCGAGCTGCACGAGCTGTTATTCGCCCTGCCGCTTTACCCTTATATGAAAATTCGCGTAACGGCGTTATGCCGACACCCGTCATCGATCCGCGACGATGACAAATAAAATACCGGGATAATAACCCGCAAGGTTAGCTGTTAATTCCTGTTCTCTGTATAACCTACATTATAAGCAATGAGGAATTCGCAATGTCTATATCCTTCAATCAACGTCAAGACATTATCAAATTGCTGGAAATCAGCAGCGGTTTTACTAATGATAACGGAGATCCGCGTTTCAAAAAAATCATGCATCATCTGCTGGGCGATATTTGTCAGCTCATCGATCGCTATGATATTTCCCCTGAAGAATTCTGGCAGGCGATCAACTATCTGCACGTCTTGGGCGAACGTCAAGAGGCGGCGCTCCTGGCCGCCGGCTTGGGGCTGGAACACTACCTCGATCTGCGCGACGACGAGCGCGAGCGCCAACAGGGGCTGAGCGGCGGTACGCCACGCACCATCGAGGGGCCGCTGTATGTGGCCAATGCGCCAGTGAGCGCCGGCTTCGCGCGGATGGATGACGGCGACGACGACGGCGAGGTGATGTGGCTGCACGGCCAGGTCAAAGGCGCCGACGGCAAGCCGCTGGCGGGGGCGGTGGTTGATATTTGGCACGCCAACACGTTGGGCAACTACTCTTTCTTCGATAAATCGCAGAGCGGCTTCAACCTGCGCCGGCGGATAACCACCGACGCCGATGGCCGCTACGCGGCGCGCAGCATCGTGCCGTCGGGCTACGGCTGTCCACCCGACGGGCCCACCCAGGCTTTGCTCAATCGACTGGGGCGCCACGGCAACCGTCCGGCGCATATTCATTTCTTCGTCTCCGCACCGGCGCATAAACACCTGACGACGCAAATCAATCTCAATGGCGACCGTTATCTGTGGGATGACTTCGCTTTCGCTACCCGCGATGAGCTGATCGCCAACCCGGTGAAAATCACCGATCCGGCGCTGGCGGCAAAACGCGATCTGCCCGGCCCGCATACCGAAGTGCAGTTTGATTTTACGCTTTATGCCGCGGCGGACCGCATCGAGCAGAACAGAATAAATCGCCCTCGCGCGCTGCAAGATTAATATTTTTCGCACAAAAGAATAGCGACGCTAATAACGGGCAATCGGTTATTGATTGCCCACTGCCCCGTCTATCCATTTTCTATGAGGCCATGAACATGCATTCATTATTGAATCCGACAATATCTAAGCTGAAAGAAAAAATAAATCACGCTTTAATTATTGATAAAGAAAATGGCATATATCAGTGCAATCGCGGTATTTTTACCGATGAGGCGCTGTTTGAACTCGAAATGAAAGCCATTTTCGAAGGTAATTGGATTTATCTGGCGCATGAAAGCCAAATCGCCAACTCAGGCGATTATTACACGCTCACCATTGGGCGTCAGCCGGTGATCATCACGCGCGACAAAGACATGCGGCTGCATGCCATGATCAACAGTTGCTCGCACCGTGGCGCGATGTTGGCCAGCCGCAAGGCCGGCAATAAAAGTACCTTCACCTGCCCCTTCCACGGCTGGACCTTCAATAACGCCGGCCACCTGCTGAAAGCCAAGGACGAGAAAACCGGCGCTTATCCTCCCTGTTTCAAGCAGGACGGCTCACATGATGTGAAGCAACTGCCGCGTTTTGAGTCTTATCGCGGATTTCTGTTCGGCAGCCTGAGTGATGAGGTGCAACCGCTGGAGGACTATTTGGGCGAAACGCGGCAGATCCTCGATCTCATCATCGATCAGGCTGAGAGCGGGCTGGAAGTTCTGCGCGGCTCATCCTCCTACACCTTCGACGGCAACTGGAAACTGCAGATGGAGAACGGTGCGGACGGTTACCACGTCAGCGTGGTGCACTGGAACTATGTCTCCACCATGGCGCATCGGGATGCCGCCAGCGGCACCCAAACCATGGACGCCAACTGCTGGTCGTCAAAAAACGACGGCGGAGCCTACGGCTTCAAGAATGGTCATCTGCTGTTGTGGACCCGGGTGCTGAACCCGGAATCGCGCCCCATTTATCGGCACTTCACCCGTTTGAACGATGCGTTCGGCGCACACCGTGCCGACCTGATGGTGAACCAAACCCGCAACCTGTGCCTTTACCCCAATCTGTACATCATGGACCAGCTTTCCAGCCAGTTGCGCGTAGTGCGCCCGATTGCCGTCAATAAAACCGAAGTGACCGTATTCTGCTTTGCGCCGAAGGGCGAAAACGCCGACGAGCGAGCCTTGCGCATTCGTCAGTATGAGGATTTCTTCAACGTCAGCGGCATGGGTACGCCGGACGACCTGGAGGAATTCCGCGCCTGCCAGCTGGGGTTCAACGCCGGCAACATGCCCTGGAGCGATCTGAGCCGCGGCGCTACCCGCTGGCTGGAGGGCCAGGCTGACGACAACGCCAAAGCGCTGGGGATCGTACCTGACATGACCGGCCCCCGCCCGGAAGATGAAGCCCTGTATCTCAGTCAGCATCATCATTGGCAAAACATTCTGCTGCGCCAGCTGGAGCGCCAGCAACGAAACGACGAGGTGGCGCAATGAGTACATGTAACCTGCAACAGCGGCTGGAACAATTTCTGTACCGCGAAGCACGCCTGCTGGATGACCGGCAGTGGGATGACTGGCTGGCCTGCTACCATCCGCAGGTCGAATATTGGATGCCGGCCTGGGCTGACGACGATCGCCAGACGACGGATCCCCACAGCGAGATTTCGCTGATTTATTACGCCAATCGCGAAGGCCTGGAAGATCGCGTTTATCGCATAAAAACCGAACGCTCAGCCGCCAGCAGCATGCCGGAGCCGCGTACGGTGCATCTTATCAGCAACGTGGAGCTGTTATCGTCCGGCGCGGAACAGGCCGAGGTGAACTACCACTGGGCCACCTTCTATCACCGCTACAACCACACGGACACTTATTTCGGCTCAACCCGTTTGTGGATAGATCTTACCGGGGATGCGCTGCAAATTAAGCGCAAAAAAATTCGTCTGGATAATGACTATATCAATCATGTTATTGATATTTATCATCTTTAATGCAGGAGGTGAGGTATGTCTTTTACCGTTGCCCTTAATTTTGAAGACGGTGTCAGCCGCTTTATTCAATGCAATCCGAATGAAAGAGTACTCGACGCCGCCTACCGACAAAAGATCAACCTGCCGATGGACTGCTCGGACGGCGTATGCGGCACCTGTAAATGCCACTGTGAGCAAGGAGAGTATCAGTTGGGCGATGACTACCTGGAAGAGGCGCTGTCAGAGCAGGAAGCCGCACAGCGGCGGGTATTGACCTGTCAGATGGTGCCGCTCTCGGACTGCGTCATTGAGGTGCCGATGCCCTCGACGATGTGTAAAACCGCCAGCGAAATGTTTACCGCCACCGTCACCTCCGCCACCGCCCTGTCGGACAGCGCCATCGAGTTCTGCCTGACGCTGGATGATGAGCGGGGCATCGCGTTCCTGCCGGGACAATATGTGAATATCGACGTTCCCGGTAGCGTGGTCAGCCGCGCCTATTCGTTCAGTTCGCCGCCCGGCAGCCGGCAACTCTCTTTTCTGCTGCGTAACGTGCCCGGCGGCATAATGAGCCGTTATCTGACTGAACAGGCGAGACCCGGCGACGCGATCCGTCTGCGCGGCCCGCAGGGCAGTTTCTATTTGCGCACGCCGGTGCGGCCAATGTTATTTCTGGCCGGCGGCACCGGGCTGGCGCCGTTCCTTTCCATGCTGGAACATCTGGCGCTCGGCGGCAGCAAACAGCCGGTGCATCTGATCTACGGCGTCACCCATGACCACGATCTGGTCAAGCTGGAACAGCTGGAGACATATCGCCGGCGCCTGCCGAATTTCAGCTATCTGAGCTGTGTAGCCAGTGAGGTGTCGCTGTCACCGCATAAAGGCTATGTCACCCAGCATCTCGACGAAAGCCTGCTCAATAAGGGTGACCTGGACGTGTACCTGTGCGGGCCGCCGCCGATGGTGGAAGCGGTGCTTGGCGATTTCCAGCGACGCGCCTTTATCCCGAATAGCTTCCATTATGAGAAGTTCGCCCCCAGCCAGGCCGATCAGAGGAGTTGACCATGGATAAGTCACGTTTCAGCGGCCAGTTAATGGCGATAACCGGTGCCGCTCAAGGCATCGGCAAAGCGGTGGCCGAACGCGCGGCTCGGGAAGGGGCGAGTTTGGCGCTGATCGACCGCTCCCCCTATCTGGAGGAGGTCGTAGCCGTTTTACGCGAGCGCGGCACCGATATCATCGCCCTGCAGGCCGATTTGGAGCACTGGGAGGAAGCACGCGAGGCGCTGGATCAGGTGCAACAGCACTTTGGGCGCGTGGATATTATGGTGAACAATGTGGGCGGCACCATCTGGGCGCGACCATTTGCCGACTATGCGCCGCAACAGATTGAGGCGGAGATTCGGCGTTCGCTGTTCCCGACGCTATGGGGTTGCCGCGCCGCGTTGCCGCATATGCTGGCGCAGGGGAGCGGAGTGATCGTCAACGTTTCTTCGGTCGCCACGCGCGGCGTCAATCGCGTTCCCTACTCCGCAGCCAAAGGCGGCGTCAATGCCCTGACCCAGTCACTGGCCTTTGAATACGCTGGAGCCGGCATTCGCATCAACGCGACGGCGCCGGGCGGCACCGAAGCACCGCCGCGGCTGACGCCACGCAACCGCGAATCCCCGACGCAGCAGGAAGAAAGTTGGTATCGACAGGTGGTTGAGCAGACTCTCGACAGCAGTCTGATGCACCGCTACGGCAGCGTCGATGAACAAGCCGCCGCTATTCTGTTCCTCGCCAGCGCCGAAGCCAGTTACATTAACGGAACGGTGCTGCCGGTCGCCGGCGGCGATTTGGGATAAAACAGGCGCAGGGCCGCAGCGATCAGCCTTTGGTTATCCTGCGGCCCTGCGCGTCGATCACCGGCTCGCCGTCCTCTTTGCTGAAGGCGCCGCGCTGCGGATCCGGCAGAATCTCCAACACCGCCTCCGACGGACGGCACAGGCGCGTGCCAAGCGGCGTCACCACGATGGGGCGATTGATCAGGATCGGCTGTTGCACCATGAAGTCGATCAGTTGATCGTCGCTCCAGGCGCAGTCGTCCAGCCGCAGCTCGGCGTAAGGCTCGACGTTTTTACGCAACAACGCGCGCGGCGTCATGTTCATGTCGGCCAGCAACGCAATCAACCGTTCGCGGCTGGGGGGCGTTTCCAGATACAGAATCACCTCCGGCTCAGCGCCGCTGTTGCGGATCAGCGCCAACGTATTGCGCGACGTGCCGCAGGCCGGGTTGTGATAAATTTTGATGTCGCTCATGTCAGTTGCTCCGGTTATGGCAAAACGGACAGCCGCAGCGCCAGCGCGGCCAGGGTGACGAACAGAATTGGCAGCGTCATCACCAGTCCCACGCGGAAATAATAGCCCCAGGTAATGACGATGTTTTTCCTTGCCAACACATGCAGCCACAGCAACGTGGCCAGGCTGCCGATCGGGGTGATTTTGGGGCCGAGATCGCTGCCGATGACGTTAGCGTAAATCATCGCCTGCCTGATGACGCCTTCCGCGCTGCTGCCGTCGATCGACAGCGCCCCTACCAACACCGTCGGCATGTTATTCATGACGGAAGAGAGAAACGCGCTCAGGAAGCCGGTGCCGAGCGTCGCCGCCCACAGCCCCTGCCGCGCCAGCGCATCCAGCACGCCGGACAGCAGATCAGTCAAGCCGGCATTGCGCAGCCCATAGACCACCAGATACATGCCCAGCGAGAAAATCACGATCTGCCAGGGCGCCCCGCGCAGCACTTTGCCGGTATCGATCGCCCGCCCGCGTTTCGCTACCGCCAGCAGCACCAGCGCGCCGCAGGCGGCGACCAAACTCACCGGCACGCCGAGCGGTTCCAGGGCGAAAAAGCCGATCAGCAACAGCGCCAATACCGCCCAACCGGCTCGAAACGTCGCGCGATCGCGGATCGCTTCCCGCGGTACCGGTAAACGCGTCAACGCGTAGCCCGGCGGAATATCCTTGCGGAAGAACAAATGCAACATCACCAGCGTCGCCGCCACGGCGACGAGGTTGACCGGCACCATCACCGCCGCATACTCCGTAAAGCCCAAGTGGAAGAAATCCGCCGAAACGATATTCACCAGGTTGGACACCACCAGCGGCAGGCTGGCGGTATCGGCGATAAAGCCCGCCGCCATGACGAAAGCCAGCACCGCCGCAGGACGAAAACCGAGCGCCGACAGCATGGCGATCACGATCGGTGTGAGGATTAACGCGGCGCCGTCATTGGCGAACAGCGCCGCCACCGCCGCGCCCAACAGGAGCATATAGGTAAACAGCCAGCGGCCCTTGCCGTTGCCCCAGCGCGCGACGTGCAAGGCGGCCCAGGCAAAAAAGCCGCTTTCATCCAGCAACAGGCTGATGATGATGACGGCGATAAAGGTCGCAGTCGCATTCCAGACTATCTGCCATACCACGGGGATGTCGCCGACGTGCACCACGCCGCTCAATAATGCCAATCCCGCCCCGATCGACGCACTCCAGCCAATACCCAGCCCCTTCGGTTGCCAGATGACCAAGATCAACGTCAGAATAAAGATCGCCCCTGCCACTATCATCGCTGTCCTTCCGCCCCTTTAAGTTTACATATTCGATTTTTCATATGTGTTTGCGTAAATTTTTTACCGTTACGGACAACCTTTCGCCACGCGTTGCGCTAACTCCGTCATCTGTTCTGGCCGGCACTGATAAGCCTGCTCAATAATCGCCGCCGCCCAGGCCGGCATATGCGGCGACAGGCGATAATGTATCCATTTACCCTCGCGCCGATCGAGCAGCAGCCCGCTTTCACGCAGCATCGCCAGATGCCTTGAAATCTTGGGTTGCGGCAGCGCCAGTGCGCCCGACAGCTCGCACACGCACAGTTCACCGGCGTGGCGCAACAGCAGCACCAAGGTCAGACGCGTCTCGTCAGACAGGTTTTTAAACAGCTTCAGCGGCGTCAATGACGGCATGTCACACTCCCGTTAACCTTTCTCTTCACCACAACTCGCTCGTGAAGATACCAGCTTCACATGCGAAAAAACAAATATAAAATGCAAAACGTTGCCCTCCTCACCGAGACATATACTTATCTTTATGCCGTTCTTGCAGGAAGGAGGAGGTACCATGCCGCTCACATTCAAACGTTCGGAAAGGCTCTCCATCGGCACCGAAATAGAGTTACAGCTGGTCGATGCCGAGCACTACGATCTTACGGATCGAGCCGATCGGGTGGTCAGCGCGGTCGGCGACCGCCGGCGCGTCAAGCATGAGCTCACCAAATCGATGGTGGAGCTGAACAGCTCGGTGCACCGCGATCTCGATGAGCTGCACACCGAGCTGCGCGCCCTGACCCATACCGTCCGGCGCAGCGCGCAGCGCCTGGGCTGTGACGTCTGCGGCGGTGGCCGCCACTTGAGCAACGACTGGCGCAAGCAGGTCATCAGCGACAACGTGCGCTACAGGCAGCTGGCCAGCCGTTTTGGCTATCTCTCCAAGCTGGCCTGCGTGTTCGGCCAACACATTCACCTCGGCGTCAACGACGGGGACGAAGCGATGTACCTGTGCCATGCGCTGACGCCCTACTTTCCGCAGTTGATCGCGCTCAGCGCCTCGTCGCCGCTGTATCAGGGGGTCGACACGCGCTTTGCCAGTTCCCGCTTCAGCGCCCAGAACTCCTTCCCCAACTACGGATGCCTGGAACACATCTACAGCTGGCATGAATTCAACGCCTACTACGAACGGTTGAATGCCGCAGGCGTGATTGAAAGCGTCAAGGATATTTACTGGGATGCGCGGCCAAAACCGGAGCTGGGCACGGTAGAGATCCGCATCTGCGATACGCCGCTGCGCCTCACCCACGCCGTGCTGCTGGTCGGTTACTGCCGCCTGCTGGCCGATTTTCTGTTGCAGCACCGCTCACCGATCGCGCCGGAATACGATGCCTTCACCAATTACAACAAGATCAACGCCTATCGCAGCGGCTTTGCCGCCGAATACGTCGATCCCGCGACGCTGCGCCGCAGCAGCCTGACCGCCCACATCCTGCACACTCTCGAAGCGCTGAGCGGTTTTGCCGAGCGACGGGAGGATCGTGCCCTGCTGCAGGCCGTCGAGTGCCATGTCCGCCAGGGCATCAGCGATTCGGAGCATATCCGCCAGATGTTGCACAACGGCCTGCCGCAAGCTCAGGTGATCAAGCGCCTGTGCGATGAGCTGTTGCAGCCTGCAAGTTAAGTTTCGGCTATCGATTCCATACGCCAAAGCCGCTGTTCATTATGTGCTCTTTCGCTACAATCGTGAGCACTGACATTCACCGTATCGAGGACACCATGTACAACTTCTCCCGCTATCAGGCAAAAGAACTGGCGCTGGCTTACATGAGCGGCAAAAAACACGATCTGTCGCCGCAGGAATTTTTGCAGCAGCTGAAAAGCAGCGAGCGATCGTTTGAGCATCTGCTGAAACACGGCAGCGAAATGCCGCGTGACGTGCTGGTTAAAAGCTTCTGAACAGCCGGTTGCCGGCCATTTTCCCTCTACGCCGCCGGTGGCGAGCCTGGCAGGCCCGCGCATTCCCGGCCGTTCATCCCACGTTCCTCATCCTGCCCGTTTCGCCCTCACAGGCGAAAACCCCACAGATTCGCACCTAGAGGCGAATTATTGACATATTCGTATCCAGGTGCGAATTTATAATCATCCCTCCGCAAATAATGGAACACGCCATGCCGACGCCAATCAGCGTAATCAGCGGCGATCTGGTCGATTCCCGCCGATCAGACACCGTCAACTACCTCAATGGGCTGCATAACCTGCTCGATCGGCTGCGGCGTGACGGGCGGCTGCATCAGGTGGAAATCTTTCGCGGCGATGCCTTCCAGGCGCAGGCCGCCCCGGAGGAGGGGCTGTTGCTGGCGGTGTACATACGCCTCGCGCTGCGGGCGATGGGCGCCGCGCACTGGGATGCGCGCATCGCCGTCGGGCTGGGTAGCCAACGGCCCGACGCCGCCGGTTACGGCAGCGCCTTTATCAACTCCGGCAGCGCGCTGGACGCCATGGCAAAAAATTGCCGGCTGGCTCTGAAAACCGACAACGATCGGACAAACGCCATTGTCAGCGATCTGTTGCCGATGTTAGATCATGTGATTGGCCGCCTGTCACAGGCCGAAGCGCGCATCGTTCAGGCGAGAATGTTCGCCGACAGCGGCGCCGCCGTGGCGGACCAGCTGCAAAAAGCCGCCTCCACGGTCTCCGCCGCGCTGAAACGCGCGGCCTACGAGGAAATCATGCGGTTTATTCACGCCATTAACAGGATCGTCTGACCATGGATCTGACCTATGCGCCTTTGCTGGCCTGGCTGTTGCTCGTCCATCTGCTGGCGGATTTTCCGCTGCAGCCGCTGAGTTGGGTGGAAGATAAAATCCAACATCGCGCGCGTTCGCGTTTTCTGCTGTTGCACGCGTTGCTGCACGGGGTGCTGGCCGCTTGGGCGGTGGCCGGTTTCGGCCTGCTGCACGGCGGGCTTTCTTCACTGCAGGTGCTGGCCAGCCTGCTGGCCATCGCCGTCAGCCACTACCTGATCGATTTGCTGAAAGTCACTGCGATGAACCGCCTGAGCCCGGCCCGCAGCTTTCTGCTCGATCAGGGATTGCATCTGGCGGTGATCGCCTTGCTGTGGTTGGGGCTGACGCCGAATGCCGGTGAACTGCTCGCCGCGCTGGGGCGGCAGCTGGGACGTTGGCAAACCGGCCTGGTGCTGGTGGCCTACAGCCTGATTTATCTGCCGATGAGCCTGCTGATCGGGCAACTGCTGGCGCACTGGACGCCGCAAATGCCGCCTTCGGCCAAGGCCGACAACGACTCGCTGCTGCGCGCGGGCAAACAGATTGGCTACCTGGAAAGAACGCTGATCCTGACCTTCGTGCTGCTGGGGCAAATTCCGGCGATCGGTTTTTTACTGGCGGCCAAATCTATCTTCCGTTTCGGCGATCTGCGCCAGAGCGACGATAAGATGCGTACCGAGTATGTGCTGCTCGGCACGCTGTTTTCCTTCACGCTGACCATCATGCTCGGCCTGCTGGTCAACAAACTGCTGTAGCGGTGCGGGGGCGACGAATTTCGCCCCCGAAGTGAACGCCGAGGCGGCTTACAGCCACTCGCCGAAGCGGCGGATATAGAAACGCTTCATCAACTGCGCGACCACGCAGTAGCTGACCAGCGTTGCGGCCAACCACGGGAAGTATTCCCACGGCAGCGGCTGCAGGCCAACCAGGGCGCCGAGCGGCGAGAACGGAATGTAGATGCCGAGCGCCATCACCAACCCGGTGGTCAGCAACACCGGCAGCGCCGCGGTGCTCTGAATAAACGGGATCTTCTGGGTGCGCAGCATATGCACCACCAGCGTTTGCGACAGCAGCCCCTCAATGAACCAGCCGGACTGGAACAGCGCCTGGTGTTCTACGCTGTTGGCGGCGAACACGTACCACATCAGCGCATAGGTCGTAATATCGAAGATCGACGAGGTCGGCCCAATCCACAGCATAAAGCGCCCGATGTTTTTGGAATCCCACTTGCGCGGCTTGCGCAGGAACTCTTTGTCCATCTTGTCCCACGGCAGCGACAGCTGGGAAATGTCGTACATCAGATTTTGAATCAACAGGTGGATCGCCAGCATCGGCAGGAACGGGATGAAGGCGCTGGCCACCAGCACCGAAAACACGTTGCCGAAGTTGGAGCTGGCGGTCATGTTCAGGTACTTGATGATATTGCCGAAGGTCTCGCGCCCTTTGATCACCCCCTCTTCCAGCACCATCAGATTCTTTTCCAACAGGATGATGTCCGCCGACTCCTTGGCGATGTCGGTGCCGGTGTCGACCGAAATGCCGACGTCGGCATCGCGCAGCGCCGGCGCATCGTTGATGCCGTCGCCGAGGAAGCCGACGGTATGGCCGTTGGCCTGCAGCATTTTCAGCACCCGCGATTTTTGCAGCGGCGTCAGCTTGGTGAAGACCGTGCGTTGTTCCACTTCGCGCGCCAGCTCTTCGTCATCCATCTGTTCAATCTGCAGCCCGGAGAGCGGCTCACCCGGCTCCAGCCCGACGTCCCGGCAAATCTTGCAGGTGATCACCGGGTTGTCGCCGGTCAGCACCTTCACCGTCACGCCGTTTTCCTGCAGTGCGGCGATCGCCTGCTGCGCGCTCTCCTTTGGCGGATCGAGGAAAGTCAGCAGCCCTTGCACCACCATGTCGCGCTCGTCGGCCACGCTCAACGGTTCGGTTGGGCGCTTCGCATCCAGCTCGCGCGTCGCCAGCACCAGCACGCGGAAACCGTCTTCGTTATACTCGCGGGCCAGCGCCTGCAGCGCCGCACGGCGCGCGTCGTCCAGTTCCAGCGTTTTGTCGCCTTCACGCACGTGGGTGGCGATCTCGAGCATCTCCTCTACCGCGCCCTTACAGATCAGCTGCTGCTTGCCATTTTCGTCCGCCACCACGATCGACAAACGGCGGCGCACGAAATCGAACGGCAGCTCATCCACCTTGCTGAAACGGCCCAGGGCTTCGATCCCCGGTTTGCCGCGCCCGAAACGGATCACCGCCTGGTCCATCAGGTTCTTCATGCCGCTCTGATGGAAGCTGTTCAGCCAGGCCAGGTGCAACACCTCGTTATCCCTGGCGCCAGTGACGTCGATGTGGTGCTCGAGAATGATGCGATCCTGGGTCAGGGTGCCGGTCTTGTCGGTGCAGAGCACGTCCATGGCGCCGAAGTTCTGAATGGCGTTCAGGCGCTTCACCACCACCTTGCGGCGTGACATGGCGATCGCCCCTTTCGCCAGGTTGGAGCTGACGATCATCGGCAGCATTTCCGGCGTCAGGCCGACCGCCACCGCCAGTGCGAACAGCGCCGCCTCGCTCCAGTCGCCTTTGGTGAAGCCGTTGATCAGCAACACCACCGGCACCATCACCAGCATGAAGCGAATCAGCAGCCAGCTGACGCTGTTCACCCCGCGATCGAACGCGGTTTGCGCCCGCGAACCGACGATCGACTTGGCCAGCGAGCCGAAGTAAGTGCGCCCGCCGGTTGCCACCACCACCGCCGTGGCGGTGCCGCTGGCGACGTTGGTGCCCATCAGGCAGATATTGGACAGCTCAAGCAGCGCGTTCTCGCTGGACACTTCCCCTTCGCTCGACTTCTGCGCCACGTTGCCCATGGCATCGTATTTCTCGATCGGGATCGCTTCGCCGGTCAAAATCGCCTGGCTGATGAACAGATCGCGCGAGGCGATAAGACGCACGTCGGCCGGCACCATGTCACCGGCGGAGAGCTGAATGATATCCCCCGGCACCAGTTCGCGGATCGGCACTTCCAGCGTCAGCGGATGCGCGCTGTAGCTGCTGCGGCGCAGCACAGTAGCGGTGGTGCGCACCATCGACTTCAACGCTTCCGCCGCTTTGTTGGTGCGGTATTCCTGCCAAAACCGCAGCAGCCCGCTCAACGTGACCATGGTCAGAATGATAATGACGCCGGTGAGTTCAGTTTCTTCACCGCTCTGGAGCGGCAGCCAATAATCGGTAAAGAAACTGATCGCAGCCAGCACCATCAGCACGAAGATAAACGGGTTGTTAAAGGCCTTGATCAACTGAATCAAGGCATGCGGTGCCTTGTCGTGGGCGACCTGGTTGGCGCCGAACTGCTCCAGCCGCTCATCGGCATCGTCCTGGGTCAAGCCGTTGCGGTTGCACTTCAGGTTCGCCAGCGTTTGGGCGATGCTGTTGGTCGCCTCTTGCGCAATGGCGTAGGTCACCGCGTCTTTATCACGGCGACGCATTCTTTCATTAATCTGAGTCATAACGCTATTCTCTTATTTTCGTTCTGCGCACAGGGAGATCCCGCCCGATAAACAGGTGACTCTGCGCAGAGTGGAATTTTTTAATTAGCGTGACTGAATAGCGTGATTACCCTGTCAGCCACGCAAGAATCATTTCCCTTCCGGGGTCATCGTCCATAACGCCTCCTTAATGCTCCGCGTTATTCAAGGCACTCATGAATAAAACCGAACATATAATCAAGTTAATCAATATTTATATTATTACTCAGACCGGTAATTCGGACGCGACGCGCCAACGCACGGCACTCACGCTTTTTTCCAGACTGACGCGGCAAACAATACCCTCAATTTCTTTTTGCGCGGCCGGCGTAGCGGTAATTTCCGCGCACACTTCCAATTGCCCCGGGCTGGCAATATCGGCGCTGCGCAAGGATTGCAGCCGCAAGGCGACGCCGTTCAGCGCCTGCAGAATCAGGGTGCGCACCAGAATTTCATCCTGCTCGCCGCAGGTCACCTGAATGCGATAGCACAGTTCCAGATCGGTCGCCTGCTGGTGCGGCTGCAGGTTGATGCGCTGCGCGGCCTCGCGCAGCAGGATATTGGCGCACAGGATCACCAGCGTGGCGACCACCGCATCCCAATGCTGGCCCAGGCCGCACAGGACGCCGATCCCCGCCGAACACCACAGCGTGGCGGCGGTGTTGAGGCCGCGAATGTTCAGCCCTTCACGCATGATTACGCCGGCGCCGAGGAAACCGATACCCGAGACGATCTGCGCGGCCACCCGGCCGGCGCTGGCCGGATCGGTGGACATGGAGCTGAGAATGAAGACCGCCGCACCGGTCGCCACCAGCGCATTGGTGCGCAGGCCGGCCATGCGTTGGCGCCACTGGCGCTCGGCGCCAATCACCGCGCCCAGGCACATCGCCAGCAATAAATTTAAAACGAAAGGAGTCATAGCCATGACTTTCCCCTTAATTAATCACAGGAGATAAAATCATGTGCTGTTTAGCACACGCGAAAACGCGCTGAAAATAAATCAGCGAATCAGCGTGTCATGCCTGGAGGGAAAAGGCTGTGGCTGCAGAATACCATAATAACGTCCAACTCAATTCGCCTGAAGCCACCTGGCATCAGGAAACGTTTTCTTATTCGGGTATGCACAGCTCAGAAATAACTGGAGAGGGGTGCTGCCCGCCGATAACGGCAAGCAACAAATCAGAAGAGAATTGGTCAGCTTGCCTTATTTATTTTATTACAACTACAACTGTCCAATTGGGTTTCTCCACCGAAATTTTGGCTGAGTATAGTGACGTCGGGTAATGAAGTAAAGGCTAATTTATTAAACGAAAAATAAACTGGAATACCCGCAATGATATTCCAATGTCACAAATAGAAGATGGCGACATTGGGCGCCGACGCCGCCTTCCGGCCGCTGCATCAGGCCCTGTGGGACAAAGCGCTGACCGCCAACTTCAGCGCGCAGCCATTCGCCGGCGTAGCGGCCCGCAGCCTGCGCGCCAAACTGGCCGATGGCCGCACGTTCGACGTTGCACCTTAGCAAGGTCGCCGGCGGTGGGCTACGCTAGGCTATATTTCCGACGACCCGCAAGGAGTGGCCGATGACGCCTCTGATCCACACTCTGCTCGACGAAATTTGGCAAAGCCTGGGGCAGCGCCCCGCCCCCGCCGACCGGTTAACCGTAAGCGGCACCGGCGCATTGCCTTCGGCTTTTCCCGTAACCGAATTGGCTACCGCCGCCTGGAGCGCCGCCGGTTTGGCCTGCGCCGAGTTGCTTCGCCGCGAGGCAGCCGACGCGCCGCAGGTCTGGGTCGATCAACGCCTGGCCTCGCTCTGGTTCGGCTGGACGCTGCGTCCGCTGGGGTGGACGCTGCCTGCGGCCTGGGACGCGCTGGCCGGCGACTATGCGACGACGGATGGCTGGATACGCCTGCATACCAATGCGCCGCACCATCGGCGAGCGGTGGAGCAGGTGCTGGGTTCGGCATCGGATAAAGGCACGCTGGCGGAACGCGTGCTGGGCTGGAAAAAAAGTGAGCTGGAGGAAGCGGTGATCGAAGCCGGCGGCTGCGCGGCCCAAATGCGCTCGGCGGCCGCGTGGCGACAACATATTCAGGGCAAAAGCGTAGCGCTCGAACCGCTGATCCACGCCTCGCTGCAGCCGGAAGCGCCACCGCCGGGCTGGGCGCTACCCATCGCCCGGCCGCTGCACGGCGTACGGGTGCTGGATCTGACGCGCATTCTCGCCGGGCCGATCGCCACGCGTTTTCTTGCCGGTTTGGGTGCCGACGTGCTGCGCATCGATCCCTACGGTTGGGATGAGCCCGGCGTTGAACACGAAGTCATGCTGGGCAAGCGCAGCGCGCGCCTCAACCTGACCAATGCGCACGATCGCCATACGTTTGAACATCTGCTGAGAAACACCGACGTGATCGTGCACGGCTATCGTGCCGGTGCGCTGGAGAAGTTGGGTTATGGCGCGGAGGAAAGGCGCGCGCTGGCGCCGGGCCTGATAGACGTCTGCCTGAATGCCTATGGTTGGAGCGGGCCGTGGCGCACCCGGCGCGGTTTCGACAGCCTGGTACAGATGAGCTGCGGGTTGGCGGAGGCGGGCATGGTTTGGCGTAGCGCCAGTTTGCCGGTGCCGTTGCCGGTACAGGCTCTGGATCACGCCACCGGCTATTTGATGGCGGCGGCGGTGCTGACCGGTATGGCGCAGCGCCTGAGCCGCGGCACCGGCTACCACGCTCGGCTGTCGCTGGCGCGCACGGCGCAGCAGCTGCTGGGGCATCCCTGTTCGGCAGATTATCGGCCGGAACCGCTGGCGCCGGCCGGCCCCGCCGACGAGAACCCGGAAACGGAATTGACTTACTGGGGGGCCGCGCAACGCCTGCGCGCCCCGTTAAGCCTGCAGGGCACGGCGCTGCAATGGGCGCTGCCGGCGACTACGCTCGGCACCTCGCAACCGGAATGGCTACGCCGCTAAATCGCCGCCAACTGTTGCTGCAGCCACTGCAGCAAGCGGGTGACCGCCGGCGTCAACCCGGCGGTCTGCGGCCACACCAGATAAACGTCGTCATCGCTCAGGCGACGGGGCGCGGCCAACGCCACCAGTCTCCCGGCGTCGAGGGCATCCTGCACCAGCAGCTTTTTCGCCAACGCGATGCCAAACCCTTGCTCCGCCGCGCGAATCAACAATCCGGCATCGTTGAATAACGCCTGTTGCCGCCCGCATAACGGCCGCCCCTGCGCGTTGAACCAGTCGCGCCAGGGACTGACGTCGTGCTCGAGCAACGGAATATCGCCACCGTTCTCGAACGCCGCCCCCCATTCTCGCGCCATATCCGGCGAAGCGACCGGCAGCACGTCACCCGACGCGATGCGCTGCGCCTGCAGCCCCACCCACTGGCCGCTGCCGATGCGGATCGCCGCATCAAACCCACGCTGCGACAGATCCTGCAGCGTCAGCGACGCATCGATATCCAGCGCAATATCGGCGCAGGCTTCATGGAATGCCGACAGACGCGGCAACAGCCAATAGTGGGCAAAAGACGGCAACACGCTGATGCGCAGCGTCTGGCTTGTCGCCGCACGCCGGGCGCGGGCGACGCCCTGCTGCAGCGCCTGCAGCGCCGGCTCTACCGCCGCCAGCATCTCTTTCCCGGCCGCATTCAGGCGCACACCGCGCCCGCACCGTTCAAACAGCGGATAGCCGACCGCCTGCTCCAGCAACTGAATTTGCTGGCTGACCGCACCGTGCGTCAAATGCACCTGCTGCGCCGTGGCGCGCAAATTTTCCAACCTGGCGGCGATCGCAAAGGTCGGCAAGACATGCAGGGGAATGCGTTCATTCATCATTGGTTAACCAGGCTATCCAAAAAGGTTATTTTTCATCGATTTTGACCGGCAGGCAAATGTTCTATGTTTACCCCATCATCCCTGACGCTTTCGGAGCCGCCATGCACCCACGTTTACAACAAGACCTCGCACAGTTTCCGCAGATCCTCGACCACACTCGCCAGTTGGCGGAAGATTTTCTGACCGGGCTGCAGCAACGCTCGGTCTGCCCACCGCGCGATCAACAGCAGCTGCATCCGGGAGACGATCGGCTGGCGGAAAACGGCGAAGGCGCCCTGGCGGCGCTGGATAACTTTTGGCAACGCTATCAGGCCGGCATTTCCGCCAGCGCCGGCCCGCGTTATTTCGGCTTCGTCACCGGCGGCGGAACCCCGGCAGCGGTAGCGGCGGACTGGCTGGTTAGCGTGACAGACCAAAATAGCCTGCTCAGCCATGATACCATCGCAGCCACGATCGAGCTGGCGGCCGTGACACAGTTGAAATCCCTGTTGGGCCTGCCGGAAACGTTCAGCGGCAGCCTGGTCAGCGGCGCGACCATGGCCAATTTCACCGGGCTGGCCATTGGCCGGCAGTGGCTGGGACAACAGCACGGCGTGGATATCGCCCAACAGGGCCTGACGGCGCTGGGTTCCATCCGGGTATTGTCGGCCAATCCACATTCCAGCAGCGTGAAGGCGCTCAGCATGCTCGGTATCGGCCGCGAGGCGCTGACGACCGTCGCCAGCCTGCCGGACTCGGAAGCCATGGATATGGAAGCACTGGAACGGCAGCTCGCCGCCGGCGCCGGCCAGCCAACGTTGGTGCTGGCCAGCGCCGGTACGGTCAACACCGTCGCGTTCGACGACCTGCCGCGTCTGCTGACGTTGCGGGAGCGTTATCCGTTTTGGCTGCATGTCGATGCGGCATTTGGCGGCGTGGCGGCCTGCTCACCGCTATACGCTCCAAGGCTTGAGGGTTGGCAGCATGCCGATTCCATCACTGTCGACGCACACAAATGGCTGAACGTGCCTTATGACAGCGCGATCCAATTTACCCGCCATTTGGATCTGCAAATGCAGGTATTTCAGAACCATTCGGCCTACCTGGAAGCACCGACATTGCGGCCAGACAACTATCTGCATCTGACGCCGGAGAATTCGCGCCGCTTCCGCGCCCTGCCGCTCTGGCTGACGCTGAAAGCCTATGGCCGCAGCGGCATACGGGATATCGTCGAGCGCAACGTCCGATTGGCGCAGGCGCTGGGGGCGGCGCTGGCAGCCGATGAGGGTTTCCAGCTGCTGGCGCCGGTGAATTTGAACGTGGTCTGCTTCGCACTCAGCCATCCACAGGGCGACAGCGAGGCGGCGCGCGATCGTTTTCTCGAGCGCCTGAGCCGGCACGGCGTGGTGTGCTGCACCCCTACGCGTTATAACGGTCAGCCGGGGATCCGCGCCGCACTGGTCAACTGGATGACGGAGGAACAGGACATCCGGCTGGCGTTGGACTCGCTGCGCCATTGCCTGGCGGAAACGGCCTAACGCGCGCGGCGCATTACCCGAGTTGGAAGGCCTGCAAACGCCGTTCTTGCCGCCCGTCATCGCCGATATTATCCGGCGACAGCCAGGCGGCAAACGCCGCGCGCCGCGCCGGCCATTCCCCGTCGACGATCGACAGCCAGTCGGTGTCGCGCGCGCGTCCTTTGACGACGACGGCCTGGCGGAAGGTGCCTTCATAGCGGAAACCCAAGCGCTCGGCGGCCTGGCGTGAAGGAAGATTGAGGCTATCGCATTTCCATTCGCATCGCCGGTAGCCAAGATCGTCGAACAGATGCCGCAGCATCAGGAAAATCGCCTCGCTGCCCAGCGCGCTGCGCTTCATCAGCGGCGACCAGTTGATGGTGCCCAGTTCGGCCACGCCGTTGGCAGGATCGATGCGCAAAAAAGCGCAGCTTCCCACCGCACGCCCGTTTGACTGATCGATCACTACCATCGTGTTTCTGTCAGCGCTGGACGCCTGAGCCTGAAGATAACGCTGGAAATCTGCGTGCGACTGCGGCCGTTCCCAAAACAGATAAGTCCAGTCGCGATCGTCCTCGGCGGATTGATAAGCCTGATAAAGCGCCTCCCCCCAGCGCTCGAGGTTAAGCGGTTCGAGGCGGCAAAACCGCCCTTGCAGTGGCGAGTGTCCGGGCATGCCTGCCGGCTGCCAATGAGGGAGGGCTTCGCCTATCGGCTGCCCATACTGATTCCGTCTCACCGCGACATCCTGTTTTTGAAAGGTGGAGAGGCAAGTTAAAACCAACGCGGGCCAGAGACAACTCCGACCTGCCATTCCTCCCCTGCGGATCGGGCAGCAGGATGATAGTTTAGAAAAATCACTCAATCATCGTTCAACATTCACGAAAACTATTTCACGTGAAATAAATACCCATATAACTCATTGTAAAACGGTGATTTACAGCAACAATTAAGCTACACATTCCGGCCATAATGTTAACTTTTGTTTGTTGTTATGATAAAAAAAGAAGTGCTTATCATTAGCATGGAGAGCAAAAAAATAAATTAATCTTTTGATTTTTATATATAAAAAATCAACAACCTCAGACTGAACGCTTTTTGATCACTCAAAAAATGCGCTGAAAGACATCAAAAAAACGACACATGAATTTTTTTTAAGACTTTTCCTAGCAAACTAAAATTTTGTTTCGTGACAAGATGAGCAGATTCGCGGCAAGTAATGCAGACACGCACTGGCGCCAAGCGCAAATCAGGCTCAACATGCCTAAGCGGGACGAGCAGCAGATCGCCCTGACTTAAGCCAAACTTATAGATTCATGCAATTAATAAGTTTAGTATGAAAATATCATTGAGTGCCGTCGTGTTTATTGATAGAACACTGGCTACACTGAATTATTGTTCCATTTTGCCTTTCGGCTTTTTAGGCTTTTTCTCATATTACCGCAGTAAAACGGATTTAAGTGGGGGTGCGATATGCCAACGATTATCATGGATTCATGTAGCTATACCAGATTGGGGTTAACCGACTATCTGACTTCGCATGGCGTGAAGAGGCGCCATATTAATGCCATCGAGGACATTGACAGCCTGCATGAAAAATGCAGCAAGTTGAATCCGAGCCTGGTGTTTATTAACGAGGACTGCTTCATCCATGAAGCAAACGCCACCGAGCGAATAAAACGGGTGATTTCACTGCACCCGGATACGTTATTCTTCATCTTCATGGCCATTACCAACGTACATTTCGACGATTATTTATATGTTCGCAAGAACGTCATCATATCGTCAAAATCCATCAAACCAGAGACTATGAATCAGCTACTTAGTCACTATCTCGAGAGAACGTCCCTCCGTACGGAGAAATTTTCTCTGGATCAAACGCCGGTAACGCTGAGCCAGACTGAATCGAACATGTTACGCATGTGGATGTCCGGTCAAGGCACCATCCAGATATCAGACCAGATGCAAATAAAGGCCAAAACGGTCTCTTCCCACAAGGGAAACATCAAGCGGAAAATAAAAACGCACAACAAGCAGATCATTTATCACGTTGTTCGTTTGACCGATACATTGACCAGTGGAATATTCGTCAATAGCCGCTAAACCACAGAGAACGCCCCCGCTCTGTTTTACCAGCCGTTAAACACCCGGTGATAATGTCATCTGGATAACAACCGCTGGGACCACAAAAAATACCTGCTGCGTTATCCCCCGCTAGCGCAACGGGTATTTTTTTTGCCGTCGATAAAAAAAATCTTACCGCAACGAAATAATCTCAAAATGGACAATTTCATTAGCAAATTAATGAGATTAGCCTAAGTTACTGCCCGTGTTCGCGACAGGGCTCCACAAACGTGCCGTCACGGCTGTCGATCTCATTAAAAAACCATACGCCCGCCGGGTAGTCGTCAAGAGAAACCAGATACATGGTGCCTTCGTTGAATACCTCTACGGCAAGAATGACACCTTCACGCCGCGGGCCGCCGTCTGTTTTTACCGTCACTCGATCGTTAACCTGCATACCGTTCCCCCTTATTTGCGATTGCCGTCAGTGTATTACAAAACCGGAGGCGATGGACACCGCTCCAGCCCTGCCGGCCTCTGCTATCAGCGTAGCAGCCGCCTGGTTTTTCACTTTCTTAACGGTTTGGCCGCAGAATCTTAAGCCGGCCTCGCGTAGTCTGTCTTCAGGCGTTTCCCCCCAGAGAAGCGCTCGCAAATGAAGAAGTAACAAGGAACTTTTGCCCGCAGACTTGCGGGCCTTTTTTTTTGCGCGCTGCCAAATTGCAGGCATAAAAAAACCCGCCGTAGCGGGTTCTTTTCAATCAGCGGTAAACGCCAATTAGATAGCGGTAACGTTAGCCGCAGATGGACCTTTCGCACCGTTCTCGATAGAGAACTGTACGTTCTGGCCTTCAGCCAGGGTCTTGAAGCCTTGATCCTGGATAGCAGAGAAGTGTACGAATACGTCTTTGCTGCCGTCTGCTGGGGTGATGAAACCAAAACCTTTAGCTTCGTTGAACCACTTCACTTGACCTTTGATCATGTTAGACATGTCTAATTTCCTTCAATAATAAATGTAAGCCGCCATGGGCGAGGTAGCCGGTCATCAGTTACTTATGGAGGCACTGGAAAGGAAATTCGTCAGAGAAGGGCTATCCGGGATAACGCTTTAAATTTGAACTACTTTACTCAAAATGTCGTGCATAAATAGGTCTGTACCACAGGCCGACATCATTAACTCATGAGCGAGCGGCAATAGCAACCTTTTTCGCCGCTATGGGACGCTAATCTCGGCTAAACGCACAGGATTTGACCCTGTCTGCCGATAGGGCCGCCGCCTGGCTCGCCCGTAACGCCCAAGGCAAATGATAGTAATTCTCGTTCTGCTGTTTTATAGTTGCCTGACGAAATCATTCAGGGAGATTCACCATGCCGAGATGGCTTACATTACCGGCTGTCAGTGCCGCCGCCCTGCTGGCCTTTGCCGCTTACAGCGCTCCGCAGAGTGCACTGGAGCTCAATTATCAAGCCCCCGACCCCAGCATGGTTCCCGCCCCCAAGCCGCCTGCCCCCTCAGGGCCGGCCCCCAAAACGGGAAAACCGCCGATTGCCTGGACAGAGGCGAGAGATAAAAGCGGTTTTCGCGTCGATATTGAGTGCGATCATCCTGGCTGCAGCAAACCGCGCGCCAAACCTTATCCCGCGTATGAAGGCCCGGTGAAGAAAACCGATCGCCGCCGCCAGTCTGATCCCTATTCCACCAATAAGGATCCCGATTACAACATTCAGTTGGGCTATGAGTGGTAGTGGCGCTTTCGGAGTAATACCTATATCAGCCTCCTTTGCCGCTGCATAGAATATGCCTCAGTTCACCACTCCTCCTGGTGTTGAACACAACAAGCTGTGTTGCAAATCTTTATGCGCCTCCCTATAGGCGCTTTTTTTTGCCTATCCCTCAAAGCGTCTCCCGATTACAGATTGCTCTCATTGCCCCACAAAGTGATGAATGTCACAAATACGCCTCCTTGCCATTCTTATTCGGAGGTAACGTTCATGGCCACAGGATCCCTTGCCCTCCTGGCCGTCTTGGCCGGCATTGCGGGCTTCGCCCTCTACAAGCATTTAAAATCTCAGAAAAAAAGCACACTCGTCCACCCGCACGATCGGTAACCGACAACGCGCTTTCACCGCGAAGGCCCGGCACATCGCACGCCGCGCCTTCGCGAGCTGTCATGCTTTCATCACAAAATTGTCACATTATGGCCATATGATGATTCGCGTTTATCCGCTCTGGCTTAACACCAAGGATTTCGCCCATGACCATAATTAAAGCTGCAAACCATCAGGAAGCAGAAAAACTCATCCGCGCCGGCACCGCCAAGAAAATCGAACTGGCTTACGATATCGGCAGCGACGACTTCTTCCAGCTTGCCAGCCTGTGGTGCGATAAAGGCGCCAAAATCTCCAAAGGAAAAGAACACTTCATCGTCTCGTTAAAAGGGTTCCGCATCCCGCCTAACGATTAATGCCCTGCCGCCCATCGCGGCGGCTTCGCCTCTTCCTCGCAAAACCGCTCTATTCAACCACGCGCGCCTCATTCGATTTCGCTAAGCTAACAGCAGACTTTATTGCGGACGTTTCGCCTGATAACCACGTCCGCCACGATGAGGAGAGTAACCATGTCAACAAATGCAGCGCTGCCCGGCACGATGAAAGCGATTGAAATCAGCCAACCGGGCGCTCCCGACGTTCTGGTCGTTACCGAACGCCCGGTGCCCGCTCCGCAAGCGGGCGAACTGCTGGTGAAAATCGCCGCCGCCGGCGTTAACCGCCCCGACGTGCTGCAGCGCCAGGGGAACTATGCGCCGCCGCCCGGCGCCTCGGATATCCCCGGACTGGAAATTGCCGGCGAAGTGGTGGCCATCGGTGAAGGCGTGACCCACTTCGCGCTCGGCGATCGGGTTTGCGCCCTTATCGCCGGCGGCGGCTATGCGGAATACTGCACCGTGCATGAAAGCAATGCGTTGCCGGTGCCGGCGGGGCTGAGCCTGACCGAGGCCGCCGCGCTGCCGGAAACCTTCTTTACCGTCTGGGTCAACGTGTTCCAGCGCGGTCATCTCAAAGCCGGCGAAACCGTGTTGATCCATGGCGGCACCTCCGGTATCGGCACGGTCGCCACCATGCTGGCGAAGGCCTTCTGCGCCCAGGTGATCACCACCGTCGGCTCCGAAGAGAAACGTCAGGCCAGCCTGGCGCTGGGCGCCGACGTGGCGATTAATTACCGCAGCGAAGACTTTGTCGCACGCACCAAAGACGCCACCAACGGTAAAGGCGCCGACGTCATCGTCGACCTGATCGCCGGCGATTATGTCGCCAAAAACTATCAGGCCGCAGCGATGGAAGGCCGCATCGTGCAAATCGGCACGCAAAACGGCGTGGTGAAAGAGCTCAATCTGATGCCGCTGCTGTTGAAACGCCTGACCCATACCGGGTCGACGCTACGCTCGCGCAGCGTGGCGGACAAAGCGCAGATTGCCGCCGATCTGCGCGAAAAGGTTTGGCCGCTGCTGGAGCGCGGCGTGCTGAAACCGCAAATTTTTAAAACCTTCCCGCTTGAGCAAGCCGCCGCCGCGCATACGCTGATGGAGTCCAGCGAGCACATCGGCAAGATCATGCTGACGTTCTGAGCCCATTCCCCGCGGCCGGTGCTGCGGAGAAACCAATGCCACGTTCAGGGAATGATGCCGCGGCGGCGGAACTCATCGAACAGTGAGAAAAACATGGCTTCGGTTTCGACAAACTGGTGGAAACCGAAGCGCCGCGCCTTGCTGCCATCCGCGAACATGTCATAGTCCCAGGAAAAGACGAAATCGGCGAAACGCCAGCCGGCCACCGCGCGATAGTCCGGTTCGGCCAATTGGTGCCGCTGCGCCAGCTCCCGCCACAGCGACGCTTTGTCCGTCATCATGACCTCCAGCGACATCGGCAGCGGCGGCGCGCATTCCAGCCCAAAGTAAGCGGCGATTTTCGGCCACATCTCGCTCCAGCGAAACAGATCGCCGTTGTTGATATTAAACGCCTGATTGGCCGCCGCAGGTTCGGTCGCCGCCCACAGCGTGGCGCGCGCCAACAGCCCGGCGTCGGTCATTTCCAGCAGGCTGTGGTAAGCGCCCGGTTTACCCGGGAAGCGCAACGGCAGCCCGAGCGCTTTACTGATCGACGCGTAAACCGCGATGCTTAACGCCAGATTCATCGGGTTGCCGAGGGAGAAGCCCCCCACCACGCTTGGACGGATGGCGCTCCAACGCCAGCGCTTGCCGGCCTGCCGCTGCGCCAGATACTGCTGCTGCGCCACGTTAAACTCCGGCGGCATATGCCCGGCATCGCTTTCGCGCGCCGGCGTTTTAAACGGCCCCAAATGCGCGCCATACACCTTATAGCCCTGCATCAAACTGATGTGCTCCAACGCCGGCGCGATCGGCTCCAGCCCTTCGACAACGTGTTGCAACATCTGCAGGTTCGGCGCCACCAGCCCCGCCCAGTCCGGCGCATCCTGATAGGCGGCATAGAAAACGTGACTAATCGCGCTCAGCGGCCGCAGCGCGTCGCGCGTCGCCGCCGCATCCAGCAGATCAATCTGAAGGTGGCGCATCCCCGGCGCCGATTGTCCCCCCGGCGCGAGACGCCCACCACTTGCCAGCCCTGGCCGGTCAGCTCCTCAATCAATCGGCGCCCAATCACGCCATTGGCGCCGATCACCAATGCCTGTCGCTTTGTATTCATCTTGCCACTCCTCAGGTTGTCGATACCCTGAGTGTCATTGATTAGTAATACTTGCGGTAGAAGAGACCTTACACTAACACTTATAAGAAAAATCTATAGGCAAGATCGACATGGATAAGCTGAACGCAATGAAAACCTTTATGCGGGTGGCGGAGCTGGGCAGCCTGTCGGCCGCCGCTCGCGATCTGCGTTTGACGCAGCCGGCGGTCAGTCAGCAAATCGCCGGTCTGGAGCAGCAACTGGGGGCACAACTGCTGTTTCGCAGCACCCGGGCGGTCACCCTGACCGATGCCGGCAGCAGTTATTATCAGCGCCTCAAACCGATTCTGGCGGCGGTCGACGAAGCGGAAGAAGCGCTGCACGGCCAGCACCACCAGCTACAGGGCAATCTGCGCATTCATGCCCCGACCGGGTTCGGGCAGTTGCACGTCACGCCGCTGGCCATCGCTTTCCAGCAACGTCATCCGAACCTCGCCATCGAGCTGCTGCTGGACGATCGTCGCGCCGACGTGATCGGCGAAGGCATCGACGTGGCGCTGCGTTTCGGTGAACTGCATGCGCCCGGCATGGTGGCTAAACGTTTGGGCGAGCTGCAACGCCTGCTGGTGGCGTCACCGGCCTACCTGGCCAAGTATGGCGCTCCACGTTCGCCGGCGGAGCTGGCTAAACATGCGCACATTCGTTACAGCGGTTTGAACGACGGCGATACGCTCACTCTGTTCGGGCCGCACGGCCCCGAGATGGTCGCTCTGCGGCCCACGTTCCGCGCCAACAATACGCTATCGCTGCTGGCCGCCATTGAGGCTGGAGCCGGTATCGGCGGCGCCCAACGGCCTTTAATCGCCGAGCAACTGGCGACGGGGGCGCTGGTGCCCGTTTTGCCGGAATACCGCTACCCGCCCATGGCGCTGCACGCGGTCTATCCCGCTTTACGTTTTATTCCGGAGAAAGTGCGCGCCTGGGTGGCGCATCTGCAGCAGGCGTTGACGGCGATCGAGGGAATTAGCTGAGTGAATGCTCCCGGCCAGACGCCGGGAGCCTAATCATTACTTGAACAGTTTACCGACCATATCGCCCAGCTCGTTGCTGTCTTGCTGCACTTCACCGTTTGGTGAGGCGGCATCCGCGACCGTTGGCAAGAACTGTGCAATGGTGCTGGACGCCTGTGCAGGATCGATGCCCAGCTTTTCAGCCAGTTGGTTGATGGCGTCGCTACCCAACGCCTGCTGCACATGGTCGCCGGTAATCGGCTGATTTTCGCCATTGCCGAGCCAGGAACCGACGATATCGCCGAACTGCCCCTGACGGAACTTGTCCAAAATGGCCTGCAGGCCGCCTTGTTGCTCGACCCACTGCATAATGGCGATGTAGTCGATACCTTTACCACCGTTGGCGCCGCCGCCCAGAATGTTACCCAATACGCTATCGAACAGACCCATGATATTCCCCTTTCAGCGGGTACGGCCCGCGCCGCACCGCCGGATTGATTTCACGAAAAAGGGCCGCCGCGGCGACCCTGTTGAGCAACGGCTGCTTAGCCTTTGATCTTCCTGTAGACAAAAAGCACCACCAGGGCACCGATGACCGCCACCACAAAGCTGCCCAGGTTAAAACCGTCAACGCGGCCCATACCGAAGAAGGTGCTGATATAGCCGCCGACGACGGCACCCACGATCCCCAATATAACGGTCACAATAAAGCCGCCGCCGTCTTTGCCCGGCATAATCCACTTGGCCAGGATACCGGCGATTAAACCAAAAATGATCCAGGAAATGATGCCCATATTTACTCTCCCTATTACCTTTTGCCTAACAGAAATCCTATTACCAGGCCCACGACGGCGCCGGCGCCTATCCCCGCCCAAGGGTTATCCTTGAGGCAGGCACATGATTGCTCGAGCGCTGCTTTTACACCGCTGCTCACTTCGCAGGCGGTGGTTTTCACGTAGTCGCTCGGTTGCTCAACACCGTTTAGATCGTCATTTTCATATGACATGTCAAATCCTTACAGACCAACCCTCTGAGAATTTCGTCACATGTTTCGCGCCAGGTGCCATCCGCTCCGCGATCTTGCTCTGGGCAATCTGCCCGCTGCCGCTCAATGCGGAGGCGTCCGGCGGCAAACGCACAACTTCACACTATGACTATAGTAAAAAATCAGCGGTTTACCTATTTCCGTCCGTCTGAATTTCACCATACAAAAAACGATCTGATTTCATCCCGCTGTCATCTTGCAAGGCTAAACTTTAAACATATCCTCCGGGAGGAAACGCCGATGTTCAATGCACCTTTTGTCCTGATCCTCGCGCTACTGTACGCACTGGCCGCCGCTTGGGACGGTTCCGTAGCGTTACTGTTTCATTAAGGTTACATAGCCGTTGTCACTTTTGCGATGCGCTTAATTGTGTCTTTATTTTTCAATTTCGCCAGCCGATTGAAATAGCGGAAAATATCCCCTCATCCCTCGGTAAAAATCCTATTTCGCTTCGTTTTTCGCCTGCGTTTAAATAAAGCGTAAAAAAAAGCATTAATGGAAAATCCTGTTTAGCACAAAATATTCTATCATCTTCCTCATGACAATTTGGGTTAAGGTCCCATTGGCAAAGAAAAGGAATAACAGGAAAAATGCTTTCTAACCAACGTTTTGAGCGCGAATTCTTGCGCCCTCGTTATTGGTTGTTGTGGATAGGACTGGGAATACTCTATCTCTTGGTATTACTGCCCTACCCGCTCATTTATCGGCTCGGACACGGCCTTGGCAGAATAGCCATGCGCCTAATGAAACGCCGGGTAAAAATAGCGCGCCGCAATTTAGAACTCTGTTTCCCCGCAATGCCCACCGCCGAGCGCGAGGCGCTGATCGTCAAAAATTTTGAGTCCGTCGGCATGGGCCTGTTCGAAGTCGGCATGGCCTGGTTCTGGCCCGACTGGCGCATCGCCCGCTGGTTCAAGGTGAGCGGCATGGAAAACATGCGGCTGGCGCGTCAGGACGGCAAAGGCGTTCTGCTGATCGGTCTGCATTTCCTGACGCTGGAACTGGGCGCGCGCATTTTCGGCATGCAAAACCCCGGCATCGGTGTGCATCGCCCGCACAACAACAAGCTGATGGAATGGGTACAGACCCGCGGCCGGCTGCGCTCGAATAAATTCATGATCGATCGTAAAGATATCAAAGGTATGATCCGCAACCTGAAACAGGGCGAAATCCTGTGGTATGCGCCGGATCACGATTATGGGGCGCAAAGTAGCGTATTCACACCGTTCTTCGCCGTGGAAAATGCCGCCACGACCACCGGCACCTTTATCCTGGCGCGCATGGGGCGGCCGTCGATCGTGCCTTTCGTGCCGCGCCGCCTGCCAAATGCTCAGGGCTATGAGCTGATCGTGCAGCCGCCGTTGACGGACTTCCCGCTGGATGATGAAACGCGCGCGGCGGCCAAGATGAACCGCGTGGTGGAAGAACAGGTGCTGCTGGCCCCCGACCAATACATGTGGCTGCACCGCCGCTTTAAAACCCGCCCACCCGGCGAACCGTCGCTGTATTGACCCCCACGTGCCTTTGCCCGTCACACCGCCGGCGAAGGCGCGCTCACCTCGCACAAGCATTCTGCGCCAGGGGAACTACACTAGTAAGTCACCGACGGCAATTATTGCCGCCAGCAATCATTTCGTCCGCCCGAGAGTCGGTCGTTGCCTGTCGGGCCATAATCGAGGTCAATGTCATGCTGGTACAACCCTATCTGTTTTTCAGCGGTAACTGTGAGCAAGCGATTAACTTCTACGTACAGCAGTTGAATGCCAAAGTTGAAATGGTCATGCGCTTTAAAGACATGCCCGAAGAAGCCCGGCAAGGCGGATCGCAGGACGTCAATCCGGAAGCGATCATGCATGCGCGCCTGCTGATCGGCGAAGGCGTGCTGATGGCCTCCGACGGCTGTCCGCAAGATGACAGCGGCGGTGCTTCTCACAAAGGTTTCTCGCTGTCGCTGAACCCCAGCGATGCGGAACAAGGACGCAAACTGTTCGACAATCTGGCGCAGGGCGGCCAGGTGACGATGCCTTACCAAGCCACCTTCTGGGCCAAAGGTTTTGGCATGCTGACCGACAAATTCGGCGTCAACTGGATGATCAACGTCGAATAACCCGTCATGGCGCCGCTAACTATAGCGGTGCCAGTCATACGCCGCCTTGGCGAACAACACGAACAGCAGCGCCAACAGCGCTAATCCCAACCGCCAATAGGGCGAGCGGCGGCGGCGCCAGGCGAAGTACATCATTACCGCCAGCGTTCCCAGCGTAAGGGGGTAATACACCGCCAGCGTCAGTAAAGCGATAATGATATAATCCGACATTGCTCTTTCACTCCGACGTATTCACACCGCCGCTGATGCGGGTTGCGATCGGCCTTTCGCCTTACCGCCTCGTTAAGGACTAGTGGTCTGCCGCATTTATGCATAAAATATAAGACTGCTCTTAACTCAAATCGAGCGATAATCGCACAACAAGGGTGACATGACTCAGCAGCAACCCATACAGGATGCCGTGCCGGCGCGCAGCGTTAAAAGCTCCCCATTATTATTTCAGGCCGGCGTGTTTGTCATCATCGTTGCCGCCACGCTGATCCTCTTTAACAGTTGGCAAATCTGGAACGCGCACCAGCGCGACCTGCGCAGCGCCGAACATGAATCCGCCAACCTCGCCCGTTCGTTGGCGCAGCATGCCGACGATACATTCATGCAGGTGGACGGCAATCTGCTCGATCTGACCGAACGTCTCCAGACCGACGGGCTGGGCTCATCGCAGCTGACGCGACTGCAGCGGGTGATGCAAACGCAGGTCAGCTATCTGCCGCAGCTGCATGGGCTGTTCATCTACGATGCGGATGGCCGCTGGCTGGCGACCTCCTCGGGCAAATTCATCAAGGACGCCAACAACGCCGATCGCGATTACTTCAAATACCATCAAAACCGCGATGGCGGCGGTCTGTACATCGGCAAGGTGATCCGCAGCCGCACCACCGGCGAGCTGATCATTCCCGTTTCGCGGCGTTTCAACAATCCGGACGGCAGCTTTGGCGGCGTGGTGCTGGCGACGCTGTACGTCGATTATTTCCGCCAGTTTTACGACAGCTTCGCCCTCAACACCGACGCCTCACTGAACCTGCTGCTGGCGGACGGCACCATCCTTTACCGCCGCCCATATTCGGCGGCGTCGATCGGTAAAAACATCGCCAAGGGTGTGCTGTTCAGCGAAATTTTGCCGCATTCGGAATTCGGTAACGCCACCATCACCTCGCTGTACGACAAAGTGGAACGCATCTACGGCTATTCGCGGGTCAATCGCTTTCCGTTGGTGATCGCCGCCGGGCTGTCGAAACGCGACGTGCTGGCGGACTGGCGCACCGACGCGGGTCTGTTCGCCGCCGGTGGCCTCTCTCTGTTGATGATCCTATTGGCGATGGGCATGGTGCTGCTGCGGCAAATCAAGCACAGCATGCAAACCGAAGCCGAGCTGATGCGCACCCGCGATCAGCTGACCAGCATCAACCAGATGCTCGAAGAACTGGCGCTGCTGGACGGCCTGACCGGGCTGGCCAACCGCCGCCAGTTTGATATCGCGCTGAAGAACGAGCTGGCGCGGGCTTCGCGCAACTATCGCAGCGTGGCGCTGCTGATGTTGGATATCGACTATTTCAAGCAGTATAACGACAGCTATGGCCACGTCGCCGGTGACCAGTGCCTGCAGCAGATCGGCCAGACGCTGAAAGGGTTGGCGTGCCGCAGCAACGATATTCTGGCGCGCTACGGCGGCGAAGAGATGGGGATTATCCTGCCGGATACCGACGTGCAGGGCGCGCTGATTTTCGCCGAACGCGTCATCCAGGCGGTGCGCGATCTGAAGATCCCGCATCTGGGCAACCCGCACGGCATCGTCACCATCAGCATCGGTATCTGCGCCAAAGTGCCGCATATGTATAACGATACGCCGATCAGCTTTATCAATGAGGCGGACAGTGCGTTGTATCAGGCCAAGAAAAAAGGCAAAAACTGCATTTACGGCGCTTAATCATTAATCGGGCCACCAAATTTTGGCGGCCCGATTTATTACCAACCAAAATGAAATAATTCCTCTCCGCAACATTATTTTCCCGGGTTACCCTGCGCTCTGAATAAAATAACGCCAATAATAAGCGTAATATTTATTTCCATTAAAATTCAACAAGATGAAAAACCGCCATTCCACAGACAATTCGTGCCATTTTTGATTATTCGTGCCTACGCACAGCCCCGTTTAGCCCTCGTTTACTTTTCATTGGTATTGCCGGTGATATCCTTATCAGGACTATTCTCTATATCAGGAAGCCATCGCACGCTTCGGCGCACTGCGCCCTGCTGATACATCCATAATAGAACCCACAAATTTCACGTTGCAATTGAGCGGCCTGCTGACGCCGCTCCAGCCAGCCACTGCGCAAGCCAGTGCAGCCAATCACGCGGCAACCTGAAAGACGGGAATAAAGCGATATAGATTTGCGAGGAGATCTCATGCCTACTGGCGATATTATGCGTGAACAGGCCGTCCTGACGCTGCCGTTGCGACAATGGGCGGCAGCGGAAGCATCCAGCGCGGTCAGCGAACTGGAACAGGGCAAGGTACTGTTTCTGCCCGAACTGGCCTTCACCCTGTCTGAGCAGGAAATGCCGCTGCTGGATCCGACGCTGGTCGATCCGAAGCGCAAAAACATCAGCTATCAACCGCTGTCCGGCAAGCTGACCGGCGTCGCCGTCGCGGAACGTCGGCAACAGGTTCAGCAACTGCTGGAGCGCTATTATCAATCTTGCCGCCAGCTGATCGCCGGGCTGTTGCCCGAGTATCAGGAGGCGCTGCGCCACCCGACCGGCAGCCTGCGTTTGCACCCGGTTTCCGCCTGGCGTGCGACCAGTTCCTGGCGCAAAGACGACAGCCGCCTGCACGTTGACGCTTTCCCGTCGCGCCCGAACTACGGCGAACGCATTCTGCGCATTTTCACCAACATCAACCCGCACGGCGAGCCTCGCCAATGGCGCGTCGGCGAGCCGTTCCCTGAGCTGGCGGCACGCTTTATGCCGCGCCTCGCACGCTACTCCGCCCTCAGCAGTTGGCTGCAGCATCAGGTGCGCATCACCAAGACCCGCCGCAGCCATTATGACCACCTGATGCTGCAGTTGCATGACGCCATGAAGGCCGACGGCGATTATCAGCAACGGGGTCCGCAGCTGGCGCTGGAATTCCCACCGGGCAGCAGCTGGATTTGCTTCTCGGATCAAACGCCGCACGCCGCAATGGGCGGCCAGTTTATGCTGGAACAGACCTTCCTGTTGCCGGTGAACAAGATGCAGGATCCGCAGCGTTCGCCGCTGAAAGTGCTGGAACAGCTGCGCGGGCAGTCGCTGATCTGAATGGCTCGCCGCCGCCGGGGCGCCGGCGGCGGCGAAACGCGCATTATGCCTCGAAGTCCCCTTGCTGGCGCGCCACCAGCGTCAGGATGCTGTACAGCGCCACCGGTTGCTGTTCCTGATTCAACACCTGAACATCCCACACCACCACGCCGTGCGGCCGATCTTCGGCGGTTTTCTGCGGCTTGCGGATTTTCTTTTTGCAGGTCAGCCGCACCTGAATGGTGTCGCCGATCTTCACCGGTTCAATAAAACGCAGATTCTCCATGCCATAGTTGGCGATCACCGGCCCGACGGCGGCGTCGACAAACAGCCCGGCCGCAGCGGACACCACAAAGTAACCGTGCGCCACCCGCTCGCCGAACAGCGAATCGGCAGCGCCGATCTTGTCCATGTGCGCGTAAAAGTGGTCGCCGCTCAGGCAGGCGAAGTTGACGATATCCGCCTCGGTCACGGTGCGGCGCGCGGTCAACAGGCTGTCGCCCAGCTGCAGCTGCTCGAAATATTTGCGGAACGGATGCACCGGATGCTCAGCGACCGGCGCGCCGCGCACCCATTCGCCGCCGATGGCCGCCAGCATCGCCGGGCTGCCCTGGATCGCCGTGCGCTGCATATAGTGCTTCACCGCGCGCAGTCCACCCAGCTCTTCACCGCCGCCGGCGCGCCCCGGGCCGCCGTGCACCAGCATCGGCAACGGCGAACCGTGGCCGGTGGATTCCGCCGCCGCCTGCTCATCCAAAATCAGCATACGTCCGTGAGCGCAGGCCGCCGCGCGGATAAAGCGCTTGGCCAGCGCCGGATCGGCGGTCACCAGCGATCCCGCCAGGCTGCCCTGCCCCAGCAACGCCAACGCGATCGCCTGCTCGGTATCCGCATACGGCATCAGCGTCGCCACCGGGCCGAAGGCCTCAGTGCCGTGCACCGCCTGATGGGTGAACGGATCGGCGCAATACAGCAGGGTCGGCGGATAAAACGCCCCGCCGCGCGCGCCGTCGCCCATGACTTCCAGCTTATCCAACGACGCGCCGCACAGCGGTTCGCAGCCGTTGCGCAGCAGGAACTCCACCTTGCTTTGCACATCATCACGCTGCTCGTGGCTGACCAGCGCCCCCATGCGCACCTGCTCCAACTGCGGGTCGCCCACCGTCACCCCCGCCAGACGCTGCAACAAGGCCTGACGCACCGCCGCCACCTGCGCCGCCGGCACGATGATGCGGCGGATCGCGGTGCACTTCTGCCCCGCCTTGGCGGTCATTTCACGGCATACTTCTTTGATAAACAGCGCAAATTCCGGCATCTCCGGCGTCACGTCTTCCGCCAGCACGCAGCAGTTGAGCGAATCCGCCTCCATGGTGAACGCGATCGATTTCTCCAACAGCCGCGGATGCGCCCGCAGCCGCTGGCCGGTCTGCGCCGAACCGGTGAACGTTACCGCATCCTGATAATCCAGGTGCGCAAACATGTCGCCGACGCCGCCGCATACCAACTGCAGCGCGCCTTCCGGCACCAGCCCACTGTCGACGATCAGCCTGACCATCGCCTGCGTCAGCTGCGCGGTGGCGGTGGCCGGCTTGATGATGGCCGGCATGCCCGCCAGCCAGGTCGGCGCCAGTTTTTCCAGCATGCCCCAGCAAGGGAAGTTGAAGGCGTTGATATGCAGCGCCACGCCGGGGCGCGAGGTCAATACGTGGCGGGCGGCGAACTGCGCCTGTTTCGACAGCGGGATCAGCTCATCTTCCGGCCACAGCGTATCGTCCGGCAGATCGCGGCCGGCCATGCCGGCATAGGCGAACAGCGTGGCGATGCCGCCTTCGATATCGACCCAGCCGTCGCTGCGCGTCGCCCCGGTTTGATAGGAAATCTGATACAGCGCCTCTTTATGCGCCAGCAAGTGTTTCGCCATCGCTTTCAGCATCTGGGCGCGCTGCTGGAACGTCATGTGCGCCAGCGCCGGGCCGCCGTGGCTGCGGGCATAGCTCAAGCTGGCCGCTAACGGCAGGCCGTCGGAGCAAACCTGGTACAGCGCTTCGCCGGTTACGGCGTGACGGATCTCGCGCGCCTCTCCCTGCCCGTACACCCAGGCGCCAGAAAGATAACTGTGTAACTGCTGCATGTGCCCTCCGGAATTCATAAATTTTCACAATACAGCTTAATTACGTATCACATAAATGCCAGTCGACGCCAAACTCAATTTTAACAAAAAGAGAACAAGAAGCGCTTTCAAGCCGTTTCCCCTGGCATTAACACGGAGTCACTGCTTATATTTATCAAATAAAATCAAAAAATTAACAAAAACACTTGTGAGTACGCTCGCAAAACCACATAAATCTCGTTTGATCTTTTTGTTATCAGTTTGTAGCCTTATGGTTAGTTAAAGTGATTCACATTTTATATTTAGTGTGAAAAACACGAATCACCAAGAGGCAAGCATGACAACTGACGCACAGTATCAGCAGCATTTCGACGACAAGATCGCGGCGGATATCGCCATTGAGGCTAAAGACTGGATGCCGGACGCCTATCGTCAGAACCTGATTCGGCAGATCGGCCAACACGCCCACTCGGAAGTCATCGGCATGCTGCCGGAAGCCAACTGGCTGACGCGCGCCCCCACGCTGCGCCGCAAGGCGGTGCTGCTGGCCAAAGTGCAGGATGAGGCCGGCCACGGTCTGTACCTCTACAGCGCCGCCGAGACCCTCGGCTGTTCGCGCCAGGACATCTACCAAAAGATGCTCGACGGCAAGATGAAATACTCCTCTATCTTCAATTACCCCACGCTCAACTGGGCGGATATCGGCGTGATCGGCTGGCTGGTCGACGGCGCCGCCATCGTCAACCAGGTGGCGCTGTGCCGCGCGTCCTACGGCCCCTATGCGCGGGCGATGGTGAAGATCTGCAAAGAGGAGAGCTTCCACCAGCGCCAGGGCTACGAGGCGGTGATGGCGATGGCCAACGGCAGCGACACGCAGCGCGCCATGCTGCAGGACGCCATCGATCGCTTCTGGTGGCCGGTGCTGATGATGTTCGGCCCGAGCGACGCCGACTCCCCCCACAGCGCCCAGAGCATGGCGTGGAAAATCAAACGCCACAGCAACGATGAGCTGCGGCAGAAGTTCGTCGACAACACCGTACCGCAGCTGGAAGTGCTGGGCATGACGGCGCCGGATCCGGATCTGCACTGGGATGCCGCTGCCGGCCACTATCGCTTCGGCGAGATCGACTGGAGCGAGCTGCATGAGGTGATCAAAGGGCGTGGCCAATGCAACCACGAACGCCTGCAGGCCAAACGCCGCGCCTGGGAAGACGGCGCCTGGGTGCGTGACGGCGCCATGGCCCACGCCGCGAAAAACGCCGCTTCCGCCGCATAGCCAACATAAGGAACCGAGATCATGAGCCACGTTGAATGGCCGCTGTATGAAGTGTTTATCCGCAGCAAACAAGGGCTGGCGCATCGCCACGTTGGCAGCCTGCACGCCGCCGACGACCAAATGGCGCTGGAAAACGCCCGCGACGCCTACACGCGCCGTAATGAAGGCTGCTCGATTTGGGTGGTGCAATCCCGCCATCTGATCGCCTCGCAGCCGGAAGATCGCGGCGCCTTCTTCGATCCTTCTGAAGACAAGATCTACCGTCATCCGACGTTTTACACCATTCCCGACGGCATCAAGAACATGTAGAGGCGACCATGACGGTTAACGATCCGCGCATCAGCTATTTGCTTCGCCAGGGCGACACGCCTCTGATCCTCGCCCAGCGCCTGTGCGCCTGGTGCGGCCACGCGCCCGAGCTGGAGATCGATCTGGCGTTGGCCAACATCGGGCTCGATCTGCTCGGCCAGGCGCGCAACTTCCTGGGCTACGCCGCCGAACTGGCCGGGCCGCCCTGCAGCGAAGACAGCCTGGCCTTCGGGCGCGACGAACGCCAGTTTCATAACCTGCTGCTGGCGGAACAGCCGAACGGCGGTTTCAACGACACGTTGGTGCGCCAGTTCCTGCTCGACGTCTACCACGTGCAGCTGCACCAGGCGTTGAGCCGCAGCGGCGATGCGCAGATCGCCGCCATCGCTGCCAAGTCGTTGAAGGAGGCCGATTACCACCTGCGCTTCAGCCGCGGCTGGATGATCCGCCTCGGCGACGGCAACGACGTCAGCCACCGCAAGATCCAGCAGTCGCTGGATAACCTGTGGCGCTTCACCGCCGAGCTGTTCCACGCCGACGCGCTGGAGCTTGAGCTGGCGGAACAGGGCATCGCCGTCGATCCGCGCGAGCTGCAGGCTCCCTGGCAAGCGCAGGTGGAAGAGACACTGCGCCAGGCGACATTGACGCTGCCCGCCGAGCAGGCGTTCCGGCACGGCGGCAAACAAGGCCGACACAGTGAACACCTCGGCCCGCTGCTGGCGGAGATGCAGTTCCTGCAACGCGCCTATCCAAACGGCCAATGGTAGGAGGCCGCGATGAACGTCACTCGTTTGCAACCCGCTGAAATCCCGCAGATTTGGCACTGTCTGCAACAGATCAGCGATCCCGAGCTGCCGGTGCTGTCGATCACCGATTTGGGCATGGTGCGCGACGTGGCGCGCGACGGCAACGGCTGGCGCGTGACCTTCACCCCCACCTACTCCGGCTGCCCGGCCACCGAATTTTTGCTCAACGCCATTGAGCAGCGGCTGACGGCCGCCGGCTTCAGCCCGGTGCAGGTGGACATTCGCCTCAGCCCGGCCTGGACCACCGACTGGATGAACGCCGACGCCCGCGAACGGCTGCGGCAATACGGCGTAGCGCCGCCGCAGGGCCACACCTGCGATCGGCCGCACGCCCACGGCCCGGTAGCCTGCCCGCGCTGCGGCAGCACCCACAGCGAGAAGATCAGCGAGTTCGGCTCCACCGCCTGTAAAGCGCTGTACCGCTGCTGCGACTGCCGGGAACCGTTCGATTATTTCAAATGCATATAGGAGCGCTGACACCATGACGGTCTTTCATCGCCTGAACGTCGCCGCCATCGAGCGCGAAACGCCGGACGCCGTAGCCATCACCCTGCGGGTGCCCGAAGAGCTGCAAAACCAATACCGCTACACCCCCGGCCAGCACCTGACGCTCAAGGCGCTAGTCAACGGCGAAGAGCTGCGGCGTTGCTATTCCATCTGCAGTTCGCCGCAGGAAGGCCTGCTGCAGATCGGCGTAAAAGCGATTGATCAGGGCCGTTTCTCCGGCTTCGTCAACCGCATGCTGAAAGTCGGCGATGCGCTGGAAGTGATGGTGCCGCAGGGGCGCTTCGGCTATCAGCCGCAGGCGGAGCGCCGCGGCAACTATCTGGCGATCGCCGCCGGCTCCGGCATCACGCCGATGCTGTCGATCATCAAGGCGACGCTGCAGCTTGAGCCGGGCAGCAGCTTCACCCTGATCTACGGCAACCGCAACAGCCGTTCAATGATGTTCAAAGAGGCGCTGTCGGATCTGAAAAACCGCTATCCGCAGCGTTTTCAGCCGCTGTACCTGTTCAGCCAGGAGAGCCTCGACAGCCCGCTGCTCAGCGGCCGCATCGACCGTGAGCGCCTGGCGGCGATCGGCGGCGCGCTGCTGGATTTCCGCGACTATGACCACGCCTTCATCTGCGGGCCGGAATCGATGATGGACGACGCGCAGACCGTGCTGGAACAGGCCGGCGTACCGGCCAATCACATCCACAGCGAACGTTTCAACACCAGCGGCCTGGTCGCCCGCCCGCGCCACAGCGGCGATCGCAATGCCACCCGGGTGGCGATCCTGCTCGACGGCCGCCGGTTGGATATCGAGGTCGGCGAACAGGACGACAGCATTCTCGATGCCGCGCTGCGCCAGGGCGCCGATCTGCCCTACGCCTGCAAAGGCGGCGTGTGCGCCACCTGCAAATGCCGTCTGAAGGCCGGCCAGGTGGAGATGGGCGTCAACTACAGCCTTGAGCCGGATCAGCTGGCGGCGGGCTACGTATTGAGCTGCCAGTCGTGGCCGAAAGGCGACGGCGTGGTGTTGGACTTCGACGTCTAGGAGCCGCGATGGATACCCCGTTTATTTTGCATCAGCAGCAACACCGCGTGGTCACGCTGACGCTGCATCGCCCGGAGGCGCGCAACGCCCTGAGCACGCCGTGCCTGGAACAGCTGGTTACCCGGCTGGAGCAAGCTGACGCCGACAGCGGCGTGGGCGCCGTGGTGATCGCCGGCGCGGCGCGCTTCTTCGCCGCCGGCGCCGATCTGCGCGAACTGCAACAACAGGATCTGCCGGCCGCGCTGGCGGACAGCCGTCCGCAGCTGTGGCAACGTCTGGCGCAGTTCAGCAAGCCGCTGCTGGCGGCGGTGAATGGTTATGCCCTGGGCGCCGGCTGCGAGCTGGCGCTGGCCTGCGACATCGTTATCGGCGGCGAAAGCGCCCGCTTCGGCCTGCCGGAGATCACCCTCGGCCTGATGCCGGGCGCCGGCGGCACCCAGCGCCTGATCCGCTGCGTCGGCAAGGCGCGCGCCAGCCAGATGGTGCTGACCGGCGAAGCCATCGACGCCCGCATCGCGCTGCAGGCCGGCCTTATCAGCGAAGTATGCGTCGATGCCCTGACGCTGGAGCGCACGCAGCAGATTGCCGATCGCATCAGCCGCCAGGCGCCGCTGGCGCTGCGCGCCGCCAAGCAGGCGCTGAAACAGGCCGAGGAAATCGGCCTTAGCCAGGGACTGGCGATGGAGCGTCAGCAATTTGTCACCCTGGCCGCCACCGACGATCGCCGCGAAGGCATCGCCGCCTTTTTCGAAAAACGTACGCCAAACTATCAGGGGCGCTGATTTATGGATAACGCATTGATTCTCAGCCATCTCGACGCCGGCGTGTTGACGCTGACCCTCAACCGGCCGGATCGGCTCAACAGCTTTAATGACGAGATGCATCGCCAGTTGAGTGAAGCGCTGACGCAGGCCGAGCGCGACGACAGCGTGCGCTGCCTGCTGATCGCCGGCGCCGGGCGCGGTTTCTGCGCCGGGCAGGATCTCAACGATCGCAACGTCAGCGCCGATCAACAGGCGCCGGATCTCGGCCTGTCGGTCGAACGTTTCTACAACCCCCTGATCCGCCGCCTGACCGCCCTGCCGAAACCGGTGGTATGCGCGGTCAACGGCGTGGCGGCCGGCGCCGGCGCCGCGCTGGCTTTGGCGTGCGACATCGTCATCGCCGCCGACAACGCCAGCTTTATTCAGTCGTTCTGCCGTTTGGGGCTGGTGCCGGATTCCGGCGGCAGCTGGTTCCTGCCGCGGCTGGCCGGCCACGCCCGCGCCATGGGCATGGCCTTGCTGGGTGACAAAATCAGCGCCCAACAGGCGCTGGAGTGGGGCATGATCTGGCAGGTGGTGCCGGCGGATGAATTGGCCGACCGCACGCAAACGCTGGCGCGCCATCTGGCCACCCAGCCGACTTACGGTCTGGGTCTTATCAAGAAAGCCATCTACAGCTCGGCCACCAACAGCCTCGATCAGCAGCTCGATCTGGAGCGCGATCTGCAGCGATTGGGCGGCCGCAGCGACGACTACCGCGAAGGCGTCAGCGCGTTCTTCGCCAAACGCACGCCAAACTTCAGCGGGAAATAGCCATGAACGCGCCCCTTCTTAACGGCCAGGTGGCAGTGATCGGCGCCGGCACCATGGGCATCGGCATCGCCCAGGTGGCCGCCGCCGCCGGCCACCCGGTACGGCTGTTCGACATCGCGCCCGCTGCTGCCCAGCGCGCGATAGACGAACTCGCTCGCCGCCTGCGGCAGCGGGTCGACGGCGGCAAGGCCGACGCCAACGCCACCGAGGCGCTGCTGGCGCGCCTCGAACGCGCCGATTCGCTCGAGCAACTGGCCAACAGCGCGCTGGTAATTGAAGCGGTGGCGGAAAATCTGGCGATTAAGCAGAGCCTGTTCCGCGATCTGGAAGCGGTCTGCTCGCCCACGGCGCTGTTCGCCAGCAATACCTCTTCGCTGTCGATCACCGCCATCGCCGGCGCCTTGCAACACCCGGCGCGCATGGCCGGGCTGCACTTCTTCAACCCGGCGCCACTGATGAAGCTGGTGGAGATCGTCAGCGGTCTGGAGACCGGGGCAGAGACCCTCGCAGCGCTGCAGGCCCTGGCGCAGCGCTGGGGTAAGCAAAGCGTCGTGTGCCGTTCAACACCGGGATTCATCGTCAACCGCGTGGCGCGGCCGTTCTACGCCGAAACCCTGCGCGCGCTGGAGGAACGGGTGGCCGACGCCGCCACCCTGGATGCAGTCATGCGCGACGCAGGCGGCTTCGCCATGGGCCCGCTGCAGTTGACCGATCTGATCGGCCAGGACGTCAATTACGCCGTGACCGACTCGGTGTATCAGGCCTTCTACCAGGATCCGCGCTTCACCCCCTCACTGGTGCAGCAGGAGTTGGTGGCCGCCGGACATCTCGGCCGCAAATCCGGCCGCGGCTTTTACCGCTACGACGCGCAGCGCTCCGCCGCAGAGATGATCGCCTTTGCGCCGCCGGCGCAGGCCGCGCCGCCGCAACGCGTCACGCTGCACGGCGACTGGTCTTCGCTGGCCGATTTCGCGGAACTGTTGATCGAAAATGCGGGGGCGATCAAACAACCTGGCCAGACCAGCCCGTACCTCACGATCGACGACGTTACACTGATGTTAACCAATGGTAAAACCGCCGGCCAACTGGCCGACGAACGTGGAACGCCTGTGGTGCTGTTCGATCTCTGTGCCGACTATGCGCATGCCTCCGCCATCGCCATCAGCTGCGCGGCGCAAAACGGCGCGCAACATAATGCCAACGCGATTCGCCTGCTGCAGTCCCTCGGCAAGCAGGTCATTCAACTGCCGGATTATCCCGGCCTGCTGACGATGCGCACCCTGGCCATGCTGGCCAACGAAGCGCTCGACGTGGTGAACAAAGGCGTCGCCGGCGCCGAAGATACCGATCTGGCGATGCTGCGCGGCGTCAACTATCCGCGCGGCCCGCTGGCCTGGGGCGCCGCACTCGGCTGGCGTCACATTCTGACGACGCTGGAAAACCTGCAACGCTATTACGGCGAAGCGCGCTATCGCCCGATGCCGCTGCTGCGCCGCTACGCTTCCCCCGCCTCTTTCTCAGGAGCCGAACGATGAACGCCAATACGCCGCGCGCGCTGGCTCAGCGCTGCGCCGAACAGATGTTCCAGCAAGATACCTGCGCTCAGGCGATGGGGATGCACATCGACGCCGTCGACGCCGGATACGCGCAGGTCAGCATGACCGTCGGCCCGCAGATGCTCAACGGCCACCAAACCTGCCACGGCGGCCAACTGTTCAGCCTGGCGGACACCGCCTTCGCCTACGCCTGCAACAGCCAGGGGTTGGCGGCGGTGGCCTCCGGCTGCAGCATCGACTTCGTCCGCCCGGCGCTGGCCGGCGATCGCCTCACCGCCAGCGCGCAGATGCGCCATCAGGGCAAAGCCACCGGGCTGTATGACGTCGAAATCGTCAATCAACAGGGCAAAACCGTCGCCTGGTTTCGCGGCCGCGCGCACCGCCTTGGCCACAGCATTTTAGGAGATCAGGCATGAATCAGGCATTTATCTGCGACGGCGTGCGCACCCCGATCGGCCGCTACGGCGGCGCGCTGGCGCAAGTGCGCGCTGACGACCTCGCCGCCCTGCCGCTGCGCGTGCTGCTGGAGCGCCATCCGCAGGTGGATTGGGCACAGCTGGACGACGTGATCCTCGGCTGCGCCAACCAGGCCGGGGAAGACAACCGCAACCTGGCGCGCATGGCGCTGCTGCTGGCCGGGCTGCCGGTCGGCGTTTCCGGCACCACCGTGAACCGCCTGTGCGGTTCGGGCCTGGACGCGCTGGCGATGGCGGCGCGCAGCATCAAAGCCGGCGACGCCGGGCTGCTGCTGGCCGGCGGCGCGGAATCGATGACCCGAGCGCCGCTGGTGATGGGCAAGGCCGACAGCGCCTTCAGCCGCCAGGCGCAGCTGTACGACACCACCCTCGGCTGGCGCTTCGTCAACCCGCGGATGCAGGCCGAATTCGGCACCGATTCGATGCCGGAGACCGCCGAAAACGTCGCGGCGCAGTTCAATATCAGCCGCGCCGATCAGGACGCCTTTGCGCTGCGCAGCCAGCAGCGCGCCGCCCGGGCGCAGGCGCTGGGCCACCTGGCGCAGGAGATAGCCCCGGTCAGCCTCACCGGTAAAAAAGGCGCGGTCACCCTGTTCAGCCAGGATGAACACCCGCGCGCCGACACCACCTTCGAGCAGCTGCAGGCGCTGAAAACCCCATTCCGTCAGCCCGGCAGCGTCACCGCCGGCAACGCCTCGGGCCTGAACGACGGCGCGGCGGCGCTGATCGTCGCCTCCGAAGCAATGGCGGTGCGCCAGGGGCTGACGCCGCGCGCGCGCATCGTTGCCACCGCCACCTGCGGCGTGGAGCCGCGGCTGATGGGCATCGGCCCGCTGCCGGCCACCCGCAAGGTGCTGGAGATCGCCGGGCTGAGCCTGGCGCAGATGGACGTCATCGAACTGAACGAAGCGTTCGCCGCCCAGGCGTTGGCGGTGATGCGCCAGCTTGGCCTGCCGGACGATGCCCCGCAGGTTAACCCCAACGGCGGCGCGATCGCTCTGGGGCACCCACTGGGCATGAGCGGCGCGCGCCTGGCGCTGGCCGCCCTGTTTGAACTGGAACGGCGAGCCGGCCGCTACGCGCTTTGCACCATGTGCATCGGCGTCGGCCAAGGCATCGCCATGATCATTGAGCGTGTCTGACCCCTGAGGCTAACCATGACAATAAATCCACAGCCCCTCAAAACGATCGAATTCGCCTCGCGCGATGAGATTGAAGCGTTGCAGTTGGCGCGTTTGAAGTGGACGCTGCACCACGCCTACGACAATGTGCCGATGTACAGGCGCAAGTTCGATCAGGCCGGCGTACACCCCGACGATCTTAAGCAGCTGAGCGATCTGGCGCGCTTCCCCTACACCACCAAGCAGGATCTGCGCGACAACTACCCGTTCGACACCTTCGCGGTGCCGATGGAGCAGGTGGTGCGCATCCACGCCTCCTCGGGCACCACCGGCCGCCCGACGGTGGTGGGCTACACCCAGCGCGACATCGATAACTGGGCCGATATCGTCGCCCGCTGCCTGCGCGCCGGCGGCGCCACCGCCAAAGACAAGGTGCACGTCGCCTACGGCTACGGCCTGTTCACCGGCGGCCTGGGCGCGCACTACGGCGCGGAGCGGCTCGGCGCGACGGTGATCCCGATGTCCGGCGGGCAGACGGAACGCCAGGCGCAGCTGATCCTCGACTTCAAACCCGACATCATCATGGTGACGCCGTCCTATTGCCTGACGCTGATCGACGAACTGGAGCGCAAGATGGGCGGCGACGCGCGCGGCTGTTCGCTGCGGCTCGGCGTGTTCGGCGCCGAACCCTGGACCGAAGCCCTGCGCCACGAAATCGAATCCCGCATGGGCATCAAGGCGCTGGATATCTATGGCCTGTCGGAGGTGATGGGGCCGGGCGTGGCGATGGAGTGTCTGGAAAGCGGCGGCGGCCCCACCATCTGGGAAGACCACTTCCTGCCGGAGATCATCTGCCCGGAGACCGGCGTCGCCCTGCCGGACGGCGAGCACGGCGAACTGGTGTTCACCACTCTGACCAAAGAGGCGCTGCCGGTGATCCGCTATCGCACCCGCGATCTCACCCGGCTGCTGCCGGGCGACGCGCGCCAAATGCGCCGCATGGGCAAGATCACCGGCCGCTCCGACGACATGCTGATCATCCGCGGCGTCAACGTCTTCCCGTCGCAGGTGGAAGAACAGATCATGCAGTTCGAGCAGCTGTCGCCGCACTATCAACTGCAGGTCAGCCGCAGCGGGCACCTGGACACGCTGGCGGTGCGCGTCGAGCTGAAAGAATCGGCGCTCAGCCTCAGCCACCAACAGCGTTGCGACATCTGCCACCAGCTGCGCCACCACATCAAATCGATCGTGGGCGTCAGCACCGACGTCAGCATCGCCAACTGCGGCGATATCCCGCGCTCGGAAGGCAAGGCGCAGCGCGTGGTCGATCTGCGGCCGCGCTGAGGCGCACGGCGTCACGGATGACGCCGCCCCAAATTATGTTAATGTTGTGGCTCATCGAAGGCTAACCCATGGAAAAATATGGAACATAAACTGGATGAGTTCATTCGCCACGCCGTCGACGCGCAGCCGATCAGCGGCACCTCGCTGATCATTTCGCTGTACGGCGACGCGCTCAGCCACCGCGGCGGCGAAGTGTGGCTCGGCAGCCTGAGCGCGCTGCTGGAGGCCTTCGGCTTCGGCGATCGTTTCGTGCGCACCTCGGTGTTCCGCCTGCAGAAAGAGGGGTGGCTGGCGGTGGAGAGAATCGGCCGCCGCAGCTTCTACCGCGTGACCGAGCAGGGGATGCGCCAGTTCCGCCACGCCGAATCGAAGATCTATCTGCGCGAGCAGCCCGCCTGGGACGGCAAGTGGGAGCTGCTGCTGCTGGAATGCGCCGAAAAAAGCGCGCGCGCGCGGCTGAAAAAAGAGCTGGGCTGGCTCGGGTTCGGGCAGATCGCCAACAACCTGATGGCCGCCCCCACCCATGCGCAAACCGACGTGACGGCGCTGCTCGGCGAATTGAACGCCAGCGAGCAGGTGATCTACTTCCGCGCCGATTACCCCTACAACCGCTCCGAGCAAACGCTGCAGAAACTGGTGGCCGACTGCTGGTCATTGAGCGAGGTGGCGGCCGGTTATCATGAGTTTATCGTCTCTTTCCGGCCGCTGATGGCGCTGCTGCGCGAAGTCGACCCGGCGGCGCTGACGCCGCTGCGCTGTTTCCAGATTAAGCTATTATTGATTCACTTCTTCCGTCGCGTGGTGTTGAAAGATCCGCTGCTGCCGGACGCGCTGCTGCCCGCGCAGTGGGAGGGCCAAATCGCCCGCAACCTGTGCATCAATCTCTACCAGCAGGTCGATCGCGCCGCGACGGAGTACGTCAGCTCGCTGGCGGAGACCACCATCGGCGCCCTGCCCGCGCCGGCCGCCGGTTACTATCGGCGCTTCGGCGGCCTGCCGCGCGACCCTACATATTAAGGAACTCACGCTATGCCTGTGTATCAGATTGACGGCCTGACGCCGGTCGTTGACCCCAGCAGTTACGTGCACCCGACGGCGGTGCTGATCGGTGACGTGATCGTCGGCAAACACGTGTATATCGGCCCGAACGCCAGCCTGCGCGGCGATTTTGGCCGCCTGGTGATCTGCGACGGCGCCAACATTCAGGACAACTGCGTAATGCACGGCTTCCCGCAGCAGGACACGGTGGTGGAAGAAGACGGCCATATCGGCCACGGCGCCATCCTGCACGGCTGCCGCATTCGCCGCAACGCGATGGTGGGCATGAACGCGGTGGTGATGGACGGCGCGGAGATCGGCGAGAACACCATCGTCGGCGCGATGGCGTTCGTCAAAGCCGCTGCGACGATCGAAGCCAACAAGCTGGTGGTGGGCAGCCCGGCGCGCGTGCTGCGCGATCTGACCGAACAGGAGCTGGCCTGGAAGATTGCCGGCACCCGCGAGTATCAGGATCTGGTGCAGCGCTGCAAATCCTCGCTGCACGAAGTGGCGCCGCTGACCGAAATCGAACCGGGCCGCCAGCGCCTGAGCTTCGGCGATCACCTGATCCCGAAAAGCCAGCTTTAATCCCCAGGGCTGAGGTGCGCCTCAGCCCCTTCCCGCATTACTCCACTTCCGGCGCCTTGAGCGGCGACGGCGCAGCCGCGCGGCGGCTCTGGAAGTGATAAGCCACCACCAGCAGCAGAGTGAACGGAATACCGAACCACAGCGTCATGCGGAAGAATTCGGTAAACGCCGTCGAGATCATTAGCGCCGTCATCAGCCCGGCGCCCAGCAAGGTGGTATAGGGGAACCCCCACATGCGGAACTTCAGGTGAGTCTGCCGATGCCGGCGGCGGAAAAACAGGTGGGTGACAAAAATCATCAGCCAGGTAAAACAGGCGCCATACACCGAAATAGACATCATGGCGGCGAACGAGGTTTCCGGCGCCACCAGGCTCAGGACGATGGACACCACGATGCCGATGCACGACATCGCCAGCGCATTGACCGGAATGCCGCGCCGGCTGACGCGCCCCAGCGCCGCCGGCGCTTGCCCGGCGCGCGACAGCGAGAACATCATGCGGGTGGTGATGTACAGCTGGCTGTTCATCGCCGACAGCGCCGCCACCAGCACGATAAAGTTGAAAATACCGGCGGCGGCGGGCAAATGGATCACGTTCATCGCCATCAGGAACGGGCTTTCGCCGGTGCCGGACTGCCGCCAGGGCACGATGGCCAACATTAGGGCAATCGACAGCATGTAGAAGATGAACAGCCGCACGATGGTGCCCTTGAACGCCGCCTTCACCGCAATCACCGGATTTTTCGCCTCGCCGGCGGCCACCGCGATCATCTCAATGCTCAGGTAGCTGAAGATGGACACGATCACCGCAAACCACATGCCCTTGACGCCAAACGGCATAAAGCCGCCGGCGGTCAGGTTGCGCAGGCCATAGGCCGGGTTGCCCGAGAACGCCAGAATGCCGATGCCGATCAGAATAAACGCCACGATCGCCGTTACTTTGACGGTGGACAGCGCGTATTCCACCTGGCCGAACGACTTCACGCCGATCACGTTAACGACGATCACCGCCGCCGAGAACAGCAGCACCCACGGCCAGGTCGGCGTCGCCGGGAACCAGAACTGCATGTACATGCCGATGGCGGTGACTTCGGTGCCCACCGCCAGCACCACGCAGGACCAATAAGAATAACGCACCAGAAAACCGAACAGCGGGCCGAGATAGAATTCGGCGTAGTCGCCGAACGAGCCGGGCGTCGGGTGTTCGGAGGTCATTTCCGCCAGGCTGCCCATCAGCAGCAGCGCAATGACGCCGCCGATCAGGTAGCTCAGCAATACCGACGGCCCCGCCATCTGAATGGCGTAGGCGCTGCCGAGAAACAGCCCGGTGCCGATGGCGCCGCCAATCGCCAGCATCGACATCTGCCCGGCGGTAAGATGCTTGTTCAACCCACCCTGACGGCGGGCGATATGCTCAAAATCATTCATCTGTGGCATGGCTGGGTTCCCGAGCGGAGTTAGGCGGTGCGAGTGACGTCGAGGATCGCGGCGGTCACATAGTCGATGTTGCCGGGGTTAAGCCCCGGCAGACACATGCGGCCGGGCGAGACCAGATAGATGGCGTAGCGCTGCCGCAGGGTCTGCAGTTGCGCTTCGTTCAGGCCGGTATAGCTGAACATGCCGCGCTGATCGCGTATGCGCCGGTGATCCAGCGAAGAGCCGCCCTGCGCCAGCCCGGCGGCCAGCTGTTCACGCATTTGCTTGATGCGCGAGCGCATTTCCGCCAGCTCATTGCGCCAAAGCTCGCCGAGTTCGGCGTCGCCGAGCAGGGTTTCCACAATCTGGCTGCCGTGCGTCGGCGGGCAGGAGTAGCTGCGGCGGATCAGCGTTTTTAACGCCCCTTTGACGTTGGCGGCATTTTCCGCGTCGGCGCAGCGCACCGACAGCGCGCCCAGACGCTGGCCGTACAGCGCGACGTTTTTGGAAAACGAGTTGCAGACCAAAAACGGCAGATCGGTTTTCAGCGCTTCGCGCAATGCAAAGCAGTCCTCCTCCAGCCCATCGCCGAAGCCCTGATAGGCGATGTCGAACAGCGGCAGCAGGTTACGCCGCTGCAGCACGGCGAGCGTGGCGCGCCACTGCTCCGCCGTCAGATCGGTGCCGGTCGGGTTATGGCAGCAAGGATGCAGCAGGACTACGCTGCCGGGCGGCAGGCTGTCCAATGCGTCGAGCATGGCGGCGAAACGCAGGCCGCCCGCCGCTTCATCAAAGTAGGGATAGGTATTCACCCGCAGCCCGGCGCCTTCGAAAATCGCCCAGTGATTGGCCCAGGTGGGATCGGACACCCAAATTTCACCGCGCGCCAGAAAGTGGCGCAAAAAATCCGCCGCCAGCTTCAATGCGCCGGAACCGCCGACGGTCTGCACCGTGGCGATCTCGGCCGCCTGTTGCTCACCGAACAGCAGCGACTGCACCTGGCGAGCGAACTGCGGCGAACCTTCGATCGGCGGATAACCGTGCGGGCAACGCAGCGCCAGCAGCCGCTGCTCGGCGGCCTCAACCGCCTGCATCAGCGGAATATTCCCCTGTCGGTCGTAATACAGCCCAATGCCTAAATTCACTTTTTCCGGATTGGGATCCTGCAAATAGGCTTCCATCAGCGACATAATAGGATCGGCGGCGGAAGGTGCAATCTGTTTAAACATGACGCATCCTTAACTCGTTATTGAATTAATATGAAGGTTGACTTAAGAAGAAATTAAATCAGGCGATGGCGCTGACGGTAATTTCTATTTTCATTCCCGGCACCACCAATTTTTCGACGATGACCGTGGAGCGATTGGGATAAGGATAATTAAAGTATTTCCGGTAAATATCATCGAGACATTTAACGTCGTTGACGTCGGTGAGATACACGATCACCTGCAGCACCTTATCGCTGTGGCTGCCCGCCGCCTTCAGCGTCTGCGCCAGATTATCGAAGGTCAGCGTAATCTGTCGCTCCGGCGCGCCGGTGTCGATGCTGCCGTCCGCCCGCACCGGGCCGTGAGCGGTAAACAGCATGCCGCCGCCCCGGGTGGCCCAGGAAAAAGGCTGGCCGATCTCCGGCAGCCCGGTCTCTACGATCTCGCGCATGTCAGTGGTTCCCGTGGTGGTTAAGTTGGTGAAGCAGCGCGCCGTCGGCGGCGAACAACGCATCCAGAATGGTAAAATGATTGGCGCCGGGCACCGCGACCAGATCGGCCGGCAGCCCGCGTTGGCGCAGCGCCGCATGATAGTGTTGCGACTGGCCTCTCAGTTCCGGCAGTTCCAATGCGCCGTAATACAGCGTAAGCGGTTTGCCGCGCGTCGGCAGGCGGCGTGCCGGGCTGAGCGTTTCAATTTGCCGCGCGCTCAGCTGCAGCGCCCGATTAACATAGCTTTGTTGCAACGGCGCCAGCTCGAACAGGCCGCTGATGGGAAAGACAGCATCCACCAACGCATGCTGCTGCCAGAACGCCGCCAGCTGCCCGCCGGCGGAATGGCCGCACAGATAAACCGGATGGGCATAGTGCGGCGGCAGGCGGCGCTGAATGGCATCCAGCGCCATCCCGATCTGTCGGCATATTTCGTCGAGATCCACCGCCGGCGCCAGCGCATATTCCACCAACACCACGTCAAAACCCAACGCCAGCGGCCCGGCGGCGATAAAGGCGAAATCCGCCTTATCGCAGAATTGCCAATAGCCGCCGTGAATAAAAATTAACGTCCCCTGATGCCGCTTTGCAGAATAGAGCCAATCAAATGTTTCTCGTTCGCCGTTGCCATAAGCAATATTATTTTCATGGCGCGTCTGTTTATAAACAGCCGCGCTGCGAGTTTGAAATGAAGTCAAAATAGCCGCTTCATTATCCACCGTGGCGCCGTTATCATAACTCCCCGTAAGTGGTTTCATATATTAAACTTCGTTTATTATTTAAAATGTAAATTAACTATTAGCACCGGCAAAATTATTGTCAAGACGGGCGCATCAGCAATGCGCGCCCGGTAAAATAAAACCTGATGAATAATGAAAAAGTTTAACCCATGAAACTTTTTGCGCTTATTTCCCCCGCCCGTCCGGCTGAATTTGCGGCAAGGCGCTGAGCCGTTCAAATGCATAATCCCAAAAGGCGCGCACCTTCAGCGGCATGTGCTGCGCCTGCTGCGCCACCAGCTGTACCGGCATCGGCAACGGCTCATGATCCGTCAACAGCCGCACCAGCGTACCGGCGGCCAAATCGTCCGCCACCTGATACGAGAGCAACCGGGTGACGCCCTTGCCGGCGCGCACCGCCAGCAGTTGCGCTTCCACGTCGTTGAGCAACAGCCGGGGAGTCAATCGCACGCGCTCGCCGTTTTCCTGCGGGCCGAAGCGCCATTCGCGCAGCGACGGCCGCTGGGTGCCGACGATGGTGGCATGCTCCGCCAGCTGCGCCGGCGATCGCGGTTCACCGCAGCGCGCCAGGTAATCCGGGCTGGCGACCGTCACCCGGCTGACCTGCCCCAGCCGCCGCGCCACGCGGGAAGAATCCTGCAGATGACCGATGCGCACCGCGATATCCAACCCTTCGTCAATCAGGTCGAGATTGCGATCGTTCAACACCATTTCGATCTGCATCTGCGGGTAGTCATCGAGAAACGCCATCACCACCGGCGCCACGTAGCGGCGGCCGAACTGCACCGGCGAAGTAACGCGCAGCAAGCCGCTCAGCTGTGCTTCGGCGGTATCCTGCACCACCGCCTGATAATCCTGCAGCAGCTGTTGCGCACGCTCCAATAGCCGCGCGCCCGCTTCGGTAGGCGCCAGCCGCCGGGTCGTGCGCTCCACCAATCGGGTGCCGAAACGCTGTTCCAATGCGGCGATCGCCCGGGTGACCGCCGGCGCCGAACGCCGCAGCTTGCGCCCGGCCGCCGCCAGGCTGCCCTGCTGCACCACCGCCACGAAGATGGCCAACTCGTCTAGCCGATCCATAGATTCTTCCGAAAAGTGAAATTATCAATTTCCACATTGCCGGATTTCGCTCGTTCAACGCAAGAGTATGCTGACAAAAAGCACTGAGGAGAAACGCCATGTCCACCATCACACTCTACGGCACCCCGCTTTCCGGCCACGTTCATCGCGTGGCGTTGCTGCTGCGCATGCTGGCGCTGCCCTATGCATGGGTCGAAGCCTCAACGGACGTACGGCAGAGCGCAGCCTTTCGCCGGCTGAACCCGTTAGGCCAGATCCCGGTCTTGCAGGATGGCGATCTGACGCTGGCCGACAGCAACGCCATTCTGGTCTATCTGGTGAAGCGCTATGCGCCGGACAGCCACTGGCTGCCGGAACAGCCGGCGGCGGCGGCGCGAGTGCAGGCCTGGCTTTCCAAAGCCGCCGGTGAAGTCCGCTACGGCCCGGCGGCCTGCCGACTGATCGCCCAATTCGCCGTGCCGGAGGATTATCAGACGGCGCGGGCGGTCAGCGATCGTTTCCTGCCGCAGATGGAACAGCACCTGAGCGAACGCGACTACCTGGCCAGCGAACACCCGACCATCGCCGATCTGGCCTGCCACAGCTACGTGGCGGTCGCGGCCGAAGGCGGCATTTCGCTGTCGCCTTACCCTGCGATACGTCGCTGGGCGGCGCGCATCGCTGCACTGCCCGGCTTCTTTGCCATGCCGGCCCTGCCGGAACCGGCGGGGAGCTGACGCCATGATCCCGCAACTGTTCCATCCCGATGAGCTGCGCGCGCAGACGCTGGCCGGGTTTGGCGGCGTAGGCGGTGGCATCTACCCTGCGATGCCGGATCAGCACCGCGCGTTTTTCGCCGCGCTGCCCTACCTGTTCGTCGCCACGCTGGATGAACAAGGCTGGCCGATCGCCACCCTGTTCACCGGCCCGCCCAGATTTTTACGCACGCCGGACGACACGCACCTGCGTATCAGCGCACCGCGTCGCAGCGACGATCCCGCCCAGGCGCTGTTGCTGCCCGGCAAACCGGTCGGCGCGCTCGGGCTGGATTTCAGCAACCGGCGGCGCAACCGCGCCAACGGCACCGTCGGCCGCACCGACAAAAACCGGGTGGAGATCGTCGTTCAGCAAAGCTTCGGTAACTGCCCGCAGTACATTCAGCGCCGCGAACTCTACCCGGTGGACAGCCGGCCACAGCCGGTTGAGCATTTAGCCTCGCTGGATGCGGCGGCGCAGGCGCTGATCCGCACCGCGGATACCAGCTTCGTTGCCAGCTGCGCGCACCTGGCACTGGCGCAGGGCGGCGTCGATATTTCCCATCGCGGCGGCCGCCCCGGCTTTATCCACCTGGAAGGTGACACGCTGTGGATGCCGGACTTTCGCGGTAACCGCTATATGAACACGCTGGGCAATCTGCTGGCCGAACCGCGGGCGGCGCTGCTGCTCATCGATTTTGAACGCGGTGACGTGCTGCATCTGCAGGGGGAAACGCAGATCCTCTGGCAAGCGGAGGGGCATCCCGGCGTTGAAGGCGCAGAACGCTATTGGCGGTTTGACGTGCGCCGCGCCTGGCGTTTTACGGCGGCGTTGCCGTGGCGGGGGCGTAATCTGGAGTATTCGCCGGCGACGCTCGCGACCGGGGTGTGGCAGCGCTGAAATGAAAAGCCCCGCTGCGGCGGGGCTGGTTCGGAAATTACAGGCTGTGTTCGGCCGCCGATGCGGCCTGATAAAGCTGACGAAAATAATTCAACCGCGCAAAGAACAGGCGGCTTTGCTGCTCCGACATATTGCCGGCCACCTGCCCGGCGTCAATCTGCCGCCCTTGCCATTCCATCAGAGCGATGCTCGACGCCAAAAAATCCATTTCGCTGCCGTAGGCCGCGAGATGTCTGTCCACTGATTTCATCATTCGCACACTCCTTTTAATTACATCGAAAAGGGTCATATGCCTGCTCTTTTAGTATCGGCCCGGCAAAGGATATTTTTTGTACAGAAGGTGCGCATAAAGAAAACCACCATCTTGTTGCCGCGTGGGCAAACGGCGGCGGCAAAATTTGCTAGGGTAAAGAGTAGCCGTATGGGATAGACCACTCTGTTGAACTCAGCAAAGGAAGAGACTCATGAGCACCAGTATCTGCGCTACCCTCAAGGATCCCACGCTGTTCCGCGAGGCCAACTACATCGACGGGCAATGGTTGCCGGCCCAGGAAGGCCGTTCGATCGCCATTCATAATCCCGCCAACGGCGAACGGATCGGCCACGTACCGGCCTTCGGCGCCGAAGAAACCGCACGCGCCATCGCCGCCGCCAAAAAAGCGCTGCCCGCCTGGCGCGCGTTGACCGCCAAAGAGCGCGCCGGCAAGCTGCGCCGGCTGTTTGAATTGATGATGGAAAATCAGGAAGATCTGGCGCGCATCATGACGGCGGAACAGGGCAAACCGCTGGCCGAAAGCCGCGGTGAAATCGCCTATGCCGCCTCCTTTATCGAATGGTTCGCCGAGGAAGGCAAACGGGTGTATGGCGACACCATTCCACAGCCCCAGGCCGGTCGCCGCATCATCGTGCAAAAAGAGCCGATCGGCGTGTTCGCCGCCATCACCCCGTGGAACTTCCCGGCGGCGATGATCACCCGCAAAGCCGGCCCCGGCTGGGCCGCAGGCTGCACCGGGGTGATCCGCCCCGCCAGCCAGACCCCGTTCTCGGCGCTGGCGATCGCCGTGCTGGCGGAGCGCGCCGGGCTGCCCGCCGGGGTATGCAACGTGATAACAGGCCCCAGCAAAGGCATCGGCGGCGAACTCACCGCCAACCCGGACGTGCGTAAACTCTCCTTCACCGGCAGCACCGAAGTCGGTGCGCAGCTGCTGGCCCAGTGTGCGCCCACCATCAAGAAAACCAGCATGGAGCTGGGCGGCAACGCGCCGTTTATCGTGTTTGACGACGCCGATCTGGACGCCGCCGTGGCCGGCGCGGTCGCCTCGAAATACCGCAACGCCGGCCAGACCTGCGTCTGCACCAACCGTTTTCTGGTGCAGGACGGCGTATACGATGCTTTCGCCGCCAAACTGAAAGCCGCCGTCGCCAAGCTGAAAGTCGGCAACGGCCTGGATGACGGCGTCACCATCGGCCCGTTGATTAACCCGGACGCGGTGGAAAAAGTGCGCGAGCATATCGCCGACGCCGTCGAGCACGGCGCCTCGGTGCTGCTGGGGGGCAAGCCTGACGCGCTGGGCGGCAATTTCTTCACCCCGACCATCCTGACCGATGTGCCGCGCACGGCGAAAATCTTCCGCGAGGAGACGTTCGGCCCGGTGGCGCCCCTGATCCGCTTCAGCCAGGAGGCCGACGCCGTCGAACTGGCCAACGACACGCCGTTCGGCCTGGCCGCTTACTTCTACAGCCGCGACATCGGCCGAGTGATGCGCGTGGCCGAAGCGCTGGAGTACGGCATTGTCGGCATCAACGAAGGGTTGATTTCCACCGAGGTGGCGCCGTTCGGCGGCATGAAACACTCCGGTTTGGGCCGCGAAGGATCGAAGTACGGCATCGAGGACTATCTCGAAATCAAATACCTATGCCTTGGCGGCGTGGATGCCTGATGCGTTCGGCCCCCGCACCTGCGGGGGTTCTGTCTGGCGTTTGCTATCTTTAGGTTAGGCATCTTTGTGCGGTTAAAAGGGATTGTCTCTATGCGGCCCATCTCGGTACATCTGCCCGGCTTTTACGTCGCCGGCCAAACAGTCAGAACCACCAACCAGAACGAAACCCAAGCCGAAACGGCAAAGATTCCCGCGCTGTGGTCGGATTTTTTCGCTACCTCACCCGCCCTGCCGGTATACGGGGTCTATTCCAATTACGCTTCCGACGCCAGCGGGCCGTTTGACGTCACCGCCGGCAGTGAGGCACAGAGCGGTTTACACATCCAACCCGGCCGCTATCTGGTCTTCCCCGCCCGTGGCGCGATGCCGGCGGCGGTCATCGCAAGCTGGCAGCGCATCTGGGCCTACTTCGAACAACACCCTGAGATCGAACGCCGCTTCCTGACCGACTTCGAAGCCTATACCGGCCCCGACGCGGTCGATATCCACATCGGCTGCCGCTAACGCGACAATGAGGTCAACGATGATCGCCTTCTCGCCCGCCATTCCGATCCTGCGTATCTTTTCGGTCGACAAGGCCAAAGAGTTTTACCTGGATTTTCTCGGTTTCACGCTGGAATGGGAGCACCGTTTCAGCGAAGACCTGCCGCTGTACATGCAGATTGCCCGCGCCGGGCTGACGCTGCACCTGAGCGAACACTACGGCGACAGCACGCCCGGCGCCGCCATTTTCATTCCGATGCAGGACATCGATGCGCTGCACCGGGAGCTCACGGCCAAAAACTACCGCTATGCACGGCCGGGCCTGGAGATTGTCGATTGGGGCAAGGAACTGAACCTCACCGATCCGTTCGGCAACCGCCTGCGGTTCTGCGAACAGAACCGCAGGTCCTGAGCGCCGTTATTGCCGGTACTCCGCCTCGCTGACCGGCTCCAGCCAGGTCACCGGAGTGCCGTCCAGCGCTTCGGCGATGGCGATATGAGTTATGGCGGTGTCCGGCGTCGCACCGTGCCAGTGTTTGACGCCAGCCGGGATCCAGACGATATCGCCGGGGTGCATTTCCTGCGTGGCCTCGCCCCACATCTGGATCCAACCGCGTCCCTGAGTGACGATCAGCGTCTGGCCGAGCGGATGCGTATGCCAGGCCGTGCGGGCGCCGGGCTCAAAGGTGACGGTTGCGCCGCCCACTCTGGCCGGCGCTTCGCCGGCGAACGGCGCGTCGATGCGCACCTGCCCGGTAAAATAATCCGCCGAACCGCGCTGTGATGGGATCGAACCGCTGCGTTGTATTTTCATCTGTTTTATCCTCCGCGCCGGCTCTCACAACCGGCGCTGATAGTCATAAGTGAGTGATGCCAAGATAGCGCCATGCTTTTCCGCCGACTAGCGGGTAAAATGCGCAAGGAGCTATGAGCTAAATTCATAAATCTACGCGCGGCCGCGCCCTAACCTTGCTCTTCGGTGCCGATATGTTGAAAGAAAACGTTAACGACCTGATCGCTTTCCTGATGGTGGCCAGAGAACGCAGCTTCACCAAAGCGGCGGCGCAGCTTGGCGTTTCCCAATCGGCGCTCAGCCACGCTATACGCGGGCTGGAAGAGCGCCTGGCGCTGCGCTTGCTCACGCGCACCACCCGCAGTGTCGCCCCTACCGAGGCCGGTGAGCGGCTGCTCAACAGCATCGGTCCGCGCTTTGCGGAGATAGAAAACGCGCTGAACGCGCTGGGTGAAATGCGCGATCGCCCGGCCGGCAACATCCGCATTACCGCCGGCGAACATGCGGTGGATGCGGTGCTGTGGCCGGTGCTGCGCACTTTCCTCATCGATTACCCGGACATCAACGTGGAAATCACCGTCGACAATAGTCTGGCCGACATCGTCGTCGGGCGTTTCGACGCCGGCATCCGGCTGGGGGAACAGGTGGCGAAGGACATGATCGCGGTGCGCATCGGGCCGGACATGCGCATGGTGGCCGTCGCCTCACCCGCCTATTTCGCCCGTCACGGCCTCCCCGCCACGCCGCAGGCATTGCAAAACCACCGTTGCATCAACATGCGTTTGCCCACCCTCGGCGGGCTGTACGCCTGGGAATTTGCCCGCGATGGCCGGGAGATCAAAGTACGTGTGGAGGGGCAACTGACCTTCAACAGCCTGCGCCAGCGGATCGACGCTGCGCAGCTCGGCCTCGGTATCGCCTTTGTGCCGGAAGACAGCGTCGCCGAGCCGTTGGCCGACGGGCGGTTGCAGATGGCGCTGGACGACTGGTGCCCGCCGTTTCCCGGTTATTACCTCTATTATCCAAGCCGCAGGCAACACACCACCGCCTTTGCGCTGCTGATTGAGGCATTGCGGCGCGGGGCTTAACGCCCGACGTTTTTCTGCAGATGCGCCGGGTAACGATCGCCGATCACGTCGATAGCGGAGAGCGCGCGCTCAATCTCGCCCAGTTCGTCCGCCGCCAACACCACCGACGCCGCCGCGAGGTTCTCTTGCAGCCGATGACGCTTGGTGGTTCCCGGGATTGGCACGATCCACGGCTGCTGCGCCAGCAGCCAGGCCAGGGCGATCTGCGCCGGCGTCACGCCCTTGCGCTGCGCTATCTGCCCCAGCACGCTCACCAGCGCCTGATTGGCCCGGCGCGCTTCGGCGCTGAAGCGCGGCACCACGTTGCGAAAATCGCCGCTGTCAAAGGTGGTGTCCTCGGTGATGGCGCCGGTGAGAAAGCCCTTGCCGAGCGGGCTGAATGGCACCAGACCGATGCCCAGCGCTGCCAGCGTCGGCAAGATTTCACGCTCCGGCTCGCGCCACCATAGCGAATATTCGCTTTGCAGCGCCGTGACCGGTTGCACCGCGTGAGCTCGCCGAATGGTTTGCGCTCCGGCTTCCGACAAGCCGAAATACTTCACTTTCCCTTCGCGAATTAGTTGCTGCACCGTACCGGCCACCTCCTCGATAGGCACCTCGGGATCGACACGGTGCTGATACAGCAAATCGATCGTCTCCACCCGCAGGCGCTTCAACGAACCTTCCACCGCCTGGCGAATATGCTCCGGACGGCTGTTCAACACCTGCTGCCCCGCCGGCTGCGGCAAGTCGAAACCGAACTTGGTGGCGATGACGACCCGATCGCGCACCGGCGCCAGCGCTTCGCCCAACAATTCCTCGTTCGTGAACGGACCGTAAATCTCGGCGGTATCGAAGAACGTCACGCCTTCGTCGACCGCGGCGCGGATCAGATCGATCGCCTGCCGTTTATCGGTGGCCGGGCCGTAGCCAAAACTCAGCCCCATACAACCCAGACCCAACGCCGATACTTCCAGCCCTTCTCGCCCTAACTTGCGTGTTTGCATCTTCACTCTCCCACTGAATGATACCGGCTCCGCCTGACGCGGCGCCGCTCCGGTGTGGTGACTGTAAAAGGCGGCTGCCGCCATGACTATGGGGCAAAATACGCTTGAGCTTATGAACCAGGCTCATGAATCCGTTAACCGTTGCTGGGACCAGCGTTTTTGCGGGAACGTTCCTGCCCGAGATACTCTATACTGATGTCAGGATGCCTTACCCTTTTCGTTTAGCGTCATGTAGATGGAGCGACAGATGGCTAACTCTGAATCGACCTGCGATTCCCTTTCAATACCAGTGGCAGATTTATTCCATGACCAATAAGAAAAGCGCCGTGCTTACCCCGGCTGCAATGCTATTGCTACAACCCATGTTTGCCAGCCAGGCGCTGGCGGCAGAAAATAATGAAGAGAAAAGCGACACCCTGGTGGTGATGGCGCAACCCATCGGATTGACCGAGCTGGGATCGCCGGTGTCCGTCAGCGTGATCGACGGGCAAGACCTGCGCAACGCCGCCCCGCAGATTAACCTGTCGGAAAACCTCGGCAGCGTGCCGGGCCTGCAGCTTCAAAACCGGCAAAACTATGCGCAGGATCTGCAGCTGTCGATACGCGGGTTCGGCAGCCGATCGATGTTCGGCGTGCGCGGGGTGCGCATGTACGTCGACGGCATTCCCGCCACCATGCCCGACGGCCAGGGGCAAACCTCCAATATCGACATCAATTCCGTCGAACGCATCGAGGTGCTGCGCGGCCCCTATTCCGCTCTATATGGCAACGCCTCGGGCGGGGTAATCAATGTTGATACGATTACCGGCACCCAGCCGCCGACGCTGGAGGCCGGCGGCTATTTCGGCAGCGACAACACCTGGCGCTACGGGGTGAAAGCGACCGGCGCCACCGGCGACGGCACCCAGGCCGGCGACGTCAACTATGCTATATCGGGAACCCGCTTCACTACTCAGGGCTATCGCGATCACAGCGCCGCGCGCAAAAACCTCGGCAACGGCAAGCTCGGCGTGCGGCTGGACGACGTCAGCACCCTGACGCTGATGTTCAACAGCGTCTCGATTGACGCCGGCGATCCGGGCGGCCTGACCGAAGCGGAATGGAAGGAAAACCCGCGCCAGGCGCCGCGCGCGGATCAATACAACACCCGCAAGTCGCTCGATCAGACCCAGGCCGGCCTGCGCTATCAGCGCCAGATGAGCGAGCGCGACGAACTGACGCTGACCGCCTACCACGGCGAGCGCCACACCACACAGTACCAATCCATTCCACGCGGGCCGCAGCTCAACCCTACCCACGCCGGCGGGGTGATCGTGCTGGAAAGAAAATATCAGGGCATTGACACTCGCTGGAAGCATGAGGATACTCTCGCCTCGTTACCGGTAACACTGATCGGCGGTCTGGATTATGAAACCATGGCCGAACGCCGGCAGGGGTTTGAAAACTTTATTCTGCGAGACGGCACAGTGGACTACGGCGAGAAAGGCGACCAGCGGCGCAACGAGAAAAACCGCATCTGGAACCTGGATCCTTACCTGCAAACCTCCTGGCAACTGACGCCGCACTGGACGCTGGACGCCGGCCTGCGCTACAGCACGGTCAGCTTCGACTCGACCGACTACTACATCACGCCGCGCAACGGCGACGACAGCGGCAGCAAACGCTACCACCAGTGGCTGCCGATGGGTTCGCTCAACTATAAAATCAATCCGGCGTGGAACGTTTATCTCTCCGCCGGCCGCGGCTTTGAAACCCCGACCATCAACGAACTCTCCTACCGCCCCGACGGCCAGGCCGGCCTGAACATCGGCCTGCAGCCGTCCACCAGCGACACCGTCGAACTGGGCAGCAAACTGCGCCTCGGCAACGGCCTGGTGAGCGCCGCCCTGTTCCAGACCGATACCGACAACGAGCTGGTGGTGGCGGAAAGCAGCGGTGGGCGCACCAGCTACGCCAACGCCGGCAAAACCCGGCGGCGCGGCCTGGAGCTGGCGCTGGATCAGGAGTTTGCGCTGGACTGGCGTCTGCATATGGCCTGGACGCTGCTGGACGCCACCTACCGCAGCGATATGTGCGGCAAAGCCGTTTGTACCCCCGCCGGCAATCGCCTGCCGGGCATCGCCCGCAACATGGGCTACGCCTCGCTGGCCTATGCCCCGCCGGAAGGCTGGCACGCCGGCGCGGAGCTGCGCTACATGAGCGACATTCAGGCCAATGACGCCAACAGCGCGCAGGCTCCCGCTTACACCGTGGCCGGCGTAAACGCCGGTTATCGCTTTACCTGGAACCGCTGGGCGCTGGACGTGTTCAGCCGGGTGGACAATGTTTTCGATCGCCGATACGTCGGTTCGGTGATCGTCAACGAAGGCAACGGCCGCTACTTCGAGCCGGCGCCGGGGCGCAACTGGGGTGGCGGCGCCACCTTGTCTTATCGCTTTGAATAAGGCAAAGCACCTTAAGGTTAAAAAAAGGGATGGGTTTTACGTCACCCTAGCGGCTTCTCGCTGAAATAATAGGGAGAAACCGCGTGTTTTTTCCGATTTAGCTTAATCTCTAAATCGGGGACTTTCATTTTTGGTAAGGGTATTGCTATGCAAAATAAAGCGTCACTATCGCCGCTTATCGTCATAACGGCGCTGTTTGCCGCGCTGAGCGGGCTTTATCTGCTCGGCGGCGGCATCTGGCTGGCCAAGTTGGGCGGTTCGCTGTATTACATCATCGCCGGGCTGGTGCTGCTGGCGACCTCCTGGCTGCTGTTCCGCCGCCGCGCCACCGCGCTGCTGCTGTACGCGGTATTCCTGCTGGGCACCACCATTTGGGCCCTGTGGGAAGTGGGCCCGGACTTCTGGGCGCTGACGCCGCGCCTGGACGTCACCTTCTTCTTCGGCCTGTGGCTGGTGTTGCCGTTTATCTACCGCAAGCTGGTGGCCAACGGCAAATTCGCCTACGGCGCGCTGAGCGCGGCGCTGGCGATCACCGTCATCGCGTTGGCCTATGCCGTGTTCAACGATCCGCAAGAGATCAACGGCACGCTCGACGCCGCGCAGGTACAGCCGAAAGACGCCACCGGTGCCGACTGGCCGGCCTATGGCCGCACCCAGGAAGGCACCCGTTACTCGCCGCTGAGCCAGATCAACGACAAAAACGTTGGCCAGCTGCAAGAAGCCTGGCGTTTCCAGACCGGCGATCTGAAGACCGCCAACGATCCGGGTGAGATCACCAACGAAGTCACGCCGATCAAAATCCGCGATACCCTTTACATGTGTACGCCGCACCAGAAGCTGTTTGCGCTGGATGCCGCCACCGGTAAAGAAAAGTGGAAGTTTGATCCGCAGCTGAAATACAACCCAACTTTCCAGCACATCACCTGCCGCGGCGTGTCTTACCACGAAACCGCCGCAGCCGCAGGCGCTGCCGGCGATGCCGCACCGGCGATGTGCGCACGCCGCATCATTCTGCCGGTCAACGACGGCCGTCTGTTCGCGCTGGACGCCGAAACCGGCAAACCATGCCCGGACTTCGCCAACAACGGTGAGCTGAACCTGCAGAGCAATATGCCGTATGCGACGCCGGGCCACTACGAGCCGACCTCGCCGCCGGTGATCACCGATAAAGTGATCGTCATCGCCGGCGCCGTGACCGACAACTACTCCAACCGCGAGCCTTCCGGCGTGATCCGCGGCTTCGACATCAACAGCGGCAAGCTGCTGTGGGCCTTCGATCCGGGCGCGAAGGATCCGAACGCCATCCCGGCGGACGAGCACCACTTCGTGCCTAACTCGCCGAACTCCTGGGCGCCTGCCGCCTATGACGCCAAGCTGGATATCGTTTACCTGCCGATGGGCGTTTCCACTCCGGACATCTGGGGCGGCGATCGCACCCCGGAAATGGAACGCTACGCCAGCGGCCTGCTGGCGCTGAACGCCTCCACCGGCAAACTGGCCTGGTTCTATCAGACGGTCCACCATGACCTGTGGGATATGGACGTGCCGGCGCAGCCGACCCTGGCGGACATTACCGACAAGAGCGGTAAAAAAGTGCCGGTGATCTATGTGCCGACCAAAACCGGCAACATCTTCGTGCTGAACCGCACCAACGGCGAACTGGTGGTGCCGGCGCCGGAGAAACCGGTACCGCAGGGCCCGGCCAAAGGCGATCGCCTGTCGCCGACCCAGCCGTTCTCCGAGTTGACCTTCCGTCCTGAGAAGAAACTGACCGGCGCCGACATGTGGGGCGCGACCATCTATGATCAGCTGGTCTGCCGCGTGATGTTCCACAGCCTGCGTTATGAAGGCACCTTCACCCCGCCTTCCGAGCAGGGCACGCTGGTGTTCCCGGGTAACCTGGGCATGTTCGAATGGGGCGGCCTGGCCGTCGATACCGATCGCGAAATCGCCATCGCCAACCCGATCGCGCTGCCGTTCGTCTCCAAACTGATCCCGCGCGGCCCAGGCAACCCGATTGAGCCGCCGGAAGGCGACAAAGGCGGCAGCGGCACCGAGTCCGGCGTACAGCCGCAGTATGGCGTGCCGTTCGGCGTTACCCTGAACCCGTTCCTGTCGCCGTTCGGCCTGCCGTGCAAACAGCCGGCCTGGGGTTACATTTCCGCCGTGGATCTGAAAACCAACGACATCGTGTGGAAAAAACGCATCGGCACCGTGCGCGACAGCTCACCGCTGCCGTTGCCGTTCAAAATGGGCATGCCAATGCTGGGCGGCCCGGTGACCACCGCCGGTAACGTGTTCTTCATCGGCGCCACCGCAGACAACTACCTGCGCGCCTTCAGCGTGACCAACGGTGAAAAACTGTGGGAAGCGCGCTTGCCGGCCGGCGGCCAGGCGACGCCGATGACCTATGAGGTCAACGGCAAGCAGTACGTGCTGATCTACGCCGGCGGCCACGGTTCCTTCGGCACCAAGCTGGGCGACTACGTGGTCGCTTACGCTCTGCCCGATCAGAAGTAACCACCGCCGTTAGTACCCCGCAAAGCACGCCGCAAGGCGTGCTTTTTCTTTTCCCGCCCGCCGGCTGTCCCCTCGCAATACCCTTAATTTTTTCACTCGCATTATTGATAATGGTTATCATTCGCAATATTATACCTCTGCGGCCCCGGCAGAGGCTGCGATCCTCTCCAGTTTATATGGGCAATACAACGATCGGCCGCCTTCGGGCGGCCCTATTCGGAGGCGCATGGTCGACCATACTCGGAAGCATCGAAAGAAGATCCTGCAAGCGGCGGTGAAGACACGGCGTGCCGGTCTGCCGTTCACGGCGGACTCCCCAGCCACCCCGCCCTTTATTGGTTTGCCGCATCAGCCGAAGGCGGTGCTGGTGCATCTGGTCGGCCATGATAGCGCACAGGAGGAACATGAATGAATCTGCAGCCCTTTACCGCCATGTTGATGTTCGCCTATGTGCTGCTGATGGTGCCGCTGCTCTACGTCATCGACAGCCGCCTGAGCGCCAGCAAGCTGGTGCGCAAAGCCACGCAAAACCTCATCATCATCGCGTTGACGCTGCTGTTCTTCAGCGCGATGACGCTTTTATACTGAGGCCATCTCGCCGGTGCCCCGCGGCCGACGTTACCCGGCCTCCCGGCGTTTGGCCCGCGGATATTTCCACAGCCAGCGCCCGCTGACCATGCGCCAGTAGAACAAGGCGCCGCGCACCGCCCAATCGAGGAACATCCCCAACCAGACACCCACCACGCCCATGCCCAGTTCGATACCCAGCGCGTAGCCCGCCACCACGCGGCAGCCCCACATGCCAAGCATCGTCACCCACATGGCGAAGCGGGCGTCGCGCGCGCCTTTCAGCCCGGCGGGCAACACCCAGGAAGCGGCCCAGATCGGCATAAAGGCGGCGTTGAGCCAAATCAGGGTTTTCACCACCGTTTTCACGTCATCCTGCGAGGTATAAAACGCGGCGAATACCCCAGCCAACGGCGCCGTGCCCCAGGCGATAGCGGTCAACCCGAGGGTAGACAGCCAGAAAATATGGCGCAGCTGCCGTTCCGCCTGACCGATCTCGCCTTTGCCTAGCCGCCGGCCAACGATGATAGTCGAAGCCGAGCCCAGCGCGTTGCCCGGCAAATTGATCAACGAAGCGATGGAGAAGGCGATAAAGTTACCGGCGATCACGTTGGTGCCCATGCCGGCGACGAACATCTGCGTCAACAGTTTGCCGCCGTTGAACAGCACCGACTCGACGCTGGCGGGAATGCCGATCCCCAGCACTTCCCACAGGATGCTCATCTTCAGCGGCGTGAAATAGCTTTTCAGCGTGATGTGCAGCGCCGGATTAAAACCGATCGCCAGTACATAGAGGATGGCGATGGCGCCGATATAGCGGGAAATCGTCAGCCCCAGCCCGGCGCCGACGAACCCCAACCCGTGCCAGCCAAGCATGCCGTAAATCAGGATGCTGCTGATGATGATATTGAGGATATTCATGCCGCCATTGATAAGCAGCGGGATCTTGGTGTTGCCTGCGCCGCGCAGGGCGCCGCTGCCGATCAGCGCAATCGCCGCCGCCGGGTAGCTCCACACCGTGGTTTGCAGGTAAGAGAGCGCCAGCGCTTTCACCTCAGGCGAGGCCGCGCCGGCGATCACATCAATGATCGGTTCGCCCGCCAGGTGAATGCCCGCCGCCAACAGCAGCGCCACGCCGGTCATCAGCACCAGCGACTGACGCGCCGCCGCCCGCGCCCGCCGGCGATCGCGCTTGCCGAGGCTGAAGGCCACCACCACGGTGGTGCCGAGATCCACCGCGGCAAAAAAGGCGATAATCACCATGTTGAAGCTGTCCGCCAGCCCCACCCCGGCCATCGCCTCTTTGCCGAGCCAACTCACCAGAAAGGTGCTCAGCACCCCCATCAACAGAACGCAGGCGTTCTCCAGAAAAATCGGCACCGCCAGCGGCGTGATTTCGCGCCAGAACAGCACGCGGTAGCTTTTCCGTTTGGCGTACCAGGGCGTATTTTCCACGCGCTGACGCAGTGCGGCATACAGGTTCAAGGTGGGCTCGATGGATAAAAGTGAAACATCATTTCAAATGATGAGCGATAAATCGTTATCCTGCAAAGAATTTTTGGGCGCCCGTGGCGAGCGCCCGACAGGCACACCGTAGCGCTACTCCATGTAGTCTTCCTGATCGGCCTGCGCCGCCGCGATAAAGCGCGCGGTGCTGCGGCTGAGCGTGGCGCATTTGTCCGTCAGCAGTTGACTATCCTGTTGCAGAGTCAGGTAACGCGCCTGGGTGAGCGCCGGCAACTGCCGATACCCTGCCGCCTGCGTATCCCAGCCGCGGTGCTGCGCTGCACGCATCGCGGTACGTTGTAATTTCACGTCGTCCGGCACGTCACTGCGCCCGCAGTCCACGCGCAGGAAATGCCCGCCGGCCAACATCAAAGCGATGTGATCCAATTGCGCCTGCAGCGGCGGCGCCGGTTGGTGCGCCGTCTGCTGACAACCCGCAAGCAGCAACAACGCCGCTACGCCGCAAAGAGACGTGCGAAACAGAGTAGACATGGACGCTCCCGGAAACCTGTGGGTGATGCAATGATCTTAGGTGAGCGGATGCCGGGCGGCAAGGCGGGCAGTACGCTTAGCGCCGGCCGCTGCTGACCTTGGTGGCGCGGGCGGGGTTGCCGGCGACGAATTCCAGCGTGGGGGAATAGTAAAACGGCAACCAGGCGTTATAGCCGCTCTCCCACTCCCATTTGACCGGGCAAGGCCACAGCATGTCTTCATGCAGGATGTAATAGATCCACCGCCCGGGCGGGCGGCGCGGTTTGCGCGTTTTCATAGCGGGTTCGACGGCCTGATGGAATGCGATAGGGTCAACTGCTGCATTTTACCGCGATTTTCGCCGTGGGGACAGCCTGCGTTGCCGGTTTCGCCCCCGGCGCCGGCAAGCGCCCTTTATTCACCGCCGCCTGCCGGCGCGCCGCTCTCGGCCCCCAGCACCACCACCCTGTCGGCCGAGTCGATGGTCGACTTTCTGTGGGCGACGATCACGCGCGTAATATTCAGCGAAGATATCGCCCGGTTGATCGCCGACTCATTCTCAACGTCCAGATGGCTGGTCGCTTCATCCATAAACAGCACGCTCGGGCGGCGATAGAGGGCGCGCGCGATAAACAAACGTTGCTTTTGCCCGCCGGAGATGCCGTTGCCCAACTCGCCGATCAGGGTTTCGTAGCCCATCGGCATCTGCATGATTTCATCGTGGATATTACTGTGTATCGCGCAGGCCATGATCAGCTCTTTATTGGCATTGACCTCAAACCCGCTGATGTTTTCCGCAATGGACCCGGAGAACAGCCGGTCGTCCTGCAGCACGCAGGCGATCGCGTTACGGTAGTTATTCACCCCGACTTTATGGATATCCATCGCGTCGGCCAAAACCTGGCCGGAAGTGGGGCTGAGCAAACCGCACATCACCTTCAGCAAGGTGGTCTTGCCCGCGCCGGAGGCGCCCACGACGGCCACGCTTTCGCCGGCCGCAATGCGCATGTTCAAGTCTTTGAAGATCGGCCGCGACAGCGCGTCATATTGATACGTAAGATTTTTTACCTCAATGGCAATCCCCGTGCCCGAGGGGAAAACCTGTCGCGGCGCGGACTCCGTCTCCGCATCGGTAAAGACGATGTCGGATATCCTCTCATTGTGCAGCGACAGCATGCGCAAGCCGATCGCCAGGTCGATCAGGCTCGAGGCCCGCTGAGAGAACTGGCCGCGATAGGCATTGAACGCCATGAACATGCCGAGCGTCATGGAATTGTCGATGACCATCATGGCGCCAAGCCACAGGATCGCCACCTGATCGAGCGTCGTGATAAAGGTATTGATCCCGCCGAACATCATATTGAATCGGGTGATTTTGATATTGGTATTGGCGGCGTCGACGTTCAGATTGAGCCAATAGCTGGAGCGCGTTTCCTTGATGCCCAGCGCCTTGACGGTAGAGATGCCGTACAGCGTCTCCATGAAATGCGAGTTGGCCTTGGCCGCCTTGACGATCTGCTCCTCCGAGAATTGACGGTAGGTTCTGTAAGTCATCATCCTGATGAGGATGTAGATCAGAGTGAAGCCCGCCACGACCCAGACCAGCCAGCCGCCGTAGACCATCATCATCGCGAACAGCCCGACCGTCATGATGCCGTCGATGATCCCGCTGACGATATTATTGGTAAAGGTGGTTCTGATCGCATCCAGCGAGGAAAAGCGCGATTGAATGTCCCCCAGGTGCCGTTTTTCGAAAAAATCCAGCGGCAGCTTCATCAGGTGTTCAAACAGCGTCGTCTTCCACTGAATATCGGTCAGCGTCCCGAGCACGATGGAGATCCAGGCCCTGGCGATGCTGACCACCGCGCGGAACAAGGTGAAGAAGATCAGCCCCAAACAGATGACCGTCAGCAGGCTGTAGTCATGCGCCTGAATGACATGGTCGGTCACCAGTTGCGTTCCCACCGGCAGCAGCAGGTTGACCGATTCGATGACTATCGATAACGCAAAGATCTTGAGCAGCGTCCCCGGCAGGCCCTCGATGTTTTTCATCAAATCCAGCAGGCGCAAACGGGTCTTGAGGGTCTCTTTTTGAAATGCCCTGTCGGGCCACAGCTCCAACGCGATGCCGGTAAAATGATTCGACATCTCCTGCAGCCCGATCACTCGGCGCCCGAAGGCCGGATCGTGAATGACAAAACCGGCGCGCTGCACCTTAACCAACACCACAAAGTGATTCATATTCCAGTGCAGTATGCAGGGCGTTTTCAGCTGATTGATTTCGTCGATGTCCAAGGACAAGGCGCGCGTCTTCAGCTGGATTTGCGACGCGATTTGAGAGATCGTCCCCAGGGTCGCGCCCTGGGTGGAAATGCCGAATCGCTGCCGCAGGCTCAGCATATCCACATTAAACCCGTAATAGGAGGCGATCATGGCAAGGCACGCCAGGCCGCATTCCGATGATTCCGACTGCAAGATGCTCGGCACCCGCTTGCGCAGTGAGAAGGTTAACTTCTCGTTGATCCGTTCAAAGAGATTATTGTCCTTCATCGACTCGCCCCACAACGCTGTTTTTTATGTCATACAAAGGCGCGACCGCCCACTGATAAAGCGGTTTCTTATCCAGGAAGACGATGACCCTGGCCTGCAGCCCGCTGCTGATTTCGAGATATTTGCCTTTATCGCTGAATTGCGTGTCGCTGATGGACGCCAGCACTTTGTAGTAGGCGTTCCTTTCCCTTTTATTTCCGCTGCTGTATTCCGACATTTCCTGCGGGGAGGCGGGGACCGACGAGATGGATTCTATTTTTCCCGGAAACTGACCGAATTTATCCGACGGGAAGGCTTCATAGCGAATGTTGATGCCATCGCCGATTTTCACGTAGGGCAAACTGTTATTCGGCAGCCATAAAACCAGATAATATTTGATGTTATCAATCGGCTTGATTTGCGCCAGACTGCTGCCGCTCTCGACCACCTGCCCGGCGGTCACGCTCAGCGACTCGATTTTCCCCTTGAGCGGCGCTTTGATAATGACCTGGCCGCCGGCATTGGACTCCGCCAGCTGGCGTTGTAAATCACTGCGTTGCGATTCGCTTTGCGATATCTGATTGTCGTAATCGGCGGCGCGAATCAGCAAATCGCTGCGCAACTGCGACAGTTGAATATTTTGCTGGATCTTTTGGTTGTAGAGCGCCTGATACGAGCTTTGCTGTTGTTGAAAAAGCGAACGCTGATAATTTAACTGATCTTTGGTGATCAGGCCTTTCGTCAAATAGTGTTCGTAATTTTTCAGGCTATCGCGCATTTTATCCATCCCCTCTTTGGCGCTGAGGTTCAGTTTCTCGGTTTCTTTATAGGCGTTTTCATAGCTATTGATCTGTTTGCGCAAATTATCCAGCATGGCGGTTTTATTTTTATTCAGCTTGCTGATTATCGAATCCAGATTGCTAATCTGTTTGCTTATTTCGCTGGCCGCGATATGGCTGATATTGCCGGACGTGGTGCTTCTCGAGACATCAATCGCATACAGCGGCTCGTCCTTTTCCACGACGTCACCGGCTTTATGAAATGCCTGGCTCACGTAGCCATATTGGGAGGAAAACACATTGGTGGAATGCGGGATGCTGATCACCTCGCCTTCAACATCGACCCGGCGCGTGTACTCGCAAAAATAGAGTGCGCCCGCCAGGATCAGAATAAAAGTGAAACAGGTGGCGGCAATCACATGGCTCGATGCGCCGGAAATTAACAGCGCCCTGCCGGTCCATCTTTGACGTTGATAATTGACCGCCTCCTGGCGGAAAATATTCCTGCTCTTATTCTCACTCATATAACAAGCCTAAATGAACGAGAGCCGCAGCGAAACGCTGCGGCCTCTTTTAGATATTTTAAATCAAAGTGCCATTGATGACGCCTTCGGCAGCTTTTTTAGAGTACTCCAGGGTCGTTTCCCAGCCAGCCAGAGCACCGCCAATGCCTCCGACAATACCACCGTGGATAGCGCCGTAGATCATGCCGACCCCTTGGCCAATAGAACCGACGCCCAGCAGGCCGCCACCGTCGCCGCCGTGACGACCGCCAATAATTGCACCAGCGGCACTGGCAGCAGCCGCACCTAAAACCAGCGACGAAGCCGCTTCCGCGGCATTCGTGACAGCGCTGCCAACGAGGCCGACAATTCCATTATTCAAATTCCAGGAATAGGCACCTGACACTTCATTCATTTCGATAACAGACAGTTCTTTCATTGGTTAATCTCCATATTTAAACGGACAAACACGGCCATACATGCGTGTTGTCATTGCATTGGCATCAAACTGCAGCGCCTGATGCCACCAATAATGTCGCGCGAACAGACGACATTATATTTTTAATGGGGGTCTCTTTAATTCTGCGTAATGGTGAATGTCATCACCGCGTCGGCCTGCCCGGGGCTAATGGCTCCCGTTTGCTTATAGCGCGCCATCAAGGGGATCCTGATCTCTCTTTCAGCCGCGGTGTGGTAATTGATCGGTCTGGAAAACGTTAATGGATTACGGTTCTCATCCAACACTTCCACGGCGACGCCCTTCGCCGCATCGGCGCCGTCGGCGATATCAATCATTCCCACGCCTGGCGAATTTCCGGCCGCCTCGAACGTGATCTGAATCGGAATATTGTCCTCCTGACATTGCAGAACCACGGAAAAATTGCGTTCGGAAGACGCCGCCGTGCTGCCGACGCCATTAAACTCGCTGCGTTTAGGGCTACCCAGATTCACCGTTTGATTTTTATAGTTCAAATCAACCAGGCAACTTTTCTGAATGACCTTCATGCCGGAAATACTGAGATCCAAAATTGAGGTCGAATCCAGATAATATCTGGCGATAATCTTCCCGCCCATATCGCCGCCGGTTTTGATCGGGCCGGTTTTAATAAACGTCAGCCGAACATCGTTTCGATTGATCCACGGCGTCAGCAAGTTGGGCGAAATCGCCGTGTTGACGGGCACGTTCTTATTGCTCTGCCATAAGTCTGAAATCTTCACCCCCACGCCCTCGATGCCGGTTTCAAATACGCCGGGCAACGCGCTCGGCGTCAGCGGCGACATGGAGCGATAGGCGACCGAGCCGGAACAAAGAAAAGAAAACGTCGTGCCGTTAATGCTGTTCTCGGTTCGAACAGCCAGCTGCTCGCCGACTTCGATGCGCGGATCCACGGCCAGCGTCAGCAACCCCATGCGGGCGGTTTTCGCGTTGGTGGTACAGGTGCCGGCATAAACCGCCGTCGTGAGCGTCGCCAGCCACACCAGGGCGCCGTAACCCAATATCCTGAGAAAAACGTTCATTTTCACTCTCACTTAAAAGTCATGATGGAGATAGAGCGAGATCTATTGGCAAACGCCATTTAGGGTTTGGAGACCCGCTGACGGCGGCTCCGCCGGCAACTGATAACGGATGCGGCATTGGTTCTCGCCATTCCTGCCCCACTGCGCGATGAGCAGGCCCTTTTCCGCCATGCCGCTCAGATAGACCACGCCGTCGCCGCCGACCAGGAACGGCTGAATCGCCCCCTCGGCAAGACGCAGGCTGGCGCCCAGCGGCAGGGGGGCCCCCTGCGAGTCCGTCACCTTCATCAAAATCCGTCTGCCGACGTTGGCTTTGAAATTCGCCCGGCTCACCGCGCCGCGAGTCGGCGTGACCGACTGGTTCGTCAACTCGAGATCGACATCATCCGGCAAGCTGTCGACATCGAGGCGAATCGAATTGTTGCGATAAGGCGTGGCGTAAGGAACGATCGCGTAGCCGCGCCAGTCGGTTTTCACCCCGACCTGATTGCCGACCGCCACATCGCTCGCGCCGGCCGCCTGCACCAGGGCGACGGTTTCGCCGAACGGTTGACCGAAGGTCACGCCGTCTTCATGGGCGATCACCCCGCCCTTCACCCCGTAGTTGACGCGCTGTTGACTGCGATCGTAGGCGTAACCCGCCGTGAGTTCGCCGTACGTCGCGCGCCAGTCGGCGTTGGCGTTGCCGCTGTTGCCCTGGCCCTGGCTGCCATACCCTTCCTGTACGCTCCAACTGAGGTTGCCGCCGGCCAGCGCCGTGCCGTTGAGGCCCGCCGTATGGCTGGTATTGCCTTTTTTGCTGGTGTTGAGACTGTAGGTGGCGTAGGTGTTGCTCAGCCATTTCTCTAATGGCACGCTGATGTTGAAAGCGAAGATCTGATCGCGATCGTAAATGCGCCCGCGGTTCGAATCACCGTAAATAGCCTGTGAATTCCGGCTGTAGCTGTAGTTAAAACCGTAGCTGATGCCATTCCAGCTATTGTTGTAACCCGCGCTCAGCGATTGCATATTGCGCTCGGAGCCCCAATAGTCTTCGGAGACCGCGCTGAGTGAAAGCGACCCCGCCCCTTCCCATAAATTCTGGTTCAGCGTGATTTCGCCGCGATTTTTGCGGCGGTCTATCGGGGCGTAACGGTTGCCGCTGCGATAGGTGTCCAGCACTTCCTGCAGCCCATAGTAGCCGCTGGTCGAATAGCGGTAGCCGGCGATGGCGAAGTTCGTCCCCGTCTCGACGATATTTTTGCTGTAGCGCACGCGCCACGACTGACCATCACTTTTCGGCTGATGCTCCTGCTTTGCCCATGCCTGGGTGACGTCGGCCGACAGGGCACCGAACTCGCCCAGGTTCTTGCCCAGACCCAATGCCAGCGATTGATACGGCCCGGCGAATTGGCCGCCGCCATACAGGGTGAAACCGGCGGGCAAGCCATAAATCAGGCTGGCCTGCGAGAAGATCTTTTTATCCACGCTGTGATCGTAAGTGCGGTATTGACCCGAGGTCAGCGCATATTTCAGCCGCCCTTCGCGTTGCAGCACCGGCAGGCTGGCGAAGGGAACGGTCAGGTGCTGTTCGCTGCCGTCCGCCTCCTTGATAGTCACCTCCAAATCGCCGCTGCCGCCGGTCGGGTACATGTCCGAAATTTCAAACGCGCCCGGCGCAACGTAACTCTGGTAGATGACATAGCCGTTTTGGCGAATGACCACTTGCGCATTGCTGCGCGCGATGCCGCGCACCACCGGCGCATAACCACGCAGGCTTTCCGGCAACATGTCGTCATCGGAAGCCAGCTGCGCGCCGCGAAACGACACGCTGTCAAACACATCGGACGGGCTGCTGCTTTCGCCGAGCGTCAGCAAGCTTTTCAGGCGGATGATATTGCGCTGGGCGTAGGTATAGACGGAGTCCCAACGATCCTCCGACGCTCGCCCGCCGCCGGCGCTGTTGTAGCTCCAGGTGGTGTAGTTCCGCACTCGCCAGGCGCCCAGGTTGAAGCCCGGCCGCAGGTTGAGGTAATAACTGCTTGCGCTCTGGGTGAATCGATCGCGCCCCTTGCTGTTGCTGCCGGTGAAGCCGTAGTTCAGCAGCATCGCCGGCAGGCCTTCATCCCATTGTTCCGGCGGAACGTATCCGCGCACCTTATTTTCCAACGCCGCCTGGGGGATACTCAGCATCAGGCGTTGGCGGTTAAATTGAAATTGCGCCGAGGCCTGTGGGATCGCGGCCAAATTCGCGCAGCGATCGGCGCCGGCCAAACCGGGAAACAGCTCAACTTTCACCCCAAGCCGTTTCAGATCTTCCCGCGTCAGACAAGGCTGCAGCTCGGCCTTCTCGTCGCTGCCGGCCCGCAGAGCGAACGACACCTCGCGCGTTTCCAGCAGCATGTCGTTCACCCAAATATCGACCCGATACGTGCCGGGAACCTGCTGGCCATTTTCAAAAATCGACAGATCGACGTGCTGCTGGCCTGAGCGCCCGGTTTCCAGCAACGCCGGATTAAAATAGTCACGAGAGAAGGCGGGATTAGCCATATTGCCGCATACCGCCGTTGTTACCGTGAATAAGGCTATGCGTTTCAGCCAAGCATCCCGCTTCGCTAATATACGCTTTTGAGTTATCATTCATTAGCTCCATTATTGAAATGTTTTATCCTTTTTTCTGCCTTCCCTTACAGATTAAATACCTGACTGATGTTCTTTACCTGTGCCGCCATAATCATTAATTAATTTCCAGCTTACCGACGTTGCGCCCGCCACGGGCAATGCAAACATTTCGCTGCTCATCGGCGCGATATATGCCACCTCTTTCATTTCCCGCCCCCCGATACGGACATAATGGAAGTTCATATAATAAGGCGTTGGGTTGGTGAGTTTTAATTCTGAACCGACACGCTGCCATTTCAGCTGCTGCGTCACCTCTTCGGGTACCTGGCGGAGCAGCGGCGCCGGCCGATAAATCAATTTAATGCGGGTCTTGACCGCTATTTGCAGCGTATTCGATTTACCCGTCTGGGTTGTTGAAGGAATGGATTTAATATTCATCCAATACAAGCTTTCTTTATCTTTCGGTAAGTCATCGCCCACTTTCACGATGCGCAGCATATTTTCCTGGTTGCCGTCCAGCCGAAATAAAGGCGGCGTAACGATAAACGCGATTTTATCCACCCCGCTTTGTTGATTCTCCAGCCAGGACTGAATCAAATACGGTTCTTTATCCGGATTCTCCACGCTGATTGACGCTTCTTTTTTTTCGCCGTTGAATATCACCCGCGTCCCGCCAATCACCACGCCGGCGTGAACCGTAGACGCAAACAATAAAATAATGAGAGCCGCTAAGGCGCCGTAGCGATTAAAACGCATAATATTATCTCCGAGGCAATACGGCCCGCTGTGAACCAGCGGGCAAGAAAATATTATCAGTTATAATTCAGCGTAAAGGTGGCGACGCTATTGGCTTTACCGGCGGTCACATCTGCCTGCGTGGAAATATAGCGGGCGGTAAAATCGAGGTTATTTTTCACGCCGCTGCCGGAAGCCAACGGATAAGCCGTCGACGCCGTGTAAAGCGGCAGAACACTGTTAGAAATATCAGACAGTTGGATACCGACGCCGGTAGCGACATCCGTTTCCTGAGTCAGCTGCAATACGTTGCTGTCGCCGTTATCGGCCGCGCCGTCAAACTTAACGGTGGCGCTGTTTACCGTATCCGGACAATCGGTGACTTCCAGCGTGAATTTTGTCGCGCTGGACGTTGATCCCTTGCCACCCGCAAATGCCGTTCGGGCCACATCACCCAAAACAACATTTAATGGATTACTCAAGTCATTCGTGACCTTGCACGCAGCATCGACAATATTCCCGGTAAAATTAACCTGACCATCTGCTGCCAGAGCAGGTAAAGCGCTTGAACACGCTGCCGCGACAAATGCCAACATAATCACTTTTTTTTCCATCATGGGTACTTCTCCTTTTGATTAGACAGACTTCAAAATATCCCCGCCACGAAGAACCCTGACAGGGAGAATAGGAGCCCTGCTCCTTTCACAGTTAATTATGCTTAGCTTTCCCCCTTTAGCAATACATAAAATCAATGTAAAGATGAGAAAAGATAATCACCCCAAATAGAATTAGCATCATTCTTAATTTTATTTTGAAAAAACCGCCAAATCGGCGTTTCTTGATTCATTCATCTGGCCGCAAGGGAATTTATTATCGCGCTATTCGAAGGCGTTTTCGCCAGATCCTCCTCATTTCCCCCTCAGGCGAAAAATCAGGTGACATCGCCGTAAAATGAAAACCTGGCGAAAAAAATCGCACTGAAATAAATGACATTTATATTACGAAAGACATCACGACGCGGCGGCAGCGAGAGGGGCGGCAGAATAGCAAAAGCATGGCGATAACGGTTTATCGAACAGGAGGGAGAATAAGGCATTCGCCGTTCAAGAAACCGGCGTAGTGATATGACAACGAGAAAATGGCGTTACGCAGAAATATTCTGTCTGGCGCCGTTCACTATTTCGAAAAAAAGCCGGCAATGCGCTCTGTCGCGCAGAATAACGCATTGCCGCCTTATTGTTTTTCGGCGCCGCTAATTAATCGTCATGGCGATAATCTTCACCCAACCCTCTGCCGGGTAGGGTTTCACACGCCAGGCCATCGCCCGCGGGAACGGCGGACGGATAGTTATCGTCCGGCGTGATAAAGACCGGCGTGGTCGCGATAAACCCATCGTTGAACACCGCCTCGATAAAGGTGGCCTCCCAGCCTTGCGCCGGGGCGGCCAGACGAAACTCGCCGCGATCGGCCTCCGCTGCGGCCAACGGCTCCGGGGTAAAGCGTACGCCGCACGAATAACGAAAATCTCGGGCCGTGCGGTTGTGCGCGCTCCAGCGCCGCACGGTGGCCGGCGGTTCGGAAAAACGCAGCGTGCGCACCGCAGCATCCGCGGCGCTGCCTTGCACCTCGATCGTCGGCAACGCGATATCGCGCTGGCGGCGCTTGATCATCGCCAGTATGGCGCGTTCGGCGGCCGGCCGGCTTGCCGCGCGATCCCCGTCGGCAATCGCGCGCAGCGAAGCCTCTCCCGGTGAGGCGCTGAAATAGAATCGCGTGCTGTCCGGCGGATAACGTTCGTCGCCGCTGGCGATGATGACATATTTCGCCGCCGCTGGCCGCGCTCCCGCCGTCGGCGGCGGATAAGCGGTGGGATCCGCTATTTGCATCAGTTTGTCGAACGCCGGCGTCTCTATGCGCCGATCGATGCCGAGTTGGTAATAAGGATGAAACGCCAACGGCCAACGGCCGCCATACGTACGATAGGTATGCTTCAAGACCTGCCGCGCCGCGCCCCCATCCGGGAACATGGCGACGACGGCATCGATGCGCTCATCCGACAATGACGCCAGCCACGCCGCGGTTGCGCCGCTCGCCGCGCCCGCCACGATGAATTTATCTATCCCCCACCGGCTCAATTCGCGCTGCGCCAGCGTCATGGTTTGCGACAAGGCCGCCGTCATGGGGATCGCCAGCGGCATCATCAAGTATTCATCCGCATCGTCCAGGAACAATCGCCAGCCTCGGGCCTGGCTGTCCTCCCCCGCACGACGCCGCCCCTCATTTTGATATTCCAGGTACGGATAAGGCAGCCGGTTGACGACAATCACGACGGTGTGACTTTCCGCCGCCAATGCCGCCGGCATAGCGACGGAAAACGTCGCATTTTGCTTGCCTGCCCCGCTCGCCCCTGCGGCGGCGCAAGCGCAGTCATCGCTCATCAGCACCAACGCTTTACGGGCAAGCGCCCCGTTGGGGATATAAATATCCACATCGTGCCACCATTGCGTCGGCCGGATGGCGTCTTGCGGCGACCAGGATTGCGACATCAACCGATAATGGCGTATCGACACGTCATGGCCGTTATCCACGCCCTTTAACGAATATGACAGAGGCAATATCGCCAACTGATTGTTATAACAAGGAATAACGGTGTGCAAGGCGGGATGTTCGTCCGCAAAGCAGCGATCTTCCTCTGCCGCCATGGCCTGCCGGCCGCCGATTAAGGCCAGGCAAATCAGCGCGATGTATCCGATGCGTTTTAGCATTTTTCCCTCCCCCCTTTGTCCGTGACAAATCCCTTGTACGCCGCCTGGCGGCAGGAAACCTTCCGCGCGCCTAGAGCACCTGATGAAAGCGTATCGGATAGCCAAAGCTGTCCTTTTCGAACGCCACGTCCCTGTCGTTCTCGCCCAGCAATAGGCTGTAAACGCCGTTTTCCTCATAACGGCTCATGGCGATATACAGCACGACCTCCCGATGGTCAGCGATCGTAAACTGTTTGCGCCTGGCGTTGATTTCCAACGTAAACGCCACCACCGGATTGTTGTTCAGAAATACCGAGGTCTGCTGCATGGAGACGATCCTGCCCTGCGCTTTCTCGGTCACCTGAAAGGGCGTGGCGTCATTGGGGGCGCGTATATCCACCTTCTTTTGGATATAGATAAAGTTAAACACCGCCAACGCCACCGCCACGAACAGATTGATGGCCATGATCAAGATGATTTTATTCGCCATGAACTCTCCCTTTGCCGTTCTTGCGGCTCCCGACATGTGCGAGGTAAAAGTGCCCTTGCGGGCACTTTTCATTAAGGGCCGGGCTTATGACGATTTACGGCCAAACAGCTGCGAGAAGGCGCTAATCCCGGCATCGATGACGGCGCCAATGCCCTCACCGAGTTTGGCGCCGGCGCCCGCCGCATCCGCGTGGATCCCGAATAGACCGGTACCGGCATCTACGATGGCGCCAATGCCATTGCCCAGGATTTTGCCGGCATCGGAAGCGATGCCTGCGCCGGAAACCGTCATGACTTCTGCTTCAGTCAGTTCTTTCATACTGTCTCCTTTGTATTTATCGACATGTTTAGTAATGAAAAAATGAAACCCTCACTGTTTGTTCACCTCCTTGTTATCTGCTCACGAAAGACCCTGTTGCCAATGCGTTCACCCGCGCGGCGGTGACAATGTCAGAACAGGCCGAACTCACGGCAGAGATAATCGGCAACGCCATTGCGGCTGTTGGGCAACGCAATCGGGTTAAACGGCAGCGCGCGCTTCAATTCGCCCATCGCATTGCCCATCACCACCCCCGTTCCGGCCCAGCGCAGCATGTCCAAATCGTTCATCGCATCGCCGAAAGAGAGGCAATCGCGCATCGCTATCTGTTTGGCGCTCAGATAGTCGGCCACGCTTCTGGCCTTGGAAATATGCTTATCCATGATGTCTATCGTTTCCGCAGAGGACTTACAGATGGACAGCGTTTTTCCGAAAGCCTGACTGACCTCGTCGTAAAACCGCTCGATCAGCGCCGCTTCCCCCTGCAGCAGCACTTTCAGGATCGGTTGCCGTTTCATCGCCTCCGGCTCGACATAGCGGCAAGCGACGCCCGAGGCTTTGATATAGTCGGCAAAATGCGGATTCTCTTCGGCCATCATCCATCCTTCCTGGGTGAACAACGTCACGTGGAGCGGACAGGCGAAGAGGTAATCCATCAACATCATTTGGCTGTCGCGAGGCAGGAAATAGCTTTTATCCGCCACCGGCCGCCCCTCGATATTGACCATCGCGCCATTGCAGGAGACGATCGCCGGCGAGAACCCCAAGCCATCCACAATCCCGCGCGCATCCGCATCGCAACGGCCTGTCGCGATGACGATTTCCAGTCCGCGGGCATGCAGGATATTGAGCGTTTCCACCGTCAGATCCGACAGATTTCCGGCAGGATCCAGCAAGGTTCCGTCAAGATCGCTCACGATCGCCCGGTATTTTATTTTGCCGTCGATAGCAAGCCACATATCACGCCTCCTCCGCCTGGATAATCCCGTCTTCGGCGCGGATTTCGCTGTCGGGCGGAAGGTGGGCGATCGCGAGCGCAATGGCCTGAAAACGGCGTCCTACCGCAACGATGGTCTCCTGAGCTATCTCGTGAGAATCATAAAACAGTGAAATGGCGAGCCGTTCCGCTTCGGGGAACAAGCACAGCACCGTCTGGTGGTTGCTGCCGCTGACGATATCCGTCACCTGGAACGTAAACGGCAAGCGCGGATCCTTCTGCGGTTGCGGCATGTTTTCAAACACAAACAGGCTGCCGAACGGCGAAGTGGGCACCCATTGTTCGTCGTAGCGGTTCAGTTCGGAAAAGGCGTACTTCTGCCTCAGCGTCTGGGAATCCGCGATATCGGTCAGCAACGCATAAATGGGCCGGCGGCGAATCGCCTGCAGGCGCAGCACCGGGCTGGCGACACATAGGCCAAACAGCGTCTGCACCTGCTCAATGTCCGCCGGGCGCTCGCTCATGGTCGTGCCGATCGCGATATCGTCACAGGCCAGCGCTTCGGCCAGCGCCAGCATCCAGGCCAGCTGCGTCAGTTGATTGACCGTGATCCCCTGGCGCCGGCAAAACGCAGTGAGGCTTGCCACCTGTTCCGCGCTGAATTCCGCGCCATATTGCCGCATGCGTCGCCCCTGTGGCGCGGCATCCGGCGAAGCGCTCAACGGCAAACGTTGGTTGACCGGCGCCCCGCGCAAATAGTCCGCCCAGAACACCTGCGCCTCGGGATCGCCGCCGTGCGCGCGCACATAAGCGGCGAAAGGCTCAAATCGGTTAATTTCCAGCGCCGGCGCGCCCCCTTCCAGCAAGGTGAGATAGTCGTTGAACCAGTGTTCGAACAGAACGCCGAGGGACCAACCGTCGAACAAGATATGGTTAAAGGTCTGCACCAGATAGTGCTCATCGGCGTTCAACTTGATCAGGCGCCAGCGGATCAACGGCGGCGCATCCAGCTCAAACGAGGTTTCTCGTTCCCGGGCCAACAGCGCTTCCATCCTTTCTTCCAGCAAGGACGGCGGCGCGTCGGTCCAATCCTCGATCGCGATCGGCGCCTGCAGCGTCTCGCAGATGAAGACGTTGGGCCGCCCACGGCGGGTTTGATCGCCAAACCCGGCGCGCAGCATTTCAAATCGCTGCAGCGCCAGCGACCAGGCCTGGTTCAACACCTCCGGCTGCAGCGGGCCGGCCACCTCATAAACGGCCTGATCGATCTGAAACTCGCGGTTAAGCCGGTTGAAATACATCAATTCCCGCTGCGTGACCGTAGCCTCGAAAACGGCGGCGATGCGATGACGTTGCTGCCAGCGGTCCAACTCGGCGAGGCTGACGTTGGCATGGGGGAAGTCCCCCGGGCTGGCGAGGCGAACGCCCTGGCTCGCCTCGTGGCAACAGTGTGCGACCAGCGCCGACACGCTCTCCCGATAGTGCGAACCGATCCGGGCCAGCGTCGCCTGCGGCAATAAGCCCGACATCACGATGCTCAGCCGGTCGCCGTGCACGTAGAGCACCAGATCCAGCACATTGTCGCTCGCCGGCAGCGCGCCGTTTTCCAGATCCGCCGTTTGGTCGATCAAGGCCCACAAGGCGTCGTCAGTCTGTTCGTTAAAGACCCCGAGATAGTTGAATGAAATGGCCGGCAAGCGGTGGCGCCGCAGACAGGCTATCGCTTCGTCGTCCGACGCTGAACCGTATTTCAGCGCCGAATAGCCGATGCCGTGATCCGGCATCTTTCTTAATGCGTCCTTGATGGCGCGCAGCGTGTGTTTTGGGCTCTGATGGGCGGTGATGCGCAAAGGCAGTAAGGCGGTGAACCAGCCGACGGTGTCGTCGAGCTGGATCTTATCGTCATTGATATCGCGGCCATGGTGTTCGAGCGTCAGGTAACTGTCCGCACGGCCATGCCAGGCCTGCAGCACCGGCGCCAGCGCCGCCAGCAACACATCGCGGATCGAGGTGCGGTAGGCCTGATGACAGCTGTCCATCAACAGCGTCGTCAACGCCGCGTCGCACTCGAAGCGGCAAAACGCCGGACTCTGCGCCCCCTCGCTGAGCGTGGCGTAATCGGGTTGCCCGGCGATCATCGCCAACCAGTAAGCGCATTGGTCATGCCGGCTCGCCGCGTAGTCCCTTAACGTCTCGCCCCACTGCCGATAGCTGGTGCCTTTCGCCGACAGCGATTTCCCCTGATGCAACCGTCGCATGTCTCTGACGATGATGCGCCAGGACACCACGTCGATGATCAGATGATGGAATGCGCAGAACATCAGCGCGTAGCCGGGCGCGCTGCTGTCGAAAATGTAGACGAAGCGGCACAGCGGCCCTTCTACCGGATCAAACCCCGATTGCCATTGATGCAGAAGTTCGGCGCGGCTTTGGCGACAAAGCGCCAGGTCATAGTATCCCCATGAAGGGCCGCCGTCGGCCACCGACAGATAGCGCTGCGCGACCAGCGCGCCGGCGTCGTCGGCGCTAAAGCGCGCGCGCAGCATGTCATGGCGCGACGCCAGCCCGTTCACCAGATCGGCCACGCGCTCGGCGGACATCGGCGGCACCCGCACCAAAAAAGTCTGGTTGAAGAAGGCGCGATGTTGCGGCGGCTGCTCGTTGTACCAGCGCTGAATCGGCAGCAATTCGAATTCGCCCTGCAGCTCGCCCTGTTCATTGAGCGGCGCAATCGCCTCCCGTTGCTGCAAAATGCGCTTGGCCAGCGCCCGCGCATTCCGGGTTTCGAACACCGCACGCGAGTTGCTGTGATAGCCCGACTTGCTCAATTCGCTGGTGAACACGATGCTTTGGATCGAATCGCCGCCCAGACGAAAGAAGTCGTCATCCACCCCTACCCGTTCAACGCCGAGGATCTCCGCCCACAGGGCGCAAATCAACGCCTCCAGCGTATTCTGCGGCGCGGCATATCGCTCGCTTTGCGCGAATTGCGGCGCGGGCAGCGCCGTGCGATCCAGCTTGCCGTTCACCGTCAGCGGTATCTCGTCGAGCGCGACATAGCTGGACGGCACCATGTAATCCGGCAGGAGCCGCTCCAGCCGGGCGCGCAAATCGGCAGGATCCAGCGGCTCGCCCCGCGCCATCAGCACATAAGCGGCAAGGCGCTTGCTATCGCGATGGACGACATCCACCACGACGCATTTCTCGACGCCCTCCAGCGCATTGATCGTATTTTCTATTTCGCTGAGTTCAATTCTGAAACCGCGGATTTTTACCTGGCAATCGTTTCTGCCGAGATACTCCAGATTGCCGTCGCGCAACTCTCGCACCCGATCGCCGCTTTTATACAAGCGTCGCCCGTTCAGCGTAATGAAACGCTCTTGCGTCTGCTGCGGCTGGTTGAGATAGCCGCGCGCCAGCGCGTCTCCGCCGATATACAGCTCGCCGGCCAGCCCTGGCGGCAACGGCTGCAGCCAGCGATCCAGCACATGAAGTTCGCGCCCCGGTATGGCTCGCCCAATCGGGATGCTGCTGCGGGTTTCGTCGGCCGCGATGGCGTACATCGTGGTGAACGTGGTGCATTCCGTCGGGCCATAGCCATTGATGACCTGCTGCGGGCGGTTGGCTTGCCGCACCAGGCGCTGCATCAGCGTGGCGGTCAGCGCCTCCCCGCCCACCAGCAGACAGCGCAGCCCGGCGAACAGGTCGGGGTGACTGAGGTAAAGATGATCGAACAGGCTGCGCGTCGCCCACAGAATCGATACCTGCTGCCGACGCAGCAAGGCTTCCAACTGCGGCACATCGCCGGCGATATCCTCCGTGTCGCGCACGACGACCAATTTGGCGCCGTTGAGCAATGCGCCCCACACCTCGAACGTCGCCGCATCGAACGCCGGGCTCGAGAGGAAGAGCAACGCGTCATCGGGCGTGACAGCGATGCCGGACGCGGTCGCCAACCCGCACATCGCGTGTTGCTCGAGCATCACGCCTTTCGGGATCCCCGTCGATCCCGAGGTATAGATCACCGCGCCGAGCCGGTCGGCGCCGGTGACGGCTGGCAGATTCTGCCGCTCGTGCGGCAGGCGGTTCAGATCGCCCAGCGTGAGGACGGACACGGCGTGCGGCATCATCGCCGCCAGCGCCTCGGCGGCCGATTGCAGGCTTTCCCCGGCGATGAGCACCGGCGCGCGCGTTTCTTCGAGAATATGCCGAATGCGCGCCTGAGGATAATTGCAGGAGAGCGGCACATAGGCCGCACCGGTTTTCAGCACCGCCAGCAGCGCCACCACCATTTCCAGGCTTTTCTCGCTGTACAGCGCAATCAGCGTGTCCGTCTGGGGGGCGCTCCCGGTCAGCGCTTGGTAGCGGAGCGTAATTTCGCGCGCCAGGCTATTCGCCATGCCGTTCAGCTCACGGTAGCTGACATACAGCCCCTCAAACTCCAGCGCAATCTTATCCGGATAACGCAGCGCGATCGCCTCAAACCGGGCGCTGAGGGTTTCTCTCGGCAACGCGGGGGCCGCGTTGTCATCTGGCGGCATGTCGGCGGCGGGATAAAAGGCGAGGTGGCGTAAAGGCGCGTCAGGCGCGCGCATCGCCGCTTGCATCAAGCGCATGAAATGTTCCGCGCAGTCGCGCATATCTTCTTCGTCAAACATGTCCTGACGAAAACGCAGCCGGAACTGCAAGGCATCGCTGTCGGCCCGATCCTCATATTCCAGGGAAAGCGACGCACTGGCCATATCGTGGTTGGCTTCAAACAGCGGCGAAGTGGCGCAATCGGCCAGCGCCAAGGCCGCATCGCGCAGGTTGGTCTGGGCAAAGGAAATCGGCATCGCGCGGATCCCCAGCGCCTGCACCACCTGTTGCGTGGGCAGTTGGTTAAACCGTTGGCGCGAGTGCGGCGCCGCGGCGGTAATAAACGCCAGCGCGCGTTGATAAACGGCGGCGAAACCTTCGCCGTCACGCAGCGAGAGGGGCATCACGCTGGTGTTTACATGCCCGCCAAGCGCAAATCTTTGCCCCTTTTTTATCGACACCGGATAGCTGATATAGACCGTTTCCTGATTGCCGCTGCGCGCCATCAAGATGCCCCACAGCACCAGCAACGCCAGAAAGTCATTCATTCGCCGTATTCCCGCGCCCTGCTTCAGCGCTTTCCATTGCGCTTTGGGCACCTGGAAACGCAGCTCGGCCGCCTCATCGTTTCGCACGGCGCCGCTTTTCTCAAAGGGCACGTCTATCGCGCCCAAATTTGCCGCTTCGGCCCGCCAGTGCGCCAGCGCTCCGTCGGCGGCCAGTTGTTCCACCTCGCGCTGCAGCTGCCGGTTGATGGCGGCAATCTCGGCCGCCTCGAGGCGTGTCGATAACCGCTGTTGACCATAGTACTGGCTCACCAATGAGAAAAACTCGTCGGAAGACGCGCCGTCGATCACCAGATGATGGCCCACCAGCGCCAGGGTATAGCGCCCCGCCCCCTCGGCGAAAAGCGCCCAACGATAAAGCGGCCCGCGGTAAATGTCGAAGGGCTGGCGAATCACTTGGGTCAGCAGCGTGCGGTCCGTGTAATGCTGCAAAGGATGGATTGCGTCATTGCGACGCCAATACAGCTCGCCATTCTGTTCATGAATATGGCTGTTCAGCAGGACATGATCTTGCACCAGCGCATTCAGCGCAGCTTGTAATCTGATGGGATCCAGCGCGCCCTCAATACGCTGCAGCACCAATACGTTGTAATTACAGCCTTCTGGATGGCGGTCATATTCATCGATAAAAACTTTTGAATAGGGTGATACAGGAATCTCTTCCATGACAAACACTCCATTTAGAATACACGTGCCCTGCTTAACGGCGATCCATGCGGCATACCCAAACCTCTTTCGGCATCAGCTCGCTTATCTTTTCTGAGTAATAACCGATCAGCATGTTGATGCGCTTTTCTGCAATGACCTCCGCCGCCTGAGCGCAAATCGACTTGTAAAAACCAATAGGGATCATCACTTTGCAACGGCTATGCAGGTGCCGACAAACGCCGATGGCCCAGGAAAAACACTCCCTGGAAGGATTGGAAATATCCAAAAGTTCGGCACACTCACTGGAACAGCCAATCACAGCGTAGAGATTGCCTTTATTGATATAATGAATTTTATGATACAGAGGATGTTTTTCAATATATTCAAATGCGCGATGATCTTTTTCTCGCCCCAGATTATTGATAAAACTGGCCTGCCGCGCTTGGCCGCCCTCGGTAAAACGAAAGGCCATAAACTTATCAGGCTTTAAGGTTAATTCGACGAAGGGATAGATTTGCGTATTGGTGGTTAAATACTTTCTGAAAATCTTTTCATAAACCCTGATCTTCCTGTCATCGGAAAAGCAGATATCCGCCGCCACATCCGAACGCTTAGCCTGCAGGAAAAAATCTTTCAAGACGGTGGAAGATTTGACCTGACGGTGGATCCCAAGATCGCCAAGCATATTGACATTAAAAGACAATTTATTGATTTTAAAAGGATAAAAACTGGATACAAACATCCCGAGATAACGTTCTTGATCCTTGTAAAATATGCCCGTTTTTTCCATCGGCGCCCCACAATGCGGATCGAGCAAATGCTTCCAGTGCAGGAAACGCTCCCCGCCCAAATCTCTGCCATAAAGCTCCTGCAATAATTTGAAATGATTATGAGAAACCGCTTCCCTCACAAAGACAGCCATGTTTTATCTCCCTATAAAACCGATTCCATGCCGGGCGGAAATCAATAAAAGATGACCGCTCAGCGCCGTTGATAATACGGCGCCGGACCGTTCGCTTCCTTTCCCTGATTAACAAGAGTCGCTGTGCATTTTTAACCAGCGCAAGAATTCAATATTATTATCGATGTTCAGTTTTCTCATGGCCGAACGTTTATGAATACTCACCGTTTTCGGGCTGATGCCGAGCAACATCGCCGTTTGGTTTTGTGAATAGCCCAAATGAATCAAACGGCACACTTTCCCCTCGCTAAAGGTCAACTGGGTACGGCAACGCGGGCAATAGCTTGAAACCAAACTATTTTTCTTGCGATAGCAGAACATGACCTTGTCCACGATCGCCGCCACGCTGTCTTTGCGCGTAATACTTCCGGCTTCCAAATTGCAATGAATTTTAGGGAATGTCTTTTTATGCTCCAATATTGAAAAATAGAGCGGAATAGAAGAAAAGTTGCCCTGCAAAAGCTGGGTATGGCAAAAATTTATGGACACCCGCTTGTCCGGCGCCCTGAATATGATGTTGGCACGTTCTTCTCCCGTGATCTTGGCCTTAATACCATTCGTGAGAAAACCTTCTTGCAAGGCAAGACTCAACCCCAGCTTGAAGAATTGATTTTTATCCACAATAGCGATATTGACGCGCTCCATTAACAAACCTCCCTTTTGACTACGCTTGCTCACTCTCCTTACTGCAATATCATTGCTGTGATTATTTTTTGTTTTAACGTGCTTTTTAATAAAAAAGCGTTATAGGCGAAGCAAAAAAGACCTTGCCTCGCAAAGGTGCATTTTATATATAGGGTTATATAAATCATCTGCCCTGGAGAGCATACAAAAGCAAGACGCGGTAAGCTGCCGCGCTTCGCAAGGGAAATTGCTATCGTAAGATATATTTATAAGGCATCATTGCCATCAGCATCACGGTGCTAAGATTTTTCTCTGATACGTTAATTTTACTCCAAGAGCGCAATATATCCAGATAAATATCGAAAAAACACATAATATAGAACATAACATTGCGCGGCATTGATTGTTAAGAGAATCCGTTTATGCATTAGGAATTTACTTATGATAAAGGCAGGATAATGCTTTTTTCGCCCGTGGCGGCGGGATCATCGCAGACCCTATTAAACAGAGTATAACCATATTCATTTTATTGTAAAAAAATTGCATAAAAAAAAGCTACACTTTATGGCAGTAAGTGATTCCCGCCCTTTCATGTAGACGGCAACAAAAAAGAAGAAGGCGAACCCATCGGCCGCCCACGCAAGAAACGCCAGGTAGGATTAAAGATTTTTCAGGAGTGATGCGCAGCACAGAGAGATAACGCGGCATCGTTGACGAGCGGGGTGAATTATATTTTTTTGATCCTCATCAGCTTTTTTGCCTCCAGGCAGGAAACCAATCCGAGGTGATCTTTTTTTAGCTGCTTGTCGCTCCCAAGAGGAAGAATGACTTTGAACGTTTGCAACTTACCGTGATTATTATAGATATCAAAGACTATCACCGGCGGGCCATAACCCAGGATCATGCAGTCTAAAAACCGCAAAACGGCGCACCCCAAGCGGCTCCTGGCCTCGCGGATAATTTTATCCGCAAGCTCATCATACCGGAAAGGTCTTTCCGGCGTCGTCAATACCTTCATAAGGTCTCCCTTCTGGTATATATCATTCCGATTTAAAATAATAACCTCATAAAACCGCCGCCGTTCAAGGCGAGTGAGACATAATAATCCAGACTTCATCAATATATAATCTAACGATGCAAAATCAATCTAACAAAAAACACAATAGTATAAAAAAACAGCGCGAGTTTTATTGAAAAAATGACCTAATTTGCAATAATTAAATGGCCTGAAGTAAAGGGCTAACTGAAAAAGGAGTTTCAATCATGAAAGAACTATCCGCAGTAGAAATTGAACAAGTTAACGGTGCTGGTTTTTTTGGTGACGTAGGCACACTGATTGGCAGTGCGGTAGGTACAGGTATTGATACCATTTCCGCGATTGCCGGTGTTAACCCGGATGCCAAAACCGTTGTCGGCACCATCGGTAAAGGTATTGGTCTGGCTGTCGATGCGCTGATTTCCAGCGGATTGCAGATCATCTCTAAACTGTAATAACAACTCATAATCATCCCTTCCTATTTTTTAATTCGCTTCATTTTAAGCACCTTCGCGGGTGCTTTTTTTTACTTCAAAGAATCAAAAAATAGATAAGGTCAGATAAACCAATATCCAAAAAAACAAGCTGGGTATCACCATGATAAAAAAACCCATGCGTTTATTGGCGTTTTTGAGCATCCAGTCATAGATCATCGCACCACTCCTTGTGAATGCCGGGAGGCATTTCCGCCTCCCGGTATTTTATCCATCAAGTTTTTGATTACAGTTTCGGTACTTTGGAAAAGAAGTCCGCCATTTCGTGCGGGAACCCTTTCGCAATCGCCGGACGAAGATCGTCCATGGAAACATTAAAATCTTTCGGCTGCTCGCCCGTTTGCATTTTTTGGTGTGCGTTCACATTCGATTGCAGACCATTAAAAATGCCCTTCATATTGCCGAACATATCATCGCAAGATTTTGTCACGTTACTCATGACCGACTTGGCCGCATCCGGCCCCGACATTTGAATATTGCTGACGCCTTGCATAAACGGTTGACTCAGTGACGATTGGGAGTTGGTGCCCAAATTGCCGCCGGCCTTCATGGTTTCTAAAATTTTGGCTGGATCTAACATGTTTATCACCTCTTTACGGTTGTGTTTACATCGCTTTCGGGCACGAGAATCCTCGCAACGCCCGTGACCAAAGTGGGAAATCTTTCATCGTCGAGCGCAATTCCAGTTTGAGCACGCCCACCACCGACGACATCGACATCGTCAGCTCTCGTCTGTCGCTGGCGAGCGGCACGGGATTGCTGGCGTCGAACATCCGGAACAAGGCCCAGGGCCCGTCGAAACTGGCGACCTGGATCTGGCCGGTGCCGGTGCGGAAGGTCAGTCGAACATAGCTGCCGCCTTTCGGGCCCGGCCAATCGATACGGGTAGGCTGGCTGAAACCATGGCTGTAGTTAATCACCTGCCCATCGATATCCAGGGTCGCTTCCGTAATGGTCGGGGTCAGAGACAGCGGCCTGATGAACATGGAGAAGGACAGCTTGTCGCCGGCGGTGAAGAAGGTATCGCGGATCAGCCGGGCATTTTCAAACGCGCCCAGCGTGCTGGCATTGACGATCCCCTCTGAACCCGGTTTGGCATTCCATTTCTGCGCGTTGACGTCCACATAAGGGGCCAGGTTCTCATCGAAGAACTGCTGCATCGCGCCGCTTTGGCCAAACATGCGCGAGAAGTCCTCGATGCCGACCTCCGCTCTGGCGTTGCGCGAGAACGGATAACGCCCGCTGATGCTGCTCTTGCACAAGCCGGAGGCCAGCGACGAAGCGCCTTTGCTCAGGTTCTTCTGGCTTTGCTGAATCGTCTGGCTGTCCCCGACCTGCAACAGATCCATCATCACGCTGCGCACCGGTTCCGGCTGGCGCGCCGCATCCAGCTGCAGGCGCTTCAGCGTGCCCCCGGCGGGCACCACCTGGCCGCCGCGCAGCGAGGTGGACAAGGTGGTCAACTGGCTGTACAGCGCTTCGAAACTGCGGCTCAGCGGATCGTTGCTGGCGTTGGTGGTCTGCAACAGCTGATAGCCCAGACGGCGCAGCAGCTCGAAGCGATCTTCCACCGCGCGCTCCGGCGTGAGACGAAAACGCGCGCGCTCGCCGGAAATCTCGCCCAGGATGTCGCGCCGCTGCTGCTCGATGCGGTTGCGCTGGCGATCGAACCAGCTTGCCGCATCGCCCTGGTTGGTGCCGGTCATGCTGGTTTCGCGCGCGGCGAAACGCACCAGATTGGCCAGCGGAGAAGAAGGATCGGACAGTTGACGCGCCAGGATCGCCGCATCCTCAAGCCCGTTGACCGGCCGGGCGCGCACGTCGCGCATGAACGCATCCCATTTGTCGGCATACTCGATGAGGTAAAGCTTCCTCGCCTCGTCGGCCAGCTTCTGCGCCGAGGCCAGCGAGTTCACCGCGTTTTTCCCTTCCCCACTGTCGCGCAGCACCCAGGACTCTTCTTCGATCATGTCCTTGGCGGCGTCATCGAGCTGCGCCAGGAAAACGTCGCGATAGCTGGCGCGGGTATAGAACCCCGGCACGGCGGTATCGGTGACCGTCGCCTGGCTCTTGCGGCGCAGCATCAAGGAGACGTTCGGTCCGGCGGCGTCGGCCAACGAAATATCGTTGATCGCCGCCGGCAGCGGTTTCTCTTCGATGCGGCGCACCACCCGCACCTGCATCGGAATGTTCATCGCTTTCACCCGCGCCAGGCGCAGCAGATCGCCGTTCATCTTCATGACCGGCGCGTCCGGCAAAGAGAACATCTCCCGCAGATGGTAAGCGAAGATGCCTTTGTTCATGTCGGTGTAACCCTGCGGCATAAAGGTTTCCCAGCGCGCCATGAACCAGTCGACCAAGGCTTCGGCGGAGCGATGCGAAGGTTCGCCCATCATCAGGTACACTTTCAGGGTGCCGTAGACGTCCTTGTTGGACGCCGAGACGTCATTCTTGAGTTCGTCCGCGATATAGTTTTCCACCGCCGGCCAGAAGATCTGCAGCAAATGGCGTTGGTAGGTTTTTTGCGCCGCGCTGTTGATCAGCTTGTGCTCGAAATAGGGATTCGGCACCGGCGACACTTCGCCGCCCAATTGCGCGTTCATGTAGCCCAGCTGCTCATAGGCGGAAATGACATCGTCGCTGACGCGGTTAGTCACCGGAATTTCCCGCACGATGCGTTTTGTCTCATCGAAGCGCGCCGCAATGTAGGAGATGTAATCGCTCTCCCACAGGTAACGCATCGCCAGCAGATTAAACGAGACCGCCAACAGAATGAGCACCAGCACATAGCGGCCCAGGGAGCTCATGCGGCTGCCGAGCGGCCTGGCGTGCGAAGACTGCTGCATCACCCCGCGTTCTTGCCGGGCGTAATCCAGCTCCGGGTGATAAATGCGCCCGGTCGGGCGAGCTTCATAGATATCCGCCGCTTCCGCGTTGTAGATCGCCCCCTGCGGCGACAAGGCGATGGTGCTGCCCAGCCACACCTGCTGCAGATGGCAGGCGTAGCCCACCGGCGTTTGCGGGAAGATCTGCTCTAACAGGGAATACAGCGGGTTGCCCAGCGACCCCAGCGACTCGGTGAAGAACAGCAGCTGCTGGCGGTTTTGGCCGTCCGGCGCATCGTGCAACAGTTCGAGCACGTGATGGCTGACGCGCGCCACCATCTCCCGGTAGAGGGTTTCATACTGTTCGAAGGGGGTTTCTCCCTGTTCGGCGCGGTTCAGGCTGAACCCCATGCCTTTTTGCAACAGATCGTCGCCCAGCATCGACAGGAAGGTCTCGCCGCCGACCAGTTGATCGAGGTGGCTGATGGTAAGATAGACCGGCAGCTCGCTGCGGAACCACGAGGCCATCTCCAGCAGGCGCACGCGCAGCGCGTCGGCGACCGACTTTCTCTCCGTCAGCGAGGCGTGCAGCAACCAACGCGCATCAAGACACAGCATGATGCCGTCGATGCCCGGATGGCGGCGATGGCGGCGGATCAGTTTGAACAGGGTGTCGCGCGCCCTGGCGCCCTCTTCCCCCAGACCGTTCAACTGCAGCCATTCGCCGGAAGTGTCGACATACACCGAATTCTCCGCCAGCCACCAGTTGCAATCCTGGGTCGGCCCGACGTCCACCGTCTGCTGCAGGCCATAGTGCTCGGCCAGCAAGAAGCGTTCGCCGCTTTCGCCGATCAGCGAGGTTTTGCCGCTGCCCGGCGGCCCGATGACCAGAAACCACGGCTTTTCGCTGACGTAACGGCGCGTCAGGCGGTATTTGAAGCGCTGCCAGGGGGTGCGCTGCTTCGCCGTGCCGACGTACTGCAAGGTGCGCAAAGCGTCGTAAAAGCGCGAGGTCACGCGATCTCGCTGGGCGGTCTTGCGTTTGGCCGGGGCCGGCGCTCGCGCGTGGCGGAACACCCAGGATAAGAACGTCGCCACGAACGGCCACAGCGCCCAGCACAGGATCAGCGCGATGATGATGCCCCTGACCCAGACCGACAGCAGCGGCCGATAGGTGCCGATGGCGATCAACGGCCCAATCCACCACACCACCGCACACAGCAGCAAGGCAATCACCAATATGAATGATCTACGTATCATATAATTTCCTTATTATCTCTACGCCGGCGGATGTCTTAGTTATCCTCGGGGACCTCGGCGGCTACCCCTGCCTGATTTAACGTTGCAGACGGTGAAGCCATCTCCCTCTCGCCGATTTTCCAAAGGATGTCCACGCGGCGGTTGCGGCGGCGCCCTTCTTCCGTCGCGTTGTCGTCCAGCGGCTCCTGATCGCCCTTGCCGACCGAGGTCACGGTGCGGTTGTATTTACTGTTGGCCAAGGATTCGCGCAGCTTGTCGGCGACCGTCTGCGCGCGCGCCTCGGACAGTTTCAGGTTGGAGTTGTTGGAGGTGTTGCGATACGGTTTGTTGTCGGTATGCCCGATGACCTCCAGATCGCCCGGCCACGGCGCCAGCGCTTCCCCCAAACGCTCGATGTTGCGTTTCTTTTTAAACTCTTCCGACAGCTTCGACTGCCCGGTGGCGAATGCGCCGTCGGAGGTGAAGATCAACAGCCAGCCGCGCGGATCGGCGCGCACCTCCAGCCACCCTTCGCTGAGGATTTGCGGCAGCGGCTGCGGCAGCGTCTCCATGATGTTGATTTTGCGCGGCTGCGGAGGTGTCCAGGCCAAAATGGCGTTGCGCAGCGCGCGGGACTGATCGTGCAGATACCAGGCGGCCGAGGCATACGCCAGCAGCGCGATGGCCAGACCGTAGCACAGCAGCTTCAGCGGCGTGATGCGGGTCGCCTTGCGCACCACTTTGCTCGGCTCGGCATCGGCCAGCGTCTGCGTCGGGTTCTGGCTGTACAGATAGCCGTCAAGACGGTTGCGCACGTCGGCCAACAACACCGCGCCGCGTTCCATCACGTGGTATTGCCCTTCGAAGCCCAGCGACAGGATCAGATCGTAAAACGCCAGGATCGCCTTGTTGCGCGGCGAGGCGGCCAGATAGGCCTGCAGATGCTCGAAGCACTTTTCCCCGCCCCAGGCGTCGCGATAAAACTCCACCAGCAGGCTGAGATTCAGTTCGCCGGATTCGAGCGTGCTCATGCAGCACTCATCCACGTAGGAGCACAGCAGATAGGCCAGCTTGTCCACATCGCTCGGCGCGATGTGATCCGCCAGCAGCGTCTGCTGAAATTGTTGGATCTCACGCACGATCTGCGCGCGCACCGCGCCCGGATTCAGCTGTTTCTGATCGCGCACCCGCTCCACCTGCAGCAGGACCGGGATAGCGGCGGCGATCAGCGGGTTGTCCCAATGGCCCATCATCACGCCGGGCTTGCTCAGCGCGGCGCGGCCAAACAGCCCGCTCGAGGTCGGCGCCGCCTCGGCCGGGCGCTCGCCCGGCGCGGGCTCGCTGCTTTCCGGCGCAACGCTTTCCGCTTCATAAGGCTTGGGTTCGGGGGGCGTCGCCACCCCGGCGCTTCCCGGCCGCAGCTTGGCGGCCAGCGCCCGCGCGCCGAAGGACAGCGCGGCGATCTCCGCCGTCGTTTTGCCCACCGAGCCGGACGCGGGAAGGCGCGGCGTCGCGTTGTTGCGCGTTACCGCCATCGCCTCGCGTATTTTTCTCTCGAATTCGTTCATCCCACCCTCCCTTGCCTTAATCCCCAGACGTCAAAACGCAGGTCGGGGAAATCACCCACGATGCTGAGCGCCATCGCCGAGCCGGCCATCATTTCCTTATAAATCGGGTCGGCATGATCAACCTCGAAATAGATGCTGTTCGGGTAATACGGTATGTGCCGCGGCGGCGAGGCCATCGGCAGCAAGCGAGCGCCCGGTAATTGCAGATCGATCAGCTGAATGATTTTCTCGACCGGCCCCAGTTTGACCTGTGCGGGGAAATACGAGCGCAGATGCTCGATGGACAAACCGCAGCTGACGGCGAACACCAGTTTTTCCAGGCGCAGCTGCGAATCGTTCGGGCACAGATAAATGCTGTCGCCGCGATCGATAAACGGCAACGCCACCGCCGGCGCTTCGATCACCAGCGACAGCGCGCGGCGAATCGAGGCGAAGAGCTGGAAGTAGCAGTTGTGCGGCTCATCGTGCAGATACACCAAATCGGCCCGATCCCAGAGGCGTTCGCCGCCGGGAATGATGCTGAGCCGCCCCAGCAGGCTCAGCAACGTGTCGAACAGGGTTTCAGGATGTACCTGCGGGCTGGCCAGCAGTTGGCTGATGCGCAAATTGAACTCGCTCAAGGTTTGCAGCAACAGCAACTCCAGCAGCTCGGAAAGCCCGCCGATCGTCATATGCACGTCCGGGCGGAAAACCGACTCCAGACGCTGGCTGATCAGCCCAAGCAATTCGGTGGTGAAAGCGGGCAGCCAGCCGATGGCGCGGAAATCCAGCATCGGCGGCAAGGCGCGCTCATCCAGCAGCACCCGACGATCGCTGGTCAGCTCGCGCACGAAACCGACCGGCAGCACGCTTTCCGCGCTGCTGACCGCGTCCTCCAGGCTTAGCCGCGTCACCAGGCTGCCCAGTTGCATCGTGCACACGCGCGGGGTCCCTTCCAGGCTGACGCCGTGGTTGCGATCCGGCACCTCGGCGTCCATGGTGCGAAAACGGCTGCTTTTTCGCGCATCCTGGATAAGATCGATCTGGGCGTTGCCGGCGATGTCCATCAGCACGGACAGGCACACCACTTTCCCCTGGCAGCCTTCTCCCAGCACCAGCGGCGGCGGCAGCGGAATATCCTCAGGCATGCTGAACGCCGTGCCGTCGGGGAAAACGCCCTTGGCTTTCTTCAGCGCAAACTTGCCCTGTTCCAATAGCCCGTTGTCGATCTCCAGCGTCAGGAACCCCCAGGTGAAGGTTTCGACGCTGCGCAAGCGCGCTTCAATCAAGTGCTCGAAAAAACGTTCCTGCTGCTGGAAATGCTGCGGTTCCATCAACATGCCTTCTACCCAGGCGACGCGTTGTTTAGGTAACATGTCATTCATCCATTTTGTCGTTAGTCACTATGCTGAGTGACGTCATCCCCACCATCACCTTCATTTGCGAATCAGCCTGCGCAGGGGACTTTTGCTCGGCGAGCGGCAACACGCCGCTGATTTGCTGAAACTCCGCCCCGACGACGACCCATCGCTCTTGCCCCGCCGGCACCTCGAAGCGATAACGCAACGTCTCCCTCGGTTGCAAAATGCTCTGGTGCCGGCTCAGCGCCCCTTCCGACGGCGCCGTCTCGCGGCAAGGAGCGCCGTCGCCAATCCCCTCGGGCATCCACCCCGAGCGATTGGTTTCTATCACGCACACCTTGACCGGCTGCGCCTCCCCGGCGGCATTCGGGTTCACGTTGTCGTTGGCGGTCACCTCGACGTCGATAAACCGCAACCGGCGCCCCGCATCCGCAGCCTCATCATGAGAAAACCAGCTGCATCCGCCGAGCATCCCCACCGCCAACAGTCCCCCTGTCGCCATCCCCCGGAGCGTTTTCACCATGCTGAACTCCTATGCATTAACGAAACATTTGGTCTGACTCGGCGCGACCTGAGTGGCGACCATGTTGTTATTGTTCGTCGTGCTGGAATCGCCTAGCCGCGTGACCGGCATGCCGCCGGTGAAATACTTGCCCGATCCCTGCACCGGCTGCATCTGGGCCGAATGCGTCCCGGAGGCGGCGCCGATCACCCCGCCCGAATCGACGGTGGCCGCGCGAATGCTGCCGAGGTTCTGTTCATTGCCGCCGCAAAGGAAACAGTTAGGCACGTTCGGTATGCCGGTGTTGTTGGGCGCGGTGTTCGGGCCCGGCGCCGGTATCATCGGGTCACAGCCGGCAAAGCTGATCCCGGCCATGTTGTTATTGGCTGCAGTCATGGTGGTTTACCCCATATGTATCTGGCCGCCGTCGATCTTCAGCACCGCCGAAGACTTCAGAGAACCAATTTCACTGTTGATGACGAGGGATTGCCGCGCATCCTGAATGATGTGCTTCGCCAGCACCTCGTCGGTTTCCTCCACCCGCCGGCTCGCGTGCTTGCTGCGCACAAACAGGCGTTGAGAGATTTGGTGCAGCGTTTCGGCCACCCAACGGCTGCTGCGCGTCAGCAGCGTGAAGTGCGGGCTGCGCAGCGTCAGCCGCTTGCCGCCCTGCAGCTCAATCTCCGGCGCCACGATGCGCAAGTTGGCGCAGCGGCTGTCCAGCGTCATGACGGCGTTCGCCTGTTGCCGCGACAAGATCTCGGTGATGACCAACTTATCGCCGTCGGCGATGACGCAAACGCGATCGCCCGCCAGCGGCTGAACCAGACAGCTGGTGGCGACCGCCAGACAATGGGCTCGCATGCCGTCGACATACAGACTGCCGTTGGCGTCGGCCGCCAGCGTCACCACCTTGCGCCCCCCTTGTTCGGGAAGCGGAGCGCTGCGCACCAACTGCAAAGGCGTCACCCTGGCGTTGGCATAGACCTTCTGATGCTCTCTTCTGGATTTATACATATCTGCTTACTCCTGTTGGCCGTTGATACGACGGTTGCCGCGGCCCCGGTTGTTGATGCGCATACCAGGCGTCGATCGCACTCAAGAACGGATCGGCGGTAAGCGGCACGTTTTCGGCGCGATGACGCTGCGCGCCATGCAGGCGAGCGCTCTGTTGCTGAGCGGCGGTCAACGGCTGTTCGATCAGGTTCGCTTCCCGCAGTTCGGCCTGCTCAAGATTGGCTAACGCCAGATCGCACGCCCTGAATTCCGCTTGCGGCAAGATGGCGCGCCCCCAGTTGGCGCCATTCATCGCGCATTCGCTGAACCGGGCCTTCTGCCCCTGCGCCAGGGTCAGCGTCGCGCGTTCGAAATCGCAGCGCAGCGCCTGAGCTTCAGCGAAGATCGCCGAGGTCAGATCGCTGTCGGCGAACGAACACCCCTCCAATTCGCTGCGGTGAAAACTGGCGCCCTGCAGCTGTAGCTGCGCCAAAGTGCAGCCCGACAGGCGGCAGGTGAACCAGATTCGCGCCTGCCCCGCGATCGTCTGCCAGCTGCACGTCTCCAGCCGGCAGCTCCCCATGATGTGGCGCTCGAGGGTCGACGCCTGCCACAGGCACTGCGTGAGTTGGCAGGCGTACCAGTTGGCGTCCTGTATCACGTCCTGATGAAACATCAGGTTGGTCAGGGTGCTGGACTGCACCGCCAGATGCCCCAGGCTGCTGCGTTCAATTTCCGCGCCGTTGACCTCGCACCGGATCAAACCGCAGTCATCCAGCAGACAATCGCCGACGTAACACCCCTGCAGCGTGGTGTCGTTGCACGCCAAATTGCACAGCAGCCCCTGTTGCAGCGTCAGGTTGTCAAACCGGCATTCGTTGAACGACAGGCGCATCAGGCTGCCGCCGATCACGTTGACCTGCTGCAGGGTGCAGCCCTCAAAGCGCACCGCCCGCAAATCACAACCTTCAAACGTGACGCGTTCGAAATGACAGTCGATGAAAAAGCAGTCGCTCAGCGTCAACCCTTTCAGCTCGCGATCGTGGAACCGGCGTTTCTTGAAGATCCGCGGCATGGGCGGCGTCTGCGCCACCGCCTGGGCGACCTCCAGTTCGATCGCCTCTCGGTCAGGCAGCGCCTGTTGAATCACGCGGCTTTCAGTTTTCATGCGCATAGTCCCCATGAATGATTCTGCGCGGCACCCAACACGCACGCTCCAGCAGACAACCGCTGAACCGCGTGCCGGCGTCCTGCCAGGTCATCGCCAGATGCGCCGCCGCCAGATTGCACTGGTCAAATGCCGCATCGCGCAGATCGGCGTTATAAAACAGGCCTTGCTGAGCGCTGCTGTTTTGCCAACGTGAGTGCGTCAACAGGCTGTCTTTAAACCGCACGCCGGCCAGATCGCAGCCGGCGATCGCGCAGGCCGTCAGATCGGCCTCGTCAAAGTTGCATTCAGTGAAAACGCTGTACTGCAGTTGGCACCTCTCCATACGCGCCGCTTTCAATCCCACTTTGGTGAAACAGCTATCGCTGAACACGGCGTGGGAAAAGTTCGCCTGCATGCCCGCCGTCAGGCTCTCGACACGGCAGCGTTCGAACCGCACGCCGCGCCAGTTGCCGCCAAGGAACGAGTTTTTGGTGAGCGTCATCTCCAGCGCAACCGCCTCTTCGGCGAGGCAGCGGTTAAACACGCACGCGTCCAGCTCGCCTTGCAGAAACTGCGCGCGGATCAGCGTCGCGCCATTAAACATGCCGTTGCCGATCGCCGCGTGTTCAAAGCGGCTCGCGGTGAAATCGCCCCGCTCGAAAACGCAGTTATCCAGCTTCACGTGGTCGGCGCGCAGGCCTTGCCCCTGAGGCTCCGCCAGCGTCACCCGTTCGAAGACCGCCTCTTGCCACACGCTTTCCGCCAGCAACGGCTTTTGCAGCGTGCACGAGATCATGCGGATCTGGCGCAGCGCCGCCTGCGTCAGGTTGACCCCATCAAAAACGCAGTTTTCGAAGGTGCAGTTCTCAAAAGAAGCCTGCGAGAAATCGCAGCGCTCAAAGCGGCACTGCAGAAAATGCCGGCCCGACAGCGCCTCGCAGCGCAAACCGCTGAAGGTCTTTCCTTCCACGGTCGCGCTATCGGGGAAAAACGCGTCATTGCCGTCTTCGGCGGGAAGATCCGGCAAATCGGGCAGCGTCACGGAAGCCGGCTCCACCGACGTTTGTTGCTGGTGCAAGGCGATCGCCTCGCGGATGCGTCGATAGAACACGGCGGAATCGCCCAGAGAGGTGGGCGACGGATCGTAACGCAAGTCGCTGGGGTGATCCGACACCGCCTGGATGACGTTCAACCCCATCTCCGCCGGCATCAGATCCGGATCGAACAGAAACTCAAATGGCGAGGCGTCATCGTCGCTGCGCTTGCGGAATACCTGTTGGAAATAGTCGAACGAGCGCGGCGCATCGCAGCGATCCAACGCCAGCATGACGGACTCGATGGACTCGTCCAGCAGATGCGTCAACGGCGCATTGCCGGTGAAGATAAGCAAAGCGATGTCGCTGTCGGGCAGGAACCACAGCGTTTTGCGCTGCAGCTCGATTTCCTCGAGACTGTCGCTATCGTGACGGCGGATGAACGCCCGTCCGCGCACCGCCGGCAGCTCGCCGCGAATCGCCTCGCTTTGCGCGCCGACGCCCTGCAGCTCGAAGGGCACCCGATCCGGCCACGCCGCTTCCGGCAACCATTGCGCCGGCGGCGCCATCTGGAAATAACGCCGATCGATATTGGCCGGCAGCCCGGGGAATACCGTCTCGAGATAGGCTTTGCCGGCGATCTGGCCCGCCACCTTATCGATGTGCGCCTTGCGCAGCGCAAACTCGTGCGGCACCGGCGCCGGCGCCGCCAGCGGAGAGCGCTCCTGCGCTGTCCCCTCGGGAGACAGCGTCATCAGCAGCGGCCGCAGCCCGTCATTGCAGCCGCGGCCAAACGGGTTCTCCTTGTTGTCTTTGCCGCCCCAGGCGGAGGTGTGATCCAGCGGCACGCTGAGGAAGGGTTCCACCTCCATCGCGCCGCGCCGTCCCTCGCCCTCGACCCGCCAACGGCGCTTCAGCCCGCCGATGTCGGCGCTGACATTCAGCGTTTTCACCGGCTGACCGATACCGGCATGGCCGGCGATCAGGTATTCGGCGAACGGCTTCGGCTCGGCAACATCCAATATCGGCAGGCTGAGCGGCACACGCTTCCACGCCTCCCAGATTTCGGCTTCGTTCACGAAGTGTTCAGGCCGGGACAGGTAGCATCCGGCCACGACGCTGATGCCGAGCCGGCTGTCTGTCCCGATCTGGTAACTTCCTTTAATCGCCACCAATTGCTGTGGCCGTATGATTCTCATTGCCGCGCCTCGTTAGTTTTTGCTTTGCATCCCGACTTTTTTCAAATCGACGCCGGTCTCGGACAGTGACGCGCCGGTATAGCTGATCGACACCCCTGTCGTGCTGGTGCTGCTGCCGGTATTGCTGACGCTGCTGCCGGTATTGCTGACGCTGCTGCCGGTGCTGCTGACGCTGCTGCCGGTGGTGCCGACGCTGCTGCCGGTGGTGCTCACGCTGCTGCCGGTGGTGCTGATGCTGCAGCCGGTGGTGCTGGTCGACGATCCGGTGGTGCTGATGCTGCAGCCGGTGGTGCTGGTCGACGATCCGGTGGTGCTGACGCTGACGCCGGTAAAGCTGGTGCTGCTGCCGGTCTGGCTGGTGCTGACCGTGGTGTAGCTGTTGCTTTCGCCGGTCATGCTGTTGCTGATGCTGGTGAAGGAGTTGCTTTCGCCGGTCATCGAGTTTGATACGCCGGTGCAGCTGGTGCTCTGCCCGGTGAACGAGGTGCTCAGCCCAGTGAACGAAGTGCTGACGCCGGTAAATGACGTGCTCACGCCGGTGAACGAGGTGCTGACGCCGGTGAACGAGGTGCTCACGCCGGTGGCGGTGAGGCTGACGCCGGTCATCGACGCGCTGACGCCTTTAATCGAGGCGTCAAACCCGGTAATGCTGAAGACGTAATCCTTGTAAGAGACGTGGTTGGTGAACCAGTCGGTAAAGGTGCGGCGGATGATGTCGAACTTGTCCATTCCCACCTCGGTGGCCTGGTTGCGCTCCACCGTGGTTTGCAGATCGCGTTCGGCATGCAGCATGACGCGTTCGTTGTTGCGGTTGTCATCGAAGGTCAACTGGCTGGCATGCTGCGGCTTGCCGAAGCGCAGCGAACGCGACACCATGCCCGAGTAGTTGATGTATTCAGGCAACTGATAAGGCGGCGGGTTGTCGCCGTTATACACAATCCCGGTCACCATCGGACGATCGAGATCGCCGTCGACATAGGTCACCAGCACTTCCTGGCCGACGCGCGGCATGGCGATCACGCCCCAGCCTTTCCCCGCCCAGGCCTGCACCACACGGATCCAGCAAGAGCTGTCTTCCTCGGTGGTTTTGTAGCGATCCCAGTGGAAATGCACGCGGATGCGCGCAAATTTGTCGGTATGCACTTCGGAGTTGGGCGCGCCGACCACGGTGGCGCTCTGGATGCCCGGCATCTGCGGTTTTGGCGTTTCGCGCAGCGGGCGGAACGGCACGTCGTCGTTCAACGCATTGAAACGGCAGGTGACGTTGCGGCCGTCGCTGCTGCTGTCCGGGCCGTCTTGCACGAACACATAGTCGCAACGGGTCAGTTTGAAGCGGCGGTTGCGGTTGGCGTCCGGGTGCAAAATCAAGGAGAAATCCTTACCGGCCATCAGCCCGACGGCGTTGCTCTCGCCAAACAGCAGATGGCCGTCGCTTTGCATTTCTTCAAGGCGCAGCCGCGCCAGGTTTTCACCGCGTTCGGTATCCACATAACCCGCCGCGTAGTCGTACCACTCCAGCGGGGTGTTCTGCAGGCCGAGGCGGCTTTCTTCCACCTTGGTTTGCAGGTTCTTGCGCGGGTTCTGGAAGTCAAAGTCGCGCAGCACGATTTCATTCGGGCGCACTTTGCGGGAGCGCTGGATGCGCTGGATCCCTTCGCGGATAGCGCGGTTTTCTTCGCTGTCCGGCATGAACGGCAACACGGCGTAACCGAAATCCAGATCGTCGAAATTCTGCCGGTCGGTGATCACCAGCGTGTGTTTATCCTCGGCGTGATCGAAGTAATACCAGATGCCTTCGTCTTCCAGCAGGCGGCTGATAAACGCGAAATCCGTTTCGGAAAACTGCACGCAATATTCACGCGTCGGATAAGTGCCTTGAATATCCAGACGGTAGTCGGCAAAACCGTAGCGCGAGAAGATTTGCTCGATGATGTCGAGCACGTTCAAATCCTGGAAAATGCGGCTGTTGCGGTTTTGCATCAAAAACCACAGCCAGGTGCTCAGCTCCAGCTTATAAACGAACTTATCCTGATGCTGCCCTGAATCGGAAGCGCCGATCACGTAAGCGTAAAACGGCCGCGCGCCGAAATCCGGCCTTTCTATTTGAATGCTGATCCCTTGACCCAGCAGAGATTCATAATCAACGTCCGCCTGTTCACATTCGAATTCGAGCGTATATTGCGAGTTGCTCGACAACCCTTCTTTGGTGGTGAAGCTGAGTGGAAACGCATTTAATTCGGCTAACACCGGGTTATCAATTTCGATTAAAGGCATAACAACCTCTCTGATCCGATATCGAACCCCGCCCCGCGTTTACGGGCCGGCGGCAAATTAAAAATCAGTCGAAATAAACACTTAAACTATCGTTCTCGACCATGAGTTGGATATTCTGCAGTTCCTGTCCCGTCCGTTTGCGCTTCAGCACTTCATTGCTGATGGGCGGCAAAATCGCCTGCTGCAACAGCGACTCGACCGCTCTGCCGCGCGAAGGATGGGCGCTGATGCGTTTGGCTATCCAGCCTGGAATGTCGCCTTCCAGCACCAGCGACACGCCCACTTCTTTGTGCAAACGCTGTTGTAAACGCGAAATCTGTTTGGTGGCGATATGGGTTATCGCTTCGGTAGAAAGCGGCACGTAGGGAATGACGTTCATGCGCGCCAACAGCGCCGCCGGGAAGAAGCGCGCCAGCACGTCGTGCAACATCGGCCGCAGCGCTTCGGTTTTCAGATCCGGCGTTTCCGCCAGCGTCGCTTCTATTTCGCCGGCGCCGATATTGCTCGTCATTAAAATGAAACACTGGCGGAAGCTGATCATGCGGCCCTCACCGTCTTCCATCACGCCCTTGTCGAAGACTTGATAAAACGCCTCGTGGATATCGGGATGCGCCTTGTCGAATTCGTCGAGCAAGACGATGGAATAAGGTTTGCGGCGCACCGCCTCCGTCAACTTGCCGCCCTTGCCGTAGCCGACATAGCCCGGCGGCGCCCCTTTCAGGGTGGAAACGGTATGCGATTCCTGAAACTCGCTCATATTGAAGACGATCAGGTTATGCGCGCCGCCGTACATCGCCTCCGCCAGCGCAAACGCGGTCTCCGTTTTGCCGACGCCGCTCGGGCCGGACAGCATGAAAACGCCCAATGGCCGATCGTGCGCCTGAATGCCGGCGCGGGAGATGCGCACCGCCTGCGCGATTTCATCGATCGCCGTCTGCTGGCCGAATATCTGGCGGCTCAGCAGTTGATTGAGATTGAGCGCATTGTCCAGATCGCTTTGCAGCATGCGGCCGGTGGGGATGCCGGTCCAATCCGACAACACTTCCGCCACGACGCGGTCATCCACCCACGGATACACCAACGGCAGACCGCCGTCTTGCAAGGCTCCCAGCTCGGAGGCCAACTGCGGCAAGCGCTCCGGCGACTGCCGCTCCGCGTCGAGCAAGGTGGTGACCGCCTGTTGCTCCTGCGCCTGCCGCTGACGCAGCACAGCCAGTTCGCCTTCCATATCGCTGAGGGTCTGCTGCAATTCAGTGATGCGGCTGAGCGCCAGATCGTCGAATTTGCTTTCCTCCTGCAGGCCGTTCATTTCGGTGCGCTTCACCGCCAACCCGGCCTCGAGCGACTCGATTTTTTCAGGCAGCGCATGCTGGCTCAGCGCCACCCGCGCGCAGGCGGTATCCAGCAGGCTGATGGCTTTGTCCGGCAGTTGCCGCGACGGCAGATGGCGCAGCGACAAATGCACCGCCGCCTGCAGCGCCGACTCGCGGATCTTGACGCTGTGGTGCTGCGCAAAATGCGGGGCGATGGCGCGCATCATGTTCACCGCATTCTCTTCGTCGGGTTCAGAAACCAACACGTACTGGAAACGGCGCGTCAGCGCGGCGTCCGGCTCAATAAACTGTTTGTATTCCGACCAGGTGGTCGCCGCCACCATGCGCAGCGCCCCCCTGGCCAGCATCGGTTTCAACAGGTTGACGGCGTCGCCGGTGCCGGCCTGCCCGCCGGCGCCCACCAGCGTATGCGCCTCGTCGCAAAACAGGATCACCGGCACCGCCGAATGCGCGATGGCGTCGATCAGCGCTTTCAGGCGCGATTCGAATTCGCCCCTCATGCTCGCCCCGGCCTGCATGCGCCCCAGATCCAAAGACAGCAGCCGGGCGCCCTGCAGCAGCGGCGGCACCTGCCCCTGGGCTATCTTGCAGGCCAGCGCTTCCGCCACCGCCGTTTTGCCGACCCCGGCTTCGCCCACCAAAATCGGGTTGTTCTGCCGGCGACGCAGCAAGATGTCGATCACCTGGCGCAGCTCCGCTTCGCGGCCAATCACCGGGTCGATTTCACCGTCGCGCGCCTGGCGGGTCAGATCGGCGCACCATTTATCGAGAATATCGACCGTCTCGGACGCCTCCGGCGCATCGCCGTGGGCGCTGTAGACCTCTTCTTCCTCTTCCTCATGCTCGACGGACTCCGCCAGAATCGCCGGATAATCATCGAACAGCTGCGGGATCGGCAGTTTTTTGAACTCGTCGCTCAGCCGGTACAGGCTGCGCTGCAACGTGGGATCCTGCAGAATGCCGACCAGGATATGAATGGTGCGCACCCCGCCGGACGGCGTTTCGGCGAGCTGGCTCATCAGCAGCCCTCTTTCCACCACCGTTTCCAGTTGCGTCGACAGATCCACCACCGCATTCGTGCGGTTAGGCAAGGTATGAAGAATGCGATCCAACGCATCGCTGATGCGCTGACTGTTGATGGCGTAGTGCGCCAGGATCAGCGGCAAGTCGCCGCGTTCCTTGTCCACCAGGACTTTCAGCCAGTGTTCCAGCTCCACGTATTCGTGCCTGAAGGTTCGGCACAGCTTGGTCGCTTCGACGAACGACTGATAGGCAAAGTGGCCCAATCGCGAAAAAAGACGTTCTCGTTGATACACCTTAAATTTCCTTATATTAAGTTGTTGATTGATAAACCAGCTGCCTAAACGTCCCTGTCTTAGGTTTCAGCCAGCTGTCTTTACTCAGCGACTTGCCGCCCAGCTGCGCCGCCATGCCCGGCTCCGTGGCGATCAGCAGGCTGACATCCAGCATCAGCTGATGGCTCGTAAAGTCATGACAGATACTCACCAGCGCCTGCAGCCGCCGGCTGCCGCGCTGATACTGCTGATACTGCGGGGCCCCCAGCGGGCCGATCTGAATATGCGCGCCGTACTGGGCATCGAAAAAGCGGCTGCCGATGCGCGTGCTGCCCAACTTGCCCAGCTTTTGGCTGCCGCTTTGCTTGCCGTCGTCGATCCACTTGGCGTAGCGCGGCGTAATCGTGATGGGAACGGCGAAATAGGCCGCCAACATCTTGTTGAGCTGCCGCAGCGAGCGGCGACCGGGCAAATAAGTGCCGGGGTACGCCTCGCGCAGGCGCTGGATATGCGGGTTCACCGTCAGCGCCGTATCGACGCCCACCGTCTGGCGCAAATGGCGCAAGAACGGGTTTTTGTCATCGTCATGCTCATGGCCGATCATCGCCTTCAGCTGCGCCCAGGCCCGGTAGTGCAATACGGCGAAGCGCTGGCTGACGATGCCGACGAACTGCTGAAACGCCTGGTTGCGTCTGGCGATGACTTCGGTGCGCGCGTGCTCGGTCACATGGATCGGCAGCGGGCCGTAGGGGGCGAACATGCCGAAATGCCGCGCCTGGATCAGCACTTGCTTAGGGCGCTGCACGATAGAGGCGATTTCACGCGAAGCGAACGCCATATCCGCCGGCTGGGTAATGCAGAGCCTTTCGCGGCTGCGATCGTTGGAGACGCCGAGCCGCGGCGCATCCGGCTGCGCGCGTTCGATACGCCGCAGCAGCTCGAAAAAATCCTGTCGATTGGACAGCCCGCGGATTTCGGCCTGGCCCGCGCTTTCGCTTTGCGCCCCCGGCGTCGGCGCCTGTTCCAACGAGAGCGCCGTTTCACGCATCAACGACATATCAGCCATAGTAGAGCGCCCCCCAGTCGGCGTGGGTTTCCCCATCCAGCAACAGCTTCATGCTTAACGTTTGGTTCAGGTCGCCGTATTGGCTCAACGCGTGGTGCAATATTTTGCCGAACAGATAGGCGCCGTGGTCGGCATGATGGTTGGCGCTTAAGTTGACGGCGATCTCGGCTCCGCGGATCCAGGCCAGCGGCCCCGGCCCCTGATTGCGTTCGAAGTGGTGCTCCACCCAGGCATTTTTGATGCTGGCGATGCGCTTGCGCTGGCTGGAGTCATCCTGATGGCAGAACAACGACAGCCAGTCGCGCAACAGCGCTGAACAATCCTGAACGTCGGGGCGCGCATGGCGCAGAGGATTGGAGGCCAGCATCTGAATCGCCTGCCACGCCTGGCTTATGTTCGGTACCGCGACCGGGTTGCTCGGGTAGCGGACGATCTCCACCTGGTGGATCGGCATCGCCGTTTCCAGCTGGAAATGCGGCTGCTGAAGGTGCGCCGGCACCAGATGCCGTTCGCAGACCAGCGCCTCGACGCTGAGCGACGTGATGTCGTCGATGTCGATGCCGCTTTTTCCCGGCGAGATGGCGATGAAGGTATCTTCGTTGGGCAGGTGCGGATTGTTGTACTTGGAGGGCGACGGCTCCCGGCGACGGTGCAGCGTATAACCGGCCGGCTCCCGCTCGCAGTCGTACTGCACGTCGGCCTGCAGCGAAGAGAAAATCACCGGGTTGCCGTCGGGCAGCATGCCTTTCACCTGTTTTACGCTGTGTATCTCATACAGCGAGGTGTTCAAACGATCGACCACCAGCTGGTGCTCCGTGCGCTCATCCGTCAGCAGCACCGGCGAGCAATGGCGGCGATACAGGTTGATGACCGGGGTCGCGAAAAGATGAAAATCCCTGGCGTTGACGCGACCGATCAGAGTGAGTGGGCGTTGCTCCAGCGCGAACAAGATCTCGAACTCGTGAACGCGTTCACATTGGCGCAGAAAATCCTGCACGCCATGCAGCTCCAGGCTGAAGAAGCGGCTTGGCGCGGCGAAGTATTCACGCATCAGCCGGTTGCCGGGCAGTTCCCCCACCACGGTGGGCAACAAGGCTTCTTCATCGCTGACGCCGCCCAGGCGCAAGCTGCCCGGCGGCAGGACTTTGAAGATTGGCCGGTCGTCGCTTTTCGCCCATAGCACGATGCGCAAGGTGCGATTAAGCAACGCGGCCAGCAGTTGATTGGCCCGCACCGTATCTTCCGCCAGCGTCAGGTGCAGCGGCTCGAGATCCAGCTCCGAGACGGGAAGCACGCCGTGCGTCGTCAGGCATATCCTGACGTAGGCCGAGCAATCCTGCATGTGTCTGGCGGCGCCGTCAGGCAAATGGTGCGGCGGCAAAATCTCGCATTCCGCCAGTGAAATCTCAACGGGCTGCACTTTAATATGCCGCGCCGTGGTGAACGTGGCGGGTTTGTTGTTCAGCGAGATATCGTTGAGGGTCATGCGGCTCCCGCGCGGCAGGTCAACCTGGCTGTGCCACTGGGGAAAAGAGAGATCGGGCTTAATCGCGACGGTGGCGATTGCGGGAACCGGCGTATACCACAGCGGCGCCAGGCGTGAGAGCATTTGCAGGGCAAATTCCGGCTGCTCATTGTTCAGCTTTTCCTGGATGCGGGTGCAAAGGAACGCGGAGCCCTCCAACAGACGCTCAACGAAAGGATCCAGCACGCCGTCGATATGCATGCCTAAATGCTGGGCGACCTGGGGATGAGAAGAGGCGAACTGACGACCGGCCTCGCGAAAATAACGCAGCTCATCATTATATAATTGGAGAAAGCGCTCACTGAACATAGTCACCCCTATTAATCAAATACGTGTACGGCGCCACAGGAATAATCAAGAGCGATGCGCAAATTAACCAGCATTTCGTCACCCGGTAATGAGCAGGTGCCATAAATATCGAATAAAATCGCCAGCACATACGATTGGCGTTCATTCACTACAGGCACCACACGAATCGTTTTCGGATCCAGACGCGGCTCAAACGAAGTAATGATTCTTTGTATATGTCTCGCCAGCGTTAACGGATCGGTATTAATCGGTATGCGTTGGCTCAGCGACGGCAGGCCATAATTCAATACCGAACTTTCGCTGTGCGCATAATCATGAAGTTTCAAATCAGCGCTGCGCGATGCGTCATTCAGTAAAAATTCGATATCACGCACCAAAACACGCCTCCAATTATCGGCGCTGGCGCTTTGATGTCTCACGCTGAGCTTATCGAATAGCATGGGCAATGACGCTTTCATTTAACACCTCGCGATAAGGCTTATGTCTGCCCGCAATCGCTGCGGGCAGACAGCCTGCAATTAGTGTTGTGACATCAATGATCAGATACGGGCATTAAGCTTGAGGTCATACCCCGTCTTAATTACCGCACCCATGGAGCCATCATTGTTTTGCTCTTTGTACTCAACTTCGATACGTGCGAAATTCAGCTTGATAACGTCGGTTGGCAGCACGGTATCGATTTCAGTACCGATGGTGGAATTCAGCGGCATATTACCCACGGTCTTGAATGAGGAAACCAGGCAGTTGCTGAAGGTCACGGCAATGAAGTCTTGCTGACCCTGGCCTGATTTACGGCAAACAAGTTTTGCCTGAGGAATATGCTCGCCGGTGGCGCACATCAGGAACAGTTTCGGCGAAGCCTTGTTGCTCACCATGCGAAACTCAAAGTCTTTCATCTCGACTTTGCCTGAACCGCCGCCGCTCCCGAACCCCCAACGGCCGGCGTTTTCTTCCGCCCATTGCCAGGCTTGCAGCTGAATCCAGCCAGGGTAGGTTTGGTCGGGTGATTCACCATCAACACCCTCAATTTTCAAAAAATAGTCTACTAAAGCTTTCGTGCTCATTTTTTGTCTCCTTGACTGATAGGTCTACTTCGTTAATTGAAAAGTCTATTCAGATAAGTCGTTATATTGCCTACGCGATCATTGAAATAGCGACAATGAGAACCCATTAGCCATTAATAAATAGCAATAGCGTAAAAAACAGCGCCACTAAATTTCAATGAAATATCAATTCCCACCAACGCCATTTAATAATTAACGTCGGCAATATCCAAACCAATGACCAGCCGTAACTTATCTGCTCCCATCTTTTTTGGCTGACGGAAGTTTTGATACAAGTCGCAAGGACACGGTCATGCCTTCCAACTGGTAATGCGGGCGCAAATAGAAATGCGCGCGGTAATAACCCGGATCGTCTTCCACATCTTCAACGCGCACCTCGGCGGCGGCTAATGGACGACGCGCCTTGGTCGCCTCGGTCGATACGGAAGGATCGCCATCGACATAGTTCATCAGCCAGTCATTCAGCCACAGCTGCATATCGTCCCTGGACCGAAAAGAACCGATTTTGTCGCGCACGATGCATTTCAAATAGTGCGCGAATCGGCACGTGGCGAAAATATAAGGCAAGCGCGAAGACAGCTTGGCGTTGGCCGTCGCGTCGGGATCCTCGTATTTCGCCGGCGCGTGCATGGTGCAAGAACCGATAAAAGCGGCGAAATCGGAATGCTTGCGATAGACCAGGGGCAAGAACCCGGCGTCGGAAAGCTCTTGCTCGCGCCGATCGGAAATGGCCACTTCCGTCGGGCACGTCAGTTCATATCCGCCCTCATCGGAAGGAAACGCGTAGGCGGGCAGTTCTTCCACCGAGCCGCCGGATTCGATGCCGCGAATCTTCGAACACCAGCCGTACTCATGGAACGCGCGGTTGATGTTGACGCCCATCGCATACGCCGAGTTGGCCCAGGAAAAATCATCATCCACATCCGGCCTGACGGACTCCTCGAAAGCGAACTCTTCGATCGGGTTGGTTTTCGCCCCATAAGGCAAACGCGACAGGAAACGCGGCATCGTCAACACCAGGTAACGCGAGTCGTTGCTTTCGCGCAGGCGGCGCCAGGACGCATATTCCGGCGTGGTGAAAATCTTGCCGATATCCCGCGGGTTGCCCAGTTCGTTCCACTTGCTCATCTGCAGCAGCGACGGCGACGCGGCGGAAATGAACGGACAGTGCGACGCCGCGGAAATTTTCGCCAACTCGGTCAGCAGCGTGACGCTCATCGGGCTGTGATCGAATTCAAAATCACCGATGATGCAACCGAACGGCTCGCCGCCGAACTGACCATATTCCTGTTCGTAAATCTGTTTGAACACCGGGCTTTGATCCCAGGCGGAGCCCCGATAGCGCCGCAAATTGCGCGTCAGCTCATCCTGACTGATGTTCAACACCCGGATCTTGAGCGTTTCGCTGACGTTGGTGTTATCGACCAGATAACTCAGACCTTGCCAGGCGGACTCCAGCTTCTGGAACTCCTTGTGGTGCAAGATATTGTTCATCTGTTGCGAAAGCTGTTCGTCGATCTGGGCAATCAACGATTCAATGGTCAATACGACATCCTGACTGACCTTGACCTTGCCTTTGTTGGCATATTCGGACAGCGTGCCGATAGCCCGACGAACCGCTTCCGAAGCCTCGTTCGTTCTGGGCCGGAATGAACGCTTGAGCAAACCGTCAAGCTCATTTTCCGTGTCCTGCGTTTCAACTTCAGCGACTGCCGTAGCCTGCTGCTTAGCCGAATAGCGTCGTTGCCTCGCTCTCATTCCTCATCTCCTTTATTGCCGGGATCCTGCACATCCTGTTCCGCATCCGCGACCGTTTTACGCGCATCCGTCACCAAACGATGCAGAAAATCGGGTTTCTCCAGCAGATTCTTCACCACTTCTTCCGCGCTGGATTTACCATCCATATAGGTGATCAGCTCCGTGAGATGCTCCCGGGCTTCAAGCAGGCGTTGCATCTGCGGAACCCGTTTGGCGATGGCGCCAGGCGTGAAGTCATCCATCGATTCAAACTCCAATTCCACGTCCAGCAACGCATCGTCTTCGCTCAGGGTGTTCTCTACGTAAAATTGCAGACGAGGCTTGATGGCGCGCATGCGATCGTTGAAGTTGTCCTGATCAAAGGTCAGGAATTTCCGCTCTTCGATCGGCAGCAAAGGCTTTTTCCGATGCCCAGAGAGATCGGACATGACCCCCGTAACAAAGGGCAACTCCACTTTCTTTTGTGAACCGTAAAGCTCTACGTCATATTCAATTTGCACGCGCGGCGCGTTATTTTTACCGATAAATTTCTGAGAGCTTGAGTCCTTAGCCATTGGAAAACTCCTTTGTGATAAAAATTACTTCCCGGACAATTGATTTAACGAGGCCAGAGATTCCGGCAAAAGCTCCTCAACAATCGTCGCGAAGTCCATACCGATCATTTTTTGTGAACGTCGAATAAGAATGGGGGCCGGATGGCTGGGCTCATAGTTTTGGAAATAGTCCAAAACCTGATCCAACAGCAAGATGACATCCTGCCGGGAACGGATATATTTGCCGGGCATGACGACAGGCGCGTCAGCATCCGGCGAGTCAATCTCCGCGTCATCCCGTTCAGCCGGCAATTCCTGCTGTTCCAGTGAAGCCAGCTGGCGGCTGAACTGTTTCAAATAGTCGCGCACCTGCCGACAGTCCAAACGATAATCTTCAGCCTGCAGATTGGCGTAATTCTCGACGCGCTCCAGCGCATCGATTTCCAGCGCCAATTGCTCTTTCAGCGAAGGCAGATTTCTGCCGGCAAAATAACTGTCGGCTTGCCCCAGCACCTTTACCACCTCCGAAAAATGCAGGCTTTTGCCTTCCTGCTCGTCAAGCCGCATATTCAGCAGCTCGTCGGTGGTTAACGGCGTGTCGGGAAAAATCTTGCTGTTCTTGATTTCGTGCAGACAGGACGATGTGGCGAGCCACCCTAATGCGGCCGCATGAAAGCTGTCCGATGAGGGTTCCATGTCCGCCTGAGGGAAAATGGTGGCGCCCTCCTCGGCATATTTGGCGTCAATATCCTTAATGCCCTGGTAGAAGGCCGAAAAACCGTCGATATGAAGATTGGCGCGCATAAACCACAGCACGACATGTAAATCGAAGCACTGTTCCAGCAACGCGGCAGACTGCTCGCGAATGGCGTGCCAATTGATATCACGCGCATTGTCTACGGCATTAAGCGGATCGGTTTGGCTGTCATATTCCGAAAGCGTGAATTCAATTTCACTGTATCGTGGATCAAATTCGACGCCATTCACTTCCGTTGAGATGACTTCATTCATGGCCTGATATCCTTTTCAATCAGCACTAGAAACATAAAGCCTAATAAAGCGGGCTTTTACGTTCGCCAGTCTTTCCCAGAGTCCTTTTAGCGTAAGTTAGTCGTCACCAAGCTCGCAAATTGTTTAGATGTATTAATATTAACAAAAATAATAGGTTGAACCTATCAATAGAATAACAGTGATCGGTTTAAACTATTTTACATTTGCATATTTATTTTTTCCTTTTAAAATCAATAAATTAAAAACAATAATTATGCAAGCTAAGAATAGGAAAAAAATCAAAAACTGCCCTAAAAACAACGTTTCATCCTTGGTAGGATAATTCCAGTAATACCACTGGATACAAATAATTTAATTAGCAAATGATAACTACAGTAAATAGTGAAATTTTTTCATAAAACCATGACAGCCAGTCGTTTCTTGCAAGCGGGTAGCACGCAATGATCAATAGAAGACGATGGCAGTGTGACTTTCATTTCCAGCACTCAGTACTTACACATGCGAAACCTGGTGTGAAAATAAACAATTTGGCGAGAGTTTTGATTATTAATTTTAAAGCTAAAGCACAGATTAACATTCCGCCGTGGTGCACCGAATACCTATTGGTACACAAACAGCCTGGTGGATAAAGCATCATTCTTTTATAGTTAACTCAGGGTAATAATCAGGATAATTTAAGATTCAATTCCCCTTCGTGTGTGTTCTCATACGGCTTACCGCGGCAAAAGCACCACTGCGGTAAAGAGTCTCGCAGACTAAAGTGGCATTAGAGATATCATTTACTATAACGGCAAAATAACCACGTAAGCGCAGCAACGACAGGAACCGTGTTAAGACCAGCGATCTGTTCCATTTACAAGAAATGTTTCCCTAACTGATAAGACCACTAATTTGATACTAGCAAAGGCAAACCCAATATCAAGAAAAAATATTATTTTTTTAATAAAAAAATAACAAATCAATATACATAAAACAAACAATTCAATAACTTAAAACAGCACTGAATCGATTACTTTTACGCCAGGAAAAATAGTTCATGGGAATTTACACCCCCCTCACAACCCCCTCAGTCAATCTCCCTCATTCTCTTCGGCATTGAATTGCCATCAAAAAATAAGAAAATCTATAAAAATAAAACCCGCCACTGGCCGTACGCCCCACAGGATCAACTTTCGCAAGACAAAATAAGCAAGATAATTCCCAATAAAAAGGCCGAAAAAAAGCGTTAATGATTTAGCGGTTCAAAATAAAAATAAAGGTAACTCTATTGGGTTATTAAAGCGAAAACGCGCACCTTTTCATTGCTGCAAAAAAACCTTATGAATCTTTACGTTGCCTGTCCTTTGACAATCCTTGATGAAAACGCAAATCGGGTAGCCAACACATACAGAAAAGAGATGGGCTACGCGGCGGGCCACCTCTGCCGATGACTTTTCTCATCCCCGGTTCGGCCGGTGCGCACAGGTCATTCCACCTAAAAATCAGGCCGCACCGCCGGCCTCGCCCGGCGATTTAACGCCAAGCCCGCCGTTTTCCTGATCCAGAACAGCTTTCGCATTCATCCGGCTGATATATTGATTGAAAATCATTCCTATTCAGGAGAAAAAGCCATGGTTAAGTCACTCAATGCGGCATTCACTCGCTTTTTTGACCACCCGGACGCCGGCAAATTGGCGCTCAGGCTAACCTTCGGCGGGCTAATGCTGTTTCACGGCGTGGCGAAGATTCAGCACGGCGTCGGCTGGATCGCCGGGGCGTTGCAGGAACAGGGGCTACCCGCCTTCATCGCCTATGGCGTGTATGTGGGGGAGATCCTGGCGCCGATCCTGATCATTTTGGGGCTGTTCACCCGCCCCGCCGCGCTGGTTTACGCCTTTACGCTGGTGGTGGCGTTTTTGATGGTGGGCACCGGCAAGGTCTTCACCGTCACCGACGTCGGCGCCTGGGGCATTGAAAACGAGCTGGTGTTCTTTATGGGCGGACTCGCCATCCTGCTGCTGGGCAGCGGCAAATACGCCATCGCGCGGAATGAAGCCTATCGGTAAGCGGTAGCATTAATAAGGAGGTTCTTGGTTTGAACCTCCGCTGTGCGGAAGCGGCGTTTAACGATCGGCCAACCGGTATACCGGAACCTGGCGCGTCGTGCCGGTCAGGGTGTCGAAAATCTCCGTTTCCGCCGTCACGATCGTCATGCCGGTTTTTCTTAGCCTGCGCACTTCTGCGGCGATGCGCTGTATGCCGAACCAGAACAGTCCGTCCAGCGCCGTGACGCGTAGCCCCTGCTCCAGCGCCAGCTTAAGCCGCTCACGCGGCGCCTTGAGCGCTTTGGCGATTTCCCGGTAAGGCAGCGCGTCTACGCCCGACGCCGAAGTTCGGTGAATACGGGTCGACAGGCCATATTGGAAGGCCTCAGGCACGTCGCTTAAATCGCTTTTCAGGCTGTAAACGCAGCCAAAGCGCTTGCCGTTGAACACCACATTTTTTTGACTGATCGACAGCTCATCGCGCAGGCCGGCAATCAGCTGCGGCGCCCGCACCAGCAATAAGCGAAACGGCAATTCGAAACTGGTCACATAGTCCACGTTGAGCAGCGCAATGCGCAGACGCTGTTCCGCCCCGGCCTGCGTCTGGCGACACTCGTTCAACACCTCGCTCCACTGGCGCGCAAGCCGCGGGGTTTCATCCAGCGGCGCGAAGTGGTATTTCTCGATGTGGTAGTCGATCCTTTCATTCATGTCCGTTGGCCCCTGCGTCAGTCGTCATTGCCATCAGCAAATTACCTTACCCGCGGGCAACAGTACACTATCACCGCATTCACTTTCCTGAGGAAAGCCGGGGCGAATCATCAAGCATGAGGGAATAAAGCCAAATATCTTGCTGAGTGAAAACGATGAGCATCATGACGGCGCGCCACTCATCGATGGGACCACCTGCCCCGATTCCAGCTTGATGATGCGATCCGCCAGGTAGAAATAGCGATCGTCGTGAGTAATCGCGATGACCGTTTTGCTCTCGGCCTTCAGCATCGGCAAGAGTTCAAGGTAAAACACCGCCTTAAACTCAGGATCCTGATCGGCGGCCCACTCATCAAACAGATAAACCGGGCGCTCTTCCAACCACGCCTGCAGTAAAGCCAGCCGTTTTCTTTGCCCCTGAGAGAGCGCGATTGTTGAAAAACGGCCGTGGGCAAAACTGACTTTATGACTTAACTTCAGCAGGCGCAGCAAATGTTCGACCTGCTTTTGCGTGCGCTCAGTGACGAACGCCACATCATCAAAAAGAAAGAAGTCGTTGAACACCACCGAAAAATGCCGACGGTACATCTCCAAAAGATCGTCGTTGATCGGCTCGCCGTTAAGCAAAATCGCGCCGTTATCAGGAGGATAAATGCCCACCAGCAGATTTGCCAACGTCGTCTTGCCGCTGCCGTTGCCACCGACGATAAAAATGAGTTCACCGGGCGCAATGTGCATATTCAGCGGGCCAAGGGTGAAATGCTCCCCTTCTTCGTTCTGATATTGGTAACGGACATTATCCAACGCCAACGAAGCAAAAGGGGGGGGCGTAAAATGGCGCTGTGGAACTTCGGGCCTGAGTTGCGCGCGCAGCGACTGAACCCGCTGCATGGCTACCCGCGCGCCAGCCAGGGTAGGCAGCGCGGATAACAGCCCTTCGACCGGCACAATCATATACAGAAACACCATGATATAGCCGGTAAGCGCCCGTTCGTCCAAAGCCAGCCCGTCACGCAAGCTGAATAACACCAGGCCGATGAAAGCGAAAAACAGCGCGCTTCCCCAACTGCTCGCCAAACCATACAACACGTAACCGCGGGTTCTCTCCCGGCGAACCGCGTCAATATTTTGCGCCAGTTCACCGCTGACAAATTGACGGCGGCGCACCGCGTTAAGCCGAAACTCCCTCGCACCATCAAACAATTTTTTGCATTGCTGAATCAACGTATCTTCCCGCTGACGCGATCGGCGCAACAAACGCATCGCAGGGCCGTGCGCGGCGCGGTAGCCCAGGCTGCCGCAGACAATCACCGCCAATGCCAGCGCCAGTACGCTCAATGACAGGCTGCCAAGGTAAATCAGGCAGCCAACGATAACGGCGCCGAAAATCAGCAGATTGGGCAGGTTGACGAAAAACACTACCAGCGTATCGAGATCCTGTGTCAGCACCGACAGCGTTCTTGCCATCCCCGCTTTCTCCAACAGCAGCCAGCGCGTTTCACTGACGTCTTGCACCAGTTCGCTGCGCAAGCGCGCCTTCACCTTTTGTCCCAGCGCCATAAACGTGGTTTGAGAAACCACGCGCGTCGCCAGCATCAACAGCGTCAGTAACGCAAAATCGCCTCCCGGACTCAGCCATGACGCCTCATTGGATTGCGTCAGACCATGATTGATCATCGCCAGCAAAGAGGCATTGCACAGCCCGCTGACGACACCGGCGACCACGGCGAGCAGTAGCCAACCGCGCACCATACGAAACAACATCATCAATACCGACATGCCGAATTCCTTGCTCATATTCACACTTTTTATGGTTTTGACTGGAATGTCTTATTGCGAATTAACGGCCATACCAGCAGGGGGACACCGATCAGCGACGCAACCAACCCGACCGGCAGCTGGCGCGGATAGAGGGCATTGCGCCCCAGCCAGTCGGCAACGGTCATGATGGCGGATGACAACAGCGCAGCGGTGTAAAGCTGCATCAGCGGCCCTTTCGCGCCCATCTTGCGCGCCAAATGCGGCCCCAGCAGGCCGATGAAAGACACCGGGCCGACCAGCAACGTCGCCAGCCCGGTCATGACTGCCGCCATAGCCAACACGCTGAAACGTGCGCGCGGCAATGGCACCCCGAGCGCGCCGGCGACGTTGCCCATCGGTAACAGCACCAGCCAGCGGCGAAACAGCGGCATCAACGCCAGGAGAACCAGCGTGATGACAAACACGCCTTGGGCCAACGACGCGCCGACGTAATAGGTACTGCCCGTCATCAGCGGCAACAACACCGCACTTGCGGCAAGATTGTTGAGCATAACGATGCTGACCGCTGCCTGGCATAGTGCATTCAGCGCCAAACCATTGAGCAATACCCGCTGCGGATTAAAGTCGCTTCGACGGCTGTTCCACAACGTCAGCAACAGGCTTATCAGCGCGCCCCCCAGGCTACTCGCCAACAGCCAGCCACTGCCGCCAGCGGGAAGCAAAAACACGAAGGCCGTAACCCCCATGGCCGCGCCACCGCCGATACCCAGCACTTCCGGGCTGGCGAGCGGGTTCCCGCTCACCCGCTGCATCAACACGCCGGCCCCCGCCAGCAGCGCACCGGCGCTCACCGCCGCCAGCAGTCGTGGCAATCGCAATGGCAGCAGGTTCGCCAGCTCCCCTCTTTCCGCCCAGTGCCAATGCTGCAATCCATGGCCGAAACATAAAGAGACCACGATCCCCGCAGCCAGAATGCCGGCCGACAACCAGATGAACCGTCGTTGATGCGAGGTCTGCGACACCGGCAACGGCGGTGCAAGATCGATGCTTTGCTGCCGTGCAAAACGCGCCAGCAGCATCAGCAACGGGCCGCCGGTCAGTGCGGTCAGCATGCCGACGGGCAGCAGTTGGCCGCTCTCCAGCGACACGCGAGAGACGCAAAGATCGGTCAGCCACAGCAGGCCCGCACCGATGAGCGCCGTATGCAGCACCATTTGCCGGGATGTTCGCGCACCGCCAAAGCGCGCCAAGTGGGGCGCTGCGAGCCCCAAAAACCCGATGACGCCGACGGCGTTAATGATGAAGGCGCTCATGGTCAGCGCCAGCAACACCGCGGCGGCGCGGATGCGCACCGGCGATGCACCGAGGCTGCTGACCACGGTTTCCGGCAGTTGCAGCAGTTCAAGCGGGCGCAGCAAGAACAACAGGCCCACTACGCAGACGGCGAGCCACGGCAACATCCGCAGCAGAATTTGCCCGTTTTCCACCGCCAGCGAACCGCCTCCCCACATCAGCACCTGAAGTAAAAAGCGATCGTTGATAATGGCGATCAGCAAAGTCAGTGCCCCGCACCACAAATTGATCATGATGCCCGCCTGCACCATCGCCAGCGGCGACATGCGCTGACGCCAGCTGAGCGCCAGCACGCACGCGAGCGCCGCTATCTCACCGGCAATCACCACGGCGGTGCGCGCGCCGACCAGCAGCGACGGCAGCCACAACGATGCCAGCCCCATCGCCAACGTCGCCCCGGCGGTCATGCCGAGCGTCATCGGCTCCGCCAACGGATTGCGCAGCGCACGCTGCATTAACCAACCGCACAGCCCCAGCGTAGCGCCCCCCACCATCGCCATACCCTGACGCGGCAACCACATGCTATGCAGGATAATGGCCGCCGGATCGAGATTATGCTCGGAGAACAACGCGACAATGCCGCCCTGCCGATGAATATCGGCCAGCGCCAACGGCAACGACGTCAGCCACAACGCGGCGATTACCCCCCAGGAAAGACGGCGGGAAAAAGATTCATGCATCACGCCACCTCATCATCATCCCGGTAAAAATATCGGCAAAGCGCCCGGCGGTTATCAGGGCGCCGGCATCGCTGATGTTTTCTTCTATCAGGTTCAGGTTGTGCGCTGAGGTCAGCGGCAGACGTTGCCACAGCGGGCTTTGGCGCCATTGAGACACCGACTCCCGCTGATCGTCAGGCGTCAACAGCATCAGCCACGCATTCAGGTCGGCAATGCGGGTCAGCTCCACCAGCACGCTGCCTTCCGCTCCCGCGCCGCCATGCCATCCATTGCGCAGCCCGCAGGCGGCCAATACGTCGCCGGGAAGACTGCCTGCGGTGTAGACCCGCAGGTGCAGCGCATCTACCGGGGCGGCGAGCAGCGCCGGACGTTCAACCTGCTGCGCCAGCAGCGAGGCGCGGCTCAGCTTGCCGTTCAGGCTGGCCAATATCTGCGCGGCCTGAGGCTGCCGCTGAAGCCGTTCGCCCAATTGCCGGGCGGCGCTGACGAGTTCCGTCAGCCCATGAGCCGGCAGCGCGATCGTCGGCGCGATGCGTTCAAGCGCCGGCTTCAGCAACGCATGCTGCGGTGTGATGACAATCGCGTCCGGCCGCAGCGCGTACAGCGTTTCCAGATTGGGCTGGAACAGCAGGCCAAGATCCAACGCCGACGCAGGCAGCGCAGGCGTCGGGATCAGCTTGCGATACCAATCCGGCGCCGAGACGCCCGCCGGAGTCACCCCCAGCGCCAACAGAATTTCCGTCAGCCCCCAATCCAACACGGCCAGCTTTTGCGGCGGCCGGCCGGCGTCGGCCCGCGCGTAAAGCGGGGCCAACAGGAGAGCGGTCAACAACCTGCGTCGCGACAGCATCGGTCACCACTTATAGCTGAGGGTCGCGATGTACTGGCGTTTCAGCGCGTACTCGCAGCCATTGTTGGAGCAGGAAGCCAGGTAGGTTTTGTTGCCGAGATTGGAGGCATTCAGCGCCAGCTGCCATTGGCGCCACTGATAGCCGACGCGCGCATCGTAGACCGTGGCCGCCGGCACCTTCAGGCCGTTGTCCGTGGTGGCGTAGCTGGTGCCGACATAGCGCACGCCGCCGCCCAGCGTCACACCGTCAAGCGCACCGTCGAAAGCATACTGGCTCCAGAGCTTGGCGGTATTGCGCGCAATGCCCACCGGACGCTTGCCCTGCGTATCGTCGTTGGCACTCAGCACTTTCGGATCGGTCAGATTGTACGACGCCAGCACCGACCACGCCGGCGTGATATTGATGCGGCCATCAAGCTCAACTCCGCGCGAGCGCACTTCGCCGGTCTGCACACTGAAGTTCGGGTGATCGGGATCGGCGGTCGCCACGTTGGTTTCTCGCAGGTCGTACAACGCCAGGGTAAACAAGGCATCCAGCCCGACTGGATCGTATTTCAACCCCACTTCCGTCTGCTTGCCTTCGGTCGGTTTAAAGGCGTGGCCGTAAAAGTCATTGCTGCTGCTCGGCACAAACGAAGTGGAATAGCTGATGTAAGGCGCCAATCCGTTATCGAAGTGGTACAGCAGCCCGGCGCGCCCGGTCGTTGCATAGTCATTACGTTCGGTACGAGCGTCGTTCAGCAGATCGATACTTTTGGTTTTCGCCGCGTCGTAACGGCCGGCCAGGTTCAGGATCCAGCTCCCCAGTTCGAGTTGGTCCTGGATATAGAGCCCGGTTTGATCGAGCGTATTGTGCGTACTGCTGTCGAGCGGCGGTATGGCCACCGGCACGCTATAGTCCGGATTGAGAAAGTTAATCGGGCTGGCGTCGCCGTAGCCCGACTGGCTGCGCACCGAGGTATGCATCCGGTCGATCCCGGTCAGCAGCGTATGTTTCACCCGACCGGTATCAAAGTGGAATTCAGCCTGGTTATCCACCGCGAAGTTGGTCATGCTCTCCTTCAGGTTCATCGAATAGCGATCGATGAGCGGCGCATCCGCATGCACACCCCATGGATAGACCATCAGATAGTCGCCGGTGCTGCTGAGGTAACGCAGATTCTGGCGGAAAGTCACCGTATCGTTGAAATCGTGCCGGAACTGGTAACCGATGCTGCCCTGCTGGCGTTCGTACTTGTCGAAGCCCGGCTGGCCGCCGTAAAAACGGGTCGAGATGTGGCCGTACGGGTTGGGCGTCAAGGTGCCGGAAAGCGGCATCTGGTTGTAGAATCCGCTGTCCGGATCTTTGCGCAGCTGCGAAATAATCGTCAGGCTGGTGTGCGCATCCGGCTGCCACGTCAGCGACGGCGCGATGTCGTAATGCTGATAGCGGGTGTGATCGACCTGGGTTTTGGTATCAAAAAAGGTCCCCGCCACGCGCCCCAACAGCGTGCCGTTATCGTTCAGCGGCCCGGTGGCGTCGACGCCGGCGCCAAACTGGTTTTCGTTGCCCGCGCTGACATAAACCTCACCGGACGGGGTCGCCTGCGGCGTTTTGCTGACCAGGTTGACGATCCCGCCGGGATTCGCCTGGCCATACAGTACCGAGGAAGGGCCTTTGACCACTTCGATACGCGACAGCAGGAACGGATCCCACGCCGGACGGCTCCACCACGCTTCGCGCGGCAGCCGCAGGCCATCAAGGTATTCGTCGGCTTCAAAACCGCGCACGATGATGGTGTCGAAACGAGTATCCGGCCCGGCGCTCTCCGAGTTGACGCCGGAAACATAGCGCAGCGCTTGCGGGACGTTTTTCGCCGCTTGCGCGTCAATCTCCGCTTGCGTCACCACCGAGATGCTCTGTGAAGTGCGGCTAATCGGCTGGTTTGACTTCGTCGCGGAGGCGGCGCCGTGCGCCACCAGCGTGCTCTCGTCATCCTGATCCTGAGACGCCGCCGCGCTCACCACCAGGGTCTCTTCTTTTGCGGTATTCTGCCCGCCATCCGCGGTAAAGGCTTGCCCGCTATAGCCTGCGATTATCGTATATACCAGCACTTTCAACGGTTTTTCCCTGAAAAATTTGCCCATCTGTCTCATCGCCTTTCCGACTGTTAGTAGAATTTTATGGAAATGATAATTATTCAACTTTAAAAGAGAAGCCCGTTCATGGCAGAATGGCGCTACTGACAGTCAGGATGTCGCCAGACGGACAAACGTTGTCCGTTATCGCAGCAATAGGCACAAATGGTGAGAACCGGACAGAGGCAGGTAAAAATGACATCCCATCACGGTATTGAAGGCCTGCGTCAGCTGCGCTACAGCCCCGGCAGCCAAGAGCCCGTCCATCAGCATGAGCAGGGGCAGCTGATTTTGCCGCTGCGCGGCGTGGCGAAAATCGCCACCGCGCAGCATATCTGGCTGCTCTCGCCGGGCCGTGCCATTTGGCTCCCCAGCGGCACACCGCACGGTTTGGAAGCCATCAATGACGTCGTGACGCACAACATCTACTTTACACCGCCCTTTTCTCGCCGCTATGGCGCACGCCCTCAGGGGCTGAGCGCCACTCCCCTGTTGCATCCCCTGATTGCCGCCGGGCTTGAAAACGCCATTTCCGCCGAACGGCTTACGCTCATTCAAAATCTGCTGAGCGATGAGTTTCAACGCATGCAAACAGGCCAACTGTGTCACGTGACCCTGCCAAGCGACCGGCGCCTGCGCCAGGTATGCGATGCTTTGTGCCGTGAATTGGGCCATGGCGAAACGCTCGCCTGGTGGGGAAAAAAGGTCGGCGCCAGCGAACGCACCCTGGCCCGGCTGTTCCGCGAAGAGACCGCGCTGAGCTTTTCCGAATGGCGCCAGCAAATTCGCCTGCTGGAGGCAGTATGCAATCTGGCGCGCGGCGTGGCCGTGGGTCAACTGGCCCACGAACTGGGTTACGCCAGCCCTAGCGCGTTCATCGCCATGTTTCGCAAAAAACTGGGCGTGTCGCCGCAACGCTATATTCACAGCGCGCTGGAAGCGTGAAAGTCGGGCAAGCTTCAGATGACGAAATGCCAATATGGCGCACGAATACACGCTGAAAATCAACGGCAGGCAGTGGATTGTCGTTCAATGATTTGGCGCCAAGTCAGCGCTATCTGTGATGGGGATCGTTGAAAGATTTATTCGTAAGTGATTGAATAATGGCGGAGAGAGGGGGATTTGAACCCCCGGTAGAGTTGCCCCTACTCCAGTTTTCGAGACTGGTCCGTTCAGCCGCTCCGGCATCTCTCCTGACAACGCTTGCTATCATGCCCGCTTTTGCGGCATTTTTACAGCACTAGCATGCAGCCGAACGTTCAAGTGATGACTTTACGAGCAACCTGATGATTAAATGGCCGTGGAAAGCGACTCAACCCTCTCAACCCCAGGCAGACATTCAGGCCCAGTGGCAGGACGCGCTGGCGATCCCGCTGCTCTCGCCGCTGGATGAGCAGGAGCGGCAGCAGCTGGTGGCCGTCGCCGGGCAGATTTTGCAGCAAAAGCGCATCGTACCGCTGCAGGGGCTGCAGCTCACTTCACAAATGCAGGCGCGCATCGCCCTGCTGTTCGCCTTGCCGGTGCTGGAGCTCGGCGCGGAGTGCCTCGACGGCTTCAACGAAATCCTGCTCTACCCCACCCCGTTCGTGGTGGAAGACGAATGGCAGGACGAGATCGGCCTGGTGCACTCGGGGCCGGTGGTGCAGTCAGGCCAAAGCTGGGAACAGGGGCCGATCGTGCTCAATTGGCAAGACGTGCAGGACTCTTTCGATCTTTCCGGTTTTAACCTGGTGATCCACGAAGCGGTGCACAAGCTGGATATGCGCAACGGCGGCGTCGCCACAGGCGTGCCGCCGATCCCGCTGCGCGAGGTGGCTGCCTGGGAACACGATCTGCACGCCGCGATGGAAAGCCTGCAGGACGAGATCGACATGGTCGGCGAAGAGGCCGCCAGCATGGATGCCTACGCCGCCACCGATGCGGCCGAGTGCTTCGCCGTGCTGTCGGAGTATTTCTTCAGCGCTCCCGAACTGCTGGCCGAACGCTTCCCGGCGCTGTATCAGCACTTTTGCCGCTTCTACCGCCAGGATCCGCTGGCGCGCCTGCTGCGAGACCAGGCGGAAAACGACGCGCAATGGGCTGATTGACGGGCACATTGCTCAGATACCGAGCAGTCGCACCGCCTGGGGCAATTTAGCGTTGACACACCCGGAGCCGCTGGATATGATGCGCCCCGTTCACACGATTCCTCTGTAGTTCAGTCGGTAGAACGGCGGACTGTTAATCCGTATGTCACTGGTTCGAGTCCAGTCAGAGGAGCCATATTTAGAGAAGCCCGCTTAAGGAAACTTAAGCGGGCTTTTTGCTGTTGGGCGTTTACAGCCCGCGTTGTTCCATCAGCAGCGCCAGATCGACCAAGCGGTTGGAGAAGCCCCATTCGTTGTCATACCAGGCGAGCACTTTCACCAGGTTGCCGCCGATCACCAGCGTGGACAGGCCGTCGATGATCGACGAACGCGCATCGCCGCGATAGTCGCTCGACACCAGCGGTTCATCGCTGTACCCCAGGATCCCTTTCAGCGGGCCGGACGCCGCCGCCGCGCGGAAAGCGGCGTTGATCTCCTCCACCGTCGCCGGGCGTTTCAGCGTCACCGTCAGATCGACGATGGAAACCACCGGCACCGGCACCCGCAGCGAATAACCGGTCAGGCGGCCGTCCAGTTCGGGGATCACCTTGCCGAGCGCCTTGGCCGCGCCGCTGGAGTAAGGCACGATCGATTCCGCCGCCGCCCGCGCGCCGCGCAGATCTTTTTCCGGCTGATCGTGCAGCGCCTGGCTGTTGGTATAGGCATGCGTGGTATTCATCAAGCCGTATTCGATGCCAAACGCCTGATGCAATACCTGCGCGGCGGGCGCCAGCCCGTTGGTGGTGCAGCTGCCGTTGCTGACCACCTTATGCAGCGCCGGATCGTAGAGCTGGTCGTTAACCCCCATGACGATGGTGATGTCGTCGTTCTTGGCCGGCGCCGAGATAATCACCCGCTTGGCGCCGCCGTGCGTGATGTGCACTTCCGCCTTGGCTTTATCGGTAAAGAAGCCCGTCGCTTCGATCACCACGTCCACGCCCACGCTGCTCCAGGGGATCTCGGCGGGATCGCGCTGTGAAAACACCTGAATCGGCCGGCCGTCCAGCAGCAGCTGGTTGTCGCCGGCTTCCACCCTGGCCGCCAGCGTGCCGGAAAGCGTGTCGTATTTCAGCAGGTGCGCCAGCGTCTTGCTGTCGGTCAGATCGTTGATCGCCACCACTTCAAAATCGCTGCGCCCCAGCGCCGCGCGCAGCACGTTGCGCCCGATCCTGCCGAAGCCGTTAATGCCTACTCTCACCATGATGCACTCCTCATTTGTGGACTTTGCCTAAAATCTAGCGCCGACCAGAAGCGGCGTAAATGACGTTTACCAATCAATTTACGCCAAATTGCGCGCATGAAAGCGTTCGCGGTATTCGCTCGGGGTCAGCTGCAGTTTGCGCTCAAACACCCGCCGCAGGTTAAGGCCGTTGCCGAAGCCGGTGGCTAAGGCAATCTGCTCGATACCTTCCGCGCTCTGTTCGAGGCGCTGCCTGGCGGTATGCAACCGCCCCTCTTCAACGAATTTGGCGGGAGAAATGCCCGTCTCGCGGGTGAACACCCGGGTAAAGTTGCGCGGGCTCATCGCCACGCGCTCGGCCAACCGATCGACGCTGAGATCGTCAGCGAGGTTTTCCAGGATCCAGGATTGCAGGTCACGGATCGGCCCCGGCGATTTGGCCTGGTTGAGCGGGTAGCGGCTGAACTGCGCCTGCCCGCCGGGGCGACGCAGAAACATCACCAGATCCTGCGCCACTTCGCGCGCCTGCACGAAGCCGTAATCATCCTCCACCAGCGCCAGCGTCAGATCGAAGCCGGAGCTGACGCCGCCGGAGGTCCAGATCGGCCCGTCCTGCACGTAGATTGGGCCGTTTTCGACCTGCACCCGCGGGAAGCGCGCCTGCAGCGTTTCCGCCAGCCGCCAGTGGGTGGTCGCCCGCCGCCCGTCCAGCAACCCGGCTTCGGCCAGCAGCAGTGCGCCACCGCAAACGGAAGCGATACGGCGCGCCTGCGGCGCCGCGCGGCGCAGCCAATCGGCGACCAGAGCACCCTCTTCTTCGGTCGCCCCCTTGCCGGCGACGATCACGGTATCGCGCGGCAGGGCCGGATCGAGATCCGCCAGGCGATGATCGGCCAACAGGCTCAGCCCGGACAGGCCGTGCACCACCCGGTGAGATTGCGTGGTGGCGACCGCGATCTGATACAGCGGCGTCTCGGCAGGGCTCAGGCGATTGGCCTGCATCAGGATATCGGCGATGCCCGCCGCTTCGAACAGCATGCCCCCTTCAGGGACAATAATCAGGAATGAGTGCATGGCGATAATATAAATAACAATCAAAACAGGCCAGGCAACCACTGTATAAGAAAAGCCCCGTCGGTTCACCCTGCGGGTATAAAAAAGCCCGCCGATAATCACCGACGGGCCAGGAAGGAACGGCCATCAAGTCTGCGGCAGGTTCACCCCGCCGGCGCGCGCCAATTGCGCCAGCAGCGCCGTTTGAAACGCCTCATCGTGCACCGCCGCGTGAGGTTCAAACCGCTGCTGGTGGTGCCAATAGCCGCCGGACGCCAGTGTCTGCGGTTCATCGCTGCTCACCAGCCACGCCTGCGTCACGTGTCCCAGCGCCAGATCGTCGGGCGCATCCGCGCCGCCCATTTTGGTCGGCACCCAGCCGGGATCGACCGCGCTGCTGATGACGCCGGGCCACAGGCGCGCCACGGCGGCGGCCAGCGCGGTGACGAACAGCTTGCTGTCCGAATAGGAGCCGGCTGCGCCGCCAAGCCAGTCCACGCCGTTCAGTTCCGCTACGCCGTCAAAGTGCATGCTGCTGCTCAGGTAGACGATGCGATCGGGGCGTTCGATCAGGGCCGTCAGCAGATAGGGCGCCATCACGTTCACCGGCATCACCTGCGGCCCGGTGAACATGCCGGCGTTGTGGATCACCGCATTCGGGCGGCCAAGACGATTCACCTGCTCGGCGACCTGCCGGATCTGCTGCACCTCGGACAGATCGCCAATCACCGCCTGCGCGCCCTGATCCAGCAGATCGCGCACCGCCTCCAGACGGCCGGGGGCGCGCGCATGCAGGATCACCTGATGCCCTTCCGCCAACAGCGTTTGCGCGGCGGCGCGGCCCAGCCCATCGACCGAACCGGTAATGAAAATGCGTGACATGCCACTCCTCCGTTTAGCGCCAGCCGAGCGCCGGCGCGACATGGGTTAAAATCGATTCGATAACGTGGGCGTTATAATCCACGCCCAGCTGGTTAGGCACGGTCAGCAGCAGCGTATCCGCTTCGGCGATGGCCTCGTCCTGCGCCAGCTGCTCGATCAGCGCGTCCGGCTCAGCGGCATAGCTGCGGCCGAAGATCGCCCGGGTCTGCGCGTCGATATACCCCAGCTGATCGCCCTCTTTGCCGCTGCCGCCGAAGTAATTGCGATCCCGCTGATCCACCAGCGCAAAGATGCTGCGGCTCACGGAAACCCGCGGCTCGCGCGCATGGCCGGCCTCTTGCCAGGCGGCGCGATAGGCGCGGATCTGCTTGGCCTGCTGGATATGGAAGGGTTCGCCGGTCTCGTCATTCTTGAGCGTCGAGCTTTGCAGGTTCATGCCCAGCTTCGCCGCCCAGACGGCGGTGGTGTTCGAACCGGCGCCCCACCAGATGCGGTCGCGCAGCCCGGCGGAAAACGGCTCCGGCCGCAACAGCCCGGGCGGATTGGGGAACATCGGCTGCGGATTGGGTTCAGCGAACCCTTCGCCGCGCAGCGCTTCCAGAAAGACTTCGGTATGGCGACGGGCCATGTCAGCGTCGGTTTCGCCCTCGGCCGGGGCGTAACCGAAATAGCGCCAGCCGTCGATCACCTGCTCCGGCGAGCCGCGGCTGATGCCGAGCTGCAGCCGCCCGCCGGCGATCAGATCCGCCGCGCCGGCGTCCTCCACCATGTACAGCGGATTTTCATAGCGCATGTCGATCACGCCAGTGCCGATCTCGATACGTTGGGTTTTGGCGCCGATGGCGGCCAGCAGCGGGAACGGCGATCCCAGCTGACGCGCGAAGTGGTGCACGCGAAAATAGGCGCCGTCCGCCCCCAGATCTTCGGCGGCAACCGCCAGATCGATGGACTGCAGCAGCGCATCCGCTGCGGAACGGGTGCCGGACTGGGCGGAAGGCGTCCAGTGGCCAAACGAGAGAAAACCAATCTTTTTCATCGGGCATCGTCCTCAAAGGCAAAATCATCGGCCTACAGTGACAAAAACCGCGCGCCTTGCGCCAGCAAAATCGCCCCCGATCGCACTAAACGAACCGATTGCCGCCGCGCCGCCCGGCGATTGTAATCAAAAAACAAATGTCGTATAACAGGCAGCTCCGAGGGGTGTCCTGTTACGGGCTGAGATGGCGCAAGCCGAACCCTTTGAACCTGATCTGGGTCATGCCAGCGAAGGGACGGTTAGGCAACAACGCGATCACCCGTTGCCTGTTCATACCTCAGCGTGCCCGGATCTCCACTGACTCAAGGAGGTCCCATGTCCATCACCACCCTGTTCGAAAGCGGTCTTTACGGCCGGTTGCGCCACCATGCCGGCAGCCACTGGCAGGACTACGTCGATCACCCGTTTCTGCAGCAGCTGGCCGCCGGCACCTTGCCTGAACGCGCTTTTCGCCGCTACCTGACCCAGGACTATCTGTTCCTGCTGCACTTCGCCCGCGCCTACGCGCTGCTGGTCAGTAAGCTGCGCACCCTGCCGGAGATGCGCGCCGCCACCGCCTCGCTCAACGGCATCGTCGCCGAGCTGCCGTTGCACGTGGCCTACTGCGCCGAATGGGGGTTGAGCGAAGCGCAGATCGCCGCCCAGCCGGAGGCGGCGGAAACCATGAACTATACCCGCTACGTGCTGGACATCGGCCATGCCGGCGACGCCCTCGATCTGTTGGCCGGTCTGCTGCCCTGCGTGGCCGGCTATGCCGAAATCGGCCTGCGGCTGCTGCACGATCCCGCCACCCAGATGGAGGGCAATCCTTACGCCTCCTGGATCCGCAACTACGGCGACGAGGGCTATCTGGCCGGCGTGCGCGCCGCCATCGAACTGCTGGAAACCGTCGGCCGCCAGCGCGGCGCACAGGATCGCTTCACCGAGCTGGCGCAGATTTTCACCACCGCCACCCAACTGGAGTCGGCATTTTGGCAGATGGGGCTGAACGCCTCATGACCTCCCCGCTTCTCACGCCCGGTATCCAGGTGCGGGATCTCAGCCTGCGTTTCGGTCAGCACATCGTCTTCGACCGGCTGAGCTTCGACATCGCCGGCGGCAGCTTCGTCGCCCTGCTCGGCGCCAGCGGCGCCGGCAAAACCAGCCTGCTGAAGATCATCGCCGGCCTGGCGCAGGCCAGCTCTGGTTCGGTGACCGGCAGCGACGGCCTGCCGATCGCCGGGCGCATCGCCTACATGGGGCAAAAAGATCTGCTTTACCCGTGGCTGACCATCGAGGAGAACGTCGCCCTCGGTTCGCGGCTGCGCGGCGAAACGCCGGATCGGGCGTGGGCGGCGCACCTGCTGGAGCGCGTGGGCCTGGCCGCGCATGGCCGCAGCCTGCCAGCCTCGCTGTCCGGCGGCATGCGCCAGCGCGCCGCCATCGCCCGCACGCTCTACGAACGCCAGCCGATCGTGCTGATGGACGAACCCTTTTCCGCGCTGGACGCCATTACCCGCGCCGAGATCCAGAGCCTGGCCGCCGAGCTGCTGGCGCAAAATACCGTGCTGTTGATCACCCACGATCCGATGGAAGCCTGCCGCCTGAGCCACCGGCTGCTGGTGCTGTCGCCCTGGCCGCTGGGCCTCGACGATACTCATCGCATCAGCGGGCTACCGCCGCGCGCGCCGGATGACGCCGACCTGCTGAAAAGCCAGGCCGAGCTGCTGCTGCAGCTGGTGAGGGCAGCACAATGAATAGTGCCCAAGAGCGTGGACTCACCCGCCTGCGGCGCGGGCTGACGGTATTCGTCGGCCTGCTGCTGCTGTGGTGGCTGGCGGCGCAAAGCGGCATCCCGGCCTTTCTGCTGCCCACGCCGGGCGCAGTGGCGCAGGCGCTGTGGGACGGGCGCGGCTATCTCGCCTGGCACACGCTGGTCACCGCTTCGGAAATCGTCAGCGGGCTGGTTCTGGGCGTGTTGCTCGGCGCGGCGCTGGCGCTGTGCATGATTTTCTCGCCGCGCCTGCAGCGCTGGCTGATGCCGCTGGTGCTCACCAGCCAGGCGATACCGGTGTTCGCCCTGGCCCCGCTGCTGGTGCTATGGTTCGGCTTCGGCATGAGCGCCAAGGTGGCGATGGCGGTGCTGGTGATCTTCTTCCCGGTGGTGTCGGCCTTTTTCGACGGGCTGCGCCGGGTCAACAACGACTACCTCGATCTGGCGCGCACGATGCGCGCTTCGCGCTGGGCGCAGCTGCGGCACGTGCGGCTGATGGCGGCGCTGCCGGCCTTCGGCTCCGGCCTGCGCATGGCCGCCGCCGTCGCGCCCATCGGCGCCATCATCGGCGAATGGGTCGGCTCGGCCGAAGGGCTGGGCTATGTGATGCTGAACGCCAATGCGCGCATGCAGACCGACGTCTGCTTCGCCGCACTGTTTATTTTGGTGCTGATGACCGTGCTGCTGTGGGCCGCGGTGGATGCGCTGCTGCGGCGCCTGATCGCCTGGGCGCCGGAAAACGACTGATGATTGCAACCATAACCAGGGATAAAGGAACGACCATGATCAAACAAACCGTCTGCGGGCTGTTGCTCGGCGCCGCCATCACCGGCCAGGCCGGCGCGGCCGACAAGCTGACGCTGGTGCTCGACTGGTACATCAACCCCGATCACGCGCCGATTATGGTGGCCGAGCAGATCGGCGCCTTCAAGGCCGCAGGGCTGGACGTCAAGATCGTGCCGCCGTCCGATCCGGCGCTGCCGCCGCGGCTGGTGGCCGCCAAACAGGCCGACCTCGCCATCACCTATCAGCCGCAGCTGCATTTCTTCGCCGATCAGGGCCTGCCGCTGATGCGCGTCGGCACGCTGATCAACACGCCGCTGAATACGGTGATCGCGCTGGATAAAAACATCACCTCGCCGGCGGATCTCAAAGGCAAAACGGTGGGTTACTCGGTCAGCGGCATCGAACAGGCGACGCTGGCCACCATGGTCGAACACGAGCATCTCAAACCGCAGGATATCAAGCTCATCAACGTCAACTTCCAGCTGACCAGCGCCCTGCTGGCGGGCCAGGTCGATGCGGTGATCGGCGGCTACCGCAACATCGAAGCGCTGGAGCTCAAGCTGCAGGGTAAAGAACCGGTGGTGTTCAACGTCGAAGATTACGGCGTGCCGGCCTACGACGAGCTAATCATCGTCGCCAACCGAGATGCGGTGAACGAGCCGAAAATCCGCAAATTCCTCGCCGCGCTGAAGCAAGGCAGCGACTACCTGCACGCGCACCCGCAGGACACCTGGTTGGCGTTCGCCAAGGCGCACCCGGAGCTGAATACCGAGCTGAACAAACAGGCGTGGCAAGCCAGCCTGCCGCTGTTCGCCCGCGATCCGGCCAAGTTGGATCGCGCGCGCTACCAGGCATACGAACAATTTCTGTTCGACAATAAGCTGATCAAGAAAATCACCCCGGTAGACCAGTACGCGGTGGAGCTGGACTAACGAGCAGCAACAGCCGCTGCAGGCATGCTGCGGCTGTTCGCTTCGGTTGCGATACCCTGTACGCCGGGCTTATCATCAAACCCTTTCGAACAGAAACAGTGGGACGAAAATGGCCACGTTCACCCGGGCAGAACTCGCCGAACTCAATGTGTTCTCTACCATTTGCCGAAAGAAAAGTTTCCGGCTGGCGGCGGCGGAACTCGGCGTCAGCACTTCGGCGCTCAGCCACACCATGCGTTCGCTTGAAGAGCGCCTCGGCGTAAAGCTGTTGAACAGAACCAACCGCTCGGTCGTTCCTACCCCGGCAGGCATGGCACTGGTAACCGAACTCGATCGGGGATTCGACTACATCAAATCCGCCCTATCGACGCTGGAACAGTATCGCGATGAACCCATTGGCCACCTTCGCTTGAATATTCCGCATGATGCGCTCGATTTGCTCATCGCCCCTGTCATGGAAAGCTACGCCCAAACACATCCTAAAATAGCGCTGGAAGTGGCCGTCAATAACCATCAGGTAGACATCATCAAAGAAGGTTTCGACGCCGGCATCAGGTATGGCGAGATCATCCCCAAGGACATGATTGCCGTTCCTTTGACCGGCAGTCTGAAATGGGTTGTCGCCGCAGCGCCGGCCTATCTGGCAAAGCATGGCGCGCCAGGTTCGCCGTCGGAGTTGAAAGATCACAGTTGCATCAATATGCGATTGGGAGACGGTGCGGTTTATCAATGGGAATTGGGCAACGATGAAACGTATTGCCGGTTGTCGGTGAACGGGCAATATACTTTCAGTGAAACCTCAATGATCATCAAAGCGGCGCTCGCCGGGCTGGGGTTGGCCTACTGTCTGGAAATGCAAATCGATGAACACTTGCGCACTGGTGAATTGCAATGCGTCATGCCCCATTGGTCGCATCTCAGCGCCCCCTTTATGATGTACTACCCCAGCCGTCGCCAGTTGCAACCTGGATTGCGGCCTTTGATTGCGCTGATAAAAGCGCAGCATCGCTCCCTTGGTTGATATCGGCTCAACGCTCCGTCAAAAAACATTCAACGCTTTGTATAGTATTCTGTCAGTGATATGCGGGAACGTCGGAATAATGGTGTTCGTCCGCATGCAATATTATCCTGCCTGGGATAAAACATAGCCACACCACCGCTTGAGCCATGAATGTTTTATTTCAGTGACCGGTTAATCACGCCCATCATTTACAGTGAGTGCCGTATGAACGCATTATATTTTGATCTGGAAGAAAGGAAAAAACACTTTCCTGACACCGCCGACTCTCTGATCGTCGATATGTACCTTGAAGATTCGCCACAGGGCAGCGTCCGCCTGTTCCGCGTCTATGCCGAGGTTCCCGCACACTACCACAAACAATGTGATGAAATCTTGATCATCGTGGAAGGTGCGCTGGAGTTTCAGGCCGGCAACGATGCAAAAAGAGTTTTAGCCGAAAACCAAATGGTGATATTTAAGCGAAACACCGTTCACAGCATCAAACCTTTTAACGGCAAGCCCGTTTATTTTTTATCTATCGATACACCTCGTCGGGAAGCCTCTGACGTGCACTTTATTAATCCTGCTCATGAACATTTAAAATTCATCAGCCATATTGGGTAATGAATATGCGTAATTCACAACACCTGTTCACCAATGACGGCAACGCGATACCTGCCATCGGATTCGGCGTCTGGCAGTCGCGAGGAGATGAATTGATCTGCGCCGTTCAATGCGCGCTTGATGCGGGCTACCGCCTCGTCGATACGGCCGCAATCTATGGCAACGAATCTGAAGTGGGCACCGCAATAAAAGCTGCAGACGTGCGCCGGGAGGATATCTTCGTCACCACCAAGTTATGGAACGATCGGCATGATGACGTTGAGAACGCTTTCAACGAAAGCTTGACCAAGCTCGGTTGCGACTATGTCGATCTGTATTTGATTCACTGGCCGGTATCCGGGCAAAACCTGTTCGTTTCTGCCTGGAATGCCATGATAAAACTCCGTGACAGCGGGCGAGTCAAAAATATCGGGGTAAGCAACTTTTCCATCGAGCAGATATGCCGCCTGGAAACTGAAACCGGTGTTCTGCCTGCCGTCAATCAACTGCAAATTCACCCGTTTAATCAGCAACGAGAATGCGTTGATTGGTTACACGCCCACGGGATTGTTACTCAAGCCTGGAGCCCGCTCGGCCACGGCAACCAGAATATATTGACCCACCCCGTCATCTTGAAAATTGCCGAACAGCAGCATAAAACGCCGGCCCAGATCGTATTACGCTGGCTGTATGAAAACCAAATCATTGCGCTGCCGAAGTCCAGCACGCCGCAAAGAATACGGGAAAATATTGATATCTTCGACTTTAACCTATCGACATCCGAACTTTCGGCAATAAACGAACTGGATCGCGGCCTCAATGTCGGCAACGATCCCGACGCGTTCAGGTAGTCGAGGCGGCCGGCGGCGCCACCGTCACCTCGCCCTGGCCGCTGCGCTGCAGGGCCGCCTTCACCAGCCCATTGGCCTTGCAGCGTTCGATAAACGCGTTCACGTAGGCGGCGCCCTGCGTGTTTTGCCGCGGCACCGCCATCGCCTGGCGAATGGCGGTGAAATGCCCCTCCAGCACTCGGTAGCCGGGATGGGCGGCCGCTGCGGCCAACAGCGGTTGACGCACGCCGGCCGCCGCCTCCAGCCCCCGTTCGAAAAACAGCGCGATCGCCTCGGCGGAGGTTGCCGCCCGCACCAGCTGCGCCTGCTGCAGCGTGCGCGATAAAAACAGGTCATACGCCGCCCCCTGGCCGACCGCAATGCGCACTTCCGGCCTGTCGAGCTGCGCCACCTCAAAGTAAGGCGCGTCGTTCGCCACCAGGTAAGTCCCCTCGATGATCACGTAGGGTTCGCTGAACGCAATCTGCGCCGCGCGCACCGGCTCGATGGCCATAAACGCCAGGTTCCAGGCGCCGCTCTCCAGATCGGCGAACACCTTGCCGGCCGCGTCATAGGTCACCAGCTCCAGCGCCACGCCCAGTTCGCGAGCCAGCGCGGCGGCCAGCTCCACCGAAGCGCCTTGCGGTTTGCCATCAGCCCCGGCCTGCGCCAGCACCGGATTGCCGTAGTTGATCGCCGCGCGCAACACGCCTTGCGGGGCCAGATCGTCGAGTACCGCTGCGGGGATTGTCTGCATACTTCCTCCTGAATGGCTGATGGATGCACCGTCGTGGCGCTCATTAAGCGTAGAGCGAAACCTCCGACCAGCAAGCTTTCGCCGCCGCGGCCGCCGTCGGCGTGATTAACGTCACACTATTGTCATAAAAATGTACAATAGCCGCCGCTCGTCGGCCGTAGCGGGAGATCGCGCGTTGTTCCGCCGCCGGCAATAGGCTATACCCTTCACTTTTCGCGCCGCGGCACGCTCGGCGGCGCAAACCAGGGCAGCAACGGTTTTATTTCAATCAGACAAGGTTTGGCGGATGGTTTTAGCAGTCGTTTCGTTTGTTCTCTTTTTGGCGTCGATTTTGATTTATCGCACCCGGGCCGCCGCCAACCGCTGGTGGTTCGCCATTCTGCTGACGCTGCTCGGCAGCTATCTGGTGCTGAACGTCATCCTGATCGCCAGCAACTACTTCACCGGCGACGGCATCACCGATGCGGTGATCTACACCGTCACCAGCAGCCTCAAAGGCGCGGGCATCAGCAAATACGTGCTGCCGTTTATCAGCCTGCTGGCGGCGCTGGGGGTGATTTTCGCCGTGCTGGCCCGCAGCCTGCTGCGCCGCAAGGCCAAAGGCAGCAGCGTGGCTTACAGCGTCGTCGCCGTGCTGCTGGCGCTGTTTTCTGTCGGCACCACCCCGGCGTTTCAAGACATCTCGCTGCTGGTCAAGAGCCAGATCGTCGGCGATACCGCCGATTTCACCACCTACTACAAGGCGCCGAAAAAGACCGTGCAGGGCAAACGGCCAAACCTGGTGTACATCTATGCCGAGAGTCTGGAGCGCACCTACTTCGATACCGAGCTGTTTCCCGGCCTGGCCGACGAGCTGAACGCCCTGCGCACGGACAGCATCGATTTCAGCAATACCCAGCAATTGCCGGGCACCGGCTACACCATCGCCGGCATGGTCGCCTCGCAGTGCGGCATTCCGCTGTTCGCGCCCTTCGACGGCAACGCCTCCAGCGCGGTCTCCACCTTCTACCCGGAGAACGTCTGCCTGGGCGATGTGCTGAAGGCCGCCGGCTACAGCAACTATTTCTATCAGGGCGCCGAGCTGGCGTTCGCCGGTAAAGACACCTTCCTGAAATCCCACGGTTTCGACCATGTATACGGCTTCAAAGAGCTGCGCGATCGGGTCGCCGATCCGAGCTACAAAAATGACTGGGGCTGGTACGACGACAGCGTGCTGGACGTGGTGTACGGCAAGTTCGTCGAGCTGTCCAAACAGCGCCAGCCGTTCTCGCTGTTCACCCTGACCGTCGATACCCATCACCCGGACGGCTTTATCTCCGCCGGCTGCAGCAAGAAAAGCTACGCCTGGCAGAACAAGGAAAACCGCTCGCTGAGCGCGGTGGCCTGCAGCCAGCAACACATCGCCGCGCTGATCGACAAGATCAAACGCTCGCCCTATTTCAGCAATACCGTGATCGTGGTGTCCTCCGATCATCTGGCGATGAACAACACCGCCTACGACATCCTGACCAAACAGAAGCGCCGCAACCTGTTCTTCATCATCGACGGCACCCGGCCGCTGGCGGAACAGCGCAACGAGAAGCGCAGCACGCTGGACAACGGCGCCACGGTGCTGGACGTGATGGGCGGCGACAACTACATCGGCCTTGGCCGCAGCAGCCTGTCGGCGCCGTCGCTGTCCACGGTGTTCCTGAATATCGAAGAGAAGATCAACGGCTGGAAACCGGCGGTGATCAATCAGTGGGGCCTGCCGAACCGCATCAGCGACTACAGCGTGGATACGCGTCAACGCAGCTTCAGCTTCTCCGGCGTCACCTACAAGGTGCCGTTCATCCTGCGGGTGGGCGACAACCGCATCGAACCGATGTTCAACGTCTACCTCTCCACCCCGCTGCGCAAGCAGCTGGCCGGGCTGGGGGCGGGGGAGAAATTCGTCTGGGTCGATAAATGCTACGAGATCGGCCGGGTCTGGGCGCCGCAGTTGGCGCTGAGCACCGACATCTGCGTGGCCTCCGGCACCCTGGCCTCGCCGCCGCAGATCGCGCAGGCCAGCGGCGAACGCTTCAACGGCAAGGTGAACTTCACCGGCCCGGCGACGGACAGCGTCGCCGATTACCAAAACGCCGTCGCCCGCCTGCAGGTGGACGACGCGGCGGTGAAATACCGGGCGGACGCCATCGAGTTCATGCTGCCCGGCATGCCGGAACAGGTGAAAGCCATCACCGGCGTCTCCGCCGTCGAGGAATGGGGCCGCTGGTCCGACGCCAATCTGGCGCCGGCGGTCGACATCGATTACGTCGATCCGCTGCCGAAGCGCTTCGATCTGGTGCTGCGCGCCCGCGCCTACGGCAACAACGTCGGCGAACCGATTTCGGTGCGCGTCGGCGACGAAGAGCGCTTCGTGTCGCTCGGTGAACAGGACAGCACCGTCACCCTGCGCTTCGACAACCCGCGCGGCGCGCAGAAGATCAGCATTACCCCGCCGGTGCCGACCGAGCCAAAAGAGAGCGCCAGCGGCGGCTTCACGCCGAAGAAGCTGGGCATCGGCCTGGTGTCGCTGAAGGTCGAAGCGGCCGCTCCCGCCTCCTGATCCCCCGCCTTCACGGGCGCGGTATTTTCTTTGCCGCGCCCGTCATTTCGACCAAGCTTTTACGCCCTTCTTCGGCTAACCTGTGACGGTAAAACGCCGCAACCCCGCCACAGAGCCGGGACATCCAAGGAGAAAGTATGAGCTATGCCCCACCTCGCAGCGGCCTCAGCGCCGATCAGGCACTCGATCAACTGGAAGCCCTGTATGACGCCGCGGTAGACGCGCTGCGGCAGGCGGTCAGTGACTTTATCAGCCACGGCACACTGCCGGACCCGCAGGCGCGCGCCGCCGGGCTGTTCGTGTATCCCGAACTGCGCGTCAGTTGGGACGGGCAGCAATCCGGCCCGAGCAAAACCCGCGCCTTCGGCCGCTTTACCCATCCCGGCAGCTACAGCACCACCGTGACCCGGCCGCAGCTGTTCCGCCACTATCTGGCCGAACAGCTGGCGATGCTGGAACACGATTACGCCGCCCATATCGAAGTGGCGCCGTCGCAGCAGGAGATCCCGTTCCCTTATGTCATCGACGGTTCCAGCCTGGCGCTCGATCGCTCAATGAGCGCCGGCATCGCGCAGCATTTCCCCACCACCGAGCTGGCGCAGATCGGTGACGAGACCGCCGACGGCCTGTACCACGCCACCGACAATCATTTCCCGCTGTCGCATTTCGATGCGCTGCGCGCGGATTTCTCGCTGGCGCGTCTGCGGCACTACACCGGCACGCCGGTGGAGCATTTCCAGCCGTTCGTGCTGTTCACCAACTACACCCGCTATGTGGACGAGTTCGTGCGCTGGGCCTGCGCGCAGATCGCCGATCCGGCCAGCCCGTACATCGCGCTCTCCAGCGCCGGCGGTACCTACATCACGCCGGAAACCAGCGCGCCCGAACAGGCGGTGTCCGATCTGGCGTGGAAAAACCACCAGATGCCGGCCTATCACCTGATCTCGCGCACCGGCCAAGGGATCACGCTGATCAACATCGGCGTCGGCCCATCCAACGCCAAAACCATCTGCGATCACCTGGCGGTGCTGCGCCCGAGCGCCTGGCTGATGATCGGCCACTGCGGCGGCCTGCGCGAAAGCCAGAAGATCGGCGATTACGTGCTGGCCCACGCCTATCTGCGCGACGATCACGTGCTGGATGCGGTGCTGCCGCCGGATATCCCGATCCCGAGCATCGCCGAGGTGCAGCGCGCCCTGTACGACGCCACCAAGATGGTCAGCGGCATGCCCGGTGAAGAGGTCAAACAGCGTTTGCGCACCGGCACGGTGGTCACCACCGACGATCGCAACTGGGAGCTGCGCTACTCCGCTTCGGCGCGCCGCTTCAACCTCAGCCGCGCGGTGGCGGTCGACATGGAGAGCGCCACCATCGCCGCTCAGGGTTATCGCTTCCGGGTGCCGTACGGCACGCTGCTGTGCGTCTCCGACAAACCGCTGCACGGCGAGATCAAACTGCCGGGCCAGGCCAACCGCTTCTACGAAGGGGCGATCTCCGAGCACCTGCAGATCGGCATCTGCGCCATCGATTTGTTGCGCGCCGAGGGCGATCGCCTGCACTCGCGCAAGCTGCGCACCTTCAACGAACCGCCGTTCCGCTAACGGTGCCAGGCCCGCTGCGGCGGGCCGTTTTTTCCTCAACGCACCAGCGCCAGCGCGCGCTTCTCCTGGCTGCGGCCGCCGGCGAGCGACAGCAACAGGTCTTTCACCAGCAGCGCCGGGGCGGACAGCCCCTGTTGGCTGGACATGCACAGTGACAGCGGCACCGACATCGTCGGCGCATTGATGCGCGCCATCCAGGCCTTGGCCGGGCCGATCATCGCGCGCGCCACCGATTCCGGCAGCACGGTCGCCCCCAACCCGCTGGCGATCGCGGCGCTCAGCGCGCCCGAGGATTCGATCTCCCCCACCACGTTGGCAGCCAGCTTGCGCAGCGCCATCGCCTCCTCCAGCTGGTTGCGCACCGCATCGCCCTCGCGCGGCAGGAACAGGTTCAGCCGCGCCACGTCCAGCAGCTCGACGCTGTTGCCGGGATGCGGCACCGCGCGCGTCGCCACCAGATAAAGATCTTCCCGCATCAATGCGATGGCGTGCAGACCGGCGGGCATTTTGGCGCCGTAGACCATCGCCATGTCCAGCGTCTGGTTAGCCACCTGCCCGGCCAACGCCGCGCCGCCGTTTTCATGCAGGCTGAGCAGGATGCCCGGCTGCTGATCGCGCAGGGTCTGCAACAGCGGCAGCGCCAACTGCGCCGCAGTGCTGCCCGACGCCAGCCCGAGAGACACCTGGCCGCTCATCGCCTGCCCGGCGCTGTTGACCGCGCTCTGCGCCTGTTCGCACTGGCGCAGAATGGTCTGCGCGTGGGCATACAGAATGTTGCCGGCCTCGGTCGGCTGCACCCCGCGCTTGGTGCGGATCAGCAGCTGCTGCTTCAGCTCCCCTTCCAGCGTCGCCAACTGCTGGCTGAGCGCCGGCTGGGCGATGTGCAACACCTCCGCCGCCTGGGTCAGGCTGCCGATATCGACGATTTTCACGAAGTACTTCAGACGTCTGAAATTCATAGTGCCTCCAGCGAGCCGCTAAATTGAGAATGCCGAAATCCGGTCATGCAATCACAGCAAGATCCAGGCCAGAGTCGGTAAACGGCCGTGGAAGCGGGGTACAAGGCGGTAAATGGCCGTTCGCCGGGCGGCGCGCGCCACCGCGCAGGGCAACCGTTGCACCATCGGCAGGCAACGGCGCCGATCAACGGGCAATTCGACTGCGCTGCGCGCGGGATAAGCGACAAAAGCGAGAAAAAGCAGCAGGTTGGGCAATCTTGCAGCAAACGAACGCATCGGGCGTTTTCACGCTTTACAAGCCGCAACCGCCCCGCTATTATTCGCCCCGTTCCAACGATTCCTCTGTAGTTCAGTCGGTAGAACGGCGGACTGTTAATCCGTATGTCACTGGTTCGAGTCCAGTCAGAGGAGCCAAATTTAGAGAAGCCCGCTCAGGGAAACCCGAGCGGGCTTTTTGCCTTTCAGCCGCCGTCAAAAGCTGCGTTTCGCCACCAGATAAGCGCCCGCTACCAGCAATAAGGCGCCGACCAGCGCCGGCAGATTCTCACGCAGCGCCGCCGGGCCGGCGCGGTAGACGTCCGCCAACAGCCCCATGCACAGCTGGCTGGCGACCAGGATCGAGATGGTCGCTGCCGCCCCCAGCTTCTGGTAACCCAAAATGCCGGCGAACACGAACAGCGATCCCAACAGCCCCGGCAACAGCATCCACCACCTGGCGGCGCCGGTCACTTCCGCCACCGCGCCGAGACCGTTTTTGGCCAGCAGCAACCCCACCAGCAACAACAAACCGACGCTGGAGTTGATCACCAGCGTAATGAGGATGGTCGAAACGCTTTCGGTAATGCGCACCATCAGCAGATTCTGCACCACCAGCCCCATTCCCGCCGCGATCAGCAGTAACAGCATATTCATCGCCCTGTCTCCCGGGATCAGCGCGCGGGCGGCGTCGCCCGCTCGTCGAGCCTCTGCTGCAGGAAGGTCAGATCCAGCCATTGGCCGAATTTGGCGCCCACTTGTTCCATGCGCCCCACGTCGCGAAACCCCAGCGCCAGATGCAGCTTAATCGAGGCCTGATTGCCGGATTCGATGCCGGCCACCATCACGTGCTTGCCGATTTCCCGCGCCCGTGCGATCAGCGCCAGCAGCAACGCCTTGCCAATCCCTGCGCCACGATGCGCCTGATGGACATACACCGAATGTTCCACGGTATGGCGATAACCATCCCAGGCGCGCCAGTCGCCGAACGACGCGTAGCCGATCGCCTCGTCCGCGGCGTTCACCGCCACCAGCACCGGGTAGCCCGCCGCCTGCCGCTCGCCGATCCACGCCGCGCGGTTGGCCGCATCCACGGTTTGTTCATTCCAGATGGCGGTGCTGTTCAACACCGCGTCGTTATAGATAGCGGCAATCGCCGCGCTATCGTTGAGCGTCGCATTTCGTATAATCATGGTTTACCCCGGCCAATTGTCCACTATAATACTACGATATGAATATTAAATTAGACAATCTAAATCAGCTGATCGGCGCGCGCATTCGCATTGAACGCGAGGCGCGCCACTGGTCGCTGTCCGATTTGGCCGAACGGGCGGGCGTATCGCGGGCGATGGTGCATAAGATCGAACGCGGCGAGAGCAGCCCGACGGCGATGCTGTTGGGCAGACTGGCGGGGGCGTTCGGCCTCAGCATGTCCAAGCTGATCGCCCGCGCGGAAACGCAGGAAGGCCGGCTGCTGCGCCGGGAAGATCAACCGGTCTGGGTCGATCCGGAGAGCGGCTACGTGCGGCGCCACGTGTCGCCGCGCACCGATCTGCCGCTCGATCTGGTGCGCATCGAACTGCCGGCCGGCGCAGCGATCCCGATGCCGGCTTCGGTGTATGCCTTCAAGCGTCAGCTGATCTGGGTTTTATCCGGCGAACTGGTCTTTCTTGAGGGCGACGCGCGCCATGAAATGGCCGAAGGAGACTGCCTGGAGCTAGGCCCACCGGCGGACTGCCGCTTTGAAAACCAAAGCGATGAGGCATGCGTGTATATGGTGGCGGTGCTGAGCGCCGCCTGACGGTTCACCGGCGCTACCCCTGCGTCGGCTGGTTATAGCCGGCGTGGAAAAACTTCTCCGCCAACCGGCTGTCGCCGCCGGAGAAGAACTCGCTCATCGGCTCGCGGCCGAGGCCATAGGCGCGGCTGAGTTGCCCGGCCTCGAACGCCGCCCGGTTCTCGTCGCCGCAGCGCTGCGCCAAATGGTGCGCATAACCGAGCACGAAACCGCGCTTGTAGTCGGAGCAAAAGCGCGACAGCTCCGCCTCCGGCTTCAGGTTCTCCACCTTTAACCCCGCCAACAACCCTTTGCCAAAATGATCTCCCACGGGTTCCTCCTCACCGCACAATCGCTATATAACAAAATATACAGCGAATGAGCGAACGAGAACATACTCCCTAAGTTTTACTCGCCGCATAAAAAAGGCCCGCGAAGCGGGCCTGCGAGAAAGCGGGCAATCACAGCGTGAAATTCAGCCCTTCGCTGACGGTCTTGCCGAGCGGCAGACGGCCCGACGGCGCTTCTTTCTCCTGCAGGAAATCCGGCAGGCGGGCTTTGTCGCCCGGCTTGCCGATCGCCACCATGGCGTGCACCGCATAGTCGTCCGGCAGCTGCAACGCCGCTTTGATCTTATCGTGGTGAATGCCGCTCATGCAGTGGGTCAGCCAGCCTTTCAGATGCGCCTGATGCGCCAGGTTGGCCCAGGCCGCGCCGGTGTCGAATGCGTGGGTCGGGTTGTCCACCAGGCGCTCGCCGTTCAGGCTGGTGGTTTTGGAGACGATCACCACCAGCGCCGAGGCGTGTTGCGCCCAGCCGCGGTTGAAGTCGATCAGGAACTCCAGGTAGTTCTCCCAGCTGTCGGAGCCGTGCTTGCTGTAGGCAAAGCGCCACGGCTGAATGTTGTAGGCCGAAGGCGACCAGCGCGCCGCTTCAAAGAAGCTCAGCAGCGTTTGATCGTCGATGGCGTCGTTGGTCATCGCGCGCGGCGACCAGCGCTCGATAAATTGCGCGTCAATCGGGTAATCGGAGATTCTTGGCTGGCTCATGATAGGTTCTCGCAGTGAAGTAAAAACAAAAGTTCGCTGATATTCCCACAGCTTAGGACGGTAAAACTTTTATTTCGTGCCATTGTCCTGCGGCAATTCCTGCCGCAGCCAGGCCAGAAACGCCCTGACCGGCGGATGCCGCTCGCGCCCCGGGGCGCACAGCACGCTGTATGCGGCGCCCGGTACGCGCACCTCCGGCCGGTACGCCACCAGCAGACCGTTGTCCACCATCTCGGACACCATCACCGAGCTGGCGAGCACCCATCCCTGCCCGGCCACCGCCGCCTGCAGGGCGTAATGCTCCTCGTGATAGCTGCGCATCGCCGCATGGCGCTGCCACCAGTCCACGCCGGCGGCCCGGCACCAGTCATGCCAGCCGCTGTCGTACAGCGCCGAATCCCCCCACTTGACGGTGATCAGCACCGGATTTTCCGGCGGAGCGGCGGCCAGCCCCGGCGCGGCGTAGACGCCAAAGCTTTCCTCCAGCCGCGCCGCCTGATGCAGCGCGGGATAGTGCGCGCGGCTGTAGCGCACCGCCACATCCACGCTGGCGTCCTGCTGCAGGTCGATCACCTCGGCGCAGGCCTCCAGGCGCACCAGATAGTGCGGATGCGCCTGGTAGAAACGCCCCAGTCGCGGCACCAGCCACAGCGCCGCGAACGAGTGCGTCACCGAGACGCACAGCGAGCCGCTGCTGGGCTGCGGCCGCAGGCCCTCAAGCATGGCGGCGACGTCCAGCAGCGCGCCGTGCACGCCGGCAAACAGCGTTTCGCCCTTCGCCGTCAGCCGCACGCCGCGCGGCACCCGCTCGAACAGCGCAAAACCCAGCTGCTGTTCCAGCGCCTTGATCTGGTGCGAAATCGCCGTCGGCGTCACCGCCAGCTCGGCCGCCGCCAGCTTGAAGCTGCGCAGGCGAGCGGCGGATTCAAAGGTGCGTAACGCGTTGACGGGCAGCGTAGCGAACATGGCGAAGCCTCTTGGGATGAGTTGAGTTCATCCTGGCAGAAAAACCGTCATTTGTCGCCTGCAGACGTTCGCTTCTAGATTAAGGCTGAGTTCACTTCACACCAAGGAGCATGACATGAATACAGCTCATCAATCCAAGCGCCTGGTGGTGCTGGTCGGCAGCCCGCGCCGCGACGGCAACAGCGCCACGCTGGCGCAGGCGATCATGGCGGGCGCCGCCGAAGCCGGCACCGTCGCCAGCCTGCATTTTCTCGACGATTACCTGAGCGGTTTTCTCAGCGATGAGCGCCACGCGCCGCCGCCGGCCGATCGCTACGCCGAGCTGTTCCTGGAGCACTTCCTGCCGGCCGACGGCGCGGTATTTTGCACGCCGATTTACTGGTACGGCATGTCGGCGCAAACCAAGGCCTTTTTCGATCGCTCGTTCAGCTTCTATTCCAACGCCTACCCTCAGGCGGAACAGGTGCACCAACGCATGAGCGGCAAACGCATCGGGTTGGCGGTGGCGTCGGAAGAAACTTATCCCGGCGCGGCGCTGGGCATCGTGCATCAGATCCAGGAGTTCAGCCGCTACACCCATTCCGCCTTCGTCGGACTGGTGCACGGCGCCGGCAACCAGCGCGGCGAGATCGCCCGCGATCCGCGCAACCCGCTGCGGGCCGCCCGCGAGTTGGGGCGCGAGTTCTTCACCCGCCCCTACTCGGATTATCAGATGGACAGCCCGCGCAGCACGCAGGTTTGGACGGAATAGCCACGGCCTCAACCGCCACTGCCGATTTGCCAGATAAAGGTCGGCGTATGGCGGTTAATTTCCCAGTCACCGATATTGCGCGCCTTGTAGATCACCGGATTATGTGAAGAGAGCGTGCGCGCATTGCGCCAGTGGCGATCCAACGCCTTGCCGGTACGGGTATCTGAAGCGCCGAGCGCATTGAACAATTCACCGGCGGCGCGCTGCACCCACTCCCCGGCGATGACCTGCGCCCTGGCGGCGTCCAGCTCCGCCGTCACGTTAAGCGCCTGCAGCAGCGCTTCATCGCCGGATCGATGCGCCTCGTAAGCCTGCTGCAGCGAGGAAGTCGCTTTTAGCACCGTCGCCTCGACCGCATAGGCCCAGGCGCTGATTTGCCCCACCACCTGCTGGATCTGCACGTCGTCCTTCACCCAACCGGCGTTGCCGTGGCTATAGATCCTTTTACGTTGCCTCACGCCCTCGCCGACGTCTCGCAGCACCGCGCGGCCGATCCCCGCCAGCGTCGCCAGCAACACATGCTGATAGAACGCAGTTTGGTAGCGGAAGCGCTCGGCAAAGTCATAGACGTGCGCCTGCTCGACCTGCGCATCAATAAAACGCGTGGTGCCGCTGCCGGTAGTGCGTTGGCCAAATCCGTCCCAGTCGTCGTCGCGCTCTACGCCCGGCTGGGCGACGTTAACCAAAGCGATCACCGGGCCGCCGCTGTCGCTGCGCTCGGCATACACGTCGATCCAATCGGCAAACAGACTGCCGGTGCTGTAAAATTTCTCGCCGTTGAGCGACCAGCCGTCGGCCTGCGGCGTTACCCGGGTATTGACCTGCCCCAGCTTCACGCCGCCGATCTCGGTCCAACCGCTGCCGACCAGCTCGCCGTCGAGAAAGCGTTCGAACCAGCGATCGCGCTCCGGGCCGTCCGGCGCGTTCAGCCGATCTTCCACGAAGGCGAAATGCGCCCGCAGCGCCTGCGGCAGGTTAGAGTCCGCCTCCGCCAGTTCGGCCAGCAGTTCGAACAGCTGCGGCAACGAAGCGCCGTCGCCGCCCTTTTCACGCGGGATGCGCACCCTGCCGAACCCCGCCTCTTTCAGCCAACGGATCGGTTCATGCGGCAGCGTGCGCGACAGCTCGCGCTCCACCGCCCCAGCGGCGATTTCGGCGAAGATCGGCCGAAAACGCGCGGCCAGCTGTGCGTAGTCTGCTCCGGTGGATAACAGGTGTTGCGTCATGTCAGTGTCCTCTGTGGTTAAGCGCGATCGGCCAGATCGTCGATATCGCGCGCCGTCGGTTCGAAGCGAATGATCAGCAGGAAGACGATGGGGATCGCCGCCGCCAGTGAAACAATCCAAAACATGTCGGTGCCGAAGCGCGCCTGCAAAATCGGCAGAATAAACAGCGCCAGCGCGCTGCCGATACCGGACAGCGAACGGCCGAAACCGACCCCGGTGGCGCGGATCGCCGTCGGGTAAGAGAGCGCCGGGTAAATCATCATCTGCGCGCCGGGGCCGAAGCCTTCGGCGAACAGCCATAGGCCCAACATCAGGATCGCCAGCCCAACGCCGAACGCCGCCTGCGGATGCCCGATCAACGCCAGGGCAATCAGCGCGATAAACTGCAGCGCAAATCCGGCGATCGCCACGTGGCGCGACGGATACTTCCATGCCAGACGCATGCCGAGCAGGCCACCGGTAAAGGCGAACAGCACGTTCAGCCCGAGCGAGGCGGAGAGGGTTTCAAACACCCCGGCGCCGAGAAACTGCGCCAGAATCGACGGCAGAAAGAAGGCGATGGCGGTGTATTCAAAGGAAATGCAAACGTTCATCACGCAGGAGACCAGAGTGCGTTCGCGGTACGGCTTGCGGAACAGCACGCGGAAGCTGACCTTCGCCGCCGCCGGTTGGGCGGCGTCAGGTTCCGCCTCATGGGCGGCGATGCCGTATGACTCGCGCAGGATGCGCGCCGCCTCTTTCAAATCGCCCTGGTTAGCGGCCCACAGCGGCGACTCGTTCATAAACTTGCTGCGCACCATGATGATCAGCAGCGCCGGCACCGCGCCGAAAATCAACGAGGCGCGCCACAGCCAGTTCGCATGTTCGGCCGGCAACAGAAAATAGAGCGCAAAGATGATCAGAAAACACATCGACGAAGCGGCGTACCACATCGGGCACCAGGCCGCCAGGCGCGACGCCTTGTTGGCCTTGCCGGAGAATTTGGAGAATTCGGCCAGATAGGCCATCGCCACCGGCAAATCGATGCCGACGCCGATACCCATCAAAAAGCGCGCGCCGATCAGCATCCAGACGTTGGGCGCCAGCCCGGCGGCGATGGCGGAAACCACAAAAAACAGCATATCGGCCATAAACACCTGATAGCGGCCGTACTTGTCGGTCAACCAGCCGCCGACCAGGTTGCCGAGAATGGTCCCGACCATGATCGAAGAAGTTACCACCCCGGTCAGCAGCGGGCTGAGGCTGAATTCACGCACCACGTCATCGATGCCGTAAGACAATGTGGTCAGGTCATAGGCATCGAGAAAAACACCGCCCAGCGCCAACAGCACGATCATGCGCGCATGGGTATTTTTCTCGCTGCGTTGGTTAATCAAACGCGCCACATCGCTGGCCGAGCCGATGGGCGCAGATAACGGCGGCGCGGTATCGATATTTAAGGTACTCATAGCTTCCTCGTTGTAATTGGCAGGTGACACCTCGTTTATAGGGTGAAAAAATTACGCCGACAAACAACAAATATTTCTATAAATATCATTAATATCAATAAATTAAATATAGTTACAGCGTAACAGAAACGCCGGATTAACACGCGTTAATCCGGTCTTTATCACGGCCATTTCGGGCGGGGATTATTCTGCCGATACCGGCACCAGCACGCCTTTCACCAGCGGGTCGTCGGTGTTTTTCAGCCACGCCTGCAACCTGGGATCGGCAAACGCCCGCTGCAGCTTGCGAATATTTTCGTCCTGCAGATAGGGCGTGCCAATCACCAGCTGCGAGGCGAAGGTCTTCGGCGCCGGTGGGAACAAGATGCCCTTCTCACGCGGCACTTTGCCGGCGTCGAACTGCGACACATAGCCAATGGCCGCATCTACCGAATTCAGCGCGCGCGGCATGGTCAGCAAATCCAGCTCCTTGAAGTTAAAATGGCGTTTGTTCTCGCGAATGTCTTTCAGCCTGGCGGTGCGCGCCTCGATCGCCGGATCCAGCCCGATCAGTCCAATGCGCTGCAGCAGCCACAACGCCTGCCCCTGATTGGCGCCGTCGTTGGGCACCACGATCTCCGCGCCGTCCGGCAACTCGGCGATCGACGTATAGCGGTCGGAATAGATGCCGAACGCCCACTGAAACACCGGCAGAGTCGGGGTCAGCTTAAAACCGTTGGCCTCCACCACCTGCTTTAGCCACCACTGGTGCTGGTAGATCGTGGCGGCGTACTGCCCCTGCGCCACCGCACGATCGGCCTGCACCGGATCCTGCAGGCCAACCGCCTCCAGCCTGAGGCCGTAATCCGGCGCGATATGCTCGCCGACGTACTCGATCACCCGCTGCTCTCCGGCCATCGCCGGCTCAAAGTGCACTTTCAGCGTGCTGCCGAACTGCACCGTCTGCTGCTGGCGAGCGCTGAAGTGCCAAACCGCGGCGGCGATAATCGCCACCGCCGCGATACCCACCGGCCACGGCCAGCGTTTCTTCTTCACTATCTCAAAATCGTGATTAGGCATGATTAAAGGGTTTCCTGATGATGACGCAACGCGGCGACCAGGCGGTCACCAATAAACTGAATCAGTTGGATCGTGGCGATCAGCACCACAATGGTGGCGATCATGATGTGATTGTCGAAACGCTGGTAGCCGTACACCACCGCCAGATAGCCGATGCCGCCCGCGCCAATGGTGCCGGCGATGGCCGAATACTCGATCATCGAGATGACGTTCAGCGTGATGGCGGCGACAATCGCCGGCAGCGCCTCGCTGAGCTGCGCGCGGGTGACTATCTGCCAGATCGAACCGCCGGACACCAGCCCCACCGCCGTCACCTCCGGCGGCAGTTCGCGCAGCGCGTTCTCCACCAGCCGGCCGAAGAATGGAATGCCGGCGACGATCATCGGGATCACCGCCGCCGGAATGCCGATGGTGGTGCCGGTCAACCAGAAGGTGAACGGAATAATCGCCGCCATCAGCACCAGAAACGGCAGCGAACGGCCCATGTTCACCAACCAGCTCAGCGCGCGATTCAGCGCCGGGCGCGGAAACAAGCCGCGCGATGAGGTGTTGAACAGCACCACGCCGACGGCGCCGCCAATCGCCACCACAAACAGCATCACGATGCCGACCATCAGCCAGGTTTCGCCGTAGGCCGGCAGCATCAACCGATGGATCTCGCGCCAGGGTGTGTCCTGGCTCATCACGCTGTCTGACAGATTTTTCATACCGCCTCCTTCAACGCCGCCGGCTGTTCCAGCACCTCGGCGAGAATGCCCAACCGCCGCAGCTCGTCCTGCAGTTCAGCCACCGAACGCGAACCGCCGCCAAAACGCACCGCAATCTCCAACCGCCCGGCCAGGCTGCCGCCCACCACTTCAACGTGGCCGCCCAACAGATCGATCTGCAGGTCGAGTTGGCGGCTGATGCGGCTGATCCAGTCGGTGGCCGCCGGCTGACGGGCGCAGTAGGTTACCTGCAGCCGCAACGCGGCGTCGGACGCCAGCGTCTTCAGCGGGAACAGCCGGCGGCCCAGCGAGGAATCGGGTGCTGCCAACAGCTCGCGCACCGGCCCTTGCTGCACAATCACGCCGTCGCGGATCTCGGCCACCGCGTCGGCGGCGTCGCGCACCGCATCCATCTCGTGGGTGATCAGGATGATCGACAGGCCATACCGATCGCGCAGCTGTTTAAGCAGGCTGAGAATGGCCCCGGTGGCGTCCGGATCCAGCCCGGAGGTGGCCTCATCCGCCAGCAGCACCGACGGATTCAGCGCCAGCGCGCGGGCGATGCCGACCCTTTGGCGCTGGCCGCCGGACAGCTGCGCCGGGTAAAACGCCGCCTTGTCCGCCAGCCCCACCGCCGCCAGCAGGCTCTTTACCCGCTTGTCGATATCGCGCGGCACCACGCCCAGATAGGTCAACGGCAGCGCCACATTCTGCCAGGCGGTTTTGCGCTGCAGCAGCGCGGAAGACTGGAACACCGTGCCTATCGCCCGCCGCTCCCTGCGCAGCGCCTCGCCCGCAAGCCGCGACAAGTCCTGGCCGTTCACCCGGATACTGCCGCTGCTCGGCCGCTCCAGCAGGCTGATGCATTTCGCCAGCGTCGATTTGCCCGCCCCGCTGGGGCCGACCACGGCGGTAATCGATCCGGCCGGCACCCGCAGCGAAACGCCCTTCAGCACCTCAATCCGGCGCCCGTCCGGCGCGCGGTAAGCCTTGTGCAACTCCTCAATCTCTATCATCGCATCCTCACTTGACGCTCAGTGCATCGGCCAAGGACGCACCGGCCGGCCAGCGGTAGCCCACCGCCGGGTGCGGCTCCGCCAGGCGCGGCCCCTGGTTGAACAATTTTTCTCGCAGAGTGCCCGCCGTGTAGTCGCGCTTGTACGCTCCGCGTTTTTGCAGCTCGGGGATCAGCAGTTCCACCACGTCGGTGAAGGTTTCATGGGTAACGGCGTAGGCCAGATTGAAACCGTCAACATCCGTTTCCTCCACCCACGCCTGCAGTTCGTCGGCCACGGTTTGCGGGCCGCCCACCAACAGCGGGCCGAAACCGCCGATGCCGACCCATTCGGCGATGCCCTGTACTGTCCATTCACGGCTGGGATCGGCGCTGGAGAAAGTTTCCACCGCCGACTGAATGGCATTGGTGTGCAAATGCTTCAGCACCTGATCCGGCTGATACTGGCCGAAATCGATGCCGGTCCAGCCGGACACCAGCGCCAGCGCGCCTTCGTAGCTGGTATAAGATTTGTATTCCCGCCATTTTTCCTGCGCCTGTCGGTCAGTTTCACCGACGATCACCGTCTGCAGGTTGAAGATCAGGATGCTGCGCGGATCGCGCCCGGCCTCGGCGGCGCGACGGCGGATATCGGCCACGGTTTTTTTCAGCAATGTTTTCGAAGGAGAAGCGACAAACACGCATTCGGCGTGTTCCGCGGCAAACTGCTTGCCGCGGCTGGAAGCGCCGGCCTGATACAGCACCGGCGTGCGCTGCGGCGAAGGCTCACTCAGGTGAATGCCCGGTACCTGGAAAAACTCGCCCTTGTGGTTGATCGGATGAATTTTCGCCGGATCGCTGAAGATGCGCCGCTGACGATCGCGCAAAATCGCGCCGTCTTCCCAACTGCCCTCCAGCAGCTTGTAAACCACCTGCAGGTATTCATCGGCGTAGTCGTAGCGCGCATCGTGATCGGTCTGCGCCCGGTGGCCAATATTGCGCGCGCCGCTCTCCAGGTAAGAGGTAACGATATTCCAACCGATGCGCCCCTTGGTCAGGTGATCAAGCGTCGACAATCTGCGGGCGAAAGGATAAGGGTGCTCGAATGACAGCGAGGCGGTCAGCCCGAAGCCGAGATGTTCGGTAACCAGCGCCATCGGCGTCACCAGCGCCAGCGGATCGTTAACCGGCACCTGCGTCGCCTGGCGGATCGCCGCGTCGCCGCTGCCGTTAAGCACGTCGTAAATCCCCAGCACGTCGGCGATAAACAATCCATCGAACTTGCCGCGTTCCAGCAGGCGCGCCAGATCGGTCCAATATTCGAGATCCTTATACTGCCAGGAACGGTCGCGCGGGTGCGCCCACAGCCCCGGCGACTGATGGCCGACGCAGTTCATATCAAAAGCGTTAAGACGAATTTCACGTTGCGATGACATAGCGAGCTCCACAATTATCTGCCGGCCACGGGCGGAGCCGGGCCGGATGGGGGGTCTTAGGGTGTTAAAAACGGGAATGGACGATCAGTTTGCAGCCGGACATCGCGCCAGCAGGTATTGCGCGACGCTTTGGGCGTGTTCCGCCACCTGCGGCAGCCCCATCAGTTCGCCGAAGCGGCCGCGCGCCGCCGGGCCGGCCACCAGCAGGCGCGGGTTGGCAAGGCCGTCGCCGCCGATCGCCTGGCTGTCGGCATTGACCCACAGCCCCAATCCCAGCGGATCGGCGCGCAGCGCCCCCTGCTCCGCCAGCGAACTGAGCAACGGGCTGGCGGCGATCAGGCCGGCATGAGCCGGCCCCGTAGCGATCAGCAACCGCTGCGCCTGCAGCGCCCGCTCTGCGCCCTGGCGCGGCAGAATCGTCAAGCGCACGCCCTGCGGCATGGGTTCCGCCCGCCGCAGACGAGCGGCCAATACCTGCAGCGTGCCCGCCGCCTGTTGCTCCGTCAGCAGCGTGCTCACCTGCGGCGCAATGCGATAGCGGTGCACGTCCCAATAGGCGCGCAGATGCCGCAGAAAGCGCTGCTGTTCGGTCGGCGTCAACGCTTGCCACAGGCGCTGGCCCTGGGCGCGCACCGCGTCCAACACCGCCTGCCACGGCACCCGTTGCCGAGCGGCGCGCGCCACCTCAAGGCGCACCTGCCGCACCCCGTCACGCAGTCCGGATGGCGGGGTAAACGACCACGTCGGGTACTCCCCTTCGGCATTGGCACGCGGCAGCAAGCCGTGACGAGAGAACGCGGTAATCGGCCCGCGATGCCTGCGGCGGTGCAACGCCGCTACCGCATCGGCCATCGTCAGCCCGCTGCCGACGATCGCCAACGATTCATCGGGTTCAATCTCATCCAGCGCCCCCTCCGCCCAGGGATTGGCGATCAAACGCGCGTCGCGCGCCAGTTCCGGGGCGATCTGCCGCGGCAGCGCGGGCGGCGGATGGCTGGTCGCCAACACCACATAGTCGCCCCACAGCCGTTCGCCGCCGGCGGTGATGACGGACGCGCCCTGCGCCTGCGGCTGCAGGTGCTGCGCCCGATCGCGCAGGTGCCGCAAGCGGGCCTGGCCCGACTGCGCCGCCTGATGAAAACGTTCCTCGACATAGCGGCCGAAGGCGCCGCGCTGCGGATAGGCTTTACCGTCGCGCCACAACGCCTGCGGATCGGCCGCCAGCCCGCCGCTCTTGCGGAACCAGCGGTCAAAATCCCCCGCCGGTTCATCCGCCAGCTGCATCCTTTCGGCCGGGACGTTGATGCGGTGAGTCGGCTCGGTGGTCGAATACGCCACGCCATAGCCCGGCGCGGCGCGCGGTTCGATCACCGTGACATCCACCGCTCCGCGCGCCAGCTGGATCGCCAGCGCCGCGCCGGTGAAACCGCCGCCGATAACGATAATATGGGCACGCTTCGCCATCAGCCCTCCCGCTGCGCCGCGCCGGGACGACGATCGCCGCCGATGGTTTCGCCAAACGGGCCGGTATTGATCGTGCGAGCCGTCTGATGAGCCGACTGCGCCAGCGGCAGCAGCGGCATCACCAGCTCGGCGAAGCGGTGAGCCTCTTCCAGATGCGGATAGCCGGAAAGGATGAAATTGTCGATGCCCAGCGCCTGATACTCGCGTATGCACGCCGCCACCTGCTGCGGATTGCCCACCAATGCGGTGCCGGCGCCGCCGCGCACCAGGCCGACGCCGGCCCACAGGTTGGGGCCGATGCGCAGACTCTCGCGCGAGCCGCCGTGCAGTTCGCTCATGCGGCGCTGGCCGGTAGAGTCCATGCGCGCAAAGATCTGCTGCGCCGCCGCGATGGTGTCGTCATCCAGATGCGCGATCAGTCGCTCGGCCGCCGCCCAGGCTTCGTCTTCAGTTTCGCGCACAATAACGTGCAGGCGAATGCCATAGCTGAGTTTACGCCCCTGCCGCTCGGCGCGCTGGCGCACCGCCGCCAGCTTTTCCGCCACCTGAGCCAGCGGCTCGCCCCAGGTCAGGTAGGTGTCGATCTGCCCGGCGGCGATGTCGATCGCTTCCGACGATGAGCCGCCGAAATAGAGCGGCGGGCCGTTTTCCTGCACCGGCGGGAACAGCAATTCGGCGCCTTCGACGCGAATATGCTTACCGCTGAAATCCACCTTCTCCCCTTGCAACAGCCGTTGATACACCGTGAGAAATTCCTGTGTCACCTCATAGCGTTCGGCATGGCTGAGGAAGATGCCATCCCCTTTGTTTTCCACCGGATCGCCGCCGGTCACCACGTTGATCAGCAGGCGCCCGTCCGACAGCCGATCCAGCGTCGCGGCCATGCGCGCCGCCAGGCTCGGCGGCTGCAGGCCGGGGCGCACCGCCACCAGGTAGCGCAACCGGCGGGTGATCGGCGCCAGCGCCGCCGCCACCAGCCAGGAATCTTCGCAGCTTTTACCGGTTGGGATCAGCACGCCGTAATAGCCGAGGTTGTCGGCGGCCAGCGCCACCTGCTGCAAATAAGGCAGGTCCACCGGGCGCCCGCCCTGCGCCGTGCCCAGATAGCGACCGTCGCCGTGGGTCGGCAGAAACCAGAAAACGTTGATGCGATCTTTCACTGACTCAGTCATTTATGCCTTTCCTATATAACTATTTTCATTATTTATCGATAGAAAAACTTTGCTTGGTTATAAAAAGAAAAGCAGGATGCGTGCCACATTGCAGATTTAAAAAAACCAATGCATATCAATATATTGATGAGATATCGACGTCAAAACGCTGCTGCATTGGCAGCAGGCGGCGGCGGAAAGCTGTTGCCAATGCAGCACCGTGCGCCTTTTATCCTCTCGCGGCGGCTCATTGGCTGGGATAAGATTTTTTTCCCCATCGTCGTCAGACAGGAGACGCCCATGTACGATCCCCAACCGTTCGCCGCCGACAAACCGGTGCTGATCGATCCGGCGTCGCTCGCTCTGCAAAGCGTGCTCGATCGGCTGGCTCCCACCGACGCCACCGTGCTGATCGTCGGTGAAACCGGCACCGGCAAAGAAGTGGTGGCGCGCTATCTGCACCACCACAGCGCACGCCGCCATCAACCTTTCCTGGCGGTCAACTGCGGCGCGCTGACGGAAAGCCTGGCGGAAGCCGAACTGTTCGGCCATGAGAAAGGCGCCTTCACCGGCGCCGTCGGCACTCATCAGGGCTGGTTCGAAGCGGCGGAAGGCGGCACCCTGCTGCTGGACGAGATCGGCGAGCTGAACCTGTCGCTGCAGGTCAAGCTGCTGCGCGTGCTGCAGGAACGGGAGATCACCCGCGTCGGTTCGCGCAAACCGCTGAAGATCGATGTGCGGGTCATCGCCGCCACCCACGTCGATCTGGCCGGCGCGATTCGCCAACGGCGGTTCCGTGAAGATCTCTATTACCGCCTGAACGTGGCGGCGGTGACTTTACCGCCCTTGCGCCAGCGGCCGGACGATATTCCGGTGCTGGCCAGACATTTTCTTGCGCTGTACGCCCGCCGTCTGGAACGGCCACTGCCGCGGTTGACGGCGGAAGCGCAGCAGGTGCTGCTGGACTACCCCTGGCCCGGCAACGTGCGCGAGCTGGAGAACACGCTGCATAATGCGGTCTTGCTGAGCCAGGAGGGGGCGATCGCCCCGCAGCAACTGCAGCTCACCCATCGCCTGACGGATAACGGCGGCGGCGGCGACGACGCCATCGATCGCTTTGTGCAGCAGCAGTTGCAAGGCGACAGCGCGCAGCTTTACCAACGGGTGCTGGATGCGCTGGTGCGCAACGCCTTCGAACGCAGCGGCGGCAACCAGCTGCAAGCGGCGTCGTTGCTCGGCGTCAGCCGCAATACCCTGCGCACCCATTTGGCGCATCTTGGTCTGATCAAACCGCGCCGCCGCAGCGTCGGCGCCCCCTCACATTCACCGGCCATCAGCGCAGCGCCGCTGCCCGAACGCGAACTGCGCATCGGCTATCAAAAGTTCGGCAACCTCGGGGTGCTCAAGGCGCGGCAAAGCCTGGAACAGCTCTTCGCCACACAGCGCATCAGCGTGCTGTGGAGCGAGTTTCCCGCCGGGCCGCAGCTGCTGCACGCGCTCGACGGCGATGAGATAGACTTCGGCACCACCGGCGAAGTGCCGCCGATTTTCGCCCAGGCACAGGGCAATGCGCTGGTGTACGTCGGTTTTGAGCCGCCGGCGCCGCAGAGCGTGGCGATGGTGGTGCCGCAAGACAGCCCGATACGCAGCGCCGCCGATCTGCGCGGCAAACGCATCGCGCTCAACAAAGGCTCCAACGTGCACTATTTATTGCTGCAGATGCTGGACGAACAGGGATTGACGTTGAACGACGTGCGTATCGTCTACGCGCCGCCGAAGTATCCGCTGTCGGCGACCGATCTGCAGGCGGTGGACGCCTGGATGATGTGGGATCCGCTGCTCAGCGACGCGCAACGCAACGGGGAACTGCGCGTGATCGCCGACGGCACCCAGCGGGTGCTCAATCAGCAATTCTACCTGGCGCGCCGCGACTTCGCCGAGCGCTCGGGCGATCTGTTGCAGCCGCTGATGCAAGCATTGCAGCACACCGGCCGCTACATCACTGCGCAGCCGAGAGAAGCCGCTCGTCACCTTTCCAACGAACTGGGGCTGGCGAGCGCCTCGCTGGAACTCGCGCTGTCGCGCCGCAGCCACGAGATCCGCGCCATGGATTTGCAGGTGATCCGCCAGCAGCAAAGCATCGCCGACCGCTTCTACGCCCTCGGGCTGCTGCCCAGAGCGATCGCCGTGCGCGAGGCGGTCTGGCCGCTGTGATCCCCTGCCGAAAGCGCCGACGCCAGATGTCCGGCGGATCCCGGGCGGCAGCCGACAATGCCGCCGCCTGAAAGAGGGCAGAGATCAGAGATAAGGTTCGCCCAGCGTCAACATCAACCGGTTGGCCCAGGCGAAAAACGCCGTCGCCTGCACCAAATCCAACAGCGCCAGCTCATCCAGGCCCTGAGCGCGCAACGCCGCCAGTTGCCCGGCGTCAGCCTGCGGCGGCGTGGCGGATAGCGCGGCGGCAAAGGTTATCTGCGCTTGCCAGGCGTCATCCTGCCCCTGGCTCAACGCGCCGCCCGGCGCCACCGCCAGCAACCGATCTATCTCGGCTTCGCGCTTCGACAGCTGCGTCGCCTTGCGCGCATGCACCGAGGCGCAGTAGATGCAGCCGTTCACCTTGCTGGCGACCGTCGCCGCCAACTCGCGATCCTGCCGCGACAGCCCGCCGGAGGTATAAAAAATCGCCCGGTCAGCCAGCGTGCGTTGTTCCAGCACCGGATGGTTGCGCGCCAACAGGCGGAAGTAATCGGAATCGGCGTGGCCAAACCGCTCTAGCAACGCCCGGCCGGCGTCATCGAATTCCGCCAACGGCTTGGCGGCGATCCACGGCTCCCACCCCAGTTCTTGCCGGGTAAACGCCGGCGGCGCGTGACGGCCGCCTCGCGTCGCGCTCTCCGTTCGCCAGCGGCCGGCCGTTACCGGCTGATGCGCCGCAGCGTCGTCCGTCTTGCCGCCCAACAACCGGTAGCCCCGCAGCAAGCGGCTTTGGAAACTGACAAAGGCGATTAACTGCGACAATGTGACGATGGCGTCCAGCGACCAGCCGGTCTGCCGCAGCGCCTGCAAGTGCTGGGCGTTGGCGTTGGCCGGTTGAAACGCCAAACGTTCTGCATGCGCCAACGCCGCCGGCAGCCGCTCGTCTTCCGGCGCGTCGCCCTGACGTTCCAGCAGAGCAGCGTAATGCGCGGCCAAGCGCGGCTCGCCATGCCATTCACTGATGCGCTGAGCCAACCGCAGCCGCTGCGCCAGCGGGAAATCGCCGGCGTCCGCAGGCGCAAACAGCGCCAGATAGCTGGACTGAACGGCATCGGTCGCCGCCTGCCGGGTGGCTCTGGCCTGCGTCAGCGTGGAATCCGGCGCAATCTCGGCCAGTTCGGCCAGCAGATCGACCTGGTGCGGTAATGTCGTCATAGCTTTTCCTCAACGTGATATTCATAAGCAACGGCGGGCATGCCGCGCCGCCAGCCCAGTTCAGGGGCCACGTGGCGGGCGATAAGATCGATAGAACGCAGAATATGGGCGTGCGGCGGGTCGATGGAGTGCACCTGAAACGCCAGATCGGTGACGCGCGCCAGCGCCCTGTCCCGTTGCAGCGAGGCTATTACCTGATCTGGCGTGCCCAAGTGCACGTCGAAAGCGCGGATCAGGCCGTCGAGCGACGTATCGGCCAACCGGTGGCCGCTGGCGCGCATCCGCTCCAGCCCACGGCTCAACCCGGCCGTGGCGAAGTCGCGTGCCTGCTGGCCGTTCTCGCTGACAAACGCAGTGCGCGACCCCATGATGCGCGGCGCCACCCCTGGCGGCAGCGCCGCCAGATAAGCGTCAATGATCGGATTCTGCAGTTCGTCCAGCGGCAGGTCAGGCGCGTCCGCCGGGCGCGGCTGCGTGCGCGACAGCATCAGGCCGTCACCGGCGCGGCCGGCCCGTTCGCCCCCTTCCACCGAGAACGTGGCCTGCCAGACGCGCTGCGCCAGCTGCGGCGCCGCCGGGTACAGCCGGTTGTCTTCGCCGCCCAACGCCTCTCCGCGCCAGGCGCTCAGCAACGTGCGCAAATTCTCGGCGAATGCCGTGTTGCGCTGCCCGGCGTCGAGACCGAAAGCGGCGAAAGAAGACGGCGTGCCGCCGCCGGCCACGCCCACCTCCAGTCTGCCGTCGGACAACAGATCCAGTACCGCAGTGTCTTCCGCCACCCGCAGCGCCGACTCCATCGGCAACGTGATCACCCCGGTGCCCAGCCGGATACGGCGGGTGCGTGCCGCCGCCTGCGCCAAAAACACCAGCGGTGATGGCAGACCGCCCTCATCGGCATGAAAGTGGTGCTGCGCCACCCAGGCGGTGTCGAACCCGGCTCGTTCGGCGTGCACGATCTGTTCGGTCGCCAGCCGGTAGCGCTCCTGCGCGCTGCCCTGATCCAGCAATCGGGTGAAGAAACCGAGTCTTTTTCCGCTCATATCGCCTCCTCGAATTTTGGCTGTCCGGCATGCGATGCGCGGCCGGGAATGGCGGCGATCAATTGGCGGGTGTAATCGCTCCCCGGCATGGCGAACAACTCGGCGGTGGCGCCGCCGTCTACCCGTTCACCGCGGTGCAATACCGAAACGCTGTGCGAAATCCGCCGCACCGTCGCCAGATCGTGAGAAATAAACAGGTAGGTCAGGTCCCGCTCCTGCTGCAACTCTTGCAACAAATGCAGGATCTGCGACTGCACCGTGACGTCGAGCGCCGACGTGGCCTCATCCAATACCAATATTTGCGGTTGCAGCACCAGCGCGCGGGCAATCGCCACCCGCTGACGCTGGCCGCCGGACAGTTCGTGCGGCCTGCGGTTCAGCAAATCGGGCGGCAGCGCGACCCGTTCGAACAGCTCACGCACCCGCCGATCTCGCTCCGGTTTGCCGATCGGCGCGAAATTCAGCAGCGGTTCTTCAATCACCCGATAAAGAGTCTGTTTGGGATCGAGCGAGCCGAACGGATTCTGATAAACCAGCTGAATGCGCTGCCGAAACTGACGCAGCGCTTCGCCCCTGAGACCGATAACATTGACGCCGTCGATCAGGACCTGCCCGGCATCCGGCCGCTCGAAGCCCAGCAGGCAACGCGCCAGCGTGCTTTTGCCCGACCCGGACTCTCCCACCAACGCATGGGTGGTGCCGCGCGGCACGCTGAATGACACGCGATCCAGCGCGCGGAACCCCTGGCCGCCGGACAGCCGAAAATCCTTAACCAGCGCCTGAACCACGATCGCCGGCGGCTGCCCGCTGCGTTTCGGCGGCGGCGCAACGGCGCCGCTCAATGAAGGCGCATCGGCTAACAGTTTACGGGTGTATGCGCTGGCAGGCGCGCGCAGCACCTCGGCGGTAGCCCCCTGTTCCTGCACCCGGCCGTGGCGGAACACCAGCAACCGATCGGCGCGTTCCGCCGCCACGCCCAAATCGTGCGTCACCAGCAGCACTGCAGTGCCGAATTCGCGCCGCAGCTCGTCGATCAGATCGAGAATGCGTTTTTGCACCGTCACGTCCAGCGCGCTGCTCGGTTCGTCGGCAATGATCAACGCCGGCTGCAGCGCAATGGCGATGGCGATCAATACCCGCTGCTTCATGCCGCCGGAAAGTTGATGCGGAAACTGGCGCGCCCGCAGTTCCGGGTGCGTCAGCCCTACGCGGGTCAGCAGTTCCGTCACCCGCTGTTGTACCTGCCCGCGCGGCAACCGGCGGTGAATATTGACGATCTCCGCCACCTGCTCGCCGATGGTTTTTACCGGGTTGAGCGAGCTGGCGGGATCTTGCGGGATCAGGCTGATTTGCGCCCCTCTCACCGCATCCAGCCGCCGCGATGACCAGCCGGCGATATCGGTGCCGTGCAGCCGGATGGCGCCCTGTTCAAGGTGGCCGTTGTCGGCCAGCAAGCCGATGATCGCCTGCGCCGTGGTGGTTTTGCCGGAACCGGATTCGCCAACCAGCGCCACCACTTCCCCCGGCTCAATCGTGAACGACACCTCATGCACCACCCTTCGCCTGCCTTCGTTGCCCTGATAGGCGATGGAAACCTTGTCCAGCGCCAGTACCGGCGGCCGCGCCGCCCGTTGCCATGCCGCTTGCATGCTCATCGCGCTTTTCCTCCCAGCGAACGGCTGATGCGGTTAGCCGCCAACACCACCGCCACCACCACCATGCCCGGGAAGGTGGTCAGCCACCAGGCGGTGGAAATGTAGTTGCGCCCTTCGGCGATCAGCAGCCCCCATTCCGGGGTTGGCGGCGGAGTGCCGTAACCGAGGAAGCTCAGGGTGGCGATCGCCAGGATCGCACTGCCGAACTGCAGCGCCGAGAAGGCGATCACCGAAGTCAGCGAGTTCGGCAGGATATGCCGCCACAGCACCGCCCAAAAGCTGCCGCCGCTGCCGTAAGCCGCTTCAACGTAATCGCTGTGCCGCACTCGCACCACTTCCGCCCGTGCCAGACGGGCAAAGTTGGCAACCGAAGTGACGCCCACGGCGATGGCGGCGTTGACCGTACCGAAACCAAGCAGGATGATAATGCTCAGCGACAGCAGCAGGCCGGGGATCGACAGCAGCACATCGACGACGCGCATCACCGCGTCGTCCGCCACGCCGCCCAACGCGCCGGCGATCAGGCCGAGCGCGGTGCCGAACACCAACCCCAGCGCCACCGCCACTACCGCGCCGGCCAGGGTTTGCGACGCGCCGTACACCATGCGCGCATACAGGTCGCGTCCCAGTTGATCGGTGCCAAGCCAATGCTCACCGCCGGGCGTCAGTCGCTGCGCGCCGGCAATGCCTTCGGTGCCGCTGTAGGCGGTAAACAGCTGCGGCGCCAACGCCCACAGCACCACCAGCGCAATGACCGCCCAGGCCAGCAAAAGCGTCAGGGGGACACGGCGGCGGCTCGAACGACTGGCGGGCAGCGCGCCTTCACTTTCAGCGCCGGACAGATCGCGCTCCGGAACCGTGGCTTTTTCAAAGGAGATACTGCTCATAGGGATGCTCCTGCCTGGGTTTTCAGCCGCGGATCCAGCAGCGGGAACAGCAGATCCACCAGCAAGTTGATGATGACGAAAGCGGCGGCCGAGATCAGCACTATCGCCTGCAGCACCGCCACGTCCTGATTGACCACCGCTTGCTGGGTCAATTGCCCCAGGCCGCTGCGGCCAAACACGGTTTCGGTGATCAGCGCCCCGGCGATCAGTTCGCCGAACAGCATGCCGGCGATGGTCAGCGCCGGCAGCATGGCGTTGCGCGCCACATGCCGCCACAGCACCCCGCTGCGGCTGGCGCCCTTGGCCCGCGCCACCGCGACGAACGGCTGGGTTTGCACCGCATCGATGCTGCGGATCAGAATTTGCGCCAGCGGCGCGGAGATCGGCAGCGCCAGCGTCGCGATCGGCAAAATCACCCCCTGCCACTCGCCGGGGTTAATGATCGGGATCAGCTTCAGGCGGAACGAAAAGAGCTGAATCAGCACAATGCCCAGCCAGAAGGTGGGCACTGAAACGAACAGCGACGGCAGCATCTGCAGCGCCGAACGCAGCCAGCCGAAGCCGGTCAGGTTGGAAACAAAAGCGATAATCAGCGCCAGCAGCAACGCCACCGCAAAACCCAGCACCGCCAACTGCAGCGTGGCGGGCAGATTAGCCGCCAGCAGCGCGGTAACCGGCACCCCGGCCTGCATTGAGAAGCCCAGATCGCCATGCAGCACGCTGCCCAGGGTATGCAGATACTGCCGCCACAGGGGGACATCCGCGCCATAGGCCGCGCGCATGTCGGCGATCTGCGCCGGACTCAGCCCCATGTCCGGGTTCTGGAATTTGATCAGGATCGCATCGCCCGGCAGCACCTGCAGCAGGATGAACGACAGGGTAAAGGCCGCCCACAGCACCAATGCCGCCTGCCCGATGCGCCCCGCCAGATATCGCTTCATTGCGCCCCCTTAATGTTTCTCTAACCAGGCGCCGTAGAAGCTCGGGCGACCGACCGCTTCGAAACTCACCCCCTTCAAATAAGGCGCACCAGCGAACACCTGCGGCTCCTCAAAAAACGGGATCACGTAGGCCTGGTCAATCAGGTAGTTTTGCGCCTCGCCGGCGATCTGCAGGCGTTGTTGCGCATCAACCTCGGAGGCAATGCCGAGCAGCAGGGCATTCAGCTTGTCATCGCTAAAGTTGCTGTTGCTGCTGGTGCCGCCCTTCTGCAGCAGCCCGTCGCGGTTGGTTGGGTAAAACTGACTTTTAATCACGTCCGGATCGGCGCGCCCCACCTCCACCACCGTCGCCGGGGTTTTCTGTGGGTCGAGATTATCCGCCACCCGGCTGCCGGCGTCGCCCGCCAGAATGTTCAGCCGCGCGCCGACTTTCCCCCACTGCTGAGAAACCAGCTGCAACACCGCCTTGTTCTGCGGCTGCGGCAACGATTCATACACCGTCAGCACCAGCTTCTTGCCGTCCTTTTCCCGCAGCCCGTCGCCGCCCTTTTTCCAACCCGCTTCATCCAACAGCCGGTTGGCCTGCTGCGGGTCAAATTTCAGCTTGTCGGACAGATCGACAAAGCCGGCGGCCGAGGAGGCGATCACCGATTTGGCCTGCGGGTAGTTGGCGGAGAACAGCGTATCGACGATCTGCTTGCTGTCGGTGGCATGCAGCAGCGCTTGACGCACGCGCAGATCGGCCACCAACGGGTTATTCGGCCGGAAAGCGATGCTGTCGTTGACGCCGCGCGTCGGTGCGGCATAAATGATAAAGCCCTGATCCTGCGTTTGCTTCTCGTCATAGGCCTGGATCTGGCGGATAAAATCCGCCTGCCCGGCCTGCAGCGCACCGATGCGCACGCTGTCCTCGCCGGTGACGATCACCTTGATGCCGTCCAGATTGGCTCGCCCTTGTTGGGGCGATTTGACCGGCCCCCAGTCATAATCCTTACGGGCGCTAAGCTCGACCTCACGCCCCAGCGTTTCGCCGCTGACCACAAACGGACCGGAACCGATGATATGGCGCGCATCGCCCAGTTCGTCGTAGCTGCGGTTCAGCGTGCTGAGCGATACCAACCCGGAGCCGATAGTGGCGGTGCCCTGCAGGAAACCCGGCGACGATCGCGTGAAATGGAATTTAACCGTCAGCGGATCCACCACTTCACTGCGCTGGTAGTTATTGATCACCTCGGAAACCGGCAGGCGTTTCTCCTTGTTGCCCAGCCCGTAGGTGTCGAAGTTCTTCGCCACCGCGTTGGCGTCCAGTGGCGTGCCGTCGGAGAAAGTCACGCCGGGGCGCAGCTTGAAAGTGTATTCGGTTTTGTCGGCGTTGCTGCTCCAGGACTCGGCGATCCAGGGTTCAATCTCCAGCGTCTTGGGGTTCTGGTAAGTCAGCTTGTCGGTGATCTGATTGAGAATACCGCCGTTGGGGTAAAACCCGCCGGAAGGCGGATAAAGATTGGTGTGCGCCTGTTGTTCGAGGTAGATCAGCGTGCCGCCCTGCACCGCCGCCAACGCCGGGCTCATCGCCGCCGCCCCTCCTAACGCCACCGCTATTCCACCGGTTAATACCTTGAAAGAAAACTTAAACATTAGTGCCGCACCCATATTATTTCTGAAAGTTATGGGTTAGATAACAAACCAAATCGGCGGGGAATTGAACGAACTAATTTCGCTAACCAATGGTGTAAATCGCACAAGACGCGTCGCTTGGCGGCGAATGCAATCTGTTATAAAGTATCAAAACCTCAGCCAAAGGAAGACGACGATGAAAATCCAGCTGTCGCTGTTGTTTCTCAGCCTGCTGGCCGGCAAGGCCGCAGCGTTTCAGTCGAAAGTGCCCGAACCGCGCCCGGAGCAGGCGCGGGTGGCGGAACAAAACATCGAAAATCTGTTTTACGGCTTTCACGCCATGGACGCCCAGCCGGTGAGCATCGGCAGCTGCGCGGCGGTGCCGGTGGCGGGGTGCCAATGCGCATTCTGCACCCAGCTGCGGCAGGCCGGGCGCTGAGCCGCCCCCTTATTCAACCCAGCTCATATTGCACGTTCAATTGCCCTTTCTTCATCTTTAGGCCGGTAATCGCGATCGCGCCCACCTCGCCCAGCGCGGCGACATGGGTGCCGCCACAGCCGTAGGCGGGCAGCTCGCCGAAGCCGACCTGGCGCAGGCCGTCCACCGCCTGCTGGCGGCGCGGCAGATCGGCGGCGATCAAACGCATCAGCTCCTCCTGCAAAAAGTCCGCTTCTATCGTCTGCGCATCCGGTCCCGGCGCGAAAGTGATGCGCCCTTCCCCCGGCCAATGATGCGCCTTGACCGGTCGCCAGCCCCGGGTTTCGCCCAACCAGCCGATCAGATGCCCAGCGGAGTGCCAGCGGGCGTGCAGCCGACGCTGCGCTTCATCGATTTGCATCGTAACCGGCCCGTTCGGCAGCAGCGCGGCGGTAAAGTGCACCACGGTATCCCCCTGCTGCTGCACCCGCAGCACGGTAACGCCGCCTAACGCCCCCACATCGGAAGGTTGGCCGCCGCCCTGCGGGTGGAACAGCGTGGCGTCCAGTTCCACGGCGTAAGCGCCCGCCTCGGCCGGCGCACAGCTCAACACCCGCGCCTGGCCCTGTAAATCGTCGCTGTAGTAATAACGTCGCTCGGTCATCATTTTTTCTCCTCGGTTCGGAGAGCCATTATATTCATGCCATAATCGGAGGATAATCCGCCGCCATCACAATGGACTTTTGCGTCATGAGCACAAATCTTTCTTACGCGCTGTTGGCCGAAATGGCCGTTTTCGTTCAGGTGGTAGAGAGCGGCAGCTTTTCCGCCGCCGCCCGCAAGCTGGGCGCTTCGCCTTCCGCCGTCAGCCGCAGCGTGGCGAAGCTCGAACAGGCGTTGACGCTGCAGCTGCTGCACCGCACCACCCGCAAACTGCGGCTGAGCGAAAGCGGCGAAGAGGTGTTTGCGCACTGCCGCACCCTGCTGGCGGCGGCCGACGCGGTCATGGCGATCGGCGGGCGCGGCGCCGCGGAGCCCGAAGGACTGGTCAGCGTCAGCGTACCCAAAGCGGTGGGCCGCTTCGTGCTGCATCCGCACATGCCGGAGTTCCTGCGCCGCTACCCGAAGGTGGACGTGAGGCTGCGGCTGGAAGATCGCTACATGGATTTGATAGACGATCGGGTCGATCTGGCGCTGCGCATTACCGATCGCCCCTCGCCCGGGTTGATCGGCCGCCAGTTGATGAGAATAGACCATCTGCTGTGCGCCACGCCGCACTACCTGGCGCAGCACGGCACACCGCAGCATCCGCACGATCTGGCGGCGCACAGCTGCATCTATCTGGGGGAAACGCCGAGCGACGCGCAATGGAAATTCCGCCGCAGCGGCAAAACGGTGACGGTCAACGTGCGCGGCCGCTACGCCGCCAACCACACCGGCGTGCGGCTGGACGCGGTGAAACGGCATATCGGCATCGGCAGCCTGCCGTACTTTACCGCCCGCCAGACGCTCGACGACGGCGAGATCGTGCAGGTGTTGCCGGAATGGGATTTCCTCAGCAGCTATCACGGCGGCCTGTGGTTGCTCTACGCGCCCAACCAGTATCTGCCGCCCAAACTGCGGGTGTTTATCGACTATCTCGTCGCCTGCCTGGCGCAGGAGCCGCAGCTAAAGCGCCTTGCGTAGCGTGATGTTGATGCGGTGCGGCCCCACCAGCGAGTGGTAGCCTTCCTTGACCGGCAGGATGCCGTGAAAACAGAGCCGAGATGGGCCGCCCCACACCACCACATCGCCGTGCGCCAGCGGAATGCGCCGCGCCCGGTCGCTGCGCTGCAGGCCACCGAACTGAAACACCGCCGGCAGCCCGAGCGACACCGAGACGATCGGCGCGCCGAAGTCGTGCTCGTCTTTATCCTGATGCAGCGACAGCTTGCTGCCCGGATCGTAACGGTTCATCAGGCAGGAATCCGGCACGAAGGGGCCGAAGCCCGCCTGCTGCGCAGCTTCGTCCGCCAGCGCCATCAGGATCGGCGGAATGGCCGGCCAGCGTTTGCCGCTGCGCGCGTCGCGTTCCGAATAGCGGTAGCCCCGGCTGTCGCTGGTCCAGCCGTTGCCGCACCAGCTCATCGCCACCGACATCACGTGCCCGCCGGGGGTGGTCAAATGCCGCCACGGCACCTGGGCCACCACGCCCTGCACCGCCGCCAGCAGTGCCGGCCCGTGATCGCGCACGAAGCCGTGCATCACCACCGCGCCGGGGGCGATCTCTTCGCGCCACGGCGGCGGCAGCGCGTCTTCAAAAAGATCGATTGTCATCGCCAAAACCTGTATGAATACACAGTATCCATTGTAATCCGCCGCCGCCGATTGTCCAGCGCCCGGCGGCGCCATTGTTGTTGGCGGCAAATTTCTCTACAGTAGCCGCCATAAAATCAATCACTCACCAGGAATGCGTGTGATTAAGGGCATCACTCTTTCAGTCGTCGCCTCCATCTTGTTCGGCGCGATGTATTACTTCACCTCTACCCTCACCCCGCTGAACGGCGAGCAGGTCTACGGCTGGCGCACGCTGCTGACGCTGCCGTTCCTGACGCTGTTCATGGCGCTGTCCGGCGATTGGCGCAAGGTGGGCGACACGCTGGCCTGGATCGGCCAACGGCCGCCGCGTCTGCTGGGCCTGCTGCTCACCTCGGCGCTGCTGGGGGTGCAGCTGTGGCTGTTCCTGTGGGCGCCGCTGCACGGCAAGGCGCTCGACGTGTCGCTCGGCTATTTTCTGCTGCCGCTGACGATGGTGCTGGTGGGCCGTTTGATTTACCGCGATCGGCTGTCGCTGCTGCAAAAACTGGCGGTGGCATGCGCCATGGTGGGGGTGGGCAATGAGCTGTATCAGGCGGGTGGCGTGTCGTGGCCGACGCTGGTGGTGGCGCTGGGTTATCCGCTCTACTTTATTTTGCGGCGGCGTTTCGGCACCGACAATCTCGGCGGGCTGTGGTGCGAGCTGGCGTTGATGCTGCCGGCTGCGGCCTGGTTCGCCTTCGGCGACGGTGGCGCCGCGGCGTTGCAGATCAATACCGAGCTGTATTGGCGCATTCCGCTGCTCGGCGTCATCAGCGCCGTGGCATTGGTGTGCTACATCCTCGCCAGCCGCCTGCTGCCGTTCAGCCTGTTCGGCCTGCTGAGCTATGTGGAACCGGTGCTGCTGGTGATCGTCGCGCTGCTGCTCGGCGAGAGCATCAGCCAAAGCGAATGGCCAACCTATCTGGCGATCTGGCTGGCGGTGCTGCTGCTGGCGGCGGAAGGTGCGCAACACCTGCTGCGCCGCCAGCGGGTCTGACTCAGGCGGCCAGCGTGGCGCCGCCGTCGATCACGATATCCTGCATGGTGATGTGGCTGGCCAAGTCGGAGGCCAGGAACAACACCGCGTTGGCGATCTCGTCCGGGCGGGCGATTTTACCCAGCGGGATCCCCAGTTTGAACAGCTCGGGGAAGCCGGCGATGGTGCGCTGCTGTGCATCGTCGGTCTGCCACATGCCGCGCTGCATCGGCGTGTCGGTCGAGCCCGGCGACACCAGATTGCAGCGCACGCCGAACGGCGCCATCTCCAGCCCCACGCAGTGGTTCAGGCTGGTCAGCGCCGCCTTGGAGGCGCAGTAGGCCGCCATCTGCGCGCGCGGCACGTGCGCGGCGTTGGAGCCGATGCTGACGATCGCGCCGCTGCGCTGCGCCTTGAAGTGCGGCAGCACGGCGCGGAACAGGTAAAACGCCCCCGAGGCGTTGACGTTGATGCACTGGTGCCAGTCATCCACGCTCAGATCTTCGGTATTGCCCATGCGCAAAATGCCGGCGGCGTTGACCAACACGTCCAGTCGCGGGTTTTCCGCCAGCTGTTGGCGGCACACCGCCTCCACCTGCTCCGGCCGGCTGATGTCCAGCGTCACGCAAGGGTAAGGCAGATCAGGGTTGGCGAACTCGCGGTCAAACCCCACCACCTCGGCGCCCTGCGTCAAAAAATGCCGGGCGATCTGCTCGCCGATGCCGCGCGCCGCGCCGGTCACCCACACGCGTTTGCCGGTGAAATCCATCTGAATGCTCATGCGCGCACCGCCATCCGGGCGCACAGCCGGGTCATGTTGTTGTTCATCGTTGTCTCCTGCGAAAAGCATGTGATGCGTCGCGCTGCGCCGCAAAGTGGCCCTACAGCGCGCCGCTGTTCAGGCCGAAAGCGTTGAGCATGGTGCCCAGTTTGGCGGCGGTTTCCATCCACTCGGACTGCGGCGTCGAGGCGGCGACGATCCCCGCGCCGGCGAACAGCCGCACCCGGTTGCCGCGCAGCAGGCCGCTGCGGATGACGATCGCCCACTCGCCGTCGCCGTTGGCGTCGCACCAGCCGACGATGCCGCTGAACAGGCCGCGATCGTGCGGCTCCAGATCGGCGATCAGCTGGCGGGCGCTCTCGGTCGGGAAACCGCACAGCGCCGGCGTCGGATGCAGCAGGCAGGCCAGCTGCATCACGTTGAGCGCCGGATTCAGCAACTCGCCGCGAATGCGGGTGGACAGGTGCCACATGGTGCCGGTGCTGAGCAGCGACGGGCCGCTCGGTACGCTCAGGCTGGCGCACAGCGGCGCCAGGCGCCGACGAATGTCGTCGATCACCAGTTTGTGTTCGTATTTGTCTTTGGTCGAGCGCATCAGGCGCTCGCTGCCGAGGCGATCCTGCCGCGCATCGTCCTGACGGCGCGCCGACCCCGCCAGCGGATTGGTGTGGATTTCGCCGCCCTGCTTGCGGATCAGCAGCTCCGGGCTGGCGCCGAGCAGCACGCCGCCATCGGCCAGCGGCAGGGAGAAGTGGTATCCGGTCGGGTTCTGCACCATCAGGTTATTGAGGATGTGGTGGCCCGCCACCGGCTGCTCCAGCTCGATGTCGAGGATGCGCGACAGCACCGCCTTGTCCAGCTTGCCTTGTTTGAAGCGGCTGACCGCTTCCGCCACCGCGTGCTTAAAGCGCGGCTCGTCCGGAATGCTGGTGCAGGCGACCAGGCGATGCGGCTGTTGCAGCATCGGGCGCGCGGCGCGGGTAAAGCTGTCGTTGGCGACAAACTGGCAGTTTTCAGGCACGTACAGGCTGGAAGGCCGGCGCGTATCGAACGGAATGGCGCCCACCACCACCGGCGCCGCCTGACCGGCGGCTTTGGCGCGCGCCAACGCCTGGCGGATATGCTGCGCCAGCGCGCTGTCTTCCTGCTCGCCGCCGAACGCCGGCGTCTCAATACGCTCGAACACGCCGCTGGCGGAGAGGGAACGGAATTCTGACCGGTACAAAAAGGTCGATTGTTCGGCGTACGCAAACCCGGGGAAGGTTTGGTTTTCTGTCGTCAGTGTCGCCACAAGACCACTCCTTTGTTGCGCCTCACCAATGATAATGTTTATGCGAATAGTTATCATTAGCCATAAAGGGATGGTAAATTACACCGGTTCCCCACCGTGGGTCAATCTCCGATGAATGAATCTTTCCGCCCGCTGCGTCAAATCCGCGTTACGGCACGAAAAGAAATAACACATTGTTATTATTGTGTTTTAGCAAAAAATAAAGGTCGTGACGTCGTCACCTTCACGCCAAAAATGCCCGCTGAACCGGCGCCCGGCGGCGCAATGCGGCGTCAATGTCTTAAGCAGCTCTAATACGAACGTCTGCCGCTGCACATCCACGGCCGTCATGCGCGCATCAAGAAAATCGAAGTAACAACGCACCTGCGGATACAGCGCCTTAAACAGGCTCTCTTTGGCGGAAAACGTCAGCGTCAGCAGCGCGTTGAACGGCAGCGTTTCGCCCAGCAACGCCTCGCGCTCCGCCGGTGAAACGATCGCGCTCCACAGCTCCTCCGCCCGCTCGTCAGACAGCAGCGTCTCCACGTCCAGCCCAACGCCGCCCAGCCCGCTCTCGCGGTGCACGGCGCACAGCGCGGTATGCGAATTATGGCTCAACGCCCCGGCAATGCCCGGCGGCCACTGCGGCGCGCGGTCTTCGCCGCGCGCCAGGGTGAAGTCGGCGAAACCGAGCGGCGCCAACAGCTGGCGCGCCAGAACACGCCCGGCCAGATACTCCGCACGGCGTTTCGGCACCGCGCGCGCCAGATGGTTCGGCAGCGCAAAGCCCGCCTCAGAAAAACTGTCGTCGCGGTAATCCGCCAGCGCAAACTGGCAGCGCGCCACCTGGCCCGGATAGCCGTTCGGCGTGAAAAAGTCGATATTGCGGATAAAAGTGGGTAGCCGGCAGGAACCAGAGTCACTGCCCAAAGAAAGCTTAATCACCGTCGTTTAACTTCTCAGCATCCTGGCGTACCGCCACCAGCTGTATAAGCAGTTCCGGCAACGCCGTTTGCACCGTCGCCCAGACCACTTCAAGGTTGATATCAAAATAACCGTGCGCAATGCGATTACGCATGCCGCGCATGTTTCGCCAGGGGATTTCAGGATGGCGTTGCGTAAACGCGGGGCTGCCATCCATGATTTTCGTCACGGCTTCACCGATGATAATCAGGCTCATAATGACCGCCTGCTGAGTGCGTTTATCTTCGATAAAATCTGCCGCCGTCAAGCCATCAACGAAATCGCAGGCATCCTGCGCCGCCTGTTGCATGTGACTCAGATAATCGACCAACCGCGCATCTTTCATACCGGCTGGGCCTCCGCCAAAACCTGCTGGCGAAAGGCCGGCGGTAAATCGAGCGGCGTCAGCAGATCCACCTGTATGCCCAGCAGCGCTTCCAGTTCCGACTGCAGCCCTCCCAGATCAAACAACGTGGCGCCCGGCAACGCATCGACCAACAGATCCAAATCACTGCCCTCACGATCGGTGCCATGCAGCACCGAGCCGAAAATACGCGGATTAGCCGCAGGGAACAGCCCAACCGTTTCTCGGATCGCCTGGCGATGCTCTGCAAGAACAATGGATGGCCGCATGGTTTTCTCTCCCCGTTACACCTAACGAAATGCTAGGTGATCGGTTGAGGGGATTCAAGCACAATCCCCCGGCAGCCGCACCTGCGCCTCTCCCCCGCGGTCGGAAGAGAGGCTCAGTATTACAAGATGCCCTTCATGGTCTTTTCGAAATCGCTCCAGGCACAGAAACCGTCTTTATCGATCGGGCAGCCTTTCAGCGCCAGCGTCACGCGCTGCGGCGGGGTTTGCAGCGTCAGCGGCGTCGCCTTGCGCAGCTGTTCGGTGGACTGATAGACGTACTCGATCTTCAGCAATTCACGGCTGTTCTGCGCGTCGCGCCAGCGCTGGAACACCAGTTTGCCGCCGATCGGCGTTTTCTCGTACTGCTGCGGCAGCTGATACGGCTGGAACTGCATGGCCGACAGCAACGAGGCGATATTGGAATCGTGGCCGACCAGCACCGTCAGCTTCGGCGCGTCCGGTTTACGCTCGCCGAGCAACGCGTTGTTGATGTAGGTCAGCAGCGGCTTGGCGACGTTTTGCGCCACCACCGGCGAGGTGAACAGCGAATCCTGATAGCCGTCTTTCAACTGCGCCAGCTGCTTCCACTGCTGCGGAGTGACGATTTTGCCCCAGGCCACCTCTTTCATCGGGAAACCTTCGTAGTACTGCAGCATAAAGGCATCCACCAGCGAGTTGCCCACCCGCAGCGGGCCGGAGACGCCCGGCTCTTTGCCCGGCACCGCGCTCATCACGCTGGCTTCTTTGGTCAGATCGCAGTGTTTGTCGGTCTTGCAGGCGGCGGAATCCTTGTAGTCGATGAGCTTCGCCAGCTGTTGGTAAGAGGCGTCCAGCTTCAGCGATCCCAGCGCGGCGTTCATCGCCGCCAGCGCCTGCTGGTTGAAGGCTTCGCTGGTGTCGGTGATGATCGGGTTGAAAGTCGGATCCATCTCGCCCATCTTGTCCTGATGGTGCACGCTGACGTCGCAGCCCGGGAACGCGCCGTTGCTGAAGAACTGCGCGGTGGCCACCGTGCGCTGCAGGCTGTTGGCGTAGACGTACACGCTGCCGGCTGTCGGGCAGCCCTCTTGCGGCAACAGGCCGGTCTGCTTCAGCCAGGCGTTGAAGTAGTGCCCCATGTACACTTCCAGCACCCCGCCCTTGGTGGTCAGCTGGCCGCCCGGCGTTTCCCAGGCCGGCCAGGCCTTCGGCGTGGACTGCGCCAGCACGCTGCCGTTGTTGGCCAGCGGCGCGCGCAGGTTATGGCGGCTCATCACCAGCACCTGTTCCAGTTGATAACCGCCGGCGTCCGCCAGCGCGTTCCCGGTGAATAACAAGGGCAGGCACAGCAATAACGTTTTTTTTCTCATCCGCAGAGGCTCCCGGAAAATGATTATTTTTAAGGTGTTAGCGTTTGCCTGAGTATGATGGCGGGGTTAGTGTGACAAGTGTGTGACAGGGTTCACGGGAAAAGATCGTACCAGCGGCCACCGGGCGGCGGCCGCTGTGCGTCAACTCAGTACCACAGGCTCATGATCGGCCAGCCGATCAGCAGCAGCGCGGCGATGTACACCACGCCGAGAATGCCGCCCAGGCGCCAGTAGTCTTTCGATTTCACGTAGCCGCAGCCATAGATGATCACCCCCGGCCCGGTGGCGTACGGCGTCAGCACGCCCATGATGCCGATCGACAGCACCAGCAGCATCGACAGCTGCTCCATCGGCACGCCCGGCAACCCTTTGCCGACCGCCAGGATCACCGGCAGCATGGTGGCGGTGTGCGCCGACAGGCTGGCGAACAGATAGTGGGCAAAGTAGAACACCAGCACCAGCGCCACCACCGTCATGTTCGGCGAGAAGCCGTCCAGATGGGTGCTCATGGTCTGGGCGAACCAGTCGATAAAGCCGGAGCGCGTCAGGCCGTTGGCCATCACCACCAGCGTCGCCAGGTTAACCAGCGTATTCCAGGCGCTGGAATATTTGGTGATTTCTTTCCACGACACCACGTGCAGCGCCAGCATCAGCGACACCGCCAACAGGCACACCGCGGTGGCGTCCAGCATTTTGCCGCCGAACACCCACAGGCACAGGCTGAGCAGCACCAGGCCGATAAGCGTGTATTCCTTGCGCGTCAGCTTGCCCATTTCCCCCAGCGCGGTATCCGCCCAGGCGGCCACTTCGCTGCTGTGGGTCACGCCCGGCTTGTACAGATAGTAGGAGATCAGCGGCGCGATGATCAGCAGCAGCAGGCCGACCGGCAGGAACGCCAGGAACCACTGCATCCAGCTGATGTGCACCCCGGCGATCTTGCCGACGAACTCGATGCCCAGCACGTTCGGCGCGGCGCCGGTGACGAACATCGAGGAGCTGATGCTGGTGCCGACCACCATCATCCACATCAGGTAACCGCCGATGCGGCGCGAGGAGGGATCGTTAGGGAAAGAGTCGAACAGCGGCGGCAGGTTTTTCACCACCGGGAACACCGTGCCGCCGGTGCGCGCGGTGTTGGACGGCGTGAACGGCGCCAGCAGGATATCGATGATCACCACCGCATAGCCCAGCGTCAGCGTGCGCTTGCCCATGAACTTCACCAGGAACAGCGCGATGCGCCGCCCCAGCCCGGTGGCCTCGTAGCCCAGCGCGAAGATAAAGGCGCCGAACACCAGCCAGACGGTGGTGCTGGAGAAGCCCGCCAGCCCCCATTTCAGCGCCTCTTTACCGGCCTTGAAGCCCGGCTCCGCCAGTTCCTGCGCGCCGAACAGCACCCAGTTGGCGCTGAGCACGCTGACGGTCACCGCGATAAAGCTGATGGCGGTGGCCGGGATCGGCTCCAGAATCATGCCGACGATCATCGCCACGAAGATGGCGAAGTAGTGCCAGGCCTGCGGCGGCATGCCGTCGGGCACCGGTATCAATAACAGGATCGCGAGCACCGCCAGCGGCGCTATCGCTTTCCAGATCTTTTCCTGGGTTTGGGACATAGGGACTCTCCTGAAGGCTTGGTTATTATTCTTGGGCACCCAGCTGCGCCAGCAGCCAGGTCACTATCAACAGGTCGGCGCTGCCGCCGGGGCTGAGGTTGCGGGCGATGCAGTCGGCATCGAAGCGCCGCAGGCGTGCCAGGCCCGCCTCCCCGGCCGAACCGCCCTGCGCCAGCAGCAACGCCGCCCGGCGCCGTAGCCAACGCAGTCCGTGCATGCCGCCGCGCGAGGCGACGTTGGTGTCACCGTTGTGGGCCATCAGCCACAGCAGACTGTCCAGCAGCGCCCGCTGTTCGTCGCCGTCGGCGGCCAACCGTTGCCGATACAGCGGCAGCGCGCCGTCCAGCACCAGCCGAAAACCGGCCTCCGCCTCGCCGCGCGCGCCGCTGAGGCCGTAGGCAGCGAACAGCCGCTGACCGGCGGTCTGCCCGGCGTTGTTGCGCCGCAGCTCGCGGTCCACCAGCCCCCGACACATCGCCGCCGTTTCGGCGCACAGCGCCGCTGCGCCGATGGCGCGCCCCTGCTGCTGCAGGCGGCCAAAGGCGGCGCACAGCAACCCGAGCGAGAACACGCTGCCCTTGTGGGTGTTAATGCCGCCGGTGGCGCGAAACATCTGGTTTTCGCAGGCCAGGCCGAGCGGCCGCAGCCGCGCCAGCTGCTGCACTGCCGGCAGAGCCGCGTCTTCGCGCCCGCGCTGGATAAAGCGCGGCAGCCACACGCCGATAGCGCGGGCGCTGCGGTAGAAATGCCCGAGATCCATATCGCGGTGGGCGCCGGTGTTATGGCGATCCACCAGCCCCGGCTTGGGCGTGAGGTTGACTTCCACCAGCAGCGCGCGAAAGGCAGCGCGGGCGAAGTCGCAGGCCGGTTCGGCACGGGGGGCGGGCAGATTAATCGGCAGAGAGCGCATCGTTGAACATCCTTTCCATTTCATGCAGCAGCTGCTCGCTGCTATGCCGCCGCTGGCGGGCGCAGATCTTGGCCGGTTGGCCACACAGCAGGCAGCGCCGTTCCGGCATGCCGATATCGCGGCGCGACAAAATGCGCCCCTGCGTATCCAGCACGTCGATGTCCCACAGCCGGCCGATCGGGCGGCTCACCTCCAGCTGCATGGCGCAATCTTTCACCCGCTGGGCGTCGGCGCGCAGCGCCACAAACCCTTCGCAGCCGGTGGCGAGCGCCAGCGCTTCGGCCTGCGGGCTGGGCCAGCCCTGTTCGGCGCACAGCCGCAGCAGCGCCGCCCAGCCGAGGTTGAAGATGCCGCGCGTCAGCGCGCTGTCCTTCACCGGGCCGGGGACGACCAGCGTCAGCACCAGCAGCGTGCACTGGTGCTGCGCCAGCCACGCCTGCTGGCGCGCCTGGCGGCATTCACGGCTGGTGAGCAGCTCCGGCAGGCTGACCGCGCGTTCGGCGGCCAGTTGAGGATCGACGGCGGCCATCGGTTACTCCGCCACCTGATGCACCACGTCGATCACCGAACCGTCGCGGTAGCGCACCACCGCCACCACCTTGTCGGTAAAGGCGATCGGCTGCGGTTCGCCGGTCAGCTGCAGCGCGCGGGCGCGCAGCCAGTCGATGCTCACCACCTCGAGCCCGGCCTCCCGCAGGCGCTGCGCCAGCTCCGGCCGCGCCGGGTTGACGGCGATGCCGTGGTCGGTCACCAGAATGTCGATGCTGGAGCCCGGCGTGACGCAGGTGGTCACCTGCTCCACCAGCGTCGGGATGCGCCCGCGCACCAGCGGCGCGACGATGATCGCCAGCCGCGCGGCGGCGGCGGTGTCGCAGTGGCCGCCGGACGCGCCGCGCAGCACGCCGTCGGAGCCGGTCAGCACGTTAACGTTGAAGCCGGTGTCGATTTCCAGCGCGCTCAGCACCACCACGTCGAGCCGATCGACCGAGGCGCCCTTGGAGCTGAAGTTGGCGTACTGGTTGGCGCTGATTTCGATATGGCGCGGGTTGCGCGCCAGCGAGGTCGCCGCCGCCCGATCGAAGCTCTGCACGTCCAGCAGCTTGCCGATCAGCCCTTTCTCATGCAGATCCACCATGGTCGAGGTGATGCCGCCGAGGGCGAACGCGGCGCGAATGCCGCGGGCGCGCATCTTGTCCTCCAGGAACCGGGTCACCGCCAGCGAGGCGCCGCCGGTGCCGGTTTGCAGCGAGAAGCCTTCGGTGAAGTAGCCGGAACCGGCGATCACCTCGGCGGCGCGGCGGGCGATCAGCAGCTCGCGCGGGTTCGAGGTCATGCGCGTGGCGTCAGCGCCGATCTTGTCGGCATCGCCCACCCGCTCCAGCTGCACGATCAGATCCACCCGATCCTGCGCCAGGCTGGCGGGATGATGCGGATACGGCACCAGTTGCTCGGTCAGCAGCACCACGGTGCCCGCCGCCTCGGCGTCCACCCGCGCATAGCCGAGCGAGCCGCAGCAGGCTTCACCGCTGTAGCCGTTGGCGTTGCCGAACTCATCGCAGGCCGGCACGCCGAGGAAGGCCACGTCTATCTTCAGCTCGCCGGATTCGATCAGGTTGACCCGGCCGCCGTGCGAATGAATTTGCACCGGCTCCGCCAGCAGCCCGCGCGAAACGGCGTCCGCCAGCGGGCCGCGCAGCCCGGAAGTGTAAATGCGGCTCACCACGCCGTGGCGGATATGCTCAACCAACGGCGCATGGCAATCGGTCAGCGAACTGGAGGCCAGCGTCAGGTTGCGGAACCCCATCGCCGCCAGCGTCTCCATCACCTGATTGAGCGCCAGATCGCCGCCGCGAAACGCATGGTGGAAGGAGATGGTCATGCCGTCCTGCAGCCCGCTGCGGCGCACCGCTTCCTGCAAGGAGTCGCACAGCTTGAGATCGCGCGGTTTGCGCGCCTGCAGGTTGGCTTTGGAAACGTCCTGATAGCCCGGCAGATCCGCCGGGTTGGCAAAGGTCATCAATCGTTGTTGGCGGTTCATCATGCTTCCTCCCCGTGCTGCGCCGGTTCTTCCCGTAAGCCGGACAGCGCGGCGCGCTCCAGCACCAGCCGGGCGCGTTCAATCACCGGGCTGTCGACCATTTTTCCGTTCAGCGACACCACGCCGCGTCCCTCCCGCTCCGCCGCTTCGGCGGCGTCCACCACCCGCTGCGCGTGCGCCACCTCTTTGGCGGTCGGCGCGTACAGGTTGTGCAGCAGCTCAATTTGGCGCGGGTTGATCAGCGATTTGCCGTCGAAGCCGAGCTGTTTGATCAGCGCCGCCTCCTGCAGGAAACCGGCCTCGTTGTTGGCGTCGGAGTAGACGGTGTCGAACGCCTGAATGCCGGCGGCGCGCGCCGCCTGCAGCAGCGAGCAGCGGGCGAACAGCAGCTCAATGCCTTCCGGCGAACGTTCGGTGCGCAGGTTGCGTACATAGTCTTCCGCCCCCAGCGCGATGCCGATAAGACGCGGCGAAGCGTGCGCGATCGCCACCGCGTTGGTGATGCCCTGCGCCGATTCGATCGCCGCCAGCAGCCCGGTGCTGCCGACCGGCCGGCCGCAGGCCGCTTCGATGGCGGCAATCTCGCGCTCCATGTCGATAACGTCCTGCGCGCTGTCGGTCTTCGGCAGGCGCACGATGTCCGCGCCGCCGCGCACCACCGCCTGCAGGTCCGCCAGGCCGTAGACGGAGTCGAGCGCATTGACGCGCACGATGGTTTCCACCTCCTGGTACAGCGGGTGCTGCAGCGCGTGGTACACCAGCCGGCGCGCCGCGTCTTTTTCACGCAGGATCACCGAGTCTTCCAGATCGAACATCAGCGCATCGGCCTGATAGATAAAGGCGTTGCTGACCATCGCCGCGTTGGCGCCGGGGACGAACAACATGCTGCGGCGCAGCCGGGTTTTATTCAGCGTTTTCATCTTTCGCCTCCCACGGCAGTTGGCCACCCTCGCAGGCGCGCATCAGCGCGGTTTCCAGCCGGGCGCGCAGCACGCAGTCCAGCGCCCCTTTGTCGTCGACGATCACCTGCACCGGTTCCACCTCATAACGCTGCAGCACTTCCAGCAGGGTGCGACGGATCGCCGCGCCGAACTGTTTTTCCACGCTGCTGGCGATCAGCAGATCGTGCTGCGGCCCCTCGGCGGGCGCGATGCGCACCATGACATCGCTGGATTCCAGCGTGCCGGCCATTGCTTCTCGGATAATTTTCATCATTCACCTGATTGTGCGGACTCAAAAGGATGCGGGGCCGCCTTGGCCCGGCGCTGCGTTTGCAGATCCTGCAGGTAGTACAGGGTGTCCGGCGGCACCAGCGGCGCGGCAGCGTGGAAGTCCCCCGCCGCCAGCAGCTTGCGCACCCAGGAGGCGGAGATCGCCGTGCCCTGATATTGCAAACGCTCGATTTCCACCAGCGCGATCGGCGGGCTGGGCAGCGCCGGCGTTTCCAGCCAGTAGCGCATGTCGCGGTTGTATTTCGCGGTCACCGCGCAGAACGGCTCGTTGCCGACGAAGCGGTGGGTAATGCCCAGCGCGGGCGCCAGATACTGGCGGAAGATCTTCAGATCGATTTCGGTGTAACAGTCGTCGGCCACGCCCTGGTCCTTGATGAAGTAACAGGGGAAGGTGGCGCGCGAGATCACGTACTGCGAGCCTTCGTGTACCGTGAGGTTGGGGATATCGGCGGTGCCGGCCAGCACCAGCCGGCGCCGGTCTTCATAGCTGAAGCGCGAGGTGTTTTCCTTCACCAGAAACAGGTGCAGCCAGTCGCAGCGTTTGGCCGCCTGACGCACCAGATACTGATGCCCGCGAGTGAAGGGGTTGGCGTTCATCACGATGCTGCCGATGGTCTCGCCCGGCCGGCGCTGGCTCGCCAGCTGGGCGGCGTAGCGCTTCAGGCGGCACGGGCTGTTTTCCATCAGCACCACGATGCCCGGCACGGTGGCGATCGGGTAGAAACCGCACTGGCGGAACAGCGGCTCGTTCTGCACCTTTGTGTAGATAAACAGCTGGGTGTGATGGCGCTCATAGGCCAGGTTCACCAGCTCGGTCGCCAGCGCCAGCGCCAAGCCTTCGCCGCGCATCAGCGGGCTGATGGCGACGCATTTGATAATATTGTCGGCGATGCCGCCGCAGGCGACCAATTTGTCGTGCTGGGTAACGGTAATAAATATTTCAACCGTGGTATCGATATTCAGATCGTTACTGCGCAAGAAGGCGCTTATTTCTGAAATCGCTTTATGATCCGATCGCTTTACCCGATTAAATACGGCATCGCCTAACATAACACGCTCTCTGGGTTAACTGGCAAACAACAAATGAAATACAAAAAGGCATTTTAATTAACATCAGAAATGGCAATTAAAACCTTAAAAACCATAAAGATAAAATCACCCTCTCATTCAATAAGCCCATGGTAAGCAGAAAAAAAACGCCGATTATTGACCTATTTCACAAACCGATCCCGGTTAATAAGTTATTTAATGTTCTTTATTTACTTAATTAATCTTATGGTGTTTATTATTGAGATAATCTTTATTTGGCGCCGCAATTCACTTACATTCACTTAGCATTTTTATTGCAATTACGGGTCGCACTATGGAATGGCTGAACATCCTGATCGTTGAAGACGAAACGCCGCTGGCGGAGATGCACGCGGAGTTTATCCGCCAGAACGGCGGCTGCCGCCAGATTTGGCTGGCCGGCACGCTGGCGCAGGCGCGCGCCATGACCGAACGCTTCAAGCCGGACCTGATCCTGCTGGACAACTTTCTGCCCGACGGCCAGGGCATCACCCTGCTGCGCGAACTGACGCTGAGCGGCTATCGTGGCGGCATCGTGTTCATCACTGCCGCCAGCGACATGGCCACCGTGGCCGAGGCGTTGCGCTACGGCGTGTTCGACTACCTGATCAAACCGCTGGCCTATGACCGGCTGAGCCAGACCCTGCAGCGCTTCAGCCAACGCCGCGAAGCGCTGAAAGACAAAGCGCGCCTCAACCAGCGCCGCATTGACGAGATGTTCAACACCTACGCCCGCGGCGAACAGCAGGCGGCGTTGCCCGCCGGCATCGACGAGCTGACGCTCGGCAAGATCCGCGCGCTGTTCGCCGAGCCCGCCGCGCGCCACACCGCTGAAAGCGTTGCGCAAAAAATGGGGCTCAGCCGCACCACCGCGCGCCGTTATCTGGAGTTTTGCACCGCCGCGCAGCAGCTGCGCGCCGAGATCATTTACGGCAAGGTGGGCCGCCCACAGCGGATCTACCGCGCCGGCGAGCCGCATTAGCGGTTATTTGATCGCCCTTGCAAGGTTGCGTGTAACCGCTTTACTTTTTATGCGCCGGTCAGCATCTTGGTGAGCATCACCTAGCCGACTGGACGATCGCCGATGCCCGCTGAACCCCTAGCTTCCCTGTCCGAGATCCTCGCCCGCCGTGACTGGCAAAACCCCGCCTGCACCCACTACCGCCGGCTGGACGCCCACCCGCCGTTCGCCAGCTGGCGCACGGTGGAAGACGCGCGCAACGATGCCCCCAGCGCCAGCCGCCGGTCACTGAACGGCGAGTGGCGTTTCAGCTACTTCCCGCGCCCAGAGGCGGCGCCGGAAGGCTGGCTGCAGCAAGATCTGCCGGACGCCGCCCCGCTGGCGGTGCCGGGCAACTGGCAGCTCGCCGGCTACGACGCGCCAATCTACACCAACGTGCGCTACCCGTTCCCGGTCGATCCGCCGCGCGTGCCGGAAGACAACCCGACCGGCTGCTACTCGCGCGCCTTCAGCGTCGATCCGGCCTGGCTGGCCGCCGGCCAGACGCGCGTCATCTTCGACGGCGTCAACTCGGCGTTCTATTTATGGTGCAACGGCTACTGGGTGGGCTATTCGCAGGACAGCCGCCTGCCGGCGGAGTTCGATCTCAGCCCGTGGCTGCAGCCGGGTGAAAACCGGCTGGCGGTGATGGTGCTGCGCTGGTGCGACGGCAGTTATCTGGAAGATCAGGACATGTGGCGCATGAGCGGCATCTTCCGCGACGTCAGCCTGCTGCACAAACCCGCCGCGCACCTGAGCGATGTGCGCATCACCACCCCGCTGCATGACGGCTTTACCCGCGGCGAACTGGTGGTGACGGCGCGCGCCAGCCGGCCCGGCCCGCTGCAGGTGCAGGTGCAGCTGTGGCGCGATGGTGCGCGGGTGGCCGAGCGCACCCAGCCGCTCGGCGGCGAGATCGTGGACGAACGCGGCGCCTATGACGATCGCGTCACGCTGCGCCTGCCGGTGGAACGCCCGGCGCTGTGGAGCGCCGAAACGCCCGCGCTGTATCGCGCCACCGTCGCCCTGCTCTCGCCCACAGGAGAAATTATCGAGGTGGAGGCCTCTGACGTTGGCTTCCGCCAGGTGGAAATCAGCGGCGGGCTGTTGAAGCTCAACGGGCAGCCGCTGCTGATCCGCGGCGTTAACCGCCACGAGCATCATCCGCGCCACGGCCAGGTGATGGACGAGGCGACGATGCGCCACGACATCCTGCTGATGAAGCAACACAACTTCAACGCGGTGCGCTGCTCGCATTATCCCAACCACCCGCTGTGGTATCGGTTGTGCGACCGCTACGGGCTGTACGTGGTGGACGAAGCCAATATCGAGACCCACGGCATGCAGCCGATGAACCGCCTGGCTGACGATCCGCTGTGGCTGCCGGCGATGAGCGAGCGCGTCACCCGCATGGTGCAACGCGATCGCAACCACCCTTGCATCATTATCTGGTCGCTGGGCAACGAGTCCGGCCACGGCGTGAACCACGACGCGCTGTACCGCTGGGTGAAAAGCCAGGATCCGACCCGCCCGGTACAATATGAAGGCGGCGGCGCCGACACCGCCGCCACCGACATCATCTGCCCGATGTACGCGCGAGTGGATCAGGATCAGCCGTTCCCGGCGGTGCCCAAATGGGCGATCGGCAAGTGGATCGGCCTGCCGGAGGAACAGCGGCCGCTGATCCTGTGCGAATACGCCCATGCGATGGGCAACAGCTTCGGCGGCTTTGAGCGCTACTGGCGCGCGTTCCACGCACATCCGCGCCTGCAGGGCGGCTTTGTCTGGGACTGGGTCGATCAGGCGCTGATCAAGCGCGACGAGCGCGGCGAGGAATTTTGGGCCTACGGCGGCGACTTCGGCGATACCCCCAACGATCGCCAGTTCTGCCTGAACGGGCTGGTGTTCGCGGATCGCACCCCGCACCCGGCGCTGTTCGAAGCGCAGCGGGCGCAGCAGCTGTTCCGCTTCGCCTTCGACGCCGCCTCGCTGACGCTGACCGTCACCAGCGATTACCTGTTCCGCCACACCGACAACGAACAGCTCAACTGGCGGCTGGAGCTGGACGGCGTGGAGCGCGCCAGCGGCAGCTTCGATCTGGCGCTGGCGCCGCAGGGCAGCGCTAGCTTCATCTTGCTCGATCGGCTGCCTATGCTGCATCAGCCCGGCGAGCTGTGGCTGAACGTGGAGGTGGTGCAACCGCAGGCCACCGACTGGTCCGAAGCGCACCACCGCTGCGCCTGGGATCAGTGGCGGGTGCCGCGCGCGCTGCATCCCGCGCCGCCGTCCGCACAGGGCGTGCCGCCCACGCTGATTGAAGACGATCAGGGGCTGACGCTCACCCACGGCGACCAGCGTTGGCGCTTCGAGCGCAGCAGCGGCCACCTGACGCAGTGGTGGCAGAATGAGCAGCCGCAGCTGCTGACGCCGCTGCGCGACGGCTTTGCGCGCGCGCCGATCGATAACGACATCGGCGTCAGCGAGGCGGACCATATCGATCCCAACGCCTGGGTCGAACGCTGGAAGCTGGCGGGCCTGTACCGGCTGGAGGAGCACTGCGTGCGGCTGCAGGCGGATGCGCTGCAAAACGGCGTGCGGGTGGTGAGCGAACACCAGTTCGGCGTGGACGGGCAGATTCTGCTGATTAGCCGCAAGCAGTGGCTGTTCGACGCGCTGGGCGCGGTGAGCGTGAATGTGGAGGTCGAGGTGGCCGACGCCCTGCCGCCGCCGGCGCGCATCGGCCTGAACTGCCAACTGGCGACGGTGCAGCCGCAGGCGGAATGGCTGGGTCTGGGCCCGCACGAGAACTACCCTGATCGCCGCCTGGCCGCGCAGCATGGGCGCTGGCGCCTGCCGCTGGCGGATCTGCACACGCCGTATATTTTCCCCGGCGAGAACGGCCTGCGCTGCGACACCCGCAGCCTGCGCTACGGCGGCTGGCGCATCGACGGCCGCTTCCACTTCTCGCTCAGCCGCTACGGCCTGCAACAGCTGATGGCCTGCAGCCACCAGCATCTGCTGCAGCCGGAAGCGGGCACCTGGCTGCACCTGGACGGTTTCCATATGGGGGTAGGCGGCGACGACTCCTGGAGCCCGAGCGTGCACCGGGATTACCTGCTCACCGCCGGCGTTTACCGCTATCAGCTGCGCCTGCAGCGGGCGCCAGAGGGCTAAATCTGCCAAAAAACTCAACGGGTTGCGCATTCTGTAAGCAAACAGTCACAGAATGTGTAATCCTCCTTTGACATGCCGACGGCGCCTCGCTATTATTCGCCCCGTTCCAACGATTCCTCTGTAGTTCAGTCGGTAGAACGGCGGACTGTTAATCCGTATGTCACTGGTTCGAGTCCAGTCAGAGGAGCCATATTTAGAGAAGCCCGCTCAGGGAAACCTGAGCGGGCTTTTTGCTGTTGGCGGGTTTGGGCTGCGGCAGGCAACCGGCTGTCTGAATGCCAACCGCATTGACAGCGAAAATACCCTTGCCCGACGAACGCCTGCGCCGCCGGCTATCACCCTGGCCCTTCACTGCCCGCCGCCAGCAGCGGCACCAGGATATCGCTAATCGGCGTAGGCATGCCCTGCAAGCGCCCATAACGCTGCACGACACCGTTGCGTATGTCCCACTCCAGTGGCCGGTTGGCCTGCCGGTCGGCAAGAATAGAGGTGCCCAAATCCGCGGGCGCACGCTGAAAGCCGTCCACGATCGCCTCCGGCACGTTATCGTGAAGCACCGCACCCTGCGCGCGCGCGACGGCCAGGCATTCACGCAGATAAGCCAGGGCCAGTTGCGTTATGTCGGCGCGCGAAAACATGCCTGCGCGGCGATTGGCCAGCACCATCAGCCCCGCAGCCGCATTCTGCAACAGCTTACGCCAGGCAATCGAGAGAAAATCCGATGACAGCTCAACCGCACAGCGTGAACCGCAGAGCGCGTCGGCGATCGCTTGCGCCTGTGGCGCATCCGGCAGCGTCAGGCGCGGCGTGGCGCGCAGCCTGACGGACGCATCTTGCTCGCGCTGCGCCGGAAACCACACCACGGAGGGCAGCACCGTCGCCCCATTGACGTAAGGCGCCAGCAGAGATTGCTGCTCGACGCCGTTTTGCAGCGCACACACGACGGTGTTTTTATTGCACAACGCCGCCAGCCAGCCCGCGCTGTCGGCCACCTGAGTGGTTTTTACGGCGACAAAAACCAGATCGTAGGGATGGGCGACGGTACGCGGATCGCTTAAAACCGGCCCCGGCACCACCACTTCTCCCTCATCGTGGCGCAGAATTAATTGCGGATGGGCCGTACGCCCGCAAAGCAGCGGCGTGCGGCCCACTTCATGAAGCGCCGCGGCGATGGCGGTGCCGATGGCGCCGGGGCCGATAAGCGCAATGGTAGGGCGATCGGACATAGCGAGTCCTCCAGGTTGGATTAACCGTTCATCAGCCCGCTGTTTCTGTTACGCGCTAATGCTGATGCAGGATAAGCGGGCGCCAGGGTAAATGATACGGCGGCAAGGAGATAAACGCAGCTGTAGGAAACTATCCGGCCCCTCCCACCAGCGAAACCCACTCTTTTATCTAAGAAGATTCCTAACCCAGCTGACGGAAATCCCTCCCTGGCACCAATACGCGGGTTAACCCGCCGATTTACAGCAATAATCCTGTAAAAACAATCGATAAGCGAATTGTTCGCGCTCGGTAAGTTACGTCTATCCTTTCGCTATGGGTGCCTGCTGCCCATCGTTCGCTGCAGATCGCGGCATGCGCGTTTCTGGCTGTTCGGGTTTCGGTTTATTCCATCGCGCGCTTCCATTCATCATGTTGAATTTCAAAGCAATCTCTCAGCAACAAGGAGTGTTTATATGGCTTACGTCATTACCGACCGAGAAAAACTGCAAGCGATTTGGGAGGCCGCCAAAGCCGGCGACTGGCCGGCCGTGTATGCCGCATCCGTCGATGCGCTCACCGATCCCAACCATGCCAACCAACCCATTGAGGGCGTGGATATCGCGGTGTATACCTGGATCAAAGGCGCCTATGGCGTGAACTCGAATCAGGGGGCGTTTGCCCATTACATTCGCGACCAAACCAAGCTGCAGTATGAGCTGCGCACCGGGCATGTGCCCGATGACTGGGAGGCGCGCATTCAGAATGCCTCCGACAACATCGCCAAAAACTTCGCCAAAACGCTGTTTGGCGTCGATCTGAGCAGCGATCCCAATGCGCCGCTGCCGGATGCCCCGCCCACCAGCGCCAAAGTGCCGGATATTCACGAGGTTGGCCTGATCGACGCCGGTGCGGCGGCGTCCGAAGTGTTCACCGACGCCTCCTCGACCGGTGCCCCCAACTATTCCCCCTGGGCCGGCACCACGCTGTTCTCTTATTTAGGCGACACCTCGTTCTTTACCGAATGGGTGGCGACCAACGACACCTCGGCCTTTAAGGTGGAAGGCGGGACTTACGATCTGATTGCCGCAGCGCAGGTCTCCATGCAGATGAAAAACCTCAGTTACGTGGTTGAAACGCTGCTGGCGGGCGAAGTGCCCACCTATTTGACCACCCTCGGCATTGGCCACGAGACCATCCGCCTGGCCGCCGAGGCGGCGCGTGATTTCTACACTGAGTCCTACGGCAGCAGCGTGACCGGCGGCGGCAGCATTATCCCCGGCAAGCTGGATATCGGCTCGGCGATTTTCAACGACATTGCCGACGTGCTGTCCACGCCTAATCTGTACCGCGTCGGTACGCTGCATGACGACGATTTCACGCTGGCGTTCGGCAATATCGCCGTTAACACCGGCAGCGGCGACGACACCATCAGCGTGCCGCGCGGCTGGCAAAACAACGCCGGCAACTACGGCTGGACGGTGATCGACGGCGGCAGCGGCCACGATACGGTCGATTATTCCAGCCTGTCGCACGGGGTAAACCTGAAGTTTGACGCCCAGGGCAGCTATGGCGGGCGCGGGGTAATCGAGAAAAACGGCATCGGGCTGTATGGCTTCAAGGACGGGCTGTACAACATTGAGGCGGTGAAGCTGACGGACTTTAAGGATAACGTCACCTTTAACGATCGGGTGCTAACGCCGGCCAACGGCCTGGAGGTCAACCTGGGCAAAGGCTCCAGCGAGATTCGCTTCGAGCACGGCTATACCACCGCGCCGGGTGGGAGTGCACCGCAGGATTATCTCGGCGTAAACCTGAGCATGCTGTCCAACGATGTGCCCTTCCCCAACAGCCTGCTGAACATTCCCGTGAAGCAGACCCACAATATCTACATCGACGACAGCTTCGAGCTGGGCTTTTTACAGGCCTCCTCCCTGTCTATCGATAACCACCTGCTGGCCTTCGGCGCCGAAGGATCAAACAGCAGCTTCTCACTGAATTACAACGCGCAAACCCATACGCAGGATCTGTCGATATTCATGCAGGGCGAAAGCGCGCTCAATCAGCACGTCGTCAATATCTACAATTGGGATCAAGGATACTTTGGCATCAATCTGGAGCAGCCGGCCATTCAGCTTGTCGGTTTGCAAACCATTGCCCCGCAAGAGCTGGCAGCCGCCTAAGCGAAGCCCGCCGGGTTTACCGGCGGGCTGTTTACCTGCGGCGCGGCGGCTCACTCCCTGTCACGCTCCGCAATCCGCGCCATCAACGCCCCCAGCAACGCCAGATCGACCAGCAGCGCCAGCGCGAAACAGGCTCCCTTTATCCCCGGCGCGGCATAGGTTTGCACCAGCGAAGCGGCAACCACTACGGCCACGAGAGTCACCACCGTCGTCAAACGGTACGCCACGGCGAGTGCGCCTTTCTCCCCCACTGCCGTGCGGTAGGCGACGCCCTGGCCCAGGCCGCCGAGGGCGAGGCCCGGCAGCAGGGCCGGCCAGCCGTGGCCGCCGAACAGCATCAGCAGCATCAATAGCCATCCCGCCGCCGCCAGTAAAAAGCCGTGGCGGAGAATAGCCAGCGCAGGCCGGTTCCGCAGCGTCCGCCAGCGGGCCAGCGCGGCGCCGCCGAGAAACGCCAGCGCCAATGCCGTCAGCAGCATCAGGGTAGCGCCGATGCCCAGCAGATTTTCGGTCCTCAGCAGCAAGGCGCCCGCTGCGACCGGCACGCTGAGCGCCAGGGTGCTCGCCGCCGTTCCCGTGTGTTCCATGGCGCCCAGGGCGCCGTTGTTGATATAGGGGCTCATCGTTCACTCCGACATGATGGAAATGATGAAATAAATTCATTTCCCTGTTCACATGTCAGTAGCCTATCTCTTGTATAATCGGTAAGACAAACTCATAGTTTTCAGCCTTGGATGAGAATAATTCAGCCATGAGAAAAACCCGTTTGCCGCCGCTGGGCGCGCTGCGCGCTTTCCACGCCGTGGCCGTCTGCCGCAGCTTCAAACTGGCCGCCGAGGAGCTGGGCGTCAGCGCAACGGCGATCAGCCATCAGATCAAGCTGCTGGAGTCGGTGCTGGCATGCCGGGTGTGCGAGCGCAGCGCGCAGGGCGTCAGCCTGACCGAAACCGGCGAGATCCTGTATGCCGGCACCCAGCGCGCCTTCGCCGCGCTGGAGCAGTCCGTCGCCCAAATCACCCGCGCCCGGCAGCCGCCGGCGCTGACCGTCACCACCACCTCCAACTTTCTCACCCACTGGCTGGTGCCGCGCCTGGCGGATTTCAAGGCGGAGTTTCCCGCCATCGATCTGCGCCTGCACACCAGCGTCGAGCGGGTGGATCTCAGCCAGCGCACCGTGGACGTCGCCATCCGCTACCGTGAAACGCCGGAAAGCGATCTGCACTGCACCCTGCTGCATGAGGATCGCTTTATCGTGGTGGCCAGCCCGGCGCTGGCGCTGGAGCGCATCGAAGATTTGCTGCGGGTGACGCTGTTTCACGTGGAGCATCGGCAGGTGCCCGCCGACTCACCGACCTGGGAGAACTGGCGGCGGCGCTACGGGCCGGAAGGATTGAACGTAGAAGCCGGGCTGACCTTCAGCGACGAGACCCATGCGCTGCAGGCGACGGTGGCGGGCCAGGGGGTGGTGATCGCCAGCCGGCTGCTGGCGCGCGATTTGTTGCAGCGCGGCGTGTTGGCGGCGCCGTTCGAGATGTCATTGCCCGGCGCCAACTACTATCTGGTGGCCACCGAAGAGACCGCGCAGCGCCCCGATATCATGGCGCTGCGCGCGTGGCTGCTGCGGCAAATGGCGGCGGGCTAACGGCTCTCGGGGGCGATTTCCCCCAGGCGGATCGCCACGCTGATCGCCTGCGCGGTGGTGGCGGCGCCGAGACGTTGGCGAATGCGCCGCAGGTGGTTTTCCACCGTGCGTTCAGACAGGCCGAGCATCGCGGCGATATCCGCCTGCCGCCGGCCAATGGCGGTCCAGCTCAGCACCTCGCGCTCGCGCGCCGACAGCCGGCCCTCCCGTTCACCAGCAGCAGGTTCGAACAGCCGCCGCGCCGCCAGAAAAGCCGCCGCGCCCACCAGCGACAGCGCCAGCCGCACCGGCGGCGAGGCGTCGATGCGCTCGCCCCCCAGGCTGACCGCCCCCTCCAACCCGGCGGGGCCGAATACCGGGATCTGCACGCCGTGCAGACCGGCGCCGCGCGGCGTGCGCACAATCCGATAGCGCTCGCCCTGCTGCGCCCGGGTTTTGGTCCAGAAGAACGGTTCGGCGGCCCGCAGCATGTGCCGGGTCACCGGGCAGTGCCGCACGTAGGTCAGCGCATCGACCGCCTCCCCCTCACCGAACCAGTCGCCCTCGACCCAATAAATATGCTCGATCCCCGCCTCCGCCGCCGCGGAGGCGGAAAACAGCACAAAGCGGTTGAAACCGAACGGCGCGGCGAAGGCGCGAACCCGCCCCTGAATGGCGGACAAGGTGCGCTCGTGGTCCATCGCCAACGCCGTCTGGAAAGCGCGCTGCGCGATCTCGTCGCTCATCGCGCGGCGACGTCGGCCAGCAGCGTTTCTGCCGCCAGTTTGCCGAGGTTGTTGGAAGCCAGCGGGCTGTCGCCGGTCAGCAGGCGCCGATCTTTATGCACCTTGCCGGTGATGTCGGCATTGACGATCTTAACGCCCAACTCGCGCAGGCGTTCGCCCACCAGCCAGGGCATCGGGCCGGGGATGTAGCCGATATCGATGTTGGCGCCGGTATCGAGCGAATCCGGGAACACGCACATCTCATAGCCGCGATAGAGGAAATCGTCTTTGCTCTCGCCGATGCCCGCCGCCAGCAAACCGGCCGGCCCGTGGCACAGCGAGATCACGTAGCGATCGTGGTCATGCGCCCAGTGCAGCGTCTTTTTCACCTCTTCGCTGAACGGGATATCGTTGAGCACGCCGTGGCCGCCGGGAATGAAAACGCCGAGGTAGTTGCCGCCATCCAGATCCTTCACCACTTCCGTCAGCTTTTTCGGCTGCTTGAGTTGGCTGCGGTACTTCTCGTAGGTGGCCTTGACCGCTGGGTCTTCATGCGGGAACGCCCACATCTCCAGCTTCACCGGATCGCCGGACGGCGTAGCGACGTCGATCTCGAAACCGGCCAGATCCAGGTGATACATCGGCAGCAGCATCTCGACCGGGTGATTGCCGGTGGAGAAGAACTTGCCGTTTTGCATCAGCAGGTAGCGCTCCTGCGAGGCGATCATCAGCACCTTCCACTTGCCGCCGCGATAGGCGTTCGGGTAGCTGGCGCCCGTGAAGTCGGTTTTGGACGAGGTGTACTGGCTGAGGGAGTAAGGGGATGGGAAGAACGCGTTGTCTTCCGCCACATCCGGGGTGGGATTACGATCGTTGGACACTGAATCAGTCATGATTATCTCCATATTCACCGTTGCATTGCCCATTCAGCTTAAATAACCGCCGGCAGGGCCGCAATGAGGGATATCCCTCAAGCAGCGCCCAGGCGGCGGAGTCCCCCTGGGCGCTGTTCTTAGCTGTTCACAAACGCCAGCAGATCGGCGTTGACCTGATCGGCGTGGGTAGTCGGGATGCCGTGCGGCGCGCCCTTGTAGGTATGCAGCGTGCCGTTTTGCACCAGCTTGGCCGAGAGCACACCGGAATCCTGATAAGGCACCACCTGATCGTCGTCGCCGTGGATCACCAGCACCGGAATGGAGATCTTCTTGAGATCTTCGGTGAAATCGGTCTGCGAGAAGGCGACGATGCCGTCATAGTGCGCCTTGGCGCCGCCCATCATGCCCTGGCGCCACCAGTTCCAGATAATGGCCTCCGACGGTTTGGCGCCCGGACGGTTATAGCCGTAGAACGGACCGGCGGGCACGTCGTAATAGAATTGCGCCCGGTTGGCGGCCAGCTGCGCCTGGAAATCATCGAACACCGCTTTGGGGGTGCCCTGCGGATTAGCGTCGGTTTTCACCATCAGCGGCGGCACCGCGCTGATCAACACCGCTTTGGACACCTTGTCCTCGCCGTGGCGCACGATATAGCGCACTACCTCGCCGCCGCCCGTCGAGTGGCCCACGTGCATCGCGCCTTGTACACCCAGGTGTTTCACCACCGCGGCGACATCATCGGCGTAGTGATCCATGTCGTGCCCTTCCGACACCTGGCTGGAGCGGCCGTGGCCGCGGCGATCGTGCGCAACCACGCGGAACCCTTGGTTCACGAAGAACAGCATCTGGGCATCCCAGTCATCGCTGGACAGCGGCCAGCCGTGGTGGAAATAGATAACCTTGCCGTTTTTGGGGCCCCAATCCTTGTAGAAAATCTCGACGCCATCGCTGGTCGTTACATAACCCATGTCGTTTCTCCCATTTACACTATGGTTAAAAAAGAAGGTTTATACTGCGCGCGGCGCCGGGATCTCTGGCTCCCTCATCCCGGCTGGCCGACGATCTTGCGTTGATCGTTTAACGAGTATAGGTTTAAAGCTCACTTTAAGGTCAAACCCAATTCGGCAAACCGCATTCCCGCTTTCGATCGGCATCAGGAGTATTCAAGTGCAAGGAGATGACACCGCCACGACGATGGAGCAACGGCTTGCCGCCCAGCGCCACGCCTTCCTGCGCGACGGCGCGCCGACGATGGATCAGCGCAAGGCCGTCCTGCGCCGCTTGCGGAGCGCCATTCTGGCCCAGCGCGGCGCGCTGGCGGCGGCCGTCAGCGCGGACTTCGGCCACCGCTCGCCTTACGAGACCGACATTTTGGAGATTCTGGTCACCGTGCAGGCGATCGATTACCTGCTGCGCAACCTGAAACGCTTCATGAAACCGGAGCGCCGCCACGTCGCCCTGCCGTACCAGGCTGCGCGCGCCTATGTGCAATATCAGCCCAAGGGCGTGATCGGCGTCATGGCGCCGTGGAACTACCCTTTATCGTTGACCTTCATCCCGCTGGCCACCGCCCTGGCCGCTGGCAACCGCGTGATGCTGAAACCTTCGGAGCTCACGCCGCATACCAGCCAGCTCATCGAGACGATGCTGGCGGCGCAGTTTCCCGCCGACGAGATCGCCGTGGTGACCGGCGGGCCGGAGATCGGAGCCAGATTCAGCGAGCTGGCGTTCGACCATCTGGTGTTCACCGGCAGTACGGCGATCGGCCGTCAGGTCATGCAGGCGGCCGCTAAAAATCTGGTGCCGCTGACGCTCGAGTTGGGCGGCAAAAGCCCTGCCGTCGTGGCGCCCGGCGCGCTCACCGCCAGAATCGTTAACAGCCTGGCGTTCGGCAAGCTGTCGAACGCGGGCCAAACCTGCATCGCGCCCGATTACCTGCTGATCCATCAGAACGATGTGGAGAGCTTCATTGCGCTCTACGACGCGGCGGTCAAAACCTTTTATCCCGACGGGCCAACCGGCAACGACTACGGCGCCATCATCAGCGACAGGCACTATCAGCGTTTGCAAGACCTGCTGGCCGATGCCCTGGCGCGGGGCGCGCAAATCATTCCGGTCGGCCATCGCCCGGACTCGGCGTCTGAACGGCCGAAAACCCTGGCTCCCACGCTGATCGTCGGCACCCTCGACGACAGCCGGATCATGCAAGAAGAGATCTTCGGGCCGCTGCTGCCGGTGCGCACCTACGCCGCCTTTGATGAAACGATCGACGTTATCAACGCCGGGCCGCGCCCGCTGGCGCTGTATTACTTTGGCCCGGCAGGCGCGCAGCAGGATCGGCTGCTGACGCACACCACCTCAGGCAACGTCAGCGTCAACGCCACCCTGCTGCATTTCGCCCAGGACGATCTGCCGTTCGGCGGCATCGGCCCCAGCGGCATGGGGGTCTGTCACGGCATCGAAGGATTTCGGGCGCTGAGCCACGCCAAGGGCGTTTTCATCCAGAGCCGCTGGCACTTTACCGGCCTGCTGCGCGCGCCGTTCGGCAAACTGGCGGACGCGGTGCTCACGTTCATGTTGCGGCGCCGATAAAGTGGTGTGCTGACAATCAATAGCACAGCCATGAATCGCCGCAAGCTATCACAATATTCACTCATTCCTATTTTATCTCTCCGCCGCCGCTGACTAAGCTTAGCCATGAGTCACCCTTTGTCCGTTGGCGACGGGGGTGACGTAAATCGATTGAGTTCAGTTATTTAGCGCAACACCCGACGCAAGCCTTACCCGCATGCCTTGTTAACCGCTCCACGCCCGGCGGCTGGAGCATCTTTACGGAAGCAGAGAGCGCATTATGACAACTGAAAGCAAATGCCCGTTTTCGGGCGGCAAGCAGCCCGCACCGCAGAACGGCCCCACCAATCAGGATTGGTGGCCTAATCAGCTCAGCCTGAAACCGCTGCATCAGCACTCCCCCCTGTCCGATCCGATGGATAAAGACTTCAACTACGCCGATGCCTTCAACAGCCTCGATCTGGCGGCGGTCAAACAGGATCTGCACGCCCTGATGACCGATTCGCAGGAATGGTGGCCGGCGGACTTCGGCCACTACGGCGGCCTGTTCATCCGCATGGCCTGGCACAGCGCCGGCACCTACCGCATCGGCGACGGCCGCGGCGGCGCGGGCGAAGGCCAACAGCGCTTCGCCCCGCTCAACAGCTGGCCGGACAACGTCAGTCTCGACAAGGCGCGCCGCCTGCTGTGGCCAATCAAGCAGAAATACGGCCGCAACATCTCCTGGGCCGATCTGATTATCCTGACCGGCAACGTGGCGCTGGAATCGATGGGCTTCAAAACCTTCGGCTACGCCGGCGGCCGCGCCGACACCTGGGAGCCGGACGACGTCTACTGGGGGTCTGAGAAGATCTGGCTGGAACTGAGCGGCGGGCCGAACAGCCGCTACTCGGGCGACCGCGATCTGGAAAACCCGCTGGCGGCGGTGCAGATGGGCCTGATCTACGTCAACCCGGAAGGCCCGGACGGCAACCCTGATCCGGTGGCCGCCGCGCGCGACATCCGTGAAACCTTCGCCCGCATGGCGATGAACGACGAAGAAACCGTGGCGCTGATCGCCGGCGGCCACACCTTCGGCAAGACCCACGGCGCCGGCCCGGCGTCTCACGTCGGCGCCGATCCGGAAGCGGCCGGACTGGAGTCGCAGGGCCTCGGCTGGCACAGCACCTTCGGCACCGGCGTCGGCAAAGACGCCATCACCAGCGGCCTGGAAGTGACCTGGACCACCACCCCGACTCAGTGGAACCACGACTTCTTCCGCCACCTGTTCGAATACGAATGGGAGCTGAGCCAAAGCCCGGCCGGCGCGCACCAGTGGGTGGCGAAAGACATCGGCGAAACCATTCCCGACGCCTTCGACCCGAACAAGAAGCGCCGCCCGACCATGCTGACCACCGACCTGTCGCTGCGCTTCGATCCGGCCTACGAGAAGATTTCGCGCCGCTTCTATGAGCACCCGGAAGAGCTGGCCGACGCCTTCGCCCGCGCCTGGTTCAAGCTGACCCACCGCGACATGGGGCCGCGCGCGCGCTACCTCGGCCCGGAAGTGCCGCAGGAAGAGCTGATTTGGCAGGATCCGATCCCGGCGGTCGATCATCCGCTGATCGACGAGCAGGACATCGCCGCGCTGAAAAGCAAGGTGCTGGCCTCCGGCCTGCCGGTGTCCGCGCTGGTCTCCACCGCCTGGGCTTCCGCATCGAGCTTCCGCGGTTCCGATAAACGCGGCGGCGCCAACGGCGCGCGCATTCGCCTGGCGCCGCAGAAGGACTGGGCGGTCAACCAACCTGCGCAGCTCGCCGCGACGCTGGCCACGCTGGAAGGCATCCAGCGCGCCTTCAACGATGCGCAAACCGGTGGCAAGCGCGTCTCGCTGGCGGATCTGATCGTGCTGGCCGGCGCGGCGGGCGTGGAACAGGCGGCGAAGAACGCCGGCTTGACCCTGACGGTGCCGTTCGTCCCGGGCCGCATGGACGCCTCGCAGGAACAGACCGACGTGGACTCCTTCGAGGCGATGGAGCCGCTCGCCGACGGATTCCGCAACTTCCTGAAGGGCAAATACCGCGTGCCGGCCGAAACGCTGCTGGTCGACAAGGCACAGCTGTTGACCCTGACCGCGCCGGAAATGACGGTGCTGGTCGGCGGGCTGCGGGTGCTCGGCGCCAACGTTGGCGGCACGCAGCACGGCGTGTTCACCCATCGCCCGCAGGCGCTGACCAACGACTTCTTCGTCAACCTGCTCGACATGGGCACCACCTGGCACCCGGTGGGTGAGGACGGCCTGTTCGAAGGCCGCGATCGCCGCAGCGGCGCGGTCAAATGGACCGGCACCCGCGTCGATCTGGTGTTCGGTTCGCACGCGCAGCTGCGCGCACTGGCCGAAGTCTACGGCAGCGCCGACGGGCAAGAGAAGTTCGCCCATGACTTCGTCGCCGCCTGGAACAAAGTGATGAACCTCGATCGCTTCGATCTGGCGTAAACCCCCCGCAACGGTCTGCTTCGGCAGGCCGTTTTTCCTCCCGAGAGCAACACTGCCTCCGCTCAGCGCCAGCCGTAGCGCACGTCGTTATATTTCTTTTCCCGCTTATTCGTATTTACTCAACAAGTCATATAAAAATTTGATGGGCAGCAATTCTTTTAATGCTGTATTTATATTTAGAGGGCAATGAAGAGCGTAAACTCAGCGCGCTAATACGATATATCCCATCAAGGAGAACACCGTTATGGATTATCCTCAATTCACTTCAACACGCGGCGAGGCGGGCCGTATTATCAGCGCCGTCCCTTAGCGATAGCGGGCCTGCTGGCCCGGCGCCTCACCGTTTACGCCAATAAGAATAAATGTTCTGCGCCTGCGCCATATTCGCCGGGGCGTCAGAACCTCGCCCCTATTTAGCGTTTCATCACGCGCGTTGCGTTTTTAGCTTTTATTTTTCAGCCGACGGGAAAGCTCATAGGAAATAACGTTTCACTCAGGAAAATAACCGCTACCTGGAGGTCATCATGCAACACATTATCGGTATTTCTTCTCGTCGGCTGAGGATATCGGCCCTTGCGCTGCTGCTCCCTGCCGTATCATGGGCGGCCGATACGGCATCTCTCGCCGTGGGGCCGCAATATGACACCACCCATGTCTACGTCGAACGCGGCAAGATGGATGCCTTTGTCGACAGCATCCTGAAAACCTTCGGCGGCACCCGCACCGAACGCGTGCTGGTCAACGTCACGCCCACGCCGAGCGAAACCTATTCCCAGCTGATACTGACGCCGGCCGGCAGCTTCTCGGTGTTCGATTTCAAAACGCCGATCCCGCACCCGTTCGGCGCCGAGCGCAACGGTTTTCTGGTCAGGGATATGGATGCCGCCATTCAACAAGCCAAGGCCGCCGGCGCCGATGTGCTGGTCGCCCCCTTCGACGATCCGATTGGGCGCGACGCGGTGATCCAATGGCCCGGCGGCGTCAACATGCAACTCTATTGGCACACCAAAGCGCCTAACTATAAGCCGCTGCTGAGCGTGCCGGAAAACCGCCTGTATCTCTCCGCTTACCGCGTCGAAGACTTCCTGAAAAGCTATCAGACGTTCTCGCACGGCAAAGTCGTGCGCGACGAGCAGGTCAGCGATGCGGCGATCGGCCGCAACGATAACGGCAAGATCCGCCAGATCGAACTGGACTCGCGTTTTGGCAAAACGCGCATTTTCGTCACCGATGGGCATCTGCCTTATCCGTTCGGCCATGAGCGCACCGGCTATGGCGTCGAGGATCTGCAGGCCACGCTGGCCAAAGCGACGGCCAGCGGCGCGCAGGTGCTGTGGCGTTCGACGGCGGCGGAACACCGCGCCTCGGCGCTGGTGCGTTTCCCCGGCGGCTACATCGCCGAAATTCACCAGACAGCCAAATAAACCCAAGGCGCGCTGCGGCGCGCTTTTTTCTTCGGATATTCATGATGAAACGCACGCTACCCGCACTGTTGCTGTTCTCCACGCTCCCCGCACTGGCGGCGGAGCCCGCCGCTTCCCCCTGGAAAAACATCCCGTTGGGCGATGCGGCCACCTTATCTTTCGACGGTTCACTGCGCGAGCGCTATGAATGGACGGATCAACGGGATCTGAGCGGCGGACGCGACGACACTTTCATGCAGCGCTTGCTGGTTGGCGCGCGCCTCGACTACGGCGACTATTTCGGCGCCTATGTGCAAGTGGGATCGTCGCTGGCCACGCCGCGCGATCGCGGGCGCAAGCCGACCGACGAAGATCATGCCTACCTCGGGCAGGGCTATGTGGATATGAAACTGCCCACTGCCTACGGCCTCGGCACCCTGCGGGTCGGCCGCCAGGAGATTGCGCTGGGCTCGCTGCACTTGCTGGGCACCCGCGACGGCCCCAACGTGCGCCGTTCCTTCGATGCTATCCGCGCCAGCTGGGTCAAGGATAAAAACCGCCTCGACGCCTTTATCGGCCATCCCGTCACCCTTAAAACCGGCAGTTTCGACGACGATACCGACAACAGCCAAAAGGTGTGGGGACTGTACGGCACCACGCCGCTGACGCCGCTGGCTTCTTCGCTCGATCTCTACACCTTTGGCTTTGAGGATAACGACGCCCACTACGCGCAGCTTAGCGGGCAAGAGCGGCGCTATACCGTCGGCGCACGCATCTTCGGCGCAGCGCGGGGGTTCGACTGGGATAATGAAGCTGCCTGGCAGTTCGGCAGCGCAGAACAGCGCGATATCCGCGCCTGGTCGGCGTCGGCGCACGCCGGCTATACGGTGAGCGACTGGCGCTGGCGGCCGCGCTTTGGCGGCAAGATTGGCATCGCCAGCGGCGACAAAAACGGTCACGATGGGCAGCTCAACACCTTCAACGCCATGTACCCCAAGCTGCCCTACCTGACCGAAAACGGGCTGGTGGCGCCGGCTAACCTGATCGCCATCCATCCTTCGGTCACCATTACGCCGTGGCAAACCCTGGCCATCGATTTCAGCTGGGACGCCTTATGGCGGCAACGCCGTGAGGACGCCTTCTATCTCGGACCAATGCGCCCGGTGAAAGGCAGCGAACAGGGATCGCGCTTTATCGGCAACCAGTACCAGGTCGAAACCACCTGGACGCCGAGAAGCGATCTCCAGTTCAAGGTGGCCTATGTCTACTTCGACGTCGGCCACAGCCTGCAGCACCATGCCGGGCTGAAAGATATGAACTTCGTGCTGGCGCAGGGCACCTACAGTTTTTAAGCATCAGGCAAGTTAATCGGTGTACGCGGGCACCCTCAATAATCCCGTATCCGATTAATGACGACAGCCGGCGTGCGGCCGCCTCTATGCGTTACGGCAATGGCGGCTACTCACCGCATTTCACAGATAAAAAGCTGGAAAAACAGAAAGATAAATCAGCAACGCAAATGCCGCGCGCCGATTACAGAGAAATATTAAATAAAGATTTAATTCCAACGAGTTATTTAAACAAGTCTTTTACTCATATCTTATGTAAAAGATTCATATAAGAATAACTAATTAATAAAATAATTGTGTTTATACTGCTTTAACTCAATCGCAGTGCACAATTAATTCCTCACCGTGATTAATGATAAGGATATATTCCGCTTGAACGCAATATTCAAGCCAGACCAAGGAGGCAAGCCAATGATATCACATTAATTATCCCTGATTTTCAAACCTGTGTACGAGCATATAGAGCGTTAGGTGCAATATTGTCAACGTCCAAAGGAGTTTGATATGTCATTAGCTACCGATAAGATTTCCGATTATTTAACCAGTTATGAAAGAGGCGATCACGCGGAGAGCAGTAAACCGTCATATACCACGCAAGAGGTTTCAGATCTGCTGCTGAGAAGCCATTATTCCGCCAATGGCAAAGGCGTGACAGACCATGCGGCTACCTTGACCTACTCTTTCCCCGTCTATACCGGCAGCGACAAGACGGGCGCCGCGCAGCTTACCGCCGCTCAGCAAGCCCAAACCAAGCTTTCATTGCAATCCTGGTCGGATGTGGCCAACATCACGTTCACCGAGGTTAAAGGCAACGACGCGAAAAATGCAGATATAAAGTTTGGTTTTTATAAGGCGGCCAGCGGGGGCAATTACACCTCGTATGAAAGTACGCAGAGCGATCTCAAAAGCACCATTTGGATCAGCGGTAATAACGGCTACGACGCCTCCAATCCGCAAACCAATAACTACGCCAGGGATACGCTTACCCATGAAATAGGGCATGCGTTGGGGCTTTCTCATCCCGGCAATTATGATGCGTCAAATGCCACCTACCCCACCTACGCCAACTCGGCGAAGTATTATGAAGACGACCATCAATATTCTTTGATGAGCTATTTTAACGAACAATACACCAGCGCTGATTATAAAGGCGTTTGGCCATCAGGACCGCAGCTGGATGATATTACCGCCATACAGAAGCTTTACGGCGCGAATACCACCACGCGCACCGGCGATACCACCTATGGTTTCAACTCGAATACGGACAGAGACTTTCTGAGCGTTAAAGCGTCCACGGACAAAATCGTGGCGGCTATCTGGGATGCCGGCGGCAATGACACGCTGGATTTTTCAGGCTACAGCCAGGATCAGCGCATCAACATTAACGAAGGCGCATTCTCTGATGTAGGCGGCTTGAAGGCGAATATAGCCATCGCCTACGGCGCGCAGATTGAAAATATCATCGGCGGCAGCGGTGCCGACATTCTTGTGGGCAACGCGCTGAACAATACGCTAAAAGGCGGTGCAGGCAACGACATCATTTACGGTGCCGGCGGCGCCGATCAGCTTTGGGGCGATGCAGGCGCGGACACCTTCGTCTTCCGCGAAGCCGGCGACAGCCGAGCCACCACGCCGGATTGGATCCGCGATTTCCAGACCGCGGAGGATAAAATCGACCTGTCGTGGCTCAACCAGACGGCTAAGGCCGAAGGGAGCGAGTTGCACTTCGTGGATAGTTTAAGCGGCTCGTTGTATGAAGCGGCGCTGAATTATGACGCGCAGCAGAATGTCACCGATCTGGCCATCAATCTCTCCGGCAATCAACTGCCTGATTTACTTGTAAAAATCGTTGGGCATGTCGACGCTTCCGCCGATATTCTCGTCTAGCCAAGGCAAACCCGCAGTCCGGCCTTCACGCCGGACTGTTTATTTCTTTTCAGGCCTGCCGCTGGCGTTTTTTACGCGGTTCCCACATCCATCGCCAAAGCAGTAAATGGATGTGGGGAGCAACGGAACAACAAACGCACTTAAGCAGTCAATTTAAATGACTATTCATCTATAAATTAGTAAGTTATCACGTCATCGCCAGAAATCATCCGTTCTACTTTCTTGTCTCATCCACCACACAACAAACGATTATCATTATCATTTGATATTTATTCTTGATGCTCACAAACTACTGTTCATACACACAGCCTTCGTGCTTTTTTAACCATCTTCGCCTTAAATGCGCAGCGTCGTTAACTGTCTTTAAGGCGTTACCATGCGCCATTTCCATGGCAGGAACTTATTAATAAACTGAGGAATTATCATGGCTGAACAAAAGAAAAATGCCCAGGTACAGAGTGGCGTCAACGACGACATCACCGAACTTAAATCACTCACCACCCTTCGCAAACGGGTCATCAGCGACGATGAAATCGTCTCCAAATCGGCCAACGGTTTTCGGCTGGCAAATGGCAATACCGGAGTGATGCTGCGTAACGACGGCGAGGCTTTCTACTTACTGACAACTCAGGCTGGGCAAGCTCAAAACGGACAATGGAACACCTCGCGTCCTTTCGCTTTCAGCCTGGCTTCCGGCAGGGTTGCACTCGGCAACGGCGTTGATATTTCCGGTGGTGCGATGGTATCGCATAATGCCGGCATCTCCACCGCGACCACCGGTCCAGCACCACTTATTAATGGGCAAATCTATGATGCGGCTGCCGTACATACCAATTTCACCAGCGGTAACGTCACTACGGCCATGTTGATGGGGTCACGCGTGATCGCCGGCAAAGAGGATTATGGCCTGCTCTCTTACCGCGACTGGCAGGGAAACTGGAACGAACTCCAGGTCAGGCCGAATGCCGAATTGTCAGTAGGACAACTGATTAAGCGTAATGCTAATGGATGGATTTGGGCGGCCGGTAACCAGAATGTAAACAATAATGCAGACCGCATTACCAACGGTATGCATATACAGGGTGCAGGCGACCTGTCAGCCGATTTGTACCACTACGAGCGCATCGGCAAACACCACATGCTCGCGTTGCACGTGGCCAATGGCGGCGCTGATGGTTGGTATGAATTCCGCAATGATGGCCATGCCTACACCAATGGCGCCTGGAACAGCAGCTCAGATGTCCGCATGAAAACCGATATCACAACAATTGACGGCGCATTGGACAAGCTGGCCAATATCGGTGGTTACACTTACCTCAAACAGGGCGTGCCGGAAGCCGGGGTGATTGCACAGGAAGTGGAAGAAATTCTCCCCCAATCTGTGACCCAGACCGAGCTGAAACTCAATGACGGCAGCGTGCTGAAAGACGCCCGCAGCATCAATATCAATGGCGTAGTGGCGTTGCTGGTTGAAGCGCTTAAGGAAGAACGCTCACTGCGCGAAACAGAGCGAGAGGCTTTTGAAAGACGACTGGTTGCTTTGGAAAAAGGCATTGAACGCGCCTGATTAACAATATTGCAGTGGTTTGCACTGAATACCTCTCAGCGCCTTTACAGGCGAGTACCGCGCTTACAATACGATGACGAAAAGGAACTCAATGATGAATGGATTTAATTACGGTGATGGTAAAGGAAGGAAACGTCAAGGCGGTGTAAATGCAGAAGCTGCTTCCCGGTTCAGTAATGTCTGCGTTATTCGCAGCTCGGTAGCGCATCGATTACATCGTTCTATTTGAAGAGGGATCGGATTATGACACGATATGAAGATACAACGCAGTATGAACGCGATGTAATGACTTCAATGGGATACAACTGGAATGGACATGGGTGGCAACGAGGGTTTGACTTATCAGATAACAATATGGTTGTAGAAGCATGGGTTGGCGAGGGTTTACCTGATAGACAGAAGGAATTAAGTAGTATTACCCATATCTGGGATCAAAAAATTTCCGATATTAATAAACCGATAAGTGCTTTTGATCCTGAAGATGATGATATCACGCCATTCAGTAATGAAGCAAAAGAGAGTTACCGTGAGGATTCAGATGCAGCCATTCAGTTTGCAGCTAATAAAGCAAATGAAATTGACAACCAAATTAAAGAAATTCAAAAGGATATTGACGCATTAAGCAAGAAAGCTGAAAGTAGTCAACTGACTGAGTTCGAGAAAGCAAACCTAAAAGTAATTATTAGCAAGTTAAAGGTAAGTAAAGAGCGCCTTACCATACTTCGAAATGAAGCTAATAAACGAAAAGTACATCAGGAATATTTAAAGCTGAATAATGAAGACTGGTTCTTCTCTAGAGAAAAGCCCACCTCCTGGGTTAGGGAGCAGCAATCATTAAACAGAAAGGAAATGGGTAAAAAACTGGAAGAAGAGAAGAGAATACAATCAGAAATTGACGCAGCCAAACAAAATATTGAACATTTAGAAAGTGAACAGCGTGAGAAGGAAGAGGAGGTCCGCAAAGCTGAGGAAGCCCGTAAGGCAGAGGAAGCCCGCAAAGCCGAAGAGGCCCGCAAAGCTGAGGCTGTACGGAAAGCGCTGTTCGCCAAAGCCGGCGTACTGGACGCCCCGGTCTATACACCCGGCATGATAAAAGCGGCCAATGCCGCGATGGCCACGGCCGGGGTCATGGTGCTCAACCGCGCGGGCGGTATGGTACAATTATCGACATGGATCAACAGCGTGATGACCAGCGCCAGTGAGCTGGCCGGCTGGGTATCCGGTGGAGTGTGGCGCGGCGCCGTCGAAGTTTCCCGGGTTGCCACGCTCAGTGCGGTAGCTCCGGCAGTCGGCGCCTTCGTTGTCGGATTCTGGCCGGGGAAAGCCGGTGAAAGTCAGAGCGATATTGATAAATTGTTGGGTCGTGATTTGACACAGATGTTTACCGTTCCGGCCAGCCTGGTTGCCGCAGGGAAAACACAGATTCAGCCGGAAATGACCACGGTCGATTTGCCGGTGCGCGGGTTTATTCGCCGGGGGAATAACGGTCAGCAAGAGGTAATACTGGTCAAAACAGGAACGGGCGGCGTCTCCGCTACCGTGCCGGTGTATCGGCCGGTTCGCGATGAAAAAACCGGTCTGGACCGGATCACCTTGCCGGCGGTGGCCGGTGCGCCGGGGCGAACCATTTTGATAAACCCGGGCGCTGCCCCGTCGGGGCCGTGGCATACCGGCAATCCTGCGCCTGCAGCGCCGGTAACGCCGGTGCATACCGGTACGGAGATAAAGCAGGCCGACAGTATCGTCACGACGACGTTCCCTGCAGATGACATGCCACTGCAGGATTTTATCTACTGGCAGCCTGATGCAACGGGGACCGGCGTTGAGCCTGTCTATGTCATGCTCAGTGGTATCTATGGTGAAACCAACGCTAAAGGGCAATACAGTGGTCGCGACTACAACACGGACAAGGCCGGTGGCCCAATTCAGAATCTGGACTGGAAAACCGCCACCATTGACCGTGCCGGCGTGGACAAGGTGAAGCTGCATACCGGGCGGTTTGGCGAATCTCCCGATAACAAGGTGATGATTGACCGCCTGGAAAAAATCCTGAAGGGAGAAGTACAGCCCACCGATACCGACAAGCGTTTTTACACCCACGAAATCAGGGAATTGGAGCGTTATAGAGCAGTTGGTGTTCCTGATGGAATATCACCTGATGACGATGGTGCTACGTGGAATAACACTCATACGGCGACGTTGGAAGATTACAAATTAAGTAGCGATCGCTCTCTGTTATATACACCAGAAGCATTAAAAGCTGGTGATGAATAAATCTAGAGGTTATATATGATTGATTTTAAACCTATGTTTGAAAATGAACAAATCCGAGACATAGTTTTATTCTTGTCGGGACGAAAAGAAAACGGGATATCTCATCCTCAATTAGATGGGTATTGCACTATGTATGGTAATAAACGCATATCAAACATTGAACTGATTTCATTAGTGAAAAGTATGCGAGAAAAAGGGGATGTATCATCTAATGGAAAAGGTGGCTATAAAAAAGGTCCAAACTGGAAAGAACCCGCATTCGTAACCGAGAAAAAATACGGTATTGAGTAATTACCAGTGCCTTCCATAAGTGCGTTTTAAGCAGCGTCCAACAAACGAGAGTTTGTTGGACGTTTTCGTTGATGGCTAATTCCACGCCAGATTGGTTTTCAGTCCAGCCCAAGGTCAGAAAACAACGGTTTTGGCTCCGTTGCTCCCCCCAAATCGCGCAGACGAGCTCACACCGCTGCCAGCTCCGCCGCCAGGGTGGCGACCAGCTGCGCCGCCGGCATCGGCCGCGCCAGGCCGACACCCTGCCCGGCCCACAGCGACATAAACTCCCCGCGCCCGGCCTTGGCCGCCGCCTGGCGGATATCGCCGGTGAGCGCGTTCTGCACCGGATAAGGCAGGATCTGCGCCTCTTCCGCGCGCATCTGCCGCATGAAATCATTGACGATGCCGCGCGCCGGGCGGCCGCTGAAGGCGCGCGTCAGGCGCGTGCTGTCATCGCCGGCGTTGCTCAGCGCCGCCCGCCAGGCTTCGGCGATGCCCGACTCCGGGCTGCACAGAAACGCGGTGCCGAGCTGCGCCGCCTGCGCGCCCAGCAATTGCGCCGCCGCGATGCCACGCCCGTTCATGATGCCGCCTGCAGCGATCACCGGGATTTTCACCGCCGCCGCCACCTGCGGCAGCAGGGCCATCAGCCCGACGCAGGATTGTTCGATATCGCCGAGGAAGGTCGGGCGGTGGCCGCCCGCCTCCGAGCCTGAGACGCAAACGAAGTCGGCGCCCGCCTCTTCCCAGGCGCGGGCTTCCGCCACCGTGGTGGCGGTGCCGATCACCCGTGAACCGGCCTTCTTGAACTGCGTGACCGTGGCGCGCGGCAGCACACCGAAGGTGAAGCTGACCACCGGCGGCGCAGCCTCCAGCAAGGCTGCGATCTGGTCGCGGTTGTTTTCGGCGAATTGAGTGGGGAGCGGCGGCTCGCTCAGCCCCAGCGCTTCGCGGAACGGCCGCAACAGGTGCTGGGCGCGCTTCAGTTCGGCGAGATCCGGGTGCTGCTCATTGAGCAGAAACAGATTGATGTTGAACGGCGCGGCGGTCTGCGCGCGGATCTGCTGCACACGTTCGAGGATCAGCGCCGGTGAAAACAGCGCCGCCGCGCACGATCCCAGCGCCCCGGCGTTGCTCACCGCCACCGCCAACGCCGGCGGTGACGCGCCGTTCATCGGCCCCTGAACGATCGGATAGCGCAGCCCAAGCTCGCGGGCAAAAGCAGAAGGTGCCGTCATCAATGTGTCTCCCTGTACTGACTACATTCGTCTTACGGCGGCCGCGCCGCCGAACCGACCAAAAGCATAGCACCTTCTCACCGCCTGGCCGTGCAGTTAATGCTTCACCTTCCGCCTGTCCAACGACAGGAAGTGATGCACCACCGGTTTCTCCGGGCCAATATGGAAGCGCAGCGCCTCCTGCTGCAGATCGGCGTCGGCGTGCGACACCCGCTGGTGCTGCCGAAGATGCTCCGCCCAGGACTCCACCAGGAACCACTCCATGATGCATTCCGGATCGCCGGTATGCTCGGTGATACCCCAGGCGTAAGCGCCATCGCGGCGGCGCGCCCGCTCCAGCATCAGCAGCGTGCGCAAGAACTGCGGGCGATCCTGTTCGCGGATGCGGTACTCCACCTGAATCATTACCGGGCCGCGATCGTTTTCGACCGGCGTGTTGACCAACGGTTCCGGCCAATGGTTCGACGGCTGCAGATCGGCCTCACCGGTCGGCAGACGCAGGCGGTGGAACAACAGCCCCGCCGCCAACAGGCCGACGCCGCCGACCAGCAGCGTGGCGGCCACGCCCAGCTCCTGCGCCACCAGCCCCCACAGCAGGCTGCCCGCCGCCATCGCGCCGTTGAACACCATCAGGTAGATGGCCAGGCCGCGGCCGCGCACCCAGTTGGGCAGCACGCCCTGCGCCGCACCGTTGAGCGTGGTCAACGCGATAATCCAGCCTGCGCCCAGCACCAACAGCAGCACCACCGCCAGCCACTGCGGCGGCGCCAGCGACAGGGCCGCCATCACCGCCGCCGTCAACACCGCCGCCAGCAACACCAGCCCGTCGGCATTCAGCCGCTGACGCAGGCGCGGCAGCACAATTGCCCCGAGGATCGCCCCGGCGCCCACCGCCCCCAGCAAAACGCCGTAAAAGCCGGCGCTGCCGCCCAGCATGCGGCGCGCCACCAGCGGCAACAGCGCCCAGACCGAGCTGGAGAAGGCGAAAAATACCGCCGCCCGCAGCAGCACCACGTGCAACTCGCGGCTGGAGCGGGCATAGCGCAGGCCGGCGCGGAAGGCGCCGAAGAAGTGTTCCGACAGGCCGCTGTCCTCAACCTTCGGCCGCTTCCACCACAGCAGCGCCGCGATCACCAGCACATAGCTCATCACGTCCGCGCCGTAGGCCGCGCCGGCGCCGAAGCTGGCCAGCAGCAGCCCCCCGGCCGCCGGGCCGATGGAGCGAGCGATGTTGATGCCCAGCGAGTTCAGCGCCACGGCGTTTTTCAGCTCGGCGCGCGGCACCAGCTCCGGCACGATCGCCTGCCAGGTCGGCCCCATCAGCGCCGCGCCGATGCCGCCGACGAAGGTCAGCGCCAGCAGGTATTCCACCGTCAGCGCGCCGGTCTGCGACAGCACCAGCAGGCTGCCGCTGACGCAGGCCAGCAGAATTTGCACGAAGATCAGAAAGCGTCGCCGATCGAGAATGTCCGACAGCACCCCGGCCGGGATCGCCAGCAGGAACACCGGCAGCGTAGCGGCGGTTTGCATCAGCGCCACCGCCGAAGGGTTGCTCGACAGGTCAGTGATCAACCACGAGCTGGCGACGTCGCGCATAAAGCTGCCGACGTTGCCGAGCACCGTCGCGCCCCACAGCACCGCAAATAATGGGATTTTCAGCGGCGCGAAGCCGCCCGCCGCCGCCTTGTTTTCCGTCTGCTCAGCCATCTGTTCGCTCCTTCAAATCGTTAAATGCCACCAGCAACAGCGCGCCGGCCAGCCCAAGGTGTTCAAAAAATCCGTTCATCATCTGGCCGCGCTCCGCCCCGTCGAACTGCCAGAACGGATTGGCCATCAGCGTCGCCATCAGGGTAAAACCGGCCAGCGCCAGCGCGCCGAGCCAGCGATAAAAGCCGCTCAGGATCAGCGCCGACGCCGCCAGTTCGAACAGCGTCACCAGCACGGCGAACAGCGCCGCCGGCTGCAGGCCGAAGTGGCTCATCTCGGCGACCGCGCCTTCGACGTTCAGCGCTTTGACCAACCCGCCCTGAATATAGGCGGCGCAAATGGCGAGCAGCAGCAGCCAGCGCACCACAGGCGCATGCAGCCGCTGTGCGCAGCGGGCGGCGATAGCAGTCAGGTTCATCGCGCCCCCTTAAAACGGCGAATTTTGGATGAAGGCCAGCAGATCGGCGTTGAAGCGATCGGGATCGATCTGCGCCAAACCGTGCGAACCGCCGGCGTAAACATTCAGCTCCGCCTGTTGCATAAGCTTAGCGGCTTTCAGCGCCGAGGCGCCGATCGGCACGATCTGATCGGCGTCGCCGTGCACCAGCAGCGTCGGCTTGTCGATCGCCAGCAGGTCGGCGGTGTAATCCACTTCGGAGAACGCGCGCACACACTCGTACTGCCCTTTCACGCCGCCCTGCATGCCCATCAGCCAGAAGTGGTCGATCAGCCCCGCATTGCTCTCCACCTCGTCGCAGTGGAGGCCATAGAACGGCACCGCCAAATCTTTGAAGAACTGCGAGCGGTTGCCCGCCACGCCGCTGCGAATGCCGTCGAAGGCCGCCATCTGCGTACCCTCAGGGTTGACCGGCGTTTGCAGCATCAGCGGCGGTACGGCGCCGACCAGCACCACCTTCGCCACCCGATCGCTGCCGTGACGGCCGATGTAGCGCGCCACTTCGCCGCCGCCGGTGGAATGGCCGACCAGGATCAGATCGCGCAGATCCAGCGTTTCGATCAGCAGGGCCAGATCGTCAGCGTATTGGTTGATGTCGTTGCCGTGCCAGGTTTGCTCCGAACGGCCGTGGCCGCGGCGATCGTGGGCGATCACGCGGAATCCGCTCTGGCCGAAAAACAGCATCTGGTTGTCCCAGGCGTCGGCGGACAGCGGCCAACCGTGGGAGAACAGGATCGGCTGGCCGCGGCCCCAATCCTTATAGAAAATGCGTGCGCCATCGGGCGCGGTAAGGGTGCTCATGGCGTGTTCCCCGCTCGGTATCGAATTGGATTTTGTACGGGTTAACAGTACGGCAGGCGTAAAGGCAGTGATAACGGAATAATTTTCGCATGATCGCGAGTTTTTTTGCTGAAGAAGCCGGCGTCGCCGCCGGCGCAAAACGTCAGATGTTTTCCAGATCGATACCGCGCGTTTTTGGGCCGAACAGCCCGATCACCAGCATCACGATCAGCATGCTGGCGACGATAAACGCGATCACCCCCAGCGAACCGCCGTACTGCAAGATAATGCCGATGATGATGCTGCTGAACACCGTCGACAGCCGGCTGAAGGAGTAGCAGAAACCGACGGCGCGGGCGCGGATATGGGTCGGGAAGATCTCGGATTGATACGAGTGGTAGCTGTAGGTCAGCCAGGCGTTGGACCAGGTGATGAAGAAACCGCACAGGATCAGCCACAGCGGGTTGTTCTGCAGTGCGAACAGCGAGCCGAAGATCACCGTCACCAGGCAGGACAACACGATCTGCCACTTGTTCTCCATCTTGTCGGCGTAGAAGCTGCACAGCAGCGAGCCCAGCGGGTAGGCCAGCGTGATAAAGAAAGCGTACAGCAGGCTGTGGGTGACCGAAGCGCCCTTGCCCGACAGCAGCGCCGGCAGCCAGTTGCCGAAGCCGAAGAAGCCGATGGCCTGAAAGAAATTCATCACTACCAGCATCAGCGTGCGATCGCGATATTGCGGCGCCCAGATGTCGCGAAAGCGGCCGCGTAGCGGCGCTCCCTCGGCATCGTCCACCGGGCGCGACGGGAAGTCCGCGGCCGCCACGCCGCAGCGCCGCTCCATGTCCCGCATCACCTGCCGGGCCTGCGCATAGCGCCGCTGTTGCACCAGCCAGCGCGGCGACTCCGGCAGCCCCTTGCGCACCAGCCAAATCACCAGCGAAGCCAGCGCGCCGGCGATCACCACATAGCGCCAGCCGCTCAGCCCCCAAATCGTCTGCGGCACCAGCCACCAGGACATCAGCGCCACCGCCGGCACCGACAGAAACTGCACGAAGAACGCGAAGGCGAAAGCCCGGGTGCGCAAGTGCGCGGGCACCCACTCCGTCAGGTAGGTATCGATGGTCACCAACTCGATGCCGAGCCCGACGCCCACCAGAAAACGCAGAAAGATCACCCATTCCGCCTGCTGTTGAAACGCCAACAGCAGCGAGAAGGCACCATACCAGATCAGGGCGAACATAAAGGTGGCGCGCCGGCCGAAGCGATCGGCGTACGGGCTCAGCAGGCTGGCGCCGACGAACAGGCCGAGAAAGGTGGCGGAGGCAAAGGCCGCCTGATCCGACACGCCGAAAACGCCCTGCGCGCCGGTGTGGAAAATGCCGTCGGCGATAAGGCCAGTGCTGATATAGCCGGTCTGGAACAGATCGTAGAGTTCGAAAAAGCCGCCCAGCGACAGCAGAATGATAAAGCGCCACAGGCCGGCCGACGCGGGCAAGGCGTCGATTCTGGCCGCCAAATCCCGCGCATGGATCGGCGACGCCGCTACAGATTCACTCACCATTAACCTCGCATTAACATTTTTGATGACTTTCTATGCTAGCGAAGCGGCGTCGGAGTTAAATTTTTAATTAGCAGACTATGAAAAAAAGTTAAGCATAAAACGCTGCAGCAGCCTGTTTTATAGCAGGAAAATGTAGCGCGGGATGCCGCAGCGGCATCCCGAATCGGCAGGTTAACGGCTGTGGTGCTGCTGCAGCCGTTCGCTGCGGTAGACGCTCAACAGGCACCAGCCGAGGGCGATCAGCGCCAGCGGCGCGGCGACGAAGCCGATGTTGCCCATGCCCAGATGCAGGCTCACCTGGTTGCCCAGCAGCGCGCCGCTGCCGATGCCGAAGTTGTACAGGCCGGAGAAAATCGCCATCGCCACGTCGGTAGCGTCCGGCGCCAGGCTCAGCACTTTGGCCTGCATCGACAGGCCGATCGCCATGATCGCCATCCCCCAGAAGATGCACAGCACCGTCAGGTGGCTTTCACTGCCGGCCGCCGGCAACAGCAGCAGCAGGCTCAAGGCCAGCAGCGTGATGGCACCGATGAAGAAGCCGGAAGGAAACCGCTCGCTGTAGCGGCTGAACAGCAGGCTGCCGACGATGCCGGCGGCGCCGAACAGCAGCAGCATCAGCGTGGTGAAGTTCTCCGACAGCCCGGCCACGGTCTGGATAAACGGCTCAATGTAGCTGTAGGCGGTGAAGTGCGCCGTCACCACAATGATGGTCAGCATGTAAAGCGCCACCAGCGCCGGGCGCTTGAACAGCAGCGGCACGCTGGCCAGCGAACCGGAATGCTCGCTTTTCAGCACCGGCAGCAGGCGCCACAGCAGCACCAGCGCCAGGGTGGCGCACACCGCGATGCCGATAAAGGTCATGCGCCAGCCGAGCAGCTGCCCGACCACCCGACCGAGCGGCAGCCCGAGCACCATCGCCAGCGCGGTGCCGCCCGCCAGCAGGCTCAGCGCCTGGGCTTTCTTGCCCGGCGGCGCCACGCGGATCGCCAGCGAGGCGGTGATAGACCAGAACACCGAGTGCGCCAGCGCCACGCCGGCGCGCGAAATGACCAGCGTGGTGAAGTTCCAGGCCACGGCGGTCAGCACGTGGCTGGCGATAAACAGCACGAACACGCCGATCAGCAACTTGCGGCGCTCAATCTTGCTGGTCAGCAGCATGCACGCCAACGAGGCGGCGGCGACGATCCAGGCGTAAATGGTAATGATCAAGCCGACCTGTTCGGTTTGCATCGAGAAGCTGGCGGCGATATCGCTCAGCAGACCGACCGGAATAAACTCGGTGGTGTTGAAGATAAAGGCCGAGACGGCGAGGATAACCACGCGCAACCAGGCGGTTGAGCGCGAAACGGGAGCGTGTTCCATGGTAAACAAAATCCGGACAGGTGCGGGCAAGTCGCGATATTTTAACCAACCGGCCCGCTAAATGCGATATACGTCACACTTTAATTGTGTGGTTTTTTTCACCGCCCATCGACACGCTCACCGACGCACGGTTGCCAAAATGCTGTGCTAATCTATTGAAGCGTACCAATTTTTCCTGCCGTTCTTCCCAGGCCGTCCACGCGCCGCGCCGAAGAAGCGCGCAGTGTCCCTTTGGCGTTTCCTGAGGCGAGGTCATTATGATGTCCGCGATTTATGATTGGTCCGTGCTCGCATTGCGCAATGTTTACGATCGCCGCATCCAGGGCCAGCCGGTGCTCGACAGCGCCGCGCTGTTCCCCGACGCCGAACGCTTCACCGCCCAATGGCGGCAGATCCGCGAAGAGGCGCTGACCGTCGCCCACGATCTGCACAATATTCCCCGTTTTCACGAGATCATGAGCCAGCAGGCGTCGATCTCCGCCAACGACGCGCGCGACTGGCGCATGTTCATCATGAAGGCCTACGGCCAGCCCATCCCCCGCAACCTGGCGCGCTGCCCGACGCTGGCGGCGCTGATCGCTTCGTCGCCTGACGTGCTGTCCGCCTCGCTCTCCTTCCTGGCACCCGGCAAACAGGTGCCGCCCCATCGCGGGCCGTTTCGCGGCATTCTGCGCGGCTATCTGGTGCTGGACATGCCCAAACGCGCCGACGGCGCGCCGGCGGCGGTGCTGAAAGTGGACGGCCGCGAATACCGGCTGCACGAGGGGGAGTTCATGCTGTGGGACGATACCTTCGAACACGAGGTGTGGAACGACAGCCCGCAGGTGCGCACCGTGCTGCTGCTGGACATCCGCCGCCGCGACATGCCCGCCGGGCTGCGGCTGCTCTCCGGCGCCATCATCGCGCTGGTGCGGCTGAACGTGCGCTGGATGCAGCTCCAGTTCTGACTGCGGCGCTCAGGCGATTAACCGCCCTGAGAAGCCAGCCACTGCTCGGCGGTGGCGGTGGCTATGCCCTGGCGCGCATTGAAGGTTTTCGCCTTATCCCAGGCCACGCCGTCGGGCCGGGCGAAAGCCAGCCGGTATTTGGCGCCGACGTCATGCGGATGATTGCGCACCTCCGCCTGCAGCCGCTCTTTGTCCAACAGGATCCTGTTGACCTCCACGCCCCAGTACGCCTGCATAAGATCGGCAAGCTCGCGGTAGGTCAGCGTGTCGCCGGCGATATAAACCGCCTGGTTGCGAAACGCGGGCCGATGGAAAAAAATCGCGGCCGTCAGCCGGCCAATGTCCTCAGGGGTGGTCAGCGTCACCGCGTAGCGCCAGTCGCCCAGCGCGCGCACCGTTTTGCTTACCGCGTCCACCACGCCAAAGCCGGGGTCAAACAGGTAGCTGGTGAAAATGCCCGTGGAAACAATCACCCACTCCGTCGCCTTCTGCGCACGCAGCAGGTGGCGCACCTCAAGCTGTTCATCCCACACCTGTTGCCCGCTGCCTTTACCCACGACATCGTAGTCCACGCCGAACTGCCACGGGAAGTAGCGCGCCACGCCCGCCAGCAAGACGGCCTGGGTGATCTTTATCTGCGTGCCCGCCCCGCCGACAAAGCCGCTGCAGTTGATCACCGCGTCGAAGGAACGGAATAGCGCGCTCAGCGCCTCCACGCCGTTTTGCTGCAGATCGCCTTCCACCACGGCGATGCCGAGCCGCGCCAGCGCATCCCGCCGCGCCCGGAGCGGGCCGCTGACGGCGCGTGCAGCCTCCGGCCGGAGCAGCACGCTGATTTTTAAAGATGGAGATAACCGAGCCTGCCGGCTCATCGCTCGCAGTACCGGCAACCCCAGTTCACCGGCGCCGAGTATGAGCACGGTATTGATCGATGGATTTGTGGATTTCATGCTTGCCTCCTGTCTTGACACTGCGTCATCCTGACAGCTGACAAAAACGGGTTCAATTAGGTACACGCGTGATACCGGAGAGGAATATGACGAGCGATCGGGAAGCGCTGCTGCAATTTTCGCAGGCGTTCTGTGAAGAACTGAGCAACGACGATGAAGGATTGAAGCGTGAGATCCTCGCGCATGCGGGCAACCGTTGGTCGCTGGGGGTATTGCATATCCTGGGCACTCACGGGCCGCTGCGCCACGGCGAGATAAGCCGCCAACTGGCGGGCGTGACGCAGAGAATGCTGACGCGGACGCTGCGCCATCTCGAGCGGGACGGGCTGATATCGCGCTGCGATTATCAGGAGAAACTGCCCCGCGTGGTTTACACCATCACCGACGCGGGGGAAGAGATGCTGCTCAACATGCTGCCGCTCTGGTCGTGGATTATCGCCTCCGCCGACGCCTTCAGAGCGGCCCGTTCACACTACGATGGCCAAGAGCGCAACGACGCTGAAAAATGAACGCGGGCATCCCTGCCCGTGGGGCGGCGCTCAGCCGCCGCCCAGATAGGCCTTTCTCACCTCCGGATCGTTCAACAGCTCCTGGCCGCTGCCGGTGAGGCGGATCTGGCCATTGACCATCACATAGCCGCGATCGGACAGTTTCAGCGCGTGGTTGGCGTTCTGCTCCACCAGAAACAGCGTCATGCCGCTGCGGGTCAGCTCGCGCAGTACGCCGAAGATCTGCCGCACCACGATCGGCGCCAGCCCCAGGCTCGGCTCGTCCAACAGCAACAGCTTCGGCCGGCTCATCAGCGCGCGGGCGATCGCCAGCATCTGCTGCTCGCCGCCGGACATGGTCATCGCCCGCTGATTGCGCCGCTCCTTGAGGCGCGGAAACAGCTCGAACATGCGCGGCAAATCCTCCTCCAGGTAGCGATTGCCGACGGTGATGGTGCCCATCAGCAGGTTCTCCTCCACGCTCATGTCCGGAAAGATGCGCCGCCCCTCCGGCGCCTGCGCGATGCCGCTGCTGGCAACAAAGTGCGTGGAGCGACGGCTGATGTCCTCGCCGCCAAACAGGATCTGCCCGCCGGCGATGCGCGGCTGGCCGAAGATCGACATCAACAGCGTGGACTTGCCCGCGCCGTTGGCGCCGATCAGCGCCACCGTCTCCCCGGCGTTCACCTGCAGCGACACCTGGCGCAGCGCCTGGATCGGCCCGTAAAACACATCCACTTCGCGAAATTCCAACATCGCTTCGCTCATCCCGCCAGCTCCTCTTCGTCCGCACCCAGGTAGGCGGCGATCACCGCCTCGTTGTGCTGGATCTCCTGCGGCGTGCCGCGGGCGATCACATCGCCGTGATCGAGCACGATCACCCGATCGGAGATCTCCATTACCATGCCCATGTCATGCTCGATCAACAGCACCGTGATGCCGTGATGCTGCCGCAGGAAGCGAATGATGCGGCTCAGCGTGGCCGTTTCCACCGGGTTCAGCCCGGCGGCCGGCTCATCGAGGCAGATCATCTCCGGCGCGGTGCACATGGCGCGCGCGATCTCCAGCCGCCGCTGCTGGCCGTAAGACATCTCTCCCGCCAGCCGGTTGGCGCAGCTCACCAGGTCCACCACCTCCAGCCAGTAGAAGGCATGATCGAGCGCGGCGCTCTCCGCCCGGCGGTAGCCCGGCGTATTCAGCACCCCGGCGATCAGGTTACGGTTGCTCTGCATGTGCTGCGCCACCAGCAGGTTCTCCACCACCGACATTTCGCGGAACAGACGGATATTTTGGAAGGTGCGCGCCAGCCCGGCGCGGTTCACCAGGTGGGTGCCGCCGAACATCTTGTAGTAGAGGCGCGAACCAAGCCGCTTTGGGCGTATCCAGTCGCCGGCGCGGAACTTCTGCCCCAGCACCTGGATCACGTCGGTCGGCCGCTTGTGGGTATTGAGCAGGATCGCGCCGCCGCTGGCGCGGTAAAAGCCGGTCAGGCAGTTGAATACCGTGGTCTTGCCGGCGCCGTTGGGGCCAATCAGCGCGGTGATGGAACCGCGTTCCACCTCCAGATTGACGTCGTTCAGCGCTTTGATGCCGCCAAAGTGCATCATCAGGTGTTCCACCCGCAAAATGGCGTCGCTCATGGCGCCACCCCCTTGCGTTCGGCGAAGCTGGATCGGCTGATGCGCACCAGCCCGCGCGGCCGCCAGATCATCATCGCCACCATCAGCACGCCGAACAGCAGCACCCGGTATTCGGCGAAGCTGCGCAGCAGCTCCGGCGCCACCGTCAGCACGAAGGCCGCCAGCACCACGCCGAGGGTGGAGCCCATGCCGCCCAGCACCACGATCGCCAGGATCAGCGCCGACTCGAAGAAGGTGAACGAAGTCGGGTTGACGAAGCCCTGGTAGGTGGCGAAAAACACCCCCGCCAGCCCGGCGGTGGAAGCGCCGAGCATAAACGCCGACAGCTTCACCAGCACGTGATTGAGCCCGAGAGAACGACAGGCGATCTCATCCTCGCGCAGTGCCTCCCAGGCGCGGCCGATCGGCATGCGCGTCAGCCGGTGCTTGATATACAGCACCAGCAGCACCACCAAAAACAGCACCGCGTAGATGAAAATGAACTTGAGATTCGGGTTGTAATCGATGCCGAAAAACTCGTGGATCGGCACCCCGCCGTCTTTGGCGCGCCGGCCGAACTCCAGGCCGAACACCGTCGGCGCCGGCACCGAGACGCCGTTCGGCCCGCCGGTGAGCGACATCCAGTTGTTCAGCACCAGCCGAATGATCTCGCCGAACCCCAGCGTAACGATCGCCAGGTAGTCGCCGTGCATGCGCAGCACCGGGAAGCCCAGCAATGCGCCGGCCAGCGCCGCCATCAGCGCGCCCAGCGGCAGCATCGCCCAGAACCCCAGCCCGAGATACTGGTAGCCCAGCGCCAGCCCGTAGGCGCCGATGGCGTAAAACGCCACGTACCCCAGATCGAGCAGCCCCGCCAGCCCGACCACAATGTTCAGCCCCAGGCCGAGCAGCACGTAGATCAGGCCGAGGATCGCCACCGTCAGCAGGTATTTGGTGGCGACAAACGGGAACAGCAGCGCGATCGCCGCCATCAGCGGCAGGATCCAGCGCAGGTTGGATTTATAGCCCAGCGGCCGCACGTAAACGCCGTCGTTGCCGCCGTCGAAGCGCGCCAACACCCTGCGCCCCGGCGCGGTTTGCAGGAACAGGCTCAGCAGCAGCCGCCCGGCCATCACCGCGACGATGATCCACACCAGCCGGTGCGGCTCGAAGTTGAAGCTGTAGCCGTTCAGCACGATGCCGACGATCGGCCCGAACACGATCAGGGCGATCAGCCCGGCCAAGACAGCGTCCAGCAGGCTGCGTTTGACGTTCAGCCCGCCGTTGATTACGGATTGCGACATGGCGTTCTCCTTAAACCTTGGCGATCAGGGGCCGGCCGAGCAGGCCCTGCGGACGGAAGATCAGGATCGCCACCAGCAACCCGAAGGAGAACACGTCCTTGTAATCCGAATTCACCATGCCGGCAAACTGCGCCTCCGCCACGCCGAGCAGCAGCCCGCCCAGCATCGCGCCCGGCAGCGATCCGATGCCGCCCAGCACCGCGGCGGTGAAGGCCTTGATGCCGATGATAAAGCCGACGTAAAAATCGAAGGTGCCGTAGTTCATGGTGATCAGCACCCCGGCCAACCCGGCCATGGCGGCGCCGATCACGAACACCAGCGAGATCACCCGATCGGTATTGATGCCGAGAATCGAGGCCATTTTGCGATCCTGCTGGGTGGCGCGGCAGATGCGCCCCAGCCGGGTGCGCTGAATGATGTAGGTGAGGATCGCCATGCCGAGCAGCGACGCCACCAGAATGAACACTTTGGTGTAGGTGATCTGCACCACGCCGCCGTCGAACTCCAGGCGGAACACGCCGCTCAGCAGCGTCGGGATACCCTGCTGGCGCGGCCCCTGGCTTATCTGCGCGTAGTTTTGCAGGATTAACGACATGCCGATGGCGGAGATCAGCGGCGCCAGACGGGTGGAGTTGCGCAGCGGCTTGTAGGCGATGCGCTCGATTACCCAGCCGTACACCCCGGTGATGACGATGGTGAACACCAGCGTGCCGAGGATCAGCAGCGGAAACGAGTGCAGCCCGAAGAACGACAGCAGCGCCAAACCGATGGCGCACAGGTAGGCGGAGATCATATATACCTCGCCGTGGGCGAAGTTAATCATGCCGATGATGCCGTAAACCATGGTGTAGCCGATGGCGATCAGGCCATACACCGCGCCGAGGGTCAGGCCGTTGATCAGCTGTTGCAGAAAGAATACATCCATAATGAGCAGTCTCGCCTGGTAAGGCCGCCAACGCAGTCCGACGCGGCCCAAAGGTCATCGCGGAACGGGCGCGCCAAGGCGGCGGCCCGTCGGTCATAGGGTCATAACTTCACGGTTAGGCCGTTTACAGTTGGTGATATTTGCCCTTGTCATCCCATTGATAGACCACGTAGTCCGAGACCTTCAGATCGCCCTTCTGGTCCCAGGCTTTCTTGCCCATCACGGTGTCCACGTCGTGTGACTTCAGCCATTCGGCGGCCTTGGCGCTGTCTTTGCCGCCGGTGGCGTTGAAGGCGGCGGCGATCGCCTGGATCGAGGCGTAGGAATAGAGGGTGTAGCCTTCCGGCTCAAAGCCGCTGGCGCGGAACTTGGCGATCACCGCCTTGCCCTCCGGGATCAGGCGCGGATCGTTGCCGAAGGTCATCAGCACGCCGTTGGTATACTGCGGCCCGCCGGCGGCGGTCACCAGCTCTTCGGTCACCACGCAGTCGCCGGAGAAGAACTTGGCGGTCACGCCCTGCTCGCGCATCTGGCGCACCAGCGGCCCGGCTTCCGGATGGCAGCCGCCGAAGTAGACTACGTCAGGCTTGACCGAGGCGATCTTGGTCACCAGCGCGTTGAAGTCTTTCTCACCGCGCGACAGCCCCTCATACAGCACTTCCTTGACCCCGCGCTTGTTCATCGCCGCCTTCGCTGCGTCCGCCAGCCCCTGGCCGTAGGTGTCTTTATCGTGGATCACCGCGATGCGCTTGGCCTTCAGCGTATCCAACATGTAGTTGGTGGCGATCACGCCCTGCTGATCGTCGCGCCCGCACATGCGGAACATGCTCTTCATGCCACGCTCGGTGATCTGCGGGTTGGTGGAGCCGGGGGTAATGGCGATAATGCCGGCCTCGTCATACACCTCGGAGGCGGGCATGGTGGATGAGGAACAGAAGTGGCCGACCACCGCCGACACCTTGTCCTGATCCACCAGCCGGTTGGCGACCGCGACCGCCTGTTTCGGTTCGCAGGCGTCATCCCCCTGCACCAGTTTGATTTTTTCCCCTTTGATCCCGCCGGCGGCGTTGATGTCCGCCGCCGCCTGCGAAGCCCCGCGCCAATACTGATCGCCATAGGTGGCGTTCGGCCCGGAGAACGGCCCGGCGACGCCGATGACGATATCGGCCTGAGCGGAAAAAGCCGTACCTAAACAACCGATGAGCAAAGCAGCGAGCGGACTTTTTATCAATTTCGATGACATTGTTATCTTCCTCAGCACTGTTGTAGCGAAACGCCCTGGGGCGCGGATCAGTCACTTTATGTGTAGACGGGGAAAATAATTTTCTTGAGAGCGCAGTCGCATTCCCCAAAAATGGGTAAGCAAAAATCCAGCCATTGTGACGACGAATACATATTGTTTGCTTATTCATCCTACATATCAGTTGCAGCGCGGCGTGTGGCGGGGATAACCGAGAGTCTGGGCAGTGCGGCTAGCGTGAGAGGGAGAACGGCCTTGCACCATCGCCGTGCAAAGGCTTGTGCAATCGTTGTGGGCCGCAAAATCACCGCACAGCGATGGAAAATGCCGAAAAACAGCGCAAGATGTTCATTCCGCCAGCAAACGCGCTTTTTTTGCAGTTTAGCGCTTTGACAAACCCCAGGCACCCCGCTATTATTCGCCCCGTTCACACGATTCCTCTGTAGTTCAGTCGGTAGAACGGCGGACTGTTAATCCGTATGTCACTGGTTCGAGTCCAGTCAGAGGAGCCATATTTAGAAAAGCCCGCTTAAGGCAACTTAAGCGGGCTTTTTGCTTTAACGCTGAATGCATCGACAGGCAGCGTTACTCCTTGGCTATCGGCGCGGCATTCTCATCAATTTTTACCTTACCCTGAATATCAGCAATCTTCTTCTCCAGATCCGCCACCTGCGCTTTGCTGTGCAGCAAGGTATAGGTCAGATCAAACTGCGCACTGGCGCCAGGCTGCAACTGCTTGACGCGTTTTTGTTCGCGCTCGACGGTAACCGGGTAGGCATAGCTGGTGCCCGGCTCAATCCCCGTCACATACCCTTGTTTTAACGTATCGGTATTCTTCCACAGCGTCAGGACGGGCAACTGGCGGGTATCGAACTGAATCGCCACCCCTACCCCTTTGTCGCCCGCGTTATTGACCAGCGCCGCCAGTGTCTGATGATTCGGATCCGATAATGGCTTAATGTTAAAGACCATTTCATCGAACCCTTTGGTTGGGCCGGCATAGGTTCCCCAGGTCTTCAGCCCGGCTTTGGCATAGTCGTTAAACGGGCTGATGCTGGCCATCGGCGCCAGGAAGCGGGCGCCATTTTCCAGAATCGGCGCGCCGAAATTGCTGTGATAAATAATCTGGTAGTCATGGGGATAATCCGCCCGGTTGGTTAACACATCATGCAGGCTGAAACTGTTGCTGCCGGGCACATAGCGCAATTCGGTCAGGGTTTGCAGATCGGCTTTTTTGAATGTGCTCTCTTTGATCAGGCCGCGAATACGAATTTCATACGGCGCTGTATCCGCTACCTCAACCTCAACCCGCGAGGCCGGCGTATTGCCCGCTTTGCCGTGCAACGTGTAAATTTGCCCACCTTCGGTCACCGGATGACCGGTCCACTCATAGCCACAACGCACCATCATCTCATTGAAACCTTCCAGCCAGCCGAGCCCATTGCGGCTTTCCAGATTGATAAAAGCGGGGTTGACCACCTCTTTAACCGGTGAATCCCATCCCATTTTCGCGCCAAAGCCTTCTGCCCGCAGGAGGTTCATGCCGCGGGTGGGACTCAGCGTGATGCTCAGGCCATCCTGGCTGCGGATAATCAGGACTTTGCTGCCTTCTTGCTTACCGCCGTGCAGCACTTTCTGCTCAATGCTGAACGTTTTATCCTTCACCTTCAGCGTCTCGCTCGAAATCTTCCAGTTTCCTTTCTCCACGCCATCTTCAGCGCTGGTCAGCACCCAACTCTGCGCCGCCGCCTGCCCTGAAATCAGGGCCGAAAACACCGCCATAACCCATGTCTTTTTCATTTCCCTCCCCCTTTAGCTGAATCGATTTTTTTCTAAGCAAGGAAAATCTACTGTTAAGCAGGTTAAAGAAATGTGATGAGCTTCACCGGGTGAGTATTTGGAGTAATAGCGCGATAAAAATACGAATTTCATCGCAGTTCTAATGAAAGATATTGAGTTTTTGCACATAAAACGAGCTATTCATCAACATAATTTGTATCGTTTCAGCTAAGGAGCAAGGAGACAGTTACGGGCAAGCGAGACATCGCGAAGGGAGTGCAAGTGGCTTGTTTAACGCTATCCGGCCCAAACGAAAGCGCTCACACAGCCTGCCCGTTTTGAGCCTCTTTGCTTTAACGGCCGCCTGCTCGTGTCAAAGGAGCCCTGGTACACAAAGCCCGCTCCGGGGAACCTTAGCGGGCTTTGTGCTTTTCTGCCGTTAGCGCTTACAGCACAAATTCGTAGTGCGAACCGTCCGGCAGTTCGACATCCAGGCGCAGTTTGCCGCCGGCCGCCTCAACATAGCGTTTAAGCGAAGACAGTTTCAGATCGCGGCCCGGTTTTTCCATCACGGCGACGGTCGGTTGCCTGATACCCAGCGCCTGTGCCATTTCAACCTGGGTTTTCTGCACCTTCTCGCGCAGCTCGGCAAGATGGATGTTCAGCATAATGTCCGTCGCCATTGCCTGCGCTTCGGCCACGACCTCGGGCTTTTCCTCCGCAATAAGCTGTTCCAGCGTTCTGCCCATCGCGTCACTCCTTCTCTTTTAGTGTGTTCAGCCAATTCGTGAATTCCCGATCGGCAATCTGCAGCATTCGATCGTAAAAACGTTTTTCATCGCCCGCTTTATTGCCCGCGCAAAGCACCATGCCGACGCGGTACGGATCGAAGGCGAAGAATGCCCGCAACGGTTCGCCACGGCTCTGAATACGCAGCTCTTTCATGTTGCTGTAACGCGAGCCTTTAACCGTATCGGCATAGGGTCTGGGCAAGCCGGGCCCTTTTTCCCGCAGGACCATCAATGCAGCAAGCACGCAGGCCCGGTCGGCATCGCTGAGTGATCTGAACCAATGATCAAATGCATCCGTTGTTTTAATTTCCCACACGGGGTCTCCCTAAAATATAGATCAGTAACTATATAGATGTAAAGCTATAGCAGAGAGGCGCTGGGATAGCATGCAAAGGCACGCGTTGTTACTGCAAGGCTGAACGTACATCCACGCATTTTGCAAACGCAGTACGGGGCATTCACCTTTTTACGCGCGGTATCGAATAATCGTTCAGAGGCACGGGGCGTTTCCCCGCCGCCCCTTTATGAACCCTGTCACAAAAAGCGCATAACGTTTTCGGCGTTCTGCGCAGCGGGCAGTGAGCGGCAAACTTGTTAACGCCACGTTACATCGGGTTAGGCAACATTGTTAACGCCGACTGATGCGTCAAACGCATCGCGCCATGCGTTTATTGCGCTTATTTACTTTATTTTCCTGAGCGAGTCTTCAGCAACAGGCGCGGCGTCAAGCGCCAATAACAAACTGGAGATAAAGATGCATTCCTCTACCTCACCCATGACCACCCGGGCCAGAACCGGCGCGATACTGCGCGTCACCTCCGGCAACTTTTTAGAGCAGTTCGATTTTTTCCTGTTCGGCTTTTACGCTACCTACATCGCACACACCTTTTTCCCGGCCAGCAGCGAGTTCGCCTCGCTGATGATGACCTTCGCGGTATTCGGCGCAGGTTTTCTGATGCGCCCGATCGGCGCCATCGTGCTGGGCGCTTACATCGATAAAGTCGGCCGCCGCAAAGGGCTGATCGTCACCCTGTCGATCATGGCCGCAGGCACCTTCCTGATCGTGCTGATCCCCTCTTACCAGAGCATCGGGCTTTGGGCGCCGCTGCTGGTGCTGTGCGGGCGTCTGTTGCAAGGCTTCTCGGCGGGCGCGGAGCTGGGCGGCGTGTCCGTCTATCTGGCCGAAATCGCCACGCCGGGCCGTAAAGGCTTCTACACCAGCTGGCAGTCCGGCAGCCAGCAGGTGGCGATCATGGTGGCGGCGGCCATGGGCTTCGCGCTCAATGCGGCGCTGGAAGAAAGCGCCATTCGCGAATGGGGCTGGCGCCTGCCTTTCCTGTTCGGCTGCCTGATCGTTCCCTTCATCTTCTTCCTGCGCCGCAAGCTGGAAGAGACGCAGGAATTTACCGCTCGCCGTCACCACCTGGCGATGCGCGACGTGTTTAAAACCCTGCTGAAAAACTGGCCGGTGGTGATCGCCGGCATGCTGATGGTCGCCATGACCACCACCGCGTTTTACCTGATCACCGTCTATGCACCGACCTTCGGCAAAAAGGTGCTGCTGCTCAGCGCCTCCGACAGCTTGCTGGTCACCCTGCTGGTAGCGATCTCTAACTTCATCTGGCTGCCCATCGGCGGCGCGCTGTCGGATCGTTTCGGCCGCAAACCGGTGCTGGTCGCCATGACGTTGCTGACGTTGGCCACCGCCTACCCGGCGCTGAGCCTGCTCGCCGCCGCCCCCAGCTTCGGCATGATGCTGGCCGTGCTGCTGTGGCTGTCCTTCATTTACGGCCTCTACAACGGCGCCATGATCCCGGCGTTGACGGAGATCATGCCAACGGAAGTGCGGGTGGCCGGGTTCTCGCTGGCCTACAGCCTGGCGACGGCGGTGTTCGGCGGCTTTACGCCGGTGGTCTCCACCGCGTTGATCGAATACACCGGCGACAAGGCTTCACCGGGCTACTGGATGAGCTTCGCCGCGCTGTGCGCCCTGCTGGCGACGCTGTATATGTATCGCCGCATCGCCATGCCGCTGCAAACCGCGCGCTAAGCCGCCATCTCAAAAGGAATGATGCCATGCAAAAACTCACTCGTTCGATCCTCGCCGCGCTGGTGTGCGCCTCCTGCAGTACGGCGGCGCTGGCCAAAGACGTGACCGTCATGATCTCCGGCGGCTTCAAAGCCGCACTAGAGAAGCTGGCTCCGGAATATGAAGCTCAAAGCGGCGACAAAATCATTCTGGTGTCCGGCCCCTCGATGGGCAAAACGCCGCAGGCGATCCCCGCGCGGCTGGCGCGCGGAGAGCAAGCCGATGTGCTGATCATGGTGGGCGACGCGCTCACCCAACTGGAAAAAGAGCGCTGGACCCAGCCGGGTTCGCGCGTGGAGCTGGCCGATTCGCCGATCGGCATGGTGGTCAAACGGGGCGCGCCCAAGCCGGTGATAAAAACGGATGCCGACCTGCGCAATGTCTTGCTGCAGGCTGACTCTTTCGCCTATTCCGACAGCGCCAGCGGCCGCTATGTCAGCGGCCAACTGTTCAAAAAGCTGGGCATCGAGGAACAGGTGAAAGGGAAAGCACATAAGGTTGAGCGCATTCCGGTGGCCTCTGAAGTAGCGCAGGGGAAATACGCGCTGGGCTTCCAGCAGGTCAGCGAATTGCTGCCCGTGGCGGGCGTGACCTTTATCGGCGAGCTGCCGGAAAACGTGCAGTACATCACCCGCTTCGCGGGCGCGGTAACCGCCAAGGCGGAGCACCGCCGCGAAGGCAAAGCGCTGCTGGACTTCCTCGCTTCCCCTCAGGCGCAGCCGACCATTCGCGCGACCGGCATGCGAACCGTGCCGGCGCCGCAGCCGGTCAGGCAGAGTGATACTGTTCAGTAATCAGCTTTTCCAGCTCGGCGGCGACGAAAGACTGCATGCGGCCGCCGCGTCTGATGAGACCCACGGTACGTTTCACCACCGGATCGACCAGCGGCACCGACGTCAACACCGAGTGCTCTGAAGCGGGCATCGACATGGCGGGCACGGCGGCAATGCCGATGCCCGCCTCAACCATGCCCAGCATGGTCGTCACATGGCGAGTTTCACACACGCTGGGGCGTTCCGGCACGAGGTGTTCCAGGCGCTGATCGAGCAGATTGCGATTGCCGGAGGTTTTATCCAGCGAGACGTAATCCTGCTGATAGAACTCTTGCCAGGTGAGGCTCTTTTTAGCGGCGAGCGGATGGTCGCGCCGGCAGGCGGCCACGTAGACGTCCCCCACCAACGGCACAAATTCAAGATTAGGCTGCAGCCGCCCGGCGAAGCAGATGCCGAAATCGGCCTGGCCGCCGGTGACCGCCTCGATGACATTACCTGCGCTGCCGTCGATCAGCTTGACGCGCACGCGCGGATAGCGCAGCCGGAAACGGCGTATCACGTCGGGCATGAAATAGTAGGCCGCCGAGGGCACCGTGGCGACGGTAACCAGCCCCACCCGCTCCTGACTGACCTTGTCGATATCGGCCAACACCGCTTCGACGTTCATCAGCAGCTGATCCGAACGCTCGGCAAAAGCCTGCCCGTACAGCGTCAAGGTCACGCGCCGGGTGGTGCGATCGAACAGTTTGCTGCCCAGCGCGTTTTCCAGCTTCTCAATCCTGCGGCTCAGCGCCGACTGCGACAGGCAGATGGACTCTGCGGCCAGCCGAAAATTGCCGTACTCCACCAGCGCGCGAAACGCATAGAGATCGTTGAGATCAAAATTCACGGGCATAACGACCAACTCTCCTTGCTGAAAATGGCAGAAGACGCAAAACAGCGATGATAACCGCTTATATCGCCACGTTCACCGACTGGGTGGTTGAACCACCAAAGCCCCTATCGCCCCAGCAGCACCATTCCCCAAATAATGATAGTCATCACCACGGCTACCAGCTGCGCTGCGCCGCCCAAATCTTTGGCGCGTTTGGATAACGGATGCAATTCCAGCGAAATGCGATCGACCACGGTTTCAATCGCCGTATTAAGCAGCTCAACCACCAATAGCAGAAAACTGCAGGTGATTAATAACAGCCTTTCTATATTTGTAATATCTAAACCAAATGTAACAACCAGTAAAATGGCGTTAATAACCAATAATTGGCGGAACGCATCTTCGGTAAGCACAGCATCAATAAACCCGGCCCAGGAATTCCTAATGCTGTAGGTTAATCGGCTTATTCCTTTTTTCTTTTCCACAGGCATACAATCAGCTCTCGTCAAAACTGCGACAGTCACTCGCAAATAAATCACGCAACGTGAATTTATCTCGAGTTTATTAATTAAAAACCTTAACCGTTCTCTTTCAGGAAACGATGCATTCACTCACTCGCCGTCCCCCTGCTCCTGAAACGCCACCGCCCGAAAATGCCCTGGCGCGGTTATTATTCTGGGAGCGTAAAAAGGGGACGCGATATCAGCCGCTTAAAGCGTTTTCTCGTACAAGCGGTAACGCTTGTACGGCACCGCGCCGATGCGTTCTAAAATCGTCCGCATGCCGGTATTGGTTTCCAGGATCCACGACATTTCCAGCGCGTCGATATTGCGCTTCGCGAAAGGCTCGCGCAGCGCCTCAATCAGCAGCAGCGCAATAATGGGCCCGATGCGGCTGAATTGATATTCCTGGCGTACGCCCATCAACGGCACGCGCGCGGTGCGCACGCCGCTGACTTTCAGGCGCCACAATAGCTTCGCCCAGCCGAACGGCAATAAACGCCCCTGCAGATCGGCAATCGCTTCGTTAATGTTCGGCAGACCGACGATAAAGGCGCAGGGGGCGCCATCCACCTCGGCGATATGGATCATATCGTCGGGCACCAGGAACTTCAGCTGATCCCCCATGGTGGCGAACTCGTGCTCGGTGAACGGGACAAACCCCCAGTTATGTTGCCACCCGGAGTTGAACACCTCGCGCAGCACCTGCATCTCCTCGCGAAAGCGCTTGCGATTGAGACGGCGGACGGTCACCTTTTTACGCACCTGATCCATCATCCGGGTTAACGACGGCGAAAAATGCAGGTCGGTTCTTTTCATCCAATAGGCAAGCAAATCAATCCCTCCACTGTAGCCCTGCTGCGCTATCTGGGCCGCGTAGTAAGGTTTCGCGTGCGTCATCAGGGCGGAAGGCGGGGTATCGAACCCTTCGACCAACAGGCCGCTTTCCTGATTGATATTGAGGCTGAATGGCCCGGTGATTTTACGCGCGCCTTTCGACCTCAGCCACTCCTCCGCTACCGTGAATAAGGTGCTGAACACGGCGGGATCGTCAACGGCGTCAATCATGCCGAAATGGCCGGTATCCTCACCATGCAGCTCCCGGTGCAGAGAATCGATTTGCGCAGTGATGCGTCCAACCACTTTGCCCTGTTTTTTGGCCACCCATGCCTGCCATTCAATATGGTCGGTCCCGGGATTCTTCTTTGACAGGTGCTCTTCGCGCTCTACATGCAGCGGCTCAATCCAGTTCGGATCATCGCGAAACAGTTGCGAGGGGAAAGCAATAAATTCTTTAAGTTCGCGTTTATCCAGAACTTTCTCAATACGGATCATAAATAGCCTTACGTTTTAATAAAATAATTAAATAAGCACGCGACAACGCCTTTAGCATTTTTTATGCTGTTGCCTTTTATTGAATTGTGTATTGCCTCCGGCTCACTGATAAGAAAAACCGAATATTCCCCCTCGGCGAATCAGCAACGTGTTGCCTGACATTCACCCTGTGATGTCCATAATTGATAAAAAAAGGAAACAGAAAGCGGCGCAGCCAGGCTACGCTAATAGTGCTCTTTTATTATTTCGTGCTGTTATGGTAAAAGAAACTCGCCGCTTTTAGTGTACCGACTTTAATCAGGAGGTGCGCCGCCATTTTTACCACTTAATGCTATTTTTAAGATTAGCCTTAAATGAATCGTTCACTTTTGAATTTCTTGCGGCATACTGTTTAGGAAGTGTTTAAGTTCCAAGATAGCCATGCATGAGGTCATAACCTATGAGCCGACAGTTATTTCCTACCCGACAGATGCAGACTAAAGAACGGCGAAGTCCGGATATTACAATAGTCTCTCATATCTCGCCAGGGTGCCGCTCAAGGCTGATGACTCGGGCTACTTACGCTCTGCCCGGTTAATAACCGGCATGCCGCTCGAGCACGGCAATATACGCTGTTCGCGGAATGAAGATGGTTGAATAACAAACTTATTCAAAACCTATTCATAGTAAAACATCAATTACCTCGCCAAGAGTGATTTCTCTCTTTTGGTGATTTTTAATCTATGGCTAAGTTTGTCTATGTCTGAAACAAGTTCCGTTCATTCTCTTCCCATGCGCTATGCGGACTTCCCCACGTTAGTGGACGCGTTGGATTACGCGGCACTCGGTAATACGGGAATGAATTTTTACGACCGTCGCAATCAACTCGTGACCGTTCTCGACTATCGCACGCTGCAGCAAAAAGCGATCGCGGGCGCGCGGCGTTTATTGTCCCTGAAGCTCAAGAAAGGCGATCGCGTGGCGCTTATCGCCGAAACCAGCCCGGGCTTCGTCGAAGCCTTTTTCGCTTGCCAATATGCCGGCCTGGTGGCGGTGCCGTTGGCGATCCCGATGGGCGTTGGCCAGCGCGACTCCTACACCGCCAAACTGAAAGGGCTGATCGCCAGCTGCAACCCCGCGGCGATCATCAGCAGCGAAGAGTGGACACCGCTCATCGCGTCGGCCACGGAAAACACGTCGGCGATGCACATCCTCAGCGACGCGGACTTTAACGCCTTGCCAGAACCGGAAATCGCGTTGCCGGCGCCTTCGCCCGACGATATCGCCTATCTCCAATACACCTCGGGCAGCACCCGCTTTCCGCGCGGCGTGATCATTACCCAGCGGGCGGCCATGGCGAACCTGAACGCGATCAGTCGCGACGGGATCAAGTTGCGCGCCAGCGACCGCTGCGTTTCGTGGCTGCCCTTCTATCACGATATGGGCCTGGTCGGTTTCCTGCTTACGCCGGTGGCGACCCAGCTGTCCGTCGACTACCTGCGCACGCAAGATTTCGCCATGCGCCCGATGCAGTGGCTGAAACTGATCGCCAAGAATCGCGGCACGGTGTCCGTCGCCCCGCCGTTCGGCTACGATCTGTGTCTGCGCCGCAGCAACGCCAAAGAGCTGGCCGATCTGGATCTTTCCAGCTGGCGGGTTGCGGGCGTGGGCGCCGAGCCGATCCCGGCCGAGCTGCTCGCCCAGTTTGGCGAACACTTCAGCAGCATCAACTTCGACAGTAAAGCCTTCATGCCGTGCTATGGCCTGGCCGAGAACACCCTGGCGGTGAGTTTTTCCGACCCTTGCTCCGGCCCGCAAACCAACGAGGTCGACCGCGATATTTTGGAATACGAAGGTAAAGCGGTCGCGCCGGGCAAGAAGACCCGCGCCGTCTCGACCTTCGTCAACTGCGGCCGTGCGCTGCCCGGCCACCGCATCGAGATCCGCAGCGAAACCGGGCAACCGCTGCCGGAACGTCAGGTCGGCCATATCACGATTTCCGGCCCCAGCCTGATGAACGGCTATTTCTGCGACGATGAGTCCCAGCAGCAGATCCAAGTGACCGGCTGGATGGACACCGGCGATCTCGGCTATCTGCTGGACGGCTATCTGTACGTCACCGGCCGCAAGAAGGATTTGATCATTATTCGCGGCCGCAATATCTGGCCGCAGGATATTGAGTACGTCGCGGAATCCGAACCGGAAATCCGTTCCGGCGATGCGATTGCCTTCGTGACCGAAGAACACGACGAAGCGGCCAGGATCATTTTGCAGATCCAGTGTCGAGTCAGTTCGGAAGAACGCCGTGAACAAATCGTGCATTCGCTGAGCGCGCGCATTCAAAGCGAGTTCGGCATCGCGGTGGACATCGAGCTGCTGCCGCCGCACAGCATTCCCCGCACGTCGTCGGGCAAACCCGCGCGCGCGGAGGCCAAGAAACGCTGGCTGAGCGCTTCGCTCTACCCGCAAATGCCGCAGCTGGCCGGTTTCGCGCAATGAGCGGCACCGTGGCAGTGACGGGCGCGACCGGCTTTATCGGCCGGCATATCGTCCAGGAACTGCTGGCGCAAGGGTTTAGCGTGCGCGCCCTGACGCGGCAAGCCGGAAAAGCCGCCGCAGACAACCTGCAGTGGATCCCCGGCGCGCTGGAAGATCGGCCCTCGCTCACCGAATTGGTGCGCGGCGCGGAGTGCGTCGTGCATTGTGCGGGCCAGGTGCGCGGGCATGCGGAAGCGGTGTTCACCCGCTGCAACGTCACAGGCAGCCTGAATTTGATGCAGGCGGCCAAACAGAACGGCCGCTGCAATCGCTTCTTGTTCATGTCGTCGCTGGCGGCCCGCCATCCGGCGCTGTCCTGGTACGCCCATTCAAAACAGGCCGCCGAGCAGCAACTCATCGCCGCCACGGGCGATATCGCGCTGGGGATTTTCCGCCCAACGGCGGTTTACGGGCCCGGCGATAAAGAGCTGAAACCGCTGTTCAACGGCCTGCTGCGCGGCGTGCTGCCCCGGCTGGGCGCGCCTGACGCCAGGCTCTCTTTTCTGCACGTGAGCGATTTGGCAAAGGCGGTCAGCCAATGGGTGCAAACCGAACCCGCGCAGCCGAATATTTACGAACTGTGCGACGGCGTGGCCGAAGGCTATAACTGGCTGCGCCTGCGGGACATCGGCGCCGCCGTGCGTCACGGGCCGGTGCGTCTGGTGGGCATTCCGCTGCCGCTGCTGAAAGCCCTGGCGGATATCAGCGTGGTGTGGAACCGCCTGGTAAAAAAAGAGCCGATGCTGACGCGCAGCAAAATACGCGAATTAACGCATCGCGACTGGTCCGCCAGTAATCAGGCGCTGTCGCAACAGATTAATTGGTTTCCACAGGTGAGTTTGGAACGCGCGCTGCGTGAAGGGCTGTTTTAATTATTCCAAGTAGAGGTGTGTCAACGTTCTTATGCTAAATCGCGATGCTGTAATGGATTATATCCTGACGTGTTTGCAAGGTATCGTCGAAGGCGGAGTGGAAATAAAACCTGATAGCGATCTCGTCAATGATCTTGGCCTGGAATCCATCAGAGTCTTGGATCTGCTGATGATGCTGGAAGATGAATTAGATATCTCCATTCCTATCAATATATTGCTTGATGTCAGAACGCCTGAGCAACTGCTTGACGCGCTGCGCCCTTATCTGGAGAAAAACCATGGGACTGTATGATAAGTTTGCGCGGCTCGCCAATGACCGTGAACAATTTCAAACGTCCGGTCTGAATCCGTTCGGCACCTGTATCGACGAAGTGTATTCCGCCACCCAGGGGCGCATCGGCGATCAAAAGATTGTCCTCGCCGGCACCAATAATTACCTTGGCCTGACGTTCGATGCGCAGGCGATCGCCGCCGGCCAGGCGGCTCTGGCCGCGCTCGGCACCGGCACCACCGGCTCGCGCATGGCGAACGGCAGTTACGGATCGCACCTGACGCTGGAACGGGAGCTGGCGGAATTCTTCGATCGCCCGAGCGCCATCGTGTTCTCCACCGGCTATACCGCCAACCTGGGCGTCATCAGCACGCTGGCGGGACCGGGTGCCGTGGTGCTGATCGACGCGGACAGCCACGCGAGCATTTACGACGCCTGCGCCCTCGGCGGCGCGGAAATTATTCGCTTCCGCCACAATGACGCCGCCGATCTGGAGCGCCGCATGGTGCGCCTGGGCGAACGCGCCCGCGAAGCGATCATTATCGTGGAAGGCATCTACAGCATGCTGGGCGACGTCGCCCCGCTGGTGGAAATCGTCGACATCAAGCGGCGATTGGGCGGGTATCTGCTGGTCGACGAAGCGCACTCCTTCGGCGTAATGGGCGAGCACGGCCGCGGCCTGGCCGAAGCGCTGGGCGTCGAGCAAGACGTGGATATCATCCTGGGCACCTTCAGCAAAAGCCTGGCTTCGATCGGCGGCTTCGCCGTCGGCGGCAAGGGGATGGACGTGCTGCGCTACAGCAGCCGGCCGTATATCTTTACCGCTTCGCCGTCGCCGTCCAGCATCGCTTCGGTGCGCACGGCGCTGCAAAAAATCGCCCGCCATCCCGAGCTGCGGGAAAAACTGTGGAGCAATGCGCACCGCCTGTACCACGGCCTCGCCGAGCTGGGCTATACCCTGGGGCCGCGCATCAGCCCGGTGGTGCCGGTCATGATCGGTTCAAAGGAAGAAGGGTTGCGTTTCTGGCGCGAGCTGATCGCCCACGGCGTCTATGTGAACCTGGTGCTGCCACCGGCCGCGCCGGCGGGCGTGACCCTGCTGCGCTGCAGCGTCAATGCCGCGCACAGCGATGAAGAAATCGACACCATCGTGCGCGCCTTTGCGGCGCTGAAAAAATAAAGCCTTTCCTTCTCGGCCGCGGCGGCGGTGCCGAAAATGGCCACGCCGCCCTGCCGAATCGATGCGCACCTCAGTGCGCAGCCGTTGATACCCCATCAGCCGAATAGCGATACCCCTGCGCCGCCATAAATTCCGCGATGGCTTTTTCCGCCGCCGAAAGCACCTCCTCGATCGGCCGATCGGCATCGAGATCCACGATGTCGGCGCCTTCGAACGTCAATAGCGGCGTGACGGCGATCTTCTTCTCCAGCGCCGCTTTGCGGTGATCGGGTTTGCGCGCGCAGGCCACGTCCAGACTGACATTCAGCTTGAGCACCAGATCCGGTTTTTGCCCCGCCATCCATTGGAACGCCGCCCGTTCACGCGCCGCCAGCCAACGGACGAAACGGCTGCCTTCAACGTCGACGGGAAAAACCGTGCCGTCGTAAGCGCCAGGGATCTGCGCCTGCGGAAAACGGTCGGTCAACACGATGAACCCTTGCCGGCGATACGCCAGCATGCGGCGAAAACGCAGCAGCCGCCGCCCCACGAAAGCGATGATCACCGCCGACGGCAACAGGCCAATCCGGGATTTTTTCGTTTTGACTTTTTTGGTATTGCTCTCGATAGCCTTGCCCACCGAGCGCCCGAGCAGCGGCAATTTCGCCGCCGCGCGCCCGACGTTGCCCGCCTGTTTGCCCAGATGCACCTGCACCGCCGGGCCATAATGTTTCACATACTCGATCAGATGTTCACAAACGGTGGACTTACCCGATCCGTCGCTGCCGATAACCGCAATCAGCGGCGGAAATTTTGCACTCATAATAAGACTCTCTTTCAATACACCAGAAACGGCGTGCCATATTTGAAGCGAACGATCGCTTATCATTGCCGCGGTGGCTGCGTGAAAAAAAATTTGCCATACGCAGCGCCAAAAAGCACAAAAGATTAAGCGAAAATTGAAAACCTCTGCTCTTTTTTCGCCGTGAGCCATGCCGAGAATTAACATAAAAAGCGAAACCAACCCACGCACGAACAATTAGCACAAAATAACAAGAACAAACGCCATGAATATCAATTCAAATAACGAAAAAGAATACCGATCTCATTATTTTATCGCAGCAAAGCACAATAAATATCTTGAACCCAAGGCGTATTGGAATACAATAGTTTTTTTCGCATTGGATCAATTATTGTGAGTCAGCAGATAAGACCTTCATCTGATCGCTCGCCCGTGCGCGTAATAGCGATAACCGGCTGTGACGGCTCGGGAAAATCCACGTTAGCCGCCAGCCTTGTCAACGCTTTATCGGCACAAGAACCTGCCGAACTGCTGTATCTCGGCCAGTCTTCCGGGCGTATTGGCGAATGGATCAGTTCGCTGCCGATTATTGGCGCGCCCTTCGGGCGTTATTTGCTGAAGAAATCGGAACGCGTGCATGAGCGCCCTTCCACACCGCCGGATAATGCCACGGCGCTGGTGATATTTTTACTCTCCTATTGGCGCGTTTATAAATTCCGTCGCATGCTGAAGAAAAGCCGCAGCGGCGCATTACTGATCACCGATCGTTATCCGCAAGCCGAAGTGGCGGGGTTTCGTTTCGATGGCCCGCAGCTGGCGAAAACCGCCGGCGGCAATCGCTGGATCCGCTGGCTGAGAAAGCGCGAACAAAACCTGTACCAATGGATGGCGTCTTATCAGCCCTTATTATTAATTCGGCTGGATATTGACGAACAAACGGCCTATTCACGCAAACCCGATCACTCGCTGGCGGCGTTGCGTGAAAAGATCGCCGTCATCCCGCACCTGACGTTTAACGGCGCTAACATATTGGATTTAGACGGCCGCGAACCGGCCGACCGTATTTTCGACGCATCGCTGCGCGCCGTTAAAATATCGCTGAGGGCCGCCAATGCCTAGCCGACAAATAACCTTTCCGTACCGAAACAGATGAAAAAAAATAAACTCACCGCCGAACAGGATACCTCTCCCACCTGCATCACCGGGCTGATTGCCGTGGTGGGCAGCGACGGCACGGGCAAGTCCACGCTGACCGCCGACCTGGTGAAAAACCTGCAGCAACATCGCCCCACGGAGCGGCGCTATTTGGGGCTGATCTCCGGCGAAGACGGCGACAAAATCAAGCGTTTGCCGTTCATCGGCGTGTGGCTGGAACGGCGCCTGGCGGCCAAATCCGACAAAACCCAGCGCATGAGCAACAGGCCGCCGGCGCTGTGGGCGGCGCTGATCATGTACGGCTTTTCGCTGTGGCGTGCATCCAACCTGCGCAAGGTGCGGCGGTTGGCGCAGAGCGGCGTTCTGGTGATCAGCGATCGCTACCCGCAGGCGGAAATCTCAGGTTTTTACTACGATGGGCCCGGCATCGGCGTGGAGCGTGCAAAAGGGTGGCTATTAAGCCGACTGGCGGCGCGCGAACGCCGTTTATATCAACGCATGGCCGTCTATCGGCCGGAGCTGATCATTCGCCTTGATATCGACGTCGATACGGCCTTTTCCCGCAAGCCCGATCACAGTTACGAAGAGCTGAAAGACAAGATCGCCGCCATGGTGCGCCTGCAATACAACGGCTCGCGCATCATCGAGCTGGACGCCAGAGCCCCTTACGACGAGGTGCTGAGCAATGCGCTCAACGCCATTTCCGCCGTGGTGAACCCCGCGAAGCGCCCGCAGAGCGATCTCGGGCAACCCGGCGAGAACGCCGGTAAAGAAACTCAGGTTTATTAAACGAATACAGGGCAAACGCATGACTGCGGAATACAAAATGCAGCAAAACAACGATAACGGCTGGTTTGGGCTATGAAACGGTGGTTTTCCGACGGCGCGTTTCGTTCCATTTTACGTAATGCCGCCTACCTGGGCTCCGGCAGCGTCGCCAGCGCGCTGCTCGGCCTGCTGGCGCTCTCCTGCGCCGGTAAAGGCATGTCGCCTGAAATGTTCGGCGTGCTGGTGGTGATTCAGGCCTATACCAAAGCGGTCAGCGATTTCATCAAATTCCAGACCTGGCAGTTTGTGGTGCAATTTGGCACTCCGGCGCTGGAGCATCAAAATACCGGGCGCTTCCGCGACGTCGTCGCCTTCTCCTTCGGCCTGGATATCGCCAGCGGCGTCATCGCCGTGCTGGGCGGCATGATCATGCTGCCGTTCTTGTCTCACGCTCTGGGGCTGGACAGCAAAAGCTTCTGGCTCGCCATGCTGTACTGCACCCTGATCCCATCGATGACCTCGTCCACGCCGACCGGCGTGCTGCGCGCCTTCAACCGCTTCGATTTAATCGCCATCCAGCAGGCGATCAAACCGTTCCTGCAGGCGGTGGGCAGCGTCATCTCCTATTATTTCGATCTGGGGTTCCCCGGCTTTATCGTCACCTGGTACGCCTCTAACCTGATCGGCGGCACGCTGTTTTGGTGGTTCACCGCGCGCGAGCTGCGCCGCCGCGATATCCATGGCGCGCTGAGGCCGCGCCTGTTCAACGTCGCGCGCCGCATCGAGGGCGCCTGGAACTTCGTCTGGACCACCAACATCGCCCATACCATCTGGGCCGCCCGCAACTCCTGCACCACCGTGCTGGTGGGCGTGGTGCTCGGCCCGGCCGCCGCCGGGCTGTTCAAGATCGCCATGACCTTCTTCGATGCGACGGGCACCCCGGCCAAGCTGCTGGAGAAAAGCTTCTATCCCGAGATCATGCGCCTGGATCCGCGCACCAAGACCCCGTGGCTGCTCGGCCTGCGCTCTTCGCTGCTGGCCGGCGGCATCGGCCTGGCCGTTGCGGTGTTGATGTTGCTGGTGGGCAAGCCGCTTATTTCCGCGGTATTCGGGCAGCAATACCTGGAAGCCTATGACCTGATTCAAATCATGCTGGGCGCGATCATAGTCTCCATGATGGGCTTCCCGCAGGAATCCTTACTGTTTATGGCAGGCAAACAGCGCGCCTTCCTGATCGCGCAGGCGACGGCCTCGGCGGCCTACATTGCGCTGCTGGTGTCGATGGCGTATGCCTTCGGCGTACAGGGCGCCGCCTTCGCTTATTTACTTGGGCAATGTTTAGACGTTCTGTTATCCCTGATACCGACGATCGGCGCCTACCGCAATCGCTTTATGTTGGGGCTGAATGTGCCCAAAGAGAGTAATCAATGACCGCTAGCAATAATTGGAAAAAGTTCTCAGCCGAAACCACCCAGGCGCTGTTTGTCGCGGTGGAAGAGGACGACCTGGTTGAGGCGAATATCAGCCTGCCGCAGCAGATTGATCTGGAATGCTCCCCCGAGAGCATTCGGGACAACTACGCGCTGTGCCTGCAGTTTTGGGAAGACGGCTTTTCCCGCCGCGAGCTGCTGCAATTGGTGAACGGTTTCCTGCAAGACCCGCAGTTGGCGGCGGCTACCCGCATGCGCTACAAATATATCCGCGCCCGCTATAAGCACCTGCGCTTCGCCCAGCAGCTGTACGGCGCCCCCCACCGCGCCAACCGCCTGTTCCACACCACCACCGTGGTGCTCGGCCATTTTCAGGACGCGTTTCGCAACGGCAACCAGAAGAACCTGACGCTGTACGGCAACCTGCTGCGGCTGCTGCTCAGCAAGCCGGTGTGGTCTTACGTGCGCTATGCGCTGCGCCACACCCGGCTGGAAAGCGCACAGGGCTTTATCACCTACCGCCAGGAGCAAATGCGCCAGCTGCAAACGCTGATCGCCGGCCCAGCGCTGACCGGGCATCAGTTCCATGACGTGCGCAAAATCGTCAGCCGCCAGGTCTCATTCTATGACACGCTGAGATCGATCGATCCCGACAACCGCGAGGCCCGGCAGATCTCGCGCTTCCTGGCGGCGATTAACGGCCTGATGGGCGACCGGCATGACGTGATGGTGGCGGACAAGCTGGCCGGCGGCGATATCTATGATCGGCCGGCGATCCTGGATATCGACATCCGCCAGCGCCTGGAGCTGCTGCTGGCGCGTTTTCCGCTGTCGTTTTCCCAGCCGGCCATCGCGGCGGGCAGATAAGCGGGTTGCACGGAGCCATGATGACGTTACGTCGCTTGCTGACCCTTGCGCTGCTGCTGTCGCCGCTGACGGCATCTGCGCATAACTTCGTGCATGGCCGGCCGGTGGCGCCGATCGCCATCGCCGATCGCGGCGAGCTGCTGCTGCGCAACGGCGATTTCAGCTACCGGCCGTGGAACAGCGCAAAACTGGCGGGCAAGGTGCGGGTGATCCAGTACATCGCCGGGCGCACCTCCGCCAAAAAGAAGAACTCGCTGCTGATCAACGCCGTTAAGGACGCGAACCTGCCGGGCGATCGCTTCCAACCGACCACCATCGTCAACACCGACGACGCGATACCGGGTTCCGGCTTCTTCGTGCGCGGCAAGATCGAGAAAAACAAACGGCATTACCCCTGGGCGCAATTCATCGTCGACAGCGACGGGCTGGGGCGCATGGCCTGGCGGCTGCCGGAGGAGAGCTCCACCATCGTAGTGCTGGACAAGGCCGGGCGCGTGCAGTGGGCGAAGGACGGCGCACTCACCCCGCAAGAAGTTGACCAGGTGATCACCCTGCTGCGCGCGCTGATCGCGCAGGAGACGCCATGAAGCGCACGCCGCCGGGAACCGATAACGCATGTCTTTGATTGAACGCTATATCACGGTTGAGATCCGCCGCCTGGTGATGATGATCGCCGGGTTTCTGATCTTCATGTTCGCCAGCTACTCCGCTCAGCGCTACCTGACCGACGCCGCCAACGGCACGCTGGCGCTGCGGGTGGTGGCCGACGTGGTTTTCTATAAATCGCTGATCGCGCTGGAGATGATATTGCCCGTCGCGCTGTATGTCTCGGTGGCGGTCGCGCTGAGCCAGATGTACAGCGATGCGGAGATCACCGCCATGCTGGCCGCCGGCGCCAGCCCGCTGCGGCTGTACAAGGCGGTGCTGATACTCGCCGTGCCGCTGGCGATAGCGGTCACGCTGCTGTCGCTGTATGGCAGGCCCTGGGCGTACGCCAATATTTATCAGCTGCAGCAACAGTCGCAATCGGTGCTGGACGTGAGCCACCTGCAGGCCGACAAATTCAACGTCAGCGGCAACGGCCGCATGATCCTCGCCAGTCACGTCGACAAAACGGCCAACCACCTGACGGACGCCCTGATTTATGTGCGCGGCGGCCATCACACCAACCTGTACCGCGCGCAGTCGGTGGAGGTGCTCGACGCCTCCCCCGCCAGCCCCGCCGTGCGGCTGAAAACCGGCACCGCCTATGTGCTGGATCGTGAGGGCGCCGACGACAACGGGCAGAACTACGACAACTTCGACATCGCGCTCAAACCGTTCGTGCCCAGCGCCGAGAGCCGGCACAAGTCGGCCTCGCCGGCGGAACTGGCGCGCTCCGCCGATCCGGGCGACGCAGCCGAACTGCAATGGCGCGAGAGCCGCGGGCTGACCACCGTGCTGATGGTGCTGCTGGCGATCCCCTTTAGCCGCATCAAGCCGCGGCAGGGGCGCTACGCCGCGCTGCTGCCCCTCACGGTTCTGTTTACCGTGATTTTCTATGGCGGCAACATTTGCCGCACGCTGGTGGCCAACGGCTCTCTGCCGACGATCCCCGGCGTTTGGCTGGTGCCGATAGCGATGGCTGTCGGCATCGCCCTGCTGCTGGCGCGCGACCTATCTCTGCTGCGGAAAACTGCCCGATGACTATTTTTAGCCGCTATCTGATCCGCAACGTGTTCATCGGCTTCGCCGCCGCGGCCGGGCTGCTCATCCCGCTGTTCACCACCTTTACGCTGATCAACGAGCTGGAGGACGTGACCCCGGGCGGCTACCGCTGGCAGCAGGCGCTGCTGGTGACCGTGATGACCCTGCCGCGCAGCCTGGTCGATCTGGGGCCGTTTATCGCGCTGCTCGGCGGCATCGTTGGGCTGGGGCAGCTCTCCAAGAACCTGGAGCTGACGGCGATCCGTTCCGCCGGGATGTCGATATTCCGCATCGCGCTGGTGATGCTCGCCGCCGGGCTGCTGATGAACCTCTCGCTCGGCGCCCTCGATGAATGGGCCGCCTCGCCGCTGCAGCAACGCGCGCTGCAAATGAAGAATAACGCCCTGGCGCAGTCGAATAATAACGACGTTACCGTTAACCCGCTGTGGGCGCGGCGCGGCAACGAGTTTGTGACAGTGAAGACCGTCGATGAGAACGACCAGCCCCACGGCATTGAGATCTTCCGTTATCAAGCCAACCGCGCGCTGGAGTCTTACATTTACGCCGACAGCGCCAGCACCGCCGCCGACGGCAGCTGGCTGCTGCACAACGTGATGCAGAAAAGCTGGCAAGGCAGAAAGGAGACGATTGCGCGACAAGACAGCCTGCTCTGGCGCTCACTGTTCGCCGTGCCAAGCCTGAAAGAGCTGACCCTGCCGGCAGGCAGTTTCTCGCTCCAACAGCTGGATCGCTATATCGATTACCTGCAAGGCTCGGGGCAACCCAGCACCGAATACCGCCTGGCGCTGTGGAAAAAACTCGGCCAGCCCCTGCTGGTGCTGGCGATGATTTTGCTGGCCATCCCGTTTACCTTCACCGCCCCGCGCGCCCCCGGCATGGGCAGCCGGCTAGCGCTTGGCGTCATCATCGGGCTGCTGACCTACATCGCTTACCAGATCGTTCTCAACCTGGGGTTGCTGTTCGCCCTCAACGCGCCCTTCACCGCCCTCGCCCCGCCGCTTTTGCTCCTGGCGTTGGCGCTGGCGCTGGTTTATCGGTTTGACCGGCGGGGTTAAGCATTTTCTGAGGTTGATAAGGGATAAGAAGAGAATCGCAATTTCCATTCCAGAGAAAACATCACGCACTCACCTGCTCGCGATTTTTAAGGATGTTAGTTAATGGCAAAGATAGCTGTTTGTATACTGACTTTTAACTCCTCTCGTTTATTACACGAGGTGCTTTCTCCACTCATGGGCATTGCGGATGAGTGGATTGTGGTGGACTCCGGCAGTACGGATAAAACGCTGTCTATTTGCCAAAGCTTTGGAATAAGCCCTATTTATCATCGTTTCGAGACTCACGGACGGCAAATGAACTTTGCGATTTCTCAAGCTCATCATGACTGGGTGTTGTGCCTGGACAGCGACGAAATCCTTGATGCCGAAACCATAGCATCCATTTTAAAATTCAAAGCGCAGGAAAACCCACCGCCACAGCAAGCCTTTAGAATCAAAAGGAATTGGTTTGTTCTCGGACAGCCAGTCAGAACGATTTATCCCATCTCCTCACCGGACTACCCCGTTCGGCTGTTCAATAGAACGCAGGTCAGGTTCAATGATGCTCCGGTAGATGATGCCGCTGAAGGCTATATTCACACGTCGGTCATTCCCGGCAATGTTAAGCACGATACCTTTTACTCTCTCCATGAAATATTCAACAAGCTCAATAGCTATACGACAAGGGTAGTAAAATACAGAAACATTAGGCCCTCGATATTTCGTGGCGTCGTTAGCGCGATCGGCGCATTTTTCAAATGGTATGTCCTGAGCGGCGCATGGAAGGAAGGCAAAGTCGGCGCCGTCACTGGGTTTTATGCCGTAGCCTACAGTTTCCTGAAGTATTTTAAATCCTGGTATGGCAAAGATTGATAATGTTAAGGACAGAAACAGGGGCGTTTCCCCGCCGCTACTGATCCTGGCGTTGGTTTATCGATTTGAGCGGCGAAGTTAACACCCTACAGCAGCCTTTAGAAAACAAGAACTTTCCGGTTAATAGTTGGCCGGCTTTACAAATTGGCCTGAGCCGTTATTATCCCTTATTTGGTGTCCTATGCGCCGTTAGCTATCGCTAACTGCCGTTCGATAACATGCCCCCTCAGGGCTCGATCGAGTGCAAGGAGTGCGAGCGCCCGCCTGAACAGGCCAAGACGCAGCAAGCAAAGGAAGAGACACACTATGTTTTCCAGTTTGAAACTGCTGTATATCGCCGATGATATTATTTCACCTGATGATTGAAGATCAGAAAGACGAGGATGTCGCCACTATCAGGGGGAGAATATGAGCAAATTGATAATGGCAATAGCGCTACTGTTTACTGTCCTCATGGTGCAAGGATGCAACAAAAGCATGGAATATGAGCCACAGGATTTTTTTGAAGGCCGGCAGCTGGAAGTCGCACAGCTAATTTATGATGGCGATGAAGTGAAACTGAAAGAAAAGCTTCCTTCAATAAGTAAGCAAGAACTGAATCGACCGGTTAAGGCGGACATGACCCTGCTGTTTTGGTCGGTGCTAAACTCAATCTATGATAAAAACACGCCAAAAAGACTGAGGATTATTACTGATTTGGTTAAAGCGGGTGCAGACCCGTTGCAGCCCAGACCGGAAGGGGGAAGCAGTCCAGCTGAGTTTGTCCTGCAGGGCGATAAAGACGTCTGGATAAAAGCAATGTTGGATGGTGGGTTACCACCGAATCCTAGAGATAAAGTTCATAACGAGCCAATTATATTCGAAGCATTAGACGCGAAAAACACTGAAACTTTAAAGGTGATGTTGGATTATGGTGCGGATATAAACACAAGAGATTCATTGGGAAACACCTTGTTAATAAGCTCACTGGATTCTCATTCATTTGACCATACGATTCTTTTGTTAGAGAGAGGTGCAGATAGTAAAATCAAGGGTAAGTTTGGTTGGACTATGGGTAATCAGCTTCAGCGCTTTATAGATAGAGGGGTAGGCGATGCCGAGGATAAGGAGAAAATTAACAAGATAAAAGAGTTACTAATTAAAAACGGTGGAGACTGGCCTCCTCTACCTGTAGAGAATTGAGACTCCCTTAAGGTCAGCGTCGAAGGCATGGAATATGCCGCTCAGGGGCGAAATGGCAACCGCCCCTGCTCGCTCTGTCGATAGTTGCCGGGGTTAACGCAATTCCTTCGCTATCGCGCTAAACATCAGCGATGCCTCCAGCGGTTGCGCGCTGAAAGAAGGCTCCGCCTGCGGCCAGGTGGACCACTGGACGATCACCAGATTCTCCGCCTGATTGACCATGATCATCTGGCCGAAGATCCCCAGCGCCCACAGAGAATGCTTGAGGGAGGTCTGCGGAGCAGGCTCAACGTTAGTCGCATTGGCCGGCACTTCGTTGTTCCACCATTGGAAGCCGTAGATGCCGTTAGGATGCGCCGCCGATACCGAGCCCGCAGCCCGCGTCCAGTTGGCCGACTGGGCTACCCAATCTTCCGGCAAGATCTGTTTGCCGTTCGGCAACGTTCCGTTATGCAGAATGAACTCACCGAAGCGCCCCCAGTCTTCCAGCGTGGCGTTAAAGCCGTGCGCGCCCACGTCGTGCTGGCCTTTGGCGTAGGCATGCCACACGCCGTCGCTCGCCATGCCGTACGGCTGCCAGATGCTTTGTTCCAGATAGGTCGCCAGCGGCATGCCGGTGGCGCGCTCCAGCACATCGCCCAGCAGCCACGCGCCGCCGGAGGAGTAAGACCAGTTCTGCCCAGCCGGATGCGCACGCTGCAGGCCGGCCACCAGCTTGCGCACGCAGGCATAGGTGCCGGGTTTGGCTTCACACTCGGTCAGCTGCGCGAAGTCCGATTTCGGGTTGGTGTAATCCTCATTCCACGCCACGCCGGAGGTATGAGTGATCAGCTGCCTGAGGGTCACACCGTCCCACGCGGTGCCTTTCAGATCGGGTTCGTATTGCGTGATGAGATCGTCGAGCGAGCGGATCTTGCCCTGTTTAATCGCCACGCCCACCAGCGTGGCGACCACGGATTTGCCCACCGAGCGCGACGTCCACAGCGTGGCGTCGGTATTGCCCTGCCCCAGATATTTCCAGGCGATTTTGCCGTCTTTCAATACCAGCATGCCGCTGACGTTCTGGCGCTGAAGATAATCCTGCAGGCTGTAGGTTTTGCCATTCACCTGATAGCTGGCATTCGTTAGCTGTTTAGCGGCAGCCACCAGCGGTGTGGCACTGCCGTGATGAAACACATCCCCGGCATAGTTGCGGTAGTCGTTACGAAAACCGATCACCCGGTCGCTCTGGCTCCAGGTGAGCATCTTGTGCGTGTCCGGCAGTTGCGCATCAAAAGGTGCGGGACAGGCGCTGAGTTCGGTGCCCGCACAGGCGGCCAGCGCAGCGGGCGCCAACAGGCCGCTGCAGAGACTGATGACAACGCCCGCCAGCAGGCTGCGGTTAAACACTTTGCTTTTCATATTTTTTCTCGCTTAGCTCATGAAGGCGTTCAGCTTAAAAAAACGCGGCCTATAATAAAAAACGCCTGATGGGGGAAAATCCCCCGCAAAATCGACGGGAGAGCCGCGTGCCAAGCCTGATTTATTCCTTTGCCCAACTGGAAGCCTTCACCGCCGTGGCCGAGCACGGCAGCCTGGCGAAAGCCGCGCTCAAGCTGGGCAAAGACCGCACGACGCTGCGCGATTTGATTGATTTTCTCGAGGATGGCTTGGGCTATGCGCTGTTCCTGCGCGAGGGGCGCAGCCTGCACCTAACGCCGGAGGGCGAACAGCTGCAGCGCCAGGCGCACCTGCTTATGCGCCAAGTGAAAGCGTTTGAGGCGTTTGCCAAAGACGTGCCGAAGAGCACGGCGCAGGAAATCTCGCTGGTCTACGATCCCTTCACGCCCCGTGCATTGCTGCAAGCGCTGATTGCCGCCATGGCCCAACGCAACACGCGCCTGAGCCTGATTAACGCCTCGCGCGACGAAGCTGAAAGCCTGCTGGCAAGCGGCCAGGCCGATCTGGGCATCTGCCAGGCGCGCAACCGCAGCGTAGGCGACGCCATGGAGTGGCGCGCCTTAGGGGCGATAGAGATGGATTTTTACGCCGCCAAAGCGCTTTTCCCCGGCGCGGAACAGCCGCTTTCGCTGCTGGAACTCTCCCTGACTCCGCAGGTAATTATGCACCCGGATTCTGACGAACCCGTGGCGCGCCGCCTGCAAATTTCCGGGCATACAATATTTACTAACGAGCTGGAGATGCTGCGCGCCCTGCTCGAACAGGGCTGCGGCTGGGGATTCTTGCCGACGCATATGCATGCCGAGCAGTGGAAAAACGTCAACACGCTGCGCACCGAAGTCGGCAGCCAGGGGATCAGCCAAACCATGGTGACCATCTGGAAACCGGGCAATGACCGACGAGCGCTGATTGATGAGACGCTGGGGTTGTTGCCGGGGTTGTGGCGGGGGGTTGGGGAATGAAGCGTCGCTGTTAGATTTGCGGTGTTGTTATAGGTAGCCGATCGTGGGGAGCATCGCCTGCGTTGTTGGTCCGTTCGCTCTTAAGCGGGGATTGCTGTTTTTGTCCAATGAGCGCCCCTCACCACCATCGCTCCAGCGCTGTTGGAGCTGGTTTGTTGCTTTGATAGGCGGCATTTCATTCTTGCTAATGATCATTTGCCCGTTTTTTTGCATTTACTTTTTATCTTTCCTACCGCATCCATACATATGAACTATTTTCCAAGTGTTTATTAAAATATTCATATCCATCTTTGTTGCTGGCAACATGCAAACTTTCATTATTTGTAATATCAAAATAATCGAAACCGACTAAAAAGAAACCCTCACGAATTTTGTATGGATTGATGTTTATGCTTATAGAGTTTTTTTCGGCCCAATCGACCCAAGCATTATCATTACTTTGATGCCAGATTCTAATGCTATGATTAAAGTTAGTGTTGTTAAATGTTGAGAAGTAATGCTTAAATAAATCCTTCTTGTTTTTGAATAGATCTTCAATTGCTGTCCGCTCTGAATTTACATCAATTAGGTTAATGTTTTTCCCATAATCAATTAGACCATCTCGCATTACTTTGCTCTTAATTATTGACTCTTTTATTTCACTTGATAAGTGATATGAGAAATCAATAATTTCATGGCTATGTTTGTTAAATTCATTGTCGCAATAATGCGCTATTGCAATATTAATTGCAACAGCGATATCCATTGTAGAAAAGTGATAGTCACCAGGTTGGAAAAGTGAATTTATTACCCCTCTAAACTCTCTGGCATCAATCAAATCGAGCGGTCTATAACGTTCTCGTAGTTTTATATCATTAATACTGGTTAGAATCCCAATAATATTTTTTTGATATAAATAATGAGAGAGTTTCCTCTTGAATATGTAGTGGAACGGAGATGTAATTGATTCAGATATTTTAAGGATGTCATTTAAAATCACTTTGGCTACCAAGGATGCTTAGATTAGGCACATGCAATAACCATATCAAACTATTACAAAAAATATAAGTTGCATCAGGACTTGATATGCAAAAGGATTTTTTAAATAATACATTGTAATTTTTGAGAAAATATTGTAAGTATCCCTGCAAAAAGAACCATCGACTTTTAGAGAGGCTCTGGCACTCCAACTTCCGCTGTTGGCACAAAGCAGCCATTGACACCTAGCTCCGACCATAAAACACACCTTACCAAGCTCCCCGCCAACAAAATATAGCCACATAAAATGATTCAATTCATAATTAATAAATAAATGAAATTATTAATTTCATTTCGTTGTTTTCCCTTTCCCACTTCAAAACACCCAACCATCCCCCCCATTCCCCCTAGCACCGCCCTCGCCCTTTCCCTACAATAAGGGATCTGTTGAGGCATAACGCAAGGAAAGACGGTGTCGAAAGCCAATCCCAATGCCACTATCGTGGATATCGCCCGCCGCGCCAGGGTGACCAATATCACCGTTTCCCGCGCCTTCAATAAGCCCGAGCTGGTCAAGCCGGAAACCCGCGAGCGCATTCACGCCATCGCCAAAGAGCTGAACTATGTGCCCAACGCGTTCGCGCAGGGGCTGAAAAGCAGCAGCAGCCAGATTATCGGCATCGTTACCAGCAGCATGTACAACCCGTTCTATTCCGGCCTGATCAAGACCGTGTCGCGCATTGCGCGCCAGCAGGGCTACCAGATCATGCTGTTCGACACCGACGGCAGCGAAGAGGCGGAAATGCGCGCCATTCAGGCGCTGTTCGGCTACAAGGCGCGCGGCATCCTGCTCTCGGCGGTGCGCGACGACAAGCGCTACCGCCCCGCCTATCTCGAGCTGGCCGAGGTGTACGGCGTGCCGCTGATCCTGATCGACCGCGATCTCTACGATCAGCAGCTGAGCGGCGTGTTCCTCGATAACCGCGAGATCGGCGTGCTGGCCGGGCGCTATCTGGCGGAGCAGCCGGAGCAGAAGCTGCTGATTATCGGCGGCCCGGCGGATTCGGAAATTACGCTAACGCGTACCGCCGGCATCGTCGCGGCCTTGCAGGGCAGCGGCCGTGAGATTCATATCATCAACGGCGACTACGATTTCACCTCGCAGGAAAGCGAGGTGCGCGCCTATCTGGCGCAGCCGGAGAACCGCCCGGATTACATCATCGGCCTGAACGGCATCATCACGCTGGGCGCCATCGCCATCTGCCACGAGATGGGGCTTTATCAGCAGGTGAAATTCTTCTCAATAGACGAACCGCCGCGCGCCGGCGCTTACGGCCTGCACATTCCGGGGGTGTATCACGATACGCAGAAACTGGGGGAGATCGCCGCGGAGCTGCTGTTCAGCGCCATTAACAGCCCGCGCGGCGAGCTGCCGGTGCGCAGAGAGTTCTTCACCGGCTCGCTGTTGAATCGCTGACGGGCGCTATTGCCCGTAGTAGGCGTGTTTGCCGTGCTTGCGCAGGAAATGTTTGTCCAATAGCTCCGGCTGCATCGGGGCGATGGCCGGCGCCAGCTGGCGCGTCGCCATCGCCATGATCGCCACCTCCTCCAGCACCACCGCGTTGTGCACCGCATCCGCCGCGTCCTTGCCCCAGGCGAACGGGCCGTGGGAGTATACCAGCACCCCCGGCACCTGCTGCGGATCGCGCCCCGCCTGACTGAAGGTCTCGATGATCACCTTGCCGGTCTCCCCCTCGTAATCCCTGGCGATCTCCGCCTCGCTCATCGGCCGGGTGCAGGGAATGTCGCCGTAAAAGTAGTCGGCGTGGGTGGTGCCCAGTGCCGGGATCGGCTGCCCGGCCTGCGCCCAGATGGTGGCGTTGCGGCTGTGGGTGTGCACCACGCCGCCGATGTCGGCGAAGGCGCGGTACAGCGCCAGGTGGGTGGCGGTGTCGGATGAGGGTTTGCGATGCCCTTCGCGCACCTTGCCCTCCAGATCCACCACCACCAAATCCTCCAGCGTCATCGCCTCGTAGGCGATGCCCGAAGGCTTGATCACCACCAGCCCGCTTTGGCGATCGATCGCCGAGACGTTGCCCCAGGTAAAGGTCACCAGCCCGTATGCCGGCAGGCTGAGGTTGGCGGCCAGCACCTGCCGCTTGAGTTCGTTCAGCATGCGATGCCTCCATCATTCATTTGTTGTTCGAGCCAGGCCTTGGCCTGGGCGATGCGTTGCTTATCCTGCCCGTCTTCGCGCGCCCACATCTCCAGCAGGTAGGGGCCGCGATAGCCGAGCGCGTTGAGCACGGAAAAAGCGTGGGCGAAATCCACGCAGCCTTCGCCGAACGGCACGTCGCGGAACTGCCCGGCGCTGCCCGGCCCCACCGCCACGGTGTCTTTGAGGTGTATGGCGGTAATGCTGCCGATGCCCAGCGCCAGCTCGGCGGCGACGTCGTTGCCCCAGGCGCTGAGGTTGCCGAGATCGGGATACACCGTGAACCACGGGCTGTTGACGTGGCGGGCGATGTCGCGCCATTTGCTGATGCTGTTGATGAACGGCGTATCCATCACCTCCACCGACAGCATCACCTGCGCCCTGGCGGCCTGCGCCGCCGCCCACTGCATGCCCTCGATAAAGCGCTCGCGGCTGTGGCGATCGGCGGGTTCGTAATAGACGTCGTAGCCCGCCAGCTGGATGTTGCGGATGCCGAGATCCGTCGCCAGTTCCAGCGCCTTGCTCATCAGCCCCCGCGCCCGTTCGCGGGTGGCGGCATCGTGGCTGCCGAACGGATCGCGCCGGTGCGCCGACAGGCACAGGCTCGGCACCGTCACCCCGCTGTCGAGCCGCGCCTGGATAAACGCCAGCCGCTGGCGGCGATCCCAATCCAGCCGCTGCTGGCGCGCCGGCTGTTCGTCTATCGACATCTCCACAAATTCAAAGCCCAGCTCGGCGGCGGTGGCCAGCCGCTGCGGCCAGCTCAGATCGGCGGGCAGCGCCTTTTCATACAGCCCCAGACAGGCGGCGTTAGTCGTTTGCATCAGTCACCTCACTCAAAGCCTGAGCGACCGCCAGATAGCGCGCCTGCTGGGCGCGCAGGCGCCGATGGGCGGCGGTCGCGGGATAATAACAGCGCAGCTTGGGCGGCGCGGCGGCGATCGCTTCGGCGAACCCGGCGTACTCCCCGGCGCCGACGGCGGCGCACAGGGCGGCGGCGCGGCAGCCGCTCTGGCGCGTTTCCACCACCTCAAGCGGCAGGTTGCCGGCGTCGGCGTACATCTGCATCCACACCTCGGACTGCGTCGGCCCGCCGGTCATGCGCACCCGCTCGATGCGCGGGTTCAGCTGCACCATGCGCTCCTGATGGATCAGGTGCGAGAACACGATGCCCTGGTAGATCGCCTGCACCACGTCCGCCATCTCGTGGTGGGCGCTCAGGCCGATCAGGCCGCCCGGCGTGTTGCCGCCGAGGTTGGAGCCGTACAGATACGGCAGGAACAGCAGCCCGCTGGGCTGCTCGCGGCGCTCGGCCACCCAGGCGTTGAACTGGGCGTAGCGCTGCCGGTCGTCGGCGCAGAACTGGCGCAGGAACCAGGCCAGGTTGCCGGCCGAGGTCGGGCTGCCTTCGTGCACGAAATAGCGGCCGTCGATGCAGTAGCGCCCCCAGGCGTAGGGGTAATCGGCGGGAATGATGCGATCGGTCACGCAGGTGGCGATCGACCAGGTGCCCGCCACCGCGCTGAGCGTGCGATCGTCGGCCACGCCGGAGCTGAGCGCCGCGCCCACCACGTCGAACAGTCCGCCGTACACCGCGGTGCCCGCTCGCAGGCCGCACTGCGCCGCCGCAGCGGCCGTCACCCGCCCGGCCAGCTGCGCCGAGCCGATCACCGGCGCGGTCTTCTCCTGCGCCTCTTCGATGCCGAAGGCCGCCATCAGCGCCGGATCGTAAGCGCCGCTGCGCTGGTTAAACAGGTTGCTGCCGGAGATGTTGGTCACCTCGGCCGCCGCCTCGCCGGTGAGGCGAAAGCGCAGGTAGTCGTGCGCCATCAGGATGCGATCGACGGCGGCGTACTGCGCCGGTTGCCGCTGCTTCAGCCAGCGCAGCAGCAGCGCCGGGTGGCTGGGCCACAGCGGCTGCAGGCTGCGCGGGTAGGTCTGCGCGTCCACCCCGGCGCGGCGCAGCTCAGCCGCCATGGCCGCCGCGCGGTTGTCCGAAGAGAGGATGCCGTTGCCGACCGGTTTGCCGTGGCGATCGATGGCGTACAGCCCTTTGCCGTGCGCCGAAAAGCTGACGCCGCGTACCTGCCCGGCCTCCAGCCCCGCCGCGTGCAGCGTCTGGCGGATCGCCGTGCAAACGTCATCCCACAGCGCGTCCATATTGCGTTCGCTGAAGCCCGGCTGGGCGGCAATCGCCGCGCCGTCGCGCTCGGCGATCGCCAGCTCTTCGCCGCTTGCCCGGTACAGCCCGGCCTTGATCACCGTGCCGCCGACGTCTATGCCAAGAAAGACTGACATCGCGCCTCCTATTTACGCCGCACGGAGCTGAGGTAGATGGCGGCCAGGATGATGCCGCCCTTCACCACGTTCTGGATATACGGCGACACGTTCATCAGATTGAGGCCGTTGTTGAGCACCCCGAGCATCATCGCCCCCACCAGCGTGCCGACGATGGCGCCGCGCCCGCCGGAGATCGCCGCCCCGCCCAGCACTACGGCGGCGATGGCGTCCAGCTCGAAGCCTTCGCCGGCGTTGGGCTGCCCGCTCATCAGGCGCGAGGTCAGCACCAGCCCGGCCAGCGCGGCGGTCAGGCCGCTGATCACGTAGACCAGCATCTTGTAGCGCGGCACGCGGATGCCGCTCAGGCGCGCCGCCTCTTCGTTGCCGCCCATCGCATAAACGTAGCGGCCGAACGGCAGCTGGTTGAGCATCAGCCAGGCCAGCACATACACGCCGAGCATGATCAGGATCGGCACCTGGATGCCCAGCACCGTGCCGCGGCCGAAGAAGGAGAAGACGTCGGGCAGGCCGGAGATCGGGTAGCCGCCGGTATAGAGCAGCGCCAGGCCGCGGGCGATGCCCATCGACGCCAGGGTGACGATGATCGGCGGCATGCGCAGGTAGGCGATGCAGGCGCCGTTGGCCAGGCCGAACAGCGCGCCGAGCGCCAGCGCCGCCACCATCGCCAGCGGGATCGGCACCGCCGCCAGCATCAGCCCGGCGGCGACCGAGCCGGCCAGCGCCATCACCGGCCCCACCGAGAGATCGATGCCGCCGGTCAGGATGGCGCAGGTCATGCCCACCGCGATGATGGCGTTGATCGACACCTGGCGCGCCACGTTGGTCAGGTTGTTGACGCTGAGGAAGCTGTCGTTCAGCAGGCTCATCAGCACGAACAGGACAGCGAAGCCGATAAACGGCAAAACCGCCGGGTGATGCAGCAGTTTTTCCCAGCGCTTGCCGAGGCTGGGGCCGGCGGCGCGGCGCGCCACGGCGGGTTGTTCAATTCCGATCATAAGGCACTCCCGGTCGCGTGAAGCATGATGTGGTTGGATTCGATGTCGTCGCCGGTCAGCTCGGCGACGATGTGGCCGCCGCGAAACACCAGCACGCGGTCGCACACGCCGATGATCTCCGGCAGTTCGGAGGAAATCATGATGATGGAGATGCCCTGCTGGGTCAGTTGCTGCATCAGCTGGTAGATCTCGGCCTTGGCGCCCACGTCGATGCCGCGCGTCGGCTCGTCGAAGATCAGGATGTTGCAGTCGTTGTTGAGCCAGCGGGCGATCACCACTTTCTGCTGGTTGCCGCCGCTCAGGGTGCTGACGGCGGTCTCGGCGTCCGGGGTTTTCACCCCCACGGCGCGGATCAGCCGCTGCACCACGTCGCGATCCTTGCGGGCGCTGACGAAGATCTTGCCGCGCCGGTGGTGCCGGTTGAGGGTGATGTTCTGCGCCACCGAAAACGGCAGCACCAGGCCCTCGGTTTTGCGGCTCTCCGGCAGCAGGCCGATGCCCTGCGCCAGCGCCTGCGCCGGGGAGCGCAGCGCCGCCGGTTGGCCGCCGAGGCTGACGCGTTTGCGGTGGCAGCGGCTGGCGCCGATCAGCGCCGAGACGGTCTCGGTGCGCCCGGAGCCCACCAGCCCGGCGAAGCCGAGGATCTCGCCCTTGTGCAGCCGAAAACGATCCGTCGCGCCGTGCTTCTCGCGCTGGATCTCCGCCTCCAGCAGCACCGTCTCGGTATCAACCGGATGCTGTTTCACCGGGAAGGCGTTCTCGATTTTGCGCCCGACCATCAGCCGCACCAGCTCTTCCACGTTGGTGTCGCCGGTGGCCAGCGTTTCGATGTAGGCGCCGTCGCGCAGCACGGTGATGCGATCGCAGATGGTGAAGATCTCGTCCAAATGGTGCGAGATAAACACCATGCCAACGCCCAGCAGCCGCAGATCGTTCATCACGCTGAACAGGTGTTCGGCCTCGCCCGGCGTCAGCGTGGCGGTCGGTTCGTCCAGCACCAGCACCCGCGCCTCCAGCGACAGCGCCTTGGCGATCTCAACGAACTGCTGCTGCGCCACGCTCAGCTGCTCCACCGGGCAATCGAGATCGATAGCCACCGTCAGCCGCTTGAAGATCGCCTCGGCCTTGCGCCGCATCGCCCGCCGATCCAGCAGGCCCCAGCGGTTCCTGATCTCCCGGTTGAGGAAGATGTTGTCGATGGCGCTCATGTAGGGAATCAACGAGAATTCCTGAAAAATAATGCCGACCCCAGCCTCGATCGCCTGGCGATAGTTGTTAAAGCGGCGCTGCTCGCCGTCGATAAAAATGTCGCCCTCGTCCGGCTGATGGATGCCGCACATGATTTTCACCAGCGTCGATTTGCCGGCGCCGTTTTCGCCCAGCAGGGCGTGCACCTCGCCGCGTTGAATGGCCAGATCGATGCCGTCCAGCGCCTTCACGCCGGGAAAGCTCTTTTTTATTCGCTTCAGTTCCAGTAAAGGTGTCACCGCATTGCCCTCCGCGCCGAACGCCCCGCCGCAGCGGGGCGAACCTGCCGCTGTTACCAGCTAAAGCCGGCCGCATTGCTGCGGTCGATCAGCTTCACTTTGACCGGCACGGTTTTCGGCACCGTGGCGCCCCAGTAGCGGGCCAGCGCAATGCCGAGCGCGATGCGCAGCTGGTCGCGCGGGAACTGCGCCGAGGTGGCGATAAACGGCGAATTCGGCTTGAGGATCTCTTTGATGGCTTCCGGCTGGCCGTCGACGCTCACCAGCTTGACCCTGGCGCCGTTGCTTTCAATCGCCGCCAGGGCGCCGAGCGCGCCGACGTCGTTGACGCTGAAGATGCCCGCCAGATCCGGCGCCGACTGCAGCATGTTTTCGGTGACGGTCAGCGCGGTGTCGCGCTCCTGCTTGCCGTTTTGTTTGGTGACGATCTTGATGTCGGGGTATTTCTTCATCGCCGCTTCAAAGCCGCGCACGCGCTCCAGGATCGGCACCACCGGGATGCCGTCGAGGATCGCCACCTTGCCTTTGCCGCCCAGCGCTTTCGCCAGGTATTCGCCCGCCTGGAAGCCGGCGTCGTAGTTTTCCGAGCCGACGAACGAGTCCAGCGGCCCTTCGGCCTGCGCGTCGATCGCCACCACCACCGCGCCGGCCTTATGGGCGGAGATCACCGCCGACTGCACCCCCACCGAATCGGTTGGGTTGATCAGCAGGATATCCACCTTCTTCTGCAGCATGTCCTCCACGTCGCCGATCTGCTTGGCGACGTCATGGCGCGCATCGGCCACGTACACCTTGGCGCCGATATCCGCCGCCGCCTGATCCAGCGCCTGCTTCATGGTGACGAAGTAGTCGTTGTTCATTTCCTGGAACGACATACCGATAGTGATTTGCTTGGCCAGCGCCCCATGGCTGGCCGCCAACATTCCACCGGCGACGATAAAAGGCAGGGTCTTTTTGAATAATGAAAACATAGCCAATTCTCCTGTAGGGAAGCTTCTTGTTGTGGTTATCAGAGCAACAGCATGTCTTTACGTTTGGCCGACCGGCCGGCCCCTCCATTGCGGAGCGGGCCGGCGATCGTGACTGCAACAGCGGTACGGCGGGAGGGTCAGGGAACCAGGATCACCTTGATGGAGTCGGTCGAGTCCGCCAGGGCGAAGGCTTCGTCCCAGTCATTCAATGAATAGCTGTGGGTCACCACGCCGCTTGAGGTCACCAGCCCGCGCTCGAACAGATCGATGGCGATCTCATAGCTGTAGGGCGCCAGGTGCGCGCCGCGAATGTCCAGTTCCTTGCGATCGCCGATGATCGACCAGTCGACGGTGGTTTCCTTGCCGAACACGCTGAACTCCACGAAGCGGCCCAGCTTGCGGATCATCTGCAGCCCCTGAGTGACGCCGATCGGCGCGCCGGTGGCCTCGATATAGACGTCGCAGCCGTAGCCGCCGGTCAGCGATTTGACGATCTGGTCGGCGTCTTCCTTCAGCGGGTTGATCACCACGTCGGCGCCAAATTCCTTCGCCAGCGCCAGCCGCTCGTCGATGGCGTCGATCACGATCAGTTTCTTCGGCGTTTTCAGCCGCGCCACCTGCACCATGCACAGCCCGAGCGGCCCGGCGCCGGCCAGCACCACCACGTCGTCCAGCTGAATGTCGCCACGCGCCACGGTGTGAATGGCGCAGGCCATCGGCTCGATCAATACCGCGTCTTCATGGCTCAGGCTTTCCGGGATCTTGTGCACGATGGCGTTCTCGGAAAAGCGCATGTATTCCGCCATGCCGCCCTCCGCCACGTCTTTCTGGAAGCCGTAAATGTTATGCGTCTCACACATCCAGTAACTGCCGGATTTGCAGTAACGGCACTCCCAGCACGGCACGATCTGCTCGGCGATCACCCGCTCACCGATCCGGTATTTGCCTTCCGTGCCCTCGCCCAGCGCGGCGATGCGGCCGTAGAACTCGTGCCCCGGCACCACCGGCGGTTTGACCCACGGGGTCTCCCCCCAAAACATCTGCGCGCCGTTCTTGCACTTGCAGTCGCCTGCGCAGATGCCGCAGCCTTCCACCTTGATCACCAGCTCGCGCGCCTTCGGCAGCGGCGTGGGCACCTGTTCGAAACGGTAGTCCTGCGGGCCGTGGCAAACGACCGCGCGCATTTTTTCCGGCAACTGGCTCATCTATCCCTCCAATATTCTCGTTAAACGCTTGAAAATTATAAATGTTGACGTTGTCATTTTTATCAAACAAAAAACAAACTGAGTTATAAAATTATAGATTTCAACAAATTAACCATTACATATCCCGATAACTAAAAATGACAACGTGAACATAGAGCGACATATAACCAAAGCTGCAAAAATAATTATTTGAGCAAAATCACAGTTCGTTAACATTGCGGCTAAAAATGCTACAAATGCGGATCGCGATCCCATTTACGGGATCGCCGATCCGGGCAGATCCGCTAAATCAGCAGGCGCACGCGATCGTAGATCTGACGATCTTCCGGCCGCGACGATCGCGCCTGCTGGCGCAGGGTGCGCACCAGCGTGTCGATAAACGCATGGGCGGCGGCGCTCAGAATGCTGTTGCGCCGGGTGACGATATTCAGCTGCGCCGGTTGGCAGCTCTCGCGCAGCGCCAGCGGCTGCAGGCGAGAGGCGAATTGCGGCAGCGCGGCGATCGGCCGCGGGCACCAGGTGCACATCTCGGCGGACTCCACCAGCGCCTGCAGCATGCCGAACGAATGCGCCTGGATAATGCGCTGGCGCGGCAGGCGCGCGCCGTGGCGGTGGAACACCTCGTCGAGCAGCGCATCGAAACTTTCCTGGGTATAGCTCATCACCCAATCCTGCTCCAGCAGCTGATGCAGCGAGGTGCTGTGCGCCAGCGGGTGGCCGCGCCGCACCATGTACGCCGTTTCATACTCAAGCAGCGGCTCGCAGTGAAACTCCTGCGGCGCCGACGACGCCGGCAGCGGCGTGATGGCGAAATCCATCGTGCCCTCGCGGAGCTGCGACTGGGCGTTGGCCATCAGGCTTTCCGACAGTTCCAGCCGCACCGTCGGCACCTTGCTGCGAAACGCCATCACCGCCGGCGGCAGCACCGTCAGCATCAGCCAGGGAGTGATCGCCGCCTTGACCAGATCCGCCGCACTCCCGCGCAGCGCCGCCATTTCGCCCTGCGCCTGCTCCAACTGGTTCAGCACCAGCCGGGCGTGCGCCAGCAGGGTTTTGCCGTAGGGGGTAAAACCCAGCCCGGTCGGCGTGCGGATCAGCAGCGGCAGCGCCTGTTCTTGCTCCAGTTCGCGCAGTGCGCGGGTCACCGCCGCCTGCGACAGCCCCAGATGCCGCGCCGCCGCGCGAATGCTGCCGCTGTCGGCGCTGGCCACCAGCGCCTGCAGTTGGTGCAGTTTCATGTCCACCTCCTGACAATCATAGGTTGTCAGCATAACCGAACGGCGGCTACCCGGCAAAAACGGAGTTTGCTAGTCTCGATGCCTATCCCCTCTGCCCCGTTCCCCGCCCACTGGCCGGGACCCTTTTGCCGGAGACCGTGATGATGCATTCACTGCTACTGCCTGAGATCGCCGCCGTTCATGATGAGATGGTCGCCCTTCGCCGCCATATTCACGCCCACCCGGAATTGGGATTCCAGGAGTTCGCCACTTCGGATCTGGTGGCGCGGCGGCTGGAGGAATGGGGTTACCGCGTCACGCGCGGCGTAGGACAAACCGGCGTTGTCGCCACACTGCAGCGCGGGCCGGGAAAATCGCTCGGCATCCGCGCCGACATGGACGCCCTGCCGATTGCCGAAACCACCGAACTGCCTTACGCCAGCACCCATTCCGGGGTGATGCATGCCTGCGGCCACGACGGGCACACCGCCATGCTGCTGGCGGCGGCGCGCTATCTGGCGCGGCAGCCGAACTTTTGCGGCACGCTGCACCTGATCTTTCAGCCGGCGGAAGAAGGCGGCGGCGGCGCCAAAGTGATGATCGAAGACGGCCTGTTTGAGCGCTTCCCCTGCGACGCGGTGTTCGCCATGCACAACGTGCCCGGCTTACCCACCGGCCACCTGGGCTTCGCCGGCGGCCCCTTCATGTGCTCGGCCGATACGGTGCACATCACCCTGCACGGCCACGGCGGCCACGGCGCGGTGCCGCAGAGCACCGTCGATCCGGTGGTGGCCTGCGCAGCCATCGTTATGAGCCTGCAAACCATCGTGGCGCGCAATATCGATCCGCAGGAAACGGCGATCGTCACCGTGGGGGCGATGCAGGCCGGCCAGGCCGCCAACGTGATCCCGGCGACCGCCACCCTGACGCTCAGCGTGCGCGCGCTGACGGCGGCGGTGCGTGCGCGGCTGGAACAGCGCATCACCGAACTGGTCACGGCGCAGGCCGCCAGCTTCGGCGCCCGCGCGGAGATCGACTATCAGCACGGCTACCCGGTGCTGGTGAACCACCCGGCAGAAACCGAACTGGCGCGCGCGGTGGCGCTGGAATGGGCCGGAGAGAGCCGGGTGATCCCCACGCTGCGGCCGTTCACCGCCAGCGAAGATTTTGCCTTTATGCTGGAGAAGTGCCCGGGCAGCTACATCTCTATCGGCAACGGCCCCGCCACGCCGGACAATTCTCTGCACAACCCCGGTTATGACTTCAACGACGACAGTCTGTCGCTGGGCGCCACTTACTGGGTCAAATTGGTCGAGCGCTTTTTGGCTCGCCCCGCGGTTTAATCGCCAACACAGAGGAAATGACATGAAAATCATCAAAGGGCTGTTGTTGTTGCTGCCGCTGGCCGCGAGCTTTCCCGCGCTGAGCGGTGAATTCAGCGGCAAAGTGATCAAGCTGGGCATCGATCCCACCTTTCCGCCGCTGGAGTATAAAAATCCGCAGGGCAAGCTGACCGGCTTCGGCGTCGATATCGCCCAGGCGCTGTGCGACCAGATGCAGGCCAAATGCGTGTGGGTGGAAAGCAGCTGGGACGGCATGATCCCCGGCCTGCAGGCGAAGAAGTTCGACGCCATCGCCTCGTCGATGACCATTACGCCGCAGCGCCGGCAGCAGATCGCTTTCTCCAGCAAAGTCTCCAACGCCCCGGCGCGGCTGGTGGCGCATAAAGGCAGCAATCTGCAGCCTACAGCCGCCTCGCTGAAGGGCAAATCGGTCGGCGTGCAGCAAGGTTCCAGCCAGGAGACCTACGCCAACGCGCTGTGGCGGCCGGCCGGCGTCAACGTGGTCGCCTACCAAAGCCAGCAGGAGGTGAACGAAGATCTGGCCAACGGCCGCCTGGATGCGTCGCTGCTGGCCAGCGTCAGCGCCAGCGAATTCTTCAAAACGCCCGGCGGCAAAGACTTTGCCTTTATCGGCGCCGAATTGAGCGACAGCAAGTACTTCGGCGTCGGCGACGGCATCGGGGTGCGCAAAGAGGATACCGCGCTGCTTAACGCCTTCAACGCCGCGCTGCAGGCGATCCGCGCCAACGGCACTTACAAGAAAATCAACGACAAGTATTTCGACTTCGACATGTACGGCGCGGAGCAGTAACACGCGTTCCCCGGCGGTCACCTGCAGGTCCTGCAGGATGGGGAGGCGCCTTCGGCCGCCGGGGAACGCCCCAACGGAAACGGCAGTGTCGGCAAGAACGGAAAATCAGGCGGGACAAGGATGCGGGCCAGGCAGGACGCCCGGCCCGCTAAAGCGGGTTACTTCACTTCGCCCATCGCTTTCAGCTTTTTGGACAGCTCGCGGCGTTCTTTGGACAGATCGGCATTTTTGATGATGTAGTCATCAACGCGATCTTCGTAGTCGCTGCGCATGTTGGCGATGATGCCCTGAATGTCTTCAATGCTCATGCCGGGCTTGATGTACTCACTCAGGTTGTCGAGCAGCAGCACGCGCTTCTGGTTATCACGAATTTTCTTTTCGTTGTCGACGATCTCGCGTTGCAGTTTGTTTTTGCGGCGGAACATACGCACAAACTCCAGCACGTCCTGGAAACTCGGCTTATTTGCATTATCCATCTTTATACCCTTGCTTTAGTAATACACAGATTCATTTGCTTACGGCCACATGGCACCAAGATACAGGTTTGTGGCGGTCCGGCACAACAGTGATTGGCTTATCTTACCCACTTTGCCCCGGCGGCCAAAACCCAAAGCGCCGCCTTCATGATCTGACCCCTTATTCGCGCCCGGCGGCGGTGCAAACCTGGAGCAAATCCCCCAACTCCTCCAACTGCTGCGCCAGCTCCATGCTGAGCCAGACATAGCCGTAAATCGGCGCTTCGCCGTGCTGGCCAAGGCTGACCTCTTGCATCAGCGTTTTCAGCTCGCCGGCGATCTCCGCCAACTGCCCCGCCGCCGCCTGCCGCTGCGCCTGCGGCCCTTCGCGCATCAGCACCGCCAACGACTCCAGCGAGCTCAGCGTCAGCAGCTGGGTGCTGCGCAGCGTGCGGGCGTTCAACATAATGAAGTGCGTTTCGCGCGAGGCCCAGTAGGCGTCGGCCATCAGCTCCAGCGTGCACACCAGATTGCGGCTGAGGGTTTGCACCGCCTCGAACACCGCTTTGGGGATGCGGGTTTCCTTGCTGGCGGGCACGATCAGGCTGCGCAGCTTCACCACCTGATTCAACAGATCTTTGAGCTGCGGCTCCAGCCGCGGCCGCTCAATGACGTTCGGCGAAAAATACGCGCCGTAGAGGCGGGCGGCGGTTTGCAGGCAGTCCGCCATCTGCATGCGCCACAGAATATAGGCGCGCTGCGGGTAGATGCTGGTGAACAGCAGCGCCAGCAGCGAGCCGAAGATCACGTCGCCGCTGCGCCACAGCGCGGTGTGCATGTCACCGGCGCCCGCGCCGCACACCACCGCCAGCGTGATCCCCACCAGCAGCGCCATATACGGCCGTTTGCCGAGCGTCAGGTAACCGCAGACGAACATCACCACGCCGCACCATGCCAGCATCAGCGGCAGCGAATAGAGTTCCAGATACAGGGCGATCAGGCCGGAAGCCGCGCCGAACACCGTGCCGGCAATGCGTTGCAGCGCCCGCTGCAGCACGTTGCCCCAAAACGAGATCGGCCCCATCACCACCACCAAGGTGATCAGCGGCCAGGTGCCTTCGGGCACCGCCAGCAGGCGGATCAGCAGAAAGGTCAGGATAAACGCCAGCCCGATGCGCACGCCGTGAACGATGCGATAGTGGCGATAGGTCAGCAGTTCAAGTGAAGAGATTTTTCGATCGAGGCGCACAGTGCCTCCGATAAACACCAGCCAGGCCGCTATTTTAGCGGAGGAAGCCCGGCAAGGAAAAGGCGAATGAGGCGTCCCTCATTCGCACTCAGGCTCAGGCGACGTATTTGTCGACCAGCGCGCGCAGAACGGCGGCGGTTTCAACATCCATCACGCCGTCATACTTCTGCGGACGGAAGTGCAGCTGGAACGCGCGCACCAGCTGGCGATAGCCTTCTGCGGTGTTCGCCGCCGAGGTGTCGTAGCCGTATTGGGCGAACAGTTTCAGCAGCTCAGCCTGCGCCGGCAGACCCTGGCTGCAGTATTCCTGCTGGCGCTGCTGCTTGGTCGCTTCGTCATACCAGGCGCCGACGCCGGCCTGATACAGCTGCTGCCACGGGAACTGCGGGCCCGGATCGCTCTTGCGGCCCGGCGCGATGTCGGAGTGCGCCACCACGTTCACCGGCGAGATGTCCGGATAACGCTGCAGGATGTTCTGCGCCAGCTGGGTGACCGCCTCGATCTGCTGCGGATTGAACGGCGGGAAGGTGATGTTTCCACCGTCGCCGCTCGCCAGGTTGACGATCTCGATGCCGATCGAGGTGTCGTTGATATTGCTGCGGGTGCCCCACTGGCTGGTGCCGGCATGCCAGGCGCGCTCGTTCTCGTCCACCAGGTTGAAAATGCGCACGCCGCTGAAGCCGGCGGCCTGATAGGTGGCATCGGTCGGATCCGGCACCAGATAGTGCGCGCTGACCGATTTTCCGGTCAATGACGTCACCGAGTCGGCGAAGTTTTGCGCCGTGTAGTGCAGCACCAGAAAGCGCACGCGGTGGCCGAAGCTGGCGACCGATCGGTAGCTATTGTAATCAATCTTGTACATCGTAAAGTCCCTCTCTCGTTTGATTTCACTGAGCGGTCTCTCATCATGACAGGCCGCTCCGCACAGGTGAACCCTTGGCTCACCCTTTTTGTTTTAGCTAATTGCTAAATCATGCGCAAGCGTTTTTTAGCAAAATCGTTATTTACCTTTTTGCTAAAGAGTGCGATCATTGCACGATGGAAACTAAAGAAATCAGGCGCAACAATCTGCGCGAATTAATGGCCCGCTACGCCCGGCAAGGCGTCAACCAGAATGAGTTCGCCACGCTGGTTGAGTCTTCCGCGCCGACGCTGAGCCAAATCATCGGGGAGAAATCCTCCCGCAATCTTGGCGACAATCTGGCCAGGCGGATCGAGGCCAGGCTGAATTTGCCCAAGGGCTGGTTCGACGTGTTTCATGAAAAGCAGCTGGTGCGCCCGTTTGACAACGTGGCGGCGGAGTCGGACTTCCAGCCCGCCCGTTTGAAACCGGTGGTATGGGAAGATACCGAACAAGACAAGGAAGAGTTTGTGGAGATCCCGCTGCTGGATATCGATTTTTCCGCCGGCGACGGCTGCTACGAAATCGTCGATCGCGAGGAGTTTTCGCTGATCTTCCGCCGTTACTATCTGCACAAGATGGGGGTGGCGGTCAACGCCGCGCGCATTATCCGCATCTCCGGCTCCAGCATGGAACCGCGTCTGCAGGACGGCGACGTGGTCGGCATCAATACCGACGACACGCGCATCCGCGAGGGCAAGACCTACGCCATACGCCACGGCAATTTGCTGCGGGTGAAGGTGCTGATCGAACAGCCGGACGGCGGCGTCGTCATCCGCTCCCTCAACCGGGAAGAGTACCAGGACGAGCATCTCAGCTATCAGCAGCGCAAGGAGCAACTGGTGGTGCTCGGCCGCGTCTTCTGGTCGTCTTCGTCCTGGTAACGGACGATAACCTCGGGCGCCCGTTGCGCCCGGCGGTTATTTGAAGTCCACCACCATCTGCTGCTGGATAGACAGCCCGCGCGTCGACTGCACGCAGCCGGCGATGTAGTCGGTGAAACGCGGCGGTTTCGGCATGCCCAGCTTGAGGATCTTCTCGTTGCTGAAACGCACGTTGAGCATGGCGAACGAGCCGTACAGGCGCATCGCCTTCAGCATCAGCCGCTCGTTGCACGGGCCGAAAATGTCTTTCAGCTGGCGGCGCATTTTCACCAGCGCGTCATAGGTCACCTGCGCATACTCATCGCCCACCGGCGCTTTTTCCAGCGCGGCCGCCATGGCGTTGTCAATTTCGGCAAAGCTGACGCTGCTCTCCTCACCGGCGGAGATGTGATAAACGTCGTTCTCCAGCGTTTCGCTGTTCATCAGCATCACCAGCGCATCCGCGCAGTAGTCCGCCGGGATCACGTCGATATTGTCCTGCAGCGAGCACATGAACTTGCGCAGCATCAGCGCCATGCCAAACACCCAGAAAATGCTGCTGGAAGGCTGGCAGCCCAGGCGGGTGTGCCCCACCACGATCGACGGACGAGCGATGGTCAACGGCATTTGCGGGCAGCGCTGGCGCATCAGCTGTTCGATGGTGGATTTGGAACGGGTATATTCCACCAGGTGTTCGGCGTCTTCCTCAAACTCGCCGCTCTCCGCCACCAGCGAACCCGGCTCCGGCGAACAGGACATGGCGGTGCCGACGTGCAGGAAACGTTTTAATCCCGGCACCTGCGCCATTCTTTCGGCAAAGGCCAGAGTGCCTTCTACGTTTACCTTCCAAATGAGCGGGTTATTACCAAATGAAGCGACGGCCGCGCAGTTAATAACGTGCGTAACATTGTTAATACGCGCGTCAGTTAAAAAGTCGGCCGGCTCGGAAAGGTCGCCCAATAATATATTTTCAATCGTAATTTTAGACAGCAGATTCGCATCGATATTAAACTTTTCCATATTCGCGCGAATACGGGCCAGCCCTTGCTGCGCATCGTCTGCACGCACCAGCAAAAGATAATTAACAGACTGATTTTCAATCAATAATTTTTCGAGAACCGCACCACCAAGAAAGCCGGTAGCGCCGGTCAACAGTAGCGTTTTCATCATTGTCACCCACATTGGCATTGAATGTGGTTGATTGTATCCGCGGATATTTAAACAAATATTAAATAGAATTACGGCGCCCTTAAACACTTTTCTTAATATTATCTTAAGGAATCTTTTGAAACATCCATCATGGGTTTAGTAACAAAAGAGTCGGGACAAGATTACGATTAATCCCTACTGTTTAAATACCATTGATGTAACCCCTGATTTAATTTAATGGTCAATGTTATTTCTCTTAGCGTCCGTGGAGGACTTATGACCTATAACCAAAAAATCTGGTTGGGGGTTTTGCTGCTGTGCACCCTGTTTTGGGCGGCAGTGATAAGCGGCGCCTGTTCGCTGTATAATCGGGCAGATCGCCTCAATGCGCACCAGGCGCAGAGCGAGTTCGCCGCCCGCCACAGTCTGCCCCCCTGCCCGCAGCAAAGCGTTCAGGCCTCCGCCGCCCCCCGGAATGGGTAGGGACAAGACCGGCTAACGATCCTATTATACCCTAAGATTAACAGGGAGATAACGATGGCTCGAAAGCTGGATAGCTTACCGCAGGCGCAACGCGAGAAAATAGAAACCGATTTGCTGGCCATCAGCGTGATCTACAACGAGCGCTACGGCATCGCCTCGACCCAGACGGAAACGGAACAACAGATCCCCGACCACCTGCTCCCCTACTTTCATCAGCGGCTGGATTACTATCGCCGTGCGTAATTGCGCGCATTTCGCTAACCGCCGCTTGGCATCGCTCCCCACGCCGTTACAATAGAGACATATTGTATCCGCCACTGAAGAGACGCGATTTTGAGCAGCAAGGCAACGGCCACATTTTACATTCACGATTACGAGACCTTCGGCAAGAGCCCGTCGCTGGACCGCCCGGCGCAGTTCGCCGGCGTGCGCACCGATATGGATTTCAACATTATCGAAGAGCCGCTGGTCATCTACTGCGCCCCGGCCGACGACTACTTGCCGGAACCGGAGGCGGTGATGATTACCGGTATCACGCCGCAGGTGGCGCGCGCCAAAGGCGTTAATGAAGCCGAGTTCACCCGCCAAATCCATCAGGCCTTCAGCGTGGCCGGCACCTGCATTCTCGGTTACAACAACATCCGCTTCGATGACGAAGTGAGCCGCAATATCTTCTATCGCAACTTCTACGATCCCTACGCCTACAGCTGGCAAAACGGCAACTCGCGTTGGGATCTGCTGGATGTGATGCGCGCCTGCTACGCCCTGCGCCCGGACGGCATCGTCTGGCCGGAAAACGAAGACGGTTTCCCCAGCTTCCGCCTCGAACACCTCACGCGCGCCAACGGCGTCGAACACACGCAGGCTCACGACGCGATGTCAGACGTATACGCCACCATCGCCATGGCCAAGCTGGTTAAGCAGGCGCAGCCGCGGCTGTTCGATTTCCTGCTGCAGCACCGCAACAAGCACAAACTGAACGCCCTGATCGACGTCGCCGAAATGACGCCGCTGGTGCACGTCTCCGGCATGTTCGGCGCGGCGCGCGGCAACACCAGCTGGGTGTCGCCGCTGGCCTGGCACCCGGACAACAAAAACGCGGTGATCATGTGCGATCTCGCCGGCGACATGACGCCGCTGCTGACGCTGAGCGCTGAGCAGCTGCGTGAACGGCTGTACACCCGCCGCGACGATCTGGCGCCGGATCAGGCGCCGGTGCCGATCAAGCTGGTGCACATCAACAAATGCCCGGTGCTGGCGCCGGCCAAAACCCTGCTGCCGGAGAACGCCGAGCGGCTGGGCATCGATCGTCAGGCGTGCCTGCAAAATCTGCAGCTGCTGAAACAGCACCCGGAAGTGCGCGAGAAAGTGGTGGCGCTGTTCGCCGAAGCCGAGCCGTTCAAAGGTTCCGAGGACGTCGACGCCCGCTTGTACGACGGTTTCTTCAGCGACGCCGACAAGGCGGCGATGAGGATTATCCAGCAGACCAAGCCGCAGAACCTGCCGGCGCTGGATCTGGCCTTCAGCGACAGCCGCATGAAAGAGCTGCTGTTCCGCTTCCGCGCGCGCAACTACCCGAATACGCTGGACGACGCCGAGCAGCGCCGCTGGCTGCAACATCGTCAGGAAGCCTTAAGCGCGGAGCGCGTGCAGAGTTACCTGCTGCAGCTCGAATCACTGTATAACCTGCACGAAGGCGACAAAGAGAAAACCGCCCTGCTGAAAGCGCTGTTCGATTACGGCAAAGAGTTGGTGGGATAAAACCCGCAGCAAGCAGAAAAGGAAAAGGCCGCGAAAGCGGCCTTTTTTGTGGCTGAGGAGCGGCTCGCGCTTAGGCGGCGTCTTCGCTCGCTTGCGGCACCGGCAGACGGAAGCTGCGGGTGACGAAGGCCAGGTAGATCAGACCGATGGCCGCCCAAACCAGGCCCAGCGTCATCGAGCTGGCTTCCAGGTTGATCCACAGCGCGCCGACGGTCAGTGCGCCCATCACCGGCAGGATCAGGTAGTTGAACGTGTCCTTCACGGTGCGGTTCATCTTGTCGCGAATATAGAACTGCGAGATCACCGACAGGTTGACGAAGGTGAAGGCCACCAGCGCACCGAAGTTGATCAGCGCGGTCGCGGTCACCAGGTCAAACGACACCGCGGACAGCGCGATGGCGCCAACCAGCAGCACGTTCAGCGCCGGGGTACGCCACTTCGGATGCACATAGCCGAAGAAGCGAGTCGGGAACACGCCGTCGCGGCCCATCACGTACATCAGACGCGAAACGCCCGCGTGCGCCGCCATGCCTGACGCCAATACCGTCACGCAGGAGAACACCAGGATCACCGACTGGAAGAACTTGCCCGCCACGTACAGCATGATTTCAGGCTGCGACGCGTCAGGATCCTTGAAGCGCGAGATGTCCGGGAAATACAGCTGCACGAAGTAAGACACCACGATAAAGATGATGCCGCCGATCAGCGCCGTCAGGAAGATGGCTTTCGGGATCACTTTCTCTGCGTCTTTGGTTTCTTCGGACAGCGAGCTGATGCCGTCGAAGCCCAGGAACGAGAAGCACAGGATGGTCGCGCCGGTAATCATCGGCACCACGTGAGCGTTATCGGACCAGAACGGGCGGCTGCTGACCAGCGTACCGGCGCCTTCGCCGTGGTAAACGCCGTTGATCACCAGCCCCAGGAACACGATCATGATCGCCACCTGCACCACCACGATGATGGAGTTCAGGTTGGCCACCAGCTTGATGCCGCGCAGGTTGAAAATCGTCATCAACCCGACCAGCACCGCCACGAAGATCCAGGACGGGACGCCCGGGAAGATCGCTTCCAGGTAAATCTTGGCCAGCAAAATGTTGATCATCGGCATGAACAGGTAGTCCAGCAGCGATGACCAACCCACCATAAAGCCGACGTGCGGGCTGATGGCTTTCTGGGCGTAAGTGTAGGCGGAACCGGCGGAAGGGAACTTCTTCACCAGCTTGCCGTAGCTCAGGGCGGTAAACAGGATCGCCAGCAGAGCGAAGGCGTACGCGGTCGCGACGTGACCATCGGTCAGGCCGGATACGATGCCGAAGGTATCGAAGATGGTCATTGGCTGCAGATAAGCCAGACCCATCATCACTACCGGAACTAATGTCAGGGTTTTACGCAGCTGAGTGCGCTGAGCCGGAGCGGCGTTAAGGGTGTTATCGGACATTGTTCAGCCCCCCCTTACCTTGAGCCTTGCGGATGGCGGACACGCCAAGACTTAAGGTTGCGGGGAAACTTCGCAACGAGCGACTTAATTCTAAAAGAAGGGGATTGTAAGCTGGATAACGGGTCGAGGTAACCTCGGCTGCTCCATAGTCGCTGCGGCCACAGCGGAAACCGGCGGGCACCGGCGCTAAAGTGAAAAATTGCCCCATCTTTCTAATCCTCATGAGTCACGACCATAAAGTTTTGTTTGATCGTGCACGAAACTATTTATCTATCCGGATCGGTGTCCGGCCTCGCTTGGTGTATGAAACGCTACGTTGGTAAAACTTAATGCAAAAAAAATAACCGACGCTTTCAAAACGTCGGCTATCTGCATTTGAGATATTTTGCACCAGAATGCCTCCGGATGACAAGATCCGGAAGCCCTCAAATACAAATTCTTTTTGTCGATCGAACGGAAAACCAGCCCGGCAGGCGAATTAATCCGCTACCGGCAGGCCGGTCGCCCGCACATACTTCTTACTTTATACGCCCATTCAGGCATTTTTCAACATCCAGTCGATCTCGGTTTCCGTCACCCGCCGTTCAAACTGCAGCAATTCGTCCGTCTTGCAGGCGTGATAAACCTGGGTGAAACGCTCGCCGAGATAGTGGGTCAACGCGTGCTGATGTTCAAACTCGTACAGCGCATCGCTCTGGCGGATCGGCAGCGGCAGCCCCTCCTGCTCTAGCCCGTTGCCGGTCACCGGCTCAGGCAACGGCAGCGCGTTGTCCAACCCGTACAACATGCCGGCCAGGATCGCCGCCATCACCAGATAGGGGTTGGCGTCGGCGCCGGCCACGCGGTACTCCACCCGATGATTCTCCGGTTCGCCGCAGGGAATGCGCAGCGCCACGGTGCGATTGTTGTGGCCCCAGGCGGCCTGGATCGGCACATACATCCCCGGCTGGAAACGCCGATAGGCATTGACGTTCGGCGCCAACAGCGCCATCGACGCCGGCATCAGGGTGATCATCCCGGCCAGCGCCTGTTTCAAGAGCGGCGAATCCTCGCCTTCGGCGTCGGCGAACAGGTTGTTGCCCGCGCCGTCCTGCATGCTGACGTGCACGTGCATGCCGCTGCCGGCGTAATCCTCATAGGGCTTGGCCATAAAGGTGGCGTGCATGCCGTGGTTCTCGGCCACCAGCCGCACCAGCCGTTTCAACGCCAGCGCGTGGTCGCAGGCCAGCAAGATATCGTCGGTATGACGCAGGTTGACCTCGAATTGCCCCGGCGAGGCCTCCGCCACCGCGCCGTCCGCCGGCAGCCCCTGCAGCTTCGCCAGCGCGTCGATATCGTTCAGCACCTCGGCGAAATGGTTCAGGTTATCGACGGAGTACACCTGGCTTTGGGTGTTGCGCTCCTGCGTGCCAGGCGCACACGGCGGTTGCAAATCGCCTTCTGCGTCGCGCTGCCTGTCGATGAGATAAAACTCCAGCTCTACCGCTGCCACCGGGAACAAGCCGCGCTGTCGCAGCGCCTGCCACACGCGGTTCAGCACATTACGGGGTTCAACGTCAAAGGGAGTGCCATCTTCATCCAGCATGGTCAGCAACACCTGGCCGATATGCTCCGGATCGGCGGCCGACGGCGTCAGCGAACCGGGCACCGGCAGGCAAATGCGATCCGGCTCGCCGAGTTCCTGCCCAAAGCCGGCCTCCTCCACCACGTTGCCGAGGATGTCCATAGCGAACACCGACGCGGGGAAGTAGCTGCCTTTTTCCAGTTTTTTCAACCCTGAGACGGGTATGCGTTTGCCGCGGAAGGAACCATTGAGATCGGTGAGAAGGATATCGATATACTGCGTGGCGGGATGGCGTTCCAAATAATGAGCGACCTCATTTTGGAACGCGCTACTTCGCCTCTCTTCATGATGCTGTGCAAAATGTTCAACTGCTGCGCTATTGGTTTGCATACGTCACCCGCCATTATGCTCTTAAGGCGCGTTGGCGCCCGTCCGCCGTTCGATTCAACACATGATTGGATTTCTCACCAGGTCGCGCCGCTGCCGGGCGCTCAAAATAACATCCACAATATGAAACATAGTCTTAACAGAATGGGTTTGCAAATGTTACAATCCTGTTTGATTATTCACCACCGGCTGCTAAATTGATAAAATATTGACCGAAAAGGCCTTGCTGCCATTTTTACGTCAACTATTTCGTCCAACGCACCGAGAGTGAACATGGGCAATATATTTTCCAAACCTGCCCTAACTATCGATATCATGCAGCATCGTTATCGCCCAGACAGGCGCCCGGTAACGATATTCATGTCTGCCTGTCGCCCCTACCAGAAGGAAGTACCGCTATGAGCGAAGCCAGCTTGGCACCGGGCAAACGCCTGTCACAGATCCGTCAGCAATTGGGTTTGTCGCAGCGCCGGGTCGCCGAACTGTCCGGGTTAACCCACAGTGCGATCAGCACCATCGAACAGGACAAGGTCAGCCCGGCCATCAGCACGCTGCAAAAGCTGCTGAAGGTGTATGGCCTGTCGCTGTCGGAATTCTTTGCCGAACCGGAGGCCGTCGACGAGCCGCGCGTGGTGATCGACGCCGAGGATCTGATTGAGATCGGCAGCCAGGGGGTGTCGATGAAGCTGGTGCACAACGGCAGCCCGACGCGCAACCTGGCGATGATGCTGGAAACCTACCAGCCCGGCACCACCACCGGCGAAAAGATCAAGCATCAGGGCGAAGAGATCGGCACCCTGCTGGAGGGCGAGATCGTGCTGACCATCAACGGCCAGAGCTATTGCCTGAGCGCCGGTCAGAGTTACGCCATCAACACCGGCATTCCGCACAGCTTCAGCAATACGTCGGCTCGCGTTTGCCGCATCGTCAGCGCACACACCCCTACCACCTTCTGACCGCTTCTCGCACCGGCGCAGCCTGACGCGGGTTGCGCCCCTGCCCACCCACGCTTTTTTCATCGCCGTTATGCCATTTTGTGGGTTGCCAACGGCGCAATCTGTGTTACAACAGAGTAAAACAGCCATCTAAACATCTAAACGGCCTTAACACCCTATGTCAACCGCAACGCCTTCACGCCTCGAGATGCGCAATATCTCGATCGCCTTCGCCGGCTTCAACGCGCTACAGGACGTGGACTTCACGCTGCAGGGCGGATCAATCCATGCGCTGGTCGGCGCCAACGGCGCGGGCAAGTCGACGCTGATGGCGATCCTCTCCGGCGCCCACGATCATTATCGCGGCGAGATCCTGATCGACGGCCAGCCGGTGGCGATCCACTCCCCGTTGCAGGCGCGCCGTCACGGTATTCACGTGGTGCAGCAAGAGGTCGACGTCGCGCTGATCCCCACGCTGTCGGTAGCGGAAAACATCATGCTGGACTGGCTGAACGAGCCGGGCCACTGGCTGAACTGGGCGGAGCTGCACCGCCGCGCCGCGCAGCTGCTGCAGCAATGGGCGCTGCCGCTCAACCCGCGCAGACGCCTGGCGGACTGCACGCTGGCGGAAAAACAGCAGGTGCTGCTGGCGCGCGCGCTGTCGCACCGCTGCCGTTTTCTGGTGCTCGATGAACCGACCGCGCCGCTCGATCGCGCCGAGAGCGAGCGCCTGTTTAACGTGGTGCGCCGCCTGCAATCCGAAGGCATCGGCATCGTGTTTATTTCCCACCGCATCCATGAACTGAGCGACATTTGCGATCGGCTGACGGTGCTGCGCGACGGCCGGCGCGTCAGCGAAGACGCCATGCGCGGGCTGAGCGGTGAACAGATCGTCGAGAAGATGCTCGGCCATCGGCTGGACGACATCTTCCCGCCGCCGCGCCCGCCACACCCTGAGCGAACGCTGCTGCAGGTGCAGGGCTTGCACGATCGCCATAAGCTGCGCGACGTTTCGCTGCGGTTGCATGAAGGCGAGATCCTCGGCATCGCCGGGCTGGCCGGGGCGGGCAAAACCGAACTGTGCAAGGCATTGTTCGGCGCCAGCGCCGCGCAGCTCGAGCGCGGCGAACTGCGCGGGCAGCCCTGGGTGCCACGCGCGCCGCATTTGTCGGTCGAACAAGGATTGGCGCTGGTGCCGGAAGAACGCCGCAAAGAAGGTATTTTCATCGACGAGGCGATCCCGATGAACCTGAGCGTCAGCGCCGACGACAGCTTCTCGCGCTGGAGCCTGTTCAGCCGGCGGCAAGAGCTGCGCTGGGCGCGCGAGATCATGCAGCGTCTGAATATTCGCGCCTCCGGCCCGCAACAGCGGCTGGCGCGCCTGTCAGGCGGCAATCAACAAAAAGTGGCGATCGGCAAATGGCTGCGCGGCGACGCCGAGGTGCTGATCTTCGATGAGCCGACCAAGGGCGTGGACATCAAGGCCAAACAGGAGCTGTTCAGCCTGATCGACGGCCTGGCCCGCGCCGGCAAAGGCGTGATTTACGCCTCCGGCGAGTTCGCCGAGCTGATTGGCCTGTGCGATCGCATCTGCGTGCTGTGGGACGGCCGCATCGTGGCGGAATTGAACGCCGCCGACATCGACGAAGAAACCTTATTGCTCTATTCCACCGGAGGAACCCCTGCGTGAGTAAAGAATTTGCCTTGCGGCCTGCGCTGCGCTGGCGCCAACAGCTGTTTGATTTCCTCTACAAGTGGGGCATGCTGCTGACCGTGGCGGCGCTGATCGCCCTGTTTGGTCTGGCGTCGGACAACTTTCTCGATGCCAACAACATCATCAATATCCTGCGTTCGATCGCCATCGTGACGGTGATCGCCATCGGCGTCTCTATCTCGCTGTCGGTCGGCGGTTTCGATCTGTCGGTCGGTTCGACCGCCTCGTTGGCCAACGCGCTGGTGATTTCGCTGTTCGTCTGGCACGGGTTCGGCACCACCGGCGCCATCGTAGTGACGCTGTTGCTGTGCACGCTTGTCGGCCTGTTCAACGCCCTGCTGATCGTGGTGTTCAGAATTCCCGATATGCTGGCGACACTGGCCAGCCTGTTCGTGATCCAGGGCGTGGCGATGACTTACAGCTACGGCGGCTCCATCACCCAAAACATGGTGCTGCCGAACGGCGACATGGCGGAAGGCCCGATCCCGGAAGTGTTTGCCGCTCTCGGTCAGGTGCCGGTGATCGTGCTGATCATGCTGGCGGTCACCGTGGCGGTGCAGCTGTTCCTGTCGTTGACCAAGCACGGCCGCCGCATGTACGCCATCGGCGGCAACCCCGAGGCTGCGCGTCTGTCGGGCATCCGAACCGTACGTTACAGGGTTGCCGCTTACGTCATTTCCTCTTGGCTGGCGGCGCTTGGCGGCATCTTGCTGGCGTCACGTATTGGCTCTTCGCAGGTCAATGCCGGCGGCGGCTATCTGATGGACGCGGTGGCGGCGGCCTATATCGGCTTCTCGCTGGCCGGCGCCGGCAAACCCAATGCGCTCGGCACCCTGATCGGCGCGGTGATCCTCGGCGTGCTGCAAAACGGCCTGGTGATGCTCTCGGTGCCCTACTACGCCATGGACATTATCAAAGGCCTGGTGTTGGCGCTGGCGCTGACCATCACCTATATCCAGAAACGCTGAGCCTCTCCGGCGCACGTCTGCTGCGCCGCTTTTCCCTTTAATTCATCCGGTTACTCTTTCCCGCCAGAATAACAAGCATATAAATGATATGAATTATCATTAGCGTTTACATTCAGTAAAAAATCCTTACAATGGCCTCACGCAACGCTGACGAAGCGACGGATTTCTCAGCGAACGATGAATTATTTCATTAGAAATTCAATTGGTTAATTACTTTCACTTCAATCCAGGAAAGGTTTACCTCATGGAAACGCCACGTTACAGCAAGCTCGCCGCTCTGGTGATCGCCTCACTCAGCGCCACCGCCGCACTGGCCGCGCCGCAGGACGACACCCAAGACACCATGGTCGTCACCGCCTCCGGCTTCCAGCAAAAAATTCAGGACTCCGCCGCCTCCATCTCGGTGATCCCGCGCCAGCAGATCGAAGATAAGGCCTATCGCGACGTGACCGACGCGCTGAAAGACGTGCCGGGCGTAGTGGTCACCGGCGGCGCCAGCAGCAGCGACATCAGCATTCGCGGCATGTCTTCCAAGTACACGCTGATCCTGGTGGACGGCAAGCGCGTCGACACCCGCGGCACCCGGCCGAACAGCGATAACGCCGGCATCGAACAGGGCTGGCTGCCGCCGATGGAAGCCATCGAACGTATCGAAGTGGTGCGCGGGCCGATGTCTTCGCTGTACGGTTCCGACGCCATGGGCGGCGTGATCAACGTCATCACCCGCAAAACCTCGCGCACCGAGTGGAAAGGCTCGCTGCACGGCGACGCCACCCTTCAGGAAAACCGCGATTCCGGCGATCTGTTCCAGACCAACGCCTACGCCTCCGGCCCGCTGGTTGAAGGCCTGCTCGGCCTGCGGGTCAACGGCCTGCTGTCGCGCCGCGCCGAAGATAAAATCACCAACGGTTACAACGAGCAGCGCATGCGCAGCGGCACCGCGGTGTTCACCCTGACCCCGGACGAGAAAAACGAATTCGACTTCGAAATCGGTCGTTCGCTGCAGGATCGCAACAGCACGCCGGGCAAATCGGTGGTAGCGGAACGCTGCAGCAAAGGCAAATGCACGCCGACATCGCGCAGCGAAAGCCTGTATACGCGCACCAACTACGCGCTGACCCACAACGGCTATTACGACTTCGGCAACTCCACCAGCTACGTTCAGCGGGAAGAGACCAACAACCCGGGCCGCAAAATGAAGATGTACAACACCATCTTCAACACCCAGAACCAGTTCGAGCTGGGTTCACACATGCTGAACCTCGGCGGTCAGTATCGCTATGAAAAACTGAGCGACAGCGGCAACCAGCTTGAATCGGCGCAAGGTCTCAGCAAGCTGACGCGCTGGAGCTGGGCGCTGTTCGCCGAAGATGAGTGGGCATTGACCAACGACTTCAGTCTGACGACCGGCATCCGCATGGATCAGGACGAAAACTTCGGCAGCCACTGGACGCCGCGCATGTACGGGGTCTGGCACCTGACCGAACAGTGGACGCTGAAAGGCGGCGTCTCCGCCGGCTACAAATCGCCGGACCTGCGCCAATCCTCCGCCAACTGGGGCCAGGTCACCGGCGGCGGCGTGCGTAAAGGCATCATCGTCGGCAACCCGGATCTGCAGCCGGAGAAGAGCCTGAGCGAAGAGATCGGCCTGATGTGGGATAGCCTGAAAGGCGTCAACGCCGGGGTCACCGTCTTCAACACCGACTTCAAGAACAAGATCACCGAAGTGCGCCGCTGCGAAGACACGCCGGACTGTAAGATCGGCAATGACGTCTACGACTTTATCAGCGATCGCGTCAACGTCGACAAAGCCAATATGCGCGGCGTAGAAGCCACCTTCGGCTGGCAGATTAACAAAGACTGGAAGTGGAACGCCAACTACACCTACACCGCTTCCGAGCAGAAGAGCGGCGAGTTCCAGGGCAAGGCGCTGAACCAGATGCCGAAGCATATGCTCAACACCGTGCTGGACTGGCAGGCCACGCAAGACCTCAGCCTGTGGTCGCGCGTTAACTTCCGCAGCCGCACCTCAGACTACCTGAGCCGCACGTCGATGGAGACCAGCACCCCGTCCTACACCTTCGTCGATGCGGGCCTGAGCTACCAGGCGGCGAAAAACCTGCAGTTGACCGGCGGGGTCTACAACATTCTCGACAAGACCGTGGATTACGATCACTACCGCACCACGCTGGACGGCCGCCGTTACACCGTCGGCATGACCTACAACTTCTGATGCCCCCGGGCGCGCGCTGCGCGCCCTTTTCATTCCATCACAGTGAGGAAGCCCCATGAAATTACGCCGCTCCCCCTGATGATCGCCCTGCTGGCCGCGATGGCGCTGGCGGGTTGCCACAGCAAAACCGACGCGCCGGCGGCCCCGGCCACCGTCAACGTCCAGCACCTGAACGGCAGCACCGAGGTGAAGAAACACCCGCAGCGCATCGTGGTGCTGGATTACGCCTCGCTGGAAACGCTGCAGCTGCTGGGCGTCGAACCGCTGGCGCTGCCCGGCAACCGTAAGAATTTGCCGGATAGCCTGAAGCGCTATCAGGACGACAAATACCTCAATGCCGGCACCCTGTTCGAGCCGGATATGGCCGTGCTGCGCGCCGCCAAACCGGATCTGATCCTGATCGCCGGCCGGGCGTCCAAAGCCTATGACGAGCTGAACGCGCTGGCGCCGACGCTGAATATGTCCGTCGATCAGCAGGATCAGTTGGGCAGCCTGAAACAGCGCACGCTGCAGCTGGGCGAGCTGTTCGATAAGCAGCAACAGGCGCAGGCGGCGGTCGATAAGCTGGATGCGCAGATCGCGGCGGTCAAACCGCAGGCCGCCCAGGCCGGACGCGGGCTAGTGGTGCTGTTCTCCGGCGGCAAGATCAGCGCTTACGCCCCCAAGAGCCGTTTCAGCTTCGTCTATGACGCCCTCGGCTTCGCGTCCGCGTTGCAGTCCGATGAAAAAGACGTGCGCGGCAACAAGCTGACGCCTGAGCAGGTGGCCAAACTGAATCCGGACTGGCTGTTCATCATCGACAGGGACGCCGCGACCGGGCGGCCGAACGCGGTGGCGCCGCAGAAAATCCTTACCACCACCGCGCTGAAGAAAACCATAGCGGTGAAGAAAGGCCAGGTGGTTTACCTGCCGGCGGCCGAGGTTTATCTGTCCGGCGGCATCGTCACCGCTCAGCACGTTGTTGAACGCGTGAGCGAGGCGCTAACCCACGCTGCGCGATAAAGAAAGCCCGGCGATGCCGGGCTTTTTCCTGGATTAAATCGTCGGCTGGTTTACCAGGCCGTCTATCAGCACCTGCGGCGTGCCCTGCGAGCAGCGTTCGATACGCCCGCGCACGCCGTAGACCCGCGCCAGGCTCTGCGGCGTAATCACCTGCTCCGGCGCGCCGTCGGCGATCAGATCGCCATCCTGCAGCATCAGCACGTGGTCGCCGTGACGCAGCGCGATATTGATGTCATGCACCACCACCACCGTCACGATATTGCGCTTGCGGGTTTCACGGCGCACCAAATCCATCACGTGGAACTGATAGTTGAGATCGAGCGCGCTCAGCGGCTCATCCAGCAGCAGCAGCGACGGCTGACGGATCAGCGACTGCGCCAACCCCACCAGCTGTTTCTGGCCGCCGGACAGCTGATCGAGGTAGCTCAGCGCCAGGTGGGCGATGCCCAGCTGTTCCAGCAAAGCCATCACTTCCGCTTCGCTGCCGGCGTTGCTGCGGCCGCCCGAGGCGCGCTGCGCCACGATAATCGACTCCAACACGTGCAGATGCACTCCGGCGGGCAGCGACTGCGGCAGATACACCACTTTCTCCGCCCGACGGGCGAACGGCATCTGCATCAGATCGTCATCGTCCAGCCACAGCTTGCCCTGCGCCGGGTTCAGCCCGGCCAGCGAACGCAGCAGCGTCGATTTGCCGCTGCCGTTCGGCCCCAGCAGCACGGTGATTTGCCCGCGCGGCAGCATCGGCACCGAGAGATTGTCGATCACCTGACGCTTCGGATAGCCCGCCGAGAAGTTTTCTATGCGCAAGCCCTGATTCATACGTTCCCCCGATGGCGCAGAATAATGCTCAGGAAGAACGGCACCCCGACCAGCGAGGTGACGATGCCCACCGGAATGATCACGCCGGGCACCAGATTTTTCGACGCCACCGAGGCCATCGACAACACCAGCGCGCCAATCAGCGCACTGGCCGGCAGGTAGAAACGGTGATCTTCGCCGAAGATCATGCGGGCGATGTGCGGCGCCACCAGGCCGATAAAGCCGATCGGCCCGACGAAGGCCACCGCCAGCGCCGAGAGAATGCTGATGCGCAGCAGCGTGGTCAGCCGCAGACGGCGCACGTCGATGCCGAAACTCACCGCCCTGTCTTCACCCAGACGCAGCGCGGTCAGTTTCCACGAGCTCATCATCGACAACGGCAGCAGCACGGCGAACACCCCGAACAGAATGCCCAGCTTGTCCCACGAGGCGCGCGCCAGGCTGCCCATGGTCCAGAACACCAGCCCCTGCAGCGTGTCCTCGCTGGCGATGAACTGCATCATCGAGACTAGCGCGTTGAAGGTAAACACCAGCGCGATGCCGAACAGCACCACGCCGGAGGTGGCGACCCGCGTCCAGCGCGTGATGCCGTCGAGCATCAGCGCAGCGAACAGCGCAAAGATAAAGGCGTTGGCGGAGATGAACCACTGATCGGGAATGCCCGGAATGCCGATGCCGAGCACGATCGCCAGCGCGGCGCCAAAGGCCGCGGCGGAAGACACGCCGAGGGTGAAGGGACTGGCCAGCGGGTTATTCAGGATGGTCTGCATTTCCGCCCCGGCCAGGCCGAGCGCAAAGCCCACCACCACCGCCATCAGCGCATAGGGCAAGCGGATGTCCCAGACGATCACCCGCGTGCCGGCATCGGCCGCGGCGGGATCAAGCAGCGTTTGCCACAAAGACGACAGCGACAGGCCGGATGGCCCCATGGTGAAATCCAGCAGCAGCGAACCCAGGATCGCCAGTGCCAACACGCCCATCATCAACAGGCGATGGCGAAGAATATGCTGATAACGCCCCATCACGCCGGCGTTGGGTTGCCCCTTGGCGTCAGTCATGGGATCGGTGGATACGCTCATTCGTTAAGATACCTGTTACAACCATCATGACAGCGGCGCGAAGGCGTCCGCCGTAAACCGGAAAGCGCACGGCGACCGCCTGCGCGCAGCCGCCCACAATAAAGCAAACGATAATACTTATCAATCATATCAATAGGTGAAAACGGCGTTGTCGATATGTAATAATTTGTTTTTTATCGCCATTTTTCAAACCACCACGATTTCCCCCGCCAACGGCCAGTAGGTTAATTATTCTGAAAATTATTCCTGATCCGACCAGACTCTGACAAATAGCGGCAAAACCACATAGAATCCAAAACCACAGCACCGCGCATGCAAAAAACTTTCAGGCCGCCGCAAGAACGGCCTTATTGACGAGGCTGTAATGAGAAGCCCATCTCCGGCGGTAACGCCCAAACGCCCGGCGCTGCTGAACTGGCTGTTGCACAGCCCGCTGTACGCCGATGACGAACCGTTTCAACGCCAGCTGCGTCTCACGCTGACGCCCTCTCCTCTCCCCCCCAGGCTGAATGCCGTGGGGGTGGCGGCCCGTTTTTGATTCTGATGCACGATCTGCCCTACGGAGCGGAAAGCGAGTTTCTGGCGCGCATTGTGCCGCCGCTGGAGGCGCCCTACGATTTTGGCGCGTTCGGCGAGGTGAACATGCGGCTTAACGCCGGCATTTTGGCGCTGACGCAGCATTACGCTACGGTAGAGAGTTCGATGAGCTCGGCGCAGCAGGCGCTGGCGGAAGCCAAAGGCGGGAAAAAGTAAACCAAAACGCGGCGGGAGCCCCCGCCGCGAGTCACTCACCGAAGATTACTTCACGTCCATCTTCGGGAATTCCATTTCGCTATACTTCACGACACGGGTGCCTTGCGACAGCTTGTAACCGAACCAAATCAGCAGGAACAGCGGAATGCCGATGTAGGTCGCGGTCACGCCGTACCAGTCAATCTTGTCTTGCAGGAAGGCCTGGTAATTCTGGCCCAGGGTAATGATCAGGCACAGCACGAAGGCGAAGATCGGCCCCAGCGGGAAGAACCCGGAACGGTACGGTAAGTCGTTGAGATCGCGCCCCTGCAGCATGTAACCGCGACGGAAACGGTAGTGGCTGATGGCGATGCCCAACCAGGCGATGAAGCCGGTCATGCCCGAGGTATTCAGCAGCCACAGGTAAACCGACTGGTTGCCGAACATCGAGGTCAGGAAGCACAGCCCGGCTACCACGCAGGTCGCGTACAGCGCGTTGCGCGGCACGCCGCCTTTCGACAGCTTGGCGAAGATGCGCGGCGCCTTGCCTTCCGACGCCAGGGTGTACAACATGCGGGTCGATGCGTACATGCCCGAGTTACCGGCCGACAACACCGCCGTCAGGATCACCGCGTTCATCACCGCCGCCGCCGACAGCAGGCCGGCATGCTGGAACACCAGGGTGAACGGGCTGACGCTGATGTCTTTCACGTCATTGCGCAGCAGGCTCGGATCGGTATACGGAATGATCAGGCTGATGATCAGGATGGCGAAGATATAGAACAGCAGGATACGCCAGAACACCTGACGCACCGCGCGCGGAATATTTTTACCCGGGTTTTCCGATTCGCCGGCCGCGATGCCGATAAGTTCAGTGCCCTGGAACGAGAAGCCGACGATCATGGCCACGCCGATCATCGCCGAGAAGCCGCCGGCGAACGGCGCATCTCCAATGGTCCAGTTCTGCCAGCCGGCATGCTCGCCGCCTTTCAGAATGCCGACAATCATCAGCACGCCGACGGCGATGAAAATAATCACGGTGCTGACCTTGATCAGCGCGAACCAGTATTCCGCCTCGCCGAACCCTTTCACCGAAATGTAGTTCAGCAGGAACATCAGGCCGAGGAACAGCGCGCTCCAGATCCAGCCGGGCGTGTCCGGGAACCAGTAGCTCATCACCAATTGCGAAGCCACCAGGTCAACGGCGATGGTCACCGCCCAGTTGTACCAGTAGTTCCAGCCCAGTGCGAAGCCGAAGCCTTCTTCCACGTATTTGGCGCCGTAGGTGGAGAATGAACCGGAGACCGGCATAAAGGCCGCCAGTTCGCCCAGACTGGTCATCAGGAAGTACACCATCAAACCGATCAGAGCGTAAGACAGCAGCGCCCCGCCGGGACCTGCCTGAGAAACCGTGGCGCCCGAGGCGACGAACAGGCCGGTGCCGATGGAGCCGCCGATGGCGATCATGGTCAAATGCCGGGCTTTCAGCTCGCGGCGCAATCCGGGAGCTTGCTGCCCCGATGTTTTTATATCCTGCTGAGCCATTCGTTCCCTATCTATCTGCTCTTCGAAAAATGAGGGCGGATTGTAACAAATACCCGCCGGTGAACTAGCAACATTGCACCGATATAAGATAGCTTCATAATTCAGAGGCAATTATTAGCCGCGCCCCTTATGGCCTTACTTACTCTCATTAATGTGAGCGCGCGCAGGTTTTTATGCTTTCTTTGGCCTGCGCGGCGATAGAAGACGTGACGCGCTGTCGATTACAGCACGCAATAGCTGAGAAAACGCTGCAACGCGTTGGAAATGTGCTTTTGCCGATGGCGGATCAGGTACAGGGTGCGCCGCAGCGGCGGCAGCGGCACCGGCAGTTCCACCAACGCGCCGCTGGCCAGCTGCTCCGCCACCACCCGCCGCGACAGGCAACTGATGCCGATACCGTGCCGCACCGCATGCTTGATCGCCTCCGAGTTGCCGAGCTCCATCACCAGCTGAAAGTGCGGCAGGTGCGCCAACAGCAGATGATCCAGCACCTCGCGAGTGCCCGAACCGCGCTCACGCAGGATCCAAGGCGCATTCGCCAGCGCCTCCAGCGTCGGCGGTTGACGGGTCAGCGGGTTATCCGGCGCAGCGAACACCACCAGCTCGTCCTCCAGCCACGGCTGCGTCACCAGCTCCGGCATATGGCAAGGCCCTTCGATCAGCCCCAGATCGACGCGAAAATCCGCCACCGCCACGATCACGTCCTGGCTGTTGCCGACGTTCAGCTCCAGCGGCGTGGCCGGAAAGTCCCGGCGGTAACGGGCGATCATCTCCGGCAGCATATAGTTGCCGATGGTGCTGCTGGCGGCGATGCGCAGCGCCCCGCCATCATGGCGAAACAGCTGCTCGATCTCCCCCGCCTGCTCCAGCAGCGCCAGCGCCTTGGGGTACAGCAAGCGGCCGTGTTCGTTGATCACCAGCCGTTTGCCGACGCGATCGAACAGCTGCACGCCCAGCTGCCCCTCCAGATCCGCCAGCGCCGCGCTGACCGCCGACTGCGACAGCGCCAGCACCACCGAGGCCTGAGTGGTCGAACCGCTTTTCAGCACTTCGGTGAAAACTTCCAGTTGACGCAACGTGATATGCATAGCCGTCCCGGTATTGAAAGAAGGTTCTGCCAGAGAACCCCAACATGGTGATGTGGGCAGCCCGGCCAGGCTACCCTGTTTGCGGCCAGTTCGGCGCGCTATTTACCCAACGCGACCAGCTGCGCCGCCGCGGCCAGTACCGGCTCTCGCGGCGTGCCGGCTTCGTCCCGCAGTATCAATTGCAGCATCGCCGCGAGATGATCGCGGTCGATCGTCTTGTTTTCTTCAATCAACCGCCGCACCGCGCGCCCCACTTCCTGATCTACCTGCTCTCTGCGTTGATCGTCGGTATCCATCGCCTGCTCCTGTTAGTTGGAAAGTTGACGGCGGCTCGCCGCACTTCCTCACCCTAGCCGCAATGCGGCTGTATGCCAATGCCTGATCCCATACCACTTATTCAGATAGGTTATAAATATATAATCAATTTCTCTTTTATTCAGCCCAAACGTACTCTTAGCAGCAAGAAACAGACTGAAGGACTGACTTTTATGGCGACTGATACCACTCACACTTACCCCGAGCGACGCTTTCCGCTGTTTGGCCTGCCGCGGCTGGTGCCGGGGCTGGCGCTGACCGGCGCGCTCACCGCGCTGGCCGTCTGGGCCGGCGATATTCCCTGGGTGGCGGAGCTGGGGCTGGGGGCGCTGACGCTAGCGATCCTGCTCGGTATTCTGGTGGGCAACACGCTGTACCCCCGCTGGCAAACCGTTTGTCACGGCGGCGTGCAGCTGGCCAAACAGCGGCTGCTGCGTCTGGGCATTATCCTTTACGGCTTCCGGCTGACCTTTCAGCAGATTGCCGACGTCGGCGCCAGCGGCATCATCATCGACGCGCTGACCCTGATCACCACCTTCCTGCTGGCCTGCTGGCTCGGCAAGAAAGTGTTCGGCATCGACAGCCAAACCGCGATGCTGATCGGCGCCGGCAGCAGCATTTGCGGCGCGGCGGCGGTGATGGCCACCGAGCCGGTGCTGAAGGCCGACTCCAGCAAAGTGGCGGTAGCGGTCTCGACCGTGGTGGTGTTCGGCACTCTGGCGATCTTCGCCTACCCGTGGCTGTATCAGTTGAATGAACACTTCCAGTGGTTGCCGTTCAGCCAGGAAACCTTCGGCATTTACGCCGGCTCCACCATTCACGAAGTGGCTCAGGTGGTCGCCGCCGGGCACGCCATCGGGCCTGACGCCGAAAATGCAGCGGTGATCGCCAAGATGATCCGCGTGATGATGCTGGCGCCGTTCCTGCTGCTGCTGTCGGGCTATATCAGCCGCGGCAGCGCAGGCAAGGCGGAAAAATCCGCCATCACCATTCCGTGGTTCGCCGTGCTGTTTATCGTCGTCGCCGGGCTGAACTCCTTCAACCTGCTGCCGGCCACGCTGGTGCGCCATCTGATCACCGCCGACACCTGGATGCTGGCAATGGCGATGGCGGCGCTGGGGTTGACCACCCACATCAGCGCCGTGCGCCAGGCCGGGATGAAACCGATTCTGCTGGCCACGCTGCTGTTCGTCTGGCTGCTGGTCGGCGGCGCCGCGATAAACCAACTGGTGCAACACCTGCTGTAATCGCCCTCGGCGGCCCGCTTCGGCGGGCCGCCGCTTTTCACCATTCAATCCGCCCGCTATCAATGCCATAATGTCACCGATAACACAGGAGAATGAAGATGAAGTTTGTCGGTGCACATGTCAGCGCGTCAGGCGGCGTGGATCAGGCGGTTATCCGCGCGCACGAATTGGAGGCGACCGCGTTCGCCCTGTTCACCAAAAATCAGCGTCAATGGAAGGCCGCGCCGCTGGCCGCAGACGTGATCGATAAGTTCAAGAGCGTCTGCGCCCAGTACGGTTATGGGCCGGGGCAGATCCTGCCGCACGACAGCTACCTGATCAACCTGGGGCACCCGGTGGCCGACGCGTTGGAAAAATCGCGCGAGGCGTTCATCGACGAGCTGCAGCGCTGCGAGCAGCTGGGGCTGACGCTGTTGAACTTCCACCCCGGCAGCCACCTGCTGCAAATCGATGAAGACAAGTGCCTGGCGCGCATCGCCGAATCGATCAATATCGCGCTGGACAAAACCGCCGGCGTGACGGCCGTGATCGAAAACACCGCCGGCCAGGGCAGCAACCTGGGCTTCAAATTCGAGCACCTGGCGGCGATCATCGACGGCGTGGAAGACAAAAGCCGCGTCGGCGTTTGCATCGACACCTGCCACGCCTTCGCCGCCGGGTACGATCTGCGCACCGAAGAAGAGTGCGAGCGCACCTTCAAGCAGTTGGGCGACATCGTCGGTTTCAACTACCTGTGCGGCATGCACCTGAACGATGCCAAGAGCGAGTTCAACAGCCGCGTCGACCGCCATCACAGCCTGGGGGAAGGCAACATCGGCAAAACGGTGTTCAGCTACATCATGCGCGATCCGCGTTTCGACAACATCCCGCTGATTCTGGAAACGGTAAACCCGGATATCTGGGCCGAAGAGATCGCCTGGCTGAAGGCGCAGCAGTAACGCGGCGCCCAAACGACAAAACCGGAGCCTGGGCTCCGGTTTTTTTATGGCTGGATCGCCGTTACGCCACGCTGGCCGCCGGTACTTCAGCACGTTTCAGCAGGGCATAAGCCACCCCGGCCAACAGCGTGCCGGCGGCGATCGCCACCAGGTACAGCAACACCGGCGAAATCGCGCCTGGGATCAGCAGCACGAACAAGCCGCCGTGCGGCGCCATCAGCTTGGCGCCGAAGGCCATCGACAGCGCGCCGGTCAGCGCCCCGCCGGCGATGCAGCACGGCAACACGCGCATCGGATCGCGGGCGGCGAATGGAATCGCCCCTTCGGTAATAAAGCACAGCCCCAGCACCAACGCCGCCTTGCCGCCTTCCTGTTCGGATTTCGGGAACTTGCGGCGCGCCAGCAGCGTCGCCAGACCCATCGCCAGCGGCGGCACCATACCGGCGGCCATGATGGCTGCCATCGGCGCATACACCGAGGAGCTGAGCAGCGCCACGCCGAACGCGTAGGCCGCTTTGTTCACCGGCCCCCCCATGTCGGTGCACATCATGCCACCGAGGATCGCCCCCAGCAGCACGGCGTTGGCGGTGCCCAGCGATTGCAGCCAATGGGTCAGGCCTTCCATGATTTTCGCTACCGGCGTGCCGACCACGTAAATCATGATAAGGCCGGTGATCAGGCTGGCCACCAGCGGAATGATCAAGATGGGCTTCAGCGCTTCCATACTTTGCGGCAGGCGCAGTTTGCTGCTGATCGCCCTGGCGACATAACCCGCCAGGAAACCGGCGATGATGCCGCCGAGGAACCCGGCGCCGGTGCTCACCGCCAGCATGCCGCCGATCAGGCCCGGCGTCAGGCCCGGACGATCCGCGATGGAGAAGGCGATGAAACCGGCCAACACCGGCACCATCAGCGCGAAGGCGGAGCCGCCGCCGATCTGCATCAGCGCCGCCGCCAGGGTGCCTTTGACTTCAAACGCCTTGATGCCGAACACGAACGACAGCGCGATGCACAAACCGCCCGCCACCACCATCGGCAGCATGTAGGACACGCCGGTCAGCAGGTGACGATACGGGCCGTTGCCCTCTTTCTTTTTCGCCGCCGGCGCCGCGTTGCCGCGCTGCTGCGGCTGAAACACTTCTGCCTCGGCCTGCGCCTTGTCCAGCTCCTGGGCGGTTTTCTTCAGCGCCAGGCCGGTCGAAGTGCGGTACATCGGTTTGCCGACAAACTTGTCCAGATCCACTTCAATGTCCGCCGCGACGATCACCAGATCCGCCGCCGCCACTTCTTCCGGGGTGATGGCGTTGCCGGCGCCGACGGAGCCGCGCGTTTCCACCTTCACCCACCAGCCGCGCTTCTTCGCTTCGCTTTCAATGGCTTCGGCCGCCATAAAGGTGTGCGCCACGCCGGTTGGGCAGGCAGTGATCGCCACGATGCGTTTTTGCCCACCGGCTTTCACCGCAGCCGCCGCCTGCGGCGCCTGATAGGTTTCAGCTTCGGCCTGGGCGCGCGCCAGAAACGCGTCCGGTTCACGCACCGCCTGTTCTACCTCGCCCACATACACCAATTTGCCGTTCAGCCCGGCGTCAGCAGGAGCAGCCTGCCCCGCCACCGCCACCAGTTCGGCGTCCTGCAGCGACTCGACCAGCGTCAGGCCAGTTTTGGCCGCGGCGGCCTCCAGCATGCGTTTCGCCAGGTGGCCACGGGCCTGCCCCAGCGAACTGTCTACCATCAGCAGCGTTTTCATTCTGCCTCCTGCTATTGATTGAAAGGTTTCAGATCGACGCGCGCCATCATCGCGGCCAACTGGGGACGATCGGTCACGCCGACGTTGCTTTGGCTGACCGCCAGCGCCGCTACCGCCGTGGCCAGACGCAGAGTGTGTTCGCTGGATTCGCGCATCAGCAGGCCGTAAATCAGGCCTCCGACCATCGAATCGCCGGCGCCCACGGTGCTGACCACCTCACAGGACGGCGGTTTGGCGATCCAGGCGCCGGAGGCGTTAACCCACAGCGCGCCTTCCGCACCGAGGGAGATCACCACGTGGGCGATGCCCTGTTCACGCAGCGCATGCGCGGCCTCAACCACGTCCGCCAGCGTCGGCAGCGGGCGACCGGCCCAGATTTCCAGCTCGCGGCGGTTCGGCTTCACCAGCCACGGCGAGGCCTTCAACCCGGCGACCAGCGCTTCGCGGCTGCTGTCGAAAATGATGCACGGGCACTTGGCGCGCAGCTGGGTCATCCAGTCGGTAAATGCGTCAGGATCGACGCCGGCCGGCAGGCTGCCGCTCACCGCCACCATGTCGAACTGGCCCAGCCAGCTCAGCGAGTCGCTGACGAAGCGATCCCAGTCCTGCGGCGTCACTTCGAAACCGGAGAAGTTGAAGTCGGTGACTTCGCCGTCTTTTTCCGTCAGCTTGACGTTGATGCGGGTACGGCCCGGCACCACCTGAAAGCGGTTGGCGATCCCCAGATCGCTGAACAGCAGCTGGAAACCGTCCTGATTGTCTTTGCCCAGGAAGCCGCCGACGGTGACGTCGATGCCTAAATCCTTCAACACCTTGGCGACGTTGATGCCCTTACCGGCGGCGTGCAGGCCGGCGGTTTTTACCCGGTTGACTTCCCCGCGCTCGATCTGCGGGCAGAAACCCACCAGATCGTACGCCGGGTTCAGGGTGATCGTTGCTACTCTTCTGCTCATGCTGCGCCCTCGCCCAGTCCTTCATTAATCGCTTCGCCGATCGCCTTCAGCGCGGCTTCAGCATCTTCTCCATTGGCGGTAAAGCGCAGGTGATGCCCTTTCTTCACGCCCAGCGCCACCACCTTCATCAGGCTGCGCCCGTTGGCCGGCTTGCCGCTGCCGTCCAGGTTGGTGACGGTGATGTCACTGTTGAAACTTTTGATCACGTTGACCAGCGCCGTGCCCGGCCGCGCGTGCAGACCGTGCTCGTTGCGGATCACGAACTCGGCGCTCAGCACGCTGCTCTCCTCGGCCACTTCGCTGGTCAGCAGCGCCAGCACGCCGGCGGCATCCGCCTTCAGCAAGCGTTCAGCTTTATTGGCCAGCAGCAGATCGCTGAGGTAGTTGAGCACCGCCAGCGGCTGCGCGTCGGCGACCGACACCGTCAGCAGCAGCGCCACCGGCTCGCCGTCTTCCACCAAAGCCTGCGCCGGGCGGCTGACGGTGGCCGCGCTGGCCAGGTTGCCTTCGACGCTGTCGCTCAGCCAGATGCCCTGCCCCAGGTTCAGCGGCTTGCGGGTGATGACATCGCTAACGAACTGCGCGTTGACCGCGCCGGCCTTTTGCAGCCGGCCGGCGTTCAGCGCCTGCAGCGTCATCAGGCTGTCGGCGGCGACGTCGAGCGCAATCAGCGAAACGTCGAACTGGAATTCGGCGCTCTGCTGCTCGCCCATCAGCAGGCTGCGCAGCTCTTCCGCAGAGGTGGTTTGCGCCAGCCGCTCCGCCACGCTGTCATCGCTCAGGACGTGGGTGAGCTGGCGCAGCAGCGCCAAATGCTCGTCGGAGCGGGCGGCGATGCCGATCGCCACATAGGCGGTCTGGCCTTCTCCCCAGGCGATGCCCTGCGGGAACTGGAACACCTGCACGCCGGTTTTCAACACCAGATCGCGGGTATCGGTGGTGCCGTGCGGAATGGCGATGCCGTTGCCCAGATAGGTGGACGTCTGCAGTTCGCGCTGCAGCATGCCGTCCACGTAACCGGCGCTGACGCAGCCGGCTTCGGTCAGGGCGGCGGCCACCAGGCGGATGGCCTCTTGCTTACCGTCGGCAACGGCGCCCAGATGAATGTCTTGCGGTGACAACTGGAACATGATTCTCCTCTCCTGCTGAATTGAATCGTTTCAGCTTCATTGAGAAAAAGGAGCGTTATCCGTTCGCCACAAGCGGCCGGACAACGCTGAAACGTTTCAAGGAGTGTGTGAGCAGCACAAGGCGAAAGCAAGCTTTCTCCCTTTCGCCATTGCAGATTTTTGAGCTTACGCACACTTTTGCCGGCGTATTGGCCAGCGCCGGGGCAAAATGACATACTGTGCTGAAACCTTGCTGACGGAGAAAAGCATGAACGTAGTGACGGGCGTCGGGGTGATCATCGTCAACCCGCAAGGCGAGATTTTGTTGGGCAAACGCTGCGGTTCCCACGCGCCCTTTTGGTCGATCCCCGGCGGGCATCTGGATGCCGGTGAAACCTTCGAGCAGTGCGCCCAGCGCGAAATCGCCGAAGAGACCGGGTTGCTCATCGACCCGCCGCGCTTCGTTGGCGTCAGCAACAATCTGCAAACCTGGCGCGCCGAAGGCAAACACACGGTGTCAATCTGCCTGCAAGTGGATCACCCCGGCGGCAACGCCGAGCTGAGAGAGCCCGAGAAATGCTCCGAATGGCGCTGGTGCGCGCCTGAAGCCCTGCCGGAACCCCATTTCGAAGCCAGCCGCACCGCCATCCGCCTGTGGCTGAGCGGCCTGGCCTACCTGCCAGCGGTCTGATCCAATGCGAGCGCGTGCTGTGCTCGCTTCCCCTGCCGCAGCGCCCTATCGTTATATAAATTAGAATATAACGCTATTTTTTGCGATATACGCCATTTTTTTGACTACGGATAACCCTATGGGGTTAACCCTCTTCTATCATTACCCCTGCAATCGACGTGGCATTCTGACCTCCGGTCGGTGGCCTTTTGGCAAGATTTTATTTTAAATTCATAATTATAAGCGGGTTTACCATGAGCAAAAAACTGACTGGCTTTGAAAAAAAGCGTCGGTGGGGATGGCTATGGCTTTTGCTGCTGGGGATTATCCTCGGCGCAGCGCTGTTGGCCGGGACCGCCACCGTCTTCCATAAAACCAGCGATACCGCCTTCTGCGTTTCCTGCCACACCATGCAACAGCCGCTGGCCGAATATCAAGGCAGCGTCCACTTCCAGAACACCAAGGGCATCCGCGCCGAGTGCGCCGACTGCCACGTGCCGCATCAGCCGATCGACTACCTGTGGACCAAGATCCGCGCGGTAAAAGACATCTACGGCGAAATGGTCGGCACCATCGATACGCCGGAGAAATACGAAGCGCACAAGCTGGCGATGGCGCAGTCAGTCTGGAAAACGCTGAAAGAGAACGACTCGGCCACCTGCCGCTCCTGCCACAGCTACGACGCCATGGACATCACCGCCCAGCGCCCTGAGGCGCGCCTGCAGCACCCGGTGGCGATCAAACAGGGCGAAACCTGCATCGATTGCCACAAGGGCGTGGCGCATATCCTGCCGGACATGAGCGGCGAAACCCAGGCCGGCGCCGCCGAGCTGGCGAAGGCCGCGGCGTTGACCGCACCGGACGCCACCACCCTCTACACCATCGCCACCGAGCCGTTCTTCCTCGGCGCCAACGACAGCCATAACGCCGGCAACCTGATGCCGTCCACCGAAGTGCAGGTGGTCAAGCAGGATGGCGACAAAGTGCTGGCCACCGTCAGTGGCTGGCAGCAGGACGGGGTCAGCGAAGTGTTCTACGCCGCGCAGGGCAAACGCATCCTCAGCGTGCTGCTGGGTGAGGAAGCACGCCAACAGCTGAAGACCGCCGCCACCCAGACCGATGCGGAAACCGGCCTGGTCTGGCATCAGGTTTCTCTGCAGGTGTGGCTGCCGCGCAAGCAGTTGATTGACGATCAGCAAAAAATCTGGCGCTACGCCGCGGACATGATGTCGGCCAACTGTACCGGCTGCCACGGGCTGACCGCGCTCGATCGCTTCAACGCCAACCAATGGATCGGCGTCATCAAAGGCATGGCGCCACGCACCTCGCTGACGCAGGAACAGCTGCGCGTGCTGACGCAATACGTACAAAAACACGCCAGCGACATGCCACCTGCCGCACCGGCCAAGCTTTAAGGGAGAAGCGCAATGAGCAACCAACAACCGTTAACCATGAGCCGCCGCCGCTTCCTGACCGGCGCCGCCGCGCTGGCCGCCGCCCCGCTGCTGGCGGGCTTATGGCCCAAAGCGGCGCTGGCGCAGGCCATCAGCGAAGCGCTGCCGCAGTTCATCGTCTTGCGTCAGGCGCAGAAAGGCATTCTGACCGGCGCCCACTGGGGCGCGTTTGAGGCCATCGTGCAGGACGGCAAGATGGTCGGCGTGCAGCCGGTGCAGGACGATCCGTATCCCAATGAGCTGATCACCATGGCGCCTTATCAGGTGCACGCCGAGAACCGCATCAAATATCCGATGGTGCGCAAAAGCTGGCTGGAAGGCGGCCCCGGCAGCCGCACCGAACTGCGCGGCCGCGACGAGTGGGTGCGCGTCAGCTGGGACAAAGCGACCGAGCTGGTGTGCAATGAGATCGTTCGCCTGCAGAAAGATCACGGGCCGCAGTCGATCTACGCCGGTTCCTATGGCTGGAAAAGCGTCGGTATGCTGCACAACAGCCGCACGCTGCTGCAGCGTCTGATGAACCTGACCGGCGGCTTCCTCGGCTACGCCGGCGACTACTCCACCGGCGCAGCGCAGGTGATCATGTCGCACGTGGTCGGCTCGATGGAGGTCTACGAACAGCAGACCGCCTGGCCGAACGTGATCGAGAACAGCGAGCTGGTGATCCTGTGGGGCTGTAACCCGATGGTCACGCTGAAAAACAGCTGGAACGTGCCGGATCACGTCGGCCAGACCGGCTTCGAGGCGCTGAAGAAGAAAGGCACCCGGGTGATCAGCATCGATCCGGTGCACAGCGACAGCGCCAAGTTCGTCAATGCGCAGTGGATCGCCCCGCGCCCTTATACCGACGGCGCCATGCTGATCGGCATCGCCCACACGTTGCTGACCGAGAAGCTGCATAACCCGGACTTCCTGAAAACCTACACCGTCGGCTTCGACAAGTTCCAGGCCTACCTGCTGGGCGAGAGCGACGGCGTGGCGAAAACCGCCGAATGGGCGGCCGACATCAGCGGTGTCGCTGCCGACACGCTGCGCGGTCTGGCGCGTGAGATGGCGAAGCATCGCACCATGATCATGGGCGGCTGGGGCATTCAGCGCCAGCACCACGGCGAGCAGCAGCACTGGCTGCTGGTGACGGTGGCGGCGATGCTCGGCCAGATCGGCCTGCCGGGCGGCGGCTTCGGCTTCAGCTATCACTATTCCTCCGGCGGCAGCCCGACCGCCAAGGGCGGCATCATCGCCGGCATCTCCGCCGGCAACGCGCCGAAGAACTCGCCGGCGCCGATCCCGGTGGCGCGCATCGCCGAATGCCTGAGCAACCCGGGCAAAACCATCGACTTCAACGGTGCCAAGGTCACTTACCCCGAGGTGAAAATGGTGTATGTGGCGGGCGGCAACACCTTCCACCAGCATCAGGACACCAATAACCTGGTCAAAGCCTGGCAGCGGCCGGACACCATCGTGGTTAACGAGCCTTACTGGACCGCTACCGCCAAGCATGCCGATATCGTGCTGCCGGCCACCACCAGCTACGAGCGCAACGATCTGGAAATGGGCGGCGACTATTCGCAGCTCTACGTGTTCCCGATGCATCAATGCGTGCCGCCACAACACGAGTCGCGTAGCGACTTCGACATCTTCTCGGCAATGGCGGCCAGGCTGGGCGTACAGGAAGCCTTCACCGAGGGCAAGGATGAAACCCAGTGGCTGAAAGGCATGTACGACGACATGAAGAACCAGGCGCGCGCCGCGCGGGTGGCGCTGCCGCCGTTCGACATGTTCTGGCAATCCAACAATTACGTGCGCTTCCCGGTGCCGGAGGCCAATAAGCAGTGGGTGCGCTTCGCCGACTATCGCGACAACCCGTTGCTGAACCCGCTGGGCACGCCGTCGGGCAAGATCGAGATCTACTCCGACGCCATCGCCAAAATGCATTACGAGGATTGCCCCGGCATTCCGACCTGGATGCCGCCGCACGAGTGGTATCGCGGGCCGGAAGCGGCCAAATATCCGCTGTCGCTCAATACCGCGCACCCGACCAACCGGCTGCACTCCCAGCTCGATAACACGCCGCTGCGCGAGAAATACGCGGTAGCGGATCGTGAAGCGATCCTGATCCACCCGCAGGACGCGCAGCCGCGCGGCATCAGCGGCGGCGATCTGGTGCGGGCGTTTAACGATCGCGGTCAGATCCTGGTGGGCGCGGTGGTCAGCGAAGACGTGCGGCCCGGCGTGGTGCGCATCAGCGAAGGCGCCTGGTTCGATCCGGCCGATCCGGCGCAGCCCGGCTCGCTGTGCAAGAACGGCAACGTCAACTGTCTGACCTTCGACATCGGCTCTTCCAGCCTGGCGCAGGGCAACTGCGGGCAGATGGCGCAGCTGCAGATCGAGAAGTATCAGGGGCCGGTATTGAAAAATACCGCGCACGCAGTGCCGCAAGGCGCCTGATCCCACGGTAAACAGAGGGCGCAACGCGTAATGCCGGTCAGTTAAGCCTGACCGGCATTTTTTATCCAGTCTCTGTACGCGCCGTGCAAAAGGAATAGCCTTAAATATCCGGTATTTCTCTGCGACCGCCATGAACGGCACCTGGAGAGACAGCCACTACGCCGTTCCCCCACACCGTTCGGGTCGGCTGCGATGGCGGCAGGCGCGACGCTGTGTCTGTGGCGGTTGAAAGACGCTTAAGGCGCAGTGTCCGCCTCCAGTCTGGCGAGGTAAATCAGCGCCTGATCGCGGTGATCGTGGCACATGTCGCGGCTCGGCTGCAGGCTGCCGCACACCTTCGGCCGCAGCGGCGAATGAAACAGGCCGCAGCGCTGCCGTTCATCCAGATGAATGCAGCGAGTATTGGCGGGCTTGCCGTTCGGCATGCCGGGGATCGGGCTGGATATTGACGGCGCGATACAGCAGGCGCCGCAGTCGCTGCGACAGTCCATCAGCGCTACTCCTGGTGGGCTGGGGGGAAAGAAGCGCGACAATAGCAGCCGCACGCGGCCACCGCCAGCAGAATCCCTGCGTCCCCGCGATCTTTACACTCATCGCTCTGCGCCGGCCGGCTGCACCCGATGGCGAATAAACGCCCAGCAAACCTTGATTTAAAGAAAAAAACGCGTGAAACGTGCAATTCCTTCGCTTTACATGCGCCATGCGCCCATGTACTATTGAGCTAGTACAAAAGAACTTCTTCCCTCAGGAGCACGCATGTCTACGGACACCATTCAGAAGCTGGCCCGCCCTTCCGTCCTTGGCGGCGCGATGATCATTGCCGGAACCGCCGTTGGCGCCGGCATGTTTTCCATTCCGATCGTCACTTCCGGTGTCTGGTTCAGCGGCTCCGTCGCGCTGCTGGTTTATACCTGGGCCTGCATGCTGCTGTCCGGCCTGATGATCCTCGAAGCCACGCTGCACTACCCGAGCGGCGCCAGCTTCAACACCATGGTCAAGGATCTGCTGGGCAAAGGCTGGAACGCGGTGAACGGCCTGTCGGTGGCGTTCGTGCTGTACATCCTGACCTACGCCTATATCTCCGCCGGCGGCTCGATCATCGCGCACACGCTGGAGGGCATCGTCGGCGTCGGCCAGACTACCGCCGGCCTGGTGTTCGCGCTGGTGGTGGCGTTTATCGTCTGGCTCTCCACCCGCGCGGTCGATCGCCTGAGCACCATTCTGATCGGCGGTATGGTGATCACCTTCGTGATGTCGGTGGGCGACATGTTCACCCACGTGCAGCCCGCGGTGCTGTTCAACACCGGCGATGATCGGGCCAGCTATCTGCCTTACGCCCTGGCGGCGCTGCCTTACCTGCTGACTTCGTTCGGCTACCACGGCAACATTCCCGGGCTGGTGAAGTACTACCACAAGGACAGCGGTTCCGTGGTGCGCAGCCTGGTGTACGGCACCCTGCTGGCATTGGCTATCTACATCCTGTGGCAGTATGTGATTCAGGGCAATATCGCGCGCGACGCCTTTAAGCAAGTGATCGCCGAAGGCGGCAATATCGGCAGCCTGCTCAAGCAAATGGGCAACGTCTCCAGCAGCCAGACCGTCAGCCAACTGCTGAACGCCTTCTCCTATATGGCGCTGGCCAGCTCGTTCCTCGGCGTATCGCTGGGCCTGTTCGATTATCTGGCGGACTTCTGCAAGTTCAAGGACGACGCCGTCGGGCGCAGCAAGACCGCCCTGGTGACCTTCGTGCCGCCGACCCTGGCCGCGCTGCTGTTCCCGAACGGTTTCCTGTACGCCATCGGCTTCGCCGGGCTGGCGGCCACCGTCTGGGCGGTGATCGTGCCGGCGCTGATGGCGCGCGCCAGCCGCCGCCGTTATCCGCAGGCCGGTTACCGTGCACCGGGCGGCAACGGCGTGATCCTGTTCGTCATCCTGTTCGGGTTGATCAACGCCGCCGCACATATTCTGTCGCTGTTCGGCCTGCTGCCGGTCTTCCGGTAATCCTCGAAGGGAGAGCGCCTGCTCTCCCTTTCCTGCACTGTTTTTACGCCGGGCTATTGCCTGAAATCGGCGGCGCGAGTACCTTGTCGCAACTTCTCTAATACTCTTCATTGCGGATGAAATTGAAATGGCAAGAGCTAACGAAATTAAGCGCGGCATGGCGATCAGCTACAACGGCAAGCTGCTGCTGGTAAAAGATATCGACGTGCAGAGCCCGAGCGCCCGCGGCGCCAGCACCCTGTACAAAATGCGCTTCTCCGACGTGCGCACCGGCCTGAAAGTGGAAGAACGCTTCAAGGGCGACGATATCCTGGACACCATTTCCCTGTCGCGCCGCAAGGTGAACTTCTCCTATATCGACGGCGAAGAATACGTGTTCATGGATGACGAAGACTACACCCCGTACATTTTCAAGAAAGACCAGATCGAAGACGAGCTGCTGTTCATTCCGGAAGGCGGCCTGCCGGGTATGCAGGTGCTGACGCTGGATGGCCAGGTGCTGGCGCTGGAGCTGCCGCAGACCGTGGATATGGAAATCGTCGAGACCGCGCCGGGCATTAAAGGCGCTTCCGCCAGCGCCCGCAACAAACCGGCCACCATGGCGACCGGCCTGGTGATCCATGTGCCGGAATACCTCAGCGCCGGCGACAAAATTCGCATTCATATCGCCGAACGCCGCTACATGAGCCGCGCAGACTAGTCGCGCCTACGGGGCCGATACTCGGCCCCGTTTCATTTTCCGCTACGGCAATTCCGGGAAAAAGCGCCGCTTGAGCGCCAGCTCGACGCCGCGCAGCTCCGCCAGCCCTTTCAACCGCCCGATGGCCGAATAGCCCGGATTGGTTTTCTTTTTCAAATCGTCCAGCATCTGATGCCCATGATCGGGGCGCATCGGGATCGGCCGCCGATCGCCCGCCCGCTGCCGACGCAGTTCTTCGGTCAGGATCGCTTCGATCACCGCCACCATGTCCACATCGCCCTGCAGATGCGCTCCCTCGTGGAAGCTTTTCGGGTTTTCCTCGCGGCAGGTGGCGCGCAGGTGGGTAAAGTGAATGCGGTCGCCGAAGGTTTCAATCATCCGCACCAGATCGTTGTCGGCGCGCACGCCGTAGGAACCGGTGCACATGGTGAAGCCGTTATGAATGCTGTCGACGGTCTGTTTCAGCCACTGCATGTCTTCGATCGTGGAGACGATGCGCGGCAGGCCGAGGATCGGCCGCGGCGGATCGTCGGGATGCACCGCCAGCCGGATGCCGACCTCTTCCGCCACCGGCACGATGGCGCGCAGAAAGACCGCCATGTTTTCGCGCAGCCGCGCCTTGTCGATGCCGTCGTATTCCGCCAGGCGGCGGCGGAACTGCTCCAACGTATAGCCTTCTTCCGCACCCGGCAGCCCGGCGATGATGTTGCCGGTCAGCGTGGCTTTCTCCTCCTCGCTCATGGCGGCGAAATAGGCCGCCGCCTGACTGCGCTCTTGCGCCGTATAGTCCGCCTCGGCGCCGGCGCGCTGCAGGATATGCAGCTCGAACGCGGCGAAGGCTACCTGATCGAAACGCAGCGCTTTGGAACCGTCCGGCAGCGGATAGGCCAGATCGGTGCGCGTCCAGTCGAGGATCGGCATGAAGTTGTAGCAAACGGTGTCGATGCCGCAGGCCGCCAGATTGCGCAGTGACTGCTGGTAATTGGCGATGTACCGCCGCCAGTCACCGCTGTGGGTTTTGATCTCCTCATGTACCGGCACGCTCTCCACCACCGACCACACCAGCCCCTTTTCCGCCAGCAGCGCCTGCCGCGCGCGGATCTCGTCGATCGGCCAGACTTCGCCGTTCGCAATATGGTGCAGCGCCGTGACCACCCCGGTCGCCCCGGCCTGACGCACGTCATCCAAAGAGACCGGATCGTTCGGGCCATACCAACGCCATGTTTGTTCCATGTTGTGTCCTTATGCCTGTCTCGCATCGCGATGTTGTTATACCAGTTTAATTTAGATGTCAGCTAGATTTAACTTACTCTTTCGCCGCGCGCTGTCAAAATTGAACCGTTCATTGGTTGATCCGCTTCACGATTCTGGCTTATTTTGGCCTGACCAATTCCCTTAACCTGCCGACAACTTTAGACTGGTGGCAGTTTTTTATCGTCAGCGCGCCCTTGTTGATGGGGCGACAAACTGGTCCGCTAACTTGACGCAAGTGGCCCGCCAGCTGTCTACTCGCTTTGGAGATGAGATGAATACGATCGCCAACACCCCGCTGCCGGGCGCCGTCCGGCAACCGAATTATGATCGCCGGGCCCTGCGCAGCCGCATCGTGCACCTGGGTTTCGGCGCGTTCCACCGCGCGCATCAGGCGCTGCTGACCGATCGGGTGCTGAACGCCCAAGGCGGCGACTGGGGCATTTGCGAGATCAGTCTGTCCGGCGGCGTGCCGCTGTTTGAGGCGCTGCGGCAACAGGATCATCTGTACAGCGTGCTGGAGAAAGGCGCGGACAGCCATCAGGCTATCGTGATCGGCGCTGTGCGTGAGAGCCTGCACCGCAAGCTGGAGGGCATCGCCGCGGTGCTGGAGAAGCTGGCCGAACCGCAGGTGGCGATCGTCTCGATGACCATCACCGAAAAAGGCTACTGCATCGAGCCCGGCAGCGGACGGCTGGACAGACAGCATTCGGGGATCGTCGCCGATCTGGCGTGGCCGCATCAGCCGCAGACCGTGCCCGGCATTTTGGTGGAAGCGCTGCGGCTGCGGCGCGAACGCGGCCTGCCCGCCTTCTCCCTGCTCTCCTGCGACAATATTCCGGAGAACGGCCATGTGCTGCGCCGGGCGGTGCTCGATCTGGCGCAGGCGCGAGATCCGTCGCTCGCCGATTGGATCGCCAGCGCCGCTACCTTCCCCTGCACCATGGTGGATCGCATCGTGCCGGCCGCCACGCCGGCCACGCTGGATGAGATCGCCACCGCGTTGGGCGGCGTGCGCGACGAATGCGCCATCGCCTGCGAGCCCTTCATTCAATGGGTAGTGGAAGACAACTTCACCGCCGGACGCCCGGCGTGGGAGTTGGCCGGCGCCCAGTTGGTCAGCGATGTGCTGCCGTTTGAACACATGAAGCTGCGCATGCTGAACGGCAGCCACTCGTTCCTGGCTTACTTAGGCTACCTGGGCGGCTACCGCTATATCAACGAGTGCATGGCGGGTGAGCACTACCGCCGCGCCGCCCTGCGGTTGATGCTGAACGAACAGGCGCCAACGCTGAGCGTCACCGGCATCAGCCTGCCCGATTATGCCGCACAGCTTATCGCGCGCTTCAGCAATCCGGCGCTGCAACACCTCACCTGGCAGATCGCCATGGACGGCACGCAGAAGCTGCCGCAGCGGCTGCTGGATGCCGTGCGCTGGCATCTGCGGCACGGCGGCGACTATAGCGGGCTGGCGCTGGGCGTGGCGGGCTGGATGCGTTACGTCGGCGGCGTCGATGACGCCGGTGAGCCGATCGACATTCGCGATCCGCTGGCAGACGTGCTGCAGCAGACGATCGCCGCCACAACGGACGATCGACGGCGCGTAGCGGCGCTGTTGGCGTTGAAATCGGTATTCGGCGAAACGCTGGCGGCGCATGCGGCGTTTAGCGAAGCGGTGACGCAAGCCTATTTATCACTGCGCGATCGCGGCGCGCGTGAAACGGTGAAGGAGTGGGTGATGCGGTGAGGAGCCTGCAGGGCCGAGAATAACCATGCCGGCGTAACGTTACGCCGGCATGGCGGAACGACTTAACGATAAACGACCGTCATAACAGCGAGTTTCTTCTGTTGGTCTACCCACTTCATTTCGGTTGTGCCTAGATTTAGCGGAAGTTCTTTGCGTGTAGTATCAAAACCTGACAACGCTTGCTGGGCCTGATAATGCTGGCCGTTGCGGTAACATTGCGTATTCGCCTTAGAATCTGCAATCTTGACCGTGCAAGGACTTTCAACGATAGAGCCGACGAAGCGAATTACCCCGCCGGCCACTCCTGCCTGACTCACTGCCGTCCATGAAAACAACATTCCTACGATCAAAAATAACCGAAAGGTATTCATGGCAACCTCATTTTTAGTTAAGCCAATTTAACCATAGAGGAACTTGTTAGGAATAATCGCAAGGAAAGGGACGAGATTTGATCGTTAATCTCGTCATTAACAATGTAAAAACAAGCTACTAACAAAAGTTAACCGCATCTAATACAGGGTTTTATCTAAGAATTTTCTTGTTATAAACGGTGGATTTTGTCGGTTGAAAAGCGCATGGTGACGTGCAAAATTTGCGAGATAGAGCACAAATTAAATTGCGGCCGTTTCACCGACACGGCTGCGTAACTCATTTATTAAGCAGGTTAATTTTTGCGCCAGGAATTATTAATGACCAAAACCAATTTGATTACCGGTTTCCTCGGCAGCGGCAAAACCACCACTATCCGCCATTTGCTGGCTCATAAGCCCGAACATGAACGCTGGGCGGTATTGGTCAATGAATTCGGCGAGATCGGCATTGACGGCGCGCTGCTGGCAGACAGCGGCGCGGTGCTCAAAGAGATCCCCGGTGGCTGCATGTGCTGCGTCAACGGCCTGCCGATGCAGGTGGGCTTGAATATGCTGTTGCAGCAGGCCAAACCGGATCGGCTGCTGATCGAGCCGACCGGGCTCGGGCATCCGAAACAAATCCTGTCGCTGCTGACCCAGGAGAGCTATGCCGGCTGGATCGATCTGCAGGCCACCCTGTGCCTGCTGGATGCCCGCCAGCTCAGCCAGCCGCGCTACCGCGACAACGAAAACTTCCGCGATCAGCTGGCCGCGGCCGACATTATTTTGGCCAGCAAAAGCGATACCTACCGGCCGGAAGACAGGCTGGCGCTGGAGGCCTGGAAGGCGCAAGACCCGCTGCAGCGGCCCTGCTACGCCATCGCGCAAGGCGAAGCGGATGGCGCGCTGTTGTCACTTCCGCGCACGAATCGTACAGAATTGCCGGACGCGCAGCATCATCATGGTCAGGCGAAAAAGCAGGGGCTGGCGGCGCTGCGGCTGCCGGAGCACGCCCGCTGGCGGCGAGCGTTGAATGAAGGGCAAGGCTTCGCCAGCTGCGGCTGGATTTTTGACGGCGATACCCGGTTCGACACCGTCGGCTTCATGGAATGGGTGCGACTCGCGCCGGTCGAACGCGCCAAAGGCGTGGTACGCATCCCCGAAGGCACATTGCTGATCAATCGTCAGGGGCAGGATCTCAACATCGAAACCCGCCCGGTCGCGCCGCTCGACAGCCGAATTGAGCTTATCCACAGCGAAAATGCCGATTGGAATGCCCTGCAATCCGCCTTGTTTAAGATTCGTTTAAGTTAGACCCCGTACCGTTGCCCCCCGGTTGCCGCAGGGCTGCCGGGTTTTATTTCGTTTTCATTTTTCCAACAGGTTATGTCATGACACGCCGCAATTTACCCCTCATTCTCTTCTTCAACTTACTGGGCGTTGCGCTGTTTCTGTCCTGGTTCCTGCCGGCCAATCACGGCGGCTGGTTTACCCTGGATTCGGCGATTTTCTTCTTCTTTAACCGCCATCTGGCCACCGACCCGGCGTTTTTACACCTGGTCGCCATCACCAACAACCGCGCGTTCGATGTGATTTCGCTGCTCGCCATGGGGCTGCTGTATCTGTACTTTTATCTGAAGCAGGACGCCGCCGGCCGCCGCCGTCTGGTGATCACCGGCGTGGTGATGCTGCTGACCGCCGTGGTGCTGAACCAGCTTGGCCACCTGCTGCCGGTGAAACATCCAAGCCCCACCCTGACCTTTGACAATATCCATCGCGTCAGCGAGCTGACCGGCATCCCCACCAAGGACGCTTCCGGCGACAGCTTCCCCGGCGACCACGGCATGATGCTGATTATTTTTTCCTGCTTTATGCTGCGCTATTTCGGCCGCGGCGCCTTCGCCGTCGCCCTGCTGATTACGTTGGTCTTCTCATTGCCGCGCGTGATGATTGGCGCCCACTGGTTTACCGATATCGCCGTCGGCTCATTGTCCGTGGTGCTGGTTGGCGCCAGCTGGGTGCTGATGACGCCTTGCAGCGACTGGATCGTCGATCGGTTGAATCGCCTGTTGCCCGGTAAGCACCGCCCCGGCCAACCATAATTTGTGTCTATGACTCATGCCGGGAGGCTTACGCCTCCCGCCCTCTTCCCCTCGCCGCGCGCAAAAATTTCCCCACCGTTCGTTAACGCTTTTGCAACCTGATTTCACGCCAGATTCATACATCGGGCAATTGGCGTTTTTTATATGAAGATTTACATTATGTTACATCACAAATTCATATAAAAAAGACGGGAAAAAGGCTCGCAATCCCCTATTGGTTCCGGTAATCTCAGATGCGTTTGTGCCTGGTTTAAGTCGAATCAGTATGAAATCCGATAAAAATGTGCGTTCTCGCACGTTTTCAACGGTAACTGGTTGTCGATGCAACAGGTGCGGACTAGGCTCGTTTCGTTTGGCATTTTTCAGGTAGCGACTTTCGTCGTTAAGGACTTCAAGGGAAAACAACAACAATGGTCAAATCTCAACCGTTTCTGAGATATTTTTTGCGGGCAGTCCCTGCAATTGCCGCTGCGGTTATGCTGTCAGCGTGCAGCTCGACTCACACTTCGAACTTGAATAACGCACAAACTGAGATGCGTGCAGTTAATGACAAAGACGGTCTTTTACTGCAAGCCTCTCAGGATGAATTCGAAGCGATGGTCCGCAACGTTGACGTCAAGTCAAAGATTATGGATCAGTACGCGGATTGGAAAGGCGTTCGCTACCGCTTAGGCGGTGACACCAAGCGCGGCATCGATTGCTCGGCGTTTGTACAGCGCACCTTCCGCGAACAGTTCGGCATGGATTTACCGCGTTCGACCTATGAACAGGAAGATCTCGGCAAGAAAATTCAGCGCACCAAGCTGCGCGCCGGCGATTTGGTGCTGTTCCGTGCCGGTTCTACCGGGCGCCATGTCGGCATCTATTTAGGCAACGATCAGTTCGTTCACGCCTCCACCAGCAGTGGGGTCATGATTTCCAAGCTGACCGATAACTATTGGAATAAACGTTATCGAGAAGCGCGCCGGGTGCTGACCAACGGTTAACGGCGCAACGCCCTGAAGATCCTGAATACCAAACGAGCGATAAGCGCCGCCCACGGGCGGCGTTTTTTTTGGTTGTCGAACAGGCATCATCAAAATTGATCCCTGCCTTATCGTCACCTTTCCCTGCTTAACGCCGCCGCACGCCATTATTTTGATAAACTGTTGGCAGGAAATCGCCCCGTCGAGGAAAAACTCGCCTATTATCGTCAGATGATGGCAACGGCACCCCGGCGTTATTTAAAACGTTTCCGCTGATATTATGCGCATGATATTTCTGTCGGCGACGCCGCATATTTAAATGGCGCCGCCGGTTGGTACGGGATAAAAAGGCAAAAATGAAAAAAAAGCCGTTGGCACAATCCATTAACTGGCTGCGCGACACGCCTGACGCCCGGTTGCAGAGGACTCGGTTATGGGCTTGAAAAGAGCTTTCGCCCGTAGCGTGTCTCACCGACAACGCAGCCTGGCTAAAAGCGGTGTCGCCGCCCTGGTATTTTTTACGCTATTCACCGCGGTCACGCTTTCTTTGATCAACCACCAGCGCACGCAATATCAACATAAGGTCGAAGCGCGCACGCAAAAGTTCACGCTGGGTTATATCTCGCATCTGACGGCGGTGATGCGGCAAATGATGCCGCTGCTGGACAAGCCTTGCCTCTCCAGCCAGTCGGATATTACCTACCAGGCGGCCTTTACCAGCGGCGTGCGCACCTTCCTGTTGGTGAAGGACGGCTACGCCTATTGCTCCTCCGCCACGGGCGACATGATGTTGCCGATGAAAAATATCTATAAGGATATCGACTGGGATCTGCCTCTGGATCTCAAGCTGCAGCAGGGTACGCCGATGGTGCCAAATAAACCGGCGGTTGCGGTTTGGCTGCGACATCCCGCCGAAAAGGCCACCGGCATCCTCGCTACGCTGGACATCGATCTGATGCCCTACCTGCTGTTCACCTCGCACGACGAACAGGCGCCGGGCATCGCCATCGTGATGGGCAACCGCGCGCTGACCACTTTCAGCCCGAACCTGATGCCGGTCAATCAGCTACCGAAGGGCAAGGCGGATACCCTGACGCTGCCCAATCTGCCGCTGACCATCCTGTTCTACAACGAGAAACTGACCCCCAACGACATTCGCCTGACGCTGCTGGGCAGCCTGGTGCTGTCATTGATGACCGGCGTACTCTGCTACTACATGCTGCTGCTGCGGCAAAGCCCGGAACGCGCGCTGCTGCGCGGCATCAAGCGCAACGAGTTCTTTATCGAATACCAGCCGGTGTTCCATACCGATAGCAACAGCATCGGCGGGCTGGAAGCGCTGATCCGCTGGCAGCATCCGATCGAGGGCCGCATCCCACCCGATGTCTTTATCCCCTACGCCGAAAGCAACGGGCTGATCGTGCCGCTTACCCGCCACCTGTTCAGGCTGATCGCCGAAGATGCGCCACAGCTCGCCAAAGCGCTGCCACGGGGAGGTAAAGTCGGCCTCAACATTTCCCCCGCCCACCTTAGCGCACCGTCGTTTCACCAGGACGTGTATGAACTGTTGACGCAGCTGCCGGGCGATTACTTTACGCTGGTGTTTGAAATCACCGAACGCGGCATGGTGGAAGAAGAGAGCGCGCTGACGGAGTTTGACTGGCTGCACAAACAGGGCATCGAGATCGCGGTGGATGATTTTGGCACCGGGCACAGCGCGCTTATTTATCTTGAGCGCTTCACCATGGATTATCTGAAGATTGACCGTGGCTTCGTCAACACCATCGGCCAGGATACGGTCACCGCGCCGGTGCTGGATGCGGTGATCTCGCTGGCGAAAAAGCTGAAAATGCTGACGGTGGCCGAAGGCGTGGAAACCGCCGAGCAGATGCAGTTTCTGCAAGAACACGGCGTCAACTTCATGCAGGGGTACTACTTCAGCAAGCCGCTGAGCATCGATGATTTCGTCGCTTATTGCAATGCTCATCAGGTCTTTGATTATCAGGAAAAAAATAGTTAATCTTTAAGCATCTTTACCCTGCGCCCGTCCGAAGAATGTTATGCTGGGCGCAGGTTGTACTTTATTCCACAGCAGGAGCTTACCGTCTGATGTCCGTGCGCATTTTCGCTGCTCTGGTGCTCTCGGCACTGAGCTTCGGTCTGCGGGCCGAAGCCCTCAACGAAAGCTACGCTTTCGCCCTTCTCGGTGAACCGAAATACGCCACCGACTTCAGCCATTTTGACTACGTCAACCCGGCGGCGCCCAAGGGCGGCGACGTGCGGCTGGCGGCCATCGGCACCTACGACAACTTCAACCGCTTCGCTACCCGCGGCGTGCCCGGCGAGCGCACGATGGAGCTGTACGATACGCTGTTCACCAACTCCGACGACGAACCCGGCAGCTATTACCCGCTGATTGCCGAATCGGCCCGTTTCCCGGCCGACATGCGCTGGATGGAATTGGATATCAACGCCCGCGCGCGCTTCCAGGACGGCAGCCCGATCACCGCCGCCGACGTGGCCTTTACCTTCAATAAATTCATGACCGAAGGCGTGCCGCAGTTTCGCTCCTATTACAAAGGCGTCACGGTCAAAGCCATTTCCCGGCTAACGGTACGCATCGAGCTGCCTAAGGCGAACCGTGAGCAAATCCTCAGCCTGCTCAGCCTGCGCGTATTGCCGGAAAGCTTCTGGAAAAACCATAAGCTCAACGAACCGCTCAGCACCCCGCCGCTCGCCAGCGGCCCGTATAAAATCGGCGATTATCGCCTCGGCCAGTACATCACCTATCAGCGGGTGCGCGACTACTGGGCCGCCAATCTGCCGGTGAACCGCGGCCGCTACAACTTCGACAGCATTCGCTACGATTATTATCTGGACGATAAGGTATCGCTGGAAGCCTTCAAGGCCGGCGCCTACGATTTCCGCATCGAGCCGTCGCCCAAGAGCTGGGCCACCCAATATCAGGGCGGCAACTTCGCGCGCAACTACATCATCAAGCAGGACGAGACCAACCAGGCGGCGCAGAATACCCGCTGGCTGGCGTTCAATCTGCAAAAACCGCTGTTCGCCGATCGTCGGGTACGGGAAGCGATCGGCCTGGCTTTCGATTTTAACTGGATGAACAAGGCGCTGTATTACAACGCCTATCAGCGCGCCGACAGCTATTTCCAAAACACCGCCTACGCAGCCCGCGGCTACCCGGACGCCGCTGAACTGGCCTTGCTGGCACCGCTCAAGGGCCAGATACCGCCGGAGGTATTTACCAGTATCTACCAACCGCCCTCCTCCGACGGTAGCGGCAACGATCGACAAAACCTGCTGAAGGCGACCCAACTGCTGAAAGAAGCCGGTTGGGTGGTCAAAAATCAAAAGCTGGTCAACGCCAAAACCGGCCAGCCGTTCACCTTTGAACTGATGCTGCTGAGCGGCAGCAACTTCCAGTACGTGCTGCCGTTCCGCCACAACCTGCAGCGGTTGGGCATCGAGATGCAAATCCGCGAGATTGACGCCTCGCAGTACACCCGCCGCATGCGCGAGCGCGATTTCGACATGATGTCGACGGTGTATATGGCGATGCCGTTCCCCAGCGCCGATCTGCAAATTCTGTGGGATTCGCAGTACATCGATTCCAGCTATAACACCCCCGGCGTCAAAGATCCGGCGGTCGACAGCCTGGTCAGGCAAATCGCCGCCCATCAGGGCGACGAAAACGCCCTGTTGCCGCTCGGCCGCGCACTGGACCGGGTGCTGACCTGGAACAACTACATGCTGCCGATGTGGTACTCCAACCACGACCGCTACGCCTATTGGGACAAGTTCTCCACGCCGTCGATCCGCCCGGCCTATGCGATCGGCTTTGACAACTGGTGGTACGACGTCAACAAGGCGGCGCGCTTACCGGCTCAGCGGCAATAAGGAGTCGGAATGGCGGCCTATCTGATACGCAGACTGTTATTGGTGATCCCCACGCTGTGGGCGATCATCACCATCAACTTTTTTATCGTGCAAATCGCCCCCGGCGGTCCGGTCGATCAGGCCATCGCCGCCATTGAGCTGGGGCACGGCAGCGGGTTTGGCAGCGGCGGTGTCGGCGAAGGCCTGGGCCACGCCCGGACGGGCATCGCGGCTGGCGACGGCCAATATCGCGGTTCGCGCGGCCTGGATCCGGAGGTGATCGCCGAGATCACTAAGCGTTACGGCTTCGACAAACCGCTGCACGAGCGCTACTTCACCATGCTGTGGAACTATATGCGCTTCGACTTCGGCGACAGCCTGTTTCGCGGCGCTTCGGTGATGCAGCTGATCGGCCAGAGCCTGCCGGTCTCCATCACGCTGGGCCTCTGGAGCACGCTGATCATCTATCTGGTGTCGATCCCGCTCGGCATCCGCAAGGCCGTCCACAACGGCAGCGCGTTCGATACCTGGAGCAGCACGCTGATTATCATCGGCTACGCCATTCCGGCTTTTCTGTTCGCCATTCTGATGATCGTGCTGTTCGCCGGCGGCAGCTACCTGGACTGGTTCCCGCTGCGCGGCCTGGTATCGAGCAACTTCGACACCCTCTCATGGCCGGCGAAGATCGCCGACTACCTGTGGCACATCACCCTGCCGGTGCTGGCGACGGTGATCGGCGGTTTCGCCACCCTGACCATGCTGACCAAGAACTCATTCCTCGACGAGATCCGCAAACAGTACGTCACCACCGCCCGCGCCAAGGGGCTGGACGAGAAAAAAATCCTCTACCGCCACGTGTTCCGCAACGCCATGCTGCTGGTGATCGCCGGTTTTCCGGCCACCTTTATCAGCATGTTCTTCACCGGCTCGCTGCTGATTGAAGTGATGTTCTCGCTCAACGGCCTGGGGCTGCTGGGCTACGACGCCACGCTGCAGCGCGACTACCCGGTGATGTTCGGCACGCTGTATATCTTCACCCTGATCGGCCTGCTGTTGAATATCCTCAGCGATATCACCTACACCCTGGTCGATCCGCGCATTGACTTCGAGGCCCGCCAATGAGCCGCCTTAGCCCGATCAACCAGGCGCGCTGGGCGCGTTTTCGCCGCAACCGCCGCGGCTACTGGTCGCTGTGGATCTTTTTGGTGCTGTTCACCCTGAGCCTGGCCGCCGATCTGATCGCCAACGACAAACCGCTGTTGGTGCGTTATGAAGGCCGGTTGTACCTGCCGTTTATGATTAGCTACAGCGAAACCGCCTTCGGCGGCGAACTGAATACCGAAGCCGACTATCAGGATCCGTTCGTGCAGCGGCAGATCGAACGGCACGGCTGGGCGGTCTGGGCACCGATCCGCTTCAGTTACGACACCATCAACTTCGCCACCGAGGTGCCCTTCCCTTCGCCGCCTTCGCGGCACAACCTGCTGGGCACCGACAGCAACGGCGGCGACGTGCTGGCCCGGGTGCTGTACGGTTTTCGCATTTCGATGTTGTTCGGTCTGGCGCTGACGCTGTTTTCCAGCCTGATCGGCGTGTGCGTCGGCGCGACGCAGGGGTATTACGGCGGGCGTTTCGATCTGTGGGGACAGCGCTTTATCGAAGTGTGGTCGGGCATGCCGACGCTGTTTCTGATCATTCTGCTGTCGAGCATCGTCCAGCCCAATTTCTGGTGGCTGCTCGGCATCACCATCCTGTTCGGCTGGATGAGCCTGGTGGGCGTAGTGCGCGCCGAATTCCTGCGCACCCGCAATTTTGACTATATCCGCGCCGCGCGCGCCATGGGCGTGCCGGATCGGGTAATCATGTCCCGCCATATGCTGCCCAACGCCATGGTGGCGACGCTGACCTTCCTGCCGTTTATCCTCTGCGGCTCGATCACTACCCTGACGTCGCTCGATTTCCTCGGTTTCGGTCTGCCGATAGGCTCGCCGTCGCTCGGCGAATTGCTGCTGCAAGGCAAAAACAATCTGCAGGCGCCGTGGCTCGGCATCACCGCCTTCCTGGTATTGGCAGTGCTGCTGTCGTTATTAATCTTTATCGGCGAAGCGGTGCGCGACGCCTTTGACCCCAGCAAGGCGCATTGATATGGCCACTCCTTTGCTCGCTATTCAGGATCTCAGCATCGCCTTCCGTCAGGGCGACACCGTCACGCCGGTGGTCAACGAACTCTCGCTGCAAATAGCGCCGGCGGAAACGCTGGCGCTTGTAGGGGAATCCGGCTCCGGCAAAAGCGTCACCGCCCTGTCGATACTGCGTCTGCTGCCCGCGCCGCCGGTGGTTTACCCTGCCGGCGATATTCTGTTCAACGGCGAGTCGTTGCTGCATGCGCCGGAGACTGACCTGCGCAAGGTGCGCGGCAATCAGATCGCGATGATCTTTCAGGAACCGATGGTGTCGCTTAACCCACTGCACACCATCGAGAAACAGCTGGCGGAAGTGCTGATGCTGCACCGCGGCCTGCGGCGCGAAGCCGCGCGCGCAGAGATCGTCGAATGCCTGGAGCGCGTCGGCATCCGTCAGGCCAAAAACCGGCTGCAGGACTATCCGCACCAGCTGTCCGGCGGCGAACGCCAACGCGTGATGATCGCCATGGCGGTGTTGACCCGCCCGAAACTGCTGATCGCCGACGAACCCACCACCGCGCTCGACGTGACTATCCAGGCGCAGATCCTGACGCTGCTGCAAGAATTGAAGCAGGAAATGGGCATGGGGTTGCTGTTCATCACCCATAATCTGAATATCGTGCGCCGCCTGGCGGACAACGTGGCGGTGATGCGCCAGGGGCGCTGCGTAGAGCAAAACGGCCGCGCGCAGCTGTTCAGCCGGCCGCAGCATCCCTACACACAGCAGCTGCTGGCCGCCGAAGACGTCGGTGAGCCGCTGCCCACCGCGCGCCCCGGCGACGAGCGGCCGCTGCTCAAGGTGGAAGATCTGCAGGTGCGCTTCCCCATTCGGCGCGGCCTGCTGCGCCGCACGGTGGATTATCACTATGCGCTGAAATCGTTGAGTTTCGAGCTGCGCGCCGGGGAAAGCGTGGGGCTGGTGGGAGAATCCGGCTCGGGTAAAAGCACCACCGGGCTTGCGTTATTGCGTCTGCTGGCCTCGCAGGGCGCCATCTGGTTCGACGGCGAACCGCTGCACCCGCTCACGATGAAGCAGATGCTGCCCTACCGCAGCCGAATGCAAATCGTCTTCCAGGATCCATATTCCGCCCTGAATCCGCGCCTGAACGTGCAGCAGATCATCGCCGAGGGGCTGGAAGTGCACCAGCGGCTTAGCGCCGAGCAGCGGGAACAACGCGTGATCGAGGTGTTGCGGGAAGTCGGCCTGGATCCGCAGCTTCGCCACCGCTATCCCACCGAGTTTTCCGGCGGCCAGCGCCAGCGTATCGCCATCGCGCGCGCGCTGATCCTGCAACCGCAGCTGCTGATCCTCGACGAGCCGACCTCTTCACTGGATAAATCGGTGCAGGCGCAGATCCTGACGCTGCTGAAATCGCTACAGCAACGCCACCGGTTGGCTTATCTGTTCATCAGCCATGATCTTCAGGTGGTGCGTTCGCTATGTCACCAGGTCATCGTACTGCGACAGGGGGAAGTGGTTGAACAGGGAGACTGCCGGGCGATTTTCGCGGCGCCCGCAGCCGACTATACCCGTCAACTGCTGCAGTTGGCGGATTAGCGGCGAATTCAGAAGGGGTATTGCGCGCTGAGCGGTTCGGCGATCGCGGCGCCGACGTTTTTCAGGCGGCACATGGTGGCGCTCTCATCGCTGCGCTGCACGAACAGGCAAGGTTCCCCTTCCCATTCAACGATCGCACAGTCGACCTGAATCTCCTGCAGCGACAGATTGAGCTGTTGCATTACCTGCCAGGCCTCGGCCCCTTCATGGCTGAGCAGCTTCAGTCCAATCAGGTTGTTATCTTCGTCTATTCCGTTAAACGGAATCGGTTCGACCTTCACGCCGGTGAAACCGGATAGCCAACGATAACTTTGCGGCAAGCGATGCACTACCGAAAGTTGGATACTCTCCACATGAAATCCCTAGTTTGAAAAGGTGAAACACTTTTACCTGACAGGGTTACTAAGTTATAGCCGTTGACTCCCGACTCTGCCGCGCACAAATGTTATTTAAATGTAAATTTTGCCGCAAGCCATTAACCTGACCCCGTGCTTGCCGATGCCGTGCCACTTTTTGGCGCGCCGTGCGGTGTTATTTCACGGCATTTTGCGACTCAGCTCGCATTTTTGCGTTATATGTAACCCTTTCCCGCAGCGATCTCAACTCTTTTTTCTTGCAATGCGACTACTTTTTCGTCGCCATATTTTTACAATGAAGAAACATCTTACCCGTCACGTTAGCGCCGTCACCGCTGCTAATACCTTGATTTACATCAATACTAATACAAACCCCCCGTGCGGCTCAGCCGACAGCACGCCGCGCCTCCCGGGGAATATTGGGCGGCACGGCGACGGAATTTTTTAACAAAAAGCACACAGGTGAGAAAGCGGCTAATTGATTAGCTTGCGTATATTTAGCAACAAATTTTTCATTGCCGGTTGCACCCTGAAATGGCAGGGCGCAACCCCGTGACGATGCGGAGCGACACGCCCCGAATCGGGAGAACGTCAGGCTGCGCGATCGCGCGGCCGGCTGGCGTAAACATAGAACAGCACCGCCACGATGCTGCACAGCGCCATCGAGGTGACCATTGGCCAAGCGCTTTTGCCCGGCGCCATCGACAGCACCGCCCCCACCAGCGCACCTATGCTGAAGCGCAACGTGCCGGCCAGGGAAGAAGCGGTGCCCGCCATATGCGGAAAATCATCCAGGATCACCGCCATGGCGTTGGAGGAGATCATCGCGATGCACCCCAGATAGACCGCAACGCCGATCACCAGCGCCCAGAAGCCCAGGCCCACGGTGCTCACCGCCATTAGCCACAGCCCCATCGCCAGCTGTACCAGCAGCCCCAGCTTGAACATCTTGACCGCGCCGAAGCGCCGCACGTTGCGGCTGTTGATCAGCGTCGTCAGGAACAGGAAGACGATGTTCAGCGCAAAATAGTAACCGAAATGCTGCGGCGAAACGTGGTTCAGTTCGATGTAGACGAACGGCCCGGCGCTGAGGAACGAGAACATGCCCGCAAACGAGAAGGCGCTGGCCAACATGTAACTCAGCACCCGCTTATGACGGAACAGCGAACCGAAGTTGCCCAGCGTGGTGCGCAGGTGGAACCGCTGGCGCCGCTCTTTCGGCAGCGTCTCCTTGATGAACAAGGCCACCAGCAGCGAACCGATCAGCGCCGCGGCGCCCATGGTCCAGAAGATGGCGTGCCAGCTGAACCACAGCAGCAGCGCACCGCCGATCATCGGCGCCAGCAGCGGCGCAATGGTCATCACCAGAATGACGAACGACATCATGCGCGAGAACTCATCCTTGGTGAACATATCGCGCATCAGGGCGTTGATCACCACGCTGGCGGCCGCCGCCGCCAAACCGTGCAGGAAACGCAGCCCGATCAGTTGATCGATCGACTGCGCCATGGCACAGGCGCAGCCGGCGATGGCGAAGATCAGCGTTCCCCACAGGATCACCGGCTTGCGGCCGATGCTGTCCGACATCGGCCCATAGAACAGCTGCCCGAAGGCAAAGCCGAGCATATAGGCGCTGAGCGTCATCTGCACGCTGCCGGACTCGACGCCAAACTGGGCGGCGATCACCGGCATACTGGGCAGGTACATGTCGATGGCCAACGGCATCAACATGGACAACAGGCCCAGAATGAAAATCAAACCGAGATGAGAGGTTCGGTTCTGTTGCACGTTCCACGACTCCTTAATCGGCCGCAATCAATGATCGGTTATCAGTCCTGCAGGTGCGGCGCGCCCACGCTGGCGATCTCTTCTTCTGTCAATGGGCGGTATTCGCCCGGCGCCAGATCGTCATCCAGCACGATGGCGCCGATGCGCTCGCGGTGCAACGCGATCACCCGGTTGCCGACGGCGGCGAACATCCGCTTCACCTGGTGGTAGCGCCCTTCGCTGATGGTCAAGCGCACCACGTGCTCGTCGACCTGCTCCAGCGTCGCCGGCCGCGTCAGATCTTTCTCGTTGTGCAGTTGCACCCCTTCAGCGAAACGCTGCGCGGTGTCTTCCGCCAACGGGTGCTCCAACGTGACCAAATAGGTTTTCTCGCAGTGGTGGCGCGGCGACGTGACACGGTGCGACCATTGACCGTCGTCGGTCATCAGCACCAGCCCGGTGGTGTCGATATCCAGCCGCCCGGCGGCGTGCAGCTTGTACGCGACCGGCTCATCGAGGAAATACAGCACCGTCGGATGATCGGGATCGTCGGTAGAGCAGACGTAGCCCTGCGGTTTGTTGAGCATGAAATAGCGCGGGCCGTTCTGCTGCTGCAGCGGATTGCCGTCGAACGCCACTTCTTGCTCCGGGGTCAGTTTGACAGCCCCGCTCTTCACTACCTCACCGTCCACGGTGACGCGTTTAGCCCGAAGTTCGCGCGCGACCAGCGCACGGCTGATGCCTAACTGCTGAGATAAAAACTTGTCCAATCGCATGGGATCTGCTTTGCCTGTCGTTGTTATGATCGCATTGATCGTATTGCCAAAATATGACGCCCGCCGTTGCACCGGGTGCAAATAGCAGGTTCAGGGGGGGAATCGCGTGGGGGAACAGCGATTGCTGTCACACAAGTATAGCGACACAACGCGTTGCCCGACAGAGGTAATTTTCACGCTTCTCGCACCGCGCGTGCGCAGAAGGCATAATAGTAGAAATTTTTCGGCCGCCCGGGGCGTAAAATGTCGCTGTTTCTATGGGAACGGGGGCGACAAGACCTGTACCCGGCGGCCCATTCCACTCTACGGCGTTCATTTTATGGCCTTTACCCTACGCCCCTACCAACTGGAAGCGGTCGAAGCCACCATCAACCATTTCCGGCGGCGTCCCGAACCGGCGCTGATCGTGCTGCCGACCGGCGCCGGCAAAAGCCTGGTGATCGCCGAACTGGCGAAGCGCGCCCGTGGGCGAGTGCTGGTGTTGGCGCACGTCAAGGAACTGGTGGCGCAAAACCACGCCAAATACTGCGCCTACGGCCTGGAGGCGGACATCTTCGCCGCCGGTCTGCAACAAAAAGAGAGCGCCGGCAAAGTGGTGTTCGGCAGCGTGCAGTCGGTGGCGCGCAACCTGCCGCTGTTCGACGGCGCCTTTTCGCTGCTGATCGTCGATGAATGCCACCGCATCAGTGACGACGACGACAGCCAGTACCAACAAATCATCCAGCATTTGCAGAAAACCAACCCGCAGCTGCGGCTGCTGGGGTTGACCGCCACGCCCTATCGTCTGGGCAAGGGCTGGATTTACCAGTATCACTACCACGGTTTTACCCGCGGCGACGGCGCCAGCCTGTTTCGCGACTGCATCTATGAGCTGCCGCTGCGCTATATGATTAAGAACGGCTTCCTGGTGCCGCCTGAGCGGCTGGACATGCCGATTGTGCAGTACGATTTCAGCCGGCTGGAGGCCAGAAGCAACGGCCTGTTCAGCGAAGCGGATCTGAACCGCGAGCTGAAGCGGCAAAACCGCGTCACGCCGCACATTATCAGCCAGATTGTGGAGTACGCCGACGATCGCAAAGGGGTGATGATCTTCGCCGCCACCGTCGAGCACGCCCGCGAGATCCACGGCCTGCTGCCGAACGGCGAGGCCGCGCTGGTCAGCGCAGAAACGCCGCCCGCCGAGCGCGATGCGCTGATCGAGGCGTTCAAACAACAGCAGTTGCGCTATCTGGTCAACGTAGCGGTATTGACCACCGGTTTCGACGCGCCGCACGTCGATCTGATCGCGATCCTGCGCCCGACCGAGTCCGTCAGCCTGTATCAGCAGATCGTCGGCCGCGGGCTGCGGCTGGCGCCCGGCAAGGAGGATTGTCTGATCCTCGACTACGCCGGCAACCCGCACGATCTGTTCACGCCGGAGGTCGGCGTCAGCAAGCCGCACGGCGACAGCCAGCCGGTGCAGGTGTTCTGCCCGGCCTGCGGCTTCGCCAATCTGTTCTGGGGCAAGTGCACCGAGAACGGCGATATCATCGAGCACTACGGCCGCCGCTGTCAGGGCTGGCTGGAAGACGACGACGGCCACCGCGAACAGTGCGATTACCGCTTCCGGTTCAAGAGCTGCCCGCACTGCGGCGCGGAGAACGACATCGCCGCACGCCGCTGCCATCAGTGTCAGGAGGTGCTGGTCGATCCCGATGACATGCTGAAGGCGGCGCTGAAGCTGAAAGACGCGCTGGTGCTGCGCTGCGGCGGCATGGAACTGCAGAGCGGCCGCGATGACAAGGGCGAATGGCTGAAGGCCACCTATTACGACGAGGACGGCACCAGCACCAGCGAGCGCTTCCGCCTGCAGACGCCGGCGCAGCGCAAAGCGTTCGAGATGCTGTTCCTGCGCCCGCACCAGCGCGCGCCGGGCGTGCCGTTCGCCTGGCACACCGCCGCCGACGTGCTGGCGCAACAGCAGGCGCTGCGCCATCCGGATTTCGTGGTGGCGCGCAAACGCGGCCAGTTTTGGCAGGTGCGCGAGAAAGTGTTCGATTATCAAGGCCGTTTCCGCCGCGCCAATCAATTGACCTGAGCGAACGGTCCCCAATCTGGACAGGTTTTCGTTGCCCTGCAGGCGGCTTTCCGTTAAAATGCCGCGCGCTTTACCTGGGCCTGCCCAGCGTTAAAGCGGATTTCCGAACTTGCTACTTGGGTCGCCTGTAGCAGGGTAAATTTTCTTTTAAGAGAAAAAACAATGTTCACTATCAATGCAGAAGTACGTAAAGACCAGGGTAAAGGTGCGAGCCGCCGCCTGCGTGCAGCAAACAAATTCCCAGCTATCGTTTACGGTGGCAAAGAAGCTGCAGTTTCCATCGAATTGGACCATGATTCTGTTAAGAACATGGAAGCTAAACCAGAATTCTACAGCGAAGCAGTAACTCTGGTTATCGACGGTAAAGAAACCAAAGTTAAGGTTCAGGCTGTACAGCGTCACCCGTTCAAGCCAAAACTGGCTCACATCGACTTCGTTCGCGTTTAATCGCTACGTTTTCGAACCTTTCGGGACGCCGAAATAAAGAACGCCGCAATTGCGGCGTTTTTTATTGTCTGCGATCCGGCGCGCTTACTTGCCGCTGCCGGTCCGGCGCTGCAGCTGATCGCGCAGGTTCGGCGGCGTGCCTCTGATGGTCAGCGTGTCGGTGGCCGCATCCCAGAAAATGCGCTCGCCCAACAGCATGGCGTCGAAATTCAGGCTGATGCCGCCGCCGCTGCCGGCAAATTTGGTCAGCTGGCGCAGCGTGCCGCGATCCGCCGGAAAGCTTTCCTCCAACTCATACCCTTGCTCGCTGGAGAACTGCATGAAGTCTTTCTCGCCGACCGGCGACAGCTCCTGCGACAGGGCCTGCAGTTCAATCTCTTCGCCCGCCTGCAGCTGTTCGTTGCAGTAGCTGTACACCTGTTGGCGCACCGACTGGCGCTCGTTCTTGTCCAACTGCGCATCGGCGCAGTAGTCGTCCACCGCCTGCAGCAGCCCGCGGTTTTGCGCCTTGGTGTCCAACCCTTCGGACGCCGCCAGGAAATCCATGAAGAAGTCGGCGACCTTGCGGCCTACGCGCCCGCGCAGGAAGGTCAGATAGCGGGTCGATTCAGGGTTGGTTTCCCATTCGGTCAGATCGATGCGCGCGACGATATCGGCGTTGTTGATGTCCAGATAGTGCGTGGTGTTGATATCCAGCTCTTCGTTGACGCGCATGCTGTTACGGCTGTTCAGCACCGCGATCAGCAAGTACTCCACCGCCAGATAACGGTATTGGCCGAACAGCACCACGCCGCCTTCGGCAAACGGATACTTCGCCAGTTCGTCGCGCAGGCGGCCGGTCGCCGCGCGGCTGAAGGCCAGAAAGTCCTTATCGTCCTTGCGGCAAGTGCGCAGCGCTTCCGCCAGTTCGCTGCCTTCGTTGAACAGGCCCAAGGCCTTGCTCTTGGCGCTGTAGACGCGATGCAGTTCCGTCATCATTTCTTCCACCGCCGCGTTGGTGGGAAGCAAGGTATCGCGCAACACCACGTCCAGCGTTTGCTCGTCGCGTTTCACCAATTGGTGCAGAGCGATCTGGTCGATATCCAGACTCATGATAAATCCTCCTGTTCTTTAGGCGCGTATTCAAACACTGAAGACCCCGCCCTGCAATACTAAAAAGCTGCGGCCAACCGGAAAGGCGCAGCGGGGCCCCGCCCCGGCGCGGGCGAACAATTTCCCGAATGACAGGAAGTGATAAAAGAGCGGAAAATCACTGCCCTATACGGTAAGATAGGGCACTTTGCAGATTACTAAGCGCAATTTTATGCCACAATCATCCCGTTACAGTGACGAACACGTTGAACAACTGCTCTCAGAGCTGGTCAATGTTCTGGAAAAACACCATACCCCCACCGATCTTTCCCTGATGGTGCTGGGCAACATGGTCACTAATTTGATCAACACCAGCGTTGCCCCCGCGCAGCGGAAAACCCTGGCGAGATCGTTCGCGGAAGCCTTGCAGGCTTCTGTCCGTGAAGATAAAGCACATTAATATTGACTTATGGTGACAAACCGTCAGCGTTATCGTGAAAAAGTCTCCCAGATGATCAGCTGGGGGCACTGGTTCGCCTTATTCAACATCCTGCTCGCCCTTGGGCTGGGTAGCCGCTACCTGTTTGTCACCGACTGGCCCGCATCCCTGCTGGGCCGGGTCTATGCCTTTGTCAGCCTGCTGGGGCATTTCAGCTTTATCGTGTTCGCCGGCTATTTGCTGGTGATCTTCCCGCTCACCTTCGTGGTGATGTCGCAGCGGCTGCTGCGATTTATTTCCGCCGCGTTGGCCACCATCGGGCTCACGCTGTTGCTGGTCGACAGCGAAGTGTTCTCCCATTTCCACCTGCACCTCAATCCGGTGGTGTGGGATCTGGTGGTCAACCCGGATCAAAGCGAACTGTCGCGTGACTGGCAGCTGATGTTTATCTGCGTGCCGGTGATCTTCCTGGTGGAGATGCTGTTCGGCACCTGGAGCTGGCAGAAGCTGCGCAGCCTGAACCGCCGCCGCTTCGGCAAGCCGCTGGCGGCGCTGTTTATCAGCGCCTTTTTCGCGTCGCACCTGATTTATATCTGGGCCGACGCCAACTTCTATCGCCCGATCACCATGCAGCGGGCCAACCTGCCGCTCTCGTACCCGATGACCGCGCGCAAGTTCCTCGAGAAACACGGCCTGCTCGACCAGCAAGAGTATGAGCGCCGTCTGGTGCAACAGGGCAACCCGGAAGCGGTGTCGGTAGAGTATCCGCTCAGCGATCTCAGCTACGGCGATAAAGGCAGCGGCTATAACCTGCTGATGATCGTAGTGGACGGCATTCGCGCCAAAGACGTGGCGCAGGATATGCCAACCCTGACCCGCTTCGCCCAGGAAAACGTGCGTTTCAGCGATCACTACAGTTCGGGCAACCATGCCGATACCGGGTTGTTCGGCCTGTTCTACGGCATTTCCCCGACCTATCTGGACAGCGTGCTCGCCGGCCGCAAGCCGTCGGCACTGATCAATGCGCTCGGCGATCGGGGCTACCAGCTGGGGCTGTTCTCCTCCGATGGCTTCAATGCCAGCCTGTACCGCCAGGCTCTGTTGACCGACTTCTCGCTGCCGACGCCGGCGCCGCAAAGCGACGCCCAAACTACCCAGCAATGGCAACGTTGGTTGGCGGACCAGGGTAGCAAAGAGCCGTGGTTCTCCTATATCAACTTCAGCGGCGCCGAGCCGACCGAAGGCGACAAAAAACCGGTTCCGTCCGACTTTATTCGGCGCTACCGCACCGGCGCGCAAGATGTGGATGCCCAGATAGGCCAGGTGCTGGACACGCTGAAACAGCGCGGCCTGCTGGATAAAACCGTGGTGGTGATCACCGCCGAGCACGGCGTCGAGTTCAACGACAGCGGCAAAGGCCAATGGGGCGCCGGCACCGCCTTCAACCAGGCGCAGCTGCAGGTGCCGTTGGTGATCCACTGGCCGGGCACCCCGGCGCAGACCATCAGCAAGCTGACCGGCCATAACGACGTCATGCGCACCTTGATGCAACGCCTGCTGCACGTGAAAACCGCGCCGAAAGACTATTCGCAAGGCGAGGATCTGTTCACCGCCCAGCGCCGCAACAACTGGATCGCCACCGGTGATGGCAACCAGCTGGTGATCACCACGCCGACACAAACGCTGATGCTGGACAACAATGGCAACTATCGCGTCTACGATCAGAACGGCGAAGAGATAAAGGACGAGAAACCGCAGCTTGCTCTGCTGTTGCAGGTGTTGACCGATGTAAAACGCTTTATCGCCAACTAACTGCTTAAAACTAAAGCAATCAAGTGGCGAGGCTCTTGCATTAACATCGGGAATCGGTAGTATGATTTTTCATAGCGTCGGCATGTAGCGCAGCCTGGTAGCGCACCGTCATGGGGTGTCGGGGGTCGGAGGTTCGAATCCTCTCATGCCGACCAAATTTAAGAAAACCTGCTGTTACAGCAGGTTTTTTTTCGTCTGCACGTCGAGAGGATGAGAATCTCCGCAGGAGGTTTGAGCCGAACGAAGTGAGACCACGTTGCTTTAGCAACGGCCCGCAGGGCAAGCATCGAAGATGCGCATAATCCTCTCATGCCGACCAAATTTAAGAAAACCTGCTATTACAGCAGGTTTTTTTTCGTCTGCACGTCGAGAGGATGAGAATCTCCGCAGGAGGTTTGAGCCGAACGTAGACAGGGCGCAAAGCCCCTCCGTAGCATAATGAGTGCGAATTCCCTTTTGTTACTTTTAAGCCTCCCTTTAAGGCGGTGCCTAACTTAATTCATTCATTTTGGCACGCGCGCCGAAGCAAATGATAAATATGAATACAATGCCTACCAACTGCGGCCAAATTTCGCCACAAAGAAAGTCGTCTCCTATATGCTTACTGAGATCGAGGCATGTGTAAACCGTAGCCCCAGAGAACCAAGCTTTTATCCAAGAGGTTTTCTTCATGGGATATCCCTATTCCAAAACATTTTAATATGTCACATAACAGAGTAAAAAGTCATCAATATAAACATTGATTCGATTGTGGAAAAGAGCTAATTATAAAGAGTCTTACGAAGGCTTACATAGTGTCAATCAAATAATCAAAAGGAGTTGTTTATGAAAGTTATTGATCCATCTATGCTCGACCATGTTTCTGGTGCAGGAAATTTTGGGGATAACCGTGACGGTGGTGGCCGAGTCAACAACAATGGTGGCAGCAATCGTGGCCACGATTCTGGACGTGATGCAGCCCAAGCAGCAGCTGCGGCGGCCGGAGGCGTTATCGGTGCGTTGGTCACTGGGCCGGGGGCACCCTTAGGCGCTATTGTGGGTACCGTAATCGGTGGTGTTCTTGGTGGGGCCGGTTTTGATGCCGCATGGAATGCCACTCACAGCAACAATGGTGGTAACGATCGTGGTGCCTTTGGCGGTGATAGCAACAAAAACAGTGTTAATGGACAATGCCACTGGTAATTCGATGATGACCGCGGATATCTCCCGGCCACTCTAAGCAGGAGCTCATTTCGCTATGAAGAAATTTATCCGAGTTTTTTTACTTTTCCTATTTTATTTTACCGTAGTAAACATTTTTCAAGGAGCTGAATTTAAACCTTTCTTTGTCATAAAAACCCTGTGTTATTCAGTCATTATCGCGTTAGGTTATGTCTTTGTGACCAGTGAGTGGTGGAAAAAAAATGTGCTGAGACTCAGGAAAGACTGATGGATGGATGCCTTTTTTTCAATGCTGGTGCTATGAAAAGTAATAGCCAGTTACCATGATAAAGCCATTCATCAGCATATGTAGCAGTACCGGCATGCGCAGAACCAATGAAAAACAGGTCAGCGTGAATACAAGGCGTGACTTGTTTATTGAACCGCCTTGTGGGTCAGAACGATGACGCGATCGGCCGAGGCAATGGTGGTTTCGCGGTGGGCAATAATCACCCGTGTAATGCTGAGTGCCTTAATCGCCTGATTCACCTTTGCTTCACTGTCCTTGTCCAGCGCACTGGTCGCCTCATCCAGGAACAAAATCGCCGGTTTCTTGTAAATGGCTCGGGCAATAAACAGGCGTTGCTTCTGCCCACCGGACAACCCTTCCCCCAGTTCGCCGATCAGGGTTTCATACCCCATCGGCATGCGCATGTTCACCTCATGCAGATAGCTGGCGCGGGCACAGGCTTCCATCCAGGCATCATCCATCTCATCCGCAAACCCGCAGATATTTTCCCGGATCGAGCCGGAGAACAGCTTGTCGTCCTGCATCACGCAGGCGATCATTTTGTGGTAGTTGTTGATGCCGAGCTGCCGAATATCGACGCCGTTCACCTCAACCCCAGCAAAGACTTACTCCTATTTTTTGAGGGCAAATCCAAAAAGCAAACCATTGCAACGGAGAACTAAGGTTTCATCGAAAACGTTAATTCATTGAATATCTTTATACTTAGCAGAATAATACTTCGTGATAGTTATTCATCATTAATTTAAACTTGACCAACCCACTAAAAAGCGTTAATCGTAACAAGCTTTAAACATGGTTGTACAAGATAACGTCAGCAAGTAAAAGGAATTATTTATGAAAACCATTGATTCTTCAATGCTGGGTTGCATTGCTGGTGACCGTGGCAATAATGGCGGCGGCCGTGTTGACAACGAGAGGTAGAGTAGTCATTCCGGCAGTAAAAAATTGCAAAAGCTCAATGCTCGCCTCTTGTGATTTTTTACTCCTCTTCAACAACACAACATTACAATATCAGACAGGGCTAAGACGGTGACAAGGATTATCAGTTCATTAATTGTGTTTTTATCCATCCTGGCCGGTTCTTTTTTTTCTGAGTGGCGCCGGGGTAATTGATTACCAACCGTGGTTTTCTGCACCCGTGAATTTGTCAAAATTTGTGATTATCGTTGTCACCTACTGCTCTTTTGTTTACGGCGCATTAAGTATTTATAGAAAACTTAAAAAATAAACCCCATAAGAAAGCCATAAAACAGGCATGCCGTTTAGTTTTGGGTTAAAGAATAGAATTAACTATAAATTAACCCTCAATAATTCAGTTTTTCGTCTGCCGTTTACGCGGAAAGTTTGACGATCGCCGCCGGAATACCCTGACGCACCGCCGCACCGGTCACCCAATCCAGCCAGGTATTCGGCACTTCGCGCGTCAGATCGGCAAACCCCAGATCGTTGAGGTTGATGCCGGCGGCGATGCGCTCATCCATCGCCAGCGGTTCGCCATCCAGGTAGTGCTGGCTGGCCCCCATCTCCCGGTGGCCGTAGCCGTGTTCCACCGCGATCACGCCGGGCATCACCCCCGCCAGCAAACTGATCTGCGCCTCGCGGCTGCCGCCCGGCGTGCTGATGCGCACCCAATCACCGTGTTGAATACCGAAACGCGCCCCGTCCGCCGGGTTCAAGGCCACCAGGTTCACCGGCTTCACGTCGTGCAGGCGCCGGATCACCGCGGTGGAGCTGCTCATCACATTCGATTTGAAGGACATCAGGCGCAGCGGCCACTGCCGTTCTGGGTAGAGCGCTTCCACCGCGCGGCCGTCCGACAAACGCGCCGGGTAGCAGGTGGGGCAGCCGCTGAAACGCTCGCCGGTGATCGCATGCCGGTGCTTCGCCACTTCCGCATTCCAGATCTGCAGCGGTTTCTCCCAGCGGTTGCCCACGCTGCCGTCGCAGCGGCCGCTGTCGTGATCGGCGAAGCGGCCGCCGCGGCTGTAGATAAACGCCACGCGGTCGATCTCATCGGCGCGCAGCGTCTGCCCCAGCTGCGGCAGCAAGCGATCGACACCGCTCAGCGCCAGTTCGTCCGCCCTCGCGGCCGGCACCGGCGCCTTGCCGGCAAACGCCACGTTGGCGGCGGCGCGCAGATAATAATCCTCGGCACGGTTGAGCGGCAGCAGCCCGCCCTGGCCGTCGCCGATAGCGCGATCGCCGAACCCCGGCAATGCCAGGCGTTTGGCGACGGCAATGCAAAACGCCTCCATGGAAATCGGCTGCCCTTGCGCCGTTTGCGCAGTCGCCGGCGTCACTATCGGCCAGCGCGCGGTGGTGGCCTTACTGGCGACGCCGCCCCAGGGGGCGCTGAATCCCCAACTCTCAAAATTATGGGTGTCCGGGACGATATAGTCGGCCAGCGCCGTCGTTTCGTTGATAAACGCATCGATAGCGATAAACAGCGGCAAACGCGCCGGATCTTTCAGCCGCTCCTCCGCCACGCCGCGCAACCCGGCGATACCGTACAAGGGGTTGGTCATGTTCGAGATCCAGGCTTTCAGCCCATACGGGTACCCTGCCAGCGCCGAGGTCAGCAGCTCGGTCAACTGCCCGGCGACGAACGGATACCAGGGCGCTTTGGCCGGCCAGGGCGAAACGCCCGCCGCCACTTTTTCGCGGTATTCGTCGGAGGTTTCATAGGCGGCCTTGCTGCGCGCGATATTCAGCCCTTTCGGTTTTACCAGGCCAGGAAACTCGACCAGGTTATAGCGCGGCCCCTCGGCGAAGCCGTTGAATTTACCGCCGCCGACGAACACGCCCCCCGCCAGGCTCAGGTTGCCGATCAGCACGTTAAGCATCATCACCGCCCAGGTATTGTAGAACCCGTTCGCCGCCATCATCCCGCCATGGGCGATCACTGCCGCCTTGCGCCCGTGGGCGGTAAAGGCCTCGGCCAATGCCGCGATGCGTGCCACCGGCACGCCGCATTGCCGGCTGTACGCCTCCGGCGACAGCTTGTCGGCGGCCTCTTTCAAACACTGGAAGCCGCTTTTCACCTCCACCTGCGCGCCATCGTGCAGCGTCACCGTACGGGTTACCCACAGCTCGGCGCTGTCGCACGTCTCGGCCGCCACCAGCTCACCCGCGCCGTTGACCACCAGCGGCGACGCAGACCCGGTGCCGTTCAGATCGGCCTGCGTCAGATGCTGCCCCGCCCGCGGATGCTCGCTCTCGGCGATCACCAGATGCGTGGCGTTGGTCCAGCTCTTCTCGCCGGCGCGTTGCATGGCGGCCTCCGACGGGATGGCGAGATAATCGGCCTGATAACGCCGGTGGTCGAGGATCCAACGGATCATCGCCATCGCCAGCGCCGAGTCGGTACCCGGCAATATCGGGATCCAATGGCCATGATCGTCCGCCAACGTGGTGGTCAGCGGCAGCGCCGGCGCCACTACCGCATAACGGAATTCGCTGCGCAATCTGGCGCTGGCCAATTGCCGGGCCTGGCGCTTGAACGGGTTGCCGGACTGCGCCGGTGAGGTCCCCATAAACAGCGCGAATTCGACCTGTTCCCAGTCCGGTTTCACGTGCGGGTTCTTGTCCAGATCGTTCATCAACGCGCCGGAACCGGCACGGTAGGCCAGCCCGCAGTAAGCGCCGTGCGCGCCGAAGTTTTTGCTGCCGAAACTGTTCTGGGCGAAGCGCCGCAGGAAGCTATCGCGCCCGTCGTCACCGGCATTGGTCACCAATAGCTGGTTGGCTTTTGGCCCCAGCCCCGGCCGTCGGGCATCGATCGGCGTCTCCAGATCGCGGATCGCCCGCAGGCCGTCCACATGCCCCTCGCCGAACAGATTGCCGCCCTCCACCACTTCGGCGATCAACTGCTCAAAGCTGATGCGCTGCCACTTGCCCTCGCCGCGTTTGCCGACGCGCTTCATCGGCTCCAGGACGCGCAGCGGGCTGTAAAGCCCCTCCAGCAACGTGGCGCCGCGCGCGCAGGCGGTGGAACGGGCGTCGAGGCCGCTTTCGCCGCCCAACTGCGCCAACGCGTCCTGCAGCGGCAACGCAGAGTCGACGTGCCGTTCCTGAGACAACGGATGATAAGGGTTGCCGGCAATGCGCAATACCCGGTCGGTCTGCCTGTCCACCCGTACCCGCACGCCGCATTGCGTCCAGCAGCCGAAACATTGGGTCATCGAGATGGCCTGTTGCGGATTGCCTTGCCATTCCGGCATTGCCCGCCCTTCGGGCGGCAGGGAGTTGCCGTTGATGCGATCCAAAGTCACCCGCCCTGAGGTGCCGTGAATCAAGCCGTCGATCGCCCGTTTGGCGACTTCGCGATAGCTCAGGCCGAAAGCGGACAATCCGCCGAAGGCCAGGCCCACTTTCAACCACTGACGCCGGGTGAGTTTAGCCATGTTGTTTTCTCCGCAGTAAAAACGCCTGTGCTTCACGCACCATGATCATTAACGCCAGCCACAAGCCGAAGGTGCCGACGATCGCCAGCAAACCGTCGGTACCGAGCGGCAGGCTATAAGAGGAGTTAGACGCGCTGTATTTCGGGATGGTTTGTACTTCGATCAACAGCGTCCAGCGCATCAGCCAGCTCAGCCCTAGTGCGCCGGCCACCAGCAGCGGCGCACCGCCGCGCGGCAAGCGCCGATAGCCGGCCCAGGCGGCGCACGCCAGCGTCAGCCCCCACAGCGCAATCCATCCTGCGGCATACCGGCGCGCCATCGCCTGCGTCTGCAGCCAGTGGCGTACCGCCGCGCCGGATAACGTATCGCCGCACACCCACAACAGGATCGCCCCGCCGAGCAGCAGCAGTGTCAGCAACATCCCGCGCGCCAGCGGCGCCTGCAGATCGGGCCGTTCGCGCATCGCCAGCAGCAGCAAAGCCAAGAGCGCCTGCAGCGCACTAAGGAACATCACGATAGGAAACCCGTAGCTGAACCAAATTGGGCGGGCGCGCACGACGGAAACCTCTCGCCCGGTGTACAACAGCAGGCCGATCGCTACCAGCGCGCAGGCGGGCGCTATCCCACGCAGCAGCGCAACCGGTCTGCCCGTCAGCCGCGTAAATTCAATCGCGATAAACCACAGGCCGATCAGCAGGGTAAACAGCGGCAAGAACAGCGCGCCCCACGGCATCCACGACCAGGGCGTCGGGTAGGCGTAGAAATGCCAGAAGCGGGCGGTTTGATGCAGGTCGGCGGTCAGCGCCAGCGGCGCGGTAATGGCGCACGTCAGCCCGATAAACAGCGCCGCGCGCTCCAGATGCGCGGCGTTATCTCCACCGCGCCAGCGCCACACGCAGGCCAGCAGCGCGGCGCAGGCGGCAATGCCGATAAAGAAGAAATATTGTACGGCCCACGGCAGCCAGCTCACCGCCTGCGGCTGGCTCAGCACTTCTGCGATCATCAGTTGGCGGCTCATCGTCTTTCTCCCCATAAGGCGACCTGCGCCCGCCCCGGCAGCGGCGTGACGAAGGCGTCATCCAGCCCCAGATAGAACACGTGGGGCGCGGTTTGGTGCTCCGGCTTGAGGACTTTTATCTCGGCCTCGTGGCGCCGCAGCAGCTTGCTCAGCGTGCTGTGCGGATCGCGCATATCGCCGATGATCCGCGCCCCTCCCACGCACGACTCCACGCATGCCGGCAACAATCCCGCCTCCAGCCGGTGCACGCAAAAGGTGCATTTGTCCGCCGTTTGGGTTGTGTGATTGATAAAACGGGCATCGTACGGACAGGCCTGTACGCAATAGGCGCAACCCACGCAGCGTTTGTTGTCGACTACCACGATCCCGTCCTCGCGCTGAAAGGTGGCCTGCACCGGACATACCGGCACGCAGGGCGGGTTGTCGCAGTGATTGCACAGCCTGGGCAACAGCACGTTGGTCGCAGCGGCTTCGCCTTCGAGGCTGACCTGATACTGGTTTACCGTGGTGCGAAACTCCCCGTGCGGCGTCTGGTTTTCAATGGCGCAGCTCACGGTACAAGCCTGGCACCCTACGCAGCGCCGCAGGTCGATCAGCATCGCGTAACGGCGGCTCGCATCGCCCTCGCGCCGCGTCGGTGCTAACGTCAGCCCGGCCTCCGCCACGGAGATCAGCGAAGCCCCCGCCGTCAATACACCCAGCCGCTGTAAAAACTGCCGTTTACCGAAATCCATGCGCCTCTCCCACGTCCTGGGCATCACCCCGATCACGCTATTGATGCCCGTTAGATGAATAAACAATGTCGATGATTTACAGTGTAAAAATGACATTGGGCTCAGCTCTATTGTGGTTAACCACATACCGGACCTAACGTTGATCTAAAACAAGTGACGGCAGGCAGATTACCCATCAGGAGGGGCCGTGAGGGTCGTGTTATTACTGCTGCTCAGTCTCGGCTGGGGTATAGCGGCGCAGGCGGGCGAGTGGTCGGTCGGCGTGCTGGCGATGCGCGGCGATGCGGCGACCGCGCGTGACTGGCAGCCGCTGATCGACAGGCTCAACGGCAGCGTCGGCGGTGAACGCTTCCGCCTGCAGCCGCTCGATCTGGCGCAGATGCGCGAAGCGATCAATCGGGGCAGCGTGCAGTTCGTGGTCACTAATCCGGCGCAGTTCGTGCAGTTGAACAGCCACTATCATCTGCGCTGGCTGGCGTCGTTGCGCGCCGCCAACGGCGATCGGGCAACGGGCAACATCATCGGCAGCGTGATTTTGGTGCGGCGCGACAGCGGCATAACGACGCCGCAGGCGCTGATGGGCAAAACGGTGGGCGCCATCGATCCGCAGGCCTTCGGCGGCTATCTGACCGGCTATAAGGCGCTCAGCGATGCCGGTATGCGGCCCGAGCGCGATTTTCACCTGCGCTTTACCGGTTTCCCTGCCGATGCCCTGCTCTATCTGTTGCGCGAGCGCGCCATTCAGGCCGCCATCGTTCCCGTCTGTCTGCTGGAGAAAATGGGTCGGGAAGGCTTGATCAACCCGGCGGATTTTCGCCCGCTGTTGCAACGGCCCACATCGATTCCCTGCGTCACCAGCACGCCGCTTTATCCCAACTGGTCGTTCGCCGCCCTGCCCGGTCTGGATAACTCACTGGTGGATGCGGTGGCAAGAGCCTTGCTGACCGCACCGCCGCAGTCTCCCTTTCAGTGGGGCGCACCGGCCTCGACCAGCGCAGTGGAAGCGCTGCTGCGCGCCGTCAATCAGCACCCGGAACAGCGGCGCCTGTGGCTGGATATCAAGAGCTGGCTGATCCAGCATCAGACGGCCGTCAGCCTGTCGCTGGCGGTGCTGGCGCTGTTGATCGTCAACCATATCTGGATCGCGCTGCTGGTGCGCCGGCGCGGGCGACAGCTGCTCTATGTCGGAGAACAACTGCGCCGTCAGGAGCAGGCGCTGGAGAACGCCAGGCAGTTGAACGTGCTGGGAGAGATGGCCTCCGGCTTTGCGCATGAGCTCAACCAGCCGCTGGCAGCCATTCGCCACTATGCGCAAGGGTGCCTGATCCAACTGCGCAAAACGGACGCCGGGCACCCGCTGCTGACGCCGCTGGAAAATATTGATCGACAGGCGCAGCGCGGCGGCGAGACGATTCATAACCTGCGCCAGTGGGTGCAGCCCCCCACCGAGAAGGTAGACAAGGCGAGCTGGCGCCCCATCTCGATAAACGAAACCGCCGAGCGGGTGTGGGCACTGCTGCACCTGACGCAACGCTACCCCGACCTGAAACTGTTCAACAACGTGGCACCTTCGCTGACGCTAACCCTGCCGCCGGCGCTGCTGGAACAGCTGCTGGCGAACCTGCTGCTGAACGCGGCGCAGGCCGGCGCCAACGCCGTCTGGCTTTTCGCCGACGAGCGCGAACGGGCGCTCGATGTGCATTTGCAGGACAACGCGGGCGGGATGAGCGCGGCCGGGCTGGAGCAGGCTTTCCGCCCCTTCAACACCACCAAGGCCGGTGGCATGGGGCTGGGGTTGGCTATTTGCCGCCGCCTGGCCCGCTATGGCGACGGCGAGATCCAACTGGCTAACCGCCCCGCCCCCGACAGCCGCAATGGGCTATGCGTCACCCTGCATTTCATATTTAACGATGAGGAAAACCATGTCGCTAATTCATCTGGTGGATGATGACGTCGCCGTCACCGACGCCTGCCGTTTTTTGCTGACCAGCCTCGGCCACGACGTACAGTGCTGGAATGACAGCACCGACTTTTTGGCGCAGGCCGATCTGTTTCAGACCGGGATCGTCTTGCTGGACATGCGGATGCCGAAGTTCGATGGCCACCAGGTTTACGGGGAGCTGCGCCGCCGCGGCGGCACGCTGGCGGTGGTGTTCCTGTCCGGCCATGGCGACGTGCCGATGGCGGTGGAGCAGATGAAGTACGGCGCGGTGGACTTCCTGCAAAAACCGATCGCCGCTGAACCGTTGATCGCCGCCCTCGAACGGGCGCGGCAGGTCTCGGCCAAAGCCTGGCGACGCCATGAAACTTGCGGCCGCTACCGCACGCTCACGCCGAAAGAACGCGACATCGCGCAGCTGGTGGTGCGAGGCATGATGAACAGGGAAATGGCGGAGCGGTTGAATATCGCCCTGCGCACCGTAGAGGTTCACCGGGCGAAAGTGATGGAGAAAATGCAAGCCGCCAGCCTGGCGGAATTAGTGATTCAGTTGCAGGGGTTACCGCACGCCGCGCACGAATGAACGCATCATGCAAAATTCCGCGCACCCTCTTGCCAACCGGCCTTCCTCAGGCCAGAATACTGTACATTAATTCAGTGTTTACAGGTGAGTCATGTTTGTAGAATTGGTGTACGACAAACGCAACGTCGCTGGGCTGCCCAACGCCGCCGAGATTATTCGCAACGAGCTGGAAAAACGTGTGCATGCGCTGTTCCCGGAAGCTGACGTGCGCGTGAAACCGATGCAGGCCAACGGCCTGAACTCCGACGCCAGTAAAAGCGATCGTGAGAAGCTGAACCGAATGTTGGAAGAGATGTTCGAAGAAGCGGATCAGTGGCTGGTCACTGATATATAAACCCAACCTGATCGCTGGGCTCCTCAACCGGCTATTTTCCCGCCAGAATACAGCAAACGCTCAGCCCTTGATTAATGGGCTTGACGCGGTGCCTCCCCCATCCGGTTATCGGTTGGTTAGTGTTAATATCGACGCTATTCGAAGCGTGCAGTGTGCACTTTTCCAGCGCACAAGTACCATAACAAAAAGCCCCAGCATCGCTGCTGGGGCCTCTGTCATGGTGCCGGCTACCGGAATCGAACTGGTGACCTACTGATTACAAGTCAGTTGCTCTACCTACTGAGCTAAGCCGGCTGAATTTGGCGGAAGGACAGAGATTCGAACTCTGGGAGCTGTTACACTCGACGGTTTTCAAGACCGTTGCCTTAAACCACTCGGCCATCCTTCCAATGGGCGCTGATATTAGCGATACCGTTATGAAATGTCTATCATTTTGATGCAAAAAAATGGCATTGGCGGTGCAGTTGCCTAAACTTCAGGCCTTAAACGCTTAAAAAATGAAAAGCCCCGCAAAAGCGAGGCTTTTATGTTCGGCTGAAACGCGATTACTTCGGCTGCGAATCGTAGTCTGAACAGGTTTGATAGCCCTTGTTCATGACATGGCCCGTGTCGTTGTAGCTGACAAAGTACGTTTGCACCTTGCCATCGCGCGGCGCGACCGCATAGGTATCGCAGGTGCCTTGCGCATGAATCAGCGTGGCGGTGGTCGACGGCGGACCGGCAATCGCCCGCACCTGCTGCTTGGTCATCCCTACTTTGACATCGCTGACCACCGGCTCATTGACATAGCTGGTTGCGCGGTCATAGGCGGTGCAGCCGGCAAGAATGGAAAATACCGCGGCAGTGCCGACGGCCAAAACCAACTTCTTCGTCATAGCTTGTCCTCTTGGAGTACGTTTGTTGTCCCCTAAGTCTAGAAGTGGAAAGGCTTTTCTACAAATTCCCGTTTGTCGATCGGTGCGGTTTTTCTCGCTATCGGCCAGCACGGGGCGACATCGGATTCAAAAACCGAAATCGCTCAGCGCCGGGACATCGTCCGGGCGCCGACCGAGCGGCCAATGAAAACGCCGATCCTGTTCACGAATCGGCATGTCGTTGATGCAGGCATGGCGGTTGATCATCAACCCTTCCTGATTGAACTCCCAGTTTTCGTTGCCGAAGCTGCGATACCAGTTGCCAGAATCGTCGCGCCACTCATAGGCGAAACGCACCGCGATGCGCGCGCCGTCAAACGCCCACAGTTCCTTAATCAGCCGATACTCCAGCTCTTTCGCCCACTTGCGTTGCAAAAATGCGACCACCGCCGCGCGGCCGTCGACAAACTCTGCGCGATTACGCCAATGGGTATCGAGAGAATAGACCTGTGACACCCGCTCAGGATCGCGGCTGTTCCAGGCATCCTCCGCCAACCGCACTTTTTCGCTGGCCGATTCACGGGTGAAAGGCGGCAATGGGGGTTTAATGCTCATGATCATCTCCTGCGCAATAATGTAGACAACTCTGTCTACATTATTACGCTAGCGCATGTAGACAGAGTTGTCTACAATCACTCGAAAATAGCCTGGGAGAAAATGATGACCGCCGATCGCAATACCTTACCCGCCCGCCAGCGCATCCTGTTGACGGCTCACGATCTGTTTTATCAGGAAGGGATCCGCGCCACCGGCATCGATCGCATCATCAAAGAATCAGGTGTCACTAAAGTGACGTTTTACCGCCACTTTCCCAGCAAGAACGATTTGATTACGGCGTTTTTGGCCTATCGCCACCAGCAGTGGCTCACCTGGTTCAGCACTGCGCTGGATCGCCATGTGGCACAAACCGGCGGGTTGCTGCCGGCGCTGGCGCCCTGCCTGGCGGAATGGTTCGACGATCCGCGCTTTCGCGGCTGCGCGTTTATCAATACTGCGGTGGAAATCGCCGATCTGCTGCCGGAAAGCCTGCAAATCGCCGGCCGACATAAACGGCAAATGGCGGATGAACTGGCGCGTCACCTGCCCGCCGGCCCACAGCGGGAACAGCGGGCGGCAATGCTGGCGATGCTGATCGACGGCGCCATCGTCAGAGTGCAGATAGAGCGGCAACCGCAGGCCGCGCTGCAGGTGCTGAATGCCGCATTGGACATGTTGGCGCAAGGCGGGTTCGATCAGTAGTTGGCCCAAATGCCCGGCGTCACCAGTTCCAACAGATGGGCGTCGGGATCGCGAAAATAAATGCTCTCCCCGCCGTGTTCCCAGCGCATCCGCCCCTCAATCTCCACGCCGTTGGCCACCAGATGCCGTTCCCAGTGCGGCAGTTGCTCTTTCGCCACCGCCAGCCCGATATGCGCCGGCCCCACGCCATCGTGCGCAGGAATAAACCCGGTCGGATAGTGCGCCCCGCGCAGCGAATCACCTTCGATAAACAACAACAGTACGCTTCGATCGCCGACGTTGTAGGCGCGAAACCGTTCGTTGGCGGCCATCGTCGGCAGCTTCAGCACCTCCCGGTAAAACGCGTCCGCGCGTTCAATATCGCTGACGTACAGCACCGTTTCTATCACCCTGTCGATTTTGAGTTCCATAATAGCCTCCGCTCTGTTTTCCGTTCTGACAGCGTAGGTCGAACGGAGGCGAGCCGAAGCGCTTCCCGAGCCGACAACGGATCAATCCGTGCTTTTTACCAGCAAAAAAAACGCGGCCCGAAGGCCGCGCTGTGTGATTCACACGCTGGTGCTTAGAACTGGTAAACCAGGCCCACGGCAACCACGTTGTCGGTGTTGATGCCGGCAGCGTCGGTGAAATCGTTGTTGTCCACCAGGTTGATTTTGTAATCAACATAGGTAGACATGTTTTTGTTGAAGAAGTAGGTCGCACCCAGGTCGACGAATTTGACCAGGTCTTGATCGCCGTAGTCCTTGCCGTTGCCGGCGCGGCCCAGGTCTTTACCTTTGGTCTGGTTATAGCCCACGAACGGACGTAGACCGAAGTCGAACTGGTAGTGCGCATAGGCTTCGAAGCTCTGCGCCTTATTGGCGTAGCCGTAAACGCTGCTGTCGGAGCTGCCGAAACGCGCCGCGTTATAGGACTGGGTGAACATCACCGCCAGGTAGACATCGTTGGCGTCATATTTCAGACCGCCGGAGTAGCCTTCCGCCTTATCGCCGCGGCCCATGATGTTCTGGTGACCGTTACCGCCGTTCTGCTCGCTGGTGCGGCGAGAGTTAAAGAAGGCGCCCGCCGCGCTGATGCCGTAGCCCATGTCATAGCTCATGGACATGCCGTAGCCTTCGCCGTTTTGGCCCAGAACGTCACGACCGTTGTTGGTCTCTTCGCCGTTGCCGTTTTTACCCTGGTACTGCAGGGCGAAGTTCAAGCCGTCAACCAGACCGAAGAAGTCGTTGTTACGGTAGGTCGCCAGGCCGCTGGAACGCTGGAACATGAACTGGTCGGCGCCGTAGGTCATACCGTCGAACTCAGGCTGCAAGTCGGTATACGCCGCGACGTCGTACAGCACGCCGGTGTTACGGCCGTAGTCGAAGGAGCCGTAGTCGCCGAATTTCAGACCGGCGAAGCCGTAACGGGTGAAGTTCTTGTTGTCCTGGCTTTCAGCGTGGTTCAGGTTCGCCTGATATTCCCACTGGCCGTAACCGGTCAGCTGATCGCTGATTTGCGTTTCGCCGCGCAGGCCAAAACGCATATAAGACTGATCGCCGTCCACGCCGTTGTTGCTGGAGAAATAGTGAAGCCCGTTTACTTTACCGTACAAATCCAGTTTATTACCGTCTTTGTTGTAGATTTCCGCCGCGCCTGCTGTGCCTGCAACCAGCAGTGCGGGTACCATCAGAGAGAGTACTCGAAGTTTCATCGTTATTATCCTCGTTAATTATGTCGAGCTACGGCCACTGCCCTTTTCGAGCATTATTAGCACGACTGTGCATTACCATTCTGGTAACAAGGGTTATATTAATCCAGAAAGAAAATGATACCAAGTATCCGATAGTGTTTCATTGTAATTAATAAAGGTTTCAAAATGTAAATACGCGCGAACTTTCACAAAACATTACCGACAAACAAAATAAAGCACTTAAAGATAAAAAATAGACTAATTGATAAAAAATCATGTAGTTATACATATCTTTAAGAAAAAAAAGCCAACCATACAATTGAGCGAGACAATAAGCACATTGTGCCAAAACGCGAACCACGCGCAGCCGCTATAATCACCTCGCTATCATCATTATTTTCATTATTACCTTCATTATCCGAAGATAATTTCTGCATTCCTTTAACCGGCTTCTGGCCGGTTTTTTATTTTCCGCCCTACTTTCCTCACAATTTCAGCCCGTACAAATAGCACGCAAATAAATAACCTAATGATATAGTTTCATTAATTTACTTTCGCACTAATTGCTAATCTTTTTCCTTATTTTGGTCTACAAATTGAACTTGCTTTTCATTTCGTGCTTTATCTCATCGATTATTTCCCGCCGCAGGCACAATTAGCCGCAGAGATTCAGTTCTGGTAATCTGAAAAAAGCGCACCTTCAGCGAGTAAAATTCATGATGCCCTTTCAACCCGACGTGCTGTGGCGGCGGCTGCAAAGTTCCCCCTTCCGCGCTCGCTTCCGTTTAAATGCCAAGGACCAGACTTATCTCGAGGGTAAGGGATTGCCGCTGATCCTCAGCCATGCCCGCGATTTTATCGACCGCCGCCTGGCCGCCGCCCATCCTAAAAACGACGGCAAGCAAACCCCGATGCGTGGCCACCCGGTGTTCGTCGCCCAGCACGCCACTGCCACCTGCTGCCGCGGCTGTCTGGAAAAGTGGCACGGCATACCGCAGGGCGTCGCACTGGACGAACAGCAAAAGGACTATATTGTCCAGGCTATCGCGCTGTGGCTGGTGCGCAGAGGCGGTGCCAGGGATGTGTCCGGCACGAATATTTTCGACCCGGATCGCGGATTGTGATAAAAACTGTCAGTAACTTTCACCATTCTTTTGACCCAAGATCCTGACGCTTACATGACAGCCACCTTGTGCAATGAACAGCAAACGCCCGGCGTTCCTCAACAGATCGCCACCCGTCTGGCCTTTTTCGTCGCCGGTCTCGGCATGGCCGCCTGGGCGCCGCTGGTCCCCTTCGCCAAAGCGCGCATCGGTATCGATGACGGCTCGCTCGGCCTGTTGCTGCTCTGTATCGGCGCCGGCTCCATGTTGGCGATGCCGCTGACCGGTTTCCTGACCGGCAAACTGGGTTGCCGTGCGGTGATCCTGATGGCCGGGCTCGGGTTGTGCATCGATCTGCCGCTGTTGGCGCTGATGGACTCCCTCGGCGGCATGGCCGCGGCGCTGCTGCTGTTCGGCGCGGCGATCGGCATGATCGACGTAGCGATGAACGTGCAGGCGGTGATCGTCGAACGCGCCAGCGGCAAGGCGATGATGTCCGGTTTTCACGGTTTCTTCAGCATCGGCGGCATTGCCGGCGCCGGCGGCGTCAGCGCGCTGCTGTGGCTGGGGCTGACGCCGCTGCAATCCACCCTGCTCACCGTGCTGGCGGTGATCGCGCTGCTGACGCTGGCCAGCCGCCATCTGCTGCGTGAGAGCGGCGCCGATGACGGCGGGCCGATGTTCGTCTTGCCGCGCGGCTGGGTGATGTTCATCGGCATTTTGTGCTTTATCATGTTTTTGGCGGAAGGATCGATGCTCGACTGGAGCGCGCTGTTTCTCACCACATTGCGCGGCGTCGAACACAGCCAGGCCGGTCTGGGCTATGCGCTGTTTTCCATCACCATGACGCTCGGCCGGCTCAATGGCGATCGGGTGGTGAACTCGCTGGGCCGCTACCGGGTGCTGCTGCTGGGCAGCCTGTGTGCCGCTCTCGGCCTGAGCCTGGCCATCGCCTTCAATCACGCTACCGTTTCGCTGGTCGGTTTCATGCTGGTCGGCCTGGGCGCCTCGAACGTCGTGCCGATCCTGTTCAGCGCCGCAGGCAACCAGCGCGACATGCCGGCCAACTTGGCGATCGCCTCCGTCACCACCGTCGGCTATGCCGGTATTCTGGCCGGCCCGGCGCTGATCGGCTTTGTCGCTCAGTTTTCCAGCCTGACGGTGGCCTTCGCTTGCGTAGCCGCTCTGCTGTTGGCGGTGGCCGCCAGCGCCAGGGCCGTCACTCGCTGATTCAGGAATGCGCAGCCACTATGCAAAATAAACAATTGACCATAAGCTCCAGCAACATTACCCGCTGCTTCCTGCTGTTTATCGTACTGCTGACGATCGGCATCGGCCTGTATGGCTACAACTACACCAACGCCTGGCTGGCGGAAAAGAAGTACACGCTGAACAGCATCGCCGGTTCGCTGCAAAAGCGTATCGATGCCTACCGCTATATGACCTATCAGGTCTATGACAAATTCGGCAATGCGCCGGCACAGAATGTCGATCCCGGTTTGCAGGAAACCCGCCTGCGGCCCGATGTCTATTATGTCGAGAAACCGCACAAGAAAACCGACGCGGTGATCTTCGGCAGCCATGACGAAAACACGCTGGCGATGATCGCCAACATCTCGGACTACCTGGACACCCGCTGGGGCGCCAAGACCGAGAACTACGCCATGTATTACCTCAATGGTCAGGACAATAGCCTCAGCCTGATCACCACCCAGCCGCTCAAAGAGCTGGCTTCGCGCTTTCGGGAAAGCTACCTGACCACCTCGGCGGACGAACGCCGCGCCGAGATGCTGCAACAGGCCAATATGCTCGACGAACGCGAGAGCTTTTCCGACCTGCGCAAGCAGCGCTTCCAGAACGCCTATTCGTTCTCGATTCGCACCACTTTCAATCAGCCGGGGCATCTGGCGACGGTGATCGCCTTCGATTTGCCAATCAACGACATCATTCCGGCCAATCTGGCCCGCGCCAATTTCCTGCTGCTGCCGGACGATGTCGATCTCGACGATAGCGCCATCCCGGCGGAAACCGTCCTGGGTACCCATGCGACGATGAGCGGCGGCTGGGTGGAGTTCAGCGCCGCTCTGCCCAATGCGCCGCTGAAGGTGATGTATCGCGTTTCGGCCATCAATCTGGCCATCGATCTGCTGCGCAACAATATTTGGCTGATTGCAGTCAACTTGCTGCTGCTGGCGCTGTCGATGCTGAGCATCTACTTTATCCGCCGCCAGTACATTCGCCCGAGCGAAAACATGGCGGTAGAGCTGGAGGCCGAGCGCGCGCTGAATCAGGAGATCGTCTCCAGCCTGCCCTCCGGTCTGCTGGTCTACAGCTTCGCCAACAATACGGTGATCGCCAGCAACAAAATCGCCGAGCATCTGCTGCCGCACCTCAGCCTGCAAAAGATCGCCCATATGGCCGAACAGCATCACGGGGTGATCCAGGCGACGGTCAACAACGAGGTGTATGAAATCCGCATTTTCCGCAGCCAGCTGTCGCCGGACACCTACCTGTTCCTGATGCACGATCAGGATAAAGAGGTGATGGTGAATAAGCGGCTGCAGCAGGCGCGGCGCGAATACGACAAGAACGTGCAGGCGCGCAAACTGATGTTGCACAACCTGGGCATCGAACTGAATCAGCCGGTACGCCAGATGCACGATCTGGTCGACAGCCTGCGCAACCAGCCGGATGAGGAACAACAGCAGGCGCTGCTGGGCCAACTGACGGCGGCGTCGTCGTCGGTGCTGGGATTGATCGATAACATCACTCTGCTGACGCGGCTGGAAACCCAGGACTGGCAACCGACGCGCGAGCCGTTCAACCCGGCGGCGATGATCGACGAGTTGCTGCTGGAAGCCCTGCCCGCCCTCAATCAAAAGGGGCTGGCGCTGTTCAAGCATTTCCAGCTGGACGTCGAGCAGAACTATATCGGCGACGCCAACGCGCTGCGCAAGGTGATCTCGCTGCTGGTGCATTACGCCATTATCACCACCGCCTGCGGCAAGGTTTCTCTGGTTATCGACCATGAGCCCGGGCACCCTGACCGCCTGATTTTCCAAATCAACGACACCGGCTCCGGCATCTCCAACGAAGAGATCAGCAACCTTAACTATCCGTTCCTCAGCCAGACGCTGGTGGACCGCTTCAACCACGGTTCCGGCCTCACTTTCTTCCTGTGCAATCAGCTGTGCAAGAAGCTTAACGGCCAGTTGGACATTCGCAGCAAGGTGGATATCGGCACTCGCTACACCATTCGCGTCGCCATGGAGATGGAGAAAAAAGAGCCGCAGGAGCAGGAAAAGCTGCTCGACGGCGTCACCGCCTTGCTGGACGTCACGTCGGATGAAGTGCGCGGCATCGTGACCCGTCTGCTGCAGGCCTACGGCGCCGACTGCCTCGTCGCCGAAGATCGCGCGGTCAACCGCGATTATGACGTGCTGCTGACCGACAACCCGCAGCGCGCCGATGATTACACCCTGTTGCTAGCGACCGATGAGCCGGGCTGGCAAGCGCTGGATAAACGCTACATTCGGGTGAACTATAATCTGAACGGCGCATTAATCGACGCCGTGCTGATGCTGATCGAACAGCAAATGGCCGCGCTGGAACAGGAAGAAAGCACGCTTTCATTGAGCTCAGAAGATATCCAACTCTATGAAAAACAATTGAAATCAAGTGATTACTATGGGCTGTTTGTCGATACAGTACCCGACGATGTCAAAAAACTGTATACTGAGGCGGGCAGCAGTGATTTCAATGCGCTGTCACAAACCGCACACCGCCTGAAAGGCGTGTTTGCCATGTTAAATCTGCTTCCCGGCAAGCAGCTGTGCGAATCGTTAGAACAGCGCATCGCAGAAGGTGATGCGCCCGAGATCGAGAATAACATCAGTCAGATTGATTTTTTCGTCAGCAGACTGCTGAAGCAAGGTAGCCAACAACATGAATAACCTGAACGTAATTATTGCTGATGACCATCCTATCGTACTGTTTGGCATCCGGAAGTCACTTGAGCAAATTGAATGGGTGAATGTCGTTGGGGAGTTCGAAGACTCAACCGCACTGATCAACAATCTGTCCAAGCTGGACGCCAACGTGCTGATCACCGATCTGTCGATGCCGGGTGACAAATATGGCGACGGTATCACGCTGATTAAATACATCAAGCGTCATTATCCGCAGTTGTCGATCATCGTGCTGACCATGAACAACAACCCGGCGATCCTGAGCGCGGTATTGGATCTGGATATCGAAGGCATCGTGCTGAAACAAGGCGCGCCGACCGATCTGCCGAAGGCGCTGGCCGCCCTGCAAAAAGGCAAGAAGTTCACGCCGGAAAGCGTCTCCAAACTGCTGGAGAAGATCAGCGCCAGCGGCTATGGCGACAAACGCCTGTCGCCGAAAGAGAGTGAAGTGCTGCGTCTGTTCGCCGAAGGTTTCCTGGTGACCGAAATCGCCAAGAAACTCAACCGCAGCATCAAAACCATCAGCAGCCAGAAGAAATCGGCGATGATGAAGCTGGGCGTCGAGAACGACATTGCCCTGCTCAACTACCTCTCGTCCGTCAGCATGACGCCGTTGGACAAAGACTAAAGCCCGCCTCACGGCAGGTTAACGCCAAACAGGCACGGCATCCGCCGTGCCTGTTTGCTTTTCAGACCTCGCTGCGGTTGTAGCGTACCCGTTGGCTGTAATATGCCAGCGTCTGCTCCAGCGTCTCCAGCGTAACCGGCTTCGACAGGCAATTATCCATGCCCGCCTCGAGGCAGCGCTGTTTCTCTTCCGCCAACGCGTTCGCCGTCACGCCAATCACCGGCGCACTGAATTGCATCTGCCGCAAGGCCTGCGTCAGGCGATAACCGTCCATATTCGGCATATTGACGTCGGTCAGCACAATATCGACGTGATGCTGTTTCAGCACGCCGAGCGCATCGACGCCGTCGTTGGCGGTCACCACCTGATACCCCAGCGACCCCAACTGATCGGACAGCAGGCGACGGTTGATCGGATGATCGTCAACCACCAGCAGATGAATATCGCCGTTGTCCGCCGCACTGGCCTTGGCGGGCACCGGCAGCTGTACCAGCGCCTCTGCCGCGCCGTTGCCGACGCCAAATAACCGGTTGATTAAGGTCAGCGTTTCACGCGGCGTAGAGGTGCTGTGCATCCAATAGCCCGGCCGGGTTTCCTGCGATGGGCCGATATGTTCGGTGGAGAATTGGATCTGAGCCAGCAGCGGCATGTCCAGCATCAGCGGGTAATCGCTGAGCAAGACCTCGCCGGCAGCGGTCTCCTGCCCGTCATAGCGCTTGATATCGGCGCCGTAGCCGCCCAGGATCGCCATCAGGTAGCTTTCCAGGCGCTGATTGCGGATATCCAACCACAGCCGCCGGCCCTGCCAGGTATCGCTGGCCTGCGGGATCGGAAACTGGGCGTTAAACAATGGAATGCGAATGCTGAACAAGCTGCCCAACCCCGGTTCGGATTCGACGTAAACATCGCCGTCCATCAGGTTGACCAATTTTTCGCAGATCGCCAGCCCCAAACCGGTTCCCTGGAAATGGCGCTGCACGCCGGTCCCCACCTGGAAGAACGGATCGAACAGGCGCGAGATCTCCTTCTCCGGGATACCGACGCCGGTATCGCGCACGCTGAATTCCAGGTAGCTGCCGCGGGTGCGGACCTGCAGCACGATACAGCCGGTATCGGTGAACTTGATGGCGTTGTTCACCAGGTTGGAGAGCACCTGCTGCAGCCGCACCGGATCGCCGAAAATGCGCTCCGGCACGTTCTGTTCGATAAAGCAGTACAGCCCCAGACGTTTCTTCACCACCAGCGGCAAATAGTTGCCGGCGATATGGGTAATCACCTCCAGGCAAGAGAACTCGCGCGGTTCGATCTTCAGTTGCTCGGACTCGATTTTGGAGAAATCGAGAATATCGCTGATGATTTTCAGCAGCAGGCCGGAAGAGTTGTTCATCGCGTTGACCAGCCGATCGACCCCTTGCGGCAGCGCCTTGGTTTGCAGCAGATCGAGGTTGCCGATAATGCCGTACAGCGGCGTGCGCAACTCATGGCTGACGGTGGCCAGGAACATCGATTTGGACTGACTGGCCTGCTCCGCCGCCGCCGCCATCTCCTGCAGCGACTCTTCCATCTTCACGCGCGCGCTGACGTCCACCAGTACGCAGATCGCCACCTCTTCGTTACGGTAGCGCGAGTGGACAAAGCTGATCTGCAGGTTGTTATTGTTGCTGGTCATCACATCGACGAAATTCGCCTGCTGTTCGCAAATGATGCGCGTAATGCGATCGCGATCTTCGTGGGTCAACAGGTTGATGTAGTTGTGCGCCAGTTCGTTACTCAGAATATTGGTGCCGTCGCTGATACGCAGGATGCAGATGCCCACCGGCGCCGAGGCGACAATCTTGCGGTTGAACTGCTCGTGTTCTTCCAGACGGAAGGCGTTCTCCTCCGCCGGCAAGAACATCTTGCGCTCAAACAGCCACGCCAGCGTGAACAGCACGATAGCCGATAACAGGTTCAGCAACAGCGCGTTGAGGATCAGCATCTTGAAGCGTTCCACCACGCTTTTCACCGGCAGCGCATAAACGATGCTCAGCGATGAAGGCGGCAGCGCTTTTTTCAGGATCAGATCGCGGTAGTTGTCGACATAACCGAAGTAAGCATGCTCTTCGGGGTAGCTGTTGAGCGCAGCGGCATAGCGATCGCCGTCCGCCAGGCGCAGCACCGGCTCGTTATTCTCATCCAGCAGCGTGACGCCGATCGGCAGGCTGCCGGCGGTGACGAAATCTTCCAGCCGGACGGTTTGCTCGATGCCCAGCAGCGCCTCCAGCTTATTACCGATATAGAGAGGCGTCAGCACATACAGATAACCGATGTCGGGCCGCTGCGCGCTGGGGCTGATCCAATACAGGTTGTTGTCTTTGTCCAGATTCTTGGCGTTGCGGTATTTCAGAATGCGCTCATGCAGGGACTTCAGCACGTTTTCCCGATTGGCGCTCGCGTTGCCGCCGCCGAATTCCGCCATGCACAGGCTGTCGCCGCCGATGAAGAACACCCGGTTAAGATCGTAGGCCGCCACGAAGTTCTCTTTCCAGTACTGGATCAGGCCGCTCAGCGAATCGAGCGAACTGCGGTAGGTGGTGCTCAGCGCGCAGTTGGACTCCGGGTACAGCGGAAAGAATTGCGGCGGGCTGCCTTTGCCGGGAAACACGCCGCTGAACATGTCCAGACTGCTGACCGAACCGTTGAGGCGATTCTCCGCCATATACTTGATGTCGCGGATGATGTCGGCGGAATGGCGGATGTAGCCCTGCGCCTGATCGAAGCTGAGGTTATACTCCTGGCGGATGTCAGATTCTTTCTGATGCAGGATATTCAGAATATAAAAGGTGGTGAGCAGCGCCCCCAACGACCACAGCAAAATCGCCAGCACCCGGAACAAATAGCGGGATATTTTCAGCGTAGTTCGAAAAGAGGCTAAGTATTTCAATCGGATACCATACGAAAGTCAGTGACGGCGCGCGTTGTCGCCGGCGCGGCGGCCGGCGGCTCGGTGCGCCAATTAAACCATATAACTGAAAAAGGGCCTAGCATCGCTGCCAGGCCCTTTTGTCTCAGTGCATTACGGTGTCGGCATGCCGACGCCCTCACCTTGCTTAAACGTTGTCGTCGTCCATCGGCTCAGCCGCGTCGTCGCCATCGTCCAGCGGCGTGGTGTCTTCTTCCACCGCTTCCGCGCCCGGTTCCAGGCTGTCCAGCTCTTCGTCTTCCACCGGTTCGGCCACGCGCTGCAGACCGACGACGTTTTCGTCTTCCGCCGTGCGGATCAGCGTCACGCCCTGGGTGTTACGACCGACCACGCTGACTTCCGAAACGCGGGTACGCACCAGCGTGCCGGCATCGGTGATCATCATGATCTGATCGCTGGTTTCCACCTGCACCGCGCCGACCACCTGGCCGTTACGCTCGCTCACCTTGATGGAGATAACCCCCTGGGTGGCGCGTGACTTGGTCGGATACTCGGTCACCGCGGTGCGTTTACCGAAGCCGTTTTGCGTCACGGTCAGGATGTCACCCTCGCCGCGCGGCACGATCAGTGAGATCACGCTGTCGCCTTCGCCGAGGTTGATGCCGCGCACGCCGGTCGCGGTACGGCCCATCGAACGCACCTGCGTTTCCGGGAAGCGCACCACTTTACCGTTGGCGGAGAACAGCATCACTTCGTTGCTGCCGTCGGTCAGATCGACACCGATCAGCTCGTCGCCCTCGTTGAGGTTGACGGCGATGATGCCGGCGCTGCGCGGACGGCTGAACTCGGTCAGCGCGGTTTTCTTCACGGTACCGCTGGCGGTGGCCATGAACACGTGGCGCCCTTCTTCATACTCGCGCACCGGCAGAATGGCGGTGATACGCTCATCGGCTTCCAGCGGCAGCAGGTTGACGATCGGGCGACCGCGCGCGCCGCGGCTGGCTTCAGGCAGTTGGTACACCTTCATCCAATACAGGCGGCCACGGCTGGAGAAGCACAGGATCGTATCGTGGGTGTTGGCCACCAGCAGGCGATCGATAAAGTCTTCTTCTTTAATACGCGCGGCGGACTTGCCTTTGCCGCCGCGGCGCTGCGCTTCATAGTCGGACAGCGGCTGATACTTCACGTACCCCTGGTGAGACAGGGTCACCACCACGTCTTCCTGGTTGATCAGGTCTTCGATGTTGATGTCGGAAGTATTGGCGGTGATCTCGGTGCGACGGCCGTCGTTGTACAGCTCTTTGACCGCCACCAGCTCTTCGCGGATCACTTCCATCAGGCGCTCTGGGCTTTCCAGAATAAAGATCAGCTCGGCGATAAAGTTGAGCAGTTCTTTATATTCGTCCAGCAGCTTCTCGTGCTCCAGGCCGGTCAGTTTCTGCAGGCGCAGATCCAGAATCGCCTGAGCCTGCTGCTCGGTCAGGTAGTACTTGCCGTCGCGGATACCGAACTCCGGCTCCAGCCACTCAGGGCGGGCGGCATCGTCACCGGCGCGCTCCAGCATGGCGCTGACGTTGCCCAGATCCCACGGCTGCGCCACCAGCGCGACTTTCGCTTCCGCCGGGGTCGGCGCACGGCGAATCAGCTCGATAATCGGGTCGATGTTGGCCAGCGCGATAGCCAGCGCTTCCAGAATATGGGCGCGGTCGCGGGCCTTGCGCAGTTCGAAGATGGTGCGGCGGGTGACCACTTCGCGGCGGTGGCGCACGAAGGCTTCGAGGATGTCTTTCAGGTTCAGCAGCTTAGGCTGCCCCTGATGCAGCGCGACCATGTTGATGCCGAAGGTGACCTGCAGTTGTGTCAGCGCATACAGGTTGTTCAGCACCACTTCGCCGACCGCGTCGCGTTTGACTTCGATCACGATGCGCATGCCGTCTTTATCGGACTCGTCGCGCAGCGCGCTGATGCCTTCCACGCGTTTTTCTTTCACCAGCTCGGCGATCTTTTCGATCAGACGCGCCTTGTTCACCTGATACGGGATCTCGTGAACGATGATGGTTTCGCGCCCGGTCTTGGCGTCGGCTTCCACTTCCGCGCGCGCGCGCAGGTAGACTTTCCCGCGCCCGGTGCGGTAGGCCTCTTCAATGCCGCGGCGGCCGTTGATGATCGCCGCCGTCGGGAAGTCCGGCCCCGGGATGTGTTCCATCAGCCCTTCGATGCTGATGTTTTCATCGTCGATATAGGCCAGGCAGCCGTTGACGACTTCCGCCAGGTTGTGCGGCGGAATATTGGTGGCCATGCCCACAGCGATGCCCGACGAGCCGTTGACCAGCAGGTTCGGGATCTTGGTCGGCATGACGGCCGGGATCTGCTCGGTGCCATCATAGTTAGGCACGAAGTCGACGGTTTCTTTTTCCAGATCCGCCAACAGTTCGTGAGCAATCTTGGACATGCGCACTTCGGTATAACGCATCGCCGCCGCGGAGTCGCCGTCGACGGAACCGAAGTTACCCTGGCCGTCCACCAGCATGTAGCGCAGTGAAAACGGCTGAGCCATACGCACAATAGTGTCGTAAACCGCGCTGTCACCGTGCGGGTGATATTTACCGATCACGTCCCCGACGACACGGGCCGATTTCTTGTATGGTTTATTCCAGTCGTTACCCAATACGCTCATCGCGTACAGAACGCGGCGGTGAACCGGCTTCAGTCCATCACGAACATCTGGCAGCGCACGTCCGACAATAACGGACATCGCATAGTCCAGATACGAGTTTTTCAACTCGTCTTCGATGTTTACCGGTGTGATTTCTCTGGCAAGGTCGCTCATGGAGCTGCTATCCCTCTACTAATGATTCATCTGCCCGCTGCCATAGTGGCAAAGGTGTAAAACTATATCACAAAGCACGCTTTACGGGAAAATAACCGCCGCTGTTTCACGGAAATTGTGCAGATAAGTGCGCTAAAAACGCATCGGCACAGACGATGCCGCGCCGGAACATGTATAATCCGCGCAACGAGAACAAGGAGCCAGACAAGCCCATGAACGCAGAATCATCCAGCCGAGTGCAAAACGTTGACCACCAGGAAATCGCCAAGTTCGAGGCCGTCGCCTCCCGCTGGTGGGATCTGGAAGGCGAGTTCAAACCGCTGCACCGCATCAACCCGCTGCGCCTGAACTACATCATGCAGCGCGCCGGCGGCATTTTTGACAAGCAGGTGCTCGACGTGGGCTGCGGCGGCGGCATTCTGGCGGAGAGCATGGCGCGCGAAGGCGCCAAGGTAACCGGGCTGGACATGGGCGCGGAGCCGCTGCAGGTCGCCCGGCTGCACGCGCTGGAAAGCGGCATGGACGTCACCTATGTGCAGGAGACGGTGGAAAGCCACGCTCAGGCCAACCCGCAGCGCTACGACGTGGTCACCTGCATGGAGATGCTGGAGCACGTGCCCGATCCGGCCTCGGTGGTGCGCGCCTGCGCCCAACTGGTGAAACCGGGCGGCCACGTGTTCTTTTCCACCATCAACCGCAACACCAAAGCCTGGCTAATGGCGGTGATCGGCGCGGAGTACGTGCTGAAGATGGTGCCGCAGGGCACCCACGATCATAAGAAGTTTATTCGCCCTTCCGAACTGATCGGCTGGGTCGACGGCACGCCGCTGCGCGAAAAGCACATGATCGGCCTGCATTACAACCCGATCACCGATCATTTCAAGCTTGGGCGCAACGTTGACGTGAACTACATGGTGCACACCCAGCACGAAGGCTGACCGCTGTAAACCGCGCCGGCCCTGCGTTATCGGGGTTCGGCGCCAACGCGCTGTTAGGAAAAATACCTAATTTCCGCGACTTCGATCAAAATCGTGGTTGTAGACAGTTTTTTAGAATATTAAATCAGATCAATATGCCGTTTTTTTCTAACGTTTAATAAAGCGCCAAACGATCGGTTTTTTCAGTTTTTCAGTAAAATCTGATCTCGCTTATTGACAAGCTTGTCGCGCCAGTCACGGCGCGCACTGCGAACGGCAAGTTACATTTCACCCCCAAGTTATCCACAAATTAGGCCGGTTTTGTTCACTTGCAAACGCCGTTTTTTCTCACTATCTTGTTACCTCACCGACATACAACCCCTATATATAGTGTTTACATACTGAGCAGAGCGACTACACTTCTGCTTAGGGGCACCATACGGACAGGTAAAACACCACATGAACCAAAGTCTGCTTGTAACTAAACGCGATGGCCGTAAAGAGCGCATCAACCTCGACAAAATCCACCGGGTCATCGATTGGGCCGCAGAAGGATTGCACAACGTCTCGGTTTCTCAAGTAGAGTTGCGTTCCCACATTCAGTTTTATGACGGCATCAAAACCGCCGATATTCACGAAACCATCATCAAAGCCGCTGCCGATCTGATCTCCCGCGATGCGCCGGACTATCAGTACCTGGCCGCTCGCCTGGCGATCTTCCACCTGCGCAAAAAGGCTTACGGCCAATTCGAGCCGCCGAAGCTGCACGCTCACGTGATGCGCATGGTCGAGATGGGCAAATACGATAAACATCTGCTGGAAGACTACAGCGCTGAAGAGTTCGAGCAGATGGACTCCTTTATCGATCACTGGCGCGACATGAACTTCTCTTATGCCGCCGTCAAGCAGCTGGAAGGCAAGTATCTGGTGCAGAACCGCGTCAGCGGCGAGATTTACGAAAGCGCCCAGTTCCTGTACATGTTGGTGTCCGCTTGCCTGTTCTCCAACTACCCGCGTGAAACTCGTCTGGACTACGTCAAACGTTTCTACGACGCGATTTCCACCTTCAAGATTTCGCTGCCAACGCCGATCATGTCCGGCGTGCGCACCCCAACCCGTCAGTTCAGCTCCTGCGTGCTGATCGAGTGCGGCGACAGCCTGGACTCCATCAACGCCACCTCCAGCGCCATTGTGAAATACGTTTCGCAACGCGCCGGTATCGGCATCAACGCCGGCCGCATCCGCGCGCTGGGCAGCCCGATCCGTGGCGGGGAAGCTTTCCATACCGGTTGCATTCCGTTCTACAAACATTTCCAGACCGCCGTCAAATCATGCTCGCAGGGCGGCGTGCGCGGTGGCGCGGCAACGCTGTTCTACCCGATGTGGCACCTGGAAGTGGAAAGCCTGCTGGTGCTGAAAAACAACCGCGGCGTTGAAGGTAACCGCGTGCGTCACATGGACTACGGCGTGCAGCTGAACCGCCTGATGTACCAGCGTCTGATCAAGGGCGAAGACATCACCCTGTTCAGCCCGTCCGACGTGCCGGGGCTGTATGACGCATTCTTCGCCGATCAGGACGAATTCGAGCGCCTGTACACCCAGTACGAAAAAGACGACAGCATTCGCCAGAAGCGCGTGAAAGCGGTTGAGCTGTTCTCGCTGATGATGCAAGAGCGCGCCTCTACCGGCCGCATCTACATCCAGAACGTCGACCACTGCAACACCCACAGCCCGTTCGATCCGCAGATCGCGCCGGTGCGTCAGTCCAACCTGTGCCTGGAAATCGCCCTGCCGACCAAGCCGCTGGAAGACGTCAACGACGAGAACGGCGAAATTGCGCTGTGCACCCTGTCCGCCTTCAACCTGGGCGCGATCGACAGCCTGGACGATCTGGAAGAGCTGGCGACCCTGGCGGTGCGTTCACTCGACGCCCTGCTGGATTATCAGGATTATCCGATCAAGGCCGCGCACCGTGGCGCGATGGGGCGTCGCACCCTGGGCATTGGCGTGATCAACTTCGCCTATTACCTGGCGAAGAACGGCGTGCGCTACTCCGATGGCAGCGCCAACAACCTGACCCACAAAACGTTCGAAGCCATTCAGTACTACCTGCTGAAAGCCTCCAACCGCCTGGCTCAGGAACAAGGCGCTTGCCCGTGGTTCAAAGAAACCACCTATTCGCAGGGTATCCTGCCGATCGACACCTACAAGAAAGACCTGGATGCGATCTGCAACGAACCGCTGCACTACGACTGGGAAACCCTGCGTAAAGAGATCCAGGAAACCGGTCTGCGCAACTCGACGCTGTCCGCCCTGATGCCGTCGGAAACCTCTTCGCAGATTTCCAACGCCACCAACGGCATCGAGCCGCCGCGCGGCCACATCAGCATCAAGGCGTCGAAAGACGGCATCCTGCGCCAGGTGGTGCCGGAGTATGAGCGTCTGAAAGACAACTACGAGCTGCTGTGGGAAATGCCGAGCAACGACGGCTATCTGCAGCTGGTGGGGCTGATGCAGAAATTCATCGACCAGTCGATTTCGGCCAACACCAACTACGATCCGACCCGCTTCCCGGGCGGCAAGGTGCCGATGAAGCAGCTGTTGAAAGACCTGCTCACCACCTACAAGTTCGGCGTGAAAACGCTGTACTACCAAAACACCCGCGACGGCGCGGAAGACGCCCAGGAAGATTTGCAGCCTGCCAAGGCCGGCGATGACGACTGCGAAAGCGGCGCCTGCAAGATCTAAAGTTTGACCTAGCGGGCCGGAATTTTCCGGCCCCTTCATTTAGCCACGTTACGATGGATTCAGGCTTATGGCTTACACCACTTTTTCTCAGACCAAAAACGACCAGCTGCAAGAGCCGATGTTCTTCGGCCAATCGGTAAACGTTGCGCGTTTCGACCAGCAAAAGCATGAAATCTTCGAAAAACTGATCGAAAAACAGCTCTCCTTCTTCTGGCGCCCGGAAGAGGTTGACGTCTCTCGCGATCGCATCGATTATCAGGCGCTGCCGGAGCACGAGAAGCACATCTTCATCAGCAACCTGAAGTATCAGACCCTGCTGGACTCCATTCAGGGCCGCAGCCCGAACGTCGCCCTGCTGCCGCTGATCTCGATCCCTGAACTGGAAACCTGGGTGGAAACCTGGTCGTTCTCCGAGACCATCCACTCCCGTTCCTACACCCACATCATCCGCAACATCGTCAACGATCCGGCGCTGGTGTTCGACGACATCGTCACCAACGAAGAGATCAAGAAGCGCGCGAAAGACATTTCCGGCTACTACGACGATCTGATCGAGATGACCAGCTACTATCACCTGCTGGGTGAAGGCACCCACCAGGTGAACGGTAAAACCGTCACCGTCAATCTGCGTGCGCTGAAGAAGCAGCTGTACCTGTGCCTGATGAGCGTGAACGCGCTGGAAGCGATCCGCTTCTACGTCAGCTTTGCCTGCTCCTTCGCGTTCGCCGAGCGCGAATTGATGGAAGGCAACGCCAAGATCATCAAGCTGATCGCCCGCGACGAAGCGCTGCACCTGACCGGCACCCAGCACATGCTGAACCTGATGCGTTCCGGTGCGGACGATCCTGAAATGGCGGAGATCGCCGAGGAGTGCCAGCAAGAGTGCTACGATCTGTTCGTGCTGGCCGCTCAGCAGGAGAAAGAGTGGGCGGAATACCTGTTCCGCGACGGCTCGATGATTGGCCTGAACAAAGACATCCTGTGCCAGTATGTGGAATACATCACCAATATCCGCATGCAGGCGGTCGGCCTCGGTCTGCCGTTCGAAACCCGCTCCAACCCGATCCCGTGGATCAACGCCTGGTTGGTGTCCGACAACGTGCAGGTAGCGCCGCAGGAAGTGGAAGTGAGCTCTTACCTGGTTGGCCAGATCGACTCGGAGATCAACGCCGACGACCTGAGCGACTTCGAACTGTAAGCGATGGCGACGCCAACCGTAACGCTGCGCGCCGCCGGCACGCAGCTCTCTTGCCCCAACAGTGAAAACTGCCTGCTCGACGTGCTGGAACTGCACGACGTGCAGGTGGAGTACCAATGCCGCTCCGGCTATTGCGGCGCCTGCCGCCTGAAGCTGGTGAAAGGCGAAGTGGCCTACCGCCAACAGCCGCTGGCGTTTATCAACGCCGGCGAGATCCTGCCCTGCTGCTGCATGCCGCTGACGGATATCGAGCTGGAAATGTAAAGTCGGGTGCCGGAAACCGCGCCTGGAGACCAGAAGGCGGGGTTGCCCCCGCCCTAGGATTACCGCTTCACCTCACACGCCAACCTGATCAGGATAGTGATATTTTCCTGGTAGATTTTCAGCTCGCACAGCGAGTCTCTTATCATCCAGATAAATAACAAAACTGTAATACATACAACGGTTAGCGAGTGAAACACATGCCTTAAGCGCATGCTTGCCTCCTTGCTGTGAAGGGGCTACCATACCGGTGTCTAGGCGGTATGTGCAGCCCCATTCTGATTGAGAGTCAGTCTGGGGCTTTCATCTATCCGCCTTGTCACACAATGCCCAAGACGAACAGTCTCAAGCACCCGTCAAGAGAGTAACAGCATTCCCTCACCGCGAATATACCCTATAAGATTATGATTAATCAGGGATATATAACTATCCTCAAAGTATTTCGCTTAGCGCTCCTTTCCCGCTGATGCGGCAAAATAACGCGCCGGGGAATCGCCGAAGGCTTTGCGAAACATGGCGATAAAGTTACTCGGCGAGGCATACCCTAGCGCTTCCGCGATCTGCAGCACCGTTTCGCCTTCGGCCAACTTCGCCAATGCATATGACAACCGGGCCTGCTGACGCCACTGGGCAAAACTCAACCCCGTCTCGCCGATCATCAGCCGCCGCAGAGTACGCGGCGACATCGCCCCCCATTCAGCCCACGCCTCCAGTGAACGTTCGCTCCCCGGTTGCGCCAGCAAGGCCTGCAGAACGCCGGCCAGGCGCGGATGGGACGACATCGGTAAATACAGCGGCTCCGTCGGCGCCAGCCGTATCTCGTCACGCATCACCTGCGCCATACGCTCCTGCTCCAGGGTAAGCGCGCTGCGTTTGTCCCAACCTTGCGCACGCTGAGCCAGCGCCTGCAGCACGGCGCTGATGCCGATAACGCAAGGTGTATTCGACAGATCGTGGCAGGCCTCCGGCGCCAGCAGTAAACTCCAGCCGCTCAGCGCGCCGCAAACCTGTACCTGGTGCTGCGTCGCCGGCGGGATCCAACCCGCCCGCTGCGGCGGCAGCACCCAATCGCCCTGCGCCGTGCTTACATGCAGCAAACCGCTTTCAACGCACAGCAACTGCCCGCGCACATGCTGATGCCAGTCGTATTCTCGCGTGCCCAACCGATACTCCCGGCCTGCCGCATCGCGGCCGCCAAGCGCGATAAGCCAAGGGCCCGCCGACCATTCGCTGCAGTCAGCGTCGAGGGCATGAAGGTTTGCATCCATATTGGCCACTAATCACTATTTTTAGTCCAGATACCGTTATACCAACCTTTTCCTGCGCCGACATAATGAAATGCTTCCGGCCGCGACCGTCTGTGGCCACTGTTTCACGAGGGAACATGATGACAACACTCAGCATTGGCATTATCGGCGCAGGGCCCGGCGGCCTGTGTCTGGCTCAGGGACTGCGCCGCTTCGGCATCCACGCCACGGTATTTGAACGCGACGCCACACCGCAGGCGCGCGATCAGGGCTACCGGCTGCGCATCGATCCGTCGGGCCAGCAGGCGCTGACCGCCTGCCTGCCGCCGGCGCACTACCGGTTGCTCTGCGCCGGCAGCGCGCAAAACAGCGGCGAGAGCAATCTATGGGATCCGCAGCTTGCCCCGCTCACCGACCGGCGCCCCGAACACTGGTTGCCCTCCAGCCAGCGACAAACGCAAGAACCGAGCGGCGATCTCGGCATTCATCGCCAAACGCTGCGCGAGATCCTGCTTGCCGGCCTGCAAGACCAGGTGCGCTTCGGCCATACCTTGCGTGAATTTGCACAAACGCCGCAGGGTGTGGAACTGCAGTTCGCCAACGGCGAGCAAGTGCGGGTCGATGTGCTGATCGCCGCCGACGGCGTCAACTCGCTGGTGCGGCGGCGCTGCCTGCCCGAGGCGGGGCCCGAAGACAGCGGCGCGGTCACCCTTTACGGTAAAACGCCGCTCGATGCGGCGACCCGGGCCCAATTGCCCCCCGAGCTGCTGAACGGCGTATCGGTGATCTTCGCCGACGGCGCGTCGCTGGTGCTTGAACCGATGCGCTTTCAGGCCCCCATGGCGCAGCTGGCGGCCGACTACGCACCCGATTGCCGCCTCTCACCGGTCGACGACTATCTCTATTGGGCCTGTATCGGATCGGCTGGGCGTCTCGGCGGGCCGGTGCGAACTGAAGGAACCGCTGCGCTGCAGGCGCGCGTACGGCATATCTCGCAGGGATGGGCGCCCGCCTTGCAAACGGCGTTAGCGCTGGCGGATCCCCCGTCGCTCAGCGTGCGGACGGTGCAGGTTACGGCGGCGATGCCAGAATGGCACAGCGAACGCATCGCCTTTCTCGGCGACGCCGTGCACGCCATGAGCCCGGCGGGTGGGCTCGGCGCCAACACCGCGCTGGTAGACGCCGCCAGCCTGGCGGCGCATCTGACGCACTCAGACAGCGCCGCGCAGGCGCTCAGGAACTACGGTAGAGAGCTGCAAACGCGAGGCGCCGCGGCAATACGTCTTTCACGCCTGGCGTCCGAACGGCTGATGCAGCGCGATGAAGCCGACAAGACGGGAGACTCAGCAACGCCAATACCCGTCACTCGATAATTTCCACCACCTCCAGCCAGGCGTTTTTACCGCACGCCTGGCCCCCATTCAGCCAGCGGCGCAGCATATCCAACGCCAGCATCGCGACCGACTCCTGCCGCAGCCGCAGGCCGTGGCGCGACGCGCGATAACGCACGGTCTGGCCAATGCCGCCGCGCGGCGTGTGCAGCGCAATGCTCACCTGCTCATCGCGCATGGCGCTGACCGCCAACGCCAACGGCGCACCGGTCAATTCTGCCAGCGAGCGGGCGCGCGCCAGCGTCGTTTCCAGCGTTTCGATGCAGTGCGCCGGCAGCAGCTCGCCACCCGCCAGCGGCGCCCCTTCGCTCTGCAGCTGCAGATTGATCAAACCGCCGCTGAACTGCTCGCTCAACGCCAGCTTCAGCCCTTGCTGATTCAGACGCTGCGTCAGCGTCGCCGGCAACCCGTCGGTGCCTTCAAAGATGCAGTTGTCCCCCGCTACCTCGCGCACGCGTCGCCAGGCCAGCTCCATCTCCGCGCGCCGGCTTTCCGGCCCGGTCAGCTTCAGCTCAATGATCGGGCTGGACGAGCGGTAACCCAGCACCACGTCCGGCGGCAGCGGCAGGCTGTCCAGCTCGGCGGCCAGATCGCTCTCGGAGGTGCCGAAGGTCGTCAGGCGCAGGCACAGCGGCGGCGCCGGCAAGGTGAAGCGCTGGCGCAGACGCGGCACGATCTGCTGTTCGACCATCACTTTGAATTCCGACGGCACGCCGGGGGTGAAGAACATCAGGCATTGGTTCAGCTGCAGCGCGAACCCGCAGGCGGTGCCTACCGGGTTATCCAGCATTTCCGCGTTGGCCGGGATCTGCGCCTGCTTGCGGTTGGAAGGGGCCATCGGCCGCCCGCGCTCGGCGAAATAGGCTTCCATGCGCGCCAACCAGTCAGCCCGTTCGACCAGCTCTACGCCGCTGGCTTTCGCGGCGGCCAGCGCGCTGAGATCGTCGCTGGTCGGCCCCAGGCCGCCGTTGACGATCAACACATCGGCGATGTGGCTGCGTTCCTGCAGGATCTCGATCAACGCAGAGAGGCTGTCCCCGACCGTTTCACGCCCGCTCATCGGCACCCCCTGCAGGAACAGGTAGTCCGCCAGCCAGGCGGCGTTGGTATCGATAATTTGCCCGTGCAGCACCTCATCGCCGGTGCTGAGCATCTCCACCCTTAACATTGATCTCTCCCACATTTTTTGGTCATTCCACTATAGAAGCCCGTAAATAACTTTTCACTAGCCGCCTGCGGATAATTTCAGCCATGGGTTCGTTTCTCATGTGCCATGCCGGTCGCCACTATGTAAATATTTATGTACATCATGCGTAACGTCGGTTTGACACAAATTAGGGCTTCCACTATCCTGCCATCCTCATAAATCGTTACCTATAATTTTCAAAATCTTTCGACTGGTAGAGAAAAAACGTGAAGAATCGCACTCTTGGCAGTGTTTTTATCGTGGCGGGCACCACCATTGGCGCCGGGATGCTGGCGATGCCGCTGGCGGCGGCCGGCGTCGGCTTCGGCGTCACGCTGGCCTTACTGGTCGGGCTGTGGCTGTTGATGTGTTACACCGCGCTGCTGCTGGTAGAGGTTTACCAGCATGAGCAGGCGGATACCGGTCTGGGTACCCTCGCCAAACGTTATCTCGGCGGCGGCGGCCAGTGGCTGACCAGCTTCAGCATGATGTTCCTGATGTACGCCCTCACCGCCGCCTACATTAGCGGCGCCGGCGAACTGCTCGCCACCAGCATCAGCCAATGGACATCGCAGGACTTCCCGGTGTCGCTCGGCGTTCTGTTGTTCACCCTGGTAGCCGGCGGCGTGGTGTGCATCGGCACCCACTCGGTCGACTTGTTCAACCGTATCCTGTTCAGCGCCAAAGTGGTATTTCTGGTGGTGATGCTCGGCCTGATGTTGCCGAATATCCACCAAACCAACCTGATGACGTTGCCGCTGGAGCAAGGCCTGGCGCTGTCGGCCATTCCGGTGATCTTCACCTCCTTCGGCTTCCACGGCAGCGTGCCGAGCATCGTCAACTACATGGGCGGCAACATTCGCAAACTGCGCTGGGTGTTTATCATCGGCAGCGCCATCCCGCTGATGGCCTATATCTTCTGGCAGCTGGCGACGCTGGGCAGCATCAGCTCCGACACCTTCGTCGGCATTCTGGCGCAGCAGGCCGGGCTGAACGGCCTGTTGCAGGCGGTGCGCGACGCGGTGGCTTCGCCGCACGTTGAACTGGCGGTGCACCTGTTCGCCGATCTGGCGCTGGCGACCTCGTTCCTCGGCGTGGCGCTCGGGCTGTTCGATTTCCTGGCCGACCTGTTCAAGCGGCAAGATAACGTGCGCGGCCGCCTGCAAACCGGCGCCATCACCTTCCTGCCGCCGCTGGCCTTCGCGCTGTTCTACCCGCGCGGTTTCGTGCTGGCGCTGGGATTCGCCGCCATCGCCCTGTCGGTACTGGCGCTGCTGCTGCCTTCGCTGCTGGTGTGGAAAACCCGCCAAAAGCATCAGGCGCAGTATCGCGTCTGGGGCGGCACCCCTGCGCTGGCGCTGGTGTTTGTCTGTGGGGTAACGGTGATCGCCATCCAACTGGGCATCGCCAGCGGCATGCTGCCGGCGGTCGGGTAAGCGACGAAAGACAAGAAATGATAAAGAGAAAGGGGCCGCAATGGCCCCTTTTTGCTGAGCGTCAGAAGCTCAGCCCTACGCCGACATAAGGGCCATCGGCCAGGGTGTTGTCGCGACGCCCGTCTTTGCCTTCCATCTGCATGTAACGGTAGCCCACGTCCACGCTCAGCGGACGGAACTTCCAGCGCAGGCCGCCGCTGGCTTCGTTATAGGCCTTCACGCCGCTGGTGAAAGACTCAGGGGCAAAGTAACCTTCGCCGTGCAGGCTGAAGTAACGGTTAATCTCCCACTCCAGGCCGCCGCCCAGCGCCACCGCCCCGCCGCTCTTCCCGTCTTTCGGGCTGAGGTACAGCGCTTTGGCGCCCACGGTCGCCGTCAACGGCCCCAGCGGCACGCCGAAGTTCAACCCCACGCTGCCGACGTTGCCGTCGTGGTCGCTGCGCGCCCAGTTGCCGGTCAGGCCCAGACCTGAAGAGCCGGTGCTCATGCCAACGCCCAGGTTGGTGTAGTGCTGCCCGGCTTCGCCCGACACGCTGATGGCGTTCGCCGCGCCGGTCACCAACAGCAATCCTGCCGCGCACGCGACCCAAGTCTTTTTCATCATCTTTCCCTCTGGTTTGTCATCCGTATCGAATGTTCGAATCAACGCATAATAATAACGTCACGAGTCTATACCAAAGCGCAATGCGTATTTAAGGGATAAAAGCGAAAAAATTCTTCAATAATCAAATAAATGTAAATATTTGCAAACAATAATCTATATTCGTCAAGGCGATGCCAACGATAACCGAGACCTATTTGCCGTCGCTCGGCAATAGGGCTACAACTAGTAGTGGCTTTGACCAAGGTCAGGGGAAGAAGCCCCGCCAAAGGACTATGCTGATGAACGCTTAAACCGCCCGAGTCTTTACTTAAATGCACTACGATAAGGAGCAAGTGATGAGCAAGAAAGGACTGACCACCGCAGCCGGCGCCCCGGTTGTCGATAACAATAACGTGATCACCGCAGGCAAACGCGGCCCGATGCTGTTGCAGGACGTGTGGTTCCTGGAAAAACTGGCCCACTTCGACCGTGAAGTCATCCCCGAGCGCCGCATGCATGCCAAGGGATCCGGCGCCTACGGTACCTTTACCGTCACCCACGACATCACCCGCTACACCCGCGCCAAGATCTTCTCCGAAATCGGTAAGCAGACCGACATGTTTATCCGCTTCTCCACCGTCGCCGGTGAACGCGGCGCCGCCGACGCCGAACGCGACATTCGCGGCTTCGCCATGAAGTTCTATACCGAAGAAGGCAACTGGGATCTGGTGGGTAACGATACGCCGGTGTTCTATCTGCGCGATCCGCTGAAATTCCCCGATCTCAACCACGTGGTGAAACGCGATCCGCATACCAACCTGCGCAACCCGGTCTACAAGTGGGACTTCTTCTCCCACCTGCCGGAATCACTGCACCAGTTGACCATCGACTTCAGCGATCGCGGTATTCCGAAGTCCTACCGCCACATGCACGGCTTCGGCAGCCACACCTTCAGCTTTATCAATGCCGCCAACGAACGTTTCTGGGTGAAATTCCACTTCCGCTGCGAACAAGGCATTGAAAACCTGATGGATGAAGAGGCAGAAGCGATCATCGCCAAGGATCGCGAAAGCTCACAGCGCGATCTATTCGAGGCGATCAAACGCGGCGACTTCCCGCGCTGGAAGCTGCAAATTCAGATCATGCCGGAACACGAGGCCTCGCAGACGCCCTATAACCCATTCGATCTGACCAAGGTGTGGCCGCACGGCGACTACCCGCTGATCGACGTCGGTTATTTCGAGCTGAACCGCAATCCCGACAACTACTTCTCCGAGGTCGAGCAGGTGGCGATGAACCCCGCCAACGTGGTGCCGGGCATCAGTTTCTCGCCGGATAAAATGCTGCAGGGCCGTCTGTTCTCCTATGGCGATGCGCACCGCTACCGTCTGGGCGTCAACCACCACCAGATCCCGGTGAACGGCGCCAAATGCCCATTCCACAACTACCATCGCGACGGCGCGATGCGCGTGGACGGCAACAGCGGCAATGGCGCCACCTACGAACCAAACAGCTTCGGCCTGTTCCAGGAGCAGCCGGACTTCAGCGAACCACCGCTGAGCATTGAGGGCGCGGCCGACCACTGGAACCATCGTGAAGACGACGATTACTACAGCCAGCCGCGCGCGCTGTTCAACCTGCTGAGCGCCGAAGAGCACCAGCGCATGTTCACCCGCATCGCCGGCGAACTGTCGCAGGTGCCGGAACAGATCCAGCGCCGTCAGGTCGAGCTGTTCACCAAGGTGCACCCGGACTACGGCGCCGGCGTCGCCAAGGCGTTGGGGCTGAAATAACCCCCCTGCAGCCATCCACTCAGCCGCCCTTTCAGGCGGCTTTTTTATGCCTGGGAGAAACGCTGTGCCACCCACTGCTGCAATTGGCGGCGCGAAATCTTGATGCCGCCGTTTTTCAGCTCGTCAGGCAGCGGAAGCAATGCCGTCGGGCGTTGGAAATTGGCCAGCTTATCCTGCGACCAGGCGAGCAGCGCCCCCAACGACAGCGCCGGATCGCCGTCGATCACCGCCACCGGCCGCTGGCCGAACTCAGCGTCCGCCATCGGCACCACAAACGCCTGCGTGATCTGCGGGTGCGCCGCCAGCACACGTTCGATATCCTCGGGCTGCACCCCTTCGCCGCCGCTGAAAAACAGGTTGTCCAGCCGGCCGAGAATGCGCAGTTCCCCCTCCGCCATCACGCCGCGATCGCGGGTCGCGAACCAGCCCTGCTCATCGGCCAACGGCTGCAGATGCCCATGACGCCAGTAGCCGAGCGCCAGGCTGTCGGCGCGGATCCAGACCTCTTCGTCCACCAGTTTTACTTCGCGGCCGCCGAGCGGCAGGCCGACGCCTGGCCGCGCATCGGCGCGCTTGGCGCACACCGTGGAGGCCAGTTCGGTCAGCCCGTAGCCGCACCAGCAGCGGATCCCCGCCGCCTCCGCCCGTTCGGTCAGCTCCACCGGGATCATCGCGCCGCCGAGCAGCACCGCTTTCAACGTCATGCCCGTCAGCGGTTGCGCCAACAGCCGCCAGAGCTGCGTCGGCACCAGCGAAGCATGCGTGCATCCTGCCAATGCCTCCGCCAGCGGGTGCGTCTCGCGCACCGCCAGCCGCGCGCCCGCCGCCAACCAGCGCCAGACGATGCCCTGGCCGGAGACGTGAAACAGCGGCAGTGACAGCAGCCAGCAATCCTCGCGTTGAAAATCCATCAGCTGCAACACCCCGGCGGCGCTGGCCAGATGATTGGCGTAGCTGTGCGCCGCCGCCTTCGGCATGCCGCTGGAACCGGAGGTCAACGTCAGCGTCGCCAGACGCTGCGCCTCCCACGTCGGCAGGTCTGGCCAACGCGGCTCGGTCGAGGGCGGGGTCAATCGAATCACCTCTTCCGGCAGCGCCGGCAACGAGTCCGGGCCGAAGACAAAGGTCATATCCAATTCCGGCAACAGCTGCGCCAGCAGCGGCGTCGGCAAGGCGGGATTGAGCGGCAACAGGCGTGCGCCGCACTGCAGCAGCGCCAGATAGGCCAACAGCAACGGATAGCTGTTTTTACCGCACAGCGCCACACCGCAGCCCGGTTCTACGCCCTGGTGCTGAAAATCCGCCGCCAGTTCATCTACCTGGCTTTGCAACGCCAGCCAGCTCAGCGGCCGTTCGCCGAGCAACAGCGCCGTCGCCTGCGGCTGAGTGCGCGCCCAGTGTCGCCACGGCCAATCGTTCAACGGCGCCATAGGCACTCCAGCGCCGAAACATCCAGCAGCGGCAACGCACTGCCCGGCCACGGGCGCAGCACCTGCGCCTGCATCAACCCCAGCGTGTCCAGCCCCGGCACGGTGTCCGGCGTCAACCAATGGGCGATGCGCGCCAGTTGGGTCAACCCCAGGCTGGATTCGAGGCTGGAACTGATCACCGCCGTCAGGCCCGCCGCGTGCGCCTGCGCCACCAGCGTCTGGCAACGCGCCAGGCTGCCGACCAGCGTCGGTTTGATCACGATGGCCGCCACGCCCGGCTCGGCCTGCACCACAAAATCCGCCTCCCGCACGCTCTCATCCCAGGCGATGGCGATACCGGTCGCCCGGGCGAAGTCGCGCGATTCATTACGGGTCTTGCAGGGCTCTTCCAGGAAGGAGATGCGATCGCGCCACGCTGGGTTAACGTACCTGGCGAAGCCGTCGGCCTTGGCGCGGGTCCAGCTGCGGTTGGCGTCCAGCCGCAGCCGCAGATCCGGCAGCGCCTCCAGCAGCACGTTGACGATCATGCCGTCGCGCACCGCCTCATACAGTCCTACTTTCACCTTGGCGACTTTCTCGCCCGGCAAAGCGCTCAATGTCTCGAACAGCTCGTCCGGATCGCCAGTACACAGCGGCGCCTTGCGGAAATCCGCCTGCGTCGGCAAACGCTGCTCCAGCTCGGCCTGCGCACAGCTGAGCCCAAAGGCCACCGAGGGCAGCTCGCTGTCATCCGGTTCGTTGCCCGCCAGCCACGCCTGCAGCCAGTCCAATGCGGCTCGTTCGGCCTGCGCCGGCGTTTCCCGGCTGAACTCCGGCAGCGGCGCGATCTCGCCCCAGCCTTCACGATCGCCCTGACACAGCTGCACCACCCATCCGTCACGCGTTTTCAACCGCTGATTGCGCAGCACCACGCCCGCCTCCATCGGCAGGCTGTAACGGTATAGCGCCGCGCTGCGGTTTGCCCCGCTCATTACGGGTTACGCTTGAATTTGCTGAAATCCGGCTGGCGCTTCTCGTTGAACGCGTTGCGCCCTTCCTGCCCTTCGTCGGTCATGTAGAACAGCATGGTGGCGTTGCCCGCCAGCTCCTGCAAACCGGCCTGGCCGTCGCAGTCGGCATTCAGCGCCGCCTTCAGGCAGCGCAGCGCCATCGGGCTGTTCTGCAGCATTTCGCGGCACCAGCGCACCGTCTCTTTTTCCAGATCGGCCAGCGGCACCACGGTATTGACCAGCCCCATGTCCAGCGCGGCGGCGGCGTCATACTGGCGGCACAGGAACCAGATTTCGCGCGCCTTCTTCTGACCGACGATGCGCGCCATGTAAGACGCCCCCCAGCCGCCGTCGAACGAGCCCACTTTCGGGCCGGTCTGGCCGAAGATGGCGTTATCCGCCGCGATGGTCAGATCGCACATCATGTGCAACACGTGGCCGCCGCCGATCGAATAGCCGGCCACCATCGCCACCACCGGTTTCGGGCAGGTGCGGATCTGGCGCTGGAAGTCCAGCACGTTGAGGTGGTGTACGCCGCTGTCGTCGCGATAGCCGCCGTAGTCGCCGCGCACTTTCTGATCGCCGCCGGAGCAGAAGGCCTTATCGCCGGCGCCGGTCAGAATAATGACGCCGATGCCGTCGTCGTAACGGGCGTTGGCCAGCGCGTCGATCATCTCTTTGACCGTTTGCGGACGAAACGCGTTGCGCACCTGCGGCCGGTTGATGGTGATTTTGGCGATGCCGTCGGCGGACTTGTGATACAGAATGTCTTCGAAATCGCCGGTGCAATCCTGCCAGGCGATGGCGGCATACAGCTGTTCTTCATTCGGATAAAGCATGTTCGGTTCCTTTAACCAGGGTTAACGAGAAAGGTCTGCAGCTCGGCGACGAACTCCTGCGGATTGGCCAGATGCGCGTTGTGGCCGGCCTGCGGCACGATGCGCAACGGCAACCCGGCGTCGCGCGCCAGCCGTTGAAATTTGGGGTCGTTCTCACCGCACAGCACCCGCAGCGGCACGGTCAGTTGGCGCAGCTGCGGCGCCAGATAGGGCTGTCGCCCGAGCGACGTGGCTTCGAGCATGTCGGCGATCGCCGGGCCGCTGTTGACCGAGCGCGCGGCGATCAGCGCCTGGCGGTGCACGTGGCTAAGCTCTTTGAACACCGGTTGCTGATACCAGTCCGCCAGGACTTCGGCAATCGGCTCACTGCGAAAACGCGCCGCCCATCGCGCATCCTGCTCGCAACGGTCACGGCGCAGTTGTTCGTCCTCAAGCCCCGGATTGCCGCCCTCGACCAGCACGCCTTGCAGACCGTCGTGGCGTCCGTGGCAAGCGTGATACATGGCGATGCGCCCACCAAGCGAGTAGCCCACCAGCCAATAACGCTCGATATTGCGCAGTTGCAGGGTCGCGGCGATTTGCGCGCTGATGTCGTCGAAGCCGCGGCAGCTCACCGCCACGGAATCGCCGTGGCCGGGCAGATCTATGGCCAACGACGGCCATTCCGGGCAGCGCGCGGCGATCACCCGCCATTCATTGTTGTTGCCGAGCAGGCCATGCAACCATATCAGCCAGGGGCGGCCCGCTTCGCCCTGTTGCAAAATTCGCGTCGCCAGCATCATTGCACCGCCATCTGTTGCACCAGGTATTGCAGGCTTTCGGCCCCTGCGCTCGGCGGCACCTGCAGCTCTATCAACGTGGCGCCGCCGCGCCGCCAGCCTTGCTCAACCGCCTGTTGCAACTGGCTCCAGTTTTCCGGCCGCGCATAGTCAAGCTGGAACATCGCCGCCGCGTGGCTGAACTCAACGTTCTGCGGCATGCAGTAAAAGCGCTGACGCTCCTCTTCCGGCGTCGGCAGCAGCGAGAAAATTTGGCCGCCGTTGTTATTGACGATGATCAGCACCGTCGGCGCCGAACAGTGGCGCAGCAGCGCCAGCGCATTGAGGTCATACAGGGCGGAAAGGTCGCCCACCACCGCCAACGTCGGCCTGGCGGTGGCGCGCTGTACGCCGGCGGCGGTGGAAATCAGACCGTCGATGCCGCTGGCGCCGCGGTTGCTGAATACCGGGTAAGCGGCAGGCAGCATCGTTAACGCGTCGATCAGTCGCACCACCAGGCTGTTGCCGAGAAACAGCTGGCCGTTCTCCGGCAGCAGTTCCGGCAGGCGGTGCGCCAGCTGCGCTTCGCCAAAGTTATCGTGCAGATGCGTGGACGCCGCCGTCAACGCTTTATCCGCCAGCGCTGCCAGCCCGGCGGCCCACGGCGCGCGCGGTTGCGCGGGATGCTGCGCCAACCACTGCGCCACGCCGGCGCGCAGGCGCCGCCCCCGGTGTTGGGCCGGATCGAGCCGCCCCGGCAGCTCGTCGATAATCCAATATTCTTCCGGCTGACACTGCGCCTGCCATTGCAGCAGGCGTTTGCCGGTCAGGCTGCCGCCGAACTGCACCACCAGCTGCGCATCTTGCAGTACGCGCTGCGCCTGCGGATGCGCGAGCCACAAATCGGCGCAGGGCAGCGGTTGCCCGGTCTGCGACAGCACATCGCCGATCAGCGGCCAGCCCAGCGTTTCGGCCCAGTCGGCCACCTGCGCGCCCTCTTCCGCACTCATGCGCCCGGCCAGCACCACGCCGCGCTTTTGCCGCCAGGAGAACCAGTCCGGCTGCGGCGACGGCGCCGCACGCGTCTCGCTTTCCTGCAGCCACGGACGATCGCTCTGCCACCAGTCGCCCAGCGCGGCGGACCAATCGGCATAGTGACGCTCATCGCCGCCGTACAGCGGTTCGGCGAACGGGCAGTTGATATGCAAAGCGCCATGCTGCAGGCGCGCCATTGCGCTGTCGACGCTGGAGGCCAGCCACGCGGCCGGAATATCCGGCGTCGGACGCGGCAGATCGATCGCCAACGTCGGGTGGCTGCTGTAGAGACCGTTTTGACGGATCGCCTGATTGGCGCCGCAGTCGATCAGTTCCGGCGGCCGATCGGCGGTGAGAAACACCAGCCGTTCACCGGTCAGGCCGGCTTCGATCAACGCGGGATAAAGGTTCGCCGCCGCGGTGCCGGACGTAACGATCACCGCCACCGGCTCACGCGCCGCCTTCGCCAGCCCGAGCGCCAAATGGCCGAGCCCGCGCTCATCAAAATGGGTATGGCAGATAAACGATCGGTTGGCCGCGGCGGCCAGCGTCAGCGGCGTGGAGCGCGATCCCGGAGCGATACAAACATGCCGCACCCCATGGCGGGCCAGCGCCTCGAGCAGCACAGCCGCCCACCGGCGATTAAAAACACTTGTCGACATAGTTCGCTCACAAGTCAGTTAGCAGAGATCGTCCCCGGCGCAGCCGACGGACGCCGCGCCTGTAGTTACGTTCTGTATTATATGAGGTGTTATTTTCACGGCTTTTGCGCCAGCGCAAGAACGCCGTATATCCCTGGGTGTTTACACCAGATAATTGTTTGATTTAGAACAAAAAACAAACAATTAAAACACAAACACTTTACACTTGCGACGACACCGGCTCAATCCGTCCATACAAAAACAAGGGAGATAAAGGCGCTCCAACGGCGGCCAGCGGGAAGTATAGGCGGGATAAGGGAAAGCGATCGGGGAAACGGCGGGATGAACGACACAGTCTGCAGAAAAGCACGAGGCGGCCTGCGCCGCCCCGATGACATGATTTATTTGCGGGCCAGCAGCAGCCCCAGCACCAGCCCGACGGTGGCACCGATGCCTACGCTGTGCCAGGGTTTATCCCGCACGTAGTCGTCGGTGCGGTGCACCGCTTCTTTGGCGCGCGCATAGTAGGATTCGCCGGTGTTCGCCCAGCGCGCCTTGACCTCACTCAGCGCCTGCTCGGCGTGCGACTTGATGTCAATGTAGGCCTGATCCGCGCGATCGCCGGTGTATTGCAACACTTCTTCCAGCGTCTCGGTCAGCATTCTCAGATCGTCATCCAGCGTAGTTTGCTCAGCATCCGAATGTCTTGCCATAGTGAGATCTCCGTGGTTGAAAAATTAAGCGTTCCTACACTATAGACAAGGATCGTCGCCTGCGGCCATCGGACTTTTACCCTAAAACACCAATTGCACCTTGGCGGCCTGGCGCTTGTCGCCGGCAAACTCCAGCGCCTGCGCCAGTTGGTCCCCGGCGAATTCCGCCGACAACAGCGGCAGCGGATCGACCACATCGCCGGCCAGCCAGGCCACCGCCAGCGCAAATTCCGCCACGAAGCGAAACGATCCGAGCAGGTTCAACTCTTTGGCGATCAACAACATCAGCGGGAAATCAGGGAAACCGCCGCCCATGCCTACCTGCACCACGGTGCCTTTGGCGCGGGTGATCTCCAGACAGCGCTGCAGCGACAGCGGGTGCCCCGCCACTTCGAAGGCGACATCGAAATAGCCCTTGTCCTGCTGATAGTCGCTAAAATCGTCGTCCGCGGCATGCAGGCACCGATTGGCCCCCATTTGGCTGGCGATCGCCAGGCAGCGCGGACTGAGATCGGCGCAGACAATCTCGGCGGCGCCCAGCGCTTTCAGCGCCGCCACCAGCAGACAGCCGATCGGGCCGACGCCGGACACGAAGATCTTTTTCCCCGCCACATCGCCGGGCTGCTTCGCCGCGTGGACAGCCACCGCCAGCGGTTCGGCGAACACCATCACCCTGTCGTCGCGATCGGCGGCGTAAGGAATGCACTGCGCGCTATCCACCACTTTGTATTGGGTAAAAGCGCCGTCGACGTGCGGAAAATACATCGCGCTGCCGAAAAAGCGCATCTCGACGCATTGATTGCTTTGCTGCTCCAGACAGTATTTGCACTGCCCGCAGGGTTTGCTGGGATTGAGCGCCACCTTCTGCCCGGCCGGCAACTGCGGCGAATCGCTGGCGACCACCTCACCGATCACCTCATGGCCCAGCACCATCGGCTGACGCACCTGAAAATTGCCGACCTTGCCTTCCTGGAAGTAATGCAGATCCGAGCCGCAGATGCCGCCGCGGCTGATTTTCACCAGCGTTCCCTGCCCTCGATAATCCACTTCTTGCGCGATCACCGCCACGTCTCGCTTGCCTTTGACCACGCAGGACTGAGTTTGAATTTTCATCGCAAGACTCCACGGAAAAAGATTACACCGCCGCCGACATGCCGCCATCGACAAACAGCAGTTGCCCGTTGACGAAGGCGGAGGCGTCGGCGGCCAGGAACACCGCCGCGCCGATCAGCTCCTGCGGATCGCCCCAGCGCGCGGCGGGCGTGCGTTGGGTCAGCCAGGCGGTGAAGGCCGGATCGTCGGCCAGCGCCTGCGTCATCTCGGTTTTGAAGTAGCCGGGGGCAATGCCGTTGACCTGAATGTTGTAGCGCGCCAGCTCCACGCACATGCCGCGCGTGAGCATTTTCACCGCCCCTTTGGACGCCGCATAAGGGGTGATGGTGTCGCGGCCCAGCTCACTTTGCATCGAGCCGATGTTGACTATCTTGCCGCGCCGGCGCGGCACCATGTAACGCGCCACGGTCTGCGACACGATGAAGACCGCCTTCTGGTTGACGGCAATGATGTCGTCCCAGTCTTGCTCCGGAAACTCGGTGAACGGGTGGCGGCGCTGGATGCCGGCGTTATTGATCAAAACGTCTATCGCGCCGATGTCCGCTTCGATACGGTCGATGGCGGCATGCACCGCCTGGGAATCGGTGACATCGAACGCCGCCGCCTCGGCGCGCAGCCCCTCTTCGCGCAAACGTTCGGCGGCGTGCCGGGCATGTTCTTCGGTGGTGGCGTTGACCAGAATATGCGCGCCTTGCTGCGCCAGGCCGCGTGCCAGCAGAAAACCGATGCCGCGCGAGGCGCCGGTGATCAAGACGGTCTTGTTATCCAGTGAAAACAGATTGTTCATAGTGATTCCCGGCCATCAGGCCTCCAATCGGACAGGCTTCTATCTCAGCCGATTGTTACCGGTAAAAACGTGATGGAAATCACTGAAAATCATGTTACGAAACCCTGTTACCCTTAACGTGATCTCACGCAGGCAGCCAGCGGGTAAAACTTATCTATCCGATTGAAAAAAGGCTGTTTTCAATAGAAGCACATTCATTGTTATCACCAAATCGATGGGTTAACATGCCGCTATCCCCCTTGCCGCGCCGCCCGTGAAGGCCACCGAATGAAACACCTCCGCGTTACGCGACAGGACATCGCACAATGGGCCGGCGTAACCCAAATGCCGGGTAACCAAACGCTGGTGGTGAACTGCCGTCTCTCACTCGGCGGCACCGTTTGAGCCGGCATTCGGGCCAATCGGCGGCGTAGCGCGGGCTTTTTCGCTGCGCGCCGCCCACCACAGACCGCTGTTTTTCATCGCATAGCCGAATAGCAGGCCCACCAGCAGGGAAAGCGTCACCAGCGGCCAATCGCCGCCGCCGGCGAAGGTCGCACAGGCGCCGATAAAGGTGCCGGGCACGAACCCCAGCCACTGCTGTTTGGCCTGAATGCACATCAGGAACGCCACGACGCCGGTCAGCAGATACCCCAGCAGATTCCACTGCGGCGCCAGTTCGCTGCCGTGGATGATCGCCATTGCCCAGAAGACGCCGCTGCAGCAGGTCAACGCGCCGATCAACAGCCCTTTCAGCCCGCCCTGCGGGCAGGCGAAATACGCCGTGCAGCCGAGAAAACCGGCCCAACCGATCAGCCCCAGGCTGACGGCAACCCAGCCCCAAACGCCGGAGAGGATCCCGGTAGTAACGGCAATGGCGAAAAGAACGTTCATAAAGTGACCCGCGGCAAAAATAAAGCGCGCAGTTTACCCGAAGCGAGCGATTTTTTCGTGATTAAAATCACAATAAAAATGCAAACAAGGAAATGGAAATATAAAAAAAGCAATGTTTATCACAAAAAAAGCCAGCGTGACGAGCACGCTGGAATAACACAACACCAGGGAAATCACGATCTCAAATGAAATGCCTACATGCGACGCCTGTCGCCCCCCTCCCGAACGCCGGTTTCAGCGTGGGAAGCCCGCACGCGTTACCATGACGCTCAACATCAAACAAATCACGGCGCTGCTCAGGAATAACAAGTGGGTCGCCAAATGCAAATCGGCGTGGTCGATCACAACGCCCAACAGGATCGGCACCCAGTTAGCGATATACGCGATCACGTAGAACAGGGAGATCAAACGCGCATGGCTGGCTTTCGGTGAAATCAGATTCACCAGCGTGGCGCTGCCGACGAAGATCGCGCCATAGGCGTAACCGGCGATCACCATGCCTGCGGCGGCCAGCGCCAGCGAATGGATCTGAATCGCCACGGCGAACACCCCGACCGACAAAGCCTGAGCCAGGCAGCCGAACATCAGCGAATGGCGGGCGTTGATGCGACGACTCAAAATCTGGCTGATGCCGGCAATCACCAGATAGACGGCGACCACATAGCCAAAGACGCCACGGCTTTGCATATCCAACAGTTTTTCGGCGACGCTCGGCCCTATCGCCAGAATGCTGGCGGCAACCGCCCAACAAATGAACAACGCCCCGGCGCACAGGAAGAATTTACCGCCGGTCGCGCGCAGGCCATCCGCCAGAGAGCTTTTCGCCACCGGCGCGTTATCCGCCGCTGCGCTATCGGCCTGCGCCGCCACCGCCTCTCGCGGCCAGCGCAGCATCACGCCCAGTGCGGCGACGGCGGCAATGGCCATGATGATGATGAACGGCAATGACGTGGTATGAAAACCGGTTTGCAGTGCGACGCCGCTAAAGATCGGGCCCAGGGCCAATCCGGTGGTAAAGGACAGCGTCGCGATCAACGCCGCATTTTTTCCGCCGTCCTGCGGCCCGAAACGCACCAACGCGATATTCGCCGCACCGGTCAGGGCGCCGGTGCCGACGCCGGCCAGCAGCCGTGCCATAAACATCATGAAGAACGACGACGCCACCGAAAACAGCAGCGCGCCAAGCAACACCACCAACAGCGCCGGCACGATCATGCTGCGCAGGTCTTTTACTTTCCCCGCCATATTGCCTACGCCGAACAGCGAAATCAGCACGCCGGCGGCATAAGCGCCGTAGATGATCGTCAGGCTGACCGAGCTCAACGCCAGCTCATGTTGATAAAGCGGATAAAGCGGCGTCGGCGCGCTGCTGTTCAACAGCGCTGACATCAATGCCAACGCCAGAAACAGCAAGATAGCGAAATGCGATGTACCCGCCTTCGCTTTAGCCGTTTCTTCAACGGCGATACTTTCTGACATGTTCAACTCCCGAATCGATCAGGCATTCGCCCTAAATAAATGCGTCTTCCCGCATGCCACGCGGCTTCAGGAAGCGCGCTTATCATAGCGTTGGGCTATCACGCCCAAAATAGCCAAGAATGCATCATCGTGATTCATTAATGCAGCATCGCAGCGTCAGGCATGCATTTCTGCAGCATGCGACGCCGCCAAGCGATGGCGCAACCGCCCAATGCCACGCCATACACTGCATGGTTGGCCAGGCTGGCGATCAGCAAAGCCGGATTTTTGCCGGCCATTCCCCAAAGCCCCAACCCCACCGAAGGATAAATGAAGCACAGCGAGATCAGCGAACAGGCCAGGCCATACGTCAGCGCCCCGACGAGCAGGCCGCCCCCCGACTTGACGCGCGGGCAGATCAGGCAATAGAACGGGATCGCCAGGCTAATGCCGGCAAAATAGTGCGCGCCGTAGCCCATCATCAGAGCCTCTGGCACATCGGGAATGTCGCCAGGCCGCAAAAACCAAAATTGCCCCTGCAGCCATTGATTCATCAGTTTGCCGATGAAGGCCAGGTTGAGCTTGCCGATGAGACCGACGCTGGAGGCGACACTGTTCACCCCATCCATCGTCAGCGTCGCCACTATGCCAAACAAGACCGCCATCGCCATGACGCCAATCGGACGCATGTTCATTGTTTCGTTCCTTATCACGTTATGCCACCGCCGCCTGCTCGGACTTGGCCGAAGCACGCTTGCGCACCGCCAACGCGCCGGACAACACGATCAGCGCCATACCGGCGGCGGCGATATAAGACAGCCGCTCGCCAAATATCAGATAGCCAAGCAGCGTAGAGAAAATAATGGTGCTGTAAGAGAGAATGCTGACAATCACCGCATTGCCGCCCCCGTAGGCGCGAGTCATGGCGATCTGCCCCAGACTGCCGAAGACGCCAATGGCGCAGACGCACAGCAGCATTGCGCCGTCCAGCAAGGAAAAGCCCAGCAACGCAGTCATCAGGCCGCCAACCAGCGTTCCCACCAGCGAGAAATAGAACACCACGCGCAGTTCCGGCTCACCGCGCCGCACCAGCTTGCCGACGTTAAAGTAAGCCAGCGCGGTCAACAGACCGGCCGCCAGCCCGACCAGCGTGGCAACGTACTCCCCGTTGGGGGCGTCGGGGCGCAGCAAGACCAAAATGCCGGCAAAGCCCAACAGCACGGAAAACAACAGCCGACCGGTCAGCTGCCCTCGGGTCGTGATGAACGCGATCGCCGACTGAAAGAGGGGGTTGGTATAACCCAACGTGGTGGCGGTGGCGATCGGCAGATGTATCAGCGAATAAAAACCGCAGTACATCGCCGCATTGCCTATCGCCGCCCGCTTCATATGCAATCCGAGATGACGGGTGCGAAAACCGAGACGCTGGATCTTGATCAGCGCCGCGACGATCAGCACATTGATGAGAGAACGATAAAAAATGATGTCGAAAAATCCGACCGTCGTCGACGCCAACTTGATGCAAGCACCCATCAGCGCAAAGAATCCGCTGGCGACGACCATCCACAAAGCTACCATGATCTTCTCTTATTAACGGCCTTTGGACAGGGCCGTATCAACACTACCCGGCGGCTTTCACCGTCAACGGTTTATCGTCCGCGCAAGCGAAGAACACCAGCATTTCGGCGCCTTGCTCGCCGGAAACGCCCTGATGCACGATATCCACGGTATCGGTAAACGAATCCCCCTGCCGGAACGTGCGGCGTTCACCGGTTTTCCTGACGGTGAGCGAAACGCTGCCGCCGCTCATGTACACTGCGCTGATACAAGGATGCGTATGCCAGGCCAGTACCTTGTTCGGCTCTACCGTCACCTTCAGCATGGTGATCTGCGGCGCGCCTGCGGGATACTGACGATATGCCGAGCCCTCCCATGCGCTGTCGGTCTTGAGCAACGTCGTTTTGACGATGCCTTCGCCATGCCCCTCGGCAGCCTGAACCGGCCCCTGAAATACTGCCAACAATGCCAAAATGCCCCACTTAACCATCTTATCGCTCCCTGACTGCCGCGAGTAAAAATGCCAGGCGCCGCGCGCGGTGAACCTGGCGAGTTGAAAAAACAGCGTTGTGCTACAGTCCTTTGATGCGCTGCTCGTATTCTGCGATGCTCTCGGCGTAGTAGCGGTTAGGCGCCGCAAAGTTGCCCACCATCACTTCGATGAGGTACGGCCCCGGATGTTTCGCTGCGGCGCCGAGGGCCTCGTCCAGATCCTCCAGCGTCTCCGCCTTCGCGGAGGCGACCCCCAGGCTGTTGGCAAACGCTTTCCAGTCATGGTTGGGCAAGGCGGTATAGTCGGCGGAAATGCCGCGATTTTGCAGCGTGTCGATGTGCATGGCGCCGTGCGCGCTGTTGTTCATCACCACGAACACCACCTTCACGCCATAACGCGCGGCGGTCTGAATTTCGATGCCGTGCATCAGCATACAACCGTCGCCGGTCACCACGAGGCAATCCCGCTGCGGTGCCGCCAGCTTGATGCCGATGCCCGCGCAAATGGCCCACCCCATCGGCGCCAGGGAGCTGGAGGTGTGATAATCCCCCCGCCCGGCCGCCAGCCAGTGATGCGCCATGAAAATGCGGTGTGCGCCCGAATCGACCACGACGTTGGTATCCGGATTCATGCGGCTGCGAATGTGTTTAATCGCATCGCCGGGATACAGCCGGCTTTCGCCCTGGGCGATGCGCGCCTGCAACGTCGGCTGCGGCTGTTCCAGCGGCAGTGCGCGAACCCCTTCCAACCAGGCGTCACGCAGGTGAGCCGCGTCGCCAAGCCGCGCGTCCTCATCGCCAACCGCGGCCAACAAACAGTGCAACGTACCGCTCAGGCTGGAAAATATCTGCAGATCCGGCTGGTAATGCGAGCTCACTTTGTCGAAGTCTTCGTCGATCGCCACCAGCGTTTTATTGCCGTGCAGTCTCGGGTTCCAGTTCAGACTGTCGCGCTGGCTGAGATCGCAGCCCAGCACCAGCAGCACGTCGACGCCTTCACCGTTGAGGGTTTCTACCGCGCGGGCATGGCCGGCAAAACCGTAGACCCCTAATGCCAGGGCGTGCCCTTCGGGAAACGCGCCCTTGCCGGACAACGTCGTGGCGACAGGCAAGCGGTATTTTTCCGCTACCCGCAACAACAGCGCGGCATCCTGCGGATTGTTCATCCGGTTGCCCACCAGGCAGGCGACGTTGAGACCGCGCAGCAGATAATCATGCAGCAGCTGTTCCACCGCTTGCACATCCACGGCCGCTTCACGGTGCTGCGGCACTCGCTCAGGCTGGTCGCGACGATCGCCGAACGCGGTTTTCTTCTGCATGTCGACCGGCACGCTCAGATAGGCGCGCCCTTTCCGCTGTGGGTTCAGGCTGGAGAGGCTGCGGCGCAGCTCATGCTGCAAGGTCAGGTTGTTTTTCGTTTCTATCGCGGCGCAAAGCAACGGTTTGACGATGGTCAGCTCATCGATGCCGCTGTTGCTGCCGTCCTGAAAAGCGCCCTGCGCCTCATGATAGGTGGCGATGCTGCCGGCCAGGTACAGCACGGGGATCTTATCGGCTTGCGCGGCGGCCATCGCCGGCAGGAAATTCATGGTGCCGGGACCTGAAATGCCCAAACAGACGCCAAACTTTCGGCTGGCGCGGGCATAGCCATCGGCCATAAATCCGCATGCGGTTTCATGGGCACCGACGATGCCGACAATCTCGGAACGGTCAATAGAAGTGATTAACGGATAAACCAGTTTGCCGGGGACCAAAAAGATATGTTGAATGCCGCGCGCTGCAAGGCCTTGAATAATGACATCGGCGTTGTTGCGTTCCATCTTCTCGGCGCCTGGCGCCACGGTAACTCTGACTCCGTCCTCCGTCGCCAACGCAACGGGGGGGCACAGCATCTCTGCGTGAGACTCCATTTTTTTATATCCAGTCATATCATCGTGAGCTAACTTGATTCAGAGTCGATCCCACTTGGCGGTCGCCCAGAAATAACGGGAACCGGCTCTTATTCGTATTGCTTATGCATTAGGGTGGCCTTGGTGTAAAATGTGCGTCGGGTCGCAGCATAAGCGCCGATAAGAATAAGCATTACCAGACAAAAATAAAGGTGCAAAACCGCTTCACGGTGATGCATTTATACATATCCTGAAACATTATAAATAATGATGATACGAAGCATTTTTTTCGGTCTCCACACCAGAATAAACACCGCATCACACCGCTTCCTTCCCCCTCCCGCCAGTCTGTACAGAGGAGGTGTGCAATGAACTGGGACGACGCTCGATTTTTTCTCGCCGTTGCGCGCTGCGGCACGCTACGCAAAGCCGCCAGCCAGCTGCATGTCGATCAGGCGACCGTCGGCCGACGGCTCTCCGCTTTCGAAGATGCGCTCGGCTCCAAGCTGTTTATCCGCACGCCGAAATCCTTCGCCCTCAGCCCGCTGGGGGAGGAAATGCTGGCGGACGTGATGAAGATGGAAAATGCGGTGCAGGCGATCAACCGTAAAGCCGCCAGCGGTGACGAAAGCCTGTGCGGCAACGTGCGCATCGCCACCACCGATACCCTGGCCGAAGCCTTCGTGATGCCTGCGCTGCAAGATCTGCGGGAACGCTATCCGGCCATCACCGTCACGCTGCTGACGGCGGTCAACATCGCCGATATTTCTTACCACGGCGCAGATCTGGCGATCCGCGGCGCCCGTCCCGATGACGATGAGCTGATCATCAAACGGTTAGCCACCATCGAAATGGGCCTGTATGCCACTCAGCACTATTTGGCGCGGCGCGGCATGCCGGTCAAGGGCGAACAGTTGCGCGGCCACGATCTGCTGATGTTCCCGCGCGAGCTGGTGCCGCGCCACTGGAACAATTTCTGCGGCGAGGCCCTGCACGAGCCCAACGTCGTGCTGCAATGCAATTCGCAGCTGCTGCTGCGTTCCGCCACCCGCAGCGGGCTGGGCATCGGCCTGCTCTCCGCTTTTTTGGCGGACAAAGACCCGGAACTGGTGCGTCTGTTCCCGGAGAACAAAGACTGGGTGGATATCTGGCTGGTGCTGCATCCCGATTTGCAACGCGCCGCCCGCGTGCGCGCGGTAGTGCAGGCGCTGGAAACGTCGTTTAGCGCCCATTACGGCTGAGTGCCGGCGCATGAAAAGGTAGCGCTAAGCATCACGCCTCTTTCTTCGGCAAGGTTGAGATAATAAGATATAAAGCTTATTATCTAATCATCGCACAGGACGTGCGTTCGGCCCGAGGGAACCATGGCAAAGATTAGCTGGTCACGCAAAGCACTTAAACAATTGATGACGCTGCCTGCTCAGAATCGGTTGGCCATTGCGGCAAAGGTTGAACAATTAGGCGCTTTCCCGGCGGTCCGACTGGACATTAAAAAACTGCACGATGCTGATAACCAGTACCGCCTGCGCGTAGGAAACTACCGCATCATTTTTGAGATCGTCGATGAAGAACCTATTGTGTGTCTGATTCAGCAAGTAAAACGCAGAACATCGACAACTTATTGAAAGTCAGAGGTATGCCGAATGGCGAAGCTGCAGTATATCCATGATGACTCAGGCAAACCGCTTTATGTGGTTTTACCGCTTGATGAATACAAAAAGCTGGTGAGCCAGCGAAATGACGACGAGTCTATTCCCTATCGCGCCGATGAGCATGATGATGAAACCGTACCTCATGAAGTCGTTTCCATCATGCTGAATCAAGACGTCAGCTTGATTGCCGCCTGGCGGATTTTCCGTGGCCTCTCACAATACGATGTGGCGGAGAAATTGGGCACAACACAATCTGCCGTTTCCCAATGGGAAGCGCCGCACTCAAAACCACAAAAGAAAACCCGGGAAAAGCTGGCTGCACTCTATCGCTGCCAACCCGCACAAATGACCTTGTAATCCCAATCTCTTTTCCCCGCCCATAAAAAAAGGTCGCCAAAGCGACCTTTTTACCGTCTGAAGCGTTATCAGAACGTCGGCTGCGCCATCTGCACCAGCGAAATCAACGGCTGCGGATAAACCCCCAACAGCAGCACCAGCGCGGCGGAGATCAGCACCACGACGCCACCGGCGGTCAACGCCCAGTTGTTCGGGGTATCACGCTGCAGCGATTCCGGCGCGCTGAGGAACAGGCTGACGGTCACGCGCAGGTAGTAGTACAGACCGATGGCGCTGCCTACCACGACTGCGCCGGTCAGCCACCACAGGTGTGCGCTGACGCCCATCGCGATCACGAAGAACTTACCGATAAAGCCCAGCGTCATCGGGATACCTGCCAGCGACAGCATCATCACCGTCATCACCGCGGACAAGATTGGCTTGTGCCAGAACAGACCACGGTAAGAGAACAGCGAATCCGCATCCGGGCCGCGGTACGGGCTGGACATCAGGCTGACTACGCCGAAGGCGCCCAGGCTGCTGAACAGGTAACCGGCCAGGTAAACGCCGGCGGTTTCCAGCGACAGCTGGTGGGTTTGCACCGCAATCAGCGCCACCAGCAGGTAGCCCAGGTGAGCGATGGATGAGTAGCCCAGCAGACGCTTGATGTTGGTCTGGCTGATGGCCATCAGGTTACCGAACAAGATGGAGCAGAACGCGATGATCGACAACACCATGCGCAGCGCTTCGTTGTCGGCGGCCGGGGCATACAGGAACAGACGCATCACGACCGCGAAGATCGCGATCTTGCTGGCGGTCGCCAGGAAGGTCGAGACCGGCGCAGGCGCGCCCTGATACACGTCCGGCGTCCACAGTTGGAACGGCACCAGCGACAGCTTGAAGCCCAGACCGACGATCATCATGCCCATGCCGGCCAGGATCAGCGGCTGGTGCATCATGTTTTCCTGCAGGCTCTTGCCGAGGCCGGCCAGCGACAGATCGCCGGATTCAGCATACAGCAGCGCCATGCCGAACAGCAGGAATGACGACGCGGCGGCGGACAGCAGCATGTACTTGATGGCGGCTTCCAGCGGGCGCTTCTGGCGATAGGCGTAGCCCACCAGGCCGAACAGCGGCAGCGAGATCAGCTCGATACCGATGAACAGCGAAGCCAGATGGTTGGCGCTCGCCAGCAGGATGCCGCCCAGGGCGGCGATCAGCACCAGCAGGTAGAACTCTTCGCGGTTATCCGGATAGCCGACCAGCCACGGATAGGCGAAGGTGCAGGTCGCCAGACTCGCCAGCAGCACCAGCCCGGTGTAGAACATCGAGTAGCCGTCAACCCGCAGCAGCGGGGTGACGTCCATTGGGCCTGCCTGGCCGACAAAGTACAGCGAAAGCAGCGCCAGGTTGAGACCGATCACGGTCAGGGTGGCGTTGATAAAGTGGTCGCGTCGCCACGCAATGCCTAGCATCACAACCACCACCGTCAATCCGACGATCAACAGCGGCAGCAGTGCGATCAGTTGTTGAGGAGTTATTGTCATGGCGAATTACGGCCTTGTTGTTGAAATTGCTGAAACTGACGAACCAAACCAGTGTTGCACGTTGCTCATCGCCGCGTTGGAAGTATCCAGAATCGGCTGCGGGTAAACCCCCAGCAGAACCAGCAACACCACCAGCAGAAGAATGATGAACAGTTCGCGCGCGGTCATGCCCTGCAGCGGCTGGTCGGATTTAGGCGCACCGTAGTAAGCGCGCTGCATCATGATCAGCGAGTAAACCGAAGCGAACACCAGACCGAAGGTGGAGATCACGGTGATCACCGGCACCACCTGGTAGCTGCCGAACAGAATCATGAATTCGCCGACGAAGTTACCGGTGCCCGGCATCCCCAGCGTAGCCACGGCGAAGAACAGCGACAGCGCAGGGATGAACTTGATGCGCCCCCACAGGCCGCCCATCTGACGCATGTCGCGGGTGTGCAGACGTTCATACAGCTGGCCGCAGATGATAAACATGCCGGCGGCGGACAGACCGTGCGCGATCATCTGGATCACGGCGCCCTGGTAAGCCAGCTGGCTGCCGGTGTAGATGGCGATCAGCACAAAGCCCATGTGCGAGACCGAGGTGTAAGCGATAAGACGCTTGATGTCGGTCTGCGCGAACGCCATCCAGGCGCCGTAGAAGATACCGACCACGCCCAGCCACATGGCGATTGGCGCGAACTCGTGTGAAGCCTCAGGGAACAGCGGCAGGCTGAAACGCAGCAGGCCGTAGGCCGCGGTTTTCAGCAAGATGCCCGCCAGGTCGACGGAACCTGCGGTCGGCGCCTGGCTGTGCGCATCCGGCAACCAGCCGTGCAGCGGCACCACCGGCATTTTCACCGCGAAGGCGATGAAGAAGCCCAGCATCAGCAGATATTGCACGTTGTGGGACATCGGCGTTTGCAGCAGGTCTTCGTAATCGAAGGTCCACACGCCGGTGGCGTTGTAGTGCACGAACACCAGGCCCAGGATCGCAATCAGCATCACCAGACCGCTGGCCTGGGTGTAGATGAAGAACTTGGTCGCCGCGGTGATGCGGGTTTTACCGTCCGACGCCTTGTGGCCCCACAGCGCGATCAGGAAGTACATCGGCACCAACATCATTTCCCAGAAGAAGAAGAACAGGAACATGTCGATGGCGAGGAACACGCCGATAACGCCGCCCAGGATCCACAGCAGGTTAAGGTGGAAGAAGCCCTGATACTTCTGGATTTCACGCCAGGAACAGAGGATCGCCAGCACGCCCAGCAGACCGGTCAACACCACCATCAGCAGTGACAGACCGTCCAGCGCCAGGTGGATGGAGATGCCGAAGCGCGGGATCCACGGCAGCAGGAATTCGCTCTGCCACTGCGGAATGCCTTTCGGCGTGGTCAATGTATAGCCGCCCTGCATCCACAGCTGCAGAGAGAGCGCCAACGTCAGCCCCATTGCGATCAGCGCTATCCAGCGCGGCACCTTAGTACCGAAGCGCTCAAGCTGCCAGCACAGCAGACCGCCGATAAAGGGGATAAGAATTAGCCAAGGTAATAGCATGGCGTTTTGTGTCCCTTATACGAATAATTTCAAACTTTGTACGTAGCGCCTGTCCGGCGCTACGCCCGAAAAATGCGTCTGTTTAAATTATTCAATTAAACCAGAATCAACAGAGCCAATACGACCACTGCACCCACACCCATAGACGCTATATACCAACGCACTTGGCCGTTCTCGCTCACCGTCAGACCGCGGTTCCCCCAGCGGGAGAAGACGGCCGGCAGGTTCATCAGCGAGTTCAGCGGATCGCGTTGCAGCAGCTTCGCAATGCCCAGGTACGGCTTGACGAACACTTTGTCATACAGCCAGTCGAAGCCCCAGGCATGGAACCACCAGGTCGAGAAGAAACGCCCCGGCGCGCTGTTGGCGATGCTGTTGACCAGGCTGCGTTTGCCCAGCCACAGCGCGGCCGCCAGCAGAATGCCGACGATAGCCACCACGCCGGAGGTGATTTCAAGCGTCAGCACGCTGCCGTGCGCCAGTTCGGTCGTCTCCGGCAGCACACCCTGCAACGGCGGCACGATCATCGCGCCGACGAAGGTGGACAGCACCAGCAGAACCAGCAGCGGCAGGTGGTGAGTGATGCCTTTACCGGCATGCGCTTTGATTTTCTCTTCGCCATGGAACACGATGAAAATCATACGGAAGGTGTACAGCGAGGTCATGAACGCACCGACCAGGCCGGCAACCATCAGGTTGATGTGGCCGTTGGCCATCGCGCCCGCCAGGATCTCGTCCTTACTGAAGAAGCCGGCCGTGACCAGCGGCAACGCAGACAGCGCCGCGCCACCTACCAGGAAGCAGACGTACACCAGCGGGATGCTCTTGCGCAGGCCGCCCATCTTGAAGATGTTTTGCTCGTGGTGGCAAGCCAGGATCACCGAACCGGACGACAGGAACAGCAGCGCCTTGAAGAACGCGTGAGTCATCAGGTGGAAGATCGCCGCGTCCCATGCCTGCACGCCCAGCGCCAGGAACATGTAACCGATCTGGCTCATGGTGGAGTAAGCGAGCACGCGCTTGATGTCGGTCTGCACCAGCGCGGCGAAGCCGGCCAGCAGCAGAGTGACCGCACCGACGATGCCCACCAGATGCAGCACTTCCGGCGCCATCAGGAACAGGCCGTGCGTGCGGGCGATCAGGTAGACGCCTGCGGTCACCATGGTCGCCGCGTGGATCAGTGCGGAAACCGGGGTTGGGCCCGCCATCGCGTCCGCCAGCCAGGTTTGCAACGGCAGCTGCGCCGATTTACCGACCGCGCCGCCCAGCAGCATCAGCGTCGCCCAGGTGATGGCCGTATCGCCCACCGCCAGTTTCTGCGGCGCCAGGATCATCAGCTCGCGGATGTTCAGCGTGCCCAGCTCGTTGTAGAGGATGAACAGCGCGAACGCCAGGAACACGTCGCCCACGCGGGTGACGATAAAGGCTTTCATCGCCGCCGCGCCGTTGGCCGGATCTTTGTAGTAGAAGCCGATCAACAGGTAGCTGCACAGGCCCACGCCTTCCCAACCCAGATACATCAGCAGCAGGTTGTCCGCCAGCACCAGGACCACCATGCTGGCGATAAACAGGTTGGTGTAGGCGAAGAAGCGCGAATAGCCCTCTTCACCGCGCATGTACCAGGAAGCGAACATGTGGATGAAGAAGCCGACGCCGGTGACCACCGACAGCATGGTCAGCGACAGGCCGTCCAGCACCAGAGTCACGCCGATATTGAAGTTGCCGACGGCCATCCAGGTCCACAGGCTTTGCTCGAACAGCTGCACGCCGGCGGCTTTCTGGGCGAAGAAATCCATCGCCACATACACCGTGACCAGCGCAGCCAGGCCGATAGAGCCCACGCCGACGGTGGCCGCCGTGTTCTCAGACCAGCGACCGCGGGAAAATGCCAACAGCAGGAACCCGATCAGCGGTAGCAGAATTGTTAAATATAATAGGTTCATCCGCGCATCTCACTGACAGTATCAATATTCAGGGTATGACGACGACGGTAGAGCTGCAGCAGCAGCGCCAGGCCGATACTGGCCTCGGCTGCCGCCAGGCTGATCGCCAGGATGTACATCACCTGCCCGTCCGCCTGGCCCCAGTAGCTTCCCGCCACGATAAACGCCAACGCCGCAGCGTTGATCATCACTTCCAGGCTGATCAGCATAAACAGCAGGTTGCGGCGCACCAGCAGCCCGGTCAACCCGAGCACAAACAGGATAGCCGCCAGGATCAGGCCGTGTTGAAGAGGGATCATGCTTGCTCCTCCGATTTTCTTCTCGCCATTTCGCCACCCACCGGCGCGTTGCTCAGCACCTCGCCAGGCTTGTGCTCGCGGCCGATATGGAAGGCGACAACCAGACCCGCCAACAGCAGCATTGAAGCCAGCTCAACCGCCAGTACGTAAGGCCCGAACAGGCTGATGCCCACCGCCTTCGCGTCGACCATCTCACCGCTGATGCCCTGATCGGATACGCTGCGGATCGCAACGATCAATACCACCAGCAGCGCCAGTGACAGCAGGCCAGGCCCGATCCACACCGTCGGTTTCATCCAGTCGCGCTCTTGCTGCTGCACGTTGCCGAGGTTCAGCATCATCACCACGAACACGAACAGCACCATGATGGCGCCCGCATAAACGATGATTTCCAATGCGGCGGCAAAGTAGGCGCCGAGAGAGAAGAAGACTGCCGAGATCGCCAATAACGAGACGATCAGATACAGCAGCGCATGCACAGGGTTGGTATGGGTGATCACGCGAATCGTCGCGGCCACCGCAATCAAACCTGCCAGATAAAATGCAATTTCCATGCTTGCTGGCTCCTTAGGGCAACAGACCTTTGACGTCGATCGGTTTGGCTTCGTTTTCGGCTTCGCCTTTGGCTTTGCCGTCAATCGCCATACCGGCCATCCGGTAGAAGTTATATTCCGGATATTTACCCGGCCCCGAGATCAACAGATCTTCTTTTTCGTACACCAGATCCTGACGCTTGTACTCACCCAGTTCGAAATCCGGCGTCAGCTGGATAGCGGTAGTCGGGCAAGCCTCTTCGCACAGGCCGCAGAAGATGCAGCGCGAGAAGTTGATGCGGAAGAACTCCGGATACCAACGGCCGTCTTTCTGTTCTGCCTTTTGCAGCGAGATACAGCCGACCGGGCAGGCAACCGCACACAGGTTACAGGCGACGCAGCGCTCTTCGCCGTCCGGATCGCGCGTCAGCACGATGCGGCCGCGGTAGCGTGGCGGCAGGTACACCGGTTCTTCCGGATACATCTGGGTTTCGCGCTTGGCGAAGGCATGCATGCCAATCATCCAAATGCTGCGCATCTGGGTGCCGAAACCAACCACTAACTCTTTCAATGTCATGGTTTATTCACCCCTTATTGAGCGTTGTACAAAATGACCGCGGCGGTTGCCAGCAGGTTCAGCAGCGTCAGCGGCAGGCACACTTTCCAGCCGAAGGACATCACCTGGTCATAACGCGGACGCGGCAGCGCGGCGCGGATCAGGATGAACATCATCATGAAGAAGGCCGTTTTCAACGCGAACCAGATGAATGGCGGCAGGAACGGACCCTGCCAGCCGCCGAAGAACAACGTCACAATCAGGGCGGACACGGTGACGATACCAATGTATTCCCCTACGAAGAACAGACCGAACTTCATGCCGGAATATTCGATGTGGTAACCGTCGGCCAGTTCCTGCTCGGCTTCCGGCTGGTCAAACGGGTGACGGTGACACACCGCCACGCCGGCGATCGCGAAGGTCACGAAGCCGAAGAACTGCGGAATGACGTTCCAGACGTGCGCCTGAGATTCAACGATGGCCTGCATGTTGAACGAATCCGCCTGCATCACCACGCCCATCAGCGACAGGCCGATGAACACTTCGTAGCTCAGGGTTTGCGCGGAGGCGCGCATCGCGCCCAACAGCGAGTATTTGTTGTTGCTCGACCAGCCGGCGAACAGCACGGCGTACACCGCCAGGCCGGCCATCATCAGGAAGAACAGAATACCGATGTTGAGATCTGACACCGCCCAGGTCGGGCTGACCGGCACGATGGCAAATGCCAGCAACAGGGAAGTAAAGGCGATCATCGGCGCCAGGGTGAAGATCACCCGGTCGGAGAATCTCGGCACCCAGTCTTCCTTGAAGAACATTTTGATCATGTCGGCGACCAGCTGCAGCGAGCCGCCCCAGCCTACGCGGTTCGGTCCGTAACGGTTCTGGAACAGGCCGAGCAGGCGGCGTTCGCCGAAGCTCATGAATGCCCCGCACGCCACGACCACCAACAGGATCACGACCGCTTTAAGAATGGCGATCAAGATGTCGATCACCTCAGGGGTAAACCAGCTCATCGTGCCGCCTCCCGCAGATTGTCTACCTTAGCACCCACCAAGATCGGCGGGATCCCTGGCAAGCCGAGCGGCAAACCAACCTGGCCCTGGGTCAGGGTTTCACTCAGACGCACCGGCAGACGCAGAGTCTGGCCCGCACAGCTGAACTCCACCAGGCTGCCCGCATTAACGCCAAGCGTCGCCGCATCGGCCGGGTTGACCATCACGTAGGCTTCCGGCATACGCTGCTGGATCACGTGAGAGCGCTGCGACATTTCATCGCTGCCGAACAGGTGGTAATAAGGCGCGACACGCCAGCCGTCGACCGGATTGAACGCGGCAGGCACGCGGTCGAAGTAACCGAGGCTGCCCTCCCCCGCTTCGATCAGGCGCACGCCCGGATCGCCGTGGCGCAGTTTGCCGCCCACTTCGGCCTGGAACTTGTTCCATGCCTGCGGTGAGTTCCAGCCTGGCGCCCAGGCGAACGGGATCTGCTGACGATCGGCCAGCGGGCTGTTGTTCCCTTCCATCGAGAAGGCGAACATGGTGTCTTTATCCTGCGGCTGACGCGGCTCGTGCACGCTGATGTTGGCGCGCATGGCGGTACGGCCGCTGGAACGGTGCGGCGAACGCGCCAGCTTCTGACCGCGAATGCGGAACGTCGCGTCCGGCGCGGCATCGACGATGCCCTGCAGCTGCGGCAACGCGGCGACGCAAGCGGCGATCACGTCATCGAGCTGGGTCCAGTCCACGTGGCGGCTGGTGTAGGTGGAGTGCAGCGAGTGCATCCAGCGCCAGCTTTCCAGCATCACGGTGAACTGATTCTTCTTGGCGTCGTCGTAATAAGCCGGATCGTATACCTGGAAGAAGCGCTGCGCGCGGCCTTCCTGGTTGATCAGCGTACCGTCGCTCTCGGCGAAGCTGGCCGAGGAGAGGATCAGATTGGCTTTGTCCATGATCGCGGTGCGCTGGTGGTCGGCGACGATCAGGTTATTGACCTTGGCCAACGCCGCGTCCACTTGCGCCGCCGGCGCATGGCGATAGAGATCGTTTTCCATCACGATGGCGGTGTCGGCTGCGCCGCTCGCCAGCTGTTCCAGCGCCTGATCGAGCGAACCGCCGCCGATCATCGCCAGGCCCATGCTGTTGGCTGCGCCCGCCACGAAGGTGATGCCGACATCGGAACCGCGGCCCTTCAACGCTTTGGCGATGTTGGCCGCCGCTTCGATGATGGCTTCGCTGCCGGCGTTGCTGCCGGTCACGATCAGCGGTTTGCGTGCGCCGGTCAGCGCCTGCACGATGATATCGACTTTCTTGTTCAGGCCTTCAGCCAGATCGTTCACCGCCGGCGCTGCGCTATCCAGCGCGTGAGCGATGGCGAAGCCGAAGCGCGCCTGCTCGTCTACCGGCGCGCGGTAGTTCCAGGCGGCGATGTCATCCAGACGGGTGTTGTCGACGTTGGTGGTGAACAACGGATACTTGGCGTGTTGGCCGATATTCTGCACCGCCGCGATCTGCCAGTCGGCCACGCGTTGCGCCGCCGCCATCGCGCGGGCTTTACCCTTGACGGCCTGACGCACGGACAGCGCGATGCGCGCGCCGGTTTGCGTCAGGTCTTCGCCCAACACCAGCACCGCGTCGTAATCTTCGATCTCACGCAGCGCCGGCGTATGAACGCCGCCGTTCTTCAGCACGTTCAGCATCAGCGCCAGGCGTGATTGCTCCGCCTGAGCGATACCGGTGTAGTAGTTCTCGGCGCCGACCAGCTCGCGCAGTGCGAAGTTGCTTTCCAGGCTGGCGCGCGGGGAGCCGATGCCGATGGTTTTCTTCGCCTGACGCAGGATGTCCGCCGCGCCCTGCATCGCCTGCTCGGCGTTCAGGGTGATCCAGTCGTCGCCGCGCAGCTGCTGCGGTTGACGCGGACGATCTTTCTGGTTGACGTAGCCGTAACCGAAACGGCCGCGGTCGCACAGGAAGTAGTGGTTCACGCTGCCGTTGTAACGGTTTTCGATACGACGCAGCTCGCCATAGCGCTCGCCCGGGCTGGTGTTACAGCCGATGCTGCACTGCTGGCAAATGCTCGGCGCGAACTGCATGTCCCATTTACGGTTGTAGCGCTCGGAGTGCGTTTTGTCGGTGAATACGCCGGTCGGGCACACTTCCACCAGGTTGCCGGAGAACTCGCTTTCCAGCGTGCCGCTTTCCGGGCGACCGAAGTAGACGTTGTCGTGCGCGCCGTACACGCCGAAGTCTGTGCCGTCCGCATAGTCTTTGTAGTAACGCACGCAGCGGTAGCAGGCGATGCAGCGGTTCATCTCGTGCGAGATAAACGGCCCCAGTTCCTGGTTGTTATGGGTGCGCTTGGTGAAGCGGTAGCGACGGAAGCTGTGGCCGGTCATTACCGTCATATCCTGCAGGTGACAGTTACCGCCTTCCTCACACACCGGGCAATCGTGCGGGTGGTTGGTCATCAACCACTCAACCACGCTTTCACGGAACTGCTTCGCTTCGCCGTCATCGATAGAGATGAAGGTGCCATCGGATGCCGGGGTCATACAGGACATCACCAAACGGCCGCGCGTATCTTCCGCGTTTTGGTATTGCTTTACCGCACATTGGCGGCAAGCGCCGACGCTTCCCAGCGCCGGATGCCAGCAAAAGTAAGGAATATCAAGGCCGAGGGAGAGACAAGCCTGCAGCAGGTTGTCCGCCCCGTCTACCTCATACTCTTTGCCGTCTACATGAATCGTAGCCATAGTCAGCATGCTTCCAAGTGGCCTGCCTTGCGGCAGGCGTTAATCAAAAATTCTGGCCGTGTTCGGGCGAGTCGGCTTACCAGCGCTGCTTCAGCAGGTTGTTCGGCTGAATGCCGCCAATCGCATGAGCGTTGCCGAAGTGCTGCACGGCGATACCCGCCTCGAACTCTTCACGGAAATATTTAATCGCGCTTTGCAGTGGCTCTACGGCACCTGGCGCGTGGGCGCAGAAGGTTTTGCCCGGGCCGAGGGAACGGCACAGCTGTTCGAGGGTTTCAATATCCCCCGGCTGCCCTTCGCCGTTCTCCAACGCACGCAGGATCTTCACGCTCCACGGCAGGCCGTCGCGACATGGCGTACACCAGCCGCAGGACTCGCGGGCGAAGAACTCTTCCAGGTTGCGCACCAGCGGCACCATGCCGATTTCGTGGTCTACCGCCATCGCCAACGCGGTGCCGAGACGGCTGCCGGCTTTACCGATCGCGCCGTATTCCATCGGCAGGTCGAGGTGATCGGCGGTCAGGAAGTCGGTGCCCGCGCCGCCCGGCTGCCAGGCTTTGAAGCGCAGACCGTCGCGCATGCCGCCGGCGTAGTCTTCCAGGATTTCACGCGCGGTGGTGCCGAACGGCAGCTCCCAGACGCCCGGATTTTTCACCCGGCCGGAGAAGCCCATCAGCTTGGTGCCTTTGTCTTCACTGCCGGAGATGCCGGTGTACCACTCCACGCCGTTCGCCAAAATGGCCGGCACGTTGCACAACGTTTCGACGTTGTTGACGCAGGTCGGCTTGCCCCACACGCCGGCGCTGGCCGGGAATGGCGGCTTGGAGCGCGGGTTGGCGCGGCGGCCTTCCAGCGAGTTGATCAGCGCGGTTTCTTCGCCGCAGATGTAACGGCCGGCGCCGGTGTGCACGATCAGCTCGAAATCAAATCCGGTGCCGAGAATGTTCTTGCCCAGATAGCCGGCTTCGGTGGCTTCCGCGATGGCGCGACGCAGGTGCGCCGCCGCTTCGATGTACTCACCGCGCAGGAAGATGTAGCCACGGTAGGCTTTCAGCGCGAACGCGGAGATCAGCATGCCTTCCACCAGCAGGTGCGGCAGCTGCTCCATCAGCAGGCGGTCTTTATAGGTGCCCGGCTCCATCTCATCGGCGTTACACAGCAGGTAACGGATGTTCATGGATTCGTCCTTCGGCATCAGGCTCCACTTCAAACCGGTGGAGAAGCCCGCGCCGCCGCGGCCCTTCAGCCCGGAATCTTTCACCAGGCTGACGATCTCGTCGGGCGCCAGGCCCTTCAGGGCCTTTTCCGCACCGGCATAGCCGTTTTTGCTGCGGTATTCGTCCAGCCACAGCGGCTGCTTGTCATCGCGCAGACGCCAGGTCAGCGGATGCGTTTCGGGAGTGCGTACAATGTGCTTGGTCATTGATACTGCTCCAGTAGCGTCTCGATATCTTCAGGCTTCAGCTGACTGTGAGTGTCCTCATCAATCATCATGGTCGGCCCTTTATCGCAGTTGCCCAGACAGCAGGTCGGCAACAGCGTGAAGCGGCCATCAAAGGTGGTTTGACCCGGCTTGATGTTCAGCTTCTTCTCGATAGCGGCCTGAATGCCCTGGTAACCGGTGATGTGACAAACAACGCTGTCACAATAACGGATCACGTGACGTCCTACTGGCTGACGGAAAATCTGGCTGTAGAACGTGGCCACGCCTTCTACGTCGCTGGCGGGGATGCCCAGCACTTCCGCGATGGCGTAAATCGCACCGTCCGGAACCCAGCCGCGCTGCTTCTGCACAATTTTCAGTGCCTCGATGGAAGCGGCGCGCGGATCCTCGTAATGGTGCTTTTCGTGCTCGATCGCATCACGTTCTTCCGCGCTCAGTACAAATGCATCAACGCCGCTCTGAGGAGCGGCTGCGTTGATGGGCTCGAGCGCATCATTGACTGCGTGATTGTCTTTTTGATCATGCATAGTTAGCGGTCCACATCTGACATTACAAAATCGATACTACCCAGATAGACGATCAGGTCGGAAACCAGGCTGCCACGGATGACCGATGGGATCTGCTGCAGGTGCGCAAAGCTCGGCGTACGTACCCGGGTGCGGTAGCTCATGGTGCTGCCGTCGCTGGTCAGGTAGTAGCTGTTGATCCCTTTGGTGGCTTCAATCATCTGGAATGATTCGTTGGCTGGCATCACCGGGCCCCAGGAAACCTGCAGGAAGTGGGTGATCAGCGTTTCAATGTGCTGCAGCGTGCGCTCTTTCGGCGGCGGCGTAGTCAGCGGGTGATCGGCCTTGAACGGGCCTTCCGGCATGTTGTTCAGGCACTGTTCGAGGATGCGCAGGCTCTGGCGCAGCTCTTCCACCTTTAGCATCACGCGGGTGTAGCAGTCGCTGGTGCCGTCGCCGACCGGCACTTCGAAGTCGAAGTTCTCGTAGCCGGAGTACGGGCGCCATTTACGCACGTCGAACTCAACGCCGGTCGCGCGCAGGCCGGCGCCGGTCACGCCCCACTCCAGCGCTTCTTTGGCGTTATAAGACGCGACGCCGATGGAGCGGCCTTTCAGGATGCTGTTCTTCAGCGCCGCTTTCACGTAGGAGTCCAGACGCTTCGGCATCCAGTCGAGGAATTCACGCAGCAGGCGATCCCAGCCGCGCGGCAGATCGTGCGCGACGCCGCCGATGCGGAACCAGGCCGGGTGCATACGGAAACCGGTGATCGCTTCCACCAGATCGTAGATCTTCTGACGGTCGGTAAAGGCGAAGAACACCGGGGTCATCGCGCCGACGTCCTGAATGAAGGTGGAGATGTACAGCAGGTGGCTGTTGATGCGGAACAGTTCGGACAGCATCACGCGGATGGTGTCGACGCGCTCAGGCACCTTGATGCCGGCCAGCTTTTCAACCGCCAACACGTAAGGCATTTCGTTCACGCAGCCGCCGAGGTACTCGATGCGGTCGGTGTACGGGATGTAGCTGTGCCAGGATTGACGCTCGCCCATCTTCTCGGCGCCGCGGTGGTGATAGCCGATATCCGGCACGCAGTCGACGATCTCTTCGCCGTCCAGCTGCAGAATGATGCGGAACGCACCGTGCGCGGACGGGTGGTTCGGGCCGAGGTTGAGGAACATGAAGTCTTCGTTCTCGGTGCCGCGCTTCATGCCCCAGTCTTCCGGCTTGAAGGTCAGCGCTTCCATCTCCAGATCTTCTTTCTGCTTGGTCAGCACGAAAGGATCGAATTCGGTGGCGCGCGCCGGGTAGTCCTTACGCAGCGGGTGCCCTTCCCAGGTCTGCGGCATCATGATGCGCGACAGGTGCGGGTGGCCGTCGAAGGTGATGCCGAACATTTCCCAGGTTTCGCGCTCGTACCAGTTGGCGTTCGGGAACACCTTGGTCGCCGTCGGCACGTGCAGGTCTTTTTCAGACAGCGCCACCTTCAGCATGATGTCGCGGTTGCGCTCGATGGAGATCAGATGGTAGAAAACGGAGAAATCCGCAGCGGGCAGGCCGTCGCGGTGGGTGCGAAGACGTTCGTCCACGCCATGCAGATCGAACAGCATGACATACGGCTTCGGCTGTTTTCTCAGGAACGTCATTACTTCCAGTAACTGGTCAGGTTTAACCCATACCACGGGCATGCCGGTGCGGGTGGCCTGAACAGTAAAGGCTTCCGGCCCAAAACGGTTGCGCAGTTCGCCGATCACCGGGTCGTCAAGGTGATCTCGGGTCTGCCAGGCAGGCAAGGCGTCGTGCGTCGTCAAATCTGTCATAATTTTTTTTCACCACACTAAAGGGTTATTCGCCGCAAGTTTCACTTTTCGCTGTGTTAACCAATAGCGCACTAAGATGGACGTTAAATGAACGTCTTAAATCTCGTCAGGCGTCCGGAGGTTGGTCACCGCGATGCGCTCGCCGTGTTTACGCTCTCTTTCAGACTGCATATTGGCGCGGTAAACGCCCTGATCGCCGACAACCCACGACAGCGGGCGACGTTCTTTGCCGATGGATTCCTGCAGCAGCATCAGCGCTTGCATGTAAGCTTCCGGACGCGGTGGGCAGCCGGGAATGTACACGTCGACCGGCAGGAACTTGTCCACGCCCTGCACCACGGAATAGATGTCGTACATGCCGCCGGAGTTGGCGCAGGCGCCCATCGAGATCACCCACTTGGGCTCCAGCATCTGCTCGTACAGGCGTTGGATGACCGGGGCCATCTTGGTGAAACAGGTGCCGGCCACCACCATCAGGTCAGCCTGACGCGGGGAGGCGCGCAACACTTCCGCACCGAAACGCGCCACGTCGTGAACGGCGGTAAACGACGTCACCATCTCCACGTAACAGCACGAAAGGCCGAAGTTATACGGCCAAATAGAGTTTTTACGCCCCCAGTTCACCATGTCATGCAGCGCATGTTCGAGTTTACCCATGTAAACCGTGCGGTGGACCTGTTGTTCCAGGGGATCGGCGACGATCTCCTGTTTTTGCAGGGGATAACGGTCGTTCTCACCGTTCGGGTCTATGCGGGTGAGCGTATAGTCCATCTTAATGCCTCGCTGTTACTGCGGATGACTGTTGGTGTTAGTGATCGTGCTCGGTTTACTGCGGCGTTGGGAACGCGCCGGAGTCCAATCCAACGCGCCGATGCGCACCAGATAAACCAGACCGGCCAATAGCACCAAAATGAAAATGGCGGCTTCGATAAAGCCCACCCAGCCGCTCTCGCGAATCGAGACCGACCAGGCATACAGGTATAAGGCTTCAACGTCGAAAATAACGAAGAACATGGCCACCAGGTAGAACTTGGCGGACAAGCGCATGCGCGCCGTGCCGACGGAGTCGATACCTGATTCAAACGGGGTGTGTTTGGCGCGCGCCCGGGCTCTCCCGCCCAAGAAGAACGCACCCAGCAGCATTAAGCCGCAAAGCCCGATAGCCACGACGAGAAATACGGCGAGCGCCCAGTGATGAGCGATAACTTCAGTGGTTGTTGACATACTCTATGCTTACTCATCAAAAGTGGCGTCGATCGCACTGCTCTTGTCACCGGCAGTTAGTGCGCCACATCGATTTAAGGGAAGGATAAATAACCACACAAACAAACTGCTTTTACAGCGAGTTAGGCAGCGTTTTTCTGTGGGCTTTTTACTCCTTTCTATAACCTTTTGTCAACTTTGACAAAAGTATCTACACACTAGTTTACATACGTATCATTTGATTAACATTTGATGCGCCAGGGACAGGCTAAATCGTGTCAGTTAATTTTTGTGTAGAAACAGATAGATATAAACCAACATGCACATTTCAGTTTTACTATACCATTGTCTCAGGAATTCCCTGTTCTTCCACTCACTACCTAGGGGTATTTTTTTGATCCAGGACACGTTTTCAGCATAAATCCTCAAAAAAAGTGTGGCCCTTTAACAATTTTCCTCAAATTAAGCCGCAAAAACGGCCGTCATAAGCTAACAAAATAACCCTGCTATTACCATGCCTTTAACTCATTCAATCTTATTGTTCAAAAAATAAACCCAGCATCTTAAACCCGGTCAAATTCTCTTTTCAGCAACGCTTAAAAGTTAATAAAACAGCCAACTCATAACAAAATCGTCATTAAATCCCTATAACAGTAAAAATCGCCAAAAAAAGGGCAAAAAAAACCTCCGCCGAAGCAGAGGTTTTTCATCAGATATCACGCCGCGGCGTTATTCTTCTTCGTCCACCAGGCTGGCGTCATCCTGATCGCCCTGGAGACCGGCTTCCGCGCCGTTGAAGCCATAGCCGTCATTGCCGCCCTGCATCGCGCTGAAGATGGCCATTGCCAGTTCGTTGCTGCACTGCGCGTTTTTGCATAGCGCATACTGGGTATCCGGCAGCGGCGGCAAACCTTCCACCGCGCCCAGCACCCGCAGGTCGGGGCTCATCATTTCGATCGGCCGCGCGGTCACGCCCAGGCCGGCCTTACAGGCCGCCCGCACCGCAGACAGCGTGGAGGCGACGTAGGCGATGCGCCACGGGATACCGGCTTCGTCCAACTGTTTGATCGCCAGCGCGCGGAACGGGCTTGGTTCATCCATCACCACCAGCGGGATAGGTTCGCCGGCCTGATAGTGGTAATCGGCAGCGCAGTACCACAGCGTCGGCGACGTGCGCAGCACGATGTGTGGGTGCCCGGCCGGATCGGCCGTGGTCACCGCCAGATCGATCTCACCCTCTTCCAGCAGATCGACCATCGTCGTGCTGCGCTTTACGCGCACGTCAATGGCCAGCTTCGGATAGATGGCGGTCACGCGGTTCAACAGGAAAGGCAGAATGGTATCGGCGGTGTCGTCGGAAGCGCCGATGGTCAGAACACCTTTAATATTGTTGTACATCAGCGAGGTACAGGCTTCGTCGTTAAAGCGCAGGATCTTCCTGGCATAACCGAGAAGCTGAATACCATGCTCAGTCAGGAGTTTGTTGCGCCCATGGCGGGCAAACAGTTCTTTGCCGACCAGTTGCTCTAATCGCTGCATTTGTTGACTGACGGCTGATTGCGTACGGCAAACGGCAACAGCCGCCGCCGCAAAGGTATTCAAATCAGCAACCGCAACAAAGGTTCTTAGCAGATCGAGGTCGAGATTAAGTATCGGACGATTTGCAGTTGTCATAGTGTATTCTTCACTTTTTTAAATTCTAATTTACGAACTACTACCCTGGTGTGTTTCTCAGACGCCGTTGAAAAGGACGGTGCCTGTTATGACAGTACCCCACTCATAAGTGGAGGGCAAAAAAATTACTTATGATTCGTTACCTCTATCGCCTTTTAAAATGCGATCTATCGATGGTGCTTATAGAACGCGGGGGACTGAATACCGGTGAAAAGGGAAAACCCCCACCGAACCTGAGATTTTACTCATTGATACCGCCTAATTTCCACTCCATTCGTGCTACTGAGAATCCTTATCAACCGGCGTTCAGACTGCATTTCAGAGTAAGAAAAATAAATAATTAACGGCGCCAACTTCGTGTTATCACTCAATGAATTTAATAAATTCAATCAGTAAGATTTTTACTTTAAATAACAATCCTATAACCACATAAACAATGCTTAAGCTGAAATATAAAGTAAAGCTAATGTAAATATGCCATTTTCTTAGTGTGGTGCGCTAACCGGCAACCCGCTATCAGACAACTCCGGTATTATCATTCCTTTACAGTTTATTGAAGCCCATTCTCACTTTCGGCTTATCATTTCACTGCTACCGGCCGCGATCGTCGGCACGTCTCGTTTATCGACACGCAATTTCACAGAACAAAACCCTAGTAAAATTATAGTTCATGAAATTATGAACCACAAAATAACTTTACCTTTGCTTATCATAACTAAAATCCCCCGTTACGACATGCATTTGCACCAAAGGCGTGCAAAACCCTTCAAAAGCAACTACGCCAGGAGTACATTGGGCGGGTTGCGGCGTCCCACGGTAGGAGCGCCCCTATCCCAGCAAAAGGCTCAACTTTTTATGTCCCCCATTGAGAAATCCAGCAAACTGGACAACGTCTGCTATGACATTCGCGGCCCGGTGCTTAAAGAAGCTAAACGTCTTGAAGAAGAAGGCAACAAAGTCCTGAAACTGAACATCGGCAACCCTGCCCCGTTCGGTTTCGACGCCCCGGACGAAATCCTGGTCGACGTGATCCGCAATCTGCCCACGGCGCAAGGTTACTCCGACTCCAAGGGCCTCTTCTCGGCGCGTAAAGCGATCATGCAGCACTATCAGGCGCGCAACATGCGTGACGTGACCGTTGAGGATATCTACATTGGCAACGGCGTCTCCGAGCTGATCGTTCAATCCATGCAGGCGCTGCTCAACAGCGGCGACGAAATGCTGGTGCCGGCGCCGGACTATCCGCTGTGGACCGCCGCGGTCTCGCTGTCCGGCGGCAAGGCCGTACATTACCTGTGCGATGAGCAGGCCGGCTGGTTCCCGGATCTGGACGACATCATCAGCAAGATCACCCCGCGCACCCGCGGCATCGTGATCATCAACCCTAACAACCCGACCGGCGCGGTGTACAGCAAAGCGCTGCTGGAGCAGATCGTCGAGATCGCCCGCCAACACAACCTGATCATCTTCGCCGACGAAATCTACGACAAGATCCTGTATGACGAAGCGGAGCATCATTCGATCGCTGCGCTGGCGCCGGATCTGTTGACCGTGACCTTCAACGGCCTGTCGAAAACCTACCGCGTGGCGGGCTTCCGTCAAGGCTGGATGGTGCTGAACGGGCCGAAGAAGCACGCCAAAGGCTATATCGAAGGGCTGGAGATGCTGGCTTCGATGCGCCTGTGCGCCAACGTGCCGATGCAGCACGCCATTCAGACCGCGCTGGGCGGTTATCAAAGCATCAGCGAATTCATTCAGCCCGGCGGCCGTCTGTACGAACAGCGCAACCGCACCTGGGAACTGCTCAACGACATTCCGGGCGTCTCATGCGTGAAGCCGCAGGGCGCGCTGTATATGTTCCCGCGCATCGATGCCAAACGCTTCAATATCCATGACGACCAGAAACTGGTGCTGGATCTGCTGCTGCAGGAAAAAGTGCTGCTGGTGCAGGGGACCGCATTCAACTGGCCCTACCCGGATCACGTGCGTATCGTCACCCTGCCGCGCGTAGACGAGCTGGAAATGGCGGTCGGCAAGCTGGGCCGTTTCCTTGAAGGCTACCATCAGTAATCGCCTGGGGCGCAGCGCCTTGCTGCGCCCTTCTCTCATTGCCCGGTTGCAAAATTCGCCGTCACTGCTTCACAATGGGGCCCTCACTTGCCGTTAAAGAGAGCACCATGAGCCAGAGCCATTTCTTCGCCCATCTGTCCCGCCTGAAACTGATCAACCGCTGGCCACTGATGCGCAACGTGCGTACCGAGAACGTCTCCGAACACAGTCTGCAGGTGGCCTTTGTCGCCCACGCGTTGGCGGTGATCAAGAACCGCAAATTCAACGGCAACCTCAACGCCGACCGCGTTGCGCTGCTGGCGATGTACCACGACGCCAGCGAAGTGATCACCGGCGACATGCCGACGCCGATCAAGTACTACAATCCGCAGATCGCCCATGAGTACAAGAAGATCGAAAAGATCGCCCAACAAAAGCTGCTGGACATGATCCCCGCTGAGCTGCGCAACGATTTCCGCACCATTCTCGATGAGCACTACTACAGCGAAGATGAAAAGCAGGTGGTAAAGCAGGCGGACGCATTGTGCGCCTACCTGAAATGCCTGGAGGAGCTGTCTGCCGGCAACAACGAATTCACCCTGGCCAAGGCACGGCTGGATAAAACCCTGGAGCAGCGCCGCAGCCCGGAAATGGACTACTTCATGGAGGTATTCATTCCCAGTTTCAGCCTGTCATTGGACGAAATCAGCCTCGACAGCTCGCTGTAACCCCGCCGGCGCAGCCTCGCTGCGCCGTTAAAAACCGTAGAGCCACGGCACCACAATCACGCTGACCGCCATCACCAACAGGGTGAACGGCACGCCGAGCCGCACGAAATCGCCGAACTTGTAATTGCCCGGCCCCAGCACCAGCGTATTGACCGGTGAAGAGACCGGCGTCATAAAGGCGGCGGACGCGGCGACGGCGATAATCATCGCGAACGGGTATGGCGATACCCCCATTTCGCGCGCGGCGGCGATGGCGATCGGCGCCATCAGCACCGCCGTCGCGGTGTTGGAAATAAACAGGCCGATGGTGGCGCACAAGACGAACAGGCACAGCAGCATCACGCGCGGCCCCGCGCCGCCGGCGACGTCCATCAGCCCGCTGACGATCAGATCCACCCCGCCGGTCTTTTGCAGCGCCTGCGCGAACGGCATCATGCCGACGATCAAAATAATGCTCGGCCAATGGATCGATTTATAGGCGCTCTCCATATCAATACAGCGGAACTTGCCCATCAACAAACAGGCGATCAGCGCCGCGATTGGGTTGGGGATTTCGTCGGTCAGCATCATCGCCACCATCAGCGCCAGACAAAACAGCGCGTGCGGCGCCTGCGTGATGGCCGGTGCCACTTCGTCCACCTCGGCCGGCAGATTGAGCACGATAAAGTCGTGGGTTTTGGCCTGCAGCTGACGAATCGCCTTCCAGTCGCCGATCACCAGCAAGATGTCGCCCAGTTCCAGCGGCTCGTCCACCAATTTGCCGCCCAGCGTCTCGCCGTGGCGGCGGATACCCACCACGTTCAGATCGTAGCGGCTGCGGAACGCCGCTTCGCGCAGGCTTTTACCCTGCAGCGCCGAGTCCGGGATCAGCGAGACCTCCGCCATGCCGACGTTGCGCGACTGTTCAGAGAAGTAATCACCGCGCAGCACCATCGGCTCCAGCCGCTGTTCGCCGCAGAATTCGCGCAGATCGACCTGGCTGTCCGACATGTCGATCAAGAGGACGTCGCCCTCGCGCAGTTCGGTGCTGCCGGAGGCGCTGACCATCACCCGCCGGAAGCGTTTCCAGCGCTCGATGCCCACCACGTTGGCGCCATAGCGCGCACGCAGGTGCAGCTCGTCCAGCGAACGCCCGATCAGCGGCGAAGCGCTGCGGACAGCCAGCCGCCGCGCACGGCCGGTCAGCTTATAATCGCGGATAAGGTCACGGAAGGAGCGGCGCTGCCAGTCGTCGCCGGCTTTGCCCGTGTCACTGCTGCCCAGCCAACGGCGGGCGATCAGCATGTAGCCGACGCCCAGCGCCAGCACCGCCAGGCCGATGGGCGTCACGCTGAAGAAACCGAAACCATGGATGCCTTCGCGCACCAGTTCGCTGTTGACCACCATGTTGGGCGGCGTGGCCACCAGCGTCATCATGCCGCTGATAAGTCCGGCGAAACTGAGCGGCATCATCAGCCGCCCCGGCGCGATCTTCATTCTCGCCGTCACGCTGAGCACCACCGGGATAAAGATCGCCACCACGCCGGTCGAGCTCATAAATGCCCCCAGCCCGGCGACCGTCACCATCAGCAGCATCAACATTTTAGTTTCGCTGCTGCCGGCGACTTTGACCAGCCAGTCGCCCACCTGATAAGCCACGCCAGTGCGCACCAGCCCTTCGCCGATCACGAACAGCGCGGCGATCAAAATCACGTTGGGATCGCTGAAACCGACCGTCGCCTCCTGCAGGCTGAGCGTGCCGCTCAGCACGAAAGCGATGATCACCAACAGCGCCACCACGTCCATACGCAGCTTGTTGGTGGTAAACAGCACGATGGCAATCAGCAGTAAACTCAGCACCCACAGTAATTCGCTGTTCAAAACGGTCTCATCCGGCAAATGTCCAAGGGCCTAAAAAATAGCATAAAAAAAACCCGCCGAGGCGGGGTCTAATCAATTAGGGTGAAGATAATGCCACTCAGGCCAGCCGGCGAACGATCGCGCCCTGCGCCGTTTTATCGACGGCGATCTGCGCCAGCGAATCCAGCCGCAGGTCGACCTGCTCCAGCTTCGGCGCATCGGCCGGGGCGTTGACCGCAATCACCTGGCAACCCGCCGCCAGGCCGGAGAGAATGCCGGCCGGTGCGTCTTCGACCACCACGCACTCGTGCGGCGCCAGCCCCAGGCGCTCGGCGCCCAGCAGATAGGCGTCAGGCTGCGGCTTGCCATGTTTAACCTGCTCAGCGGTGATGAACACCGCCGGCTGCGGCAAACCGCCGGCCTGGCGGCGAGCGCCCGCCACCGGCACCGAACCGGAGGTGACGATCGCCCAAGGGATGCCGAGCGCGTTCAGGCGCTCCAGCAACGCAATCGCGCCCGGCAGCGCGCGAACGCCGTCGGTATCCTGCGCTTCCACCTGCTCCAGCAATTGGAATTCACGCTGAATTTCCGCTTCGCTTTCGCCCGGCATAAAGTGGCGCAGAGAAGTAATGGCCTGTTTACCGTGAATGAAGTCCAGCACCGCTTGCGGGTCGACGCCGCGGCGCTCGGCCCAGTGCGTCCAGGCGCGCTCTACCGCCGGCAGCGAATCCACCAGGGTGCCATCAAGATCGAACAGAAAACCCTTACACTCCACAGAAAACCTCTTCTTAATCAAGCATTGATGATTTGCGCTATCTCAACGGCGCTCAAGTGATACTGGCGCGGGCAGGCCTGCCAAATCGCCAGCATACGCTGATATTTTTCCCACATTTTGGTCTGGGCGTTAAAACCGTGGCTGCCGGAATCAAAGTGAGTATAGCGCCCCTCGGTGCTGACCAGGAAACGCACATAACTCAGGTAGCGCGCCTCGGTCGCGGCATCGAAACCGAGAAACGCCAGGCGGCGCTCGTCCAGATCCTGCTTCTCTTTCAGGTTGCCCCAGGAAACCTGCAGCGCATGATGCATCTCCATCACGTTGATGATGGTGCGGCACACCTCTTCGCTCAGTTCGCCGAAGTCGCGATCCAGCTCGCGCATTTGCAAACCGAAGCCGCGTTCGACGATGGTTTGCAACCGGCGATAACGATCGCCGTTGTCCGGATCGAGCAGGGTCATCATCTTATACTGATTCGACAGGATCAGCCGCTGGGCGTTGGTCATTTCCATCAGGATTTCCTCATTTCTGTGTGATGGCGGGAGCATCGCACAGCGCAAGAACGCAGGAAATCACAACTCGACCGTTCTTTGATTTAAACCGGGGTTATTGGCGCTTTGACGAGAAAGGCCGCATCAGCGCGGCCTTTTTTCATTTACAGATCGTCGAGGAAGGTTTTGTCCAGCTGCTTGAAGGCGCGCTTGAGCAAATCAGCCAACGTCTGATAGGTCGGCGTGCCTTCGAGCGGCGCTACCGCCTGCCCGGCTTCCGTCAGCTTGTTGCGCACCTCATGAAACCATTGCAACAGCGTCGGCGGCAGCGGCGTAACAGAGCGGCGCCCCAGCCACCACAAGCCCTGCATCGGCAGGCTGCAAGCGAACAGCGCGGTGGCGATCGCCGGGCCGAGCTGGCCGCCGAGCGCGATCTGCCAGGTCAGCGTGAAAATCGCCAACGGCGGCATGAAACGAATAGCGAAACGGGTGGCACGCGCAACGCGGTTCTCCGGAAAGACCGGTGCCAGACGTTTGTCTGACGGCCAGGTTTTCATATAATGCTGCCCGCGCTGGAAGACCTGAAACCAGCTTACGGAACCGGACGGTTTGCTCGTCATTGCGTACCTCAACGTCACGTAAAGAAACTAAAAGCGTGCTGCCAGAGACCATACTAAAAAATTTGAAGCTTTAAATTTATTTTGTGTTTGCACCGGGCTATCGGTATCCTAAGCCGGCCTTGTGGCCGGTAGAAGATGACGTAAATTTTGTCAACTTTTAGCCCTATAAAAATCAAGATTATTTAAACCGCAGAGAAATCATCGGTTTTTCCATCATCCTGTGATTTGTGCACTTCACATGATGTTAATCATAAATGTCATCGGCACTATGCGCTACGCTTGTTGTCTGATTGACGATTAATTCACCACGTGTGTTCGATTTTCTTTTAACAACACGACTATTTAAGTAGGTACTTCCATGTCGAGTAAGCTAGTACTGGTTCTTAACTGCGGCAGTTCTTCTCTGAAATTCGCCATCATCGATGCCGTTAACGGCGACGAATTCCTCTCCGGTTTGGCCGAGTGTTTCCACCTGCCTGAAGCTCGCATCAAGTGGAAAATGGACGGCGCCAAACACGAAGCTGCCCTGGGGGCCGGCGCTGCACACAGCGAAGCGCTGAACTTCATTGTTAATACTATTCTGGCACAAAAACCAGAGCTTTCCGCGCAGCTGACCGCCATCGGCCACCGCATCGTGCACGGCGGCGAGAAGTTCACCGCCTCCGCCGTGATCAACGACGAAGTTCTGCAGGGTATCAAAGATTCCGTGCCGTTTGCACCACTGCACAACCCAGCTCACCTGATCGGCATCGCGGAAGCGCTGAAATCCTTCCCTCACCTGGCTGACAAGAACGTTGCCGTGTTCGACACCGCGTTCCACCAGACCATGCCGGAAGAGTCTTACCTGTACGCCCTGCCGTACAGCCTGTACCGCGACCACGGCGTTCGCCGCTACGGCGCACACGGCACCAGCCACTTCTACGTGACTCAGGAAGCCGCGAAGATGCTGAACAAGCCGGTGGAAGAAGTGAACGTGATCACTTGCCACCTGGGCAACGGCGGTTCCGTCACCGCAGTGCGCAACGGCCAGTGCGTTGACACCTCCATGGGTCTGACCCCGCTGGAAGGCCTGGTAATGGGCACCCGCAGCGGTGACATCGATCCGGCTATCATCTTCCACCTGCACGATTCTCTGGGCATGAGCGTTGATCAGATCAACAAGATGCTGACCAAAGAATCCGGCCTGCTGGGCCTGACCGAAGTCACCAGCGACTGCCGTTACGTTGAAGACAACTACGACAGCAAAGCCGACGCCAAACGCGCCATGGACGTGTTCTGCCACCGTCTGGCCAAATACGTCGGCGCCTACAGCGCGCTGATGGAAGGCCGTCTGGACGCGGTGATCTTCACCGGCGGCATCGGCGAGAACGCCGGCATGGTGCGTGAGCTGACCCTGAACAAACTGGGCCTGCTGGGCTTCGAAATCGACCACGACCGCAACATGGCCGCTCGCTTCGGCAAATCCGGCGCCATCACCAAAGACGGCAGCCGCCTGGCGCTGGTGATCCCGACCAACGAAGAGTTGGTCATCGCGCAGGACGCATCCCGCCTGACCGCGTAATGCTCTCAAAACACCGTCAGCCCAGGCTGACGGTGTTGTTTTAGCCTCATGTTAATCGTGAAGAGGACTATTCTGTGTCACGTACTATTATGTTGATCCCCACCGGCACCAGCGTCGGCCTGACCAGCGTCAGCCTGGGTGTCATCCGCTCCATGGAGCAAAAAGGCGTTCGTCTGAGCGTGTTCAAACCTATCGCTCAACCGCGCACCGGCGACAACGCACTCGACCAGACCACCACTATCATCCGCAGCAACTCCACCATCCCGGCGGCCGAACCGCTGCGCATGGATTACGTTGAGGGCCTGCTGAGCTCCAACCAGCAAGACGTGCTGATGGAAGAGATCGTGGCGCGCTACCACGAGAACACCAAAGACGCGGAAGTGGTGCTGATCGAAGGCCTGGTGCCGACCCGCAAACATCAGTTCGCCAACGCGCTGAACTACGAGATCGCCAAAACCCTGAACGCCGAGATCGTCTTCGTGCTGGCGCTGGGCAACGACTCCCCGGCGCAGCTGAAAGAGCGCATCGAACTGGCGCGCACCAGCTTCGGCGGCAGCAAGAACAAAAACATCACCGGCGTGATCATCAACAAGCTGAACGCACCGGTCGACGATCAGGGCCGCACCCGTCCTGACCTGTCCGAAATCTTCGACGACTCCACCAAGGCCAGCATCGCCCATGTCGATCCTGCGCAGCTGTTCGCCAACAGCCCGCTGCCGGTTCTAGGCTGCGTGCCGTGGAGCTTCGATCTGATCGCCACCCGCGCCATCGACATGGCTCGCCACCTGAAGGCCCGCGTGGTCAACGAAGGCGACATCATGACCCGCCGCGTGAAGTCCGTGACCTTCTGTGCGCGCAGCATTCCGCACATGCTGGAACACTTCCGCCCAGGCTCCCTGCTGGTGACCTCCGCAGACCGTCCTGACGTACTGGTCTCCGCCTGCCTGGCGGCGATGAACGGCGTGGAAATCGGCGCTATCCTGCTGACCGGCGGCTACGCCATCGACGAGCCGATCAAGAAGCTGTGCGAACGCGCCTTCCAGACCGGCCTGCCGGTGTTCATGGTCGACACCAACACCTGGCAGACCTCGCTGAGCCTGCAGAGCTTCAACCTCGAAGTGCCGGCGGACGACCACCAGCGCATCGAGAAAGTGCAGAACTACGTGGCCAGCCACATCAGCACCGAGTGGATCGATTCGCTGACCGCCACCTCCGAGCGTTCACGCCGTCTGTCTCCACCGGCGTTCCGTTACGAGCTGACCGAACTGGCGCGTAAAGCCGGCAAGCGCATCGTGCTGCCGGAAGGCGACGAGCCGCGCACCGTGAAAGCGGCGGCCATCTGTGCCGAACGCGGCATCGCGGAATGCGTGCTGCTCGGCAACCCGGACGAGATCCAGCGCGTCGCGGCGGCGCAAGGCGTTGAGCTGGGCAAAGGCATCGAAATCGTCGATCCGGTCGCCGTGCGTGAAAACTACGTGCCGCGTCTGGTTGAGCTGCGCAAGAGCAAGGGCATGACCGAAGTGGTCGCGCGCGAGCAGCTGGAAGACAACGTGGTGCTCGGCACCCTGATGCTGGAACAAGGCGAAGTCGACGGTCTGGTCTCCGGCGCGGTTCACACCACCGCCAACACCATCCGTCCGCCGTTGCAGTTGATCAAAACCGCGCCGGGCAGCTCGCTGGTGTCCTCCGTGTTCTTCATGCTGCTGCCTGACCAGGTACTGGTCTACGGTGACTGCGCGATCAACCCGGATCCGACCGCCGAGCAGCTGTCTGAAATCGCCATCCAGTCTGCGGATTCCGCCGCCGCCTTCGGCATCGAGCCGCGCGTAGCGATGATCTCCTACTCCACCGGCAACTCCGGTGCGGGCAGCGACGTCGAGAAAGTGCGCGAAGCGACCCGTCTGGCGCAGGAAAAACGCCCGGACCTGATCATCGACGGCCCGCTGCAGTACGACGCCGCCATCATGGCCGACGTTGCCAAATCCAAGGCGCCGAACTCACCGGTGGCCGGCCAGGCGACCGTGTTCATCTTCCCGGATCTGAACACCGGCAACACCACCTACAAAGCGGTACAGCGTTCCGCTGACCTGGTCTCCATCGGGCCGATGCTGCAAGGCATGCGCAAACCGGTGAACGACCTGTCGCGCGGCGCACTGGTTGACGATATCGTCTACACCGTTGCGCTGACGGCGATCCAGTCTTCCCAGGCTGACGCTGCCGCCGCCAAGGCCTGATATTCTTCAGGTTGAGCGATAAAAAAGCGCCGGTCATTGACCGGCGCTTTTCTTTTGCGTTCCCTAACGCGCCAGCAACTGCCCGGCGGCCTCCAGAATATGTTCGGCGGTCAGACCATACTCCTGCTGTAAAAACGCCTGGGTGCCCACCTGGCCGTAACGCTCCTTCACCCCCACGCGCCGCATCGGCGTCGGGCACTCCTCCGCCAGCACTTCCGCCACCGCCGATCCCAGCCCGTTATGAATGCTGTGGTTTTCACAGGTGACGATGCGTCCGGTCTTGGCCGCGTAGGTTTTGATCAGTTCACGGTCAATAGGCTTGAGGGTGAACATATCGATCACCGCCGCGCTGACGCCCTGCCGCGCCAGCATCTCCGCCGCCTTCAGCGCCTCCGCCACCATGATGCCGTTGGCGATCAGCGTGATATCGTCGCCGTCGCGCAGCAGGTTGCCCTTGCCGATGGTAAAGCGCGAGCCCTCCTGGTAGATGCGCGTCGCCTGCTTGCGGATGGTGCGCACCCAGTAGAAGCCGCGCAGATCCATCAGCTGGCGCAGAACGTCGGCGAACATGGTGGCGTCGGTCACTTCCAGCACCACCGAATGCGCCAGCCCGCGCACGATGCCCATGTCTTCGAACGACATGTGGGTGCCGCCGTTGTGGCAGGCGCTTACCCCCGCGTCGGAGGCGATCACTTTGACGTTGTTGCGCTGGTAATCCAGCGACATGAACAGCTGATCGAAACAGCGGCGGCTGGCGAAGGCGGTGAAGGTGTGCACGAACGGCACCCGGCCGGTGAGCGACAGCCCGGCGGCGACGCCGATCACGTTGGCCTCCATGATGCCGCAGTTGATCACGTGCTGCGGGTGATCCTTGTGCACACCGTCCATCGCCATCGAGCTCATCAAATCCGCCTCCAGCGCGATGATCGGCGCGCCCGCCTCAATCTGCCGCCGCACCGCGCCGGCGTAGACTTTGCGCATTTCGACGGTGTCGTTTTCCAACTGCGTCACTACGTTAAACATGGGCGGCCTCCAGTTCGGCGATGGCTTTTTCGATCTCCAGCTGCACGTCCGGCGTCAGGCGCAGGTGGTGTGAGTTCGACAGGTTTTCCAGATAGGTCACGCCCTGTCCCTTGATGCTGTCGAGCACGATCGCCAGCGGCCGCTGTTCACCGCCGCGCGCCGGCGCTACCGCCGCCAGCAGCGCCGCGATGTCGTCGCCCTTGACAGTCTGCACCTCAAAGCCGAAGGCGCGGAACTTGGCGGCCAGATCGAACGGTTGGATCACCTCGTCCAGCGCGCCGTCCAGCTGTTGCTTGTTGTAATCGATGAACAGCGTCAGGTTGTTCAGGTTGTGGTGGGCGATAAACTGGAACGCCTCCCAGCACTGTCCTTCATTCAGCTCCCCGTCGCCGAGAATGCTGAACACCCGATTGCGCCGCCCCGCCAGCCGATGGGATAACGCCATGCCGGCGGCGATCGACACGCCCTGCCCCAGTGAGCCGGTGGTGGCGTCCACGCCGCGCGTGCGCAGCCGGTCCGGGTGGCTCGGCAGGCGCGTGCCGTTCTGGTTGAGGGTCTTCAGTTCCGCCAGCGGGAAGTAGCCCTTGATCGCCAGCGTGCTGTACAGCGCCGGGCCGGCGTGCCCTTTCGACAGCACAAAGTCATCGCGCTCCGGCCAGTCCGGATCCGCCGGATCGATGCGCATCACGCCGCCGTACAGCACCGCCAGCGTCTCCACCACCGACATGCAGCCGCCATAGTGGCCGAAGCCCAGCCCGGTCAGCGCTTTCAGCGTTTCCAGGCGGATCGCGCGCGCCAGGGCACGCAGCTCTTCAATTTCCGTTTCGCTCGTTGTGTCGTTCATCAGTCTGCCCTCGTTATTTCTCGACGCGGTCAGCGGCCGGCGCGCCTTTGCGTTTTCCCAGGAAGTTATGCGCCACCAGCAGCGCGAACACGGCGACGATCGCCAACATGATCATCTCCTTCGACATAAAGCGCGCCATATTGCCCAGCAGGATGCCGATCGCGCCGAAGTCGGCGTCGGAGAAAGTGGTGTTGGCAAAACCAAGCGCCCCCAACACCGGCAGCAGCAGCACCGGCAGGAAGGTGATCAGCAGCCCGTTGGCAAAGGCGCCCAGCATCGCGCCGCGCCGCCCGCCGGTCGCGTTGCCGAACACCCCGGCGGTAGCGCCGGTGAAGAAATGCGGCACCACGCCGGGCAGGATCAGCACCATCTTCAGTTGCCCCAGCAGGAACAGCCCGGCTAACCCGCCAAGAAAGCTGAACAGGAAGCCGATCAGCACCGCGTTGGGGGCATAGGGATAAACCACCGGACAATCCAACGCCGGCCGCGCGTTAGGCACCAGTTTTTCCGAGAAGCCGGTGAACGCCGGCACGATCTCCGCCAGAATCAAGCGCACGCCCTGCAGAATGATGAACACCCCAGCGGCGAAGGTGATGGCCTGGATAATCGAATACACCAGGTAGTTCTGGCCGCCGCTGAGCTCGCTTTCCACATAGGCCCGCCCGGCGCAGATCGCCAGGATCAGGTAGATGACGATCATGGTCATCGAGATCGAAATGGAGCTGTCGCGCAGGAAGCTGAGATTTTTCGGTAGGTTCATCTCCTCGGTTGAGCGCGAATTTTTGCCCACCTTCGAGCCGATCCAGCCGGACAACACATAGCCCAGGGTGCCGAAGTGGCCGAAAGCGATATCGTCATTGCCGGTGATGCGGCGCATATAGCGCTGGGCAATCGCCGGGAAGAACGCCATCACCAGCCCCAGGGTCAACGCGCCGGTAAACACCAGCTGCACGCCCTCGAAGCCTGCCACCGTCAGGATGATGCCGATCATGCAGGCCATGTAGAAGGTGTGGTGGCCGGTGAGGAAGATGTATTTCAGCCGGGTGAAGCGCGCCACCACGATGTTCGCCACCATGCCAAACGCCATGATCAAGGCGGTGGAAGCGCCGTATTTCTCCAGCGCGATAGAGACGATCGCTTCGTTGTTCGGAATGATGCCCTGAATATTAAACGCGTGTTCGAACATGCCGCCCAACGGATTGAGCGACCCGACCAATACCGTGGCGCCGCCGCCCAAAACGATAAAGCCGAGAATGGTTTTTACCGTGCCTTTCACCACGTCGGAAAAGGATTTCTTTTGCGCCAGCAAACCGATCAGCGCAATAAGCCCGACCAGCACCGAAGGCACCTTTAATATATCCACCACAAACTTGAGCGTTTCCTGGATAAACATATCCACCTCGCCAATCGTTTTATTCAGAGGATTGAGTGGGCTTCGAAGTAAGCGCGCAGCTTGGCTTCCAGCTCATTGATGTCGATGATGTTGCTGATCACCACCAGCTGCTCGGCCGGCACGCTGGCGCTGTCGGCAATGTCTTTCGCCATCACGAACACGTCGGCCGCGCCGGGAGTGGCGGACGACAGATCGGAGTGTTCAACCTCGGCCTCCACCCCCATCTTTTTCAGCACCTTTTTAATGTTCATTTCCACCATAAAGCTGCTGCCGAGACCTGAACCGCAAATCGCCATGATTTTCATGATATCCACCTGTTGAATTTAGCGTGTAGGGTAGCGCCGCCGGTCATATTCCCGGCGTTGTTAGCATTAATAATGTTCCTGGTGATTAAACGTTAATAGCGGGCGATAATATCCTCGATTTGCCGTTTATCTTTGGCGTGAAATAACGCCTCCATGGCCTGGTTATCGGAAAATAATTCCGCCAGTTGCGAAATCAATTCGATGTGGCTGTTGCCGTCGGGTGCGGAAAGCATCACCACCACCTGAACCGGATCGTTATCCGCGGAATGAAAGTTCACCCCCTGATGGATCTTCAACAGCGATAACCCCAGCGCGCTGGCGCCTTCCTCCGGCCGGGCGTGTGGCATGGCGATGCCCGGCGCCAGGACAAAGTAAGGGCCGAGCTTCTCCTGCTGATGAAAGATGGCCGTCAGGTAATTCGGCGTAATCACACCGTCTTGCAGCAGCGGCTGCGCGCTCAGCGTTACCGCCTGGCGCCAGTCCTCCACCCGTTCGCACAGCTGTATATGATCGGCGGTCAGCCACTCTTTCAGCACGTTATCCTCCCGAAAGTCGATGATTGCGGCCGGTGATTAATTCACCGGCGACGGTAAAACTTTAATCAACCCCTCCCGGGCACACAGTGATGGACATCACAAAGATAGCGCTACCAAAGCGCTATCATGCAGATCTGTGATAGCGCTATCAAAACGCCGTGCCGCGGCATGACGTTAACCACAATTTTTTCTCGCTCTTTCCGGTAACGGGGTAGAATGTGCCGCATACGGGGATCGTCGAAGCCGCGCCGTCGGCTTCCCACCCTCACCATTTTTATGCGCCGCGCGCGCATTTCAGTCGGGATTTGGCATGTCGATCGGTAAAAAACGACGCAGCACGGGCAGGGTGACGTTGGCTGATGTAGCGCAGCTGGCGGGCGTCGGCACCATGACGGTGTCGCGCGCGCTGCGCACGCCGGAGCAGGTTTCAGACAAACTGCGCGAGAAGATTGAAGCCGCGGTGAGCGAGTTGGGGTATCTGCCCAACCTGGCCGCCAGTTCGCTGGCGTCGGCCTCCTCCTACACCATCGCCATGGTGGTGCCCAGCCTCTCCGAATCCGGCTGCGCCGAGATGTTCGCCGGCCTGCAGAAAGTGCTGCAGCCCGCTGGCTATCACATCATGCTGGCGGAGTCGCAGCACCACCTGGAACGCGAGGAGAAACTGCTGGAGACCCTGCTCTCTTACAACCTGGCGGCGGCGGTGCTGCTCAGCGTCGAGCATTCGCAAAATGCCCGCAACGCGTTGATCGCCGCCAACATTCCGGTGGTGGAGATCGGCGCCGTGCGCGCCGATCCGATCGACATGAGCATCGGCATCGATTACGTGGCGGCCATGTATCAGCTGACGCAAACGGTGATCGCCAGCGGCTATCAGAACATCGGGCTGCTGTGCGCCAATCAGGAACAGTGGATTTTCCAGCAGCACCTGCAGGGCTGGCACAAGGCGCTGCTGCGCAACCATATGTCGCCGCATCGGGTGATCAACGCCGCGCAGCCCGCCAGCTTCAGCACCGGCGCGCAGCAGCTGCCGGAATTCTTGCTGGCCTGGCCGGAGCTGGACGCGCTGGTGTGCGCCTCGGACGAACTGGCGGGCGGCGCGCTGTATGAATGCCAGCGGCGGCGCATCAAGGTGCCGGACAATCTGGCGGTGGTGGGATTCGGCAACAGCGAGTTCAGCCGGGTGTGCCAGCCGCCGCTGACCACCATGACCATTCCGCATCGCGATATCGGCATTCAGGCCGGTCAGGCGCTGCTGGCGAGGCTGAACGAGCAACCCTGGCAGCCGGCAGGTTCCCTGCCCGCCACGCTGTGCCGCCGCGACAGCTGCTGAATCCACAGCATAAAAAAAGCCGGTCGATGACCGGCTTTCCTCACGCGTTGGCGTCTCAGTGGTTATCGAGCGGCTTACCGTAATCCTGCTCGTTGTTGCGCGTCAGCCACAGCGACAACGCCTTCAGAGAATCCGGGGTAAACTCGTCGCAGCGCGCGGTGATCTCTTCCGGCGTCAGCCAGCACACTTCAGCCACTTCTTCTTCCTGCAGCGCGAACGGGCCGTGCGATACGCAGCTGAACAGCGCGCCCCACACCCGGCACTGCTCTTCTTCGAAGTAGAACAGACCGTGTTCGGCGAAAGGCACGCCGGCGATGCCCAGCTCCTCTTCCGCCTCGCGGCGCGCCGAATCCAGCACGTTTTCACCGCTTTGCACTACGCCACCCGCCGTCGCATCCAGCCAGCCAGGGTAGAAGTCCTTGATCTCGGTGCGACGCTGCACCAGAATTTTTCCCATCCCATCATGCACCACAATATAGGTAGCACGATGACGCAGCCGCTCCGCCCGCATCTGTTGACGACTGGATTGCGCAATCACCTCGTTTTGCTCGTCGACGATATCAACCCATTCGGTATCTGCAGCCTGACCCTGTTCCGCCATCCTCTAAAACCTTCTATTTTGGCGCGATGCATCCCGCGCGCTGGTTAATCAATGAGTGTTTTTCAAAGATTTTTATTGTGTGTGTATAAATTAGTGCGTTTAGCGTGTTAACGCCACCTCCGCGACGACCTTGCCGTCGTCGAGCGTCAGCACGCTCAAAGTGCCGCTATCCAACATGCCGTAGCTGGCGGGAAAGCCCCCTTTGGGGATGCTGACCGAGCCCGGATTGAAGCAATAGATCTCATCCTGCCGCTCCGCCTGCGGCAGATGCGTATGGCCGTAGGCCAGGACATCCCCGCGGGATAACGGCGGCAGTGCCGAGGGATGATAAAGGTGACCGTGGGTCAAAAACAATCGTCTTTTTTGCAGTAAAACCTGTTGCCAGGGGGCATCGATGGGAAACGCCAGCAGCATCTGATCGACCTCGCTGTCGCAATTGCCGCGAACGGCGATGATCTTGTCGCTATAGCGATTCAATCGTTCGGCAACCTGAGCGGGCTGGTAACCGGCCGGCAATGCATTGCGCGGGCCGTGATTCAGCAAATCACCCAGAAGAATCAACCAGTCGGCGTCGTTTTGTTCAAACAATTCCAGCACGCGTTCGGTAGCCGGCAGCGATCCGTGGATATCCGAGGCGAACATCAGCTTCATAACCTTGTCCTATAGAGGGAAATAAGCGCCATTTTACCGCGCCGGCGCCGTGCGGCAAACCGCCGCCCGCTCCGGTGGAGAATTGTGATCCAACTGCGCAGATAGCATCGGACGAATCCCACATAGCCTGCTATCCTTAGCTGCTATTGTTGGATCTCTGATATACCTTTGTGCGCGGCGAAGACCGCAGCAACGTGTAATGAATTACAGATCACCTTACCGCAGGAGGCAACATGATTGACCTGTATTACGCGCCTACTCCCAATGGTCACAAGATCACCTTGTTTCTGGAAGAGGTCGGCTTGCCCTACCGTATCCATCGCGTAAACATCAGCGCCGGCGAGCAGTTCAAACCGGACTTTCTGAGCATTTCTCCCAACAACAAAATCCCGGCGATTGTCGATCAGCAACCGGTGGACGGCGGCGCGCCAATCAGCCTGTTCGAGTCCGGGGAAATCCTGCTGTATCTGGCGGAGAAGACCGGCAAGCTGCTGAGCAAGGGCCTGCGCGAACGCGCCGCCACTCTGCAGTGGCTGTTCTGGCAGGTGGCCGGGTTCGGGCCGATGCTCGGGCAGAATCACCACTTTAACCACTACGCGCCGCAGCCGGTGCCTTACGCCATCGAGCGTTACCATCTGGAAACCAAACGGCTGTACGGCGTGCTGGACGCTGAACTGCAAAAACACCCGTACCTGGGCGGCGATAACTACAGCATCGCCGATATCGCCACCTACCCGTGGGTGGTGTCGCATCCGCGCCAGCGCATCGATCTGGCAGATTACCCGGCGGTGCGCAACTGGTTCGAGCGCATCAGCAACCGCCCGGCGACCGAGCGTGCCTACAAACTGGCCGAACAAGCCTAAGCGCCTCCTCCGACTCCCCGTCGGCCGGGGAGTCACATCGTCCTCACGTTATCATTTCCTTACTTTCCGTGTATTCTGAACGCTAATAATCAGACCTATGGAGAATCTCTGATGTCTTTCAGTCAACCCGACGCCGTTATTCGCATTAAAAATCTGCGGCTGCGCACGTTCATCGGTATCAAGGAAGAGGAAATCAACAACCGGCAGGACGTGCTGATCAACGTGGTGATCCACTACCCGGCGGACAAGGCGCGCAACAGCGAAGACATCGCCGACGCGCTCAACTACCGCACCATCACCAAAGCGATCATCCGCCATGTGGAAGATAACCGTTTCGCGTTGCTGGAAAAATTAACGCAGGATGTGCTCGACATCGTAAAAGAACACGCCTGGGTAACCTATGCTGAAGTGGAGATAGATAAACTTCTGGCTCTGCGCTACGCCGATTCGGTCTCCATGACCATGAGCTACCGCCGGGGCTAACTCAGGGAGGTAGACCATGCGGATCCTGATCACCGGCGCAACGGGATTGATAGGCAGCAGCCTGACGGCAAGACTGCTGGCGCTTTCTCACCACATTACGGTACTGACCCGCGACGAGCGGCGCGCCCGAACCAAACTGGGCGATCGGCCGAGCTATTGGCAAACGCTGGACGGCCGGCAGTCGCTGGATGACTTCGACGCGGTGATCAACCTGGCCGGCGAACCTATCGCCGACAAGCGCTGGAGCGCGCAGCAGAAAGAGCGCCTGTGCCGCAGCCGCTGGGATCTGACCGAACGCCTGGCGCAGCTGATCAAAGCCGGCAGCACGCCGCCCGGCGTGCTGATTTCCGGTTCCGCCGTCGGCTACTACGGCGATCAGGGGCAGGCGGTGGTCACCGAAGAGGAGCCGCCGCACGACGAATTCACCCACCAGCTGTGCCAGCGCTGGGAAACGCTGGCGCTACAGGCGCAGGGCGACGCCACCCGCGTCTGCCTGCTGCGCACCGGCGTGGTGCTGGCGCCACAGGGCGGCGCGCTGGCCAAAATGCTGCCGCCGTTCCGCTTCGGGCTCGGCGGCCCGATCGGCGACGGTCGCCAATACCTGCCGTGGATCCACCTCGAAGACATGATCAACGGCATTATTTATCTGCTGGATCACGCCACCCTGAGCGGCCCGTTCAACATGGTGGCTCCTTACCCGGTGCACAACGAGCAATTCGCCGCCCAATTGGCCAACGTGCTCGATCGCCCGGCGTTTCTGCGGGTGCCGGCGTTCGTCATGCGTTTGTTGATGGGGGAAGCGGCGGTGCTGGTGCTCGGCGGCCAGCGGGCGGTGCCGAAGCGCCTGGAAGAAGCCGGCTTCCACTTCCGCTATCTGGAGTTGGAACAGGCGTTGGATGACGTTGTCAATCAGCGGGCCGAAGCCCGCTGATCTGAGGTTACTTCAACGCGCCGGACAGGAACTGCTGCAGGCGCGGGCTTTTGGGGTTGCCGAACAGCTCGGCCGGCGGGCCCTGCTCTTCGATCAACCCTTTGTGCAGGAAGATCACGTGGTTCGAAACGTGGCGCGCAAATTCCATTTCGTGCGTCACCACCACCATGGTTTTCCCCTCCTCCGCCAGCTTCTGCATGATGCGCAGCACCTCGCCCACCAGTTCGGGATCCAGCGCCGACGTCGGTTCGTCAAACAGCAGCACCTCCGGCTCCATCGCCAATGCACGGGCAATGGAGACGCGCTGCTGCTGGCCGCCCGACAGGTGCACCGGGTATTTGCCGCGCGCCCGCTCGTCGATGCCCACTTTGTCCAGGTAGCGCACCGCGCGCTCGTGCGCGTCGGCCTTGCTCAGCCCCAGCACCTGCACCGGCGCTTCCATCACGTTCTCCAGCACCGTCATGTGGCTCCACAGGTTAAAGTGCTGGAATACCATGGTCAGACGGGTGCGCAGCAGCTGCAGCTGCTTCTTGTCGAATACCTTCAGCTGGCCGTCCTTGTCGCGCACCATGCGAATATCTTCGTTGTTCAGACTGATCGAACCCTCGCTCGGCTTCTCAAGGAAGTTGATGCAGCGCAGAAAGGTGCTTTTGCCGGAGCCGGAGGAGCCGATGATGCTGATCACATCCCCGGCGTTGGCCGCCAGCGAGACGCCCTTCAGCACTTCGTGGTCGCCATAGCGTTTGTGCAGTTCCGTGACGGCTAATTTATTCTCAGACATGGTTTTCTTCCCGTCATTTATCAGTGACTAACGTGTGCCATCCAGCGTTTCTCAGCTTTGCGGAACAGGCTGATTAACACGTAGGAGATGATCAGATACAGCACCGCCGCGATGCCGAAGGCGTAGAACGGCTGATAGGTCGCGGCGTTGATATCGCGCGCGATCTTCAGCAGATCCGGCACGGTGGCGGTAAACGCCAGCGCGGTGGAATGCAGCATCAGGATCACCTCGTTGCTGTAAGCCGGCAGCGCGGTGCGCAGCGCCGAAGGCAAAATGATGCAGCGATACATCTTGAAGCGCGAGAAACCGTAGGCGTTGGCGGCCTCGATTTCACCGTGCGGCACCGAGCGGATCGCCCCGGCGAAGATCTCGGTGGTATAAGCGCAGGTGTTGAGCGTCAGCGCCAGGATGGTGCAGTTGAGCCCGCTGCGGAAAAACGCATTGAGAAACTCGCTGCCGCGCACGATCTCGAGGCTGTACATGCCGGAGTAGAACACCAGCAGCTGCACGTACAGCGGCGTGCCGCGAAACACATAGGTGTAGAGCCACACCGGGAAACGCACCCAGCGAAGGGAAGACACACGCGCCACCGCCATCGGGATCGCCAGCAGCCCGCCCATCACCACTGAAGCGATCAGCAGCCACAGCGTGATCGCCACGCCGGTAAAGCGATAGCCGTCGCTCCACAGCAGCGACTGCCAGTACTGTTGCAGGATATCGATCATAGCTCGGCCCTCTTGACGCCCAGTGAGTAACGCCGTTCAAGCCACAGCAGCACGCCGTTGGAAACGGTAGTGAAGACCAGATACACCACGCCGGCCACGATGGCGAAGAAGAACGGCTGATAGGTGCCTTTCCCCGCCAGCTGCGTGGCTTTGACCACGTCGTTCAGGCCAAGGATCGACACCAGCGCCGTCGCCTTCAGGATCACCTGCCAGTTGTTGCCGATGCCCGGCAGGGCAAAACGCATCATCGCCGGGAACAGAATGCGCCGGAAGATCTGCGCGCCGCTGAAGCCATAGGCCGTCGCCGCTTCGATCTGCCCTTTCGGCACCGCCAGATAAGCGCCGCGGAAGGTCTCGGTAAAATAAGCGCCGTAGATAAAGCCGAGGGTTATGATGCCGGCGCCGAGCGGATCGATATCGATCTGCGCGAAGCCCAGCAGCGTAGTGATATTGTTCAGCGCGATTTGCAGACCGTAAAAGATCAGCAGCATCAGCACCAGATCGGGCACGCCGCGGATCAGCGTGGTATAGGCGCCGAACAGGCCGGAGATAAAGGGGTTATGAGACAGTTTGCCACCGGCGCCGATCAGGCCGATCACCACCGCCAGCAGCACGGAACTGAGGGCCAGCTCCAGCGTCACCAGAGCCCCCTCGAAAATCAGTTGGGAATAGCCTTGCAGCATCTACTTCACCCTGTGGTCTAGGATCCGAACCATCGGGGCCGGCACGCCGGCCCCGCAGTCACAGCATGGAACGGTAAGCGGATTACCCGCCGTAGACGTCAAAGTCGAAGTACTTTTTCGCGTATTTGTCGTAGGTGCCGTCTTTGCGCATCTCGGCGAAGGCTTTGTCCAGCGCCGCTTTCAGCTCGGTATCGGTCTTGCGCAGCCCCATGCCGGTGCCGACGCCGAAGAACTTGTCATCCTTCACCGATTCGCCGGCGAACGCATAGTCTTTGCCCGGCGGCTGTTTCAGGAAGCCGTCGCTGCCCGCCACTTCATCCTGGAAGGCGGCGTCGATACGCCCGGAAGCCAAATCGGCGTAAACCAGATCCTGGTTCTGGTAAGGCACGACGGTGATGCCCTTCGGCTGCCACATGGCGTTGGCGTAGGCTTCCTGGGTAGTGCCCTGCAACACGCCCACGCTCTTGCCTTTCAGGGCGTCCACGGTAGGCAACAGCTTGGATCCTTTCGGCGCGATCAGACGCGCGTTGGCGGCATACAGCTTGTCGGTAAAGGCGATTTCCTGCTGGCGTTTTTCGGTGATGGACAGCGAAGAGATGATGGCGTCGATTTTCTTCGCCTTGAGGGATGGGATCAGCGCGTCGAAGTCGCTCTCCACGAAGGTGCATTGGGTATTGATGCGTTTGCACAGCTCTTTGGCCAAATCGATGTCAAAGCCAACCAATTCGCCTTTGGCGTTTTTGGATTCAAACGGTGCGTAAGTCGGATCGGTGCCAATCTTCAGCGTGGAAGGAATGGCGGCAAAGGCGCTGCTGGCGGCGCTCAAAGCCAGAACTAACGGCAAAATCAAAACCCGCTTTTTCATAAATTACCCTCAAATTGATTTTTTTGATGCCACTACGGGCATTACTTTTCCCCACCAAATCAATTTGCAGTAATCGTGCCACATTAGGTGCTACGGGCGGAGGGAACGGCTCCGGCCTTCACAATACTGTTTCCTGGGACGATAACCGCAAAATTAAATCGGCCGCTCGGGGCCGCGCCACTGGCAGCCGCGATAAGGCGGCGCCATGAAACAGTGAACGTGATGAAGTGGGATCATTATGGTGCATACGCCGCCCTAATTCAGTGCGGTGTTGCACAAATGTACCAATTTGGGGATGAAAATGTTAATCAGCGCCCTGCCAGCGGGTGAACAGATCGGCCGGCAGTTCGATATCAAACTGATCGATCACCCGATTGACGGTCTGATCGATGATGTCTTCCACGCTTTTCGGCTGGTGGTAAAACGCCGGCACCGGCGGCATGATCACCGCGCCCATCTCCGCTGCCTGCGTCATCAGCCGCAGGTGCCCAAGGTGCAGCGGCGTTTCCCGCACGCACAGCACCAAACGGCGGCGCTCTTTGAGCACCACGTCGGCGGCGCGGGTCAGCAGCCCGTCGCTGTAGCTGTTGACGATGCCGGACAGGGTTTTGATCGAGCATGGCAGGATCGCCATACCCAGGGTTTTGAAAGAGCCGGAGGAGATGGCGGCGGCGATATCGCGCGCATCGTGCACCACGTCGGCCAGCGCCTGCACTTCACGCAGGCTGTACGGCGTTTCCAGAGCCAGCGTCTGCCGTGCAGCGTTGCTCATCACCAGATGGGTTTCCACCTCTGCGACGTCGCGCAAAACCTGTAACAGGCGCACGCCGTAGATCGCGCCGCTGGCGCCGGAAATGCCGATGATGAGTCGTTTCATGGAAAATGGCCTCTGCCGTAAAAAGTAAGATCAGGCAGACTTTGCCGTAATGGCGAGGGATAAGCAAGTTCACAGGAGCAAGGCGCACCGCCGCAGACGCGGCGATGCCCCCCGAGTAATCAACGCGGCCGGTTAGCCTTCGTTGTGCAGTTCCAGATTTTCCGCTTCGGTTTGCCCTCGCAGCGCCTTGGCGTCGTCGCTGCGCAGCGACTCCAGGTATTCCAGATAGCTTTGATCGACGTCTTTGGTCACGTAGATGCCGTTGAATACCGAGCATTCGAACTGGGTGATGTCCGGGTTCTCTTCGCGCACCGCTTCAATCAGATCGTCCAGGTCCTGGAAGATCAGCCCGTCGGCGCCGATGATCTGGCGGATTTCATCCACTTCACGCCCGTGGGCGATCAGTTCGTTGGCGCTCGGCATGTCGATGCCGTAGACGTTAGGGAAACGCACTTCCGGCGCGGCGGAAGCCAGATAGACGCGCTTGGCGCCCGCTTCGCGCGCCATTTCGACGATCTGCTCCGAGGTGGTGCCGCGCACGATGGAGTCATCCACCAGCAGCACGTTCTTGTCGCGGAATTCGGCGCGGTTGGCGTTCAGCTTGCGGCGCACCGACTGACGACGCGCCTGCTGGCCCGGCATGATAAAGGTGCGGCCGACGTAGCGGTTCTTCACAAAGCCCTGGCGGTATGGCTTCTCGAGAATACGCGCGATCTCCAGCGCGATGTCGCAGGAGGTTTCCGGGATCGGGATCACCACGTCGATGTCCAGATCTTCCCATTCGCGGGCAATCTTCTCACCCAGCTTCTGGCCCATGCGCACGCGGGCGCTGTAGACCGAGATCTTGTCCATAAAGGAGTCCGGGCGAGCGAAATAGACGTATTCGAACAGGCACGGGTTGGTTTTCGGGTTCTCTGCGCACTGGCGGGTGAACAGCTGGCCCTTGGTGGTGATGTACACCGCTTCGCCCGGCGCCACGTCGCGCAGGAACTCAAAGCCCAGGGTATCCAGCGCCACGCTCTCGGAAGCCACCATGTACTCGCTGCGGCCATCCTCCAGCGTGCGCTTGCCGATCACCAGCGGGCGAATGCCGTTCGGATCGCGGAACGCCAGCAGGCCGTGGCCGATGATCATCGCCACACAGGCGTAAGCGCCGCGCAGTTGCTGATGCATCGCGGCGACCGCGGTAAAGATGTTGTCGGCCTCCAGCGGGTAGTGCGGGAAGCGATCCAGCTCGCTGGCCAGCACGTTCAGCAGGATTTCCGAGTCGGAGGTGGTGTTGACATGGCGGCGGCCGCTTTCGAACAGCTTTTGGCGCAGCTCATGGGCGTTGGTCAGGTTGCCGTTGTGGGCCAGCGTAATGCCGAACGGCGAGTTGACGTAGAAAGGCTGGGCCTCAGAGGCGCTCGAGCTGCCGGCCGTCGGGTAACGCACATGGCCAATGCCCATGTTGCCCTGCAAACGTTGCATATGGCGCGCCTCAAACACATCCTTCACCAGGCCGTTGGCTTTACGCAAACGGAACCCGTTGTGGGCGTCAATGGTGACGATGCCTGCGGCATCTTGGCCACGGTGCTGAAGCACCGTCAGCGCATCATAAATCGACTGGTTTACCGGCATGAAACCGGCGATACCGACAATACCGCACATGTTGTCTTTTCCTCATCAGCGCTACCGCCCCGGCAATTGGGTCGGCAAGAAACTCGACGTGCTCTGCAGGTAGTCAAAGAACCACCTGATGACGTAACTGAACTGGGGAATGAGCTGCGACTGTTTCCAGTCGGCGCTTTGTGAGAAGCCGGTAAAGGTATCCAGGAAGAACAGGATCGCCGCGACGATCAACACTCCGCGCAGCGCGCCGAAGCAGATGCCCAACACGCGGTCGGTGCCCGACAACCCGGTTTTCTCTACCAGTGAGCTAATCACATAGTTAACAATAGCCCCTACGATCAAGGTCGCGATGAACAAAATCGCGATCGCGATGCCGTTTCGCACCAGTTCATCTTCAAAACGAGTGAAATAGACCGCAAGGTAAGAGTAGAAATGGCTGGCAACAAAAAACGCACATCCCCATGTCACAAGTGACAATGCTTCGCGAACAAACCCTCGGATCAGGCTCACCAGAGCCGAAAATCCAATCACCGCTATAATGACGTAATCAATCCAGACCATGAACTATTCCAATAATGAATCGCCCCTGCATCCAATTCGCGGCGAATTCTAACAGAAAAAGAAAACGTTTGCGTAGGGGATTTCCTACCACGTTACAAATAAAAAGCGGCGATCAAAAAATTCCCAATCGCCGCGCCTACATAGGTGATTTCGCCTGTAAAAGGCGCGGTTTTTCTCGCTTTCTCTCCACCACTCCTTAATTCAGGGGCGCATCGTGCTGCGCCCCTGCGGGGTTTAACGGCCGTACGGCTTCACCTGCCCGCTCAGCCCGCTGATCGAGTTCAGCGACGGCAGCGCCGCCTGCAGCTTCTGCTTGGACGCATCCGGGCCGACGTAGATGCGGGTGATCTGCCCCTGCACCGGCGTTGACGGCACGGTAAAGGCGCGATAGCCCGAGAGGCGCAGCGAGGCGACAATCTCGTTCGCCTTGGCGGCATTTTTCAACGCCCCGAGCTGCACGACGTAGGCTTGCCCGGCCGGCGCTTTTTCTTCCGCCGGTTTCGGCTGCGGCGTCGGTTCAGGTTTCGGCGTCGGCTCCGGCTTCGGTGCCGGCTTCACTTCCACCGGTTTCGGTTGCGGCGCCGGTTTCGGTTTCACTTCCACCGGTTTGGTTTCTACCGGTTTCGGCTTGGGCTGCGGCACCGGCTGAGGACGCGTTTCGACCGGCGGCGGCGCCACCTGCGCCGGCTGCTGAGCATTCTGCCGCGCAGCCTGCTGCGCCGCGGCTTCATTGGCCGCCTGCTGTTCGACCAGCGCGCCCGCCCCTTCCGGCGGTTGCGCCGGCAACGGTTGCGTCACCGGTGGCAGCACGTCGTTCTCTTCGACGTCGCCCGCCTTCGGCACCAACGGAATGGCCGCGAATTCATCCTCGTAATGCTTCTTTTTGCCGTCCAGCAACCCTGGCAGGATGATCACCCCCAGCGCCACCAGAATCACGGTTCCGACCAGTCGGTTCTGAAATTTACTCGCCACTCACACTCCCCGCATCTCGTCTGACGCCGCCATCACCTGCGCCACGGTGTGGAACGATCCACAGACGATCACAATATCCTGTTTATCAGCATCCTGCATAGCCTGCCGCCAGGCAGTTTCGACATCATTAAAGCGGCGCGGTTCCGTCAGATGTTGCGCCAGCTGTTCGACGCTGGCGCCGCGCGGCCCGTCGAGCGGCGCGCAGTACCATTCATCCACCTGCTCGCTCAGGCAGGCCAGCGTGCCGGCGATGTCCTTGTCCGACAGCATGCCCACCACCGCGCGCACCTTGCCGCCGTTGCGCGGCAGTTTGGCCAGACGCCCGGCCAGATAGCCGGCGGCGTGCGGATTGTGCGCCACATCGAGGATCAGCGTCGGCTCCCGCCGCACGATCTGGAAACGCCCCGGCAGCGTCGCCTGCTGCAGGCCGGTGAAAATCGCGCGTTCGTCGATTTCCAGCGGAGAACAGTTGAGCGCCGCCAACGCGGTAGCGGCGTTGGCCAGCGGTACGTTCGGCGTCGGCAGATCGGTCAGCAGCGTGTCACCGCCCTGCCACTGCCAGCGATCGCCCTGCTCGCTGAAGCACCAGGCTTCACCACGGCGAAACAGCGGCGCGCCCAGCGTTTCGGCAACCTGGCGAATGCTGTCCGGCATGTCGGGTTCACCGACCACCGCCGGTTTGCCGCTGCGAAAAATACCGGCCTTTTCACGGCCGATGCTTTCGCGATCGTTGCCCAGCCAGTCGGTGTGATCGAGCGCAATGCTGGTGATCACCGCCACGCTCGGATCGACGATGTTAGTGGCGTCGAGGCGCCCGCCCAGGCCCACTTCCAGGATCACCACGTCGAGCCGCGCCTGTTTGAACAGCTGCAGCGCCGACAGGGTGCCAAATTCGAAATAAGTCAGCGACGTTTCGCCGCGGCCGGCTTCAATGGCGGCGAACGAGCGGCTGTGCTCCGCTTCGCTCAGCTCTTCCCCCTGAATGCGCACGCGTTCGGTATAGCGCACCAGATGCGGCGAGCTGTAGACGCCGACGCGCAGGCCGGCGGCCAACAGAATAGCTTCAAGGGTGCGACAGGTGGTGCCTTTGCCGTTGGTGCCGGCAACGGTGAACACCGTGGGTGCGGGGGTCAGTAAATCCAGATGCGCCGCGACGCGCTGTACGCGCTCAAGGCCGAGTTCGATCGCCTGGCTGTGCAGACGTTCCAGATAATAAAGCCACGAGCTCAATGGCGACGTGGCTTGGGGAATTTGGTGGTTTTGCATGAGTCCCATCACTGAACTTGGGTTCATTAATCCATCAGGGCACCACCCTCACCGCGGTAAAGGCGATGCGCTTCGTGACTGCCGCCAGCCTGCCAACCGCAGCGGATAGGCTACGGCCGGCAGAGAGCGGGCATCAGCCGTCACTTAGCCACAAAGTGGCGGCTGAACCCGGGCGGGATCTGTCTTTGCCTCAGGCGTCGGCCTGCTGCTCCGGCTCAATAACCGGCGCGGCCTCATCGAAATGCGGCTGCGGCTGGTTGGTCAGCTTGGACAGAATGCTCGCCAACGTTTGGCGCATTTCCGGACGGCGAACGATCATGTCGATCGCGCCTTTTTCGATCAGGAACTCGCTGCGCTGGAAGCCTGGTGGCAGTTTCTCGCGCACGGTTTGCTCGATAACGCGCGGGCCGGCAAAACCGATCAGCGCTTTCGGCTCGGCGATATTGATATCGCCCAGCATCGCCAGGCTGGCGGAGACACCGCCCATGGTCGGGTCGGTCAGCACGGAGATATACGGCAAGCCGCGCTCCTGCATTTTGGCCAACGCCGCGCTGGTTTTCGCCATCTGCATCAGCGACATCAGCGCTTCCTGCATACGCGCGCCGCCGCTGGCGGAGAAGCACACCAGCGGACAGTTGTCCTCCAGCGCCTGCTCAACCGCACGCACGAAACGCGCGCCGACCACGGAAGACATAGAGCCGCCGATGAAGGCGAATTCGAAGGACGCGGCGACGATCGGCATACCGTACAGCGTGCCCTTCATCACCACCAGCGCGTCTTTCTCGCCGGTCGCTTTCTGTGCGGCGACCAGACGATCTTTATAGCGCTTGGAATCCTTGAATTTCAGAACGTCCTTCGGCTCCAGATCGCTGCCCAGCTCCACTTCGCTGCCTTCGTCCAGCAGGGTATGCAGACGCGCGCGCGCGCCCATACGCATGTGGTGGTCGCACTTCGGGCACACTTCCAGATTCCGCTCCAGCTCGGCGCGGTAGAGAACCTGGCCGCAGCTGTCGCATTTAGTCCAGACCCCTTCAGGAATGCTCGCCTTACGGGTTTGTGTGATATTGCTCTTGTTAAGAATTCGTTCAATCCAGCTCATCGATGACCTTTCTGTTTGAACCTGGCACACGCCAGTCCGCTGTTCATGCTTTAACAATCCCCCCGAAAACACCCCAATGAAAAAATGCCCGTTCGCGGCGCGGCAAGCGCGGCGGCTGAGGCATCGGCTTCAGGGTTGTTCGCAGGAACAGACCATAATGTCGCTCATTAAACCATATCGGCCCGACGCTGTGGACAAAAAACTGGTCGAACCGACAGGTTAAGCGATGTTTTTACTGTTTTTGCTGGCGGGCGGCCGCGCGCTTGTGGCGCCAAATTTCAATCACCCCCGGCAGAATCGAAACGATGATGATCCCGACGATCAACAGTTTCAGGTTCTCCTGCACCACCGGCAGATCGCCGAACAGGTAGCCAGCATAAGTGAAGAGCAGCACCCAAACCAGTGCGCCAATCACGTTGTAGGCGGCGAAGTGGCGATAGGACATATGCCCCATACCGGCGACGAACGGCGCAAAAGTACGCACGATCGGCACGAATCGCGCCAGAATAATCGTTTTCCCGCCGTGCTTTTCATAGAACTGATGCGTCTTGTCCAGGTAGCTGCGGCGGAAAATTTTCGAATTCGGGTTGCTGAACAGCTTCTCGCCGAACAATCGCCCGATAGTGTAGTTCACCGCATCGCCGATGATCGCCGCCACGGCCATCAACGCCACCATGGTGTGCACGTTCAGATCGTTGGTCGGCAACGCCGCCAGCGCGCCGGCGACGAACAGCAAAGAATCCCCCGGCAGGAACGGCGTCACCACCAGACCGGTTTCACAAAACAGGATCAGGAACAGAATAGCGTAGACCCACATGCCGTATTGTGCGACCAGTTCGGCCAGGTGCACATCAATATGCAGAATGAAATCAATAATAAACTTGATGATGTCCATAAATTCTCTCATTGATGCCGGGCGTTTCAATCACCCGGCAGAAGCACAAGGGAGCGACGCTTTCAGGCGTGCCGGCGTTTAATCGTCGGGCAAAAACAGCGGCCCCATCGGCGGCCGCGGCAGACCAAAGTGGTCAGGGTAATCCACGGCAACCAGATACAGCCCCTCGGCTCGCGCCGTCGCCGCCGCCAGATTGCGATCCTTCAGCGCCAGCAACTCGGCCATCCAGTTCTCACTCTGATTGCCACAGCCGATCTCCATCAGGCTGCCGACGATGTTGCGAACCATATGATGCACAAAGGCATTCGCCTTGATATCTACCACAATATATTCGCCGTAGCGCGTAACCTTAACGTGTTTTACGCAGCGCCACGGAGTGCGCGACTGGCATTGCACCGCGCGGAACGACGTGAAATCGTTCTCGCCCAGCAGCGCCTGCGCCGCCCGATGCATGCGATCGGCGTCCAGCGGGTGATAAAAATGCGTTACCCCCTGCTGCAGCACCGCCGGCCGGTAGCGATGGTTGAAAATGATATAGCGGTAGCGGCGCGCGGTGGCGCTGAAACGCGCGTGAAAATCGTCGGCGACGGGGCTCACCCAACGCACCGCAATATCCGGCGGCAAATGGGTATTCACCCCCATCGTCCAGGCGGCGTCCTTGCGGCGCGCAGTGGTTTCGAAGTGCACCACCTGCCCGGTGGCGTGCACCCCGGCGTCGGTACGCCCGGCGCACAACACGGTAATCGGCGCATCCGCCACCTTGCTCAACGCCTGCTCCAGGCGTTCCTGCACGCTGGCCACTTCTTGCTGCCGCTGCCAGCCGTAGTACCGGCTGCCGTCATATTCGATGCCCAGCGCTACCTTCAGCGTCGGCTGAGCGGGCGAGACCACCTCAGACATCAGTACATCTGCTCCTGCACCAGACGCTCGGCGGTTTCGATAGCCATCAACGCGCCGCCGAAGCGCACGTTGTCCGCTACCGTCCAGAACTGCAGCAGCTCGGGGATGCCGTAATCGTTACGCAGGCAACCGATGCTGAGCGCATCGCTGCCGGAAGCGTCGGTGACCTGGGTCGGGTAATCGTCCTCTTCGCTCAGCTGAATGTCTTCGACCTCTTCGAGCTCGCTGCGCGCCTCTTCGGCGGACAGCGGGCGCAGCGCTTCCAGGTGCACCACCTGCGCGTGGCCATAAAACACCGGCGACTGAACGCAGCTCACCGAAATCGGCAGCCCTTCATCCTGCAGCACCTTGCGCACCTGCTCGACGATCAGGCGCTCTTCGCGCACGCTGCCCTGCTCGTCGGCGACAAGCGGCAGCAGGTTGAACGCCAGCTGTTTACCGAAGACGCCTTCCTCGGCCGGAATGCCGTTCAGCAGGCGCGCGCTCTGGCCGGCCAGGTCGTCCACCGCCACCTTGCCGCGCGACGATACCGACATCAGCGTGGTGACGTGCAGACGCGACAGCCCCGCCTGTTCGGTCAGCGGTTTGATCGCCGTCAGCAGTTGGCTGACCATGCTGTCGGCCACCGCCACGATATTGCGGTTACGGTAATCCGCCAGCACCTGCGGGTTCACGCCCGGCACCACCAGCGGCACATCCGGCTCCATGGCGAACAGGCCGCTGGTGTCGATCACCAGGCAGCCCATGTTGCCGGCTTCTTCGGCATAGCGCGCGGAAGCGTCGCTGCCGGCGACGAAGAAGGCCAGCTGCGCCTGCGACCAGTCGAACTCTTCGGCGTTTTGCACCAGAAGAGACTTGCCGTTGAAGCGCACATTGGCGCCCGCGCTGCGTTCGCTTGCCAGAGGATAGAGCTCACCCACCGGGAACTGGCGTTCCTGCAACAATTCCAGCAACGCTTCACCTACCGCGCCAGTGGCGCCGAGCAGCGCGATATTCCAGCCGTCAGACATCGGGTTTTCTCCAGAGTATTTCATTCATAAAAGCACACGGGCAGTGCAATCACCGCCCGATAATCTTTACCGCTCACTGTAGCGGCGTTGGCTTAAGACAACCTTACGCCCTACGCCACGCTGAAGCCCAGCTTGCCGAGCAGCTCGGCGCTGGCGCTGTCATCGCATTGCACGGCCAGCGAAGACCACTCGCGGCGCTCCTGGTAGTGCTTGCGCAGGCGATCGAATTCGCCCGGTTGCCCGGCGACTTTGCGCAATGGCGCATCATCGCGGCGCACATCATACACCAAGTGCATCAATCGTTTTAACCGCGCTTCATCCAGCGGCCCGTTGAGGCGGATCTGGCTGAACTCCGGCACCGGCAGTAGCGAGGCCAGCGCCACCTGCTGCGGCTGCCCCAGATGGCGGCTGAACGCTTCGAACACCTGGGTGGTGCCGCGCGCCTTGCCTTCCAGCGTATACCCGGCGATATGCGCGGTGCCGATATCCACCCGCGCCAGCAGCGGCAAGGCGAGGTCCGGCTCCGGTTCCCACACGTCCAGCACCGTGCTCAGCTTTTTGCCCTTTTCCAGCGCCTGCAGTAACGCGGCGTTATCCACCACCGGCCCGCGGCAGGCGTTGATCAGAATGCGGTTGTCCGGCAGCGCCGCCAGCAGGTCGGCATCCGCCAGATGCAGCGAATGGTATGGGCCGGATTTATTCAGCGGCGTATGGAAGGTCAGCACATCGGCCTCGGCCACCAGCTTCTCCAACGGCCAGAACTCCCCGGCGTCGCCGCGATCGGCGCGCGGCGGATCGCACAGCAGCGTGCGCACGCCCAACGCTTTGAGGCGCGCGTCCAGGCGGGAACCGACGTTGCCCACGCCGACGATGCCGACGGTTTTATCCCGCAGGTGGAAGCCGTCGCGTTCGGCCAGCAGCATCAAGGCGGAGAACACATACTCGACCACCGCGATGGCGTTGCAGCCCGGCGCGGCGGAAAACCCGATGCCCTGCCGTTGCAGCCAGGCGTCATCGACGTGATCGGTGCCGGCGGTGGCGGTGCCGACAAAGCCGATGCGGCTGCCGGCCAACAGGGCTTCATTGACTTTGGTGACCGAACGCACCATCAGCGCATCGGCATCCGCCAGCGCCTCAAGCGGGATCGGACGCCCCGGCACCGCCTGCACGTCGCCCAGGCGGCTGAACAGCTCGGCCGCGTACGGCATATTTTCATCAACCAGAATTTTCACTGCGTTCTCCGACGGTTTACGGCTATTGGTCTGCGAAATAGTGTGCCATTGAATCAGGCACGGCGAAAGCGCTCAGGGGTGGTGCCGGCGATCTGCTGGAACATGACGATAAAGGCCGATGCGGAGCTGTAGCCGACGTCCAACGCCACGTCCTGCACGGTTTTGCCCTGCTCGAGCAACGACACGGCATGCAGAAAACGCAGGCGCTGGCGCCACTCGCTGAACGACATGCCCAGATCCTGCTGGCAGCGGCGCGACAGCGTGCGCTCGGTGGTGTAGACCCGCGCCGCCCACGTTGCCAGCGAGGTGTTGTCCGCCGGGCAATGCTCCAGCGCTTCCAGCACCGGCGCCAAAAATTTGTCGTCCGACGACGGCAGATAGGTTTGCTGACGCGGCGACAGGCGCAGCTGGTCGATCAGCACCTGACAGAGGCGCAGATCCTCCTCCGTCTGTGGAATGTACTGCTTGCGAGCATAAAAATCCTCGGCGATGGCGCGGAAGATGGGCGTTACGCTCACCAGACAGGGGTCGGCCGGCATGCCGGCGCACAGCGCCGGCGTGATGTCCACCATGCGGCACTGCGCCAGTCGCTGGTTGTAGCAGGAGTGTTCGATGCCCGCCGGCGCCCACAACACGAACTCCGGCGGCGCCAGAAAGCGCTGCCCGCCGATGCGCAGCACCATCACCCCGGCTTTGACCCACATCAACTGGCCCCAGGTGTGGCTGTGCGGCTGGAATTCGGTGCGCGCGTTAAACTCTTCACAGCGGAACTGCACCGGGTTGGGCGCCGGGATCAGCGACTCAGGGAAATGGCGGATTTCTGGCATGGTTTCGTCCCGTGATTTGTCTTGTTTACGCCGATTTTTGTCTGGATATCGCTATATATGATAAACCGGACACGCGTAGACTAGCCAGCATGTTGGACGTTATTGAGAATAATTATCATGAATATGCTCTTCCCACTGTTGGCCGTGCTGATATGGTCGATTAACGCCGTCGTCAGCAAACTCTCCGCCACCGCCATCGATCCGGCGGCCATTTCACTTTACCGCTGGCTGCTGGCGCTGATCGCCTTGACGCCGTTCGTGCTGCCGGGCGTGCTGCGCAATTGGGCGCAGGTGCGCGCCAACTGGTGGAAACTAATGATCCTCGGCTTGCTGGGCATGGTGCTGTATCAAAGCCTGGCCTATTACGCGGCGCACAGCGTCAGCGCGCTGTTTATGGGCATCATCGTGTCGCTGATCCCGCTGCTGACCATCCTGATCAGCATCGTCCTGCTGCGCATTGCGCCGACCGTCGGCGTGCTGCTCGGCAGTATTCTCTCCTTCGGCGGTTTGATCTGGCTGGTCAGCGGCGGCCAGCCCGGCGTGCTGCTGCAGCACGGTATCGGCAAGGGGGAATTGATGATGCTGCTCGCCACCGCCTCTTACGCGCTGTATGGCGTGTTGACCAAACGCTGGGCCATCGCGCTGCCGAACTGGCAATCGCTGTACGTGCAGATCCTGTTCGGCGTGCTGCTGCTGCTGCCTAATTTCCTGATGGCGCAGGATGTCGGCTTGAACGGCCATAACCTGCCGCTGGTGCTGTTCGCCGGCATTCCGGCTTCGATCATCGCCCCGTTCCTGTGGATCCAGGGCGTGATGCGCCTGGGCGCCAACACCGCCTCGATCTTCATGAACCTGGCGCCGGTGTTTACCGCCGCTATCGCCGTGCTGTTCCTGCATGAACAGTTGCACGGTTATCACCTGATCGGCGGCGGCATTACCCTGCTGGGCGTTATCCTGTCGCAGCGGCTGCGCACGCCGCTGACGCGTAAAGCCAAAGCCCCGGCGGCCGACGTCGAGTCCTGCAAAGAACAGGCTTAAGGCAACAGCCTGAAACGCACCCGCACCAACAGACCGCCCAGCGCGGCGGAGCTCAACAGCTCCGGGCGGGTGCCGTGATAGGCGGTGATGTCCTTCACCAGCGCCAGCCCCAGGCCGGCGCCCGGCTGATCGCCCACGTTGTCCAGCCGGTGAAACGGCTGCAGCGCCAGCGCCTTGTCCTGCAAGGCGATGCCGGGGCCGCTGTCTTCAATCTCCAGCACGCCTTCCCCCGTCGCCTTCTCCTGCGTGAGGCGAGCGGTGACCACGCCCTGACGCGGTGTGTATTTCAACGCGTTGTCCAACAGGTTGGCGCACAGCTCGGCCAACAGCAGCGGTTCCCCCGCCACCTGACACGCCGCTTCACCTTCGAAGCCGAGATCGATCTGTTTGCTGCGCGCCTGCGGCAAGCGGGAAAAACAGGCGTCGCGCAGCACCTGCGCCAGGTTGACCGGCTGCAGCTTGCGCTCGGCCTGGTGCTCGCTGGCCTTCAGGCGTGAGAGATACAGCAGGCGGTCGGTCAGTGCCACGGTATTGTCCAGCGTCGCGCTCATCGCCTGCAGGCTTTCGCGCCACTGCTGCGGCCGATCGCTGGCCAGCGCCACCCCGACCTGAGTCTTCAACACCGCCAGCGGCGTGCGCAGCTGGTGGGAAGCGTCGGCGCTGAAACGTTCCTGACGCGCCACCATCAGCCTCAGCCGTTCGATATAGCGATTGAACGCCACCAGCAGCGGCTGCATCTCCGACCACGGCAATACCCGCGGCAAGGGCGTCAGCTCGCCCGGATCGCGCCGCAGCATGATGCCGGAGAGTTTACGCATCGGCTTCAACACCCGCTTGAGCAGCGCGAACGCCAGGATCAGGGTCAACACCACCACCGTGCCCTGACTCAGCAGCGCCGCGATCATCATCTGCCGCGCCAGGTAACGGCGCGACTCCAGGGTTTCCGCCACCAAAATGGTCGCCATGCCGCTCACCCCCGACTCGTTGACCGGCTGAAACAGCGCCGCCACGCGGATCGGCCGGCCGAGGTATTCCGCATCGTAAAAATGCACCAGCGCCGGGTAGAGCGTGGAGCGCGGGATATGGGGCGGCAGCGACGGCAAATCGTCATAACCCGAGATGCTTTTTCCCTGCGGCGAAATCACCTCGTAATACAGCTGATCGTTCATGTTGCGCTCGAAGCTGTCGAGCACCACATAGGGCACATCGACCGCCAGCTTGCCTTCGCGCACCACCAGTCGCTCCGCCACGGTGCGCGCCGACGCCAGCAGCGTGCGATCGTAAGCCAGAGTGGCGGCGCTCATGGCGCTGAAATAGTGGGTGTAGATGGAGATACCGCCCAGCGCCAGCAGCGGCAGGCCAAAAAACAGCAGCAGTTGATAGAACAGCGAACGCGGGGCGTTAAACCACCGCATTGCACAGCTCCAGACTGTAGCCCAGACCGCGCAGCGTGACGATCGCCACGTCGCTGCCCTGCAGCTTTTTCCGCAGGCGGTGTACGTAAAGCTCGATGCTCTCCGGATTGGCCTCGTCGGACAGCGTAAACACCTGCTCGAACAGCTGTTGTTTGGCCACCGGGCGGCCGCGCCGATGCATCAGCGCGGTCAACACCGCCAGTTCGCGCGGCGTCAGCGCCAGCGGCTTGCTCTCCAGCAGAAAATAGCCTTCGTCATGGTAGGTCAACGCGCCGTACTGCAACGCCGGCTGCGGGGCGCCGACGCTGCGGCGCAGCAGCGCCCGAATACGCGCTTCCAGCTCGTCCAATTCGAACGGCTTGGTGAGGTAATCGTCCGCCCCCAGATTCAGGCCCCTTACCCGATCGGCCACGTCGGTGCGCGCCGTCAGCAACAGCACCGGCAGATCCTGCCCGCGCTTGCGCAGGCGCGCCAGCAAATCCAGGCCGTTCAAACGCGGCAGCGCCACATCCAACACCGCCAGCGCATAACGCTCGTTGAGCAACAGATGATCGGCCGCCACGCCGTCCGGGGCGACGTCGACGGCAAACCCGGCGCCGGTCAGCGCCTTTTGCAACCAGTGAGACAGCTCGGGGTGATCTTCAACCAATAACAGTCGCATGTTCCCATTCCATTGATTTTCCTGAACAACCTGGCGCCGACACGGCGTCCGTTAACAGGCTGATAACAAAGAATGGCATGGAAAATAAGGGGATAAAAGAGCGCCGCGCCGCCAGTTTTGGGAGCTGGCACACAATTATGCGTATGGGCGCGATCGTATGGCGGCGCTAAACGAGCGGGATTGGGCTGTGGGCAACGGCAAGCTCCAGCACCGGACGCAACTTTTCCGCGGTAAACGGCGATGAAACCAGCACGGAGCGGTTGTGAGTGGAGAACACCAGATCGATCCCCGTCACACAGGCGGTCATCTGGCAGGCGTATTTTTCGCCATCGGCGCCAGAAAAATGCAATTCAAAAAAACCGATTTCCGCCCGCAGGTGTTTCAAACGACAGCGGCCGGCCTCGCCAACCATATCAACATAAACCTCTGGCAACATCTTAATCGCCCGTACCTTGGCGTTATCCCTGCCGCCGAATAATTTCCCTAACAAAAACATATCGCTAGCACCATATTGATTTCATTCATCATAATTTTACCGCGAAAAAAGCGCGGCAAACCTGATATTACGCAGGATTTTAGCAGGCTTTGCACCCTGTTGTTACTCGCTTACTTATGATAGCGCGCTCTCTTCAGGAGACGCCAATCACAGACTGAAAACTTTTCCGGCCACTGAAAGGTAAATGAAAGGTTGTTGTTTTAACAATCCTGCAACCGCACCCGGCGGGATTTCACAACCAGAACAATACCGAGGGCAAGTCACAATGAAAAAAATAATGACCCGAACCTTTACCGCCGCCGCCCTGTTGCTGGCGGCCTCTCAGTCCTTTGCCGCAGAGGCGCCCAAACGCACCGAATGCATTGCGCCGGCCAAACCCGGCGGCGGCTTCGATCTGACCTGCAAACTGATTCAGGTGTCGCTGCAGGATACCAAGGCCATCGATAAACCGATGCGCGTCACCTATATGCCCGGCGGCGTCGGCGCGGTGGCCTACAACGCCATCGTCGCGCAACGCCCGGCGGAGTTCGGCACCGTGGTGGCCTTCTCCGGCGGCTCGCTGCTCAATCTGGCCCAGGGCAAGTTCGGCCGCTACAACGTGGACGACGTGAGATGGCTGGCGGCGGTCGGAACCGACTACGGCATGATCGCAGTGCGCGCCGACTCGCCTTACAAGACCCTGAAAGACCTGATGGACGCTTTCCAAAAAGATCCCAACAGCGTGGTGTTCGGCGCCGGCGCCTCCATCGGCAGCCAGGACTGGATGAAAACCGCGCTGCTGGCGCGTGAAGTCGGCGTAGATCCGCGCAAGATGCGCTACGTGGCGTTCGAAGGCGGCGGCGAGCCGGTCACCGCGCTGCTGGGCAACCATATTCAGGCGGTTTCCGGTGACCTGAGCGAGATGGTGCCTTACCTGCAAGGCGACAAGATCCGCGTGCTGGCGGTGTATGCCGAGCAACGTCTGCCGGGCCAGCTGGCCGACATTCCGACCGCCAAAGAACAGGGATACAGCCTGGTGTGGCCAATCATTCGCGGCTTCTACGTCGGGCCGAAAGTCAGCGATGAAGAGTATCAGTGGTGGATCGACACCTTCCAGAAAATGATGGCGACCGACGAATTCAAACAGCAGCGCGATCTGCGCGGCCTGTTCGAATTCAACCTGACCGGCAAAGAGCTGGACGCCTACGTGAAGAACCAGGTTGCCCAATACCGTGAGCAGGCGAAAGTGTTCGGCCTGGCCAAATAACCGCAGGGGAAAACCATGAGCGATCGTATTTTTGCCGGCTTTTGGCTGCTGCTGTGTATCGGCGGGCTGTTCATCGGCTGGGGCATCCAGAGCGAATACAGCTATGAACCGCTGGGGCCGCGCCCGTTCCCGCTGGCGATCCTCAGCCTGATGGCGCTGTGCGCGGCCCTGCTGTTGCTGCGCCGCCCGCAGGCGGTGGAGTGGCCGCACAGCAAGGTGCTGCAGCGGCTGCTGGTGCTGGTGATCACCCTGGTGCTGTATGCCTGGGGCTTTGAATGGCTCGGCTTCCCGCTGGCGACCGCGCTGCTGACGTTCAGCATCGGCCTGTTGTTTCAGGCCAGCCTGCCGGCGGCGGCCATCTCCGGCGTCATCATGGGCGCAGCGTTGTACTACGCCTTTGACCAACTTCTCGATGTCACACTGCCGCTCGGCGCCTGGCTGAGCTAACGGGAGCGATGATGGATACCTGGATGTATTTGACCCAAGGGTTTGAAGTGGCGCTGGTGCCGCAGAACCTGATTATCGCCCTGATCGGCTGCTTCGTCGGCACCATCGTCGGCCTGTTGCCGGGGCTGGGGCCGATCAACGGCGTGGCGATCCTGCTGCCGCTGGCGTTCGCCCTCAAACTGCCGGCCGAATCGGCGCTGATCCTGCTGGCGACGGTGTATATCGGCTGCGAATACGGCGGGCGCATCTCGTCGATTCTGCTCAACGTGCCGGGCGACGCGGCGGCGATCATGACCGCGCTGGACGGCTACCCAATGGCGCAGCAGGGGCGCGCCGGCGTGGCGCTGTCCATCTCGGCGGTCAGCTCGTTCGTCGGCTCGATGATCGCCATCGGCGGCATCATTCTGTTCGCGCCGTTGCTGGCACGCTGGTCGCTGGCCTTCGGCCCGGCGGAATATTTCGCCCTGATGGTGTTCGCCATCGCCTGCCTCGGCAGCATGATGAGCCAGAACCCGCTGAAATCGCTGCTGGCGGCGCTGATCGGCCTGGGGCTGGCGACGGTGGGCGTCGACGCCAACACCGGCGTTTACCGCTTTACCTTCGACAGCGTGCACCTCTCCGACGGCGTGCAGTTTATCGTGGTGGTGATCGGCCTGTTCTCGGTCAGTGAAATCCTGTTGATGCTGGAAAGCACCAGCGCCGGGCAAAAGCTGGTGCGTAAAACCGGCCGGTTGCTGTTCAACCGCAAAGAGGCGGCGCAGTGCGCGGGCCCGACCCTGCGTTCGTCGGTGATCGGTTTCTTCGTCGGCATTCTGCCGGGCGCCGGCGCCACTATCGCCAGCGCGCTGACCTACATGACCGAGAAGAAAATCAGCGGCAACAGCGATACCTTCGGCAAGGGCGATATCCGCGGCGTAGCTGCGCCGGAAGCGGCCAACAACGCCTCGGCCTGCGGTTCGTTCATTCCGATGCTGACGCTGGGGGTGCCGGGTTCCGGCACCACGGCGGTGATGATGGGCGCGCTGACGCTGTACAACATCACCCCCGGCCCGGCGATGTTCACCGAACAGCCGGATATCGTCTGGGGGCTGATCGCCGCGCTGCTGATCGCCAACGTCATTTTGTTGATCATGAACCTGCCGCTGGTCGGCCTGTTCACCCGCATGCTGACCATCCCGTTGTGGTTCCTGGTACCGGCGATCGCCGCGGTTTCGGCGGTGGGGGTTTATGCGGTGCACAGCACCACCTTCGACCTGCTGCTGATGGTCGGATTGGGGGTGTTCGGCTACATCCTGCGCAAAATGCATTTCCCGATGTCGCCGCTGATTCTGGGCTTTGTGCTGGGTGAGATGCTGGAACAAAACCTGCGCCGCGCGCTGTCGATCAGCAACGGCGAGTTCGGCATTCTGTGGAGCAGCAGCATCGCGCAAACGCTGCTGGTATTGGCGGTCGCGGTGCTAGCGTTGCCGCCGCTGCTGCGCCTGATGCGCAAACGCCGCCAACCGGCGGCCGAAGCCAAGGCCGAATAACGCGAAACGGGCGGGGATCCCCCGCCCGTGGTGTTTAACGGCGCAAGGCCGCCATTCCCCTTTCCAGCGCCCCGATATCGTTATCGGCAAGCAACGGCTGAATCACCGCAAAGTCCACCTCGGACAAGTCATAGAGGCGCAAGGCAAGCAACCGTGCGATGACTTCCGGCGCGAACCGCCAACGGATAAACCTCGCCGGGTTACCACCGACGATGGCATAAGGCGCAACATCGCCGGCCACCACGCTACCGGCGGCGACGATCGCCCCCTCGCCTATCGAGATCCCCGGCATCAGCATCGCCCGCATGCCGATCCAGCAGCCGTCACCCAGCCGGGTATCGCCTTTGGGACGGTATGCCTGCTTGATGGTTGCCATAAACGGGTACAAGCTCAGCCAGTCGATGCGATGGGTGTGATTACCGCCCATCAGGATCACCGCTTCGGCCGCGATGCACACATAATCGCCGATCAGCAGGCGATCTATTTCGCCCAGCGGCTGCCATTGGCGGCTGACCGCGTCGCCGTGCAGATAGCGCACCACCGAGCGTTCGAAGCCGTTATCCCAGCAGTCGCTGTAGTAGCTGTGGGTGCCTTTGACGATGATATTCGGGTTGGTCACCGTCTGATGCAACAGTTCGGTTTGGGACCAGTGTTTTTCGGACATGGCGTATTCTCTTGTTACCGGAATAAAAGCCACGGAACGGAATGTCTGTGGCCGTGTTGTCGTTCACTCAACACGGCCATTCAAGCGATAAGCGCTCGTTTCAATCTCGGGTTATTCATCATTAGTGCCTCTCTTGCGAGGCACAAGGGTAACCGATCACGCCTCGGCGGTCTTGCTTTTCAACAGCAGCACCCCGCCCATCACCAATGCGCTGCCCAGCAGCTGCAGCTGATTCATGCTTTCCCCCAGCAGGAAGTAGGCGATCACCGCGGTGAACACCAGTTCCAGCGACAGGATCAGGTTGGCCACCGCCAGCGGCAGCGTTTTCAGGCTGATGTTATACAACCCGAAGCCCAACAGCGTCGGCCCGGCGGCCAATGCCAGCAGCAACAGCCAGCCGCTCCACTGGATGCCCTGTGCGCCGTGCGACAGGAACCACAAATCGCCGGCCATGCCGTGGAACGCCGCCAACGGGAACGCCGTCAGCGCCGCGTTGAACGCCAGCTGATACAGCGCCGAAAAACCGAACACGTACAGGATGGTGTTCCACACCGGATAGCCGCGTTCGCTGGCCACCCGCCCGCCGAGGGTATACAGGGTATAGCCGATGCCCGACAGCATCCCTACCAGCAGCCCCAGCAGATCGAAGTGGCTGTTCCCCATGCTGTCGCCGTTGCTGACCAGGAAGCAACCGCCCAGGCTGATGGCGATCACCAGCAGTTGGCGCAGCGTCAGGCGCTCGCTGTACATCACCCAGCCGAGGAACACGGTAAAGCCCACCGAACAGTAGGTCAGTATGGTCGCCACCGACGCGCCGTTCAGCGCTACCGACAGCGTCCACAGGCTGTTGAACAGCGCCAGCAGCAGCCCGTAAAGCGCGTAGAACACCACCTGCTCACGGCGCAGACGCGCCCACTGCGGTTTCACCAGCAACAGCAGCGGCAACAGCACCAGCGCCACCAGCGCCGCGCGCCAGAACGCCAGCACGAAGGTCGGCAGCTGATAGTACTCGGTCAGCGCGCGGATGATGATGGCGGTAAAGGCCAGCAGCATGGCGCTGATAATGGCGATGACGTAACCCTGGCTGCTGCCCTGCAAGAGGCGCGCGCCGGGCAACGCCGGCCGGGCGGAAACGCCTGACGGTAATGACATGAGATCCTCGGGAAAATGGCGACATAAATGCTCAGGCGCACAGTGTAACGCGGCCATTTTTTCCCACTATAGCCACTTTTCGGCGTTGTCATGCAGGCCACTTTTCTGCGCTTGAAGCCCTGTTGACATGGGGTATAGTAAAAAACCATCTCCCTAACCGGGCCAATTTCGCATGCACATCCCGTTAGATCGCGAACAGGACGTTCCGCTGTATTTGCAGATCGAAGAAGCGCTGCGGCGCGCCATCCTCACCGGCGTGTTCGTGGATGGCGACAAGCTGCCCTCGACACGCACGCTGGCTGCCGAATTGGCGGTCAGCCGTTTGACGGTGGATAACGCCTATGCCGAACTGGCGGCCAAGGGCTTTTTGCACCAGCGGCGCGGCAGCGGCGCCTATGTCGCGCACCCGCAGGCGCAAACGCGCCCGGCCCGGCCAACCAGCAACGCCCCTTTCCCGCTGGAGAGCTTCACCACCCTCACCTCGCGGCTGGACGGCTACGCCGACGCCCCGCTGCCGGAGGGGCTGATCAACTTCGCCGCCGGCGTCGGCAGCCCCAAGATATTTCCGCTGGAGGCGTTTCGCAAAGTGCTGCTGTCGGTGCTCAGCCGCCACGCGGAAGAAGCCTTCAGTTACGGCGAATACTGCGGCTACTACCCGCTGCGCGATACGCTGAGCCGCATTCTCAGCGCCCAGGGCATCCCCACGCAGGCCGAACAGGTGCTGATCACCAACGGTTCGCAGCATGCCATCAGTCTGGTGGTGCAAAGCCTGCTGGCGCCGGGTGATACGGTGATCGTCGAAGAGCCGACCTACGCCGAAGCGCTGGGCCTGCTGCGCCAGCACCGCATCAATATCGTCTCCGTGCCCGGCGATCGCCACGGCATGCTGGTCGATCGACTGCCCGAGCTGCTGGAACGCCACCGCCCTAAACTGATCTACACCATCCCCAACTTCCACAACCCGACCGGCCGCTGCCTGAGCGAGGCCCGCCGGCGGCGCCTGCTGGCGATCGCCCAACAGGCCGGCGTGGTGATCCTGGAGGACGACTTCGTCGGCGATCTGCGTTATCAGGGCAAACAGCTGCCGTCGCTGCGCGCGCTGGCGCAGCCGGGCGCGGTGATCTACGTCAGCACCTTCTCCAAAATGCTGCTGCCCAGCATGCGCATCGGCTATCTGGTGGCGGACAGCGAACACTATCAGCGTTTCGCCAGGCTGAAACACGTCGACAGCTTCACCAGCTCCAGTCTGATCCAGCGGGCGCTGGACGCGTTCGTCACCGTCGGCCGTTACGACAAGCAGCTGCGGCGCGCCGGACGCGTCTACCGCCTGCATCTGGAAGTAATGATCGACGCGTTGCAACATCGGCTGCCGCCGGGGTGCCGTTTCGAAACGCCGCAAGGCGGCTTGTTTATCTGGCTGACGCTGCCGGAGGCGGTGACCACCGCCGAGCTGATGCCGGTGGCCTGGCGACACGGGGTGACCTTCGCGCGCGGCGAATGCTTCTATGCGCAGGAACAGCTGGGCGCACACGGCCTGCGGCTGAATTTTGCCGCCAACTCGCCGCCGCAGATTGAAGAAGGTATCGCCCGGCTGTGCCGGGCGATTGAGCAGGTAATAACGGAGAAAAACGCCGGTTAGACGGCTGCCCACCACAGCCGCAGCTTCATCCCCCAGTAGCTGGTCCAGCCGGTGGTGCTTTGCACCACCTTGCCCTGCGAGATCACCACGAAGGTCGGCGTGACGCCAATCCGCCACTGCGCCGACAGCGCGCCGGCCGGATCGTTGACCACCGGCAGCGCCAGCCGTTTGCGCGCCAGCCACTGCTTCACCTGGGCATCATCGCCCGAGCGCAGCGCGACGGTCAGCACGTTGCCGCCCGCCGCCTGCAAGCGGGCGACGTCCGGCGTGGTGAAACGGCAAACGCCGCACCAGCTGGCCCAAAAGTAAACCAGCAGCGGCCGCTCATCGCTGAGCTGCGCCAACGACACGCGCTCGCCGTCCAGCGAGGTCAGCGTCTGGGCATCGAAGGCCGGCGGCGCCTGCGGCGCGTTCAGCCAATCCATCACCGTGACCACCGCCAATGCGATCAGCGCCAGCAGCAACAACTCGCGCCCCCAGCGCTTGAACTTAGCCATTGCTAGCCTTCGCCAGCTGCTGTTTCACCATCGCTTCCAGCTCTTCATACGACACCGCCCCCGGCAGCATTCGATCGCCGATCAGCGTCGCCGGCGTCCCTTGTACGCCCAGTTGCTCCGCCAACGCCATATTGGTGCGCAGCGTGGTCATGCTCTGTTCGCTCGGCGCCACCGCCTTGACGCCGGTTTTCTCTTGCGCGGCGGCGATGCTGGCATTGTCGTGGAAGCCCTTTTTCGCCATCAGCCGCTGGTGCAGGACCCAGAATTGATCCGGGTGCTGTTGCCAGGTGGTGAGCGCCACGCGCGCCGAACTGACCGAGCTTTCGCCCTTGAACGGCAGCAGCTTCACCACCAGCGCCACGTCCGGGTATTGCTTGACGATCTTCTCCAGCATCGGATCAAAACGCTTGCAGTACGGGCAGTTATAGTCGGTAAAGGTCACCAGCGTCAGTTTGGCGTTGGCGGCGCCCAGGCGCGGGCTGGCCGGATCCTGGTACAGCGTTTTGGCGTTCTGCTTGATAGCCTGGCTGATTTGCTCGCCGGCGGTTTGCTGCTGCCAGGCGTCCACCGCCTGCGCCAGAATGTCCGGATTGGACACCAGCGTTTCGCGGATCATCTCTTTGATACGCGCCTCTTGCGCCGGGGTAAAAGGCTCGGCGGCCCACGCTGGGGCGGCGATGATCATCAGTAAAATCAGTAGTTTTTTCATTGTTCGGTTCCTTTGGCATGGGAAAGCGTTTGCAGCACGGCGTCACGGGTCAACAGCGGGGATAGCACCACGCCGTCCGGGCTGCCGGGGCCATAGACTTGGTTGAAAGGCACGGCGACGCTGCCGCGCTTTTGCAGGAAGGCGCCGATGTCGGCCGATGGACGGCTCCAGTCGCCGCGCAGCGCGACCACATCGTCGGCGCTCAGCGCGCGCTGTACGTCATCACGCAGCAGCACATTGAATTTGTTGGCTTTACAGGTCACGCACCAGTCGGCTGTCACGTCGACGAACACCCGCTTATGCTGCGCCAGCGCCTCGGCGATCGCTTGCTCGTTCAGCGGTTGCCACTGCACCCGATCCTGCAACGGTTGGCGCCACAGGCCGGCGCTCAGCGATCCGGCCAGCAGGACCACACCCGCCAGCACCACAGTGCCCGCCGCCAGCTTGGCCGCCAAGCGTGCCCCCTGTTGGCGCCACACCGCCAGCAGCAACGCCAGCAGCGCCAACGCCCCCAGCCACAGCGTGGCCTGCACGCCGATATGGTTGCTCAGCAGGCTCAGCAGCCACAGCGACGACGCCAGCATCAGCAGCCCCATCGCCAGCTTGACGGTATTCATCCAACGGCCGGGGCGCGGCAAACGCAGCGCCAGCGACGGCCAGGCGGCGATCAGCAGCCACGGCAGGCTCATGCCGATGCCGAGCGCGATGAACATGCCCCACAGCACCGGCAGCGACGCCGCCAGCGCGAAGGCCACCGCCGTGCCGAGAAACGGCGCCGAGCACGGCGTCGCCAGCAGCGTGGCGAACGCGCCCTGCCAGAAATGGCCGCTCAGACCGCGCCCGTTATGGGTCGCCAGCGAGGTATTCAGATCGGACGAGAGACGCAAATGGAACAGGCCGAACAGGTTGGCGCTGAACAGCAGCGTCACCAGCACCATAAAGCCGATAAACCACGGATTCTGGAACTGAATGCCCCAGCCGAGCGCGTGGTTCCCGAGCCGCAGCAGCGTCATCAGCAGGGCCAGCGCCATAAACGAGGCGACGATGCCCAGCGATGACGCCAGGAACTGCAAACGCACGCTGTGCCGATCGCGCCGCTCCACCTGCAGGATCGAACCGAGCTTGATGCCCAGCACCGGCAGCACGCACGGCATCAGGTTGAGGATCAACCCGCCCGCCAGCGCCATCAATACCGCCTGCCACAACGGGAACGCCGCACCGGCGGGTGCGGCCAACGGATCGCCAATCGGCAGCGTAATCTGCTGCGCCATGCCGCCGTCGTCGATCACCAGCGTCAGCGTTTTGCCGCGCAGGTCCGGCGCCGCATCGCCCCAGCCATCGCTGACCGGCACTCGCGCCAACAACCGATCGCCGTCGGTTTCAACCTGCGGCTTGCCGAGATCGGCATCCGCCAGCGTATCGAAGAACAGCGCAGGCTGTTGCCAGCCGGCGGCGCGTTCGGCGGCAATCTGCAGCTCGCCGCTGCGATACCCGGCCTTGACGCTTTCCGCCAACCCGGCGGCGATCGGCACCTGCCCCATCGCCTGCGCGAAATCGTGATTAAACTGCGGATCGTTCGGCGTCGCCAGATCCAGACTGAACGGGTAGTCAGTCAGAATGCAGACGTTGCTGCAGGTGGACAGCGTCAGCGTACCCGCCAGCGGGCCGGATACCTGGCCTGACATCACGATCGGCAACGTGACCCGATCGTGATAACCCTGGGTGGAAATGCCGGCCACCTCGAAACGCTGCGGCGTCGGCCAGTGCCAGGTCGCCGGCGGTGGGTTGCCTTGCCAGACGATAGCCGGCGCGATGCCGCCTTCGCCCGGAGAGCGCCAATAGGTTTTCCAGCCTTTTTGCAGCTCGACCGACAGCAGCAGGCGGGTCTCCCCCGGCCGTGACGTGTCGGCGCGCAGTCGCACCTTGGCATGATCGTTGGCCGGATTTTGCAGCCAGCCGCTGTCCGCCGCCTGCAAGGCAGGCAGCCACAGCATAAACAGGCAAGCGCAGGCCAGCCTGATGATTTTCAACATGTTAATTCTCCATAAATGATTAATTCACCACGAAAAACGGGCGATTAACTCATTCACGGAAGACGCATAATCGAAGGTGCACCCTGAGGGTGGGTGGTGAAATGGCGCGAGGAGGAGGAATGCGCAGACGCGCGGCAATGGTCGGCGCCAACAGCGCCAGCAGCAGACCCAGCCCGAACAGCACGGTTTCGAACATCACCGGCGGCGCGGCCAGCAATGACTTGGCGCTCAGCTCACAGGGCGTCGGCTGCGCTTCGGCGGCCTCATCGCCGGATTGAACGGCGGTGGCGGCCGGGATCCCCAGCGTTTGCTGCAGCGCATGCAGGCCCGCCATGCGCTGGGTCATGCACGTCAGCACCACCAGGCAAGCCAGGCATAAAAACCATTTTGCAATCCGCTGCCGTTTAACCATGCCATCCTCATGTTCAGATCTGGGGTTATCTTAGCGGTGCAGACGCGATTAGCAACGTTTTGTCGGTAAAGAAATGTCTGAGCGGCGGTATTGATGGCGGCGATTTACAGGTATCATAGTGGGTAAGCCTGCGCTTTTCGCCGGGTACGATGACGATTCTCTCCTCCAGGCATTCTGCGGGGATACACAGCGAAGGACTGGTGATATGCAACCTTTGAGTGGGCCGGGCACCCCAATCGCCGGCGAACGCCCCCCCTCCCCGGGCAAAACGGCGGCCACTGACGATCAACCCCTCTCTCCGGCGCAGCGCACGACGCTGGAAAAACTGATCGTGAAAATCATGACGCTCAGCCCGGTCAAATCGGCGGAGATCTGGGCGTCTCTGCGTCACGATCTCGGCGCCGACAAAGGCGGCGAACTGCTGGCGCGCCATTTTCAACCGGCGGAACAGCTGCTGCAAACGCGCCTGACGCAGGCGCAGCAAAACCATGCCGGGCGCCAACTGCTGCAACAGCTGGCCGAATTGCTGCCGCAGGGCAATAACCGCCAGGCGGTCAGCGACTTTATTCGCCAGCAGTTCGGCCATACGGTGTTGAGCCAACTGAGCCCACCGCAATTGCAACAGGTACTTAATCTGTTGCAAACCGGCGGCCTGACCATTCCCCAGCCGCAGCAAACCGCCACCAGCGATCGCCCGCTGCTGCCCGCAGAGCATCAAAGCCTGCAGCAGCAGATCACCAAACTCAGCGCCGCCACCGGCGAAGCGCCGGCTAAAATCTGGCAAACGCTGTTCGATCTGGCGGGCGTGAAAACCAACGATCCGCTGCCGGCGCGCCACTTCCAGCTGCTGAACCAGTTTTTACAGGTGAAGGTGGCGCTCAGCCCGCAGAACGCGCCGACGCTGAACAACCTGCTGGCGGCGCTCAAGCAGCCGGCGGACGAGCGAGAACTGCAGCAGATGAACGACTATTGCCAGGCGCGCTTCAACTGCGGCGCCAATGCGCCGCTGACGCATCCGCAAATGAGCGACGCCATTCATCAGCTGTTTGCCCGCCGTCTGGATAAAGCCGGCCAGGCGCAGCCGATCGCCAGCCACCCTGTCGAACCGCAGCCGCTGCTCAACCCGCTGATCGCCGCCTTGCCTCTGCCGCTGCAAAAAGCGCTGAGCAAGCCGGCCGTAGCGCTGATCCTGCTGCTGTTGGCGTTGGCGATCGTGCTGGCGCTGGTGTTTTAACGCCTCAGGCGCAGCCGCAGTCCTCAGCAGCCGCCCGATCGCGCAACGATCCCGGCTGTTCTCCGATGGCCAATGGATGGCCATCGCGCAGCCAGAAGTCAAGCCCGCCGATCAGCTCCTTCACCCTGAATCCCAGTTTCGCCAGCTTGTAAGCACCTTTGGTGGATCCGTTGCAGCCAATGCCGTCGCAGTAGGTCACATACACTTTCCGGCGATCCAGCTGCGCCGTGCCGGCTTCATCCATCAGGCGATGCGGCAAACTGAGCGCACCGGGGATATGCCCGGCGGCGTACAGCGCCTCCGCGCGGGTGTCGATCACCACCATCCCGTCCACGCCATTGCGCAGATCTTCCGCCACATCCCAGGCATCCGCATAGCGGCTCAGTTTAGCCGCCAGATAGGCCAGGCTTTCTTCCGGCGCCGCCGGCGGAAAAGCCAGCACCAATGATTCTTTCGACATATCACTTACTCCCGTGCATCAAGACAGATGACAATAGTGCCCCATTTTGGTCTTATGATTGATACCCATTATCCACAGATGATAAGACCCATTATGCGGCACACGCTGATCACGCTGTTTCAGCAATCGCCCCAGGCCGTCGGCACGCTGCGCGAACGTCTTTGTGCAGCATTGCGGCAGGCCATCCACCACGGCACATTGAACATTGGGCAACGCCTGCCCTCCAGCCGAGTGCTGGCTGGGGATCTGAAACTCTCAAGGGTGACCGTCGAAGCAGCGTACGGCCAGTTGGAGGCGGAGGGGTATTTGCAGCGCCGCGTCGGCCAGGGCACATTTGTGGCTATCCGCATCGCCAAATCGCCGCCGCCGCCGCCCCGCACCGCCATGCCGCGCCTTTCGCAACGCGGCCAACAGATCGTGCAAACCGGCGGCTGCCGCGATCCGCAGCAGCCACAGGCGTTTGCCGCCGGCTCGCCGGATCTGCGCGCGTTTCCGCTAGCCTTGTGGAAGCAACTGACCGCACAGCGCCTGCGGCTACAGGGAGAAAGCCTGCTGCGCTACGGCGACCCGCAGGGCTATTTGCCGCTGCGTGAAGCGATTGCTGCCCACGTCAACCAAACGCGCGGCGTAATCTGCGATGCAAACCAGGTTATCGTGCTGACCAGTTCACAGCAGGCGCTGCAGCTGATCGCCACGTTGCTGCTGGACAGCGGCGACAGCGTCTGGATGGAAGAACCGGGTTACGCCGGGGCGAGAAACGCCTTTATCAGCGCCGGTGCCGCCCTGACGCCGGTGGCGGTAGACGGCGACGGCCTGCGCGCTGAGCCCTCCTTGCCCGAGCCGCGTTTGATTTATTTGACGCCCTCGCACCAATACCCAACCGGCGCAGCGCTCAGCCTGGCGCGCCGCTTGGCACTGCTGACGCTGGCGGAAAAGCAGCAGGCCTGGATCATTGAGGACGATTACGACAGCGAGTTTCATTACGACGGCCTGCCGATACCGGCGATGCAGGGTCTGGATCGCCGTGGCCGGGTGCTGTACCTCGGCACCTTCTCCAAATCGCTGTTCCCTTCGCTGCGGTTGGCGTACCTGATCGTACCGCCCACGCTGGTTGAAGCGTTCGTCACTGCACGCACGGTGTATGACGGCCACAGCGCGCAGCTGATGCAGGCGGTCACCGCCGAATTCATCCGCCAGGGGCACTTCGCCGCGCATATCCGCTACATGCGCCAACTCTACCATAGCCGGCGCGATGTGTTGCTGGCGGCAGTACGCGAAAAACTCGACCACTTCGCCACCCCCGCTCCCGCCGCCGGCGGCCTGCAGCTCAGCGTCTGGCTGCCGCCCGGCCAGGAGGCGGCGCTCAGCCGGCAGGCGCGGCGGCTCGGCATCCTTACGCCCGGGTTAACAGCGCAATACCAAACGGTTCAGGCGCAGCGCGACGGGTGGCTGCTGGGCTTTTCGGCCCTGACGCCGGGCGAGATCCGCTGCGCCGTCGAGCGGCTGGCGCGGATCACCGTGGCTTAGCCTGGCCCCAATGGGACGCCGATCGGCTTATTGTTCGGTCAGACGCATCTCCGCCACCAGCGGCAGGTGGTCGCTCACCGCCGGCCAATGCACGCCGTTCCAGTCGCCGCTGGCGTTCGGCACCGTCAGGCTGTCAAGATGCCAGCGCTGCGCGTTGCCGGTGAAGATGTAATCCACCTTGATCTCGGCGTTTTCCGCCGGCCAGCTGCGGCCGTCCTGCCCGTTGGGCATGATATCGTTCCAATAGCGGCTCAGCTCCAGCCAGGTGACGCTGCCCGGCACATCGTTCATATCGCCGAACAGCAGCTTGATGCCGCGCACTTCGATGGTGCGATCGTTCAGCTCCCGTACCTGATCCAGACGCATCGTCGGATCTTCCTTGGTATCGAGGTGGGTGTTGAACAGGGTGATCGGCGTCGGGAACTCCGGCACATCGACCTTGGCGCTGAAGGCGATGCGCTGTTCGCGCTGGCCGGACGGCAGCGGATAGATCACGGCATCGTGCAGCGGATACTTCGACAGAAACGCCAAACCATATTCGCCGCCGTCGAAATCGATCGCCCGGCCGAACACCGCCTGCATGCCGGTCAGTTTCGCCAGTTCCGCCGCCTGATCGACCCGCCCGCTGCGGGCGGTGAGTTTATCCACCTCCTGCAGCGCCACCACGTCGACATTCATCGCGCGAATCGCCTTGGCGATGGCGGTCATGTCGCTGACCTTGCCGGCGGCGATATTGAAGCTGGCGACGCGGATCTTTGGCGCCTGCTCCAGTTCGTAGGTTTTGTTCTTCAGGCCGCCCAACGCGCTGGCCACTTCGCGGCTGTTGGCGTTGCTGTTGGCGTGCCCGGTATCGGCAGACGACCAGGCGCTGTGAGAGATGCCCAGGGACAGTAAGGTGATAAGCAGAGCGTGACCGGTGTGCATGAATTCTCCTTGAGGGACAGATAAGTGTTATGTGGGCGCTTCCTGGCCCACAGCTAACACCGATTTTGCCGCAGAAACCTGCGACTATTTCCTAGTTGCACCGCTATTTTTCGTTTCTGCGCGATGCTTCGCATTCTGGCGGTTTACGCATTGCACCGTTGGACAAACGGCTGATTTCGTTTTAAAACCGGTAGATTGCCAACCGCGAGGAGTTCCGATGACCAGCCCGATTGCCGAACAGCTTACCGAACGTTTCTTCCGCTATCTGGCGGTGACCAGCCAGAGCAACGCCGCCGCAGCCACCCTGCCCAGCACGCCGGGGCAGCATGAGATGGCGCAACTGTTGGCCGACGAGCTGCGCCGGCTCGGCCTGGCCGACGTGCAGATCGACAAGCACGCCACCGTGACCGCCCGCAAGCCCGGCACCCAACCCGGCGCGCCGCGCATCGGCTTCATCACGCATATCGACACCGTGGACGTCGGCCTGTCGCCCGAGATTCGCCCGCAGCGCCTGCGCTTCACCGGCGAGGATTTATGCCTGAATGCCGAGCAAGGCATCTGGCTGCGTACCGCCGAGCATCCGGAGATCCTGCCCTACCGGAACGAAGAGATCCTGTTCAGCGACGGCACCAGCGTGCTGGGCGCCGACAATAAGGCGGCGGTCACCGTGGTGATGACGCTGCTGGCCAACCTGACCGCGGCCGATCGCCACGGCGATATCGTGGTGGCGTTCGTGCCGGACGAAGAGATCGGCCTGCGCGGCGCCAAAGCGCTGGATCTGCAGCGTTTCTCCGTCGATTTCGCCTACACCATCGACTGCTGCGAACTGGGTGAAGTGGTGTACGAGAATTTCAACGCGGCGGCGGCGGAGATCCGCATCGAGGGGGTGACCGCCCACCCGATGTCGGCGAAAAACGTATTAATCAACCCGATACGCATCGCCAACGACATCATCAATCGATTCGACGTGCAGGATACCCCAGAGCACACCGAGGGGCGCGAGGGTTATTTCTGGTTCACCGATCTGGCCGCCAACGCCAATCAGGCGACGCTGAAGGTGTCGATTCGCGACTTCGATCGCGCGGCGTTCGAGGCGCGCAAGGCCCGCCTTGAGGAGACGGTGCGCCAGGTGGCGGCCAACTATCCGCGCGCCAACGTCAGCTGCAGCGTCAGCGACATCTACAGCAACATCAGCAACGCCATCGGCGAGGACCGGCGCGCTATCGATCTGATCTTCGGCGCCCTCGCCGCCCACGGCATCCCGCCGAAGGTGATCCCGATGCGCGGCGGCACCGACGGCGCGGCGCTCTCCAGCCGCGGCATCCTGACGCCCAATTACTTCACCGGCGCGCATAACTTCCACTCGCGCTTCGAGTTTTTACCCGTCAGCGCCTTCGTGAAATCCTATCAGGTGACCCGCAGCATTTGCCTGCTGGCCGCGCGGCAAAGCGGCCAACCGGCTTAGCTCATCACCCAGCCGAGCAACGCGGCCCATGCCAACAGCGGCAGCGAATAATAGTGGAAGCGCAACCAGATCTTGCGCTCCCCCGCCATGCGCAACGCAATCAGGTTGGCGAGCGATCCGATCGCCAACCCGAAGCCGCCGGCGTTGACCGCATAGGCCAACTGAGCGCTGGAGGGCATATAGTTGAGCAACAGTATGGTGGCCGGCACGTTGCTGACGATCTGCGACAGCCCGACGCCCAACGCATACACGCTCCCCTCGCTCAGCCCGGCGATGGCGGCGAACGCCGGCTGAAGCGGCGGCAAACGGGTAAACAGGCCGACATCGATGAACATGGCGGCGAACACGAAAATCAGGCTCCAGTCGATCTGCAACAGCACTCGGCGCGCCAGCAGCAAGAAACCGGCGAACACCGCCAGCAGCCCATACAACGGCAGATCGAAATCGAGACACAGCAGGAAAACCGCATACAGCCCTACACAGCTCAGCAACAGCGGCCGCTGGTAGGGATAGCCCTCGGTATTCGGCGTTTTCACGATGTCGCGCGCCGGGAAGCTGAACCAGGTCAGCGCCAGCAGGCTCAACATCATTGCGGCGCCAAACGGCGCCATCTGGCCGATGAAACCGAGGAAAGAGAGGCCGGAACGGCTCCACAGCAGGATATTTTGCGGGTTGCCGATCGGCGTCAGCAGCGAACCGGCGTTCACCGCCAGCGCCTGGAAGATGATCAGGCGGCCGACCGGCAGCGCCGACAGCTTTTTCAGCGTGATGGTGAGCGGTATGACGATAAACAGCGCTACGTCGTTAGTCAGAAACGACGACAGCAGCGCGGCGGAGAACACCAGGAACAGCGCCAGCCGCCGTTCGCTGTGCAAGCGGTTGATAATCTTGCGGCCGACAAAATCGAAGTAGCCGCTGACCTCAACGCCTTTGGTCAGCAGCATCAGCCCCAGCAGGGTGATGAGGGTACGGCCGTCGATAAAACCACCCAGCGCTGCCAGCGGCTGCGGATGAAAGGCGAACATCGCCACGCCAGCCAGCAGCAATGCATGCAAGAAACGGTCTTTGGCAAAGGGATGGATGAGCCGGGAAATGGCGGTTGAACTCATAGCGGCAGTGTGAACCTCACCGAAAAGAATGGGCAGACGTTAGCTCAGACGCGGCTTCAGCGCCAGCAAAATGCTATTTTACCTTTATCCGCTTTCCATTTGCCGCGCTTTACTTTATTTGTAGCGGCTTTCACGGTTTCAAAGGACATGTTATGGCTTCCCTGTTCGCCAACGGAGCGCTGTTGAGCGCCTTATGCGCCCTGCTCGCCGCCTGCGACGACGCCTCCTCCCGCCCGCAAATCGATATTGACGGCAAAACCATGGGCACTTTCTACAGCGTAAAAGTCAGCGGTGACGTCGCGATCGGCAAACAAGAATTGCAGCGGCAGATCGACACGGTGCTCGAACGGGCCAACGACGACATCTCGACCTACCGCGCCGATTCGGTGCTGTCGAGGTTTAACCGCAATGTTAGCCTCGAACCGCAGCCTATCCCGCGCGGCATGGCGGACATCGTGTTGATGGCCCAACGCATCGGCCGCGATACCGGCGGCGCCATGGACATCACCGTCGGCCCGCTGGTGAACCTGTGGGGGTTCGGCCCAGACAAGCATCCGGTCAAGGTGCCGGAACAGGCGCAGATCGACGCGGCAAAGCAGCGCACCGGCCTGCAGCACCTGAAGCTGATCAGCGACAACCGCGGGGAGTGGCTGCAAAAAGATCTGCCGGGCATGTATGTCGATCTCTCGACGCTGGGCGAAGGCTATGGCGCCGATGAGTTGGTGCGCCTGATGAACCGTCACGGCATTACCAACTACCTGGTATCGGTCGGTGGTGCGGTCTCTTCACGCGGCGTCAACGGCCAGGGCAAGCCCTGGCGGGTGGCGATCCAAAAGCCGACCGACCGTGAAAATGCGGTACAGGCGCTGGTGGATCTGCACGGTTACGGCATCAGCACCGCCGGCAGCTACCGCAACTACTTTGAACAAAACGGCCAGCGTTACTCCCATGTCATCGATCCGACCACCGGCAGGCCAATCAACCACCGGCTGGTTTCCGCCACGGTGATCGCCCCGACCGCGCTCGAGGCCGACGGCTGGGATACCGGTTTGATGGTGCTGGGCCCGGAGAAAGCGTTGCAGCTCGCAGAAGAGAAAGGGCTGGCGGTCTACCTGATCAGTAAAACCGACGACGGTTTCAGCGCCGTGATGACGCCGCAGTTCAAAGCGTTTTTGGTGCAGTGAGATAAAAAAAGCCCGGCACGCAATGGCCGGGCTTGGTCCTGTTCCGCGCCGATCACTTGGTCAGCGCGATGATGCCGAGGGTCAGACCGGCAACCGCCGCCGCGCCGCCGGCGATCGCGCCCGCGGTTTCCCAGTTATCCTGAGTGGTGCCCTTCATGCAGGTGTTGGTGTGCACCAGACGCCCCTGGTCATCATAGACCGGCACGCAGGGAGAATCGGTGGCGCATCCGGCCAACACGGCCGACAGTAACCCAACCGCAATTAACTTTTTCATACTTCTTGCCTCAATGTTCGATCACTTTAGAAAGCTACGCCGAGCGATAATCATGCTACCAGGCTATTGTATGCCCAACGCGTGTAATGGCGAGGTAATGATGTGTCAGGGGATGTGATTTGGGAAAACTCTGAGCGCCCGTCAAATGGGCTTAGGGCAGTAAAAAGCCCGCGAAAACGCGGGCTTGATGGCGAGGTGAAGCTCAGGCGGAATTATTTCGCCAGTTTGCGCATCACCAGGGTGGCGTTGGTGCCGCCGAAGCCGAAGCTGTTGGACATCACGGTGGTCAGCTCGCGCTGAGTCGGCTGAGTCACGATGTTCATGCCGACCGCCTGTTCATCCAGGGTTTCGATGTTGATGCTCGGTGCGATAAAGCCGTGCTCCAGCATCAACAGGCTGTAGATCGCTTCCTGCACGCCCGCGGCGCCCAGTGAGTGACCGGTCATCGCCTTGGTGGAGGAGATGGCCGGGGTATTGTCGCCGAACACTTCGCGAATGGCGCCCAGCTCTTTCACGTCGCCCACCGGTGTGGAGGTGCCGTGCACGTTGATGTAGTCGATCGGCGTATCCAGATCCTGCATCGCCATCTTCATGCAGCGCACTGCGCCTTCGCCCGAAGGTGCAACCATGTCGGCGCCGTCAGACGTTGCGCCGTAGCCAACGATTTCTGCGTAGATATGTGCGCCGCGCGCCAGCGCATGCTCCAGTTCTTCAACCACCACCATGCCGCCACCGCCGGCGATGACGAAACCGTCACGATCGGCGTCGTAGGTGCGGGAGGCTTTTTCCGGCGTGTCGTTGTACTTGGTGGACAGCGCGCCCATCGCATCGAACTCGCAGGCCATTTCCCAGCACAGCTCTTCGCCGCCGCCGGCGAACACGATGTCCTGTTTGCCCAGCTGGATTTGCTCAACCGCGTTGCCGATGCAGTGTGCGGAGGTCGCGCAAGCGGAGCTGATGGAGTAGTTCACGCCGTGGATTTTGAATGGCGTCGCCAGGCAGGCGGAAACGCCGGAAGCCATGGCTTTGGTGACCACGTATGGGCCAACCGCTTTCAAGCCGCGCGGGCTGCGCATCGCATCGGCGCCGAACACCTGGAAGCGCGGAGAACCGCCGCCGGAACCGGCGATCAGGCCTACGCGCGGGTTGTTTTGATACTCTTCTTCCTTCAAACCGGAAGACGCGATCGCTTCTTGCATCGCCAGGAAGGCATAAATGGAAGCATCGCTCATGAAACGCACCGCCTTGCGGTCGATCAGGCCGGTAGTGTCGAGCTTAACTTGCCCCCATACGTGACTACGCATGCCGGAATCTTTCAGCTCCTGGGAGAAAGTGATCCCAGAACGTCCTTCCTGCAGGCTTGCCAGGACCTCCTGCTGGTTATTACCAATGCTGGAGACAACTCCCAGGCCAGTAATCACTGCACGTTTCATTCAATACCTCTTCCACTATTTACCTACGGGATTTTGCATCGCACTTTAGCGTACAGATGTAAGCCGAACAAGTCCGATCAGCGTTTTTCAGCTTTATTGTCGTCCAGTTTGCGCCGGGGCGCCAGCGCCGTTAGAATTCGCGGCATCCCTTGAATTTCGAGCCATTGACCGTGAACCACGCCCCCATCCAAACCGCAACGCTAACCTGGAACGAACAGGGTACACCTGTTTCGAAACAGTTTGATGACGTCTATTTTTCCAATCAGGATGGGCTGGAAGAAACCCGCTACGTCTTCCTGCACGGCAATCGGCTGCCGCAGCGTTTCGCCGCCCACCCGCGCTCGCTGTTTGTCGTGGCGGAAACCGGGTTCGGCACCGGGCTCAATTTCCTCACGCTGTGGCAGGCCTTCGCCGGCTTCCGCCAGGCCGAGCCGGACGCGACGCTGCAGCGCCTGCACTTTATCAGCTTCGAAAAATTTCCCCTGCAGCAGGCTGACCTGGCGGCGGCGCATGCGCGCTGGCCGGAGCTGGCGCCTTACGCCGACGAACTGCGCGCCCAATGGCCGCTGCCGTTGCCGGGGTGCCATCGCCTGCTGTTGGCCGAAGGCCGCATTACGCTCGATCTGTGGTTCGGCGACGTCAACGATCTGCTGCCGCAGTTTGACGCCAGTATGAATAACCAGGTGGATGCCTGGTTCCTCGACGGCTTCGCGCCGGCAAAAAATCCCGACATGTGGACCGATCAACTGTTCGCCGCCATGGCGCGTTTCGCCCGGCCGGGAGGCAGCTTCGCCACCTTTACCGCCGCCGGCTTCGTGCGTCGCGGCTTGCAACAGGCCGGTTTTCAGGTCAACCGCTGCAAAGGCTTCGGCCAAAAGCGTGAGATGCTCGCCGGCGAACTCCCGGCCGATGCGCAGCCCGCCGCACATCCGGCGCCCTGGTATCGACGCCCGGCGGCGGACAACACCGCCGACATCGCCCTGATCGGCGGTGGCGTCGCCAGCGCGCTCACTGCGCTGGCCTTGCTGCGGCGCGGCGCCACCGTCACGCTGTACTGCGCCGATGAGCAGGCGGCCGAAGGCGCATCCGGCAACCGCCAGGGCGCGATTTATCCTTTGCTGAACGGCAGCGGCGACGTGTTGGAGAGTTTCTTCAGCGCCGCGTTTCCCTTCGCCCGTCGCCAGTACGACGCGCTGTTGCAACAAGGCGTCGCCTTTGATCACCAGTGGTGCGGCGTCAGCCAGTTGGCCTATGACGAAAAGAGCGGCGCCAAGATCGCCAATATGCTGAAAACCGACTGGCCGCAGGCCTTGGCGACGGCGGCCGGCCGCGAGACGCTCAGCGATCGGTGCGGCATCGATACCGGCTTTGGCGGCATCACCTACCCGCTAGGCGGCTGGCTGTGCCCGGCCGAGCTGACGCGCGGCGCTATCGCGCTGGCGCAACGTCAGGGCTTGGTCTGCCACTACCGGCACGATGCACAGAGGCTGACGCAGGAAGAAAACGGCTGGCGCATCGATTTCGCCCACGGCGACAGCCGGCGCCATGCGACGGTGATCCTGGCCAACGGCCACCGGCTGGCCGAACTGGCGCCGACGGAAGCCCTGCCGCTGTATTCGGTACGCGGGCAGGTGTCGCATATCCCAAGCTCGCCGGCCCTCGGTCAATTGAAACAGGTCTTGTGTTACGACGGCTACCTGACGCCGGTTAATGCCAACAACGGCCAGCACTGCATCGGCGCCAGTTACCAGCGCGGCGACATCGCCACCGACTACCGCGAGCAGGAGCAACAGGAAAACCGTGAACGCCTGCTGCGCTGCCTGCCGGAACAGGCCTGGCCGCAGCAGGTGGACGTCAGCGCTCAGCAGGCGCGCTGCGGCGTGCGCAGCGCCACCCGCGATCATTTGCCGATGGTCGGCGCGCTGCCGGACTATCAGGCCACGTTGACGCAGTATCAGGATTTGCAGCGGCAGAACCAGCGCGGCGAAACCGTCGCCGATGCGCCGGTCTATCCCGGCCTGTTCGCTATCGGCGGGTTAGGCTCGCGCGGCTTGTGCTCGGCGCCCCTGGCGGCGGAAATTTTGGCGGCGCAGCTGTTCGGCGAGCCGTTGCCGGGCGATGCGCGCCTGCTGGCGGCGTTGAATCCGAATCGGATGTGGGTGCGGAAATTGCTGAAAGGACGTGCGGTTTAATCAACCTTGAGGGGCGCGGCGACGCGCCCCGGCATGACGATCAGGCCGCAGGGGTTGCAGCCTGATAGAGGTTTTCCCACATGCCGCGCACCAGGATCTGATCCGGCGGCGAGAGTTCCCCGGCGGCGATCGCTTTGTGCAGGCTCTCCTCCACCCGCGCTTTCAGCGCTGCGGCGGTGTGTTCGCCCTGCTCTTCCGCCTCGGCCACCGCCAGCGTCAGATGACCGCGCAGGTAGCCACCGGCAAACAGTTCATCATCGCTGGCGTGCTCTACCATGTCATCAATCAGCGCCAAAATGCGCGCTTCAAATTCTGCGATCATCAAATTTCCTCATTAAATAACGGGCTGTGGCGTCAGTTGAGATCTTCCGGATACGGAAAGTGCTCGGCCGCCAACGGTGGCGTATTGTAGAACGATTGCAGCGCCTGAATAAAGCGCGCAGGCCTTGTGGGTATTCCCTGCTCCAGCAGCGCCAATACCCGGGCGCGCACCTTGCGTTGGAACGCAATGCGATCCGGCTCGCAGTCGCCGTTCAGGTTGTCGCAGCTGACGTTGAACGGGAAACCGGCCGCCACGCAGAACATCCATTCCAGTGCCTGCGGTTTGATCTCCACGGCTTCGAATTCGCTCTGGGTCTGCGCGTCGCGCCCGTCCGGGCAATACCAATAACCGAAGTCCACCAATTGACGGCGGGCTTCACCGGCGATGCACCAGTGCGAGATTTCGTGCAGGCCGCTGGCGTAGAAGCCGTGGGCGAACACGATGCGGTGATACGGCAGTTCGTCGTCGGCCGGCAGGTAAATGGGTTCGTCATCGCCCTTCACCAGGCGGGTGTTGTAGTCATCGCTGAAGCAGCGATTGAAGATCGCGATCAACTGCTCATAGTGATGACGGGTCTGCGTGTCTGACATAAAAATTCTATAACCACAAAAATAAAGAGGCCATTATATCCGATAAGACAGGGCGCGTAAGCAGCGCACCCTCTTCATCTTTAACCGTGCAAGAAGGCGGACAGCCACTGCTGAATCTCTGCGCCGTGATTGTCGTACAGCAGCTTGAGGCTCATCACCAGCGAGACGATCACGATCATCGGCCGAATCAGTTTCTGCCCGCGAGTCAGCACCATGTGCGCGCCCAAACGCGCCCCCAGCACCTGCCCTACCAGCATCACCAGACCGATGCTCCACACCACCTTGCCGCCGATGATGAACAGCGCCAGCCCGCCGACGTTGGAGGTAAAGTTCAGCACCTTGGCGTGCGCCGTGGACTTGGCGAGGTTGAAACCGCACAGCGTCACATAGGCCAGCGCGTAGAATGAGCCGGCGCCGGGGCCGAAGAAGCCGTCGTAAAACCCGACGCAGCCGCCGGCCACCAGCCCGAACGGCAAGGCGCCGAGGCGGCGTTGACGATCTTCCTCACCCAGGCGCGGCATCAGCAGGAAGTAGAGACCGATGCCGATCACCAGCAGCGGCAACATCTGCCGCAGCACATCGGCGCGCATATGCTGCACCAGAATGGCGCCGGCGATCGAGCCGATCAGCGTCAGAAAAATCGTCAGCTTCTGGTCGTTGAGGTTCACCGCTCGCCGACGAATGAAGTACAGACTGGCGGAGAAGGAGCCGCCGACCGACTGCAGCTTATTGGTCGCCAGCGCCTGCGCCGGAGGAACCCCCACTGCCAGCAAGGCCGGCACCGTCAGTAATCCGCCGCCGCCGGCGATGGAGTCGATAAACCCCGCCAGCAGCGCTACCGCAAACAACACCCCGAGCATCTCGGGGCCAATGACGAACCAGTCCATGTGTTATTCCGCTGAGAAATGGTGATCCAGCAATGCCTGACAGGTAGGCGGCAACGGCGGCGGCACGGGTTTGCCCGGCTTCGCGTTCGGCTGATGAGGTACGAACCAACTCGCCAGTTCGGCGCCGCAGCCATCGCCCGGCGGCGGCGTATCCTGCTCCTGGCACTCCAGGCTGCCAGCCGGACAACGCAGACGCACGTGCATGTGCGCACGGTGGCCGAACCACGGCCGCACCTTGTGCAACCAGGCGCGATCGGCGCCGGCGTCCAGGCACAGACGCTGCTTGATCGCCGGGTTGACGAAGATGCGCGTCACGTCCGCATCCTGCGCCGCCAGTTTGATCAGCGACTCAATCTGCGGTTGCCATTGGCTCGCCACCACCTGCTTGCCGTCGCCCGACACCAGGTCGATCGGCTGCGGCTTGAGCAATTGCTGCGCGCTCCAGCGTTGGCGCGGCAGCTGCAGCCAGATGTCGACGTCGAGCCCAGACTGGTGGCTGGCGTGGCCGCTGCTGAAGCGCCCGCCGGCCGGCATCGCCATATCGCCGATCAGCACCGTGCCCAGCGCTTTCTGGTTCGCTTTGCTGCTGAGGCGCTGTATGAACGCCAGCAGATCCGGATGGCCGAAATAGCGGCGCTGGTCGGTACGCATCACCTGGTAGTTCGGTGAGTTCAGCGGCAACGGCTGCGCGCCGATGACGCAGCCGTTGGCGAAACCGCCCACCGCCTGCGGCGCGCCGGCCACCGGATGATCGATTTTCTGCCACGGCGTCAGCGCCATGGCGGAAGCGGAGGCCGTCAGGGCCAACAGGCCCAACATCCAGTTTTTCATGGCGATTACCAGCGTGGTACGTCGGAAACCACATCACCGTTTTGCGCGCGCTGGCGCAGCAGGTGATCCATCAACACGATCGCCATCATCGCTTCGGCGATCGGCACGGCGCGGATGCCCACGCACGGATCGTGGCGACCGCGGGTGACCATTTCCACCGCTTCGCCCTGGCGATTGATGGTACGGCCCGGCACCATGATGCTGGAGGTCGGCTTCAGCGCCAGATGCGCAATCACCGGTTGGCCGCTGCTGATTCCGCCGAGAATGCCGCCGGCATGGTTGCTTTGGAAGCCTTCCGGGGTGATTTCATCGCGGTTTTCGCTGCCGCGTTTGGTCACCACGGCGAACCCGTCGCCGATCTCCACGCCTTTCACCGCGTTGATGCTCATCAGCGCGTGCGCCAGATCGGCATCGAGGCGGTCAAACACCGGCTCACCCAGGCCAACCGGCACGTTTTCAGCAATCACGCTGACCTTGGCGCCGATGGAGTCACCCTCTTTTTTCAGCGCGCGCATCAGTTCGTCCAGCGCTTCCAGCTTGTCCGGATCCGGGCAGAAGAACGGGTTCTGTTCGACCTGATCCCAGTCTTTCAGCTCGCAGGTCACGTCGCCGATCTGCGCCAGATAGCCGCGCACCTGCACGCCGAACTTCTGCTGCAGGTATTTCTTGGCGATAGCACCCGCCGCGACGCGCATGGCGGTTTCACGCGCCGAAGAGCGGCCGCCGCCGCGATAGTCGCGCAGACCGTATTTCTGTTCGTAGGTGTAGTCGGCATGCCCTGGACGGAACACGTCTTTGATGGCGCTGTAGTCTTGCGAGCGCTGATCGGTGTTTTCAATGATCAGACCGATGCTGGTGCCGGTGGTCACGCCTTCGAATACGCCGGAGAGAATGCGCACCTGATCCGGTTCACGGCGCTGGGTGGTGTAACGCGAGGTGCCCGGACGACGGCGGTCCAGATCGTGTTGCAAATCGGCTTCGGTGAGCGGGATGCCGGGCGGCACGCCGTCGACGATACAACCCAGCGCCACCCCGTGAGATTCACCGAAGGTGGTGACGCGGAAAATCTGCCCAATACTGTTTCCTGCCATCACGGCTCCTTACCGTTAGTCTTTTATCGTTATGAGGCCCGCCATGCGGGCCTTGGAAATGCGGCTTAGCTGCGATAGAGGCTGAAGTGATCCTTGCAATCCACCAGCTGCTGCTTGGTCAGCATGAACACGCCGTCGCCGCCGTTTTCGAATTCCAGCCAGGTGAACGGGATGTCCGGATATTGTTCCATCAGATGTACCATGCTGTTGCCCACTTCACAAATCAGCACGCCGTCGTCGGTCAGGTAGTCCGGCGCGCACGCCAGGATGCGGCGCACCAGCTTCAGGCCGTCGCTGCCCGCCGCCAGCCCCAGTTCCGGCTCAAAGCGGAACTCCTGCGGCAGATCCGACATGTCTTCCGCATCGACGTACGGCGGGTTGGTGACGATCAGATCGTACTGGATCGCGGGAACGTCGCGGAACAGATCGGAACGGATCGGGATCACCTGATGTTCGACGCCGTGCGCCTGAATATTGCGCTCGGTTACCGCCAGCACGTCGCTGGAAATGTCCACCGCGTCCACTTCCGCTTCCGGGAAAGCGTAGCCGCAGGCGATGGCGATGCAGCCGCTGCCGGTGCACATGTCTAGGATATGGCGCGGCGGGTGCGGGATCAGCGCGCTGAAACGATCGTTGATCAGCTCGCCGATCGGTGAACGCGGCACCAGCACGCGCTCGTCGACGTAAAATTCCATGCCGCAGAACCAGGCCTTGTTGGTCAGATAGGCGACCGGGATGCGTTCGTTGACGCGGCGGATCACGCGCTCAACGATGCGATGGCGCTCGCTGGAAGTCAGACGGGCGGTGTGCATGTCCTCCGGAATGTCCAACGGCAGGAACAGGCTTGGCAGCACCAATTGCACCGCTTCGTCCCACGGATTATCGGTTCCGTGACCATAATAGATATTGGCGGCGTTGAAGCGGCTTACCGTCCAGCGCAGCATATCTTGAATGGTGTGCAGTTCGTTCACTGCTTCGTCGACGAAAATTTTGTCCAATTTGCCCTCCAGCAGGCGCTGTGTTTCATGATTTAGCCGCATAGTTTGCCATGAAGCCCGCGACAAATCACGCTTGCCCCTCGCGCTTTTCACTCTGGCCCGAGTTTTGCGTCGACAGCGCTCATTCACAAGGTAAACTAGCGAAATAAACGATTTCCGGTGAATGAAGCATGAAGAACAAGCCCCCTCTGAGCAAAGACGAACAACAGCTCTTCAGAGAGTCGGTGGCGGGCGCGAAAAAGCTGCGCCAGGACACCATCGTCCACCGCCCGCCGAAGCCCAAGGTCAAACAGATTGCGCCGCAGCGATTGCTGCAGGAGCAGGTCGATGCCAGCTATTATTTTTCAGATGAATACCAGCCGCAGCTGGAAGAGGAAGGCCCGACGCGCTACGTGCGCCCCGGCAGCAGCCCGTATGAGCTGAAGAAGCTGCGGCGCGGCGATTATTCGCCGGAGCTGTTTCTCGATTTGCACGGCCTGACCCAGCTGCAGGCCAAGCAGGAGCTGGGGGCGCTGATCGCCGCCTGCAAACGCGAGCACGTGCACTGCGCCTGCGTGATGCACGGGCACGGCAAGCATATCCTCAAGCAGCAAACGCCGCTGTGGCTGGCGCAGCACCCCGACGTGCTGGCGTTCCACCAGGCGCCGAAGGAATGGGGTGGCAACGCCGCCATCCTGCTGCTGGTGGAGCTGGCCGAGTAACCCCCCACAGAAACGACTCAGGGCGATGTCAGACATCGCCCTGAGTTTATTCCGCACCGCATCCGCGGTTCACACTTTGGCCATCACCTGTGATGGGCTGACCTGCCATTCAAACTTGCCGTAGCTGCCGTCCGCCGGCAGATCGACGTTGGCGATCGCCGAGGTCGCGAACATCGGCGGGCACTCGCCCGGGCACAGTTCGGCCACCAGATACCCCACCAGCGGCAGGTGCGACACGATCAGCACCGAGCTCACCCCTTGCATCGCCAGCGCCTGCAGATAGCTGCCGACCTGTTCGGCGTTGCCGCCCGGCGTCAGCTCGGGCAGCACTTCTTCGCCCTCCGGCAGCGTCAAGGCTTCACGCACCGTCGCCAGCGTCTGTTCGGCCCGCAGATAGGGGCTGACCAGCACGCGTTCAATATCCACAGACTTGGTGTTCAACCAGGCCGCCATCTGACGGGACTCGTCGCGGCCGCACAGGGTAAGGGGCCTTACCGCATCGCTGGCTGCCTCGAGCGCCGCCTCTCCGTGACGCATAATCAAAACTTGCATATTGCACCGCTGTTGTTGACAAAGTAACGCTATACAGAAACGCCGTGCGTGCTGTACCGCCGAGTTTTCCAACCCAAAGCCAAAGCTTTAAAACGATAACGCGCCGTCTCTTTATGGCGGCCGGGCATTTTGCCTGAAAGTTTGCCTAAAGAAAACGCTGTTTTTTACAGCAACCCTCCCCGGGCAAACCTCGATTGCTCACAGAACAATCAATTCAACGGGTTAAATTTTAACCTTGCCGCCATGAAATTTATTGATGGCGGTCAAGCTAACTTACCGCTGCCTCAGCCTTGCTGTACAGCCTCACCGGCTGACGCTGTCGCAAGGAGTGATGGCGATCACAACGCGACCCTGTTGCAACTATAGTGCAAATCGGGCCGCCCTGCGTTCAGCTCCCCAGCGGGTAAAAGCGTTCGCCCTGCTGCGCCATGCGCTGCAAGCGCTCGCACGGCGCGAAGTGCTCGCCGTGCTGCTGGCGCAGGTAGTCCAGCGTCTTCACCACTTTCTCGGCGCCGAGCTCGTCCATATAGCGGAACGGGCCGCCGAGGAACGGCGGGAAACCGATGCCGAACACCGCACCGATATCGCCGTCGCGCGCGCTGCGGATCACGCCTTCATCCAGGCAGCGCGCCGCTTCGTTCAGCATCATCATCACGCAGCGCTGGGCGACGGTCGCCGGCAGCATGTGCGCCTTCGGCGTGACGCCGAGCAACGTATACAATGAGGTATCCGCGCGTTTACGCCGCTGCCGCTGCTGCCCTTCGCTCGGGTAGAGATAGAAGCCGCGGCCGTTCTTGCGCCCTTTGCGCCCGTCTTTCAGCACCGCATCGAACGCGGCCGGCGCGGCGAAACGCGGCCCCAGCGCCTCGACCAGCACGGGAATGATTTTGGTGCCGACGTCGATGCCCACTTCATCCAGCAGGGTAATCGGGCCGACCGGGAAACCGAAGTCCACCAGCGCCTTGTCCAGCGACTCAATCGGCTCGCCTTCCAGCAGACAGCGCGCCGCTTCGTTGATGTACGGCGCCAGGATGCGGTTGACATAAAAACCGGCGCTGTCGCCCACCACGATGGCGGTCTTGCCCTGCTTGTGCGCCAGCGCCACGGTGGTGGCGATGGTCTCTTCGCTGGTGCCGGCGTGCGGGATCACTTCCACCAGCGGCATTTTGTCCACCGGGCTGAAGTAGTGCAGGCCAATCACCTGCTGCGGCCGCTGGGCTTTTTCAGCGATGTGACCGATAGGCAACGAGGAAGTATTGGAGGCAAACACGGTATGCGGCGCGCAGTTCGCTTCGACCTCGGCCACCATCTGCTGTTTCAGCGCCAGATCCTCAAACACCGCCTCGACCACGATATCCACCTGCTCGAAGCCGGTGTAATCGGTAGAGCCGGAGATCAGCATCATCTGCTTTTGCCGCTCCGCCGGGCGCATGCGCTTGCTGCGTACCCGTTTGCCGAGCACGTCCCAACTGTATTTCAGCGCGTGATTGATGCCGGTTTCATTGATGTCTTTGATGCGCACCGGCAAACCGCCGCGCGTGGCGGTGACACAGGCGATGCCGCCGCCCATCAGGCCGCCGCCGAGAATGCCGACGCGATGCAGGGCATGCGGCTGCGCATTGCCGCCCCGCTCTTTTTTCAGCGCGGTGGAGGAGAAGAACAGGCTGCGCAACGCCGCCGACTGCGGCGTCATCGCCAGCTCGCCAAAGGCGCGCGCTTCGGCCTCATAGCCGCTGGCGCTGCCGTGATCCAGCCCGGTTCGCACCACCTGAATAATGCGCTCCGCCGCCGGGTAGTTGCCGTGGGTTTTCGCCAACGTTTTCTTGCGCACGATGCTGAACAGCAGATTTCTGCCCAGCGGGCCATTGAGCAGGCGATCCTGCCACGGCAGCTCGCGCTGATGCTTCCAGCCCTGCTTCACCCGCTCAATGGCGGTCTGCAACAGGATCGATTGCGGCACGGCGTCGTCCACCAGCCCCATGCGCAGCGCCTGGCGGGCGCGAATGTGCTTGCCGGTCAGGATCATGTCCAGCGCCTTGGCGGCGCCTATCAGGCGCGGCAGGCGCTGAGTGCCGCCAGAGCCCGGCAGCAGGCCCAGCTGCACTTCCGGCAGACCGAGCGCGGTTTTGTCATCCAGCGAACAGACGCGGCCGTGGCAGGCCAGCGCCAATTCCAGGCCGCCGCCCAGGCAGGCGCCGTGGATGGCCGCTACCACCGGCACCGGAAAAGCGGCGATCTGCGCCAGCGTGCTCTGCCCTTTCTTGGCCAGCGTTTCCGCCTCTTTGGCGCTGGTGCAGGCGGCAATCATGGTGATGTCGGCGCCGGCGATAAACGAGTCCGGCTTGCCGGAAACGATCACCAGCCCCTCAAGCGCAGTGTGCTGCTGCGCCCGGATCAGCACGTCGTTGACCTGTTCGACGAACTCGGCCTTGAGCGTATTGACCTTGTCGCCCGGCACGTCGATGGTGATCACCCCGATGTTGTCGGGGCGGATCGTCAGTTGAAAGGCCGACGGTTTGGCGCGCTGTTCATGCAATGCGTTTTCGAAACTCATTATTCCACCTCCACGATCATCGCGGCCCCTAACCCGCCGGCGGCGCAGGCAGTGGTCAGGCCCAGCCCGCCGCCGCGGCGTTTCAGCTCACGCAGCGTCTGGGTGATCATGCGCGCGCCGGTGGCGGCGAACGGGTGGCCATAGGCGATGGAACCGCCCAGGACGTTGAATTTGTCCATGTCCACCTCGCCGATCGCCTGGCTGCGGCCAAGCTTCTCGCGGGCGAACGCTTCGCTGGCGAACATCTTCAGGTTAGCCAGCGTTTGCGCGGCGAAAGCTTCATGCATATCGATGAGCGTCAGATCGGCCAGACCGATGCCGGCGCGATCCAGCGCCAGCGGCGTGGCGTAGGAAGGCCCCAGCAGCATGTCTTCCCACACGTCGATGGCGGCGAAAGCGAAACTGCGCAGATAGCCGAGCGGCTGCAGGCCCAGCTCTTTGGCGCGCGATTCGCTCATCATCAGTACCGCCGCCGCGCCGTCGGTCAACGGCGTGCTGTTGGCCGCAGTGACGCTGCCGTGTTTGCGATCGAACGCCGGTTTCAGCTTGGCGTAGGACGCCAGGCTGGAGTCTTTACGGATGTTGTTGTCTTCGGAAAGCTGCGCGCGGTATGGCGGCACGTAGGCGGTCATCACCTCATCGCGCAGCCCCCCCTCACGCCAGGCCTTGGCCGCCAGCTCGTGGGAACGGTGCGCCAGCGCATCTTGCGCTTCACGGGTGATGCCGTGGCTTTTCGCCATCTGTTCGGCGGTATCGCCCATGCGCAAGCCGGTGGAATACTCCGCCACCGCCGGCGGCACCGGCATCAGATCGCGGAATTTCAGCCGGCTGAACAGTTTGAGACGCTGCGACAACGTGCGCGCCTTGTTGACATCCACCAGCGTGCGCGCCAGCGCCTTGCTGACGCCGATCGGCAAGACGGAAGAAGAGTCCGCCCCGCCGGCGATGCCGACGCTGATGCTGCCGGCCATGATGCTCTCCGCCACGTTGGCGATCGCCTGGAAGCTGGTGGCGCAGGCGCGCGACACGCTGTAAGCGTCGGTATGGACGCTCATGCCGGTGCCCAGCACGATTTCACGCGCGATGTTCGGCGCCTCGGGCATTTGCACCACCTGGCCGAACACCAGCTGCTCGATAAGCTGCGGATCGATACCGCTGCGCGCCAACAGCTCGCTCACCGCCGTTTTCCCTAAATCCACCGCCGGAATGCCGTGATAGGCGGTCGCCTGTTTGGCAAAGGGGGTACGCAGTCCATTCACAATCGCAATGCGGTCACCATGACGGGTCACCAACGGCAGTGCCTTACTCATAAATGCTCCTGAAGAAAATAACGTCAGCGCAATGGGCAGAAAGAGGTCTGACCTGATGAGGTCATTGTTAACCAAACGGTTACATTTGGCAAACCGGCAGAGATCAAAACTGCGAGCAGGCGCACTTTCTATCGGGAGGGGTACGGGAAAGGAAATCCCCGGCGCATAACAGGCGGCGCCGGGGGTAAAGCCGGGATTAACGCAGGCCGAGCTGGAAGATCAGAGTTTCCGCCTGGCAGGCGAAGGTGAAATCGGCCTCCAATTGCACGCCGCCGTCAACCGGTTTAATGCTACTGCTGATATCACAAGGGTCGGATTCGACCGCGCGCGCCTTTTCGCTCAGGGCCGCCAACATCGCCTCCGCATCGTGTTGATTACTGAACACCTGGCTGTAGGATGCGGTGCAATCGGTGTTATCCATCACGGTGCCGACATCCACGCAGCAACACGCGGCGGTTTCCTGGGCGCTGCATTTATTAATTGCATCTGACATGATTGGTTCTCCTCAAGGGCCTCGGTTATCAGCCCAAATTGCCGTTTCACTCACCGGCACAAAGCCACAAAATTCTGCAGGTATTTTACGCTTCCGCGCCGGCAATCACTAGCACTTACTTTTACTGGGTGTTTTAAGTGATGGAAATCACAAATAAAAATGAGCGACTGCTAAGGAATGGTAAGAATTTTGTTATTTACCGCTGGCTTTTTGTTAAGCAGATCTCTTTTTTGATATCAGATTGGAAATATTTCAAAAACAAACTTGCAACATTTTCACAGGTCAGACCTATACTTCAGCCACTGGTCTGATTTGTCTGAACGATAACGGACCCTACAATCCCGCGCTCCTTGTTACTTCGTGTAACAATAGTTTAAATAATAAACACATAATGAGGTTTTGGTCATGAGCCAGAAAAACCTATTGACTAAATCAGCTCTCGCAGCTGCAGTGGCAATTATTTCTTCAAACGTGTCTGCCGCAGGATTCCAGCTGAATGAGTTCTCATCAGCTGGTTTAGGACGTTCGTATTCTGGCGAAGGCGCCATGGCGGATACGGCGGCTTCAGCAAGCCGCAACCCGGCGTTGTTGATGATGTATACCCGCCCGGAACTTTCTTTCGGCGCAGTCTTCATCGATCCGGATGTCGATATCAGTGGCCGGTCCCCTTCCGGCGCCAGCCTGGATGCGAAAAACATCGCGCCGACAGCCTGGGTGCCAAACCTGCATTATGTTCACCCGATTAACGATCAATTCGCCGTAGGCGGCTCGGTCACCAGCAACTTCGGTTTGGCGACCGAATACAACGACGGTTACGCGGCGGGTTCCATGGGCGGCAAAACCGACCTGGAAACCTTGAACCTTAACCTGAGCGGCGCTTATCGCCTGAACAAGAACTTCAGCTTCGGTCTGGGCTTTGACGCCGTTTATGCCAAGGCCAAACTCGAGCGCTATGCCGGCGATCTGCCAAAACTGATCGCCGGATCGGGCAAGTTACCGCCACAATTGGCCGGCCCTGTTTCGCAGATCCCGGCAGATACCCAGATTTCGCACCTGAAAGGCGACGAATGGGGCTTCGGTTGGAACGCCGGTATTCTGTACGAAGTGGATGAAAACAACCGTTACGGCTTCACCTATCGCTCAGAAGTGAAAATCGACTTTGACGGCGATTACAAAAGCAGCCTGCCTTCAGCCTTCAACCCGTTGCTGGCCTCTCAAGGTCTGCCGTGGGGCACCAACGGCACCACCATTCCGGGTTCTCTGAGCCTGCACCTGCCGGAAATGTGGGAACTGTCCGGCTACAACAAAGTGGCGCCGCAGTGGGCTATCCACTACAGCCTGGCCTACACCAGCTGGAGCCAGTTCCAGGAGCTGAAAGCCACCGGCAACAACGGCCAGACGCTGTTCCAGAAGCATGAAGGCTTCAAAGACGCTTACCGCATCGCGCTGGGCACCACCTACTTCTACGACGATAACTGGACCTTCCGTACCGGTATCGCCTTCGATGACAGCCCGGTGCCCGCCCAAAACCGTTCGATCTCCATTCCGGATCAGGACCGTTTCTGGCTGAGTGCCGGTACCACCTATGCGTTCAACAAAGACGCCTCGGTCGACGTCGGCGTGTCCTACATGCACGGCCAGAAAGTCACCATCAACGAAGGTCCTTACACCTTCACCTCCGAAGGCAAGGCCTGGCTGTACGGCGCCAACTTCAACTACCGCTTCTAATCTCGCCTGAGATGGATGCCAAAGCGCCCCGCGGGGCGCTTTTTCTTTGCCTGTCGCTCGCCGCGGGCGTAAAAAAACCCGCCAGACGGCGGGTTTTCATGGGCATAAGGCCGGCGGTTACTGCGAGTCGATCTCGTCCAGATCGCCCTGAATCGCCTTGGCGTTCGGGTTCTCTTCCGGCTTGAGCGAACCGCCGTTGGCGATGAAGTCGTGGCGCTGGAAGTAAGCTTCGCGCACCATGACATAAGGATCGGAGGAGTTGCGCAGCAGGCCGTCGGAATCCAGCAGTTGAGCGCGGGTTTCGATCCCCTCGACCACCCATTTGCCCGCCGACATCCAGAAGGTCAGGTAACTCAGCATCGGATACAGCGTATCCGCAAAGTCGCCGCCTTCGTCACGCAGCGTGAAGCTGCCGTAGCCCGGCAGCATCACGTACGGGCCGTAACCCACATCGTAATGGCCCAGCGTGCTGCCGAAGCGGTTCGGCTCTTCGCGCGCCAGTTTCGGGTTGGCCATGCCGGCCACGTCGATCAGGCCGCCCATCCCGAGCAGGGTGTTCAGGAAGAAACGGTTGAAGTGGATCATCCCGCGGTAGGGATCGCCCTTGAGGAAGGCGTTGACCATGCTGGCCGGCTCTTCCAGGTTGGAGGTGAAGTTGCTGATGCCGTTACGCGCCGGCATCGGCACGTAGTCGCGCCAGGCCACCGCGACCGGACGCAGGATATAAGGATCCAGGACGTTGTAGTTGAAGTCGAACATCGTCCGGTTAAATCCTTCCAGCGGATCGGAACGCCCTTGCGGATCGTTGTCTGGCGCGCTGGCACAGCCCACCAGTAATACCGTTGCGAATGCCACCCCAGTCAGGCGAAAGTTCATATTTTTCTCCATAAAAACACGTTCGGTCTTATTTTTCAGGGACCTGCTTGTTTATCTGAACGCTAACCTGCTCTTTACCGCTGAATGTCTGCAGCGAGCTTTCGCCGAACCAGTCCCCCGGCTGCGGCGTGGCCAATCCGTCCTGTGAGAGGCGCACACGCACCTGCACCTGATGCTGCGCCGAGAGCAGACGCTCGGGCATCATGGCGTTGCTGTCATCCAGTGAGAAAGACAGCGGAAAACGGCTCAGCGGCAATTGTTTTACCGCGACCGGCACCGGACTGACGCCGTCGGTGACCGAAATGACCAGCGTCCCCTGCGGCGGCATGGCTTTCGCCGCCTGCGGTGACAGCGCAACGGTCACATTCAGTTTAACATTTTCTCCGCCTGCCTGGGCTTTTGCTTGTGCAATACTGCGCTTTATCACTTCCGCGCGCGGATCGTTGGCCGGCAGCAGCTGCAGCATCACCTGCCAGGCGCCGATCGCCTGCTTGAAATCGCCCTGTTCGAAGGCATTGAACGCCAGCAGGCTCAGCACCCGCGGATCGCCGTGGTTTTCCGCGATCATGCGCCGCAACAGCTGCGCCGCCTGCTTGTTATCCTCCGGATCGTTGGAGCGCGTCAAGACCTCGGCATAGCCGAGCCGCACTTCCAGACTATTCGGATCCAATTGATAAGCATGAGCAAACGCCTGCGTAGCGGTGGTGGCATTATTCAGCGCCATGCCGACGCGCCCCAGCATCATCCAGTCACTGATGTTGCGATCGTCCTGTTGCAGCGCGGTGCGCAGCCCCAGCCCGAGGCGAGCAATCTCTTCCATGCTCAGCGGTTTGGCGCGCTCATTGGCAACGCGCTCGCGCAATTCCGGCATTTGCGCCTGCACCAGACGCCAGTCCAGCACCTGCGCCAGCCCGCCGGTTTTCAGATAAAAGCCAACGGTCACCGCCAGCAGTAACAGCACGCCCGGCACCAGCGCCCAGCGGTTGATCGGCTTCGCCTGCGCCATCTGCTCGGCCGGGATGTCGTTCAACAGGTTCTGTTGCAGCTCTTTGACCAGTTCCGGGCGCTCGGCCACCACGCCCTGCTGCTCATCCTGCTCCAACTCGCTGAGGCGATCCTGATAAAACGCCTTGTTCAGCGCATCGCGCGTGGCGGCGCTCAGCTTGCCGAGGCGCATCGCCGGCACCACCAGCAACGCGGCAGCGCCGGCCAGCAACACGCAAATAATCAGCCAAAAAGCCATTAGGGTTTCTTCCTGTCAGTCTCTTGCAACAGCGCCGCCAGGCGCTGCCGTTCCCGTTCGGAGAATGCATCGTCCACCGCCGCGTCGGGCTTGCGACGGGTGCGCAGGATCACCACTGCCCCGCCGATCAATACGAACAGCAGCGGGCCGATCCACAAGATCAGCGTCGCCGGCGTTACCGGCGGCTCGTAGGTGACGAAGTTGCCATAACGCGCCACCATGTAATCGATGATCTGCTGCTTGCTTTGTCCCTGCATCATCAGCTCGTACACCTTGGTGCGCATGTCGGCGGCGATAATGGCGTTGGAATCGGCAATGCTGTTGTTTTGGCATTTCGGGCAGCGCAGCTGTTCGGTCAACTCGCGATACTGCTGCTCCTGCTCGACGGAGTTGAAGCGATAGGTATCGATCGCCGCAGCGGCGCTCCAGCTCAGCAGCGCGGCGCACAGCAGAACAATCAGCCTCATGCCTCACCCCCGTACTTTTTATACAGCGGCAGCACTTCCTGCCGCCAGACGCGCTCATTCATGTCGCCGGCGTGGCGATAGCGAATAATCCCCTGGCCGTCGATAAGGAAGGTCTCAGGCGCGCCGTACACCCCGAGATCCAACCCCAGCATGCCGTCGCCGTCGTACAGACTGAGGGCGTAGGGATTGCCGAGAGAGTTGAGCCAGGTCACCGCCTTGGCGCGATCGTCTTTGTAATTCAGGCCGACCACCCGTACGCCGCGCGCCGCCAGCGTATTGAGATACTGGTGTTCCGCGCGGCAGGTTGGGCACCAGGTGGCCCAGACGTTGAGCAAGATCGGCTTGCCGTCGCGCAGCACCGCCTGATCGTAGGTTTTGCCAGGCTGATCCAGTGATTCCAGCCTGAAGGTCGGCACCGGTTTGCCGATCAGCGCCGACTCCAGCATGGTCGGATCTTCGCCGCCCGCGTTGCGCGTGAGCTGCACCATCAGGGCCGCCACCAGCAGCAGGAAGAGCACCAACGGGATAAACAGCAGCTTACGCTTCATGATTGCGCCTCCAGTTTGCCTTCACGCTTGAGCTTTTTGCTCATGCGATAACGCGGGTCGAGAATGCACAGCAGGCCGCCGATCGCCATAAAGACGCCGCCGAACCAGATCCAGCGCACGAAGGGTTTGTAATACAGGCGCACCGCCCAGGAACCGTCTTCCAGCTCCTCGCCCAGCGCCGCGTACAGATCGCGGCTGAACCCGCCGTCGATCGCCGCCTCGGTCATCATGCTGCGCGCCACGCTGTAGTAACGTTTCTCCGCGTGCAGCGTCGCCTCCGGCTTGCCGTTGCGCGTGACGTCGATGATGCCGACGCCGCCGCTGTAGTTCGGGCCGCGAATGTCGTGCACGTCGCGGAACACGAAGTGATAGTTGTGGATATCCACGCTGTCGCCGGCCTTCATCCGCACGTCGCGCTCCACGCTGTAATTCTGGCTGAAGGCGATGCCGATTACCGTCACCGCCACGCCGAGGTGGCCGAGCACCATGCCCCAGTGGCTGCGAGACAGCTGCCGCAGACCGCGCCAGAAACCGTGGCGGTGGGTGGCGCGCTCATGCAGCTCCATCAGCGTCAGGATGATCACCCACAGCGCCATAATCAGGCCCACCACCGTCATGCCGGCGATGCTGTCCTGCAGCAACCACGGCAGCAGAATCGACAGCACCAGCGTCGCCAGTAGCGCCACGCCGAGGCGGCGCCACAGTTTGCCCGGCTCATCGCGGCGCCAGCGCACCAGCGGCCCGATACCCAACAGCAGCGCCAGCGGCGCCATCAGCCAGGTGAACATGGTGTTGAAGAACGGCTCGCCGATCGAGATGCTGCCCAGCCCCAGCTGTTTGTGCACCAGCGGCAGCAGCGTGCCCAACAGCACCACCAGCATGGCGGCGATCAGCAACACGTTATTGCCCAGCAGGAAGGTCTCGCGCGAGAAAGTCTCGTGCTGCACCCGGCTGCGCACCTGGCCGCCCTTGACCGCGTACAGCAGCAGCGAGCCGCCGATCACGATCACCAGATAGGCGAGAATAAACATGCCGCGCGCCGGGTCGGAGGCGAAGGAGTGCACCGAGACCAGCACGCCGGAGCGCACCAGGAAGGTGCCCAGCAGGCACAGCGAGAAAGCGGTGATCGCCAGCAACACCGTCCAGGCTTTGAACGTGCCGCGTTTCTCGGTCACCGCCAGCGAATGCATCAGCGCGGTGCCGGCCAGCCACGGCATAAAGGAGGCGTTCTCCACCGGATCCCAGAACCACCAGCCGCCCCAGCCCAGCTCATAGTAGGCCCAGGCCGATCCGAGCACGATGCCCAGCGTGAGGAACACCCAGGCGGCGGTGGTCCACGGGCGTGACCAGCGCGCCCAGGCGGTGTCGAGCCGGCCGGCCATCAGCGAGGCGATGGCGAACGCGAAGGCGACCGAGAAGCCGACATAGCCCATGTACAGCAGCGGCGGGTGGAAGATCAGGCCGATATCCTGCAGCAGCGGGTTGAGATCGCTGCCGTCGATCGGGAAGTTCGGCAGCGTGCGGGTGAACGGATTGGAGGTCATGATGATGAACAGCAGGAAACCGGCGGTGATCATCCCCATCACCGACAGCACCCGCGCCACCGCATCCTGCGGCATCGCCCGGCTGCACAACGCCACCGCCAGCGACCAGCAGCTCAGCAGCAGCACCCACAGCAGCAGCGAACCTTCATGCGCCCCCCAGGTGGCGGCGATGCGGTAATACACCGGCAGTTGGGTATTGGAGTTGGTGGCCACGTAGGCGACGGTAAAATCGTTGACCACGAAAGCATGCACCAGGCACAGGAACGCCAGCGCAATCGCGGCGAACATGCCGTAGGTCAGCGGCCGAGCCACCGCCATCATGCGGCTGTCCTGGCGCGCCGCGCCCCACTGCGGGTAAATGCTCAGCAGCAGCGCGATCGCCAGCGCCAGGCACAGCAGAAAACTGCCCAGTTCCGGCATCATGACTTGGCGCCCTCCGCCTGCGGCGCGTTATACGCTTCCGCCGGCCCTTTGTGATTCTCTTTCATCGCGTCGGCCACTTCCGGCGGCGTGTATTTCTCGTCGTGTTTGGCCAGCACTTCGCGCGCATTGACCACGTTGCCCTCGCCCAGCACCCCTTGCGCCACCACGCCCTGCCCTTCACGGAACAGATCCGGCAGAATGCCGGTGTAGGTTACGCCGATCGCGCCACGCGCGTCGTAAATCTTGAAGCTGACCTGCAGCGTATTGGGATCGCGTTTCACCGAGCCGGGCATCACCATGCCGCCGATGCGCAGCCGCTGGCCAACCTCGGGCTTCTCATGGTTTTCGCCCTTACCCTGCAGGATTTCACCCGGGGTGTAGAACAGATCGATGTTGGAGCGCAGCGCGTACAGCATCAGGGTTGCGGTCAGCGCGATGCCGATCAGCACAACGATCGCCAGATAAAGGCGGCTTTTACGACGTGGATTCACAATGATTTCTCCCGCGGTGCGGCGGATTTTTGTTTTGACTGTTGCGCATGGCGAATGCGCCGTTCGCGCGCCTGACGGCGACCGATCTCGGCGAGCAACTGCCGCCGCTGCCAGACGGTGTGCGCCACCAGCCCCAACAGCGAAATCAGCGTGGCGGCGACCGCCAGCCAGACATAAAAGGCATAACCGCCCATGGCGAAAAACGCCGACCAGGAATCGAATGCGGCATTCATGACTGACGCTCCTTATTCACCAGCCCGGCGACCCACGGGCGCTGGCGCTCCTGGAACAGGATCAGATTGCGCAGGCGCATCAGCGTCAGCGTGACGAACAACAGCAGATAGCCGAGGATCGCCCAGCGCAGCGGGGTGCGCATGCTTGGCGCGATGGATTGCTGCATATTGGTCGAACCCTGATGCAACGTATTCCACCATTCGACGGAGAAATGGATGATCGGGATATTCACCACGCCCACCAGCACCAGAATGCCGGCGGCGCGGCCCGCCAGGCGGCGGTCTTCGAAGGCGTTATACAACGCGATGACGCCCATATAGAGGAACAGCAGCACCAGTTCGGAAGTCAGACGCGCGTCCCACACCCACCAGGTGCCCCACATCGGCTTACCCCAGGCGGAGCCGGTCACCAGCGCGATAAAGGTGAACACCGCGCCGATCGGCGCCATCGCCGCCACCACGGTATCGGACATTTTCATCTGCCACACCAGGCCGATAAACGCCGCCACCGCCATCGAGGCGTAGATGCCCATCGACCACATGGCCGCCGGCACGTGAATATAAATGATGCGGAAGCTGTCGCCCTGCTGATAATCCTTCGGCGCGAAGCCAAAGCCCCATGCCCAGCCAAGCAGCAGGCAGGCCGCCGCCGCCAGCCCCAGCCAGGGGATAAAGCGGCCGCAGACGTGATACAGCCGTTCAGGCCGCGCCAGTTGATGTAACCATTTCCACATTGTCGTCAGTGCTCACGGTAATTTTTATGCGTCGGCCGCCTCGAGCGTTCGAAACGGCGAAAATCTTCTGCGGGGTACGCTCTTGCCGGCCTTGCCCCGTCTGTTCATTCAATTTGTTAGCTAGTGCACGCTCACTCGCAGCGCCGCTGCGGCGGCAAACGGCGCCAATGTCACGCTGCCCGCCAGCATCGCGCCGAGTATCGCCAGGTAACCATCAATCGGCATGCCCATCGCGGCGGCGTCGATCGCGCCGGTGGCGAAGATCAGCACCGGGATATACAGCGGCAGCACCAGCAGGCTGAGCAGCACGCCCCCTTTGCGCAGGCCGACGGTCAGCCCCACGCCGATAGCGCCGATCAGGCTCAGCGTCGGCGTGCCGAGCAGCAGCGTCCCCGCCACCGCCAGCCAGGTTTGCATATCAAGCGACAACAGCAGCGCCACCAGCGGCGACAGGATCAGCAGCGGCAGTCCCGTCACGACCCAGTGAGCACACACTTTGCCCAGCACCGTCATCGGCAGCGGCGTTGGCAGCAGCAACAGCTGCTCCAGCGAGCCATCGAGGAAATCGTCGCGAAACAGCCGCTCCAGCGACAGCAGCGAGGCCAACAGCGCCGCCACCCATACGATGCCCGGCGCAATGCGCGCCAGCAACTGCGGCTCCGGGCCAATCCCCAACGGGAACAGCGTGATCACAATCAGGAAAAACCACAGCGGGTTGACGATCTCCGAACCTTTACGGCAGGCGATCTTCAGTTCGCGACGCACCAGGGTCAAAAACATCACAAACTCCCCGCGTCGTGTTCCGCCAAACGAATTTTGCCCACCGTTTGGCTGACGCCGGCCAAATCCTGATGGGTGGTCAACAATACCATGCCGCCCCGCTGTGCATGTTGCTCAAAAAGGCTAATCAACTCGGCCACGCCCTGTTTATCGATCGCCGTTAGCGGCTCATCGAGGATCCACAGCGGCGCCGCGCTGAGCCACAGGCGCGCCAACGCCACGCGCCGCTGCTGCCCGGCGGAAAGCTGCGCCACCGGCAGATCTTCGTAGCCCACCAATCCCACCTGCTCCAGCGCGCGCCAGATGGCCTGCTGCTCGGCCGCGCCGCGCACCGCCTGATAAAACTGCAGATTTTCGAAAGGTGTCAATACGGCTTTGATGCCCGGTTGATGGCCGATAAACAGCAAATCTTGCTGATACGCCGCGCGATCGCGCAGCGTGTTACGCCCGCGCCAGCACACCTCACCGCCGTCCGGCCGCGCCAGACCGGCGAGGATGCGCAGCAAACTGGTCTTGCCCGCGCCGTTCGGCCCTTCTACCTGAATGATATCGCCCGGCTGAACTGAAAAGCTTAGCTCGCTAAACAGGATGCGTTCATCGCGCACGCAACTCAGACTTTTGGCTTCCAGCATCGGGGAACTCATATTTTTCTTTGGGATAGCGAATCATAGCATAAGCCTTTCCCCACAAGCAGCCTGCGGCGGGCGCGCCGGGGGCCAATATGGCGAGCAGGATCAAGAATGCGCGGAAAAAAGCGGCGGATTTTAACTCTTGTTACCTTTTTCTGTATTTCGCCGCATTTAGGCCGGGCAACTACGCTTAATGACGTGACCTCACCCTTATTGAGCAGGAGCGACAGCATGAACGAACAGCAACGCCAGGAGCACGAGCAGGATGAAACGATGCGGGTAGAGAGTGAAGAGCAGGAACAGGGCAAGCGCGAAATCGAAGTCAGGGAAGAGAATCTGCCGTCGCGCGCGGCGGCGGTGCATGAACAGATCCGGATGGAAGGCGAAAAAGAGCTGGAGCGCGACGGGCTGGCATTGCTGTGGTCGGCGATCGCCGCCGGGCTGTCGATGGGCGCCTCGCTGGCGGCGAAGGGCATTTTCCACGCCCGCCTGCCGGACGATCCCAGCCGTTTCTTCCTTGAGAACCTCGGCTACACCTTCGGTTTTATCATTGTCATCATGGCGCGCCAACAGCTGTTTACCGAAAATACCGTCACGGCGGTATTGCCAATCATGCATAAACCCACACCGCGCAACCTGCTGATCCTGCTGCGTCTGTGGGGCGTGGTGCTGCTCGGCAACCTGATCGGCACCGGGCTGGCGGCGCTGGCGTTTACCCATATGCCGCTGTTCGACGCCGAGACGCGCGGCGCCTTCATCAGCCTGGGCGAAGAGGTGATGCGCCATACGCCGGGAGAAATGTTCGCCAACGGCATCCTGGCCGGCTGGATCATCGCCACCATGGTGTGGATGATCCCGGCCGCCGGCGCGGCGAAAATCTGGGTGATCGCGCTGATGACCTACCTGGTAGCGATTTGCGATTTGACCCATATCGTGGTCGGTTCGGTAGAGATCCTCTATCTGGTGTTCAACGGCGCGATTGGGTGGCAGGAATTCGTCTATCCGTTCGCCCTGCCGACGCTGGCGGGCAACATCATCGGCGGCACCTTTATCTTTGCGTTGATAAGCCATGCGCAGATCCGCAACGATTTGAGCGCCCAAAAACGGACGGAGCGGCAGCAAGAGGAAAAACGGCGCCACGGCGGGGAAAAACCGTGATCGCCGTCGGTCAGGCGAGGAAATTTCGGCGCTAACTGGCGAGGTATTGAGCAAACGCACCGCTAAGCGCTTATTCTGCGGGTAAAAAAAGGTATAATGCCCCGGCAGCTTCGGTTGCCAGCCCGCAGCGTCCCCGTAGTTAAACGGATATAACAAGCCCCTCCTAAGGGCTAGTTACTGGTTCGATTCCAGTCGGGGACGCCATTATTTATTATCAAGCCATTCCCCATCATCGGCACCCGCAATCCTCCTTCTCCACGCCTCAGACCCGATTTCCCCCGCGCGTTATGATGGGCGTTAATTGAAAAACTTAATATCCGTCGGTGTTGAGATCGTCGCCGCCTCGCCTCTGGCCTTCAACTCACCCGTCTCATCATCGAAATCGAACAGCGTAACGGTATTGGTGAACACATTCGTGACATAAAGATGCTTGCCGGTGGCATCGAAAGCGAGCGCACGCGGTTCAATGCCGCCAGCCTCATAGCGCGTCGTCTCCCCTGGCAGCCCATCCCCACCAATTTTTAATACCAGCAAATGGTTATCGGCACCGCGATTGGTGGCAATAAGATATCTGCCGCTCGGGCTGAGGATAATGGCTCCGCCGCTTTTCGCCTCCGCTGAATCCTGCCCGCCGTTCAGTTTCACTTTCCCTTGTTGCGTCAATCGATGGTCGCTGACGGTAAACACCTCGATTTCACCCGCCATTTCGGTGATGACATAGGCATACTCGCCTTTCGGCGAGAACACCATGTGCCTTGGGCCGGCGCCTGGCGCAAAGCTGACATCGCGCGATGCGTCCGCCTGCAGCGGCTGTGCGCTATCCGGGCGATAGCGATAGGCGTGCAGCTTGTCCCCGCCGAGGTCCGCCGCATACAGATATTTACCATCGCGGCTGAAGGTGGTTGAGTGCGCATGGCCCCCTTCCTGACGCCCCTGCACGGCGCCAGAACCTGATATAAACGGATAATGCTGCACCTGTTCACCCAGTTTGCCGTCACTGCCAATTGGCAATACCGTCATCCCCGCGCCGCCTTTGGCGACGGAGTAGTTGGCGACAAACAGAAACTTGCCATCCGGACTGAGGGTGGCATGCGTCGGCTGCTGGCCCGCACTGCTCACCGTATTCAGCACCCGCACGCTGCCGGCTTCGTCTATTGCCAAGGCGGCCACCGTTCCCGCGTTCTCCTCATTGGTAGCATAGGCGAAACGGCCATCGCGAGATTTTACGATCCACGATGGGCTGTTCATTTTAACCACGTCGAGCAGCGTTAACGTGCCGTCGCCATTAACCGCCAGGCGATAGAGCCCTTCACTGGGTCTTGCCGGTTTCTGCACCGCAGGCGCATTCGGAATATGGGTCCAGGTACCGACTAACGCTATTTGCTGATGTTCCCGATTATTGGCCATCGTATTTCCTGAAAACATGAGAAAAATTAACACCGCAGTTAATTGAATGGCTTGCCGGCCTGAGCCGGCAACGATTGTTGGACCAAGTTCAGACAATATAGAAGGTAGCATAAAGCGAGCTGGATGGCGTTTATTAATCGAGTCGAGAGGTTTTTCTCTATTCATGATGTCTTCTTGCCTCATCACTATGTCACAGGAATAAGTATATCGACATTGACAACCTTGCCATTTAGATCCTCTTGCCTATATAACTCTATAAAAAAGCTCTCCCGCATTTTGACATTGATAGCAGGCAGATAAGCGTCATACATTACATCGAAAAAGTCAATATATTCTGAAAACTCCCCCATAAAGGGAATGACAATATATTTACCCATAGGGATATAGAAGTTAAAGATGGAATGAAAAACCTCTTGCCCCTTGCTGTTGGAATGCCATTTATTACTCCTGTTCTTTTCCACATTACATGCCCCCCGCTGCTTGCTTAACCATTTATCATTGGTCTGTGCAATGTCGCCGGCATCTCTGAATTTTCTTATAGAATGAAAAATCAGTGATTTGTAATGCTTTAACATCTCAATGTCATCCGGCATGACCGTGTGGTAGAAGTAGGGTTTCTTATCGTTGCCATACGGCGGGATCTGCGTGGAAAAATCCCATCCCCGGCTGTTTCTAAAGCTGTTGGGCGTTTCGCCAAAGAAACGTTTGAATGCCCGCGTGTAACATTGCTGAGAGGCAAACCCGGATGCCAGGGCGACATCCAATATGTTCCCTTGGTGCTGTTTGAGCAGAATAGCAGAGCGACTCAGTTTTCTATTCCTTATATAAGTCCCTAGCGTTATGCCAAAATAATGCTTAAACAGCCGTTGCAAATGCCATTTAGAGTAACCTGAGATAATGGAAACCTTTTCAACTGTCAGCCCCTCGACAATATTCTTTTCCATATACTCCAACACCTGTAAAAGAATATCTTTTCTGTAATCCATATGTGCTCCTTGCTTTTATAAGATTCGCGTCCTTTTTATTAAAATCGTTAACCAATCAAACCAAGTCATTAAGATTAATCCTAAAAAAAACCAGCCTGTCAATTCATTTTTTTCGGCATAGGAAAAACTATCGCATAAATAACTGAAAATGATCATGTTATATAAATCTCTCCGCAAGAAACCCATAAAACAAAATCAACTCGCGTAAAGTGCACTCATCAAAGATGCACTTGCCACACCAGGCAGAATCACACTTTTTGCTAATTGTTTTACCTTAAAGTGTTTTTTACAGCCAGATTGCATGGCCGAATAGGAATTTCATCATCACAAATGAAAACGCATTTTATATGCCTGGGCCGCCAATAAAACGTACTGCAAAAGAGATATAAAGTATGACCGGCAGTAAAAGAAGACGGGAGTGATAAGCTCAAGGCTGAACATCGGTCTCAATAATCTCGCGTCGCAATAGCGCGTTTCTTTTTTATCGTTCCTGCGCAGAGAAAACGGATATTTTAACAAACCTTGCTCGATGCCCTGTTTTACAAACCGCGCCCATTGGGAACCCTGCCTACTCCCATGAATCGCCCATCTCTCCCCCGGTAAAATGCCGAGCCGACTCGCCCGCGCCTTATTGTCAGAACGGCCTGCGGCCGCAAACAAAAAGCCCAGCACGCGAGGCTGGGCTTTTCATTAACGGCCTGATTAATCAGCCAGGTTGTCGATCTCTGCGGACCTGTGCTTGCGCAACAGGTACAGCAGCAAAGATACCCGCCGCTCGGTGCGTTCCGGGGTATCCGGCGGCAGGTTGTAGCGCAGGGTATAACGCTCGTTGTTCTCGTTGCAGAAATCGATGACGAGCACGGGAGCAGAGGCCCCCGCTACTTTTCGATAATTCAGCGAGATGCACGACAGGTTTTTTTTCATCTCAACTTACCGCGACAGTGCGGCGGGTTGATTCGGCAATCCGCCCCACGCCGGCGCTCAACGCAGCGCCCAACAGCAGCACCAACAGCGAACCCCACGCGGCGCGAGACAGCTGTTTGGCCGCTTCATCGGCCGCTTCACGCGCTTTCTGCTCGGCCTCGGCCTTGATTTTTTCCACCTTCTGCACCGCCTGCTGGTAAGCCTGGGCGTAGTTGTCGACGATTTGGCTCGCTTCATCGCGGCTCTTGCCGGTGCGTGCCGCAACGATATTCACCAGCGCGTCCTTATCGGCGGCGCTCAACGCCGGCTCACCGGACTGCTTGACGCGCTCGAACCACTGCTTAAGCTCGGTGGCGGCCTGCGCCGGATCGGCTGCGGCATCCACGGCCGACTGTTTGCCGTCGGCGGCCGCCCGATTGGCTTTCTGCTCCAACCGAGCAGGATCCAGCTCCGGCTTGCCGCTCTGCTTAAGCATGGCGTTCAACTGATTTTCCAGGCTTCCCCAGTCAAGGCTGATGCCCTTTTTATCCAGCTGTTGCTTGAGGCCTTCGCCTACGTTTGGCGCTGCCGCCGCCAGGCCGCTGCCTGCCAGCGAAAGCCCTTTACCCACCGCGCTTCCCGCCAGCCCCACTACGCCGCTCGCCAATGAAACCATCAGCCAGGTGGTCAACAAGGTGGTGATCGCCCAGCTCAGCAAGCCATGCAAGCCGCCGCGATTCGGTGCGGAGCGGCCGGCGACGAACGCGCCTGCGGCCAGCGATGCCAACGTTGAAACCAGCAGCCAGATCCCGGTGCCGGTGCCAAAGCCGCTCAGCGGGTTGCCCTTTTGCATCATATCCACGGCCTGGGCACCAATAGCCGTGCCCAGCACGCTGAAGGTCAGATAAGTCACCAGCGCCACGGCACTCCCGGCCAATATCGAGCCCCATGACACCTGAAACGCTAAGCGATTTGATTCATAGACAGTGGTCATCGTTGTTCCTTATATTTTCTGGACAAGTGATTGCACGCACGGCGGGTAACCGCGCAGACAAATTCAGTCTGCCGCGCGGCATCGTCGGCCGTCCCGGTTCATTTGCATCAGAATGCCTGGTGCATTTACACCCTGCGAATACGCACGTTATGCACTAAGCTGCTCAGCGAGTAGCGTAACCCGCGGCCCCTTAAGAGGCCGCCCCCCTTCTGTCTAGCGGAGAACACATGAGCCAATCCGTTTTGGCCAGCGAAACCCACCGCGGCCACCTGCAGCAAATCATCTCCGGCTTGTCCGACGGCGTGATCCTGACGGATACCGATCAAACCTTGCTATGGGCCAACGAGGCCGCGTTGACCATGCATGGCGTGAGTCATCAGAAAGCTCTGGGGGCCAATGCCGGCGAGTACGCGGCGCGTTTTGCCCTGCGCTATCGCAACAATCATCCGCTGGTTTTGGAACAGTACCCGCTGAACCGGGTTGCGGAAGGCGAAACCTTCACCGATGTGGTGGTGGAGGTTCGACAGGTCGACGATCCGGACAGCTTCTGGGTGCACCGCCTGCGGAGCCTGATTATCACCGATGCGCAGGGGCAACCGGAGCTGCTGGCGCTGATCCTGAGCGACGCGACGGAGTGGGCCAGCGCCGAACAGCGCTTTGAAAAAACCTTCAACGCCAATCCGGCACCGGCAGTCATTTGTCGGCTAAGCGACCTGCGTTACGTCAAGGTCAACCAGGGGTTCCTTGATATGACCGGTTACCAACGTGAACAGGTCATGGGGCGTTCGGTTTATGAACTCGACGTTTTGGAACAGGCGGAGCACAAAGAACTGGCCGTTCAGCGCCTGGGGGAAGGCGCTACCATTCCGCAGATGGAGGCCGAGCTGAAGCTGCCCGGCGGCGAAAGCAAGCTGGTGGTGGTTGCCGGCCAACCCTTGGATATCAATGAAGACGACTGCATGCTGTTCACGTTTACCGATCTCGAACCCCGGCGCCAGGCGGAATCGGCGCTGCGAGAAAGTGAAGAACGGTTCGCCAAGGCATTTCGCCTGAGCCCGGTGCCGACGTTGTTATGTACCGCGCACGAGCGGCGCGTGCTGGATGTCAACGAAGCCTTCACCCGCGCCACCGAGTACGACGCCGAAGACTTGATCGGCAAGACGGTCGGAGAGATCCCGTTTATTGACGATCCGGAGGCGAACCGGCGTTTGTTTGCCGCCCTGGAAAAAAGCGGCAACGTCGAAGGGCTGGACATCCGGGTGCGCAAGAAAGGGAGCGAGTCGATTGACTGTGTGGCCTCGGCGGATGCCGTCAGCATCCACAATGCGCCCTGTTATCTGCTGGTGCTCATGGACATTACCGAACGCAAACGCTCGGAGCTGGAGCTGGTAAGCGCCATCGAAGAAGTGATGCAGGACGCCTCCTGGTTCAGCCAAACCCTGATCGAAAAACTGGCCAACGTGAAAAGCATCAATCGGCCCGACCAGGCTGGATTTACCGCCAGCGATCTCACGCCGCGCGAGCGCGATGTGCTGGAATTGATTTGCGAGGGGCTGCCGGACAAGAAAATCGCGGCGCGTCTCAATCTGGCGCTCAACACCATCCGCAACCATGTCGCGACGGTCTATTCCAAACTCGGCGTGCATAGCCGCAGCGAAGCCATCGTCTGGGCCAGAGAACGCGGGCTGTTTACCGGTGGGCTGGCCTTCAGGAATGGCAAGTAGCCTGCAAATGCACTACCCAAACCGATGCAAACGCCCCTTATAGGCCAAAAGTGAAGTGCATAACATGGCGGTGCAAATGCAGGCTTCCGTCCTGTGCGGAAGCCAAACGGATCGAACCTTAGGAGCGCATCACAATGAACAGCGAAAAAGCCAATGGCATGATGGAAAAAGTGGCGGGCAAGGCGCAGGAAATCGCGGGCGACGTCACCGGCAACGAACGTTTGCAGGCCGAAGGCGCCGCGCGCCAGGCAGCGGGCGTGCTGCAAGAAAAATACGGCGATGCCCTGAGCTGCGCCGGCAACATGATGAAGAAAAACCCCCTCGCCGCATTGGCCCTCATTGCCAGCGCAGGCCTGTTGACCGGCCTGCTGCTGCGTCGCCGTTGATGCGCGCCGGCGAACAAACCGCTTTTCCCTGAATGCCGCGCCCGGTGGGTAGCCACCGGGCGCGGTTCTATCGGCCTAAGGGGGGCGCAGTATTATCGATTGATGCCTCCGCTCGTTTGCCGCTGGGATTAACGCGTATTCTGTGTCGCCATGCGACGAATTATTGCGGTGAAACCGCTATATCCCGCAGGGAACATGAGCCTTTATCGTTCAGGCTGCCGCACACCGTCTTTACTCGCTGCTTATACGGCACGTCTTTTTATTATATTCGTCCTATTGCAGATTATCATCACCCTCTCACTCAACGCGTCCACCACCTGTTATTTCCGGTTGTTATGCAAGCCAGTTAATTCCCCTGCAACATAACGATATTTCTCAGCGTAAAAACTGAATATATCAATCAGCCTGGGTTTATCCTCCGCGCCATTAAATGTTAATATTGCCGGATTATGCGCACGGAGAAATAGCATGTTCCCCAGTAAAAAACATTCGCAGCGGGCGACCCCGCTGACCAGCTATCAATTTTCCCGGCTGCATACTTTCGAATGCGTCGCCCGTCATTTATCTTTTGCGCTGGCGGCGCAAGAATTGTCGATCACCCCCAGCGCCGTGAGCCACCGTATTAATTTGCTCGAAAAGGAATTGGGTTTTCTGCTATTCCAACGCTTTCATCGCCGGATTACGCTGACGCCGGAGGGCGAGCGCATGCAATGGGCGCTGGACAGTTCCTTCAACACCTTGAATCAAGAAATTCTGGACATCAAAAATCGCGAGTTGACGGGGACCTTGACCCTCTACTCGCACCCATCCCTGGTGCAATGTCTGCTGCTGCCGCGCATCGGCGACTTTATCGCCCAGCACCCCACCATTCACCTCAATATTCTGACCGGGCAGGAAATCATCAACCTGGCCAACCGCGGCGTGGATCTGGCGATGTACTTCGGCAAACTGCCCTCGGGGCGGCATCTGGACGAAGCCTTTATGCAGGAATCAATGGTGCCGATCTGCACGCCGCAGTACGCCGCCACGCATAACCTGTACGATGCGCCGGAAAACCTGGCCCACTGCACGCTGCTGCACGATCGCTACAACTCCGGCGAAGATGAGTGGCAAACCTGGTCGCAACACTTTGCGCTGGGGCTGGATACCGACAGTAAAAGCATGGAGTTCGACCGTTCCGATCTTGCAGTGCTGGCCGCGACGCGACACCTTGGCGTCGCCATGGGGCGGCTCAATCTGGTGCAGGACTGGATCAAAAGCGGCGAACTGATCATTCCGTTCACCGACATGACCGTGCCCTGCGAGCACTGCTATTTTACCTCGACCATCTCCGAGCGGCAGTGGCCGAAGATCCTCGCGTTTAAGCAGTGGATCATGAAAATCTCCCCTCTGGTCTGATGGCCAGAGGATTATCGCCATACTTTGGGGGAATAAGAAAAATACAGCGCGCAGGCGTAGAGCCGGCCGGCCTTTGAATAAGAGATATTTTTGCGGTTTTTATCCCAGGTCAGCAGGGAATTATTGGCAAAATAATAAACCTCCAATTGCATCCCATTAGCCAACCTCGACCAACCTCGGCTTCTTATCACGGTAAAATCACCGTTATCGCTGAGCGTAATCAGCGGCACGCCCCAGGCATAGCGGGATATTTGCAGCTGAATAATGAATTGGCTTTCGCAGCTTATTTGGTAGTTCTGTACATCAACATCCATAATTTATATTTTTGGTGCCACCCTTCGGTCAACATAAATAAGATATGAACAACTCACTACGACTAACCCCAGTACGATCAACACAGCACCCAATACAAATTCAATTTGCAACGGTTCGCCGAGAATGACGGCCCCCGCCAGGATGCCGAATACCGGCGTCATAAAGGTGAGAATGCCCAGCGAGGAAGCCTGATAACGGCGCAACAATGAAAACCAGATCAGGTAGCTGAAAAACGACACGATCACCGTTTGGAACAACAGGCTGCTCCACGCCACGGGGCTCAGGACAACGTGCAAATTGTCCGTAGCCAGCGCCAGCAGCGACAGCAGCACACAGGCGCCCGTCAACTGGAACAGCAGCGTCTGTTTGGCCGGGCACTCCGCCAGGCGCGTGGTACGGATCACCAGGGTAGAACCGCCCCAGGCGATCCCCGCCAGCAGGCCATAGAAATCGCCTTTCAGCCGCTCGGCCCCGCCGCTGCCCTCGGCCATGCCCGATATGGCCAGCACCACACCGCCAAAGGCGATGAGCATGCCCAGCCACTGCACCGGCGACAGACGCTCCTGACGATTCAGGAAATGCAGGCCAAGGGCAGAAAACAGCGGCGCGGTGTACAAAAACACCGCCATATGCGAGGCGCTGGTATAGCGCAGCCCTTCGGAGACAAAAAAGAACTCCAGCGCGAACAATGCCCCTACGCTCAGACCGGCGCTCAGCGTGGCGCGATCCCAGGTGAAACACTCGCCGCGGCAACGCGCCAACAGGTATACCCCCAGCGCGGCGAGACCCGAACGAATGGCAATTTGCAGCACCGCCGACACATCCGCCTCGGCAGCCTTGATCGCCACCTGCTGCATTCCCCAGATGGCGCAAAGCATCACCATGGCGGCGGCAGCTCTGCCGTCAATACCGATTCTTGCATTCATAATAGGGTTCTCGTCGCCGTTGAAATAATAACAGGCTGCCGTCGCGTTATTCTTTATACACCACGATTTCCTGATAAAGTTTAATAACCTCGCCGTCGCTGTCGACAGAGTCGGTATATTCAGTTTGCTGCGCCAAATGAATCACTTTCCATCCTTTGCGCGCCAGTTCCGGGATCGTCAGGCGCCCCACGCCGCGGCAGGAAAACAGGGTATCGTCAGACAATCTGAGTTTACTAACCTCTGCATAATCATAAGCTTGAGAATGACAAACGTGCGATTCCGCCGCCATCGCCGGTAATGAAAACAGCCCCACCAACAACATTAACAGATTCCTCATGGCGACCTCCCAATCGCTTATTCCTGCCGACCGATTACGCAGAAAGCGGCTAACGTTAATACGGCGGTGACAGGCTTTAATTAATTATCTCTTGCACGGATAAAATTACAGGCTGACGCCGATGACTGACAAATGAAAAATATAAACCTTGGCGTTAGATGAATTCATCCGAATCGAAAGGCATGAAAAGCGGCCCTTTTCACCGCACGAAATGGTCAAAAACCGGCCAGTAATTAGCAAGAAAAGTAATTATTTATTTTATCGTTTATGTTACAAATGCCGCCCGCCGCTAAAACACCAAAAAAACCGTCAAAATGCGTGAAAACGCAGCGTTCTGCGCAAAACATCAGCATGGCGGCGCTGATGGGGGCGGTCATACATAAAACAGGGATAACACATGGCAATGAAATTGCGCGTATTGACTCAAGCGGTGGCGCTGGGTCTGGCGATCGGCAGCGCGTCGTTCGCCGCTCAGGCGGAAATCACCCTGCTGAAGCAGGATCCGCAGGCTGGCGATCCGCTCAGCCGCCTGAACTTCACCGTTGGCGGCAGTATCCGTCCGCAGTTCAACAACATGACGGGCGACGGTGACAAGGGCTCCTACAAGCGTAACGGCTTCGACGGCGGCACCCGCTTCCGTTTCGCGGCGGACTACTACCTGTTCGACGATATCAGCTGGATCAGCTACTACGAGCTGGGCGTGAACATTCCGGCGCTGTTCGACTGGGATCACCACTATGCCGACGGCGCGAGAAACACCAGCCGCCGCATGCTGTACACCGGCCTGAAAAGCAACACCTGGGGCCAGATGACCTTCGGTCAACAGAACAGCGTTTATTATGACGTGGTGGGTGCCAAAACCGATATCTGGGACTACGACATGCTGGCCCAGGCACCGGGCAACGGCATCAACGGTGACTACGACGGCTCTTACCGCTCACGCAAAATGCTGAAGTACAAGAACCGCTTCGGCGATGCGGACGTTTACGCTTCGTACCTGTTCAGCGACAGCGACTATCTGCCGGGCAACGGCCTGCGCTACAAGCGCAAAGGCGGCGGCTCACTGGGCGTGGATTACCACATTACGCAGGACCTGACCTGGGGCACCGCCTGGAACTACACCCGCGCCGAAATGCGCAATCCGTCCACCAGCGGCAGCAAGAGCTATGACCAGAACATTTTCGGTACCGCCATCAGCTGGAAACCGGACAACTGGACCCTCACCTTCGGCGGCGGTTACTACAACGACTTCCTGACCACCAAGAAAGCCGACATCAATAATTACTTCGCCGGCGACGCATGGGGTATCGAATACCTGGCCGGTTATACCGTGCCGGTTGGCCAGTACGCGGTGAAATCGGTGATGCCGTACTTCATGGGCGACCGCCTGGAATACATCACCGGCCGCAACTACCAGCGCATCGACAACGGCCTCGGGGTTACCGTGCAGTTTGACTACGGTTTCCGCGTTGACGTGGAGCACGTGCTGACATCGAGCACCGACAACCTCGGCGATATGACCGTGGTGCGCCTGCGCTACGATTTCTGATTGCTCAGAACGCAAAAAAGGCCGCGCAAGCGGCCTTTTTCGTTTATTGACGCAGCGTCAGAAGCCGCCGCGCGCCGAGCGCCCGACCGCCTCGCCCAACTGCCATACCGCCATGGCGTAATGGGTGCTGTGGTTATAGCGGGTGATGACGTAGAAGTTCGGCAGGCCATACCAATACTGGTAGCCGGTGCCGATGTCCAGCCGCAGCAGGCTGGCTTCCTGATTATCGCCGAGCGAGCCCTGCGGGCTTAGGCCGGCTTCCGCCAGCGCGGCAACCGAGTAGCGCGTCTTGAAGCCGTTTTCCAGCCCCGGCGCCTGGCCGTTGGCCTGAATGGCGACCGGTTCGCCTTTGGACCAGCCGTGCGCCTTGAAGTAATTGGCCACGCTGCCGATGGCATCGACCGGATCCCACAGGTTGATATGCCCATCGCCGTTGAAGTCGACCGCATAGCTTTTGAAGGAAGAAGGCATGAACTGCCCATAACCCATCGCGCCGGCAAAGGAGCCGCGCAGTTCGAGCGGATCGTCGCCTTCGGTGCGCGACATCAGCAGGAAGGTTTCCAGCTCACCGGCGAAGTAATCGGCGCGGCGCGGGTAGTTGAAGGCCAGCGTCGCCAGCGCGTCGATAATGCGGGTTTTACCCATTACGCGGCCCCAGCGGGTCTCCACGCCGATAATCCCCACGATGATCTCCGGCGGCACGCCGTACACCTGCCAGGCGCGCTGCAGCGCATCCTGATATTGATTCCAGAACACCACGCCGTTTTGCACGTTATCCGGGGTGATGAACTTGTTGCGGTAGCGCAGCCAGGAACCGTTCGGCCCGGTTGGGCCCTGGGTAGACGGCGTCGGCGCCTGCCTGTCCATCAGCCGCAGCACCGAATCCAAACGCCGTGCCTGCGCCAGCACGTCGTGCAGCTGCTGCCGATCAAAGCCGTGTTCCTGCACCATCTTATCGATAAAGCGCGCGGTATTCGGGTTATTGGCGAAATCCCCCCCCAACGGCGCGCCGCTGTGTGCCGGGCTCAGCAAAAAGCCGCCCTTTACCGGGGTGCTCTGCGGCGTAGCGGTGGTACTGGGTTTCGGCGTGCTGCTACAGGCAGCAAGCAAGGTAATCAGCGGTAAAAGCGCAACCAGGTGACGCATCGGATATCCATATAGCCATGCAAGAGATAAGTGGGAGTTATGTTAATGCATTGTTCAACGCGAACAAACAGGATTATGCCGCCAATTACCGCGTCAGGTAGCCAAACGTGCCAAATTGTGACGTTTTGCACGGTGAAGGGACGCCCGATGCGGCCGCGTGGAATCTCAACCGCAACTAAATGAGAAAAATTATCACCTTGACGCCCGCATTTACCCCGATAAAATGCCGGGCTGCTTGCCATCCGGCCACCGCCGGGCGGTCAATGATTACGACAACGGATTGTGATGGACTCTCTCGGACAACTCGCCAAAGACCTTTATCGTGGGCGCATCTCGCGCAAACCCTTTGTTTTTTCGCTGGCGATCTTCGCCGTTGGCATCGTGCTACTGTCGTTTCTGTCGACCTATCTGGATAAAAACCATTTTCGCGCCCATGCGCACGGCGATACCGAGGAATTCGTCTCGGTGCTGCTGTATCTGCTGTGCATCATGGTGTGGGCGCTGTTCTGTTTTGGCCTGGTGGCGTGGTTTATGGCCAAAACCGCGTTTCGGCTCAACGATATCGGCCTGCCCGGTTGGGCGCTGGCCGTGGCGTGCTATGTGTGTTCGGTGCTGAACAATTACTCTCCCGGCCCGGTGGCGCGCTGGCTGCCGCTGTTCAGTCTGGCCGTCATGATCTGCGCCCTGCTGTTGCCGCCCGATGTGCGGCGTCGCAAGCCGCGTGAACATGCCGATTGAGCGCCATTCTGCTCAAGGCTATGGCTATCCGCCGGCCGCGCCGTCACAATAGCGCCTCATTCTGGTTTCAATCAGGGATTGCCATGTACAGCCACTACCCCGCCCATTACACCTTCGATAGCGACAGCGACGCCTGGCAGATCGGTTTCCACGACTTCCCCGAGTGGCAATCTGCCTGCTATAAACGCGAAGACATCGAGCTGGAAGCGCAGGAAAGCCTGCTGGCCGCCATCGCCGCCGCGATGGATGAAGGGCTGCCCCTGCCCGCCCCTTCTCCTTCGCAAACCGATGACTTGAGGGTACACCTGCCGGCGCTGGTGGCGCTGAAGATCGAACTGCACAACGCCATGCTGCGCAAAAACACCGGCAAAGCGGCGCTGGCGCGCAAGCTGGGTTTCAACGGCGGGCAAATGGAGCGGTTGCTGGATATCGGCTACGCCTCGAAGGTGGAAGCGCTGGAGCAGGCGTTGTATCTGCTGGGCTACGAAGTGCGCGTGACGATAAGTGAAGTTTGCCAATAAGTTAGCGGCAGGTAAGCGAAATATTATCCAAGGGGGCTAAATTTCCCCCGTTTTGCGCCGATATGATGGCTACCTAATCACTTGTCGCAACAACGAAGGCTAAAAATGGAGTGGAGTCGCCGTCATATTTGGGCCGTTATTCTGCTGTCTTGTCTCGTTTTTTGGGTCATTTTGGCGACCGGCATCAACGCCGTCGCCTGAGCGCCTGCCACCGTATTGCAATACCCGATTTTAAAGCCCGCCACACCGCGGGCTACTTCCTGTCGCTTGCTTATAAAAAGCGTTATAAAACAGCGCGCCCTGTTCAAAAAACAGCCTAAAATTGTGATCAAAAACACAGTATTGAAATCAGACCAGTATTGAGAGTACATTAGCGCCGATCCTGTCGCGGTTCGGATTTTACCTCACGGAGCATGAGGCGCGACAACCGGACAACCCGCGCTCGAGGACGTTGTTCTTTCGCTTGGAAGAATCCGCCCGACAAGCAGGTTGCCCATAAAATACTCAGCACAACAATCGGGATCATTGCTGGCGAGGACTCCAGACAGGAGTTGTTCAGTGAAATATTTTTTGATGGGCGTGTCATTCATGCTGGTTGCCTGGGTTGGCACCTTCATGTTGATGGTTGCCTGACAGCAGCCACACCAGGAACACAGACAAAGGGACGCGCAAGCGTCCCTTTGTCGTTTCGGCTAGCGCTCATTTGCCCGGCATCATGCGGCGCAGGGTGTCGTCCTTGCGCAGGTAGTGGTGATACAGCGCCGCCAGCGCATGCGCGCCAATGATAAAGTAGCCAACGTTTGCCAGCGTCTCATGCACCGTTTTGACCAGCTTGCGCATCACCGGATCCGGCGTCACCCACTGCGGCATCGGCCAGCCCAGCAAAGACCACGATTTCCCGCCGTAGGCCAGGGTTAACATGCCCAGCAGCGGCAACATCAGGAAGACCACGTACAGCAGCCAATGGAAAATCTTCGCGCCAACCTCCTGCCACTCCTCCAGCGGAGGCGTGGTTGGCGGCGCAGCATGGAAAGAGCGCACCGCCAACCGAATCAGCATCAGGGCAAAGACCGATACCCCAAAGTTGAAATGCAGATTTTTGACCATCGGCGCCCACGCCTCCGGCACCGAATCTTTCAGCAACATCGCCGCATAGGTGAGGATCACCATCAGCAACGTCAGCCAATGTAAAACGATTTGCGATCGCGCGTAGCGGTTGCTCATACACTCTGTCCAAAAAATAAAATTCAGCGTAGTTGAGCATAATGGGGAAATAATGAAGAAAACCTTGGGACGGAAAAAATAAGGCCGGGCGAACGCCCGGCCTGACAGGGTTATTTGGCGCTGCCGGCTTTACTCGGCTTCAGCAGCCCGTCCGCGCGGAACATCGCCTTGATGCCGCGCACCGCCTGGCGGATACGATCCTGATTCTCGATCAGCGCGAAACGCACGTGGGTATCGCCGTAGTCGCCGAAGCCGATGCCCGGCGAGACGCAGACCTTGGCTTCCGCCAGCAGGCGCTTGGCGAACTCCAGCGAACCGAGGTGGGCATAAGGCTCGGGAATTTTCGCCCACACGTACATCGACGCCTTCGGGTTTTCCACCATCCAACCGGCCTCGTGCAACCCCTTCACCAGCACGTTGCGGCGCTGCCGATACTGCTCGGCGATATCGCGCACGCACTGCTGATCGCCTTCCAGCGCGGCGATGGCCGCCACCTGCAACGGCGTGAAGGTGCCGTAGTCGTGATAACTTTTGATGCGCGCCAGCGCGCTGACCAGCTCAGGGTTGCCGACCATGAAACCGATGCGCCAGCCGGCCATGTTGTAGCTTTTCGACAAGGTGAAGAACTCCACCGCAATGTCTTTCGCCCCCGGCACCTGCATGATCGACGGCGCTTTCCAGCCGTCATAAACGATATCGGCATAGGCCAGATCGTGGATCACCAGCACGTTGTACTGTTTGGCCAGCGCCACCACCCGCTCGAAGAAATCCAGCTCCACGCACTGCGCGGTCGGGTTGGACGGGAAGCCGAGGATCATCATTTTCGGGCGCGGAATGGTTTCCCGAATGGCGCGCTCCAGTTCACTGAAGAAATCCACGCCGTCCACCAGCGGCACCGAACGCACCTGGGCGCCGGCGATCACCGCGCCGTAAATGTGGATCGGGTAACTGGGGTTCGGCACCAGCACGGTATCGCCGTGATCGAGGGTCGCCAGCATCAGATGCGCCAGCCCCTCTTTCGAACCGATGGTGACGATGGCTTCGCTTTCCGGATCGATATCCACCTGATAACGATCGGCATACCAGCGCGAAATGGCGCGGCGCAGGCGCGGAATGCCGCGCGAGGTGGAGTAACCGTGGGTGTCGTCGCGCTGGGCGACGGCGCACAGTTTTTCCACGATGTGCGGCGGCGTCGGGCCGTCGGGGTTCCCCATGCTGAAATCGATAATATCCTCACCGCGACGGCGTGCGGCCATTTTCAGTTCGGCGGTGATGTTGAATACGTAAGGGGGAAGACGTTCAATGCGCGTAAAACGGCGCTGTGGACTGTTATCAGCCATAGGGGATTCCTCGATAAACGTTAGCGCCCGGACCGTCCGAGCGACGCTGGCCAGCGAACTGACCGAATATCGAACATAGCGCAGCGCCGGCGAGCTTGTCGATACCCGGCGCGATATTTTTATTTGCCGCCCTGAAACTCCGCCGCCAACAGCCCGAACAGCCAGTCGTCGCGCCACTCTCCCGCCAGGCGGAAATTATCGCGCAGCGTGCCTTCCAGCCGAAAACCGCACGACTCCAGCAGGCCGCGCGAGGCGAGGTTGCCGGAGGTCACGGTAGCGGTCAGCTTGTGAAAACCGCAGGCGTTCACCGCAAAATCCAGCACCGCCCGCAGCGACTCCTTGCCATAGCCCTTGCCCTGGCCGGAGGGCAAACTGCCATATCCCACCTCCGCCTGCCGATACGGCAGCCACTGCGGGCGAAAGCCGGTAATGCCCACCGCCTCCCCGCTGTGCTTCTCACGCATCACCAGGCACAGCCACTGATCGCCGTGTTTGTCCCAGGCCGGCAGCCGCGCGTCGAAACGCTCGCGGATCGCCGCTTCGCTGAGCGGATCGGCGATATAGCGGATCACCTCAGGATCCTGGTAAAGGCGCAGAAACAGCGGCCAGTCCTCGGCGGTTATCGACTGTAAGTACAAGCGTTCAGTGACCAGCTTCATAAAATCTCCGAAAAACGAAAAAGAGGAACTTACGAATGAAAGATATCTCTTTATTTTCCCCGATTGGTTGCCGATAATCATTCACGTTAAAACCACAAAACCATAACGTCTTGCCCGATTCCCTACAACCGTCCGCCGCAGTGACTCACGCGGCACCAGGAGAACACCATGGCCTCTTTAGTCATCGATGATATTCCGCAGACGATCGTTAACGTCAAGCGCCAGCTGCGCCAGGCCTTGCCGAACTACCGCGAAGTTTTTCTGGCGCTGGAGGAGAACATCCGCGGCCAGGTCGACCAGATCCGCCGCGAGCTGGCCGCCGGCCATAATCCGGTGCCGCAGATCGACGCGGAAGATATCCTGCAGCAGCGCGTCAGCGATCAACAGATAGCGCTGATCAAACAGCGCGGCGCCTGCGCCATTCGCGGCGTGTTTCCCCGCGCCAAGGCCGAAGGCTGGAACCGGGAAATCGGCGACTATCTCGAGCGCAACAACTTCGTCGAGCGGTTGAAAAACGCTGCCGAAGACAACTATTTCGGCAAGCTGGCCGCCAGCAAACCACAGATTTATGGCATCTATTGGTCAAAGCCGCAGGTCGAAGCGCGGCAGGATGCGCGCATGCATGCGGTGCAGGTGTTCCTCAACAGCCTGTGGGCCACCGAAAGCAACGGCAAGCAGCATTTCGATCCGACCCGCGTCGCCACCTACGCCGATCGCACCCGCCGCCGCCCGCCGAACTCCTCGTCGCTGGGCCTGTCGCCGCACGTCGACAGCGGCACCATCGAGCGCTGGCTGGACGAGAATTTCCGCTATGTGTATCGCCACGTGTTCTCCGGCGACTGGCAGCAGTACGATCCCTTTGCCGCCGACGGCCGCACCGAAGTGCGCGAAATTGCCTCCCCGGCAGTCTGCTCGATGTTCCGCACCTTCCAGGGCTGGACGGCGCTGACACCGCAACGCACTAATGCCGGCACGCTGAACCTGGTGCCGATCGCCAACGCCATGGCCTATGTGTTGCTGCGCGCGCTGCAGGACGACGTCGCCGACGACGATCTGTGCGATGCGGCGCCGGGCCGCGCGCTGTCGATCTCGGAAAAATGGCATCCCCTTTTATTAAGTGGGATTTCCCCTATTCCCGATCTGGAGCCGGGCGACACGGTATTTTGGCATTGCGACGTGATCCACGCGGTGGAGAACGAGCATAACGGCGAGTTCGACAGCAACGTGATGTACATCGCCGCCGCGCCGGGCTGCGCGAAAAACGACGCCTACCTGCAGCGTCAGCTGCCGAGCTTTATCGACGGCAGAACACCGCCGGACTTCGCTCCCGACGACTTCGAAGTGGATTTTGACGGCCGCGCCACCGCCGATCTGCTGACGCCGCTGGGCAAAGCGCAGCTCGGCATGCGCTGACCGCCGGCCTGAGCCACGGGCCTTTCTCGCTGTGGTATACTGCCGCCATCCGTAGGCCGCAGCGAGAACCCGTCGTGCACCCTTTTTTTGAAATGCTGTTGGCGGTGTTTGATCGCGCCGCGCTGATGTTGATCTGTCTGTTTTTTCTGACCCGCACCCGGCTGTTCCGCCAACTGCTGCAAAAAGAAGACCATACGCCGCTCGAGCTCGGCATCGTCACGGCGATCTTCTCGCTGTTCGCGCTGTTCAGCACCTACTCCGGCATCAACGTTGAGGGATCGCTGGTCAACGTGCGCGTCATCGCCATCATGGCCGGCGGCATTCTGTTCGGCCCCTGGGTGGGGATCGTCACCGGCATCATCGCCGGGGTGCACCGCTATCTGATCGACATCGGCGGCATCACCTCGGTGCCCTGCCTCATCACCAGCATCATCGCCGGCATCAGCGCCGGCTACATCAACCTCAAGGTGAGAAAAGAGCAGCGCTGGCGCGCCGGCATCGTCGGCGGCATGCTGTGCGAATCCCTCACCATGCTACTGATCGTGCTGTGGGCCAAGCCGACCGAGCTTGGGCTCGACATCGTGTCGCAGATCGCGCTGCCGATGATCCTCGGCACGGTGTGCATCGGCCTGATCGTGCTGCTGGTGCAGAGCGTCGAAGATGAAAAAGAAGTGATCGCCGCACGCCAGGCCAAGCTGGCGCTGGATATCGCCCACAAGACGCTGCCCTATTTCCGCAACATCAACAGCGAATCGCTGGCCACCATCTGCGATATCATCCGCCAGGACATCCGCGCCGACGCGGTGGCGATCACCGATACCCATCAGGTGCTGGCTTACGTCGGCGTGGGGCGCGAAGCCTACCCGATCGGCCGCGAAGGGCTGAGCCGCGTTACCCGCGAAAGCATTCGCCACGGCAAAATCATCATCAAAAACAACCTGGAAAACCCGGCCGCGCCGCAGATCCATTCGCAGCTGGTGGTGCCGCTGTGGGAAAAGGGCGAAGTGACCGGCGCGCTGAAAATTTACTACTGCCACGCTCACCAGATCACCAACACGCTGAAGGTGATGGCGGTCGGGCTGTCGCAGATTATCTCCACCCAGATGGAGGTTTCGCGCATCGAGCATCTGCGCCAGATGGCGGATAAAGCCGAAATGCGCGCGCTGCAGAGCAAGATTAACCCGCACTTCCTGTTCAACGCGCTGAACGCCATCTCTTCCTCCATCCGCCTGAATCCGGACACCGCGCGCCAGCTGATCATCAACCTGTCGCGCTACCTGCGCTACAACCTGGAGCTGAACGACGAACTGATCGATATCCGTAAGGAACTGCATCAGATTCAGGACTATATCGCCATCGAACAGGCGCGCTTCGGCGCCAAGCTGACGGTGATTTACGACATCGACGACGACGTCTCGGTGCGCATTCCGAGCCTGCTGATCCAGCCGCTGGTGGAGAACGCCATCGTGCACGGCATCCAGCCCTGCAAGGGTAAAGGGGTGGTGGTGATCGCGGTGAAAGATCAGGGCGATCGGGTGAAGATTTCGGTGAAGGATACCGGCCACGGCATCAACCAGGAAACCATCGACCGGGTGGCGCGCAACGAGATGCCGGGCCACAATATCGGCCTGCTCAACGTGCATCACCGCGTGTCGCTGCTGTACGGTGAAGGGTTGCATATCCGCCGCCTGGAGCCGGGCACCGAAATCGCGTTCTATATCAGCAAAAACGGCGGCAAGCTGCATCAGGAACCGAGCGCGCCGCCGGTCGGGGAGGCCTCATGAAAGCTATCATCGTGGAAGACGAATTCCTCGCGCAGGAAGAACTCAGCTACCTGATCAAGAAACACAGCAATATCGATATCGTCGCTACCTTCGAGGACGGCCTCGACGTTCTGAAATACCTGCAAACCCACCAGGTCGACGCCATTTTTCTCGACATCAACATCCCGTCGCTGGACGGCGTGCTGCTGGCGCAAAACATCAGCAAGTTCGCCCATCGGCCGTCTATCGTGTTCATCACCGCCTATAAAGAACACGCGGTGGAAGCCTTCGAGATCGAGGCGTTCGACTATATCCTCAAGCCCTATCACGAAGCGCGCATCGTCACCATGTTGCAAAAACTGGAGGCGCTGCATCATCGCCCCGCCGGCGCGGCGGAACCGACCAGCGCGCCGAGCCGCGGCAGCCACAGCATCAACCTGATCAAAGACGAGCGGATCATCGTTACCGACATCAACGACATCTATTACGCCGCCGCCGATGAAAAGGTGACGCGGGTCTATACTCGCCGGGAAGAATTCGTGATGCCGATGAATCTCACCGAGTTTTACGGCCGGCTGCCGGAAGAGCATTTCTTCCGCTGCCACCGCTCTTACTGCGTTAACCTGGCCAAGATCCGCGAGATCGTGCCCTGGTTCAACAATACCTACATTCTGCGGCTGAGCGATCTTGAGTTTGAAGTGCCGGTCAGCCGCAGCAAGGTGAAAGAATTTCGCAAGCTGATGCGCCTGTAAGCGCTTACCAGCGCGGGCCCGGACGGTAGTAATAGCCGGGCGGCGGCGGTGGCGGCATGCGGTAATGCGGCCGATCTCGCCAGTCGCGCCGCGGCGGCCCGTAGTAAATCACCCGTGGCGGCGGGCCGTAATAGTACCCGCGCGAACGTTCATACCGGTGATGATCGGCCCACCAGCGCGGATCGCGCCAGCGATAGCCGTCCCAGTAGTGGCCGCGATGATCGCGATCGCCGATATGCAACGACAGGCCCGGCACGTTCACGCCGATGGACACGTCGGCCTGGCTCGCCAGCGGCAGCGCCAGCAGCGCAGCCAGTAACAACAGCGTTTTTTTCATTTCATGGACTCCTGCAGAGCGGACCTCGTCCGATCGCAGATAACATAGTCCCGCGCTCGCCGCCGCTCTATAGGCGCAATGCCGATTTACGCCTTGCAGACGCATCCTTCACAATTTCACCACAATCGTTCACCGGCGATTAACAATAAATCGTTGATATCTTTGATGTAGATCACGTGTTACTCCCGGCATTTCACGCGCTTTTAGGCGTAAAAACGGCAACTCACGCCGTATAAAATGCATTTCATTCCTTCTGCCGTGCAATTCATTCCCGATCCGCCGTCCGCCGGGGGGGCCGGCCATATAATAAGCCCAGACCGCGGGAACACAGATTCACCCCGCAAATTTCAGCCAGCGGCTCACGCCCGGCAACGCACACACAGGAAGGAGACCGGCCATGAACACCAAACCGGCAAATCGCAGCTTAATCGTTCTCGGCACCATCATCTGTCAGATGGGTCTGGGCACCATCTACACCTGGAGCCTGTTCAACCAGCCGCTGGTCGACAAGTTCCACTGGGGACTGGCGGACGTCGCCACCACCTTCTCCATCACCAGCTTCTTCCTGGCTTTCGCCACGCTGTTCGCCGGCAAGCTGCAAGAACGCTTCGGCATCCGCAACCTGACGCTGTGTTCCGGCATCCTGGTCGGCCTGGGCCTGATCGCCAGCGCCCATGTCAGCTCGCTCGACATGATCTACCTGCTGGCCGGCGTGGTGGTGGGCTTTGCGGTCGGTATCGCCTACATCTCCACCCTGTCCAACCTGATTAAATGGTTCCCGGCCAACAAAGGCCTGATTTCCGGCATCTCCGTCGGCGCCTTCGGCAGCGGCAGCCTGCTGTTCAAATACGTCAACGCCGCCCTGATCGCCGACGTCGGCGTTTCAGGCGCCTTCTTCTACTGGGGTGCCATCGTGATGGGCCTGATCGTCGTCGGCTCCCTGTTGCTGAAAGAGCCGGTGCTGGCAACCAGCGCCGCACAGCCAGGCGCCAACGGTCTGGGCAACGACTTCAGCGTGCGCCAGATGCTGGCCACCAAAGAAGCTTACCTGCTGTTCACCATCTTCTTCGCCGCCTGCATGAGCGGTCTGTACCTGATTGGCATCGTGAAAGACATGGGCGTTCAGCTGGCCGGGATGGATTTGGCCACCGCCGCCAACACCGTGTCCGCCGTCGCCATCTTCAACACCGCCGGCCGCATCATTCTGGGTACGCTGTCTGATAAAGTAGGCCGTATGCGCGTCATCAGCTTCACCATGCTGGTTACCGTGCTGGCGATTGTCGCGCTGAGTTTCATGACCCTGAACCACACGCTGTTCTTCATCTGCGTTGGCGCGGTGGCCTTCTGCTTCGGCGGCAATATCACCGTGTTCCCGGCGATTGTCGGCGACTTCTTCGGCCTGAAGAACCACAGCAAGAACTACGGCATCATCTATCAGGGCTTCGGCCTGGGCGCGCTGGCCGGTTCGTTCGTCGCCAAATACTTCGGCGGCTTCCACGCCACCTTCATGGTGATTGGCGTCCTGTCTGCCGCTTCTTTGCTGATTACACTGTTCATCAAAGCGCCGAAAGCGGTGGAAATGGAAAGCGAAGAAACCGCACAGGCGGCGGAGCTGGCCAAAGCCTGATCCCCTGCGAAAACGACAAGGGGCGCAACCTGCGGGTTGCGCCCCTTTTTTATTGCCCCGCCGCGCGGCTTACAGCCGCATGCCCAGCGTCTGGCGCAGATGCGCGCCGGCCCCCAACAGGCCCGGCTGGCCATGGGTTATCATGAACACCGGAATGTCTCGCACATAGTCACGGAAACGCCCTTTGTCTTCGAAGGCGGCGCGGAAGCCCGAGGCCTTGAAGAATTCCATAAAGCGCGGCACGATGCCGCCGGCGATGTACACACCGCCGAAGGTGCCCAGATTCAGCGCCAGGTTGCCACCGAAGCGCCCCATGATCACGCAAAACAGCGACAGCGCGCGGCGGCAGTCGATACAGCTGTCGGCCAGCGCCCGCTCGGTGATGTCCTTCGGCTCCAGTTTCTCCGGCAGGCGGTTGTCCGCCTTAACGATGGCGCGATACAGATTGACCAGGCCCGGCCCGGACAGCACGCGCTCGGCGGAAACGTGCCCCACTTCACCGCGCAGCACCTCCAGAATAATGTCTTCTTCTTCGCTGTTCGGCGCGAAATCAACATGGCCGCCCTCGCCCGGCAGGCTGACCCAGCGGCGATCGACCTGCACCAGGTGGGCAACGCCCAGCCCGGTGCCGGCGCCGTACACCGCGATCGGTTTGCCCGGCTGCGCATCGCCGCCGCCAAACTGCAGCACGTCGTCCGGCGAGAGCATCGGGATCGCCATCGAGACGGCGGTGAAATCGTTGATCACTTCCAGATGACTCAACCCCAGGCTGGCCTTCATTTCTTTGATCGAGAACGCCCAGCTGTGGTTGGTCATCGCGACCCAGTCTTCCGTCACCGGGCAGGCGATCGCGATGCAGGCGTCCTGCACCTCGATCTCGCACTCTTTCAGGTATTGGCGGATCACCGCCTCCAGGCTGTCGAACTCCAGGCCGGAATAGGTTTTCGCCTGGGTAATCTCACCCGTCGCAACAGTGCACAACGCCAGGCGGGCATTGGTGCCGCCAACATCACCCACGAGGGCATAGGTCATTGATTTCGTCTCCGCAAAATGAAAAATAAAACGCTGCCCACACTGTAAAATCCTGCTGCGAAAACAACAATCACCCGCCTCGGATCTGCACCTCAATAGCGATCCGGATCACAAAAAACGTTTCAGCTTGTCCGCTATGCCGCGATTTGAAACAAATTGCGGCAAAAAACGCCCCCCGGCGACTGTTAACCGTCATCGCCGCCGGGCAATATCAATGCGTGCCTGCGCGCCGATAGTCTGGCAAGCTGTGGCCACTGCCCAACCACCCGCACTCCCTGCCCCGCAGGGAGGCATCGACAAGGGATTATTCATGCTGCATCCGCGCGCCAATGCCATGTTGGCCTTTGCTTTGCCTGCGCTGATTATCGGTTCCGTTTCCAGTCTGGTGCTGCTGTTGGTGATGAAAATTGCCGCCGCATTGCAGCAATTACTGTGGGTGGCGCTGCCCGATGCGCTGAGCCTGGACGCCCAGTCGCCCTGGTGGCCGGTTGCGATGCTGACGCTGACCGGCGTGGCGGTCGGCCTGATCGTGCGTTATATGCCGGGTCACGCCGGGCCGGATCCGGTGACGGAATCGCTGATCGGCATGCCGCTGCCACTCTCCGCCTTGCCGGGGTTGGGGTTGGCGCTGATTGTCGGCCTGGCCGGCGGCGTCAGTCTGGGGCCGGAGAACCCGATCACCGCCATCAACATCGCACTGGTGGCGGCGGCCGGCGCGCGCCTGCTGCCGAAGGTGCCGCGCATGGACTGGATCATCCTGGCGGCGGCAGGCACTATCGGCGCAATGTTCGGCACACCGGTCGCCGCCGCGCTGATCTTCTCGCAAACCCTGGCCGGCAATAACGAAACGCCGCTGTGGGATCGGCTGTTCGCCCCGCTGGTGGCTGCCGCCGCCGGCGCGGTCACCACGCAGATGTTCTTCGTGCCCAATTTCGCCCTGCAGCTCGATGCCTACGACGTGACGCGGCTGCCGGACATTTTCAGCGGCGCCATCGTGGCGCTGATCGCCATCGCGCTCGGCATGGTGGCGCTGTGGTGTTTCCCGCACGTTCACCGCCTGTTCCATTCAATGAAGAATCCGGTGTTGATGTTAGGGCTGGGGGGCTTTGTGCTGGGGCTGCTGGCGCTGTTGGGCGGAGAGATTACCCTGTTCAAGGGGCTGGATGAGATGAAACGCCTGGCGGTGGACGACAGCTATTCGGTGCCGGCGCTGTTGACCATTACCCTGACCAAGCTGGCGGCGCTGGTGATCGCCGCCGCCTGCGGTTTTCGCGGCGGGCGCATCTTCCCGGCGGTGTTCGTCGGCGCGGCGCTGGGCCTGATGCTGCACCAGCATGTTCCGGCGGTGCCGGCGGCGATCACCGTCTCCTGCGCCATCATGGGGCTGGTGCTGGTAGTGACGCGCGACGGCTGGCTGAGCCTGTTTATGGCGGTGGCAGTGGTGCCGGATCTGCACCTGCTGCCGGTCTTGTGCATCGTGATGCTGCCCGCCTGGCTGGCGCTGGCGGGCAAACCGCTGATGCTGGTAAACCGCCGGCAACCGCCGCGCGACGATTAGGCCAGCGCGAACGCCGCGGCGGCGCGGGCGTGGATTGCAGTGGTGTCGAACACCGGCACCGACGCATCCCGCTCGCTCACCAGCAAGCCTATTTCGGTGCAGCCGAAAATAATCCCCTGCGCCCCTTGTTGTTCCAGATCGCTGATAATCCGGCGATACTCGTCGCGCGAGGCGTCGCGAATTTTACCGAGGCACAGCTCGTCATAGATGATGCGGTGTACGATGTCGCGATCGGCGCTGACCGGCGTCACCACGTCGATGCCGTGCAATTCCTGCAGGCGGCCGCGGTAAAAGTTTTGCTCCATGGTAAAGCGCGTGCCCAGCAGCCCAACGCGGCGAATGTTTTTTTCCCGCACCTGCAGCGCCGTGGCATCGGCGATGTGAATCAGCGGCAGGCCGCTGGCCTGCTCGACCGCCTCCGCCACCTTGTGCATGGTGTTGGTGCAGATCACGATAGCTTCGGCGCCGGCGGCGCGCAAAGCCACCGCGGCGGCGGCCAACAGCCGGCCGGCGCCGTCCCAATCGCCCTGGTGCTGCAAGCGCTCAATCTCCTGGAAATCGACGCTGTAGAGCACGATTTTGGCCGAATGCAGCCCGCCAAGGCGCGCCTTTACCTGCTCGTTGATGGTGCGGTAATACGGAATGGTGGATTCCCAGCTCATGCCGCCCAGCAGACCCAACACTTTCATCCTTCGTTCCTCAGCATTTCCGACGATCCTCTGACCTTACCTGAGAATCGTCGGTCTGACGACGCCTTATTTGGCGCCGGAATTGATCGGCTGGCGCGCCTCGAACCAGCGCTGACGCAGCATGTCGTACAGCCAGTTATAGGCCATGGTGTACGGCAGGAAGAACAGGAAGAAACCGATTTCCAGCATAAACGCCTGCGTCCAGGAGATGCTCAGCATCCAGGCGGCGATCGGCACGCCGATCAGGATAAAACCGGCTTCAAAGCCGACGGCGTGCAGCGCACGCACCTTCAGGTTACGCACCACCCGGCTGACCGGCCATAGGCGGTCGAACACCGTGTTGTAAACCATGTTCCACAGCATCGCGACGGTGGAGAGCATTACCGCCAACGCACCGACCTGCACCATTGAACGGTTCAGCAGCCACGCGCCCAGCGGGGCGCAAACCATCACGGCGATGGCCTCGAAACCGACGGCGTGGACGATACGTTCAATGAGAGACTTGTTTTGCAGTTGCATACATCACCTTTTTTCAACAGTTGTTGCGAAAGCCAGGTGATTATCATCGCTTTTTTGGGTAGATTAAAAATAGGTTCCATCGATAAAGTAGATATATTATGCACTATTCCCCGGAAGCGTTGCACGCGTTTGTCGAAGCCGCCGCCCTCGGCTCGTTTTCCGCCGCCGCGCGCAAATTGCGCAAAAGCCAATCCACCGTCAGCACCGCCATCGCCAATCTGGAGGCGGACCTGGCGCTGACCCTGTTCGATCGCGGCGCGCGCCAGCCGGTGCTCACCGCTGCCGGCCGCAAAGTGCTGGGACATGTGCAGGCGATCCTGGCCGCCAGCGAACGCCTCGACGCCCTGAGCATTCAGTTGGCGGGCGAGGTTGAACCGCGCCTGAGCATGGTGTTTTCCGATACCTACCAGCCCAAGCATCACGATCGGTTGATGCAACTGTTCGAACAGCGCTACCCGGAGATTGAGCTGGAATGGATGATCGCTGAGGAAGGCGACGTAATCGATCTGCTGCAAAGCGGCCGCGCGCACTTGGGCATGGTGGAAGTGCAAAAAAGTTATCCGCCGGATATCGCCTTCTCCCGGCTGCCTGAGCAGACCGAAATGGGGCTGTTCGTCGCCCATCAGCATCCGCTGGCGCCGGTCGCTGCGCCAACGCCGGAGCAATTGTCCAGCACCCGCCAGTTGATCCTGAATACCTACACCGGCGCCGAGGCGGCCAGGCAAGGAGGATTGGTGTGGTCGGCGCCCAGCTATCTGCTGCTGCTGGAGATGGCGGAACAAGGATTCGGTTGGGCGGTGTTGCCGCACTGGCTGGTGCAGCAATACGGCCACGACAGACTAACCCAGCTGCGGCCGCGCGGCTGGCCCAAACTGATTTCGGTGGATGCGGTCTGGTCCAAACTGACCCCGCCGGGCCCGGCGGGGTTCTGGATGCTGGAGCGCCTGCTGGGCGACACCCTGCCTTAAGCGGCGGCGTTGCGCGCCTGAATGGCGCGAGAGACGGTATCGAGGAGTTCCGGAATGTCCATCTTCGGCAGCATCACTTCGATGAAGGCCAGCCGCTCGTCGTCCGCTACCTCGCGCAGTGCCTGACGCAATCCGTCCGGATCGCTGACCCGCAACGCCTTCACCGGCCGATCACCGGCCAACGCCATCGGCAACTGCGTCCAGTTCCAGCGCGCGATGTCGTTATAACGTTGCTCCGGCCCGTGGATCGCGCGCTCAACGGTATACCCCTGATTGTTCAACACAAAGATCACCGGTTTAAGCCCGTCGCGCAGCATCGATCCCAGTTCCTGCACGGTTAACTGCGCGGCGCCGTCGCCGATCAGCAATACTGCCCGGCGCTGCGGTTCGGCGGTCTGCACGCCGAACGTCGCCGGCAGGGTATAGCCGATCGATCCCCAGAGCGACTGCACGATCAGGCGGCAGCCACGCGGCAACGTCAGCGCCGCCGCGCCGAAACAGGCGGTACCCTGATCGGCCAGCACGATATCCCCCGGCCGCAGGAAATCCTGTACTTGCCGCCAGAAGGCGTGCTGATCCAGCCCTTCCCCATCGCCTTCCGGCAGCGCCGGGCGGACGATCGGCGGCAACGGCCAACGCGACGCCAGCGACAGGCTCAGGCGGTGCAATGCCTGCACCGCCTCGCGCATCGGAATGCGGCTAAAGCGCTGCCGCCCGACCCAGGCTTCGAACGGTTGAATATCGATGCATTTTTCCACCGGCAGATGATGCGTGAATCCTCCGGTAATGGTGTCGGTGAAGCGCACGCCGACGTTGATCACCACGTCGGCGTTTTCGATCGACTGTTGCACCGACGGATCGCAAGCGCCGCCGCAGTAGGTGCCGACAAAACCTGCGCGGTTCTCATCCAGCACGCCCTTGCCGAGCAGCAGCGTGGCGTGCGGGATCGCCACTTCCTGCATCCAGCTATCCAGCGCCGTTTCAACACCAAAGCGGTCCGCCAGAAAGTCCGCCAGCAGCGACACCCGCCGTGCCGACAGCAGCTTTTCGCGCGCCGCGGCGATAAACGCCTGCAATGCGCTCTGCGACAGTTTGGCCTGGCGCAGCATCAGCGGCGCCGGTTTACTCGGCAGCGGCGCCTGCGCGACGTCGCTGGGCAACATCAGGTAAACCGGGCGATGCTCCAGCAAGGCGGCGCCGATCAGGCGGTCTATCTCCAGCGCGGCGTTGTCGGCGGTCAGGTCGGCCTGCGCGACGGTCACCTCTTTGGCTATCCGGGCGAAATGAGTGAAGTCGCCATCCCCCAGCGAATGATGCAGCAAATCACCGGCGCGCTGGGCGCGCTGCGCCGGCGTGCCGACCACGTGGATCACCGGCAGGTATTCGGCGTAGCTGCCGGCCACCCCGTTCAACGCGCTCAGCTCCCCCACGCCGAAGGTGGTAAGCAGCGCGGCCGCCGGTTTGCAGCGCGCATAGCCGTCAGCCGCATAGGCGGCGTTCAACTCGTTGGCGCAGCCTACCCAGGTGATTTGCGGATGCGCGAGGACGCGATCGAGAAATTGCAGGTTGTAATCCCCCGGCACGCCGAAGAAATGACGGATGCCGATTTGGGCCAGACGATCGAGCAGATAATCGGCCACCGTATAGGTCTGAGTCATGATCATCACCTGTCTGCAGCTGAAGCGATTATCTTAATTATCGAAGATTCCGTTCAAATTTCGAACAATCATCCCGGCATCGAACGGCAACCTGGCGTTACATGCCGGCGCCGTGATCGCTCCCGCGGCAACGCGGTGTGGAAACGTATACACTCAAAGCACTTCACCTCTCGCCGACAAGGATAACTATGTCTTACCCAGCCTCCCCCTCGCGTTATCAAGATATGGAATACCGGCGCTGCGGCCGCAGCGGGCTGAAGCTGCCCGCCGTCTCACTCGGCCTGTGGCACAACTTCGGCGACGCCACTTTGTACGATAACGCCCGCGGCCTGATCCGCTGCGCCTTCGATCGCGGCATTACCCATTTCGATCTGGCCAATAACTACGGCCCGCCGCCCGGCGCCGCCGAGGAGAACTTTGGCCGCATTCTCAACGCCGATCTGCGGGCCTGGCGCGATGAGCTGATCGTCTCCTCTAAAGCCGGTTACACCATGTGGCCCGGCCCCTACGGTGATTGGGGCTCGAAAAAGTACCTGGTCGCCAGCCTCGATCAGAGCCTGAGGCGCATGGGGTTGGAGTATGTGGATATCTTTTATCATCATCGGCCGGATCCGGACACGCCGCTGGAAGAAACCATGGCGGCGCTGGATCTGCTGGTGCGCCAGGGCAAAGCGCTGTATGTCGGCCTGTCCAACTACCCGGCCGAGCGCGCGCGACAGGCCTTCGCCATTCTGCAGCAGCTCGGCACGCCGTGCGTGATCCATCAACCGAAGTATTCGATGTTGGAACGCGGGCCGGAGACGGCGTTGCTGGATACGCTGGAGGAACATGGCGTCGGATCTATCGCCTTCTCGCCGCTGGCGGGCGGCCTGCTGACCGATCGCTACCTGCACGGCATCCCGCAAGATTCTCGCGCCGCCAGCGGCAGCCGCTTCCTGCAGCCGGAGCAGCTGACCGCCGAGCGACTGGACAAGGTGCGCCGCCTCGATGCGCTGGCGCGGCAACGCGGGCAGAAGCTGTCGCAGATGGCACTGGCCTGGGTGCTGCGCGGCGATCGCGTGACCTCAGTGCTGATCGGCGCCAGCAAGAATGCGCAGATAGAAGACGCGGTGGGCATGCTGGCCAATCGTCACTTCAGTGAAGAAGAGCTCGCGCAGATCGAGAACATCTTATTGTAATCGTTTACAAATTCCGCCGTTCAATCGAGCGGCGATACTCCAGAAAAATCTCAAATCTTAACCTCCTGCATCATTTTCAGAGTGGCTCTCAGATTCAACCCTATATGCCGGCGCTATGATGCCGATATTGCAGCAAAAATAACGATAAGGCCGCTTTTAAACTGATGAACGCGCTTCATAAAGTGACAAACGGCCAGGCCGCGCAAGCGGGAAGGAGAAGCCATGTTTAAACCTCTGCTCTTGGCCGCCATTTTGGCGGCGACGGTACTGCCCGCCGCACAGCAGGCGCATGCCGAAGGGATCAGCATCGATCTGATGCCGGGCGTTTCATTGCGCATCGGCGATCAGGATAACCGCGGCCGTTACTGGGACGGTTACGATTGGCGGGATCGCGACTGGTGGCAAGGCCATCAGGGCCGTTATCTCGGCGACCGCAGCCGTCGCGGTTACTACTGGGACGGCTATCGCTGGCGCGATGGCGACTACTGGCGTAAACACTATTACTATCATGAAGGACGCTATCGTAAATACGACAAACACTACGATAAGCACCACTGGAAGAAAGAGAAAAAGCACCATCACGATCATGACCGCGATCGCTGGCGCCGCCACGGCGATGACGACCGCGATTAACGACGACGGGCCGGCGCAACGCCGGCCCGCACTGTTTTCGCTTACAGCACGCTGCCGATCAGCAGGTAGCCGTTCAACCCAACCACCACCAGTACGATCAGCTTGCCCAGATTTTGCACCAGCGGGCCGTTGACCATTTCCCCCATCAGCGCCCGATTGCCGGTGAAAGCCAGCAGCGGCACCAGCGCCAGCGCAATGCCGAAGCTGAGCAGCACCTGGCTCAGCACCAGAATGCGCGTCGCATCCATCCCCAACATGATGACGATAAACGACGGCAGCATGGTCACCGCGCGCCGCAGCCACAGCGGAATATGGAAACGCACGAACCCCTGCATCACCACCTGCCCCGCCAGCGTGCCCACCACGGTAGAAGAGAGGCCGGCGGCCACCAGGCTCAGGCCGAACACGGTGGCGGCGGCGTGCCCGAGCAGCGGTTGCAGCGTCAGGTAAGCCACGTCGAGATCGGCGATGCCGCTGTGGCCGCTGAAATGAAACGCGGCGGCGGCGGTGGCCATCATCGCCAGATTAACGAAACCGGCGATGGTCATAGCCACGGCGACGTCGACTTTGGTGGCGGCATAGCGTTCCGCCTTGTCGTGCTCGCCGCCGATTTGGGTGAGCGACGAATGCAGATAGATCACGTGCGGCATGATGGTGGCGCCCAATACCCCGGCAGCCAGGAATACCGCATCGCCGTTAGGCAAATCGGGCAGCGCCATCCCCTTCAGCAGCGGCGCCAACTGCGGCTGGGAGAACGCCAGCTCGACGATGTAAGCGGCGGCGACGAACAACAACAGCCCGCCGATCACCAGCTCCAGCGGCTTTTGCCCGCGTTTTTGCAGCATCAGAATTAAAAAGGTGGCGATGCCGGTCAGCACTGCGCCCTGTAACAGAGAGACACCGAGCAGCAGCTTGAAGCCGATCGCCGCGCCGATAAACTCAGCCAGATCGGTCGCCATGGCGATGATCTCCGCCTGTACCCAATAGGCCCACACCGCCGGCCGCGGAAAGCGATCGCGAATATGCTCGGCCAGATTTTTCCCGGTGGCGATGCCCAGCTTGGCGGACAACAGCTGGATCAGCATCGCCATCACGTTGGCCCAAACCACCACCCACAGCAGGCTGTAGCCGAATGAGGCGCCGGCCTGGATGTTGGTGGCGAAGTTGCCGGGATCGATATAGCCGATAGCGGCGATGAAGGCGGGCCCCATGAGCGAGAGTTTGATTTTTCTGGCGGAGCGACCGGAGGTGGTTTCAACCACGCGACTGTTCAGCATATGTTGAACCCTTACTGAAATTACGTTTATCTCCACTCTATATAAATGATAATAATTATCAAGCGCATTTAGAGCGGTAAAACTTATCTCTGTAATAGCCAACATTAACGGTTTTATCGAAGGGTTCAGCGCGGAGCTTGCCGATTTCCGTGCTTTTCTGATGGGATTTTGGCTGCAATCCCCCTGAAAGACAGGTTAGCACAAGAATACGAATTTCCTATTGCTGCTTTAACATCTTGATTTTTTATGCTTTTGCGCAACACTTTAGGAGAACTCCCACTATGATTTTCCATATTTGCAATAGAAGTCTCGTTTTTAAACGTAGCGTTACATAAAATGACAGCCGAAATTCAGCCTGCCTCAAATTTGGAGCAAACATGTCCCATATTGCGCACTTTGCGTTGGCGATAGTGGTGGTAGCGATCCTGGCCCTGTTGGTGTGCCGCGATCGTAAAAGCATCCGCATTCGCTATGTTATTCAACTACTGGTTATCGAAGTACTGCTGGCCTACTTTTTCCTGCATTCGGAAGCGGGTTTGGGCTTCGTAAAAGGATTCGCCGCGCTGTTTGACAAACTGCTCGGGTTTGCGGGACAAGGGACTGATTTCGTGTTCGGCGGCATGGGCGACAAAGGCCTGGCGTTCTTCTTCCTGAAGGTGCTGTGCCCGATCGTCTTCATTTCGGCGCTGATCGGTATTCTGCAGTACATCAAGGTGCTGCCGTTCATCATCCGCATTATCGGCACCGTGCTGTCGAAAGTGAACGGCATGGGCAAGCTGGAGTCGTTTAACGCCGTCAGCTCGCTGATCCTGGGGCAATCCGAAAACTTCATCGCCTACAAGGATATCCTGGGCAAGATGTCGGAAAAGCGCATGTACACCATGGCGGCGACCGCGATGTCTACGGTTTCCATGTCCATCGTCGGCGCCTATATGACCATGCTGGATGCCAAATTCGTGGTGGCGGCGCTGGTATTGAACATGTTCAGCACCTTTATCGTGCTGTCGCTGGTCAACCCGTACGACACCAATAAAGAAGAAGAGCTGCACCTCGGCAACCTGCACGAAGGCCAGAGCTTCTTTGAAATGCTGGGTGAATACATCCTGGCGGGCTTCAAAGTAGCGATTATCGTCGCCGCGATGCTGATTGGCTTCATCGCCCTGATCGCCGCGCTCAACGGTGTGTTCAGCGCCATTTTCGGCCTGAGCTTCCAGGAAATCCTCGGTTACTTCTTCTATCCGTTCGCCTGGATCATGGGCATTCCTAAGCACGAAGCCCTGCAGGTTGGCAGCATCATGGCCACCAAGCTGGTTTCCAACGAATTCGTGGCCATGATGGAACTGCAGAAAGTCTCTGCCGAGCTGTCGCCGCGCAGCCTGGGGATCCTGTCGGTGTTCCTGGTGTCCTTCGCCAACTTCTCTTCCATCGGCATCGTGGCCGGTGCGATCAAGGGCCTGAACGAACACCAGGGCAACGTGGTGTCACGCTTTGGCCTGAAGCTGGTGTACGGCTCTACGCTGGTCAGCATCCTGTCCGCTTCCATCGCGGGTCTGGTGCTGGGCTAAGCCTCGAACCAACTGCGATAACAAGGCGCCTGCGGGCGCCTTTTTTATTGGTTGTTATTCGGCAATAGTTGAATGACGAAAAGCAAAAAGCCGACCCTAAGGTCGGCTTTTTAAATGGTGGTGGAGCTAGACGGGATCGAACCGTCGACCTCTTGCATGCCATGCAAGCGCTCTCCCAGCTGAGCTATAGCCCCACAAAAGTGGTACGCTTTGACCGGCGTTACGGTATCCCCAACCTTTCTGAGAAGAAGATTGGTGGAGCTAGACGGGATCGAACCGTCGACCTCTTGCATGCCATGCAAGCGCTCTCCCAGCTGAGCTATAGCCCCGTTCCACAATCACTTTGTGCTGTGAACGGGGCGCATAATATGAAACCCGCTCAAAGCTGTCAACGGCTAAATTGAATTACTGAATCAAGCGTTGAAAAAGCCGCCAAATCAGCATCTTTGGCGCCAAAAAATCATCACTTTGCGCAGAGTTCATCCATTTTGCGCGCTACATCTCAAAATGGCGAAAGACCCTGCATATCACGTTGATTTTTAATTAACGGAATGTTAGCGAAATGCGCTTGAGTCGGACTCCCGAGCGGCATAGACTGCCCGCGCCATAAACTTCATTACTATAAACCGAGTCCGTCATGTCTTTGCATTCACCAAAAGAAATCGCCGCCCTCGCCGTTCAGGCCGGGGTAAACAAAAGCCGCGCCCCGCTCGCTAATCTGCTGATTCTGGGCTTTCTCGCCGGCGCCTTTATCGCCACCGGCTTCCTGCTGGATATTCACGTCATCGGCACCCTGCCGGCCGAATGGGGCTCTTTCGGCGCGCTGTTGGGCGCCGCGGTGTTCCCTATCGGTTTGATCCTGACCATTCTGGCCGGCGGCGAACTACTGACCGGCAACATGATGACCTTGCCAATGGCCTGGTTCGCCCGTGAAATTCCCGCCATCGCCGTGCTACGCAACTGGTTTTGGGTCACCCTGGCCAACTTCGCCGGCAGCGTGGCCGTCGCCTACTTCTTCGGCCACCTGCTGGGCCTGACCGAAGGCGCGTTTTTACATAAGACGCTGGCGATCGCGCAGGCCAAAGTGGATGCGGACTTCCTGCACGCCTTCATCTCCGGCGTCGGCTGCAACTGGCTGGTATGCCTGGCGGTGTGGTTAGCCTTCGCCAGCAAAGATGTGCCGGGCAAAGTGATCGGCATGTGGTTCCCGGTCATGGCTTTTGTCGCCATCGGCTTCCAACACGTGGTGGCGAACATGTTCATCATTCCGGCGGCCATCTTCGCCGGCGGCATGGGCTGGGAACAGTACCTGCCTAATTTCGTCGCGGTATTTCTCGGCAATGCGCTGGGCGGCGCCGGCTTTGTCGGGCTGATGTATTTCCTCGCCTATCGCCCCGGTTTGCCGGCCAGCGAACACGCCTGACAACCGCCATGAAAAAAGCCCCGAGATTGCTCCTCGGGGCTTTTTCTTTATGGACAGCGTATCAGCCTAATCAGGCCTGCGCTTCACGCTCGGCGATATAAGCCAGCGCCATATCGATGCGCTGCAGCGAACGCTTCTGGCCGATCGCATGCACGGTCACGTCCATGCCCGGCGACTGACCGGCGCCGGTCACCGCCACGCGCAGCGGCATGCCAACCTTGCCCATGCCGACGCCCAGCTCGTCCGCCGTACCCTGAATGGCATCATGCACATTTTTCGGCGTCCAGACGGTGATGGCGGCCAGCTTGGCGCGCACCGCTTCCAGCGGCTGACGTGCAACCGGGCGCAGGTGTTTCTTGGCGGCGTCGGCGTCGAACTCGCTGAAGTCTTCGTAGAAGTAACGGCAAGACTCCGCCATTTCCTTCAGCGTCTTGCAACGCTCGCCCAGCAGCTTGACGATGTCCTTCAGTTCCGGACCGTTGCGGGTTTCAAGACCCAGTTGCTCAACGTGCCACGCCAGATGCACCGCCACTTCTTCCGCCGGCATATGGTTGATGTAGTGATGGTTCAGCCACTGCAGCTTCTCGGTGTTGAACGCGCTGGCGGATTTGTTGATCGCTTCCAGCGTGAAGAACTCTTTCATCTCGTCGATGGAGAAGATCTCCTGATCGCCATGGGACCAGCCCAGACGCACCAGGTAGTTCAGCAGCGCCTGCGGCAGATAGCCATCGTCGCGGTACTGCATCACGCCCACGGCGCCGTGACGTTTGGACAGCTTTTTACCGTCGTCGCCGAGGATCATCGACACGTGCGCGTATTCCGGCACCGGCGCGCCCAGCGCTTTCAGAATGTTGATCTGGCGCGGGGTGTTGTTGATGTGGTCTTCACCGCGGATCACATGGGTGATTTCCATGTCCCAGTCATCGACAACGACGCAGAAGTTATAGGTTGGCGAACCGTCGGTACGGCGGATGATCAGATCGTCCAGCTCCTGGTTGCTGAATTCGATCGGGCCGCGAATTTTATCGTCGAAGATCACCGACCCTTCCTGCGGGTTGCGGAAGCGCACCACGTGCGGCTCGTCGTCGGTGTGGCTGCACTGGCTGTCGCGGCAGTGGCCGTCGTAACGCGGCTTTTCGCCATTTTCCATCTGCTTCTCGCGCAGCGCTTCCAGACGCTCCCTGGAGCAATAGCATTTATAGGCCGTGCCCTGATCCAGCATTTCGTCGATGACCGCGTTGTAGCGATCGAAACGCTTGGTCTGGAAGTACGGGCCTTCATCCCAATCCAGGTTCAACCAGTTCATGCCATCCATAATTGCGTCGATCGCGTCCTGGGTAGAACGTTCCAGATCGGTATCTTCGATACGCAGAACGAACTCACCGCCCGCATGGCGGCTGAACAACCAGGAATAAAGTGCGGTACGCGCGCCGCCGACGTGAAGATAGCCGGTCGGGCTCGGTGCAAAACGGGTTTTGATTTTCATTGGGTTCACTGCCTTATTACGCAACGCGTGTCGGCGGTTGCCGACGATTGCTCGGAATTGAAAAAAGAGTGGACGACATTGTATCACCACGCGCTAATTCCTCAACGCCGACACGATATTGCACCGGTCGATTTCGCGCGTTTTGCGGCGAGTTTCGCATAGCATCGCGCAAAGAATCGGCGCTGCTGGCGATTATTATCGCGCCCTGCCTAAATTTGCGGCGAACGATTGAAATCATTTTAAAAACCGTTGACTCACTTTGAACTATCCCTATAATGCGACTCCAACAAGACGGGGCGATTAGCTCAGTTGGTAGAGCATCTCCTTTACACGGAGGGGGTCGGCGGTTCGAGCCCGTCATCGCCCACCATCTTGTTGAGAAAAAATGAGAACGAATGAGGGTGATTAGCTCAGTTGGTAGAGCATCTCCTTTACACGGAGGGGGTCGGCGGTTCGAGCCCGTCATCACCCACCATCATTCTCTCGTTTAGCAGTAACCTGGAAGTCCTGAAGTGGGTGATTAGCTCAGTTGGTAGAGCATCTCCTTTACACGGAGGGGGTCGGCGGTTCGAGCCCGTCATCACCCACCACTTCTGCGGGTCGTTAGCTCAGTTGGTAGAGCAGTTGACTTTTAATCAATTGGTCGCAGGTTCGAATCCTGCACGACCCACCAATTCAGAAAAAAGCGCCTTTTGGCGTTTTTTTCGTTTCTGCGCCACCTGCTCCCGACTTCATCTTCTCGCAGGCATAGTTTACCGAGTCGTGCAGGATGAAGAACCGTAGAGGTTCGAGCATCGCGCAGCGATACGACAACGCGCAGCGTTGCCCGCAGGGTGAGGCCACAGGCCGAATCAATCCTGCACGACCCACCAATTCAGAAAAAAGCGCCTTTTGGCGCTTTTTTCGTTTCTGTCACTCCGCTTCTTCTTTCTATTCTTTCCTTCACCACGCGCTGAGATACGAATGGTTATCATTTTGGCGGCTTGAATGGTAAATTAGCCGGCATCCACCACGCAGTCAATCCGCCGCCGGATTGATACGCCTTAGTTCAAGGAAAGAAAGAGCCCGCTCATGACCCTATCCTTACGCCAGCTGTTCATTGCATTTATCGCCACTTCCAGCCTGTTGCTCAGCGGCTGCGGCCCGGACGACAAGAGCGACGGACAGAAACCGTCCGCCCCCGCAGCCGACGGCAGTTGGCCGCGCACCATCGACAGCGTCAAAGGGAAATTCACGCTGGAAAAACCGCCGCAGCGCATCGTGTCCACCAGCGTCACCATCACCGGCACGCTGTTGGCGATCGATGCCCCGGTGGTCGCCAGCGCCGCCACCAGCCCAAATCCCCTGGTGGCCGATAAACAAGGTTTCTTTACCCAGTGGAGCGAGGTGGCCAAACAGCGCCACGTCGAGCGGCTGTACCAGGTGGAGCCCAATGCCGAGGCCGTCGCCGCCGCCGCGCCGGATTTGATCGTCGTCGCCGCGACCGGCGGTGATTCGGCGTTGAAACTTTATGACCAGCTGTCCGCCATTGCGCCGACTCTGGTGCTCGACTATGGCGACAAAAGCTGGCAACAGCTGGCCAGCGAGCTCGGCGAGATCACCGGTCATGAAGCCGGCGCCAAACAGGCGGAAGATCGTTTCGAGCAGCGCGTGGAGCAAGTGAAACAGGCGATCGCGCTGCCGCCGCAGCCCACCACTCCGCTGGTGTATGCCGACAACGGCCGCGAGGCCATGCTGTGGACGCCGGGTTCTGCCCAGGGCAAACTGCTGACCCAGCTCGGCTTCCAGCTGGCCACCCCGCCGGAAAGCGCCAAAGGCAACACCAGCATGGGTAAACGCCATGACATCATCCAGATCTCCGGCGAAAAAATGGCCGAAGGTCTGAATGGCAAAACCCTGATCCTGTTCGCCACCAATGAGCGCAAAGTGCAAGAGGTGCTGACCAACCCGTTCCTCAAACATCTGGAGCCGGTGGAACAGCGGCACGTCTACGCCGTCGGCAACGACACCTTCCGCCTCGATTACTACAGCGCCACCAACATGCTGAATCAAATCGAACGGTTGTTCAAAAAGCCCTGAATCACGCCGTCGGCAGGTCAGCCCCCTGCCGACACTTTCCGCAAGCGGGGCGAACGTTCACATTCAATCAATTGAAATATCAATAGTTATTAACATCGTCCACGCACCTTTGCCACCAACCGGCGGGTGCATGCGGGCGTAAACTCGTGCTACTATTGCCCCCCGCATGAACGCAAATAACAATGAGAATAAAAATCATACAGGAGTTACCGGTGTGAACGTACCCACTCCGACTGAGCGGACGCTTTCGTCCGCACCGCACGCAGCTTACGCCAGTGGCTTCAAACGCATCGCCGGGTTCGGTATCGGTTTGGCGCTGTTGCTGCTGTGCATCATGGCCAGCCTGATGCTGGGTTCCAAAGCCATCCCCTTCCATACCGTCTGGCTCAGCCTGCAGGGCGCCGCGAGCGGTTCCGACAGCACCATCATTCTCAATGCCCGGGTGCCCCGTACGCTGGCGGGCATCCTGGCCGGCATGGCGCTCGGCGCCGCCGGCGCGCTGATTCAGGCGCTGACGCGCAACCCGCTGGCCGATCCCGGCGTGCTCGGCATCAACGCCGGCGCCAGCTTCGCCGTGGTCATCGGCATCATGTTTTTCGGCGCCGCCACCACCGAAAGCTACATGGCCTACGCCTTTGCCGGCGCAGCCCTCACCACCCTGCTGGTCTACCTGATCGGCACGCTGGCGGGCGGGCGCATCAACCCGGTGCGGCTGACGCTGGCCGGCGTGGCTATCGGCGCGGTGCTGCTCGGCATCACCACCGGGCTGTCGCTGATCGATCCGCAAACCTTCGACCAACTGCGCTTCTGGCAGGCCGGCACGCTGGATATCCGCACGCTGTCCACGCTGCCAGTCACCGCCCCCGCCATTTTGCTCGGCTGCCTGCTGACGCTGCTCATCGCCCGGCCGCTGAATACCATCGGTATGGGGGAAGATCTGGCTATCGCACTCGGCGCGCGCGTGGTGCTGACTCAGGTAATCGCGGTGATCGCCATCACGCTGCTGTGCGGCGCGGCAACCGCCACCGTCGGCCCAATCAGTTTCATCGGCCTGATGGTGCCGCATATCGCCCGTTGGTGGGTCGGCCCCGACCAGCGCTGGATCCTGCCCTACTCCATGCTGCTGGCGCCGATTTTACTGCTGTGCGCCGACGTGGTCGGCCGCTTGCTGGCGGCCGGTGAGCTGCGGGTTTCCATCGTGGCGGCCTTCATCGGCGCGCCGGTGCTGATCTGGCTGGTGCGCCGCAAGAAAACGCTGGGGGGTCTGTGATGAGTCTGCCGCATACGCTGCATATCGGCCGCCCGGACGGCGTCATCAACGGGCGCCTGCCGCTGCGCCTGCTGCTGGTCAACCTTTCACTGTTGGCGCTGTGTCTGGCGATGGCCGTCGCCGCCCTGTGCTACGGCACGCTGCAGCTCTCGCTGGAGCAAGTCTTTGCCGCGCTCAGCGGCGAGGCGCCGAAAAACCTGGTCACCGTGGTCACCCAATGGCGCTTGCCGCGCATCGCCATGGCGCTGTTGTTAGGCGCCGCGCTCGGCATGAGCGGCGCCATTTTCCAGTCAATTATCCGCAACCCGCTCGGCAGCCCGGACGTGATCGGCTTTAACATGGGGGCTTACACCGGCGCGCTGATCGCCATCACCCTGTTCAACGGCGGCTACTATTACATCGCCGGCGGCGCGCTGGCCGGCGGCATTCTCGCCGCGCTGGCCATCTATCTGCTGGCCTGGCGGCAAGGCATCGCCGGCTTCCGGTTGATCATCGTCGGCATCGCCATCAGCGCAGTGCTGGTCTCCACCAACACCTGGCTGATCATCACCGCCTCGCTCGAGCGCGCCATGGACGCCGCCATGTGGCAGGCCGGTTCGCTCAACGGCATGACCTGGCAAAAAGCCCAGCCCGCCACGGCGTTCATCGTGCTGGCGGCCGCGGCCGCGCTGCTGATGGGCAAACGGCTGCAGCTGCTGGAAATGGGCGATGACACGGCGCGCGCGCTGGGCGTTAACGCCGAAGGCAGCCGGCTGTGGCTGATGCTGTTCGGCGTTACCCTCACCGCCGCCGTCACCGCCACCGCCGGGCCGATTTCCTTTATCGCGCTGGCGGCGCCGCAGATCGCCCGTCGCCTCGCCGGCCAATCCTCGGTCACCCTGACCTCCTCGGCGCTGATGGGCGCGGCGTTGCTGCTCGGCGCCGACGTGGTGTCCCAACATCTTTTCGCGCCGATCCAACTGCCGGTCGGGGTTGTGACCGTCTGCATCGGCGGCCTGTACCTGATTTGGCTGCTCATCCGAGAGGCCCGCAGATAATGAAGAGTGATAATGCCATGAGCCACCGCCTGCACGCCTCGCACCTGAAGCTGGGCTACGACAATAAAATCATCGCTGACGATCTGAGCGTGGCGATCCCCGACGGCGCCTTCACGGTGATCGTCGGGCCGAACGCCTGCGGCAAATCGACGCTGTTGCGCGCCCTGTGCCGCCTGCTGAAACCCAGCGCCGGCGAGGTGATGCTGGACGGCAAGAACATCAGCAGCTTCGCCACCAAGGCGCTGGCGCGCGAGCTTGGGCTGCTGCCGCAAACTTCGATCGCGCCGGACAGCATCACCGTGGCGGACCTGGTGTCGCGCGGCCGCTATCCGCACCAAAGCCTGCTGAAACAATGGACGCAGGCCGACAAACAGGCGGTGGAAGCCGCCATGGCGGCCACCAACGTCAGCCAGCTGGCGGATCGCAGCGTCGACGAGCTGTCCGGCGGGCAGCGTCAGCGCGTCTGGGTGGCGATGGCGCTGGCGCAGCAAACGCCGCTGCTGCTGCTGGATGAGCCGACCACCTATCTGGACATCGCGCACCAGATCGAGCTGCTGGATCTGTTCCGCCAGCTCAACCGCGAGCGCGGTCAAACCCTGATCGCGGTGCTGCACGATCTCAACCACGCCTGCCGCTATGCCGATCACATCATCGCCATGCGCGACGGCAAGATCGTGGCGGAAGGGAAACCGACGGAGATCATCACCGCCGAACTGGTGGAGCGGGTGTTCGGCATGCCGTGCATGATCATCGACGATCCGCTGTCCCACACGCCGCTGGTGATCCCGCGCGGCCGCTATCACTGCGACGCGCCGCAGGCATGAAAAAGGCCGGGTTAACCCGGCCTCGTGGTTATTTCTCCAGCGACACCTGTTTGAAGATGTGTTTGCCGAACGGGTCTATCTCGTAGCCTTTTACTTCCTTACGCACCGGTTCGAAGATGGTCGAGTGCGCGATCATCAGCGCCGGCATCTGATCGTGCATCACCACCTGTGCCTGCTGATACATCGCCACCCGTTTGGCGTGATCGTTCTCCTCGCGCGCCTGCAGGATCAACTGGTCGAACGGTTTGTAGCACCATTTCGCCGAGTTGGAGCCGCCGAGCGAAGCGCAGGTGAACAGCGGGCCGAAGAAGTTGTCCGGATCGCCGTTGGCGGTGGTCCAGCCCATCAGCGCGGTCTGGTGCTCGCCGTTTTTAATCCGCTGCAAATACTCGCCCCACTCGAAGGTGACGATTTTGGCGCGCACGCCGATCTTGGCCCAGTCGGCCTGGATCATCTCCGCCATGCGCTTGGCGTTGGGGTTATAGGGCCGCTGCACCGGCATCGCCCACAGATCGATATCGAACCCCTGCCCCAGCCCGGCCTCCTGCAGCAGCTGCTTCGCCCGTTCCGGCGAATACGGATAATCTTCAAGCTGCGCGTTGCTGCCCCATTGGGTCGGCGGCAGCAGATTCTTGGCCGGCTGGCCGGCGCCGTGGAACACCGCGTCGATGATCGCCGGCTTGTTGACAGCCAGCGCCAACGCCTGGCGCACCTTGACGTTATCCAACGGCTTCTTCTGGGTGTTGAACGCCAGGAAGCCGATATTCAGGCCGGATTTTTCCATCACCTGCAGGTTGCCGTCCTGCCGCATGCGCGCCAGATCCGCCGGGTTGGGGAACGGCATCACCTGGCACTCGTTCTTTTGCAGTTTGGCGTAACGCACCGTCGCATCCGGCGTGATCGAGAACACCAGCCGATCGATCTTCGGTTTGCCTTCCCAGTAGCGGTCGAACGCCTTGTAGAGGATTTTTGCGTCCTTCTGGTACTGCACCAGCTGGAACGGCCCGGTGCCGATCGGATCGTTGTCCACCCGCTGCGGCGTGCCGGCCTTCAGCATCGCGTCGGCATATTCCGCCGATAAAATGGTGGCAAAGTACATGCCCAGATCGGCGACGAACGGCGCCTCAGCGCGGGAGAGCTCAAAGCGCACGGTGTGGTCATCCACCTTGACGATCCGGTCAATCAGCGTGCCGAACTCCATCGACTCGAAGTTGGTGTAGGCGCCGTTGGAGACCTTGTGATACGGGTTGTTGGCGTCCTTCTGGCGCATAAACGAGAAGATGACGTCATCGGCGTTGAAATCGCGGGTGGGGGTAAAATATTTATTGCTCTGGAATGCCACGCCCTTGCGCAGGTGGAAGGTATAGCGCTTGCCGTCTTCGCTGACCTCCCAGCTTTCCGCCAGGCTGGGTTGCAGCTCGACGGTGCCGGGTTTGAAATCCACCAGCCGGTTGTAGATCGCCGCCGAGCTGGCATCCACCGTGGTGCCGGAGGTGAACAGCTGCGGGTTGAAACCTTCCGGCGAGCCTTCAGAACAGTAGACCAGCGTATTGGCCCGCGCGCCGCCGGCAATCGCCAACGCCAGCAGCCCGATCGTTATTGCTTTTCTTTTCATTGCGCTATCCCCAGTGGTGAAAAAACAGCCCAACGGATAGCAATAAATCATGCGGTTAGCGATGTAAAGGACAAATTCCGCGCATAAAAACGGGCAGGCGCGCAAGCGGCCTGCCCCGGTGAAACCACGCGATGATGAAATTAAATCATCTGGCTGAAGTTCATCTGCGCCATCAGCTTATAGTTGTCGGCGTAGTCGACCGGAATGGCCACCACCACCGGCCCCTGGATCGCCATCGCCTTGCGCAGCATCGGCCGCAGATCGTCCACCGACTGCACGGCGAAACCGACCGCGCCGCAGGATTCCGCATAGGCCTTGAAGTCAATCGGCCCGAACTCCACGCCGGATTTGCGCTGGTATTTGTTCACTTCCTGCATCTCCACCATATTGTAGGCGTTATCGACCCAGATCACGTGCACGATGTTGTTTTTCAGCCGCACCGCGGTCTCCAGCTCCATGCTCGACTGCATGAATCCGCCGTCGCCGGAGATCGACACCACCTTGTCGCCGGGGCGCACCAACGCCGCGCCGATGGCCCACGGCAGCGCCACCCCCATGGTTTGCTGGCCGTTGGAGATCAACAGCTGGCGGGCGCGGAAGCTGTAAAGATAGCGGGCGATCCAGATGTGGAAGCTGCCCATGTCCACGCACAGCGTCACGTCGTCGCTGACGATATCCTGCAGCTCCTTGACGATGCGCAGCGGGTGGATCGGCATGCCGCCGCGGCGCGCGGCGCGCTCCGCCAGTTCTGTGCGCTGGCGGCCGAGATCGGTGAGGATCAGCTCCACCTCCGGCGGCACGCAGACCGCCTCATTGAACGTTTCGGTCATCATGTTCAACGTGGCGCTGATGTTGCCCACCAGCTCGACGTCAGGCCGATAGCAGGTATCGATATCCGCCGGCAGCACGTCGATGTGCACCAGTTTCAGCCGCCCATGACTGTTCCACATGCAGGGATCGTATTCGATCGGATCATAGCCGACGCTCACCACCAGATCGGCCTTCTGCAACAGCTGATCGGCCGGCTGATTGTTGAACAGGCCAACGCGGCCGGCGAAACGGGCGAAGTGATTGACGTCGATCACTCCCGCCGCCTGATAGGTGCCGACCACCGGCATGTGGGTGCGGTACAGCAGATGGCGCACCGCCTCGCTGTTCTCCGGCCGGCTAGCCTGCAAACCGAGCAGCAATACCGGGCATTTGGCCTGGCGGATCAGCTTCACCGCCGCCTGGATGTCGTCCGCCGCCGCGGCCCCCATGCGCGGCAAGCGGCAGCCGGCCAACACCGGCGCGCTGACCGGTTCATTGACGATATCCATCGGCAGGCTGACGAACGAGGCTCCCGGCCGGCCAAACTCGGCGCGGCGGAAGGCGTTGGCGATCACCTCGGAAATCGCCGAACCGGCGTGCACTTCGGCGCAATACTTGGTCACCGGCCGGAACATGCTGACGGTATCCATGCTCTGGTGTGTCTGCTTCAGGCTGTCGGCGCGCTTCACCGCCCCGCCAAAGGCCACTACCGCGTCCCCCTCCGAGGTGGCGGTGGCCAGCCCGGTGATCAGGTTGGAGCTGCCCGGCCCGGAGGTGACCAGCGCCACCCCGGCCTTGCCGGTCAGGCGGCCGACCGCCGCCGCCATAAAGGCCGCGTTGGCCTCATGCCGCACCACCACCGTTTCAATCGACGGTGCGTCCTCCAGCGAGTCGAACACCCGGTCGATCTTGGCGCCCGGAATGCCGAAAACGTGTTTGACGCCCTGTGCTTCCAGATTTTTCACCACCAAATCGGCGCCGCATTGCCAGTCATTGCCTGTTTTTTCCTGTGCCATGGTTCCACCTCCTAAGAAAACGATCGCCGGGGTTAGCCCTCGGCGGAACGAATCGCGCGATCCAAATCCTCTGGGCAGAGGTTGGCGCGCAAGAAATCCGCATCATGCGGCAACTGAAGATTGAGACGGGTGATGACGCCGAACTGCAGGCGGCCGTGATCGAGCTGGTAATCCAGCACGTGGCCGCCGCCGCTGCGGTCGTCGGTAACGAAATGTTCGTGATAGCCGGCCACGCCGATGCCCTGCATGTAATCCGGCGAGCGGAAGCCGACCAGCGTGCCGCGCCGTTGATGAAACGAGAAGGTCGGCTGCTCTTCTATCGCTTCCAGCATCGGGCGATAGGGCCGTTCCTGACGCGGCACGGTGCGGGTTTCCACGTGGCTGAACTCACCGTCGACCCGCACCGCGCAAAACAGGTTCGGCGAGGCGACCTGTTCATCGATGCATTGGTGCAGCTGCGCCTTGGTGATCGGCCGGTCGAACTGCTGGCTGATACTGGGCTGGAAAAAGGTGACGACGGCGAAAGGGGTTTTCTGTTGCAAACCGGCTGGGCGGGCGCTGCCGTCGGCGCGCAGCTGGTGTATTTCCTGGTCGAAAGCGATCAGTTCGCCATCCAGGTGATTGAAGGTGCCGAGGCCGAAATCACCGTGTTTGAGCAACTCGGCAATGGTGGTTTCACCCTCGTAGACCCCGTCGATGAGCGCGCTCATCAGCGAGATTTGATAGATTTCGCCCTCCCCGGCGTTGATCGACTGCCTGGCAAAACCCTGCGCCAAATGGCGCGCACAGGAACACCCGTGTTTTTCGTTCATGACTCACTCCTCCACCAGCGCGGGATCGCGATCCTGCGCGTTCAAAAGACCCACCGACGGTGGGCCAAGATGCCCCCCAAGGCGCGCTCATCAGTTGGAACGATTCAGCCTGAGGCGACAAAAAAACCGGCACGGCTGGCCGGCCGATATCCAGAACCCACGGCATGACGTGTGAAAGTAAAGGCTCACTAATCATTAATGCCGAGTCGGATATCAAATTGAACGGTTAATCTGGTGTTGGAGCGACAATCAACTCCGCAGGCGGCTCATGCAGCCTGGGAAAAACATCTGTTATTTAGTGCTAAGCGCCGCGAGGTTTATGCGTTTTCTCTCTATACGGCCGGGATGCAGCGGCGTTGAAGCCGCCGTCAACCCGCAGCCAGAGTAGCCGCAGCGCCGCCGACAGAGAAGCGGGTATTCATAAGAAACGCTTTTGCATATAATGCAAAAATGAATGACGCCCGTTATGTTGAACATCTGCCGATCTTTCTCGACGTGGCCCGCCTGGGCAGCTTTTCCGCCGCCGCTCGCCGGCTGGGCATGGTGCCCTCCTCGCTGGTGCGCCATATCGACGCCCTGGAAAGCGCGCTCGGCGCCACGCTGTTCGTCCGCTCCACCCGTGGGCTGCTGCTGACCGACGCCGGCGAGCTGCTGCTGACGCGCGCCGCCGCGCTGATGACGGACATTACCGGCATTCACGCCGAGCTGAACGCGCTGAACGAAACGCCGCAGGGCACGCTGCGCATCAGCTGCCTGCCGACCTTCGGCAAAACCTATGTGCTGCCGCTGCTGCCGACGCTGGCGGAACGCTATCCTCAGCTGTCTATCGATCTCGATCTGACCGAACGCCAGACCGATCCGACGCAGGAACGGCTGGACGCCGCCCTCCGCATCGGCGAACAGAAGGACAGCGCGCTGTACGCCAGCCGTATCGCCACGCAACGCTGGGTGATGTGCGCCAGCCCCGCCTACGTCGCCCGCTATGGCCTGCCGAGCGATCTGGAAGCGTTGCCGCAGCATCGGCTGATCGCCCGCTACCACAAACAGCAGCCGGCCTGCTGGGCGCAGATCCTCGACGCGGCGCTGATGAGCCGCTGCACCATGGCGCTGCGCTGCGACGACTTCACCGCGCAGCGCCAGGCGGCGCTGCTCGGCCTCGGCATTGCCTTCCTGCCCAACTGGGTGGTGGGGCCGGACGTGCAGAATGGGCAACTGGTTCAGATGCTCGAAGATCCGCGCCATGAGCAGCAAGGCATCTATCTGCTGCGCCCGATGGCGAAGGTGTCCGCCCGGCTGGCGGCCTTCACCGCCCTGCTGCAGCAAACCCTCGGTCAGCCGCCCAGCTGGGGGTAAAGCGGTGTCACCCGGTTGTGCAGCGCCGGATTGTCGCTCTCGTCCTTCAGCTCGATGCCGCTCAGCCGCCGCTGGAACGCCTGCTCCAGCAGCCAGGCCAGACGGAACGCCGCCTGCGGGTAATCCAGCCCCTCCGGCCGCACGTTGGAAATGCAGTTACGCTCGGCGTCCGTTCTGCGCGCATTCGGCTCCCAGGTCAAATAAATGCCCAGGCTGTCCGGCGACGACAGCCCCGGCCGTTCGCCGATCAGCACCGCCACCGCCCGGGCCTGCAGGCATTCGCCAATCTCATCCCCCAGCGCCACCCGCGCCTGATGCGCCAACACCACCGGTGAGACGTTCAGCCCCAGCGTATCGAGATAGGGCCGCAGCGCCTGCAGCAGCGGCAATGCCTGGCGGTGCACCGCCTTGGAAGAAAGGCCATCCGCCACCGCCAGCAGCAGATCGACACGGCGCGATGGTGAGCCAAGCAGCAGGCTGCGGCTGTCCGACGCCAATCGCCGCCCCAGATCCGGACGGCGCAGATAGGCGGCGCGGTCGGCGGCCTGGCTGTGCACCGCCAGCGAGGGCCAACCGGCCTGGTGCAAATCCGCCGCCAGCCGCTCGCTGTCGAAAGGCTGATGCACCGCGTCGCGCGCCTGGGCATGGGCCAGGCCGAAGCGCAGCAGCTCGTCGGTCGGCAGGCTGGCGCCGGTGCGCCCCAACGCGATGCGCGCGTCGGTAAAGGCGCGCAGCGAGTCCCAACTGTTGACGTGAACCGGTTTGCTCATGTCCGTTCTCCCTGCAGCGCCAGCAACAGCGGGTGGTTGGCGGCGGCGTCGCGCAGCCGCCCGCGCTCGTCGGTGATGTTCATCGCCGCCAGCCAGGCGGCGAACTCCGGCGCGTGCTTCAGCCCCAGCAGTTCACGGATATAGAGCGCATCGTGGAACGAAGTGCTTTGGTAATTGAGCATGATGTCGTCCGCGCCCGGCACGCCGATCAGGAACGTCAGCCCGGCGGCGGCCAACAGCGTCAGCAGCGTGTCCATGTCGTCCTGATCGGCTTCGGCATGGTTGGTGTAGCAGACGTCGCAGCCCAGCGGCAGGCCGAGCAGCTTGCCGCAGAAATGATCCTCCAGCCCGGCGCGGATAATTTGTTTGCCGTCATACAGGTATTCGGGGCCGATAAACCCCACCACGGTGTTGATCAGCAGCGGCGAGAAATGGCGCGCCACCGCATAGGCGCGCGCCTCGCAGGTCTGCTGATCGACGCCGTGATGCGCGTTGGCCGACAGGCAACTGCCCTGCCCGGTTTCGAAATACATCACGTTATCGCCCAGCGAGCCGCGCCTGAGGCTCAGCGCCGCCTGCTGCGCCTCCGCCAGCAGCGCCAGGCTGATGCCGAAACCGCGATTGGCCGCCTCGGTGCCGGCGATCGACTGAAACACCAGATCCACCGGCGCGCCGCGCTCCATCAGCCGCAGCGTGTTGGTCACGTGGGTCAGCACGCAGGATTGGGTGGGTATGGCGAAGCGCTGGATCACGTCGTCCAGCATGTAGTTGAGCTTTTCCAGCAGCGGCAGGCTGTCGCTGGCCGGGTTGATGCCGACCACCGCGTCGCCGCTGCCGTACAGCAGACCGTCCAGCATGCTGGCGGCGATGCCCTGCAGGCTGTCGGTCGGGTGATTGGGCTGCAGCCGCACGCTGAGGTGGCCCGGCAGGCCGATGGTATTGCGAAAGCGCGTCACCACCCGGCATTTCTTCGCCACCAGGATCAGATCCTGATTGCGCATGATCTTGCTTACCGCCGCCGCCATCTCCGGCGTAATGCCGGCGGCCACCTGCGCCAGCATGGCGCTGTCCGCCTGCTCGCTCAGCAGCCAGTCGCGAAAATCGCCGACCGTGAGGTGCGAGATGGGCGCAAAGGCGGCGGCGTCGTGGCTGTCGATAATCAGGCGCGTCACCTCGTCCTGTTCGTACGGCACCAGCACCTGCTGCAGGAACGCCTTGAGCGGCACATCCGCCAGCGCGATGCGCGCCGCCATGCGCTCTTCGGCGCTCTTCGCCGCCACCTCCGCCAGATAATCGCCGGAACGCGCCGGCGATGCTTTCGCCATCAGCTGGCGCAGATCGCCAAAGCGATAGCCGCGTTGGCCCACCGTTGCCTGAAACATAGCCCCCTCCCTTGCCCTGCGTGACGAGATAAAAGCCCTGCACCAAGTGTAGTCAGTGGGAAAAGAAAATTATTTTGCACGCGATCGCCGCCATCACGCTTTCCCCCATTTCACCCGTTGCCGCTTCGGGTTACAGTAGCCGCGAAAACAGGAGGGGTGATGGATCCGCAACGGCAAATTATCGACTGGCTGCAACAAGATAACGCACGCATGGCCGCCCTGCGCACCGTGCGCCGGCTCGGCTTGAATGACTGGTGCCTCGGCGCCGGCTTTGTGCGCAATCTGGTGTGGGATCGGCGCCATGGCTATACGGAGCCCACGCCGCTCAACGATATCGACGTGATCCACTTCGATGCGGAGCGTGCGGACGCTGAGCGCGATCGCATGCTGGAGGTGCGTTTGCAACAGTGGCTGCCGCGACCTTGGTCGGTCAAGAACCAGGCGCGCATGCACCTGCGCGGCGGCCGGGCGCCTTATCGCGACAGCGAAGAGGCCATCAGCTTCTGGACCGAAGTGGAAACGGCGATCGGCGCGCGCCTGAACGCCGACGACAGCATCACGCTGGTGGCCCCCTTCGGGCTCGCGGCGCTGTTCGACGACACCATTACCTTTAACGCGAAAAACGGCGATCGCGCGGCCTATGCCCAGCGCGTGCTCGACAAAGGCTGGCTGCAGCGTTGGCCGCGCCTGCGGCAGGTAAAGATTTAGCCGCCGCTGCCGATACCCTGAACAGCGATATACCGACTCAGGGAGAGCATTCATGTCGACCACCATCACCATGATCGTACCGATCAAAAATACCGTTCCCGGCGTCAGCAACGTGTTCAGCGCGCCGGGCCATCAGGGCGAATTGCTGATGGCCAAACCGGTCAACAACCAGCCGCAAGGCGGCAAGATGGAGAAAAAAGAACGCGCCAACGGCAATGACGAACCGGTCAACCTCAACGAAAGCCGCGCCTCGGCCCGCATCAAGGCGCTGAACCGGCAGATTCAGTCGCTGCAGCAAAAGTTGGTGGAGCTAAAGGACTCCGACGCCGATCCTAAGGAAATCGAAAAGCAGAAACAGCTGATCGAAGCGCAGATCAAGATGTTGCAAGCCGAGATCGCACGCATCCAGAAAGAAGAAATGGAAAAGCAGCAGCAGGAGCAGATGGCAAAAGCCGCAGCGCAATCCGGCGACAGCGTAAACCGCCCGACGCCGCTCAACGCGGTGGACGTCTATATCTGAGTCAATATGCCGCGTTTTCCTGCCGGCGCTGGTGCAGCAGCGCCGCCTGCTGACGCGCCACCTGCCAGATGGCCTCCGCCGCCGGCGTCAGCGAGCGGTTCTTGCGCCGCACCAGCATCAACGCGCGGTTGATCTCCGGCACCAGCCGACGCACCCGGAGCCGCCCCCCTTCCGGCAGCGGCAGCGCCAACGCCGGGAAAATGCTGATGCCGATCCCCTCCGCCACCATCGGGAACAGCGTGGCCGGATGGCCGATTTCCTGCACTACCTGCGCCTCCACGCCCTGCTGCCTCAGCGCGCTGTCGATCAGCGGTCGGCTGCCCGACGCATAGTCCTGCAACACCAGGCGGCAACCGTTCAGCGCCGACCAATGCACCGCCTGCTGCGCCGCGAACGGATGATCGTCGCGGCACAGCAACAGGAACGGCTCGTGCAGCACCGCTTCGCACTCCAGATCCACCGCCTGCACCGGATCGACCACGATGCCGAAATCCACCTCCGCGTTGCGCACGCTGTGCAGCACCTGCTGCTGCGCCTGATCGCGCAGCATGATGCGGATCTCCGGGTATTGGCGCTCGCCGGCGGCGATGCACTGCGGCATCAGATGGGCGGAAATGGTCTGGCTCGTCGCCACCCGCACCGTACCGCTGCGCTGTACGCCAAAGCTGCGCACATCCAGCAGAGTGGTCTGCAGCTCGTCCAGCAACCGTTCGACCCGGTTGGCCAGCCGCAGGCCGGCATCGGTCAACACCACTTCACGCGTGGTGCGATCCAGCAGGCGAACGCCGACCTCCGCTTCCAGCTCTTTCACGCTGTGGCTGACCGCCGATTGCGTCAGACCGATCGCCTCGCCGGCGCGGCTGAAACTGCCGTGGCGAGCGATGGCGACAAACACCCGCAGCTGTTTGAGTGAGTAATTCATGTGTTTTATTCATATATGAATTAAATAAATCAATTTAATTATTATATCCCCGCGCGTGAGAATAGCCCCATCGATTTTCTACCCTGAGCGCACCGCCATGAGATTTCTGCCCGATCGTTTTACCCTGACGCTGATCGCCACCGTACTGCTGGCGTCGTTCCTGCCGGCACGCGGTGAGTTCGTCGGCTGGCTCAACGCCCTGACCATCGCCGCCATCGCCTTGCTGTTCTTCATGCACGGCGCCAAGCTGTCGCGCGAGGCCATCCTGGCCGGCAGCAACAACTGGCGGCTGCATCTGTGGGTGATGTTCAGCACCTTCATCATTTTTCCGGCGCTGGGCATGCTGTTCGCCTGGTGGGCGCCGATCGACGTCAGCCCCGAGCTGTACGCCGGTTTCATCTACCTGTGCATCCTGCCCGCCACCGTGCAATCGGCCATCGCCTTCACCTCGCTGGCGGGCGGCAACGTGGCGGCGGCGGTGTGCAGCGCCTCCGCCTCCAGCCTGCTGGGGATCTTCGTGTCGCCGCTGTTGGTCGGCCTGCTGATGAATGTGCACGGCGATACCGGCAGCCTGCGGCAGGTGGGCTCGATCGTGCTGCAGCTGCTGGTGCCGTTCGTCGCTGGCCACCTGCTGCGGCCGCTGATCGGCGGCTGGATCGAGCGCCATCGCCCGCTGATCGGCAAAACCGACCAGACCTCGATTTTGCTGGTGGTGTACGCCGCCTTCAGCGAAGCGGTGACGCACGGTATCTGGCATCAGGTAGGGCTTGGTTCGCTGGCGTTTATCGTCGGCGGCAGCATCGTGCTGCTGGCGATCGTGCTGGTGGTGAACACTTACATGGCACGTTGGCTGGGGTTCAGCAAGGCGGACGAGATCACCATCGTGTTTTGCGGCTCGAAGAAGAGCCTGGCGAACGGCATTCCGATGGCCAATATCCTGTTCCCGGCGGCGACGGTGGGGATCATGGTGCTGCCGCTGATGGTGTTTCATCAGGTGCAGTTGATGACCTGCGCAGTGCTGGCGAAAAGGTACCAGCGCAAGCAGCGGGCGCAACAGGCGGTGCCCAACGCACAGGCGTCGCGCAGGTAACAAAAGACGGGCCGAGGCCCGTCAGATCAGCTTTTCTTCAGCGGCTTGACCAGGTGATCAAGCCCTTCGATTTTAATCGCCAGCGTCATCTCCATCAGCATGCCGAGCTTGCCTTTGGGGAATTCGCCCTTGCGGGCGAACCACAGCAGGTACTCTTCGGGCAGGTCGATCAGCACCCGCCCCTGGTACTTGCCGAACGGCATCACGGTATTGGCGATCTCCAGCAGGTTTTCCTTTTCCATCAGTCACCCAGCAGGCGGATCATTTCCGCTTCGTCGATCACGGCGATACCCAGCTCCTGCGCCTTCGCCAGCTTGGAGCCGGCCGCCTCGCCGGCGATCACCAGATCGGTTTTCTTCGACACGCTGCCGCTGACCTTGGCGCCCAGCGCCGTCAGGCGATCTTTGGCCTCGTCGCGCGACAGCTGGCTCAGCGAGCCGGTCAGCACCACGGTTTTGCCGGCGAACGGGCTGTCTATCTCTTCCACCACCACCACCACCGGCGCCGGCCAGCGGATGCCGATCTCGGCGCCCACCAGCTCGTTGATCACCTGCTGATTGAGCGCTTCATCGAGGAAATTGCGGGTGTGTTTGGCCACCACTTCGCCGACATCCGGCACTTCTTTCAACGCCTCGATATCGGCGGCGAACAGCTTCTCGAGCGATCCGAAATGCGCGGCCAGGTTGGCGGCGGTCGCCTCACCGACCTCGCGAATGCCGAGCGCATACAGGAAACGGGCGAAGGTGGTCTGCTTGGATTTCTCCAGCGCGTTGACCAGATTCTGCGCCGATTTCGGCCCCATGCGATCCAGGCCGGTCAGAATGCCGGCGGACAGCCGGAACAGATCGGCCGGGTTCTTCACGTACTCCTTGTCCACCAGCTGCTCGATGATCTTGTCGCCCATGCCTTCAACGTCCAGCGCGCGGCGGGAAACGAAGTGCTTCAACGCCTCTTTGCGCTGCGCGCCGCAGATAAGACCGCCGGTGCAGCGCGCCACGGCCTCGCCTTCCACGCGCTCAACGTCGGAACCGCACACCGGGCAGTGCAGCGGGAACACCACTTCGCGCGCATCCTGTGGCCGGCGGTCTTCCAGCACCCCCACCACCTGCGGGATCACGTCGCCGGCGCGGCGCACGATCACCGTATCGCCGATGCGCAGCCCCAGACGCTCAATTTCATCGGCGTTGTGCAAGGTCGCGTTGCTGACGGTCACCCCGGCCACCAGCACCGGCTCAAGGCGCGCCACCGGCGTAATCGCACCGGTGCGGCCAACCTGAAACTCCACTTCGCGCACCACGGTGATCTGCTCCTGCGCCGGGAATTTGAACGCCGTCGCCCAACGCGGCGCACGCGCCACAAAGCCCAGCGTTTCCTGCAGATCGATATCGTCAATCTTGATCACCACGCCGTCGATGTCGAACCCGAGCTGCGCGCGGTCCTGCTCGACCTGGCGATAAAATGCCAGCACTTCCTCGCTGCCGGTGCGGCGCTGGGCGCGATCGCTGACCGGCAGGCCCCAGGCCTTGAACTGCATCAGGCGTTCAAAGTGGCTGCGCGGCAGCTCGCCGCCCTCCAGCAGGCCGACACCATAGCAAAAGAAGGTCAGCGGACGTTTGGCGGTAATGCGCGGATCGAGCTGGCGCAGCGAGCCGGCGGCGGCGTTGCGCGGGTTGGCGAATACCTTGCCGTCTTTGCGCCGGGCTTCTTCGTTCATCTGTTCGAAACCGGCCTGCGGCATGAACACTTCGCCACGCACTTCCAGCCGGCGCGGGATGTTGTCGCCGGTCAGGCGCAGCGGGATGGCGCGAATGGTGCGCACGTTGGTAGTGATGTTCTCGCCGGTGGTGCCGTCGCCGCGCGTCGCCGCGCGCACCAGTTCGCCGTCTTCGTACAGCAGGCTGACCGCCAGGCCATCCAGCTTCAGCTCGCAGCAGAAGGTCAGCGGATCGCTGCTCTTGAGCCTGTCCTGCACGCGCTTGTAAAACGCCAGGAAGCTCTCTTCGTCAAACACGTTGTCCAGCGACAGCATCGGCACTTCGTGGCGCACCTGGTCGAACGCCGCCAGCGGCGCCGCGCCCACGCGCTGGGTCGGCGAATCGGCGGTGATCAGCTCCGGATGCTCGCTCTCCAGCTCGCGCAGCTCGCGCATCAGGCGGTCATATTCCGCATCCGGCACTTCGGGCGCATCCAGCACATGATACTGGTATTCATGATGGCGCAGTGTGGCTCGTAGTTGATTGATTTGTTGGATTATCGATTCCATGGCTCACCATCAAAGATAAAAAACCCCCGGCTAGCGGGGGCTTTGTTGTTACGGATGTTCAGTGCGCGCGGCAATCCGGTCAGGCGTTGTTTTCCAACACTTCACGGATACGCGCTTTGTAGGTTTCCAGCTTCTGCGGCGTCATCATGCGGCGCTCGTCGTCCAGCACCACGCCGCCCACGTCGTCGGCGATGCGCTGTGCCGACTGCAGCATCAGCTTGAAGTTCTGATTGGCGTCGCCGTAAGACGGCACCATCATGAACATCGACACGCCCGGCGTGGAGAAGTCGGACATCATGTCAGGATCGAACGACCCCGGCTTGACCATGTTCGCCAGGCTGAACAGCACCGGGCCGCTGCCGGCCGGGCTGATATGGCGGTGGAAGATGCCCATCTCGCCAAACTGGAAGCCCGCCTGCAACACGCTCTGCAGCAGCACTTCGCCGCCGATTACGCCGCCCTGATGGGCCGCGACGTGCAGCACCAGCACGGTCTCTTTCAGCTTGGCCTGAATTGGCGCAGCCGCCGGCTGTTGTGGCTGTGGCGCAGGCTCCTGCGCCGGCTTCACTTCCGGCGCGGGCTGCACAGGGGCCGGCTCGGCGTGGAATGCCGGTTCAGCCCTCTGCGGCGCCTCATGTTCATGCGGCAGATCGTCGACACGCGGCTCACGGCGCGCGGCCGGTTGCGGTTGCTGCGGTTCGGCCGGTTCTTCGTCCGGCGCGTAGTTGTTCAGCAGGATGTCATCGTACTCCGGCCGCTGAGACAGCGGAGGCGGCGTTTGATGAGCGGCCGGCTGAACGGCGCGGGGCGCTGGCGCAGCCGCCGGAGCGGGCTTCGGCGCGGCCACGGGTTCTTCGCGTGCGGCATCGAAATGGCCGAATGACGGCTCGTCTTGCGGGTGAGCGGCGCGTACGCGCACCTCACCGACGCCTTCTTCGAGATCGTCGATCGGAGTTTGTTCACGTTCCTTTTGGGAACGTTTGGCTGGGCGATCGCGGAAGAGCGCTGACCGTTCTTTGCGACTGGTCCACAGACCGTGCAATAACAGCGCTATTATGGCGATCGCGCCAACAACGATTAATATCAGACGCAAATCCTGCATCATTGCTATCTCTGTTGTTCCAATACATTGCCACCGCGGCAAACATTCACTCTTTAACTCTATTTGCCCGCGCACACAAGTGCAAGTCCGTGCTGAACTTTATGCCAATAAAGATGATTATACTGCCTTTTTCTGCTGGTTTTTCAGCCAACCCTACCCTAGCCAGTGGAAAATCATCCCTATATGATAATGATGCCTGTTCAGACAACGAGATAACTTAAGATATGTCCTATACGCAGCCCTCTCCCCGATCGACCAGCGGCATTCACTATTTCGCCGAAGGCTGGCGTCTGATTTCACGCCCGGGGATTAAACGCTATGTGGTTCTGCCGTTGCTGGTCAACGTGCTGCTGATGGGTTCCGCTTTCTGGTGGCTGTTCAGCCGCCTCGGCGACTGGATCCCGGCGATGATGAGCCACGTTCCCGACTGGCTGCAATGGTTGAGCTACCTGCTGTGGCCGCTGGCGGTCATTTCGGTGCTGCTGGTGTTCAGCTATCTGTTCAGCACCCTCACCAATCTTATTGCCGCGCCGTTCTGCGGCCTGCTGGCGGAACAGCTCGAAGGCAGCCTGACCGGCAAACCGCTGCCGGACACCGGCCTGCTCGGCATCGCCAAAGATCTGCCGCGCATCATGGCGCGCGAATGGCGCAAGCTGATGTATTACCTGCCGCGCGCGCTGCTGTTGCTGGCGCTGTACTTCGTGCCCGGCATCGGTCAAACGGTGGCGCCGGTGCTGTGGTTCCTGTTCAGCGCCTGGATGCTGGCGATCCAGTATTGCGACTATCCGTTCGACAACCACAAGGTGAGCTTTGCCGATATGCGCCGCGCACTGCGCCAGCACAAAACCGACAACCTGCAGTTCGGCGCGCTGGTCAGCCTGTTCACCATGATCCCGATCCTCAACCTGGTGATCCTGCCGGTCGCCGTCTGCGGCGCCACCGCGATGTGGGTCGATCGCTACCGCTCGCAATTCGTCCGATAACCGCCGTTTTTTGCCGCCGACAGCGCGGAAATTTTCGACAGGGCGCGCATTTCGCGCCCTTATCATTGTGCTTAAAACTTATTTCCTAATAACATATAGATATACCAATTCTTTACTTCCCTGCCGGTACTGTTAGCGTATGCTTTCGATGTTCCCCACATTTTCATAGAGTTAAAGGACGGGCTATGAGCAAGATATATGAAGACAACTCATTAACAATCGGCCATACGCCGCTGGTTCGTCTGAACCGTATCGGCAACGGACGCATTCTGGCCAAGGTTGAATCACGCAACCCGAGCTTCAGCGTCAAATGCCGCATCGGTGCCAATATGATTTGGGATGCGGAACAACGCGGCGTGCTGACCGCCGGTAAAGAACTGGTGGAGCCGACCAGCGGCAACACCGGCATCGCGCTGGCCTTCGTCGCCGCCGCGCGCGGTTACAAGCTGACGCTGACCATGCCGGAAACCATGAGCATCGAGCGCCGCAAGCTGCTCAAAGCGCTGGGCGCCAACCTGGTGCTGACCGAAGGGGCGAAAGGCATGAAGGGCGCCATCGCCAAGGCGGAAGAGATCGTCGCCACCGATCCGAACCGTTACCTGATCCTGCAACAGTTCAGCAACCCGGCCAACCCGGCGATCCATGAAAAAACCACCGGCCCGGAAATCTGGGAAGACACCGACGGGGAAGTCGACGTGTTCATCTCCGGCGTCGGCACCGGCGGCACGCTGACCGGCGTCAGCCGCTACATCAAAAACACCAAAGGCAAAGCCATCACCACCGTGGCGGTCGAGCCGACCGACTCGCCGGTCATCAGCCAGGCGCTGGCCGGTGAAGAGCTGAAGCCGGGCCCGCACAAGATCCAGGGCATCGGCGCCGGCTTCATTCCGGGCAACCTCGATCTGGATCTGGTGGATCGCGTCGAGAAAGTCTCCAACGACGAAGCCATCAGCATGGCGCGCCGCCTGATGGACGAAGAAGGCATCCTGGCGGGCATCTCCTCCGGCGCAGCGGTCGCGGCGGCGGTGAAACTGGCCGAAGAACCGGCGTTCGCCGACAAGACTATCGTGGTCATCCTGCCCTCTTCCGGCGAACGTTATCTCAGCACCGCGCTGTTCGCCGATCTGTTCACCGAGCAGGAATTGCAGCAGTAATTCCGCCACTGCACAAATCGCTAAAAAAGCACCCTGCAGGGTGCTTTTTTGTGGACTGGATCAAACTTTATAGCAGTCCAAGATTGCTTTTGCCCGTCGCCTTTAGTATTTAACGGTGCATTATTTCGATGCGCAAAATTAATCACTCTCCGAGCCCGGTCGAGGCTGAATCGATTTACTCATCTGTCGCCGACGCGGCGAATCGGGCATAATGGGGAGCGGATTGGAACGACGTCTAAAGCCGAGTTTTTTGATCTGAAGTGCCTAACGCGTCGTTTTCTGTTGCATCAACGTTCGCCCCTGTCCATAGTCAGGCGCTATAACCAGACAAGTTAAAGTCAGCCCCCTGGGCTAAACTTTAACTCCACAACATTAATCCAATAAGTTGGGGAAACATCAATGTTCCAGCAAGAAGTTACTATTACCGCTCCGAATGGTCTGCATACTCGCCCTGCCGCTCAGTTCGTTAAAGAAGCCAAAGGCTTCACGTCTGACATCACCGTGACCTCCAACGGCAAAAGCGCCAGCGCTAAAAGCCTGTTCAAACTGCAAACTCTGGGGCTGACTCAAGGGACCGTAGTGACCATCTCAGCTGAAGGTGAAGACGAGCAGAAAGCCGTTGAGCACTTGGTAAAACTGATGGCAGAGCTTGAGTAATCGGCCCGTCTTTTTAGTTAACACCAGTCAAGAGTAAGGTAGGGTTATGATTTCAGGCATTTTAGTATCACCGGGCATCGCTTTTGGTAAGGCTCTCTTGCTGAAAGAAGACGACATCGTCATCAACCGGAAGAAAATCTCTGCTGATCAAGTAGAGCAGGAAGTCTCACGTTTTCTGGCCGGCCGCGCGAAAGCGTCCGAACAGCTGGAAGCGATCAAGACCAAAGCTGGCGAAACCTTCGGCGAAGAGAAGGAAGCTATCTTCGAAGGCCACATCATGTTGCTGGAAGACGAAGAGCTTGAGCAGGAAATCATAGCCCTAATCAAAGACGATCTGGCCTCCGCAGACGCCGCCGCCTACACCGTGATCGAAGGCCAGGCGAAAGCGTTGGAAGAGCTGGACGACGAATACCTGAAAGAACGCGCCGCCGACGTGCGCGACATCGGCAAGCGCCTGCTGCAAAACATCCTGGGCATGCCGATCGTCGATCTGGGCTCCATTCAGGACGAAGTGATCCTGGTGGCCACCGATCTGACCCCGTCCGAGACCGCACAGCTGAACCTGGACAAAGTGCTGGGCTTCATCACCGACCTCGGCGGCCGTACCTCCCATACCTCCATCATGGCGCGCTCCCTGGAGCTGCCGGCGATCGTCGGCACCAGCGACGTGACCAAGCAGGTGAAAAACGACGACTACCTGATTCTGGACGCGGTTAACAACCAGATTTACGTTAACCCGACCGCTGACGTTATCGATCAGCTGAAAGCCGCCCAGAACCAATACATCACCGAGAAAAACGATCTGGCCAAGCTGAAGGACCTGCCGGCGATTACGCTGGACGGCCATCAGGTTGAAGTCTGCGCCAACATCGGCACCGTGCGCGACGTCGCGGGTGCAGAGCGCAACGGCGCGGAAGGCGTCGGCCTGTATCGTACTGAATTCCTGTTCATGGACCGCGACTCGCTGCCGACCGAAGACGAGCAGTTCCAGGCTTACAAGGCCGTGGCGGAAGCCATGGGCTCGCAGGCGGTGATCGTCCGCACCATGGACATCGGCGGCGACAAAGACCTGCCGTACATGAACCTGCCGAAGGAAGAGAACCCGTTCCTCGGCTGGCGCGCCATCCGCATTGCGATGGACCGCCGTGAAATCCTGCACGCCCAGCTGCGCGCCATCCTGCGCGCCTCGGCGTTCGGCAAACTGCGCATCATGTTCCCGATGATCATCTCCGTGGAAGAAGTGCGCGATCTGAAAGGCGAAATCGAGACGCTGAAGGCGCAACTGCGCGAAGAAGGCAAGGCGTTTGACGAGAGCATCGAAGTGGGCGTGATGGTGGAAACACCGGCTGCGGCGGTCATCGCTCACCACCTGGCGAAAGAAGTCGACTTCTTTAGTATTGGGACAAACGATCTAACCCAGTATACTCTGGCGGTAGATCGCGGCAACGAGCTGATTTCTCATCTCTATAACCCGATGTCCCCATCAGTGCTTGGCCTGATCAAACAGGTTATTGATGCATCTCACGCGGAAGGCAAGTGGACCGGCATGTGCGGCGAACTGGCTGGTGATGAGCGTGCTACACTGTTGTTATTGGGCATGGGGCTGGATGAGTTCAGCATGAGTGCGATTTCAATCCCGCGCATCAAGAAAATTATTCGTAACACGAATTTCGAAGATGTGAAGGCGTTGGCAGCGCAGGCCTTGGCACAGCCAACGGCACAAGACCTGATGAATTGCGTCAATAAATTCATCGAAGAAAAAACGCTCTGCTAAACTTCCACGACACTGGAACGCCGCCCAATTTAATGCTTAGGAGAAGATCATGGGTTTGTTCGATAAACTGAAATCTCTGGTTTCTGATGACAAGAAAGACACGGGCACTATCGAGATCGTCGCTCCCCTTTCTGGCGAAATCGTCAATATCGAAGATGTGCCGGACGTAGTGTTCGCTGAAAAAATCGTTGGCGACGGTATCGCCATCAAACCGGCCGGCAACAAAATGGTTGCTCCGGTTGACGGCACCATCGGCAAGATTTTCGAAACCAACCATGCATTCTCTATCGAATCCGACAGCGGCATTGAGCTGTTCGTCCACTTCGGCATCGATACCGTAGAACTGAAAGGCGAAGGCTTCAAACGCATCGCCGAAGAAGGCCAGCGCGTCAAGAAAGGCGACGTCGTTATCGAGTTCAACCTGCCACTGCTGGAAGAAAAAGCCAAGTCTACCCTGACGCCGGTCGTTATCTCCAACATGGACGAGATCAAAGAGCTGATCAAACTGTCCGGCAGCGTGACCGTTGGCGAAACCCCGATCATCCGCATCAAGAAGTAATCGAAGTTATCGCGAATGAGCAGTAAAAAACGGCGCCCTCGGCGCCGTTTTTTATCCCTTCGGGGTATCCCCATCTCGCTGCGTCATGACGACCAGCGCGGCACGCGCAGAGTGATGATCAGCCCCTCTTTGTCGCCGTTGCGAGCCTCAACCTGGCCGCCGTGCGCCAGCACCACCTTGCGGGTAATCGCCAGCCCCAGGCCGTAGCCCTTGCCCGACAGCGCCGATTTCACGCGTACGAAAGGATCGAAGATGCTCGACAGCTTCGACTCCTCGACACCCGGCCCCTGATCGCTGACGGCGATCTGGAACTGGTTATCGACGCGCGACAGCGCCACCGTCACCCGCTGGCCGTGGCTGGAGAAGCGCAACGCATTGCGCACGACGTTATCCACCGCACGCCGCATCAGCTCCGCATTGCCCTTGACGGTATACTCCACGTCCGATTCGGCCTGCAGCACGATATCCACGCCGGGCACCTGCGCCTCGTAGCGCGCATCGCTCACCACCGCGTCCACCAGACCGTACAGATCGAAATACTCTTCGTCCGGCAAGCTGCTGTGTTCGGTACGCGACAGAGCCAGCAGCTCGCCGATCATTTTGTCCAACCGCCCCGACTCATGTTCGATGCGCTTGAGCGAGGTTTCGACATTGCCGGCATTCTGTCGCGCCAGGCCGATCGCCAGCTGCAGGCGCGCCAACGGTGAACGCAGTTCGTGCGAAACATCGTGCAGCAACTGCTCGCGGGCGCTGACCAGCAGCTCCAGCCGCTCGGCCATGGTATCGAAATCGCGCGCCACGTCGGACAGCTCGTCATGACGCCGCCGCATATTTGGGTACAGCCGCACCGACAGATCGCCCTGCGCCACCCGATCCAGGCCGCCGCGCAGCTGGCGCATCGGCCGGGTCAGGTTCCAGGCCAGCACGGCGCTGAACAGCAAACCGCCCAGCCCGCCGACCCACAGCATCGGTGCTGGAATGTTGAAGAAGTGGGAACGCCGCTCCGGCCGATACTCTTCCCGCAGCCCGCGCACGTTATAACTCAGCCAGTAACCCTGCCCTTCTCCGGTCTGCACCCAGGCGGAAATCTCTTTCGGCATCCGTCGCCCTTCAAACACCGGTTCTTCCGGCTCAGGCGGCGGTTGGGTCATCGGGGTCACCGACAGTAGACGCCGATCGTCCTCCGGCCAGTCACGCGTCAGGGCTTCCAGCGCCGGCATGCCGCCACTGCGCAACAGGGTGGCGGCGGAGGTCAGCTGCAGGCCTATCGCCCGCCGCGCCATGGAATTCTCCGGCGGCACATAGCGGTCGCCATAAAGAGAAAACGCCACCCACAAGGCCTGCGTCATGATGAGGAAGGTCAGCCAAAAGCCGAGCAAAATTTTCCAGAACAGTCTTCCGCGCATGTCTGGTTACCGTATGCGATAGCCGATGCTGCGCACCGTCTCGATGCTCAGCTTACTGCCGGCCAGCGCGCTCAACTTCTGGCGGATATTGCTGATATGCACGTCCACGCTGCGATCATAGGCCTCGCGCGGGCGACCCAGCCCCTTCTCGGACAGTTCGTCCTTCGACACCACGCGGTCCGGCGCGCGCAGCAACAGCTCCAGCAGATTGAATTCCGAAGCCGTCAGATCAAACGCCTTACCGCGCCATTCGCTGCTGCGGGTTGAAGGGTTCAGCGTCAGCTCGCCGAAGCTGATGGCGGCCTCGTCCTCCGCCTCTTGCGGCCGCTCTTCGAAACGGCGCAGCACCGCGCGCAGACGCGCCACCAATTCGCGCGGATAGCATGGCTTGGGCATGTAATCGTCGGCCCCCATCTCCAGGCCAATCACCCGATCGATGTTGTCGCCTTTGGCAGTCAGCATGATGATCGGCAGCCGGCTCTTTTTACGCACGTCGCGCAGCACGTCGATGCCGCTCATGTCCGGCAGCATGATGTCGAGGATCATCGCGGTATAGTCGCCCGACAGCGCGCCCTCTACCCCCGCCTTGCCGGTCAGCACCAGCGTGGCGTCGAAGCCTTCGCCCGTCAGGTATTCGCTCAGCATGGTGCCAAGCTCCAGGTCATCGTCGACCAGTAAAATTTTCATGCCTTGCTCCTTCACCGATTTTCGTTATTTTCCCGCCAATTCCGCCGGCCTGCAGCCGGTTTTACTCAATCCTTACACATCGCTCTTGGCGTCTCGCCACCGTTAGTGTGGCCGCTGTCGCGCGATTTCTCTACTTCAGTCAGGGGATTGGCGCGCGAGCAGGCGATAGCCGCCGCGTCGGCGGGCCGGACAGGCAGTCTGTAACAGGGAGGTGAGAAGGCGTTTCCCGGCGGGACGCGCCGCCGGGAAGGAACGCTCAGTCGAACACGCCGGTGGAGAGGTAACGGTCGCCGCGATCGCAGACGATCGCCACCACCACGCTGCCGGGATTAGCCGCCGCGACGCGCAGGGCGCCGGCCACCGCACCGCCGGAGCTGACGCCGCAGAAAATGCCTTCACGCTGCGCCAGCTGGCGCATGGTCTGCTCGGCATCGCGCTGCTCGATATCCAACACCTGATCCACCAGCTCCGGGCGGAAAATACCCGGCAGGTAAGCGGGCGCCCAACGGCGAATGCCGGGGATGCTGCTGCCTTCCGCCGGCTGCAGGCCAATGATCTGCACCTGCGGATTCTGGCTCTTCAGGTAACCGCCCACGCCGGTAATGGTGCCGGTGGTGCCCATGCTGGAAACGAAGTGCGTGATGCGCCCTTCGGTCTGGCGCCAGATCTCCGGGCCGGTGGTAGTGAAGTGGGCATAGGGATTGTCGAAATTGTTAAACTGATCCAGCACCTTGCCCTGCCCCTGGCGCTGCATCTCCAGCGCCAGATCGCGCGCCCCTTCCATCCCCTGCTCACGGCTGACCAGGATCAGTTCCGCACCGTAGGCGCGCATCGCCGCCTGCCGCTCCAGGCTCATGTTCTCCGGCATCAGCAGCTTCAGCGCATAGCCTTTCAATGCAGCGATCATCGCCAGTGCAATGCCGGTGTTGCCGCTGGTAGCCTCGATCAGCACGTCGCCGGGCTTGATCTCACCGCGCAGCTCCGCCTGCTGGATCATCGCCAACGCGGCGCGATCCTTCACCGATCCCGCCGGATTGTTGCCTTCCAGTTTGACCCATACCTCGCTGCCCGCCTGGGCGGCCAGCCGTTGCAGTTGTACCAGCGGGGTATTCCCGATGCATTGTTCGAGCGTTGTCACGATCTTTGCCTGTCTGTTGGTGTGCGTAAAGTAAAAAGGCAACCCCGGGGTTGCCTTAAAGAAAAGGACTGGCTAAAACCTATCAGGCGCTTTTGGCTAACGCAACAGGTTGCAGCAGTTGATCGCCGGCATACAGCCGCGCATTGAGGCTGCCGACGTAATAACGGCCGCCGCGCACCGGCGTAGCGTTGCCTTCCGGCAGCACCACGCCGATCGGTTCCTGGTGCCAGCCGATCGGCTGCACCGTCAGCTGCCAGAAATGGCCGCGCGGGCTGACTTCCAACACCTGAACCGGCAGTGGGCAGCGCTCGCTGCTCTCGGTCGCCACTTCCATTTCCCACGGGCGCAGGAACAGATCGACGCTGCCCTGGTGCATCGGCTGGAACGACAGCGGCCACTGGTGCGCGCCGACGAACAGCTGGGAGCCGCGAATTTCGCCGTTCAGACGGTTCACTTCCCCCATAAACTCCAGCACGAAGCGGCTGGCCGGCTCGCGCATAATCTCCTCCGGCGAGCCAACCTGTTCGATATTGCCCTGGCTCATCACCACGATGCGATCGGCCACTTCCATCGCCTCTTCCTGATCGTGGGTGACGAACACGCTGGTGAATTTCAGCTCTTCATGCAGCTGACGTAGCCAGCGGCGCAGCTCTTTGCGCACCTGCGCATCCAGCGCGCCGAACGGTTCATCCAGCAGCAGAATCTGCGGTTCCACCGCCAGGGCGCGCGCCAGCGCCACGCGCTGTTTCTGGCCGCCGGACAGCTGCGACGGGTAGCGATTGGCTAAATGGCCAAGCTGCACCATGTCCAGCAACTGAGTGACTTTCTGTTTGATCGCCGCGGCATTCGGCCGCTCGCGGCGCGGCAGCACGGTCAGGCCGAAGGCGATATTGTCGAACACCGTCATGTGGCGGAACAGCGCATAGTGCTGAAATACGAAGCCCACGCGCCTGTCGCGCGCGTGCATGTGGCTGACGTCGGTGCCGTGGAAGCCCAGCTTGCCGCCGCTCTGGCTTTCCAGCCCGGCGATGATGCGCAGCAGCGTGGTCTTGCCGGAGCCGGACGGCCCGAGCAGCGCCACCATCTCGCCGGAAGCAATATCGAGCGAGATATCGTTCAATACCTTGGTGCGACCGAAGTACTTGTTGATGCCGTTAATCTCAATGCTCATGATTTTCCTCCCGCTCGAGACGCGCGTTTTGACGTTCCAGACGCCACTGCAGCGCGCTCTTCAAAAATAGGGTAACGATCGCCATCAGGGTCAACAGGGCGGCGGCGGTAAAGGCCCCGACGGTGTTGTAATCCTGCTGCAACAGCTCGACCTGCAGCGGCAGGCTGTAGGTTTCGCCGCGAATCGAACCGGATACCACCGACACCGCGCCGAACTCGCCGATGGCGCGCGCGTTGGTCAGCACCACGCCGTACAGCAGCGCCCAGCGAATGTTGGGCAGCGTCACGCGGCGGAACATCTGCCAACCGGACGCCCCCAGCAGAATGGCGGCCTCGTCTTCCTGGCTGCCCTGGCTGAGCATCATCGGCACCAGCTCGCGCACCACGAAGGGACAGGTGACGAAAATGGTCACCAGCACCATGCCCGGCCAGGAGAACATGATCTGGATGTTATGCGCATCCAGCCAGCCGCCCAGCAGGCCGTTGCTGCCATAAAACAGCAGATAAATCAGCCCCGCCACCACCGGTGAAACGGCGAACGGGATATCGATCAACGTCAGCAGCAGCTGGCGGCCGGGGAAGGTGAAACGCGTCACCAGCCACGCCAGCAACGTGCCGAACACCAGGTTGAACGGCACGGTGATCAGCGCGATCAAGACCGTCAGCCAGATGGCGTGCAGCATGTCCGGATCGAGCAAGTTGCTCCACATCGCGCCGAACCCTTTGGAGAAGGCCTCGGCGAAAATCGACATCATCGGCACCACCAGCAGCAGCACCGAAAACAGCGTGCCGATGGCGATCAACGTCCACTTGCCCCAGTTGACGCGCGGGCGCTCGGCGCCGTTGAAGGCGGAAATATCAGCCATCAGTGCCCTCCTCCCAAACGTCTGCCGAAGCGGCTTTGCAAGACGTTAATGCTGAACAGCAGCAGCAGCGACGCCGCCAGGATCACCGAGGCGATGGCGCTGGCCGCCGGGTAATCGAACTCCTGCAAACGCACAAAAATCATCAGCGAGGTCACTTCCGTCTTCCAGGCGATATTGCCGGCGATGAAAATCACCGCGCCAAACTCGCCCAGGCTGCGGGTAAAGGAAATGGCGGTGCCGGCCAGCAGCGCCGGCGCCACCTCAGGCAACACCACGCGGCGAAAGCTCTGCCAACGCGTGGCGCCCAGCGTCTCGGCCGCCTCTTCGTATTCCGGCCCCAGCTCTTCCAAAACCGGCTGCACGGTGCGCACCACAAACGGCAGGCTGGTGAACGCCATCGCCACCGCGATCCCAAGCCAGGTGAAGGTGACCTTAATGTCAAAGTGCGCCAGCCACTGCCCGTACCAGCCAGTGGTGGAAAACAGACCGGCCAGCGTCAGGCCGGCCACCGCCGTCGGCAGCGCGAACGGCAGATCGATCAGGCCGTCCAGCAGCGAACGGCCGGGAAAACGGTAGCGCGTCAGGATCCAGGCCATCAGCATGCCGAACACCGCGTTGAACAGGCTGGCGACGCCGGCGGCCAGCAGCGTCACTTTGTACGCCGCCACCACCTGCGGGTTGGAAATCACTTCCCAGTACTGCGCCAGGCTCATCTGCGCCAGCTGCATCACCAGCGCACTGAGCGGCAGCAGCAGGATCAAACAGGTATAAAACAGGCTGCTGCCGAGGCTGAGGCCAAATCCGGGCAGCACCCGTTTACTGGACGACAACGCCAACATTTACTTGCGCCCTGCCGCTAACAGCTGATCCAACTCGCTGCCGGTGGCGAAGTGAGTTTTCATCACCTGCGGCCAGCCGCCGAACTGGTCTTCCACCCGGAACAGTTGGGTGTCCGGGAATTGCCCCTTCGCCGCCGCCATCGCTTTCTGGTCATAGACGCGGTAGTAGAAGCTGGTGATCACCTGCTGCGCCGCCGGGCTGTAGAGGTAGTTCAGATAGGCTTTGGCCGCCTGCTCGGTGCCGTTGCGCTCTACGTTTTTGTCGACCCAGGCCACCGGGAACTCCGCCAGAATATCGACCGGCGGCACGATCACTTCGTACTTGTCTTCACCGTATTGCTTGCGGATGTTGTTCACTTCGGACTCGAAGCTGATCAGCACGTCGCCCAAACCGCGCTCGACGAAGGTGGTGGTCGCGCCGCGACCGCCGGTATCGAACACCAGCACGTTTTTCAGGAAGCGGGTCATGAAGGCGCGGGTCTTGGTCGCATCGTTGCCGTCAGCCTGGCTGGCGGCGCCCCAGGCGGCCAGATAGGTGTAACGGCCGTTGCCGGAGGTTTTCGGGTTCGGGAACACCAGCTTCACGTCGTCACGCACCAAATCGTTCCAGGTGTGGATGCCCTTCGGGTTGTCCTTGCGCACCAAAAACGCCATGGTGGAATAGAACGGCGAGCTGTTGTTCGGCAGGCGCGCCTGCCAGTCCGCCGGGATCAGCTGCCCGCGATCGTGCAGGATCTGCACGTCTGTGACCTGGTTGTAGGTCACCACGTCGGCCCGCAGGCCCTGCAGGATCGCCAGCGCCTGCTTCGACGAGCCGGCGTGCGATTGTTTGATGGTCAGCTTGTCATTCGGATGCTGTTGATTCCACTGCTGTTCAAAGCCGGGATTCAGCGCGACGAACAATTCACGGGAAACGTCATAAGAGCTGTTCAGCAATTCCGCCGCCGACGCGGCGCCGCTCGCCAACAGCGCAGCCGCCAGCCAACCTTTCAGCACGAGATTTTTAACCCGGTTTTGTTTCATTCTGCACCTTATCACTGAGTCATTCCTTCAGGCTTTCGCCTTATTGACGACCAGTGTATTTATAACTCGGTGCGGAGCTGTAACGCTTTTATATACCGTTTAGTGATTTACAAGCATCAAACGCTATAAGGCAGGAAATACGAGGCGTTTTGAGGCGGGAAAACAGACCGAAGCCGGACGCACCGGCTTCGGCGACGGCGTCAAAGTGACAGCAGGCGCGTCAGCGATGGCGCAAAATAGTAGCTGCCGGTCACCGCACGGCTGAAGCGCAACATCGCGTCACGTTTGCCGTCCAGATCGCCGAACATGCTCAGCAGCTGCTGCTCGATATTGTGCAAGCGCGCACAATAGGCGATGAAGAACAGGCCGTGCTTGCCGCTGGCGGTGCCGTAAGGCAGGCTCTGGCGCAAAATTTTCAGGCCCTTGCCGTTCTCTTTCAGATCGACGCGGCTGACGTGCGAGGTATCCGGGCGCTGATCGGCCGGCAGCTCTTCGCTGTCGTGCTTGGTGCGGCCGATGATCTGCTCCTGCTGTTCGGTGGTAAAGCGCTGCCACTGGCGCAGGTTGTGCTCGTAGCGTTGCACCAGCACATAGCTGCCGCCGGCGTCCTCTTCGCCTTCGGCGATCGTCGCCACTGCCGGGCGCTGGTCGCCCTGCGGGTTTTCGGTGCCGTCGATGAAGCCGCTCAGATCGCGCTCTTCCACCCAGCGGAAGCCGTGGGTTTCTTCTTCAATCTTGATGACATTGCCGAACGCCGCCAGCGCCGCCTGCGCCAGCGTGAAGTTGACGTCATGACGCAGCGACTGGATGTGGATCAGCATATCGCGCTGGGTGGCCGGCGCCAGCCCTTTGCCGAGCGGCGTGAACGGCTTCAACTCTTTCGCGCCCTGGCCGCTGGAGAGATCGTGCCAAACGTCGTAACCGAAAGCGATCACCGCGCCGAGGCGCACATCGGGGAACTGCTGCTGCAGCTCGCTCAGGGTCTGACAAAACTGCTTGCAGCCCTGGCGCAAGTCGGCGAATTCGCCCTGTACGCTGGCTTCCATAAAAATGGCGAAACGGCAGTGCTCCAGCAGAATGCCGCTCTGAACCTGTGTCATGTTGTTATCCTCAATACCAAAACCAGGCAACAGGTATGGCGGTTGACGCGCGGGTTCCCTGTTACAAACGCGCGCTATCATACCGCAAGCGCGGACGATTGCCTTGCAGCAGCGCAAAGAAAATAGGGGTAATGGGCAGGCGCCGCGAACCGGCGCCCGTTGAACACGTTACTGCTGCGGCTTGGCGTGCCAGATGATTTTGCTGACCGTCCAGCTTTTCAGGGTGTCGTCCGGCGGAATGATATCCTGCGCCCCGGCCCACTTGCCGCTGAAGATGTAGGTGACGTACTTGCTCTGCTCCGCCACGCACTCCACTTTACCGGCGTCTTCGCCGCTGCCCGGCTTACAGGAGCCGAACGCCTTGCTGTACATATCGCCGAACGGCGTGCCGAGCTTGTTGCCCCACTCCGTCGCCACTTTCGGATCCAGCACGTCCACGCGCTGCAGGCGCCCTTTCGGTTCGCCGGTGATCACCAGTTTCACTTCGTCGCCGGACAGCGCCTGGTAATAAGAGACGATCTGGCCGTTGTTGGTCGCCATGCCGCCGCGCAGGCGGTAGTTGCCGTCCAGCCCGTCATTGATGGCGCTTTCCGACATCGGCGTGCCGGCGTTGAGCTTGCCGACGCCCTTGGCGCCGACCTCCAGGCTGCTGCCGAACCAGTTGAACGGCGACAGGCTGGACCAGGAGAAATTGGACATGCTCGAACAGCCGGTCAGTAACAGCGGAAGCCCTAACAACAGGGGGCGAATATTCATCTCTAGCTCCTTAGACATCAATGGCACGGCGCGGTAGCCCGCGCCTGCCGCACTCGGCGTTTTGCTGCATGCCAGCCTCTCACAACGGCCCGCACTACGCCAACGGTTGCCAGCTTGGAGTGCGGAAAATGCGAAAAGTGCCGCACTTCTCGGCAATTAGTCGGCGTGCTCCGCCGGCGCGAAACAGGCTTTCAGGCGCGCATTCAGCAGCAGATAGCTCAGCGCCAGCGCGTCGAGCAACACCAACGCCAGCTCCAGCCCCGGCGCATCGCCGTCCTGGCGCCACAGGCTGAACAGCGAGCCGCCGAGCGACGCCAGCAGCGAGACAGCCAGCCCCCAGCGCCAGCCGCGCCACAGTCGCGGCCATTGGTGGCGACGGCCGCTCAGCAAAAACGCCAGCGCCGCCGGCAGGCCGAGCAGCATGCCGTACCAAAAACGTTGGGTATCCGGATAAAACAGCGCCAACAGGCTTTCGCCCTGCTCACGTGAAGCGCCGGCCATCACGAACAACAGCCAGGTGCGCGCCTGCAAAATCAGCACGGCCCAAAATCCCAGCGGCAGCCGCAGCGCGCCATGCTGGTCGTAATCGTCCGGGGAAAACCGGGGGAGAATGGCTTCAACGCTCGTTCCTTGCCACAGAATAAAGACTATGGCTACAGATGGGCGCCGCCAGCGAGAATTTCAATGCGTCGGCTTAAGAAGCTCTTAAGATCGGCGTGTTTTAATCCTTATCACCAAGCAAGCACCCGATATCAGCGGGATGTGATTTTCGATAACGATAAGGAAGCGCAACATGAAAAAACTGACTCTGGCCGCTCTGATCGCGCTGTGCAGCGCACCGGTACTGGCGCAACAAGGCGGGTTCCTCGATCCGGCCGCGCCGCAGGCGCAAACGCAACCCGCTCCGCAGGGCGGTTTCTCCGGCCCCAGCGCGGCGCTGACCACCGTGGACAAGGTGAAATCGCTGAGCGACGACACCTGGGTGATGCTGCAGGGCAACATCGAGCAGCGCATCGGCGACGATACCTACACCTTCCGCGACGCCACCGGCACCCTGACGGTCGAGATCGATCGCAAGCGCTGGAACGGCCAAACCGTCACACCGAAAGACAAGGTGCAGTTGGAAGGGAAAGTGGATAAAGACTGGAGCAGCGTGGAAGTGGACGTAAAAACCGTCAAAAAGCTGCCGTAATGCGCTGCGGCGGGCGGGCTATACCGCCGTCCGCCGCTCGATCAATATTCCTGATCTTCGATCAGCCGCTTGCCCAGGCTGGTGATGCCCTGGATTTCGTAGCCGAGCTTCTCGTACATCTCAACCACCGTGTCGTTGTCTTCGCGCACCATGATCTGGATCTTCGGGCAGCCGCGGGCGATCAGCTTCTTCTCCAGACGGTTGATCAACGCATTGGCGATGCCGCGCCCGCGATAGTCGGGATGCACCCCGAGGTAATACGCCGAGCCGCGGTGGCCGTCATAGCCGCCCATCACCGAACCGACCACTTCGCCGCCAACCTCCGCCACCAGGAACAGCTCCGGATCGTGGTTCAGCTTGCGCTCGATGTCCATTTCCGGATCGTTCCAGGGCCGCAGCAGATCGCAGCGCTCCCACAGGGTAATGACTTCTTCAAAGTCGTCTTGTCGAAATACGCGAATTTCCATCGATGTTGGCCGCTGTTAATTAAGGTGTTTATCTGATTATCGCGTGATTATTCACTTACGCAATATCAAACTGCGATTTAGCGCGCTATTTGCCCAGGAATCGCCGGTAACAAGCGTAATAAATGGAAATAGTTATCGGGTCGATTAATGATTATCAATACGATATAACGTCGCAAAATACAAACGTCGACGGAGCGTTGCGTCATGAAAAAGCAGGGTAAACCCTTCCTCAATTTTAAGCCGCTTGCCGTTTCCCCGACGCGACGCCAACTTTTGCTTTCCGGCCTGGCGGTGGCGCTGTTCGGCGTGAAAAGCCAAAACGCCAAGGCGGAAGGCCTGCTGCGCAATCAGCACAGCAAACCGGCGGCGAAACCGGCCGGCGGCAAAAAGCGGGTGATGATCGATCCCGGCCACGGCGGCATCGACTCCGGCGCGGTCGGCCATGAAGGCTCGCAGGAAAAACACATCGTGCTGGAAATCGCCAACCACGTGCGCCGTTTCCTGCATGAGCACGATCACGTCGAGGCGCGCCTGACGCGCGAAGAAGACGAATTCATTCCGCTGTTCCAGCGGGTGGAGATCGCCCACCAGCACCAGGCCGATCTGTTCATTTCGATTCACGCCGACGGTTTCACCAGCCCGTCGGCCTCCGGCGCTTCGGTGTTCGCCCTCTCCAACCGCGGCGCCAGCAGCGCCATGGCGCGCTACCTGTCCAACCGTGAAAACGCCGCGGACGACGTGGCGGGCGGCAAGTACAAGGATCAGGACAACTACCTGCAGCAGGTGCTGTTCGATCTGGTGCAAACCGACACCATCAACAACAGCCTGACGCTCGGCCGCCACGTGCTCGGCCAAATTCGCCCGGTGCACCATCTGCACAGCGACAGCACCGAACAGGCGGCGTTCGCGGTGCTGAAATCCCCGTCCATCCCCTCGGTGCTGGTGGAAACCTCGTTCATCACCAACCCGAACGAAGAGCGGCTGCTGGGCACCACCGCGTTTCGCGAGAAAATCGCCCGCGCCATCGCGGACGGCATCATCAACTTCTTCGACTATTTCGACGCACACCAACGCAAACCCCGCTGATGCCGCGGGCGGCGAATAAGAGTATACTCAGCGCCTTGTTCAGCCAGACGCTATAAAGACCCCGCATGAGTTTACCTAACATCGCTGAAGTAAAATCCTTCCTGCTGGCGCTGCAGGATCACATCTGCGCGCAGCTCGCCCAGGCCGACGGCGGCGCCGTGTTCACCGAAGACCAATGGACGCGTGAAGAAGGCGGCGGCGGCCGCAGCCGCGTGCTGACCAACGGCGCGGTGTTCGAACAGGCGGGGGTCAACTTCTCGCACGTCTCCGGCGCCACTCTGCCGGCCTCGGCGACCGCGCACCGTCCGGAACTGGCCGGGCGCAGCTTCCAGGCGATGGGCGTCTCGTTGGTTATCCACCCGCTCAGCCCCTACGTGCCCACCAGCCACGCCAACGTGCGCTTCTTCATCGCCGAAAAACCGGGCGAGGCGCCGGTGTGGTGGTTCGGCGGCGGTTTTGACCTGACGCCGTTCTACGGTTTCGCAGAGGATGCCGTGCACTGGCACCGCACCGCGGCCGAGCTGTGCGCGCCGTTCGGCGACGAGGTCTACCCGAAATACAAGCAATGGTGCGACGATTACTTCTTCATCAAGCACCGCAACGAAGCGCGCGGCATCGGCGGCCTGTTCTACGACGATCTGAACACCCCGGATTTCGACCATTGTTTCGCCTTCACCCGCGCGGTGGGCCAGGGCTTCCTCGACGCCTACCTGCCGATCGTCGAAAAACGCAAGGCCTTGACCTGGGGCGAGCGCGAGCGCCAGTTCCAGCTGTATCGCCGCGGCCGCTATGTGGAATTCAACCTGGTGTGGGATCGCGGCACGCTGTTCGGGCTGCAAACCGGCGGCCGCACCGAGTCCATCCTGATGTCGATGCCGCCGTTGGTGCGTTGGGAATATAACTACCAGCCGGAGGCCGACAGCCCGGAAGCGGCGCTGACGCGCGATTTCCTGCCGGTGCGCGACTGGCTGCAGGAGCCGAAATGATGCAGATTTGGGTCGATGCGGACGCCTGTCCGAACGTGATCAAAGAGGTGCTGTTCCGCGCCGCCGATCGCACCGCCATCACCGTCACGCTGGTGGCGAACCAGCCATTGCGCACGCCGCCGTCGAAGTACATCCGTTCGCTGCAGGTGGCGGCCGGTTTCGACGTGGCCGATAACGAGATCGTGCGCCGCTGCGAAGCGGGCGATCTGGTGATCACCGCCGACATCCCGCTGGCGGCGGAGGTGATAGAGAAAGGCGCGGTGGCGCTGAACCCGCGCGGCGAGCGCTATACGCCGGACACCATCCGCGAGCGCCTCAACATGCGCGATTTTATGGATACTCTGCGCGCCAGCGGCATTCAGACCGGCGGCCCGAACGCCCTGAACCAGCGCGACCGCCAGCAGTTCGCCAACGAGCTGGACAAATGGCTGCTGCAGGCGAAACGGGCGCAGTGACTGCGCCCTGCTCTGCTGCGGTTTAGAAGCGCACCTCCCCGCCGAAGATATAAGTCCGCCCACGGGCGGTGTTGGCGGCCGTCGCGTCATCCCCTTGGATCGGCAACATATTCAGTTTGTTCAACGCCTCGGAATAGCTCTTGTTCATCACGTTTTGCACGCTAAATTTCAGCATGACGTTGCGGTTGATCTGATAAGTGCTGTACAGGTCAATAATGGTAGGAATGTTCGGCATCTCTTGCTTCAGGATTTCACCGGTCACTTCGCTCTGTTCATAATCCGGCGACAAGCGACGCGTTTTGCCCGTGTATTTCACGATGCTGCCGACGGTTAGCGATTCATCAAGGAAACGCACCCCGGTATCCAACGTAAAATACATGTCCGGTAGTTCATTGATATCCCCGGCGCCGAAATAGGTGCTGGCGATGGAGGTCGGCTGCTCGGTGTGTTGCTTGCTGAAAGAGACGCGGGCGAATGCTCGACCGGCGTCATAGTTGGCTTCAACCTCAACACCATGCATGCGTACCGGCGTCAGAGAGTTAACGTAGATATACATGTTGTCCGAGTAATCTTCGCTCGCATCGGCCCAATCGTTTTCCAGATTTTCGCGATAACTGCATTTCCGCCCATTGCGGCATACCATGTAGGACTCGCTGAAGATGTAATTACGTACCTTACTGGTATAGCCCACGACCTTAAGGCGCAATGAATCTTCCTTCACCAACAGATCGTGTCCGTTGGCATTGAAGCCGGCCTGCCAGGTTTCCGCCCGTTCCCCCTTGAGGAACGGGTTCATCGATGCGCCACCCGAGTTGGAATAGAACACTTCTTGAATGTTCGGCGCACGCATCGATTTGCTGTAGCTGACGAACGGCTGCAACCACGGCGTCACCTGCGCCGATAGCATTACCGAAGGATTGAACCCTTGCTCTTTCAAATTGATGTTCGCGGCCCCTTGCGGGAAGCATTCCACGCGATAATCGCATTCAGGCTTGTAGCCGGTCAGCTTGTTGCTGGTGTAGTTCAGATTGAGATCGAGTTGATAAATATCCCGGTTAAGCTGCAGGCCGGTATATAAACTGCCGATTCGCTGCTCGCCGGATGGCGCGAAGGTGTTATTTTCTATCGCCTCCTGCGCCGTCTGCGCATTCTCTATCGCCGATTCAACATGTTTGCGGTATTGGTTGCGCATCAGCTTGCCGCCATAACTGAAGGCTACATCAGTATCCAGCAGGCTGAATCGGCTGGTGTTGTTGATATCCAGCGCATCGGAGCGGTTTTTTGCATTGGTGTTAAAGAAGGTGAATAGCGAACCGCCGTCGTATTTCTGATTGCCTTTACTGGTGCTGACGGTGAAGTTTAAATCCACCAGCTCCGAAAACGGCGCATAGTGATATTTGAGGTAGAGGTCATGACTATCGATATCGCGCCGAGAAAAGCGGTTTTGGTAGTTCCTGGCGGAAAACTCAATGCTATTGAACTCGTTAGGCTTGATATCCAGTTTGAACAGCTGTGACTTGGGATTTTGCTTCATAAATTCATCGTACCCAAAATCTTCGCTGCTGATACCGTCGCCATTGTTGAAGTTCGAATAAATAGAGCTCCCACTGACCGCGGCCATCGCGCCAATGCTGCCGGTATCGGTAAACGCCTGTCCCTTGCCGGCGACGGCGATCATGCCGCTGCGGCCAATGCCGTTGCTGCCGACCGAGAATTTGGTTCTCACGCCGAAAGGATTGCCGGAAAAGATCACATCATCAACACCGATAGTGCGGAAGTTGGCGCTGCCCGCCAACGCGTTTACGCCGCTGCCGCCGCTGTTCTCACCGCGCGCCACGTCCACGCCGACGATGAAATTGGGGTCAATCAAAACGCCCGCCTGGTTATTGGTCGAACCGTGCGATATCACGCCAGACGTGGAAGTACCGTAATAGTTTTGGGTAATGCCATCGACCATGGTGTTGACCCGACCAAAGCCGCTCAGGCCGCGAATATTGACGCTGACCGCCCCCTGACTGGGGTCAATCTGGGTATAGGTGCCCGGCATGCTGCGCAGAATGCTGTCCACCGACTCCAGATTTTTGTTTTCGTCGCGCGAGCTGAACGCGCCAGGCCTCGCCAACGCCTCTTTTTCACTGCTCTTGCCGCCGTCGGCGGCCGAGACGTTAAGCGGGCTGAACGCCACGCTGCCTTTATTATTTTCCGCCTGTTCCTGCGCGGCCGCAGCCGGCCCGTACAGCGCCAGTCCCGCGCCGATCAGGCTCGCTATCATTTTGATTTTCATATATCCCCAGAAATAGCCAATAAGGTTTGATGGCCGACAATGCCCAGCAAAAAGCCCGCCGAAACGCGCGGTAAAAGATTGTTATTGTTTTATTGCGCCGCAGCGTGCCGCGGCGCTGAAGGTTATTTCTGCGTCTGCCGATCCGCCGCCAAAATAAAGGCGTACTCCAGCGCGCCGTTTTCCAGCCGCGCCAGGCGGCCCGATTTGCCGCCGTGGCCGGCGGTCATGTCGGTGGAGAGCAGCAGCAGCGAATCGCCCTGTTTGAAACGCCGCAGCTTCGCCACCCATTTGGCCGGCTCCCAATACTGCACCTGCGAGTCGTACAAACCGCTGGTGACCAGCAGGTTCGGATAATGCTGCTTGCGCACGTTGTCGTACGGGCTGTAGGACTTCATCAGCGCATAGGCGGCCGGCTGGTGCGGGTTGCCCCACTCCTCGTATTCCCCGGTGGTCAGCGGAATGCTGTCATCCAGCATGGTGGTCACCACGTCGACGAACGGCACCTGCGCCACCACCGCGTTGTACAGCTGCGGCGCCTGATTGATCACCGCCCCCATCAGCAAACCGCCGGCGCTGCCGCCCATGGCGTAGATGCGCCCCGGCTGGCCGTAGCCGCCGTTGATCAACGCCTGGGTGGCGTCGATGAAGTCGTTGAAGCTGTTCGGTTTGTGCGTCAGCTTGCCCTGTTTGTACCAGCTCTGTCCCAGCTCGCCGCCGCCGCGCACGTGGATCAGCGCATAGACGAAGCCGCGATCCAGCAGGCTGATGCGATTGGCGCTGAACGCCGGATCCATGCTCATGCCGTAAGCGCCATAGCCGTAAACCAGCAGCGGGTTATGGCCGTTTTTGAACAGCGATTTGCGATACACCAGCGAGACCGGCACCTTCACGCCGTCCCGCGCTGCGATCCAAATGCGCTCGCTGTGATACAGGCTGGGATCGACGCCTTTCACGTCCTGCTGCTTGAGCAGGGTGCGCTCGCCCTTATTCAGATCCCACTCATAGGTGCGGGTCGGCGTGGTCATCGCCGAATAGCCGTAGCGCAACCGATCGCTGTCCGGCTCGGGGTTATAGCCCAGCCAGGCCATGTAGCTGGCGTCGTCGAACGGGATGGCGCGCTCGGTTTTGCCGTCCCAGCTGATTTGCCGCAGCTGCACCAGCCCGTTGGCGCGTTCCTGCACCACCAGCCAGTCGCGGAACAGGCTGAAGCTCTCCACCTCGTGCTGCGCCTGCGGCGCAATCAGCGTCTGCCAGGGTTTGCCCGCCACCGCCGTGCGATACAGGCCGAAGTTCGGATCCTGATGGTTGGAACGCAGATAGAACTCGCCGCGGTAGTGATCGAGATAATACTCGCGGCCATTTTGCCGGGCGGCGAATAGCTGCGGCTCGCGCTGCGGCTGGTTGGCGTCGATCAGGCGCACTTCGGAGGTGGTGTTGCCGCTGATGGTGAGTATCAGGTAGTCACGCGAAGAAGAACGGCCGAGGCTGAGGTAGAACGCCGGATCGTTCTCCTGGTACACCAGCTTATCTTGCGCCGTCGGCGTACCGTACTGATGGCGATAGACCTGGTATGGCAACAGCGTTTGCGGGTGGTTGCGCACGTAGAACAGGGTTTGGTTGTCGTTGGCCCACACCATGTTGCCGGAGGTGTTTTCCAGCGTTTCCGGCGACCAGCGTTCGCTGCCTATCTCGCGCAGGGAGATGCGGTATTGGCGGCGGCCCTGCAGATCTTCGGCCACCGCCAGGCGGCGGTTGTCCAGGCTAATGTCCATCGCCCCCAGGCGATAATAGGCATGGCCGGCCGCGCGCTGATTGGCGTCCAACAGGGTTTGCCACGGCGCGTCGGCGGTGAGCGCCTGGCGCTGATACCGCGCGAAATCTTTACCGGCGGCGTAGCTTTCCTGATAGCGATAGCCGTTGAGCTGATACGGCACCGAACGATCGTCAGGGCTCATGCGGCCCAGCATCTCCTGATACAGCGTGGCGCGCAGCTTCTGGTACGGCGCCATCATCTGCTCGGTGTAGCGGTTCTCCGCCTTCAGGTAGTCCAGCACCTTCCGCTCTTTTCGGCTGTCGTCGCGCAGCCAGTAGTAATCGTCGGTGCGCGTCTCGCCGTGGGCAGTCAGCGCTTTCGGCGCGCGTTCCGCCAACGGCGGCTGCGGTTGCGCCAGCGCGGCGCCGGCGGCGCCTAAAGAAAGCCAGAGCGCGGCCGCGATGCGGCGACGCGGGGTGAATAACAGCGGGTTCATAATCCCTCACGAAGTTTGAAAAGGCGGACGGCGGCGTCTGCCAGCATTAACGGCGGGCGTTCAGCTCCGCCAGATTGAAATCGATCGGCATCGTTACCCTGACGGCCCCCTGCTGCAGCATCTCCGGCGGCGGCGGCGGCAACGGCTGCGCGCGCGACACCACCGCTACCGCTTCCCGATCCAGCGACGCGGTGCCGGAACGCGCCAGCAGGATCACGTTCGATACCCGCCCCTGCGCGTCGACGCTGAAACTGACCTGCAGCATGCCGCTGCGCCGGCGGTTGCGGGCATCCGGGGGATATTCCTTGATGCGGTTCAGCTTGCCTTTCACCAGGCTCTCCCACGACAGCTTGGCCTGCGCGCTGCTGTTGGCGTCGCTGTTGATCGGCGCGGCGGTGTGGTGAGAGAGCGTCTGCGCCTGCGGCGCGGCGGCGCTGGACGCGGCGGCATTGCGCGTCTCTTTGGCCTGTTCCTGCGGTTTCGGCTGCGCTTTTTGCGGGGGGCGGTGTTCGGCGCGCTTCTTCTGCGCCGTCACGATCTTCGCCTTATCGGCGCGCGCCAGCTTGGGCAGATCCGGCTGCTGCTGCTGCTCAGCGGGCTGCGCCGCGGCGGACTCCGCCTGCTGCACGCCCAGCGGCAGCGGTTTGCTTTCCGGCGCTTCAATCTGCGCCGCCCAGCTCATCATCACCGCCGGCGGCGGCAACGCCACCGGCTCCAGCGCCGTCTGCGGCCAATAAAACAGCAGCACCAACGCCGCGTGCGCCGCCAGGGCGAGCAGCAGGCCGCGCGCCCAGCGCGGCTGCGGCAGCTCAAAGGCCGGAAGGGAATAAGACTGACTTAACATAGGGGCATTAGCTTGCTTAATTGCGAATGATTGCAGATCACATTTACTAATGATAATCATTTGCAATTATAATTAACACCCCTTTTCACTGCCTTAACGTATTCATTTCACTGATGGTGTGATCCACAGGTAGTCCGCCGTGTTCGCATCGACCTGTACGCCCGGCTCCGCCAGCATCAGCACCGTCGGCGCCGCCGCCGGTTGCAGATCCCGCACGTGCAGCGGCACGCCCACCGATTTGGCGGCGTGATAGCCGCCGGCGATTAACAGCGCGGGCGTGGGCGCCGCCAGCAAACGTTCCGCCATGCGCCGATCGCGCTGCTGCTGGATCGCCAACATCGCGTGCAGTTGGTCGGCCTCAATCTTGCCGCCGTGCGAAGTGCGGATGGTCTCTTCCAACGCCTTGCGCACCGCCGGCTGCGCCGATAGCTGCCCCACCGGGAACTGCGGCTGCTGATAGAACGCCGTAATCTCGCTGCGATCCAGGTTGGCTGACCACAGCGGGTATAGCGCGCGCATCGCCGCCATCGTCACCCCGCCATACAGTTCCCACTTCCAGCCCGGCTGCCAGGCGATCAGCTCCGCCACGCGGCCGTCACGCACTGTGGGGTCGCTCTGCAGCCACTGCTTGACTTTGTCCACCTGCGCCTGCTGGTTCGGGTTGATCATCTCCATCAGCACGCTGCCCTGCGGCCGCCGCTGCGGCAGTTGCTGCACCAGCCATTGCTCAACCTGATGGTGGTAAGGATTGTCATGTTTTTCCCCGACGATCACCCGCGGCTGCTGCGCCAATCGCGTCAACAGCTGCTCCGGCGTCAAGCTCGCACCGCTGTGCAGATCGGTGATGCTCCCCAAACTCGCGACGTCATTGGCCGGCGCCTTCACCGGCGTTTGGCTGCAGGCGCCGAGCGCCAAGGCCGCCAATAAAATCAGATATCTCATCATGTTGCCCCATTAGCGAAAATGGCGACATTATAGATAATAATTATCATTTGCATATAAATCCGACTTAACGATTTTTTTACGCGGCGATCGCCGGTGGCGCATTGCGTTAAAAAGGCATTACGGGTATAACCAATAGCCATTCAGATATTTAGACGTCTATACGGATAGATTATTATGCACGCATCGGCGCCCGCCGCAGGGCAGTTCAAACGCAGCATGAAGGCCCGGCACCTGGTGATGTTGTCGCTGGGCGGCGTGATCGGCACCGGGCTGTTTTTCAACACCGGCTACATCATCTCCACCACCGGCGCGCTCGGCACCCTGCTGGCTTACCTGATCGGCGCGCTGGTGGTGTATCTGGTGATGCTGTGCCTGGGTGAGCTGTCGGTGGCGATGCCGGAAACCGGCGCCTTTCACGTCTACGCTTCGCGCTATCTGGGGCCGGCCACCGGCTATGCCGTCGCCTGGCTGTATTGGCTCACCTGGACGGTGGCGCTGGGCTCCAGCCTGACCGCCGCCGGATTCTGCATGCAGTACTGGTTCCCGCAGTCGCCGGTGTGGCTGTGGTGCCTGATCTTCTGCGCGGCGATTTTCCTGCTCAACGTCGTGACCACCCGTTTTTTTGCCGAAAGCGAATTCTGGTTTTCGCTGATCAAAGTGGTGACCATTCTGGCGTTCATCATTCTGGGCGGCGCCGCCATGTTCGGCCTGCTGCCGATGAAAGACGGCACGCCGGCGCCGTTCCTGCATAACCTGACCGCTTCCGGCTGGCTGCCGCACGGCACGCTGCCGATCCTGATGACCATGGTGGCGGTGAACTTCGCCTTCTCCGGCACGGAACTGATCGGCATCGCCGCCGGTGAAACCGAGAACCCGGAGAAAGTCGTGCCGCTGGCGATCCGCACCACGGTGATCCGCCTGATGCTGTTCTTTATCGGCACGGTGTTTGTGCTGGCGGCGTTGATCCCGATGGATCAGGCGGGGATCGTCAAAAGCCCGTTCGTGCTGGTGTTTGAACACATCGGCGTGCCTTACGCCGCCGATATCTTCAACTTCGTGATCCTGACCGCCATCCTGTCGGCGGCCAACTCCGGCCTGTACGCTTCGGGGCGCATGCTGTGGTCGCTGGCCCACCAGCGCACCCTGCCGGCCTACTTTGCGCGCGTCAATGCGCGCGGCATTCCGATCAACGCCCTGACCTTCAGCATGCTCGGCGGCGTGCTGGCGCTGCTGACCAGCGTGATCGCGCCGGACACGGTGTTCGTCGCCCTGTCGGCGATCTCCGGCTTTGCGGTGGTGGCGGTGTGGCTGAGCATCTGCGCCGCCCACTATGCTTTCCGCCGCGCCTATCTGCGCAGCGGCCAGCCGATAAGCGGCCTGAAATACCGCGCCCCCGGCTATCCATTGACGCCGATCCTCGGCTTTGCGCTGTGCCTGCTGGCCTGCATCGGGTTGGCGTTCGATCCGGAGCAGCGCATCGCGCTCTACTGCGGGCTGCCGTTCGTCGCCCTGTGCTACCTCACCTATTTCCTGACCCGGCGCGCCGGGCAAAAAAATGCTTTGGGAGAACAACATGTCGGTTAACAACCCCGTCGCCTGCCTGCTGGCCGAACAGCCGACGCTGATCCTGGACGGCGCGCTGGCCACCGAACTGGAAGCGCGCGGCTGCGATCTGACCGATCCGCTGTGGTCGGCCAAGGTGCTGATTGAAAATCCCGAGCTTATCTATCAGGTGCATCTCGATTATTTCAACGCCGGCGCTCAATGCGCCATCACCGCCAGCTATCAGGCCACGCCGCAGGGCTTCTTGCGTCGCGGCCTGGATCAGGATCGGTCGCTGGCGCTGATCGCCAAAAGCGTGCAGCTGGCGCAACGCGCGCGCCACGATTATCTGGCCGAACACCCGCAGGCCGCGCCGCTGCTGATCGCCGGTTCTGTAGGCCCGTACGGCGCCTATCTGGCCGACGGCTCGGAATACCGCGGCGACTATCGGCTGGCGCAGGATGACTTCATTGCCTTCCACCGCCCGCGCCTCGCCGCGCTGGCCGCCGCCGGCGTCGATCTGCTGGCCTGCGAAACGCTGCCGTCGTTCGCTGAACTGCAGGCGCTGCTGACGCTGCTGCAGGAGTTCCCGACGCTCGGCGCCTGGTTCGCCTTCACCCTGCGCGACAGCCAACACCTCAGCGACGGCACGCCGCTGACGGAGGTCATGTCCGCACTGCGCGGCAACCCGCAGGTGCTGGCGATCGGCATCAACTGCACCGCGTTGGACAAGGTCGCCCCGGCGCTGCGTCAGCTGAGCGCGCTGGCCGACAAACCGCTGCTGGTCTACCCGAACTCCGGCGAGCATTACGATGCGGTGAGCAAAACCTGGCACGCCTGCGGCGGCGAACACGGCAGCCTGGCCGATCAGGCGACGGAGTGGCGCGCGCTCGGCGCGCAATTGATCGGCGGCTGTTGCCGCACCACCCCGCAGGATATTCGCGCCATCGCCGCGCGCTGCAAGAAATGAGAAAGGGGGTTATTCGGTTAGCCGGCGTAAATGTTCAGCGGCTTGTTCAACGTTGAGGCGGCCTTGGGCTGCTTCAACCGTAATTTCGACCAGTTCTGCGTCTTCCCGCAGTGCAATGCCATTAATACCGAGAAATAGCGCCATGCTTTGGAAGGCCGTGCGCTTATTGCCATCAAGAAAAATGTGACCGTGGCTGATGGCGATGAGATAGAGCGCGGCCAAACGGTAAACGTCGGTGACGTTCTCAGAGTGGTAAGCATTGAGCACGCGGTTGGCTACAGCCTCAACCTTGCTGCCTTCCTGGCGGCCGTGAGGCACAATTTCAGCATTGAATTCCGCAATATCCTCTGCGGTCAAAAAGATCATCTATTGGCCAGCGCCTTAATCGTATCCGCGTGTTTAGCCTGAATGCGCGCTTTCACCTTGGCTTTGACCAAAACCTCATAGTCGGCCTTACTGATGATGTAAACCTCATCGTGTCCGCGGCGCGTCACTTCCACCGGCTGTTTTTGCGCTTCCAAAAGCACCTCAGCCAAATTGTTTCTCGCCGCCGTGTAGCTGATCGTAGTCATTTTCTTTACCTGTACATGTACATATTTGACGATTATTTGTACCACGTCCGCTGGAAATAAAAAAGCCCCCGGCGCCAACGGCGCAGGGGGCCAGTCACTCATCCCGGCCTTACAGCGGTTCGGTCTGGGCTTCCACCACCGCCAGCGCCACCATGTTGACGATGCGGCGCACCGAGGCGATCGGCGTCAGGATGTGCACCGGCTTGGCGACCCCCATCAGCACCGGCCCGACGGTCACCCCTTCCGAGCAGGAGACGCGCAGCAGGTTGTAGCTGATGCGCGCCGCTTCCATGTTCGGCATGATCAGCAGGTTGGCCGAGCCTTTCAGCGGGCTGTCCGGCATCAGATCGTGACGGATGCTTTCCACCAGCGCGGCGTCGCCGTGCATTTCACCGTCGATCTCCAGCTCCGGCGCCAGCTCGTTCACCAGCTCCAGCGTTTTACGCATCTTGCGCGCCGCCGGGCAATCAGACGAGCCGAAGCTGGAGTGAGACAGCAGCGCCACTTTCGGTTCGATGCCGAAGCGGCGCACGGTTTCCGCCGCCATCAGGGTGATCTCCGCCAGCTGTTCCGGCGTCGGATCGTCGTTGACGTAGGTGTCGGCGATAAAGGTGTTGCCGCTCGGCAGCAGCAACGCGTTCATCGCGCCGGCGACGTGCGCGCCTTCACGGAAACCGAACACGTTCTTCACCACGTCGTAATGCTCGTGGTAGCTGCCGATGGTGCCGCAGATCATCGCATCCGCTTCGCCGCGGTGCAGCATGATGGCGGCGATCAGCGTCGGGTTGCCGATCACCGCGCGGCGCGCCTGCTCTTGCGAAACGCCACGGCGTTTCATGATCTGGTAGTACTCGCCCCAGTATTCGTTGAAGCGCGGATCCGACTCGTTGTTCACCACTTCGAAATCTTTGCCCGGCGTCAGCTGCAAGCCCAGCTTTTTCAAGCGCATCTCGATCACGCTCGGCCGGCCGACCAGGATCGGGAAAGCCAGCCCTTGCGACACCAGCTCCTGCGTGGCGTGCAGCACGCGCTCTTCCTCGCCTTCCGCCAGCACCACCCGCTTCATCTCTTTGCGCGCCTGCGAGAAGATCGGTTTCATGAACAGGTTGGTTTTGTAGACGAACTCCGCCAGCTTCTCCACGTAGGCGTCGAAGTCTTCGATCGGGCGCGTCGCCACGCCGGAATCCATCGCCGCCTTGGCCACCGCCGGCGCGATCTTGACGATCAGACGCGGATCGAACGGTTTCGGAATGATGTATTCCGGCCCGAAGGAGAGATCCTGATCGTCATACGCGGAAGCCACCACGTCGCTCTGCTCCGCCAGCGCCAGATCGGCGATGGCGTGCACGCAGGCCAGCTTCATCTCTTCGTTGATGGTGGTGGCGCCCACGTCGAGCGCGCCGCGGAAAATGAACGGGAAGCACAGGACGTTGTTCACCTGGTTCGGGTAGTCGGAACGGCCGGTACAGATGATGGCGTCCGGGCGCACCGCTTTGGCCAGCGGCGGCAGAATTTCCGGTTCCGGGTTGGCCAGCGCCATGATCAGCGGATCGCGCGCCATGGTTTTCACCATATCCTGCGTCAGGACGCCCGGGCCGGAGCAGCCGAGGAAGATGTCGGCGTTCGGGATGGCGTCGCCCAACGTGCGCTGGCCGTTATCCTCGATGGCGTAGGCGGCCTTGGTCTGTTCCATATTGGCGTCGCGGCCTTTATAGATGACGCCTTTGGAGTCGCAGACGGTGATGTTCTGCTGACGCAGCCCCAGCGCCACCAGCAGGTTCAGGCAGGCGATGGACGCCGCGCCGGCGCCGGACACCACCAGCCGCACATCGGAGATGTTCTTCTTCACCACGCGCAGGCCGTTAAGCACCGCGGCGGTGGTAATGATCGCCGTGCCGTGCTGGTCGTCGTGGAACACCGGGATCTTCATGCGCTCACGCAGTTTCTGTTCGATGTAGAAACACTCCGGCGCCTTGATGTCTTCCAGGTTGATGCCGCCGAAGGTCGGTTCCAGCGCGGCGATAATGTCGATTAATTTGTCAGGGTTATGCTCATCCACTTCGATATCAAATACATCGATACCGGAAAACTTCTTGAACAAAACGCCCTTGCCTTCCATCACCGGCTTACCGGCCAACGCGCCGATATTGCCCAGACCCAGTACCGCCGTGCCGTTGGAAATCACCGCCACCAGGTTGCCGCGCGCGGTGTATTTGTAGGCCGCCAGCGGATCTTCGGCGATCTCGAGGCAAGGCGCGGCGACGCCCGGCGAATAGGCCAGCGCCAGATCGCGCTGGGTCGCCAACGGTTTGGTAGGGGAAACCTGGATCTTCCCTGGGACAGGAAACTGATGGAAATCAAGGGCACTCTGTTTGAGCTGTTCGTCCATTATGGATTCCTTTGTTTTTTGCTTTTATGTTGAGGTAAGGCTTTGAGGCTGCGCCCTGCCGTGGGCCATGGCGCCCAATTACAATGACAGGGCACAGCCTTGAAGTATAGTGAGAGAAACATCACAAACTTTGAAGCGCGCCATAACCTTGGTCGAAAGAGCGTTTTAAAAGTAAAAAAAGAAGGCCTGCGGGACGAGCGGAGAAACGCCGCCGTCAGCGCGGCGGCAGCGTGGCGCGCCAGGCGTTGAGCGTCTCCACCTGGCCGGCGCAAATGTGTAACGAGGTTTGTAACGCCAGGGCATAGCTCACCGCATCGCCCCAGGTCTCCCCCTGCAGCTGCGGCTGCTCACAGGGCGCGAACACCGACTCAGGGGGCAACAGCGGCACGGCCGGCGGCGCCGGCGGCCGGGCGCAGGAGCTCAAACACAGCGCCAGGCAGAGGCTGAGCGGCGCAGGGATCGTTTTTAATCGCTTCACGGTATTTCCTCTGATAAGCCTCGTGTTGCTGGCGCAGCTGCTGTTCCTGCCGCTGCTGCGCCGCCATCAGCGCACGATTTTGCGCGTCCTGTGTCTGCAAGGTGGCGATCAGCCCCGCCTGCTGCGCCAGGCTTTTTTGCAATTCCGCCGCCTGTTGCCGCGCGGACGCCAACTGGTGCGACAACAGCGCGCTGTAGCCGCCGAGGCAGATAGCCGCCAGCAACAGCAGCAGCAACCCGCCCTGCATCAGTTTTTGCAGCCAGCCGCTCATGCCGGATAGTCCCGAAACGGCAGCTGGAAGTGCGGGCCATCCTTGAGGGTTTTCCATTCACCGCCCCATTCGACGTTGATGCCGCATTCACGCGCCGCGCGCCGCACCGCCACTGCAATCTGCGCGTAGTAATCCCACTCCCAGGAGACCACGCCCGCCGGCATCGCCACCACGTCCACCGCGTGCCCGGTCAGGTGGCGGCTGCGCAGCGTTTGGCTGCTGCCGGCGCGCACCATTTCCCGCTGGCGCGCCATGCTGCGCAGCCCCTCGCTGACGGAAAACGGCACCAGCGAATAACGCAGCGCCAGGCGAATAACGCGCACCAGATCCGGGTGCACGCCGCGCAGGTTCTCTTCGCTGCGGGCGGTAAAACGAATCTCTTCAATGTCATTTAACATTTTTAAACCCCGTCTTTTTGCCGATGAATTTTTTAATTAAGGCGTTGATGTAATCCGCCCCCATAAAACCAATCAGTACGCTGGCCAAATTCGCCCACTTTAATTCCAGGCCCATCAACGCCAGCGCATCGCGCACCGTCCAGGCCAATAACGCGCACATCGCCGCATTCAATAAGCGTCGCCGAATGCCCACGTTGCGGTAGGCGCCATGTAATAGCGCCATCACGCCGGCCAAAATGGCGTTCAATACCGGCTGAAGATATTCACATACTCGCTGGACTATTAAGCCAACAGCGTCAGGCTCTATGCTGGACATAGCTCATCTCCTTTTTTATTTTTAATTAAATGCCAATCACGGCCGGTGGAACATCGGATAATCAGAATCTAGTTAAGGATGCTATTACAAAGCAAATGAATAAATACAGGCCCTATGGTCGAATTCATTCACGCTGAACGTTGGCACAACACATAAACGCCAAGACAGGCGGCAGTAAATAAAAAATTCATTCTTATGGTGATTTATTTCGACTTTTGTTTTTACGAAAAATAAACATTAATGGCGGTGGGAAATACTTCCCCATCATAAAAACATCCACTCTGGAGAAATACCATGTCCACACGCAAAGCCGTTATTGGGTATTATTTTATTCCAACCAACCAAATCAATAATTACACCGAGTCCGATACCTCTATCGTGCCGTTCCCGGTTTCCAACATCACGCCGGCCAAAGCCAAACAGCTGACGCACATCAACTTCTCTTTCCTGGATATCAACAGCAACCTGGAATGCGCCTGGGATCCGGCCACCAACGACGCCAAGGCGCGCGATGTGGTCAACCGTTTGACCGCGCTCAAAGCGCATAACCCCAGCCTGCGCATCATGTTCTCCATCGGCGGCTGGTACTACTCCAACGATCTGGGCGTGTCGCACGCCAACTACGTCAACGCGGTGAAAACCCCGGCGTCGCGCGCCAAGCTCGCCCAATCCTGCGTGCGCATCATGAAGGATTACGGTTTCGACGGCGTGGACATCGACTGGGAGTATCCGCAGGCGGCGGAAGTGGACGGTTTCATCGCCGCGCTGCAGGAGATCCGCACCTTACTGAACCAGCAAACCATCGCCGACGGCCGCCAGGCGTTGCCGTATCAGTTGACCATCGCCGGCGCCGGCGGCGCCTTCTTCCTGTCGCGCTATTACAGCAAGCTGGCGCAGATCGTCGCGCAGCTCGATTACATCAACCTGATGACCTACGATCTGGCCGGCCCCTGGGAGAAGGTAACCAACCACCAGGCGGCGCTGTTCGGCGACGCGGCCGGGCCGACCTTCTACAACGCGCTGCGCGAAGCCAATCTGGGCTGGAGCTGGGAAGAGCTGACCCGCGCCTTCCCCAGCCCGTTCAGCCTGACGGTCGACGCCGCGGTGCAGCAGCACCTGATGATGGAAGGCGTGCCGAGCGCCAAAATCGTCATGGGCGTGCCCTTCTATGGCCGCGCCTTCAAGGGCGTCAGCGGCGGCAACGGCGGGCAATACAGCAGCCACAGCACGCCGGGCGAAGATCCGTATCCGAGCACCGACTACTGGCTGGTGGGCTGCGAAGAGTGCGTGCGCGACAAGGATCCGCGCATCGCCTCCTATCGCCAGTTGGAGCAGATGCTGCAGGGCAACTACGGCTATCAGCGGTTGTGGAACGACAAGACCAAAACCCCTTATCTGTATCATGCGCAGAACGGGCTGTTCGTCACCTATGACGATGCCGAGAGCTTCAAATACAAAGCGAAGTACATCAAGCAGCAGCAGCTGGGCGGCGTGATGTTCTGGCATCTGGGGCAAGACAACCGCAACGGCGATCTGCTGGCCGCGCTGGATCGCTATTTCAACGCCGCGGACTACGACGACAGCCAGCTGGATATGGGCACCGGGCTGCGCTACACCGGCGTCGGCCCCGGCAACCTGCCTATCATGACCGCGCCGGCCTATGTGCCGGGCACCACTTACGCGCAGGGCGCGCTGGTGTCCTACCAGGGCTACGTCTGGCAGACCAAGTGGGGTTACATCACCTCTGCGCCGGGTTCAGACAGCGCCTGGCTGAAGGTGGGCCGCGTAGCGTAAACCATAAAAAAAACCCCGTAGCCGAATGCTGCGGGGTTTTCATTGAGTTAACCGTTTGATTTTCGCGTCCCTTCGTCTCTATTCCTTCAGTTGTGGCACCATGGATAACCGCCATCCCGCACCACTTCGCGGCCCATCAGGCTGTAGACATCGCTTTTGCGCGTCAGCCGCTCATGCCACCAGTTAAACCCGGCGCCCTTGCTGGCCGGATGCCACGCCAGCCAAATCATTTCGTCGCCCTTTTGCATCTCAACCGGCACCGTCACCAGTTCGCCGCTGGCCAGTTCCTTTTCGATCAGCGCAGGCGGCAGAAAAGCGTGGCCGATGCCGCGCTTGAGCAGCGCCAGGTTGCTTTCCACATCACACACCACCAGTTGACGCTGCAAGGGCAGCGTGCCGTGATTGCGCTTGGGCAGCTCATGGCTGCTGTCGGCGATCGCGACCACGATGTCGTTCAGCCGCTGCTTCTTGCATACCGGCTTTCTCTGCGCCGCGAACGGGTGGGAAGGCGATACACACATCACGAAATTGAGCTTGCCGAGCATCAGGGTTTTGGCCTGCACGCTGTCGGGGATTTGGCCGATGGCGATGATCAGATCCGCCCGATTGTTCTTCAGCGCATCCCAGGTGCCGTTCAACGCTTCCCGCTGCACCGAGATATTGGCGTTCGGGCAATGTTGAATATAGTCGCGGATATCCTGCGTCAGCGTTTCCAGCGGGAAGAAGGTGTCTACCGCCAGGCGGATATTATTGTCCAGCTTGGGGATGTTGCGCACCCGGCTTTCCAGATCCTGCACCGCATTTAAAATCCAACTGCCTTCCTGCAGGAGAAATTCCCCTTCATCCGTCAGGGTAATCATGGGGCCATTGCGATGAAAAAGTTTCACGCAGAGTTTGCTTTCAATATTGGAAACCCGATAAGAGATCGCCGAAGGCGTTTTATGCAGCGCCTCCGCCGCCATAGAGAAAGATCCGGTGTTCTTGATGGTGCTGATTATTTTAATCGCGTCCAGGGATAATCTAGTCATACAAATTCCTCTTTAAAATAAAATAAGAAAAATGACACTAAATTCCCAAGGTGGTGGCGCACAAAAATCGATCAAATCAAACAAGGGTACTCAACGCAACAAGCAATATACTTCATAAATGAGAGCGCTATCTTAAATACTATTCATCACTACTTGATATAAATTTCATCATAGCGCCGTGCTTTTACACTGTGACAGTTAAATAAATTAGGCCTAACGATCAAAGATTGTCATCATAATATTTTTCGTTAATAGCCGGTAAAACATTCCGATCTACGGCCAAACCAGAATGGTAAAAATAAAACAAGCCGACAGAAATGGTTATTTCCAATTGCGTTATTAGTCTCTCATTTTGTCGGTGAAATACGCTCAACTTACAACATAATTTCAGTCAGGAGTGACTTATGAACAAAACTTCCCGTACCCTGCTCTCTCTGGGCCTGCTGAGCGCGGCCATGTTCGGCGTTTCACAACAGGCGAATGCTCACGGTTATGTCGAATCGCCGGCCAGCCGCGCCTACCAGTGCAAACTGCAGCTCAACACGCAGTGCGGCAGCGTGCAGTACGAACCGCAGAGCGTCGAAGGCCTGAAAGGCTTCCCGCAGGCCGGCCCGGCTGACGGCCATATCGCCAGCGCCGACAAGTCCACCTTCTTCGAACTGGATCAGCAAACGCCGACGCGCTGGAACAAGCTCAATCTGAAAACCGGCCCGAACTCCTTTACCTGGAAGCTGACCGCCCGTCACAGCACCACCAGCTGGCGCTATTTCATCACCAAGCCGAACTGGGACGCTTCGCAGCCGCTGACCCGCGCTTCCTTTGACCTGACGCCGTTCTGCCAGTTCAACGACGGCGGTGCCATCCCTGCCGCACAGGTCACCCACCAGTGCAACATACCGGCAGATCGCAGCGGTTCGCACGTGATCCTTGCCGTGTGGGACATAGCCGACACCGCTAACGCCTTCTATCAGGCGATCGACGTCAACCTGAGCAAATAATCGGTCAAATGAGAAGATCGTTGAGGGTTCAGCCTGGCGCTGAACCCTTTTTTGCAGGTGCCGCTATTGCGACATGTTGAGGATAGTGCGCACATTGAGCGCGCTGGTGGCGATAATGTCGATGGCGCCGGTGCGCAAAGCGCCCAAAATCGCCAGCGCCTTGGTATTCTCGGAAGCAATGGCGATCACGCAAGGGATTTTGCGCAGCTCATCAATGCTCAGCCCGATCACTCTGTCATTCATCACCGTGTCGACATGCTGCCCCTGAGCATTGAAAAAGTCATAGCCGGCGATGTCGCCGATCACGCCCTGATTAAGGCTGGCGTCGATAATCTCGTGCGGCGTAAACCACCCCAATTTCACCATATAACTGTTTTCATTCATGTCGCCAATGCCGACTAACGCCACATCGGCCTTACGCGCACGATCCAGCGTTTCCTTAATCGTGCCGTTCTGCATGAAGGCGTCTTTCAGCGCGCGATTTTCGACGTAGGCCGGCGCATAGAGCGTCTCGCTGCTGCCGCCGAACTTCTTCGCCAGACGCCGGCTGATATGGTCGGCGTTGATCGCGTCGCCCGGACGGTGGGTGCCGCCGATGCCGCAGATGAACTTGCAGTTGCGTTCCGTCACGCTGCCGACATGATCGGCGATCGCCGCCACGTTGCGTCCCTGGCCGACCGCCAACACCATATCGTCTTTCAGCGACATCGCCAGATAATTGGACACCAGCGCCGCCACCTGCCGACGCTGTTCCTCTTCGTCCTGATGGTCGAGCGCGATCAACGCGCGGCTGATGGGAAAACGTTCCATCATCTGCTGTTCCAGCCGGGTGCTGAATACCGGGTGATAACGCACGTTGATCTCGACGATGCCTTCTTCCTTGGCGCGCTTGAGCAAACGACCGACTTTGATCCGTGAGATGCCGAACTTTTTGGCGATCTCTTCCTGCGTGATCTCATCCTGATAATAAGCAACGGCGATTTCGGTCAGCAGTTCGTTATCCTGGGACACAGTTTGTTTTTCCATCCGTTAGACGTTTCCCCACGGCAGGCCGGTTGATGATGGCGGAGGGACGATACACGCCCCTCCGACAAGGCTGAATGCCCGCTAGTATAACGCGTTCAGGCGGCAACGGTATTCAGTCGTTGCTCCACCTCGTCCGCCAATCGGGTCAAGAGCAGGCAGCAAGATACCGCGCCGGCGTCCAGTACGCCGCGCGAACGCTCGCCCAGACGGCTGGCGCGGCCGATTTTCGCCACCAGCTCGCGGGTGGAGTCCCGCCCGCGCTCTGCGGCGATTTTCATTTGTTCCAGCGCAGCGGCGAAGTCGTCACCGCGTCCCACCGCCTGCTCAAATGCCGCCACCGCCGGTATCAGCGTATCCATCAGACACTTGTCGCCCACGCCCGCGCTGCTGATGTCCTGCAGTTCGCGCAACCCGCCGTGCAACATCGCCAAAAATGCCTGCTTGTCCAGCACGCTGCGCTCACGGACGCTCTCCGCCATGCCCATGAACAGGCTGCCGTACAGCGGCCCCATCGAACCGCCGATGCCCTCCATCAGCGCATCCGATACCGCATCGAACGCCTGCGCCAGCGTGAGCTCGCGGCCGCGAATGGCATCGCCGCACATCGCGAATCCCTTCGACATATTAATGCCGTGGTCACCGTCGCCGATGGCGCCGTCGATTTCGCTCAGATATTCGCGGTTGCTGACAATGGTTTCTATCAGCCCCGTAACGATCTCACTGCCGTACCGGGTTGAAATTTGTTCCGTCATGATTCACTCCACCTGGGTTAAGCCTAAAGATTGCGCCGGCATGTCCAGCAGCGTTTTCAGTTCGTCATCCAGCGTCATCAGCGTCAGCGTCACGCCCATCATTTCCAGCGACGTGAAGTAATTGCCGACGTAGCGCCGATGCACCCGCACGCCTTTCGCCGTCAACCGACGCTCTATTTCGGCATAATAGATATACAGCTCCATCACCGGCGTGGCGCCAAGCCCGGAGATCAGCAACGCCACCTCCTGCCCCTGTTCCAGCGGCATGTCGTTGAGCACGAAATCGAGCATGGTGCCGGCCATCGCCGACGCCGACTGGATCGGCGACACCTCAATGCCCGGTTCGCCGTGATGGCCGATGCCGATCTCCATCTTGCCGTCTTCGATATGAAAATTGGGTTTGCCGACCGCGGGAATGGTGCAGGAACTGAGGCCGACGCCGATCGAACGACACCGGTCGATGGCTTTTTGCGCCGCGCCGATCACGCCGTCCAGATCGTATCCCTTGGCCGCCGCCGCCGCGCCGACCTTCCACATCAGAATTTCTCCGGCCACGCCGCGCCGTTTATCGATCTCACTGGCCGGCGCCGAGGCGACGTCATCGTTGGCCACCACGGTTTTCACCCGTATGCCGGCCGCCGTGGCCTTCTTGATCGCCATCTTGACGTTCATGTTGTCGCCGGCGTAGTTGCCGTACAGGCAAGCGACGCCCGCACCGCTGTCCGCCGCCTTGAAAGCGTCGAGAAAAGCCCCCGCCGTAGGCGATGAAAAAATCTCGCCAATCGCGACGGCATCCAACATGTTTTTGCCGACATACCCCAGGAACGCCGGCTCGTGGCCGGAACCGCCGCCGGTGACGATGCCCACTTTGCCGGCGATCGGCGCAGGCGGATATTTCAACACCCGCGCATTGTCGGTGGCGGCATAATAGTTCGGGTGGGCCAGCCTGTAGCCCTGAATGGCGTCTTCCACTACGTGATCGGGATCGTTAATGATTCTGTTCATCGCGGCCTCTCTGTCGCCTGAATAAGAAATTATTGAATGGTGTAACCGCCGTCGACCACCAGGTTGGCGCCGGTGATCATCGCCGCCGCGTCGCCGGCCAAAAACAGGGCGCTGGCGGCGATATCTTGCGGCTCGGCGAAACGCCGCAGCGGGATTTTCTGCTTCATTTGTTCCGCCACCTCGCCTGACCAGGCCTTACGGCCCAGCTCCGTCAAAACCACGGTGGGCGAAATGGCGTTAACCCGCACGTTGTGCGGCCCCCACTCCAGCGCCAACACCTGGGTCAGACCGATTACGCCCGCCTTGCTGGCGCAATAGGCCAAGTGATTAGGCAAAGCCACCACCCCGGCCTGCGAGGCGAGATTGATGATGCTGCCGCCGCGCTGGCGAATGAAACGGCGCCCCACCGCCTGGCAGGTAAGAAACACGCCTTTCAGATTGACCGCCAGGGTTGCATCCCACGCCGTTTCCGGCAGCTCCTCGGCCGGATGCAGCGCGACGATGCCGGCGCTGTTGACCAGCACGTCCAGCCGTCCGAAATGCGCCTCAATCTGCGCTATCGCCCGCTCCACCGACGCGGCATCGGTGACGTCTGCCACGACGCCCAGCGCCGCCTCGGCGTCCAGCTGTCGCGCCACTTCCGCAACCTGCGGCGCACGATCGAGCAGCGCCACGCGCGCGCCGTTTTGCAGATAGCGTTCGGCAATAGCGAGACCGATCCCCGCAGCGCCGCCGGTAATCAGCGCCACCTTGCCCTGCAGCGAGAGCTCGCGCGGCGCCGTAGTTTGATGATTAATCATAAATTTCCCCTTAAAACTGTGAACTTCACCCTCGGTCAGGATATTTTCGCCAAACTCGCGCCGTGTTCTTCCTGCGCCGTCGCGCTTTCTTTCGGCAGCGTGACAAATTTCATCAGCACGCCGCTGAACAGGTACAAACCGGTAAAGATCCAGATCACGCCAACGGTGCCGAGGCTGCCGATAAACAGCCCCACCACCGCCGGGCCGACAAAGGTGCTCAGGCCGGCGCCCAGATTGAGAATCGACATCGCCGCGCCCTTATTGTCCGGCGCCAGCGACGGCATGATGGCCGACAGCGGCACGAACGCCGCCAGGCAGGCGCCGAACAACCCGGCGGCGCACACGGTCAGCAGGTAGTTGGCGCCGAAGAATTGCGGCACGTAGTAGAACATCAGCGTGGTCAAGGCGCAGCCGACGCAGCCGAACCACATCACCACGTTGCGCCAGCCGAGCCCGTCGCTGATCACGCCGAAAATCAGGTTGAAAATGATGTTGACCGTCCACAGCGCGGCGTACATCTGCAGCCAATGCGTGCGGGTGAACCCCATATCCATCATGTACATGGGCATGAATACGACGAAGCCGTAAGCCGCAGAGGTATTAATGGTGCGCACGATGCCGCCCAGGCCAATCTTCGGGTTTTCAAACGCGATGGTGATGCCCTTCAAGACATAACCCAGCGATGCTTTTTCCCGGTTGCCGCTCTGTGCCGCGCCGTCGTCGCGATTGAGCATCAGCGCAATCACCGCGCCCAGCACGACGAAAATCAGCGCGCTCCACAGCGTGTGGATCTCGCCGAGATAAGGCAGCATGATGCTGGAATACAGCACGCCCAGCACGCTGAGCCCGCCGCTGTAGACGAACCAGAAAATCCCCACCGCCGACCCCAGCCTTTCCGGCGGCGCCTCATACGCCACCCACACCAGAAAACCGTAGGCGAACAACGGATAACCCAAGCCGCGCAGCGCATAGGTCGGCACCATGATCGCCAGGTTGTTGCTCGGCAGGCCGAACGTCAAAAAACACACCGAACCGAACAGAAACAGCAGCAGGCCGGCCAACATCACCCGCCGGGCGGTAAAGATTTCCGCCAACACGCCGGAAAACCAGGCGGCGATGGCGGCCGCAAAACCATAAACGCTGAACAGCAGCGCCGATTCCTGAATGCTCAGCCCTTTGCCAATCAAATAAGGCGACAGCCAGCCCTGTTCCAGCCCTTCGCCCATCATGAACACCAACACGCCGGCATAGCCCAGCAGCAGTTTCGGTGACAGACCAATGCGATGAATCAGTCCATGCAACATAGAACACCCCAGCACATGTGATTATGGAGGCGCAGGCTCGCCCGCACCCGAGGAACGACGCAGGTTTCAGAGGTTTGGATTAAGCACCACTTTGATTGAACCGATACCGCGCTTCATCAGCTCGAAACCTTCGGCGAACTGTTCCAGCGGCAACGTATGCGTCACCACGCCTTCGGTCGGCAGATCGCCATTGGCGATGCCTTCGATCACCAGCGGATAGCAGTAAGGGCCGAGGTGCGAACCGAGCACGTCCAGTTCCTTGCGGTCGCTGATGATGCTCCAGTCGACGGTCACCGGATCCTTAAACACGGAAAATTCGACGAAGGTGCCGAGCTTGCGGATCAGCGTCAGGCCCTGTTCCACGGACTTCTGTGCGCCGGTCGCCTCGATGTAGATGTCGCAGCCGTAGCCCTCGGTCATCGCTTTAACCGCGGCGGGCACGTCGTCACGGGTGGGATTGAGCGTCACATCCGCGCCGAAGCGCTTCGCCAAGGCCAGACGTTCGTCGGACAGATCCAGCACCACCAGCTTCGAGGGCCCGGATTTCTTGATGGCCCCGATCATGCCCAGCCCCAGGGTGCCGGCGCCCGCCAACACCACCACATCGCCCAGTTTGATATTGGCGCGTTGCACCGCATGGAAGGAGCAAGCATAGGGTTCGATCAGAATGGCTTTTTCGATCGGCAGGTCGGCCGGTACATGATAGTTAATCGCCTCTTTGGTGAACTTCATGTACTCGGCCATGCCGCCGTTAACGTTTTTCTGGAAACCGTACAGGTCATGCTTTTCGCACATCCAATACTGACCGCGGTTGCAGAAGCGGCATTGCCAGCAGGGAACGATTTGTTCTGATATCACGCGATCGCCGAGATTGAAGCCCTCGACGCCTTCACCGTACCCCACGACATGGCCGATAAATTCATGGCCGGGGATCATCGGCGCCTTGATGTAAGCCGGTTGTTTTTCATCGCCCCAGAAGCTGGGCGCCCCTTCGAACGCTTTAACATCACCGGCGCAGATGCCGCAGGCTTCGATCTTCACCAGGATCTCTTTCGGGCCGATCTTCGGTACCGGCACCTGTTCCAGGCGGTAATCTTTCGGGGCGTACGCCACAACCGCCTTCATGATCTCGGGGATACCGGCCGCCATTTTCGCCTCTGTTATGCAGGTCTGACACATAGCACTCTCCTCTGGTAGGGAAACTTCTTTTGATCATTAACACAAACAAAGAACAAATGAACACTAACGCTATGCATTCAATTTGCCCACAGTGAACTTATCAAAGTGTGATATCGCTCAAAAACCCGTCTCCACTAGAGTGAACAACGATTAAAAGCCCTTTTTTAGTGACTAAGATCACCTTTTACAGTGGCAAACTGAAAAGCCAGGCAAAAAACAAAAGAACACAGATTGAACATTTGATTAAACAGGGATACGGTAATGAACGTGGCGCCACCGAGGATCGCCACCCTTTTCGTTACCAATCAGGAGATCGCTATGCTGCCTATCGCCATCGGCGCCGATGATGCCGCCATTGAACTGAAAGATCTGATCGTTGCCCACCTGCAACAACGGGACATCCCCGTCATTGACTACACGACGGATCGCGCCGCAGAAACGGGGATCTATCCCGATATCGCCTATCGCGTCGCGCAGGCGATACGGGAGGAAAAACATCGGCGGGGCATCCTGCTGTGCGGCACCGGCATCGGTATGAGCATCGTGGCCAATAAAGTGCCCGGCATTCGTGCGGCGCAATGTCACGATACCTACTCCGCCCAGCGGGCGCGCAAAAGCAATGATGCTCAGATCATCACGCTGGGCGCGCGGGTCATCGGCGCCGAACTGGCGAAAACCATCGTCGATGCCTGGCTGGAATCGGAGTTTGAAGGGGGAGGATCGGCGCCGAAAGTCGAGCGGATCGGCTATTACGAAAACGCGGCCGGACGGCGTTAAACCGCCTGCCGTCTCGATGGCGGTCGCGCGCAAGCCGCGTTCCGCCTGGGTTTATTCGGCATTCATTGTTATTATCCATCGCAACAATCAGAAAAAGCGCATTTTCATTCTCGATCCGATGATGCAGTGTGTTCCCCCTATGATGAAAAAGGTTCTCATTTCCCTACATTGAGCTTGGTCAAGGAGCTTATCAATGAATCAATTAGACGCACTCAAGCAGCTGACCACGGTGGTCGCCGACAGCGGCGATATCGAATCCATCCGCCAGTTCGAACCCCAGGACGCCACCACCAACCCTTCGCTGATCCTGAAAGCCGCCGCGCTGCCGCAGTACAAGGCGCTGATCACCGAAGCGTTGGAGTATGCCCGCCGCCAGGGCGGCAGCAAGGAAACCCAGCTGATCAACGCCAGCGATAAGCTGGCGGTCAATATCGGCGTCGAGATCCTCAAAAGCGTGCCGGGCCGCATCTCCACCGAAGTGGACGCCCGCCTGTCGTTCGACCGCGGCATGTGCGTCGCCAAAGCGCGCAAGCTGATCGCCATGTACCAAGAACAAGGCATCGACAAATCGCGCATCCTGATCAAACTGGCTTCCACCTGGGAAGGCATCAAAGCCGCCGAAGAGCTGGAAAAAGAAGGCATCAACACCAACCTGACGCTGCTGTTCTCCTTCGCCCAGGCCCGCGCCTGCGCCGAAGCCGGCGTGTATCTGATCTCGCCGTTCGTCGGCCGCATCTATGACTGGTACCAGGCCAAACAGCCTGCCGCCGACTACGACGCCGATCAGGATCCGGGCGTGAAATCGGTGCGCACCATCTATGAATACTACAAGCGTCATCGTTACCAGACGGTGATCATGGGCGCCAGCTTCCGCAAGGTTGAGCAGATCCTGGCGCTGGCCGGCTGCGATCGCCTGACCATCGCGCCAAACCTGCTGGAACAGCTGAAAAACAGCGAGCAGCCGGTCGAACGCAAGCTGACCCCGTCTACCGAGGGCTTCCACCAACCTGCCCCGCTGGCCGAAGCGGAGTTCCGCTGGCTGCACAATCAGGACGCCATGGCGGTGGAAAAACTCGCCGAAGGCATTCGCCTGTTCGCCGTCGACCAGCAGAAGCTGGAAGACATGTTGGCCGCTCAACTGTAATCGCACTGGAGTTTCGTTATGTCTTCTCGTAAAGAGCTTGCCAACGCTATCCGCGCACTCAGCATGGACGCCGTACAAAAAGCAAATTCCGGCCACCCGGGGGCCCCTATGGGCATGGCGGACATCGCCGAAGTCCTGTGGCGTGACTACCTCAACCACAACCCGACTAACCCGCACTGGGCTGACCGCGACCGTTTCGTGCTCTCCAACGGCCACGGCTCCATGTTGATTTACAGCCTCCTGCACCTCACCGGCTACGACCTGCCGATGCGCGAGCTGGAAAACTTCCGTCAGCTGCATTCCAAAACCCCGGGCCACCCGGAGTACGGCTACACCCCGGGCGTTGAAACCACCACTGGCCCGCTGGGCCAGGGCATCGCCAACGCCGTCGGCTTCGCCATCGCCGAACGCACCCTGGCGGCGCAGTTCAACCGCCCCGGCCATGACATTGTCGACCACCACACCTACGCCTTCATGGGCGACGGCTGCATGATGGAAGGCATCTCGCACGAAGTCTGCTCCCTGGCCGGCACCCTCAAGCTCGGCAAACTGACCGCCTTCTACGATGACAACGGCATCTCCATCGACGGCCACGTCGACGGCTGGTTCACCGACGACACCGCCCTGCGCTTCGAAGCCTACGGCTGGCACGTGGTGCGCAACGTCGACGGCCACAACCCGGACGCCATCAAGGCGGCGATTGAAGAAGCGCGCAAGGTGACCGACAAGCCGTCGCTGCTGATGTGCAAGACCGTTATCGGCTTTGGTTCGCCGAACAAGGCCGGCACCCATGACGTGCACGGCGCCGCGCTGGGCGCCGCCGAAGTGGCCGCCACCCGCGAAGCACTGGGCTGGAAATACGCCGCCTTTGAAATCCCGCAGGACATCTACGCCCAGTGGGACGCCAAAGAAGCCGGTCAGGCCAAGGAAGCGGCCTGGAACGACAAGTTCGCCGCCTACGCCAGGGCCTTCCCGGAACTGGCCGCCGAGTTCAAGCGCCGCATGAACGGCGAGCTGCCGGCCGACTGGAAAGCCGACGCCAAGGCGTTCGTGGAAAAACTGCAGGCCAACCCGGCCAACATCGCCAGCCGCAAGGCGTCGCAGAACGCGCTGGAAGCGTTCGGCAAGGTGCTGCCGGAGTTCCTGGGCGGCTCCGCCGACCTGGCGCCGAGCAACCTGACCCTATGGTCCGGCTCGAAAGCGCTGAACGTTGACCCGGCGGGCAACTACATTCATTACGGCGTGCGCGAGTTCGGCATGACCGCCATCACCAACGGCATCGCGCTGCACGGCGGCTTCCTGCCGTACTCGGCGACCTTCCTGATGTTCGTGGAATACGCCCGCAACGCGGTGCGCATGGCGGCGCTGATGAAGCTGCGCAACGTGTTCGTCTACACCCACGACTCCATCGGTCTGGGCGAAGACGGCCCGACCCACCAGCCGGTGGAGCAGCTGGCGAGCCTGCGCGTGACCCCGAACATGAGCACCTGGCGCCCGTGCGACCAGGTGGAATCGGCGGTGGCGTGGCAGTACGGCATCGAGCGCAACAACGGCCCGACCACGCTGGTGTTCTCGCGCCAGAACCTGACCCAGCAGCCGCGCACCGCAGAGCAGCTGGCGAACGTGTACCGCGGCGGCTACGTGCTGAAAGACTGCGCGGGCACGCCGGACGTCATCCTGATCGCCACCGGCTCCGAAGTGGGCATCACGGTGGAGGCGGCGGACAAACTGACCGCGGCGGGCCGCAAGGTGCGCGTGGTGTCGATGCCGTCGACCGACGCGTTCGACAAGCAGGATGCGGCGTACCGCGAGTCGGTGTTGCCGGCGGCGGTGACGGCGCGCGTGGCGGTGGAAGCGGGTATCGCGGACTACTGGTACAAGTACGTGGGGCTGAACGGCGCCATCGTGGGCATGACCACCTTCGGTGAGTCGGCGCCGGCGGAGCAGCTGTTCGCCGAGTTCGGCTTCACCGTGGACAACGTGGTGGCGAAGGCGCAGGCGCTGCTGAAGTAAGCGGTCTGGCGCAAGCGGGTCATCACGATCTCATGCCGGTTAGCTAAGCCTGACCGGCATTTTTTTATCCAGTTTCTGGGTGTGCTGTACAGGGGAATTGCCGTAAAGATGCCGCATTTCTCTGATGCCGTAGCGAACGGCCATTCGGGAGACGAAGGCTCGCCCCCTCAACCGGCCTTCCATGCCCGGTTGCCCCTGACAACGCCGTCTTGTTCGGCTCGGCGATGCGCGCCCAGGGTCAGCATCAAAACCTGTAGCCATCGGACCGCTTACCCCCTCGGTCTGACGTCGAGTGGTGCAAGACAAGGGAAATAGTGAGAATGAGCAAAGTATTCGTCATGACCGGCTTTTTTATGGGCGAAAAACGAACCCGGCATGCATAAAAAAACGACCGCCAAGGCGGCCGTTCTCATCAACATATTGCAGGGTTAAACAATAAAGTCGACTTGTTGCAGCGGATGGCCGACGATTTTCACCAGGAAATCCGTACCGGTGAAATCACCGCCCATATTGATGGCCAGATCGCTGACGTTGCTCGCTTGATCATAGGTCAGCATGGCCTCACCCGCACGACCGCTGAAAGCATCGACAAAGGCGACCTTTTGCGCCCCTTCGCCGGTGTTGAACACCGACAAATCGATCTTGTCTACGCCGCTGACAAAGTCAGTGATCCAATCCGGCGTCGCCGCCCGCGATTCATCATAGCTATTGAATACAAAGGTATCGGCGCCTTCTCCGCCGGACAACCGATCGATGCCGAGCCCGCCAATGAGGATATCGTTGCCTGTCCCGCCAAACAGCATGTCGTTTCCGGCGCCGCCGGACAGGATATCGTTGCCGGCTTCGCCTTTCAGAACGTTGCTGCCGTCATTGCCGGCGATAAAGTTGTTCAGTTCATTGCCGGTGCCGATAATATTATCTTTGCCGGTAAGCACCAAATATTCGACGTTCTTGGCCAGAGTATAACTGACGGAGGATTTCACGGTATCCAGGCCCTCACCGTAGTTTTCATGCACTTCATCGCGAATATCGTCGACAATGTAGGTGTCGTTATTCCCGCCGCCGTACATTTTGTCTGCTCCGGCTCCGCCGTCGAGGATATCGTCGCCGTCTTTTCCGTACAGCCAATCGTTGCCTCTTCCGCCGGAAATATGGTCGTTGCCGTAGCCGCCATACAGATGATCGGAGAAGATGCTGCCTTTGACCGTTCGGGCTTCATGAACCGGATCGAGAATGCCGGTCAGCAGCAGATCCAGCGTGTTCGTCACCAGCCCGTTTTTGTTCAACACGATATCCACCGCCAGACGGCCGACCCCGCCGACCAGATTGGCCGTCAACGCCGTCGCTAATCCGCCCAAGAACGGCAGCAGGCCGTCAGCCGGATCGGAAACCTGCACATAGTTGTCGCCGAAGCCGAGCGGCGGCGGAAACACGTCCCCCAATACCCCCGCCCAGCCGGCCGGCGGCAGCCCCAGGTTTTCCAGCGCCTGGCTGACATCCGTGTTCACCACATCACCGGCGGATTGCATACCGCCGTGAGACAATGCATCGTTGATCACCGTGATTGCCAGTGCGTCAGACGCCTGTTGGAAAGTGGCTTCAGAAATCGGTTTACCCTGCAGCAACGAGGCAATCTTGGTGGAACCGCGGACGAATTCGCTATAGGCCGAATTGTCGGAAGCGTTGATGCCCACCACGTCGCTGATCCAGGTTTCCAATTTAATCAGCTCTTTGGCGTGCTCATCGCCGAACAAGTACACGGCGGTCGGTGGCAAATTACCGGTATAAGCGACACGCGCTTCATGGACGATATCGCGAATATAACGATAGCCATCGGCATATTGCCCCGTGTCACGCAATTCAGCCAATTTTTTGGATTGTTCTTCGGTAAACGTCACCAAAACATCACTGTTTTGAGTCATATATTTTTCCTTAAATATAACTTGCAAGAATAACCGGCCATTCAGACAATCATGGCCGGTATAGGCGAAATAAAATTAGCCGCGGCCCCATTCGGCAGTCACATGATAAGGTTGGCTCAATTCATAAGTCGCACCCAGCGCTTTACCTACGCCAGCGCTGACTTTCAGGCCTACACCAATCAGCGTGTCGCCCAATTCATGCACTGGCGCAACGAAAGGAATGACGTTCAACGCCTGCCCGATCGGCGCTACGGCGTTAAAAAACGCATTGGTCAGATCAACCGCCTGTAAAATATTATTGCCTACAATGCTGCTCAGCAGACCAGCGCCCGTTACCTGCTCAATTTCCTTCTGAGAAAGTTCAATCATGTTTATGACTCCAATTAAACATCGATAACAATTAGGGTGTCTGACGGAAAGGAATAGACGTAAACAAAACAATCCCATTCACTGGGTTCTTGAAAATCACACGTTCTTCATTTGCGCTAATTTCCATGCTGAACACCTCAGTCCCTGTCCTCCAAATAAATTCCGCTACCCGGCTAACGCCCGGTCACAGACAACACAAGTGTAGAGTATTGTAAATTCGACAACTAGCCTCCCGGCTGCGAAAGCGAAGAGGCGCGCAATGTTCGGATAAATCGAATCATTGCTTAATTTTTTTCACGTTCGCAGAGGGGGGAAACAAGAATTAACCAAGAAATATTAAATGAAATGCAAAAATCACTGATAACACAATCGTTGAATTATAAAAAATTTAAGAAATACCGTAGAACGCAATGTTTAAAATAGGCAGGAAGAAATTATAAAAACAAACATATAGGCAATTCTTATGATGCAAAAAACGCGATTTCGCTTACATTTAATTACAATTTGTTATGAATATAAATAGGAGCCAAACTGGCGCGAGACGATAGAAAAAGACAATGCCTCCGGAAAATACCGGCATGACGCAATGATAGTATGCGGTGAGGACTTGATGAGACGTGCGACAGCATGAACGGCGCCGATTCCCCTCAGCGGACGACTCCGCTGCCGGAGCCGTCTTTTCATCGCCTGCTTTTCAACCCTGTACGATGAAGCCGCTATCGGGGCTCAGTATTCCATCACCCGATGAATCTGCAAATACTGCAGCAGCATGATGGTCTTGCCGTCTTTAATCCGGCCATCGGCGATCATCGCCACCGCTTCGCTAAACGGCAGTTCGATCACTTCGATATCTTCATCTTCAATGCCGCCGCCGGCCGCACGCCGCTCATCGTCATGGTATTCGGCGATAAAGAAGTGCACGATCTCGGTCACGCCGCCCGGCGACATGTAGGCTTCGAAGATTTTCTTGACCTCGCCCACCTGAAAACCGGTCTCTTCCACCGCTTCGCGGCGTGCGCACTGCTCCGGCGAATCGGCGTCCAGCAGGCCGGCGCAGGCCTCGAGCAGCATGCCGCTTTCGTTGCCGTTGACATAGGTCGGCATGCGGAACTGGTTGGTCAGCACCACCGTGCCCTTGGCGCGGTTGTACAGCAAAATGGTGGCGCCGTTGCCGCGATCGTAAACCTCGCGCATCTGTTGCACCGAACCGCCGTTTTTGCGTTTCAGATCGAACGTGTACTTATGCAGCACATACCAGTTGTCCGACAACAGCTCTTTCTTCACATTCTCAATTTTCGACGACATGACCCTTTTTCCTTGAGTTGCAACGTGAAAATCATACCGCGATTACGCTGCGCCGCAGCAGACGATTTGCAACAAAAATCACAACGCCTCTCCGGGCAAACCAGGATTAAAAATACATCGTGGGCGGACGCATAATCTGACAGACGAATCGCATCCGCAAAGACAAATCCTCAGTGGAAACCGAGCTACAGCTGAACATCGGCGGGCATTTCGCTATTCATTTGATTACACGACGACAATTGTTCCCGTTTTGTTGACAACTTGATACAAATCGCGGTGCAATTTAGTTGCAAAAGTTATAGTTTTGCTTTCGAATGAAACTGGCGCAGCCCTCACCTGAGAGAAAAGGATTCCGTGATTGCTTGTTAAACGTTCCGTGACCGGCAGCCTGGCCAGGGCGCTGTTGGGCATCGTGATACTGTCGGTGCTCGCCACCGGGCTGGCGTTGACGACCGTCGCCGGCAGCCAGAGCGATGCCGAGGCGATCAACATTGCCGGTTCGCTGCGCATGCAAAGCTACCGCCTGGCCTTTGATCTCGATCGACAGAGCCCGGAACTGGAGCTGCACCTGCAGCAGTACCGGCAATCTTTGCAGGCGCCGGCGCTGCAAAAGCTGGCGCGCTTTTACGTCCCGGCCGAGGTGCGCAACCACTATCTGGCGCTGCAACGAACATGGCAAGCGATGGAGCGGCAGATCCGTGACGGGCAAGCGGCCGCCTACCGGGCGGAGGTCGCCGGCTACGTCAACCGCGTCGATCATTTTGTTTCCGCTCTGCAGCGTTATTCCGAGTTGAAACTCACCCTGGTGGCCGCCGTCAGCGTGCTGGGCTACGCCGCCATTATCGGTCTGGTGCTGTTTTGCATTCGCTTTATGCGCCGCCAGGTGGTCATGCCGCTGCAGCATCTGGTCGACGCCAGCCAGCGCGTGCAACAGCGCGACTTTCGCCACCCGCAGCTGGACGTGGCGCTGCCGAACGAGCTCGGCGTGCTGTCGCAAACCTTCAGCGCCATGTCTGACGAGCTGGCCCGGCTCTACCAGTCGCTGGAACTGAAAGTGCAGGAAAAAACCCGGCGCCTGCAGCAGGCTAACGAAACGCTGGAGGTGCTGTATCGCTGTTCACAGGCGCTGAGCGTGCGCCAAATCGATCAGCAGGCATTCGAGAATGTGCTGCGCATCGTGCGCCAAAGCGAACGACTGCGCTGCATCCGGTTGAACGTGGCGGACGATCATGGCCAGTGGCAACTGAACGAAGGAGAGCCGGCGCCGGCGCAAACCTGGAGCGCGCTGCCGATCACCCAAGGCGATAAACTGCTGGGTGAATTGCGATGGCAGCCCGAAGCGCAGCCACCGCATCCTCACCTGATGCAGAGCCTGGCCAACATGCTGGGGCGCGGCGTCTACTTCAACCGGGCGCAAAAGCAGCACCAATATCTGCTGTTGATGGAAGAACGTGGGACCATCGCCCGCGAGCTGCACGATTCGCTGGCGCAGACGCTGTCGTTCCTGCGCATCCAGCTGACGCTGCTCCGGCGCGCCGCCGACGATCCGGCGGCGCAGACGATTATCGACGATTTCGATCGCACGCTGGCCGATGCCTATCGCCAACTGAGAGAATTACTGGCCACCTTCCGCCTCAATATTCAGGAGGCGGATCTGAATGCCGCGCTGGAGCAACTGCTGCAGCCATTAAAGGCGCTAACCACCGCGCGGATTCAGTTACACTGTCGGCTGCCCTCGCAGGCGCTCAACGCCCAGCAGCAGGTGCACGCGCTGCAGATCGTGCGCGAGGCGGTGCTCAATGCCGTCAAGCACGCAGGAGCGAGCGAGATCGCGGTGTGTTGCGAGGTCAACGCCGCAGGCGACAACGTATTCAGCATTACCGACGACGGTTGCGGCATCGCCAGTCTGGAAGAACCGGAAGGGCATTACGGCTTGACCATCATGAGCGAACGCGCGGCGCGACTGGGAGGAACGCTGCGCATCCGGCGCAGAAGCCGCGGCGGCACGGCGGTCTGCCTGACATTCTCGCCCTGACCTTGCGGCTGTTCACTCTGCGTTACGGTTGCCGCCGGGCAGAAGGCCGCCCGGAGAGGTTTGCGGTGCAGAATGCCGCTATTTTTGAAGAGACAGTCCCACTGTGAAGCACGCCTCCGGGCGCGTTTGAGTGGCTTTACTTGCTACAGGGAGCATATTTCATGGTGATGAAGCAATACCGAGTCATGATCGTTGACGATCATCCGTTGATGCGGCGCGGCATCAAACAACTGCTGGGACTGGATGCGCGATTTGGCGTGGTGGCAGAGGCCGGCAACGGCAGCGAGGCGGTTGCGCTGGCGCTGCAGCACGCACCGGACGTGATCTTGTTGGATCTGAACATGAAGGGCATGTCCGGGCTGGATACGCTGCTGGCTCTGCGCGACGAAGGCGTGGACGCACGCATCATCGTGCTGACGGTCTCCGACGCGCGCAGCGATCTGTATGCGCTGATCGACGCCGGCGCCGACGGCTATCTGCTGAAAGACAGTGAACCGGAGCAGCTGCTGGAACACATCAGCGCCGCCGCCGAGGGGCAAAACGTGATCAGCGACGCCATGGCCGACTATTTGCTGGCGCGCAGCGAGCAGCGCGATCCCTTCACCGCCTTGACCGAACGCGAACTGGACGTCTTGCAAGAGGTGGCGCGCGGCCTGTCCAACAAACAGGTGGCGGCGCAATTGCATATCTCTGAAGAAACCGTGAAGGTGCACATCCGCAACATACTGCGCAAGCTGGACGTGCGTTCTCGCGTGGCGGCGACGGTGATGTACCTGGAGTACAAAAGCCACTGATCGCCCCGCCCCGCCCCGGCCAATACGCCGGGGCCGCTTACTCGATGGCGCTGAGCAGCGCCTGATGGTGCTGATGCACCCAGCTCTTGTTGAACGGCCCCCAGCTTTCCAACTGATAAAAACCGTCGTTGTTGCGCACGCCCTGCTGCACGAACTGCAGCTCGACGCCCATGCCGGGCAGCGCCTTCAGCACATCCTGCAACGTGCGGCGCGGCCAGCCGGTCAGCGCCATCAACCGCGGCACATTGGGCCGCTCACTGTGGCTGATCAGCCAGCATAAATAAAGCCGACGGGCAAATACCGGGTTAATTCCCATGCCAAGCTCCTGCTGTAAGGTGGATCCAGTTTTTATTTTTCGGCTCCCTGCGGCGAAGACATGCGCAAGGCCTTTGATAGTAATAAAAATGTCTTAATAGCGTACAATTATCGACACCGGGGCACCCACGCCGTTTCCCGCTACCGTTATTTACACTATCTCCTTTTTTTCTCCACGCTTTCCTCGACTATCCCGAGTAAAGTGCAATAGCGCCGGAATCCTTCCCTGCCGCTGAAATGCATATTTCCGATGCGTTTTAAAGATAGAACAAGTCATAACGAGGTTCGCGCTGCATGGCCAATTTTTTTATTGATCGCCCGATTTTCGCCTGGGTGCTGGCAATTATTCTTTGCCTGACCGGGGCATTGGCGATTTTTTCTTTACCGGTAGAACAATACCCGAATTTGGCGCCGCCGAACGTGCGCATCAGCGCAACTTACCCAGGCGCCTCGGCGCAAACGCTGGAAAACACCGTCACGCAGATCATTGAACAGAATATGACCGGCCTCGACAACATGATGTATATGTCGTCGCAGAGCACCAATACCGGCCAGGCGACCGTCACGCTGACGTTCGAAGCCGGCACCGATCCCAACGAGGCGATGCAGCAGGTGCAAAACCAGCTGCAGGCGGCGATCAAACGCCTGCCGCAGGCGGTGCAGAATCAGGGGGTCACGGTCTCGAAATCCGGCGACACCACGCTGATGATGGTGGCGTTCGTCTCCACCGACAACAGCATGGACAAGCAGGACATCGCCGATTACATCGTCTCCAACCTGCAGGATCCGCTCAGCCGCATCAACGGCGTCGGCAGCATGGACGTGTATGGCTCACAATACGCCATGCGCATCTGGCTCGATCCCAACAAGCTCAACAGCTACCAGCTCACGACCCAGGACGTGGTCAAAGCCATTCAGTCGCAGAACGCCCAGGTGGCGGTCGGCCAGTTGGGCGGCACGCCGTCGGTCGATAAACAGGCGCTGAACGCCACCATCAACGCCCAGTCGCAGCTCCAGACGCCGGAACAGTTCCGCCAGATCACCCTGCGGGTCAATCAGGACGGTTCGCTGGTGACGCTGGGCAACGTCGCCACCGTCGAACTGGGCGGCGAGAACTACAACTACCTCAGCCGCTACAACGGCATGCAGGCCGCCGGCATGAACATCAAGCTGGCCTCCGGCGCCAACGAACTGCAGACCGACCAGTTGGTGAAGGACAAGATCGCCGAGCTGTCGCAATACTTCCCGCACGGGCTGGAGGCCAAAGTGGCCTATGAAACCACCCCGTTCGTCAAAGCCTCGATCAAGGACGTGGTGAAAACGCTGCTGGAGGCCATCCTGCTGGTGTTCCTGGTGATGTATCTGTTCCTGCAGAACTTCCGCGCCACGCTGATCCCCACCATCGCCGTGCCGGTGGTGCTGATGGGCACCTTCGCCATCCTTTCCGCCTGCGGCTTCAGCATCAACACCCTCACCATGTTCGCCATGGTGCTGGCGATCGGCCTGCTGGTGGACGACGCCATCGTGGTGGTGGAGAACGTCGAGCGCGTGATGAGCGAGGAAGGCTTGCCGCCGCGAGAGGCCACGCGCAAATCCATGGGGCAGATCCAGAGCGCGCTGGTCGGCATCGCCCTGGTGCTGTCGGCGGTGTTCGTGCCGATGGCGTTCTTCGGCGGCACCACCGGCGCCATCTATCGCCAGTTCTCCATCACCATCGTCTCCGCCATGGTGCTGTCGGTGCTGGTGGCGATGATCCTGACCCCGGCCCTGTGCGCGACGCTGCTTAAACCGATCGCCAAAGGGCACCATCACGGCAAGCGCGGCTTCTTCGGCTGGTTCAACCGCATGTTCAACCGCAATGCCGATCGCTATGAGCGCGGCGTGGGGCGCATTCTGCACGCCAGCGGCCGCTACATGGTGATTTATCTGCTGTTGCTCGGCGGCATGGCGCTGCTGTTCATCAAGCTGCCGACCTCGTTCCTGCCGCAGGAAGACCGCGGCATCTTCACCGTACAGGTGCAGTTGCCGGCGGGCTCGACCCTGCAGCAAACCTCCAAAGTGGTGGAAAAGGTCGAGCGGTACTTCCTCACCGAAGAGAAACAGGACGTTTTGTCGGTGTTCGCCATCATCGGCTCCGGGCCCGGCGGCAACGGCCAAAACGTGGCGCGCCTGTTCGTGCGGCTGAAAGACTGGGATCTGCGCACCTCGGGCGCCAACAGCTCGTTCGACATCATCGATCGCGCCACGCTGGCATTCAACAAGATTAACGAAGCCCGGGTGATCGCCAGCAGCCCGCCGGCGATCACCGGCCTCGGCAACTCCTCCGGCTTCGACATGGAGTTGGAAGACCACGCCGGGCTCGGCCACGCCAAACTGATGGCGGCGCGCGATCAGCTGCTGCAGCTGGCGGCGCAAAACCCGCTGCTGTCGCGCGTGCGCCACAACGGCCTGGACGACAGCCCGCAGCTGCAAATCGATATCGATCAACGCAAGGCTCAGGCGCTGGGCGTATCGATCGACGACATCAACAATACCCTCTCCACCGCCTGGGGCTCGACCTACGTCAACGACTTCGTCGACCGCGGCCGGGTGAAAAAAGTCTACGTGCAGGCCGCGGCGCCGTTCCGCATGCTGCCGGATGACATCAACAAATGGTATGTGCGCAACAGCGCGGGCGGCATGGTGCCGTTCTCGGCCTTCGCCAGCTCGCACTGGGAGTACGGTTCGCCGCGGCTGGAGCGCTATAACGGCAGTTCGGCGCTGGAGATCGTCGGCGAGGCGGCCAACGGCGTCAGCACCGGCACCGCCATGGCGGAAATGGAAAAACTGGTCAGCCAACTGCCGACCGGTTTCGGGCTGGAATGGACGGCGATGTCCTATCAGGAACGGCTGTCCGGCTCGCAGGCGCCGGCGCTGTACGCCATCTCGCTGCTGGTGGTGTTCCTGTGCCTGGCGGCGCTGTACGAGAGCTGGTCGATACCGTTCTCGGTGATGCTGGTGGTGCCGCTGGGGGTGATCGGCGCGGTCGCCGCCACCTGGCTGCGCGGTCTGGAGAACGACGTCTATTTCCAGGTTGGCCTGTTGACCATCATTGGGCTGTCGGCGAAAAACGCCATTCTGATCGTCGAGTTCGCCAATGAGCTGAACCATAAAGGGCAGGATCTGATGTCGGCGACGCTCGACGCGTCACGCATGCGTCTGCGGCCGATCCTGATGACCTCGCTGGCGTTCATCTTCGGCGTGCTGCCGATGGCTACCAGCAGCGGAGCCGGTTCCGGCAGCCAGCATGCGGTCGGCACCGGGGTAATGGGCGGCATGATTTCCGCCACCCTGCTGGCTATTTTCTTCGTGCCATTGTTCTTTGTGCTGGTTCGCCGCCGTTTCCCGGGTAAAGCGCATCCGGCAGACAATACGCCGGCCACCGGGGACTGATCCGCGAGATATAAAAAAGCAGCGTCGGGTTACCGATGCTGCTTTATTTCGAACGAAAATCTCGTTCCCAAGGTGTTTCAGTGACTTTCCAATGACTCGACCTTGCCATCTGCTTCAACGCTGTGTCAGTTGCCCAACATCTCATCAATGAAGTCTTTCCAGTTTCCTAATTCACGATCAACCATAATACTTTACAACCTCAATTATTTGACGAAGCGGATTCTACGCCTGTTTTTTGACCATGTGAAGGGAAACGGGAACGATGCCGGGCTCGGAAACCGGGCTTAGCGCACATTTTCGTATTTATCTGATCAATGTTCAGTGCAGCTATTCCCTTGTGATATCAATTTCTCCGCGGTAGCGTGTAAAAGGTATAAAAATACGCCAATGGAGTGTCGATCATGTCCAGCTCTTTGTCTCTCTCGCAGTTGAAAACGCAGGGCCGCTATCAGGAGGCGACCGCGCTGGCGCTAAGGCAACTGGCGGCAGAGCCGGAAGCGGCGATGTTGCACTTTCAGCTGGCCTGCCTGTATGACGTACAGGGCCTGGAGCAACAGGCCATTCCCTGTTACCTCGCGGCGTTGGCTCGCGATTTGCCGCCCGCCCAACGCCGCGAGGCCTGGCTGGGTCTCGGCAGCACCTACCGCGCCCTGGGAAAATATTCGGCGTCGCTACGGGCTTTCGACGACGGCCTGGCCGAGTTCCCGCAGGCCAACGAGCTGATGCTGTTTCGCGCCATGGCGCTGTACAACCTGGGTGAAAATAAACGGGCCGTGACCGATCTGTTGCTGCTGCTGGCGGAAACCTCGTCAGACCCCGACATCCGCGGTTATCAACGCGCCATTCGGCACTATGCCGCCGATCTCAGTCTTATCGGTTAGAGGAAAACGATGGAAATTATCACCGACCCGAGCCGCCGCGCCATCGACTGGCAGCGGCTGTGTGAATTGCTGGAGGCCGCCGGGCTGGGCAAGCGCGATCCGCACACCTTGCGGCGCGTTTACCAACACAGCCAGTTTTGCTATTGGGGGTTTATTGGCGACGAGTTGATCGCCACTGCACATGCCATCAGCGATCTGACATCGGTCGCCTACCTGGCGGACGTGGCGATCGATCCGCGCTTTCAGGGACAAGGGCTGGGGCGCAGGTTGATGGATCGGGTGATGCAAGATCTGGCGCCGCTCGGCAAGATTTTCATCTATTCGGTGCCGGAAAAGCTCGCCTTCTATAAAAAGTACGGCTTTCACGATTTGACCACCGGCATGGTGTATGCGGACGGCGCTGCGCTGCAGCGATTGCAACAAGGAGGCTACGTGCGTTAAACGTGCATCACAAGGTTTTGCTCATAAAGATACGGCGGGTTCCCGGCGGCAAGCAAGGCACTTCACCCATACGCTGCCAGCCATGCCGTTGATAAAAATCCGGCGCCTGAAAGCTGATAGTGTACAACACGGCGGAAAGGCAACCGCGCCGGCGGCCTTCCTGCTCGAAACGGCGCAACAGTTCGCTGCCCAACCCCGCGCCGCGCAGCGCTTCCGGCAGATAAAAGAGCTCGAGAAACAGCAGCCCTAACGATGAGCGTCCGGTAATCCCTCCCAGAACTTCCCCACTGTCGGGATCTCTTACCACCACCGCCAGCGGCAGACGATCGCCGTAGCCGATATGTTGATCATTAAAACGATCCAATCCCTCCGCGATACAGGACGTTATTTCCTGCGTTACCCGCTCGGAAATTTCGATATGACATTTTTTCACGCCGGCTCTCCGTATCAATCATCCACGTTCACACTCTGATTACAGCTTAAAACATCGCAGTTTCTTTGTTTAGAATTATCTTTGTCTCAATTTCAACGTTAATTTTTTCATGACCTCAGCGCCGACTCAGGTGACGTTCAAAATAAAGCCACTCATCGTGATAAAACCAAGAAAAATCTTAGTTATTAATTCGTTAAGCCCAAACAACCACCCTTAAATGATCGCCAAAACCGATCATTTTGAATATTTTGATAGTCTTTTCCTATGTTAATTCCTTTTAATTACCGAGGTATTAATAGAAGATGTCTATTCTATTAGCCTTACCTTGCTTAAAAATTCGGCTAAAAAAAAGATTTACGCTTTATAAATCATGCTAGTATATAACCTTCCCTTCAAAGCTCGCGCCCAGATAACGCTCATTCATTTGCGGCGCAAGAAAAGTTCAACATGAAATTATTTGGATTATTTCTTTTTTTATGTTTTAAGATAGCCATCCTCACCGGGAAATAAAAAGTAAAGGATTATAATAAAATGGAAATTGATATTTTCAGCGAGTGTGCTTATACCACCATCGGCATCCGGCAACTCATTAACCAAACCTGGGCGGAAAAACGCGCGCCGGCCGGCTTTAGCCGCAGAAGGGTCTGCTTTATCGATGTCACCATCGCCAACTTTGAAGCGCGTTACCGCGATGAATATGCCAACCCCAATACCTACAAAATAATCATTATCACCGACTGTCTGCATGAGATGGTGATTGTCGACAATAAGACCATTATATTATCAAACCTTATATCATTGAGCCGCTTCAGCCACCTGATCGGCGACTTATATAAGCGTTACAGTCACTATACCGAGCCGCCGCAACTCTCTCAGCGCGAATCGCATTTTCTCTCGGAGTGGTCGACGGGAAAATCGCTGACCGACATCAGCAATGCCATGAATATCAGAAATAAAACCGCCAATCATTACAAATCACGAATCATGAAAAAACTCGGCGCCAGCAGGATAAAACCGCTGTTGCATATTACCCGCGTACGGTGTTTGACCGAGCGTTTAAACATAAGAATCAATAAAGAGTAGTTCTCTCTCCCCCGCGCCGCATTGGCGGCAGAACGCGTTCGCCGGCATCTTTTAACAGCGCCGCCGGCGAAGATCGCCGTTTCATCAATTTGCCAACCTCTCTCCCTGGCGCCCAATCGTCTCTCTCGCGCATCGTTGTCTGGATCTCGCCGCCGCTTTACTGGCATTATCTCTGCTATCGCCGGGCGGCGAGAAGGCCTAAGACCGCGCCCGCCGCTCAGTATCGACTCGACGAGACAGGTAGCTTTACGCCATGGCAAATAAACCGCAACAGACAACGCTGACGATGTACGGCATCAAAAACTGCGACACCATCAAAAAAGCCCGCCGCTGGCTGGAAGATCAAGGCATAGCCTATCATTTTCACGACTACCGCGCCGACGGCCTGACCGAACAGCAACTGCGCGGTTTCGTCGCGCAACTGGGTTGGGAGCCGCTGCTCAATACCCGCGGCACCACCTGGCGCAAGCTGGATGAAGCGCAGCGCAACGCCTGTGATAACGCCGACGCCGCCATCGCGCTGATGCTGGCGCAGCCGGCAATCATTAAACGTCCACTGCTGGACGACGGCAACGGCCACGCTCTGCTCGGTTTCAACGCCGACGCTTACCAACAATTTATCGCCGAGGTTGCCGTATGACTTGCCCGGTTATCGAACTGGCCCAGCAGTTGATCAAACGCCCTTCCCTCAGCCCGAATGACGAAGGCTGCCAGCAACTGATGATCGAACGCCTGCAGGCGATCGGCTTCACCGTCGAAGCCATGGACTTCGAAGACACCCAAAACTTCTGGGCCTGGCGCGGCGAAGGGCAAACTCTGGCGTTTGCCGGGCACACCGACGTAGTGCCGACCGGCGATGAAAAACGCTGGGACAACCCGCCGTTTGAACCGGCAATCCGCGACGGCATGCTGTATGGCCGCGGCGCGGCGGACATGAAAGGCTCGTTGGCCGCGATGGTGGTGGCCGCGGAACGCTTTGTCGCCGCCAACCCGAATCACCGGGGCCGCCTGGCATTTCTGATCACTTCGGATGAAGAAGCCAGCGCCACCCACGGCACGGTTAAAGTGGTCGAAGCGCTGATGGCGCGCAACGAGCGGCTGGATTACTGCCTGGTCGGCGAGCCGTCCAGCACCGAACGCGTCGGCGACGTGGTGAAAAACGGCCGTCGCGGCTCCATCACCGCCAACCTGCATATCCACGGCGTACAGGGGCACGTCGCCTATCCGCATCTGGCGGACAACCCGGTGCACCGCGCCATGCCGGCGCTGAATGAACTGGTGGCGATCGAATGGGATCGCGGCAACGAGTTCTTCCCGCCGACCAGCATGCAGATCGCCAACGTGCAGGCCGGCACCGGCAGCAACAACGTGATCCCGGGCGATCTCTACGTGCAGTTCAACTTCCGGTTCAGCACCGAACTCACCGACGCGATGATCAAGCAGCGCGTGGAAGAGCTGCTGGAACGCCACCAGTTGAATTACAGCATCGAATGGCGGCTGTCCGGTCAACCGTTCCTCACCTCGCGCGGCGCGCTGGTGGATGCGGTGGTCAACGCCGTCGAGCACTATTCTGAATTGACGCCTCAGCTGCTGACCACCGGCGGCACCTCCGACGGCCGCTTCATCGCGCAGATGGGCGCGCAGGTGGTGGAACTGGGGCCGGTCAACGCCACCATCCACAAGGTCAACGAATGTGTCAACGCCGCGGATCTGCAGCTGCTGAGCCGCATGTATCAACGCATCATGGAGCAATTGGTCGCATGATCACCGCAGAAATGCTCACCGGCCGTTCGACCGAACACCTGGCGCCGCTGAGCGGCAACCATCGGCTGCAGCCGCAGGCGGTCAATGCCTTCCTGGCGATGCAGCAGGCCGCGCGTGAAGCCGGATTCGATCTCCAGCCCGCCAGCACCTTCCGCGACTTCGACCGCCAGTTGGCGATTTGGAATGGCAAATTCTGCGGCCAGCGGCCAGTATTAGATAAGGACAGTCAACCGATCGACGTCGCGCCGCTGTCCGCCGCCGAGCGCTGTGAGGCGATCCTGCGCTGGTCAGCCCTGCCTGGCGCCAGCCGCCATCACTGGGGCAGCGATTTGGACGTGTACGATCCGTCGCTGTTGCCGGAAGGGCAAAAGCTGCAGCTGGAGCCGTGGGAATATGAAGAAGGCGGTTACTTTGCGCCGCTCAACCAGTGGCTGACGGCGCATATGGCCGAGTTCGGTTTCTATCGCCCCTTTACCGAAGACAGCGGCGGCGTGGCGGTGGAGCCGTGGCATCTGAGCTACCGGCCGCTGGCGCAAGAGGCTGAACATTTGCTGACCCCGGCGCTGTTGCTGGCGGCCTGGCAAGACAAGGAGGTCGCCGGTGTCGAATGGCTCGAACGCCATCTGCCCTCGATTTTTTCGCGTTTCATACGCAGTGAAGGAAAGGAGTAGCTATGCAATGGTTAGCTGATTACTGGTGGATTATTCTGCTGGTTCTGGTGGGGATGGTCGTCAGCGGCATCAAGGAACTGCGCCGCGTCGACGTGAAAAGCTATCTGGCCAACAAGCCGGAGATACCGCCGCACCGCGACAACAACGCCCAGTGGGATGACGAAGACGACTGGCCGAAAAAGAAATGACATCAGGGCGCTCATCGGCGCCCTGAGTTTTTAGCGAAAGGCGATCAGCTCGCCGCGCTTGCCGGACAATGCCTCGTCCCAGTAGCGCTGTGGCACGTAATAATGCAGCCTTTCCAGCGCGGCGTTCATCATGCCCTGATTGATCGCATGCCCGACGTTCTCTTCCACGTCGAGCGTGAAATCGGCGCCGCTGACCCGTAACGCTTCTGCCGCCGCGTGAGCGTGTTGCACCGCGATCACCGCGTCCTCTTCACCGTGGATCAAATGCACCACGCTGTCGCCGAAAGCCTGCTCAGGCAACTGGGCGAAACGCCCGCTGAACGCGACCACGCGCCCGGCCAGCCGGGTTTCCGCTTTTAACGCCTCAAGCGCCATGATCGCCCCCTGCGAGAACCCCACCAGAGCAGTGCCGGCATAGCCCACGCCGCTCAGCTGCTGCCAATGACGCACCACGGCCACAAACTGCGGCATCACGTCTGCGATGCGGGCCGCGCGGTTCTCTTCGTTCACGTCCTGTACCGAAAACCACTGGCGCCCGGCGCCGTTGCCAAACGCTTCGGGGCCACCGATGCTCACTACCTGTGCCTGAGGAAAGTCTTTGGCGAAGTAACTGCCGATCTCCCCCATCGCCACCGGGTTGTCGCCGACACCGTGAAACAGCAAGATCAGCTGCGCCGCCGGGGTCGCCGGGCTTTGGACAACGAAATGCTCATGTTTCATCGATGACTCCTTAATAGTAACCAAACCTGGTGCGGCGACAGTCGCCGCCGCACCGCTGACAGTGACTATACGCCGTTGAGAAATCGGGAAAATCGGGTTTTATTGAGCGAGTTATTCAATTTATTGCAACGACTGCGCCCAGTCGCGCCAGTAGCGGCAGTGTTGCGCATTCAACTGTTCCAGCGCCTGCGCCGTTTCGTGCCGCCAGTGGCGCAGCAAGGCTTTCTGGCCGCTTACGCCCGCCTGCTCCACGCAGGCCGCCGGGGATTGCCGCCGCTGCAGATGGCCGCGCAGCGCGGGCAGCGGCAGACTGCTGGCCAACAGCAAACGCTGCAATGCCCCCAGGCTGGCCTCCAGCGGCCGATGGGCGAAAGCGAACCCGGCCAGTTCGCGCCAGTCCTCTTCGCCGAGCGACGTGTCGCCGTCATCGCCCGGGATCGCCAGCACGAGTTCGATGCGCTGCCGCAGCCAGGGCCAGTCGCGCGCCAGGTGCTTGTGCGCCGCGTGCCGCAGCGCCTCCCCTTGCTCGCTCAAGGGTAAGATAGCCATCGCGGTATAACAGCCGCTGCTGGCCTCCGGCTTGCTGCCGATGCGCACCAGCTCGAAACCGCAGGATTGCCAAAAGCGCCACAGCGGCTCGGTATAGCCGAAGCTGACCGACAGGAAATCCAGCCCCTGCGCCTGGCGGCGTTGCCGCTCGACCAGCTGACGCGCGATACCCTGCCGCCGCAACGTCGGCAGCGTCGCGATGCGGGTAATGCGCCGTGACCGCAGCGTCGGCGCCCACCACTGGCCGCCATGCGCCGCCAGCGACTGCGCCACCAGGTTGCCGCGCGGCCGGCGGCGGCCGGCCCACACGTCGTGCGCCAACTCGGCGCTCAACCCGCCTTCGTCCGCCAGCCACACGGCACCGACCACCTCCTGTCCGGCCTGCGCCAGCCCGAAATGCATGCCGGGCGCGTCCATCAGCCGGCGTAAGTCCAGCGGCGAGGTGCGGTAATGCGCGCTGCTCAGCAGAGCATAGAAACGCGCCAGCCGCTGCGGATCGGCGCACAGTTCACGCTGCTCCGCCTGGCTGTAATCGATCGCCTGACCATCCACCGGCCAGGCGGGCAGCTCGTTGAACAACAGCGCATTGTCCGTGACCCGTTCCAACGCATCGCCCTGCGCCCAGCGCATCGGCTGTTGCAGACTCAACGCCTGATAGGACGGCAGCCCGGCGCAAAACTTCAGCAGAAAACCGCGGCCGGTGCCTTCATAGCCCTGCACCGTGGTGGTCAGCAACACGCGCGGGAAATAGCCGATCAGCTGTTGCAACAGCGGCGCGGGGATCGCCGCCGCTTCATCCACTAGCAGCCAGCCCACGTCACTGACGTCCCCCTCCCGGCACTGCGCCAGCAAGGCATCGGGCGCCCAAAACTGTGCGCGCCCCTGCGCCCATTCCCCGGCCACCTCTGTGGCGGCGCGGCTCGGCCCGGTGATCCAGCAGGTCAGCGGCGACTGCGCCATCAGCATGCCGGCCAGCGTCGATTTGCCGCGGCCGCGGGCGGCGGTCAGCACCCACACGCCGGACTCGGCCTGCAACAACGCCGTCAAGATCGCCTGTTGTTCCTCGGTCGGCCCGCCATCCGGCGGCTGCCAACCCTCACGCGCCGGCAGCGCGGCCAGCGTCAGGGGCTCATCCTGCCGCCAGACAGTCACTTCGCTGTCGTCGGCCAAATGATGCTGCAGATGATGAATGAAATGCGGCGTGGTGATCGGCTGCGGACAATCGCTCCAGCGCAGGCTGTCGCCGTCCGGCAACTGAGGCCATTGCCGCCAGGGCGGCGTCAACAGCAGCAGCCAGCTGCCGGCGCGCAATGCGCCGCACAGCGCCGCCAACGCCTCCACGTCCAGCGAGTGACCGGCGTCGAACACCGCGTGCAGCCGCTCCTGCCCCAGCAATTGGCGCACCGCGCGGCTCGGCAAAGCCGTCAGGCCGGGCGGCGGGTTTTCCCCCACCCACGGCCAGTCGCCCGGCAGCGCCGCCGCCAGCCGCTGCGCCTGTTCGCGGCACCACTCGGGTTCACCGCTGAGCACCAGCAAACGCCGGATGCCCTGCCGCCGCATGAGTTGTTGCGCTGCCTGTAGCATAAGGCTGTATCTCAATCCGAAAAAAATGCCGGAGTCAGGCTCCGGCACTTGAGGCGTTAACGGGATGCAAAGGTGTTGCAGGTATTGGGATCGCCGCTGTCGAAGCCCTGTTTAAACCAGGTGTAGCGCTGCTGCGAAGTACCGTGGGTGAAGCTGTCCGGCACAACGCGGCCCTGGCTCTGCTGCTGCAACCGATCGTCGCCAATCGCCTGCGCGGCATTCAGCGCCGCCTGCAGGTCGCCCTCTTCCAACATCTGCTGCTTCTCGGCGTATTTACCCCACACGCCGGCGAAGCAGTCCGCCTGCAGCTCCATTTTCACCGACAGGCGGTTCACTTCCGCCTGGCTGGCGCCTTGCTGCATCTGGCGCACCTTCGGCTCGATGCCCAGCAGGTTCTGCACGTGGTGGCCGACTTCGTGCGCCACCACATAGGCCTGAGCGAAATCACCGCCGGCGCCCAGCTTGGTCTTCATGTCCTGATAGAAAGACAGATCGATATACACCGTTCTGTCGCCCGGGCAGTAGAACGGCCCCATCGCCGACTGACCGGTGCCGCAGCTGGTGCGCGTTACGCCGCGATACATCACCAGCTTCGGCGGTTGGTAGGTTTTGCCCATGCGCAGGAAAATCTCTTTCCAGTTATCTTCGGTCGAGGCCAGCACCACCGAAGTGAATTTGGCCAGCTCATCGTCTTTCGGACTGATGTTGGCGCTCTGTTGTTGACCCTGCGGTGCGACGTTACCGCCATTCAACAGCGGCGACAGATCGATGCCGTAATAACCGGCCACCAGCACCACCACCAGAATGACGATGCCGCCCTTGCCACCCACCGGCACGCGGAAACCGCCGCCACCGCCGCCCAAACCTGAAGACTGCCCGCGACGATCCTCAACATTGTCACTTTCCCGACGCCCTTGCCAACGCATAAATACACTCCAGATATTTCCCCTGCTCGTTGAAGTTGCGCCGCGATCGTAAGCGCAAAGGCAGCTTCAAGCCTGAGTGGGATAGGTTTTAGTCATCTCACATCCATCATTATAAATGGTCTGCCGCGGAGGAAATGTAGAAATTTTCTGGAAAAACGCAGAATAGCGGGACGATCCGGCCGGATCGCCCCGAATGGCGGTGCCGACGCTTAGTCGAGTTTCACGCCGATGCGGCGCGCCACTTCTTCGTAGGCTTCGATCAGGCCGCCCAGGCTTTGACGGAAACGGTCTTTGTCCATCTTGTCCAGGGTGTTTTTGTCCCACAGGCGGCTGCCGTCCGGCGAGAACTCATCGCCCAGCACGACTTCACCGTTGAACAGACCGAACTCCAGTTTGAAGTCGACCAGGATCAGGCCGGCGTCGTCGAACAGCTGGGTCAACACGTCGTTGGCGCGGTAGCTCAGCTCGCGCATGCGCGCCAGATGCTCTTTGCTCACCCAGCCAAAGGTTTCGCAGTAGGATTCGTTCACCATCGGATCGTGCATGGCGTCGTTTTTCAGGAACAGATCGAACAGCGGCGGGTTCAGCACCAGACCTTCTTCAATGCCCAGACGCTTCACCAGCGAACCGGCGGCGCGGTTGCGGATCACGCACTCCACCGGCACCATGTCCAATTTCTTCACCAGCACTTCGTTGTCGGACAGCAGACGCTCCATCTGGGTCGGGATGCCGGCTTCTTCCAGTTTGCTCATGATGAAATGGTTAAACTTGTTGTTCACCATGCCTTTGCGATCGAACTGCTCAATGCGCTGACCATCCAGTGCTGACGTATCGTTGCGGAACTCCAACACCAACAGATCGGGATTCTCGGTGGTGTAAACGGTTTTTGCCTTTCCGCGATACAGCTCAGCTAGCTTTTGCATCTTACTTACTCCAGTGATGTATCCCCGTTGTCTCCCGAGCGCGGCCCGAAATTAGGGGGTATAGAATTGACCTAATGAATTCTTTGGCGTGCCGGACACTATTGTGCCAAACCTGCGACGCAAACGATACCGTATAGACAAAACAAAAAGGGGCCGAAGCCCCTTTTTGATTAGTTAACGCTGGTTTTGCTGAAGGCTGACTGGAATGCCGCCACCAGTGCGTCGTTTTTCGACTGGGTGAGCGGTTTGCCTTTCGGATCGATGAATTGCAGGCTGGTGCGGTTGTTGAGATCGCCGACCTGCAGTTTGTAATCGCCTTCCGTCAGTTCAGGATCCTTGACGCCCAACGCATCCCAATCGCTGCTGCTCAGGGACTTGTAGGTCACGGCGACGGTGCCCTGCGGACGGCTTCGGTCACCCACTTTCATCCCCAGTTTTTCGAGCGCCGGCGGCAGGCGATCCCACACGACGGTGTACGGGCCGCGCACCACCAGCATCGGCAGGCCGGTATCATCGGCACCGCTCTGCACGTCCAGCGCGCCGAAACGGCTGGCCGTCTGGGAGCTTGCCAGGTTATCCTGCTTGTCCAGGCCTTCGATCAGGGTGTTGATCATCATGCCGTTGTAGCGCTGGATCTCAGACTGATCGGTCACCTGTTCGGTCTTGCCCTGCTGCTGCAGGCCAACGCTTTTCACCACCAGCGCCTGCTGATAGCCCTGCTGCTGCACGCTGATCTGATAACGGCCTTCGTACTGGTTGTCTTCGTCCAGACGGTTCCACTTCACCCAGTCGGTGGTCAGGGTCTGACCGGCGTCCTGACGGGAAGCGATCGCGATGTTCTTCGCCTGCAGCAGGCTGACCACGCGCGACCACAGGTTCTGGTTCTGCGGGCTGTTTTCCAGCAGCAGCGTGCCGCTGTCGCCGGCGTATTGCGCGCGTGAACCGCTCAGCAGCGCCAACGGCTGTACCGGCGGACGAATGTCCAGCTGCTTGCCGACGTTGCCTTGCACCGTTGTGGCCGGCACGTCATAGTTGCCGCTCTGCACCGGCAGGATCATGCCGGACGGCGCGTTCAGCGCCTTGAGCGGAGCCGCGTCGAGGTAGGCCTCGTCGCCGCTGACCTGGCGCTTGTAGCGCTGATCGCTGCTGCAGGCTGCCAGCATCATCACCAATGAGATGCCCACTACTTTTGCTACCGTCGACTTTTGCAATGAATAAGCCATCAAATTTCCCTTAGAGTTACAGCAAACCGACGCTTTTCAGCGCGCGCTCCACCACCGGGCGGGCGGCTTCGCTCAATGGCGTCATCGGCAGACGCAGCGTATCGGTTGCCATCAATCCCAACGCCTTACAGGCCCACTTCACCGGAATTGGGTTTGCTTCTACAAATAGATCCTGATGCAACGGCATCAAGCGCTGATTTAAGCGGCGCGCTTCGGCAAATTTGCCCTGCGCCGCCAGCGCGCAAAGTTGCGCCATCTCGCGCGCGGCCACGTTGGCCGTCACGGAAATCACCCCTTTGCCGCCCAGTTGCATGAAGTCCAGCCCGCTGGCGTCGTCGCCGCTCAGCAAAATGAAATCTTCATCGTCAACCAGCACTTGGATCTGACTAACGCGACTTAAGTTCCCCGTCGCTTCTTTTACAGCAACAATATTCTTGATTTTCGCCAGCCGAGCGATGGTCGGCGGCAGCATGTCGCAGCCGGTGCGCGAAGGCACGTTATACAGGATCTGCGGCAGTTCGGTGCTCTCGGCGATCGCCTTGAAGTGCTGATACAGCCCTTCCTGCGTCGGCTTATTGTAGTACGGCGTTACCGTCAGGCAGCCCACCACGCCGGTGTTGGCGAAGCGAGTGGTGAGCGCGATGGCTTCGGCGGTGGCGTTGGCGCCGGTGCCGGCGATCACCGGAATGCGGCCGTCGGCCAACTCCAGCGTCTGCAGCACCACGTCAACGTGCTCGTCATGGGCAAGCGTTGCGGACTCGCCGGTGGTCCCTACGGAAACGATCGCCGCGGTGCCACTGGCTACATGATAATCGATCAATTTTTTCAGGCTCGCGCGATCGACAGCACCTTTGTCGTCCATCGGCGTAACCAGTGCAACAATACTTCCCGTAAACATTGGCCGTCCCCTCCACAAACAAGTCACTCATGGTACTTTTGCTGCCTATCCAAAAGCAAGCGCACAACCGCGTTGTAAGCGCTTGGCAGGCGGTTTTTTTTATGTTTACCATGGTAACCCCATTAAGCACGACAGGAAGCGCTATTTTGCCTCAGTCAGACGAACACTATCTCGTGATTACCGCGCTCGGCGCCGACCGCCCCGGTATCGTCAATACCATCACCCGCCACGTCAGCAGTTGCGGATGCAATATCGAAGATAGCCGTCTGGCCATGCTGGGAGAGGAGTTCACGTTCATCATGCTGCTGTCCGGCAGTTGGAACGCCATCACCCTGATCGAATCCACCCTGCCGCAAAAAGGCGCGGAGCTGGATCTGCTGATCGTGATGAAGCGCACAAACTCGCACGAAAGGCCGCCGATGCCGGCCACGGTGTGGGTGCAGGTGGAAGTGAAGGACTCGCCGCACATCATCGAACGCTTTACCGATTTGTTCGACTCCAGCCAGATGAATATCGCCGAACTGGTCTCGCGCACGCAGCCGGCGGACGGCGACCTGCCGCCGCAGCTGTATATCCAAATTACCGCCCACAGCTCCGGCGATCGGGACGCCTCAAATATTGAGCAAGCCTTCCATCGCCTATGTACAGAATTGAACGCGCAAGGCAGTATTAGCGTGGTGAACTATCCACAGCATGACGAGAAAGATGGAGAGTAGTGATGAGCCCATTGAAAGCCGGTGATACAGCGCCGAAATTTAGTTTGCCTGACCAGGACGGTGAGGAAATTAATTTGGCCGACTTCCAGGGACAGCGAGTATTGGTCTATTTCTATCCGAAGGCGATGACGCCGGGTTGCACCGTGCAAGCCTGCGGCCTGCGGGACAACATGGACGAATTAAAAAAGGTCGGCGTCGAAGTGCTGGGCATCAGCACCGACAAACCGGAAAAACTGTCGCGCTTCGCCGAAAAGGAGCTGCTCAACTTCACGCTGTTGTCTGATGAAGATCATCAGGTGTCACAACAGTTTGGCGTGTGGGGCGAGAAAACCTTCATGGGCAAGACCTACGACGGCATTCACCGCATCAGCTTCCTGATCGATGCCAACGGCAAGATTGAAAAAGTGTTTGATGATTTCAAAACCACCAATCACCACGACATCGTTCTGAACTACCTGCAGCAGTAATTCTCACGAAGCGCAGCGGCCTGCTGCGCTTCGTTTCTTTTCTTCCCTGTCAGTCGGCCTTGTCTTCCACCTCGACCCGCAGTTCATCCGGCCAGGCATGGATCACCGCCTTCACCAGCGTCGCCAGCGGTATGGCGAAAAACACGCCCCAAAAGCCCCACATCCCGCCGAACACGATCACCGACAGGATAATCACCAGCGGATGCAGGTTGACCGCTTCGGAGAACAAAATGGGCACCAACAGGTTGCCGTCCAGCCCCTGCACCACCAGGTAGGCGACGATCAGCGTCCAGAAATCGGCGCCGACGCCCCACTGGAACAGCGCCACCACCACCACCGGTATGGTGACCAGCACCGCGCCGATGTAGGGGATCAGCACCGAGAACCCCACCAGCACCGCCAGCAGCAGCGAGTAGCGCATGTCCAGCACGGCGAACACCAGGTAAGTCGCCACGCCGACAATCACCATCTCCAGCACTTTGCCGCGAATGTAGTTGGTGATCTGCTGATTCATCTCGTTCCAGACTTGCCCCGCCAGGCCGCGATTGCGCGGCAGCACGCGGCGCACCGCGTTCAGCAGCTGTTCTTTGTCCTTCAGCAGGAAGAACATCATCATCGGCACCAGGATCAGATAGATAGCCAACGTCAGCAGGCCGACCAGCGACGCCAGCGAGAATTTCACCACCGATTCGCCCATGCCGGACAACCGGCTGCGCAGGTTTTCCGCCATCATGTCGATGATGCCGGCATCCACCAGCGCCGGATAACGCTTCGGCAGCGTCGCGGCGAAGTTATAGAACTGATTGAGCATGCCCGGCAGATCGCTCATCAGATTGATGCCTTGCTGCCAGGCGGTCGGCGCGACGACGAACACCAGCAGCATGGCGACGCCCGAGAACACCAGCAGCATGATGCTCGCCGCCCAGGTGCGCGAACAGCCGATGCGCTGCAGGCGCGCGGTCGGCCACTCGAGCAGATACGCCAGCACGATGGCAACCAGCAACGGGGTCAGAATGCCGTGCAAAAAATAGAGAATAAGGAACCCGGCAACCAGGATCACCAGCAGCGCGATGGCCTGAGGATCGGTGAAGCGGCGGCGGTACCACTGTAATAACATCTCCAGCATCAGAGCGGGCTCCTTGAGATTTGGCGGGCGGGCATGGCGATTCCTGTGATGGGCCTGATTAAAGCATAGATAGAACGGGCGCACGCGGGATGTGCAAAGCACTCAGAGTACTCAAAGTTCGCCATACATCAACAGCGATCTGGCTGATTTTATCGCACGGGCAGACGATCGACGCAAAAATCCGCAGACGCGGCGACTGGCTCGATGAGCGGCCCCGAACGGGGCCGCGGAAGATTACAGCGAAGTAGCGACAGAAAGGGGCGAACCGACCGCCAATGCGAACAACAACACACAGCCAATCGCGATCGCCGCCGCCAGATCATTTTTCATTGTCCCGTCCCCTGATGCTTAAACTGGTTATCGTCACGAACTCTGTCGGTTCTACGTTCACGGCCTTTTCCGATGCACGTCATTAAAAACCCCCGCCTAAGCGGGGGAGAAAACGTTCTGGTGCATCAAGTGTTACAAGGAGGTCATGAGGGATTGCTAACCCTAAATGACTATTTCAAGCTAGGATTATTCCCAGAACATGGCAAGCGATCGCGTCGAGGTTATCCGCACTTTGGGATAAACCTCATAAAAAAATCCCGCACGGCAGCGGGATGAAGGGATGATAACGTCATGAATTTTTTATGCGGACAATGAGGCGGTATTGTCGTCATTTGGCGACAATACCGCGCCGGCACGGTGGTCACAAGGGAAATTTGGCCACGGTGAGGAAATCAGAATTTCGCCAATGCCCGCGATCGTGCGCCCGTCAGCATCAACGAAAAAATGGGATTTTCGTCAGACAGCCACCGGGAAAAAACCGGTAGCATGGCCGATATAATCCCAAATGCCGTAGGGGGAAAAATGAACAGCAAACCGTGTGAATTTGATGAAGCCATCTGTCTGGCGATCGGGCGTGGCATTTGCGAAGTCGTCAAGATAGGAGATGAAATCAGCATCTTCTCCCTGCTGGAAGCCATCGAGAGCTTCATCGAACGGCAGGCGCTCAGCGAAAGCGAAATCGCGGCGGCGGACGACGCGCTGGATTTGATCACCGGTTTGGTTCGCCGCCAGTGCTGACGCCTGTTACGAGGCGCGGCCGATGAGCCGTTGCTCTACCGTGACGCCGGGCATCATTTGCCGTAAACCGGCAATCAATTCGTCGCCCGCCTCGTGCAGCGCCGCCAACGGCATCGCCGGCAGGCTATCCAGGATGAACCACATCCGCTCGGCCTCGGCGCTCAACCGGGTTCTGACCCCCTGGCGCCAATCCCAGCATCGCCATCCTGTGCAAGCTCGCGGCGGCGCTGGGCCTGTCGGTGGCGGACATCGTCAACGTCACCCGCGCGCCCGCCGCCTACCTGATTGAAAGCCAAGATATTCCCACGCTGTGGCATGGCGATCGCGGCGGCTCGGCACGTTTGCTCGCGGGCACCCAAGGCCCGAACATGATAGAACTGTGGCGGTGGGAAATGGCGCCGGGGGAAGCCTATGCATCGGGCGGCCACCCGACGGGCACCTTCGAGCTGCTGCACGTTGAGCGAGGCGTCTTGAGCCTTGCCGTCGAACAGACCGAGCTCATGATTGCGCCGGGCTGTTCGGCGGTCGCCAAAACGGACGGCCCACATCGGTACGCCAACGAAGGCGAAGACACGCTAATTTTCACCATGACGGTCGCCGAACTGCACGCCTGAACGGCGACCCTGACCTGAACGCTTGCACAGGAGAAGAGCCATCATGACAACCCCTGCCCCACTGGAGTGGCAGCGTGCGGACTATCTCGTCAGCACCGATCCCGCTCTGCTGGATCTCGATGCCATCCACGCTTTTCTGACCCGTTCGTCATGGGCGGAAGGAATCGATAAAGAAACCGTTCGCCAGTCCCTCGCCCACAGCTTGTGTTTCGGTTTGTATCACGGCGCCAGGCAAATCGGTTTCGCCCGGCTGATCACCGATTACGCCACTTTCGGCTATCTGTGCGACGTGTACGTGCTGGAAACATTCCAAAAAAGCGGGCTGGGCCTGTGGCTGGCGGAATGTTGCCAGGCCCATCCGCTGATGGCGACGCTGAGGCGAGTCATGCTGGTCACCAGCACCGCCCCCTGGCTCTATGAGAAAGTGGGCTATTCGGCCATCAACCGCCCCGACTTTGTCTGGCAGATCGCCCGGCCGGACATCTACCGACGGTAATGCTATTTCAGCGCCTGCTCGGCCAGCAGCCCGAGGGCGATGACGATCATCGCCGCGCCGGAGATGCGCCCCACCACCTTTGCGGCCTGCGGACGCGTGCGCAGCACCGACTGCGAACCAAACCCCACCAGCAGATACACCAGGCCGCAGCTGATCAAATGCACGACGCCCAACGCCAGCATCTGCATCGGCACCGACCATTCGGCTCGGGCGTCGGTAAATTGTGGCAGCAGCGCCAGAAACAGCAGAAACACCTTGGGGTTCAGCCCGCTGACACACACGCCTTTGCCGGCCCAGCGCAGCCAGGAATCAGAACGCTGATCTTCACCGGCGCCGGGCACCGGCGGGTGCAACAGCATGTTGAAACCGATCCACAAGAGGTAAGCCGCCCCCAACAGGGTGAGCGCCGTCAGCGCCAGTGGGTTGCCGACCAGCAGCGCGCCGACGCCCGCCACCACGATCGCAATCATCAACAAATGGCCAAACAGCAAACCGGCGACGGCGGGCACTACCACCCGACCGCGAATACCCGCCGAGATCACATAGGCCCAATCCATACCCGGCGTGATCACCAACAAAATCGACACCGCCCAAAACGCGGCGAACAGAGCGAGCGTCATGCCGGCGCCCTCTCAAACGCACCGCGCCACACCGAACAGAGAACCATTGCGCTTTCCTCGTGGAAGAAGAACGGCCTCCGCCTGCCGCGGGGGCCGTCAAAACCGTTCAACAGATGGCAAGAATATCCTCATGACGTTAAAATGTGCTTTCAATTACTTGCCTTAAATCGGCATAAACGGGGAAATTTTTCCAAATGGATAAGATTGATCGCAAGATTCTTGCTGAATTGCAGACCGACGGCCGGTTGTCGGTGACCGAGCTGGCCGAGCGGATCGGTTTGAGCGTGTCTCCCTGTCACCGCCGGGTGCGGGCATTAGAGGAGTCTGGGGTGATCAGGGGTTACCGCGCCCAACTCGATCCCGGCAGCCTGGGCTATAACTTTTCCGCTCTGGTGTTCGTCACCATGCGCGAAGGCGATCGCCGCGCCGTTGAAACCTTCGAAAACGCCATGGTGGACATTCCCCAGGTGGTGCAAGCACAGCGGTTGTTTGGCGATCCCGACTATCTGCTGCACGTTATAGCCCGCGATCTGCCCGCCTTCCAGCAACTTTACGACGAGAAGCTCTCCGCCCTGCCGGGCGTGCAACGCCTGAGCTCCACGCTGGTGATGAAAACCGTGGTGCCGGAACGCTCGTTCCTGCCGTTGGGAAAATGAGGACGGGAACGTTGCCGCTCCCGTTTTGACGACCTTAAGGCACAATCACGAAATCCGGATTGGCGATGGCGAACAGCGCCTCGCGATCCGCCGCCGGCGGATAAATCCACTGCGTGTTGATCTCCTGCTTAATCTTTTTGCCTTCCTGGCGGGTAAAGCGCACCTGGCGCTGCCAGCCTTCGGTATAGAGCGCGCCCCAGGGCCCCAAATCCAGGCAGGTCACATACTTCGGCTGGCTGTACGGATGCGTCGGCAACCCCGCCAGCTCCGCCGCCGCATTGTGGCCGGCCACGCGGCCAAGGCTCATCGCATGCTGGCAGGTCATCAGGTTGTGATTACCGAGATCGTCGGTCGCCGCCTTCACCGTATCGCCGGTCACGAAAATGCCCGCCGCCGCCGGCGCGCGCAGGAAGGCATCGCCGATCACCCGGCCGCTGCCGTCGCGCTCGCCAGGGATCTGCTCGGTCAGCGGATGCGCCCGCACGCCCGCCGCCAGGATCACCGTGTTGGCAGCGATACGCTCACCGTTCGACAGCATCACCCCCTCGGCGTCGATGGCCGAGACGCGCAGGCCGGCCCGCGCTTCCACGCCGCACTCCGCCAACGCCTGGCGTATCACCGCCCCCGGCTCTGCCCCCATCCCCGCGCCTACTTCCGGCGCGGTATCGACGATCACCACGCGCACGTTCTCGTCTTTGCCCAGCGCATCCCGCAGCCGCTGCGGCATCTCCGCCGCGCTCTCCAGCCCGGTCAGCCCCGCGCCCACTACCACGGCAGTGTTGCGCGCAGGCGTCGAAGGTTTGGCCGCCAGCGCATTGATATGGGCGCCCAAACGCTGAGCGCTTTCCAGCGTATCGACGTTGAAACCGTATTCGGCAAAGCCCGGCACCGCAGGCACGGACAGCCGGCTGCCGGTGGCCCACACCAAACGATCGTAGGCCAACTCAAGGGGTTCCCCCGCCGTCGGCGCCACCGTGAGCGTTTTAGCAGCGGCATCGATACGCTCAACAACCCCGGCCAGGTGCCGCACGCCAACGGCGGCGAGCTGCGCGGAAATGTCCGGGTTCATGTTTTCCAACACCGCTTCATACAGGCGCGGGCGGATGGTGACCGTTGGGGTCGGCGAGACCATGAGCACCTCGATATCGTCATGCTTACCGGCGAGGGTAATGGCGCGCATGGCGGACACGGCGGCCCAAAAACCGGCAAAACCGGAACCGGCAATCACTATTTTTTGCGTCATGAGATGACTCCTTCATACAGGGTTAACCGGGCGATAAGGCTTGCCCGCAGTGTTTTCGGATGAACGATGCCGTTCCGCTCCCGTAACAGGGTGCAGAAGGCCCGCCCGCCCCTTCCGAAGAGGCGGGAAAAAGTGTGTTTCGCTTTTTTAAGGAAAGGCGGAGCTTAGGTTTTGGCCCGCGCCGTTTTGCCGCTGCGCGCGGTGCGTTCCGTCATGCGTTCGTCGAGCCAGAGGTTGACCTCACCGAAGAAGCCTTGCGGCGCTTTGCGGCCAAAGCGGGCCGCGACGTCGCCGAGGGTCTGCGCCGCCAGCGCATCGCGCATCGCCTTCTCCGCCTGCAGCATCACCGCATGGATAGCGCATTTGCCGGAGATCGCCCAATCCGGCGGGGAATTATCGAACACCGCACAGCGCCCGCGCACCTCCTGGCAATCGAACAGCGGCTTGTGCCCCTCGATGGCGTCGATAATTTCCAGAAAACTGATCTCGTCCGCCGGACGGGCCAGCCGGTAACCGCCGCGCACCCCTTCGCTGGCGGCGACGATCCCCGCCTTTTCCAGCTTGGGAAAAATCTTGGCCAGAAAGCTGGGGGAGATGCCTTGCAGCTCGGCGAGTTCGCGGCTGCTGAGCGCGCGCTGGTTATCGCCGACCAGCCACAGCAGGCAGTGGATGCCATATTCAACGCTGGTTGTGATGTACGCCATATGTCCGTTTTCGACCGTCAGTGAATCTTCAATAACGCAGACTATATGAGTCTGCGTTTATCTTGTCAATAAAACACGGATCAAGTTTGTCCTCGTTTTATTCAAAATGCATGTCGCCAGCGACGAATAAGCGCCCTTCAAAATGAAAAATAAAACTTTTTTGCTCGATTCGCGCTCGGCTAACGTTTCCTTGTCGCCTGCGGCTGACTATGATGTGATGGGTGCCGCCGCCGCGGTTTGTGAGCCGCCGCACTTTCGCGCGGATTGCGCCGCGGGAATAAAGAACTCTTGTCTGCTGCTGACGTCTTAGAAATGATTATTTAAGGGAAACGCCTGACTATGACCAACCGGTTGACCAAAACCGCGTTAGCGGTGCTGCTGCTCAGCACGCTGAACGCCACCGCCCTGGCGCCAGCACAGGCGGAAAGCCAGGACCAGTTGCCGGATATGGGCACCTCCGCCGGCGGCACCCTGAGCATTGGACAAGAGCTGGCGATGGGCGATTTCTATGTGCGCCAACTGCGCGCCAGCGCCCCGCTGATCAACGATCCGCTGCTGAGCCAGTACATCAATCAGCTGGGCAACCGGCTGGTGGCCAGCGCCTATTCGGTGCGCACGCCGTTCCATTTCTATCTGGTGCGCAACGATGAGATCAACGCCTTCGCCTTCTTCGGCGGCAACGTGGTGCTGCATTCCGCCCTGTTCCGCGTCAGCGACAACGAAAGCCAGCTGGCTTCGGTGCTGGCGCACGAAATCTCGCACGTTACCCAGCGCCACCTGGCGCGCGCCATGGAAGATCAGCAGCGCAACGCCCCGCTGACCTGGGTGGGCGCACTCGGTTCCATTCTGCTGGCGATGGCCAACCCGACCATGGGCATGGCGGCGCTGAGCGGCACCATGGCCGGCACCCAGCAAGGCATGATCAGCTTTACCCAATCGAACGAACAGGAAGCCGACCGCATCGGCATTCAGGTGCTGCAGCGCGCCGGTTTCGATCCGGAAGCCATGCCCGACTTCCTGCAGAAACTCTCGGATCAGTCGCGCTACGCCTCCAAGCCGCCGGAAATGCTGCTGACGCACCCGTTGCCGGACAGCCGCCTCTCCGACGCGCGCAACCGCGCCAACCAGATGCCGAAACACATCGTGCAGTCTTCGCAGGACTACCTGATGGCCAAGGTGCGCGCCCTGGGCATGTACAGCTCGGAAGGCTACGGCCTGAACGAAGAGCTGCTCGGCTCACTCAGCAAGGGCAACGTGCGCGAACAGGCGGCCGCCAAATACGGCCGCGCCATTCTGTTCTATGAAGCGAAAAAATACGACGACGCGCGCAACATCATTCAGCCGATGCTGGCGCAGGATGCGAAAAACGTCTGGCTGCTCGACCTGATGACCGACATCGATCTCGGTCAGAAACGCGCGCCGCAGGCCATCGCCCGCCTGCAGGCGGCCAACGCCGCCCAGAACAACAACCCGGTGCTGCAGCTCAATCTGGCCAACGCCTATGTCGAAGGCAACCAGCCGGCGCAGGCGTCGAAGATCCTGAACCGCTACACCTTTGCCCATCCGGACGATCCGAACGGCTGGGATCTGCTGGCGCAGGCCAGCGCCGCTCAGGGGCTGCGCGATGAAGAGCTGTCGGCCCGCGCCGAAAGCCTGGCGCTGACCGGCCGGCTCGATCAGGCCATCGGCCTGCTCAGCAATGCCAGCTCGCTGCAGAAACTCGGCAGCCTGAAACAGGCGCGCTACGATGCGCGCATCGACCAGCTGCGCCAACTGCAACAGCGCTTCCGCCAATACCAGCGCAGCTGATTCAACAAGGAATGAACGCCATGAAAAACGTCACGATTTACCATAACCCGCGCTGCTCCAAGAGCCGTGAAACCCTGGCGCTGCTGGAGCAGCACGGTGTCGATCCCAAGGTAGTGCTGTACCTCGATACGCCCCCTACGGTCGATGAGCTGAAAAAACTATTGAAAGAACTGGGCTTCACATCGGCGCGCGATCTGATGCGCAAAAAAGAAGATCTGTACAAGGAATTGAAGCTGGCGGACAACAGCCTGAGCGAAGAGCAACTGCTGGCGGCGATGACGGCGAACCCGAAACTGATCGAACGACCGATCGTGGTGAAAGGCAGCAAGGCGCGCATCGGCCGGCCACCGGAGCAGGTGCTGGAGATTTTGTAAATTCGAATTCGGGCGCGGACTATTGCGCCCTTTCTTTTACGGTAGCGGCTACAGCCCCAGGATCTCTTTAACGAACGGGATGGTCAGCTTGCGTTGGGCGGTGATCGAGGCGCGATCGAGCTGATCGAGGGTCATAAACAGCGTGCGCATCTCGCGATCCAGCCGCTTCAGCAGGAAGCGGCCCACGTCTTCCGGCAGCTCGAAGCCGCGCAGTTTGCCGCGCAGCTGCAGCGCCAGCAGCTTCTCTTCGTCCGACAGCGGCTGCAGCTTGTAGATCTGCCCCCAGTCCAGACGCGAAGCCAGATCCGGTAAACGCAGGTTCAGCTGACGCGGCGGGCGATCCCCGGTGATGAACAAACGGGTGCGGCCGGTTTCCAGGATGCGGTTGTAAAGGTTGAAGATCGCCATCTCCCACTCTTCGTCGCCGGCGATGCATTCGATATTGTCGATGCAGACCAGCGCCAGCTGTTCCATGCCGTCCAATACTTCAGGCACGAAGTAAGCGCGCTTGTCGAGCGGCACATAGCCCACCGCTTCCCCCTTCTGCGAAAGCTCGGCACAGGCCGCATGCAGCAAATGGCTGCGCCCGCCGCCTTCACGCGACCAGAAATAGATATAGCTGCCATGTTCCTGACGGACGGCGGATTGGATCGCGGCTAATAGGGATGGGTTCTCGCCCGGATAAAAACTGGCGAAAGTTTCATCATCGGGAAGATAAAGTGGCAGTGAAAGCTGTGCCGGCGTATTCAGAGAAGCACCTCAACCAAAACTGGCAGAAAAACGTGGGCAGTTTAACACAGAAAACGGGCGCTGTTGAACCGGCAGGATCTTATGCCGCAATAGTGAACAATGCCTAAGCGCCGCTTGATTGGCTGCGGCTCCCGCCAAGGCAAGAATTATCCGATATCATTCCCTAAGCCCATGCCTGCGCAGGTTAAATTTGTCATTTAAGCCAAATCTGGCCTAGTATAGGTAGGCTAAACGCAATCACCATCAACAAGGTTTCTGCAAGGATATAGACGATGAAAGTATGGAATAAAGTGCTGTTGGCCTCCTTTATCGGGTTGTTGGTTGCCGGCTGTGATGACTCGTCCAAGGTTGACGCCAACCTGGATAAAGCCAAAGACAGCGCCGAGCAGATGAAAGACGCCGCCCAGAAAAAAGCGGACGATCTGACGGACAAGGCGAAAGCGACGGCGGATGAAATCAAAAAAGAGGCCGCCACGCAGGCTGACCAGCTGAAGGACAAAGCTTCGGCGATTAAAGATGAAGCCGCCAAGCAGGCGGACGCCATCACCAACGACGCCAAGGCCAAGGCCGCCGCGATCAAAGATGACGCCGGCAAGCAGAGCCAGCAGTTGGTGGATCAGGCCAAGGCCATCAAGAACGACGCCATCAACGGCGCCAACGATCTGACCGAGCAGGCCAAGGCCAAGACCGAAGCCATCAAGAACAGCGCCGAAAACAAAGCGCAAGAGTTGAAACAAGAAACCGATGCGGCGGTGAACGGCAATACGCAACCTGCCACCCAGCAATAAGCCATACTCAGCAATAAAGTAAGGAGCAGTAAATGGGGATTATTTCCTGGATTATCTTCGGCCTGATCGCCGGTATTTTAGCTAAGTGGATCATGCCCGGCAAAGACGGCGGCGGCTTTATCCTGACCGTCGTGCTGGGGATCGTCGGCGCCGTGGTCGGCGGCTATATCAGCACCTTCTTCGGCTACGGCAAGGTTGACGGCTTCAACTTCGGCAGCTTCGTGGTGGCGGTTATCGGCGCCATCGTGGTGCTGTTCGTGTACCGCAAAATTCGCAGCTGAGGCGAATGCCATCAGTCAAAAGGGCAGCCCCTGGGCTGCCCTTTTCGTTACTTCTGCTCTGCCGGTTCGTCCGGCGCGTCGAGCACCTCTTCTTCCTTGCGGAACAGGCTGATGACCTTGAACAGCAGGCTCAAGCCAATGCCGACGATGGTCGCCAGCGCCATGCCTTTCAGCTCCGCCGCGCCGATGTGCACCTTGGCGCCGCTCACGCCGATAATCAGGATCACCGAGGTTAAAATCAGGTTTTGCGCTTTATTGTAATCCACTTTGGACTCGATCAACACGCGAATGCCCGAGGCGCCGATCACGCCGTACAGCAGCAGGGAAACGCCGCCCATCACCGGCACCGGCACCGCCTGGATCGCCGCCGCCAGCTTGCCGATGCAGGACAACAGGATCGCCAGCACCGCCGCGCCGCCGATCACCCAGGTGCTGTAGACCTTGGTGATGGCCATCACGCCGATGTTCTCGCCGTAGGTGGTGTTCGGCGTGGAGCCGAAGAAGCCGGAGAATACCGTCGAGATGCCGTTGGCGAACATCGAGCGGTGCAGGCCCGGATCGCGGATCAGGTCTTTTTTCACGATGTTGGCGGTCACCACCAGGTGGCCGACGTGCTCGGCGATCACCACCAGCGCCGCCGGCAGAATGGTGAAGATGGCAAACCACTCAAAGCGCGGGGTGTAGAAGGTCGGCAGCGCGAACCAGTGCGCCTCGCGGATCGGGGTCAAATCCACCACGCCCATGAAGAATGACAACGCATAACCCACCAGCACGCCGATCAGGATCGGGATAATCGCCAGGAAGCCGCGGAACAGCACCGAGCCGAGCACCGTGACCGCCAGCGTCACCAGCGAAATGGTGATGGTGGTCGAGTCGGCGCTGGCGCCTTCCGCCGGCAGCAGCCCCGCCATGTTGGCCGCCACGCCCGCCAGCTCCAGGCCGATGACGGCGACGATCGCCCCCATCGCCGCCGGCGGGAACATCACGTCCAGCCAGCCGGTGCCGGCCTTTTTCACGATCAGCGCCACCAGGCAGAACAGCACGCCGCACATGATGAAACCGCCCAACGCCACTTCGTAACCGAGCGGCAACAGCAGCAGCACCGGCGAGATAAACGCGAAGCTGGAACCGAGGTAGGCCGGGATCTTGCCTTTACAGATGAACAGATACAGCAGCGTGCCGATGCCGTTGAACAGCAGCACGGTCGCTGGGTTGATCTTGAACAGGATAGGCACCAGCACGGTGGCGCCGAACATGGCGAACAGGTGCTGGAAGCTGAGCGGAATGGTCTGGAGCAGCGGCGGGCGCTCGCTGACGCCGATGGCGCGACGGGTCATGTGTGTTTTTCCTCGGTTTATTGGTTTTATAGGTTTTAGTCAAAAAAAAGCCGACTCGTTAAGTCGGCTCAAATGTTTACTTGGTACCAAATATCTTGTCGCCCGCATCGCCCAGGCCAGGCACGATGTAGCCCTTATCGTTCAGACACTGATCGATGGAGGCGGTGTACAGTTCAACGTCCGGGTGCGCTTTCTCCAGCGCGGCGATGCCTTCCGGCGCCGCCACCAGGACCAGCACCTTGATGCTGTGGCAGCCGGCTTTCTTCAGCAGATCGATAGTGGCGATCATCGAACCGCCGGTGGCCAGCATCGGGTCGACGACCAGCGCCATGCGCTCTTCGATGTTGGAAACCAGCTTCTGGAAGTACGGCACCGGCTCCAGGGTTTCTTCATCGCGGTAAACGCCCACCACGCTGATGCGCGCGCTCGGCACGTGCTCCAGCACCCCTTCCATCATGCCCAGACCGGCGCGCAGGATTGGCACTACGGTAATCTTTTTCCCTTTGATCTGGTCCACTTCAACTGGCCCGCACCAGCCTTCGATGGTGACTTTTTCCGTCTCCAGATCGGCGGTCGCTTCATAGGTCAGTAAACTACCCACTTCTGAGGCCAGCTCACGGAAGCGTTTGGTGCTGATGTCATTTTCGCGCATCAGGCCAAGCTTGTGTTTTACCAGCGGGTGTTTCACCTCAACGATCTTCATCATTTTTCTCCTATTAAGGTGGTTGCGGCCAAAAAAATCGCGGGATTATACCTCCTTTTTTTCGCTGCGCCACCCACAATAGCCCGATCGGGATCAACAAAAGTTTGAATATCAGTATAGATGACGAAAAAGCGGAGCCGGTTCACAAGCCGCTCGCAAACGTTTGCCTGCGCTGTTAGAATTGCCGCGCCTTATTCCGGAATCAACATCGGAAGCACAGTTTTCAAACCGCAAACCGTCGTGGGGAATCGCGCAGTGACCGACAAAACCTCTCTCAGCTATAAAGACGCAGGTGTCGATATCGATGCAGGCAACGCATTGGTAGATCGCATCAAAGGTGTAGTTAAACAGACCCGTCGCCCGGAAGTGATGGGCGGTCTGGGCGGGTTTGGCGCCCTGTGTGCGTTGCCGCAGAAATACCGCGAGCCGGTGCTGGTTTCCGGTACCGACGGCGTGGGCACCAAGCTGCGTCTGGCGATGGATCTGAAACGCCACGACACCATCGGCATCGATCTGGTGGCGATGTGCGTCAACGATCTGGTGGTTCAGGGCGCCGAGCCGCTGTTCTTCCTCGACTACTACGCCACCGGCAAGCTGGATGTGGACACCGCGGCCAGCGTGATCACCGGCATCGCCGAAGGCTGCAAGCAGTCCGGCTGTGCGCTGGTGGGCGGCGAAACCGCTGAAATGCCGGGCATGTACCACGGCGAAGATTACGACGTGGCCGGTTTCTGCGTCGGCGTAGTCGAAAAATCCGAGATCATCGACGGCAGCAAAGTGCAGTCCGGCGATGCGCTGATCGCCCTGGGCGCTTCCGGCCCGCACTCCAACGGCTACTCGCTGGTGCGCAAGATCCTGGAAGTGAGCAACACCGATCCGACCGCCACCCAGCTGGAAGGCAAACCGCTGGCCGACCACCTGCTGGCGCCGACCAAGATTTACGTGAAGTCCGTGCTGGAACTGATCGAGAAGGCGGACGTCCACGCCATCGCTCACCTCACCGGCGGCGGCTTCTGGGAAAACATTCCGCGCGTGCTGCCGGAAGGCATGCAGGCGGTGATCGACGAAGCCAGCTGGCAGTGGCCGGCGGTGTTCACCTGGCTGCAGCAGGCCGGCAACGTCAGCCGTCATGAAATGTACCGCACCTTCAACTGCGGCGTAGGCATGGTCATCGCCCTGCCGGAAGCCGAAGTGGAAACGGCCATCGCGCTGCTGACCGCGGCAGGTGAAAAAGCGTGGAAAATCGGTAAACTGACCGCCTCTTCCGACGAACAACAAGTGGTCATCAACTGATGAAAAAGATCGTGGTGTTGGTCTCCGGCCAGGGGAGCAATCTCCAGGCGCTGATTGACGCCTGCCAGCAGGGCCGCATCGCCGCCGAGATCGTAGCGGTGTTCAGCAACAAGGCGCAGGCTTACGGCCTGCAACGCGCCGAAGCGGCGGGCATCGCCGCCCAGGCGCTGGATGCCAAGGCTTACGCCGATCGCGCGGCGTTCGACGCTGCGCTGGCGGACGCCATCGACCAACATCAGCCCGATCTGGTGGTGCTGGCCGGCTACATGCGCATCCTCAGCCCGCAGTTCGTGCAGCGCTATGCCGGCCGCATGCTGAACATCCATCCTTCCCTGCTGCCGAAATACCCGGGGCTGCATACCCACCGTCAGGCCATCGACAACGGCGACAGCGAACACGGCACCTCGGTGCACTTCGTGACCGAACAGCTCGACGGCGGCCCGGTGATCTTGCAGGCCAAGGTGCCGATTTTCGCTGACGATGAAGAGGATGACGTGGTTGAACGGGTGCAAACCCAGGAACACACGATCTATCCACTGGTAGTGAGCTGGTTCGTCGACGGCCGCCTGGCGATGCGCGATGGCGCCGCCTGGCTGGACGGCGAACGCCTGCCTGAGCAGGGTCACGCCGCCGACTGATGCGCGCAGCCTGAACCTTGCCTAAACGGCGCCCGTGCGGCGCCGTTTTTTTTCGCCTTCCCCCTTCCCGGGACGTTATACTTTGCACAATTTCACGGCACAGAGGAGCCCACATGTCCAGCACTGCCAGCGTCAGGTTACGCCCATTGGAACGGGACGATCTGTCGTTCGTCCACCAGATGGACAACAACGCCAGCGTTATGCGCTATTGGTTTGAAGAACCCTACGAAGCCTTTGTCGAGCTTTCCGATCTCTACGACAAACACATCCACGATCAGAGCGAGCGTCGCTTTATCATCGAGCACGAAGGCGCCAAGGTCGGCCTGGTGGAGCTGGTGGAGATCGATCACATCCACCGCCGCGCTGAGTTCCAGATCATCATCGATCCCGCCCACCAGGGCAAAGGCTACGCCAGCACCGCCGCCCGTCTGGCGATGGACTACGGCTTCTCGGTGCTGAACCTGTATAAGCTGTACCTGATCGTCGACAAGGAGAACCCGAAGGCGATCCACATCTACAGCAAGCTGGGCTTCAACGTGGAAGGCGAGCTGATCGACGAGTTCTTCGTCAACGGCGAATACCGCACCGTGCTGCGCATGTGCATCTTCCAGCCGCAATATCTGGCGAAGTTCAAAACGCCCAATGATAAGCCGCTGGTGAAGTGACGCTTAGCGAGAAAAAGAGAAAACCCGCCCAGGCGGGTTTTTTATTGGGAAATAAGAAGCTAGTATTAAGGGATGCTCTTTATCGTCAGGAAATAGCCTGATTAATAAGAAAATGAATAATATTCCCCAAGATAATTAATCGAAAAATAATTAATAGTGATAGTAAGAGTAACCCTCTGCCTCTACAAAGGAAAAATGCCATGACGACCGTTTCAAACCTGCTGCTTTTTATCGGCCTGACGATGCTCGCCATCGCCGCCGGGCTGAATACCTATAGCGGCTACGCGCCTGCAGATCCCAATAGCACTCAGCTATTTTCCCCGCTCTGGTGGACACGCTGGTTCCCGCTCTATGCCTCGGGGGCCGCGTTGCTGCTGGTGGGGGTGGTGCTGCGGGTTTCTGGGCGGGGACGATAAAAACAGAAAACGGCTCCGAAGAGCCGTTCTCATTAAATTTCACATTTTCACCGAAAAATCTGTAGCCTGACAAAGGTGGTTTTTCTCAGTAAAAATCTTGGTCTATAAGCCCTTCTGATTTCAAAATAGATAAGAACCGAACATATGCTTTCTCATCATATTCAAGCACATCATCCAATAGACTCTCGTCAATAAGAGAATGATGAAAAACCCCATGATCATAATAAACAAACTGCCCCTCTAATCGAGGATCAACAACAGTTACTGAATCCATATTAATTGCCGTCAACCCACCACTATTTCTCGGCAAACCCAAAACTACTGTTTGTGAGTTGAACTCGACCCAGTAAATAGCAAACACATTGATCTCTTTACCATCTTTCATTTGAACTATCATGGCTTTTTACCTTCATTCAATGAGGGGCCGGGTTGAATAGTACTACGTTTGGGTGAGGTTATCTTCATATCATACGCCTTGCCTGTGTTCGAGTTGAACTGATAATGAATGCTTATTGTACTTCCATCAGGCAAATAATGTGTTGCATCCATTTTCTGGAATCCTGCTTCAACCGGGAAACGAGAGTCATTATTCAATCCTTTCAGTGGGGTTCCGTGCTCTGGGTTGTTTCTCACTATATTCCAAAGAACTTGCTCATTTAAATCGCGTGGTGAAGTAACTTGTATCCCTTTCGCCGTAGATATCCCCTCAGCATCTTTGATTAACTTCTGCATCTGTTGGCTTAGACCAACGAGATTGGGCGATTTAAATGCAGCCTTCTCAGCTGCCTTAATGGTGTTGGTAGTCACCTTAACACCCAGCTTACCTGCGCCGGCCGCCCCTGCAAACAGCCCTAGCCCAGCCATCGTCAGTTTACCGAACTCCAGACCTGCACCATAAGCGCCATCCACGCCCGCATTTTCATATTTTGTCTTGAATGTTTCGACCCGCCCCAGGTATTCCTGTCTTACACTTTCGCCGATAATCGAGAAGCGGTCATCGCTCTTTATCAGAGCTATTAATGCATCCGCGGCCTCACGTGGATTGCTGGCCACGGCGACTAAACCATCCACCGTATCGCTGATTTCAACCGGGATGCCGGAGACTACACCCGCCGCAAAGGCGCCATCCTGCGTATGACTCGTTATTCCCCAACTAGCCAACACCAACGCTTTATCCAGCAGCGATTTCGCGGCCGCCAAATCTTTCTCCATCAATTCTTGCTGTTTGTGGCTGAGATAGTTGTATCGGAACGCATTCTCACCACCGATGGCACCGCTGTAAGCACCATCAGGCTTGCCGGTGAAGACTGCGCCTGCGGCAGCGCCCAGTACTCGTGCCATCTGCGCCTGCTGTTCCGATTTCTTCTGCCACTCCTCCGGCTTGATAATATTGTCGCCCAATATCACCCCGGCCAGCTCCGCCGCCAGCGCCCCGGCCGCCGCGCCTTTGGCATTACCCTTGCCGATTTCTGCGGCCACGCCCGCCAGAACGGCATGACTTACGGCCCGGCCCGGTATATCGAGAACCTGACCGTTATCCCCGATCAGATTGGCGCCCTCGGCCTGAACCTGGCTGCCGATGTTCGCCAACAGCGCATTGGTCAAGTTGTCTTTGAAGCTGCCGCCGTTGATGGCGGTATTCAGGCTGGAACTGATGACCGATTGCCCCGCTACACGCTGAGCAATCTTGCTCCACCCCTCGTCCTTTATCAGCGCTGGCAATCGCGCCTTGTCTGCCGGCACATTGGTGTCCAGCACCTGATCAAAGCCCGCCAGTGCACCACCAATTGCCATTGCCGTCGCCGTCGCCTTGACCGTCTCACTACTGCCCAATACTTTCAGGGTTTTTGACAAATTGCCCTGATTATCGACCAGTGCCACCGCCACCTGGGAAGCCAGCGACGTCATGCCGGCGTAAGCCGAGCCATACACTGCCGACGAAGCGGTCGCACCGGCCACACCGGTGGCGGTCACGGCACTTTGGCCGGCCGCTGCAGCAAGACCGGCTCCTGCGGTAACCGCCGCCGCTGCGATGGCAATCACCGCCGCGACCGCCGGATTCAGGTGCTGGCTCTTGTAGTCCCAGCTATCATAAGCGTCCTTAACCACAGACCACTGCACGTCGTTACGGGTATTGAGATCTTTGAGCCAGTCCGTACCCGGTGTATTGCCCAACGCGGCTACCGCGTTTTGCAATGTCTGGCCGTTCTTCAACTTTACGTCAGCAGTAATACCCTGAGCCGCATCAACCGTTAACTTTCCGCCTGTATAAATACTTGGCAACACCCATTTATTGTCTTCATAGCCCCGGTTGGACTGAGTAATATAAAATCCTTTAGAAGACGTAACCGTTTGTTCAAATCCGGTATTTTTTACTGCACGGAAGTTGATTTTGCCCTGTGCACTGGTCAATCGTGCATTTTGCCCAGCCGCAATTTTACTGGCCTCGTAGGTGCTGTCGTCGCGGCTCAGCAGGTTGATGTCATCGCCGGCAGAAAACTCAGTGACCTTATTGACGACGTCGTGACGGGTTTGCTTAACCTCGTTTTTTTTACCCCACCACTTACGCTTAACCTCTTTCTTTTCGTAGTGGCTAGATTCTTCCATTGCCTGGGCATAGAGATACCCGCCTTTAGCGGCCACATCCAACGCCCCTTTAGCCGTCAATTTAGTGGCCTGGAACAAGATACTGCCGTTGGAAATAACGGTCATCAGACCGCCCGCGTTGAGTTCACTGCCTTGTTGGGCCAGGCTTTCCGTATACTCGTTACCTCCCTCCCGATAGGTATAATTTTGCACCGCGTCAAAACGCATGTTGCCGCCGGCGCTCAATGTCATATCACCACCAGACAACAATGCCGAACCACTGGCCGACAGCTCCTCGTTCGACGCCAACGTCAAGTTTTTCCCTGCACGCACAAAAGTGGTTAGGTGGCGATCGTCCCTGTTGTTGTCGTTGGTAGCATCAAGATACGAATAGCCCTGCGAACCCAACCAGAGATTACGGCCAGCATAGGCTGTAACATTACCGTCCGAATAAAGATAAGCCCCCGGTGCGGCGATATCCATGCCGGCTGAAATCTGCAGGCTGCGCATGCCGTTGATACTGGCACGCAATTCGGGCGTTCGGGATGAACTAAAATAATGGCTATAGCTTGGATTAACCGTTCTTAGTCCGAGAAGAACACTTTTTCCTGCGTTCAACACCATATCCAATGTTGCTTTCAGATAGGTTCCCGGCAGATCGATATTTTCACCGGCAATAATCGTGATGTTTTCTCTCACCTCTGCCTTGCCAGGTGCGGCAAACGCCCGATTAAAATGCTGCTGGCCAGAGACACGTTCAGTACTTGTGAGTAGAGCCGACGGGGGCAATAAACGATCGTTATTGAAGATCGTGAAACTTTTTCCTGCCATGCCGGTGATGTTCCAACCAACATGCAGTTCGGTGTCATTCAGTAAGATGTTTTTTCCTGCATTCACCGTCAGGTCATTGGCCGTGATGTTGGCAAATGCCACGTTGCCATCGGGATGAAAATAGCGGGTTGTTATTGCTGAATGGCTTTTGATATCCCCTGAGCGGCTGATCAAATTAACCTGTGCACCCTGAAGTCGGCTTTGCCAAGCGTCAATATTGTTGATAGCCGTTATCGATAGCTCTCTGCCGGCAGACAGTGCGGCCTGACCAAGGTTGACCTGATCGTCCGCCTGGATGGTCAAGTCGGTACGTGCGCCAACGCCATCTGTAATAAAAATATTATTGGCATGCATCACAATGTTATTTGCGTTGACGGCCTTCGCACGTGGAGCAATACCGACCTCTTGAGTTCGCGTGGGATCATAAGGGAGTGCAGTATCAAAGTTAATGGTGTTTTTAAAATCAGCAACCAGATTCCCCCCAGCAGAAATGACTGAATTGATGTTCCCTTCATTCCTCCAAGCTTGGGATGCTCCGTCGGCACGAATAAAACTCAAAGGAGGAAGGATCCAACCAATTTTTTTATATTCGCCATATACATCCGTATCTGGAGAGAAGCGAGTATAAGTTCTGAGCGAGCCAATAGCTTGGCTATTCAGAGTCAAATCACTTCCTGTCAAAATAATATTTTTATTAGCACGAATTTCACTTAAATGATTATAAAGCGAGGATGCGTTCACATACAGATTAGCGCCAGCGTCAATACGACCTGCGGCTGATACTCCTTGAACAAATTTTTTCTTTGTTTCATTATTTATCCAAATATCCCGAGGAGTGTATATACCCGCAACACACTCCCACCCATCACTGCATTCAATCTTGAAATAATCATTTGTAACCTTCAGGTCATTATTATAAAAATCATTCCGGTCGCGAATATTCCCCGTTTTTCGTGCGTTATATATCTCACCAAAAAGCCGCATGCCCTCTTCATCAACTTTATCAGGACGTTCCCCCATGACAAAATTATCAACAACGTTATTCAAGCGTTCAGTTCGTATAACCAAATCACCGCTATTAGTCTTGATGGTCGCTGAGCGGTTTTCAATCAGGTTAGCCTTGTTGCCCTGCGCGTCCTTCTGGATCCACAGATTGTTATTGGCATGGATTTTGGTATCGGCACCTATGTTACGCACCGTATCGCTGAACACGCGAATATCGCGGCTGGCGGTAATTTGCCAGGCGTTTGTGAGCGTTTGGCTGGCCAGCGTAGCGTCCTGATCCGCCTGTACCACGCTCCATGGCGCTACAAGCAGCTCTTTCGCGCTGACGTTAAGGTCGGTCTTACTGTGCGTAGTGCCGTTAAGGGTGATTTTACCGTTCACGTTCAGCGTGATATCTCGCTGATTGGTGATAAGGTCTTTCAGGTTAACCCCTACCCCATCCTCATTGGCCACCAGGCGGATTTTGTTGGCGTACATGCCGCCCAGTGCCTTGGTGTCCACCGCCAACACTGGTTTGGCGCCTTCGCCGGCGATCGGCTTGATGGTGCCGTCTTTAAAACTGACGCGGTTGGCGCCCTGTGTCAGCGACAGATTGTTGGCGTTGATTTGCCCATTCACTTCGGTGGCGCGACTGAGGATATCGACGTAGTCGGCACTGTAGCCATCCAGCCCTTTACTGCCAATGATGACACTGCCTTTTTTCACCTCGAGCGCCTCCAGCGCGCCCTGCTTGTCGAACTGCGGTTTGCCGGTGGTCAGCGTCACGCCCGGCGCATTGATAAAACCGCAGCCGTCGCAGGTGATGCCGTTGGGGTTGGCTATCATCACGTTGGCTTTATTGCCGAACACCTCGAGTTTGCCCTGCAGCTCGGAACGTCTGCCGCCGGTGACTTCGTTGATGATCAGCTCCGCGGCCTTGCCTTTGAGATTGCCGTTGGCATTCAACTGCCCGGCCAACTGCGACTGACCGGCGGCGGTGGCGTTGTTCAATACGGCCCCGGGGGCTGCCACGTTAAAATCTTTATAGCTGTTATGCGAAATGCCCGCCGCGTTGGGCGTGGCGATATTGACTACCGGCACATTGCCCTGCTGTACCTGCGTATTGCCGTTGGCGGCGTTGATGCCGGCAGCAAACGCCGGGTGCAGTGGCGTCACCGCCGTGGTGTAAATCAGCAGGTAACTAGCGCCCCGCGCCAGCGGATGTTTGAACTTATCCATGCTCATTCCTTTGAAAGGATGTTGGTTTTTGAGCGCATGCAAGCGCCGATGCTGTGTGCTGGCGTTATAACGTGGCGGTGGCCTGCCAGTAGGCCACCCAAATATCGGGTTTCAGGCTGTTCGGGTGCACCAGCGGTTTGCCAACGGTGAACGACTGGTTGAACATCCTGTTATTCATTGCCAGACCCAGGGCGGCACCGGCTATGCTGCCGCCATCCACCCGATGTGCCTCGCTGCGCAACCAGCCGCCGTCCAGCGCAGCGGTCAGCGAAACGTCACCGATGACCGGCACAGTGCCGAGCTGCTTGTTCAGTTCGTTGCGCCAGTAGGCGCCGCGGTTGCCGGTCAGATATTGCTCCTTGAAGCCGCGCACCGAGTATTGCCCACCGACGGAGAGCCGCTCCCCGCTATACAGATTATCGGCGCTGGCCTGGCCGTAGGCGGAGGTCAGGTAATAGAGCGACGGCGTCAGTGGGTAAAAGTAGCTGGCGCTCAGGCTGAGCTTGCGGAACTCGCTGCGCGGCGCTCCGTCGCGCTCCGGATCGTCGGCGGTGGCGCCCAGCATGCGCAGCCCGCGGCTTACCGTCGGGTTCAGCGTCATATAGCCGCCGCCCGCGACCGCGCTGTAATTGAGGCCCAGGCTGGCAATGCTGAGCGTCGGGCTGCTGACGCCCAACCGTTCACCCGCCAGCTTATTTTCCGTGGTGCGCCGCGCCAGCCCGATATCGACGGCCAGCTTGCGTTTGCCATCCCGCAGCAACGTGCGGTTGGCGCCTAAACGCTGGGTCTGGTTATTGCCCTGATAGCGGTAAGCCGCGCCGTTGAATGGCACCTGCTGGAAAAAATCGTTCCAGGCGTACTGGTAGCTGAACAGCCAATAGCCATAGGGTAAGTTGACGCTGCCGTTCAGGCTGCGGCTGCGATGATGCGGGCTGAAATCGTTATTGCGCGCTGCGGAGAGCGACCACTGGTCGGCCAGGCGCAGCGGGTTGTCCAGCACCACGCCGGCATTCATCTGCCCGGTGCCGGTGCTTTTCTGGCCGCTGTTATCGGCGCCGAAAGAGAAAGAGACCGGCGCGCGCGTGGCGCCACGCAGCAAAACCACTTTGGAAAAGCCGGGTTGCTCGCCAGGTTGAATATCGATGGTCACCTGCTGCGAAGCCAGCCGGTTGAGCTGCTCCATGCCCTGCTCGATATCGCGCAGATTCAATACGTCGCCGACCAGGCCGGGGAACGCCATCTTCAACGCCGGCGTCTGCTCGCCGCTCTGCGTGATGGACTCGATTCGCCCTTCGCTGACGCTGATGACCAACACGCCACGGGAGATATCCTGCTCCTGCAGCCAGGCCTGCGAAGTGACATAGCCGCGTTGCAGATAAGCATTGGTGGTTTCGCGCACCAGACGGTTGATGTGCTCCAGCGTCAGACAGCTTCCCTGATACGGGCGCGCCAGGCTTTCTTTCACCGACCAAGAAAGATGCTCGGCGCTCTCAAAAACAATCTGCCGCACCGGCTGGCAAACCGCTCCTGCGGCGGCTGGCACAGGCAGCGGTAACGCCGGCAATTCAACGTTATTTTGCAGCGCCTCGCGCTGTTGCTGGGCCTGTTCCAGCAACGTTTTCTGCTGTTGGGTAATGCTGTCGCGATCGGCAGGGCTGGTGATTTCCGCGCACCACGCCGAGCTGCAAAACGCCAAAAGCACAGGCCAAATCCTCGGCTTCCATGCACACATTTAAATACATCTATTTACGTTAATTTACATACCTTAGCGGAGTATATACATTTTATGCCACCAATCAATAATAATGAGAATTATTTTTGTTTGATCTAAATCACAACGCGGAAAAAATGCGCATATGCCACAGCTACTGCAGCTTATTACCCAGAGTGCATTTAATTAATATTAAAATTAAAAAAACGAATAATAAAAACAAATAAATTCAATATAAAAATAACACACTCAATATCGACAAAAACAAACAAGAAGAGTTTACAAAGTTAATTCACCCTTTTATCTTTGTAGTTCTATTTTAATAATTAATGCATAAAAAACATAGTTATTAGTTAACCAATAAAGAAAAACAATATCGGGAATAACCTCATGTTTAACCGTGATATAGAACTGTTTATTCGTGATTACGTTAATGATATTAAGGCTGGCAGCGCTGCGCTGTTTGCCGGCGCCGGGCTGTCCATCCCCGCCGGTTTCGTCAGCTGGAAAGAGCTTATCGGCGATATCGCTTATGAACTGGAGCTGGATATCGAAAAAGAGAGCGATCTTATTTCCCTGGCGCAGTATCACCTCAATGAAAAAGGCAACAGACATAAGATAAATCAAAAAATCATTACAGAGTTCGCTGAACAGGCGGAAGAAACAGAAAACCACCGGATTATCGCCAGATTACCGATAGCGTCACTTTGGACCACCAACTACGACGACCTGATTGAAAAAACCTATGCCCGTTATAATCGCGTCTGCGACGTTAAAACCACACCGGAAAGCCTGACCAACAACATTCACAAACGTGATGTTGTCTTATATAAAATGCATGGTGACTATAGAAATCCCAACCAGGCGATTATCACCCGCGAACAATACGAGACTTACTCCCGCACACACCTTCCCTTTATCAACATGCTGATGGCGGAACTGACCGCTAAAACGTTTCTGTTTATCGGTTTCAGCTTCGAAGATCCCAATCTGCAGTATGTGTTGAGCCGCCTCTATGCACAGTATGCCGAAGGGAAAAGAAATCACTACTGCATTATGCGGCGCGTCCAGCTCGGCGATAACGGTAGCGAGGATCAGGCGTCCTGTGACTACAACAGCCGTAAACAAAGCTTGATGATCAACGATCTGCGCCGTTACGGCATTCAAACGCTGCTGGTGGATGACTATCGGCAAATCACCGACCTGCTGTATGCCATCGAAACGCAGTTTAAGAAAAGCACGGTGTTTATCTCCGGCAGCGCCGACAACTACCATCCTTATGCCCGTGAAGAGTCCATCCAGTTCATACATCGTCTGGCGCGCCTGCTTATCCGCAAACAGTACCGCATCGTCAACGGCTTCGGCTGGGGCGTAGGCACGGCGGTGATCAACGGCGCCTTGGAAGCCATTTACGACAGCCAGGGAAAAATCAGCGAAAGCCAGCTGGTGCTGCGCCCTTTCCCCCAATTCGCCAGCGGCGGCATAGCGCTGCCAGAGCTTTGGCACGAATACCGTCAGAACATGATTTCGCTCAGCGGCATCGCGATCTTTTTGTTCGGCAACAAACGTAACGCCGAGGACGAATACGTGCTGGCCGACGGTTTATTGAAAGAGTTCCAGATCGCCACGGAACAAGGCTGCGTCTGCATTCCTATCGGTTGTACCGGCAGCGCATCCGCCGAGATCTACCGGAAAATCAAGGAGGAAATGAAAGAAACCCTCTACCACCGCCACCCCGCCGCCATGAATCTGCTGGATCAGCTTAACGAACCGGGCAGCCTGGCGGAGAAGAAAAAATGCCTGTTGGCACTAATCGATATCATTGCTAAGGATAACCCCCGATGACCAGAAAATGCTTTTACAGTTTCCATTATGAGCCGGACAACTGGCGCGCCTCTCAGGTACGCGAAATGGGCACGCTGGAAGGTAACCGGCCAGCCACGGATAACGATTGGGAGGAAGTGAAAAAAGGCGGCGATAAAGCCATTGCCGATTGGATCAAAAGCCAGTTGGACAATCGCAGTTGCGCCGTGATTCTCGCCGGTAAAGATACCGCTAATCGCAAATGGATTAATTTCGAAATCTGCGAGGCCTGGAAAAAAGGCATGGGCGTGCTGGTGGTGTATATACACAATTTGAAAGACAGCGCCGGCGACCAAACCACGAAAGGTAAAAACCCGTTGGATTACATTAAGCTGGGTGACGCAAAGCTTTCCACAATCGCCAAAGCCTACGATCCGCCTTATTCGACCAGCACCAATGTCTATAACCATATAAAAGACAATTTGGCTGAGTGGGTAGAAGAAGCGATCCGCATTCGCAAAAATTACTGACGCCCCTGATAGACAAAAGGCTGCACGGTTGTGCAGCCTTTCGTTTGTTCATAGCCCAAACGGCCTCACCCATACCGCCCGGTAATATAGTCTTCGGTGCGGCGCTGGCGCGGCGAGGTAAAAATCGCGTCGGTGTCGTTGTATTCCACCAGCCGCCCCTGATGAATAAAGGCGGTGTAGTCGGAGACGCGCGCCGCCTGCTGCATATTGTGCGTCACCAGCACCACGCTATAGCGCTGCTTGAGTGCGGAAATCAGCTCTTCGATGGTCAGCGTGGAGATCGGATCCAGCGCCGAGGTCGGCTCGTCGAGCAGCAACACCTCCGGCTCGATGGCGATGGCGCGCGCGATCACCAGGCGCTGCTGCTGGCCGCTGGACAAGCGGAACGCGTTTTCGCGCAGCCGATCTTTTACCTCATGCCACAGCGCGGCGGCGCGCAGCGAACGCTCCACCGCCTCATCCAGCAAACGCCGGTCGCGCACGCCCTGCAGCCGCAGGCCGTACACCACGTTTTCATAGATCGATTTCGGGAACGGGTTCGGCCGCTGGAACACCATGCCCACCCGCCGCCGCAGCGCCGCCACGTCGATCTGCGCGCCGGAGATCGCCGCGCCGTTCAGCTGCAGTTCGCCCTCGATGCGGCAGTTGTCCACCAGATCGTTCATGCGGTTGAAACAGCGCAGCAGCGTCGATTTACCGCAGCCCGAGGGGCCGATCAAAGCCGTCACCCGGTGCTTCGGGATACGCAGCGAAATATCGTGCAGCACCTGTTTGTCGCCATAAAACAGGTTCAGGCCGTTGACCGCCAGCGCGGTCTGTTCATCGTCGAGATGCTGGACATCCAGCCGGGGCAAACTGCCTGGCGTCATCAAACCCATTACGCACTCCCCAAAAATAGCGTCATTGTTACTGCGACCATGCTCGGTACCGCTCCCTCAACGAATGGCGGATACCCATCGCCGCCAGATTCAAACTCACCACGATCGTCACCAGCAGGAAGGCGGTGGCGAACACCAGCGGCCGCGCCGCCTCTACGCTCGGGCTCTGGAATGCCATATCGTAGATCTGGAAGCTCAAATGCATGAACTTCCGCTCCAGGTGCAGATACGGGAAAATCTCGTCCACCGGCAGCACCGGCACCGATTTCACGACCCCCACCAACATCAGCGGCGCGGTCTCCCCGGCGGCGCGCGCCACCGCCAGGATCAGGCCGGTCATCATCGCCGGCGCCGCCATTGGCAGCACGATGCGCCACAGCGTCTCGGCCCGGCTGGCGCCCAGCGCCATCGAGCCCTGCCGCAGCGAGGTGGGAATGCGCGACAGCCCTTCCTCGGTAGCGACGATCACCACCGGCAACGTCAGCAGCGCCAGCGTCAGCGCCGCCCACAGCACGCCGGGCGTGCCGAAGGTCGGGTTGGGCAAGGATTCAGGATAGAACAGCTGATCGAGCGCGCCGCCAATCATGTAAACAAAGAAGCCGAGGCCAAAAACACCGTAGACGATCGAAGGCACCCCGGCCAGGTTGACCACCGCGATGCGGATCACCCGCGTCAGCAGATTGTTGCCGGCATACTCGTGCAGATATACCGCCGCGATCACGCCAAACGGCATCACCACGATCGACATCAGGATCACCATCAACACCGTGCCGAAAATGGCCGGGAACACCCCGCCTTCGGTATTCGCTTCGCGCGGGCTGTCGGTGAGGAACTTCTTCACCTGCTCGCCCCAGTGTGCCAGCTTCTCGGAGGTGCTCATGGCGTTCGGGTACCAGGCATCGCGCACCTGGCTGAGCGGAATGGTCAACGTCTGCCCGTGCATGTCGCGCAGCAGTAACGCATCGCGCTGGCGATCGCGGTTCAGCCCCGCCAGACGTTCGGACAACAGCTGATACTGCCGCTGCAGCTCCAGCCGCTCGGCCTTGATGGCGTCCTGTGCGCGGGCGTCCAGCTTATCGTCGCGCTGCAGGCGTTTTTCCCGCAGCCGCAGCGCGTCAAACTGCTGATTGATGCGCGCCATGTCGCGGAATTGAATGTCGTGCGCCTGGCGCGAGAGCGCGGCGATTTGCGGCAGCCTTTGCTGCAACGCCTGCCCCAGATGGCGGCCGGTCAGCGGTTGCCCGTCTTCCAGCAGCCCCGCCAGATAGCCGTAGGCGGTGCCGTGGCTGTCGCGTTCCAACACCAACAGGCTGCGCGGCGTGCTTTGGCTGCGGATATCGCTGGCCAGCAAGGTGCGGAAATCCTGCCCCTCGCGCTCGCGGTTGCCGACTTTGATCAGGTAACGCTCGACGTTCTGCGCCTCGCCCGGCGGCGTAACGCCCGCCTCGGCCAGCTGGCGCCGGGAAATGCTTTGCTGCTGATACAACTCGCCAATCACCGTCACCGGTCCGGCGCCGTTCTGATTCAGTTCGAACTGATAAACCGGACTCGGCCAGAAATAGCGCATCCCCTGTCCGGCCAGCAGCAACAGAATGCCGATCAGCGCCAGCAGGCTGACGGCCACCGAACCGGCGGTCAGCCATATCCACGGCGACCCGCTCTTCACCCAGTTCTTCATGGCGCCTCCTGATTCGGCGTGTAGCGCTTGCGCAGCCGCAGGCGCACCGCCTCCGCCAGCGTGTTGAACACGAAGGTGAAGACAAACAGCACCAGCGCGGTCAGGAACAGCACGCGGTAATGGCTGCTGCCGGAGACCGCCTCCGGCATTTCAATGGCGATGTTGGCCGCCAGCGCGCGCAGCCCCTGGAACAGGCTGCCGTCGATAATCGGCGTGTTGCCGGTGGCCATCAGCACGATCATGGTTTCCCCCACCGCGCGGCCAAAGCCGATCATCAGCGCGGAGAAAATGCCGGCGCTGGCGGATGGCAGCACCACCTTGATCACCGTCTGCCACTGGGTAGCGCCCAGCGCCAAAGAACCCTGGCTCAAGGTGGCCGGCACGCTGAACAGTGCGTCCTCCGCCAGCGAGAAGATGATCGGCACCAGCGCGAAACCCATCGCCACACCCACCACCAGCGCATTGCGCTGGTCATAATTATCCCCCAGCCAGAAATGCAGCGGCTCACCGAACAACGCCACCTCCAGCCGCGGCCCCAGGTTGAGCGCCAGCCACACCGTCAACGCCAGCAGCGGCAGCAGCAGCAGATCGACGCCCGGCCGGCAGCGCGGCATCAGGCGATGGGTCAACGCGCCGCACAGCAGCACCGCCGCCGCCAGCAGCAGCGGCAACGCCAGCACCGCCAACAGATACTGCTCGATGATCGGCGCCAGCCAAATGCCGGCCACCAGCCCGATCACCACCGTCGGCAGCGCGCCCATCACTTCGATAGCCGGTTTGATCACCCGCCGCAGCCCCGGCGTCATAAAGTAAGCGGTATAGATGGCGCCGGCCAAGGCCAGCGGGATGGCGAACAGCATCGCGTAAGCCGCCGCCTTAAAGGTGCCGAAGATCACCGGCATCAGGCTGAATTTGGGTTGGTAACTGTCTTCGCCGGAGGTGGACTGCCAGACATAGGCCGGCTGCGGGTAGTTCTCATACCACACCTTGCCCCACAACGAACGCCAGGTGACGTCCGGATACGGGTTGTCGAGCGCATAGCGTTGCCAGCCCTGCGCGCTCTCCAGCAGCAGGCCATCGCCGCGCGGCGCGAACGCCATCTGCCGCACCTCGGCGCCCAAACGGGTATTCAGTAGCGGCTGCGGTTGAATGGCGGAGAACAGCGAGAAGCCGCCATCGGGCCGCAGGGTGGCGAACACCCGGCGGTAAGGCTCAGCCACCGTCAGCTCCTGCCCGTCGGCGCCGTGGTCGAAATGCTGCACCGGCGTCAGGCGCCAGCGCCGATCTTTTTCCACCTCGAACCACTCGCGCAGATTGCCGTCGGCGCCCTTGATCAGCAGCGCGCTGCCGCCGGGCAGCGCCGTCATCTGATACGGGGCGTGTTCGCCCAAGATGCGCGTTTCGCGCAGCTGCAGCTGTGCGCCGTCGATCTGGTAACGCGCCAGTCGGTTGCCGGTCAGCAGATAAAGCTGGCGGCCATCCGGCGTCAGCACCAGTTGCTCCCCGTCGTGCTCCAGCGGCCGCTCGCTGAACTGTGGCGGCCGGTCGGGGCTGAAGCGGCCGAACACCAGCCGCCGATCGTCGGTCACTCCGGCCAGCAGATACTGCCCGCGATGCGCATCCGCCAGCGACAGCAGCTTCAGCGGCTTGCGCTGTGGATCCAGCGCCAATGGCTGCTGCCCGAGCGGGAACTGCCACTGCGGCCGGCCGTTTTCCGCCGTGGCGAAATCCGCGCGCGCCACCACCAACCGGCCGTCGGCCTGCGCCAACGCGAACAGATCGCGCTCGCCGGCGGCCTGCGCGAGCAGCGTCGGTTTGGCCAACAGCGTCTGCTGCGCCAGCGGCGTCTGGGCCTGGCCGCTCGGCGCCGGCGTCAGACGATAAAATTGCCCCGCGCCCTGCGCGTCGATGCGATAACCGACGCGCTGCTGCACGTCCATGCCCAGCGCCAGCGCCGGGGCCGATACCGTGAACGGCAGCGGCTGCGCCTGGCCGAGCGAGGCGGGTTTGAACAACGGCAGCACCGCGAACAGCAGATAAACGAAGATCAGCATCAACGTCATCAGCACCATCAGCCCGCTGGCGGTCACTGCCGCCTGCACGCCGCGGTCGATGCGCCCGCGCATGCGATCTCGGGGATGTTGATTGGCCGTCGTCTGTGTCATGTGTCTCGCTGTCGCTGATGTAATCGGGCTTGCGCCGTAAGATAACCGGGCATCTTATGTCAGTTTTATGACGTTTGCATGACAAAGTTACCCGCCATAACTCAGGTTTTTTACACTGCCATCAGACAATATGAATTTGATATATTGCTGAAAAATGACCATAAACACGCTTTATAACGCCAAGAATAAGCCTGCTAACCGTCATTTCATGCTGATCATTTCACTGCCGGGCATCCCGCCGCGGGGAAAATTTATTGCCGCCGAAAAACGCCGCGCGCCAACGCAATGGATATGTTGGACTTTCCTGTCAATCTCTCGCAATAATGATGAAGGACACTAGAGCGGCATCCGGGCGCTGCGTCCCGGATCCTATTCTAAATTTGAACTGGAGTGGCAATGGGTCAGGAAAAGCTCTACATCGAAAAAGAACTAAGCTGGTTATCCTTTAATGAGCGCGTGTTGCAGGAAGCCGCAGATAAGAGCAATCCCCTGATTGAACGTATGCGTTTTCTGGGCATTTACTCCAACAACCTCGACGAGTTCTATAAAGTCCGCTTCGCCGATCTCAAACGGCGCATCCTGATCAGCGAAGAGCAAGGTTCCGCCGGTTCCTCACGCCATCTGCTGAAAAAGATCCAGGCCAAGGTGCTGAAAACCGATCAGGAGTTCGACGGTCTGTACAACGATCTGCTGCTGGAAATGGCGCGCAACCAGATCTTCCTGATCAACGAACGCCAGGTGTCCGAGAACCAGCAAATCTGGCTGCGACAATATTTCAAACAGCACCTGCGCCAGCACATCACGCCGATCCTGATCAACCACGACACCAACCTGGTGCAGTTCCTGAAAGACGATTACACCTATCTGGCGGTGGAGATCATCCGCGGCGCGCGCATCGACTATGCGCTGCTGGAAATCCCGTCCGACAAGGTGCCACGCTTCGTCAATCTGCCGCCGGAAGCGCCGCGCCGCCGCAAGCCGATGATCCTGCTCGACAACATTCTGCGTTACTGCCTGGACGATATTTTCAAGGGCTTCTTCGATTACGACGCGCTCAACGCCTATTCGATGAAGATGACCCGCGACGCAGAGTACGATCTGGTGACCGAAATGGAATCCAGCCTGCTGGAACTGATGTCTTCCAGCCTGAAACAACGCCTGACCGCCGAGCCGGTGCGCTTCGTTTATCAGCGCGACATGCCGAATGAAATGGTGGAACTGCTGCGCGGCAAGCTGGGCATCTCCAACTACGATTCGGTGATCGCCGGCGGCCGCTACCACAATTTCAAAGATTTCATCAGTTTCCCGAACGTCGGCAAGGCCAATCTGGTCAACAAGCCGCTGCCGCGCCTGCGCCACATCTGGTTCGACGGTTTCCGCAACGGCTTCGACGCCATTCGCGAAAAGGACGTGCTGCTCTACTACCCGTATCACACCTTCGAACACGTGCTGGAGCTGCTGCGCCAGGCGTCGTTCGATCCGAGCGTGTTGGCGATCAAAATCAACATCTACCGGGTGGCGAAAGACTCGCGCATCATCGAATCGATGATCCACGCCGCGCACAACGGCAAAAAGGTCACGGTGGTGGTCGAGCTGCAGGCGCGCTTCGACGAAGAGGCCAACATTCATTGGGCGAAGCGCCTGACCGAAGCCGGCGTGCACGTGATCTTCTCGGCGCCGGGGCTGAAAATCCACGCCAAACTGTTCCTGATTTCGCGCCGTGAAGGCGATGAAATTGTGCGCTATGCTCATATCGGCACCGGCAACTTTAACGAAAAAACCGCGCGCATCTACACCGACTATTCGCTGTTGACCGCCGACTCGCGCATCACCAACGAAGTGCGCCGGGTATTCAACTTTATCGAGAACCCCTACCGCCCGGTCACCTTCGATAACCTGATGGTGTCGCCGCAGAACTCGCGCCTGAAGTTGTATGAGCTGATCGACAACGAAATCGCCAACGCCCAGGCCGGGGAACAGGCCGGCATTATGTTGAAAATAAATAATCTGGTGGATAAAGGGCTGGTAGATCGGTTATATACCGCGTCCGGCGCCGGCGTGAAGATCCGTCTGCTGGTGCGGGGCATGTGTTCCCTGATTCCCAACCTGCCGGGGATCAGCGACAATATTCAGGTGATCAGCATCGTCGATCGCTTTTTGGAACACGATCGGGTTTACGTTTTCGACAACAAAGGTGACAAACGGGTGTATCTGTCCTCCGCCGACTGGATGACCCGCAACATAGATTACCGTATCGAAGTGGCGGTATCGCTGCTGGATCCGGTGCTGAAACAGCGCGTTCTGGACATTCTGGAGATCCTGTTCAGCGATACGGTCAAGGCCCGTTATGTGGATAAAGAACTGAGCAACCAGTACGTGCCGCGCGGCAACCGCCGCAAAGTGCGCGCCCAGGTGGCTATTTACGAGTATTTAAAAGCTCTGGAACAACCAGGACAGTAGGCCAGCAACTATGCCGCTAAAAAACACTGCAACGAACAAACCGCAGGAAATCGCCGCCATCGACCTCGGGTCGAACAGTTTCCACATGGTGATCGCCCGCGTCGTCAACGGCGCCTTACAGGTATTGGGCCGTTTAAAACAGCGGGTGCACCTCGCCGACGGATTGGACAGCAACAACGTACTCAGTGAAGAGGCGATAGAACGCGGCCTGGCCTGCCTGGCGCTGTTTGCCGAACGGCTGCAGGGCTTCCCGGCGGATAACGTCACCATCGTCGGGACCCACACCCTGCGCCAGGCGGTGAACGCCGAAGTGTTCCTCAAGCGCGCCGCCAAAGTGATCCCCTACCCGATCGAAATCATCGCCGGCCAGGAAGAAGCGCGTCTGATCTTCATGGGCGTGGAACACACCCAGCCGGAGAAAGGCCGCAAGCTGGTGATCGACATCGGCGGCGGCTCCACCGAGCTGGTGATCGGCGAAGACTTCGAGCCGCTGCTGGCGGAAAGCCGCCGCATGGGCTGCGTCAGCTTCGCCCAGCTGTTCTTCCCCGGCGGCGAGATCAGCAAAAACAACTTCCGCCGCGCGCGGCTGGCGGCGGCGCAGAAGCTGGAAACGCTGGCCTGGCAGTACCGCATTCAGGGCTGGCAGTATGCGCTGGGCGCCTCGGGCACCATCAAGGCCGCCCATGAAGTGCTGGTGGCGATGGGCGAAAAAGACGGTCTGATCACCCTGGAACGCCTGGAAATGCTCGCCGAACAGGTGCTGCAGTTCAAAAGCTTCAGCTCGCTGAGCCTGCCGGGGCTATCGGAAGATCGCCAATCGGTGTTCGTGCCGGGGCTGGCTATCCTGTGCGGCGTGTTCGATGCGCTGGCGATCCGCGATCTGCGCTTGTCCGACGGCGCGCTGCGCGAAGGCGTGCTGTATGAAATGGAAGGCCGCTTCCGCCACCAGGACATCCGCAGCCGCACCGCCAAAAGCCTGGCCGATCACTACAACATCGACCGCGAACAGGCCAAGCGGGTGCTGGAAACCACCGAACTGCTCTATTCGCAGTGGATGGCGCAAAACACCAAGCTGGTGCATCCGCAATTGGAAGCCCTGCTGAAATGGGCCGCCATGCTGCACGAAGTGGGGCTGAGCATCAACCACAGCGGCATGCATCGCCATTCGGCCTACATTCTGCAAAACTCCAACCTGCCTGGCTTCAACCAGGAACAGCAGCTGCTGTTGGCGGCGCTGGTGCGTTTCCACCGCAAGGCGATCAAGCTGGAAGAGCTGCCGCGCCTCAACCTGTTCAAAAAGAAACACTACCTGCCGCTGATCCAGCTGCTGCGTCTGAGCACCCTGCTCAACAACCAGCGCCAGTCGACCACCACGCCGGAAACGCTGCGCCTGACCACCGACGACAACCACTGGACGCTGCGCTTCCCGGCCGGCTACCTGGCGCAAAACAACCTGGTGCAACTGGACTTCGAGCGCGAGCAGGCCTACTGGAACGACGTCGTCGGCTGGAAGCTGCTGATCGACGAAGAAGGTTCGCAAGACGAACAGCGCTCCGCCTGATCCCCCGCCCCCTGCCAGCCAGGGGGTTTTTCTTTCCGCCCTCGCTCCGCCAACCTAAACGAAACCCTAATACGCCGCGCCGCTCGCCGGAAAAAAATGGACAACTTTTGTCATCAGCGCCTAAAATCCGGTTACAAATTCTCGAGCGAATAACACAGGACACCGGCATACCGGGTGATATATGCGCAAGAAAACCACCGGACAGATGACGAAGATAGTGTTGTTTATCAGCTTTATCATTTTAGTCGGCCGACTGCTGTACGCCGCCGTGGTGGCGGTGCCTCATCATCAGGAAAAAAAGCAGGCCGCTGCGCAAAACGCCGCCGAAGTCAGCGCGCCGCAACAGGACGCCTCCTCTGAATAACCGCCGCGCCCCGTCCGTTTCATAAAAATGACTCCGGCACTCGCTATGCTCTATCTTTTAATGAGCCTGCGTCAGGAACGCCGAGCGCCCGTTAAGGAACACCATGTCAGCCGCAACCCATAACGTCAAAAAAGTCGCTGAACATCGCCAGCGCATTCTCACTCTGTTGTTGAACAATAAGGAATTGGTCGACGGTATTCTCGGCCGGCCAGGGGATGAACACGCCCTCAGCCAAAGCGAACTGCTGAACCAGACGGCGGAAATTACCGGCCTGCTGGACGACATGCACGCTGCCGACCTGGCGGACCTGCTGGAAGCCTTGCCGCAGGACGAGCGCATGGCGCTGTGGCGGCTGGTGGGCAACAGCAAGCGCGGCCAGACGCTGGTGGAAGTCGCCGAACCGGTCTGGGACAGCCTGATCGAGGAGATGAGCGACAAAGACCTGCTCAAAGCGATCAAAACGCTGGACGTCGACGAACAGGCCTATCTGGCGCAATACCTGCCGCGTAACCTGATGGGCCGGCTGTTGACCTCACTGGAGCCGGAACAGCGCGCCCAGGTGCGCGAGATGAGCCAATACGCCAAAGACAGCGTCGGCTGGATGATGGATTTCGAACTGGTGACGGTGCGGCCGGACGTTACGCTCGGCGCGGTGCACCGCTTTTTGCGCATGCGCAAAACCATTCCCGACGCCACCGATAAACTGTTCGTCACCGACCGCAAAAACACCCTGCTGGGCGAGCTGCCGCTCACTGCGGTGCTGTTGAACGACCCGGAGATCCCGGTACGCGAAGTGATGGACAGCGATCCCGCCACCTTTCAGCCCGAAGACAAGGCCGATGAAGCGGCCGGCGCGTTCGAACGCTACGACCTGATCAGCGCCCCGGTGGTTGACGCCAAGGGCAAACTGATGGGCCGTTTGACCATCGAAGAGATCGTCGACGCCGTCAACGAAGAGAGCGATACCAATCTGCGCCGCATGGGCGGTTTGAGCCCGGAAGAAGACGTGTTCGCCCCGGTCAGCAAAGCGGTCAAGACCCGCTGGGCGTGGTTGGCGATCAACCTTTGCACCGCGTTCGTCGCCTCGCGAGTGATCGGCCTGTTCGAACACACCATTTCCCAACTGGTGGCGCTGGCGGCGCTGATGCCGATCGTCGCCGGCATCGGCGGCAACACCGGCAACCAGACCATCACCATGATCGTGCGCGCGCTGGCGCTGCACCAGATCGAAGTCGGCAACATCTCGCGCCTGATGCTCAGAGAGCTGGGCGTCGCCATCATCAACGGCGTGGTGTGGGGCGGCATCATGGGCGTGATCACCTGGCTGCTGTACGGCGATGCGGCGATGGGCGGCGTGATGACGCTGGCGATGCTGCTCAACCTGCTGCTGGCGGCGCTGATGGGCGTGGTGATCCCGATGACCATGCTCAAACTGGGCCGCGATCCGGCGGTCGGCTCGAGCGTGCTCATCACCGCGCTGACCGATACCGGCGGCTTTTTCATCTTCCTCGGCCTCGCCACCCTGTTCCTGCTGTAAGACGCCAAAAGCCGGCTCTGTGCCGGCCCTTTCCACCGGATAACATCGTTGAAAACGTGCCCTGATGATTCGCCAGAATAACAGAGCCGCCGCCGCCATTTGCCGCGCTCAAACCCCCCCCCGTATTCCCTCATCCGTCACATTATGTTAACCAAGACAAGATTAGTGATATAAATAACACCTGAAGCTTAAACGATTAAGTAAGATGAAGCGCCCATGCGAGTATCAGCGTATCCGTTGATTTTCCTCGACATGTGATGGCTCAGGGATAAGGGACTATGGAAAAGAAATGGTTTTCCGCCAGGGAACTGATGGGTAAGGCGGGGTTGCCTTCAACTCCGCAAGGGGTCAATTTGATGGCCCGGCGTGAAGGCTGGGTCAGCCGCCGCCGCAGCGGCGTACAGGGCAAAGCGCTGGAATACCATATCGACAGTCTGCCGTTCGGCGCGCGCAGCCTGTCGGCGTTGCGCGAAACCGACCATCCGGATTACGACGTCAAACGCCAGGATCCGATACGGGTCTGGATCGAGTATTACTACCACCTGACGCCGGCCGAGCGGGAAAAGCTGCTGGCGTTCCTGATGCGCGAGGGCATGAGCCGCCTGCTGCAGCTGATCGACACCCCTCGCTAGCTCTGCGTTCAACTCTCCCCTTCCGGCGCCCAGCCGTCGTTGTGCCACAGATGCAGCGTGGCGTAAGAACGCCACGGGCGCCAACGTTCAGCGTAGCGTTCAATCTGGCGCGGCGTCATGCCGGGAAAACGCTGTTTGATCAGGTAATCACCGGCCAGGAACACGTCCGGCCACGACCAGGCGCGCATCGCGATATAGCTGGCGGTCCAGTTGCCGATGCCCGGCAGCGCGGTCAGCGCCTCGATGCCCTGTTCGATATCCAGCACGTTATCGAGCTGCAGCCGCCCTTCGCCCAGCGCGCGGGCGATCTCGATCAGCGCCGCCGCGCGCTTCAGCTGCACCCCGAGCGGGCGCAGTTCTTCGGGCTGCAGCTGCGCCACCCGTTCTGCGGAGGGGAAGACATGGGTGATGCCCTCATGCGGCGTCGCCAGGGTTTCCCCCCAGCGTTCAGCCATCCGCCCGGCGAAGGTCGCCGCCATTTTTACGCTGACCAACTGGCCCAGCACCGCCCGCGCCGCCTGCTCGAAACTGTTCACGCAGCCCGGCAGGCGCAATCCCGGCGCATCGGCCGCCAGCGAGCCCAGCGCCTCATTGATGCGGTCCGGCGCGGCATCCAGATCAAACAGCAGGCGCACCCGGCGCAACACCTCCGTCGTCACCAGACTGAGCGCAGGCGCGATCTCTACCCGAACCCGATTGCGCGCTTCTTCCGGCTGCACGCTGACCCAGCCGCGGTGTTCCGTGCCGCCCTGGCTGACGGCGATCGAGCGCAGGTAGCGGCGTCCGTCGACCCGCTCCACGCCCTGCACGGCGCGCGCCTGCAAGAAATTCAGCATGCGCTCCCAGTCATAGGGCGGCCGATAGCCCAGGTGAAACACCAGCCCGCTGGCGGCGGCCCGTTCACCGCGCGCGCCGCCGCTGCGCAGCGCTGACGGTATCAGGCGGTAGCGCGCCTTGAACAGCTCGTTGAAACGCCGCAGGCTGCCGAATCCGGCGGCGAACGCCACCTCGCTGAGCGGCAGATCGGTATCCGCCAGCAGGCGTTTGGCCTGCAGCAGCCGGTGCGACTGCGCGTAATCGATCGGTGAGGCGCCAAACTGTTCGGCGAAGATGCGCCGCAGGTGACGATCGGAAATGCCCAGCCGCGCCGCCAGCGCTTCGCAGCTGTGTTCAGACAGATACCCCTGCTCGATGAGCTGCACTGCCACCTGCGCATAGCGGTTGCCCAAGTCGATCAGCGCCAGACCGGGCGCCAGCTCCGGCCGGCATTTGAGGCAGGGGCGAAATCCCGCCAACTCTGCCGCCGCCGCGCTCGGATAGAAGGTGCAGTTTTCCAGCTTCGGCGTACGGGCGCTGCACACCGGGCGACAATAGATACCGGTTGAAGAGACGCCGACGAAAAAACGGCCGTCGAATTTGCGGTCACGCGCGCGCAGCGCGTCGTACAACGCTTGCTGTTGAGTATTCATGGCAACGCTCGGGGTCGGTTTTTTCTGCATTATGGGGCTCGGCTGGCGTGCTGACGTGCGGAATTCGGACATTAAGTTACGCACCTTCCCACCGTCCAGATTAGCGATTGTCTTTAATGATTATGCGTCTGAACAGCGTTCAGACGCACCATTTTCACCGCCACCGACATAAAGCCCCGCTGCCCGACAATTTATTGCCCCCGGCGCGGTACCCCCAATGCCCGGCGCATCAGCCCATCGAAGGCGCGATCGGACAACAAGCGCCGCAGAAAAATCAGCGGTTTCGCGCCAAACCCCACGGCATAGCGCGTTTTCGGACGATGGGCGACGACGGCTTTGGCGATCGTATCGGCAATCACGCTCGGCGGCGATTGCCGTTTCTTGCTGGCGTCGCTGACCATGGCGTGGGCGACAGCGTGAGCCTGAGCGGCGTACTCGCTCTGGCCGGAAACGCCGATCAGTTTTTCCGCGGCGATATCCGCCCATTCACTCTGGATGCCGCCGGGTTCGATCACCACGACGTCGATGCCAAAAGGTTGCACCTCCATGCGCAAACAGTCGCTGATGGCCTCCAAGGCGAATTTGGTGCCGTGATACCATCCGCCCAGCGGCGTATGTATTTTCCCGCCCATCGACGTAATATTGATGACGGTGCCGGAGCGCTGCGCTCGCATGTGCGGCAAAATCAGCTGCGTCAGCCGAACCGCACCGAACACATTCACATCAAATTGAGCGCGAGCCTCATCCGCAGAAACGTCTTCAATAGCGCCATAGGAGCCGTAACCGGCGTTATTGACCAACACATCGATACGCCCCGTTTCGGCGATGACGGTCTTTACCGCCTGCGCTATGGAAGCATCGTCGGTGACGTCCAAAGGCAAAACGCGAATGCCGGCGGCAGCCAGAGCCTGCATGCGTTCAACCCGGCGGGCGGCCGCATAAACGGTGTGCCCGCGCTGCTTTAACGTGACGGCGGTGGCTTCGCCAATACCGGATGAGGCGCCGGTCACCAGGATCACTTTGGACTTCATACTGACTGCTCCTTATTAGGATGATTGCGTTGGCGACTGCCTGCGCAGTCTGTATGTTGTCCACTTTAAGCGACGGGCGCTGCCGCAACCATGTCGAACCGCGCCAATCAACTCGCAGAATGCGCCAACGTGAACAGCGCCTCTCGGCTAATTCAGCCGCATCGCCTGGCGAGCCGCTTCCGGCGTTTGCCCTGTCCATTCGTGAAAGGCGCGGAAGAAAGAGTTCGGTTCTTCAAAACCGAGCAAAAAGGCAATCTCTCCGTTGGTAAGGGTCGAATGCTTAAGATAGTGGCGCGCCAATTTTTCCCGGGTGCCGTTGCTCAGCGAACGAAAACTCTCACCCTCATCTTCCAGACGCCGCTGCAGCGTCCGGCGGCTCATGCCCAATCTTGCCGCCACCACGTCGATGCCGGCGGTATTGCTGGGAATCAACTCCAGCAGCACCGCACAAACGCGCTCTCCGGTGGTTGCCGTGGCGTCCAGTTCACTGAGGCGACGACGCAGCTCGGGTTCGAAAACGCGCCACATGCCCTCATTCACTGTCAAAAAGGGACGCAAGGCATCTGCGGAGGAGAAAGTAATGCCCGGCCCTGCCCCAGGCGTTACCGCGCAGCCGAAGAAGCCTGCCAAGGGGCGTGAAAGGGCTGCAGGCGGCAGTTCAGGCAAGGTGATACGGCGCGCTTTTACCGGTTCGCGCGTGGCAAGCTGCGCCAGCCGAACATAAAATGCCAGCTCAGCCACCAGCAAAGACGCCGGTACCGCCTCCTCCGCCAACAGCCAGCGGGGTGAAATCGTCATTTCGCCTTCAGGGCCGATGACGAGCTCCAGGCTCATCGGCGCCGTAAGTTGCTTGTATTTCGCTAACCGCTGGACAGCTTGCGCCAGATTGGCGCTGCACAGGGCGGCGAATATCGGAGGGTCAAACGATTCCGTTGACATCAGCGCAACGATTTTCAACGGAAACAACGGGTCGCCCGTTCCTTCCTCCATCGCGCGCCAGAAGCGGAAATATTCTTCCGTAGTGATCCCTTCAGCGGTGCGTGACAACAGATCTTCAGGCAATGCAGCCCGGCGTAAAACATCTGTCGGCTGGAGCCCCAGATCTTTCAGCAGGGTTCTCCAGCCGATATTCATGAGAAAGGTAGAGTTGCGCGTCATGAAATCCTCATCACAGAGTCATAGGGAAAGGCATTCCCCGCTCGGAATACCTGTTGAGTATAAAGAAATGGCGTGCGTCTTGATGGGCGAAGCACGCCATTTTCATAGCCGACTGTGCCATTGCTGCGGCTTGAGCGTTATCCGCACTGAGAAAGTTCGCGCACGCCGCCGCGCCCGCTAAATTTTTCGACACTCGCGCATTGGCGCATTGCCCGCCGGCCCCGTCTCGGGTAAAGTCGCCCCCCTTCATTGGCATGGGGACAAAAAAGAGATGTTTATTGGATTCGATTACGGGACAGCCAACTGTTCCGTTGCAGTGATGCGCGACCACGGCCCCGAGCTGTTGACGCTGGAAAACAACGCGCCGTATCTGCCTTCGATGCTGTGTGCGCCGACCCGTGAAGCGGTGAGCGAATGCCTGCACCGCCATTGGCAGATCCCAACCGGCAGCGAAGAAAACCAGCAGTTGCTGCGCCGCGCCATCAGTTACAACCGCGAAGAAGACATTCCGGTCAACGGCGACAGCGTGCTGTTCGGTCTGCAGGCGCTGGCGCACTACATGGAAGATCCGGAAGAGGTGTACTTCGTGCGCTCGCCGAAATCCTTCCTCGGCGCCAACGGCCTGAAGCCGCAGCAGATCGCGCTGTTCGAAGACCTGGTGTGCGCCATGATGTTCCACATCAAACGCCAGGCGGAAAAGGTGCTGCAGACCGGCATCGATCAGGCGGTGATCGGCCGGCCGATCAACTTCCAGGGCATCGGCGGCGACGAAGCCAACCGGCAGGCGCAGGGCATTTTGCAGCGCGCCGCCGAACGCGCCGGTTTCAAGGACATTGAATTCCAGTTCGAGCCGGTGGCGGCGGGGCTGGACTTCGAGGCGACGCTGAGCGAAGAGCAAACCGTGCTGGTGGTGGACATCGGCGGCGGCACCACCGACTGCTCGGTGCTGCTGATGGGGCCGCAGTGGCGCGACCGCGCCGATCGCCAGCAGAGCCTGCTGGGCCACAGCGGCTGCCGGGTCGGCGGTAACGATCTGGACATCATGCTGGCCTTCAAACAGCTGATGCCGCTGTTCGGCCTCGGCGGCGAAACCGCGAAGGGCATCGCCCTGCCGGCGCTGCCTTACTGGAACGCGGTGGCGACCAACGACGTGCCGGCGCAAAACGATTTCTACAGCGCCGCCAACGGCCGCGTGCTGCGCGATCTGATCCTCGACGCGGCAGAGCCGGAAAAGGTGAAACGCCTGCTGAAAGTGTACCAGCAGCGCCTGAGCTACCGACTGGTGCGGGCGGCCGAAGAGAGTAAGATAGCCCTGTCCGGCCAAACGGCCATCAGCGCGCCGCTCAATTTCGTGCAGGCCGATCTGGCGGAGAGCATCAGCCAGGATCAGCTCGCCGACGCCATCTCGCAGCCGTTGATGCGCATTCAGGAGCAGGTCAGCGCCGCGCTGGCCAGCAGCCAGACCGCGCCGCAGGTGATCTACCTGACCGGCGGCAGCGCGCGTTCGCCGCTGCTGCGCGCCGCGCTGCAACAGCAACTGCCGGGCATTCCGATCGTCGGCGGCAACGACTTCGGCTCGGTCACCGCCGGGCTGGCGCGCTGGGCGCAAACGCTGTTCCGTTGACAGCCCAAAGGCGCGGCTCGCCGCGCCTTTGTTTATTGGAGGCCCTATCATGTCCACCTTGCTTACCCTCGACAGCGCCAGGCTGCGGCTGCGCCCCTGGCGTGACGAGGATCTGCCGGCCTTCGCCGCGCTTAACGCCGATCCGCAGGTGATGCGCTATTTCCCGGCGCCGATGACGGCCGAGGAAAGCCGCGCGCAGGCCGAACGCATCCGCGCCTTCATGCAACAACACGGCTGGGGGCTGTGGGCGGTGGAAGTGAAAGACGGCGCGCCTTTTATCGGCTTTGTCGGGCTGGCGCGGCCGGGTGACGACCTGCCTTGCGCCCCCTGCGTGGAGATTGGCTGGCGGCTGGCGGCGGCTCACTGGGGCAACGGCTACGCCGCTGAGGCGGCGCGCGCCGCGCTGGCGTGCGCCTTCGACACGCTGCACCTGCCGGAAGTGGTGTCCTTCACCGCCGAAGATAACCAGCCGTCGCGCCGGGTGATGACGCGCATCGGTATGCGCTTCGACGGTGAAACCTTCCTGCACCCGCGCCTGCCGGCGGGCCATCCGCTGCAACAGCACGTCTTGTACCGGCTTAACCGGCAAACGTGGCGCGAACGCCACGGCGATTAATACAGCGTATCCTTCAGCCGCTGCGGCAGCGCGCTGTCGTACTCCTCACCGTCGAAGCGCGTTTGGCTCACCGCAGCCAAGATTTGGCCGGGGCTGGGCAGCGCCGAACGTTCGAGGCGGCGGCCCTCTTCCCACAACCCCGAACGCAAGATCGCCCGGCTGCACTGGAAGAACACCGCCTCCACCCGAATGCGCAGCACCGAACGCGGCAGCTGGTTGCGGTGGGCGAAGCGCTGCAACACCGCCGGCGCCACCACGATCTCCGCCCGCCCGTTAATCCGCAGCGTTTCGCCGATGCCGGGGATCAGCAACAGCAGCGCCACCCGGTTATCGTGCAGGATATTGCGCAGGCTATCGATGCGATTATTGCCGCGCCGGTCCGGCAACAGCAGGGTTTTCTCGTCTTCGATCTGGATAAAACCGGCCGGATCGCCGCGCGGGGAGACATCCATGCCGTCCGGCCCGACGGTCGAGAGGGCGGCAAACGGCGCCGCCTCGATAAACGGACGGTACGCCGGGTGGATATAGCTGACTTCTTTAAAAACCGAGGGCGCGGCAGGTTTGCCGTAAAGCTGTTCCAGCGCCGCGAGGTCGTTGATGATATCGCCAGACATTGCAGTTTCCTGAATAAGTCATATTGACCCCTTCAGCATAGAGCAAAATCGCCGGCGGCTCTTACTCAGCGCTGGCGTGGTTCAGCGTCTGAATGTCGTCCGCATCCAGCGTCAGGCGGGTGGCGCTGACCAACTCATCCAGCTGCGGCAACGAGGTGGCGCTGACGATCGGCGCGGTGATGCTCGGACGCGCAATCAGCCAGGCCAGCGAGACCTGCGCCGGAGAGCTGCCGTGTTTACCTGCCACCTGATCCAGCGCCGCCAGAATGCGGAAACCGCGCGGGTTCAGGTAGCGCTCGACGATGCGATCGCCGCGCTGGCTTTTGCCCTCGTCCGCTTTGCTGCGGTATTTGCCGGTCAGGAAGCCGCTGGCCAGCGCAAAGAAGTTGATCACCCCGAGACCATGGCGCTGCGCCACGCCTTCCAGCTCGGCTTCATACCCTTCGCGCGCATACAGATTGTATTCCGGCTGCAGGGTTTCGTAGCGCGCCAATCCGTTGCTTTCGCTCACCCGCAGCGCTTCTTCCAGGCGATCCGCCTGATAGTTGGAGGCGCCGATCGCCCGCACCTTGCCGGCCTTGATCAGCGCATCGAACGCCGCCAGCGTCTCTTCCAGCGGCGTATCGCGGTCATCGTCGTGCGACTGGTAGAGATCGATATAATCGGTTTGCAGACGGCGCAGCGAATCTTCCACCGCCTGCTGAATATAGCGCGGCGACAGCCCCTGTTTGCCTTCGCCCATCGGTTTGCCCACCTTGGTGGCGATGATCACCTGGTCGCGCTTGCCGCTCTTCTTCAGCCATTCGCCGATGACGGTTTCCGATTCGCCGCCCCGGTTGCCCGGCGCCCAGCTGGAATAAACGTCGGCGGTATCGATAAAGTTGAGCTGATTGTCCACCAGCGCATCCAGCAGATTGAACGAGGTCGCTTGATCCGCCGTCCAGCCGAACACGTTGCCGCCAAAGGTCAACGCCGGCACCTGAATGCCCGAACGGCCCAGTTGTTTCTTGCTCATCACAAAGGCTCCATGGGTTAAATGATTTGCCTGTTAATTATTAGCGCCAAATGCAGGAAATCGTTAAAACGGATTGGCTATAAGCCGGAATAAATCACTTATAAACATAGCACGCGCAAATCACCCACTTATTAAGACAATGCTGACGGTTCCTCCATATTTCCTTCATTTTTATGCCGTCTTCGCTGGCTAAACTAGTATCCTGTAAGGAGTGTCATTTTTGTGGCAATGAGTGCCCGCGCCCCTGCCTTTTGGAGAGAATTTTCACCACCATGAATGCAAAACCCCAACGTCGTTCCCTGCTTCTGCGCCTGCTGGCTGTGGCGATTGCGATCATCGTCGCCGTTCTGGCCTCGCGCCATTTCAGCGCAGCCCAACCGACCGCCGGGACGACGCCGGGCGCGCACCAGGCCGCCGGTAAAACGGGAGCGGGCCGCGCGGCGGGCGGCAGACGCGGCGCGCCAATGTCTCCGGTGCAGGCGGCGACAGCCACGCAACAAACCGTGCCGCGCTATCTTTCCGGCTTGGGCACCGCCACCGCCGCCAATACCGTGACCGTCACCAGCCGGGTCGATGGCCAGCTGATGGCGATCCACTTTACCGAAGGCCAGCAGGTCAAAGCCGGCGATCTGCTGGCGGAGATCGATCCCCGGCCGTTCCAGGTGCAGCTGACCCAGGCTCAGGGGCAGTTGGCGAAAGATCAGGCCACGCTGGCCAACGCCCGGCGCGATCTGGCGCGCTATCAGCAGTTGGTGAAAACCAATCTGGTTTCCCGTCAGGAGCTGGATACGCAGGCCTCGCTGGTGCAGCAAACCGAAGGCGCCATCAAAGCCGATCAGGGCGCGGTCGACAGCGCCAAACTGCAGATCACCTACAGCCGCATCACTGCGCCAATCGACGGCCGCGTCGGCCTGAAACTGGTCGACGTCGGCAACTACGTCACCAGCGGCAGCACCACCGGTCTGGTGGTGATCACGCAGACGCACCCGATCGACGTAGTGTTCACGCTGCCCGAAGGCAACATCGCCGATCTGCTCAAGGCGCAAAAAGCCGGGCCGGTGAGCGTCGAAGCCTGGGATCGCACCAACCAGAACAAGCTGACGACCGGTTCGCTGCTGAGCCTGGACAACCAAATTGATACCGCCACCGGCACCATCAAGCTGAAAGCGCGTTTCGCCAACGAAGATGACGCGCTGTTCCCCAACCAGTTCGTCAACGCGCGGCTGCAGGTGGATACCCTGCACGATGCGGTGGTGATCCCGACCGCCGCGCTGCAGATGGGCAACGAAGGCAACTTCGTCTGGACGCTCAGCGAAGACAACAAGGTCAGCAAACATCGGGTCACCGCCGGCGTGCAGGACAGCCGGCAGGTGGTGATCAGCGCCGGCCTCAACGCCGGCGATCGGGTGGTGACCGACGGCATCGATCGCCTGACCGAAGGCATGCAGGTGGAAGTGCTCGCGCCGAACGACGCGCCTGCGACGTCAAAAGCCAAGCGCGAACCTGACGTTCAGAGGAAGTCCTGATGCAGGTGATGCCTCCCAACGCCGGCGGCGGTCCGTCCCGCCTGTTTATTCTGCGTCCGGTCGCCACCACGCTGCTGATGGTGGCGATATTGCTGGCGGGGATTATCGGCTATCGCGCGCTGCCGGTATCCGCGTTGCCGGAAGTGGACTACCCCACCATCCAGGTGGTGACGCTATACCCCGGCGCCAGCCCGGACGTGGTCACCTCCGCCATTACCGCACCGCTGGAACGCCAGTTCGGCCAGATGTCCGGCCTGAAGCAAATGGCGTCGCAAAGCGCCGGCGGCGCCTCGGTGGTGACGCTGCAATTCCAGCTGACGCTGCCGCTCGACGTCGCGGAGCAGGAAGTGCAGGCGGCGATCAACGCCGCCACCAACCTGCTGCCGAACGATCTGCCCTACCCGCCGATTTACAGCAAGGTTAACCCCGCCGATCCGCCGATCCTGACGCTGGCCGTCACCTCCACCGCCATGCCGATGACGCAGGTGGAAGACATGGTGGAAACCCGCGTGGCGCAAAAAATTTCTCAGGTGACCGGCGTCGGCCTGGTGACCCTGGCCGGCGGCCAACGCCCGGCGGTGCGCGTAAAATTAAACGCCGCGGCGGTCGCCGCCTATGGCCTGAACAGCGAAACCATCCGCGCCGCCATCAGCAACGCCAACGTCAACTCGGCGAAAGGCAGCCTTGACGGCCCGACCCGATCGGTCACCCTGTCCGCCAACGACCAAATGAAATCCGCCGACGACTATCGCCAGCTGATCGTCGCCTATCAAAACGGCGCGGCGATCCGCCTGCAGGATATCGCCACCATCGAACAAGGGGCGGAAAACACCCGGCTGGCGGCCTGGGCCAACCAGCAGCAGGCGATCGTGCTGAACATCCAACGCCAGCCCGGCGTCAACGTCATCACCACCGCCGACAGCATCCGCGAAATGCTGCCGACGCTGATTAAAAGCCTGCCCAAGTCGGTCGACGTTAAGGTGTTGACCGATCGCACCACCACCATCCGCGCCTCGGTCAGCGACGTGCAGTTCGAGCTGCTGCTGGCTGTCGCGCTGGTGGTGATGGTGATCTACGTGTTCCTGCGCAACGTGCCGGCGACCATTATCCCCAGCGTGGCGGTGCCGCTGTCGCTGGTGGGCACCTTCGCCGCCATGTACTTCCTCGGCTTCTCCATCAACAACCTGACGCTGATGGCGCTGACCATCGCCACCGGCTTCGTGGTGGACGACGCCATCGTGGTGATCGAGAACATCTCGCGCTACATCGAGAAAGGGGAAAAGCCGCTCGACGCCGCGCTGAAAGGGGCCGGCGAGATCGGCTTCACCATCATCTCGCTGACCTTCTCGCTGGTGGCGGTGCTGATCCCGCTGCTGTTCATGGGCGACATCGTCGGCCGCCTGTTCCGCGAGTTCGCCGTCACGCTGGCGGTAGCGATTTTGATCTCCGCCGTGGTGTCGCTGACGCTGACGCCGATGATGTGCGCGCGCATGCTCAGCCACGAATCTCTGCGCAAGCAGAACCGTTTTTCCGCCGCCTCCGAACGCTTTTTCGAGCGGGTGATCGCGCGCTACGGCCAGTGGCTGAAAACGGTGCTTAACCATCCCTGGCTGACGCTTGGCGTGGCCGTGGGCACCCTGGCGCTGACGGTGCTGCTGTACCTGCTGATCCCGAAAGGTTTCTTCCCGGTGCAGGACAACGGCATCATTCAGGGCACGCTGGAAGCGCCGCAGAGCGTCTCGTTCAGCAACATGGCCGAGCGCCAGCAGCAGGTCGCGGCGCAGATCCTCAAAGATCCGGCGGTGGAAAGCCTGACCTCGTTCGTCGGCGTCGACGGCAGCAACGCCACGCTCAACAGCGGCCGGCTGCAGATCAACCTGAAACCGCTGAGCGAACGCAGCGACCGCATTCCGGCGGTCATCAGCCGTTTGCAGCAGCAAACGGCGCAGTTCCCCGGCGTGAAGCTGTACCTGCAGCCGGTGCAGGATCTGACCATCGATACCCAGGTCAGCCGCACCCAGTACCAGTTCACCCTGCAGGCGATGTCGCTGGACGATCTCAGCCTGTGGGTGCCGCAGCTGATGGATGAGCTGAAGCGCACCCCGCAGCTGGCGGACGTCACCAGCGATTGGCAGGATCAGGGGCTGGTGGCCTACGTCAACGTCGATCGCGATTCGGCCTCGCGCCTCGGCGTCACCATGAGCGACGTGGACAATGCGCTGTACAACGCCTTCGGCCAGCGCCTGATCTCCACCATCTACACCCAGGCCAACCAATACCGCGTGGTGCTGGAGCACGACGTCAGCGCGACACCGGGGCTGGCGGCGCTCAATGAGATCCGTCTGAGCGGCAAGGACGGCGCCGTGGTGCCGCTGAGCGCCATCGCCAAAATCGAAGAGCGCTTCGGCCCGCTGTCGGTCAACCATCTCGATCAGTTCCCATCGGCCACCGTTTCGTTCAACGTCGCCGACGGCTACTCGCTCGGCGAAGCGGTGGACGCGGTCACCCAGGCGGAAAAAAATCTCAACATGCCAAGGGACATCACCACCCAATTCCAGGGGGCGACCCTGGCCTTCCAGGCGGCGCTCGGCAGCACGCTGTGGCTGATTTTGGCGGCGGTAGTGGCGATGTACATCGTGCTGGGCGTGCTGTATGAAAGTTTCATTCACCCGGTGACCATCCTCTCCACCCTGCCGACCGCCGGGGTTGGCGCGCTGCTGGCGCTGATGATGGCCGGCAGCGAGCTGGACGTGATCGCCATCATCGGCATCATCCTGCTGATCGGCATCGTGAAGAAGAACGCCATCATGATGATCGACTTCGCGCTGGCGGCGGAACGCGAGCAGGGCTTATCGCCGCGCGACGCCATCTATCAGGCCTGCCTGCTGCGTTTTAGGCCGATCCTGATGACCACGCTGGCGGCCCTGCTCGGCGCGCTGCCGCTAATGCTGAGCACCGGCGTCGGCGCGGAGCTGCGGCATCCGCTCGGCGTCTGTATGGTCGGCGGTTTGATCATGAGCCAGATCCTGACGTTATTCACCACGCCGGTGATCTACCTGCTGTTTGACAAACTGGCGCGCAACACGCATCGCCAGCCGGATACGCAGGAGCTGCCGTGAAATTCTTCGCCCTGTTCATTCACCGGCCGGTGGCCACCACCCTGCTGACGCTGGCCATCGCCATCAGCGGCGCGATCGGCTTTCGCCTGCTGCCGGTGTCGCCGCTGCCGCAGGTGGATTTTCCGGTGATTTCGATCAGCGCGTCGCTGCCGGGCGCCTCGCCGGAAACCATGGCGTCCTCGGTGGCAACGCCGCTGGAGCGCGCACTGGGCCGCATCGCCGGGGTTAACGAAATGACCTCGATGAGCTCGCTCGGCAGTACCCGGGTCATTTTGCAGTTCGATCTCGATCGCGATATCAACGGCGCCGCGCGCGACGTGCAGGCGGCGATTAACGCCGCGCAAAGCCTGCTGCCGACCGGCATGCCGAGCCGCCCCAGCTACCGCAAGGTCAACCCATCCGACGCGCCGATCATGATCCTGACGCTGACCTCGGACACCTACAGTCAGGGGCAGCTTTACGATTTCGCCTCCACCCAGCTGGCGCAGAAGATCAGCCAGACCGAGGGCGTCGGCGACGTTTCCGTCGGCGGCAGCTCGCTGCCGGCGGTGCGGGTGGAGCTGAACCCTTCGGCGCTGTTCAATCAGGGCGTGTCGCTGGACACCGTACGGCAGGCCATCGCCAACGCCAACGTGCGCCGCCCGCAGGGCGCCGTGGAAAACCCGCAGCAGCGCTGGCAGATCCAGGCCAACGACGCGCTGAAAACCGCCGATGCTTATCGTCCGCTGATCATTCATTACAACAACGGCTCGGCGGTGCGTTTAGCCGACGTGGCCGAGGTCAAAGACTCGGTGCAAGACGTGCGCAACGCCGGGATGACCGACGCCAAACCGGCGATCATTCTGGCCATCAGCCGCGCGCCGGACGCCAACATCATCGAAACCGTCGATCGCATTCGCGCCGAACTGCCCGCCCTGCAGGAGAATATCCCGGCTTCGATTCAACTCAACGTCGCGCAGGATCGTTCGCCGACCATCCGCGCGTCGCTGGCCGAGGTGGAGCAGTCGCTGGCGATCGCCATCGGGCTGGTGATCCTGGTGGTGTTCATCTTCCTGCGCTCCGGGCGCGCCACGCTGATCCCGGCTGTCGCCGTACCGGTGTCGCTGATCGGCTCGTTCGCCGCCATGTATCTGTGCGGGTTCAGCCTCAACAACCTGTCGCTGATGGCGTTGACCATCGCCACCGGCTTTGTGGTGGACGACGCCATCGTGGTGCTGGAAAACATTTCCCGCCACGTCGAGGCCGGCATGAAACCGATCAACGCCGCGCTGCTGGGCGCGCGGGAGGTCGGTTTCACCGTGCTGTCGATGAGCGTTTCGCTGGTGGCGGTGTTTATCCCGCTGCTGCTGATGGAAGGCCTGCCCGGCCGGCTATTCCGCGAGTTCGCCGTCACTCTGTCGGTGTCGATCGGGCTGTCGCTGATCGTCTCGCTGACGCTCACGCCGATGATGTGCGCCTACCTGCTGCGCCACCAGCCGCCGCGTTCGCAGCGGCGGGCGCGCGGCTTCGGTAAAATGCTGCTGGGGCTGCAGCAGGGCTACGGGCGCTCGCTGAACTGGGTGCTCGGCCACTCGCGCTGGGTGCTGGCGGTGTTCCTCGCCACCGTTGCGCTCAACGTTTGGCTGTATATCAGCATCCCGAAAACCTTCTTCCCGGAACAGGATACCGGGCGTCTGATGGGCTTTATCCAGGCCGACCAAAGCATTTCGTTCCAGGCGATGCGCGGCAAACTGGAAGACTTCATGAAAATCGTGCGCGAAGATCCGGACGTGGAAAACGTCACCGGTTTTACCGGCGGTTCGCGCACCAACAGCGGTTCGATGTTCATCTCACTGAAACCCCTGTCGGTACGCAGCGACGACGCGCAGAAAGTGATCGCCCGCCTGCGCGCCCGCCTGGCCAAAGAACCGGGCGCCAGCCTGTTTCTGATGGCGGTGCAGGATATCCGCGTCGGCGGCCGGCAGGCCAACGCCAGCTATCAATATACGCTGCTGGCGGACGATCTCGCCGCGCTGCGCGAGTGGGAGCCGAAGATCCGCGCCGCACTGGCCGCATTGCCCGAGCTGGCGGACGTCAACTCGGATCAGCAGGATAAAGGCTCGGAGATGGATCTGGTCTACGATCGCGAAACCATGGCGCGCCTCGGCATTTCGGTGTCCGACGCCAACAACCTGTTGAACAACGCCTTCGGCCAGCGACAGATTTCGACCATCTACCAACCGCTCAACCAATACAAAGTCGTGATGGAAGTGGCGCCGCCCTACACCCAGGACGTGAGTTCGCTGGACAAAATGTTCATCATCAACAACGAAGGCAAAGCGATACCGCTCTCCTACTTCGCCAGTTGGCGGCCGGCCAACGCGCCGCTGTCGGTCAACCATCAGGGGCTGTCCGCCGCCTCGACCGTCTCCTTTAATCTGCCGGACGGCGGCAGCCTGTCGGACGCCACCGCCGCGGTCGAGCGCACCATGACTCAGCTCGGCGTGCCGTCTACGGTGCGCGGCGCGTTCGCCGGCACCGCCCAGGTGTTCCAGGACACCCTGAAGTCGCAGCTGATCCTGATCCTGGCGGCGATCGCCACGGTGTACATCGTGCTCGGCGTGCTGTACGAGAGCTATATCCATCCGCTGACCATCCTTTCCACGCTGCCTTCCGCCGGCGTGGGGGCGCTGCTGGCGCTCGAGCTGTTCGGCGCGCCGTTCAGCCTGATCGCGCTGATCGGCATCATGCTGTTGATCGGCATCGTGAAGAAAAACGCCATCATGATGGTCGACTTCGCGCTCGAGGCGCAGCGCAACGGCGGCATCAGCGCCCGCGAGGCGATTTTCCAGGCCAGCCTGCTGCGTTTCCGGCCGATCATGATGACCACGCTGGCGGCGTTGTTCGGCGCGCTGCCGCTGGTGCTGACCCGCGGCGACGGCGCGGAGCTGCGCCAGCCGCTCGGCATCACCATCGCCGGCGGCCTGGTGATGAGCCAACTGCTGACGCTGTACACCACCCCGGTGGTCTACCTTTACTTCGACCGGCTGCAGGCGAAGTTCCGCCGCAACAAGCAACTGGCCCCGCTGCCCCATTAATGGCCGACCGATGCTGATGAAACACGCCGCCACCGTACGCTGGCAACTCTGGATAGTGGCATTCGGCTTCTTTATGCAGACGCTGGATACCACTATCGTCAACACCGCCCTGCCCTCGATGGCCGCCAGCCTGGGGGAGAACCCGCTGCGCATGCAGTCGGTGATCGTCTCCTATGTGCTGACGGTGGCGGTGACGCTGCCGGCCAGCGGCTGGCTGGCGGACAAGGTCGGCGTACAGCGGGTGTTTTTCAGCGCCATCGTGCTGTTTACCCTCGGCTCCCTCCTCTGCGCCCGTTCGGAAACCCTGAACGAGCTGATCGCCTCGCGCGTGATTCAGGGCGTCGGCGGCGCGATGATGGTGCCGGTCGGGCGCCTGACGGTGATGAAGATCGTGCCGCGCGAGCAGTACATGGCGGCGATGACTTTCGTGACGCTGCCAGGCCAGATCGGCCCGCTGATGGGGCCGGCGCTGGGCGGTTTCCTGGTGCAATACGCCAGTTGGCATTGGATTTTCCTGATCAATATTCCGGTGGGCATCGTGGGCGCCATCGCCACGCTGCTGCTGATGCCCAACTACCAAATGCAGACCCGCCGCTTCGATCTCAGCGGCTTTATCCTGCTGGCGATCGGCATGGCGTCGCTGACGCTGGCGCTCGACGGCCATAAAGGCATGGGGCTGTCCGGCGGCGCCATCGTCGGTCTGGTGGCGCTGGGCGCAGCGGCGCTGTTGGGGTATGTTTGGCATGCCTACGGCAATAGCCGCGCCCTGTTCTCGCTGCGGCTGCTGCGCACCCCGACCTACAAAATCGGGCTGCTGGCCAGCCTGCTGGGGCGCATCGGCAGCGGCATGTTGCCGTTCATGACGCCGCTGTTCCTGCAGGTGGGCATGGGTTTCACGCCGTTCCACGCCGGGCTGATGATGATCCCGATGATCATCGGCAGCATGGGCATGAAGCGCATCGTGGTGCAGGTAGTCAACCGCTTCGGCTACCGCAACGTGCTGGTGGCCGCCACGCTGCTGCTGGCGCTGGTCAGCCTGAGCTTCCTGCTGGCGGCGATGCTCGGCTGGCTGTGGCTACTGCCGGTGGTGCTGTTCTTCCAGGGGATGATCAACTCACTGCGCTTCTCGGCGATGAACACCCTGACGCTGAAAGATCTGCCGGACCGGCTGGCCAGCAGCGGCAACAGTCTGCTGTCGATGGTCATGCAGCTGTCGATGAGCCTCGGCGTCAGCGTCGCCGGCATCTTGATCGGCAGCTTCGCCCATCACCAGGTGGTGGCCGATAGCCCGGCCATCCACAGCGCATTTATTTACAGCTACGGCTGTATGGCGTTGATTATCGCTCTGCCCGCGCTGGCCTTCGCGCGCGTGCCGGCCGATAGCGCGCCCAACCGCACGCTGACCAAAGAGCCGGGTACCGGCTCAACGAGGTTGCAATGAGGATAGGCATTACCGGAAAACTGTTCCTGGCCATTTTCGCTACCTGCATGCTGGTGTTGATCACCATGCATTGGGGGGTGCGCGTCAGCTTTGAGCGCGGCTTTATCGATTACATCAAGAGCAGCAACGAGCAACGCATCAACATGCTGAGCGAAGCGCTGGAGGAACAGTACAGCCATCATGGCAACTGGATATTCCTGCGCAACAACGATCAGGTGGTCTACCAGATCATGCGTTCGTTCGAGCAGAATAGCGACAGCAGCCACAATCTGCCGCCCAAGGGGTGGCGCACCCAGTTTTGGGTGGTGGACAGCCAGTTCAATCGCTTGGTCGGGCATTCGGGCCCCTTGCCGAAGGAGGGGCCGCGCCACCCGATCCGCTACAACAACGAGATCGTCGGCTGGGTGCTCACCACCCCGGTCGAGCGCCTGACGCGCAATACCGACATCAACTTCGATCGCCAGCAGCGGCGCACCAGCTGGATTATCGTCGCGCTCTCCACCCTGTTGGCGGCGGCGGTGACCTGGCTGCTGTCGCGCGGCATGCTGGCCCCGGTCAAGCGCCTGGTGGCGGGCACCCACCGCCTGGCGGCGGGCGATTTCACCACCCGCGTGGCGGTCAGCAGCCAGGATGAACTGGGCAGGCTGGCGCACGACTTCAACCAGTTGGCCACCTCGCTGGAAAAAAACGAGCAGATGCGCCGCGCCTTTATGGCCGACGTATCACATGAGCTGCGCACGCCGCTGGCAGTGCTGCGCGGCGAACTGGAGGCGCTGCAGGACGGCGTGCGCCAGCCGACGCCGGCGTCGCTCAGTTCGCTGCAGGCCGAGGTATCCACCCTGACCAAGCTGGTCGACGACCTGCACCAGCTGTCGCTCTCCGATCTCGGCGCGCTGGCCTACCGCAAGGCGTCGGTGGACTGCGTGCACCTGGTGCAGATCGCCGTCGCCGCCTTTCGCGAACGCTTCCGCGCCAAAGGGCTGGAGATCGTCACCCATCTGCCGGCCCAGGCGCTGCTGTTCGGCGATCCCGATCGCCTGAACCAACTGTTCAATAACCTGCTGGAAAACAGCCTGCGTTACACCGACGCCGGCGGCCGGTTGGAGATCGGCGTCGAACTGCAGCCGGGGCGGCTGCTTCTTTACTGGCAGGACAGCGCGCCGGGCATCAGCGATCAGCAACTGACGCGCATTTTCGAACGTTTCTACCGGGCGGAAGGTTCACGCAACCGCGCCAGCGGCGGTTCCGGGCTGGGGTTGGCGATCTGCCACAACATCGTGGAAGCGCACGACGGGAAAATCCGCGCCGAGCATTCGCCTTTAGGCGGCGTGCGCATTACAGTAGAATTTGCTACCCCGATCAAAAATAAGGCGCCCTGATGGACATTCAGAATCAACCCGTGCAGATCATGATTGTTGAAGATGAGCCCAAGCTGGGCCAGCTGCTGGTGGATTATCTCCAGGCGGCGGGCTACGCCACCCGCTGGCTGACCAACGGCAATGAGGTGGTGCCGACCGTGCACCAGCATCCGCCGGCGCTAATCTTGCTCGATCTGATGTTGCCGGGGGCCGATGGGCTGACGGTGTGCCGCGAGCTGCGCCGCTTCAGCGACGTGCCCATCGTGATGGTGACGGCGAAAATTGAAGAGATTGACCGCCTGTTGGGGCTGGAGATCGGCGCCGACGATTACATCTGCAAACCCTACAGCCCGCGCGAAGTGGTGGCGCGGGTGAAAACCATCCTGCGCCGCAGCTATCGGCCACAGGAGAACGCGCGGGAAGATGATCTGCTGCACATCGATGAACCGCGCTTCCAGGCCAGCTATCAGGGGCAGTTGCTGGATCTGACGCCGGCGGAGTTCCGCCTGCTGAAAACGCTGGCCAGCCAGCCGGGCAACGTGTTTTCACGCGAGCAGTTGCTGAACAACCTGTACGACGACTACCGGGTGGTCACCGACCGCACCATCGACAGCCACATCAAAAACCTGCGCCGCAAGCTGGAATTGATCGATGGGGAAAAATCCTTTATCCGCTCGGTATACGGCGTGGGCTACCGCTGGGAAGCCGAGCCCTGCCGGCTGATGAATGGGGTTTAGGGAGAAATCAGCGCGTCCAGTCTTCAACCGCCAACCCGGGCACCATGGCGAATGCGCGATCGTTGGTCACCAGCGTCGCGCCACGGCTCTGCGCGTGAGCGGCGATCAGTTGATCCATCGCGCCCATGACTTTGCCCTTTCTCTCCATGTTTGCCCGCATTTCACCGTAGCAGCGGGCGGCCTCGCTATCCCATGCATAGACCGTCACCGCAGCAAGAAAGGCCTCGACCATGTTTTGCAACGCCTTGTTCCGCCGTTTAGCCACACCGTAACGCAGTTCCGCCTCCGTGACGCTGGAAATACATACGGCAGAAGGCGGGAGCTTTTCCATGACGTTAAGCACCTGCGGATGCTGCCGAAACAAGTGGCTGACGGTGTTGGTATCAAACATGTACATCGCCTACTCTTCCTCTGAGAAGGGATCGCGGTCGGCAACCCCTTGCTGACGATCTTCCGCGCCAAGAAACTCTTGCGGCACCGGCGTTTGGGCGATAATGCTCAGCAGCGGTGCCCAGCTGTCCGGCTTTGCCGGATATTTGGATAAAATCACGTTGCCCTCCCGATCGCGACGGATATAGACACGATCCGTATCAAATTCAAATTCCACCGGTAACCTCACCGCCTGATTTCTGCCGTTTTTAAACAGCTTTGCGATCCTTTCCATCTCGACACCTCCACAGCAGGCATAGGCCAAAGCATATGCCTGTAGCGTGTCGATGCCAAGATGTATCGCTCATTTTTCATCCACATTGACGAAACGGCCAAACAGTAACGCACAATCTCACGGGGTGACACCCTGTTCCCCTCGTTATGCGGCGCACTGCGCAATCACGCCTTCTCCCTTAGCTTCCCGTGCGGCGCTGTGCCTCTCGGGCGAAAACTCCGCGCCGGCGCAAAAAAACTGCGCATTTTTTCAACTAAGCTGCTGTGAGGTTTAGCCGCCGATTTTCAAGCGATTGGCTACACTTACATCACGAATCGGAACCTACAGGAGAAGAACCATGGCAATCGGTCATTACGAGCTGAAAAAAGCAAAGAACGGACAGTACCACTTCAACCTGAAAGCCAGTAACGGCGAGATCATTCTGGCCAGCGAGATGTATGCCAGCAAAGCCTCGGCGGAGAACGGCATCGCCTCGGTGCAGACCAATTCACCGCACGAAGCGCAGTACGAACTGAAGCACAGCGCCAGCAATCAGCCCTACTTTGTGCTGAAGGCCAAGAACCATCAGGTGATCGGCGTCAGCGAAATGTACAGCTCCGAAAGCGCGGCCAAAAACGGTATCCAGTCGGTGATAAAAAACGGCCCGACCACCGATATCCGCGATTTGAGCGCCTGATCCCCCGTTTCACCCGCGCGGTGGCGGCCACCGCGCGTTTTCCGTTTGACCGGGATCAATCTCCCTTGAATAAATCCGGTTAACTGCTGATTTCTTGCCGCGCTGCGGCTACAATCCCCCGCTTTTACTGCGCCATCAGGTGGCGTGGTGCTGACCTGAAATCAGACCGAGACACACTATGTTTACACCAGAACTTCTCTCCCCGGCCGGCACGCTGAAAAATATGCGTTACGCCTTCGCCTACGGCGCCGATGCGGTTTACGCCGGCCAGCCGCGCTACAGCCTGCGGGTGCGCAACAACGAGTTCAACCACGAGAATCTGGCGCAGGGCATCAACGAAGCGCATGCGCTGGGCAAAAAGTTCTACGTGGTGGTGAACATCGCCCCGCACAACGCCAAGTTGAAAACCTTCCTGCGCGATCTGAAGCCGGTTATCGATATGGGCCCGGATGCGCTGATCATGTCCGATCCCGGCCTTATCATGATGGTGCGCGAAGCCTTCCCGCAGATGGACATCCACCTGTCGGTGCAGGCCAACGCCGTTAACTGGGCGACGGTGAAGTTCTGGAAGCAAATGGGCCTGACCCGCGTGATCCTGTCGCGTGAACTGTCGCTGGAAGAGATCGCCGAGATCCGCGCCGAAGTGCCGGACATGGAGCTGGAGATCTTCGTCCACGGCGCGCTGTGCATGGCCTACTCCGGCCGCTGCCTGCTGTCCGGCTACATCAACAAGCGCGATCCCAATCAGGGCACCTGCACCAATGCCTGCCGCTGGCAGTACAAAGCGGAGGAAGGCAAAGAGGACGACACCGGCAATATCGTGCACCTGCACGAGCCGATCCCGGTGCAAACCGTCGAGCCGACGCTGGGCATCGGCGCGCCGACCGACAAGGTGTTCATGCTGTCTGAAGCGCAAAAACCAGGCGAATATATGAGCGCCTTCGAGGACGAACACGGCACCTATATCATGAACTCCAAGGATCTGCGCGCCATCCAGCACGTGGAGCGTCTGACGCAGCTCGGCGTGCATTCGCTGAAGATCGAAGGGCGCACCAAGTCGTTCTACTACTGCGCCCGCACCGCTCAGGTCTATCGCCGCGCCATCGACGACGCGGCCGCCGGCAAACCGTTCGATCCGACCCTGCTCACCACGCTGGAAGGCCTGGCGCACCGCGGCTATACCGAGGGCTTCCTGCGCCGCCACGTGCACGAGGCGCAGCAGAATTACGACTACGGCTCCTCGCTCTCCGAGCGCCAGCAGTTCGTCGGCGAATTCACCGGCGTGCGCCGTGATGGCTGGGCGGAAGTCGACGTGAAGAATAAGTTCGCGCTCGGCGACAGCGTCGAAATGATGACGCCGGGCGGCAACGTGGTGTTCACCCTCGAGAGCATGCAAAATAAGAAAGGCGAATCGATTGAGGTGGCGCCGGGCAACGGCCATATCGTTTATTTGCCGATCCCGCAGGATATCGATCTCAATTATGCGTTGCTGATCCGCAATTTGGCGGAAGAAAATAGCGCCGGGGCATAAAAATGAATCGCCGTCATTCGGCGGCGATTTTTAGCAAATATTAGAATTGGATCACATCAATGCGCGCGCAGCTTGGTTACTATCACGCTGCTTAAAACGAACAACGAAAATATTTGCATAGCAATACTAGGAACCACCTCCTTAGCCGGCCCAATCTCCCTTGGGCTGGCTTTTTCTTTATGGGTGCGCCTATTTTTTTCCACCATGCCTATTTCCATAACTTATTCCCGTTATCCGTTTTAATAATAATAATCACGCCGCTTCGATATATAAATAACGCTATAGCGATTAATCCTCGCTTCTTTAACACTTCGCTTATTTCTGCGTAAAATTCAGATAAATTCGCCTTGCTTCATATTCACTGAGCGCCGGGAAATAAGCGGAATTAGCTGAATATTCTGATGGCCTGGTGGCGGCAGCTGGTTTATCTTGAGGCATTCTTGGTTTTCCGCCGGAGGATATCGGCAATGCCTCAACACTCACATGCGTCCGCCCTGCTTATCATCAACGGCAAAGGTGCCGGTAACGAAGAGCTGCGTCAGGCGGTCAACCGGCTGCGCAAAGAACAAATAACGTTGCACGTGCGCGTCACCTGGGAGCACGGCGATGCCGCGCGCTATGTCGCGGAAGCCGCGCAGCTCGGCGTCGGCACCGTCGTCGCCGGCGGCGGTGACGGCACCATCAACGAAGTGGCCGCCGCGCTGGTGCAGCTGCCGGCGCACAACCGGCCGGCGCTGGGCATCCTGCCGCTCGGCACCGCCAACGACTTCGCCATGGCGTGCAATATCCCTCCGTCCCCCGAACTGGCGCTGCAGCTGGCGATCAAGGGCCGCTCGGTGCCTATCGATCTGGCGAAGGTCAACGGCGAGCGCTATTTCATCAACATGGCCACCGGCGGCTTCGGCACCCGCATCACCACCGAAACGCCGGAGAAGCTGAAAGCGGCGCTGGGCGGCGTGTCCTACTTTGTGCACGGCCTGCTGCGCATGGATACGCTGCAGGCCGACCGCTGTGAAATCCGCGGGCCGGACTTTCGCTGGGCCGGCGAGGCGCTGGTGATCGGCATCGGCAACGGCAAACAGGCCGGCGGCGGCCAGGAACTGTGCCCCAGCGCGCTGATCAACGACGGCCTGCTGCAGCTGCGCCTGCTGATCGCCGATGAACTGCTGCCGGCGCTGGTCGCCGCCCTGTTCAACGACGAAGAGAGCAACAGCATCCTCAGCGCGGCGCTGCCGTGGCTCGAGATCGACGCGCCGCATGAGATGACTTTCAACCTCGACGGCGAACCGCTCAAAGGCCGCCATTTCCGCATCGAAGTGTTGCCGCAGGCCATCGAATGCCGCCTGCCACCTAACTGCGCCCTGCTGGGCTGACCTTGTCGGGCGCAGCCGCTGCGCCCCGCTTCTTCCCCTCTGTTCACCCGCTTCCGCGCACGATCAAATGTGATCCTCTCCGGCAAATTCATTAATTCATACTTGTATGGTAGTTAGTTCATGGCGTATTTTCGCGCTATCTCTCCGCAGCTACAGGATGTGAAGGTTATGAAAATCGTCAACGCCGAGGTGTTCGTCACCTGCCCGGGGCGCAACTTTGTCACGCTGAAAATCACCACCGATGACGGCATCATCGGCCTCGGTGACGCCACGCTGAACGGGCGCGAATTGCCGGTGGCCTCTTACCTGAAAGATCACCTCTGCCCGCAGTTGATCGGCCGCGACGCGCAGCGGATCGAGGACCTCTGGCAATTCTTCTACAAAGGCGCTTACTGGCGGCGCGGCCCGGTGACCATGTCCGCCATTTCCGCCGTCGACATGGCGCTGTGGGACATCAAGGCCAAGGCCGCCAACATGCCGCTGTATCAGCTGTTGGGCGGTGCCTCGCGCTCGGGAGTGATGGTGTATTGCCATACCACCGGCCACTCGATCGATGAGGTGCTCGACGACTACGCCAAACATAAAGAGCAAGGCTTCAAGGCGATCCGCGTTCAATGCGGCGTGCCGGGCATGAAAACCACCTACGGCATGGCCAAGGGCAAAGGCCAGGCCTATGAGCCGGCCACCAAGGGCGAGTGGCCGGAGGAGCAGCTGTGGTCGACGGAAAAATACCTCGACTTCACCCCCAAACTGTTCGATGCGGTGCGCAACAAGTTCGGCTTCAACGAACACCTGCTGCACGACATGCACCACCGCCTGACGCCAATTGAAGCGGCGCGCTTCGGTAAAAGCGCCGAACCGTATCGCCTGTTCTGGATGGAAGATCCGACGCCGGCGGAAAATCAGGCCTGTTTCCGCCTGATCCGCCAGCATACCGTCACGCCGATCGCTGTCGGCGAGGTGTTCAACAGCATCTGGGACTGCAAACAGCTGATCGAAGAACAGCTGATCGACTACATCCGCACCACCCTGACGCACGCGGGCGGCATTACCGGCATGCGGCGCATCGCCGACTTCGCCTCGCTGTATCAGGTGCGCACCGGTTCACACGGCCCTTCCGATCTGTCGCCGATCTGCATGGCGGCGGCGCTGCACTTCGATCTGTGGGTGCCGAACTTCGGCGTGCAGGAATACATGGGCTATTCCGAGCAAATGCTCGAGGTGTTCCCGCACAGCTGGACGTTCGACGACGGCTATATGCATCCGGGCGACAAGCCGGGCATCGGCATCGAGTTCGATGAGAAGCTGGCGGCCCGTTACCCCTATGAACCGGCCTACCTGCCGGTCGCGCGTCTGGAGGATGGCACCTTATGGAACTGGTAAACACCATGCGCAGCGTCGTGATCGAACAGCCCGGGCGCCTGGCGCTGCAGACGCGCGCACTGCCGCAGCCGGCGGCCGGCGAGGTGCGGGTCAAGGTGAAATTCGCCGGCATCTGCGGCTCCGACGTCCATATCTATCACGGCCATAACCCGTTCGCCCGCTATCCGCGTGTGATCGGCCACGAGTTCTTCGGCCTGATCGATGCGCTGGGCGAAGGCGTCGATCCGGCGCGCCTCGGCGAACGCGTCTCGGTAGACCCGGTGGTGAGCTGCGGCCACTGCTATCCCTGTTCGGTCGGCCGCCCCAACGTCTGCACCTCGCTGCAGGTGATCGGCGTGCACCGCGACGGCGGCTTCAGCGACTATGCCTGCGTGCCGGCGCGCAACGCCTATCCGGTTCCGCCGGCCATCAGCGATCGCCACGCCGCGATGATCGAACCCTTCAGCATCGCCGCCAACATTACCGCCCATCTGCAACCGCGCCCCGACGACATCGCGCTGATCTACGGCGCCGGGCCGATGGGGCTCACGGTGATCCAGACGCTGAAAGGGGTGTACGGCGTCAGGCAGGTGTGGGTCGTCGATCGCATCGCCGAGCGGCTGGAGATGGCGCGCGCCAACGGCGCCGACCAAACATTCAACAACGCCGAGGCCGCATTGCCGCAGGCGCTGCAGCAGCGCGGCGTTCAGCCGACGCTGATCGTCGATGCCGCCTGCCACCCCACCATTTTACCGGAGGCGATCGCGCTGGCTTCGCCGGCGGCGCGCATCGGCATCATGGGCTTTTCCGGCGACGCCTGCACCCTGACCCAGCAGAGCATCACCAGCAAGGAGCTGTCGATCTTCTCCTCGCGCCTGAACAGCGCGCGCTTTCCGCAGGTGATCGCCTGGATGGCGGACGGCAAGCTAGACCCGCAGCGGCTACTCACCCACTGCGTGCCCGCCGACGACGTCGAACGGGCGATGCAGATGTTCGAGCGGGATCAGCGCACCTGCTGCAAGGTGCTGCTGCAGTTCGAGTAACGCCAAGGCGGCATCGGGGCATTGGGCGGCGCCCGCCGCCCGTGCAAACAATGAAGCATCACGATTAAAACGACACCCAGTGGAGCGCTTTATGTTTAAAAACCTGCGTTGGACCATCGTGTTCCTGCTGTTCATGGTCTACATGATCAACTACCTCGACCGCGTGGCGCTGTCGATCACCGTGCCGATGATCGAACAGGATCTGATGCTGAACGCCGAACAGTTCGGTCTGATCTTCGGCAGCTTCTTCTTCGGCTACGCCATTTTCAACTTCGTCGGCGGGCTGGCGGTCGACCGCTTCGGCCCGACGCTGGTGCTGGGCGTGGCGGTCGGCCTGTGGTCCATCTTCTGCGGCATGACGGCGATCGCCACCGGTTTTTACTCAATGCTGATCCTGCGCGTCCTGTTCGGCATGGCCGAAGGGCCGATCTGCGCCTCGGCCAACAAGATGATCAACGGCTGGTTCCCGAAGAAACAGGCGGCGACCGCCGTGGGCCTGCTCAGCGCCGGTTCGCCGTTGGGCGGCGCGGTGGCCGGGCCGATCGTCGGCTATCTGGCGCTGGCGTTCGGCTGGCGGCCGGCGTTTATGATTATCTGCGCCATCGGCATCGTCTGGATGCTGGTGTGGTTCTTCGTGGTGGCGGATAACCCGGCGAAAAGCCAACGCGTCAGCAACGAAGAACGGGCGCTGATCGCACGGTTGAAACAGGAAAATCTCGGCGAGGAAAGCGCCTTGAGCGACGCCCCGCACGGGCTGGGCTACTACCTGAAGCAGCCGATCATTCTGGTCACCGCCTTCGCCTTCTTCTGCTACAACTACATCCTGTTCTTCTTCCTGAGCTGGTTCCCCTCGTATCTGGTGCAGGCACACAACCTGAACATCAAAGAGATGAGCCTGACCACGATGATCCCGTGGATCGTCGGCTTCGTCGGGCTGGCGCTCGGCGGCTATATTTCCGACAAGATCTTCAACATCACCGGCAAATTGCTGCTGTCGCGCAAGATCGTGCTGGTCACCAGCCTGCTGGCGGCGGCGGTGTGCGTGGCGTTGGCGGGCACCGTCAGCAGCGTGGTGCCGGCGGTGATGCTGATGTCGGTGTCGATCTTCTTCCTCTACATTACCGGCGCTCTCTACTGGGCGATCATCCAGGACGTGGTGCATAAATCCCGGGTCGGCGGCGCCAGCGGGTTCATTCATTTGATCGGCAGCGTCTCCGGCATCATCGGGCCGATCGCCACCGGCTACATCGTGCAGAACACCGGCAAATTCGACAGCGCCTTTATGCTGGCGGGCGGCGTCGCCGCGCTGGGCGCGCTGCTGGTGCTGCTGGTGATCAAGGCGCCGCGCGCAACGGCGGGCGTGCAAATCTTAAAACCCTAACGCCAGACGGGGCGGCTTCGCCCCTTTGCTTACCTCTCCAGGGACATTGAACATGAGACTTTCCGACCACAGCGCGCTGCCGGCCGCCGTTATCCGGCCCGGCTACGCACGTGAGCGCGTGAAACCGCGCATGGCGCATATCGGCTTCGGCGCGTTTCACCGCGCGCACCAGGCGATGTACGCCGACAGGCTGGCCAGCGAGCACGGCAGTGACTGGGGCTACTGCGAAATCAGCATGCAGCACGGCCGGCAAAAGATCGCCGATCTACGGCAACAGGACCTGCTGTTCTCGGTGGCGGAGATGGACGACGACGGTTGGCGGGGCCGGGTCATCGGCGTGGTGCGCCAGGCGCTGCACCTGCAAACCGACGGGTTGGCGGCGGTGCTGGCGGCCCTGACGCAGCCCGAGATCGCCATCGTCTCGCTGAGCATCAGCGAAAAGGGCTATTGCCACCACCCCGCCAGCGGCCGACTGATGGCGGAACACCCGGCGATCGCGCATGATATCGCCCACCCGGCACAGCCGCAGTCGGCGCCGGGGCTGCTGCTGGCGGCGCTGCGCCTGCGCCGTGAACGCGGGCTGCCGCCGTTCGCCGTGATGTCCTGCGATAACATGCCGGCCAACGGCCGGGTCACGCGCCAGGTGCTGGTCGAACTGGCGCAGCGGCAGGATCCGGCGCTGGCCGACTGGGTGCGTCAAGAGGTCGCCTTCCCTTCCACCATGGTGGATCGCATCGTGCCGGCGGTAACGCCGGAGGCCCGCCGGCAGTTGCGCACCTGGCTGGGCGGCGTCGAAGATGAGGTCGGCGTAGCCTGCGAGCCGTTCAGCCAGTGGGTCATTGAAGATCGATTTCCCCAGGGGCGCCCGGCCTGGGACAAGGTCGGCGCCGAACTGGTGAGCGACGTGCTGCCGTACGAGGAGATGAAGCTGCGCATGCTGAACGGCAGCCATTCGTTTCTCGCCTACCTCGGCTACCTGGCCGGTTATCAGCACATCGGCGACTGCATGCAGGATGCGGATTTTGTCCGCGCCGCCCGTCACCTGATGCTGGCGGAACAGGCGCCGACCCTGCAGGTGCCGAACGTCGATTTGGCGCAGTATGCCGACTCGCTGCTGCAGCGTTACCGCAATCGCGCGTTGAAACACCGCACCGCGCAGATCGCCATGGACGGCACGCAGAAGCTGCCGCAACGGCTGCTGGACGCGATCCGCTGGCATCTGGCGCGCGGCAGCCGCTTCGACTGCCTGGCGCTGGGCGTCGCCGGCTGGATGCGCTACGTCGGCGGCCGCGATGAACAAGGCGAGCCGATCGCCATCAGCGATCCGCTGCGCGAGCGCCTCGCCGCGTTGGTCGCCGGCAGCGAGGAAGGCCGGCCCCGCGTCCTGGCGCTGCTGCAACTCGACAGCGTCTTCGGCCGCGATCTGCCCGATTCGCCTGACTTCGTCCACGCCGTCAGCCACGCTTATCACCAACTGCTGAGCCTGGGGGCCAAAGCCACCGTCGCCGCTCTGCCGCTTACCGACCGGGAGGTTTCCGATGACCGTCACCACGCATAACGCCGTCAATACCGGCAATCAACCGCTGCTGCGGCGCGTCGCCAGCGCGTCGGCCATCGGCACCGCCGCCGAATACTATGATTTCTTCGCCTACGGCACCGCCGCGGTGCTGTTCTTCGGCCAGCTGTTTTTCCCCAGCGCCGATCCGCTGATCAGCACGCTGGCGGCCTTTGCCACCTACGCGGTCGGTTTCCTGGCGCGCCCGCTGGGCGGCATCGTGTTCGGCCATATCGGCGACAAAGTCGGCCGCAAGAAGGCGCTGGTGATCACCATCCTGATCGTCGGCCTCGGCACCTTTTGCATCGGCCTGCTGCCTACCTATGAGCAGATCGGCATCTGGGCGCCGATCGCGCTGATCTTTATCCGCGTGCTGCAGGGCTTCGGCGTCGGCGGCGAACAGGCCGGCGCGGTGCTGATGACCGCCGAATACGCGCCGCCGCCGCGGCGCGGTTTCTACGCCAGCTGGGTGCAGATCGGCGCGCCGGCCGGTTTCCTGCTGCCGTCCGGGCTGTTCGCGCTGCTGACCGCCGTGCTGTCGCCGGCGCAGATGCTGGACTGGGGCTGGCGCATTCCGTTCCTGCTCAGCCTGCTGCTGGTGCTGGTCGGGCTGTTTATTCGCCTGAAGATCGACGAGTCGCCGGTGTTTACCCAAATCCGCGCCACCAAAGCGGTGGAGAGCCGGCCGGTGGTGGAAGTGGCCCGCCGCTATCCCGGCCTTATCGCCAAAGGGGTGTGCGCCAAGCTGATCGAAGCCTGCGCCTTCGCCATGTTCACCGTGATCGTGCTGGCCTACGGCAAGGCCAACCACCTCAACGAAAGCATTTTGCTGGAGGCGATGATCGTGGCGGTGCTGCTGGAGATTTTCGCTATTCCGCTGATGGGCCGCCTCTCCGATCGGCTGGGGCGCAAACCGGTTTACATCGCCGGCGCGCTGCTGCAGGTGGTGTGCATCGTGCCGTTCTTTATGGCGATCAACCTCGATAATTTCTGGGTGACGCAGATCGCCATGATCGTGGTGCTGACCTTCGGCCACAGCATGTGCTACGCGCCGCAGGCCTCCTACTTCCCGGAGCTGTTCCCCACCCGCGTGCGCTGCAGCGGCATCGCGCTGATCTGGCAGATCGGCTCGCTGATCGGCAGCGGCATTCTCGGGCTGCTGGCGGTGAAGATCCTGCAGGTGACCGGCGGCCATTACTACGGGCTGGCCGGTTACATGATGGTGCTGGGCGTGGTGTCGGCCCTCGGCCTGAGCCTGATGCCGGAAACCGCGCCAGAGCGGCGCAAGCAGGAATATCAGGATTGGCATCACTGAGTTCCCCTGCCTGGCGGGTGGATTTATCCCCCCGCCCTCAACCAATAATCTGCTAGTATGGTGGCATTCGAACTCCAGCCAGATGCCTGATTGTCGCCATGTCTGAAACGTACAGTCTCACCAACAACGTCCCGGTCAACCAGCAGATCTATCGCTTCCTGCGCAAAGATATCGTCGATTGCACCATCCCCCCCGGCACCCTGCTGTCCGAGAAAGAGATCTCCACCCGCTTTTGCGTTTCGCGCCAGCCGGTGCGCGAAGCCTTCATCAAGCTGGCGGAGGCCGGCCTGGTGCAGATCCTGCCGCAGCGCGGCACCTTCGTGATGAAGATTTCCGCCAAGCGCGTGGCCGACGGGCGCTTTATCCGTCAGGCGGTGGAATGCGCCATCGTGCGCCGCGCGGCCGAGCGCGCCACTCCGGCGCAGCTGATGACGCTGGAGCATAACCTGCACCGTCAAGAGCTGGCGGCGCAGAACGGGCAAACGCGCGAATTTTTGGCGTTGGACGACGAGTTCCACCAGCTGCTGACCCAGTTTGCCGACTGCCCGCTGGCGTGGGAGACCATCGAAACCATCAAGGCCACCATGGATCGGGTGCGTTTCCTCAGCCTGAGCGAAGTCTCGCCGCCGGAGAGCCTGATCAAGCAGCACTACCGCATCTACGAAGCGCTGAAAGCGCGCGATGCCGAGGCGGCGGAGCGCGCCATCCACGATCATCTGCAGGAGATGATCTACTCCATCACCCCGATCGCTCAACAGAATACCGCGTGGTTCGAGATCGAATAATCAACCGCTTAGCGCGCCGGGGGCGATCGCCCCCGCGTATTTGGCCACGCAAATGGCATTTCCTCTCAATCGCATCTATTGTTTGTCCTTGCCGGAGCAAGTTCGGTAGCATCGCTTTACAGCTTCAATCACCGCTTTTTACTGCGCCGGTGGTCAAAAACCCTTGCATTGCCGGTGTATGAAGAAGCTTAATCGGGAGTGAATCATGACTGATATTGTGCAGTTGCTAGGAAAGGAAGCGGAAGATCTGCTGCAACACCGCTGTACCACTATCCCCGCCGAGAATCTCTACCTGCCGGGCGCCGACTTCGTCGACCGCGTAATGATCGATAACAACCGCCCCAACAGCGTGCTGCGTTCGATGCAAACCCTGTTCAACCACGGCCGCCTGGGCGGCACCGGTTATCTGTCTATCCTGCCGGTCGACCAAGGCATCGAGCACTCCGCCGCCGCCTCGTTCGCCGCCAACCCGCTGTATTTCGATCCGAAGAACATCGTCGAGCTGGCGATTGAAGCCGGCTGTAACTGCGTCGCCTCCACCTACGGCGTGCTGGCGTCGGTATCGCGCCGCTATGCGCATAAAATTCCGTTCCTGGTCAAACTCAACCACAACGAAACGCTGAGCTATCCGACCCAGTACGACCAGACCCTGTACGCCAGCGTCGAGCAGGCGTTCAACATGGGGGCAGTGGCGGTCGGCGCCACCATTTACTTTGGTTCAGAGCAGTCGCGCCGCCAGATCGAAGAGATCTCGATCGCCTTTGAGCGCGCGCATGAGCTGGGCATGGTCACCGTGCTGTGGGCCTATCTGCGCAACCCGGCGTTCAACAAAGACGGCGTGGACTACCACTCCAGCGCCGATCTGACCGGCCAGGCCAACCACATCGCCGCCACCATCGGCGCCGACATCGTCAAACAGAAAATGGCGGAAAACAACGGCGGCTACCGCGCGGTGAAATTCGGCTATACCGACGACCGCGTCTACACCAAGCTGACCACCGATCACCCGATCGATCTGGTGCGCTACCAGCTGGCCAACTGCTACATGGGCCGCGCCGGGCTGATCAACTCCGGCGGCGCCGCCGGTGAGAACGATCTGCAGGAATCGGTGCGCACCGCGGTGATCAACAAACGCGCCGGCGGCATGGGCCTGATCCTGGGGCGTAAAGCCTTCAAGAAATCGATGAAAGACGGCGTGGCGCTGATCAACGCCGTGCAAGATGCCTATCTGGACAAGAAGGTCACCATCGCCTGATGTGACGGACCGCCTGTCCCAAAGCCCGGTTCGCCGGGCTTTTTTGTGCCCGTTCCCCTTAACCCGACGCTGCCAACCTTCTCTTTCTTTCACTTTAAACTTTCAAAATAAAATATTTATCTTTCAAATTGTGATCTATTTAAAACAAATAGCCCAACAAAGTGACTACTGTAAGGCCCATGGCGACAGAGCCGCCGTTCGCTCCAGGCCATAACAGTCCATTACAGGAGAACATAATGATTGAGCTAATCACCCACGGCGCCGAGTGGTTTATCGGCCTGTTTCAGAAAGGCGGTGAAGTGTTTGTCGGCATGGTGACCGGCATTTTGCCTTTGTTGATCAGCCTGTTGGTTATCATGAACGCGCTGATCAAATTTGTTGGCCAGGAACGTATCGAACGATTGGCGCAGCGCTGCGCGGGCAACCCCGTCTCGCGTTATCTGCTGCTGCCGCTGATTGGCACCTTTGTCTTCTGCAACCCGATGACCCTCAGCCTGGGGCGCTTCATGCCGGAGAAATACAAGCCGAGCTACTACGCGGCGGCCTCCTACAGCTGCCACTCGATGAACGGCCTGTTTCCACATATCAACCCCGGCGAGCTGTTCGTTTACCTCGGCATCGCCAGCGGCCTGACCACCCTCGGCCTGCCGCTCGGCCCGCTGGCGGTGAACTATTTCCTGGTGGGGCTGTTCACCAACTTCTTCCGCGGCTGGGTTACCGATCTCACCACCAGCCTGTTCGAACGCAAGATGGGCATCCGTCTGGATCGCCAGGTGCAACTTTAATTCGTGGAGTGCAGCATGAGTGCTTATATCCGTATTGAAAAAGGCGCCAGCGGCTGGGGCGGCCCCCTGGAACTGCCGATCGAACCCGGCAAAAAAGTGGTGTACATCACCGCCGGCACCCGGCCTTCCATCGTCGATCGCCTCAGCGAATTGACCGGCTGGCCGGCCGTCGACGGTTTCAAAGAGGGCGAGCCGCCGGCGGAAGAGATCGGCGTGGCGGTGATCGACTGCGGCGGCACCCTGCGCTGCGGCCTGTACCCGAAACGCCGCATTCCGACGGTCAATATCCATGCCACCGGTCAGTCCGGCCCGCTGGCGCAGTTTATCCTCGAAGACATCTATGTCTCCGGCGTGCGCGACCACAACATCAACCGAATCGAAGCGGCAGATAGCCAACCCGCCGCCGCCGTTGCCGCGCCGCCCAAGGCGCGCGACTACGACACCAGCAAGAAGATCACCGAGCAAAGCGACGGGCTGCTGGCGAAGGTCGGCATGGGCATGGGATCGGTGGTGGCGGTGTTCTTCCAGGCCGGGCGCGACACTATCGACACCGTGCTGAAGACCATTCTGCCGTTTATGGCATTCGTCTCGGCCTTGATCGGCATCATCATGGCCTCCGGCCTCGGGGACTTTATCGCTCACGGCCTGACGCCGCTGGCCAACAGCCCGATCGGCCTGGTGACGCTGGCGCTGATCTGTTCATTCCCGCTGCTGTCGCCGTTCCTCGGCCCCGGCGCGGTCATCGCCCAGGTGATCGGCGTGCTGGTCGGGGTGCAGATCGGCCTTGGCCATATTCCGCCGCAGCTGGCGCTGCCCGCGCTGTTCGCCATCAACGCGCAGGCCGCCTGCGACTTTATTCCGGTCGGCCTGTCGCTGGCGGAAGCCAAACAGGACACCGTGCGGGTCGGCGTACCTTCAGTGCTGGTTGGCCGCTTCCTGACCGGCGCGCCGACGGTCCTGATCGCCTGGGCCGCCTCGGCCTTCATTTATCAATAATGTGATCCCCAGGGAGACGTTTATGCACACCATTTTTCACACCACCATCACGCAGATCGGCGGCTGCGCCCGCGACGCGTTGCTGGACAACATGCTGATCACCTTCCGTGAAGGCGCCCCGGCGGATATCGAAGAGTTCTGCTTCATCCACCGCCACGGCGCAACCGCCGGCGAGCTGCAGGTGGGCGGCGTGATGGAACTGGCGCAGCAGCGCTACGCCATCACCGCCGTCGGCAGCGTCGCCACGCAGAATCTGCGCGAGCTGGGCCATATCACCGTGCGCTTCGACGGCGAAGCCGAAGCCGAATTTCCCGGCTCGATCCACGTATCCGGCCCGACGCCGACCGATATCCCGTTGGGCAGCACGCTGTCATTTATCGCATAAGGAGTAGACCATGTCTGAAGTAGCTGTAGTGATTGGCGGCGGCCAAACGTTAGGCGCCTTTTTGAGCCACGGGCTGGCGCAGGCCGGTTATCGGGTGGCGGTGGCCGATCTGAACGCCGACAAAGCCAGTCTGGTGGCACAGCAGATCAACGAAGAGTACGGCACAGGCAGCGCCTGCGGTTTTCAGGCCGACGCCACCGACGAGCAGAGCGTGATCGCGCTGGCGGCGGCGGTTGACCGGGCGTTCGGCCAGGCCAACCTGCTGGTGTACAGCGCCGGCATCGCCAAGGCGGCGCCGATCACCGATTTCCCGCTGGGCGACTTCGACCGCTCGCTGCAGGTGAACCTGGTGGGCTATTTCCTCTGCGCCCGCGAGTTCTCGCGCCTGATGATCCGCGACGGCATCGCCGGGCGCATCATCCAGATCAACTCCAAGTCCGGCAAGGTCGGCAGCAAGCACAACTCCGGCTACAGCGCCGCCAAGTTCGGCGGCGTGGGGCTGACGCAGTCGCTGGCGCTCGATCTGGCGGAGTACGGCATCACCGTGCATTCGCTGATGCTCGGCAACCTGCTGAAGTCGCCGATGTTCCAGTCGCTGCTGCCGCAGTACGCGCAAAAACTGGGCATCGCGCCGGATCAGGTGGAGCAGTACTACATCGACAAGGTGCCGCTGAAGCGCGGCTGCGACTACCAGGATGTGCTGAACACCCTGCTGTTCTACGCCAGCGACAAGGCCTCTTACTGCACCGGCCAATCGATCAACATCACCGGCGGCCAGGTGATGTTCTGACGCCAATCGATGCCCCCTTCAGCAGAGGGGGCTAAGGAGAACGCCATGACACAAGCTTTGATCGCCTTCGCGCTGCTGGCCTGGCTGCTGCAAATCGCCTTCGGCTGGTGGCAACTGCAACGTTTCAACCGCGCCTTCGATGGTTTATGCCGGCTGGGCGCCGTGGGCGTCGGCCGTTCCGGTGGCCGTTTTCGCCCGCGAGTGGTGCTGGCGCTGGCCTTCGACGCCGATCGGCGGGTGTGCGGCAGCCTGTTGCTGCGCGGCCTGACCGTTTTCGCCCGGCCCCGCCCGCTGCCTCATTTACACGGATTGCATCAGCGGGATTTGCGCCCGGATGTGATCTTCCCCGAGGATCGCGCATGCCAGTCTGCACTATCGTTAGCGATTGAACCCAAATCGTGATATTTTCACATTAAAAGGCATTACCTTTCATAGTGAATTATTCAGCGAGGGAAAATGCCCCACTCTTGTGAACGGGAATCGCGATGAAACCAAAGCAGCGGCAGGCCGCTATCCTTGAATATCTGCAGCGGCATGGCAAAACGGCAGTGGACGCCCTGGCCGAGCATTTCTCCACCACCGGCACCACCATCCGCAAGGATCTCACCCTGCTGGAAGAAGAAGGCGAGGTGATCCGCACCTACGGCGGCGTGGTGCTCAGCCGCGACGACGGCGATCAGCCGATCGACCGCAAAACCCATATCAACACCGAGAAAAAACGCCAGATCGCCAGCGCCGCCGTGGCGCTGATCGCCGACGGCGACTCGCTGATCTTCGACGCCGGCAGTACGGTGCTGCAGATGGTGCCGCACCTGGCACAGTTCAACAACATCACGGTGATGACCAACAGCCTGACCATCGTCAACGCGCTGGTGGAGCTGGACAACGATCAGACCATCCTGATGCCCGGCGGCACCTACCGCAAGAAGTCGGCCTCGTTCCACGGCAGCCTGGCGGAATCGGCGTTTCAGCAATTCAGCTTCGACAAGCTGTTTATCGGCGCGGACGGCGTCGATCTCAACGCCGGCGTCACCACCTTCAACGAAGTGCACAACGTCAGCAAGGCGATGTGCGAAGCCGCCGGCCGCATTATTCTGTTGGTAGACTCCTCGAAATTCGGCCGCAAGAGCCCGAACGTGGTGTGCGAGCTCAGCGCCGTCGACACGCTGATCACCGACCGAGACATCAACCCCGATTACCTCGCCGCCCTGCAGGCGAAAGGCATCAATATCCTTCTGGTAGGAGATCCCGATGAGTAACGCCAACGCCCTGCTCGCCTTCGCCCGCGAAACGCTGGAGATCGAGCTGACCGAAGCGCAGCGCCTGCTGGCGCGCCTGGATGACAACTTCGTCTGCGCCTGCGAGCTGCTGCTGAACTGCCGCGGCAAAGCGGTGATTTCCGGCATCGGCAAGTCCGGCCATATCGGCAAGAAGATCGCCGCGTCGCTGGCCAGCACCGGCACGCCGTCGTTCTTCGTGCATCCGGCGGAGGCGCTGCACGGCGATCTCGGCATGATCGGCGCCGATGACGTGGTGGTGTTCATCTCCTATTCCGGCCGCGCCAAAGAGCTGGATCTGATCCTGCCGCTGCTGGCGGAGAACGGCATTCCGGTGATCGCCATCACCGGCGGCAAAGAGTCGCCGCTGGCGCTGGCCGCCGCCTGCGTGCTGGATATCGGCGTTGAGCGCGAAGCCTGCCCGATGGGGCTGGCGCCGACCTCCAGCGCGGTCAACACCCTGATGATGGGCGACGCCCTGGCGATGGCGCTGATGCGCCAGCGCGGTTTCAACGCGGAAGACTTCGCCCGCTCGCACCCGGGCGGCAGCCTGGGGGCGCGCCTGCTGAACCGCGTGCATCACCTGATGCGCACCGGCGATCGCCTGCCGCGCGTGAGCGAAAGCGCCAACGTGATGGAGGCCATGCTGGAACTGAGCCGCACCGGACTGGGGTTGGTGGCGGTCTGCGACGCGCAGCAGCGGGTGGTGGGCGTATTTACCGACGGCGACCTGCGCCGCTGGCTGGTGAAGGGCAATAGCCTGCAGGATCCGCTCAGCCCGGCGATCACCCGCCCCGGCTATCGGCTGCCGGAGCAGTGGCGCGCCGGAGAGGCGCTGGAAGCGCTGCACGAACAGCACATCAGCGCGGCCCCGGTGGTCAACATGGACGGCGTGCTGGTGGGGGCGCTCAACCTGCACGATCTGCATCAGGCCGGCATCGGCTGATCGGTGCCGGGGGCGCCGGCAGCGGCGCCCCCGGTCAGATTATTTCCAGTCGGGATTGTTCTCGAACTGCTGCTTCAGCAGCGCCTTCATGTCTTCATCCGGCTTGCCGAGCCACTGGTACCTGGCATACTTCTTCGGGTGATCGATGGCTTCCGGCCGATCTTCCACCTCGACCCGCACGCCCCAGGCCTGGGATTTATCCGCGCTGAACGCCACGATCAAAAAGTTGTTGCCGCAGTCGTGCGGTTTGCACAGATTGCCAACCAGATACTCTTTGCCCTTCCAGCTCAGATTTTGCGCCGGTGTAGAGGTGCCAACGCCCTTGCGCGCCCAGCCCGGCATCCGCGCCTGGCCTTTGACCATGTTTTGCCAGCTGGCCTGATACCCCGGCTGCTGAATCAAATCCGACGTGGTGACGATCTGCTGGGCAAAGCTGCCCGCGCTGAAGCTGAGCAGTGCGCCGAAGAGGGCGCAACGCAGCGCCTGGTGTCCCGTCATAGTCCTTCTCCCTAGGTTAAATCAGGTTTCGCCCATAAAACCGGGCCTGAACTAGTCAGACCACGGTTGCGGCAAAAAGTTGGCTCACCACCAGGCGTGAAAATGATGCACCGGCCCAATGCCGTGCCCCACTTCCAGCGTATCCGCCTGTTGCAGCGCTTGTTGCAGGTAGTCCTTGGCGGCGGCCACCGTGGCCGCCCAGTCGGCATGGCGCGGGCGTAGCGCCGCCAGCGCGGCCGAGAGCGTGCAGCCGGTGCCGTGGGTGTGGCGGGTGGCGACGCGCGGCGCGGTAAAGCGCTGCTCGCCTTCGGCGGTGAACAGCCAGTCCGGGCTCTCGCTTTCGCTCAGGTGGCCGCCCTTCATCAGCACCGCCCGGCAGCCCATCGCCAGCAGCGCCCGCCCCTGCTCGCGCATCTGCGCTTCATCTTCCGCCGGCGGGCACGCCAGCAGCCCCGCCGCTTCCGGCAAGTTCGGCGTAATGATCGACACCAGCGGCAACAGCTCGCGCCGGATAGACTCTACCGCCTCCGGCGCCAACAGCGGATCACCGCTTTTCGCCAGCATCACGGTATCCAGCACCACGAATTCCGGCCGGTAATGGCGCAGCCGTTCGGCCACCGCCTGCACGATGTCGGCGTTGGCCAGCATGCCGATCTTGACGCTGTCGATGCGCACGTCGCTGAACACCGAGTCCAGCTGCGCGGCGACGAACGCCGGATCGATGTAATACACCGACTGCACGCCGCGGGTATTCTGCGCCACCAGCGCGGTGATCACCGAAGTGCCGTAGGCGCCAAGCGCCGAGAAGGCCTTCAAATCGGCCTGAATGCCGGCGCCGCCGCTGGGATCGGTGCCGGCGATGGTCAGCGCGTTAATACGTTTCATCACAGATCCTCCCCGCGCAGCTGATACAGGGCGTCGAGGAACGCCGGCGTAAAGCTGCCCGGCCCGGCGGCCTGCCTGGCCGCGAGGCCGCCGCAGTGTGACATCACCCGACAGGCGGTCGCCACGTTGTCCAGGCGATCGCCCGGCAGGGCGCAAAACGCCGCCGCCACCGCCGACAGCGCACAGCCGGTGCCCACCACCCGCGTCATCAGCGGGGAGCCGCCTTCGATCGCCCAGTCGCGTTGGCCGTCGGTGACGTAATCCACCGCGCCGGTGACCGCCACCACCGCGCCGCTGCGCCGCGCCAGCTCACGCGCGGCGGGCAATGCCGCCAGGGAATCGTCGCCGCTGTCCACGCCGCGGCCGCTGGCCAGCAACCCGCTGAGCGCCATGATTTCCGAGGCGTTGCCGCGTATCGCCGCCGGTTTTTCGTCCAGCAGCTGTTTGGCGAAGGCGGTACGGTAGGAGAGCGCGCCGACCGCCACCGGATCCAGCGTCCAGGGCTTGCCGGCCTGATTGGCGGCGGCCACCGCCGCCCGCATCGATTCGGCGCGCAGCGCATTGAGGGTACCGACGTTGATCAGCAGGCCGTCGGCCAGCGCGCTGAACTGCGCCGCCTCTTGCGGCTCCACCACCATCGCCGGGGAGGCGCCGAGCGCCAGCAGCACGTTGGCGGTCAGCGACTGCACCACTTCGTTGGTCAGGCAGTGGATCAGCGGAGGCCGCTGTTGGAATTGGGTCAGGCAGGCCGCGGCGCGGGCGCCGGGTAGTGCATCAGGTCGAGCGATCATATTCCTCCCAACCGGCGTTCAAGAAGGCGGCGCCGGTTGAGCGGCCGTGACTTCCCTACGCTGGCATTATCCAGATCAGGTAATACGGGTATTTCTCAGCCTTCACGCGGAAGGGCACCCCGAGTCATGAAAATCAATAGGTTGTGATCAACGTTGCGTTAATCCCTGCAGGGGATCATGCCAGCGGCGGCGCGGACAAACAAGCGATTAAATTAGCCCTGCGGGCATGCGCTACACAATGCGCTATAGTGAGCAAAAACCACCGGGAGATGCCATGCAAATAAGACCTTACCAAGAGGCCGATCGCCCCTTCCTGCGCACGCTGTACCTGGCGTCGCGCAAGGCGGCGTTCGGTTGGCGCGATACCTCGAACTATCAGTTGGAAGATTTCGACCGCGCGACGCTGGGCGAAGCGATTTGGGTGGCGGAAGACGGCGGCGTGCTGCTGGGATTCGTCTCCATCTACCGCGAAGACAACTTCATTCATAACCTGTATGTCGATCCCCATCAGCCGCCGCGCGGCGTCGGCAGTGCGCTGCTGCAAGCGGCGCAAGCCACCTTCACCGCCACCGGCTCGCTGAAATGCCTGGTGAAAAATGAAAAAGCGCTGGCGTTCTACCGCAAACACGGCTGGCGCATCATCTCCACCGGCAACGACGGCGAAGAAGATTATTACCTGATGCATTCGCCGGCACGCTAGCTCTTACCCGCGGCATCCGGCATCCCGCGCAGCGTCAGCCGCCAAAACAGCAGTGCGCTCAGGCTGACGCCCGCCCCCAGCCAGCAGACGCCGCTCCACCCCGCCCAGGCGTACATATGGGTGCCGGCAAAGGCGCCCAGCCCGCTGCCGACGGCGTAAAACAGCATGTAGCAGCCCACCAGCCGGCTATGCGACTGCGGGTGGGCGCTGAAGATCATGCTCTGATTCAGCACGTGGATCGCCTGGCCCGCCAGATCCAACAGCACAATGCCCGCCACCAGCCAAACCAGGCCGCTGCCGAGCAAACCGAGCGGCAGCCAGGCCAGCGTCAACAGCAGCAGACACGCGCCGCTGGCCGCCTGCCCCAGCCCGCGATCCGCCAGATGCCCGGCGCGCACCGCCGCCAGCGCGCCCACCGCGCCGACCAGGCCGAACGCTCCCACCGCGGCATGGGTGAAGTTGAACGGCGGCCGGCTCAGCGGCAACACCAGCGAACTCCAAAAGAGGCTGAAAGCGCCGAACATCAGCAGCGCCAGCATGCCGCGAATTTGCAGCGTGCGGTCATGCCGCAACAGGCTCAACATTGAACGCAGCAGCGCGGGATAACTCAGCGTGCTGGGCGCGGTGCGCGGCGCAGGCAGCAGGCGCGACAGGATCGGCAGCAGCACCAGCGTCACTCCGGCTGAGAAGAAGTACACCGTGCGCCAGCCGCCGACGTCCGCCAGCGTGCCGGAGAGAGTGCGCGCCAGCAACAGCCCCAGCACCACCCCGCCCTGCGCCGCGCCGACCACCCGCCCGCGCTCCTGCGGCGCCGCCAGGGCCGCGGCGAATGCGATCAGCCCCTGCGTCATGGCGGTGCCCAGTAGCCCCACCAGCAACATCCCCGCCAGCAGCCAGGGCGCGCTGTGCGCCCAGCCCACCAATAGCAGCGCGCCGATCAGCCCCAGCTGTTGCCCCGCCAGCAATCGATGCCGGTTCAACCGATCCCCCAGCGGCACCACCAACAGCAACGCCAGCGCGCAGCCCAACTGAGTCACGGTGATCACCATGCCGACCGCCGCCAGGCTGATGGAAAAATCGCGGGCGATGGCGTCCAGCAGCGGCTGCGCATAGTAAACGTTGGCCACGCTAAAGGCGCTGGCACCGGCCAACAGCAGCACCAGGGCGGCCGGCAGACGCCCCAGCGCCGCACAGGGAGGATCCAGCAGTTTGTCGCTCATCGCACACCTCAATCTGGTTTCATAATTAAACCCAATGAACTTTAGATGCGGAGGTTTTATAATGCAACCAGAATATGTCGCTGGAGATAAACGCAGTGAAACGTAAAAGCCTGGAAGACGCGCCCTGCCCGGTAGCGCGCACGCTGGATGTGATTGGCGACTGGTGGTCGCTGCTGATCGTGCGCGACGCCTTCGACGGCGTCACCCGTTTCAGCGAGTTTCAAAAAGGGCTGGGGATGGCGAAGAACATTCTTGCCACCCGGCTGCGCGCCCTGGTGACGCACGGCGTGCTGGAGATCGTGCCCGCCGCGGACGGCAGCGCCTATCAGGAATATGTGCTGACCGAGAAAGGCCGCGCGCTGTTTCCGGTGATCGTCGGCCTGCGCCAGTGGGGAGAGGATCATTTGTTCGCCGAGGGAGAGGCGCATTCGACGCTGGTGGAAAGCGACAGCGGCCGCCCCGTGCCGCGCCTGACGCCGACCGGCAGCGCCGGGCAGACGCTCACCCCGCTGAATACCCGAGTGGTGAAGGTGGGGGAACGGTGATGAGAGTTAGTGGCGGAGCCCGCAGCTCACCCGCTGAAAAACCTGGCGGATAAAGAGCCATTCCAGACACCCGGCCAGCAGATAAACCGCGCCAAAAACGAGCGCACCAAACCATTCCGTATCGTTAAAATGGAAAAAACCACTGGCGTCAATCAGCCAAGCGGTTTGATTCTGGTTTAGCCTGGGTACAGGAAAAAGCTTTATTGTCAGCACAGCCAGCCCAACAACAGCCAATGCGTTAGCGAGCAACAGGGCAAGTTTTTTCATAGCCTTTCATTCTACAACCTAACGCAGTCCAACAAACTAAACCTAAGAACATGCGTTAATGGTTAACCCTCTGGTTGCCCCGTTCGTCGGAGACAACCATGAATGCGGCGGTAATCAAATGCGAACCTTCGGGTGTCTGTATATCGTAGGCGACGGAATAACGCTTCCCTGGCCGAAAAGCATAGTCGAATACCGGCATGCACCTCCCCGGCTCAACGAAGAAAACGTCATTATCGATAGCTTTAATGAGCTTATCGCCTGATTCGCTATAAATCTGAACGAAGCGAATATTATCCCCTGCCTTCATAGAAGAAAGAATGCAGACATGGTTATCTTTGGCAGTGACGACGGCGGGGAAGCGCGGAGTCAGCTTATCGCCAGGCCCCGGACAGCCGACCAGGAGGCAGGCCGTGAATAGAACCAAATATTTTTTCATGCTCCCCTCATCCCTTAATAATTTTTTGATAAAGTGCATGAATGTCACGCAAACTATCGGTTCCCCTGTACTTGCCCACTCGTCCAGGACGTTGATAATAACGCCACGTTTCAATACCATAAACCAACAGCAGCCAGTAATCAGCAAAAATCGAAGCTTGTTGCTCCAGCGAGTAATCAGTAATTTTATTCTTATCAAGACGATAGTTGTACTCAGCCGCCCAACTAAACAACCCACGCATTCTTACCCATTGTCCATGCTGATGCTGCCATACATGCCCCAACTCATGGATGAAAAGATGTTTTTCTTCTATCAGAATCGTGTTATCAGAAAAATCGTCTTTATAGAGTTCCCTCCGTAACCATAACTCGCCATTAGGTGCCATGGCATAACTTCTGTTTTGTAAGCCAAACGGGAAATAGCTATCACAGTGTATCCATACACGACCATATATAATTGAGCTTCCATATATATGGCGAGCCAATTTAATTTCCCCCATGGTCATACGTCGTAACGTCCCTTCCTCGGCTAATGCGTTCATTTATCCCTCCTTGAATTTATCAATATCCTAATGCTTTTCTAAAATGAATCTATACATGAACGCTTAAATGGTTTAATTTGGCACAATCCATTTATAACCTGAATAATTTGCAGAAAAATCCTCATCGATTTTCTATAATTAATTAAACGAAAAAAACATATTGCAAATACCTTTGTAGTAGCCGCGGTCAGGATACCCTTATCCAGCCCCCCTGCATGATTCGCTTCGCAGCGTCATCCGGGTAATGTATAGTCCGCGTTTTACGGAGATCCCATGCTGACCAACTCATCCATTCGTTTGAACAAATACATTAGCGAGAGCGGCATCTGCTCACGCCGCGACGCCGATCGATACATCGAACAGGGCAACGTTTTCATCAACGGTAAACGCGCCACCGTTGGCGCCCAGGTATTTGCCGGCGATGTCGTGAAGGTTAACGGTCAGTTGATCGAACCGCGTAACGAAGAAGATCTGGTGCTGATCGCGCTGAACAAACCGGTCGGCATCGTCACCACCACCGAAGACGGCGAACGCGACAACATCGCCGACTTCGTCAACCACAGCAAACGCATCTTCCCGATCGGCCGCCTGGACAAGGATTCGCAGGGGCTGATCTTTCTGACCAACCACGGCGATCTGGTCAACAAGATCCTGCGCGCCGGCAACAATCACGAGAAAGAGTATCTGGTGACGGTCAACAAGCCGGTGACCGACGAGTTTATTCGCGGCATGGGCGCCGGCGTGCCGATGCTGGGCACCGTGACCAAAAAGTGCAAGGTGAAGAAAGAGGCGCCGTTCGTGTTCCGCATCACGCTGGTGCAGGGGCTGAACCGCCAGATCCGCCGCATGTGCGAACACTTCGGCTACGAGGTCACCAAGCTGGAACGCACGCGCATCATGAACGTCAGCCTGAAAGGGTTGCCGCTGGGCGAGTGGCGCGATCTGACCGATGACGAGCTGATTGAGCTGTTCAAACTGATTGAAGGCTCTTCGTCCGAGGCCAAGCCGGCGAAGAAGGCCCCGGCCAAATCCGCCGCGGCGAAAAAGCCGAGCGCCGGCGGGCCGAAAAGCGCCGACAAAGCCGCTGCGCCGGCCGGCCGCAAGCGCTTTACCCAGCCGGGGCGCAAGAAAAAAGGGCGTTAAACGCCTTCCCCCGTTCAGCCCGCCGTTGCGCGGGCTTTTTTATCGTGAAAGTCAGCCACAGGCCGCCGCTGAGTTCTCACCATAAAAAAGGCCCGCATCATGCGGGCCCGTCGGTACCAGAGAAGTCTAGAGGGAAAATCAGAACGACCAGCGCAGGTTGGCGTTGACCGAATTAACGCGGGTATCGGCGCCGAATTGCCCCTGATAGCCGACATCCAGCGACGCAGCGCGCGACAGCTTCACGCTCACGCCGATATCGCCCACCATCACGTTGTCATCCACGGCCTGGCCCTGCGTGACGAACGCGTCGCTGCCGGCAAACGCCATGCGCGATGAGGTGTTCTTATCGCCGTAGGCATGCTGCCAGCCGAGCGAGCCGTAGAGGCTGACGTTCTTCGGCAGTTCGGTCACGCCGCGCACCCCGAGCGTGGAGTAGAAGGTGTTCATCGTTTCATTGCGCACGCTCAGCGCCGCCGCGCCACCCGACTCCTGGAAGCTGTCGGTATGCAGTCGGATGTAGCTCAGGTTGATGAACGGTTCGACGTTCATCTCCGGCTGGCCGAAACGGTAACCCGCTTCGGTGAACGCCAGCAGCGAGTTGGCGTCGTAATCCGACTTCAGCCGATCCGAGAAGCCGCTGAAATCGACGTTGCGCTTGCCTTCAATCTTGTGCCAGGTGTAACCCAACGCGCCGCGCAGCGAGAACGCATCCTGCTGCCCGGCCGCATACAGGCCGAGGTGGTAGTTGTCGGTATCGGCCTTGGAACGGCGGCTGTCGACGTCATAGTCGCCGCGGCTGTAACCGAAGTAGCCGCCGATGCGCACGTTATGGTCCGCCAGTTTGCGATCCGCCCCCAACAGGAAGCCGGTGGTGTTGCCATCCAGCTTGCCCACGTTGCCGTTGCCGCTGTTTCTGCCCCAGGAACTGAAGGTCTGCCCCCAGACGCCGCTGTTTTGCGCCTGCGCCGGTTGCACCAGCGACATCGCCAACGGCGGTACCGGCAGACTGTCGTTGTCGAACAGGCGCAGCATGCGCTGGTTCAGCACATTGAACAGCTGGGTGCTGCCGGCGATCAGGTTAGACTGCATCGACGGATAGACTTCGCCGGACAGCTGATTGAACGCCTCGCGCGCTTCCGGCGCGCTCAGCAGCAGCAGCGAGTTGTACAGCGCCAGCGAAGGTCCGCTCTGCGTCAGCGTCGAGAGCGCGCCGGCGGTATTCCACTGGTTGCCGCTCTCGGCCACCGTTTGGAAAATGCCCGGCTTGCCGCTGCCTGGATTCTCGCCCCCCGGATTTTCCCCGCCTGGGTTTTCTCCGCCCGGGTTCTCGCCCCCAGGATTCTCACCGCCCGGGTTTTCTCCGCCCGGGTTCTCGCCCCCAGGATTCTCACCGCCCGGGTTTTCCCCGCCCGGATTCTCGCCTCCTGGATTCTCACCACCCGGATTTTCACCGCCCGTATCTTTCTGCGCGATGGTCAGATCCACGGCGTTGGCGCTGTGGTTCAGCGCCACATCGAGGAAGGCAGACTTGGAGACCGCCGACGCGAACTGGCCGTCAATGCCGCCGTCCGAGGTCAGAATGCGGTAGCTTTGGCCGGTTTTATAGCTGGTTTGCGGATCCAGCGCCGTCACCTGCACTTTGGCCTGATCGCTGATGGTGGTTTTGCCCGCCACCAGCAGCTGGTCGCTGCGGCCGTCGCCGGCGATATCAACGTCGTAGAAGGATTCGCCGATAAAGTTCAGGTAGCGTTTCAGCGTCAAGGTGCCGATATTGCCGTCGCCGGGCGAGATATGACCGCCGGACTGGATCTCGGTCTGGCCCAGCGTGCCGTTGCCGCCCAGCGTGCCGCCGGCCTTGATCGACGCGGCGCTGCTGTAACCCTGCCCGTTATTGACGTCGGAACCCGCCGTCGCATTCAGGATCAGCGTGCCGCCGTTCTCGGCGCCGAGGGTTTGGATCTCGAAGATGTCGTCTTCTTTCTGGGTATTGATGTCGCTGGCGATGATGAGCTTGCCGCCGCGCGCGGTGACGTTCGCCTGCAGCTCAGAGAGATCGCCGTTCAGCGTCGTGTGCCCGGCGCTGTTGATCACCTCGCCTTCGCCGCTCATCTTGTTGCTGAAAACGTAATTGCCGTCGGTATGGTTAAAGTACACATAGCTGCGGAACAATCCGCCCCGCAGGGCGATCGCCGTCTGGGCATCGATGGCTCCAGCAGCGCCCGCCGCGCCGAGCGTCGGCTCGGTCAACCCGGTGCCGGTGTCCATGTTGCCGCGGCTGCCGATAATCAGCGCGCCGCGGTTCGAGCCGGAACCGGTCTCGCCCAGCACCACTTCGTTGCCGCCGGCGGAGAATGTCCCGCCGTCCATGACCGCCAACACGCCGTTGCCGTAATCGCCGACGTTGACGCTGCTGCCGCTGGTAAAGCGCGAGCCGTTGCCGGCGACCACCAGCTCAGCGGTTTTACGCGCGCCCGAGACACCCGCCACCTGGATGTTGCCGACGTTGACCGCAGCGCCGTTCAGCACGTCCAGATCGCCGTAGAGCGTGAGCGCGCGGCCGACGTTCCACTGGGAATTGGCCCCGGTGACCGTGGCTTTCGGGCTCAGCGTATCGGTCTCACCCGGCCCGCTGCCATTGCCGATGCGCGCGTCAAAGGCGGTGTTCAGCACCGCGCCGTCTTCGATCGCCAGCGTGGATCGCGCCCCTAAATCGGTGCCGACACTGAGAAAATTGCTGGTGACGCGAGAACCGGCGCCGGTGGCGATCAGGTGGCTGTCGTAGCCACGGGTGGTGCCGACCACGATCTCTTTCGCGCTGGCCAGCGCGCCGTCTTCAACCCGCAGCGTGCCCCGCCCCAGATTCAGGCCGCCGCGCAACACGAACTGATCGTTCACCGCGTTCAGCTCGGCGTTCGGCCCGCGAACCGTGACCACGCTGTCGTGAATTTGGCCGTTGAACATCCGGCCGATATTGATGTTATAGGCGCTGATCTTGCCATTCTCGATCAGCAGGTTGCCGCTTTGATTACGGCCGACGTAAACGTCCCCGGTGTAGGCCAATGATTCGGTAATTTTTGAGTCGCCGTCAAAAATGGCATCGTCTGCGCGAGCGAGATCGGCGGGCGCCAGCATCAACAACGGCGCGGAAAATAGAGCGAGGTAAAGTTTGGAAAGCGGTGTTCTAACCGCTAAAGGGTGCGATGTTTTGTCATTCACGGGCTATCTCCGTACTCGTTAGCGTGATGTCGCGAAATTTATTGTTATAGGAAACTCAATACACTAGAGGAGAAGTGAGGCATTATTTCGCGCACGCCGGTTTAGTGATCGTCGAAGCAAAAGCTTATTGCCCCCCGGCGCTGACCCTCCGACGATGAAAAACCAGGAAGCGGTAATACCGCCCCCAAAGCGAATTATTTATGCGTGACCACCGGCGTACAGGTCGGCGCGCTCAGCGACGGCGACGAACCTAAAATTCCCGGCATCATCAGCGACGAGCAATCGAAAATGCGGCCTTTTTCCGTGGTGGCGCGATATGAAAGTTTTTGGCCGCCCAGCGCATCCGGCTGTGCGCCATTGACGTTGGTCACGGTAATTTCGTCCGACGATCCCAGCCCCAGCATTTTGGCGGTTTCCGCCTGCAGTAATGGAATGGCCTGATCGGTTTTCAGGGTGGAACAACCGGCTACCATCATCGTAACGGTTAAAGCGATAAGTGGTTTCTTCATAAATTATCCTTTATAACCAATCAGTTAAAATTACCGATTAGCTTTATGTTTTCTCTTATCCAAATCCTCGAATAATATATTTCCCTTTCCTAAACGAAAAAACCCTCCTAAAGTAGGGAGGGTTGATAATAATTCATCAGACCTATCTGATATTTGAAGGCGAAAGGAGAATCCTTTGGGGCAGGATTATGCGTTGGTCGTTGATGACCATCCATTGGTAGCAAGCGGCATCGCCAATTTTCTCAGCACGCATTGCCGATTCAAACAGGCGCATGTGGTGACCAATGAAGAGAATTGCTACCGCCATATTAGGGAAAATGGCCCACCGCGTTTACTGGTGATCGATTTTTGGCTTTCTTCCGGTACAGCGTTGAAATTACTCAAAGAAGTAAAACAACGTTATCCGCAAGTGCGGATTTTGGTGGTCAGCGGTGACGAGAATAACGATATCTGGCAGAAAGTTAACAATGCCGGCGGGCATGGGTTCGTGTTAAAAAACGAACCGCCTGAATTATTCGCCAGGGCGGTTTTTGCGCTGAGTAATAATCAGGATTGGTTCCCTGACTGTAATGAAACCAGCATTAGAAGCCATCATGAGCACTTAAATAAATTCAATTTAACGCCGAGGCAAATCGACGTATTAACTATGATGCTGCGCGGCCTGCCAAATAAAAGAATTGCGACGCAACTGTCTATTTCCGAACCCACCGTCAAAGAACATATCAGCAATATATTGAAAAAGATCGGCGTCAACAGCCGGGTGGAAGCCATCACGCTGTTGCACGGCAAGCGGGATCCGTCGTCATGAGGTTTTTCCAGCATTTACAAAATGATGGTATCTCCCCACGCGCGCAGATCCGCCTGCTGGACAACACCTTCATGCGGCTGGTGTTCAGCTTCACCGCCGTGCCTTTCGTCGGCATCCCATTCGCCATCTGGATTTATTTGCTGGGTGATGAACTCGGCCCAACCATTACCTGGATCATGGTTTACCTGCTATGCGCCGTGGCGATCCGAATAGGACATCGGCGCTACCTGTGCGAAGCCAAAGAGAATGATGAAGACGCCGTGCTGCGCCGCTGGCTGCCGCGTATTAATAAGGTGGCCTTTATTCACGGCTTGGGGATCTCCTCACTCTATTTAATTACCCCGCAGACCCATAACTTTGACTTTTTCCTGCTGCTCAATATCAGCATCGCCGCGATCGTCGCCGCCAACGCAACGCACCTGACGCCGGTCATCAGCACCTTTACCCGCTTTTTCTTCGCCTCCTGGGGGCTGCTGAACCTCGGCATCATCTGGCGGCTGGAAGACGTGATGTTCATCGTGCTGATGCTGAACTTGCTGTACGGCCTCGCCATTTACCGCCACGCGTTAACTTCGCATGCGTTCTTTATTCAGCAGGCGCTGCTCGAAGAACAAAGCTCGCGCCTGGCGGAGCAATTCCGTCAGGCTAAAGAAGAGGCGGAACAGGCGCTGCTGGATAAGAACCAGTTCCTGACCACCGCCAGCCACGATCTGCGCCAGCCGGTGCACGCCATGGGCTTTCTGATCGAGGCCATCATCCACAAAAACCGCGACGACAGCCTGACGCCGCAGCTGCTGGATCTGCAGCAGAGCGTGCGCTCGGTGCATCTGATGTTCAATTCGCTGCTCGATCTCAGCAAGATCGAATCCGGCAACGTGCGCACCGCCGCCACCCATGTGGATATCGGCGCCCTGCTCGACTCAGTGATCACCCTGTTCCGCGAAGAGGCCAACAGCCGCACCCTGGCGCTGCGCACCTGGCGGCCCAAACGGCGCATCAGCGTGATGGGCGATCCGCTGCTGGTGAGGCAATCGCTGATCAACCTGATCCAGAACGCCCTGCGCTACACGCAACGGGGCGGCGTGCTGATCGCCATCCGCCCGCGCGGCGCCGAGTGCCTGGTGGAAGTGTGGGACACCGGCGTGGGCATCGCCGACGAAGAGAAAAGCAAAATCTTCTCCCCTTACTACCGCCCCGAGCTGGCGTGGAAAATCGACAGCGCCGGCCACGGGCTGGGGCTGGCGGTGGTGGCGCGCTGCGCCAAGCTGATGAAGGTGAAGTACGGCATGCACTCCGTCGAAGGCAAAGGCTCACGCTTCTGGATGCGCTTCACGCAATATCTCGGCGAAGACAAAGCGCCGGAGATCGCGGCGACGTACGACAACACCGCCACGCCCACCCGCTACGCGCCGCTGCGGGGATCCTGCCTGGTGGTGGACGACGATCCCTTGGTGACCTCCGCCTGGGAAAGCCTGATGAGTACCTGGGGCATCACCGTGCGCTGCGCGGCCTCCGCCGAGGAAGCCTTCGCCATTGTCGACGGCGGCTTCACGCCGTTCGCCGTGCTGTGCGACCAGCGCCTGCGTTCCGGCGAGAGCGGCTTCGACATCCTGCAGGCATTGTTCGAACGCCTGCCGGACGTAAGCGGCGCCATGGTCAGCGGCGAGTTCAATTCACCGATCCTGCAGGAGGCCGAGCAGGAAGGCTATCTGGTGCTGCGCAAGCCGCTGGAGCCGGCCAGGCTGCATGCGCTGTTGACGCAGTGGGGGGCGGGCTAGCGCATATTGAGGGCTATCAGGCCATGATTAAACGCTTAAACAGCAGCTGCTGGATATCCGGCCGATGTGACAATGGAGTCAATACAGCGCCTTACGGTACGCGTGTACTCCAAGGCCACCCGCTGTTCCATTGCAATCCCTTAATGCTGAGCACTGTAGTGCTTAAAGCCCATCCAACAGCGGTTCCTTCGAGAATACGCGCCCTTCCGCTTTATCCTTCTCTGACAGCGTCAGCAATTTCAGCAGAGCAATGGCGTTCTCTCGCTCCTGCTGCTCATAGGATTCTATAACGTAGTTGATGGTCTCTACTTTCATTATGCCCCCTGGTGCTACCAATCATACCAAGGTCCGAACATAGGCCATATTTAGACCACAAACAATAATCTGCTTTACCCATGACTGGAACCAGGCGGAAAAGATATGGCCATATAAAGAAAAACCCTCTGTAAAAACAGAGGGCTTTAGTCACTAAGGCCTGGTTACTAACAGGCTGCAGGAAGTGTCAAATCACTCCCACTCGATCGTCGCCGGCGGCTTGCCGCTGATGTCGTACACCACGCGGGAGATGCCGTCCACTTCGTTGATGATGCGGTTGGAGACGCGGCCGAGGAAGTCATACGGCAGGTGCGCCCAGTGCGCGGTCATGAAGTCGATGGTTTCCACCGCACGCAGGGAGACCACCCAGTCGTATTTGCGGCCGTCGCCCATCACGCCGACCGAGCGCACCGGCAGGAACACGGTGAACGCCTGGCTGACTTTGTTGTACAGATCGGCTTTGTGCAGCTCTTCGATGAAGATGGCGTCGGCGCGGCGCAGCAGATCGCAGTACTCTTTCTTCACTTCGCCCAGCACGCGCACGCCCAGACCCGGGCCCGGGAACGGGTGACGGTACAGCATGTCGTACGGCAGGCCCAGCTCCAGGCCGATCTTGCGCACTTCGTCTTTGAACAGCTCTTTCAGCGGCTCAACCAGGCCCAGCTTCATCTCTTTCGGCAGGCCGCCCACGTTGTGGTGCGACTTGATCACGTGCGCTTTACCGGTGGCGGAAGCGGCGGATTCGATCACGTCCGGATAGATGGTGCCCTGCGCCAGCCATTTCACCTGCTCTTGCTTGCAGGCTTCTTCGTCGAACACTTCAACGAACACGCGGCCGATGATTTTACGCTTGGCTTCTGGTTCGTCCACGCCCGCCAGTGCGGTCAGGAAGCGGTTTTCCGCCTCGACGTGCACGATGTTCAGGCCGAAGTGGTCGCCGAACATTTCCATCACCTGCTTGGCTTCGTTCAGGCGCAGCAGGCCGTTGTCGACGAACACGCAGGTCAGACGCTTGCCGATGGCGCGGTGCAGCAGCATCGCGGTCACAGAGGAGTCTACGCCGCCGGACAGGCCGAGGATCACGTGGTCTTCCCCCACCTGCTCGCGGATGCGCTCGACCGCATCTTCGATGATGGTGGCCGGCGTCCACAGGGCTTCACACTGACAGATGTCCAGTACGAAGCGCTCCAGCATGCGCTGCCCCTGACGGGTGTGGGTCACTTCCGGGTGGAACTGCACGCCGTAGAAGCGTTTTTCTTCGTTGGCCATAATGGCGAACGGGCAGGTATCGGTGCTGGCGACGGTCACGAAGTCGGACGGGATCGCGGTCACTTTGTCGCCGTGGCTCATCCACACGTCCAGCAGCGGTTTGCCGGCCGGGCTGATGGCGTCTTCGATGTCGCGCAGCAGCGCGCTCTCGTTGACGATTTCCACCTGCGCGTAGCCGAACTCGCGTTCGTTGGAGCCCTGCACATGGCCACCCAGCTGCATCGCCATGGTCTGCATGCCGTAGCACACGCCCAGCACCGGCACGCCGGCGTTGAATACGTAGTCAGGGGCGCGCGGGCTGCCGGCTTCGGTGGTGCTTTCCGGGCCGCCGGACAGGATGATGCCGCTTGGGTTGAATTCGCGGATCTGCGCTTCGCTAACGTCCCAGGCCCACAGTTCGCAGTAAACGCCGATTTCGCGCACGCGGCGGGCGACCAGTTGGGTGTATTGCGAACCGAAGTCCAGTATGAGGATGCGATGCTTATGGATATTTTGTGTCATGTGAGGCGAATTCCAGCAACAAGAGAAAAAGAGCGAAAATGTATGTTTTCGGGATGGGGCTTGGCGCCCCACCCCGGCCTCTCACTCAGGAGAGGTTAAGGCATTAGCCCATGCGGTAGTTCGGTGACTCTTTGGTGATGGTCACGTCGTGCACGTGGCTTTCCTGAATGCCGGCGCCGCTGATGCGCACGAACTCCGCTTTGGTGCGCAGATCGTCGATGGTGGCGCAGCCGGTCAGGCCCATGCAGGAGCGCAGGCCGCCCATCTGCTGGTGCACGATGGCTTTCAGCATGCCTTTATAGGCCACGCGGCCTTCGATACCTTCCGGCACCAGTTTGTCGGCGGCGTTATCGGTCTGGAAGTAACGGTCGGAAGAGCCTTTGGACATCGCGCCCAGCGAGCCCATGCCGCGGTAAGATTTGAACGAACGGCCCTGATACAGCTCGATTTCGCCCGGGGATTCTTCGGTGCCCGCCAGCATGGAGCCAACCATCACGCAGGATGCGCCCGCGGCGATCGCTTTGGCGATGTCGCCGGAGAAGCGGATGCCGCCGTCGGCGATAACCGGGATGCCGGTGCCTTCCAGCGCTTCCACCGCGTCGGCGATGGCGGTGATCTGCGGCACGCCCACGCCGGTCACGATGCGGGTGGTGCAGATGGAGCCAGGGCCGATACCCACTTTCACCGCGCTCACGCCGGCTTCAGCCAGCGCTTTGGCGCCCGCGGCGGTCGCGACGTTGCCGCCGACGATCTGCAGATCCGGGTATTTGGCGCGGGTTTCGCGGATGCGCTGCAACACGCCTTCGGAGTGGCCGTGCGAGGAGTCGATCAGCAGCACGTCAACGCCCGCCGCCACCAACGCGTCGACGCGCTCTTCGTTGCCGGCGCCGGCGCCGACCGCCGCGCCCACGCGCAGACGGCCGTGCTCGTCTTTACAGGCGTTCGGCTTACGTTCCGCTTTCTGGAAGTCTTTAACGGTGATCATGCCCAGCAGGTGGAAGCTGTCGTCCACCACCAGCGCTTTTTCTACGCGCTTTTCGTGCATCTTCTGCAGCACCACGTCGCGCGCTTCACCTTCTTTCACGGTGACCAGGCGATCTTTCGGCGTCATCACCGCAGTGACCGGCTGGGTCAGATCGGTCACGAAACGCACGTCGCGGCCGGTGATGATGCCGACCAGCTCGTTGTCTTCGGTAACGACCGGATAACCGGCGAAGCCGTTGCGCGCGGTCAGCTCTTTCACTTCCTGCAGCGTGGTGGCCGGAGTAACGGTCTGCGGGTCGGTGACTACGCCGCTTTCATGTTTCTTCACGCGGCTGACTTCTTCAGCCTGGCGCTCGATGGACATGTTTTTGTGGATGAAGCCCAGGCCGCCTTCCTGCGCCAGCGCGATGGCCAGGCCGGATTCGGTAACGGTATCCATGGCTGCGGACAGCATAGGGATGTTCAGGCGGATGGTTTTGGTCAGTTGGGTGCCGAGCTCTGCGGTGTTAGGCAGAACCGTGGAGTGGGCTGGAACCAGGAGGACGTCGTCAAACGTCAGAGCTTCTTTAGCGATACGTAGCATGGGCAATATCTCACCAGGGTGGGCTGTGAAAAAGATAAAATATTGCCGCGGCATTATACAGAGCGGAATCGGTTGCCTCCAGCACTTTCTTACAAAAAGTCTTGATTACCTTTTTCAGCCATGTAGTATCGACCAATTAAGTGATTGTTTTGAAATTTGATCTGGGTCACATGTCGCTACCTGTTTCGCCTTCCATTTTTACCGTAAGCCGCCTGAATCAGACGGTTCGCCAACTGCTGGAAATGGAAATGGGGCAGATTTGGCTCTCCGCCGAGATCTCCAACCTCTCCCAGCCCGCCTCCGGCCACTGGTATTTCACGCTGAAAGACGATCGCGCCCAGGTGCGCTGCGCGATGTTCCGCAACAGCAACCGCCGCGTCACCTTCCGGCCGCAAAACGGCCAACAGGTCCTGGTGCGCGCCAGCATCACGCTGTATGAACCGCGCGGCGACTACCAGCTGATCGCCGAGAGCATGCAGCCCGCCGGCGACGGCCTGCTGCAGCAACAGTTCGAGCAGTTGAAACAGCGCCTGAGCGCCGAAGGGCTGTTCGATCAGCAGTTCAAGCAGCCGCTGCCCGCGCCGGCCAAACGCGTCGGGGTGATCACCTCCGCCAGCGGCGCGGCGCTGCACGATATCCTGCAGGTCTTGCAGCGGCGCGATCCATCGCTGCCGATCGTCATCTACCCCACCTCGGTGCAGGGCGCCGAAGCGCCGATGCAGATCGTGCGCGCCATCGAGACCGCCAACCGCCGCGATGAGTGCGACGTGCTGATCGTCGGCCGCGGCGGCGGTTCGCTGGAAGATCTGTGGAGCTTCAACGACGAACGCGTGGCGCGAGCGATCTTCGCCAGCCGCATTCCGATCGTCAGCGCCGTCGGCCATGAAACCGACGTCACCATCGCCGACTTCGTCGCCGACCTGCGCGCGCCGACCCCATCCGCCGCCGCCGAACTGGTCAGCCGCAATCAGCTTGAGCTGTTGCGCCAGCTGCAGTCGCAGCAGCAGCGGCTGGAGATGGCGATGGATTACTATCTGGCGCAGCGCCAGCAGCAGTTCACCCGCATTCACCACCGTTTACAGCAGCAGCATCCGCATCTGCGCCTGGCGCGTCAGCAGACGCTGCTGTTCAAGCTGCAGCGCCGGATGGAAGACGGCATGCAGCAACAGCTGCGCCTGGCCGCCCGCCGCAGCGAGCGCGCCCAGCAGCGGCTGGCGCAGGTGCAGCCGCAGGGCCGCATTCACCGCTACCAACAGCGCGTGCAGCAGCAGGAATACCGTCTGCAGCAGGCGATGGAGCGGCAGCTCAACGCCTACCGCCAGCGCTTCGGCGTGGCCTGCAGCCAGCTGGAGACCGTCAGCCCGCTGGCGACGCTGGCACGCGGCTACAGCGTGACGCAAACTCCGCGCGGCGAACTGCTGAAAACCACCAAGCAGGCGCAGGTCGGCGAACTGCTGAAAACCCGCCTGCAGGACGGCTGGGTGGAAAGCGAAGTGAAAACCATCACCGTCGCCAAAAAGCCGCGCAAGAAACGCGCGGCCGAATAGCCCCTACCCCAGCGTAAAGCGCTCGCCCGGTTCGCCGTTCACCCACAGCGCGCGCGTTTCGCCTTCCGGCAGGCTGAGCGTCAGCGTGCGCCAGGCCGGGCGGAAACGCCCTTCCGTCGCGATGTCCAGCATGATGCGCTGATGGTCGCAGCGCATTTCCCAGCGCAGCCACAGCGCATCGCCCTGCCGCCAACCTTCGCTTTCGCCGTCGTCCTCAAACAACAGCCCGCTGCTCACGCCGCAGCCCTTGAGCGGAAACAGCCGCAGCTCGCGCCGATCGTCGGCGGCCACGTCGACATGCGCCAGCCGCTGCGACAACGGCAGCGCCGCCCCGGCGCGCACCAGCAGCGGCAAACGCTCCAGCGGCGCCGCCAGCGTCACCGTCTGGCCACCGCCGAACCACTGGCCGCTGTAGAAGCAGTACCAGCCTTCGCCGTTGTCCGGTAGATATACCGAACGCCAGCGCTGCCCCGGCTCCACCACGCTGGCCACCAGCAGATCGCGGCCGATCAGAAAATCGTCGTTCTCGCCGAAGGTGCGCACATCCTGTTCGTGATCGAGAAAAGTCGGGCGCAGCATTGGCTCGTCGTCGGCGCAGGCCTGCCACAGCAGAGTGTAGAAATACGGCAGCAGCCGGTAACGCAGGTTGATCGCCTCGCGCACCGCCGGGGTAGCGCTCGGGTACATCCAGGGCTCATTGACCGTGGCGTCGTCGTTCCAGGAGTGGATGGTGAAACGCGGATGCATCACGCCGTTTTGCACCCAGCGCACCAGCAGCTCCGCGTCCGGTTTGTCGCCGGAGAAGCCGCCGACGTCGTGGCCGAGGTTATACAGCCCGGACAGGCTCATGCCCAGCCCCATGCGGATGTTGTAGCGCAGCGTCTGCCAGCTGGTGCGGTTATCGCCGCTCCAGGTCTGCACGTAGCGCTGCATGCCGGCGCAGCCGGAACGCGAGATCAGGTACGGCCGCTTCTGCGGCGCGAAGCGCTGCTGGGCCTCCATCGAGGCGCGCATCATCAGCAGCGGCATCACCGGGCGGATGTGCTTGATGGCGATCGGCCGCCCGAAGCCGTGACAGCGCGCTTCGCCGTCCCACACTTCGTACTCGTTGTTGTCGTTCCAGGTGGAATCGATGCCCATCTCCAGCAGCTGCTGCGTGACGCCCTGCTGCCACCAGCGCACCGTCGCCGGGTTGGTGAAGTCGAGGTGCGATCCTTCGTCGTCCCAGAAGCTGGAGCGTTCCGGCGCGTCGCTTTGCGAATCGCGGATAAACAGCCCCTGCGCCGCCACCTCTTGATACTGCGGATGATCCTGCAGCAGGCACGGTTTGATGTTGGCCGCCAGCCTGAGGCCGGCGTCGTGAAACGCCTGGCTGAGCAGCTTGGGCTGCGGCACCTTGTCGTAATTCCAGTTGAACACGTAGCGTTTGTGGTTGATCGAGGTGTAGCCCGACGACAGCTGGAAGGAGTCGCAGGGAATGGCGTGCTGGCGGCACAGCGCAATGAACTGCTGCAGCTGCTGCTGGGCGTCCGGCGCGTCGGTATAATGCATGGTCGAGCCGCTGTAGCCCAGGCTCCACTTCGGCCCGAAGTGGGTGCGGCCGGTCAGGCGCACGAAGGCCTTGGTGACGTCCAAAACCTTCGGCCCGAGGAACAGGTAGTAATCCAGATCGCCTGCTTCGGCCTGATAGCGGCGATAGGCCGCGTGGTAATTGTCGATCTCGTTGCCCAGATCCAGCCAGCAGCTGCTCAGGTTGTCGTAGAACAGACCGAAGCTCGCCTCCGGCCCACGGGTGATGGTGAACGGAATGTGCTTGTACAGCGGATCGGTGCTGGCGGCGTTGTAGCCCATGGCGTCCAGATTGCGCATCTCGAAGCGGCGGCCGGTGCGCTCCAGATCGCCGGCTTTCTCCCCCAGGCCGTAATAGCGCTCATCGGCAAAACGCCGCTGGTAGTGCGCCACGCCGTCGCCGTGCGCATTGAGCAGGTAGGCGCTGGTCGGCCGATCCGCCGCCAGCGGCCGCCACTCGCCGGCGGCATTGCAATGCTCCCATTCCAACCACAGCGGCTGATGCACCGTCACGCGCAGCAGCGGCGTGCTGACCACCAGCCGATCGCCCGCCTGGCGCAGCTGATAGCCCGGCAGGCTGAAACCGGCGACGCTGAGCCGATCGCGCCCCTCCCAGGGCACATCGTTCTGCGGCGCGATGCTCCAGGTGCGATCCAGCGCCAGCTCGCCCTCACGTTTGATCAACACGCGGAACAGGCCGTCTTCCAGCACGTACAGGCAGAAACGATGGCGTTCATCGACCAGCAGCTCGACATGATCGGCATGCTGCGCCGCCAATGTCCAATTTTTCAAGGTTTTCATAAAGATTCCATTTAGCTGTGTGAAGGGGTTTTCTTACCGCCGCGCTCGGCGATCAGGGCAATCAGGAACACAGCGCCGATCAGATCGAAGAAGCCCATCGCGATGAACAGCGGGTTGAAGCCGATGGTGTCGGATACCGCGCCGATCAGCAGCGTGAACAGGAAGCTGGCGATCCAGGCGCTGGAGCCGCGCATGCCGTTGACCGTCGCCATCTGGTTTTTATCGAACGACTCCACCACCAGCGCGCTGAGCATGCAGGAGATCACCTGATGGCCGAAACCGCCGATCGAGATCAGCGCGATCGCCACATAGGGATCTTGGGTGATCGCCACGAACGCCAGCGACACCATCAGGAAAGCGCCGGTCACCGAGCTGGCGACCACCGAGTTGACGCGGCTGCAGCCGAACCATTTGCGGTACAGGGTGGTGAGATAGCCGCTGGCGACGCTGCCGATATCCGCCGCCAGGAACGGCAGCCAGGCGAACATCGCGATCTGCTTCAGATCCATGCCGCGTTCGGTGGCCAGGTACAGCGGCACCCAGAAACTGAAGACCGCCCAGGCCGGCTCGGCGAGAAAGGCCGGGATGGCGATGCCGTAAAACTTCTTGTTCTTGCACAGGCTGGCCAGCGAAGTGAAAAACGGCAGCTTCGGCAACACCGGCTCGTTGTCTTCGCGGATCAGATCCAGCTCTTGCTGGCTGAGGTTCGGGTGCTGCTGCGGCGAGTGGTAGAACAGCCACCACAGCACGACCCAGATCAGCGCCAGCCCGCCGGAGAACAGGAACGCCCCCTGCCAGCCGAAGGAGACGTGAGCGATGACGATGATCGGCGGCGCCAACATGGCGCCGATGGAGAAACCGACGCCCGCCCAGCCGGCGGCGATCGGCCGCTCCTTTTTCGGGAACCAGTCGGAGATCGCCTTGGCGTTGGCCGGGGTAGCCGCCGCCTCCGCGCCCCCCATGAAGAAGCGCAGAATGGCCAGTTGCAGCCAGCTGCCGGCGCCGGCGTGCAGCATGCATACCACCGCCCAAATACCGGCGCAGATCAGAAAGCCCATCTTCAGGCCGATAACGTCGATCAGCCAGCCGCAGATCGGCTGGAACACCGTGTAGGCCAGCTGGAACGACGCCACTACCCAGGCATATTGCTCGGTGCTCATGTTCAGGCTGGTTTTCAGCTCCGGCGCCAGAATGCCCAGCGAGTTGCGGGTAATGTAGTTGACCGTGACGCCCAGCAAGAACAGCGCCAGCATCCACCAGCGCAGCGATTTGAACTTGCGCCGGCCGCTCTGCGCGACCGTCTGATTGATCTCCACACTCATCGGTTATCTCCCCGCGGCCGCCTGTGACAGCGACGCGCGCATTGGTAAGGTACGTTGCGCTATCAAAAGGGGACGTTGAACACAGGCCAACGTTCGCATAACAGACCGGCAGTCCATCACAACCCCATGATTTATTTTTTGTTTTCTTTTTCGCACACCGTTAAAATTGGACTGACATGTCCCAAAATTGGTGTACCAATGCAGACTACTCAGCGATAGCGCACAGCGAAACGGGGTTTTTTGCAAAGATTTTCACAGGCGGGTGAAAAAATAGTCATAATGGCCGATAAATCAGGTCAAGACGCTGAAAATCCGCAGTGAAAATATTCTCATGGACGAATTTGAAGGAGATCACAAAATGAACGGAAAGCTGAAAATCCAGGAGATCGCCCGCCAAACCGGGCTGTCGATCAGCACCGTTTCCCGCGTGCTGGCCGGCAAGGCCAACACCAGCGCCGAGGCGCGCCGCAAGGTGCTGGACTGTGCGCAGCAAAACGGCATTCTGCAGGGCATTTCCAGCGGCCGGCTGATGCTGAACAACGTGATGGTGTTCGCGCCGCAGCGCGCGTTCGACGTGCGCACCGACATCTTCTACTACAAGGTCATTCAGGGCATTGCCGCCGCGCTGATGGAGCATGAGGTGCGCATCCGCTACTGCGGGCTGGAAGAGCAGCGCAGCGACGGCGCGCTGTTTCTGGAAAAGATGAGCGATCCGCACACCGAAGCGGCGCTGATCATCGGCATCGACGACGAGCATATCCACACCCTGGCGGCCGATCTGCACAAACCTTGCGTGCTGATCAACTGCAGCGATCGGCAGATGCGGCTGGACAGCGTCTCGCCGGATCATCAGTTGATCGGCGATTACTCCGCCAGCTACCTGTTCCAGCAGGGGCACAGCCATATTCTCAACCTGCAGTGTCTGCGCCGCCACACCATGGAGCTGCGGCTGGCGGGCATCCGGCAAGCCTACGCGCGGCATCATCTGCCGTTCGACGACGGCCGCCATCTGGTCACCACCTCCGGCTTCGGCAGCGAAGAGGCCGAGCAGGCGCTGACCACCTATCTCGATGGCATCCACGGCCACGCCCCGCTGCCGACGGCGATCCTGGCCGGCGGCGACTACATGGCGGTCGGGGCGGTCAAGGCGCTCAACAAGCGAGGGCTGAACGTGCCGGGCGACGTGTCGGTGATGAGCACCGACGGCTTCAACCTGGCGGAAATCCATGACGTGCCGCTGACCTCGGTGCAGGTGCCGCGCGACGAACTGGGTTACGAGGCGATCCAACTGCTGCAGCGGCGCATGCTGCGCGCCGACGCGCCGCCGTGCAATCTGCTGCTGCACGGCCGGCTGGCGGTACGCGCCTCGGTGCGGCGCATCAGCCCGCACAAGACTGCGCCGGCGGTGAGCACGCATGACCACAGGCTTTATGACGAGTAGGCTACACTTAGGCACAGTGCATTCATTCGATGAGGTAAAATTTTTTGCCTAAGGAGAGCCACTATGCCAGCCCAGCGCATGCGTTCCGTCATTCCTCCCTACATGCTGCGCCGCATCATTGAACACGGCAACGCCCCGCAGCGCGACTGCGCGCTGCACACCCTGAACCACGTGCAAAGCCTGCTCGGCAACAAGCCGCTGCGTTCACCGACCGAGAAAAACGCCCGAGCCGGCGAAGCGCTCCGCGATATCTACGACGCCCAGAACGGCACCCAACTGCCCGGCAAACAGGTGCGTAAAGAGGGCCAGCCCAGCAACCACGACGTGGCGGTGGACGAAGCCTACGACTACCTCGGCGTCACCTACGATTTCTTCTGGCGGGCCTACCGCCGCAACTCACTGGATAACCAGGGGCTGCCGCTGGTCGGCAGCGTACACTACGGCAAGGAGTACCAGAACGCTTTCTGGAACGGCCAGCAGATGGTGTTCGGCGACGGCGACGGCGAGATTTTCAACCGTTTCACCATCGCCATCGACGTGGTCGGCCACGAGCTGGCGCACGGCGTGACCGAGAGCGAAGCCGGGCTGATCTACTACCAGCAGTCCGGGGCGCTCAACGAATCGCTGTCCGACGTGTTCGGTTCGCTGGTCAAGCAGTTCCACCTGCAGCAAACCGCCGATAAAGCCGACTGGCTGATCGGCGCCGGGCTGCTCGCCAAGGGCATCAAAGGCAAAGGGCTGCGCTCGATGTCGGCGCCCGGCACCGCCTACGATGACCCGCTGCTGGGCAAAGACCCGCAGCCCGCCAGCATGAAGGATTATATCCAGACCAAGGAAGACAACGGCGGCGTGCACCTCAACTCCGGCATCCCCAACCGCGCCTTCTACCTGGCGGCGACGGCGCTGGGCGGCTTCGCCTGGGAGAAAGCCGGCTACGTCTGGTATGACACGGTATGCGACAAAGCGCTGCCGCAAAATGCCGATTTCGCCACCTTCGCCCGCGCCACGGTGAAACATGCGCAAGCGCGTTTCGACCAGAGCGTGGCGGACAAGGTGCAACAAGCCTGGCATCAGGTGGGGGTGGAATAATGAAACCGCTGCCGACGCTCAATCAGGATACGGTCATTGAGCTGGCGCGCGAGGGAGGCTTCGCCTACATTCCCAAACTGGCGGGCCAGCGCCGCATCGCGCTGGCCGATATCACGCCGGAGCAGCGGCAGCGCCTGAATCAGCTGCTGAACCAGACGCTGCCTTATGCGCAGGAAGAAGGCCAGCCCAACTCCCCCGGCTGCGGCGACCAGCGCTACTACCGCATACAGATCAACTACACCAGCCCCACCCTGAGCACCGAGATCGTGCTGTTAATCCCGGAAAGCAGCGCGCCGCAGGCGCTGGTGGATCTGTGGAAAACCGGCCAGGTGGATGAGTGAGGGCTTACAGCGGCTGATAGCTGAAATTCACCCGTTTTTTGGAGATCAGCCCGTGCCCGTTCTGGCACAGGTAATCCACCGCCCCGCAGGCCTTCAACTCTTGCAGCGGCTGCCCGCACTCCGGGCAGCTCGCCAGCTGCCGATAATCGCGCTGACAGGCGGCACAATGGTAGTGACCCGCTACCCAATTCATGGTCTGACGACAGTGCGGACAGTGCGCGTCCATAACGACTCCCAGGTTAAATCGCGCCCCATGAGCGCAAAAAATAGATCCCCAACGCGGTGGTGAAGAACGAACCGACGGTGGTGATGGCGATAATATTGGCCGCCAGCGTGGCGTTGCCGCCCATGGCGCGCGTCATCACATAGCTGCCCGAAGCGGTCGGCGTGGCGGAAAACAGGAAGATGATGCCCAGCGCCGCGCCGTGAAACCCGCACAGCCAGCCGGCCAGCGTCATCAGGAACGGCACCAGAAACAGCTTGGCCGCCGACGACAGCGCCGCCACGTTGGACGAGCGGAACATGGCGCGAAAATCCAGGCTGGCGCCGGTGCACAGCAGCGCCAACGGCAGCGACAGCGCGGAGATATAGCTGCCGGTCTGGCGGATCACGGTCGGGATGCCCAGCCCGGTTTGCGCATACAGCAGCCCGCACACCAGGCCGATGATCAGCGGATTGGTGACGATGCTGCGCAGCAGCGACAGGTGGCTGATTTTCTTGCCCTGCCCGCCCTGCAGGCTGCGCGTGAGGGTGATGACCGACAGTATGTTGAACAGGATCACGGTCACCGTCAGGTACAGCGAGGCGAGCGCAATGCCTTCGCTGCCGTAGGCGGTCATGGCGTAGGCCAGACCGACGATGGCGGTGTTGGCGCGGAAGCCGCCCTGTACGAATACCCCGCGCTCACGCGGTTCTTTCACCACCCACCTGGCCGCCAGCTCCAGCAGCAGGAAGGTCGCCAGCGTGCCGACCGCGCCGAACAGCACCAGCGGCAGATTGCCGAGCAGCTGCGGATGGTTGGTGGCAATGCTGAAAAACAGCAGGCACGGCAGCGCCAGATTGAACACCAGGCGGGTCGCACCGTCGACGAAGCGGTCATCCATCAGGCGCCAATGGCGCAGCAGGATCCCCAGCAGCATCATCAGCAGATTCGGCACGGTGACGTCGAACGCAAAACTCCAGGTTTCCCAGGACATGGTGTTCCTTCAGACAGGCGAGGTAATCTTCAGATAATAAAACGATTTCGGGCCAATAAAAAAGGGGCGCGGCATCACTGCCGCGCCCCTCATGAGCGATTACTTGCTCTTTTTCAGGTGGCTCATCAGGCGCTTGCGCTTACGCATCTGGGTCGGCGTCAGCAGGTTGCGTTTGCCGGCAAACGGGTTGTCCCCCTCTTTGAACTGGATGCGGATCGGGGTCCCCATCACATTCAGCGAGCGGCGGAAATAGTTCATCAGATAGCGTTTGTACGAATCGGCCAGATCGCTGACCTGGTTGCCGTGGATCACCACGATCGGCGGGTTGTAACCGCCGGCATGGGCATATTTCAGCTTCACGCGGCGGCCGCGCACCAACGGCGGCTGGTGATCGTCAACCGCCATCTGCATGATTTTGGTCAGCATCGAGGTGTTTACGCGGCGGGTTGCGCACTCGTAGGCTTCCTGTACCGATTCGAACAGGTTGCCGACGCCGCTGCCGTGCAGGGCGGAAATGAAGTGCACGCGCGCGAAGTCGACGAAGCCCAGACGCAGATCGAGCATCTCTTTCACGTGCTCGCGATCTTCTTCGCTCATGCCGTCCCACTTGTTGACCGCAATCACCAGTGAGCGCCCACTATTGAGGATAAAGCCGAGCAGAGAGAGATCCTGATCGGAAATGCCTTCACGCGCGTCGATCACCAGCAGCACCACGTTGGCGTCTTCAATCGCCTGCAGAGTCTTGATCACCGAGAATTTCTCGACAGTTTCGGTCACCTTGCCGCGTTTGCGCACCCCGGCGGTGTCGATCAGCACGTATTCGCGTTCGTCGCGCACCATCGGAATGTAGATGCTGTCGCGGGTGGTGCCCGGCATGTCATACACCACCACGCGCTCCTCGCCGAGGATGCGGTTAGTGAGCGTAGACTTACCGACGTTCGGGCGGCCGACGATCGCCAGCTTGATCGGCAGATCCTGCGGATTGAACGCTTCTTCCGGCTCTTCGTCTTCTTCGCCTTCCAGCGTTTCGCCGTTTTGCTCGGCCCAGTAAGCGGCGTTGGCCTCTTCCTCGGTCAGCTCGACGTCTTCCGGTTTTTCCGGCACGAACGGCACCAGCACGTGTTCAATCAGCTGGGTCACACCGCGGCCGTGAGAAGCGGCGATAGCGAACACTTCACCCAGACCGAGCGAGTAGAAATCGGCGGTGGCGGTGTCCGGATCCAGGCCGTCGGTCTTGTTGGCCACCAGGAAGGTCGCCTTCTGGCGGCTGCGCAGGTGCTGGGCAATGCCCTGATCCGCCGGCATCAGGCCGGCGCGGGCGTCGACCATGAACAGCACGATGTCCGCTTCTTCGATCGCCAGCAGCGACTGGCCGGCCATGCGCGTTTCTACGCCGTCTTCGGTGCCGTCGATGCCGCCGGTATCGACGATGATGAATTCATTGCCTTCGATTTCAGCACGACCATACTTGCGGTCACGCGTCAGCCCCGGGAAATCCGCCACCAGCGCATCGCGCGTATGGGTTAAACGGTTGAACAAGGTGGATTTACCCACATTCGGGCGCCCGACCAGCGCGACGACAGGTATCATTGTTGAAGCCTCATTACTTAATAATCAATGCGTTACTGCACTGTGGATAGACACCAGCGGTGCAGCTTATAAAAATACGAAACGGCCCCTGAACATTCAGGAGCCGTTTTCAAGCCATGCGACGAGCGGCGTTAGCGGGTGAAAGCGTAAACTTTCCCGCCGCGAGCCTGGATGATCAGCTTGTCGCTGGCCACCATCGGCGCAGACAGGAAGCCGGAGCTGTCCACTTCCTGCTGGGCGACAAAACGGCCATCGGTGGTGTTGATCCAGTGCAGATAACCTTCGGCGTCACCGGTCACCAGATAACCATTATACATCACCGGCGGCGTCAGGTTACGGTGCAGCAGATCGCTCTGCGTCCACACGGTCACGCCGCCTTCGGTGCTGAGCGCCACCACGCGATCGTTCTGGTCGATCAGGTAGATGCGGCCCGCGTCGACGATGAAATCATTCACCGAACCCAGCTCGCGTTTCCAGATGATCTGGCCGGAACGCAGATCCAGCGCCGTCAGGTTGCCGTTGTAACCCAGCGCGTAGACCACGCCGTCAACGATCACCGGCGTGGTGTCCACGTCGTTCAGGCGATCGATTTCGGTTGCGCCGCTCGGCTGAGAAATACGCTGTTGCCAGATAATCTGGCCCTGCTGCATCAGCACCGCACTGACGCGGCCGTTGTCACCGCCGACGATGGCGGCGCCAAAAGCGACGGCCGGCGCGGATTCACCGCGCAGCGACAGCGAAGGCATGTCCAGGTTAACCGTCCACTTCACCGCGCCGTCGGCTTCGTTCAGCGCCTGCAGCATGCCGTTGGAGGTGTGCACCAACACCATGCCGTCGCTGACAACCGGACGGGAGATCGCTTCGCCGGCCACTTTGGTCTGCCAGGCGATGGCGCCGTCGGCGGTGTTCAATGCGTAAACCACCGCTTTTTCGCTGCCGACGTAAACCTTGTCGCCCGCGACCGTCAGGCCGCCCGACAGCAGCGCAGACAGGTTGCTGGAGAAGAAACCGGTCTTCTCGGAGAGATTGACCTTCCACTTCTCGTTGCCGCTGTCGGCGTCCATCGCTTTCACGATGCCGAAGCGATCGGCGGCGTAAATGGTGCTGTCCTGATAGGCCGGACGCAGGTGGGAGTAATACTCACCGATACCGTCGCCCACCGAGGTGCTCCACGCCTTGCTCGGCGTAAACTGATTTTCAACTTTCGGCAACGGCGACATGGTAACCACGTCTTCTTCGCTGTTAAACAGCGAGCAACCACTCAGCAAGGCAGCGGAAACCAGTCCGACCAAGAGTGTTTTACGCAATTGCATGGGAATTCCCCTTAGCTGGACAAGTTATTCAATTTCATGCGCAGCAGAACCTGCAGCGCCTGAGAAGCATTGGACTCAATGCCTTTGCTGTAAGCTTCGCGCGCGCCCTTGGCGTCGCCCTTGGCCAGCAATACATCGCCGCGCACATCCTGCATCATCGCCACCCAGCCTTCGCCTTTCACGCCATCCAGCGTTTTCAGCGCTTCATCCAGCTTTTTCTCCTGCAGCTGGACGCGCGCCAGACGCAGGTCGATCATCGCCAACAGGTTGTCGTCTTTGGTCTGGCCCTGCGCCAGCACCAATTGTTGTTCCGCCTTGGCGAAATCATTCTGTTCGACAAAGTGCTTGGCCAACTGCAGCGCGGCCAGTACGCCGTAGCTGTTGCCGTTGGCCTGGACAAATTTCTCTGCGGCAGCCACGTCATCCGGCTTGCCGGCCGCCAGACGATCGCTGGCTTCCTGATAGGATTGCGATGCCGCCATCATGTTGGAGTTTTCATGGCTCTGCCAATAACGCCAGCCAACCAGGGCACCAATTCCGAGCACCACGCCCACCGCCAGCGCTTTGCCGTTCTCGGCAAAGAACCGACGCAGTGCGTCGACTTGTTCGTTTTCAGTGGTATAAACTTCCACGGTGTCCTTCTCCTTAACCTAACATCAAAGCCAGACGCGCAGCGACTTCGCTTTGCGCCAGCGTTTCTTGTTCACCACTGCGCAGGTCTTTCACCACCACCTGCTGCGCCGCCACTTCGCTCTCACCCAGGATCAGCGCGATGCGCGCGCCCCATTTGTCCGCACGGGTGATCTGCTTCTTGAAGTTGCCGCCGCCGTAATTGGTCATCAGCTTCAGCTGCGGCGCCGCGTCGCGCACCTGTTCAGCCAGCCGCATCGCCGCGCTCTGGGTGCCCGCGCCGGAAGAAATGACGTACACGTCGATAGCCGACGGCGCCTTGAATTCCGGGTTGACCGCCTGCACCAGCAGCACCAGACGCTCGAGGCCCATGGCGAAACCGACCGCCGGGGTGGCGCGGCCGCCCAGTTGCTCGACCAGGCCGTCGTAACGGCCGCCCGCGCAGACGGTGCCCTGCGCGCCCAGGCTGGTGGTCACCCACTCAAACACGGTGCGGTTGTAGTAATCCAGACCGCGCACCAGGCGCTCGTTAACGGTATATGGGATACCTGCCTGCGCCAAAAGTTCACACAGACCGGCGAAGTGAGCACGGGATTCTTCATCCAGGTACTCGGACAGGCGCGGCGCGTCGTTCAGCAGCGCCTGCACCTCAGGATTTTTGGAGTCCAGCACGCGCAGCGGGTTGCTGTACATGCGGCGTTTGCAGTCTTCGTCCAGCACCTCGACGTGCTGCTCCAGGAACGCCACCAGCGCGTCGCGGTAGTTGGCGCGCGCCTCCAGCGAACCGATGGAGTTCAGCTCCAGCGTGACGTGCTCGGCGATGCCCAGCGCTTTCCACCAGCGGGCGGTCAGCAGGATCAGCTCGGCGTCGATATCCGGGCCTTGCAGGCCGAACACTTCCGCGCCCAGCTGATGGAACTGACGGTAACGCCCCTTCTGCGGGCGCTCGTAGCGGAACATCGGGCCGATGTACCACAGACGCTGTTCCTGATTGTACAGCAGACCATGTTCGATGCCGGCGCGCACGCAGCCAGCCGTCCCTTCCGGACGCAGCGTCAGGCTTTCGCCGTTGCGGTCTTCGAAGGTATACATCTCTTTTTCCACGACGTCGGTCACTTCGCCGATCGCGCGTTTGAATAACGGGGTCTGCTCTACAATCGGCAACCGGATTTCGCTGTAACCGTAGCCGCCCAGCACCTGCTTGAGGGTGCCTTCAATACGCTGCCATAATGCCGTTTCTTCCGGCAGGTAGTCGTTCATGCCGCGAATGGCTTGAATGTTCTTTGCCACGTGAGTTCTCTGTCCGTTGTCTGTAAAAATGAACCCGATTATAGGGACTTTGCCGCCCGGTATTCAACGCGGATGCGGTTTTCTGCCCTTCAGGTTCATAAACAAGCGGGCCAACAGGCCCGCCGTGTAGCGATAACGCTTATTTTTCCAGCAGGTTGACCGTGATGCGTTTGCTTTCGTCCATCATCGCGGCCTTGGCGCGAATTTTCGCTTCCAGCTGGTCGATCATCTGTTCGTTGTCGAAACGCTCTTTCTGGCGCACGCCGTCTTCATAGAAGCCGCTCTTCTTGTGGCCGCCGGTTACGCCCATGGTGGACACCAGCGCTTCGCCCGGGCCGTTCACCACGCAGCCGATGATCGAAACGTCCATCGGCGTGATGATGTCTTCCAGGCGCTGCTCCAGCGCGTTCACCGTGCCGATCACGTCGAACTCCTGACGCGAGCAGGTCGGGCAGGCGATGAAGTTGATGCCGCGCGCGCGGATGCGCAGCGACTTCAGGATGTCGAAACCGACCTTCACCTCTTCGACCGGATCCGCCGCCAGCGAGATGCGCAGGGTATCGCCGATGCCTTCAGACAGCAGCATACCCAGGCCGATGGCCGATTTGACCGACCCGCTGCGCGCGCCGCCGGCTTCAGTGATGCCCAGGTGCAGCGGCTGATCGATGCGCGACGCCAGCAAGCGGTAGGATTGCACCGCCAGGAACACGTCCGACGCCTTGACGCTGACCTTAAACTGGTCGAAGTTGAGGCGATCGAGGATGTCCACGTGGCGCATGGCGGATTCCAGCAGCGCTTCCGGCGTAGGTTCGCCGTACTTTTCCTGCAGGTCCTTTTCCAGCGAGCCGCCGTTGACGCCGATGCGAATCGGGATGTTCTTGTCACGGGCGCAGTCCACCACCGAGCGAATGCGCGATTCGTTGCCGATGTTGCCCGGGTTGATGCGCAGGCAGTCTACGCCATATTCGGCCACCTGCAGTGCGATGCGATAATCGAAGTGGATATCGGCGACCAGCGGCACGTTGACCTGCTGCTTGATCAGTTTGAACGCCTCGGCGGCGTCCATGGTTGGAACCGAAACGCGGACGATGTCGACGCCCACGCGCTCCAGCGCTTTGATCTGATTAACCGTTGCTTCAACATCGGTGGTACGGGTGTTGGTCATCGACTGCACGGCAATCGGCGCGCCATCACCAATAGGCACCTTGCCGACGTAAATGCGTGTAGATTTTCGACGGTTGATGGGCGCTTGGTTATGCATTACTTACTCTCCATTGCTGCTCTGACATCACGACCGGTGCCGCGCGATTACTGCGCGGCGACGGTCAGGCGAGCAACACGGTTTGACTTAACGAACCGGCTTAAATCAACCGGTTTACCCTGATACTGGATCTGAACTGCCGCCGGCGCGCCGATGGTCAGTTTATACGGCGCAGTGCCGGTCAGGTTCAGCTTGCCGCCTTGCTTCTGGGTGCCGCTGAACAGCGTTTTACCGCTCGCGTCGGTCACCTGCAGCCAGCAGTCGGCGGAGAAATCCATCACCAGCGCGTTCGGATCGGCCGCCGGCGCAGCCACGCCCGCATCGGCGGTCGGCAACGGCGCTTGCGCCGCCGGCGCGGTTTCCGGCAGGGTGGTCTGGCTTGGCGACACCACGGCAGGCTGCTGCTGAGCCGCGCTCGGCGCCTGGGCGGTCGCCGCCGGCGCCTGAGCCGCTGCGCCGGTATCGGCCGGCGCGGCGCTGTTGTCGGTCAACGGCACGTTGGTGCCGGCGTCGGCATTGCCGTCGGTCAGCGGCACGGACTGCCCTTCGTTATTCTGTGAAAGCTGCGCCGAGGATTGATCGGCCATGGTGGCGATCTCTTCCTGCTGCGCCTTGTGGTTTTGCCACCACCAGGCGCCGGTCAGGCCGATCACCACGAACACGATAAGCCAGGTGAAGCTCATCAGCCAGCCGTCGCGTTTCTTGCGGCGCTTGCCCAGCGAGAAACTTTGCATCGGCGCCACTTTCGCCATCTTCAACGGCGCCTGCTTGGCCAACATCGGCAGCAGTTCGTCTTCCGGCAGATGCACCAGCTTGGCGTAGGAACGGATGTAGCCGCGCACGAAGGTGGACGCGAGGTCAGCGGACACGCTGTCTTCCTCGATATCGCGCACGGTGGACATTTTGAGACACAGGCGTTCTGCAACGGTCTGTTGGCTCAGCCCGAGTTGCTCACGGGCCTGACGCAGGCGCTGGCCCGTCGTCATGGATACGGTTTTATCTTGGGAGGCTTCAGTATTCATTAGCTAAGAACTGCTGGTACTGTTTGGATTGTGGAAAACTTCGCGCTAGCTGCTTGCCATAGCGTTGAACGCTATCCTGGCGGCCGGCTAACGCGGCGAAACGAATCTGTAACCATAAGCTGCTGGCGCTGGCCGGCAGAACATGCTGATAAACATCCAATAAAAGTTGCGACTGGGCGCGCTTCCCTTCTCCAAATTGCTTTTCGGCCTCCGCCAGCAGCGGAGTGCCTTTGTCCGGATCGACTTTCAGCGCGCGGCTCAACAGCGTGCGCGCTTCGTCGTTTTGTCCGGCCTTGAGAAAACAGTAACCTGCGTTTTCCAGGCTGTCGGCGACCTGGCCATAATCGGGCGCCAGCGCCGCAGCGCTAAACTGCTGTTGCGCCGGTACATACTGCCCTAAACCGCAAAGAAACGCACCGTAATTATTCAGTACGGTGCCATTGCCCGGCGCAAGTTTGAGCGCTTGCCGATAACGCTGTTCGGCCTCGGCATTTTCACCGCTGCGCTGCGCGTAGAGCGCCATGCCCAACTGCGTGCGGTAATCCTGCGGGGCCGCGTCCAGCGCCTTTTCCAGGTTCTGGCGCGCGGCGTCCATGTCGCCTTGCTGCAGGTACTCCAGCCCCAGCTGCAGGCGCGTCTGACCCGCCTCAGAGACCTGTGCTTCCTTTTCCGGCGCTGAACCGGAACACCCGGCCAACAACCCGGCCGCCAGCCACATACCCCACAGTTTCAGCTTCATGCCCGCATTCATTTCCTTATCGGCCGTCAGCTAACGCCCACCAGCGACACGCTTGCGCATAACAGGCTGTTAGATAACAAAAAATGGTGCTATAGGATTCAGACCGCCCGTACGTTGATAGGTTCCCCGGCCATTTTCTTCTTCAGGGTACGCTTGGTACGGTCGATCACTTCACCCGCCAGTTGCCCGCAGGCGGCGTCGATATCGTCACCACGGGTTTTACGAACAATAGTCGTAAAGCCGTATTCCATCAACACCTTGGAGAAACGATCCACCCGGCTGTTGGAGCTGCGGCCGTACGGAGCACCCGGGAACGGGTTCCATGGGATCAGGTTGATCTTGCACGGCGTGTCTTTCAGCACTTCCGCCAGCTGATGCGCGTCGTCGGTGCTGTCGTTGATATGATCCAGCATCACGTACTCGACGGTGACGCGGCCCTGGTTGGCGTTGGATTTCTCCAGGTAGCGACGCACCGCGGACAGGAAGGTCTCGATGTTGTACTTGCGGTTGATCGGCACGATCTCATCGCGGATGGTGTCGTTCGGTGCGTGCAGCGAAATGGCCAGCGCCACGTCGATCATGTCGCCCAGCTTGTCCAGCGCCGGCACCACGCCGGAGGTAGACAGGGTCACGCGGCGTTTGGACAGGCCAAAGCCGAAATCGTCCAGCATGATTTCCATCGCCGGAACCACGTTGTTCAGGTTGAGCAGCGGCTCGCCCATGCCCATCATCACCACGTTGGTGATCGGGCGTTGGCCGGTCACCTTCAGCGCGCCGATGATCTTCGCCGCGCGCCACACCTGGCCGATGATTTCCGACACGCGCAGGTTGCGGTTGAAGCCCTGCTGCGCCGTCGAACAGAATTTGCACTCCAGCGCGCAGCCTACCTGCGAGGAGACGCACAGCGTCGCGCGGTCGGCTTCCGGGATATACACGGTTTCGACCTGCTGATCGCCCACCTTGATCGCCCACTTGATGGTGCCGTCGGCCGAACGCTGTTCTTCCGCCACTTCCGGCGCGCGGATTTCCGCCACGCGCTGCAGCTTGCCGCGCAGGACTTTGTTGATGTCGGTCATCTGCTCGAAATCGTCGCAGCAGTAGTGATAAATCCACTTCATCACCTGATCGGCGCGGAACGGTTTTTCGCCCATTTCGGCGAAGAACTCGCGCATTTGCTGGCGGTTCAGATCCAGCAGGTTGATTTTGGCCGCAGCCGGTTGCTCCACGTTAACGGAGGGGGTAGTCAGCGAATTATTTTCAGACACGGTGTGCTCGGACGTGATGGGTTCTAACATAATGATCTCTGGCCTCGTTATTACACGTTATGGCGCTAAAGAATGGAAAGTAAGTTGTGCATTTCAGCCCGCATGATTCGGGTGGCGGCACTAAAAACACGCCCCTGACAAGTCGTCTTATCAGGGGCGCGGCATTGTACAAATTTTAGTAGCGGGTTTCTATGGCTGAAAGGCATTCAGGGCATTTTTATTGTTTCAGCCGGTGAATGCCTGGTTATCAGCAACGGCACGATTAACGTGCGCAGATTTCGCTTTCGTTGAAGAAGTAAGCGATTTCACGCTGTGCGGATTCAACGGAGTCGGAACCGTGAACGGCGTTAGCGGTGAAGCTGTCCGCGTAGTCGGCGCGCAGGGTGCCGGCCAGTGCGTTGTCCGGGTTGGTTGCGCCCATGATGTCGCGGTTGCGCTGCACGGCGTTTTCAGATTCCAGAACCTGCACCATGATTGGGCCGGAGGTCATGAACTCAACCAGACCGTCGAAGAATGGGCGGCCTTTGTGCTCAGCGTAGAAGCCTTCAGCTTGCTCGCGAGTCAGACGCAGCATTTTAGCGGCGATGATTTTGAAACCGGCGCGCTCGAAACGCGCGTAGATAGCGCCGATGTCGTTGTTGGCTACAGCGTTTGGTTTAACGATGGAAAAGGTACGTTCTACGGTCATGATGGCCTCTGTATGACTTCCAAAACAGGCCGGTCTGCAATGTTGCCGGCCTTCTCAAGTGGCGCAGATTATATGTGCGCCGTTAACGCTTGCCTACGGGAAAATCAACATTTCATTAAAAAAATATGATCTTCATTCGCCACTTTCAGCGGCGCACCGACGTTATTGGGTCTTGTCGGTAGACGGGATCACATTGCGCAGCCAACTGCCCCAGCGGCGCTGATAAAACGGCTGCGTATGGGCGATCAGGTAGTGGCTGACGCCCCGCTCTTTCTCCGATACCAGGCAGAAATCCACCGGTTCGTCATTCGGCGCCGTTTCGCTGGCGACGCTGCCGGCCTCGTTGATCAACGCCTCGATCTCCGCCGGTTCGGCATCCACTTCCAGCCCGATCAGCAGATTCGGTTTCTCGTCCGCCGCCTGGTCGTGCATCAGCGCCAGAAACGCGCGGCGCACCGGCTTGCGCTGGCTGAACAGCGTGGTCAGCGCATCCACCATCGCCGACGGATACTCTTCGGGCTGCCCCAGCAGGATTTGGGTCTCTTTGTCGACGTAATGCTCCACCGGTTTGACGACGCCGCCGGTCGCCAGCAGCATCGCCACCTCTTCCGGATAAAACTCTTTGCCGTACTCCGCCTTCGGGTTGAGGAACAGATCCGCGCCCTGGGTGATTTCAAACAGCACCCGAGCCGGCATGGCGATGAACGGCTGCTCGTCCTCAACGGCCTTCTGCAACGCATCCAGCGAAGTGAAGAACGGAATGATGCTGCCGCCGTCCTGCTTTTCCCAATGCTGGATATTGACCGGCGTATCCGCGTTCAGCGTAATGTCGCCGTCCTGCTGCACCTGCTCGCTGTCGCCGAGGATCAGCACCGTGGCGTCGAGCAGTTCACGGAAGAACGCCGGACGGTGGGCCGGCTCCGTCACCGCCAGCTTCAACAGGCGTTCAAGTTCGTTCTCGCTCGGGGCGGCATCGTGATGATGGGCACTCATGGCAAACTCCAGGGATCAAATAGCGAGGCCCAGCATGCTGGGCCCCGAAGATAATGCGCATTCTAGCGCCCGACGCGGCGGGCGTTCAATTATTTGGCTTTGCTCAGCAACAGATTGGCCAGGGTGCGCACGCCCAGCCCGGTCGCGCCGGCCGACCACTGATCCACCGCGCCTTTGCGGTAGGTGGCGGAACAGTCGATGTGCAACCAGCCTTGCTGGTAGTTCTTGACGAAGTGCGACAGGAAGGCCGCCGCGGTGCTGGCACCGGCGGTGTAGGCCGGGCCGGCCACGTTGTTCAGCTCGGCGAAGTTGGACGGCAGCTGGCTGCGGTGGAACTCGGCCAGCGGCAGACGCCAGAACGGCTCATGCTCGGCGGCGGCGCTGCTCAGCAGCTCCTGCGCCAGCGCGTCGTCGAAGCTGAACAGCGCGTGATAGTCGTTGCCTACCGCCGTTTTCGCCGCGCCGGTCAGGGTGGCGCAGTCGATAATCAGCTGCGGGTTCTGCTCAGAAGCGTCGATCAGGCCGTCGGCCAGCACCAGGCGCCCTTCCGCATCGGTGTTCATCACCTCAACGGTTTTGCCGTTGCGGTAGCGAATGATGTCGCCCAGTTTGAAGGCGTTGCCGCTGACCATGTTGTCGGCGCAGCACAGGTACAGCTTCACGCGCTGCTTCAGGCCGCGCGCCGCCGCCAGCGCCAGGGCGCCGGTGATGGTGGCCGCGCCGCCCATGTCGGATTTCATCGAATCCATAAAGGCGCTCTGCTTCAGGCTGTAGCCGCCGCTGTCGAAGGTGATGCCCTTGCCGACCAGGCATGCGAACACCGGCGCATCCGGGTTGCCGGTCGGGTTGAAGTCGAGCGCCAGCAGCACCGGCGGGCGCTCGGAGCCGCGGCCGACGGTGTGGATGCCGGCATAGTTCTGCTCGCGCAGATCTTCGCCCTTGGTGATGCGGTAGCTGACGGCATCGCAGCCGACGTCGCACATCAGATCGACGGCGCGGGTCGCCAATTGCTCCGGCCCCAGTTCTTCCGCCGGCATGTTGATGGTGTCGCGCACCCAGTCGACGATCTTCAGGCGCTTATCCAGTTCCTGACGCGCGGCTTCCGGCAGCTCGGCCCATTCGACGTTGCGCTGCCCTTTCGGCCCGCGATAGCCTTGCCAGAACGCCCAGCTGTTTTCCAAATCCCAACCGTCGCCGGCCAGCTTGACGTTTTTGATGCCCTGGCCATCAATTTTGCGGCCCGCGCGCTGGATCGCGCCCAGCTTGTCGGCGCCGGTCAGGTGAATGGTCATCCCTTCGCCGTTGGTGCTCAGCAGCGCTTTTTCGCCCCAGCGGGCGTCGGCAGGTTGTTGCGACAGCGTGACCTGCATGAATTCTGTTGTCATAGCCTTCTTACTCCGGATTATTCTTTTATTAATCTTGTCGGATACAAAATAAACGGGCCGCCCATGGCAGCCCGTTACGCTATTTACTCCGCTTCATCTAACCAGACCAGCAGGATCGCTTCCAGTATTTTTTCGTTGGAAGCCTGCGGATCGTCATCGAACTCTTCCAGATCGCAGATCCACTGATGCATGTCGGTAAAACGCACGGTTTTCGGATCGGTATCCGGGTATTGGTCGTACAGGGCTTCGCCGATTTCACGGCTGTCGGTCCACTTCAGTCCCATTATGATCTCCGGGTTGACGCTGCGGCTAACAATTAATGCTCACGCGCGTGGTTGACGGTGTAGCGCGGCATTTCGACCACCAGATCTTCGTCGGCGACCAGCGCCTGGCAGCTCAGACGGCTTTCCGGCTCCAGCCCCCACGCTTTGTCCAGCATGTCGTCTTCCAGCTCGCTGCTCTCTTCCAGCGAATCGAAGCCTTCACGCACGATGCAGTGGCAGGTGGTGCAGGCGCAGGATTTCTCGCAGGCGTGCTCGATTTCAATGCCGTTGCGCAGCGCAACGTTGAGGATCGACTCCCCTTTTTCGGCTTCCAGAACCGCCCCTTCCGGGCAAAGATCTTGATGGGGCAGGAAAACAATTTTAGGCATGGTTAAACCTCATCCACAGAATGGCCAGCCAGCGCGCGGCGAATGGAAGCGTCCATGCGGCGCGCGGCAAAATCTTGCGTTTGTGCATCTAATGTTTTGATGGCGTCTTCGATAGCGGCGGGATCTTCACCCTGCGCCGCCTGCTGCAACGCCTGGGTCGCGGCGGCGATCGCCTGGCTTTCCGCCTCGCTCAGCAGCGCGGCGTCGGTGGCCAGCGCGCCCTGCAGGCTTTCCAGCACCCGCGCGGCTTCCACGCGTTGCTCCGCCAGCTTGCGCGCGCCCACGTCGCTTTGCGCATTGGCCATCGAATCCTTGATCATGCCGGCGATTTCACTGTCCGACAGGCCATACGACGGCTTGACCTGGATCGAGGCTTCAACGCCGGTGGATTTCTCCATCGCGGTGACGCTCAGCAGGCCGTCGGCATCCACCTGGAAGGTGACGCGAATGTGCGCGCCCCCGGCAGGCAGCGGCGGCAGGCCGCGCAGCGTAAAGCGCGCCAGCGAACGGCAATCCTGCACCAGCTCGCGCTCGCCCTGCAGCACGTGGATCATCATCGCGCTCTGGCCGTCTTTAAAGGTGGTGAACTCCTGCGCGCGCGCCACCGGGATAGTGGTGTTGCGCGGGATCACTTTCTCCACCAGGCCGCCCATGGTTTCGAGGCCCAGCGACAGCGGGATCACGTCCAGCAGCAGCATATCGCTGTCCGGCTTGTTGCCCACCAGGATGTCGGCCTGGATCGCGGCGCCGATGGCGACCACTTTATCCGGATCGATCGACGTCAGCGGCGTGCGGCCGAAGAAGGCGCCCACTTGCTCACGCACCAACGGCACGCGGGTGGAACCGCCGACCATCACCACTTCCAGCACCTCGTCGGCGGCGACGCCGGCGTCTTTCAGCGCCCGGCGGCAAGCCATCAGCGTGCGTTTCACCAACGGAGCGATCAGCGCTTCAAACTGGGCGCGGGTCACCTCGCCCTGCCAGCCGGCCACCTCGACGCGCACGCTGTCGGCATCGCTCAACGCGATTTTGGCGGCGATGGCGGCATCCAGCAGTTGACGCTGCACGCCGTGGTCGCTGCGATCGGCCACGCCGGCCTGCTCGCGCAGCCAGTCGGCCAACAGATGATCGAAGTCGTCGCCGCCCAGCGCGGAATCGCCGCCGGTCGCCAGCACTTCGAACACGCCGCGGCTGAGGCGCAGAATGGAGATATCAAAGGTGCCGCCGCCCAGATCGTAAACCGCGATCACCCCTTCCTGGCCGGAATCCAGCCCGTAGGCGATCGCCGCCGCGGTCGGTTCGTTCAACAGGCGCAGAACGTGCAAGCCGGCCAGACGCGCTGCGTCTTTGGTGCCCTGGCGCTGCGCGTCGTCGAAGTAGGCGGGAACGGTGATCACCACGCCATCCAGCTCGCCTTCCAGCGCCGCTTGCGCGCGCGCGGACAGGGCCCGCAGGATATCGGCGGAGACACCGACCGGGTTAACCGGGCCGGCGGCGGTGACGATCAGCGGCAGGCCGTTGTCGCTGGCCTGAAATTGATACGGCAGGTTCGGGTAACGTTGCTGCACGTCCGCCAACGAGCGGCCCATCATGCGTTTGATGGAGCTGACGGTATTGGCCGGATCCTGCGCCGCCTGTTGGCGCGCCTCCCAGCCGACGCGCTGCGCGTCCGCCTGATAATGCACCACCGAAGGCAGCAAATGGCGCCCCTGTTCGTCGGCCAGCGTTTCCGCCTGCCCGCTGCGCACCGTGGCGACCAACGAGTTGGTGGTGCCTAAGTCGATGCCGGCGGCCAAGCGTCGCTGGTGCGGCGCGGCGCTGAGGCCAGGCTCACTAATTTGTAATAAGGCCATGTTGAAGCTTCCACAATCAGAATCAGAAGGTGTTACTCAAAACCCAGCAGTTTTTCTTCGAGTTGTTCAACCTGTTGCTGGAGTTTGTCCAAAAAGCGCAGCTTGCGCACGGTGTCGGCGGCGTCCGCCCACTGCTCACTGTCCAACTGCTGCAGCATCAGCGCACTGCGCTGTTTGATGGAGACGGCCAGCCGCGCGCCGAAATCGGCCAGCAGGCTTTCCGCCTCCGGCTTGCGCTCAATGGCGTCGAGCTCTTCGCGCAGTTCCAGCTGTTCCATCAGGAACGCGGTGTCGCGCATCGTATGCTGTTCGTTGCCCAGATCGAAGCCGTGCAAAGATAGCATATACTCCGCGCGTTTTAACGGGTGCTTCAGCGCCTGGTAGGCTTCGTTGATGGTCGCCGCCTGCTGCAACGCCATCAGGCGTTCGCGCTCCGGCTGGTTGGCGAAACGATCGGGGTGGAATTGGCGTTGCAGATCCTGGAAGCGGGACGCAAGCAGGCTGCCGTCCACGGTGTAGCGAACTGGCAGCCCGAATAAAGTAAAGTAATCCATAGCGTGCTCTGGGCGTTAGCGGATGAAGTTCCCCCGCCGAAACGGGGGAGCACGATGGACTGTCAGACGTTGAAACTCTCGCCGCAGCCGCACTCGCTTGAGACGTTCGGGTTGTTGAACTTGAAGCCTTCGTTCAGGCCTTCCTTAACGAAATCAAGCTCGGTGCCGTCAAGGTAGACCAGGCTCTTGCCGTCGATGATCACCTTGATGCCTTTGTCTTCAAACACGATGTCGTCATCGTTGGCTTCGTCAACAAATTCCAGCACGTACGCCATCCCGGAGCAGCCGGAAGTTCGCACTCCCAGACGCAGGCCGAGACCTTTGCCGCGGTTCGTCAAAAACGCCTGAACACGCTGCGCAGCGCTGTCGCTCATGGTAATAGACATCACAACCTCACACTTCACATCAAAGCCCGGCGCGGCCGGGCCGACTCAGACAAATTACTTGGCGCTATGCTTGCTCTTATAGTCGGCAATCGCTGCTTTGATGGCGTCTTCAGCCAGGATCGAGCAGTGAATTTTGACCGGCGGCAATTCCAGCTCTTCGGCGATCTGGGTGTTTTTGATCGCTTCAGCCTGATCGAGCGACTTGCCTTTCATCCATTCGGTCACCAGCGAGCTGGAGGCGATGGCGGAACCGCAGCCGTAAGTTTTAAAGCGCGCGTCTTCGATGATGCCTTCATCGTTAACCTTGATTTGCAGCTTCATCACGTCGCCGCAAGCCGGCGCCCCTACCATGCCGCTGCCGACGGTAGGATCTTCGTTGTCGAAAGAACCCACGTTGCGCGGGTTTTCATAATGATCGATTACTTTTTCGCTGTAAGCCATGACCTTGCTCCTGAAACCTGAGAATTAATGATGCGCCCATTCGATGCTGTTGATGTCCACGCCCTGCTTGAACATCTCCCACAGCGGGGACAGATCGCGCAGACGGCCGATGGATTTACGCACCAGTTGAATGGTGTAGTCGATCTCTTCTTCCGTGGTGAAACGCCCCAGGGAGAAACGGATCGAGCTGTGCGCCAATTCATCGCTCATGCCCAGCGCGCGCAACACGTAGGACGGCTCGAGGCTGGCGGAGGTACAGGCTGAACCGGAAGAAACTGCCAGGTCTTTCAGCGCCATGATCAGCGACTCGCCTTCAACGTAGTTGAAGCTGACGTTCAGGATGTTCGGTGCGCCGTGCTCCAGATCGCCGTTCAGATACACTTCTTCCATATCTTTCACGCCGTTCCACAGACGGTCACGCAGGGTGCGCAGACGCGCCATCTCTTCGGTCATCTCTTCTTTGGCGATGCGATAAGCTTCGCCCATGCCGACGATCTGGTGGACAGGCAAGGTGCCGGAACGCATGCCGCGCTCGTGACCGCCGCCGTGTACCTGCGCTTCGATGCGGATGCGCGGCTTGCGACGCACGTACAGCGCGCCGATGCCTTTCGGGCCATAGATTTTGTGGCCGGAGAACGACATCAGGTCGACTTTCAGCTTGCTCAGATCGATAGGCAGTTTGCCCACGCTCTGGGTGGCGTCAACGTGGTAGATGATACCGCGCGCGCGGCACATTTCGCCGATCGCTTCGATGTCCTGCACCACGCCGATTTCGTTGTTGACGTGCATGATGGAGACCAGAATGGTGTCATCGCGCAGCGCGGCTTCGAGATCCTGCAGGCTGATGATGCCGTTGCTCTGCGGCGCCAGGTAGGTCACTTCAAACCCTTCGCGCTCCAGCTGACGGCAGGTGTCGAGCACGGCTTTGTGTTCGGTTTTGCTGGTGATGATGTGCTTGCCTTTTTTCTGGTAGAAATTGGCAGCGCCTTTGATCGCCAGGTTGTCGGATTCGGTCGCCCCGGAGGTGAAAACGATTTCGCGCGGGTCAGCGCCCACCAGTTCGGCGATTTGGTTACGGGCGATGTCTACCGCCTCTTCCGCCTGCCAACCGAAACGGTGGGAACGGGAAGCCGGGTTGCCGAAAGTGCCGTCCAGGGTCAAAAACTGCATCATCTTCTCAGCAACGCGCGGGTCAACCGGCGTCGTTGCTGAGTAATCCAGATAAATCGGTAATTTCATTGCTCTTGTGCTCCGTACATCACTTCCAAAAACTAAAATAATTTCGCCAGCTGCTTATGCGCGCAGATTAACGTTGATAGTTTCTTGCGGACGGCCGTTGGCCGTGCGGCGCGTATCGTTGTTTTGACGATCCGCCACCACCAGCACTTCCTGGTTGTTGACCAGTTCTGCCAGCGTAATATTGTTCAGGAACCCGCTGATGCGCTCGCTCAGATCGCGCCACAGGGCGTGGGTCAAGCAGCGATCGCCGCCCTGACAGCCTTCTTTGCCCTGGCAACGGGTTGCATCTACCGATTCATCGACAGCAGTGATGACAGCGCCAACGGCGATCTCACCCGCGTCTTTACCCAGCAGATAACCACCGCCCGGACCGCGCACGCTGGCCACCAGGCCATTCTTGCGCAGACGGGAGAATAATTGTTCCAGATAAGAGAGCGAAATACCCTGGCGTTCGGAAATGTCCGCCAGTGGCACCGGCCCTTCCTGAGAATGCAGCGCTACGTCGAGCATAGCGGTTACGGCATAACGGCCTTTGGATGTCAGTCTCATAGCTCAATGGTTACCTGTTGGTCAAATATGGCCGAAAGTCTGACATTCCCGAGTAAAACAGTCAACTATTTAACCCAGTAATTAACTCAAGTATTAGCACATTTTGAACTTAGCAAGAACAAAGGTATATAAAATACATGTTATAACCTTTGGATAACTAATACTATTGTCGCCCACCGTGATGCCACATCAATTAATTACCTTGATGTTTATCCTGTTTCTCGATCGACGTCAGCATGCCACGCAGGATATTCAGCTCCTGCCCTTCCGGGCGCGCGCGGGTGAACAGCCGACGCAGACGGTTCATCACCTGGCCCGGATGCGACGGGCGAATGAAACCGGTGCGCTGCAGCGTCTGCTCCAGATGCTGATAGAAACGCTCGAGGTCGTCCACCAGCGGATACGGTGTCTCTTCCAGCTGCGGCGCGCCCGCCTGTTGGCGATCGAGGTAGGCCACGCGCACTTCGTACGCCAGGATCTGCACCGCCATCGCCAGGTTCAGCGAGCTGTAGTCCGGGTTGGCCGGAATGGCGACGTGGTAGTGGCACTTTTGCAATTCATCGTTGGTCAGCCCGACGCGTTCGCGGCCGAACACCAGTGCCACCGGCGCGTGCTCGCCTTCGTGCACCGCGCGCACGCCGCATTCGCGCGGCTCCAGCATCGGCCACGGCAAGGTGCGAGAACGTGCGCTGGTGCCCACCACCAGGCTGCAGCCGGCGATGGCGTCATCGAGGGTATCGACGATGGTGGCGTTGCCGATCACGTCGCTGGCGCCGGCGGCCAGGGCGATGGCCTGAGAATCGGGTTTGATCAGCGGATTAACCAGATAAAGGTTGGTTAAACCCATGGTTTTCATGGCTCTGGCGGTCGAGCCCATGTTGCCGGTATGTGAAGTCTCTACCAGAACAATGCGGATATTGTGCAGCATACAAACTCTGAGCGTGGCGGAAAATCGCAGCATCTTAACACAGCCGTAGGCAATTTGCCGAACAGCTGCTATACTTCGCGCCGTTTCCTGTTCTTTAACATCCTAGTTGGAAGATACCCATGCATCCGATGCTGACTATCGCCGTGCGCGCTGCGCGCAAGGCCGGTAACCTGATTGCCAAAAACTACGAAACCCCGGACGCTGTAGAAGCGAGCCAGAAAGGGACCAATGACTTCGTCACCAACGTCGATCGCGATGCAGAGCATCTGATCATCGACGTCATCCGCAAGTCTTATCCGCAACACAGTATTGTGAGCGAAGAACGCGGTGAGCTGATCGGCGAAGATCGCGATGTGCAATGGGTGATCGATCCACTGGATGGCACTGCAAACTTCATCAAACGCTTCCCTCATTTCTCCGTTTCCATCGCCGTACGCATCAAAGGCCGTACCGAAGTGGCCGTGGTTTACGATCCAATGCGCAACGAACTGTTCACCGCCACGCGCGGCCAGGGCGCACAGCTCAACGGTTACCGTCTGCGCGGCACCAACGCCAAAGATCTGGATGGCACCATCCTGGCGACCGGCTTCCCGTTCAAAGTCAAACAGCACGCTACGCCTTACATCAACATCGTCGGCAAACTGTTCACCCAGTGCGCGGACTTCCGCCGCACCGGTTCCGCCGCGCTGGATCTGGCCTATGTGGCCGCCGGCCGCGTAGACGGTTTCTTCGAAATCGGCCTGAAGCCGTGGGACTTCGCCGCAGGCGAGCTGCTGGTGCGTGAAGCCGGCGGCCTGGTCACCGACTTCGTCGGCGGCCACAACCACTTCAGCTCCGGCAACGTGGTCGCAGGCAACCCGCGCGTGGTGAAAGCCATGCTGGCCACCATGCGTGAAGAACTGAGCGAAGCGCTGAAGCGTTAATCGCCAGAAGCGAATCGAAAAAAAGCGCTGCCGATGCAGCGCTTTTTTTATGCCCGTTAGCGGGAGAAGGGGCGGATGCCGCCGCCGAATTCCGGCTGCGCGCTGACGTACAACAGCAGCCCGGCGGCCAACAGGATCAGCCCCCCGGCCAGCGCCAACGCCCCCCAGGCCACCGCGCTCCAGGCGGCGGGCGCGCGCGAACGGCTGAGGCGCACTGCCAGCCGGCGGCTGTAATGCACCAGCAGCGCCAGCATGGAGATGGTCAACGAGGTGCCGAACGCCATCGCCAGCGCGGAAAGCACGCCCCAGCCGAACACGCCGATCACCTTGGAAAACAGCAGCACCAAAATCGCCCCCGAACAGGGACGCATGCCCATCGCCAGCACGATGGCGGCCTGAGTGCGCCAATCGCTTCCCGCCTGCAGCTCGCTGTCGCTCGGCAGATGCCGGTGGCCGCAGCCGCAATTGGCGCTGTGGACATGATCCGCCGCCAGCGGCGTCAGGCTGTTGATGCGCAGCGCCGGCGCCGGGCGCATCGCCTTGATCGCCGCAAACAGACGTTTCAGCGCGCGCCAACTCAGCAGCACGCCAAGCAGCATCACCAGAATAAAACTGCCCTTCTCCAGCCAAAAGCTGCTTTGGTGCAGCTGGCGCGAAGAGAGCTGCAACATCACCAACATCAACGTCACCAGCGCAATCGCCACCAGCCCCTGCACCAGCGAAGCGGCGAAGGTCAGCTTCAGGCTGCTTTTCAGCCGCGCCGGGTGGGTGGCCAGATAGGTGGCGATCACCACTTTACCGTGGCCGGGCCCAAGCGCATGCAAAACGCCATAACCGAGGCTGAACAGCATCAGCGCCAGCCCGGCCTGCTGCGGCGCGGCCTTCACCTGCTGCAACAGCCCCGCCATCTGTTGATGCAGCGCTTTTTGCCATACCACGCTCTGCATCAGCAGCTGCGGCCAGTAGTGCCACGCCAGCAGCGCGGCGGCCGCCAGCGCCAGCGTGAACGGCAACAGCGGCCACAGGCCAAAGGCCCAGTGGCGTCGGCTTGTCGTCGGCGGCGAGAAATTTAGCGACATTGCAGCGTCACCCGCTGGGCAAACTGTTGCCCCAGCGCCAGGTCTTCGCCGGGCGAGTCGTTCTTGTCGAGCGACAGCGCATAGGCCTGCAGCGACGCATTCGGCTTCGGCGTCATCAGCTTGTAGCTGCACTGCTGCGCCATCTCCGGCGGCAGATGCAGCGCATTTTGGTCTTTATAGGTCATATCCACGAAATAAGTCGGATCGTAAGTAGAAAGCTCGAACGGCTTGCCCGCCAGCGGCTGCGGCTCGGCCAACGGCAGCACGAACTCCAGCACCGCCTGGTTTCCCTGGCGCGACAGGTGATATTCGCTGGGCAAGTTCAGGTATTTCACCGGCTTGCCGTCGCGGTAAAGATCGGTGAAATAGTGCTGCCCCAGCACGTTGGCCATCACTTCCGCCGCCAGCTTTTTCCACACTTCCGAATCGCTCTTGGCGTTTTTCGCATCGTAGAGCAGATCCGCCGAGGTGATTTCATCCATCACCCACACCATTTTCAGGCCGACCAGCCGCTGGTCCTTGGCGACGAAGGTGGTGTTCATGTCGATAAAGCTGTGCGGATGAGCGATCGCACCGGCGCTGAACACGGCGCCGAGGGCAGCCAAAAGACGACGTAACTTCATCATTATCCTGTCTTACCTGCATTTGTTATAATATAACACAAATAGCTGCCGAACGGCCCGCCTCTCCCGGCGATATTTGTGACGAAAGTTGTAAGCCGAAGTAAAAGCCGCGCTGTCATCCTGACGTTACAAAGCCTTTTGCTATGCTTAGGCATAATCGCAACCTTTTATGCCGGAAGGTGATAATGAGCCTGGACACCTCTCCCGTGCCCGAGCTCTCCGGACAACAACGGCGCTGTCATCTGCTGCTGATGCTGTACACGCCGGAGCCCGAGTTACAGTTGGAGACCTTAAGCCGAATCAATGGCGTCGCCCCCCCGATAACCCGGCAAGATATAGCCGAGGTGGCCAGTGAAATCCAGCGTTTCCATCACCTGGAGATCGCCGTCGATCCCGACCATGGCTACCAACTGCGGGGCAGCGCGCTCGACCAACGCCTGTGCCTGATCCATTGGCTGCGGCGGGCCCTGCGCTGCAGCCCGCAGTTCGTCGAAAGCGACTTCGCCCCGCGCCTAAGGCAAGCGCTGGCGGCCGATGCCGGGTCGACATCGCTGTTGGCCCGGGCGCTCGACGCCTGCGAGCCGCTGCTCAACCGCCGTTTCGATGCACGCGACCGCCAATTTCTGCAGCATTACCTGCTCTACTGCGCCTGGCAAAATCGCCTGCAGCAGCATCCGCGTTTCGACGCCGTTCAGCGCGACTGGCTGCGGCAAAAGCCGGAACAGCAAGCCGCCGCCTGGCTGCATCAGGCCTGCAACCGGCTGTTTAACCAGCCGCCGCAGGCGGACGAGCGCGATTTTTTGGCGCTGACCTTCACCCTGTTGAAAAATCACAGCTACCACAGCAATGACTCGGCGCAAGAGCAGCGGTTGATGGCGGCGATCGGCAGCATGGTCGAGCGCTTCCAGCAGCTTTCCGACATGGCCTTCAGCAACCAGGCGGAGCTGGTCAGCCAGCTGTTCGCCCACCTGGCGCCGGCGCTGGAGCGCTGCCGTTTCGCCATCGGCATCGACAATATGCTGCTGGAAGACGTGGTGCGCAAATACCCGCGGCTGATGCGCACCACGCAGGAAGCGCTGAAACAGCTGGAGCAGGAGTACGGCGTGCATTTTTCCAACGAGGAGGCGGGCCTGGTGGCCATCAGCTTCGGCGCCTGGCTGATGCAGGACAACGCGCTGCAGGAAAAACAGGTGCTGTTGCTGACGCTGGACAACCCGCAGCTGGAAGAGGAGGTGGAATACCAGATCCGCGAGCTCACGCTGCTGCCGCTGAACATCAAGTATCTGCCGCTGAGCGACTATCTGCGCGGCGGCGCGCCGCAGGGCGTCACGCTGGTGATCACCCCTTATGCGGCGGTGCACAACGATCCGCACCCGCCGCTGATCTATACCGAACTGCCGCTGGAAACCCGGCAGCGCCAGGCCATTCGCGCGCTGCTGGAAGCGCCTTAATCAACGGCTGACGCTGACCGCCGGCGGCCGGATGAACAAAGCCGGCACCGCGACCGCCGCCATCACCCAGAATACCCCGCCCTGCCAATGTTCGAACAGGAACCCGGCAATCACCGTCATGACGGCGATACCGCCGCCCATCGCCAACGCCGAATACACCGCCTGCAGCCGGATCACCTCTTGCCCCTGGCGCGCGGCGATAAAGCGCATCGCCGCCAGATGGCAGACGGTGAAGGTGCCGCAGTGCAGGATTTGGATCAGCAGCAGCCAACCCAGCTCGGTGCTGTAGGCCATCAGGCTCCAGCGCAGCACGCCGCAGCAGGCGGAAAGCAGCAGCAGGTTGCGCGCATTCCAGCGGCGGAACAGCACGTTGCTGCTGGCGAAAATAATCACTTCCGCCACCACGCCCAGCGACCACAGATAACCGATGGTCGAGGCCGAATAGCCCGCCTCCTGCCAGTAAATGGAGCCGAAGCTGTAGTAGCCGGCGTGCGCCCCCTGCAGCAGCGTGACGCACAGCAGGAAGCGCCACACCGGCCCCTCTTTCAACAGCGCCCACAGCGAACGCTCGGCTCCGCCGTGCGTGCGCGCTTCGCCCTGCGGCATCACGCTCGGCTTCAGCAACATGCCCAGCAGCATCGCCAGCACGCTGAAGATCAGGCTGTAGAGAATGGCGTTATGGCCCCACACCGCCACCAGCTGCCCGGTCAGCGCCGAGCCGATGACGAACGCCAGCGAGCCCCACAGCCGCACCCGGCCATAGTCCATGCGGATTTGCTTTTGCCAGGTGGCGGCCAGCGCGTCGGTCAATGGCACCAGCGGCGAGAAGAACAGGTTGAACCCCGCTATCACCAGCATCAGCCAGCCCCAGCCGTTGCCGAAGCAGAAGCCAACCGCGAAAGCCAGGGTCAGCAGCGCCAGCAGGCGCAAGGCGGAGACCAGATGAGAGGGATCTTTAACGCGGGGAGCAATCAGTAAACTGCCGAGGAAGCGGGCCACCAAACCGGCGCCTAGCAACATGCCGATGGTTTCGGGCGCGATGCCCTCGCCTTTCAGCCACACGCCCCAGAACGGTAAGAAGATGCCGTAGGAAAAGAAGTAGGTGAAATAACTGAGCGCGAGCCAACGCGTGGATTGCAGAACCATGATCCCTCCGGTGTGAGGGCAATACTTTGACAGAGCTCACACCGGCCCGCAATCTTCATTCCACTTCAATGCGTTAGAGTGCCAGACAGCTCACAGTTTGCCGCAAGCGGCCATAAAAAAACCCGCCGCAGCGGGTTTTGTCAGGCGAAAGCGGGATTAGGCGTAAACCGGCAGGCGGGCGCAGATATCCAGCACTTTCTTCTTGGTGCGTTCGATGGTGGCTTCATCGTTGATGTTGTCCAGCACATCACAGATCCAACCGGCCAGTTCGCGCACGTCGGCTTCTTTGAAGCCGCGACGGGTCACGGCCGGGGTGCCGATACGCACGCCGGAGGTGACGAACGGGCTCTTCGGATCGTTCGGCACGCTGTTTTTGTTGACGGTGATGTTGGCGCGGCCCAGGGCGGCGTCAGCTTCTTTACCGGTCAGGTTCTTGTCGACCAGATCCAGCAGGAACAGGTGGTTATGGGTGCCGCCGGAGACCACTTTATAGCCGCGCTGCAGGAACACTTCCACCATCGCCTTGGCGTTGACCGCCACTTGCTGCTGGTAAACCTTGAACTCAGGCTCCATCGCTTCTTTCAGCGCCACCGCCTTGCCGGCGATCACGTGCATCAGCGGGCCGCCCTGGCCGCCAGGGAACACGGCGGAGTTCAGCTTCTTGTACAGCTCTTCGTCGCCGCCCTTCGCCAGGATCAGGCCGCCGCGCGGGCCCGCCAGGGTTTTGTGGGTGGTGGTGGTGACGATGTGCGCGTGCGGCACCGGGTTCGGGTACACGCCGGCGGCGATCAGGCCGGCCACGTGCGCCATATCGACGAACAGATAAGCGCCGATGCTGTCGGCGATTTCGCGCATTTTGGCCCAGTCAACCACGCCGGAGTAGGCGGAGAAGCCGCCGATGATCATTTTCGGCTTGTGGGTTTGCGCCTGCTTGGCCAGATCGTCATAGTCGATTTGACCTTTGTCGTCGATGCCGTAAGGCACCACGTTATACAGTTTGCCGGACAGGTTAACCGGGGAACCGTGGGTCAGGTGGCCGCCGTGCGCCAGGTTCATGCCCAGAATGGTGTCGCCCGGCTGCAGCAGCGCGGTGTAAACGGCGAAGTTAGCCTGGGAGCCGGAGTGCGGCTGCACGTTGGCGTAATCGGCGCCGAACAATTCTTTGGCGCGGTCGATAGCCAACTGCTCAACGATATCCACGTATTCGCAGCCGCCGTAGTAACGCTTGCCCGGATAGCCTTCAGCGTATTTGTTGGTCAGCTGGGAACCCTGAGCCTGCATTACGCGCGGGCTGGTGTAGTTCTCAGACGCGATCAGCTCGATGTGCTCTTCCTGACGCACCACTTCCTGCTCCATGGCACGCCACAGTTCCGCATCGTAATCGGCAATGTTCATTTCACGCTTTAACATCCGGCATCTCCTGACTTAAATCAGCTAACTAAAAAATCACCAAATAACTACCCGTTTGGGGTCTGGGCCACAGTGTAAACCGTTTCGCCCTACCGAAGATAGGTCTTGACAGAGGTTTTTACGCAAACGATTGGCATAAGGCGGCGCAAGGCTTTGATCCGCGAAACGCTGCCGTTTATCAACGGACATTTCCTCATGCGAACAATGCGCTTTTTTCATGTTCTGTGAGCGCGATCGACGCCCGAAGAACACCGCAACGAAAACAAGGGTATTTACAAGCGGCGCGGAACCCAATAAGATGCATTTAAAATACATCATTAAAATTCTCGTCAAGATCCCAACCCAAGGAGCGCTCCCATGCTGGATAGCCAAACCATCGCCACCGTGAAATCCACCATCCCCCTGCTGGCAGCAACCGGGCCGAAGCTGACCGCCCACTTTTACGATCGCATGTTCGCCCACAACCCGGAATTGAAAGACATTTTCAATATGAGCAATCAGCGCAACGGCGATCAGCGTCAGGCGCTGTTCGACGCCATCTGCGCCTATGCCGCCAACATCGAGAACCTGGCGGCGCTGCTGCCGGCGGTGGAGCGCATCGCGCAGAAGCACACCAGCTTCAATATCCAGCCGGAGCAGTACAACATCGTCGGCGGCCACCTGCTGGCGACGCTGGACGAAATGTTCAGCCCGGGTCAGGAAGTGTTGGACGCCTGGGGCAAAGCCTACGGCGTGCTGGCCAACGTGTTTATTCAGCGTGAAGAGCAGATTTATCAGCAGAGCGAAACCGACAACGGCGGCTGGCGCGATCTGCGCGCATTCCGCATTCTGAAGAAGCAGCCGCAGAGCGACGTGATCTGCAGCTTCGTGCTGGCGCCGGTGGACGGCGGCCGGGTGGCGGACTTCAAACCGGGGCAATACCTGGCGGTCTACATCAAGCACGACAGTCTGGAACATCAGGAAATTCGCCAGTACTCGCTGACCACCTCGCCGAACGGCGAGTTCTACCGCATCGCGGTGAAGCGTGAAGATCAGGGTAAAGTGTCCAACTACCTGCACCAGCAGGCGCAGGAAGGCGACGTGATCGACATCGCCCCGCCGCACGGCGACTTCTTCCTCGACGTGACGCCGACCACGCCGGTGGCGCTGATCTCCGCCGGCGTCGGCCAAACCCCAATGCTCGGCATGCTCAACAGCCTGCACGACAGCCAACATCAGGCGCAGGTCCACTGGCTGCACGCGGCGGAAAACGGCAGCGTGCACGCCTTTGCCGAGGAAGTGGCGGATATTGCCGGGCGCATGCCGAATCTGAGCCGCCATGTGTGGTACCGCGAGCCGGGCGCCGATGACGTGGAAGGCCGCGACTACCACAGCCGCGGATTGATGGATTTGAGCGCGCTGCAAGGCAGCCTGGCCGATCCGCAAATGCACTATTACTTCTGCGGCCCGGTGGCCTTCATGCAGTTCGTGGGCAAACAGCTGTTGGAGATGGGCGTAGAGGCCGAACGCATCCACTACGAATGCTTCGGCCCGCATAAGGTGCTGTAATGCGTGCGGAGCGCGGCCGTCAGACCGCGCTCCCCCTTCATTTCTCCTGCAGTTGGCGCGCGTCCTGCACCTGCTGCACCGTCACCGGCGCCGCCTGGTTGCCCCAGCTTCCCCGCAGATAGCTCATCAGATCGGCCGCTTGACGATCGTTCAACGCCCAGCCATAAGCCGGCATGTCGAACGCCATCGCCCGTTGCGTGATCGGCGTATGCGCCCCTTCCAGCACCACCCGCAGCGCGGTCAGCGGATTATCCGCCGTTACCGTGGCATTGCCCGCCAGCGCCGGAATGGCGAAGTCGGTGCCTTCACCTTGATTGCCGTGACAGGTCGAGCAGTACATCGCATAGGTCGCCTTGCCGCCCGAATTATCCGCCTGCGCAGCAGATGAGGCAGGTTTGGCGGCGGTGTCCGGCGCCAGGCTGCGCAGGTACACCGCGATGGCGTTCAGATCGCCGTCGCTGAGGTACTGCGTGCTGTGGGTCACCACCTCGCTCATTGGCCCGGCGACCGCCGCATGGCGGCTGCGGCCGGTTTTCAGCAGCGCCGTCACCTCTTCCGGCGGCAGGCCACGCAGATTGGAGGCGTACCAGCCGTCCAGCTCGGCGCCGCTCAGGAACACCGGTTCCTTGCCGTCCAGGCCCTTCTCCTGCATCGCCCAGCCGCGCGGCGTGTGGCAGCTGCCGCAATGGCCTGCGCCTTGCACCAGATAGGCGCCGCGGTTCCACTCGGCGCTTTGCTGCGGATCCGCCTGATACGGCTGGTCGTCGTGGAACAGCTGATTCCACACCGCCAGCGGCCAGCGCATCGACAGCGGCCAAGTGATATCGCTGTCGCGGTTGGCGACGTTCTGCGCCGGCACCTCGTTCATCAGATAGTCATACAGCGCGCGCATGTCTTCCGTGCTCATTTTGGCGTACGAGGTGTACGGCATCGCCGGATAAAGCCGGTGACCGTCTTTGGCGATCCCCTGACGCATGGCGCGATCGAACTCTTCGAATGAGTAAGCGCCGATGCCGTGCAGCTTGTCCGGCGTGATGTTGGTGGCGTAGATAACCCCGAGCGGCGTCGGGAACTTCATGCCGCCCGCCAATTCGGCGCCGCCCGGCGCGGTATGGCAGGCGGTGCAGTCACCGGCTTTGGCGACGTATTCCCCGGCCGACATCGCCTGGGCCGAGCCGCCGGCGGCCAACAGGCTCAACAGGTACAGCGAACGCAGACTCATGCTCCCTCCTTGGCGGCAACCTTGCCGTAGGCCAGTTCGTTAACCGCGCGCCACGCCTGATCGATCGCCGAGTTGGCGTACGGGCTCCAGTCGGCATCGGAGTTGGCGATAGCGATCTTGCCGATCGGCTGCCGCGCCGTTTCGATGATTTTCTTGGCTTCGTCTTCGTCGTCAAACAGCCCGTTGAGGAAGTAGGAGTAACCGTGCGACCAGCGGTTGACGGTGATCGCCTGAATGTCGCGCTGATGATCGAAACCGGCCTCGCCCAGCATGCCCTGCAGCTGTTCGCGGATCATCTGTTCGTGCACTTCGAACGGCGTGCCCAGCAGCAGCGCGCGCCCTTTGCGCGACTGTTCGCGCGTGCTAAGGCCGCTGCCCGGCAGCGTCGGCACATACACCATATGCAGGCCGATCGGCCGATCCGGATCGCGCGGGTGCTGATACCCGCCCATGCTCACCGGATAGTCCAGCTTCACGCGGCTGTACGGCGCGGCCGGCGAATAGACCTCGTGCACGCCCAGCTTGATGAACGGCTGCCAGTTGCGGATCACCACCTTGCTGTACACCAGCGGCGCCTTGACGTTCTGCTTCAGCGCCTCCTGCTGCTGGTGCGCCATCTCCGGCACCAGATACGGGATCATCATGTTGTAGCCGGCCATCACCACCTGCCCGGCGCGTACTTTGGTCATCTTCTCGCCGGTCATGTAGGTGACTTCCACCTTGTCGCCGACGTTGGCCGCGTGCAGTCCGGTGCTGTTCAAACGCAGCTTCACCGGCGACTCCGGCCGATCGAGCTGGCTGTAGTCGAATTTAGCCAGCACCACATCGTTCATGTCCTTGCCGGCCGGCGCCACCGCCGGGATCAGCTGGCGCACCATCAGGCGCGCCAGCGTGGCGTTGCCGTCCGGGAAGTGGAACACGTAAGGATCGTCGAGATCCGCCTGCGACTCTTCGTCCAGCGGCGGCAGATTCATGCCGTTCAGGCCCGGCAGATCGCAAATGCGCGCATCGCTGCACGAGGTGCCATCGATGCCCACCGCCTGGAAATCGTTGGTGGTCTGCTGGAAATACCGGATCGCCAGCTCGCTCAGGCCCACCTTCTCGCGCAGGAACTGGGTGTAGCTGTGGGTGTCGAGCCACTCGACCTTCTGCTCCAGCGTCATCTCCGGCAGATAATCCTTCTCCACCGTGTGCAACGCGATCAGCGCCTGGCGATCGCTTTCCGGCAGCGGGAAATCGCCGATGAACGCTTCATAAGAGCGGCCGTTGAGGCGATCGCGCGGAATGTCGTCCGCCACCGTGCGGCCCGGATCGCCGCTCACCACCTTGTCGACGCCGAAGTTCTTGCGATCGAAGTAAACGCCGCGGCTCAAATTCAAATCCGGGTAGAAGGTGGTGTCGAAAGCCTGTTCCAGTTGGTCGATATCGACGCCGAGCTTGCGCAGCAGCCCCATCGCCACCGGGCTGAAGTTGGAGCGCGGCGACTGCAGCGATTCGCTGCCGCCGTAGCCGAGCAGCATGCCGTCGTCGCTGTTGAACTCGTTGCGCTTGGCGTGGCCGCCGAAGTCGTCGTGGTTGTCGATCAAAAGAATGCGCTGCTGCTCGCCCTTCAGCTGCTGCCAGAAACAGGCGGCCGCCAGCCCGCTGATGCCGGCGCCCACCACCACCAGATCGAACTCTTCAACGGCGGGCACGCTGCCGAAATCAAAGGTTTTGCCGTCGCGCCCCAGCTGGTGCGCATGCTCGAACGAGCCCGGATGGTTACCCCGCAGCCCGGTCAGCGCCGGCGGGTAGTACAGGGTTTGATTGGCGGTTTGCGGCGACGCGCGCAGAATTTGCAGCGGCGTCAACCCGGCGGCGATGGTGATCGCCACCCCGTTGAGAAAATCGCGTCTGGTGATACCCATATAGGCTTCCTTTCAATTTTTATTATCATCGGCCGGCCGGGGCCGGCCCAAAGGCCGCGCTATTGTGCGGATAATTATTGTAAAATCAATGTTTGAACATCACATGACGAATGGCCGTGTAATCCTCCAGCCCGTACATCGACATATCCTTGCCGTAGCCGGACAGTTTCTGGCCGCCGTGCGGCATCTCGCTCACCAGCATGAAGTGGGTGTTCACCCAGGTACAGCCGTATTGCAGGCGAGCGCTTAAGCGATGCGCGCGGCCCACGTCGCGGGTCCACACGGACGAGGCCAATCCGTAGTTGGATTCGTTCGCCCAGGCCAGTACCTGCTCTTCGTCGTCAAACGGCGTCACCGTCACCACCGGGCCGAACACTTCGCGCTGCACGATCTCATCGTCCTGGCGCGCGCCGGCCAGCAGCGTCGGCTGGAAATAGTATCCCGGCCCCTTCACCTTCTCGCCGCCGGTGACCACCTGCACATGCGGCAACGCTTTGGCTCGCTCGACAAAACCGGCCACCCGCTCCAGATGCTGGGCGGTAATCAACGGCCCCAGCTCGGTGCTCTCGTCGTCCGGCGCGCCGATCTTCAGGCTGGCCACCGCCTCGCCCAGCCGCTTCACCAGCTCGGGATAAATGCTTTTCTGCGCGTAGATGCGGCAGGCGGCGGTGCAATCCTGGCCGGCGTTGTAGAACCCGAAGCCGCGAATGCCGTCCACCACCTGCTGCAGATCGGCGTCGTCGAACACCAGCACCGGCGCCTTGCCGCCCAGCTCCATATGGGTGCGCTTAATGCCGGCGGCGGTGTGGGCGATGATGTGCTCACCGGTGGCGATCGACCCGGTCAGCGACACCATGCGCACCTTGTCATGCCCGGTCAGCCGATCGCCGACGCTGGCGCCGCGCCCGAACAGCACGTTGAGCACGCCCGGCGGGAACAGCCCGGCGGCCAGTTCGGCCAATTTGAAGGTGGTCAGCGGCGTCTGCTCCGAAGGCTTGATCACCACGCAGTTGCCCGCCGCCAAGGCCGGCGCCAGTTTCCAGGCCGCCATCATCAGCGGGTAGTTCCACGGCGCGATCGAGGCCACCACGCCGAGCGGATCGCGGCGGATCATCGAGGTGTGTCCGGCCAGATACTCACCGGCCGCCATGCCGGTCAGGCAGCGGCTGGCGCCGGCGAAGAAGCGAAATACGTCGGCCACCGCCGGCAGCTCGTCGTTCAGCACGCAGTGATAAGGCTTGCCGCAGTTGAGCGACTCCAGCCTGGCAAAGGTCTCGGCATGCTCGTCGATCAGATCCGCCAGCTTGAGCAGATGCTCGGCGCGCTCCTTCGGCGTGGTTTGCCCCCAGGCGGCGAACGCGGCGTCCGCCGCCAGCACCGCACGATCGACCTGCTCCGGGCTGGCCTCCGCCACCTGCGCGATCACTTCGCCGGTCGCCGGGTTATACACCGGCTGGGTCGCGCCCTGGCCATTCACCAGTTGGCCGTCAATCAACAGTTGGCTTTGCATAGGGTTATCCTTTTGTCAGAGGTCGGGTAAGGAAATTATTTGCCGCTGCCGGCGACGCTTTCCCCACCTTTGGTCAGGTAGTAAGCGCCGAGGATCGGCAGCATGGTCAACAGCATCACCGACAGCGCCACCACGTTGGTGATCGGCACGTCGCGCGGGCGACCGAGCTGGTTCAGCAGCCACAGCGGCAGCGTGCGCTCGTGGCCGGCGGTAAAGGTGGTCACGATGATTTCATCGAACGACAGCGCGAACGCCAGCATGCCGCCGGCCAGCAGCGCCGAGCCGAGGTTCGGCAAGATCACGTAACGGAAGGTTTGCCAGCCGTCGGCGCCGAGATCCATCGAAGCCTCGATCAGGCTGTACGAGGTGCGGCGGAATCGGGCGATGACGTTGTTGAACACGATCACCACGCAGAACGTCGCATGGCCGACGACGATGGTCAGGATGCCCGGCTCGATGTTCAGCGCCTTGAACGCCGCCAGCAGCGCCAGGCCGGTGACGATCCCCGGCAGCGCGATCGGCAGCAGCAGCAGCAGCGAAATGCTGTCTTTGCCGAAGAAATCGCGCCGATACAGCGCCGCCGCCGCCAGGGTGCCGAGCACCAGCGCGATGGCGGTCGCCAGGCAGGCGATCTGCGCCGACAGCAGCACCGCATCGAGGATGTCCTGCCGCCCGGCGGCAACGTTGAACCAGTGCAGCGTAAAGCCCTTCGGCGGGAAGCTGAAGGCCGCGTCCTCGGTGTTGAAGGCATAGATGGCGATGATCGCCAACGGGAAATGCAGGAAGACAAGTCCGCCCCAGGCGGCCAGCTTCAGCCCTAAGGGCGCGCGTTCAGAGTGCATCGAAAGCCCCCAGACGTTTGACGATGGAAAGGTAGATGGCGATCAGGACGATCGGCACCAGCGTAAAGGCCGCGGCCATCGGCATATTGCCGATCGCGCCCTGCTGGGCGTAGACCATGCTGCCGATGAAATAACCAGGCGGCCCCACCAGCTGCGGCACGATAAAGTCGCCCAGCGTCAGCGAAAAGGTGAAGATCGATCCGGCGGCGATGCCCGGCACCGCCAGCGGCAAAATGACGTGGCGGAAGGTCTGCGCCGGCCGGGCGCCCAGATCCGCCGAGGCATGCAGCAGCGAGGGCGGCAGGCGCTCCAGCGCCGCCTGGATCGGCAGGATCATGAACGGCAGCCAGATATAAACGAACACCAGAAAACGCCCCAGCCCCGAGGTCGACAGCGTGTTGCCGCCGATGCCGGGCACCGTCAGCAGCGAAGCCAACAGCGGCTCCAGCCCCAGGTGCTGCAGGAACCACTGCGCCACGCCGTCTTTCGCCAGCAGCAGGGTCCAGGCATAGGCTTTGACGATATAGCTGGCCCACATCGGCATCATCACCGCAATGTAAAAGAACGCCTTGACGCGACCGCTGGTGTAGCGCGCCATGTAATAGGCGATCGGGAACGCCAGTACCGCGCTGGCCAGCGACACCAGCACCGCCATGGTCAGCGTGCGCAGGATGATGTCGTAGTTGGCCGGGTTGAACAGCGCCGCCAGGTTGGCGAAGGTCAGATCCGGCGTCACCGCCATGGTGAAATCGTCGAAGGTGTAGAACCCCTGCCACAGCAGCGTCAGCAGCGAGCCGAGGTACACCGCGCCGAACCACAGCAGCGGCGGCACCAGCAGTAACAGCAGATACAGCGTCGGCCGGCGATAGAGCCAGGTCGACAGCGCGCGCACGCTACCGCCGCGCGCCGGGGGGGAATCGATGCTCATGTCCATCTCACCTCTCCTCCAGCAGCGGCACCATCGCCGCGCGCGGCCAGCAGGCGACGATCGGCTGGCCGATCTGACGCTGTTGCCCTTCGGCGATCCACTGTGGATTGGCCTGGCTGACCAGCAGCTTTTCGCCGCCGTTCAGCGCGATCTCATAGCGCGTGGCCGCGCCCTGGTAGTGGATTTCCTGCAGCGTGCCCTGCACCTGGATTTCGTCCTGCGCCGCGCCGCCTTGCTCCAGCAGGCGAATATGCTCCGGCCGGATCGAGAAGGTTCGGCTTTCGCCGAGCAGACGCTGCGCCAGCTCGCTGCGCACCACGTTGGAGGTGCCGACAAACTCGGCGACGAACGGCGTCTTCGGCCGCATGTAAAGCTCGCGCGGCGTATCCACCTGCTCGATGCGGCCGTTATTGAATACCGCCACCCGATCGGACATCGACAGCGCTTCGCTTTGATCGTGGGTGACGAAGATAAAGGTGATGCCCAGCTGGCGCTGCAGCTTCTTCAGTTCGCCCTGCATCTGCTCGCGCAGCTTGAGATCCAGCGCGCCGAGCGGTTCGTCCAGCAGCAGCACCCGTGGCCGGTTGACCAGCGCGCGCGCCAGTGCCACGCGCTGCCGCTGGCCGCCCGACAGGTGCGCCGGCTTGCGTTCGGCGACGAAACCGAGCGCCACGCTCTCCAGCGCCTCTTGCGCCCGCGCCAGCCGCTCGCGTTTGGCGACGCCCTTCACCATCAGGCCGTAGGCGACGTTTTCCAGCACCGACATGTGCGGAAACAGCGCGTAATCCTGAAACACGGTATTCACGTCGCGCTGATACGGCGGCAGGTTGGCGGCTTCCTGGCCGTGAATGCGAATCGAGCCGGAAGTGAGCTGTTCAAAGCCGGCGATCAGGCGCAGGCAGGTGGTTTTGCCCGAGCCGGACGGCCCGAGCATGGAGAAGAATTCCCCGTCCTGAATGTCGATGGATACCCGATCCACGGCGCGAACATCGCCGAAAGTCCGCGAAACATCGATGAATTGCACGGCAATGGTCATTTTCTGTGCTCCATTCTGATGTAATTCGGGCGCAGCGGGCTGCGCCCCGCGGCTTAGCGGCCGCCCATGATGGCGATGTAATCCTGGGTCCAGCGGCTGTACGGCACGAACTTGCCGCCCTGCGCCTGCGGCGTTTTCCAGAAGGCGATTTTGTCGAACTGGTTGAAACCGTTGGTTTCGCAACCCTTCTCACCCAGCAGCGCGCTGGCCTTGCAGCCCGCCGGTGAAGCCGGCACCGACCCGAACCAGGCCGCCACATCGCCCTGCACCTTCGGCTCCAGCGACCAGTTCATCCACTGGTAGGCGCAGCTCGGGTGTTTGGCGTCGGCATGCAGCATGGTGGTGTCCGCCCAGCCGGTCACGCCCTCTTTCGGGAACACGGTGGCGATCGGCTGCCCTTCGCCCTTCAGGGCGTTGGCCTGATACGGCCAGGCGCTGGAGGCCACCACGCCTTCGTTTTTAAAGTCGCTCATCTGCACCGAGGTATCGTGCCAGTAGCGGTGGATCAGCGCGTGCTGGCTGCGCAGCAGCTTCAGCGCCGCCTGATACTGCTCTTCGTTGAGCTGGTAAGGATCGCTGATGCCGAGCTGCGGCTGGGTGGCCTTCAGGAACAGCGCCGCGTCGGCGATGTAGATCGGGCCGTCGTAAGCCTGCACCCGGCCCTGGTTGCTCTTGCCGTCCGGCAGGTTCTGCTGCTGGAAGATCACCGCCCAGCTGTCCGGCGGCGTCGGGAAGGTTTTGGTGTTGTACATCAGCAGGTTCGGCCCCCACTGGTACGGCGTGCCGTAAGTTTTGCCGTCCACGGTATACCAGGCGCCGTTCAGCAGGCGCGGGTCGACGTTCTTCCAGTTCGGGATCAGCGCGGTGTTGATCGGCTGTACCCGCTTGCCGAAGATCAGACGCAGCGAGGCGTCGCCGGAGGCGGTCACCAGATCGTAGCCGCCCTTGGCCATCAGGCTGACCATTTCATCGGAGGTGGCGGCGGTCTTCACGTTCACCGCACAGCCGGTTTGCTTCTCAAACTGGGTGACCCAGTCGTAGTTTTTGTCGGACTGGCCGCGTTCGATGTAGCCGGGCCAGGCGATGATGTCCAGCCGGCCTTCGCCTTTGCCCAACGACTGCGGCAGATCGGCCGCCTGGGCCAGGCCGCACAGCACGGTGAGACAGAGCGCGGAGACGGTGGTGGTGACTGCGGTAGTTTTTCCCATCGTAATTACCCCTGTGTTGCTTATCGGTGTGCGGCAGGGAACGGCTGCCGCCTGATTTTTCTTGATATAACCGTTAGAAGCCGGCTTTGAACTTCGCCATAACGTGCCTGACAACGCTGTAATCCTGCAGCGAATCGCTGGACAGATCCTTGCCGTAGCCGGAGCGTTTCAGGCCGCCGTGCGGCATTTCGCTCGCCAAGGTGAAATGAGTGTTGATCCAGGTGCTGCCGTACTGCAGATGGGCGGCAATGTGCAGCGCCCGATCGATATTTTGCGTCCACACCGACGAGGCCAGCCCGTATTCCGAGTCATTGGCCCACGCGACCGCCTGCTCCAGGTGTTCGAAGCGCGTGACGCTGACCACCGGGCCGAACACCTCGCGCTGCACGATCTCGTCGCTTTGCAGGCAACCCGCCAGCAAGGTCGGCTGGTAGTAGAACCCCGGCCCGGAGTGCGCCGCGGCGCCGGTGATCAATTCGATATGCGGTTGGCTGAGCGCCCGCTCGACAAAACTGGCGACGCGATCGCGCTGGCGGGCACTTATCAACGGGCCGATCTCGTTGTCCTGATCGCGCTTGCGGGCGAAGCGCAGGCTGGCGACCGCTTCGCCCAGCGCGTCCACCAGTTTGGGATAGATGCCGGCCTGCGCGTAGATGCGGCAGGCGGCGGTGCAGTCCTGGCCGGCGTTGTAATAGCCGTAGGTGCGAATGCCGTTGACCACCTCGTCGAGATCGGCGTCGTCGCAAACGATCACCGGCGCCTTGCCCCCCAGCTCCAGATGGGTGCGCTTGACGCTTTTAGCCGCCGCCTGGAGGATTTTTTGCCCGGTGACGATATCGCCGGTGACCGACACCAGCCGCACCTGCGGGTGCCCCACCAGCTGGCTGCCGACCCCTTCACCGCCGCCATAGACGATGTTCAGCACGCCCGGCGGCAGGATCTCTTGCAGCGCAGGCACCAACGCCAGAATGGTCAGCGGCGTATGTTCGGAGGGTTTAAACACCACGGTATTGCCCGCCGCCAACGCCGGCGCGATCTTCCACGCCGCCATCATCAGCGGATAGTTCCAGGGGGCGATCGAGGCCACCACGCCAATGGGATCGCGGCGGATCATCGAGGTGTGGCCCGGCACATACTCACCGGCCAGTTGCCCTTGCTGCGTGCGCACCGCGCCGGCAAAGAAGCGGAACACGTCGACCGCCGCCGGCAGATCGTCATTGAGCGCCTGATGCAGCGGTTTGCCGCAGTTGAGGGCCTCCAGTTGCGCCAGCTGCGGCGCCTGCCGCTCAATGGCGTCGGCGATACGCAGCAACAGCGTGGCGCGCTGGGCCGGCGTAGTGCGCGACCAATGGCCAAACGCCTGCTGCGCGGCTTTCACCGCGCTGCCGACCTGTGCCGCAGAGGCTTCGGTCAGGGCGATCAGCGTCTCGCCGTTGGCCGGATTGACGATGCACTCCTGCTGGCCTTCGCCGTCGATAAGCTGACCGTTAATGAACTGCTGACAGGACAAACCTGAGAGAACCTGCACATCCACCATCGCCTGACGCCCCTAAGTGACAAAAACGTTAACCAAATGTGAATAAGTTAGTTTTAATCAGCCTAAGCGAGCCTCTGGCGGGCAACAAATTCTAAATACTGAACGACGCGTTCGATTAAATCGAATGCTTAAGCCCGGCGGCATGTTTGCTGCCGTTCTCGCGCGCGATGGTGAGGAACGGCGTCACCAGCTCCGGCCGCGCGCTGCCGCGCCGCCATGCCAACCCGATATCCAGCGGCTCCAGCAGATCGTCCAGCTTGCGCGCCTCGATCATGTTGCCCTCCAGCGACCAGGCGCGGTACGCCATATCCGGCTGGATGGAGACTCCCATCCCCGCCGCCACCAGGCTGCGCACCGCCTCGGTCGAGGCGGTCTTCATGGCGATCTCCGGCTTCAGCCCGGCGCGCGCCCAGATGCGCCGCGCGTGCACGTCCATTTCATCGGCGTTGAGCTGGATCAGCGGCTGTTTGGCCACGTCCGCCAGGCTGATGCTCTCGTGCTCCAGCAGCGGGTGCAGCGGCGGCAGCCATAGGCGATACGGCGAGTGCATCAGCACCTCGGTCTGCAGCGCGTCGCGGTCCTCGATGTTCGACAAGATCAGCACGCCGATGTCGATCTCGCCGCTGACCAGCAGATGCTCGATGTACGGGCGTTCGTCTTCAACCACCTGCACGGTGACATTGGGATAAGCCGATTTAAAGCGCGTGAGCAGTTCCACCAGGAAGTAACCGGCCACCAGGCTGGTGACGCCGATAGTCAGCTTGCCGGTCAGGCTTTCGGTGCCGATCTGCAGGCTGCGCTTGGCGTTGTCCACCGTCGCCAGGATCAGATACGACTGGCGCAAGAATTGGTGCCCCTGATGGGTCAGCGTCATGCCCTTGGCGTGGCGATCGAACAGCCGCACGCCGATCTCGGTTTCCAGCTGCTGGATCGCCAGCGTCAGCGAAGACTGGGAGACAAACACCGCCTGGGCGCCGGCGGAGATCGACCCGGTTTCCGCCACGGCGATGAAGTGGCGGATTTGGCGTAACGTCATCATGGGGGTGATTCCTCAAGCAAAAACATTGCGTTGAGTGTAGACGCCAGCCGTGAAGCGATCGGGAAAAGTGTCAAAAACGCGATAGCGTTCGCTTTTTTAGAATGCCCGCAGGCAAAAATGGGGGAAACGGCGAGGCGAAGAAGTGTGATGTACGGGGAGCAGAAATGACAAGGGCGCAGCATGCTGCGCCCTCCTGATGGCCGATGAACCTGCGGAGGATCAGATCGCTTCTTCGTCCTGCTCGCCGGTACGGATACGCACCACGCGCGCCACGTCGAAGACGAAGATTTTGCCGTCGCCGATCTTGCCGGTCTGTGCGGTTTGCATAATGGTTTCCACGCAGGTGTCGACGATGTCGTCGGCAACCACGATCTCGATCTTCACCTTAGGCAGAAAATCGACCATGTATTCGGCGCCGCGGTACAGCTCGGTGTGGCCCTTCTGGCGGCCGAAGCCTTTGACTTCGGTGACCGTCATGCCGGTGATGCCCACTTCGGCCAGCGCTTCGCGGACGTCATCCAGTTTGAACGGCTTGATAATCGCGTCGATCTTTTTCATCTTCTTTCCTTTTACCAATTTTTGCGGCCAAAACCGGATGTGATGGGGTAGCGGCGGTCTTTGCCGAAGTTACGGGCGGTGATACGCGGCCCGACGGCGGCCTGACGCCGCTTGTATTCGTTGATGTCCACCAGGCGGATCACCTTGCGCACGATCGCTTCGTCGAACCCTTCGGCCACCAGATCGGCGACCGACTTGTCGCGCTCGACGTAGCCTTCCAGGATCGCATCCAGGATATCGTACGGCGGCAGGCTGTCCTGATCGACCTGATCCGGCGCCAGCTCGGCGGACGGCGGGCGATCGATCACCCGCTGCGGGATCACGTAGGAGACGGTGTTACGGTATTCAGACAGCTTGAACACCAGCGTTTTCGGCACGTCCTTCAGCACGTCGAAACCGCCGGCCATATCGCCGTACAGCGTGGCGTAACCGACCGCCATTTCGCTCTTGTTGCCGGTGGTCAGCACGATGCTGCGGCGCTTGTTGGACAGCGCCATCAGCACCACCCCGCGGCAACGCGCCTGCAGGTTCTCTTCGGTGGTGTCGCGCTCGGTGCCGGCGAACATCGGCGACAGCTGGCCCATAAAGGCGTCGAACATCGGTTCGATGGAGACGATATCGAACTCCACGCCGAGGATTTCCGCCTCTTCCTTGGCGTCGGCGATGCTGATATCCGCGGTGTAGCGGAATGGCATCATCAGCGCCTGCACCTTGTCTTTGCCCAACGCATCCACGGCGATCGCCAGCGTCAGCGCCGAGTCGATGCCGCCGGACAGCCCCAGCACCGCGCCTTTAAAGCCATTTTTGGTCACATAGTCGCGCACCGCCAGCACCAGCGCCTGGTACACCTGCGCCAGCTGCGGCAGCTCAGCGGCCGGATCGGCCATCGGCACCACATCCAGCTCGTTGAATTCCAGGCGGGTCACTTGCTCGTCGAAGGCCGCCAGACGGTGGGTCATGGTGCCGGCGGCGTCGAAGACCTTGGAGCAGCCGTCGAAGATCAGCTCATCCTGGCCGCCGACCTGGTTGAGGTACACCAGCGGCAGCTGGGTGCGCTGGCAGTGGCCGGCCATCAGCGTTTTGCGGATATACGGTTTTTCGCGATTATACGGCGAGGCGTTGATCGACAGGATAATCTCCGCGCCGGCCGCCTTGGCGGCGTCGATCGGCTCAGGGAACCACAGATCTTCGCAGATCAGCAGCCCCAGACGGTAGCCTTTCAATTGCACCACGCAGGTGTCGTTGCCGGCGTGGAAATAGCGCTTCTCATCGAACACGCCGTAGTTCGGCAGCTGCTGCTTGAAGTAGCGGGTCAGCAGGCGGCCTTCGGCGAACAGCGACAGCGCGTTGTACAGCTTGTCGCCTTCGCGCCACGGGTGGCCGACCAGGATCGCCGTCTCGGCGGAGGCCTGCTGCAGGCGCAGCAGCTGCGCATCGCAGCGCTGATAGAAATCATTGCGGTACAGCAGGTCTTCCGGCGGGTAGCCGGACAGCGCCAGTTCGCTGAACATGACCAGATCGGCTCCCGCCTTCTGCTGCTCCTGCACGATTTGCAACATGCGTTCGGTGTTGCCTTCAATGTCGCCGACCAGCAGGTTCAACTGGGCCAGGGCGATGGAAAGTGATCTGCTCATTTGTGTACGATCCCGCTTAATACGTTCCATGGTGCTCTACGCCGGGGCGCGCCGCGGCAAAGAGAACGGAGTGTAAATCATTCCGCCGGATTTGTTGAGAACCTGCGTGGCAGGCGCCGGCGGGAAACTGTCATTCTTTAAAATCGTTGGCGTCCAGCTCGTGGCGCGACAGCAATTTGTAAAACTCGGTGCGGTTGCGGCCCGCCATGCGCGCGGCCTGGGTCACGTTGCCCTTGGTGATCTGCAGCAGCTTGCGCAGGTAATGCAACTCGAACTGGTTACGCGCTTCGGCAAAGGTCGGCAACGCGGTATTTTCCCCTTCCAGCGCCTGCTCCACCAACGCTTCGCTGATCACCGGCGCCGAGGTCAGCGCCACGCACTGCTCGATGACGTTGACCAGCTGACGCACGTTGCCCGGCCAGCTGGCGGTCATCAGCCGCTTCATGGCGTCGGTCGAGAAGCTGCGCACGAACGGCTTGTGCCGCTGAGCCGCTTCGCGCAACAGGTGATTGGCCAGCAGCGGGATATCTTCGGCGCGCTCGTTGAGCGCCGGGATCTTGAGGTTCACCACGTTGAGGCGGTAGTAGAGATCCTCGCGGAACTCGTTCTTCGCCATCGCCTTTTGCAGATCGCGGTGGGTGGCGGAGATGATGCGTACGTCAATGTCCAGATCGCGATTGCTGCCGAGCGGCCGCACCTTGCGTTCCTGCAGCACGCGCAGCAGCTTCACCTGCAGCGACAGCGGCATATCGCCGATCTCGTCGAGGAACAGCGTGCCGCCCGCCGCCGCCTGGAACAGCCCTTCGCGGCTGCTGACCGCGCCGGTAAAGGCGCCCTTGGCGTGGCCGAACAGTTCGGACTCCAGCAGCTGCTCCGGCAGCGCGCCGCAGTTGATGGCGATGAACGCCTTGCTGGCGCGCGGGCTGGCCGCGTGGATCGCCTGCGCCACCACCTCTTTACCGGTGCCGCTCTGGCCGTTGATCAATACGCTGACGTCGGACTGCGCCACCATTTTCACCTGCTCCAGCAGGCGCAGCATCAACGGGCTGCGGGTGACGATGTCTTCTCGCCAGGCATCGTCGCCGGCCGGGCTGGCCGACAGCGCGAGCGCCTCGTCGATGGCCTTGTACAGCGCATCGCGATCCACCGGCTTGGTGAGAAAGCTGAACACCCCCTGCTGGGTAGCGGCCACCGCATCGGGAATCGAACCGTGCGCGGTGAGAATGATCACCGGCATGCCCGGCTGATGTTTTTGGATCTCGGCGAACAGCGCCATGCCGTCCATCTCATCCATGCGCAGATCGCTGATCACCAGATCGATCTGTTCGCGCGCCAGCAGGCGCAGCGCTTCCTGGCCGCTTTCGGCGGTGGTGACGTGAAAACCTTCGCTGGTCAGGCGCATGCCCAGCAGCTTCAGCAGGCTGGGATCGTCGTCAACCAATAACAGGTTGGCCGGTTTGCGTGCGGTCATTGCGCGTGGGACTCCTTATTGGCAGGGTGCGGCGTATAGGTGTCTTCCGGTTCAACCGGCAGCGCAGTGCCCTTTTCCGGTTCGTCCTGCGGCCCAGCCCCTTTCGCGGCCGCGCCGTTTTTACCGGCAGCTTCGCCCTTTTGCGAGCCTGTGCCGTTGTCCGGTATTTCCCCTTGCAACTGCTTGCGCGATGAGAGCTGGCGCTCGATGTCGGTCAGGTTTTCCAGCTTGCGCGAGGTGTCCTGCAGCTGCGATTGCAAGCGCGCCTGGCTCTGGCGCAGCGAATCGATCTGGCTGTCGCTGCTTTCCTGCAGATGCTGATAACGCGCTTTCTCATCGAACAGCGTGATCTGCAGCATCTGCTGCTGGCGCCACAGCTGCGTCAGTGGACGCAGCGAACCGGGAAACTCCATCCGGTAGCTGTTGATCCTGTCGATCATCTGGCGGCGTTCGCCGGAGGTCGGCTGTGCGCTCCCCAGCAGAATGCTCTGTTTGAAAACGCCGGACCAGCTGTCGCCAGGCACCGTTTTCGCCAGCGCGCGCGCCTGGGTTGAGCCGATGCGATCGGCGCAGTCCATCGCACGCAGCCAGTAGAGCGCGTTATCCAGCGCGTCCTTGTCGTCCAACTGCCACAGGGTATCGCAAGCCGCGGTGCGGTAATCGATCACCTTGGTATCCGGGATCGCTTCTTGCTGCTGAGCGCTCAGGCCGCCGCTGACCGCGCGATCGACGCAGCCCGCCAGCAACAGCGGCATAAAGAAAACGGCGCCCAACCAGCTGATCGGGCGTTTGCCGAGCGGCGCTCTGTGCACGGCACGCGGTGAACGTTCGGTCTGTGAAAGACGAAGGCGCTTAGACCATGTGTACATTATTTATTCATTCTCGGCGGTTAACGGCAGTTCAATGCGGAAGCAGACGTCTGCACCGGCGACCGTCGCCAGTTGCAGCTCACCGCGCATGCGACGGATACAGTCCTGAGCGATGCTCAACCCCAGTCCGCTTCCTTTTACCGCCCCTTTTCGCTGGTGACTACCCTGGAAAAAAGGCTCGAAAATCATGGCTCTTTCAGCCTCGGGGATCGGCGTGCCGGTATTGGCGACGTCGATTTGCACCCGTTGTCCAACCTGACGGCTGCGGATCCAAATGTTACCGGATTCCTTGCCGTAGTGCACCGCATTGGAGTAGAGATTATCCAGCACGCGCATTAATAGCGTAGGCTCTGCCCAGCAGATTTCCGCCTCCAGGGCGATTTCGGTGGAAATCATCTTCGCCCGCGCCGGCAAACTGTGCGCGGCGACCACCAAATCGACCATCTCACGCAGCTCGACGTTCTCGTGTTCCGCCGGGCCGTCGGCCAGTTTGCGGTTGTAATCCAGCAGTTGTTCAATCAGCTGTTGCAGATGACGGCTGCTGTTGTCGAGGATCGCCACCACCTCTTTTTGATCGGAGGTCAGCGGCCCCGCCACTTCGTCTGCCAGCAGTTCGGTTCCTTCACGCATGCTGGCCAGCGGCGTTTTCAACTCGTGCGAGATATGGCGCAAGAACTCGTGGCGCTGCGACTCCAGCCACGCCAACCGTTCGCTCAGCCAGATGATGCGCTGCGCCAGCGAACGCAGCTCGCGCGGCCCTTTGAACGACGCGGTGCTGCCCAGCGCGCGCCCTTCCCCCAGGCGATTGATCATCCGTTCCACGGCCTTGACCGGCCCGATGATCATGCGGGTGAACAGCACCACCAGCAGCACGCTGACCAGGAACAACAGCAGCGCCTGCCAGCCGAAGAACTGACCGCGCTCGGCGATGGCCTGCTGCAGCTGCTGGCCGCGTGAAAACACCACCGCGCGCGTGGCCTGTACCATTTCGGCATTGGATCGCGAGAACGACTCGAGCAGGGCCGAGGCCTCTTGGTCCGGCCCGCTGTTATGGCATTTGATCGCCGCCAACTGGGTCAGCAACTGACGCAGCGTTTGGTAATAACGTTCGTCCGGCAGAATCGGCGCGTGGGCGTCCAGCATCTGCGAATACTGTTTGCGCTGGTTCTGGTACAGCTTCTGCAGCGTAGGATCGACCAGCACGCAGTACTGACGATAGCTGCGCTCCATCTCCAGCGCCACGCTGGTCATCGCCTCGCTGCGCCGCGCGTCCACCAGCGTGGTGCGGTTGATGTCCGCCGCCTGCGCGCTGAGGTGATCCAGGCTCTGGTAGGCTTGATAGGCCAGCACCAACAGCGGCAGCAGCACCAACAGGAAGGCCAGCAGCACCAATTGCCGCAGCGAACGGGGGAATAAACGCCATTTTTTCAACGAAATCATCTCATTCTCTCAGCTCTGTCACGATGCTAACTGACTCGCCGGAAAGAGAAAAGCCCGGCAGGGGAGAATCCTGAACGCGCAAGGAAAAAGCCGCGGGATCGGCGAAGCGCGCCCATAGGCCTGGCCTGCCGACGGCATGCGGCCCCGGTAACATCAACCGGCGCGAAAACGAGAGTGTGGGGATAGCGTCTGCGTTCGAGGGCATAGACAACGAAACGGGCATAAGCGCAGCGTTGAGAATTGACATCGGGGCAAGAAACTTGCCCCAACGCAAGGAAAGTGTGGATGCCCTTAAACCTCGTCCCCAGGGTGATGTAGCGCAGCGGCTGGCATCGAACAGGACGAATAGCATCCGTAAGTATCCAGGATTGATGAACCCTTCATCACAGTTGGATACAGGCGGTGCCTCACTCCACGTGTCGCCCGATGCTTGATAAAGCCGCTTGCGCGGTCTGTTATCGGTTTGGTTGGACGATAGGCACCATTTCTTTGGCATCATTCGGAGGCTTATGAGGCGATTTGCCGTCTAATTACGGCGCCGTCATAAAAAGGTGAATGAGCAGCCGCCGAGAATAATGCACGTAGCGTGCCAGTTTTGCAACAAAAATAATAACGCAATGATTTTATTTAAAAATAAAATTACATCAGCAAATTCCCCCACCCATTACGCACTGATGAGCGATGAAAAAAACGCCGTGCTGTCGCCAAATGCAGACAACTAAAGTCAAACCTGCTTACCTACAATAAAATCAATAAGTTAAACGTCTCCATTTGGCGACAGGGAAAATAGCGCTTGTCGCAAAATGCAGACACTGCCGCCAGACGGCGAACGCCGGCCATAAAAAAGGGCGCAATTGCTTGCGCCCTCTGTACGGTGGTGGCCGTTTTTAGCCCAGCTGCTTACGGGCGTTGCGGAACATACGCATCCACGGGCTGTCCTCGCCCCACTCTTCCGGGTGCCAGGAGTTGCTGACGGTGCGGAACACGCGCTCCGGGTGCGGCATCATCACCGTGGCGCGCCCGCTGGCGCTGGTCACGGCGGTAATGCCGTTCGGCGAGCCGTTCGGGTTGGCCGGATAAGCTTCCGTCACCTGACCGGCGTTGTTGACGAAACGCAGCGCCACCAGGCCGTGGCTTTCCAACGCCGCCAAATGCGCCGCATCGCGCACTTCGACGTGCCCTTCACCGTGGGAAACGGCGATCGGCATGCGCGAGCCGGTCATGCCCTGCATGAACAGCGACGGGCTGGCCGCCACTTCCACCAGGCTGAAACGCGCCTCGAAGCGATCCGACAGGTTGCGCACGAAGCGCGGCCAGTGTTCGGCGCCCGGGATCAGCTCACGCAGGTTGGACATCATCTGGCAGCCGTTGCACACGCCCAGCGCCAGCGTCTGCGGACGGTGGAAGAACGCTTCAAACTCGTCGCGCACCCGCTCGTTGAACAGGATAGACTTCGCCCAGCCTTCGCCGGCGCCCAGGACGTCGCCGTAAGAGAAGCCGCCGCAGGCCACCAGCGTGTGGAAGTCCTGCAGATCGCGGCGCCCGGCCAGCAGATCGCTCATGTGCACGTCCACGGCGTCAAAGCCGGCGCGGTGGAACGCCGCCGCCATTTCAACGTGGGAGTTCACCCCCTGCTCGCGCAGCACCGCCACTTTCGGGCGAGCGCCCTTGGCGATGTACGGCGCAGCGATGTCTTCCTCGGGTGCGAAGGTCAGCTTCACGTTCAGGCCGGGATCTTGTTCATCCTGCTTGGCCTGATGTTCCTGATCGGCGCACGCCGGGTTGTCGCGCAGGCGCTGCATCTGCCAGGTGGTTTCCGCCCACCAGGTGCGCAGCGTATTGCGGCTTTCGCTGTACAACGCCTTGCCATGTTGGTTGATGACGAAACGATCGCCGGCCTGCGCGCTGCCGATCTGATGCACGTTGTCGGTCAGCCCATGCTGAGCGAACGCCTGCTTCACCTCGTCGAGACGTTCGGCGCTCACCTGGATCACCGCGCCCAGCTCTTCGTTGAACAGCACCGCCAGCGCATCGTCGCCGAGGCCATCGAGGTTAACCTCTACGCCGCAGTGACCGGCAAAGGCCATCTCCGCCAGCGTCACCAGCAGGCCGCCGTCGGCGCGGTCGTGATAAGCCAGCAGCGCGCGATCGGCCACCAGCTGCTGCATGGCGTTGAAGAAGCCCGCCAGCTGCGCGACATCGCGCACATCGGCCGGTTTGTCGCCCAGTTGGCGATAAACCTGCGCCAGCGCGGTAGCGCCCAGCGCGTTATGGCCGTTGCCCAGATCGATCAACAGCAGCGCGCTGTCGCCCTTATCGGTGCGCAATTGCGGCGTCACGGTGTGGCGCACGTCTTCCACGCGGGCGAAGGCGGTGATGACCAGCGACAGCGGCGAGGTCATTTCGCGCTGTTCGTCGCCTTCCTGCCAGCGGGTTTTCATCGACATGGAGTCTTTGCCCACCGGAATGGTGATGCCCAGCGCCGGGCACAGCTCTTCGCCCACCGCTTTCACCGCTTCGTACAGCCCGGCGTCTTCGCCCGGGTGGCCGGCGGCGGCCATCCAGTTGGCGGACAGCTTCACGCGCTTCAGGCTGCCGATCTCGGTGGCAGCCAGGTTGGTCAGCGCTTCCCCGACCGCCAGGCGGCCGGAGGCGGCGAAGTCCAGCAGCGCCACCGGCGCACGTTCGCCGAGCGACATCGCCTCGCCGTAGTAGCTGTCCAGGCTGGCGGTGGTGACCGCGCAGTCGGCAACCGGTATCTGCCACGGGCCGACCATCTGGTCACGCGCCACCATGCCGGTAACGGTGCGATCGCCGATGGTGATCAGGAAGGTTTTCTCTGCAACGGCCGGCAGATGCAGCACGCGTTTCACCGCGTCGGCCAGCGTGATGTTCTCACGCTGCACCGGCTGGCCACTCGCCTGCAGACGGGTAACGTCGCGGGTCATTTTCGGCGTCTTGCCGAGCAGCACGTCCAGCGGCATGTCGATCGGCTGGTTGTCGAAGTGACGGTCGTTCAACGTCAGGTGCTGTTCTTCGGTCGCTTCGCCGATCACCGCATAAGGTGCGCGCTCGCGGCGGCAGATCTCGTCGAACTGCGCCATCTGCGCCGGGGCGATCGCCATCACGTAACGTTCCTGCGATTCGTTGCACCACACTTCCAGCGGGCTCATGCCCGGCTCGTCGTTGAGGATATCGCGCAGCTCGAAGCGCCCACCGCGGCCGCCGTCGCTCACCAGCTCCGGCATGGCGTTGGACAGGCCGCCGGCGCCGACGTCATGGATAAACAGGATCGGGTTCTGGTCGCCCAGCTGCCAGCAGCGGTCGATCACTTCCTGACAGCGGCGTTCCATTTCCGGGTTGTCGCGCTGCACCGAAGCGAAGTCCAGATCGGCATCGGACTGGCCGGACGCCATCGAGGACGCCGCGCCGCCGCCCAGGCCGATATTCATCGCCGGGCCGCCCAGCACCACCAGCTTGGCGCCGACGGTGATTTCCCCTTTCTGCACGTGATCGGCGCGGATGTTGCCGATGCCGCCCGCCAGCATGATCGGTTTGTGGTAGCCGCGCAGCTCGACGCCGTTATGGCTGTTGACGCGCTCTTCATAGGTGCGGAAGTAGCCCAGCAGCGCCGGGCGACCGAATTCGTTGTTGAACGCCGCGCCGCCCAGCGGGCCTTCGGTCATGATGTCCAGTGCGGTGACGATGCGTTCCGGTTTGCCGAAGTCCTGCTCCCACGGCTGTTCAAAGCCGGGAATGCGCAGGTTGGACACCGAGAAGCCCACCAGGCCGGCCTTCGGCTTGGCGCCGCGGCCGGTGGCGCCCTCGTCGCGGATCTCGCCGCCGGAGCCGGTCGCGGCGCCCGGCCACGGCGAAATCGCCGTCGGGTGGTTGTGAGTTTCCACCTTCATCAGGATGTGCGCGTCTTCCTGATGGTAATCGTACGTGCCGTTCTCCGGCGCGGCGAAGAAGCGGCCGACCTGCGAACCTTCCATCACGGCGGCGTTGTCTTTATACGCCGACAGCACGTAGTCCGGCGTCTGCTCATAGGTGTTTTTGATCATCTTGAACAGCGATTTAGGCTGCTGCTCGCCGTCGATGATCCAGTCGGCGTTGAAAATCTTGTGGCGGCAGTGCTCAGAGTTGGCCTGCGCGAACATATAGAGTTCGATATCCGTCGGGTTGCGCCCCAAACCGGTAAAGGCATTCAGCAGGTAGTCGATCTCGTCCTGCGCCAGCGCCAGGCCGAGCCGGACGTTGGCTTGCTCCAGCGCGGCGCGCCCTGCGCCCAGCACGTCGACCGACTGATACGGCGCCGGCTGATGGTGCGCGAACAGCTGTTCGGCCTGTTGCAGCTCGCTGAAGACGGTTTCCATCATGCGATCGTGCAACAGCGCGGCGAGCTGCCGCCACTGGGCTTCCGTCAGTTCAGGCGCCTTGACGTAGAACGCCAGACCGCGCTCCAGCCGCAGCACCTGTTGCAGACCGCAGTTGTGGGCGATGTCGGTGGCTTTGGAAGACCAGGGAGAAATGGTGCCCGGACGCGGCGTAACCAGCAGCAGCCGGCCTTCAGGAGCGTGTTCGGCGAGAGAAGGACCGTACTTGAGCAGACGCTGAAGCTTGGCGTGTTCTTCGGCACTTAGCGGTGCGCTGACATCGGCAAAGTGGACGTACTCGGCGTAGATATCACTGACGGGCAGGTGAGCGTCCTGGCAGCGGGACAGCAGTTTGGTAATGCGAAAAGCCGATAAAGCGGGCGAACCACGCAGAATTTCCATAATCAAAGTTCTCTCGTCTTCGAAGCGACGGATAAGACGCTTCATTGGGCGCAACAGGGGAAAACGCGCGTCATTATAGAGAATCCTCGGCGCCGACGAAACCGTTTGCGTAGGGATTATTGATAAAAGCATGCCGCACCGTCGAATTGTCATAACGTGTCAATAAAGTTGCACACTGGCGTTTTGTTGCGCAAAATGCCCCCGCACTGGTGATTTAACCATGAGAAAAGTCGCGGTTGTCGTCGCCGGCGTACCTGTGCCACCACTGGATAACTATTTGAAACGTCTTAAAATAAACTACATCCTCATCGGCGTTGTCACTCTGCTTCTGGCTCTCGCGCTGTGGCCCAACATCACCTGGCGCAGCGGCCAGGGCGGGCAACTCCAGGAGATCATTTCCCGCGGCGAGTTGCGTATCAGCACGCTGAATTCACCGCTGACCTATTTCAACACCAAGCAAGGGCCGGGTGGGCTCGACTACGAACTGGCCAAGCGCTTCGCCAACTACCTCGGGGTGAAGCTGGTGGTGATCCCCCATCAGAACATCAATGACCTGTTCGACGATCTGGACGACGACGACGCCGACCTGCTGGCGGCGGGCCTGATCTACAACCAGGAGCGCCTCAGCCGCGCGCGCACCGGCCCGGCCTACTACTCCGTTTCCCAACAGCTGGTGTACCGGCTGGGCAACCCGCGGCCGAAAAGCTTCGCCGACATCAAAGGCAAGCTGGCGGTCGCCTCCGGTTCCGCGCACGTCAGCACGCTAAAACAGCTCAAGCAGGATAAATACCCGGATCTCGCCTGGGAGTCCTCCAGCGATCTCACCTCCAAAGAGCTGCTGGAACGGGTGGCCGACGGCAAGCTGGATTACACCCTCGGCGATTCGGTGACCATCGCGCTGCTGCAGCGCATCCATCCGCAGCTGGCGGTGGCGTTCGACGTCACCGACGAAGAACCGGTCACCTGGTACCTGAAACGCGACGGCGACGACAGCCTGTACGCGGCGATGCTGGACTTCTACAGCCAGATGGTGGACGACGGCACCCTGGCGCGGCTGGAAGAGAAATACCTCGGCCACGTCGGCAGCTTCGACTATGTGGACACCAAAACCTTCCTGTCGGCCATCGATTCGGTGCTGCCCAACTTCCGCCCGCTGTTCGAGAAGCACGCCAACGAGATCGACTGGAAGCTGCTGGCGGCCATCGCCTATCAGGAATCGCACTGGAATCCGCAGGCCACCTCCCCCACCGGCGTGCGCGGCCTGATGATGCTGACCCGCGCCACCGCCGACGGCCTGGGGGTCAACGATCGCCTCGATCCGGAAGAGAGCATTCAGGGCGGCGCCCTGTACCTGCAGCGGCTGATGGCCAAGGTGCCGGACAGCGTGCCGGAAGACGAACGCATCTGGTTCTCGCTGGCGGCCTACAACATGGGTTGGGGCCATATGCTGGACGCGCGCAAGCTGACCAAGACGCAAAAAGGCAACCCGGACAGCTGGGTCGACGTCAAGCAGCGCCTGCCGATGCTCAGCCAAAAGCGCTACTACCCGCAGCTGACCTATGGCTATGCGCGCGGGCGTGAAGCCTACAACTATGTAGAAAACATCCGCCGCTACCAGGTCAGCCTGGTGGGCTATCTGCAGGAAAAAGAGAGAAAGGCGGCGCAGGCGGCCGCCGAGCAGGAAGCGTTGGGGAAAGGCTATCCGACGGTGATGCCGGAACTGGCGCTCAACTACTGATTATTCCGGCTTATCCGCCGCCCGCTGCGCCAGCCTGAGCGCTTTTTTCTGTTCGCGGCGCAGGCGGAAGAAATTGCTCAGGGTGGCGGCGCATTCGTCCGCCAGCACGCCCGAGACGATCTCCACCTGATGGTTCATGCCCGGATGGCGCAGAATGTCCACCAGCGAGCCGGCCGCGCCGGTTTTCTCGTCGGCGGCGCCGTACACCAACCGGCGGATGCGGCTGTGCACCATCGCGCCGGCGCACATCACGCAGGGCTCCAGCGTGACGTACAGCGTGGCGTTCAGCAGGCGATAGTTTTGCAGCACCGCGCCGCCCTGGCGCAGCGCCATGATCTCGGCGTGTGCGGTAGGATCGTGGCGGCCGATCGGCCGGTTCCAGCCCTCGCCGATGACCTGATTGTCCAGCACCAGCAGCGCACCCACCGGCACCTCGCCCTCTTCCTGCGCGCGCAGGGCCAGCTGCAATGCCTGACGCATCCAGTACTCATCGTTATATTCAGTCATCGCATAATTCCTCGTGCGCTTTTGCGGCGGGCATTATACACACTAGCCCTCCTTTGTCGTAGCCGCCCGCCAATGGCTATACTGGCCGAATCGGCATGTGATTCAGGGACAAGAAGCATGAAACTCAGTAAAAAGAACGCCGTCGTGGTGCGCAAGGCGCTGGACGGCTGGGTTGGGGAAGGCACCATGACGCCCGAACAACGGCAGCAACTGCTGCAGCATGTGGACGTGCAACCTTTCGACTGGCGGCGGCTGGCGCGCTATGCGTTTCTCGCCGCGCTGGCCTCGTTGCTGATCGCCGTCACCAGCCTGTTCGCCGACAGCGCACTGCTTGAATGGCTGAGCGAACTGTTCCGCTTCGACGCGCCGGTGCGCATGGCGATCGCCGGCGTACTGGCGGCGCTGGCCTATGTCTGGGCGCTGCGCCGCCGCCAACGGCACCCGGAAAAACGTTACGGCAACGAGGCGGCATTGTTTGTCGCCGTGTTGCTCACCGCCTGCGCCTTATGGCAACTGGGCGTCTGGCTGGATAACGGCAGCGGGCGGGTTTCCGTACTGCTGCTGGTCGCCGCGCTGCTGTACGGCGCGATCGGCTGGTTCAGCCGCTCCGGGCTGGTATGGTGGTTCGCCCTGCTGTCGCTCGGCAATGCCTTCGGCGCCGAGACCGGCTACCTGTCCGGCTGGGGCGCCTACTGGCTCGGCATGAGCTACCCGATTCGCTTTATCGCCTTCGGCGGGGTGCTGATCGCCGCCGCATTGCTGCTGCGGCCGCTCTTGGCGCAGCGCGGCCTGCAGCGGGTGTCGCTGGCGATGGGCCTGCTGTACCTGTTCATCGCGCTGTGGCTGCTGTCTATCTTCGGCAACTACGGCGATCTCGACAGCTGGTACCGCGCGCGCCAGATTGAGCTGTTCCACTGGAGCCTGCTGTTCGGGCTGGCCGCCCTCGCCGCCATCTGGCTGGGGTTGAAGCATGACGACGCCATGCTGCGCGGTTTCGGGCTGACCTTCCTCGGCATCAACCTCTATACCCGCCTGTTCGAGTTTTTCTGGGACAGCATGCCGAAAACGATTTTCTTCGCGCTGCTCGGCCTGAGCCTGTGGGCGTTGGGGCATTATGCGGAGAAGATTTGGCAGCTGGGGCGCAAGCCGCACGACGTGAGCGACGACTGATCGCGGTACCGATAAAAGCAACCAAGGGCGGAATTCTCCGCCCTTGGTTTATTCCAGCTGCTGCAGCTCGCCCTGCTTGCTCACCCGCCAGCGGTGCTCGCAAAAGAACAGCAGCGGGTTATCCTGCTTGCTGTCGCTGTAACCGCTGTACAACTGCAGCGGCGCGCCGAGCCGCTGTTCCAGCTGCACCACTTTCTGCGCCCCCAGGCAGCGCAGGGTCAAGACCCATCCGCCGCAGCGGCGCGTGATGCGGCTGCCGATCAACCGCACCCGCGGCAGAAACGCCGAATCCCGATACACCTGCGCCACCAGTTGCTCCGGCGAGCCGGTAATCAGCCACACCTCGGCATCGTGCTCCTCCAGATACTGCCGCAGCCGCATTTGCACCACCGGAAACGCGGTCACCTTCTGGCGAAAGGCCTCGATAAACTGCCGCTCCAGCGCCTTCAGCGTCGCTTCGGAACGCCCGAAAGTGATAGCCCACAGCAGCAGGCTCATCGGCCAGCGCGCAGCGCGCCCCAGCAGCAACAGCGCCAGGCCGATCGGCAGCAGCAGCGGCACCACCAGCAGCAGGTTCAGCGGTAGGCGGCGCAGCAGGAAGCGCAAGAAACTGCCGAACATATCCTCCTGATGCAGGGTGCCGTCCAGATCGAAAAACACCACGCGGCGCCCTGCTGCGGCCGGTTGTTGCTGCTTGTCGCTCAAACGCTACTCCTCGGGATCGTTGAACCCCATCATCCAGGTGAAGAGAAAACCGGCGATAATCGTAATCAGCATCCCCGCCAGATACAACATCACCTTACCTGAGACGATGGTCAACGCCAAAGGCAGCCCCGAAATGCCGAAGGTGATCACCGTCGCCACCTTCCAGTAGCTGATCAGCGCACCGCCGACCGCGCCGCCGAGGCAGGCGCCGATAAACGGCCGGCCCAGCGGCAGCGTCACCCCGAAGATCAGCGGCTCGCCGATGCCGAGAATGCCGACCGGCAACGCCCCTTTGATCACCTTCTTCAGCCGCGCGTTGCGGGTTTTCAGCAGCACCGCCAGCGCCGCCCCCACCTGACCGACGCCGGCCATCGCCAGGATCGGCAACAGCGGGTTGGAACCGTGCGCCTGCACCAGCTCGACGTGGATCGGCACCAGCCCCTGATGCAGGCCGGAGAGCACCAGCGGCAGGAACAGCCCGGAGAGCAGCGCCCCCACCAGCAGCCCGCCCTTGTCGATCGCCAGATTGGCGCCGTGGGCGATGGCATCGGAAATAACCCCCCCGAGCGGCTGCAGGATCAGGATCGCCAATGAGGCAGTCACCAGCGTGGTCAGCAATGGGTTAAGGATCAGTTCGACCGACTCCGGCAACAGCGTGCGCAGGCGCTTCTCCACCCAGCACATCAACGCCACCACCAACAATACGGCGATCACCCCGCCGCGCCCCGGCTGCAGCGCCTCGCCGAACAGGGTGATCTGTGCCAGCGCCGGACTGGAGAGAATGCCGGCCATCACGCCGCCCATCGCCTGCGAACCGCCAAACACCCGCGCGGCGTTGACCCCGACCAGAATGTTCATAATGGCGAACACCGCGCTGCCGAAGATCGCCAGCAGCCCCAGCACGTTCGGGTAGTCCACCGCCAGTTGGCCGGCGATGTCGGGCCGTTTCAGCAGGTTGATGATGCCGGTGATCAGCCCCGAGGCGATAAACGCCGGGATCAGCGGAATAAAAACGTCGGCCAGCTTTTTCAGCGCGCCGCTCATCGGCGCAGCGTATTTTTGCTTGGCCTGCGCCTTGGTGCGGGCGGCGTCACCGACGGCGGCAACGGGCTGCGCATCACCGCTCAACAGCCCGCGCATGGCGTCCACCACCTTGGCGGCGGCGCCCGGACCGACGATAAACTGATGCTGTTCACCCTGCTTGATATAGCCCTTCACCCCCGGCAGCTGCTTGAGGGCGGCCAGATCCAGCCGCTGCTCATCGCTGACCTCGACGCGCACCCGCGTCATGCAGTTTTCCAGTTTGAGGATATTGCCCTCGCCCCCCACGCCCGCCAGGAGCTGTGTCGCCAATGCCGTTGTCTTGTCCATCGCCGCCCCCACCGTGAATTAACGCGCCAGCGCCGCGCGCAGGTAGCCGTCGTGCCGCTGCAGCCGCTGCTGCGCCTCATCGGCGCTGACGCCGGCTAAAATCATCAGGATCGCCGGTTTGACCTCAAAGCCGGTCTGCGCCAGCGCCGCCTCCGCCTGAGCGCGTTCGGCGCCGGTGGCCTCCATCACGATGCGGCAGGCGCGATCCACCAGTTTGACGTTGGTGGCCTTCACGTCCACCATCAGGTTCTGGTAGACCTTGCCCAGTTTGACCATCGCACCGGTCGACAGCATGTTGAGTACCAGTTTCTGCGCGGTGCCGGATTTCAGGCGCGTTGAGCCGGTCAGCGCCTCCGGCCCCACCACCGGCGAAATCGCCACCTGTGCTTCGTGCGCAATCGGCGAATCCGGGTTGCAGGAGATGGCCGCCGTCGGGCAGCCCAGCCCGCGCGCATAGCGCAGTGCGCCGATCACGTAGGGCGTGCGCCCCGAGGCCGCCAGCCCCACCACCATATCGACGGCGGTGAGGTTCAGCGCCCGGAGATCGGCTTCACCCAGGGCCTCGTCATCTTCCGCCCCCTCCACCGCTTTGAGCAGCGCGCCCGGCCCGCCGGCGATTAGCCCCACCACCACGCCGTGCGGCACGCCGAAGGTCGGCGGGCACTCGGAAGCGTCCAATACGCCCAGGCGACCACTGGTGCCGGCGCCCAAATAAATCAACCGGCCGCCGGCCTTCAACGCCGCCGCGGCCAAATCGACCGCCTGCGCGATCGCCGGCAACACCTTTTCGATAGCCTCCGGCACCTTGCGATCTTCCTGGTTAAAGCAACGAACCATGTCCAGCGTCGACATTTCATCCAGCCCCATGGTGGCCGGGTTGCGGGTTTCCGATACCAGTGCGCCTAAGTTCATCTGTTCACCTTTGAATTTTTAATTCACATAATTAAATCAATATTTGAATATTTTATTCAACAAAGCGAGCGCTATTTGCTATTTTAACGGTGAGCTCACAAAAATTTTCACCGCGCGTTTTCGCCCTCTGCATGGCAAAATGGCCGCTGGTTTCCAGGGAAAGAACAATGAGTACCCTTCTGCGCATTCGCCAGATGTATCCGACACTGGCGCAAAACGACCGCAAGCTGGCGGACTTTCTGCTGAATAACGCCGAGCAGGCGCGCCATCTCAGCTCGCAAAAACTGGCTCAGTTGGCCGGCGTTAGCCAGTCGAGCGTGGTGAAGTTCGCCCAAAAGCTGGGCTATAAAGGCTTTCCAGCGCTGAAGCTGGCGCTGAGCGAAACGCTAGCCCAACCGCAGGCCGAGCCAGTGGTGACCGTTCACAACCACATCCTCAGCAGCGATACGCTGAAAATCGTCGGTGAAAAGCTGCTGGCGGAAAAGCAGGCGGCGCTGCGCGCGACGCTGGACATCAACAGCGAAGAGCGGCTGCATCAGGCGCTGGACATGCTGCGCCAGGCGCGCCGAGTGATGCTGATCGGCATCGGCGCCTCCGGGCTGGTGGCCAAGGATTTTTCCTTCAAGCTGCTGAAAATTGGCGTGATGGCGGTGGCCGAAGCGGATATGCACGTCCAACTGGCGGCGGTGCAGGCGCTGGACAAACGCGATCTGCTGCTGGCTATCTCCTTCAGCGGCGAGCGGCGTGAAATCAATCTGGCGGCGGAAGAAGCGCGCCAGGCCGGCGCCAGGGTGCTGGCGCTGACCAGCTTCTCGCCCAACGGCCTGCAGCAACGCGCCGATCACTGCCTCTATACCATCGCCGAAGAGCCCCGCACCCGCAGCGCGGCCATCTCCTCCAGCACGGCCCAGTTCGCCCTCACCGACCTGCTGTTTATGGCGCTGATCCAGCACGACCTCGATCATGCCCGCGATCGCATCAAACACAGCGAACAGTTAATGAAAAAGTTGGTTTGACCGGTATAATTGCCGCTGCGAAAATACCCCTGTTAATAATGAGAGATACGCCATGGCCCTGCTAATCACACGCAAATGCATCAACTGCGACATGTGCGAGCCGGAATGCCCGAACCAGGCAATTTCGATGGGCGATGAGATCTACCAGATCGATACCGATCGCTGCACCGAGTGCGTTGGCCATTACGATACGCCAACCTGTCAGCAGGTCTGCCCCATCGACAACACCATTATCACCGATCCGCAGCATCGTGAGACCAACGAACAGCTGTGGGACAAGTTCGTGGTGTTGCACCACGCCGATCGCATTTAACCCGCCGCAGGACTGACAAGGGCGCCGCAGGGCGCCCTTTCTATTTTCAGCTTTCGACGATCACCGTCGCGCAGGCATAGCGCCTTTCATCGGCCAGCGAAACGTGGATCGCGGTGACCCCCATCTCCCCCGCCAGCTCGGCGGCGCGGCCGTGCAAACGAATATTCGGTTTGCCCAACGCATCGTTGAACACCTCGAACTGGTTGAACGCCAGGCCGTTGCGAATGCCGGTGCCGAACGCCTTGGCGGCGGCCTCTTTCACCGCGAAACGCTTGGCCAGAAAGCGAATCGGCTGCTGGTGCTGCTGATACAGCGCCCACTCGGCGTCGCTCAGCACGCGGCGCGCCAGACGATCGCCACTGCGCTCCACCACCGCCTCGATACGCGCCATCTCGACGATGTCGGTACCCAGCCCGAGCACCGCCATTACCGGCGCGCTTCCCGCATCAGCACTTTCATGTCGGCAACCGCAGCCGGCAGACCGCTCATCACCGCCTGGCCGATAATCGCATGGCCGATGTTCAGCTCGTGCATTTCCGGCAGCGCGGCAATCGGCTGCACGTTGTGGTAGGTCAGGCCGTGGCCGGCGTTGACCTTCAGCCCCTTCTCGGCCGCGTAGGCTGCGGCGACCGCGATGCGGCGCAGCTCGGCCTGTACCGCCAGCTCGTCCTGCGCTTCGGCGTAGGCGCCGGTGTGGATTTCGATATAGGGTGCGCCCACCGCCACCGCCGCGTCGATCTGGCGATGATCGGGATCGATGAACAGCGAGACCAAAATGCCCGCCTGCGCCAGGCGCTCGACCGCCACGCTCATTTTGTCCAGCTGGCCGGCGACGTCCAGGCCGCCTTCGGTGGTCACTTCCTCGCGTTTTTCCGGCACCAGGCAGCAGAAATGCGGCTGCAGCTCAATGGCGATGTCCAGCATCTCGTCGGTCACCGCCATCTCCAGGTTCATGCGCGTCTGGATGGTCTGGCGCAGCAAGCGCACGTCGCGGTCGGTGATGTGGCGGCGATCTTCGCGCAGATGCACGGTAATGCCGTCGGCCCCCGCCTGTTCGGCAATGAATGCCGCCTGAACCGGATCCGGGTATTGGGTTCCGCGCGCGTTACGTAACGTGGCGATGTGATCGATATTGACGCCCAGCAGCAAATCAGCCATGACAACCTCTAAATACGATTTTCAGTGCCAGCAGTTTACACGCGGGCGCAGGGCGGAAAAAGGGGAAAAGGTCAGGCGTCGTCAACCGGCGTATTCGGCTGTTTGCGCACGAATTGGCGAAACAGTTCGCGGCTCTTCAACGGTTTGCCGCCGAGGTAGGGTTTCAGCGCCATGCGGGTGAAACGCTTGGCGGCGCGCAGCGTCTCGGCATCGGGAAACTGCCGCTCCGCCAGCGCGCGCAGTTCACGCCCGGTGAAGCTGTAGTGATCCACCACCAGGCTGGCGATAAAGCCTTTCTCTTCGCGGTAACGGTAGGTCATGGCGTCATCCACCGGCAGGCCGCTGCCGGCGCAGTGCAGAAAATCGAGGCCGTAGCCGAGATGATGCAACAAGGCCAGCTCAAACTGGCGCAGCGCCTGTTCCGGCGAACTGTCTTCCGCCGCCAGCGCCTGCAGGCATTGCAAGTAGTCGAAGAACAGCACCGAGTAGTTGGTTTCCTGCTCCAGCACGCGCGCCAGCAGTTCGTTCACGTACAGGCCGCTGTAAAGCATCATGCCGCTGAGGGGTAAACCGAGAGAGACCGCTTCGGCGTTGCGCAGCGTTTTCACTTCGCCACGGCCGCCCCAGCGCACTAACAGGGGGGTAAAGGGCTGCAGGCAACCCTTCAGATTGGAGCGGCGGCTGCGCGCGCCTTTCGCCAGCAAGCGCACCCGCCCATGACCTTCGGTAAACAGATCCAGCATCAGACTGGTTTCACTGTACGGCCGCCCATGCAGGACGAAAGCGCGCTCCCAGCCGTCCACGGATCGTTACTTCAGATCGTCAACATAGCCCAGGCTGCGCAGCGCACGTTCGTCGTCCGCCCAACCGGATTTCACTTTCACCCACAGCTCGAGATGCACTTTGGCGTCGAACATCTGTTCCATGTCCTGACGCGCTTCGATGCCGATGGTTTTGATCTTGGCGCCCTTGTTGCCGATGACCATTTTCTTCTGGCCTTCGCGCTCAACCAGGATCAGGCCGTGCACATCGTAGCCGCCGCGATCGTTAGCCACGAACTGTTCGATTTCCACCGTCACCGAGTACGGCAGCTCTTCGCCCAGGAAACGCATCAGCTTCTCGCGGATGATTTCGGACGCCATAAAGCGCTGGGAGCGATCGGTGATGTAATCTTCCGGGAAGTGGTGTTCCGCTTCCGGCAGCAGCTTGCGCACGATGCCGGCGATGGTGTCGACGTTCATCCCTTTCTCGGCGGAGATAGGCACCACGTCGAGGAAGTTCATCTGCTGGCTGAGGAACGCGATGTGCGGCAACAGCTTGGATTTGTCGGTAACGTTATCGACCTTGTTGATCGCCAGCAATACCGGGCAACGCAGGCTGCGCAGCTTGTTGACCACCATTTCGTCGTCGGCGGTCCAGTTGGTGCCTTCGACCACGAAGATCACCAGCTCAACGTCGCCGATCGAGCTGCTGGCCGCACGGTTCATCAAACGGTTGATGGCGCGTTTTTCTTCGATGTGCAGCCCGGGGGTATCGACGTAGATCGCCTGATAGGCGCCATCGGTGTCGATGCCCATGATGCGGTGACGGGTCGTCTGCGGCTTACGCGACGTAATGGAAACCTTCTGCCCCAGCAGTTGGTTCAGCAACGTCGATTTGCCCACGTTCGGGCGGCCGACGATGGCGATAAACCCGCAGTGTTGTTTTACTTCGCTCATTCAAGCTCCAGCTTTTTCAGCGCTTGTTCCGCTGCCGCCTGCTCGGCTTTACGGCGGCTCGAGCCGGTGCCCACCACGGGCTCGCTCAAACCACTCACCTGGCAGTGGATGGTAAACTCCTGGTCGTGCGCTTCACCGCGAACCTGCACCACCAAATAAGAAGGCAACGGCAGATGACGCCCCTGCAAAAATTCCTGCAAACGGGTTTTCGGGTCTTTCTGCTTATCACCGGGGCTGATTTCGTCCAACCGGCTGCGATACCAGTCCAAAATCAGACGCTCGACGGTCTGGATGTCGCTGTCCAGGAACACGCCGCCGATCAATGCCTCCACCGTATCCGCCAGGATTGACTCGCGGCGGAACCCACCACTTTTCAATTCGCCCGGCCCAAGCCGCAGACATTCGCCCAGGTCAAACTCGCGCGCCATCTCCGCCAGCGTGTTGCCGCGCACCAGCGTGGCGCGCATGCGGCTCATGTCGCCCTCGTCTACGCGAGGAAAACGGTGATAGAGCGCATTGGCGATGACAAAGCTCAGAATCGAGTCACCCAGAAACTCAAGACGTTCATTGTGTTTACTGCTGGCGCTGCGGTGAGTCAAAGCCTGCAGTAAAAGCTCCTGCTGTTGAAAAGTGTAGCCCAGCTTCCGCTGCAGCCTGTTTATTACGATGGGGTTCATGAGTTACCAATAGATCAAGAATGCGTCAAAAACTTGCAGCACACGGAACAGGCCTGCTTCGCCGAAAGCCGATCCAAAGCTGTTTCGTTTGCAGTGGCTCCCAGCAGGAGCCAACTTTTATCGCTCGAGAAGGTATTCTACAACGAGTGGAAACATAATGCTGTGTTTATATCCTCTTAATCTTTCACGCCGCAGTAGGCTGCGGCGTGAAATTGACAGGGAATAAATCAGCGATTAATGAATGCCGCCGATCCGGCTGAAACGCACGCCGGTAGGCCACTCGCCTTCCTGTTTTTCAAAGCTCATCCAGATGGCCGTGGCTTTGCCCACCAGATTCTTCTCCGGCACAAAGCCCCAGTAACGGCTGTCCGCGCTGTTGTCACGGTTGTCGCCCATCATGAAGTAATGCCCGGCCGGCACCACCCACTCCGCCAACGGTTTGCCCGGCTGTTGGTAGTAAGCGCCCACCCGATCCTGCGCGTCCGGCACGGTCAGGATGCGGTGCGTGACGTTACCGAGGCTTTCCTGGCGCTCACGCATGCGAATGCCGCCCGACGGCACGCTATCGTTCAGCGGGATCTGGTAGAAGCCGTTGCTGGCCTCGCCCATGCCGCTGCGGCTGAACAGCTGCACGAAGTCGCTCGGCTGCGCATCGGCGTAGGTCACGGCCAGCGCGGTATCACAGGACTGCCCGCTGTTGCAGGACGGCTGCACCGTGACGCGCTTATTCACCGGATCGTAAGTAATACGGTCGCCCGGCAGGCCAATCACGCGCTTGATATAATCCAGTTTCGGATCCAGCGGATATTTAAATACCGCAATATCACCACGCTTCGGATGGCCGGTTTCAATGAGCGTCGTCTGGGTAATCGGATCTTTAATGCCGTAGGCATATTTCTCCACCAGAATGAAATCGCCAATCAACAGCGTCGGCATCATTGAGCCGGACGGGATCTGGAACGGTTCGTAAATAAACGAACGCACCACAAACACCAGCAGCAACACCGGGAAGACCGATGCGCCGGTCTCCACCCAGCCTGGCTGCTTCGCCACTTTCGCCAGCGTTTTATCGTCTACGGCGCCCGCGGTCTGCTCGTTGACCGCCGCAATCTTCGCGCGGCGGGCCGGCGCCCATTTAAAGCGCTCGAAGCACCAGATGATCCCGGTGACCAGGGTGGCCAACGCCAGGATCAGGGCAAACATATTCGCCATGCAAACTCCCTCGTTTCGCGAACTCGTCGCGGTTACTTGCCGTCTTTACCGACGTGCAGAATGGCCAGGAACGCTTCCTGCGGCAGCTCGACGTTGCCGACCTGCTTCATGCGCTTCTTACCGTCTTTCTGCTTCTGCAGCAGCTTTTTCTTACGGCTGACGTCACCGCCGTAGCATTTCGCCAGCACGTTTTTACGCAGCTGCTTCACGGTGGAGCGCGCGATGATGTGCGTGCCGATCGCCGCCTGAATCGCGATGTCGAACTGCTGACGCGGGATCAGATCTTTCATCTTCTCCACCAATTCACGGCCGCGGTACTGCGAGTTGTCGCGGTGAGTGATCAGCGCCAGCGCATCCACGCGCTCGTTGTTGATCAGCACGTCCACGCGCACCATGTCGGAGGCCTGGAAGCGCTTGAAGTTGTAATCCAGCGACGCATAACCGCGCGACGTGGACTTCAGGCGGTCGAAGAAGTCGAGCACCACTTCCGCCATCGGGATTTCATAAGTCAGCGCCACCTGGTTGCCGTGGTAGACCATGTTGGTCTGCACGCCGCGCTTCTCAACGCACAGGGTGATGACGTTGCCCAGGTATTCCTGCGGCATCAGCATGTGACATTCGGCGATCGGCTCGCGCAGTTCCTGGATGTTGTTCAACGGCGGCAGCTTGGATGGGCTGTCGACGTAGATCACTTCCTTGCCGGTGGTTTCCACTTCATAGACTACCGTCGGCGCGGTGGTGATCAGATCCAGATCGTATTCACGCTCCAGACGCTCCTGAATGATCTCCATGTGCAGCAGACCGAGGAAGCCGCAGCGGAAGCCGAAGCCCAACGCGGTGGAGCTTTCCGGTTCGTAGAACAGGGAGGCGTCGTTAAGGCTCAGCTTGCCCAGCGCATCGCGGAAAGATTCATAGTCGTCGGAGCTGATCGGGAACAGACCGGCGTACACCTGCGGCTTCACTTTCTTGAAGCCCGGCAACGCTTTATCCGCCGGCTGACGCGCCTGCGTCAGGGTATCGCCCACCGGCGCGCCGAGGATGTCTTTGATCGCACAGACCAGCCAGCCCACTTCGCCGCAGTTCAGCACGTCGCGATCGACCTGCTTCGGCGTGAAGATGCCCAAACGATCGGCGTTATACACCTGGCCGGTGCTCATGACCTTGATCTTGTCGCCCTTGCGCAGCGTGCCGTTCTTGACGCGCACCAGCGACACGACGCCCAGGTAGTTATCGAACCAGGAGTCGATGATCAGCGCCTGCAGCGGCGCATCCGGATCGCCCTGCGGCGGCGGAATGTCGCGCACCAGGCGCTCCAGCACGTCAGGCACACCGACGCCGGTTTTGGCCGAGCAGCGCACGGCATCGGTGGCGTCGATGCCGACGATGTCTTCGATTTCCTGCGCGGCGCGATCCGGATCGGCGGCCGGCAGGTCGATTTTGTTCAACACCGGCACCACTTCCAGATCCATTTCGATCGCGGTGTAGCAGTTGGCCAGCGTCTGGGCTTCTACGCCCTGGCCAGCGTCCACCACCAGCAGCGCGCCTTCGCAGGCCGCCAGCGAGCGGGAAACTTCATAGGAGAAGTCAACGTGGCCTGGGGTGTCGATAAAGTTAAGCTGATAGGTCTGCCCATCCTGCGCTTTATAATCCAGCGTCACGCTCTGCGCCTTGATGGTGATGCCGCGCTCGCGCTCCAGATCCATGGAATCGAGCACCTGCGCAGCCATTTCACGGTCGGTCAAGCCACCGCAGATTTGGATAATGCGGTCAGACAGCGTCGACTTACCGTGGTCAATATGGGCAATAATGGAGAAATTTCGTATATGCTTCATTATAAAAGTTTTTCTGCCTTGGTATTTCTGAATTACTCGCCTATAGAAACCCGCATGGACCTAAAGCGACAGTGAATGGGTGAGGCCGTCTTGCACCTGAATCGCTGCATTCTACATGCCACACCACTGAAAACCTAGCGATCGGTGCAGTGAAGGCATTCTATTATGCGCCGCTAAATGTTACAGGGCGCCCCGGCGGGTGAAAACAGATGTTAACGCGGACGATGCGGCCTGAATCCAAGGCTTGCCGGTGCTTCGTGGCCGTCAAACTTCGGCGCTAATACATAACCGGCCACAGCGCAATAAACCCTCTCCGAAATTATAAAAAAAGAATATTTGGATCAACCTCTTAGAATTCCATTTTGCCCCACTTCCTTTAGGAAAAACCCCATATACGCCACCACCGTCCCTCGGATAGAAAGGGCATGAGCTCCGCGACAAAACATTATTCAGGGCACTACATCGGCAGCCCACCGGGGTTCACCAGCATATCTGCGTACGTTGATTGGAAGGTGCATTATGATCGATAAAGGGCAAATGCTGAGCCGGCACGATTTTTCAAAGGTCAACTGGGGCATACTGGCGGCGGCGGCGCTGCTGTTTAGCGTGGGGGCGGCGCTGTTGGTGCTGCCGCTGCTGAGCAGCATTGACGAGAGCCAGGTCATCACGCTGTTGCAAGCCGGCGCGGGCACGATTTTACTCGGCTGTACGCTGCTGGCGCTGCGGCATTATCTGCGTCCGACGCTGACCTATCGTCTGTACGAGCACGGCGTGCGGGTCTTTGACAACCACCATCACAAAGAGCGTTTCATCCCGTTTGAGAAGATCGGCGACATCTATCGCTTTCGCGGCGGCCAGGCTTTTGGCGGGCTGTTTGACGTTACGGCGTTCCGCGCCGGTGCAGATCAGCCTTGGTGCACGGTTTTCAGCAACGTCGCCCACTCGTGGCGATTGGCGGACGTGATCGTCGACCAACAGCTGCAGCAGCGCGGGCCGCTGGCGCTGAATGCGCTCTATCAGGGGGGAACGGTGTCGTTTCACACCATAGAGGGCGACGCGCGCTGGCTGTGGCAGTTGCTGCTCGGCAAGCAGCAAGGCACGCCGACCGAAACGCTGCGGCTGAGCGCCACCCTGCTGACAACGGAACGGGGAAACGTGCCTATCGAACAGATCCGCACGTTGGAAAATCATCCGCAGCGCGGCATCCGCTTATTCGACGGCCAGGGAAATGTGCTGTTCGCGATTAACTACGATTCGCTGCTCAGCGCCGATCTATTCATCGCGCTGTTGGAGCATATGATCCACAACCGCATCCCCGCCTATCACAACCCGGCGATGACGCGGCCATCGGTTTAAATCAGCGGGGAGTTTTCCGCCTGCATGCGCATCGCGGTAGGCGGCAACCCAATTTGCAGCACCACCGGCTGGTAATCGGCCTGCTCGCCCAGACGTCGGGCCAAGCGGCGAGCCAGCATAAAGGCCACGCCGCCGCCCAACACGGCGCCAACTGCCGCCGAGGCGTCGCTGCCGAAACAATATTGCAGCAACGTGCCGCCCACCATCATGCCCAGCAGCGGCGTCAGGTAAACCAGCATGGCGGAGCGCAGCAGGCTGCCTTCCGCGATGCCGACCTCGACGCGCTGCCCAGGTTCGAGCGGCTGATCGATATGTACCTGCAGCTGATGCTCGGTTTCCGGCACCAGCTCGTTCAGCGCACGCGCGCCACAGCCGGAGCGCGCAGTGCAGCTGCCGCAGCCGGCCTTGGGTTCACAACGCAGCAGCGCTACGCCCTGTTGCCACGAAACCACCGTGGCCCACTCTTTCATCATTACGGCGATACCTTGAAAGAAATGCTGTCGGCGATGCGCTTGGCCGTCGCCGGCGGCAATTCGCCCACAATCGTGATTTCGTTGCCCGCGCGCACTTCGGTCTGAATGGTGCGGCGCCCCTGACGGTAGTACTGCTGCCCGGCTCCGCTGCCCGCCGGGCTGACGTTGACCGAGAAGCTGAACAGGCCGTCGCTGTAGAGCCGGGATTCCACCGGCACGGCGACGTTCGGCAATTTGCGGCGATTGCGCGCCACCTCGTCCACGCCGGCTGGCAGCCAGCCGGTGCTCCAGCTGAGCTGGACATTTTCCACCGCCGGCAGCGACAGCAGCGGCGGCAGGTTGGCCTTGAGCAGCCCCTGCATCGCGCCCTGCACCTCGGCGCCGACCGCGAAGGAGATCACCCGATATTGCTCCAGCGTTTCGCCGTCGCGATCGAGCAAATCCACCCGCAGCGGCAGCTTGGTGTCTTCGTCCATCCAGACGATGTAGCTGTAGCGGGAACCGTCGCGCGCCACCACGCGCAGCACTTCACACGGCCGATCGGCGATGCGGGTGCTGCCCACGGAGATGAAGTCGTAATACTTCGCCAGACGGGTGAAATCGGCATAAACGATCGCCGGCAGCGCGTCGACGATGTGATCGCCAGTGAGCGTGAACGGCTCCAGACCGGGTTCGAAGTAGCTGATCCCGCCGCCGCGCTGCAACACTTCGCGGCGCGGGCCGTCCATATGCAGCAGCTGGCCGAGCGGCACGTTGCCGATCACCGCATGGCGATAGCGCAACGACTCGATTCCCTGCTTGCTGACGCTGATGTAGGCGAGCTCGTAATTGAGAGAACGGCTGGCGCTGCTCATCTGTTGCAATAACGCCCCGGACGCAGTTGGCTGCGCCGGGGCGATGCTGGAATAGAGCAGGCTGCCCGTCAATAAACAAACGGAGAACCAGATTTGCTTCATTACTGCTGTTGCATTCCTAAAGACTGAGTTCCGGGAACCTGAATGGCAGCCTGTTGCGGGTTGCCTTGCTCAAGCTGCAGCTGATCCGAATGCAGGCGACGTTGCAGTTCATAGTCCTGCAGCATGGCGTTGATACGCTTGCGCTGTTCCTGCACCTGCTGCTGTTGGCCGCTGCCGGTGGAGAAACTGTCGGCAGGAACGCCCAGGCTGACCGGCGAGGCCTGCCCCATGATCGGCAGCGTGGTGAAGGCCGGCGATTCGGACGCGTTCGATGTCGCAGAAGGCTGGTTGTAGTGCTGCACGCCGACGATCACCGCCAGCGACACGCAGGCCGCCATGCCGATTTGCGTAATCTGGCTCGCCCAAGGACGCACTTTGTCCCAGAACGGCATTTTCTGCCAGGTGTGAGGCTGCGGCTGAGATTCCTGAACGGCGGAAGGCACCAGCCGGGCGGGTTCTTTCTCAAGTGCAGCGGCGACGCGATCGGCGATGTCGAGATGCATCACTTGTCCGACATCACCTCGCAGTGTGTCACGTATCAGGTGATAGCTCTGCCAGCTTTGTTGAAGCGTTCGATCTTGCGACAGAGAACTCAACAGCTCGCTGTCGAACGATTCACCATCCATCAGAGCGGAAAGCTTTTCTTTCTGCATGCCTAAGTACCCTTCCTGTGCCCGCCATTGCTAACGCTGGATCAGCGGTTGAACTTTATTATCGATAGCTTCCCGGGCGCGGAAAATACGCGAACGTACGGTTCCGACCGGGCAATCCATGATGGCGGCTATTTCTTCGTAGCTTAGACCATCCAACTCCCGCAGGGTAATCGCCATGCGAAGATCCTCAGGGAGAGACTCAATGGTACGGAAAACTATCTGTCTCAGCTCTTCTGACAACATTAAGTTCTCAGGGTTCGAAATTTCTTTCAGTGCGCCCGCACTTTCGTAATTTTCCGCATCGTTGGCGTCCACATCACTGGATGGCGGACGGCGCCCCTGAGCAACCAGATAATTCTTTGCCGTGTTCACGGCGATTCGATACAACCAGGTATAAAAAGCGCTGTCGCCACGGAACGATTCCAGTGCGCGATAGGCCTTGATAAACGACTCCTGCACCACATCGGGCACATCGCCCTGCGGCACATAGCGGGAAACGAGACTCGCCACCTTATGCTGATAGCGCACTACCAGTAGGTTAAACGACTTCTGGTCGCCCTTTTGGACCCGCTCGACCAGAACTTGATCCGTTAACTGCTCGCTCATCCGAGGTAAACTCTCCCCAAATCCGTCTCCACGCGTAAAATTGTACTGCCAGCCATACATTATTTTCCTGAGCAAGCACTCGCTTGGAGTTCATATAGAACACGAAGTTCCATATCGCCATTGTTTTTTCTGTTGATGTCACCCTATCCGTGGCTTTTGCCCGGACAGTTAGGCTAACATGAAATTCACTCTTCTTCTGCACACATCATACGTTATGCAACCATCATCTGAACATGTTAGCGATGTACTGATCGTCGGCAGCGGCGCTGCGGGCCTGTCATTGGCGCTGCGCCTGGCGCAGCATTGCAAGGTTACCGTTCTCAGCAAGGGGCCGCTCAGCGAGGGAGCCACCTTTTACGCCCAGGGCGGGATCGCCGCGGTGTTCGATGAGACGGACAGCATTGCCTCACACGTTGATGACACTTTGATTGCCGGCGCCGGCCTGTGCGACAAAGAGGCCGTCGAATTCATCGCCGGCAACGCGCGCCACTGCGTGCAATGGCTGATCGATCAGGGCGTGCTGTTCGACACCGAGGTCAACGCGCAGGGCGAGGAGCATTATCACCTCACGCGCGAAGGCGGCCACAGCCATCGCCGCATCCTGCACGCCGCAGACGCTACCGGTAAGGAAGTAGAGACCACGCTGGTAGGGAAAGCAAGCGCTCACCCCAATATTTGCGTGATGGAACGCCGCAACGCGGTTGACCTTATTACCTCGAACAAAATCGGCCTGCCGGGCACCCGCCGAGTGGTGGGCGCTTACGTCTGGAACCGCGAGCTGGAGCGGGTGGAAACCTTCCGCGCCAAAACGGTGGTGCTGGCCACCGGCGGCGCGGCCAAGGTGTACCAATACACCACCAACCCGGACATCTCCTCCGGCGACGGCATCGCCATGGCCTGGCGCGCCGGATGCCGGGTCGCCAACCTGGAGTTCAACCAGTTCCACCCGACCTGCCTGTTTCACCCGCAGGCGCGCAACTTCCTGCTGACCGAAGCGCTGCGCGGCGAAGGCGCCTACCTGAAACGCCCGGACGGCAGCCGCTTTATGCCGGATTTCGACCCGCGCGGCGAACTGGCCCCGCGCGATATCGTCGCCCGCGCCATCGACCATGAAATGAAGCGCCTGGGCGCCGACTGCATGTACCTGGACATCAGCCACAAGCCGGCGGCGTTCATCACCCAGCACTTCCCGATGATCCACGAAAAGCTGCTGACGCTGGGCTTCGATCTGACCCGGCAACCGATCCCTATCGTCCCGGCGGCGCACTACACCTGCGGCGGCGTGATGGTCGATCAGCACGGCCGCACCGATCTCGACGGGTTGTACGCCATCGGCGAGGTCAGCTACACCGGCCTGCACGGCGCCAATCGCATGGCGTCGAATTCGCTGCTGGAGTGCCTGGTTTACGGTTGGTCGGCGGCGGAAGACATTCTGCAGCGCCTGCCGTTCATCCGGCAGGCCAAACAGGTGCCGCACTGGGATGAAAGCCGGGTGGACGATGCGGACGAACGGGTGGTGATCCAGCACAACTGGCACGAGCTGCGGCTGTTCATGTGGGATTACGTCGGCATCGTGCGCACCACCAAGCGCCTTGAGCGCGCCCTGCGCCGCATCAATACGCTGCAGGCGGAAATCGACGAGTACTACGCTCACTTCCGCATCTCCAATAACCTGCTGGAGCTGCGCAATCTGGTGCAGGTGGCCGAGCTTATCGTGCGCAGCGCCATGGCGCGCAAAGAGAGCCGCGGCCTGCACTACACGCTGGACTACCCGGATTTGCTGCCGGAAGCGCTGCCGACCATTTTGCAGCCTTAAACCATGCAACAGGGCGCCTTATCGGCGCCCTTTTCCTTTCAGTAGAACAGGTAGAAGTCGGCGATCAACCGGCGGAAATCGTCGGTATAGCTGCCGTCGGCCTGTTTGATCGCCAGCGCCTGCTCCCGCAGCGGCGTTTCCTTACGCGTCAGCGCCAGCAACACCCGGTGCCGCGGCGTATCGGCCCGATCGCTGACGTTCACTTTCGCCGCCGTGTGCCAACCGCTTTGCTGCGCCAGGCGTTCAAATTCGGCGCCGATGTCGTGCGGCAGCACCACGCAAAACGTTCCTTGCTCCACCAGCAGCTGCGCCGCACAGGCCAACAGCGCGTCGTGCGTTAAGGTTTCGGTGTAGCGCGCGTTGTGGCGCGCCCGATCGCGGCAGGCCACCGCCGGCTCAAAATAAGGCGGATTGCTGACGATCAGATCATACTCAGCGGCATGCTGCTGCGCATAATGATGAATATCCTGCGCATGCACGCGGATGCGCTGCGGCCACGGCGATTCCGCCGCGTTTTCGCGCGCCTGGCCGGCGGCGGCTTCATCCAGCTCCACCGCGTCGACGGTCACCTCGTCGCCGCTGCGCTGCGCCAGCATCAGCGCGATCAGCCCGCTGCCGCTGCCGATGTCCAGCACCCGGCGCGCCTGCCCCAGCGGCGCCCAAGCGCCGAGCAACACCCCGTCGGTGCCCACTTTCATGGCGCAACGATCGTGGGCGACAAAGAATTGTTTAAAGGTAAACCCCCCGCGGCGCGGGGTAAAATCGGCTTTCGATCGCTTGCTCACACTCACCACCTGGCTATAAAACTGGCGTAGCATAAGGCAATCTGATCGGCGGGAAAAGAGCGGCTTTCCGCTTAAATAGGTGAAGATCGCGGCCAACCCGTCTATAATCGGCGCCCCAAGTAGAGGTAGACCATGACAGCAACCACTTTTTCCGAACTCGAACTCGATGATCGCCTGATCGACGCGCTGCGCGACAAAGGCTACGATCGCCCCACTGCCATTCAGGCCGCTGCGATCCCGCCGGCGATGGACGGGCGCGACGTCTTAGGTTCGGCTCCGACCGGCACCGGCAAAACCGCCGCCTTCCTGCTGCCCGTGTTGCAGCACCTGCTGGACTTTCCACGCAAGAAATCCGGCCCGCCGCGCGTGCTGATCCTGACGCCAACGCGTGAACTGGCGATGCAGGTCGCCGACCAGGCGCGTGAATTGGCTGCTCATACCTCGCTGGATATCGCCACCATCACCGGCGGCGTCGCTTACATGAACCACGCGGAAGTGTTCAGCGAAAACCAGGACGTGGTGGTCGCCACCACCGGCCGTTTGCTGCAATACATTAAAGAAGAGAACTTCGACTGCCGCGCGGTGGAAACCCTGATCCTCGACGAAGCCGACCGCATGCTTGACATGGGCTTCGCGCAGGACATCGAAACCATCTCCGCCGAAACCCGCTGGCGCAACCAAACGCTGCTGTTCTCCGCCACGCTGGAAGGCGAAGCGATCCGCGAATTCGCCGAGCGCATCCTGAAAGAGCCGGTGGAAGTGGAAGCCGACCCGTCGCGCCGCGAACGCAAAAAGATCCTGCAGTGGTACTACCGCGCCGATGACGTGCAGCACAAAACCGCGCTGCTGATCCACCTGCTGAAACAGCCGGACGTGCAAAAATCGGTGATCTTCGTGCGCAAGCGCGAGCGCGTGCACGAACTGGCCACCTGGCTGCGCGAAGCGGGCATCAACACCTGCTATCTCGAAGGCGAAATGGTGCAGGCCAAACGCAACGAAGCGGTCAAACGCATGATGGATGGCCGGGTTAACGTGCTGGTGGCCACCGACGTTGCCGCGCGCGGCCTGGATATCCTCGATATCACCCACGTGTTCAACTTCGACATGCCGCGCACGGCGGATACCTACCTGCACCGTATCGGCCGTACCGGCCGCGCCGGGCGCAAAGGCACCGCCATTTCGCTGGTGGAAGCGCACGATCATCTGCTGCTGGGCAAAGTGGGCCGTTACCTGAACGAACCGCTGAAAGCGCGCGTGATCGACGAACTGCGGCCGAAAACCAAGGTGCCAAACGAGAAGAGCAACGGTAAACCGTCGAAGAAAGTGCTGGCAAAACGCGCGGAAGAAAAAGCGAAAAGCAAAGAAAAAGCCAACAAGGTGAAAGTGCGCCATCGCGACGCCAAAAACGTCGGCAAACGCCGTCAGGCGAAGGCCAAACCGGCCGGCGACGCGCAATAACCGCCACTGTTCAAGAAAAAACCGCCTGTGCAGGCGGTTTTTTTATGGGCGTTTACTGCTGCGCGTAATGCGTGGCCAGGCGGTGCCCCTGCAGCCATTTATCCAGCTCGCGGAACTGCGCCTTCAGCTCGTCATTCTGCAAATGCGCCGGCGTTTGCGAGAAATAAAACTGGAACGCAAAACCCTGCTGATTGCGCGCCCGGGCATCGGCCCCGGCCTGCAACAGCAACAGCGCCAGATGCGGCGCGTTGATCTTCGCCGCCAGATGCAGCGGGGTATCCCCCAGCCGATCGCTCAACGTGGTGTCCGCCCCGGCCGCCAGCAGCAGCCGCAGCTGTTCCTCACGCCCGGCCAGCACCGCCGCCGCGAGCGGTGTGGCGCCGGTAACGGCATTGCGCACGTTCACCTGCTTAACCTTGGCCAGCAGCAACCGCAGGTACTGCGCATCGTGCAATATCGCTGCGGTGTGCAGCGCACTGTTGCCGTCCAGCCCCGCCGCCGCCGCATCGGCGCCGAGATCCAGCAACGCCTGCACGCTGGCCGGCTGCTGCGAAAGCACCGCCCACTGCAACAGCGTGACCTGCCGATCGCCCCGTTCGCGCAAACGATCCTGCGTGGCCTGTGCACGGATACCCTGCGTATCGCCACGCGCCACCGCCTGAGCCAGCGCCAGATTGCTGCGGCCGTCAAACGGCGAAATCTCCTGCCCCATCTGTTGCTCCTTAGCCATCATCAGTAAACCGGTCACCGCGACCAGCGCCAGTAAGGCTATCGCCAGCGCCCGCCGCAAGCGACGCCCTTCAGGCATTGGCCTTCGCCTCCCACGGCTTTTGTTCCGCCATCGAGCTTATCACCTTGTCGATGCCGTGCGCCGTCAGGCTGCGATCGAGATGTTTGCTCGGCCGCCAGTCATCGATACCGGTCAGGGTATCGCTGTTGGCCAAGGTGATGTTGTGGCCAATGGCGTCCGGGATCAGCGAAGTCGACTCCTGGGTGCTGGTCAGCATGTCATATTGCTCGCTGTAACGACGGATGCCGCCGGCTTCGGCATCTTTCTTCGCCGCCGCCGGATCGATGCCCAGGCGATTCAGGGTGTAATCCGACACTCCGGCCGCGTTGAAGGTGACCGCCGTAGTGCCGGTCGCCAGCGCCGCCGTAGCCGCCAGACCGCCGCCGAGCGAATGGCCGGCGATCACCAGCGCATCGCCAAAGGCCGTCTTGGCGCTTTTGGCGGCGGCAACCGCCTGATTGTACTGCACATCGTCATAGCCCGTCGCCTGCCGCACGTTGCTCAGCCAGTCGCGCCAGTCGTTGGTGCCGGCAAACGCCAACACATACTGCTTGTCGTTGCTGTAAATCCCGGCCTGGAAACCGCTGCCCGCGTCGTGCAGGCTGGCGGGATCGATGCCGAAACCGAGCAACGCGCTGTCGCTCAGGCGGTTAAACCCGGCGGCGCCCTGGCCGTTCAGCGAGTAAACGTCCTTGGCCAACAGCGCCAACGCATAATCGCCCTCTTGCGATTGCTGCCCCCGGGTCACGCCCGGCGCAACCGCCGTCGGCGCCGCCGCGGAGATATCGCCAACCAGCGTATTCAACAGGTTCTGCGCGTTCAGCGTGTTCTGAGAGGGGGTGGCCACCGGCGCGGGACTTGCCGGCGCGGCTGCGGGCTGCGCCGCCGGTGCCGTCTCGGCGATGGCGCGAGGTGTAGGGATCGCGGCCACCGGAGATACTGCAGAGGTAAAACTTAAAGGCATACTCATGCCGACTCCTTGTCGATAGACTTTTTATTGAGCACCTGAATAGGTACTGAATTAGCTATCGGCAGGTCGGATGAGTTCTGTATCAGGAATGCTTAACTTTGTGCAAATTGTGATCCACATTCGGTTTTCGGCCGCCAAACGCAAAAAGGGAGCCGAAGCTCCCTCATTACTACGATTGCGCCGCCGATTACAGGCTTTCGGTAAAGGTGCGGGCGATAACGTCGCGCTGCTGTTCCGGCGTCAGAGAGTTGAAGCGTACCGCATAGCCGGACACGCGGATGGTCAGCTGCGGGTATTTTTCCGGATGCTTGACCGCGTCTTCCAGCGTTTCACGGCGCAGCACGTTGACGTTCAGGTGCTGGCCACCTTCTACGCGCACGGTCGGCTGCATTTCCAGCGGCACTTCACGGTATTCGATCTGGCCCAGGTCGCTCACCGCGACAACCTGATCTTCCGCGTAGTTGGCCTTGGCGCACACGCAGCGAGCTTCCGCTTTTTCATCGTCCAGCAGCCAGAAAGAATTCACCAGCGCCTGGTCGTTCGCTTTGGTAATTTGAATACCGGTAATCATTATGTTGCCTCCGTACAAGGGCGTAAAAATTCACATCGTGAGAAAACCCAATCCTGGTTTCGGCCATTTGGTAAAACCATTGTTGTCTTGTTGTTCTGTATACCAGCCTGACCGGGCCAGTTCCTTGATTAAAGTCAATTTTTACCGGGTAGGCACAGGGCGTGAAGGGGCAAATTTATGTTTTATATCAATTTTCCCACTACGGCAAAAACCAATTATTTTTGTAAATTTTCAAAAATAATTGCATTGCAAACGGCGGCGAGAAATGAAAAGCGGGTTTCGCTGCGCGGGCCGACACGGTAAGCTATAGCCTATGAATTGCTAAAGAAAACAAAGGAGAGCGTTTATGGCCACCTCCCTCACCTGGCATGACGTGATCGGCAAAGAGAAAGAGCAGCCCTATTTTGTTGAAACGCTCGCCTTTGTTGCCGCTGAGCGCCAGGCCGGTAAGACCATTTATCCACCGCAGAAAGACGTGTTTAACGCGTTCCGCTTTACCGAGCTGGCGGACGTCAAAGTCGTCATCCTCGGCCAGGATCCCTACCACGGCCCCAATCAGGCGCACGGCCTCTCTTTCTCGGTGCGCCCCGGCGTGCCGGCGCCGCCGTCGCTGGTGAACATGTATAAAGAGCTGGCGACCGACATTCCCGGTTTCGAACGCCCTGATCACGGTTACCTGCAAAGCTGGGCCGAACAGGGGGTGCTGCTGCTCAACACCGTGCTGACGGTGGAAGGCGGCCGCGCGCACTCCCACGCCAACCTGGGCTGGGAAACCTTTACCGATAAAGTGATCGCTGCCCTGAACGAGAACCGCGAAGGCGTGGTGTTCCTGCTGTGGGGCTCGCACGCGCAGAAGAAAGGCAACTTTATCGACCGCAACCGCCACCATGTGCTGAAAGCGCCACACCCGTCGCCGCTTTCCGCCCACCGCGGTTTCCTCGGCTGCCGCCACTTCTCGCAGGCCAATCAGCTGCTGGAGCAGCAAGGGCTCACGCCGATCGACTGGATGCCGCGTCTGCCGCAGGCGTAGCCCAGAGACAAAAAAGGCACCCTTGGGTGCCTTTCTTTATATCGTTGCCGGGGCGATTACGCCTTGGCCTTGGAGACCGCGACCATCGCCGGGCGCAGCAGGCGGCCGTTCAGCGTATAGCCTTTCTGCATCACCATCATCACGTGGTTCGGCTGGTGATCGGCGGATTCCATCATGCTCATCGCCTGATGCACTTCCGGGTTGAACGGCACGTTGACGTCGCCGACGATTTCGATGCCGTACTTGCGCACCACGTCCAGCAGCGATTTCAGCGTTAGCTCGATGCCTTCGATCATCGCGGCCAGTTCCGGATTGTTTTTATCCGCCAGATCCAGCGCGCGCTCCAGGTTGTCGATCACCGGCAGCAGATCGCCAGAGAATTTCTCCAGGGCGAACTTGTGCGCTTTCTCAACGTCCAGTTCGGCGCGGCGACGGATGTTTTCCGCTTCCGCTTTGGCGCGCAGCAGGCTGTCGCGCTCTTGCTGCTGAGCTTCCGCCAGTTGGGCTTCCAGTTCGGCGATACGCGCATCGCGCAGATCGACGCCTTCCGCCGCTTCCGGCAGCGTATCCTCGTGATGAGCGTGTTGTTCCATTTCTTCCGAGACTTGCTCGTTTGGCGTCTTCTGTTCTTTACTACTCATGAATATCTCCGCGTTTTAGCATTAATCTCGCAACTTGGCTTATTATGGGGATCAAAACCGGGGTTTCAAGTCAACCGGTCACAATGTGGGGCATAAACGGGTCCCGGTGAGGAAAATCACAGCAAATGAATAAAAAATTCGCCTGTATTGGCATTGTTGGCCACCCGCGTCACCCTTCAGCGCTGGCAACCCACGAGATGCTGTTCCACTGGCTGGTCGCCCGCGGCTATTCGGTGATGGTCGAACGCCAAATCGCCCATGATTTGGGGCTGAAAGACGCCGTGACCGGCAGCCTGGCGGATATCGGCCAGCGGGCCGACCTGGCGGTGGTGGTCGGCGGCGACGGCAACATGCTCGGCGCCGCGCGCGTGCTGGCGCGCTACGACATCAAGGTGATCGGAGTCAACCGCGGCAACCTTGGCTTCCTTACCGATCTCGATCCCGACAACGCTCTGCAGCAGCTGGCGGACGTGCTGGAAGGCGAGTACATCGACGAACAGCGTTTCCTACTGGAAACCATCGTGCATAAAGAGCACCAGCAGTGCCGCATCAGCACCGCCATCAACGAGGTGGTGCTGCACCCGGGCAAAGTGGCGCACATGATCGAATTCGAGGTGTACATCGACGATCGCTTCGCCTTCTCACAGCGCTCCGACGGCCTGATCATCGCCACCCCGACCGGCTCCACCGCCTACTCGCTCTCCGCCGGCGGGCCGATCCTCACCCCATCGCTGGAGGCGATCGCGCTGGTGCCGATGTTCCCGCACACCCTTTCCGCCCGGCCGCTGGTGATCAACGGCGACAGCACCATCCGCCTGAAGTTTTCGCAGATCGGCAGCGATCTGGAGATCAGCTGCGACAGCCAGATCGCGCTGCCGATCCAGGAAGGCGAAGAAGTGCTGATCCGCCGCAGCAACTTCCATCTGAACCTGATTCACCCGAAGGACTACAGCTATTTCAACACGTTAAGCACCAAGTTGGGCTGGTCGAAAAAATTGTTCTAAAATCTGCGCCGGCCACTTTACTGTATATAAAACCAGTTTATACTGTATGAAACTACAGTTATGTGTTTATACACAGGAAGGTTCCCATGCTGGCGCAATTAACCATCAGCAACTTTGCTATCGTTCGTGAGTTGGAAATCGATTTTCAACCGGGCATGACGGCGATCACCGGTGAAACCGGTGCCGGCAAATCCATCGCTATCGATGCGCTGGGGCTGTGCCTCGGCAACCGCGCCGACGGCAACGTGGTGCGCCTGGGAGCCGCCCGCGCCGACATCTGCGCCCGCTTCTCGCTGGCGGACACTCCGTCCGCGCGCGAATGGCTGGAGCAGAACCAGCTGGACGACAGCAACGAATGCCTGCTGCGGCGGGTGATCAACGCCGACGGCCGTTCGCGCGGCTTTATCAACGGCACCGCCGTGCCGCTGTCGCAGCTGCGCGAGCTGGGGCAACGCCTGATTCAAATCCACGGTCAACACGCCCATCAGCTGCTGCTCAAGCCGGAGCACCAAAAAGCGCTGCTCGACGCCTACGCCGACGAACCCGCCCTGCTGGCGGCGATGAGCCAGGCCTACCAACGCTGGCATCAGAGCTGCCGCGAGCTGGCGCACCATCAACAGCAGTCCATCGAGCGCGAAGCGCGCAAGCAGCTGCTGCAATACCAATTGAAAGAGCTGAACGAATTCGCGCCGCAGGCCGGCGAGTTCGAGCAGACCGACGCCGAGTACAAGCGCCTGGCCAACAGCGGCCAGCTGCTGACCCTCAGCCAGCAGACGCTGCAGCTGCTGGCCGACAGCGACGAGAACAACATGCTCAGCCAGCTTTACAGCGCCAAACACCTGCTGCTTGAGCTGGCCGGGTTGGACGATAAGCTCAGCGGCCTGCTGGACATGCTGGAAGAGGCCTCTATCCAGATCAGCGAAGCCAGCGACGAGCTGCGCCATTACGCCGATCGCATGGATCTCGATCCCAACCGCCTGCACGAGCTGGAACAACGCCTGTCGCGCCAAATCAGCCTGGCGCGCAAACATCAGGTCGCGCCGGAGGAGCTGCCGCAGCTGCATCAGCAGTTGCTGGATGAACAGCAGTTGCTGTCTCAACAGGAAAGCGATCATGAACACCTGAACGAGGCGGTCACCCTGCATCACCAGCAGGCGCTGGCGCTGGCGGAAGAGCTGCACCAGAAACGCCTGCACTACGCCGCCGAGCTGACCACGCTCATTACCGACAGCATGCAGGCCCTCTCCATGCCGCACGGCAAATTCAACATCGACGTGCGCTTCGAACCGCAGCATCTGAGCGCCGAAGGGGCCAGCCGTACCGAGTTCTGCGTCTCCACCAACCCGGGGCAACCGCTGCAACCGCTGGCGAAGGTCGCCTCCGGCGGCGAGCTGTCGCGCATCGCGCTGGCCATTCAGGTGATCACCGCCCGCAAGATGGAAACCCCGGCGCTGATCTTCGATGAGGTGGACGTGGGCATCAGCGGCCCGACCGCCGCCATCGTCGGCCGCCTGCTGCGCCAGCTCGGCGAATCCACCCAGGTGATGTGCGTCACCCACCTGCCGCAGGTGGCCGGATGCGGGCATCAGCACCTGTTCGTCAGCAAGCAGACCGACGGCACGGTTACCGAAACCCAGATGGCGCCGCTGGATAAACGCGCCCGGCTGCAGGAGCTGGCGCGCCTGCTCGGCGGCAGCGAAGTCACCCGCAATACGCTGGCCAACGCCAAAGAACTGCTGGCCGCATAAAAAAGCTCAACTTTTTCACTTTCCTGCGGTCTGACAGTGACGCTGTTGGCCCGAGAAATATCTAAAGTGCGGCGCGGCGGTGATCCAAAGCCATCTCAACGGCCTGAAAAAGGCCAAGCGCTTGAGGTGCTAAAGGAAAGCCAATGCGTCGCAACGTGAAAGATGAAGGGTATAAAGGTTTCCAACTGCCGCAAGGTCTATTATCATCGGCATCCTATGCCCTAAAGGAATGTGATTACTATGCGCTGTAAAACGCTGACTGCCGCCGCTGTAGTTCTTGTGATGCTGACTGCAGGCTGTTCTACTTTTGAAAAGGTGGTTTATCGTCCTGACATCAACCAGGGGAACTACCTGACGTCGACCGACGTGGCGAAAATCCAGAAAGGGATGACCCAACAACAGGTCGCTTACACATTGGGTACCCCAATGCTGCAAGACCCGTTCGGAACGCAAACGTGGTTCTATGTGTTCCGCCAGCAGCCTGGCCATGAAGACATCACCCAGCAGACGCTGACGCTGACCTTCGACAGCGCAGGCGTGTTGACCGACATCCAGAACAAACCGGCGCTGACCAAGTAATCGGTGCCGCCCGCTCTTCCGGCCCATGAGGGGGCATGATGTTCCTCATGACAGTCGCAGGCTGCAACGCGGAAGAAAAAGTCAGCTTCAGATAAAAAAATAAGGCGCTATAAGCGCCTTATTTTTTTGCCTTTTCTGCCCGTTGCCGGCGCAGCTCTTTCGGATCGGCTATCAAGGGCCGGTAGATCTCCACCCGGTCGCCGTCGTTCAGCGTATCGCCCAGCTTGGCCGGGCGGCTGTAGATGCCGATTTTGTTGCTCTTGAGATCGATATCCTGGCGCAGCTCCAGCAGGCCCGAAGCCTGGATCGCCTGCTCGACGCTGCTGCCCTCGGCCAGCTTCACCTTGCGCAGGTACTGCCGCTCCGGCAAGGCGTACACCACCTCGACCTGGATGTCAGACACTGTAGACCTCTTTCGCCCGCTGGGTGAATGCCTGCACCATGCTGCCCGCCAGCTCTTTGAACACCTTGCCGAACGCCAGCTCAATCAGTTTGTTGGTGAACTCGAAGTCCAGGTGCAGCTCCACCTTGCAGGCCTCTTCGCTCAGCGGCGTGAACTGCCAGCCGCCCATCAGCTTGCGGAACGGGCCATCAACCAGCTGCATATTGATGCTCTGGTTATCCAGCAGCGTATTGCGCGTGGTGAAGGTCTTGCTGATACCGGCCTTGGCGACGTCCACCGCGGCGGTCATCTCGTTGGAGGTAGCGTTAAGCACCCGGCTGCCGGTGCAGCCTGGCAGAAAATCGGGATAAGAATGAACATCGTTAACCAACTGATACATCTGCTCGGCGCTGAACGGCACTAATGCAGACCGACTGATCTGGGGCATATCATTTCCTGTAAGACATAAAACGTACAGATAATACCATTTATCTGGCGGCAAACAAAAAATCTGCTAAGGGATGAGGGAACCAAAAATGCGAAAAATTGCGCAGGTGCTGAACGGGAAAGGATTTCTTTCGCTGAAGCATCCAGTATAATGAACGCACTATGACAAAGAAAAAAGCACACAAACCCGGTTCCGCCACCATTGCCCAAAACAAGCGCGCACGTTTCGAATACTTCATTGAAGAAGAGTTCGAGGCGGGCCTGTCGCTGCAAGGGTGGGAAGTTAAATCGCTGCGTGCAGGCAAAGCCAACCTCAGCGACAGCTACGTGACGTTCCGTGACGGTGAAGCCTACCTGTTTGGCGCCACCATCACCCCGCTCAACGTGGCTTCGTCGCATGTGGTGTGCGATCCGACGCGTACCCGTAAACTGCTGCTGAACCGACGCGAGCTGGACACCCTGCTCGGCCGCGTCAACCGCGAGGGTTACACCGTGGTGGCCTTGTCCCTGTATTGGAAAAATGCCTGGAGCAAGATCAAGATCGGCGTAGCCAAAGGCAAGAAAGAGCACGACAAACGCGATGACATCAAAGATCGCGAATGGCAGACGGCGAAAGCCCGTATCATGAAGCACGCCAATCGTTAAGCCGCTGGCTTATCGAGGTAAACTTCTGGTATACTGCACAAAGTTACTTGGGGCTGATTCTGGATTCGACGGGATTTGCGAAGCCCTAGGAGCATGCCGAGGGGCGGTTGGCCTCGTAAAAAGCCGCAAAAAAATAGTCGCAAACGACGAAAACTACGCTTTAGCAGCTTAATACCCTGCTTAGAGCCCTCTCTCCCTAGCCTCCGCTCTTAGGACGGGGATCAAGAGAGGTCAAACCCAAAAGAGATCGCGTGGACGTCCTGCCTGGGGCTGAAGCGTTAAACTCAATCAGGCTAGTCTGTCAGTAGCGTGTCCATCCGCAGCTGGCCGGCGAATGTAAAGATTGGACTAAGCATGTAGTGCCGACGGTGTAGTAATTTCGGACGCGGGTTCAACTCCCGCCAGCTCCACCAAATACGTCGCCAGTGAACCAGATAGACCCGGCGATAATAGCGAAAAAGCCCACAACTTCGGTTGCGGGCTTTTTTGTATCCGTAATCATCCGAGCGCATCCGGCTAAATCCGGTGATTATTGGTATACGGTAGGTATACGCTAAAATGTATGCCAATTACGTATACCAATAAACGGAAGATCCCTTACATGGCGGGGACTACACGCCCCCTCACTAACACTGAAGTACAAAAAACCAGAACACTCGAGAAAGACCTCACCCTGCATGACGGAGACGGGCTCTTTCTTCTAGTAAAAGCTAATGGCAAAAAGCAATGGCGCTTCCGTTATCAGCGACCAGCAACGAAACAGCGTACCATGATGGGACTAGGCCCCTACCCAGCCCTGTCACTTGCCGACGCTCGAGCAATTCGTGCAGATTACCTTTCTATGCTGGCTAAGGGCGTTGATCCGCATACTGAGGCCGAGCAAGCGGCAGAACAGCAACAAATTGCTTTGACAGCATTTTCTCAACCGTCACGGCCAATTGGTTTGCCGTTAAGCGAACAAGCGTAACCGAGGATTATGCGAAAGATATCTGGCGTTCTTTGGATAAAGATATTCTTCCAAGCATCGGAGGCATCCCAGTTCAGGAAATTAAGGCGCGAACGCTGATTGAAGCATTGGAACCCATTAAAGCGCGCGGTGCGTTGGAGACCGTTCGCCGCTTGATACAGCGCATCAACGAAATTCTGATATTTGCGGTCAATACAGGTCTGATTGATGCAAACCCGGCATCGGGGATCAGTATGGCCTTTGAAAAACCTAAAAAGCAAAAGATGCCCACACTGCGACCGGAAGAGCTACCAAAACTGATGCGTTCGCTGATAATGTCGAATCTGTCTGTTTCGACTCGTTGCCTGATTGAATGGCAGCTCTTAACCCTAGCACGCCCTTCTGAAGCTTCCGACGCCCGATGGGAAGAGATCGACCTCGACTCAAGGCTTTGGACGATTCCAGCCGAACGGATGAAGGCAAAGCGAGAGCACATTGTTCCTTTGTCACCTCAGGCATTAGATATTTTAGAGGTAATGAAGCCTATCAGTGCTCATCGAGAATATGTTTTTCCGAGCAGAAACGATCCGAAGAAAGCCATGAATAGCCAGACAGCAAATGCAGCACTAAAGCGTATTGGGTATGGTGGTAAGCTAGTTGCTCATGGGCTACGTTCTATCGCGAGTACAGCTCTGAATGAGGAGGGGTTTAATCCAGATGCGATTGAAGCAGCACTGTCTCACAGTGATAATAACGAAGTTCGCCGCGCATATAATCGCTCAACATATCTAGAAACTAGAAAAGAACTAATGGCCTGGTGGGGAGATTTTGTGCGAAAGTAAAAATCCGCCTTCTATGAAGGCGGCATTGATTACGCCCTAGAAGGGCGTACCAAAACCCTTAAAAAGAAGTATCTGCCAGATCTATGATATTTAAATCCAAAGACAATAAGGCAGAGCCAAAACCGGTTGATGACCACGCCCACAGGATGTGGTTTTCAGTTGGCAATAAAAATAGCTGAGTGCTTTCCACTCAGCCAATGTTTTTAATGCTCAATAATCTCTCTTAGATATCTGATGATAGGCACTTTATCAATTTCAGGATGGTCAATATTTGGTTTTAGTACATTCTTCCAATATAAATTGGCATTAAATGGTTTACTTCTATCTTTACCGTCACTAAATCGCAAACACTCTGGAATAACTGATTTTTGATGTGCAGGCTCAAAGGTAATATCGTGCACCCTAAATAAACCTAAATCCCCGTCCTTTCTCTCTTTATCTAACTCATATTGGTCAGAAATGGACTTTTGTATCCCAGTGTCAAAAAATGGATTGCCATAGTCATCAAAGCCCATGATATTTGCCTTATCTGTGTCACATATAACATGATATTTTATATTAAATCTAGAGAATATTTTTTGATAAAACGGAATGTTATTAACTGTACCACAATTTAATATGAATATCGTTTTGCTTGATGGGAATTCTTGGAAGTAAGCCCTGGAAATTATCTCTTCCGTTGGACCTTCAATTAGAAGAACCTCGTCTGCATAGAATGCCTCACATATGTAAGGGTTGAACCTTAGGACTTCATACATTTCTTGCCTTAATTGTTCATTTGTGTCAATCCCTTTAGCATCTTTCAAAAACTGATCATTTATCTGATAGGTTTTAGTTCCCTTGACATTATTAATCAATCGTATTATTGATGACTTCGGTTTAGAAAGATCTATCATTGACGATGAATGGGATGCACAAAGCACCTGGTATGGGAGATCCTCAACACTCACCTGATATATTAACTCACGTAACTCTTTTACCATGCGAGGGTAAAGGAATAATTCTGGCTCTTCAAATAAAACCATATAGTCTTTTCTCCCATGTTTCCTTTCGAATCTCTCTGCCACATCTCTCATTAATAGCAAGGTAAATATTGCAGTCCTGATCGTTCCATGACCTACACTGTTGTAGTTGGAAGGTATGTCCCCATCAAACTTTCCTTCCCCATTTATCTTCATAAACTCAATTTCAAAATCCCTTCCCAGTTTGTTTTCAGTCCAAACAACTCTATCCTTCTGGTCTTTAAATAAAATTGAGGTGTCACCAAATATTTTATTGAAATATCCATTCACAGAAGCTTGATAAGTTTCAATCAAGTCTGGGTCATACATTTTGTCTTGCAATTGTTTTATTTTATCCTGAGCAGCTTTCAGCTCCGCAAGATCTGATGACTTGAGAGTACTCTCGGCCATCATTTTTAAAATCTCATTTAGAATTTTTTTCGCCTCTTCCTCCGTAGGCATGGCTTTAATAAAAACAGGTTTCGGCAAACATGATTGAAAAACAGTATGGAGACCGATTGTCGCATACCCAACATCTTCATACGCATCACTAGCGTAATTAAATGTATAGTTTTTATCTTCTATTTTACCACCAGTCTTACTCCACACCTTCTTTATTCTTATTTGATCATCCTTCAAGTATTTCTTATAACTTTCCTTTTGCTTTGGTGCTTTACTCTCTATTCTTTCCTTGTCTAGGACATCGAGCTGAACTTCCAACTCAAATTCAATAGAATTTTTATCATCACGTTTAAAGAAATCATCAATGCTAGGCTTTTCATTACCATAAAAAAACATATACGCTTTTAGGAAAGTTGATTTCCCAGCATTGTTAGCGCCATAAATGAACAAGGTATTAGTATCTTTAAAAATTATCTTGTTATTTTCGATGCCGCCAGAAATAGCTCTAAAATTATTTACACCAAAGAAAGATATTTTCATACAACCCTCTTATAATGACAACTCTGTTAGTAGCCAAGTACTTCAACTCAACGCCATATTAATACCATTTATAATAGTTCAACATAATCCAATGTCATTTATGTGAACCAGACAGAGATTTCACTGTACATGCAGTGACGCCAATACATAGTAAACCTTCATACGCAAACATCGAGGTCAATTTCATAGTATAGACTACCCCTCACTTGTCTTTGCCTATATCAAAATTTCATAACCGCTTAAAAAAGGCTGATTTCCCCAAGTTAGGTCAGAAATAATAAGTCTGATCACTTAATAAACAGAGGTCATCCGTATAGGCCACTGCGCGCAATACTTCCCCCGCCTCGCCTGCGCGCTTCATGTGTCGCTTTTCATGCAGTTGCATGAACGGCCACAGGCCGCGCCAGTACTGGTGCGGCACGGGATAAAAAGTGCATTTTCTTGCATGAAAAATCATGCCCCCTATGCATGCACGCGCAATTTGTGGCTGGCTAGCCAGGAAAAAGGCTGTTTTGGGCGAGGCGAAAGACAAATGCCCTGCGGTGCTGTCGAGAGCAGCGGGGCGGAGTGTGATTAGTCCAGGGTAGGATTGCTGTTGTAGCGGCGATAGCGGTTCAACGTCCGTTTATCTGGCGGTGGCAAGGCGTTCTCATCGACTGGTTGCGCCTGTATCGGCTGGCACAGGATTTTATCGACGCTTTCCACCGTCTTGAATGTGCAGGCTCTGACATTGGTAATATGCTTCTTTTGTCCGCTCTGTGATATAGCGACTGGTGAGGGTATATAAGAAGGATAGGTGCACAGCGGGCAACACAGCATGATTTGGCCTCTTTTCTTACATGAGATGGCGTTTCCCCTAATTATTTTGCCACTTGTATCCGGCGTATTGGACTTCTTTCAGCCCAAAATTCTCCATCGGTCATCCTATGTAGTCCTAAGAGATAGCGGAAGTTAGCCCTCATGCTTATTGATATATTTTTTGATATGTATAAAATGTCATTACTCATTTTTATTATTTTGGATTAGCAATGGCAGCAAATAAAAACCAACACTATGTACCACAATGCTATTTAAAACGCTTCTCAAGCATTCCTTCAACATCTTCAATATGTCTTTATAATCTTGATAGCAACAAGTTAATTCACCAAGCTCCCATAAAAAACCAATGTTCCCGAGACTATTTCTATGGGGATGACTTAAAAATAGAGAAAGCATTGCAACCATTTGAGAGCGAATATGCCAACCTAGTTAAAAAAATAGTCTCCCCTGGATATACATTAAATAATACCGACAAGAATTTTTTGCTAGATTTCTGGCTACTTCAGCACATGAGGACTGAAGCTGCTTCAAAAAGATTGGTTGAAATGTCAGAAGGTATTATTGAAGTTGCAGGTATAGACGACTATAAATTCCAGATTAAAGATGCAGTGAATCAATCAATGAAATCATTTCTCGACACGCGCTATCATATATATGATTTAAAAGTATGCTTATTAAAAAACAAAACACCAAAAGTATTTTATACTTCAGATGATCCTGCAATACTCACAAACCGCTGGTATTTCCATGATGAACGTGCAAAATTCCAATCATTTGGCCTTGCATCTGCAGGAACCTTATTACTCTTACCAGTGACACCCCATGTTATGATGGTGGCCTATGACTCTAATGTTTACAGCATGAATGAATCTCGCGGATGGGTGAAAATAAAAAAACAAAAATGATATTGACTCCTTTAATTCATTCCAGATAATTAACTGCCGAAAAAATATTTATTTAAGCACCCCTAACGACCAAGAAAATGTATATGCATTGCATCAAAAAATAAAACCCATAAGACCTATAGTGAAACACAAATTCAACTACGCTATTTTTGATGGATCAGATGGAAATCATACCCGATATAAAACGGTCTCTAAAAATGAAGTCCTAGAGCGAAAGGAAAACACACTAATACACTATCAACCCGTCCAAGTCGCCCCTTCTGAATGGCCAACCCAAATATCGTGGAGAAATAAAGGGTTTGCATATACTAATGATACAGGTGTAGGTTATGTGAGATCTCCTTACGACATCCCTTTTTCAAGAGATCCCTTTTATAAAATCCCAACAAGAAGATAATTAATTTATTTTCAATAAAAATTTCAATACTGATATTGAAACACATTATAACTAGGGGGGTAGCGTTAAATGCCCCAATTCAAACTTATTTTCAACCTCGCTATTTTCGCACCGCATAAAAAACCAACAAAACAAAATGTATTAATTAAAAATCAACTCCACCACATTATGTTCCGAATACGTCCGGGAAAGTACGGAAAGCCCGTATCCCACCTAGGGTTGCGGGCTTTTTTTTGTCGTATTCAGGGGCCAACCCAACGGCCCGAGCTCCCCCGGGCCGATGCAGGCTAGTGATCCAAATAAAGGTAATGCAGCCAGCTGGTCATGCGCAGCAGCACTTTGCGCATCACGGAGACGTGCTCGAAGTGCCCGGTATAGACCGCCGCCTGGGCGCTCACGCCGTCGGGCAGATGATCCAGATCCGGGTTGGCTGCCAGATCGATCATTACGTACACCCCTTCCCGGCCCGGCGTGGCGCTCAGGCCCTGCAGTGCGCCGCTGGCCTGGTAGCTGCCGTCCGGTATCGCCGGCAACACCCGGCTCACGGTGCCGCCATAAACCTGTCCCGGCAAGCCGTTGAACACCACTTCAGCCTGATCCCCCTGCGCCAAACGCAGGATGGCGTTCTGGCGGAACACCGCCACCACCTGGCGCTTTTGCTGCGGGATAAAGATCATCACCGGTTTGAACGGCAGGCGAACCGCCGCCGTGCCCGGCCGCGCCAGCACCTGCGTGACATAGCCATCGCTCGGCGCACGCACCACCGTTTGTTCCAGGTTGTAACGCGCTTCGGCTATTTGCGATTTCAGGCTGGCTATCGTGGCGTCTTCGCCGTCATAGCGCCCGGACAACCGCGCCTGTTCCTGTTGGAACTGGGCTTTCGCCGCCTGCAGCGCGGCGGATTGCGCCTGATACTGCTGCTGCGCATGGCTGACGTCCTGCTCCGAAAACGGATTGACCGGCATGGCCGCCCCTTTCGCGTAGCGCTGGTAATCTTTACGGGCGCGCTCAAACTCCACGTTCGCCCGCTGCACGTTGGCGGCAGACTCGCTAAGCGCCGCCCGGCGCGTTCTGATCTCCGCCTCCGCCCCGGCCAGATCCGCTTCCAGCTTGGTGAGCCGCGCGCGGTAGCGGCTGTCGTCGAGCCGGAACAGCACCTCGCCTTTGCGCAGCAGCACGTTGGTTTTCTCCGTCACCTCAACGATCATGCCCGAGACCTGCGGCACCATCGGCACCGACACGGCAATTTTCTGCGCCCGATCGCTGTACGGATGGTTGTAGTTCATCGTCAGAATCAAGGCGCCGACGATAAATATTCCGCCAAGCACCGCAGTCGGCACGGTCCATTTGTTGACCGGAATGCGGAACAGTTTAAATACGCCGTAGCTCAGCGCCACGTAGCTGAGAATAATGAGCAAATCCATAGGCTACGCTCAACTTACCGTGGAGCCGGGAACCGCCGTCGGCTTTTCCTGCAGGCGTTGTAATTCCACTTCGAGCAGTGCGATGCGCGCCTGCAGATCCGTTGAGGATTCCGGCCTTTCACTCATGCCCCAGCCGCGTTCCGGCCGATAGAGCGTCGCCCAGATCCACAGCAGCGGCCAAATGGCGTGCAGCGTAAACAGGCTGACCCAACCGGCGACGTGAATCGCATCCTGATGCGGATGCTGGCGCTTTTTCGCCAGTAAATAGGGAATGTCATGAATAATAATGACGCCGTAGAATAGAATCAGGAATACCGCGATCAGTACGCCTAAAGCAAAATAGTTTAGAAACATGTAAAGTCCTGGTTGAGAATAATGGAAATAAATAATCTCTATAGCGTGTTATATTGTCTGATGTCGTTGGCGATGGTATCGATGGCGTTTTTCACGTCGGTGACTTTCAGCTGTGCTTTCTCATTATTAAGATTTTCTCCCGAAGCCTTACGCACCACTTTAATCACCGGCTGATTGGTCGCGGCATCGATAAACTCGCCTTCCATATAGACCGCGCTCTCCATGGTACGGTGCCCGGTTACGCTTTGCGTCGCGGCGATCAGCAGCGTGATTGGCAAGACTTCATAGACCTGCAGCCCTTTCTTCTGCGTGTCGATCGCCGTGATGGCGCCGCGGAAAATCAGCGTATGCTCCCGCGGCATGTCCACCAGCGTAAAGTGGGTGCCCATCGCCTGCTTAAACTGCTGGTTGGTGTAATTCAGGATATTGTCGAGCGCGCGCTGGCTGACCATTTCGCTCGGTTTCGGCCGCGGGAAATAGATCATCGGCTGATAAACCAAATATTGATAACGGGAAAAATCGATGCTCTGATCCTTCCAATATAAAACGTCTTTGCCGGACGCGGATTGACCTTTATTGATATCGTTATAATTGGTCAGAAAGGTCGAGTATTTTTCTTTTTCGGTCACGGAGGAAGAGCACGCTGCCAGTAATAACAGCGCAGGTAAAATCACCGTTCTTGTCACTTTCATTGACGGATTTCTCTTTATTTTTGTGGATAGCAAATAATCAAATCGAATGATACCCACCCACCCGTGATAAGTCATATGACAATGCCGCCAAAGGTGTATATCATTTTTGATATACAAACTCATACGAGCCGGCCTGTGAAACAGAAAGACTTCCGCATAGAAGAACTGAGGATCGTCCACGTCATCGCCGAAACGGCGAGCGTCAGCAAAGCGGCGCAGCTGTTGGATATGCCGCAATCCAACGTGTCGCGCGCCCTCACCGCGCTGGAGCGGCGGCTCGGACTGGAGCTGTTCCTGCGCGGCCCGCGTGCGCTGGCGCTGACCGAGTTCGGCGAACAATTCTTGCGGCGCGCCTCGCAGTTGCTGAACGAGCATAGCGATCTGCTCGATATGGCCGGCACCTATAAGCGCAGCCTGAACGGCATGGTCACGCTCGGCGCGCCGATCGGCATCCACGCTTTCCTGGCCAGCTATTTGCTGCCGCCGCTGCTGCACGCTGCGCCGGCGCTGACTGTCGATCTGGTAACCCGCAACCCCGACGAACACGAGAAAAAATATGGCGCAGTATTCGACAGCGACTGCGATTTGCTGATCAGCTTTTTCCAGCCGCAAAACGAAAGCCTGATTGCCAGGCCCTTTACCCGTTTTCGCGTCGGGCTGTTCGCCGCGCCGGATTACATCGCCCGCTCGCCGCTGAATGAGCTGGATGAACTGTCGCAGCATCGCTGCATTACCTTGCGCATGCTGGGCGGCATTCGCAATACCTGGAGCGGCTACAGTGCGCAGGGGGAGTTGGTGCAGGTCGAGATCAACGGCGCCAGCGTCTGCGATAACATTCTGCCGGCGATCGAGCTGGCCAAACAGGGCCTGGGCATCGTCTACGCCCCGTATTATTCCGTCGCCGCCGAGCTCGATGCCGGCACGCTGCTGCCCTGCCTGGCGCGCGAGCGCGGCATCGATATGCAGGCCTACCTGATCTACCGCCGGCGCGGCGTGTTGCCGCACCGGGTGCAGGTGACGATGGACAGCATCATGGAAAGCGTCAAACTGCACGCACACCGGCTGATATAGCCAAGAAAAACCCCGCCGCAGCGGGGTGTAACGCATCACATCAGCGTAAAATACCTCACCGCCCCTCTTTTTCCCCCAGGAAGAAATACCACAGCGGAATGGAAAGCAGCAGGGTGAATACCAGCGTATACAGCAGCACCATCAGGCTCTGCATAATCACCATCTGGGCGCTCCAGTCGCCGATCGGCAGCTGAAACTGCTCGACGGTGCCGCCGAGGATCGCCCGGCCCATCACGCAGCCGACCGCCACCGCGACCGTCGCCACCGCCGCGCGGAACTTGCGCACCTCGGCGCGGCGGGCGGCCGCTTCCGGCGTTTCGTCCCGAAGGCCTTGCCGCTGGCCGCGCCAGCGCCATACGTCCACCAGCAGCAACGCCGCGAGGCTCACGCCCATCACCGGCAGACAATAACCCAGCGCCGCTGCCACCAGCAGCGTGACGGCGCGCGCCGGCAGGGCAAGCGCCAGCCAGGCGGCGACCAGCGTCTGCACCGGATGCTGCGCACCCGCCGCCGGGCGGCGCAGCCACCACATGCGGTAACCCAGCACGATCGTCAGGCACAGCCCAAGGCCAAACGCCGCCAGCAGCAGCTGATTCGGCAAGCCGAACAGAATGCCCATGTGGGCGTCGATGCCCCAGCGGGTCAGCTTGGCGATGAGCGGGAAGGTGCCGAACCGCACCTGGTCGACGACGGCGAAGCTTTGCGGCGCGATGGCGACCGCGTCCACCTGCGTCGGCCAGCTGCGATCCACTTCGGTCACCGTCCAGGCTTTGCCCTCGCCCTTCGGCTGGCGCAGCTCTATCTTGGCGGCATCGATCCCGGCGGCGCGCGCGGCGCGCAGCGCCCGATCCCAGTCGCCATTCAGCGCATTGGCCTGTGCGGCAGGGTTCATCTTCATGCCCGGCATCATACCGCGGTGCTCGGCGTGCGGATCGGCCGGCGTCTGCGGCGCATCGGCCTGCAGGCTGGCGTTGACCTGCGGCGTGAGCCAGCCCAGGTTGGCCCGCAGCGCGTCGATGTTGCCGCCGGCCCATTGCGACCAGGTCAGCCCGGTGGCCGAAAAGAACAGCAGCCCGGCCAGCAATGCCACGCCCAGCGTGATATGCCGATGGCGGCTGGCGGCAAAGCCCCCTTTTGCCCTTTTCAGCTTGCGCTTCGGCCGCGTCGCCAGCCACAGCGCCACGCCGCCCAGCGCGGCCACCCACAGCCAGGATGCCGCCAGCTCACTGTAATTGCGGCCCATATCTCCGAGCAGCAGGCTGCTGTGCAGCTTATCCAGCCAGGTGCGCAGCGGCAGTACGCCGGAGGTGCCGTACACCGTCATGTCGCCCTTGATCGCCAGGGTGTAAGTATCGACAAACAGCGCGCGCGACTCGGAAGCGCCCAGATCGGCACTCGCGAACTGTACGCGCGTGGTATCCGTCGCGCCGGGCGCCGGGCGCACGGCGTAAATGCGCGTCTCGGCACCCGCCACGCGGCGGGCGGCGGCGATTTGGTCGGCCAGCGATCTCGCCTGTCCGTGCGGTTCGGTAAAAAGCGCATCGCGATACAGCGCCTCTTCAAGCTGCGGGGTCAGCACATACAGCGTGCCGGTCAGTGCGGCGACCAGAATAAAAGGGGCAACCAGCAGGCCGATATAAAAATGCAGCCGTCTGATCAGGTTCAGCATCGCGCCTCGCGGCGATGCGGCAGGTGGAGTTTTGGTTATTGAAGACATGGCCTTTCTCGTTTTTCAAACTGTGCGCGCAGGCAAACCGTCCGCAGCGATACGGACGGCGTTACCCATGATCAAGCAATAGGGAAAAACGGCTGGCCGGGCGGCCCGCGCGGGCTCGGCCGCAGGGCAAGGCGCCGAATGGGCGGAGAAACGATGCGCGGCGCGCAAGGCAGGCGTGCGATGCGCGTCATCAGCCACAGCAGCGGGACGAATGCCCACAGCAGCAGCGGTACATGGATCAGCAGCTCACAATAGCCGCAGAAAATCACCTCCGCCGGATCCATGCCGTGGTGGCCGGCATGCTCGGCGGCGGGCATCGCCATTCCGTGCATCTCATGCTGCATGGTAGCTGCCGGCTGCGCCATGCCGCTCATCATCTGATGGTGCATCAGCGATTTCGACACCACCGGCGCCACAAACAGCAACAGCACCGCCATAATGGCGATGCAGGCGGCAAAGCGTTGCTGTAGCTGGCGTGGCACTCTCATCGCGGCGGTGAATTAACCCGGTCGGTGGCGAACAAGCGGCCAGTGTAACCTCAATGAACGGTGAGTTGAATGAAAAGCGAGATTTGTGTGGTATATGCAGCTAACGATTTGGTATCCGCTACAAACTCTCGACAAGACGACGGATTGCCGGCCGAAGCTTCTTTCTTGCTGCCCTCCCAATCATGCCCTGGGTGTTTATATTGAGCCTCTTTTTATTAACCGTTTTATAATGCATATAGAATGAAAACAAACTCAGCAACAACAGCAATAACGCCAAAAATAATAAAAACATCAACATTCCTTATATTATAACAACCCTTCAAATTTCATTACCACCCAAAATCAGCCAGTGATAGCTTTCAATTTTCGGTTAAAAAAATTTCTGCATCACGGACCAACTATGTAAGCCGACGGTTTTGATGCTGGCATTCAATTGCATCTAGATTGCTGCTGGTGTGGCACCTTTTACCAACATGCGCCTGATTTTCCGCTATCTACTGGTTAAACCAATCTCAGACAACTTAGGTCATCACCTATTCACGCCCTCTCATAACATAGTGTACCCAAATGTGGTCATGAATATTTTTTGAAAAACAGATGAAAAATTTCAGTCAGCAAAAAAATATATCTTCCCCTTTTAAGTTAATGGGAAAGAGGGGGTATTCACTAACGACCGTGAAACATTCATGCCACTATCCGCAATCGGGAATCATCACAACAGAAATATCAACTATATTCTTATCAACAACAACGACGTTTTTATCCCCTTGAAGAAACAGCTCAATATAACACATTAATAACTATAGTGAGCAAGCAGGCATACATACCCCATTTATTTATAAATTAACAAAACAACCCTCTAGCATGAATAAAATCACTACTACAAAACCTTTAGAGCTTCAAAGTCTATATTTAGATATTGCTTGCAAAAATATTATGGGATTGCAAGTATCATTACGGCACTACCAGTGAATACTCCCGAACCTGTTCCAGCATGCAAATTTGAAACAAGCGTTACTCTTCGTCCAGCGGGACCTACATTTGAAAGCACAACCCCATCATTGGCATACATACCATCAAGGGTCAGCGAACTATAAAATCCTGCCCCCTCACCTCCTGACAGTACCAACTTACCTTGCTCCCCTGTTGCTATAACAAGTTTGAGATTGCTTGCCACACTACACTGGACCTCAATACTTTTTTCCACACGTGAAGAACTCGATTCATCAAGATTGATAGTGCCATGGTCAAGCACGATATCGCTTAAATCAGTAAACCCACAAACGCCAGCAGGAGGGGGGGCAACGCCACAAATACTTCCAGGTAAAAGTTGAGCATAAGCCAACCCTACGGGAGGAACGGCCACTCTGTAAAAAATTCCTACACATTCATTTGGTACCTTAGAACCAGTATGCTCAAGCGTTCCCGATAATGGGAGAGACCAATACCGTTTGTATATCTGACCGAGTTCACCAACAGTCCGAACTTTTGTCATTTCAGGAGCAGTATTGGAGTCTAATTTTGCATTATAAGTCGTACCTGGATTCCCTGACTCATCATGTCTATGAGCGATCCAGAGAGTACACCCACTCCCCCCAAAACAGGGGTTAGCCTGTGAAGTTTCATCCTCCCATGATTCAACGGTATAGTGATAAACTGAAAGGCTAGATGAATATTCAGATCTAGAGATGTAACTATATATAGCCCCATTCACATGCATAGGGAGCATCAAAAAAGCCAAAATTGTCACCCGACAGATAGTTAACACATATCACCACAAACTAAAATATTCAACAAAGCGCCCTCTGCATAGCCCCCCCCCACGAATACAAAAGGAGAACAGCATAAAGCAGTCCCTTCCACAACTATAGATCTAACAAAAATCTCACAAAGTTATATTTAAGCTCCAATATCGAACAAAAGCGCTTCATTAAATGGCCATAAGAGCGAAACAACATCTACACCTATTCAAACCGTCAATGTAAATTTCAATTCAAAAATAACCATTGCGCTAAGAAAAAAACATAACAACCTGATTTATTAACTCCTGCAGTTCACTCTGCACATAAGCTAACAGCGCTATCAGACTGCTGCCATTTTGCAGATTACATTTCTCACAGGTTAATTTATTGCAGTTATTTTCCTTCCTGGCTTACAAAAAAATAGTCATCCCATTCACCTATCTGCCTACATTTATCGCCAGAAGCTCGGGCCATACCGCACTTTCTGTTCCCAATAAGGTCATCGCTGTAGTTTACCCTGGATGACATTGCATTCGGCTAGACTAGTTTAAAAATTATGCCCCCGGCGTAAGGATATTGGGGTACGGATGGTTGTCGATGACAGTACCGAAATCCAATGCGATTTTCTCATCCCCAGAGAGAATACACTATTCAGCTACCAAGATATCGTGCAGACTCAGTTTGTTCGCTGCCGTTCAACAGCAAACAGTAACTACCAGGCATGCTCCAAGAATTCTTTTTACTGATTGACGCTCTGAAAGTACCTCTCCCAGTTTTGTCCACTCGCTTTTCCTCCAGGTAAGTATCTCTGAATTTCTCTTGTTCATGATTTATAATGCAAACAGAATGAAAACAAACTCAGGAAAAACAATATTCAACAACAGCATTACCTGCGTCACTTTTTAATTAGATATCATTGCCACGCAAAATCAGCCAGTTATAGAGTTCAATTTTGCGGTTAAAACCGAACTTCTTCATGACCGCGCCCCGGTGCGAGCTGATGGTTTTAATGCTGATATTCAGCCGCATTGAAATTTCCGCGGGCGTGAGACCTTTGGCCAGCAGGCGCATGATTTGTTGCTGACGGTGGGTCAGTTCATTTTCCAGTGATAGCTTTTGAGTTTTACGGATAGAAAGTTCCCGCTTATGCCATAAGGTATCCAGATAGAAACGCAACTCTTGCTGACTAACTTTTTTAGTTACCGTCTGTTGAAACGGTGACAACCTCCACGTAGAAGAACTATTCCAGTCCCTACAAAAAGATAAAACAATAATATCTTTAGAAGAGGAGAGTAAGGTTTTTCCTACAAAATGAGACATTCTATTGCTAGATTCATAAAGTATGACATCAGCATTATTTAATTGTTCTTCCCTAACAAAAACAGATTCTTTTCCCAACGCCATAAAGTAGTCAGATAAAAAAAACCTCAAACCTCGCATGAAATAAAAGTCCTTCACCAAAAGGCTAATATTAACCACACTCACCTCCAATCCCATCCATAATAAGACGGCTGTAAAAACCATAGCTATAGCATCGAGGATAAAAGATAAAAAATTTAATCACCTGTCACTAAATTACATCTACCGTTGCCACCGCCGAGGCACTAAAGCTGCCTGAGCTGATTGCTCCACTCGTTGATAACTCCGAAGAAAAGACAAGTGGTACGAAGGTACTTGAACCAGGAACAGAAATATTTACACCTGTTACTCCATCTTTACCGCTAATTTTTAATTTTGATTTCAAACTACCATCGGCAATCAATTTCAGCATATCGCTACCGTTTCCGTCTGTGACTTTAACGCTTACCGTCGCAGCTCCGGTGCAGGACAGCATACTATAATTACTCACACTATTGCCGCTAATCACGTCTGCCGCCAAGGTACCATGGTCCAGGGTCACGTCCCCTGACAGAGAGCAAATAACCTTTGGCGGGGTAGGAGCCGGTGGGGGCGTAATCCCGCCCCCACAAGTTGAAGCAAGATTGGTGTTCCCCCACTCCATACTGTGAATCCCCATAGTAATGCAATCCCCTGGTTTATAACCTTTAATTATACCGGTGATTGGCATTTGCTTATTAACCTCCGACATAAACTTTTCCAATGTAAATTTCCCATAAACGCCTTTAACATCATAAACCCAATTATCAAGCCCCCCCGGTAAGAATCAAGCAATGAGTAATAACACTACAATTCACCTCACGACTACTACTACTGGATATGGAAACCATTTTAAAACTATAGTTTTCTCCCGATAACTTGCCCCATTCGAGCTCAAAATTGGCATCTGGCCACGCATTAGCTTTCCCTATGATAAAAAAAATCACGAGAAATCCATAAAGAAACTTAACCATACTCTCCCCTATGAGTTAAACTTATTTTTACGCGGGTGCAATAATAATAATGAAACTCCCAGAGAACTCCCCTTCAAGTTGGGAGGTAACTCCGTTTAATGTTGAGGTAATCCTCAACCGGGTCGGTGATGTCGACGCGGAAATCCCGACGCCATCCCCCAACTTTCTATCATTGATAGTGATATCACTGCGCAATCCGCTGGCCGGAGACAAAATAACCGAGTTTATTTGTGTAGGTGAAATGACATAAACAAACATCGCGGAAGAACACGTAACATAAAAATCAGTATAGGCCGAGTTGCCGTTTACCTCCCGGGGGGTCAATGTGCCATGGTTTATCTCCAAGGCAGGCTGGTCGATCCGGCATACGGTTGGCGGATACTCGGCATAAGTGCAAGCAATATCCAAGGAGTATGCCCTTCCAGAACCCCAAGTGCTATTAAGATACCCCAGACGCCAACAAGCTTTGCCAATTACCCCAGCATTTCTTTGGCCATCGAATCTCTTTCCGAGAAACCCATGCTTAATAAATAACTTACCTAGCTCCCCCATGGTTTTTGCGTCTCTGGCCCCTGGAACAGTAAACGCTTTAATATCCAGAAAATCACTACCGGGGCCAATATAGGTATACGTTAAGTAAATATCATCATCTTTAACCCCCGGATTTATCGGACCGGACCAAATATTCATGGGATTTCTACGTGTATCATTAATATCCCATGACTCTACGCTCACCATATCAGCGTACCCAGGCGTCGCCACAACCTTTAGTTCATAGGCAGCAGAAAACGCCACCGAAGAATAAAAAACGGGTACAAAAAAAAGCGAAAAGACTTTCATTTTATGCCACCTGTAATATTATTCATATGCCAAACTAAACGTGGCCACGGCACCAAATGCTCCGTACCCGATCGCTTTTTTTTCGATAGCCAGAGGCTCAGCGCGAACATAGGCCCGCAACTCGATAATATTTCCGCCTTTTTGCAAGCTGTATTTGTCGCCGGTTTTATTCATCGGCACCGCTTTCCCTGCCGGAGTTTCCAGCCCTATCGCTATTCCCGTGGCCAGGCTACCTGCGCTGACGGCCAATAAACCGGGCAATGCCAAACTTTCTGTTCCTGACAACGTCACCGATACCGATTTCCCCAGACTGATATCGCATTCGGCCAAACGAATTTCAAACTTCTGGCCCGGCGTACGCGTATTGAGATACAGGTATTTGTCAATGATGGTGCTGAAATCCAGTTCGATCTCCTCATTTCCCGGCGGGATCACGCACGGCTCCGCCACCAGCGCGCCATGCAGGCGCAGGTTGTTGGCCGCCGCCGCGTTGCCGCCCATCATCAGCGCTGGCAGCAGCGCGGCCACCGCCAGCCATCGGCCGATCGCCTTGTTCATCCCTCGCTCCTTATTGATAATCGGCTTGCAACGTTGCCCAAGCCTCGAACGCCCCCTCGCTCAGCGTGACACCTTGTTTTTGTACCGGCACCGCTTCCAGCTGCGGTGGGTTATCCAAGGTGATGTTCAACGTGCTGCCCGGTGTGAAAGGCTCATCGTTCCGGTATATGCGGATGCCCAAATCGCTTTTGTTGGTCGCCAACGCCTGTTTATCGAAACCGCTGACGTCGCCCCTCAGACTTAGGGTTAGCGCCCAATTGCCGTTGGTCGCTCTGTCGCAGGTAATTTGGTAGTTCAGCACCTGGCGGTAGTTCACGCCGTCGACCTTGTTAATGCCGACGCGCTGACCGAAGTCCACCTCAACCTGGTTGCCGTCATTAATGCGGCACGGCGGCGGCGCGAGCAGTGTGCCGCGGAAAGTCATATTCTCCGCCGCTAACGCGGTACTCAGCGGCCCTATCAGACCGCCTATCAACAACAGGGCACGCATCGTTATATTCATTTTTCGTTCCCTTACTGGTAAGCCACCTTCAGCGTGGCGCCCGCCGTAAATTCACCGCCGCTGAGCGTAGTACCGCTCTGTTTTACCGGTACCGCCCACAGCTCAGGCTTGTTCGGGTAGGTGAAATTCAGCCAGCTGTTGAGCGCCAGCTTGCTGCTGCCTTGCTGCAATTGAATGCCCAGCGCTGTTTTATTGGTTTTCAATGCCGTCGAGTCAAAGGCCGCACCGGTGCCTTGCACCTGCAACTTCATGGCATTTTTACTTTGGCCGTTGCAGGACAGGGTGTAACCCACCGCCGTCCGATAATTGTTGCCGTCTACCCGAGTGGTCATGACTTCGCCAAAATTCACCTCGATCGGCCGATCGCCGTTAATCACACAGGGCGGCGGCGCCACCACCGTAACTTTTACGGTCACCGTGGTCGCCGCCTGTAGCATCAGCGGCACGGTAATCAACAATGCGCTCAGGCAGCCGATTCGCTGTCGGTTCCTTACTCTCGTTATCGTTTCATCCATGTTCAGCCCCGCCTCAGTCATAGCTCAGATAAAAGTCCATCACCGCCCGGTAGCTGCCCGCCAGCAAACCGGCCGCCGTGCGCTCCGGCGTGATGGTGTAGCTCAGGCTGTTCCGCCCCGGCGTTAACAGCAGCGGCGCACCTCTGTCGCCCAGCCGCACATCGCGCCCGTGGGCATCCTTTAGCCTCAGCCCCAGACCGGATACGCCGCGCGCCTGAACCAGCTGCGGATTATTCGCATCCCGCGGCGCCCGGAAACTCACCGTCACCGCCGGCTGGCCATTGGCCCAGACCAACCCGCCGGTGCGCGGATCGCGATTGGCCGCCGGGCTGCGCAGGCAGTCCGCCAGCCGCAGCTCAAAGCTCACCGGCGTGCCGCGATCGCCTGTCTGCTTCAAGCGCCCGGTGCCGACTTCACCCAACGCGATGTCCTGGCGCACACTATCCATCTCCAGCCGACAGGCGCTCTCGGTCAGCGCGCCCTGCACATACAGCACGCCGTTGGCACCCTCTACCTGCCAGTTATCCGCCGCCTGCGCCGGTGGCAGCAGCCACAGCAGCGCGGTCAGGCTCAATGGCGCCATCAAGGCCAGCGCCGCCAGCACGGCGTAATATCGCAGCTCGCTTATCCAGTAAGCGCGTTCCGCCATCAGCTCCTTTGCCATTTATCCTCCTGTCTACTTTTATCTGGATGCAGCGGTTAGTCGCCTTTCTTCTCCGGCACCACTTTGCAGATATTGCCGCTGCAGCTGAAGCTCAGCTGCGGGCGGCCGCCGTAGTCGTTGACGTAGGTCAACACCGGGCTATTGCCCACGCTCGCCGCACTCGCCGTCAGCGGCAGGCTGCCCTTCGGCGGCACCATCATCGGCTCGAAAGCTTTCAGCGGCGCGTTCTTGCTGCTGCCCGCATCCACCAGGGTGACGTAGTACGGCGTCGGGTTGTTCACCACGTACTTGTCGCCCTGCCGGGTCAGCGTCAGCTGCTCCTGCGGCGGCGGCGCATTGGTGTCGATGCCCAATCCCGCCGGGCGGTAGAACAGCTTGATGCGCGTCTGCAGCGCGATCTGCAGGGTGTTCGGCTTGCTGCTCTTCGGCGGGATCTCGCGCAGATTGAAGTAGTAGACCGTTTCGCGGTCCTGCGGCAGCTGTTTGGCTGCCGGCAGCGCCTGGATCTTCACCTGACTGGGCTTGCCCGGCTCGATGCGCTGCACCGGCGGCAGCACCGTCAACGGACTCTGGATCTTGTTGCCCCGTTCGTCCTCGATCCAGCCCTGCGCCAGATACGGCAACTGCTTGTTCTGGTTGCTGACGCTCAGGCTCACCGAGTTTAGCGAACCGTCAAACACCACGCGGGTGCGATCCAGGGCAATCGCCGCCTGGGCCGGCAGCGACGCAGATACGATCAGCACGGCCCCCGCTGCCGCCACAAGGTGTTTTTCGGCAAACGCCGCAAATAAACGTTTCGTATTTTTCATAACAACCTCAACTCAATAAATATAAAAATTCATCCAATCAATAAAAATTCATTTAGATCACATTAAAAATAATCACCGCACTGCCGGTAAAGTCGCCCGAGGTTTCTTTTTTCAGTTCCGACTCATCGAGAGAGGCAAACAGTTCAACGCTGCCCTTATAGCCAACCTTGACGGTCACATCTCGTTTGTTGCTGGCGCCCGGTGCATCAACGGAAAGTTTCACTTTAAGCTGCTGTTTATTTTGCGGATTGGTCAATACGATGGTATCGCCGCCGCTGCGATTGGCATCGGTAAATATTAAACGCGCCGTCGCTTGTGAGGTGTAATCACCATCGCAAATCAACGAAGCCGTAATGCTGGCGGTTTTAGATTCCTGGTTGACAACGCCAAAATTAATTTCACTGTTGCTTAAACCATCGACCCGGCAAAATACGTTGACGGGGGGGAGTGGATCTATCGGTGGAAGACGGCCATCCTTGGTTGAGGCCAACATTGTTCTCTCGCCATTCCAAAATTCAATCCATACCACCGGAGCCTTACAAGGATATGTCTGATTTATCGTTCCTTTGAACGGCATTTTATCTTTAATGGCTTTGTTGATTTCATCAAAACTATGCCAGTTTCTATCGTTAAAAAGCACAATGCTGCTTAACGGGTAGTAAGGCGAACCACACACCCCTCCTGACGCAATATTGGTATAGACACGGACCGAACATGTCCAGGTATCAGGACAATAACTCCCTTTTACAGGGTCCATGTTCCCATTCCCCTCGCTATCCTCAGGGCCTAGCGTGATGCTGGTAACGTTGTAATCCACCGCAGTTCGATTATTAAGCCAATACCAGTCAGAAAAACTGGCGACTGTCGTTGCGGCGTTGCAAGCAACGGTAAAGAAAAACAAAAAAAAACCGATAAATAACACCATCATGCCACCCCGATTACTTATCTCTTTCACCGCCAAGCGTATGGCAAGGCAGCAACAATGTATTCATCAACATCTCCGCCGGCAGCGGGCTTGGCATACGCACCTCGCACTGCGCCACGCCGTTCCAGCGCACCGTCATCGCCTCGCCCGGCTGGATGCCGCTGAGATAGACGCTGCCGCCGTCGTTGACGATGCCGGTTTCCTGCTTGCGGGCGTTCAACACCGTGGCGCCGAACGGCGGTTCGCTGCCGTCCGCCAGCTTGATCACCGCCATCGCCTTGGCGCCCGCTATCACGTCAAACTGCCGGTAGCCGATGGCCCCCTCGGTCAGCGTCGCCTGCACCACCGATTTGGTCGCTTCGGCGTTGTCGCCCAGCTGGTTCAGATCGATACTGGCCTTGTTGCGGTAGTAGCTGTTCACGTCGCCAATCACCGCCTTGCCCCAGGCGTTGGTGCGGCTGGTGCGCCCGTAGCCGCGCACCGGCACCCCCGCCACCCCCTGGGTGTCGATCAGCATCCGCGTGCCGCCCGCCATGCCGCTGCGGTGCAGCGCACCGCCCTCCGCCGTCAGCGTCATCCCGCCCTGGGCGCTCAGCCCCACCGCGCTGTAACGCCCTTCCTGGTAGCTGGCGTTGGCGCTCAGCCGCGCGATATCGCCCTCACGGGTGTAATAGCCGCTGGCGTTGGCGCCGCTGCGCGATGTGCCGGCACTCAGCTGGTAGTTGCTGCGCTCGTCAAGCCGGTCGTAGTAGCTCACCCGGTTCGTGGTATCGTGGCGGTTCACCGTGGTGTTGTAGCTCACCGTCGCGCGCTCGCCCCACGGCATCGACAGCGACAGGTAGGCTCCGTCGTCCTTCATTCCGTTGTACTGGTTGCGATAGGCCGACAGCGACAGGCTCAGGTTGCGGAACCGCCCGATATCGAAGTAGCGCGATAGCGTCAGGTTGTAGCGGTCGTTGGCCGGCCTGTCCCAGTAGGTCTCATGGCTGTAGTTGAGGTAGCTGCTCAGCCCCCAGTCGCGGAACTGCTTGTTGAAGGTGATGGTGTACATCTCCTTGCCGCTGCCGTTGCGGTTGCCATAATAGCGCGCGTCCAGGTACTCACTCATGCTCATGAAATCCTGCTCCGAGAAGCGGTAGCCGGCGAAGGTCACCTGGCTGTCGTACTCGTCGAAGCTCTTCGAGTAGCTGAGCCGGTACGAGCCGCCGCTCAGCGTGCCCTCTTCCTGCGGCAGCCGCGCCCGCGACTGGGTAGCGTCGAACGACAGCGCACCCAGTACCATCAGATCGCGGCCAATACCCAGCGACAGCGCGTTATAGTCACCGCCCGCCAGCGCACCGCCGTACAGCGACCAGCCGTTGCTCACCCCCCAGGAGAACTCGCCGGTGCCGAACAGCGGCCCGCGCGCGTGGTGCTCCCAGTCCGACGGCTTGCCCGCCGCCAGCTTGAAGCGCACCGAGCCCGGCCGCGTCAGGTACGGGATGCTGGCGGTGTTCATCACGAACTCCTGCACCGTGCCGTCCTGCTCCTCCACCCGCACGTTGAGCTCGCCGCTCACCGCATCGTTGATGTCCTGAATGCGGAACGGCCCGGCCGCCACCGTGGTCTCATACAGCACCCGCCCCTGCTGGCTGATGATGACCTTGGCGTTGCTCTTCGCCACGCCGACCACCTCCGGCGCATAGCCGCGCAGGTTGGGCGGCAGCATGTTGTCGTCCGACACCAGGCTGGCGCCGGCAAAGCGGAAGCTGTCGAACATGCCGGAGTCCAGGTAGCTCTCGCCCAGCGTCAGCTTCGAGCGCAGCGCCGGCAGCGCGCGGTAAGCGTAATAGCGGCTCCAGTCCAGCCGCTTGTCGGTCGGCTGCCCGCTGCCGGTCTGGTGGCTGAGGCTGCCCTGCCAGTCTGCCCGCAGGCGCCAGGCGCCGAGGTTGGCGCCGGCGGTGCCGTTGCCGCTCAGGTTGTAACTGCGGGCGCCGCTGCGCTGCTGGTGCTGGCTCTGGGCGTTGAGGTTATAGTCAAACAGCAGGCCTGGAATGCCCTCGTCCCAGCGCGACGGCGGATCCCAGTTCTCGGCGGTGTACTCGAGAAACGCCTGCGGGATATTCAGGTACAGCGACGAGGTGGCCAAATCACCGCGCGTCTCCATACCCGCCACGCTGCTCTCGTCCAGACACTCGCCCTGGTGCCACCAGCGCAGGTCTTTCATCACGCCCTCTTTGAGGCCCAGCTGTGCCACCAGCGCCTGGCTGATGCAGGCGCGGCTGCCGTTCGGGTCGTCCTGCGGCGGGTAGAACGGGATTTGCTGCTCCGGCAAATCGTTTTTGTTGATGTGCACCACCATGCCGTAGGTGCCCGGCATGATGTAACCGCCGCGTGAAAACTGGCTCAGATCGATGTTCTTGCGGTCATGCACGTCCAGCACGTCGGTATTGAACTGAATGTCATCGGCGGCATACACCTGCGCCGGAAGGGCGCCGAGCGCCAGGGCAATGCATAATCCCAGCGCATTAATACGCACTATTTTTCTTGCTGGTGATTTCCTCATGTCCCCGTTCCCTTATAATTATTTCTTGTCCCTGCGCTCTTGTAATCAGTCATCACCGCCGGCCTCAGAAATAATCCAGTTTGAAACGGATGGCTGAGAAATAATCACCAGCCTTCGGCGCATGATTATTGGAGACTAATTTCAAGGCGTAATTCAGCCGCATATCGCCGGGAATAATGTCGCCATGGGGCATCGGATAGCCCGGCGTGGCAATATTGCCGGCGGCATCAGTGATTTGCAGCGCAATACCCGACGCCTCGCCGCGCACGCCAAATAAGTCCCCTTCTGCATCGCCGTCAAAGGTCACCTGAAACTGTTTCCAGTCCGGCAATTTATTATTGGCGCGTTCCAGCGTGCAATTAACCAGTTCGATGGCGAACGGTTTTGTTCTGCCCTGGCCATCGCGAATAATATCCGCGATCGGAACAATATCCATATCCACAGTCTGATAACGGCTCTCGACGGCAATGGCGCAAGCGGTGTCGATAATGGCGCCTTGCATATTTACCCTGCCCCAGCCCTGAGTAGCGCTGCTTGCCTGTGCGATAAAGGCAGTGAGGATAAATAGGAAAGCGGCCACCGAAAAAACCATTTTTTTAGTCCACATGGCATTGTTCCTGATAAAGCTGTCCTTAAAAAATGCATGCGGGAACCCCGCATGCATTGGCATGCTTAATTCACTTCAATATTGAAGAAATTGATACGGCTTAGTTGTACGCCAGGGTAAAGTCGGCCACTGACTGGAACTCACCTTCAGTCAGTACTGCACCAGAGGCAACATCACCCTGCAGGTAGGCCGCAAAATTCAGGGAGTTAGAGCCATTTTGCAGCTCCTGCGCCTTGGTTGCCTTGCCCAGTTCGATAACCTGGCCGGAACCGTCGGTAATGGCTACACTGGCGCCCTGCGCGGTACCGGTAATGCCCAGCAGGCCGTTATTGGCTTTGGACTCCATGCCGGTAAAGGTCAGCGTGACCTTGTTTTTCTGTGGGTTGCCAGTAGCTTGATCAATTGCAAAGGTGCAATTTTCCAGATCGATGGCGAAGTTGCGCGGCGTAGACTGACCGCCGTTCAGCAATGCCACTTTAGAGATCTGGCCCAGCTCAACGGTCTGATCGATAGACTGAGGGTTAATAGAGCACGGTGCATCGATAATAGCGCCGGTGAAAGTGACTTTACCGTGACCCTGGTCGGCCGCGAATGCGCTAGAAGACATGCCAAAAGCAACCACTGCCGCCATCATGATGTTGTTCAGTTTCATAGTTCTTACATTCCTTAGTAAGTAGAAAGAGTTAAATAAGACTCACTTTATCTGCAGAAGATAATGCTTCCCGGCTTACCGCCATTTCCGTATCAGCACAGGAAACCTTCTGTTTTTGGCCTTCAAACCAGTGAGGACAATCTACTACCACAGCTCACTTCTTGAAATATAAAACTGCAAATTAAATAAAATTAAGAATATGTATAAATAAAATGCCTTAAAAATAGATTTTAACTCCAATTAAAGGCGCAAATTAACCGACCTGTAAATAAAAAAACCGATCAATTCATGTTTAATTAACCCATTATCCATGCAATATAAGAAAATTCTAATTTCAATAGCCATGAGACAGTTGAAAAAAAACGCCAGCAGCCACAGTATTAAGCACGGACAGATTATTTACAGGGAGCAACATGAAATACATTATAAATAACGCCATCATTTATGATGCGCATAAAGGGACATTATCACTCAACAAGAACAACGATGATAAAGACGTGGTTTTATTAAAACCTTCACAGCGGCTGCTGTCGTTGTTTATTGAGTACAATAATGAAATTGTGGAGAGGGAGCGGTTGCTGGATGAGGTATGGAATAATCATGGCCTGACGGCATCGAACAATAACCTGAGCAATTATATATCAGGGCTGCGCAAGACGCTGTCTCAGTTAGGCCAGGATGACATTCTGGTTACTTACCCAAGGCAAGGGTTCAAGTTCGTCGCCGAGTCGATAACCCTTTTAGGGGAGGAAAAGGATGAAGATAATGGCGAAACGCCGAAAGCGCATCCGTTAACGGAAAAGAAAACCAGGCGTATAAAACCGCTCATTCTGCTTCTCCTGCCTTTGGCCGCCGGCCTCGTCGCCATCGGCGTCGCGTTACATTATTACACTGCCAATAATGATCTGAGCTTTATTGGTAAATATCGCAGCTGCAACGTGTTCGCCATCGACAGTGCGCAGGATATTTCTTCGGCCAGGCGGCTGCTGAGCGAGTTTGATTATGATTGCAACAGCAGCGCCAGCGTATATTTATACAATCAGGTTGCCGATGACGACAGCACAGCGGCCGTGATGACCTACTGCCCCAGACAGGGCCTGTCTGCGTGCAAAACGGTAAAGCTGCAACAGTAGGCATAGTCTCTTCTGACATCAGAAGAGTGCCTTGTTAGGGCATCAACGCTTGTTGCAAATAAAATTGGGGGAACGATTGTCGGCAAAGATGTATTGCTGATCATTGATCTTCTCGACCGTAAACAAGATGTCCTTCCCCACCACCGGGAACAGCTTGTCGACTTCTTTATTATTGTGACTATCGTCATTAGAGCGTCGAACGATGTTTGTCGGGCGCAGCAAGAAGCGCCCTTCATTCGCGGTATAAGTCATGGTAATGGTGCGCGCTATGGTATAACGCTCATTATTATAGGTCACGCTGCCGTTGATAATAAATGCGCTCTCTCTTGCATTTATATTGACAATGCTGACAAACAACACTCTGGATAACGAATGTTTTTCATCATGATAATCGGTGCGGATCACCGCATTGCATTCCGGCATAATCGGAGAAAAAAACTGCAGATAGATACCGAAAAATATAAAGCCCCCACCAATAATTATCAGTGATGCAAGCACCCCTTTTATTATTTTTTTATTTTTTGAAAACATAGACATTCTCACAGGCTGCGTTAATGTTCTTTTCATTTTTTGGGCAATAGGCGAAAAAGGTCGCCATCGAGTGCAATGCGCTGAGAACCAACGCCCCGCCGTTATAATAATAAACCGTTGCCGGTTTATTGCAGTCAAAGCCGCCTTCCGCGATGGTGTTCCTTACATCCTGCACCGAAATATTCGTGCGCACCAGCTTGTGGTGGCTGTTAATTATTTCTATTTCACAATTCACAATACGCTGAGCGGGTATGAACTGCGCCGTCGGGATATAAATCTGGCGCATCCCTACAGCCAACATCATCAGGCCACCGATAAAAACGGCCATTGCCACGCAGAGCCATAAATACTTCATCCGCCGGGCGCTCCCTTTCCCGATAAGAACTTTATTCAATTCAGGCTTTTCTTGGTTTCCTGTCTCATCAGTGCGGGCAACCCCTGTCTGAAGCAAAATACCCTGCTTTGGCAAGGTGATCAGCACCTCACCCTCACCCAGTTCGGTAAACGCCTTGCGCAACTGAGAAAGCGCATTATTCAGATTATTGCCCGACTCGATCTGGCCATAGCTGCCCCAAACCTGGCTCAGCAAAAACTCGCGGCTTAATACTTTATTATCGTTCCGTACAAACAATAACAACAACCTATTAACTGTCGCCGTTAACGTAACTTTAGCCTGTTCATCATCAATAACGCAGAGCTCAGAGATATCATCCCGGTAAATAATTCTGTTGTTTATCACATAAGCCATAGCGCACCTCTTATTGAACGCTAAAATGATATCACAACGCAATTTTTATAGGAATATTCTTAATAAAAATAATTAACCTTTTAATACATAGTGTTATACTAAAATGGTTATAAAAACCATGTTATTTTCTCTGTCAGAGAATCCCCCTTTGGTTATTCGTTATCACAATCCTCAACCTTCAGCGATGAAACCCTGTTTTTACCTTTTCTTTCCACCGTAACCTCAACATATTGACCCGGCGGCGTCTCGGCAAAAATATTCAAAGCTTCCTGGGCATTATCAATCACTTTCCCTGCAACTTTATTAATGATATCGCCTTCCTGTAAACCGGCGTCGCTCGCAGCCCCCGCGTGTTTACACCTGTCACCAGCACATTATATCGCCCCCCCAGTTTTCCATGGATAGCGGAGACATTAGCGGCTTCCACGCCGATGCAGCCGCGAATGACTCGCCCATCCGCCACGATTTTTTTCATTACCTGATTCACCAGGCGCACCGGCAAGGCAAAACTGATGCCTTTTACGCTATTCAGATCCTGGTCTACCGAGAAAACCGACGTATTCATGCCGATCATTTCTCCAGATGCATTAACCAGCGGCCCGCCGGAGTTGCCTTTATTGATCGGCGCATCGGTTTGAATAAACGTCTGTCTGCCAATGACGCCGAAGCCGCTGCGGCCAATGGCGCTGACGATACCGTGTGAAACAGAGCCAACCAGGTTGTAAGGATTGCCGATGGCCAAAACAAAATCACCGACTTTGATTTTCTTTTCTTCATCGATACGGATGGGCGTGGTCGCCGCAGGATCCAGTTTCATCACGGCTAAATCGGTCAGTTTGTCGTAGCCCACGACGATCGCTTCTCTTACCGTCGCGTCGCTGAGCAGCGCCACCATGTTCTTGACGCCATTGACCACATGATAATTCGTCACTACATGCCCACGATTGTCCATAATAACGCCGGTGCCCAACGGGCAACCATAAACAACATCATTACAATCTTTAGAATATATATATACAACGGATGGGAGCGCGCGTTCTATCGCCATACTCAGTGACAATTCATTCACATTTTGCCGGTTCTGGTTAGCGAATTGCTTAAAATAGAGGGTGCTGACGACTGCGCCAATAAACACGCCAATTAACATATGAATAACCTTTTTATTCATCGCACCCTCAAAATGGCAAATGGTTTTTATAAGAACATTCTTCATACCGAAGGTTAAATACACTGACAAGCGAAAATTGACGCAGTCAACGGCCCCTGGCTCAAATCTCTGCTCCCCCTGGTTTGAACGCCTTTCCTCCTTCCCTGCAAACCTTTCAAACTCACCAAAAAAAACAACATGATGATTTAATTAAATTTTAAACCCATCACACGCATTATTTCGTTCCGTTCCCGCATAAAAAAACGGCATTGTATGATCGCCCTCACAAACATGATAACATTATATTGTTATAACAAATGGCGACAACAACCAAAAGGAACCTCTGGATGAACTACCCTCTTGTTGGCAGCGCCATTGTTGAGCACAGCGGCGGTTTAAATAACTTACGCCATGTCACTAACTGCATGACACGGGTTCGCATGACCCTGATCGATCCTGCAAAAGTGAATATTCAGGCGCTTAAAGGCATCGAAGGCGTGCTGGGCGTGGTGGAAGACGATACTTTGCAAGTGATTGTCGGCCCGGGCAAGTCGTCTAAAGTGGCGACGGTAATCAATGAACTGTTGGCCTCGGGCCGGCAAACGGCGACGCTGAGCGACGTAGAACAAAAAGCGGCGCTGGCGCGCGAGAAATCCCGCAAACCCACGCGCACCAAAGCCGTGTTGAAGCACATCGCCAACATTTTCGTTCCCATCCTGCCGCCGCTGATCGCCGCCGGGATTTTGATGGGACTGAACAACGTCTTGGTCAACTCCGCCGCCTCCTATGCGCTGACGCACGCCATTGCGGCCAGCGGCGAGCTTTCTCCGGCCCAGATAGTGTTGGATCAGCGCCATCTGCTGGGCCTGAGCCAATTCCTTGATATCGTTTCCAAAGCGCTGTTCAACTTCCTGGCCATCTATACCGGCGTCACCACGGCGAAAGAGTTCAACGGCAACGCCATCATGGGCGGCCTGCTGGGCGCCATCACCATCGCGCCCCAACTGCCGCTTTTGGGGTTAATCCCCGGCCAGGGCGGGTTGATCGGCGTTATTTTCTGCGTCTGGCTAATGTGCGTGCTGGAAAAACAGGTGCGTCGCATCGTGCCCGACATTCTGGACGTGGTCTTGACACCGACGATCGTGCTGACGGTGATGGCCGGCGCCTTGCTGTTCGCCATCATGCCCGTCGCCGGCCTATTGTCCAACGGCATCCTGCACAGTTTGAACGGCCTGCTGGCCACGGGTGGCCTGGCCGCCGGCTTCGTGCTGGCCTCGCTGTTCCCATTCCTGATTTCGCTCGGTCTGCACCATGGCCTGTTCCCGATCCATCTGGAGATGATCAATGCGACCGGACATGCCCCGCTGTTCGCCATCCAGATCATGTCCAATGCAGGCATGGTCGGCGCCGCCACGGCGGTGCTGCTGCTGACCCGCGATCCGGTGATGAAAAAGATCGCCAAAGGCGCCATTCCCACCTCGATCCTCGCCGTAGGGGAACCCACCATCTTCGGTGTGAATATTCCGGCGGGATTCGCCTTTATCACCGGCTCTATCGGCGCCGGCTTCGGCGGCATGATGGTCGTGTTGCTCGGCGTCTCCACCAATGGCGTCGGCGCCGCAGGTTTGTCGGCCCTGCCGCTGATCGCCGACGGCAAATATCTGCAGTATATCTTCGCCTGGCTCACCGGCTGCCTGGCGGCCTTTGTGCTGACTTACATCACGGGCAAGCTGCGCAAATACGATCGGGAAAGCGTCTGACGGGACGACAAACAGTTAAGGGAGCAAAAATGAAAGCCATCATGTTGATGTTCGATTCACTGAACAAACATTTGCTGTCCGCCTATGGCAGCGACCGGGCCATCACGCCCAACTTCCAGCGGCTGAAAGAAAGAACGGTGCGTTTCGACAATTTCTACGTCGGCAGCATGCCCTGCATGCCGGCCAGGCGCGAGATCCATACCGGCCGCTATAATTTCCTGCACCGGTCCTGGTCGCCGCTGGAGCCCTTTGACGACTCCATGCCGGAAATTCTGAAAAAGCACGGTATCCACACCCATCTGGTTACCGATCACAAGCATTACTGGCGCGACGGCGGCGCCACCTACCACTCCCGTTACAACACCTATGAGTTCGTGCGCGGGCAAGAGGGCGACTCCTGGAAGGGCGTGGTCGACAAGCCGATTTATCATTATGAATCCGGCGAGCCGGAAGAGATCAAACAGCGCCGCATCGCCAGCCGCACGCAGCATCAAATTAACGTGCAGTTTATGAAGGACGAGCAGGATCATCCGCTGGCCAGAACCATCCAGAAAGGCCTGGCGTTCATCGACGAGAACCACGCGGCCGATAACTGGTTCCTGCAACTGGAGTGCTTCGATCCCCACGAGCCGTTTTTCGTGCCGGAAAAATACCTACGGATGTACGGCATTGACGACGCCAGCGTTTTTGACGGCTGGCCGCCCTATTACTTCGTCACCGAAAGCGAAGAACGCAAGGACGCCATTCAGAAATACTACCTGGCCTTGCTGACCATGGTGGACGACTATGTCGGCAAGGTCCTGGACTACATGGACAAATACGATTTATGGCGGGATACCCTGCTGATCGTCAACACCGACCATGGTTTCCTGTTGGGGGAGCATGAGTGGTGGGGCAAAAATATCATGCCGCTGTATAACGAAGTGGCGAATATCCCCTTCTTCATCTGGCATCCCGAGCATCCTTATCGCGGCGAAGCGCGGCAGGCGCTGGCGCAAACCATCGACATTCCCGCCACGCTGCTGGATTTCTTCAAGCTGGACAAGCCGGCGGATATGCAAGGCGCCTCTCTGGTGCCAGCGATTTGCGACGATACGCCGATACGCGACTATGCGCTGTTCGGCTACCACGGCTGCCATATCAACATTACCGACGGCCGTTATGTCTATATGCGTTCACCGCAGGTACACGGCGCCGAGGATCTGTTCGAATACACCCTGATGCCCACCAGCATCAACCGCCGGCTGTCCCCTGAAGAACTCCGACACATGACGCTGCATCCGGGATTCCGTTTCACCAAGGGCTGCCAGGTATTGCGCATCCCCGCCTCTTCGGTGATGACCCGGGGCGCCGATCGCTTCGGGCACCGGCTGTATGACCTGGCGGAAAATCCGAAGCAGGATCGTCAGTGCCGGGATGCCGCCGTCGCCGAACGTCTGCTGTCCGCCATCCGTTGCATGCTGGAACAAAGCGACGCGCCGCCGGAACTCTGGGCACGCTACCAATTGTCGGACCCCGCTTCTCCGCTGTTGGGCGCCGATCCTGACTGGGTGCCGGCTTTCAAAGATTATGCGCCGCAGGTGCGCTACGGTATGTTGGCCCTGATGCAACATCTGGAAGGCACTCATCAAACGGCAATAATTGATAAACTGAATGCTTCCGCCAAATCCTCATGGACCACCGCCGATCTGTGGGCCTTCGTGCAGCAAGGAGTGCCGCCAGAACAGCACGCCGGCGTGTTTTATAAACTGGCGCTGGAAATGCGGCTTGATTGAGAGGTCGCCCCGCCCTTTCGGCGGGGCGACTGCAGAACAGAAGGAAAATTAACGATGGGACAAGAACTGGACTACTCGCGCGGCGCCAAGCCGCTGTATGCCCAGCTGTATGACATCCTGCTGGAGAAGCTGAAAAACGGCGAATATCGGAAGAACGACGTACTGCCGACAGAAGCCGAGTTTGAAGAAATGTTCGGCGTCAGCCGCATCACCGCGCGGCGGGCGCTGGCCGAACTGGTCGCCAAAGGGTTGGTCAAACGTCAGGCCGGCATCGGCACCATGGTCATCAGCACGTCGGAAAAGCAGAACGTCAAGACCCGCATCAGCCTGATCGATGGCCAGCAAACGGAGGCGATAGCGCGCAACAACCTTTCGTTGTCACCGATTCAGCCGCCGGAGCCTATCGCGCAGCTGTTCGACACCGACAGCGCGCTGCTGCTGACCCGCACCATTTACCGCAAAAATGAAGTCCCGGCGCAGGTCAACTATATCTATCTGACCCCGCGCTTAAATACGCTGACGCTGTCGGATCTGGAAAAAGGGTTGTACTGCGCGTTGGAACAGCGCAATGAAAATATCGATGCCTTTGAGGACATCATCACGGCCGAACTGCCGACCGCCGAAGACTGCGCAATCCTCAACGTTGCCCCCTCTACTCCGCTGCTGGTCAAAACCCGCAAGGGATACAACGAACGAGGTCAATTGGTGGAATACACCATCGCCAAACATATCGCGCGTTACTATCAATACATCGTCGAGAACAGCAAATGAGCTGGTGGACGCAGGGAAAATCACCGGATTACCGGTTTACATTAGCCAATGAACGCACCTTTCTGGCCTGGATCCGCACCGCGCTGACCTTTATGGCCGCCGCTGTCGGCCTGGATCAGTTGACGGACTCAACATCGCTGAAGGTGTTGATCATCGCGCTGGCGCTTACGGCGGCGGCGCTGGCCTGCTACGCCTACCATCGCTGGGCGGGCAACGAGAAAGCGATGCGGCATGAACAAGCCTTAGGCTATCCACGCCTGCTGATTTGGCTCAGCACGGGCCTGGCGGCAGGGATATTGCTGACGCTGGCCACATTGGTTCGGCCATGAACGCCGCTTGTCCGCAGCGCGATCCTGGCCTGCAGCCGGAAAGAACGGCGCTGGCGTGGCAGAGAACCGCATTCTCTCTATTGCTGCTGGCGCTTATCACCGCGCGTACCGGCCTTTACCGCGAAGAATATGTGCTCGCCGCACTGGGCTGCGTTTCTTTTTTCGTGGCGATGCTGTTGGTATTTGGCTCTTTTGTTCGGCAAAAATCGCTGATGGGCGCGATGGCGCTCCCGCTTGTCTGGTCGGCGTGGTTTAAAAGATTGCTCAGCCTCGCCCTCTTGTTTAATGCGCTGGGTCTCGCGCTGCACAGCGCGCTCATGCTGTTATCGGAAGGAAGTATTCAATGACGGCTACCCACGGTTGTCTGGTGATGGCAAAGCCCACCGGATCGGTTTGCAACATCGACTGCACCTACTGTTTTTATCTTGAAAAAGAGGCGCTTTATCCCGAACGCCAGCAGAACTGGCGCATGTCAGATGAAACGCTGGCGCTGTATATTCAACAGCATATCCAAGCTCAGGATGGCGAGCAGGTGATGTTCTCCTGGCAGGGCGGGGAGCCCACCATGATGGGGCTGCCTTTTTTCCGTCGCATCGTCGAACTGTGCCAAAAATATGCCGGCGGCAAGCGCATTCAACACGCGCTGCAAACCAATGGGCTATTGCTGAACGATGAGTGGGCGCGCTTTTTCGCCGAACACCGCTTCCTGATCGGCATATCGATCGACGGCCCGCAAGCGCTGCACGATCGTTACCGCACCTCGCGCTCGGGCAAAGGCACCCATGCCCAGGTACTGGCCGCCCTCACTCTGCTGCAAGAACACGGCGTCGACTTCAACACGCTCACCGTCGTCGGTAAGCATAACGTCGGCCAGGCGCGCGAGGTTTACGAATTTCTTTTGGCCGCAGGCTCTCGCCATATTCAATTCATTCCATTGGTTGAACGCCTGAGCACGGCGCAGAGCGCCGCGCTCAAGCTGGTCATGCCGGGCGAAAGCGCCGCCACGCTGGCGCCCTGGACAGTGCCTGCCTGGCAATACGGCGAGTTTCTCAATCAGATTTTCGATATCTGGGTACGGCGGGATGTCGGGCACGTCTCTGTACAGATGTTTGACGTGGCGCTTTCCGCCTGGTGCGATCAGCCGCCGGTGCTGTGCGTATTCGCCGAAACCTGTGGGCACGCCTTCGCTCTGGAAGCCAACGGCGATCTGTATAACTGCGATCACTTCGTCTATCCGGAGCATCGACTGGGGAATATTCATCAGCAAGATATCCGCACCTTAAATAACAGCGAGCAAGCGCATACGTTTGGCCGCGCGAAAAAGACGTCGCTAACGCCGGATTGCCGCCAATGCGAATTCAGGTTTGTCTGCCATGGCGGCTGCCCCAAACACCGCTTCGCCGTGTCGCCGTCCGGTCATCCTGGGCATAACTATCTCTGCCCGGGATACAAGCATTTCTTCAGGCATATCTCTCGCGAAATGAACCTGATGAAGGACTTGCTCGCCAACGGCTACCCGGAACAGGCCATCATGTACGCGTTGGCTCAGGAACAGCGGGCCGGCGCCGGCAGCGCCAAACCCAATGCTCCCTGCCCGTGCGGCAGCGGTAAAAAGTATAAGAAGTGTTGCGGTGCGAAAAAATAAGCCCAAAAGCCCGGTAAACGTCACCGGGCCCCTTAACTTGCATCACGCTACTTCACCGCCAGCGTGACCGCGTCCTGCTTGAAGCCGTAGCGGCTCAGCGGCGTGATCACCACCGACGTCGGTCGCCCTTCCACCGCCAGCGTCTGCGTCTCGCCCGCCATCAGGTAGTAGTTCTCCAGCGTCACCACCTTGCCCGACGGCTGCAGCGTCAGCTGCGGCGCCAGCCGCACCACGTGCAACCCGCCGTTGCTGAGCGTCAGCCGACCATCCGCCGCGCTCAACCGCAGGTCGTCCCACGGCGTCTTGCTCACCGCCACCGATTTCGGCTGCAATATCAGCCCGATGCTCTGACGCACCGGCATCCGCGCGCTGTTGTCCACCGCCTGCCCTATCCCCTCGAACGACGCCTTCAGCATCACCTCGTGCGGCAGCGCCGTACCCGGCTTCAGCACGAAGTTCACCTGCTGGCTCTGCCCCGCCTCGATGCGCGCTATCGGCGGCGACAGCAGCACCGCCTTGCTGAACCCTTTGCCATCCAAATCCTCCACCTTCGTCGCCAGCAATATCGGCTCCGACGAGCTGTTCCTGATGCTGAAGCTCACCCGCCCCGGGTTCTCCTCCAGCACGATACCCATGCTCTCCAGCTGAAACGACGCCCCGGCGGAATGCGCCAGCCCCAGCGTCAGCCACAGCCCGCCCAGCAGCTGCGCCAGTCTCCGTTTTATCGTCATGATTGCTCCTCTCTTCTCATCCATTATCGGACGAGCCGCCCGCCGCACGGCAGACGCCATCGCCCTCTTCGTACAACACCGACGGGTCGAACGCCGCCGGCACCGCGTAACTCACCACGCATTCGTTCATGTTCAACCGCCGCACCCGCAGCGCCTTGCCGATATCGTCATTCACCAGCATCAGGTTGCCCTCGCCTATCAGCGTACCCAGCAGCTGCCCCCGCTCGTCGTGCACCGACGCCCCAGTCGGCAGCAGCGCGCCGCTCTCATCCCGCAGGGTCAGCAGCAGCTGGCGCACTTCGGTCACCCGAAAACGCCGCTCCGCCACCGTGCCGCGCGCCAGCTCGAACGCCGCTTCGGTGCTGTCCAGCCGCAGGTTCAGCGGCAGCGACAGCGTATCGACCTGCGCGCGCAACGGCATATAAGGCATCAGCATCGGCAGCAGCGCGTCGCCGGCAAAATCCGTCATGCCGCTGCCACCGCCCGACACCCTGACCCCCGACTGTCCCGCCACCCTCATCACCGCGAAGGTGTCGCCGATGCGCTGCGGCGACGTCACCCAGGTGCCGTTGGCCACCCCCAGCCCGCCCGACGACGCAAGCGACAGCGAGGAACTGCCCTGCCCGCTGTGCGAGGCCCCCAGCGCCAGCCGGGTATAAGCCGTCTCGCCGCTCAGGTTGCCGGCGCCCTGGTACTCGCCGTCCGCGTCCCGCGTCACGTCCAGGTAGCCGTTCAGCCGCTCGCTCACCGGCCCCTGCCAGCTGCCGCCCAGCGTCAGCTGATTGTTGCGCCGCGACTGCAGCCGGCTGCTGACGCTGCCCGCCCCCCCCAGGGCAGGCTCAGCCCGGCGTAGACCGCCGCGCGGTCATAAGCGGAAGACTGCAGGTTGACGCTCAGCGTCGCCCTTCCCAGGCTGACGCCGTACGCCAGCGCATGGGTCCAGCTGCGCCGGCTGTCGCGGTAATAGCGTTCGTGCGACAGCGAGTAGGTCAGCGCCCCGGCGCTCAGGGTGCGCCAGGAGAGCGCCGCCCCGCCGTTGTAGCGCTGCCGGGCCGCCCCTTCCGCCTCTGCGGGCGGGTTCAGCCCTTCGTCCGCGTCCCGAAAGCCTTCGGTGCGGTACTGCGACGACAGCGCCAGCGCCAGATGGGGCCCCAGCGCCACCTGCCCCTGAGCCTCCAGCTGCACGCCGGGCTGCCGGCCACGGGTGAAGGTCGCGCCGCCCGACAGCCAGTTGCCGGCGTCGTCACTCACACTGCCCTGCCAGCCCAGCCGCTGGTAGGTGCGCGCCAGCAGCCCGCCCGCCGTTATCTGCCCCCGGCCGAGACGGAATGCCTGCTCACCCAACAGCAGCGCCGGCGGCGAGGCGCCCTCACGCCCGGCGCCGTACGGCCGGTAGCGCCCCGCCGCCAGCCGATACCCCCCCGTCCGGCCCGCCGGGTCGCCGGCGTCGGGGGTGACCGTAAAGCGTTGCCGCCGCCCGTCGGTTTCGGTCAGCGTGACCTCGGCCTCCACCCCGGCCATCACCGGCCCCAGCTCGCTCAGCGAAAACGGCCCGGCCGGCAACAGAGTGCGGTACATCACCTGCCCGCGCTGTTTGACCTCCAGCGTCGCCGGGCTCGCCACGCTGCCCTGCAGCGGCACCGTCAGCGCCGCATCAGGCGCGCCGGCCGCCAGGGAGACCAGCTGCCCGCCGCTGAGCGGCACGTTGCCGCTCAGCGCGCCGCCGGCGCTGAACTCACCGAGCTGAACCACCGCCCCCCAGGCGGGAAAGTCTTTGCTCGCCGAGGTCTCGTACACCTCGAGCCGGCTGCCGCTCTCGTCGTTGCTGTAGCTTGAGCGATTGCGCAGCACCCAGTTGCGCAGGTTGACGCCCGGCTCCAGCATCGCCTGCAGCGTCTGCTGATTGCCGTAGCGCCCCTGACGCCGGTTGGCGTACAGGTCGTAGTTCAGCAGCACCGCATGGCCGCCCGACTGCTCGCTGCGCAGTTTGTCCGCATCGAACGCCGCCTCCGGCAGGGTGATTTCCACCCGAAAGGCGCCGGGAAACACCTGCACCACCGCCTGCGGCCAGTGCGAATCGAAACGTTCGCAGGCCCCCGGCGGCGGCGTGACCCGCAAACGCAGCGTCTGCGCCAGCCGTTCATCCAGACACAGCGCCCCCTGCGAATCGAAACGCACCTCTTCCTGGTAACGCTGCGCCGCATTGACCTCCAGCGTCACCCGGTGCACGCCCGGCAAAAACCGGGCGGTATTGAAAAATTCGGCGATATCCGCGTTGTACCCCAGCTGCGCCAGGGTTTTGACATCAAATCCGGCGGCAGCGGTTTTCGTCATCGGCCAGACCAACAAAAACAGCAACGCCGATGCCCTTTGCCTGATAGACACGTCATCTTCTCTGGGTTAATGCCGGGAGCGACTGATTCAGAAAAAGGGGGAGAGCCCTCCCCCTTGCGTTACCCATCAGACATTACAGTCCGAACGCGAAATCCAGCGTGGTGGAGCCGTCCAGACTGGTGCCTTCGCCGATACCGCCGTGCATATCGCCGCTTTTGGCCAGGAAGGCCTCCACACTCAGTATTGCGGTGAAGGTCTTGCCGATGGCCAGCGTATTGGCATTTGAAGCCCAGCCCACGCGCTTGCCGTGTTCGAGTTGTACGCTACCCGTTGGGGAGGTGATCGTGCTATCCTGGGTCACGAACAGTCGACCGAGTTTGCCATCAATCTGCGGGTGGTAAGCTGTTACCGCATAGAATCCCAGCTTGCCGGTATTATTGATGCTACCGAGACCGAAGGTTTTTCCCGCCTCGCTGGCGGTGCCCAGACGGTTGTCGATAACGTTGAAGGTCATCGGCGTTTCGGCATCGCATTTCACCTCCATGGTGCCGTTACCATTTATCCCCAGGCTGACCGCTTTGTCCCTGCTGATTTTCGTATGGTTGATGCTGCCGTAATCAAACACCCCGTCGTTCGGGAGTGACACCTCACAGGTCGGCGCCACCAGCTCCCCCACCACTTTGATTTCCGCGCTCGGGCCGGCGGCCAGACTGCCCCCGGCGACCAGCAGCGTGGACGCTACCATCACGCGCAATGCAATTTTATTCATCAGTCGACATCCTTATATCACTTCAATCCAAAGAACTTTTTCGGGCACTCAAATGCCGTACGCGAAACTGAGCGTGGAAGAGCCATCCAGTTTGACGTTGTCGGTAATTGGGCCCTTCATGTCTTTGGCCGAGGCCAGATAAGGCTCAACCTCCAGCATGGCGGTAAACAGCTTGCCGCTGTTTTGTACGTTGCCCGACTTTGCCCAGCCGGTGATGTTGTTTTTATCGATATAGGCGGAACTGACGGTGGTGAACGCCGTGGTGCCTTTCTTCACGCTGAACAGCGCCGAAGGTGCGGCATTAACCCCAGCGCTGAGGACGTTGACTTTATAATAACCGAGCTTGCCGTCGCCATTGACGTTCCCCAGGCCAAAGTGAGCGCTGCCGGTTACACTGGCGGTCCCCTCACGGTTATCGACCACGGTGAAATTCAGGAAGGTTTCGGCCTCGCAATTAACGACCAGCTGCTTTTGCGACTTGGCTAACGCCGTGGCCGCCGCTGAGTTAATTAACCCATTGGACAGCTTACCCAGTTCGAAAACACCGTCGTTGGTGATGGACACCTCACAGGATGGCACCGCCATTTGCCCTTTCACTTTCAATTCCGGCGACATAGAGGCCGCAGAGACCTGATTCGCCATCATCAGGATTGCGGCGATGCTTGCAGAGATTACTGTTTTTTTCATCATGAATATCCATACTCATAGTTAATATTATCCCGTTCAAAACAGATGACAGGATGTTAAGCGGAGATAAACCCCGTTTTGCCACTCAAATTCACTGTCGTTACCCATGCCGGCGTAAAAACAATGCATGAATTGACGCTGCGCACTTATTGCTTGTTATTCAGAGCCCAAAAACGAAATTCAACGTGACAGAGCCGTCCAGCCCCACTTTATCGACGGCGAGAATATTGGCGTCCAGAACCGGCGTCACTGAAATATCCATGGTGTAGGTCTGGCCGGCGGCGCGCGTCGCATCCGCCAGCAACCAATCGGTACGCTCACCGGAAATCAGCGCGGCTTCCGTGTTCGGCGGCACTGACGCATTGCGTGAACGCAACGTAGCCGGGAAGCCGTTTACGGCAGAGTGAGACAGCCCCAACAGAAAATAGCCAACGGGTTGCCCATCCGGCGCATTGCCCAGCCCGAAACGGCGCAGATCCGGCTCATTGCGGCTGGCCGCGCGGTTATCCGTCGGAATGATGGCCAGATAGGTATCGCCTTCACAGCGTACCTGCCAGGTTTGTTTCAAGGTCGGTAATCTCTGCGCCTCACCCCGAGCGCCTCCCCGCACGGCGCCATAATCATAAACGCCGTCATTACCGGCGATAACGGTGCATCCTGAATGTTTTATTTTCCCGGATACTTTCAACTCAGCCGAAGGCGCAGCGATAAGTTGACCGGAAAAAAGAACCCATAAAGCGATCAGGCTTGTTTGCAACAGTCTCTTTTTCATCCCAGCGTGGTTTCCATTCCCATTAATCCGCACGCTTGCAATTACGCAAGCCATCGATGAGATAAATAGTTCTCACTTCCCCTGACGCAGAAGCGATAAACGTTCTCTCATTAGATAACCATCAATTTTTTATTTCTCAGCACGGCTTCACCTGCATCAATGCCAGCGACGATGCAGGAAATGCCAATTTAGCGTCCCGGAACAACAATTGAAATATAAAGCTAAATACGGAGGAAAATTCAGAGCATATAGCAGAATAAGTAGAAAAAAATAGGCTGAGACGACTAAAAAACAATAAAATCATACCAACAGACAGACAAACGCCCCATGATAATTACATTTAATTAACCGCCACGGCCACACATTAAAAATATACACAGCACATTAAAACCGAAAAACAGCCCGAATGATAACTCACATAAATAATTAATATAGATCCAACAAAAAATGAATGATGATATGCCGTCACTCCCCCCCTCAGATATAACGACAAAGGCTCTCGTTTCTCTCTGCGCCGTTTTCTCATTGCGGGAATGCGCTGAAAATATTCGGCACGGCAGATGAAACACAACCGCAATCCCATCAGGATAACCATCGGACCGAATTGGCAAACAACGAGCGGTTTACAGCACCCGCGAATAGACCCGCGAGACCTCGCCCCAGGGGTGATAGCCGAGCCCGTTATAAACGAAACCGCTGCGCTCGTAGTAGCCCTCCAGATCGGTGCACAGGTGCAGCTGCGGGAAGCCCAACCGGCGAGTTTCCGCCGCCACATGTTCAATCAGCTTGGCGCCGCAGCCCCGGCCGCGCTGCGTTTCCTCTACGTAGAGCGCACACAGCCAGGGATACAGCTCACCGCGGCTGATAAAGTCGTTGGTAATCAGCCCCGCACAGCCGAGGATCTGGTCATTTTCCATCAGCAGGTACCACTGCGGCAGCGGGTTGGCGGCGCCGAGGCTGCGGTTGATAGCGTCTTCATACATCATCAGCGTCTCTGCCGTGGCCCAGTGCCGCTGAAAATATGCAATGGCGCGCGGCGCCAGCTCGGGCGCTTGCCGCACCGAAATCATGTCCATCGTCATTCCCGTTATTCATGTTGTCAGCGTAGAATTATGCAGCAATATGCAGAGTATGGCAGCGGAATTCCGCCGCCGTCATTCACCCCAAGGAGTCATCATGACGCAAAACATCTATGACAATCAGGCCTTTTTCGACGGCTATGCGCAGCTCAGCCGCTCGCAGCACGGCCTGGACGGCGCGCCGGAATGGCCCGCCATCCGCCGCATCCTGCCGGACTTGCAGGGAAAAAGCGTGGTCGATCTCGGCTGCGGCTACGGCTGGTTTTGCCGCAGCGCGCGCGAACAGGGCGCAGCCAGCGTGCTGGGGCTGGACGTCTCGGAAAAGATGCTGGCCAAGGCGCGGGAGATGACCGCCGACGCGGGCATCGAGTACCGCCGGCAGGATTTGGCGCAGCTGCAGCTGCCGCCGGAAAGTTACGATCTGGTCTACAGCTCGCTGACGCTGCACTACCTCGAGGATCTGGCAGCGCTGTTCGCCACGGTTTACGCCGCGCTGAAACCCGGCAGGCAGTTCATCTTCACCGCCGAGCACCCGATCTACACCGCCCCGGCGCAGCAGGGCTGGCTGACCGACGGCAACGGGCAGAAATCCTGGCCGGTCAACGGCTACCAGCGGGAAGGCCAGCGCGTCTCCAACTGGCTGGCGGAAGGCGTCATCAAGCAGCACCGCACGCTCGGCAGCTATATCAACCCGCTGGCGCAGCAAGGATTTATCATCCAGCATTTGAACGAATGGGGCCCCAGCGCGCAGCAAATCGCCGCTACCCCGGCGCTGGACGAAGAGCAGGAACGCCCGATGATCTTTATTCTCGCCGCCGGCAAACCCGCCTGATTCTGATCTGATTCACCCGCAGTAAACCGTTCACACCACCACAGTTGGGGAGGCCGCCTCCCCCCAACGGCTATTGCGCCGGCAGCGCCGCCCCGTGCGCCGCGAAGTGCGTCAGCGCCTCGCCCTCCATGCGATAGCGCACCCACTCGCCCTGCGGCTGCGCGCCGATGCTGAGGTAAAAATCGATGGCCGGCTGATTCCAGTCCAGCACGCTCCACTCCAGGCGGCCGCACTGCCGCTCGCACGCCAACTGAGCGATGTGCCGCAGCAACTTTTTACCGGCGCCCGCGCCGCGATGCTTCGGCGCCACGTACAGATCTTCCAGATAGATGCCGTTTTTACCCAGCCAGGTGGAGTAACTCATAAAGAACACCGCATAACCCGCCGGCTCGCCGTTCACCGTGCAAATCAGCGCTTCGGAACAGGCGCCCGGCCCAAACAGGCTGCGTTCGATGTCTTCCACACTGGCCAACACCTGCTCGCGCGCCTTTTCGTACACCGCCAGCTCGATAATCATATCCAGGATCCGTTTGGCGTCGCTTTTTTGCGCCGGGTAAATCTCAATGGTCATGGCAAATCCCGTATGAGTTGATGGTGTGCTTGCCAGCATACAGCGCCTCCAGTACTGCATGAACGGCATTTTCATCAACAGATAATGAATATCATGCATCTGGATTTGACACGCCTCGATCTCAACCTGCTGCTGGTGTTCGAAGCAGTGTTATAACGCGGGTTCGCCGATCGGCAGATACCCCTGCCACAGCGGCCGGGCCGGTTTGCCGTGCGGGTTGGCCCGCAGATGAACGTGATAACCCTGCAACGCCTGCAGCAGCAGGCAGTCGTCCACCTCGGCCAGGTCATCCTTGTGCTGCTGCGCGCTATCGGTCAGCAGCACTCGTTTGGCTTTGTCTTTCGCCTCGTCGGCGGAGCGCGCCACAAACAGGCCGAACTGGTGCAGTTCCGCCAGCTCATCGCTGCGGTAACCGCCCACGTTAACGAAAAACAGCTTCTCTTCACCGGCGAACGGCGCAGGCTCCAGGCTCACGTCGTAACCGTCCGCCCAGTCGATGCGCGCATAACCGTCGACATGCACCTTGCGCTTATCGCCGAACCACTTTTCGCGCAGCAGCGGATACGCCTCATCCGGCCGATCCGCCGCCGCGAACTGCACGTCGTGCAACTCAATATTGGCGCCCGGTGCCGTACCGCCCACATAAAACATCAATAATCCCGGCATGTTAGTCTGCTCTCCCTGGTGATAATCGCTGTATAATTTAATGCATAACGAAACATCTGCCAACGGTAGCGCCATTCTGTGTTATCAATAGGTGAGGTTTAATCTGTTGTGGAGGAACGCATGGCATTCAATATCGGTGATTTTGTACAACGCACCACCGGCGGCCCAAAGATGACCGTGGTGGCGATCGACGGCGAAACCCTGGTTTGCAGCTGGAATGAACTGGGTAAAGAGCAGCGCACGGAGGTGCAGGCCAGCGAGGTGGCGCTGTACCATGAAGACGGCGATTTCGGCGTCTGCTGAACGCTCGGGGCGCGCGCCGCGCCCCGTTATCGCCTCAGGCGCGAATGTCCTGATAGGCTGGCGTGGTATCAAACTCATGCTTGGCGAACGGGCACAGCGGAATGATTTTACGCTGCTCAGCGCGCATTTTCTCCACCACCAGCGCCACCAGCTTTTTGCCGACGCCCTGCCCCTTCAATGACTCATCCACCCAGGTGTGATCGATAATGGTCAGCTTGTCGCCGCTCGGCACGAAAGAGATCTCGGCGATCAGCTTGCCTTGCTCATCATTGATATAAAAACGCTTGTCGTCTGCCAAGATTTTATGATCCATATGATTTCTCCCTATATTTAAGTGCGCCGCTGGGGCAGCTGTCGATAACGCGTTTCACCTCGGCCGGCTCGGCATTGTCCGGCATAATCCACGGGCGGCGATTCAGGGTAAAAATAGCCGCGTTGCCATGCACGCAGTTGGCGGAATGGCGGCAAACTGCACTGTTAAAATAAACGTCAATCTTATCACCGGAATAACGGCGGTAACCGGCGGCGGTCAATTCCTCATCCATCATGGCCTCACATTGCCTGTTTTATTGTTTTTGCTCCAGAGTCAAGTATAGGCAATACCGCCGGCTTCACCACGCGTCTCGCCCATCGAAAAAAGTGGCGCAACCGCCCGTCGCCGCTAGAAAAAAACGTAAATTGTTCTAATCTTTATACAGTAAGACAACATAATTCCGACAGTGGCTAAGGAGTTCGAAATGGGTGATAGCTCAAAAGACGGCGTAATTCTGCTGTCCCGCATATTGCTGATGATTCTGTTTATCATTTTCGGTTGGATGAAACTGGTCAACTTCGGTGCGACCGTCACGGCGATGGAAGGTTACGGCACGCCGATGCCTTATTTGGCGGCGATCGTTGCCGTGGTGGTGGAGTTTATTTTCGGCATCGCGCTTATTCTCGGCCTGTTTACTCGCCCTATCGCGGTCATTTTCGCCCTCTATGTTTTGGGCACTGCGTTTATCGGCCATCCATTCTGGAAAATGACCGGTATGGAAATGATGGGCAACGAAATCAACTTCTTTAAAAACATCAGCATCATTGGTGGTTTGCTGTTGCTGGCGGTGACCGGCGCCGGCCGTTATTCGCTGGACTATAAAATATTTAATAAATAATTCATCGATGGCCGGCGATATTCGCCGGCCATTTTATTTCGGCAATCCTTTCAACGGCTGCGCTTGGCGTGGCGCTCAAAGTTTTCCGCCCTGGCCTGCGCCGATTTACGCAGCGTGACGTAGCAGGCGCCCTCGCCGCCGTCGCGCGGTAAGGCGCGGCAAAACGCCTGCACCTGTTCAAACTGCGCCAGCCATTTGGCGACGTAACTGCGCACGATATTCGGATGGCTGTCGTTCTGCCGCCCACGGCCATGCACGATCAGCAGCGAACGCAGGTTTTGCGCCTCCGCCTGCACGATGAAGCGAAACAGCGCCTGCCGGCTGGCTTCAACCGGCTGACGCAGCAGGTTCAGCGACGCCTGCGGCGGATAACGCCCGTTGCGCAGCTTGTCCAGCACGCCCTGCTGAATGCCTTCCCCTTTGAACTCCAGCGGCTGTTCGCAGGGGATCACCTCGAGAAAATCGGTGCTGAGGAAGTTTTCCTGCCGCAGCCGCTGTGCTTCGCGCCGCGCGCTTTTGTCCACCGTCTCCTGCGGCCGGAGGTGCAACGTCTGCCGCCCGTTCGCCAGCGGCACCACGTCCGCCATCGCCTGTTCAAAAAAGTCTTTTTCCTGCTCGCTCATGTTCCACCTCTCTTGAACGGCAGCCTTTACGGCCGGGAATGGGGTCGATTGTAAGACGCCTTGCCACGGTTGCAAGCCGGGAATTGTCAGCGGCATGTGTCTCATTTGTCGTCAACGGGTGAGCTTGCGAACAGTTTTCGCTATACTGCTAAGCCATCATTGAGTGCCGCAAAGGATCGAGCCCATGACAATGCGCGAGCTGGAAATCCAGTTTCAAAATGCGATGAATGAGTTGCAGAGCAGCTTCGAACGGCAACACCGCGAATGGCAGCAGAGCTACCAGGCGCTGCAGCAACTGCTGGAAGAAGCCAAACAGCGCGAAGCCGCGCTGCGGGCGCAGAATGAACAACTGGCGCGCAAACTGAGCACCGCCAGTTCGGTGCCGGAACAACATGCGCTGGTGAAGCAGATCAAAATGCTTGGCGCCCATCTCGACGCGTTGGCCAAAGACGCGGCCACCTTTAACCACCATCTGCGCCAGCAGAGCGCGGTCGGTAATTTCAGCGGCGAACAGCATTGATAGCGGGCGCTGTCGCACAGCGCCTCTCCCTCTTCTGGCGTATTGAGAGTGTAATAAAGCCTAAATGACCTGGATCATCCTCGCCGCCCTGATCGTCGTATTTATTATCGGTTACCGCATTCTGACGTCCGACACCCGCAAAGCCATCGATTCGCTGGCCCATCTGCTGAGGGTCAAACCGATGCTGATCGAATCGATGATCCAGGAAATGGGCGGCCGCCAAAGCCAGACCTTTATCCGCATGCTGAACAACGGCTACACCGAAGAGATGCACCAGGCCGCTTACCTGCTGTTCATCTATCTGACGTTCATCAAACAGGCGGACGACGAACAGATTGCCCTGTGGCGCGACGTGCTGCTGCGCGCCGGGCTATCGCCGGAGCTGCACGCCGAGCACACCGAAGCGGCGCTGTTTTACTTCGCCGAGCTGGATATCGATGCGTTTGAACTGGCGCAGTTCCGCCGCGCCTACAATGAGCGTTTCAACCGCGAAGCGTTGGCCCACGGCTGATCGCGTCCCCCAAGGCGGGGGACCGATTACAGGAACATGCTGAAGAGGTAGCGCGACAGCGCTTCGCGCGAGCTGAAGCCGTGTGCGATGCCGTAACGCAGGTTCGGGGCGTCGCCGCTTAAATCCAGGGGAAACTCCAGATACTGCTCGCTGGTGCGCACCGGGGAGGTTGGCGTGGCGAAATGCACGCTTCTCTCTTTCAACGCCGGGTGGATCACCAACGCGGTTCTGCCCATCCGCGCTTCGCGATTCACATACACGTAGTGTGCACCCTTGCGGTAGCCATAGGCCTGATCGGTGACATAATCACGCTCAAAGCCGGTATTCTCCAACACTTTAGCCACTTCATCCGGCCGTAAATACATCGATTCCTCCTCTCATTCTGGACCGCTGAGCGACCTTACCGTAATCATTCACCGAAACAATGATTTTCTGGGGAGGAATCCGGGTTTCGGACTATTCCTGAATCAGCGCCGGCTGCGCTGCAGCAGGCGCAGAGTGAGCAACACCCCGAGCGCCACCAGCAGCGCCGCCGCCAGATAGATCGACGGCACGCCCGCTTGCCCAATCAGCAGCCCGGCCAGCGGGCCGGTGATGCCCAGCGCCAGGTCGAGGAACGCCGAATAGGTGCCGAGCGCCGTGCCCTGATTCTGCGGCGGCACCTGTTTCACTGCCTCGACGCCCAGCGCCGGGAACACCAGCGAGAAACCGGCGCCGGCCAGCAACGCGCCGGTTTGCACCATCCAGGGCTCACCGGCCTGCCAGATCAACAGCAGCCCGACGATCTCGACCAGAAACGACACCAGCGTCACCTTCAGACCGCCGTGGCGGTTGATGACGTTGCTGAAGATCAGGCGGATGCCGACGAAGGCGCAGCTGAACAGCGTCAGCGAAAACGCCGCGCCGCTCCAGCCCTTGTCGGCGTAGTAAAGGGTGATGAACGTGGCGATGACGCCGAAGCCGACGGTGCCCATCGCCAGCCCGAGACCATAGGCCCAGATGCGGCCGAACACCGCGCTAAAGGCGATGCGTTGCCCGGCGGTGATCGAGACGTCCGGCTTGCCGCTCGCCAACAGCAGCGCCACCGCGACCGCCAGCACGATCAGCGCCGCCACTCCGGCCAAGCCCCACTGCTGATTCAGGTACACGCCGAGCGGCGCGCCGGCCGCCATCGCCCCGTAGGTGGCGACGCCGTTCCAGGAAATCACCCGTGCGGTGTGCATCGCCCCGACCCGGCCGATGCCCCACAGCGTGGAACCGGTGCTGGCGAAGCTTTCGCCGACGCCGAGAAACACCCGCCCCACGCACAGCAGCAGCAGGCTGAGCCATGGCCAGCCGTCAACGCCGAACGCCAGCGCGTAAAACAGGCCGCTGGCGCCGCAGCAGGCCAGGCCGAACAGCACCACCTTCTTCGGCCCCAGCTGATCGGCGTAACGCCCGGCGTGCGGGCGGCTGAACAGCGTGGCGAAGTACTGCGCGCTGATGATAAGGCCCGCCAGCACCGAGTTGTAGCCCAGGTGGTCATGCACAAACCCCGGCAACACCGCCAGCGGCAGGCCGATGGTCAGGTAGCAGACGAAGGTGAACATCACCACGGACAGAATGCGTCGGTTCAGCTGGAAGTTATTTTCTGCGGTCATCGAAGGTGGCTCGCATCGGACGGGGTAGACGAAGCCCTCCAGCATACCCCGATGAGATTTGATGATAAATGAGAGAGTGATAACGAATTATTATTTCGCTAACGGTTTGCCGCCACCCGCACGCGCAGAAAATCGATAAACGCCCGCACCTTCTCCGGCACATGACGGGTATTCGGGTAGAGCGCATAGATGCTCTGCTCGGGGAAACGGTGATCCGGCAGCAACCGCTGCAGCCTGCCGGCGTCGATCTCGGGCTGCGCCAGCCACGCCGGCAGCAGCGCCACCCCGGCGCCATGCAGGGCGAACGCCAGCAATGCGGCGGCGCTGTCGCCGGTGAGCGTCGCAGCGTCCGCCACCTTGAACAGCACCGCTTCGCGCTGCGGCGTGACCACCTGCCAGCTGAGCGGCGAACTGAGCCGGCTGTGGGCGATCCACTGCGCCTGCGCCAGATCCGTCAGCGAATGAATCGGCCGGTCGGCCAGATAATCCGGCGCCGCCACCGGAAAAATGGCGAAGCTGTCGATCAAGGCCGCGCGGTGGCTGGAATCCGCCAGCTGGCCCAGACGGATCGCCACGTCGAAGCGCTCCGAGATCAGATCGGCATGATAAGAAGAAGACACATGCTGGATGCGCAGGCGCGGATGCTGGCGCGAAAACGCCGCCAGCGCCGGCGCCACCACCTGCGCGCCGTACTCCGGCGTGCTGGTGATGCGCAGCACGCCGCTCAGCCCGTGATGATCGCGGCGCACGTCGTCGAGCACGTTCTCCGCCTCCTGCAACAACTGCAGGCTGCGCTGGTAGAAGCGTTCGCCGGCATCGGTCAGCGATAATCGGCGGGTGCTGCGCGCCAGCAGTGAAACCCCCAGTTCGTTCTCCAGCTGCTTGACGTTAAAGCTCACCACCGCCTTGGTTTGCCCCAGCGCCACCGCCGCTGCGGTAAAGCTGCCCGCCTCCACCACCGCCGCGAAGATCGCCAGGCGCTGCAAATTCAGCATTTCGCCGCCCTTATTGTCAAAATGATTTTGACAGTGTAATCGCCCGCCGCCGATTTATCCGCACTTTTCCCCCCGCTACACTGCTCGCCTTTAACCGGAGGCACCATGTCTTATCGCAGCAAAGTGGCAATCGTCTATCTGCTCGGCTTTTTCGTCGATTTGATCAATATGTTTATCGCCAACGTCGCCTACCCCGCCATCGGCCAGGCGATGCGAGCATCGGTCAGCCAACTGGCGTGGGTCAGCAACGGCTATATTCTCGGCCTGACGCTGGTGATCCCGCTCAGCGCCTGGCTGGCGCAGCGCATCGGCGGGCGGCGGGTGTTTCTGCTCTCGCTGGCGCTGTTCATGCTGGCCACCCTCGGAGCGGGCAACGCCGAGAGCGTCGGGGCGCTGATCGGCTGGCGCACCCTGCAGGGCATGGGCGGCGGCTTGCTGATCCCCATCGGCCAGACGCTGACCTATCAGCTGTATCGCAGCCATGAACGCGCCGGGCTGTCTGCGGCCATCATGTTAGTCGGGCTGCTGGCGCCGGCGCTGTCACCGGCGCTGGGCGGCTGGCTCGTCGATCGGTTGGACTGGCGCTGGGTGTTTTTCGCCAACCTGCCGCTGGCGGCTCTGGCCCTGGCGCTGGCGGCGCTGTGGCTGCGCGCGGAAGCGCCGACGGCGGCGCGTAAACCGCTCGACGCCACGGGGCTGCTGAGCGGCTGCGCGGCGCTGACGCTGCTGCTGCTCGGCCTGACCCGGCTGAGCGAGGCCGGCCATCAGGCTTCCGGCGCGGCGCTGCTGGCCGCCGGTCTGCTGGTGCTGGCCTATTATTTGCGCCATAGCCTGCGCACCCCGCAGCCGCTGCTGAACCTGCGGCTGGTCGGCGATCCGCTGCTGCGCAACGCCATGACGGTTTATTTGTGCATTCCCGGCCTGTTCATCGGCGTCAGCCTGGTGGCAATGCTGTATCTGCAAAACCAGCTGGGGATGCCCGCCGCACAGGTTGGCGGCCTGATGCTGCCCTGGGCGCTGGCATCGTTCCTGGCCATCACGCTGACCGGCAAAACCTTTAACCGCCTCGGCCCGCGGCCGCTGCTGATCGCCGGCTGCCTGCTGCAAGGCGCCGGCATGCTGACGCTGGCGCAGATCGATCAGGCCGGGCAGCACGCGCTGCAGATCGCCGCCTTCGCCCTGATGGGGTTCGGCGGCAGCCTGTGCAGCAGCACCGCGCAGAGCAGCGCGTTCCTGCAGATCCCCGACGCTCAGCTGGCGGACGCCAGCGCGCTGTGGAATATCAACCGCCAGCTCAGTTTTTGCCTCGGCGTGGCGCTGTTCAGCCTGCTGCTGAATCTGCTGCTGGCCGTGTTGCCGCCCGCGGCGGCTTACCGCACCTGCTTCATTCTGGCGGGCGCCAGCGTACTTATCCCGCTGCTGCTGTGCCTGCGCCTCGCCAACCGCGCCATCGTGCGCCAACTCAACGCTCAACAGGATGCTTTATGAACCCGTATTTTACCGAAGTGATCGACGCCCACATCGCCATTGAACGCTGGCTGGGCAAAGGGGCCGAAGAAGAGCAGGCGCTGCTGGCGCGCTTTACGCCGGATTTCAGCATGATCGCGCTGAACGGCGCCCCGCTGGATTTCACCGCGCTGTGCGCTTTTTTCCGCGCGCATCGCGCCGCCAAACCGGGACTGGAAATCGAGATAGAAGAGATGAAACTGGTGGCCGAATGGCCGACGGGCGCGGTAGTCAGCTACCGGGAAAAACAGAGTCTGCCGGGACAAAGCGCTACGCTGCGCTACTCCACGGTGGTGTTTGAACGCCAGCGCAACGCGCTCGGCTGGCGGCATTTGCATGAAACCGCCGCGGCGCAATGATCACAAAAAGCTGCCGGCCAAAAACAGTTCCCAGCCGACGATCACCCCGCACAGAGTTACCGCGCTGAAAATGACTTCAAACAGATAGCGATTGATCATCGTGCGTCGTCTCAAAAGAAGACACCCGGAAGAACCGGGTGTCTGGAGTACGGACTGGAGCGTGCGGAACCTTTCGGTTCCGCAAACATCACTTAATTACGCTTTTTTACCGGCTTTTTTGTGGTGTTTTTTAGCGGCCTGAGCTTTCTGCACTGGCGCTTTTTTGTGGTGTTTTTTAGCGGCCTGGGCTTTCTGAGCTGGCGCTTTTTTGTGGTGCTTTTTAGCGGCCTGAGCTTTCTGGGCTGGCGCTTTTTTGTGGTGCTTGGCTTTCTTGTGGTGCGTTGCTTTAGCTGGCGCTTTTTCAGCAGCAGCCGCTGGCGCAGCGGTAGTGGTGGTCGCAGCTGGCGCGGTGGTGGTAGCCGGAGCAGTAGCTGCAGTATCAGCAGCGAAAGCAACAGAAGACAGACCCATAGTGGCAGCAACGATCAGCGCTAATACTTTTTTCATCTTTAAATCCTCAGAGTGTTGTTTCGGTAAGCCCCGGTGGAGCCGTTGAAACAGATACTAGTGGAATCAAACCGCCGCTTCCGTGAGTGATTGGTTTCGCCGAGTAACCAAATGTACAAAGCCCAGGCGCCGGCAAACACCTGCGTGACGGCGGTTTTTTTCCGTGATCGGCCACGCAAATCTCGGCATGGTCTACACTTGAAAGACATGTGTCGAAATGGAGAGCTGAATGTTTAAGAAAGCGGAAAGAACAGAACGCGATATCGATCAGGACGTCACTCTGTTGGCAGATACGCTGGATGAAGTGTTGCGCGAGTCCGGTGACAAGACCAAAGAGGAACTGAAAGAGCTGCACAGCAAGGCGAAAGGCGTGCTGCGCGACGCCCGGGCGCGGTTCAATGGCTCCACCAGTCTGACACAGCATGCGCGCGACGCGGTCGATCAAGCCGACAGCTATGTGCGTGACAAACCTTGGCAGGGCGTAGGGATCGGTGCCGCCGTCGGCATCGTGCTCGGCGTGCTGCTGGCCCGGCGTTAACACCCCTGCAGTCATAAAGATAAAACAGATGTGCGTCTGGCCCGCGGAAATCGCGGGCCGTTTAATTTGCGTGTTTAAACAGCTGCGCCAACCCCTGCACCGCCCGCTCCGTCTCCTCTCGCCGGCTGAAATTGGCGAATCCCAACAGTAACCCTTGCCCCGCCGGATGATCGATTTGCCAATCCGACAACGCCTGCGCCGCCAGCCCCTGCCGCCACGCTTGCGCCGCCAACGGCGCATCCGCCAGCCCGTGATGCAGCCGAGCCAACAGCTGAATGCCGCCCTGCTGCGGCACCACCGTCAGCCAGGCCCCCAGCTGCCGTTCCAGCGCCTGCGTCAACCACTCGCGCCGCTGGCGGTACAGCGGCCGCATGCGTTTCAGGTGGCGGTAGAAATGCCCTTGCCGGATAAAATCCGCCACGCTTGCCTGCAGCAACGGTGGGCAGCCGCAGCCGCGCAGCCGGCTGCTGCGCGCGAATGCCGCCGTCAGACCGGCGGGCACCACCAAATAAGCCATGCGCAGCGCCGGGAACAGCGTTTTGCTGAAAGTGCCGGCGTACAGCACCCGCCCCTGAACGTCGAGGCTTTTCAGCGGCGGCAGCGGCCGCCCGTGATAGCGAAACTCGCTGTCGTAGTCATCCTCGAGGATCCAGGCCCCGCGCTGCTGCGCCCAGTCGAGCAGCGCCATCCGCCGCGCCAGGCTGAGCGAGACGCCGAGCGGGCTCTGATGAGTCGGCGTGACCACCGCCAGCCGCGCCTCGGGCTCAGTCAGGATCCCGGCGGCCACGTCCATGCCCTGTTCATCCACCGGCACGGCGACCGGCCTCACGCCGGCGGCCCGCAGCAGCGGGCGCGTAACCGGATAACCGGGATCTTCAATCCATACCGCGTCACCGGCGTGCAACAACGTCTCCACCACCCAGTCCAACAGCGCCGGGTAGCCGGCGCAGAGGAAAATCTGCTCCGGCTGGCAGCTGATGCCGCGCGACAAATGCAGATAATGGGCGATCGCCTCACGCAGTTCAGGCAGGCCGCCGGCCGGCGGCAGCGCCAGGGAAGCCACCGTAGAACCGCGCAGCTGGCGGGCGACAATGCGCTGCCACAGCGCACGTGGAAACGCATCCAGCGCCGGCACGCCCAGTTGGAAAGGCTGCAGCATGCCCTGCGGCTGCAGCGGATCGGGCGCCACCGCCGGCAGCGGCGGTGCAGCGGACGCCGCCCCCTGCATGGGCGGCAACTGCGACGAGACATAGGTGCCCGCCTGCCCCCGGCTCCGCAAAAAACCTTCGGCGATCAGCTGCGCGTAGGCGCTTTCCACCGTGGCGCGCGCCACGCCAAGATCGCTCGCCAACCCACGCACCGAAGGCAGCCGGCTGCCCGCCGCCAGGTTGCCCTGGGCGATGGCGTCTTTGATTCGCAGATAAATCTGCCGGTACAGCGGTTCGGCGAGCCCGCTGTCCAGCCGCAATGAAGTCAGGAACGGTGGCATCATGGCCCGGTTAAATAATCATTTTATGGCTCTATAGCATAGACCATAAGGCCGCTAAAGTAGCGGCATGATTTCGTTACTATCGATTGAGGTTGACCATGATTAAGCAACGTTTGAACTATGCCGAGCTGGCGCCCGCCCCGTACAAAAATATGGTGAGCGCGCTGATGGCGCTGGAGAAAGGCGCTCTGGACAAAGCGACCATCGAGTTGATGTTTATGCGCGTTTCGCAGATCAACGGCTGCGCCTACTGCCTGGACATGCACGGCAAAGCGCTGCGCGAAAGCGGCTTCGGCCACGCCAAACTCGATACGCTGGCGGGCTGGCGCGTCAGCCATGAGTTCAGCGAGCGCGAACGCGCCGCGCTGGAATGGGCCGAGTCGGTGACGCTGATCGCCGCCACCGGCGCGCCGGACAGCGCTTTTGAGGCGCTGAAAGCGCACTTCAGCGATACCGAGATCGCCGATCTGACCTTCGCCATCAGCATCATGAACGCCTTCAACCGGCTGGCCGTCAGCATGCGCCAATAATGCGTTCGCCTCCCCCTCTTCTCTGAGAGGGGGGAATTTCCCATCCGCAAAAAAATTTTCCCCTCGTCTTCCCAGCTCCGACGCGGTCTGCGCACCCAACCCCACAAAACACCATATATAGCGTGGTTGATAAAACAAATATCAACATATAGTATTTTATAGGTCAGCCGCAGGGAATGTCGTTCGGTTGATAACGCCGTCAGAAACGCCAGGAACGATGCTCCGTTATCTGACTTGTCCGCCTTTCCTTCAGTCTAAAGGTAAATGCGAATCATGAGCATTATTATTTACAGTAAGCCGGACTGTGTCCAGTGCAACGCCACCTATCGCGCATTTGATAAGCAGGGGATTGATTATCAGGTGATCGATCTCACCCAGGATCAGCAGGCGCTGAACCACGTTAAATCATTAGGTTATCAGCAGGTTCCGGTGATTATCGCCGGTGACGATCACTGGTCCGGTTTCCGGCCGGACAAAATCGGCGCGCTGGCGCTCACCTGCTGAGGCTCGACGATGAATCCGCTGGTCTATTTCTCCAGCAGTTCGGAGAACACCCACCGATTCGTTGAGAAACTGGGCCTGCCGGCGATCCGCATTCCGATCGCCGGCGCCCGCAGCAAATTGCTGATGGAACAACCCTATATCTTGATCGTGCCCAGCTATGGCGGCGGCAGCGCCGTCGGCGCGGTGCCGATCCAGGTGATCCGCTTTCTCAACGTTCCGCAAAACCGTTCATACCTGCGCGGCGTCATCGCCGCCGGGAACACCAACTTCGGCGCAGCGTACGGCATCGCCGGCGACATCATCGCCAAAAAATGCCAGGTGCCTTTCTTGTACCGCTTCGAGCTGCTCGGCACTACGCAAGACGTTGAAAACGTTAGACAGGGAGTAACCGCATTTTGGCAACGACAGAACTGACCAGGCCCGAGACGGGCGCGCTGGATTACCATTCGCTCAACGCGATGCTCAATCTTTACGATGCGGAAGGCCGGATCCAGTTCGACAAGGATCGGCTGGCGGCGCGGCACTACTTCCTGCAGCACGTCAACCAAAACACCGTGTTCTTCCATAACCTGGAGGAAAAGCTGCGCTATCTGGTGGAAGAAGGCTACTACGAGCCGCAGGTGCTGGCGCAGTACGAGTTCCCGTTTATCAAGCAGCTGTTCCAGCAGGCCTACGCCAAAAAATTCCGCTTCGAGACCTTCCTCGGCGCCTTCAAGTACTACACCAGCTATACGCTCAAAACCTTCGACGGCAAGCGCTATCTGGAACGCTACGAAGATCGGGTGTGCATGGTGGCGATGACGCTGGCGGCGGGCGATACCGCCCTGGCGCAGGATCTGGTGGAGGAGATGATTTCGGGCCGCTTCCAGCCGGCCACGCCGACCTTCCTCAACTGCGGCAAACGCCAGCGCGGCGAACTGGTCTCCTGCTTCCTGCTGCGCATCGAAGACAATATGGAATCGATCGGCCGGGCGGTGAACTCCGCGCTGCAGCTGTCGAAACGCGGCGGCGGCGTGGCCTTCCTGCTGAGTAATATTCGCGAAGTGGGCGCGCCGATCAAGCGCATCGAGAACCAGTCTTCCGGCGTCATTCCGATCATGAAAATGCTCGAAGATGCCTTCTCCTACGCCAACCAGCTCGGCGCACGCCAGGGAGCCGGCGCGGTGTATCTCAACGCCCATCACCCGGATATCCTGCGTTTTCTCGACACCAAGCGGGAAAACGCCGACGAGAAGATCCGCATCAAAACGCTGTCGCTGGGGGTGGTGATCCCGGATATCACCTTTGAGTTGGCGAAGAACAACGAGGAGATGTACCTGTTCTCGCCCTACGACGTCGAACGGGTGTATGGCGTGCCGTTTTCGGAGATTGCCGTCAGCGAGAAGTACCGCGAGATGGTGGACGACAAGCGCATCCGCAAGTCGCGCATCAACGCGCGTGAATTCTTCCAGGTGCTGGCGGAGATCCAGTTCGAATCCGGCTACCCGTATGTCATGTTCGAGGACACGGTCAACCGGGAGAACCCGATCGCCGGTCGCATCAACATGAGCAACCTGTGTTCGGAGATCCTGCAGGTCAACCGCGCCAGTACGTATCATGAAGATCTGAGCTACGATCGCATCGGCAAGGACATCTCCTGCAACCTCGGCTCGCTGAACATCGCCAAAACCATGGACGCGCCGGACTTCGGCAAGGCGATCGAGACCGCGATCCGTGCGCTGACCGCGGTGGCCGACATGAGCGACATCCGCTCGGTGCCGTCGATCGCCGAAGGCAACCGCAGCGCCCGCGCCATCGGTCTCGGTCAGATGAACCTGCACGGTTACCTGGCGCGCGAGCGTATCTTCTACGGCTCGGAAGAAGGCATCGACTTCACCAATCTCTATTTCTATACCGTGGCCTATCACGCCATCCGCGCCTCTAACCGGCTGGCGATCGAGCGCGGCGGCGCCTTTGACGGCTTTGAGCACTCTCGCTATGCCAGCGGCGAGTACTTTGACAAATACACCGAGCGCGACTGGCTGCCGCAGACCGAGCGGGTGCGCGAACTGTTCGCCGCCGCCGGTATCGCCATTCCGGGGCGCGACGAGTGGCGCGCGCTGCGCCAGTCGGTGATGATGCACGGGCTGTACAACCAGAACCTGCAGGCGGTGCCGCCGACCGGCTCCATCTCGTACATCAACAACGCCACCTCCAGCATTCATCCGATCGTTTCGCGCATCGAGATCCGCAAGGAAGGCAAGATCGGCCGCGTTTACTACCCGGCGCCTTACATGACCAACGACAACCTGGCGTATTACCAGGATGCCTACGAGATTGGCCCGGAGAAAATCATCGATACCTATGCCGCCGCCACGCAACACGTCGATCAGGGGCTGTCGCTGACGTTGTTCTTCCGCGATACCGCCACTACCCGCGACATCAACCGCGCGCAGATCTACGCCTGGCGCAAAGGCATCAAGACCATTTACTACATCCGCCTGCGCCAGATGGCGCTGGAAGGCACCGAGGTGCAGGGCTGCGTGTCCTGCTCGCTGTGAGGCAACTTATGACGACCGTAACATCGGCGCCGCTGGTGCGCGCCATCAACTGGAACATCATCGAAGACGACAAGGATCTGGAGGTGTGGAACCGCCTGACCTCCAACTTCTGGCTGCCGGAGAAGGTGCCGCTGTCCAACGATATCCCCTCCTGGGCCACGCTGACGCCGAAGGAGCAGCAGCTGACCATTCGGGTGTTCACCGGGCTGACGCTGCTGGACACCATCCAGAACACCGTCGGCGCGCCGGCCCTGATCGCCGATGCGCTGACGCCGCACGAAGAGGCGGTGTACTCCAACATCAGTTTTATGGAGGCGGTGCACGCCCGCTCTTACAGCTCAATCTTCTCCACCCTGTGCCAAACGCCGGACGTGGATGACGCCTATCGCTGGAGCGAGGAAAACCGCGCGCTGCAGAAGAAAGCCGGCATCATTCTGGCGCACTACCGCAGCGACGATCCGCTGCTGAAAAAAGTCGCCAGCGTGTTCCTCGAGTCGTTCCTGTTCTATTCGGGCTTTTACCTGCCGATGTACTGGTCCAGCCGCGCCAAGCTGACCAACACCGCCGATCTGATCCGCCTGATCATTCGCGACGAAGCGGTGCACGGCTACTATATCGGCTATAAGTTCCAGAAAGGGCTGGAGAAGGTGGACGCCGCGCGGCGCCAGCAGGTGAAAAACTTCGCCTTCGATCTGCTGCAGGATCTGTACGACAACGAGGTGCGTTACACCGAGGAGCTGTACGACGGCGTCGGCTGGACGGAAGACGTGAAGACCTTCCTGCACTACAACGCCAACAAGGCGCTGATGAACCTCGGGTATGAAGCGCTGTTCCCACCGGCGATGGCGGAGGTCAACCCGGCGATCCTGTCGGCGCTGTCGCCGAACGCCGATGAAAACCACGATTTCTTCTCCGGCTCAGGGTCGTCCTACGTCATCGGCAAGGCGGTCAACACCGAGGATGAGGACTGGGATTTCTGAGGACATGACAACGATACCGGTCTTTCAGGCCGGTATCGTGCATTCAATACCCTTGTTCTTTCTGACTGCGGATCGCCAGAACAAATGCCGTATCGATATCAGGGATATATTTGTAGAGCGCCAAATAACCGCGAGCTTGCTGCCCAATAATCAATTCACGCAGCCCTGCGCCAAGGGACCGTCCGATCAATGGATTATGTTCCAATACCGCAACCGCCTGGATGATTTCCTGAATGCGCCGCCCTGAATCCGCGGCAGCATACTGAGCCAAATGAGCGAGAATACGTTCGATATCATCCCTGACCTCTGGCGCCAACTCGACATTTGCCATCAGCGCCCCAGTTTTTTAACGGCAGGTTTAACCGCAGCGGTGTTACCCGCAGCGTAATTTTCCAAATAACCGCGCATCTCTTTCCAAGAAACCGTCTCTCCCGTCGCAATTATCTTGGCATAGCGTTTTTCCGCTTCATTCTCAAAGTCGCGGCGCAACTCTTCTTGCTGCGTTTTCTCCGTTATTGCCTGCAAAATAAAGCTGTGAGACGTCACGCCAGTCTGCTCGGCGACGGCGGCCACGCGGGCTTTAAGCTCATCTGGAATACGGATGGTCGTCGTAGACATAAGCGCTCCCAACGTCGGTCTGTTACATGTAGCTCAATTGTGCTACACGAAGTCTGACAGCGCAATAACACTGAGGATTATTTCACCCATTGACGCAACTCTAGCCGCCGCCAAATAGCGCGTTTCTCCGCGTCGCTGGCGGTCGGCCAGGCGGCGATCTCCGCCCGCGTGCGCCGGCATCCGCGGCACTGCTGGGTTTCGTCGTCGATCCGGCACAGGCTGACACAGGGCGATCTGACGCCAGGATGGGATTGCTGAGTGTGGCCCGCCATACGTTGCCCTTGATGTGATATGTTCCGCCACAGGATACCCGATCCGGCGGCGGCGCGTCGCCAATCAGATGATGCCGCCGTTGGCGCGCAGAGTTTGGCCATTGATCCAGCCGCCGTCGGCCCCGGCGAGAAAAGCCACCGCCGCGGCGATATCGTCCGGCGTACCCAGGCGTTCCAACGGCGCCATCTTCGCCAGCCGCTCGATAAGCTCCGGGGTTTTGCCGTCGAGGAACAAGCCGGTGGCGGTCGGCCCCGGCGCGACGGCGTTCACCGTGATATTGCGGCCGCGCAGCTCTTTCGCCAGCACGCTGGTCAGCGCTTCGATCGCCGCCTTACTGGCGGCATACATGCCGTAACCCGGCTGCAGCAACCCCACCACGCTGGAGGAGAAATTGATGATGCGGCCATTGTCGCGCAGGCGCTTCGCCGCCTCGCGCATCGCATTGAAGCTGCCTTTCAGGTTGATGTCGAGCAGGCGATCCACGTCTTCATCCTTCATGTCCGCTATCGGCGCCAGCGCGATCACCCCGGCGTTATTGACCAGCACGTCGACGCCGCCAAACGCCTGTTCTGCGCTGTCGAACAGCCGGGCGACCGCAGACGCATCGCTGACGTCGGCCTTGACGCTCAAGGCGCGGCCGCCGCGCTGTTCTATCTTGCGCACCAGCTCATCGGCCAGTGCCGGATTGCCTGAATAGTTGATGATGACGGTAAAGCCATCGGCGGCCAGACGCTCGGCGATGGCCGCGCCGATGCCGCGGGATGCGCCGGTGACGATGGCGACGGAGTGAGTTTTCTGGTTCATCGGGAGCTCCTTAAAGAAAACGACAGGCATGACGTTAATCATGCACTGTTTATCACGGCGAATCAGCCCCGATTCTCTGGCATCATAATCCCAAATTTTCGAACAATGTCCCCAAGGCGCTTACGATGGCCGCCCAACGGGCGGCCATCTCCGTTACAGCGCGCCGTAATTCAGCGGCACCCAGGTGTAACCGTCGCCCTGGCGGTTCAAATACCCCAACCCCGGGAACGACAGGTGTGCGCCCCCCACCAGCTCGCTCTGCCGCGCGCTGTCGCCAAATATCCGCAGCCGCTGAGCGACCGCCGCCTTGGCGTCATTATCAAAGCTGATAGCCACCTTCGGATGCGGCATCTGCACCGCCGCCACGTGGATCAGATCCCCCAGCAGCAACAGCTTCTGGCCCTGGCTGGTCACCTGATACACGCTATGCCCCGGCGTATGGCCGTGGGCAGCAAAGGCGGCAATGCCCGGGGAAAGCTCACCGTCGCCGCTGAACGGCTTAAAGTGGCCGGCCGCCTGATACGGCTTGATCGCCGCCTGGGCCCGTTCGAAGTTGCTTTTACTCTCTGCTTTGGCCTGTTTCAGTTGGTCCGCGCTCAGCCAGAAGTCCGCGTCCTGGCTGGCGGCGCGCACCACCGCATTGGGGAATGCCGCCTTGCCGTCGTGCGTCAGGCCGCCGAGGTGATCCGGGTGCATGTGGGTCAGGTAGATTTCATCCACCTGCTCCGGCTGGTAGCCCGCCGCGCGCAGGTTATCCACCAGCTTGCCCAGGCCGTCGCCCAGCAGTTGGCCGGCGCCGCTGTCGATCATCACCAGCTTGTCGCCGGTGTTGATCAGATAGGCATTGACCGAGGTGACCACCGGCAGGCTTTGATGCTGCTCGGCTACCCCGGCGGCGATCTGCTGCGGCGTGCTGTTCAGCAACAGCTTGTCCGCCGGCAGGCGAATGATGCCATCGGACAACGCGGTCACTTCAAAACTGCCCAGCATGATGCGGTAGAATCCCGGCGTCGGGGTTTTGGCCTGCGGCGCGGCGGCGCCGGCCTGTAATGACATAACGGCCAGCGCCGCGCCCAGCAAACAACGTTTCCAGAACATGATGACTCCTTGCGAGAATTGAACAGCGCTAAGTATTGACGCAAAAAGCCCGATGCGCCTGTTTAATAAATGCCTTTGATAAATATATAAATAATATATTTATTGTGAATAATTTTGTTTGCCGCCCCACACAACCCCAATCAATATTTTCTCGTTCGCCACTTGGTTATTTTCCTTACTCCCTAAACCACGAGTAAGGAAATAACATGAGCTATCAATTCGAAAACCTGGTCTTTGAAGGCGGCGGCGTAAAAGGCATCGCCTATGGCGGCGCGCTGGAACTGCTGGAAGCCAAAGGCATCATGCCGCAGATCAAGCAAACCTCCGGCGCCTCGGCGGGCGCCATCGCCGCACTGCTGGTCGGCCTGGGCTGCAGCTCGGCGGACGTCACCAAAATTCTGTCGGCGATGGATTTTAAAAAATTCCTCGATTATAACGGCGGCTTTTTCGGCACGATCCAGGACGCCTATCGCCTGTTCAATCAATACGGCATCGCGCCCGGCGATTATTTCTATCAATGGTCGCGCGATATTATCAAGCAATATACCGGCAACCCGGATATTACCTTCGAGCAGTTCGAAGCGATGAAAGCGGCGAAAGGGTTCAAGTCGATTTACTTTATCGGCGCCAACCTCAACAGCGGTCAGCGCGAGGTCTATTCTCACCGCACCACGCCGCGCATGAAAGTGGCGGACGGCCTGCGCATTTCGATGTCGTTCCCGTTCGCCTTCGTAGCGAAGAACAATACCCTGGGCGACCTGTGCATCGACGGTGGCATGATCGACAACTACCCGGTGCGGCTGTTCGACTATGACTTCTCCGCCACGCCGCCTTACATCGACAACGCTAGCCAGCGCATCAACACCCGCACGCTGGGCATTCGCCTGGACTCCGCCAGTGAAATCGCTCAGGCCGCCGGTCAGGCCGGCCCGCGCACGCCGGTCAACAACCTGTTTGATTTCACCCTGGCGGTGGCCAACGTGATGCTGGACATCCAAACCAAGGTGCATCTGGACAGCGATGACTGGAAGCGCACCGTGTATGTCGACACGCTCGACGTCGGCACGCTGGAGTTCGGCATCAGCGAGGAGAAAAAACGCGCGCTGATCGAATCCGGCCGTCGCGGCGTAGAGCGCTACTTCGCCTGGTATGACGCCGCCATGAAACAGGCGGCGTAACCGGCGTTTTCCCGCCTGCGCGGCCGGCCGGCGCGCGGGCAAAAAAATCCCCGCGGGGGCGGGGAAAGGCAAAGTAACGCTAAGGATTTATAGGAGTTATACGAAGAACTTGGCCAACACCAGCAGCGACAGCGAGACGTTGATAGCGCCGCCGATACGGGTTGCGATCTGGGCGAACGGCATCAGCGACATGCGGTTGCCGGCGGTGAGGATCGCGACGTCGCCGGTGCCGCCCTGCCCGCTCTGGCAACAGGAGACGATCGCCACGTCGATAGGGTGCATGCCAATTTTCTTGCCAACGAAGAAACCGGTCGCCACCAGCGCGCTGACGGTCGTGACGATCACGATCAGATTCTGGACGGTGAACGCATCCACCAACTCCTGCCACGGCGTGATGGCCACCCCGACCGCGAACAGGATCGGATAAGTCACGGCGGTGCGGAAGAATTTGTACACCACCTGCGAACCTTCCTGAATGCGCGGCGACACCCCATGCGCCAGCTTCACCGCTACGGCGGCGAACAGCATGCCCACCGGCGCCGGCAGGCCGATCAGGCGGTGCAGCAGCATGCCCACCATATACAGCAGAATGGCCAGCAACGCGCCGCAGGCGATGGTGCTGACGTCCACCTTGCCACTGATTTTTTCCACCGCGTTCATGTTGCTGTCGCCCTGCTTACTCGGCATCAGGCTGCCTTCGCCGGTCAGGTGCGGATAACGCTTGCCCAGTTGGTTGAGCAGGCCGGCGATGACGATGGCGGTCAGGCTGCCGAGCATCACGATCGGCAGAATGCGCCCCAACGCCACGCCCTGCTCCATGTGCAGGATCGCCGCGTAGCCCATCGACAGCGGGATCGCCCCTTCACCTACGCCGCCGGCCATGATAGGCAAGATCAGGAAGAAGAAGATCTGGAACGGATCCAGGCCCAGCGCCATGCCGACGCCCATCCCCACCAGCATGCCGACGATCTCGCCGCACAGCATCGGAATGAAGATGCGCAGGAAACCCTGGATCAGCACCTGGCGGTTCATGCTCATGATGCTGCCGACGATGATGCAGCAAATGTAGAGATAAAGAATGTTGGTCGATTTGTAGAACTTGGTGGTCGATTCCACCACCACGTCCGGCAACAGGCCATAGTGCACCAGCGCGGAAGGAATAAAGGTGGCGCAGATCGCCGCCGCGCCCATTTTGCCGATCAACGGCAGGCGTTTGCCGAATTCGCCGCAGGCGAAACCGAAGAACGCCAGGGTGGCCACCATCACCACGATATCGCTCGGCAATTTGCCTTCCAGGCAGTCGAGCAGAATCAATACGCCGGCCAGAATAAAGAACGGTAACGGAATAATCCCTACTTTATAATTGTCCAGTATCCGCCACCATTTCTCACGCAGAGGAATATCGGCGGTCTTGTCTTTGGCTACGAGGTAAGAATCATCTGTTGTGCTCATAATCTGGCCTCTTATTAGTTTGTTCAGCCATCATAGAGAAGCGCACAGATTATCTGCTGTGATTATGTTCAAAGTTAAAAAGGGTTTTTAATGGTGGTTATGGTTTCTATGGGGTTAATTAAGATTATGTAAAAATCGACGTGGTTTTAATGGTGTTAATACCGTTTTTATTTTAAAGCTTATCAATTTTATCGCAGGCGAACAATTCTCGTCCGGTTCACTCTAATCCCGTGTGAGGGATCACAAGTTGATCGGGCGCAATATTACAGACCCCGCTTCTCGTGATAGGGTAAGGCTTCAGGATCTCTTTACGGTGAAGCTCCGCCATGCGCCTCAAACTCTCATTTCAAATCAAGCTGTTTCTGTGCCTGGTGGCCTTCTCCTGCCTGCTGCTGACCTGTATCGGCGCCTACACCTATTACCAGTTGGATGCGCAGCTGCACCGCGATCTCGGCGCCCGCGCCCAGGTGCAGGCGCGGGAAATCGCCCTCATTCCTTCGCTGGTGGACGCAGTGGAAAAACACGACGCCGCCAGAATTGCCGCGCTGATGAAAAAAATCCGCGCCAGCAGTGACGCCAGTTATATCGTCATCGGCGATAATCACGCCCGCCATCTTTATCATTCCGAATACGAAGGCCGCCTGGGTACGCCGATGATCGGCGGCGATAATAAAGAGGTGCTGGAAGGGAAAAGCATTATTTCCATTCGCAAGGGCGGCATTGGCGTTTCATTGCGCAGCAAGGCGCCGATCCTGGATGAAAATAATCACGTGATCGGCATCGTTTCCGTCGGCTATTTGAAATCGCACATAGATAATTTAAATGCCAGGACGTTGACGCAAATTATCGGCTCCATCGTCCTGCTGCTGATCGCCCTGTTCGTCTTTTCCTGGCTGCTGTCGAAAAACCTCAAGCGCCAGATGTTCTGGCTGGAGCCGAAAGAGATCGCGCTGCTGGTGCGCCAGCAAAAAGCGCTGCTGGAAGCCATTTATGAGGGCGTGATCGCCATCGATCCACAGCTGCGGATCATCACCATCAACCATGCGGCGCGCGAGCTATTGGATCTGCACCAGCCCGCCGCCAGTTTGCTGGGCCGGCCGATCGGCGACGTGATCCAGGCGCAGCCGGACTTCTTCGCCGCCGCGCAACTGGGCCAGGATACGCACGACGAGGTGTGCCGCTTCAACCACGTTCGGGTGATCGCCAGCCGGGTGCGCATCATGCAGGAGCAGGAGCTGCAAGGCTGGGTGATCAGCTTCCGCGACAAAAACGACATCAATACCCTGAGCAGCCAGCTCAGCCAGGTGAAACGCTATGCCGACAACCTGCGCATCATGCGCCACGAGCAGCTGAACTGGACCGCCACGTTGGCCGGTCTGTTGCATATGCAGCGCTACGACGAGGCCATCCGCTATGTGGAAGCCCAATCCGAGGGCGCGCAGGAGATCCTCGATTTCATCTCGCAGCGCTTCAGTTCGGCGGCGCTGTGCGGCCTGCTGCTGGGCAAATATTCCAGCGCCAGAGAAAAAGGCATCGAGCTGCGCTTCGATCCGGCCTGCCAACTGCGGCAAATCCCGGCGGCGCTGAATGAGACCGAACTGATGTCGATCGTCGGCAACCTGCTGGATAATGCGGTGGAAGCGACGCTGCACTGCCCGACTCCGCACGACGCGATCGAACTCTATATCAGCGATGGCAGCGACGAGCTGGTGATCGAGGTGGCGGATCGCGGCACCGGCATCGCCGAGGAGATTCGTGATACGCTGTTTGAACAGGGCGTCACCACCAAAGCGGATAAAAGCGACCACGGCATTGGCCTGCATCTGGTCGCCAGCCATGTGGCGCAGGCGCACGGCAGCATAGAAGTGTCGGACAACGAGCCGCACGGCGCGATATTCTCTATATTTATCCCTAAATAAAACCCATAACCCGATTTTTTGAGCACCCGATTATGTCACACCTAGCACTGGACGTTCTGATCGTGGAAGACGAGCCGCAACTGGCGACGCTGCACGCGGAGTTCATCGAGAAAAATTTCAACCTGCGGGTGGTGGCTTACGCCGCCACGCTGGCCGAAGCGCGGGCCAAAGCCAACGAGCATCAGCCTCGGCTAATCCTGCTGGATAACTTCCTGCCGGACGGCCAGGGCATCGAGCTGATGGAAGAACCGGCGGTGAAGAATCCCGCCTGTTCGGTGATCTTCATCACCGCCGCCAGCGACATGCATACCTGCAGCCAGGCGATCCGCAACGGCGCCTTCGATTACATCATCAAACCGGTGTCCTACAAGCGGCTGCGCAATTCGCTCGAACGCTTCATGCAGTTCGTGCAGACCCAGCGCACCTTCAAGATCATCGATCAGGACAACGTCGATGCGCTGTATAACCTGCAGTCGAAACAGTTCTCCAGCGAGCCGAGCGCCAAAGGCATCGAAACCAACACGCTGGAGCTGGTGCAGGCGCTGTTTATCGCCCAGCCGGCGGTGGCGCATGCGGTGGAAGACGTGGTTGAGCAAGTCGGCATCAGCAAGACCACCGCCCGCCGGTATCTGGAATATTGCGTCGCCACCCAGTTCGTGCGGGTGGAGATGCTGTACGGCAATATAGGCCATCCGCGGCGGCTGTATCGCAAGGCCTGAGGCTGCCATCTGGCTGTCATACTCAGGCGATAACATGACGCCCGACGATATCCCCCTCGATATCGGCACCTGTCGTTAAAACTGATGAAATACTGATGACTTTTGCCCGGCCTCTGGTCGGGTTTTTTATTATCCGAACGGCAGGCGCGGCGCCAAAATATCTCTCTGCGCCACACCGTATTATTTTCCAAAAAACCAAACCATTATGCCGAATAATGGCCGTCAATTTTGAGTCACGGGCCAAATTACCATAACTAATTAAAACCTTGATGTAAACCACTAATATCCCATTTAAATGACATTGAGGGTTGTCTCAGATATTCACTGTGTTAGGGTAAAAAGCTCTTTTATTTTGCTAAGGACAGCCCATAACGCGTTAATTAAACCAGAGGAAACAGCAAATTGCATGGCAATTAAACTCGAAGTAAAGAACCTGTATAAGATATTTGGCGAACACCCGGAACGCGCATTCAAACTGCTGGATAAAGGTCTGACAAAAGATCGGCTGTTTGAAAAAACCGGCTTATCGCTCGGCGTAAAAGACGCCACTCTGGCCATTGAAGAAGGCGAGATATTTGTCATCATGGGGCTCTCCGGTTCCGGCAAGTCCACCCTGGTACGCCTTCTCAATCGTCTGATAGAACCCACTCGCGGTCAGGTGCTGATCGACGGTGAGGACATCGCCAAAATATCTGACACCGCACTGCGCACCGTGCGGCGAAATAAGATCAGCATGGTATTCCAGTCATTCGCGCTAATGCCGCACATGAATGTGCTGAATAACACCGCTTTCGGTATGGAATTAGCCGGCATACCGCTGCAGGAGCGCCAGGAAAAAGCGCTGGATGCACTGCGTCAGGTCGGGCTGGAGAATTATGCGCTGTCTTATCCGGATGAATTATCCGGCGGTATGCGCCAGCGCGTGGGATTAGCCCGCGCCCTGGCCAATAACCCGGATATATTATTGATGGACGAAGCCTTCTCGGCGCTCGATCCGTTAATTCGTACCGAAATGCAGGATGAGCTGGTGAAATTACAGGCTCAGCATCAGCGCACCATCGTGTTTATTTCCCACGATCTGGACGAAGCGATGCGCATTGGCGATCGCATCGCCATCATGCAGGGCGGTGAGGTGATCCAGGTCGGCACGCCGGACGAGATCCTGAACAACCCGGCCAACGACTATGTGCGCACCTTCTTCCGCGGCGTGGACATCAGTCATGTATTCAGCGCCAAGGATATCGCCCAACGGCGCCCGGTGACGCTGATCCGCAAAACCCCCGGTTTTGGCCCCCGCTCGGCGCTGCAGCTGCTGCGCGATGAGGACCGTGATTATGGTTATGTTGTTGAACGCGGGAAGAAATTTATCGGCGTGGTGTCGATAGAGTCGTTGAAAAAAGCGCTGTCCGCCAATCAAACGCTGGACGATGCCCTGCTCGAGGCCCCCGCCGCCGTGCCGGCCGACACGCCGCTCAGCGATCTGATTTCCCTGGTCGCCCAGGCGCCGTGCGCGGTGCCGGTGGTGGGCGAAGAACATAACTATCTCGGCATCATCTCCAAGGCCATGCTGCTGCAGGCGTTGGACAAGGAGGGCTCAACCAATGAGTGATACCACGCAAACCCAAGATCCCTGGGCTACCGCACCGGCCGATACCGGAGCCGCACCTGCCAGCGATGCCGCCGCCAACGCCGGTGACGCCTGGTCCAGCGCGCCGCCGCCGGCCGCACATGACGCCGCCGGGCAAAGCGCCGATTGGCTCAGCGGCGCCCCGGCGCAGCCGGAGCACTTCAGCCTGCTCGATCCGTTCCACAAAGCCTGGGTGCCGTTCGACACCTGGGTCACGCAAGGCATCGACTGGCTGGTGCTGCACTTCCGCCCGCTGTTCCAGGGCATCCGCGTGCCGGTGGACATGATCCTGAGCGGCTTCCAACAACTGCTGCTGGGCATGCCGGCGCCGATCGCTATTCTGGTGTTCTCGCTGCTCGCCTGGCAGGTCTCGGGCCTCGGCATGGGCGCCGCGACGCTGCTCTCCCTGATCGCCATCGGTGCCATCGGCGCCTGGTCGCAGGCGATGGTCACGCTGGCGCTGGTGCTGACCGCGCTGTTCTTCTGCATCCTTATCGGCCTGCCGCTCGGCATCTGGCTGGCGCGCAGCAAGCATGCCGCCAAGGTGATTAGGCCGCTGCTCGACGCCATGCAAACCACTCCGGCCTTCGTCTATCTGGTGCCGATCGTCATGCTGTTCGGCATCGGCAACGTGCCGGGCGTGGTGGTAACCATCATCTTCGCGCTGCCGCCGATCGTGCGTCTGACCATTCTCGGCATCAAGCAGGTGCCGGAGGATCTGATCGAGGCCGCCGAATCCTTTGGCGCCAGCCCGCGCCAGCTGCTGTTCAAGGTGCAGCTGCCGCTGGCGATGCCGACCATCATGGCCGGCGTTAACCAGACGCTGATGTTGGCGCTGTCGATGGTGGTCATCGCCTCGATGATCGCCGTCGGCGGCCTGGGACAGATGGTGCTGCGCGGCATCGGTCGGCTGGACATGGGCCTGGCCGCCGTCGGCGGGGTCGGCATCGTGATCCTGGCGATCATTCTCGATCGCCTCACCCAATCGCTAGGGCGCGATCGCCGCAGTAAAGGCATCGGTCGCTGGTATCGCCGCGGCCCCATCGGGTTACTGACTCGCCCGTTCATCAAGCAAGCCTGACGCTTTTCCCGCCGGCGGCTGCGGCCCCGGCGGGCTATGACACCACCACATCGAAAGAGGGGAAACACTATGCGCACCACGGGCATCTGGGCTCTCGCCCTGACGACGCTGATTGGCTCACAGAGCGTGAGCGCGGCAGATTTACCCGGCAAGGGGATCGCGGTACAGCCGGTGCAAAGCACCATTTCCGAAGAGACTTTCCAGACGCTGCTGGTCAGCAAGGCGCTGGAAAAATTGGGTTACGACGTGAAAGAACCGCGTGAAGTGGATTACAACGTCGCCTACACTTCGATCGCCTCCGGTGACGCGACCTTTATCGCGGTCAACTGGGATCCGCTGCACGCCGATCAGTACAAGGCCGCCGGCGGCGACGCCAAGTTCTACCGCGAAGGCGTCTACGTCAACGGCGCCGCGCAGGGCTACCTGATCGACAAGAAAACCGCCGAGCAATACCACATCACCAACGTCGAGCAGCTCAAGGATCCCAAGATCGCCAAGCTGTTCGACACCAACGGCGACGGCAAGGCCGATCTGACCGGCTGCACCCCGGGCTGGGGCTGCGAAGCGGTGATCAACCACCACATCAAGGCCTATGGCCTGAGCAACACCGTCGAGCACAATCAGGGTAACTACGCGGCGATGATCGCCGACACCATCACCCGCTACAAAGAGGGCAAACCGGTGCTGTATTACACCTGGACACCGTACTGGGTCAGCGATGTGATGGTGCCGGGCCGCGACGTGGTCTGGCTGCAGGTGCCGTTTTCCTCCCTGCCGGGCGAGCAGAAAAACGTCGACACCAAACTGCCTAACGGTGCCAACTACGGCTTCCCGGTCAACACCATGCGCATCGCCGCCAACAAGCAGTGGGCCGCAGCCAATCCGGCGGCCGCCAAGCTGTTCGCCATCATGAAGCTGCCGATCGCCGACATCAACGCGCAAAACCTGCGCATGCATGAAGGCCAGGCTTCGGAAGCCGATATCCAGAACCACGTTAACGGCTGGATCAAGGCGCATCAGGCCACCTTCGACGGCTGGGTGAAAACCGCCGCCGCAGCGGCGAAGCCGTAACCGTTCAGGGGCGCCGCCTTTGCCGCGCCCCTACCCCGCCATATCGATGCCGCTGAACTGTAAAAAACGTGCGGCGGCGTTCGACAAGGGCTGCGGCCAAATGCAATACACCTGGCGCCGCGGCCCGTCTTCAATCGGAATCGACACCAACGCGCTTAAGCGTTGCGCGGTCGAGACAGGTACGATACCCGCCGCCAACCCGCGCCGCACCAGATTCTCCAGCCATTCGATATGATCGATCTCAAAACTGACGTGCCGGCGGATGCCCGCCGCCAGGAAAGCGCGATCGGTTTGGCGCCGCGCGCCGGTGCCGCTGTAGAAATCTACCAGCGGCACTTCCGCCAGCGCTTGCAGGTTGACCCGCTCGCGGTTGGCCAGCGGGTGCTGCGGCGCCACCAACGCCACCAGCGGCTCATCGGTCAACTGCCGGTGCGACATCGGCAGTAAATCGACATCGCCGGGCCAGATGCCGACAAACGCCATATCGCACTTCTGCTGACGCACGTCCTCCAGCAGGGCTTCGCTCATGCCAACGTACAGGCGGATGTTCACCGCCGGATAGTGGCGATGAAACTTGTCGAGCTTTTCGGTCAGATCAATCGCGTTTATGGTTGAAATCGTGCCGATGGTCAGGGTGCCGGACACCGCATCGCCGGCGGCGGTCACCTCTTCCACCAGCGCCTGCTGCGCCGCCAACAGCCGCTGCGCCGACGGAATGAAAGCCTGGCCGGCGGGGGTCAACCGCACCCGGCGCGAGGTGCGTTCAAACAGCGTACAGCCCAGCTCTTCTTCCAGTTTGGCGATCTGGTGGCTGAGCGCCGACTGCACCGTATGGCAGCGCTGCGCCGCCCGAGTGAAACTCTGTTCTTCCGCCACCGCCAGCGCATAGCGGATCTGTTTCAGGTTCATGGCATCTATCTTGAAATGAGATAAATCAAATGAAAATTATACATTGGTTTCCGCAGACGCGTTGCCGGATACTGCGCGCTATCTTCTTCCCGTGATGAAAAAATCATGACCCCAAAAAACGCCCATCCGGGCCTCAGCCCGGCGCTGACCGTGCTGATCGCCATCGCCACCGGCCTGGCGGTCGCCAGCAACTATTACGCGCAACCGCTGCTGGAAACCATAGCCACCAGTTTCAACCTGTCGGTCAACCAGGCCGGCTTTATCGTCACCGCCGCGCAGCTCGGTTACGCCACCGGCCTGCTGCTGCTGGTGCCGCTCGGCGATATGTTCGAGCGCCGCGGGCTGATCGTTTTCATGACGCTGCTGGCCGCCGGCGGCATGCTGATCACCGCCACCTCCGCTACGTTGCCGATGATGATCCTCGGCACCGCGCTCACCGGGCTGTTCTCGGTAGTGGCGCAGATCCTGGTGCCGCTGGCCGCCACGCTGGCCCACCCGGAAAAGCGCGGCAAGACAGTCGGCATCATCATGAGCGGCCTGCTGCTCGGCATCCTGCTGGCACGCACCGTCGCGGGCGCACTGGCGTCGTTCGGCGGCTGGCGCACCATCTACTGGGCCGCCAGCGTGCTGATGATCCTGATGGCGCTGATCCTGTGGCGCGCGCTGCCGCGCTATAAGCAACACTCCGGGCTGAACTACCCGCAGCTGCTGGCCTCGATCTTCAGCCTGTTCTGCCGCACGCCGCTGCTGCGCACCCGCGCCATCCTCGGCGCCCTGTCGTTCGCCAACTTCAGCGTGCTCTGGACCTCAATGGCCTTTCTGCTCGCCGCGCCGCCGTTCAACTATTCCGAGGGAGTGATTGGGCTGTTCGGCCTGGTGGGCGCCGCCGGCGCGCTGGCCGCTTCGCGCGCCGGGCATCTGGCGGACAAAGGCAAGGCCGGGCTGACCACCACCGTCGGCCTGGTGTTGCTGCTGCTGTCCTGGATCCCTATCGCGTTCGCCAAACAATCGCTGTGGGCGCTGATCGCCGGCATCCTGATCCTCGATCTGGCGGTGCAGGCGGTACACGTCACCAACCAGAGCGTGATGTACCGCATCATGCCGGACGCGCGCAACCGCCTGACCGCCGGCTACATGACCAGCTACTTTATCGGCGGCGCGCTCGGTTCGCTGCTCTCCGCCTCGGCCTATCAACATGCCGGTTGGTACGGCGTGGCCGCCGCCGGCGGGGTGTTATGCCTGCTCAACCTGCTGACCTGGTGGCTCGGCAAGCACCACGATCCGCAGGGGCCGGCGGCAATCTGATTATCGTGCAAATAGTCACTAAAGAAATTTATTAGCGGTGCAGGGTATAAACATTACTTACTCTCTGGTAATGTTCTGGGCATAAACTATTGAAGTCCTATCTACCCTGCGATCCACAACCATGCAAAGCCAAGCTGCAGACAGCCTCAATCCGCCCGCCGTCAGCGCCACCTTCGCCAACGGCGTCGTCGACAGTTTGCCGATCGTCATCGGGTATGTCCCGGTGGCGTTCGCCTTCGGCCTCAGCGCCGTCAAACTGGGTTTTTCCCCGCTGGAAAGCATTTTCTTCTCCTGCATCATCTACGCCGGCGCCAGCCAGTTCGTGATCACCGCCCTGCTGAGCGCCGGGATGTCGCTGTGGGTCTCCGCATTGACGGTGATGGCGATGGACGTGCGCCACCTGCTGTACGGCCCGGCGCTGCGTCACCGCATCGTCTCGCGCATGTCGCCCGGCAAAACGGCGATATGGGCCTTTGGCCTGACCGATGAGGTCTTCGCCGCCGCCACCGCCAGGCTGATGCGCAATAACCGCAGCTGGAGCGAAAACTGGATGCTGGGCATCGCGCTCTGTTCCTGGCTCTCCTGGGTGGCCGGCACCGCGCTCGGCGCGCTGTTCGGCAACGGCCCGCTGGAGCAGTTCCCGGTGATCGAGGCCTCACTGGCCTTCATGCTGCCGGCGCTGTTTCTCAGTTTCCTGCTGGCCGCCTTCCGCCGCCCGCAGAGCCTGACTATCGCCGCCGCGCTGGCCGGCGCGCTGCTCGGCGTGGTGCTGTTCTCCATTCCGGTCGCCATTTTGGCCGGCATCGGCGCCGGCTGCATTGCCGCCCTGTTCCAGCCAGCCCCTGCGGAGGCCAGCCATGAACATTGATGTGCTGGTGATCGGCCTGGTGGTGGGCTGCGCCAATTACCTGTTCCGTTATCTGCCGCTGCGGCTGGCGCCGGCGCGCGCCCAGCCCGGCCTCAAACGCGGTAAAGCCGCCCTGTTGCTCGACAGCATCGGCATCGCCTCGATCTGCGCCCTGTTGGTGGTCTCCAGCACGCCGGTGGTGATGCGCGAACCGGACAAGCTGCTGTCGACGTTGGTGGGGTTCGCCGCGCTGGCACTGTGCTTCTACCGCAGCAAAAGCATCATTCTGTCGACGCTGCTCGGCGCAACGGCCTTTGGCGTCACATTAAAACTGTTAATGATTTTCGGTGCAGGCTGACGCCGCTCCCGATCGTTTGGCTTCACACTGGCGTTTTCAGGCGCCACATCTTTACAAACACTGACAAATGACACGAATTGCTAAATTATCCGCACGGCTGAACATTTACATTATTTGTCACCGTCGTTACTATCTCGAACGAAATTAATGAGGCCCTAAATTATGGAAAGCTCGTTTGCCCCCATAGAACAAATGCTGAATTTCCGCGCCACGCGGCAGAAAGATTTCCCTTATCAGGAAATCCTGCTGACCCGCCTGTGCATGCACATGCAAGGCAAGCTGCTGGAAAACCGCAATAAGATGCTGAAAGCGCAGGGGATTAACGAAACACTGTTTATGGCGCTGATTACCCTGGATGCGCAGGAAAGCCACAGCATCCAACCTTCTGAGCTAAGCTCTGCCCTGGGCTCCTCGCGCACCAATGCAACCCGCATCGCCGACGAGCTGGAGAAGCGCGGCTGGATCGAACGCCGGGAAAGCGACAACGATCGCCGCTGCCTGCATCTGCATCTGACGCCGCAGGGGGAAGAATTTCTCAGTCAACTGCTGCCGCCGCAGCACCAATGTCTGCATTTCCTGTGGTCCACGCTGACCGACGATGAGCAAAAACAGCTGGAACAGCTGACGCGCAAATTGCTGGCACGTCTGGATCAAATGGAAATCACAGAACAGTTACCCTAATTCACAATTTCTGTTCAGGTACCTACTTATGCGATCCCCATTTCACTGGAGATTCACCCCGCTGTTCGCCGTGTTGCTGCTGGCCGGGTGTGCTTCTACCGATAATATTGCCCCGCAATCCACGCTGATGGATCCGCAGAGCCTGCAGTTGGCTCAGCCGAAAGTCAGTTCGCTGGCCGTCAGCCCGCAGTGGTGGCGCGCCCTCAAGGATCCGCAGCTGGACGCCTTGATGACGCAGACGCTGCAAAGTTCGCCGACCCTGCGTCAGGCCGCCGCCCGCGTGCGCGAAGCGCAGAGCGTGGTAGGCGAAGCCAGCGCCGCCAACGGGCCGAACCTGGATCTGAACGCCAGCACCCAGCGTCAGCGCGTGCCGCAGAACGTCAATATGGGGCTGGGGTATCCGCATAAGCCGATCTATTCAAGCTCCAACTCGCTGGGGTTGAACCTGGCGTACGAGTTCGACTGGTGGGGCAAATACCGCAACCAGGTGAACGCCGCCAAGGCGCAAGTGAACGCAGCGCGCGCCGAGCAGGAACAGGCGGCGCTGACGCTGACCAGCTCGGTGGCGTCCGCCTACTACCAGCTGCAGAGCAATCTCGCGCTCGAGAAGCTGCTGCAGCAGGAAGTGAACAACAACGAGCGCCTGACCGCGCTGCGCCAACAGCGCTATCAGGCCGGCCTGACCGGCGTCGATGTGCCGCAACAAACCCAGGCGCAGTCCGACGTCGCCAAGCAGCAAATTCTGCAGCTGCAGTCGCAAATCGAACAGCTCAGACACCAGCTCGCCGCGCTGGCGGGCCAGGGCCCGAACGCCATGCAGCACCTGCGTCAGGTGCCTTTGCCCGCAGACAACCTGATGGCGCCGCAGGGCGAGCTGACGGCGGATCTGCTGGGCAAACGCCCGGACATCGCCGCGCAACGCCAGCTGGTGGAGTCTTACAGCCAGCGCGTCAGCGCCGCGCGTAAAGAGTTTTACCCCAGCCTGACCATTTCAGCCTTCGCCGGCCTGATGACCACCAATACCAGTGGCACCAGCCCGAATCTGTTTGAAGCGGCCAGCCAGGCCTGGAACGTGATGCCGGCGATCTCGCTGCCGATCTTCCACGCCGGGGCGCTGCGCAGCAAGCTGGGCGAGGAATCCGCGCTGTATGACGAAGCGGTGGAATCCTACAACCAAACCATCCTGAATGCGGTACAGGAAACCGCCGACGCCATCACCATCCAGCAGAGTTCTGCGCAGCAGCAACTGCAGGCGGCGTCCGCGGCCCAGTCGATGCAACAGGTGTATCAGGTCGCCAACGCCCGTTACCAGGCAGGGATTATCGGGCGCGACGATCTGTTGACCAGCCAGACGCAGCTATTGCAGCAGCAACAGGCGGAGTTGAATGCCAGCAGCAATTTACTGCAGGCGAAGATAGGACTGATCCGCGCGTTGGGCGGTGGCTATCAGGCCCCGGCCGCAGCGGATTCGAAAGCATAATAATATAAGGCTTGGAGAACACCATGAGCGCAAGCGCGGAAACCCAAAACCCGCAGCAGCCGAGCGGCAAAAAGAAGCAGCGCAAATTTTGGCTGCTGTTGCTGACGGTTATTTTCATTGTTATAGGGGTGGCTTATTTAGTGTATTGGTTCCTGGTGCTGCGTCATCACCAGGAAACCGACGACGCCTACGTCTCCGGCAACCAGGTGCAGATCATGGCCCAGGTGTCCGGCAGCGTGAACAGCGTCAACTTCGACAACACCGACTACGTCAAGCAGGGCGACGTGCTGCTGACGCTCGATCCGACCGATGCCGAGCAGGCGTTTGAACGCGCCAAAACCGGCCTGGCCAACAGCGTGCGTCAGACCCACCAGCTGATCATCAACAGCAAGCAGTATCAGGCCAACATCGCCCTGCGCAAGACCGATCTGAGCAAGGCCGAGAACGATCTGAAACGCCGCGTGGTGCTGGGCAGCGTTGACGCCATCGGCCGCGAAGAGCTGCAACACGCTCGCGATGCGGTCGACAGCGCCAAAGCCGCGCTGGAAGTGGCGGTGCAGCAATACAACGCCAACCAGGCGATGGTGCTGAACACCCCGCTGGAACAGCAGCCGGCGATCCAGCAAGCCGCCGCGCAGATGCGCGACGCCTGGCTGGCGCTGCAGCGTACCAAGGTGATCAGCCCGATTACCGGCTATGTCTCGCGCCGCAGCGTGCAGGTCGGCGCGCAGATCGCCGCCGGTTCGCCGCTGATGGCGGTAGTGCCGGCCGATCACATCTGGGTTGACGCCAACTTCAAGGAAACGCAGATCGCCAATATGCGCATCGGCCAGCCGGCGACGGTGGTCAGCGACGTCTACGGCGACGACGTGGTGTATCAGGGCAAAGTGGCCGGTATCGACATGGGCACCGGCAGCGCCTTCTCGCTGCTGCCGGCGCAAAACGCCACCGGCAACTGGATCAAGGTGGTGCAACGCCTGCCGGTGCGTATTGAGCTCGACGCCAAGCAGGTGGCCGATCATCCGCTGCGCATCGGTCTTTCGACGCTGGTGACCGTCGACACCGCCAATCTGGACGGCCGCGTGCTGGCCGACGTGGTGCGCGACAAACCGCTGTATCAGAGCGACGCGCTGGCGTTGAATCTGGCGCCGGTTAACCAGCTGATCGCCGACGTGATCCATGCGAACGCCGGCTAAGCGCGCGGGAGGCCATCTTGCCACAGAAACCGCTTGAAGGTGCCCAGCTTGCCTGGATGACGGTCGCGCTCGCCATGGCGACCTTCATGCAGGTGCTGGACTCCACCATCGCCAACGTGGCGATCCCCACCATTTCCGGTAACCTCGGGTCTTCCAACTCGCAGGGCACCTGGGTGATCACCTCGTTCGGCGTGGCGAACGCCATCTCGATCCCGATCACCGGCTGGCTGGCGAAGCGTTTCGGCGAAGTGCGGCTGTTCCTTTGGTCCACCGCGCTGTTCGCCATCGCCTCCTGGCTGTGCGGCATCTCCAACAGCCTTGGCATGCTGATCTTCTTCCGCGTGATCCAGGGCGTGGTGGCCGGGCCGCTGATCCCGCTGTCGCAGAGTTTGTTGTTGAACAACTACCCGCCCGCCAAGCGAGCGATGGCCCTGGCGCTTTGGTCGATGACCGTTATCGTCGCGCCAATCTTCGGGCCGATCCTCGGCGGCTACATCAGCGACAACTACCATTGGGGCTGGATCTTCTTCATCAACATCCCGATCGGCGTCTTCGTGATCGTGGCGGCGATGGCGACGTTGAAGGGGCGGGAAACCAAAACCGAGATCAAACCGATCGACACCGTCGGCCTGGTATTGCTGATCGTCGGCATCGGTTCTCTGCAGATCATGCTCGATCAGGGCAAGGAGCTGGACTGGTTCAACTCGACCGAGATCATCACGCTCACCGTCGTGGCGGTGGTGGCGCTGCTGTTCCTGGTGGTGTGGGAGCTGACGGACGACCATCCGGTGGTGGATCTGTCGCTGTTCAAGTCGCGCAACTTCACCATCGGCTGCCTGTGCATCAGTCTGGCGTACATGCTGTACTTCGGCGCCATCGTGCTGTTGCCGCAGCTGTTGCAAGAGGTGTACGGCTATACCGCCACCTGGGCGGGGCTGGCGTCGGCGCCGGTCGGGCTGATCCCAGTGTTGCTGTCGCCGATCATCGGCAAGTTCGGCAACCGGCTCGACATGCGCCGGCTGGTGACCTTCAGCTTCATCATGTATGCCGTGTGCTTCTACTGGCGCGCCTATACGTTTGAACCGGGCATGGACTTCGGCGCATCCGCCTGGCCGCAGTTCGTTCAGGGCTTCGCCATCGCCTGCTTCTTCATGCCGTTGACCACCATCACGCTGTCCGGCCTGCCGCCGGAACGCATGGCGGCGGCATCGAGCCTGTCGAACTTCACGCGAACGCTGGCGGGTTCGATCGGTACCTCGATCACCACCACCCTGTGGACGCAGCGCGAATCGCAGCACCATTCGCAACTGACGGAGTTCGTCAACCCGTACAACCCGCAGTCGCAGGAGATGTACCGGCAACTGGAGCAGCTCGGCATGAGCAAGCAGCAGGCGTCGGCGTATATCGCCAACGAGATCACCGCGCAGGGCCTGATCATCTCCGCCAACGAGATCTTCTGGCTGTCGGCCGGGGTGTTCCTGGTGTTGCTGGTGCTGGTGTGGGTGGCGAAACCGCCATTCAGCTCCGGCGGCGGCGGGGGCGGCGGCGCTCACTAAGCTTCAATAAACGAAACGGGCGCCCTGGGGCGCCCGTTTTTTTATCCGACGTAGAAAATTACGCCTGATTCTGACGCCACCAGTCCGCCAGCAGAATGCCGGTCGCCACGGAAACGTTCAGGCTTTCCACCTTGCCGGTGCCGCCGATCGAGACGTTCATATCGCCCTGCTGCCAGGCGCTGTCGCTCAGACCGTCGCGTTCCTGCCCCAGCACCAGCACCATCTTGGCCGGCAGCTTGGCCTGCGCCAGCGCGGTGCCTTTGTGGCTGGAGGTGGTGACGATGGTGTAACCCGCCTTGCGGAAAGTATCCAGCACCGACAGGAAATCATCGGCGTTGATCGCCTTGATGTGCTCCGCGCCGCCTTCTGCGGTGCGCACCGCCGCGCCGGATTCCAGCAGCGCCGGATCCTGCAGCAGCACGCCGTTGACGCCGAAGTGAGCGCAAGAACGGACGATGGCGCCCAGGTTATGCGGGTTGCCCACTTCTTCCAGCGCCAGCACGCAGTCGGTCGCCGGTGCGGTTTTCAGGTAGGTCTGCGCATCCAGGCCTTGACGCTTTTTGATCAGGAAGCAGACGCCGCCGTGGTGCTCGGTGCCGGAAGCCTTGGCCAGTTCTTCTTCATCCACCACGTGGTAAGCTTTGCGGTTAGCCGCCATCCAGCGCAGCGCTTCGCGGAAGCGCGGGGTGACCGACTGCACGAACCAGGCGCGCACGATCGCTTCCGGACGGCTGGCGAACAGCGCCTGACAGGCGTTTTCACCGTAAACGCGGGTTTCTTCCGCGCGCTGGCGGCGCAGCTGCTCAGGATCGATAAAGCTTTTGCCGCTGATGCCGCCATGATCGAACGCCGGCTCTTCATTCGGCGCGCGCGAGACGGTTCTCCACGGCGACTCATTGCCACCGCGATCTTCAGAGCGCGCCGGACGGCGAGGACGATCGCTTTCACTGCGGCGGGAGTCGGCGCCGCGGCGATCGTTGCCGCCGCGCGCCTTGTCTTGACCGGTGCGGCCCGATCGCGCACCGTCAGCCGGACGGCCTTTGCCGGCCGGACGTTTATTCTTGTTACGGTCGTCGCCGTTGTCGTCGTCACTGCGGACGTACATCACTTTGACTTTACCGTTCTTGCCACTAAATGAATCGTTCATTGTCTTCTCCACCAACGCGCAGGGCGCGAAGATTACCTGATGTTGGTGCACGAAGCCACCAACTTGCGCTAAAAGCTCCCAACTATCACATCCATTGAACAAACCTCATTGTTCACGCGCCGGGTTTTGCCGATAATTGTCAGCATTAAAGAAACATCTCCGCAACCGCGTTGCGGGGACCATGCTTTCTCTGTACCCGAGGTCAACATGAATACAGTTTGTGCAGCTTGCAATGCCACCAACCGCGTGCCGGAAGAACGTCTGGCGGACAATGCGAAATGCGGCCGCTGCGGCCATGAGCTCTTCGACGGTGAAGTGATCAACGCCACCGCCGCCACGCTGGACCAGTTGCTGCAGGACGATCTGCCGGTCGTGGTCGATTTCTGGGCGCCGTGGTGCGGCCCGTGCCGCAGCTTTGCGCCGATCTTTGAAGACGTGGCCGAAGAGCGCGCCGGCAAAGTGCGCTTCGTGAAAGTGAACACCGAAGCCGAGCCGGAGCTGAGCGCCCGTTTCCGCATCCGCAGCATCCCGACCATCATGGTGTTCCGTCAGGGCAAGATGGTCGACATGCTCAACGGCGCGATGCCGAAAGCGCCGTTTGACAACTGGCTCAACGAGTTAGTGTGATTCGGCAAGTATAGGCCGTATCCCGCCATTGCGCGCGAACGCGCCCCGATCGAGCCCGCCCCTCCCGGCGGGCTTTTTTCTGCGTTACAATAGCGGTTTTTCCCCAGGATCGTTATGACCGACAACGCCGTACTTCGCCTGCGCCAATTCCGTTTAGACCGCGCCACCCGCCCTTTTTTGGCGCGCGGTTGCCGGGTGGCGCGTTGTCAGGGTTGCCTGCTGCCGCATAAAAACTGCCTGTGCGACACCATTCGCCCACAGCAGGCCTGCAGCCGTTTCTGCCTGATCATGTTCGGCGCCGAGCCGCTCAAGCCCAGCAACACCGGCCGCCTGATCGCCGATATCCTGCCGGACACCCAGGCGTTCCTCTGGTCGCGCACCGAGGTCGATCCCGCCCTGCTGGCGGCCATCAACGATCCGACACGGCAGCCTTATGTGGTGTTCCCCGCGTCCTACGCCGACGCCGAACGGCCGGTGTTCAGCGCGCTGCCCGTCGGCGGCAAACCGCCGCTGTTCATCATGCTGGACGGTACCTGGGCGGAGGCGCGCAAAATGTTCCGTAAAAGCCCGTATCTCAATCAATTCCCGGTGTTTTCCCTCAACGTCGACGCTGCATCGGACTACCAGCTGCGCGAAGCCAGCCGCGCCGAGCAACACTGCACGGCGGAAGTGGCCGCCGCCCTGCTGCAACAGGCGGGCGATCTGCCGGCCGCCGAAGGGTTGAATCAGCATTTTCGCTATTTCCGTCAACAGTATCTGGCGGGAAAACCGACCCGGCCGGAGGCACCGGTCACAGCAATGCAGCCATAAAGCGCCTAAAATCAGGCGTAACGTTGCCAAAAGGAGCCGTGCATGAGCCAGCGAGGGTTAGAAGCGCTACTACGTCCCAAATCGATCGCCGTGCTGGGCGCTTCGCAGCAGCCGGGCCGCGCCGGCAACCTGATGATGAGCAACCTGCTGGCCGGCGGTTTCGGCGGCCCCATCCTGCCAGTTACGCCGCGCTACAAGGCGGTATGCGGCGTCATGGCCTATCCCGACGTCGCCAGCCTGCCGCTGACGCCGGATCTGGCGCTCATCTGCACCCATGCCAAGCGTAATCTGGCGCTGCTCGACGCGCTGGGGCAGCGCGGCTGCAAAACCGCCATCGTGCTCTCTTCACCGCCAGAACAGTTCGCCGAGCTGAAAGCCTGCGCGCAGCGCTACGCCATGCGGCTGCTGGGCCCCAACAGCCTGGGATTACTGGCGCCGTGGCAGGGCATCAACGCCAGCTTCTCGCCGGTGCCGATCCAAAAAGGGAAGCTGGCGTTTATCTCGCAGTCCGCCGCCGTCGCCAACACCATTCTCGACTGGGCGCAGCAGCGCGAAGTCGGCTTCTCTTACTTCATCGCGCTGGGCGACAGCCTGGATATCGACGTCGACGACCTGCTCGACTTTTTGGCGCGCGACAGCAAGACCAGCGCCATCCTGCTGTATCTGGAAAACATCAGCGACGCACGGCGCTTTCTCTCTGCCTCGCGCAGCGCCTCACGCAATAAGCCCATTCTGGTGATCAAAAGCGGCCGCAGCCAACAGGCGCAATTACTGCTCAACAGCCAGCAAGGGCTGGACGCCGCTTACGACGCCGCCATCCAGCGCGCCGGCCTGCTGCGCGTGCAGGATACCCATGAGCTGTTCTCAGCGGTGGAAACCCTCAGCCATATGCATCCGCTGCGCGGCGAACGGCTGATGATCGTCAGCAACGGGGCGGCGCCGGCGGCAATGGCGCTGGACGAGCTGCTCGGGCGCAACGGCAAGCTGGCGACGCTGAGCGAGGAGAGCCTGGCGAAGCTGAGCGATGCGCTGCCGGATTTCATTCGCGCCGGCAACCCGCTCGATCTGCGCGACGACGCCACGCCGCAGCGCTACCTGGCGGCTCTTGAAGCGCTGCTCGACAGCCACGACTATGACGCGCTGCTGCTGATCCATGCGCCGAGCGCGGCGGCGCCGGGCACCGCCACGGCGCAGCGGCTGATCGACGCGCTGCACCGCCATGCGCGCGGCAAACGCATCACCTTGCTGACCAACTGGTGCGGCGAATACTCTTCTCAAGAGGCGCGCCGGCTGTTTACCGAGGCCGCCATTCCCACCTACCGCACGCCGGAAGGCGCTGTGACCGCTTTTATGCATATGGTGGAATACCGCCGCAACCAAAAGCAGCTGAAAGAGACGCCGGCGCTGCCGGTCGGCCTGACCGCCAATACCGCCGACGCTCACCGCCTGATCCATCAGGCGCTGGCCGAAGGCGCCACCCAGTTGGATACCCACGAGGTGCAATCCATTCTGCAGGCTTATGACCTGAGCACCCTGCCGACCTGGATCGCCGAAGACAGCGCCGAAGCGGTACATATCGCCGAGCAGATCGGCTACCCGGTGGCGCTGAAGCTGCGCTCGCCGGATATCCCGCACAAGTCGGAAGTTCAGGGCGTCATGCTCTACCTGCGCACCGCGACCGAAGTGCAGCGCGCGGCGGAGGCGATCCTCGACCGCGTGAAGCGCACCTACCCTCAGGCGCGCATCCACGGCTTACTGGTGCAGAGCATGGCCAACCGCGCCGGCGCCCAGGAGCTGCGCATCGCGGTAGAGCAGGATGCGATTTTCGGTCCGCTGATCATGCTGGGTGAGGGCGGTGTGGAATGGCGCCAGGAAAATCAGGTGGCGGTCGCGCTACCGCCGCTGAATATGGCGCTGGCGCGTTATCTGGTGCTGCAGGCGGTGAAAGGTGGCAAGATCCGCGGCCGCAGCGCGCTGCGGCCTTTAGATATCCCTGGACTAAGCCGTTTGCTGGTGCAGGTCTCCAACCTGATCCTCGACTGCCCGGAGATCGCCCGGCTGGATATCCATCCGGTGCTGGCCTCCGGCAGCGAATTCACCTTGCTGGACGTGTCGATGCAGCTCGCGCCGTTCAGCGGCGATCCGCAGGCGCGGCTGGCGATCCGCCCTTATCCGCATGAGCTGGAAGAGACCATCGCGTTGAAAGACGGCAGCCAGTGCCTGTTCCGCCCGATCCTGCCGGAAGACGAACCGGCGCTGAAGCATTTCATCGACCGGGTGACCAAGGAAGATCTCTATTATCGCTACTTCAGCGAAATCAATGAGTTTACCCATGACGATTTGGCCAACATGACGCAGATCGACTACGATCGAGAAATGGCCTTTGTGGCGGTGCGCTCAGACGAGATCATCGGCGTGACCCGCGCGCTGTCCGATCCGGACAACACCGACGCCGAATTCGCCGTGCTGGTCCGTTCCGACCTGAAAGGCCTGGGCCTGGGGCGTCAGTTGCTGGAGAAAATGATCGCCTATGCGCGCGCGCATGGCCTGACCCGTCTGAGCGGCATCACCATGCCGAATAACCGCGGCATGATCGCGCTGGCTCAGCGGCTGGGCTTTGGCATCGAGGTGCAGCTTGAGGACGGCATCGTCAATCTGACGCTGCCGCTGCGGGCCGCCGACGCGCAGTGACCTGCGTCGCAATGCGCTACGAATCCACCACTTAACGCCAAAACATACGCACAATCGGGGCAACTAATGGTATTATCGCCCGATTATTCGGTTTATTGTTTTTATGCCTGTGGCGTTCTGGCCATCAATCATGAGAGAAGAAACGCACTGTGATGTTGTCAAAATTTAAACGTAGCAAACATCAACAACACCTTGCACAACTGCCCAAACTCCCCCAGACGGTTGCTGATGTTCGTACGTTGTACGCGCCGTCCGATTTTCGCACCACGCTGCTGGACGCCATCGCCAACGCCACCCAACGCATCTATCTGGTGGCCCTGTATCTGGAGCATGACGACGCCGGGCGCGAGATCCTCAATGCGTTGTATCAAGCCAAACAGCGGCGGCCCGAGCTGGAAATCTGCGTACTGGTCGACTGGCACCGCGCACAGCGTGGACGCATCGGCGCCGCCGCCGCCAATACCAACGCCGACTGGTACTGCGCCATGGCCAGCCAACATCCGGAACAGTCGGTGCCGATCTACGGCGTGCCGGTCAATACCCGCGAAGCGCTGGGCGTACTGCACCTGAAAGGCTTTGTGGTCGACGATACCGCGATCTACAGCGGTGCCAGCATCAACGACGTTTATCTGCATCAGCATGAGAAATATCGTTACGATCGCTATCAGCTGATCACCAACGGCGTGCTGGCCGATACTTTGATCGATTACATCAAGCAGCATCTGCTCACCGCCGGCGCCGTACAGCGCCTCGATCGCAGCGATCGGCCAAAAAGCCCGGAGATCAAAAACGAGACCCGCCTGTTCCGTTTCGCCCTGCGCCGCGCCGGTTACCACTTCCGCGGCAAGGCCGGCAACGATGAGCTGGCGGTGACGCCGCTGGTTGGGCTTGGCAAGCAAAGCGTGCTGAATAAAACCATTCATCACCTGATGTCGTGCGCCGACCAGAAACTGACGCTCTGTACCCCCTACTTCAACCTGCCGGCGCTGCTGGTGCGCAACATCATCTATCTGCTGCGCCAGGGTAAACAGGTGGAGATCATCGTCGGCGATAAGACCGCCAACGACTTCTATATTCCGGAAGATCAGCCGTTCAAAATCATCGGCGCACTGCCCTACCTGTACGAGATCAACCTGCGCCGCTTCCTGAGCCGCTTGCAGCGTTACGTCGATACCGGCCAGCTGATCGTGCGGCTGTGGAAGGATGGCGATAACAGCTATCACCTGAAAGGCATGTGGGTGGACGAAGAGTGGCAGCTGATTACCGGCAATAACCTCAACCCGCGCGCCTGGCGGCTGGATCTGGAAAACGCCATTTTGATCCACGATCCCAAGCAAGAGATGCGCGAGCAACGGCAGAAAGAGCTGGAATGCATCCGTACTCATACCACTGTAGTCGCCCATTATCAGGAACTGCAAAGCATTCAGCAGTATCCGATCAAGGTGCGTAAGCTGATTCGGCGTCTGCGCCGTATTCGCATCGATCGGCTGATTAGCCGCATCCTGTAAGCGGTACTCTGACCCCGGCCAAGGCCGGGGTTTTTATTACAGCTGTATCTCCTTGCCTTTGCGATGCAACCGAAGCGAAACCAGCAACGCCAGCAGGCACATGCCGGAAACGTACCAGAAGAAGGCATTCTCCACGCCGAATGATTTAAGCGACAACGCGACATATTCTGCCGAACCGCCGAACAGGGCGTTCGCCACCGCATAAGACAAGCCTACCCCTAACGCGCGTACCTCCGGCGGGAACATCTCGGCTTTAAGCAGCCCGCTGATCGCGGTGTAAAAGCTGACAACGAACAACGCCAACACGATCAGACCGAACGCCATAAAGGGGTTGGTCACTTCTTTCAAGGCAAACAGGATCGGCACCGTCAACACCGTGGCGAAGGCTGAGAAGATCAGCATCGAGCTGCGACGGCCGATTTTGTCCGAAAACGCGCCGACTGCAGGCTGCAGCAGCATAAAGACGAATAGCGCAACGGTCATGATGGCGCTGGCCAGCTTGGCGTCCATACCGGCGGTGTTCACCAGGTATTTCTGCATGTAGGTGGTGAAGGTGTAAAAGGTCAGTGAACCGGCGGCGGTAAAGCCCAGCACCATCAGGAACGCCTTGCGATTTTTCCACAACCCCGTCAGCGAACCGGCATCTTTGTGGTTACGCGTCTTCGCATCGGAGGTTTCATTCAGCGAGCGGCGCAGGTACAGCGCCACCACCGCCAACACGGCCCCCAGGGCAAACGGAATACGCCATCCCCAGGCCTTCAGCTCTTCAGCGGGCAATATCTGCTGCAGGATCACCAAGACCAGCAGCGCCAGCAGTTGCCCGCCGATCAGCGTCACGTACTGAAACGAGGCGTAAAAGCCTCGTCGGCCCTTGATCGCCACCTCGCTCATATAGGTGGCGCTGGTGCCATACTCGCCGCCCACCGACAATCCCTGGAACAATCGAGCGATCAGCAGCAGCGCCGGGGCCCAGCTGCCGATCGATTCATACGTCGGCAGGCAGGCGATCACCAGCGATCCGGCGCACATCATGCAGACTGAAAGCAGCATGGAGTTTTTTCTGCCATGCTTGTCGGCAATATAGCCGAACAGCCAGCCGCCGATCGGCCGCATAAAGAAGCCGGCGGCGAATACCCCGGCGGTTTGCAACAGCTGCGTGGTGCTGTTGCCCGCCGGAAAGAACGAGGCGGCAAAGTAAATGGAACAGAAGGAATAAACGTAAAAATCAAACCACTCCACCAGATTGCCTGATGAAGCTCCGACGATAGCGAAAATGCGTTTCTTGTTATCCAGCGCCCCCTGTTCGACGCCGTGCTCATCCCCAAGAGCCGAGGTTGTTTCTGTCATGATATTTTCTCCGAGCCATAGCAATGATGAAATTCGGCTTCCTGCCGCCCTGGTTGTTACTTTATTGTTACTTATAAGTTAACAGCCAAACTTAATAGCGGACGAAGAATATCTGACATTCAGAGAAACAATGCGTTGGTTTTGTGATGAATATTAAACAGTACGATGAAAGCTGAAGCGGGTTACAACGGGGATTTTCCATTTTTCCCATAGCAAAAAGCCCTGAACGTCAGTTCAGGGCTTTCGGCTTTATTTGATGCCTGGCAGTTTATGGCGGGCGTCCTGCCCGCCCCCCTTCGGGCCGTTGCTTCGCAACGTTCAAATCCGCTCCCGGCGGATTTGTCCTACACAATTCGTCTCAGGATGCCCATGCTCGGGCAGAACGCCAGATAACAGACAAAACAAAAAGCCCCATGCTTTCGCATGAGGCTTGTTGTTTTATTTGATGCCTGGCAGTGTCCTACTCTCGCATGGGGAGACCCCACACTACCATCGGCGCTACGGCGTTTCACTTCTGAGTTCGGCATGGGGTCAGGTGGGACCACCGCGCTATTGCCGCCAGGCAAATTCGTTTCATTCCAACCGCTTCACTCTCGTGTCGCCATCAGAACCAATCTCGGAACTTCGCTGAAAATCTCTCTAAAAACACCTTCGGTGTTGTAAGGTTAAGCCTCACGGATCATTAGTACTGGTTAGCTCAATGCATCGCTGCACTTACACACCCAGCCTATCAACGTCTTAGTCTTAAACGTCCCTTCAGGGGCCTTGAAGGCCCAGGGAAGACTCATCTTGAGGCAAGTTTCGCGCTTAGATGCTTTCAGCGCTTATCTTTTCCGCACTTAGCTACCGGGCAATGCCATTGGCATGACAACCCGAACACCAGTGGTGCGTTCACTCCGGTCCTCTCGTACTAGGAGCAACCCCTCTCAATCTTCCAACGCCCACGGCAGATAGGGACCGAACTGTCTCACGACGTTCTAAACCCAGCTCGCGTACCACTTTAAATGGCGAACAGCCATACCCTTGGGACCTACTTCAGCCCCAGGATGTGATGAGCCGACATCGAGGTGCCAAACACCGCCGTCGATATGAACTCTTGGGCGGTATCAGCCTGTTATCCCCGGAGTACCTTTTATCCGTTGAGCGATGGCCCTTCCATTCAGAACCACCGGATCACTAAGACCTACTTTCGTACCTGCTCGAGCCGTCACTCTCGCAGTCAAGCTAGCTTATGCCTTTGCACTAACCTCACGATGTCCGACCGTGATTAGCTAACCTTCGTGCTCCTCCGTTACTCTTTGGGAGGAGACCGCCCCAGTCAAACTACCCACCAGACACTGTCCTCACCCCGGATCACGGGGCCGAGTTAGAACATCAAACATTAAAGGGTGGTATTTCAAGGATGGCTCCACGCAGACTGGCGTCCACGCTTCAAAGCCTCCCACCTATCCTACACATCAAGGCTCAATGTTCAGTGTCAAGCTATAGTAAAGGTTCACGGGGTCTTTCCGTCTTGCCGCGGGTACACTGCATCTTCACAGCGAGTTCAATTTCACTGAGTCTCGGGTGGAGACAGCCTGGCCATCATTACGCCATTCGTGCAGGTCGGAACTTACCCGACAAGGAATTTCGCTACCTTAGGACCGTTATAGTTACGGCCGCCGTTTACTGGGGCTTCGATCAAGAGCTTCGCCTTGCGGCTGACCCCATCAATTAACCTTCCAGCACCGGGCAGGCGTCACACCGTATACGTCCACTTTCGTGTTTGCACAGTGCTGTGTTTTTATTAAACAGTTGCAGCCAGCTGGTATCTTCGACTGGCTTCAGCTCCATCCGCAAGGGACTTCACCTACATGCCAGCGTGCCTTCTCCCGAAGTTACGGCACCATTTTGCCTAGTTCCTTCACCCGAGTTCTCTCAAGCGCCTTGGTATTCTCTACCTGACCACCTGTGTCGGTTTGGGGTACGATTTAATGTTACCTGGAGCTTAGAGGATTTTCCTGGAAGCAGGGCATCAACTACTTCTGCACCGTAGTGCATCGTCATCACGCCTCAGGGTTAGTATGCAACCGGATTTACCAGGTCACACCCCCTACACGCTTAAACCGGGACAACCGTCGCCCGGCTAGCCTAGCCTTCTCCGTCCCCCCTTCGCAGTAACACCAAGTACAGGAATATTAACCTGTTTCCCATCGACTACGCTTTTCAGCCTCGTCTTAGGGGTCGACTCACCCTGCCCCGATTAACGTTGGACAGGAACCCTTGGTCTTCCGGCGAGCGGGCTTTTCACCCGCTTTATCGTTACTTATGTCAGCATTCGCACTTCTGATACCTCCAGCAACCCTCACAGGCCACCTTCAACGGCTTACAGAACGCTCCCCTACCCAACAACGCTAAGCGTCGCTGCCGCAGCTTCGGTGCATGGTTTAGCCCCGTTACATCTTCCGCGCAGGCCGACTCGACCAGTGAGCTATTACGCTTTCTTTAAATGATGGCTGCTTCTAAGCCAACATCCTGGCTGTCTATGCCTTCCCACATCGTTTCCCACTTAACCATGACTTTGGGACCTTAGCTGGCGGTCTGGGTTGTTTCCCTCTTCACGACGGACGTTAGCACCCGCCGTGTGTCTCCCGTGATAACATTCTTCGGTATTCGGAGTTTGCATCGGTTTGGTAAGCCGGGATGGCCCCCTAGCCGAAACAGTGCTCTACCCCCGAAGATGAGTTCACGAGGCGCTACCTAAATAGCTTTCGGGGAGAACCAGCTATCTCCCGGTTTGATTGGCCTTTCACCCCCAGCCACAAGTCATCCGCTAATTTTTCAACATTAGTCGGTTCGGTCCTCCAGTTAGTGTTACCCAACCTTCAACCTGCCCATGGCTAGATCACCGGGTTTCGGGTCTATACCTTGCAACTAGTCGCCCAGTTAAGACTCGGTTTCCCTACGGCTCCCCTATACGGTTAACCTTGCTACAAAATATAAGTCGCTGACCCATTATACAAAAGGTACGCAGTCACACCACGAAGGTGCTCCCACTGCTTGTACGTACACGGTTTCAGGTTCTATTTCACTCCCCTCGCCGGGGTTCTTTTCGCCTTTCCCTCACGGTACTGGTTCACTATCGGTCAGTCAGGAGTATTTAGCCTTGGAGGATGGTCCCCCCATATTCAGACAGGATGTCACGTGTCCCGCCCTACTCATCGAACTCACGACCTGTGCATTTTAGTGTACGGGGCTATCACCCTTTACTGCGCGACTTTCCAGACGCTTCCACTAACACACAAGCCGATTCAGGTTCTGGGCTCCTCCCCGTTCGCTCGCCGCTACTGGGGGAATCTCGGTTGATTTCTTTTCCTCGGGGTACTTAGATGTTTCAGTTCCCCCGGTTCGCCTCATGCCACTATGTATTCATGACATGATAGTGTGTCGAAACACACTGGGTTTCCCCATTCGGGTATCGCCGGTTATAACGGTTCATATCACCTTACCGACGCTTTTCGCAGATTAGCACGCCCTTCATCGCCTCTGACTGCCTAGGCATCCACCGTGTACGCTTAGTCACTTAACCTCACAACCCGAAGATGTTTCCATCGTTCGCGCTGCAAACATTTGAGAGACTCTATGACAGGTTACTCTTTATCCCAGTACTTCTACGGAGGGATAAATTTCAGCCGTCATGTTTCAATTTTCAGCTTGTTCCAGATTGTTAAAGAGCAAAATACTTCGCAGCATACTGTCGCCAATATACTCTGAAGTATTGAAATACCGGACTATATGGTGGAGCTAAGCGGGATCGAACCGCTGACCTCCTGCGTGCAAGGCAGGCGCTCTCCCAGCTGAGCTATAGCCCCATACAGTCACGCGCAGTACCTTTTCCACTTCATGAGAAGTGGTAGGCCTGAGTGGACTTGAACCACCGACCTCACCCTTATCAGGGGTGCGCTCTAACCACCTGAGCTACAAGCCTATAAAGGTATTTCTGCTCGTTACTTTCTATCAGACAATCTGTGTGAGCACGCCACTCGAACTAATATCTTTAGGTAAGGAGGTGATCCAACCGCAGGTTCCCCTACGGTTACCTTGTTACGACTTCACCCCAGTCATGAATCACAAAGTGGTAAGCGCCCTCCCGAAGGTTAAGCTACCTACTTCTTTTGCAACCCACTCCCATGGTGTGACGGGCGGTGTGTACAAGGCCCGGGAACGTATTCACCGTAGCATTCTGATCTACGATTACTAGCGATTCCGACTTCATGGAGTCGAGTTGCAGACTCCAATCCGGACTACGACGTACTTTATGAGGTCCGCTTGCTCTCGCGAGGTCGCTTCTCTTTGTATACGCCATTGTAGCACGTGTGTAGCCCTACTCGTAAGGGCCATGATGACTTGACGTCATCCCCACCTTCCTCCAGTTTATCACTGGCAGTCTCCTTTGAGTTCCCGGCCGAACCGCTGGCAACAAAGGATAAGGGTTGCGCTCGTTGCGGGACTTAACCCAACATTTCACAACACGAGCTGACGACAGCCATGCAGCACCTGTCTCAGAGTTCCCGAAGGCACCAATCCATCTCTGGAAAGTTCTCTGGATGTCAAGAGTAGGTAAGGTTCTTCGCGTTGCATCGAATTAAACCACATGCTCCACCGCTTGTGCGGGCCCCCGTCAATTCATTTGAGTTTTAACCTTGCGGCCGTACTCCCCAGGCGGTCGATTTAACGCGTTAGCTCCGGAAGCCACGCCTCAAGGGCACAACCTCCAAATCGACATCGTTTACAGCGTGGACTACCAGGGTATCTAATCCTGTTTGCTCCCCACGCTTTCGCACCTGAGCGTCAGTCTTCGTCCAGGGGGCCGCCTTCGCCACCGGTATTCCTCCAGATCTCTACGCATTTCACCGCTACACCTGGAATTCTACCCCCCTCTACGAGACTCTAGCTTGCCAGTTTCAAATGCAGTTCCCAGGTTGAGCCCGGGGATTTCACATCTGACTTAACAAACCGCCTGCGTGCGCTTTACGCCCAGTAATTCCGATTAACGCTTGCACCCTCCGTATTACCGCGGCTGCTGGCACGGAGTTAGCCGGTGCTTCTTCTGCGAGTAACGTCAATTGATGAACGTATTAAGCTCACCACCTTCCTCCTCGCTGAAAGTGCTTTACAACCCGAAGGCCTTCTTCACACACGCGGCATGGCTGCATCAGGCTTGCGCCCATTGTGCAATATTCCCCACTGCTGCCTCCCGTAGGAGTCTGGACCGTGTCTCAGTTCCAGTGTGGCTGGTCATCCTCTCAGACCAGCTAGGGATCGTCGCCTAGGTGAGCCATTACCCCACCTACTAGCTAATCCCATCTGGGCACATCTGATGGCAAGAGGCCCGAAGGTCCCCCTCTTTGGTCTTGCGACGTTATGCGGTATTAGCTACCGTTTCCAGTAGTTATCCCCCTCCATCAGGCAGTTTCCCAGACATTACTCACCCGTCCGCCGCTCGTCACCCAGGGAGCAAGCTCCCCTGTGCTACCGCTCGACTTGCATGTGTTAAGCCTGCCGCCAGCGTTCAATCTGAGCCATGATCAAACTCTTCAATTAAAAGCTTGATGTGCTTCCACTCGAGAAGCGATGCTCAAAGATTTACTGCATGAATTTTACTTCAGTTAGTCACTCTTCAAGACTTGATATTTTTTTGCATCCGAAGATGCTGGATATCGTCTTGTGGAGTGCCCACACAGATTGTCTGATAAATTGTTAAAGAGCAGTGAGTTAGGCGCTTTCGCTTGCTAACTCGAGGTGGCGTATATTACGCTTTCCTCTTTCAGAGTCAACCCTAATTTTCAGGATTTTTTCTCTTTCTTCCCGGCCGCTGTGTGAAGTGAATCACTTGCGCCGTGTCGATGGAGGCGCATTATAGGGAGCCGGTTCAGAATGACAAGCGATAATATGCATTTTTTATCTGACCGCTCACTATTCATGCGTAACGCCTATTAAACCCGCTTTTTGATGGCTGCCGGCAGGTCCGCCAGGCTATTTAGCACCCAATCGGCCAACTTTTCACCCTGCTCCGTCACCGGCTTGCCGGTACGCACCAGCACCTTGGTGCCGACGCCAGCCGCGATCGCCGCCTGCATATCTTCCGGTTTATCACCCACCATATAAGAAGCGGCCATATCGATGTTCAATTCCTGCTGCGCTTGCAGCAGCATGCCCGGCTGCGGTTTACGGCAGTCACAGACCTGACGATACTCTTCCACTACCGCCTCCGGATGATGCGGGCAGAAATAGATGCCGTCGAAGTCGACGTCGCGATCGGCCAGCGACCAGTCCATCCACTCGGTCAGGTACATAAATTGGTCTTCGCTGAACTTGCCGCGCGCAATGCCCGACTGGTTGGTCACCATCACCAGCGCGAACCCCATCTTTTTGAGTTCGCGACAGGCGTCAATCACGCCGTCAATAAAGTGGAAATTGTCGATTTCATGGACATAACCATGGTCAACGTTAATCGTACCGTCACGATCGAGAAAAATTGCTGGAACGCTTTGTGTCACCGCTTTGCTCCTGAGGGGCTGAATACGCTGACAAGTATCGCATGTTTTACCCCGCACTGAGAACGCCGGAGAACGTCGCTGGTCGTTGACTTAGACGTCTAGACGCCTTAACATCTGATCCATACCTTGGTTCCACGCCGAGGTTTACTTTTATCTAGCCACGGGCAACCACGCTAAAATAAGAAGAATATGATTAAACTTTCTAACATCACTAAAGTGTTCCAGCAGGGTTCGCGCACCATTACCGCGCTCTCTGACGTGACCCTTCACGTTCCTGCCGGGCAAATCTATGGCGTTATCGGCTCTTCCGGCGCCGGCAAAAGCACGCTGATCCGCTGCGCCAACATGCTTGAGCGCCCTACCTCCGGCCAGGTGCTGGTCGATGGCCAGGATCTGACGTCTCTGTCGGAAAGCGAACTGACGCGCGCCCGTCGCCAAATCGGCATGATCTTCCAGCACTTCAACCTGCTCTCTTCCCGCACGGTGTTCGGCAACGTGGCGCTGCCGCTGGAGCTGGACAATACGCCGCGCGCCGAGATCAAAAAGCGCGTGACCGAACTGCTGGAGCTGGTCGGCCTGGCGGACAAACACGACGCCTATCCGGCCAATCTGTCCGGCGGCCAGAAACAGCGCGTGGCGATCGCGCGCGCGCTGGCCAGCAACCCTAAAGTGCTGCTGTGCGACGAAGCCACCAGCGCGTTGGATCCGGCCACCACCCGTTCCATCCTGGAGCTGCTGAAAGACATCAACCGCCGTCTGGGCCTGACCATTCTGCTGATCACCCACGAAATGGACGTGGTGAAACGCATCTGCGACCAGGTCGCGGTCATCAGCCAGGGGCAGCTGATCGAAAAAGACAGCGTCAGCGAAGTGTTCTCACACCCGAAAACCCCGCTGGCCCAGCAGTTCATTCAGTCCACGCTGCATCTGGATATCCCGGACGACTACGCCGCGCGCCTGTCGCCGGAGCGTCAGGGCGACCGCCAGCCGCTGCTGCGCCTGGAGTTCACCGGTCAGTCGGTCGATGCGCCGCTGCTGTCTGAAGCCGCTCGCCGCTTCAACGTGAACAACAACATTATCAGCGCCCAGATGGATTATGCCGGCGGCGTGAAATTCGGCGTGATGCTGGCGGAGCTGCACGGCAGCGACGAAGACGCGCTGGCGACGATTAAGTTCCTGCAAGAAAATCAGGTAAAAGTAGAGGTTCTGGGTTATGTCTGAGGCAATGATGTGGTTGATGGCGCGCGGCGTGTGGGAAACCGTCATGATGACCTTTGTCTCCGGCTTCTTCGGTTTCGTGCTCGGCCTGCCGGTAGGCGTGCTGCTGTATGTCACCCGCCCGGGGCAGATCATCGCCAACAATTCGCTGTATAAAATTTTGTCCGGGCTGGTGAACATCTTCCGTTCCATTCCGTTCATCATCCTGCTGGTTTGGATGATTCCGTTTACCCGCATGATCGTCGGCACCTCGATCGGCCTGCAGGCGGCCATCGTGCCGTTGACCGTGGGCGCCGCGCCGTTCATCGCGCGCATGGTGGAAAACGCCCTGCTGGAAATCCCGTCCGGTCTGGTGGAAGCGGCGCGCGCCATGGGCGCCACGCCGATGCAGATCATCAAGAAAGTGTTGCTGCCGGAAGCCCTGCCGGGCTTGGTTAACGCCGCGACCATCACCCTGATCACCCTGGTGGGCTACTCCGCCATGGGCGGCGCAGTCGGCGCCGGCGGTCTGGGCCAAATCGGTTACCAATACGGTTATATCGGTTATAACGCCACAGTGATGAATACCGTATTAGTATTACTGGTAGTTTTGGTTTATCTGATCCAATTCTGCGGCGATCGCATCGTCAAAGCCGTTACCCATAAATAATTTCACCGCATATTAATGCGAGTCTAATGAGGAAGGGATATGTCGTTAAAATTTAAATCCATCGCGGCAATTGGCGCACTGATCGGCACGCTGGCTCTGTCGGGCTGTGGCCAGGATGAAAAGAATCCGAACCACATCAAGGTCGGCGTGATCGTCGGCGCAGAGCAGCAAGTCGCCGAAGTGGCGCAGAAAGTGGCGAAAGAGAAATACGGTCTGGACGTTGAACTGGTCACCTTCAACGACTACGTGCTGCCTAACGAAGCGCTGAGTAAAGGCGATATCGATTTGAACGCCTTCCAGCACAAGCCTTATCTGGATCAGCAGATCAAAGACCGCGGCTACAAGCTGGTGCCGGTCGGCAACACCTTTGTTTACCCGATCGCTGGTTACTCCAAGAAAATCAAATCGCTGGACGAGCTGAAAGAAGGTTCGCAGATCGCGCTGCCTAACGATCCGACCAACCTGGGCCGTTCGCTGCTGCTGCTGCAGAAAGTCGGTCTGATCAAGCTGAAAGACGGCGTTGGCCTGCTGCCGACCGTGCTGGACGTGACCGAGAACCCGAAAAACCTGAAGTTGGTTGAGCTGGAAGCGCCTCAGCTGCCGCGTTCTCTGGACGATCAGCAGATCGCGCTGGCAGTGATCAACACCACCTACGCCAGCCAGATCGGCCTGACGCCGGCGAAAGACGGTCTGTTCGTGGAAGATAAAGACTCGCCTTACGTCAACCTGCTGGTTGCGCGCGAAGATAACAAAGATGCGGAAAACGTGAAGAAATTCGTTCAGGCCTATCAGTCTGACGACGTTGACGCGGCCGCCAACAAAATCTTCAACGGCGGCGCGGTGAAAGGCTGGTAAGCGCTTATTCACTCATTTTATTCCTATAATTGCAAGACGGGCCAAGGCCCGTCTTGTTATTTCCGCCATAGCTTGCTTCAATAGCGCCACTTTCATTAAGGCAGAGGAATCTCAATGCGTGTTTTACCTCTCTGTTTGTTAGCGCTCGCGCTGGCCGGATGTTCATCGCAGCGTATCGCGCCGTCCTCAACAAGCAGCACCAGCAAGCCGACCAGCACCGCTCCGGCCAAGACCACGCCGGCCGCCCGCCCCGCTCCGGTAAAACTGTATAAAAGTGCAGAAGAGCTCGTGGGCAAGCCGTTCCGCGATCTGGGTGAAGTGTCCGGCGAATCGTGCCAAACCACCGTGCAAGACTCTCCACCAAATCTGGCCACCGCCCGTAAACGCATGCAAATCCGTGCGTCTTACATGAAGGCCAACGCCGTGCTGCTGCACGACTGCCAGATTGTCAGCGGCGTCGCCGGTTGCTATCAACAGGCCGTTTGTCAGGGCTCGGCGCTTAACGTCTCGTCCAAATGACCGAATTCGTTTTCGAGCAGATCGGCGTGATCCGCTCGCCCTATAAAGAAAAATTCGCCGTGCCCCGCCAACCGGGGCTGGTCGAAGACGGCGGCGGCGAACTGCTGCTGCTGCCGCCTTACAACCAGGCGGAAGCGGTGCGCGGCCTCAGCGATTTCAGCCATCTGTGGGTGATGTTCATTTTCCATCAAACCATGGAAGGCGGCTGGCGCCCGACGGTGCGTCCGCCGCGTTTAGGCGGCAATGCCCGCATGGGCGTGTTCGCCACCCGCTCCACCTTCCGCCCCAACCCGCTCGGCATGTCGCTCATTGAGCTGAAGGGCGTGCGGGTGAAAAACGGTGAAGTGGCGCTGGAACTGGGCAGCCTCGACCTGGTCGACGGCACCCCGGTGGTGGACATCAAGCCTTATCTGCCGTTCGCCGAGAGCCAGCCGCAGGCCCGCGCCGGCTTTGCCCAGGCCGCGCCCGCCGGCGATATGCCGGTGCGTTTCGCACCGCAGGCCGAGCAACAGCTGCAGCAACATCAGGCGCGCTACCCGCAATTAAGGCGTTTTATCAGCCAGGTGCTGGCGCAAGACCCCCGTCCCGCCTATCGTAAAGGAGAGGACATCGAACGGGATTACGCCGTCTGGCTGTTGGATTTCAACGTGCGCTGGCGTGTCGTGGACGGCCACACCGAAGTGTTGGCGCTCGACCCGCGTTAAAATTCCGCCGCCTCTCTTTTGGCGACCCGCTCGCGCTGGTAAACTAAACCACTTTTGTCACTTTTGGCCGCCACTCTGGCAGCCCGATGCAATTTGCAGTTCTAACGGAACCAAAACACCATGCGTACTAGCCAATATCTGCTCTCCACACTGAAGGAGACACCTGCCGACGCCGAAGTGATCAGCCACCAGCTGATGCTGCGCGCCGGGATGATCCGCAAGCTGGCCTCCGGTCTTTACACCTGGCTGCCGACCGGCCTGCGCGTTCTGAAGAAGGTTGAAAACATCGTTCGCGAAGAAATGAACAATGCTAACGCGATCGAAGTTTCCATGCCGGTGGTTCAGCCTGCCGATCTGTGGCAGGAAAGCGGCCGTTGGGAGCAATACGGCCCCGAGCTGCTGCGCTTCGTCGACCGCGGCGATCGTCCGTTCGTGCTGGGCCCAACGCATGAAGAAGTGATCACCGATCTGATCCGCAACGAGATCAGCTCGTACAAGCAGCTGCCGCTGAACTTCTTCCAGATCCAGACCAAGTTCCGTGATGAAGTGCGCCCGCGTTTCGGCGTGATGCGTTCCCGTGAGTTCCTGATGAAGGATGCCTACTCCTTCCACACCTCACAGGAGTCTCTGCAGGAGACTTACGACGCGATGTACGAAGCGTACAGCAAAATCTTCAGCCGCATGGGCCTGGATTTCCGCCCGGTGCAGGCGGATACCGGCTCGATCGGCGGCAGCGCCTCGCACGAATTCCAGGTGCTGGCGCAGAGCGGTGAAGACGATATCGTGTTCTCCACCGGTTCCGATTTCGCCGCCAACATCGAGCTGGCGGAAGCGGTCGCGCCGGCAGAGCCGCGCGCCGCAGCCAGCGAAGAGCTGCGCCTGGTGGATACGCCGAACGCCAAAACCATCGCCGAGCTGGTCGAGCAATTCCAGCTGCCGGTGGAAAAAACCGTGAAGACGCTGATGGTGCGCGCCACCGAAGAGAGCGGCCACAAGCTGGTCGCCCTGCTGGTGCGCGGCGATCACGAACTGAACGAAGTCAAGGCCGAGAAGCTGGCGCAGGTTGCCGCGCCGCTGACCTTCGCCACCGAAGAAGAGATCCGCGCCATCGTCGGCGCCGGCCCAGGCTCGCTTGGCCCAGTCAAGCTGCCGATGCCAGTGGTAGCCGACCGCAGCGTGGCGGCGATGAGCGATTTCGGCGCCGGCGCCAACGTTGACGGCAAACACTACTTCGGCATCAACTGGGAGCGCGATCTGCCGCTGCCGCAGGTGGCCGATATCCGTAACGTGGTGGAAGGCGACGCCAGCCCGGACGGTCAGGGTACGCTGCTGATCAAACGCGGCATCGAAGTGGGCCATATCTTCCAGCTCGGCACCAAGTACTCGGAAGCGATGAAAGCGACCGTGCAGGGTGAAGACGGCCGCAACCAGGTGCTGACCATGGGTTGCTACGGCATCGGGGTCACGCGCGTCGTGGCCGCCGCCATCGAGCAGAACCACGACGAACGCGGCATCATCTGGCCGGACGCCATCGCGCCGTTCCAGGTGGCGATCCTGCCGATGAACATGCACAAGTCGTTCCGCGTACAGGCGCTGGCAGAAGAGCTGTACAACACCCTGCGTTCCCACAGCATCGACGTGATCCTCGATGACCGCAAAGAGCGTCCGGGCGTGATGTTCGCGGATATGGAGCTGATCGGCGTGCCGCACTCTATCGTTATCGGCGATCGTAACCTCGATAACGAAGAGATCGAGTACAAGAACCGCCGCGTCGGCGAGAAGCAAATGATCAAAACCGGCGAAATCGTTGATTTCCTGCTGGGCCAGATCAAACGCTAAGCGCCGATCGCCAGAGAATAAAAAACCCGCCTAGGCGGGTTTTTTTATATCCGAAACGCGTTACTTGCTGCTGCAGCTTTTGCTGCGGTCGAACGCGATCTTGCCGTCCGGCACCACCGCTTTTTCAATCTGCCCCTCTTCCATCGACGGCTGCACGCTGAAGTGCGCGTTGAAGGTCAGGAACACCGGCTCGCCGGCAGTCTTATTGGCCTTGGCGTAACCTTGCTCCAGCGCGATGTTGTTATCCACCGGGAAAGTGATGCCGGTGGCGCAGTCTTTGAAGACTGCCGCATCCGCCATATAGGTATAACTGCCTTTCATCACCATTGGCGTTTTAGGCAACGGCTTTTCGACCGGCTCCAGACGGTAATTCAGCTTGGACTCGATCGGCGCGCCGCTGCGATCCAGCATCTCCAGGCTCTTGCCCACCGGACGGAAGTAGCGTTTCTCGCCGGTGCTGTCGGTCAGCACCAGCTTATCCGCGGTGCGCGCCCATTTGCCGTAGTCGGCAAAGGTCTGATCGCCGTCTTTGCTGCCGCGATAGGTTTCCTGCAGCACGAAGGTGCCATCTTCATCCAGGAACAGCGCTGTATCCAGACCGCCGCAATCGGCGCAAGGCAACACCCCTTGATAACTCTGCGGCATCGCCTGCAGCGGTTGTTCCTTCGGTTGATAATGATTGTTGCATCCCAACAACGAGAGTGCGCCTGCCGCCAAGAACAGGGCTATCGTAATTTTCTTCACAGTTATTCTCCTACTGTGTTCATGTATTCCTAAGTGCGAACCTTGCCGCGCAGCGCCTTGGTGGCGCCTTTACGCGTCTTGCCTTCCAGGCGACGCAGTTTCGCTCCTTTCGTCGGCTTGGTCGCCTTGCGCGTTTTTTCCACCACCATCGCCTGCTGAATCAACGCGACCAGCCTGGCCAACGCCGCTTCGCGATTCAATTCCTGACTGCGATACTCTTGCGCCTTGATAATCACCACGCCATCGGCGGTAATTAAATGGTGATTCAGCGCCAGCAGCCTTTCCTTATAATACTCTGGCAGGCTGGATGCCCGGATGTCAAAGCGCAAATGGATCGCCGTTGAGGTTTTGTTCACGTGCTGGCCGCCCGCGCCCTGCGCGCGGATCGCCGTTAATTCCAGCTCATTATCCGGTATGGCGACGTTTCTTGACAGTTCCAGCACCGGTCACACCTGCGCCCGCTGCCACTCGGCAAACTGGATTTCCAGACTATTCTGAGCATCGGACAGCCAAATAGTTCCCTCCTGCAGCGTCGCCTGTAGCGTCATGGTGCGGCTGGCCAGCGCCGTCAGCCGCGCCAGCTGCTCGTCGTCGAGGAAGCGTACGCTCAGGTTCTTGTAACCGGCCACTTTGCCCTGCATCGCCTGCCACCACACGTGCGCGGCGCGCTCGCCGTAAGCGTACAACACCACGCGCGGCGACTGGTTGCAGGCCTTGCGAATGCGCTTCTCGTCAGGCAACCCCATCTCGATCCACATTTCCAGCCCGTTATGGTCGTTGCGCTGCCAGATCTCCGGCTCATCGTCGGCGCTCAGCCCTTTGGTGAACACCAGCCGCTCGTCGGCATGGCAGATCCAGGCCAACAGGCGCAGCATCATGCGCTGTTCATTTTCGGACGGGTGTTGCGCCAGCGTCAGCGTGGCGTCGTGATAGAAGTGACGATCCATATCAGCGATATTGACCGCGGCTTTATAAATGGTTGCTTTCAGCGCCATGGGTGACCTCGTTGTTATTCGGCGACAGTGTACTTGATCAGGGGTGAACGCCGCCAGCGCAGCCCGGCTCGGCGCAGAACGAAAGGCGTGTCGGGGTGCTGATAACTCCATAACAGCTGTGCTATAGTCGTCTAGGATAGGATAAAACTCCGAGAGCCTGCGCCTCATCGCGAGAGCGGTCTTGATGATGCAGAGGTTCTTAAGGGAGGAAACTGTGCAACAATACTGTGAGTTAGTACGCCGTACTTACGCCGAGATTGGCAGTGGAGATCTTGGCTACGTGCCTGATGCGCTGGCTTGTGCGTTAAAGGCATTGGACGATGTCGCAGCGAACGACGCGCTACCGTCCTCCGTTAGGGAACAGGCGGCCTTTGCCGCCGCTAACTTATTGGTGAGCGACTATGTTGATGAATGATGAGTACCAACCCATCAATTGCGATGACTACGACAACCTGGAACTCGCCTGTCAGCATAAACTTATTCTGAAGCTGGAGTTACGCGACGGAGAAGTGATCGAGGCCAAGGCGATCGACCTGCTGCAAAAGAAACGCGTTGAGTATCTGACCATCGAACAGAACGGCCAGCAGCGCGACCTGCGGCTGGACCATATCAGCAGTTTCAGTCATCCGGAAATCGGTACCGTGGTCGTCAGTCTGTCGGACTGAGCAGCGGTAACCCCATCCCAACAGGGCAGCCCAATGGCTGCCCTCGTCATTTAGGGTTTCAGGCTGGCGTAATAAGCCGCCAGATCGGCGATATCGTCATCCGACAATCCCGACACATAGGCCTTCATCACCTCGGCCTGGCCGCCGTTGCGCTCCCCTTTCTTATACGCCTGCAACGCGTGCTGCAGGTACATGGCGTTCTGCCCGGCCAGATTCGGGTACATCGGCACCGTCACCTTGCCCTGCGCGCCGTGGCACGCCGCACAGGCGGCGGCTTTGGCCTGACCGGCGGCCGCATCCCCCGCCGCCAACGCCGGCAGGCTGAACAGGCCGGCGGCCAACAGCGTGATCCCCACTAACTTCATCAGTGCTCCTCGCGATTATGATTTTTTTCCCAGCGCAGCCGCCACGGGCGTTCGCCTTCCGGCACCTGCCCCGCCTCACAGACGAATGCGCCCAAAGCAGCGATCAGCTGCTCATCATAATAAATCAACGGGATGCGATCACGCTGCCAGGGAGGGATCCCCAGCTCCTGCCACAGTTTTTTTATCGGCCGCGAATGGGCGCGCCCCACGATACGCACGGCGCCCTGCACGCCGCCGAAACGAATGCTGATCCGCTGCGCTGGCTGCGGCGCGCGTAGCGCCAGATCGCCCTCACCGGCAACCAACTGCCCCAACCCGTCCGGCAACGTCAGCGGCTGGTCAGGCCGCCAGTGCAGATGCACACCGCGCAGCGCCGCCAGCGGCGGCAGCAGGTGCAGTCGGCCACGGAATCGGCGGATCTGATAGGCGCCGAGCTGCAGCTGCGGTTCGGCGTCTTCCCGGCTGAGCGCCACCTCCTCCCACAGGCGCTGTAGCTGCTCACGCGCCGGCATAGTGACGTTAAACAACGCGATCCAGCGCCGCAACAAGGCGAAACGCCGCACCGGCGAACAGTCGGTCAGGCCGTCGATCGCCAATGAGCGGTCCGCCGCCAACAGGCTTTGCAGCGGTTCCGCCAGCAGTTCGTCCAGCAGCTGCTCCTGCTCGGCGCACAGGCTGGCGCTGCGCGCCACCGCCGAAGCGAAGTGCGGCCAGCGCTGGTTGAGCTGCGGCAAAACCTGCAAACGCAGGAAATTGCGATCGAAGCGCGTGTCCTGATTGCTGTCGTCATCTATCCAGCTTAAGGCGTGGCGCTGCGCGTAGCTTTCCAGCGTTTGACGCGAGCAGCCCAGCAACGGCCGCAACAGCAAATGCTCGCCCAGCGTGGCGCGCGCCGCCATCGCCGATAGCCCCGCCGGCCCGCTGCCGCGCTTGAGCGCCAACAGGAAAGTTTCGCTTTGATCGTCAAGGTGTTGAGCGGTGAGCAGCGCTTCGCCCTCCGCCAGGGCGGCGCTGAAGGCGGCATAGCGCGCCGCACGCGCCGCCGCTTCGATGCCGCCCTGGCGGGCGTCCACCTGCACGTGCGTCACCGTCAGCGGCACCTGCCAGTCGGCACATCGGCTGCGGCAATGCTCAACCCAGCGGTCGGCGAAAACGCTCAGGCCATGATGCACGTGCAGCGCACGCAGCTGCAGCGCCGGACGGTGGCGGCGCAACGCCGCCAGCAGATGCAGCAGCACGCTGGAATCCAGGCCGCCGCTGAACGCCACCAGCAGCCGCTGCTGCGCGCCCAGCTGGTCCGCCACCTGCGTCGTTAATTGATCAGTATCCATCGGTAGGCTTTGTCACTTCTACATAGCTGCACGTTAACTCCGCCTACCGCCATCAATCAAGCATTAACCGTCCGGGCCTGGCGCCGCGTCAGCAGCCACCAGCCGCCCAGCACCGCGATCACCGCCAGCGCGCACCCGGCCGCCCCCCAGCCGATCTGAGCGAAAATGCGGCCATACGCCTGCATCGCCGCCCCCTCGATGTGGTCTTCGGCGGTCTGATTGGCGATGATGCCCGCCAGATAGTTGGCGATCGAACCGGTCGCCAGCATATAGATACCGGTCAACACGCCGGTGGCGCCGGGGATATTCAGCCGGGTGATCTGCGCCATCGCCACCGGATCGATAAACAGTTCGGCGAAGCCCATCACCGCCAGGCCGGCGATCATCAGCCCCATCGAACCCGGCCCGTGCAGCCGCGTATTGAGCGCCATCAGCATAAAGCCGACGCCGATCAACAGCAGACCGAAGGCGAACTTGCACCAAATGCGCAGCGTCCGGTCGCCCGCGCCACCGCCGCTCGCCAGCCAGGCCAGCGCCACGCCGCCCAGCATCACCGCGCAGGCGTTAACCGACTGGAACAGCGCGGTCGGCACCGTCCAGCCGAACCAGCGCCGGTCGACGAAGTGATCGATAAACAGGCTGATGGAGCTGCCGCCCTGCTGGGCAAAAGCCCAGAACAGCGTGCCCAGCAGCATCAGTACGATGATCTGCCACAGCCCCCGCCGCTGGCCGGCGTCCGCGCGCAGCATAATGCGCGCCACCAGCGCCACCGCCGCCACGCACACCAACCCGAGCAAATAGCCGGCCCAGTCGCGTTCAAACAGCAACGTGAAGAACAGCGGCGACGCCAGCAGCGCCGCCAGCAGCCATCCCCAGTGCGGCAGGCCCAGGCTCCTGGCGCGCATCAGCGGGGCATTCACGCCGCGGGTGTGGCGGAAATGGCGTCCGCCAAGCAGAAAAATCACCAGACCGGCGAACATGCCGATCCCGGCCAACGCAAAACCGACGTGCCAGCCATAGCGCTCGGCCGCCAACCCGCAGGCGATCGGCGCCAAAATGGAACCGACGTTGCCGGCGGCGTACAGCAGCGAGAAGCCTCCTTCGCGGCGCGAGTCCTGCGCCGGGTACAGCTCGCCCAGCAGGCAGCTGATATTGGATTTGAACAGGCCGTAACCGCAGATGATGATCGCCAGCGCCAGATAGAGCGACTGGGCGGAGACCGCGCTCAGGCCGAGCACGATATGCCCCAGGGTCATCAGCGCCGCACCGGCGATCACCGCGACGCGGTTGCCCAGCAGGCGGTCGGCGAGCCAGCCGCCAAGAATAGGAGTGACGTAAACTAACGAAGCGTAAGCGCTGTAGAGATCGATGGCGTGGCTGTCGGTATAGCCGAGTTGGTGGGTCAGATAGAGGATCAATAACGCACGCATGCCGTAAAAGCTGAAATATTCCCAAATTTGTATCGCTACGACATAGTAGATTGCGCGCGGCTGTGAGGGTGTTTTCATGGTGGTCTCCCATCAGTCGGTGAACGACAAAGGGGAAGCGCGAGCGCCTCCCCTGTTTTTGGCTGCGGTTATTTCGCCTTCAGCACTTTCACCCGATAACGTCCGTCCGCCTGACGGTAGGCGCCGTGAATGTCGGTTTCAAAGCCCGGATAATGCGCGCCGATTTCGCACAGCATCTGCAGGAACTCCAGCACCGGCCGGCTCTCTTCGGTCAGCATCTCGCCCGGCATCACCAGCGGCACGCCCGGCGGGTATGGGAGGATCATGTTGGCGTTGACCTTACCGACCATCTCTTCCAGATAGACCTCTTCCACTTCGCCGTGCAGCTCTTTCTGGAACGCCTGGTACGGATTCATCACCATGGTTGGCAGCACTTCGAACGCGCGGTACATCAGGTCCGGCAGGTTGTGTTGCTCCACCAGGCGGTGAATGTTCTGCGCCAGATCCTGAATGCGCATGTTTTCATAGAAATCAGGCGCTTCCTGATACAGCGAAGGCAGCATGTTTTTCACCCGCAGGTTCAGGTCGAACGAACGTTTGAAGTCGGTCATCGCGCGCAGCAGGCTGAGCGCCTTGGTTTTATCGATGCCGATGCTGAACAGGAACAGCAGGTTGTACGGCCCGGTTTTCTCGACGATGATGCCGCGCTCGTCGAGGTATTTCGCCACGATGCTGGCCGGGATGCCGAACGGCTGCATCTCGCCTTCCTTGCTCATCCCCGGCGTCAGAATGGTGACCTTGATTGGGTCCAGATACATGTGTTCATTGTCGATGTTCTTGAAACCGTGCCAGGCGCTGTCGGAGCGCAGCGGCCAGCATTCCGGCTCATCGATATGCTCCGGCTGCCAGACGTCGAAGAACCAGCCGTCGGACTCGACTTTCAGGCGTTTGATCTCTTTACGGAACTTGATCGCGCGTTCGATAGAACCGTGGATCAGGCGCTTGCCGGCGTTGCCTTTCATCATCGCCGCAGCGGTTTCGGTCGAGGCCACAATGCCGTAGTGCGGCGAAGTGGTGGTATGCATCATGTAGGCTTCGTTGAAGGTCTCTTCGTTGATGTCGCCCTTCACGTGGATCATCGACGCCTGCGAGAAGGCCGCCAGCAGTTTGTGGGTGGACTGGGTTTCATAGATCACCTTGCCCTCCACGCGGCCGCCGCTCATGCCGCACTTGCCTTTATAGATCGGATGGAAGTTGGTGTAAGGCACCCAGGCGGAGTCGAAGTGGATAGACTTCACGTCCAGGGTGTTCTTGATAAAGTCGGTGTTGTACAGCAGGCCGTCATAGGTGGAGTTGGTGATCACCGCGTGCACCGGCCAGGTGGCGTTCGGGGTGTCCTTCACGCGTTTGGCGATGGTGGCGCGCTGGAACTCGCTCTGCGGAATGCCGCCGAGGATGCCGTAAGCGTTGCGGGTCGGGCGGAAATAGATCGGCGTGATGTCGCTCATCATCATCAGGTGAGTCAGCGACTTGTGGCAGTTACGGTCAATCAGCACCGTGCTGCCCGCCGGCGCCGAATACATGCCGACGATCTTGTTGGCGGTGGAGGTGCCGTTGGTGACCATATAGCTGCGTTCGGCGTTGAACACGCGAGAAATATACTCTTCCGCCTCTTTGTGCGGGCCGGAGTGATCCAGCAGCGATCCCAGCTCGGACACCGAAATCGAGATATCCGACTTCATGGTATTCGGGCCGAAGAAATCGTAGAACAGGCTGCCGACCGGGCTTTTCTGGAACGCGGTGCCGCCCATGTGGCCCGGCGTACAGAAGGTGTATTTGCCTTCGCGCACGTATTTGAACAGCGCCTTGGTCAGCGGTGGCAGGATGGTGTCGATATATTCGTCGGTATTCTGTTTGATCTTGGCGGCGATATCGGTTGCCGCGCCGAGCGCATACTCGAAGAAGCGCACCTGCATGCGCAGATCGTTCAGGCTGACGTCCAGCGTCGAATAGGTGTTGGCGAATGCGTACAGCGGCATGTACTCGTTCAGTTGGCTGATCTCTTCGCACAGCTCCAGGTTGTATTTGTCCCAGTCGAAGATCACCCCGCACAAGCGGGCGTTGTTCTCGATCAGTTTCAGCAGGTCTTCGCGATCGTTAGGGTAAACGATGCGGAAATCCAGACTTTCCAGCGCCTGATGCAGTTCACGGATAGGCTCTTCTTTAAAGTAGACACCCATGTGATTCATGATGGCGATAACGTTCATATGCATTTCTCCTGGCAAAGCAAGCCCCTTCCCGTCGCGGCTGACAGGTCGGAAAGAAAGGGGCTGGGTAAATTCAGTCGGTCAGCGGACGCGAATCAGTGCGCTTTGGCCGTGGTGTTTTCATCGACCGCCGCTGCGCTGGCAGCCTGGCGGGTATTCATTTTCCGGGCGTAGAACATCAGGATAATCAGGCTGATGATAAAGGTGCCGGACAGTTCGAAAGAGTTGGCGCCCATCAGCGCGATGAAGCAGAAGCCGCAGCCGCACACTGAAGCGATCAGGCTCAGCAGGTTGCGCACGTTGACCCCTTCGAAGCGGATCAGGTCTACGCAGGAGTAGAAGTAAGGCAGCATGGTCAGCAGCACCGCGATGCCGGTCAGCTCGCCGAACAGGTCGGACGCTTTGCCGCCGGCGGAGCTCATCAGGGTGATCAGCACCATCAGCGCGGTCATTTTGCAACCGGCCAGCAGCAGGCCTTTCTTCGGAATGCCGTTTTTATCCAGCTCGCCGTACACTTTCGGGAAGTTGCCGTCGTTGGCGGCGCGCACCCCGGCCTGGCCGACCAGCATCATCCATGACCCGAGCGAGGTCAGGCAGGCAAAGGCGGTGAACGCGGAAACCATCGGTGCGGCCCAGTTGCCCATAATCGCCGAGGCGCTGATGGCGAACGGCGCGCCGCTGGCGGCCATTTCAGACGCCGGGAACATACCGCTGATCACCTGGGTGGCGGCGATATAGATGATGCCCGCCAGACCGGTGCCGAGCATGGTCGCCAGCGGTACGGTGCGTTTCGGGTTTTTCACCATGCCGGTGCTGACCGCCGCGGATTCCACGCCGATGAACGCCCACAGGCACAGCAGGATACTTTTGATGACCGCATGGCTGTCGGTGGTGCCGGAGGTGTTCCAGTTAGCCTGGTAGGTGGCGGCGTCAAACCAGTGCCAGCCAAGGGTGGCGGTCACGATCACCGGGATCAGCACCAGCACCAGGCCCAGGGTGGTCAAACGGCTGACCCAGGTTCCGCCCAGCATGTTCACGAAGGTGAAGACCCACACGATGGCGATACAGGCGATGCCGGCGGGCACCGGGTTATTCAGCGCCGGGAAGAAGGTGGAGAGATAAGAAACGGCGGTAATGCCGATGGCCAGGTTACCGATCCAGTTGGCATGGTAATAAAGCACGCCGGTCTGGAAACCGAAGGCCGGGGAAATTTCACCGGCGTAGGCGATAGGGCCGCCCTGCTGTGGGTTTTTGGTGGCGAGGCGGGCATACACATAAGCCAGCGACATCGCCCCGATAATCGAGATCACCCATCCCCAAATGGCGATGGATCCGAGACTCGCCAGGTTGGCGGGCAATAAGGCAATCCCGCTCCCCATCATATTACCGGCGACCACGCCGGTGCAGGCAATAAGCCCTATTTTCTTGGGTGAAGCCATGGTCAGTTTCTCCTGATTTACGTTTCTTATAAGCCACGCCCATAAATAAAAGATTTTAATGAGCCGGCTTGATAGTCAGGATGCTAACCATCGGGGGGAATAAAGTCCTAAAGATAAAGTGAGATTACGCTCATGATCATACAAATGATAACCTGAGGTTTTTCATTAACACATCAAGATAAAAAGACAGGCTAAAGAAAAGATAAACATCATTTAAAAACAAAAAGATGACAAGGTTAATAACGCATAACAAATGGCAAAAAAGAGATAATATCGCGCAGCAAAATAATACATTCATGCAACATGACTTCACCAATAAATAACGCCGCCATGATCCCCGAAGAATAAGGGCGGCGTGATATTGGGTTAATTATTGGCGCTGATAGTTATTTAAATAAGGCACCACGTTGGTCAATGACGTCTGGAATACGCCATTGGTGATCCAATGCAAGGTATCCTCACCGGGGCGAAGATTGAAGGCGGTAATATAAGAGTCGGCCGCCAAATGATTCTGCCCCTGCATTTCATACACCTTGCCCAGCAGCACATAATTCAGCCACGACATTTGCAATTCAATCCCCAGATCGATCGCCCGGTGCGCCTCGTCAATACGCCCCTGCGTCAAAGCATCTACCGCCAGAACCTGCTGCATGATCGGCGTGTTCTTCAATTCGGGGATCGTCGCCAGATGGCTGATATCGGCGCGCAGTTGCCCCAAGGCCGGGCTGTCGAACGGTTGATAAGAATTGCGCAGCAGATCCACCAACGCTTTTTCAGCCAGCAGATAGCGGAAGTTCGGCGCGCTGTTAATCAGCTCGCTCAGCTGGGCGCTGGCGCGGGTCAACGAATCGGCGTCACCGTGGATCAGCAACTGATGCGCCTGGTAGAAACGCTGCAGCAACGGCCCGTTGTCGGGCAGCAACTGCGCCAGACGCTGCTCCAGCTGTGGCGGCCAAGGCTGCTTCAGCGCCGCGGACAGGCTGGCGAGGAAGTCGGTCTGGATCTTCAGCTGGTTATCGGCGGTGATAAAGTAACGCTTGTCCAACATGATCGAACTGTCGGCGTTATCCACCAGCCGCACGGAGAGGAAACACTGCTGGGCGCGGTAGTGGCGCTGATTGACGAACTCGATATACAGCGACTTACCCGAGTTGCTGGGGCCGGAATAGTTGTAATTAGTTTGGTCATGCACCAGGAAAGTCGAGTAGGTGTTCAGCGAATCGGTGATCAGCTCGCTGACGCCCACCACGTAAGAGAGCTGGGGCATCCAGTTGCTGCAGCTCTCGCCGCCCTGGATGCGGATATCGATATCGCGCGGGTTGAGCAGCACCGGCATGGTCGATACCGGCACGCGCTGCGACAGCGTGGCGATGCCGACAAACGCCACGCAGACGCTTAGCGCACTCAGAAACGCCAGCCACACCCAGAACGTCGAGCGGCGATAAAAATGCGGCTTCTTCTCGCCGGGCGCGGCAGCCGGCACGCTTGCCCGGCGCGGCGGCACATAGGGCGTATCCTCTTCATCATCGCTGCCGTCTTCCGGCTCATGCATAATCACCGCGATCTGCGGCGCCAGTGCAATCGCGGGTTGTGTCTCCCCCTCTTCACACCAGATCACCGACGTCGCCAGCTTATACCCGCGCTTGGGCACGGTGATAATGTATTCCGGGCTGTCGCTGTCGCCGTCTTTCAGGTACTTGCGCAGCTCTGAAATACATTGGGTCACCACGTGGTTGGTGACAATATTGCGCTTCCAGACGTTGTCGATCAGCTCGTCGCGGCTCAGCACCACGTCGGGGTGCCGGGCGAAATAGCACAGCATGTCGATCAGGCGCGGTTCCAGCGTTTTCTGGCGACCATCGCGGCTGATGGTGTTGTCGGCAGGAGTAACCAGCCACTCCCCGACGCGAAAAGCAGGCTCTTGCATGGCGGAAATAACTCTGTAGGCATGTAGGGCAAGGGCGCGATCATAGCATAACCGCCCCCGGCTGTGGCCGCCGGGGGGCGATTAAGCCGTTAACTCTCGTATAATTCTAACGGTAAACCATCGGGATCGCTGAAAAAGGTAAAGCGGGATTGGGTGTAGGGATCGACACGCACCGGTTCGCAGGCAACGCCGGCCGCCTGCAGATGAGCGATAGCCTGATCGATGTCGTCGACGCTGAACGCCAGATGGCGCAGGCCGCAGGCCTCCGGGCGGCTGACGCGAGCCGGCGGCGAGGGGAAAGAAAACAGCTCGATGGTGTATTGCCCGTTGAGCGCAAGATCCGCTTTCCAGGAGCCGCGCTCCTCACGGTAGACTTCGCTCAGCAGGGTAAACCCGAGAATGTCGCAGTAAAAACGCTTGCTGGCGGCGTAGTCCGCGCCAATGATCGCGATGTGATGCACCTGACGTAATGCCAGCATAGAAACCCTCTCCTGTTCATTCTGATGGGGCACGGTATCCGGCGGCGGCGATGCCGTCAATGAAAAAGCCCGGCTTATCTTGCCAAACCGCCGGGCGCGTTATGGCCTTATGGCTGCGGGGCTTTCAGCACCTTCACCAGATAGCACCCGTCTTCCGTCAGTTTGGCGCCGTGGATATCGGTTTCAAAACCGGGATAGCGCTCACCGATCGAGCATAGCATCAGCAGGAAATCGAGCACCGCACGGCTCTCTTCGGTGATCATTTCCCCCGGCATCACCAACGGCACGCCCGGCGGATAAGGCAGGATCATATTGGCCGCCACCTTGCCCACCAACTGATCCAGCTCGCAGGTTTCGACATTGCCGCGCACCTGCTCCTGGAACATCTGGTGCGGCGTCAGCTTCATTTCCGGCAGCACGTCGAACGCCCGCTGCATCAGGCCTGGCAGATCGTGTTGGCGGATCAGGCGATGAATGCCGGCGGCCAGATCCTGGATGCGCATATGGCGATAGAAATCCGGATCTTCGGCGTACAGATCCGGCAGCATGTTCTTCACCCGCAGGTTGAGATCGTAGGCGCGCTTGAAGTCGGTCAGGCCGCGCAGCAGGCTCATCGCCTTGGTTTTATCGATGCCGATACTGAACAGGAACAGCAGGTTGTACGGCCCGGTCTTCTCCACCACGATGCCGCGTTCGTCGAGGTACTTCGCCACCAGCGCCGCCGGGATCCCCTCTTCTTCCAGCGCGCCCAGCTCATTCATGCCCGGTGTCAGGATCGTCACCTTGATCGGATCGAGGTACATATGATCGCGATCGGTCTGGCCGAAACCGTGCCAGTTATCGTCCGGATCCAGCGGCCAGCACTGCGCCTCATCGATCTCTTCCGGCTGCCAGATATCGAAGAACCAGCTGTCGCTTTCCTCGCGCAGCCGCTGCACTTCACGGCGAAAATGCAGCGCGCGTTCCACCGAACGGTTGATCAAACGGCGCCCCGGGTTGCCGCGCAGCATGGCGGCGGCGGTCTCCATCGACGCCACGATGCCGTAGTGCGGCGAAGTGGTGGTGTGCATCATGTAGGCTTCGTTGAAGGTGCTCTCATCGTAGTCGCCCTTGATATGAATCATCGAGGCCTGCGAGAAGGCGGCCAGCAGCTTGTGGGTAGATTGGGTTTCGTAGAAAACCTTGCCGGGCACCCGCTCGCCGCTCATGCCGCTCTTGCCGTCGTAAATCGGATGGAAGTTGGTGTAAGGCACCCAGGCGGAGTCGAAGTGGATCGACGGCACCTCCAGCGTCTGCTTAATGTAGTCGGTGTTGTACAGCAGGCCGTCATAGGTGGAGTTGGTGATCACCGCATGCACCGGCCAGGTGGCGTTCGGCGTCGCCTGCACCCGGGCGGCGATGCTCTCACGCGTGAATTCGCGCTGCGGGATCCCGCCGAGGATGCCGTAGGCGTTGCGCAGCGGGCGCAGATAGATCGGCACGATATCGCTCATCATCAGCAGGTGGCACAGCGATTTGTGGCAGTTGCGGTCGATCAGTACCGTGCTGCCCGCTGGCGCCGAATACATGCCGACGATCTTGTTGGCGGTGGAGGTGCCGTTGGTGACCAGATAGCTCTGCTCGGCGTTGAAGGTGCGCGCGATATACTCTTCGGCCTCCAGGTGCGGCCCGGTGTGATCCAGCAGCGAACCGAGCTCGGTGACCGAAATCGAGATGTCGGCCTTCAGGGTATTGGCGCCGAAGAAGTCATAGAACAGGCAGCCCACCGGGCTTTTTTGAAACGCGGTGCCGGCCATGTGGCCCGGCGTGCAGAAGGTGTACTTGCCTTCGCGCACATAGTTGAACAGCGCCTTGGTCAGCGGCGGCGTAATGGTGTCGATGTATTCCGCGGTGTACTGCTGGATGCGCTGCGCGATGTCGTCCGCCGCATTCAGGCCGTACTCGAAGAAATAGAGCACCATGCGCATTTCATGCAGGCTGACGTCGAAGGTGGAGTGGGTATTGATAAAGGCGTACAGCGGCAGGTATTCGTTCAGCTCGTTGATCTCGCTGCACAGCTCCAGGCTGTAGTCGTCCCAGTCGAAGATCACTCCGCAGATGCGGGCGTTGGCTTCGATCAGCTTCAGCAGGTCACCGCTGTTTTTGGGGTACACCAGCTGGAATCCCATGGCGGCCAGCGCAGCGTGGAGCTCGCGAATCGGCTCATCTTTGTAGTAGACGCCCGTCGGGCCCATGATGGCGATGATATTCATCGGCAGCTCCTGTCAGTTAACGGCCAAGTCTCTATAACACCACGAAAATCCGGCGGTGTGTAGCCAAAAAAAACCGCCCGGAGGCGGTTTCTTGCAGCGAAGCACAGAACTCAGCAGTAGCCGTAGTTCATCAGACGCTGGTAACGGCGGTTGAGCAACTCTTCGTCGTTCAGACCATCCAGATCTTTCAGATCGGCCAGCAGCTGCGCTTTCAGCGCGGCGGCCATCGCCGGCACGTCGCGGTGCGCGGAACCCAGCGGCTCCGGGATCACCGAGTCGATCAGCTTCAGCTCTTTCAGACGCGGTGCGGTGATGCCCATCGCTTCTGCCGCCAGCGGGGCCTTATCGGCGCTCTTCCACAGGATGGAAGCACAGCCTTCCGGCGAAATCACCGAGTAGGTGCTGTACTGCAGCATGTTCACCTTGTCGCCCACGCCGATTGCCAGCGCGCCGCCGGAGCCACCTTCGCCGATGACGGTGCAGATGACCGGCACGTTCAGACGCGACATCTCACGCAGGTTGCGCGCGATAGCTTCCGACTGGCCGCGTTCTTCCGCGCCCACGCCCGGATAAGCGCCCGGGGTATCAATAAAGGTGATGATCGGCATCTTGAAGCGTGCGGCCATTTCCATCAGGCGCAGCGCCTTGCGGTAGCCTTCCGGCGCCGGCATGCCGAAGTTGCGGCGGATCTTCTCTTTGGTTTCACGGCCTTTCTGGTGCCCGATGATCATCACCGGGCGGCCATCCAGGCGCGCAATCCCCCCGACGATCGCTTTGTCGTCAGCGTAAGCGCGATCGCCCGCCAACTCTTCGAAGTCGGTAAAGATGTGTTTGATATAATCCAGGGTATAAGGACGGCGCGGGTGGCGTGCCAATTGGGCAATCTGCCAGGCCCCAAGATCGGCAAAAATCTTGCGCGTCAGCTCAACGCTCTTTTCACGCAGGCGCTGAACCTCTTCGTCCAGATTAATATCTAATTTTTCGTCTTGACGGCTGACTGCAGTCAGCGAGTCAATTTTCGCTTCCAGCTCTGCAATCGGCTGTTCAAAATCAAGAAAATTCAGACTCATAGCATTCCTATTTTAGTCAAATTCCAAGTCCACCTGCTCATTGCCTACCAACGTCCGCAAGTCGATCAACAAGCGGTCGGTGGGCGTCACGCGCCAGGTTGCGCCAAAACGCAGCTTGGCTCGCGCATCTTCCCGTTGATAGTAGAGATGCACTGGAATCGTCCCCGATCGATGGGGTTCCAACGACTGACGGAGACGGTTCAAAAGCTGGTCATCAATTTGCCTGTCAGTCAGCGAGATAGCAAGCCCGCGAGCGTATTTTTCCCGGGCTTCACTGATGTCCATTACCTCGCGGGCCATCATTTTAAGCCCGCCGCTAAAGTCATCAAAGCTGACCTGTCCACTGGCGATAAGGATACGGTCTTTTTCCAACAAATGCTGGTATTTTTCTAACGCTTCGGTGAATAACATCACTTCCAGACGGCCCGAACGGTCATCCAGCGTGCAGATGCCGATGCGGTTGCCGCGCTTGGTCACCATCACCCGCGCGGCGACCACCAACCCGACGGCGGTAGTCATTTTGCCCCGATCCGTCGGGTGCATGTCTTTCAAACGCTGGCCACCGGCGTAACGTTCGATCTCCTTCAGGTACTGGGTGATCGGGTGGCCGGTCAGGTACAGCCCCAGCGTCTCCCGTTCACCGTCCAGCACCACCTGCTCCGGCCAGGGCGCGATATTGGCGTAGGATTGCTCTACCTGCTCCGGCGCTTCCGCCAGCACGCCAAACATATCCACCTGGCCGATAGCTTCGGCTTTCGCATGCTGATCCGCCGCTTTCAACGCGTCGCCGAGCGAATTCATCAGCGCGGCGCGATGCGGCCCAAGGCGATCGAACGCCCCGGACATGATCAGTTTTTCCAGAATGCGGCGGTTCAGTTTCTTGATGTCGGAGCGCGCGCAGAGATCGAACAGGTCTTTGAAATAACCTTGTTCGCCGCTGTTGCGCGCCTCGATAATCGCCTCGATTGGCCCTTCCCCTACGCCCTTGATGGCGCCGATGCCGTACACGATCTCGCCGTCGTCGTTGACGTGGAAGTGATACAGGCCGCTGTTGATGTCCGGCGGCAGGATCTTCAGCCCCATGCGCCAGCATTCGTCCACCAACCCCACCACTTTGTCGGTGTTGTCCATATCGGCGGTCATCACCGCCGCCATAAACTCGGCCGGGTAGTGGGCCTTCAGCCACAGCGTCTGGTACGACACCAGCGCATAGGCGGCGGAGTGCGATTTGTTGAAGCCATAACCGGCGAATTTCTCCACCAGGTCGAAGATTTTCACCGACAGTTCGCCGTCGATGCCGCGCGCTTTGGCGCCGTCTTCAAAGCCGCCGCGCTGCTTGGCCATTTCGACCGGGTTCTTTTTACCCATCGCACGGCGCAGCATGTCCGCGCCGCCCAGCGTATAGCCGGCCAGCACCTGGGCAATCTGCATCACCTGTTCCTGATACAGGATGATGCCGTAGGTCGGCTCCAGCACCGGCTTGAGCGACTCGTGCTGCCACTGAATGTCCGGGTAGGAGATCTCTTCACGGCCGTGTTTGCGGTCAATGAAGTTATCCACCATGCCCGACTGCAGCGGCCCCGGACGGAACAGCGCCACCAGTGCGATCATGTCTTCGAAGCAGTCGGGCTTCAGACGTTTGATCAAATCTTTCATACCGCGCGATTCAAGCTGGAACACCGCCGTGGTTTCCGAGCGCTGCAGCATGTCGAAACTTTTCTTGTCGTCGAGCGGAATGGCGGCGATGTCGATCGGTTCCAGCCCGGTCTTGGCGCGCCGGGCGTTGATCATCTCCAGCGCCCAGTCAATGATGGTCAGGGTGCGCAGACCGAGGAAGTCGAACTTCACCAGCCCGGCGTATTCCACGTCGTTCTTGTCGAACTGGGTCACCGGATGGTTCCCTTCGGCATCGCAGTACAGCGGCGCGAAGTCGGTGATCTTGGTCGGCGCGATCACCACGCCCCCGGCGTGTTTACCGGCGTTGCGCGTCACCCCTTCCAGCTTGCGCGCCATGTCGATCAGCGCCTTGACCTCTTCGTCGGCCTCGTAAATTTCCGGCAGCTGCGGTTCGGCGGCGAAGGCTTTCTCCAGCGTCATGCCCGGATCCGGCGGCACCAGCTTGGAGATGCGATCGACGAAGCCGTACGGGTGCCCCAGCACGCGGCCCACGTCGCGGATAACCGCTTTCGCCGCCATGGTGCCGAAGGTGATGATCTGCGATACCGCTTCGCGGCCGTACATCTCCGCCACGTGCTCGATCACCTGGTCACGCTTCTCCATGCAGAAGTCGACGTCAAAGTCGGGCATTGAGACACGTTCCGGGTTCAGGAAGCGTTCGAACAGCAGATCGAACTCCAGCGGATCGAGGTCGGTGATTTTCAACGCATAGGCCACCAGCGAACCGGCGCCGGAGCCGCGCCCCGGGCCCACCGGCACGTTGTTGTCCTTCGACCACTGGATAAACTCCATCACGATCAGGAAGTAGCCGGGGAAGCCCATCTGGTTGATCACCTTCAGCTCTACGTCCAGACGCTCGTCATATTCCGGGCGGCGCTGCGCGCGCACTTCAGGATCGGGGAACAGGAACTCCAGACGCTCTTCCAGCCCCTCTTTCGATTTGAGCACCAGGAAGTCCTCGGTGCTCATATCGCCGGTCGGGAACTGCGGCAGGAAGTATTCGCCGAGGCGAATGGTGACGTTGCAGCGCTTGGCGATTTCGACGCTGTTCAGCAGCGCTTCCGGGATGTCGGCGAACAGCTCGCACATCTCGTCTTCGCTGCGCATGTATTGTTGCGGGCTGTAGTTGCGCGGCCGCTTGGGGTCGTCCAGCGTAAAGCCGTCGTGAATGGCGACGCGGATCTCATGGGCGTCGAAGTCATCTTCCACCAGGAAGCGCACGTCGTTGGTGGCCACCACCGGCAAGCCGCGCTCAGTGGCCAGCGCCACCGCCGCATGCAGGTAGTTCTCTTCGTCCTGACGGCCGGTGCGGATCAGTTCCAGATAGTAACAGTCCGGGAAATGCTGCTGGTAGAAATCAAGACACTGATCCACCTGCGCCTGGTTGCCGCGCAGCAGAAACTTGCCGACGTCGCCCTGACGCGCACCGGAGAGCAGGATCAGCCCTTCGCGATGTTCAATCAGCCAGTCGCGATCGATAGTCGGGCCGGCGGCGCCGTAGCCGCGCTGATAGGCGCGGGAAATCAGCAGCGTCAGGTTCTGGTAGCCTTCGTTGTTGCTGGCCAGCACCGTCAACTGAGCCAGTTCATCGCCCAGCTCTTCGCTTTGCACATGGAAATCCGCGCCGATGATCGGTTTGATCCCGGCGCCGTGCGCGCTGCCGTAGAATTTCACCAGCCCGCACAGGTTGGTGAAATCGGTGATTGCCAGTGCAGGCATGGCTAACGCGGCGGCTCTTTTCACCAGCGGCGCCGTCTTGGCCAATCCATCAATCATGGAGTAGTCACTGTGGACGCGCAGGTGAATAAAACGAGGTTCGGCCATCTCCAGATACCTGATTGAAGGGGCTCAGCAGGCTGAGCCCGGGTTAATGCTATCGTCGAGCCGGTCAGGCTCGCAGACTACAGCGCCAGCGCTCTTTTCACCGGCGCGAAACTGCGGCGATGATGCTCGGTGGCGCCCAGCGCGGCCAGCCGCTCCAGGTGGAAGGCGGTCGGGTAGCCTTTATGCTGCGCGAAACCGTAGTCCGGGTACTCGCTGTCCAGCTCGGCCATTTCGCGATCGCGCGTGACCTTCGCCAGAATGGACGCCGCGCTGATCTCCGCCACGCGGCTGTCGCCCTTCACCACCGCCTGCGAACGCATCGGCAAGCTCGGGCAACGGTTACCGTCGATTAAAACCATGTCCGGCGCGATATGCAACCCGGCCACCGCGCGCTGCATCGCCAACATGGTGGCGTGCAAAATGTTCAGTTGGTCGATTTCCGCCGGTTCGGCGCGCCCCAGGCTCCAGGAGAGCGCCTTGGCGACGATTTCGTCATACAGCGCCAGGCGGCGTTTTTCACTGAGTTTCTTGGAGTCCGCCAGACCGACGATCGGCTGCGCCGGATCGAGGATCACGGCGGCGGTGACCACCGCGCCGACCAACGGGCCGCGGCCCACTTCGTCCACACCGGCAATCAGCGTGGCAGCGGGATAGATAAAGGGTTCAATCATGCTTTCGCCAGCTCCAACACAGCCTGAGCGGCCTGTTCGTCCGCACCGCAACGGATGCTTTGGTGCAAGGTAAGGAAAGTGTGTTTCAACGCGTCGGTTTCCGGGCTCTCTTCCAGCAGCGGCATCACGGCGGCGGCCAGTTTGTCCGGCACGCAGTCATGCTGCAACAGCTCGGTGACGATCTCCCGCCCCGCCAGCAGATTCGGCAGCGAAACGTAAGGCGTTTTCACCAGCTTCTGCGCCAGCCAGAAAGTGAACGGCTTCATGCGATAGCCCACCACCATCGGGCACTTGGCCAGCATGCACTCCAGCGCCGCCGTACCGGATGCCAGCAGCGCCGCGTCGCTGGCGATCATCGCTTCGCGCCCCTGCCCATTCAGCAGGTGTACGGTCAAATCCGGCGCAACCTCGGCCTTGATGCGCTCAAACTGCTCGCGCCGTTTGGCGTTGACCAGCGGCACCACCACTTCCAGCTCGGGATAACGAGTGCGCAGCAGCTGCGCGGTTTTGAGGAAGTCGGCGCTCAGCATCTCGACTTCGGCGCCGCGGCTGCCCGGCAGCAAGGCCAGACAGCGCGCCTGCGGAGCGATGCCAAGCTGAGCGCGCGCCGCCAGCCGGTCGGGCTGCAACGGCATGGCGTCCGCCATGGTGTGGCCAATAAACCGGCAAGGCACGTTGAAACGATCGTAAAACGCTTTTTCGAAAGGGAGAAAGGCCAGCACCAAATCGGTGGCTTTGCCTATTTTGAAAACGCGCTTTTGCCGCCAGGCCCACACGGAAGGGCTGACGTAGTGGATGGTGCGGATACCACGCTGCTTGAGGCGGCCTTCCAGCGTGATGTTGAAGTCCGGCGCGTCGATGCCGACAAACACGTCCGGCCGCAGCTCACCGAAGCGGCGGGTAAGATCCTTGCGGATCTTCAACAGGCGTGGCAAACGCTCGAGCACTTCCACCACGCCCATGACCGCCAGTTCTTCCATTTCGTACCAGGCTTCGCAGCCTTCGGCCTGCATCAACGGGCCGGCGACGCCTACGAAACGCGCGTCGGGGATCTGCGCCTTGAGCGCACGGATCAAGCCGGCGCCGAGAATGTCACCGGAGGTTTCTCCGGCGACCAGTCCGATAGTCAATGGACGATTCGACATAACTCAGCGAATGATGCCACGGGTGGAACGGGTGAAGAAATCGAGGTATTGCTGCACCACCGGCTGTTCTTTGGCCAGGGCTTCGATTTCCGCTTTCGCTTCATCCAGCGTTTTCTCGCTGCGATACAGGATTTTGTAGGCGTTGCGGATTGCCTGCAGTTCATCCTTGTCAAAACCGCGGCGCTTCAGGCCGACCGCGTTGACGCCGAACGGCGTAGCGTGGTTGCCCTGAGCGATGACGAAAGGAGGCACGTCCTGAGCGACACCGGAACAACCGCCTACCATCACATGCGCGCCGATAATGCAGAACTGGTGGATCGCCGTCATGCCGCCGATGATGGCGTGATCGTCGATTTCCACATGCCCCGCCAGCGTGGCGTTGTTGGCCAGCACGCAAGCATTGCCGACCACGCAATCGTGGGCGACGTGCACGTTGACCATCAGCAGGTTGTCGTTGCCCACTTTAGTCAGGCCGGTACCCTGCGCGGTGCCGCGATGAATGGTCACGCTTTCGCGGATGCGGTTGCGATCGCCCACTTCAACGCGCGTCGGTTCGCCCGCATATTTCAGATCCTGATTCACTTCGCCGATAGAGGCGAACTGATAAATCTGATTATCGCAGCCAATCTTGGTAATGCCGTTCACCACCACGTGGGATTTCAGCACCGTGCCGGCGCCGATTTCCACCTGGGAGCCGACGTAGCAGAATGGGCCGATATGCACGTTGGCGCCGATCACGGCGCCTTCTTCGACTATCGCGCTAGGATGGATAAAGGCGGTTTGGTCAATCACGGATTAAGCCTCCCGGCTGCGGGCACACATCATGGTTGCTTCGCAGACAATTTTACCGTCAACGGTCGCCACGCCTTTGAAGCGAGTCAGACCGCGGCGAGTTTTCTCGAAGGTGACTTCCATGACCATCTGATCGCCTGGCACCACAGGGCGCTTGAAACGTGCTTCGTCGATACCGGCGAAGTAATACAGCTCGCCCGGCTCCAGTTTGCCGACGCTTTTAAACGCCAGGATACCGGTGGCCTGCGCCATGGCTTCCAGGATCAATACGCCTGGGAAAATCGGTTTGCCAGGGAAATGGCCCTGGAAAAACGGTTCATTCACCGATACGTTCTTCACCGCACGCAGATATTTGTGCTCTTCAAACTCGAGGACGCGGTCGACCAGCAAGAACGGGTAACGGTGAGGAAGCAGATCCAAAATTTCTGCAATATCCAGAGTATGAGTGTCAGTAGTCAAAATACTCTTCCTGTCTCTAAAAACTGATGGCATCAACAACACGGCCTGCGCTGACCCCAAAAGGAGATCATCATGCAGGCCGCAAATTAACATCTCTTTGCGCTTTTGGTCTCACGACCAACGCGTTTCGTTTTGTACCCGCCAGGGCGGGCGGCAATGATTAGTCTTTTCCGACTTTACGTTCGACAGCTTTCAAGCGTTTGCTGATCTCATCGATATTCATCACCAACGCAGCGGTTTTACGCCAAACCTTGTTAGGCTGCAACGGAATGCCCGAAGAGTATACCCCAGGTTCGGTGATTGGTCGCATAACCATTCCCATTCCGGTAACAACAACCTTGTCGGCAATCTCCATGTGACCGTTGATCACGCTGGCACCGCCGATCTGGCAGTAGCGGCCGATTTTCAGGCTGCCGGCCATGATCACACCGCCGGCGACGGCGGTATTGTCGCCAATCACGACGTTATGTGCAATCTGGCATTGGTTGTCGATGATAACACCATTCCCGATTTGGGTGTTATCCAAAGCGCCGCGGTCAATGGTGGTGCAAGCGCCGATTTCGACGCGATCGCCGATAATCACCGTGCCCAACTGAGGGATTTTGATCCACTCGCCGCGCTCGTTCGCATAGCCGAAACCGTCCGCGCCGATCACGGTGCCGGACTGGATCAGGCAGCGCTGGCCGATTTCAACCGCATGATAAATCGTGACATTCGCCCACAGACGCGTTCCCGCGCCGATGCGTGCGTGTTTGCCGATGAAGCAGCCCGGGCCGATAACCACGTTATCGCCAAGCACCGCACCCGACTCAATCACCGCGTTCGCCCCAATGGCGACGTTCTGCCCCAGCTGCGCTTCAGGCGAGATCACCGCGCTTGGCGCGATATCCTGTGCTGGTGCCGGCGTAGTGTCCATCAGTTGCGCCATGCGCGCGTAGGTCAGATAAGGGTTTTTAACCACCAGCGCCGCAGCACGGCAGTGTGGTAAATCCGCTTCGGTAAGCACCACGGCGCTTGCCTGGCAGGAAGACAGCTGCTCTTGATAGCGGCTGTTTGACAAAAACGTGATTTGGCCAGGCTGTGCCGAATGCATAGAAGCAATGCCGGTGATGACGAGATCGCCATCACCGTGCAATTGTGCATCCAACTGCTGCGCTAAATCAGCCAGTCGAATTGAAAGCATGTGTTATTTAACCTGTTTCAGCACGTCAGCAGTGATATCTTTGGAAGAGTCTGCATAGGCAACGGCGTTGGCGTCGATCACCACGTCATAACCGCCTTTGCTGGCGACAGATTTCACCGCGTCCTGAATACGGCTCAGGATCTTGTTACGTTCTTCCATCTGGCGACGGCGGTTGTCCTGCTCGAAAGCCTGGGCTTTCTGAGAGAACTGCTCGCGTTGCGCCATCACGTCTTTTTCCAACTTGCTGCGGTCGCTGGCTTTCATGGTAGCGCCGTCACGCTGCAGACGTTGCATTTTGGTCTGCAGGCTACGCTCCATGTTCTGGAGTTCGCTTGCACGGCCTTTAAACTCGTTTTCCAGCTGTTTAGCGACCGCTTCACGGGCCGGCAGCTGTTGGAAAATGCTGGAGACGTTAACGACAGCGATCTTATCTGCTGCCTGAACGCCAGCTGAAGCAGCCATTGCTAAACCGAGGCCTGCGGCACACAACCACTTTTTCACTATAAACTCCTTACCATCACCCATTTGTGTCATATGACACTGAAGTACACAATTTGCCAGACTTGTCCCACCAAACAATGAGAATCATCTCCCTCTGCCGGCGGGCGCCTGGCCATTGCGATTCTTAATAACTGTTATGCCCAGAGGCGAGACCCGTTACCAGGTCTTACCGATGTTAAACTGGAACTGTTCGGACTTGTCGCCTTCGTATTTCTTGATCGGGTTGGCGTAAGAGAACACCAATGGCCCCAATGGCGACATCCACTGCAGCGCGATACCGGCGGAAGAACGAATATTGCTGGCCTTGCTGTAGTCCGGCACGCCGTACATCAGCGTTTCGTCGGTATTCTTCCACTTGGTATCCCACACGGTACCGGCATCGATGAACAGCGAGGTCCGCACCGAGTTGGCGTATTTCTCGCTGATGAACGGCGTCGGGGTGATCAGCTCCAGGCTGGCGACCGCCATGGCGTTACCGCCCACCGCGTCATCCGAGCTACAGATGCTCTGACGCGAGGTCGTGCTGCCGGCGTTGAACTGACACTGGTACGAGTTGGAGTTGTAGTACACCGCCTTCGGACCAATGGTGTTGGACTGGAAGCCGCGCACGGTGCTCGAACCACCGGCGTAGAAGTTCTCGTAGAACGGCATTTCCTTGCCGCCCAACCCATCCGCATAACCCAGACGGCCACGGCCCAACAGCACCCAGGTGCGATCGTCGTTAATCGGCACGTATTGTACGCTGTCCAGCGTCACCTTGTAGTATTCGTTGTCCGAGCCCGGAATGGTGACCTTGCCGTTCAACGTGGTGCGGTTACCCGAGGTCGGGAAGTAGCCGCGGTCCAGGTTGTTGTAGGTCCAGCCCAGGTTCAGCGTAAAGTCGTCGGTCGAGTAGCTGGCGCGGTCGGTTTTGTTCGCATCCACGCCCATCGAGTCGAGGTAACGCCACATGGCGATCTGCGGCTGCATGTTCGACAGGCCGTTGTGGACGTAGCCCAGGCCGGTGCGCAACGAGTTGTTTTCGTTGATCGGGAAGCCCAGCGTGCCGTCGATACCGTAACTCTTGTTGGTATAGTCCGACAGATCCGCGTCATCCGCCTTAAAGTCGTTGTAGAAGATGCGGCCGCCCAGGCTCACACCGTCAACGGTGAAGTACGGGTTGGTGACCGACAGTTCGGTATAGGTCTGATAGTCGTTCTTGGTGCCGCTGATGCCGACCGAGTACCCGGTACCCAACCAGTTATCCTGCTGCACGCCCGCCTGGAAGCTGACGCCGCTCTCGGTGCCGTAACCGACGCCGAAGTTGAAGGTACCGGTGTTGCGTTCTTTCACCTTGTAGGTCACATCGACCTGATCGGCGGTGCCCGGCACGCGCTGGGTTTCCACGTCAACCGTTTCGAAGTAGCCCAGACGGTTCAGACGCTCTTTGCCCTGCTCGACCTGCTCGTTGCCGAGCCAGGCGCCTTCCATCTGGCGCATTTCGCGACGCAGTACGGAATCCTTGCTGGTATCGTTGCCTTCGAACTTGATGCGACGCACGTAGAAGCGGTTGCCCGCGTCAACGTTGACGTGCAGTTTGACGGTTTTATCCGCGTCGTTGATCTCAGGCTGAGTGCCGACGCGCGGGTAGGCGTAACCATAACGGCCCAACATCGTTTTGATGTTGTCTTCCATTTTGGTCACCTTGCTGCCGTTGTACAGCTCGCCTGGCTCGATTTTGGTGATCTGAGCGACTTCCGCCGAGTGGCCGGCCAGATTGCCGTTCACGACAACATCGGAAAGCTTGTACTGCTCGCCTTCGGTGATGTTGATGGTGATGTAGATGCCTTTTTTATCCGGCGTCAGGCTCACCTGGGTAGAATCGATGTTGAAGCGGGCATAGCCGCGATCCAGATAGAAGCTGCGCAGGGTTTCGAGATCGCCCGCCAGTTTTTGCTTCTGGTATTTGCGATCGCCGACCAGGTTCCACCATGGCACTTCGTCACGCAGTTGGAAGCGTGAGATCAGTTCGTCGTTGGTGAAGGCATGGTTGCCGACGATGTTGATTTGTTGAATCTTGGCGGAGACCCCTTCCGTGAACACCAGCTTCAGGTCGACACGGTTGCGCGGCAACGGCGTGACTACGGCTTTCACCGAGGCGCTGTATTTACCGACGCTGTAGTAGAAGTCTTCCAGCCCTTTTTCAATGCTGGAGATCGTGGTGCGGTCGAGCGCCTCGCCCACCCGGACGCCGGAGGCTTCCAGGTTCTGCTTGAGCATGTCATCCTTCACCGACTTGTTGCCGGAGAAAGTGATGCTGGCGATGGTAGGACGTTCCTTCACCTGCACGATCAAGGTATTACCATCGCGCAGCACGCGCACGTCCTCGAAGTTGCCGGTGGCAAACAAGGCACGGATGGTATTACTGATGTCATCGTCAGTGACGGTATCGCCGACGCGAACCGGCATGTTGAGTAACGCCGCACCGACGGCGACTCGCTGCAGGCCTTCGAAATGAATGTCTTTCACTACGAACCCGTCTGCACCGTATACGGTGGCGCTGCCAAACAGCAGCGACGCTATGAGCAACTTTTTCATCGCCATCGTTGTTATGCGTTCTTCCTAACCTATCCCCGCCCCTAGAGGCGGGAAAAATCATTGAAAAGTGCAAGACCCATCAACAACACCAGCACGATCGAACCTATGCGGTAGCTGTAGTCCTGTACTCGCTCGGAAACCGGCCCACCCTTCAGCTTTTCTATCGCCAGGAAGAGGAGATGCCCACCATCTAACACCGGTAATGGGAACAGGTTGATGATACCCAGGTTGACGCTAATCAACGCCAGGAACATCAGATAATACACGAACCCGACTCCGGCTGACGCCCCAGCTCCCTGTGCAATCGAGATCGGGCCACTCAGGTTGTTCAGCTTTACATCACCGGTTATTAATTTGCCCAGCATGTTGACCGTCAGCCGCATCAGCTGCCAGGTCTTGTCGCCGGCCTGATACAGCGCCGGGAACGGTCCATACTGGCGAATCGTTTTATACTCGTCCGGCAGCGGCAGCACTTTTGGAATGATGCCTGCAAACCCCACCGATTTGTCTTTTCCCACCGGCTTTGTATCCGGTATCAGCGTCAAAGACAAGGGGGCGCCGTTTCTTTCAATCTCCAAAGCCAGCGGTTGCCCCGGGCCATCGTGGATACGCTTCACCAGCGTCTGCCAACGACCCAACGGCTGACCATCGACTTTAACGATCCTGTCCCCCGCTTGTAAACCCGCCTTTTGCGCCGCCGAGTTAGGCTGCACTTCCGCCAACACGGATTCGATCTGCGGGCCGCGCGGCATAATGCCCAGCGCGACAACGGGATCCTGCTTGTCCGGTTCAAAGTTCCACTGGCGCAAGTCCAGGGTTTTGGTCACCACCTGCGAAGAACCGAACGGCGCGACGCCGACTTCGGTTTGCGCATCGCCAATCTTCGCCACCAGCGCCAGACGAACTGACTCCCAATCAGGCGTTTCGATGCCGTCAACCGACTTTAGTTCCATGCCAGCCGAAATTTCGGCCTTGGCGGCGATGGATTGCGGCGCGATTTCGCCGATCACCGGGCGGAAACTCGGCACGCCGATGATGAACACCAGCCAATAGGCAAGGATAGCAAACAGGAAGTTGGCGATGGGGCCGGCGCTGATGATGGCCGCGCGCTGCCAGACGGTTTTATTGTTGAAGGCCTGGTGGCGCATCTCCGGCGCCACCGACTCCACGCGCTCGTCCAGCATCTTCACGTAGCCGCCGAGCGGGATCAGAGCGATAACGTACTCGGTGCCCTGGCGATCGGTGCGGCGCCACAGCGCCCGGCCGAAGCCGATGGAGAAGCGTTCAACGCGCACGCCGCAACGACGGGCAACCCAAAAGTGTCCGAACTCATGCACGGTAATCAAGATACCGAGCGCAATCAGAAACGCCACCAGGTTCCAAAGCACGCTGACCATCATCCCTCACTTTCCGTCATCGACGGATTAAAACACCAACAGCATCAGGCAGGCAAACACCGGCACCGCCGCGGTCAGGCTGTCGATACGATCCAGTATGCCGCCGTGGCCGGGAATCAAATGCCCGCTGTCCTTGATGCCCGCTTCGCGTTTGAACATGCTTTCGGTCAAATCGCCCAGCACCGAAGCCAGCGCGGCGATCACCGAACAGGCCAGCAGCGTGGTCGGCACCACGTTCAGCGGCGCGTAGCGGCCGAACAGCCACGAGATCACCGCCGACGTCAGCAGCCCGCCGATCAACCCTTCCCAGGTTTTACCCGGCGAGACCTTCGGCGCCAGCTTATGCTTGCCGAACAGCTTGCCGAACATATAGGCACCGGAATCCGCGCCCCACACCAGCAGCATCACGTACAGCAGCCACCAGGCGCCGGTAAACGGGTTTTGCTCATAGCCGAACTGACGCAGCGCCAGCATGCCCCAGAAGAACGGCACGATGGTCAGCAGACCAAACAGCAGGCGCAGCGGGCGCGAATTGCGCCAGATGGCGGCCGAGCCGGGGTAAAACAGCACCAGCAGCAGCGCCGCCAGCCACCAGGCCAGCGACAGCCACAGCGAGCCGCTTACCTGCGGCACGGATTGATGGTAGGCGGGAACGCTGAGCATCATCAGCGCCAACAGAAAACCGCACAGTATCGCCAGCCAGATGCGCTGCGAACGGGAGGTAAAACCGGCCAGTTGGCCCCACTCCCAGGCTGCTAACATGCACACGACGAGCGTTACCAGAGCAAAGGCCAGCGGCGGCAACAGGAACAGCGCCGCGATAACGATCGGGATTAAAATCAGAGCAGTTATGAGGCGATACTTCAGCAAAAGTTCTCCCTAGGACGCATCGGCGCCGATAGGTGTTGTTCCCCCGAAGCGGCGCTCACGTTGTGCAAATGCATTCAGCGCACCTTCAAAGACAAGTTCATCGAAATCAGGCCAGAGCACATCAGTAAAGTAAAGTTCAGCATAGGCGACTTGCCACAGCAGGAAGTTACTGATGCGATGTTCGCCACCGGTGCGGATAACCAGATCCACCGGCGCCAGATCGCTCATGCAAACCCGCTCGCTCAATAATTCCTCGCTGATCTGATCCGGGTGCAACTCCCCTCCCCGTACCTGTTCGGCCAGTTCCCTTACTCCCTGAATGATATCCCAACGGCCGCCGTAGTTGGCAGCGATATTGAGCGTCAGGCCATCGTTATTTTCCGTCAGTGCTTCAGAGCGGCGGATCCGCTCCTGCAAACGCGCGCTGAATCGACTGATATCGCCGATCACCCGCAGCCTGACGTTATGTTTATGCAGGCTTTTTACTTCACTATCCAGAGCACGGACAAAAAGCTCCATCAGGGCGGAGACTTCCTGCACCGGACGGTTCCAGTTTTCGCTGCTGAAGGCATAAAGCGTGAGTGCATCTAAATGGTGGCTGGCGGCAAAACTGACCGCGCGGCGAACCGATTTCACCCCTGCTTTATGACCGAAGACACGTAACTTGCCCTGACGTTTGGCCCAGCGTCCGTTACCGTCCATGATAATGGCAACATGGCGCGGCCCCGGGGAAGATGGATTAACCTCTTGTTGGTTTGCGGACGACATAACTCGTACTTATTTCCTCAGTAGAAATATAACTGCCTTTCCGGAACATCAGACCCTTACACGCAAAAAAAGCCGTGTGCCCGACACGGCTTTCAACCTGCCCTTGCGATACCCGGCGCAACCGGGTCGCCATTGGCGAACAGAGCGCCAATCGAGCCATAATTCAACGGTATAACCGCTGACAGGTGGCGCAGACTATACCACCTCAGCGGGGCATGAACAAACGGCCCCGCTGCGGCACGCGCGAATTACGAGCAAAATCGGATAATCGCCGTGATCAGCCGCACAACGCGCGAACGCGCTCCTCAGCGGCGGCGCGCGCCTGGCGGTCAATGTCTAAGACCGCTTCGATGCAGGTCGGTTCCTGCAGTGCGAGACGCTCCACCACCTGGCGGTTGACCGCCGCGATGTCGGTAAAGCGAATCTGCTGCTGCAAAAAAGCCGCCACGGCGATTTCGTTGGCCGCGTTCAGCGCAGTGGTCGCCGCCTGGCCGGCATCGAACGCTTCGATCGCCAAATACAGGCAAGGATAACGCTCGCGCTCCGGCTCGGCGAAGGTCAGCGAACCGATGCGGCAGAAGTCCAGCGCTTCCACGCCGGAGTTCACGCGCTGCGGATACGCCATCGCGTGGGCGATCGGCGTACGCATATCCGGCGTACCCAGCTGCGCCAGCACGCTGCCGTCGGTATAGCGCACCATCGAGTGAATCACCGACTGCGGGTGCAGGATCACTTCCATTTGTTCGGCCGACGCGTTAAACAGCCAGCGGGCCTCAATGTATTCCAGACCTTTGTTCATCATGGTGGCGGAATCCACCGAGATCTTGCGGCCCATCGACCAGTTCGGGTGGGCGCAGGCTTGATCCGGCGTCATCGTGGCGAACTGTTCCAGCGGCGTGGTGCGGAACGGGCCGCCGGAACCGGTAAGCACGATGCGCGAGACACCATGACTGTCCAGTGAAGAGTATCCCAACTGACGCTGAATGCTCTCAGGCAAACTCTGAAAAATCGCGTTGTGCTCGCTGTCGAGCGGCAGCAGTTGCGCCTGGCTTTGCCGCACCGCGTCCATAAACAGACGGCCGCAGGTGACCAGCGACTCCTTGTTGGCCAGCAGTACCTGCTTGCCCGCGCGGATCGCCGCCAGCGTCGGCAACAGCCCCGCAGCGCCGACGATCGCTGCCGTCACCTGATCGACGTCATCCAACGCGGCCAGCTCGCAGGCCGCTTGCTCTCCGGCCAAGACTTCGGTAGCGACGCCGTTTTCCGCCAGGATAGCGCGCAGCTCGCGGGCGGCGTTTTCATCCGCCATAGCAGCAAAGGCGGGCCGGAATTCCATGCATTGCTGCGCCATGACCGCGACGTTGCGGCCGGCCACCAGCGCTTTGATCGCAAAACGGTCGGGATTCGCCCTGACCACGGCCAGGGTGCTGGTCCCTACCGAGCCGGTCGAGCCAAGAATGGTCAGTTGCTTCATGAGTTCACTCTGAATAACTGTCTGATGAGATCGGAGGTGTCCCAGTGTGGAACCTTGGACACCGCTTGTCCATGATCTTTCAGTACGATGAAACGGGATCTGCGCCACAAAAAACAAAGCGCCGCCCAGGCGACGCTTTTTTTCTGCGCGATGCTGATTAGAAATCCATCAACTCTTTTTCTTTCTCCGCCAGCGCGGCGTCGACCAGCTTGATGTAAGCGTCGGTCATTTTCTGAATCTCGTCTTGCGAACGACGCTCTTCGTCTTCGCTGATCTCTTTGTCTTTCAGCAGCGCCTTGACCTTGTCGTTGGCGTCGCGACGCACGTTACGCACCGCTACGCGGCCCTGCTCGGCTTCACCGCGTACGATCTTGATCAGATCCTTACGGCGTTCTTCGGTCAGCGGAGGCAGCGGAACGCGAATGTCAGAACCGGCGGAAGACGGGTTAAGGCCCAGATCGGAACTCATGATCGCTTTCTCAACGGCCTGGCTCAGGCTGCGGTCGAACACGTTGATTTTCAGCGTGCGGGAGTCTTCCACGGTCACGTTGGCCAGTTGACGCAGCGGCGTAGCGGCGCCGTAGTATTCCACCATGATGCCGTCCAGAATGCTTGGCGAAGCGCGGCCGGTGCGGATCTTGCTGATTTGGTTTTTGAATGCTTCTACGCTTTTTTCCATGCGTGAATCAGCATCTTTTCTGATTTCATTAGTCACGTTGCAAACCCTTGGAAGCTGGTTACTTGGCAGGCGATACTCAAGTATAGCCCGTAATCGTACTCGGAGAGCGCGCGGCGCCTGGCGTCACGCGCTCCGAAAAAGGGGTGTGAACAGCCTTATTTGCTGATCAACGTACCTTCGTTCTCACCCATCACCACGCGGCGCAGCGCGCCAGGCTTGTTCATGTTGAACACGCGGATCGGCAGACCGTGATCGCGAGCCAGCGTAAACGCCGCCAGATCCATCACTTTCAGCTCGCGCTCCAGCACGTCCTGATAGGTTAATTGTTCATACAGCGTCGCATCCGGATTTTTCACCGGATCGGCGGAGTAGACGCCATCCACTTTGGTGGCTTTCAGCACCACGTCCGCTTCGATCTCGATGCCGCGCAGGCAAGCGGCGGAATCGGTGGTGAAGAACGGGTTGCCGGTACCGGCGGAGAAGATCACCACGCGGTTGTTGCGCAGCAGACTGATCGCCTCTGCCCAGCTGTAATTGTCACACACGCCGTTCAGCGGGATCGCCGACATCAGGCGGGCGTTCACATAGGCACGGTGCAGTGCATCACGCATAGCCAGGCCGTTCATCACGGTAGCCAGCATTCCCATGTGGTCGCCCACTACGCGGTTCATGCCGGCTTGCGCCAGGCCCGCGCCGCGGAACAGGTTCCCGCCGCCAATAACTACACCGACCTGAATTCCCAGTTCGACCAGCTCTTTCACTTCCTGAGCCATGCGATCCAAAACGCTGGCGTCGATACCAAAACCTTCTGCACCTTGCAGGGCTTCGCCACTCAGTTTAAGCAGAATACGCTGATATACGGGTTTTGCATTGGTTGCCATGGTGTTCTGTCCTAAGAAGCAGTATTAGTATTGGGGATTTCAGCCGATGAAACGCGCCTGGGGTGAATATCACGCCGCAGGACCTGCCACCGGTGTAATTCTGGCTGGATAGTATGGAACCGCCAGACGGCGGTTCCATCGACAGTCATTAAGACTGTTTGCTCATCGCGGCAACTTCAGCAGCGAAGTCGGTTTCGACTTTCTCGATGCCTTCGCCCACTTCGAAGCGAATGAAGTTGGTCACGTCAGCGTTGTGCTCTTTCAGCACCTGAGCAACAGACTTGCTCGGATCCATAACGAAAGGCTGACCGGTCAGAGAAACTTCGCCGGTGAATTTCTTCATGCGGCCTTCAACCATTTTCTCTGCGATTTCTTTCGGCTTGCCGGACTGCATGGCGATGTCCAGCTGAACCTGGTACTCTTTTTCTACCACTTCAGCAGACACGTCTTCTGGCTTCACGAACTCTGGCTTGCTCGCCGCAACGTGCATTGCGATTTGCTTAACCAGCTCTTCGTCAGCGCCTTTAGCCGCAACCAGAACGCCGATACGCGCGCCGTGCAGGTAGCTGCCCAGCACTTCGCCTTCCAGGGAAGCAACGCGACGAATGTTGATGTTTTCGCCGATTTTTGCCACCAGCGCTACGCGCTCTTCTTCGAACTGTGCTTTCAGCACGTCAACGTCAGTGATTTTGCCAGCCATAGCGGCATCCAGCACTTTGTCGGCGAACGCCTGGAAACCGGCGTCTTTTGCTACGAAGTCAGTCTGGCAGTTAACTTCCAGAATGATGCCGTAGTTGCCTTCGATCTTGGTTTTGATCACGCCGTCAGCAGCCACGTTGCCTGCTTTTTTAGCGGCTTTGATCGCACCGGACTTACGCATGTTTTCGATTGCCAGCTCGATGTCGCCGTTGGATTCAACCAGCGCCTTCTTGCAATCCATCATGCCAGCGCCGGTACGCTCGCGCAGTTCTTTTACCAGGGCAGCGGTAATATCAGCCATTTATTTTTCCTCGGTTATCTCGCGTGGAGACAGTTCTCATTCAGATAAGCAAAGGGGGCCTTTACAGGCCCCCCTAACCAACATATGTCAATACCTGGTTAATAAGGGCTCAGTGACGAGCTTGCCTTATTATTCAGCTTCTACGAAGCCTTCTTCCGCCTGAACGGCCAGATCTTGAGAACGACCTTCACGCACAGCGGCAGCAACGGCAGTCAGGTACAGGTTTACTGCACGGATTGCATCGTCGTTACCAGGGATGATGAAGTCAACGCCGTCTGGGTTAGAGTTGGTATCAACGATAGAGAATACCGGGATACCCAGGTTGTTGGCTTCTTTGATCGCGATGTGTTCGTGATCGGCATCGATAACGAACAGTGCGTCTGGCAGGCCGCCCATGTCTTTGATACCGCCCAGGGAGTTTTCCAGCTTGGCCAGTTCACGAGTGCGCATCAGCGCTTCTTTCTTGGTCAGCTTGTCCAGGGTGCCGTCTTGAGACTGGATTTCCAGATCTTTCAAACGTTTGATGGACTGACGAACGGTTTTCCAGTTAGTCAGCATGCCGCCCAACCAGCGGTGGTTCACGAAGAACTGGTCACAGCTGTTAGCAGCGTCTTTTACCGCTTCGCTTGCTGCGCGCTTGGTACCAACGAACAGGATCTTGCCTTTACGGGAAGAGATCTTGGTCAGTTCAGCCAGAGCGGCGTTGAACATTGGTACGGTCTGCTCCAGGTTGATGATGTGAACCTTGTTACGAGCGCCGAAGATGAAAGGCTTCATTTTCGGGTTCCAGTAACGGGTCTGGTGACCGAAGTGAACACCAGCCTTGAGCATGTCGCGCATGGAAACAGTTGCCATGATTAAACCTCTATAGATTAATTGGGGTTATGCCTCCACGTATCCCATAACGCCGACCCTGGCGGCGACAAGTCACCTCAGGGCACCCCGGCGGATGTGCCGATACGTGTGTGTTATTTACACAAAATGAGTGCAGTTAAAGTATTTTCGGCCAATTCCTGCCTGGTCACAAGAACCAAGTCGCGGATCGCCGGCGCGCTTTATACCATAAACCCGCTGCCGACACCAACTTTTGTTGCGTTTCGCCGGGCGTCAGGAAATGAAATTTGGCAGCCCCCGGCCGGGCTGATACCATAAGTCACTGCTTCTTATTGTCGACGATAACGACACCTGCGGACGAATTTCATGGCAATCTCAATTAAAACACCTGATGACATCCAAAAAATGCGCGTGGCAGGCCGCCTGGCCGCCGAAGTGCTGGAGATCATCGAGCCGCACGTCAAACCTGGCGTGACCACCGGCGAACTGGACCGTATCTGTCACGAGTACATCACCAACGAACAGCAGGCCATTTCCGCCTGCCTCGGCTACCACGGCTTCCCGAAATCCGTGTGCATCTCGGTGAACGAAGTGGTGTGCCACGGCATCCCGAGCGACGACAAAACGCTGAAAGACGGCGACATCGTCAACATCGACGTGACCGTAATTAAAGACGGTTTCCACGGCGACACCTCGAAGATGTTCATCGTCGGCAAACCGACCATTCTGGGCGAGCGCCTGTGCCGCGTCACTCAGGAAAGCCTGTATCTGGCGCTGAAGATGGTCAAACCGGGCATCCGTCTGCGCACCCTGGGCAAGGCCATCCAGCAATTCGTCGAGGCCGAGAAATTCTCCGTGGTGCGCGAGTACTGCGGCCACGGCATCGGCGAAGTGTTCCATGAAGAGCCGCAGGTACTGCACTATGACGCGGACGACGGCGGCGTGGTGCTGCAGGCGGGCATGGCCTTCACCATCGAACCGATGGTCAACGCCGGCGACTACCGCATCCGCACCATGAAAGACGGCTGGACGGTAAAAACCAAAGATCGCAGCTTGTCGGCGCAGTATGAGCATACTATTGTGGTCACTGATAACGGCTGCGAGATAATGACGTTGCGCAAGGATGACACCATCCCCAACATCATTACGCACGAGATGTAAGCACTGCGGCGCACGCCGCGTGCAGAATGTCACCAGGCCGGCTTATGCCGGCCTTTTTTATGGGCTGCGCACTATGTCTGACAATCTCCTTCAACCGGCCGTGCCGATGCCGCCCGCCTCTCCCAGCGTCTACGGCGACGACGAGCTCACCTGCCCGCTGCTGAAACAGCGGCTGGAGCAGTTCCAGCTGTGGCTGGCGGCGGCGTTCAACGCCGGATCCAGCGCCGAAAGCCTGGTGGCGGCGCGCAGCGACTTCATCGATCGCCTGCTGCGCCGGCTGTGGACGTTCTACGGCTTCGCAGATATCCCGGAAACCGCGCTGGTGGCGGTCGGCGGCTACGGCCGTGGCGAGCTGCATCCGCTGTCGGATATCGATGTGCTGGTGCTCAGCCAGCGCCGGCTGACGGAGCAACAGTCGCAGCGGGTCGGCGAATTCATCACCCTGCTGTGGGATCTCAAGCTGGAAGTGGGCCACAGCGTGCGCACCCTGGAAGAGTGCCTGCTGGAAGGGCTGGCGGATCTGACCGTGGCCACCAACCTGATCGAATCGCGCATGATCTGCGGCGACGTTGCGCTGTTCCTGCAGATGCAAAAGCATATCTTCAGCGACGGCTTTTGGCCCTCGCCGCAGTTCTTCCACGCCAAGATCAGCGAGCAGCAGGAGCGTCATCAGCGCTACCACGGCACCAGCTATAACCTGGAACCGGATATCAAAAGCAGCCCCGGTGGCCTGCGTGACATCCACACGCTGCTGTGGGTGGCGCGTCGCCACTTCGGCGCCACCTCGCTGGACGAAATGGTCGGCTTCGGTTTCCTCACCCAGGCCGAACGCAACGAGCTGAACGAATGCCAGAGCTTCCTGTGGCGCATCCGTTTCGCGCTGCATCTGGTGCTGCCGCGTTACGACAACCGTCTGCTGTTCGATCGTCAGCTCAGCGTGGCGCAGCTGCTGCGCTATGAAGGCGAAGGCAACGAGCCGGTCGAGCGCATGATGAAAGACTTCTACCGCATGACGCGGCGCGTCAGCGAGCTGAACCACATGCTGCTGCAGCTGTTCGACGAAGCCATCCTGGCGCTGGACGCCACCGAAAAGCCGCGCCCGCTGAACGACGATTTCCAGCTGCGCGGCGATCTGATCGATCTGCGCGACGAAACGCTGTTCATCCGCGAGCCGCAAGCCATCATGCGCATGTTCTACCTGATGGTGCGCAACCGCGAGATCAAAGGCATTTATTCCACCACCGTGCGCCAGCTGCGCCACGCGCGCCGCCACCTGAAACAGCCGCTGTGCACCATCCCGGAGGCGCGCGATCTGTTTATGGCCATCCTGCGCCACCCCGGCGCGGTGTCGCGCGCGCTGGTGCCGATGCACCGTCACAGCGTGCTGTGGGCCTATATGCCGCAGTGGGGCAAGATCGTCGGGCAGATGCAGTTCGACCTGTTCCATGCCTATACCGTTGACGAACACACCATCCGCGTGCTGCAGAAGCTGGAGAGCTTCGCCGAGCCTGAAACCCGGCCGCGCCATCCGCTGTGCGTGGAGCTGTACCCGCGCCTGCCGCACCCGGAACTGCTGCTGCTGGCGGCCTTGTTCCACGATATCGCCAAAGGGCGCGGCGGCGATCACTCGATCCTCGGCGCGGAAGACGTGGTGGAGTTCGCCGAACTGCACGGCCTCAACTCGCGAGAAACCCAGCTGGTGGCCTGGCTGGTGCGCTGCCACCTGCTGATGTCGGTCACCGCGCAGCGCCGCGATATTCAGGATCCGACGGTGATCCAGCAGTTCAGCAGCGAAGTACAGAGCGAAACCCGCCTGCGCTATCTGGTGTGTCTGACGGTGGCGGATATCTGCGCCACCAACGAAACCCTGTGGAACAGCTGGAAACAGAGCCTGTTGCGCGAGCTGTATTTCGCCACCGAAAAACAGCTGCGCCGCGGCATGCAAAACAGCCCGGATCTGCGCGAACGCGTGCGCCACCATCGCCTGCAGGCGCTGGCGCTGCTGCGCATGGACAACATCGACGAAGAGGCGCTGCACCGCATCTGGAGCCGCTGCCGCGCCGATTACTTCCTGCGCCACTCGCCGAATCAGCTGGCCTGGCACGCCCGCCACCTGCTGGCCCACGACTCCACCCAGCCGCTGGTGCTGGTCAGCCGCCAGGCGACGCGCGGCGGCACCGAGATCTTCATCTGGAGCCCGGATCGCCCTTACCTGTTCGCCGCCGTCGCCGGAGAGATGGATCGCCGCAACCTGAGCGTGCACGACGCGCAGATCTTCACCAACCGCGACGGTATGGCGATGGACACCTTTATCGTGCTGGAGCCGGACGGCAGCCCGCTGGCGCAGGATCGCCACGCGGCGATCCGCCAGGCGCTGTTGCAGGCCATCACCCAGCGGGAATACCAGCCGCCGCGCGTACGCCGGCCGTCATCCAAGCTGCGCCACTTCAGCGTGCCGACCGAGGTCACCTTCCTGCCGACCCACACCGATCGCCGCAGCTACCTGGAGCTGACCGCGCTCGACCAACCCGGCCTGCTGGCGCGGGTGGGCGAAGTGTTCGCCGATCTGGGGCTGTCGCTGCACGGCGCGCGCATTTCCACCATCGGCGAGCGGGTCGAGGATTTGTTTATCCTGGCCGACGGCGAGCGGCGCGCGCTCGACCAAGAAACGCGCAGAAAGTTGGAGCAACGGTTGACAGAGGCCCTCACCCCAAACGATAAAATGTGATACAAGTAACTTTTTACCGACAACATCAGGAAAGAGAACAGCATGCAGCAATTACAGAACGTTATTGAAAGCGCCTTCGAACGCCGTGCGGACATCACTCCGGCGAACGTAGACACCGTAACGCGCGAAGCGGTAAACCAGGTGATCGGCCTGCTGGACAGCGGCGCCCTGCGCGTCGCCGAGAAGATCGACGGTCAATGGGTCACCCATCAGTGGCTGAAGAAAGCCGTGCTGCTCTCTTTCCGCATCAACGACAACAAGGTGATGGACGGCGCGGAAACCCGCTACTACGACAAAGTGCCGATGAAATTCGCCGACTACGACGAAGCGCGCTTCCAGAAGGAAGGCTTCCGCGTCGTGCCGCCGGCCACCGTGCGCCAGGGCGCGTTCATCGCTCGCAACACCGTGCTGATGCCGTCTTACGTTAACATCGGCGCCTACGTCGACGAAGGCACCATGGTCGACACCTGGGCTACCGTCGGTTCTTGCGCACAGATCGGCAAAAACGTTCACCTGTCCGGCGGCGTCGGCATCGGCGGCGTGCTGGAGCCGCTGCAGGCCAACCCGACCATCATCGAAGACAACTGCTTCATCGGCGCGCGTTCCGAAGTGGTGGAAGGCGTGATCGTGGAAGAAGGCTCGGTGATTTCGATGGGCGTATACCTCGGCCAGAGCACCCGCATCTATGATCGCGAAACCGGCGAAATCCATTACGGCCGCGTGCCGGCGGGTTCGGTGGTGGTTTCCGGCAACCTGCCGTCGAAAGACGGTTCTTACAGCCTGTACTGCGCGGTGATCGTCAAGAAGGTCGACGCCAAAACGCGCGGTAAAGTCGGCATTAATGAGTTATTGCGCACTATCGACTAAATTGAAATAGCGGGTGATTCACCCGCTATTTTTTTGTCTGCGTTTCGCTGGCAGTCACAGTCGCAGATCTCGCTTTCCGCCATAATCGCAGTCGTGGAATATAACGATCACATCTAAAGAGGGCGCAGTATGTACGATAACTTGAAGAGTTTGGGCATCAATCAACCGGAAGACGTCGATCGCTATAGCCTGCGTCAAGAGGCCAACAACGACATCCTCAAGATCTATTTCCGCAAGGACAAGGGCGAGTTCTTCGCCAAGAGCGTGAAATTCAAGTACCCGCGCCAGCGTAAAACCGTGGTGGCGGACAACGCCGGCCAGGGCTACAAGGAAATTCACGAGATCAACCCGAACCTGCGTTATGTAATCGACGAGCTGGATCAGCTGTGCCAGCGCGATCAGGTGGAAGTGGATCTGAAGCGTAAAATCCTCGACGACCTGCGCCATCTCGAAGGCGTGGTGTCGCACAAGATTGCCGAGATCGAAGCCGATCTGGAAAAACTCACCCGCGGCAAATAATGCGGATCGGTTGACCCGCATCATCGCCAAGGCGCCCTTTTGCGGCGCCTTTTTACTTTACGATTGCAGCAGCGTGCCCCACTGCTCGACCCACGGGCAGGCGGCCACTTCCGGCTCCGGCTGTTCCATCGCATCGATCTCCAGCACTTCGCCAACGCGGGTGGCGCCCTGCTCCTGCAGCAGCGCGTCGAACGCGCGCCCGGCACCGCAGAAGTGGTCATAGCTGCTGTCGCCGAGGGCGATCAGCCCATAGCGCAGCTCCGGCTGATAGCCAACCCGATCGCGGATAGCGTGGAACAGCGGCGCGATGCTGTCCGGCAGATCGCCCTGCCCGGTGGTGGAGGTGATCACCAGCGCGTAGTGCTGACGATAATACTGCCAGGCCTCCAGCGTGCCCTCTTCGAACAGTTTGACCTCATGGCCCTGCTCGCTGAGGATGTTTTGCGCCTCTTCCGCCACCAGCAGCGAATTGCCGTAGACCGTTCCCACGAAGATACCAACCTGAGCCATGGCTCCTACTCCCTTCATTACCTTTAAAAATTGTCAGCTATCCTGACCGTTAGCCGCGCTAAACTCAACCCCGGCAAGTTCAGGGAATAGCCCCGCCCAGCCGAACTGCGCCATCACCCCTTGCCAGTCTTCGTCCCAGCGCGCCGTCACCTGCAGCGGTTCGCCGGTCACCGGGTGCGTCAGCTGCAGATGGCTGGCGTGCAGCATCAGGCGCGGGCAGCCGAAATGCTGCGCCATCCCGCGGTTCTGCCGCAGATCGCCATGCTTGCTGTCGCCGATGATCGGATGGCGAAGATGCGCCATATGGCGCCGCAGCTGATGTTTGCGGCCGGTTTCCGGCTGCAGTTCCACCAGGCTGTAACGCGCGCTGTCGTAGCGGCCGACGGCCACCGGCATCTCCACCTGCGCCAACGGCCGGTAGTGCGTCACCGCCGGCTGCGGCCCCTTGTCGGCATCGGCATGTTTATCGGCGATTTTGTCCAGTTCCGCCGTCAGCGGGTAGTCGAGGGTCGCCCCCTCCTGCACGTAACCCCGCACCACCGCATGGTAGGTTTTCTGCACCTGATGTTGTTCGAACTGCTGCGACAGCAGGCGCGCCACCTCGCTGGAGAGCGCCATCAGCAGCACGCCGGAGGTCGGACGATCGAGACGGTGTACGGTAAAAACGTGCTTCCCGAGCTGATCGCGCACCGTCTGCATCATAAAACGGGTTTCATGACGGTCCAGCCAACTGCGGTGCACCAACCAGCCAGACGGTTTGTTCACCGCCACCAGGTGTTCATCCTGATACAAAATCTCAATCACATCACGTTCCCAGGTCAATAGCCGTTTCGGGCGCGAGTATAACAGGCATGACACGCAACGCTAGTTCACCCATTCGATGGTCACCAGGCGCGTATCAGCGCGGCCACGATCGTCCACCGCCCGAATGCGGTAGCGCCCGTTGTTGATCGGCCGCCAGTCGATCGGCTTTTTGCTGGCGCTGCTGCCGAGATAGATATCGTCGACGAACCAGTACACCGTCTTGCTGTCGGCGTCCGTCACCGCGCTGAAGGCGATTTTATCCCGCCCCTGCTGCGACTGACGCAGGGTATAGGTGGTGTTCTTCAGCGGTGAGGTGATGCGCGGCGCGCTGCCGCCGACGGCGATGCCGTTGTCCTTGCAGCGATTGACCGGCGGCGCCCGCTTCGGCAACCCGGCCTGAGCGAACACATTGGCCAGATCGGAAGGCCAGAACTCAAAGATTTCGGTGCGGGTCTGCGCCGCATCATACGGCGGGCAAACGACCTCACCGCTGTGAATATCCAGCACCACCGGCCGGTAAACGCTGTCGACCTTGATCGGCGACTTGCCGGGAATGAACCAGGTCTTGCCCTTTTGCTGGCACCACGGCGTCGGCAGATCGCCGCTGGCGAGACAGATGTCCACCCGCCGCAGCCGTTGGGGGAACGGGTGCTTCGGTTCCCGCAGGCCGGGATAGCTGGCGTTGACGCTGTCGATGATGTTGAAAAACAGCGGCGCGGCGGCTTCGGCGCCGACCAACGCATTGTTGCCTCGCCCATCGAAGTTGCCTTCCCACACCACCAGCACATAAGGGCCGAAAATCCCGACGCTCCAGGCGTCGCGAAAGCCCCAGGAGGTGCCGGTCTTCCAGTACACCGGCAGCGACGAAGAACGCTGCGCCAGCGTATCGCCCGGCCGCCGGTGCTGGCGCAGCATATCCAGCGTGATGAAACTGGCCTCCTCGCTCAACAGCCGCACCGGCGTCGATTCGGCCTGGTTCAGCTGCATGCGCAGCGGCCGCAGCTCACCGCGGTTCGCCAGCAGCGCATACAGCTTCGCCAATTCCTGCGCCGTTACCTCGCCGCCGCCCAACACCAGCGACAGCCCGTAGTGGCTCTCGTTGGCCATATTGGCGACGCCGGTCAGGCGCAAGAACTGATAAAAGGTTGGCTGACGCAGCTGCGAGGCGATATAGACCGCCGGAATATTGCGGCTGAAGTTCAGCGCGTCGGTGGCGGTCACCGGGCCGAGAAAGCGCCGGTCGAAGTTTTCCGGCGCATAGGCGCCGAACGACGAAGGCACGTCTTTAAGAATGGTCATCGGATGCAGCACGCCCTGCTCCATGCCCAGCGCGTAGATGAACGGCTTCAGCGTCGATCCCGGCGAACGCTTGGCGTTGGTGCCGTTCACCTGCCCCTGAATCGGACGATTGTAATAGTCCGCCGAACCCACCAGCGCGCGCACCCCCATATCGCGGCTGTCCACCAGCAGCACTGCGGCGTTTTGGATACCGCGGCTGCGGTTGCGAGCGATAAAGGCGTTGACCTGTCGTTCGACCAGCCGCTGCAGCCCGGCGTCCAGCGTGGTGTCGACGCGGGTATCGCGCTGCACCAGTTGCTGCGTCTGCAGGCGCAGCTGTTCGATAAAGTGCGGCGCAATATAGGGCACTTGTTCAGGCTGCCGCAGCGCCAACGGCAGGCGGAACAGCGTTTGCTGGCTGGCGTCGGTAGGGTAAACCTGTTGCCAGCGCAGGAACAGACGGTTGCGCGCCTGCGTCAATGCGGCGCCGAGCACGCCGGTTTTCGGCTCCAGACGGTAGCTGGGTGACTGCGGCAACACCGCCAGCGTCAGCGCCTCCGGCAGAGTCAACTCCCGCGGCGACTTGGCGAAATAGATCAGGCTGGCGGCGCCGATGCTTTCAATGTTGCGGCCGTAGGGCGCGTAATTCAGATAGGCTTCCAGGATATCGCGCTTGGAGTAGCTCAGTTCCAGCTGCACCGCACGCAGCACCTGCAGCAGCTTGCCGCCCGGCGTACGGGTATTGAGATGCCAGCGCATCCGCGCCAGCTGCATGCTGATGGTCGAACCGCCCTGCATTTTGCCGCCGGCGACATAGCTGCGCCAGAAACCGCGCATCAGGCTGACGGGGTTAAAGCCGGGGTTATAGTAGAACCAGCGATCTTCGTGCAGCAGCAATCCGCGCACCGCCAGCGGCGACACTTGCTCCAGCGGGGTCCACAGCCGGTAGCGATCGTCGTTGGCCAGCGTAATGCGCAGCAGCGCGCCGTGCCTGTCGTAATAAACGGAAGACTGCGGCAACCCCTGCCACAGGGGCGGATGCGGCCACAGCCGAATTGCGGTCAACAGCAGCGCCAGTAAAAACACCGCCATCAAGCCGTTTTGCAGCACGCGCCCGGTCAGGATCTTCATACGTTCTCAACATTCCGGCGCCAGACGCTGGCCTGACGCCGGATACGGCCTAGTCGTTGCCCGCCGGCACCACCGCCAGCTTGCCGCCGCCGGCCGACATGGCCTGCACTTCACGGTCGTACATGGCTTCGCCGTAGGCCGGTGGAACAATAAAGCTGCCGGTATTGGTGGCTTTGATTTGATAAACGAACTCCTGCACCTCAGTGCCGGCGCTGCCGTAGATGATCACCCGATCTTCACGGATATCGCTGTAGTCCGGCGCCCAGGTGGAGCCAGATGCGGCCAGCGGCGACTGCCAGCCGCCATGCTCGTCGCTCTCCTCGCCGGCGTCGGCCGGCTCCGGCGGCGTCTGCTGCACCACTTCGAACCCGCCCGGCAGCAGATCGACGATCGCCAGGTTGCTCTGCCCCTCTTTCGAGTTGGCGCGCACCTTCAGATGGACGTTGATCTTCTGCCCCAGCATCACCTGCGTCACCGGCTTGCCCTGTTCGTCGGTGTAATCGCGGACGATCTCAATCCCGCGCGACAGCGCTTTTTGCGGCGCATTCAGATCGTAACCGGCCTGCGTCACCACATACCAGGCCGGCGCGCTGCCGCCGTTGGTGAAGCGCACGGCGGTGGCATCGGCATTGAACTGCCCCTGAACGAACAGCCCCTGCAGCTCACTGATGCGCTGCGGGTCGCCGCCGCTTTTGCCCACCTGCACGATGCCTAACGCGTCCGCATTGGCGGATTGCGCCGCCACCTGGGCCGAATAGCTTTCCAGCGCCAGGATGCTCATTGCAGAGGAATAGGTGGTGTAACGCTCTTCTTTCAGTGCCTTGACCATATTCTCCAGCACCTGCGGCGGAATCGACGTCACCTTCTCAGGGAAGTGACGGGTAATCAGATACAGCCGCGTCGCATCCTGCACCAGCGGATCGAAATAGTTCTGCGTCCACCAGGCGCTGTCATACGCTTTGCTCAGTTGCTGCCAGCTCGGTTGCAGCAGCACGGCGGCTTCGTCGTCCATCTTCAACAGGCGATAGGAAGAGGCCAGATACAGCGCGCTCAGATCGGTTTTCCAGCCCTCGCCATAGCGTTTTTGCAGCGTATCCTGCACCGCCGCCAGCGAGTTGGTGGTCACTTCGCCCTGCAGCGTCAGCAGGTAAACCGCCCAGCTGCGCAGGCGCAGCAGATACAGATCGTCGAATCCGCTGGCCGCCAGCTCGCGCAACGCGCCGTTGGCTTCATCCAGCATGCCTTCCGGCAGGGCGTAGCCCGCCGCTTTGGCTTCGAGCAGATACTGCACCACATAAGGCGTGACGAAAGGATCGGCATCCGGCGACGAACGCCAGGCGCCGATCGCCCCGCTGTCGTTCTGACGGGCGCGCAGCACGCCCAGCAGATTGCGCAGCTGCTTGCTGACTTCCGCCTGGCTCAGGCTGCTTTTCATCTCCGGATGACGGCTCTGCAGCATCAGCGGAATGGAGCGGCTGACGATCTGCTCGGAACAGTAATACGGGTAATCCGCCAGGTATTGCGCCAGCCCGCTGGTCAGCACCAGCGGCGAATTCGACACCGCCGCCCGGCGTTGCGCGAAGGCGTCGAACATCTGGCGCAGGCCGTCGACGTTCTGGCTGCCGCCGCTCATGCGCCCCATCACCGACTGGGTGCGGTACGGCGCCGCCGGCCGTACCGAGGTGCTGACGGTGCGACGGCTGGCCTGGTCGCCGTAACGGGCGTCGAACACCAACGGCGCATCGCCCAGCACGGCTTTGGCGCGCAGGCGGAAGGTGATCACGCCTTCGCGTTTTTCCGCCAGCGTCAGGCTTTGCGTCGCGTTGCCCACCACCTCCAGCTGCGGCGGCGGCGTCAACAGAACATTGACGGCCACCGACTGGCCGTTCAGCCCTTCGAGGTTGTTGCTGACGCCCACGCTGACGTCGAACTCATCGCCCGGCGCCACCATCGCCGGCACATTCGGCGTCATGATGAAGCTGTCGCGCACCGTGGCGGCGGTTTGCGCCTTGCCGATTTTCTCCGGCGTCACCGAAATCGCCATGACGCGGATCTTGCCGTTGAAGTAATCCGGCACCGGATAGACGAACTGTTTCTCGCCGCTGACCTCGGTAATGCCGGACCAATAGGCCACCGGCTTATCGCGCTTGCGCTTGAACGGGTTGAGGTTGAGATCCAGCCCTTCGCCCGCATCGCCGCCCGGCGCCGCGGTCAGCGCCATCAGCTTGCTGAATTCCGGCAGGATCAGATCGAGGATCTGCGAGCTGCTCACGTTGAGTTCGCGCTTGCTGAAGAAGAACTCCAGCGGATCCTTCAGGCGGTAACGCGCCACCTGCAGAATGCCCTCATCGACGGCGAACAGCGCCACCTGCTGCGGCGCATCGGTCTTGACCGTCATCGTCAGGTTTTCACCCGGCTTGATGACCTCCGGCGCCGTCACCTCGAGGCTGTTTTGGCGCGCCTTGGTGCTGATCTTGAACGGCATCACGCCGTAGCTCAGCGGGCTCATGAAGATCTCGCTGGAGTTGATGTCGCGCACGAACTGCACGTTGATGTAGCCGTTGCCCTCCATGCCGGCCGGCACGCGGATCGTCTGCACCGAGCTGGTGGTGTCGGTGTGGAACCACTGCCAGGCGTAAACCTTGTCCTTTTCAATGGTGATCAAGCCGCTGCCGGTATAAGGCGCGTTGATCGCCACCTCGATCTCCTCGCCCGGCTGGTATTCCGCCTGGTTGAGTTTCAGCTTCAGTTCGGCATTGCGATCCAGCGAACGGCTCAGGTTGGCGTTGCCGGCCACGCTGTAGGCGACGCGATTGAGCGTCTTGCCCTGCGCATCTTCAATCACCAGCACGAAGTCGCCCGGCTTATCGGTCGCCAGCCGCAGATCCGCGCCCTGCTCGCTCAGCGCCAGCGGTTGTTCCGACAGCTGCACTTCCTTCATCTTCGACTGGTATTTGTAAACGCCCGAATCCTGTTTGGTCAGCACCGAAATGTATTTCTGCTCGATCAACACCTGCTTCAGGTTCGGCATGGCGATCTGTTTCAGGGCCGGATCGATGGCGATCACGTTCAGATGCCGCTCCGCGTCACGGTTGATGTAGCCCAGATCGCCGTCGGCCTTCACCCCAATCAGGTAATCGTAAGGCGAAACCAGCGTACGGGCGGTAGCCGCCACCGAGCGCCCGCCGCCGGCAACGAACGCCTCCGACAGCAATTGCAGCTGATAGGTGGCGTCGGCGTAGGATTTCAGATCGAGCGGAATATCGGCCGCGCCGTGCTCATCGGTGGTGCGATCTTCCAGCTCGGTCTCGAACCCGTCGCTGTTTTGTCGGTTTTCATAGAACGCATAATCCGGGAAGCGATCGAAGCTCGGATACATCGGCCGCAGCGTCAGCCTGGTGGTCACGCGGCGATCCTGCGCCGGGGTGCCGAACAGGTTCTGCACATCGATGCTGGCCTTCAGCTCGGACGGTTTTACCCAGCCTTGCTGGCGGTCAGGCGTCAACGCCAGCTTCACTTTCAGCTGATCCGGTTCGAACTCCTTCACATTGACTGCGGTATGGCCGAGCAGCGTGGAGGTGTCGTTATTTTTGCCGATCAGATACAGATAGACGTTCCACTCGCCGGTAGGCGAATTTTCATCGGTGGTATAGCTCAGTTCGTTGAAACCGCTGGCGCCCAGCGTCAGCGGCACGGTGGACATCAGCTTATCGCGCGGATCGCGGATTTCGGCGCGCACCGGCACGCCGGCCAGGCCAACGCCCCAGTCGGCGGCGCGGGTGATCAGGCCGATGTTAAAGGTATCCCCCGGCCGATAAACGCCGCGATCGGAGAACAGGTAGCTGCTGAGCGTGCGCGGATCGGTCGGCGTTTGTTCACCGGCAACGTCGAAGCGCGAGAAATCCAGCCCGCGATCGTTATAGCTGCCGGTCGGCAGGAAGGAGACATCCCCTTCTTTCTCCACCAGGAACATCACCGGCTGGCGCTCGTTGGTGTACACATCCAGCGCCGGGAAACGCACGTGCCCATCGGCGCCGGTGGTTTGGCTGAGCAGCGTCACGCCGTTTTTGGCCACCACCGACACGGTGGCGCCGCTGACCGGCGCGCCGCTTTGGATCGACTGCACAAAGACGTCGCGCGTTTTGTCCTGCGAGCTCTTGGCGACGATGCCCAGATCGGTCACCACCACAAAGCGCGAATCGCCGACGTCGGGCTGCTCTTCTCCTTCGCTCTCGTCCTGTTCCTGATCCTGCTCGGTGCCCGCCTCTTCCGCCGCCGGTTTTCGGTTCGGCTGCCATTCAGACAGCGTCAGCAGGAACACCCCGCGATGGGAACTGGCGTTGGTGGAGAGATAGCGGGAAAGATCGATGCCCTGATAGTTCACGTCCCCCGGCCGCTCGTTGTTGAGCGCCGTCTGGTATTTGAAATGCTCGGTGAAATATTCGTCGTTGAGCCGGTTGAATTCCGTGGAGGAGTATTCCCGGCTTTTGAAGGAGACGATGTGCTGCAGCTGGCTCGGGATCACCCGCTTGATGTCCAGCCGCAGGCCCGCCACGTTGCGCGCCGCCACGCTGATCTGCTTGTCGCCGTTGACCGACAGCAGCGAGCCCTGCGACATGAACTGCAGCGATTTCGGGAACTCCGGCACTTCGACCACGCGGTAAACCTTCTTCGGCATTTTGTAACCGCCGGCGGAAACCAGCTGGTTATCGATCTCGAGCAGCACAAAGCGGTGCGCCGGGGCGTCGAAACGGAAGCTGAACTGCGGTTGGTAGGCCTCTTCCGCCTCGTTAAGCGTCAACGGCAGCGACGTCGCCTGCGCCAGCACGTTTTTACCGACGCTGTCGATCGTCCATTGATAGAAATCGTCGGCATCGTTGGCGGTCTCGGCATCGCTCGGATCGTGCTGCGGCAGCAGCCAGGCTTTCGCGGCCCGCGCCAGCTCTTTATCCTTCACCGCATCGCTGAAACCGACCACCAGGGCACGCTGCCCTTGGCCGCCGTCGGTATCCACCACCTGGGCGCTGGCGTCGCTCAGCGCCAGGCTGTACAGCGTCGGTACTTTGACCCAGTTGCTTTTCGCCTCTTCGACCGTATTGCCGGCCGCCGTCGATTTAACGCCCTTGCCGACGGTCAGATGCACTGCCCCGCCCTGATCCAGCGCCTGCAGCGGCTCGGAATGCACCCAGGCGTTCAGTTTTTTCTCGTCATAGACCAGAGAGAAATTCAGCTTTTTCTCGGAGGTGGCGCTGCCTTCTTTCAATCCCAGCGAAATCTGTTTTTCAAAGCTGCCGACGTCAACCGGCGCGTTGAACTGCAAATTGAAGATCGCGCTGCGTTTTTGCGCATTTTGCGGATCGCGGTAATACTCGGCCTGCCCCAGGCGGTAATCGAACGCGGGCACGGTGAAGGCATAACGGGTTTTGACTAGCTTGATCTGCGGCGCCAGCAACGTGGCGGGTTCAAGGGTCACCTCATATTTCGCGCCCATCGGCAGCGGCTTTTTCGCCGTGAACACCAGTGTCGACTCATTGCTCCATGCCCACTGCCCTTCCGCCGACGGTTTCAGAGTGATGCCGGCGCTCACGGTTTTGCCCGCCGCGGTTATCGGCGCAGCCGAGCCGCTGAAGGTCAGGCTCACCGTTTGCGGCGCCTGCCGGGCGGCGGCGTAGTCTATCGGCTCGGGGTTGGACAACTCGGCGTTGATCTCCTGAACCACCATCGGCGCCGGTTCAATCGGTTGGGGCCGGTTTTGCCACCAGTGCCAACCGTAAAATGCGCCGCCCGCAACGCCTGCCAGCAGCAGCAGGCTCAGACCGACCGCTTTCGGGTGTTTATCCACGCCGCTTTCCAGCCGCAAAAAACCGCGCGGCAGCACAGCCCACCAGGCCGGCGCACGCCAGCTGAGGTTGCCGACCAGCGGTCTCAGCAACCGCCCCAACAGCGACAACGCCCCGCCCAGCAGGCGACAAACGCCCTTAACCAGGGTAAAAGGCAAACGCAGGATAAACCTTAATAAATCCATTATTGCAGCACCTCATCATCCTAATGCAGCTCCCGGTCAACCGCCGCGGTTAAACCGAGCCGAAAGACGCCGTCGGCTCTCCTGCCCGGCATCCGCGCGAGTACTCTACACTGCCGGGCGGCAAAAATCTGCGCGCCGCCAGCGCATTACGGCTCTTTATTCAACATCAAATCCAGCTGTTGCAGCAGCACCAGCAGCGGCAGACTGCTCGGTTCACGATCTTTCAACGCCTCTTCGAAATAAGGCGTGATGGCGAAGCGCGTCGGCAACGGCGCCTCGGCGTCCAACAACGCATACATGCGCGGCAAGAACACCCACTGCAGCCAGGCTTCGGCCGACATGCTGTCGATGCAGAACGGCTCGGTGCTGGAGAAAGCCTCATGCTCAGGGGGCGCGGCCTGCCACAGCGCCAGATCGCGCATGGATTGTTCAATCGCCTGCAAACTGCGGCGCACCTGGTTATGTATACTCATCTGCATTCCCGATCTCTTTTCATCATGGTATTCAGCGCTCTGGCTGAAAGGCGGCAAAGCATAGCATTTTTATAGTCCAAATTCGGCGCGCCTGAGACAGCTCGCCGTTTTTATCTGGTGACGTTCGCCGTCGCGCGGCACAATAGGCCCACCGAATTCACCACACAGATAAAGATTCATGTCCGTAATAACAGAGAAAAAAAACCACGCGACGCCCGGTAAGGCCATGTTGGCCTCGGTCACCGGTTATGCCATGGACGGGTTTGACCTGCTGATCCTCGGCTTTATGCTGCCGGCCATCAGCATCGAATTGGGATTATCCTCATCGGCCGCCGGTTCGCTGGTCACCTGGACGCTGATCGGCGCGGTGCTGGGCGGCGTGATCTTCGGCCACCTCAGCGATCGTTTCGGCCGTATCCGGGTACTCACGATCACCATCCTGATGTTTTCCCTGTTCACCGGCCTGTGCGCCGTGGCGCAAGGCTATTGGGATCTGCTGGCCTATCGCACCCTGGCGGGCATCGGGCTGGGTGGCGAGTTCGGCATCGGCATGGCGCTGATCGCCGAAGCCTGGCCGGCGGAGAAGCGCAACCGCGCTTCGGCTTACGTCGGCATGGGCTGGCAGTTGGGGGTGCTGGCGGCCGCTTTCCTGACGCCGCTGCTGCTGGAACACATCGGCTGGCGCGGCATGTTCCTGGTCGGCCTGCTGCCGGCGCTGGCGTCATTTCTGATCCGCCGCACGCTGGGCGAACCGGAGGAATTCGTGCGGCAGAAAGACGCCGGGCAGCCGCTTTCCTTCCTGCAGCGTTTGCGCCTGCTGTTTAAGGATCGCGCCACCGGCAAGGCCAGCATCGGCATCTTCATTCTCTGTTCGGTGCAGAACTTCGGTTACTACGGGCTGATGATCTGGATGCCGACTTACCTGGCGAAAAACTTTGGTTTCTCGCTCACCAAGTCCGGCCTGTGGACGGCGGTGACGGTCGTGGGCATGACGTTCGGCATCTGGCTGTTTGGCGTGCTGGCCGACCGCTTCGCCCGCTGGAAGATTTTCGTGCTGTATCAGGTCGGCGCGGTGGTGATGGTGATCGGCTACGCCCAGTTGAGCGACCCGATGCTGATGTTGTTCGCCGGCGCCGTGATGGGCATGTTCGTTAACGGCATGATAGGCGGCTACGGCGCGTTGATTTCCGATACTTACCCGGTACAGGCGCGCGCCACCGCGCAAAACATCTTGTTCAATCTCGGGCGCGGCGTCGGCGGCCTGGGGCCATTGGTGATCGGCGCGCTGGTGACGCAGGTGTCGTTCACCGCCGCTATCAGCCTGCTGGCGGCGATTTACCTGCTGGATATCTACGCCACGCTGTTCCTACTGCCGAAAAAACAGGGCGCAGGCGATACGCTGGGCGCGATTGGTTAACGCTGGCGATGGATTAAGCAGAGAAGCACGCACGGCGGGATAGAACAAAAAGTTGGGGGCACTGCGTTAACAGTGCCCCCGGTTCGTTTTATAGCCATCCCGCTACACAGCGTGCTCCCTGCTCAATCCTTGAAAACTTTTCCTGCGGCCATCCTGACCAAGTGGTCCTTGCATCATCCTGCAGCATCGTCCTGACGCGGTTCCTCAGCCTTCCTGACCCGCCGACAGTCCTGTGCCGGCTCTCAATCTCCGTCCTGGAGGTGTCCCTGGTTTCTATCCTGAAACATCCTGGGCATCTCCTGACGCCATCCTTCGCTCTTGCCTGAGCGCATCCCTTTCTTCGTCCTGAAGCTGCATCATCCTGATGCTTTCCTGCTCCGCCGGTTCCGTTCCGGTAACGATAAGATCGCTTAAATTCCCCGGAATCACAAGGGTTTGGGAGGCGTCTCACACTAAATTAAGCCTAAGAGTTATCCTAAAGAAATTCTAACCAATTGATCTGGATAACAATAATCTCATAGTCTGGAAAAAGGTGGGAAAAATTAAGAGCGATCTCTCACACCCCGTGTGAGAGATCTCTTACACGGGCGACGGCGAATCCGCCGCGCTTCAGTCCAGCACCGGGCGCAGCGCATCGAGGAAATTCCCCAGCGTCGCCGCCAACAAGGTGCGCTTATCGCTGCCGAATTGTTCCAGCACCACGTTGCCGCTAACGTTGCACAGCGACACCATCGTCATCTCAGATTCGGTGGTCGCCAGGAACAGCGTTGGCGACAGTTTGAGACGTTTTTGCGTCACCAGATGACCGATCAGGTTCTCCTGCAGGCGGATAAAATCCTCCTCGCTCCAGACCTGCAGCAGGCTCAGGCGATGCTCCCCAAATTGCGCGCTCATGTCGCCCGCGTATTGCTGCGTGTAAAAACGGTGCGCATCCGGCTGCAAACGCAGCTCCAGCGCGGCTTCTACCTTCTCCAGCGTCGCCGCCGGCTCGAAAGGCTGCGGCAACCACAACACCTCGTCCTCGCGATTCTCCACGATGCAGGGCGACGGCACGCCGTACAACGCCTGGCTGGCCGGCGCGTGGCCGCGCGCTTGCTGCCACAACTCGACATAGCGTTGAGTGAATTCACGCAGAGCGTGCGATACATCATGGTCCATATTCTTTCTCGCATACGTTAAACTGATGGCCATTGTACCTATCTCTGAGCGAGGTGACAGCAGATGTCCTCCTATCAAGACCACCAGGCCCTGTCAGGGCTGACGCTGGGCAAACCCACCGCCTACCGCGATCGCTACGACGCCACGTTGCTGCAGGCGGTGCCGCGCAGCATGAACCGCGAGCCGCTGGGGCTGTATCCCGACAACCTGCCCTTTCACGGCGCGGATATCTGGACGCTGTACGAACTCTCCTGGCTGAACGCCAACGGGCTGCCGCAGGTGGCGGTCGGCGAGATCAGCCTCAACGCCGACAGCCTGAACCTGATCGAATCGAAAAGCTTCAAACTGTATCTCAACAGCTTCAACCAAACCCCGTTCGCCGATTGGGAAACGGTGCGCAGCACCCTGCAGCGCGATCTGTCTGCCTGTGCCCAGGGCGAGGTAAGCGTCACCCTGTTCAGCGTCGAGCAGCTGGAAGGCACACCGATCGCCCGTCTGGCCGGCGACTGCATCGACCAGCAGGATATCCGCATCGACAATTATGAGTTCAACGCCGACTACCTGCTGAACGCCGCCGGTGAAGAGGTGGTGGAAGAGCAATTGGTCAGCCACCTGCTGAAGTCCAACTGCCTGATCACCCATCAACCGGACTGGGGCTCGGTGCAGATAAGCTACCGCGGCGGCAAGATCGATCGCGAAGCGCTGCTGCGCTACCTGGTCTCCTTCCGCCACCACAACGAATTCCACGAGCAGTGTGTCGAGCGCATCTTCAACGATCTGATGCGCTACTGCCGGCCGCAAAGCCTGACGGTTTACGCCCGCTACACCCGCCGCGGCGGGCTGGACATCAACCCGTGGCGCAGCAACGTCGTATTCGCTCCCGCGCACGGCCGCCTGGCGCGCCAATAAGTGCGAAACATTGCTCAACAACTGAGCTAACGAGCGGTTTATGTTGGTAAAAGCCCAGGGACGGCGGTAAGGTTAAAACGAGGCTGCGGCCGGGCAGAGCGCCCGCTGCGCCGCAGCACGCCAACCATAACGAGATGCTGTTTTGCTGCGTATGGATTACTACCGCCCCGCACCGGGTGCAAAGGAGTTACCTTGATTACACACATCAGCCCGCTTGGCTCTATGGATTTATTGTCGCAGCTGGAAGTAGACATGCTGAAGCGCACCGCCAGCAGCGACCTGTACCGCCTGTTCCGCAACTGTTCGTTGGCCGTGTTGAACTCCGGCAGCCAAACCGACAACAGCAAACAGCTGCTGTCGCGCTATGAAACCTTCGACATCAACGTGCTGCGCCGCGAGCGCGGGGTGAAGCTGGAGCTGGTCAACCCGCCGGAAGAGGCGTTCGTCGACGGCCGCATCATCCGTTCGCTGCAGGCCAACCTGTTCGCCGTGCTGCGCGACATCCTGTTCGTGCACGGCCAAATCGCCAGCGCCGGCCGTTTCCAGCACCTGAACCTGGAAAACTCGGCCCACATCACCAACCTGGTATTTTCGATCCTGCGCAATGCGCGCACGCTGCATCTGGATGAAGATCCCAACATGGTGGTGTGCTGGGGCGGGCACTCGATCAACGAGAACGAATATCTGTACGCGCGCAAGGTCGGCAGCCAGCTGGGCCTGCGCGAGCTCAACATCTGCACCGGCTGCGGGCCGGGCGCCATGGAAGCGCCGATGAAAGGCGCGGCGGTCGGTCACGCGCAGCAGCGTTACCGCAACAGCCGCTTTATCGGCATGACCGAGCCTTCGATCATCGCCGCCGAGCCGCCTAACCCGCTGGTGAACGAGCTGGTGATCATGCCGGACATCGAAAAACGCCTGGAAGCCTTCGTGCGCATCGCGCATGGCATCATTATCTTCCCGGGCGGCGTCGGCACCGCCGAAGAGCTGCTGTACCTGTTGGGTATCCTGATGAACCCGGAGAACAGTGAACAGGTGCTGCCGCTGATCCTGACCGGGCCGAAAGAGAGCGCCGACTACTTCCGCGTGCTGGACGAGTTCATCATGAACACGCTGGGCGACGAAGCGCGCCGCCATTACACCATCATCATCGACGATCCGGCGGAAGTGGCGCGGCAGATGAAAAAAGCCATGCCGCTGGTGAAGGAAAACCGCCGCAACACCGGCGATGCCTACAGCTTTAACTGGTCGATCCGCATCGCGCCGGATCTGCAGCTGCCGTTCGAGCCGACCCACGAGAACATGGCGAACCTCAACCTGTATCCGAACCAGCCGCCGGAGCAATTGGCCGCCGCGCTGCGCCGCGCCTTCTCCGGCATCGTGGCTGGCAACGTGAAGGAAAACGGCATCCACGCCATTGAGCAGTTCGGCCCGTACAAGCTGCACGGCGAACCGCAAATGATGAAGCAGATGGACAGCCTGCTGCAGGGCTTTGTCGCCCAGCACCGCATGAAGCTGCCGGGCAGCGCCTATGTGCCCTGCTACGAAATCGTCGCCTGACCCTCAATCCCGGGCGGCGTAACGGCCGCCCTGTTTTTTCTGACCTTACCGCCCATGATGATACACCTACTGATTGTCGACGCCCTGAACCTCATCCGCCGCATTCACGCCGTGCAGGGCTCCCCTTGCGTCAACGCCTGCCGCCACGCGCTGCAGCAGTTGCTCCAGCACAGCCGCCCGACCCACGCGGTGGCGGTATTCGACGAGGACGACCGCAGCGACAGCTGGCGCCACCAAATTCTGCCGGACTACAAGGCCGGGCGCTCGCCGATGCCGGAAAACCTGCAGCAGGAGATGCCGCAGCTGCGCGAGGCCTTCGCCGAGTTGGGCGTCGCCAGCTGGCATTCGCCCGGCAATGAGGCGGACGATCTGGCGGCCACGCTGGCGGCGAAGGTCGCCGGCGGCGGCCACCAGGTGACCATCGTCTCCACCGACAAAGGCTATTGCCAACTGCTGGCGCCGAACGTACAAATTCGCGATTACTTCCAGAAACGCTGGCTGGATATGCCTTTCGTGCAACAGGAGTTTGGCGTGCAGCCGCAGCAGCTGCCGGACTACTGGGGGTTGGCGGGGATCGGCAGCAGCAAGATCCCCGGCGTGGCCGGCATCGGACCGAAAACCGCCGTGCTGCTGCTGCAGCAGTCGGGCAGTCTGGACGGGCTTTATCAGCACCTGGGGCAGGTGCCGGAAAAATGGCGCGGTAAGCTGGAGCAGCACCGCGAGCTGGCCTACGTCAGCAAACAAGTCGCCACGCTGCGCACCGATCTGTCGCTGGACGGCAACCTGCAGCAGCTGCGTCTGCCGATACAATAAGGGCGCTGCAAGCAGCGCCCTTCATCAAGGCTTCACGCGGTTAATCGCGCTCGTCGCGGCGGCCCGGCACCGCCGACCACATGCGGCGCACGTGTACGGTGATCTCTTCGCGATCGTGATACAGCTGCTTGGCGTGCACTTCAGCGCTGATGCCTGCGGCGCCCAACGCTTCGCGGATGCTCATCAGGTTTTGCGACACTTCCTCGTAGCGCTTTTTCATCGGCAGCTTGAGGTTAAAGATCGCTTCACGGCACCAGCCTTTCACCAGCCACTGAATCATCAGGCTGGTCACCTTCGCCGGTTTCTCCACCATGTCGCACACCAGCCAGTAGATCTTGCTGCTGTTCGGCTCAAACTTGAAGCCGTCTGCGCGGTGGTGCGTCACCTGGCCGGTTTCCATCAGGCTCGGCGCCATCGGGCCGTTATCCACCGAATGCACCATCATGCTGCGTTTCACCAGCTGATAGGTCCAGCCGCCCGGGCAGGCCCCCAGATCGACTGCGTGCATGCCGCTGGCCAGGCGCTCGTCCCACTCGTCGGCGGGGATGAACACGTGGAACGCTTCTTCCAGCTTCAGCGTCGAGCGGCTCGGCGCATCGGCCGGGAAACGCAGACGCGGAATGCCCATATAGAACGGTGAGTTGTTGTTGCTGTAGGAATAACCGACGTAGCAGCAGCCCGGCGCGATGAAAAATACATGCACCACCGGGCGAGTCGGGTTCTCGCGCGCCATCAGCACCTTCTGCTCGCGCATCGCGGCGCGCAGCGGCACCGTCAGCTTGCGGCAGAACTTCATCAGCTCTTTGCTTTCGTTGGTGTCCGGCACTTCCACCCGCAGCTCGCCGCCGCGATCGACCACGCCGATCAACATGCCGACGATCGGCGATACCCGATCTTCCGGCGGCAGATCGCGCAGCAACTCCCCCACCACGATCATCTGGCGGGCGAAAATCAGTTCGCGGAACGGAATTTCCCGCGCCAAACGGTCGGCATCGTCCGGCTGATAGCATTCGAACAACACGTAACCGCTGTGCTCTTTTACCCGCGCAAAGCCGTAAATCTCCAGCTGGGCGGCTTTATCGGTGATCTCCGCCGCACACTCTTTTTCGAAGCCGGGGCGGCAGTACAACGCAATCTTATTCATGGCGCTCGGCCTTTTTCCTCAGACGCAAAGCGCCAATCAACATCAATATCCAGCCGATCAAGAAGCACACGCCGCCAACCGGCGTGATATATACCCAGACCTTCAGGTGCGACAGCGCCAGGCAATAGAGGCTGCCGCTGAACAACACGGTGCCGAACGCCAACAGCGCTCCGCTCCAGTAAAACCACAGGCTCACGCGGCGCTGCATTGCGACCGCCAGCGCCAGGATGGCCAGGGTGTGGAACCCCTGATATTCCAGCCCGGTGCGGATCCAGGCCATTTCGTTGGCGCCCAGCGTGCCGCTTAACACATGCGCGCCGAATGCGCCCAACGCGACAAACACAAAGCCGCTGATAGCGGCGAAAACCAGCATGGAACGGCTGCTCATCGTGATCTATCCCATTAAAAATCACCGGCCGCGGCAAGGCGGCGGCCGGCCTTATTGTTCGTAGCGGAAGCGGAACTTCTCTTGTTCGCTGGCGGCGCGCGCCAGGATCCACTGCCGGAAGGCGGCTATTTTACCCAGTTCTGCCTGGCTGTCATGACATACCAGATAAAAAGCGTTTTTACTGACCAACACATCGTTGAACGGGCACACCAGGCGACCGGCTTCGATCTCGGTTTGCGCCATCACGTTATTCACCAGCGCCACGCCCTGGCCGTGCACCGCCGCCTGCACCACCATGGCGCTGTGGCTGAAGATCGGCCCCTGCTGCACGTTGATGTGTTGCAACCCCAGCTGGCGCGTATAGGCCAGCCAGTCGCGGCGTGAAACGTCATGCAGCAACGTATGATAAGCCAGATCGTCTGCGGTTTTCAGCGGATGATCGCCGGTCAGCAGGCTCGGCGAACAAACCGGCAGCAGATATTCCGCATACAGGCGCTCGGCGCGCAACCCCGGCCAATTGCCGCGGCCGTAGAAAATCGCCACATCGACGTCGTCCGCCAGCTTGTCTTCTTCGCGGTCCACCGCCTGGATGCGCACATCGATCCCCGGATAAGCTGAGTTAAAGCCGGAAAGGCGCGGCACCAGCCACTGAATGGCGAAGCTCGGCGGCAGACTGACGGTCAATGCCCCCTTGGCGCTGCGCGCCTGCAGCTTGCGCGTCGCCTCGTTGATCGAAGAGAAGATCTCCTTGATATCGAGGTAGTAACTTTGCCCCTCTTCGGTCAGCAGCAGCGAGCGGTTGCGCCGACGAAACAGCTTCAGCCCGAGGAAGTCCTCCAGCGACTTGATCTGGTGGCTCACCGCGGCCTGGGTCACGAACAGCTCTTCCGCCGCCTTGGTGAAACTCAGGTGGCGAGCGGCCGCATCGAACACGCGCAGCGCATTGAGGGGAGGTAAGCGTTTAGACATTAAATTAGCTACTTTTGTGTAACATTAATCCGAATGATTCGGCGCCGAAAATCGGGTGGCTTTGCGTGGCAAGCCATCGGTAAACGCTAACGGCGTATTGCCATTAGTTTTTTTTATCCGAGCCATTATAATTTGTCCGTTGAGGATGCGCCAGCAAATACCTATAGTGGCGGCACTTCCCGGGCCGGAACGAAAAGGGAGTGGGTGTCGAGGACGCCGATGAACTTTTGGCTTGTGGTTGTGATGTTGTGTTTGCAAATTGTCCGGCGATTCCGGACATGGTAGCTAGGCTACTGTTTTTTCACTTCCTGTACATTTACCCTGTCTGTCCATAGTGATTTTATGCAGCACCGCAAAACTTGCGGTGCTTTTTTTTGCCTGACGATTACTGGTTGCTTTCAACCATCTCTTTCACATCGGCGCGGTTGATCTGTTGCTCGACGCCGTTGGCGTCTTTATAGCTGATCATGCCGGTGTCGTTGTCCACTTTAGGCTTACCGTCAGCGACAATGGTGCGTCCGTCATTGGTATGCATCACGTAGTTGCTGGAACAGGCGGCCAGGGTGAACGTAAGCATCAGGGCAGAGAGAACTGCGGCTGTTTTCTTCATTGAGGACTCCTTTGTAGTTTTAAATGCTGATAAATACCTTTTATGTGTATAGATGCGATTAATAAGCGCACGTTTAATAGCATAACAAACTTTCCCAATTTTGCCAGGCGATAAGTCCTAATCGGCGCGAACGCTTGTCTCCGGCGGCAAAATAGGACAGGATCACCCATCGACTCAAGCCAGTGACAATCAGGGTATGACGCCTTTTAACCCCAGCCTTTTTCGCCAACAGTTTCCCGCGCTCGCGCAGGACGGCATCTATCTGGACAGCGCCGCCACCGCGTTGAAACCGCAGGCGGTGATCGACGCCACGCAGCAGTTTTATCGCGACGACGCCGCCACCGTGCACCGCAGCCAGCATCGGGCGGCGCAGGATCTGACCGCCCGTTTCGAGCAGGCGCGCGGCCAGGTCGCGCAACTGATCCATGCGCCGTCGGCCGACGACATCGTCTGGACGCGCGGCACCACCGAGGCGATCAACCTGGTGGCACAGAGCTACCTGCGCCCGCGTCTGCAGCCAGATGATGAAATTCTGGTGAGCGAAGCGGAACACCACGCCAACCTGATCCCCTGGCTGATGGTGGCGGAGCAAACCGGCGCGCGGGTGGTGAAACTGCCGATCGGCGCCGATCGGTTGCCGGACCTGGCGCAGCTGCCCGCCCTGCTCAATGACAAAACCCGCCTGTTGGCGCTGGGGCAAATGTCCAACGTCACCGGCGGCTGCCCGGATCTGGCGCCGGCTATCGCGCTGGCCCATGCCGCCGGCGCGCGTGTAATGATCGACGGCGCCCAGGGCGTGGTGCACGACCCGGCCGACGTACAGCGGCTCGACATCGATTTTTACGCCTTCTCCGGCCACAAGCTGTATGGCCCGACCGGCATCGGCGCGCTGTACGGCAAAGCTGAGCTGCTGGCGCAGATGGCGCCGTGGCAAGGAGGGGGAAAGATGCTGATCCAGACGTCGTTCGACGGCTTTACCCCGCAAAAGCCGCCGCACTGCTTCGAGGCCGGCACGCCAAACATCGCCGGCGTGCTGGGATTGGCCGCTGCGCTCACCTGGCTCAGCGAACAGGATATGGCGGCGGCGGAGCGCTACAGCCGCGAGCTGGCGGACCGGGCGGAACAGCGGTTGGCGCAGCTGCCGGGCTTTCGCAGCTTCCGCAGTTCCGGTTCCAGCCTGCTGGCGTTCGATATCGCCGGCGTACACCACAGCGACATCATCACGCTGCTGGCGGAGCAAGGCATTGCGCTGCGCGCCGGCCAGCACTGTGCGCAGCCGCTGATGGCGGCGTTAGGCGTCAGCGGCACGCTGCGCGCGTCGTTCGCTCCCTACAATACGCAACAGGACGTCGATACGCTGGTCAGCGCGTTAACTCACGCCCTCGATCTGCTGGCCGACTGACTTGACTCCCGGAGACGCTATGCTCGCCCCCCATCCTTTTGGCCGAGAGGTCACCGCCGACGCGTTGATCGCCACCTTCAGCGCGCTGAAACAGTGGGAAGACCGCTACCGCCAGCTGATTATGCTCGCAAAACGGCTGCCGCCGCTGCCGGAAGCCTTGCGCAGTGAAGAAATGGCATTGAGCGGTTGTGAAAACCGCGTCTGGCTGGGGCACCAGTTGCTGGAAGACGGCACGCTGCACTTCTATGGCGACAGCGAAGGCCGCATCGTGCGCGGCCTGCTGGCGGTGCTGCTGACCGAAGTGGAAGGGAAAACGCCGCCGCAGATCGCCGCAATGGATCCGCTGGCGCTGTTCGACCGCCTGGCATTGCGCGCGCAGCTGAGCGCAACCCGCGCCAGCGGCCTGGCGGCGTTGGCCGCCGCCGTAAAGGCGATCGCCGCCCGTTACGCCTGACGCGCCGCCTTCGCCACCATCTTTTTCAGCGCGTGCGACACGGCGACGAAGCCGAAGGTGGCGGTGACCATGGTCGCCGCGCCGAAACCTGCGCTGCAATCCATTCTTTTCGGCCCTTCCGCCGTGCTGCGCGAAGCGCATACCGAGCCGTCCGGCTGCGGATAAACCAGCGGCTCGCTGGAGAAGACGCAGTCGATGCCCAGCTTGCCCTTGCCGTTTTTCACCACGTTGAAATCGTGCTTCAGCCGCTCGCGCAGTTTGGCGGCCAGCGGATCCTGAATGGTCTTCGCCAGATCGGCCACTTCGATTTTAGTCGGGTCTATTTGCCCGCCGGCGCCGCCGGTAGTCACCACAGGGATCTTGAAACGGCGGCAGTAGGACAGCAGCGCCGCCTTCGGCCGCACGCTGTCGATGGCGTCGATGACATAGCTGAAGTTATGGTCCAGCAGCTCGGCGACGTTGTCCGGGGTAATGAAATCATCGATGCAGGTCACCCGGCATTCCGGGTTAATCGCCAGGATGCGCTCCGCCATCACCTCGGTTTTGGATTGCCCGACATGCTGACGCAATGCGTGGATTTGACGATTGGTATTGGTGACGCAGACATCATCCATGTCGATCAGGGTGATGGCGCCGATGCCGGTGCGCGCCAGCGCCTCAGCCGCCCAGGAACCCACGCCGCCGATGCCGATCACGCAGACGTGTGCCTGCGCGAACACCGCCAGCGCCTGCTGGCCGTACAACCGCGCCGTGCCGCCGAAACGCTGCAGATAGGCTTCCGAATAAGCTGTGCTCATAACGCTTTAATTACCTTCGTAATGCAAATGATAAGGGCCGGAAAATCCGGCCCTTGCGGGTCAATCTTTTCACACCGCGCGCGTTTACCGGGTGGCCAACAACGAACCGCCGCCGTTTGACTGATTGGCGCTGAACAGCTGGCCACCGCCGTTGTTCTTCAGCACCCAGACGCGGCCGTAGTGGTTGTAGTACCCCGCCGAGTGGCCGGCTTCCGGCCCGATGCCCTGATACATGTCAAAATGCTGGCCCTTGATGGCGCCGCCCACGTCGAGCGCGACCATCAGACGCATCTCGTATTTTCCCGTGAATTTACCCTTGTTGTCCAGCAGCGGCACTTCGGCCAGCAGCGTGGTGCCCGCCGGGATCAGCGAACGGTCGGAAGCCACCGAGGCTTTGGCGATCAGCGGCACCGCACTGGCGCCTTTCACCGGCGCAAAAGCTTCCGGGCGGAAGAACACGAACGACGGGTTCTGCTCCAGCAGCTCACGCACCTCTGCGGCGCTGTGGGTATCCGCCCACTGACGGATCGCCTGCATCGACATGTCCGCCTTGGCCACTTCGCCGCGATCGATCAGCACCTTGCCGATGCTGCGATAGGCGTGGCCGTTCTTGCCGCCGTAGCCGAAGAACACCAGCGGCTGGCCGTTGCCGTAGTCGACATAACCGCTGCCCTGGACTTCCATCATGAAGTTGTCCATCAGCGAGTTGGTGTAAGCGATGATATAGCGATCGTCGAGCGCGCCGGAGTAGATGCCCGCGCGATCCGGCAAGCGGCCTCTGCCCTTCGGCGGCATGCGGTACAGCGGATAGCGGAACTCGCCCTGTTGGGTATAGCGCGCCTGCACCACCGGCGTATAGTAGCCGGTAAACTGCACGTTGCCGTAATTGTCGACGCCTTCCATCTGGTAAGCGCTGAGGCCGTACTGGCTCAGCATGCGCGTGTCGGCGCCGGACGCCATCCAGCTTTGCACCGCCTGATAGGTGCTGTTGTTGCGGTTAAACAGCGAAGGCGACGCGTACTTGATCTCCATCAGCTGATCCGAGTAATCCTTGGCGTTGACCGGCGAACCTTTGGCGTTGGGCTGATTGACCAGCTCCAGCGATTGATCCAGACGGCCGTCCTTATATTGCTGACCCCGATCGGTCGGCTTGGACGAACAGCCCGCCAACACCGCCACCATCAACCCGCCCAGCAGGTATTTGCCCCAACGTCCTTTCATCGCGCACACTCTCAAACTGATATGATCTACCGGCTGAACGATAACAAACGCTCATTGATAAAGGAATCGCTGCAAATAAAAAAAGCCGCACGGAGGATGGTGATGAAAAAGAAGGCAAATTGCGGGCAAATTCAGCAGAAAAACGGGTTTAGGGCAATAAAATGCAAAAAGGGTTTGCAACAAAACGCATGGAGAGTATAGTGCGCATCCATCGGACGCGGGGTGGAGCAGCCTGGTAGCTCGTCGGGCTCATAACCCGAAGGTCGTCGGTTCAAATCCGGCCCCCGCAACCAACCGATGCCGCATTGGCGGTATTTTTCGTTTGGTTTCGATAACAAAGTATTACACGGACGCGGGGTGGAGCAGCCTGGTAGCTCGTCGGGCTCATAACCCGAAGGTCGTCGGTTCAAATCCGGCCCCCGCAACCAACCGAATGTCGTACCAGCGGCATAACATGAACGGTGGTTTCGTCGTAATACCGCATCAAGACGGACGCGGGGTGGAGCAGCCTGGTAGCTCGTCGGGCTCATAACCCGAAGGTCGTCGGTTCAAATCCGGCCCCCGCAACCAACTCTTGATGACAACAGATAAGCACCCTGACGGGTGTTTTTTTGTATCTGCAATCCGCGAAAATAGCCGGACTCGCGCCCGGCCCTGCCGTTATCGACTCGCCAGCGCGCCGCCGTTGGCGAAATAAGCCTTGATGCCCGCCAGAATCGACTCCGCCACCTGCTGCTGGAAATGGCTGGTGCGCAGCTTGCGCTCCTCTTCGATGTTGCTGATAAACGCCGTTTCCACCAGGATCGACGGGATATCCGGCGCCTTCAACACCGCAAAACCGGCCTGATCGACGCGATTCTTGTGCAACCGGTTGATTTTGCCCATCCGGTTCAACACTTCCTTGCCGAATTTCAGGCTGTCGTTGATGGTCGCGGTCTGGATCAGATCGAACATGGTGTGGTCGAGATAGCGGTCGCCGCTCTTGCTGACGCCGCCGATTTGGTCCGAGGCGTTCTGCGTCTGCGCCAGGAACTTGGCCGCCGAGCTGGTGGCGCCTTTGGTGGACAATGCGAACACCGATGACCCGCGCGCGGCGCGGCTGGTGAAGGCGTCGGCGTGAATCGAAACGAACAGATCGGCGCGCTGCTTGCGCGCCTTGGCGACGCGCACCTTGAGCGGAATAAACACGTCTTCGTTGCGCGTCATGAACACTTTCATGTTCGGCTCGCGCTTGATCATGGCGCTCAGCTTGCGGGCAATCTGCAGTACGATGTCTTTCTCACGCGTCTTGTACTTGCCGATCGCGCCGGGATCTTCGCCGCCGTGGCCGGGATCCAGCATGATGACGATCGGCCGATCGCGCCCCGCTTTGCCGGCCTGCGGCGCTTCCGGCGGGAGCGTGCGCTCCAGATCGCCCTTGTTGTAATCTTCCAGTAACGCCAGTAGCGGATCATATTCCTCGCCGCCGCTGCCGCCCTTGGTCGGATAGAGATCCATCACCAGACGGTTGCGATACTCCGGCACCGGCGCCAACGTGAAAATATGCGGGCTGACGCTTTGTTTGAGCTCCAGCACCAGCCGCACGGTATTCTGATCGAACTGGCCGACGCGCGCCTGCTTGAGATAAGGATCGTCGGCGCGCACCTGCCCGGCGATGCCTTTCAGCACGCTGTTGAGATGCACGCCTTCGATATCCACCACCACGCGATCGGGATTGGTCAGGGCGAACTGCTTGTATTTCAGCTCGACGTTGGATTCCAGCGTGACGCGGGTATAGGTGGAGGATGGCCAGACGCGCACGGCGATCACGTGCGATGATGCGGCGAAGCCCGTACGACTCACACTCAGCAACCAGCTGGCGGCAACGCCCTGTAATAAACGACGGCGGCCCAGATTGTGATTAGCGTTTGGCATGCGGCTCCGGCAGTAATAGCTGTTTACAACAGATGAAAAAAACACCAATGAAATGGGGATGCCGAAAACTTTAACCAATCATTCCAGCCCTGTCATCAGAAAATCTTTTTATGGTTTTTCAATTTATTAACGATTTAGCGCCCTTAGCGCACGCTTCATGACGATTTCCCACTTGCCATCGGCGCAATAAAAGAATAAAAATACAAAAATATCGTATAAATATGCAAAGAGGTTTGGCCGTGAAGGAACGTAGTACAGAGCTGGTGCAAGGATTCCGTCACTCAGTCCCCTATATCAACGCCCACCGCGGCAAGACGTTTGTCATCATGCTCGGCGGGGAAGCCATCGAACACGAGAATTTCTCCAACATCGTCAACGATATCGGGTTGCTGCATAGCCTGGGCATTCGCCTGGTGGTGGTTTACGGCGCACGGCCGCAGATCGACGCCAATCTGGCTCAGCATAACTATGAGCCGATCTACCACAAACACACCCGTGTGACCGACGCCCATACGCTCGAGCTGGTCAAGCAGGCCGCCGGCCTGCTGCAGCTCGACATCACCGCCCGGCTGTCGATGAGCCTCAACAACACGCCGCTGCAAGGCGCACATATCAACGTGGTCAGCGGCAACTTCATCATCGCGCAGCCGCTGGGCGTCGATGACGGCATCGACTACTGCCACAGCGGCCGCATTCGCCGCATCGATGAAGAAGCGATCCACCGTCAGCTCGACAGCAACGCCATCGTGCTGATCGGCCCGGTCGCGGTTTCGGTCACCGGCGAGAGCTTCAACCTGACTTCGGAGGAAGTCGCGACTCAGCTGGCGATCAAACTGAAAGCGGAAAAAATGATCGGTTTCTGCTCCTCGCAGGGCGTGACCGACGCGGAAGGCAACATCCTTTCCGAGCTGTTCCCCAACGACGCGCAAAAGCGCCTTGAAGAGCTGGAGGAAGGCGGCGATTACCATTCCGGCACCGTGCGCTTCCTGCGCGGCGCGGTGAAAGGCTGCCGCAGCGGCGTACGCCGCAGCCACCTGATCAGCTATCAGGAGGACGGCGCGCTGGTGCAAGAACTGTTCTCACGCGACGGCATCGGCACCCAAATCGTGATGGAGAGCGCCGAACAGGTGCGCCGGGCGACGATCAACGACATCGGCGGCATCCTGGAGCTGATCCGGCCGCTCGAGCAGCAGGGTATTCTGGTGCGCCGTTCGCGTGAACAGCTGGAGATGGAGATCGACAAATTCACCATTATCGAACGCGACAACCTGACCATCGCCTGCGCGGCGCTGTACCCGTTCCTGGAGGAAAAAATCGGTGAAATGGCCTGCGTGGCGGTGCATCCCGACTACCGCAGCTCTTCGCGCGGCGAAATGCTGCTGCAGCGGGTGGAAAACCAGGCGCGGCAGATGGGATTAAAGAAGCTGTTCGTACTGACCACCCGCAGCATCCACTGGTTCCAGGAGCGCGGATTCACTCCGGCGGAGGTCGACGTGCTGCCGATGCAGAAACAGGCGCTGTACAACTACCAACGCCGCTCCAAAATTCTGCTGGCGGATCTGTAATCACTGTGGGCGCGGCCGCTACCGCGCCCCTTCAATGCTTATTCCGTTGCCTGCAGCCGTTCAGCCAATCCGCTGCGGCGCTGGGTCGGCATACGAATGGCCCGCAGCAGCACCGCCTCCGTGGTATACAGCGAGAGCTGCTTACGCGCGCGGGTGATCGCGGTATAGACCAATTCACGCGTCAGCACCGGCAGGAAGTGATTCGGCAACACCAGCACCGTATGGTCAAACTCCGATCCCTGAGATTTGTGCACCGTCATGGCATAGGCGGTTTCATGCGCCGGCAAACGGCTCGGCTGCACCGACTTGATGCTTCCATCAGGCAGTTGGAAATGCACGCGCAGCTCGCCGCGCTCATCCGGCAGCGTAATGCCGATATCCCCATTGAATAACCCCAGCGCGCTGTCGTTGCGGCCGATCATCACCGGCCGCCCCCGATACCAGCGGCCGAGCACGCCCGGTTTGCGGTCGATCAGGCCGGCGCGCTGCAACCCTATCTCAATACGTTCATTCAGGCCGGCAACGCCAAACGGCCCTTCACGCAGCGCGCACAGCACCTGGAAGCGGCCAAAGGCCGCCAGCACCGCCGCCGCATCCGCGCCCTCGGCGGCCAACCGCAAATAGTCGCGGTAGCCCGCCACGCACGCGTCCAGCAGCGCCTGATACTCTTCGCTCGTTGCCAGCGCATAGCCCGCGACATCGCCGAAACTGCCGCTTAAGGCTGCCAGCGCGCGCTCCCCGGCACCGGCGTTAACCGCCAACGCCAGCTGACCGATGCCGGAGCGGGCATCGAAGCGATAGCTCTTGCGCAGCAGGCATAGGCTGTCACGCACCGCCGCTTCCGCGTCAGCCTGCTGCCCTTTGATCGCACAACCGGTCAGGCGGCTCAGCTCCGCCGCGCGCGCATCGCTGTATCCCTGCTCGGCAAAACGGCAAATGTCCCCCAGCACCGCGCCGGCCTCCACCGAGGCCAGCTGATCGCGATCGCCGAGGAAAATCACCCGCGCCCGATCAGGCAGCGCGGCAATCAGGCGCGCCATCATCGGCAGATCGACCATCGAGGCCTCATCCACCACCAGCACATCCAAATGCAGCCGGTTGCCGCGGTGATAGCGCATGCGTTGACTGTTCGGCTGCGCCCCCAACAGGCGGTGTAACGTCGCCGCCTCCGTCGGGAACAGCGCCTGCTGCGCCGGGGTCAACGCCAGCTGACGGCTGGCGCTGCCAAGCGACTCCGTCAGACGCGCCGCCGCCTTGCCAGTCGGCGCCGCCAGCTGAATGCGCAAGCGCGCGCTTTCATCGAGCTGCACCAGCGCCGCCAACAGCTTGGCGACGGTGGTGGTTTTACCGGTGCCCGGCCCGCCGGAAATGACAGCAATGCGCCGCGTTGCAGCCACCGCTGCGGCGATTTTCTGCCAGTCGGGCTCGTCGCTCGCCGCGCCGAACAAGCGATCGAGAATGGCACGCAGCTCCGCCTCCGGCACCGCCAGCGATTCGCCTTCACCGCCGATAAACGCCGCCACTTCGCCTTCGTTTTGCCACATGCGCTGCAGATATAAACGCGGCCCGCGCAGCACCAACGGCGTAGCGCCGCTGCCGTCTCCGACCGCCGCACTGGCCGCCAGGCGCTGCTGCCAACGCGCGCTATCCGGTCGCCCGGCCGCCACCCACAGCGCCAGCGCCAGCGCCGGCTGGCGCCCTTCAAACAGCGTGTCCGCCTGCAGCTGTTCCAGCATCAGGCAGACGTGACCGGCCCCCGCCTCTGCGCTCAGGCAGGCGGCGGCCAGCAAAATATCGGGCTCGTCTTCGTTCGCCACCACGCGGGCGAACTGCACGTCCAGCGGGCGCAGCACGCCAAGCGCCACCGCCTGCTCCAGCAGTGCGATCATGATCCTTCCTCCGTCGCCGCAGCCTCGCCGCTGAACAAGCGATCCATCCCCGCCACCAGCTCAAACTCGGGAAGACAGGTGAAAATGCCGTTGCCCGGGTGCGCCGCATCCACGCCGCGCAGGAACAGATAAATCACCCCGCCGAAATGGTGCCGGTAATCGTAATCCGGCAGCCGATGACGCAGATAACGGTGCAGCGCCAGCGTATACAGCTGATATTGCAGATCGTAACGATGCTCCGCCATCGCCTGCTCCATCGCCGGCCGGGTATAGGCGCTGCTGTCTTCCCCCAACCAGTTGGACTTGTAGTCCAGCAGGTAGTATTTGCCCTGCCAACAGAACACCAGGTCGATAAAGCCTTTCAGCATGCCCTGCACCTGATGGAAATCCAGCGCCGGACAGCGGGCGGAAAGCGGATCGTAACGCTTCACCAGAGCATCGAGCTCCTTCGCCTGCAACAGCCGGTTGATCGGCAAATAGAACTGCAGCTCGGCCTGCTTGTGCTGCGGCGTTAACGCCGCTAGCGTCACGCCGCTGCCATCGAGCGGCGTGTTGAGTAGCACCTGCATCCACGCCAGCAGTATCGGTTGCCAGTGTTCAGCGAACCCTTGCTGTTGCAGCTGTTCCAGCAACCACTGTTCGTCGAGCGGCTGGGTGAAGTCCAACGTTTCGAACAGGCTGTGCAGGAAGGTGCCGGGCGTCGCGCCGCGCGGGAAGGTATGCGGTGTAAGCGCTGGCTCACTCTCCTCACTCCGCTCCCCCGCAGCGTCGATATCCAGACGCGGCAGCAGATCCTGCATCAGGCTCGCGCCGTGCTGCTGCAAACCGGTATAGCTGGTCACCCGCCAAAAATCCTGGATCCGCCGGGTAAAGCTTTTCGCCGCCAGCGCTTCGGCCAACGCCGTCTGGGGCTGCCAAGGCGCCTCGTCCGGCGATTCAACCAGCGACAGCGCAATGCCGCCACCCGCCAATTGCTGCAGCCGCTCCTGCAGATACACTGCGTCGCCGGGCTGCCCGCCCTGCACCAGATAGCCCAATGCGCTGCGGTGCAGATCGGTATCGCCCTGCTTCTTGCGCGTGCCCTGGAACAACGGCGCGATGCCGATGCTGCAGTGGTACACCGAGCGGGTCAGCGCCACGTACAGCAGACGCAGGTCTTCCGCTAACCGCTCCTCCTCCGCCCAGGCCTGGCTCTCTTCATTGGCGTCGAGGTCCAGCAACGCCTGGAAACTGTGGCGATCGTGATACAGCGCCTGCTGCTGCTGGCGGAAGTTGCCGACGAACGGCAGCCACACCAGATCGAACTCCAGCCCCTTGGACTTGTGGATCGTGATCACCTGCACCAGATGCCGGTCGCTCTCCAGCCGCAGCTGCTGATTGTCGGACTGGCGATTAGGCTGGGCGATCTGCTGCGCCAGCCAGCGCACCAGCGCATGCTCGCTGTCGAGCTGCGCCGCCGCTTCTTGCAACAGCTCCCCCAGATGCAGCACGTCGGTCAAGCGACGCTCGCCGCCGGCGCTGGCCAGCAGGTTCTCCGCCAGTTGGCGCGCTTTCATCACCTCGCTCAGCATCGGCAACACGCCGCGGCGCAGCCAGAGCGTGCGGTAATTGTCGAATTCATTAACCAGCGCGTCCCAGGCGCGCTCATCGCGGCTCAGGCCGTCAAGCGTCGGCGCGTCCAGCCCCATCAGCCCGGTGGCCATGGCGCTGCGCAGCGTGCGCTCCTGCTCCGGCGCCAACACCGCCTGCAGCAACCACAGCAGGTCTTTGGCCTCCGGGGTGTCAAACACGCTGTCGCGGTTGGACAGGTAGACCGACGGGATAGACAGCGCGCTGAGCGCATCGCGCACCAACGCCGCCTCATTGCGGCTGCGCACCAGCACCGTGATATCGGAGGCTTGTACCGGCCGTGACGCCTTGCCGCTCTGCAGCCGCGCCAGCCCCTGCTGCCCGGCGCTGAGCCAGTCGCGAATTTGCGTGGCGCACAGGCGCGCCATCAGCTGTTGGTAATCACTTACACCCACGCCTTCTCCCTGCTGCAGCCAGAACTGCATCGCCGGCTGCGGCGTGCCGTGCAATTCAAACGCCAGCCCTTGGTTCTTTTCCGCCGCGTTAACCTCAATAAAGGGGATTTGGCCGAACAGGAAAGGTTTTTCTACCTGAGAAAACAGGTGATTGACGCTGGCGACCATCGACGGCGACGAGCGCCAGTTGGTCTCCAGCGTATAGTGGGCGCTCACCTCTGAACGCGCACGCATGTAGGTAAAGATGTCGGCGCCGCGAAAGGCGTAAATCGCCTGCTTGGGATCGCCGATCAGCAGCAGGCCGCAATCGGGCCGGCCGACGTAAAGTTTTTGGAAAATACGGTATTGCTGCGGATCGGTATCCTGGAATTCATCGATCATCGCCACCGGGTATCGCTGGCGGATCGCCTGCGCCAGCTGTTCGCCGCCGCCGCTTTGCAGGGCGCCGTCCAGCCGGCTGAGCAGGTCGTCAAACCCCAGCTCGGCGCGCTGGCGTTTTTCCTGCTGAATGGAGGTGCGGATCTCGCTGAGCGCACGCGCCATGATCAGGTCGCGCAGCGTCAAGGGTTCATCGAACAGCTCATCTATCGCCGTGAACAGCGCATGACGCGGCGGCTCGCCCTTCTTGGTCTTCTCCAGCAGCACCGACTGGCGAAATTTATCCAGTTCCTTCGGCAGCTGGTAGTCCTGAGTCTCCTGCCCGCTCCATTCGCCGACCTTGTTCAGCCAGTTCGGCAGGTGTTTACTGCTGTAGCTGCGCTTATCGACGCCGGACTGGGCGATCAACGCCTCCAGATCGCCCGCCTCCGCCCGCCATTGCGCCTTGATGGCGTCGATGCGCGCGACGATCTGCTCGTGGCGCATCAGGACGGTTTCTTCGTCTTTCGGCGGCCGACGCAGCGCCGGCGCTTCGCCGTGCAGATAGCCGGAGAGATCGGCCAGCAACGCTTCCGGGCCGCTCCATTCCTGGCTGACCGCACGCGCCACGCCCAGCGGCAACGGATAGCAGTGGCGACGCCAGAAATCGGCACAGGCCTGCCGCCGCAGCGGCAGCTCGTCCTGCACCAGCGTTTGTTCAAACAACATGCCGGACTCGAAGGCGTTGTGCGTCAGCATCCGTTGGCAAAAGCCGTGAATGGTGTAGATCGCCGCTTCGTCCATTTGCCGCTCCGCCGCCAGCAGCTGCGAGGCGGCGTCGCTCAAATCGTCAATTTCTTCCATCAGCGCCGAAAACAACGGGTTGGCGCTGACACCGCGCACGCAGGCGATGCGCAGCCCGTGGATATTGTCGCGGATGCGCCCGCGCAGCTCCTCGGTGGCGGCCTCGGTAAAGGTCACCACCAGGATTTCTTCGACCGTCAGCGGGCGGGGAAACGCCGCGTCACCGCCCAACCCCAGCAGCAAGCGCAGATACAGCGCGCCAATGGTAAAAGTTTTGCCGGTGCCCGCCGACGCTTCTATCAGGCGTTCGCCGAACAGCGGCAACGACAGCGGCTCCAGCCTCTGCGGGGCAATTTCCGTCATGGTGTTGCCACTTTACGCGGCAAAATCTGCTGCAATGCCGACGCGTTCGGATAGGTGACCCAATCCTTAGGCGCCGCGTAATCCGCCTTGTCTTGCCCGCTGCCGCTAACCTGCGACAGCACCGCCAGCCCCTGTGGCTGGATCACCGCCTGGTGGAAATAATCCGCCAGTTTGGCCGGCGTCAGCTGTTGCACCTGCGCGATCAGTTTCTGACGAGTATCGAAGGCGAAGTTGCCGCGATCGAAATCGTTGGCGAACCGGCTGGCCTCTTCGCTCAGGGTTTGCGGCCGCTGTTTCAGCTCATTGATGAGCGCCTGTTTGTACTGTTCAAAGTCCGCCTCGCTCATGTCGCGCAGGCGTTTCTCGGTTTTCGGGTAGAAATCCTGATAGCGCTGGTACAGGTAGGCCGGCTGTTTGCTGTTGCTCTGCAACAGGAAGCCCACACCCCACTGGCGCCCCACCGACATCGGGAAAGCGAAGACCGCGTACCCCAATTGCTCCTGCGTGCGCAGCTGGCTGTAAAACCACGGCTGAATAATCTGCCCCAGCAGCGAACTGTAGGCCATGCCGGTCACTTCGTCGTAGCCGATCGGCACATAAACCGCCGCCAGCGCCGAGTCAGTGCTGCTGCCCACCTGTTGCAGGTTGGCCAGATGATCCTTGTCCACCACCACGTCTTCGCCGTGCCACCATTCGCTCCCGGTACAGCCCAGACGATGTTTCAGCGTCGACGCCAACGTGTCGACCTGCTGCTTGCTCATGTTGCCCACTACCAGCAGCTCCGGCGTGGCCTCGGCCAGCAGGCTGTCGCGATAGGCCAGCACGTCTTTCAGCGTTAACGTCTTCAGCACTTCGCGGCGCTTGCTGCGTTCGGAATACGGCACGCGGGAAACCATCTGCACCGGCTGAATGGCCAGCTCAAACGCCTTGCCCTTCTCGGCGGCGTCCAGCTGCTCCAGATACCAGGATTTGGCTTGCGCCAACTGATCTTCCGTCGGCGTGAAGCTGGAATACCCCTCGATCAGCGCCGTCAGCAACTGCGGCAAACGCTGGGTGAAACCGTTGGCGTTAAACATCAGACCGTTGTTCGGCGAGGTCGAGAAGCTCAGCCCACCGACCGATGCCTGATAGCTCAACTGATCCAACGCGAGGCCGGCCAGATAATCCGTCAGCGAGAACAGCACCTGATTGCGCGCGGAATCCATGGTTTTGGCGTTGCGGAAAGCGACGGTGACGTCGGCCTTCGGCTCGTCGGCGAAGTAACGACTCGGCATGTACAACACGCGCAGGCCGGGTTTATCCACCACCATTTCCGGTTTTTTGAACTCGTGCGATGGCTTGGTCAGGGTAAAGTCATCCGGGATATACGGGTTGAGCGCCGGCAGCGACAGGGAAATGCCGCTCTCCAACTGCTGCCACTGCGTAAAGCGCTGCGGCGTGATTTTGTCGACCTGGTAAGGCGCGTTGACGAAATAGGCCGTCTTGTTGTGCGGTTCATCCGGGCTGACGAACCAGATGCGCGCGTTTTGCGGCGTCATGGCGTCCAGGCGTTCGGCGATCGCCTTTGGATCATAACGGTCGGCCAGATAAGGCGCGTCCAGCGCATGCTCAACCGGCACGCGCAGCATGGTGTCCACCAGCCATTCGATATAGTCCATGTCGCGCGTGATCGAGGGATAACGGAAGTCCAGGTTCAGAACATGCGAGATTTCATCGAAGTAGCTCTGCTTGATGCCCTCGCTGCGCAGCATTTTCAGGTAGTTGAAAATGGCGGCGACGACCTCATCGCGCTGGGCCAGGCCTTTGTCAGTGAGTGAAACGCTGATGGCGAAGACGCCGCCGTTGCGATCCACCATCGGATCGGCGCCGGCATTGATGGCGTCCGCCAACCCCTGCTTCTGCAGCCAGTCAGACAGGGTGTTTTTGCTGCGGTTGCCGATCAGGTAGCTGATGTAGGTATCGGTTTTGCTGCGAAACGCGGCGCTGTTGTTATCGATGCGGAACTCGACCTTCAGCTGCTTGCGCGGCTGCGCCGGCACATAGTGAATGATGATGCCCTGCTGTTCCGGCGTGACGGCCGGCACGGTGATCGGCGGCACGCTGGCGTCATGATTCGGCACGCGGCCAAAGGTTTTCGCCGCAATGCCAGCCAACTGCGGCAGCGACTGATTACCGTACAAAACGCCCATCATCAGATTGGCGGAATAGTAACGCTTATAGAAGCCGGTCAGTTCATCGTGCAACTTGCTGTCCGGCTTGTCTTTCAACGTATCGAGATTGCCGCCGGAGAAGCGCGCGCTCGGGTGCGCCGGGTTCAGGGTTTCCGCGCCGACCTGCGCCATGCGCATGCCGTCGCGCGAACGCGCCATCGTCAACTCGGCGTTCACCGCGTTGCGCTCGCGATCGGCATTGCCCGGATCCAGCAGCGGCTCGGCAATGGCGTCGGCCATGCGGTCGACCGCCGGCTCCAGCGCGTCATTTTCCACTTCCAGATAGAAGGCGGTGCGATAAGAGGCCGTGCTGGCGTTGTGGCTGCCGCCGTGCTTTTTCAGGAATTCGGACAGGTTTTCCGGCTCTGGATAGCGTTTGGAGCCCATCAGCACCATATGTTCCAGATAGTGCGCCAATCCCAGTTGGCTGTTCGGATCTTCCAGCGACCCAACCGGCAATGCCAGCGCCGCCAGCGATTTCGGCGCCTGGGCATCGGACACCAGCAACACCGTCATGCCGTTAGCCAACTTGATCGCTTCATACTGACGCGGATCGTGTTCGCTCTTGTTGATCTTCTCCGCCAGCGGTTGCCATCCTTGCGCGGCCCAACTCAACGGTGCCCAACACATAGCCAATAGTACCAGCCCGGTGATACGGGCCAACTGTCTGCGCATATCCAAAATAAACCCCTATTCTGACGTCGCTACGCCCACTCCCTGACGTTGGCGACGTGCATCAAAACCACATAACCAAATCTGTACTCGCCGGGTTCTTCGCCAATGTGGCGGCCCGAAACACGGCGTGTATATGCCTGTACGTTATGTAAGACCGGGAATCACCCCAATGGTTGAATATAACCTTCGTTATTTTTACCACCTCCCGCCGTACAGCACCACCGGGGGATTGTTACCCCAGGTTATGTCGCGCTACCGGCAGCAGATAACGCTCTGTTTCGGCCAGTATTTGCGCTAAGTATTCATTATCCAATTGGCGGAACACTCGCTGCACGTAGGGATCTTCCCCTTCGCCGGGAATGCGCTGATCGCCCTGCCAGGCCAGCAGCAATTTGGCGCGTGCCTTAATTTGCGCTTCTTCCTCCCAGTCGATTTGCTGCGTTTCCGGCTGATAGCACTGACTCAGCCACGCCCAGCCGCTTTTGTTCAGCAACAGCAGCGGCTGACACAGACCGCGCTGATAGCCCGCCAGCAGCTCCGCCAACTGCGCCTGCGCCTCTTCAGGCGCCAGCGCGGCAAAGCGCCAGACGGAGTTTTTGCGGCCGTAGATGCGGCTCTCGCCGGTGCCGCCGGCGCGGCAGTACACCAGGTGCTCCAGCCACAGCAATATGCCGTCCACCGCCGACAGCGTAGCGGGCCGCCAGCGCAACAGCCCGTCATCCTGCACCTGATGCAGCCAGCCGCTGAGACGTACGCCGGCGATATCGATATCCAGCTCCAGGCTATGGCTCTCTGCGCGTTCCGCACGCACCTGCTCGGCCAGTTCGCTCATCTCTTCCTGCTGCTTTTGCCAATAGATCTCGCCGAAGGCGCCATAGGGCAAGCCGCCGGCGGCACGCACCCGCTGGAACAACCGTTCGGGATCGTCGCCGTCGATCAGGGTATTCAGCAGTTGGCTGTTAAACTGGTAGCGGCTGAGGTTATCCAGCGTGAAGGGCTCTTCGTCCGGCAGCTCAGTCTCTTCCAGAATAAAACTGACGCCCAAACGCAATTGGAAAAACGCGCGAATCGGATGGCGGTAAAACCGCAGCAGCTCATCCAACGATATTTGCTGCAGCGCTTCGGCAGGCAGCGGCTGGTTGAACGCCGGATGCGCCGCACCGCGACCATCGGCGGCGGGCAGCCACTCGGCGGCATAGCTTTGCGCCTCCGAGCCCGGCAAGAAATTCTCGGCGGCGAACGGCATGCGCGCATGCCACTTCAGCAAGTGCTCACCAACCCGCCGGGCGCTGTCGTCTGCGCTGAGTTCCTCATCTCCCGGCAGGCAATAGCTTTGCTCCAGGTACTCAAGCAGCTCAGTGACCAGCACCGAAGGGTAGCGCGGGCTGTTGTCCTGAATGGAACGGCCGATGAAGCTGATATACAGCCGCTGCTGAGCGGACAGAATCGCTTCCAGGAACAGATAGCGGTCGTCATCGCGGCGGCTGCGGTCGCCGCGTTTGACCTGCTGCGCCATCAGATCAAAGCCCAGCGGCGGCAGCGTGCGCGGATACACGCCGTCGTTCATGCCCAGCAGGCACACCACCTTGAACGGAATGGAACGCATCGGCATCAGCGTGCAGAAGTTGATTTGCCCGGCGAGGAAGCGCTGGCTGATGCGCTCCTGATCGAGGCGCGCCGCCAGATCGTCGCGCAGAATGGTCAACGGCACCTCATCGGGATAGCGCGCCGCCAGGCCAAAATTGATGGCCTGCTGCCACTGCTGTTCGATCAGCGCCAGCACCACTTCGGTGTCGCTGTCCGCTGCGAAGAAGGCATCCAGCAGTTGCCGACACAGCGGTAACCACGCCTCGAGCGGGCGCGCTTCGCTCAAGATTTGCCGCCAGTGGCTGAGCTGCGCCAGCAGGTCTGCCAGTTGCCCCGCCAGTTCGGCGACCAACCCGCTCGATTCGTCGTAAGGCAAAATGCCCTGCCAATCGCCGGCATTGCTGTCCATCGCATAGCCAAGCAGCATGCGCGTAATGCCGAAGCGCCAGGTATGTTGGCCGGTGGCGGGCAGATCCAGTTCGCGCACGTTATCATCGTCCAGGCCCCAGCGCACGCCGGATTCACCGACCCAATGACGCAGCAGGCGCAGCCCCTCTTCGCCAATGGCGAAACGGGCGGCCAGGGCCGGCACCTCCAGCAGCGCCAGTACCTGTTCCGAGGTAAAGCGGCTTTGCGGCAGATCGAGCAGTGAAATGAACGCCTGCAGCGCCGGATGCGCCTGGCGCGCTTTGCGGTCGGAAATGGCAAACGGCAGGTAGCGCTCGGCGGGGGCATTGCCGAACACCGCCTGAATGTAAGGCGTATAGCTGTCGATATCCGCCACCATCACGATGATGTCGCGCGGCGTCAACGACGGATCCTGCGCCAGCATGCTCAGCAACCGATCGTGCAAAACCTCCACTTCCCGCTGCGGGCTGTGACAGGCGTGCAGGCTGAGGGAGCGGTCGTTCTCATCAAGCGGACGTTTGCTGAAGCTGCTTTCCAGCGTTTCCGCGGTAATACCGATTACCGCATGGTCTTCCAGTTCCAGCATATCGCGCTGAACGGCATGCAGCATGGTATCGGCCGGGATATCGACAAAGGCGTCGACCTCTTGCGCCCCTTCCATCTGCGACAGCAGGTAAAGGTGATCGCGCCCCAGCTTGCCCCAGGAGGCCAGCAGCGGGTTGCTGAGTTGCTGCTGCCCTTCGGCGTCAAACAGGCGCGCCGCGTCATCCGGCTCGCGGAACAGCCCTTGCTCGCGAGCCTGGTGGTAGTGACGACGCTTGCGGCTCTGCAAGCGGGCCAGAAAGGCGTAATCCTGAATATCACCCCAATAGTAGCGACAGGGGTTGGTGAACATCAGGTGGATGTCGATATGCCGCCCCAGCGCCTGCAGCGCTTCCAGGTAGATCGGCGGCAATGCCGAGATACCGCAGATAAACACCCGCGGCGGCAAACCGGGCGGGCATGTTTTTGCCTGCTCCAGCGCGTGGATAAAGCGGCTGTACAGATTGGCGCGGTGCCATTCCGGCTGCCCCAGTTCGCGCGTGTATTCCACCAGTCGCGCCCAGAGCGGCGCCTGCCATTGCTGAGCCTCCGCCAGACCGTCGATGCGCTCGCCGCGCTGCCAGCTCTCCAGCCACTGCGGGCGATAAACCAAATATTGGTCGAACAGGTCGGCGACCCGGCCGGCCAACTGGTGGATTTTGCGCTTGTCGCCATCATCGGTCAGATAGTGCTGCAGTGGCGCAAACGCCGGCTGAGTCAGCATCTCCGGCAACAACCACATCAGCTTCCAGGTCATGGCATCTTTGCTGAAGGCGCTCTCTTTCGGAATATCCGGCAACACCCGGGTGAACATGTCCCAAATGAAGGTCGCCGGCAGCGGAAACGCGACATTGGCTGCGATACCGAACTGTTCCGCCAGCTGCATCTGCAGCCATTGCGCCATGCCGGGGCTTTGCACCAGCACCACCTCCTGTTGAAAAGGATCGGTCAACGGATCTCTGGCTATCAGCGCGCTGGTCAGCGTTTTCAACAAATCCAGCTGATTGGAATGATAAACCGTGAACATGATGACTCCTTTAAAACAAAAGACATACGGCTCAAAAACGGGCGCAATACCAGCGGCTCAGCGTTGCCCACTGCCGCTGCGGCGTTTGGATCCTGACCACCAATCGGCGGCAATCACTCCCCGCATCGTCAAGTGCCGTCTCGCGCCGCCACCCTTCCGGCAGCGGTTCAGCCTCGAGCCGGCCGGTGACGGCGAACGCCTCCAACTGCTGGTGCGCCAGCCCCCAGGCTTGCCGGTAGTGCCACTGGCGCTGGAACGACTGCAACAGCACCTGATGATACTGTAACAAGCCAAGCAGCGACACCGAGAACAGCAAGGCCGCCACCAACACTTCCGGCAGGCTGAAGCCGTTGCGGGATATCCGCGCTGCCCGAGCGTTAGCCGTCACAGTCGGCCAACCTTTTCTCGGGGCAAAAATCCAGCCGACCGCCCGGCTGTGCTTGCAACTTACCAGCAGCCTCCGCGCCGTCAAAGGTGCCCCATTGATACAGCCATACCGGTTCACCGCCGCGCATCTCACCAAGGCCGCGTACCGTCACCACGCCCGCTCTGGCTGACAGCCGAGCGCAAGCCGTCAGTTCCACGCGCTGCCTGCATAACCAGGCCGCTGCACTCAGCTCGGCGCGCGGCCAACGCTGGCTCATGCCCCAACTCAGCGCCGAAGCGGCCTGATTGTAAGCCTGGAGGTAACGCTGCTGATCGGCGGCCAGTAACAGCGCGTTATCCAATTGCCGATGCTGAGCATTGAGCAACATCAGCCCCAGCGCCAACAGCAACATCACCGCCGCCAGGGTGCTACCGCCTCGCTGAGTTCGCCGGTTCATGGCAGCGCCGCCATTTCGACGCTCCCGCTCAGACTACGCCTGATACGCGTATCGCTGGCGGAGCGCCCCGTCAGCGTCAGGCGAGCCAACGCCGCGCCGTGATCGCCCCGCTCTATCGCCACATGAAACCGCTCAATGCGCACTTCGTCCTGATCGAGCAGCCGCTCCCAGCCGTCGCCATCGCATTGGCTCACGCCGCGCTGCCCTTCCAGGCCGCCATTGCGTAGCCGATAACCGAAATAGCCCGCATCCTCACCCGAAGTGAGCCATTGCCCGCTGCGAGCAATGTCGTAGGCAACGATAACGCAGCTGCCCGCCGCCTCTCCCGATGCCTGGCCTATCAGCAGCGGCCGGCCAGCGCACTGTCCGGCGCAAAAACCGGCGCGGCGCAGATCTTTCTCAATGCCGAACGCCAGCTGTCGCAGCGTTGACTCCAGCCGAAAGTGCTGACCGACGGCCACGTTCTGTTGACGTAACAGCGGGTAAGTTTTTGCCGCGCCGAGCGCGATCACGCTGCCGAAGAGCAACGCCAACATCACTTCCGGCAAGGTAAAACCGCGTGCTAAATTCAACATAGCGCAATGCCCCTGACCCACTGCCCTTCGCTGCACAAACGCAGCCGCCCACGGCCGGACAGCACCAGCCGCAGGCTGCCTGCGTCGTTGCTGAGAAGGATGTGCCCCGCCTGCGCAGTATTGCGCAAACCATAAAACCCAATCTCTTTGCCGGAGTAGCCGCTCAGCGCAACGTCACGATAAGGCGGCAAGAAAACGGAGCCTTCGGCGGAAGCGCAATCCGTCGGTGGCACACCGCCGCCCAGACACCAGGGCGTGCCATTCTTGAACCACAGCAGCGTCGTGCGGTTACGCCAGTTGGCGTCCGCCTGCAGTCGCAGCAAAAACGCCAGCAGCTGTTGGGCCGTGTGTTCCAGCCGCAGCGCTTGCTGATGATAGCGCCATTGGCCGACGCCCCAGCCGGAGAGCATGCCGGCTATCAGGATCGCCGCCAATAGCTCAATTAGCGTCATGCCCCGTTGGCGATCATCGATGTTCGAGAGAGTATTGTCGTTCATGCCGCCAGTGTAAGGGCCGTAACAACGCGGTAAAGCCACATGCGCAAGCGCTGCGGCAAGCTGCGCAATGTTTTCTCTACGACGGCAGACCGCGACAAAAAAATGCGGCGCGGTACGCAATGCGGATAAAAAAAGGGGCGCAATCGCTGCGCCCCTGGTGTGATGCGGTTAAGGTTAGATCGCGACCGGCGCCTTGATGGCCGGATGCGGATCGTAACCTTCGATCTCGAAGTCTTCGAAACGGTAATCGAACAGTGAAGCCGGTTTGCGTTTGATCACCAGTTTCGGCAACGGACGCGGTTCACGCGTCAGCTGCAGCTGAGTCTGTTCCATGTGATTGCTGTACAGGTGGGTATCGCCGCCGGTCCAGACGAAATCGCCCACTTCCAGATCGCACTGCTGCGCCATCATGTGCACCAACAGCGCGTAGCTGGCGATGTTGAACGGCAGGCCGAGGAAGACGTCGCAGGAACGCTGGTACAGCTGGCAAGAGAGCTTGCCATCCGCCACGTAGAACTGGAAGAACGCGTGGCACGGCGCCAACGCCATCTGATCCAGCTCGCCGACGTTCCAGGCGGAAACAATGATGCGACGCGAATCCGGATCTTGCTTCAGCTGTTGGAGCACGTTGCTCAGCTGATCGATCTGACGGCCGTCCGCCGCGCCCCAGGCGCGCCACTGTTTGCCGTACACCGGGCCGAGATCGCCGTTTTCATCGGCCCACTCGTCCCAAATGGTGACCTTGTTGTCACGCAGGTAGGCGATGTTGGTATCGCCGTTCAGGAACCATAACAGCTCATGAATGATCGAACGCAGATGACATTTCTTGGTGGTCACCAACGGGAAACCTTCCTGCAAGTTGAAACGCATCTGGTGGCCGAAAATCGACAATGTGCCAGTGCCGGTACGGTCGGCTTTAGGGGTGCCCTCGGCGAGCACCTTGTTCATCAAATCCAGATACTGTTTCATTTGTCCCTCACGACACTTGTTGCTGCGGGCGACGACGGTACGCCCAAATCATCATAATAACACCGGCCACCACCATTGGGATGGACAGGATCTGCCCCATGCTGATCACGCCGTCGAACAGGCCGAGCTGAGCATCCGGCTGGCGGAACGCTTCAACGATGATGCGGAATGCGCCATACCCGATCAGGAACAGGCCGGATACGGCGCCCATCGGCCGCGGCTTGCGAATAAACAGGTTCAGAATGATAAACAGCACCACGCCTTCCAGCAGCAGTTCATACAGCTGCGACGGGTGGCGCGGCAGCACGCCGTACTGATTCAGCAGCGGCAACAGAGAGGGATCGGCGGCGGCGAGGGCCACGTCTTCGCTGCGCGAACTTGGGAACAACATCGCCCAAGGGGTATCGGTGGTGACGCGGCCCCACAGTTCGCCGTTGATAAAGTTGCCGAGGCGGCCGGCGCCCAGGCCGAATGGGATCAATGGCGCGATAAAATCGGAAACCTGGAAGAAGGTGCGTTTGGTGCGGCGAGCGAACCAGAACATCACCAGAATCACCCCCATCAAGCCGCCGTGGAACGACATGCCGCCATCCCAGACCTTGAACAGATAGAGCGGGTTATCCAGGAACAGCGGCAGGTTGTAGAACAGCACATAGCCTACGCGGCCGCCGACGAATACGCCCAGGAAGCCGGCGTAGAGCAGGTTTTCCACTTCGTCTTTGGTCCAGCCGCTGCCCGGCTTGTTGGCGCGACGCACCGCCAGCCACATGGCAAAAACGAAGCCGACCAGGTACATCAGGCCGTACCAATGCAGAGAAACCGGGCCAATGGAGAAAATGACCGGATCAAATTTAGGAAACGCCAGATAGCTATTGCTCATCTATCACCACAACATGTCTGTTATTTTTCCCCATGCGGGGGCGGCAGGTGCCAAGCGGCGACGGAGATTATCCCGCGCCTTGCAAGCGACAGCATTGGCCGCTGCGGTCTGCAAGGCGACGAGCATGCGCCGCGCTGAGGTTGCGCATCATAACATAGGCTTAGCGCGGTCCGGTCCGGCAGGGTGGGAAAAGTTCTGTAAAAAAATCACACCGCGCGGCGGTTAGCGGCCCCCGCGGATCAGCCCCCCCATGCCGCGCCGCTCCATAAACGCCGCCACCAAATGGCGCACTTCGGTGGTCATCTGGGTGTTCAACACCCGGTGAGCCAGCATTTCGGCGTCGGCCAGGTCGATATGTCGCAGCAGGTATTTGATGCGCGCCACGCTGCGGCCATTCATGCTCAGATTGCGATAGCCCATGCCTACCAACAACAGCGCGCCCATGGGATCGCCGGCCAACTCACCGCAGAGGCTAAGCTGCAGCCCGGCCGCGTTCCCCTGCTCGGCGATCAAGTTCAGCACCTGCAACATCGCGGGATGCAAACTGTCATACAGCGCGGCAACCCGAGTGTTGTTGCGATCCACCGCCAGCAGGTACTGGGTCAAGTCGTTGGTGCCGACCGAGATGAAATCAACGCGCCCTGCCAAATGCGGGATCAGGAAAATCATCGATGGCACTTCCAGCATCACGCCGATTTTAGGTTTCGGGATCGCGTAGCCGAGCACCTCTTCCACCTCGCGCCCGGCTCGGTCAATCAGGCGTTTAGCTTCGTCGACCTCTTCAAGGCTGGTGATCATCGGCAGCAAAATACCCAGGTTGCCGGTGCCGGCATTGGCGCGCAGCATGGCGCGCACCTGAATCAAAAAGATCTCCGGCTGATCCAGAGTGATGCGGATGCCGCGCCACCCCAGGCAAGGGTTCTCTTCGCTGATCGGCATATAGGGCAGTTGCTTGTCGGCGCCGATATCCAGGGTGCGCAGCGTCACCGGCTTGCTCGGATAAAGCTGCAGCATGCCTTGATACTGCGCGACCTGTTCTTCTTCGGACGGGAAACCGCTTTGCAACATGAACGGGATTTCGGTGCGGTACAACCCCACGCCATCCACTCGGCCGCCCAACAGCTGTTCATGTTCCGGGCTGAGGCCGGCGTTCAGCATCACCTGGATACGCTCGCCGCTTTTCAACTGCGCCGGCTGCTCGACGTCGTCTTCCGCCAGCTTGCTCAGCTCCAGCTCTTCGCTGATCAGCCGTTGATATTCCTGCACCAACACCGGCTCAGGATCGACCAACAGTTCACCGCGATAACCGTCGACGATCAGCAACCGCTGGCTGAGCAGAGAAGGTTGGATGTCGGCGCCCATCACCGTCGGCACGCCCATCGCACGCACCAAAATCGCCGCATGCGAGTTGGCGGCGCCGTCGCGCACCACCACGCCGACCAGGCGATCCTGCGGCACTTCAGCCAGCAATGTCGCGGTCAGCTCATCCGCCACCAGCACAAAACGCGCCGGCCACTGGGTGGCGCCCTGGGTGGTGTCGTCGAGGTGGAACAGCAGGCGTTGGCCCAGCGCGCGCAGGTCGCTGCCGCGCTCGCGCATATAGGTGTCCTGCAGTTTGGCGAACTGTTCGGCAAAGGCTTCTATCACCTGTTTCACCGCCCACTCCGCCACCGAGCCGTTGTCGATTTCGGCGAACAGTTCGCGCTTGAGGCGGGCGTCGTTTAACAGGTGAGAATAAAGATCGAAGATCGCCGCGCTCTCTTTTTGCGAGCTGGCGGCAAAACGCTTGCTGAAGCGGCGAAACTCCGCGCCGGCCTCTTCCAGCGCCAGCGTCAGGCGCTCGCGCTCGCTGGCGGTGTCCAGCGTCGACGCGCGGTAAACCTGATCGAGCGAAGGTTGGCTACTGTCCTGCCACCCTTCCGCCACCGCCACGCCGGGCGAGGCCGCCAGCGCGCGCACGCGCGTTTGGCGATACTGGCCGAAAATGGCGTTGAGCTGCGACTGTGACAGGATCCCGGCCATCTGCGTGGCCAGGGTGACCATGAAAGACTCTTCGCTTTCATCGAACTGGCGCAGCTCGCGCTGCTGCACCACCAGCACCCCCAGCAGCTGGCGCCGATGAATGATCGGCACCCCGAGGAAGGATCGGAAACGATCCTCTTTCACCTGCGGAACGTATTTAAAACTGGGGTGGCTTTGGGCATCGGCCAGGTTGATAGGCTCGGCTCGGCGGCCGACCAACCCGACGACGCCCTCGTCAAACGCCAATGCGATAGTGCGCCCACGCGGCTTTTTCAGCCCGCGCGTGGCCATCAGGTAGTAACAGCGGCGATCGTTGTCCGCCAGGTAGATGGAACACACTTCGGTGTCCATCGCCAGACAGGTTTCATTGACCAGCAGATCCAGCGCATCCGTCAGACTGGCCGCCGCGGCCACCTTCTCTACAATTTCTCGCAAGCGCGTGAGCATAGTCGGCTTAACTTAACCTCTCTTTCGGCGATAAGCGGGGGCCTGCCGCGGCGCCGCCTGCTCTTGCATCGGCATCACGGTCACGGCGAATTCTTTCATCACCCGGCGGTAGACGTCGCGTTTAAACGACACCACCTGGCGCACCGGATACCAGAAGCTCACCCAGCGCCAACCGTCGAACTCCGGCGTGCTGCTGCGCTGCATATTGATATCAGCGTCATTGCACAGTAGCTGCAACAAAAACCATTTTTGCTTTTGGCCGATACAAACCGGCTTTGTGTCCCAACGCACCAAACGTTTCGGCAATTTATAGCGCAACCAGTTGCGGGTCGAAGCCAGGATGCGCACATCCTTTTTACTCAGCCCCACTTCTTCGAACAGCTCACGGTACATCGCCTGCTCCGCAGTTTCGCCAGGGTTAATCCCACCTTGGGGAAACTGCCAGGAGTGCTGACCGTAACGGCGGGCCCATAAGACCTGCCCCTGACGATTACAGATTACGATACCAACATTCGGGCGGTAGCCATCATCATCGATCACCGGACTACCTCGATAAGCTTAAATTCGCATAGATGTCCTGATTGTTTCACACAAGCTACAGGCGGTAAACCACTGCTTTACGGCGCTGCGGGCCGGATAACATTGGGATAACTCACAGATATAGGCAAAGTTATAAACATACCCCAGCCTTTCAGACCAGTTTTATTCACTTTTTCTGTGGATAGGTGTGTGCAGAACTCGAGGGATAAGCCGGTAAAACTCTAGCCCCCTAAAATCCCCCCTCATACCTAAAAACAAATATTAAACTTAAAAACATATAGTTAACCAATATCTCACAGTGACGCATAGGGCAAAAATGTGATCTATGCACGGTAAGGATCTTACCCTGGCGAAAGATCCACCAACGCCGTTTTTATCCACAGATTATCCGGGCAAGTTACGCACAAAACGGACAAATTCGTAAAAATCCGCCTGAGTCAAGGCTGTAAATTGAACCAGTGATCGGTAAAAATTTGGGTTATCCCATAAATCTGTGGATAAATAGGTGTAAGATCCTGTTTATTGTCGGTGGCTTCAGGTGAACAAGCCCCGCAAGTGCATTGTCGCCCGCGTAAGGAAAGAAAAAAAGTCATGTAAAATCATGCTACTATTATTCTTTTCCCCAGGCGATAGCGGTTATCGCTCGCCGTGTATAATTGCAGTACGTTTTTCAACCAAATTCGACAGGCTTGATTTATGGCATTTTTATCCCCTTTGCCGCCCCCGCCGGAAAATGAACGGCAGCTGTTCGAGCGCGCTCAGGCGCTGGCCGGCTTCAGCTTTGGCGAACTGGCCGCCCGTGCGCAATTGCCGATCCCCAAGGATCTGAAACGCGATAAAGGCTGGGTGGGCATGCTGCTGGAGCTGTATCTCGGCGCCATGGCCGGCAGCAAACCGGAACAGGATTTTCCTGAGCTGGGCATTGAGCTGAAAACCATTCCTGTCGACGCCGCCGGCAAACCGCTGGAGACCACTTTCGTCTGCGTCGCCCCGCTCACCGGCAACAGCGGCGTCACCTGGGCCAGCAGCCACGTTCGCCACAAGCTGGCGCGCGTGTTGTGGATACCGGTAGAAGGCGAACGGCAAATCCCGCTGGCGCAGCGCCGCGTCGGTTCGCCGCTGCTATGGAGCCCAAGCCTTGCTGAAGAAGAGATGCTGCGCCGCGATTGGGAAGAGCTGATGGATCTGATTGTGCTCGGTCACGTAGAACGCATCACCGCACGCCACGGCGAAGTGCTGCAACTGCGCCCCAAAGCGGCCAACAACAAGGCGCTCACCGAAGCCATCGGCGAACAGGGGCAACCTATCATGACGCTGCCGCGCGGTTTCTATCTGAAAAAGGGTTTTACCGGCGCGCTGCTGGCAAGACATTTCTCAATCTAAGCGATTTCGTTTAACTCTGGTTTAGCTAAACCTGTCAGCGCCACGATAAACGCGTATAATTCACGCTTTGCATTTATTAAGTATTAAGGTGTGTCGGGCAATGTTCGAATGGATTATGGATCCCAATGCCTGGTTAGCGTTAGGTACGCTAACCATTCTTGAGATCGTACTGGGTATTGATAACATCATTTTTCTGTCGCTGGTGGTGGCGAAGCTGCCCAAAGCGCAACAGAACAAAGCTCGCCGAATGGGCTTGGCCGCCGCCATGCTGATGCGCCTGGCGCTGCTGGCCTCCATCGCCTGGGTGATCCGCTTGACGCACCCGCTGTTCACCGTGCTGGATCACGCCATTTCCGCCCGCGATCTGATCCTGCTGCTGGGGGGACTGTTCCTGATCTGGAAAGCCAGCAAAGAGATCCACGAAACCATCGAAGGGTCGGAAGAAGAGCACCACACCAAGGTGCACAGCTTCTTCGGCGCGATCGTACAGATCATGCTGTTGGATATCATCTTCAGTCTGGATTCGGTGATTACCGCCGTGGGCCTTTCCGATCACCTGTTCATCATGATGGCGGCGGTGGTGATCGCCGTCGGCGTGATGATGTTCGCCGCACGGCCGATCGGCGAATTCGTCAACCGCCATCCGTCGGTGAAAATGCTGGCGCTGGCGTTCCTGATCCTGGTGGGCTTCACGCTGATGCTGGAAAGTTTCCAGGTGCACGTGCCGAAAGGCTACATCTACTTCGCCATGTTCTTCTCCATGTCGGTAGAAGCGCTCAATCTGATGCGCAGCAAAAAAAATCACGCGCCGGAATAACGCGATACGGAAACCGCCATCGGCGGCTTCCATCGCTTCGTTGACCTCTCATTTCACTTCTTCTTATCAGATAAAGACTTATCTGAGACGCCCCCGGCCAAGAGTTTGCTAATCTTGAAAGAACATTGTTTTTGCATAATCGAGGATCCGCAGGATGAAAAAGTGGGTAATGGCAGTGTCTGCGCTGGTGATGGCGGCCGGTTTGGCGGGATGTTCCAGCGACTACGTCATGGCGACCAAAGACGGCAACATGATCCTGACGCAAGGCAAGCCAGAGATCGACGAAGACACCGGACTCATCAGTTATAAAGACGAGAAAGGCAACCACCGCCAGATCAACGGCGATCAGGTTTCCCAGGTTATCGAACGCTAATCACCGCTCGCCGGCTATCGCCCGTTCAAGCGCGATAGCCCTCATTCGTCTCCGCACTGAATCCGCTTCCCCCATCTTCACCGCTTGGTTATAGTCAGGAAAGGCGACATCGCCGCCCGACGGACTTTGCGCCGTCTTCTGAATTGGGCTCCTGTTTCACCGGGCCGCGCGGCCCGTCAGCGCTAACAAGAAAGGAAGGCCGTTAATGCAATACCACCGTATTCCCCACAGTTCTTTAGAAGTGAGCATGCTGGGACTGGGCACCATGACCTTTGGCGAACAGAACAGCGAAGCCGACGCCCATGCGCAACTGGACTATGCATTGGCCGCAGGCGTGAACCTGATAGATACCGCCGAACTATACCCGGTGCCGCCTCGTCCGGAAACCCAGGGCCTGACCGAGAGCTATATCGGCAGTTGGATCAAGGCGCGCGGCAATCGCGAAAAAATCGTCCTGGCCAGCAAAGTTTCGGGCCCGGTGCGCGGCACCGACAGCAGCATCCGTCCGCAGCAGGCGCTGGATCGCAAAAACATCCGCGCCGCGCTCGACGCCAGCCTCAAGCGGCTGAACACCGATTATCTCGATCTTTATCAATTGCACTGGCCGCAGCGCGCTACCAACTGCTTTGGCAAACTCAACTATCAATACACCGAGGACAAAGCTACGGTCACGCTGTTGGAAACGCTGGAAGCGCTGACCGAGCAGGTGCGCGCCGGCAAGATCCGCTATATCGGGGTTTCCAATGAAACGCCTTGGGGCGTGATGCGCTACCTGCAGCTGGCGGAGAAACATGAGCTGCCGCGCATCGTGTCGATTCAAAACCCGTACAGCCTGCTGAACCGCAGCTTTGAGATTGGCCTGGCCGAGATCAGCCAGCACGAAGGGGTGGAACTGCTGGCCTATTCCAGCCTGGCGTTCGGCACCCTGAGCGGTAAATACCTCAACGGCGCAAAACCGGCCGGCGCGCGCAATACGCTGTTCACCCGTTTCAACCGTTATTCAGGGCAGCAAACCCAGTTGGCGATCGCCGAATACGTGGCGCTGGCCAAAAAACACGGGCTGGATCCTTCGCAGATGGCCTTGGCCTTCGTGCGTCAGCAGCCGTTCGTCGCCAGCACTCTGCTGGGCGCCACCTCGGTGGAGCAGTTGAAAATCAACCTCGACAGCCTCGACGTGATTCTGGATGAGGACGTGCTGCAGGCGCTCGAAGAAATCCACACCCGGTTTACCATTCCGGCGCCTTAATCCCCCTGAGGGCGCAGCCAGGCTGCGCCCCGTTTCACCGCCGCTGCGACCACCACAACGCGCTAATCGCCAGCGCAAACACCACGCCAAACCCTACGCCGACGCCCACCACCGGCACGCCCAGCTTCACGACCAAAGAATACAGGCCCAGCATCAGCAACATGGCGGCGTTTTCACCCAGGTTTTGCACCGCGATCGCATTGCCGGCGCCGACCGAATGTTTGCCCCGCTCCTGCAGCAACGCATTGAGCGGAACCACGAAGAAGCCCCCCAGCATGCCGATGATCGCCAGCAAGACGTAGGCATTGAGCATGGTCGTTTGCAACGCAAACACCGCGACCGCGACGCCGATAAGGATCCCGGCCGGCATGCAGCGCTTCACCGTCTTCAGCGTGACGAAGCGCGCGGCGGCGCCGGCGCCCACCACGATGCCGACGGCCACCATGGCGTTCAGCAGCGTCGGCGTGGCGTTATCGGCGATGCCAAGCGCCACCGGCACCCACAGCACCAACAGAAAACGCAGCGTCACGCCGGCCCCCCAAAACAGGCTGGTGCCAATCAATGAGAAACGCGTCTGCCCATCGCGCCATAATGTGACGCAGGCGGTAAAGAAACTGTGCGTCATGGCCCGCGGCCGCCATGAAGCCCCTGGGCGCGCCGCCGCCAGACGTGGAATATACAGGTTGGCGACCACCGCCCCCGCGTAAACCAACGCGCAGGCCGCCAGCGCCGCGACCACGTGCCAGTCCGCCAGAATACCGCCGGCCACCGAACCGGTCAGAATGGCGGCGATGGTCGAGGCCTCCATCAGGCCGTTAGCCTTGACCAGCTTCTCGCCGCTGGTGATCTCGCCCAGAATGCCGTATTTGGCCGGAGAATACGCGGCGGCTCCCACGCCGACCAGGCTGTAACCCAGAAACGGGTTCCCCCCAAAACAGATCACCAACGCCCCCGCCAGCTTCAGCGCGTTGGCGAACATCATCACCCGCCCTTTGGCGAAGCTGTCGGCCACCTGGCCGACAAACGGCGCCAGGATGATGTAGGTGGCGACGAAGGCCATCTGCAGGATCGGCTGGCTCCAGTCCGGATACAGCTGCTGCTTGATCAGCGCCAGCGTGGCGAACAGCAACGCATTGTCGCCGAACGCCGAGAGGAACTGCGCGCTGATCACCGCGATCATGCCGCGTGACAACAAAGGGGATTCGGTCGAAGGATTCATCAGGCACTCTCCGGCTGTTCGGCCATATGACGCAGGGTGACGAAATCAGGTTTGCCGCTGCCGAGCACCGGCAGCGTTTTCAACAGGCGAATATCGCGCGGCACCGCCAGCTCCGGGCTGCCCAGCTCGCGCGCCACCCGCAGCAATGCCTCGCGGGTAATGGCGGGATCGGTGGTGAACAGCACCAGCGCCTCGCCTTTGCTGCTGTCGCTTTTGACCGTGGCGGCATGCAGTTTTTCCGGCGACAGCCGTTGCGCCAGCAGTTCGACGCTCTCCAGCGACACCATCTCGCCCGCCAGCTTGGCGAAGCGCTTCACGCGGCCGCGAATGGTGCAGTAACCCTGCTCATCCAGGCTGACGATATCGCCGGTATCATACCAACCCGGCTGCAGCACACCGTTCGCATCTTCCGCCGCCGGCGGTTCCAGCTCACCGGGACGTTCAACCCGCAGGTAGCCTTTCATGATATTCGGCCCCTTCAGCTGCAGGCGGCCGCCGTTATCGATGCCCGGCACCGCGATCAAGCGCGCCTCCATCTGCGGCATGATGCGCCCGACGGTGCCCACCTTGGTCGCCAGCGGCACGTTGATCGACACCACCGGCGCGCACTCGGTCACGCCATAGCCTTCCAGAATGCGGATGCCGTATTTATCCTGATAGATCTGTTTGGTGCTGTCCGCCAGTTTCTCCGCGCCGGCCACCACATAGCGCAGGCGAGCGAAATCATACGGATGCGCGAAGCGCGCATAGTTGTTGAGGAAGGTCGCCGTGCCGAACAGCACCGTGCAGTTACGGTCATACACCAACTCCGGCACCACGCGATAGTGCAGCGGGCTGGGGTAGAGGAAAATGCGGCTGCCGGTGAGAAGCGGCGTCAGCAGCCCCACCGTCAGGCCGAACGAGTGGAATAATGGCAGCGATGACATGAAACGGTCGCGCGGTGTGAAATCGGCGATGGTGCGAATTTGTTCTACGTTGGCCAGCAGGCTGGCATGCGAGTGCACCACGCCCTTGGGGTGGCCTTCGGAGCCGGACGTGAACAAGATCAGCGCCGCATCCTCCGGGCGTTGCGGCAACGCCGCGCGCTGCGGTTGCAGCAAGTGCCGCAGGATCCACAGCTTGTCCGCCAGCGTAACGGTGTCTTTCAGATCCTCCAGATACACCCAGTTGGCCTGCGTCACCTGCTCCGGCAGATGGGTCAGCTTGCCCTTCTCCAGGAACTGGCGCAAGGTGACGATGGTCTTGATGCCGGCGGCGGTCATCGCGCTGTTCAGGCCGTTGGCGCCGGCGGTGTAGTTGAGCATCGCCGGAATGCGGTTGCGCAGCGAAGCGCCGAAGATCGCCGCCGCGGTGATGGTGGCGTTGGGCAACAGCAGCCCGACGTGCTCCCCTTCGGCGGTAAAGCGCTGCAGAATGCGGCTGACGCCCAGCGATTTCTTGACTAGCGTCTGGTAACTGTCTTCTTTGAAAGCGATGTCTTCGATGCAGGGCTTGCGCCGCCCATAGCGCTGCTGCGCCGCCAGCAAGGCATGGAACAGCGTCTGCGGTTCGCGCGTCTCCATGCGCGCCCGCATCATGATCTGCATCAGCCGATCGCCCGCCAGCGCCCGCCGCTCGCGCGCACGCGGAGCCTCCGGCATCGGCAGCGTGGTCGGCGGCAAGATGCGGATGCTGATTTGCGGAAACCAGCGGATCTTGAACACCCCGGCCATGCGGCCGAACGGGCTGAATTCGGGGCCGTCGATCCGCACCGGCACCACGGTGGCGCCCGATTTGGCGGCGATAAACGCCGCGCCGTCGTAGATTTTCATCAGCGCGCCGGTTACGGTGATGCGCCCTTCAGGGAACACCACGATCGGCCGCCCCTGTTCGACCATGCGCACCAGCTGCTTGATGGCCATCGGCTTGGTGGGATCGAGCGAGACGAAATCGATGTAAGGCCGCAGCCAGCGCATAAACCAGCTCTCGCCGATGCTGGCATAGACCGCAAACACCGGTTTTATCGGCAGGAACAGCGCCAGCAGTACGCCGTCGAGGAAAGAGACGTGGTTCGGCGTAATCAGCAGTTTTTGCCGTTCGAAGTGCTGGACGTCCCCTTCGACCCGTACCCGAAACAACAGGCGAAACAGCGCGCGCAGCAGTGAAAAGATCATGCCCTTCTCCCTTGGCCATGGAGGCGTAAATCGTTGTAGGGAAAAGAATACTATATGGCAGGCAAAAAAAAACCTACGCATCCGCGTAGGTTGGTGCAATTGAAAATGGCTTCAACATACAGAGTATGCTGATTTCTCACCAATCAATACCTCTGGGATCACCTACTCTAGAGAGATGGCGTGCAGGAAACTACCGCCGAATCGCAAGAGTTCTGCTCCAAATGCAACCAGCTGTAAATTTCCCGCGATCTGCTGTAATAACTCAATGAAACTTAAACCTTCCCACAGCGACGAAAATAAATATAACAACGACGAGCCAGTGACCCAGACGTGAAATCTTCACTCATCGCGCGCTGACCTCGACCAGGCAGCTCATGGCGTTCGGCCCCTGCGTCAGCGGCGAGGTGCCGATATCCAGCGTCAGCACGTTCGGGTTGCCCGCCTGCTCGACCGGCCGGCGCTGCGCGTCGAAACCCGGCTCGAACCAGGCACCGGTCGCCATCAACACCACGCCGCGCGTCACACCATCGGTGAGCGATACCCCCGCCAGACAGCTGCCGCGCGCATTGCTGACCAGCACTTCGGCGCCGTCCGCCACGCCGCGCGGCGCCGCATCGTCCGGATGCATATACAGGGTTTCGCGCCCGGCGGTCTTGTTGCCCTGCGCCAGCGGCGCCGGATCCATCTGGCTATGCAGGCGATCGCTCGGCTGAATGGAGATCAGGTGCAGCGGCCAGTTTTTGGCCTGCGGCGCACCCAGCCACTCCACCGGCGGCCGCCACTGCGGATGCGGAGCGAAATCTTCGTAGCGATAGCCGGCGATCCGCTCGCTGAACAATTCGATCTTGCCGCTGGGCGTTTGCAGCGGGTTAACCAGGGGATCGGCGCGGAATGCGTCAAAAAATACAAACTCTTTGGCCGGCGCGGGCAGCTCGACATAGCCCCGTTGCCAGAACGCCTCAAACTCGGGCCAGGCGACGCCGGCGCGCTGCTGCGCCGCGCCGCATTGCCGGTAGATAGCTTCGATCCAGGCCCGCTCATCGCGGTTTTCGGTAAAGCGCTCGCGATAACCGAGACGCTCGGCCAGATCGGCGAAGATATCGAAATCGTTGCGCGCCTGATGCTGCGGCGCAATGGCCTGGTGCATCGCCAGCACGTAGCGATCGCGCGACGAGCCGCCGATGTCGTTGCGCTCCAGCGAACTGGTGACCGGCAGCACGATATCCGCCATTTTGGCCGCCGCCGTCCACCAGATATCTTGGACGATCACCGTATCCGGCTTCTGCCAACCTTCCACCAGTCGGTTCAACTGCTGATGGTGATGGAACGGGTTGCCGCCGGCCCAGTGCACCAGATGGATATCCGGATAATGCCGCGTCTCGCCGCAAAATTGATAGGCTTCGCCGGGGTGCAGCAGCATGTCGCAGATGCGCGCCACCGGGATCGCCAGCCCGGCCGGGTTATCCCCTACCGGCATGGTCGGCGCGGGGGTATCCACGCGCGGGTTGCCGACGCCGTTCATTGAGCCGTGGCCGAACGAAAAACCGCCGCCCGGCAGCCCCACCTGACCCAGCATCGACGACAGCGCGATCATCATCCAGTACGGTTGCTCGCCACGATGCGCGCGCTGCACGGAGTAGGAACAGGTGATAAAACTGCGCACGCCGATCAGCTGCCGCGCCAGCAACGCTATGCGCGCCGTCGGAATGCCGGTGATGGCGCTGGCCCAAGCCGGCGTTTTCGCCACGCCGTCGCTCACGCCGTTCAGGTAATCCGCCAACTGTTGATAACCCACGCAGTGGCTGTGCAGGAAGGCTTCATCCTGCGCGCCCAGCCGCTGGATTTCGTAAGCCAGCGCCAGCATCAGCGCCACGTCGGTATTCGGCCGGATCGGGATCCATTCCGCATTGACGAACTCGGGGCAATCATCGCGCATCGGGCTGATGTTGACCACCGGCGTGCCCTTGCGCGCCAGCTTTTGCAGCCAGGGCTTGAGCGCATGTTCCGCCGCGCCGCCGGAAGAGACCTGAGCGTTTTTCAGCGCCAACCCACCAAACGCCACAAACAGCTCGCAATGCTCCACCACGCTCGGCCAACTGGTGACGCGCCCGGTCAACGGCGAGAAAGTGCCGATCACATACGGCAGAAAGAACTGCGCTGCGCCCCAGCTGTAGTTGCCCTGCTGATCGACCCCGCCGCCGCCGCTGAAATAGAATCGCCGCACCAGCGAGCGGGCATGGTGCAGCCGCCCGGCCGACGACCAGCCATAAGAGCCGGTAAACAACCCGGAGGCGCCGTAGCGCTCGCGCACCCGGCGATTCTCCTGCGCCACCAAATCGAGCGCCAATTCCCAGTCCACCTCGACGAAATCTTCCCTGCCGCGCAGCGTACGGTCGCTGCCCTCGCGCTTTTGCAGCCACGAGCGGCGCACCGCCGGCTTGCGAATGCGTTTGTCGGAGTAAACCATCGGCGCGATGGAATCGAGCAGCGGCGAAGGGTCGGGATCGTCGACGAAGGGTTCACAACGGATAAGCCGGCCGTCTTCAACCACGGCGGTATAAGCGCCCCAATGGGCGAGCTGCGGATAGCGTTTAATGGACATGGCGTTCTCGGCGCAAATCGGAATGCACAGACGTTACCTCAAGCCCACCGCCGGTGCCAACGTACAAATTGCGCTATCGTTCGGTAGCAGTTGGTTATGCGTACAGACTCGAAGAGATTCTGCAACCGCCGCCACAAGTTGCGCACGAGACCGCTTGCAGCCCCGATTTTTTTCCGCAAAACTGGGGGATGTAAGCGATTACCCAGGATGTGTTGACTGATATGGCTACGATAAAGGATGTTGCCAGGCTGGCGGGGGTTTCCGTGGCCACGGTATCCCGCGTGATAAACAATTCCCCCAAGGCCAGCGAAGGGTCGCGCACCGCGGTGCAGGCCGCGATGGAACAGCTGCAGTATCACCCTAACGCCAACGCTCGGGCGCTGGCGCAGCAATCCACCGAGACGCTGGGGCTGATCGTCTCCGACGTTTCCGATCCCTTCTTCGGCGCGATGGTCAAAGCGGTCGAGCAGGTGGCCTACGCCACCCACAATTTTCTGCTGATTGGCAACGGTTACCACGACGCCGAAAAAGAGCGTCAGGCGATTGAACAGCTGGTGCGGCACCGCTGCGAAGCGCTGGTGGTGCACGCCAAAAGGCTGAGCGATCAGGAACTTTGCGGCTGGATGCAACAGATCCCGGGCATGGTGCTGATCAATCGCACGCTGCCGGGCTTCGAAACGCGCTGCGTGGCGCTCGACGATCGCTACGGCGCCTGGCTGGCAACCCGTCATCTGATCCAGCAAGGGCATCAGCGCATCGCCATCATCTGCTCCACCCACCAGATTTCCGACGCCACCGACCGGCTGCAGGGCTATCTCGACGCGCTGCGGGAACACGGTATCGCGGTGGATGAAAAGCTGATCGCCTATGGCGAACCGGACGAAATCGGCGGCGAACAGGCGATGACCGAATTGCTCGGCCGCGGCCGTTCGTTCTCCGCCATTACCTGTTACAACGATCCGATGGCCGCCGGCGCGCTTTCGGTGCTGAGCGATAACAGCGTCGACGTACCGGGGGAAATTTCGCTGATCGGTTTCGACGACGTGCTGATTTCGCGCTATCTTCGGCCGCGCCTGACCACCATTCGCTACCCGATCGTGGCGATGGCGACCCAGGCGGCGGAGCTGGCCCTAGCCTTGGCCAATCGCCAACCGCTGCCGGAAATCACCAACATGTTCAGCCCGACGCTGGTGCGCCGCCACTCTGTCGCCACCCTCAACAACGCGCACGAACAGCCGTAATTCGCACCGCCGCATGGGTGAGCCATCACCCATGCGCTCAGATTGCGCAACCCGCCGCATTTCCCGCTTTTGGATTTTTTCCGCTCCCAGCGTTCGTGCATATTGTTGGCACAATAACCTTTACACTATATAGCATAAACGCTATATTCGGAGCGCGTCATGTGGCAAGTGGTGACCGTCGAACGGTTTGACGACTGGTTTTTAGCGCTGAACAACGCCCAGCAAACAAGCATCCTGGCGGCGATCTACAAATTGCAGACGTTCGGCCCGCAATTGGCGCGGCCGCATGCCGATACGCTGCATTTTTCCGACGCAGTCCGGCAGTTGAAGGAGCTGCGCATTCAACATCGCGGGCGCCCTTTCAGGGTGTTTTTCGCCTTTGATCCACAGCGGCAAGCGGTATTGCTGTGCGGCGGCGATAAAACCGGCGACAAACGCTTTTACCAGCGCATGTTGCCCATCGCCGCCATGGAGTTTTCACATTATCTGGCAACCCGGAGGTAGTGCAGATGGCCAAACCTTTATCCCAACTGATCGATAAACTCGATCCCGCCGTCGTTGCCGCCGCCAGGCAAAAAGCGGACCAGGAGATTTTCGAGCTGCGGCTGGCGATGCTGAGGGAAGAGTTGGCGGTTTCTCAGGTTGAATTGGCGAAGCGGCTCGGCATCAGCCAACCCTCCGTCGCCAATTTGGAAAAGCGCGGCAGCGAAATCAAACTGTCGTCGCTCAAACGCTATATCGAGGCGATGGGCGGCACGCTGTCGCTGGATGTGCAATTGCCCAATGGCCAGCACCGCCGCATGACGCTGTGAAGCGGGCGCCGGGCGCCCGCCCGCTGATCAGATAAGCTCCAGCGCGATCAGTTCTTCGATGGTTTGGCGGCGGCGGATCAAACGCGGCTCGCCGTTTTCGAACAGCACTTCGGGCAACAGCGGACGGCTGTTGTAGTTGGAGGACATCGACGCGCCGTAGGCGCCGGTATCGTGGAACACCAGATAATCGCCGATCTGCACCGGCGGCAGCTCACGGGTTTCCACGCCGCCGCCCGCCTGCTGGGTAAACACGTCGCCGGATTCGCACAGCGGCCCGGCGATCACCGTGTCGCGCAGCGCTTGCCCCGAGGTATCGCGCCCATCGGCCGGCAACAGCGAAATATGGTGGTAACTGCCGTACATCGCCGGGCGCATCAGATCGTTAAAACCGGCGTCCACCAGCACGAAGTGGCGGCTGCCCATGTCTTTTACCGCCCGCACTTCGGCCACCAAGACGCCCGCTTCCGCCATCAGGAAACGCCCCGGTTCAATCTCCAGCTGCACCGGATGCCCCAGATGCGCGGCGATGCGTTCACGCGCCCGGTTCCACAAACCGAAATAGTGTTCGGTATCGATCGCCTCTTCGCCGTACTGATACGGGATAGACAGGCCGCCGCCGGCGGAAATGGCGCTGATGTCATGACCGAGATCGATCACCTGCTGCACCATCGCATCGCAGACGCGCTCCAGATGCTGGTAATCGACGCCGGAGCCGATATGCATATGCACGCCGATCAGCTTCAGGCCGTAGCGGCGAATTTTCTCCACCGCCTGCGGCAGGTCGGCATACCAGATGCCGTGCTTGCTGTTCTCGCCGCCGGTGTTGGTTTTCTGGCTGTGGCCGTGGCCAAATCCCGGGTTAACGCGCAGCCACACCGGGTGCCCTGCAGAAACCTGGCCGAGCTGATCCAGCATGTCGATGGAACCGGCGTTAACCGGGATCTTCAATTCGCTGACGCGCGCCAGCGTGGCATGATCCAACACGTCCGCGGTAAACACGATCTCGCTCGGTTCGCCGCCCGGTTGAAAACCGGCCTGCAGCGCCCGTTCGATCTCGCCCAGCGACACCGAATCCACCTTCACGCCCTGCTCGCGCATCAAGCGCAAAATATGAATGTTCGAACAGGCCTTCTGCGCGAAACGAATGGTGTCGAAGTGGCGCAGCTGAGCGATGCGCTGGCTGATGATGTCCGCATCATAGGCCCAGACCGGGCAACCGAAACGCTGCGGCAAGGCCAGCAGGTTAGCGGCGTTCAATGCGGTGGAGGTGTCGTGCAACGGGCGTGGCATGGCGATATTCCCAATTCGAAAATGACGGCAGATAACGCCATAGTGCCGCACGCTGAATCGAGTGGAAAATATCTATTTAGCCGTAGTCTATTCATTTATGATATGGCTTTCTCTACAGTCGAGCGGCCTCGCCATGCACAGTATCTCTTTGCGGCAGATCGAAATCTTTCGGGCGGTGATGACCACCGGCAACCTGACCGAGGCGGCAGCCCTGCTGCAAACCTCGCAACCGACCGTCAGCCGCGAGCTGGCGCGCTTTGAAAAGCTGATTCGGCTGCAGCTGTTCGACCGGGTGCGTGGGCGTTTGTCCCCCACCGTGCAAGGGTTACGGTTGTTCGAAGAGGTACAGCGCTCCTATTACGGCCTCGATCGCATCGTCAACGCCGCCGCCGGCATCCGCCAGTTTCAACAGGCGCAGCTGTCGATCGTGTGCCTGCCGGTATTCTCCCAATCGCTGCTGCCGGCGGTGTGCCGGCCCTTTATCGAACGTTATCCGGAAGTCAGCTTCAGCGTGATCCCGCAAGAGTCGCCGCTGTTGGAAGAGTGGCTGTCTGCCCAACGCCACGATCTCGGGCTGACGGAAACCACCCTCACGCCGGCGGGCACCGAACGGGTGACGCTGATGACGTTGAACGAAGTGTGCGTGCTGCCGACGGGCCACCCGCTGCTGGTAAAAGACCAGCTGACGCCGCAGGACTTCGCCGGGCAGAACTTTATCAGCCTGTCGAGCACCGACAGCTATCGTCACTTGCTGGATGCGCTGTTCGGCGAACAGGGCGTCGAGCGCCGCATGGTGATGGAAACGCACAGTGCGGCGTCGGTGTGCGCCATGGTGAGAGCCGGCGTGGGGGTGTCGATCGTCAACCCGCTGACGGCGCTCGACTATGCCGGCAGCGGCGTGCACGTGCGGCCGTTCAGCATCGACGTGCCGTTCACCGTCAGCCTGATCCGGCCGCTGCACCGCCCTTCATCGGCGCTGGTCACGGCCTTTATCGACCATCTGCATCAGCAGGCGGCACGCTTCTCCGCCCGGCTGGCCGCCGCTGTCAGACGCTGAAAGCGGCCAGGGAATATTGCCGAGGCCTTAGCGCAGCGTCGCCTGCCACTGCGGATCGGTGGCGAACCACTCCACCAGAAAGTCCAGCATGGTGCGCAAGGTGGCGGGCATCTGGCGACGCGAGGTGTAGATGCCGTAGATGCCCATCGACTGCGGCCGGTAATCCGGCAACAATTCGACCAGTTCGCCGCTGGCCAGCAGCGGGGCCGCCGAATAATAGGGCTGCATGGAAATGCCCGCGCCCTGCACCGTGCCGGCCATCAACACCACCGACTCGTTGGCGCTCAGGTTGCCGCTGACCGCCACCGCCGATTTCACCCCCTGAGCGTCGAAGTGCCACAGGCTTTTGCCGAAATAGGAGTAGGTCAGACAGTTGTGCAACGCCAGATCCTGCGGCTGGCGCGGGGTGCCGTGTGCCGCCAGATACGCCGGCGCAGCGCACACCACCGATGCACAGGTGGACAGCGGACGGGCGATCAGGTTGGGATCCAGCTCGTTGGTGATGCGCAGCGCCAGATCGATGCGCTCTTCCACCAGGTTCACCGCCCGGTTGTTCATCTGCAGATCGACCGCCACCTGCGGGTGACGCTTCAGATACTGAGCGACCGCCCCCACCAGCGCCGTTTGCCCGAGCGACTGCGAACAGGTAATGCGCAGCAGGCCGCGCAGTTCGTCGCTCTGCCCTTCCTCCACCAGGTCGATCTCCCCCGCCAGCGCCAGCATTTGTCGGCAACGTTCCAGAGTACGCTCACCGGCATCGGTCAGACTAAGCTTACGGGTAGTGCGGTGCAGTAAACGCGCCCCGGCCCATTGCTCCATCTGCGCCAGGTAGCGCGTCACCATCGCGCGCGACATCTCCAGCGTTTCCGCGGCGGCGATCATGCTGCCGCGATCGACGATGGTGACAAAAACTTCAGCGGCGGTAATGCGATCCATGATTAGTCCGATTTATGCAACGAATAATTGCTTATTATCCGGTTTTTCTATCGCTTTATGCAACCTAACATCGTTACAACATTAACCGATACCTAAGGACCTCTGCCCATGTTTAAGAAATCACTGTTAACTCTGGCCTTCACCGGCGTCGCCACCCTGAGCACTTACGCCACCGCTGCCGATACCCTGACCATGGAAGTGTATAACCCGGGCGAGAAAAGCGTGTTCCCGGTGTCTTCCGAAATCGTCAGCGGCCAACACGAAGTGGCGCTGATTGACGCTCAGTTCCAGCGTAACGATGCCGAAGAGCTGGTGAAAAAGATCAAGGCGACCGGCAAGAAGCTGACCACCGTTTATATCAGCCACTCAGACCCGGATTTCTATTTCGGTCTGGACGTGATTAAGGCGGCCTTCCCGGAGGCGAAAATCATCGCTTCGCCAGGCACCATCAAGGACATCAACGCCACCAAAGACGGCAAAGTCGCCTATTGGGGCCCGATCCTGAAAGACAACGCGCCGAAAACCGTGATCGTGCCGCAGCCGCTGCAGGGCGACAGCTTCACCATCGACGGCCAGAAAGTGGAAGTGAAAGGCCTGAACGGCCCGACCCCCGATCGCACCTTCGTGTGGATCCCGGCGCTGAAAGCGGTCGTGGGCGGCGTCGCGGTCGCCGGTGACAATATCCATCCGTGGATCGCCGACAACCAGACCGTGGAATCGCGCCAGCACTGGCAGCAGACGCTGAAAAACATCGAAGCGCTGAAGCCGCAGGTCGTCGTGCCGGGCCACTTCCTGCCGGGCGCCGCACAGACGCTGGCATCGGTGCACTTTACCCAGAAATACCTGACCACGCTGGAAGCCGAACTGCCGAAGGCCAAGGATTCCGCCGCGCTGATTGAAGCGATGAAAAAACACTACCCGACGCTGAAAGACGAATCGAGCCTGGAACTGAGCGCGAAAGTGCTGAAAGGCGAGATGAAGTGGCCGCAATAAGCGCCCGTAAGTGATTGAACCAGCCCTGGCGCCGCGGTGAACTGCCGCGCGCCAGGCGAGGAGTAAAAATGACCGAAACCACTCTGCATTACATTTTCGATCCGCTGTGCGGCTGGTGCTACGGCGCCGCGCCGCTGGTGAAAGCGGCTCAAAGTCTCCCCGGGTTGAAGGTTGTGCCGCACGCCGGCGGCATGATGACCGGTAACAACCGCCGCCAAATCACCGATGAATGGCGCAACTACGTCATTCCACACGACAAACGCATCGCCGAGATGACGGGACAGCCTTTTGGCGAAGCCTATTTCAACGGCCTGCTGCGCGACACCACGGCGGTGATGGATTCCGAACCGCCGATCACCGCTATCCTGGCGGCGGAAAAGCTGGCGGGACGCGGGCTGGACATGCTGCACCGCATTCAGCAGGCGCACTATCAGGAAGGCCGGCGCATCGCCGATACACCGGTGCTGGAAGCGTTGGCGAAAGAGCTGGGGTTGCCTTCGGCGGCGTTTATCGCCGAAATGCGTTTCAACAGCGGTGCGCCGACCGCGCAACACATCGCGGAAAGCCGGGCGCTGCTGGCCAAAGTGCAAGGCCAGGGCTTCCCGACCTTTGCGCTGCAGGATAGTGATGGCCGCCTGCATCTGCTGCCGGCCGGCAATTATCTGGGCAATGTGGAAGCCTGGAAGAACCTGCTGGGCGCCGCCGCGCTGGCATAACCCTTCTCGCCCCGCTCGCCGGGGCGGGTCATTCGACCCGCACGTACCGCCCTTCCGCCCGCACGTTGTGGCCGAACCCGCAATCCCCCCGCGTATGCATCTCCAGCGCTTGTTCGCCAAACGCCATCGTCACGTCGCAGACCTGTGCGCTGTCCGACTCGTGCTGGTGGTAGACGGCCTTGCCGTGTGCGATCGGTAGCTCGGCGGAGAAGTCGCCCATGTTCGGGCCGTAATACAACCCCATCTGCGGCATGGCGTAGCCGGAGAAATCGATCAGCCAGCGCTCGCCCTGCGGCTTAACCACCACTTCGCTCCACACGCCGCGCCCGGCGTATTGCCAGTACACGCCGCCCGGCCCCTGCGGCTGCGGCCGCTGCGCCAGCCGTTGGCGCAACAGGCTCAGGTTGTGCTGCGATTTGTCATCGTGCGGCGCCAGCGCCAGATAGGCCTGCGCCTTGAGCAATTCGCCGGCGTGCATCAGCGACAACGCCACGTTGTTGTAAGCCGTGGCGACCGCCTGCTCGCTCAGGCCGCAAAACTCGCTCCAGGCCGCCTGATCGCGAAAGATGTCGGCGGCTTTGGCGTAATCCTGCCGCTGATAGGCCTTTTTTCCCAGTTCGGCGTAGCTCGCCACCTTTTGACAGTCGGCGGCGATGTCCGGCTCGTCAATGTGCGCCCAGGCCCGGGCGCTGGCGAAGACGCCGCAGGTCAGCAACAGGGGAACCCAAGCCTTCATCGTTTATCCTTTCTGCAAAAATTCGGCGCCAGTATAACCGCCCGGCGGCGGAGTGTATGCCGCAATTGCGCCCATCTGCGCACCGCTGACGATTCAACCGCCTTATTTCAAACGGTTAGCGAGGTCAAAACTGCTTACAGTCGCAGTTTGTTTGTTACCGGCCCGCGGCCCATGCTGAACGAAATACCGCAATTATCGAGCCGTTATGAACGCAACCCCCTTGCAGAAACACGCCGTTTGGCAGCTGATCAAACCCTTTTGGGTGTCTGAGGAGCGATGGCGCGCCTGGATGATGCTGATCGCCATCGTCATCCTGTCACTCGGCCTGGTCTATATCAGCGTGCTGATCAACCAGTGGAACCAGGTGTTCTACGATGCGCTGCAGAACAAAAACTACCCGGTATTCAAGGCACAGCTGTGGCGATTTACCTATTTGGCGCTGATCTTCATCGTGCTGGCGGTCTACAAGATCTACCTGACTCAGGGGCTGCAGATGCGCTGGCGGCGCTGGATGACGGAAAAGTTCATGGGGAAATGGCTGGCGCACCAGGCGTATTATCACACCGAGCAGCAGCAGATCGTCGATAACCCCGATCAGCGTATCGCCGAAGATCTCAACGTATTGACCCAATATACCCTGTCGCTGTCGCTCGGGCTGCTCTCCAGCCTGGTGACGCTGTTTTCCTTTATCGACATCTTGTGGCACGTCAGCGGGCCGATGACCTTCGCGCTCGGCCAGCACGCCATCACGCTGCCCGGTTATATGGTGTGGTTCGCGCTGCTGTATGCGGTGCTGGGATCGCTGCTGATCTGGTGGGTCGGCAAACCGCTGGTCATGCTGGGCTTCAATCAGGAACGGTACGAGGCGAACTTCCGTTTCGGCCTGATCCGCATCCGCGAAAACAACGACGCCATCGCGCTGTACCACGGCGAACCTCGCGAGGCACAGCAGCTGGGCGATCGTTTCGACACCATTCGCAACAACTGGTGGGCAATTATGCGCATCACCCGGCGGCTGAACATCGCCACCAACTTCTACAGCCAGTTCGCCATCGTGTTTCCCATGTTGGTGGCGGCGCCACGCTACTTCTCCGGCGCCATTCAGATGGGCGGCCTGATGCAAATCTCCTCGGCCTTCGGTCAGGTGCAGGGTGCGCTGTCGTGGTTTATCGACGCCTTCAGCGATCTGGCGACCTGGAAAGCCTGCGTCAACCGTCTGGCCGGCTTCAACGCCGCCGTCGATCAGGTGCATCATCAGCCGCGCGGCATTCAGCTGCGGGAAGACGCCGCCCATCCGTTGACGCTGAGCAACCTCAGCCTGCACTTGCCCGACGGCCAGCCGCTGCTGGCCGGCGCCGAGATGACGCTGCAACGCGGCGATCGCCTGCTGATTGTCGGCCCTTCCGGCTGTGGCAAGTCAACGCTGCTGCGGGCCATCGCCGGTATCTGGCCTTATGGCGCGGGCGTCATCGGGCTGCCGGCCAACGCCAACACGCTGTTCCTGCCGCAGCGCAGCTACATTCCGATCGGCACGCTGCGCGAAGCGTTGAGCTACCCGAGCCAGGCGACACAATACAGCGACGCGCAGCTGATGCGGGTGCTGGAAAATTGCCGCCTGAAACATCTGCAGCGCTGGCTGGATACCGCCGCCAACTGGAGCCATCGCCTGTCGCCGGGTGAGCAACAGCGGCTGGCGTTCGCCCGCGCCCTGTTGATTCGCCCGAGCATCCTGTTCCTCGACGAGGCCACCAGCGCGCTGGACGACGAAACCGAACAGTTGATGTACTGCCTGCTGGTGGATGAACTGCCGGACGTGACGCTGATCAGCGTGGCGCATCGCAACAGCGTGGCGAAGTACCACCAGACCTGTTGGCGCTTCAGCCGCAGCGAAGATCAACCGGCGCGCCTGGCGCTGAGCCCGCTGCCGGCCTAACTCACGGAGCCGGGCGCGCCCGCGCCCGGTTTTCGTTCAGATGCCGTCGGTTTGCACGTCTTCGCATTTCACCCGGCGACGCTCATGCCACAGGCTGGTCAGGCCGCGTTTACCGCACGCCAGCGCCACCTCGCGAAATTCATCCAGGTTCAGTCCATCGCGCTCCAGCATCATTTCCGCCGCCAGCTGCATATTGACGCCGGTGAGCACTTCACAATCGCCCTGCGCATCCGCCAGCTCGCAGGCGCTGCGAAACGGCGAACCACCGAGCATATCGGTCAGGAACACCACGCCGTCCGGCTGCGCCACCGCCGCCAGCGCCGAGCGTAGGGCGTCGTTGAGCTGCGCGGTACTCATCTGTTCGGGGAAATCGACCGCCGCGCAGTGCGGCTGCGGCCCCACCACCTGTTCCACCGCCTGCAACAGCCCGGTGGCAAAGCCGCCGTGGCCGGTAATCACAATGCCTGGCATAGCCCGCTCCTCACAGAATACCGATAAATTTGCCCGCCACGCCGATGACTACGGTGACGCCAATCAGCTTCACCGGCGAGAATCCGCGCTTCATCAGGAAGAAAATGAGCAGCGTGAAACACAGCGGCAACAAGTTGGGCATCAGCTTGTCCAGCACGTCGGTCTGCAGCGCCACGCTGGCCTTGCCGGCATGCATCACCAGCGGCGTGGACAGATGCACATACGAGGCCACCAGCGCGCCAATCACCGTCATGCCGACAATGGAAGCGGCGTGAGAAATACGCCGGGTATGGGTCTTCAACAGCGCCAGCGCGCTGGTGCCGGCCTGATAGCCGTAGTGCGCCAGCCCGAAGCGCAGGCCGAAGTGGAACAGGTTAAACAGCAGCAGGAAGACGATCGGCCCGAACAGGCTGCCCTCCAATGCCAGCGAAGCGCCTATACCGGCGCAGATCGGCAGCAGCGTCAACCAAAACAGCGCGTCGCCGATACCGCCGAGCGGCCCCATCAGCGCCACTTTCACTGCGCGAATGGTGGAGATCTTCTCCTTGTTCTGCTCCATCGCCAACACCAAACCGGACAGGAAGGTGACGTCGAACGGGTGCACGTTGATAAATTCCATGTGCATCTTCATCGAGTTGGCCAGATCCTGCGGGTTGCGGTGGATCTTGCGCAGCCCGGGGATCAGCTGATACAGCCAGCCGCCCGCCTGCATGCGCTCGTAGTTGAACGACGCCTGCAACAGCAGCGAACGCCAGGCCATGCGGTTGATGTCGCCGCGCGTCAGCGCTTCGGCGGGCTGGCTGTCCAGATAATCGTCCTGTTCCACCTGGCTGGTGGCCAGCGCCTGCGCCATACGCTGCTCGGCTTTTTGCGCCAGCAGATCGTCGGAATCGTTAAATGCCATCTTCGGCGTCCTCCTGCGGAGCGGGCCGGGTGGTTGCCTCTGCCGCGCCGCGTTGCGTGTTGAAGAAGTCGATCAGAGCGATCGCCAGAGCCCCCAGCGCCACCGCCAGGATCGGCAGCTTGAGAAACGTGACCGAGATGAAACCGAGGATAAAATAGGCCACGTAGGTTTTTTTCATCATCACTTTCATCAGCAGCGAGAAACCGATCGCCGGCATCATGCCGCCCGCCACCGCCAGCCCGTCCAGCAGCCAGCCCGGCGCCTTCTGCACCATGGCGCTGGCCGCATCGGCGCCGAAGTAAATCGGCAGGAACGCCACCACGAAATAGAAGATGAACAGAATGCTGATGCCCAGGTAATTCACCCGTTCGATGCCGCGCCAGTTCAGCGCTTTCACCATGCGATCGCAGCGGTGCATCATCGGTGAAAACAGCGTAAACAGCAGCGTGATGCAGCCCTGCACCGCAATCGAGAAAGGCACCGCCACGCCGATCGCCACTTTAGGATCGGCCTTGGTCAGAATGGCGAATGCGGTGCCGATCACCCCGCCGATCACCACGTTCGGCGGTTGGGCGCCCGCCAGCGGCACCATCCCCATCCACACCAGCTCCAGCGTGCCGCCCACCAGCAACCCGGTATAGACATCGCCCAAAATCAGCCCCACCAGCGGCCCCATCACTACCGGCCGGTGGAAGTGGGTCAGACCGTCGAACAGGTCAACACCCGCCAACCCCGCCAACAGCGCAATCAATAACGCATCCGTCAACATGCTTTCCCCCTGGCTCAAAAGAGCAGTTTGCCGATCGCCTCGCCCGCTTCATCAGGCACCCGACGCACTTCGCACTCCACGCCCAGTTCAGCCAGCGCGCGGAACGCGGCCACGTCGCCGTCGTCCAGCGACACCGTTTTGTGCACCTGCCGCTTTCCCTCGGCGAAGTGCATATTGCCGACGTTGACGAAACGGATCGGCACCCCGCCGCGCACCAGCGTCAACACGTCCTGCGGCGTTTTGCACACCAGAAAGATCTTCTGCCGATCCGCCGCCTTGTGGATCACGTCAATGGTTTTCTGCAGCGTGAAATAACGGGTCTGCACCCCTTCCGCCACCACCATGTCCATCAGGTTCTGCTGCACCGGATCGGCGGCGGCCTCGTCGTTGGCCACCACCACCAGGTTGGCGCCAAGGGTGTTGGTCCAGGTCACGCCCACCTGGCCATGTACCAGGCGATTGTCGATGCGGGTCATTAAAATGTTCGGCATATCAGCGGCCCTCCGGATAGCAGGCGGCGTGGTAATCGTCGAGCACCTGCGTCACTTTGTGCAGCACCCACTCCTGCGGATCGGCGCTCAATTCGCCGGCGTTCAGCGCCCGCGCCTGCTCCGGCAGATACTGGCTGAGCAGCGCCAGCGGCGCCGGGCTGCGCCGCAGGTTGTCCAGCAAGCCGTCGACCGCCTGCTGCACCTGCGGCTGCGGCCAGTAGTAACGCACCCGATCGCTCAGGCTGTAGTGGCGATCGAGGTACTGTTGGTGCGGCGTGCCGTGGTAATAGCGGCTCCACTGCTGCGGCTGCTCGCGCATCACCTGCTCCAGCGTGGCGCACAGCTGCGCCGACTGGCGTTCCCCCAGCCATTCGCGTTCGATGCGATCGAGAGCGAACAGCGCTTCGCGCAGCGCAAAGGTCAGCGCCGGCCCCACCTTCAGAATGGCGAAATGATCGCGCACCAGCTGGCGATAGGCCTGCGGCGGTTGGTAGTCCGTGGAGTGCGCTTCATAGATCATGCCCGGCTGCCGTTCGATGAAATGGCTCAGTGCGTCGGCGCGCTGCGGCTGGTAACGTTCGACGCTGTGGTGATCGAACTCGACGCCCGGCTGCACCACCAGCGCGATGGTTCGCTGCCAGGCATCGTTCAGCTCGGCCTTTTGCCAGGCGATACGGTGTGTTTCCAGGGTTTGCGCCACCGCCTGCGGCGTGGTGACCTGCAGGCCCGCCAACGCCTCCTGCGCGCCGCCCGGCACCGGCACCTCGGTGCCGATCACATAGACCGGCGCTTCGCCGCCGCTCTGCGCCCAGGCGCGTTCCGCTACCGCGCACAAACGCGCCGCCCGCTCGGCGACCGCCGCATCTCCCAGGGGCGAGGGATCATCGGCGCACGACATGGAACAATCGAGGTGAATTTTGCGAAATCCGGCGCGAACGTAATCGTCGATCAAGGTTTCCGCCAGCGTCATCGCTTCCTGAGCCGGACGATCTTGCCAGGCGTTGGGCCCCAGATGGTCGCCGCCCAGCCACACGCGCTCGCGCGCCAGGCCAACCTCATCCGCCAGACGCCAGAGCGCATCGCGGAACTGGGCCGCCGTTTGGCCGGTATAGCCGCCGAACTGATTGACCTGGTTGGAGGTCGCCTCCACCAATACCGGCGTGCCGCGGCTTTTAGCCTGCCGCAGCGCGGCCTTCAGAACCCAGGGATGGGCGGAACAGACGGAAAAAATCCCGACCGGCATACCGGCCTTGTGCTGCTCGACAAGCTGTAACAACTGCTGCATGAAGCCCCCATGCAGGCGCCGTGCTACCGATCGGCGATGATGACCTCAACGCCCAGCTCGGTTAACGCCCGCTCGTAATCGTCCGGAAGACGGCTGTCGGTGATCAGCCGATGGATTTGTCCGGCTTCGCGAATCATGCAAAAGCTCTTGCGACCGAATTTGCTGGCATCCGCCACCGCGATAATCTCGCGCGCCACCTCGCACATTACGCGATTGAGGTGCGCCTCACCGGGGTGAGGCGTGGTGATGCCGGCGCTCAGATCGAACCCGTCGACGCCCAAAAACAGTTTGTCGAAGCGGTACTGACGCAATTGCTGCTCGGCAGCCGGACCGTAGAGCGAGTAAGAGTTGCGGCGCACGCTGCCCCCCAGCACCATGACCTCCACCCCGTCGTTTCCCGAAAGCTCGTAGGCAATGTTCAGCGCATTGGTCATCACCACCAGATCGCGCCGTCCCTTCAGAAACGGCACGATCTGCGCGGTGGTTGAACCGGAATCGAGGATCAGCGCATCGCCGTCGCGCACATAGCCGGCCGCCGCGTTGGCGATCAGCGTTTTGACGTCGCGATTCAACCGCCCTTTGTCCCGCAGCGGCCGATCGAAAGCGAATTGCTGATTGAGCATCGCGCCGCCGTAAGCGCGCAGCGCACACCCTTTTCGTTCCAGAAAGCGCAGATCGTTGCGGATCGTCACCGTGGATACCGCAAACTGTTTGCTGAGCTGCTCCACGCGCACGCTGCCGTGTTCGCATAACAGATCGATAATGTGTTCACGTCGCTTTGCGGTATTCACTGGCATGAGCTGCGGTCCTCAGGTTTCCGGCATCGCCGGGGAGAAGATGGCTTTCGCTCTACTGCGCTGGCATTACAGCAAAGCGAAAGCAATGAAATTGTGATCGGGCTTACAGCCCCGTTTTAGCAAAAAAACCGCCAAAAAACCTTTCGAATCGAAACGGATCGAAAAGCCTAAAAGCGGAAGGGGGAAAAAGTGAAATGCCATGACGGGCGATAACCCCCGGAGCGCTGAGGCGTGGGCTGCACGGAAAGCGAAAGCGGCGCATGGTGCGCCCCGCGCCATGACTTTTAGTTCACTCAGTGACCAGGATCACATAATGGCAATTATCCGTCGGCCGGCGGGGATTAACCGCCACCATCCCGCCGGGCCGTCCCCTTGTCAGCACGAGACATCTTCCCTACACTGGCGAACGGATACCGTCGATTTTCGGTACGTAAGCGTTAACGTCAATCAACGCATCACGCCATGCAGCACTGATTGACTGCATGCCCTGGTGCGAGGAACCCATGCCGCAACCCGCTTCACCCCCAGCGTCCACCGCGACCCCGCGTCGCCGGTTACACCGCCCTATTCTGCTGATCGTCGGCATTATGCTGATCGCGGCCAATTTGCGCGCCGCCCTGACCAGCGTCGGCCCGCTGCTGGAGCAGATCCAGCAACAGCTGGCGTTGTCCGCCACCGCCGCCGGCCTGATCAATTCGCTGCCGCTGATCCTGTTCGCCATCCTCTCGCCATTGACCCCGGCGCTGGCGAAACGCCTCGGTATCGAGCGCACCCTGGGCCTCGCCCTCGCGCTGCTGATCTGCGGCATCGCCCTGCGCTCCCTGCCGCAAGACGTCATGCTATGGCCGGGCAGCATCCTGATCGGCGCCGCCATCGCCTTCGCCAACGTGGTGCTGCCAACGCTGGTGAAAAGAGATTTCCCACATCGCGCCGCCGCGATGATCGCCGCCTATGCGGCGGTGATGTCGCTGGTTGCCGCCATCGCTTCCGGTTTAGCCGTGCCACTGGCTTCGCTGGCCGACCTTGGCTGGCGGTTCTCCTTGTTATGCTGGGGCTTGCCTGCGCTGTTGGCGCTGCTGGTGTGGTTGCCGCAGCTGCGGCGCTCCGCCACACCCGCCACTAAAGGGCCGCAGCCGACGGATCCGCAACGCTATCGCTCTCCCTGGGGCAGCGCGCTGGGTTGGCAAGTGGCGATGTTCATGGGGCTGCAATCGATCGCCTTCTACACCATCATCGGCTGGTTCAGCGCTTTTGCCGCCAGCCACGGCACCTCCGCTCAGCAGGCGGGTTTCGAACTGTTCGTTTACCAGGTGGTGGCGATCGTCGCCAACTTTGTCATGGTGGTGATTTTGCCGCGGGCGCGCGATCAGCGAGCGATAGCGTTGGGCAGTTCGCTGCTGATCTTCATCGGCGTCGGGGGATTATTGGTGCAACCCGCCAGTTCACTGGTGTGGCTGACGTTTGCCGGGTTGGGGGCGGGGAGTTCGCTGGTGCTGGCGCTGTCGTTCTTTGGATTGCGCAGTCAGCATCATCATCAGGCGACGCTGCTGTCGGGTATGGCGCAATCCGTCGGTTATCTGTTGGCGGCGCTGGGGCCCACCCTATTCGGCCTGCTGCACGATCTGACGGAAGGCTGGCGCTTGCCGTTGATCGCCCTGCTGGGCCTGACCGTCTTGCAAATGCTGTTCGGCGCGCTGGCCGGCCGCAGCCGCGTGATCGGCTAACGCCGCTGGGCGATGGGGTCGCGCCTGCTCAGAGTCGGCATCCTGCCACAAGTCTTCAATAAAGGCCCACTGCTCATCGCTAAGCTCCCATGACGGCGGAATTTTGGACTGTGCGCGACGCTCAGCGCCCTCACGGTTTTTAGCCTGCTTTTTGTTCACGAATCGCCTTCCTGCTTAACCTGCTAACTCAGTAACCAGTAAATCACGGCGACGGTTAACAGCCAGAACAGCCCGCTACCGATAAACACACACAGCCATGCTCTACGTTTGATATCCGATCCATCCTTGCTCACCACAGCGCCCTCAACTAATAGATTAAACCATTCAAATAACAATTATTGATCTGTTTTAACGATCGATAAAGTCATTTTTTCCTATGGAAATTTAAAAAATAGCTGATAACCATAGACCTGCATCACCGCCTCAGTAAGAACGGCACCGTGGATATCACTGTTATCGGCAGGCGATAACTTGAATTGATAGGCGAACGAACGTGCAATGTGCCATACCTTGAAAGGTCAAAATTAAACCACTGGTAAATAATTCAACTATCAATTATTTGACTGGTCATAAGCCAAATCGGCAACAGACAGCGCTGAAGGCGGGGGATAAAATGAAGCGACGCACTGGGATCATACGGAGAGAAGCACCGGCCCGCGTTGGTCTCGCTCGGGCCGGCGCGAGTTAACCGATTCTGCTGACGGAATCCCGGCTGGCGTGTTCACGCTCGCTGCCGGTCAGCTCACGTAAATGACCCGAGCGCATCTCAAGCAGCCGATCGGCATGTTCGAAATAGTGATCGTCATGGCTGATGGCAAACACCGTTTTGCCCAGCGCGCGCAGTTCTGGCAACAGCTCGCGATAGAAAATGCGCCGGAATTGCGGATCCTGATCCGCGGCCCATTCATCCAACAGCAAGATATCGCGCTGTTCCGCCACGGCCAGCAGCAAAGCCAGACGCTTGCGCTGCCCCTGCGACAGTTGCGGGTTGGTCACCCTGGCGCCGTCGAACTGCAGCTTGCTTTTCATATTCAACCGCTCGAGCCAGCCGGCGACCAGTTCCGCATCGGGTTCGCCGCCTTCCGGCCCTTGCAAACGATCGAACTGATGAAAATCGGTGAAAATCGCCGAAAACAGCCGACGATAGTCCGGCATATCCGCCGCGCTCTGCGCGACGCCATCCAGAACGATGTGCCCGCTCACCGGCCGGTACAACCCGGTCAACAGCATCGCCAGCGTTGACTTGCCGCTGCCGTTGCCGCCGATCAAAAAGATCAGCTCGCCACGCCGCAGCGTCAGATTAAGCGGCCCGACGGCAAAACCGGGCTGTTGCTCCGTATCGGCATAGTGAAAAACCACGTCGCGCAGCTCCAGCGTCTGCCAGGAACGGCCGACGGCGGCAGGGAACGCCGGTTGGTACTCGGCCAGGCGCAGCGTCTTCAGCTTGTTGAAAGCGACTTCGGCGCTGACCAGCGTCGGAAACGCCCCGACCGCCTGCAGTAATGGCGTGCGCAAGAACAGCAGCGTCAGGGAATACGTGGCGGCCACCGCCGAGTTCGCCCATCCCAGGCTGTTAGCCATAAAGAACACCAGTCCGATCGCCCCCAACATCATGATATTTGACCAGTTGAGCGCACTCAGATGGAAGGTATCGGCGCGAATGATATGGTGGCGGTAAGCTTGCGCATCGGGTTGATAGGTCTGTTCGTACAGCGCCTGCGCTCGCTTGCGGTTTAACGTCAGTTCCTTGCGACCGTCAATCACCGATTCGTAATGATGATAGAGGCGCTCTTCCGACTCGCGCAAACTGGCCATATGGCGATAAACCCGCGAGACCAGGCAACCGCTGCCCACCACGGTGACCGCGACCCACACCGCCGTCACCGCCAGCATTTTCGGTGATAGCCACCCCAGATAGGCCGCCGATCCCAGAGTTAAAATCACCCCTTGCACCAGTTCGGGCAAGCGCACGAAGGCGACGGTGATATTGCGGACATCGCTGGAGAGACTGGCCAACAATGAGGCGCTGCCTAACTGTTCAAGGCGTTCAATATCGGTATCCAGGATGCGCTTCACTAACTGCCCGCGCAGGCGGTAGACGAAGTAATGGCCCAATGTCGTCAGCGCCAATTGCGATCCCAGCGTGACCGCCATCAGCAATGCCAGCAGAGCGAGAAACATCGGCAGCACAGCCAATGCATCGCCGCCGGCGTCCATCAGGTATTGATTGATAAACGCAATGATACCGATACCCAAGCCGGCGCTGGTCATGGTCAATGCCATAACCGCCAGAAATGGCCAACGATACTGGTGATAAACCACCCGTAGCAGTTCCATGAAAAAACCTCTGAAGTCGCGATCTGGCAGGCATTGTAAGCGGCGCGAGAATGAGATCAAGACGAATTCTCATTGCTCGCGCAGCCTCTGAATTCGACGCCAAGGGCATTTTGATGATTGCTTATTGAAACGAGAGACTTACACTGGCGCCACTTGCCGCTGAAGGGAACAGCCGATTATGCTCGCCACTCACGAATACGCCAACGACCTGATTCTGTTTGCCCTGATTGTCGACTGCGGCTCGTTCAGCAAGGCCGCGGAGAGCGCCGGCATCACCAGCTCGGTGGTCAGCAAACGCATCGGGCGGCTGGAAAAATCGCTGGGTGCCCGCCTGCTGTACCGCACCACCCGCAGCCTGACGCTGACCGAAAGCGGCCAGGCGCTCTACCAGCAGGCCAAAGAGATCGGCGCCAAAGTGCAGGAGGCGCTGTACGCCGTCAGCGAAAAGAGCGAAGAGTTGACCGGCACCATCCGTATGTCGGTGCCGACCATTTCGGGCGAGCTGTTGCTGAGCGAAAGCGTGGCGGAATTTTGCGCCCAGCATCCCAGCCTGAAGGTCGAAATGCGGCTGGAAAACCGCTTCGTCGATCTGGTGGAAGAAGGCATCGATCTGGCGATCCGTACCGGCACCATGCCGGATTCCAGCCTGATTGCCCGGCCGATCTTCGATTCCCGCTGGGTGATCGTCTGCTCGCCGGGCTACCTGGAAAGCCACCCGGAACCGCGCAGCGCCGACGATCTGCTGAGCCACAACTGCCTGACCTACACCTACCAGGAGAGCGGCACCGCCAACTGGCTGATGAAGCGGCCGGGGCGCAACGACATCTACGAGCTGCAGGTTAACGGCAACCTGTCGGCCAACAATGCGCGGGCGATCCGCAAAGCGGTGATCGGCGGCCACGGCATCGCCATGGTGCCGCGATGCATGGTGTATGAAGATTTGCAGGACGGTAAACTGATGGAGATCCTGGCCGGCCACTGCGGCAAAGTGCTGGGCATTTACGCCGTTTATCCTTACACCCGCAATCTGCCGTTAAAAACCCGTCTGCTGATCGAACATATCATCGGTTCCTACCAAAATATCAGCCATTATTTTTGAGATCCCTGCTCTGATTATTTCCCTGCGGCCGTAAAAAGACGCGGGGATTACCGCATTTTTGGACATGAACTATTGAACATTACCGCTTAATTAATGTGAACTCACGCATTCATCACACAAAATTACTTCCTATCAAACTGATTTTAAAGCAGTTAATTTAACGCCTCCTGCCGGCCAGTTTCCCACCGCCGGCGCCGTTCGCCGATGTTAAAAAATTACCGCATGGCATCGTCGCCAACGTTGTGATTAGAATGAAAATGTTGCGGTAATTAACCTTTCAGCTACATATCTCTGCCCATAAAAATAATAACCCTGAGGATCTTATGCCCCTGCTTTTCAGTATTGCGCCCATCGTCCTGCTGATTTGGATGATGACCAAAAGGAATGGCGTGCCCTCTTACCTCGCCCTGCCGCTGACGGCCGCCGTGGTGTATGTCGTACAGCTCCTATGGTTCGATGCCTCGCTGCGGCTGCTGCATGCCAATATCATCACCGCGCTGGTGTCGACGCTGACGCCGATCACCATCATTGCCGGCGCCATCCTGCTCAATAAACTGATGCAGGTAAGCGGCGCGGAAAACGTGGTGCGCCGCTGGCTGGAAACCATCAGCCCCAATCCCGTGGCCCAACTGATGATTATCGGCTGGGCGTTCGCCTTTATGATCGAGGGCGCCAGCGGCTTCGGCACCCCGGCCGCCATCGCCGCGCCGATTCTGATCGGGCTGGGCTTCAACCCGCTGCGCGTCGCCCTGCTGACGCTGGTGATGAACTCGGTACCGGTTTCCTTCGGCGCCGTGGGCACCCCTACCTGGTTCGGCTTTGCCAATCTCGGCCTGTCGGACGCCAGCCTGCTGGAGATCGGCCGGCAAACCGCGCTGATCCACTTCGTCGCCGGCTTCGTCATTCCTCTGCTGGCGCTGCGCTTTATCGTTTCCTGGCGGGATATCCGCCGCAACCTGCCGTTTATCCTGCTCAGCGTGCTGAGCTGCACTGTGCCCTATCTGTTGCTGGCCCAGGTGAACTATGAGTTCCCGGCGCTGGTCGGCGGTGCAATCGGCCTGGCGCTCTCGGTGCTGCTGGCGCGCGGCGGAATCGGCCTCGCCCGCGGCGACAAACCGCAGAGCGCCGGGCAGGCGGTGCCGTTCATGCAGGTGGTCAAGGCCATGACCCCGACCCTGCTGCTGATTGCTATTCTGATAGTGACGCGCGTCCACCAGCTGGGCCTCAAAGCGCTGCTCAACAACACCGCGCTGCTGTGGCGGGAAAACCTCGGCTGGCTCGGAGAGCTGCGCATCAGCCGGGCGCTGATCGTCGAACTGCAGCAGGTGCTGGGCACCTCCGCCGCCGCCGGCTACAAAACGCTGTATGTCCCGGCGCTGATCCCGTTCCTGTTGGTGGTGCTGCTGTGCATTCCGTTGTTCCGTCTGAATGGCGGCCAGATGTGGCAAATGTTCAGCGAAACCGGCGGGCGCATCGCGCGGCCCTTTATCGCCCTGTTCGGCGCGCTGGTGATGGTCAACCTGATGATGCAGGGCGGCGACAACGCGCCGGTGATCCTGATCGGTAAAGCGCTGGCGGCGCTGACCGGCGGCAGCTGGCTGCTGTTCTCGTCGTTCCTCGGCGCGCTGGGCTCGTTCTTCTCCGGCTCCAATACCGTTTCGAACCTGACGTTCGGCGGTATTCAGCAGTCGATCGCCCAGAGCAGCGGCCTCGACGTCAACCTGACGCTGGCCTTGCAGTCCGTCGGCGGCGCCATGGGCAACATGGTGTGCCTGAACAACATTATCGCGGTCTGTTCGATCCTCGGGATCGGCAACGCCGAAGGCAAAATCATCAGAAAGACCGTACTGCCGATGCTGGCGTACGGCGGGATTGCGGCCGGTATGGCGGCGATCCTCACGCTCTGACCGACAACTCGTTATCGCAAGCAAGACAAGAAGGTAAACACTATGATCATCTCAGCGTCAACCGACTACCGGGCCGCCGCCCAGGCCAAACTGCCGCCGTTTCTGTTTCACTACATCGACGGCGGGGCCTACGCGGAGCATACGCTGAAGCGCAATACCGCGGATCTGGCCGATATTGCCTTGCGCCAGCGCGTGCTGCGCAATATGTCCGAACTCAGCCTGGAGACCACGCTGTTCGGCGAGCAGCTGGCGATGCCGGTGGCGCTGGGGCCGGTGGGGCTGACCGGCATGTACGCCCGCCGCGGCGAAGTGCAGGCCGCGCGCGCTGCGGCCAAAAAAGGCATTCCGTTCACGTTGTCCACCGTGTCGGTCTGCCCGATCGAAGAGGTGGCGCCGGCGATCGATCGGCCGATGTGGTTCCAGCTCTACGTGCTGAAAGATCGCGGCTTTATGCGCAACGCGCTGGAGCGCGCCAAGGCCGCCGGCGTGAAAACGCTGGTGTTCACCGTCGACATGCCGGTGCCGGGCGCCCGTTATCGCGACGCCCATTCGGGGATGAGTGGCCCTAACGCCGCCCTGCGCCGCGTGCTGCAGGCGTTTACCCATCCGCAGTGGGCCTGGGATGTCGGCCTGTTCGGCAAGCCGCACGATCTGGGCAACGTCTCGGCCTACCGCGGCAAACCGACCAGCCTGGAAGACTACATCGGCTGGCTGGGCGCCAACTTCGATCCGTCGATTTCCTGGAAAGATCTGGAGTGGATCCGCGAATTCTGGGACGGCCCGATGATCATCAAAGGCATTCTTGATCCGGAAGACGCCAAAGACGCGGTGCGCTTCGGCGCCGACGGCATCATCGTCTCCAACCACGGCGGCCGCCAACTGGACGGCGTGCTGTCGACCGCGCGCGCCATGCCGGCGATCGCCGACGCGGTGAAAGGCGACATCACTCTGCTGGCCGACTCCGGCATCCGCAGCGGCCTGGACGTGGTGCGCATGATCGCGCTGGGCGCCGACAGCGTGCTGCTGGGGCGCGCCTTCGTCTATGCACTGGCGGCGGCCGGCGAAGCCGGGGTGGCTAACTTGCTGGATCTGATCGACAAAGAGATGCGCGTCGCCATGACGCTCACCGGCGCGAAAACCATTGCGGAGATCAACGCCGGATCGCTGGTCAGAAACGCCTGAATCAAAGCGGCTGTACCCCTTCCGGGTAGGCGTTGTAGCTCATCTTGCTGATGAACGCCCCGGCCGGTGACACCAACACCCGGCCGGCGGCGTCCAACCCGAGGAAGGTGCCGGTGCAGCGCCCGGAGACAAAGTCGAAGAAGAACACCGAGCACACCGGGATAATCTTTTCCCGGAAGGTGAACAGGAACATCTCGTCCTCAAACTTGTAGTAAGTGGCGTAGTCCATGTCGCCGTGGCCGAATTGTTCGCCGCGCAGGTTTTGCCAGGCGTAGCGCTCGGTGTTGACGTAGAAGTGTTCGTAATAGTGGTTGGGGCTGTAGACATTCAGCGTGCGATAACCGATCAGCTCGCGGGTCAGATGCGGCGCGACGCCGCCCGGCGTGACGCCGGCAATCTGCCCAACGTGGAAGCTTTGCTTAAGGCGGGATCCCTTTTCCACCGTTTGCTCGGGCAGCAACGTGCTGCGCACCAGCAGCGCCCGGCCGCTGTCGCGGTTGAGCACCAGCGTCAGGCATTCGTTGCCCGGCGTCTGCAGCGGAATATTGAAGAAATAGCGCGCGGCGGAGGTTTGCACCTCTTCGTAAGCGTCCTCGCCGCTCTCCCCGCCCCAGGCCCACAGCACCCGCTGCCGATCGGCGCTGAAACGCAGCGTGATTTCCCCGCCGTCTTCAAAGGCGATCTGCAACGTTTTGCCGCGCCAGTCCTGAGTGCCCGGCAGCCGGTTGGTGTCGATGCCGCGCGCGAAATCGTCGTAATTCTTCCAGTCCGGTTCGGCATTTTGATTCAGTACGGATGGTTCTGCTGACATCTTCGCTCTCCTTGATTGAATGGGATGAAAACCGCCTCAGACATCGGCGACGCCCGCCGGTTTCACCGCTCGGCGGTTCACCACGGCAGGAGCAGTTTCATCGAGAAAACAACTTAGTACGCCGGCGCACACGGCGCCGGCGGCCGCCAGCCACATCACGCTGACCAGCCCGTAGCGATCGGCGATCAGCCCGGCGATAAACGGCGCCAGGCAGCCGCCAATCACCTCGCCAATCCCCATCACCAGCCCCAACGCGGTAGCGATGCGCGCCGGCGACACCGTTTCAGACGGGATGGTGGCCATAAACAGCGTGAAACAGCCAAGGCCGGTATAAGACAGGAACACCAGCACGCCCAGCAGCCACGGGTTATCGACGTAGCTCAAAAACAGCGGGCAGCACACCGCCAGCAGCGAAAAGAAGATCAGCGTCGGCTTGCGGCCGAAGCGATCGGAAATCGCCGGCACCGCCACGCCCCAGAACACCCAGGCGGCGCCGATGGCGCTCATGATGCCGCCCATCGTGCCTTCGCCGAAGCCGCGGTCGGTCACCAAAAAGTTGGGGGTGAAGGTAATGATGATCATGAACCAGGTGACGAACACACAGGAGATCAGAATGCACAGCGCCACGTTCTTGATTTTGAACAGCTCGCCGTAAGCACCTTTGTTCGTCCCCTTGTCGGCCGCCGGCGCGGCGCTGAAATCGGGATCCTTCTTGCCGTTCACATAGCGATAGATCAGCCACGCCAGAATGATGCCCGGCACGGCGGTCAGGTGAAACGCCATGCTCCAGCCCCACTTCTGCGCCAGATAGATGATCAGCGGCGGCGCGATAATACCGCCCAACAATCCCGGCGCCGCGCCCTGGATCAATCCCATGTTGAAACCGCGGCGCTGCGGCTGCGATTTTTCCACCATCAACGACTGTGCGATCGGCAATACCGGCCCTTCGGCGATCCCCATCAACGCCCGGAAGATCAATAGCATGGCAAAGCCGCTGACCAACCCCGACAGCGCGGAGAACAGCGAAAACACCAGGATCGACAGGATCAGCATCGGTTTACGGATATTAAAACGATCGGCTATCGCCCCCAGCCCGGCGCCAGACAGCGCCCAGGTTAACGCCAGCACCGCCGACAGGGTGCCGAGATGCACGTTGCTGAGCTTGAGGTCGGCGGCAATCATCGGAAACAGAAACGAGATGGTCAGACGGTCGACAAACACGCAGCCGAAAACGAAAAATAAAATAATCAGCAACCGGTTCTCTTCACTTAATGCGCTGCGAGGCTCTGGCGATGTATTCATAGCGTCATTTGTCCATAAGTTAACTTATGAATGGCGACCCGCCATGGCATAAGTGTGTTAAGCGCTCGGCCAAGAGAGAAATTGGCCCTCCGTCACGACAACAACTCATTAACATGTTAATGACATAAAATTATCGCAAGCCGGCGGTCTGTCAACCGGCGCTCTCCGAGAGACAAATGAAATTCTGAACGGGTACTATTTCAATATCGCATTATCACCTTCAGGTTATTTATCCTTCTGTTCTTGATACATATAAAATAATGTCCGGTACTTTCTTGCGATTAAAAAAAGCCTGTTTGCGCGTTATTTGCGAATAATCCCATCGATGACGCTTCAGGTTTATTAATTTTTCATCGGCATTGAATGATCCCCGCACGCGCTTCAGAGCCATTTTTATCTATTGAATCATCTAGTTTTATTTTAAGGCCGCAGAAAAAACTAACTCTTACGAGGGAAAGGCCAACGGCGGGGTTATATAACCCCGTCTGGACAATAGCAAAAGCGCAGAGCGTGACGTAAATCACGGCAATCATGCCGTATCCTGCAAGGTAATTATGCTCGCAACAGCAATTATCTATTGCGATTAGGGCTGTTTATCTCAATTAATCGCCATGCAACACTTCGTGCCATCGTTCGACACCGCGCCGCAAGGCCTGAGACGGAGTGACACATGAGCATCGAAAGACTAACCCGGGAGCCGCTTTCCATCGGCATTGAGCTGCCGTTGGACAATGATTGGTCCACCAGCGGGCAGCTGAAACGCCAGCAGGACGGGCGGCCGTTCGGCGTGCCGGACATGAGTGAACACGCTGCGCGCATCAAGCTGGCCGATGAGCTCGGCTTTCGCGCCGCCTGGGTTCGCGACGTGCCGCTGTACGATCCTGACTTCGGCGACGCCGCGCAGGTGTTTGAGACCTTTACCTACCTCGGCTACCTGTCCAGCCTGACGCGTAATATTCTGCTGGGCACCGCTGCCGTGGTGCTGCCGCTGCGCCAGCCTTGGCTGGTGCGCAAAGCGGCTTCCACGCTGCAAACGCTGAGCGGCGATCGTCTGCTGCTCGGCGTCGCCAGCGGCGATCGCCCCGTGGAGTACCCGCTGTTCGGCGCCGATTACGCCGCGCGCGGTGAAAACTTCCGCACCAGCGTCGGCATTCTCAAAGGTGAAGCCGACAGCGCGCTACAGCCCGGATTGCGCCTGCTGCCGGCCACGCCGCCGCCGCCGCTGCTGGTCGCCGGGCTGGCGCAACAAACGCCCGAGTGGGTGGGCAAAAATATGGATGGCTGGCTGTCATATCCCGGCACGCCTGCGGACCACGTTTCGCGAGTCAAACTCTGGCGTAACGTAGCCGGTGACAAGCCCTACGTCAGCTTTATTCATCTCGACCTCACCGATAACGCCGACGCGCCGATTCAGCGCCATCGCTTCGGCATCAAGAGCGGCCGCAATGGATTGATTCAGGAACTGAGCGCCATGCGTGACGCCGGGGTCAACCACATCGGCCTGCATTTCCGCCGCAACCAGCGGCCGCTGAAAGAGACGATGCAGGAGATCGGTCAACTGGTGTTGCCGGAATTCCATCGCGCCTGACGCCCGCTTTAGCCCGCTATTCCGACCTGAGCGGGTCTTTGCCCCGTTACCGGGGCTTTTTTATTTCCGCCGCTGCTAGTTCATAACAACTCAGTCTAATCCCTGCGGCCAAACGGCGGCATGATGACGGGGAAACGAGCCACCATGAGGAATGAGCAATGACGGCAAAACTGACAGAAGCGGGCTTTTGGCGCAAAACCGCCGACTCTTCATCGCTGCGCGAGCCGCGCGTGCTGATCCGGGTCTACGTCGACGAAGGCGAGATTGACCGCGTCATTGCGTTTTACGAGCGGCTGCACGGCGTGGAAGCGGATATGCGTTTCGACTTTCCCGAACATCGGCTGGTGCTGGCGGCGGTGGGGCCGTTTCTGATCCTGGAAGGCTCGGAAGAAAGCCTGCGTCCTTTCCGCAGCACCGTCGGCACGTTGCTGGTCGATGACATTTATCCTTACCACCAGCGGCTGCTGGCCGCCGGGGCCGATATCTTCTTTGGCCCGGTGGAAGTGCCCACCGGCGCCTGTTTCAATGCGCGCCTGCCGGACGGCACGATTATCGAATACGTGCATCACCGGCCGCGCGCGGACGAATAAGCCGCCTCAAGGGAGCGCCGGCGTCATGGCGTAACCGCGCAGATCCTTGCGCAGGCTGACCATGTACAACACGATCACCGCCGAGAACGGCAGGCCGCACAGCACCACCGCGGTCTGCATCGCGCTGAAACTGCCGGCGTACAGCAACCCGGCGCAGATCAACGTGGTGACCGCCGCCCAAAATACCCGCAGCCAGGCCGGCGCGTCATCGTGGGCGGAACCGCCCTGGCAGGAGAGGTTCGCTATCATCAGCGTACCGGAATCAACCGGCGTCAGGAACAGCACGAAACTGATCACCACCACAAAACCGGCGGTCAGCTGGGTATAGGGCAGGTATTCGAACAGCTTGAACACCGCCATCGGCGGATCGCTTTGCGCCACCTGCCCGAGGATCGCCTGCCCGCCTTCCAACACCAGGCTGATGGCGGTATTGCCGAAGATCGACAGCCACGCCAGCGTGAAGCCCAGCGGGATCAGCAACACGCCGAAGATCAATTCACGAATGGTGCGCCCTTTGGAAATGCGCGCGATGAACAGCCCGACAAACGGCGCCCACGCCACCCACCAGGCCCAATAGAACAACGTCCAGGCGCCCTGCCACTGGCGCGCCTTGCCGTACAGATACATATCGAAGCTGCGGCTGACCAGCGAAGTGAGATAATCGCCGAGGTTCTGCAACATGCCGTTGAGCAGATTCAGCGTCGGGCCGGCCAGAAACACGAACAGCAGCAACAGGCACAGGAAGCCGACGTTGATGTTCGACAGCATCGCAATGCCCTTCTCGACGCCGGTGACCGCCGCCAGCGTGGCCACCACCATCATCACCACGATCAGCGCCAGCAGCACGCCGGTGTTTTGCGGAATATCGAACAGATAAAACAGCCCCGAGTTCACCAGCAGCGCGCCGATCCCCAGGTTGGTTACCATCGAAATCACCGTCACCAGAATGCCGAAGCTGTCCACCAGATGGCCGGCGCCGCCGTGGGTGCGCTCGCCGAAGATCGGGTATAACGCAGAGCGCAGCGCCAGCGGCAGGCCGCGGCAATAGGCGAAATAGGCCAGCGCGGTGGCGATCAGCGCATACAGCGCCCAGCCGTGCAGCCCCCAATGCAAAAAGGTCAGCGCCATCGCCTGCCGCGCCGCCTGCACGGTGCCGCCGCTGCCTTCCGGTGGCGACAAAAAATGATCCAACGGTTCATAGGCGCCGTAGTACACCAGCGCAATGCCGATGCCCGACGAGAACAGCATCGCCACCCACGAGGGATAGCTGAACTGCGGCGGTTCGTCATCCTGGCTGAGGCGAATATGGCCGAAGCGCGACAGCGCCAGCCAGAAGACGAACACCATGCAGGCGACCATCAACAGCATGTAGTACCAGCCGAACACGTCGGCGACCCAACTTTGCGCGACGTTCAACCACTGTTTGCTGGCTGCGGGAAACAGCACGACCAGCGATCCCAGCAGCAGGATCACCGCCGCCGAGCCGAAAAATACCGGGACATTCAATCTGACAGGTTCTTCGTCAAGCGATGGAGGAGTTTTTGTTGTCATTGGCAGGCTTCCATGATGCGAAAGACAGACGATTTAAATGCAACTTTTAATTAACATTTCATCGTCATTTATTTGACATTTTCGCAGCATATAGAGTATTGATTGACCGTTCAATCAATCAAATCCAAAGTGTGATTGGCCTATCAGTTGAGGAAAATATGTACCGAAGAGACATTCCGGAGCAGCGTAAGGAGCAGTTGATTAACGCCGCCTTCGAGACCATAAACGTCGTCGGGCTGGCCGGCGTCACCCTGTCTCAGGTCGCGAAAGAAGCCGGGCTGTCGACCGGCATCGTCAGCCACTATTTTGGCGATAAAGAGGGGTTGCTGAGCGCCACCATGCGCAAGATCCTGCGCGATCTGCGTGACGCGGTGGCCGAGTGCCGCGCGCAAGCGGCGAGCGACAGCCAATCGCAGCTGTGCGCCATCATTCAGGGCAACTTCCACCCCAGCCAAACCAACGCCATTTCCATGCGCGCCTGGCTCGACTTCTGGGCCGCCAGCATGCATCAGCCGGTGTTGCGCCGCCTGCAGCGCGCCAACGATCGGCGGCTCTATTCCAATATTTGCAGCCAGTTCCGCCGCGAGCTGCCGCTGCAGCAGGCGCGCGACGCGGCGCGCGGGCTGGCGGCGATGATCGATGGGCTTTGGCTGCGCGGCAGCCTGGCCGGCGACGAGACCGACCTAAAGCGGGACTGCCGCATCGCCTGCGACTACGTGGCTCAGCGGCTCAACGCCGCTCAGCCGCAGGGGTGAACGTGAACGGCTCCGTCAGTGCGGTTCCTGCTCTTCACTGTACTGGGTTTGCCACATGGCGGCGTAGCGGCCGTTCGCGGCCAGCAACGCCTCGTGCCCCCCGCGCTCGACGATCTCCCCCGCCTCCAGCACGATAATTTCATCGGCGTCCACCACGGTGGAGAGCCGATGAGCGATCACCAGCGTGGTGTGGTTGCGGCTCACCTCGCGCAGGTGCCCCTGGATTTCGCGCTCGGTCTGGGTATCCAACGCGCTGGTCGCCTCGTCAAACACCAGGATGGCCGGATTTTTCAGAATGGTGCGCGCAATCGCCACCCGCTGCTTTTCCCCGCCCGACAGCTTCAGCCCGCGCTCGCCCACCCGGGTGTCGTAACCGTCGGGCAGACCGACGATAAAATCATGGATATGCGCCAGCCGCGCCGCCCGCTCGATTTCTTCATCGCTGGAGCCGGTTTTGCCGTAACCGATGTTATAACGCAACGTATCGTTGAACAGCACCGTATCCTGCGGCACGATGCCGATCGCCTGCCGCAGGCTGGCCTGGGTCAGTTGGCGAATGTCCTCGCCGTCGAGGGTAATGGCGCCCCCCTGCACGTCGTAAAAGCGGAACAGCAGGCGCGACAGCGTGGACTTGCCCGCGCCGGAGGCGCCGACCACCGCCACCGTGTGGCCCGCCGGAATGGTAAAACTCACCTGCTTGAGGATCGGCCGGCGCGTGTCGTAACCGAAGCTGACCGCGTCGAACCTCACTTCGCCGCGATCGAGGCGCAGCGGCTGCGCATCCGGGCTATCGACGATCTCACGCGGTTCCTGCAGCAGATCGAACATGTTCTCCATGTCGATCAGCGCCTGACGCACCTCGGAATAAATAAAGCCGAAGAAGTTCAGCGGCTGATACAGCTGCAGCAGATAGGCGTTGACCAGCACGAAGTCGCCGACCGTCATCGTCCCCTGCGTAATGCCCCGCGCCGCCATGGTCATCATCACGATCAGTCCGATCGAGATAATGGCGGTTTGCCCCAGGTTGATCGCCGTAAAACTGAATTGGTTCTTGATGGCGGCGTATTCGTACAGCCGGCGCGACAGGTCGAAACGCTCGGCCTCGAACTCTTCATTGCCGAAGTACTTCACGGTCTCATAGTTCAGCAGGCTGTCGATGGATTTGCTGTTGGCGTCGGCGTTGGCCTTGTTGAGCTCGCGGCGAAAGCGGGTGCGCCAGCTGACCGCCAGCACGGTGAACAGGATGTAGCAGCCGACCGTTGTCAGGATCGCCAGCGCGAACCAGCCGTTCAGCATATGCCACATGATCGCCGTGACCAGCGAGAGCTCGAACAGGATCGGCACGATGGAGAACAGCAGCCGCGACAGCACCGTGGACACCGCCTGAGTGCCGCGCTCGATGGACAACGACAATCCGCCGGTCTGGCGCTCCAGATGGAAACGCAGGCTCAGCGCATGCAGCTGGCGGAACACCCGCACGCCCAACAGGCGCGTGGCGTTCTGGCTGACGTGGATAAACATCACGTTGCGCAGTTCCTCAAACAGCGCGCCGCCCACCCGCGCCACGCCGTAGGCGACGATCAGCCCCAGCGGCACCGCCAGCATTTTCGCCGTCTCGCCGCTCAGCGCATCAACCATCGCTTTGTAGGCCAGCGGCACCAGCGTGGTGCTGACCTTGGCCGCCACCATGAACACGAAGGCCACCACCAGATACCAACGCAGCCGCGGGTTATCTTTCGGCCACAGATAGGGCAGCAGGAATTTCAGCAAACGGGAACGATCCATCATGTAATATTCATCTTCTCGGTCGGGATCGCGGCGCACAGCCGCGCGGGGGTTATGAGTTTGGCCTGGCCGGCGGCGAACGCCGCACCATTCCCTTTTCCTGCAGCGATAACTCAGCATCATCCGTCAGGAGAAGCGGCGGCGGCTCGGGCAAAGTTCAGGCATGGAGGAGACAATCACATGACCCAGACGTATGCAAAGCGCTTTGCGCTGGTCTTTGACTATATCGACCGCCACCTGGACGAGGCGCTCACCGTCGAAAAACTGAGCGAAGTGGCCCACTTTTCGCGTTTTCACTTTCAACGCCAGTTTAGCGCGTATTGTGGCATCTCGGTGTGGCGTTATATCCAGTGGATGAGGCTCAAACGCGCCTCGTACCGCCTGGCGTATAACCCGCTGGAGCCGGTGATTGACATCGCGCTGGACGCCGGTTTTCAAAACCCGGAGTCCTTCAGCCGCGCCTTCAAACAGGCGTTCAGCCAAACGCCAAGCCAGTTTCGCAAACGGCCGGCCTGGATCGATTGGCAACAGCGCTTTCCCGAGCCGAAACACAAAAGGAAACAACCCATGAAGGTAGACATTCTCGACTTCCCGGCCACGCCGGTGGCGATGATCGAACATCGCGGCCCATCCGCGCTGGTCAACGAAACCGCCGCACGCTTTATCGAGTGGCGCAAAACCAGCGGTCTGTCGCCGGTCAGAAGCAGCCGCACTTACGGTATCGCGCCGCACGATCCGGCCACCACCGAAGCGCAGGACTTCCGCTTCTACATCTGCGGAGAGGTCACTGCGCCGATCCCGGAGGACAACGCCTTCGGCGTGGTGAACGGCACGCTGCCGGCCGGGCGCTGCGCGGTGCTGCGCCATCTCGGATCGCTGGATGGGCTCTCGGAAAGCGCCCGCTATCTTTACAGCGAGTGGTTGCCGGCCAGCGGCGAGGAGCTGCGCGATTTCCCGCTCTATTTCCACTACCACAACTTCGTGCACGAGGTGGCGGAATATGAACTGGTGACCGATCTTTATCTGCCGCTGAAATAGCTGACATCCGGCTCTGCAAGGAGCCGGATTGACGTTAACAGGATGGCGACGAACCCTGCGGCGGCAGATAGCGCTGCGGATCTAGCGCGGTGGCGCGATAGCGGATCTGGAAATGCAGGAACACCGAATCGGTGCCGGTGCTGCCCATAGTGCCAATCTTCTGCCCCGCTTTCACATCCTGGCCGTTGCGCACCAACGTAGTGTCGTTGTGCGCGTAGGCGGTAATAAAGTCTTCGCCGTGCTTAATCATGATCAGGTTGCCGTAGCCGCGCAGTTGGTTGCCGACGTACACCACTTTGCCCTTGGCGGAAGCATAGATCGGCTGGCCGCGTTTACCGGCGATGTCGATGCCCTTGTTGCCGCCATCGGCATTGGAGTACGCCTGCACGATCCGGCCGCTGGTCGGCCAGCGCCAGCAACGTGCGGCGCCCGGCGGCGGCGTTTGCTTGGCGATCGCGGAGGAAGATGTTTTACGGCGCGTGGCGGCGGTTTTGGTCGGCGCGCTGCCGCTCAGCCGCAGCTTTTGCCCCACTTCCAGGCTATAAGGCGGGCGTATCTTGTTGATTCTGGCCAGATCGCTGACTTCGCTGTCGGTGATCCAGGCGATGTAATACAGCGTATCGCCCCGTTTGACGGTGTAGGACTTACCGGTGTAGCTGCCCTTCGGCAGTTTGTCGTAGTCGCGGTTGTAGGTGTTTTTACCCGAACATCCGGCCAACAGCAGCCCCAATGTCAGACACACCGCGATGCGGCGCCACCTCGCCAGCTTGCTTCCTGTGCTCAAATCCTGTCCCCAATCGTCTTTTCGGTTCTGATACGCGTCAGCCGCACAGTGTAACATTTGCGCCGGGTCAGTCAAAAACCCCCAGACGGTCTATGCTAAACAGGTAAGGATGACTGATTAATTACCCAACGACGAAATGGAGTACTGTCATGTTGAACCTCGACCGCAATAATCTCCCCCTCCTGAGCGAAGAACTGCTCAAAAAGCAACGCACCACCCTGCTGATCATCGCCTTCCTGCTGCTGGCGGGCGGCATCCTGTGCCTGGTCAACCCTTTCGCCTCCGGCGCGGCGTTGAGCATCGTGGTCGGCGTCCTGCTGCTGTTGAGCGGCGCCGGGCTGATTATCGCCATGATCGCCAACCGGGCGCAGAATACTTGGCCGATGATCGGCGGCATTCTGCTGGGCGTGGCCTACCTGATTATCGGTTATGTGTTCATCACCAGCCCGCTGGCGGGCATTCTGGCGCTGGCGGTCTACCTTGCCGTGCTGTTCGCGCTCGGCGGCATCGCGCGCCTGGCGGCCGGCTATATGCGCCGCGGATTGCCGGGCAACTGGCTGCAGTTCGTCATTGGCGTACTCGATTTGATCATCGCCTGGATGCTGATCGGCTCAGGCCCGGCGGCGTCGGTCACGCTGGTGACGGCGATCGTCGGCATCGAGATGCTGGTCAGCTCCTTTGCGCTGTTCCAGGCGGCGAATCTGTTTAAACGCGCCTGACGCTACCGGCCCGCCATCGCGGGCCTCATCGCTTTTGTCGCTTCCAGACAAAACAAGGCGATACCCCCTCGGCTTGTCCGTGGTTATCTTCATCGGTAAGTGCCAATATAGGCGCAGACAAGGGAGCTGAAACCGATGACAACCCATTCCAACCCGTTGAACTCGCGGGAAGTCTGCCTGCAATTACGCCATTTCAATCAGGTAATCGGGCAACAATGCCGCAATATGGCGCGCCAAAATACCACCTGCTCGTGCTGCCTGACGGACATCGCCACCGGTTGCGACGCCGGTATCAAACTGTGCGGCCAGCAGTTGGCCAAACCCAACCCGCAAACCCCGTTATTCCGGCAGATTCGCAACTTGCTGCTCGATCTGCGCGCAGAAGCGATAGGGGTTCACAGAATTGACGTCCTGAACCGCACCAATAACGAAATATCCTGGCTGTTGCGCGAGCTGTATTTCGAGACGTTCTAAGCATAAGGGCCGCGCGCTCATCGCTTCATACCTGTCGGTGCGGGCAAGCTGCCGCGCCGTTTCATCGTAGAGCCAGCCGACTTTTCGCTATTTTATCTCTCTGCTGTTCACCCCACTTTACGACCGCCGTCACACCTCGCCACCGCTAAATTGCGTTGGTTATAGAGTCGTCTACAATTCAATCGAATTACCCCCTACAACATCAGAAATTATTATTATTAGAGGTGATTATGTTACAGAAACACGAAAACGTAATAAGTATGACTGTACTAAGCCCGCAAGCCACCCAACAGCTGATGCCATCGTTCTCCTCCTTGCCCCACACGCAACACGCCGACGGCAAATATCGCCTGCGCCGTTATTCGGTCGTTAAATACCTCAACCCCAACGTCGTCGAAGTGGGGCCGCGCACCTTCATGCAGTCGGATCAGATCAACCACTTCCAGGGCAATGTGGTTCGCCGCTTCGAACCTATCGACAGCGCCGTGTTGCAGAGCGCCGGCATGGCGGAGATGTGCAACCTGTTTGCAGAAAGCAACGAACTGCCGGAAGGCGCCGAGATAGAGATCCACCAGATGCGCGTGGTCGCCATCGAGAAAGACACCCAGGTGGCGCCGGAAGGCATTCACCAGGACGGTTTCGACCATATCGCGATGATCGCCATTCACCGGCACAACATCGTCGGCGGTGAAATCATGCTGTATGACGACAGCCACCACGACCCTTTCTTTAAAAAAGCGCTGGCGGACGGTGAAGCCGTGCTGCTGGCGGACAGCAAACTGTGGCACAACGCCACGCCGATCAACGCCGTGAGCCCGGAAGAAGAAGGTCATTTGGATCTCTTTGTCCTCACCGCGCGGGGGGAGAAAGCATGACCTTTACCCCCGAGCTCGCCCGCGCCCAGTTCAGCGCGCTGTCACAGCAGATCGACGGCAAACCGGCCATCTTTTTCGACGGCCCCGGCGGTGCGCAGGTTTCACGGGGCGTGCTGGAAAAAATGACCGACTACCTGGGAAGGTACAACGCCAACCTGGGCGGCCACTATTTCTCGAGCCGGGTCACCGGCGAGGTGATGGGCCAGGCGCGGGAATCGGTGCGCGCCTTGTTAAATGCGCCGTCGCCCGACAACATCGTCTTCGGCATGAACATGACCACGCTGACTTTCCATCTCAGCCGCATCATCAGCCGCGACTGGCAGGCCGGCGATGAAGTCATCGTCACCGCACTGGATCACTACGCCAACGTCTCCAGTTGGCAGCAGGCTGCCGCTGACAAAGGAGCCGCGGTGCATCAGATACCGCTGGAGAGCGCCGACTGCGCATTGGATGCCGCGAAAGTGTGCGAGCGCATCAACGCCAACACCCGTCTGGTGGCGGTCAGCTACGCCTCCAACGTCACCGGCAGCATCGTCGATATCAAAACCATCGTCGAAGCCGCGCATCGGGTCGGCGCGCAGGTGTATGTCGACGCCGTGCACTATGCGCCGCACAACCTGATTGACGTGCAGGCGCTGGGCTGTGACTTCCTGGTGTGCTCCGCCTACAAGTTCTTTGGCCCGCACGTCGGCATGGCCTACATCGCGCCGCAGTGGTTGCAGCGCCTGCGCCCTTACAAGGTCGAGCCGGCCACCGACGTCGGCCCCGGCCGTTTCGAGACCGGCACGCAAAGCTTCGAAGCGCTGGCCGGCGTCGCGGCCGCTATCGAGTATCTGGCGCAGTGGGGCACGCCCGGTGCGCCGTTAAGGCAGCGTCTGCAGGAGAGCTTCGCCGCCTACCACCAGCATGAAGAGGCGTTGTGCAGCCACTTCCTGCAGCGGCTGCAACAACTCGACGGCGTGCGGCTTTATGGCAACCCCCGGGCGGACAGCGCGCGCCGCACGCCGACCTTCGCCCTGACCTTCAGCGGCCATACGCCTGACGCGATCGCCCGCCGCCTGGGGCAGCACAACATCTGCGCCGGCAGCGGGCATTTCTATGCGTTGGGCTTGGTACAACAGCTGGGGCTGCAGGACGGCGGCGTGCTGCGCATCGGCATGATGCACTACAACACTCGGGGCGAGATCGATACGCTGTTCAACGTGATCGCCGAAGATATTCTCAGTTAACCCGGCCATATCGGCCCGTTCATCTTATTGGGCGGGCCGAATAAGGTATCAAACTGCCGGTCTTTTCTTCCACCGCGTCCACGGCGCACAGATGCATGCCTTTCTTTCCCCGCGTTACGAAATGCGAAGATAAAGAACATATAATGCCAGAACGGGAAAAAAGACCTGGATCGGCGCATCGTGCGGTTGTCACCGGATACGACGGAGGCAGCACATTGCGCGCATTCTCTTTTGACTCGGCAGTGGGCATAATGACAAACACGGTCTGGATCAGATGAGTATGAATGGTGAAGTCGCAGCGCATTACGTTAAATGACATTGCTGTACTGGCTGGTGTCACCAAAATGACGGTCAGCCGCTATCTGCGCACGCCGGACAGGGTTAAACCGGAAACCGCTGCGCGCATCGCCGCCGTGATCGAGGAAGTCGGCTATCAGGCCGATCCTGACAATCCCGCCCTCTATTCCAATAGCCCTCCCCTCATCGGCGTTCTGGTTCCTTCTTTTAACAATCTGATATTTGCTGATGTCCTCGCCGGCATTGAATCCGTGACGTCTGTACAGGGTTATCAGACGCTGGTCGTCAATTATGACTACAACAGCAAACGCGAAGAGGAGCAAATTGCCGCGATCCTGGCTTTTAAGATAAAAGGGCTGCTGCTGACCGAGTCGGTTCATAGTCTGCGGGCGGAAAAATTCCTGAAGACGGCAAAAATACCCGTTGCTGAAATCATGGGGCTGTCAGGCAATGCAGATCGAATTAACGTGGGTTTTGATAATGTGAAAGCCGGCTACGATATGACCACCATGTTGCTGGCAAGCGGTAAAAAACGCATTATCTATTTTGGTTCAATGTCTGATATCCGCGATGAACAGCGTTACACGGGATACTGTCAGGCAATGGCTAACCATGATTTACCTACCGGTCGTATTTCCCCCAATAAGATCTCTTCCATTTCAATTGGGACAGGCATGATGACGCTTGCGAGCCAAATGTATCCGGATATGGATGGAATTCTCTGTACCAACGACGATCTGGCCGTGGGCGTGTTACAGGAATGCCTGGCAAACGGTATCAGCGTTCCAGCGCAAATTGCCATTGCCGGATTTCACGGTCTTGAGATCGGGCAGATCATCACCCCTCGGTTAGCCAGCGTACTGACGCCACGGTATGAGATGGGAAAAGTGGCGACAGAAATCATAATAAAAAAAATTAAAGGGCTGCCGACCATTGAACGTGTCGATCTCCACTTCCGCCTGTCAATGGGGGAGACAATATAGCTTTCCTCGCCAGTCACTTCAGCACTGGCCATAATTGCCCGCTTCGCCAGAAGAACGTCACTCGCTATCCCGACCAGAAATTCGGCCAGATGGCGCCACCCACCTGACCGAACGCCCCCTTAACGTGCCTTGCGGCGCCGGAGCCAGAATAGGACCAGCAGAATAATGACGACCGCCGCGACGGCCATGCCAGGCAGAATCATCGGCTGTGCGCGCGCCAACAGCGGTTTCGGGCCCCCGGCGCGCACCTCACTCACGTCCTCCTCAGTCACGCTCAGCGTGCTGTTGCCGTATTTCTGCAGCACGAAGTTAGCGATATCGGCAACCTGCTTATCCGTCAGCTCTCCGACATAGGAACCGGCGCCAAAGCTCGGCATCAGTACGTGCTTGCCGTCAACCCGGCGATCAACCCCCTGCAAAATGGCGGCAATCAGGTTTGACGGATTGCTCGCGGCCGTGGTGGAGTTGTTGAATAGCGAAGGGTAGGCCTGGTTCAAACTGCCGCTGCCGTCCGGCTGATGGCAACTGGCGCAGTAGCCGCTGTAGAGCGCCTCGCCGCTATTGAGCGTGTGGTTGGCGTTGGGCGAATTCATGCCGCGGAGATGGGGCTCAACGTTGTAGTGCGCCTGGCCAAGGCCATTGCCCTGGCGCCCCTCGCCCTGTGACGGCACGGTCTTCAGGTAAGTTGCAATCGCCCGCAGCTGCCGGTCGGTCAGGTATTGGAAGCTGTGCTCAACGGCTTCAGCCATTGGCCCCGCAGCTTGTGCGCGCCCTTCCGCCCGACCGGTTTTCAGGTAGTCCACTAACTCCTGCTCGCTCCAGTCGCCGATCCCTTCCTGGCGATTGGCGGTGATATTCGGCGCGTACCAAGCCCCCAACGATGCCCCCATCAGGAAGCGCGAATTGTCTTCCGCCATCAGCACATTACGCGGCGTATGACAGGTTCCGCAGTGAGCCGGGCCCTGCACCAGCGCAGCCCCCTCGTTCCACGCCTCACCTTTCGTCACATCCGGGGTGAAACGCCGATCGTCCAAATAAAGCATGTTCCACACCGCCATGGAGAGGCGGATGTTGAACGGAAACGGCAGATCGGTTTGGCGCTTGGCCGGCTCATCGACCGGGGCAACGCCATGCATGAAATAGGTATACAACGCGTGGATCTCGTCATCACTCAGACGGGTATAGGCGGTGTAAGGCATTGCCGGATAGAGATACGTCCCATCTTGCCGGATCCCAGAGCGCAGAACCTCGGCAAACGCCGCTTCAGAATAGCCGCCGATGCCGTATTTTACCGATGGGGTTATATTGGTGGCGTAGATAGTGCCCATGGGAGAAGCAATGCCGTACCCCCCGGCAAAAGGCTTGCCCTGCTGCTGCGTATTCGTATGGCAGGCCATGCAGTCCGAGGCAATAGCCAGCGCTTGCCCTCTAGCGATCAGATCGCCGTCCTGGGCATGCGCCGCGAAGCCGCTTCCCAGCAGCAGCGTCGCTGCCAGCGAGTGGGTGATTTTATTCATTTGCTCTCCAGGGCGCGCAGTACGTCATTGGCCGCCTTGAGTCCAAGCGCCGCCATCGTCAACGTGGTGTTGACAACGCTGGCTGAAACCATGGCGCCTCCACCCGGGATCCAAAGGTTGTCATGATCGTGGGCGCGGCAATTGCCGTTCACCACCGAGTTCGTGGGATCGCTGCCCATGATCGTGCCGCCCATAATGTGGTTGTTGGCATTCAGCTTGTCGTTAATCACAAACTCTTGCGCATCGAACAAGTCGCCAATCTGCCGTAGCTGGGTTTTGACCACTTCCAGCCCTTTGCGCACGTAATCGCCAACGTCGTAGTGGATGTCCGGGCAGGCCAGGCCATGCTTGTCTTTGCGGGTAGGGCTCAGGGTCAGACGGTTGTTCGGGTCCGGCAGCGGTTCCAGGCTGATGGAGAGATCCACCGAGCGGCTGGCGCGATCGCGCACTTCATCCTGCAGCGCCTTGCCGACCTTGCCCGTTTTCAGGACTTCAAGGGCGGAGGGGATCACCCGGTTGATATTGTTGATGATGATCTTGTTGGCGGAGTGGTCGCTGCGGAACGCGCCGTCACGGTACCCCACCATGCAGCTGCTCTGCGCCGGGCCGCGGCCAACCCACAGGGCCTCTCGCGCCAGGAAGGAGCAGTGCAGGCCAGAGTGATCCATCATGTTGCGCCCCACCTGATCCGAGCTGTTCGCGATGCCGTTCGGGTTCTTTTCGTTGGCCGCCAGCAGCAATAAGCGCGGGTTCTCAATCCCATTGCAGGCCAGAACGAACGTTTTACCGATCGCCCGATGGGAGTTATGCGCCGTGTCGTACCAGTGAACGGCGGTGACGCGGTTATTGTCGTCGGTGTCAATTTTGTACACCACCGCCTCGGGGATCACCTTCGCCCCCTTGTGTTCGGCCCGTTCAACGTGGTGAATGCCGTTGTACATCGCCCCGATAGGGCAAATCGGCTGGCAATTGTTATTGCCGCAGCAGGTGGGTCGTCCGTTCCAGGGCCGGGTGCTGCGGCCTTGCGGAATGGGTACCGATTTAAAACCGTGAGGATTAACAATCTCAGCAATGCGTCTGTCGCCGTAGGCCCAGGGCACCATGTCCATCGGGTAAGGCCCGCTGCGTTCCGCAGGGGACTGCCACTCCGGATTATTCGGGCCGGCAACGCCTATTTCCTCTTCGGCTTTCGCGTACCACGGTTCGATATCTTCGTAGGAAATAGGCCAGTCTCTCCCCACGCCATAGAGGGATTTCATGCGAAAATCATTGGGATGGTTGCGCCAGCAAGAAGCGGCCCAGTGCCAGGTAGTTCCCCCCACCACACGCAAATAGCCCTGTTTAAAGCCTGAGCCATTGGGGCCGGTCAGTTTGATATAGTCGTTCTCCGGGAAATAGAGCGGCGCGGTGGCGTACTCCGATTGCGGGTAAAGCCCCTGAAAATCCGACCCCGCACGATTGTGCAGTGGCATATTGCGCCAGTTTTCCACAGCCTGTGCGCGCTCAATGCGCGGGCCTGCCTCAAGTACCAGCACCGAGTAGCCCTGGCTCACCAAAGCATCCGCCATCAGACCGCCCACAATACCGGAACCGACAATGACGACATCGGCCTCTGCATCGCCGGAAGCATTAATTATTGGGCTTTTCACACGCGGTCCTCATATTTTTTATCGGCTACGGCAGGCAAATCTGTTGCGGGAATGGAAGGTTGGCGGGTAACGCCCGGCGGCAAGCCGGTCCACCACAGCGGGCCAAAATTGCACCAGGTCGGCACAATCAGGGCATCCTGAACCGTGCGATACATCAGCGCCTCTTTATAACTAATCAACTGACCCTGCTCAGCGTTTGAAGGATCTACGGTTCCGGTATACCACGCGGTCACGATCGCCTGGATAAGCTCCCTCTGCCCCTGTTCAATCGCATGTCGGTTCAAGGCTTCCGCATCGGTGGCTTGCTGGCTCAGGATGAACAGGGCGTTGAGTTGCGAGTTCAACTGCGGAAAATGTTCGCGCAGTGCGGAAAAATAGCGGGCGGAGAGTGTGACGTCCAAATCGTCAAACTCGGTAATTTTTCTCGAAATTTGCAAAAATTGCGCGTATTCAACGGGCGAGGCGGCAATTTGCGCCCGTTCGGCATAGGTTATATTTGAATAAGGCAACAGGCTGGCGGCGACGATGACGCCCACCATTTTCCCCAGCGCCTCCCTGCGGGTAAGCACGATTTGCAACGACATTATTAGCTCCGAAATAATTTATTTTTATATAGTTTTTTTAATATCTATCAGAACGCAGGCAAACCAAAATAAAAAATTGTGCTAATGGGGAGGAACCGCATTAAAAGATCAAGGCGTTATGAGATTGGCTACATCGACTACAGAGGTAAACTCCGGCCTTAATGATGTAATCTGAACCTGAAGCAAATATCCCTGTAAATAATACGGCGTAATCTCTGCCGTAAATTTATTCAACCCAACTCAATTTTTAAAAGTTAGGGGCTATGGCTTTGACGGGAAAGGCGTATTCTTCGGAATCGCTGCAGACGGCGGATGAACGAGGCTTTCCGCCGGGCAGCCTGAAGTAGCGGTACCATCCGCCGCTGAACGTCTTGCTACGTCAGCAGGGCGCCGTCGATTTTCGCCACAATTTTACGCAGAACTGCCGGCGTTGTGCAGGTACTCATCGGGCGATGCAGCTCCCCCGGGAAGATAACGGCCAGTTCACCGGGTTGCAGGTGGATGAGAGTCTCACCGGGGATCGCCGGGCTAAACCCAAGGTCGTGCGCCTCGTTAAATGGCTCACTCAGGGGCAAAGGCAGCCCCAGAACTCCGGCGCCAATCACTTCTCGCCCTTCCAGGACAAGATGGATATCCAGATACTGGCGATGAAACTCCGGCTTCTGGTCGGCCAATAGTTTGGTTTCCCCTTCAACGACGTTAAAGAACATCTGTTTACCCTGCACCTGATAGTGGCCGACAGGTAAATTGTACGGCTCACTTTCAATAATGCTGGCCAGCATTTTTCGAATGGCTGCCGGATAGAATTTATTATTTACGGCAGTGGTTAAGGCATCAATAATCATAATATTTTCTCTGGTAGATATCGATTCGGTATTTCACCGACAAGAACAATGGCTGGGTAGTTTCATGGCAACAGGCAATCTCGGCGTAATTACGGTAGAATCGCTATTAGATCGTTCTACGGGCGCCACTATGAATAAGCAACAAAGCAAACCGCTTTGTTGTTAATATTTACAACCTATCACCACTGTGAGTAAACTCCACCTGAAAGGCTATTCGGCATGGTGAAATAAGTCATGACCTATCTCACGGTTTTTAGCCGCTTAAAACTGTGACAAAAGTCACTTAATTAAGTGTTACGAAACGACGTTACTTATCCTGTGATCCACGGCAGAAAATCACTGGATATTCACCGCTTTCACCAAAATCGATCGATTTAGCCTTCTCCCCCTACGGGCATAATGAGTTATTTTCCCCGATAGTCACTGACAGAAACCACGAAATTGCACACGAGATCACGCCAGCAGTAACATGCTTTTTTAACACTCTTTGGCGTGATGCAGATCGCAAAAATAAGCGGTAAAAAAACGTCTGATACAGGGTATCCCCTATTTTTCAGACAGGATCGCAACGATGCACACTGACACTCAACCTACCATTTTACTTATCGCGCCGGTGATGGATGCTTTGCAAGCCGCGTTGGACGCCCGCTACCGGGTATTCCGTCTCTATGAACAATCAGATATTCCAGCCTTCCTGGTTCGCCATGGCGCAGACGTTCAGGCGGTGGTCACCCGTGGTGATGTGGGGGTAACCCGAGAGACGCTGGAGCAATTGCCGCAGGTGGGCATGATTGCTGTCTTTGGCGTGGGAACCGACGCTATCGATCTCGACTACACCCGGGAACGCCATATCAGCGTCGGGATCACCGCCGGCGTGCTGACCGATGATGTGGCAGATCTGGCTCTGGGGCTAATGCTGTCCGCCAGCCGCCGCCTCTGCCAAGGGGACCGATTTGTACGCGAAGGCCGCTGGGAAACGACGCCGCCACCGCTGGCGACCAAAGTGAGTGGTAAACGCATCGGTATTTTCGGCATGGGGAATATCGGCCAAGCCATCGCCCGCCGGGCGAAAGGCTTCGATATGACCATCCTGTATACTGACCGCCAGCGCAAAGACGGCCTGGATTACCAGTGGTGCGCCGATCTGCACACGCTCGCAGCACAGAGTGATTTCCTGGTGATCGCGGCATCCGGCAGTGCGGAAAACCGCGGGATTATTGATGCCAGCGTATTTAACGCCATGCCCGAACGCGCCTGGCTTATCAATATTGCCCGCGGCAGCCTGGTCGATGAGGCGGCGCTGATAAAGGCGTTACAAAATCATGTTATCGCCGGGGCCGCTCTGGATGTCTTTGAAAACGAACCCCATGTCCCGACAGCGTTCTTTGCTCTCGAGAATGTTCTGCTTCAACCCCATGTGGCCAGCGCTACCGTAGAAACCCGTCAGGGAATGAGCCAATCCGTTTTGGATAATCTGGCAGGTTATTTTTCACATCAGGATATTCCTGGGTTAATTCAATAAAAATGATCGTTTGAGTTACGAATGATCATTTTTATCCGCCAACACAATATTCTCTGTGAATGGCGGATATCATCGAGATGCTATTATGACCGATAAAATACCAGGAACTCGCTGGCTGCGGGTTATCGCGCCGATCCTTATCACCTGTATTATTTCATTTATGGATCGCGTTAATATCAGCTTTGCTCTGCCGGGTGGCATGGAACAGGATTTAGGCATTACCAGCCAGATGGCTGGCGTGGCCAGCGGTATCTTTTTTATTGGTTATTTATTTCTGCAAATCCCTGGCGGACGACTTGCGGTTTACGGTAGCGGAAAACGTTTTATAGCCTGGTCGCTCGTGGCCTGGGCGATTGTCTCTATCGCCACCGGGTTCGTCACCCATGAATATCAACTGCTCGTGCTGCGTTTTATTCTCGGGATCTCCGAAGGAGGAATGTTGCCCGTCGTGCTGACCATGGTAAGCAATTGGTTCCCGGAAAAAGAACTGGGGCGCGCCAATGCCTTCGTCATGATGTTTGCCCCACTAGGGGGGATGCTGACCGCCCCGGTTTCCGGCGCGATTATTGCCACTCTCGACTGGCGCTGGCTGTTCATTATCGAAGGCTTGTTGTCGGTCGTGGTGTTGACCATTTGGTGGCTGGTGATCAGTGACCGTCCGGAAGAGGCGCGTTGGCTACCGGCGAAGGAACGCGACTATTTATTGACCGAACTGGCCCGGGAGCGCAAAGCGCGGGAAGGGAGGGTGCCGGCAGCGAAGGCGCCGTTAAAAGCGGTGTTTCGCAACAAGGGATTGATGCGCCTGGTCGTGCTGAATTTCTTTTACCAGACCGGAGACTATGGGTATACGTTGTGGCTGCCCACCATCTTGAAAAACCTGACCGGTGGCAGCATGGCCAATGTTGGGGTATTGGCGATCCTGCCGTTTGTTGCCACTCTGGCGGGGATTTATGTGATTTCGATGTTCAGCGATCGCAGCGGTAACCGCCGTTTGTGGGTCAGGATCTCCCTGTACTGTTTTGCGGCGGCGCTGATAGCCTCGGTGATCCTGCATGAGCACGTGGTGGCCGCCTATATCGCGCTGGTGGTGTGCGGCTTCTTCCTTAAAGCGGCGACCAGCCCCTTCTGGTCAATTCCCGGACGCATTGCGGCGGCGGAAGTGGCGGGCAGCGCACGCGGGGTGATCAACGGGCTGGGCAACCTCGGTGGGTTCTGCGGCCCCTATCTGGTAGGCGTCATGATTTATCTGTACGGACAGAACGTCGCGGTTTGCGCGCTGGCGGCATCGCTGTTGCTGGCAGGAAGTATCACCTTCCTGCTGCCGAAAGAATGCGACCGCTCCTGCGAAGAAACGGACAACCGCCTGCCATCCGGGGCTAAACAGAAGTGGAGTTAAACGGCAATGGCGCGCTGTGGGCAGCAACGGCGGCTCACACCCGCATCAGGATTGGGCGGCGTGTTGTGTTATCGCGGTTAAATGCCAGGCCAATGGCTTGAGCGACTCACAAGCCAACCCGCACCAAACGGTGATGCAATCGTTGAGAATCAGCTTTTCTAAAAACGGTTATAACTCAATGGGGTGATGCATAGGGAGATTGGAGCGGGTGAAGGGAATCGAACCCTCGTATGCAGCTTGGGAAGCTGCCGTTCTACCATTGAACTACACCCGCATCGGTGTGCGACAGGCATTATAACCGGTTATCGGCGGCGGGCAAGCGGAGATGGCGCGTAACTGTCGATGTTTTAAGCGGTTAAGTCCCGTAGACGAAAAAAAACCGGCGCAGTTGCCTGCACCGGTTGTTGCACGCTAAACGGAATTATTTCTGTGGGCGCATCGCCGGGAACAGAATCACGTCGCGGATGGTGTGGCTGTTGGTGAACAGCATCACCATGCGGTCGATACCGATGCCCAGACCGGCGGTCGGCGGCAGGCCGTGCTCCAGCGCGGTGACGTAGTCTTCGTCGTAGAACATCGCTTCGTCGTCGCCGGCGTCTTTGGCGTTCACCTGGTCGGCGAAGCGTTGCGCCTGGTCTTCGGCGTCGTTCAGCTCGGAGAAGCCGTTGCCGATTTCACGGCCGCCGATGAAGAACTCGAAGCGGTCGGTGATTTCCGGGTTCACGTCGTTGCGGCGCGCCAGCGGCGACACTTCAGCCGGGTACTCGGTGATGAAGGTCGGCTGAATCAGATGGCTTTCCGCCACTTCTTCGAAGATTTCGGTCACGACGCGGCCCAGGCCCCAGCTCTTCTCAACCTTGACGCCGATGGATTCGGCGATGGCCACCGCTTTGCCCATGTCGGCCAGGTCAGCCAAATCGGTTTCCGGACGGTATTTCTTGATCGCCTCGGTCATGGTCAACTTCTCGAACGGCTTGCCGAAATCGAACACTTCGTCGCCGTACTGCACCTGAGAGGTGCCCAGCACTTTCTCGGTCAGGGTGCGGAACAGGGTCTCGGTCAGCTCGATCAGGTCTTTGTAATCCGCGTAAGCCATGTAGAGTTCCATCATGGTGAACTCTGGGTTATGACGCGGAGAAACGCCTTCGTTGCGGAAGTTGCGGTTGATTTCGAACACGCGCTCGAAGCCGCCGACCACCAGACGCTTCAGATACAGTTCCGGCGCGATGCGCAGGTACATGTCGATATCCAGCGCATTGTGGTGCGTGATGAACGGACGCGCGGACGCGCCGCCCGGGATCACCTGCATCATCGGGGTTTCGACTTCCATGAAGCCGCGTTCCACCATGAAGTTACGGATAGCGGACATCACCTGCGAACGCACCTTGAAGGTGTTGCGCGATTCTTCGTTGGCGATCAGATCCAGGTAACGCTGGCGGTAACGGGTTTCCTGATCCGCCAGGCCGTGGAATTTGTCCGGCAGCGGGCGCAGCGCTTTGGTCAGCAGACGCAGTTCGGTGCAGTGGATCGACAGTTCGCCGGTCTTGGTTTTGAACAGCTTGCCGCGCGCGCCGAGGATATCGCCCAGGTCCCACTTCTTGAACTGCTCGTTGTACACGCCTTCAGCCAGATCGTCGCGCGCGACGTACAGCTGAATGCGGCCGCCCACGTCCTGCAGCGTAACGAAGGATGCCTTGCCCATAATGCGGCGGGTCATCATGCGGCCGGCGACGGTCACTTCTACGCCCAGCGCTTCCAGCTCTTCGTTGTCTTTATCGCCGTACGCGGCGTGCAGTTTGTCGGAGGTGGAGTCGCGACGGAAGTCGTTCGGGAACGCAATGCCGTTCTCACGCAGGCCGGCCAGTTTCTCGCGGCGGGACTGCAGTTCGTTATTGAGATCCAGCGCCTGATCGGCGCCCTGTACTTGTTGTTCAGACATTTCTATTCCTCATAACCCGGCTTTCAAACTTGCCTCAATGAATTTATCCAGGTCGCCATCCAGTACGGCCTGCGTGTTACGCGTTTCGACGTTGGTGCGCAAATCCTTGATGCGGGAGTCATCCAGCACGTAAGAACGGATTTGGCTGCCCCAGCCGATGTCGGACTTGTTGTCTTCCATCGTCTGCTTATCAGCATTTTTCTTTTGCATCTCAAACTCGTACAGCTTGGCTCGCAGCTGTTTAAACGCTTGATCCTTGTTCTTATGCTGAGAACGATCGTTCTGGCACTGCACCACGATGTTGGTTGGCAGGTGAGTAATACGTACGGCGGATTCGGTTTTGTTGACGTGCTGACCGCCCGCACCGGAGGCGCGGTACACGTCGATACGCAGATCCGCCGGGTTGATTTCGATATCGATATCGTCGTCGACTTCCGGGTAGATGAACACCGAGCTGAACGAGGTGTGGCGACGGCCGCCGGAGTCGAACGGGCTCTTGCGCACCAGGCGATGAACGCCGGTTTCAGTGCGCAACCAGCCGAACGCGTAGTCGCCGATGATCTTGATGGTGGCCGATTTCAGGCCCGCGACGTCGCCGTCGGACTCTTCGATCACTTCGGTCTTGAAACCCTTGGCTTCGGCCCAGCGCAGGTACATGCGCAGCAGCATGCTGGCCCAGTCCTGCGCTTCGGTGCCGCCGGAGCCGGCCTGGATATCCAGGTAGCAGTCGGCGCTGTCGTATTCGCCGGAGAACATGCGGCGGAATTCCAACTGATCCAGCTTGCTCATCAGTTGATCCAGTTCGGCGACCGCTTCGTTGAAGGTCTCTTCATCGTCGGCTTCCACCGCCAGTTCCAGCAGCCCGCCGACGTCTTCGCCGCCCTGCTCCAGCTGATCGATGGTTTCAACGATGGCTTCCAGCGCGGCGCGCTCTTTGCCGAGCGCCTGCGCGCGCTCCGGCTCGTTCCAGACGTCCGGCTGTTCCAGCTCGGCGTTGACTTCTTCTAGGCGTTCCTTCTTGGCATCATAGTCAAAGATACCCCCTAAGAACCGCAGTCCGCTCGGACAGGTCCTGAATTCGGTTTTTTACCGGGTTAATTTCAAACATGGTTTCGTTCTTTTACGTTGATGTCGTCGATGGCGGAATGCCATTGGAACCGCTAATTCTAACGGATCCGGGCGGCAGTTTATAGCGAGTTGGTCAGTTTTTGTGGCGATCGGGAAGGATGCCGGGGATTGGAGAGCCCAATCCCCGAATTGTGTTCAATTTCACTTCAGCGCGGCCAAAGATGCTGGATCAGCAGTTGCACGTTGCGGTTGCCGCGAAACTCGTTGACGTCGAGCTTGTAGGCCAGTTCCACTTCGCGCACGCTGCTGTCCGGCCACAGCGTGGTATCCACGTTAAACGCGATGCCGTCGAGCAGCGGGCCGCCGCCGAGCGGTTCCACCATCAGCTTCAGGTGTTTCTCGCCCACCAGCCGCTGCTGCAGAATGCGGAACTTGCCGTCGAAGGTCGGTTCAGGGAACGCCTGACCCCACGGGCCGCCCTCGCGCAGCAGCTCCGCCGTGGTCAGCGACAGCTCCTGCATCGCCAGTTCGCCGTCGGACCAGATAACCCCTTCCAGCATCGCCGGATCGAGCCATTCCCCCACCAGCTCGCCAAAACGCTGGCGGAACTCGTCGAATTTGGCCTCTTCCAGCGACAGCCCGGCCGCCATCGCGTGGCCGCCGAACTTCATCATCAGCCCGGGGTTCAGCATATCCAGCCGCTCCAGCGCGTCGCGCATGTGCAAGCCGGGCACCGAACGGCCGGAGCCCTTCAGGATGCCGTCGCCCGCCGGCGCGAACGCGATCACCGGGCGGTGGAAACGCTCTTTGATGCGCGAAGCGAGGATGCCCACCACGCCCTGATGCCATTCCGGGTGATACATCGCCAACCCATAAGGCAGCTCGGTGCTGGTGCGCTCCAGCTGATCGCACAGCTGCAGGGCCTCCACCTGCATGCCCTGCTCGATCTCGCGGCGCGTCTGGTTCAGCGCATCGAGATCGTTGGCCAGCATGCGCGCCTGCGCAATGTCGTCGCTCAGCAGCAGCGCCACGCCGATAGACATGTCGTCCAGCCGGCCGGCGGCGTTGAGGCGCGGGCCGAGGGCGAAACCGAGATCGTTGGCCGCCAGCTGGCGGGCGTCGCGGTTGGCCACCTCAAGCAGCGCGCGGATGCCCGGTCGGCATTTGCCGGCGCGGATGCGGTTTAACCCCTGATACACCAGAATGCGGTTGTTGGCGTCCAGCGGCACCACATCGGCCACGGTGCCGAGCGCCACCAGATCCAGCAGTTCCGCCAGATTCGGCATCGCCAGCGCGCGCTGCTCGAACCAGCCGCTGTCCCGCAGCCGGGCGCGCAGCGCCAGCATCAGGTAGAACGCCACGCCTACCCCCGCCAGCGATTTGGACGGGAAGGCGCAGCCGCGCAGGTTGGGATTGACGATCGCTTCAGCCGCCGGCAGGGTCTCGCCCGGCAGGTGGTGATCGGTCACCAGCACCTGCATGCCTTTGGCGTGCGCCACGTCGACGCCGGCGTGGGAGGAGATGCCGTTATCGACGGTGACAATGAGTTCTGCGCCGCGCGCCGCCGCCTGCTCCACCACTTCAGGGCTCAGGCCGTAGCCGTCTTCGAAGCGGTTTGGCACCAGATAATCGACGGCTGCGCCGCCCATGCTGCGCAGCGCCAACACCGTCAGCGCGGTGCTGGTGGCGCCATCGGCGTCGAAATCGCCCACCACCATGATGCGGCGGCCGTCGGCCAGCGCCTGTTGCAGCAGGCTGACGGCGTCGTCGATACCGTCCAGCTGTTGCCAAGGCAGCATGCCCTTGACGCTGCGTTCCAGCTCTTGCTCAGCCTGCACGCCGCGCAGGGCGTAAAGCCGGCGCAGCAGCGGCGGCAAACTGGCGGGCAGATGCGTGTCGTCCGCCGCCGGGCGGCGGCGTAGTTGCGTTTTGATACTCACCGGCGATTAACCACCGGCTTTGGTGGCGGCCTGGTGCGCATCCAGCATGGCGGCCATCTCTTTTGGCCCCTGATAGCCCGGGATCATCATGCCGTTTTCCAGGATGATGGCCGGCGTGCCCTGAATGCCGAACTGTACGCCCAGCTCGTAATGCTTGCTGATGTCGGTTTTACAGGTCGCCGGAGAAACGGCGTCGCCCTTCATGGCGGCGTCGAACGCCTTGGCCTTGTCGGCGGTGCACCAGATCGACTGCATGTCTTTTTCAGCCTGGGATGCCAGCCCCTGGCGCGGGAATGCCAGGTAACGCACGGTAATACCCAGATCGTTGTACTCTTTCATCTGCTGATGCAGCTTGTGACAGTAACCGCAGGTGATGTCGGTGAACACGGTGATCACGTGTTTCTCTTTCGGCGCCTTGTACACGATCATCTGATCTTTCAGCGCGTCCATCTTGCTGCTCAGCAGTTGGTTGGTCACGTTGACCGGCTCTTTGCCGCTGACGTCGAACAGCGGGCCCTGCAGGATGTGCTTGCCGTCTTCGGAGGCGTACAGCACGCCGCTGTCGGTCAGCACGGTTTTCAGGCCGTTGACCGGTGAAGGCTGCACGTCCGCCTGCTGGATGCCCAGGCTGGCGAGCGCTTTTTTGATCGCCGCGTCATCGGCATGGGCGGCGCCGGCCACCGAGGCCACCAGCAGTGAAAGCAGCATTAAACCTTTTTTCATTATTCCAATCCTTTCGAACCCGCCGCTCAGGCGCGCGGGTGATGCTGTTGATGTAGCTGTTTCAGTCGTTCGGTCGCTACATGAGTATAAATTTGCGTGGTCGAGAGATCGCTGTGCCCTAACAACATCTGTACGACACGGAGATCGGCCCCATGGTTCAGCAAATGGGTAGCGAACGCGTGCCGCAACACGTGCGGCGACAGACGCTCGCTGTCGATGCCCGCAAGGATGGCATAGTGTTTGATACGATGCCAGAACGTCTGTCGGGTCATTTGCTGGCAGCGGGTGCTGGGGAACAGCACATCCAGCGTCTGGCCGTTGACCAGCCATGGGCGGCCGTGCTCCAGATAGTTTTCGATCCAGTAGACCGCCTCTTCGCCCAGCGGCACCAGTCGCTCCTTGTTGCCCTTGCCGATCACCCGCACCACGCCCTGACGCAGGCTGACGTCGCTGATGTGCAGCCCCACCAGTTCGGAAACCCGCAGCCCGGTGGCGTACAACACTTCGAGCATCGCCTTGTCGCGCAGCTCCAGCGGCTGATCGACGCAGGGCGCCTGCAGCAACGCATCGACCTGCGCCTCGCTCAGATCTTTCGGCAAGCGCTGCGGCAGTTTGGGAGACGCCAGCTGCGCGGTGGGATCGTCGGCGCGCAGCTTTTCGCGGTACAGATATTGAAACAGGCGCCTCATGGCGCTCAACAAACGCGCGGAGCTGGTGGCCTTGTAACCGCCATCCACCCGCTCGGCGAGAAACGCCTGCAGATCCAGCGCCTGCGCCTGCAGCAAATCGGTCTTCTGCTGGCCAAGCCAGGCGCCCAGGGCCTGCAAATCCAGCCGATAGGAGGCCAGCGTATTTTCCGCCAGATTGCGCTCAAGCCACAGCGCATCCAGGAATTGTTCAATCAGCGCATTGTCTTGCTGTTGCACGCGGTCCTCTCTTTGTTGCATTTCCACCCGCGCCATTATGCCTTAAGCCGGCGCAAATCAGGTATACTCGCTGCAATTCTCTAAACAGCAACGTAACGGTTTACACATGAAGATTGGTCTGTTTTACGGCTCCAGCACCTGCTACACCGAAATGGCGGCAGAAAAAATCCGTGAGATTCTGGGTGAAGACCTGGTCGACCTGCACAACCTGAAAGACGTCTCGCCCAAGCTGATGGAGGACTATTCCATTCTGATCCTCGGCATCCCGACCTGGGATTTCGGCGAACTGCAGGAAGATTGGGAAGCGATCTGGCCGCAGCTGGCGGCGCTGGATCTGAAAGGCAAAATCGTCGCCATGTACGGCATGGGCGATCAGCTCGGTTACGGTGAGTGGTTCCTCGACGCGCTGGGCATGCTGCACGATCACATCGCGCCGCTGGGCGTACAGTTCATCGGCTTCTGGCCCACTGAGGGTTTCGAGTTCACCAGCCCCAAACCGCTGAGCGCCGACGGCAAACACTTCGTCGGCCTGGCGCTCGATGAGGTCAACCAATACGATCTGAGCGAAGAGCGCCTGCAGCAATGGTGCGAACAGATCCTGTTGGAAATGGAGCCGCTGCTGTAGCCGCTATCGGGCGTTCCCCCCAACGCCGAGCGCCGGCGGCATGATTCGCGCCGGCGCCCCCTATCAATCTTGTTCACCGTCACCCGCCGGCGGATACAGCAACAGCTGCCGCAGGTGGCGCCATTCCTCTTTGCTCATGCAGTCGGAAGCCAGCCACAGCCGGCGGCGCTTTTTGCCCCCCATAGGCTGTAGCGTCAGCAGCATGCCGTAACCCGGCATCCACGGTTTTTTCGCCAGCCGCCACTCGCGGCCGTGCCAGCTGAAACGCCGATCCGCCAGCAGCCGCAGCTCGCCCTGCACCGCGGCGATGCGCTTCTGGCTGCGAATGCACTGAAACACCACCAGCGTCAGCAGCACCAGCCAGAGCGGGCCAAAGCCTTCCGGCCAGGGCGAAATCAGGATCAGCAGGATCAAAACGCCGTGGGTCAACAGTGAAAACAGCTGGGTGCGCCAGGAAATGCGGATATCACATCGCCACTGGGCCACGGTCTTTATTTCGCGTTTGGATCAGGGTCACCATTCTCTGCAGCTCGCCGTCCTGCGGCGCGCCATGATTCATCAGCCAGTTGAACAAATCGGGATCGTCGCACTCCAGCAGGCGGATAAACAGCGCCTTGTCCGCGTCATTCAGGCTGTCGTATTCGTATTCGAAGAACGGCATGATGGAGATGTCCAGCTCGCGCATGCCACGGCGGCAAGCCCAGTGAATACGTGCTTTGTTGTTAATATCCATGTTGTTATGACTCACCTCTTTTCAGCGCGGCAGCGCCAGCGCAGGGTTCAAATGACACACTGTATGGCAACGCCGTCGCAATATAATTCCATCAACCGGGGATCTGTCTGCAAGGGTGCCCTGGCCGCAAGCCTATAGAGTAACAATTTGACATACACGCCGGGAAGGCGCTTTGTGGCGGAAAACGCAATAAAGCGCAAAATGCCAAAAAAAGCGCCCCCCGGCGCCGCGGCGCGAATAACAGTTTGCAAAGCCCGCCGCCTCTTTTACCATGGGTCCAATACCCTTCAGGTAAGCTAAACGTTGAGCAGGAACTTACTATGGCGCATAACATTTCATTCCCACCCCGTCAGCCCTCCGCTTCCACCCATCTGCCCCTGACGCTGATCTCGCTGGAAGATTGGGCGCTGGTGACGCTGAACGGGCCGGACACGGTGAAATATCTCCAGGGCCAGGTGACGGCGGACATCGACGCGCTGGCGGCCGATCAACACGTGCTGTGCGCCCACTGCGACGCCAAGGGCAAAATGTGGAGCAACCTGCGTCTGTTCCACCGTGGCGAAGGCTTCGCCTATCTGGAGCGCCGCAGCGTGCTGGACAGCCAACTGGCGGAAATCAAAAAATACGCGGTGTTCTCCAAAGTCACCATCGCCGCCGATAATGACGCGGTATTGCTGGGTGTCGCCGGTTTCCAGGCGCGCGCCGCGCTGGCGGGCCTGTTCGCCACGCTGCCAAGCGCTGAGCACCCGGTGGTGCAGGACGGCGAGACCACGATTCTGCACTTCAATGCGCCGGCGGAGCGTTTTCTGCTGGTGACCCGCCCCGCCGTGGCCGAACAGCTGATCGGCAAACTGCATGACCAGGCGGAACGGAATGACAGCAACCAGTGGCTGGCGCTGGAGATCGAAGCCGGTTATCCGGTTATCGACGCCGCCAACAGCGCGCAGCTGATCCCGCAGGCCACCAACCTCCAGGCGCTGGAAGGCATCAGTTTCAGCAAGGGCTGCTATACCGGTCAGGAGATGGTGGCGCGCGCCAAGTTCCGCGGCGCCAACAAACGTGCGCTCTACTGGCTGGAAGGTAAAGCGGCTCGCGCCCCGCAGGCGGCGGAAGATCTGGAGCTGCAGCTGGGGGAAAACTGGCGTCGCACCGGCACCGTACTGGCGTCGAGCCAGTTAGCCGACGGTACGCTGTGGGTGCAGGTGGTGATGAACAACGATCTGGATGCCGACAGCAAGCTGCGGGTGCGCGACGATGCCGCCAGCCAGCTGGCGATCAAACCGTTGCCCTACTCGCTGGCCGAAGAGAAATAATCCGTCGGCCGCAGGCCCCCTGCCTGCGGCCATCTTCGTTACTCGTCCAACTCCCCGTCGCGCTGCACCAGATAGATCAGCACCAAGATGATGGTGACGAAGAAGCGAAACGCGCTCGGCACGCCGTTCCATTGCTGCGACATCCACATGCCGAACCACTCCCCCCCAATCGACATAAAACCGACCTGCCAGGTAAGGAAGCCCAGCGTCAGCCCCGCTACCGCCCATTTTTTGCGGCCGTTGAAAGCGTTGGCGGGCAGTTTCAGGCCGCACAGCAGGCGCAGGCCACCAATCCAGCACAGCAGCGCGGTCAGACTCTCCAACGCAATGATGAAAATATAACCGGCGTGATGCAGCCATGGCGTCTGTATCGAGCGGTAGCCAATGGTGGCGTCGGGGAAAAGGGTATCCATCATAAAGACGTGGCGCACGAAGGCGAAATTGGAGCCATAGTCGGTGAGGTTACCGAAGGCGACCAGCGAAGCGAACAAGGCGATAGCGCAGACCAGCAGCGCTTTGGATAAGCGAACGATCATCTTGATGAGTCCTGAACAGAGGTTAGAGAAACGGTATGCGGGCTCAGAAATGAAAGACAGGGCTTGCTGGATACCCGAAAGAAGCAAGCGCCTCTTTTTTAAAACAAAAGAGGCGCCTGTTCAATACGCATTCAGATGTAGCGGCAACGCTTAGACGTACAGGTAGATCGCCATGAAGTGGCAGGCGCTGCCGCCGAGCACGAAGCCGTGCCAGATGGCGTGGCCAAAGCGAATGCGCTTGGAGGCATAGAAAATCACGCCCAGGGTGTAGACCACCCCGCCGATCGCCAGCAGCGTGACGCCGCCGGCCTCCAGCCGCGTAACCAGCTGATAAATCACGATCAGCGACAGCCAGCCCATCGTCAGGTAGGTCACCAGAGACAGGGCTTCAAAACGGTGGGCGAAGGCCAGCTTGAACAGTACGCCAAGCAGCGCCAACCCCCAGATTACCGCCATCAAGCCCTTCGCCAGCGGCGAATCCAGCCCTACCAGCAAGAACGGCGTGTAAGTGCCGGCAATCAGGAGATAAATGGCACAGTGGTCAAATTTTTTCAGCCAATGCTTGGCCTTTTGATGCGGGATCGCATGGTACAGCGTAGAAGCGAGAAACAGCAGGATCATGCTGCCGCCGTACAGGCTGTAACTGGTGATGGCCGTCGCATCGGCGCCGGTATTCACCGCCTGCACCAGCAGCAACACCAGGCCGACAATACCGAACACCAGCCCGATGCCGTGGCTGATGCTGTTGGCGATCTCTTCCGCCCACGGATAAGCCGCGGTGACAATCTTATTGTTCCCGGCTTTCACTACGTCCGTTTTCCCCATAACGCGCAACCCCTCAAAATGCCCTGCTTTGTGCGAAATTAACGCAAAGCAGCTTAACTGAGAATAATTCCAGTGTACACGTGTACGCTAAAATAAAAATGTGAACGCGTGTAACCATCGAAATCCCCCGCCCGCTGGTCTACAATCGTCAGGCTTCAACCCACCCACCTTGAGGTTTACACCATGTCATCCGCTGTACCCGCGTTAGATTTCGGTTCAATGACCCAGGCCATCCAGTTCCTGATGGAAATCGATAAGTTGAAAGGCGTGCAACGCCGCACCAAGGTACTGGGCACCCAGCGCCAGGAAAACTCCGCCGAACACAGCTGGCATTTCGCCATCGCCGCCATGAGCCTGGCGCCCTACGCCGGTGATGACGTAGACATTCAGCGCGTGATCCAGATGGCGCTGCTGCATGACATCGTGGAAATCGACGCCGGCGACGTGCTGGTCTACGATCTGGCGGCCCGCGCGGCGATCCACGATCAGGAAGTGGCGGCGGCGCGCCGTCTGTTCGGCATGTTGCCGGAGGCTCAGCGCGAGTATTTCACCGCTTTATGGCAGGAATATGAAGACGGCGAAAGCGCCGATGCGCGCTTTGCCTTACTGCTGGATCGCACCATGCCGATGCTGATGAATCTGCACAATGAAGGCCAGAGCTGGGTAGAAAACGGCATCAGCCTGGAGCAGGTGCTGGCGCGCAATGCGTCGATCGCCGACGTACACCCCGAGCTGTGGCACCATATGGAGCAACATCTGCGGGACGCGCAGCGCAAAGGCTGGTTGAAGTAAGGGAGCCGGGCTGCCGCCTCTGCGCCGCAGCCCGTCAACGTCAAGCGAACGCCTGCTGGCGTTCCAACGCCTCCTCATAACTCGGCATCGATCCCGCCGCCCCGGCGCGTTCCACGCAGACCGCCGCGTAGGCGGCGGCGAAGCGCGCCGCATCGGCTAACGGCACCTGATTCGCCAGCTGCGCCGCCAGAGCGCCGTTAAACGCATCCCCCGCGCCGGTGGTGTCTTTCGGCTGCGCCGGAAACGCCGGGATCAGCTCACTGTGTTCCCCGTCCGAGAACAACGCCCCCTGCGTGCCCAAGGTCACGATCAGCAAACGAATGCCCTTGGCGTGCAGCACCTGCGCCGCCTGACGCGCCGAAGCCACATCCCGCACCGGCACGCCGGTCAGCAACGTGCATTCGGTGGCGTTGGGCGTCAGCAGATCGACCTGCGCCAGCAGGCTGTCCGGCACCGGCTGAAACGGCGCCGGGTTGAGAATGATGAACGTCCGCGCCTCGCGGGCGATGGCGATCACTTGTTCGATCGCTGGCAGGTTGTTCTCCAGCTGGGTCAACAGAATATCCGCCGCGGCGATCGCCGGGCGGCACTGGCGCACCTCGTCCTCGCTGACCGTCAGGTTGGCGCCGGGATCGACGGCGATCATGTTCTCCGCATCCTCGCCGGCAACGTAGATAAGCGCATTGCCGGTCGGGCAATCGCCGGTCGAGAACAGCGTCACCGCATCGAAACCGGCGGCAGCGAGATGACGCCGGGCGAAGGTGCCGAAGTCGTCGCGCCCCACCTTGCCGATATAATGCACCCGCGCCCCGGCGCGCAGCGCGGCGGTGGCCTGGTTGGCGCCCTTGCCGCCCGCCCCCATCATACTGTTACGGGCGATCAGCGATTCGCCGGGCTGTGGAAACCGCGCCATGCCGGCGACGATATCCAGGTTGAACGAACCGAACACGCAGACTTTGCCTTTCATTGCTGGTACTCCCTGCTCAATTGGAGGTGGCGCCGGGCGGCCAGACAGGCGCCTTTGCTGCCGGTTTCATCGGTCAGGCGGCTGATGGAGATCGCCAATCCCTGTGCCGGCTGCGGCCCGCGCAGATGACGGCGGATCTCTTGCTCCAGCCGCGCCAACGGAAAACCGCTCATGGCGATCACGCCACCGCCCAGGATCAGCCGTTGGGGGTCGATCACGTTCATTTCGATGGCGATGGTCTGCGCCAATCGTTCAACGAAACGCTGCAAATCCGGATGATCGCCATGGCGTTCGAACAGCCGGTCGAACGGCGTTTGCGCCGCGTTGGCGCGCGCCCAGCCGGTCAGCCAATGGCCGGAGGTCAAACTCTCGACGCAGCCCCGTTTGCCGCACGGGCACTCGCCCAGATGGCCCGGCCAGGGAATGTGCCCCAACTCGCCGGCGGCGCCATGCGCCCCGTGGTAAAAATCGCCGTTCAGCCACAGGCTGTTGCCCATGCCGGTGCCCAGATACAGCCCTACCGCCACCTGCGGCAGCGCCGGCAGCTGCTGCAAATCCCACCACAGCAGATGGTTGACGTCCTTGTCCATTCGCACCGGCAGCGCCAGCAAATCGGCCAACAGCGCCGCCACCGGCTGGGCATCCAGCGCCGGAATGAACGGCAGCGACAGCACCCGCGAGCGATCGCGGCTGAGGCTCCCCGGCAACCCGAGCATCACCTGCGCCACCTGACGATCCTCGCAATGCCGGGCGATAAGATCGCCCAGCGCCGCCAGCGGATCGGCCCGCTGCGCCCAATCGGCGGTCGCCATCTTGCGGTAACCGCTAAACTCGCCTTCATCATCCATCAACAGCAGGCGGGTATTGGTGCCGCCGACGTCAACGCCAAGAAAATGCCGCATCATGTCCCCCGCCTCAGGCCGCCTGCCGCATCTGATCCAGCATTTTTTCCCATGCCGCCTCCAGATCCGGATCGAGATTGAACAACCCGGAGCTGCCGACGATCAACACTTCCGCGCCGGCGCCCAGCAGATCGCGATAAGTACGCTGGTTGCAGGATCCGTCGATCTCGATCAGATAGCGCAGATTTTGTTGGCTTTTCAGATCGCGCAACTGGCGGATCTTGTCCAGCATTTCGGGAATGAACGGCTGCCCGGCATAGCCCGGATCGACGGTCATGACGGTGACCTTGTCCAGCAGGTGAAGGTAGTGGCGAATAAACTCCACCGGCGTGGCCGGGTTCAGCACCACCCCCACTTTTTTGCCCAGCGCGCGGATTTGATTGATCACACGGAACGCGTCGCGGTTGATGGTTTCGGCGTGCGGGCAGATAAAGTCCGCCCCGGCGCGGGCGATCGGCTCAATAAAATCGGTTGGGTTCTCCACCATCAAATGCACGTCCAGCAACAACGAGGTATGCGGGCGGATCTGTTCGATAAAGAACGGCGACAGCGTGATGTTTTTAACGTAGTGCCCGTCCATGATGTCGATATGCAGCATATCGGCGCGGCGATTCAGCACCGCCAATTGCTGCCGGATATCCATCAGGTTCATGCACATCAGTGAAGGTGAAATCTGGTATTTCATTAGCGTTATCCTGCGCAAAAGGGAAAAGGGATCAGTGGCCCGCCGCGATTCTGGCCTGGGCCGCGCTGCGGCGCATCGCCCGCCGCTGCTGATAGCGATGGCGGAAAAACTTCAGCGCCAGCACCGCGATCAGCACCGCGCCCCACATCGCCAGACTGAAATGCGGGCTGACGTTCATCAGGTTCAAACCGGTCGCGATCGCCTGCAGCACGATCAGCGCCAACACCACGCCGCTGACCCGGCCAAAACCGCCGAACGGATCGGTGCCGCCCAGAATGATCGCCAGCACCGTGAGCAGCAGGTAGGAGTCGCCGTAACCCATGCGCGCCGAGTTGAAGCGCGCCATCATCACCAGCCCGGCAATGACGCACAGCAGGCTGGAGAGGGTGTAAATGGCGATCAACACCCGATGGGTATTCACGCCGCTGAAGTGGGTGGCGTTGATGTTGCTGCCGCTCATGTAGATGCATTTGCCGAGCCGGGTTTTCTGCAAGAACAGCGCCAGCAAGGCGGCGACCACCAGGAAGATCCACAGCGGTACCGGCACGCCCAGCACGCGCTCGGCGCCGATAAACCGCACGATCTCCGGCATGCCGCTCAGGGCCGCGCCGCGCGTCAGGTAAATGCCGATGCCGTTGACCGTGGTCATGGTGGCCAGCGTCACCAGAATCGGATGCGCGCCGACGTAGGCCACCAGCGCGCCGGTCGCCGCGCCGATAAGCCCGGCCAACAGCATCGCCGCCGCCAGCGCCAATGCCAGCCACAGCGCCTGCAAACCCAGCCCGGCATCCGCCGGCAGGTAGCTGATGAACAGCCAGGCCATCAGCAGGCTGGTCAGGTTGGCGCTGGCGATAATGCACAGGTTCAGGCCACCGCTGAGGATCGGGATGAACATCGCCAGCGTCAGCAGGCCCAGCTCCGGCAGCTGGAAGGCCACACTGGTGAAGGTGGCGCCGCTGAAGAAGCGCCCCGGCATCAGCAGGCTAAAGGCCAGCACCACCGCCAGCAGCAATGCCAGCAGACCGACGGCGACCCCGTCCGGACGAAATTTCAGGTTGTTGCCCATCAGGCGCTCCTCAGGCGAAACCGACGTCGGTTTCTTTGCGTTTTTTGTAGTGGGTGACGGTGATCGCCGCGACGATCACCAGACCGATCACCACGTTCATGAAGTAGCTGGACACGCCGATCAGGTTGAGGCCGTTTTTCAGCACGCCGATCAGGAAGACGCCCATCAGCGTGCCGACCACGCTGCCCTTGCCGCCGTTCAGGCTGGCGCCGCCCAGCACCGCCGCCGCCAGCACGTCGAGCTCCCCGCCCACCAGCGCGTTGGGCACCACTTCCCCCATGCGATACACCTGCACCAGGCCGCCGATCGCCGCCATCGCGCCCAGATAGCCATAGGCGAACAAATGCAGCAGGCCAACGCGGATGCCGATGCGCCGCGCCGATTCCGCATCACCGCCCACGGCAAACAGCTGGCGCCCGAGGTGCGTTTTGTTCAGCAGCAGCCAGGTCAACAGCGCCACCGCCAGCATCACCAGCGTCGGCAAACCGAGCTGATAGCTCTGTTCACCCAGCTGGAACGGCAGCACGCTGCGCGGCAGCGTCCACCAGTCCGGCAATGCGTACAGGCTGCGGCCGTTGGTCAGCCACATCAGCATGCCGAACAACAACGCCTGCATGCTGATGGTGACGATGATCGAGACGATGCGCAGGCAGTAGATCAACAGCGCGTTGACCATGCCCAGCACGGCGCCGATCGCCAACGCCAGCAGAATGCTGCCCGCCGGGCTGGCCAGGCCGTAGTGGGTCGCCAGCGTGGCGATCAGGTACTGCACCACCGAGGCGACTGCGGCGAAGGAGATATCGATGCCGCCGGTCACCAGCACTACAAACAGGCCGAGGGCGAAAATACCGCTCACCGCATAGCTTTCGCTGAGATCGAGCAGGTTTTGCACCGTTAAAAACCGATCGCTGAGCAGTGAAAAGACCATGACCGTCAGCAGCAACACCCAGGCCAGATAGCCTTCGTTGCCGCGCGGTTTCAAACTGAATCTACGCATTGACCGCCTCCGCCAGCTGTTGCTGGCTCACCTGCCCCGGCAGGTATTCGCCGATCACGCTGCCGCCACTGAAGTGCAGCACCCGATCGCAGTTGTAATACACCTCCGGCACCTCGTCGGAGATCAGCAAAATGGCGATCCCCTCCTGCGCCAGCAGATGGATCAGTTGGTAGATGCTGGCCTTGGCACCGACGTCGACACCGACGGTCGGCGAGTCGAGGATCAAGATCCGCGGCTGGGTCAGCACCCACTTGGCCAGCACGATCTTTTGCTGATTGCCGCCGGACAGCGTCGAAACCGCCTGATCCGGATCCGCCACCCGCACGCCGAGCTTGGCGATCCACTCCGCGACGATGCGATTCTTGCGGTAGTCGTCGATCAGGCGAAAACGCCCGCGCAGCTTATCGAGAATGGTCAGCACCGCGTTATCCGCCACCGACTGTTGCTGCACCAGACCCAGCGTCAGGCGATCCTCCGAGACGTAGCCGATGCCGGCCTTGATCGCGTCCTCATGGCCGCGAAAGCGCACCGGTTTGCTGTCGAGGTAGAGTTTGCCGCTGTCCGGCCGGGTCATGCCGAACAGGCTCAGCGCCAGCTCGGTACGCCCGGAGCCGAGCAGCCCGCACAGACCGAGCACCTCCCCCTGATGCAGACGGAAACTCACATCCTGATACTGCCCAGCGCGGCTCAGGCGATCCGCCTCCAGCATCACCCGATCCTTATTCAGGCTGGGCGCTTTCAGGTGATAGTCCAGCTTCAGACCGGTCATCAGCTCGGTCAGACGATCGCCGGTGATCTCCGCCGCCGGCCAGGTGCCGACTTTGTTGCCGTCGCGGATCACCGTGACGCGATCCGAGATCTCCAGCACCTCGTCCAGCCGGTGGCTGACGAACACCACGCAGATGCCCTGCGCTTTCAGATAGTCCACCGTGCGCAGCAGTTGGTTGACCTCGGTGCGGGTCAGCGAAGCGGTCGGTTCGTCCATGATCACCAGCCGCGCCTGCGCCACCAGCGCGCGGCAGATCGCCACCTGTTGGCGCTGCGCGATCGGCAGCTCCGCCACCCGTTTGTCGAGATCCAGATTGAAACTCAGCGATTGCAGCTGGCGTTCGGCGGCGCGCCGCAGCCGCGCCGGGCGGTGCCAACCCAGCAACCCGCGCAGGTTGTGTTCGAAGGCGATGTTTTCCGCCACCGTCAGGTTGGGAAACAGCGACAGATCCTGATAGATCACCTGAATGCCGAAGGCGCGCGCCTGATCCGGCGACAGCCGGCCGAAGGTTTGCCCATCGAGGGTAATGCGGCTGCCGTCGTCCGGTTGATAGACGCCGGCGATCGCCTTGATCAGCGTGCTCTTGCCGCAGCCGTTGGTGCCGGCCAGACAGTGCACCTCCCCCGGCATCAGCGCCAATGAAATATCGTTCAGCGCACGCTGCCCGCCAAAGGTCATCGACAGCTGTTGCAGTTCGATAAGCGGCGCGCCCTGCGTTGCCGTATTGCCGGAAATCGCCATGATTACAGCCCCATCTTCACCAGCTTCGGCAGGTTTTGCTTATCCAGGCTTTCGGTGGCGTTGCCGAGAATGGTGTGCTGCTGCGCATCCACCTGCACCTTGCCCATGCCTTCGATGGTCATGCCGTCGGTGATTTTCTCCCCCTTGTGCATCATGTCGGCGATGCGCACGAACACTTCGCCGGCCACCATCGGATTCCAGATATAACCGCCCTTGATGGCGCCGCGATTGACCAGCGAAGCGCCCTGGCCCGGGCTGAACGGCCCGATGACGCAGATATCGTTGCTTTTGCCGCGGTTGAGCACCGCGCGCCCGGCGCCGATCGGCCCCTGCGAGCCGAACGCCAGCACGCCTTTCAGATCGGGATACTTGGCCATCAGATCGTTGGTGGTGCGCACGCTGTCATCCAGCGATTCCCCCACGCCGAACTTGTCGCCCACCAGTTGCATGTTCGGGTAGTGCTGCTTCTGGTAGTTGATGGCCGAGTCCGACCAGGTGATGTGCAGCGGCACCGTCAGGCTGCCGACGTATACCGCGTACTTGCCCTGCTCTTTCATGCAGGCGGCCAGTGCTTTCATGTGGTTGACCCCGTGCTGCGAGGCGTCCACCAGCTCAAAATCCCAGTCGGCGTACTTCTGGCCGGGGGATTCGTGCACGATCACCTTGATGCCCGCCTCCTGCGCGCGCTTGAGCACCGGCTCCAGCACCCGGGCGTCGTTCGGCACCACGCCGATGATGTCCACCTTCTGCGCGATCAGATCCTCGATGGCGCGCACTTGCAGCGCCGGATCCGCCGCCGTCGGCCCAACCATCCAGGCGTCGATGCCGCGTTTGGCGCTCTCGCTTTTGATGCCGGCCTCCATGGCGTTGAACCAGGGAATGCCGCCGATCTTCACCACCACGCCCATTTTCAGCTTGTCCGCCGCCTGCGCGGAGACCGACAGCAGCAGCGAGGCAAACAGACCGACCAGTACGGATTTTTTCATTGTTCTCTCTCCACAAGTGTTGGCTGTAATAAGGGTTTTCATTGTTGTTATCGCGCCGCCCTTTTCGCGGCGGGTGAAACTTCAATCACGTCGACGTTGTTCCAGGCCAGTTCCTGACGAAATTCGTCGTCGCTGAGCCTGTCGGTGATCAGCGTGTCTATTTCCCGGTAATGGCAAATGCGGGCGAACGAGCGGCGGCCGAACTTGTTGCTGTCCACCAGCAGGAACTTGCGTTCCGACGCCAGCAGCATCTGCTGCTTCAGCCGCGCATGGTGCTCATTGCTTTCGCGGATGCCGCCGTCCTGGCAGATGCCGTGGCAGGAGAAAAACAGCTTGTTGATCACGAACTCCTTCAGCATCTGCTCCGCCAGCACGCCGATAAAATCCTCGTACTTGGCGGAATACTCGCCTCCCAGGCCGATGGTGCGCACGTTGGCCTTGCAGGCCAGCGTCTGGATGATGTGCAGCGAGTTGGTCAGCACCACCAGCGAGATATCCGGCAGTTGGCGCGCCAAAAACCAACTGGTGGAACTGCTGTCCAGCAGCAGGCAGTCCCCCGGCGCGATAAATTCCAGCGCGCGTTTGGCAATGCGCGTCTTCTGTTCCGGCGCCTCGTTGCTGCGCTGGCGGAAAGATTCCCCCTGGTCTATCTCGGCGGGCACATAGGTTTTCTCCACCGCCGGCGGCTCGACGAACACCGCGCCACCGTGGCTGCGCAGCAGCAGGCCGCGCCGTTCAAGCAAGGCCAGATCACGCCGCGCCGTCTCGATAGAGATGTGGCACAGCTGCGCCACCTCCTGCACCATCACGCGGCCGCGCTGGCTCAAGACTTCGGTGATAAAGCGATGACGTTCTACAGGCAGCATGTTTCTTTTCTCCTCCACAACGTTGATTACGATATCGATTTGCCGCGTCGCGTTTTGCGCGCGGACGCAAAGCGCATCGCCCTGCGATCGGTCAACGATCGCGATGTGATAGTTGTCAAAAAAATCGGGAAGGAAATGAAATGAATAATTACGAAAGTGTGGAGTAACAGGCAGTTATGATGCGCGTACGCCTGAGGTAAACAGGAGAGAAACGGTAAACGGTCACAATTCCACGCTCCGCAGCATGACCGTTAATGACCGTTTGTGTGGTTTTGACCGAGCGCCGCAATTAGACCGCCGGCGTTGATAACGCATTACCTGAAAAAACAGCAAAAAAAATCCGGTGAGAACCTCACCGGATCGTTAGCCGCCTGGCACACATTATTCCCCGTGTTCATGCTCTTTCAACATCGCCTCACGCAACACGGCGTTCAGGCGTTTCTGATAGCCTTTGCCTGGCCGCTGAAGCCAGGCCAACACATCCGCATCGATGCGGATGGTTTTCGATACTTTCATCGGTTTATAAAAACGCCCCTGAACCGCAGCCTGCCACTTTTCCTCATCCAGTGCCGGCGCATCGGCATAATCGATGTCCTCGTCCGGCAACGCACTCAGTGAAGCAATTTGCGCTTTCTGCTCCTCCGTCAACGGCGGGAGTACGCTATGGGCCAGATTTTTGGCGGAATTTTTGCGCTTCATATCTTCCCCTCTCTTTGGCATCGGCCTTGCGTGCTGAAATGATACGCACGATCTCTACTGTATCGCCTTCGACATCCGTTTCGATCGTCGTATGTGCCACCAGCAACAGCAAGCAGGATCCGACCATGCCGATCGTTTGCCAACGTTCTTCTCCACCCTCGATCCTTTCCAACACAGCCAAATGGTTGGGATCCAGAAAAACCCGTTGCGCAATCTCAAAACTGACACGGTGTTTGCGCTGGTTACTGTGATTTTTATCCTGATTCCATTCAAAATAAACATACATTTTTGTAACTACATTTTGATTGTTATTTAATCAAAATACCTCGCATCCGGAGGGATGTCAAAACCCTACGGATGCGTTCAACGCCCGCCTGCGGCCTCGATAAAGGTGCCGGTCACGTAAGATGCGGCGTCAGACAGCAACCAGGCGATCGCCTCCGCCACTTCCTGCGGCTGGCCGCCGCGCTGCATCGGCAAACTGTCCTTCACGCGATCCACCCGGCCAGGCTCGCCGCCGCTGGCGTGCATCTCGGTATAGATGAATCCGGGCCGCACGCCGTTGACGCGAATGCCCTGCGCCGCCACTTCCCGCGATAACCCGATGGTCAGCGTATCGACGGCGCCTTTCGAGGCGGCATAGTCGACGTACTCTCCCGCCGCCCCCAGTCGGGACGCCGCGGAGGAAACGTTGACGATGGCGCCGCCCCGCCCGCCATAGCGCAGCGCCATGCGCTTCACCGCCTCGCGGCAACACAGGAAGTAACCGGTAACGTTGGTGCCGAGCACCTGATTGATGCGCTCGGCGGTCAACTGTTCAATGTTCGCCTGCTGGAACAGAATGCCGGCGTTGTTGACCAGCGCACTGAGCGTGCCCAGCCCGGCATCCAGTGCGCCGAACATCGCCATCACCTGCGCTTCGTCGGCCACGTCAGCCTGCAATGCCAGCGCCTTACCGCCCTGCGTTTCAATCTCCGCCACCACCTGCCGCGCCGCACTTTCGTCACGCAGGTAATTCACGCCCACCGCATAGCCCTGCCGGGCCAGCAGCAAAGCGGTCGCGCGGCCAATTCCCCGGCTTGCGCCAGTCACCAATGCCACTTTCGTCATCGTATTTTTTCTCTGGTTGGCGATATAAAAATAACGGCCTGCGCACAGGCTCCCCGTTTGCCAGTCAGAGTATAGAGCGGCGCTCTAGAAAACGCTTCAGAGCTGAGCCAGGCGGCGCAGCAGCTTTTTAATCCGATATTTCGCGCAGCCGGAGGCGTCCGTTACCGCCACCTGATGGCCCCGCTGCAAACCGGAAGCATGCAGGCCTTTGTGAGCAGGGCTGTGCACATCGCCGCGAAACGACAGCATCAACAGCACGAGCAGCATCGCCACGCCTGAATACATCAGCCGCCGCGAGGCGCCCGCGAGCGGGGAACCGTCAGTCTGCATGTTTCGCTCCCTCAACCATGATTTCGAATGGCAGCAAAATAACTGAAATCCCCCCTCGTTCCCTTAACGCGAGATTAAAGCCAGATTAAGGTTTGCTTAAGAACGTGCAGGCAGCGCAGGTTTCCCCGTTGTCTTCCCGTCAGCGTTATAGTTAGATAAGCGCGACTCAAGGATCTCAGCGGAAATAACGTGAACATACTGTTGGTGGAAGACGACCTGCAATTAGGCAAGGCGCTGTGCCGAGCATTGGAGCTGGCCGGCTTTAATTTGTGCTGGGTGCGCCTGCTCGTCGACGCGGAAAATAAACTTTCATCCGGCGGGTTCGATTTGATGCTGCTGGATCTCACGCTGCCGGACGGTGACGGTTTGCAGAGGCTGATCGCCTGGCGCGCCGCCGGGCAAAATATCCCGATCATCATCCTGACCGCCCGCGACCGCATTGAAAGCCTGGTGAACAGCCTGGATTCCGGCGCGGACGACTTTCTGGCCAAACCCTTTGCGCTGCCCGAACTCATCTCGCGCGTCAAGGCGGTCAACCGGCGCATGGCGGGCTTCGCGTCACAAACCTGGAGCCTCGGCGCGCTGTATCTCGATCCGGTCAACCATCAGGTCATGCTGGATAACGAACTGCTGATGCTGTCGAAAAAAGAGTATCACCTGCTGCACGAACTGATGCGCTGCGCCGGCACCGTGGTGCGCAAAGCGGTGTTGGAACAGCGGCTGTTCGGCCACGGCGACAGCGTGGAAAGCAACTCGCTGGAAGTGCACATGCATAATTTACGGCGCAAGATCGGTAAAGAAAGAATTATTACCGTACGCGGCATTGGCTATTTGCTGAAGAAAGAGTAGCGAAATGATCGGTTTCAAATCCTTCTTTATGCGCACCATTATTTTCCAGGTGCTGGCCATTTTATTATTGTGGGGGATCCTCGTCGCCTGGGTGAAATATTGGTATTACCCCGACATGGAGAAATATTTCGATAACCAGCAACGCATCGTCGCTGCAGGCATCGCCAATATTCTCGACGAAACCGGCACTGACCATATCGATTACCGCGGCATCATCAAGACCATTGAAGGCATGTACATTGATTCCATCAATAACGGCATGCAGGATGAAATCGACTATCACCCGCTGTTTGTGGTTTACGATCGAGACAACCGGGTGCTTTACAGTTCGCAAACGCAGGGAGAGCCGCTGCGCCTGCCGCCTTCGGTGCTGTCCGGCTCGGTCAATTACGCCGGCGCCAACTGGCATCTCGCCGGCAGCTGGAGCGAGAATCGCCAGTACCGGGTGATCGTCGGCGAATCGTTTAACGATCGCACCACGCTGTTCGGCAACCCGGCGGAGAGCACCGCCGTACCGCTGCTGGGCATTCTGGCGGCCATCATCATCACTTTGCTGTTTACGGCCTATTTCAGCCTGCGGCCGCTGCGCCAGATCGCCCGAACCATTTCCGATCGTCAGCCCGGCAATCTGTCGCCGATCAACGTCAGCGAGCAGTATCAGGAAATCCGGCCGGTGGTGATGGAGGTTAACAAACTGATGGCGCGCATCGACGCCGCCAATCAGCGCGAGAAACGATTTATGGCCGACGCCGCGCATGAGCTGCGCACGCCGATCGCCGCCGTGCTGGCGCAGCTGCATTTGCTGACCCAGGTCAGCGAGCAGCAGGAGCGCCGGGAAATCATCGGCGACATGCAGCAAGGGCTGGATCGGGCGGCGTCGCTGTCGCGCCAGCTGATCAACCTGGCCAAGCTGGAGGCGGAAGATTTTCCGCTGAAGATTGAGGCGGTGGATATCTACGCCGAAATTGGAAAATGCATCGCGCAGCACGTCCCCTATGCGCTGGAAAAAGATGTCGAACTGTCGCTCGACGGCAGCGAGGAGGTGGTGGTGAGTACCGACCGCCATGCGCTGATCGCCATCTTCACCAATCTGCTGGACAATGCGCTCAAATACGCGCCGCCCGGCAGCCGCATCGAAGCCAATATCCGCTCGCTGGCGCCGCTCGGCTGCTATATTACGTTGCGCGACAACGGCCCCGGGGTGAGCGAAGAGCACCTTCCGCGCCTGTTTGAGCGCTTTTACCGCGTGCCCGGCACGCAGCAGACCGGCAGCGGGCTGGGATTGGCCATCGCCCGCAACCTGGCCGACAAAATCGGCGCGCAGCTGCGCGTCACCGAAGGCCTCGACGATCGCGGCATCGGCTTTATCATCGATTTGCCGGAAAGTTACCGGCCACAGATTGAGAGTTAACCACGAGCATGATCGCCCCTGTACTGCTGCAACGGCAGCAACTCGACCGGCTGTGGGATATCGACCGCAGCGAAATTATCGACACCCTGTATCGCCTGCAGGATGGCAAGCTGCACCCCTACCCGGACTACTACGATGTGCGCGGCTGGGATCCGCACGATCGGGAAACCTATACGCCGATCCACGAAGCGTGCTTCGATCGCGGCGGCGCGTTCTTCGCGCTGTTCGAAGGCGAGGAGATCGTGGCAGCGGCGGCGCTGGACACCGAACCGCGCGGCCCGCGGCAAGATCTGCGCCAGCTGCTGTTCTTTTACGTCAGCGCGCACCAACGCGGCCAGGGGTTAGGCAAGCAGCTGTTCCAGCTCTGTCTGCGGCAGGCGGCGCAAGAAGGCGCCGCCGGGCTGTACGTCTCCTCCATTCCCAACAAAAGCACCGTAGACTTCTATCTGGCGCAGGGTTGCCGGCTCATCGAACATCCGGATACCGAATTGTTCGCCCGTGAGCCGGAGGACATTCACCTGGTCTGCCTCTGCCGCTAGCAGCCGGGGATTAACGGGCGATGCGTATCACCGAACGCACGTCGCTTTTCTTGTTCAGATCCCACACCTCGTTGATATCCGCCAGCGCGTGCTCCTGCGTCTCGATAGTGAGCGCTCCGGTCGCCGCCAGCGCCAAAATCTCGGTCGCGTAGCGCTGCATCTCCGGGATCGGCGGGAAGTTGCCGGTGCCGCTGCCGAGGATCTGCAGCTGATTGCTGCGCAGCACCGCCGCCGGCAGCCGGATGTCCGGCGCGGCCATCGAGCCGACGTTGACCAAGCGAATGCCGCGCCCCCCGGCGTAAGACGAGAGATCGTGATTATTGAGCGTCGCCAGCAGCGCTTCGGTCGCCGGGCCCCAGATGTAATCGACAATCACCTGATAACCACCCGGCCCCGCCGCCGCCGCGAAGGCCTGCGCCAGCGCCTCGCCCTGCAGGCTCAGATCCACCGTGGCGTCCACACCCAACGCCTCCAGCACGCTCAGGCGCCGACCGGCGGCAACGATGCGCCCGGCCCCCGCCTGACGCGCCGCTGCAACCGCCAGTTTGCCCGAGGTGCCGGTAGCGCCGATGATCAGCACCGTTTCTCCGGGCTGCAGATCCGCTCGCCAGCGCAGCGGCAGCCAGGCGGCGAAGGCCGGATTGATCAGCGCCGCCGCCGTGGCGTCGTCCACCGCCTCCGGCACCGGCACCGTCCAGGACGCGACGCTACGCTCTGCCATCGCGCCGTAAGGGCGACGGAAAGAGGCGAAGTACACCCGTTGCCCGTCCGCTGTACGGCCTACGCCGTCGGTGCCAGGCACGATCGGCAATTGCTTCGGGCTGGAATAATGAGTGCCGGCGACGGTGGCGCGATCCAGCTGCTTGATGCCGGCCGCCAGAACGTCGATCGGCACTTCATTCGCCTGCGCCTGAGGCTCCTCAAAGGTGCCGAAAACCGGGGCTTGCCCCAGCGCTGTTACGATTGCCGCTTGCATGATGACTCCTCAAATCGTGGGAACGTACCGGAAAGAATAGGCCGCGATAAAATAAAAAGGGACACCGCATCATGCGGTGTCCCCCAAACACAAACTTTGCCGAACGTGTTATTCGTAATCGCTCATCGGCACGCAAGAGCAGAACAGGTTACGGTCGCCGTACACGTCGTCCAGACGCTTAACGCTCGGCCAGTACTTGTTCTCGCGTACGCCGGCCACCGGGAACACCGCCAGCTCGCGGCTGTACGGGTGCTGCCAGTCGTTGACCAGCTCCGCCTGCACGTGCGGCGCATTCACCAGCGGGTTGTCTTCCAGCGGCCATTCGCCTTTGGCGACGCGGTCGATTTCGCTGCGGATCGCCAGCATCGCATCGATAAAGCGATCCAGCTCCACTTTGCTTTCCGACTCGGTCGGCTCGACCATCAGCGTGCCCGCCACCGGGAACGACATAGTCGGCGCGTGGAAGCCGAAGTCGATCAGGCGCTTGGCGATGTCCATTTCGCTGATGCCGGTCTCTTCCTTCAGCGGACGAATGTCGAGGATGCATTCGTGCGCCACGCGGTGATCGCGGCCGGTATACAGAATCGGGTATGCGTCTTTCAGACGGGTAGCGATGTAGTTGGCGTTCAGGATCGCCATCTGGCTGGCCTGCTTCAGGCCTTCCGCGCCCATCATGCGGATGTACATCCAACTGATAGGCAGGATGGAGGCGCTGCCGAACGGCGCCGCGGAGACCGCGCCCTGCTGGGTGGTTACGCCGTCGATCTGCACCACGCTGTGGCCCGGTACAAACGGCGCCAGGTGCGCTTTCACGCCGATAGGGCCCATGCCCGGGCCGCCGCCGCCGTGCGGGATGCAGAAGGTTTTATGCAGGTTGAGGTGCGAAACATCCGCGCCGATGTAGCCCGGCGTGGTGATGCCCACCTGGGCATTCATGTTGGCGCCGTCCAGATACACCTGACCGCCGAACTGGTGCACGATCTGGCACACTTCACGGATGGTTTCTTCATACACGCCGTGGGTCGACGGGTAGGTCACCATGATGCAAGAGAGTTCTTCGCCTGCCTGCTCCGCCTTGACGCGCAGATCGTGCAGATCGATGTTGCCGTTCTTGTCGCAGGCCACCACGACCACGCTCATGCCCGCCATCTGGGCGGAGGCCGGGTTGGTGCCGTGCGCCGAGCTCGGGATCAGGCAGACGTGACGGCCCGCTTCGTTGCGGCTTTCGTGGTAGCGGCGGATCGCCAGCAGGCCGGCGTATTCGCCCTGCGCGCCGGAGTTCGGCTGCATGCACACCGCATCATAGCCGGTCAGCTGCACCAGCCACTGGGACAGTTGGCCGATCATCTGCTGGTAACCGGCAGCCTGCTCCGGCGGGCAGAACGGGTGCAGTTCGGAGAATTCAGGCCAGGTGATCGGGATCATTTCCGCCGCGGCGTTCAATTTCATGGTACAGGAACCCAGCGGGATCATCGCCTGGTTCAGCGCCAGATCCTTACGCTCCAAGCGATGCATGTAACGCATCATCTCGGTTTCGCTGTGATAGCGGTTGAATACAGGGTGGGTCAGGATCGGATCCTGGCGCAGCATGGCGGCCGGGATCGATTGACTGTTTTTGCTCACCGCCGCGTCTAACGCGTCGATGTCCAGACCGTGATTGTCGCCGGCCAGCAGTGCGAACAGCGTTTGCACGTCTTCACGCGAGGTGGCTTCATCCAGCGTGATGCCGACGGCGCCGTGAATGTCGGTACGCAGGTTGATACCGAAGCTCAGCGCGCGCTCCAGCACGGCGGCCTTGTCCTTCACTTCGACGGTCAGGGTGTCGAACCAGGTGTGGTGACGCAGCGTCAGGCCGGCCTTCTGCAGCCCGGCGGCCAGAATGTCGGTCAGGCGATGGATGCGCCCGGCGATGCGCTGCAGGCCTTGCGGGCCGTGATACACCGCATACAGGCTGGCGATGTTGGCCAGCAGCACCTGCGAGGTACAGATATTCGAGTTGGCTTTCTCGCGGCGGATATGTTGCTCGCGAGTCTGCATCGCCATGCGCAGCGCGGTGTTGCCGGCGGCATCGCGGGAAACGCCGATGATGCGGCCCGGCATCGAGCGCTTGAACTCGTCGCGGCAGGCGAAGAAGGCGGCGTGCGGGCCGCCGTAGCCCATCGGCACGCCGAAGCGTTGCGCGGAGCCGAACACCACGTCGGCGCCCTGCTTGCCCGGCGCGGTCAGCAGCACCAGGGCCATGATGTCGGCAGCCACGCTGGTGATGATTTTGCGCGATTTCAGTTCGGCCAGCAGCGCGCTGTAGTCGTGCAGTTCACCGGTGGTGCCCACCTGCTGCAGCAACACGCCGAACACGCCGTCCAGCTCCAGCACTTTTTCCGCTTTATCGACGATGACGTCGAAGCCGAAGGTTTCGGCGCGGGTGCGCACCACGTCCAGCGTCTGTGGATGCACGTCGTCAGCCACGAAGAAGCGGTTGGCGTCTTTCAGCTTGCTGGCGCGTTTGGCCAACGCCATCGCCTCAGCGGCGGCGGTGGCTTCATCCAGCAGCGATGCGGAGGCCAGATCCAGGCCGGTCAGATCGAGGGTCACAGTCTGGAAGTTCAGCAGCGCTTCCAGACGGCCCTGCGACACTTCCGGCTGATAGGGGGTGTAAGCGGTGTACCAGCCCGGATTTTCCAGCATGTTGCGCAGGATCACCGGCGGCGTCAGCACGGCGCTGTAGCCCATGCCGATATAGGATTTGTAGCGCTGATTCTGCGAGGCGATCGCCTTCAGCTCAGCCAGCGCCTGGTGTTCGGTCGCCGCGTCGCCAACCGGCGGCGGCCCCGGCAGCTGAATGTCCGCCGGCACGATCTGTTGGATCAGCGCGCTGAGCGAGCGAGCGCCCACCGCTGCCAGCAACTCCTGGCGTTGTTCCGCAGAAGAGCCGATGTGGCGTTCGATGAACGCTTCGCTGTGTTCGAGTTGGCTGAGTGTCTGAGTCATTGCTACAAATTCCTGAATGCTTGCGTGATACGGGATATAGCTTGAACGGTAACTAAAACGCCCCGGCCGAAAGGCCTGGGGCGTGGGCACGATTACTCGTCGATCGAGGCCTGATAAGCTGCGGCGTCCAGCAGGTTCGCCAGCTCGCCTTCGTCGGAGGCTTTAATCTGGAACAGGAAGCCGTCACCGTAAGGTTCGCTGTTCACCAGCTCCGGGGAACTTTCCAGCTCGGCGTTCACCGCCACGATTTCACCGCTGATTGGCGCGTAGATGTCCGACGCCGCCTTGACGGATTCCGCCACGGCGCAGTCTTCACCGGCGGCGACTGTGCGGCCCACTTCCGGCAGATCGACAAACACCATATCGCCCAGCAGTTCCTGCGCGTGTTCGGTGATGCCTACGGTGTAAACGCCGTTACCTTCTGCGCGAACCCACTCGTGAGAGGATGCGTATTTCAATTCTGTTGGCACATTGCTCATCGCCGGTTACTCCTTCGAAGAAATAAAAGAATCAATCAATAAAAAATCAATTTGTCAGCGGCTTGCCGGCGCGAACGAAACCGGGCTTGGTCACTTTGACCGGCATCTCGCGGTTGCGGATCTGCACGATGGCCTGCTCGCCGATGCCCGCCGGCACGCGCGCCAGCGCGATGCTGAAGCCCAGCGTCGGGGAGAACGAACCGCTGGTGATCACGCCTTCGTGGGTTTGCCCCGCCGCGTCGGTGAAACGCACCGGCAGCTCATTACGTAATACGCCTTTTTCCGTCATGATCAAGCCGACCAGTTGCTCGGTGCCCTGCTCGCGCTGTTGTTCCAGCGCTTCGCGGCCGATGAAACGGCGATCTTCCGGCTGCCAGGCGATGGTCCAGCCCATATTGGCGGCCAGCGGCGAAACGCCTTCATCCATCTCTTGCCCGTAGAGGTTCATGCCCGCTTCCAGGCGCAGAGTGTCGCGCGCGCCCAGACCGGCCGGCTTGACGCCCGCGGCCAGCAATTTTTGCCAGAAATCCGCCGCCTGCTCTTTCGGCAGCGCGATCTCATAGCCGGCCTCGCCGGTGTAACCGGTGGTGGCGATGAACAGCTCGCCGGCCTGCACGCCGAAGAATGGCTTCATGCCTTCGACCGCGCTTTTTTGTTCCGGGGTGAACAGGGTGCCGGCGCGCTCTTTGGCCTGCGGGCCCTGCACCGCGATCAGCGCCAGATCGTCTCGCACCGTCAGCGCGACGCCATACGGCGCGGCGTGCTCTTCGATCCAGGCCAGGTCTTTGTCGCGGGTGGCGGAGTTCACCACCAGGCGGAAATAGTCTTCAGTGAGGAAATAAACGATCAGGTCATCGATCACGCCGCCGGAGGCATTCAGCATGCCGGTGTACAGCGCCTTGCCGGGTTGGGTCAGTTTGGCGACGTCGTTCGCCAGCAGGTAGCGCAGGAACTCGCGGGTGCGAGCGCCGTGCAGATCCACGATGGTCATGTGAGACACGTCGAACATGCCGGCATCCTGACGCACCGCGTGGTGCTCATCGAGCTGCGAGCCGTAGTGCAGCGGCATCATCCAGCCGTGAAAGTCTACCATGCGCGCACCGCACGCCACGTGCTGGTCGTACAGTGGGGTTTGCTTTGCCATCTTTTCCCTCTTTCCACTCGTCGCTAGAAGTTAGGGTGCTGCCACGCAATGCGGCGGAGCCTGGCTCGCGGCCCGATCGCCATGGCGCACTGACTGCTCAACACAAATGCTGCGCCGGGACGGGCGAAAACTGCGTGCAACCGCCGTGACGCAAACGATACCTTTCCCCCGAACTTATCACCGAACGACCACATTAACCATAAGTTAAAATAGGCTCATTGCTGTTCCGGGGCGGTAAAATGCCGGGCTAGTTTGCAGAGTTTTTCACTGGAAAAATGCGCCTTAAGGCACAAAATTAACAATTAAAGCGGCAAAATGCCGAACTTATATAACAAACCTATGGCCGCACATGGGATCCGGACTTTTGATAACCGAACATGGAATTAGAAAAAGTAATGATAAAAAGCGGCTGAAATTAGATTATTTCAAATGAAGGGTTATATAAGGAAACGCGATGGCATAAGGCGAGAAGCGCGAGCCCGCTGCGGGCCCGCAGAAGGAAGGGATCAGGCAAGCCACTCGGGCAGATCGTTCAGGCCCATCGCCTGACGCACCAGCTTAGGCTTGACGCCAGGCAAGCTGTCCGCCAGCCGCAGCCCCACGTCGCGCAGCAGCTTTTTGGCCGGGTGGTTGCCGTCGAACAGTTCGCGGAACCCCTGCATGCTGGCCAACATCACCGCCGCGCCGTGTTTGCGGCGGCGCTCATAGCGGCGCAGATAGAGGTGCTGGCCAATATCCTTGCCCTGCCGCTGCAGGCGGCGCAGTTCGGAAATCAGCTCGGCGGCGTCCATAAAGCCCAGATTCACGCCCTGTCCGGCCAGCGGATGCACGGTATGCGCCGCATCGCCCACCAGCGCCAGGCGGTGCGCCGCGAAGCTGCGCGCATAGCGGCCGGTCAGCGGGAACGCCAGCCGTTCGCTTTCCAGGCTGCAGGCGCCCAGACGCATATCGAAGGCCATCGCCAGTTCGCGGTTGAATTGTTCCGGCTCCAGCTGCTTGAGACGCTCAGCGTCTTCCGGCGCGACCGACCAGACGATGGAGCTCAAATGCGGATCGCTGAACGGCAGGAACGCCAGAATGCCGTCGCCGTGGAAAATTTGCCGCGCCGTGGCCTGATGCGGCTCTTCGGTGCGGATGGTGGCCACCAACGCGTGGTGGCGATAGTCCCAGAAGGTAAGCGGGATATCGGCATGCTGGCGCAGCCACGACTGGGCGCCGTCGGCGCCAATCACCAACCGGGCGGTCAGCATACGGCCGTCCTCCAGCGTGATGAAGGCGTCATTCTCGCCCCACGCCACCTGCTTGAGCGCGGCCGGGGTAATCAGCGTGATGTCCGACAGGCTTTCGGCGCGCTTCCACAGCGCCTGCTGGATCACCGAATTTTCGATGATGTGGCCGAGATGGCTGAAACCGCACTCGTCGCCGCGGAAGGCGATTTTGCCGAAGCTGTCGCGATCCCACACTTCCATCGCGTTGTAGGCGCTGGCGCGCTGCTGGAGGATGTCGTCCCACACGCCGATATGCTGCAGCAAACGCTCGCTGGCGGCATTGATGGCGGAAACGCGCAGCGCAGGCTGCTCCGACGGCGGCGCCATATCCGGCTGGCGCTGCTCCAACACCGCCACGCGCAGCCCGCTGCCCTGCAGGCCGCAGGCCAACGCCAGCCCCACCATACCGCCACCGGCGATAATCACGTCAAATGATTGCATGCTGCTCGATTTCCTTAAATAACGCGCGACGCCTTGCCACGCCGCGTTTTTGGGCGCGCCACAGGGCGCCCGATTCTGTGTCTAACGTTCCACCCAGCCCAATGTGCGCTTGGCGAAGGCGTCACGCACCGCCGGCAAACGCTCCATCGCCATCAGCCCCAGATTGCGGCCGACCACCAGCGGGGCATAACGGTTGGCGAACAGGCGGATCAATCCGTCGGTCACGCCGATCGTCGCCTGCTGATCGTTTTGCCGCCGCTGCTGATAGCGGCTCAGCAGCGCATAACCGCCGGCGTCTTCGCCGCTGTTCATCGCTTCCGCCAGCGTTTCCGCCAGCGACATCACATCGCGCAGACCAAGGTTGAACCCCTGCCCGGCGATCGGATGCAGCGTCTGCGCCGCGTTACCCACCAGCGCCAGCCGGTGGCTGACATGACGATCGGCGGTTAGCAGGCCAAGTGGATAACTGTGCCGCTTACCGGCCTTGAGGATGCGCCCCAGCCGCCAGCCGAAGGCCTGTTGCAGCTCGGCGATAAAACGCGCGTCGTCCCAGGCATCCACCCGGGCGCGATCTTCGCGCGCATGGCACCACACCAGCGAACTGCGCCCCTGCGACATCGGCAACAGCGCCAGCGGCCCATAACGGGTAAAGCGTTCAAAGGCGCGCCCCTGCGGATCTTCCGCCGTGGTGACGTTGGCGATGGTGGCGAACTGCGGATAGTCCTCCTGCCGCCACTGCACGTTGCAGGCCTGCGCCAGCGCCGAACGCGAGCCGTCGGCCGCCACCAGCAGCTGCCCGCGCAGACGCTGGCCGTTGTCCAGCAGCACTTCCGCCCGCTCCGCGGTGCGAATCACGTCCACCACCCGCGCGGGGCAGTGCAGCGTGACGCCCGGCGCCTTCGCCAGCAGCGCGAACAGCCGCTGCCCGGCGTCGTGCAGTTCGATCACCTGGCCGAGCGCATCGACCTGATAATCCTGCGCCTGCAGATTAACGAAACCGGCGTGACCGCGATCGCTGACGTGCACCTGAGTGATCGGCGTGGCGCAGTCGCGCAGCGCCGGCCAAACGCCGATGCGCGCCAGCTGTTGGCAGGTGCCCTGCGCCAAAGCGATGGCACGGGCGTCAAAGCCAGGATGGCTGCGGTCGTCCGGCCGGGTCGCCTCGACCAAATCCACCGCCATTCTTCCCTGAGTAAGCGACGAGATAGCCAGCGCCAGCGTCGCGCCCGCCATACCGCCACCAACGATAATGACGCTCATGCTATGACCTTGCCGCCGCCATCAAGGCCTCGATGGCATCGGCGTCTTTCACCACGGTGGCGGTCAGGTTTTCATTGCCGTCGGCGGTGATCACGATGTCGTCCTCGATGCGGATGCCGATGCCGCGGTACTCCGCCGGCACGTCCGCATCCGGCGCGATATACAGCCCCGGTTCCACGGTCAGCACCATGCCCGGCTCCAGCAGCCGATCGCGGCTCGGCGTGCCGTAGTGGCCAACGTCGTGCACGTCGAGACCCAGCCAGTGGCTCAGCCCGTGCATAAAGAACTGACGGTGGGCCTGCTCGGCGATCAACTGGTCGACTTCACCTTTCAATACGCCCAGCTCCACCAGCCCGACCACCATGATGCGCACCACTTCGTCATTGACTTCGCGAATGCTGGTGCCGGGTTTGAACAGTTCCAAAGCGCGCTGCAGCGACGCCAGCACAATGTCGTACACCGCGCGCTGCGGCCGGCTGAACTTGCCGTTGACCGGGAAGGTGCGGGTGATGTCGCCGGCGTACCCCTGGTACTCGCAACCGGCGTCGATCAACACCAGATCGCCGTCGCGCATCTGGCTCTCGTTCTCGGTGTAGTGCAGGATACAGCCGTTTTCGCCGCTGCCGACGATGGTGTTGTAAGACGGGTAACGGGCGCCGAGGCGGGTGAACTCATGATGAATTTCCGCTTCCAGCTGGTATTCGAACATGCCCGGGCGGCATTTTTCCATCGCGCGAGTATGCGCCAACGCGCTGATCTCGCCGGCGCGGCGCATCACCGCCAGCTCTTCCGGCGATTTGAACAGGCGCATATCGTGCAGCCACGGCCGCCAGTCGGTCACGGTGGCAGGCGCCTGCAGGTTCTGGCGGAACCCCTTGCGCAGCTTGTCCAACGCGCCGAACAGGATCTGATCGGCATAGGCGTATTCGCCCTGCGCGTGGTAGACCACATCCAGGCCGTTGAGCAGCAGGTGCAGTTGGTCATTGATTTCATCGAACGGCAGCGCGCGATCCACACCCAGCTTTGCCGGTGCGGCGTCTTGCCCCAGGCGGCGGCCAAACCAGATTTCCGCCGTCAAATCGCGCACCCGGTTGAACAACACGCTGTGGTTGTGCGTTTCGTCGCTTTTAATCAGCACCAGCACCGCTTCCGGCTCATTGAAGCCGGTCAGGTACCAAAAATCACTGTTCTGCCGGTAGGGATAGTCTGAATCTGCACTGCGCGTCGTTTCCGGCGCAGAGAAAATAACCGCCGCGCTGGCCGGCGCCATTTTCGCCAACAGCGCCTGGCGGCGGTTGTTGAATTCCTGCTGAGTCATTACCTTCTCCTGAAATCATTGCCATCCGCACCGCCGGCGGAGGGGCGATAGAACGTTTAGTGCAGCGTCGGTTTGATATTTTCCGGCGCCGTCGGTTTGTGACGGGTGAATTCGCCGTGGCACATGATGGCGGCGACCCGCACATACTCCGCCACTTCTTCCAACGACTGTTCCAATTCTTCCTGATCTTCGTCTTCGTCGTAGCCCAGTTGCGCGATGTTGCGCAGATCGTCGATCGCTTCACCGACTTCGTCTTTCACCTGAGCCAGCTTCGGCTGCATCATGCCCAGACCGAGCAGGAAGTGGTTGACCCAACCGGCCAGCGCGTCGGCGCGATCGAACACGCTGACGATCTCCCCTTCAGGCAGCATCAGTTGGAACAGGAATTCGTCATCTTCCAGCGTGTCACGCGTCGCTTCATACAGCTGCTGCAACGGTTGGCTGAGCGCCTGTGGGAAGGCGACGCCTTCGTTGGTCAGATCGTGCACCAGCGCCTGCCAGCCGGCGTCACGGCTGCCGCCACACAGCAGGCCGCTGATCAGGCCGTGCATTTCTGCCGCGGTCAACGCCACCGACTGCTGGTTGAGGGCCACGGTTAAAGATTGGTAACTTGGAAATGTATTCTGTATAGACATGCGCATTCGTCATCGTTGGCAGGATAAGTTCGTGTTATGCTACCACCAAGGTCCGTCGCTATACCAGATAAGCGCGACACCTCAGTGGCTAGTTATAATCGCGATGTGGCAGGTTTCACACTGCGCCGGCGGGTGACGGAAGTGCGGTAAATACGCATTTTGAAACCCTTTTTTGACTGGCAATGTGCGCCACAGTAGATTACAACCAGGTACTGAAAAAGGGGTTGTATCTTGGTACCGAGGTATATATAGTGGCGCCCGCTTTGACGGCCCGGCCAGGGCGGACAAGGCTGGCGCGAAATTTAGGCAGGAAGGTGGCATGTCTGCACAACCGGTAGATATTCAAATTTTTGGCCGCTCGTTAAGAGTCAATTGCCCGCCAGAACAACAAGATGCGTTGAATATGGCGGCGGACGATCTTAACCAACGGTTGCAAGATCTTAAAGTTCGCACTAGAGTCTCCAATACTGAGCAACTGGTTTTCATCGCGGCATTGAACGTCTGTCACGAACTTGCTCAAGAACGGTTGAAAACCCGTGACTACGCGTCCAATATGGAACAACGCATACGGATGCTGCAGCAGACCATTGAACAAGCGCTGCTTGAACAAGGTCGCATCTCTGAACGTCAGGATGCACAATTCGAATAACTTAAGTTGTTGAAATCAAAGTTTCGGCAACGAGTACAAAATTTCTCTGAGATGTTCGCCAGCGGGCCAGTCCCCTGAGCCGATATTTAGTACAAACAGAATGTGTTGCTCCGCGATCGGTGAGCACGCTCGGTGCGCCGAGAAGCCTTAAGATTGCGACGGCACGTTCACCTTGAACCATGGGTTCAAGGGTTACAGCCTGCGACGGCATCTCGGAGATTCCCCTTCTCAGCGGTTTATGTGTGCTGAACACCACACAGAGCAAGCCTGATACGATGCCTTTTCAACCCCAATTCGCGCAGCAGCGCCAAACCATTCGTCAACTCATTCGCCAACGTCGGCGCGAGCTTACGCCGGGCCAGCAACGCTTTGCCGCAGAAAAGATAGCCGAACGCCTCGTCACGCATGAACGCATTCAGGCGGCGCACAGCATCGCGGTGTTTTTGTCGTTTGACGGCGAACTCGATACCGGACCGCTGATCGAGCGGCTGTGGACGCTCGGCAAACGGGTTTACCTGCCGGTGCTGCATCCGTTCAGCCCGGGCCACCTGCTGTTCCTGCGCTATGCGCCGGAAACGCCGCTGGTGCGCAATCGCTTCAATATTCTCGAACCGCGCCTCGATGTGCGCAAGGTGTTGCCGCAGGGTGAACTGGAGGTGGTGCTGACACCGCTGGTGGCGTTCGATCATACCGGGCAGCGTCTGGGCATGGGCGGCGGCTTTTACGATCGCACCCTGCAAAACTGGCGCAGCGGCGGCCCCTATCCCATCGGCCTGGCCCATGATTGCCAGCAGGTGGAGCATCTGCCGACCGAACACTGGGATATCCCGCTGCCGGAAATCCTCACCCCGCTCTGCAGCTGGGCGTGGCACGAGCCAAAATAGCAAAAGGCCGGATCGCTCCGGCCTTTTTCGTTGCGGCATGCCGCCGAATCAGAACAGCAGGCGGGCGCGGATGGTGCCGTCGATGGCTTTCATACGCTGCAGCGCGGCGTCGGCGCGCGCGGTTTCCGCTTCGATGTCGATCACCACATAGCCGATTTCCGGCCCGGTTTGCAGATACTGTGCGGCGATGTTAACTCCCTCTTCGGCAAAGATCTGGTTAATCTGCGTCAGCACGCCCGGACGGTTTTCGTGGATGTGCAGCAGGCGGCTGGCGTTCGGGCCATGCGCCGGCAGCGACACTTCCGGGAAGTTGACGGCGGACAGAGTCGATCCGTTGTCGGAGTATTTCGCCAGCTTGCCGGCCACTTCGTCGCCGATGTTCTCTTGCGCTTCCTGAGTGGAACCGCCGATGTGCGGCGTCAGCAGCACGTTGTCGAACTCACACAGCGGCGAGTTGAACGGATCGCTGTTGGTCGCCGGCTCTTCCGGGAAGACGTCGATCGCCGCGCCCGCCAGGTGATTGCTGGCCAGCGCGTCGCACAGCGCGGGAATATCCACCACGGTGCCGCGCGAGGCGTTGATCAGAATGGCGCCCGGTTTCATCAGCGCCAGTTCTTCCGCCCCCATCATATTTTTGGTCGATGGCGTTTCCGGCACGTGCAGCGTCACCACGTCGCTCATATTGAGCAGATCGGACAGATGGCGCACCTGCTGCGCATTGCCCAGCGGCAGCTTGTTCTCGATGTCGTAGAAGAACACCTTCATGCCCAGCCCTTCGGCCAGAATGCCCAGTTGGGTGCCGATATGGCCGTAGCCGATGATGCCCAGCTTTTTGCCGCGCGCCTCATAGGAGCCCACGGCCAGTTTGTGCCACACGCCGCGGTGCGCCTTGGCGTTGGCGGCCGGAATGCCGCGCAGCATCAACAGCAGCTCGCCCAGCACCATTTCGGCCACGGATCGGGTATTGGAGAAGGGGGCGTTGAAGACCGGAATACCGCGTTTGGTCGCCGCTTTCAGATCAACCTGGTTGGTGCCGATGCAGAAGCAGCCCACCGCCACCAGTTTTTCTGCGGCGGCGAACACCTCTTCAGTCAGATGCGTACGCGATCGGATGCCGACGAAGTGTGCATCGCGGATGGATGCCTTCAACGATTCGGTGTCTAACGCACCCTTGTGGTATTCGATGTTGGTATAACCGGCGGCACGCAAATTATCGACCGTGCTCTGATGAACCCCTTCCACCAACAGGAATTTAATCCTGTCTTTCTCCAATGATACTTTTGCCATTTACCCGACCCTATGTTCAGACTTCAGAAGCGGCTGTGACGACACAGCTCCCATCCAACATAACAAAAATAACGCGGGCGGCAATACAAACGATTGCCTGCCCGGCAGGACAAGGCGCAGCGTTGATGGCGGTTTACGGCAGAAAATGCCATAGGGAAAGTTTTCGGCAGAAGCTTTGGGGAGTCAGTTTTCACAATGTGACATAAGTCACCAAATTTGCCGTTTTTCAGAAAAGATATTTTAACCGAAGAATTATGCGGCCCGGCACCGCCGGGCCACAAACGGCAGAAGCTTATTTGACCACTTTCACGCCTTCCGGGGTGCCGACCAGCGCCACGTCCGCGCCACGGTTGGCGAACAGCCCCACGGTCACCACGCCGGCGATGCCGTTGATCTTGTTCTCCAAAGCGATGGCGTCGGTGATGCTCAGGTTATGCACATCGAGGATCACGTTGCCGTTGTCGGTCACCACGTTCTGGCGATACTCCGGCAGGCCGCCGAGTTTCACCAGCTCGCGCGCCACATAGGAGCGGGCCATCGGGATCACTTCCACCGGCAGCGGGAACTTGCCCAGCACATCCACCTGCTTGCTGGCGTCGACGATGCAGATGAATTTCTTGGCGATGGCGGCGATGATCTTCTCGCGCGTCAGCGCCGCGCCGCCGCCTTTGATCATCTGCATGTGGCCGTTGATTTCGTCCGCGCCGTCCACGTAGATATCGAGCGAGTCCACTTCGTTGCTGTCGAACACATGGATGCCGAGGCTTTTCAGCTTGGCGGTGGAGGCGTCGGAGCTGGACACCGCGCCTTCAATCTGGTGCTTGATGGAGCCCAGCGCGTCAATAAAGTGGGCAGCGGTAGAGCCGGTGCCGACCCCGACGATGGTGCCCGGCGTCACGTATTCCAGCGCCGCCCAGCCTACCGCTTTTTTCAGTTCGTCCTGCGTCATAATATGTCCCTTGCCTCTGTACGAAAACGTGTGCGTATTATAGGGTAAAACGCTGTTTTTCACGCCGGCAGGATCACACTTATTTACCGCAGCCCGCATTTTTACCCGCTTGGCGGCGAGTTGGTGGCGTGATTTTTCCACCTGCGCCGCGCGCAAAATGTGGCATAGTGCCGGTATCATTCTAATTTAAGGGATATCTTTCCGATGAAACGCCCAGACTATCGTACGCTGCAAGCGCTGGACGCGGTGATCCGTGAGCGCGGCTTCGAGCGCGCCGCGCAAAAACTCTGCATCACGCAATCGGCGGTATCCCAACGCATCAAACAGCTGGAAAACCTGTTCGGCCAACCGCTGCTGGTCCGCACCGTGCCGCCGCGCCCGACCGAACAGGGGCAAAAGCTGCTGGCGTTGCTGCATCAGGTGGAGCTGCTGGAAGAAGAGTGGCTGGGCAACGACACCGGCGTCGATACGCCGCTGCTGCTGTCGCTGGCGGTCAACGCCGACAGTCTGGCGACCTGGCTGCTGCCGGCGCTGAAACCGGTGCTGGCGGACTCCCCCATTCGCCTGAATCTGCAGGTGGAAGATGAAACCCGCACCCAGGAGCGGCTGCGCCGCGGTGAAGTGGTGGGCGCGGTGAGTATTCAGCCGCAGCCGCTGCCGAGCTGCCTGGTGGATCGGCTGGGGGCGCTGGACTACCTGTTTGTGGCCTCCAGCGGCTTCGCCGAGCGCTATTTCCCGAACGGCGTCACCCGTTCCGCACTGCTGAAAGCGCCGGCGGTGGCCTTCGACCATCTCGACGACATGCACCAGGCATTCCTGCAGCAGAACTTCGATCTGTCGCCGGGCAGCGTGCCCTGCCACATCGTGAACTCATCGGAAGCCTTCGTGCAGCTGGCGCGTCAGGGCACCACCTGCTGTATGATCCCGCATCTGCAGATCGAAAAGGAGCTGGCATCCGGTGAACTGATCGATCTGACGCCGGGGCTGTACCAGCGCCGCATGCTGTACTGGCACCGCTTCGCGCCGGAGAGCCGCATGATGCGTAAAGTGACCGACGCGTTGCTGGAGCACGGTCACCAGGTGCTGCGCCAGGATTAAAACGAAAAAAGGTTCGCCCGCGGCGAACCTTTTCTTCAATACCACACCCTTACTGCGCGGCGTTACGCTGCAGCTCGAACACCACATCCACCTGATCGTCGAAGTGAATGCTTTGCTGTTCATAGGTTTGCGCCGCGTCGTTTTCCGCCGCCGCGCCGGCCGCCTTATACATCCGCGCCACCGGCATCGGCTGGTAGTTGGCGACCCGGTAGCGAATGCTGTACACCGGCCCCAGCTTGGCGTGGAAGCCCTTGGCCAGGGATTCTGCCTGCTGAGTCGCGTTCTCGATCGCTTTTTGCCGCGCCTGCTCGCGATACACGTCCGGCTTGGCGACGCCCAGCTCCACCGCGCGGATCTCGTTCAGGCCGGATTTCAGCGCGCCGTCCAGCAGCTCGTTCAGCTTGTCCAACTGGCGCAGGGTGACCTGCACCTGGCGCACCGCCCGGTAGCCCTTCAGCACCGACTCGCCGGTTTTCAGGTAGTCGTATTCCGGCTGAGTGCGCAGGTTGGCGGCGCTGATGTCTTTCTTCTCGATGTTGTTTTTCTGCAGGAAATCAAAGTACTGCGCCACGCGCTCGTCTACCTGCTTCTTCGCCTGGGCGGCGTCTTTGGAGGAAACGCTTACCTCGATCGCCAGGGTGGCGATATCCGGCGTGGCGTCCACGCTGGCGGTGCCGGAGGTGACGACGTGCGGCCCTTCAGGCAATTCAGCCGCCTGCAGCGCCATCGGTAGCGTCCCTAATCCGACCATTGCGGCCATAGCCAATGCTTTTAGCTTCACAGTGTCTCCTTAATGACAGGCTGTCTCTGATCGCCGGCTTTTCCCTGCGAGAACCGCCGGATTCCTGGCATCAAACGTAGCATATCGCACGGCGTTTTGAATTCGGATTAGTGACAAATTCTTATAAATTTGCCCCCTGCCAGGCCAGCTGCAGCGCGATGCCCCACATCACCAGACCGACCAGCGCATTGATGATGCGCTGCGCCCGCTGCGTATTCAGCCACGGCGCCAGCCAGGAGGCCAGCAGCGCCAGGCCGAAGAACCACACCGCCGACGCGCTGACCGCGCCAAGCGCGAACCAGGAACGCACGTCCGCCGTCAGCTGTCCGCCCAGGCTGCCGAGCACCACGAAAGTGTCCAGATAGACGTGCGGATTCAGCCAGGTGACCGCCAGCATGGTGACCACGATGCGCCAGCGGCTCTGCGCCAGCTCCTGCGCCGCGGCCTGCGCCGGTTGCGGGCTGAAGGCGGAGCGGAACGCGCCCCAGCCGTACCAAAGCAGAAACGCCACACCGCCCCAGGTGACTAGCGCCAACAGCAGCGGCGAGCGGGTCAGCAACGCGCTGCCGCCGAAAATACCGGCGCAGATCAGCACGATATCGCTCAGTGCGCACAATGAGGCGATCATCAAATGGTACTGACGGCGAATGCCCTGATTCATCACGAATACGTTCTGCGGGCCCAGCGGCAGGATCATGGCGGCGCTCAGGGCAAAACCCTGCAGGAAGACGGCTAACATGGGAAATTCCTCGAATGATAAAAGGCGCCGGACGTGGGCGCGTATCGGTCAACACGCGCATCATACGAGGAAGCGATCATTAGGTGAAATTGATGTTTCTAATCCAGTATCAGAAGCACTAATACTCCAAGCGGCGGGATTGCGCCGTCAAATTCGCTCATCGACGCGAAATTCGCTATCATCCGCCCCCACCCTCCAGCCGGCCGCCCGATGTCTACGATCACCGATACCTTTATCGCCCCGCCATGCCATAACCAGATAGAGATCCTCTATCAGGACGATCATCTGGCGCTGATCAATAAGCCGGCCGGGCTGCTCAGCCTCTCGGGCAAGAATCCGCAGAATCTCGATTCGGTACACCACCGGCTGGTACAGCTGTTCCCCGGCTGCGCCCTGGCGCACCGCCTGGATTTCGGCACGTCCGGGTTGATGGTGGTGGCCCGCAATAAGGCCGTCAACGCCGCGCTCTGCCGGCAGTTCAGCGAGCGCACCGTCGGTAAAGTGTACAGCGCGCTGCTCTGCGGCCATCTGGCGGATAACGAAGGGGTAATAGACGCGGCGATCGCCAAAGATCCGGCGCTTTTCCCGCTGATGTCGATTTGCGCCCTCCACGGCAAGCCCGCCCGCTCCCGCTATCGGGTCGTCGAACGTTTTTATCGTGAAACGGAAGGCGGGATCTCGCTGCCGCTGACGCGGGTGCAGCTCACCCCGGAGACCGGACGCACCCACCAGCTGCGTATTCACAGCCGGCAATTGGGCCATCCTATTTTAGGTTGCGATCTGTATGGCGGGCGCCTGCTGCCGGGTACCGAGCAGACACCGCGGCTGATGCTGCACGCCAGCGAGCTGGACTTTGTGCACCCCATCAGCGGAGAGCGGATAGCCGCTCGTCACGCCGCGCCGTTCTGAACGCGGCTTACCACATCAAATCGTCGGGCACTTTAAAGTCGGCGTACGGATCGTCTTCATCCTGCTCTTCCTGACTCAGCGCACTGTGCAGCACTATGCTGGCCGCATCGCGCTGCGCGATTTTATCGGCGACGCTCGCGGGGATAATCGCGTATTCACACTCTTCGCGGCTCTCGACAACCAAGCGGGCAATGGCGAGGCGGCCATTGATCAGCTGCGTCTGGGTCGCTTTATCCACCAGGATTTTCTTGATCAGGTTACCGTCGGTGAAGTTGAAACCGATATCGCCTTTCGCCAGGACGATGCGGTTCATCTCGATCAACTGCTTCACCTGCGCCTTGTATTCTTTGGACAGCGCGGCCTGCTTTTGCTGCTCGCTCAATTGCTTATCGCGCTCAAGCTGCGCCTTTTTATTCTCTTCCACCGCCTCTCTGGCCTCGCGCGCCTGAACGCGTGATTTTTTAGCCGTTCTCTGGACTTTGGCCATTTTCTTGCTGGTTACCAAGCCCGCTTTGAGCATCTGCTCTTGTAAGGTGAGTTTTGTCATGTTCGTGTCTGAAGCCGTGGGGTCATGGTGGGATTATACCCGTAATTTTTCAGGCTGCACCAGCTTGCCGGGCGGCTTGCAACGCAGGGCAACGGCGGCAACCCCACCTGAACCCCAGATCATGAATGTGGCTCATGTGGTAATGAAATTAAGTCTCTTTCACTCCCACCGGGACTCTGGCAAAAATAGACCTCATTAACGACAGACAATATGAAATCGGCTGAATGAAAAAATAGAAAAACAAGCCATTGAAATAAATGGATAAACCCAGCCCTCATATCATATAACAGGATGCTATAAGACGATGAATAGAGACTTTACCTTTACGATTAAGAGCAGTTCTTTCGATGAAGATTATAACCCTTCTGAAAATACGCGTATCACCACCAACTTCGCCAATTTGGCCAGAGGGGAAAACCGCCGGGAGAACCTGCGCAACACGCTGGTGATGATTAACAACCGCTTCAATTCGTTGGCGCATTGGGATAACCCCAAGGCCGATCGCTATGCGGTCGAGCTTGAAATCATTTCGGTTGAGATGCGCATTGAAGATCACAGCGCCAGCTTCCCGGTAATAGAAATCCTGAAAACCAACATCCTTGATAAAAAAACGCAAACGCGTATCGAGGGCATCGTCGGGAACAATTTCTCCTCTTACGTGCGCGATTACGACTTTAGCGTCTTGCTGCCGGCGCACAATAAAAACACGGCGGAATTTACCATTCCGGATGATTTCGGCGATTTGCACGGCAATATCTTTAAGCACTTCGTCAATTCAAACGAATACCATGAGAATTTCAGCAAACCGCCGGTGATCTGCCTCAGCGTGTCCAGCAAAGACACCTATCATCGGACGGGCAATCAACACCCGGTCTTGGGCGACGAGTATCGGCAAGACGGCGCTTCGCTGACCGACCGGTATTTTAAAAAAATGGGCCTGCAGGTGCGCTATTTCATGCCGAAAAATAGCGTCGCGCCCCTGGCGTTTTATTTCCCTGGGGATTTGCTGAGCGATTACACCGATCTGGAGCTGATTGGCACCATCAGCACGATGGAGACCTTCCAAAAAATCTATCGGCCTGAAATTTACAATGCCAACTCGGCGGCAGGGCAATGCTATCAGCCAAGCCTGAATAACCAGGATCATTCATTAACCAAGATTGTTTACGATCGCGAAGAGCGTAGCCGGTTAGCGATTGAGCAGGGGAAATTTACGGAAGAGCAATTTATCAAGCCCTACAAGCCCATTCTTGAGCAATGGTCTGCTCACTACGCGCTTTGATTCACTTAAATACAGGTCATCTATTATGAAAATATTGCTCCCTACCTCGACCGCCGGCAGCTTGCCTAAACCTTCCTGGCTGGCCCAGCCGGAAACCCTGTGGTCGCCCTGGAAATTGCAGAATGAAGAATTAATCGAAGGGAAACAGGACGCTCTGCGTTTGTCGCTGGCAGAGCAACAACAGGCCGGCATCGATATCGTCAGCGATGGCGAGCAAACGCGCCAGCACTTCGTCACGACGTTTATCGAGCACCTCAGCGGCGTCGATTTCGAGAAACGCGAAGTGGTTAAAATCCGCAATCGCTATGAGGCGAGCGTGCCAACCGTGGTGGGGGCGGTCTCGCGTCAAAAGCCCGTTTTCGTTGAAGACGCCAAATTTTTACGCCAGCTGACCAAGCAGCCGATTAAATGGGCCCTGCCGGGGCCGATGACCATGATCGACACGCTCTATGACAACCACTATAAAAGCCGCGAAAAATTGGCTTGGGAATTCGCCAAGATCCTCAATCAGGAAGCCAAAGAGCTCGAGGCCGCCGGCGTCGACATTATTCAGTTTGATGAGCCCGCATTTAACGTGTTCTTTGACGAGGTGAATGACTGGGGCATCGCCGCCCTGGAAAGGGCCGTTGAGGGGCTTAAGTGTGAAACGGCCGTACATATCTGCTATGGATACGGCATTAAGGCCAATACCGACTGGAAAAAGACGCTGGGCTCGGAGTGGCGGCAATATGAAGAGGCGTTTCCCAAGCTGCAAACGTCTACTATCGATATCATCTCGCTTGAGTGCCATAACTCGCACGTCCCGATGGATCTGCTTGAACTGATTCGCGGTAAGAAAGTGATGGTTGGCGCCATTGATGTGGCGAACCATACCGTTGAGACGCCGGAAGAAGTGGCCGCTACGCTGCGCAAAGCGCTGCAGTTTGTCGATGCCGACAAGCTCTACCCGTCGACCAACTGCGGCATGGCTCCTCTGCCTCGTCAGGTCGCCAGCGGCAAGCTGAATGCCTTGAGTGCGGGCGCCGAGATCGTGCGCCGGGAACTGCTGGCCAAATAACCGCGCCAGCGCCCGCCGCAGGAGCCTCCTGTGGTGGGCGATGATCATCGACTCCCTCTCCCCGCAACGTCCCCCCTCTGGTGTATACTCGGGTTTCTACGCGATGCCAGCCACAGCGGCCTGAACGGCCCCTCAGCCAGCCCACAACAGCTTAATAACAGTGGAACCCTCATGAGCCCAGATACCGCTCGCATCAGCGAAATTATCGATCGCGCCAGGATCTCGCCTTATCAAATCCTCATCCTTACCCTGTGTTTCCTGATCGCCCTGCTGGACGGCTTCGATACCGCCATCATCGGCTATATCGCTCCGGCGCTGCGTGAAGAGTGGGGCCTGCAACCCTCGCAGCTTTCTCCCGCCTTCGGCGCGGGGCTGTTCGGCCTGCTGATCGGCAGCCTGCTGTTCGGGCCGATCGCCGACGCCATAGGCCGCAAACGCGTGCTGCTCGTCGCGGTGCTGGTGTTTGGCGGCTGCACCCTGGCTTCGGCCTATACGCAATCGATAGAATCCCTGACCTGGTTGCGCTTCATCACCGGCATTGGCCTCGGGGGCGCGATACCGACCTGCATTACCCTCAGCTCGGAGTACTCACCGGCGCGCCGCCGCATGCTGCTGGTCACCCTCAGCTGGAGCGGCTTTACCGCCGGATTGGCCCTGGGCGGCCTGCTGGCCGGGCAGATCATTCCAGCGTTCGGCTGGCGCGGCCTGCTGCTGGTCGGCGGCATTGCACCGTTGGCGCTGCTGCCGCTGTTGGCCTGGCAGATGCCCGAGTCGGTGCGCTTTATGGCCGCCAGCGCCAAACATGCCGATCGGCTGCGCCGGGTGGTCGAGCGTATCACCGGCCAGCGTTGGACGGGGGGATCCATTTTCGATGACGAGCGCCCGGCGCAGGCCAGGTCGCCGATCTCGCACCTGTTTATCGAAGGGCGCGCCGTGCGCACCCTGCTGCTGTGGGCGGCATTCTTCTGTTCGCTGTTCGTGTTCTACCTGCTCACCAGTTGGCTGCCGACGATCCTCAAAGACGCCGGTTTCGATATCGCCCACGCCTCGCGCATCGGCGCGATGGTGCCGCTCGGCGGCACCCTGGGCGCCATCCTGATGGCGCTGCTGATGGATCGGGTCGGGCCCTATCGCGTGCTGGCCTTCTCCTACCTGGGCGCCGCGCTGGTGATCGGCGCTACCGGTTACCTGATGGGCGACGCATACACGCTGGCCGCCGTCGTGTTCCTGATAGGCTTCGGCGTGGCCGGCGCGCAAAACGGCCTGAATCTGGTTTCCGCCACCCTTTACCCGACCGCAGCCCGCGTGACCGGCGTCAGCTGGGCCATGGCCAATGGCCGCTTCGGCTCGATCGTCGGCTCGATGCTCGGCGCCTGGATGATGACCGCCGCCGGTTCGCCGGAAGTGTTCTTCCTCTGGCTGGCGCTGCCGGCGCTGCTGGGCGCAGTCGCCATCTTCCTGCTTTATCGCCTCAGCCTGCGCCGCCGCGCGCCACTCACCGAACCGGCGGCCGGCATCTGAACTCGCGGAAAATAAAAGGCCGAGACGCCATCAGTGACGTCTCGGCCTGCAATCAAAAAGGGGGCCAAGGCCCCCTTCTGCGTTATTCCGCCTTGGCGGAAGCGTCTTCGGTGCGATACAGGTGCACGTCCATTTGCGGGAACGGAATGCCGATGTTGTGGGCATCCAGCGCGCGCTTGAAGTTTTCCATCAGATCGAAGTACACATTCCAGTATTCCGCGTTGGTGGTCCAGGAACGGGTCACGAAGTTCAGAGAGGACGGCGCCATCTCGTTCAGACGCACGGTCACGCCTTTGGCGTGCATGATGCGCTTGTCGGCGGCGATCACGTCGCCCAACACCTTCTTCACCACATCGATATCGGCGTTGTAGGCCACGCCTACCACGATGTCCACGCGGCGGTTCGGTTCGCGGGAGTAGTTGATGATGTTGCCGGCGATGATTTTACCGTTCGGCACCACGATGGTTTTGTTGTCTGCGGTACGCAGGGTGGTGGAGAAAATCTGCACCTGATCGACGGTACCGGCCACGCCGCCCAGATCGACATACTCCCCCACGCGCAGCGGGCGGAAGATCACCAGCAGCACGCCGGCGGCGAAGTTCGACAGCGAGCCTTGCAGCGCCAGGCCGACGGCCAAACCGGCGGCACCCAGCACGGCGATCACCGAGGTGGTCTGCACGCCGACGCGCCCCAGCACCGCGATGAAGGTGAACGCCAGCACGCCGTAACGTACGATCGCCGACAGGAAGTCCGCCACCGTGGCGTCGATGCCGCGCAGCTTCATTACGCGGTTCAGCGCATTGCCGACCACGCGGGCCACGATCGAACCGATGATCAGGATAACGATGGCGGCGACAATATTCACCGCATACTGGATCAACAGATCCTGGTTCTTCACCAACCAGTCGCCGGCACCGTTGATGCCGTCTACTACATTCAAATCTTTCATTCGTGTCGTCCTAACTCAGTCCCTAACGGGAGAAACTCGCAAAAATACACTGGCTTCGGCAGCCAGTAGGAAACCACCGCCTAAGGGTAACCAACATTAAAGGCTCATGCCAACCGTCAGCGTTAAAAATAGCCGAAACCGCCCGCCGCTTCTTCTATGCTGAAAACAGCGCGTTGGCCATTTCACGACAAGAGATCCGTTCTTCATGCACATTCGCTCTTCGCTTAAACACTATTGGCAAGTGCGGCCCAGGCTGCTGTTTTCCGTCGGCGCCGGGCTGTTGTGCTTCCTGCTGCTGCCCGCCCAGCTCTCGTTGTTGCAGCGTTTGATGATCGGCTGGAATACGCTGGCCTGGCTCTATCTGCTGTTTCTCTGGCGGCTGATGTTGGTCAGCACGCCGCAGCACATTCGCCAGATCGCCCGGCGGCAGGACGAAAGCGCCAGCACGGTGTTGGCGCTGGTCAGTTTCGGTTGTCTGGTGAGCATTCTGGCGATCCTGTTCGAATTGAGCAGCGCCAAACAGGCCAGCGACTCGCTGAAAACCCTGCATCTGGCACTAACCGGCGGAACGCTGGCGGTTTCCTGGCTGCTGCTGCCGACCGCCTTCACCATGCACTATGCTCATCAGTTTTATCGCCAGGGCGCACAGCAGGATCCTTTGCCGCTGCTGTTCCCCGGCAACCTCACCGAGCCGACCTATCTGGATTTCGCCTACTTCTCCTTCACCATCGCGGTCGCGTCGCAGACCGCCGATGTGGCGGTCGGCGCGGCAGAGGTGCGCAAGATCACCCTGTTGCAGTCGGTGATCTCCTTCGCGTTCAACATGCTGATCCTGGGCCTGTCTATCAACGTCGGCGCCGGCTTGCTGAGCTGAAAACGAAAAAGGCTCCCCGCAGGGAGCCTTTTAATCACAAACAAAGGAGGAAAAAACGTGGTTTTTCCTCCTTTGTGATCATCAGCCGAAAATCAATAAATTGATTTTCCTTATTTTTTATATTTTGCCAACGGCGAGCCAGGCAACGCCATCAGGCTTGTCATAAACAACAAGGCTCCCCGCAGGGAGCCTTTTGCATCGTGCAACAGCTGGCGAAGATTACAGAACGTCTACCGCGTTCAGATCTTTGAAGGCCTGCTCCAGACGCGTCACCATGCTGGTCTGTGCTGCGCGCAGCCAGACGCGTGGATCGTAGTATTTCTTGTTCGGCTGATCGGCGCCTTTCGGGTTGCCCAGCTGGCCCTGCAGGTAAGCTTCGTTCGCTTTGTAGTACTGCAGGATGCCGTCCCAGGTCGCCCATTGGGTGTCGGTGTCGATGTTCATCTTGATCACGCCGTAGCTGACGGACTCTTTGATTTCCGCATCGCTGGAACCGGAACCGCCGTGGAACACGAAGTTCAGGCTGTTATGCGGCAGGTTGAATTTCTCGGAAACGTATTTCTGAGAATCGCGCAGGATGGTCGGAGTCAGCTTAACGTTACCTGGCTTGTACACGCCGTGCACGTTACCGAACGAGGCTGCGATGGTGAAGCGTGGGCTGATGGCGTTCAGTTTTTCGTACGCGTAAGCCACGTCTTCCGGCTGGGTGTACAGCGCGGAAGCGTCCATATGGCTGTTGTCCACGCCGTCTTCTTCACCGCCGGTGCAGCCCAGTTCGATTTCCAGCGTCATGCCGATTTTGGCCATGCGCTTCAGGTAGGCGCTGCAGATCTCGATGTTTTCTTCCAGAGATTCTTCAGACAGATCGATCATGTGGGAAGAGAACAGCGGTTTGCCGGTAGCGGCGAAGTGCTTCTCGCCGGCGTCCAGCAGGCCGTCCAGCCATGGCAGCAGTTTCTTCGCGCAGTGGTCGGTGTGCAGGATCACCGGCACGCCGTAGTGTTCAGCCATCTGGTGAACGTGGTGTGCGCCGGAGATAGCGCCCAGAATCGCAGCGCCCTGAGGCACATCGGTCTTCACGCCTTTGCCGGCGATAAACGCTGCGCCGCCGTTGGAGAACTGAACGATGACCGGCGCGCGCACTTTAGCCGCGGCTTCCAGCACTGCGTTGATGGAGTCGGTACCCACGCAGTTTACCGCTGGCAGCGCAAAGTTGTTCTCTTTAGCAACTGCGAAGACTTTCTGAACGTCATCACCCGTGATGACACCCGGTTTTACGAAATCAAAAATTTTAGACATGTTACTTTGTCCTGTTTCGTCGGCCGTAGATGGATGTAAATCGATGTTTTCACGCCGCGCAGCGTTAGCCGCGCGGTATAAAACAAACGGGCGGCTTTCGCCTCCCGTTGTCTGAATTACTGCTTAGCGCGCTCTTCCAGCATCACGACTGCAGGCAGCGGTTTCCCTTCAACGAATTCCAGGAATGCGCCACCGCCGGTGGAGATGTAGGAAATTTTGTCAGCGATACCGAACAGATCGATGGCTGCCAGAGTGTCGCCGCCGCCAGCGATAGAGAAAGCGTCGCTATCGGCGATCGCGCGGGCGACAATTTCGGTGCCCTTACGGAAGTTAGGGAACTCGAATACGCCAACCGGGCCATTCCACAGAATGGTCTTGGCGTTCTTCAGGATAACGGCCAGACGCTCGGCAGAGACGTCGCCCATATCCAGAATTTGCTCGTTGTCCTGGATCTCGCTCGCCGGCTTCACGGTCGCGGTTGCGGTTTCGGAGAACTCGGTCGCTACGCGCACATCGGTCGGCACCGGAATGTCGCAGGTTTCCAGCAGTTTCTGCGCGTTCGGGATCAGGTCAGGTTCGTACAGGGACTGGCCCACGTTGTTGCCCTGCGCCGCCACGAAGGTGTTGGCGATGCCGCCGCCGACGATCAGCTGATCGGCGATTTTGGACAGGGAATCCAGCACGGTCAGTTTGGTGGACACTTTAGAACCGCCCACGATGGCGACCATCGGACGGGCCGGGTTGCCCAGCGCTTTGCCCAGCGCTTCCAGTTCGGCGGACAGCAGCGGGCCGGCACAGGCGACAGGCGCGAACTTGCCCACGCCGTGGGTGGAAGCCTGCGCGCGGTGCGCGGTGCCGAATGCGTCCATCACGTACACGTCGCACAGCGCCGCGTATTTCTTGGACAGGGTTTCGTCGTCTTTCTTCTCGCCCTTATTGAAGCGGACGTTTTCCAGCACCACCAGTTCGCCTTCGGCGACGTCGACGCCATCCAGATAATCCTTCGCCAGACGCACTGGGGATTTCAGGTGGTCTTTCAGGTAGTTGACCACAGGCAGCAGGGAGAATTCTTCGTTGTACTCGCCTTCGGTAGGACGACCCAGGTGGGAGGTTACCATCACGCGGGCGCCTTGCTTCAGCGCAGCTTCGATAGTCGGCAGGGAAGCGCGGATACGCGCGTCGGAAGTCACTTTACCGTCTTTTACCGGCACGTTCAGATCGGAGCGGATCAGTACGCGTTTACCCGCCAGATCCAGATCGGTCATCTTAATTACAGACATGGTGAACCCTCTTTATTGAATCTCTATAAAATTGCCTGAGCAGCGCGCCAATCACGCCGGCGCCGCCGTACTAGAAACCGCTGGCGGCCATTGCCCGTGTTGTATCCAACATCCGATTGGCAAAGCCCCATTCATTGTCGCACCAGACCAAGGTCTTTATCAGGTGCTGCCCGCTGACCCGGGTCTGCGTACCGTCGACGATAGCGCTGTGCGGGTCATGGTTAAAATCAATCGAGACCAATGGTAATTCCGTGTAGTCAACTATACCACGAAATGATTCCCGTGCGGCCTTTTGCAACAGCTGGTTGACCTCCGCCACCTTCACCGCGGCGCTCACGCTGACGCTCAGATCGATAGCCGTCACGTTAATGGTCGGCACGCGCACCGAGATAGCCTCGAAGCGATCGCAAAACTGCGGGAAGATACGGGTGATGCCCGCGGCCAGCTTGGTATCGACCGGAATGATCGACTGGCTCGCCGCGCGGGTGCGCCGCAAATCCGCGTGATACGCGTCGATCACCGGCTGATCGTTCATCGCCGAGTGAATGGTGGTCACGGTGCCGGATTCGATGCTGTAGGCGTCGTCCAGCAGCTTGATCACCGGAATAATGCAATTGGTGGTGCACGAGGCGTTGGACACGATGCGATGTTCCGCCAGCAGCGTCTGATGGTTGACGCCGAACACGATGGTGGCGTCCAGATCGTTGCCGCCCGGGTGGGCGAACAGCACTTTCTTCGCCCCCGCCACCAGATGGGCTTCGCCATCCGCCCGGCTGCCGTACACGCCGCTGCAGTCCAGCACCACGTCGACGCCCAGCTCGCCCCAGGGCAACTGCTCCACCGCCGGCTGGTGCAACAGGCGAATCGCGTCGTCTCCGACGCTCAGCGTGTCGCACTCCTGCCGCACATCCCAGGCGAAGCGGCCGTGGCTGGAATCGTACTTCAGCAGATGGGCCATGCCTTCGGCGTTCGCCAGCTCGTTGATCGCCACCACGGAGATTTCCGCCCGTCGTCCCGATTCGTACAGTGCGCGCAATACGCTGCGGCCGATGCGGCCAAAGCCGTTTATCGCTATGCGGATGGTCATGCTGCTCCTGAAAAAGGGCCGTCCACGCCGGGTGACTCACCGGCGCCGCCCGGCGCTGACTGGTTGTCTCACTAACCCGCATAGAGTAGTGGATCGTACCGCCCGCTGTGAATCGCCGAGTTTGCATTATTCCCGCGCTTCAGCGGTTTTTCACCGCCGTCACATCGGCATTTCTGTTGAAGAGTGCTTCAACTGAAACGCTTCAGCTGAGCATAAACCAAAGTTTTGGCAAAAGGAACAGGTGCAACAGTTCCTCAGGTAACGGAGGGGAGTTTTACGAGCATAAGATGATCTGGCGCACATTTTTGGCCTCAAGACCGCGACGGATTTTCGCTCGCCGGCCCCGTTTCGCCATAGTGCTCACGAAAATAGTCGCGCAAAAATTCGACCGTCACCCGCACTTTCGCCGACGTTGCCAGCCGGGAAACGTACACCGCCCAGATATTGGCTGGCTGATAATACTCCGGCAGGATGTGCACCAGCCTGCCGCTGTCGATGTTCTCTTTCACGTCCCAGGCGGAACGCAGCGCGACGCCCTGCCCGTCCAGGCACCACTGGTGCACGATTTCGCCGTGGTTCGACGCCAGCGCCCCCGTCACCTTCACCGTCTCTTCGCCGCCCGGCCCCTGCAGCCGCCACAGCCCGAACGGGTGATCGCGTTCCTTGATCACCAGACAGGAACGGCCCGCCAGCTCAGCCGGATTTTTCGGCACGCCGTGGCGCTGCAGGTACGCCGGCGAAGCGCACAGGATGCGCTGATTGTCCGCCAGCTTGCGCGCAATCAAATTGGGGGCGATATCGTCGCCGATGCGGATATCCAGATCGAATCCTTCGCTGACCAGATCCACCAGCCGATCGGACACGTCGAGCCGCAGTTCCAGCTGCGGGTACTGCCGCGCCAGCGCCGACAGCGCCGGCGCCACGAAACGCCGGCCGAAGCCGAAGCTGCTGACCACGCGCAGCATGCCCTGCGGCGCCTGGCGCACCTCGGACAGTTCGTCCATCATCTGATCGACATCGTTGAGAATGCGCTGCGCCCATTCGTAGATGCGTTCGCCGTCTTCGGTGATCGCCACCCGCCGCGTGGTGCGGTGCAGCAACGACACGTCCAGCGCCTTCTCCAACAGCGCGATGCGCTTGCTGATAAAGGCAGGCGAAACGCCCAGCTCTTCAGCGGCGGCGGCGAACCCGGCGCGGCGCGCCACCAGCACGAACACGCGCAGGTCACTCAGGATCGGCATATTGTTCATGATTCGTGTTTTATGTTTCACCGTTTTCGCGATTGATTAACAGTTAGTCAATTATAGGATAAGAGTGTTGTCAATCTCCCCTACCTACAAATGAGACCTCTGTATGAGCAAAACTTACAAGATTGCCGCTATCCCCGGGGACGGTATCGGACGGGAAGTGTTGCCGGAAGGCATACGGGTATTGCAGGCGGCGGCGGCGCGCTGGGATCTGTCGTTGGAATTCGACACCTTCGAGTGGGCCAGCTGCGACTACTACCAGCACCACGGCCAGATGATGCCGGACAATTGGTTTGAGCAGCTCAAGGGCTTCGACGCCATCTATTTCGGCGCCGTCGGCTGGCCGGATACGGTGCCCGACCACATTTCGCTGTGGGGTTCACTGCTGAAATTTCGCCGCGACTTCGAGCAATACGTCAACCTGCGCCCGGTGCGACTGTTTCCCGGCGTGCCCTGCCCGCTGGCGAACAAGCAGCCGGGAGACATCGATTTCTACGTGGTGCGCGAAAATACCGAAGGGGAATACTCCTCGCTCGGCGGACGGATGTTCGAAGGCACCGAACGCGAGATGGTGATCCAGGAATCGGTGTTCACCCGTCAGGGCGTGGACCGCATCCTCAAGTACGCCTTTGAGCTGGCGCAACAGCGCCCGCGCAAACGCCTGACCGCCGCCACCAAGTCCAACGGCATGGCCATCAGCATGCCGTACTGGGATGAGCGCGTGGCGGAGATGGCGCGCCAATACCCTGATATCGCCTGGGACAAACAGCACATCGATATTCTGTGCGCGCGCTTCGTGCTGAACCCCGAACGCTTCGACGTGGTGGTGGCTTCCAACCTGTTCGGCGATATCCTGTCGGATCTCGGCCCGGCCTGTACCGGCACCATCGGCATCGCGCCGTCGGCCAACCTGAACCCGGAACGCAATTTCCCGTCGCTGTTCGAGCCGGTGCACGGCTCGGCGCCGGACATTTTCGGCAAGAACATCGCCAACCCGATCGCCATGATCTGGAGCGGCGCGATGATGCTGGACTTCCTCGGCGACGGCGATGCCCGCTACCGCCAGGCGCACGATGGCATCCTGCAGGCGATCGAACGCATCATCGCCGATGGGCCGCGCACGCCGGACATGCGCGGCGACGCCTCCACCCAGCAAGTCGGCCAGGCGATCGCCGCCCTGCTGCAACGCTAAACGCCGTTGATTTTCCCGCGCAGGGCGCTCTTTCGCGCCCTGCTTCGCCACGTCCGTTTTTCCGCTTCGATCGCCGCCGCAAATCCGCTGAAAATCACCGCAGAAAGCACGCCAATACCCCGGTCAAGATCACAACAAATTGTTTACATACTGTGTTTTATCCTTTTACAGATGCCCCAATTGTGGCCCTCCTGTAATTTGTGCACACTCAAAAATGTTAATGAAGAGTAAACATTTCCGGTGGCGTTCTGTCGGGGCGTTTGCTCCTCGCGGTGTAACAAAACAAAGGGTTCAAACCAACAAGGCCCGGGCGCACCCTACGCTTCGCGCACCGGCCCACCACCGATAACAGGAGTTCACTCCCATGCAGAGCACCCCTAAAAAGGATGTCACGCTCATCGCCATCAGTCTGTGCAGTATTGCGCTGATCGCCATTTGCCTGATGCTCTTTCCGGCTCAATCCGCGCTTATTGCCAACACCATTTTCAACGGCGTCACCCGGCTGTTCGGTTCAACCATTCAAATCCTGGTGCTGATCGCCCTGCTGGTGGTGCTGTATCTGGCGTTGAGCAAATACGGCAACATCCGCCTCGGCGAAGGCAAACCGCAATACTCCACGCTGGCCTGGCTGTTCATGTTCATCTGCGCCGGTCTGGGCTCGTCCACCCTGTACTGGGGGGTGATGGAATGGGCGTATTATTACCAGACGCCGGGGCTGAACATCGCGCCGCGCACCCCAAAGGCGCTGGAATACAGCATCAGCTACTCCTTCTTCCACTGGGGCCTGAGCGCCTGGGCGACCTACGCCCTCGCCTCGCTGATCATGGCCTACCACTTCCACGTGCGTAAGAACAAAGGGCTCAGCCTGTCGGGGATCATTGCCGCCATCACCGGCGTGCGCGCCAACGGCCCGATCGGGCGGTTGGTGGATCTGATTTTCCTGGTCGCCACCGTCGGCGCCCTCACCATTTCGCTGGTGCTGACCGCCTCCACCTTTACCCGCGGGCTGACGGCATTGACCGGCATCCCGGATAACTTCACGGTACAGGCGACGGTGATCCTGCTGGCGGCGGTGATCTTCTGTCTCAGCTCTTACATCGGCATCGACGGCGGCATGCAGCGCCTGAGCAAAATGGTCGGCTGGGGCGCTTTCGCCTTCGCCGGGCTGGTGCTGCTGGTCGGCCCCACCGAGTTCACCATCAACAACACCATCAACGCCATCGGCCTGACGGCGCAAAACTTCCTGCAGATGAGCCTGTTCACCGATCCGATGGGCGACGGCAGCTTCAGCCGCAGCTGGACGGTGTTCTACTGGCTGTGGTGGATCTCCTATACCCCGGGCGTGGCGATGTTCGTCACCCGCGTCTCGCGCGGCCGCAAGATTAAAGAAGTGATCTGGGCGCTGCTGCTCGGCAGCACCCTCGGCTGCTGGTTCTTCTTCGGTTCGCTGGAAAGCTACGCCATGCACCAGTTCATCAGCGGGCAGCTCAACGTGCCGGAGATCCTCAGCACCCAGGGCGGCGAAACCGCCGTGCAGATGCTGCTGACGGCGCTGCCGCTCGGCAAGCTGTTCCTGGCCGCCTATCTGTTCATCATGATCATTTTCCTGGCCTCGCACATGGACGCCGTGGCCTACACCATGGCCGCCACCAGCACCCGCAACCTGCAGGAGGGGCAAGATCCCAGCCCGATGCTGCGCCTGTTCTGGTGCGTGGTGATCACCCTGATCCCGCTGTCGATCCTGTTTACCGGCGCCTCGCTGGACACCATGAAAACCACAGTGATCCTGACCGCGCTGCCGTTCCTGCTGGTGCTGCTGGTGAAAACCTACGGCTTTGCCCGCTGGCTGAAACAGGACTACGCGGCCATCCCGGCGCACCTGATCGAAAGCAGCCCACCGGCGCTGCCAGACGCGCCGCCGGCCGCCGAACTCTCCGCTCCATCGTCGTATCAACCGCGCCCTATGGCGAAATGACAATAAGAAAAGAGGAAGGTTAACTTATGAGCACTCTGATCCCTGAATTTACCTTACCGAAAGATTTCTGCGCCGACGCCCGCGAGGCTTACACCATTCCGGCCCGGTTCTATACCCACCAGGCGGCGTTCGAACACGAGAAAGAGCAGGTGTTCGCCACCAGTTGGATCTGCGTAGCGCACCGCAGCGAGCTCGCCCAACCGAACGACTACATCACCCGTGAGATCATCGGTGAAAACATTCTGGTGGTGCGCGGCCGCGACAAAGTGCTGCGCGCCTTTTACAACGTTTGCCCGCACCGCGGCCACCAGCTGCTGGTGGGCGACGGCCGGGCGAAAAACGTCATCACCTGCCCTTATCACGCCTGGGCGTTCAAGCTGGACGGCGAACTGGCGCACGCGCGCAACTGCGAAAACGTGCAGAACTTCGATAAGGAAAACTCGCATCTGGTGCCGGTGCGGGTCGAAGAGTATGCCGGGTTTATTTACGTCAATCTGGACTCGCAGGCCGGCACGGTGGAAGACCAGCTGCCGGGCCTCGGCGCCAAAGTGCGCGAGGCCTGCCCACAGGTCGACGATCTCAAGCTGGCGGCGCGCTTCGTCACCCGCACTCCGGCCAACTGGAAGAACATCGTCGACAACTACCTCGAGTGCTACCACTGCGGCCCGGCGCACCCCGGCTTCGCCGATTCGGTGCAGTTCGACCGCTACTGGCACACCCTGCACGGCAACTGGACGCTGCAGTTCGGCTACGCCCGCCCTTCCGAGCAGTCGTTCAAGTTTGAAGAGGGTAAAGAAGCCAGCTTCCACGGCATCTGGCTGTGGCCGTGCACCATGTTCAACATGCCGCCGCTGGAAGGCATGATGACGGTGATCTATGAGTTCCCGGTCGATGCGGAAACCACCCTGCAGCACTACGACATTTACTTCACCAACGCCGATTTGAGCGACGAACAGCTCAAACTGATCGACTGGTACCGCGACGTGTTCCGCCCGGAAGATTTGCGGCTGGTGGAGAGCGTGCAAAAAGGCCTCAAATCGCGCGGCTATCGCGGGCAGGGGCGCATCATGGCCGACGGCGCCGGCAGCGGCGTCAGCGAGCACGGCATCGCCCACTTCCACAACCTGCTGGCGCAGGTTTATCAACCCTGATGCGACGGGGCCCAAGGGCCCCTTCCCCTGACTTGTGAGGTTCTCGTGAATATTTCCGATCGGGCGCTATTCCGCCAACAGGCCTACATCAACGGCCAATGGCGCGACGCCGACAACCAGGAAACCCTGCCGGTGAGCGATCCCGCCACCGGCCAACTCATCGGCAGCGTGCCCAACATGGCGACGGCCGAAACCCAATCGGCGATCGACGCCGCCCAGCAGGCGCTGGAAGGCTGGCGCGCGCTGCCGGCGCAACAGCGCGCGCAGCTGCTGCGCCGCTGGTTCGAACTGATGCTGGAACACCAGCAGGATTTGGCCAGCCTGATGACGCTGGAGCAAGGCAAACCGCTGGCGGAATCGCTGGGCGAGATCCGCTACGCCGCTTCCTTTATCGAATGGTTCGCCGAACAGGCCAAGCGCACCAACGGCGACATCATTCCTTCGCCGAGCAGCGATAAACGCCTGATGGTGCTGAAGCAGGGCATCGGCGTGTGCGCGGCGATCACGCCGTGGAACTTCCCGGCGGCGATGATAACCCGCAAGGCCGCGCCGGCGCTGGCGGCCGGCTGTACGCTGGTGGTCAAACCCGCCAACGAGACCCCTTACTCGGCGCTGGCGATGGCCGAGTTGGCCGAGCGCGCCGGCATTCCCGCCGGGGTGTTCAACGTGGTGACCGGCAACTCGCAGGCGATCGGCGCCGAGCTGACCCGCCACCCGCAGGTGCGCAAACTCAGCTTTACCGGCTCCACGCCGGTGGGCAGGCTGCTGATGCGCCAGAGCTCGGACACCATCAAGAAGGTGTCGCTGGAACTGGGCGGCAACGCGCCGTTCATCGTGTTTGACGATGCGGACATCGATGCCGCGGTGGAAGGCGCGCTGATCGCCAAATACCGCAACGCCGGGCAGACCTGCGTGTGCGTCAACCGGTTCTACATACAACGCGGCGTTTACGCCCAGTTCGCCGAAAAATTTGTCACCCGGGTAGCGGCGCTGCAGGTCGGCAACGGCTTCGAACCGGGCGTGCAAATAGGCCCGCTGATCAACCGCAAGGCGCGCGACAAGGTGCTGGAGCTGCTCGATGATGCGCTGAGCAAAGGCGCCCAGGTGCTGACCGGCGCCACGCCGCACGCGCTGGGCGGCAACTTCTTCACCCCGACGGTGCTGGGCGACGTGCAGCCCGGCTCGCTGCTGCTGGAGGAAGAGATCTTCGGCCCGGTCGCGCCGCTGGTGGTGTTCGATGACGAAGCCGAGGCGATCCGCCAGGCCAACGATACCATCTACGGCTTGGCCGCCTACTTCTACACCCGCGATGCGGCGCGCATCTGGCGCGTTTCGGAGCGGCTGGAGTACGGCATGGTCGGCATCAATACCGGGCTTATCTCCAACGAGGTGGCGCCGTTCGGCGGAGTGAAACAGTCAGGCCTGGGGCGTGAAGGCTCCGAATACGGCATCGAAGACTATCTGGAGCTCAAATACCTGTGCCAGGCGGTATAACTTTTTTATGCGCGGGGACGCCCGCGCTTTGGAGCCAATGAATGACCAGCTATCAGATGCTTGATGTTCGCGTCGTCGACATCGAAACCGTCACCGCACAGGTCAAGCGCTTTACCCTGGCGGATCCGCAAGGCCGGCCACTGCCCGCCTTCAGCGGCGGCAGCCACATCATCGTGCAAATGCAGGACGGCGAGCGGCGCTACAGCAACGCTTATTCGCTGCTCAGTTCACCGTTCGAGCTCGACCGTTACCAGATCGCCGTGCGCCGTGAGTCCCCTTCCAAAGGCGGTTCCGACTTCATGCACGATCGGCTGGCGATCGGTGATACGCTGACCATCAGCACCCCGAATAACCTGTTCGCGCTGGCGCCGGAGGCACGGCATCACGTGCTGATCGCCGGCGGCATCGGCATCACGCCGTTTATGGCCCATCTGCATGAGCTGCAACGCAGCGGCCACCGCTACCATCTGCACTACTGCTTCCACAGTGAAGAGCACAATGCCTTCCAGCAGCAGCTGACGCAAGCGCCGTTCGCCGACCACGTCAGTTGCCATGTCTCCAGCCTTGGCGGCCGGTTGGATCTGGCGCGCACGCTGGCCGACGTGGAACCCGGCGCCCATATCTACGTCTGCGGCCCGGCGGCGCTGAACGAAGCGGTCTACCGGATCGCCGCCGAACGGGGTATCGACGCCGCGCGTTTACACAGCGAAGCCTTTGCCGCCGAAGACACGGCGGGCGGTGCCTTTACGCTGGTGCTGGCCCGGTCGGGTATTGAACTTGAAGTGGCGGAAGACATGACCATCCTGCAGGCGCTGGAAAACAGCAAGGCAGCCAGGGTCGAGTGCCTGTGCCGCGAAGGCATTTGCGGCACCTGCGAAACCCGCATCGTCGAGGGGGAAGCCGACCACCGCGATCAGTATCTCAGCGACGAAGAACGCGCGGCGCAGCAAACCCTGTTGATCTGCTGCTCGCGCGCCAAAGGCAGCCGGCTGGTGCTGGATTTGTAAACGAAGCGCCCGCATCGGCGGGCGTCCTGGTTAGGCTTTCGGGAATATCCACAGATGCTCGGCCGGCAGGGAGAGCCGGCACAGCGCCCGATCGCGCGCCTCGTGGCCATAGGCGCGCACCACGAAGTCTTCGGCCACGGTGCGGAACAGGTATTCCCAACGATCGCCGAGATACATGCTGGTCAACAACGGCAGCTCAAGCTGGTTGCCCTGCGGATCTTCGCCCAACTGCACGCGCTCCACGCGGATCACCGCCGTGCCCTCCTGCCCGACCTGCACGCCTGCGCCCGCTTTGCCCCACAGAGCCCAATCCTTGCCTTCGATGCGCGCCCGGTCGCCTTCCAGCGCGACAACCTTGCCCGGCAAGCGGTTGTTGCTGCCCATGAACTCGGCGGTGAACAGCGTGGTGGGCGAGCCGTACATCTCCTGCGGCGTGCCCTGCTGTTCGATTTTGCCGTTATTGAGCAGCAGGATGCGATCGGAAATGGCCATCGCCTCGTTCTGATCGTGGGTCACCATCAGCGCCGACAGACCGAGCTTGATGATCAGCTCGCGCAGGAATACCCGTGCCTCTTCGCGCAGCTTGGCGTCGAGATTGGACAGCGGCTCATCCAGCAGGATCACCGGCGGGTTGTAGACCAGCGCACGCCCGATCGCCACGCGCTGCTGCTGGCCGCCGGAAAGCTGGTGCGGGTGCCGCTTGGCTAAATGCCCCAGCCCGAGCTGATCCAGCACCGCCTGTACCCGCTGGGCGATTTCCGCCGAGCCGGTCTTACGCAGCTTCAGCGGGTAAGCGACGTTCTCAAACACCGTTTTATGCGGCCACAGGGCATAGGACTGAAACACCAGCCCCAGGTTGCGCTCTTCGGCGGGAATTTCGCTGCGCGCGCTGCCGTTGTACACCGCGCTGTTGCCGATGACGATCCGCCCCTGGCTCGGTTTCTCCAGCCCGGCCACCGCCCGCAGCAGCGTGGTTTTGCCACTGCCCGACGGGCCCAGCAGCGAGACCACTTCGCCCCGTTTCAGATCCATCGACACCCCTTTCAGCACCGGGTTGTCGCCATAGGTCAAATGCAGATTCTCTACCGAAAGTTCAATCATGTAATTTCACTCCAAAGCGCAAGGCGATCCCCAGCCCCAGCACCACCAGCAGAATATTGATGAACGACAGCGCGGCGACGATATCGATAGCGCCCGCGGCCCACAGAGAAACCAGCATCGAGCCGATGGTTTCCGTGCCCGGAGACAGCAGATACACCCCGGTGGAATATTCGCGTTCAAAAATCAGGAACATCAGCAGCCAGGAGCCGATCAGGCCATAGCGCGACAGCGGAATGGTGACGTGGCGGGTGATCTGGCCGCGGCTGGCGCCGGCGCTGCGCGCCGCCTCTTCCAGCTCCGGCCCCACCTGCAGCAACGTGGAAGAGATCAGCCGCAGGCCGTAGGCCATCCACACCACGGTGTAGGCCAGCCAGACGCTGAATATGGTGCTGCGCAGCGAACGCAGCCAGACAATCCAGTTAGCACGCAGCCATTCGGCCATCGGCAACGCCGACAGCCAGCCTTCCTTGAGCGATTTGTCCAGCCACATCGGCAGGAACAGGAACACCCACAGGAATGCCAGACCGGCCAGCAGCCCCGGCACCGCGCGCGGCACCAGCACGCTGTAGTCGAGGAAGCGCGTGGCGCCATCCGGCTTGCGGTGCATCGCGATGCCGATAAACAGGTAGCACGCCACCGCCAGCGCTCCGCCGATCACCCCGATCGCCATCGAGTTGACGATGGCGCGCAGCAGGTTGGGCTGCGCCCAGATAGTGCGAAAGGTGTTGATCGACAGTTCGTCCCAGACAGACACGCCCACGCCCCAGTTGGAGATAAAGGCGCGCAGCACCACGCCGATCAGCGGCACGCCGATGGTCACGGTCAGCCAGAACACCACCACCGCGCCGGCCACCCAGCGCCATTTACCCAGCGGCAGAGCGCGGGCCTGCGAGGCTTTGCCCTTGACGGTGACAAAGCGGTTGGCAGTGCGCATCAGCCGGCGCTGCAGCATCACCAACGGAATAGTGATGCAAATCAGCACCACCGCCACCGCCGCCATCAGATGGTAAGACGGCGTGCCCAGCTTGTTGGTCAACTGGTACAGGTAGGTCGCCAGCACCAGGTTGCCTTCCGGATCGCCCAGCACCAGCATCAGGCCGAACACTTCCAGCCCGAGGAAGAACAGCAGCACCCCGGCGTACAAGATAGACGGCCGCACCATCGGCAGACTGACGGCGGTCATCACCTGCAGCGGCGTGGCGCCGGCGGTGCGCGCCGCTTCTTCAACGTCGGAGCCCACGCTGCGCAGCGCCGAGGAGATGTACAGATACGCGTGGGGCACGTGCGTCAATCCGGCTATCACCACGATGCTGGCCATTGAGTAGATGTTCCACGGCACGAAGCCCAGCAGCGCCTCCGCCCACAGCGAGAAGAAGCCTACCGGCCCCGCCGCCACCACGTAACCGAAACCCAGCACCATCGGCGACACGAAGATCGGCACCAGAATCAGCGGTTCGATGATTCGCCGCCCCGGCAGATCGGTGCGCACCATCAGGAAGGCCAAAATACCACCGAGCGGGATGGCGATAATCACCAGGCCGAATGCCAGAATAAAACCGCTTTTCAGCGCCTTGTAGAAATCCGGGTCGGTAAAGATGAACTCGAAGGCCTCAAGGCTGAAGACCTTGGAAGGAGAGAAAAACGGTGCCGAGAGGAAGCTTTGAATGATGATAAACGACAGGGGGACATAGATAACCAGCGCGGTTATCAACACCACCAGGCCGCGCGGCAGGCTCTGCCACTTTCTGCGCCATGCTTGCATAAATGCTCCCTATGGTTGTAAACGACGACCAAAGGGCGCGCGCCCGTGCGACAGGCGCGCGTCCGAATGCAGTCCCTGTTATTTCGCCGCGGCGGCGCGCCATTGTTTGATGTAGTCGAGACGCTTGGCCGGCTGCAGATATTCCAGCAGGCTGTCATCGACCGGGATCGGCTTGAGCGCGTTACCCAACAGCTTGGTCATGCCATCGATGTCGTTCTTGCCTTCGATGTCGTTGCGGATCGAGGGGATATCCGCCTGATTGGCGAGAATATTTTGCCCTTTCTCCGACAGCACGTAGTCGAACCACAGCTTGGCGGCGTTAGGGTTGCCGGCCTCTTTGCTGATGAAGCTCACGCGCGACAGCACCAGGGTATAGTCTTTCGGATAGACAATGCCGAGCGACGGGTCGCTCTTGGCGCGGGCCTCGGCGTATGAACCGAGGATATTGAAGCCGATCAGGTTTTCACCGGAGGAAACGCGTTCCATCATGGTGCCGGTGGAGGATTGCACCGCCAACCCGCCCTTGGCCACATCGGCCAGCGTTTTGAAGTAGTTAGGATCGGCCTTGAAGTCCTGCACCGACAGCATGAAGCCGACGCCGGATTTTTCGATGTCGTAGGTGGTGACTTTCTTCTTGAATTTGTCCGTCTGGCCGGCGATCAGCTTGGCCAGCGCCGCATGCGAATCCGGCACATCGCCTTGCGGGATCAGGCGTTTGTTATAGATAAACACCACCGGCTCGTAGGTGGTGCCATACACCTTCTCTTGCCATACCGCCCATTTCGGCAGCTGAGCCTGCTCGGGGGAGGCATATTCCTGCGCGTAATCGCCCGCCAGTTTCAAAATGGTGTCCATCGACGAGCTCCACACCACGTCGCCGCTGGTGCCGCCGGCCGCCTGCTCGCTGATAAAGCGGTTATACAGTTCGGTGCTGTTCATGTCGTTGTATTCGACCTTGATGCCCGGATACAACGCCTCAAACCCCTGGATCAACGGCGCCGCCGCCTTGGTGTCGGTGGTCGAGTAAATCACCACCTTGCCTTCTTTCTTCGCGCCGTCGACCAGTTTCTGATAGTCGGCGGGGTAGCCCGCCGGGAAGGCCGCATAGGCGGAAACGGAGCCCAGCAAGGTGATTGCCGCTACGGTCGCGCTGATTTTTTTCATCATCATCATCCATCCCCTGATCACATTTAATAAACCAAAAATTAACATATAGTTAATAACTGTGACGAGGCAACGGCGTTGCTTTGTTATCTTTCGGTTTTGTGAGGTTGGACGTTTTTCAGCCAATAAAAAGCCCGGCAGCGCGGGCTTTACGGCGCTTCCAGTCGCAAACTATTCGGCCAGGCGAGAACGCCGCAGCAGACGAATTCGCTGTACGATGGCTACCCCCAGCAGGGTCAGGGCAAACCCCGCCAACTGCACCAGCGACAGCGCCTCGCCAAACAGCGCATAAGCCTGCAGCGCTGCCGCCGGCGGCACCAGCAGCATCAGCGCGGTAATGCGAGTCAAATCACCGTGGCGCACCATCCAGATGAACAGCGCGGTGCCGCCCAGCGACAACACGCCGGCCGACCACAGCAGCGAGAACCACAGCGTCGGCGAATTGTCCCAGGCGCCGGAGCCCATCACGGCCGCCAACGCGCCGGTCACGATCGCCGCGCCGAGGTGCTGAATGGCGCCCGCCGCCCGCAGATCGGCCGCCGCCAGCGAAGACTTCTGCACCATGATGCCGATCGTCAGCGCGACGATGCTGCCAAACCCCATCAGGATCGGCAACAGCGCCATATTGCCGACATCAATGCCGGTCAGCCGGGGAGAAAGCACCAGCGCAACGCCGATAAAGCCGATCGCCAGCCCGGCCCAGGAGCGCAACCCTATCGATTTGCGCAGCACCAACGCGAAAATCAGCGCGGTGAACAGCGGCTGCAAGCCGCCGATCAGCGACATCACCCCGGCCGCCAGGCCGTTCGCTACCGCCCACCAGCTTGCAGCGAGATAAACGCCATTCATCAACATGCCGGTCAGCAGGTGCATCACGAACTGCCGCCCCTTGGGCCAGGCGCAATGCAATGCCAGCAAAGCGAATACCGCGGCGGCGATCAAAAAGCGAAAGGTCAGGAAAAGGTTGGGATCGGCATGATCCGCCACCGCCCGCGCGGCAATAAAACCCGTCGACCAAATTAATATCAGGAAAAACGGCGCGATAAATGCCTTTCGCCGATCGCGTTTTTCACGCGGGGTTATTTCCATATCACTACCTGAAAAAATGCGGTTGATGAATAAAGGCATACTAACCAATTTAACACGGGCTTAACAGTGCCGAGCGGACGCCCAAGTTCAGATGGTGCACATAATTACCGGTGAATAATGAAGTTTCAATTTCATATAATTCATCAAGCTTATAATTAATTACGCTACGTTACGACAATGTAAATTAATTGCTACATCGGGTATAAATATTCCCCTCTTGGCGACATTGTCGGGATAATTCCCCTTTGCTAGCCTTTCTGAAGCCATTTAATTAACGGGACTGACTCATGGCCGAAATCACTGACTTTATGAAACTGGATATGCGTATTGGCGAAATTATTTCCGTGGAATATAACGACAAGGCGTTAAAACCCGCCTATAAGCTGCGCATTGATTTCGGCGAGGAAATTGGCATTAAAAACAGCTCGGCACAATTATGCGAAAACTATCAGGAAGATGACCTGCTTGGCAGAAAAGTCATCTCCGTCGTTAATTTCCCCGCCAGGCGGGTTGCCGGATTTAAATCCGAAGTGCTGGTTCTTGCCGCGGTCACCAGGGATCAAGGCACCGTCTTGCTGAAACCCGATTTCGACGTGGAGATCGGCAGCAAGATTTTATAACCGCCCCATCATTCGTGAGGCCACCGAGAAATGCGACAGTTATCTCTGCTTGATGAAGTTAAGAAGGCATACCAGGAACACCGTTCAGCCTTTATCCCCGGCGCTACCATGCAGGCAATCCTGCTGGCGCTGGGCGCGCGGCCGGAAGATTTCGCCAGGCTGCAGCAGGTCAGCGCCAATCTGGCGGATGATCCCACGCTGCCTTTCCGCAAGTCCAGAAACGGCCGCTTCTGTTTCGACTTCGATCGCGCCCGGATTGAGCGGCTGGAGTTCCAGCCTTTCGTGCTCTCGGTCGAGGAAGACTTCATCCGCTACGATTCGGGAAAGGTGCGCCATTTCCGCGGCATCAACGACGATCTGCAGTTGAATACGGCCTTTCAGGCGCTGATGAAATTCAAAGCCTACGTGATCGATGGCGTGGGCGTGGCGCCGCGCCCCCGGCTTAATCAGAAGATCAACAAGTTCGTCTGCACCGTATTCAACCTGCGCACCGTCACCACGCCGCAGATGCTGGGCGAACCGGCGCTGGAAGGCGTGCACAGCGACGGCGTCGACCACACCATGACAACCTTCCTCGGCTGCGACAACATGACCGATGACAGCGCCAAGACCTTTATTCACGATATGCGCGAAACCAGCGGGATCAAATTCGATCGGGCCCGGCCCGAATGGGTTTTGGGCGAAATACAGCATCGGCATTTCCTCGACACCCTGCTGATTGTCGACCACGAGCGCAAACACAGCCTCTCTCCGGTAAAAGCGCAGGACAAACGTAAGGATTCAACCCGCGATATGCTGATCTTTTTCACCCGTAAACCGGTCGAAGACGGCCACGTCTCCTTCGCGTATGACTCTTTCAAGCCGCATATCGAAATCCCGCTGTCGATAGACATGGTGGCGCGCGCGAGCTAACGCGCTGCCGGGCCGGCCGCCATGATCCCTCTGTGCGGCCGGTTCACGCCAGGATAAACAGCGCTGGATTAATCAGGTTTTTGTCGCCGAATTATTATATCCTGCCGGACGAAAATTTTTGCGGGCGCTCGCTGCCCCACGCGCCAGCCCTCTGCAGGCGGGCCGTTTATTTCATGAATACAGGCAGTGCCATACCGTTATGACCAAGAGTTTATCCCCGAAAGACATTATCGCCCTGGGCTTTATGACCTTTGCCCTGTTTGTCGGCGCCGGCAACATCATTTTCCCGCCGCTGGTGGGGCTGCAGTCCGGCGAACATCTGTGGCCGGCCGCCCTCGGGTTTATGGTGACCGCCGTCGCCCTGCCGGTGATCGCCGTGATCGCGTTGGCGCGCGTCGGCGGCAGCATCAGCCTGCTTACCGGCCCCATCGGCCGCACCGCCGGCCTGCTGCTGGCGACCGTCTGCTATCTGGCGCTCGGCCCGCTGTTCGCCACGCCGCGAACCGCCAATGTCTCTTTCGCCCTCGGCATTGCGCCTTTCACCGGCGACGGCGCCCTGCCGCAGTTCATCTACAGCCTGCTGTTCTTTACCCTGGCGATGCTCGTGTCGCTGTATCCCGGCCGCTTGCTCGATAACGTCGGCCATATTCTGGCGCCGCTGAAAATTCTGGCGCTGGCCGCGCTCGGCATCGCCGCCCTGATCTGGCCCGCAGGCGCGCCGCTCTCCGCCGTCGGCAGCTATCAGGCCGCGGCGTTTTCCACCGGCTTCGTGCAGGGTTATCAAACCATGGACACGCTGTCGGCGCTGATGTTCGGTTCGATTATCGTTACCGCCGCCCGCTCGCGCGGCGTCAGCGACAGCGGGTTGCTGCTGCGTTATACGCTGTGGGCCAGCCTGATCGCCGGCGTCGGCCTGACGCTGGTCTATATCTGCATGTTCAAACTCGGCGCCGGCAGCGGCAGCCTGATCGAGAATGGCGCTCAGGATGGCGCGGCAATCCTGCACGCCTATGTACAGCACACCTTCGGCGATCTGGGCAGCGTCTTTATGGCGGTGCTGATGTTCATCGCCTGCCTGGTAACGGCGGTTGGCATGACCTGCGCCTGCGCGGACTTTTTCTCACGCTACCTGCCGCTCTCTTATCGCGCGCTGGTGGTCATCCTCGCCCTCTTCGCCATGCTGGTTTCCAACATGGGGCTGGCCAATCTGATCCGCGTCTCACTGCCGGTGCTGACGGCGATCTACCCGCCCTGCATCGCGCTGGTGTTGCTCAGCTTCAGCCAGAACCGCTGGCGCAGCGCCAGGCGCGTCTTCGCGCCGGTGATCGCCACCAGCCTGGTGTTCGGCTTGGCCGATGGCCTGAAGGCTTCAAGCTTCAGCGGCCTGCTGCCCGCCTGGTTCGATAAGCTGCCGCTGGCCGAGCAGGGTCTGGTCTGGCTGCAGCCTACGCTGTTGGTGCTGTTGCTGGCGGCGGCTTACGACCGGTTGCGCAGCGCCGAAAGCGTCAAGGCCGCGTCGTAATCGCGATTTCCGCCCATAAAAAAAGCCGGTCATGATGACCGGCTTTTTTATCGGCTTGCGCCCGGCGGCTTACTTCAGCAGCGCCTGCGCCTTCGCCACCACGTTGTCCACGGTGAAGCCGAACTCGGCGAACAGCTGCTCCGCCGGCGCCGACTCACCGAAGGTGGTCATGCCCACGATGGCGCCGTTCAGGCCCACGTACTTGTACCAGTAGTCCGCGATACCCGCTTCCACCGCCACGCGCGCCGTTACCGCCGCCGGCAGCACCGACTCGCGGTACGCCGCATCCTGCTTGTCGAACGCGTCGGTCGACGGCATCGACACCACGCGCACCTTGCGGCCCGCCGCGGTCAGTTTGTCCGCCGCCTCCACCGTGATGCCCACTTCGGAGCCGGTGGCGATCAGGATGACGTCCGGCGTGCCCGCGCAGTCTTTCAGCACGTAGCCGCCGCGGTACACGTTCGCCAGCTGCTCTGCGGTGCGCGGCTGCTGGGTCAGGTTCTGGCGCGAGAACACCAGCGTGGTCGGGCCGTCGTTACGCTCGATGCCGTACTGCCACGCCACCGCCGATTCCACCTGGTCGCACGGGCGCCAGGTGCTCATGTTCGGGGTCACGCGCAGGCTCGCCAGCTGCTCCACCGGCTGGTGGGTCGGGCCGTCTTCGCCCAGACCGATGGAGTCGTGGGTGTAGACGAACACGTTGCGCAGCTTCATCAGCGCCGCCATGCGCACCGCGTTGCGGGCGTATTCCACGAACATCAGGAAGGTCGCCGAGTACGGCAGGAAGCCGCCGTGCAGCGCGATGCCGTTGGTGATGGCGGTCATGCCGAACTCGCGCACGCCGTAATGAATGTAGTTGCCCGCCGGGTCAACGTTCAGCGCTTTCGAGCCGGACCATAGGGTCAGGTTGCTCGGCGCCAGGTCGGCGGAGCCGCCCAGGAACTCCGGCAGCACCTTGCCGAACGCTTCCAGCGCGTTCTGCGACGCCTTGCGGCTGGCGATGTTGGCCGGGTTGGCCTGCAGTTTTTCCACGAACGCCTTGGCGTCGGCTTTCCAGTCGGCCGGCAGCTCGCCGTTCATGCGGCGCTTGAACTCGGCGGCCAGTTCCGGGAAGGCCCTGGCGTAGGCGGCGAACTTGTCGTTCCAGGCCGCTTCTTTGGCCTGACCGGCTTCTTTGGCGTCCCACTGGGCGTAGATGTCCTGCGGGATTTCAAAGGCGGCGTATTTCCAGCCCAGTGCTTCGCGGGTGGCGGCCACTTCGGCGGCGCCCAGCGCGGCGCCGTGCACGTCATGGGTGCCGGCCTTGTTCGGCGAACCGAAGCCGATAACGGTCTTGCACATCAGCAGCGACGGCTTGTCGGTCACCTTGCGCGCTTCTTCAATCGCCGCCTTGATGGCGTCCGGGTTGTGGCCGTCGACATTGCGCACCACGTGCCAGCCGTAGGCTTCGAAGCGCAGGGCGGTGTCGTCGGTGAACCAGCCGTCGACGTGGCCGTCGATGGAGATGCCGTTGTCATCGTAGAAGGCGGTCAGTTTGCCGAGCTTGAGGGTGCCGGCCAGGGAGCAGACTTCGTGCGAGATGCCTTCCATCATGCAGCCGTCGCCCATGAAGGCGTAGGTGTGGTGGTCGACAATGTCATGGCCGGGGCGGTTGAACTGCGCCGCCAGGGTGCGTTCGGCGATGGCGAAGCCGACGGCGTTGGCGATGCCCTGGCCCAGCGGGCCGGTGGTGGTTTCAACGCCCGGGGTGTAGCCGTACTCCGGGTGGCCCGGGGTTTTGGAATGCAGCTGACGGAAGTTTTCCAGCTCGCGCATCGGCAGGTCGTAGCCGGTGAGGTGCAGGAGGCTGTAAATCAACATGGAGCCGTGGCCGTTGGAGAGCACGAAACGGTCGCGGTCAGCCCAGTGCGGGTTAGTCGGGTTGTGGTTGAGGTAGTCACGCCACAGGACTTCGGCGATGTCCGCCATGCCCATAGGGGCCCCCGGGTGGCCGGAATTTGCTTTTTGTACGGCGTCCATGCTGAGTGCGCGGATAGCGTTGGCAAGCTCTTTACGAGAGGACATGTTTTACTCCAGGTCGGATAAAAAAAGCAGTCAAGTTCCCTATTTTCTCAGACTCCACATCACAACGGCAATCCCTAATGCCAAATGAGAGCGAGTTCACCACTTATTAGCACGATTGGACGCTTTTTCGGAATAACACTATTCTCGCTCCGGCTGGCGTACACTAGGCTCTTGCGACACGATTTCCTCCAGGCAAAATGACTCTTTTACCTTGTTACCTTCACAGGAAGATGGCGTTATGAAAATTCGTACCTCTTTGATTGCGTTGGGCATTGCCACCCTGGCAACCGGCTGTCAAAACCTGAATACCGAAACCCTGATGCAGTCCGGCGCGCAGGCGTTCCAGGCGGCGACCCTGAGCAACAACGACGTTAAGGCCCTGAGTGATAAATCCTGCGCCGAGATGGACAGCAAGGCACAAATCGCGCCGGCCGACAGCACCTATGCCAAGCGCCTCAACAAAATCGCTGCGGCACTGGGCGACAACATCAACGGCACCCCGGCCAACTACAAGGTCTACGTGACCAAAGACGTCAACGCCTGGGCGATGGCCAACGGCTGCATTCGCGTCTACAGCGGCCTGATGGACATCATGAACGACAACGAAGTGGAAGGCGTGCTGGGCCACGAAATGGGCCACGTGGCGCTGGGCCACACCCGTAAAGCGATGCAGGTGGCTTACGGCACCGTGGCGCTGCGCACCGCGGCGTCCTCCGCCGGCGGCGTCATCGGCTCGCTGTCGCAGTCGCAGCTGGCGGATATCGGCGAGAAGCTGGTCAGCGCCCAGTTCTCGCAGAAGCAGGAAAGCGAAGCGGATGATTACTCGTTCGATCTGCTGAAAAAACGCGGTATCGATCCGAACGGCCTGGCCACCAGCTTCGAAAAACTGGCCCAAATGGAAGCCGGTCGTCAGAGCAGCATGTTCGACGATCACCCGTCTTCCCAAGCGCGCGCGCAGCACATTCGCGATCGCATCGCGGCAGAGAAATAACCACGAGAACGCCCGGCAACCGCCGGGCGTTTTTTTATCGTCTCAATACAGCGTTTTCTGCGGCGGCCCGGCGAAGGTCAGCGGCCCGACCTGCTTCATGTCCACCTCGACCACCGACGGTCCCGGGTAATTGATCGCCTCGGCCAGCACGCCGTTGAACTGCGACGCCGCGTCCACCTTCCAGGCTTTCAACCCCATCGCTTCGGCGATCTGGGTAAAGGCCGGCGTATGCAGCTCGTTGTAATACTGGCGCCCGGCGAAATACTTGTCCTGAATGCCACGCATCACGCCATAGCCGCCGTCGTTCATGATCAGCAGGGTGATGTTCACCTGTTCCTGCGCCATGGTCGCCAGTTCCCCCAGGCCCAGCGCCAAACCGCCATCGCCCACCAGCCCCACCACCTTGCGCTGCGGGTTGGCAATCGCGGTGCCAATCGCCATCGGCAGCCCCATGCCGATAGCGCCGGCCAGCGAGTGAATGTTGCACAGCGGCGAGATCGCACGGAACAGACGGCTGCCCCAGACGCTGCCGGAAACGGTGATATCGCGCACCAGCAATCCGTCCTGCGGCAGTGCGGCGTCGATGGCGTCATTGAGTTTGGCGTATTCACCGGACTGCTGGCGCAGCGCGCTCTCCGCCTGCTGCACCGCCCCCGCGATTTCGGCATCCCACTCGGCGTTGACCTTTTCGCCGGGGGCCAACCGCGCCGCCAGCGCCGCCAGCAGCGCCGCGCAGTCGCCGTTGATCTGCTCATCGGCCAGGTAGTTGCGGTTGGCCGCCGCCGGATCGATGTCAATCTGCACCAGCGGGCGCGGCAGCGGCAGCGTCCAGGTGCGGGTTTCATTACTGCGCAGCCGTGAACCGGCCACCAGCGTCAGATCGCACTGCGTCAGGATCGCCTCGATGCTCGGCGAGTTGTGGAACGCCCGCAGGCTGCGCGGATGGCTGTCCGGCAGAATGCCGCGCCCGTGGGTGCTGGAGATCACCGCCACGCCGGCGTCCGCCAGCTTGCGCACCGCATCGCCGCAGGCCAAGGCGCCGCCGCCTAACCAAAGCAGCGGACGCTTGGCCTGTTTCAGCCGCTGATGCAGCCGTTCCACCGCCGCATCGTCCGCCTTCGGCAATGGCGCCGGCGCCAACGGCTCGGTCAGCACCGAACGGGACACCAGGCTGCTTTGAATATCGATCGGGATCTCGACCGCCACCGGGCCGCAGGGCACGGTTTGCGCATCCAGGATCGCTCGCTGGATCACCGCCACCGCCTGCTCCGGCGAATTGACACGGTAAGCGCGCTTGGAGCAGGCGCGCAGGAAGCCGAGCTGATCGCGGGTTTCATGAATAAAACCGGCGTCGGCATCCAGATAGGCTTTTTCCACCTGGCCGGTGATATGCAACAGCGGCGTGTTGGCGTTGAGCGCCTCAATCATCGCCCCCACCGCGTTGCCGGCGCCGGCGCCGGTGCTGGTCAACGCCACGCCCAGGCCGGAGAAGCGCCCGTGCGCGTCGGCCATGGTGACCGCCCCCGCTTCGCCGCGCGCCGGCACGAAGCGAATTTTATCGCGCTGCCCCACCGCATCGGCGATCGGCAGATTATGAATCGAAATGATGCCGTACATCGCCGACACCGCGTACTGTTCCAGAGTCCGGGCTATCGCCTCGCCAACCGTGATTTTATCGCTCATCATCTGCCTTCTTAGGGTAATCGTTATTAGGGTTATGCGTAGAGGTGTCGGCCTAGTCGCTCCAGCGGTTCACCTGATGGCTCAGCGCCAGATACACGCTTTTCTGCTGCATGTAGGCCTTGATGCCGTTCAGGCCCTTTTCGCGGCCCAACCCGCTCTCCTTGAAACCGCCGAACGGCGTGGAAATCGAGAACGTTTTGTAGGTATTGACCCAGACGGTGCCGGTTTCCAGCCGCTCCGCCAGCGCCATCGCGCGAGGGAAGTCGCGGCTCCAGATGCCGGCCGCCAGGCCATACACCGAGTCGTTGGCCTGTTCGATCAGCTGTTGCTCGTCGTCGAACGGCAGCGCCACCAGCACCGGGCCGAAGATCTCTTCCTGGCAAACGCGGGCGTCGTTGTTCAAGCCTTCAATAATGGTCGGCAGGTAATAGCTGCCGCTCGCCAGTTGCGGATCGGCCGGCGCTTCGCCGCCGATGACCACCCGGCCGCCCTCCTGCCGCGCCAGCGCCACGTAGTCCGCCACGCTTTGCCGATGTTTGGCGCTGATCAGCGGGCCAAGATGCACGCCCGGCACCAGCGGGTTGCCGATGCGCAATCCCGCGCTCAGTTCGGTCAAGCGCGCCAGCAGCGGCTGATACAGCGAACGGTGTACGAACAGGCGCGAGCCGGCGATGCACGCCTGGCCGGCGGAGCTGAAAATGCCGTAGCAGATGCCGCGCGCCGCCTGTTCCAGATCGGCGTCCTCCAGCACGATGGTCGGCGATTTGCCCCCCAGCTCCAGCGAGGTGGGGATCAGCTTGTCGGCGGCGATGTGCGCCAAATGGCGCCCGGTGCTGGTCCCGCCGGTAAAGGAAATCTTCTTCACCAGCGGATGGCGCGCCAACGCCTCGCCGATCACCGAACCTTTGCCCGGCAACACGCTGAGCAGCCCGGCCGGCAGTCCCGCCTGTTCGAACAGCTCGGCCAGCTTCAGCGCCATCAGCGGCGTGGCTTCGGCCGGTTTGAGCACCACCGCGTTGCCCGCCGCCAGCGCCGGCGCCACCTTCTGCATTTCGCTGGCGATCGGTGAGTTCCACGGCGTAATGGCGGCGATCACTCCCATCGGTTGATACTGGCTGAGGGTCATCACCTCGGCGCTGCGCGGGGTCGGCAGCTCGCCTTCCAACACCTCGCAGGCGGCGGCGAAATAGCGCGCGGTCGCCGCCGCGCTGGCCACCAGGCCGCGGGTTTCCGCCAGCGGTTTGCCGTTGTCGCGAGTCTGTAGCTCGGCCAGCTGTTCCTGCTGCGCCAGGATCAGGTTGCTGACGCGGTAGAGAATCGAGGCGCGTTGGTGCGGCACCAGTCCGCGCCACTCCGGCGCGCGCCAGGCGCGTTCCGCCGCTTCCACCGCCTCGTTCACGTCCTCGACGTTAGCGGCGCGCAGCCGCGCGTTGACGCTGCCATCGGCCGGGAATACCGAAGCCATCTCTTCGCCACGCCCTTCACGCCAGCGCCCGGCGACAAAAATATTCAATCGTTCCATGCTCCGCTCCTGCCGTTCAGGCAATAAAACCGCCGTCCACCAGACGGCGGCAGGCTTGTACCGCGCTCAGCGCCGCCAGGGTTGATGTTTTGGGATTGCTCGCCAGCGGGTTACCGCTCAGCTCAATGTGAAACTCGCCAAAGTCGCCGCACACCTGCAGGCGATGGGTATTGCGCCGGGTGGCGGGATCGACCTGCAGGCGCACCCGGGTGGCGTCCATCCCCAGACCGTTGAGCGCAATAGTGGCCGCCACGTTGGCATTGGTCGGGAACAAACGCGCCGCTTCGCGCGCCGAGCCTTCAAAAAATACCTGCGCCTCGCGCACCGCATCGAGGTCGATCAGTTGCTCCGCCGGGCTGCCGCGCCAGCTGGCCGGGCTCTTGCTGGCCTGATAGGTCACGCTCTCCAACCCGCCTTCACGCGCCGACGCCAGCCCGTCCATCCCCGCCACCGCGCCGGACAGCACGATCAGTTGCCCGTGATGCCTGCGGCAAACCTGCTGCAGCCGCTGTTGCAATGCGGCGTCCGCCAGCGCGCCGGTCGAGATCACCGCCAGCGGCCAACCGCGCTGCAGCACCGCCTCGCCAAACTCCGCCACCGCCTGCTGGCTGGCGCACTCCAGCACCAAATCCGGCCGCTGCGAACACTGCTCCGGATGGGTCAGCGCCTGCACCCGCCCGCCGAAGGCCTCGGCGATCGCCGCATGATGAGCTGCGCGCGCCAGGATCCAGCCGACCTCCACGCCTTCAGGCAAACGGGCGATCACTTCCTTCGCCATTGCGCCGTAACCAATCATCATGATCTTCTTCATCTTTCTCGGCCCTTGCTACACATGGCGGTTAAAACCGCCGGAAACGTCCAGCGCCGCGCCGGTGGTAAAGGAAGCCAGCGGTGAAGCGAGGAACAGCAGCGCCTGCGCCGGCTCCTGCGGCTTGCCGAGGCGCTTCATCGGGATGCCGCGGCGTTCGGCGATCGCCGCCGTCCACTGCTCCCAGCTTTGATCTTTATCGCTGCGATCGTCGAAACGGCGGCGCCACTGGCCCGACTCCACCATCCCCAGCAAGATCGAGTTAACGCGAATGCCTTTGCCCACCAACTCTTTCGACAGCGTCAGCGTCATGTTGAGCAGCGCGGCACGCGCCGCCGAGGTGGCGATCATGTGCTCTTCCGGCTGCAGCGCCAGCAGCGAGTTGACGCAGGTGATAGACGCGATCGCCGATCGTTCCAGCGCCGGTAAGAACGCCTGCACCGGGTTGATCACGCCGAACAGCTTCAGCTCGGCCTCATGCAGCCAGGCCTCGCGCGGCGTCTGGTCAAAATGGGCGACGAAGCCCTGACCGGCGTTGTTGATCAGCAGATCCACGCCGCCGAAATGCGCCGTCACCTGAGCGGCGAACTGCGCCACCTGCTGCGCGTCCAGTACGTCACAGCGCAGCGCCAGGATATCCGCCTGCGGGAAGTCCGCGCGCAGGCTGGCTGCTGCGCCGGCCAGTTTGTCCGGATCGCGGCCGCAGAACGCCACTTTCGCCCCTTCGGCCAGCAGCAGCTTCAGGGTTTCGAAACCGATGCCCGACGAGCCGCCGGTCACCACCGCCACCCGATCCTCAAGCTGAAAATTCATCGTTGGATTGCTCCCGTAAAGTCCCGCAGATAGCGGTTGAAACACGCCGGCGCATCGAGGTAGCTGGCATGACCGGCGGTGGCGATCAGACGCAGCGCCGCGTCCTGTTCACCCGCCAGCTCGGCCGCCTTCTCCGGTGGCGTAATGCGATCCTGTTCGCCGCACCACACCTCCAGCGGGCCGCGATAGCGCGCCAGATAGCGGCCGATATCATCGTTGGCCAGCATCCAGGCGGCACTCAGAAAACCGTCGGGATCGAGCTGCTGCATGCCGTTGCGCACCCAGGCGATATCCTGCGGATCCGCCCCTTCACGCAGCAAGGCCGCCGCCCGCTGCTCGCCGTAGCCCACCGGCCCCAGCGTCTCTATCATCTGCTGGCGCTGGCCGTACACCTGCCGACGCTTTTCCTCCGGCGCCGTGGCATAGCCCTGCGCCGGATCCGCCAACACCAGCCCGCACAGCCCATCCGGATAGCCGGCGGCATAGGCGCTGCCGATCAGCGCCCCCAGCGAATGGCCGACGATCAGCGGCTGCACCAGCTGCAGCTCATCAATCAGCGCCGCCAACGCCGCCGCATAACCGGCGGCATCGGCCTGCGGATCCGCCAACGGCAGGCTGCCGCCGTAGCCCGGCGCATCCCACGCCACCAGACGGTGGCCGTCCGTCAGGCCGTTATCGTTGAACTGCTTGATCCACGAGGCGGATCCGGAGCTGATGCCATGCAGCAACACCACCGGCCGCCCCTGCCCGGCCTCGCGCCAGCTAAGGGTGTACGCCCCGCAGCGCGCCCGTTGGCGTTGCGCCAGGCCGTTCATCAGTTGCGCTTCACTTTGGACAGCGGGTGATCCGCCGGATAGGTCGGGATCTCCGGCTTGGCGGTGCCGAGCATCACGCACATCAGCGCCTCTTCCTCGCCGTGGTTGAACAGGCCGCGATACACCCCCGCCGGCACCGAGATCAGATCGCGCTCTTTCAGCCTGGTTTCGTAATACTCTTCGCCATCCTGAATCATCAGCGTGATGCTGCCTTTCAGCATGAAGAACACTTCTTCCACGTCGTCATGCAGGTGCAGCGGGCCCTCGCACTTCGAAGGCAACACCATGGTGGAGAAGGTGAAGTTGCCTGCCGGAATGGTGTTGGCATCGCTGGCCACGCCGGTAGCGCCGGTGCCGATGTAACGCATCTGCGCGCGGCGGTATTTCGGGTCGAAGTCGGCCTGGAATTTCAGCGCGTTCCAGTCATATTTGCGGCCCTCGAAACGGGCGATGCGCGACTCCACCCAGTTTTCCATCGACAGATCCTGCGGCTTGACGCCGGCTTTGTTCTCAACCTGAGACATGTTGTCACTCCTCTGTTGAATCGATTGATTAATCAGTACTTTCTCAGCAACGGCAGCAGAATGAGGCAGCCGACGAACGCCATCACCACCAGGAACAGCAGGCCGTTATCCATATTGCCGGTGGCGGCGATCAACGCCCCCATCAGCACCGGCGCCAGCGCACCGGCAAAATTGCCCAACCCGTTGAAGATGCCGCCGGCGGTGGCGCTCACCTTGCTGCTGGTGGCCTTCGCCAACAGCGCGAAAATATTCGGCGCGCCGGCGCCCCACATAAAGGTGCTGAAGGCCATGGCGGCGATCACGCTGTAGGTGCCCTGCAGGTGCAACACCACCGCCAGACCGAGGCCGGCGCCGCACAGCGACAGGAAGCAGGCCAGCGCGCGGCGATCCAGCTTGTCCGACAGCCAGGCGCCCAGAACTTCGCCGAGCAGCATGGCGATGAACGGCAGCGAAGAGAGGTAACCGGCATGCTCCAGATGAATGCCTTTGCCCTTGATCAGGTAGCTCGGCAGCCAGCCGTTCATGCCCCACAGGTAGGTCAGGAAGGCGATGTTGAACAGGCAAATCATCCAGAAATGCGGACTGCGCAACAGCTCGCGGCGGTGCTGTTTGCGTTCGGACACCGCCGGCTTGGCCGCCGCCGCCGGACGCGCGACGTTCAGGTGGCGCATGCCGAACAGCACCAGCAACATCACCGGCAGCGTCAGAAACGCCATAAAAAAGAAGGTGGCCTGCCAGTCGAAGGTATTGAGGATGTACAGGGTGACCGGGAAGCCGAGCGCGGCCCCCAGCGGCGTGCCGAGCAACCACAGCATGGTGGCGCGCGCCTGCAGCTGCGGCGGGAAAGCCTGACGAATAATGGCGTAGGCCATCGGCAGCAGCGGCCCTTCGGCGATGCCGAGCAGAATGCGCAGCGTCATCATGGCGTGATAGGAACGCACCAGCCCCATCAACACCATCAGCACGCCCCACACCACCATCATGCCAATCAATACCTTGACCGGATTAAGCCGATCGCCGATGCCGCTGAGCAGCATGGAGGAAATGCCGTAGGAGAACAGAAACGCGCTCATCAGCAAGCCCAGCCGCGCCGGGTCAAAACCGATGCCCAACGCCTGCTGAAACTCGGCGTCGGAAAACAGCGCCGCGATGCTGATCTTGTCGAAAAAAGCCAGCAGCACGCAGGCAAACAGCGCGATCGGTACCGACCAGCGCACCCGCTGCTGCGGATTTTCGGCAACGGTTTCCCCCACCCGTCCAGCGCGGGCGTCAATGTCTTGCGTAGTCATAAAACGCTCCCGAGGTTCGGGCGTTATTTCAACGCCATCAAAGAAAACTCCGCATCCGCCAGTTGCTGCGGATCCAGCACCCGGCCACTCGCCAACCAACGCTTGCCGAGCTTGATGGTACGCGCGTCGTTGAACGCCACCATCTGCACCAGCTGCCGATCGGCGTTCAGCGTGAAGAACACCTGCGACTGCGGCGTGCGGCGCACCACATGGTGCACACCGCCGCTCGGCACGCCGAGGATCTGGATATTGACGTCATATTGATCCGACCACAGCCAGGCCACGTCGTCATACGGGGCGGCGAAGGCGTCGAGCATCGCGCAGGCGGTGCTGATGGCCTGATTTTGCGCGTAGGCCCAGGACTGCAGGCACAGGCCAAGCGTCGGGTGACGCGCCACATCGCCCGCGGCGAAGATCGCCGGATGGCTGGTGCGCCCCTGGCCGTCGACCACAATGCCGGACTCGATCGCCAGCCCGGCGCTGCGCGCCAGTTCGAGATTCAGCTCGACGCCGATCCCCACCACCACCAGATCGAAGACCTGCGGATCGCTGACTTCGCTGCCGATCCAGGCGGCGCCGTCGCGATCTTCCAGCGAGATCTCGCCGCAGCCGCACAGCACCGTGACGCCCTGCCGGCGATGCAGTTCGAGCAACGCCTGTGAGACATCGGCGCCGACGCTGCGCATGCACAGCGCAGGCTGGCGTTCAAACACCGTCACCTCGGCGCCGAGACGCCGCGCGGAAGCGGCGATCTCCAGCCCGATCCAACCGCCGCCGACGATAGCCAGGCGACGGCAGCCCTGCAGCCCCTGCCGCAACCGGGCCGCATCGTCCCAGGAACGCAGCGTCATCACGCGCGGGTGCTGCGCCCAGGCAGCGCTCGGCAAACGCGGCCGCCCGCCGGTGGCGATCAGCAACTGCTCGAACTGCAGCCGTTGCCCGTCGCTGAGCGTAACGATTTGCTGTTCAGCGTCGATGGACTCGGCGCGCAGCGGGCGGCGCCAGTCGATATTCAGCTCCGCCACCGTCTGTTCGCTGAACAGCCGGCTGAGGGGCGCCGCGGCATCCAGCAGCGCCGCTTTCGACAGCGGCGGCCGCTCGTAAAAATCGTAGGGTTCGTCGCTGACAACCGTCAGCCGGCCGCTGTAACCCCGGTCGCGCAGCGTCTTGGCCGCCCAACCGCCGGCCTGGCCGCCGCCGACGATGACGATGCCCGCCTGCTCCGGCCGGTTCATAAAGCCTCCGCCTTTTTATGCTGGCGGCGCGTGTCGTGATCGATGCCGCCCTCTACCGCCCATTCGGTGAAGGAGACCAGCGAATGTTCCAGCTCGCGCGGCTGCCAGTTTTCCGTCAGATAATCGTCGTTGGTGTAGTACTCGAACGCGCCGCCGGTCGGGCTGTTGACGTACCAGAAATAGGCCGAGGAGATCGGGTGACGGCCGGGGCCGATAAAGGTGCTCCACTGCTCTTTGTTCATGGCAATGCCGCCGCCGATCACTTCGTGGATATCGCGCACGGTGAACGCCACGTGGTTCAGGCCGCGTGGGCGGTTCGGCAGCTTCAGCAGGAACAGGTTATGGTGGCCGCCGCGCGCCTGGGTGCGCAGGAAGACGGCGCGATCGATATAGCGATCGGAAACCTGGAAATCCAACAGCTCGCGGTAGAAACGCTCGGTCGCCGCCAGATCTTCAACGAAGAACACCACGTGGCCAATGTTGATCGGCTGCGCCTGCGAATAGACCGGGCTGGGTTGATCGATGCGGCGCACGTCGCCCCATTGGTTGATCGGCGTGACCGGCACCTCGACCGCCTGCTGGCGGCTGACGACGAAGCGCAGCGTCATGCCGTTGGGATCGAGGCACTCCAGCTCTTCTCCCACCTGACGGAAGCCGGGCATCAGCGCCAAACGCGGCTGCAGGCGCGCCAGATCGGCGGGCGAGGCCACGCCCCAGGTCATGCGGCGCAGGGTGGAACCGCCTTCAAACGCCGCAGGCAGCGCCGCGCTTTGCAGCGGATGCAGGACAACCCGCGCCCCGCTCAGGGTAGTGAATTCGCGCTGCGCTTCGCCCCAATGTTGCGTGGCGGACTGCAGGCCGAAGTCTTGCATGAATTTTTCGCAGGTTGGCAGATCTTCGACGCCAAATTCCAGTTTTTCGATTCCGATTACGCTCATTGTTCAGCCTCACGTTCTCGCTGCATACGGTTTTCAGGCATGAGTGAACCCCGGCCCCTGTTTGCTACGGGCCTTGTCCCTGCCTGAGTAAAAGAGTCGGTCCTGTCGGTTAGCCGACGTTGGCCTGCGGCGGCGCGCCGAGGAAGCCGGAAATTTTCTCCGCCGCGTCGCGCACTTCCATGCGCAGCCGCTCGCGATCCGCTTTCGGGATCTCATCGGACGGCACCATGATGCTGACCACCGCCTCGACCCGCTGCTCGCGGTTGAAGATCGGGTAGACAATCGAGGAGATGCCGTGGCGGAAGAACGATTCGCCGATCACATAGCCGCGCGCCTTGTCTTGCTGCACCATCTGCCACAGCGTTTCGCGATCCGCCGGAGTGCCCGGCGCATTGCCCGGCAGCTGCGCGTCTGGATACAGTTGTTCGAACTCGCTGCGAGTCGCGCTGGTCAACAACATGCGGCCGAGCGAGGTTTGGTGCACCGGCAAGCGGGTGCCGACGCTGACCTGATTGATCTGCGAACCGGCGGCGCTGACGCGGGCGATATAGATCACGTCACGCCCGTCGCGGATCGCCAGATGGCTGCTGCACTGGCTGCGATCGCGCAGCTGCTCGATCACCGGCTGGCCGGCCTGCGCCACGTCCAGCGACGCGATATATTCGAAGCCGAGGCGCAGCACCTTGATGCCGAGCGCAAAGGTGTTGGTGCGCGGATTGCGCTCCAGAAAGCCCAGGTGTTCGAGCGTCTGCACCACGCGATAAGCGGTGGCCTTCGGCATATCGACCAGGCGATGCAACTCGGCGAAAGTCATCTCCTTATGCTGCTCGCCAAACGCCAGCAGCAACTGCAACCCGCGATCCAGCCCCGGGATCAGATATTTACATGCTTGCTCGTCCGCCATCTCTCGCTCCTGCGCTGTGCGCCTGCCCTGCGGGCCGTCAGTTGAATACGAAGCCGCCGTTGACCGGCAGCAGTTGACCGGTGACGAAATCCGCCAGCGGCGACAGCAGATAAAGCACCGTACCGTTCACATCGTCCGGGTGCTGCGCCCCGGCCAACGCGCGCCCCTGCTCGTACAGCTGGTGGCGCTCGGCGGGGACATACTCGGTAGCTTCCACCCGCGTCAGGCCCGGCGCGATGGCGTTGACGCAGATGCCCTGCGGACCCAGCTCACGCGCCATCGATCGGGTCATCGCGATCAGCGCGCCTTTGCTGGCAACATAGGCCATCAGGCGCGGCGCGCCCCACAGCGCGGTGTCCGACGCCACGTTGACGATCTTGGCGTGCGGGTTGCGCGCCAGCAGCGGCACCGCCGCCTGGCTCACCAGCCAGGTGCCGCGCACATTGACCTGCATCACCCGATCCCACAGTTCGATATCGTATTCCATCATGGTTTTGCCGCCGACGCCGGTCGCCAGCGCCGCGTTGTTCACCAGGCCGTCGATCCCGCCGCCGCCGGCGATCTTCTCGAACGCCGAACGGATCGAATCCGGTGACGCCAGATCGATGGTTTGCGTTTCCACCTGAGCGCCCTGCTCACGCAGCGCGGCGCCGCTCGCCGCCAGCTCATCCGCCAAAATATCGCACATCACCACCTGCGCGCCGGCAGCGGCGATGGCGGTGGCGAAGCTGTAGCCCAGGCCGCGCGCCGCGCCGGTGACCACGATGCGTTTACCGTTCAGCAGGCCGTTCACTGCGCCGCCTCCCGCTCGCGCAGCGTCGCCAGCTGTTTTTGCGCCTCTTTCTGCATCAGGCGGCGCAGACGAGAAAGACCGACGTCGTGCTGGTACAGATATTCGCGGCCGCGGGCGTTAGGCGCCATGTTCTCAAGCACGATGCGATCCTGCTCGAGCACGTCCCAATGCAACGATTCCAGACGATTGCGGTACATGAAGCGCCACATGTCGCGCTGCCAGTCCTTGACCTTACGAATGCGCCAGAAGAATACCCGGCAGTGATCCTTGTCCTCCGGCACCACCATGCCGATGATCCAGAAGTGACCGCCCGGCCCGAAGCGCTTCTTGTACGGGATCGACAGGCGCATCCAATACGCGCCGCTGTTGCCGAATTCCACCCAGTCGAAGTTGACGCCGATCTGGCCGTTTTTCTTGAAGATGAAGCCGCTGTCGGTCGGCTCCAGCGCCATGTCCGCCTTGCGATCCCCTTCCGCCATCGAGTGTGAAGAGGAGTGCAGGTAGGTGCCGTGCATCGGATCCATCACGTTTTCCAGGGCGTACTGGTAGTTGCAGTTCCAGCTGGCGGTGCACAGAAAATGACTGTACGACGCTTCGTCCGCCAGCTCTTGCGGGAAAGTCAGCTCCGCCGGCGCTTCATCCGCCGTCACGCCGAAATAGAGGAACACCGCGCCATAGGCTTCTTTGGCCGGGTAAGATCGCAGGCATTTTTGCCCCACCAGCGGGCAGCGATCCACCGCCGGCACGTCTTTCACCGTCCCGTCGCCGCCGACTTCCACCCCGTGATACCAACAGGCGATGCGATCGCCGAGGTTCCACCCCATGGAAAGCCGCGCGCCACGGTGCGGGCAGCGGTCTTCCAGCGCATGGATCTGGCCTTCAGCGTCGCGCCACACCACGATTTGCTGCTCCAGGCGGGTGATACCAACCGGGTTGTTGCCCACTTCCCAGCTGGCCAGCACCGGATACCACATGCCGCGCAGCCCCTGGTCAAGATAGTCCTGCAAGCTCTGTTCGGAGGATGTTGTGTTTGCTGTCATTGTCTTCTCCCGGGTGTCGCTCAGAAACCGTTAACGTGAAGGAATTCGCGGAACGTCGCCTCATTCCACGGCTGGCCGCTGCGATCGAACAGACGACGCTGATTCAACGCGCTGACGATCTGCTCCAGCTCTTCCGCCCCCTGACCGAAGATCGTTTCCAGCGCCGCCACCAGGGCGGTTTCGAAGCCGTCCGGCACCCGGGCGCGGTTTTGCCAGATGACATTGCGGAACTGGCCCGGCTGATGGATTTGACCGTTGCCGCCTTCGCGGGCCGGCGTCACCTGTTGGGTGTCCGGCAGCCAGGGATTGAAATCGGTGATGTGCTGCATGATTACTCCTCCGCGATAAAAGTGATCTGGATTTGGTTGTCGACCACCCGGGTGGGATAGGTTTGCAGATCGCGGCCGCCCGGCTCGCGCAGGCACTGGCCGGTACGCACGTCAAACAGCGCTTCGTGCAGCGGGCACTCAACCTTGCCGTCGTCTACAAACCCCTGGCTGAGCAAGGCATAAGCATGCGGGCAGACGTCTTCCAGCGCGTAGTAGTTACCGTCGAGCAGGTACACCCCGATCTCCTTTCCTTCCACTTTGCCGGAGAAAGGAAAATCTTCTTTCACCTGAGACACTTCGCACACATTCTTCCAGCTCATTGCTTTTATCCTCTATCTGATTGTTTCATATATGAAACTCAGTTTCTTATTTAATACAGCCACTATAAGTCTGGCGAAACTTTCGTCAAGCGAGCGGAACAGCAAATGTTAATGAAAGGTTGTTTAAAAATGACAAATGCGGGAAAGATCACGAAATCATGCACCGATATGAAAAACCTATGTCAGTTGTGCGCTCCCTCGCTAATTTATGGCAAAAAATGCGTTGATCCCGGCGGCGTATTGCGCGTAAAAGTGTTTTCTCTCTGTCTTTTACACCCTATTTGATAACAATAAATTTACATCAATCAGCCCCATCCCCGCGTTTGCGCCAAATGGCATCCTCGGGTGAGTTTACTGCTGCCTGAATTCGTCAACCGCTCGCACTGAGGAACGCGCCGTGCAACAACGTCAACGCTGGTTTGGGGTGATCGCCCTGCTGTTTCTGATCGTTATCGCCTATGCGGATCGAGTTAATATCGCCGTGATGTTGGTCAATCCCGACTTCCTGCAACACTTTCAACTCGGCGGTGACCGCGCTCACCAGGGCACACTGATGACGGTGTTTTTACTCGGTTACGGCCTCTCCGCCATGTTGCTGACGCCGTTTCTGGAAACGCTGATGGGTTACCGCCGTGCGCTGACGCTGAGCGTGGTGCTGTGGGCGCTGCTCACCGCCGCCTCGCCGCTGGCGGGATCGCTGCTGTTGCTGTGCGTGGTGCGCGCGCTGCTTGGCGTCAGCGAAGGGCCGCTGTTCTCGCTGAAAACCATGTACATCAGCGATCATTTCGCCGCCGACGAGCGCGGCAAGCCCAACGCGGTCAGCGCGCTGGGCGTCTCGTTGGGGCTGGTGATCGGCTTTCCGCTGGTGAGTTTTCTGATGGCGCACTTCGGCTGGGCGATGTCGTTTCACCTGCTGGCGCTGCTCAACCTGCTGCTGGGCCTGGCGCTGGTGCGGTTGTTCGTTCATCCGCTCGCCTTATCTTCATCTTCACGCCCCGCCGATCCGCAACCGGTGCTAAGCCGCGTCTGGCACACCTTTGCGCTGGCCTGGCGCACGCCGATGCTCGGCTGGATCCTGCTGATCGAGATCGCCACGCTCAGTTACCTGTGGGGCTCCAGCGCCTGGCTGCCGGCTTACCTGACCGATGAAAAGGGGTTCTCCATCAAGCAAATGGGCTGGATGGCCGCGCTGCCTTTCATCGTCAGCATCGCCTCCAAATACCTCGGCGGCGCGTTGCTCGATCGCATCCGTCCTTATCAGGCGCCGCTGATCTTCGTCTTTGGCGGCGCGGCGACCGCACTGTGCATCTATGGCGTAATGAACAGCCATCAGCTTGGCTGGATCGCCTTCTTTCTGCTGGCGGCCAACGCCTGTTGGGGCGTGCAGGGCGCGGCGATCCCCACGCTGCTGCAGCATTATGCGCGGCCGGAGGCGGTCGGCAGCGCCTATGGGCTGATCAACGGCATCGGCAATCTGTTCTCGGCGTTTGTGCCGATGGTGATGGGCATGGTGATGGCCAGCCAGGGTAAGGTGTCTTCAGGCTTTGCGGTGCTGATCGCTTCGCAGCTGCTGACGCTGCTGGCCGGCGGCGTGTTGTTTGGCCGCATGTTGCTGGCGCGGCAGGTGAAGCGGGCATAACCCCGTTCCCCTCTCCTCCGTAGCGGAAAACCGAATGCTTTAAGTGGGTGCTCAGGGATCTGGACGCCAACAACCAGCAGACGGGGGACATCCCCCGTCGCCGGGTTGCCTTACCGTTCGGATTCGTAAGCCAAAATGGCCGCAACCTCCGTAGTGCCCGATCGGATACGCAGTTCACACAGCGTGCTGCGCGTTATCCATGCCAGTGATATTACCGTGGCACAAATAACCACCAATTTTAACAGGCTCCGTTTGTTCGGCATCATGCCTTCTTCTCCTTGCCTCGCGGCGGGTAAGAGGCTAACTTAACGTTGTCTGGCGTTAGAGTTGGCCTCGGGTTGATGAATATCGACTCGGGGCTTTTCTCTTTGTATCTTTCGCAGAAGCTCCAGAGACAAAGATCCAGAGCACCCGCGCGCAGTATATTCATCCACCCCGCTATCCCGGCTCCCTTTTTCCTGACTCTTTTTCATTTCTGCGCAGGATTGCGCAAAGGCGTTGCAACAGGCTGAAAATCGCAGTGCGGATGGCGACAAACGAAATAAAAAAAGCGGAGATTGATGACAAACCTCATGCCATTGCTGGGCTTGCACAGAGAAACGTATAAAAAACAAATAAAATTAATTTATTAACTTTCTGTTGATGACCGCAAGGGAGGAAAAACCGAAAGCGTTGAGAGGGTGCTCAGGGATCTGGACGCCAACAACCAGCAGACGGGGGACATCCCCCGTCGCCGGGTTGCCTTACCGTTCGGATTCGTAAGCCAAAATGGCCGCAACCTCCGTAGTGCCCGATCGGATCCGCAGCTCACACAGCGTGCTGCGGGTTATCCATGCCAGTGATATTACCGTGGCACAAATAACCACCAATTTTAACAGGCTCCGTTTGTTCGGCATCATGCCTTCTTCTCCTTGCCTCGCGGCGGGTAAGAGGCTAACTTAACGTTGTTGGGCGTTAGAGTAGGCCTCGGGTTGATGGATATCACTCGGGGCTTTTCTCTTTGTACCTTTCACGCAGGCTCCAGATACAAAGATCCAGAGCACCCGCGCGCAGTATATTCATCCACCCCGCTATCCCGGCTCCCTTTTTCCTGACTCTTTTTCATTTCTGCGCAGGATTGCGCAAAGGCGTTGCAACAGGCTGAAAATCGCCGCGCGGATGGCGACAAACGAAATAAAAAAAGCGGCCCCAATTCGATGGGAGCCGCTTTTTCAGCGAGGCGTGGCCTGGCGTCAGGCGTGTTTCTTGGCCGCCTGCAGGTACAGCATCTCCAGACCCAACGTCGCCGCGGCCAGCGCGGTGATCTCGGACTGGTCATAAGCCGGCGCCACTTCCACTACGTCCATGCCGACAATGTTCAGCGACTGCATGCCGCGCACCAGTTTCAGCGCGCGATCGGAGGTCAGCCCGCCGATCACCGGCGTGCCGGTGCCCGGTGCGAACGCCGGATCCAGACAGTCGATATCGAAGGTCAGGTACACCGGCATATCGCCGACGATGCCTTTGATCTGCGTCAGCAGGTCGTCCACGCTGCGATCGTTCACCTGCGCGGCGTCCAGTACGGTAAAGCCGTTGTCATGATCGAACTCGGTGCGAATGCCGATCTGCACCGAGTGATGCGGATCGATCAGGCCTTCGTTCGGCGCATGATAGAACATGGTGCCATGGTCGAACTTGCTGCCGTTGGCGTAGGTATCGGTATGGGCGTCGAAGTGCACCAGCGCCAGCTTGCCGAAATGCTTGGCGTGCGCGCGCAGCAGCGGCAGGGTGACGAAGTGGTCGCCGCCGAACGAGAGCATCCGCTTACCGGCCTTCAGCAGTTTCTCCGCGTGCGCCTGCAGCTTGTCGCTCATGTCCTGCGCATCGCCGAAGTTGAACACGATGTCGCCGCAGTCAACCACATTCAGGCGATCGCGCAGATCGAAGCTCCACGGCCAACGATTGCCTTCCCAGGCCAGGTTGGTGGACACCTGACGGATGGCCGCCGGGCCATGACGGCCGCCGGCGCGGCCGGAGGTCGCCATGTCAAACGGAATGCCGGTGATGACCCACTCTGCATCGCTGTCGTAAGGCATGAAGTTCAGCGGAAAGCGCAGGAAACCAAAGGCGTTGGACACTAATGAATTATCGGACTGATGGCCTAAGGTGCTCATAGTAAACCCTCGTAGTTCAACAAGTTGCCGGGCGCAGACGCCGGGCCGTTACAAAAAAAAATCCCTCCCGCGTCGTTAGCCCGACGAGAAAGGGATTTATTCGATGTGTGTTTCGGTGCTACCGATACGGCAGATTATGGCCGCATTTTGTTCGTGCTTCAAGGGGGCCGACATCGCCCCCCTGAAGAGGGCGGTTACTCGTCTTCCAGATACGTGTAGCCGTACAGGCCGGCTTCAAACTCTTCCAGGAACTGCGCCTGCAGCTCGCTGTCCAGATCGGTTTCTTTGACCTGATCGCGGAATTTGGACAGCAGCGCGCTCGGATCGAGCTGCACGTACTCCAGCATGTCCGCCACGGTGTCGCCCTCGTCGGACAATTCGGTCTCGACGCTGCCGTCCGGGAACACGTACACGTCAACCGAGGCGGTGTCGCCGAACAGGTTGTGCATGTTGCCGAGGATCTCCTGATACGCACCGACCATGAAGAAGCCCAGCGCCGGCGGGTTCTCCGGATCGTACGGCGGCATCGGCATGGTGGTCGCCACGCCGTCGCCGTCGACGTAATGGTCGATGGTGCCGTCGGAATCGCAGGTGATGTCGAGCAGCACCGCACGGCCTTCCGGCGGCTTATCCAGCCCTTCCAGCGGCAGCACCGGGAACAGTTGATCGATACCCCAGGCATCCGGCATCGACTGGAACAGCGAGAAGTTGACGTAGAACTTGTCCGCCATGCGCTCTTGCAATTCGTCGATGATCGGGCGGTGCGCGCGGTTGCTCGGATCGAGCTGCTGCTGGATCTTGTTGCAGATGTTCAGATACAGCTGCTCGGCCCAGGCGCGCTTGGTCAGGTCCAGCATGCCGTGCGCGTATTGGGTATGCACGTCGTGCAGATCCATCTGGCTGTCGTGCAACCATTCGCGCAGCGAGCGGCGGTTTTCCGGCTCGTTCATTTCCAGCCAGGTTTCCCACATGCTTTCCAGCGCGCGCGGCGCATCGGCTTCCGGCGGCTGCGGTTCGCTGAATTCGTTGCGCTCTACGCCGATCACATTGGAGACCAGCACCGTGTGGTGCGCGGTCACGGCGCGGCCGGACTCGGTGATCACCGTCGGGTGCGGCAGGCCGTGTTCGTTACAGGCGTCGCCGATGCCCCAAATCACGTTGTTGGCGTATTCGTTCAGGCCGTAGTTGACCGAGCAATCGGACTGCGAACGGGTGCCTTCGTAGTCGACGCCCAAACCGCCGCCCACGTCGAAGCACTGAATGTTGACGCCCAGCTTGTGCAGCTCAACGTAGAAGCGCGCCGATTCGCGCACGCCGGTGGCGATATCGCGAATGTTGGCCAGCTGCGAGCCCAGGTGGAAGTGCAGCAACTGCAGGCTGTCGAGACGGCCCGCTTCGCGCAGGGTCTCCACCAGCTTCAGCACCTGCACCGCCGCCAGACCGAATTTGGACTTTTCGCCGCCGCTCGACTGCCATTTGCCGGAGCCTTGCGACGCCAGACGCGCACGCACGCCCAGGCGCGGTATGACGTTCAAGCGTTCGGCTTCTTCCAGCACCAGGTTGATCTCGGACATCTTTTCGATCACCAGGTACACCTTGTGCCCCAGTTTTTCCCCGATCAGCGCCAGGCGAATGTATTCACGATCTTTATAACCGTTACAGACGATCACCGAGCGGGTCATGCCGGCATGCGCCAGCACCGCCATCAGCTCGGCCTTGGAGCCGGCTTCCAGCCCCAGCGGTTCGCCGGAATTCACCAGCGATTCAATCACGCGGCGATGTTGGTTCACCTTGATCGGATACACCAGGAAATAGCCGCCCTGGTAACCGAAGGACTCGCGCGCGCGTTTGAACGCGGCGTTGATCGAACGCAGGCGATGCTGAAGGATCTGCGGGAAGCAGAACAGCGCCGGCAGACGTTGGCCATCTTGCTGGCGCGTTTTCACCAGTTCTGCCAGATCGACGCGCGCCTGCGGGACATCCGGATCCGGGCACACGCTGATATGGCCCAGCTCGTTGACGTCATAGTAATTGTTGCCCCAGTAGGCGACGTTATAAGTACGCAGCATCTTGCTGGCATTACGATCATTCATGGCAACCTCCTGCATGGAGCGCAAAGATAAAGACTCGCCCGCAACCGGCGGACGGTGAATCAACAGATCATCAGACATGGTTCGCCTCACATTCCGTACTGACGAAACCGTCAGCCACTATCGCAGCTACAACCCGCGAGAACAACCCAACAAGCCGCGCCGGCGGCAGCGAAGAGAACTGCCGTTCGCGGTCAGCGATCGGTTTATCACTCATATAATTGTAAGACACCCTGTTCAAACCTCGTGAATCGGGCCAAGAAACATCCCACAGGAAGGCTGCAGGCTACCCTTGTTCAGTTCTTCAGACGACCGTTAGCCGGCCCGAGAATCCTGAGTAGCGGCCAAGTGTTTATCGCACCTGGTAAGTGACAGAGAGACAAGACGGGAAATAGCAGAAGAATGTGCGCCAGAACGGCACTGCTGTTGGGAACCAACAACCGGTAGACAACGGATCATTAATCCAACCACCTCCACGCGCGCCGTTCGGAGTGAACGACCCAGCCTCTAAAATAGTGTAAGAACGTGACCGTTCGATGAAGCGGCGGCGCCATGGCGAACGCCCGCGACGGATAATAGCGCAATGCCGGCGAATGCAAAGCGGAAGTTTATCGTACCTTCCCCCACGCCAGACCGCCGTACTGTGCAGCAAATGAACCGCGCGCGCAGTTTATACCGGTAAGCAGGTGAAAAAGCAAAATGAAAATTCGCCGAAAACTGTTTCAAGCGATGAAAATGGCGCCAACCCGTTTGCGCAAAAGAGCGAAAGCGCAAAAAATTACTGGCAATCTGGCTAAACCCTGACCTAAAATAGACGTCCAGATGTTAATCCATCTATACTGGTTAACTGATAAACTGCTTAACGGCTTTGCCTGAGGGGCGTTGCAGGATGCATCTCGCGCCATCAGCGGAAGACCCTTCGCTTCGATGCCGGATCTCCAGCGCTGTGCAGTAATTTCTAACCCGTCTTATGCAAGGTAAAGAACACAATGGCTAAACACCTCTTCACGTCCGAATCCGTCTCCGAAGGGCATCCCGATAAAATCGCCGATCAGATCTCCGATGCCGTCCTCGACGCCATCCTGGAACAAGATCCGAAGGCGCGCGTCGCCTGCGAAACCTACGTGAAAACCGGCATGGTCCTGGTCGGCGGTGAAATCACCACCAGCGCCTGGGTCGATATCGAAGAGATCACCCGCAAGACCGTGCGCGAGATCGGCTACGTTCATTCGGACATGGGCTTTGACGCCAACTCCTGCGCAGTATTGAGCGCCATCGGCAAGCAATCCCCGGATATCAATCAGGGCGTTGACCGTACCGATCCTCTCGAGCAGGGCGCCGGCGATCAGGGCTTGATGTTTGGCTACGCCACCAACGAAACCGACGTGCTGATGCCTGCGCCTGTCACCTACGCGCACCGTCTGGTGCAGCGCCAGTCCGAAGTGCGTAAAAACGGCACCCTGCCGTGGCTGCGCCCGGACGCGAAGAGCCAGGTGACCTTCCAATACGACGACGGCAAAATCATCGGCATCGACGCCGTGGTGCTGTCCACTCAGCATTCCGAAGACATCGCGCTGAAAGATCTGCAAGAAGCGGTGATGGAAGAGATCATCAAGCCGGTACTGCCGGCTGAATGGCTGACGGCGGGCACCAAATACCACATCAACCCGACCGGCCGTTTCGTTATCGGCGGCCCGATGGGCGACTGCGGCCTGACCGGCCGTAAGATCATCGTCGACACCTACGGCGGCATGGCTCGCCACGGCGGCGGCGCCTTCTCCGGTAAGGATCCGTCCAAGGTTGACCGTTCCGCGGCTTACGCGGCGCGCTACGTGGCGAAAAACATCGTCGCCGCCGGCCTGGCCGATCGCTGCGAGATCCAGGTTTCTTACGCTATCGGCGTAGCGGAACCGACTTCCATCATGGTGGAAACCTTCGGTACCGAGAAAGTGCCAACCGAACAGCTGACGCTGCTGGTGCGCGAATTCTTCGATCTGCGCCCATACGGCCTGATCCAGATGATGGATCTGCTGCAGCCGATCTACCGCGAAACCGCCGCCTACGGCCACTTCGGCCGCGAGCACTTCCCGTGGGAAGCGACCGACAAGGCTGAGCTGCTGCGCGATGCCGCCGGCCTGAAATAAGCCCCGACATCAACATGAAAAACGGCGAGCCAAGTCTCGCCGTTTTTTTTTGAGCGGATGGGTGCTCCCGGATCAACGCATCGACTGCCAGCAAGCGGAGGCAAAGCCCCCGCCGCCGGGTTGCCTTACCGTTCGGATTCGTAAGCCAAAATGGCCGCAACCTCCGTAGTGCCCGATCGGATCCGCAGCTCACACAGCGAGCTGCGGGTTATCCATGCCAGTGATATTACCGTGGCACAAATAACCACCAATTTTAACAGGCTCCGTTTGTTCGGCATCATGCCTTCTTCTCCTTGCCTCGCGGCGGGTAAGAGGCTAACTTAACGTTGTGATGCGTTAGAGTAGGCCTCGGGTTGATGAATATCGACTCGGGGCTTTTCTCTTTGTATCTTTCGCTCGGGCTCCAGAGACAAAGATCCAGAGCACCCGCCCGCAGTATATTCATCTCACCACCACGCCTCGTGTTCCTTTTCGCACGCAATATCATTTTTGCGCAGCCGCTCGCAGCGCCTTACAACACCATGAAAAATAAAAAAAGGCTCAGCGCCGCTGAGCCCTTGATGGCAGAAAAAGCACGGCCGAGATGCCGATTACGACGTCTGCTTGCGCAACAGATAAACGAAGTACGGCGCGCCGATAAAGGTCGCCAGCAACCCGGCGGGGATCTGATACGGGAACAGCAGCATCCGCCCGCACCAGTCGGCAAACACCATCAGCAAGCCGCCCAGCAGCGCGGCGATCACCATCTGCGGCAGCGCGCGGCGGAAGCCCAGCATGCGCGCCATATGCGGCGCCATCAGCCCGACAAAGCTCAGCGGCCCCACGGTCAGAGTCGCCATGGCGGTCAGCGTGGCGGCCAGCAACAGGATGGTCAATCGCGCAGGTGTCAAGGCGATCCCCACCGAACGAGCGGTAGCGCCGCCGAGCGGCAGGATGGTCAGCCAACGGCGGCACAGCGGCGCCAATACCATCAGGCCGGCGGCCACCAGCGCGGTGCGCAGCGCCTGCGCTGGCTCCACCGAATAGGTCGAGCCGGAGAGCCAGGTCAGCAAGCCCCCCATACGCGGATCGCCGCTCGCCAACAGCAGGAAGATGACGGTGGTAAAGGCGGTGCTGAGCGCGATGCCGGCCAGCAGCATGCGTTCCGTCGAGAAACCGCCGCGGCCTGCGGCGATCATGATGATCAGCAGCGTAACGGCCGCCCCCAGACTGCCGGCGGGCAGCAGCCAAACGAAGGCGTCGCCCGGCACCATAAACAACATCATCACGACGCCAAAAGCGGCGCCGGAACTGATGCCCAACACTTCCGGGCTGGCCATCGGGTTGCCGGTCAGCTTCTGGATCAGCGTGCCGGCGACCGCCAGCATCATGCCCGCCGCCAACGCCGACAGCACCCGCGGCCAGCGCCACGGCAGCAGGGAGTCCAGTTCTGCCCCCAGGCTCCAGTGCCAGCCGCCGGCATTTTTACCCAGCATCAGCGCCAGCGTCAGGCCGATCAGCAATACGAGGCCACCCAGCAGGATCCAGCCGGGCAGATTCCCGCGCTCGGCAGGCACCTTGTCGCCAAGGTTCATCGGCGGCGGCGTGGCGGCGCTGCGCAAACGCGGCAACAGCCACAACAGCAGCGGTGCGCCGAACAGCGCGGTGGCCGCACCGGTCGGGATCTCGCGCCACACCTGCGTCACCCCGAGCATCACCTGATCGGTCAGCCACAGCAACAGCGCCCCCAGCAACGGCGCCAGCATCATGCGGTGCGCCAGACGGCGCGCGCCCAGCATCTTCGCCATCAGCGGCGCAAACAGGCCGATAAAGCCGATAACGCCCACCGCGCTCACCAGCATGGCGCTGAAGATAATGGCCAGCCCCAGGGCGCAGAAGCGCGCCATCGACAGCCCCAGGCCCAGGTTGCGCGCCACGCCGTCGTCCAGTCCCAGCAGCGTCAGCGGGCGCAGCAATAGCGCCGCCAGCGCACCGGCCACCAGCAAACGCGGCAGGAGGAACTGCACCGCGCTCCAGTCCTGTTGGTTCAGCGCGCCGGTGCCCCACAGGAACATGCCCTGCAGTTGATCGTAATGAAACAGCGCCAGCAGGCTGTTGACCGCGCCGCAGTAAAGTCCCAGCACCAGCCCGGCCAGAATCAGCGTCACCGGCGACATCCGCTTGCCCCAGGCGACGCCGAACACCAGCCCGCCCACCACAATCGCCCCCATCATAGCGGCCAACTGGCGGGTGAACTCGCCCCCCGGCAGCACCCACAGCGTGGCGATGGTCAGGCCGAGCTGCGCGCCGGCGGCCACGCCGAGCGTCGACGGTTCCGCCAACGGATTGCGCAACACCTGCTGGAACAGCACGCCAACCAACCCCAGACCGGCGCCGGCCAACAGCGACACCGTCAACCGCGGCAGCAGGCTGTAATGGAACAGCATTTGCCGCACGTCGTCGATGTCCGGCGCGCTGAGCGCCCGCACCCATTGCGCCGGCGGCAGCTGCTGCACCAGGTTATATATCGTCAAACCGCCTGCCGCCGCCAGCAACAGCAAGATCAGCGTCAGCGGCAATTTCCGGATGCCCGCATTCATGACGCACTCTCCTGAGCCTGCGCCAACAGGCGGCAAAACCGCATCGTCGACAGCGTAGCGCCATAGAACCACACCGCCGGCACCTGCCGCAGCTGGTTTTGCCGCACGAAGGGCAACGACTGCCACAGCGGCGTCGCGCTGACCTTGTCCATCATCGCCTGATTGCCGTGATCGAGATAAATGACCCGGGCGTTACGCACCGTGGCCAATCGTTCAATCCCCACCACCGCCGTGCCCCAAAAGTCGGTTGGCTCCTGCCAGGCATTGCGAATGCCGAGTTGATCCATCGCTTCCTGGAACAGACTTTTCTGGCCGATGATCAGCGCATGGCGCGTGTCGATCAGAGAAAACAACAGCAGCGGTTGCCGGGTGTAGCTTTGCAGGCGCTGACGCGCGTCCTGCATAAAGCTGTCGAACTGCGCCAGGTGGTTTACCGCCCGGCTTTCTATGCCCAACCGCTGACCCAGCGCCAGCAGCGACTGGCGGGCGACGGTCAGCGGTTTGCCGCTGCCGTCGTTGAAGCCGAAGCTCATGGTTGGCGCGATGGGTTGGATTTTGCGCGGCGTCGGGCCATAGCCTTGCGACAACAACACCAGCGAAGGCTGCAGTTGCTGCAGCAGTTCGAGGTTCGGTTCGGTGCGCTGGCCGACGTCGACCACCGTCGCCGGCAGCTTTGGCTCCGCCACCCACAGGTTATAGTTATGCACATCGGCCACCGCCAGCGGCGTCACGCCCAATGCCAACAGCAGCTCGATCGGCAACCATTCCAGCGCCGCAACGCGCGCGATATCCGGCGGCGCATCCGCCGCTCGGCCGGGCAACGAACCCAACAGCGGCGACAGCGCCAGCGCCATCAACAAACGGCGGCGCAGCGGATCGTGAGAAGAAGTGAATGCAGAGGACATCAGTAGACAAAACTCACCGGCGCGCCGCCGCTCGGATGCGGCAACGTGCCCATAGGAATACCGTAAATTTGCTCCAGCACCGGCCCCTGCATCAGCTCCAGCGGGCCGCCCTGGGCGATCATTTCACCGCCGCGCAGCGCCACCAAATGGTCGCAGTAGCGCGCCGCCATGTTGATGTCGTGCAGTACGGCGATCACCGTAAGATCGCGTTCGCGGCTCAAGCGCTGGATCAGCGCCAGCACCTCGACCTGGTGCGCGATATCCAGCGCCGAAGTCGGCTCGTCGAGCAGCAGGCAGCGGCTGTCCTGCGCCACCATCATCGCCAGCCAGGCGCGTTGGCGCTCGCCGCCGGAAAGGCTGTCCACCAGCCGGTTGGCGAACGGCTTCAAGCCCACCAGCGCGATGGCCTCTTCCACCTGTTGACGATCGTTGGCGCCAAAACGCCCCAGCGCGCCATGCCACGGATAACGGCCGACGGCCACCAGCTCGCGCACCGTCATGCCTTCCGCCGCCGGCAACTGCTGCGGCAGGTAGGCCACCTGGCGGGCGAAGGATTTGCTGTCCCACTGCACCAACGGCTGCTGATTGAGCAAGACCTGGCCGCCGCTGGGCGCATGGTGCCGCCCGAGCAGTTTCAACAGGGTGGATTTACCGGAACCGTTATGGCCGATCAGGCCACAGACTTTGCCCTGGGGAAAACTGAGCGACAGCGGTTGCAGCAGCACCCGGCCGGGGACGGCGAAACTGGCGTTATCCAGCGCGAAGGTCGCGCCGGGATTAAGAAGTTTGTCCTGCATAGATCCTGCTTTGTCCGGGGCGACGCGGCGCCGCCCCGGCTATCCGGTTAGAAACGGAAGGTTGCGGTGGCGACCACCTGGCGTTCTGCGCCCCAGTAGCAGGCGTAGTCGCGGTAGCAGCTCGACACGTAGGTCTTGTCGAACAGGTTGTTGATGTTGACGCCCACGGACGAACCCGGCAGGCCAAAGCGCGCCAGATCGTATTTAATGGTAGCGTCCACCAGCGTGTAATCCGGCACCTTAAAGGCGGAGTTATCGCTGTTGAAGCTCGAGCTGGAACCCACATAACGCACGCCGGAGCCCAGCGTCAGGCCGCTCACCGCCGTTTCGTGGAAGGTATAATCCGCCCACAGCGAAGCCATGTGTTTCGGCACCTCGACGGTCGGTTTACCCTGGTAAGTGTTGTCCTTGGTGTACTTCGCATCGGTATAGGTATAGGAGGCGATCAGGTTGACGTTGGCGTTCAACGCCGCCTTGGCTTCCAGCTCCACGCCGCGCGAGCGGATCTCGCCGCTCTGCACGCTGAACTGCGCGTTATCCGGATCCGGCGTCAGGTTGTTGTTCTTAGTCAGTTGGTACAGCGCGCCGGTCAGCACGATTGGGCGATCCTTCGGCACGTATTTCACACCGGCCTCATACTGTTTGCCGATAGAGGGCTTAAAGGTCTGGCCGTTGATTGACGTATCGAGGGTTGGTTCAAACGACTCGCTGTAGCTGAAATACGGCGTCACGCCGTTGTCGAACAGGTAATTCAATCCGCCGCGCCAGGTAAACTGCCCATCGGAGCGTTCGTTGGTGTACCCGAGAACGCGGTTATTGGCCGACGTTTTCGCCCAGTCATAGCGCCCGCCCAGCGTCAACAGCCACTGGTTCCACTCCCCTTGCTCCTGCACATACAGGCCGGTTTGCTCCTGACGGTTCAAATACTTGTATGGGAAGTTGATATTGACCACATCATTGCCATACTGCGGCTGGGTCATGCTCAGGCCGTCTGCGGAACCATAGTCGGAATTGATATCGTTGCGCATACGCGAATAATCTACGCCAAACAACAGCGTATGGTCGATATCGCCGGTTTTCACCTTCGCCTGCGCCTGAGTATCAACCGCAAAATTGTTCAGGTGCTCTTTCGACTGAACATAAGCGCGATTGATCGTCGTCGGTGATGACAAGCCAAATCCGTAGATGCTCTTCATATCGGTGTCCACCTGCATATAACGCAGGTTCTGGCGCACCGCCCAGGTATCGTTGAAGGCGTGTTCGAAACTGTACCCAATCATCCGCTGCTTGCGCGCCATATAGTTGCTGGCTTCACCTTCGTTGAAATCGGTCGGCAGTTTGCTGCCGTCCGGCAACGGGATCAGCGTGCCCTGCTTCGGCAGCCAGCCGTAATAACCGGTATAGGGATCGTTTTGAATGTTGGCCAGCAGCGTGAAGTTGGTTTTGTCATCCGGGCGCCAGCTAAAGGACGGCGCGATCGCATAGCGCTTCTCTTTGCTCATGTTTTGCTGCGTATCGCTGTCTTTCGCCAGACCGGTCAGGCGATAGGAATAGATGCCCTGATCGTCCAGCGCGTCGCTGAAATCGAAACCGGTCTGGAACAGGTTGTCGCTGCCCATCTTGAACTGGATTTCGCGCAGCGGCTCGGTGGTTGGCCGCTTGCTGACCATCGAGACCAAACCGCCCGGGTTGCTTTTGCCGTACAGCACCGAGACCGGGCCGCGCAGCAGTTCGGCGCGTTCGAGGAAATAAGGATCGATGGACGCTTCGCTGTAGTTGTCGCCCAGCAACCGCAGGCCATCCAGATACTGGGTGGTGTTGGTGGCCGGGAAGCCGCGGATTGCCACCGCGTCATAGGTCGTGGAGCTGCCACGGCTGGCGAATACGCCCGGCGCATAGGCCAGTGCGCCCTTCACCGTATCCGGTTGGCGCATGTCCATCTCTTCACGCGTTACCACGGAAACGGACTGCGGGTTCTTCTCGATCGGCGTATCGGTTTTGGTGCCGGTGGCGCTGCGCTTGGCGACATAGGTGCCGACCGGCCCCCAGGCGCTTTCCTGCTGGGCGGTGTTGCTACCGCCCACAACGGTAATCGTGTCTTCCTTGGCGGCCGGCTTGGCGTCGGCGGAAAAAGCCGGCATCGCCAGCGTGCCCAACGCCGCAGCGACGGTGATCGCTAACGCGTTGACGGGGAGACGGCCCTGCTTGGCCGCGGATGATGAAAGACGCTTGGTAAGCATGATTTATTTCTCTGATGAATTATTAAATGACGAATGTAAACGATAATAATTATTATAAGCGTCGCATTTTATGCAGAAGCCAAATTAAACTGCAAGCCGAATTCATAGGGCAAATAGGTTAAGGATTAGGCGCTTAGCCTTGCGGTTAACAGGGAAATAAAACGAGCGGAAAAATAAAAAAGCCCGCAACCAAGGTTACGGGCTTAATAACAAAGAAAAAACTTTCACCGGGGCCGACGCCCCGGTAGCGATTACTGGCCGAACATATCCTTGATCCAGCCGGCGACGCCATCGCCATCTTTTTGCTCACCCGCCGCCGGTTGTTGCTGTTGCTGCTGTTGCTGCACCGCCGCCTGGCTGGCCTGGCACAATCCCTGCGGATTGTCGGTCCAGACCGGGATGGTGCGCCAACTGCCGCCGCCGCAGATAAAGTTGCCGGCAGAGTCGATGCTCATCTGGTTAATGCCTTCCGGCGGCTGCAGCATCAGCGGCAGCGGCGTCTGGTTTTCCAGATAGCGGCGATACAGGGTCAACGCGCCGTTGGCGCCGGTCAGCTTGGCCGGGCCGTTGTTATCGCGCCCGACCCAGGCGATCGCCACTTCCTTGCCGTCGATGCCGGCGAACCAGCTGTCGCGCAGATCGTTAGTGGTACCGGTTTTCGCCGCCAGGTTGTAGTTCGGGAACTTCACCGACAGCGAGCGGGAGGTCCCGCGCGCCACGCCCTGCTGCATCGCGTACAGCGTCAGGTAAGCGGCCTGCGCCGGCACCATGCGCTCCGCCTGCGGGAAGCTCTGGTACAGCACCGTGCCGTCTTCGGCGATCACCGAACGCACCGCCGACAGCGGCGCACGGTTACCGCCGCTGGCGATGGTCTGGTACTCCTGCGCCACTTCCATCGGCGTCAGGCCGATCGCCCCCAGCAGCATCGAAGGCACCGGGTTGATCTCCGCTTTCGGGATGCCCAGGCGTTGCAGCGTGGCGCTGATCTGATCCAGCCCGACCGACAGGCCGAGGTTCACCGTCGGCACGTTCAGCGAGTTGGCCAACGCATCCACCAGCATCACCTGACCGCGGAATTTGCGATCATAGTTGTTCGGCTGCCAGACGGCGCCGTTCGGCTGTTTCAGCGACAGCGGCGCATCCGCCAGCCAGGTGTTGAGGCGGTATTTATCCGGTTCGGACAGCGCGGTCAGATACGTCGGCGGCTTGGCCAACGAGCCGACCAGACGGCGCGCCTGCATGGCGCGGTTGAAACCGGCGAACTGCGGGTTGGCGCCGCCGACCATGGCGCGCACTTCACCGCTGAAGCGATCGACGATCACCATCGCCGCCTCCAGATCCTGCAGGTGACGCGCGGCGCGCAGCGCCGGGATGCCGTCTTCGACCGCTTTTTCCGCCGCGTCTTGCGACACCGGATCCAGCGTGGTGAAGATCTTCACCCCGGACAAGTCATTCACTTTATCGCCCAGCCTGGTTTGCAGTTCCTGACGCACCATCTGCATAAACGCCGGCTGTGGCGTAATGACGCCGCCTTTCGGCTGTACGCCCAGCGGACGCGCGCTCAGCATGTCATACAGCTCGCCGTCGATCACACCCTGGTTCTGCAGCAGTTTGAGCACCAGGTTGCGGCGTTCCAGCGCCAGTTTCGGGTTACGCCACGGGTTGTACAGTGACGCGCCCTTGACCATGCCGACCAGCAGCGCCTGTTGATCGAGGCTCAGCTCGTCCACCGGGCGGCCGAAGTAATACAGGCTGGCCAGCGGGAAGCCGCGGATCTGGTCGCTGCCGCTCTGGCCGAGGTACACCTCGTTCAGATACAGCTCCAGGATGCGGTCTTTGCTGTAACGGTAATCGACCAACAGCGCCATATAGGCTTCGTTGGCCTTACGCCACAACGAACGTTCGTTGGTCAGGAACAGGTTCTTCACCAGCTGCTGCGTCAGGGTACTGCCGCCCTGCACCGCACGGCCGGCGGTCAGGTTGGCCAGCACCGCGCGGCCGATGGAGTACGGGCTGATGCCGTCATGCTCATAGAAGTGGCGGTCTTCCGTGGCAATCAGCGTATCCACTAACAGATCCGGGAAACCGGAGCGCGGCACGAACAGGCGCTGTTCACCGTTCGGCGACTGCAGCATGGTGATAAGACGCGGATCGAGGCGGAAGAAGCCGAAGCTGCGGCCGCTGTCCAGGTTTTCGATCTTCGCCAGGCGGTTGTTCTGGAAATCGAGGCGGGCGCGGATCTGCCCTTCTTTACCATCCGGGAAGTCGAACGGGCGGCGCAGCATCTCGATACTGTTGGCCTGTACGGTAAACTCGCCCGGACGCGTCATGCGGCTGACCTGGCGATACTGCATGCCTTCCAGCAGGTTGACCATCTCCTTCTTGCTGTACGGCATGCCCGGTTCCAGGTTGACCATGCGGCCGTACACCGCCGCCGGCAATTGCCAGACTTTGCCGTCGATGCGGCTGCGGATCTGGGAATCCAAATAGACGCCGTAGATCGCCAACAGGACGGCGAGCACCAGGATCAGTTTGATAATCAGGCCGAGCCAGCGGCGTTTTTTACGCGGCGGAGTCGCTTTTACCTTACGCGGCATGCGTTCCTCCTCCTCTTCATACTCATCATCGTCATACTCGTCTTCTTCGTAATCGTCATAATCGTCGTCTCGGCGACGGCGCGGCGGCTTGCGCGACGCGGTGCTTTTTGGTTGTTTTCCTTTGCGCCCGATGGGCTCGCGGTCATCCCCAGCCATGGCTGTTGTTCTCCGAGCTTGCCGACACTGCCGGCCGTGATTAGTCGCTTAATCTGTGCCGACGCCGCAGCGCTGACCAGAAGAAACATCTGAATTCCAAACCTTGAATGATCGCGACCTACTGATATTTCTTCGTTCGGCGCGTCGGTACCGCCGTGGCCGGATCGTCCGGCCACACGTGTTTCGGGTAGCGGCCCTTCATCTCTTTTTGCACCTCGCGGTAGGCGCCTTGCCAGAAGGCCGCCAGATCGCCGGTGATTTGCAACGGCCGGTGCGCCGGTGAGAGTAACTCAAGCACCACCGGGATGCGACCCTCCGCCAACATCGGGCTGCGCTGCTCGCCGAACATCTCCTGCAAACGCACCGCCAGCGCCGGCGGTTTGCCGGCCTCATAACGGATCGGCAGGCGGCTGCCGGTCGGCACAGTGTAATGAGTGGGTAGCGCATTATCCAGCCGCTGCTTTTGCTGCCAGTCCAGCAGGCGGGATAGCGCCTCGGCGATGTTGACCTGCTTCAAGCCGCGCAGATCGCGCACGCCATTCAGCGACGGCAGCAGCCACTGATCCAGCGCCGCCAGCAGCGGCTCTTCATCCATCGCCGGCCACTCCGCCTCCGGCAGCCAGGCTTGCGCGCACTGCAGGCGCACCCGCAATTGTTCGGCGGCGCCCTCCCAGTTGAGCACCGCCAGCCCCTGCGCGCGCACCCAATCGAGCAGCGCCTGCTGCAGCTCTTCGTCCGCCGGTTTGGCCAGCGGCTGGGCACGCAGCGTCAGACGGCCGATCTGCTGGCGCTTCCAGGCGCGCAGCGTGCCCTTCTCTTCATCCCACTCCACCGCCGTACGCGGCGTGACGATCGCCGGCAGCTGCGCCGCCAGCGCTTCGATGTCCACCGGCAACGCCAACAGGATACGCGCATCGGGGCTGTTGTGGCCCTGCAACAGGCTGGGGACGATCAGCCAGGGCGCGCGCGACAGCGCCTCATCCTGGTTCATCGCCGCCCCCATGCCGTTAGCCAGCAAGTAGCGGCCGTCCTGGCCACGGCGCTGGGCGATGCGATCGGCAAATGCCGACGCCAACAGGCGCGGCGCCAACTCGACGTCGACTTGCCCCGCACGTTGCGGCAGGCGTTTGGCCAACTGCGCCGCGCGCTGCCGCCAGTTCGCTTGCGGGCGGCTCAGCCAATAACCGATATCCATCTGCCCGCCGCGCGGCGGTTCTTCCAGCAACGCCGCCAACAACGCCGCCGCCGCCAGGCCGTCGGCGCTCAGCGTCGCGCCGGCAACCAGCATCGCCGCCAGCCGAGGCTCGCACCCCAACGCGGCCATCTGGCGCCCCGGCGCGGTGAGTTTGTCGCCGTCATCCGTAGCCCCCAACCGGCGCAACAGCGCCCTGGCCGCCGCCAATGCCGCCGCCGGCGGCGCATCAAGCCAGGTCAGCTGCGCCGGATCGTGGCAACCCCACTGCAACAGTTCGAGCCAGAAGCCGGTGAGATCGCTCTGTAAAATATCCGGTTCGGCATGTTCCGCCGCGCGTTCCGCCTGTTCTTTGACGAACAGATGCCAGCAAAGGCCTGGCTCCAGGCGCCCGGCGCGCCCGGCGCGCTGCACCATCGAGGCCTGACTGATGCGCTGCGTCGCCAGCCGTGTCAAACCGTTGCGCACGTCGTAACGCGCCACGCGCTCCAGGCCGCTGTCCACCACCAGCCGAATGCCCTCGATCGTCAGGCTGGTTTCGGCGATGTTGGTCGCCAGCACCACCTTGCGGCGGCCAGGCGCCGCCGGCTGAATCGCTTTTTGCTGTTGCGCCAGAGGCAAGGCACCATACAGCGGGCAAAGATCGGTATCGCTCTCCACCTCGCCGGTCAATCGCTCCAGCACCCGATTGATCTCCGCCACGCCCGGCAGGAACAGCAGCAAAGATCCCGGCTGTTCGGCCAGCAACCGCTTCACCGCCGCCGCTACGCCGTCCTCCAGCCGCTGATGGCTGGCCAACGGCTGATACAGGCGTTCAACCGGGAAACTGCGCCCCTCAGACACCACTACCGGCGCTTCCGGCAGCAACTGCGACAGGCGAGCGTTATCCAAGGTGGCCGACATGATCAGCAGTTTCAGATCGTCGCGCAGCCCTTGCTGCACGTCGAGCAGCAACGCCAGCGCCAAATCGGCCTGCAGGCTGCGTTCATGGAACTCATCGAGGATCACCAACGACACGCCCTGCAGCTCGGCATCCTGCTGCAGCATGCGGGTGAGAATGCCTTCCGTCACCACTTCCAGTCGGGTTTGCGGCCCGCTTTTGCTTTCGGCGCGCATGCGGTAGCCCACGGTCTGACCAGGCTCCTCCCCCAGTTGCTGCGCCAGGCGATAGGCGACGTTTTTCGCCGCCAGCCGCCGCGGCTCCAACATGATAATGCGCCCCGGCAACCCGGCCTTAGCCAGGATCTGCAGCGGCAACCAGGTGGATTTACCGGCGCCGGTCGGGGCGTGCAACAGCACCTGCGGGGCAGACTGCAGCGCAGCCAGCAACTCATCGAGCACTGCGCTGACGGGCAATGAAGACACTGAATTCTCCGTAGTGGTTAGCGTTAAACGGCGTACAGTGTAGCATTAGCTTTGTCCCCGTAGCCTTTCAAACTGCGGCGTCGTTAGCTATAGTACGGAGCTCATTCGTGCGCCGCGCCGCTCGCGGGGCCGCTACCAGTAACGTTTACCGCTGTTCCCGACCGTTTTGTCATGCATTTGCCGAGTCCTTATGTCCAATTCGCGCCGCCTGTTTTTCGCCCTGTCCTTGCCTGACGCCCTGCAACAGCAGGTGATCCGCTGGCGCGCCGAGGCGTTTGCGCCGGGGGCCGGCCGGCCGGTGGCGGCGGCCAATTTGCACCTGACGCTGGCGTTTCTCGGCGAGGTCAGCGCGCAGAAAGAACTGGCGCTGCGCAAACTGGCCGGCCGCATCGTGCAACCCGGCTTCAGCATGCGGCTCGACGATCTCGGCCATTGGCCGCGCCCCGGCGTGGTCTGGCTCGGCACCCGCCGCGCGCCGCGCGGGCTGCTGCAGCTGGCCGAGCTGCTGCGTTCGCAGGCCGCCCGCAACGGCTGCCATCAAAGCGCGCTGCCGTTCCATCCGCACATCACGCTGCTGCGCGCCGCCACTCAGCCGGTGGCGCTCCCGCCGGCGACGCCGGGCTGGGCGTTCAGCGCCGACGCCTTTTCCTTATATGAGTCGGTGTTCGAAAACGGCCGCACCCGCTATCAACACCTCGAACAGTGGCCGCTGGCCAAACAGGCATCCGCATGATTTTCTCTCCACCGCTGCGTTCCGCTACGCTGATCAAACGTTACAAACGCTTTCTGGCGGACGTGATCACCCCGGAAGGGGAAACCTTTACGCTGCACTGCGCCAATACCGGCGCCATGACCGGCTGCGCCACGCCCGGCGATACCGTTTGGTACTCCACCTCGGACAATCCCAAGCGCAAATACGCCCACAGTTGGGAGTTGACCCATACCCAACAAGGGCACTGGATCTGCGTCAATACCCTGCGCGCCAACGCGCTGGTGCGCGAGGCGATTGAACATAATTTAATCAATGAATTATCCGGTTACAGTAAAATCAGCGGCGAGGTGAAATACGGCGGTGAAAACAGCCGTATCGATTTGTTATTACAGGCAGAAAATCGGGTTAACTGCTATATTGAAGTTAAGTCAGTCACATTACTGCAACAACAACGTGGTTACTTTCCTGATGCGGTAACGCTCAGAGGGCAAAAGCACCTGCGTGAGTTGCTCAGCGTGGTTGAAAGCGGGCAACGGGCGGTGTTGTTCTTTGCCGTGTTACACAGCGGTATTGAGCAGGTCGCACCGGCACATCATATAGATGAGCGCTATGCGGCGCTGTTGGCACAGGTCCGGCAGTTGGGAGTGGAAGTGGTTTGCTACGGGGCAAAGTTATCACCTGACGGTATTTATCTCTGCGATAAGCTGCCGTTTTTTATCGATTAGCGCAGTCGGGTCCCTATAAATAGACAACCGGCCAGCACGATCGCCAAATACGCCCTCCTTCACACGATTGTCAAGCGGGCGACAGGAATAATTGCCAACCTACCTTCCTTCTGTTATTTATAGCGGCCTGTTTTTCCCCCGCATTGGGGATTCGATAGTGCGTGTGTATGTAGGAGAAGCAACATGCAAGAAGGGCAAAACCGTAAAACCTCGTCCTTGAGCATTCTCGCCATCGCTGGGGTGGAGCCGTACCAAGAGAAGCCGGGCGAAGAGTACATGAACGACGCCCAGTTGTCGCATTTCAAGCGCATTCTTGAAGCGTGGCGCAACCAGCTCAGGGACGAAGTGGACCGTACTGTATCGCATATGCAAGAAGAGGCAGCCAACTTCCCTGATCCGGCCGACCGTGCCACTCAGGAAGAAGAGTTCAGCCTTGAACTGCGTAACCGTGACCGTGAACGCAAACTGATCAAAAAGATCGAAAAAACGCTGAAGAAAGTGGAAGACGATGATTTCGGCTACTGCGAATCTTGTGGCGTGGAGATCGGTATTCGTCGCCTCGAAGCGCGTCCGACCGCCGATCTGTGCATCGACTGCAAGACGCTGGCTGAGATCCGCGAAAAGCAGATGGCCGGCTAATACCGTTGTTATCGCTGCGGCGTGCGCACCCGCGTGCGCCGCACAGAGAAAAGGGAACCTCTCCCCTCTGATATGCAAGAAAGTCATTATGTGGGGCGCTTTGCCCCATCGCCTTCCGGGGATCTGCATTTCGGTTCGCTGATTGCCGCTCTGGGAAGCTACCTTCAGGCTCGCGCCCAACGTGGGCAGTGGCTGGTTCGCATCGAAGATATCGACCCGCCGCGCGAAGTCCCCGGCGCCGCCGCTCGCATCCTGTCCGCGCTGGAACATTATGGTCTCCACTGGGACGGCCAGGTCATCTATCAATCCCAACGTCACGACGCCTATCGCGCCGCGCTGGATCTGTTGCAGCGCCAGGGGCTCAGCTATTACTGCACCTGCACCCGCAGCCGCATCCAGCACATCGGCGGATTGTACGACGGCCACTGCCGCGATTTGCAGCTCGGCCCGCAGGGTGCCGCTATCCGCTTGCGTCAGACCGCCCCCGTTTACCGGTTCAACGATCGCCTGCAGGGAGAATTGCACGCCGATCCGGCGCTGGCGGGGGAAGACTTTATCATTCGCCGCCGCGATGGGCTGTTCGCCTACAACCTGGCGGTGGTGATCGACGACCATTTTCAGGGAGTGACCGAGATTGTCCGCGGCGCCGATCTGATCGAACCGACGGTGCGCCAAATTGCCCTCTACCGCCAGCTGCAGGTGCCGGTGCCCGCCTATGTGCATCTGCCGCTGGCTCTGGGCGCCAACGGCATCAAGCTGTCGAAGCAAAATCATGCGCCGGCGTTGCCCGCCGGCGATCCGCGCCCGGTGCTGATCGCCGCGCTGAAATTTCTGCGCCAACCGCTGCCGGAAAGCTGGCAAGATCTTGACCTGCCATTATTATTGAGCTGGGCGATCGAACACTGGCGGTTGGAAAACGTGCCGCGTCAGGAGGCTATCCCTCTGGATGAAAACACGCCGGCATTCTCAAAGGAGCCATGGTGAGCTATGATTAGCCGCTATTTTTTGTTAGCTCCATTTTTATCAGTCACTATCGAGGTGTACCATTTTTACCCGAGTAGCCAACTTCTGTCGTAAGGTACTGACCCGCGATGACAAGCTGCCCCGCGACGACGCGGCGGCCGGCGATAAAAACGTAGTCCGCGAAGAGCGTGCCGCGGCGCCAAGCCGCCCTGCGCCGCAGCCGCGCGCCGCCGATAACGGCAGCAACGCCCCTGCCCGCCGCTCAACGCCGCGCAAGCGTCCGCCTTTTCCTATCGCCGAGAGCAACGACTCGATGACCGTGATCCCGCGCGAACAGCACGCGATCTCCCGTAAAGACATCAGCGAAAATGCGCTGAAAGTGCTTTATCGCCTGAACAAGTCCGGCTACGAGGCTTATCTGGTCGGCGGCGGGGTGCGCGATCTGTTGCTCGGCAAAAAGCCGAAAGACTTCGACATCACCACCAACGCCACGCCGGAGCAAGTGCGCAAGCTGTTCCGCAACTGCCGCCTGGTCGGCCGCCGTTTCCGCCTGGCGCACGTGATGTTCGGGCCGGAGATCATCGAAGTGGCCACCTTCCGCGGTCACCACGAACAGAATCAGGAATCCGACAAGAATTCCTCCCAGCAGGCGCAAAACGGCATGCTGCTGCGCGACAATATCTTCGGTTCGATCGAGGAAGACGCCCAGCGCCGTGATTTCACCATCAACAGCCTGTACTACGGCGTGGCGGATTTCACCCTGCGCGATTACGTCGGCGGCCTGAACGATCTGAAGCAAGGCGTGATCCGCCTGATCGGCGATCCGGAAACTCGCTACCGCGAAGATCCGGTGCGTATGCTGCGCGCGGTGCGCTTCGCCGCCAAGCTGGACATGCGCATCAGCGAAGAGACCGCCGAGCCGATCCCGCGCCTGGCCTCGCTGCTGCATGAGATCCCGCCGGCGCGTCTGTTCGAAGAATCCCTCAAGCTGCTGCAGGCGGGTTACGGTTTCCAGACCTACCTGAAGCTGTGCGAATACCAGCTGTTCCAACCGCTGTTCCCGCTGATCGCCCGTAACTTCACGCCGAACCACGATACGCCGATGGAGCGCATTCTGGTGCAGGTGCTGAAGAACACCGATCACCGTCTGCAGAACGACATGCGCGTCAACCCGGCGTTCCTGTTCGCCGCCATGCTGTGGTACCCGCTGCTGGAGCACGCGCAGAAGCTGGCGCAGGAAAGCGGCCTAGCCTACTACGACGCCTTCGCGCTGGCAATGAACGACGTACTAGACGAGCAGTGCCGCTCGCTGGCCATCCCGAAACGCATCACCACGCTGGTGCGCGATATCTGGCAGCTGCAGCTGCGCCTGTCCCGCCGCCAGGGCAAACGCGCGCACAAACTGATGGAACATCCGAAATTCCGCGCCGCCTATGATTTGCTGGCGCTGCGTGCGGAAGTGGAAGACAATCAGGAAATGCTGCGTCTGGCCGAGTGGTGGGGCGAGTTCCAGGACGCCACGCCGGCGCGGCAGAAAGCCATGCTGAGCACCCTGGGTGACGATCCGGCGCCGCGTCGCGCGCGCCAACGCCGCCCTCGCCGCCGGGCACCGCGTAAAGAAGGGGCATAATGATCCGCGTTTATATCGCGCTGGGCAGCAACCTGGCGCAGCCGCTGCAACAGGTTAACGCCGCGCTGGAGGCGCTGGAGCATCTCCCGCGCACCCGGCTGGTCACCTGTTCTTCGTTTTACCGCACCAAGCCGCTGGGGCCGCAAAACCAGCCGGACTTTCTCAATGCGGTGGTGGCGCTGGATACCCTGTTGCCGCCCGAACAGCTGCTCGACCATACCCAGGCGATAGAACGCAATCAGGGGCGCGTGCGCAAGGATGAACGCTGGGGGCCGCGCACGCTCGATCTGGACATCATGCTGTACGGCGACAAGGTGATCCATACCGATCGCCTGACGGTGCCGCATTACGGCCTGAAAGAGCGCGAATTCATGCTCTACCCGCTGGCGGAAATCGCCCCCGATCTGATTTTCCCCGATGGCGAACCGCTCGCCAGCTGCCTCAAGCGCGTGCCGGAAAACGGCATGGCGCTGTGGCACTCGCAAAACCGAAATCCTGACCCGCCTACAGCGCCAACCGCGCGACAAATCCCCCCGCCGGGCGATTGGCGAAACTGATCTGTAAACCATGCAAGCCGGCAATACGCTGTACGATCGAGAGCCCCAGCCCGCTGCCGGTCTGTTCCTGCCCCGGCGGGCGATAGAAGCGCTCTCCGAGCCGCGCCAGATGCTCCGTGGTGACACCCGGACCGTCGTCCTCCACCGTCAGCGAACGTTCGCTCAACGTCACGGTGACGACGCCGCCCTGCGGGGTATAGCGCACCGCGTTGTCCAGCAGATTGCGCAACAGCAGCGACAGCAGCAAGGTTTCTCCCTGACGCGGCGGCGGCGTTCCCCGATGTTCATAGCGTAGCGTCACGCCCGCCGCATGCGCCTGCCGATCCTGTTCCGCCAGGGTCATCGTCACCAGATTGTTCCAGTCGATCGGCGCCAGTTCGGCCAGATCCGACAGCGAATCCAGCCGCGACAGCGTCAACAGCTGATCCACCAGCCGGGTGGCGCGATCGATGCCGAGCGTCAGATTGTCCAGCGCGTGCTCGCGCATCGGCGCATCGTCCCCCGCCAGCTGCACCACTTCGGTCTGCACCCGCAGCGCCGCCAGCGGGCTGCGCAACTCGTGCGCGGCATCGGAGGTGAAGCGTCGCTCCCGCACCAGCAAAGCGTTGATGCGGGCAAACAGCGCATTGAGCGCATCCACCAGCGGGCGCACCTCGGGCGGCACCTGGCGCGCGTCCAGCGGCGTCGCATCATCGGGCGCGCGCCGGCGCAAACCGGCGGCTACCGTGCGCAACGGCCGCAGCTCGCGCCCGACCATCAGCGCGATCAGCAGCATCAGCACCGGCAGCGTCGCCAGCCAGGGCACCAGTTGGCCGGTCACCATGCCCAGCGCCATATCGCGCCGGTAATCCCACTCCTGGCCGACCACGATGCGATAGCGCCCGTCCGGGCTGGTCAGCCACACCAGGCGCCAGCTGTCGTCATCGCCTTTGCGCTCGCCGTCGGTAAAACCCTCACGCTCCCCGTCAAACAGGAAGTCGGCACCGTTCTCGCCGTCGTTGAGCAGCATCTTGCCCTGGCGATCGAAGATGGCGAACGCCAGCGCGTCGTCGTCCTGTTCGCCGCGCTTGCCGTGATGCACCAGCTTCTTGGTTTTCGGCAGGCTGCGCGCGCTTTCATCGGCCAACAGATCGCCGAGGTTGGCGGTCGCCAGCCGTTTGGCGAACAGCATCTGCTGGGTGTCGAACACTTCGTTGATGGTGTTGCGCGACATCACCCAGGCCACCACGCTGGCGGTGCACCAGGTCAGCAGCGCCAGCAGGCTGAAGATCAGGATCAGACGCAGCCGCAGGCTGAGACGCTTCACGGCGCATCCCCCAGCGTGTAACCCACGCCGTGGATGGTACGGATGAAGCCGTTACCCAGCTTGCGCCGCAGGTGGTGAATATGCACCTCCACCGCGTTACTGCTCACTTCGTCGTCCCAGTTGTACAGTTTCTCCTGAATCAACGGCCGCGCCAGCACCCGCCCTTTGTTGTGCAAAAACAGCTCCAGCACCGCCAATTCGCGCGGCGTCAGCGTCACCGGTTCGCCGTTGCAGCTCACGCTGCGGGTGGCGCTGTCGAACACCACGTTGCCGTGCGTCAGCTGCGGCATCAGTTGGCCGTGGCGACGGCGGATCAGCGCCTGCAGGCGCGCCGCCACTTCGGCCAGCGCGAACGGCTTGCACAGATAATCGTCGGCGCCGCTTTGCAGCCCGCTGACCCGCTGCTCCAGCGCATCGCGGGCGGTGAGGATCAGCACCGGCACGTCCTGCCCGGCCTGGCGCCACTGGCGCAGCAGATCCAGGCCGTCGAGGCCCGGCAGGCTGAGATCGAGGATCACCGCGTCGTACGGCGCGCTGTCCAGCGCATTTTTGCCGACGGCGCCGTCGGTGAACCAGTCCAGATTGAAGCCGAGTTTGGTCAGCCCGGCCTTGATGCCGTCCCCGATCAGTTTGTCATCTTCGATCAACAGAATTCGCATGAGTATCCCTTTTGAGTCTTGGCGCCATTGCACCACAAGGTTCTTAAGAACCGCTTAAGCATGGCGATCCGCGCTACCCACCCCGATCGGGTTACAGTAGAATGACTGCACTTTTTTGCAGCCTGGGCCTGCGTACGCCGCACGGCCCGTTTCAGGAGACGTTGTGATGAAACCCACCACCGTGACCCACTTGCGCCAGTGGAAACAGGAGCAACGCAAGTTTGCTACCCTTACCGCCTACGATGCCAGCTTTGCCAAACTGTTTGAAGAGCAAGGCATCAAAGTCCTGTTGGTGGGCGATTCGCTGGGCATGACGCTGCAGGGCCACGACTCCACGCTGCCGGTCACCGTCGCCGACGTGGCCTATCACACGCGCGCCGTGCGCCGCGGCGCGCCGGCCTGCCTGCTGTTGGCCGATCTGCCGTTCATGAGTTACGCCACCCCGGAACAGACCTTCGCCAACGCCGCCGAGCTGATGCGCGCCGGCGCCAACATGGTGAAACTGGAAGGCGGCAGCTGGTTGTGCGACACGGTGAAAATGCTCGCCGAGCGCGCGGTGCCGGTATGCGGCCACCTGGGCCTGACGCCGCAGTCGGTCAACGTGTTCGGCGGTTATAAGGTGCAAGGGCGCGACGAACTGGCCGCCAAGCAGCTGTTGCAGGACGCGCAGAATCTGGAACTGGCCGGCATTCAGCTGCTGGTGCTGGAATGCGTGCCGACCGAGCTGGCGCGCCAGATCACCGAAGCGCTGTCCATTCCGGTCATCGGCATCGGCGCCGGCAACGGCACCGACGGCCAGATCCTGGTGATGCACGACGCCTTCGGCATCACCGGCGGCCACACGCCGAAGTTCGCCAAGAACTTCCTGGCGCAGAGCGGCGATATCCGCACGGCGGTGCAGCACTACATTCAGGAAGTGGAGCAAGGCCTCTACCCGGCGGCTGAACACTCTTTTAACTAAGCGATGGTTCCAGGAGTCACCCAATGATTATTATCGAAACCCTGCCGATGCTGCGTCAGCAGATCCGCCGCTGGCGCCAGGAAGGCAAACGCATCGCGCTGGTGCCGACCATGGGCAACCTGCACGACGGCCACATGACGCTGGTCGATGAAGCGCGCGCCCGCGCCGACGTGGTGGTGGTGAGCATCTTCGTTAACCCGATGCAGTTCGATCGCCCGGACGATCTGGCGCGCTACCCGCGCACGCTGCAGGAAGACAGCGAAAAGCTGACCCGCCGCGGCGTCGATCTGGTGTTCGCGCCGGCCCCGGCCGCGGTTTATCCGCAGGGCCTGGAGCAGCAGACCTACGTCGACGTGCCGGGCATCTCCACCATCCTGGAAGGCGCCAGCCGGCCGGGCCACTTCCGCGGCGTTTCCACCATCGTCAGCAAGCTGTTCAACCTGGTGCAGCCTGATTTGGCCTGTTTCGGCGAGAAGGATTACCAACAGCTGGCGTTGATCCGCAAAATGGTGGCGGACATGGGTTACGACATCGATATCGTCGGCGTGCCGACCGTGCGCGCCAAAGACGGCCTGGCCCTCAGCTCGCGCAACGGCTACCTGACCGCCGAAGAGCGCAAGGTAGCGCCGCAGCTAAGCAAGATCATGAACGCGCTGGCGCAACAGCTGGCCAATGGCGAGCGCCAGATCGAAGCGCTGCTGGAGCAGACCGCCGAGCAGCTGCGCGCCGCCGGCTTTACGCCGGATGAGCTGTTTATTCGCGACGCCGACAGCCTGCAGCCGCTGACGGTGGACAGCCGGCGAGCGGTGGTGCTGATGGCAGCCTGGCTGGGCAAGGCGCGTCTTATCGACAACCAGCAGGTCGACCTGACGCTGTAAGCCGTTTTTTATACTATCGTCACCCAGAATGCCTGACCATTGGTAGACAATGGCGGAGCAATCGGTGACGATAGAGATTGCAGGGATGCAGGAGAGATGTTCAACCCCAGCGCCTGTGAAGGCCGATATTCAGTTAGGTAAAGCTATGATACGTACTATGCTGCAAGGCAAGCTGCATCGCGTCAAAGTCACTCAGGCTGACTTGCACTATGAAGGCTCCTGCGCCATCGACCAGGATTTCCTGGAGGCCGCCGGCATTCTGGAATATGAAGCGATCGATATTTACAACGTGGATAACGGCCAGCGCTTCTCCACCTACGCCATCGCCGCCGAGCGCGGTTCGCGCATCATTTCGGTCAACGGCGCCGCCGCGCGCTGCGCCTGCGTCGGCGACAAACTGATCATCTGCTCCTATGTGCAAATGACCGACGCCGACGCCCGCCAACACCACCCGAAAGTCGCCTATTTCGAAGGTGACAACAACCTGCAGCGCAAGGCGAAAGCCGTGCCGGTTCAGGTCGCCTGACAATAAAACGGGCGCCTTGCGCGCCCGTTCTTCCTTATTGCACCACCACCGTGCCCGGCTTGTTGGCTATCCGATCCGCCATGGTCTGGATCGAGTCGGTGCGCAGAATATACAGCCGCTTTAGCGTATAGGGGTTATCCCCCGGCTTTACCTTGCCCTGCACCGTGGTCACCGCCAGATGGAAACCGGCGTCCTGCGCCGCCTGAATCGCCCGTTGGTTATAGCCGCCGAACGGGTAAGACAGATACAGCACGTGCGGATTGAACTGCGACAGCGCGCGGCGTGAGCGCTCAAAATCAAACTCGATATTGTGCAGCGAACGGCTCAGCAAAATCGGCTGGCGATTACCGTCGGTGCGGTGCAGGAAATGGGTATGCGACTGCACGTCGAACACGTCCTGAATCTGCTTGAGCTCCGAGACGCTCATAAACTGCAGCGAGTCCGGGTTCCATTTCTGCGGATGGCGTTTGATGCGCGAAGAGATGATGAACGCCGTGGCGCGGAAACCGTAATCCTTCAATACCGGGTAAGCGTAGCGATACACCGATTTCAGCCCGTCGTCGAAGGTCAGCACGACCGCCTTGCCCGGCAGGTTGATCTGATTTTTCAGGTAAGCTTCCAGCTGGTACAGCGAAATGGTGTCGTAGCCCGCCTGCTTCAGGTAGGTCATCTGGTTGCTGAACGCCACGTCTGAAGTGGTGGTCGAGGTGTGGCGGAAGCGTTTGTTCTCTTCGTTTTTCAGCAGGTGGTGGTAAGTCAGCACCGGTATGCCGTTATCGATCTCGCAGTCCAACTCATTAATGAACCCCAGCCGCTCGCCGATGTTGACTTCGTACCAGGTGTTGTTCAGGCGATCCTTCAGCTTGCCGATGATCGGATAGCGCAGGTTGCCTTCCAGCGTGCCCAATACCTCGCTGTCCTTGTCCGCTGCGGTGTATACGTCGATCGTTTTTTGCGTGATCAGATTCTGGTTGGTCAGCGGTTTGTTCAGCTCGCCCAGATCGTCTTGCACCTTGCGCGACTTCTTCAATTCACGCACGTCGTCTTTATCGATAAAGCCGGTACCGTGCCCGAATTTGAATTCGTAGTATTCCGCATCCGCCGGGAAGACTTGGAGCAGTTGCCCGCGCTTCACTTCCCCTACCGGGATCACATGCTCGCCCACCAACGCATAGACTTCGCTATCGCGCTGCGCTTCCATGTATTCAGATTTAACCGCGCTGTCTTCCGACAGCAGACTAGCCAGGCTCACAGGGGAAACCAACGACATCAGAATGCCGAGCAACCCAGCCGTTAACGTGTATTGAGACCGCATGATGATGTTCTGCTTACGAGTGCGTAATGACAAAAGTGGAGGAAATGTGGAGCGCCAGCATAGCACGATTTGAACAGCGGGGAACTAGCGGTTATTTGAGCAATTCTATTGATTTACGCGCCGCCTGCGCCAAATCAAGAAAAGCGCCCCCGCCGGGAAAGCGAGGGCGCGATACGATCAGCTGCGCAGGCCGCGGCCGCGCTCGATCAGGTACCAGGACAGCAGGTAAAACACCGCGATAAACGCCACCAACACCGCCATGGTGAACGCCAGCGGCACGTCGTTGATGCCGAGGAAACCGTAGCGGAAGCCGCTGATCATATAAACGATGGGGTTCAGCTTGGACACCGCCTGCCAGAATGGCGGCAGCAGCGACAACGAGTAGAACACCCCGCCCAGGTAAGTCAGCGGCGTCAGCACGAAGGTCGGGATCAGGCTGATGTCGTCGAAAGTAGTGGCGAACACCGCATTGATCAGCCCCGCCAGCGAGAACAGGATCGCCGTCAGCAGCAGCGTCAGCGCAATCACCCACCAGGCGTGCACCTGCAGCGGCACGAAGAACAGTGAGATGATGGTCACCAGTACGCCGACGCAGATGCCGCGCGCCACGCCGCCGCCGACATAGCCGGCGATCACCACGTGGGTCGGCACCGGCGCCACCAGCAGTTCCTCAATGTTGCGCTGAAACTTGGCGCTGAAGAACGACGAGGCGACGTTGGCATAGGAGTTGGTGATCACCGCCATCATGATAAGGCCGGGCACGATGAACTGCATGTAGCTGAAGCCGTGCATATCGCCAATGCGCGAGCCGATCAGGTTACCGAAGATGATGAAGTACAGCGTCATGGTGATCACCGGCGGCACCAGGGTCTGGATCCAGATGCGCGCGAACCGGTTTACCTCTTTGGCCCAGATGCTCTGTAAGGCCACCCAATACAAACGCGTCATGCTTTCTCTCCATTGCCGTTAACCAGGGTGACAAACAGCTCTTCCAGGCGGTTCGCCTTATTGCGCATGCTCAGCACCTGCACGCCCTGCGCGCTCAGCTGGGCGAACAGGCCGTTCAGCCCCTGCTCGCGCATCACCTCCACTTCCAGCGTCGAGGTATCCGTCAGGCGGCTGTGGTAACCGTCCAGCTTCGGCAGCGGGCTCTTCGCCGCCAGATCGAGGATGAAGGTTTCCGACTTCAGCTTGGCCAGCAGCCCCTTCATCGAGGTGTTTTCCACCAGTTCCCCGTTCTGGATGATGCCGATGTTGCGGCACAGCATTTCCGCCTCTTCCAGATAGTGGGTGGTGAGGATAATGGTGGTGCCCTGGGCGTTCAGATCTTTCAGGAAGCCCCACATCGAGCGACGCAGCTCAATATCCACCCCGGCGGTCGGCTCATCGAGGATCAGTAGCTTCGGCTGATGCATCAGCGCGCGGGCGATCATCAGGCGGCGCTTCATGCCGCCGGACAGCATGCGGGCACGCTCGTTGCGCTTGCCCCACAGATCCAGCTGATTGAGGTATTTTTCGGCGCGCGCCATCGCTTCACGCCGCGTGACGCCGTAGTAGCCCGCCTGATTCACCACGATCTGCAACACGGTCTCAAACGGATTGAAGTTGAACTCCTGCGGCACCAGGCCGAGCTGGCGCTTGGCGTTGACGATGTCTTTATCGATGTCGTAACCGAATACCCGTACGCTGCCGGCCGTTTTGTTCACCAGCGAGCTGATGATGCCGATGGTGGTGGACTTTCCGGCGCCGTTTGGCCCCAGCAGGGCATAAAAGTCCCCCGCTTCGACGCTCAGGTCGATGCCGCGCAGCGCCTTGACGCCACCGGCGTAAGTCTTGGTCAGCTGCGCTAATTCCAGTGCATAATTCATATGTAAAATAGTACCTTATAACGATGAGTATGCCGCCACTCCCCTGTTTGCGAGGCTTGAAACACTAACGATAATCCTAGCATCGGCGACGTTTTCACTGCGTCGAATCCGTGCGCTAAATGAGGCTGCACCACTGTTCCGATTTCCAAATTGTGACGCTTACCCTATATTACCCCAACGCAATCTGTCCGTTACGGGTCAATCACCTCCATGAAAGAAATCGAAGAGCTTATCGCCAACAACCAGGCCTGGTCGGCCAATATCAGTCAGGAAGACCCGGATTTTTTTGAACGTTTAGCCCAGGCGCAAAAGCCCCGCTTCTTATGGATTGGTTGCTCTGACAGCCGCGTTCCCGCAGAACGCCTGACCGGCCTCGAGCCGGGTGAACTGTTCGTCCATCGCAACGTGGCGAACCTCGTTATCCACACCGATCTTAACTGCCTGTCGGTGGTGCAGTATGCGGTAGATGTGCTGGAAGTCGAACACATCATCATCTGTGGCCACCTGGGCTGCGGCGGCGTGCAGGCGGCGGTGGAAAACCCGGAGCTGGGTTTGATCGACAACTGGCTGCTGCACATTCGCGATCTGTGGTACAAGCACAGCTCGCTGCTGGGCGAGCTGCCGCCGGAACAGCGTTTCGACATGCTGTGCGAGATCAACGTCATTGAACAGGTGTACAACCTGGGCCACTCCACCATCATGCAATCGGCCTGGAAGCGCGGCCAGAAGGTGATGATCCACGGTTGGGTGTACGGCATTCAGGACGGCCGCCTGCGCGATATGGAAGTGCTGGCGACCAGCCGCGAGAGCCTGGAGATGGGCTACCGCAAAGCGATAGCCAAACTGAAGCAGGATAAAGGCGTATAACCCCGCCGCGGGCGCGGCTTGCCGCGCCCCACATCCAATTACTCGTCCAGCAGCACCACTTTGCCGACGTACGGCAGGTGACGATAACGCTGAGCGTAGTCGATGCCATACCCCACCACGAACTCATCCGGGATCGAGAAGCCGACATATTCAACCGGCACCTGCACTTCACGGCGCTCAGGTTTGTCCAGCAAGGTGCAAATCGCCAGCGACTTCGGCCCGCGCAGCGCCAAAATCTCGCGCACTTTGTTCAGCGTGTTACCGGAATCGATGATGTCTTCCACGATCAGCACGTCTTTGCCGCGAATGTCTTCGTCCAGATCCTTGAGGATCTTCACGTCGCGGGTGGTGGACATGCCGCTGCCGTAGCTGGAGGCGGTCATAAAGTCGACTTCGTGCGGCACGTCGATCGCGCGGCACAGATCGGCCATGAACATGAAGGAGCCGCGCAGCAGCCCGACCAGCACCATGTCGCTGCCGCTGTCGCGGTAATGCTCGGTGATCTGGCGGCCAAGTTCGGCGATACGGGTCTTAACTTCCTGCTCGGAAATCATTACGTCTACAGTGTGTTTCATAGTATTCAGGTCAGTTGCCGGAAGAAAGGCGCAGAGTTTAGCATAGCCTTTCGCCGGTGGCGACGCGAGCGCGCCGCCACATGAGCGCCGGGCCGCGATCATTCGTCGACGGTAAAGCCCATCATCATGCCGGTATCTTCGTGTTCCAGCAGGTGGCAGTGGGCCATATACGCATGTTCGCTGCTGGCCGGATGATCGAAGCGCACCAGCACTTCGCTGCGCCACCCTTCGACGCGCACCGTGTCCTTCCAGCCGCTGCGATGCGCCGCCGGCGGTTTACCGTTTTCCGACAGGATACGGAACTGGGTGCCGTGAATGTGGAACGGATGCAACATCATGTCGCCCTCGCCGGAAATGGTCCATTTCTCATACTGGCCGCGTTTGGCGGCGAACATCGGCTTGGTCATGTCGAAGGCCTTGCCATTGATCATGTTGCCGTGGCTGAAGTCGAACGGTTTGGCTTTGCCCTGCGCGCCGCCGTGATCCATCCCGGCCATCTTGCCATGATCCATGCCTTTCATGTTGCCGTGATCCATGCCCTGCATGCCGCCCTTTTCCATGCCTTTCATGTTACCGTGGTCCATGCCTTGCATGTCTGCGCCACCCGTCGCGCCATGATTCATGCTCATGCCGGCCATCGCCTGGTGGCCATAGCGATCCATCAGCGCCTGCATACCCAGCATATCCAGCTGCGGATCCATCATCAGCTGCAGCCAACGCTCCTGGATGCCGGCAGTGGCAGGCAATGTCGGCAGCTTCACCAGGCTGTCCGGCATGGCTTTAATGCCCTGCGCCAGCGAGGGCTGAATGCGCAGCACCGGCAGCGGTTGATCGAACGGCGCCAGCGTCATGCCCATCTGCTTCACCGGCAGCGTCACGATATCGAATGCTTTCCCGTCGGAGGCATCGACCAGTACTTCAAAGCGTTCGCCCATCAGCATCGGCAGCTCGGTCAGCTTCACCGGCTCCGCCAGGAAACCGCCGTCGCTGGCGATGACGTACAGCGGACGGTTGTCACTGGCCGCCAGATTCAGCGAACGGGCGTTGCAACCGTTGAGGAAACGCAAACGCAGCCAACCGCGCGGCGCCAGATGTTGCGGATACTGCGCGCCGTTGGTAAACATGCGATCGCCAAACCAGCCCACCGCCGCGCTCATCACGTCCAGGCGGTATTCGATCTGCGCGTCTTTGCCCAGCCGCTTATCCTGCAGGATCACCGGAATATCATCCTGCCCCCAGGTTTTCGGCAGCGGCAGTTTGGCGCTTTCGTCGTCTTCCAGCAGCACCAGCCCCGCCAGCCCCATCATCACCTGGCTGCCGGTTTTACCGTGCGTATGCGGGTGGAACCAGCAGGTGGCCGCCGGTTGATCAACGGTGAAATTCACCGTGCGCGTCGCGCCAGGATGGATCAGCGCCTGCGGGCCGCCATCGACGTCGCCGGGAATTTCCAGGCCGTGCCAGTGGACGGTACTGGCCTCCGCCAGGCGGTTTTTGATATCGACCGTCACCGGCTGGCCACGCTGCAGCTTCACCGCCGGCCCGAGCAGCGCGCCGTTGAATCCCCAGGTTTTGGTGGCGGCGCCGGGCAACCAGCGGGTTTCCCCCGCCTGCAGCGCCAGCGCAATCTTTCCCTGCGCGTCGGGCGTCAACAACGGCGGTACCGGCAGGGCCGGCCTATCGGCCGCCCAGGCGGCTCGGCTCCATAACGGCAATGCGCTCGCCGCGCCCAGCGCGGCGGTTAATTTAATAAAATCACGGCGTAACATCGCTGACTCCCTTTTCTCAGTGACATAACTCAATGCCGCCAGCCTAAACCTTCCCCCTGGCGGAAGGTCAAGCCTTTCCTGGCGGTATTTTAAGCTATGCCTCACAATCAAGAGAGTGTGACTGGCAAGCGCGACGCCGGCCCGCCGGCAATAAAATTTGGTGCCTTTACAGACAAGTGTGGTAACGTCAGCAGACGACAAACAGGCCTATTTCATGATGAAAAAAACAACGTTATCGATGCTGTTGCTGGCGATGCTGGGCTTCTCCAACGCCAGTCTGGCGCTGAATGAATCCGAGGCGGAAGATCTGGCCGATCTGACGGCGGTATTTATTTATTTGAAAAATGATTGCGGCTACAACGATTTGCCAAACGCGCAAATCAAACGCGCCATTGTCTATTTCGCGCAACAAAACCGCTGGGATTTGAGCAACTACAACAGTTTCAATATGAAGGCGCTGGGCGAAGACAGCTATCGCGATCTCAGCGGCATCGCCATTCCAACGCCCAAGAAGTGCAAATCGCTGGCGCGCGACTCGTTGAGCCTGCTGGCCTACGCCAATTAATTCTTTCCCCTTCTCCCATCCGCTTAACGCTCTCTCTGTCTGAAATTCAACCGTGCATCGCCAGGCAGAGTTAGCTATGATGTTGCGCCGATTTTTCATGGCTGTTATTACGGAGTTTCCCGCACATGACCCAGAAAGAAATTTGGTACGAAACGCTGCATACGGGCTTCGGCCAGTACTTCTCGGTAGAGAAGGTGCTGTACCGCGAGAAGACCGATCATCAGGATCTGGTGATCTTCGAGAACCCGGAGCTGGGGCGCGTGATGGCGCTAGACGGCGTGGTGCAAACCACCGAGCGTGACGAGTTCATCTATCACGAAATGCTGACCCACGTGCCGCTGCTGGCGCACGGCCGGGCGAAGAAAGTGCTGATCATCGGCGGCGGCGACGGCGGCATGCTGCGCGAAGTCAGCCGGCACCCTGGCGTGGAGCAGATCACCATGGTCGAGATCGACGCCGGCGTCGTCGAGTTCTGCCGCCAATACCTGCCCAACCACAGCGCCGGCGCCTATGACGATCCGCGCTTCAAGCTGGTGATCGACGACGGCGTCAACTTCGTGAATCAAACCGACGAAACGTTCGATGTGATCATCTCCGACTGCACCGATCCGATCGGCCCCGGCGAAAGCCTGTTCACCTCGGCGTTTTATGAAGGCTGCGCCCGCTGCCTGAATGAGGGCGGCATTTTCGTCGCGCAGAACGGCGTCTGTTTCCTGCAGCAGGACGAGGCGGTCAACAGCCACGCCAAACTGAGCCGCTACTTTAGCGACGTCAGCTTCTATCAGGCGGCGATCCCGACCTATTACGGCGGCATCATGACCTTTGCCTGGGCGAGCCAGGACCCGGCGCTGCGCCAGCGCGATCTGCCTGCCCTGCAACAGCGCTTTAACCAAAGCGGCCTACACTGCCGTTATTACAACCCGGCAATTCACGTCGGCAGCTTTGCCCTGCCGCAATATTTGCTCAATGCCCTGAACGTAACACGTTAAGCGAGAAGATAAAGGAGGTGGCCCAAATTGCATAAGCTAAAACTGCACGGCTTCAACAACCTGACCAAGAGCCTGAGTTTTTGTATTTACGATATTTGTTACGCCAAAACCGCGGACGATCGCGACGGCTATATCGCCTACATAGACGAACAATATAACGCCAACCGGTTAACCGAGATCCTGAGCGAAACCTGCTCGATCATCGGCGCCAATATTCTGAACATCGCGCGTCAGGACTACGAGCCGCAGGGCGCCAGCGTCACCATCCTGGTCAGCGAAGAGCCGATCGATCCGAAAGACGTCGATACGTCGGAACACCCCGGTCCACTGCCGAATACGGTCGTCGCGCACCTGGACAAGAGCCATATCTGCGTGCACACCTACCCGGAAAGCCATCCGGAAGGCGGGTTGTGCACCTTCCGCGCCGATATCGAGGTCTCGACCTGCGGCGTCATTTCGCCCCTCAAGGCGCTGAACTACTTAATTCACCAGTTGGAATCCGACATCGTCACCATGGACTATCGCGTGCGCGGTTTTACCCGCGACGTGAACGGCGTGAAACATTACATCGATCATGAGATCAATTCGATCCAGAACTTTATGTCGGAAGACATCAAGGCGCTGTACCACATGATGGACGTGAACGTTTACCAGGAAAATATCTTCCATACCAAGATGTTGCTGAAGGACTTCGATCTGAAGCACTACCTGTTTAACGCGGAGCCGGAGGCGTTGAGCGCCGCCGAACGCAAGCAGATCACCGATCTGTTATGGAAAGAGATGCAGGAAATCTATTACGGCCGCAATATTCCGCATCTGTGATGGAAAGGGCGCGGCACGCCGCGCCCTGATGCTTAGTACTTCAGCATGAAAGAACGATAGGCTTTCAACACCAGCAGGAAATCCTCAACGCCGCAGAATGAGAGGCTTTCTTCGTCGTAATAGTTCATCCCCTCTTCCATTTCATCGCCCTCGAACTCCAGCTGATTGGCGCGGATCATCACTTCTTCACCATCCATCAGCAGCGTATATTCATGGCCTTCCAGCTGCCATTGACGCTCGCTGCCTTTGACCTCGGCCGCACCGGCTTCAATGCGGTCCAGCAGGTTGAAATCGCCTTTGACTTCTTCGTTGATCCAGTGGCCAATCGCCTCATGCCCCATCGAAAATCTGACGATCACCTGACCGGTGACGTCACGCAGAAATTCGTAATCCATAGCATGCCCTCCTGAGCCCTTTTTCTTAGTGTAAACATAAATGGCGGACTAACTCAGTGAGCGCTCGCAAAGTTGGCAACTGAGCAAAATAAAACGGGAGGCCAAGGCCTCCCGTTAAACAGTTGCGCAATATAGCGGCTTAAACGGCGGTTTGGAAGATCACGCCGTCGGCTTTTTCGGTGTACTGCCCCAGCTGGTCAAAGTTCAGGTAGCGGTAGGTATCCGCCGCCGTCTTGTCGACCTGCGCCATATAGGTCTGGTACTCGTCCGGCGTCGGCAGGCGGCCCAGCAGGGACGCTACCGCGGCCAGTTCGGCAGACGCCAGATAGACGTTAGCGCCGGTGCCCAGACGGTTCGGGAAGTTACGGGTTGAGGTGGAAACCACCGTCGCGCCGTCCGCCACGCGCGCCTGGTTGCCCATGCACAGTGAGCAGCCCGGGATCTCGATACGCGCGCCGCTCTTGCCGAAGACGCTGTAGTAGCCTTCTTCGGTCAGCTGAGCCGCATCCATCTTGGTTGGCGGCGCCACCCACAGACGGGTCGGCAACTGGCCCTTGTGCTGATCCAGCAGCTTGCCGGCCGCGCGGAAGTGGCCGATGTTGGTCATGCAAGAGCCGATGAACACTTCATCGATCTTGCTGTTGGCCACGTCGGACAGCAGGCGTGCGTCGTCAGGATCGTTCGGCGCACACAGGATCGGCTCTTTGATCTCGTTCAGATCGATGTCGATCACCGCTGCGTATTCCGCATCCGCATCGCCTTCCAGCAGTTGCGGATCCGCCAGCCATTTTTCCATGCCCTGAATACGGCGCTCCAGCGTACGGCGATCGCCGTAGCCTTCGGAGATCATCCACTTCAGCAGCACGATGTTGGAGTTCAGGTACTCTTCGATCGGCGCCTTGTCCAGCTTGATGGTACAACCGGCGGCGGAACGTTCGGCGGACGCATCAGTCAGCTCAAACGCCTGCTCGACCTTCAGATCCGGCAGGCCTTCGATCTCCAGAATGCGGCCGGAGAAGATGTTTTTCTTGCCCTTCTTCTCGACGGTCAGCAGACCTTGCTGGATCGCGTAGTAAGGGATGGCGTGCACCAAATCGCGCAGGGTGATGCCCGGCTGCATTTTGCCTTTGAAGCGCACCAGCACCGACTCAGGCATATCCAGCGGCATCACGCCGGTCGCGGCGGCAAACGCCACCAGGCCGGAACCGGCCGGGAAGGAGATGCCGATCGGGAAGCGGGTGTGGGAATCGCCGCCGGTGCCGACGGTGTCAGGCAGCAGCATGCGGTTCAGCCAGGAGTGGATCACGCCGTCGCCCGGGCGCAGCGAGACGCCGCCGCGGTTCATGATGAAATCAGGCAGCGTGTGGTGCGTGGTCACGTCGACCGGTTTCGGGTACGCAGCGGTGTGGCAGAACGACTGCATGACCAGATCGGCGGAGAAGCCGAGGCAGGCCAGGTCTTTCAGCTCATCGCGGGTCATCGGGCCAGTGGTGTCCTGAGAGCCGACGGAGGTCATCTTCGGTTCGCAGTATTCGCCAGGGCGAATGCCGGCGACGCCGCAGGCGCGGCCGACCATTTTCTGCGCCAGCGAGAAGCCTTTGCTGCTGGCGGCAACCGGTTTGGCGATGCGGAACACGTCGCTGTGCGGCAGGCCCAGCGCTTCGCGCGCCTTGGTGGTCAGGCCGCGGCCGATGATCAGCGGGATACGGCCGCCGGCGCGCACTTCATCCAGCAGCACGTCGGTTTTCAGCTCGAAGTTGGCGATCAGCGCGCCGGTTTCGTGGTTGCGCACTTCACCTTTGTACGGGTAAACGTCAATCACGTCGCCCATGTTCAGCTCGGACACGTCCACTTCGATCGGCAAAGCGCCGGCATCTTCCATGGTGTTGAAGAAGATAGGCGCAATCTTGCCGCCCAGCACCACGCCGCCGCCGCGCTTGTTCGGCACGTGCGGGATGTCGTCGCCCATGAACCACAGCACCGAGTTGGTGGCGGATTTACGGGAGGAGCCGGTGCCGACCACGTCGCCGACGTAGGCCAGCGGGAAGCCTTTCTTGTTCAGCAGCTCGATCTGTTTGATCGGGCCGACGCTGCCAGGCTGATCCGGCACGATGCCTTCACGTTCGTTTTTCAGCATCGCCAGCGCGTGCAGCGGGATGTCCGGGCGCGACCAGGCGTCCGGCGCCGGAGACAGGTCGTCGGTGTTGGTTTCGCCGGTGACTTTGAACACGGTGACGGTGATCTTTTCCGCCAGCTCCGGGCGCGACAGGTACCATTCGGCGTCGGCCCAGGACTGCATGATCTGTTTGGCGTGCGGGTTACCGGCCTTGGCCTTCTCTTCCACGTCGTAGAAGTTGTCGAACATCAGCAGCGTGTGGGACAGCGCTTTGGCGGCGATCGGCGCCAGCTTCTCGTTGTCCAGCGCTTCGATCAGCGGATGAATGTTATAGCCACCCTGCATGGTGCCTAACAGTTCAATGGCTTTCTCGGGGGTAACCAGGGGGGATGTCGCTTCACCTTTGGCGATGGCCGCCAGGAAACCTGCTTTGACGTAGGCGGCTTCGTCGACGCCCGGTGGAACACGGTTAATCAGCAGGTCTAACAGGAATTCTTCTTCGCCTTTTGGCGGATTCTTCAGTAGTTCGACCAGCGCGGCCATTTGGGTGGCGTCTAGCGGCTTAGGGGCGATGCCCTCAGCAGCACGCTCGGCTACGTGCTTACGGTATTCTTCTAGCACGACGTTCTCCTCGCTCTCATTGTCATTTATTGTGCCTGGCGTATATGCAAACCGGGTTTATACCCTTTGGGTTTCACTCTGTGGCTAGGCGATCGGCCCGTAAAGGCCCCGAAACGGTGATTGGGGCAAACAAGCACGGTCAAACAGCGTTACAGCATGAAAGACTGATGGGTAGAGCGCACGGCGATATTGATGCCATCTATCCTGACGGGGCACTGCTGTCGATGTCCTGGACTGTAAGGTACAGTGCCCGGTTCCGCTCAGCCAGCATATCAGGATTTGAAACGGTTGTTAATTCGTTCACATAAAAGCAACATTAAATCTTTGCTGAATCGTTGAGCGCAGCGTAATCGGCTGCCGGACTAGCAGGACATTATATCCATATAATTAGAGTGGATATAAGCATAAGAATCGGAATTTGGCGCAGCGGCCACAAAAAACCGCGTTCTGCATCTGAGCAAAAAAAACGGCCCCTTTTCAGGAGCCGCTTGATGACCGGTCAAACCAGCAGAATTACTTCTTCTTGGCTTTCGGGTTAGGCAGATCGGTGATGCTGCCTTCGTAGATTTCCGCCGCCAGGCCCACGGATTCGTGCAGGGTCGGGTGAGCGTGGATGGTCAGCGCGATGTCTTCCGCGTCGCAGCCCATCTCGATAGCCAGACCGATTTCACCCAGCAGCTCGCCGCCGTTGGTGCCGACAATCGCGCCACCGATGATGCGGTGAGTTTCTTTGTCGAAGATCAGTTTGGTCATGCCGTCTGCACAGTCGGAAGCGATCGCACGGCCGGAAGCCGCCCACGGGAAGGTGGAGGTTTCGTAGCTGATGCCTTTCTCTTTCGCTTCTTTCTCGGTCAGACCCACCCACGCCACTTCCGGCTCGGTGTAAGCGATGGATGGGATCACTTTCGGATCGAAGTAGTGCTTCATGCCGGCGATAACTTCTGCGGCGACGTGGCCTTCGTGCACGCCTTTGTGCGCCAGCATCGGCTGGCCGACGATGTCGCCGATGGCGAAGATGTGCGGCACGTTGGTGCGCAGCTGTTTGTCGACGTTGATAAAGCCACGCTCGTCAACTTCAACACCGGCTTTGCCGGCATCCAGCAGTTTGCCGTTCGGCACGCGGCCGATCGCCACCAGCACCGCGTCGTAACGCTGTGGTTCTGCCGGCGCTTTTTTACCTTCCATCGTGACGTAGATGCCGTCTTCTTTGGCTTCTACCGCGGTCACTTTGGTTTCCAGCATCAGGTTGAACTGCTTGCTGATACGTTTGGTGAAGACTTTCACCACGTCTTTATCTGCCGCCGGGATAACCTGATCGAACATTTCAACCACGTCGATCTGTGAACCCAGCGCATGGTATACGGTGCCCATTTCCAGGCCGATGATGCCGCCGCCCATAACCAGCAGACGCTCTGGGACGGTTTTCAGTTCCAGCGCATCGGTAGAATCCCACACGCGTGGATCTTCATGAGGAATGAATGGCAGTTGGATCGGACGAGAACCTGCGGCGATGATGGCGTTGTCGAAGTTGATGGTGGTTGGGCCGTTTTCGCCTTCCACAACCAGGGTGTTAGCGCCGGTGAACTTGCCCAGGCCGTTGACCACTTTCACTTTACGGCCTTTGGCCATGCCAGCCAGACCGCCGGTCAGCTGAGTGATGACTTTTTCTTTCCAGACGCGCACTTTGTCGATGTCGGTTTTCGGCTCGCCGAAAACGATGCCGTGTTCGGCCAGCGCTTTGGCTTCTTCGATCACTTTGGCAACGTGCAGCAGTGCTTTGGAAGGGATACATCCCACGTTCAGGCAAACCCCGCCCAGAGTGGAATAACGTTCAACCAGAACGGTTTCAAGACCTAAGTCAGCGCAACGAAAGGCTGCAGAGTAACCTGCCGGGCCCGCCCCAAGTACCACGACCTGAGTTTTAATTTCAGTACTCATCATGACCTCTTAATTGATTGTCCGGCGGGTCAGACGTCATTTTTATTGCTAATCGATCTCATAACGCCCTTCATCCACCGGGACGCTTACACCGCGAGCAGTTTACAGAATTGTTAATAATCTGCAAAGCGTGTTCGAGTGACCCGTGTCTCAACAATTTTGTCGAGTTATGCAAAATCCGACAAAACTGCTACAGAATCGTCAGGGGCGCAGCATGCTGCGCCCCTTTTGCATTACATCACCAGACGGCGAATGTCGGACAACATGTTGTTGATGATGGTGATGAAGCGCGCACCATCGGCACCGTCGATAACGCGGTGGTCGAAGGACAGCGACATCGGCATCATCAGGCGCGGCATGAACTCTTTACCGTTCCAGACCGGCTCCATCGCAGACTTGGAGACGCCCAGGATAGCCACTTCCGGCGCGTTGACGATCGGCGCGAAGTGAGTCGTCCCGATACCGCCCAGGCTGGAGATGGTGAAGCAGCCGCCCTGCATCTCGCCCGCGGTCAGCTTGCCGTCGCGCGCTTTCTTGGAGATGGTCATCAGCTCGCGAGACAGCTCGGTGATGCTCTTCTTGTTCACGTCCTTGAACACCGGAACCACCAGGCCGTTCGGGGTATCTACCGCCACGCCGATGTTGATGTATTTCTTCAGCGTCAGCTTCTGGCCATCTTCGGACAGCGAGCTGTTGAAGCGCGGCATCTGCTCCAGAGCGGCAGCAACGGCTTTCATGATGAACACGACAGGCGTGAACTTCACGTCCAGCTTGCGCTTGGCCGCTTCTTCGTTCTGCTGCTTGCGGAACGCTTCCAGATCGGTGATGTCGGTTTTGTCGAAGTGAGTCACGTGCGGGATCATCACCCAGTTGCGGCTCAGGTTCGCGCCAGAGATCTTCTGGATGCGGCCCATTTCGACTTCTTCGATCTCGCCGAACTTGCTGAAGTCCACTTTCGGCCATGGCAGCATGCCCGGCAGACCGCCGCCGGCAGCAGCCGGGGCCGCTTCAGCGCGTTTCACCGCGTCTTTCACGTAAGCCTGAACGTCTTCGCGCAGGATGCGGCCTTTACGACCGGTGCCTTTCACTTTCGCCAGGTTAACGCCGAATTCACGCGCCAGACGACGAATGACCGGAGTCGCGTGCACGTAGGCCGCGTTCTCGGCGAACTCGCCTTTGTCTTCAGCTTTCGCAGCCGGAGCGGCGGCTTTAGCGGCGGCCGGCGCCGGCGCAGCGTCCGCTTTAGCGGCTGGCGCGGCGGCAGCGGCAGGCGCAGCGCCTTCCACTTCGAACACCATGATCAGGGAGCCGGTTTTCACTTTGTCGCCGGTCGCGATCTTGATCTCTTTCACGGTGCCCGCGAACGGCGCTGGCACTTCCATAGAGGCCTTGTCGCCTTCCACGGTGATCAGAGACTGCTCGGCGGCAACCTTGTCGCCTACCTTGACCATCACTTCGGTCACTTCGACTTCGTCACCGCCGATGTCCGGCACGGCGACGTCTTTGGCCGCAGAGGCCGCAGGCGCTGCAGCGGCAGCCGGTGCTTCAGCCGCAGCCGGGGCGGCAGCGGAAGCGGCGCCGGCCACTTCGAACACCATGATCAGGGAACCGGTTTTCACTTTGTCGCCGGTCGCGATCTTGATCTCTTTCACGGTACCCGCGAACGGCGCAGGGACTTCCATGGAAGCCTTGTCGCCTTCCACAGTGATCAGGGACTGCTCGGCTTCCACCTTGTCGCCCACTTTCACCAGGATCTCGGTCACTTCGACTTCGTCGGCGCCGATGTCAGGCACGGCAACGTCTTTGGCAGCAGAGGCAGCCGGAGCAGCTGCTGCCGCCGCCGGTTTTTCTTCCGCTTTCGCCGCCGGAGCAGCTTCCGCTGCGCCTGCCGCTTCGAAGATCATGATCAGTTTGCCGGTTTCGGTTTTATCGCCGACCGCCACTTTGATCTCTTTCACCACGCCCGCCTGCGGGGAGGGCACTTCCATGGAAGCCTTGTCGCCTTCCACGGTGATCAGCGATTGTTCCGCTTCAACTTTATCGCCGACCTTCACCAGAATCTCGGTGATTTCGACTTCATCTGCACCGATGTCCGGTACGTTGATTTCGATAGACATTATTCAGTACCTCTTAGGCCAGACGCGGGTTAACTTTTTCCGGGTTGATGTCGAATTTCTTGATTGCGTCAGCAACCACAGAAGCTTCGATCTCACCGCGTTTAGCCAGTTCACCCAGAGCAGCAACCACCACGTAGGATGCATCGACTTCGAAGTGGTGACGCAGGTTTTCGCGGCTGTCCGAACGACCGAAGCCGTCAGTGCCCAGTACGCGATAATCGCTGGCCGGCACATAAGTACGAACCTGTTCGGCGAACAGTTTCATGTAGTCGGTAGAGGCTACCGCAGGCGCGTCGTTCATCACCTGAGCGATGTAAGGCACGCGTGGCGCTTCGGTTGGGTGCAGCATGTTCCAGCGCTCGCAATCCTGGCCGTCGCGCGCCAGTTCGGTGAACGAGGTCACGCTGTAGGTGTCGGAACCCACGCCGTAGTCCTTCGCCAGGATTTGCGCAGCTTCGCGCACGTGGCGCAGGATGGCGCCGGAGCCCAGCAGCTGCACCTTGCCTTTGCTGCCTTCCAGCGTTTCCAGCTTGTAGATACCCTTGCGGATACCTTCTTCCGCACCCTGCGGCATCGCAGGCATGTGGTAGTTTTCGTTCAGCGTGGTCAGGTAGTAGTACACGTTTTCCGGGTTGTCGCCATACATGCGCACCAGACCGTCGTGCATGATCACCGCCACTTCGTACGCGTAAGCTGGATCGTAAGAGATGCAGTTAGGGATGGTCAGAGACTGAATGTGGCTGTGGCCATCTTCGTGCTGCAGACCTTCGCCGTTCAGGGTAGTACGGCCCGAGGTCCCGCCGATCAGGAAGCCGCGCGCCTGTTGGTCGCCCGCTGCCCAGCACAGGTCGCCGATACGTTGGAAACCGAACATCGAGTAGTAGATGTAGAACGGAATCATCGGCAGATCGTTGGTGCTGTAGGAGGTCGCTGCGGCCAGCCAGGAAGAGGCTGCGCCCAGTTCGTTGATGCCTTCCTGCAGGATTTGGCCTTTCTCGTCTTCTTTGTAGTAAGCAACCTGCTCACGGTCCTGCGGGGTGTACTGCTGGCCGTTCGGGCTGTAGATACCGATCTGACGGAACAGACCTTCCATACCGAAGGTACGCGCTTCGTCGGCGATGATTGGCACCAGGCGATCTTTGATCGACTTGTTCTTCAGCATCACGTTCAGGGCACGCACGAAGGCGATAGTGGTGGAGATCTCTTTGTTCTGCTCTTCCAGCAGCGAGCTGAAATCTTCCAGCGCCGGCATTTCCAGCTTCTGGGTGAACTCCGGCAGACGGGTAGGCACGTAGCCTTTCAGCGCCTGGCGACGTTCGTGCAGGTATTTGTACTCTTCGGAATCTTTCTCGAAGGTGATGTACGGCAGTTTTTCGATGTCAGCATCGGCAACCGGCACGTTGAAACGATCGCGGAAGTGGTGAACCCCTTCCATGTTCATTTTCTTCACCTGGTGAGCGATGTTTTTACCTTCCGCGGTTTCACCCATGCCGTAACCTTTGATGGTGTGGGCCAGGATAACGGTCGGTTTGCCTTTGGTGTCCTGCGCTTTTTTCAGTGCAGCGAAGATTTTCTTCGGATCGTGACCACCACGGTTCAGCGCCCAGATTTCGTCGTCGGTCATGTCTTTGACCAGCGCCGCGGTTTCCGGGTAACGGCCGAAGAAGTGCTCGCGCACGTAAGCGCCGTCTTTGGATTTGAAGGTCTGGTAGTCGCCGTCCAGGGTCTCGTTCATCAGCTGAACCAGTTTACCGCTGGTGTCTTTGCGCAGCAGCTCGTCCCAACGGCCGCCCCAGATCACTTTCAGCACCTGCCAGCCTGCGCCGGAGAAGATGCCTTCCAGTTCGTTGATGATCTTGCCGTTACCGGTGACCGGGCCGTCCAGGCGCTGCAGGTTGCAGTTGATGACGAACACCAGGTTGTCCAGCTTCTCGCGGGTGGCGATGGTGATGGCGCCTTTGGATTCCGGCTCATCCATCTCGCCGTCGCCCAGGAAGGCGTAAACGGTCTGCTCAGAGGTGTCTTTCAGGCCGCGGTGTTCCAGGTATTTCAGGAACTTCGCCTGATAGATGGCGCTGATTGGGCCCAGGCCCATGGATACGGTCGGGAACTGCCAGAATTCCGGCATCAGCTTAGGATGCGGGTAAGAGGACAGGCCGTTGCCGTGCACTTCCTGACGGAAGTTGTTCATCTGTTCTTCGGTCAGGCGGCCTTCAAGGAAGGCGCGCGCGTAAACGCCCGGAGAGATGTGGCCCTGGAAGTAGACCAGGTCGCCGCCGTCTTTCTCGTTGCGTGCGCGGAAGAAGTGGTTAAAGCAGACTTCATAGAAGGTCGCGGAAGACTGGAAGGAAGCCATGTGGCCGCCCAGCTCCAGGTCTTTCTTGGATGCGCGCAGAACGGTCATGATCGCGTTCCAACGGATCGCAGAGCGAATGCGGCGTTCCAGATCCAGGTTGCCTGGGTAAGCCGGTTCGTCTTCTACCGCGATGGTGTTGACGTAGTTGTGCGCCGCAGCACCGGCCGCAACGTTAACGCCGCCTTTGCGGGCTTCTCCCAATACCTGATCAATCAGAAACTGAGCTCGCTCAACACCCTCTTCACGGATGACCGATTCGATCGCCTGCAGCCAGTCGCGGGTTTCGATCGGATCCACGTCATTGTTTAAACGTTCTGACATGGTGGTATTCCTTATCTGTCTAATGGTTTGTTTGGAGCCTGTCTTCCTGTGTTCTGTGCCAAAACACACGAAGACAGGCCCATCAGTTTAGTTGCCGCTTAAGTACTTAACTAAGTACCTCGAACTTAACCCCCGCAGGCTGGTGTACCCTGAAGAGGACAGCTCTTAATCCTTGCGTTGCTGGAGACGCCGCAGCGATCTCTCGCGCCGAGTATGCTCCCGGCTGAGATCCAGCAAGATTTCCTCGATAAACGCCAAGTGGCGATGCGAGGCTTCACGGGCCTTTTCCGGCTCGCGTGCCACAATCGCCTCAAAAATTCCGGCGCGGTGGCTGCTCACTTTTGCCAACATCTCACGGCGCGAGTAGAGCAATTCAAAGTTCTGACGCACGTTCTGTTCCAGCATCGGCCCCATGCAGCGTAGCAGGTGAAGTAACACAACGTTGTGAGCGGCTTCGGTCACGGCGATTTGATACTGCATGACCGCATCGGCTTCGGCGTCGAGATCGCCGCTGTCTTGAGCCTGTTGAATCACGATGTGGCAGTCGCGGATGCGCGCCAGATCTTCATCGGTGCCGCGCAGCGCCGCGTAATAGGCGGCAATGCCTTCCAGCGCGTGACGGGTTTCCAGCAGATCGAACTGTGATTCGGGATGGTCGGCCAGCAGCTCGGCCAGCGGATCGCTGAAGCTCTGCCACAGATTAGTTTGCACGAAGGTGCCGCCGCCCTGACGGCGCAGGAGCAGCCCTTTCGCTTCAAGGCGCTGAATGGCCTCTCTCAGAGAAGGACGGGAGACATCAAATTGTTTCGCCAGCTCGCGCTCCGGAGGCAGTTTTTCGCCTGGGCGCAGTGTCCCCTCGAGGATCAGGTATTCGAGCTGTTGCTCGATAACATCTGACAACTTGGGTTGGCGGATTTTGCTGTAGGCCATGAGTGAATTCTTCTCTGCGAATGGCGCGGAGTCAATTGGTAATACCAATTTCAAAAACGTGACGGTAAAGTAACAAAGTATTCACCTCCTGTCCATACGGGCCTTGATCGAAATCAGGTTACCCGCACATTTTAACACCCCGCTGAAAACCCCGCTGCAAACCGGTAACGCCGTGATGGTATTACCATTTACGCGGCGGGTTGGGGATTTAACTTTTACCAAACCTTACGCAAGGCAGAGTGCAAACTTTTTGCCCGAGTTTTATTGCATGGTTATTACGCTTTAATGAATGGCTATTTGGCGAGCAGCGCAACGGCGATTCGTTCATTATTTGAACGCGACCCACCGTTCAGATCTACGTTATTTTTGCGCATTATGTGATTTGTTGCTTATTTCATGCACTGAATCCCCCCTGCCGTCACACAACCCGCATTTTGTTTCCTAAACTGCTGCAATCTTAATCACTCACACGACAAAGCAGGTGCAAACCGACGCGCATAACATTATTCTCTGCCAAACGGTAGCGGCGCCGTGGAATTAATAGCTATAACGCCGTAAATAAAACAAAACACACATCGTAACCACTGCTTTACAGGCAGGTGGGCATTCACAACGACAGAGGGTTAGATTGATGGATGGTCAACAGCATGGTGACCAGCTGAAGCGCGGCCTGAAAAACCGCCATATTCAGCTCATCGCCTTAGGTGGCGCAATCGGCACCGGGTTATTTCTCGGTATCGCTCAAACAATAAAAATGGCCGGCCCGTCAGTGCTCCTCGGCTACGCCATCGGCGGCTTCATCGCGTTTCTGATCATGCGCCAGCTGGGGGAAATGGTGGTGGAAGAGCCGGTCGCCGGCTCCTTCAGCCACTTCGCCTACAAATACTGGGGCAACTTCGCCGGCTTCGCCTCCGGCTGGAACTACTGGGTGCTGTATGTCCTGGTGGCGATGGCGGAGCTGACCGCGGTCGGCATCTACGTGCAGTACTGGTGGCCGGAGATCCCCACCTGGGTTTCCGCCGCGGTATTCTTCCTGGCGATCAACGCCATCAACCTGGCCAACGTCAAAGTTTACGGCGAGATGGAGTTCTGGTTCGCCATCATCAAAGTGGTGGCGATTATCGGCATGATCGTGTTCGGCGCCTACCTGCTGTTCAGCGGCATGGGCGGCCCGGAAGCCACCGTCACCAACCTGTGGGCGCAGGGCGGGTTCTTCCCGAACGGCGTCATGGGCCTGGTGATGGCGATGGCGGTGATCATGTTCTCCTTCGGCGGCCTCGAGCTGGTCGGCATCACCGCCGCCGAAGCCGACAACCCGCAAAAAAGCATTCCGAAAGCCACCAATCAGGTGATCTACCGCATCCTGATCTTCTATATCGGTTCACTGGCCATTCTGCTGTCGCTGTACCCGTGGGGCAAAGTGGTCGAAGGCGGCAGCCCGTTCGTGCTGATCTTCCACGCGCTGAACAGCAACCTGGTAGCGACCGTGCTGAACATCGTGGTGCTCACCGCCGCGCTGTCGGTCTACAACAGCTGCGTCTACTGCAACAGCCGCATGCTGTACGGCCTGGCGCAGCAGGGCAACGGCCCGAAAAGCCTGCTGAAGGTCGATGGCCGCGGCGTGCCGGTGGTGGCCATCGGCATCTCCGCCCTCGCTACCGCGCTGTGCGTGCTGATTAACTACCTGATCCCGGGCCGCGCCTTCGAACTGCTGATGGCGCTGGTGGTGTCGGCGCTGGTGATCAACTGGGCGATGATCAGCCTGGCGCACCTGAAGTTCCGCGCCGTCAAAAACCGCGAAGGCGTGGTGCCGAAGTTCAAAGCGTTCTGGTACCCGTTCAGCAACTACCTGTGCCTGCTGTTCATGGCCGGCATCCTGGTGATCATGTACCTGACGCCGGGTATTCAAATCTCGGTGCTGCTGATCCCGGTGTGGGTGGCGATCCTGGCCGTCGGTTACGCCATCAAACAGCGCAGCCAGCGCGTCGACGGCGTCACCAGCCGTTGAATCCCGTGACCGCGCAGTAAACAAAACGGCCCGCAGATGCGGGCCATTTTTTTGCCTGAACGCCGCTTACTTGCGCAGCGCTTTCACCTGCTCGGCGGTGATGTCCGCCGGCAAACCGCCCCAGGTCACCCGCAGGTAATTTACCAGTTCCGCCACGTCGGCATCGCTCAAACGCTCGCCGAAGCCCGGCATGCTCTGCATGCTTTCACCGTTCGGGAACTGCTGGGCCGGCAGGCCGTCCAGCACCGACACGATCAGATTCTTGCCGTCCGCCTGGCGCAGCGTGGCGTTATCGCGCATCGCCGGCGCGACGTGCGGTTTGCCCTCGCCTTCGCGCGCGTGGCAGCCGGCGCACTGATCCAGATAGGCCATGCGCCCGGCATCGCTGCCTTGGCCCATTTTCACCGGTACCGCCGCCGGCGGCTGCTCGCCCATCAGATACAGCGCCAGCGCCTGATGGTCTTCCGGCGTCAAATGACGGGTGCTGAGATCCACCACCATATGCATCTCACTGAAGGCCGAACCCTGCGGCGCAAGGCCGGTGCCGAGGAAGCGGCTGACGTCCTGCGGCGTCCAGCCGCGCTGCGCCAGACCGTGCGGCGTAATGTCCGGCGCCATGAAGCGGCCGAGATCGCCGCCCTGCATCGGCTTGCCGAGATCCATCTGCCCCAGCGCGCCGCGCGGCGTGTGACATTCGCCACAGTGGCCCAGCACATCGGCCAGATAGCGGCCGCGCTGCCATTGCGGCGAGCTGCCCTGCGAGCTGGCCGGCAGCGGATCCTGGCTGCGGAACAGCAGGTTCCAGCCGATCAGCGCCATGCGCTGGTTGAACGGGAACGGCATCTCGTTGGCCGGAATGGCCACGTCCACCGCCGGGCGCGTCATCAGGTAAGCGTAGATGTCATCGGCGTCCTGACGCGACATGCCCTTGTACGAGGTGTAAGGCATCGCCGGGTACAGGTGCCGCCCGCCCGGCGCCACGCCCTGCGTCAGCGCCAGGAAGAAGTCGTCCTTGCTCCAGCGCCCGATGCCGTGGTCGGCCGACGGCGTCAGGTTGCTGCCGTAAATCGTGCCGAACGGCGTTTCCAACGGATAGCCGCCGGCCAACGGCGCCCCGCCGCTGGCGGTATGGCAGGCGGCACAGTCGGCGGCCTGCGCCAGATAGCGGCCGCGGGCGATCTGTTCGGCGCTGGCGGTCACCTGCTGCACCGGGCCGTCGTAACGGCGGTTTTCCCGCCACCACAGCAGCGCGATCACCACGATCGCCACCAGCACAATCAACACTGCGAGACGTTTTTTCATTGCGCCGTCTCCTTCAGCAGGCCCGGCGTTTTCAGCACCACGTCGCGCACCGCTTCGTAGTAGCGCACGTAGCCGGTGCAGCGGCAGATGTGGCTGTCCAGCGCCTGCTCGATGGCGTTCTCCAGCTGATCGCGGGCGATCGGCTCACGCTTGAGCTTTTCCACGAAAATGGTGGCGGCGTTGACGAAGCCCGGCGTGCAGTAGCCGCACTGGAAGCTGTAGTGCTCCAGAAACGCCTGCTGGATCGGCGACAGCTCAACCACCTCCCCCTGTTCGTCCACCCTGGCGTGGCCTTCGACGGTGCGCACTTTCTTGCCGTTGAAGAAATGCGCGCCGGTGATGCAGGTGCGCACCTCTTCGCTGGTGCCGCTCGGGTGATCGACAATCGCCACGCAGGCATGGCAAATGCCCTGCCCGCAGCCGAGGCGCGAACCGGTCAAATCGAGATACTCGTGCAGGAAATCGATCATCATCAAGCCTTCCGGCACCTCGATCGGGCCGTACTGTTTCTCGTTGATGGTCAGGGAAATCGGCTGGGTTTTAATGCTCATTGTAATACCTCACGAATATTTTCTGCACGAACGGGCAAATCACGGAAACGGTGGCCGGTGGCGTCGGCAATGGCGTTGACCAGTGCGGCCACGATCGGGATCATCACCACCTCCGCCATGCCTTTCGGCGGATCGGTTTCCGACAGCGCCGGCAGGATGTCGCCGCTCTGTTTCCACACCGCCACGTCGCTGGCGCGCGGCAGGTGGTAACGGTTGAAGTTCCAGGTGCCGTTGCCCGGGCCGTCTTCGTACAGCGGTAAATATTCGTGCAGCGCATGGCCGATGCCCATCGCCAGCCCGCCCTGCAGCTGGCCGGAAACCAGTTCCGGCACGATCAGGTTGCCGCACTCCATGATCGAGTGGTGATTCAGCAACTCCACCTGGCCGGTGGCGATATCCACCGCCACTTCCGCCAGCGTGCCGACGGCGCTGTAGTAGGTCACCGCCGCATTGTTGCGCTGGGTCGGCGGGTAGTAGACCTGCCCGCGCGCCAGCGGCTTGAATTCACCGTTGGCGTTGCGCAGCGCCATGCCGTCGATCGGCAGGCGTTCGCTTTTGCCGTTCAACGTGAAATCGGCCTCCGCCCACTGCCAGCGGTTGAAGACGTGCACCGCCGCGCCGGTGACGCCGCCCATCTGATAAGCCGTCTTGGCCAGCAGTTCGAGGCTCAGCACCGACATGCCCGCCGCCGTCAGGCCGCCTTCGACCCAACGCGCATCTTCGCGCCGCACCACCAGCGGCGCTGCCTGGCCGCCGCCGATACCGGCCTGCCACAGCGCCATCGCCGCCGGCCACAGGCCGTGATCGAAGATCAGGCGCGCCGCTTCGCGGGTGCTGTGCGAGAAGTAATAGGCCGAATTGCTGGCGCTCGACGGCGAACAGTAGCTCGGCGTCCAGTTGGGGTTGGTTTGCAGCTTGTCCTGCTCCTCCTGCGACATCAGGTAAGGATCGCCGCTGGTGACCATCGGCAATACCGACCAGTCGGTGACCGAGAAGTGGGCTTCGTCGGCCGGTTTGCCCAGCCACTGCGCGCACAATACCGACTGCGAGGTCGACATGCCGGTGCCCATCTCCGCGCCGCTGTGATGCAGCGTGATGCGGCCATCTTCGCTCAGCTCCACCCGGGCGAACGAGGTTTCCGCCCCGGTGCCGAAATCTTTCTGCACGCAGCCGAAGCCGACGCCATAGCGCTTGCCGGGATGGCTGCTCTCAAACTCGGCCTTGCGTTCGGCGCGCTTGAGCCACATCTCGTGCTTCGCCGCCTTCTCCAGCACTTCATCGGCGCGGATCGCACCGGCCGGGATCGCCCCCTGGGTGTTTTTCATGCCGGATTTCAGCACGTTGCGCAGGCGAAACTCGATCGGGTCGATCTTCAGCTCGGCGGCCAGCTCATCCACCATCATCTCGGTGGCGGCCATGCTCTGTAGCGTGCCGTAACCGCGCGCCGAGCCGGCGTCGATGGCGCGTGAGGCCAGCCCGACCGACGACAGATCGCTTTTCGGGAAGTAGTAAATCGACTGGGCGGCGGTTGCGCCGACCATCACCACCGAAGGGGTAAAGTTGCTGCGGCCGCCGCCGTCCGCGGTCATGTCACCGAGGAACGACTGCATGACGCCGGTTTGCTTATTCACCGCGATGCGGTAGTTCATGTCGAACGCATGGCGCTTCAGCGCCGTCTGGAACTGCTCGAAGCGGTCATTGGCCAGGCGCACCGGGTGGCCGTCGCCGTACATCGCCGCCACCGCGCCGTAATACGGGAAGTTATAGTGATCTTTCGAGCCGTAGCCCACGGTGTAGCACGGGTGCAGGATCAGCTGTTTCACCGGCGGATTGCGCTTGGCCAGCATGCGCGGCATCTCGTCGGCCACTTCCTGCGGCGACTGAGTCGGCACCACCAGATGCAGGGTTTGCGTCTGCGCGTCGAACCAGCCGTTGGCGTTGTCCGGCTCCAACGCCGAGGTGTCGATCGACTGCGTGGTGTAGCGGCGCGACATTACCAGCCAGTCGGCCGGCGGATTCGCCAACTCGTCGGCGATCAGGCCCGCATAGCGCATGCCTTCCTGATCCAGCTTGCCGCCCTCGCGCCCTTCCGGCCACACCGGCAGGTGTTTTTTCATCGATACCGGGAAGATCGGCGTATCCTTCAGGCTGGAGAAGCGATCGTCGTCGAACGGCTGTTCTCCCCCCACCCGCACGTAACGGAAACTGCCCCAGGGATCGCGCTCCAGCGGGCCGGTGACCGCGCCGTATTTGATGGTTTCCTCACGGAATTTCAGCTTGTCCTTGGCGAAGCGGAAACGGGCGAAGTCGTGATAGATCAGGATCGCCACCGCCTGGCCGAGATAGGCAGGGGTTTTGCCGTTCGGCAGCAGCATGTCGTCACCGTAGAACGCCGGAAAGGCCAGGCCATCGCGCGCCAGATCTTCCGCCGTCACCAGGCGATCGGGCTGCAGATCGTCCCCCAGCAGCGACAGATCGACCCCTTCGAACAGCCGGTCGGCTTTGGTCACGCGCAGAATGAAGGCGTGCGCCTGTTTCTGCGGCCAGTGCGGCATGTCCACCGCGCGGATATCGCGTGCGAACACCTTCTGCCCCATGACCTTGGCGCGGCCGTCGATACGGAAACGGACGCGCTTGGCCTGCGGATCCCAGTTGGGTGACTGGAGGATTTTTTGCTCGAACAGCGCGGCGTAGGCGCGGCTGTACAGGGGGGCGAGGTACACGGAGACCCCCGCAATCACGGCGCTTTTGATAAAGCGGCGCCGCGACGGGTTGAAATTGCTCATAAGTAAGTCCTTCACGTCTTTCTTGTAATTGGTTTTTGTGCGCGGTGTTGTTGCGCAAACGCTGACGACCTTGCCGTAGACGTCATAAGCATATGCTTATAACTAAAATTATGTGATGATTAACAGGCTGTTTTCAACAAAAAAACATTTACAAAACACAGGTAGTTTGTAGGCTAATAAATAATTTGCGCAAACGCGGACTTCAACCATGACCACGGGCATTGTCATTACCGCCGCCGGACGCGGAGAGCGCTTTATTCAGGCCGGCGGCCAGGGCAACAAATTGAACGCCGGGTTTGCCGATGCGGCGGGCGAGCGGCGTTCGCTGTTCGAGCACACCCTATGCCAGGCGCTGGCCTCCGGCCTGCCGGTACAGGTGGTGACCCGGCCGGATAATCTGCCGGTACTGGCAGCCTGCGCCGCCAACCAGGTGCCGGTCACCCTGCTCGCCAGCGCGGGCCTCGGCGACTCGATCGCAGCAGGCGTTGCGGCCACGCCGCACTGGCAGGGCTGGCTGATCCACCTGGCCGATATGCCATTCGTCGGCGCCGACGTTTTCCGACGGGTGGCGGATGCCTTACGGCAGCACCCGATCGTGCGCCCCTGTTATGCGCAACAGCCCGGTCACCCGGTCGGCTTTTCCGCCCGATTGCGCAAACCACTTTGCCAACTGCGCGGCGATAATGGCGCGCGTGAACTGCTGCAAGGCGCGGCAGTCCACCTGCTGCCGCTTGAGCACCCCGGCGTCGTGCGGGATATTGATCTTCCATCGCAACTCCCGGCCAGCGAGTAAATTCACCTATGCAACATCTTGATGTCACCGTGGTCAGCCAGGCGATAAGCTGGCTGCAACAACAGCCGGTTTGGTTATGCACCGTGCTCAGCACCTATGGCTCTTCGCCGCGCTCGCCGGGCGCGTTGATGGCGGCGACCCGCGACGGCCGCTACAGCGGCTCATTGTCGGGCGGGTGCGTGGAGGAGGACTTTCTGCGGCGCGTGGCCGCCGGGGAGTATCAGGCGGCCAGCCAGGTGATTCGTTACGGCGAAGGCGGCATGACGCCCAACGTGGCGCTGCCGTGCGGCGGCGTGCTGGACGTGCTGATCGAGTATCTGCCGGCGGGAGAAGCCAGCGTCGCTTACCTGCAGCGCATCGCCGGCGCGCTGGAAGGGCATCATGCGTTGCTCAAACGCCTGACGCTGCCCAACGCCTGCCACAGCCTCGAGCAAAGCCACTTCACCAGCGCCACTCAGGTCGAACGCCGGCTCGAGCAGATTACCCTGCACATCGCGGCCGCGCCGCGCCTGCTGATCGCCGGGCTGTCCAGCGTGGCGCTGTACTGCGCCGATTTCGCCGTGGCGCTGGGGTTTGAGGTGCTGGTGTGCGAGAACCGCCCGGAGGCGCTGGACAACTTCGCCGCCGAGCTGAAGCCCGGCGTGACGCTGCTGCGCCAGTTTCCGGCCAAGTTCATCGAAGAGGGGGGCTGCCACGCCAATACCGCCGTCGTGGCGCTGACCCACGATCCGCGTATGGACGATCTGACGCTGATGGAAGCGATCCACACCCCGGCGTTTTATATCGGCGCCATGGGCTCGCTCAGAAACAGCGCGCGCCGGCGCCAGCGGTTGCAGCAGATCGCCGAGTTCACGCCGCAGGATCTGGAACGCATCCATGCGCCGATCGGCCTGCCGCTCGGCAGCAAAACCCCGGCGGAAATCGCCCTGGCGGTGATGGCGGCGATCGTGCAGCAAAAAAACCGGCTGCCGGCCGCCGACGGGATCAGTGCAGCGGCACCACCGGCACCAGATGCTGCAGCTCCAGGTGCAGCTCCTCTTTCCCGCTCAGCGAATAGCTGAACACCGTCATGTCCGGCCCGTCGCCGCGGGCCAGCCCCATTTCGGGCAGCACCTGCGTGTAGATTTGAATGATGTGATCATTGAGCGCCACCGGCTTGCCGGAATAGCGAAAACGGCAAAACTCGCCGTGGATCTCCGGCAGCGGCTCCAGCGCCACGCCTTCACGCAGCGGGTAGTCCGCCGTCACGCCCAGGGTATAGTCGACCCTGACCCGCTCGCCGTCCGGCACCAGTTGGGTAAACGAATAGATTTGCGCCGGACGCTCGCCCAACAAAGTGTAGAACTGCGCCCGCAGCGCGCTGCGCTGCGGCAGATGCGACTTATCCAACTTTTCGATATCCAGGTGATAAGCGTACTGTTTGCCGTGAAAGGCGTATTGCCCTCTGGCGATGCTGACGCGTTCGACCTGAATATCGCCAGGCTGGCTGGCCGCCAGCGAACGCACCAGATTGCTGAAGTCCTGTTTGCGGGCATGACGATACACGCTGGGCGATTCGGCGAAGTGTTTCTTGAAACAGCGCGAGAACGTCTGCTGGTTATCGAATTGATACTCGACCGAAATATCGAGGATGCTCTTCTGCGTGAAACGCAAGGCGAAGGCGGCGATGTAGAGGCGGCGAGCGCGAATGTAGGAAGCTAACGATAATCCGGTCTGCTTCTTGAACATGCGCTGCAGGTACCATTTCGTATAGCCTGACTTGGCGGAAACGATATCCAACGACAGCGGATTGGTCAGGTTATCTTCAATCCAGACCAGCAGTTCCCTGATATGATTTTCCTGCGTTCCCATGTGCTTGCTGAAACCTTCTGTTGCCGATATTCCATTAGTCGAATTTTAGTGCTATTCGCGTAGGGTATACAGGTTAAAACTCGGCGTCCAGCAAGCTACAGGACTTTACACAACCCCCTCCACCGCCCGCGGGCGGTGGAGGGGGAGAGGCGATTATTTCAGGCAGCTGGAACACTGACCGGCCTGGATCTTCTGGAAGAAGTCATTGCCTTTGTCATCCACCAGGATAAACGCCGGGAAATCTTCCACTTCGATTTTCCAGATCGCTTCCATGCCCAGCTCAGGGTACTCCACGCACTCCAGGCTCTTGATGCTCTGCTGCGCCAGCACCGCCGCCGGGCCGCCGATGCTGCCGAGGTAGAAGCCGCCGTGCTTGTGGCAGGCATCCGTCACCTGCTGGCTGCGGTTGCCTTTCGCCAGCATGATCATGCTGCCGCCGTGGGATTGCAGCAGGTCGACGTAGGAATCCATACGCCCGGCGGTGGTCGGCCCCAAGGAACCGGACGCATAGCCTTCCGGCGTTTTAGCCGGGCCGGCGTAGTAGATCGGGTGATCCTTGACGTACTGCGGCAGGCCTTCACCGCGATCCAGGCGCTCTTTCAGCTTGGCGTGCGCGATATCGCGGCCAACGATGATGGTGCCGCTCAGCGACAGGCGGGTGGAAACCGGATACTGCGACAGCTGTTTGAGGATCTCGGCCATCGGGCGGTTGAGATCGACCTTGATCGCCTCGCCCTCCCCGGCCTGGCGCAGCTCCTGAGGAATGAATTTACCCGGATTGTGCTCCAGTTTTTCCAGCCAGATGCCGTCGCGGTTGATCTTGCCTTTGATGTTGCGGTCCGCCGAGCAGGAGACGCCCATGCCAACCGGGCAGGAGGCGCCGTGGCGCGGCAGGCGCACGACGCGGATATCATGTGCGAAGTATTTGCCGCCGAACTGTGCGCCCAGCCCCAGGTTTTGCGCTTCTTGCAGCAGTTCCGCTTCGAGTTCCAGATCGCGGAATGCCTGGCCATGCTCGTTACCTTCCGTCGGCAGGCCATCGTAATACTTGGTCGAGGCCAGTTTGACGGTTTTCAGCGTCGCTTCCGCCGAGGTGCCGCCGATGACGAACGCCACATGGTACGGCGGGCAAGCCGCGGTGCCCAGAGTACGCATCTTGTCGACCAGGTAGTTTTTCAGCTTGCCCGGCGACAGCAGCGCCTTGGTTTCCTGATACAGATAGGTTTTGTTGGCGGAGCCGCCGCCCTTGGCGATGCACAGGAATTTGTACTCTTCGCCGTCCACGCTGTAGAGATCGATCTGCGCCGGCAGGTTGCTGCCGGTATTGACCTCTTTGTACATATCCAGCGCGGCGTTCTGCGAATAGCGCAGGTTCTCTTCGATGTAGGTGTTATAAACCCCGCGCGACAGCGCCTCTTCATCGCCGCCGCCGGTCCAGACGCGCTGGCCCTTTTTGCCGACGATGATCGCCGTGCCGGTGTCTTGGCAGGTCGGTAAAATACCCTTGGCGGCGATTTCTGAGTTACGCAGAAATTGCAGCGCAACGTACTTGTCGTTTTCGCTGGCGTCCGGATCTTTGAGGATATCGGCCACCTGCTGTTGGTGCGCCGGGCGCAGCATGAACGAGGCGTCGTGGAACGCATGCTGGGCAAGCAGGGTTAACGCTTCAGGGGCAACTTTCAGAATTTCCTGGCCTTCAAATTCGCTCACGGAAACATGGTCGCGGCTCAGCAGGTAATATTCGGTATCGTCTTTCTTCAGCGGGAACGGATCTTGATAGTGGAACGGTTTATTCGACATTGATCTCTCACTTGCAACATCAGCTGCGTTAAATTCACACTTGCGGCGCGCGACACGGCGCCTTGTCAAAAAACTGCCTCCACCTTACGTATTTTTAATCAGTCAGTTATTGCGCCAAATCGCAAAATAACCGCTCTTTGCGTAAGGAATTACCACAGGCGGCGTTTCAACCTTGCTCGGTGAGAACTGCGGGTACAGGCTCATCATGCACGCTTTATTATCCCGCAGTTAACACATTGATTACAATCCATCGGCAGCGATCGTCTTATCAATGTGGTGAAAAAGCGCCGGATGCGGATTTGCGCCGGGGCATATTGTCAGCCGCCGCGCCATTGCTTAAGCTAGCCGCAATGAACAAACCGAGAATCCCCATCGCGCTGCAACAAGCGGTGATGCGCTGCCTGCGAGAAAAGCTGCAGTTGGCCCGCCAGCATTTTGCCGTCGAGTTCCCCGAACCCAGCATCGTCTATCAGCAACGCGGCACCAGCGCGGGCACCGCCTGGCTGCAAAGCTGGGAAATCCGTCTGAACCCGGTGCTGCTGCTGGAAAACCAACAGCCGTTTATCGATGAAGTGGTGCCGCACGAACTGGCGCACCTGCTGGTGTTTCGCCAATTCGGCCGGGTGGCGCCGCACGGCCGCGAATGGCGCTGGATGATGGAAAGCGTGCTGCTGACGCCCGCCAGCCGCACTCATCGTTTCGAAACCGCCTCGGTGCAAAGCAAAACCTTCCCCTACCGCTGCGGCTGCGGGCAGCACCAGCTCACCATTCGCCGCCATAACCGCGTGCTGCGCGGCGAAAGCGAATACCGCTGCCGCCGGTGCGGTGAAAAACTGAAATTTCTTGCTAGCGAGAACCTTTAGTTAAACGATTTATACGTTAAAACAAGTAAATATCGCCATTTGCCACTGCCGACAAGTTCCGTTACCCTGCCTGCTTTTCCAATTTTGAGCTGTTTTGGAATATGCTTCGCAGAATTTTGTTTATGGCGGTTTTCGCCGCAGGCGCCGCACAGGCGCACGGCATCAATAACTTCTCTCAGGCCAAGACGGCGGCGGCCAAGATTAACCAGGATGCGCCGGGCAGTTTTTACTGCGGCTGCCGCATCGAGTGGCAAGGCAAGAAGGGCATTCCCGATCTCGCCGGCTGCGGCTATCAGGTGCGTAAAAACGCCCAACGCGCGCAGCGCATTGAATGGGAACACGTGGTGCCGGCCTGGCAGTTCGGCCACCAGCTGCAGTGCTGGCAAGACGGCGGGCGCAAAAACTGCAACAAAGACGCCACCTATCGCCAGATAGAAACCGATCTGCACAACCTGCAGCCGGCGATCGGCGAAGTGAACGGCGACCGCAACAACTTCATGTACAGCCAATGGAACGGCGGCGCAGGCCAGTACGGGCAGTGCCCAATGAAGGTGGACTTCAAGAATAAACAGGCGGAGCCGCCCGCCCGCGCCCGCGGCGCCATTGCCCGCACCTACTTCTACATGCGCGATCGCTACCAGCTGCGGCTGTCACGCCAGCAAACCCAGCTGTTTGAAGTGTGGAACCGGCAATATCCGGTGAGCCAATGGGAATGTCAGCGCGAAGCACGTATCGCCAAGGTGCAGGGCAACCACAACCCCTATATTCAACAGGCTTGTCAGCAGCGGAAAAGCTAACCTACTATAGCCTTTATCTTTCATGGCGCCGCCAACCCGCGGCGCCGTTTCGTCAGGATCAGACTACCCATGCGCATACCCCGCATTTACCATCCGCAGCCGTTGACCGACCGGGCGGAGATCGCCCTCAGCGAGGACGCCGCCAACCACGTCGGGCGCGTGCTGCGCATGAGCGCCGGCCAGGCGCTGCAACTGTTCGATGGCAGCAACCAGGTGTTCGACGCCGAAATAATCCGGGTGGACAAAAAGAGCGTGCTGGTGCGCCTCGGCGACGGCCGCGTGGATGACATCGAATCGCCGCTCAACCTGCACCTGGGCCAGGTGATCTCGCGCGGCGAGAAGATGGAGTTCACCATCCAGAAATCCATCGAGCTGGGCGTCAACGTCATCACCCCGCTGTTTTCCGAGCGCTGCGGCGTCAAGTTGGACGGCGAGCGTCTGGCGAAGAAAATCCAGCAATGGCAAAAGATCGCCATCGCCGCCTGCGAACAGTGCGGCCGCAACCGCATTCCCGAAATCCGCGAGGCGATGTCGCTGGAGGCCTGGTGCGCCGAGCAGGACGGCAGCCTGAAACTCAACCTGCACCCGCGCGCCAGCCATAGCATCAACACGCTGCCGCAGCCGGTGGATCATGTTCGCCTGCTGATCGGCCCGGAAGGCGGTTTATCCGCCGACGAAATCGCCATGACCACCGACCACGGATTTACTGATATTCTGCTGGGACCACGCGTGCTGCGTACCGAAACCACAGCGCTCACCGCCATTACCGCTCTGCAGGTCCGCTTCGGCGACCTGGGTTAAAGGAGAAAAGATGATTAAGCTCGGCATCGTGATGGATCCTATCGATTCCATCAACATCAAGAAAGACACCAGCTTCGCCATGCTGCTCGAAGCGCAGCGCCGCGGTTACGAATTGCACTACATGGAGATGAACGATCTCTATCTGCATGCCGGCGACGGGCGCGCACGCACCCGCCTGCTGAGCGTGAAGGAAGACAAGGAGAGCTGGTTCAGCTTCGGCGCCGAGCAGGATCTGGCGCTGCACGAGCTGGACGTGATCCTGATGCGCAAGGATCCGCCGTTCGATACCGAATATATCTACGCGACCTACATTCTGGAACGCGCCGAAGTTAAAGGCACGCTGGTGGTCAACAAGCCGCAAAGCCTGCGCGACTGCAACGAGAAGCTGTTCACCGCCTGGTTCTCGGAACTGACGCCGGATACGCTGGTCAGCCGCAGCGCCGCGCACATCCGCAAATTCCACCAGCAGCACGGCGACATCATCCTGAAACCGCTGGACGGCATGGGCGGCGCGTCTATCTTCCGCGTGAAGCAGGACGATCCTAACCTGTCGGTGATCATCGAAACCCTGACCGAACACGGCAGCCGTTTCTGCATGGCGCAGAACTTCCTGCCGGCGATCAAGGACGGCGACAAGCGCATCCTGGTGGTGGACGGCGAACCGGTGCCTTACTGCCTGGCGCGCATTCCGGCGCAGGGCGAGACCCGCGGCAACCTGGCGGCCGGCGGCCGCGGCGAAGCGCGCCCGCTGAGCGAAAGCGACTGGAAAATCGCCCGCGCCGTCGCCCCGACGCTGAAAGAGAAAGGGCTGATCTTCGTCGGCCTGGACGTGATCGGCGATCGCCTGACCGAGATCAACGTCACCAGCCCAACCTGCGCGCGCGAGATCGAGGCGGCATTCCCGATTTCGATTACCGGCATGCTGATGGACGCGATTGAAAAGCGCCTGGCGGCGAAGTAATGCGCAATGCGGGCGGCATGCCGCCCGCTGTTCTGCATCGCGCCCGCCAAAGCTCGCCTTTGCGCGCGGCTTGAAAGGCGGCGGGTATAGCCGCATACTGGCGGCTGTTTATTTTCTCACCCATTGATTACCTTATACTAACGCCATGAATTTACAGCACCATTTTCTGATCGCCATGCCAACGCTGCAGGATCCTCGCTTCAAACGCTCGGTGATTTACATTTGCGAGCACAATGAAGAAGGCGCCATGGGTTTGGTGATCAATAAACCGGTGGAGCAGTTCACGGTAGCCACGGTGCTGAGCAAGCTGAAGATCATGCCGCCTGCGCGCGATCCGGCCATCAGCCTGGACAAGCCGGTGTTCGCCGGCGGCCCCCTGGCGGACGATCGCGGGTTTATCCTGCATACGCCGCGCCACGGCTTCGGCGCCAGCATTCAAATTTCCCCCAACACCATGATCACCACCTCGAAAGATGTGCTGGAAACGCTCGGCACGCCGGAGCAACCGGACGACGTGCTGGTGGCGCTGGGTTATGCGGGTTGGGAAAAGGGTCAGTTGGAGCAGGAAGTGTTGGAAAACGCCTGGCTGACCATCGAAGCCAACACCGATATTTTGTTCCGCACGCCGATCGCCAGCCGCTGGCGCGAGGCGGGGAACCTTTTGGGTATCGACATTCGCAGCATCGCCAACCCCGCAGGACACGCCTGATGAGTAACCGCACCATTATCGCCTTCGACTTTGGCACCAAAAGCATCGGCGCGGCCGTTGGCCAGGAGTTGACCGGCAGCGCCCGCGCCCTGCCGGCTTTCAAAGCGCAGGACGGTTCGCCGGACTGGCTGAAAATCGAAAAACTGCTGAAGGAGTGGCAGCCGGATTTGGTGGTGGTCGGCCTGCCGCTGAACATGGACGGCACCGAACAGCCCGTTACCGCCCAGGCGCGCAAGTTCGCCAACCGCCTGCACGGTCGCTTCGGCATCCAGATCGATCTGCATGACGAGCGCCTGAGCACCGTGGAGGCGCGCGCCAACCTGTTCGATCGCGGCGGCTTCCGCGCGCTTGATAAAGGCAGCGTGGATTCCGCCTCCGCGGTGGTGATCCTCGAAAGCTGGTTCGAACGGCAGCTGGGCTAAACGCCCGTTCCCTCCCCCGCGCACTCCCCCAACACACCGGCGTCGATCCGCTGCTGCAAACCCTGCTCAAAGGTTTGCATGCCGGACTGCGCGCCGGTTTGCAACACGCTCGCCAACTGATGCGTTTTCCCTTCGCGGATCAGGTTGCTGACCGCCGCCGTCGCCGTCAGCACTTCAAAGATCGCCACGCGTCCGCCGCCAGGGCGCCTCATCAGCTTTTGCGCGATCACCGCTTGCAGGCTGCCCGCCAGCTGGGCGCGCACATAGGGTTTTTCTTACGCCGGAAACACGTCCACCAGCCGTTCCACCGCCTGCGGCGCGCTGCGGGTGTGCAGCGTCGTCAGCACCAGGTGGCCGGTCTCCGCCGCAGTGAGCGCCAGCCGGATGGTGGCGGTATCGCGCAGCTCGCCCAGCAGGATCACATCCGGATCTTCGCGCAGCGCGGCGCGCAACGCCGCATCGAAGCTGTGGCTGTCGCGGCCGATCTCCCGCTGCTGGATCAGCGATCGCCGGCTGCGGTGCAGGAATTCGATCGGATCCTCCAGCGTCAAAACGTGCCGCGACTGGTGCCGGTTGATCTCGTCGATCATCGCCGCCAGCGTGGTGGACTTGCCGCTGCCGGTGGCGCCGGTGACCAGGATCAATCCGTCGGCGCGCCGCAGCAACGCCGGGACGATGGCCGGCGCCGCCAGCGCGGCAAGCGAAGGCGACTGCCCGGCGATACGCCGCAACGCGAGAGAAATTCCCGCGCTTTGCTGAAAAACGTTGGCCCGCAGCCGCTCCCCGCTCGGCCGGTGCAACGCCAGATCGACCTGCCCCAGCCGCCGCAGGCTCTCGCGCTGCTGCGCATTCAGCAATCCGTTGCAAAGGGCCTGCACGCCTTGCGCCGTCAGCGTTGGCGCCGCCGCCAGCGGCTGCAGTTCACCGTCGATGCGCAACATCGGCGGATGACCGGCACAAAGGTGCAGATCGGAAGCATTATGCTTTACACTAAGGGCCACGAATTCATCGATATCCATATCACTCTCCCGGGTCAATAATGAGCACTATCCAACAGAACCTGCAGGATGTCAGAAACCGCATTGCGGCCGCCGCGCGAAACTGCGCGCGGGCGCCAGAAGAAGTTGCCCTGCTTGCCGTCAGCAAAACCAAACCTGTGGCGGCGATCGAAGAAGCCATCGCCGCTGGCCAGCGCGCCTTCGGCGAGAACTACGTGCAGGAAGGGGTAGACAAGATCCGGCATTTCGCCGAGTCGCCGCAAAGCGGCGAGTTGGTGTGGCACTTTATCGGCCCGCTGCAATCCAATAAGAGTCGGCTGGTGGCGGAACACTTCGCCTGGTGCCATACCGTGGATCGGCTGCGCATCGCCCAGCGCTTGAGCGATCAGCGCCCGGCCGACATGCCGCCGCTCAACGTGCTGATTCAAATCAACATCAGCGACGAGCAAAGCAAATCCGGCATTGCGTTGGCCGAGCTGCCGGCGTTGGCCGAAGCGATCGCCGCGCTGCCGAACCTGACGCTGCGCGGCCTGATGGCTATTCCGGCGCCGGAAGCGGATTATCAGCGGCAGCTGGCGGTATTCAGCCGGATGAACGACGCATTTCTCGCCCTGCGTCAGCGTTATCCGCAGGCCGATACGCTGTCGATGGGCATGACGGACGATATGGCGGCGGCGATCGCTGCCGGCAGCACCCTGGTGCGCATCGGCACCGCAATTTTTGGCGCCCGCGACTACTCGCAGGCCTGACACACAGACGAGGGATTTGATGCAACATCGCAAGATTACCTTTATCGGCGCCGGCAACATGGCGCGTGCAATCATCGCCGGCCTGGTGGCGGGCGGCTATCCAGCCAAATCCATCAGCGTCTGCGCCCCTTCGCCGAAAAACCGTGATGCGCTGGCTGCAGACTACGGCATCGTCAGCAGCGGCGACAACGTCGCCTGCGCGCGTGAAGCCGAAGTGGTGGTGCTGGCGGTCAAACCGCAGATGATGGCCGACGTGTGTCAGCCGCTGCGCGAACAGGTCGACTTCAGCGGCAAGCTGGTGCTGTCGATCGCAGCCGGTATTCAGGTCAGCCGTTTCTATCAGCTGCTCGGCGACAAGCTGGACATCGTGCGCATCATGCCCAACACTCCGTCGCTGGTCGGCAAAGGCATGAGCGGGCTGTACGCGCCGGCGCAGGTCAGCCAGCGGGATCGCGATTACACCGGCGATTTAATGGCGTCGGTCGGTAAAGTTTGCTGGGTCGATGACGAAAATGGCATCAACGGCGTGATCGCCGCCGCGGGCAGCGCCCCGGCCTATTTCTTCCTGTTTATGGAAGCGATGCAAAAAGAGGCCGAGCGCATGGGCTTCGACAGCCAGACCGCGCGCGATCTGGTACAACAGGCCGCTTCCGGCGCCGCCGCGCTGGTTGAAGCCAACCCGGATACGCCGTTGGGCACGCTGCGCGAGCAGGTGACCTCCAAAGGCGGCACCACCGCCGAAGCGCTGCGGGTGTTCAACGAACGCCAACTGCCGGAAACCGTGGCGCAAGCGATGCAGGCCGCCGTTTCCCGTGCCCAAGAGATGGAAAAATTATTTTAAATAACCGCGAGTTAAGGAGAAGGACCACTTCATGCTAACGCTGACTTTCCTGGTCAAGACCGTTATTGATCTGTACGTGATGGTGCTGTTGCTGCGCATTTGGATGCAGTGGGCGCGCACCGATTTTTACAACCCGTTCTCACAGTTTGTGGTGAAGATCACCCAGCCGGTGGTCAGCCCACTGCGCCGCATCATCCCGTCACTGGGGCCCATCGACAGCGCTTCGCTGCTGCTGGCGTTCCTGCTGATGACCATCAAGTACCCGCTGCTGCTGCTGATTCAGGGCGGCGCGATGTCGCTCAGCCCGTATAACCTGCTGTTCGGCCTGATCTCGCTGGTGAAGTCCGCCGGCTACCTGATCTTCTGGGTGATGATCATTCGTGCGCTGATGAGCTGGGTAAGCCAGGGCCGCAGCCCGATCGACTACGTGATGTACCAACTGACCGAACCCTTGATGGCGCCGATCCGTCGCATCATCCCGGCGATGGGCGGCATCGACTTTTCCGCCATGGTGGTGATCCTGATCCTCTATCTGATCAACTACCTGGGCATGGATCTGTTCGGTGAGATCTGGTTCCTGCTGTGAGTGCAGTCACTCCGGTGCTGGACGGGCTGGCGATCAGGCTATATATTCAGCCGAAAGCCAGCCGCGACCAAATTATCGGCTTGCATGGCGACGAACTGAAAGTCGCCATCACCGCCCCGCCGGTCGACGGCCAAGCCAACGCCCATTTGATCAAGTTTATCGCCAAGCAGTTCAAAGTGGCGAAAAGCAACGTCACCATCGAGAAAGGCGAACTGGGGCGGCATAAACAGTTACGCATCGTGAATCCGCAACAGATCCCCGCCGTGGTCGCGGCGCTCATCGAATAATTTTCAAGGTAGTCATTTATGCAAAAAGTCGTTCTTGCCACCGGTAACCCGGGCAAAGTGCGCGAACTCGCCGACCTGTTGGCCGATTTCGGCCTGGACGTGGTCGCACAAACCGATCTGGGCGTGGAGTCCGCCGAAGAGACCGGCCTGACGTTTATCGAAAACGCCATTCTGAAAGCGCGCCATGCGGCACAGGTCACCGGCCTGCCGGCGATCGCCGACGACTCCGGCCTGGCAGTGGACGCGCTGGGCGGCGCGCCGGGTATCTACTCCGCGCGCTATGCCGGTGAAGATGCCGACGATCGGCAGAACCTCGACAAGCTGCTGGCGGCGTTGAAAGACGTGGCGCCGGGCCAGCGCGGCGCGCAATTCCATTGCGTGCTGGTCTATCTGCGCCATGCGGCAGACCCGACGCCGCTGGTGTTCCACGGCAGTTGGGCCGGCGAAATCACCGAGCAGGCCGCCGGTGAAGGCGGCTTCGGTTACGATCCTGTCTTCTACGTGCCGGAGCTGGGCCGCACCGCCGCCGAGCTGAGCCGCGACGAGAAGCGGGCGATTTCGCACCGCGGCAAGGCGCTGAAGCTGATGTTGGAAGCCATGCGCAATGCTTAAGCTGCCCCCGCTGAGTCTCTACATCCATATCCCGTGGTGCGTGCAGAAATGCCCGTACTGCGACTTCAACTCCCATGCGCTGAAGGGTGACGTGCCGCATCAGGAGTATGTCGATCATCTGTTAGCGGATCTGGATGCCGACCTGCCGCTGGCCGGCGGCCGGGAAATCAGCACTATCTTTATCGGCGGCGGCACCCCCAGCCTGCTGAGCGCCGAGGCGATGCAGGCCTTGCTGGATGGGGTGCGGGCGCGCATTCGCGTCGCCGACGACGCCGAAATCACCATGGAGGCCAATCCCGGCACCGTGGAGGCCGATCGCTTCAGCGGCTACCAGCGCGCCGGCGTCAACCGCATCTCCATCGGGGTGCAGAGCTTCAGCGCCGAGAAGCTGAACCGTCTGGGGCGCATCCACGGCCCGGAAGAGGCCAAACGCGCGGCGACGCTGGCGACCGGCCTTGGCCTGCGCAGCTTTAACCTCGATCTGATGCACGGCCTGCCGGATCAGTCGCTGGAAGAGGCGCTGGACGATTTGCGCCAGGCGATCGCCCTCAATCCGCCGCACCTGTCGTGGTATCAGCTGACCATCGAACCGAACACCCTGTTCAGTTCGCGCCCGCCGGTTTTGCCGGACGACGATGCGCTGTGGGACATCTTCGAGCGCGGCCACCAGTTGCTGAGCGCCGCCGGCTATCAGCAGTATGAAACCTCGGCCTACGCCAAGCCGGGCTACCAATGCCAGCACAACCTCAACTACTGGCGCTTCGGCGACTATCTGGGGATCGGCTGCGGCGCGCACGGCAAGGTGACCTTCAGCGACGGACGCATCCTGCGCACCGCCAAGACCAAGCACCCACGCGGCTTTATGCGCGGCGACTACATGGACAAGCAGCATGAGGTGGCGGCGGCGGATCGGCCGTTCGAGTTCTTCATGAACCGCTTCCGCTTGCTGGAAGCCGCGCCGCGCGCCGACTTCGTCAACTACACCGGGCTGGCGGAAAGCGTCATTCGCCCGCAGTTGGACGAGGCGCTGGCCAAAGGCTATCTGGAAGAAACCGCAGAGCACTGGCAGATCACCGAGAAGGGCAAACTGTTCCTCAACTCGCTGCTGGAACTGTTCCTGGCGGACGACGAGTAAAAAAAAGCGCTGAATAATCAGCGCTTTTTTTCATGTTCAGGCGGCATTATGAGGGCGATGCGTCACGTCGCCACGCCCCTTCAGCAATCCCTCAACGGAAACATCCTCGTCCAACGCATCCCAATGGATGCCGCGAGCGCTGAGTTCATACTCTGCCCGCTGTTCTTGCGTCGCATTCAACAAACGCGGAAACCAGGCCAGTGGCACGCCAATAATTCGGGCGTCGCTCAGTTCGACCCACATCGTCGCATCGTCAAAGCTGACGCGTTTAGCCGAAATACTCATGCCAAGCCTCCAAAAACAATGCCTGATAGGTATCAACCAGACCCGCCAGCTCTTTTAGCGTTCTGGCGTTAAAGCCGTCATTACGCGCCAACTGCACGCCAGGAACCAACCAGAATTTCGCTTCAGCCTCAGCGTCTCTGATATGAACATGCGGCGGCTCAAGCGGGTCACCCTCGTTGGAATAAAAAAAGAACCTGTAGCCTTTATAACGGAATATCACTGGCATCAATGCAAAATCCTTTTGCCGATTGATTATAGTTTAGCCAGTTTGTCAGATAGCCGTCGTGAGGTCAAAAACGCACGGCGGCTACGCCTATCCGTTACTTCAACGCTTTCAGCAGATCCTTGCGCTGGGTTTCCAGTGCGGTGACGCGGTTGCACACATCATGGCCGAAGTTCTGGAAGTCCTGCTCCTGGTTGTTCCATTCGTTCTGGATCGCCTTCTGCAAGCCGCCCAGGTTGCCCATGATCGCCTGCAGCGGGTTACCGCCGCTGTTGGCGGCCTGTTTGACGCCCATTTCGTTCAGGCTGTCCTGCAGCACGCCGCCCATGCTCTGCTGCACGATGTTGCGGCCATCCTGTTCCACCTGGTCGATCGCCTTGTGGTGGAAGGTCAGGCCGTCGCTGCGGTGCTCGATGATGCGGTTCATCTGCTGTTTCAGCTGGCCGTTTAGGGTGGTCAGCCGGTTGCGCACGTTGCTGTTGCTGCCCAGCTCTTTGACGATCACTTTATCCAGCGCTGCGCGGGCTTTCTCCAGGTGTTTCTGCGCGCCGTCGTCGATCCACGGCAGTTGCTTGCGCAAGGCGCTCTGGTAACTGAAGGCTTTCTGCCGCTGACTATCGTTCAGGCTCAGCGCCTGGCCGTTGCGGATCACGTCGCCATCCGGCGAAATTTGCAGGTCGCCGCTGGCGCCTTTCACCTGCACGCTCTGCGGGCTGATGATCACATCGTCCTGGGGTTTAACGCTGCATTGGTACTCGGCGTGGGCCTGCGCGGCAGTCGCCGCCAGCAGCAGTAAGGCTAACCCGGTTTTCTTCAACATAGCTTCTCCTGACTCCCATCCAGACTGGGATTAAAAAATCGAACGACCGATACGTTGAGACAACAGTTCCAGCGCCGCAGTTCCCGCCAGCGAGTTGCCGGAAGCATCCAGCTCCGGCGACCAGACGACGATCGACAGCTCGTCCGGCACGATGGCCACGATGCCGCCGCCCACGCCGGACTTGCCCGGCATTCCCACCCGATAGGCGAATTCGCCGGCGCCGTCGTACATGCCGCTGGTCATCATCAGGGCGTTGATCTGCCGGGCCTGTAGCGGGCTAATCACCGCCTCGCCGCTGAGATCGCGGCCGTGATTGGCCAGATAGACGAAGCTGCGCGCCAGCTCCACGCAGCTCATGCGCAGCGCGCAGTAATGGAAATAGGTTTGCAGCACGGTGATGACGTCGTTTTCGAAGTTGCCGAACGACTTCATCAGATAGGCGATGGCCGCATTGCGATCGGAGTGTTCGAATTCGGAACGCGCCACCCGCAGGTCATAGGCCAGATCGTCTTCGCCGGCCAGCTGACGCACCACCTCCAGCATGCGCTGTTTGGGGGCGCTGAGCCGGGTTTGCAGCATGTCGCACACCACCAGCGCGCCGGGGTTGATAAACGGATTGCGCGGTTTGCCCTGCTCCATCTCCAGCTGCAGCAGCGAATTGAACGGCAGGCCAGAAGGCTCTTTGCCGACGCGCCGCCAGATCTCAGGCTCCTGATAGCGCGTCAGCGCCAGCGTCAGGCTCAGCACTTTGGAGATCGACTGGATGGAGAAGCGCTCCGCGGCGTCGCCGGCCTGGAACAGTTCGCCGTCCACCGTGCACACGGCGATCGCCAACCGGTCGGCGGGCACTTCCGCCAACGCCGGGATGTAGTCGGCCACTTTCCCCAGGCCAATCAGCGGGCGCACCTGTTGCAGGATCTCCTCCAGCAACGCGTTATCCAATGTTGTTACCACCTCGGTCACACTCCGGGCAAAACAAAGGCGCCGTTAAGGCACCTTAGATCAATAAAACGGCGCGGCGCGAAGCCGCACTCATCGGGCAAGCGCGATCAATCCCACCAGATATCGAACAGATCGCTGACCTTAACGTCAGTCAGTTTGCGCGCTTCCAGCCAGTTTTTCACCAGTTCGCGATGCTCGTCGGTGCAGTGGCCGATCTTCTGCAGGCAGATCAGACCTTCCCACTGCAGGTAGCCGCTGCCGTCAAACGCCAGGCCGTTCGGCTCGATCACTTCATCGATGAAGGTATCCAGCGTGCTGTCGATGTCTTCCACCGACGTGCCTTCGGCAAAGCGCCAGGCTACGGAGAAACCCAGTTCCTGAAATTCTTCAATGTGCAACTTTTTACGTAAACGACGACTGCGGTTCTTAGCCATTATTCTTTCCTCTCAAACATCAAGTCCCAAACGCCATGTCCCAGGCGCTGGCCGCGTAATTCAAATTTCGTCAGCGGGCGCGAATCCGGACGCGGCACGTAATCATTATCGCTGGAAAGATTACGGTAGCCTGCGACCCCGTTCATAACCTCTAACATATGTTCCGCATAGGGTTGCCAATCGGTAGCCATGTGGAAGACCCCGCCGGTCTTCAGCTTGCGCAGCACCAGTTCGACAAACGGCGTTTGCACGATGCGGCGCTTGTTGTGGCGCGCCTTGTGCCACGGATCGGGGAAGAACAGCTGCACCATGTCCAGCGAGCCGTCCGGGATCATGTTTTCCAGCACTTCAACCGCATCGTGGCACATCACGCGCAGGTTGCTCAGCTTCGCCTCGTGGGCGTCGGCCAGGCAGGCGCCCACGCCCGGCGAGTGTACTTCGATCCCTAAAAAGTTCTGCTGCGGATTGTTGCCCGCCATGGTCACCAGCGAGGCGCCCATGCCAAAACCGATCTCCAGTACCGTCGGCGCTTCGCGGCCGAACAGCGCGGCGAGATCGACAGCGTCAGCCTGATACTCCACGCCCATCACCGGCCAATAGTTCTCCAGCGCGTGCTGCTGGCCTTTGGTCAGCCGCCCCTGGCGGCGGACAAAACTGCGGATACGGCGCATCGCGCGGCCGTTCTCATCAAATTCCGGGGAGATGACGTCATTAATCATAGTGCTTTCTGTCTGTTTGGCTGCCAATTAGGGAAACGCGCATTATGCAAAGATACATTGGTTTAGCAAGTGTTCATCTTCTGTACCCGCCGTGCGGCGTCGGAAAGTTCCGGTTTACAGCATCATGACTCTATGCTGCAATCTCGCTTCATTTTCTGCCGGATAACGACGCTGCTCATGATGCAAGCACAACAATTCGCACAGGTGGTGCTTGACTGGTACCAGCGCTACGGTCGCAAGACCCTGCCGTGGCAGCTGGAGAAAACCGCCTATCAAGTATGGCTCTCCGAGGTGATGTTGCAACAGACTCAGGTTGCCACCGTCATTCCTTATTTTCAGCGCTTTATGACCCGTTTTCCCAACGTGCGCGCGCTGGCGGAGGCTCCGCTGGACGAAGTGCTGCATCTGTGGACCGGCCTCGGCTATTACGCCCGCGCCCGCAACCTGCACAAGGCGGCGCAGACCATTGTCGCACAGCACGGCGGCGAGTTCCCGACAACCTTCGCAGAAATCGCCGATTTACCGGGCGTCGGCCGCTCCACCGCCGGCGCGGTGCTGTCGTTGGCGCTGGGCCAACACTATCCGATCCTCGACGGCAACGTGAAGCGCGTGCTGGCTCGCTGCTACGCGGTGGAAGGCTGGCCGGGGAAGAAAGAAGTCGAAAACCGACTGTGGAAAATCAGCGAAGAGGTCACCCCGGCGCAGGGCGTCGGCCAGTTCAACCAGGCGATGATGGATCTGGGCGCCATGGTTTGCACTCGTTCCAAGCCCAAGTGTGAACTCTGCCCGCTCAACGTCGGCTGCCTGTCTTACGCCAATCACAGCTGGGCCAACTACCCCGGCAAGAAACCCAAACAGACCCTGCCGGAAAAAACCGCCTACTTCTTATTGCTGCAGCACGGCGACCGCGTGTGGCTGGAGCAGCGCCCGGCGGTGGGCCTGTGGGGCGGCCTGTTCTGCTTCCCACAGTTCAGCGCGCGCGTGGATTTGGAACTCTGGCTGCAGCAGCGCGGTCTGAAAGGCAAGCGCCTGGAACAGCTGACCGCGTTTCGCCACACGTTCAGCCATTTCCATCTCGATATCGTGCCGATGTGGCTGTCGCTCGACGCGGCGGGCAGCGGCATGGATGAGGGCGCGGGTCTCTGGTATAACTTAGCGCAGCCGCCGTCGGTCGGGCTGGCAGCGCCGGTGGATCGCCTGTTGCAACAGCTGGCGAAGCAGCCCCCGATCCAACAAAACTTATATGGCGATAGCGCCATCGACGAGGAATTAGCATGAGCCGCACCATTTTTTGTACTTTCCTGCAGCGCGACGCCGAGGGCCAGGACTTCCAGCTTTATCCCGGCGACGTCGGCAAGCGCATCTACAACGAGATCTCCAAGGAAGCCTGGGGCGAGTGGATGAAGAAGCAGACCATGCTGATCAACGAGAAGAAGCTGAACATGATGAACGTGGATGATCGCAAACTGCTGGAAGAGGAAATGATCAAATTCCTGTTCGAAGGGCACGACGTGCACATCGAAGGCTATACGCCGCCGAGCGAATAACGCTGTTGGGGCCAGGCGCTGGCCCGCTTCAATCCTCTTATACTTCTTCCAAACGGCTTTAAGATGAAGAAAATTTTAGCTTTGCTCGTAATAGCGCCTTTGCTGATCTCCTGTTCCGGCAAAAAAAGTGAAGAAATCAACGAAGCCTGGATCAAAGACACCAACGGCTTCGACATTCTGATGGGGCAATTCGCTCACAACATCGAGAACATCTGGGGTCTGAACGAAGTTCTGATCGCCGGGCCGAAAGACTACGTCAAATATACCGACCAATACCAAACCCGCAGCCACATCAACTTCGACACCGGTGCCATCACCATCGAAACCATCGCCACCACCGATCCGGCCGCGCACCTGCGCCAGGCGATCATCAGCACGCTGCTGATGGGTGACGATCCGGGTTCCATCGATCTCTATTCCGACGCCAACGATATCCAGATCAGCAAAGAGCCGTTCCTGTACGGCCAGGTGCTGGATAACAAAGGCGCGCCGATCCGCTGGGAATGGCGCGCGGCGCACTTCGCCGATTACCTGCTGCAGACCAAGCTGCAAAAACGCACCTCCGGCCTGCACGTCATCTACTCGGTCACCATCCAGCTGGTGCCAAACCACCTGGACAAACGTGCGCATAAATATCTGCCGATGGTGCGCAAGGCGTCGGAAAAATACGGCGTGGACGAGTCGCTGATTCTGGCGATCATGCAGACCGAATCGAGCTTCAACCCCTATGCGGTGAGCGGTTCGGACGCGCTGGGCCTGATGCAGGTGGTGCAGCACACCGCCGGTAAGGATGTGTTCCAGATGCGCGGCAAATGGGGCACCCCGAGCCGCAGCTACCTGTTCGATCCGGAGAACAACATCGACACCGGCACCGCCTACCTGGCGATCCTGCAGAACAACTACCTGGGTGGCATTCAGAACCCGACCTCGCGCCGTTATGCGGTGATCACCGCCTACAACGGCGGCGCCGGCAGCGTGCTGCGGGTGTTCTCCAGCGACAGGACGCGCGCGGTGGGCATCATCAACGGCATGCAGCCGGGCGACGTGTACCAAACGCTGACCACCAAGCACCCGGCCGCCGAGTCGCGCCGCTATCTGGTGAAAGTGAATACCGCACAGAAGAGCTACCGCAGAAAGTAGCGCTTCCCGCGTGGATAGGAGAAGGGCCGGTGCGAACCGGCCCTTTTTTTACTGCTTGATCATATAGCCAAAGATGCGCTTCCAGCCGTGATCTTTTTTCTCGATGTAGACCCCCTGCAGCTCCGGCGAGAAGCCCGGCAGGCGGTTGATACCCTCCTCCAGCGCCAGGAAGTAGCGCTGCACCGCGCCGCCCCACACTTCGCCCGGCACCACGCACAGCACGCCCGGCGGATACGGCAGGGCCCCTTCCGCCGCGATGCGCCCTTCCGCCTGGCCGATCGGCACCAGCTCGACGTTGTCGCGGATAAACTCCACGTTGGCGTCCTGCGGGTTCATCACCACCGGCGGGAAATGATCCTGACGGAACATCTCCTTTTGCAGCTGCTTGACGTCAAAGCTGACGTACAGATCGTGCATCTCCTGACACAGCCGGCGGATGCTGTAGCCGCGGTAACGCTGCTCGTTCTTGCGGTACACCGTCGGCAGCACCACGCTCAGCGGCGCATCCTCTTCGACATAGCGTTCGAACTGCGCCAGCATCTCCACCAGCTGTTCCATCTTGGCCGGGTTCTCCGCCGGGGTCAGCAGGAACAGGATCGAGTTGAGATCGCACTTCTCCGGCACGATGCCGTTCTCGCGCAGGAAGTTGGCCAGAATGGTGGCCGGCACGCCGAACTCGGTGTATTGGCCGGTCGCGGCGTCAATCCCCGGCGTGGTCAGCAGCAGCTTGCACGGATCCACCAGATACTGATCCTGGGCATAGCCTTCGAAGCCGTGCCACGTCTCCCCCGGCACGAAGGTGAAGAAGCGCGCGTCGTTGGCGATCAGATCGGTATCGTGATCCTGCCAGTCTTTGCCCGCCACCTGCTGCGGAATAAACGGCTTCAGCTGCGAGCAGCGCGTGAGCAGCTGTTTGCGCGTCTCGATGCCCAGCTTGACGCAGTCCATCCACATGCGGCGCCCGGCGGGGCCGGCGTGCATCTTGGCGTTGACGTCCAGCGCGGCGAACAGCGGATAGAACGGGCTGGTCGACGCATGCAGCATGAACGCGTTGTTCAGGTGCTTGTGGTTGCAGTGGCGCTTTTGCCCTTTGATATGGTCGTCTTTCTTATGGATCTGCGAGGTCTGCGAGAACCCTGCCTGCTGTTTATGCACCGACTGGGTGACGAAAATGCCCGGATCGTGCTCGTCCAGCTCCAGCAGCAGCGGCGAGCACTCTTTCAGCATCGGAATAAAGCCTTCGTAACCCACCCAGGCGGAGTCGAACAGAATGTAATCGCACAGGTGGCCGATGGTGTCGATCACCTGGCGAGCGTTGTAAATCGTGCCGTCGTAAGTGCCGAGCTGAATGATCGCCAGCCGGAACGGCCGCGCCGCCGCGGCTTTCTCCGGCGTCACCTCGCGGATCTGCTCGCGCAGATAGCGTTCGTCGAAGCAGTGCGCATCGATGCCGCCGATAAAGCCGAACGGGTTGCGGGCGGTTTCCAGATAGATCGGCGTGGCGCCGGCCTGGATCAGCGCCCCATGGTGGTTGGATTTGTGGTTGTTGCGATCGAACAGCACCAGATCGCCGCGGGTCAGCAGCGCGTTGGTCACCACCTTGTTGGCCGCCGAGGTGCCGTTGAGCACGAAGTAGGTTTTATCGGCGTTGAACACCCGCGCCGCGTGCTTTTGCGCATCCTTGGCCGAGCCTTCGTGGATCAGCAAATCGCCCAGCTTGACGTCGGCGTTGCACATATCGGAACGGAACAGGGTCTCGCCGTAGAAATCGAAAAACTGCCGGCCGGCCGGGTGTTTGCGGAAGAACTCGCCGCCCTGATGCCCCGGGCAGGCGAAGGTTGAGTTTTCCATCTCGACGTAGGTCTTCAGCGTTTTGAAGAACGGCGGCAGCAGCGCCTGCTCGTAGGCGTCGGCGGCGGCCTCCAGCTGCGCCATGTAGAACGGCTTGCTGGCGCCGGCCAGCAGCGCGAAAACCCCACTGACAAACGGCAGATAGTCCGGCGAGAGATGCTCGTCCCCTTCCACCGCCACGAAGGTCGGAATGTCGAACCCCGTCGCCTGCAAGCGCGCCAGAATGCCGGCGTTCACGTCGGCGACCGACACCACCGCCGCCGCCACGTCAGTGTAGTCCGTCTGCTCTACGCGCACGATCTGGCGCAGCGTCTCAATGGTGGCGACCAGGCTGGCGCTGGTCGCGATTTTCAATTCTTTCATCATGCTGACTCTCAAACGGTGAAGGATGAGGGTGTGCCACCGGCACGGTAATGAGATAACGCGGTTATCCCGGTAAAAGCGATACCCGGGCACGGCAGCATAAGCGGCGTGCGTGACCGGCTCATGATCGGGGATCATCAGGCGGCTATCGGGGGAACTGGTCTTGGCAGCGTCCGACAGGCATCAGTAAAATCAGGGCCGCAGCGCTGGCTTTACGCATGCCTAACAGCGAGCGTCAGGCGGCCTTACCGCATGGCCGGCAGGCGTATTCGGGCGGATGACGTGCGGAGGAAACAACGGCGGAACGGTGGCGGTGTCAGATGTCTGGTGCGCAGCAGCGCTTGAGCAACAAAACCAGTCATGCCAATAACCCTCTGGCTTATAAGAAGCGGAAACACCGTCAGGGAACGGAGAGTGCTAAAATTTGCGCAATGATTGCATGATTCGTTGCAGGGTTCAAGCGAGAATCGCCTTGATTGAACGTCCATTGATTAAAGCATAATTCATTGTTATTTAATTGAAAAACCAAAAATCGCGCGTTTTAAGATGGTATAAATACACGTTTTATATGCATATTTATTGAATGCGGATATCCCCCCGTCCCCCGCCCCTCCGGGCTTGCTGCCTGAAAATAGAGCAACCGATCGGCTTTGTGACAGAAAGCGATTGACGCCATCCGGCCAATACGGTTTAATGCGCCCCGTTGCCCGGATAGCTCAGTCGGTAGAGCAGGGGATTGAAAATCCCCGTGTCCTTGGTTCGATTCCGAGTCCGGGCACCATATTTAGAATAACCCGCCTATGGCGGGTTTTTCGCTTTCTGGGGTACGGACTCTCCATCGAACTGCGTTCGATTATTCGATCTTACGGCCTCACCCTGCGGGCCAGCGCTAAAGCGCTGTTCAACGCGGCGCCAGCGCCGGTTGTCCGAGTCCGGGCATCCTATTCATATCAACGGACCTCCACGGAGGTCCGTTTTTGCATTATCAGCCCGCATAAAATCACACATCTCGAATCGTTCCATTCAACACAAATCTACTCAACTCTCCCCCACATCAAGTCCCTTGCGAATGTAGTGGTCAAATCATCTTGGCCGCGGTGTTACAGTAAAAATGGCATCTGTTCTCCGACTCTTCCGGTGTCAGCCCACCGTTATCATGGTGAGGTCTGATTCTATTACAGTAGTTCAATATATAATCATTAATTTGCTGCGGGGACTCGCCCTTTTCTGCGTAATCATTCGTAGGCACCCATTCTGTTTTCAGACTGCGGAAGCTGCGTTTCATAGGGCTATTACCCCAGCAGTTTCCCCGTCTAGTGACGCTTTGTTTTATTCTGTCACGACATAAAAGTTGTTGATATCTCAGTCCTGTATGCTGACCTCACTGATCGCTATGGAACATGACATCATGTGGTTGCCCCGCGCCTCACATGCCATCCGCAGGGCGCTGTCTATCAGTGCTGTATTCCCATTTTACAACTATCTTTCCCTCTCTTCAGGAAGCTGAAGACCACTGTCGATGATTAACGCCACGCTGCCGGCTGCCGCGTGCAGATTCGGCGTGCACGCCGGTGCGAAAAACAGGCTGGGGATCAGATGGCCGACGGAGCCGGCAGAGTGAAAAACCATTCGGCATAATAAGAATCGCTTACACATTTAGGACAAAATTGTCTGTATATATAGGCAGCTATAATATAAGATGTTGGAAAGTTTCCCTGGTGTTGTTGTGTGTCTTTGCCCTATCTATATAGGGCTTTTTTATCTCCCCTTCCCGGCAGCTGCCGTTGCCCCACCCTTTATCCCGCCGATATCCCCAGCGTAGAAAAGTAACGGTTACTAATGAATATCGTCGTAGGATTGCCACCAGCTCGTAAACGTCGCAGAAAGGTCAGATCATAGTGGAAAGGAGCGATAAGACGCCGCAGCGGCGCGCATTAATAGCGGACGTAAGAAGTAATAGCCCCTTCGCGTAAGCAAACAATCATCCAGGGCTCACTAGCGGACAAGAAAAAAGGCAGGGAAATCCCTGCCTTGTAGAATAACGCAATGAACTATCAGGCAAATTCGGTTGACTGAGATGCCACGCCGTTGAGGCTGATGTCATTCGCGTAGTACAGCTTCATCGCTTCATTATGATCAACGCCATCCAGGAAGACGAAGGTATCGCCTTTATCCAGCTTGCCGTCGCCATTCTTATCGACGATCACATAGCTGCCGCCGTCCGCGCTGACGATGCCGACCTCTGACAACGGCTGCTTATCCAGCCCCAGGATCTGGTTGATGATGTTGGTCACGCCCACAATGGCGCCGGTAATGATGCCGCCCAGAATGCCGGCAATCCAGCTGGCCGCGCCGGACACGGAACCGTAATCCGCCACCTGGGTGCCGTTGTTGGCGTTGATGTCGCCCTTGCCGGACATCGTCATGCCGGACTGCGTATCCACCAGGGTATCTTCATACATGTTGAAGTCCTTGATAGTCACCGCCGCCTCGGTGGTGCTACTGAGCAGTTTGAAGGTGTCATGCCCCGCGCCGCCGGTCACGTTGGTGTTGCCCATCACGCTGATCACGTCGTCCTGACTGGAGCCAGTGACATGCACGTCATCCCGCTTCAGGCCAAACATCGCGGCGATCGTCTTGGTCAGCGAGCTGAACGGCAGCAGATCCAGGAAGTCCAGAATGAAGCCCTGGCCCGTTCCCGCCACTTCGGAGGTGATGGTCACCCCAGCTGAGTTGGAAGACGCATCGATGTTACGCAAGCTGCCGTTATCGGCGCTGACGTGCAGATCCAGATAGTGATCGCCGGAAATTTTCACCGTCTTCACCTGATTGCTGCTCGCCAGGTTCAGGATGTTGCTGAAATCGCCGGTGCCGCTGGAGTTAATGTTCACCGTCTCCAGCGCCGTGCCGAACAGCAAGCTGCTGCTGCTGTTCAGCGAGATGGAGCCGGCGTTGACATCGCTGTCGCTTTTAGCGGTGAAGTTAATGTCGAACTTGCTGGTCGCATTCTCCAGGAACGTAAAGCCCAGGCTGCTGGCGGCGGTGGCGTTGCCGGTCACTTCCAGCTGCGCCGCGTTGCCGCCTTTGGTGCTGGCGATGTTAATCACCCTGACGTTGTCCGCCATGCTCGACAGCACGAAGCCCTGCGTGCCTAGTGATGAAGAAGCGGAAACGTTGGTCAGCTTGCCAACGTTCTTGATCTCATCCGCCGTCGCCTTGCCGTTGATCACGCCGAAATCGAACTGGTGGCCGGTATCAACGCCCACATAACCGCCGTTCAGCGTCGCGCCGGTACCGCCGACATAGCCGCCCAGATCGATCTTCTCAAAGTTGCTGAACTGGCCGGCGTTGGTGGTGATGGTGGTTTTGTAAGACGTTCCCAGCCAGTTGGAGCTGGAGGTGGTGGTCAGCTGTTTGGTGATGAAGTTGGCGGAGATGGTGTCCACGCCGTCGCCGCCGTTGGCGCTAATGTCTTTGCTGACCACGTTTACGCCATTGGTGGCGTTGCCGGCCCATTTCAGCACGTCGTTGCCGGCGCCCAGGTTGAATTTCCCGGTGCCTTCGGCGATGTTGGCCACGGAGGTCACCAGCACGTGATCGTCGCCTGAGCCGGCGTTCAGGATCACATTGCCGTTGTTGACGATGATGTCCACACCCTTATTGACGCCGTTGTCCGACAGGTTGACCGTGGTGGCGTTGCCGCCGTTGATGGTCAGGTTAGCCAGATGATCGGCGAACTTCAGGTTGACGGTGGTGTCCGCGTTGGCGTCCAACACCGCATTCACCAGCACCGCGGTTTCCGCATTGCTCAGCACGTGGCCCTTGCCGGTGTTGACGGTGCCGGTGGCGTTGCCGTCCGTTGAAGAAGCGGACAGCAGAGCCGAGGTTTTATACGCCAGGCTGGTGCCGATATCGTGCTCAAACGCATGCTGCTGGCTCACGGTCGCGTTATCGGTCGCGGTCGAGTTGCGCAGATCGTTGATGATAGAGACGGTGATTTTCGTCTTGTCGGAACCGAACTGCGCGTACTTCTGCAGCTGGGATGCATTGGCCGGCACGCCGTGCACCGCAGTGTACACGTGCTGAATGAACTCGTCGCCGTTCAGCGAGGCGCCTTTTTTCTGGAACTCGGCGGAGGTGATCAGCTTCGCCGTCAGCGAGCTCATCGAGTTGCCTTCGCGTTCCAGGTAACTGCTCCAGTCGTCCAGGCCCTGCGCGTCAACGTTGCGCTGCGGGATCGCCAGGAAGATCGACGCCACGATTTCCAGCGTCGCCAGATCGGCGATCTCGCCCGGCGCATGCGGGGTGGTGTCGTTCAGGAACTGCTGCTGCGCCGCCGCGTCGTCAGAGGAGACGGTACCGCGCAGATCGTTGATCATATCGACCAGCACCTGGCCTTTATCGCCGCCGTTGTTCAGGTACGTCGTGTACTGTTCAAACTCTGCCGCAGTCGGCTCGCGGCCGTAGGCTTCGGCGAACAGTGTGTTGACGAACGCGTCGTTCGCCATCGACGACAGCGCCGGGCGATCGTTGATGAACTTGGACGCCGCCTGTTCAAACGTCAGGGCGCCACTATTGATTTGGCTGCCCAGCGAATTGACGGTGCCCATCACCGGGTCGATGCCGACCAGGTAGTACAGCGCCAGAATGTCGGAGACGCCATCAGCGCCGCCGGCGACGGTATAAGACGGATAAAGGATCTCATCCAGCTGCTGGTCGTAATGCTCCTGAGTCGCCAACATGTCGGCGTCGACGCCATTGTAGTTCAGCAGGTCGGTGATGACCGATGCGATCGCGCCTTCCAGGCCATTTTGCGCCAGCATGTCGTCCAGATAACCTTCCGGCGCCGGTTTACCGTAGGTATCGGCGTAAATGCTGCTCAAAATATCCAAATCACTTTGGCCTGCGTACTTCTCGGCGCCAGCGGGAGATTTCAGCAATGCGCCGACATAGTCTTCGGCCGACAGTTGATTTTTCTCAATGCTGCTGCCGACGGAGTCATAAGTCGCAGCATCGAGTTTTACGCCGAGCACCGCGTATGTAAGGGCAACGGCTTCTTTTTGAAAGTTTAAAGATGCCATAGGTGATTCTCCTTATATAACTGATGACATATGCCAATAGCCTCCAGTGGCTAAAGAGCAAATGAATAGAATCCAAAAATACATTTGGCATATGATCGAAACCAAAGCACTGCAAAGGTTTATTCTTGCCCCTTCGCATATCGCCCCGGCTGTGAAATGAAAGCACCATCGCCAATTCTCTGCCATGAGGAATTCGGCGCATATACAGCAAATAAAAATTTATGTTCGCTAGTGATATGAAAGCCTTTCACGAGGCTAAATATATATATAAATGCAACAACCGCAACCTCTTGAAAAACACCACCCACAAATAGACTTTAAAACCAAAAATCGCAAAATTATAATATATTGATTTGAAATATAACTATTTATAAGATTTAAAATCTATACATTGATTATTTTTCAGAACATAAATCCATTTACACAAAAAGACAAAACAATACATAAAACAAAGGAATAAAATATATTTTAAAATTCCTATAGCGATAAATTACTTATAAGCGCGAGAATAAAGAATAGGTCGAGAAACTTAAAAAATTCTCATTTTTAGAGCAATAATCGACCAGCTTAGCCTCACGTGTTAATTAAGATTCACCCTATAAAATAAACAATAAAATACAATGAGTTATAAAACCGTAGAATGTAAATTCTTTATTTTCAGGCAAAATCCCCCTATGAAGCGGGAAGATCGCCATTTTACTCACCAGCAAAGAACGCCGAACACCGTGTTTTTTCACGATGAAATACGGTGAAAGGCCGCACCGTTACGGCGGCGGTGATATGAAATTACGGCTGGAAGCCGCAGTGGAAAAGGCCGACGCGCCCTAACGGGCATAGCCGCCGGGCGCTTAAAGCAGAGGAGGATTGATCGTCCTGCGCGACGCCCAATTGGCCGCAATAAAAAAGGCGGGAAAATCCCCACCCAGAAACATCATGCACTCGGTGCCCGCCGCCGAAAGACCGTATGTCGTCAGCGCCGTTCTCCCGCCTGGCCGTAGCGGCTTTCACCTAAATAAGCTGCCCCAGCCGTTCGAATCCCAGCTTGCGCAGCCCATTCATTTTATGCTGGCTCACCGTTTTTTCACTGATCGCCAGCACGTTGGCAATCGTCGCCATCGTTGCCCCCTTCAACAGCAGCGATAATACAAGAAACTCTCTTGGCGACATCGAAGTCCCCCAATTACGAGCCAAAACCCGATCGATCTCCTTCACTATCTCCGCCATGCCGGCATTTTTCTCGATGCAATTAACATTGAGCAGCTGGCCACAACGAAGCGGCGTAAATATCAGCGCCTTAAATTCAGGATTCCGCGCGATAGAGAGTATTTCCAACACTCGCCCTATCGAAGAGAAAGAGAGTATAAACAAGCCAGCTTGAAAATATGCGGGCCTAATCTGTCCATAGCGCGGCAAATGCCGCCCCTGCACAAACAACTCATTGCCGTATTCACGGCTCAACATCACTTTCATACCCAACGAAAAAAAATAGTCATCGCTAAGAACCGTTACACGCATACAACTATTACCGCTCACCATCACATTAACAATGCATCATCGAAACAACCACTGAAGGCGCGCAGCGGCGCGTCTCCATTTCAGTCGTAAATAATGTTCAGCGTCGCCGAAGCATTAATTTCCCCTTGAGTGGCGCCGGAAATATCATAAGGATAATAATAAGCGCCCATACGAATAGAGAAATGGCTTGCCAATGCCTGGCCGACCGCCACATTAAATAAGGACGTTGCATTGCCGCGATCGTTCGGAGAGGTCGAAAGCATGACCGGCGAGCCCGGCTTATCAGCCTGCACCAGCCGAATACCCACCCCTTGCGCAGCGCCAGGATTCTTATCGGTCAGCACCGTGCCATCGGCAGGCAACAGGTTGTTGCTGGATAAAAACATGTCGACGCCGCGATCGGCGATACCCGCTTGATGCATGTTCTCGCAGCTCATGTTCAACGTAAACGGGGTATAGCCGGCCTGAGCATTTTTCCCCAATTGGGCGATGCCGGTTTTTGGCAGCATGACCTGCAGCCCGGCATTGTCAAAACTGCAGGTGGTCATTTTGGGCGCGTAGCGCAGAATGAGCGGTTGGGCATACATATCGCGCTCATCAATGGGCCAATCCTGAAACCCGCTCAGGATCCAAGTGAGCAGCTTGCCCGTCATTTTGATAATCCAGGTCAAAGGACCAATACCGGTCACGTCGGAAACCAGCAGTGCGCTATCAAACTGTTTGGTGTCGCCGGGCACGGCGGTGCCCTTCTTGTCGACCAACGAGAAACGCAACGTCATCGGCTGGTTCAACTCGCTGGCCGAATAAGTTCCGGCTCCTTTTAACTTTACGCCGTCTATCTCATTGACAATTTCGGCGCGCACCCACTGCTTGCCATTGTTAAACCCGATAATCACTGGGTTTTTAGAGCCGGTAGGCAACAGTGAGGTATAGGCGAACTCATAATTTTGGAAAAGGCCTCCCGAACACTTAAAGCTCCCGACATATTGGGTGGCGTATTCGCCTTGCCAGACCGGATTTTTTGCACTCAGCTTGTCCGACAAGTCGATAGATATCGGCGTACCGTATCCCATGCTGGTTTTTTCATAGCAAGCTGCATAGCCGTAATTGCAAAACAGCCCGGACAGCAGCAACAAAGCAACGCTTCTGAATTTCATCGTCCATATCCCGTGTTATTGGCATACGCCAGGTGCGGCATCCGGCGCCAGCGCAGGCCGCTCTATCCGGCAGCTGCCGTTGCGCAAGCGCACTGTCAACGCTTTCGGCTCGCGATCGGCGCGCAGGTACAGCATGCTGGCCTGGCCGACATAGCCGATGGATTCCCCAGCGTCATCCAGCACTTCCGCGCCGAACGGCAGTGGCTTGTCATCGTGTTTATAAGCGCGCAGCGTATAGGACTGACGCTGGTCGGTTTCAAACCGCAGGTAGTTAACCGCACCGGCGTAAGGCACGCTGTTGGCGATATTGCCGATGATCTCCGCGCCGCTGCTGTTGCCGGTGTCCGACAGCGTCACCGAGTTTTCCCGGTATGGAGTGGCGTACGGTACCAGCGCCAACCCCGCGCTGTTGGTGACGATGCTTTCATCGCCGTTGACCATCAGGCCGGCGGCCTTTGGCGCTTCCACCACCGTCATGGTGTTGCCGAACTCATTGGATGCCAGCACGTGCCAGGGAATCGCCACCAGGCTGCCGCGGCCGCTCAAACCCGCCTGCCGATAGCCGGAAGACTCACTGTATGATGCGCCCAAGGTAGAGAAACTCGTGCGATATGCCACGTTGGCGCTGCCCATATTGTTGCCGCCGCGCTGATTGCTGGCGGCAACGGCGTAACTTAAGCGATTCGACTCCAACGCATTGCCGCTCAGGCTGATATTGCTCTGTTGATAACGGGAGTTGGTCGCCGTCATTCCGCTGCTGAGGTACGCCGGGGTGTCGAATATCGCCAACGGCAAGCTGACCGAAAAATAGTAACGCGTCTCTTCCTGTCGCGAAGCATTCCGAACCCGGCTGGCGGAAACGTTGTAGCTCACCTTGCCGTAGGCATTGGAATAACCAAGCTGATATTCCCGGCTTTTGCCGTTTTGCGTCCAATAATCACGCTGTGTGCCGGAAAAATAGACCGTGCCCCAGCCGTCATCCAACCGCTGATTCAGGTTCAGGTTAAAGGTGTTGCGAGGCCGAGCGGAACGCAGCGCATCCCAGGTATTCATATCCAGATCGGCGCTCTCGCCGCCCTCTTCATTTTCCCGCAGCTCATTAAAGCGCGTCTCGAACTGGCGATATCCCTCATGCGCATAAATCGCGTCGCTGAAACTGTAATAACCCTTGGTCGAATAACGATACGCCGCGAGAGTAAAGTTGGTGGCGGTAGCATCGAGGAATTTGCTGTAGGCAATGCGGAAACTTTGCCCGCTTTCGCGGCGATCTTTCAGGGAAGTATTGGCATGGGTGACGTCCAGCGACACCGCGCCGATCGGCAGATTCCAGCCGCTGCCCAGCAGGTAAGAACGGTAATCATCGCTGATAATGCCCCCGGCGTAACCGGTGACCAGATTATTGAAACCGTATTGCAGCGTGCCCTGCACAAAGCCTGGCTGATAATCGGTATTGGACTGCTTCACTTCACCAACCAGCAGGCTGTATTTGTTCACGCCCTGTTTGAGCATGTTTGGCACGGCGGAAAAAGGCACGGTGAAAGACTGTTCTCTGCCATCAGCCTCTTTTACCACCACCAACAGATCGCCCGCGGAACCCGTGGGCTGAATATTGTCGAGGACGAACGCGCCCGGCGGCACGTTTTCTTGATAGACCACGTTGCCGCTCTGTATGACTTTCACCAAGGCGTTGGTTTGCGCGACGCCGTGCACCACCGGCGAAAAACCCTGCTGCGAGTTTGGCCGCATATTGATGTCGGAAGCCAATGACACGCCACGCATCCGCACTGAATCAAACAGCTCGCCCGGCGAATAAAAGTCACCGGCGGTAAAATTGGATTTGATGCCGGCAAACCCCTTCTGCACATAACGGGTATTGTTTTGCCACTTGCCGTCCTGGCCCGACGCTTTGCGATACGAACTGTTGTCCCTGAATTGCCAGCCTGCGAGGTTGACGCCGGACTCCAGCCCGGTATAAAAATCGTCGGTGGCCTCTTTGCCGCCCTGCTTTGATTTCACGCGGTAGTAGGTCGTGTTGTAACCCAGCATCAATGCTGATACGCCACGATCCCAAAATTTGGGATCGACATAACCGGCTTCCGAACGCAACACATGGGATTGCGGCACCGTCAGCCTTAAGCTCAGGCTGCCGACGTCCAGCTCGGTTCTCCCGCCTCGAACCAGGCTCGCGATCGGCAGCATGGCGCGCTCATTTTCAGGCGCGGGCAGATCCGCCATGTCGATTCCCAGCAACGCGGCATCTTGATAGCTGATGTTTATGTCATCTCTCGTTTCACCAAAATTCAGTGAATAACGCCCCTTCCAATTATTGTTGACATAAATATCAACTTCCTGCGTTCCCGCAGGCATATCGCTGTTGATATAAAAACGCGAAAGATCGGACTCGCGCGAAGAGCCGGCCAATAGCGAAGTATCAAACTCTATTGCCGACGCATTTTCCAACATCAAGAATGAAGAGGCTGTCAGTAGAGAGAGGGCTTTTTTATTCAGCTTCATTTTTGCAAATTCACATTAATGCGAGGTGACGGCTTGAAGTTTATAAGCCCCCAGGTCATCAATATACATCAGGGTATATGGGGTGTTTTTCATCACCGCCTCTTTAGTTGCAGCGAAGACATCAGAGAATGGCGCAACCATCACGGAATCCACCAGCAGGTGCTTTTTATCTTTATTGTCGATATTCGCCACCGTCAGGTAGTAAGGGCTTTTATTAATGATTTTGAAACCTTTGCCGTTGGCCTGAATGTCGACGTTTTTAAGCGCTTCACCGGCGCCGCCGTTCAGACCGCTGGGACGATAGAACAGCTTTATCCGCGACTTGATCGCCAGTTGCAGCGTATTGGTGCCTTTCAGGTTTTCCGGCGTCGGCGGAATATCCAGCACGTTGAGATAGAACACGGATTCGCGATCCGACGGCAGCGCAACCCCCACTTTCTTAATGCGCAATTGTTGGCCGCTATCCCCCGAAACCTTCACCACGGGTGGTGAAAGCAAAAAAGGCACGTTAGCGGTTTCAGGCGTTGAATTGAGATCGCCATCATCGATCCAAGACTGCACCAAAGACGGGTCCTTGCCGTTATTCAACAGCTGCACCACAACATCTTTATTGCTTTCCGGATATATGACTCGGGTCCCGTTAATCACCACGTTCGCATGAGAATACGTGGAGCTGAACAGCAAACCGGCCAGAAATAAATACTTTTTCATCATCGACCCTTAACGCCAGACCCAAATATCGGGCCTGGCGATTTTCCAATTACAGATAAGAAATGGTGTAGGTCACGTTAGAGCTCAGAGCACCTACTTTCGCTTCGTCTGCATTGGTCTTGTAGTAATAAGCATCCAGTGTCAGGGTTTCAGACTCTGGCGCAGTTTTATCACCGATAATGCTGGTGTTGTAAGGCACGTTCAGCTGAATGGGGGTAGAAGAACCCGGTTCAGCCAATGAGAAGCCTACGTTTTTAGCAACGGCGGCGTCATTTTCATTAACGGAGTTGTTCAGCAAATATTTGCCATCGTTAGAGATGTTATCTGCAGAAGAGAAGTAAATTTTCAGCGGGGTGCCTGCGGTGCCGCTAGCTGGCGTACAGCCGGAGAAAGTCAGAGAGAATGATTTCTTGTTTTTAGTGATCGGGCCTACAGTCGTGCCGGCGTCTTTCACAGAAATTGGGCTCAGCGCAACGGTGAAGTCAGCGCTTTTGCCGCCGTTGATAGTACAAGTGGTGTCAGTGATCGCACCGGAGAAAGAAATAACGCCACCGGCGGAATTGTCTTCAGCCATTGCCGCAGCAGACGTCATCGCAGCAGCCAGCACCGCCAAAGAGATAATTTTCTTGTTCATGTAAAACTCCATTACTTTATTCAATCAAATAAACATATATAACCCCATACATGCAATAATGCCCTCCGGCCGCAATCGCCTTAAACGGCGAGCGGTATCAGATGTATTCATCAATGAATATATGTATTTATATATATAAAATTTTACCGAGAATCATCATGCATCCCCGGCATATTTTTCACCCACAGGCAAAAAAGCACACGTCCTTGTTATAAAAACTCCTTTTCATGATCCGCACTTATCACATTCCGCACGCTGAGTCATAAAAAAATCATCGTTCAGAAAAATAGCGCATAAAAGCGACACTAAAAATAATTTCAAATCGCCCCGCCAAATCAAATATTACTTAAAAAACACCACCAAGAAGTGTCGCCTCAGTGGAGAGAAATTATACTCAGAGAGAACCCAAGCAAAACCTTATAATAATTTATAGAAAACAACAGACAGTAAAACCAAAAAATAAGCAATAATAATGAATAAATTCTTATAATTAAGCGGAAACAAACACAAAACAGGATAAAATCCTGTTTAAACTCAAATAAATAAGATATTTAAAAGAATTGATATAGAAATGTTGACTCCCTATATATAATGGTTAAAGCTATATTTAGGCTATCGTAACGGAATCATGACAGCACAAAAAATGAAGTATATCATAGAGTTAAGAATGGTTTTCTCGCCGGATGAGAAAAATCTTAAAGTCCAGGATAAAGACGAAAGCGTTTTGGAGCTTTCCAACCAGGCCACCCGTCTGTTGCTTGAGTTGATAAAGCACAATAAAGAAACAGCGTTACGCAACGAGCTGATTGCTCGGGTGTGGTTTGATTACGGTTTTACAGGTTCAAATAATAGTCTAAATGTCGCGATCAGTGAGTTACGCAAAGCCTTTGAGACATTCGGTCACGATCCGCAACTTATCACTACCATCCCTAAAGTCGGTTTTATTTTCAATGCTCGGGTCGAAGCAATTTTAAAAGAAGCTCCCGTTCTCGAGGAGAACATTCCTGAAACGTTACCGATTACAGAGATGCCTATTACCGATAACGAACCAGGCAAAGATGCGCCGTCCCCTATTCTCGCCGTCAGCGCCATTATTGCCTGCTTAGCGTTTATCGTGTCATTTCTCTATGTACTCACGCAGAACAAAGAGCCGGTTATTTATACGGAAACGCCTGCTTTATTGTACAATTACAAAAAGTGCAATGTTTATTATTTAGGCGTGAACCCGCCTCACGTGAAAAATACGATAATCGACCAGGCAAAAGCCGAACTTCGTAACGAACCGCTGGATTGTGAGACGACGCGTTATGATATTCTTTACAGCAAAGACAACGTAAGTACTTTTGTATCGCCCGTTTCGTTTATCGGTATTTGCCAGGTAGCCGATGATAGCAATTATAATAACTGTAAATCTATAAGAAGCGTGCAAGGAACAATAAAATGAAAAGGCTCGCGCTCATCTGTTCAACCGCTTTATTTTCATTAGCTACTGCAGCGACGGTACTCTGGTTCATCAGCAGCCGCTCGGATATAAAACTTCAATGCATGGGCGAACTGTTGTCGAGAAAGAACATTAACAACGAAGAATCCGTGACGATTCGCACCAACCTGCTGATTAACCTCTATAACAACCGGCATGGAATGATATTGCAAAAAGGCGGGCTAACGCTCGGGGACAAAGTTTATCGCATCGACAGAGAGATCAAGTTTCAGATGTGGGACTTAGACAATAAAGGCATCTACATTATCGATGATGTGAATATCAAGCCTTCTGCCTTGGATAACGTGCCGAAATCGATAGAAGAAAAATACGTTCTGCAAATCGACGGTAAAAGCAAGCAATATATTGAAATTGGAAAACTCAAGAATCAATATATCATCACCATGATTTCTTCGCCATTTCTCATATGCAAACGTTACTGACGGCAATATTGGGCACGCGGAGGAATAATCCGCAATATAGTGTGCCAATCGAAAGACATTGAACAGTTGAATCGCAGGGGTATTTTCCCGCAGCGGCGGCAGGCCGTTCATGATGCCGAAAAAAAACCCCGCGCTTGCGGGGTCAATGGCTTCTCTCACATCGTGCTTTCTTGTTATAAATGAAAGTTTATATACGCATTTGTAAATCTATATTTTAACCCTTCCAGGCTTTTATTTTATTATCCTTAAAGCTCTGGAAAGGCGCCCCATCACATCGCCGCGGAGGGTGCCGGCCGGTTTAATGGCGCCGCCGGCCTAAAGTACGTCGCCCTTTGAAGTGTCGATACAAGGCGAAAAAAGCCGTCACCAGCAGACCGCAAGCTGCGATTAATAAAATCTTTTCCATTGTTTCCTCACGTTACATTTCTACTGCATACCACTTTAACGGTATAAATGGGGGTAAAATTTGTCTTTATGCAAAAATTGGCGGTGATTTAAGTTAATCAAACCGAAAAACGATTAGGCGTGCCCTTCAGAAAATCTAATCGCACGAATGACCTTATGTAGGTTAAACAACCCTTTAACGCCTAACTTGTTCATAATATTGCTTTTATGGGTATGTGCTGTTTTATAAGATATCCCCATTATCTCAGATATCTCATTCATGCTTTTTCCATGGCACAGAAAGTAAATGATCGCCGACTCGCTGCGTGTAAAGTTCATATTATTGACATCTCCATAAAACGCCCATTCTTTCGGATAGTAGAAAGAGCGCCGTGAAAATATCGTTTTGATCTTCTCCCTGATTTTATCCATCTCGTCTCGTTTGGAGAGTATGGCGACCGCGCCCACTTTCCTTGCGAACTCCAGGATGTAAGAATTCGTTATTGATGTAAATATAACCAAATCAATATGTTGCCAAAGCAAGGCATTCTTGGTAATGAAAGATAATCCCGCAATAGGGTCGTTATCGCTGTCAACCAAATCCATAAACACCATATTGATGCCTTTCCTATCCACCACCTCCTGCAACGTCTCTATTCGTTGCGTATCGAAGATGGCCGTGACTTCAGGTATCCCCAGAAACATATCCACCAGCACGTTGGATACATAAGGAAAAGGTTCCAGTACGGCGATGCTTTCTACAGTTTTGTTCTTTAAAACAAGACTCCGATAGCTCCTATTCATATACCGCTCCCTCCGTGGGTGTTCCACGCAACGCTTCTACGTCTTACTTGACCGCAGTGCATCCGGCCAAAGCAGAAACCGAATGCAGCAGCATCAGAAATATTTGGCTATTTGTTGAATGTGTCCTTGATCCAACGCGCCCGCGCCATTTAACAGGCTGACCCAGGCTTTGATATAGGTGTACTTGGCCGAAGCCAAATCGCGTTTCGCGCTGTAAAGCTGTTGCTCCGCGTTCAGTACGTCGACGTTCACCCGTTGCCCCGCCAGCACGCTCTTGCGCGTGGCATCCACTTGTTCCGTCGCCGACTTGACCGCCAGCTCATACGCCGCCAGCTTGGCGCGGCTGCTCAGGCACAGGTTGAACTGTTTACGCAAATCGTTCAGCGTGCTCCCCACCTGCGCATCCATTTCATATTTTGCCTGGCCGTAGCTGGCCGCCGCTTGCCGGGTCGATGCGGCCACGCCACCGCCCGAATACAGCGGCATGCTGACCTGGATGCCGATGCTGTTGGTGCGGTACTTCTGGTTCACCGTGTTGTCGCTGCTGGAATCGTTTTCCGAGTGGGAAGCGTAAAGCTGCACCTGTGGGAAAAATCCCGCCCGGTTGCGTTCCACCTCGTACTCCGCTGCTTCCACGCCGTGCCGCGCCGCCGCCAACGTCGGGTTGTGCGCAATGGCTTTTTCACGCCACCCATCAAAGGTCGTCGGCGTGAGCGGCGCCACCTGGAACTTGCCAGGCCGCAGCCCGCGCAGCGTTTCCAGCTGATCCAGCGGCAGCCCGATGATCACCTCCAACTCTCGCTGAGCCGCGTCCAACGCGTCGCGCGCCTCTATCGCCTGCGCCTCCGCCAGGCTGAACCGCGCCTGCGTTTCCGAGACATCAGTCACCGTGCCTTCTCCCGCCTTCAGGAGACGATCGTTGAGCGCCAACTGCTCCTGGTAGGCCGCTTTTTGCGCCTCCGCCAGCGCGATTTGATCCCGGGCGTAGGCGACATCGACATAGGCGCTCACGACGCGCACCGCCAGATCCATAAACTTGCCGCGAAAACGCTCGTCGGACATCAGCGTCTGCGCCACACCGGTGCGGTAGCGCGCATAGGCCGCATAGTCGATCAGCGGCTGGGTCAGCGTGACCGAACCGGAGTAGCTGCGATATTGCTGCCGGGTGGTCACGTCGATGGTCTCATTGCTGAAAATGTTTACCCGCTGCGGGCTGGTGACCTGCTGCCAGTTCTTCGGCGAGTTTTGATAGCTCAGCGACACTTTCGGCAGCAGCCCCGCCCGGCCGATGTTTTCGTTTTCAGCGCCGGCTTCCTTCTCCTTCAGCGCCGCCAAAAAAGTCGGATCTTTTTGCATGGCCAGCGAGTACGCATCCAGCACGCCTATAGCCTGCGCCGGCGCGGAGAAGGCGAACAACGCCGCTCCGGCCAACGCGACACCGGCCAAATTCCTTGTCAGTCGTGCCACAATCATTCCTCCGACAGCGACGTACGCGCGCGATCCATAATCGGTTTGAACAGATAACTCAACAGTGAGCGCGAGCCGGTTCTGACGAACACTTCCACCGGCATGCCGGGTTTAATATCCAGTCCCGCCAGCATCTTCATGCCTTCCGGCGTCACCGTCGCCTGCATCTGGTAATACGGCTCGCCATTGGCTTTATCCACCAGGCGGTCGGCCGAAATCAGCGTGACTTCGCCCGGTATCTTCGGTGTTTTATTCTGATTGAACGCCGTGAACATCAGATCGACCGGCAGCCCCTGGGCCACCTTGTCCACCAGTTCCACCTTCAGGCGCGCATCCACCACCAGCGACGCCTGGCTCGGCACCACATCCATAAGATGGTCGCCGGCGCCGACCACACCGCCCTGGGTAAAGATATTCAGCCCGACGACCGTGCCGTTGACCGGCGCCGTGATCGAGGTGTTATCCAGATCGAACGAGGCCGTCTCCAGACGATTGCGGTATTCGCTGCTGTCCATCTGGGTTTGCGCCAGTTGGGTACGCACCTCGCGCTGGTAGTCCGCATTGCGCTGATCGATGCGCTGCTGTGACTCCTGCAGCTGTTTTTGCAATTGGCCGATGCGCCCCACCGTTTCATCAATGCTGCCGTTCACTTCGGCGAACTGCCGCTGGATCTCCAAATAGCGGTTGCGCGGCAGGTAGCCTTCACTGGCCAGCTGCTTCATGCTGTTCATCTGTTCCCGCAGGCTCGACAGCTGGATCGCCTTATTGCCCCGCGAGTCCTGCAGCCCTTTCAACTGATAACGCATGCCTTCGATCGACTGGCGATAGCCGTCGATTTCGCTTTTCAGCGCCTGCCGACGCGAGTTGAACAGCTGTTGTTGCAGCGTCAGGATTTCCGCGATGCGCGCTTCGCCGGCGAGTTTTTCCAACTCCGGTGAAAACGTGATGGCATCGCGCCCGTCACGCTCGGCCACCAGCCGCGCTTCGCTGGCCAGCGTGGTGTAATACTGATCGCTCAGGGAGTCGACCTGCGCCTGCGCCTGTACCTGGCTCAACTGCACCAGCACTTCGCCTGCTTTAACCGAATCGCCTTCCTTGACCTTAATGCTCTTGATGATGCCGCTCGCCGGCGCCTGCACCGTTTTACGGTTGCCGGAAACGATCACCGAACCTGCCGACACGACGCCTTTATCCAAGGGGGCGAACGCCGCCCAAATGAAAAATCCGAACAGCCCAAGGGCCAAAACCAACCACCCCAAACGGGTATATTTCTTCTCATCCTGAGGAAGCGCGACTTCCAGAGAAGTCTGCGGTGCGCTAACTGGCATAGACATACAGGTACCTCTGGCATCGGGCGGCCCAGCCGCCCGATTAGCCTGTAATTAATGGGTTTTCGTTTGCGCGAAGCTGCCTGCGGCGGCTGGCGCATTCACCGCACCGGCGACCTGGCGATTGGCCGGTTGCTGCTGTTTCTGAGCGTTGGCCAGCGCCTGCAGGACTTGCTGAGTCGGGCCGAACGCGTTGACAGCGCCGTTGGCGAGCAACAACAATTTGCTGGTCATCGACAACAGGTTGGTGCGGTGGGTGATCAGGATCACCGTCTTGTTGTGCTGCTGCAGCTGCTGAATCGCCTGATTTAGCGCCTTTTCGCCGGCGTCATCGAGGTTGGAATTGGGTTCGTCCAACACCACCAGCGCCGGATCGCCGTACAGTGCGCGCGCCAAACCTATGCGCTGCTTCTGCCCACCTGAAAGTCCGGCGCCGCCGTGGCCGATAATCGAATCGTAACCGTGCGGGAAGCGCAGGATCAGCTCATGCACGCCGGCCAATTTGGCGGCTTCAATCACTTTTTCCGAGTCGATATCGTTAAAGCGGGCGATGTTTTCCGCGATGGTGCCGGCAAACAGCTCGATATCCTGCGGCAGATAGCCGATATGCGGCCCCAGTTCATCTTTATTCCACTGGTAGATATCCGCGGTATCGAGACGAACGATGCCTTCTGAAACCGGCCAGATACCGACCAACAGACGCGCCAGCGTAGATTTGCCGGAAGCGCTCGGCCCGATGATGCCCAGCACGTCGCCCGGCTGCAGGGCGAAGCTGACGTTGTGCAAGACCGGTTCGCCTTTGGAACCCGGCGGCGTGGCGGTCACGCCTTCGACGGCCAGCGCGCCCACCGGCGCGGGCAGCGACATGCCGGTGCCGCGTTGCGGATGCTCATCGAGCAGCTTGACCAGGCGCTGATAAGACAGCTTGGCCGCGCTCCAGCTTTTCCACACGTTGATCACTTGTTCAATCGGCGCCAGAGTGCGCCCCATCAGGATGGAGCCGGCGATCATCATGCCGGGCGTGATATGGCCGTCGATGGCCAACCAGCCGCCCAACCCCAGCACCAGAGACTGCAGCGAGATACGCACGAATTTGGTGATGGCGGTGACGGTGGCGGCGCGTTCGCTGGCCACTCGTTGGCTGTTGAGAAAACGGCTGTGCAACAGGAACCAGCGGCGTTTCAGGTTCGGCAACATGCCCAACGCTTCGATCACTTCCGCATTGCGCAGGTTGGCGCTCGCCAGGCTGCCGGACATCAGGGAAAGCTTGCTCGCCTCCCCCAGAGGCTGTTTGGAGACCATTTCGTTGACTATCGCCAGCGCGATGAGCAACAGCGCGCCGACCAGCGCGAACAACCCAAGCCACGGGTTGAACAAGAAAATGACCAACAGATAAATCGGGAACCACGGGGCGTCGAAAAACGCGAACAGCGCATTGCCGGTCAGGAATTGGCGAACCGTGGTGAGATCGCCCAGCATCTGCCCTGCATCCGACGTTCCGTTCTTCAAGTTGGCCTCGTAGGCCGCGGTATAGACGCGCGTGTTCAGCCGCATGTCCAGTTGGCTGCCGATGCGGATCACCACCATGCTGCGCACATATTCCAGCAGCGACATCATGGCGTACATCGCCAACATGATGAGGGTCAACATCAGGAGCGTAATATCGTTGCGCGAAGGCAGTACGCGATCGTAAACCTGCAACATGTAGACGGAAGGAACCAGCATCAACACATTGATAAAAGCGGTAAAGATACCGACGGTCCAGAATATTTTGCTGCGCGTGCGTATAACATCCGCAATTTCATTACTGCCAATATACTGACGCAAATTAGTACTACCTTTTTTCAATATTGACGACAGAGAGAAAATGTAAATCCAAAGTTATTTGCCCGCGTAAAAGTTCGAGAGGCAAAAACAGGCGAGGATTTCTCCCCGCCTGGGGTCGACTGCTTTTGTTGCTGTTAAGCGTGAACCAGATCGCCGACGTTAGACTGCACGCCGTTGGTGGTGATGTCGTTGTTGTAGAACATGTGCGCCGCATCCTGGTGGCTTACGCCCTGCAGGAAGGCCAGGGTATCGCCGTTGTCCAGTTTGCCGTCACCGTTGTTGTCGATCAGCACATAGCTGCCTGCGCTTGAACCCACAACGCCCACGTGCGACAGCGGCTGGTCTTTGATGCCCAAAATGGCGTTGATGAAGCTGATGGTCGACGTAATGCCGCCGGTCAAAATGCCACCCAGAATGCTCTGCAGAGCATCGTTGGAGCTGTAGCCGTAATCGGCCACCTGGGTGCCGTTGTTGCCGTTGATGACACCGTTGTCAGACAGCGCCAGACCAGACTTCACATCCACCAGGGTATCTTGGTGGGTGTTAAAGTCATTGATGGTCACGCCCGCATCCGGGGTGCTGCTGAGCAGTTTGAAGGTGTCCGCGCCGGCGCCACCGGTCACATAGCTGTTGCCCATCGCGCTGATGACGTCGTCGTGAGCGGTGCCGGTGATGTGCACGTCATCGCTCTTGAAGCCGAACAGCGACGCGATCGCTTTGGTGATGCCGTTGAACGGGAACAGATCCAGGAAGTTCAGGATGATGCCCTGTCCGGTACCGGCGACGTTGGCGGTGATGTCAACGCCGGCGCTGTTGCTTGAAGCGTCGATAGTGCGCACGCTGCCGTTGCCGGAACCGATATCCAGATCCAGATAGTGGTTGCCGGAAATGTTCACGTTAGTCACCTGGCTGCTGCTGGCCAGATTCAGCACGTTGATGAAATCACCGCTGCCGTTGGAGTTGATGTTGACCGTGGACAACGCCGTGCCAAAGAGCGCGCTGCTGCTGCTGTTCAGCGAAACGGAACCCGCGTTTACATCACTGTTGCTCACCGCATTGAAGTTGATGTCGAACTTGCTGCTCGCATTCTGCAGGAAGGTGAAGTCCAGGCTGCTGTTGGCGGTAGCGTCACCGGTCACTTCCAACTGCGCCGCGTCAGCACCTTTCAAGTTGGAGATGTTGATCACATGCACGTCATTGGCAAAGCTGGACAGCACGAAACCTTGCGTCCCCAGCGTAGAGTACGCCGGACCGTTGGTCAGGCTGCCGGATTTGGCGACCTCATTGGCGGTCGCGTTGCCGGTGATCACGCCGAAGTCGAACTGATGACCGCTGTTCACGCTAACGGCAGCGCCGTTCAGCGTCGCCTGCGTGCCGCCGATGTAGCCGCCCAGATCGATCTTCTCGAAGCTGCTGAACTGACCGGCGTTGGTGCCTACGGTCGTTTTGTACGACGTGATCCCCAGGAAGGAGCTGGAGGTGGTCGTCAGCTGCTTGGTGATGAAGTTGGCGGAGATGGAGTCCGAACCATTGCCACCGTTCGCGCGCACGCTGCTGCTGACCACGTTGTAGCCGTTGGTGGCGTTGCCGCCCCATTTCAGCGCATCGTTGCCATTGCCCAGGTTGAACTGCGCGGTGCCGGTCGCGATGTTGGCGGCGGAAGTCACCTGCACGTCATCGCTGCCAGAACTGGCGTTCAGGATCACGTTGCCGTTGTTTACGGTAATGTCGACGCCCGTGTTCACGCCATTGTCCGACAGGTTGACCGTAGCGGCCTTGTTGCCGTTGATGGTCAGGTCAGCCAGGTGATCGGCGAACTTCAGGTTGACCGTGGTGGCCGCATCGGCGTTCAGCACCGCGTTGACCAGCACGGCGGTCTCTGCGTTGGTCAGCACATGGCTCGTGCCGGTGTTGACGCTGCCGGTGGCGTTGCCGCCCGCTGCGGAAGCGGACAGGGTCGCCGCAGTTTTGTAGGTCAGGCTGGTGCCGATATCGTATTCAAACGCGTGTTGCTGGGTCACCGTCGCCGCATCCGTTGCGGTAGAGGTACGCAGATCGTTGATGATGGCGGTGGTGATCAGCGCCTTATCGGAACCCAGTTTGGCGTACTGCGCCAGCTGAGCTGCGGTGGCCGGCGTGCCGTGCACTGCGGTGAACACATGCTGGATGTAGTCGTTGCCGCTCAGCTGCGCGCCTTTCTTCTGGAACTCAGCGGAGGTGATCAGCTTCGCCGTCAACGAGTTCAGCGAGTGCCCGTCCTTGCCCAGGTAGCTGCTCCAGTCGTCCAGGCCCTGCGCATCGACGTTACGCTGCGGGATAGCCAGGAAGATGGAAGCGACTTGCTCCTGAGAAGCCAGATCGGCGATCTGACCCGGCGCATGCGGGGTGGTGTCGTGCAGGAACTGCTGTTGCGCGCCCAGATCGTTCGAACCGACGGTGCCGCGCAGATCGTTAGTCACGTTCACCAACAGCTGACCGCGGTCTCCGCCATTCGCCAGGAAGGAAGTATAAGTATTCAGCTCAGCGCTGGTCGGCGCGCGGCCATAACCTTCAGTGAATACCAGCTTAATGAACGCGTCGTTAGACAGCCCTTTCAACGCCGGACGATCGTTGACAAACTTGGAGGCGGCCTGCTCAAACGTCAGCGTACCGGCGTTAATTTGGCTGCCCAGCGAGTTTACGGTGCCCGATACCGGATCGATACCGACCAGATAATACAGCGCCGTTACGTCGGCAACACCCTGCGCGCCGCCTGCAGCGTCATAGGACGGATACAGGATGGTGTTCAGTTGCTGATCGTAGGCGTTCTGAGAAGCCAGCGTGCCCTGATCAAAGCCGCTGTAGTTCAGCAGATCATTGACGATGGTGGTGATCGACGTTTCCAGGCTGGAGTTAGCCAGCAAGCCCGACAGATACCCCTCCGGCGCAGCTTTGCCGTAAGTGGAGGCATAAATGCTGTTCAGAATATCCAGATCGCTTTTGCCGCCATAGAGGCTGACACCTGCAGCAGAGTTCAGCAGGGTATCTACATAGCTTTCCGCTGTAATCTGGCCTTTTTCAATGCTATTGCCGACTGAGTCGAAAGTGGCAGCGTCAGCTTTTTCACCAAGCACTGAATATAACAGTGCTGCAGCCTCTTTCTGATAATTTAAAGATGCCATACGAAATCTTTCCTTAAACAGTTTATGACAGGTGCCAATCACCGCAAAGCTTGCAAGTGGCAGCTCAAGTTACTAATAACGAATACGTAAGCCCATGGTGTAAAGAATCATGGCTCAAAAGAGAAAGTGATTAGGAAATATGCCTATCAGTCCATGATAACCTAATGAAAGCGCAGTTAATCCATACAGAATCCTACCGACAAATATGCCAGTCATAAAATTCCCGAAAGCCACTTTCACGAACCAAATATATCCGAAAAGAAAAAACCAATCAAAAAAGCACAATCACTAGAGATAAGTATCGAAAAAAAATAAAAAATAAGAATAAAATCAAATAAAACAAAACACAATCGGAACAAATAACTATTTTAACGATAAAATTAAACACATAACTCCGTTTTAACACAGAATAATCAGTGAAAGTCAAAAAACAGCCAGTTAAATTTATTTTTATTATTCCCATTTATTGAGGAAATAATTAAAATTCAAAAAAAACATAAAAAACATAGCCATATAAAAGAACATCAAGAATTTAACAACACATAGTTTTATTATTCCTATTAATGAGTGATTGAGGCAAACCCAAATCACAACCGAACTCACAGTCCGAATTAGGATTTATCTCAGCGGTAAAGAGAATGATTATCCGCTCATTTTAAAATGAGAGCGGTTACATTCTGTTTTTCACCTAGGAATCACCTTATTCAATGAGAATTTTACCAAAGGAAAAACCTTAAATTACCCTAAGAGGAATACGCGGCATGTGAAAAATGATGTATTGATTGCTTCTACCTTTGCATTAATGTCATTTGATAGAGACAACCATAAATTAGGCGCATCTATTTGTTTTTTATTTGTTTTTCCCGATAAAAAACCAAAGTGGATGAGAATGAAAATCAAGTGAAATTTAGTTTAGACATAAAACAGCGATGCGACGGGCCATCAGGTTATAAAAATTAATATCTTGGGCTAAATCAGCAAAGCTTAGGCGATACGCTACCCTTCCGGGAGTTTTCCAGCAGAATTATCTTAACAGGACGATTATTATCAACGTTTTTACCAATGTATTACGCGGAATCGAATGACTTTCGCCGCGTAATATACCGCTAACACGTCAGACACGACTCATATCAACGCTGCCGTTCTCTTTTCTTCATTCAGATTGTGCTCCCCATTTCACCGGGGAGAGAGAAGTCCCGTAGAAATGGCGCATGCATTCAGGCTGGTGACGCAAAAGAGCAGACGTAAACGGAGTTTCTTTTTGGCTATTTCGATTTTTGGCGTATGAATTTTTTACCTGAGGATCAGGATGAAGAGCCCTTTACTGGGGGGTTTTTGCGCTTTGTTCATTCCTTGCCATCAAAGCGTGCATTACCAGGAGGTTGTCATCACCACGAACGGAAGGAAACATAAACGACCCATCTACGAAATTAGCACTTCATCTTCACTCATCGGCGCGAAATAAAAAATGAGAAAGCGTTTCGTAAAGAATGTGTAAGGGGAGACCACGAAATATGTAAGAGATTATTAATAGATTAGATGGCAGAGCATTACGCGGTAATACCCTACATTTTCTGATGGATTCGGCGCGAAAGCGTAAAGGAAGAGAGTGAACAATATGACGCTGATAATAAACGAGACGGCCCCCTGTTCGGCAAAATTACTTTGCTCTTTTAAGGGGGGCCGCCATTAAGGTAAGGCCCTGGTGAGGCGCAAGTAGAAAAGATTGCATCAGCAGAGCGTTCAGCGTTCGGATACGGTCTTTTCACTGTTTTTTCACCCTGCTATGCTGAGTATAAGCGCCCGCTCACCTGGTAGAAAAGGGTGAAAACCACCCTTGAAATACATTAATGAAAGTGATAATAGAAGCGGTTGGGGCAAAAGCGAATAGTTACATTTTGAATAATTAAATCAGGGGATTATATTAAAAATGAATATTAATATCACCGACAAACCCAACCCGCAGGATGAAGAGTTCGTTATCGACAGCCTTTGGGCGCACAATCACAAAACCCAGCCCGTAGACATTCACCCGCTGTTCCTGACCGTTACCGACGACAACCAGCAGATCGTCGGCGGCCTGGTCGCGCGCACCTGGTGGGGCGGCCTGGAAGTGCAGTATCTGTGGGTTGGCGATCAATGCCGCAAAAGCGGGTATGGCCGCCAATTGATGGAGTTGGCCGAAGAAGAAGCCCGCAAGCGCGGTTGCCATATGGCCTATGTCGATACCTTCGATTTCCAGGCCAGAGGCTTCTACGAAAAATTGGGCTACCGGGTCTACGGCGAGCTGGGCGACTATGCGCATCGCCACACCCGCCATTATCTGGCTAAAAGCCTGTAACGCGGCCTGAGCGGCACAGAGGTGGGTATGGGTTCATCACATAAAAATAATGAATCTTATTTTAAGGGCCTCATCACCATGATGGAGCACCTGAGCGAACCCTGGGGCATCAAAGACCACCTGTCCCGCCACCTCTATATGAACCGCGCCGCTTATCTCTATACCAATACGCCGCTGAATTTCGACGTCGCCGGCAAATATGACCACGAGTTCCCCGCCGACTGGGCCGACTCCGCCGCCGACTTTATCGAGCATGACAAGATGACCGAAGCGGCGCGCGATCGGGTCACGGTCATAGAAACGCACTACTGGTACGGCAAAGACAGCCTGACGCCGTTTATCAGCGAAAAGCTGCCGGTGTACAACGATGACAAACAGGTGATTGGCGTGATCTGGAACGCCAAGCCGATGAACAGCCTGTCGCCGCTGAAGTACATCAATCAGCAAAAACCCAGCGTGTTGACCACCGAAGTCAATAACGAGCTGTTCACCCGTGCCGAACTCGATGTTATTTTCCTTATGCTGCAACGATTTACGGTGAAAGAGATCGCCAAAATCTATAATGTCAGCAATAAGACCATCGAAAACCGCATTTATAACATTTACCAAAAGGCCAACGTGCATACTCAGCAGCAATTTGAGGAATACTGCAAATACGCCAATCTGGATAACTACATTCCCGATCGCCTGATAACCAAAGGCATTCAGTTTATTTGAACCGCAAGGAAGATCTCACCGTGATAAAGATCGAAGATTATCCGCTCACCCGGGTGCCGCAGGATAAACGAGTTTCGTTTTTAAGCGTGGCCATCGTGCATATGGGCATGCTGACCGCACTGGACCAGTTCATGCTCGGCGCCGTACTCGGCAATTCCATGACGCTGATTGACGCCTTCACCGCCATCTTCGTCGGCAGCCTGATCTTCGGCGTGGTGACCTACGGCCTGGGGCTGGCGGGCATGCGCGAAGGCATTTCCGGCAGCCTGCTGGCGCGCTGGTGCGGCTTCGGCCGTCTGGGCTCGGTGCTGATAGGCGTGGTGGTTGCCGTCAGCCTGCTGGGTTGGTTCGGCATTCAGAACGCCATTTTCGCCAAGTCGCTCGACTTCGCGCTCGGCAATAAGCTGGGCTTCGGCCTGGCCGCCGGGCTCTCGGGCACGCTATTGACCATCCTGGTGGCATTCGGCTTCAAGGCGCTGCGCATCGCCGCCCGTATCGCGGTGCCGATGTTCATCATGCTGGTGGCCTATATTTCGGTGACCGCGCTTTCCGGCCATAACCTGCAAGAGATCATCCAGCTGGCGCCGCCGGGTGAACCGCTGACCATCAGCGCCGGCATCACCATCGTCGTCGGCGGCGCCATCGTGGCCAGCCTGATGACCCCCGATCTGACCCGTTACTCCAAAAACGGCAAGCACGTGCTCGGCGTCACGCTCTTCACCATTATCGCCGGCGAGTTCGTGGTGAACGGCCTGGCGATCCTGATCGCCAAAACCCTGGGCACCGCGGATGTGGTCACCATCATGTCGCAAGCGGCCGGCGGCGCCGGTTTGCTGGTGGTGGTGTTCTCCACCCTGCGCGTCAACGATCTCAACCTGTACTCTTCTTCGCTGGGCATCGTCAATGCGGTGGAAGGCATCACCGGCAAGAAGCTGAAGTACACCTACACTACGCTGGTGATCGGTATTCTGGGCACCACGCTGTCGGTGCTGGGCATTCTTGACCGCTTTGTCGACTTCCTGACGGTGCTTGGCGTGGTCTTCCCGCCGATTATCGGCATCATGCTGGTGGACTATTATCTGCTGCGCAGCCATCGCAAGATCCTGGATGAGAGCCGCCGGAACGGCCAGTTGCCGAACGAAACGCCAACTATCGGCTGGGCGGCGATCGTCGCCAGCATCGCCGGCGGCGCCGTTGGCCTGGCGACCGAATGGGGCGTACCGACCATCAATTCCCTGGTCGCTGCCAGCCTGCTGTATTGGCTGCTTAAACTGGTCTTCAGCCGGGCGCAAAAACCGCTGGCATCACAGAAATCGCTCTGATTTTCGTGAACGCGGTAATGCACTCCTCCGGTAACGGGGGAGTGTTAGACGCTCGAAAAGGGGATTCAATGCAAAAGAATGAGCCGATCGCGCAGACAAACGGCCATGGTGGTTAGGGTCCCTGGTGTCGGTAGCAAGCTATCCATTATGCTCAGAGTGTGGCAACGCCCCCTCTGAGCTTTTTATTATAAAAACTGTCGGCTTCCGTGCTTTGATCGTAAAGAGAAACTTCAGCTTGAATGAACAGTAGCCCATGAAATCGGCTTTGGTCAACATAAAAGTAAACATAAAACCGGCTTTTGTGTTCACTTTTTCATAAGAAAAACCTAATCAATTGATTTGCACGGCTTTATCTTTCGCGAAGAGGAAGCAGACCGCCTCCGCTGATATCATTGCGCTAAACGGCTGACGGAAAACAATAATTACTGCTAATAATCAGTTCGTTACCTGCTCGCCTGCGCCTTTTTATCTGGACAACGCCACTGCGTAAGATATAGTGAAGCCTGCGTAATGTTTGTAAGGACAGCCAATGAAAACCACCAACGCACAGCGCAAAATCAACATCATTAAGAATATTGAATATCTGATGCGTACCCGCGGTGAAACCAAGGCTTCCTTTTCCAATCGCAGCGGCCTGACGCGCACTACTCTCTACAAAATTCTTGATGGAAGAGTGAACAACGTTCAGCAATCCACCGTGAATCGGATCTCCGATTTCTTCGGTGTCTCCTGTGAAGAGATCGAAGATTACGATCTGGAAAAGCTGGAGCTGCTTAACGAAACGCTGTCCACCGAAGGCAACAAGAACCCTTCCGCCATTCCGGTGATCCCGCAGTCGCGCTATCTGGCCGTCTCGCAGCGCAAGATCGGGCAACTGGTCACTGAGTTCCCTTTGACTTATTTCTTCGGCGATGAGTCGAACATGTTGGCAATGAAAATAGAGACCGAAATTAAAGGGTCATTTATTCCCGGCGAAGTCATCATCATCAAACGCCCGCCGGTACTGATTTGCGATTCGCCTTTGCTGTATCACTCGGGAAAAAGCGGCTTCTTTGTGGTTGACGACAAAGACAGCGAAAGCATGGACAAACGCCCTCAGGACACCGTGCAATTCCTGGGTTACATCGTTGGAGAAAGGCTATAAATGGAACCGAATCAGAAGTTCAAGCTGTTGGGCTTCACCCGGCATGGCGCCATCGCGGCCAATGTTATGGTATTGGCCACCGGCAAAACCATCACCATGGGGCTGAATGAGCTGGCCGACAGCGAAATATCAGAAGATCTGAGCCGGCACGAGCTGCAGGCGCTGTACCGTAAACTCTATGGTGACAACCAACAAAAAACCGCCTACGAGCTCAGCGATCGCCATGAACGATCCTGGTACGCCTACCTGATTATTACCGTGGCGCTCAGCGTGATTTATATTTTCTCAACGCTGTGCGGCGTCAAGCCGATCCAAATCCCGGTGCTGAATCTCATCACGCCGCCGGCGATCTTCATTTACCCGCTCACGTTCATTCTGGTGGATATCCTCAACGAATTCTATGGCTTACGGCTGGCCAGGCGCACCATCATCATCTCGTTTATCGCCAATCTGACCTTCGTCCTGGGCGTTTGGGTAACGACGCTGGTGCCGAGCATTCCGCAGTGGGAGTACAGCGAGACCTACAACGGCATCGTGCACAGCATCATGGCGGTGCTGGTGGCCTCGTCGGCGGCCTATCTGATCTCCGAAAACGTCAACTCCTACCTGCTCTGCAAAATCAAAGAGTTGACCAATTCCCGCTACCTGTTTGTGCGCGTGATCACCAGCACCGTAGTGGCTTCGGCCATCGACAGCGTGGTGTTCTGTACGCTGGCGTTCTACAACGTGCTGAGCTGGGACATCATCAAAACCATGATCCTGTCGCAGTTCCTGATCAAGGTGGTTTACGCCCTGCTGGGCGTCGGGCCGATCTACGCCACCCGCAGTCTGTTTAATCGCTACATCAATACCGAACAAGCAAAGGGCAATGAATATGCATATCCAAAAGCAAGATAAAATCACCCATCTTGGCGCGAACTCCGATTATCCGGATCAATATGCTCCCGCATTGCTCGAAGCCTTGCCGCGTGCCCGCGGCCGCGATCTGATCGGCGTGGACGAGCGGCAACTGCCGTTCAGCGGCTTTGATCTCTGGACCGCCTTCGAGCTGTCCTGGCTCAACGCAAAGGGCAAGCCGGTGGTGGGCATCGGCGAATTTACCTTCCCGCATTCCTCGTCGAACCTGATCGAATCCAAATCGTTCAAGCTGTATCTCAACAGCTTCAACCAAACGCGCTTCGACAGCGTGGAACAGGTGAGCGCCGCCATGCAAAAAGATCTGTCGCAGGCGGCCAACGGCCAGGTCACCGTCAAACTCTATCCGGGGCTGGAAGGTTACCCGGCGCAAATCGATCGCCTGCCGGGCATCAATATCGACGATCTGGATATCACGATCGACGACTTCGCCTTCAAGCCGGAGTACCTGAGCAGCGCGGCCGAGAGAGGGGAGCACGTAGCGGAGACGCTGTCTTCCAATCTGCTGAAATCCAACTGCCTGGTCACCAATCAGCCGGACTGGGGCAGTGTGGTGATCCGCTATGAAGGCCGCCAAATCGATCGCGAAAGCCTGCTGCGCTACCTGATCTCCTTCCGCCAGCACAACGAATTCCACGAGCAGTGCGTCGAGCGCATTTTCAACGACATCAAGCAGAGCTGCCGCCCGGAAAAACTCAGCGTGTTCGCGCGTTACACCCGCCGCGGCGGCCTGGACATCAACCCCTTCCGCAGCGATTTCGAGACGGCGCCGGCGCTCGGCCGCCTGATCAGACAGTAAGCCTCATCCCCCAATGCTCCCGCCAGGGAGCATTGTTTCTCTCGCTTTCATCTCCCTGTTATTTTTCACCATTATCATCGTCAGCGGCTATCTTCAAAGCACACTGACGGAGATTAACGACGCATGCCTGACCTTTCTCGCAGAAACATCCTGCGGGCTGCCGCCATCGGATCGACGTTCTCGCTGTTGCCCGCCTCGATTCGCAAAGCGCTGGCCATTCCCGCCAATAACCGCACCGGCACGCCGCACTCATAGGCGGCTGGAGGACGGTGAGCACAGCGTCAGCGACCCGCTGATGGGCATGGGATGATCTATCAGCATCAAGGGAGTTCAAAAAGCGAAAGGATATCGCTTATCATTGCGTTCTCGTTCTTCGCCGATTACCCAAGGATCTTCATGCCCGCTGTTCTTATCGCCAAAGCCGGCCGCTGGTTGGCCGCCTGCGTTTTACTGTTGGCCGGCGCCGCTCAAGCCGCGCCGATCGTCGTCACCGATGTCGCCGGCCGCCAGGTCACCCTGCCGCAACCGGCCAAACGCGTTATCCTGGCCGATGCCCGCGCGCTGCTGGCGCTGAATATTCTGCATCCGCAGGAGCCGCTGAAAAACATCATCGCCTGGGACAACTCGCTGAAGGTCAAAGCGCCGGATCTGGTTGAAGCCTACGCGAAAAAATTCCCACAGGTCATGCAGATCCCCACCTTCGACAACCCCTACACCAGTGATTTCAGCGTGGAAAGCGCGGTGGTGCGTCAACCGGATCTGATCATTTTCGACATTGGCCTGCTGAGCAAATTGAAAGACAGCGGCGTGCTGACCCAGTTGGAAAAGGTCGGCATCCCGGTGCTGATCATCGATTTTCGCCAACAGCCGCTGACCAACACCGTCGCCAGCATGGCGCTGTTGGGTAAAGTATTTGACGAGCAGCCCAATGCCGACGCCTTCATCCGTCTCTATCAGCAGCGCCTCGAGCTGGTGCGGCAGCGGGTCGCCACGCTGAAACCGGAGCAGCGCCCCAGCGTCTTCATCGAGCGTAGCGCCGGCATCAAAGGCGAACAGTGCTGCAACACCTTCGGCAAAGGCAGCTTCGGGCAGTTCATCGAGACCGCCGGCGGCAATAATATCGGCAGCACGCTGTTTTCAGACATGGGCGGTGAAGTGAACGTCGAACAGGTGATCAGCAGCAACCCGGATTTCTATCTGCTGACCGGCGCCGACTGGAGCCGCGGGCATCGCGGCACGCTGGCGGTGCCGCTGGGTTACGCCACCGATATGGCCACCAGCCAAAAGAAACTGGCGCACCTGCTGGATCGCACCGGCATTAACGTGCTGAAAGCGGTGAAAGAAAAACGCGTGATGGCGATTTACCATCAATTTTACGACACGCCGCTCAACTTTATCGCGGTTGAGGCGATCGCCAAGTTCCTGCACCCGGCGCTGTTTAAAGATATTGATCCGCAAGCGGATATCGAAATGGTGCACCAGAAATTCACCGCGCTGGATTACAGCGGCGTCTTCTGGCTTACGCCGCAATAGCCCCCGCCAGGGCCCGCCAGCCGGGCCCTGTTTCCCGCATTCATTATTTAGTTACCCGCTTAACTATCCCGTAACAATTCTATTTACTTGCCAATAATTATCATTAAGATTGTCTTTTCTAAAAAAACACATCCGGGTCTGAAACTCTTAAGGCATTATTATGTCACCCCTTTTTCGGCTTTCTCTGCTAACGGCTTCCATCGCCATCGCATTCCCTGTCCTTGCTACTGATAACTCATCTCAGAACGATACCGACACCGTGACCGTCGTCGGCAACTGGCTGGACAACCCTGATACCAGTTCGGTGCTGCTCAACCATCCGGGCGCGCGTTCCATCGTCACCCAGCAGCAAATGCACGAACAGGGCGACCAAACCATCGCCGATAGCCTGCGCGGCGTACCCGGCGTGCAGGTGCGCGACAGCAACGGCACCGGCGGCAGTGACATCTCGCTTAACGTCGGCGTACGCGGCCTGACTTCGCGTCTTTCTCCACGCTCCACCATTCTGATGGACGGCGTCCCGCTGGCGGTCGCGCCTTACGGCCAGCCGCAGCTGTCGATGGCCCCGCTGTCTATCGGTAATCTGCAATCGGTGGACGTGGTGCGCGGCGGCGGCGCGGTGCGCTACGGGCCGCAGAACGTCGGCGGCGTGATCAACTTCGTTACCCGTGACATTCCCAAAACGTTTGGCGGCACCGCCAGCGTACAAACCCAGGGCGCCAGCCACGGCGGCCTGAAGACCCTGACCAGCGCCTCCGTGGGCGGCACCGCAGACAACGGCCTCGGCGCCGAACTGCTCTACTCCGGGCTGCACGGCCAAGGTTACCGCGACAACAACGACAACACCGACATCGACGATTTCATGCTGAAAACGCGTTATGCGTTCACCGATCGTGACGAGCTGCTGGCCAATTTCCACTACTACGACGCCAAAGCCGGCATGCCGGGCGGGCTGAGCACCGCGCAATACGCGCAAAACCCGTTCCAATCCACGCGGCCGTGGGACCAGTTCGAAGGCCGCCGCAAGGATATGTCGTTCAAGTACAAACATCAGGAAGACGACAAACAATTCGAAGTGTTGACCTACTTCACCGACAGCTACCGCGGCAGCAACATCGAATCGGAAGGCACCGGCAAAAACGCGGGCCAGCGGCGCATGGTCTCCTATCCGCGCCACTATTCAACCTGGGCTATCGAACCAAGTTACTCGCAGGTCTTCCGTTTCTGGGATATGGCGCACGAGATCACCCTCGGTTACCGCTACCTGAATGAAACCATGGATGAAAAGGCGTCGCGTTCGGCCTGGTATAACCCGGCGAATATCGGCTCGACGCCGGAGACCCCGGATTATTACCAGCACACCTCCGGCGGCACCGCGGCCAACGCGTTCTATATCGACGACACCATTAACGTCGGCAACTGGACGGTCACGCCGGGCCTGCGTTATGAAAGCATCCGCACCCACGTGGACGATTCGTTCAACAATATCAGCCGCAAGAAAAGCTACAGCGAGCCGCTGCCGTCATTGAACGTGATGTACCACCTGTCCGACGCCTGGAAACTGTTCGCCAACGCCAACACTTCGTTCGGCAGCATGCAGTATTTCCAACTGACCAAAGGCGGCAACGGCAACCAGCCGGCGCCGGGGCTAACGGCGGAAAAAGCGCACACCTATGAATTCGGCACTCGCTACGACGACACCGTAGTCAAGGCCGAGGCCACGCTGTTCTACATCGATTTCGATAACCAGCTGCAGTACATCAGCAACGACGTGGGCTGGACCAACATGGGTGCCACCAAGCACAAAGGCATCGAGCTGGCACTCAGCTACGATCTCAGCGAACTGAATCGCGCGCTCGACGGCGCCAGCGTCTACACCAGCTATACCTACACCAAGGCCAGCACCGACAAGGGCGACTTCGCCGGTAAAGATCTGCCGTTCTACTCGCGCCAGGTCTATACCGTCGGTACACGTTACGCCACCGGCAGCTGGGTATGGAATCTGGACGGTTATGCGCAGTCGAAACAGCATTCGCCGGGCACCGGGCCGGAGTACATCACGCAGGAAAGCGCCGATGGCCAGTTCGGCAATATCGCCGGTTACATGGTGTGGAATATGCGCGGGGAATATAACTTCGGGCCGCAGCTGTCGAACCTGACGCTGGGTGCCGGGGTGAAAAACCTGTTCGATCAGCGCTACTTCACCCGCTCCAACGACAACAACTTCGGCAAGTACGTCGGCGAACCGCGCACCTTCTTCGTGCAGGGGTCAATCGCCTTCTAATGCCGGGGCCCGGCAGGGCCTCGGTATCACCGACAGTAAAGGCGAAACAGGCGCGCCAGGTGCGCGCCCATCGGCGTCAGGGTGGTGTCCTTGCGTTGGATAAGATAAAACGTCGCTTTCGGCAGACGCTCTTCCAGCTCGAGCGGCACCAAATGCTTGCCCAAAATCGGATCCGAAATCACGTCCACCGAAAGAATGCTGACAAAATCGCTCTGCGCCACCAGGCTGGTACAGGCCATAAAGGTCTCGCACGTCACGCTGATCGACGGCGCCATGCCCAAGTCCCCGAACAGATCGTGCAATAGCCGATAGTAACTGCCTTTCGGCGTCGGCATGGTCCAGTCGCAGTGCTGCAGCTGTTTCAGCGAGGTCGCCCCCTCCATCGGATGCCCTTTGCGCACCACCACCCGATACTCTTTTTCCATCAGCCGTTCATACTGCAGCTCGTTGTCGAGGCTGCTGGGATAATAGGTATTGACGGTAAAATCCAGCTCGCCCTGGCGCAGTTCTGGGATCATCGACACCAGTTGCCCCTCGACGATGCGCACCTTCACGTTGGGATACTCACGGTGAAACTGGGTGACCACCTGCGGCATCACGGTGCGCGCAATGCTGCCGCCAACGCCGATATTCACCGTGCCGCCCGCCAACCCCAGCCGCTGCTGAATGTCTTCCTGCGCCACCCGCAGCTCCTCGAGGATCAGGCTGGCATGCTGGAAAAAGTTATCGCCGCAGTCGGTCAATACCACCCCCTGACTGCGGCGAATAAACAGCTTGGCGCCCAGCACCTCTTCCAGTTCCTGAATGGCCTTGGTCAGCGCAGGCTGGGAAAGGCGAGAGGTGCGGCTGGCGGCGCGGATGCTGCCCTGGCGGCTAACGTCCACAAATGCACGCAATTGGTGCAATTTTATCGAGGCTGGCATAGGCGAAAGGCGATAACCGTTGTTTATCAATAGCAAGATATTGGCATCTTATTTAGCCAGATTCCATTGTGTACATTCGGAAAAAACATAATAAATAACCAAATTCTTATTTCGCTTAATTAAGCGCATTTTCTGCGCCAATAAGCGCCATTCACGGCAGTTAGTAACCAAACGCACCTTTTTCTTTGCAATAGCTTCACCGTCTGATTTCAGTTCAGAGCATAACTGCTGCCTGGAGCGATCCAGCGCGCGATAACTTATGAGATATCACTATGACTAATTCGCTTTCGATGTTGGTGGCTGATTTGTACCCGCAATTGCAGGCCTGGCGCCGCGACTTCCACCGCTATGCCGAATCCGGCTGGTTTGAGTTCCGCACCGCCACCCTGGTGGCGGAAGAACTCGATCGGCTGGGCTATCGCCTGCAGCTAGGCCGCGAGGTCATCAAGGCAGAGGCGCGCATGGGGCTGCCCTCGCCCGCCGAGCTGGAAGCGCAGGAACAGCGCGCCCGCAATCAGGGGGCGTTGGAGAAATGGCTGCCGCATTTTTCCGGCGGCTTCGCCGGCATCGTCGCAACGCTCGATACCGGCCGCCCCGGCCCGACTATCGCTTATCGCGTGGATATGGACGCCCTCGATCTCAACGAATTGCTGGAACCCGAACACCTGCCGTTCCGCGAAGGGTTCGCCTCTTGCAACAGCGGCATGATGCATGCATGCGGTCATGACGGCCATACCACCATCGGCCTGGGGCTGGCGCACGTGTTCAAAAGCCTGGAGTCCCAGCTTTGCGGCACCGTCAAACTGATCTTCCAGCCGGCGGAAGAAGGCACACGCGGCGCAAAATCGATGGTGGAGGCCGGCGTGGTGGACGACGTCGATTTCTTCACCGCGGTGCATATCGGCACCGGCGTGCCGGCCGGCGAGCTGGTGTGCGGCAGCGACAGCTTTATGGCCACCAGCAAGCTGGACGTTACTTTCCGCGGCGTCGCCTCCCACGCCGGCGCCAAGCCGGAAGACGGCCGCAACGCGCTGCTGGCAGCGGCGCAGGCTGCGCTGGGGCTTTACGCCATCCCGCGCCACAGCGAAGGCAGCTCGCGCATCAATGTCGGCGTGCTGCAGGCCGGCACCGGCCGCAACGTGATCGCCGATCGGGCGTTTATGAAGGTGGAGACGCGCGGCGCCACCAATGAGATCAACGCGTTTGTTTATCAACAGGCGCTGAACGCCATCGAAGGCGCCGCCAAAATGCACGGCGTCGCCTGCGATATCGCGCTGATGGGCGCGGCGCAGAGCAGCAAACCGACCCAACCGTGGGTGGATTACATCCGCCGCCAGGCGCAGCAGATAACCGAGCTGGCCTCGGTGGTCGATCGCCGCGAACAGGCTGCGGGTTCCGAGGACGCCACCTACATGATGGAACGGGTGAAATCCCGCGGCGGCCAGGCCTCATACGTCATTTTCGGCACCGAGCTGAGCGCCGGGCACCATAACGAGAAATTCGACTTCAACGAGCAGGTGATGGCGGTGGCGGTGAAAACGCTGGCGTCGCTGGCGCTGAACCTGCCGACATTCGGGAGCGGAGCATGAGCAACTCAGAACTGCAGGCCTTTATCGACGACTACATTGACCAACGCCGGCCCCGCTTCAGCACGCTGAGCGACGCGATTTGGGACCACCCGGAAACGCGCTTTAACGAGACCTATTCCGCCACGTTGCTGGCCGATGCGCTGGAACAGGAAGGCTTCTCGGTTGAACGCGGCGTGGGCGACATCGAGACGGCGTTCATCGCCAGCTACGGCAGCGGCCACCCGGTTATCGCGCTGCTGGGCGAGTACGACGCGCTGGCCGGGCTGAGCCAGCAGGCCGGTTGCGCCACGCCGCAGCCGCTGGTGGAAAACGGCAACGGCCATGGCTGCGGCCACAACCTGCTGGGCACCGCCGCGCTGGCGGGCGCCTTCGCCGCCAAGGCGTGGATGCAGCAGAACCGGCTGAGCGGCACCCTGCGCTTCTACGGCTGCCCCGGCGAAGAAGGCGGCTCCGGCAAGACCTTCATGGTGCGCGAAGGCCTGTTCGATGACGTCGACGCCGCCCTCACCTGGCACCCGGAAGGCTTCAGCGGCATGTTCAATACCAGCACGCTGGCCAACATCCAGGCGGCGTTTCACTTCAAGGGCGTCGCCGCCCATGCCGCCAACTCGCCGCACCTGGGGCGCAGCGCGCTGGACGCGGTGACGCTGATGAATACCGGCGCCAACTTCCTGCGCGAACATATCGTGCAGGAAGCGCGGCTGCACTACGCGGTTACCAACACCGGCGGCAGCTCCCCCAACGTGGTGCAGGCCGATGCCGAAGTGTTGTACCTGATCCGCGCGCCGCAGCTCGATCAGGCGCAGGACATTTACCAACGGGTGATCAACATCGCCAAGGGCGCAGCGCTGATGACTGACACCCAGATGGAGGTGCGCTTCGACAAAGCCTGCTCCAACTATGTGCCGAACCGCAGCCTGGAACGCGCGATGTATCAAAACCTGTGCGATTTCGGTCTGCCCGAGTACAGCGACGCCGAGCGCCGCTTCGCCGAGGAAATCCGCCAAACCCTGAGCCGCGACGATCTGCGCAACGCCAAACTCAATATTGCCCGCACCGGCGGCGCGGCCGGGCGCGAATGGGTGCAGCAGTTGGGAGATAAGGTGCTGATGGATGAGGTCGCGCCTTATGTGGAATCCGACGATCTGCTGTACGGCTCTACCGACGTTGGCGACGTGAGCTGGGTGGCGCCGACCGCCCAATGCTTCAGTCCCTGTTTCGCACTCGGCACTCCGCTGCACACCTGGCAACTGGTGGCGCAGGGCCGCACCGCTATCGCCCATAAGGGCATGTGCCTGGCCGGCAAGGTGATGGCGGCGACCGCCATCGATCTGCTGAGCGACAGCGCCCTGCTGGCGCGCTGCCGCAGCGAGTTCGAGCGCCGGCGCGCCGAACAGCCGTACCGCTGCCCAATCCCGCAGGGGGTGCAACCATCGCCATTGAAATAGCATGAACAGACAGGGCCCGGACAACCGGGCCACTAAGTATAATTATAAATAAATCAAATAATAACAATCACACAACAGAGCAAACACAGAGGGTAAAATCATGAGTGAGGCCACAACGCCAATCAATAAAAGCCCCGGACGCGTTTTTTACTGGGTGGAACGCATCGGCAATAAGATCCCCAATCCGTTTTTACTGTTCGTCTATTTGATCCTGGTGCTTATGCTGGCCACCGCGCTGTTTTCCTGGCTCGATGTGGCGGTGAAAAATCCGGCCACCGGCGAGCTCATCAAGGTGAATAACCTGATGAGCGTGGCGGGCATGCAGTGGATATTTCCCAATATCATCCATAACTTCAGCAGCTTTGCGCCGCTGGGGGCTATTTTGGCGCTGGTGATAGGTGCCGGCCTGGCGGAAAAGGTCGGCCTGCTGCAGGCGCTGATGTACAAAATGGCCTCGCGCGTCAGCGCCCGCTACGCCAGCTATATGGTGCTGTTTATCGCCTTCTTCAGCCATATATCGTCGGACGCTGCGCTGGTGGTGATGCCGCCGCTCGGCGCGCTGATGTTTATCGCGGTGGGTCGCCACCCGATAGCCGGACTGCTGGCGGCGATCGCCGGCGTCGCCTCCGGCTTTACCGCCAACCTGTTGATCGTCACCACCGACGTATTGCTTTCCGGCATCAGCACCGAAGCCACCAAAGCGGTGGATGGCGCGGTTCACGTCAGCGTGATCGACAACTGGTACTTTATGGCCACCTCCGTGATCGTGCTGACCATCGCCGGCGCGCTGCTCACCGACAAGTTTATCGAGCCCCGTCTGCCGAAGTGGCAAGGCGGCGCCGAAGACAAAATCGCAGTGCTGACCCCGCTGCAGAACCGGGGGCTGATGATGAGCGGCATCGCCGCGCTGGTGTTTATCGCCATCATCGCCGCTCTGGTGGTGCCGGAGGCCGCGCCGCTGCGTGACCCGAACACCGGTTCGGTGATCCCTTCCCCGTTCATCAAGGGTATTGTGCCGATCATCATCCTGTTCTTCTTCACCGTCGCCATTACCTATGGCGTGGTCACCAAACAGATCCGGCGGCCGGACGATATTCCCCACCACTTGCTCGATCCGATGAAAAGCATGGCGGGTTTTATCGTGATGGTGTTTCCGCTGTCGCAGTTCGTGGCGTTCTTTAACTGGAGCAACATGGGCAAGTTTATGGCCGTCGGCCTGACCGACATGCTGGAAGCCGCCGGCATGAGCGGCGCACCGGCGTTTCTCGGCCTGATGTTCCTCTCCGCCTTCCTGTGCATGTTCATCGCCAGCGGCTCGGCGATCTGGTCAATTTTGGCGCCGATCTTCGTGCCGATGTTTATGCTGCTCGGTTTCCACCCGGCGTTCGCCCAGATGATCTTCCGCATCGCCGACTCTGCGGTGCTGCCGCTGGCGCCGATGTCGCCGTTCCTGCCGCTGTTCCTCGGCTTCCTGCAGCGCTACCGCAAAGACGCGCAGCTCGGCACCTATTACGTGCTGATCCTGCCCTATCCTTTGGTGTTCTTCAGCGTGTGGATTTTGCTGCTGCTGGTCTGGTATGCGCTAGGCTTGCCAATCGGTCCCGGCGTCTATCCGAAGCTGGGCTAAACGCACCGCTATCTCTCCCCGCGCCGGTTCGCGGGGCAGATCCCCTTATCCCCAAGCCCAGCAGAAAGATTGATCTTCCTCACTGACCAAGCGGCTCTGAGGATTATTTCATTGCCTTGCTAAACCGGTTCTTCTATTTTAGCTCACCATCTGACAACGACAAAAACAGGGATTAAGCATGATGAATCGCGTATGGGTACTGGGCGACGCCGTGATCGACCTGGTGCCGGAAAATGCCAACGGTTATCTCAAATGCCCCGGCGGCGCGCCGGCGAACGTGGCGGTGGGTATCGCCCGCCTCGGTGGCGACAGCGCCTTTATCGGCCGGGTGGGGCAAGACAGCTTCGGCGCCTTTCTGCAGCAGGTGCTGAGCGATGAAGGGGTGGATATCGGCCATATGCGGCCGGATCCCGAACACCACACCTCCACGGTGGTGGTGGATCTCGATCTTCAGGGTGAGCGCTCATTCACGTTTATGGTGCAGCCCAGCGCCGATCTGTTTTTGCAGCCCGACGATCTGCCGGCTTTCCAGCGGGGCGAGTGGCTGCACCTCTGCTCCATCGCGCTGTCGCAGGAGCCCAGCCGTAGCGCGGCCTTTACGGCGATGGAACGCATGCGGGCAGTCGGCGGCCGGGTCAGTTTCGATCCCAACATCCGCGAAGAGGTCTGGCGCCAGCCGGAAGCGCTGCGCCCCTGCCTGCAAAAGGCGCTGCTGCTGGCGGACGTGGTGAAACTGTCGCGCGAAGAGCTGGCTTTCATCAGCCATCTTGACGATCTGGAGAACGCCATGCGCTGGATGATGCAAACCTATCCGCTGCGCCTGCTGCTGGTGACGCTGGGCGGCGACGGCGTCTGCGTACACGATGGGCATCGTCTGCGTCATTTCCGCGCAACGCCTGTCGTGCCGGTCGATACCACCGGCGCCGGCGACGCCTTCGTCGCCGGGCTGTTAGCGGCGCTGGCACGTCTTCACACATTGCCGCAGGAAGCTCAATGGCCGGCGGTTATCGCTCAGGCTCAGGCCTGCGGCGCGCTGGCCACCACCGCCAAGGGCGCCATGACCGCCCTGCCCCGCGCCGACGAGTTGGCTGCTTTCCTGCGTTGATTCTCTGCATCCACGGCGCCCCCCTGAGCGCCGTGGTCTTTTAACCCGCGATTTGCGTACTCGATCACAATAGCTGAATCGGGTTAGCAAACTTGATTGCCAGTCCGCTTCTCGATCGCTATCTTTCGCCATGAAAAACCGGTTTAGCAATTTAGCAAAAAATAATAACAACCCTTCCCGGATGATAGACGATGATGAAAAAACTCAGCTATTTGGCGATAACAACAGGGCTTTTCCTCTCCACGTCTGCCGCTGCGGCCTCGGGCGGCGACAGTATCGAGGCGCGTCTCAACGCGCTGGAACAACGTCTGGCGCAGGCGGAACGGCGCGCCGCTCAGGCTGAAACCCGCGCCACGGCGGCGGAACGCCGGGCGCAACAGCTGGAACAGCGCACCGCCAGCACCGAAAGGCAAACCGCGCAGGTCGCGCAGCGCGCCGCCACGCTGGAAACGCAATCCTCTCCGACCAGCGCGCTGAAACTGAACGGTTTCAACGATCTGAAACTGTATGGCGACGTGGAGTTCAACCTGGACGGCGCCAGCCGCAGCGGCCAGCTGACGTCGTTAAAAGGCAGCGACCACAAGGACTGGAAACCCGGCAACAAAGAGCGCTGGGACATCAACGGCCGCATTCTGGTCGGGCTGGACGGCTACCGCCGCAATCAGGACGGCAACTTCTCCGGCTTCAGCGTCCAGCCGCTGGCGGACATGAGCGGCAAAATGAACCTGGACGACGCCGCTTTCTTCTTCGGCAATGAAAAGAACTGGCAAACCAAAATCGGCCGCTTCGAAGCCTACGACATGTTCCCGCTGAATCAGGACACCTTCATTCAATACTCCGGCAATACCGCCAACGACCTGTACGCCGACGGCTTCGGCTATATCTACATGATGAAAGAAGGCCGCGGCCGCAGCAGCAGCGGCGGCAACCTGATGCTGAGCAAATACGCCGGGGATGTCTATTTCGAACTGAACACGCTGGTGGAAGACGGCACCTCGCTGTTCCAGGACAACAGCTACCACGGCAATGCGCTGGAAAATAAGAAAAACGTCGCCTATTTGCGCCCGGTGATCGCCTGGAAGAAAGACGCCTTCAGCATCGCGGCGGCGATGGAAAGCAACGTGGTGAATAACGCCTACGGCTATCAGGACAGCCAGGGTCGCTTCGTCGATCAATCCAAGCGCAACGGCTACGGCATGACCATGAGCTGGAACACCAACGCGGCCGATCCGGATAACGGCGTGGTGGCCAACCTGAGCGCCGCCTACCTGGATGCCGCCGGCGAGCAAGACTTGACCGCCGGCGTCAACGTGCTGTGGCGACGCTTCGAACTGGGTTATATCTATGCGCACAACAACATCAAAGAGTTCAATACCGCCGGGATCGCCGCCGATATCCACAACCCGCTCAGCGAACCAGGCAACTACGACATCCACACCGTTCATGCGTCGTATCAGATACCTAACATTATGAATATGAAGAATTTCAACCTGTATTTAGGCGCCTATGTGTCGCTGCTGGAAGCCAACGCCGACAGCAAGATCGCCAATGGCGACAACGACCAACGTTACGGCATGCGCGCCAGATTCAAGTATTTCTTCTGACACCGATTCACGGCGCTGCGCCGCAAACTGCGCGGCGGCATTTTTATTTAGCAAGGGGACAACATGGACATTACCGCAACCGCCAACGCGCTGTTGCCGCTGCTCGGCGGTAAAGAGAACATCGCCAGCGCCGCCCACTGCGCCACACGCCTGCGCCTGGTGCTGGTGGACGACAGCAAGGTGGACAAAGAGGCCATCGGCAAACTGGACGGCGTCAAAGGCTGCTTCAGCAACGCCGGCCAGATCCAGGTGATCTTCGGCACCGGGCTGGTCAACAAGGTGCATGCGGAATTCATCAAGGCGGCGGGCGTCAGCGAATCCAGCAAGGCCGAAGCCGCCGATATCGCGGCGAAAAAGCTCAACCCGCTGCAGCGCATCGCCCGCCTGCTGTCGAACATCTTCGTGCCGATCATCCCGGCGATCGTCGCGTCCGGCCTGTTGATGGGGCTGCTCGGCATGGTGAAAACCTATGGCTGGGCCGATGCCAACAGCGCGCTGTTCATCATGCTGGATATGTTCAGTTCGGCGGCGTTCATTATTCTGCCGATTCTGATCGGCTTCACCGCCGCACGCGAATTCGGCGGCAATCCCTATCTGGGCGCCACGCTCGGCGGCATTTTGACGCATCCGGCGCTGACCAATGCCTGGGGCGTCGCCGGAGGGTTCCACACCATGAACTTCTTCGGTCTGGACATCGCCATGATCGGCTACCAGGGCACGGTATTCCCGGTGCTGCTGACGGTGTGGTTCATGAGCCTGTTGGAAAAACGGCTGCGCAAGGTGATCCCCAACGCGCTCGATCTGATCCTGACGCCGTTCCTGACGGTGGTGATCTCAGGCTTTGTCGCCCTGCTGTTTATCGGCCCCGCCGGCCGCGCGCTGGGCGACGGCATCTCCTTCGTGCTCAGCACGCTGATTGCCCATGCGGGGTGGTTAGCCGGGCTGCTGTTCGGCGGCCTCTATTCCGCTATCGTCATCACCGGCATCCACCACAGTTTCCACGCGGTAGAAGCCGGGCTGCTCGGCAACCCCAATATCGGCGTCAACTTCCTGCTGCCGATCTGGTCGATGGCCAACATCGCTCAAGGCGGCGCCTGCCTGGCGGTCTATTTCAAAACCCGCGACGCCAAAATCAAAGCCATTGCGGTGCCTTCGGCCTTTTCCGCCATGCTCGGCATCACCGAGGCGGCGCTGTTTGGCATCAACCTGCGCTTCGTGAAACCGTTTCTGGCGGCGCTGGCGGGCGGCGCGCTCGGCGGCGCCTGGGTGGTGGCCAACCATGTCGGCATGAACGCGGTCGGGCTGACGGCGATCCCCGGCATGGCGATCGTGCAGGCCAGTTCTCTGGTCAGCTATATCATCGGTCTGGCGATCGCGTTTGGCAGCGCCTTTGTCCTCTCCCTACTGCTGAAATACAACACGGACGCGCAATGATGGAAGAACTCAGTTTAATCAAACAGGCACTGCGGGCGGTCATGAACGGCCAGCCGCTCGCGCGGCGCGATCCGCACCGACCGGACTGGCATCTGGCACCCAGCGTTGGCCTGCTGAACGATCCCAACGGCTTTATCCAGCACAACGGCGTTTATCATCTGTTTTATCAGTGGAATCCGCTGGGTTGCGATCATCGCAACAAATGCTGGGGACACTGGCAGTCGGCTGATTTGCTGCGTTGGGAGCACCAGCCAATCGCCCTGGCGCCCGGCGCCTGTTACGACAGCCACGGCTGTTACTCCGGCTCGGCGGTGGTGGCGGAAGGCAAAATCACGCTGATCTACACCGGCAACGTGAAATTCCCAGGCGGCTCACGCACCGCTTACCAATGCCTGGCTCAGGAAAGCGAACGGGGCGAATATCGCAAACTTGGGCCGGTGCTGCCGCTGCCGGAGGGCTACAGCGGTCACGTACGCGATCCGAAAGTGTGGCGTCATCAAAATGACTGGTACATGGTGCTCGGCGCGCGTGACCTGCAGGATCGCGGCAAGGTGCTGCTGTTTCGTTCCAGCGATCTGCGCGACTGGCAAGCGCTGGGAGAGATCGCCGGTTCCGGACTGAACGGCTTAGAGGAATTCGGCTACATGTGGGAGTGCCCGGACCTGTTCTCGTTGGACGGCGATGAGGTGTTGATCTGCTGTCCGCAGGGGCTGACGCCGCAGCCGGAACGCTATCTCAACCGTTATCAGGCCGGTTATCTGCTCGGCAAGCTGGATTACCGGCAGGCGGCCTTCAGCCACGGCGAATTCCGCGAGCTGGACGCCGGCTTCGAGTTCTACGCGCCGCAGACGACGTTGGCGGAAGATGGCCGCCGCCTGCTGTTCGGCTGGATGGGCGTGCCCGAGCAAGATGAAGAAGCCCATCCGACACGCCGTTACGGCTGGATCCACACCATGACCTGCCCGCGCGAACTGTCGCTGCGGCATGGCCGCCTCCACCAGCGCCCGGCGCGCGAGCTGCAACAGCTGCGCGGTGAGCGAGCAGGCTGGCAAGGCCGCGCCGATAACGCCCCCGCCTATGCGCTGGGGGCCGCGGAGCTGCAATTGACGCCGCAGGGCCCGTTCAACGCAACCTTTGGCGACGCGATGACGCTGAAATGGGACGGCGAAAGGCTGCAGCTGACGCGCGCTTCCCTGACCGACGGCCGGCCGGAGCACCGTTACTGGCGCGGCCCGGTCACGCATCTGCAACTGCTGTTCGATCGTTCCAGCGTGGAGATTTTCATCAACCACGGCGAGGCGGTGATGAGCGCACGCTACTTCCCGGCGGGTGAGCCGCAACTGCGGCTGTGCGGGAGCGCGCCGCTGGCGTTGGAATACTGGCCGCTGACGCCATGCATGCTAGAATGACGCATCCTCCGATGACTTCAGATGGCGTCAGTGAAAAAAAATAAACGCATTACCATCAGTGACATCGCCACGCTGGCCGGGGTGTCGAAATCGACCGCCAGCCTGGTGCTGAACGGCCGCAGCAAGGAATACCGGGTGTCCGACGACACCCGCGATCGCATTCTGGCGCTGGCGCACGAACACCATTATCAGCCCAGCATCCACGCCCGCTCTTTGCGCTCCAACCGCAGCCACACGCTGGGGTTGGTGGTGCCGGAGATGACCAACTACGGTTTTGCGGTGATTTCGCGCGAGCTGGAAACGCTGTGCCGCGAAGCCGGCCTGCAGCTGTTGATCGCCTGCACCGATGAAAACCCGGCGCAGGAGATGATGGCGGTGAACAGTCTGGTGCAGCGGCAGGTGGACGGCTTGATTGTCGCCTCCAGCCAGCTAAACGACGCGGAATACCAGAAGATCAATGTCGGACTGCCGGTGGTGCAGATGGACCGTCTGATCGCTGGTTCCGAACTGCCGCTGGTGATCACCGATTCGGTCAACTCGACCGCCGACCTGGTGGAAAAGGTCGCGCGCCAACATCCGGACGAGATCTATTTTCTCGGCGGGCAGCCGCGCATTTCGCCGACCCGCGATCGGCTGGCCGGTTTCCAGCTTGGCCTGCAGCGCGCCGGCATCGAGTGCAAACCGGAATGGATCATCAACGGCAACTATCACCCCAGCTCAGGTTACGAGATGTTCGCTCAGCTTTGCGCACAGCTGGGGCGGCCGCCCAAAGCGCTGTTTACCGCCGCCTGCGGCCTGTTGGAAGGGGTATTGCGTTATCTGACTCAACATCAGCTGATGGAGAGCGACATCCACCTGTGCAGCTTCGACGATCACTACCTGTTCGACTGCATGACGCTGAAGATCGATACGGTCGCACAGGACTGCCGGGCGTTGGCGCAACATAGCTTCGACCAAGTCACCGCACTGATCGACGAGCGGCCTCTGGAACAGAACGCGCTTTATCTGCCGGGCCGTATCCGCTGGCGCCATGCCGGTTCCCGGGCTTTGTTGGCCGAAGAGTGATATCTCTGAACCAGTAAAAAAGGGCGCCGAAGCGCCCTTTTCTGTTTCATCAGCCCGCTATTTGGCGGCGCCTTCCATGCCCACCAGCCCCACTTTCAGGTAGCCGGCTTTACGCAGGGTGTCCATCACGCTCATCAGCGTTTCATAGTCCACGCTCTTGTCCGCCTGGAAGAAGATGGTGGTTTCTTTGTTAGCCTGGGTGCGTTGATCCAGCACCGAAGTCAACTGATCGGCATTCACCGGCTGATCGCCGACGTAGAGCTGTTTGTCGGCCTTCACCGACAGGAACACCGGTTTTTCCGGCCGCGGCTGCGGCTTGGCGGAGGAGGCCGGCAGATCGACGCGGATATCTACCGTTGCCAGCGGCGCGGCCACCATAAAGATGATCAACAGCACCAACATGACGTCGATAAACGGCGTCACGTTGATTTCATGCAGTTCGCCGCTGTCGTCCAGATCTTCATTTAAGCGCATCGCCATGTCTCACCCCGCCCGCAGTTGGTGCGCGTGCTGTGAGCGCTTGGCTTCCGCCGTCGCGGCCAGATCCAAATCACGGCCCTGCAGCAGCAAGACCTGCGCCGCCACGTCGCCCACCTGCGCGCGGTGGCCGCTGATGACGCGAGCGAAGATGTTGTAGATAACGACGGCAGGGATCGCCGCGACCAGACCCAGCGCGGTCGCCAGCAGCGCTTCCGCGATGCCCGGCGCCACAACCGCCAGGTTGGTGGTCTGCGAATGGGCGATGCCGATGAAGCTGTTCATGATGCCCCACACGGTGCCGAACAGGCCGACGAACGGCGAGATGGCACCGATGGTGGCGAGGAAGCCGTTGCCGCGGCCCATGTTGCGACTGTAGGCCGCCACGCGGCGCTCGAGGCGGAAGCCGGTGCGCTCTTTGATGCCGTTGTTGTCGTTGGATTCCGCAGACAACTCCAGCTCATTTTGCGCGTCGTTCAGCAATACCGCGCTGACGCTCTCCGGACCGAAGTTTTGCGCCAGTTCGGAGGCTTCATCCAGCGAGCGCGCTTCGGCCAGCGCCAGCTGTTCGCGGCGCAGACGGCGCTTGGCGCGCAGCAGTTCGCTGCCTTTGGAGAACAGAATGGTCCAGGTCACGATCGAGGCCAGCACCAGGCCGATCATTACCGCTTTCACCACCGCGTCGGCGTGCTGGTACATGCCCCAAACGGACAGGTCCATGCCGCGGGTTTCCGGTGGCTGGATCGTTGGCGCCGGGTTCACCGGCGTGATGCTCTCCGGCGCGGCGGCTGCAGCAGGTGCAGGCGCGGTGGTCGGCGCAACGCTTTCGGCAACGGCCGGATTGCTCGCCGGCGCGGCCTGCGCGCTGCCGGCCAGCCCTACGACCAGCACCATAGATGCCATCAGGCTGCGGCCGAAGGCCTTGCCCCACTGCGCCCGGCCCTGGCCGAACGATCCTTGATTTAAATTCTTGCCAGCCGTTTTCACGCTGTGCCTCCACCCATTACCGATCAAAATTAAGGAATAATTCAGCGTGCGATCATATCAAACCAACCGGGGATTGATAGTGGTTCTCATTATTATTTACCAAATAAACGAGAAAATTTTAGCCAGCATCGCCACAAAGCGCCAATCTGTGTCCGTTCACCGCCAAATGCCCCTTTTATAGGGTGATTTCGTTACTTTTATCCCACAACGGCGCAACAAGACCACGCTGCCGAACGGCGCCTCAGCCGAGGAATGGACTTCTCTGTTCCCACTCGGCAGAAGGATTACGCGAGAAATGCGTGACCGGCAGCCAATTATAGCCGTTTCTATATCTGGAAGTTAAAACGTCTGGATGGCTATATTAACTCATGTTAACGTAAGGGCTATCGTAAACGGGCACGTGCAGAGCAACCAGAGGTGAGCCAGGTACCATGACGTCAAAACATATCGAAACCGCGCTGATCGGCGCCGGCCGCGGCAAACGCTACACCCAGGGCTCCGTCAATCCCGTCACGCAACGCGCCTCTTCTTTGGTCTTCGACTCCGTCGCCGCCAAAAAACACGCCACCGCGCAACGCGCCCACGGCGAGCTGTTTTACGGCCGACGCGGCACCCTGACCCACTTCGCCCTGCAGGATGCGATGGTGGAGCTGGAGGGCGGCGCCGGCTGCGTGCTGTACCCCTGCGGCGCGGCGGCGGTGGCCAATGCGATCCTGTCGTTCGTCGGCGCCGGCGATCACCTGCTGGTCACCGGCTCTGCGTACGAACCGACCCAGGATTTCTGCACCCATATCCTCGGCCGCATGAACGTCAGCACCACCTATTTCGATCCGCTGATCGGCGCCGATATCGCCAAACTGATCCAGCCCAATACCCGCGTGGTGTTCCTGGAATCCCCCGGTTCCATCACCCTGGAAGTGCAGGACATTCCGGCGATGGTGCAGGCCATTCGCGCCGTGGCGCCGGACGTGGTGATCATGATAGACAACACCTGGGCGGCGGGGGTGCTGTTCAAGGCGCTGGATTTCGACATCGACATTTCTATTCAGGCCGGCACCAAATACCTGATCGGCCATTCCGATTACATGCTTGGCACCGCCGTCGCCAACGCGCGCTGTTGGGATCAACTGCGCGAGTACTCCTATCTGATGGGGCAGATGGTGGATGCCGACACCGCCTACATGGCGAGCCGCGGCCTGCGTACCCTGAGCGTGCGGCTGAAGCAGCACGAACGCAGCAGCATCGAGGTCGCCAACTGGCTGGCGGCGCGGCCGGAGGTGGCGACGGTCAATCATCCGGCCCTGCCGAGCTGCAAGGGCCACGAGTTCTACCGCCGCGACTTCAGCGGCTGCAACGGGCTGTTCTCTTTCGTGCTGAAGGAACGGCTGGACGATACGCAGTTGGCCGCTTACCTGGATAACTTCAGCCACTTCAGCATGGCCTACTCCTGGGGCGGCTTCGAGTCGCTGATCCTGGCCAACCAGCCGGAAGAACTGGAAGCGATCCGCCCGGCGGGCGGCGTCGATTTTTCCGGCACGCTGGTGCGGTTGCATATCGGCCTGGAGAACGTCGAAGACCTGATCGCCGATCTGGCGGCCGGCTTCGATCGCCTCAACGGCGTGCGCTAAGGCGGATTCCGATAATTTTCTTCGTCTCGTTTAATGTCGGCTTAAGCTATTAGCGGTACACTAACCGGGTAACTGTCAGATACGGTAACCGCCGCATCCTGGAGAATGTGACCCCGGGCGCAACCGGCATGCAACAGGACATAAAATGGATGTATTACGAGAGATTATTCATGCGCTTTGGCAGCAGGACTTTATCGCCCTCGCCGATCCAAGCGTAATTTGGGTGGTTTACGCCGTACTTTTCACCACTCTGTTTTTGGAAAACGGACTGCTGCCCGCCTCCTTCCTTCCCGGTGACAGCCTGCTGCTGCTGTCGGGCGCGCTGATCGCCAAAGGCGTGATGGGCTTTGCCCCCACCCTGCTGATTCTGACCGCCGCCGCCGGTCTCGGCTGCTGGCTGAGCTATATCCAGGGCCGCTGGCTGGGCCACACCGGCCTGGTGAAGAGCTGGCTGCTGCAACTGCCGGCACAGTACCACCAGCGCGCGCACAACCTGTTCAACCGCCACGGGCTGACGGCGCTGCTGATCGGCCGCTTCCTCGGTTTCGTGCGCACCCTGCTGCCGACCATGGCCGGCATTTCCGGGCTCAACAGCTCTCGTTTCCAGGTGTTCAACTGGCTGAGCGCGGCAATCTGGGTCTGCGCGCTGGTCGGCCTCGGCTACGCGTTCAGCCAAATCCCTCTGGTGAAACGCTACGAAAGCCAGGTGATGACCGGCCTGATGCTGCTGCCGCTGCTGCTGCTGTTTGTCGGCCTGCTGGGCGCCATGCTGGTGATCTGGCGTAAAAAACGCGCCGCCTCTTCCTGAATCGGGCGCGCTACAGCGCCTTCTCGACCAACGCCAGACTGGCAGGCAGTTTGCTCACCAGCGTATCCACCGCCAGCCGCACCTTCAGCGGCAGGTGAGGCGTGTGCGGCCACACCGCATGCGCTTCAAAGGCGGCGCCCGGCCGATCGCGCAGCAAGCGCACCAGCGCCCCGCTCAACAACTGCTCACGCACCAGCCAGCACGGCAGCCAGGCGATGCCGAAACCCGCCGTCGCCGCATCCGCTATCGCCTGCAGGTCGTCCATTTGCAGCCGGTTGTTCGGCATCACGTCCTGCGGCTTGCCGTCGCTATCCAATACCAGCCAGCTGCGCCGCGCGCCGGCGCGCATATAGGTCACCGCCTCATGCTGCGCCAGTTGCTCGATGCTGTGCGGTTCGCCGCACCGCTGCAGATAGGCCGGCGAGGCGCACAGCGTCATACGGTGATCGCCGATGCGGCGCGCCACCAAGCCGCTGCTGTTGGCCAGCGTACCGTTGCGGATCGCCATATCGAAGCCGTCCTCAATCAGGTCAACCACCCGATCGCTGAACGACAGCTCCAGCTCCAGGCCGGGATGCTCGCGCGTCAGTTCGGTCAGCAGCGGCGCAATGCACATGCGGCCAAACAGCACCGGCATCGACACCCGCAGCCGGCCGCTGACCTGCCGCTTGCCCGACTCCAGCAGCGTTTCCGCGCTGCGGATCTCCTCCAGCGCCCGCAGGCAGCGCTCGTAGAACAGCGCACCGTCGTCGGTCAGGCTCTGGCTGCGCGTGGTGCGATGAAACAGCCGCACCCCCAGCCGCTGCTCCAACCGGGCGATAGTTTTGCCGACCGCCGAACGCGAAAGATGCAGCCGACTGGCCGCCACTGCAAAACTGCCCGCCTCCACGGCGGTAACGAATACCGAAATACCGCTCAACCGATCGCTCATGATTTGTCGCTCTGAAAGAAACAATCTGCGGAAATCTTATCGCCACTGGCGAACCTTCATCAACGATATTATCGGCAGGTCTGTTAATCGCTGACTTTGGAGAACATCATGACCAATACAATGCAACGCTGGACGATGAGCGCCCTGGGGCGTGAGCACCTGCAGCTGAGCGCAAGCGCCATCCCACAGCCGGGGCCGCACGAAATCAGAGTGAAAGTGAAGGCTATCTCACTCAATTACCGTGACAAACTGATGATAGAAAGCGGCATGGGGCTCACGCTGCCGCAGCCGTTCACGCCCGCCTCGGACATGGCCGGCGAGGTCGATGCAATCGGCCCCGGCGTCAGCCGCTTTCAGCCCGGCGCGCGCGTCATTTCCACCTTCAGCCCCGGTTGGCTCGACGGCGAGCAAAAACCCTACGGCGATGCGCACCGGGTGCCTTACCACACCCTCGGCGGTTTTTATCAGGGCGTGCTGGCGGAATACGTGATTTTGCATGAAGACTGGCTGGTAGCGGCGCCGGCGTCGCTGGACGACGTCCAGGCCAGCACCCTGCCGTGCGCCGGGCTGACCGCCTGGTTCGCGCTGGTGGAACAAGGCAAGCTGCATGCCGGCGATACGGTGCTGGTGCAAGGCACCGGCGGCGTGGCGCTGTTCGCGCTGCAGATCGCCAAAGCCCACGGTGCGGAGGTCTATGTCACCTCCGGCAGCGATGAAAAGCTGGCGCGAGCCCTGGCATTGGGCGCCAATCATGGCATCAACCGGCTGGACGGCGATTGGGTGGAGGCGATTTATGCGCTGACGCAGGATCGCGGCATCGACCATGTGATCGACACCGTCGGCGGCACCAACCTCGGTAACTCGGTGCGCGCCGTGGCGGTGGGAGGACGCATCTCGGTAATCGGCATCCTGGAAGGCAACGAGATTTCCGCTCCCGCCGGCCCACTGCTATTAAAATCCGCAGTGATTCAGGGCATCGGCGTCGGCCACCGCCGCGCGCTGGAAGACCTGGTGCGCGCCGTGGACGCCGTCAACCTGCAGCCGGTGATCGACCAGGTATACCGCTTCGATCAGCTGTCTCAGGCGTTGGATCACCTCGATCGCGGGCCATTCGGCAAGATCGTCTTAACCCCATAAACGCGGCTCAGCCCTCCAGCAGCAGCGGGTTGGCCTCGCGCAGCCGGGCGACTTCATCGCTCGGCGTCATGCCGAACAGCCGTTTGAACTCGCGGCTGAACTGCGACGCGCTTTCGTAGCCGACGCGGATCGCCGCCGTGCTGGCCTTCAGACCGTCATGCACCATCAACAGGCGCGCCTTATGCAGCCGGTACGACTTCACGTACTGCAGCGGCGAAGTGTTGGTCACCGCCTTGAAGTTGTGATGGAATGCCGAGACGCTCATGTTGACCTCGCTGGCCAACTGCTCGACGTTGATGCTGTCGGCATACTGATGTTCGATACGCCGCAGTGCCTTGGCGATCTGGCTGAAGTGGGTATGGCGATTGACCAACTCCTGCAGCGACGCGCCGCAGGCGCCGCGCAGCACATAATAGAGAATCTCCCGTACGATCTGCGGCCCAAGCACCCGGGCGTCGAGCGGATTGGCCATCACGTCCAGCAGACGCTCGGTGGCGCACAGCAACTCTTCCGTCATTTCCGCCAGGTTCACCCCGTTGCTCTCAGCCCGCGGTTGCATCAGGTAGTCGTCATCGCCGATGTCGATCAGCAAGTCCTGCAGCATTTGGGTATCGATATTGACCGCCAACCCAACCAGCGGCAGTTCCGGGCTGGCGAAGGTTTCGCATTCAAACGGCAGCGGCACCGTCATCAGCAGGTAGTTGCGCGGATCGTATTGGAACTTCTTATTGCCGCAATAACCGACCTTGTGCCCCTGAAAAACGATGACGATCCCCGGTTCATACATCACCGGCTGACGCGGGCTGTGGCGATCGACATACAAAATCTTCACCCGCGGCACCGGCGACGGCGTGTAGCCGTTGCCGCTGGCGATAGCCATCGCCTGGTGCGCCATGCGGCTGCGCAGCGCATCGATTTCAATCACGGAAACACCCTCTTACAGTCAGAACGATTCGGCATAAATCATAATTTAAAACTCGCCATTTCTACAGTGACTTGTAGGAATAGGCAAGAACCAAACAGGAATGTGCATTGTGCGTTGCCGCCCGGTTCCTGACAATACGGGCCAGACACCTTTGCGCCGCTTTGGCGCCTGCCTGACAGAAAGAGAGAAATCAACCATGCACAACTTCATTTTGCATACCCCAACCAAAATCCTGTTCGGCAAGGAGCAAATTGCCGAAGTGGCCAGCCAAATCCCGGCGGACGCGCGCATCCTGATCACCTACGGTGGCGGCAGCGTGAAGAAAAACGGCGTGCTGGATCAGGTGCATAGCGCGCTGGCCGGCCGCGACGTGCGGGAGTTCTCCGGCATCGAGCCGAACCCGACCTACGAAACGCTGATGAAAGCGGTCGAGGTGGTGAAAGCAGAAAACATCGATTTCCTGCTGGCGGTCGGCGGCGGTTCGGTGGTTGACGGCACCAAGTTCATCGCCGCCGCCGCCCGTTATACCGCCAGCAGCGACGCCTGGCACATTCTGCAGACCGTTGGCAGCCACATCGCCGACGCGGTGCCGATGGGCTGCGTGCTGACGCTGCCGGCCACCGGCTCCGAGTCCAACAGCGGCGCGGTGATCACCCGCAAAAGCAGCGGCGACAAGCAGCACTTCTTCTCACCGCTGGTGCAGCCGCGCTTCGCCGTGCTGGATCCGGTGGTGACCTACTCGCTGCCGCCGCGCCAGATCGCCAACGGCGTGGTCGACGCCTTCGTGCACACCCTGGAGCAGTATCTGACCTATCCGGTCGACGCCAAGGTGCAGGATCGCTTCGCCGAAGGCCTGCTGTTGACCCTGCTGGAAGACGGCCCGCGCGCGCTGGCCGAGCCGGAGAACTATGCGGTGCGCGCCAACGTGATGTGGAGCGCCACCATGGCGCTGAACGGCCTGATCGGCGCCGGCGTGCCGCAGGACTGGGCGACCCACATGCTGGGCCATGAGCTGACCGCCATGCACGATCTCGACCACGCGCAAACGCTGGCCATCGTGCTGCCGGCGCTGCTGCACGAGAAGAAAGCGCAGAAGCGCGAAAAACTGCTGCAGTACGCTGACCGCGTCTGGGGCCTGCGCGAAGGCAGCGAAGACAGCCGCATCGACGGCGCCATCGCCGCCACCCGCGCCTTCTTCGAGCAGATGGGCGTGCCGACCCGCATGGCGGATTATCAGCTCGACGGCAGCAGCATTCCGGCGCTGCTCGACAAGCTCCATCAGCACGGTATGACCGCCCTGGGGGAACATCAGGACATCACCCTGGACGTCAGCCGCCGCATTTATGAAGCGGCGCGTTAATCGCAAAACGGCGATTTTTTGCTAGGCTTTAGTCTCCGCCAGCCATTTTCGCCGCATCCTGCGCCCGGCCGATCACCGGGCGCAGTCGGGCGCTTCAGCGCCGCCGATCGTTTCGCTCCACTCGTCTTACCGCTCATTCGCAGGGAGAGCGGGGAGAAAATAGCCCTCCCGCCACCGCTGAAATTAGGCTGGCAAACCCGGCAACCGCCCATTTTGCCAACTAGAATTTATCTATAGCCGTTTCGGCGCCGCAGGCGCCGCAATCCGTACACAAGGAGATGCGCATGACAACGCAACAACCCATCATCAAACTCCACGATGGTAATCTGATGCCGCAGTTGGGTCTCGGCGTTTGGCAGGCGAGTATTGAAGAGACCACCCGCGCGGTGAGCAAAGCGCTGGAGATCGGTTACCGCTCCATCGACACCGCCGCGATCTACAAGAACGAGGAAGGCGTCGGCGCCGCGCTGCAGTCCAGCTCGCTGCCGCGCAGCGACCTGTTCATCACCACCAAGCTGTGGAACGACGATCAGGGCGATCCGCTGGCGGCGCTGGAAACCAGCCTGGAAAAACTCAAGCTGGACTATGTGGATCTGTATCTGATCCACTGGCCGCGCCCGCAGCAGGATCAATACGTCTCCGCCTGGCGCGAGCTGATCAAACTGCGCGAGCAAGGCCTGGTGAAAAGCATCGGCGTATGCAACTTCCATACGCCGCACCTGCAGCGCCTGCTGGATGAAACCAACGTGGCGCCGGTGGTCAACCAGATCGAGCTGCACCCGCTGCTGCAACAGCGCCAGCTGCGCGCCTGGAACGCCACGCACCATATCGCCACCGAATCCTGGAGCCCGCTGGCGCAAGGCGGTGAAGGGGTGTTCGACCAGCCGCTGATCAAGGCGCTGGCCGAGAAATACGAGAAAACCCCGGCGCAGATTGTGGTGCGCTGGCACCTGGACAGCGGTCTTATCGTCATCCCGAAATCGGTCACGCCGTCGCGTATCCGCGAAAACTTCGAGGTATTTGATTTCAAACTCGATAAGGACGAGCTGGGCGAGATCGCCAAGCTGGACGTCGGCAACCGCCTGGGGCCTGATCCGGATACCCTGTAACCCCCTCAAGCCCTCTCCGGCCGGAGGGGGCTTTTCCTTCCCGCACATTGCTCCCTTGCGCCGCCTGACGTTATGATGACGACGCCGGAGGCTCCGCCCGCCGGTTCACGCCGTTAAAAAAACAGACAAGCACGGAGCACCATGAAATTTTCTTTCTCACACGGGTCACGGCTGGGCATGCTTTGCATCATGCTGGTGCTGGCGGGTTGCGCCGGCAAGAAACAGCGCGTCAGCTACGATCGCCACGCCTTCGACAGCGCCATTAAAGACGCCGCCAGCGAATACGGCGTGGACGCCAAGCTGATCACCGCCATGATCCAGGTGGAGTCCGGTTTCAACCCCGCCGCAGTGAGCAGATCCAATGCGATCGGCCTGATGCAGCTGAAAGCCGATACCGCCGGCTGCGATGCCTATCGCTACAAAGGCAAACGCGGCTGCCCGGACGACGATGACCTGCGGGATCCCGACACCAATATCGATCTTGGCGCCGCCTATCTGGCCACCTTGCAAAAACAACAGCTTAAAGGGATCGCCAATCCCGTCACGCTGCGCTACGCCACCATCATCGCCTACGTCAACGGCACCGGCGCGCTGCTGCGCACCTTCTCCAGCAACCGTCAGCAGGCCATCGCGATGATCAACAATCTGTCGCCGGAGGCCTTTAACTGGCACGTGCGCAAATACCATCCCGCGCCGCAGGCGCCGCGCCATTTGATGAAAGTGGAGGCCGCCTACGAGCAGCTGTGACGCTCAAAAGTAAAAAGGAGAACCCGGGGGTTCTCCTTTTTGTTTACGCACGCGGTGCGGCCGTTACGGCTTGGCTTTGCGAATCGGTTTGCGCGGCGGCCGGTTGGATGGCGTGCGCTGCCGATTGATATCGGTATGTTTGGTCAGCGCCGGCCGGGTATGGCGCTGCAGCCGTTTCGCTTCGCGCTGCTCGTCGATGCTCGGCGCTGGCACCAGACAATCGCGGCGGCTGCCGATCAGGTGCTTCAGGCCCATCTCTTCCAGCGCGGCGCGGATCAGCGCCCAGTTGGCCGGATCGTGGTAACGCAGCAGCGCCTTATGCAGGCGGCGCTGGCGATCGCCGCGCGGCACCACCACGTCTTCACTCTTGTACCCCACCTTGCTCAGCGGGTTTTTGCCGCTGTAATACATGGTGGTGGAGTTGGCCATCGGCGAAGGATAGAAGTTCTGCACCTGATCGAGGCGGAAACGGTTCTTCTTCAGCCACAGCGCCAGGTTCACCATGTCTTCATCACGGGTGCCCGGGTGCGACGAGATAAAGTATGGGATCAGATACTGCTCTTTGCCCGCCAGCTTCGAATAGTGATCAAACAGCTGCTTGAAGCGATCGTAACTGCCCATGCCCGGTTTCATCATCTTCGACAACGGGCCTTCTTCGGTGTGCTCCGGCGCGATCTTCAGGTAGCCGCCAACGTGGTGGGTCGCCAGTTCCTTGATATAGCGCGGATCTTCCACCGCCAGATCGTAACGTACCCCGGAAGCGATCAGGATCTTCTTGATGCCCTCCAGAGAACGCGCGCGGCGATACAGCTTGATGGTCGGCTCGTGGTTGGTATCCATATAGGTGCAGATCTCCGGATACACGCACGAGGCGCGGCGGCAGGTCTGCTCAGCGCGCGGGTTGGTGCAACGCAGCATATACATGTTGGCGGTCGGGCCGCCCAGATCGGAGATCACGCCGGTAAAGCCCGGCACCTTGTCACGGATCTCTTCGATTTCGCGAACGATCGAATCCTCCGAACGGCTCTGGATGATGCGCCCTTCATGCTCGGTGATCGAACAGAACGAACAGCCGCCGTAGCAGCCGCGCATGATGTTCACCGAGAAACGGATCATGTCATAGGCCGGAATGCGATCCTGGCCGTAGGACGGGTGCGGTACGCGTTGATAAGGCAGGGCGAAGACGCTGTCCATCTCCGGCGTGGTCAGCGGGATCGCCGGCGGGTTGATCCACACATAACGGTCACCATGTTTCTGCATCAGCGCGCGGGCGCAGCCTGGGTTGGTTTCATGGTGCAAAATGCGCGAGGTGTGCGCATACAGCACCTTGTCGCCCTTCACTTTCTCGAAGGACGGCAGCAGCACGTAGGTCTTCTCCCACGGCTTCGGTTTGGCGGCGCGCACCGTGACAGGCTTGGCTTCCGGCTCTTTCGGCTTGGCGCCGTCGGCGCACGGCAGATCCTCGCCGTACGGGTTCGGGATAGGTTCGATGCGGCCCGGTTTGTCGAGGCGGGTGGAATCCACGCCGCTCCAGCCCGGTAGCGCTTCTTTGCGCATCACCGCAGTATTGCGGATATCGTGGATATCGCCGATCTTCTCACCGGCGGCCAGACGGTGCGCCACTTCCACCAGCGGACGCTCGCCGTTGCCGTAGATCAGCATGTCGGCTTTGGAGTCCACCAGCACCGAGCGGCGCACGGTATCAGACCAGTAATCGTAGTGGGCGATGCGACGCAGACTGGCTTCAATGCCGCCCAGCACGATCGGCACGTCTTTATAGGCTTCTTTGCAGCGCTGGCTGTAGACCAGGGTAGCGCGATCCGGGCGCTTGCCGCCGACGTTGCCGGCGGTATAGGCATCGTCGTGGCGCAGTTTGCGATCGGCGGTGTAGCGGTTGATCATCGAGTCCATGTTGCCGGCGGTGATGCCGAAGAACAGGTTCGGTTTCCCCAACCGCATGAAGTCTTCTTTATTGCTCCAGTCCGGCTGCGCGATGATGCCGACGCGAAAGCCTTGCGCTTCCAGCATGCGGCCGATGATCGCCATGCCGAAGCTTGGGTGATCGACGTAGGCGTCGCCGCTGATGATGATCACGTCGCAGCTGTCCCAGCCCAGTTGATCCATCTCTGCCCGCGACATCGGTAAAAACGGCGCGGTGCCAAAACATTCGGCCCAATAAGGCTTATAGGAAAACAGTTCACGATCGGGTTGGATCAGGCTGGTGGTGCTCATTCTGCTGCTCTTTTTACAGGTTAATTAATCGCCGGGCGGCGATTATACGCACTAGTGGCAAAAAGAGCATGGTTATTTCGCTAACCGTTCACTTCGAATTCATAAACGTCGCTGCGGCACAAGATATCGCTGAACTCCAGCGCCTCACCCTGAGCGTTGCGGCTGGTTTGGATGATGTGCAACAACGGTGCGCCGCACGGCACGTTGAGCAGTTCGGCGACCTCGTCGCTGCAGGACACCGCCTTCAACAGAAAGTGTTTATCCTCCGGCACGATGCCGCGCGATTGCCATAACGCATACAGCGAGTGTTCCAGCTGCGCCGGTTCGGGCAAGAAGCGCGGTGGTATATAGGTGGTTTCCAGCGAGACCGGGCTGCCGTTCAGCAAGCGTAACCGCCGCAGTTTGATCACTTCATCCCCCTCCGCCAGTCCCAACGCCGCCGCGGCCTTGGCCGGCGCGCCGACTCGGGTGCGCAGCAGCCATCGATTGCTGACGCGGCTGCCATGACGCAGCGCCTGAGCGGTAAACCCGCTGTCCTTATCGAGGGAATAGCCGATGCGCATCGCCACGCGGGTGCCAACGCCCTGCTGCCGCGAAATCAGCCCCTTCTCCTCCAGCAGCTTCATCGCCTTGCTGACGGTGACACGCGACAGCGCCAAACCTTCCGCCATCTGCCGTTCCGGCGGCAGAAATGCCTCCGCCGCCAACACCTGCTGCCTGATCGCGGTTTCTATCGCCGTCGCCAGCTGAATATAACGCGGCGCTACCGCCCCCTGGGCCAGATGGCCACGCAGCCAGGCCATAAAATCCGTCATTCGCCCGCCCTCTTACCTATGCCATTTGTCTGGATTTCGTTTTTTATCCTATCGCCGATCCGGCGATAAGCCCCTCACCTTAACTAAAATATCGCTAATGTTTTCAGTGTGGCATCACAATTTTTGCCTAATGGACTTTCATTGGATCTAGATCGCGCGTAATCTGTGCTTATTGATGTTGATACATCAATCGCACCAACACCAGGGACCCACTTTAAAAACAATAAAAAACCCGCTGCCAGCCCTAAAGGATACCCTTGATGGCCGGTAGCGGGCCTATACTGTCAGCACAAACGGCCGAGAATAAGCAACGTAGCTAATGGATAGCCTGCTCACTGCTCATCGCCACATCACAGGATCCCCTCGCGGTGGGCGAACCGGATCGATGTCGGCAAATAGAAAGGTTCCCGCTTCGCCAAACCCCGCTGCAGACCCACTCTTTGACTACACTCATTGGCGCCGTGCGGCCGACGTGCCTCACCCGATAAGGCGGATACCGCCCTCATTTTGACAGACCCGGCGGCATCAGCCGCTACACACTGCGCGGAATCGGCGTCTTCACCGACAACGGGATAGCCGGCCTCAACCGCGCCAACGGAATCGATTTTCAGTCAACTGCGGCGGCCCTCGCGGCCCTGCGCAACAGGGATCATTTGCTATGACCGATATCAATCGCAATGAAGCATGGAAGGTAGAAAGCACCGGTATCGACCGGGTGCCGGACGCGGAACAGACCGGTAAGCCCATCGAGCTGTTTTGGATCTGGTCGGCGGCCAATATCGGTATTCTCGGCGTGGTGTACGGCGCCATCATCGTCGGCTTCGGCTTATCCTTTCTGCAATCGGTACTCGCCGCGCTGGTCGGCGTCGCCAGCTTCGTGCTGGTCGGCCTCACCAGCTTCGCCGGCAAGCGTGGGCGTACCTCTACGCTGACGCTCTCGCGAGTGATTTTCGGGCTGAAGGGCAACGTGGCGCCCACCCTGTTCAGTTGGATCAACCTGATGGGCTGGGAAGCGGTCAACGTGATCACCGGCACCCTGACGCTGGCGGCGCTGTTCGAGGCCTTCGGACTGGGAACCAACCACCTGCTGACCGCGCTCAGCCTGCTGCTGTTCGGCGGGCTCACTGTCGTCGTCAGCCTGCTGGGGCAAAATACCGTGGTCTGGATGCAAAGCTGGTTCAGCCGCATCTTTGGCACCATGACGCTGATCGTGGTGCTCTATATCCTGTTCAATACCGAGTGGAGCCAGGTGCTGGCGCTGCCATCCGGCAGCTGGCTGACCGGTTTCCTGCCGGCGGTATCGGTGATCGCCGCCGGCACCGGCATCAGCTGGGCAATCGCCGGCGCCGATTACAGCCGCTATCAAAGCCCGAGCTCGTCGAGCAAAGGCATTTTCGCCGCGGTGATGGGCGGTGCCTGTTTGCCGCTGATGCTGCTGATGCTGGCCGGTATTCTGCTTTCCGTGCAGCTCCCCGATCTGGCCAGCGCCGCCAACCCCATCGCGCTGATAGGCTCGGTGCTGCCCGCCTGGATGGCCATCCCTTATCTGCTGGCCGCCACCGCCGGCATCGTCACCATCGCAGTGCTCAGCCTGTATTCCGCCAGCCTTAACCTGCTGACCATCGGCGTGCAGGTCAAACAGTGGCTGGCGGTATCGATCGACGCCGTGGTGGTGCTGGGCATCGCCCTGTATGTCCTGTTCATCTCCGGGGATTTCATGGGGCCGTTCATCTCCTTCCTGGTGTTCTGCGGGGTGTTCCTGGCGGCCTGGGAGGCGATTTTCCTGCTCGATTACCTGTGCCTGCGCCGCCGCCACGGGTATGATGGCAACGCTTTGTACGGCCTGCATGGCCAGAACCGCGGCGTGCGCAAAGCCCCGCTGTTCTGCTGGTTCCTCGGCGCCCTGTGCGGCCTGCTGGTCACCAAAACCGGTTTTATCGACGGCCCGCTGGCCAAAGGCTTGTTCGCCGACTCCAGCCTGGGGCTGTTTGTGTCGTTTGCGGTTAGTCTGATCGCTTACGGTCTGTACCTGACCCAACGCAGAGAACATCAATGAATGAGTGGGAAGCTGTAACACCTGTCCTGGTGATGGGGGGCGCGGTCGGCGATCTGGTGATGACGCTGCCCCGCCTGCCGACCAGCGGCGAAGATATCGAAGCCCAGCCGCAGGCGCGGCAAATCGGCGGCTGCGCGTTCAACGTAGCGCGCGCGCTGACGCGCCTTGAAGTTCCGGTGATCAACGGTATGCCGGTCGGCAACGGCGAATGGGGCGCGGCGATCGAAGCCGCCATGGGCGAACTGGGGCTGGAGGTGCTGTTGCGCCACGGTCAGATGGACAACGGCTGGTGCCTGGCGCTGGTGGAACCGGACGGCGAACGCACCTTTATCACGGTTTCCGGTTGCGAAAGCCAATGGAATAAAGCGCAGCTGGCGACCCTGCCGCTGACGGAACACACGCTGATCTACGCCAGCGGCTACGAGCTGGCCGGCGAAAACGGCGAAGCGCTGCGCGAGTGGTTGACGCGCATGCCGTTCGACCAACCGCGCCTGATCGATCCCGGCCCGCGCATCGCCCAGCTCAGCGAAGATTTCTTCGCCATGCTCAGCGACAGCCACACCCTGCTGACGCTTAACCGCGACGAAGTGGCCACGCTGTGCGGCGCCGGCGACGCCGTGGAGGCCGCACAGCGCTATGCCGCCGCGCGTAATCTGACGCTGATTTGCCGCCTGGATCGCGACGGCGCATGGATCTGCGACGGCCGCACACCGCCGCTGCACGTTCCGGCCTATCCGGTAGAGGTCGTTGACACCATCGGCGCGGGCGATGCCCACTGCGCCGGTTTGCTGGCAGGCCTGTCCGCCGGCTGGCCGCTGCCGCGGGCGGTCGATCTGGCCAACCGGGTCGCCGCTTGCGTGGTGGCCAGCCTCGGTGCCGCCAATCCGCCGGACCGGCAGCAGCTGCAACAGCGCTTCCCGCAGGCCTGACGTTTCAGGGCGCAGCAAAGCCGCGCCCTCTGCCTCACTGCGCCGCCGCCGCGTTCTCCTGCGGCCGGTGGCGATAGTTGAAGCTCAGCGCGAACACAATCCCCAGCACCAGCGTATACAGCGCAAACACCAGCCAGATGCTCTGCCAGTCTTTCACGCCGTCATGGCTGAAGAAGTCCACCACCTCACCGCTGGCGAGCGCCCCCAGATAGGCGCCCAAACCGTTCACCATGGTCATGAACAGCCCCTGCGCGCTGGCGCGGATGCGGTGATCGGCCTCCTTCTCGACGAAGATGGCGCCGGAGATATTAAAGAAGTCGAACGCACAGCCGTAGACAATCATCGACAGCAACAGCAGCACGAAACCAAAGCCGACCGGCGTGCCGTACGCCAGGAACAGAAAGCGCAGCGTCCAGGCCGCCATGCTGATCAGCATCACCTGCTTGATGCCGTAACGGCGCAGGAAGAAGGGTATGGTGAGGATAAAGAACACTTCAGAGATCTGCGACAGCGACAGCAGCACCGCCGGATACCGGACGCTGAGGCTGTCCTGATACAGCGGATTGAGCGACAGATCGTGCAGGAACGGGTTGCCGAAGGTATTGGTTATCTGCAGCGCCGCACCAAGCAACATGGCGAACAGGAAAAACAGCGCCATGCGCCGCTGGCGGAACAACACCAGCGCATCCAGCCCCAACACGCTCACCCAGCTCTTCGACTCGGCCGCGCGGTTGGTCGGGCAGCGCGGCAGCGTCAGCGAATAGGCGGACAGCAGCAGTGACGCCGCAGATGCCAGATACAGCTGCAGATTGCTGAGCTCGATGCGGCTGAAACCGACCAACCACATCGCCAGAATGAACCCCACGGTGCCGTACACCCGCACCGGCGGAAAGTCCCTCACCGTGTCAAAGCCGTGCTTTTCGAGGCAAAAATAGGAAATGGCGTTGGAGAGCGCGATGGTCGGCATATAGACCATGGCATTGAACAGCATCACCCAGAACATCAGCATCGGTTGCTCGACCTGCGCCGCGCAGTACAGCGCCAGCGCCCCGAGCAGGTGGCAAAGCGCATACAGATAGTTGGCCTTCATCCACCGGTCGGCGATGATGCCCGCCAGGCCCGGCATGATCAGCGCCGCAATGCCCTTGGCGCTGTAGACCATCCCCACCTGCATGCCGCTGAAATGCAGCGTGTTGATCATGTAGGAGCCCAGCGTCACCAGCCAGGCGCCCCAGATAAAGAACTGCAGGAAAATCATTACCTTCAATCGTGTTTTTATCGCCATCGCCATCACCTTGTTATTATGCTTTCAACGATGATTGGTGCGGCGGGCCCCCTGCAGCCCGCCGCCGGTTTGCTTGCGGTGTTACAGCGTTTTGAACAGCTCGCGGATCAGGCGCATGAAATCGTCCGCCGCCAGCGCCGCGCAGCTGAGCGTTTGTTCGTGAGAAAGAGGCGTATCCGACAGCCCTTCGGCGTAGTTGGTCATCGCGGACACCACCAGCACCTTGAGGCCACAGTGCCGCGCCGTCAGGACCTCCGGCACGATCGACATCCCCACTACGTCGCAGCCCAGGGTCTGCATCATGCGGATCTCCGCCGGCGTTTCGAAGTTCGGACCGGTGTAGGCGGCGAATACCCCTTCCGCCAGCGGGATGCCCGCGCTTTCGGCCACCGCCGCCAGCCGGGCGCGCAGATCGCGATCGTAGGCGTTCGCCAGGCTGAAGAAGCGCGGCCCGAAGCGATCGTCGTTGGCGCCGACCAGCGGTGATTCCGGCATGAAATTGATGTGATCGGTAATGGCCACCAGGCTGCCCGGCGCCACCGAACGGCGCAGCGAACCGGCGGCATTGGTCGCCAGCAGGAATTCGCAACCCAGCAGTTTGAAGGTGCGCACTGCGGTGGTCATCACCTGCATGCCACGCCCTTCATAGAAATGACCGCGCCCTTTCATGCACAATACCGGCACGCCCTCCAGCTTGCCGGCGACCAGTTGCCCGGCGTGGCCGGCGACGCCGCTCACCGGGAAGCCCGGCAGCTCCGCGTAATCGAGGGTGACGGTTTCGGTCATCACCTCCGCCAGGGCGCCGAGCCCGGAGCCGAGAATCAAGGCCGCTTTCGGCTGGAAACCCGGCAGGCGTGCGCGGACGACATCGGCGCAGATAAAAGCATCTTCTTGATTAAACATCGTATTCTCTCTTTCAGCGGGGGATAATAAGCCCCATAGTAGAGAGCGAGGCGCGGCCGAGACCAATACATTCTTGGCGGCCGATTTATTCCATTTACCTATAAGTTGAGCTGCGTCACAAGGAGGCGATACCCCGTATGAATCCGCCCCATGCCCTGCCCGATCCCGGCCGGATTAACTTCCGCCTGCTGCACTATTTCCGCGTGGTGGCGGAAGAGATGAACTTCACCCAGGCGGCGCGGCGGCTGAATATGTCACAGCCGCCGCTCAGCAAGCACATCAAGGAGCTGGAGAGCCAGCTCGGGGTGGTGCTGTTCAAACGCACTACCCGCTCCATGACGCTGACGCCGGCCGGCCGCACGCTGCTGCGCAACGTCGAGCGGCTGCTGGATCAGGCCGACAGCGCATTGCATCAGGTGCAACAGATGGGGCGTGGCGAAGGCGGCCACATGGTGGTCGGCATGGTCGGCACCTCGGCCTGGGGCGGCCTGATCGCGGCGCTGCGGCGGTTCAGCGAGCGGAGCGCCGGCGTCACCTGGTCGTTGAACGAGCTGACGCCCAGCCAGCAAATCGCCGCGCTGCAAAAGCGGCATATCGACATCGGGGTCTGGCGAGAGGCGCAGCAGCAGACGCTGCCGGGGTTAACCTGCCAACGGTTGGCAAGCGAGAGCATCGCCGTGGTGCTGCCGCTCGATCATCCGCTGGCGCGGCAGGAAAACATCCCGCTGGCGGCGCTGCAGAACGACAGCTTCATCGTGCTGCCGCCGCATGAGGCCAGCCTGGGGCTGTATCTGCACAATCTGTGTCTGCAGCAGGGATTTTTGCCGGACGTCGCTTATCAGGTCAACGAACCGCAGACCCTGCTGGCGCTGGTGGCGGAAGGCTGCGGCATCACGCTGCTGCCGGACAGCTACGGCCGCATCCCGTGGCCCGGCGTACGCTTTTGCTCGCTGCAACAGGCGCCGCCGGCGGATTTATACGCGGTGTATCGCACCGACAGCGTCACGCCGGTGGTGCAGGCCTTCCTGGAAATGCTGCGGGCGCCGTAAGCGGCCCACAGCGCAGATTACATCGTCGGCTGCACCATCAGTTGGCCGGCGGTGCCGCGATCGGCCATCTCCAGCGTCTGGCTGTAATACAGGAACGGGAAGTGTTCGGAGGTAGGTTGGTTGAAATACACCAGCAGCTCGACGTCGCCATCGACCCAGACGGTGTCCTTCCAGCCGCGATCTTCCGCCATCGGCTGCGCGCCGTTGACGCGTTTGATCAAGAACTGCACGCCCTGAATATGGAACGCCTGCGGCGTATCCGCGTGAATGTTCCAGCGTTCCCAGGTGCCTTGCTGCGCCTGTACGTCGATGCGGTTCATGTCCCAAATCGCGCCGTTGATGCCGACGCCGCCGTCGCCCAGGCGGAAATCGCGGGTGCGGCTGGCGCTGCCGTCCAACAGCTGATCCGCCAGCAGGCGCATCGGCAGGTTGTCGGTCACCAGCGGCAGCAGGCCGGTCGGGCGCAGCGTCAGCACCTGGGTGGACACCAGAATGCTCGACGGCTCGAACAGGCCGCGCAGGCGATCCATGATGCCCGCCGCTTCACCGGCGGTGATGGTCACCTCCTCGCCCTTCGACATGTCGATCAGCACTTCCCGGCGTTCGCCAGGCGCCAACGACAGCTGCTGCACCGCGACCGGCGCAGGCAGGAAGCCCTGATCGCTGGCAATCACGTTGAACGGCCGCCCGTCGCTGAGCTGCAGGGTATAGCGGCGCGCGTTGGAGGCGTTAAGCAGGCGCAGACGCACCCAGCCGCGCGACACGTCGACATACGGGTTTTGCACGCCGTTGACCAACAGCGTATCGCCGACGAAACCGCCCTGCGACGGTGCATCGTATTGCGGTGTGCCGAAGTTATCGAAGCGTTTGTCCTGAATGATCAGCGGGAAATCGTCGACGCCGTAGTGGTTGGGCAGCGGCAGCGCTTTGCTGACGGCATCTTCCACCAGCCACAGCCCGGCCAGCCCGTTGTAAACGTGCGGTGCCATACGGTTCGGCGTGTTGGCATGGTACCAGCAGGTGGCCGCCGCCTGACGAATGGGCAGCACCGGCGACCAGTCGACGTTAGGCGACATCATGCGCGGCGCGCCGCCCATCAGCGTGCCTGGCACCTGCAGACCGCTGACGGTCATCGCTACCGGCTCCTGCAGGCGGTTGCTGTAGATCAGTTTGACGTCGTCACCGCTGTAAACCCGCACCGTCGGCCCCAGGTACATGCCATTGATGCCCCACACCGCCGCTTTGCGGTTATCCATAAACGCCCAATGGGCGCGCTGCAAGGTCAGGAACAGCGGCTGACCGCGGCGAGACTCCAGCAGCGGGGGAATGGGTAACGGGGTCTGCGTTCCGCTCGCCTCAGCCCTCAGCGGCACGGCGCCCGCGCACAGCGCCAGGCCCGATGCCTGTAAAAACTGACGTCGACTGAGTGACATATTTTCTCCATGAAAAGCAATAACTAAACCGTGTGCAAAACCCAAACGCCCGCCAATCAAGATTAGCAGGCGTTCAGGCGTTAACGGCGCTGAACGCCAATTAAAATCCTATTCTTTGAAGCCGGTAGACTCTTATTTTTTGGCGGCGTTGCGCTGGGCGACTTCGGCGTCCAATTCGGCGATTTTCGCCTCCATCAGCTCGCGGCAATGGGCCGCCAGCTCGCGCACGTTTTCTTTGCCGTATTTGCTGGTATCCACCGGCGCCAACATCTCGACGATCACATGACCGTTATTCCAGCGATTAAGATTTATATTACCGCTGGTGGTCGATACGCAGATCGGCACAATCGGCACGCCGGCGGCGATGGCCGCGTGGAACGCGCCGGTTTTAAACGGCATCAGCCCACGACCGCGGCTGCGGGTCCCTTCCGGGAACATCCAGATCGAAATATCTTTCTTTTTGAACTGCTCCGCCACCTGGGCGATGGTGCCGTGCGCCTTGGCGCGATTATCACGATCTATCAGCAGATTACCGGTCAGCCAATACAGCGGGCCGAAAAACGGGATCCACACCAGACTTTTTTTACCGACGGTCACGGTGCGCGGCTGCACGATATTGGAGGCCGTCACCATGTCGTAGTTATTTTGGTGGTTGGCGATATAGATGCAGTTGCCATTGTTGGCCGCATCGGCCGGCACGCGGGTTTCAACCTTGATGCCGAACAGCGTCGACAGGCGGCCGAAAAGATGGCCGAAGGTCGCCACATGGCGAGGGTTGCGCGGGCTGAACAAGCAATAAACAGAACCGAAAATACACACCAGAATACAGAAAAGAGTGGCGAGAACGGCACGCAAAATCAATAACATAACAACCTCATTAGCACACTGCCAACGCAGTTTACTTCGCTGCGCAGATTCCTTTACTCATTATTTGCCGGCCAGGCGGTAAGCACGCCGATGTCGCCTGCATTTCTCGCTATTTTCCTGCCAGGCGGCAGTACGCACAATAATTTTATGCGCAGAAATGTTAACTATTTGGAAAATAAACGCCAGCAAAAATAAATAAGGCGGCCACAGCTCGCTGCGACCGCCCGTTAACGCCGGCGCCAACGCTTACTCTTCGCTGTCGCCACCCGACGCCCGCACCGGCGCATCCACTTCCACGCGATCGATGCGCTGCAGGCCGCGCGGCAACTGGGTGCCCTTACGGCCGCGCTCCGCACGGAACTTCTGCAGATCTTCCGGACGCAGCGTCAGCTTGCGTTTGCCGACGTGCAGCGTGACGGAGGCCTGCGGCGGCAGCACGAACAGCCAGGCCAGCTTGTCTTCACCGGCGGCGGCCTGCGCCGCCGGAATGGAGACGATCTTGTTGCCCTTGCCCTTCGACAGCTGCGGCAGATCGGCGACCGGGAACATCAGCATGCGCCCGGCGGCGGTAATCGACAGCAGCATATCGTCTGCGCCGTGGATCTCCATCGGCGGCAGCGCTCTGGCGTTGTCCGGCAGCGTGATCATCACCTTGCCGGCGCGGTTGCGCGCCACCAGATCGTTGAAGGTGCAAACGAAACCGTAACCGGCGTCGGAAGCCATCAGCAGTTTCTGATCGTCGGCCGCCATCAGCACCTGCTCGATGGTGGCGCCCGGCGGCGGCGTCAGCTTGCCGGTCAGCGGCTCGCCCTGCCCGCGCGCCGAAGGCAGCGTCATCGGATCGAGCGCATAGCTGCGCCCGGTAGAGTCGATGAACACCACCGGCTGGTTGCTCTTGCCGCGCGCCGCGCCGCGGAAGCTGTCGCCGGCCTTGTAGCTCAACCCTGTCGGATCGATGTCGTGGCCCTTGGCGCTGCGCACCCAGCCCATTTCCGACAGCACGATGGTCACCGGCTCGGACGGCACGAAGTCGTGCTCGCTCATCGCCTTGGCTTCCGCACGCTCGGTCAGCGGCGAACGGCGATCGTCGCCGTAGGTTTGCGCGTCGGCCTGGATCTCTTTCTTAATCAGCGTATTCAGCTTGCGCTCGGACGCCAGCAGCGCCTGCAGTTGATCGCGTTCTTTCGCCAGCTCGTCCTGCTCACCGCGGATCTTGACCTCTTCCAGCTTGGCCAGATGACGCAGTTTCAGCTCGAGGATCGCTTCCGCCTGGGTATCGGAGATGCCGAAACGCTGCATCAGCACCGGCTTCGGCTCATCCTCGCTGCGGATGATGTGGATCACCTCGTCGATATTGAGGAACGCCACCAGCAAACCTTCGAGGATATGCAAACGCTTGAGCACCTTCTCGAGGCGGTAGTTCAGGCGGCGGCGCACCGTATCGCGACGATAGGCCAGCCACTCGGTGAGGATCTCCACCAGCCCTTTCACCTGCGGGCGGTTGTCCAGACCGATCATGTTCATGTTGATGCGGTAGCTGCGTTCCAGATCGGTGGTGGCGAACAGGTGATTCATCACCTGCTCCAGATCGATGCGGTTGGAACGCGGCACGATCACCAGACGCGTCGGGTTTTCGTGGTCGGATTCATCGCGCAGATCCTCGACCATCGGCAGCTTCTTGGCGCGCATCTGGCTGGCGATCTGCTCCAGCACCTTGGCGCCGGAGACCTGATGCGGCAAGGCGGTAATCACCGCGCTGCCGTCCTCTTTCTTCCACACGGCGCGCATGCGCACCGAGCCGCGGCCGCTCTGGTAAATTTTGCGAATTTCATCGCGCGGGGTAATGATCTCGGCTTCGGTCGGGAAGTCCGGCCCCTGCACGAACTCGAGCAGGTCATCGAGCGAGGCGCCCGGCTTGTCGAGCAGCGCCACCGCCGCAGCGGCGACCTCGCGCACGTTGTGCGGCGGAATGTCGGTCGCCATGCCGACCGCGATGCCGGTGGTGCCGTTCAGCAGGATGTTCGGCAGACGCGCCGGCAGCATCTTCGGCTCTTGCAGCGTGCCGTCAAAGTTCGGGATCCAGTCGACCGTGCCCTGGCCCAGTTCGGCCAGCAAGACCTCGGCGTATTTGGACAGGCGCGATTCGGTATAACGCATCGCCGCGAACGACTTGGGATCGTCCGGCGCACCCCAGTTCCCCTGGCCGTCCACCAGCGGATAGCGATACGAGAACGGCTGCGCCATCAGCACCATGGCTTCATAACACGCGCTGTCGCCGTGCGGGTGATACTTACCCAGCACGTCGCCCACGGTGCGGGCGGATTTCTTGAATTTGGCGCTGTTGGTCAGCCCCAGCTCAGACATGGCGTAGATGATGCGGCGTTGTACCGGCTTCAAACCGTCGCCAATGTACGGCAACGCCCGATCCATGATGACGTACATGGAATAGTTCAGATAGGCGTTTTCAGTGAATGTGTGCAGCGGTAAACGCTCTACACCGTCATGAGTCAGATCACTCATTACTCAATTATCCTCAGACCGTGGCTTGGCAATCCCTTGGACGACAAAAGGCATCGCTTGTCGATTCTGCCCGCGATAGTAACCCATCTGCGGGGTAGCTGTCACAGTTGGCGCAAGGATCGCCGGCGACGGCCGATTGCGCGATGCGGTTTATGCAAAATTTCGCTACCTGGCGGCCTCTTTATTGACTGGCAGTCAACACTGTTGTGCGCTGGATCGCATTTTTACTTGCCTGACTCACGATTACACTCGTCACCAGCGAGATGGTTTCCGCCTTTTCCGCGGGAAGCATGCCATATCTTAACACTGACGGGAGCCGCGAAAGATGAGCAATATCCTGATTATCAACGCTAAAAAACAATTCGGCCATTCCAACGGCGAACTCAACCAAACCCTGAGCGACGTGGCGGAAAGCTTCCTGCGCGATCTGCAGCACGATGTGCAGGTCACCGTGGTCGACGACGGCTATGACATCGAAGCCGAAGTACAGAAATACCTGTGGGCCGACGCGGTCATCTATCAGATGCCGGGCTGGTGGATGGGCGAACCTTGGATCCTGAAAAAATACATCGATGAAGTGTTCACCGCCGGTCACGGCAGCCTGTATGCCAACGACGGTCGCTCTCGTTCTGACGAAAGCAAAAAATATGGCTCCGGCGGCCTGATCCAGGGCAAAAAATACCTGCTGAGCCTGACCTGGAACGCCCCGATGGAGGCCTTCACCGATCCCGATCAGTTCTTCCACGGCGTCGGCGTCGACGGCGTTTACCTGCACTTCCACAAGGCCAACCAGTTCCTGGGAATGGAAGCGCTGCCGACCTTTATCTGCAATAACGTGATAAAACAACCGGATATCGAAGCGGACATCGCACGTTATCGCGAGCATTTGGCGAAAATTTTTGCTTAACTGACGCGGAACATTCTCATCAACGAGGCAGACATGATCACCGTAATCGCAGAAATCAAAGTGAAACCCGGCCACCGCGCCACCGTACTGCAAGCCATTGAAAAACTGGTGCCGCTGGTGCTGGCGGAAGACGGCTGCGGCGAATATACGCCGATGGTCGACAGCAATACCCAGGCCCCCTGGCAGAAACGGTCGCCGGATTCGGTGTTCATGCTGGAGAAATGGGAAAGCATGGAGCATCTGGAAAAACACCTGGCCATTGAGCACATGCTCAAACACCGCGAGACCATCAAGGACAGCGTGCTGGACACCGAGATCTACATCCTGGAAAACGCCCTGTAAGCTCCGCCTTATAACGTCTGCGCGTCGATGTGCGCGCTGACGTAGTCAAGAAAACAGGTGATGCGCGCCGCCAATTGCGTATTGCGGTAATACACCGCGTTGATCGGCTGGCGCACGTCCAGCGTCTCCTGCTCCAGCAACGTCACCAACTTGCCGGCTTCCCGATCGCGACGGGTCATAAAGTCTGCCAGCTGTACGATCCCCTCGCCCTGCAGCGCCAATTGCCGCAGCGTTTCACCGCTGGACGCAGAGATCGTCGGCGTGATGGCGAAATGCGGCGCCTGGCGATAGCGCAACGGCCACTGGTTCAGCGACTCCGGCTGGGTAAAACCGAGCAGACAATGCCGATGCAACTCCTCCACGCTCTGTGGCGTGCCGTGCTGCTGCAGATAAGCCGGGCTGGCGAGGATGCGCAGCCGGCTGGCTCCCAGCGCGCGCGCATGAATGGTCGAATCACGCAACGCCCCGATGCGAATGGCGATATCCGTGCGTTTTTCCAGCAGATCGATAATCAGGTTGTCGGTGTTCAGCTCGAGCGAAATTTGCGGATAACGTTCTCTGAATCCCGCCACCAGCGGCACGATGACGTGCTCCATAAAAGGTGCGGCCGCATTGATCCGCAGCCGCCCGGCGGGCATTTGCCGGCGCACCGCCATTTGCTCTTCGGCATTTTCCACCGAGCTGATGATCGTACGCGCATGGTTCAGGAAGCTCAGCCCCTCTTCGGTCAGCTCCAAACGACGCGTCGTGCGGCGCATCAGGGTGGTATCGAGCTTATTCTCCAGGCGGCTGAGCGCGCGGCTGATGCCGGATGTTGTCTGGCCGAGCCGATCGGCGGCGGCGGTGATAGAACCGCTGTCGACCACCGAGGTGAAAGCCAGCAATTCTTCGAGCGTGATCTTCATGCATTCCGGCCCAGGTTATCGGGCGCCGCATGAACGCCCTGCGGGAAAGCCGGCCCGGCGTTTCGCCGGGCCAGGGTCAGGCTCAGACCGCCAATTCGGCCATGTCGCCCTTGTCTTGCAGCCAGTTGCGGCGATCTTCCGAACGCTTCTTGGCCAACAGCATGTCCATCACCGCCAGCGTCTGATCGACGTCATCCTCCGCCACCGTCAGTTGCACCAGACGGCGGGTGTTCGGATCGAGGGTGGTTTCGCGCAGCTGCAGCGGGTTCATCTCGCCCAGCCCTTTAAAGCGCTGCACGTTCGGCTTGCCCTTCTTGCGCTTCAGCTGTTCCAGCACGCCGGCTTTCTCTTCTTCATCCAGCGCGTAGAACACTTCTTTACCGAGATCGATGCGATACAGCGGCGGCATAGCGACATAGACGTGGCCACCTTTCACCAGCGAACGGAAGTGGCGCACGAACAGCGCGCACAGCAGCGTGGCGATATGCAGGCCATCGGAGTCCGCATCCGCAAGGATGCAGATTTTGCCGTAGCGCAATTGGCTGAGATCTTCGCTGTCCGGATCGATGCCGATCGCCACGGAAATGTCGTGCACTTCCTGCGAGGCCAGCACTTCGTCCGAGGACACTTCCCAGGTATTCAGGATCTTGCCCTTCAGCGGCATGATCGCCTGATATTCACGATCGCGTGCCTGCTTGGCCGATCCGCCCGCCGAATCCCCTTCCACCAGGAACAATTCGGTCATGGCCAGATCCTGCGAGGTGCAGTCCGCCAGCTTGCCCGGCAGCGCCGGACCGCTGGTCAGCTTCTTGCGCACCACTTTCTTGGCGGCGCGCAGGCGGCGCTGGGCGCTGGAGATCGCCAGCTCGGCCAGCTGTTCCGCCGCCTGAACGTTCTGGTTCAGCCACAGGCTGAAGGCGTCTTTCACCACGCCGGAAACGAAGGCCGCGCACTGACGCGAGGAGAGACGCTCTTTGGTCTGCCCGGCGAACTGCGGATCCTGCATCTTCACCGACAGCACGTAGGCGCAGCGATCCCAGATATCCTCCGCCGACAGTTTCACGCCGCGCGGCAGAATATTGCGGAATTCGCAGAACTCACGCATCGCGTCCAGCAGCCCCTGACGCAGGCCGTTGACGTGGGTGCCGCCCTGCATGGTCGGGATCAGGTTGACGTAGCTTTCGGTCAGCAGCTCGCCGCCTTCCGGCAGCCACAGCAGCGCCCAGTCCACCGCTTCGGTGTCACCGGCGAAGTTGCCGACGAACGGCGCTTCCGGCAGGGTGATCAGGCCGTTAACCGCTTCCATCAGGTAGTCGGTCAGGCCGTCCTGGTAACACCAGCGCTGCTCGGTGTTGTTCACCTTATCGATGAAATAGATCTCGACGCCGGGGCACAGCACTGCTTTGGCTTTCAGCAGGTGAGTCAGGCGCGATACCGAGAAACGCGGGCTGTCGAAGAACTGTTCGTCGGGCCAGAAGTGCACGCTGGTGCCGGTGTTGCGTTTGCCGCAGGTGCCGGTCACCGTCAGATCTTGCACTTTGTCGCCGTTTTCGAAGGCGATGCTGTAAACGTTGCCGTCGCGGCGCACGTTGACTTCCACCCGCTTCGACAGGGCGTTGACCACCGAGATGCCCACGCCGTGCAGGCCGCCGGAGAACTGGTAGTTTTTATTCGAGAATTTACCGCCGGCGTGCAGCCGACACAGGATCAACTCAACCGCCGGCACGCCCTCTTCCGGGTGGATGTCCACCGGCATGCCGCGGCCGTCGTCGATCACTTCCAGCGACTGATCGGCGTGCAGGATCACGTCGATGCGCTTGGCGTGGCCGGCCAACGCTTCGTCGACGCTGTTATCGATCACCTCTTGGCCGAGGTGGTTTGGGCGCGTCGTGTCGGTATACATGCCGGGACGACGGCGCACTGGTTCTAGACCGCTGAGTACTTCAATGGCATCAGCGTTATAGCTGGATTGAGTCATCGTTGATTATTTTTTCGTGGTTAAAGGGAGGTGCCGGAACGGCCCGTCAGACCGCGTTTAGCCCTAAAAAATCCACAATCTGGGGGAAGTAGTGCTCGAAACCGACGAAGGCGTGGTTTCCACCCGACTCCACCGTTTGCCGACACGCGGTGTAATACGCCACTGCCTGGCCGTAATCGAGAATTTCATCGCCCGTTTGCTGCAGCAGCCAGATTAAATCCGGCGACTCCAAAGGATCGATCTGCATCACTTTCAGATCGTAAACGTGCCGAGACTCTAACACATATTGCTGGCCGGTGTAGGGGTTCTCGTTGGCGCCGAGGTAGTCGACCAGCAGCTCAAACGGCTTGACCGCCGGGTTGACCACCACCGCCGGCAGGGAAAAACACTGCGACAGCCAGGTGGCGTAATAGCCGCCCAGCGATGAGCCGACCAGCCCGAGCGTTTGCCCGGCGCGTTCCAGCACCAGATTTTCCAGCATCTCGGCGGCCTCCGCCGGAAAGGCCGGCAGCTGCGGCACCAACATCTCGATATCGGGATGGTGTTCGGCCAGCCAGGCCTTGAAGGCCACCGCCTTGGCAGACTGCGGCGAGCTGTTGAAACCGTGCAGGTAGAGCAGTGTCGAAGGCATCAGTATCCATCCGAGTCCATATCGGGGCGGAAGTCGTCGTTTTCCAGGCGGAACACCTGCGTCTCGACGCGACCGTCCGGCAGCAGATCGAGGTAGCGCCAGCCGGGGGAAACGTCGTCGATGGTGAAGTTCGTGCAGTGCGGCTTGAATTGCACGCAGGTAGACGGCGTCGCCAACAGGCGCCGCCCCTGCCATTCCAGATCCAGATCCTGGTGAATGTGCCCGCACACCACGGTATTCACTTTCGGATAACGCAGCAGGATCGCGCCCAGCATATGCGGGTTGCGCAGGCTGTGCTGATCGAGCCAGGTACAGCCGGAAGGCAGCGGATGATGGTGCAACAGCAACAGCGTATAGCGCTCGGGGTGAGCCTGCAGGCAGCGCTCCATCCACTCCAGCTGATATTCGCTCAATTCGCCGTGCGGCACGCCGAACACCTGGCTGTCCAGCATCAGCACTTGCCAGTTATCGCCCAGCAGCACCTGTTTGGAAGGCGCGATGCCCGCGGCGGCCAATGCGTCGACCATCGCCGGTTGAAAATCGTGGTTGCCCGGCAGCCACACGCAGGGGGCCGGCAGTTGCGCGATGCCGGCGGCGAAGTGGCGGTACGCCTCTTGCGAATGATCCTGCGCCAAATCTCCCGTGGCGACGATCAAATCGACGTCGCGGCGCTGCGCCTGGATGGCGTCCAGCACCGCGTGATAGCTGCGATAGGTATTGATGCCGAGCAACGTCTCGTGTTCGCCGGCAAAAAGGTGGGTATCTGTTATTTGTAGAATCCTGACCGCGGCCCCACTCGCCACGGGCAGTTTAAACAGGCTTTCCAAATGGTGTCCTTTGTTATTTCAGTCTGTCTAACAAACCGGAACCGCCATCGCTCCATGCGCCAAACAGTAGCGCAGCCAATCAGCAAGAAACTGGTTAATTTGATGCTTTTCGTCGCGTTGATGCAACTTTTTATTAGGATAATCATAACGCGCTTTAAAGCGGTAGATCTGCTGACTGGAACACACTTCCGCAACCATGGCGTCATGGTATAACCGCACCGTCATCGCGGGCAGGCTCCAGTAGCTGACCGCCGGAAAGATCTGCTCGATCTCCACCAGCGACGTGTAACGCGTGGACTCAACGATGGTCAAACGATAGCCGGCGCCGTTCACCTGATAAGTCACCGTTTCGCCCGCTTCATCGTTGCGCGGCAGCAAGCGGCGCAATTGCGCGAAGTTGGTTTCGCACAATCTCATCATTTCGGGGAAATCAGGGGTATAGCGCTGTTTCATTAGTTGGCCCACTCTTTTCTCAACGATTCATGGTGCAACGCCAGCCATTGCAATGCAATCACTGATGCGGCGTTATCGATCGCGCCTTCCTCAACCCAGCGGTAAGCCTGTTCGCGGCTGACCACATGAACGCGGATATCTTCATGTTCTTCCGCCAGGCCGTGGATGCCCTCGGCGGTGCCGGCGTCCACTTCTCCGACCATGATCGACAAACGTTCGCTGGTGCCGCCGGGGCTGGCCAGATAGCTCAGCACCGGTTTGCAACGCCCGACCACCACGCCGGCCTCTTCCTGCGCTTCGCGGCGGCACACGTCCTCGACGCTTTCACCGGTTTCGATCATACCCGCCACCATTTCCAGCAGCCAGGGCGAATTACTGGTATCGACCGCGGCGATGCGCAGTTGTTCAATCAGCACAACCTCGTCGCGCACCGGATCGTAGGGCAGCAGCACCGCCGCATGGCCGCGTTCGAAAATTTCACGCGTGATTTCAGGGCTCATTTCGCCATTGAACAACCGATGGCGAAACCGGTATAAATTGAGTGAAAAAAAACCACGGTACAGCGTCTCGCGTGCAATAATTTCTACATCTTTTTTATCGAAAGTAACGGGCGACGGCTGCGAACGGTTCATGCACGAATTCTCCTGCTTGAGTATGCCGATAAAATAAACGGTTTTGATGACAGAAACAGCGGGACTCTCCGCCGCGACTTTATGTTAGGCTGTTTTTCGCCGCCGGATGCGGCACGTTTGTGCGCTCGCAGGTAATAGCGGGAAACAATCCGGATTGTCAGCCATAATATCAGCTGCAGTCGGCCCGGGCAGTACGCCAAGGTAAATGGGCGGTCTGAAAGGTAAAAGTTACGTGAGATGGCACATTCAGCCACCTGATGCGTACCTCAGACTCTGCTAGAATCGGCAACTATTTCGTCTATCGTCAGCGCTAACATAGCAATATTGCTGCACAACAAGGAATGCAAATGAAGAAACTGCTCCCCCTTCTTATCGGACTGAGCCTGGGCGGCTTCAGTGCAATGAGCCAGGCAGAGAACCTGCTGCAGGTCTACAAACAGGCTAGGGAAAGTAACCCGGATCTGCGCAAAAGTGCAGCTGACCGCGACGCCGCATTCGAAAAGATCAATGAAGCGCGCAGCCCGTTGCTGCCGCAGCTCGGCCTGACCGCCGGTTACAACTACACCAGCGGATATCGAGACAGCCGCGATACCCATAGCGATAGCACAAGCGGCTCGCTGGCGCTGACGCAAACCATCTTCGACATGTCGAAATGGCGCCAGCTGACGCTGCAGGAAAAGACCGCCGGCATCTCCGACGTCACCTTCCAGACCGCTGAGCAACAGCTTATTCTCAACACGGCGACCGCTTACTTCAACGTGCTGAAAGCGATCGATACGCTGTCCTATACCCAGGCGCAGAAAGACGCGGTGTATCGCACGCTGGATCAAACCACCCAGCGCTTCAACGTGGGCCTGGTGGCGATCACCGACGTACAGAACGCCCGCTCGAACTACGACACCGTGCTGGCGGCGGAAGTCTCCGCCCGCAACGATCTGGACAACGCGCTGGAAACGCTGCGTCAGGTCACCGGCACCTTCTACCCCGAACTGGCCTCGCTGAACACCGATCGCTTCAGCACCCAGCGCCCGGAAGCGGTGAACAACCTGCTGAAAGAAGCGGAAGCGCGCAACCTGAGCCTGCTGTCTGCCCGCCTGAGCCAGGATCTGGCGCGCGAACAGATCCGCGCCGCGCAGACCGGCTATATGCCGACAGTGGACTTCAGCGCCTCAACGGCGATCTCCAACAATAATTACGGCGGCTCACGCAACACCACGCGCGACGCAGACCTCGGTGAAAACAAAGTGGGTCTGAGCTTCAACCTGCCGCTGTACAGCGGCGGCGCGACCAATTCGCAGGTGAAACAAGCGCAGTACGGCTTCGTCGGCGCCAGCGAGCAGTTGGAAAGCTCCCACCGCAGCGTGGTGCAGACCGTGCGTTCGTCGTTCAACAACGTTAACGCCTCGATCAGCAGCATCAACGCCTACAAACAGGCGGTGATCTCCGCGCAAAGCTCCCTGGACGCGATGGAAGCCGGTTATCAGGTCGGTACCCGCACCATCGTCGACGTGCTGGACGCCACCACCACGCTGTATAACGCCAAACGTCAGCTGTCCGACGCGCGTTATACCTATCTGATCAACCAACTGAACATCAAGTCGGCGCTCGGCACGCTGAACCAGAACGATCTGCTGCTGTTGAACGGCGCGTTGGGCAAACCGGTATCGACCGCGCCTGACGCCGTCGCACCGCAGAATCGCGCGCAGGACGCCTATGCAGACGGCTATCAGGACAATGCGCCGATGCAACAGACCGCGGCGCCGGTACCGGCGGCCACTCGCGCATCCGCGCCGGCCGTTACCACCAGCCAACCGGCTCGCAACAGCGGCAACCCATTCCGCAACTGATGCGCGCACGCGGATAAACACGGGGTTCGGCCTGCGCCGCGCCCCGTTTTTTTTGCCTCGATTTCACCACTTCTGCCCGCCGCCTCACAGCCGCCGCCGCGTCAGGTGGTATCATCGTCACTCTCGTTTTCGCAGTATGGATGAGGTTCGATGGACAACGATTCACGCTGGCAGCGTCTGATTAACGACGGCGAATTGCCGCCGCCGCTGCGCCCGGCACAGGCGGTTTACGCCTCCTGGCTGCGCTGCCGCAGCCTGATGCAGCCCGATGTCTGGCAAGCGCCGCACCGCGCGCAGGGCGCCACCTTCGAATCGATTTGCCGCCGCAAGAACGATCTGCTGACGCTCGGCCAGGCGGCGCTGGAAGACGCCTGCGAATACATGGAGCCGCGTCGCTGTCTGTTGATGATCCTCGACGAGAGCGGCTGCATGCTGTGGCGCTGCGGCGACGCCCAAACCTGGGAGCATCTGCAGCAATTGGGGTTCGCCCCCGGCGCTTATTGGGCCGAGGGGCAGATCGGCACCAACGCCCCGGCGCTGGCGGCGGCGGAAGGCCACCCGGTACGAGTGAGCGGTGAAGAGCACGTGCGCCGGGCGCTGCACGGTTGGTCATTCTGCGCGACGCCGGTCTACGACAACAGCGGCCGCCAGCGCGGCTCGATCGCACTGGGCTGCCTGCTGGCCGACTGCGCCGCCGGCGATCTGTCGCTGACGCTGGCCATCGCCCGCGAAATAGGCAATTCGCTGAACGCCGACGGCCTGCTGGCGGAATCCAACCGCCATCTGAACCAGCTTTACGGCCTGCTGGACGGCGTGGACGACGGCGTTATGGCCTGGGATCATCGCGGCTACCTGCAATACATCAACCAGCGCGCCGCCGCCCTGCTAAAGCTGGACGAGCAGCAGAGCCAGGGCAAACCGCTGGCGCAGTTGCTGACGCTGCCCGCTCTGCTCAAGCGCGCCATCGCCGACCGGCAGCCGCTGCAACACGTCGAAGTCACCTTCGAAAGCCAGCGGCAGTTTATTGCCGCCTTGCTGACGCTAAAGCCGATTTTCGACGGCGAACGCTGCAGTTTCATCGCCCTGCTGCACCCGCTCGAGCGGCTGCGCCAGTATGTCAGCAGCCAGTTGGGGCGCGTCAGCCACAGCTTCGAGCAAATGCCCTCCGCCTCGTTGGAGATGCGGCGGCTGATCCGTTATGGCCAGCAGGCGGCCAAAGGCCAGCATCCGATCCTGCTGCGCGGGGAGGAAGGCGTCGGCAAAGAGCTACTCAGCCAGGCCATCCACAACGCCGGTGAACGCGCCGCCGGGCCGTATATCGCCCTCAACTGTCAACTGCTGCCGCAGGCGCAGGGGCTGCGTGAGCTGCTGGGCAGCGACGCCAGCGAAGAAGAGGCGGGCCAGCTCAGCAAATTCGAATTGGCCAACGGCGGCACGCTGTACCTCGAACAGATCGAATACCTGCCGGCGGAGATGCAATCGGCGCTGCTGCAGGTGCTGAAAACCGGCGTGGTGATCCGCCTCAATTCCAGCCGGGTGATCCCGGTCGATGTGCGGGTGATCGCCGGCAGCGCCGCCGATCTGCCGCTGCTGGTGCAGCAAAACCGCTTCCGCCGCCAGCTGTTTTACAGCCTGCAGGCATTCGAGATCCAGATCCCGCCGCTGCGCCAGCGGCTGAGCGATATTCCGCTGCTGGTCAAACACCATTTGCGCACGCTGGAGCAGCATTTTCAGTGCCGCTTTCGGGTGGATGACGAAGTGATGGCCCAGCTGGCGCTCTACCTGTGGCCGGGCAACGACTTGGAGCTGAAAGGAGTGGTGGAGCGCGCGGCGATGATTTGCCACGGCCACCACATCCAGCTGGCGGATCTGCCGGCGCACCTGCTCGGCCAGCCGTCGCTGCTGGAAAGCGATCCGCAGCCCGGCGCGCCGCTGTTGACGCTGACGGACATGGAGCGCCAGGCGATCCTGCGCGCGGCGACCGTCAGCCGCGGCCAGCTGACGGAGATGGCGCAGCTGCTGGGCATCGGCCGCACCACGCTGTGGCGGAAGATCAAACAGCACGGGATCGACATCCGCCAGTTCAAGCTGCGCGCTTAGTGGCTGAGCTGCAACACCCCGCGCGCGGCATCCAGCATCGCCTTCTGCCCGCTGCGGGTTTTACTCAGGCAATCCTGCATGCCGACCACCATCGGAATGCCCATCGCCTTCGCCAGAATGGCGCTGTGCGACAGGGCATTGCCGCCACTCAGACAGATGCCGAGCACCAGCCGCCTGTCGAGCATCACCACCTCCGAAGGCATCAGTTCGTCCATCACCAATATTGACGGTTCTGTCAGCGCAATAACCGGCAGCGGCAGCCCCTGCAGATGGCACAGCGTGCGGCGCAGCATGTCGCGCACGTCCAGTTCGCGCGCCCGCATGTAGTCGTCATCCAGCTCGCGGTACTCTTCGGCGATCGCCTCCAGCACCTGTCGCCAGGCCTGCTCGGCGCTGCACAGCTGTTGCGCGATGCGGGTGTAAGCCGCCTGCTGCAGATCCGGATCGTCCAGCAGCATGCTGTGGGCGCCGAAGATCGCCGCCTGCGGCTTGCCGATCAGCGTGCCGGTGCGTTCCGCCAGCCGGTTCAGATCGCTCAGCGTATGCTGTAGCGCCTCCCGCAGGCGTTGCTGTTCGCCCAATACCTCGTCCGCGCCGATGCGCCGATCGGACGTGGGTGGCCAGAAGCTGTAAGCCTGGAACACCGGCCCGCTGGTGACGCTTTCCGCCACCGGAATACCGTGCAGCGAAGGCTGCTGCCGCTCGGAGACCGTCTCGCCAAAATGCTGCTCCGCCAACGCTTTGAACGCCGCCAGCGCCTCGTCCGCCTGCGCGCCGTCGGCGATCAAACGGATGGTGTCGCCGTGACGCACCTGCAGCAGCGCCAGCTGATTGAGGCTGCGCGGATCGACGCACTGCCCCTGCTTTTCCAGCACCAGCTCGGCCTTGAACGGCGCCAGCGTCTCGACCAGCCGCGCCGCCGGGCGCGCATGCAACCCGTGCGGGTTCTGCACCGTCCAGGTTGCGCTTTTGCCCTGCGCCAGCGGCAAGGCCACGGTTTTCGCCGTAGGTGAAACCTCGCCCAGCTGTGCCTGTTTGCCCTGCAGCGCCCCCTGCGCCTCCGCTACCACCTGCTCCAGTGAGGCGCCGGAGTTGGCGGCAACCACCGCCGCCAGCGTGCCTTCAACCAGCGGCGCCGCACACAGCCGCACTTTGGCGGCCAGATCCGGGTCCAGCAGATCGAGCGCGGTTTCGGCACTGAGCAGCGCGCTGCCCAGATCCATCAGCACCAGAACGCCATCGCCGTCGGCGACCGCTTCGATCGCCTCCATCACTTTGACCGCGTCGGTGCCGATCGGGTGCTGCTCGTCATCCACGCCCGCCGCCAGCGCCAGTTTGCAGCCGTCGCCGCGCATCATCTGCCGCGCCAACTGCTCAACGCCGCGCGCCAGCAACGCGCTGTGCGAAACCACCACGATATTAATCATCTCGCCTCCTGCTAACTGCCGGCGACCTCGGCCAGCGTTTTCATCATCAACATCACCGAAGTGGCGCCGGGATCCTGGTGGCCGATGCTGCGCTCGCCCAGGTAACTGGCCCGCCCCTTGCGCGCCTGCATGGTGATGGTGCTCTCCACCGCCCGCTCGGCGCTGTCGGCGGCGCGCTGCAGCGCCTCCGCCACGCTCAGGTTCTGCTGCGCGGACTGGCCGAGGCTTTCCACCACCGGCCACCAGACGTCGCACATGGTCTTGTCGCCCGGCTCCGCTTTGCCGCGCATCACCACGCCTTCCACCCCTTCTTGCATCACCTGATGCAGTTCCGTCAGATCCAGGCTTTGCTTGGCGTTCGCCGCCTGCGCCGCGCGGATGAAGAAGGTGCCGAACAGCGGACCGCTGGCGCCCCCCACGCTCGACAGCAGCGTCATACCGGTGTTTTTCAGGATAAAGCCGATATCCTTGTCCGCCACCGACGGCAGCTTTTCCACCACCTTGTTGAAACCGCGATTCATGTTCAAACCGTGGTCGGCATCACCGATCTCGGTGTCCAACTGGGTCAGAAAATCGCGCTCCCGGCTGAACACCTCGCCGCAACGCATCAGCCAATCGACAACCTGTTGTTTGGTCAACGCCATGATTCCTCCTCAGCAACCCCAACGCAGCGCAGGCGTTTTCACCGGCGCATCCCACAAGGACAACAGCTCGTCGTCCACGTTCAACAACGTGATGGATACCCCCTGCATATCCAGCGAGGTGCAATAAGAACCCACCAGGTTGCGTTCAATGATGATGCCCGCCTCGGCGCAGCGCTCCGCCAGCCGATGGTACACGCCATACAACTCAGACAATGGCGTGGCGCCCAGATTGTTGACCAGCGCGATCACCCGATCGCCGCGCGTCAGCGGCTGCTTGGTCTGCATCTCGTCGCGCCACTCGCCCTGCTGACGATCCCAGACGCGGATCGCGCGCTGATAGTGGCCGTGGTCGATCAACGTATGGAACATGTCGTCCACCGCCGCGTTGAGCGTGGTGAACGGGCGGCGCGCAATGCCTGGCTCGCCGTGAATGCCGACGCCGAACTCCATTTCGTTCTCCGCCAGGGTGAACGACGGCTTGCCGGCGGCCGGCACGGTACAGGCGCCCAGCGCAATGCCGATTGAATGCCCGTGGTTGTTGATGCGATGCCCCAGCGTCACCACGCTGTCCAGATCGTCGCCGCGCGCCGCGGCGGCGCCCAACAGTTTCTCCATCAGCACGGTGTTGGCCACCCCGCGCCGCCCGGCGGTAAACAGGCTGTCTTTGACCGCCACGTCGTCATCCACCAGCACCGTCGCCACCGCGACGCCGCTGTCGTGCAGCAGCTCGGTGGCGGTTTCGAAGTTGAGCACGTCGCCGGTGTAGTTCTTGATCAGCAGCAGCACCCCGGCGCCGCCGTCGATCGCCTGACCGCACTCGTACATTTTATCCGGCGTCGGCGAGGTGAAAATCTCGCCCGGACAGGCGCCGTCGAGCATCCCTTCACCGACGAAGCCGCAGTGCATCGGCTCATGGCCGCTGCCGCCGCCGGACAGGATCGCCACTTTGCCCGCCACCGGCGCGTCGGCGCGGGTCACGAACACCGGATCCGCGTGCACCAGCAGCTCGGGATGAGCCTCCGCCAGCCCCTGCAACTGCTCTTCCAACACCGACTCGACCTGATTAATCAGTTTTTTCACGATGGTTTCCTCTGTAAGAACAGGGGCGCGGCGCACCGCGCCCCAACGGTATCAATGACGCTGCAACCAGGCGGCGCCCAGCCTATCCGCCGTCAGGATCGCCGCCTGCACGCCCGCAGGAGTGACCTTGAACGGCATGTTGTGAATGGTTTCACCCGCGGCGCAGCTGGCCTCGGCCACCGCCATCATCTTCGCCGTCGCATCGCCGGTGACGCCCATCTGCGCCAGCGTGATCGGCAAGCCGATGTCATGACAAAACGCCAGCACGGTTTCAATCTGCGCCATCGGGCTGTTCTGCAGCACCAGTTGCGCCAGGGTGCCGAACGCCACTTTCTCGCCGTGATACAGGTGGTGACACTCCTCCAGCACGGTGAAACCGTTGTGAATGGCATGCGCCGCCGCCAGCCCGCTGCTCTCGAAGCCGATGCCGCTCAGATACGTATTGGCCTCAATGATGCGTTCCACCGCTTCCGTCACCACGCCGGCCTCGACCGCCAGTTTGGCTTTTACCCCTTCGGCCAGTAGGGTGTCGTAGCACAGCCGCGCCAGACTGAGCGCCGCCAGCGTCGATTTGCCGCCGGCCATGCTGGTGGCCTGCGCGTCGAAGCAGGCCTGCGCTTCGAAATAGGTGGAGAGCGCGTCGCCCATGCCGGCTACCAGCAGGCGCACCGGCGCTTTGGCGATGATGGCGCTGTCCATCACTACCATGTCCGGGTTGCGCGGGTAGATCAGGTATTCAGCGAATTCGCCCTGTTCGGTGTAGATAACCGACAGCGCGCTGGTCGGCGCATCGGTGGAGGCGATGGTGGGAATGAGCACCACCGGCAGCCGTTGGTAGTGGGCGACGGCCTTGGCGGTGTCGAGCGTCTTGCCGCCGCCGACGCCGATCACCCCGCGGCAGCCGTGGGTCTGCAGCTCGCGGCCAAGGCGGTCTATCTCTTTACGGCAGCACTCGCCGTTGAAGCGGGCCGCATGATGTTTCACGCCGTGCTGCTGCAGGCTGCCCATCAGGGTGTCGCCCGCCAGCTGCATCACAAAGTCGTCGGCGATCACGAAATAATGGTCGGCGAGGGATTTGGCGTATTCGCCGACGGCGGACAGCGCATTGGCGCCCTGAATGTATTTGCCTGGTGACTGGATGATTCTCAACATAACCGGATCCTTGTAGGGAGTTGGCGATGGTAACGTTCAGATATCAGGTGATGACGCGCCGGCTTCGCCGCCGGCTTGTTGTTGTGCTTCGACTATGAGCGCCTGCCGCCCGCCTGGCGAGCCACGCGATTTTTGTTCCATTATGGAACATCATCATAGCGACAACGTTTCATGATGAAACGCTAACGCGCGTTTTTTCGCCGCGAAAGCGAACTGGCGCACACCCCAACGTATAACTGCGTAAAGAGTGGATTCTGCGGGCGTTTCAGCTTTAATTTTGACCATGTTTCCCCTATCCTTAGCGCCACTACTGGGAAAGGGCGAAAACAGCCCGCATGATGGGATTGATAACGATGAAACGGACAAAAAACATCAACCAAGAGACGTTCCGCAAATCCTGGCGCAGCTACCGTGTCGCGCCCGTGGCTTTGGCGATCAGCGCCGTCTTTATGCTGGCCGGCTGCGAGAAGAGCGATGAAACGGTCTCCCTGTATCAGAATGCCGATGACTGTTCGCGCGCCAATCCTTCGATGAGCGAGCAGTGCACCACCTCCTACAACAATGCCCTGAAAGAAGCGGCGAAAACCGCGCCGAAATACGCCACTCGCGAAGACTGCGTCGCCGAGTTCGGCGAAGCGCAGTGTACCCAGGCTCCGGCACAGGCCGGCATGGCGGCGGAATCACAAAGCAGCGGCAGCTTCTGGATGCCGCTGATGGCGGGTTACATGATGGGCCGCCTGATGGGCGGTTCCGGCTTCGCGCAGCAGCCGCTGTTCACCTCCAAGAATGCCGCCAGCCCGGCGAACGGCAAGTTTGTCGACGCCAGCGGCAAGAGCTACGGCCCGGCCACCGCCGGCGGCCGCACCATGACGGTGCCGAAAACCGCCATGGCGCCGAAGCCTGCGGTCACCAATACCGTTACCCGCGGCGGTTTCGGCGAGACCGTGGCCAAGCAGACCAGCATGCAGCGCAGCAGCGCCACCTCCAACTCCGGCTCTCGCAGCATGGGCGGTTGATGCATGAAACGTATTGCTATTACCGAGCGCCCGGACTGGCGTGAAAAAGCGACCGAGTTCGGTTTTCGTTTCCACACCATGTACGGCGAGCCGTACTGGTGTGAAGACGCCTATTACCAGTTCACGCTGGCGCAGATTGAAGAGATCGAAAGCGCCACCGCCGAGCTGCATCAGATGTGCCTGCAGGTGGTGGAGAAAGTGGTCGGCAGCGACGAGCTGATGGCCAAGTTCTGCATCCCGAAACACACCTGGGAGTTCGTGCGCAGCTCCTGGCGCACCAACCAGCCGTCGCTGTATTCGCGTCTCGATCTGGCCTACGACGGCGTCAACCCGCCGAAGCTGCTGGAGAACAACGCCGATACGCCGACCTCGCTGTATGAAGCGGCCTTCTTCCAGTGGCTGTGGCTGGAAGATCAGATCAATGCCGGCAAGCTGGATCCGCAATCGGATCAGTACAACAGCCTGCAGGAGAAGCTGATCGAGCGTTTCGCCGAGCTGAAAGCGCATCACGGCTTCGGCCTGCTGCACCTGGCGTGCTGCCAGGACAGCGAAGAAGATCGCGGCACGGTGCAATATCTGCAGGACTGCGCGCAGGAAGCCGGTCTGCCGACCGAGTTCCTGTTCATGGAAGAGATTGGCCTTGGCGAGAAAGGTCAATTCACCGATCTGCAGGATCAGGTGATCGGTAACCTGTTCAAGCTCTATCCGTGGGAATTCATGCTGCGCGAGATGTTCTCCACCAAGCTGGAAGACGCCGGCGTGCGTTGGCTGGAGCCGGCCTGGAAAAGCATCATCTCCAACAAGGCGCTGCTGCCGCTGCTGTGGGAAATGTTCCCGAACCACCCTAACCTGCTGCCGGCTTATTTCGCGCAAGACGATCATCCGCCGATGGATCATTACGTCACCAAACCGCTGTTCTCGCGCGAAGGCGCCAATATCCAGATCGTCGAAAACGGTCAGGAAGTGGCGCGCGTCGATGGGCCGTACGGCGAAGAAGGCATGATCGTGCAGCAGTTCCATCCGCTGCCGAAGTTCGAAGACAGCTACACGCTGATCGGCAGCTGGCTGGTGAACGATCAACCTTGCGGCATCGGCCTGCGCGAAGATCGCGAACTGATCACGCAGGATCTGTCGCGCTTCTATCCGCACACCATCCTCGGCTGATCGCCCCGCTGAAGGTAAAAACGCCAGTCGCTGACTGGCGTTTTTTCTTTAGCCCACCTGCACCGACAGCATGCTAAGCGCCCCCATTTCGATACCGTCGATCGGCACGCTGATGGCCTCTTTTCCATCCCAGCCGCCGAGCACATACAGCAACGGCAGATAGTGTTCCGGCGTCGGATTCGACAGCGCCGCCCCCTCATGGCGCATGAAATCCACCAGCGGATGGTTATCGCCCCGATAACGCAGGTTATCCCGGACAAAGTTATTGAATGATTCCGCCCATGGGTAGGCGCTGGTATCGCCCTGCCATTTCACCATGCGCAGGTTGTGCACCACGTTGCCGCTGGCGACGATCATCACGCCCTCGTCCCGCAGCGCGGCGAGTTTGCGGCCCAGCTCATAGTGATAGGCCGCCGGCTGCGTGCCGTCGACGCTGAGCTGCACCACCGGAATGTCAGCATCGGGATACATCTTGATCAGGACACCCCAGGTGCCGTGATCTAATCCCCACTCGCCGAGATCCGCCGTTACCGGCACCGGCGCCAGAATGTGCTGCAGCTGCGCGGCCAGTGCGGGAGAGCCCGGCGCCGGATAGCGGGTATCAAACAGCGCCTGCGGGAACCCGCCAAAGTCGTGAATGGTTTTGGGTTTTTCCATCGCGGTGACCGCTGTGCCGCGGGTATACCAATGCGCGGAAACCGCCACGATCGCCTTCGGGCGCGGCAATGACTCACCCAACGCACGCCATGCCCGGGTGTAACGGTTGTCTTCCAGCACGTTCATCGGGCTACCGTGGCCAAGAAACAGTGCCGGCATACGAGAGGTGTTCATAGAGGGATCCTTAGTTCAAATTGTGCTATGCCGCTACATTACGCGCTTTGCCGCAGCAACACAGCCGGATAACCGTGATGAAGATATTCAATAAATTTGAATTAAAAGTAGAGAAATACGCCGATCCGCAGAAAGATAAAAAAATCATATATTTCAATAAATTAATAATATCAGTGAATAGCATGACATTACTGCCACACAGATCCAATTTGTGAACAATTTATGTATTTTTTGTTAACAAGATCTATACACTCCTCCTCTGCCGACGGGAGCAGGCAACGCCGTCGCGCGATGGGAATTACGTCTCACCAAGGAGGAATTCATGTTCAGACTCACACTGGCAACCCGCCTGGCGCTTTCCATGTTCTTACTCGCCGGCTGGACGGCAACCACCGGCGCGGCGGACAACGCGCAGCTGACGCAGCGCGAAGATCCTTACTTCATTCAGGCGCAAACTCAGCTGCAACAGCGGCTGAAGCAAACGCCAAACACCAACCGCGCCAAAAACGTCATTCTGGTGGTCGGTGACGGCATGGGGTTTTCCACCGTGACCGCCGCCCGCATTTTTGAAGGGCAGCAGCGCGGCGTGGATGGCGAATCCAACGTGCTGGCCTGGGAGGCCTTCCCCTATCTGGCGGCGGCCAAAACCTACTCCGCCGACGCCCAAATCACCGACTCTGCGCCCAGCGCGGTAGCGATGACCACCGGCGTCAAAACCATCAACGATCTGATGGGCCTCAACCATACGGCTACCCTCAACAACTGCGAGGATCAGCAAACCAAGGCCGTCACCACGCTGTGGGAGATGGCCGCAACGCTCGGCCTGTCCACCGGCGCCGTGACGACCGCCACCATTACCCACGCCACGCCGGGCGCCACCTATGCCCATATCGCCAATCGCGGCTGGGAGTCTGACGCCAAAATGCCGGCGGATGCTCTGGCCGCAGGCTGCCGCGACATCGCGCGCCAGCTGGTGGAAATGAAGTACGGCAACGGCCTGAACGTGGCGATGGGCGGCGGGCGCGCCAACTTTCTGCCCGACAGCGTGAGCGATCCGGAATATCCCGGCAAGAAAGGCGCCAGAAAGGACGGCCGCGACCTGACGCAGGTCTGGATGCAACGCTACGGCGAGCGTGGGCAATACGTCTGGAATCAGGCGCAGTTCGACAAAATCGATCCGACCAAAGTCGACCACCTGTTGGCCCTGTTCGAACCGTCGCACATGAACTTCGAGCACGATCGGCGGCAAGACGCGGCGGGAGAACCCTCACTGGCGGAAATGACCGGCAAGGCCATCGATATTCTGGCCAGGAATCCCGAAGGTTACCTGCTGTTGGTCGAGGGTGGACGCATCGATCACGGCAGCCATAACGGCAACGCCTACCGCACGTTGAGCGACGCGGTCGCCCTGAACGAAGCGGTGAAAACCATCATCGATAAGGTCAATCTGGACGACACGCTGGTGATCGTGACCGGCGATCACAGCCACACGCTGACCATCGCCGGCTATGCCAAGCGCGGCAATCCTATCCTCGGCATTTCCGTCGGCGTCGACGGCAAACCGCGGCTGGGCAGCGACGGCAAGCCCTACACCACCGTCGGCTTCGCCAACGGCCCCGGCGGCATAATCCCGCTGACCGAGCGCCCGGCATTAACCATGGAACAGGCCACCGCGCCCGACTTTATTCAGCCGGCGCTGGTGCCGCTGAACAGCGAGACGCACGGCGGGGAAGATCTCGGCATCTACGCCATCGGCCCCTGGGCGCACCTGTTCCAGGGCACGGTGGAGGAGAACTACACCTTCCATGTGATGAATTACGCCAGCCGCATCGGCGAACGCCTGTCAAAACACTAGCCACAAAAAAAGCCGCTTTACGCGGCTTTTTTATCGTTGAAAGCGGCCGGCGATCAGCTGGCTTTTTTCTCGTGCGCCTGGCGGTAGGCCACCAGATCTTCGATGGTCAGCACCACCATGTCGTGCTGTTTGGCGAAGGTAATCACTTCCGGCGCATGCGCCATGCTGCCATCGTCGTTGGTCAGTTCACACAGCACGCCGGCTGGTTTGAAACCGGCCATGGAAACCAGATCGATGGTCGCTTCGGTGTGGCCGCGGCGGCTCAGCACGCCGCCCGGCTGCGCGCGCAGCGGGAACACGTGGCCCGGACGGTTCAGGTCGCTCGGCTTGGCGCTGTCTGCCACCGCCGCACGGATGGTGGTCAGGCGATCGGAAGCGGAAACCCCGGTGGTCACGCCCTGCGCCGCTTCGATGGTCACGGTGAAGGCGGTCTGGAACTGGCTGGAGTTGTTGGTCACCATCATCGGCAGCTCAAGCTGCTGACGGCGTTCTTCGGTGATGCACAGGCACACGATGCCGCTGCCGTGGCGAATGGTCAGCGCCATCTGCTCAACGGTCATGGTTTCCGCGGCGAAGATCATGTCACCTTCGTTTTCACGGTTTTCATCATCGAGCACCATTACGCCGCGCCCGTTGCGCAGTGCGTCGATCGCGCGTTCAACGCGTTCTGTTGGCGTGCCGAAGTCTGAAAGTAGCGTCTGATTCATGGTAAAAAACCTCATTAAAAATTATGGATTACCAGAACCAGGGCGATCTTGAGGAGTAGCTAGCAATAGCTAAAAAAATAACGCAAGCGGGCGCATGCCCGGCAGATACCGTTACTCTCTCCCATCCGGACTATAACCGTCGGCCCCGGAATTACACCGGATCTGCTGACCTCTAACCGGCCTTTACAGGCTGGCTGAGCGCTCGCGGGCTTTCACCGTAGAAGGTGATTTACCGCCGGTGGGGACTTTCACCCCGCCCTGAGAATAAGCAAGATGACTATAACGCTAATGGGTAGACAGGGCAATTGGCAAAAGCACAATTCGGCCACGTACGGCGAATGCGCTTAATGGTTTATCCGGCGGGCAACTCGCATTACACTAAGCGGCAGCTATTAAACTCTGAAAGGGATACGCCATGATTGACCCGAAAAAAATCGAACAAATCGCACGCCAGGTTCATGAGTCCATGCCTAAAGGCGTTCGTGAATTCGGGGAAGACGTTGAGAAAAAAATCCGTCAGGTGCTGCAGTCGCAGCTGACCCGTCTGGATTTGGTTAACCGCGAAGAGTTCGACGTGCAGACTCAGGTGCTGTTGCGCACCCGCGAGAAGCTGGCGCTGTTGGAGCAGCGCATGGCCGAGCTGGAAAGCAAGCTGAGCGCGGCGCCGGCCGCCAAGCAGGAAGACGAATAATTCCCGCCAAGGGCGCGCACCGCGCGCCCTTGATCTTTAGGTTGCCCGGCGTTAGCCGCGCCCGTCTTTGATCGCTTTGATGATGTTGGTGGTCGACAGGCCGTCTTCAAAGTTCAGCACTTTGACATCGCCGCCGTTGGCCCACACTTCCGCACTGCCGGCAATCTCTTCCGGCTTGTAATCGCCGCCTTTCACCAGCAGATCCGGCAAGATGTCGGCGATCAAGCGCTGCGGCGTGTCCTCCTCGAACGGCACCACCCAATCCACCGCTTCCAGCGCGCCCAGCACGATCATGCGGTTCTCCAGCGCGTTGACCGGGCGTTTCTCCCCTTTCAGACGCTTGGTCGAGGCGTCGCTGTTCACCGCCACGATCAGGCGATCGCCCAGCTTGCGGGCGTTGGCCAGATAGGAGACGTGGCCGGCATGCAGAATGTCGAAGATGCCGTTGGTCATCACCACTTTCTCGCCGCGCTGACGCGCCTGCGCCACGGCGTTTTTCAACTGCGCTTCGGTCATCACGCCAAAGCCGGTTTCGGCGCGGCCGCGCACCGCGTTTTCCAGCTCGATCGGCGACACAGTGGACGTGCCGAGCTTGCCCACCACCACGCCGGCGGCGGCATTGGCCAGGAAACAGGACTCTTCCAGCGAGTTGCCGGCGGCCAGCGAGGCGGCCAATACGCCGATCACGGTGTCGCCGGCGCCGGTCACATCGAACACTTCCTGCGCCTGGGTCGGCAAGTGCAGCGGCTCAACGCCCGGCTGCAGCAGCGTCATGCCGTGTTCGGAACGGGTAACCAGCAGCGCCGACAGCTCGAAATCCGCTACCAGCTTCATGCCGCGTTCCACCAGTTCCGCTTCATCCTTACAGTGGCCCACCACCGCTTCGAACTCGGACAGGTTCGGCGTCAGCAGCGTCGCGCCGCGATAGCGCTCGAAATCGGATCCTTTCGGATCGATCAGCACCGGCACCTTGGCGGCGCGCGCCAGTTGGATCATGCCCTGCACCTGGCTGAGCGCGCCCTTGGCGTAATCGGACAGCACCAGCGCGCCGATCTGCGGCAGCGCCTGCTGAATGCGCTCCAGCATCGGCTGCGGATCAACGTTGGAGAAGCCTTCTTCGAAGTCGAGACGGATCAGTTGCTGGTTGCGCGACAGTACGCGCAGCTTGGTAATGGTCGGATGGGTCGGCACCGAGACGAAGTCGCAGCGCACGTTGACTTCATTCAGCTTGGCGCTCAGCGCCCGCGCCGCATCGTCGATGCCGGTCAGGCCCACCAGACGGGAAGTGGCGCCCAGCGAAGCGATGTTCATCGCCACGTTAGCCGCGCCGCCGGGACGCTCTTCGATGGTATCGACCTTGACCACCGGCACCGGGGCTTCCGGTGAAATGCGGCTGGTCGGCCCATACCAATAGCGATCCAACATGACGTCACCGACCACCAGCACACCGGCGCGGCGAAAATCAGGCAGCGTAACTTTCATCCGATAACTCCAAAAAAGAACAAAATTTTAGTGGCGCAGATATTACCACAGACCGCCGGAATACCCGCAAAAAGGTATTAATCCAGCCATTTGGCCCAGCTGGCGCGCACCTGCTCGCGCTCGGCGGCAAACAGCTCGCTGCCGACCTTGCCGGAATGTTCCTGCAGCGCCAGATGGTGGATCTCGTCGCGCATCGTGACATAGGCCTGGGTCAGCGCGCGCGCCTCTTCATCCGGCATGATGTCGTAATTGGCCATCAGCTCAAAGATGCGCACGTTGTCCGACCAACGCGTCAAGCGCGGTTCACCCGGCGCATAGCGTAAGACCAGATATTGGGCAATAAATTCGATGTCGGTAATGCCGCCCTCATCGGCCTTGATATCAAACAGATCGCGCTGCTTGTTGCCGAGATGGTTGCGCATCTTTTCGCGCATCTCGCGCACTTCGCGCTTCAGGGTCTGCGCATCGCGCGTTTTGCACAGGATCTCGCGCCGGATCGCGTCGAACTGCTGATGCAGCGCCGGGTCGCCGTGCACGATGCGCGCACGCACCAGGGCCTGATGCTCCCAGGTCCAGGCTTCGTTTTGCTGGTAGTCGGCGAACGCCTCAACGGTGCTGACCAGCATCCCCGCAGCGCCGGAAGGCCGCAGGCGCGCGTCCACCTCATACAGAATGCCCGAGGACGTGCGGGTGCTGAACAGATGCATCACCCGCTGCGCCAGCCGCAGGTAGAACTGGCGGCCGTCGATGCAGCGATCGCCATCGGTCATCACCTCCGGCGGGCAATCCAGCAGGAACACCAGATCGAGATCGGAACTGTAACCCAGCTCCCAGCCGCCCAGCTTGCCGTAGCCGATCACCGCAAAGCCGCGCCCTTCGCGCTCCTGCAGATGGGTCGGTTGGCCGTAGCGCGCCACCATATCGCTCCAGGCCTGCTGCACCACCGCGTCGATGATCGCCTCCGCCAGATAAGTCAGGTGATCGCTCACTTTCATCACCGGCAGCGCGCCGGCGATATCCGCAGCCGCGATGCGCAGCTGTTGCGCCTGTTTGAACTGGCGCAGCGCCTCCAGCTTTTGCTCTTCATCGTCTTCCGGCACCCGCAGCAGATACTGCCGCAGCTCGCTGCGGTAGGCGTCCAGCGCCACCGGCTGATACAGCGTGGCCGGATCCAGCAGCTCATCCAGCAGCAGCGGGTAACGCGACAGCTGGTTGGCGACCATCGGCGACGCGGCGCACAGGCGGATCAGATGGCTGAGCGCCGCATGGTACTCCACCAGCAGCTCGAGGTAGGTAGTGCGGGTGACAATGCTGAGGAGCAGCTGCGCCAGCCGCACCAGCGCGGTCGGGGCGTCCTGGCGCGGGCATACCTCCGCCAGCAGGCGCGGCATCAGCTGATCGAGCACGTCGCGGCCGCGCGGGCCGATGGTGCGCTTGTCGACGTCGTGGCGGAAATCGGCGATGGTGCGCAGCATCTGTCGGCGCCCCTCTTCGTCGAGGTGCGGCGTCAGCGGTGCCAGCTCGTTCTCCTCCAGCGCGTCCTGCCACAGGCTGTGGTAGTGCTGGTAGTCGGGATCTTCACCGACATCCGGGCTATCGTCGCCGATCAGGTCGTCGAACACCGCGCGCACCGCCTGCATATGCACCTCCAGCGCCGCCATCAGCGCCGGCCAATCCGCCAACCCCATGCCGTAGGCCAACCGCGCCTGATCGAGCGCCTCCTGCGGCAGCGTCTGGGTTTGCTGATCGCCGATCGCCTGCAGCAGGTTCTCCAGCCGCCGCAGGAACAGGTAGGCGGCGCTCAGCGCCCGCACCTGCTCACTTTCCAGCAGCCCCAGCTCACCCACCGCCTGCAGCGTCGGCAACAGCGAACGCCCCTGCAACGCCGGTTCACGGCCGCCGCGGATCAGCTGGAATACCTGAGTGATGAATTCGATTTCGCGAATGCCGCCGGCGCCCAGCTTGATGTTGTCCTTCAGACCGCGCCGCCGCACTTCGCGGGCGATCATGCCCTTCATGTTGCGCAAAGATTGGATGACGCTGAAATCGATGTAGCGGCGGAACACGAACGGGCGCAGCGTTTTGCGCAGCTCCTGGCTGTAGGCGTCTTCCGCCCCGCCCATCAGGCGCGCCTTTACCATCGCATAGCGCTCCCAGTCGCGCCCCTGTTCCTGGTAGTAATCCTCCAGCGCCGCAAAGCTCATCACCAACGGGCCGCTGTCGCCGAACGGCCGCAGCCGCATGTCGACGCGATAGACGAAGCCATCGATGGTCTGTTGATCCAACGCCTTGATCAGCCGCTGGCCGAGGCGGGTGAAGAACTGGGCGTTATCCAGCTCGCGCCGCCCGCCCTGGGTTTGACCATTTTCCGGGTAAGCGAAGATCAGATCGATGTCCGACGAGAAGTTCAGTTCGCCGCCGCCCAGCTTACCCATGCCGAGGACCAGCAGCGGCTGCGGTTCGCCGGCGGCGTTGCACGGCGTGCCCCATTCGCGGCAGCAGGTTTGGTACAGCCAGTCGCGCGCGCTGACGATCAGCGTCTCCGCCAGCCCGCTCAGCTGCAGCAACGTTTCTTCGGTCGAACACAGCCCCTGCGCCTGCGCCCAGGCGATGCGCACCAGCGTTTCGCGGCGAAACAGACGCAGCGTACGCATCAGCTGCGCCTCATCGCGCACCTCTTCCAGCTCGTCCTGGAGCCAGGCGGCATAGTGTTGCCACTCGCCGGGCGCTGGCGGCTGTTCGCGCAGCGTCGCCAGCCAGGCCGGCTGGGCGAGCAGCACGTCGCTGACGAAATCGCTCGACGCCAGCACCCACTGTTCCTGCTCGCTAAAGGCGCAGTCCACGCCGTGAACTTCCTGAAAACGCTGCACAATCTGCTGTGCCTGAGCCTGTAACGCGGCTGAAAGTGGCGACATAGTGTATGACCCGTTCTGCGGCCCGCGGCTGACGGGCCGGCTTGATTAACGAAGCGCGCCGTTTAACCAGAATGGCGCATGCGATAAGGCCTGTTTGCGGCTGGCTTCATACCAGCCCTGACGGCGCTCGCTCAGCGCCGCCTGCAGCTCGCGCCAGGCGTCGATATAAGGCCCGGTCTGCTCGTCGGGATAAGCGCCCGACAGCAGGACCAGCGCCGAAATCTGACGCGTCAGGCGCGGCAATTGTTCCTGATATTCATCTTCGTTCAGCGTACGGCTGAAGGCCTCTTTCAGCTCCGCGCCGCTGCGCCCCAGCATGATGTCGCTGAAGCGTTTGAAAGAACCGTCCAGCTTGGCCTGCGCTTTGGCGTCGATAAACGGCCGCCAGGCGCCGCGCACCAGCCATGATGTGAGCGCCAACTTACATTGCAGGTAGACCGCGCTGTAACACAGGGTCTCCGGTTGCGCGGTTTTGTCCGCCAACAGCGGTTCGAGCTCGGTCAGGCGGGCGCGCAGATCGGCACTGGCCTTGCGCGGCACCAGGCCGCCGAAGATCACCAGCGCCTGGCGGATCGTGCCAACCGCCTCAATCACCGAAGCGCGCGCCTGCGCGTCGCCGCGCAGCCACAGCTCTTCATGGTACTGCCAGTGGTTGAGCGCCAGCTCGAAGGCGGCGATCATCCCCTGCTCCACGGTCGCCTTCGCCGCCGGCTTCAGCACCCGCAGCGGGCGCACCTCACGCGGCGGATTGCCCTGCGCCAGGTGGTAACCGCGCGCCGCCTTGCTCAGGCTGCCCTGACGCAGCCCGTCGTGCGCCGCCAGCTCACCGGCCAACGCCAGCAGATCGGCGGTATTGCCTTTCAGCAGCTCCAGTTCTATCTCGCTCAGGGCTTCGCTGAGGCCACCAGCACGCACTTCTCCCTGATCCAGGCCAATCTCTATCTCGCTTTGGCCGTAAGTAACCACCCACTTCTCACGCACGAAATCCGTACGGAACAGCGGTTGCAACGCCTGCTGCAGCGCCGCGATATCGCAATCCTGCGGCCAGATGTCGGCAGGAAACTGCGCCAACGCCAGCTGCGGCTCGGCGATAGCGACATTGTATTCCGGGCGCTGGTGCAGGCCGCCCACCACTTTACCGGCGGTTTTGATGGTCATCTCATAGCGATCGTCGAAACCGCGAATGCGCAGCCCCATGTCGTGACTGCGCAGGAAGTTGTCGGCCGTTTCGAAGTAAATGTTGGTCAGCTTTTGCGGCGCGGAATGCTGATGCGGCCAGGCGGCGAGCCAGTGTGGCAGAGCGGCCACCGCTTGCGGCGCGGCGATGAATTTCAGTTCAATTTCAACGGTCATAATTCTTTAACACCAATAAGTTACGCATTCGCGTCGGTTTCAGCGCGGCGCGCTCGGCCCGCCGTATGCTGCCCACTGACGCACAGTTGCCGTTATCTTACCGCGATTCCCGGCGCCTTAACCCTGCTAACTGTAGAAAAAACCTGTTACGTTATAAAACGCTGCGCAACTCACAGAATCAGCCACAGTAAGATAGTTCTCATTCCGGTTTTGGCGTTGCGTCGTCAGACTGAACCCTCTACTATCGTTCCATAAATTCACCCAGAAACGATGAACTAATGCAGAAATTACGCCTGATTTTCCTTGCCGCGCTGAGCTTCAGCATCACTTGGGCCGCACATGCCGAAGATAAACGCTATATCTCCGATGAGTTAAGCACTTACGTCCATAGCGGTCCAGGTAATCAGTACCGTATTGTCGGCACTCTGAACGCCGGTGAAGAAGTGACCCTGCTGAGCGTCAACGACAGCACCAACTACGGCCAGATCCGCGATCCGAAAGGCCGCACCACCTGGATCCCGCTCGACCAACTCAGCCAGACGCCAAGCCTGCGCACCCGCGTGCCGGAGCTGGAACAGCAGGTGAAAACCCTGACCGACAAGCTCGCCAACATCGACAACACCTGGAACCAGCGCACGGCGGAAATGCAGGAAAAAGTCGCAGGCAGCGACAGCACCATCAGCAGCCTGCAGAAGGAAAACCAGGATCTGAAAAACCAGCTGGTGGTCGCGCAGAAGAAGGTCAACGCCGTTAACCTGCAGCTCGACGACAAGCAGCGCACCATTATCCTGCAATGGTTCATGTACGGCGGCGGCGTCGCCGGCGTCGGTTTGCTGCTGGGCCTGCTGTTGCCGCACCTGATCCCGCGTCGCAAGAACAACAATCGCTGGATGAACTGATCTCAGTATCGTTCAGTTTGAGTTTGGGCGCCTGCGGGCGCCTTTTTCATTGGCGCCGACATCCCGCGGCCAATTCATGTAATCTGATAGACAGAGCCTTACACGATATTCAGGAGTCAACAGTGCAGATTTATCTGGTCGGCGGCGCCGTTCGCGACAGCCTGCTCAACATTCCGGTGGTCGATCATGATTGGGTGGTGGTGGGCGCCACGCCGGCGGAGCTGCTGGCGTTGGGCTACCAGCAGGTCGGCAAAGATTTTCCGGTGTTCCTCAATCCCGATACCCACGAGGAGTACGCGCTGGCGCGCACCGAGCGCAAATCCGGCCAGGGGTACACCGGTTTTACCTGCTATGCCGCGCCGGACGTCACGCTGGAAGAAGATCTGCTGCGGCGCGATCTGACCCTCAACGCCATCGCTCGTTCCGCCGAAGGGGAACTGATTGACCCCTACGGCGGCGTGGCCGATCTGCAGGCGCGCGTGCTGCGCCACGTTTCCGACGCGTTCGGCGAAGATCCGCTGCGCGTGCTGCGCGTGGCGCGATTCAATGCTCGCTTCGCCCATCTGGGTTTTCGCATCGCCGACGAAACGCTGGCCTTGATGCGCCGGATGGCGCACAGCGGTGAACTGGCCGCGCTGACCGCCGAACGCGTCTGGAAGGAAACCGAAAAGGCGCTGCAAAGCCAGAGCCCGCAGGTCTATTTTCAGGTGCTGCGCGACTGCGATGCGCTAGCGGTGCTGTTCCCGGAAATCGACGCGCTGTTCGGCGTGCCTGCTCCCGCCAAATGGCACCCGGAGATCGACACCGGCGTGCATACGCTGATGGCGCTGGCGATGGCCGCCCGCCTCACTCCCGAGGTGGACGTACGCTTCGCCACCCTGTGTCATGACCTCGGCAAAGGGTTGACGCCAAAAGAGTTCTGGCCGCATCACCACGGCCACGGCCCGGCGGGCGTGCGGCTGGTCGAAGCGCTATGCCAACGGCTGCGGGTGCCCAATCCGGTGCGCGATCTGAGCAAGCTGGTGGCCGAGTACCATGATTTGATCCACACCGTGAACAAGCTGCGGCCGGAGACCCTGCTGAAGCTGTTCGACGCCATCGACGTCTGGCGCAAGCCCCAAAGGCTGGAGCAGATGATCCTGACCAGCGAAGCGGACGCGCGCGGCCGCACCGGCTTTGAGGAGAATCCTTATCCGCAGGGCGACTATCTGCGCCAGGCGTATCAGGTGGCGAACGCGGTATCTATTAAAGAGGTGGTAGCCAGCGGGCTGCAGGGCACCGCGATCCGCGATGAGCTCAAACGCCGTCGCCAGCAGGCGCTGGCCGACTGGAAGCTCAACCAAACCATCCTCAACGATCAGGCATAAAAAAAACCCCGCAGAGCGGGGTTTTTTCTTGCCATCGGGCTTACAGGAATACCATGTAAACCACGGCCGCCACGATAAAGCGGTAGATGGCAAACGGCACGAACGAGATGCGTTTGATCAGCGACAGGAAGGTCTTGATCGCAATCAGCGCCACCACGAAGGCAGTAACGAAACCGACGGCGAACATCGGCAGATCGCCCCAGGTCAGGAAGTGCAGGCTCTTGTACAGATCCAGGCCGCTGGCGCCAATCATCATCGGCACCGCCAGGATGAAGGAGAACTCGGACGCCGCATAGCGGTTTACGCCCACCAGCATACCGCCGGCGATAGTGGACCCCGAACGGGAGAAACCCGGCCACAGCGCCAGGCACTGGAAGCAGCCGATCATGAACGCCTGGCGGTAGGTGATGTCATCCAGCCCTTCCGCTCTCGGTGTCTTCGGCTTCAGCCATTCCGCCGCCAGCAACAGCAGGCCGCCGACAACCAACGCGTACATCACGTTTTTCGGCGCGAACAGCGATTTAATCACATCGTGGAATACCAGACCCAGCACCACCGCCGGGATCATCGCCAGCAGGATATGCCCCAGCTTCAGTTGACCGCTGGTTTTGCCCTCGTGCTCCACCGGCTTGCCGCCGAAATGGATGCCGATCAGGCCGAACAACCGGCGCCAGAACATCACCACCACGGCCAGGATAGACCCCAGTTGGATGATGACTTCAAAGGTTTTGGCTTTGTCGCCGGTAAAACCCAGCCACTCGCCAACGATAATCATATGCCCGGTGGAAGACACCGGCAGAAATTCGGTTAACCCTTCGACAACCCCAAGAACAAACGCAATAAACAGTGAATGCATGTCAGCCATGTGCTTCGCTCACCCCATAAAATAACGGCCATCACATAAAAAAGCGGCAGTGCTTAAAAGACAATGCCGCTAAAACAATTCTCAGGATTAAGACCAGCTTAACGGTCTTTCGTTGCAAGCAGATGACATAAAATCATGCGGGACGAGTGCCGCGCTCAATGATCACGCCGACCCGATTGGCATGTGCTACAGCGCCCGGTTTGCTGACCTTAATACGGACCCACGGGGAATTGAAGCGTTGAAGCAAAATTTCGGATATTTCCTCCGCCACGCGCTCCACCAGCGCGAACCGGTTCGATTCAACATGCTGGATCACGGCGTCGCTGACATCGGCATAGCTCAGACAGTCAGTTACATCGTCGCTGGCGGCGGCCGGCCGGTTATCCCAGCCCATTTCGATATCGAACACCAGCTTCTGACGAATGCCCTGTTCCCACTCATAAACGCCAATGGTGGTAATTACGGTAAGCTCTTCAATAAATACGATATCCATCACGTCATTCTCTGTTTTTGGCCTTGCCGGATACCACTTCCAGCGGAATGTGCGTATTATCCATAGATGTTGCGAGTAAAACGACCATTATTAAACGGAACCGCGTTATGAGTGCTACCGCGCTTGGCATGATTATCTTCGCGTATCTGTGCGGCTCGATTTCCAGCGCGATCCTGGTTTGCCGGATCGCCAGGCTGCCGGATCCGCGTGAACATGGCTCAGGAAACCCCGGGGCGACCAACGTCCTGCGCATCGGCGGCCGGCTGGCGGCGGCGGCGGTGCTGGTGTTCGATATTCTGAAAGGGATGCTGCCGGTCTGGCTGGCCTACAAACTCGATGTGCCGCCGCTGTATCTGGGCCTGACGGCGATCGCCGCCTGCCTGGGGCACATCTATCCGGTGTTCTTCCACTTCCGCGGCGGTAAAGGCGTGGCGACGGCGTTTGGCGCCATCGCACCTATCGGCTGGGATCTGACCGGCCTGATGACCGGCACCTGGCTGTTGACGGTGCTGCTCAGCGGCTACTCTTCGCTCGGCGCCATCGTCAGCGCGTTGATCGCCCCGTTCTACGTCTGGTGGTTCAAACCGCAGTTCACCTTCCCGGTAGCGATGCTCTCCTGCCTGATCCTGATGCGGCATCACGACAATATTCAGCGCCTGTGGCGCGGCCAGGAAAGCAAGATCTGGGGCAAGTTCCGCAAGAAGAAAAACGACGCGGATAACGGCGACCAACCGAGAGAGGAATAACGGAAGGACCGGATAATCCGGCCCTTTGCTTTATACCGCAGGCAGTTCCGCCAGCGGCCAGCGCGGCCGCACGGAAACGCTCAGCTCCGGGTTGGCACCGCTCTTCAGGCGCACCATGCCGGCATAGGCGATCATCGCGCCGTTGTCGGTGCAAAATTCCGGGCGGGCATAGAACACCTCCCCGCCGCGTTTCTGCATCATCTCCGCCAGTTTGGCGCGCAGCGTGCGGTTGGCGCTCACGCCGCCGGCCATCACCAGGCGTTTGAAGCCGGTCTGCTCCAGCGCGCGTTTGCATTTGATCGCCAGCGTATCCACCACCGCATCCTCGAAGGCGCGGGCGATGTCGGCACGCGTCTGATCGTCGTTGCCGTTGGAGCGAATGGTGTTGGCGGCAAAGGTTTTCAGCCCGGAGAAACTGAAGTCCAGCCCCGGACGATCGGTCATCGGCCGCGGGAAGGTGAAACGCCCCGCCGTGCCCTGCTGCGCCATCTTCGACAGCATCGGCCCGCCAGGATAATCCAGGCCGAGCAGCTTGGCGGTTTTGTCGAACGCTTCGCCGGCCGCGTCGTCGATCGACTCGCCCAGCAACTCATACTCACCGATGCCGGTGACGCTGATAAGCTGGGTGTGGCCGCCGGAGACCAACAGCGCGACGAACGGAAACGCCGGCGGGTTGTCTTCCAGCATCGGCGCCAGCAGGTGGCCTTCCATATGGTGCACCGGCACTGCCGGCACGTTCCAGGCGAACGCCAGCGCGCGCCCCACGGTTGCGCCGACCAGCAGCGCCCCCACCAGGCCCGGCCCGGCGGTGTAAGCCACGCCGTCGATATCGGCCGGGGTCAGGTTGGCCTCTTTCAGCGCCGCCTGAATCAGCGGCACGGTTTTGCGCACGTGATCGCGGGAGGCCAGTTCCGGCACTACGCCGCCGTAGTCGGCGTGCAGCTTCACCTGGCTGTATAATTGGTTGGCCAACAAACCGGTTTGATCGTCATACACTGCAATTCCGGTTTCATCGCAGGACGTTTCTATACCCAGTACTCGCATTACATTTCCCATCATTCACGTGCGGCCGCCAGTCTACCACATTCCGCCGCATTTACCGCCGGTGCGGCGCATCTTGTCACCGGCTTGCGCCTATGTCGATGATTCATCCAGAAAATGCCTGAGCGATTAAACACGAGCATTTTTTTCTGATTAGTCTATAATCAGCGCCCGGTGCAAAATTGCGCACGTTGCGGCAGAGCGACGCGGGTTTCAATTTGCTGTGATGCTTTACAAAGCAGCATCCATTGGAGTAAAATTCCGCACCATTTTGAAAAGGCTGGCGCTTGGCCAGCAGCAAACCGAATTTTATTGAGGTGAGAGGCACATGCCGGTAATTAAAGTACGTGAAAACGAGCCATTTGACGTTGCTCTGCGTCGTTTCAAACGCTCTTGCGAAAAAGCGGGTGTTTTAGCTGAAGTTCGTCGTCGTGAGTTTTATGAAAAACCAACTACCGAACGTAAACGCGCTAAAGCTTCTGCTGTGAAACGTCACGCGAAGAAACTGGCTCGCGAAAACGCACGCCGCACTCGTCTGTATTAATTCTTCGGGGGCAACCCCACCGCGTGAATTTCTGATTTTCAAAATCGCGCAGACCGAGTAGTTGCATACGAAGGCCGTGCTTTCCGAAAGGAATGCGCGGCTTGTTCTCGTTTATAGGCTAATGAAGTAAGGGCTTATGGCTGGACGAATTCCGCGCGTATTTATCAATGACTTGCTGGCTCGCACCGACATCGTCGATTTGATCGACGCCCGCGTGAAGCTCAAGAAGCAAGGCAAGAACTATCACGCGTGCTGTCCGTTCCACCACGAAAAGACGCCTTCCTTTACCGTTAATGGCGAAAAGCAGTTTTATCACTGTTTTGGGTGTGGTGCGCACGGCAACGCCGTCGACTTTTTGATGAATTACGACCGACTCGAGTTTGTCGAAACCATCGAAGAACTGGCGACCATGCACGGGCTGGAAGTGCCTTACGAAGCGGGCACCGGGCCAACCCAGATCGAACGCCATCAGCGCCAGAGCCTGTACCAACTGATGGAACAGCTCAGCGCGTTCTATCAACAGTCACTGCAGCAGTCCTCCGGGGCGCCGGCGCGCAACTATTTGCAGCAGCGCGGGTTAAGTGACGACGTTATTCGCCATTTCGCCATCGGCTTCGCGCCGGCGGGATGGGACAACGCCCTGAAGCGTTTCGGCCGCGACGCCGACTCGCGCCGCGCATTGAACGATGCCGGCATGCTGGTGACTAACGATCAGGGGCGTTCGTACGACCGTTTCCGCGAACGGGTGATGTTCCCCATCCGCGACAAGCGCGGGCGCGTGATCGCCTTCGGCGGCCGCGTATTGGGCGACGGTATGCCGAAGTACCTGAACTCGCCGGAAACCGAAGTTTTCCATAAGGGCCGCCAGCTGTACGGCCTGTATGAAGCACAGCAGAACCACCCTAACCTGCAGCGGCTGCTGGTGGTGGAAGGGTATATGGACGTAGTGGCGTTGGCGCAATTCGGCATCGATTATGCCGTCGCCTCGCTCGGCACCTCGACGACGGCGGAACACATTCAGCTGTTGTTCCGCGCCACCGACAACGTCGTCTGCTGTTACGACGGCGACCGCGCCGGCAGCGAAGCGGCCTGGCGGGCGCTGGAAACCGCGCTGCCGTACCTGAATGACGGGCGCCAGCTGCGGTTCATGTTTTTGCCCGACGGCGAAGATCCGGACACGCTGGTGCGCAAGGAAGGCAAAGAAGCCTTCGAACAGCGAATGGAGCAGGCGCAGCCGCTGTCCACGTTCCTGTTCGAAAGCCTGCTGCCGCAGGTGGATTTAAGCAGCCCGGACGGGCGCGCCAAGCTGAGCACGCTGGCGCTGCCGCTGATTACTCAGGTGCCGGGCGAAACGTTGCGCTTGTACCTGCGCCAGGAGCTCGGCAACAAGCTGGGGCTGCTGGACGACAGCCAGCTCGACAAGCTGATGCCCAAGCAGGCTGAAAATGCGAATCCTTATCAGGCGCCCCAGCTAAAACGCACAACCATGCGTATACTGATAGGGTTACTGGTGCAAAATCCGCAGTTGGCTACACTTATCCCTTCGCTGGAAGGGTTGGAGCAGACCAAACAGGCGGGATTGCCGCTGTTCGTCGAACTGGTGCAGACCTGTTTGGCGCAGCCGGGCCTGACGACCGGGCAATTGCTGGAGCTGTATCGCGACAACAAATTCAGCCAGCAGCTTGAAACCTTGGCGACCTGGAACCATATGATCGTTGAGGACATGGTCGAGCAGACCTTTTTGGATACATTGGCCAGCCTGTACGACTCGGTGCTCGAGCAACGGCTGGAAACGCTGATCGCCCAGGCCAGAACGCGCGGTCTGAGCGCGGAGGAACGTGAAGAAGTCCGTTCTCTCAACCAGGTTTTAGCGAAGAAAAACTGAATACCAAACGGCTTAAGTGCCGATAATTGCGAGGGCAGAGCCCTGCACAGTGCCGCCATAGTGGGCCGCGGCGATAACGAAAACGCCCCAAATGCTATTGTTGGCGGTTTCGCCGACCGACACCAACCTAAATACTCTGAAGTGTGGATACCGTCTTATGGAGCAAAACCCGCAGTCACAGCTGAAGCTACTTGTCACCCGTGGTAAGGAGCAAGGCTATCTGACCTATGCTGAGGTCAATGACCATCTGCCGGAAGATATCGTCGACTCCGATCAGATCGAAGACATCATCCAGATGATTAACGACATGGGCATCCAGGTGATGGAAGAAGCACCGGACGCCGATGACCTGCTGCTCGCCGAAAACTCGAACAGCACGGACGAAGATGCGGAAGAAGCCGCCGCACAGGTTCTGTCCAGCGTGGAATCCGAAATCGGCCGCACCACCGACCCGGTGCGCATGTACATGCGCGAAATGGGTACCGTCGAACTGCTGACGCGCGAAGGCGAAATCGACATCGCCAAGCGCATCGAAGACGGCATCAACCAGGTACAGTGCTCGGTTGCCGAATACCCGGAAGCCATCACCTACCTGCTTGAGCAGTACGATCGCGTCGAAGCGGGTGAAGCGCGCCTGTCCGATCTGATCACCGGCTTCGTCGATCCTAACGCGGAAGAGGACATCGCCCCAACCGCCACTCACATCGGTTCTGAACTGTCGAGCGAAGAGCAAGACGACGACGAAGAAGATGAAGACGACGAAGACGACGACACCGAAGACGACAACAGCATCGATCCTGAGCTGGCGCGTCAGAAGTTCGCCGAGTTGCGCGATCAGTATGAAGCGACCCGCCTGGTGATCAAGAAAAACGGCCGCAGCCACGCCAGCGCCGCGGACGAGATCCTGAAGCTGTCTGAAGTGTTCAAGCAGTTCCGCCTGGTGCCGAAACAGTTCGACTTCCTGGTCAACAGCATGCGCACCATGATGGACCGCGTTCGCACCCAGGAACGCATCATCATGAAGCTGTGCGTTGAACAGTGCAAAATGCCGAAGAAAAACTTCGTCACCCTGTTCGCCGGCAACGAAACCAGCGATTCCTGGTTTGAAGCCGCTCTGGCGATGGCCAAGCCATGGTCGGAAAAGCTGAAAGACGTTGCTGAAGACGTGCAGCGCAGCCTGCAGAAACTGCGTCAGATCGAAGAAGAAACCGGTCTGACCATCGAGCAGGTCAAAGACATCAACCGTCGCATGTCGATCGGTGAAGCGAAAGCTCGCCGCGCGAAGAAAGAGATGGTTGAGGCCAACCTGCGTCTGGTTATTTCCATCGCCAAGAAATACACCAACCGCGGCCTGCAGTTCCTGGATCTGATCCAGGAAGGCAACATTGGCCTGATGAAAGCGGTAGACAAGTTCGAATACCGCCGCGGCTACAAGTTCTCGACGTACGCCACCTGGTGGATCCGTCAGGCTATCACCCGCTCCATCGCCGACCAGGCGCGCACCATCCGTATTCCGGTGCATATGATTGAGACCATCAACAAGCTCAACCGTATTTCGCGCCAGATGCTGCAAGAGATGGGCCGCGAGCCGACGCCGGAAGAGCTGGCCGAGCGCATGCTGATGCCGGAAGACAAGATCCGCAAGGTGCTGAAGATCGCCAAAGAGCCAATCTCGATGGAAACGCCGATCGGCGACGACGAAGATTCGCATCTGGGCGACTTCATCGAGGATACCACCCTCGAACTGCCGCTGGATTCCGCGACCTCGGAAAGCCTGCGTTCCGCCACTCACGACGTGCTGGCCGGCCTGACCGCGCGCGAAGCGAAAGTGCTGCGCATGCGTTTCGGCATCGACATGAACACCGACCACACGCTGGAAGAGGTTGGCAAGCAGTTTGACGTTACCCGTGAGCGTATTCGTCAGATCGAAGCCAAGGCGCTGCGCAAGCTGCGTCACCCAAGCCGCTCCGAAGTGCTGCGCAGCTTCCTGGACGACTAAGTCCGGCTACCGCACCTAAAACAAAAACCCCGGCCTGCCGGGGTTTTTTTATGCATCAGAACATGCTGTTGCCGCTGGCGGTCTTCTCCGGCACCGGCTGCGTCACGTCCCAGTGTTCAACGATCTTTCCGGCGCTGTCCAGACGGAAGATATCGACGATCGCCGCGGTCTTGCCGGCCTCGCGCCCGCTGACCTCCACATGCAGGATCACGTAGTCGCCGTCGACGAACGCCTGTTTAATCTCGCTGTGCGAGTTGGGGTAACGCGTTTTCAGCAGCTCGACAAATTGACGAAAACCCGCCACGCCGTCTTTGGCATTGGGGTTATGCTGTTTGTATTGTTCGCCCAAAAACGGCCGCGCCGCCGCAAAATCCTTGTTGTTCAGCCCCTGCCGATAAAACTCCAGCACGTTCTGCTTGTTGCGCGCTTCCTGCGGCGAATGCCCCGCCTGTGCGGCGCCGGTCACCAATAACAGCGCCATCAAACAGCCTTTCATCATCGATGTCATCGCACACTCCCCTTATCTCATTGCAGCACCAGGAACAGCTCGCGATAGCTGGCGGTCAGCTGCTCCAGCGTGGCGCGATTCAATCCGCTGGGGTTGGGCAATACCCAGACCTCGGTTTTTCCCAGCATCATCGTCTGCTTGCCCCAGGGCGCGTTTTTCACCCCGAAGGCGGTGGTGAACGCCTGCTTGCCCAAGATCGCCAGCGCGCGCGGCTGATAGCGCAGGATTTTCTCTTGCAGCGCCTCACCGCCGCTGCGCAACTCGTCGCGCGACAGCTCGCTGGCCGCCACCGTCGGGCGCGCCACCAGCGCGGTAATGCCGCAGCCGTTGTCCTTCAGCTGCTGCCACTGCTCCGGCGCCAGCTGGCTCGCGGTAAAGCCGGCCTGATGGATCACCTTCCAGAAGCGGTTGCTGCCGTTGGCGAAAGGATAGCCCTGATGGGCGGAAGAAAGGCCGGGATTGATGCCGCAAAACACCACCCGCAGGTTGGGCGCCAGAAGTTCCATGAGTATCGTGAGTCCATTGCAGGGATTTACTGCGGTTATCGCAAAATCCGCCAGCAATTACAACAGGCTAGAACTGCGCAGAAAAGCAACATACGGGCGGGTAACAGTAGACCGATGCTTAAGGATTCCCTATAATCTCGCGGCTTGGCCCCTTAGCTCAGTGGTTAGAGCAGGCGACTCATAATCGCTTGGTCGTTGGTTCAAACCCAACAGGGGCCACCAAATTTTAGCTTTAAAATCATATAAAAAAGCCACTTTTCTCGAAGTGGCTTTTTTATTTCTTGCTCACAGTGGCGGCAAAATGGCGGCAGTATGCCAACACTCTCAGCTATCTTTCCCCTCTTAACCAGCCTATAGACAGACTTACCAGGAAGCCGGCAAAGAAGATCGCGACAGCCGCAGCGATAGATTTCCACCACTCATCAAACCAGAACAAGGCAACAAATGCCGCTATAGAGAACAGGCCAATGACTATGGACTCAGCCAAGTCAGCAGTTTGTCGGCCAACAAATTTAACGAACTTCACAAGAAAGGATTTTAGCCAGTTCATTGATTTTATTACTTAACGATAGGAAGTCATCATCACTTAACCATTAGTTAAAATCCAACCGCTGGCTTTTGATTGATCTATCCGCTATCGCTCGCCTCTCACAAGGCTACACAAAGCAATAGTGACAAACACCAGCAACAGGAATATTGCCGCGCTCAGAATTCGTTGCCACCATTCGTCGAACCAGAACAGTGAGCCAAACGCAGCGACAGAAAATATCCCGCCCAAAATCGCTTCCACAAGGTGCGACAATCCTTTACCGAGCTTACTGCCCCAAGACTTTAGATAGCTCATGATTCACACCTTCACAGAACATTTTCGATTTGCTGGTATAGGCAACAAAGGGTTCAAGATACTCCTCCGCCAGAAAGTAGATCATGTCCAAATTTCGTGGCGTGAGCTTATGGTACGTTGAGGGATATTGTTCCCGCAAACGACGCGAAGAAACGGCGGCCTGTTCAATAATTCCTTGTAAAAGAATGATGTTTAGCCCAGCAATGGTGACACCTTTGAATACCCATTTGAAAAGTGTGCTGCCGATAACCTTTTTCAAAATATGGTGTGTGATTTGCTGAACCAGAATGAACTGCGTCCCCATACGTCCTGTAAGATAACCCTCTACATGGTTTAATTTTTGGCTTAGCGCGGTTTGTGTTTGCAGATCCATCCGCTGATAGCAGTCACGGATAATCACCGCTATCAGCTCACGTAGCGGGGCTTCGATACCATAGCCGGCACGAACGACCTTGATGAACCGTTCCGTTTCGATTTCATTGCGGCGCTTAAGCTCTCGACCGCCGAGCCCTGCTCCCTGCCATGTCCTACGAGCACTATAGACAATGCCCCTTGGTAAAGACTCTATTCCCTCAAGAATTCCTTGAGCTACGGCTTTCGCATCCATAACAATCCCTTATCAGCGCCCTGGCCGTACCCTATACTAACTTCGCTTAAAATATCAACACCCCTTTCATCCTAATGAAGGGCGCCCCTCGGCATAATGGCTTTTTTGTTTCCCACCACCGTGCCACACTGCCATTTCGGCATTCCTGATTTATTTCGCCCCATAAGGATCCCGCATGATCGTCAACTGCGACCACGACAACCTCGACGCCTGGCTGGCGCTGCGCTCGGCGCTGTGGCCCACTTGTCCGTTGGAAGAGCACCGCGCGGAGATGCGCGAAATATTGGCTTCGCCGCACCACACCGCGTTTATGGCGCGGGGGCTGGACGGCGTTTTCGTTGGCTTTGCCGAGGTCGCGCTGCGCCACGATTACGTCAACGGCTGCGAGTCGTCGCCGGTGGCGTTTCTGGAAGGGATCTATACCGTCGAACACGCCCGCCGCCAGGGCTGGGCCGCGCGATTGATCGCACAGGTGCAGGAATGGGCCAAGCAGCAAGGCTGCAGCGAGCTGGCGTCGGATACCGACATCGCCAATCTGGACTCCCAGCGCCTGCATGCGGCGCTGGGCTTTGCCGAAACGGAACGGGTGGTGTTTTACCGTAAAACGCTGGGCTGATCAGGCGGCCTTGCTTTGCCGCTGATGCGCCAGCTGCTCGGCGCGCAGCAGCCTCTTCTCCAGTTCGCCCTCGCCAATATTGACCTTACCCCCTCATCCAGAGTGTTCGCCATCGCGCTAGCGCCGAAACAGCAGCCAAATACGGCCGTTCATCGACACAAATCAATCAAATACAATCACAATGAGCGTAATTGGTTCTATTTTGATTGGATTTGTCGCCTTAATTCATTTTGAAAAACTTATAATGAGGACCTCGCATACCCGCAGAGACCGCTCAATAGAACAGGAGATCGGCATTTATGAAACTGACCAGCCAAAGCTTTAAAGAAGGGGAATTCATTCCCGGTGAATTCGCCTTCGCTATCCCCGATGCCGCCAAGCATGTCGCTTTATCGGGAAATCGCAACCCCCATCTGGCCTGGAGTGAAGTGCCTGCAGGCACGCAGTCTTTCGTGATCGTCTGCCATGATCCCGACGTGCCAAGCCGTGGTGATGATGTGAATCAAGAGCGTCGGGTTGTGCCCGCCTCGTTGCCGCGCGTTGATTTCTTTCACTGGCTGCTGCTGGATATTCCGGCTAGTACCGTGGAAATTGCGGCGGGCTCTCAATCGGACGGCGTAACGCCGCGTGGCAAAGCCGGGCCAAACGCCCCTTCGGCCTATCGCCACGGCACCAATGACTATACCGGTTGGTTTGCCGCCGACGAGCAGATGAAGGGGGAATACTACGGTTACGATGGCCCATGCCCACCGTGGAACGATACGTTAGTTCATCATTATATTTTCACGGTTTATGCGCTTGCTACCCCCGGTTTGGATGTACAAGGGCCTTTGACAGGGGCTAATGTAAATGCCGCCCTGGCGGAAGCGCCAGTGTTAGCCCAAGCGAGCCTGACAGGCCTTTACAGCCTGAACCCTAACGTAGCATCAACGGCGAAATAATCGCATGAAGGAGTCGAATATGAGCCGGACCGGTTCCTTCGGATCAGTGCGAACCAGACGCAAGCCGGATGCGAAGCTTTTGCATTGGCACTCTCCGTCGGGAGCTCCGGTATCGAGGCACCGCTTGTGCGGAGTGTGCCAGCCGACATTGAAACGCCAGCTGCACACGCCGCAGTTCGTCTTCCATGAAGCGACGGTCTTGCTGATCGCGACGGGCCAACTTGGTATCACATCGGCTTCACAACATTTGTCTCTGGAGACCCCCGACGAACTGCTCCTGGTCCCCCCCAATACCCGCGCAGATTTAGTCAAAACGCCGGGCGACATCGATCGGCCTTTTCGCTCGATATTCCTGACGCTGTCGGCAGAACTGCTGGATGTCTTTCACCGAACCCGGCAGGCTTCCCCCCTATCCCCCCTAAAAATGACGCGTGGAAAACGCTGCCTCTGGACGAAGACCTGTCGGCAACGTTTTATCACGTGATTGAAAGCGTGGAAAAACAGGAAATCAGCGATATTCGCCTGCAATACCGCCTTCTGGACTTTTTGACCGCGCTGGCCGAACGGGGGCATGTTTTTACGCATTTGCCGTTGGATAGCCCATCACAGCGCCTGCGCACCTTGATTCTTGAGGCTCCGGAACAAAACTGGACGGCAGAAACAGCAGGAAAAACGTTAGCGATGAGCCCGGCAACGTTGCGGCGGCGCCTTGCTGCCGAACAGACACGCTTCGAAGATTTGCTGATAGACGTCCGCATGCATCACGCCATGATGTTGCTTCAAACCACCCGATGGGATATGACCCGCATTGCAGAGGCCTGCGGTTACAAATCCAGATCGCGTTTTAGCGAACGCTTTCAAAAGCGTTTTGGTTACGCGCCTTCCGCCATCCGATAAAACGCTGGGCTGATCAGGCGATCTTGCTTTGCCGCTGATGCGCCAACTGCTCGGCGCGCAGCAGGATCTCCTGCAGATCGTCCTCATCGATATCGAACAGATCCCCCTCCATCAGCGCCTCGTGCAGATCGGCGCGGGTGATGGAAACGGCATCGATCGGCAGATTGGCCGGCTTGGCCTCCGCCGGCGCCAGCGCGTGCGGGTAGCGCCGCCCGGCCAGGTTATTGAACAGAATGGCCAGCGCCGCCAGCAGCACCGAGTTCAGCAGCACCGGGTACAACACGAAGTGGTAGCCCATCTGATGAATGCCGGGGCCGCCGAGGATGGCGGTCAGCGCCACCGCGCCGCCGGGTGGATGCAGGCAGCGCAGCTTGAACATCAGGCCGATGGCCACCGCCGCCGCAGCGCCGCAGGCCAGGCCCGGATCGGGGATCAGCAGACCGGCGCTCACGCCCACCGTCGCCGCCAGCGCATTGCCGCCAACGATCGACCAGGGCTGCGCCAGCGGGCTGTTGGGCACGCCGAACAGCAGCACCGCCGAAGCGCCCATCGGCGCGATAAACCACAGGTTTACCTCGCCCAAAATAAAGTGGCTGATCCAGCCGGCGAGCATCAGCCCCAAACCGGCACCAACGCTGGAAATCAGCATCTCTCGTTTGCCCACCGCCAGCGGGTGCGGCCACAGGCGCGCGCATCCCACTTTCACTCGTTCTATCCACTGCGTCTTCATGTTACCCAATACGGCTCAATTCACGTGTTGGCAACAAATATATCACATCATCCTGAAGGAGCTCACGGCGCCGTAAACCGCGCCGCCCAAGAACTTTTAGGCTAACAGATTGATTTTTAGCCTCCCCTCGACAATGATGAATGTTCCCCCCTTAACCCCGAGGAACCGCCGATGTCTCAACCGATCACCGAGCTTTATACCGACAGTGAATTTTTCAGCCCGTACGCCATGTCCGCCTTTGTCGTGCTGACGGAAAAAGGCATTCCGTTCACCGTGAAGCCGGTGGATCTGGCGAAAGAAGAGAACAAAGAGGCAGCCTACGCGGCGCTGTCGCTCACCCGCCGGGTGCCGACGTTGGCGATCGGCGAGTTCCAGCTCTCGGAGTCTTCGGCGATCGCCGAATACCTGGAAGACATCCACCCGGCCCACGCCGTGTACCCGCGCGACGTGAAGCTGCGCGCCAAGGCGCGCGAGATCCAGGCCTGGTTGCGCAGCGATCTGCTGCCGATCCGCGCCGAGCGCTCGACCGAAGTGGTGTTCAACAACGGCAAGTTCCCGCCGCTGTCCGAAGCCGCGCAGGAGGCCGCGCGCAAGCTGATCGCCGCCGTGGAAAAGCTGTTGAGCCACGGGCAGGATAATTTGTTCAGGGAGTGGTGCATCGCCGACACCGATCTGGCGCTGATGCTCAACCGGCTGGTAATGCACGGCGATCCGGTGCCGGAGCGCGTGCGCCACTATGCGCACAAGCAGTGGCAGCGCCCGTCGGTGCAGGCCTGGCTGGCGCTGTCGGAAAAACGACGCGCCTGAGGAAAAAATCGGCGGCCACGACGCCGCCGTTCTCAATGCCGAGAAACAACATCACTGCTTGAGGGAAGGCAAATCACCATCCAGAGGGCAGATAGCCTAACAATGAAGCGATGGCGTACACCGCGCTGGCCAGGTACAGCAACACAATGCTGATCTGCAGCAGCGGGTGCGTGATCCAGTTGCACTGCCAGCGTGGGATCTGATCGCCGTGTTTGCGGGCGCCGCGCAGGATCAGCATCGGCATGATCGACAGGATCACCCCGCTGAACACCCCGGCGAAGTAGAGCGCGTTGACGAACGACACCAGCCCGCTGTAGGCCAGCGCGAACGGCGGCACCACCACCAGCAGCAGCACACCGAAGCGGCGCAGCGGCAGCTCGTCGTTGCCCAGCCGGAACTTGTCGAAGATATTGGTCAGGAAGCTGCCGCCCAATCCCCAGTACGAGGTCAGCATCGCGCACAGCGCGAAGATGTTGGCGGAGAAGAACGCCCACTGCCCCAGCGCCTGGCCCCAGGAAATGGTGGCCACATCGGAGATGTCATCCAGCCCGCTGAGCGCGATCACCGACATCGGCACCGCCGCCAGCAAAATGAAGGTCACGACCATGCCGACGATGATCGCCTTCGGCAGTTGCTCGGGCTTGTCGGCGAAGCCGCGCGCCATCTCCGGCACGATGTACTGCGCCGAGAAGCAGAACACCACCACGTTGAACACCGGCACCATATAGCGCCAGTCGCCGTCCAGCAGGTTGCGCATCTGGGTGGTGTCTTTCAGCAGCGTCGCCGCCACCAGCGCGGTCAACATTACCACCATGCCGATGCTGATGAACTTCTCGCCGCGGCCGATCGCTTTCAAACCGAGGTACAGCACACCGGCGGCGGGCACGAAAAACAGCAGGCTGCCCAGCGCCGGCGAGATGCCGAACAGCGATTGCAGCAGCTTGCCGCTGCCGGTCATGTAGGCGGTAAGCGCCCCGACGCTGTTGACGCACACCGAAGCGAACATCAGCCAGGCGCCCAGGCCGCCGACGTAGCGCTTCGCCAGTCCGCTCAGCTGCAGATGCGCGCGGGTGCGCAGCGTAGATTCGGCAACGTACAGCATGGTGATGGTGGTCAGGCTCCCCACCAGCACCAGCCAAAACAGCAGCGGCAGAAAGCCGGCCTTGCTGGAGGCGTAGGCGATGGAGAGCACGCCGGCGCCGATGTTGGTGCCGACGATCATCGCCACCCCTTCGAGGAAACTTAACGATTTGGCGGGTGCAGGTGCTCGCACCCCGGCGGCAAGCGCCGGAGAAACAGAGATATTATCAGACATGCATCATCCTTTATCGCCCGGCGACGCTGGCCGCCGGGATGGGTTAACGTCCTGACGCTCAACGGCTTACATCGATACACAGGTATTTCAGCTCCAGATATTCTTCTATCCCGTAGCGCGATCCTTCACGCCCGAGCCCTGACTGTTTCACGCCGCCGAACGGCGCCACTTCGTTGGAAATCAGCCCGGTGTTGATGCCGACCATGCCGTACTCCAGCGCTTCCGGCACCCGCCACTGGCGCGCGGCGTTCTGCGTGAACAGATAGGCGGCCAGACCGAATTCGGTGTCGTTGGCCATGGCGATGGCTTCCGCCTCGTCATGGAAACGGAACAGCGGCGCCACCGGCCCGAAGGTCTCTTCTTTGGCGAAGCGCATCTTCTGCGTCACGCCGGTCACCACCGTCGGCTGGAAGAAGGTGCCGCCCAGCGCGTGCGGCTGGCCGCCGGTGGCGATCTGCGCCCCTTTGATCAGCGCGTCGTCGATGTGGCTCTGCACCTTCGCCACCGCATCGCTGTCGATCAGCGGCCCCTGAGTGGTGCCTTCCTGGCTGCCGTCGCCGACTTTCAACTGCTCGACCGCCGCCACCAGCTTCTCCGCCAGCCGCTCGTAGATGCCATCCTGCACGTAGATGCGGTTGGCGCACACGCAGGTCTGGCCGCTGTTGCGGAATTTGGAGGCCATGATGCCCGCCACCGCCGCGTCCAGATTGGCGTCGTCGAACACGATGACCGGCGCATTGCCGCCCAGCTCCAGCGACAGTTTCTTGATGCTCGGCGCGCACTGCGCCATCAGGATGCGGCCGACCTCGGTCGAGCCGGTAAAGCTCAGCTTGCGCACCACCGAGCTGTCGCACAACACCTTGCCCACCTGCGCCGCTTCGCCGGTCACCACCTGCAACACGCCGGCGGGAATGCCGGCGTCCTGCGCCAGCTTGGCCAGCGCCAGCGCGGTCAGCGGCGTTTGCTCGGCCGGTTTGACGATGATGGCGCAACCGGCCGCCAGCGCCGGCGCCACCTTGCGGGTGATCATCGCCGCCGGGAAGTTCCACGGGGTGATGGCCGCGCACACGCCGATCGGCTGCTTCACCACCACCAGGCGCTGCGAAGCCTGCGGCGCCTGCAATACCGCGCCGTCCACCCGCTTGGCCTCTTCGGCGAACCAGGTGATGAACGACGCGGCGTAGGTCACTTCGCCGCGCGCTTCCGCCAGCGATTTGCCCTGCTCGGCGGTCATCAGCTGCGCCAGATCTTCCTGCGCGGCCAGCACCTTATCAGCCCAGGCCAACAGCAGCGCGGAACGCTGCTTGGCGGTCAGCTGTTTCCAGTCGTTTTGCGCCCGCTGCGCCGCCGCGATCGCCTGTTGGGTTTCCTCTTCGCTGACCAGCGGAATGCTGGCCAGTTCGGCGCCGGTGGCCGGGTTGATCACCGCTTCGCGCTTGCCGCTCAGGGCGTCGCACCATTCGCCGTTGATCAGACACTGGCTGCGCAACAGCTCGGGATTGTTCAATTTCATGCCGTTCGCTCCTTAGTGGGCCAGCGCGCGGGACAGGATGCCCATCGCCTTGGTGAACTGATCGTCCGGGATAGTCAGCGGGTAGAGGAAGCGGATCACGTTGCCGTTCACGCCGCAGCTCAGCAGCAGCAGCCCTTCCTCCATCGCCTTCTGCTGCACCTGACGGGTGATATCGGCTGAAGGTTTACCGGTAGCCGGATCGTTGAACTCCACCGCCACCATCGATCCCTGCGCGCGCACATCGGCGATCGCCGGGCTGGTTTTGCGCGCCTGCTGGAGCACTTCCACCAGGTGCTGACCCAAGCGCTGAGCGCGCTGGCACAGTTGCTCCTCTTCAATCACGTCCAGCACCGCGTGCGCGGCGGCCACCGCCAGCGGGTTACCGGCGTAGGTGCCGCCCAGCCCACCCGGCGCCGGCGCGTCCATCACCTCGGCGCGGCCCGCCACCGCCGACAGCGGCATGCCGCCCGCCAGGCTTTTCGCCATGGTGATCAAATCGGGCTTAACGCTGTAGTGTTCCATGGCGAACAGCTTGCCGGTGCGGGCGAAGCCGGTCTGCACTTCGTCGGCGATCAGCAGAATGCCGTGCTGGTCGCACAGCGCGCGCAGCGCCTGCATGAAATCGGCCGGCGCCACGTTGAAGCCGCCCTCGCCCTGCACCGGCTCCAGCACGATCGCCGCCACCTGCTTGGGATCGATATCCGCTTTAAACAGGCGGTCCAGGCTGTTCATCGCGTCTTCGGTGGTCACGCCGTACAGCGCGTTCGGGTACTGGCCGTGGAACACCGAGCCGGGGAATGGGCCAAAGCCCAGTTTGTAAGGCGCCACTTTGCCGGTCAGCGCCATGGTCATGTAGGTGCGGCCGTGGAAACCGCCGCCGAAGGTGATCAACCCCGGGCGGCCGGTGTAAGCGCGGGCGATCTTCACCGCGTTTTCCACCGCTTCCGCGCCGGTGGTGAAGAAGGCGGTTTTACACGGACCGGCGATCGGCGCGCGTTGGTTGATGCGCTCCGCCAGAGAGACATAGCTTTCGTAAGGAACGATCTGATAGGCGGTGTGAGTGAAGGCCTGCAGCTGCTTTTCAATTGCGGCGATCACTTTCGGGTGACGGTGCCCGGTGTTCAGCACGGCGATCCCCGAAGCAAAGTCGATCACTTCTTTGCCTTCCACATCCCACAGCGTGGCGTTCTCTGCGCGCTCGGCGTAAAAACCACACATCACGCCCACTCCGCGCGGGGTGGCGTCCTGACGGCGTTGGTTCAATTCTGCGTTTTTCATGCTGTTCTCTCCGGTCGGTGCCAGTTACACGTTTCGTTCACATTCGTGAAACAATGCCGTTTATTTACACAGGATGTGGCCCTATAATCGAGTGCCAGTTACGAATAATTGAGGGATCCAATTGCGCTCATTGAGTGGTGATCTGTTGCTGCAGCGCCTCGGCGAACAGCCTGATGACAAACTGCACAAGCGGCTTTACAACGCGATCCGCACCAGCATTCTCGACGGCAGTCTGCCGCCCTCCAGCCGCCTGCCCGCCTCGCGCGACCTGGCGCAGGAGCTCAGCCTGTCACGCAACACCGTGTTAACCGTTTATGAACAACTGTTGGCAGAAGGCTACGTGTCGGCGCGCGCCGGCAGCGGCACCTTCGTCGCTGACACGGTGCCGGACAGCTGCCTGTCCACCGGCGGCGCCCCGGCGGACGGCAGCGGGCAACCGCGGCGCGTCGAACTGTCGGAGCGCGGCGCCACGCTGCTGCACCACGCCAGCGCCAGCCCCAAACAATGGGGGGCATTCATTCCCGGCGTGCCCGACGTCAACGCCTTTCCTCATCAGCTGTTCAGCAAGATCCAGGCGCGCCTCAGCCGCCGCCCGGCGCCGCAGCGGCTGACCTACAGCAATCAGGGCGGCAGCCCGGAGCTGCAGCATGCGTTGGTGGAGTATTTGCGGGTGGCGCGCTCGGTACGCTGCTCGCCGGAACAGATCCTGATCACCGAGGGCATCCATCAGGCGATCGATCTGGTGACGCGCATGTTGTGCAATCCGGGGGATGACGCCTGGATCGAAGAGCCGGGCTATTGGGGGATCCGCAATATCCTGCGCATCAATGCGCTGAACATCTGCCCGCTGGCGGTAGACGAGGCCGGGCTGGTGCCGCCGGAGCAGCCGACCAACCCACCGCGGCTGATCTTCGTCACCCCGTCGCACCAGTATCCGCTCGGCTCGGTGATGAGCCTGGCGCGCCGCCAACGGCTGCTGGCGCTGGCGCGCAACGCCGGCGGTTGGATCGTCGAGGACGACTACGACAGTGAATTCCGCTTTTCCGGCCAGCCGATCCCGGCGTTGCAAGGGCTGGAAGCCGACGCGCCGGTGATCTATATCGGCACCTTCAGCAAAACGCTCTACCCGGCGCTGCGCCTCGGCTATGTGGTGTTGCCGCCGCCGCTGGTGCAGGCGCTGAAAACCGCCCATGCCGAGCTGTACCGCGGCGGGCACCTGCTGATCCAGAGCGCGCTGGCGGAGTTTATTCAGGCGGGGCACTACACGGCGCATATCCGCCGCATGCGGTTGCTGTATGCCCGGCGGCGCGCCTTCCTGACCGGGTTGATCGAACAACATCTCGGCAAGCAGGCGCTCAGCGAATTCAACAGCAACGCCGGTTTGCACCTGATCCTCAACCTGCCGGACGAGGCCGACGACGTGGCGATCGCCGCCGCCGCCGGCGCGCGCGGGGTGCTGGTGCGGCCGCTGTCGCGCTACTATATGCAGCCCAACCGCCGGCGCGGCCTGCTGATGGGCTTTGCCTGCGTGCCGGAAGAGCAAATGGCCGCCGCCTTCACCCAGCTGCTGGCGTGCATCAACGCCCCGCACTAGGTCAGATCGCCGCCCGCCTGCCTCACCAGGCCTGAAGCCGCCAGCCGTCCGCTTGCCTGTTCAGGCGGTGCGTCGGCCTCAGCGCCTGCAGGAAGTCTTCGTCGTGCGACACCACCAGCATCGCGCCGGGGAAATCCGCCAGCGCGGTTTCGATCGCCAGCGACGACGCCAGATCCAGGTGGTTGGTCGGCTCGTCGAGCAACAGAAGCTGCGCCGGTTGTCGCCGCCACAGCGCGCAGGCCAGCGCCGCCTTCAAGCGTTCACCGCCGCTCAGCGAGCCCAGCGGCAACGCGATGCGATCCGCGCCAAGCTGCAGCTGCGCCAGCCGGGTGCGCAACGCCCCTTCCGCCAGCGGCGAATCCTGTAGCCCCAGATGCTCCATCACCGACAGGCCCGGATCGAGCTGCGACAGGGTTTGATCGAGGTAGGCCGTCGACAGCGGGCAATGACAATGGCCGGAAAGCGCCGCCAGCTGCCCGAGAAGGGTCTTCAGCAAGGTGGATTTTCCGCAGCCGTTGGGGCCGGTCAACGCCACGCGCATCGGGCCGTCGATCCGCAAATCCAGCGGCGGCGCGCTGACGAACGGCAGCTGCAGCCGCTCGAGCACCAGCACCTGCTTGTTCGCGTTCACTTCACTGCCCGGCAGCGCCAGCAACACCGGCGGTTCCTCCTCCACCCGCTGATAGGCTTCACGCACCGCCGCATCGAGGCTGTCGCGCCGATCCTGATGTTGTTTGCGCAGCGTGCCGAGGCTCTCCTTCGCCGCCGACTTGTAGGCCACCCGTTCGAAAGAGGCGATATTCAGCGTATCGACGACGCGCAGCGTTTGCGCCGAGCGCCGCTGGCTCATGTCGTGCTCTTTCTGTTGGCGAGCGCGGGTGCGGCGGCGCTCCTCGCGCGCATGCTCCAGATCGGCGCGCGCCGCCTGCTGCTCCGTATCGCGCTGGCGCCGGTAGTCCTCATAGTTGCCGCCGTAGCTGCGCAGCGCGCCGGGCGTCAGTTCGACGATGCGCTCCATGCGCCCCAGCAGCTGCCGGTCATGGCTGGCGATCAACAGCCCGCCCCGCCACTGATCCAGCTGCTGATACAGCCAGGCGCGGCCGGCGCTGTCGAGGTGGTTGGTCGGTTCGTCCAGCAGCAGAAAATCCGCCTCGCCGAGCAAGGCGCCGCACAGCGACGCGCGCATCCGCTCGCCGCCGCTCAGCGAACTGGCGGATCGCAACGGATCGAAGGCCGGCAACCCGGCGGCGGCAAAGGCGTTTTGCAGACGATCGTTGAGATCCCAGCGCCCTTCCAGACGATCGATATCGTCCGCCAACGGCCGCCCCTGCTCGAGACGCGCCAGCGCGGCGAACACCTCGCCGTAGCCCAACAGCTGGGCCAGCGTAGTGTGCGGCGCGATCTCCGGCTGCTGCGCAACGTAAGCCAATGCGGCATGAGATTCGACGTGCCCGTTGCCCGGTTGATCCAGCCCGGCGATCAGGCGCAGCAGCTGGGTTTTGCCGACGCCGTTGCGCCCCACCAGGCCGCAGCGCGACCGATCAAAAACGAGATCCAGCGGGCCGAACAGCGTTTCGCCGTCAGCAAATTGGCAGGTCAGTTGATGTAAAACGAAATAAGGGGACTGCGCTAAATGAGCCATAAGCACTCCTGAATGAGATCAAAACATCCCCACAGGGCGCGAGAGCGCACGGCGTGGGACCAGATATCAACAGGCGTGGTTGTTCATTTTCGGTTATGGCTCCGCAGAGAGAAGGAATTTGCAACGCGTAAAGGCTAACCGATCTTTTGTTCGTTATGCAAACAGAGTCTGAGATTCATGACATCTATCACATTCGGCGCAACGCAGATTCCCAAGCGGCGCGACAACGGCTAGATTTATCTCATCCGACCACTTGTGTTCACATAATTATAACAACGGGCCCCGATTTCACCCGATGGAGAGTGCAATGAGCAATTACCCTCACCTGCTGGCGCCGCTGGATCTCGGCTTCACCACCCTGAAAAACCGGGTGCTGATGGGATCGATGCATACCGGCCTGGAAGAGCTGCCCGACGGCCCGCAGCGCCTGGCCGCGTTCTATGCCGAGCGCGCCGCCGCCGGCGTGGCGCTGATCGTCACCGGCGGCATTGCCCCGAACGAACAGGGCGTGGTGTTTCGCGGCGGTTCGCTCCTCAACAGCGAGGCGCAATTGCCTCACCACCGCCCGGTGACCGAGGCCGTCCATCAGGCGGGCGGCAAAATTGCGCTGCAGATCCTGCACACCGGCCGCTACAGCTATCAACCCAAACTGGTGGCCCCTTCCGCGCTGCAGGCGCCGATCAACCCGTTTACGCCGAGCGCGCTCAGCGAAGCGGAGATTGAGCAAACCATCGCCGATTTCGCCCGCTGTGCGGCGCTGGCGCAGCAGGCCGGCTACGACGGCGTTGAGGTGATGGGTTCCGAAGGCTATCTGATCAACCAATTCTTGACGACGCGCACCAACCAGCGCGACGACCAATGGGGCGGCAGCTTCACCAATCGCATGCGCTTCGCCGTCGAGACCGTCAGGGCGGTGCGCCAGGCGGTGGGCCCGGAATTCATTTTGATCTACCGGCTATCGATGCTCGACCTGGTGGAAGACGGCTCCAGCTGGCAAGAGATCGAACAGCTGGCGCTGGCAGTCGAACAGGCGGGCGCCACCATTATCAATACCGGCATCGGCTGGCACGAAGCGCGTATTCCGACCATCGCCACCATGGTGCCGCGCGCCGGATTCAGCTGGGTGACCCGCAAGCTGATGGGCAAGGTCAGCATCCCGCTGATCACCACCAACCGCATCAACGATCCGGCGGTGGCCGAGCAGGTGCTGGCGGACGGCTGCGCCGATATGGTGTCGATGGCGCGCCCGTTCCTCGCCGACGCCGCCTTTGTGCAAAAAGCCGCCGAAGGGCGCGCCGACGAGATCAATACCTGCATCGGTTGCAACCAGGCCTGTCTCGACCAGATTTTTGAAGGCAAGCTGACTTCCTGTCTGGTCAACCCGCGCGCCTGCCGCGAAACCGAAATGCCGCTGACGATGGCGGAAAAACCGAAAAAACTGGCGGTGGTCGGCGCCGGCCCTGCCGGGCTGGCCTTCGCCACCACCGCCGCCAGCCGTGGCCATCAGGTGACGCTGTTCGACGCCGCCGAGCAGATCGGCGGCCAGTTCAACATCGCCAAGCAGATCCCCGGCAAGGAAGAATTCCATGAAACGCTGCGTTACTTCCGCCGCCAGCTGGCGCTGCGTGAAGTGACGGTCAGGCTGGGCGTCAAGGTCGAAGCGGCGGATTTAAGCGAATTCGATGAGGTGATCCTCGCCTGCGGCATCGTGCCGCGCACCCCGGACATCCCCGGCATCGGGCACGCCAAGGTGCTGAGCTATCTGGACGTGCTGCGTGATAAAAAACCGGTCGGCCAGCGGGTGGCGATCGTCGGCGCCGGCGGCATCGGCTTCGATACCGCCGAGTACCTCAGCCAGCACGGCGTGTCCAGCAGCCTGGATCAGGCGGAATTCAACCGCGAATGGGGCATCGACGGGCGCCTTGAACAGCGCGGCGGTCTGGCTGAGCAAGGCCCTCAGGCGCCACGCGCCGCCCGGCAAATCTATCTGTTGCAACGCAAAACCAGCAAAGTGGGCGAAGGCCTGGGCAAAACCACCGGTTGGATCCACCGCGCCAGCCTGGCGATGCGCGGCGTGAAGATGCTCAATAGCGTCAGCTATCGGCTGATCGACGACGAAGGGCTGCACATCACCCGCGCCGAGCAAGACAGCTGCCTGCCGGTGGACACGGTGGTCATTTGCGCCGGGCAGGAACCGCGCCGCGAACTGCAGCAACCACTGCTGGCGATGGGGAAAACCGTGCACCTGATCGGCGGCGCCGACGTGGCCGCCGAGCTGGACGCCCGCCGCGCGATCGATCAGGGTACGCGGTTGGCGATGGCGCTGTAAAAAAGGGGCGCCCGGCGCCCCTGATATTGATGACAAACCTCATCCCCATGCCGGGTTGGCAGAGAGCAGCGAATAGAGAACAAGGAAAATCAATTTATTGATTTTCGGCTGATATCCACAAAGGGGGAAAAACCACGCTTTTTCCCCCTTTGTCTACAGCCTGAGGGGCGCCCGGCGCCCCTTGTTATTCACGCTCAGCGACGCGCGCCGGATTTCACCGCTCTCAAGATCACGAACTTCTTGTTCGAGGCCACCAGCGTGCAGTTGCCGAACAGGCGCTTGAGCTTCTGATGGTAGTCGAGGTGACGGTTGCCGACGATGCGCAGTTCACCGCCCACCTGCAGGCAGCGCTTGGCGTCGCAGAACATCTGCCAGGCGGTGTGATCGGTAATGGCGTGTTGCTGGTGGAACGGCGGGTTGCACAGCACCGCCTGCACGCTTTCGCGCTCGATGCCCGCCAGCGCGTTGTTCACCTCAAACTGACAGCGATCCAGCTCTTGCGGCAGGTTGTGCTCCACGTTCAGCTCGCTGGAAGCCACCGCCATGTAAGATTCATCGACGAAGGTCACCTGCGCTTCCGGGTTTTGCGCCAGCGCCGTCAGGCCAATCACGCCGTTGCCGCAGCCCAGATCGACGATGTGGCCGTTCAGGCCGCGCGGCAGATGTTCCATAAACAGGCGCGCGCCGATATCCAGGCTGCCGCGCGAGAAGACGTTGGCGTGGTTATGGATAAGCCAATCGGTGCCGTCCAGCGTCCAGTCGGTGGTTTCCGCCGCTGCCGGCGGGACGATATCCGCCGCCTGGCAGAAGATCAGACGCGCTTTCTTCCACGCCAGGCTGGTGCGCGTCGGGCCCAGCACTTTTTCAAACAGCTGCATCGTCGAAGTGTGCACGTCGCGCGCTTTGGCGCCGGCGACGATCAGCGTGTCTTCGGTCACGACGTGGCGCAGCGCGCGCAGCTGCTGTTCCAGCAGCGCCAGCGCTTTCGGCACGCGAATCAGCACCACCGCCGGCGCCGCCGGCAGCTCGGCCAGGCTGTCCAGCAGCGTGACCTGCTCAGGATCCAGACCGTTGAGTTTGAGGTTGTGGCGCGTCGCCAGCTGGCTCATGTACGAATCGCTGACGCTGTAAGGGCGATGCGCGTGCAACGCACAGGCCAGGGTGCCGAAGTTATCGTTGAAAATCAGCACCGGGCGGCCGCCGATATCTACGTTTTCAAGCTGTTGCAGCAGATATTCGTCCGCCGCTTCCCACGCCTGCAGTTGGGTGGATTCTTCCTGTTGGGGATAACGCTCCAGCTCAAGTTGCTGTGTTCCCAGATCGAGTTGGCTCATTGCCCCTCCTGACTGATAAAATTTGGGCTGTTTATCCCCTAAAAACGCCCGTCAGTAAAATGTTTTTTCGGATAAATTGCGTATTGCGCCGCGTATCTGAAAACCCGCGTCCCTTTTCTCCTTTAACAACATTAACCTTTCCCTCCCAAGCACCCATGTCGACGTTTTTTTAACCTGACGAGGTGTAACTTTAAATGTTACACTGCCAGTCCCTATGGAAGGGGGAAAGCATGATTAAATCTTTCCGCGATCGCTATCTGGAGCAGTTCTATCTGGAAGGCAAACGCAGCCGTCTGATCCCCGGCGTGCTCGAGCGGCAGTTGGCCAGAAAGCTCGATATATTGGCCGCCGCGCAGCAAGAGCGTGATTTGCATCACCCCACGGGTAACTATTACAAGCGGCTATCCGGGCCATTTCAGGGATGGTCAAGTCTGCGCGTCAATATGCACTGGCGGCTGATGTTCCAGTGGCGGCATGATGCCGCTGAAAAAATTTACCTCGATCCTCACCAAGATACCTGAACGAGGGGGAACCTATGTTGGAAACCACGACTCGCGAACCCACCACGGTGGGGGAAGTGCTGCAGGAAGAGTATTTAACGCCGTTGGGCATCGGCCAGGAAGAACTGGCGAAGGTACTGGGCGTCACCCGTGCCACTGTTAACCGCCTGTGCAACGGGCATCGACGCATGAGCGTTGCCGAGGCCAACCTGTTTGCCGACCTGTTCGAAACGACCGCCGACTTTTGGCTAAACCTGCAGGCGGCACACGATCGCTGGGAAGCCAGACAGGCCGATGCGCAACGTGTGCGGCTGCGGCCAATCAAAGAAATACTGGGACGCAATATCACTCATGCATGACATCGAACTCGCCTACCTGCAAGGCTACCCAACGCATCTGCAAAGCCAGGTGCAGCAACTGATCCATCAGAATCGGCTGGGAGACGTGCTGCTGCAGCGCTATCCGCAGGTGCATGACTGCACCACCGACAAGTCGCTGTATCAGTTTACCGTCGATCTGAAAAACCAGTATCTGCGCAACGCCCAGCCGCTGAGCAAGGTGGCCTATGACAGCAAGATCCACGTCATGAAGCACGCGCTGGGCCTGCACACCGCCATCTCGCGCGTGCAGGGCGGCAAGCTGAAGGCCAAGGCGGAAATCCGCGTGGCGACGGTGTTCAAGGTCGCGCCTGAGCCGTTCCTGCGCATGATCGTGGTGCATGAGCTGGCGCATCTGAAAGAGAAAGATCACAACAAGGCGTTCTACAGCCTGTGCTGCCATATGGAGCCGGATTACCACCAGTTGGAGTTCGATACCCGGCTGTATCTGACGCACCTTTCGCTGTTCGGCGAGCTGTATGCATAGCGAGTGAGGGCGTGATAATCTGCGGTTTTAGGCTGGACCGGAGCTCGCTATGATTCGCTTTGCCGTTGTCGGCACCAACTGGATTACGGAACGTTTTATCGATGCCGCCCATGAAAGCGGCAAACTCAAGCTGAGCGCCGTGTATTCACGCTCGCTGGAGCAGGCGCAGGCGTTTGGCGCCAACTATCAGGTCACGCAGTTTTTCGACTCGCTCGAGGCAATGGCCCAGTCCGATGCCATAGACGCGGTGTATATCGCCAGCCCCAATTCCCTGCACTGCCCGCAATCGCTGCTGTTCCTGCGCCATAAAAAGCACGTGATCTGCGAAAAACCGCTGGCCTCCAACCAGCGCGAAGCGGAACAGCTGGTAGCCTGCGCGCGGGAAAACCAGGTGGTGCTGTTCGAGGCATTCAAAAGCGCCTATCTGCCGAATTTTCTGGCGCTGCAACAGGCATTGCCGAACGTCGGCCGGTTACGCAAAGCCTTTATCAACTACTGCCAATACTCTTCGCGCTATCCGCGTTATCTCGCCAGCGAGAACCCCAACACCTTTAACCCACAGTTCTCCAACGGCTCAATCATGGATATCGGCTACTACTGCCTGGCCAGCGCGGTAGCGCTGTTCGGCGCGCCGCAGTCGGTGCTCGCCAGCGCCACACTGCTCGATACCGGCGTTGACGCCCACGGCACCGTCTGCCTGAACTACGGCGATTTCGACGTCACGCTTTCCCATTCCAAGGTCAGCGACTCGGCGATCCCCAGCGAGATCCAGGGGGAGGAAGGCACGCTGATTATCGACAAGATTTCCGAGTGCCAGGGCGTGGCGCTGACGCCGCGCGGCGGCAACCGCCAGGATCTGAGCCAGCCGCAGCACATCAACACCATGCTGTATGAGGCGCTGGCCTTCGCCGAGCTGGTTGAGCAGCATCAGGTGGAACATCCGGGACTGGAGAATTCGCTGATCGTCGCCCGCCTGCTGACCGATATCCGCCGCCAGACCGGCGTCGTCTTCCCCGCCGACGGAGAATGAGATGAAACCGCTGCTCGTGATGCAAACCGGCGACGCGCCGCAGGCCATTCGTCAGGAATTGGCCAACTTTGAAGGCATGTTCCTGCAACAGGGCAATATCGACGCCGAACGTGCGCACATCGTGCACCTGCCCGCCGGCGAACGGCCGTTGCCGCCTGCCGCCTATTGCGGCGTAGTCATCACCGGCTCGCCGGCGATGGTGACCGAACGGCTGCCGTGGAGCGAGGAAGCCGCCGAGTGGCTGCGCCAGGCGATGGCGATCAAACTGCCGCTGTTCGGCGTCTGCTACGGCCACCAGCTGTTGGCCTACGCGCTCGGCGGCGAAGTGGGCTACCACCCGCAGGGCATGGAGGTGGGTACGCTGGAGATCGAACTGCTGCCCGCCGCAGCCGACGATCGGCGGCTCACCCTGCTGCCGCCGCGCTTCAAGGCCAACCTGATCCACTCGCAGAGCGTGCTGACGCCGCCCGCCGGCGCGCAGACGCTGGCGCGTTCGCAGCAGGACGCGCACCAGATCCTGCGCTATGGCGATCACGCCCTGACCACCCAGTTCCACCCGGAATTCAACGGCGCGGTGATGAGCCAGTATCTGCAGTGGCTCGGCGAGCTGCATCCCGAGCAGCAGGCCCGCTACCAACAGCAACAACAACAGGTTAGCGACACGCCATTCAGCCGCCTGCTGCTGCAGGGATTCGTCGTCAGCCTCGGCGCGCAAAAAGCGATGGCCGGTTAACGCGATTCACGTTGACCGCCGACACATTTTGCATTACTTTCTGCTCTGCAAAGGGGAGTAACTTCATTGCCGGTCAATCGTCATTACGATGCGCAAGCATCCGGTTACCGGGCAACCTGATGTCAAAGGTGTAACCACCTTCATCAACGTTGTAAGTGAGACCTTGCCGGAAGGCGAGGTTTGCTTGCAGCGTTCACAGAGCGGCTGGCGTCTTCCGACGTTGGCCGTTTTTGTTTTTGAAGGATACCTCTGATGATGAATTCCGTTGGCACACCGTGGTTATGGGGCAGCTTTGCCGCCGTCATAGTCGTGATGCTCGCAATCGATCTCCTGTTGCAGGGCCGTAAAGGCGCGCACACCATGACTATGAAGCAGGCCGCCAGCTGGTCGCTGGTGTGGGTCAGCCTCTCCCTGCTGTTCAACTTCGGTTTCTGGTACTACCTGAATGAAACCGCCGGGCGCGCCGTCGCCGATACCCAGGCGCTGGCCTTCCTGACCGGCTACCTGATCGAAAAAGCGCTGGCGGTGGATAATGTGTTCGTCTGGCTGATGCTGTTCAGCTACTTCGCCGTGCCGGCCAACCTGCAACGGCGGGTGCTGATCTACGGCGTGCTGGGGGCGATCGTGCTGCGTACCATCATGATCTTCGCCGGCAGCTGGCTGGTCAGCCAGTTCCAGTGGCTGCTGTATCTGTTCGGCGCTTTCCTGCTGTTCACCGGTATTAAAATGGCGCTGGCGAAGGAAGATGACTCGGCGATCGGCGACAAACCGCTGGTGAAATGGCTGCGCAGCCGCTTGCGCATGACCGACAGCCTGGAAGGCGAGCGTTTCTTCGTGCGCCGCAACGGCATTCTGTTCGCCACCCCGCTGGTGCTGGTGCTGATCCTGGTGGAACTGAGCGACGTGATTTTCGCGGTGGACAGCATTCCGGCGATCTTCGCCGTGACCACCGATCCGTTCATCGTCCTGACCTCCAACCTGTTCGCCATCATGGGCCTGCGCGCCATGTACTTCCTGCTGGCCAACGTGGCGGAACGGTTCTCGATGCTGAAATACGGCCTGTCGGTGATCCTGGTATTTATCGGCATCAAGATGCTGATTATCGACTTCTTCCACATCCCGATCGGCGTGTCGCTCGGCGTGGTGGCGGGCATCCTGACGTTCACCTTGCTGATCAACGCCTGGGTCAATCACCGCAACGATCGCCTGGCGAAGAAATAACCATAATCTGTTATCCGGGGCGCTAGTCGCCCCGTGATTGTTTGGCAATTCCCCCAAAACGCCAAACGTTATTGCGATCACACAAATGTAACCAGTATGTTATCAAGTGTTGATCCGCGCTCAGAATTTCACCCTCGCCTCTTTCCAACATCATTCGATTGCTGAATACTGATTCGGCAAACACACTTAGTTACAGAATCATATAAAGCTGCCTGGCGTCGTTCCCGCCGCGGCGGCCAGATAACATCAGGAAGAAAGCACTATGCAAAAACTACTACAAAAGATCACGCAGGGCAGCCTGGTCAAACAAATCATGGTCGGCCTGGTGGCCGGCATTCTGGTGGCGCTGGTTTCACCGGCGGCGGCAGCGGCGGTCGGCCTGCTCGGCACCCTGTTCGTCGGCGCGCTGAAAGCGGTGGCGCCGGTGCTGGTGCTGATTCTGGTCATGGCCTCGATCGCCAACCATAAACAGGGGCAGAAGACCAACATTCGCCCGATCCTGTTCCTCTACCTGCTGGGCACCTTTGCCGCCGCGCTGGTGGCGGTGGTCGTCAGCTTTATCTTCCCTTCCACGCTGGCGCTGACCACCGGCGCGACGGACATTACCCCGCCGGGCGGCATTGTGGAGGTGATGAAGGGCCTGTTGATGAGCGTGGTGGCCAACCCGTTCCATGCGCTGATTAACGCCAACTACATCGGCATTCTGGCCTGGGCCGTCGGTCTGGGGCTGGCGCTGCGCCACGCTTCCGAGACCACCAAGGGGCTGATCAACGACATGTCCCATGCGGTCACGCTGGTGGTGCGCGCGGTGATCCGCTGTGCGCCGCTCGGCATCTTCGGCCTGGTGGCCTCCACGCTGGCGGAAACCGGCTTCGGCGCGCTGTGGGGCTACGCCCAGCTGCTGATGGTGCTGCTTGGCTGCATGCTGCTGGTGGCGCTGGTGCTCAACCCGTTGATCGTTTACTGGAAGATCCGCCGCAACCCGTATCCGCTGGTGTTCGCCTGCCTGCGCGAGAGCGGCGTGACCGCCTTCTTCACCCGCAGCTCCGCCGCCAACATCCCGGTGAATATGGAACTGTGCAAGAAGCTGAACCTGAATGAGGACACCTACTCGGTTTCCATCCCGCTGGGCGCCACCATCAACATGGCCGGCGCGGCGATCACCATCACCGTGTTGACGCTGGCGGCGGTAAACACGCTGGGCATCGCGGTGGACGTCCCGACCGCCCTGCTGTTGAGCGTGGTGGCGGCCCTCTGCGCCTGCGGCGCCTCCGGCGTGGCCGGCGGTTCGCTGCTGCTGATCCCGCTAGCGTGCAACATGTTCGGCATTCCGAACGACGTGGCGATGCAGGTGGTGGCGGTCGGCTTTATCATCGGCGTCCTGCAGGATTCGGCGGAAACCGCCCTCAACTCCTCCACCGACGTGCTGTTCACCGCCGCGGCCTGCCAGGCGGAAGACCAGCGGCTGGCGAACGAAGATCCGCTGAAGGTGCGTTAATCGCGCGTTGCTTCATCAAAAAGGCGCTCCTTCGAGCGCCTTTTTTGTCAGCCTTACAGCGTCACCCCGCTTTTAAAGATCGCCAGCTCGCGGAAGTCGTTGGTTTCATTACGCGCCGGACGCCCGTTGGCGATCTCGACAATCAGATCGATGAAGCGACTGAGCAACGTCTCCATCGCCACGCCGTGGATCAGGCTGCCGGCGTCAAAATCGATCCAGTGCGGTTTCTTCGCCGCCAGCTCGCTGTTGGTCGCCAGCTTCACCGTCGGCACAAAGCCGCCGTACGGCGTGCCGCGCCCGGTGCTGAACAGCACCATATGGCAGCCGGCGCCGGCCAGCGCGCTGGTCGCCACGGCGTCGTTGCCCGGCGCGCTGAGCAGATTCAGCCCCGGCACGCGCAGCCGCTCGCCGTATTTCAGCACGTCAACCACCTGGCTTAACCCCGCCTTTTGGGTGCAGCCGAGCGATTTCTCCTCCAGCGTGGTGATGCCGCCGGCCTTGTTGCCCGGCGACGGGTTCTCATAAATCGGCTGCTGATGGGCGATGAAATAGCGTTTGAAATCGTTGATCATGTCGACGGTTTTGTCGAAGGTCTCCCCATCGCGGCAGCGGCTCATCAGAATGCGCTCGGCGCCGAACATCTCCGGCACTTCGGTCAGCACCGTGGTGCCGCCGTTGGCGATCACATAATCGGAGAACCGCCCCAGCAGCGGGTTGGCGGTGATACCCGACAATCCGTCCGAACCGCCGCACTCCAGGCCGAACTTCAGCTCGCTCAGGCGGCCCGGCTCGCGGCGATCGTGGCGCATCTCCCGGTACAGCTCGTGCAACAGCGCCAGCCCGGCTTCCACTTCGTCGTCCTGCTGTTGGCACACCATAAAGCGCAGCCGTCGCTCGTCCTCTATCCCCAACGTGGCGCGAAAGGCATCCACCTGATTGTTCTCGCAACCCAGCCCGATCACCAGCACCGCGCCGGCGTTGGGATGGCGCGCCAGGTTCTGCAGCATGATGCGGGTGTTGGCATGATCCTGCCCCAGCTGCGAGCAGCCGAACGGGTGACTGAACAGATGCACGCCGTCGATCCCCTCTGCCTGCGTTTGCTGCAAAAAGCGTTGCTGGATCTGGCGAGCGATACCGTTGACGCAGCCGACGGTCGGCACGATCCACAGCTCATTGCGGATCCCCACTTCGCCGCCGGCCCGTCGGTACAACTGCACCTCGCGATCCGCGGCCTGCGGCGGCAACGTCGGGAACTGCGGTTGGTAACGGTAGCTGTCCAGATCGCTCAGGTTGGTTTTGGCGTTTTGCGAATGAATATGCTCCCCCGGCCCGATGGCCGCGAGCGCATGGCCGATCGGCTGGCCATATTTGATGATGTCCTCGTCCTTGGCGATCGGGCCGAGCGCAAATTTGTGCCCGCGCGCCACCGGCTGCGCCAGTTGGATGACCGCGCCTTCCAGCTCAACGCACTCTCCGGCAGCCAGATCGCGCAGCGCCACCGCCACGTTATCCTGCTCGTGAATCTTTATCGTACTTTGCATAAACCGGTCCCGGATAACGGCTACGCCAGTTCAATGGCGAAATAGTCTTTGGCGTTGTCGAAGCAGATGTTTTTCACCATTTCGCCCAGCAGCGCGATATCCGCCGGCGCTTCGCCGTCCGCCACCCAACGACCGATCATCTGGCAAAGAATGCGGCGGAAGTATTCATGGCGCGTGTACGACAGGAAGCTACGACTGTCGGTCAGCATGCCGACGAAGCGGCTCAGCAGCCCGAGCTGCGCCAGCTGCGTCATTTGGCGCTGCATGCCGTCCTTCTGATCGTTGAACCACCAGCCGGAACCGAACTGCATCTTGCCCGGCGTGCCTTCCCCCTGGAAATTGCCGATCATGGTGCCGATCACTTCGTTATCGCGCGGGTTGAGGCAGTAGAGAATGGTTTTCGGCAGGCCGCCCTGCCGCGCCTGGGCATCCAGCAGCCGCGACAGCGGCTCCGCCAGCGGCCGATCGTTGATCGAATCGAAACCGATATCCGGCCCGACGGCGGCCAGCATGCGGCTGTTGTTATTACGCAACGCGCCGATGTGATACTGCTGCACCCAGCCGCGGCGCCGGTACTCGCCGGCCAGGAACAGCAGCACCGCGCTTTTGAACTGGGCGCTCTGTTCCGGCGTCGGCAGCTCGCCGTTCAGGCGGCGCAGCAGGATCGCATCCAGCGCCGCTTCATCGGCCTCGCCGAACACCACCACGTCCAGCGCATGGTCGGCCACCTTGCAGCCGTGGGCGGCGAAGTGATCCATGCGCTTGTACAGGGCGTCGCACAGCGCGCTGAAGCGGCCGATGGCGGTATCCGCCGCCGCCTCCAGCTGCCGCAGATAGTCATTGAAGCCCGGTGCATCGACAGTGAAAGCCTTGTCCGGCCGCCAGCTCGGCAATACCTTGATATCGAAGCCACGATCGTCGGCGATCGCCCGATGATGGCGCAGATCGTCGATCGGATCGTCGGTGGTGCCCACCATTTTCACATTCATCTGCCGCATGATGCCGCGCGCGCGAAACTCATCCTGCGCCAGCAGCGCATTGCCGCGCTGCCAGATCTCATCCGCCGTGGCCGGCGACAGCAGCGTATCCGTGATGCCGAACGGCCGACGCAGCTCCAGATGCGTCCAGTGATAGAGCGGGTTGCCGATGGTATGCGGCACCGTGGCGGCCCAGGCGTCGAATTTCTCGCGATCGCCCGCATCGCCGGTACACAGCCGCTCCGCCACGCCGTTGGTGCGCATCGCCCGCCATTTATAGTGATCGCCCCGCAGCCAGATATCGTACAGGTTGCTGAAACGGGTGTTCTCCGCGATCTGCTGTGGCGGCAAATGGCAGTGATAATCGAAAATCGGCTGTGGCGCCGCATAGTCGTGATACAAGCGCCGGGCAAATTCGTTGTCCAGCAGGAAATCTTCGCTCAAAAACGTCGCCATCTCGGGCTCCTTACTTGCCGTGCGGCACGGGGTCGAATCACAAAAGTTATCACACCAATTTTCACAGGCGTCCAGCAAATTTTTCCCATGAGCTGCTGGTTTAAGGTCCTTTAATCCCTTTTTCGCTCAATTTTACGGCAAGCGTGCGGCGTAAACGCACTATTTCACCAGCGACAGTATCGCTCAGGCGAATAATTCCTTTTGTGATATCACTCAACTTTTAAACCTGTATGACAGGTTATTGTCTCGCCAGCCGCATCGACGGCCACACCTTCAAACGGGGAGACATTTCGGATGCGTAAAATTAAAGGGTTACGCTGGTACATGATCGGACTGGTGACCATCGGCACCGTGCTGGGCTACCTGACCCGCAACGCCATCGCCGTCGCGGCGCCGACGCTGGAAGATACGCTGCACATCACCACCCAACAGTATTCCTATATCGTCGCCGCCTATTCCGCCTGCTACACCGTGATGCAACCGGTGGCGGGCTACGTGCTGGACGTGCTGGGCACCAAGGTCGGCTACGCCATGTTCGCCATTCTGTGGGCGCTGTTCTGTATGGGCACCGCGCTGGCCAACAGCTGGGGCGGCCTGGCGCTGGCGCGCGGCGCGGTCGGCATGGCCGAGGCGGCCATGATCCCCGCCGGGCTGAAGGCCAGCAGCGAGTGGTTTCCGGCCAAAGAGCGTTCGATCGCCGTCGGTTATTTCAACGTGGGTTCATCGATCGGCGGCATGATCGCCCCACCGTTGGTGGTATGGGCCATCGTGGCGCACAGCTGGGAAATGGCGTTCATCATCACCGGCGTGCTGAGCCTGATCTGGGCCATTTGTTGGCTGCTGTTCTACAAACACCCGAAAGATCAGAAGAAACTGAGCCAGGAAGAGCGCCGTTACATCCTCGAAGGCCAGGAAGCCCAGCACCAGACCTCTAACGCCAAAAAGATGTCCGCCTGGCAGATCGTGCGCAACCGCCAGTTCTGGGGCATCGCGCTGCCGCGCTTTCTGGCGGAGCCGGCCTGGGGCACCTTCAACGCCTGGATCCCGCTGTTCATGTTCAAGGCCTACGGTTTTAACCTGAAAGAGATCGCCATGTTCGCCTGGATGCCGATGCTGTTCGCCGATCTCGGCTGCATCGTCGGCGGTTATCTGCCGCCGCTGTTCCAGAAGTATTTCAAGGTCAACCTGATCGTCTCACGCAAGCTGGTGGTGACGATGGGAGCGGTGTTGATGATCGGCCCCGGCATGATCGGCCTGTTCACCAGCCCTTACGCGGCTATCGCGCTGCTGTGCGTCGGCGGCTTCGCCCATCAGGCACTGTCCGGCGCGCTGATCACCCTCTCTTCCGACGTGTTCGGCCGCAATGAGGTGGCGACTGCCAACGGCCTCACCGGCATGGCGGCCTGGACAGCCAGCACGCTGTTCGCCCTGGTGGTCGGCGCCCTGGCGGACACCCTCGGCTTCAGCCCGCTGTTCGCCGCGCTGTCGGTCTTCGACATTCTCGGCGCCATCGTCATCTGGACGGTGCTGCAAAACCGTCCGGCCGCCGAAACCCAGCCGGCCACGCTGCAACCGGCCCCGGCGCGCAGCTGATCCCGCCGCCCGGCCGCCGCGCCGGGCCTCTTGCTCCTCTGGCAGCGGTGCCGAATAAGTGGTATAACAAATCCGATGGCCACGCGCCCCTTCCCACCGCACCGTATAGAGCATTCACTATGGAATTCACCGAAACCAGACGCCTGTATCAGCAACTGGCCGCCGAGCTTAAGCAACGCATCGAAAGCGGCCGCTACCCGGTGGGCGACAAGCTGCCGGCCGAGCGATACATCGCCGAAGAGATGAATGTCAGCCGCACCGTGGTGCGCGAAGCGATCATCATGCTGGAAGTGGAAGGCTATGTAGACGTGCGCAAGGGCTCCGGGATCCACGTGGTGTCCAACCAGCAAAAACACCTGGTGGTGCCGGGCGACAGCATCGAGTTCGCCACCGCCGGCCCGTTCGAGCTGCTGCAGGCGCGCCAGCTGATCGAAAGCAACATCGCCGAATTCGCCGCCACCCAGGTGACCAAGCAGGATATCGTGCAGTTGATGGAGATCCAGGAGCACGCCCGTAAAGAGGATCGCTTCCGCGACTCGCAGTGGGATCTGAAGTTCCACGTGCAGGTGGCGCTGGCCACCCAGAACACCGCCATGGCCACCATCGTGGAAAAAATGTGGGTGCAGCGGGTCAACAACCCTTACTGGAAAAAGCTGCACGAGCATATCGACGAACGCTCGATCGCCAGCTGGTGTGACGATCACGATCAGATCCTCAAGGCGCTGATGCGCAAAGACCCTTACGCCGCCAAACTGGCGATGTGGCAGCACCTGGAAAACACCAAACAGATGCTGTTCAACGCCACCAGCGATGACTTCGAATACAACGCCGATCGCTACCTGTTCGCCGAGAATCCGGTGGTGCATCTGGATGGCGTGAACCACGAGCCGAAATAGCCACGGCGGTCAAAAACCGTCGGCTTATGTCAGGTAATGTAAAATCCGCTGAATCGATGCCGGAACCGCCGTTTGCCGTGTACTATTTCACCGTCGGCAACGTAGATTTCCCTGTTGCCAATCGTGCTATTTTGGTAGAGTTAGCCCACTTTTTTACCCATTGCTGCGGGGGCGGGACGCGAATAAATGCGCTGGTTGTTTGCCATGCTGATTGCTCTTTTCTGCTGGACCGGTTCGGTCTCCGGCCAACAGCTATGCGTGGCGTCATCCAAGCCCACCCCCAACGCGCTGAGCAGCCTGCCGCCGCTGGCGGAGCCGGCGCTTTCCCCCTATGATCATGTGTATCGGGCGCCGGCCGAAGCGCGCCGCAAAGCCCCCGGCAAGTTGCCGCTGCTGCTGCCCAGAGCGTACTCTTTCCCCGGTTCGCTGCTCGCGTCCTCCCTGCCGGCGCCGGTCTATACCCTGGCCGCAGAGCCGGGCTACCGAATTCGTTTCCCCCGCCAGGACACCCCGGCCCCCAACCGGCTTGCCCAGGTCGACTGGATGCTGGACGCCTCCAGGCAACAAAGTCGGCAGGCCGGCTGGAAAGAAAGCAACATGCAGTACCGTGGCACGCTGACTTACCACCTATGACCGGTGTCGCATCGCTTAGAAACCTTAAAGCAACGCCGTTTCATCGTTATCAGCACTCAGGATCGCCGCGCGCTTTCAGCTCACGCCCGCTCCGCCGCTGAGATAAAAATAAACAATGACGTTTTAGGAACACCGGATGGACATCATTAAAGAACTGATACATGCCTTATGGCAGCAGGATTTTGAGACGCTGGCGAACCCTTCGTTGGTGTGGACCCTCTACATCCTGCTGTTCATGATCCTGTTTTTGGAGAACGGCCTGCTGCCGGCCGCTTTCCTGCCGGGTGACAGCCTGCTGATCCTGGTCGGCGTGCTGATCGCCAAAGGCACCATGGGCTTCCCATTGACCATCGTTATCCTGACCGTCGCCGCCAGCCTGGGGTGCTGGGTCAGTTATATACAAGGCCGGTGGCTCGGCAATACGCGAACGGTGCAAGGCTGGCTTTCGCATCTGCCGGCCCACTACCATCAGCGTGCACATAACCTGTTCCACCGTCACGGCCTTTCCGCCCTGCTGGTCGGCCGCTTCCTGGCCTTCGTGCGCACCCTGCTGCCGACCATCGCCGGCCTGTCCGGCCTGAGCAACGCACGCTTCCAGTTCTTCAACTGGATGAGCGGCCTGCTGTGGGTCTTGATCCTGACGACGCTGGGCTTCGCCCTGGGGAAAACTCCGGTGTTCCGCAAGTATGAAGATCAGCTGATGTTCTGCCTGATGATGCTGCCGCTGGTATTGCTGGTGGTCGGGCTGGTCGGCTCGCTGATCGTGTTGTGGCGCAAGAAGCGCGCCAACAGCCAGAATCCGGGGAAAGGGGCGTGACAGCAAAGCGCCCGCGCTGGCAATACGTCCTGATGATCGCGCTCGCCCTGCTGGCGTTGGCGACGCTGTTGGTGCCCTGCATGGTGCGCACCGAGAGCGAGCTGCGCATCCGCGCCAGCCAGCAAGGGCTGTCGCTGCCCGACGGCTTTTATGTCTACCAGCGCCTGGATGAACGCGGCATCCGCATCAAAAGCATTACGCCGGAAGGCGATGGCCTGGTCATCCGTCTGGATTCGCCGGAGCAGCAGTTGCTGGCGCGCGAAGCTTTGCAAACCATTCTGCCACCCGGTTACCACATCGCATTGAGCGAGTCCCCCGTGCCGTCGCATTGGGTGCGCGAATTTGCGCGCTCCCCGCTCAATCTGGGATAATCCCCCTTCATATGAAGGGGTTTCCTTTCATTGCCATAATCTTCATTTTCATTCGCATCGATTAGCTCAAGAATTAATCAGTCAGCACTGGGTCACGGCTGATTCTTTGGGGGCTCGCCGGTTTCATGACTATGCTGAAGGGTAACTTCAGCCGGCGATGAACGCCCTCCTCTCGCGCTGCCGCCTTCGGCAGCCAGGAAAGCGGATGCCTGTTCAGGCATCCCATGAACAAGGAACTGAAAGATGAAATTACGCCACTCCCTGTTACTGCTGTTGCCACTCTGCACGCTGCCGGCCCTCGCTTCGGCCGCAGAGGGCGGTTGCGCCGCCAAAGCGCAAAACATCCAACAGCAAATCGACTACGCCACCCAACACGGCAACACCCACCGCGTGGACGGGCTGAAAAAAGCGCTGAGCGAAGTGCAGACTCACTGCACCGAAGCCGGCCTGCAGGCCGAACGCCAGAAAAACATCGCAGAGAAACAGCGCAAGGTCGAAGAACGCCGGCAGGAGCTGAAAGAAACGCAGCAAACCGGCAAGCTGGACAAGGTCGCCAAGAAGCAGCAAAAGCTGGCGGAAGCGCAAGCTGAGTTGAAACGCGCCCAGGCGGAATAATTTTTTTACACCAGCGGATTTATCGATGAGAGCCCCATCACACGGGATTTCTTAAGCATATGGAATTGATGTCTGGTGTTATCTGCTGGCCATCACCCCTTTGCTCCGGCGAAAAAATCCGCTATGTTAAAAGTCTGTCGAAATAAACGTTAAGGAATAATCACATGGCACATGATTCAAATGCAGAAAACTTACGCGCTGAACTGAAGTCCTTAGCCGATACGCTGGAGGAAGTGCTGAACTCCTCCACCGACAAGCCGAAAGCCGAGCTGGAGAAGCTGCGTTCGAAGGCGGAAGGCGCGCTGAAAGAGACCCGCGCTCGCCTGAGCGACGCCGGTGACAAGCTGGCTTCGCAAACCAAACAGATCGCCGGCCAGGCCGACGACTATGTGCGCGACAACCCGTGGACCGGCATCGGTATCGGCGCGGCGGTCGGCGTGGTGCTGGGCGTGCTGCTCGCGCGTCGCTAATCATGGCTGAACAACCGCAAGTGCGCGCGCAGGGCCCCGCCAAAGGGGTTCTGGATATCGGTCAGCGCATCATCACGATCCTGGTCGGCATGGTGGAAACCCGTGTCCGGCTGGCGGTGGTCGAGCTGGAAGAGGAGAAAGCCAACCTCATTCAGCTGCTGATCATGGCCGGTATGACACTGCTGTTCACCGCCTTCGGTTTGATGAGCCTGCTGATCCTGATCTTCTGGGCCATCGATCCGGTCTACCGGCTGGTGGCGCTGGGCGCCACCACTGGCGTGCTGCTGTTTCTGGCCGTGGTCGGCACCATCTGGACGCTGGTCAAGGCCCGTCGCACCACGCTGCTGGGCGCCACGCGCAAGCAGTTGGAACTCGACCGCGCCGAACTGGAGCGCGAGCCATGAGCCGCCGCCGCTACCTGGAATGGAAAAAAGAGAGGCTGATTCGCCAGATCCAGCAACAGCGTCTGGATCTGGCCGAACACAAGTCTTTGTGGCTGGAAAAAACCGAACGCATTGACCGCGGCTGGCAGACCGTTTTTGGCCTGCGCCGCTATCTGGTACTCGGTTCCAGCGTTATGGCGCTGTACGGCATCCGCCACCCCAGCAAGATGATCCGCTGGTCGCGTCGCGCTTTCGGTGCCTGGAGCGCTATCCGACTGTTTAAAAAGACCTTCTCCGCCAAGTAAGCCCCGCGTTTTTCCTTCAAACATCCTGTTGCTCTGCCCTCGTTTTCCCCTTAAAACAGCGCTGTTTATCCCGAGGGCTGGGCAACCTGCTGACAAGCGTCAGTTTATTAGCACGCTAAAGATTCAGATTTTTTGAAAAATTACGACAGTTTTACTTGCTAACAACCTGAGCACTTCCCGCTTAACATTCACTCCATCAATACGATACGAGCCGGACAGGGCGAATGTCCTGATATACCGCTCGTTGACATGGCTTCCGCCGAACAGGCATACAAAAACACTTTGGAGTAGATGATGAAAAAATTAGAAGATACAGGTTTGTTGGTTGCTCGTATTCTGATGCCAATCCTGTTTATCGTGGCAGGCTACGGCAAAATGGGTGACGCTTATGCCGGAACCCAACAGTACATGCAATCGATGGGCGTGCCTGGCTTCTTGCTGCCGCTGACCATTCTGCTGGAGTTTGGCGGCGGTCTGGCGATCCTGTTCGGCTTCCTGACCCGCACCGTGGCGCTGTTCACTGCCGGTTTCACCATCCTGACCGCGCTGCTGTTCCACACTGACTTTGCGGAAGGCGTAAACCAGCTGATGTTCATGAAAAACCTGACCATCGCCGGCGGCTTCATCGTGTTGGCGATCGCAGGCCCGGGCGACTTCAGCATCGACCGTCTTCTGAACAAGAAATGGTAATCTAAACTGTCATTCAGGGCCCGGCATGCCGGGCCCTGTCGTTTTTCACTCGGACACCAAGGAGATTCCCATGGGACAACTCGTCGATGGCGTTTGGCAAGACATCTGGTATGACACGAAATCTACCGGCGGCCGTTTCAAACGTTCAACCGCTCAGTTTCGCAATTGGGTGACCGCCGACGGTCAGCCCGGCGAACACGGCGCGGGCGGCTTTCAGGCCGAAGCGGGCCGTTATCACCTGTATGTTTCTCTCGCCTGCCCCTGGGCGCACCGCACGCTGCTGATGCGCAAATTGAAAGGGCTGGAGCAGATTATTCCGGTCTCGGTGGTGCACCCGCTGATGCTGGAAAACGGCTGGACCTTCGGCCAGGATTTTCCTGAAACCACCGGCGATCCGCTGTATCACGCCGACTTCCTGTACCAGATCTACCTGCGGGCCGATCCGCACTACAGCGGGCGCGTGACCGTGCCGGTGCTGTGGGATAAACAGCGGCAAACCATCGTCAGCAACGAATCCGCCGACATCATCCGCATGTTCAACAGCGCGTTTGACGGCGTCGGCGCTCGGGCTGGGGACTACTACCCGACCGATCTGCGCGGTAAGATCGATGAGCTGAACGGCTGGATTTACGATCAAGTGAACAACGGCGTGTACAAGGCCGGTTTCGCCACCAGCCAGGAAGCCTATGACGAAGCGGTCAACGGGGTATTCAACGCGCTGGAGCGCCTTGAGCAGATCCTGGGGCAACATCGCTACCTGACCGGCGATCGGCTGACCGAGGCCGACCTGCGTCTGTGGACCACGCTGGTGCGTTTCGATCCGGTGTACGTCACCCACTTCAAGTGCGACAAACACCGCATCAGCGACTATCTGAACCTGTACGGTTTCCTGCGCGACATCTACCAGATGCCGGGCATCGCCGAAACGGTCAGCCTGCCGCACATTCGCAACCACTACTACCGCAGCCACGCCACCATCAACCCGCACGGCATCATTTCCATCGGGCCGGCGCAGGATCTGGACGAGCCGCACGGCCGCGACCAGCGCTTCGGCTAAGGCAAAAAAATCCCCTTGCCGCCCGGCAAGGGGATGTCATCCAACCGACGTTAGCGCTGCGCGAACAGGCGCGGAATTTCGCGCAGGAACCAGGCTTTCGCCTCCCCCATGCTGTCGCGCCGCCAGGCCATGATGATATCGGCTTCGCGGCTGTATTCCGGCCCCACCACGCGCAGCCGTCCGGCCTCGATATCTTTCTCCACCATCGGATACGGCATGGTCGCCACCCCCAACCCGGCCAGCAGCGCCAGGCGTTTGTCTTCAATGGTGCTCACCGTCAGGCGCTGTTGCTTGTCCAGCAGCTGTACGGTCAACACCGGGCGCTCGCGGGCGGTATCCGCCACCGCGATGCCGCGGTACTTCACGCGGGTCACCTCAGACAGCGGCTCCGGCTCCTGGTGGATAGGATGATCCGGCGCGGCAACATAAACGCTCATGACCTTGTACAGTTTGCGGGTGTTGATCTCCGACGACGCGCGAAAATGCATGTCCGGCGCGATCACAATGTCGGCGCGCCCCTGTTCCAGCCGCTCCCAGGCGCCCGCCAGCACTTCGGTGAAAATCGACACCTGGGTGTTGGCCTTCAGCGCCAGTTTGTCCACCAGCGGGAACAGCAGGCTCGGCGGCGACAGCGCTTCGCTGACGATGGTCAGGTGGGTTTCCCAACCGCGCGCCAGCGCCTCGGCGTCGGTGGTCAGCTTATCGGCCGCCTCCAGCAGCACCCGCCCGCGCTCCAGCAACATGCGCCCGACGTTGGTGAACTTGGTGCGGTGGCCCGAACGGTCGAACAGCACCACGTCCAATTCTTCTTCCAATTTTTGCATGGTGTAGCTGAGCGCCGACGGCACCCGGCCCAATTCGTCGGCGGCCGCGGCGAAACTGCCACGCCGGTCGATCGCGTCCATCACTCTCAGCGCCTCAAGCGTGAGCGCCCGATCTCTGGCCATCACATCCCTCTGTCAGGAAATTTGAATATGCCGACCAGATTAACTGGCTAACAATCCGACGTCCAGATGCTTACCATTTGGATAATGAATTTAGAGAGCCGATTGCCATGATTACATGCAGAACAGCACAACAATGCGGGCAAGCTGACTTTGGTTGGCTGCAGGCTCGCTACACCTTTTCCTTTGGTCACTACTTCGATCCCAAACTGATGGGCTACGCGTCGCTGCGGGTGCTGAATCAGGAGGTGCTGGCACCGGGCGCGTCGTTCCAGCCGCGCACCTATCCCAGCGTGGATATCCTGAACCTGATCCTGCAGGGCGAGGCGGAATACCGCGACAGCGACGGCAACACCGCGCGCGCCAAAGCCGGCGAAGCGCTGCTGTTGGCCACCCAGCCGGGCCTGAGTTACAGCGAACAGAACGTCAGCAGCGATACGCCGCTGACCCGCCTGCAGCTGTGGCTGGACGCCTGCCCGGAACGCAACAACGAGCGGGTGCAGCGCCTGGCGCTGCCGGCGGCGGGCAACCTGCTGCTGGCCTCGCCGGACGGCGCGCAGGGCAGCCTGCAGCTGCGCCAGCAGGTTTGGATCCACCATCTCGATCTGCAGCCGGGCGAAGAACAAACGCTGACGATTAACGGGCCGCGCGCCTATTTGCAATCGATTCACGGCACCATCGCCGCTACCGGCGAGCGCCACGAAGCGCAACGCCTGACCTGCGGCGACGGCGCCTTCGTGCGTGAGGAAAACCGCCTGACGATCCGCGCCGAGACGCCGCTGCGCGCGCTGCTGATTGACCTGCCGGTGTAAGCCGGCCGAAAACGAAAAACCCCGCGCAACAGGCGTTGCGCGGGGTTTTCTTTTGTCGAGGGAGTTGACCGGTAAGCCGGGTTCTGTCGTGGACAGTCATTCCTCTAGGCCAGCAATCGCTCACTGGCTCAAGCAGCCTACCCGGGTTCAGTACGGGCCGTACCATGTGAACCCCTATTTGGCCTTGCTCCGGGTGGAGTTTACCGTGCCACGAACTGTTGCCAGCCGCGCGGTGCGCTCTTACCGCACCCTTTCACCCTTACCTGATCCCGCTTGCGCGGGCCATCGGCGGTTTGCTCTCTGTTGCACTAGTCGTAGGCTTGCGCCTCCCAGGCGTTACCTGGCACCCTGCCCTATGGAGCCCGGACTTTCCTCCCCTCCATCTGTCTCCCCGAAGAGGACGGCAATGAAGCGGCGACTGTCTGGTCAACTCCGGCGCGGATAGTAGCGTCGCGGCGGCGGCAGGTCAACCGCTTTACGGCTGTTGTTGCTCCAGCGCGTGCTTATACAGCGCATTTTTCTTCACGCCGTGGATTTCCGCCGCCAGCGCCGCCGCCTTTTTCAGCGGCAGCTCTTTTTGCAGCAGCGCCAGCGTGCGCAGCGCCTCAAGCGGCAGCGCATCCTCCTGCGCCTTGTGGCCTTCGACGATCAGCACCATCTCACCGCGGCGGCGCACTTCATCTTCCTGCACCCACGCCAGCAGCTCGCCCACCGGCGCGCCATGGATGGATTCCCAGGTTTTGGTCAGCTCGCGCGCCAGCACCACATAGCGCTGCGGGCCCCAGACGGTGACCATGTCCTGCAGACTTTCCAGCAGGCGGTGGGTGGATTCGTAGAAAATCAGCGTGCGCGGTTCCTCCGCCAGCGCCATCAGCGTATCCTTGCGCCCCTTGGTTTTCGCCGGCAGGAAACCTTCGTAGCAGAAACGGTCGGAAGCGACGCCCGCGGCGCACAGCGCGGTAGTGGCGGCGCAGGCGCCCGGCAGCGGCACCACGCGAATGCCGGCCTCGCGGCAGCGGCGCACCAGGTGATAACCGGGATCGTTGATCAGCGGCGTGCCGGCGTCGGAAACCAGCGCAATGCTTTGGCCTTCCTGCAGTTTCGCCAGCAGTTGCTCGGCCTTTTGCTGTTCGTTGTGATCGTGCAGCGCGAACAGACGCGCGTTGATCGCGAAGTGTTGCAACAGCAATCCGGTATGGCGCGTATCTTCCGCCGCGATCAGATCAACGCTTTTCAGTACCTCTAACGCACGGTGGGTAATATCGCCCAGATTGCCGATGGGGGTGGGCACCACATACAGCGTTGATGCAGAAATGACTGATTGTTGGTGTTGATTCATTGTTTCATCCGGGTTGCCGATTTAATATTGAGCATCTTGAAAAAAACATCACTGGATACAGTATGCTTTCCTCAACATTCGTTCGTACCAAAGCAGGGCGTTCCAAGCCTGTCCGACTGACCGCAGTCATCGCCGCCGCCCTTTTCCTGGCGGGCTGTCCAAGTCGGGCCCCGCAAACGCCGCCCGCCAATATACAGGACGAAGCGAGCGCCAGCTCCGATTACTACCTGCAGCAGTTGCAGCAAAGCAGCGATGATAACAAGGCTGACTGGCAATTACTTGCTATTCGCGCCTTGCTGCGTGAAGGAAAACTGCCGCAGGCCGGCGACCAGTTGAATCAACTGCCGAAAAATCTCAGCGGCGCGCAGCAGACCGAACGCCAATTGCTGACCGCCGAACTGCAGATCGCCAACAAGAGCTACGTCAGCGCCCGCAGCACGCTGGGCCACCTGGACAGCGGCACGCTGTCGCCGAATCAGAAGGTGCGCTACTACCAGGCGCAGATCGCCGCCAATCAGGGCAAAGCATCGCTGCCGCTGATCCGCGCCTATATCGCCCAGGAGCCGCTGCTGACCGGCAAGGCGCACCAGGACAATCTGGATCAAACCTGGCAGGCGCTGCTGCAGCTGACGCCGCAGGAGATGAACAGCCTGGTGATCAACGCCGACGAGAACGTGCTGCAAGGCTGGCTGGATCTGCTGCGCGTTTATCAGGACAACAAGCAGGATCCCGATCTGCTGAAGGCCGGCATCAAAGACTGGCAGAACCGTTATCCGAATAACCCGGCGGCCAAAACGCTGCCGGCTCGCCTGAATCAGGTGCTGAACTTCACCCAGGCCTCCACCTCGAAAATCGCCCTACTGCTGCCGTTGAACGGCCAGGCGAAAGTGTTCGCCGACGCTATCCAGCAAGGCTTCGAAGCGGCGAAAAACGGCGGTTCCATGCCGGCGCCGCAGCCTCAAGCCGCGCAACCGGCCAGCACGCCGGCTCAAACGGCGCCAGCCGATCAGGCCGCTACGGGTGACATCAACGCCAACGGCGCGGTCAGCCCTTCGGCGCAAGAGAGCCAGCCTGCCGTCACCGCCGCGCAACCCGCTGCGCCGTCCAGCGCGCCGATAACGCCGCTGCAGGCCGCCAACGCGCAGGTCAAAGTGTACGACACCACCAGCCAGCCGCTGGCCGCCTTGCTGAGCCAGGCGCAGCAGGATGGCGCCACCCTGGTGGTCGGCCCACTGCTGAAAGAGAACGTCGATCAGCTGTCCGCCAGCACCACCACGCTGAACGTGCTGGCGCTCAACCAACCCGAAACGCCGAAGGACAACCTGAACATCTGTTACTTCGCCCTGTCGCCGGAAGATGAAGCCCGCGACGCCGCCCGCCACATCTGGGAACAGCAGAAGCGTCAACCGCTGCTGCTGGTGCCGCGCGGCGCCTTCGGCGATCGCGTCGCCAGGGCCTTTAACCAGGAATGGCAGAAGCAAGGCGGGCAAACTGTGCTGCGCCAGGATATCGGCTCCGCCGGCGAGCTGCGCCAAATGGTGAACAGCGGCGGCATCCGCATGACCGGTACGCCGATGTCGAGCGCCCCGGCGCCGCAGAGCGTCACCATCGCCGGGCTGACCATTCCTGCGCCGCCGAGCGACGTGCCCGCCGCCACCGGCGGCAGCGTCGACGCGGTGTACATCGTCGCCACGCAGTCTCAGCTGACGCTGATCAAACCGATGATCGACATGGCCACCAGCTCGCGCGGCAAGCCGGCGATGTACGCCAGCTCGCGCAGCTACCAGGCCGGCGCCGGCCCGGACTTCCGTCTGGAAATGGAAGGCCTGCAGTTCAGCGATATTCCGCTGCTGGCCGGCTCAAACCCTCAGCTGCTGCAGCAGGCCAGCGCGCGTTTCCGCAACGACTACTCGCTGGTGCGCCTGTATGCGATGGGGATGGATGCCTGGACATTGGCCAACCACTTTGCTGAAATGCGCCAGCTGCCGGGCTTCCAGGTTTCCGGCACCACCGGTACGCTGAGCGCGTCGCCGAACTGCGTGATCAACCGTAAGCTGCCTTGGCTGCAATACCGTCAGGGCACGGTCGTTCCAGTCTCTTGAACCCACGCGCCTCAGGGGCGGGCTATGAGTTACTGGCCCGCCGTCACCTGGAACACGCCGGGCTCACCTTCTGCGCCGCCAATGTCGCGGTGCGCGGCGGTGAGCTCGACCTCATCATGCGCGACGGCACCACCTGGGTGTTCGTCGAAGTGCGCTACCGCCGCAACGACGCCTTCGGCGGCGCGGCCGCCAGCGTCACCTTTCGCAAACAACAGCGGTTGCTGCACGCCGCCGCCGTCTGGCTGGCGGGGCGCGGAGCCAGTTTTGACACATCATCTTGCCGTTTTGATGTTTTGGCCATTACCGGTAGCCAGTTAGAATGGATACCCAACGCCTTCAATACGGATTAATCGGGGTTTTGCGGCGCAGACCGGCCCTTTGACTTAGTGGATTAATACAACGTGCTGGATAGAATTAAAGTCTGTTTCACCGAAAGCATCCAAACCCAGATCGCGGCGGCGGAAGCACTGCCGGACGCCATTTCCCGTGCTGCGATGACGCTGGTTCAATCCTTACTCAACGGCAACAAAATCCTGTGCTGCGGCAACGGCACCTCGGCGGCCAACGCGCAGCACTTCGCCGCCAGCATGATCAACCGTTTTGAAACAGAGCGCCCCAGCCTGCCGGCCATCGCTCTCAACGCCGACAACGTGGTGCTGACGGCAATCAGCAACGATCGGCTGCACGACGAAGTGTACGCCAAGCAGGTGCGTGCGCTCGGGCACACCGGCGACGTGCTGCTGGCGATTTCCACCCGCGGCAACAGCCGTGATATTGTGAAGGCGGTCGAGGCGGCCGTGACGCGCGATATGACCATCGTCGCACTTACCGGCTACGACGGCGGCGAGCTGGCCGGGCTGCTCGGCCAGCAGGATGTCGAAATCCGCATCCCGTCGCACCGCAGCTCGCGCATTCAGGAAATGCATATGCTGACCGTAAACTGCCTGTGCGACCTGATAGACAATACGTTATTCCCCCACCAGGACGATTAAGGAACTGAGATGAAGCTAAAAGCCACATTTGCAGTGCTGTCCAGCGCCCTGCTGTTGCAAGGCTGTATCGCCGGCGTCGTCGTCGGCAGTGCGGCCGTCGCCACCAAAACCGCCACCGACCCGCGCAGCGTAGGGACCCAGGTGGATGACGGCACGCTGGAAGCCAGGGTCGAAAGCGCCCTGAGCAAAGACCAGCAGTTGAAGAAAGATGCCCGGGTGGTCGCCACCGCCTATCAGGGCAAGGTGCTGTTGACCGGCCAGTCGCCTAACGCCGATCTCACCGCGCGCGCCAAGCAGATCGCCATGGGCGTGGAAGGCACGACCGAAGTGTATAACGAAATCCGTCAGGGCACGCCGGTCAGCCTGAGCACCGCGTCCTCCGACACCTGGATCACCACCAAGGTGCGTTCGCAGCTGCTCACCAGCGATACGGTGAAATCGTCCAACGTGAAGGTCACCACCGAAAACGGCGAAGTGTTCTTGCTGGGCCTGGTCACGCAGCAGGAAGGGCAGTCGGCGGCGCAGATCGCCAGCCAGGTCAGCGGCGTGAAGCACGTCACGACCGCCTTTACCTACGTGAAATAATCCGCCTGGCGGGAGCGGCACCGTGCCGTTCCCGCCCGTTTAATCCAGCTTGTTCTCGCGTAAAAACGCTTCCCCGCCCAGTTGCCGCATCTGCCGCATGATCCACTGTTGACGCTGCACCACATAGCCGGACGGCGCATCGGCCCTGAAGCGATGCGGATTCGGCAATACCGCCGCCAGCAGCGCCGCTTCGGCCGCGCTCAGGCGCTTGGCCGGCTTATGGAAAAAGCGCTGTGAAGCCTCTTCCACGCCGAACACCCCATCGCCGAACTCGACGATGTTCAGGTACACCGTCAGAATGCGCCGCTTGGTCCACACCAATTCGATGCCGGACGTCAGCCCGGCCTCCAATCCTTTGCGCAGCCAGCTGCGGCCATCCCACAAAAACAGGTTCTTGGCGGTTTGCTGCGACAGCGTGGACGCGCCACGGATGCGCGTCGGGCGCTTCTCATTGTGGCTGAGCGCCTTTTCAATGGCCGCCACGTCGAAGCCCCAATGGTCTGGAAACTTCTGATCTTCCGCCGCCATCACCGCCAGCGCCATTTGCGGCGAGATGTCGTCCATCGACACCCAGTCCGAATGGGCGACATAGCCGAAGTCGCCGCTCAGCCAGGCGCTGACCTGCCGTTCCACCATCACGGCGGAAAACGGTACCGGCAGGAAGGCGAAGAGCACAATGCCCAACACCCACAGGCCGATAATCGCGATGACGCCGCGCTTCAGCCAATACCACGGGCGCAGCCGCCGCCATCCGACGAGCGATTTTCTCATTCAGCCAGTTCCAGCACCCGCGCCACCAGCTTATCGATGCCCAGGGCCGCCTGCGCGATAGACGGCGCCAGCATATAGGCCGGCGTGGTCACGATCTTATGTTCGCTGTCCACCACGATGTCGTCCACCGGGCAAATCACCGGTTCGCCGCCCATGGCGTCAATCACTTCCCCCAGATCCGGATCGTTGCCAATGGTCAGCCGCGCTTGTTGATCCAGCAGTTTCGGCAACAGCGCCGGCGCGATGCACATCAGGCCAATTGGTTTGTTGGCCTTATGCATCTCGCGCGTCAGGCGCGCCAAATCTTCATCGACCCAACATTCCGCGCCGGCTTCGGCGAAATTGCTGAGGTTCTTGGCGGCGCCAAAGCCGCCGGGCACGATCAGCGCATCCAGCTGCGCGGCCTCCGCCAGCGCCAGCGGCTGCACCGCACCGCGGGCAATGCGCGCCGATTCAATCAGAACATTGCGCGACTCCGCCATCTCCTCACCAGATAAGTGATTAATAACATGGCGTTGTGGTTTATCAGGCGCCAAGCACACCGCCTGGGCGCCGGCACGATCCAACGCCAGCAGCGTCAGCACCGCTTCATGGATCTCCGTACCGTCATAAACGCCGCTGCCGCTGAGGACTACACCCACCTTTTTCATCACTCTTACTCCTGTCGCTGCTGTCAACTGGTTCGTGCTCGGAGTTGACAAACACTAATCTACATCACACATTTTAATGAATCTTCTAACAAGAGCGCTTACATTTGCTATGTTGTTGGCTGTATGATGTTTAGGAATTCGCAACAACCTGCTCGACCAGAACACTGAAACCAATACGCAGGTTCACAATTTCCCTGGTGTTGGCGCAATATTCGCGCACCCCGGCTTAGGTCGGGGTCATTTTTTTTCAGCGTTCTCAACCCAAGCCCGCAGTACCTGCACGTCGTTGCGCCACTCTTGTTTCAGCTCATCCACCCAATCCTGCACGTTATCCCACCAGGCCGGCAGCGTCGGCGTTTGAATCTGCTGCGCCAGCTGCTGCAGATGGCGCAGACCGACCGAACCGGCGGCGCCCTTGATCTTATGCCCTTCCTCAGTGATGCCTTTCTGATCGCGCGCCGTCATGTTGGAGTCCAGCACCGCCAGATAGCCCGGCATCATCTGTTCGAACATCTCCAGACTTTGGTGGATCAGCTGCGGGCCAACCAGATCCATGTACTGTTCCAGCATCGCGGTATCGAGTAACGACTCATTAATCTGCATCGCCTTGTGCTCCGTTTTCTTTGAAGTGTGAGAAGGTTGATGATCCCAATAGTGTTTGATGACCTTGGTCAGCGCCGGCACCGACAGCGGCTTGCTCAGCACATCGTCCATGCCCGCCTCGAGATACTCTTTTTTGTCTTTCAGCACGTTGGCGGTCAGGGCCACCAACGGCGGCAGCGCCTGCCCGGCATAGCGCTCGCGCAGCGCTCGGGCGATGTCCAGCCCGGTCATGTCCGGCAGTTGGATGTCCAGCAGCACCAGATCGAACTCGTCCGGATCGAACATCGCCAGCGCGTCGTGGCCGTTCATCGCCACGTCGACGCTGTTGCCCAGCTTCTCCAGCACCGAGCGCGCCACGATCACGTTCAGTTCGATATCCTCCACCAGCAGGATGTGCAGCGCCGGCAACGGCAGCGCCTCTTCCTCCGGCGCCGCGCTGACGGCTTCCTGCACCGCCGGCGCCTTGATGGTTAAGGTAAAGCAAGAACCGTGCCCTTGTTCGCTGCGCACGGTAATGTCGCCGCCCATGCTCTGCGCCAGCCGCTTGGAGACCGCCAGCCCGATGCCGGTGCCGGTGGCCGGGCGGCCGCCGCGCTGATCTTTCACCTGATAATACATGGCGAAGATCTTGTCCTGCTCGTCCTGCGGGATGCCCATGCCCGAGTCTTCCACTTCGAACACCAGCTTCTCCTGCGCCTCGCGCCGCACGCGCACCACAATTTGCCCCTGCTGGGTAAATTTCACCGCGTTGCCGATCAGATTCCACAGGATCTGCCGCAGGCGGGTGCCGTCGGTCACGATCTGCTGCGGCAGCGGCGTCTGCGGCTCCATGACGAACTGCAGCCCTTTCGGCTGCGCCAGCAGGCCCGAGAGGTTCTCCAAATCCGCCAGGAAACCGGTGAAGTCCACCGGCTGGTTGTCGAGCTGCACCTTGCGCCGCTCGAGCTTGTCCATTTCGATAATGTCGTTGAAGATATTGCCGAGGGTGATGGCGCTGACGTGGATGGTCTTCAGGTATTTCAGCTGCTCGTCGTTCAGCTCGGTATCGAGCAGAATGCGGCTCAGGCCGACGATGCCGTTAAGCGGCGTACGCAGCTCGTGGCTGATGGTGGAGATAAAGGTGGTCTTCTCCCTGCTGGCGTTCTCCAGCGCGTCCTGATAGCGCTTACGCTCGGTAATATCGCGGCCAAAGCCCATCAGCCCGTGGCGTTTGCCCACCCGGTCGTAAAACGGCACCTTGCGCAGCTCGAAACAGGCCTTGCGGCCATCGGGATACACCAGCCACTGTTCGTAGGTCAGCGAGACGTTGTGGCGGAACACCTTCTCGTCGGTTTCGATCACCTTTTCGGCGATCTCCTGGCCGTAGACGTCGAACGGCGTCAGGCCGATCAATTGCTTCTCGCTCTTGCCGGTCAACAGCTCCATCGCGCGGTTGCAGCCGGAAAACTCTTTGTCTTCGTTGCGGTAGTAGACCAGATCCGGCGAGGCATCGAGGAAGGAACGCAGCAGCGCCGATTGCTGGCCCAGCTCAATCTGCGCCTGCTCGCGCTGCTCCATCTCTTCCGTCAGCTTTTCCATCACCTGCAGGCGCTCTTCTTCCGCTTTGATACGGTCGGCGATCTCCTGATTCAGCTGGCTGATATTGTCTTTGAGCTGCTGATTGAGCTCCAGATCGCGGTGGCGCATCTCTTCCAGCTTGTCCACCAGCCGCGCCAGCCGTTGGCGCGACTCTTCCAACTGTTCCACCACCACCGAGAGAAAATAGACCGCCCACGGGGTGATCAACAGGCCGAAGAAGATCGAACGCACCACGTCGATGCTTTCCACTTCGCCGCGCAGCAGCATGGTCACCGCCATCTGTACCACCATCGCCAGCACCACCAGCGCCGAGGCCAGCAGCAGCGAGAAGCGCACCAACCCCAGTTTCACCATTAAATCAACGTAGTACTGGGCCAACACCCGGATTTGCTTCATAGCGGCTCCCATCAGACACAATCTTTTGAATCATACCGTAAAACAGCGGTGAGATAAGGCGGCAAACGCCGAAGTGTGGCAAAGATTGCACTTCAGAGCGGCATGCCAGGGCGGTAGCGCCACTTTTCATCCAGCGCGCTGCCCTGCCCGCCGTGCCGTTGCAGATAAGCGCCGACCGCCTGCATGCCGCTCCAGCGGTTTTCGCACCACAGCGGCGCCAGCAGCGTCGGCCGGCGGGCGCTGGCGGAAAGGCGGTGGTACACCACCTCGCCCGGCGTATGGCGGATCATCTCCCCGGCGCTGGCGGCGTAATCCTCCAGCGCCAGTTCGGGCAACCGCCCGGCCTGCCACGCCCGCGCCAGGATACTGCCGGTGACGACGTGCAGCGGGTGCAGCTTGATGCCGTCGACGCCGGTCTGCGTCACCCGCTGCAGCGTGAGCAGATGATCGCGCTGGGTTTCTCCCGGCAGCCCGACGATCAGATGGCAGCACACCTTCAGCCCGCGCTGCCGGGCCAGCCGCGCAGTCTGCTGATAACAGCGAAAATCATGGCCGCGGTTGATGCGCTTCAGTGTTTTATCGTGCGCCGTCTGCAGCCCCAGCTCCAGCCACACCTCATAGCCTTGCTCGCGGTAGCCCGTCAGCAGATCCAGCGCGGCGGCAGGCACGCAGTCCGGCCGGGTGCCGACGCACAGGCCGACCATGGCGCTCTGCGCCAACGCCTGCCGATACATCGCCTCCAGCCGTTCAACCTCCGCATAGGTGCTGGTATAGGCCTGGAAATAGGCCAGATAGCGCCGCGCCCGATCGACCCGCGCGGCCTGCTGCGCCAGCTGTTCGGCGATGCTCTGCCGCTGCATCGCCTCATCGGCGAACGAGGCGACGTTGCAGAACGTACAGCCGCCGCGCCCCAACGTGCCGTCGCGGTTAGGGCAGCCGAATCCGCCGTGCAGCGTGAGTTTATGGATCTTTTCGCCATAGCGGCGCTGGAGATCCGCGCCAAACATATTGACTAATTGCGGCAACTGCATAATCTTGGTGGTTCTCTGTGTTCAAAGCCGCGATGCTAATAAGAAACGGCTTTTCCCGCGATGACAGAGATCAACGCTTTCCCCGCAAGGCGCCACCAGGCATAACTATTCATCATAAATGCAAATCAATTCACTATAATTCTGATGAATTATTCTAATCGTCACGCAACCGTTAACGGCAATATGACAACACGGTGAAAAATAGTCATAAGCATCAAAAAAGCAATATCTTATAGAATAAAATTCTGGCATTACCCCTCGCACTAGCATGGTGCAGAGATTAAGGGGTTGCACTATAGTGAGACAGCTCACACTTCTGAGTGGATCGGCGTTGCCCCATGATAGTGCAAAAATGCATTAAAACACTTATTTTTCAAATAAATAAACGTCATCAATTCGATAAGAATCTATCTTAAGCCCACATTTGACCTGCGAATTCTTTCTCGCTAAGTTGGAAGTCCGCTGGAAGCTTTCTGGACGGGCAAACGTCTCGTCATATTTATGCAGTAATTGAAGACTCCCTCTTAAAACAAGTCCTATACCACTTGTGAGACCGTCACGAGAGGCCATTGATGGAGGGCGGAAAAGCAGATTGGCGGGGTTAACTTGCTGATTGGACTTCTGCCTGAAATTGGGAAGCCCCCTCGCAGTAGGTTGTGAGAGTCACGCAGAGCCTGGGGAGGTTCACGATATGTTGTACGATAAATCCCAAGAGAGGGACAACTGTGGTTTCGGCCTGATCGCCCACATAGAAGGCGAACCTAGCCACAAGGTGGTGCGCACCGCCATTCACGCGCTGGCCCGCATGCAGCACCGCGGCGCGATCCTCGCCGACGGCAAGACCGGTGACGGCTGCGGCCTGTTGCTGCAAAAACCCGATCGCTTCTTCCGCATGGTGGCGGAAGAGCGCGGCTGGCGTTTGGCCAAGAACTACGCCGTCGGCATGATGTTCCTCAGCCAGAATGAAGAGGAAGCGCGCCTCAGCCGCCGCATCGTGGAAGAAGAGCTGCAAAACGAAACGCTGTCGATCGTCGGCTGGCGTGAAGTGCCGACCAACCCGGACGTGCTGGGTGAAATCGCCCTCTCCTCCCTGCCGCGCATCGAGCAAATCTTCGTTAACGCCCCGGCCGGCTGGCGCCCGCGCGATATGGAACGCCGCCTGTTCGTGGCGCGCCGCCGCATCGAGAAACGCGTGCAGGACAACAGTTTCTACGTCTGCAGCTTCTCCAACCTGGTGACGATCTATAAAGGCCTGTGCATGCCTGCGGATCTGCCGCGCTTCTATCTCGATCTGGCGGACCTGCGCCTGGAATCGGCCATTTGCCTGTTCCACCAGCGCTTCTCCACCAACACCGTGCCGCGCTGGCCGCTGGCTCAGCCGTTCCGCTACCTGGCGCACAACGGCGAAATCAACACCATCACCGGCAACCGCCAGTGGGCGCGTGCCCGTACCTACAAATTCCAAACGCCGCTGATCCCGGATCTGCAGGCCGCCGCGCCGTTCGTCAACGAAACCGGCTCCGACTCCAGCTCGCTGGACAACATGCTGGAGCTGCTGCTGGCGGGCGGGATGGATCTCATCCGCGCCATGCGCTTGCTGGTGCCGCCGGCCTGGCAGAACAACCCGGACATGGACGGCGATCTGCGCGCCTTCTTCGACTTCAACTCGATGCACATGGAGCCGTGGGACGGCCCGGCCGGCATCGTGATGTCCGACGGCCGCTACGCCGCCTGTAACCTCGATCGCAACGGCCTGCGGCCGGCGCGCTATGTGATCACCAAAGACAAGCTGATCACCTGCGCCTCCGAAGTCGGCATCTGGGATTACCAGCCGGATGAAGTGGTGGAAAAAGGCCGCGTCGGCCCCGGCGAGCTGATGGTGATCGACACCCGCAGCGGCCGCATCCTGCACTCGGCGGAAACCGACAACGATCTGAAAAGCCGCCATCCGTATAAAGAGTGGATGGAGAAAAACGTCAAACGCCTGGTGCCGTTCGAAGATCTGCCGGACGATCAGGTCGGCAGCCGCGAGCTCGACGACGCGCAGCTCGAAACCTACCAGAAACAGTTCGGCTACAGCAGTGAAGAGCTGGATCAGGTGATCCGCGTGCTGGGCGAAATTGGCCAGGAAGCCACCGGCTCGATGGGCGACGATACCCCGTTCGCCGTGCTTTCCAGCCGGCCGCGAATCGTTTACGACTACTTCCGCCAGCAGTTCGCGCAGGTCACCAACCCGCCGATCGATCCGCTGCGCGAAGCGCACGTCATGTCGCTGGCCACCAGCATCGGCCGTGAAATGAACGTGTTCTGCGAAGCCGAAGGCCAGGCGCACCGCCTGAGCTTCAAATCGCCGATCCTGCTGTACTCCGATTTCAAACAGCTCACCACGCTGGAAGGCGAATACTATCGCGCCGAGACGCTCGATCTGACCTTCGACCCGCAACAGCAGGATCTGGAGCAGACCATTCGCGCCCTGTGCGACGAAGCGGAACGCAAGGTGCGCGAAGGCGCGGTGCTGTTGGTGCTGTCCGACCGCGCCATCGCGCCCGGCCGCCTGCCGGTACCGGCCCCGATGGCCGTTGGCGCCGTGCAAACCCGGTTGGTGGAGAAAAGCCTGCGCTGCGACGCCAACCTGATCGTTGAAACCGCCAGCGCCCGCGATCCACACCACTTCGCCGTGCTGCTCGGCTTCGGCGCGACCGCCATCTACCCGTATCTGGCCTATGAAACCCTGGCCAAGCTGGTGGACAGCCAGGCGATCGACAAGAAATACCGCGACGTGATGCTGAACTACCGCAACGGCATCAACAAAGGCCTGTACAAGATCATGTCCAAAATGGGCATCTCGACCATCGCCTCTTACCGCTGTTCCAAGCTGTTCGAAGCGGTCGGCCTGCACCGCGATCTGGCGGATCTGTGCTTCCAGGGCGTGGTCAGCCGCATCGGCGGCGCCAGCTTCAGCGACTTCCAGCAGGATCTGCAGAACCTCTCCAAGCGCGCCTGGCTGAAACGCAAACCGCTGGAGCAAGGCGGCCTGCTGAAGTTCGTGCACGGCGGCGAATACCATGCTTACAACCCGGACGTGGTGAACTCGCTGCAAAAAGCGGTGCACAGCGGCGAGTACAGCGACTACCAGGCCTACGCCAAGCTGGTGAACGAGCGGCCGGTCGCCATGCTGCGCGATCTGCTGGCCATCACGCCGAAAGGCGAACCGATCCCGGTCGATCAGGTTGAACCGGCGGAATCGCTGTTCAAACGCTTCGACACGGCAGCGATGTCGATCGGCGCGTTGAGCCCGGAAGCGCACGAGTCACTGGCGATCGCCATGAACGGCCTCGGCGGCTTCTCCAACTCCGGCGAAGGCGGCGAAGATCCGGCGCGCTACCGCACCAACAAGGTGTCGCGCATCAAACAGGTGGCCTCCGGCCGCTTCGGCGTAACGCCAGCGTACCTGGTGAACGCCGACGTGATCCAGATTAAGGTGGCCCAAGGCGCCAAGCCGGGCGAAGGCGGCCAGCTGCCGGGCGACAAAGTCACCCCGTATATCGCCAGACTGCGTTACTCGGTGCCGGGCGTGACGTTGATCTCCCCGCCGCCGCACCACGACATCTACTCGATCGAAGATCTGGCGCAGCTGATCTTCGATCTGAAGCAGGTCAACCCGAAGGCGGTGATCTCGGTGAAACTGGTGTCCGAGCCGGGCGTTGGCACCATCGCCACCGGCGTGGCGAAAGCCTATGCCGATCTGATCACCATCGCCGGTTACGACGGCGGCACCGGCGCCAGCCCGCTGTCCTCGGTGAAATATGCCGGCTGCCCATGGGAACTGGGCCTGGTGGAAACCCAGCAGGCGCTGGTGGCCAACGGCCTGCGCCACAAGATCCGCCTGCAGGTGGACGGCGGCCTGAAAACCGGCGTGGACATCGTCAAAGCGGCGATCCTGGGCGCGGAAAGCTTCGGCTTCGGCACCGGGCCGATGGTGGCGCTGGGCTGCAAATACCTGCGCATCTGCCACCTCAACAACTGCGCGACCGGCGTTGCGACTCAGGACGACAAGCTGCGCCGCGATCACTACCACGGCCTGCCGGAACGCGTGACGAATTACTTCCAGTTTATCGCGCGTGAGACCCGCGAGATCATGGCCCAGCTGGGCGTGAGCCAACTGGTGGATCTGATCGGCCGCACCGAATTCCTGACCGAGCTGGACGGCATTTCCGCCAAGCAGAACAAGCTGGATCTGTCGCCGTTGCTGACAACCGCCACGCCGCATCCGGGCAAAGCGGTGTACTGTACCGAAAGCAGCAACCCGGCGTTCGACAAGGGTCTGCTGAACAAAGAGTTGCTGGCGCAGGCGCAGCCGTACATCGAAGCGAAGCAGGGTAAAACCTTCTACTTCGACATTCGCAACACCGACCGCTCCGTGGGCGCCATGCTGTCCGGCGCGATCGCCAACGTACACGGCGATCAGGGGATGGCAGGCGATCCGATCAAGGCGCACTTCTCCGGCACCGCCGGGCAGAGCTTCGGCGTCTGGAACGCCGGCGGCGTCGAGCTGACCCTGACCGGCGACGCCAACGACTATGTCGGCAAAGGCATGGCCGGCGGCAGCATCGCGGTGCGCCCGCCGATCGGTTCCGCCTTCCGCAGCCATGAAGCCAGCATCGTCGGCAACACCTGCCTGTACGGCGCCACCGGTGGCAAGCTGTTCGCCGCCGGCCGCGCGGGCGAACGTTTCGCGGTGCGCAACTCCGGCGCCATCACCGTGGTGGAAGGCATCGGCGACAACGGCTGCGAATACATGACCGGCGGCATCGTCTGCGTGCTGGGTAAAACCGGCATCAACTTCGGCGCCGGCATGACCGGCGGCTTCGCCTACGTGCTGGACGAAGACGGCGAGTTCCGCAAGCGCGTGAACCCGGAGCTGGTGGAAGTGCTGGATGTCGATCAGCTGGCGATCCATGAGGAGCACCTGCGCGGCCTGATCACCGAACACGTGCAGGCGACCGGCTCTTCCCGCGCGGAAGAGATCCTGGCCAACTGGCCGGAGTGGGCGCCGAAGTTCGCCCTGGTCAAACCGAAGTCCAGCGATGTCAAAGCGCTGTTGGGTCACCGTAGCCGTTCCGCAGCCGAGCTGCGGGTGCAGGCGCAGTAAGAGGTAGGTCATTAATGAGCCAGAACGTTTATCAATTTATCGACCTGCAGCGTGTTGATCCGCCAAAGAAACCGCTGAAGATCCGCAAAATCGAGTTCGTCGAGATCTACGAACCGTTTTCGGAAACCCAGGCCAAGGCCCAGGCGGACCGCTGTCTGTCCTGCGGCAACCCGTACTGCGAGTGGAAGTGCCCGGTGCACAACTACATCCCAAACTGGCTGAAACTGGCCAACGAAGGCCGCATCATGGAAGCGGCGGACCTGGCGCATCAGACCAACAGCCTGCCGGAAGTGTGCGGCCGCGTATGCCCGCAGGATCGCCTGTGCGAAGGCTCCTGCACCCTGAACGACGAGTTCGGTGCGGTCACCATCGGCAATATCGAGCGCTACATCAGCGATAAGGCCATCGAAATGGGCTGGAAGCCGGACATGTCGCACGTGCAGCCGACCGGCAAGCGCGTGGCGATCGTCGGTGCCGGCCCCGCCGGGCTGGCCTGCGCCGACGTGCTGACCCGCAATGGCGTCAAGGCGGTCGTATACGATCGTCATCCGGAGATCGGCGGCCTGCTGACCTTCGGCATCCCGGCTTTCAAGCTGGAAAAGGAAGTGATGGTCAAACGCCGAGGCATCTTCAGCGAGATGGGCATCGAGTTCCAGTTGAACACTGAAGTGGGTAAAGACGTCAGCATGGAGACCTTGCTGAGCGAGTACGATGCGGTGTTCCTCGGCGTCGGCACCTATCAGTCGATGCGCGGCGGCCTGGAGAATGAGGAGGCGCAGGGCGTGTACGACGCGCTGCCGTTCCTGATCGCCAACACCAAGCAGCTGATGGGGTATGAAACCGAGCAGCACGAGCCTTACGTCAGCATGGAAGGCAAACGGGTGGTGGTGCTGGGCGGCGGCGATACCGCCATGGACTGCGTGCGTACCTCGGTGCGTCAGGGTGCAACGCAGGTCATCTGCGCCTACCGCCGCGACGAAGCCAACATGCCGGGCTCCAAGCGCGAAGTGAAGAACGCCCGGGAAGAAGGGGTGGACTTCCAGTTCAACCTGCAGCCGCTGAGCATCGAACTGAACAGCGCCGGCCGCGTGGCCGGGGTGAAAATGGTGCGCACTCAGCTGGGCGCGCCGGATGCCAACGGCCGTCAGACGGCAGAGCAGGTGCCAGGTTCCGAACACGTGATCGACGCGGACGCGGTGGTGATGGCGTTCGGCTTCCGCCCGCACCGCATGGACTGGCTGGCGGCGCACGACGTGCAGCTGGATAAACAGGGCCGCATCCTGGCGCCGGAAGGCAGCGACAACGCGTTCCAGACCAGCAACCCGAAAATCTTCGCCGGTGGTGACGCAGTGCGCGGATCTGACCTGGTAGTGACGGCGATCGCCGAAGGCCGCAAAGCGGCAGACGGCATCATGAACTACCTCGAAGTGTAAACCTTCCGTACCATCAGAGGCCCGGCATATTGCCGGGCCTCTGTTTTTAGCCTGCCACGCTTTGTAACAACCTCCCCGCTCCTCACCGCCTCAACGCGCTATAGTATTGAGTTAGCACCATTGCGGGGCGCGGCTGCGCCTGACACCGAGATAAGGATAGCGAACATGAAATGCTCCATTTCCCTGTTGGCCGGCGCGCTGCTGGCCGTCAGTTTCAGCGCTTCAGCCATGGCGCTGGATTCGCAGGAGGTTGGTTACAATATCGAAGCGCGCGGCGCACGGCCGGTCGTGGCGCAGTTGGGCAAGGCCGGGCAGTTCGGCGCCGTGGAAAACAGCATCCGGCTGGGGGACGACAGCTGGATTGCCCTGGCGCCCAAGTTGGCCGGCGGCGGCAATGCCGGCTTTACCGCCGGCATCAAATCGGCCCTCTCCGCAGCCCTGATCTACAATCCGGCGGCGGTGTTGCAGGCGCTCAACAAAGGCAACGATCTGCCGCTCAATGACATTTGCACCGCACCGCCGGAAGTGCAAGGCGACACCGCCATCAGCAGTTTCCGTGAGCGCGCAACCCACGCCCTATCTACCGTGCGCGTAGGCGATCTCAGCGCGCCGCGCGACGCCTGCATTGCCGCGTTGAAAGGCTGACCCGCGTCTGCCGGGCAAAAAAAAGCACCCCCATGGGGTGCTTTTTCGTTTGTTCTCACGGGGTTATTTCACCACGCGCAGCGCCGGGCGGCCACCGCGCGGCGGCTGCGGCGGTTCGTCATCCGGGCCGTTGTCTTCCGCGGTATCCGGGCGATCGCCGTCGATGACCGACATCAGGGTTTCCGAAGGGATCGTCTCATTGTCCAGACCTTCGAACACGCCTTCGCTCTCGTCGTAGGCGGCTTCCGGTTCGAACATCGTGCCGGCGCCGTTTTCACGCGCATAGATCGCCAGCACGGCGGCCATCGGCACCGAAACCTGACGCGGCACGCCGCCGAAGCGCGCGTTGAACTGCACGTCTTCGTTACCCAACGCCAGGTTGCCTACCGCGCGCGGCGCGATATTCAGCACGATCTGGCCGTCACGCGCGAACTCCATCGGCACCTGCACGTCCGGGCGAGTCACGTCGACCACCAGGTGCGGCGTCAGTTGGTTATCCAACAGCCAGTCGTAGAACGCCCGCAGCAGATACGGGCGACGCGGCGTCATCTGAGACATGTCCATCGCGCTTAGCCCCGGGTCTGCAGGCGCATTTCACGCTCGGCTTCGGTCAGGGAAGCCAGGAAGGCGTCGCGTTCGAAGACGCGGGTCATGTAGCCTTTCAGCTCTTTGGAACCGGCACCGCTCAATTCGATGCCCAGCTGCGGCAGACGCCACAACAACGGCGCCAGGTAGCAATCCACCAGGCTGAACTCTTCGCTCATGAAATACGGCGCCTGACCGAAGATAGGCGCGATCGCCAGCAACTCTTCGCGCAGTTGGCGACGGGCGGATTCCGCTTCCTGGCCGCTGCTCTTCTCGATCTTGTCCATCAGCGAGTACCAGTTCTTCTCGATGCGCAGCATCATCAGACGGCTCTCACCACGGGCAACCGGGTAAACCGGCATCAGCGGCGGGTGCGGGAAACGCTCATCCAGATATTCCATGATGATGCGGGATTCATACAGGGTCAGTTCGCGATCGACCAGCGTAGGCACCGTCTGGTAAGGGTTGAGGTCAATCAGATCTTGCGGCAGGTTATCCATTTCGACCTGCTCGATCTCGACGCTGACACCTTTCTCCGCCAGTACGATACGTACTTGATGGCTAAAAATGTCGGTCGGGCCAGAGAACAGCGTCATTACCGAACGTTTGTTGGCAGCGACAGCCATGAAAACCTCCAAGTTATCTAGAAAATACTGCGAATAGCCAACTGACAGGCTGCTATCCTGAATAATCTTGCCGCAGGCCGGCAGCACGCAGCGCGACCCGAGCCCATAAAAAACCGGCCCAGGAGGTCAACTGCACGGCGAACAGGCGCAAAAGTGGATGATAGTTTACCAGATTCTGCTTGTTTTGTGGGGGCGGTGCGGCGAATTCATGTTGAATTGTCTGATATGCCACAGATTTTAGTCGGGGACGGCGGATTTCAGGCGTAAAAAAACCCGGTGAAGCACCGGGTTTTTTGCGTAAATCGCACTGCCGAAGCAGCGAAAATTAACGCTTGGAGAACTGCGGACGACGACGTGCTTTACGCAGACCGACTTTCTTACGTTCAACCTGACGAGCGTCACGGGTGACGAAGCCAGCTTTACGCAGTTCAGAACGCAGAGTCTCATCGTATTCCATCAGTGCACGGGTGATACCGTGACGGATAGCGCCAGCTTGACCGGAGATACCACCACCTTTAACGGTGATGTACAGGTCCAGTTTGCCAACCATGTCGACCAGTTCCAGCGGCTGACGAACTACCATGCGGGCAGTTTCGCGACCGAAGTACTGTTCCAGGCTGCGCTGGTTGATAACGATGTTACCGTTGCCCGGCTTGATGAAGACGCGAGCGGCGGAGCTTTTGCGGCGACCAGTGCCGTAGTATTGATTTTCAGCCATTGCCATTAATCCCGATTAAATGTCCAGAACTTGCGGTTGCTGTGCCGCGTGATTGTGCTCGGTGCCCGCGTAAACTTTCAGTTTACGGAACATAGCACGACCCAGCGGGCCCTTTGGCAGCATGCCTTTAACCGCGATTTCAATCACGCGCTCAGGACGGCGGGCAATCATCTCTTCAAAGGTCGCTTGCTTGATACCACCGATGTGGCCGGTGTGGTGGTAGTACACTTTGTCTGTACGCTTGTTGCCGGTTACAGCAACTTTGTCAGCGTTCAGAACGATGATGTAATCACCGGTATCCACGTGCGGGGTGTATTCCGCTTTATGCTTGCCGCGCAGGCGACGAGCCAGTTCAGTAGCGAGACGGCCTAAAGTTTTACCATCTGCATCAACAACGTACCAGTCGCGTTTTACGGTTTCTGGTTTAGCTGTAAAAGTTTTCATTAGAAAGCTTACCCAATAATTAGTTACACGTTGGTGAACACCCAAACGCTCGAAAACAGTTGAGGCTCACACGACCATACAAGTCCAGCAAACCTACCCCTTCGAATAGCCATTGCCGGCACTATAAAGTTTTTGGGAAAAAAAACTTTGTTGTAACGTGGGGTCGCAAGATTATAGAGAAGTCGCTCACAAAGATCGAACGGTTTTTGAATGGAAAATAAATTTATCGCCGGCGGCGGACAACCGGCGATAGGCCCGGCGGGCTCAGGGCAGATGCGGCAGCTTGAGGTACTCTTCGCTCTGCATTTCCTGCAGGCGCGACAGGCAGCGCTGGAATTCAAATTTCAGCTGCACCCCCTGATAGATCTCGAACATCGACGCTTCGGCGCCGATCACCAGCTTGATGTGACGCTCGTAAAATTCATCCACCAGCGCCAGGAAACGGCGCGCGGTATTCTCTTTCAGCGGCCCCATCACCTGCACATTATACAGGATCACGCTGTGATACAGCCGCGACAGCGCGATGTAGTCCAGCTGGCTGCGCGCCTCTTCGCACAGCGTGTGGAAATCCACCGCCAGCACGCCGTCCACCGAACGGATCGCCTGCAGCGGCCGATGGTTGATCTGCAGCACCGGCGCGTCCTCCCCCGCCTTGCCCGCCAGCTTGACGAACATCCGATCCAGCGCCTCACGCGTCTGGTCGTTTAGCGGTGTCAGGTAGAGGTGCGCCTGGGTCAGGGTGCGCAGACGATAGTCGATGCCGGCGTCGACGTTCATTACGTCGCAGTACTCGTTGATCAGATCGATGGCCGGCAGGAAACGCGCCCGCTGCAGACCGTTGCGGTACAGATCGTCCGGCGGGATGTTCGAGGTGGCCACCAGCGTGATGCCGCGCGCGAACAACGCCTGCAGCAGCGTGGCCAGCAGCATGGCGTCGGTGATGTCGGAGACGAAGAATTCGTCGAAGCACAATACGTCGGTCTCGGCCTTAAAGCCGTCGGCGACGATTTCCAGCGGGTTTTCCCGCCCCTGCAACTCGGTCAGCTCTTCATGCACCCGCAGCATGAAGCGGTGGAAGTGCAGGCGCATTTTGCGATCGCCCGGCAGGCTGTGGAAGAACATATCCATCAACCAGGTTTTGCCGCGCCCGACGCCGCCCCACATGTACAGCCCCTGCACCGGGCGCTGCGGCGCCGTGTCGCCGCCCTTGCCCAGCAAGCGGCTGAGCTTGCCGCGCAGCCCGCCGGCCGGCGCACTCGCCGCCGGCTTTTGCCGCAGAGCCTGATAAATGCGATCCAGTTGAGTGACGGCCCGGCGTTGAACCTCATCGGCCTGATATTCCCCCGCATCCAGCGCCTGCTGGTAGCGAGATAACGGTGATAGTGCCTGCATCTGTTCGATGTTCCCTAAGAACGCTTAGAAATTATTTAGCCAACGTTGGCGGCAAGTTGATGCCGATTCGCACCGTTATCGCCACAAATGCCCGCTGCGGGCGCCGCTGAAAACCCTGTAAAAATTAGGTGGAAGCGCATCAGGATTCCACTCGGACAAGGTTAACGGTTATAGTGGATATTATTAAGTGAAAAATCCCTGCGGAACAACGAAGTCAAAATAGGAGTCATCATGACCTGGGAGTATGCGCTGATTGGTTTGGTCGTCGGTATCGTGATTGGTGCGGTGGCGATGCGTTTTGGCAACCGTAAATTGCGTCAACAACAAGTCTTGCAGAATGAGCTGGACAAGAGCAAAACCGAGCTGGAAGAGTACCGTCAGGAGCTGGTCGGCCACTTCGCCCGCAGCGCCGAGCTGCTGGATAACATGGCGCGCGATTATCGCCAGCTGTATCAGCACATGGCGAAAAGCTCCAACAACCTGCTGCCGGATCTGCCGATGCAGGAGAACCCGTTCCGCTATCGCCTGACCGAAGCGGAAGCGGACAACGATCAGGCGCCGGTGGAAATGCCGCGCGACTATTCGGAAGGGGCCTCCGGCCTGCTGCGCGGTCAAAGCGCACGCCGCGACTGATATTCCTTCTTCGCCCGCGGGGCCTCCCGCGGGTTTAATCCCGTTTGTGCCATATTGACCTTCCCTCGCATTACCTTTACTGAACTTTGCACGCAAATTCACGGTCTTACCCTTCACTATGACAAGGCGATTGCCTTATCATCAAATTTTCATCGGCAGGTATTGAGAGAGTTATCATCAATGAAGAAAAAGTCGTTAATTCTTAGTGCATTGGCAATGAGCCTCGGTCTGGCGCTCAGCGCCGCACCGGCGGCCAACGCGGCCCTGCCCGTCGCCGTGCAGGGGCAGCCGCTGCCGAGCCTGGCGCCGATGCTGGAAAAAGTCTTGCCCGCCGTCGTGAGCGTGCATGTCGCCGGCACCCAGGTGCAGCGTCAACAGTTGCCGGAAGAGTTCAGACGCTTCTTCGGCCCCAACTTCCCCGGCCAACAGCAGAGCTCCCGCCCGTTTGAAGGGCTGGGTTCCGGCGTGATCATCGACGCCGCCAAGGGTTACGTGCTGACCAACAACCACGTCATCAACAACGCCGATAAAATCCGCGTGCAGTTGAACGACGGTCGCGAGCTGGACGCCAAGCTGGTCGGGCGCGATGAACAGTCCGACATCGCCCTGCTGCAGCTCAGCGATACCAAAAACCTGACCGCCATCAAGATGGCCGATTCCGACCAGCTGCGCGTCGGCGACTTCGCCGTGGCGGTCGGCAACCCGTTCGGCCTGGGCCAAACCGCCACCTCCGGCATCATCTCAGCGCTGGGCCGCACCGGCCTGAATCTGGAAGGGCTGGAAAACTTCATTCAGACCGACGCCTCCATCAACCGCGGCAACTCCGGGGGTGCGCTGGTTAACCTGAACGGCGAACTGATCGGCATCAATACCGCCATTCTGGCGCCGAGCGGCGGCAACGTCGGCATCGGCTTCGCCATTCCGAGCAATATGGCGCAGAACCTGAGCCAGCAGCTGATCGAATTCGGTGAAGTGAAACGCGGCCTGCTTGGCATCAAGGGCAGTGAAATGACCCCGGACATGGCCAAAGCCTTCAACACCGACGCGCAGCGCGGCGCCTTCGTCAGCGAAGTGTTGCCGAAATCCGCCGCCGCCAAGGCCGGCATCAAAGCCGGGGATATTCTGGTTTCCGTCGACGGCAAACCGGTGAACAGCTTTGCCGAACTGCGCGCCAAGGTCGGCACCACCGCACCGGGCAAAACGCTCAAGGTAGGCCTGCTGCGCGACGGTAAACCGCAGGAAGTCTCGGTCACGCTGGACAACAGCGAGAGCGCCTCGACCAATGCCGAAACGCTGTCGCCGGCGCTGCAGGGGGTATCCCTCAGCAACGGTGCGCTGCCGAGCGGCGACAAGGGCGTGAAGGTGGAGAACGTGGATAAAGGCTCGACGGCGGCGCAAATCGGCCTGCAAAAAGGCGACGTGATCATCGGCGTCAACCGCCAGCGCGTGGACAGTATCACCGCGCTGCGCAAGGTGCTGGAAGCCAAGCCGCCGGTGATGGCACTCAATATCGTGCGCGGTAACGAAACCATTTATCTGCTGCTGCGTTAATTTGTGCAAAAACCGGGCTCGGTGACATACTGCGCCCGGTTAACTCATGCTATCCTCCGAACATCGTTCACCACACCACGAAAACTCCATGTTTGCTAAGCTCTTGCGTTCTGTCGTTATCGGTCTCATCGTTGCCGGCCTGCTGTTGGCCGCCCTGCCCATGCTGCGCTCTTCCAACGGCCTGTTTGCAGAGAAAACCGAGAATACCAGCGACGAAACGCCGGTGAGCTACAACAAGGCGGTGCGCCGCGCCGCCCCTGCCGTGGTGAACATCTACAACCGTAACCTGAACGGCGCCGCCAACGTGCTGTCGCTCGGTTCCGGCGTGATCATGAACGAACGCGGCTATATCATCACCAACCGCCACGTGATCAAAGACGCTCAGCAGATCACCGTGGTGTTGCAGGATGGCCGCCGCTATGAAGCGCTGCTGGTCGGCTCCGACGGCCTGACCGACCTGGCGGTGCTGAAGATCGATCCCGGCAACCTGCCGGTGATCCCGACCAATAAAAATCGCGTTGCCCACGTCGGCGACGTGGTGCTGGCGATCGGCAACCCCTATAACCTGGGGCAAACCGTGACTCAGGGCATCCTCAGCGCTACCGGGCGCATCAGTATGAGCACCACCGGCCGGCAGACGTTTCTGCAGACCGACGCCTCAATCAACCGCGGCAACTCCGGCGGCGCGCTGGTCAACTCGCTGGGTGAGCTGATCGGTATCAACACCCTGACCTATGATAAAATCACCGACGGCGAAACGCCGGAAGGACTGGGCTTTGCGATCCCGATCGAACTGGCTACCAAGATCATGGACAAGCTGATCCGCGACGGCCGCGTTATCCGCGGCTATTTCGGCATTCAGGGCAAGGAGATCATTCCGCTGCGCCCCTCCAATTCCGGCATCGATCGCCTGCAGGGCATCATAGTGACCGAAATTACGCCGAACGGCCCGGCGAGCAACGCCGGCTTCCAGATCAACGACATCATCATCAACGTGGATAACAAACCGGCGGTATCCGTGCTGGAAACCATGGATCAGGTGGCGGAGATCAGACCGGGCACCGAGATACCGGTTATCGTGCTGCGCGACGGCAAACGCATTACGTTGAAAATGACGGTGGGTGAATTCCCGGAAGACAGCAATTAAAAAAGGGCCGGCATTGATAGCCGGCCCTTTGCTATTCATCCTACCGACGCAGCCGCGCCGGCGCTAATGACTTACTCGCCTTTCACGCGCTCGATGTTCGCACCCAGCGCGCGCAGCTTGTCTTCAATACGCTCATAGCCGCGATCGATGTGATAGATGCGATCGACAACGGTCACACCGTCGGCGATGCAGCCGGCGATCACCAGGCTGGCGGAAGCGCGCAGATCGGTCGCCATCACCTGAGCGCCGGACAGCTGTTCAACGCCATGGCAGATCACGGTGTTGCTCTCGATCTCCGCGTGTGCGCCCATGCGGATCAGTTCCGGCACGTGCATGAAGCGGTTTTCGAAGATGGTCTCGGTGATGACGCCAGTGCCTTCCGCCACCAGGTTCAGCAGGCTGAACTGAGCCTGCATGTCGGTCGGGAAGCCCGGGTGCGGCGCGGTGCGCACGGTGACCGCTTTCGGGCGCTTGCCGTGCATGTCCAGGCTGATCCAGTCTTCGCCCACTTCGATATCGGCACCGGCTTCGCGCAGCTTGGCCAGCACCGCATCCAGCGTGTCCGGACGGGTGTTGCGGCACATCACTTTGCCGCCGGAAACCGCGGCGGCGATCAGGAAGGTGCCGGTCTCGATGCGGTCAGGCAGCACGCGGTACACGCCGCCGCCCAGACGCTCGACGCCCTCGATGGTGATCTTGTCGCTGCCTGCGCCGCTGATCTTCGCGCCCAGCGTGTTGAGGAAGTTGGCGGTATCGACAATTTCCGGCTCACGCGCGGCGTTTTCGATAACGGTGGTGCCGGTCGCCAGGGTCGCGGCGCTCATGATGGTCACGGTCGCGCCCACGCTCACCTTGTCCATGACGATGTGCGCGCCCTTCAGGCGGCCCTCGACGGACGCCTTGACGTAGCCTTCTTCCAGCTTGATCTCGGCACCCAACTGCTCCAGGCCGGTGATGTGCAGATCGACCGGACGCGCGCCAATCGCGCAGCCGCCCGGCAGGGAAACCTGACCGCGGCCGAAACGCGCCACCAGCGGCCCCAGCGCCCAAATGGAAGCGCGCATGGTTTTCACCAGATCGTAAGGGGCGCAAAACTCGTTCACGCCGCTGGCGTCCACGAAGACCGAACCGTTGCGCTCAATCTTGGTACCCAACTGGTTGAGTAGTTTAATGGTGGTGTCGATGTCCTTCAGCTTAGGGACATTCTGCAGCTCGACCGGCTCTTCCGCCAACAGGGCGGCGAACAGGATCGGCAGGGCGGCGTTTTTGGCCCCGGAAATAGACACTTCACCGCTCAGGCGGGTCCGACCCTGCACACGAAATTTATCCATCTGACTACTCTCTGTTATCTAATCTGAAGCTGCCCGCCCGGCAGGGCAAACAGCCTTAAAATCCGTTGAGTTTGCGGTCTCGCTGCCACTCTTCAGGGGTGTACGCCTTAATAGACAAGGCATGAATGCGGTTGTCCGCAATGTATTCCATCAGCGGTGCGTAAACCGTCTGCTGTTTTTTGACGCGGCTCATGCCGGCGAACAGTTCACCGACCACGATCGCCTGAAAATGGCTACCGTCGCCCGTCACATGTACTTCATCCAGTGCCAATGCCTGCATCAGCACGTCTTTAATCTCGTTGGTTTCCATAGTATCCAGTTCTGCCGCTAAAGGATCATAAACAGCCTAGTATCTTAGTGGAATACGATGTTTTCTTAAACTAAAGAAAAAGCCCCTGCATAACAGGGGCTTTGTATCGTTTTACCACGCAAGAGCGGCCTAAAACGCCGCTAACCGGCGGTATCGACAGGCATTATCGCCTGCAGGTTGTAGAGCGCGATCAGCGTTTTCAGGCGCTCGGTAGCGCCGAAAATTTTCAGCGCTACGCCGCGTTGGCGCTGCTCTTCCTGCAGATGCAGCAACAGCGCCAGCCCGGCGGAGTCCACGCGCTGCAGTTGCGCCACGTCGATCGCGGTTTTATCCGCCATCAGCGCGGCGCGCTGCCGCCACAGCGGCTGCAGCGTTTCCCGGTCCAGTTCACCGCGCAGGATCAGCGTCTGCCGCTCTGATTCGAAGCTGAGCGCTGCCGACATCAGTTTTTCTTGTCCAGCGTGATAGGCTGCGCGGCGGCGGCCTGCAGCTGCTTGGTCAGGCCGTCGATGCCCTGAGTACGCAGCGTAGACGCCCACTCATTTTGCTTGGTGGTGATCATGCTGACGCCTTCGGCGATCATGTCATACGCCTGCCAGTAGCCGGTTTTGCTGTTCTTGCGCCATTGGAAATCCAGACGCACCGGCGGGCGGCCGCCGTTGTCGATGATGGTGACGCGAATAGCCACGATGTCGGCATTGCCCAGCGGCTGTTCAGGCGCGATCTGGTAAGTCTGGCCGTGATACATCGCCAGCGCCTGGCCGTAAGCCTGCTCCAGGTAAGCCTGGAAGGCGGTGAAGTAAGCTTCGCGCTGCGCAGGCGTTGCCTCTTTGTAGTAACGCCCCAGCACCAGCGCGCCGGCGTATTTCACCTGCACGAACGGCATCAGTTCCTGATGCACGATGGCACGCAGGTAGTTCGGGTCCTGCTTGATCTTCGGCTGTTCGTTCTTCAAACGGCTGAAAGTCTTCTGCGCCGCTTCTTGCATCATGCTGTAGGGATTGGTTTGGTCGGCTGCGCTCGCCAGCGGTACAACCACCAGCAGAGCCACCATCAGTAAACGTTTAAACATGCAGGTATCCTCTCTTAATGATTTGGAACAGCGGGTTGCGGTGCGGCGCCGGCAGCCGGCTCAGCGGCCGCGTCTCCCGATTTGGCGCTGTCCTGAGCGCCGCTTTTATACAGGAACTGGCCGATCAGGTCTTCCAGAACCATGGCTGATTTGGTGTCCTGAATGGTGCCGCCATCTTTCAGGATGGTGGTGCCCATATCAGGATCTTCAAAGCCCACGTTAAGCGCCAGATATTGCTCGCCCAGCAGGCCGGAGGTGCGGATCGCCAGCGAGCTGGTATCCGGGATTTGGTCGTACTTTTTCTGGATATCCAGCGCCACGCGCGGCGTGTAGGTTTTCGAATCGAGTTCGATGTCCGCCACGCGGCCGATCACCACGCCGCCAATTTTCACCGGCGAACGCGGTTTCAGGCCGCCGATGTTGTCGAACGTCGCGTAAATGCGGTAGGTCGGCTCGCTGCCGATCGATTTAAGGTTCGCCACCTGCAGGCAGATAAACACGATGGCGCACAGCGCGATCAGCATAAATGCCCCAACCCAGATTTCACTCTTCTTCGTTTGCATCGAATCAATTCCCAAACATCAGTGCGGTCAGCACGAAATCCAATCCCAACACCGCCAGTGACGAATGCACCACGGTACGCGTCGTCGCCCGGCTAATCCCTTCAGAGGTAGGCACGGCGTCGTACCCATTGAAAATGGCAATCCAGGTTACGGTAATGGCGAATACCACGCTTTTGATCAGGCAGTTGAGCAGATCTTTTTTCCACTCCACGGCGCCCTGCATCGCCGACCAGAAGAAGCCGCTGTCGATGCCCTTCCAATCCACGCCGACCACCGAACCGCCCCAAATGCCGATCGCCACGAAGATGATGGTCAGCAGCGGCATGCTGATAAGTCCGGCCCAGAAGCGCGGTGCCACGATGCGCCGCAGCGGATCGACCGCCATCATTTCCAGGCTGGAGATCTGCTCCGTCGCCTTCATCAGGCCGATTTCCGCCGTGAGCGCGGAACCGGCGCGGCCGGCAAACAGCAGCGCCGTGACCACCGGCCCCAGCTCGCGCAGCAGCGACAGCGCCACCATCATGCCAAGGCTGGCCTCGGCGCTGTAGGTGGTGAGCACGATATAGCCCTGCAGGCCCAGCACCATGCCGATAAACAGCCCGGAGACCATGATGATCAGCAGCGACTGCACGCCGACGCTGTAAAGCTGTTTCAACAATAGCGGCCACTGCTTGCCGGGTTCCGGCCGGCCAATCAACGCGTTGAACAGCATCAACCCGGCGCGGCCGAAGCTGGCGCTGGTGTTGATGCCACTGCGCCCCAACGACGCTAACGCTCTTAATAACATGAGCTTATTTACTCCCTAAGCCTAGCAGTTCGGTCTGATAATCCCCGGCCGGATAGCGGAACGGCACCGGCCCATCCGCTATACCATCCAGGAACTGGCGCACGCGCGCATCAGGATTGTTCTGCAATTGCTGCGTGGTGCCTTCGGCGATCACCCGGTTGTCGGCCACGATGTAGGCGTAGTCGGCGATGCTCAGCACCTCCGGCACGTCGTGCGACACCACGATGCAGGTAATGCCCAGCGCATGGTTCAGCTCATCGATCAGCTTGACCAGCACCCCCATGGTGATCGGATCCTGGCCAACGAAGGGTTCGTCGAACATGATCATCTCAGGGTCCAGCGCGATCGCGCGCGCCAACGCCGCCCGGCGCGCCATGCCGCCGGAAAGCTCATTGGGCATCAGCTGGGCCGCGCCGCGCAGCCCCACCGCTTCCAGCTTCATCAGCACCGTGCTGCGCAACAAAGGCTCCGGCAGGTTGCTGTGCTCGCGCAGCGGGTAGGCCACGTTTTCGAATACGGTCAAATCGGTAAACAGCGCGCCCGACTGGAACAGCATGCTCATCTTTTTGCGCGCGTCGTATAACTGACGGCGGGACAACGCGGGAATGTTGTCGCCGTCGAACCAAATCTCCCCGCTGTCCGGCGCCAGCTGGCCGCCGATCAGGCGCAGCAGCGTGGTTTTGCCGATGCCTGATGGCCCCATGATCGCCGTGACCTTACCGCGGGGCACCGTCAGGTTGATGTCTTCAAATATCCGTCGGTCGCCGCGCGAGAAGCTCATGTCGCGCACTTCGACCAAATTATCTGCCTTTTGGAGCATGTTAATGGACCCTTTACGACTCATCTTTTGCTGAATCTACCCGTGATGTTAAAGCAATGGGCGCAATCCGTCTCATCTTTACAAAAACTTACTGCCATTTCGCAACCAATGGTGCCATTGGTTTTACTTTTCCGCGCCACCCGGTCAAAATTGGCGCCATAACGAAAAAAAACGAAACTGTTCAACTATTAGCCGGGGAAAACCGTTGCTGCGGCTCAAACGCGCGCAACGGAGGGCAAGCAATACCGCCGCATTGACGGCTTTAACCAACGAACCGGGATAATACCCGACAAAGGACCCTGCATGTTTCTCGCGATAGCATTATTAATCGTTGGTTTATTTCTACTGGTGTACGGTGCAGACCGCTTAGTTTATGGTGCTGCCGTGATTTCCCGCTCGCTCGGCGTACCGCCGCTGATCATCGGCATGACCATCGTCGGCATCGGCACCTCGCTGCCGGAGCTGATCGTGTCTACCACCGCCGCGCTGAACGGGCAGATAGATATGGCCGTTGGCAACGTATTAGGTTCCAACATCACCAACATTTTATTGATTCTGGGCGTGGCGGCGCTGATTCACCCGCTGGCCGCGCGCTCTGAGATACTGCGGCGCGAACTGCCGCTGATGTTAGCGGTCACAGTATTATGCGGTTTCGTGTTGATGGACGGCACCCTGAGCAGGCTGGACGGCGTGCTGCTGCTGGCCGCCGCCGCCGGCTTCATCCTGCTGATGCTGAAAATCGCCCGGCTGGCGCAGCGCGAGGGCAGCGACAGCCTGACCATGGAGCAGATCGCCGAGCTGCCGCAGGACAGCAGCAATACCGTGGCGGTGCTGTGGCTGGTGCTGGCGTTTATCATTCTGCCGCTCTCTTCCAGAATGGTGGTCGATAACGCGACGGTGATCGCACACTATTTCGGTCTGAGCGAACTGGTGGTCGGTTTGACCATTATCGCCATCGGCACCAGCCTGCCCGAACTGGCCACCTCCATCGCCGGGGCGCTCAAGGGCGAGGATGATATGGCGATTGGCAATATCATCGGCTCCAATATTTTCAACACGGTGATCGTGCTGGGCGTACCCGCCCTGCTGTCGCCGGGCAGCGTTGACACCGCCGCCTTCCATCGCGATTACTGGGTGATGCTGGCGGCCAGCGTGCTGCTGAGCGTGCTGTGCATCGGCCGCAAACATCGCATCGGCCACCTGGCGGGCGCGCTGTTATTATGCGGCTTTATTGCGTATCTTGCGGTGCTGTTCTTTAACCCTTTCAGTACTTTCGGCTAAACCGACGGGAATGAGTATGTCGAACATTGAGTTGCAACCGGGCTTCGATTTTCAACAGGCCGGCAAAGAAGTGCTTCAGATAGAGCGTGAAGGGCTGGCTCAGCTCGACAGCTACATCAACGCAGACTTCACCCGCGCCTGCGAAACCATCGCCGCCTGCGGCGGCAAAGTGGTGGTGATGGGCATGGGCAAATCCGGCCACATCGGCTGCAAGATCGCCGCGACCTTCGCCAGCACCGGCACGCCCTCATTCTTCGTTCATCCGGCGGAGGCCAGCCATGGCGATTTAGGCATGGTCACCCCGCAGGACATCGTGCTCGCCATCTCCAACTCCGGCGAGTCCAGCGAGATCCTGGCGCTGATCCCGGTGTTGAAACGCCAACAGATCACCCTCATCTGTATGACTAACAATCCGGAAAGCTCGATGGGTAAAGCGGCGGATATCCACCTGTGCATCAAGGTGCCGCAGGAAGCCTGCCCGCTGGGGCTGGCGCCGACCACCAGCACCACCGCCACGCTGGTGATGGGCGATGCGCTGGCCGTCGCGCTGCTGAAAGCGCGCGGTTTCACGCCGGAAGATTTCGCGCTGTCGCATCCGGGCGGCGCACTCGGCCGCAAACTGCTGCTGCGGGTTAGCGATATCATGCACAGCGGCGATGAAATTCCCCACGTCAGCGCCGACGCCTCGTTGCGCGACGCGTTGCTGGAAATCACCCGCAAAAATCTGGGCCTGACGGTGATCTGCGACGATCTGATGAAAATCGCCGGCATCTTTACCGATGGCGACCTGCGCCGGGTGTTCGACATGGGCATCAACCTGCACGAGGCGAAGATTGCCGATGTCATGACGCCGGGCGGCGTGCGGGTGCGCCCCAACATCCTGGCGGTCGATGCATTGAACCTGATGCAACAACGCCACATCACCGCGCTGCTGGTTGCCGATGGCGACCAGTTGCTGGGTGTGGTACATATGCATGACATGCTGCGCGCCGGCGTCGTTTAATTAAGGAATAGAACGGAATGGGTATGGTAGAAACCTGCTACGGGCCGGTAGAACAAGAGGTTATGGCGCGTGCCGGGAACATCCGCCTGTTGATTTGCGACGTTGACGGCGTGCTGTCGGACGGCCTGATCTTCATGGGCAACAACGGTGAAGAACTGAAGGCGTTCAACGTGCGCGACGGCTACGGCATCCGCTGCTTGAAAACCTCAGACATCGAGGTGGCGATCATCACCGGGCGCTCCGCCAGGCTGCTGGAGGACCGCGCGCAGACGCTCGGCATCACCCATCTGTATCAGGGGCAGTCCGATAAGCTTTTGGCCTTCCGCGAACTGTTGGATAAACTGTCGTTAACGGCGGATCAGGTCGCCTATATCGGCGATGACCTGATCGACTGGCCGGTGATGGCGCAGGTCGGCCTGGCGGTCGCGGTGGCGGATGCCCATCCGCTGCTGACGCCGCGCGCCCACTACGTCACCCGCATTGCCGGCGGCCGCGGCGCGGTGCGCGAACTGTGCGACATCATTCTTTTGGCTCAAAATAAGCTGGAGGACGCCAAAGGGCTGTCGATATGAGTAAAACCAAACTGTGGATCACCATCCTGTTGACGGTGATCGTTCTGGCGCTGATCGGCTGGAACATGACGGACTTCAGCGACGACACGGCCCCTGGCCCGGTCAACGATCAGGATCCGACCTACCAGAGCCAGCACACGGTCACCGTGGTGTACAACCCGGCCGGCAAGCTGAATTACAAACTGGTGGCGGAAGACGCGAAGTATTACACCGCCGGCGAGCTGAGCTGGTTCACCCAGCCGGTGATGACGCTGTTCGATGAGAATGCGGTGGCCACCTGGTCAGTTCGCGCCGATCGCGCCAAACTGACTAAAGACCGAATGCTGTATCTGTATGGTCACGTCGAGGTGAACAGCCTGACCACCACCTCGCAGCTGGAAAAAATTAAGACGGACAACGCTCAGGTAAACCTGGTCACCCAGGACGTCACCTCCGATGACGAAGTCACGCTTTACGGGACCAATTTTACCTCTAACGGCATGAAAATGCGTGGGAACCTGCGGACCAAAACCGCTGAGCTGATTGATAAGGTTAAGACCAACTATGAAATTCAGAACCAAAAACCAACTCCGTAACCTGTTGCTCGGCAGCTTAGTTTTGGCCGCCAGCGCCCCCGCTCTGGCGCTGAAATCCGACTCCAGCCAGCCGGTCAGCATCGACTCGCTCAAGCAGTCGTTGGACATGCAAAGCAACGTCAGCACCTTCACCGACAACGTGGTGATCAAACAGGGCACCATCGATATTCGCGCCGACAAGGTGGTGGTCACCCGCCCGGGCGGAGATCAGAATAAGACCTATATTGAAGCGTTCGGCAACCCGGTAACCTTCTACCAGATGCAGGACAGCGGCAAGCCGGTCAAAGGCCACGCGCAGAAAGTGCGTTACGACGTGGCGACCCAGTTGGTGACCCTGACGGGCAACGCCTATCTGGAGCAGCTCGACAGCAACGTGAAAGGCGATCGCATCACCTATCTGGTGCAACAGCAGCAAATGCAGGCGTTTAGCGATAAAGGCAAACGCGTGACAACGGTTCTGGTACCGTCGCAGTTGCAAGACAAAAACGAGCAAAAAAAGAGTAACTAATCACTTATGGCAACACTCATCGCAGAAAACCTGGCGAAAGCCTACAAGGGCCGTAAAGTTGTCGAAGACGTCAGCCTGAAAGTGAAATCCGGCGAGATCGTCGGCCTGCTCGGCCCGAACGGTGCAGGTAAAACCACCACCTTCTACATGGTGGTCGGCATCGTGCCGCGCGACGCCGGGCGCATCGTGATCGACGAAGAAGACATCAGCCTGCTGCCGCTGCACGCCCGCGCGCGCCGCGGTATTGGCTATCTGCCGCAGGAAGCCTCGATCTTCCGCCGCCTGAGCGTGTACGACAACCTGATGGCGGTGCTGGAGATTCGCCCCGACCTCACCAGCGAACAGCGCGAAGACCGCGCCAAGGAGCTGATGGAAGAGTTCCATATCTCCCATCTGCGCGACAGCCTTGGCCAGGCGTTGTCCGGCGGTGAACGCCGCCGCGTCGAAATCGCCCGCGCGCTGGCGGCCAACCCGAAATTCATTCTGCTGGACGAACCCTTCGCCGGGGTGGATCCGATTTCCGTTATCGACATCAAAAAAATCATCGAGCACCTGCGTGACAGCGGCCTGGGCGTGCTGATCACCGACCACAACGTGCGCGAGACGCTGGACGTATGTGAACGCGCCTACATCGTCAGCCAGGGCAAACTGATTGCCCACGGCACGCCGGATGCTATTCTGGCCGACGAGCAGGTTAAACGCGTTTATCTGGGCGAAGAGTTCCGCCTCTAAGCGCCGGCGCGCCCTGCGGGGCGACACCGTTAACGGAAGTAGACAGAAAACTATGAAGCAAGGTTTGCAACTCAGGCTCAGTCAACAGCTGGCCATGACTCCTCAGCTCCAGCAGGCGATCCGCCTGCTGCAGTTGTCCACGCTTGAGCTTCAGCAAGAGATCCAGCTGGCGCTGGAGAGCAATCCGCTGCTTGAACAGACCGATCTGCACGACGAAATCGACGCCAAAGAAACCCAGGAGACCGAGGGGCTCGATACCCGCGAGGCGCTGGAACAGAAAGACATGCCGGAAGAGCTGCCGCTGGACGCCACCTGGGATGAGATCTACACCGCCGGCACGCCGTCCGGCACCGGCACCGACTACAGCGACGACGAGCTGCCGGTCTATCAGGGCGAGACCACCCAAACGCTGCAGGATTACCTGATGTGGCAGGTGGATCTGACGCCGTTTTCCGATACCGACGCCGCCATCGCCACCTCCATCGTCGACGCGGTGGACGACACCGGCTATCTCACCGTGCCGCTGGAAGACATTCTGGAAAGCCTGGGTGACGAAAACGTGACCCTCGAGGAAGTCGAGGCGGTGTTGAAGCGCGTGCAGCGTTTCGATCCGATCGGCGTCGCCGCGCGCGATCTGCGCGATTGCCTGCTGGTGCAGCTCTCCCAATACGCCAAAGACACCCCTTACCTGGCCGAAGCGCGGCTGATCATCAGCGACCATCTGGATCTGCTGGCCAACCATGACTTTCGCAGCCTGATGCGATCAACCCGGCTAAAAGAAGATACACTGAAAGAAGCGATGCTGCTGATTCAGTCGCTCGATCCGCGCCCGGGGCAGTCGATCAATACCGGCGAATCGGAATACGTGATTCCGGACGTGCTGGTGCGCAAGACGCAGAACAAATGGACGGTCGAGCTCAACGGCGACAGCGTGCCGCGTTTGAAGATCAATCAGCAATACGCCGCGCTGGGCAACAGCGCCCGCAGCGAAGCCGACGGCCAGTTCATCCGCAGCAACCTGCAGGAAGCCAAGTGGCTGATTAAAAGCCTGGAGAGCCGCAATGAGACGCTGCTGAAAGTCACCCGCTGCATCGTCGATCAACAGCAGGCGTTCTTCGAGCAAGGCGAAGAGTTTATGAAACCCATGGTGCTGGCGGATATCGCCCAGGCCGTGGAGATGCATGAATCGACGATCTCGCGCGTCACCACGCAGAAGTTTCTGCACAGCCCGCGCGGCATTTTCGAATTGAAATATTTCTTCTCCAGCCACGTGAATACCGACAGCGGCGGCGAAGCCTCCTCGACGGCGATCCGCGCGTTGGTGAAGAAATTGATTGCGGCGGAAAACCCCGCCAAACCACTCAGCGACAGCAAGCTGGCCACCCTGCTCGCCGATCAGGGGATCATCGTGGCGCGGCGCACCGTCGCCAAGTACCGAGAGTCTTTGTCCATCCCGCCGTCGAACCAGCGTAAACAGTTGGTTTGACCTCTATTGAGAAGGAAGACACTATGCAGCTCAACATTACCGGACACCACATCGAAATCACCGATCCGTTGCGCGAGTTCGTGAACAACAAGTTCGCCAAACTCGAACAGTATTTTGATCGCATCAATCAGGTGTATGTTGTATTAAGTGTGGAAAAAGTGCAGCAAATTGCGGAAGCAACGGTGCACGTGAATGGAGGCGAGTTGCACGCCACCTCGGAAGACGAGAATATGTATGCCGCAATTGATACGCTGATCGACAAATTGGCACGTCAATTGAACAAACATAAAGACAAATTGAAGCAACACTGACACCCTAACCCATTCCATGAGGCGGCATCCGTCGCCGCCTCACCCTTCGGCGCGTGACCCGCATGGGTGACGCGCCGAACGGTAATCAGGGTTAAAACCGACGAAAAACCGCCTTGCCGGGTTCGCCCGGCGGCGCGGTTTTAAGTGAAGATGAGATGAACAACGAATATATGCAATTAAGCTCGGTGTTAAACATCGAGTGCACCAAAAGCTCGGTACACTGCACCAGCAAGAAGCGGGCTTTGGAAATTATCAGCGAACTGGCCGCCAAACAGCTCAATCTGCCTTCGCAGGTGGTGTTTGACGCGGTTCTCACCCGGGAGCGCATGGGCAGCACCGGTATCGGCAACGGTATCGCCATTCCCCACGGCAAACTGGAAGAGGACACACTGCGGGCCGTTGGCGTGTTTATCCGTCTCGACCAACCCATCGCTTTCGACGCTATCGACAACCAGCCGGTCGACCTGCTGTTCGCGCTGCTGGTGCCTGCCGATCAGTGCAAAACCCATTTGCATACGCTGTCGCTGGTCGCCAAACGCCTGGCCGACAAAACCGTATGCCGCCGCCTGCGCGCCGCGCAGAGCGACGAAGAACTTTACCAAATCATCACCGAGTGATGCCCGGCCGGCGTGACTTCCAGCCCGGATAACGATACTGTTTTACGATGATGGATCCGGCTGCGGCCGGAATAACAAAGTTTAACGGTGGCGATGAACGCCGCCGCGATGCCAGGGGAGTTGCCACATGGTGCTGATGATTGTCAGCGGCCGTTCCGGTTCCGGAAAATCCGTCGCCTTGCGGGCGCTGGAAGACATGGGTTTTTACTGCGTTGACAACCTGCCGGTGGTGCTGCTGCCGCAGCTCGCCAATACGCTGGCGGAACGCAATATCTCCGCAGCGGTCAGCATCGACGTGCGCAACATGCCTGAATCACCGGAAGTGTTCGAATACGCGATGACTCAGCTGCCGGACAGCTTCTCGCCGCAGTTGCTGTTCCTCGACGCCGATCGCAACACGCTGATCCGCCGCTACAGCGACACCCGCCGCCTGCACCCGCTCTCCAGCAAAAACCTGTCGCTGGAAAGCGCCATCGACGAAGAGAGCGATCTGCTCGAACCGCTGCGCTCGCGGGCGGACCTGATTATCGACACCTCGGAAATGTCGGTACATGAGCTGGCCGAAATGCTGCGCACCCGCCTGCTGGGCAAGCGCGAGCGCGAACTGACCATGGTGTTCGAATCCTTCGGCTTCAAACACGGCATCCCGATCGACGCCGACTACGTGTTCGACGTGCGCTTCCTGCCGAACCCGCACTGGGATCCGAAGCTGCGGCCGATGACCGGCCTGGACAAACCGGTGGCGTCGTTCCTCGATCGCCATACCGAAGTGCACAACTTCATCTACCAGACCCGCAGCTATCTGGAACAGTGGCTGCCGATGCTGGAAACCAACAACCGCAGCTACCTGACGGTCGCCATCGGCTGTACCGGCGGCAAGCACCGTTCGGTGTACGTGGCGGAACAGCTGGCCGATTACTTCCGCTCGCGCGGCAAGAACGTGCAGTCGCGCCACCGCACGCTGGAAAAGCGCAAACAATGACGGTCAAACAGACGGTTGAAATCAAAAACAAGCTGGGCATGCACGCGCGCCCGGCGATGAAACTGTTCGAACTGGTGCAAAGCTTCGACGCCGAAGTGATGCTGCGCAACGAAAGCGGCACCGAAGCCGAAGCCAGCAGCGTCATCGCGCTGCTGATGCTGGACTCCGCCCAGGGCCGGCATATCGAAGTCGAAGCGACCGGCCCCGACGAAGTCAACGCGCTGGCGGCGGTGGTCGAGCTGTTCAACTCCGGGTTTGATGAAGATTAGTCGCTGAGACTCTCCCCATGCGTCGCCTCGGCGCATGTGTTGCCTCCCCCCTCCCATAACGTAGCCCTCCCGTTTCTCACTTTGCGAATCCGCTTCCAGAATCAGCCGTAACCGCCTGTAAATTCACGTCATGGATTTACCCCCACCACGATAATCGCAATAGTGTGTAACGCAAAAACAGACAACAGGCGGGTGTTTCCCCACGCTTTGCTTACGGGACAACGAAAAGTTTACAATTTGTGAACTTCACCGGCAGTCGCTATAATGTTCACCGGGTAGGAATCGAAGGAACGATGCATATCATTTCCAGGGAACCGTTCAATAACGCAACGAAGCAATATCCCAATGAAGCCACTGCTCTCGAGGCCATTTATAAAGCATTGCGACGGGGCGAGTTCCGCACGCCGGACGAGTTAAAAGCGCTTTTTCCTTCGCTCGATCGTATGAAATACAAAGAGAAATGGTGGGTCATTGACGTCGGCGGCAACCACCTGCGGATCTTGTTCTTTGCCAGCTTCGAGACACAGAAAGTCTTCATAAAGCATATCGTTAGCCACGCCGAATACGACAAGCTGATGCAGCACTATCGAAGGAGTTCATCATGATTACAGATGCCATTAAGGCGGCCGATGCGCTACTGCGCGCCGTGCCCTTGTTGCAGGGCAGCCGCGCTCAGCAAGACTACCGGGAAGCGCTTGAATTGGTGGAATACCTGCTGGAAAACGACGAACACCATCCGCTGATTGACATGCTGGCAAAAAAGATCGCCGAATATGAAGACAACAGCGCCGAATTTACCGCATTCAACCAGCGTATCGCCCAGTTACCACAGGGGGTAGCCGCGCTTCGCGTCCTTATGGAACAGCACCAACTCAGCCAAAGTGATTTTGAACATGAGATCGGTAAAAAGTCGTTGGTTAACCAAATTCTGAACGGTAAAAGATCGCTGACCATTCCGCACATTATGGCGCTGGCCAAGCGTTTCAATCTGCCCCCGGCCCTGTTCCTGCCGGAAGCGGATTAGCCCTCAACTCCGGCTCAGGCAGTCCAGCGCCACCGCTTTGAAGCTGTCGAAGCTGTCGCTGCCCAGCAGGCGGCTCATTGAACGTTCACGCACGAAGGTGACGAACAGCTCGTAGATCGCCATCGCCTCTTCATAATCGCTCTTGCTGATCGCCAGCAGGAAAATCACGTGCGCAACCTCACCTTCCCCCCAGGCGACGCCCTGCGGCGCCAGCAGCGTCACCACCACGGTCTTCTTCGCCAGCAGCCCCAGCGAATGCGGCAGCGCGATGCCCTCGCCCAGCAGCGTGGAAACGATCGCCTCGCGTTCGACCACCGACGGATAAAAGTCCGCGCCGACGTACCCTTCTCGCTCCAGCTGGCCGCACACCCGGCTGAACAGCTCCGCCTGCGTCAGCGGCTCGTTGAGCACCATAAAATGTTCGGCGTCGAAGAACTTCTCCAGCATGTACGGCCGGGTGCGATCCACCAGCACCAGCTTGCCCAGTTGCTCCAGCTGATAATCGGTCGGAAACGGCGACATCACCACCACCGGCTTGTTCTTCTCGCCGATGCGGGCGTTGGAAATCACGAAGTCTTCGTCGATGTGCGCGAGCATCTCGTAATCGCGCAGCGAAACGATGCGCGTCATCACCAGCTGCGGATACTTGCGCGCAATCTGCGCCTGGATCATGCGCACCGTCGAGTTGCCGGTGTCGCACACCAGCATCACCTGCGGGTGGCGTTCATAACCGATGTTGTAATGCCGCTCCAGCCCCACGCCGATGTGCAACACCAGATAGCCGATTTCGTTCTCGCTCAGCGTATAAGGCGTGTACTTGCCCCAGCTGGAGACCGCCGCCAGCGTCACGTCGTAAGCCATCGGATAGTGCTGCTTGATGTTGGCCAGCAGCGGATTGGGGATGTTGATCTGGTATTTCACCCGCGTAATCATGGTCTTGATATGGGTGAGCAGATCGGCCCGCAGCTGCTCGTCGCCCTGCAGGTTGTAGTTATAGTGTGCGTTGATGTAGGACAGGATGTAGTCCACCAGCGCCTCTTCATCGTCGGCGTTGATCTCGGTCGGCTGCACGTCCTGCACGCGCCGTGCGGCGATGTTGACCCGCAGATAGGCCTCTTCGGCCATCGAGATCTCTTTGCCGGAGGCCGCGCGCAGCTCCGCCGCCAGACGGGTCGACACCTGACGCACCGCCTCGTCGCCGTCCTCCACCTCGAAGTCCGGCAGCGGATAACCGTCGTTGATGCGCCGCAGCGCCACCGCACAGTAGAAGATCAGGTACTGCTCGCCCTCGTCGGTCAGGCGAATGGCGTATTGCGACAACAGCGGGTGCAACAATCCGGCGAACGCCGCCACCTGAGGCTGCAACAGGATCTCGTTGTTGAGCAACGGGTTCTCGGCGTCGGCCAACTGCAGCTGGAACAGCAGATCGGTCAGGCAGGCGCGGATCGCCATCTCCGCGCCGAACAGCTTCATGCCGTAGCGCGGCTTGGTTTCGATCGTCAATTGATAGTGCGCCAGACGCTCTCTCACCTCAGCCATGTCGTTTTGCAGCGTGCCGCGGCTGACGAACCACTCGTCGGCCAGATCTTCCAGTTTGAGGGAGAAGGCTGAGGTCAAAAAACGCACCAGCAGATAATGCACCCGCTCCTGCGCGCTGCGCGGGGTGGCCTGTTTGCGGCGCTCCTGATGCTGCAGGGCGCTGAATAGCGCGGCGTTATCGACCTGCAAACGATAGCCGGCCCCGCGGCTATGCACGAAGCGCGCACCGTATTTGTCCAGGATCTCGTTCAGCGCGGTGATATCCGCCCGCACCGTGCGGGTGGACACGGCGAAACGCTTCGCCAGCTCATCCTGCGGCAAAGTCTCGGTTTGCAAAGCATCGAACAAGTAAGCCAAACGCGGGTAAGGAAATCGCACCATTCTGTGTCCGTCAATCAGGCGGCCCACCCGGCGAACCGGGCGGGCCACGGGTTACTTCGCCGGCGGCAGGAACGCCATTTGCGAGGGGCTGCCGATCGGCAGATAGCCGCCCACAAAGCTGAGTTTGCCGTCCGTCGGGTTGACGCTGAAGCGAGTGACGTTATCGCTGCGCTGGTTCAGCGCATACAGATAGCGGCCATCCGGGCTCAGCGCCAGCGAACGCGGATAATCGCCGCGGGTCCAGGTTTCCGCCACCGGTTTCAACTCGCCGCCGGCGCCCACGCTGAACTGGGCAATGCTGTTATGCAGCCGGTTGGCGACGTACAGCGTGTCGCCGTTCTTGCTGAGCGCCAGCCCCGAAGCGAAGCTGGTGCCCTGATAGTCGGCGGGCAGCGCGGAAACCGCATGCAGTTGTTTCAGAGTACCTTTTTGGCGATCAAAACGGTAGCTGGTCAACGTCGAGGCCTCTTCGTTCACCAGCAGCACGGTGTCGCCGTCCGGGTGGAACACAAAGTGGCGCGGGCCGGCGCCGGCGGAAGAGGCGGCGATCCACGGCGGATCGTTCGGCGTCAGCCGGCCGCTCGCGGCGTCAAAGCGCCATTGGTAGATGCGATCCAACCCCAGATCGGTGGAGAACACGAACTTGCCGCTCGGATCGCTGGCGATCATATGGGCATGCGGGCCATTGTGATCGCTGATGGCGAAGCTGCCGTTCACCGCCGCCGCCGGTTTGGCCGCGCCCGCCGGGCCCTGCTGTTGCTGCACCGAGCTGGCGGCGCCCAGGCTGCCGTCCGCTTCAATCGGGAAAGCCGCCACGCTGCCGCTGACATAGTTCGCCACCAGCAGATGGCGGCCGTCCGGCGTCGAGGAGAGATACACCGGCCCTGCCCCCTGCGAATCTACCTGGTTGAGCTGCGTCAGTGCGCCATCGGCCGGATTGACCCGGTAAGCGGTGATGCCACCGTGTTTGCCGCCGTTGAAGTCGGCCACTTCACTGGCGACATACAGCGTCTTGCCGTCAACGCTCAGCGTCAGCTGCGCCGGATTCGGCACTTTGCTGACCAGCGTGGCGTGGCTCAACGCGCCGCTGGCCGGATCGACCTGCACCCGGTAAACGCCTTCGCCGTTGGGATTGTAGGTGCCGATATAGGCGAAATGAGATGACGTGGAGTTCATTGCATCCTCAGCATGCAGCGCCGGGCCGGTCACGGCCAGCAGCGCCAGGAACAACGCGGTGCGTCGGGTTGGAACCTGCCAGTTTCGCATAGTAATCCTCAGTATAGGTAAGGCGCGGCATGCCGCGCCACGGGAAAACCTTCGCCTCCCAGCGTTTACCTCATCCCATTACGCGTTCAACCCACCAGCTTTTTGGTCATCGCCAGCAGGGTTTTCACGTCCTGCGGACGCGTGTCGCCGCTGGCGGCGTCGATGATCGAGCTGTAGATATGCGGGATCACGCGTTTCACGCCGGCCGCCAGGGCGATCTCAACGATCGGCTCGTAGTTTTCCAGATCGATGCCGCCGGTCGGCTCCAACATGAAGTCATGCTCGGCGCAGGCCTTGGCGACGTATTGGTATTCGTCCTTGCACTTCAGGCCGCCCATCGGGAAATACTTGATGGAACTGCCGCCCATGTCCTTCAGCAAAGCGATGGCGGTTTCCACCGGCACGATGCCGTCCGGCGCCGCGGCGCTCAATGGGCCGGTAGAGATCTTCACCCAGCCGACGCGGCCGGTCGGCGACACCAGGCCGTTGACCACGCTGTCGTTCTGGCCCAGCAGCGCGCGGCTGGCGCCGACGCCGGTAAACACCTGGTTAACGTGCTGCGGCTGCACCTGCTGAGCGATCAGGCTGACCATCGCCGACTGCTTCGGATCGCCGGCGCCCAGGCCGACCGACAGCGCGTTTTCAATCAGGCGCGCATAGCGCAGCATGTCGGTCACCGCGCTGTCGACGTCCGGGTAGTTCTTGGAAAGCACGCCCACCAGCACATGGCCTTCCGCCGCCGCGTAAATGTCCTGCGCGTTGGCTTTGGAGCCGGCCAGCACGTTCAGGCAGACGCGGTCGCGATAGTAGTTAGGCTGCAGCTTCATGCTTGTTTCTCCGTAAACAGGTTCTTGATACAGCTAAAGACGGTCATCAGCTGTTGCTCGTCGACGCTGCGCACGTCGACCTCAATCTTGCCCTCGTTGGCCTTGTAGCCGCGGAAGTAGATGGCGATGTCGCCGGTTTTCAGCGCCTGGACGATGTCATAGGTCGACCGCCCCAGCACCGCCTCATCAAAGGTGATCTCGGCGCGGGCGATATCGCGGCCGGCGCTGTCCCAGACGGTTTTGGCGCTGACGCCGGTCAGGGTGTTGAGGCTGTTGAGGAACGGCGTCATCCGCGCCACCATCTGTTGCCCGGTGGTTTTCTCAAGCGTCAGATAGCTTTCAATTGCCTGCGTCAGGCCGAGGATGCCCTCTTTGCCGACCTTCATCGCCCGGCCGATGCCGCCGGACTGCAGCTTCACCCACTCGACGTACTGTTTCTTGCCAATAACCAAGCCGCTGGTCGGCCCCTCGATGGCTTTGGCGCCGCTGTAGATCACCAGATCGGCCCCCATCTGGTAGTAACACATCAGATCTTCTTCCGCCGCGGCGTCGACGATCAGCGGCAGGTTATGTTTACGCGCCACCACCGCCGCCTGTTCGACGGACAGAATGCTTTTCTGCACGCAGTGGTGCGATTTGACGTACAGGATCGCCGCCGTCTGCGGCGTGATGCAGGCTTCAATCTGCTCCGGCGAACATTCATTGGCGTAGCCCGCCTCCACCACCTTGCCGCCGCCCAGCGCCACCATGGTGTCCACCGGCGCGCCGAAGTTGACGTTGTGGCCGCGCGGCAGCACGATCTCGCGCGGCACGGCGATCGGCGCCGAGTGCAGGTTCACCAGCAGATTGGCGTTATCTTTAACGATCACCGCCGCCACTGACTGGGCGATCCCCGCCGAGGCGCAGGAAACGATCACCGCGTCCTCCACATTGAGCAGATCGGCGATGTAGGCGCCGGTCTTGTTGACCAGATCCTTGATTTCGAAATAGTGGTTCAGGCCGTAATCAACGGCGTCGATCACGTCCTGGCGCGGCGTGGAAACGCCGAGAATGGTCATGCGGCCGGAGGTGTTGATCACCTGCTTCAAACCGTATTTTTCATAAATCGAAGACATGGCTTGCCTCCCCTTGTTCGGTTAATAGGATTTCCCCGGCCACCACCGCAGCCAGCGGCACCAACAGCCGTTCGCCCTCGGCGGTTTGCCCTTCGGCGTCGGCGAACACCTGCGGTTCGCGGCGCAGTTCAAACAGCGTGAAATCGGCGTCATAGCCCGGCTCCAGCCGCCCTTTGCCGCTGAGCTGCAGCGCCGACGCGGCGTTCTCCGTCACGCAGGCGATCACCTGCGGCAGCGTCAGGCCGACGCTGAAGAATTTGGACATCACCGTCGCCAAGCTATGCACCGGCCCGTTCATGCGGTTGCGGCAGTAAATATCGGAGCTGATGGTGTGCGGCAAAATGCCCAGTTTGATCGCCTGGCGCGCCACCTCGAAGCTGAAGCTGGCGGTGCCGTGCCCCACGTCGAGCAACACGCCGCGCCGCAGCGCGCGCTGGATAGACTCGCGCAATGTGCCCGCCGGCGTCAGAATGCGGTTCGGTTTGCCGTTGTAGCAGTGGGTGATGATGTCGCCGCGGGTCAGCAGATCGGCGATGTCGTCCAGATCCGGCGGGTTGTTGCCGATATGCACCATCAGCGGCAGCTGGCGGTTTTCCTGCTGGATCTCTTTGGCCAACACCAGCGGCCGGGTACCGTTTTTCCCCACCACGCTGCTGCTCATGCGCGCCTTGATGCCGATGATGAAACCGGGGTGATTGGCGATGGCCTGGCCGGCCTCGCGCTTGTCGATGTCCGTCAACTCCGCCAGCTCGTTCTGCCGCAGCAGGCCGATGCGCGAGATGTTGAGGAAGGCGAAAACGTTTGTTTTGGCGCTGCGCGTCAGCTGATAAAAGGCGTCGATATCGTCGGCGCCGGTGCTGCCGGCGTCGACCACGCTGGTGACGCCGCTGGCGACGCCGACCCGATCCGGCTCGTCATGGTAAATCGGCGATTCGGGATAGCAGTGCACGTGCGCATCGATCCAACCGGCGCTCAGGCGGCAGTTGCCCGCCAGATCCAGCTGGCGAACGGCGCTGACGTCCGCCGCCAGCCGCCCCACCGAGGCTATTTTGCCGTCCTTTACCGCCAGATCGATCAGCATATCGTCCGCCAGTCTGGCGCCTCTGATTACTAAGTCATACATACCGCATTGCTCCTGTTAGCCCGGGCGCCGCCTCAGCCTCGGGCGGCGCCTGGCGCAGGCCTCTTAAGAAATGGCTACCGGGAAGATCGCCCCCAGGATCATCGCGCCGAGGATCGCTCCGCCGGTGATCGGTTTACCCCAGATATAGAACAGCAGCGCGCCGAGCAGCGAACCGATGCCGATCGGGATCGAAGCGGTCATCGCCGACAGGATGATCAACGGCCCGAGGAAACGGCCCGACGAGTTGCCCGCGCCCATCATCACGTCCGCGCCGTAGGTGGAGTTGCTCTGATTGATGGTGAATTTGCGCGCCAGGATGATCACGTAACCGATCGCCAGGCCGATGATCAGACCGGTGGCCAGCGACGCGGCGAAGTTGGCGACCGGGAACACGATGCCGGCCCCCAGCAGCAGCGCCGGTACGCCCAGCCCGACGCCGGTCTGGATCGCGCCGCCGATGTCGAGGATGCCCACCAGCGAGCCTTCGATGATGCGCGCGAACAGGAAGCTGGCGCCGAACGCCGCCACCGCGCCGTACACGCCGGTATCCATCCCCGCCCGCAGCATGGAGACGAAGGCCACTTCGTTAAAGGCGCCGATGCCGTACAGGTAGTACATGTGCGTCCCGGCGAACACGCCGGAGGACAGCAGGCCAACAAAAATCGGGAATGACCAGTCGGCGTACCAGAAGCCTTTTTGGGTTTGCTCTTCCATCATCCCGCTCCTTATTTACCGCTCAGGGTGTTGTGAATGGCGTCCAGCCAGCCCGGCACGCCGAGGCTGAAGGACTCGAGAACTTTCATGTCGAAGCCGCGGAAGAAGCCGCTCAGCACGAACAGCAGCACGATCACCGCCATCATGATCTTGGTGATCTTGTTCCAGCCGCTCTCTTCCACGCCCTTGCCGATCAGAATGCCCAGCACCAGGCCCGGTACGGCGTTGCCCATGATCAGCTGCGCCAGGCCGCCGAAGATGGTGCCCCAGAAGCCGGAACGGCGCCCGGCGTCGATCGCCGCCAGCCAGAAGATCACCGGCATCACGGTGTTCACCAGCAGGTTGGCCGCCGGCACCAGCACCTTGATCGCGGTAACCTGCAGCGCGGCAGGCACGGCGGAAGCGGTGGTATTGAGGAAGGCCACCACCAGCATGCCGATGATGCCGCAGGCGATAGCCATTTTTTTCGGATCGTGCAGCGTTTGCGCCAGATTGCGATTCTTGACCATCAGGGCCGCCGCACCCCAGTGCGGGATGATGCGGTGATCGACGTCCTGCGTGAAGGAGCCCGCCGCCACGGAAGACGCCCAGGCGTTGAAGAAGAAGCCCAGACCGAATGAGAAGTGGGAAGCCGGATCGCCCTCGCAGGAGTTCAGCTCGCCCAGGGTGCGAAACGCTCCCATGCCCTGTGTTGTCGGCGCGTGGAACATGCGTGCGGCGCCGGCCCCTACGCCGACCCCCACCAGCCCACCGATAATAATCGATTTAAATAAGATGATTAAAAACATCAGTATACCCTTTCATTTATGCTAACGTTTTTATTTCGTGACGAAGACAACCTTCTCGGTATTGATAATGGTTACGTTCACGGTTATTTCCAGAGAAACGGCATAGCTCTTTCTTTCACGCGGCAAAAAGAAGAAAAGAAATTTCTCTTTAGTTATTTTCTCTTCCGCCTTCACTACGCTGACGTCCTGCGGCTCGATGCGCAGCAGAATATTGTTGGTGGACTTTAATACCGCGCCCTGCACATTAGCCAAGGCGGAAGCAAAAGCTTTCGCTTTGCTGTCGCCTTTACCCTCCACCTTTACCGATGTGGTATATTGCTCTTTCATTATGGGTTGCCATGTTTTTTGACGTAGGCTTCCACCAGTTTCTGGCCCAGCTCTTCTTTATCCATAAAGCCGAAACCCAGCACGTTGCAGCCTTCGTTAATTGCCGTCACGCCCTCTTCCACCGAACGCATGCCGTATTTGGCTTTGTAGCCGTATTTGGTTTGCGCGGTAATCGCACCGGCGCCGCCACTGCCGCAAAAAGAGATGCCCAGCTGCGCGTTTTCCGCTTTCATGACGTCGCCCAGCTTCATATCCGCCGCCACGCCGGGGATGACCACCGCTTTTCCGCCTGCGTTTTCAACGCCCTGGCCGACTTTTTTCCCTTTGCCCAAACGATCGCCGATCACTACGGTAATTTGACCCATGGTATATTCTCCTGATTGAAATCGATGCGTTAACCGCTATGCGTTATTATCTTTCGCCACTTCGAAGTGCACGGACAGCAAATAGGCCTCTTCGATAGGCAATGTGCCAAACTGATCCACCACGCGCTCCGCCATTTGCATGGACTCGGCGGAAATTTCGTCGAACAATGATTTATCCACCTCCGGCAACGGCTCGCCGGTTATTGAGCGCAGCACCATGGCGCGAATATGCGATTCCAGCATCTGTTGCTGCACCGCATTGGTATAAATATTCTCAGCATTCAGCATCGCGGTAATATCCGCCAGCACCCGAGCGGTGATCTCACCGGCTTCGCTGATATCGGATTGTTCAATTTCTTTTAATGAAGCAGATCCATCATTCACTTTTCAGTACCCCTAGATCCCACATTAATCAGTAAGCCGTAAAGCGCATCACCTGAATAACCCGCTTTCTGTGATGTCTTTACCCTACCCCCGGCAAGATTTTCTGTGGAGACCGGTTTTTTCCAGTTCGAAGTGGAAATCGAATGACGCGCGGAGATCCATTTCGCAAAACGGCGCTGCGGCGAAAAAGTGAATGAGATAACAAATACATAACCCGGCTAACGGTTTTTTTTGCCTCGATTGACGATAAAAGCCTTCGTGATCGGGATCTCTTTCTTTTCTCGCCCCAACCGCCTACTATCAATGGGACAAATCGACATTACCCACACCCCCGCTCCTCTGGCGCGGGGGTGTTGCTTTGTGTTGTTTTTCCGAATTTATGGGCGCACAGACTGGCGCCCTTTGATTTGACTGGAGAGTGGAATGACCAAACCCATCATTACTATTAATGAGCTGGATGCGGAACGCCTGGATGCGCTATTGGAACAACCGGCCTTTGCCAACACCGACGTCGCCGCCGCGCTGAACGACGAGTTGGATCGCGCGGAAATCCTGCCGCCGGAGAAAATGCCGGCCAACGTGGTGACCATGAACAGCCGCGTGCGTTTTCGCGATCTGCACACCGATGAAGAGCATGTGCGCACGCTGGTCTACCCAGCTTCGCTGAAAGACAGCCACGATCAGCTGTCTGTGATGGCGCCGCTGGGCGCAGCGCTGCTCGGCATGCACGTCGGCAAGCAGATCTCCTGGCAATTGCCAAACGGTGAAGAAGCGCGGATTGAAGTGCTGGAATTGCTGTACCAGCCGGAAGCGGCGGGCGAATACCACCGTTAAGCGGTTTTCAGGGCGGCATCCGGCCGCCCTTTCTGTCTCAGAGGCAGATAGCGATCAGCACGGCGATCAGCAGCAGCACGTAGATTTTGGCATGCAGCGCATCGCTCACCTTCGGCAAACAACGCCTGGCAAACACGATCCCCGCAATCCCCGCCGCCACCAGCAGCCCCAGAATGTTCAGATTGACGTAACCCAGATACTGCGGCCCGCTCATCTCGCGCCACCCCAACACGATATACATCAGCGCCCCGATCACCGCCACCGGGATCGACAGCGGGTTGGCGGCGCTGACGCAATATTTCATGTCGTAACCATGGCGACGCAGCAGCGGCACGGTCATCACGCTGCCGCCCACCCCCAGCAGCGTGGCGATGCCGCCGATCAACGGCCCGCCGCCCCACAACGTGGCGGAAGACAGTTCGGCGCGCGCCGGTTTGATCAGGAAGCCCCGGCGGAACAGACAGTCGGCGATGGTCACCGCCATATAGACCACAAACAGCCAGCGGATCACGCCGTCCGCCAACAGCGAGGAGGCGAACGCGCCCAGCGCCGCGCCGATGCCGATGAAAAAGATCAGCGGTACGATGGTTTCTCGCAGCAGGTTGCCGCTGCGCCAGTTGGTCAGGGTGGCATAACTCGCGTTGAGGATCATCACCGCTGTCGAGGTCGCTACAGCAATATGCATCGCCTGGCCGGGCTGCTCGCCCGAGGCGGAGATCAGGTGATAGACAAAAGGCACCACCACAAAGCCGCCGCCGAAGCCGAACAGAATGGTGGTGATGCCGGTCAGAAAACCGGCACCCAGTACAATCAACGTTTCAATCATGGTCGTGCGCCCGCACGAAGTCGTCGAACCCGGCGCAGAACTGTCCCGCCAGCGGATGGAAACGATCGCCGACGAACAGCCCCAGATACTGATCGCGCACGGCGTCGTGATCCACCAACTCAATGCCCGCCTGTTCCGCCCGCGCCAGCGTCTGTGCGTCCGGGAAGCCCCAATAGCGCGAATCACCCTGCTTTTCCGCCGCTATCGCTTCGCGCCGTTCCGCCCGCATGAGCTGGCGCGCCAGGAAGGTGCCGCTTTGCACGCCCAGCAACATCATGTTTTCCAGGAACGACAGATCGTGACGCAGCTCGGCGGGCAGACGGGCGAGCACCGGGCCGGCGTCCCAGTGCTCATCCATTTCATGCAGCGTCACCGCACAGCCCTTGTCACCGTTCATCATTGCGCGGAATAGCGTCATCACCCCGCGATAGCGCGGCAAGTCGCCGGGGTGCAGGTTCCACAGCAGCTTGCCGCGTCGGCTGAAGGCGCGCACATAGTCGGCGGAGAATTTCTGATAGCAGCGCAGGGAGATCACCGCGTCCATATGCTCCAGGCTGCTGATAAACGTGGCGTCATTGATGTCGAGAACGCGATGCGCTTTGACCCCGGCGGCGGCCAGGAACAGGGGCGGCGGTTGATAGGCCCCCTCACAGGCGGCGGCGTTGCGGCCAACGAACGGGAACACAAAATCGTTCAGCACCTCGCGCTCGTACAGCCCCAGGCGGCGAACCGCCGGCTCCTGGGTGCGGCCGCCGCTTTTCGCCAGGGGGAAATACACCGTAAAAGCACACTCGCCTTTCAGGGCGGCGATCAGATCCTGACACACCAGCCAGGAGAAAATGTCGTTGCCGACAAAGAGCGCTACGTTTTTCATACTTCAGCCTTCTTTGCATTGAAAATAGGGTTGTTGAACACGATTTTGCTGATATCCCGCGTGATGGATTCCATCGCCGAGGTGTAAAAAAGATCGCCCTTGGCGGGCGCGCCGAGCGAGTAAAGATGCTGCTCACGGCCGCGTCGGTCGGCGATTTTCAGCGTATGCGGGTTGCACTTCACGCCGCCGAACAGGTTCTCTTGCACCAGCCCGTCTTGCAGCAGCTGCTGGCTCAGGCGGTTGGGCGGCAGTTGATAGGAAGGCGTGGTGCAGTTGAACAGATACTGCGCGCGCACCCGCGTCTCATGGCAACGAAGGATAAACCCGTCCGTTGCCTTGCTGATATCCACCAGGCCGCCGCAGGCGCGCAGGCGTTGGCTCTCCAGCGCCGCCACGATCTTGTTGGCATTCTTGATCGGCATGGCGTGCCGATTGCGCATCCAGGAGGAGTTGTAAAAGCGCATGAAGACCTGCCGGTTGTTGGCATCCATCTTGACCCAGGCGGCGCACACCGCCGGGTGGATCGCCGCCAGATAGCTGCAGATATGCTCCCTGGCAAAGCGCGCGCGATCGAGGCTGTCCGCCAGATCGCGGTAGCAATCGCGCCTTTCCCCCAGCGCCGAGAGCACCGTCAGCCGCTCCGGCCCCGGATAGTGGCGCGCCAGCGCGGCGTTGATCGCATGCACCAGCTGATGCGCGTCAATAAAATCGCGGCCGGCGACAAAGCGCCGCAGCGCCTCAACAAACGCCTCCGGCGGCGGACGCATCAGCGCCGGCTGCACGCTGGGGAACAGACCCGAGCGCGACAGGGCGCAGATGTCGGTCGCTCCCAGCCGCTCCATCAGTTCAATGATGGCGTCAATCGCCGTCAGGCTGCAGCCGATCACGCCGATGCTCGAATAAGGGTTGATCGGCGGCAGATCCTGATGAGCCTGATAAGCGATCACCCCATCCACTGGGTAAAGGCATTCCGGCGGGTTGTGCCCCGAACACAGCACCAGCGCGTTCATCTGCTCGGCGCCGCCGCAGGCGGTGGTCAGCCGATAGCCGGCTTCGTGCGGCGCGATGGCATTCACTTCGGCGGTCACGAAATTCAGCGCTACGTTACTGTCCGCCGCCATATATATCGTCATGTCGCGAATAAAATCGAGATATTCCCGATACAGCCAGCGCGGCGGATAACGATCCAGGCAAAACTGCGGGAAATGCATGGCGATCCAATCAACGAAGTGCGCTTCGTCGAAAATATCCGCCGACATATTTTCCGGCGTCATATTTAATATATGGCTGTCAAAATTGCTGCTGTATGCCATACCGCCTTTAAATCCCTGCTTGTCGAAAACCGTCAGGGAAAGCGGCCTTTTGCAATGATTAACCGACTTATTTTTTATAAAGTTATAGGCAAAAGAGATGCCGGCGGCCCCGCCGCCAATCACACCGAACTTATACATGAAATATCACCTTATAGTCATTGAACTGCACTAAGAACTATTGCTTCAGGTGTTGGAATAAAATGACGCTTTATTCCTTATTAACTTCTTGTATTGCGAGAACGAGAACCTTCGTCCCACCCTGGTGTGAAGACTTGTACGGGTTTCATGGCCGATAAAATAACGGCGCCCCGAACAAGCGTTATTTTTCTGCCCCGATAGTAGGGCGACCGTCGCTGGCTTGCTTTATATGAAAGGCCAACTATCATTGCGTTTCGGCCAATTTGCCCGCCAAAGGGAACACATGCGCAACGTCCGCATTGATGACATCGACCACGTAACCCGCGCGGTGATCGCCATCGGCACCGATTATCCGCCGGGGCACCTGCTGCCAATGCACAGCCACCGGCGCGCGCAGTTGCTGTACGGCGCTACCGGCGTCATGCACGTTTTCACGCAGCAAGGTAATTGGGTCGTTCCGCCGCAGCACGCGGTGTGGCTGCCGCCGCAGATGCCGCACGCGGTGCGGATGGTCGGCGTCACCACCCGCAGCCTGTACCTCGAACCCGGCGCGTTACCCGCCGAACGCCCGCAGGTATGTCAGGTGGTCAGCGTCACGCCGCTGATGCGCCAGCTGTTGATGGCGGCGGTGGATATGCCGCTGGAGTATGAACAACAGGGCCGCGACGGCGCGCTGGCGGCGCTGCTGCTGCACGAGCTGGCCCGGCTGCAACCTTTGCCGTTGCACATCCCGCTGCCCGCCGATCCTCGGCTGGGTGAGCTGTGCCGCGCCTTTTTGCAACACCCCGACGCCCACGACTCCGCGCAGCGGTGGGCGCCCCGTCTGTACATGAGCATTCGCACCTTCAGCCGCTTCTTTCGCGCGCAGACCGGCCTGCCTTTTTCGCAATGGCGCCAGCGCGCCTGCGTGGTGCTGGCGTTGGCGCTGCTGGCCGAAGGGCACAGCGTGACGCAGGTGGCGATGGAGATGGGATATGACAGCAGCGCGGCGTTTTCAACCATGTTCCGCCGCGTGCTGGGGCAGGCGCCCTCCTCCTATCTGACGGAAGACGGGCGCGACGGTTGACGGATTAGCGGAATTTCTTGTGGTTGGCGTCGCGGGTTTGTTTGAAGCCTTGCGCCAATTGCTTCGCTTCGGCGACTTTGCCCTGATTGGCCAGGGCCAGCGCCTGATCGATCTGGCCGATCAGGGTATCCAACCCGCTGCGGAAATCTTTCATCTCCGGGCTGTCGGCGGCTTTGTCTTCCAGCTTCGGCGGAGTGCCCTGTTTGGCATCCTGCGCGGCGGCGCGCATGTTTTGCAGGCTCTGTGTGAGGGTAGCGGCGGAGTCGGTATTCAGCACCGTTTTATAGTTTTCCGCCAGGGTGTCCATATCGTCGCCCAGATCGGCAGCGACCGCCAGCGAACTGGCTGCCAGCAGCGTCAACGCCGCCAGCGCTTTCAGGGTATTCTGCATGTTTGCTCACCTTCCAGTTATTGTTTTAATTAACCCACCGTTACCATAGGCAAGGCCGGGCAAAACCGAAACCGGAGATTTGTAAGCAAGGTTGAGACGGGATAACGCGCGACCGGCGGGCACCGGCCGCGCAGAGGATCATTGACCGGCGATCTTCATTTCCGGCAGCAGCACCGAACCGCACTGGATATTGCTGCGGGTTTCGATATCGCTGCCGACGCTGACGATGTTGCGCAGCATGTCTTTCAGGTTGCCGGCAATGGTGATCTCGCTGACTGGGTACTGGATCTCGCCATTTTCCACCCAGAAACCGGCGGCGCCGCGCGAGTAATCGCCGGTGACGCCGCTGACGCCCTGGCCCATCAACTCGGTGACCACCAGGCCGGTGCCAAGCTGTTTCAACATGCCGGCGAAGTCAGCGCCCTGCCCGGCAATGCGCCAGTTATGGATGCCGCCGGCATGGCCGGTGCTGTGCAGGCCCAGCTTGCGCGCCGAGTAGCTGGTCATCAACCAGGTCTGCAGCACGCCGTCCTTGATGATATCGCGCCGCTGGGTGCGCACGCCCTCGCTGTCGAACGGCGTTGACGCCAGCCCTTTCAGCAGGTGCGGATGCTCCTCGACGGTCAGCCACGCCGGCAGGATCTGTTTGCCGAGCGAGTCCAGCAGGAAAGTGGATTTACGGTAGACGCTGCTGCCACTGATGGCGCCCACCAGATGGCCGAAAAGCCCGGTGGCCACTTCGGAGGCGAACAGCACCGGCGCCTTCATGGTCGACAGTTTGCGCGGCGCGAGACGCGCCAGCGTGCGGCGGGCGCACTCCTGCCCCACCCACTCGGGGCTGTGCAGATCGCCCATCGCCCGGCCGATGGTGTAAGCGTAATCCCGCTCCATGTCGCCGTCCTGTTCTGCGATGACGCAGCTGGACAGCGAGTGACGGCTGGAACAGTAGCTTTGCAGCATGCCGTAGCTGTTGCCGAACACCTTGATGCCGTAGTGGCTGTTGAAGCTGCCGCCTTCGGTGTTGGTAATGCGTTTGTCCGCCGCCAACGAAGCCTGCTCGGCGCGCGCCGCCAGCTCGATGCCGCGCTCGGCGTCCAGCTCGGTCGGGTGGAACAGATCGAGATCCGGCGCCTCGAACGCCAGCAGATCTTTCTCCGCCGGGCCGGCGCAGGGATCCTCAGAGGTATAGCGCGCGATGTCCAGCGCCGCCTGTACGGTGCGGGCGATGGCGTCCGGGCTGAGATCGGTGGAAGAGGCGCTGCCTTTGCGCTGGCGGTGATACACGGTAATGCCCAGCGCGCCATCGCTGTTGAACTCGACGTTTTCCACTTCGCCGAAGCGGGTGCTGACGCTGATGCCGGTCGATTTGGTGACCGCGACTTCCGCCGCGTCGGAACCGGCGCGGGCCAGCTCCAGAGCCTGAGAAACGGCCTGTTCCAGCGCCTTGCGCTGTTCTGCAACTTGAGTGACTACTTTCATCAATCTGCCATAATTAATCAGAAAATCGTTGAGAAAAGTGCCGGAGCGGCGTAGTTGTGCACGCGGAGCGGCGCGCAAAAATCCTGAGATCTCTGCCGTTGAGTCTAACAGGAACCGCGTTGAATTTCGCATAAAGCCGGCAACCTGTTAGGATTAGCCTCTTTTTAACGGAGCCTACCATGAACAAACAGCCTGAAGACTGGCTCGACGATGTCCCGGAGAATGAAAACGAGGACGATGACGAGATTATCTGGGTCAGTAAAAGTGAGATTAAACGTGATGCCGAAGCGCTGAAAGACCTGGGGGCCGAAATGGTCGATCTGGGCAAAAACGCGCTGGATCGCATTCCGTTGGATGAAGATTTGCGTGCCGCCATCGAACTGGCGCAGAAGATCAAAAAAGAGGGCCGTCGCCGTCAGCTGCAGCTGATCGGTAAAATGCTGCGCGCCCGCGATATCGAGCCGATCCAGACCGCGCTCGACAAGCTGAAAAACCGCCACAACCAGCAGGTTTCGCTGTTCCACAAGCTGGAAGCGCTGCGCGACCGTCTGGTCGAAGAAGGCGATGACGTCATTCCGTCGATCCTGGATCTGTATCCGGCCGCCGATCGCCAACAGCTGCGTTCACTGGTGCGCAACGCGCAGAAAGAGAAGGCCGCCAACAAGCCGCCTAAGGCTTACCGCCAGATCTTCCAATACCTGCGCGAGCTGGCCGAAGCGGCCGACTAAGCGCCGCCGCCATCCCGGGATGAACCCGTTTCATCCCCGGTGATGTGCCGGTTCGCCGCTGCTTTCGCGGATATTGAAGCGCAGGCTGCCTTCCAGCTCTTCTTCCGCCTCTTCAAACAGCAGAATGATCGCGCCGAAACGACGCTTGCTGCGGGCATTCAGGTGAGTGAACTCGATTTCCACCGGCAGACCGATATCGCCGGTCACTACGTCCCACAGCGCGTCGAGGTTGGCGCCGAATCCCTCGTCCAGCGCAAACTTGTGCGCAAAATCGCGGTAGAAGGTCGGCACATCCTGGATCTGTTCAAAATCAAACTCTACTTTTGCCATCAAACTCACTCCACACGAATGAAGTTTTTGTAATGGTCGCGCGTGACGAAGATCAGACCGTCGCTCGAATACAGCAGGCGATCGGCGCCGCGCCGGCCACACTGGTAATTGATGTCCGCTTCGCGCCAGACCCGGCCGCCGGCGCTCGGCAGTTGCCCTTCACGGTTAGAGAATCGATCGCCGCCAATCGCCTTGCCCGGCAATACTGCACAGAGGTTGCCTGAACGCGGGTCCCAGCCCTGCTCGCGCGCCTGCTTCTTGGTGACGTAATAGCCCGGAAGCCGCTGATGCTGCTGCAGGTAGCTCACCACCGTTTGCTGCTGCGTGAGCCGATCGATGCTCTGCTGTTGCCCCGCCGGCGCTTGCACCACCGTCGCATTGCCGCCGATCGCACGGTGCTCGTTGCCGCGCAGCGCGCTGAAGACGGCGATGACCACGGCGATGACAATCGCCAACAGAATCCGCTTGTTCATGACATTCCCTGAAATTATGCCACCGAAGGCGCCGCAGCTCCCCCAGGCTAGTTAGGTATATAGCCGACCAGGATGAAACTAAGATGACCGGCACGTCACGTTTTCGCGGCGGTAAGCGTTTCATCCACTCATGACAATGATGCCACTTTCCAGTCGTTCTGGCACTCGGAGTCTCTCTGAAAACGGGCCGCCTCACATGAGACGGCTCGCCATGCCAGGCGCTGCTTTCAGTATAGTCAGGGAAGGCGCCGCACAACGCGGCGCAACAGGAGGGAACGCATCAATCGATCAAGGCGTGACGATAGCGATGCAGCATGTCGGCCAGGCGTTTCACCGGCCCGGTGACGCTGAGCGGTGCCTGATTGTCCACCAGCTTCTGCTGGTACTCGTTCATTTCACCCAGCAAGCGATCGTAGTAATAGGCGCGCTTGACGTCGTTCTTGGCGGAGACCACCCGATCGGCGGTGCTGCGGATCTGGCGGTGGAAGGCCGACAGCTCTTCGCTGACCGGAATCTCCGCCCGCTGCATGCGCTGGTGGGCAATGATCAGGTTCAACGCCAGACGATACTTGGCGATGTCGTTCGGGAACATCATCAGCAGCTGGTTAAGCTGCTGATACAGCGCCGGCAGGTGGTTTTGCCGACGACGCGCCGCCTTGGTGGTCAGCGCCGACACCGCGCTGCTGACGAACTGGTTGAGCAACGTGCGGCCGGTGCGTTCACGCGAATTGTCGCGGATCAACAGCAGCACCATCAGGCCAACGCAGCTGCCGAGGAACTGGCCCAGCGCCCCGTCGAGAAACTGGGTGACGTTGAACTCCATCGGGTTGCTCAGCACCAGAATGTTGATGGTCCCGGCCAGCAGCCCCAGCGAACCGAGCCGCCGCTTCTGCACCTCGATGCCGATGAAAAACGCCAGCAGGCCGAGGCTAAGACACAGCAGCAAAATGCTCTGCTGCGTCGCCGGCAGGATCACCATGAAGAACAGAGAGCCGACCGGGATCGCCGCCAGCATGCCCAGCACGAAATCCATCGCCACCATGCGCGGTGCCGGGGTGCGCATCGCCAGCGAGGTGATGACCGCGATGATCACCATAAAACCGCTGCCGGACGTCCAGCCGGTCCACAGCCACAGCAGGCTGCCGAAGGCCGTCGCCACAAAGGTGCGCAGGCCGTTGATCATCGCGTGATGCCCTTCCGCCGAAGTCGGCTTGACCACGGTTTCGTTGCTCAACACCCCCTCTTCCACCGCGCTGATACTGCAGTTGGCGTGCACGCCTTTCGACAGCAGCAGGTAGCGCGTCGCCGCGCCGACCCAGCCGGTGAGGGTCGGCAGCGTTTCCTCGGAACGATGCGTGGTCAACACCTGGCGCAGCAGCTTCATGCGCTTGTGGATCTCCTGCGGGGTTTCCGCCGGGACCATCAGCTGCTCACGCAGGCTGTCTTTCAGCGCGTCCGGGTGATTCAACAAGATCAGATAGGTTTCGCAGGCCTGGGTGATCAGCGTCAGCGACAGCGTATGCAGCGCTTTTACCCGGCGGTTGACCTTCTGCCAGCGCGAGGACTCCATCATCAGGTTGTTGCGCATGCCGTCCAGCGCCGTGGTGCTCTTCACCAGATTGCTCCAGGCGCGGTCGATATCCTCTTTGTCGGCATTGCTGATGCACATCTGCATCAGGCGGTATTGCGCCACCAGCAGTTGATCCACCGCCCGATCGATGTCCTGTTTGATCGAACGCGGCGAGAACAGCAGATCCGCCAACACGGCGCTGACGATCCCCAGCACGATCTCGCTGCAACGCTCGATGGCGAACTGCGGCGCTTCCAGCAGATGAGACTCGCTGGTGGCGACCGTCACGATGATGATCAGCGCGGTATACCCGGCCAGCCCCCAGGCATAGGAGTTCTCCACCTTGATAAGCGAAGAGAGCCAGGTGCAGAAACCGGCCCAGATGCAGCACAGCAACAGCATCACCACCGGCGCACGGGCGGTGGTGATGATAATGATCAGGCCGACGAAGCAACCGATAAAGGTGCCGATAATGCGCAGCCAGCCGCGGTGGCGGATGGCGCCGGAGAAGGGTTCGCCGCCGGCGGCAAAGGCCGGGCCGGCGGCGACGATGGCGGCGGTCATCGCCGACCAGCGCGGGGTTTCCAGATTGAGATGGAAGCCGACGAACAGCGCAAACACAATCGCGAAGCTGAGTTTGAAGGCGAATCTCAGCCGGATAAAGGTTGGGCTGCTCATTAGCCGAACTCACGCAGCCGGTGCATCAGGCGTACAAAAGGCGAGCCGCTGTCGGCATTGCGATCGTTCTTGCCGACGATCACCACGGTGGCGGTGGTGCCGGCCGGGTACGGATGCTGTTGATCCTTGGCGTCCAGCAGGATCTTCACCGGCACGCGCTGCGCCAGGCGCACCCACTCCAGGTTGCTGTCGATCGAGGCCAACCCTTTGTTGTTCACCGTGCTGCTGCTGTTGTTCACCGCCGCCGCCACGCTGTCGACGGTGCCGTGCATGATGCGGTTGCTGCCGAGCGGGGTGATCTCCGCGCGGTCGCCCTTATTCAGGCCATTCAGCTTGGTTTCTTCCAGGTACGCCAGGATGTAGAAGGAATCTTTCTTCACCAGCGCCACCGCCACCGAGCCGCGGGTGATGTATTCGCCGGCATGGACGTTGAGGTTGGTGATCCAGCCATCGGCCGGCGCCCGCACCGTGGTGCGCTCCAGATCCAGCTGCGCCAGCTCGCGCGCCGCAATGGCCTTCGCCAACTGGTGCTGCACGGTCTGCAGTGAGTTGTTCGACTGGTCAATCTCTTCCTGCGACATCGCCTGCACGCCCAGCTTCACGCGGCGGCCGGCCTCGCGCCGTTTTTCCGCCGCCAGCGTCTGATAGTAGGCGACGTCGGCGCCGGCTTCCGCCAGCGCCTGCTCATAACGCGGCCGATCGACCACGAACAGCACCTGGCCTTTCTTCACCAGTTGGTTATCCACCACCGGCACGTCGGTCAGCAGGCCGCTGACGTCCGGGGCGATCGCCACCACATCGGCGGTAAACTTGGCATCACGCGTCCACGGCGACTCGGTGTAGAACACCCAGGCCTTGAATATCGCGGCGATGCCCAACAGCACAAGAATCAAAGTGATCGCGATTCGGGTTATTTTTATCGAAAAATTTTTCACAGCGACCTCAAACAAAAAGACATGAAATCAGATAAAACAAGCAGCAATACAGCGCGGTGTTAAACAGCGCCGGATGCCAGACAAAATCGTAAATCCCCGTCGGCTGCAGCAGGCGGCGCAAGAGAAAAAACAGCGCCAGCGACACCAGCAGCTCGAAAAACACCGGCGGAAACGACAGCCCGAAGATGACCATAACCGGAAGCAAACTCATCACTTTTTCCTTATTGTTCACTACGCCGGGGAAAGACACATCTCGCCATTCACATTCTCTTTACATTTTAGCGTGCGCGCGCCACAAATCTTGACCGGACAGCTTGTCCAGGTCACGAACCCGAAAAAAGGTTAAACTTGGGGGCAGACATCCACGACAGGGATTGCGAGGGTGCCGGAGGAGCGGCAGGATTGCGTTGCCGATCGCTCTCGCACGTTGGTAAGGTCTATTCACCCGACCACGTTATATTAGCCTGCTTACTATCAAGGCATCAACAATCTGTGATCTAAATCACTTTTAAGCCAGAGTGAATAATGGAAAGATTAAAACGGATGTCGGTATTCGCCAAAGTGGTTGAGTTCGGGTCGTTTACCGCGGCCGCACGCCAACTCGACATGAGCGTTTCATCGATCAGTCAGACCGTCTCGAAACTGGAAAATGAACTGCAGGTCAAGCTGTTGAACCGCAGCACGCGCAGCATCGGCCTGACCGAGGCCGGCAAGATTTACTATCAGGGCTGCCGACGCATGCTGCAGGAAGTCAGCGAAGTGCATGAGCAGCTGTACGCGTTTAACAATACGCCCGCCGGCACGCTGCGCATCGGCAGCTCGTCCACCATGGCGCAAAACGTGCTGGCGAACATGACCGCCGAGATGATGAAAGAGTATCCGGGCCTGACGGTCAACCTGGTGACCGGCATACCGGCGCCGGATCTGATCACCGACGGACTGGATCTGGTGATCCGCACCGGGGCGCTGCAGGACTCCAGCCTGTTCTCCCGCCGCCTGGGGCAGATGCCGATGGTGGTGTGCGCCGCCAAAAGCTACCTGATCCAGCACGGTACGCCGCAGAAGCCGAGCGACATGGTCAACTTTTCCTGGCTGGAGTACAGCGTGCGGCCCGACAGCGAATTCGAACTGATGTCGCCGGAAGGCATCACCACGCGCATTTCCCCGCAGGGGCGCTTCGTCACCAACGACTCCTCCACCATGATCCGTTGGCTGAAAAATGGCGCCGGCATCGCCTACGCCCCGCTGATGTGGGTGATCGAAGAGATCAAACGCGGCGAGATCGAGATCCTGTTCAAAAGCTACCATTCGGATCCACGGCCGATCTACGCGCTCTATACCGAGAAAGACAAACTGCCGCTGAAGGTGCAGGTGTGCATCAACTATTTAACCGACTATTTCGAACGCGTAGCGGCGGTCTATCAGGGCTATCGCTGAGTGGCGCTCAAATAGCGGCGCGCCAGCGCGGCCAGCAGCGTCAGCGCCACCATGCCGAAGCCCCACAGCAGCCAGACGGCGTAGCCCGCCCAGGTCAGCAGCACAGGAAAATAGCTCGCCAGCCCGCTGCCCAGCTGTTTCAGCCATGGCAGCCAGGCGTCCAGCGCCGCCTGCGGCACCAGGCTCAGCGCACCGTTCACCGGCAACGATGCCTTCCCGGCTGCCTCCGCCAACGCCGGCAGCCAGGTCAGCAGGCCGGATACGCCCCAGGCCAGCAACGTCCACAGCGCCATGGCGCCCAGCAGCAGCGCGAGTGTCCAACCGCCCCGGTTCACGGCACACCGCCGCCGCACTGCGGACAAAAGCGGCTGCCCGGCGGCAACGGCGCGGCGCACTGGCCGCAGGTGGCGCTTAGCGCGGCAAACGGCTGACCGCAGCGGTGGCAATAACGGGCGCCCGATTTATTCACTGCCCGGCATTCCGGGCACTGCGGCCCCGGCTCGCCATGCTGGTTATAGCGGTTGCCATGATGCCCGCCGCCGTGGCCCGCGCGCTGATGACCGCCTTGCCCCAACAACCGTTTCAGTAAGCTCATCCCGCCTCTCCTCTGTGCATTGACGCTGAACCTCACTGTAAACCCTGGAGTAAACTCCAGGGTAAAGCCCGGCGAGCAGGATTTACGTTTCATTACATCGTAAAAGTGGCAAGGCTTTGATGCCGTTAACAAAAGCACCATCGGCATTATCCCACGCCGTCGCGCTGCGTTATGCTGCGGAAACCTCTCCCTGCATCAGGAATAACCATGAAAAAAATCATACTGGACTGTGACCCGGGGCATGACGACGCCATCGCTCTGTTGCTGGCCTGGGGCAATCCGCAGATCGACCTGCTGGCGGTCACCACCGTGGTGGGTAACCAGACGCTGGACAAAGTGACGCGCAACGCCCTGGCGGTGGCCCGTATCGCCAATATCACCGGCGTCCCCTTCGCCGCCGGCTGCCCGCGTCCGCTGGTGCGCAATATCGAAGTGGCGCCCGACATTCACGGCGACTCAGGCCTCGATGGCCCGGTGCTGCCGGAACCCCACCTGCAGTTGGACTCACGCCACGCGGTAGACCTGATCATCGAGACCGTGATGGCCCACCCACCGGGCAGCGTGACGCTGGTGCCGACCGGCGGCCTGACCAATATCGCCATGGCGGTGCGTAAAGAGCCGCGCATTGCCGAACGGGTCAAGGAAGTGGTGCTGATGGGCGGCGGCTATCATGTGGGCAACTGGAGCGCGGTGGCGGAGTTCAATATCAAAATCGATCCCGAGGCGGCGCACATCGTGTTCAACGAAAAATGGCCGCTGACCATGGTCGGGCTGGATCTCACCCACCAGGCGCTGGCCACGCCGGCAGTCTGCGAACGCATCGCCGCCCTCGGCACCCGGCCGGCCGCCTTCGTCAACGAGCTGCTGGCATTCTTTGGCCGTATGTACCAACAGGCGCAAGGCTTCAGCGCCCCGCCGGTGCACGATCCTTGCGCGGTGGCCTATGTGATCGACCCGAGCGTCATGACGGTGCGCAAAGCGCCGGTAAATATAGAACTGACCGGCACCCTCACCTTAGGCATGACGGTCGCGGACTTCCGCGCGCCGCCGCCGCCGGATTGCCACACCCAGGTAGCGGTCAAACTGGATCAGGATAAATTCTGGGATCTGGTGGTGGATGCGCTGGAGCGGATCGGCGACGTGGAGTAAGCGCACAAGAGACGAGATTAACGCGCTTGGGCAGGCGCGTTAGTCCGTATTCTGCCGCGGCAACGGGAGGCTCAAGCCATAACCTCTTTTATTTCCAATGCAGCAGAACAATCCTAACCATAAATAATTTTATAAAAACCAAAAAAAACAGATAAAGACAAGAAGAATCTCAATAAAAATACAAATATGAAAATCACTTTTAATTTAAAAATCAGCAATGAAAAATGATGAAATAAACCTCCGCCGCCACACCGCCGCTGACGAAACAAATTAAACAAGAAGACACCTATTTTATTCTTCACATTGACTGCCGACATAGGCCATCGCCGAGATACCCCACGATATTCATACACGCAAAAATAACACTCAATCAACTGATTTTAATAAACAAAAATAAAATTCGATTAAAAATTGACTGAATCACAATAGATTTGAGAAAATAGCGCATCTGTTTTTGCAAACAACAAAAATGCCTTTTGCGGGTGAAAAATACGGCTTAACCTTTCTTTAGGCATACAGCCTCGCGCATTCTCAGGGCAAACATTATTTATCGCTTCACCATAAAGACGATTTAAATTTCCCGTGAGACATTTCGAATTGAACATTACACGCATTTCAACATCAGGATAAAGGATAGGGAATAATCAAAACATGCATTTCATAAACGCTATCAGGCCATGGCAGGTTAACCATGGCCGATAAATCTCCCGCTAACGCAGCGACCATCGCCGTGCTGCCCCTGCTGCTGATCTGGATGGCGGCGGTCCTGCCGGTTTATTACCCCAACATGGGCGGCGACGGTCTGGCGCTGCCGCAAAACATTCTGGCCTGGGCTGTCATGGCACTCACCACGCTGATAGTGACGTTCACCATTTGCCTTGGCCGTACCCGTCTTTCGCTGACCCCCACCGCACGCCTGTTGCTGCTCGGCATCGCCGTGCTGGCGCTGCCGCTGTTGTATACCCGCCCCGAATGGCGCGAAGACGCCCTGTGGCGTTGCGCCGGTCTGCTCGGCGGCTGGCTGTTCTATGTCGCCTGCCTGCAGCTGCGCCTCAACGCCCGGCAGCGCGAGCTGCTGTTGTACGGTCTGCTGTTTGCCGTCAGCATTCAGGCGTTGCTGGCGGCGCTGCAACTGTTCGCTCCCGGTTGGGCCTGGGTTGCACCAGACGGAGGAAGGGTCTACGCCGTATTCCAGCAGCCGAATGTCTTGGGCAGCTTCATCGCCACCGGACTGGCGTTGGCGCAGTGGGCGCTGTTTTTACCCGCTTTTTCGTCCGCGCGCAGCGAGCGCCAACGGCAGGTGCTGCTGTTCACGCTGTTGACCGCCTTCGTCACCGTGCTGGTGTTGGTTCAGTCCCGCGCCGGCTGGCTGGGAGGCGCCGTAGCGGCCTCGCTGCTGTTGTGGCGGCTCTGCCGTCGGCGACCGCGTACCGCCCGCCTTGCCTGCTGCGCCCTGGCGCTGGGGCTGACGCTGGGTGTGACGATACAGCTCACCGGTTTCGGTCTGGGCGAACAAACGGGCTTTCTCGATCGCTCTCCCTCCAACGGCACGCGCCTGACCATGCTGCAAGACACCGTCGCCATGATTTTCGCCAAACCGCTGCTGGGCTGGGGTTACGGCGGCTTTGAATACAGCTTCGCGCACTTCCGTCTGCAGACAATGCCCTGGCGAGAAGTGCTGGAAGTCGCCGGGCATCCGCACAATGAAATCCTGCTGTGGTGGGTTGAGGGCGGCCTGCCGGCGCTGGCAGGTATCGCTATCGTCATCGTCGCCGGCGCACGGCTGCTGAAACGCGCCTGGCAACGGGATCGCGAAGCGCCGGCCGGTGCGCGCGTCGGGCTGTTTCTGGTGCTGCTGCCAATGTTGATACACACCCAACTGGAATATCCTTTCTATCTGTCTGCGCCGCATTGGCTGGCGTTTCTGCTGCTGCTGGCGCTGCTGGACGGCCAAACCGGCGAGCCCCGCCCGCAGCCGTTCGCCAAAGCCCTGAGTCTGCCGGTGGCGATGACAATGGTCGGCGTGTTGGTGATGGCGTTCTTCGCCTGGCAAGGGCGCATGGCGCTCACCCAATCGGAGCGCACCCTGCTGACCACCATCGACAGCATCGAGCAGATGCCGCCGCCGGCCGCCTGGATCTACCAGGAACGCAAAACGTTCGACGAGCAATCTCACGCGCTGCTGGTCTATAACCAAACGCGTGATGATGCCCTGTTGACCAGCTATCGGCAGTGGGCCAATGACTATCTGGAACGCCGCATCGACGCCAACGTTTATGCCACGCTGATCATGATCTTGCGCTATCAGGGGGCTCAGGCGGAAGCCGACGCTCGCCTGCGGGAAGCCGCTTTCCTGTTTGCGCAGGATGCGCGGTTTAGGTAGGGCAACAAGGTGAGAGCGATGCCTCGTCGCTCTCACATGCGTCATTTATGTAGCAAAATCAACGCGGCAATATCGCGCACTCTTTATCCAGCAGCGACTCTACCGACGCGCGATTGCCGACGTCCCAGCCGCGCTTCGAGGCCAGCAAGATAAACGCTTGCCGGCCGGCAAACGTGGTCGGGACGACGGCCACGCCATATTCCGCCAGCTGCGACGGCGACAAATGGAAATAATCCGCCAAATCCTTAATCGGGTAGATGCCCATCACGGCTGGCTGCATCACGCGGCGGGCATAGTAGGTGTGGCGCAACAGCTTATCCGGCAAAGGCCGCCATTGTTCCTGTATGTAGGGGCGCTCCGCCTGCAATTGACGCCGCACATCTTCGCGCAGGCAGGTCAGGTGAATATGCAATTGGTTCTGACTGCGGCCGTAAGCGGAGTTGATCGCCATGCCCAACATATCATCCGGCACCGGCCCGCCATACTCGGCGGCCAGCCGGTAACGCATCAGCCACGCATAGCCAAAATAGTCCGTCCGTTCTCCAACCAGCAGCTGCGGGCTTTCAATGCCGGAGAGCGGCGCCGTCGGCACCAGGATAAAGTGATAAGGGTAACGCGGGTTCTGCAGCACGCTAAAGCCCTGCGCTTTCCCCTGCGGCATATAAATCTGCTCGCACGGGGCCGGATTGCGTTTTTGCTGATAGTTGGCCATGCAGAGTTTATCGACCACGCCCCACAGCGCATCGGAACGGGCGCAGCCCGTCAGGGACAGAACGCCCAGCACCAGCAGCCAACGCCGAGCGGATAATGCCAGGCGCGTCATTCTTGTCGTGCTCTGTTTTTTCGCCACGTCAATTTCATTCCATTATGTCGTGCAGGCTACGGCGTCCTGCCGCGCTTAGCGTTACGAATGCGAGAAAGGCCGCGAAATGGAGAATGGTTGAGGGGCCAACGCATGGCCCCTTGAAGAAAGATTACGCCGTGCCGCCGACGGTCAACGTATCCAGTTTCAGCGTCGGTTGGCCAACGCCTACCGGCACGCTCTGGCCTTCCTTGCCGCACACGCCCACGCCTTTATCGAGCGCCAGATCGTTGCCGACCATCGAGATCTGCTGCATCGCCTCGATGCCGGAGCCGATCAGCGTCGCCCCTTTCACCGGTTTGGTGATGCGGCCCTTTTCGATCAGGTAGGCTTCGGTGGTGGAGAACACGAACTTGCCGGAGGTGATGTCCACCTGACCGCCGCCAAAGTTCGGCGCGTACAGACCGTACTCGACGCTGGCGATGATCTCTTCCGGCGTCGATTGGCCCGCCAGCATGTAGGTGTTGGTCATGCGCGGCATCGGCAGATGCGCGTAGGACTCGCGGCGGCCGTTGCCGGTCGGGGCGACGCCCATCAGCCGCGCGTTGAGCTTGTCCTGCATGTAGCCTCTCAATACGCCGTTTTCAATCAGCACGTTGTACTGGCCCGGCACGCCTTCGTCGTCGATCGCCAGCGAGCCGCGGCGCCCTTGCAGGGTGCCGTCGTCCACCACGGTGCACAGTTCGGACGCCACCAGCTCGCCCATATGGCCGCTGAACACCGAGGTGCCGCGCCGGTTGAAGTCGCCTTCCAGGCCGTGGCCCACCGCCTCATGCAGCAGCACGCCCGGCCAGCCGGCGCCCAGCACGACCGGCATATTGCCGGCCGGCGCCGCTACCGCGCCGAGGTTGACCAGCGCCATGCGCACCGCTTCTTTAGCGTAAGCGTCGGCGCGCACGTCGCCGTCGACGGTTTCCAGGAAGTAGTCATAGCCGAAACGGCCGCCGCCGCCGCTGGAGCCGCGCTCACGCTTGCCGTCCTGCTCCACCAGCACGCTGACGGAAAGACGCACCAGCGGGCGAACGTCCGCCGCCAGCGTGCCGTCGGTGGCGGCCACCAACACCTGCTCGTAAACGCCGGTGATGCTGGCGTTCACTTCCTGAACCCGCGCATCGGCGGCGCGCGCCACCTTGTCGACGCGGTGCAACAGGGCGATTTTCTCTTCGCGTGGCAGGCTTTGCAGCGGATCGAGCAGCGGATACAGCGCCCGGTAACCGATTTCGCCCAGGGTATGCGCCCGCCCGTCGCCCTGCTCGCGCACGATGCTGCGCGCCGCCTGGGCGCTCTGCTGCAGCGCATTCAGGGTGATCTGATCGGCATAGGCGAAGCCGGTCTTCTCACCGCTGACGGCGCGCACGCCGACGCCCTGGTCGATATTGTAAGAGCCATCCTTGATGATGCCGTCCTCGATCACCCAGGCTTCGTGATAGCTGGACTGGAAATAGAGATCGGCGTAGTCGATACGGCGTTCTGCCAGTTGACCCAGTACCCTGTACAGGTCTTGATGACTCAGCTTGTTGGTAGCGAGTAACTGCTCACTGACAAACGTCAGGCTCATAATGGTTTCACTCTTGATTGGAGGATAGCTTGTCAGACGGCGCCGTCAGCGACGTCTGGAATCGGTTGTGCTGCAGCACCGGCATCTGCGCACGAATATTTTTCAGGCTTGCGGTGTCCACGCGCACCTTCAGCGCCGCCACGGCGTCCGCGTTCTCGGCCAGCACCTTGCCCCAGCCGTCAACAGCCAGCGTGTGGCCCCAGGTGCGACGAGTCGGTCCGTGGCGCCCCACCTGCGCCGGCGCCAGGATCATGCACTGGTTTTCGATCGCCCGGGCGCGCAGCAGGATTTCCCAATGCGCCTCGCCGGTGACCCGGGTAAACGCCGCCGGCACCGAAATCAGTTCGGCGCCCTGCGCCCGCAGCGCCTGGAACAGCGCGGGGAAGCGCAGATCGTAGCATATGGTCATGCCCAAACGCCCGACCGGCGTATCCACCACCGTCAGGTGCTGCCCGTGCTGGTAGGTATCCGACTCGCGGTAGTGGCCGTGCGCATCGTTGATATCCACATCGAACATGTGCAGTTTGTCATAGCGGGCGCGGATTTCGCCCTGCTCGTCGAACAACAGGCTGCTGGTGGTGATAAGTTCCGGGTTTTCGCGGCTGATCAAGGGCATCGAGCCCACCAGCAACCACACCCCATAGCGGCGCGCCAGCTCGCGCACCGCGTTCTGCAGCGGGCCATCGCCCTGTTTTTCCGCCTGTTGGCGGTAGGCCGCGGAGTTGGCGAACAGCAGCGCGTTCTCCGGCGTCATGACCAGTTTTACCCCGGCATTGAGCTGCTTGATCTGCTGTTCAATCTGGGCCAGGTTATCGCGCACCTGATCGCCACTGCACAACTGCAACAACGCAACGTTAGCATTCCTCATGACGCCTTATCCTCCTTTGCCTTACGAAGTACCTCATTGATCTTCGGCTGGTCGAGATCGCCGCCGATATGGTAGCGAATCAGCGAAATCTTGCTCCACAGCGGCCCCAGCACCTGCGAGGCGGCAAATACCGCCGCGCCGACGATCGGGTTGACGACAAACGCCGTGGCCACGCCGACGGTCGCCGAAATCGCCGGCGCCACCACCGCCTCCATATCGATGCGGCGGCGCGCCAGATCGATCTGGCCGCTCATGGCGATGTCCGCCGCCAGGCCGTCGATCAATAGATTATCAGTATGCATTATGCCATCTTTCAGCCAGGCGGTGCTGCGGATGGAATCAAAGTAGAAACCTTTGCCGAAGGTATCGCTGAAATCGAACTGCAGCTTGCGCAGCAGGGCGTCGAAGCTGACCAGCCGCAGCAGCTGGCCGGCGCGGCCGCCGCCCATGCTGTCGATCTCGCCCTTGCCCATCTTGACCTGCAGCGCGCCGCTTAACGTATTGACCTGCGGCTGCCACGGCGCGCCGTGCCAGTACAGATCGAAGTCCACGTCGTAAGGCGCTCCCTTCAGCGGGATAGTGATGCCGAAGAAGGCGGCGGTTTCATCGATCTTGCCGCCGAGCAGTTTGCCTTTCAGCGAGCTGCGCTCTTCCTGCGCGTTTTGTTTCCACAGGCCGGTGGCGCTCATACGCCCTTTACCGGTATCGACCAGGCCGTGATCCAGCGTCAGGGTATCCCCCCGATTAGTCAGATCCGCCTCGACCTTGCCGAGGTTCTGCCCCAGCACCCAGCACGACTTGCAGCGCAGCATCAGCGAAGGCCAGTCGCGGAAGGAAACTTTCTCGGTCGACGGCGACGGCGCACCCGCCGCGTTTTTCGTCTCGGCGAACTGTGGGTTGTAATACAGGTAGTTGATATCGGCGCGCCACGGCCCGCGATCGGCCACCCGCAGGCTGCCGTCCACTTCGTCGCTCTTGGCGCTCACCAGGGTACCGCCAAGCTGTTTTTCGGCCGACAGCGTCAGCTTATGCCAGGCCTGGCCGCCCAACAGCAGCTGCGGCGTAGTCAGCGCCACGGTGGTAGGGAAGCTGAAACCGCCCACCTGACCGCTGCCGCCGCCCTGTTTCAGCGCCGGCGCCAGCAGCGCCAGCCACTGCTCGCCGTCCAGCGCCGGCAGGTTCAGCGTCATCGATTTGCCGGCCGGCAGCGGCGGGGTGCCGCCACCGTTGGTTTGCCAGGCGGCACGCGCCAGATCCACCTGTTTTTTGTCGAAGTTCCATTCGCTGTTGAAGCGGTTCTGCTTGCCCGCGCTGCCGGTCAACATGAAACCGTTCAGACCACCTTTAACCTTGACGTTCACCGGCAACGCCTCGCCCGGCGCCTTGTCCAGCGGTGAGGGTAAGTGACTGCTCACTTTCTTCAGATCTGCGTCCAGGCCGATATCGTAGCTGGCCGAGCCCTGATGCGGCAACGTGATGGCCACCTGACTCTGCCAGGGCGCACTGCCGCTGAGCGCAGCGGCAGCCTCTGTCGGCAGGCCGGGGAACTTGCCCGGCTGCCAGTCGCCCTTTAGGCCGACATTGATCTTGTAATCGCGATCGCCTTCCTGCGTGGAAAAGTTGACCGCCACCGGCTGCCCGAACCAGTTGGCCGACAAGGGGTCGCTCTGCAGGTTGCCGTTGTCGAAGCGGAATTTGCCGCTGAGCTTTTGCAGTTCGCTGTCCAGCGGCTTTATCAGCAACGAATTGTTGTTCAGCGCCACTTCGCCGGTGGCTCTGACCTGCTCGCCGTCCAGGGGAATATCAAGATGTAAGCGCCCACTGACATCACCGCCAATCTGCAGCTGCTCCAGCGCCGCCCCGAGCGAATCGTGCAACGGCGTCTGCATGAAGTAGTCATGCACGTCGCTGCCCGCCCCCGCGACTTCGGCGTCGATCAGCAGCCGCTCTTTCAGGTAATCCGGGATCACCGCGCTGATATTTTTACCCGCCACCTTACCCAATCGGGTTTGCGGCGCATGCATCCACAATCCCTCGTTGGCGAAATCGAGATCGATCGCCAAATCGGTCAGCGCCGGCCAGCCCGGTTGGAACTGGAAGGTGGCGTGACGTAGCGGTACGAAGACTTCAAACTGCCCTTCGTTTTTACGATACGGGAAGTGCTGCGGATCGCCGGAATAAATCAGCGTAGCGTTATCCACCTGGCCGCCCTGAATGGCGCCGCTCAGGTAGTCCACCAGATGCTTGCCCATCAACGGTTCCGGGAAATAGCGCCAGGCGTCGGCGCCGTCATACAGGCGGATGCCCGCCAGGATGTTCAGCCACGGATCGCCCTTGGCCGGCTGCTGATAACGGAAATCACCGTTGACCCACAGCGACTTCGCCTTGACGTCCAGCCCCTGACTCGCCAGCTCCCACCCTTGATCGTTGTAACGCCAGGTCAGCGCGCCGCGCGCGCTGCTGATTTCAAGCGGGGCGCGGAACATGTCGCCGTAAGGCAGGGTGCTGTCGGTGAGCCCCAGCGTCAGGCGGCCGTTCTCCACCCCGCCGCTCAGCGCACCGGAGAAGTGGTTGACGCCGGGCAGCAGTTCCCAACGCTGCCAGCTGACATCGCGCCACAGCGCCTGAAAACGGCTCTTTTCCGGCTGCTTGAGCGGGATGTCCAGCGCCAGCGCTGCCACCTGCCCCTGCGGCTGCAGATCGTTCCAGCGCTCGAGCACATCCGGGCTGAGGAACGAGAAGGTCGGCAGCAGCGCCGACAGGCGCTCCAGCTGAAGGTTGGTCGCGCGCACCCGCAGCTCTTCATTCTGCGTCGGCCCCATGAACTCGGTGTTTTCCGGCAGCCACAGCGCGGACAGCCCGCCCTGCGGCCAGGCCTGGCCGTCGGTGCTCAAACGCAGCTGCGGCACGTCGAGCTGCCAACCGGTGCCCTGGCGGCGCAGCGACAGCGCCAGATTGTCCACGTCCAGCCGGTGCTGCGCGGCGCCGGTATCCCAGTTGGCCGCCCCCTGCTTGAGCAACGCATGGCCGCCGGCGATCTCGCCGTTCTGCACCTGCAGCCAGGCCGCCAGGCTGAAATCGGCGCTTTCCAGCCCAGTGTTGGCGCGCAGCCAGCGGGTAAACCAGGGTTTCATGTCGATGTTGTCGGCCTGCAGGTAGACCGTACCGGTATCCAGCAGGCCTTGATTGTCACGCAGGTCCATGCGCAGCTGCACCACGCCGTGTTGGCCATTCAGCGTCGACAGGCTGATCTGCCCCTCGGCGCGGTGGCGGTCGCGGCCGTTGAGCCAGGTCAGCTGGGGAATGTCGAATTCGGCGCGCGCGCCGGCGGGCGTCAGGAATGAAATACGGCTGTCGCGCAGATCGAAATGGTCGAGCTGGCGCAGCATCAGATCGCTGATTTTACCGGGTTCAAGGCCATCGCCCTGCCGATCGCCGCCCAGCGTGGCGTTCAAATCAAGCCGGAATTGATAGAAGGTCAGATCGCGGAACTGCCAGCGCCAGTGCAACAGCGACTGCCACACATCCAGCGCCAGCGTCACGCGCTCGATATGCACATCGCTTTTGGGCAGCGTAACGCTCAGGTTACGCACTTCAAGCTGTGGGCCGAAGGTTTCCCAACTGCCCTGTAGGAAATCCATCTGCACGGGCACGCCGGACAGCTTCTCCACCTGCGCCAGCAGTTGGGGACGGTAGTCGTTCAGCTTCGGCAGCATCAGGCGCAGCCCGCTGATCAGCAGCGCCACAATCACGATTAGGGTGGCGCCTGTTGCTAACAGAATCCCAGGCAGTCGCCTCACGCAGTTCTCCTTGCTCCGCTGCCTGGCAACGGGAATATCTATGCACTGACGGGCTCGGCGTGCCGGGCCCCTATCGATGTCGGGCGGGCTACATCATGACGACGTCGAACTGCTCCTGGCTGTACAACGGTTCGATCTGCACCTTCACCTGTTTGCCGACGAAGATCTCCACTTCGGCCAGCGCATGCGACTCTTCGCTCTTCAGCGCTTCGCCGACCGCCGCAGAGGCGTACACCAGGAAGCGATCGGAATCGTAAGCATGGTGCACGCGCACAATCTCGCGCAGGATCTCGTAGCACACGGTTTCCACCGTTTTCACGGTGCCGCGCCCATTGCAAGTAGGACAATCGTGACAGAGCACATGTTCAATGCTTTCACGCGTTCGTTTACGCGTCATTTCAACTAAGCCTAGCTGAGAGAAGCCGTTGATCGTGGTTTTTACCCGATCTTTACTCAACGCCTGCTCCAGCGAGTGCAGCACCCGACGGCGATGCTCTTCGTTGTTCATATCGATAAAGTCGATGATGATGATGCCGCCCAGATTGCGCAGCCGCAGCTGGCGGGCGATGGCCTGCGTCGCCTCGATGTTGGTATTGAAGATGGTTTCATCGAGGTTGCGATGGCCGACGAAGGCGCCGGTGTTGATGTCGACCGTGGTCATCGCCTCGGTCTGATCGATGATCAGATAGCCGCCGGACTTCAGCTCCACCTTGCGCTCCAGCGCACGCTGGATCTCGTTTTCCACATCGTACAGATCGAAAATCGGCTGGCTGCCGGTATAGAGCTCGAGCTTGTTGGTGATGTCCGGGATGTACTCGCCGGTGAACTCCACCAGCAGATCGTGCGTCAACCGCGAATCGACGCGGATGCGATCCAGCGCCGCGCCGGCGAAATCGCGCAAGATGCGCTGCGCCAACGCCAGCTCGCCGTACAGCTTGTATTTGGTCTGGTTGCGCTTCTTGCGCTCCATCACCTTGGTCCACAGCCGTTTGAGGAATGCGGCGTCCTGCGCCAGCTCTTCCTCGCCGATGCCTTCCGCCGCGGTGCGGATGATAAAGCCGCCCAGCTCGTCGCAGTGCGGCGCCACGATCGCCTTCAGGCGCTCGCGCTCGGCTTCGCTGTCGATGCGCTGCGACACGCCGACGTGCGCCGCACCCGGCATGAAGACCAGATAACGCGAAGGCAGCGTGATATCGGTGGTCAAACGCGCGCCCTTGGTGCCAAGCGGATCTTTCACCACCTGCACCATCAGGTCTTGCCCCTGGCGCACCAGCTCGGCGATGTCGCGCACGTGGAAGTTTTTCCGCTCGTCGCCGGCGACGCATTCGGTATGCGGCATGATGTCAGAGGCGTGCAGGAAGGCGGCCTTGTCCAGGCCGATGTCGACGAACGCCGCCTGCATGCCCGGCAGGACGCGGCTGACGCGCCCTTTATAGATATTGCCGACGATGCCGCGTTTGGATTCGCGTTCGATATGGATCTCTTGCAGAATGCCGCCATCGATATAGGCGACCCGCGTTTCAGACGGTGTGATATTAACCAGTAGCTCAGCTGTCATGCCTTCTCCTCAGAGCCGGTCGATAATGGCAGCGCCCATCAACCGGTTCTTACATCACGTAATGCGACAAAATTACTGAGCAGCTCATGTGTTTCGACCAGCGGCAGACCGACCACTGCGTGATAACTCCCGGTTATCGTTCTGACGAAACAACCACCCTTTCCTTGAATTCCATAGGCGCCCGCCTTATCCATCGGTTCGCCCGTAGCAATATAGTCGCGGATATCCTGTTGTGACAGGCTGCGGAACGTCACGTCAGTCACCACCAGCTGGCAACGCACGTCGTGGCGATCGGCGATCGCCACTGCCGTCATCACCTGATGCTGCTTGCCGGACAGGGCCGCCAGCATGTCCGCCGCATGGGCTTCGTCGCGCGGCTTCTCCAGCACCCGGCCGTTGAGCACCACGATGGTGTCGGCGCCCAGCACCGGCCGATCTTCCTGCGCCAGCGCCACGCCCGCCTTGGCCTTGTCCTGCGCCAGGCGGCGCACATAGGCTTCTGCGGCTTCGCCTTCCCGGCGCTGCTCTTCGGTATGCGTCAGCAGAATGTCGAACGACACGCCCAGCAGGGTCAGCAGTTCACGTCGACGTGGGGAGCCGGAGGCCAGATAAAGCGAAGTCATTGATATACCCTTACTGTACGGCGAACTGACGGCGGATTTTGCGCATCAACAGGAATAACCACGGCCACAAAATGCCGTTTACCACACTACTCCAGAACACCTCTGGGCGGAAAGAGACGTTGATCACTAAAAACTCAGCCCAGAACACCACCACGTCCATCGACAGCGACAGCAACACGACGATAAGCGCCTGTTGCCACAGCGCCATATTGCGGAACAGTTGGAATTTGAACGCCACCAGATAGGCGATGATGCCCAGCGCCAGCGCGCGCACGCCCAGCGTGGAACCGAGGATCAGATCCATGATCAGCCCCAGCACGAAGCCGGTGCCGACGTTGACCCGATGCGGCAAAGCCATCACCCAGTAGATCAGGATCAGCACCAGCCAGGAAGGCCGGAACATGTAGATCTGCTCCGGCCACGGCATGATTTGCAGCACCAACGCCACCAGGAACGACAGCCAGATTATCCAGCGCCCGTGGCTGCGGTAGCTGTTCATTGCACCACCTCCGCCGCCGCAGGCTGAACCTGAGGCTGAGCAGACGCCGGAGCGCCGGATTGCGGCGCCGCACCGGCGGCCGGGGCCGGCAGCTGTGGCCCGACGGAACCGGCCGGCGGCAGCACCTGCGGCATCATCTGCATCAAGCGCTCATTGGCCACGCGGTGTACTTCGTCCGGCGGCAGCGGCATGTCGCCGTTGCGATCGGCGCCCCACAGCAGCAGCAGGTAGCGCAAACGCTGCAGACCGGCGGTCGGCCGCGCCTGAATCACAGTGTAAGCACGCTGGTTGTCGACTTTGACCGAGGAGACCACCGCTACCGGATACCCTTCCGGGAAGCGGCCGCCGAGGCCGGAGGTGACCAGCACGTCGCCGACGCGGATGTCGGTGTTGTTCGGCAGATGCTCCAGTTGCAGATCGTCGGCGCAGCCGCTGCCCGCAGCGATCACCCGAATATCGTTGCGCAGCACCTGGATCGGCAGCGCATGCGAGGCGTCGCAGATCAGCAGCACGCGGCTGGTGACTTTCGCCACCGCCACCACCTGACCGACCACGCCCTTGTCGCTGATCACCGGCTGGCCTTCATAGACGCCGTTGTCCGACCCTTTGTCGATCACCACCTGATCGCTATACGGATCGGAACCGGTGGAGATCACCTGGGTGACCATCTTGTGTTCGTCCTGACGCAGCGGAGAACCCAGCAGCTCGCGCAAGCGGGCATTTTCCTGCTTGAATTGGCCAAGAAGAAGAATATCGCTGTTTTTCAGCAGCAGTTCCTGCCGCAGAGCGCGGTTTTCCAGCTCCAGCTGTTGGCGGGTGGCCAGCGTCTCTGACACGCTGTCCAAAACTTTACGCGGCCCGTTGGCCAGAAAATAGAAAGGGCTGACTGCGGTGTCCATGTAGTTGCGTATCTTCACGAACGTGCCGAGCCGGCTGTCGGCAACGATCAGGCCAATGGCCGCAATCACCGCCAAAAAAAGTCGCAGTTGCAGGGAAGGCCCCCTGCTAAAAATCGGCTTCATAAATTATGCGAGTTCCTCGACAACAGAAAGAGGAACCGTACCCGATTCTCGCTGTGCGCATTCATCCGATACGATTCCTCCTTCCAGGGGCTGACTATTCTTCGCTGAACAAATCGCCGCCGTGCATGTCGATCATTTCCAACGCCTTGCCGCCGCCGCGCGCCACGCAGGTCAGTGGATCTTCCGCCACTACGACCGGGATGCCGGTTTCTTCCATCAGCAAGCGATCGAGATTGCGCAGCAGCGCGCCGCCGCCGGTCAATACCATGCCGCGTTCGGAAATGTCGGAGGCCAATTCTGGCGGGCACTGCTCCAGCGCCACCATCACCGCGCTGACGATGCCGGTCAGCGGCTCTTGCAGGGCTTCGAGGATTTCATTGGAGTTCAGGGTAAAGCCGCGCGGTACGCCTTCGGCCAGGTTACGGCCGCGGACTTCGATTTCGCGCACTTCGTCACCCGGATAGGCAGAACCGATTTCGTGCTTGATGCGCTCGGCGGTCGCTTCGCCGATCAGCGAGCCGTAGTTGCGGCGCACATAATTGATGATGGCTTCATCGAAGCGGTCGCCGCCGATGCGCACGGAAGAGGAGTACACCACGCCGTTCAGCGAGATCACCGCCACTTCAGTGGTACCGCCACCGATATCCACCACCATTGAGCCTGTCGCTTCGGAGACCGGCAGACCTGCGCCGATCGCCGCCGCCATCGGCTCTTCAATCAGGAACACTTCGCGCGCGCCGGCCCCTTGGGCGGACTCGCGGATAGCGCGGCGTTCAACCTGGGTCGCGCCGACCGGCACACAGACCAGCACGCGCGGGCTTGGGCGCATGAAGCTGTTGCTGTGAACCTGTTTGATAAAGTGCTGCAGCATTTTTTCGGTCACGAAGAAGTCGGCGATCACGCCGTCTTTCATCGGGCGAATAGCCGCGATGTTGCCGGGGGTGCGGCCCAGCATCTGTTTGGCGTCATGACCGACGGCCGCAACGCTCTTTGGGGAGCCGGCACGATCCTGACGAATGGCAACCACCGAAGGTTCATTCAGTACGATGCCTTGCCCTTTAACATAAATCAGGGTATTGGCGGTACCCAAGTCGATGGACAAGTCGTTGGAAAACATGCCACGAAATTTCTTAAACATAACGAAAGGATAATCCTGCAAGCTGGGGGCGGAAAATAAAATCCGCCTACTTTACCAACCACACGAAGCAGCGACAAGGCGCAAAAACGTTCTACTTCGGTGAAAAATAGTCTGTATTGTTTCTGCTCGAATGCACGGAAATTGGATGAGGCCTGAATTCCCTGAACAAAGGCTCAGTTTACCACCCTGTCAACGCACGAAACGGCGTAACACAGCTCATAAAATCTAACATATTCCCTGATTGCCGCCGATGGTAAGCACCTACCAACGCCAACCAGATAAAAGCTGACAAGAGCCTATCTCAAATAGGCGTCGTTGTCGCAGGCAGATTGGAGAAAACTCCAAAATGACGAGTGACATGGCCCAGATGGATCCGGCGCTCATTCTACGTCAATTTTTGTCCGGCAATCAGCTTAAACGCGATAACGACGTGAATATTTTTTACGCCCCGCGTCGATCGGTTCCGGCGACGCGAAAAAGTCGCCCTGCCCGCCGTGGATCCCACGCTCTTTCAGCGTCTGCCACTCGTTGCGCGTGCGTACGCTGGCGGCGAACACCTGCGCGCGCGTACCCGCGCAGGCGCCGGTCAGGCTCTGCACGAACAGCTGGTTTTCGTCCCGCTTATCGATGCTCCGCACCAACCCCGGGTGGAGCTTGACGATCTCCACCTGCAGCGACTTGATATAGGACGTACTGACCACGGTTAACCCCGCTTTGGACACCGCCAGGCGGCAACCCAGCCCTGACAGCAACCTCAGCACCGGACGCAAACGGTCGATATGTTGACACACATCTGCCTCCGCAAGTTCAATCAGAATTCGCCGACGTTGACTTTTTTCGCATTGCAACAGCGTATCGCGTAGCCAGCGCTGGAAAGAGCGCTGCAAAATCGAGTCTACGCACAGTGGAAACGCCAGCGTTTCCTCGGGCCACTGCGCCAACAAGGGAATGATGCGGCTCACCTGTTGGCGATCGTAACTCTCCGCCAACCCCAGCTGCTGCACCAGCGGCATATATTCCGCCGGCAGCAATTCCTGGGTGCCGTCATAGATCCGGCTCATGATCTCGCGATGGTGCACCTCGCCTTCCACGGTCACCGCCGGTTTCTGATACAGCCGCGGGCCACCGCGCGCCAGCACCTGTTCCAGCAGCGTGCGCCACTTGACGCTGCCGCGCCCCTTTTCCGGCACCTGGCTGTCGTACACATACCACCCGTTTTCGCCCTGCAGCGTAGCGTGGCGCGTCGCCTGCTCCGCATAGTCGATCACCTGCTCGGTGGTTTGACCGCTGCGGTACGCCACGATGCCGATGTGCAGGAAGGCCTCGCGATCGATCAGCGCCGTGGAAGGCAAGGCATCGATGGCGTTGACCAGCTGTGAAGCGATGCCGTCGGCCTCCTTCAGGGTTCGATGCGGCAACAGCACGGTAAAATCGCTGTGGAAGTAGCGCGCCAGCAGCGCCGACGGGTAACGCATCACGAAGGTAGACAGCAGGTTGACCAGCGAATACATCAGTTCTTGCACCGCCACGCTGCCGTGCGTCTCGCGCAGGGTCTCGAAATCGGGCAGCCGCACCATCATCACGATGCCGTGCGAGCCTTCATCTTCCAGCTGAGTGGTCAATTGGTTATCGAAGAACAGGCGATTATTCAGCCCGGTTTTGGCGTCCTGCGCGGCAAAGGCGCGGATCAGCGTATCGACCCGGCTGCGCTCTTCCCGCGCTTCCGCCAGATCGGCCAGCAGGCGGTCGAGCGCGCCGCTGACGTTGGCCGGCCACTCACGCACGTCGCCCTGCATGACGTTTTCACGCTCGCCGTTCAGAATGCGCCGCGCGCGGCGTTCCAGACGATCTTCGCCGTCGGCCTGTTCACGCAGCCAGCGCAGGCTGAACAGCAAAATCACCACCATGACGACGATCGACAGCGTGACGGCGGCGGTGGATTGCAGCGTACGCACGTCGCTGGCGAAGGGATCGAGGTAGGTGATGTACAGCGTGCTGCCCGGGTGCTGCAACAGGGGGCGCGAGACCTGACGATAGCCGTTCAGCGCATCCCAGTGCTCTTTTTTGACCGTCGGCAATTTATAGTCGAGCAGTTGGCTGGCCCCGGCCTCTATGCGGATCGACACGATGCCGAGCGTGCGCATGACGATGGGCAACCATTTCTCCTGCTCCTGCGGCGGCTCGCTCAGCATGGCTTGATCGAGAGTGGTAACCAGCGAATCCAAGCGGCGCTCCTGGCGATCCTGGGTAACGTAAAAGAAGCTGTATGAGCATCCCATCAGCATCAAAAACATCGCCAGCGCGACCAACAGAGTGATCAATGCAGAGAGTTTGGTGGTAAATCGCATCCCTGTGCCTTGTCCGCTATGGTTAAGTGAGTGTTCACCCTTTAGCTAAAAGGGACCGTCCAACCCTAACAAGCCTTGCTGAGGAATTAAACCTGCAAGCGCCGTTTTTGTCCTTTATCAGGACTTGGGCCGCTTATTATGCATATAGTCAAATAAATGTGATTCAGCCATTGATAGAAAAGTGTAAACGAGAGGAAGAGTGACATGCGTGCACTGTTATTGGAACAACAAGACGACCAAACTCTGGCCCATATCAAAGATATCGACAGCGATCGGTTGCCGGAAGGCGATGTTACCGTCGACATCAACTGGTCCAGCCTGAACTACAAGGATGCGCTGGCGATCACCGGCAAAGGCAAGATCGTACGCAACTTCCCAATGGTGCCGGGCATCGATTTCGCCGGCACCGTGCGCCACAGCCGCGACGATCGCTTCAAAGAGGGGCAAAGCGTGGTGCTCACCGGCTGGGGCGTGGGCGAACACCACTGGGGCGGCCTGGCCGAGCAGGCGCGCGTCTCCGGTGAGTGGCTGGTGCCGCTGCCGAACGGGCTGGATGAGCGCAAGGCGATGATCATCGGCACCGCCGGCTTTACCGCCATGCTGTGCGTGATGGCGCTGGAGGAAGGCGGCGTGCACCCGGACGACGGCGATATCCTGGTCACCGGCGCCAGCGGCGGCGTGGGCAGCACCGCCATCGCCCTGCTGGCGGCGTTGGGTTACCGGGTGACCGCCATCAGCGGCCGCGACAGCAATACCGAGTACCTGAAAGCGCTCGGCGCCAAAGAGGTGATGTCGCGCGATGGCTATATCGACACGCCGCGTCCGCTGGAGAAACAGCTGTGGGCCGGCGCAGTGGACACCGTCGGCGACAAACTGCTGGCGCGGGTGCTGGCACAGATGAACTATAACGGCACCGTCGCCGCCTGCGGCCTGGCGGGCGGTTATCAGTTGCCGACCACCGTGATGCCGTTCATTCTGCGCAACGTGCGCCTGCAGGGCGTGGATTCAGTGCATACGCCGCTGCATCGCCGCCAAACCGCCTGGGAACGGCTGGCCGGCATTCTGCCGGACAGCTTCTATCAGCAGGCCACACACGAAATCACCCTCGAGCAGGCGCCGGCCACCGCCGCTGCGCTGCTGAACAACCAAATCACCGGCCGCACCCTGGTGAAAATCCGCTGACCTTCTCCCCTCGTCGACGGGGGGAGTTCCCGCTTCTGCGAAATTTCATATTTTCCCGCGCCCCCTCGCTTCCGGCCGGCTTTAGCGCCATGCTTATTTCATGGAGACCCGTTTGCCGCTTACAGGCGGCGGGAATCAGTCGCGGAGAACATAAGCATGAACAAACACCCGAAATTAACCGAGGCCGACGTCACGCCGGAGAGCGTGTTCCACCAGCGGCGCAAGGTGCTGCAGGCGCTCGGCATCAGCGCCGCTACGCTGGCGCTGCCTACCGGCGCGCGGGCGGACCTGCTGTCGTGGTTCAAGGGCAACGATCGCCCCAAGGCGCCGCCGGGCAAAGCGCTGGCATTCGGCAAACCGGCCGCCTGGCAGGCGCAGCTGGCGATGACGCCGGAAGACAAGGTGACCGGCTACAACAACTTCTATGAGTTCGGCCTCGACAAAGCCGATCCGGCCGCCAACGCCGGCGGGCTGAAAACCGAAGGCTGGAAAGTGCGCATCGACGGCGAAGTGGCGAAACCGATAACGCTGGATATCGACGATCTGATGAAGCGTTTCCCGCTGGAGCAGCGTATTTACCGCATGCGCTGCGTCGAGGCCTGGTCGATGGTGGTGCCGTGGATCGGTTTCGAGCTGGGCAAGCTTCTCAAGCTGGCCGAACCGAACAGCAACGCGCGTTACGTAGCCTTCCAGACGCTGTACGATCCGGAGCAGATGCCCGGCCAGAAAGATCGCTTTATCGGCGGCGGCCTGAAATATCCCTACGTCGAAGGGCTGCGGCTGGACGAGGCGATGCATCCGCTGGCGCTGTTGACCGTCGGCGTGTACGGCAAAACCCTGCCGCCGCAAAACGGCGCGCCGCTGCGACTGATCACGCCGTGGAAATACGGCTTCAAAGGCATCAAATCGATCGTGCATATCCGCTTGGTGCGCGATCAGCCGCCGACCACCTGGAACCAATCCGCGCCGAACGAGTACGGTTTTTACGCCAACGTGAATCCGCACGTCGATCATCCGCGCTGGTCGCAGGCCACCGAGCGCTTCATCGGCTCCGGCGGCATTCTCGACGTCAAACGCCAACCGACGCTGCTGTTCAACGGCTATGCCGATCAGGTGGCGTCGCTGTATCGCGGCATGGATCTGCGGGAGAATTTCTAAGTGCGCCTGACGCCTGTTCACATCAAATGGCTGAAAGCCGCCCTGCATCTGGCGGCGTTTTTGCCCTTTCTCTGGCTGGTACTGGCGGTGGATCAAGGCTGGTTCAGCGCCGATCCGTCCAAGGACATCCAGCATTTTACCGGCAGGATGACGCTGAAACTGCTGCTGGCCACGCTGATGATCGCCCCGCTGGCGCGCTACGCCCGCCAGCCGCTGCTGATCCGCTGCCGCCGTCTGGTGGGGCTGTGGTGTTTTGCCTGGGGCACGCTGCACCTGATAAGCTACTCCACGCTGGAGCTGGGGCTGAGCAATCTCGGCCTGCTGGGCAGCGAGCTGGTGAACCGCCCTTATCTGACGCTCGGCATCCTCACCTGGCTGATCCTGCTGGCGCTGGCGGCCACCTCGACGCTGTGGGCGATGCGCAAACTGGGCGCCAAATGGCAAACGTTGCACAACTTCGTCTATCTGGCGGCGATCCTCGCGCCCATCCACTATCTGTGGTCGGTCAAAACCTTTTCCCCCCAGCAGTTCATTTACGCGCTGCTGGCGGTGGCGCTGTTGGGCCTGCGCTACAAGAAATTCCGCGCCTGGTGGCGCTGAATCGCGCGGCGGCGCGCGTGATTGTCGTTGAAAAACGCACGCCGCCGGCGGGAACTTTTTCTGTGTTCCAGCGCTCATATTCCTGTCACGGAACCCCGAGTTGGTCGATTTGGGGTTGAATATCTTCGCTGATAAGACCAGTATTTAGCTGCGAATTGCTACGATATCGTTATAATGCCCGACCTTGTTTCTGTTCTCAGGGTGAATTTGCCCCTTAACAGGTGACAAATCGGTAACATCGGGTTATTTTCTACGATGATGGTTTTATTGCCGGAGATACCAGCACAATGGCGGATAAGTTTCACATTTTGCTTCTGAACGGCCCCAATCTCAATCTGCTGGGGACGCGTGAGCCGGAGAAGTACGGCAGCACGACGCTGACAGAGATTGTTAACGGATTGGAAAACCAGGCATCCGCATTGGATATTACCCTGAGCCATCTGCAGTCCAACGCCGAGCATCAGCTGATCGATCGCATCCATCAGGCGCGCGGCAACACCGATTTCATTCTGATAAACCCGGCGGCGTTCACGCACACCAGCGTGGCGTTGCGCGATGCGTTGCTGGCGGTGCAGATCCCGTTCATCGAGATCCACCTGTCCAACGTGCACGCCCGCGAACCTTTCCGCCATCACTCTTATCTCTCAGACGTAGCGGTAGGCGTGATTTGCGGCCTCGGCGCGGATGGCTACGCTTTCGCTTTACAGGCAGCGGTTAACCGTCTGTCGAAAACCCACTAATTGCTCCACAAAAAGAGTACGGAATCACACTCATGGATATTCGTAAAATCAAGAAACTGATCGAACTGGTTGAAGAATCAGGCATTTCTGAACTGGAAATCTCTGAAGGCGAAGAATCGGTTCGCATCAGCCGTGCCGCACCGGCGCAGGCTTATCCCGTCATGCAGCAGGCTTACGCGATGCCGGCACAGCAGCAGCCAGCCCTGGCTACCGCCGTTGCCACCGCGCCTGCGGCAGAAACCCCTGCAGCACCGGCGGCCGTGAGTGGCCACGTCGTTCGTTCCCCAATGGTAGGCACCTTCTACCGCACCCCAAGCCCGGACGCGAAAGCCTTCGTGGAAGTGGGCCAGAAAGTGAACGCCGGCGATACCCTGTGCATCGTTGAAGCCATGAAAATGATGAACCAGATCGAAGCGGACAAGTCCGGCGTCGTGAAAGCCATCCTGGTGGAAAACGGCCAGCCGGTCGAATATGACGAGCCGCTGGTCGTCATCGAATAACGAGGCGCCCCCCATGCTTGATAAAATTGTTATCGCCAACCGCGGCGAGATCGCGCTTCGCATCCTGCGTGCCTGTAAAGAACTGGGCATCAAGACCGTTGCGGTTCACTCCGCAGCCGACCGCGATCTGAAACACGTGCTGCTGGCCGACGAGACCGTCTGCATCGGTCCTGCGCCATCGGTAAAAAGCTACCTGAACATCCCGGCCATCATCTCGGCGGCGGAAATCACCGGCGCGGTGGCGATCCACCCGGGCTACGGCTTCCTGTCCGAGAACGCCGACTTCGCCGAGCAGGTTGAACGCTCCGGTTTCATCTTCATCGGCCCGAAAGCCGAAACCATCCGCCTGATGGGCGACAAGGTTTCCGCGATCAACGCCATGAAAAAAGCCGGCGTGCCATGCGTGCCGGGCTCCGACGGCCCGCTGACCGACGACATGGATAAAAACCGTGCCTTCGCCAAGCGCATCGGTTATCCGGTGATCATCAAGGCCTCCGGCGGCGGCGGCGGTCGCGGCATGCGCGTGGTGCGCAGCGACAAAGACCTTGAGCAGTCCATCAACATGACGAAAGCGGAAGCCAAAGCGGCTTTCAACAACGACATGGTGTACATGGAAAAATACCTGGAGAATCCGCGTCACATCGAGATTCAGGTATTGGCCGACGGCCAGGGCAACGCCATCTATCTGGCCGAGCGCGACTGCTCCATGCAGCGCCGCCACCAGAAAGTGGTCGAAGAAGCGCCGGCGCCGGGCATCACCAGCGAAATGCGCCGCTACATCGGCGAGCGCTGCTCGAAAGCCTGCGTGGAAATCGGCTACCGCGGTGCGGGCACCTTCGAGTTCCTGTATGAAAACGGCGAGTTCTATTTCATCGAAATGAACACCCGTATTCAGGTAGAGCACCCGGTTACCGAAATGATCACCGGCGTGGATCTGATCAAAGAGCAGCTGCGCATCGCTGCCGGTCAGCCGCTGTCGATCAAACAGGAAGAAGTGAAGATCCACGGCCACGCGGTAGAATGCCGCATCAACGCCGAAGATCCGAACACCTTCCTGCCGAGCCCGGGCAAGATCACCCGCTTCCACGCGCCAGGCGGTTTCGGCGTGCGTTGGGAATCTCATATCTACGCCGGTTATACCGTACCGCCGTACTATGACTCCATGATCGGCAAACTGATCACCTTCGGCGAAAACCGTGACGTGGCGATCGCCCGCATGAAAAACGCCCTGGCTGAACTGATCATCGACGGCATCAAAACCAACGTTGAGCTGCAGCAGAAGATCATGAACGACGAAAACTTCCAGCACGGTGGCACCAACATCCACTATCTGGAGAAGAAGCTGGGTCTGCAGGAAACCTAAGGCAGCCACGCAGCATCGTCTGACGAAAGGCCGGTTAATCACCGGCCTTTTTCTTTTCTCGCGCCCGCCTGATTTTTTCGTTCAACCGCGCAAAATAGAATCAAATCTTCACAGATAACTTTCTCTTCACATTCATCCAGCCCGCCACCCACATCACCACACAAAACATAACAAGATGTTTTTAAACAAAAAACATTTAACTCATAGCTTACAAATAAATATTAGCAAGGAAAAAACTCAATCCATCGCATTTTCACACGCCATAAGCTTTAACAAAATTAACGTATTAATTACAAAGCTTGACCCCGATCACATCCGCTCGGTGATAGCCCGTGCTATTGTCGCCGTCGATCGAATGCAGCGCGCTCTTTTTCTCTTTTTATTTATCCTTTTTATTGACTTAGATGAGTAATGTCTTAATGAGCCATGTAACTGAATACGACCGTAAGCCCGAGTTTTCCCTGTACCACCGTGCTGACATGGAAACCATAAAAAGCATTAAGGAAAACGGGATTGAGAAGCTTTTGGGCGAAGTGAAGAATTTCCGCGCCAATGAGGAAATAAACCGCTTTATTCCCGAACGGGCACGCCTGGCAGTAAGCTGGGTGCGTCTGGCGAAAAACGAAAAGCTGGATGTGCATGTTCATCCAATATCTTCGCTGTATATCATTTGTGAAGGGGAAGCGATCCTGCTGGGAGACGGCGTTGACCGCCGGGCCGTTCCAGGCGATGTCATCTGCATTCCGCCAGGCGCGGATCACGGCTTCATCGGCGCGGGCGACAACGGCTACTGGGGGCTGTCAATCCAGTTTGAGGAGCGCGGGCTCTATGAAGATCCCAGCAAGCCGCTGGTGACTTTCGATCAAGATCCCTACGCTTACTACCATCAGCTTAAAGCGCATAACGCCCGCTACATCGAGCGCTATCAGGACAACAAGATCTTTACCGCATTCGCCAAGGACAAAACGTTCTCCGAGGCGAAAAAATCCTTGTTCCTGGACTACCTGCAGATCCTGTCCGATCAGTTCCAAAAAATGGTGCTGCTGCGTAGCGCACTGTGTGAAGACGTTCGCTTCTCGCGTTTCTTCAGTGAACATCTGAAAGAAGAATTCGGCCATGACGAGGTGCTGCGCAACAGCCGCGACAACCTCCAGGTTCGCGAAGACGCGATCTTTGAAGCGCTGTGCATCTGGTTCAACCACCAGATGATCACGCTGGATAATCTGGAACAGGCTATCCTGGTGCACTTTGTCATCGAAGGTTCGGCTTTCGTGTTCTATAACAACATCAAACACGTGTTCGATCCGAGCAAACAGAACCATTTCGAGGATCACTCCGAATTCGATGGCGATCATCAGGAAGTGGATAAAGCGTTCTTCAAGGGGATGACCGAAGAACAATTCCAGCGTGTCAAAGCCGTACTCGATAAAGGGTGGAGTATGGTTGAGAAGCAGTATGCAAGACTGGCCGAACTGATCGAAGCATAAGCCGGGCAGGTCATCAGGAGCGGTCATGAAAATTGTTTTATTGGGATTCGGCGGTATTGGGCAAGAGACGCTAAACGCGCTGTTAAGTACGACCGAGCGACGTGGCAGCGTCAATGAAGTCGTGATCATCTGCCGAAATACCGAAAAGTATTCAGCCGTTTGCGAAGATATTCTTGATGGCCTGCTGGCGGAAGCGCTCTTCTCACGCCATAACCGAACGTCTTTACCCAAGATTGTTGTGACGGATGACTACCGCCACATCGACGGGGCTGACGTGATCCTCTGTTGCTATGGCGTGCCTTCAACCTTTCCGATGCATGACCGCCAGGCGTTGCTGGACGATCACGTACGGCTCAGCGAGGCCATTTTTAGCCGAGCCAAACCCTTCATTGCTCCCGGCTGTCACATCATCAATGCGGTCAATCCGGTGGATAGCATCAGCTATTACATCGATAAAATCCTGCTCGACTCTCGCTGCCGGGTGATAGGCATCGGCGCCGCGCACAACACCGCCAGGCTGCTGAAAAGCATCTGCCGCATTTCCGGGATCGACATGCAGCGCATCGACGCGCGTAGCCTGACAGTCTGCGGCGAGCACGGCGCCGGGTTGGTGCCCTTGCTCAGCCAGGTAACAACCGACGAGGGACCGCTGAACCAGCTACTTTCGGCGCAGGCGCTGGCGCAAATCGTCACCGATACCCGCAATCAAGGGTTGGACATATTTCACAAAATGCGGCGCCCTCCTAAATATGGCCCGGCCGCCTCCATTCTTATCTTGCTTGAGCGCATCATCCAACGGGACGAAACCCCCTGCTGCGGTTCGGTCTGGCTGCCGGAACTGGGCGTGTTCATGTCCTGGCCGCTGGCTCTGCGCGACGGCGTCTTTACGCCGCTGTCGCTGATGCCCAATCAGGATGAGCAACAACAAATCCACCAGGCGGCGCTCAAGTTAAAAAACATCATCCAAGGTTTTAGCTGATGACGACCGATCAAACCAGACAGATTTTCCGCGATCTCTACATGCCGTTACGCCCTGAGTATCGTTTTCTTTCGCCACTGTACGGGGTGCTGTGGTGCAACAACGAACTCGCGGAAAAGTATTACCGTTTTCTTGGCGCCGAACACCCGATCGGCCAGGTGGCGCGCGCGTTGTTCTACCGTACTGACCTGGTCGAGTTTGACGTAAGCAAAGAGGTGAAGAATCCGTTCACCTGGTTTTCCCCCTCTACCCTTGCACGGCTGGTGGCTTTCATGAGCAGCCCGCGTTTCACCGACAATGATATCTCCTCGTTATATCAGCATGTACGAGATGAAACGGATTTTCACGCTGCCATTGAGCAGCAACATCGGCTTTCTGTGCAAATACGCCGGCTTTGCGACAGCGTACTGCAACAGTTCGAGGACACAAAAGCGCAGATCGCAGCCGCAGAACGCGAAGCGCTCTCCCTCGGCGCCCATTTGAAAGCGCAAGAAAAAGCGCTGAATCAGATCCTGCAACAGGCGGAAAACGCCGTTAAAGCGCAGCAGGCGCCGATCCAACAATGTCGAGCCGCGATCGCCGCGCTCAAAGCCGGCAAAAAAACGCTGGGCAAAAGCGCTGCTGAGAATAAAGAGGCGCAGCTGCTGGCGCTCAATGCCGAAATCACCGAGCTGGAAGCACGCCTGAATGCGGCGCAGCAAGAAGCCATGCATCAAGCCGGCCTGTTCCCCGCCTGGCAAAACGCGCAGGCCACCGTCGAACATGCCCGCCAGCAAAAAGATGAAGCCACCTTGCGCGCCAGCATGCTGGCGGAAAATTTTACCGAAAGCACCGTCGCACGGCTGCAAACCGAGGGATTCAGCGCTGACTTCATTGCATTGCATCTGCCTTTCAACAAGTATCACCGCTATCTGCCGCGACGTGTGCAGGATTACGTCGGTATCCACTGTGCCGATCGCGACAGCTTGCTGGCCGAGTTGCACAATTTATGTCGTTTACTGATCGCGGCCAGCCGCACCGCCGAGCACGACAGGGAGGTGTTTCATTTGCTCAACGCGGCGCTGTGGCTGAAATGCAAGGGTAACTTCGGCAAATTGACCGCCTACATGCAGCAACTGCGGGAACTGAGCGGGGAGCTGTTCGGCGAAACGGCGACGGGCGAGACGCACTTCCCCGATCGCTGCCATGACTATTACGATCGCGAAGTGTACGGCCGCTATTTTCCGCCGCTGTGCATCACCAAAACCTGCCGCCCCGCGCCGGATTCTGACGTCTCGTTCTCAGATTGCGGGGAGAGTTCGCTGCGCAACTTCATCAATGTCCTGGTGAAAAACCAAGCAAGCGCGCAGCTTGACGCCGGAATACTCAAACGCAGCGGTCTGGCTGTCGATCCGCGCGTCATCGCGTTCTATGAAAAAAACCCTCGTTTGGAAACGATCAGAAGCCAGGAAGTACATAACCAGTGGGCTGAAATTGCCTCATCACTCAATGCGCGCGACAACCGAATCAAATACCTGACGCCAGGTAAAGACGCCTATTGCGAGTTGGCCGCCGGCGGCAACAACATGCAGCATATGCTGCAAGCGCTATTGGGCGAAGCTGATATCACCACCATTTGCCGCCGAATCGCCTCCTCTTCCGGCATCGATATTCGTTGCGATCTCAGCGACTTCCACCCGGAACGGCACGATCTGGAAGACTTCACCAACGTTGTTCGCCTTGAATTCGACGGCAAATATGTCTTTCACTGGTATTTCCTCAAACAGCATTTCCGCTGCGCTTCGGCAGATCTGTTCAACGAAGAGGAAAATTATGTACGCCAGGCACTCGCCATGCTGAATGACGAGATGAAACAGGGCCGTCTGAATCGCGACCAGTTCCGCGCACTGCTCAGTTTCCATCTGAAAGAGAAGCCCGTGGCGCAAGTCAAAATGATATTCGACAGCCTTGGCGCTACCCTCGTCGGAGATGAAATGACGTTCTTGATGTTGGGTAAATTGAACTCCGTCGATTCCATGTTCGAATACTGCATGAACGTTCTGGCGATTCCAACGCTGGCGCATAGCGCGCCAGTCTCGGCGACTGTCGCCGCGATTATTCAAGGCATCAGCCCGCATCCGGTTATCTTCGATCAGCGGAAAAATCTCATCGCGAGGATTAGAGAAACCGGAGTGACGCCGTTACTCACTCTGGCTAACCGATGGGAAAAGGAAAGTTTGGAAAAGGTGTAATACACTCGGTTCAACAGACGACGAGCAACATTTAAGGAGAAACCGCCTTGAGGTCAACATTCATCCCTTATTTCCCAAAAGAAATATGGGTTATCTTTATCGGGACGTTTTTGACGCGCGCCTGCTTTTTCATGATTTGGCCATTCATTACCATTCTCATGAGAAATAACTACGCGATGACGCCGGTGGAAATCGGCGTCATGATGAGCGTATCACTTATCGTGTCTATTTCTTTCGGCTATCTCTTCGGTGGCGCATCAGACAAATATGGCCGTCGCACGTTGATTATTCTTGGTGCAATCGCCGCTATCATTTCATTTAGCGTACTTGCGTTGGCCAACTCACCGGCGTGGTATTTTGTCGGTATTTTACTCAATGGCATTTCGCGCTCATTGATCGAACCCGCCAGCAAAGCGGTGATCGGCGATATTCTCCATGACAGGCAAGAGCGGGAACGCGCCTTGAACATCCGCTACTTCCTGATGAACGTGGGCGCAGCCGTAGGCCCATTAGTGGGTGTCGCTCTCGGGCTGACGGCGCAGAAGGCCACCTTCTTCGTCACCGCATTGTCGTTCCTTTGCTATTTGCTGCTGGTGCTCGCGGTATTCAAAGCGGGGCACGGTAAAGAAACGCGCAACGCCACCTTCTCGTTCATTGGCTCTTTGCGGATTATCTGGAACGATCAGGCGTTCAAGGTGTTGGTAGTCGCCAACATTTTGGTGATGCTGGTCTACGGGCAGATCGACGTGACGCTGCCGCAATACCTCATGATCAGCCAGGTGTACAACCCCGAATACCTGCTCAGCGTGCTGATATTCATCAATGCAGCCACGGTGATAACGCTGCAGTATTTCACCGAGCGCTTTACCCGCCGCATGTCATTGGCACTGAAAACCAGCCTGGGCGTGTTCTTTCTCGCGCTTTCACAAATTGTCTTTCTGCTGGTTTCCAGTGAAAGCTGGCTGCTGTGGTTGGTCGCCATGTTCCTGCTCAGCCTCGGCGAAGTCATCCTGTTCCCTACGCTCAATATACAAATTGATCGTATGGCGCCGGCTAACCTAAAAGGGGCTTACTTCGGTGCCGCCACGTTTTACGAATTTGGCCTGGCGCTCGCTCCTTTTGTCGGCGGTTTGCTGTTAAAACAAGGTGGCGGTGGCGCCCTGTATGCCGTGATGTTCTTTTTATGCATCGGCGTCATCGTTCTTTATACTATTTCGGAAAGAATATCTGAGAAAAGAACGATAACCGCGTGACATTGTTAACCCGCTAATTAACGCCGCCCTTGTTTAAACGTATTAACGGGGCGGCTTTATCGTGATATTAATCACAGTAAATAAATAGCGAAGGATATGCGGGTCATTATTTAATCGAACGATTTATTTAATGCCAAAAAATAAAAGAAATCTATTTACATGAATGATTAGGAGATGTTATAAATTTGTTTATTGCAGGCGTGTAGCTCAGTGGTAGAGCGCTGTGTCATACTTCACAGAGGTCACCTGGTTCGATTCCGGTTGCGCCAACCAATATAAAACCCATTCCTTTTCCCATTCTCTTTAATTATTTTATCATCGAAATAAACCGGCAAAAATTTATATATTTACCCCCCTCTTTTCTTTCCATCGCCCCGTTGCGTTCACCGGAAAGGTGAATAATTTATTAGCCAAACGCCGCACATTCCGTACAATCCTGTTCCTTCATCTGTTCTTGTCACAAGCCATCATCGTAAACCTATGGGGGACACTGATGGACAAACGCTTTATTCAGGCGCACCGCGAAGCGCGCTGGGCGCTGGGGCTGACGCTGCTCTACCTGCTGGCCTGGGGGCTGGCGGCCTACCTGCCGGACAGCGCCATCGGCGTCACCGGCCTGCCGCACTGGTTCGAAATGGCCTGCCTGCTGGTGCCGCTGCTGTTCATCGGCCTGTGCTGGCTGATGGTGCGCACGGTGTTCCGCGACATTTCGCTGGAGGACCGCGATGCAAACTGAAGTGATCCTGCCGCTGGTCGCCTACCTGTTGCTGGTGTTCGGCCTGTCGGTGTACGCCTATCGGCGCCGCCAGAACGGAAACTTCCTCAGCGAATATTTCCTCGGCAACCGCTCGATGGGCGGCTTTGTGCTGGCGATGACCCTGACCGCCACCTACATCAGCGCCAGTTCGTTTATCGGCGGGCCGGGCGCCGCCTACAAATACGGCCTGGGCTGGGTGCTGCTGGCGATGATCCAACTGCCGGCGGTGTGGCTGTCGCTCGGCGTGCTGGGCAAGAAATTCGCCATCCTGGCGCGGCGCTACAACGCCATTACTCTCAATGACATGCTGTATGGCCGCTACCAAAGCCGCCTGCTGGTGTGGCTGGCCAGCCTCAGCCTGCTGGTGGCGTTCCTCGGCGCCATGACGGTGCAGTTCATCGGCGGCGCACGCCTGCTGGAGACCGCCGCCGGCATTCCTTACGACACCGGCCTGTTGATCTTCGGCATCAGCATCGCGCTGTACACCGCCTTCGGCGGCTTCCGCGCCAGCGTGCTGAACGACGCCATGCAGGGGCTGGTGATGCTGCTCGGCACCGTGCTGCTGCTGGTGGCAGTGATCCATGCCGCCGGCGGACTGGACAGCGCAGTGAGCAAACTGCAGCAGATCGATCCTGCGCTGGTGTCGCCGCAGGGCGGCGATCAGATCCTCAGCCTGCCGTTTATGGCGTCATTCTGGATCCTGGTGTGCTTCGGGGTGATCGGCCTGCCGCACACCGCCGTGCGCTGCATCTCCTACAAGGACAGCAAGGCGGTGCATCGCGGCATTCTGCTCGGCACCGTGGTGGTGGCGGTGCTGATGTTCGGCATGCACCTGGCCGGCGCGCTCGGCCGCGCGGTGTTGCCGGATCTCAAGATCCCCGACCAGGTGATCCCGACGCTGATGATCACCGTTCTGCCGCCGTACGCCGCCGGGATCTTTTTGGCGGCGCCGATGGCGGCGATCATGTCGACCATCAACGCTCAGTTGCTGCAATCCTCCGCCACCATCATCAAGGATCTCTACCTGGGCGTGCGGCCGCAGCAGATCCACAACGAGCGGCTGATCAAGCGCTTCTCCAGCCTGACCACGCTGATCCTCGGCCTGCTGGTGCTGCTGGCGGCCTGGCGCCCGCCGGAGATGATCATCTGGCTCAACCTGCTGGCTTTCGGCGGGCTGGAGGCGGTCTTCCTGTGGCCGCTGGTGCTGGGCCTGTATTGGGAACGAGCCAATGCTCAGGGAGCGCTTAGCTCAATGGTGTCGGGTGCGGTATGCTATACGCTATTGGCCAGCTTCAACCTGCAACCGGCGGGGCTGCATCCTATCGTGCCTTCGCTGTTGCTCAGCCTGTTGGCGTTTTATCTCGGTAACGTCGTCGGCGAAAAGCGCCGGGCGGCGTCATCATTACCCTCTTGAAGAGAATTGCTATGCCTTGGATCCAACTCAAACTGAACACCACCGGCAGCCAGGCGGAAGACCTGAGCGACGCGCTGGTGGAAAGCGGCGCCGTGTCGGTGACCTTCCAGGACACCCACGACAACCCGGTGTTCGAGCCGCTGCCGGGTGAAACCCTGCTGTGGGGCGATACCGATGTGATCGGCCTGTACGACGCGGAAACCGATATGACCGAGGTGGTGGCGATGCTGGAACAGCACCCGCTGCTGGGCGCCGGATTCCGCCACAAGATAGAGCAGCTGGAAGACAAGGACTGGGAGCGCGAATGGATGGACAACTTCCACCCGATGCGCTTCGGCGAGCGCTTGTGGATCTGCCCGAGCTGGCGCGACGTGCCGGATCCCGACGCGGTCAACGTGATGCTCGATCCGGGCCTGGCGTTCGGCACCGGCACCCACCCGACCACCGCGCTGTGTCTGCAGTGGCTGGACGGCCTCGATCTGGCCGGCAAAACCGTCATCGATTTCGGCTGCGGTTCCGGCATCCTGGCGATCGCCGCGCTGAAGCTGGGTGCGGCGCGCGCTATCGGCATCGACATCGATCCCCAGGCCATTCAGGCCAGCCGCGACAACGCGCAGCGTAACGGCGTCTCAGAGCGTCTGGAGCTGTATCTGCCGAAAGACCAGCCGGCGGACCTGCTGGCGGACGTGGTGGTCGCCAACATCCTCGCCGGCCCGCTGCGCGAACTGGCGCCGCTGATCGGTTGCCTGCCGAAGGCCGGCGGTCATTTGGGGCTGTCCGGCGTGCTGGCCAGCCAGGCGAGCAGCGTTGCACAAGCCTACGAAGAAAAGTTCACGCTCGATCCGGTCGCCGAGCGTGAAGAGTGGTGCCGCATCACCGGCCGCCGTAAGTAAGCGTCACGGTATATTGCTCCCTCATCCACCGGCCCCGCGCCGGTGGATTTTTTTTGTCCGGCGATCGCCTCACGGGCAAGACAAAATTTTATGCAATTTTTTGCCTTTCAACGATGGATCGCCCTGACAATGCGCCTTCCAGGCAGGTTATCCCGGCAAAAATAGCGGGCGAATGCAGATAATATCCTGCGCAAAGGCGAATATTTTACCGCACACAAAACAAGCACTTTTCGTCAACTCATTGTAAAATATATACAATATTTTTATGAATCACTGCGCAGCGCATTTTTTGCCCTAATAGCGAGCCGATTGGTTAAAGTTTGGCCTTTCATCTCGGCGCAAAAATGCGTAATATACGCGCCCTTGCGGACACAGTATGGTCACTCTTTGTCTATGCGCATTGGACACCACCAGCTTACTAATTGCCTGATTGCGGCCCCGATGGCCGGTATTACAGATCGCCCGTTCAGAACCCTCTGTCATGCAATGGGTGCTGGGATGGCTGTATCCGAAATGCTCTCCTCCAATCCGGAGGTGTGGCGGACGGATAAGTCGCGTCTGCGTATGGTGCATAGCGATGAACCAGGGATCCGCTCCGTGCAGATTGCCGGATGCGATCCTGATGATATGGCCGCCGCCGCGCGTATCAACGTGGCCAGCGGCGCGCAGATCATCGACATCAATATGGGATGCCCGGCCAAAAAAGTGAACCGGAAGCTTGCCGGGTCCGCCTTGTTGCAGTACCCGGATCTGGTAAAACGGATCCTCCACGCGGTGGTTGACGCGGTGGATGTGCCGGTAACGCTGAAGATTCGCACCGGCTGGGCGCCAGAGCACCGTAACTGTGTAGAGATTGCCCAACTGGCCGAAGACTGTGGTATTCAGGCCCTGACGATTCACGGCCGAACCCGCGCCTGTCTGTTTAACGGCGACGCGGAATACGACAGCATTCGGGCAGTTAAGCAGAGTGTTTCCATTCCGATTATCGCGAATGGGGATATTACTGACCCGCATAAAGCCAGAGCAGTGCTCGACTACACCGGGGCCGATGCCCTGATGATAGGCCGCGCTGCTCAGGGGAGACCCTGGATCTTCCGGGAAATCCAGCATTATCTGGACACTGGGGAGTTGCTGCCGCCGCTGCCGCTTGGCGAGGTGAAGCGCTTGTTGATTGGGCACATTCGGGAATTGCACGGCTTCTATGGCCAAGGCAAGGGATTCCGGATTGCTCGTAAGCACGTGTCCTGGTATCTCCAGGAACACGCTCCGAATGACCAGTTTCGGCGCACATTCAACGCCATAGAGGATGCCAGCGAACAGCTGGAGGCGTTGGAGGCATATTTCGAAAATCTTAGCGTAAAAAAAGAGCTGACAGAACTATGTTCGAACAACGCGTAAATTCTGACGTACTGACCGTTTCTACCGTTAACTCACAAGATCAGGTGACTCAAAAGCCTCTGCGTGACTCGGTTAAACAAGCACTGAAGAACTATTTTGCTCAACTGAACGGTCAAGACGTAAATGACCTGTATGAGCTGGTACTGGCTGAAGTTGAACAGCCACTGTTGGACATGGTGATGCAATACACCCGTGGCAACCAGACCCGCGCAGCCCTGATGATGGGCATCAACCGCGGCACGCTGCGCAAGAAGCTGAAAAAATACGGCATGAACTGATACTAGTCAGTTAACGTGTTGAAAAGGCGCTTTATCTCATTTGATAAGCGCCTTTTTCTTTTTCTGACTTGTGCCTACATTGGCAAGGATTTGCGCGGAATGCGCTTATCGATATATCCGGCAAAGAAATAGCAAATACCCGCCACGCCCGCGATCATCACGTAGCGCTTCCACCCGTCCAAATCCACGCCCAGGCTATCCAGCCCGCTCAACACCACAAACACCAGCAGGCCCAAGATAACCGATGCTCTGCCTGTCCAGGCTGGTGGGGGTGTCAATAACCGCCTTATCCAGTGGGATTTCATAGCGCTTCCTTCTTGCTTACGATTGAGTCGCCAATCGATGAAGAATACTCTCACGTTTTAATCGGGGCGACAAAGCGGGGCATCGGCTCTGGATTGCAGGCAATAAAAAAGGCCGCTGCGCGGCCCTTGGGGTAAAGCGGAGACCTTACTCGGTCACTTTGTTCTTGAGGCTTTCCGCCCCTTGCTTGGTCTTGTCCCAAGCCTTCTCCGATCCCTGTTTGGTGGAGTGCCAGGCCTTTTGCGAACCTTCGCTCACTTTGCTGCCGACGCTGTCGCTCTTGCCTTCGGCGGCATGCTTGGCTTTCAGCTTCAGCTCTTCACCCTTGTCCTGAGACTGGTGCAGCTTTTCTTTGGCGGTATCCGCCCCTTTGTGCGCCTCGGCGACAACTTCGTTGCTGGCGTGAGCGGCGGTGTCGGTCGCGGTTTCAGCAGCGAACACCGGGGAAGCGAGCAGCAGTGCAGACAAGGCAATGATTGATTTTTTCATAAGTCCCTCTTTTCTCAGATACGTGCCATTCGTCATGAAACAAGATGGCATGAAACACCCCTTGAACGATTTAAGAATAGGACTAAAACCAAAAAAATCGATATAAAATTTCATTACAAATCATTTTATTGATTTTTTATGCCAACAAGCAGCACACGCAGGGAAAGCGCACGAAAAAGTTAAATTTTTCCTGTCATAAAACTATAATTTGTACGAATTTTTAACAAGCACCAACAGGGATGGATTCTATGGTTGCCGCGATCATTATCGGCATTTTTATCATCAGCTTCCTCTACGCACACTCCCGCGGCAAAGAGAAACAAAAGCTTACCCGTCAGCTGTTCGATCACTCCACGTTTATGGGGCCGATCAACATGTTTATGACCGGTTTCTCGCGTTTGCCCGCCAAACAGCCCTATTTCGACGAAAAAGGCTTCCCGGAGCTGCAAACGCTGACCGACAACTGGCAGGTGATCCGCGAGGAAGCCGTGCGTTTGCAGGATCACATCAAAAAGGCGCAGTCGCATAACGACGCCGGCTTCAACACCTTCTTCAAACGCGGCTGGAAACGTTTCTATCTGAAATGGTACAGCGACAGTCACCCTTCGGCGCAAACGCTGTGCCCGAAAACCGTCGAGCTGCTCAACCGCATCCCATCGGTCAAGGCGGCGATGTTCGCCGAGCTGCCGCCCGGCAGCCATTTGGGTAAACACCGCGATCCTTACGCCGGCTCGGTGCGCTACCACCTGGGGCTGATGACGCCTAACGACGATCGCTGCTTCATCGAGGTGGACGGCGAGCAGCACAGCTGGCGCGACGGCCAGGCGGTGATCTTCGACGAAACCTACGTGCACTGGGCGCAAAACGCCACCGACCAGACGCGCATCATTCTGTTTTGCGACGTCGAGCGGCCAATGAAATGGCGCTGGGCGCAGGCGGTCAACCACTGGGTCGGCGCTACGCTGATGTCGGCGGCCAGTTCGCCGAACGACGATCAGGACCGCACCGGCGGCATCAACCGCATCTTCAAATACGTCAACGCGGTGCGCGACGCCGGCCAGCGCCTGAAGGCGCGTAATCGCCGCGGTTACTACCTGCTGAAATGGCTGGTGATCGCCGCCATTTTCGCCGCCATCATCCTCCCCAGCCTGTAAACCGTCGCCAATCGTCAATCCAGAGGCAATGCGAATGAGAATATTCGCATGCCTCTCTTCCTCTGAACCCCGTACCCTGTGTTAACATACGCATTCCTAGAGCCGCCTCCGCTGGCCAACAGCTATCCCTCCGAAGCCTGATAGCAGCGCAAACCGCCCTTCGAATGTAAATGTTTAGTCAATTATGGAATTCTGACTAAACCCTGGCCGTCCCCGGGTGTCTGAGTCGTTGTATCGCTATCGAGTGGATCCTTTATGCGCTACAGGTTGCTACCCCCCTAACGCATAAACGAGCTGCTATGAAACGCCAAAAGAGATTTCAACTTTCCTTGCTGCACCCGCGCTACTGGCTGACCTGGTTCGGTCTGGCCCTGTTGTTCCTGCTGGTGCAACTCCCCTACCCGCTGCTTAACCGCCTTGGCGTATGGATGGGGCGCACCTCGATGCGCTTTCTTAAGCGTCGCGTCGCCATCACCCGCCGCAACCTCGAACTGTGCTTCCCCGAAATGGACGAAACACAGCGCGAGCGTAAAGTAGTGGGCAACTTTGAGTCCCTCGGCATGGGCCTGCTGGAAACCGGCATGGCCTGGTTCTGGTCGGATAAACGCGTTAAGCGCTGGTTTAACGTCTCCGGCATCAACCACCTCAAAATGGCGCAGCGTGACGACCGCGGCGTGCTGGTGATCGGCGTGCACTTTATGTCGCTTGAGCTGGGCGGCCGGGCAATGGGCCTGTGCCAACCGATGATGGCGATGTACCGCCCGCACAACAACAAGGCGATGGAGTGGGCGCAAACCAAGGGCCGCATGCGCTCCAACAAGGCGATGATCGATCGCAAGGATCTGCGCGGCATGGTGCACGCACTCAAGCGCGGTGAGGCGGTATGGTTCGCGCCGGATCAAGATTACGGCCCGCGCGGCAGCGTATTCGCGCCGCTGTTCGCCGTCGATCAGGCCGCCACCACCAGCGGCACCTTCATGCTGGCGCGCATGGCCAACCCGGCGCTGGTGCCGGTGGTGCTGATCCGCCGTGAAGGCGGCCGCGGCTACGACCTGCTGATCCAGCCGGCTCTGGAAGACTACCCGCTCAGCGACGAACAGGCGGCGGCGGCTTATATGAACAAAGTGATCGAAAAAGAGATCATGCGGGCGCCGGAGCAATATCTGTGGCTGCATCGCCGCTTCAAAACCCGGCCGGTCGGCGCGCCGTCGCTGTACTGAACCCCGTTTTCCAGCCCGGCCGACGCCGGGCTTTTTTGTGCGCCGCGTTTAAAAAATCTGCGGCTCAACATTTCGCTTTCCTGTAATCTCCCTCTTTACCCGCACAGGAAAGGAAATGATGAAAGCTCAAGTCCGCATTGCTCTGGTCGGTGATTACAACCCGCAAGCCGTGGCCCATCAGGCCATCCCCGTGGCGCTCCAGCTCACCGCCGCCCATCTCGACATCGACGTGCAGCCCCAGTGGCTACCGACCGAAACCCTGACCTCCCCCGATGTCCTGCAAGATTTCGATGCCATCTGGGTGGTGCCAGGCAGCCCATATTGTCACGACGACGGCGCCTTTATGGCGATCAGGCATGCGCGGGAAAACGACGTGCCGTTCCTCGGTTCCTGCGGCGGCTTTCAGTACGCCATCATCGAGTACGCCCGCAACGTGATGGGCTGGCACGATGCCGGCCATGCGGAAACCGACAGCGGTGGCCGGTTGGTGATCGCCCCGCTGAGCTGCTCGCTGGTGGAAAAAACCGGCGACATCGTTTTTCAGCCTGACACCCGTGTCGCGCAGGCCTACGGCAGCCTGAACACCCATGAAGGCTACCACTGCAACTTTGGCGTGGCTCCGGACTTCGTCGCCGACCTTGAGCGCTTCCCGTTGATTATCAGCGGCCACGATGCCGAAGGCGACGTGCGCGCCATCGAACTGCCGGAGCGGCGTTTTTACGTCGCCACGCTGTTTCAATCAGAACGCGCTGCACTGCGCGGCGAGCTTTCGCCGCTGGTGGTGGAACTCGTCAAAGCCGCCGTCTGCTAACCTGCTACCTCCCGGTAGGATCGGGCCGCAGCGAGACAGGGTTCTCGTTGCGCCTTTCATTTCGGGTATCACTCGGCATCAACGTTTCACATTTATTATCTCATTAAAGTTAATCCATTAATTGCCCAATAACGGATCATTCATCGCAGTTTAATTGAAACGTCATACTCCTATGAAAGTTAACAGCAGAATTACGAATAAAGAAATGCATGAAATCACAATAAGCTTTACTTCTTATTATTCATTATTATTTCTTTTATAATAATACAGCATAAGAGATTCTTTATAATTTTTTATGATTCAGCCTGTTATCTCTTGCGGAGAAGCAACCGAACTTGCCCGCTGAGATACCACTCCGTTATCGCCCACGAACCTCCTCAGCTCCGCCCTTTTTTTTAAAAAATAAAAAACACAAATAAAACAATAAATTACATAATTTCACTTACTAATACCACGTAGAAAAACCAGTCAATCGTAATTAACACGCCACAAAAGTAATGGCAAAAAATTAGTTTAAAAATAAATAAAATACAAATCATTAACGCTAAAATCATTGAATTTATTATAATCAAATAAAATCATTAAAAATATTTAATGTGAAAACAGGCCAACTTAATAATCACCTTTTATAATGTTCGAGTGCTTGGCTGCGACTCACTTTATTTAATTCGATTCATTCCTTATTTGTGGAGGTGGTTCCGTGTCCGCTTATTCCCTGACGACCGTGCAACAAGCCGTGTGGCTAGACCAATCTTTAAACCCCGATATCCCCTTATATAACGTTGGGTGTTTATGGCGCGTAGAGCGCGAGATTTCGCTACCGCTGTTTCAAGAAGCCATACGGCAAATACAGCAACAACATGATGCGTTGCAAACCACGCTGAAAGAAACGCCGCAAGGCATTACCCAGGAAACCTGCGACCGGGCCTATATCGACCTGCATTACCACGATTTTTCGCACAGACAAGATGCCATCAGCCTGGCGGAAACACACCTTCGTTCTCAATTCCTGCAGCCTTATTCACTGTATGACAGCCTGCTTTGGCGCTGCCACCTGGCCAAAGTCAGCGGTTCCAGCACGCTATGGCTGCTTGCTTCCCATCACCTGATTGCGGACGGCACCTCAATTTCCCTGCTGAGCAAAATGATCATGGAGCGCTATAAACAATTAAAAGCAGGGATAAAAAACGAAGCCCCCCGCTCGCGTTACCAAGACTTCGTCATCAGCGATCGCACCTATCAGCAGTCTCCACGCTACGAGCGCGATCGTGATTTCTGGTTGAAGCGTTTCATCGACGCGCCCCCCTCCATGCTGGAACGCCGCCAAAATCACTGTGAGCAACAAACCTACCCCAGCCATCAGATAATCAAGCGGTTGCCACGCGAGCGTTTCCTACAGTTGGAACAATACGCCGCCGCACAGGGCGGTTCTGCAATGCATTTTTTTAGCGCTTTGCTGGCCACCTGGTTCGCCCGGATTTGGCAAACCGATCAATTCACGCTGGGCGTGCCGGTACATAACCGCAGTACCGCCGAACATAAGCAAACATTGGGCATGTTTTCCTCGATGATCCCACTGCGCATCACGGTCGATTCACAGCAATCCTTCGGCCACTTACTGCGGCAAATCGGCAGCGAGCTGCGCCAGTGTTATCGTCACCAGCGTTTTCCCATTGCCGAACTCAACCGCCAGTTGAACCTGCATCAGCAGGAGCGGCGCCAGCTGTTCGACATCAGCTTTTCTCTGGAGGTTTTTCCGACCGACATCGAACTGGAAGGCAGCCAGTTCAAGGTGGAAAACCTGCACCACGGTCAGGAACAGCTGCCCCTCGGCGTCTACCTGCGCCATTACCATCCGGGCGACGACCCGCTGTTGGAGTTCAACCTCAATCAGGCCTGGTTCAGTCAGGAAGACGGTGAGCGCATCGCCGCCCGCATGCTGCACCTGCTGAACACGCTACTGGACGGCGATCCGGCGCTGCCGCTGGGGCAGTTACCGCTGCTGTTGCCGCAGGAAAGACAGCAAATCTTCCATCAATGGAATGAAACCCGACAAACATGGGCAGACATGCCGCAAGGCGTACATCAATTCCTGGAACGGCAGGCCGCGCTGACGCCAGAAGCGCCGGCGCTGTGCTACGAGGACCACGAGATCAGTTATCAACAGCTGAATCTGCGGGCGAATCGATTGGCTGCCTTTCTCAGGCTGCAGGGATTACAGCCTGACGATCGCATCGCGGTATGCGTCAACCGCAGCCCGGATATGGTGATTGCCCTGTACGCCATCCTGAAGGCGGGCGCCGCCTATGTACCGCTCGATCCCGACTATCCACAAGACCGCCTGCGCCACATGCTGCAAGATTGCGGCGCCAGATTCGTTCTGATCGACGATGGCGGCGAACACGCGCTGCATCCGCTGCGCGATATCGCCGTGCCGCGATTGCATCTTCAGCGTGAGAGCCATCTGTGGCGGCAAGCGCCGGATGGCAACCCGCCGCCGCTGGCCGCCGATCCACAGCGCAGCCTGGCTTATGTGATTTACACCTCCGGCTCGACGGGGAAACCCAAAGGGGTAATGAACGAACACCGTGGGGTGATCAACCGACTCCTGTGGATGCAAAAGGCTTATACACTGACGCCGGATGATGTCGTGCTGCAGAAAACGCCGTTCAGCTTCGACGTCTCTGTCTGGGAGTTTTTCTGGCCGATGATGGTCGGCGCCCGGCTGGCCATCGCCAAACCGGGCGGTCACCAGGAGCCGGATTATCTCAGCGCCTGCATCGCGCAGCACGGCGTGACCACACTGCATTTCGTCCCCTCGATGCTGCAACTGTTTCTGCGCCACGGCGATATGGCGCAGTGTGCCTCTCTGAAACGCATTATGTGCAGCGGCGAGGCGTTGCCGCTCGCGACGGTACAACGCTGCCTGCAGCAGTTGCCGCAGGCGGAACTGCACAATCTCTACGGCCCGACTGAAGCCGCCGTAGACGTTTCCAGCTGGCAATGCCTGCCCGATGATCCTCGCCCACTGGTACCGATCGGTAAACCGATCGCCAATACCCAGCTCCATATTCTGGATGACCAACTGCAACCGTTACCGCCTGGCATCGCCGGCGAATTGCATATCGGTGGTATTCAGGTTGCCCGTGGTTATCTGAACCGCGCGGCGCTGAGCGCCGAGCGATTTATCGCCGATCCTTTCAGCGCCGAGCCGCAGGCTCGCCTGTATAAAACCGGCGATCTGGCCCGCTGGCTGCCGGATGGCAACATTGAGTATCTGGGCAGAAACGATTTCCAGGTCAAAATCCACGGCCTGCGCATTGAATTAGGCGAGATCGAGCAACAGCTCAGACAGTGTTCAGGGGTTGAAGACGCCGCCATTCTGGCGCGGGAAGACGAAAGCGGCGGCAAGCGCCTGGTCGCCTATGTCATCGCCCCAGAGCAAACGGCCGACGCCGCCGAATGGCGTCGGCAATTGCAGCAACACCTGCCGGACTTTATGGTGCCGTCCTGTTTTATCCGGCTGGATGCTTTTCCGCTGTCGCCCAACGGCAAGCTGGATCGCAAAGCGTTACCGGCACCGGCCAACATGCAGGAAACCGCTGCTTATGAAGCCCCGCAAGGCGAGCAGGAACAGCAGTTGGCCGAACTGTGGAGCGAACTGCTGGGCACAACGCGCATTGGCCGCGACGATGATTTCTTCGCGCTGGGCGGCCATTCGCTGCACGCCATTCAACTGCTGGTTAAACTGAAGCGACACGGGCATTCGTTAGGCATTAAGACGCTGTTTGCTCACCCGACGCTGCGCGGCCAGGCCCGTATTCTCACCGACGGTGTGCCCGCAACGACGCCGGCCACCTCAGAACCCCTGCAGCAGCTGTTGACGCGTCTGAATCAGGCCAGTTTTACCTTTAAACAGGTAGAGCGCCTGAATCACGCCATCGCCGCCGAAAGCGTCTGGATGATCCACCCAGCCGTCACCGGCTGCGACGTGTATCGCGATCTGGCGAACTATTTAGAGAAAGATTTCAATGTGTTAGGCATCAACAATTACAACCTGTTCCAACAGCCGCACATCACTTCGCTACGCGAGCTGGCGGCGTATTATCTCGGCCATATGCGGCTGTCGCCGGCGCGCCCCGTCCGTCTGTTGGGTTGGTCGCTAGGGGGCCTGATCGCGCTGGAGATGGCCGCTCAACTGGAAAGCCAGGGCTATCGCGATATCCAACTGTTCCTGCTTGATACCTTCTACCGAACCCCATTCCAGATCCGCAGCGAGCCGGGCATGCTGGCGGCGATGCTGGCCATGTTGGGTATTGACGGCGAGGCCGCCGACCGGGCCTTAAAGGCAGAGCCGACGGAGCTGGCATTGGCAAAACAAACGCTCAGCGCACCGTTGCAACATGCACGCATCACGCTGTTCAAGGCGACCGAAGATGCAAATCTGAATATCACCGGCCTGGGCGATGAGCGTGAACTGCTGGCGATTGCCGACAATGGCCTGTCGGCAATCGGTCAACATCTGCAGGTGCATCCGTTGCCCTGCAATCATCACTCCATTATCTTCAGCCACGAGGAGATAGGACGCGCCTTGCGACAGTCATCGCGCACGCCGGCGATGCTAGGCAACCTTCCTTGACGCTCTACGGTCTGCGGCGCAGTTCGCCGCAGACCGCCTCCTTACCACATCAGCCGGCCGATCAGTGGCGCGGCCACCACCGTGATAATGCCGGCCAACATCATCACCAGGCTCGACACTACGCCCTCCTGCGGCCCCAGTTCATAGGCGCGGGCGGTGCCGGCGCCGTGCGACGAGGCGCCAAATCCGGCCCCTTTCGCCAGGCGGCTGCGTACAGCCAGTCGCAAAAACAGAATGTCGCCCACCGCCATGCCGAACACCCCGGTGATCACCACGAACAACGCCACCAGGTCCGGTTGGCCCCCCATCTGCTTGGCGGCCTCCAGCGCGAACGGCGTGGTGATCGACCGCACCGCCAGGCTACGCTGCACCTCTTCCGGCAGCGTCAGCAGGCGCGCCAGCCACACCGAGCTGTACACCGCCACCAGCACTGCGGTCGTTACCCCGGCGGTCAGCGACAGCCAGTGGCGACGGATGATATGCAGGTTCTCGTACACCGGCACCGCGAAGGCGATGGTCGCTGGCCCCAGCAGCCACAGCAGCCAGTGGGTTTCACCGATGTAGTCCTGATAGGAGATGTGGGTGACCACCAGCAGCAACACCAGAATCATCGGCGTCAGCACCAGCGGCATCAGCAGCAACGTGCGGCGGCGGCGATAGAGTTTCTTGTTGGCGAAATAGAGCGCCAGCGTCGCCAGAAAACAGGCCAGGCTAAGGATGAAATCATTCATGGCGCTGCTTCCGCCGCTGCAGCCAAATCTCCAGCCGATACACCCTGTCCACCACCAGCCCGGTGGCGCCCAGCGTCAGCATGGTGCTGACCGCGATCACCAGAAAGATCTTCCAGCCTTCGACCATCAGCAGCTGGGCATAGTTGACCACCGCCACCACCGCCGGCACGAAAAACAGCAGCATTTCCGCCAGCAGCCAGCGGGAGCCGGCCTTGACCCAGCTCAGCGGCAGAATGCGCAGCAGGATCAGCGCCAGCAGCATCAGCATGCCGACGATATTGGCGGGGAGCGGCAGGTGGAATTGTTGCACCAGACGATCGGCGATCAGGAACAGCGCCGCATACAACGCCACCTGGATCGGCACCTGCAAACGGGTCAGCAGGGAAGGGGCAACGCGGCGTAACGCCAGAGACATGAAAGATGACCTCAAACAATAATTGACGGCCTACAGTATACGCAGCCGGGAAACCACGCCTGAAATGAATTAAAATTATCGACATCATGCCGTCCGGGAATAGTTTCCCGCCGGTAGCGTCCCCAAGGAGAACCCTAACGTGGATGTCCGCACCCTGCGCTACTTCGTTGAAGTGGTGCGCCAGCAAAGCTTCACCCGCGCGGCGGAAAAACTGTTCGTCACCCAGCCCACCATCAGCAAAATGCTGCGGCATCTGGAGGAAGAGCTGGAATGCACGCTGCTGATCCGTGAAGGCCGCAAGCTGCGCCTGACCGACAGCGGCCAGGCGGTGTACCAGCGCGGCCTGACGATCCTCGACGAGTTCCGCCAGTTGGAGGCGGAGCTGGAAGACATTAGCTCGGTGAAAAAGGGCGTGCTGCGGCTGGGCATTCCGCCGATGGTCGGCAGGCAGATCGCCGATCTGATCCGCCGCTTTCGCCAGACCTACCCCGGCATCGAATTGAAGATTTCCGAGCTGGGCGGGCTGTCGGTCGAACAGGCGGTGATGTCCGGCGAATTGGATCTGGCGATGACGGTGCTGCCCTTCGATTCGGCGCAGCCGCTGACCTTTCTGCCGCTGCTGGGCCATCCGATGTGCGTGGTGGCGCCGCGCACGCCGCAGTGGCTCAACCGCACCAGCATCAATATCGCCGAATTGGCCGACAGCCCGATCCTGATTTATAACGAAGACTTTGCGCTGTACAAGATGCTGATGAAGGCGTTTCGCCTGGCCGGCTTTGAACCGCAAATCGCGGTGCGCAGCGGCCAATGGGACTTTCTCGCCTCGATGGTGCAGGCCGGCGTGGGCATCGCCATGCTGCCGGAGCCGGTTTGTCGCTGGCTGGACAAGGAAAACCTGGTCTGGCTGCCGCTGGAGCCGCGCATGGAGTGGAAAATCGGCCTGATCTGGCGCCAGGGCAGCTACCTGTCGCACAGCGCGCAGGCCTGGATCGCCTGCTGCCGCGACTACTGGCCGCCGCTCAAGTAACCAAAAAAAGGGCCGCACAAGCGGCCCTTCAGGACAGAAATAAAGAGGAAAACGTTTATTCCTCTTCTGAGATTTACCCTTCGCGTTCGATCAGCAGCGCTTCGAGCAGGTCGAGATCGTGCAGCAGTTTTTGCAGCGTCTCGTTGCTGATTTTCTGCGTGGCGCGCAGGTGATACAGCTCGCCGCGCTCGGCGCGCAGCGCCGTCAGGCGGAAACGCCGCTCGAGGTTTTCCATCGCCAGCGCATTCTCGATATCGTCTTTCGACGCGATGCGCCGCCGCAGCATGCCCGTCACCCGCGAGCTGACCTCTTTCAACACCTGCGGATCGAGGTTTTCTTCGGTATCGGCAACCAGGCGCTCTTCCATTTTATTCACGCTCTCAATCGCCACTTCGGCCGCCATGGCGATCGCCATGCGCTCTTCCTGCTTGCTGGCGCTCTTGTCGGTGACCTGCACACCGCGCAGCAGCAGCGGCAACGCCAGCACGCCGACGATCAACGACAGCAGGATCACCCCGGCGGCGATAAACACCAGCTGATAGCGCGCCGGGAAGGCGGTGCCGTCGCTCAGCAACAGCGGTATCGACAGCACACCGGCCAGGGTAATCGCCCCGCGCACCCCGGCGAACGACGCCACCCACAGCTCACGCGTGCTGTAATCGCCGAACTGCAGCGGACGCTTTTTCATAAAGCGGTTGCTGGCCTTCTTCATCACCCACAGCCAGGTGAAGCGCAGCACCAGCAGCGCGGCGTAGATGGTGGCCACGTCGGCGAACAGGTACCAGGTCTGGATGGTCGGATCCAGCTCCGCCTGCAGGATGGAGGTTTCAAGAATGCCCGGCAGCTGCAGGCCCAACATGATGAACACCATGCCGTTGAACACGAATTCCAGCATCGCCCACACGCTGTTGGCGCGCAGGCGCATCGCCAGCGGCGCGTTGCGGATCACGCCGGACTGGCTGATGGTCATCCCCGCCGCCACCGCCGCCAGGATGCCGGAAACGCCGATATGTTCGGCGATCAGGTAGGACGCGAACGGCAGCAGCAGCAGGAACACGATCTGGGTCGCCGGATCGTCGCCGCTCCAGCGGCTCATCACCCGCAGCGATTTACTGTAGGTCCAGGTGACCGCCACGCCGGCCAGCAGGCCGCCGATCGCCACTTTGAGGAATTCAAGGGTCGCGCCGCCCACGGTGAACACCATGGTGCCCATCGCCACCGCGATGGCGAACTTGAGTGACACCAGGCCGGAGGCGTCGTTCATCAGCGCCTCGCCCTCGAGCACGCCCATGATCGGCTTGGGGATCCGCCCTTTGCCGACGATGCCGGACAGCGCCACGGCATCCGTCGGCGACAGCACCGCCGCCAGGGCGAAGGCCGCCACCAGCGGAATGCCCGGCACCATGGCGTAGATCAGATAACCGACGCCGACCACGGTGATCAGCACCAGCACCAGCGCCAGGCCGAGAATTTCACGCCCGTGATGCAGGAATTCGCGCGTCGGCGTTTTCCAGCCGTCGGCAAACAGCAGCGGCGGGATGAACAGCACCAGGAACAGTTCGGGATCAAAATCGACGTGCAGCCCGAAATGCGGCCAGGCCAGCAGGGCCCCGATGGCGATTTGCATCAGCGGCAGCGGCACCTGGAACGGCAACATGCGCGTCACCACCCCGGACAGGGAGACCACCAGGATCAAAATGAGGATTGTAAAAAAGATTTCCATGCTTTCCTTAGACTCTACGATTCAGACGACATCGGCTCAGGGCCTGCGTTGGTCACGATAGTAGATCACTTTTTTTACAGCCGTTAAAGCTTGTTGTGCCTTTCAAAACGCGGTGCAGAGCAGAAGAAGACTTATCTTAAGAAGGGAATTGCCGTAACAGGCTCCCCCGCCCGGCGGGCGAGGGAAACCCAAGCGGCTTAAATCGCCCAGCCGCCGGCGTAGAACGCCACCAGCGCCACGGCGATCAGCACGGTGCCGATGTTCAGCTTGCGCCATTCGCCGGAGAAGATGCGGCCGATGACCAGCGAGCTGAAGCCCAGCATGATGCCGGTGACGATGTTGCAGGTCAGCACGATGAACACGGCGCACAGCAGGCCGGCCATCGCGTCGACGAAGTCGTTGAAGTCCAGCTTGGTGACATTGCTCAGCATCAGCAGGCCGACGTACATCAGCGCCGGCGCGGTGGCGTAAACCGGCACCAGATAGGCCAGCGGCGACAGGAACAGGATCAGCAGGAACAGAATGCCGACCACGGTGGCGGTCAGGCCGGTCTTGCCGCCCGCGGCGGTGCCGGCGGCGGACTCAATATAAACCGCAGCGGGCGCGGCGCCCACCAGGCCGGAGAAGATGCTGCTCAGGGAATCCGAGGTCAGCGCCTTGCCGCCGTTGATGATCTGCCCATCTTTATCCAGCAGGTTGGCCTGCCCGGCCACCGCGCGGATGGTGCCGGTGGCGTCGAACACCGCGGTCATAACCAGCGCCAGCACGCTCGGCAACACCACCGGCTGCAATGCGCCCATGATATCCAGGCTGAAGATCAACGATTTGCCGTCAGCGTCCGCCAGGCTCGGCATGGCGAACAGCCCCTGGTATTTCACCGCCGGATCGAAGATCAGGCCGATGATGGAAATGGCGATGATCACCAGCAAAATGCCGCCGGGCACGCGCAGTTTCTCCAGGCCGAAGATCACCGCCAGGCCGACCAGCGTCATGACGACCGGGAAAGAGGTGAAAGCACCGAGCGCCACCGGCAAGCCATCCAGCGGGTTCTTCACCACAAGGCCGACGCCGTTGGCGGCGATCAGCAGCAGAAACAGCCCGATGCCGATGCCGGTGCCGTGCGCCACGCCCATCGGCAGGTTGCGCAGGATCCAGGCGCGGATGCCAGTGACCGAGATAATGGTAAACAGCACGCCCATCAGGAACACCGCGCCCAGCGCCACCGGAATGCTGATGTGCTGGCCCAGCACCAGGCTGAAGGCGGTAAAGGCGGTCAACGAGATCGCACAGCCGATGGCCATCGGCAGGTTAGCCCACAGCCCCATCAACAGCGACCCCAGACCGGCCACCAGGCAGGTGGAGACAAACACCGCCGCCGGCGGGAAACCCGCTTTGCCCAGCATGCTCGGCACCACGATCACCGAGTACACCATCGCCAGGAAGGTGGTCAGCCCCGCCACCACCTCCTGACGCACGCTGCTGCCGCGCGCGGAAATTTTAAAATAGCCATCAAGCCCGCCGGTTGGTTTTGCGGCGTGGTTCGCTTGAGAGTTCGACATAGGTTACTTCCCCTGTGTTTCATGAATCGGCCCGTCACAGCAGGCCTGTAATCTCGCCCGCGCCCGATCGCCACGTAATCGTTTACGTCACGTTCCGCATCCCTGCCCTTATGCCACACCGCCAACGGCGATGCGCACCCAGGCAAACGTTTAACTCGCAGCGCGCGGTACGGGTGATTTATGGTGGTTTATTCAAGGCAAACGATTATCCTGCCTTCCCTAGCGTCTAATCAACTAAAGATCGCGGCAATTTATGCAGAAAACGGCGGGAATGGCTTCTGCGCGAAAAGACGGGGCGATCCGGCGCCCCTGCCGACCTGCTTCACGGCGAGCTTATTGCGCCTGCACCGCCGCGGGATCCATATACATCAATTCCCAGATATGGTCGTCCAGGTCCTGAAATCCGTGGCCGTACATCACGCCATAGTCCCGCGGCGGATGATAGGTATTGCCGCCGCCGGCGATCGCCTTGCGCACCAGTTCGTCCACCGCCGCCCGGCTGGGTTGCGACAGGCACACCAACACTTCGGTGGCCTGTTTGGCGTCGCCGATCGGGTTCGGGGTAAACATCCTGAATTTGTCGTGGGTCAGCAGCATCACGTAAATCGTGTCGCTGACCACCATGCAGGCGGCGGTATCGTCGGTAAATTGCGGGTTGAAGCTGAAGCCGAGCTGGGTGAAAAACGCCATTGAGGCGGGCAGATCGCGTACGGGCAGGTTAACGAAGATTTGCGTAGCCATGGGCTACCTCCGATGAAGAATGACCCCATCGAGTATAGCCCATCCGCTTAACTCAGCAGGTCGTAAGGGCCGCCCTGCTCCAATGCCCGCTGGTAGGCGGGCCGGGCGTGAATGCGCTGCAGGAAGCCGCGCAGTTTCGGGCAATCATCCAACGCGCCGCGCGCCGCCATCGCCTCCAGCGGGAAGCTCATCTGAATATCCGCCGCGCTGAAGTCGTTGCCAACGAACCAACTGCCCTTATTCAGGTGCTGTTCGAGGAATTCGCAGTGCGGCGCGATCTGCTTGTCGAGGTATTCCCGCTGCACGCCTTTGCCGATCGCGCCGGCCACCGGCCGCAGCAGCCAGGGGATCGGCGGCTGGCCGAGACGGCTGAACACCAGCTTCATCACCAACAGCGGCATCAGCGATCCTTCGGCGTAGTGCAGCCAGTAGCGGTATTGCTGACGCGCGTGGAAGTCGGTTGGCATAAACATGCCCTGTGCGTCGTAGGCTTCCTGCAAGTATTCGATAATGGCGCCGGATTCCGCCAGCGTCAGATCGCCATCGACGATCACCGGCGATTTACCCAACGGGTGGATCTTTTTCAGCGCCGGCGGCGCCAGCATGGTGTTCGGATCGCGCTCGTAGCGTTGCACCTGATAGGGCACGCCCAGCTCTTCCAGAAACCACAGAATGCGCTGCGACCGCGAGTGATTGAGATGATGAACGATGATCATGACGACGCTCCTGTCCGCTGCCACACCAGTTCGCCAACCTGCACGCCGTTGCCGAGCTGCAGCGGCACCGTGCGCAACGTCAGCCGATCGGCGTTAAAGGCGTAAAAACGCACCTGACGGCTGCCTATCCAATTGGGGAACGAGCAGCCTTCAACCTGATGCACCACCCGTTGCTCGCTTTCTTCCACCTGATAACGGCCGAAGTAGCAAATCATATTGATGAAGGCGGCATGGATCTCCCGCTCGGATCCCTGCGCCAAATCGTCGGCGACGAAACGCGGCCGTACGGCGCTGTATAGCTGCGCCGCCATCGTGCCGTTGGCCTCATAGTGGATGCGCCCCAACACCTGCTCGCCCAGCGGGTAATTCAGCTCGCCGTTCTGGTTTTTGAACGCCGACGACACCAACGCCCAACTGCCGATAAACGCATTCATCGTCATGACGCTTCTCCGGTTAAGGATCGTCTGTAAAGGGTAGTGGCGATTGTTGCCCCGCGCCAGCGGATGAAAAATAATCAATTTATTTGACAGAGATGCTCAAAACTCTCCGATTTTTTATTCACATCTGGTGCACTAGTATTTAACACATCGAGAGACAACGGGCTCTCACCTAACAAACACTCTGAGGAACGCATCATGAAAAACGTCAAAATTTTTGCTACCGCTGCGCTGCTGGCTACCGCTTCTTTCGCTACCTTCGCCGCTGACCTGCCTTCCAGCCAACCTGCTGCAGACGCCCAGAAGATCGGCGTCGTCACCGTGAGCGGCGCCGCTAACCTGAGCGCGCTGGAAAGCGAACTGGCCAGCAAAGCCGCCGCTTCGGGCGCCAGCGCCTACCGCATCGTCGCCGCCGGTGGTCAGAACAAACTGTACGGCACCGCAGAAATCTTCAACTGATCGTCGGACAGCCAACCGACGGAAGAAAGAAGCCCCGCAAGGGGCTTTTCTCGTTTTAGCGGGCGTCAAAGCGCGCCGCCAACTTCTGCAGGCGGAACTGTTCGGTGATGAAATCGACGAACACCCGGGTTTTGGTCGGTAAGAATTTGGTGGTGGGAAAATAGAGATACACGCTGCCGCGATCGACATACCAGCCCGGCAGAACCCGCTTCAGACGGCCGCTTTCCAGATAAGGCGCCGCATTCGGCATGCCGATCAGCGCGATGCCCAATCCCATTTCCGCCGCCCGCGCCGCCGCTTCCGGTTCATTGACCGTCATGCTGACCGTCATCCCCGGCGCACGCTGCTCATTCTGGGCATTTCGCAGCGGCTGGTGGCGAATGCGCCCGGTCTGCGGCGAACGGATGAAAATCCCGGCGTGTTGCGCCAGTTGCTCCGGCTCCGTCAACGGCAGCCGCTGCCGCAAGTATTCTGCCGAAGCGACCAATACGCCATGCGCGGGCGCCAGCTCGCGAGCAATCATCCCCTGCGCCAACTCGATGCCGCCGCCCAGCGCAGCGTCAAAGTTCTCACCGATCAGATCCACCTGGCGATTGTCGAAATGCCAGTCCGGTACAATCGCCGGGTACTGCGTCAAAAACATCGGCAGCATCGGCAACACGAAGTGCAGGCCGAAGGCGGTGCCCATGCTGACCTTCAAGCCGCCGGCCGCCGCGCCGCCGCCGCTGCTCAACCCCTTCAATGCACACTGGATCGATTGCAACCCGCCGCTCACCTCACCGAGAAAACGCTCGCCTGCTTCGGTGAGGATCAACTTGCGGGTATTGCGTTGAAACAGCCGCACGCCGACCACCGCCTCCAGCCGGGTGACATTCTTGCTTACCGCCGCCGGGCTGAGGCCCAGCTTGCGGCCGGCGGCGGAGAAACTGCCGTTTTCCGCGCTGCTGACGAAGCACTCCAGATGTCCCAGCATGCTTTTTCCTTATGGATTTTAAACTAATGGTTTTAACTGATTATAGCTCTTTGTGGCTAGTGGCCGTGCAAGCGATCTCCGATACTGAATGCCGACACTTTACCCTCATCCACTCTGGAGAAATAACATGACCACAGCACTCCCACTGCAAGGCAAAGTCGCATTCGTTCAGGGCGGTTCCCGCGGCATCGGCGCCGCCATCGTTAAACGCTTGGCGAGCGAGGGCGCCGCCGTCGCCTTTACCTACGCCGCCTCGGCCGATCGCGCCGAAGCGGTGGCGAGCGCCGTTACCGCCGCCGGCGGCAAAGCCCTCGCCATCAAGGCCGACAGCGCCGATGCTGCGGCGCTGCAGCAGGCGGTTCGCCAGGCGGTGAGTCACTTCGGCAACCTGGATATTCTGGTGAACAACGCCGGGGTATTTACGCTGGGCGGCACCGAGGAACTGGCGCTGGACGACCTGGATCGCATGCTGGCGGTCAACGTACGCAGCGTATTCGTCGCCAGCCAGGAGGCGGCGCGCCACATGAACGACGGCGGCCGTATCATCCACATCGGCAGCACCAACGCCGAGCGCGTGCCGTTCGGCGGCGCGGCGGTGTACGCGATGAGCAAATCGGCGCTGGTCGGGTTGACCAAGGGCATGGCGCGCGATCTCGGCCCACGCGGCATCACCGTCAATAACGTGCAGCCCGGCCCGGTGGACACCGAAATGAACCCGGACGCCGGCGAGTTCGCCGATCAGCTCAAGCAGCTGATGGCGATCGGCCGTTACGGCAAAGATGAAGAAATCGCCGGTTTCGTCGCCTACCTGGCGGGCCCGCAGGCGGGTTATATCACCGGCGCCAGTCTGAGCATCGACGGCGGCTTCTCGGCGTAGCGCTCAAAGCCCCGCAAGGGGCTTTTTTTTCATTCGCTCCCCGACGACCGCTTCTCACCTCGCACGGCATATTCGGCCTTGAAAGACAATAATAGAATTAGTTTATGCGCAAAAATGGAATAGTTTATTGACGATTCTGTTATTTATTCACCAGCCCGACGTCTTTATCCTTCGCTCCATCGTGTCATACCGGACACCCTTATTTTTCGAACCTTCGAACACAGGATAAAGATATGAAAACCATGACCACCGTTATTTCACTCGCTCTGTTTTCCATGCTGTCGTTTAACGCCGCGGCAGAAAGCGTGACCGCAACCGGCAGAACACTGGATTCCACCGAAGCCCTCATCGCTAAAAAAGCGCAAGAAGCCGGCGCAAGCGGCTACAAAATTACCAGCGCCTACATGGGCAATTTCGTCACTATGAGTGCAGAACTGAAAAAATAATGCGTTTAGCGATAACGCCGTGCATACGGCGTTATTCATTACCGCATGATTAAGGAAATCATCGCCGGGCGCTTTTTTAAAATCACGCTGACGTACCCAGTACACAGAAAAAATGAGCCGTTCCCTCACCGATTATTATTCGGCGGCCTCACGCCGCCAATTTCCGGAGGCTCACTTTCATTCGCCCTGCAATACTCCGTTATAAGGATGAGTCACTGATGAAATCATTGTATCGCCTCTCCCTCTTGCTGCCCTTGCTGGCCGCAGTGCCCGCGCACGCCGCAGAATCCGCTGTGCAGTCGTCAGACTGGTATCCTTCCGTTTACGGCGCAAAAGACGAAATCGGCGCGGCCAACCTGCTCACGCCTGAGGTCGTATTACAGTCTGTGCAGTTGGTAAAACAAGGCAAGACATTGCCATTGGCGGTGCCCGTCGATAAAGATTTCCCGGCGTTCCGCCACCGCAGCTTCCGCCTATATAATATTCAGCCTGGTCAGCAGGACGGTAAAACGCTTGGCCCAAATAAATTCACCTTTAATGATGAATTGGTGAATGCCTGGACCGGCGTCGGCACTCAGTTGAATGGCATTGGCCATATCGGCATCGACAATGTTTATTATAACGGCAATAAGGCGGCGGATTTCGTCACCGTAGATGGCGTGAAAAAATTGGGCGTGGAAAAAGTGCCGCCCATGGTCACACGCGGTGTCGTACTCGATATGACGGCTTATTATAATAAAGCGATCGTTCCGGGCGGCACCGAATTTTCCGTTGCGGATATTCAAGCGGTGCTTAAAAAGCAGGGCATCAGTTTACGCAAAGGCGACGTTGTCTTGTTCAACACCGGCTGGCTGGAGCTGATTGGCAAAGACAATAAAAAGTTCCTGGAAGTTGAACCGGGCATCGGCATGGAAGCGGCGAAATGGTTGGCCGACCAAGGCATCGTGGCCTTCGGCGGTGATACCTGGGCCTCCGAAGTTTACCCTAACCCGAAAAATGACGAAGAGTTCCCGGTCAACCAGTACCTGCTGGCCAAACGCGGCGTCTATAACCTGGAGCTGATCGACAGCCGCCCGCTGGTGCGCACGAAAACCTGGGAATTCCTGTTCGTACTGGGGCAACCGCTGTATGTCGGTTCAACCCAGGTCAATATCAACCCGGTAGCAATTTACTGATTGGCGACACCGCCGCAGAAAATCAGCGGCTAACGAACACAAAAAACCCCGCCTGAGCGGGGTTTTTTTAGCGCTGTCGCCAGGCTTAGAACGGAATATCGTCGTCGAAATCCATTGGTGGTTCGTTGCTGGTCGCCGGTGCGCTGTTCTGCGCCGGGCGAGACTGCTGCTGGCCGCCGCTGAACTGGTTGCCGCCCTGTGGCTGCTGAGGTTGGCCCCAACCGCCCTGGCCACCGGCAGATTGACCGGCCGGTGCGCCGCCGCCCTGACGGCCGCCCAGCATCTGCATGGTGCCGCCGACGTTAACCACGATCTCGGTGGTGTAGCGATCCTGGCCGCTCTGATCCTGCCATTTACGGGTCTGCAGGGAGCCTTCGATGTAGACCTGAGAGCCTTTACGCAGGTATTCACCCGCCACTTCGGCCAGTTTGCCGAACAGCACGACGCGGTGCCACTCGGTCTTCTCTTTCTGTTCGCCGGTCGCCTTGTCACGCCAGCTTTCGGAGGTCGCCAGGGTAATGTTGGCCACTGCGCCGCCGTTCGGCATGTAACGGACTTCTGGATCCTGACCCAGATTCCCGACCAGAATTACTTTGTTTACGCCTCTGCTGGCCATGAGCACTTCTCCCGATGATTGATTTCTACACAGTATAAACGCGTCAGTTTACCACGCTGAGTACGAAACCACACCCGTGTTGATAAGTGCGAATTGCATTCCAGAATTGTCTTTTCGATCGACCTTGTTGCATTCGCATACTGGATATTCATTCAGGTTTTTTTGTGTCATAATTATGCGTTTCGACCAGGCTGTGCCGGTTTTTTGCGAGATCCATCACAAAATCCCCCGCAAAAATCGCGACAGGCGCGGTGTATCATCAAGACGGGAAGTGTAAATGGACAATATCGAAGTTCGTGGTGCTCGAACCCATAATCTGAAAAACATCAACCTGATCATCCCGCGTGACAAACTGATCGTCGTCACCGGCCTGTCCGGTTCCGGCAAGTCTTCGCTGGCTTTCGATACGCTGTATGCCGAAGGGCAGCGGCGCTATGTCGAATCACTCTCTGCCTATGCGCGCCAGTTCCTGTCGCTGATGGAAAAACCGGACGTCGATCATATCGAAGGCCTGTCGCCGGCGATCTCCATCGAGCAGAAATCCACCTCGCACAACCCGCGCTCCACGGTCGGCACCATTACCGAGATTCACGACTACCTGCGCCTGCTGTTCGCCCGCGTCGGCGAGCCGCGCTGCCCGGATCACCATGTGCCGCTGGCGGCGCAGACCGTCAGCCAGATGGTCGACAACGTGCTGAGCCAGCCGGAAGGCAAGCGCCTAATGCTGCTGGCGCCGGTGGTGAAAGACCGCAAGGGCGAGCACACCAAAACGCTGGAAAACCTGGCCGCCCAGGGCTATATCCGCGCGCGCATCGACGGCGAAGTGTGCGATCTGTCCGATCCGCCGAAGCTGGAGCTGCAGAAGAAACACACCATCGAAGTGGTGGTCGATCGCTTCAAGGTGCGCGACGACATGGCGCAGCGCCTGGCCGAATCGTTCGAAACCGCGCTGGAGCTGTCCGGCGGCACCGCAGTGGTGGCGGATATGGACGACGAAAAAGCGGACGAGCTGCTGTTCTCCGCCAACTTCGCCTGCCCGATCTGCGGCTACAGCATGCGCGAGCTGGAACCGCGCCTGTTTTCCTTCAACAACCCGGCCGGCGCCTGCCCGACCTGCGACGGCCTGGGCGTGCAGCAGTTCTTCGATCCGGATCGCGTGGTGCAAAACCCCGAGCTGTCGCTGGCCGGCGGCGCGATCCGCGGCTGGGATCGCCGCAACTTCTATTACTTCCAGATGCTGCGCTCGCTGGCGGAGCACTATGAGTTCGACGTCGAAGCGCCATTCAACACCCTGAGCGCCAACGTGCAGAAGGCGGTGCTGAGCGGCTCCGGCAAAGAGTCGATCGAGTTCAAATACATCAACGATCGCGGTGACACCACCGTGCGCCGCCATCCGTTTGAAGGCGTGCTGCACAACATGGAGCGCCGCTATAAAGAGACCGAGTCCAGCGCGGTGCGCGAAGAGCTGGCGAAGTTCATCAGCAACCGCCCTTGCGCCTCGTGCCACGGCACTCGCCTGCGTGAAGAAGCGCGCAACGTGTTTGTCGAAGACACCACGCTGCCGGAGATCTCCGATCTGAGCATCGGCCATGCGATGACCTTCTTCCAGAACATGAAGCTCAGCGGCCAGCGCGCCAAAATCGCCGAGAAAGTGCTGAAAGAGATCGGCGACCGCCTGAAATTCCTGGTGAACGTCGGCCTGAACTATCTGTCACTGTCTCGCTCGGCGGAGACGCTCTCCGGCGGCGAAGCGCAGCGAATCCGTTTGGCCAGCCAGATCGGCGCCGGCCTGGTGGGCGTGATGTACGTGCTGGATGAGCCGTCGATCGGCCTGCACCAGCGCGACAACGAGCGCCTGCTGGAAACGCTGATCCACCTGCGCAACCTCGGCAACACGGTGATCGTGGTGGAGCATGACGAAGACGCCATCCGCGCCGCCGACCATGTGATCGACATCGGCCCCGGCGCCGGCGTACACGGCGGCCAGGTGGTGGCGGAAGGCACCGTCGACGACATCATGGCGCAGCCGGAATCGCTGACCGGCCAGTTCCTCAGCGGCAAGCGCGAGATCGCCATCCCCGCGCAGCGCGTGCAGGCCGATCCGACCAAAGTGCTGAAGCTGAGCGGCGCGCGCGGCAACAACCTGAAAGATGTGACGCTGACGCTGCCGGTCGGTCTGTTTACCTGCATCACCGGCGTGTCCGGCTCCGGCAAATCGACGCTGATCAACGATACGCTGTTCCCGATAGCCCAGCGCCAGCTCAACGGCGCCACCATCGCCGAACCGGCGCCGTTCCGCGAAGTGACCGGCCTGGAACATTTCGACAAGGTGATCGACATCGATCAGAGCCCGATCGGCCGCACGCCGCGCTCCAACCCGGCAACCTATACCGGCATCTTCACCCCGGTGCGCGAGCTGTTCGCCGGCGTGCCGGAATCGCGCAGCCGCGGTTACACGCCGGGCCGCTTCAGCTTCAACGTCAAGGGCGGGCGCTGTGAAGCCTGCCAGGGCGACGGGGTGATCAAGGTCGAGATGCACTTCCTGCCGGACATCTACGTGCCGTGCGACCAGTGCAAGGGCAAGCGTTATAACCGCGAAACGCTGGAAGTGAAGTACAAGGGCAAGAGCATCCACGAAGTGCTGGAGATGACCATCGAAGAAGCGCGCGATTTCTTCGACGCGGTGCCGGCGCTGGCGCGCAAGCTGCAGACCCTGATGGATGTCGGCCTGTCCTACATCCGCCTCGGCCAGTCGGCCACCACGCTTTCCGGCGGTGAAGCGCAGCGCGTCAAGCTGGCGCGCGAACTGTCGAAGCGCGGCACCGGCCAAACGCTGTATATCCTCGACGAACCGACCACCGGTCTGCACTTCGCCGATATCCAACAGCTGTTGGCGGTGCTGCATCAGCTGCGCGATCAGGGCAACACCATCGTGGTCATCGAGCATAACCTGGACGTGATCAAGACCGCCGACTGGATCGTCGATCTGGGGCCGGAAGGCGGCAGCGGCGGCGGCGAGATCCTGGTCGCCGGCACGCCGGAAACGGTCGCCGACTGCGAGAAATCGCACACCGCACGCTTCCTGAAACCACTGTTGAACCAGTAATGTCGCCGGCGTGCGGGCCGTCGTTCAGGCGGTCCGCACGCTGCCCCGTTTCCCCGCAATCGAACAGAAACAGGCAAGATTTCGACATTTTCAGGCATTTCCCTCCGCGCTCACCGCTTCTATCATCAATGTTCCCTCGGCGGCCGCCCTGTCTGATTCAGGCCGCGTCTCGCCGGCACTTCGCTGCCGGTCAAACGTTGTCCCCCCTACATTGATAACTGGAGCGACCATGAACATTACCCATGCCTATGCCGCGCATGACGCGAAGTCTGCGCTGGTGCCTTTCGATTACCAGCAGCGCGCCCTGCGCGACCACGATGTGCAAATTCAGGTGTTGTTCTGCGGCGTCTGCCACTCGGATCTGCACCAGGCGCGCAATGAATGGAGCAATACGATTTACCCGGTGGTGCCGGGCCACGAAATCGTCGGCCGCGTTAGCGCCGTCGGCGACCATGTCTCGCGTTACCGGATCGGCGATCTGGTCGGCGTCGGTTGCATGGTGGATTCCTGCCGCAGCTGCCCGAGCTGCGATGAGGGGCTGGAACAGTATTGCGAAAACGGCTTTACCGGCACCTATAACGGCCAGGATCGCCACACCGGCGCCGTGACCTACGGCGGCTACTCCACCAATCTGGTGGTGGATCAGGACTTCGTGCTGCGCGTGCCGGAAAACCTCGATCCGGCCGGCGTCGCGCCGCTGCTGTGCGCCGGCATCACCACCTATTCGCCGCTGCGCCAGTGGGGCGCGGGGCCAGGCAAAAAGGTCGGCATCGTCGGGCTCGGCGGGCTGGGGCACATGGGCGTCAAACTGGCGCGGGCGATGGGCGCGCATGTGGTGCTGTTCACCACCTCGCCGTCGAAAATCGAAGACGCCAAGCGCCTCGGCGCCCATGAAGTGGTGATTTCGCGCAACCCGGATGAGATGGCACAGCACGTCAACAGCTTCGACTTCATCCTCAACACGGTAGCGGCTCAGCACGATCTGAACCCGTTCCTCAACTTGCTGCGCCGCGACGGCACCCTGACGCTGGTCGGCGCGCCGGAGCACGATCATCCGTCACCGCAGGTGTTCAACCTGATCATGAAGCGCCGCCGCATCGCCGGTTCGCTGATCGGCGGCATCGCGGAAACGCAAGAGATGCTGGACTTCTGCGGGCAGCACGGCATCACGTCGGATATCGAGCTGATCCCGATGCAGCAAATTAATGAGGCCTATGAACGCATGCTGAAAAGCGACGTGAAGTACCGCTTCGTGGTGGATATCGACTCGCTGCGCGCCTGATGACGGCGGGCGCCCGGCGGCGCCCGTTTTTTTATAGCTGCTTGATGATCCTGGCCGGGTTGCCGCCCACCACGCAATTGGCCGGCACGTCTTTGGTCACCACCGCGCCGGAGGCCACGACCGCATTATCGCCGATGGTCACTCCCGGATTGATCACCGCACGCCCGCCGATCCACACGTTGTCGCCAATCCTGACAGCCTTACCGAACTCCGCCCCGCCGACGCGAGTCTCGGCGTCCAGCGGATGGGTGGCGGTATAGATATGCACGCCCGGCGCCAGCAGGCAGTTGTCGCCGATATGCACCTCGCATACGTCGAGGATCACGCAATCGAAGTTGGCGTAGAAGTTCTTGCCGAGATAGATGTTATAGCCGTAATCGCAGCGGAAGGTCGGCTCGATGGTGCCGCCCTGATAGCAACCCAGCAACTCACCCAGCCATTGTTTGCGCAGCTCGCCCTCTTCCGGCGAGGAGTGGTTATAGCGATGCGTTAGCTGGCGTGCGCGCCGGCGTTCGCTGCGCAGCAGTTCATCGCCGGCGTCGTACAGTTCCCCGGCGATCATCTTGCGCTTTTCTTCGCTCATGGCCATGTCGGCCTCCTTCATCCGCGTGTCTTGAATGCCCAAGCGTAGCTGTTTTAGTGCCGCAATAAAAAGGGAACGTTCCCAAACCCAGGTCGCGATCACGCTTTAACATGAAAAAAACAGAAGAAAAACGGGCGGCGCCGCCGCCCGGCAATCAGGCGCGCAGTTCCTGGCGCACGTGTTCGGGCAGGCCGTCCACCACCAGCTGATAGGAGCTGTCGATCAGCGTGTAAAACTGCGAGTTCGGCAGGTTGCCGTCGAGAAACACCGTATTCCAGTGCGCCTTGTTCAGACCGTCGCAGGCGACGATCTCCGGATGGTGTTCACGCAGGCTTTCCGCCAGCTCCGGGCTGGACTTGACCGCCAGCGCCGGCCGCCCTTCGACCTCGCACACCATGGCGAACATCACGTCGCCCACCTTGATCTGGCTGGCCTGCCACTGGTTCTGGTCGCTCTGCTCCGCGCCCGGCTTCGCCATGCAGTACTCCAGCAATGCGCTGTTATTCATTGGGTTATTCCCCCTGTAACGTGGCCACAATACGGCGTGCTCCGCCGTGGATGCGGTGCTCTCCCAGCCAGATGCCCTGCCATGTGCCCAACATCAGCCGCCCGTGCCTGACGGGCAGCGTCAAGGAAGCGCCCAGCAGCGAGGATTTGATGTGCGCCGGCATGTCGTCCGGCCCTTCGTAGTCATGCTGATAGGGTGCGTTTTCCGGCACCTGACGCAGGAAATGCTGCTCCATATCGGCTCGCACCGTGGGATCGCAGTTCTCGTTGAGCGTCAGCGAGGCCGAGGTGTGCTGCAGCAACAGATGCAGCAGGCCGGTTTGCAGGCGGTGTAAGTGGGTTAACTGGTTGACTATCTCGTCGGTAACCAGATGAAAGCCACGCGCTTTTGCGCTGAGGATTAGCGTTTGCTGATGCCACATGAGTGAGCGCCCCTCAATCAGTATATTCTCTCTCCGGTTTGCGGCAACTTCGGCGGCGCGCCGGCAATAAAAAAGGAGCGATATCGCTATCGCTCCCGATGAACGTCCGTTCAGACTAACAGGCGTTACTGCACCGCGGCAAACGCCTCGGCCACCTGACGCACGTTGTTGTGGTTCAGGCCGGCCACGCACATGCGGCCGCTGTGGATCAGGTAAACACCGAACTCTTCACGCAAACGATCGACCTGCGCCGCGCTGAAGCCGGTGTAGCTGAACATGCCGCGCTGCGCCAACAGGTAATCAAAGTTGCGCTGCGGCAGCGCGCTCTTCAGGGTGTCCACCAGCGCGTGACGCATCTCGAGAATGCGGGTGCGCATGCTCTCCACCTCGTCCAGCCACTGGGTTTTGAGCTGGGCGTCGTTCAGCACCTTGGCCACCAGCTGCGCGCCGAAGTTCGGCGGGCTTGAGTAGTTGCGGCGCACGGTGGCCTTCAGCTGGCCCAGCACGCGCCCGGCCGCCTCTTCGCTTTCGCACACCACCGACAGGCCGCCGACGCGCTCGCCGTACAGCGAGAAGATCTTCGAGAACGAATTGCTCACCAGGCACGGCAAACCGGCCGCCGCGATGGCGCGAATGGCGTAGGCGTCCTGCTCCATGCCGCCGCCGAAGCCCTGATAGGCGATGTCGAGGAACGGAATGATTTCACGTTCGGCGATCACCTTGACCACCTCATCCCACTGGGCGGGGGTCAGGTCGGAACCGGTCGGGTTGTGGCAGCACGGGTGCAGCAGCGCAATACTGTGCTTCGGCAGCTGTTTCAGCGCGGCCAGCATGGCGTCGAACTTCACGCCCAGGCTTTCGCTGTCGAAATACGGGTAGGTATTCACCTTGAAACCGGCGCCGCTGAAGATGGCGACGTGGTTTTCCCAGGTCGGATCGCTGACCCACACCTGCGAATCCGGGAAATAGCTTTTCAGGAAGTCGGCGCCCACTTTCAACGCGCCGGAACCGCCGACGGTCTGAATGGTGGCGATGCGCCCCTGCTGCAGCATCGGGTGCTGCGCGCCGAACAGCAGCTGCTGGATGGCGGAACGGTAAGACTGCAGCCCTTCCATCGGCAGGTATACCGAGGCGCCATGCTCGACGCTGTTCAACTGCGCTTGCGCCGCGGCGACCGCCCGCATCTGCGGAATGATGCCCTGCGCATCGTAGTACAGGCCGATGCTCAGGTTCACCTTGTGCGCGCGCGGGTCTTGTTTGAATTTTTCCATCAGCGACAGAATGGGATCGCCGGCATAGGCGTCAACGTTCTGGAACACGGGGTTTTTCTCCTGGTTTATTGTGGTTTTGGGCACAGCGTTACGTTCCTAATATAGACGGAAAAGCGCATTCGGTTTTAGCTTTATCTCGCCACCGGCAATAAACCGTTTTCCTTGATGCGATTGAGCACCACCGCCGTTTTGATATGCGCCACGCTTTTGTGCGGCGACAGCGTCTGGCTGATGAATTCGCTCAGCGCCGGCAGGTCCGCCACCGCCACTTTGAGCAGGTAATCGGCGTCGCCGGTGGTCTTGTAAGCGTCCAGGATCGCGTCCACTTCCTCCAGCATCTGATGAAAGCTGTCGATCTGCTCCTGCGCGTGCGTGATCAGGCTGACTTCGATCAGCCCCACCAGCCCCAGGCCGACCGCCTCCGGCGCCAGCCGCGCGTGGTAACCGCGGATCAGCTGCGCCTGCTCCAGGCTGATGCGCCGCCGCGAACATTGGGAGGCGGAGAGCCCCACCAGCTCGCTCAGCTCCTGATTGGTCAAACGGCCGTTGGCCTGTAACAGCGTCAGGATTTTCATATCAAAATCGTCAATGTTGTACATAGCCACCTGTAAACTGTGTTAATAAATGTTGACGTTACAGCCTACCAGTTTTTTTACCGTTGCCGACGTCACACCCTGGCGCTTAAATCGCGTACAGCAGCAACGCCCGGCGTTTTCGCCGGTAAGCGGCATAAAAAACGGCTAACTCATGCAGGCAAACGACAATTAACGGCGAAGTAACGCATAAAACCACGAATGTATAAAAAGGACGCCAGATGAAAAAGCTACTCCCCCTCGCGCTGCTGCTCGCCGCCGGCAGCGCCGGCGCGCAATCCCACCTGGACAAAGTGCTGCAGCAAAAGACCCTGGAGGTCTGCACCACCGGCGACTACAAGCCCTACACCTTCCTCAAGGAAGGCGGCGGCTATGAAGGCATCGACATCGACATGGCGGAATCGCTGGCGAAGAGCCTGGGCGCCAAGGTGAAGTGGGTGAAAACCAGCTGGAAAACCCTGACGCCGGACTTCGCCTCCGGCAAGTGCGACATCGCCATGGGCGGCATCTCCGTCACGCTGGAGCGGCAAAAGCAGGTGTTCTTCGCCGACAAGCTGGATACCGATGGCAAAATCCCGCTGGTGCGCTGCACCGACGTGAAGAAATACCGCACGATAGAACAGATCAACAAACCGTCGGTGCGCCTGCTGGAACCGGCGGGCGGCACCAATGAAGCCTTCGTGCACGCCTATTTGCCGAAGGCCAAACTGACGCTGACGCACGACAACATGAGCATTTTCCAGCAGCTGGTGGATCGCAAGGCGGACGTGATGATCACCGACGCCTCCGAGGCGTTGTACCAACAAAAGCGCTATCCGAAGCTGTGCGCGGTGAATCCGACCAAACCGATGCAGTACGGCGAGAAGGCTTACATGCTGCCGCGCGACGATCTGAGCTGGAAACTGTATGTGGATCAGTGGCTGCACCTGGCCAAGGCGACCGGCGAGTATCAGAAAATTATCGACAAGTGGTTGGCGGTAAAGAAGTAACACGTTGAAGAACGGGGCCGACGCGCGTCGGCCCCTGCGGCGCATCAGTCGCCGATGTATTCCATCGCCACGCGCTGCGTGAGCTTGGTGATCAGTTCATAAGCGCTGATGCCGGTACAGGCGGCGATACGCTCGACCGGCAACGCCGGCCCCCACAACACCGCTTCATCCCCCACCTTATCGGCGGCGTCCGGCCCGAGATCGACCGAAATCATGTCCATCGACACCCGGCCGACGATCGGCACTTCGCGGCCGTTAATCAGGATCGGCGTGCCGGTCGGCGCGCTGCGCGGGTAGCCATCGCCGTATCCCATCGCCACCACGCCAAGGCGAGTATCGCGCGGACTTACCCAGGTGCCGCCATAGCCGACGGCTTCGCCGGCCTGGTGCTCGCGCACCGCGATCAGGCTGGATTTCAGCGTCATCGCCGGCAGCAGGCCATGCCCGGCGCCGCTGCCGTTATCCAGCGGCGAGACGCCGTACAGAATGATGCCGGGACGCACCCACTCGTTGTGAGCATCCGGCCACAGCAGCGTGCCGCCGGAGGCGGCGACCGAGCGCTGGCCCGGTTTGCCTAGCGCGAACTGCTCAAAGCAGGCGATCTGTTTCAGGGTGGCGTCGGACTCCGGCTCATCGGCGCGGCTGAAGTGGCTCATGATATTGACCGGCTGCGCCACGTTGCGGCAGGCGCACAGGCGCTGATAAAACGCCTCCGCCTGCTCGGGGCGCACCCCCAGCCGATGCATGCCGGTATCGAGCTTCATCCACACCGGCACCGGGCGCGCCAGTTCGGCCTGCTCCAGCGCTTCGAGCTGTTCGATGCAGTGCACTGCGGTTTCGATGTTGTTCGCCACCAGCACCGGCAGGTCTTCGGCACAGAAGAAGCCTTCCAGCAGCAGGATCGGTTTGACGATGCCGCCGGAGCGCAGCATCAGCGCCTCGCCGATGCGCGCCACGCCGTAGCAGTCGGCGTCTTGCAGGGTGTGTGCTGTTTCCAGCAGGCCATGTCCATAAGCGTTTGCTTTCACAACGGCAATCAGGCGGCTTTGCGGCGCCTGGCGGCGCACCTGTTGCAGATTATGTCGCAGAGCGCGGCGGTCGATTACAGCGGTTGCCGCTTTCATTTCAGTTCCTTAGCTGATTATTCGTCATCGTATTGTGGCCCCGCGTAGTTGTCGAAACGCGACCACTGGCCGTTAAAGGTAAGGCGCACGGTGCCGATCGGGCCGTTACGCTGCTTACCGATAATAATTTCCGCGATCCCTTTCAGATCGCTGTTCTCGTGATACACCTCATCACGATAGATGAACATAATCAGGTCGGCGTCCTGCTCGATGGAGCCGGATTCACGCAGATCGGAGTTGACCGGGCGTTTGTCGGCGCGCTGCTCCAGGCTGCGGTTCAGCTGCGACAGCGCCACCACCGGCACCTGCAGCTCTTTCGCCAGCGCCTTCAGCGAGCGCGAAATCTCGGCGATCTCCAGCGTACGGTTGTCGGACAGGGCCGGCACGCGCATCAGCTGCAGGTAGTCGATCATGATCAGGCTAAGCCCGTCGTGCTCGCGGAAAATGCGCCGCGCGCGCGAGCGCACTTCGGTCGGCGTCAGGCCGGAGGAGTCGTCGATGTACATGTTGCGCTTCTCCAGCAGGATGCCCATGGTGCTGGAAATGCGCGCCCAGTCCTCGTCGTCGAGCTGGCCGGTACGGATGCGCGTCTGATCCACGCGCGACAGCGACGCCAGCATACGCATCATGATCTGCTCGCCGGGCATCTCCAGGCTGAAGATCAGCACCGGTTTTTCCTGGGTCATCGCGGCGTTTTCGCACAGGTTCATGGCGAAGGTGGTTTTCCCCATCGAAGGACGGGCGGCGACGATGATCAGATCGGACTTTTGCATGCCCGCGGTTTTCTTGTTGAGGTCCTGATAGCCGGTATCGACCCCGGTCACGCCATCGTGCGGCTGCTGATACAGCTGTTCGATGCGCGAGACGGTATCTTCCAGGATGCGCTCGATGCCCTTCGGGCCCTCGTCTTTGCTGGCGCGGTTCTCGGCGATTTGGAAGACGCGGGATTCCGCCAGATCGAGCAGGTCTTCGCTGCTGCGCCCCTGCGGATCGTAGCCGGCGTCGGCGATCTCGTTAGCCACCGAGATCATCTCGCGCACCACCGCGCGCTCGCGCACGATGTCGGCGTAGGCGCCGATGTTGGCGGCGCTCGGGGTGTTTTTCGACAGCTCGGCCAGGTAGGCGAAGCCGCCGACCGAGTCCAGCTCGCCCTTCTGTTCGAGCGATTCAGACAGGGTGATGAGGTCGATAGGCTTGCTCATCTCCAGCAGACGCTGCATCTCGGTAAAGATCAGGCGGTGCGGACGGCTGAAGAAGTCGTTGGCGACCACGCGCTCCGCCACGTTGTCCCAACGCTCGTTATCCAGCATCAAACCGCCCAACACCGACTGCTCGGCCTCCAGCGAGTGCGGCGGCATCTTCAGCCCTTCCATCTGACGATCTCTGGAACGCTCTCTGGTTTCGTCCGCGTTTGTTTTGTTGGTTGGTTTTTTTCCTGCCATGAAACGTAGTCTTTATCCGGTTGCGAATGAAGGATCTTGACGCGAGAGTATACGTGATTTTTGCGTCATAACCGATGCAAAAAAGGTATTGAATCCCGCACGGGTGAACTGGACCTCCGATACTAAAAAGAATAGGGTGAAATCAGACACTCAAACGAGGTAACGATATGGCCAAGCGCATTCAGTTTTCCGCCACCGGCGGGCCGGAAGTCTTGCAATACGTTGATTTTACACCGCTCGATCCCGCCGCCGGCGAAGTGCAGATCGAGAACAAAGCGATCGGCATCAACTACATCGACACCTATGTGCGCAGCGGGCTGTACGCGCCGCCCAGCCTGCCGAGCGGCCTCGGCACCGAGGCGGCCGGCGTGGTGGTCAAGGTTGGCGCCGGGGTCAGCGCGATCAAACCGGGCGACCGGGTGGTGTATGCGCAGTCGTCGCTCGGCGCCTACAGCGAAGTCCACAATGTGCCGGAAGAAAAAGTGGCGCTGCTGCCGCACAACCTCAGCTTTGAGCAGGGTGCCGCTTCTTTCCTCAAAGGGCTGACGGTGCATTACCTGCTGCGCCAGACCCACGACGTGCAACCGGGTGAAGTGTTCCTGTTCCATGCCGCCGCCGGCGGGGTTGGGCTGATCGCCTGCCAATGGGCCAAAGCGCTGGGCGCGCGCCTGATCGGCAGCGTCGGCTCCGACGAGAAGGCCGCGCTGGCGAAACAGGCCGGCGCCTGGGCCACCATCAACTACCACAAAGAGGATATCGCCCAGCGGGTGGCCGAGCTGACGCACGGCGAGAAGGTTGGCGTGGTGTACGATTCGGTGGGGCAAAGCACCTGGCAGGCCTCGCTCAACAGCCTGAAGCGGCGCGGCCTGATGGTCAGCTTCGGCAACGCCTCCGGCCCGGTGACGGGAGTCGATCTGGCGCTGCTGAATCAGAAGGGCTCGCTGTACGTCACCCGCCCTTCCCTCAACGGTTACATCACCAACCGCGCCGAGCTGCAGTACGCCAGCAATGAGCTGTTCTCGCTGATCGGCAGCGGCGCCATTCGGGTGGAGGTGAGAGACGAGCAGAAATTCGCGCTGGCCGACGCCCAGCGTGCGCACCAGGTGCTGGAAAGCCGCAGCACCAGCGGTTCCAGCCTGCTGATCCCCTGATAGCAGCCAAAGAAAAGGGCTCCTTGCGGAGCCCTTTCTGTTACTGCGTTTTGTAGGGGTAGAGCAGAGTCCGCCAGAGACAGGGGTTGCTTTAGCAACACGAATTTTAGGTGTCTCTCACGGTGATGAAATGGGTCGCATCACTGCATCGACCAACATCCTAACAGCCCCGTCCGGCAAAAAACACGCTTTATGTGCCACATCGCCGGGGAAAACTGCCAAGCTGTGATCGCTGCCGCATTAGCGTGGTGGGCAGTTATGCAAGTTTCATCGCGACTGACTGATTATTCGGCAAAAAATCAGTAACGCCTGACCTGGGGTTTCTGCATCGAACGGTAAATCCATACCCCAACCACCGCCAAAATCAGCCACGGCAGCAGCTTGATGACCACCGCGAACAGCCCGCCCAACAACATGAACGCCGCCGCCGCCAACAGCGCAGCGAAGATCCCCAGCAACGAGATGCCGGTCACCATCAGCATCACCACAAAGCCAATGAGAAAGAAGATTTCCAACATGATTGCTCCTTTGCAATGCAACGTATCTGCAGAGTGAATTACAAGAAGCGTGCCAGAATGGCGGAATGGCTAACCTATTGAAAAAATGGGGAAGGCATCCGGCAGTGCGCCGAATGCCTGGTGAAAAAGACTAACTGTTGGTCAAATTTTTTCGGCTACGCCATTTCGACACGCGGCTGACGCACTAACGCCAGCGCCTGCTCCACCACCCGCGCATCGGCGCCCGGCTTGTGAGCGTTCTCGCTCAGATGGCGACGCCACTGGCGCGCGCCCGGCACGCCCTGGAACAGACCGAGGATATGGCGAGTAATGTGGCCGAGATAGGTGCCGTTGGACAGCTCGCGCTCAATATACGGATACAGCGCTTCGACGATCGCCACGCTGTCCGGCACCGCGGTCTGCGCGCCGAACAGTTCGCTGTCGACCCGCGCCAGGATGCCCGGATTCTGGTAAGCCTCGCGCCCCATCATCACGCCGTCCAGATGCTGCAAGTGCTGTTGCGCCTCTTCCAGCGTTTTCACCCCGCCGTTGATGGCGATGGTCAGCGCCGGGAAATCCCGCTTCAGCTGATAAACGCGCGGGTAGTCCAGCGGCGGCACTTCGCGGTTCTCTTTCGGGCTGAGGCCGGAGAGCCAGGCTTTGCGAGCGTGGATGGTGAACATGTCGCACTCGCCGCGCCCGGCGACGGTCTGGATAAAGTCGCACAGGAAAGCGTAGCTGTCCTGATCGTCGATGCCGATGCGGGTCTTCACCGTCACCGGAATCGATACGACGTCGCGCATCGCCTTGATGCAGTCGGCGACCAGCGTCGCCTGCCCCATCAGGCAGGCGCCGAACATACCGTTTTGCACCCGATCGGACGGACAGCCGACGTTGAGGTTAATCTCGTCATAACCGCGCTGCTCCGCCAGTTTGGCGCAGTGCGCCAGCGCGGCCGGATCGCTGCCGCCCAGCTGCAGCGCCACCGGATGCTCTTCTTCGCTGTAGGCCAGATAGTCGCCCTTGCCGTGGATGATCGCGCCGGTGGTCACCATTTCGGTGTACAACAGCGTTTCCTTGGTCAGCAGGCGGTGGAAGTAACGGCAATGACGATCGGTCCAGTCGAGCATTGGCGCGATGGAGAAGCGATTGGCGGCGTAGGTTGGGGCGTGGTTGTCTTTCGTCATGCTGAGTTACTGGCTACCTGAGTCTGTCTGGGTTCAACGAACGGCGCGCGGCCGCAAACGGCTATTATAACGACAATCGACGCCGTTGGGAAAACCGCCTTGCCGGTGGCGTAAATAAGCGGGAGTAAGGCGAATAAATTCACTCGTTCAGGTGTTATCTCATTACGGGCGCGCACGGTGCCTCTGCCTTGAGGACACAACCATGAACAGCTTCATTAAACGCCTGCTGGCATCGGCCATTGCCGGCTGCCTGCTGTTTTCCGGCGCGGCGCTGGCGATGGGCGGCGACGGCAGCGGCCAAACCCCGCCGACCTGTCCGAAAGGCCAGGTTTACGACAGTAAAACCCAGACCTGCACGGTGGATAAAGGCAGCAAAGTCGACGACGCCGACCGCACTAACTATGCCTATGCACTGGCGAAAAGCGGCCGTTATCAGGAAGCGATCGATATGCTCAACACGCTGCAAAATCCCAACACCGCCGTCGCACTGAATTATCGCGGCTACGCCACGCGCAAACTGGGCCGCACCGATGAGGGTATCGGCTATTATTTAAAATCAGTGGCCCTCGATCCGAAATACCCCAAAGTGCGCGAGTACCTGGGAGAAGCCTATATGCTGAAAGGGCGGCCCGACCTGGCGCGCCAACAGCTGCTGGTGATCCAGTCGCTGTGCGGCACCGGGTGCGAGGAGTACCGAGATTTGGCGGCAGCCATCGACCGCCAACCGGAATCTTGATCCGACGCGCCTGCGGAGGTGACTATCAGCGGCGATGCGATACGCGATGAACTCGGCCACTATCTCTCCCGCCTGTGGCGCTATGCGCTGGTGCTTTCGCACCGGCGGGATGTCGCCGACGACCTGGTGCAGGCAACCTGCGTGCGTGCGCTGGAACGCGCCGCGCAATTCACCCCCGGTTCACACCTGGATCGCTGGTTGTTTGCCATCTTGCACTCTATTTGGCTCAATGAAGTTCGCGCCCAGCATCGTCGTCAGGGGCAAGGCTGCATGGCGGCGGAAGAGCTTGGTGATGCGGACAACGATGAACAGCCGGTCTGGCTCAATGAAGTGATGCGGCGCGTAAGCCGGTTGCCGGCGGCCCAGCGCAACGCGCTGTTTCTGGTGTATGTCGAAGGGCTGTCCTACCGGGAAGCGGCGAAAGTGCTGGCGGTGCCAATCGGCACCGTCATGAGCCGCCTGGCGGCCGCACGCCTGGCCTTGGCCGATGACCGCCAGTTGCCAAACGACGATTCGCACCGTAAGAAGCCCCCTCCTCCGCCCTTGCCCCGCACTCGCCGATAAACCGCTGGCCGCCGATTCGTGTTAAGCGGCCTATTCCAACGCGCGGATAACCCGGCACGGCTGCCCCAACGCCAGCACATTGGCCGGAATGTCGCCGGTGACGATGCTGCCCGCGCCGATGGTCGTGCCGTCGCCGATGGTCACTCCCGGCAGGATCACCACGTTGCCGCCGATCCACACGTTGCTGCCGATAGACACCGGCTGCGCCGAGGTGCGGAAAGGAAAAGCCGGGTCACCGGTAAAGCGTTCACCGGCCTTCAGCGGATGACTCGGCGTGTAGATTTGTACGTTGGGGCCGATCAGCGTATTGTCGCCGATGGTGATGGTGTTGCAGTCGAGGAACACCGCATTGACGTTGATAAAACAGTTTTTACCGATGCGGACATGCTGCCCGTAGTCGCACCAGAATGGCGTTTCGATCCAGCTCGCCTCACCCCAGTTGCCGAACAGCTCACCGAGCAGGCGATTTTTCTCGTCCGCCTGATGCGAGTCCAGCGCCCCCAGGCTTTTGGTCAACGCCCTCGCCCGATGGTACAGGGCGATCAGTTCTTCATCGCGGCTGTTGTATTCCAGGCCGCTTAACAGCTTGTCTCTTTCCGTCATCACACAGGGCTCCTGCTCATCACGCGGGTGAAAGGCGTTATACCGCTCTCGCCCGCTGCTCTCCAGCGCTAAAACCGGCAACGTTGTTCTACCGCCCGGCGGAGGGGAAAAGTTGTGATGCATCTCTCTTTTAGCGCACTCAGCGCGCCTTTCTCTGCGCTATCCTCAGGGGAAAAGGGGGCAACTCTCGGCGATTCGCCGTAATCATGGTAAAATCGGCTTTTTTACGTACCGGGATATTTGCGATGAACTCAACCACCCAGGAAAAGCTGTTGGCGCAGGCGGAACGCCTCTGCCAGCAACGCAATGTGCGATTGACGCCGCAACGGCTGGAAGTGCTGCGTCTGATGACTCAGCAACCCGGTGCAATCAGCGCTTATGACCTGCTCGATCTGCTGCGCGTCGCCGAACCGCAGGCCAAGCCGCCGACGGTCTACCGCGCGCTGGATTTTCTGCTGGAGCAAGGGTTTATCCATAGGGTGGAGTCCGCCAACAGCTACGTGCTGTGCCACCACTTCGAACAGCCGATGCATACGTCCGCGCTGTTTATCTGCGATCGCTGCGGCCAGGTGACCGAACGCACCACCGAAGGCGTGGAGGAGACGCTGCAGAAGCTGGCGCAAGAAGCCGGATTTGCGCTGCGGCACAGCGTGGTGGAAGCGCACGGCCTGTGCGCCGGTTGCGTTGAAGTTGAAGCTTGTGACAGCAAGCATGACTGCGCCGAACACGATCACAGCATCGCCATCAAGAAGAAGTAAGACGAAGTCAGGTACTTCCCTGTACCTGCGGCCGGGGCGCCAGAGGATGGAGCGACGCCGGCCTGCGCTGTTGCCGGCCGCCGTCAGTGGCGGCCCTGCGTGTTACCAGCGGTGTTTGGTGTGATCTTCCCAGGCCTTCACCTCTTTTTCGGCCGCCTCTTTCTGGTAACCGTAGCGCTCCTGGATTTTGCCGACCAGCTGTTCGCGTTTCCCTTCGATGACCGTCAGATCGTCATCGGTCAGCTTGCCCCATTTCTCTTTCACTTTGCCTTTCAGCTGCTTCCAGTTACCGTCGGCTTGATCTTTATTCATAGTCTCTCCGTTAACCTGTGGTGAATCAGTGATCCCTGTTGCCGGCCGGGGTTAACCAGAAGTTTTTCTGGCTGATGCTTCCTTCACCTTAAGAAGCACCGCTCCCCTTCATTTACCAGCCACATGATTCATTCTAGTTAAACATGGAAATAAAAAAGCCAAAACACAGGATAAAAAACCATTAACAAACAAGATAAAAACAAAAAACGCTAACAAACAACGAACTAACGCGAACAGACCAAGGCTGAAAACATGTAAGCAAACATGATCAAAATCATAAGAAAAACTAACCATTAACCCAACAAGACGTCCGGTTTAATGGGCAGTAAACCAGCTGCCGCGCACCTGGTGACGGTGCCAAATCCAGCCCAATGCCAGGCCGCGCAGCGCCAGAAACACCGCCAGCGCCAGCCAAAGCCCGTGGTTGCCAAGCAGCGGCACGCTGAACAGCGCAATACCATATCCCGCCGCGGCCACCGCCATGCTGTTGCGCATCTCGGCGCCGCGCGTGGCGCCGATAAACATGCCGTCCAGCAAATAGCACCACACCCCAACCAGCGGCAGAATGACCTGCCAGGGTAAATAATGGGCGGCCAACGCACGCAGTTCCGGCAAAGAGGTCAAGGCTGCCACGATCTGCTGGCCGGTAACAGCATACGCCAGGCCGAAGGCCAACGCGACCAGCCCTGCCTGCCTGCAGGCCGCGTGCCACACCTTGCGCAGTTGGCTGTCGTCCCGGGCGCCGTAGGCGTGGCCGGAATGTGCCTCCACCGCATAAGCGAAACCGTCGAGCGCATAGGCGGTGAACGTCAGCAGATTCATCAATACCGCATTGACCGCCACCACCTCGCTTCCCAGGCGAGCGCCGAAAATGGTCAACGACGCAAAGCACAGTTGCAGCAACAATGAGCGCAGCATGATGTCGCGGTTGAGCGCCAGCAGGCGACGCAGATCGCCACGCCAGGCCTGGCGCAGCATCTGCAGGGTAATACCGCGCAGGCGCATCACCCGCCACGCCAACCACAGGCCGAGCAGCAGCGTAGCGTATTCGGCGATGGCGGTTGCCGCCGCCGCCCCCCGCACGTTCCAGCCCAGGCCCATCACCAGCCAGATATCCAGCACGATGTTCAGCAGGTTGCCGACGATCAGCAGGATCACCGGCGCCCGCACGTACTGTACGCCAAGCAGCCAGCCCAGCAGCACCAGGTTGGCCAGCGCCGCCGGGGCGCTTAACCAGCGGATCTCAAGAAAACGCCGCGCCTGTTCCAGCACGTCGGCATCGCCGCCGACGATCCGCAGCGCCAGTTCGATCAGCGGATAGCGCAGCAGGACGATCGCCACCCCGGCCAACAGCGCCAGCAGCAGCGGTTGCATAAAGGCGCGCGCCAGCGCCTGGGGGTTCTGCGCCCCCAGCGCTTGCGCCGCCAGGCCGGTAGTGCTCATGCGCAGGAACAGCAGCAGCATGAACAGGAAGCTGGTCGCCACCGCACCGATCGCCACGCCCCCCAGATAAATGGGGCTGTCGAGGTGGCCGATCACCGCGGTGTCCACCAGCCCGAGCAGCGGCACGGTAATATTGGAGAAGATCATCGGCAGGGCGAGGCGCCACAGGGCTTTATCGGTGTCGCTGGTGAAAGCGGAAATCAGGCGCATGATGGGATGTTCCTGTGACTGAGTGACAAAGGGCGAAGTCAGAAACAAAAACGCCCCAAAACAGGGGCGATTGATACAGGGAGCGGCGGTGATGGCGCGGCGATTAAATCCAGTCGCCGTTGCGGATCACGCCGACCGCCAGCCCTTCGATAGTGAAATTCTGCTGGCGCAGATCGACCACGATCGGTTGGAATTCGTTGTTCTCCGGCAGCAGTTCAACCACGTTGCCGTGCTTTTTCAAGCGCTTGACCGTCACTTCGTCTTCGATCCGCGCGACCACGACCTGGCCGTTGCGCACGTCTTGCGTTTTGTGCACCGCCAGCAGATCGCCGTCCAGAATGCCAATGTCGCGCATTGACATACCGTTCACCCGCAGCAGGAAATCGGCGCTCGGTTTAAACAGGGAAGGATCCACCTGGTAGTGCCCTTCGATGTGCTGCTGCGCCAGCAGCGGCTCGCCGGCGGCGACGCGGCCGATCAGCGGCAGCCCTTCTTCTTCTTCCATCAGCAGACGGATACCGCGCGAGGCACCGGAGACGATTTCGATCACGCCTTTGCGTGCCAGCGCCTTCAGGTGCTCTTCGGCGGCGTTAGGCGAACGGAACCCCAGACGCATCGCGATCTCGGCACGCGTTGGCGGCATGCCCGTTTGCGAAATGTGCTCGCGAATCAGATCGTAGACCTCTTGCTGTCTGGTAGTTAGTGCTTTCATTCCGCCCCCTGTTTGTTTATACAGTCTTGCTGTGAGTATATACAGGTAAGCGCGGATTGGGAACCGAAGAATAAATAAAAATCAGTCAGTAGGCGCTTTTCGTCAGCCGAAATGCTGCCATAAGACCGTGCCCCAAACGAACAGCGCCAGCACGATCGCCAGCGACACCGCCGCCGATCCCATGTCCTTGGCCCGCCCGGACAGCTCGTGATGTTCGCTGCCGATGCGATCCACCACCGCCTCGATCGCGCTGTTCAGGATCTCGACGATCATCACCAGCGCTACCGATCCGATCAATAAAATGCGCGCTATCGCACCCACATCCAGCCAGACAGCCAGTATGATAGCCAGAAGGGTGACCACCAGTTCCTGGCGGAAAGCCGCTTCGTGCTGCCAGGCGGCGGATAGCCCTTTATAGGAATAGCCGGCGGCCTTGATGATGCGGGTCAGTCCGGTTGCTTGGTTTGCCATGTTTTCGTGCCTTTCTCAGAGGTCGGTCATAATAAAAAGAGTCTAGAACAGTCCGCGCTGACGGCTCTCGGTTTTCGAACACCACAGATCTGCTACCCGGTTTCTGGTATGCTTGCGGCGCATTGCTAACAAGAGGCTTCACGTTGTTATGTCAGGTTGGCGTAAAATTTATTATAAAATATTGAATTTACCACTTAAATTGTTGGTAAGAAGTAAGGTCATCCCTTCAGATCCGGTTACCGAGCTAGGGTTGGATCCCTCACGGCCGATTTTGTATGTTTTACCTTACAATTCCAAGGCGGATTTGCTGACGCTGCGCACCCAGTGCCTGGCGCAGGATCTGCCCGATCCGCTCAACTCGCTGGAGATCGACGGCACCGTGCTGCCGAGCTACGTGTTCATCCACGACGGCCCGCGCGTATTCCGCTATTACACCCCAAAAGAAGAGTCGGTAAAGCTGTTCCACGACTATCTGGATCTGCATCGCAGCAACCCGGATCTCGACATTCAGATGCTGCCGGTTTCGGTGATGTTCGGCCGTTCGCCGGGCCGCGAAGGCCACGGCACGCCGCACCTGCGTCTGTTGAACGGCGTGCAGAAATTCTTCGCCGTGCTGTGGCTCGGCCGCGACAGCTTCGTGCGTTTCTCCAACACCGTGTCGCTGCGCCGCATGGCTACCGAACACGGCACGGATAAAACCATCGCGCAGAAACTGGCGCGTGTGGCGCGCATGCACTTCTCGCGTCAGCGCCTGGCCGCGGTGGGCCCGAGTCTGCCGGCCCGTCAGGATCTGTTCAACAAGCTGTTGGCGTCCAAAGCGATCGAAAAAGCGGTCGAGGACGAAGCGCGCAGCAAGAAGATCTCGCACGAGAAGGCCCAGCAGAACGCCATCGCGCTGATGGAAGAGATCGCCGCCGACTTCTCCTACGAAACCGTGCGCCTGTCCGACCGCGTGCTGAGCTGGACCTGGAACCGGCTGTATCAGGGCATCAACGTCACCAACGCCGAGCGCGTGCGCCAGCTGGCGCAGGACGGCCACGAGATCGTCTACGTGCCCTGCCACCGCAGCCACATGGACTATCTGCTGCTGTCGTACGTGCTGTATCACCAGGGCCTGGTGCCGCCGCACATCGCTGCGGGCATCAACCTCAACTTCTGGCCGGCGGGCCCGATCTTCCGTCGCCTGGGCGCGTTCTTCATCCGCCGCACCTTTAAAGGCAACAAGCTGTACTCGACGGTGTTCCGCGAATACCTCGGCGAGCTGTTCACCCGCGGTTACTCGGTGGAATATTTCGTGGAAGGCGGCCGTTCCCGCACCGGGCGCTTGCTGGAGCCGAAGACCGGCACCCTGTCGATGACCATCCAGGCGATGCTGCGCGGCGGCGCCCGTCCGATCACGCTGGTGCCGATTTACATCGGTTACGAACACGTGATGGAAGTGGGTACCTACGCCAAAGAGCTGCGCGGCGCCACCAAGGAAAAAGAGAGCCTGCCGCAGATGCTGCGCGGCCTGCGCAAGCTGCGCAACCTGGGCCAGGGATACGTCAACTTCGGCGAACCGCTGCCGTTGACGGCTTACCTCAACCAGAACGTGCCGCAGTGGCGCGAATCGATCGATCCGATCGAAGCTCAGCGTCCAAGCTGGCTGACGCCGACGGTCAACGATCTGGCCGGCCAGATCATGGTGCGCATCAACAATGCCGCCGCAGCCAACGCCATGAACCTGTGTTCCACCGCGCTGCTGGCCTCGCGTCAGCGTTCGCTGACCCGCGAACAGCTGGTCGAGCAGCTCGAGTGCTACCTGCAGCTGATGCGCAACGCGCCTTACGCGCGTGACGTCACCGTGCCGACGCAAACGCCGGATGAGCTGCTGGATCACGCGCTGAACATGAACAAGTTCGAGGTGGAGAAGGACAGCATCGGCGACATCATCATCCTGCCGCGCGAGCAGGCGGTGCTGATGACCTATTACCGCAACAACATCCACCATCTGCTGGTGTTGCCGTCGCTGATCGCCAGCATCGTGATGCATCACCGTCGGGTGTCGCGCGCCGAGCTGCTGCGCCAGATCGGCATGATCTACCCGATGCTGAAAGCCGAGCTGTTCCTGCATAACGACAAGGAACAGCTGCCGGAGGTGCTGCGGCCGATGATCGACGAGCTGATCCGTCAACAGCTGATCTGCGACAAAGGCGACGATCTGGTGCTCAACCCGGCGCGCATTCGCCCGCTGCAGCTGCTGGCCGCCGGGGTGCGCGAAACCCTGCAACGCTACGCCATCACCATGTCGATCCTCAGCGCCAACCCGAGCATCAACCGCGGCGCGCTGGAGAAAGAGAGCCGCATCATGGCGCAGCGTCTGTCGGTGCTGCACGGCATCAATGCGCCGGAGTTCTTCGACAAGGCGGTGTTCTCCACCCTGGTGGCGACGCTGCGTGAAGAAGGCTACATCAACGACAGCGGCGATGCGATCCGCGAGCACACCCTCGAGGTGTACAGCATGCTGAGCGATCTGATCACGCCGGAAATCAAGCTGACCATCGAAAGCGTCAACATGCCGGAAGAGACCAACGCTCTGCCGCAAACCGATGCGCAAGAAGAGAAAGACGAGTGATTTCGCCCGGCGCGGAAACACAAAAGGCACCCCAAGGGGTGCCTTTTTTCTTGCTGCAGGAAACCGTTACGCCGGCAGATAGCTCAGCGCGATGCCGATAAACACCACCAGCCCGACATAGTTGTTCTGCAGAAAGGCCTTGAAGCAGGCGTCGCGCTCGCGCCCGGCGATCTGCTTCTGCTGGTGAATGAACAGCGCGCCCGCCAGCAGCAGCGACCAGTAAAACGCGCCGCCGAGCTGCGCCAGATAACCGACCCACACCAGCAGCAGCAACGTCGCGAACTGCAGCAGCCCGACGATCAGCTTGTCATAACGCCCGAACAGGATAGCGGTGGACTTGATGCCGATTTTCAGATCATCGTCGCGATCGACCATCGCATACAGCGTGTCATAGGCCACCGTCCAGCAGATGTTCGCCAGCAGCAGCAGCCAGCAGCTGAGCGGCAGCGATTCGCTGACCGCCGCATAGCCCATCGGAATGCCCCAGCCGAACGCGGCGCCCAGCACGAACTGCGGCAGGTTGGTCACCCGCTTCATAAACGGATACACCCAGGCCAGCGCCAGCGCCGCCAGCGACAGCCAGATGGTCATCGCATTCAGCGTCAACACCAGGCAGAACGAGATCAGCACCAGCACCACGAACAGCACCTTGGCCTCTTTCGCGCTCACCCGGCCGCTCGGCATCGGCCGCCCGGCGGTGCGTTTCACGTAGCCGTCCACCGCGCGATCGGCATAGTCATTCACCACGCAGCCGGCGGCGCGCATCAGGAACACGCCGAGCACGAACACCAGCAAAATCGACAGCGGCGGCACGCCTTTTCCGGCCAGCCACAGTGCCCACAGCGTCGGCCACAACAGCAACAGCGTGCCAATCGGTTTATCAATGCGCATCAAATGGCTGTAAGCCCGCCATTTACTTTGAGTCACGCTTCCCTCCAACGTCTTGCTCTCCTCTCTTATGCGGGAACCGCTGAATACAGCGGCGAAGCCGGTAAAAACAGTTCGGTCAGCAGCAGCGGCTTGCCCGCCAGCCGCAACCGTGAACGACGCGCCCACAGCGCATCCTGTCGGCCGATATGGATATAGTCGCGGGTCAGATCGCCACTGCTGAACAAATAGCGCCCCAGCGGCAGCGTCCCCAGATCCACCAGCGCCTGGTCGGGGCCGGTCAGCGTATGTTCCGGGATCACCGTGCGCCCCAGCAGCCAGGGCTGGCCGTCGCCCAGCAGCACCACTTCGCGCAGCCAGTAGCGCGGGCTATCGGGCAGGTGGTTCGCCTCGTCGCCCAGCGCCTCGCGCGTGACGAAGCATTCGCGCTGCGGTTCAACGCGCACCTGGGCGCAATGGCGTTCAAATCGTCGGGTCATGGAGCCTAACTCCATCAGCCAGTCGCTGACGGCGGCGGGCGCCGGAGGATCCTGTTCGGATAACCACTCCAGCGGCGGCAGGATGGAATCCCTGATGCCAGACATTGCTTTACTCCTCGCCTGAACCGCAGCCGGTACGGCGCGCCAGACGATACAAACTGTTAACAGGCCCCCATTGTAGCGCAGAAATGCGAAAGCGGCAGGCTGATTCGTGGCGAAAACGGCAGGTCAATCGGCCGGAAAAACCGGGGTTCTGTCATCTTTTTGCCATCCGCATTCTCTATCTTCATTTCCCGGCGCGCTGACGATTCTGTGATCGCCCGCAAAGTTTCAGCTTCCTCGCGTTGTGTTATCTACGCGCGTAGATACCCTGATACCGCAGCGTTGAATCGCCATGCGTCCGACATGATTTGTCGGCACACCTTTGTTGCCGGCACCAGGGAAACCATCTTTAACCGCGCCCCTCCAGGCGCAGAACAAAAGAGGATAGCACTGCCATGAGCGAAACAACGCTTGCCCCTTCACAGACCGCCGACGCCGCGCTGGCGGCCGATGAACGCCTGGCAACCAAAGAGGGGCGCAGCCAATTTTGGCGCGCCACCTTCTCCTGCTGGCTCGGCACCGCCATGGAATACGTCGACTTTGCGCTGTACGGCCTGGCGGCCGGCATGGTGTTCGGCGACGTGTTCTTCCCCGAAGCCACGCCGCTGGTGGCGTTGCTGGCCAGCTTCGCCACCTACTCCGTCGGCTTCGTCGCGCGGCCGATCGGCGCGCTGGTGTTCGGCTGGATCGGCGATCGCAAAGGCCGCCGCGTGGTGTTGATCACCACCGTGGCGCTGATGGGCCTCTCCACCACATTGATCGGCCTGATCCCGCCCTATGCGCAAATCGGCGTCTGGGCGCCCGCCTGCCTGGTGATCCTGCGCTTCGCGCAGGGGTTCGGCGCCGGTGCGGAGCTGTCCGGCGGGGCGGTGATGCTGGCGGAATACGCGCCGGCCAAGCGGCGCGGGCTGGTGGCGTCGATCATCGCCATCGGCTCCAACAGTGGCACCCTGCTGGCGTCGCTGGTGTGGCTGCTGGTATTGCAGCTGGACAAGGAAGACCTGATGAGCTGGGGCTGGCGCATTCCGTTCCTCGCCAGTATCCTGATCGCCGGCGTGGCGCTGTATCTGCGCCGCCACGTGCGGGAAACGCCGGTGTTCGAACGCGAACTGCAGCAAAACCACCAGCGCATGCTCGACGCCGCCCAGGCCACGCCGGACTCACGCAGCTACCTGCAACGCACCAAGGCGTTCTGGGTGATGCTTGGCCTGCGCATCGGCGAGAACGGCCCTTCCTACCTGTGCCAGGGCTTTATCGTCGGCTACGTCGCCAAGGTGCTGATGGTCGATAAATCGGTGCCGGCGCTGGCGGTGCTGATCGCCTCACTGTGCGGTTTTCTGGTGATCCCGCTGGCCGGCTGGCTCTCCGATCGTTTCGGCCGTCGCATCACCTACCGGTGGTTCTGCCTGCTGCTGGTGCTGTACGCTTTCCCGGCGTTCTGGCTGCTCGACAGCCGTGAGCCGGCGATCGTCATCTCGGTGATCGTGGTCGGCATGTGCATCGCATCGCTGGGGATCTTCGGCGTGCAGGCGGCCTACGGCGTCGAACTGTTCGGCGTGAAGAACCGCTACTCCAAAATGGCGTTCGCCAAGGAGCTCGGGTCGATCCTCTCCGGCGGCACTGCGCCGCTGATCGCCACCGCGCTGCTGTCCGGTTTCGGTCACTGGTGGCCTGTCGCCTGCTATTTTGTTGTAATGGCGGCCATCGGCTTAATCACCACCTTCTTTGCTCCCGAAACCCGCGGCCGCGATCTCAACCTGCCGCAGGATGCCGCGTAGCGGGAAGGCGAACAGGACCTCAATTTGGATAATCACTCCGCGCGCCGCGTTACCCGCGCCGACGTGGCTCGCATAGCGGGCACCTCCGTCGCCGTGGTCAGCTACGTGATCAACAACGGCCCGCGCCCGGTGGCGGAAGCCACCCGGCTGCGCGTGCTGGCGGCGATCGAGCAGACCGGCTACCGGCCGAATGACATCGCGCGAGCGCTGGCCTCCGGCAGCACGCAAACCTATGGGCTGGTGGTGCCGGATATTTCCAACCCGTTCTTCGCCACGCTGGCGCGGGCGCTGCAGCAGGAGGCCTTCAGCCGCGGCCGCGTGCTGCTGCTGGGCGACGCCGGCGACGACCGGCAGCGCGAATATGAGCTGATCAACAACCTGCTGCGCCGCCAGGTCGACGGCCTGCTGTACACCAGCGTCGATCGCCATCCGTGGTTCGATCTGATCCGCGCCTCCGGCACGCCCTGCGTGATGATAGATACCATCGACAGCCAGGCCGGCGTCTGCGCCATTCGCGTCGACGAGCGCGACGCCGCCTGCCAGGCGACCCGCCATCTGCTGCAGCACGGCTATCGCGATATCGGCATTTTTATCGGCCCGCTGACCATGCTCAACGCACAGGATCGCCTGAACGGCTGGCGCGATGCGCTGCTGGAAGCGGGCATCGCGCCGCGCGACGAATGGATTTTCGAGGTGCCCTACACCCGCCAGGGCGGTTACCAGGCCACCCAGCGCCTGGTGCAAGGCCCGCGCCCGCGCGCCGTTTTCACCTCTAACGAGCAGCAGGCGCTCGGCTGCCTGTCGGCGCTGGCGGAACATGGGCTGCGCGCGCCGGATGATCTGGCGCTGATCTGTTTTAACGGCACGCAGCAATCCGAATTCAGCGTGCCGCCGCTCAGCGCGGTCGAGCAGCCGATCGACGCCATGGCCAAACGGGCCATCGCCATGCTGGCCGCCGGCGCCGCGCCCGCCGAGCTGCATGAATTCGCTTTTCAACTGCGCATCCGCCACTCGTGCGGCTGTTAGCGGTTTCTCAGGACACCTTACTATGCGTTTAATCATTGATTGCGATCCCGGCAACGGCGTTCCCGGCGCCAACGTCGATGACGGTCTGGCGCTGGCTCTGGCGCTGGCGGCCAAACCGCAGCTGCAACTGGAGCTGATCAGCATCGTGGCCGGCAATACCCCGCGTGAAGTGGGCTTCGCCGTCGCCTCCGATCTGCTGGCGCAGAGCGGCTACCGGGTACCGGTCGCCCTCGGCGCGGCGCGCGCCCTGAGCGAGCCGCCGGAGCCGTGGCGCGCACATCTGGACCGCCCAATCGCCGATCCTCAGCTGGCGGCGCTGTGGCGCGACTTGCCCGCCCCCTCGCTGGCCAACGCGCCCGCACCGGACGCCGCCATCGCCATCGGCGAACTGATCTGCCGGCATCCCGGCGAGATCACGCTGGCGGCGATCGGCCCGCTGACCAACGTTGCGCACGCCATGCAGCTTTACCCGCAGATGGCGCAGGCGGTGAAAGAGATCGTGATCATGGGCGGCGTGTTCAACGTCGAAGGATACATCAAGGACACCAATTTTGGTTTGGATCCGGAAGCGGCGCGGCTGGTGTTGAACAGCGGTGCCAATATCACGCTGGCGCCGCTGGACGTCACCACCCAGACCATGCTGACCCAGGCGGATCTGGCCGCGCTGACCCAGCCGGATACCCCGCTATGCCGTTATTTGCGCGCCACCACGCAGCCGTGGATCGACTATTCGCGCCATACGCGGCGCCTGCCGGGCTGCTGGATCCATGATGCGCTGGTGATCGCCTGGCTGCTGGAACCGCAGTTGGTCACGACCGAAATGTTCCATGTGGATGTGGCGCTGGAAGGGGCGTTGACGCGCGGCAGCTCACGCCGTTGGCGGCCGGGCGGCCTGCGCCTGACGGTCGGTATGCCGCCGCCGCAGGGCAAGCCGGTGCGCATCATGCAGCAGGTGGACAACGCCCGTCTGCTGGCGTTGATCGGCGCAACGCTGGCGCGCGGATGAAAAAAGGTGCGCCAAGGCGCACCAATCATCGAGCCAGCATCGGCAGCGCCGGGTGTTACCCCTTGCCTTTAACGCTGCTGATAAACGTTTTACGCGCAGTGGTAGAGCCCAACTTCTCGGCCTCATTCATCAGCTTCAGCGCCTTATCGATATCGCCCGCCTTCACCGCCTGCTTGATGCCGTTATTAAAGTAGCTTTCGGTATCGTTGAGCATCGGCTCCGCCGGTTTCTCCGGCGTCGGCATCGGTGCCGCCGCTGCGGCCGGGGTGCTCGACCCCACCACCACCGGCGCCACGCTCGGCGCAGGCTGCAGCATGCCGATCATCACGTTGCCGGTGCCCTGTTCAGCGGTGACCTTAAGCTTCAGCGTGCCGGTCGTCGCGTGGCCGGCGATCGGATCCGGGATATCCGGCACCGCGTTGCCCACCCCCTGCGCATAGGCCTTGGCCGGGTTGGTCAGCTGCGTAGTTTTCACCAAATCCTGGCGAGTGGTGTACACCAGCAGGTAAATCTGTTTTTGACCGAGCGCCGGCGTCAGCTTCAGCGTGCCTTCGAGACGATCGGAGGACATCGCCCCCGGCGGCTGGTAAGGGAAATAGCTGCTCGGGTAATACGCCGCCGGGCGCAGATGCTCGTCCAGCACCAGCACGCTCGGCGCGTACAGCGAATTGTTTTTGGCGAGGCTGCTCAGCGTCACTTCCAGCGAACCGCGATCGGCCGGCAACGTATAGGCGGCGATCGCCCCCTGGATCTCGCCCTGATTGAGCTGCGGGCTGACGGCGTCGAGCTTCACCTCTTGCGACACCGGCGGCTGCAACGGCTGCCACGGCAGGCTTTGCAGCGTGGCGGCGCTGATGGCCGGCGCGACGGAAACGTTGGCCGGCGTATCGGCATTGGCCGCCAAAGGCGCGCCGACGGTCAGCGCCAGCGACAGGCAGAGTGACAGCAGATTCTTTTTCATCGTTATATCCTCTTTCAGCGCCGCGATGGATCAGGCAAGAGATCCGGCCGCGGCGAATGCGATTGGGGGAGAGCCTGCGGCCCTCCCCGTCCTGTCGTTACCACCAAATTTCCATCTGGGCGCCGAAGGTGACTTCGTCATCCTTGCCGCGGCTGAAGGTATGCATGCTGGTGTCGTTGTAAGCGGTGCCGGCGTTATACCCGGTGTCATCGCCGGTGGCGTAGCCCCACTTCTCGTCCCACTTGGCGTAGGTGGCGAACAGGCGGATGGCCGGACGCGACCAGATGCTGTTGCCCGCCTGCCATTGCTGAGCCAGGGTCACTTTATACTGGCCGTTGCGATCGCCGGTGCGCTGGGATTTGACGTTGTCATAGCCGGCTTCCAGCAAGGTGCTCATGATCGGCGTCCATTTGTACATCGGGCGCACGCCCACGGTGTACCAGGTGGTGCCGTTGTTGTTGTCGCGGTCGATGTCCTGGAACATGGCGACGTACATCAGCGCCCATTGATCGTTGAAGTCGATGGCGCCGTGATCCAGCACGCGGATCATCTTGCCGTTGTTATCGATGGTGGCGCCTTCGTTGCGGCCGTTGTTCTGCGAGGTCATCGAGTCGGTGGCGTACTGCAGCACGAACTTGTTGTAACCGTTCAGGATGCTCTGCGTGTGTTCCGCGGTGAACATCCAGCCGTCTTTGCTGGCACCGTCCGCCAGGCGGTAGTTATCCTGCGCATTGGCGCGGCCGTAGTCCACGCCCAGCTCCAGGGTGCCGCCCGGGTTCAGCTCCAGGCCGGCCAGACGCAGGTCGAAAGTGTCGTTGACGGTCGGACGCTGTTTCCATTCGTTATCCAGATAGCCGTAAGAGCCGCCGGATTCGGAGTTGCGGGTCACGGCGGCGGACAGCTTGCCGAAGCCCAGATCGATGTTTTCCAGACCGGCGCCCGGGCCGGAGATATCCCAGTAGTAGAAGTCGATCATGTGAACGTCATGACGCTGATAGAAACGCTTACCGGCCCACAGCGTGGAGCCCGGCAGCCAGTCGATCAGGTTTTTACCCTGCACGTTGACTTCGCGGAAGCCCGGCGTCACGTCTTCCCAGTCGGAACGTTGCGAGACCGAATAGGCCAGGTTGGTGTCGAAATAGAAGCTCTTGTCGCCTTCTTTCCACACTTCCTGCCCCAGTTTCAGTTCGGCGTAGGTTTCACATTCGTTGCCGAGACGGTATTTGCTCGCGGCGCCGGTGGCCTTGAAGCACTGTTGCTCACCGCCGCTGCCGGTCCAGCCGATGCCGGAACGGGCGTAACCGTGAAAATCCACGGCCAGCGCCTGAGTAGAGAGAACACCGGCGGCGACAGCCAGTGCCAGAGGAAGTTTGCGCAGAGTAGTCATCATTATTCTCCTGTTATACCGACTTTGATGCTTTAAACGCCCGGCTCCTGGTGCAGCCGTTTACATGCCGTACCGTCTTCACGGAACAGGTGGCAGCGGTGAGGCGGCAGGCCGATGGCGAATGTGGCACCTTCTTCTACCAGCACCACGTCGTTCTGGCGGTACACCAGGTTTTGACGGATGGCCGGGATTTGGATGTGGATTTGCGTCTCGTTGCCGAGCTGCTCCACCACCTGTACGTCGCCGGTAAGCCGCACTTCAGAGGCTTCGCCGGGCAGCAGATGTTCGGGGCGAATGCCCAGTGACAGGTTGGCGCCGGGCTGAACGCCCGCGCCTTCCACCGGCAGCCAGACCAGTTGACGGTTGGGCAGTTCGACCTGCACCTGTTGCGCCTGCGCAGCGGTCACCTTGACCGGCAGGAAGTTCATCTTCGGCGAGCCGATAAACCCGGCGACGAAGCGGTTGGCCGGGTAGTGGTACAGTTCCAGCGGCTTGCCGACCTGCGCCACGCGACCGGCGTCGAGCACCACGATCTTGTCGGCCAGCGTCATCGCTTCGACCTGATCGTGAGTGACGTAAATCATGGTGCGCTGCAGGCGCTTGTGCAGACGGGAGATCTCGATGCGCATCTGCACCCGCAGCGCGGCATCGAGGTTGGACAGCGGTTCGTCGAGCAGAAACACGTCCGGCTCGGCCACCAGCGTGCGGCCGATCGCCACGCGCTGACGCTGCCCGCCGGACAGCGCCTTCGGCCGCCGATCGAGCAGGTGCGCCAGCTGCAGCACCTCGGAGACCTGGTTCACCCGTTGATTGATTTCCGCTTTCCTGGCGCCGGCCAGCTTCAGGCCGAACGACATGTTGTCCGCCACCGACAGGTGCGGATACAGCGCGTAGGACTGGAACACCATGCCGATGCCGCGCTCGGAAGGCGGCACCTCATTCATCCGTTTCTCGCCGATCAGCAGGTCGCCGGAGGTGATGTCCTCCAGCCCGGCGATCATGCGCAGCAGCGTCGATTTGCCGCAGCCCGACGGCCCGACAAACACCACAAACTCGCCGTCTTCGATGGTCAGATTGACGTCTTTGGAAATCACGGCCTCACCGAAGGCCTTATAAACGCTGCGCAGTGTCACGCTAGCCATGCGTTACTCCCCTGCTTTCGCAGTTAACATGTCGTGTGAAAATGGCGGAGGCAAAGCCCGCCAAAACCCATTGATGACCCTCTTGCTGCGCGCCGTGCTGCCATGCCAACGGCAAGGTCGCCTCAGACGGCGCGGCCGCCTGAGTATAAGGCTGCAGGTTTATCAGCGCTTCAAGGCATTGATCCTGATGGGTAATAAGTAAGCGCACCACGCCGTCCCGCTGGCTGACCGCGTTCAGCTCGCCGCGCTGGATGAGCGGCGAACGGCGCAGGGCCAACAGCGCCTGGCAGTAACGTAAGGTGGAGTGGCTGTCGTGCTGTTGGCGGCTGATGGCCAATGCGCGGTGTTCGATCGCCACCTGCTGATACCAGCTGATCTCCCCGGCGGTGACCTGTTCGGGGGCTTCATGCCACGGCATCGGCGTTTGCGCGCCGCGCGGATCCTGCAGGCCGGCGGCATGCGGCAGCCCCAGCTCTTCGCCCTGATACAGGCAGATCGGCGCCGGCAACATCGCCAACAGCGTCAAAAAGGCGGCGGCGGAACGCAAATCGCCTTGCCCCCAGCGGCTGACCACTCTTGGCTGCTCGGCATCCCCGGTGCTCCACAGGCTGTCCGCCAACGTGGCGCGGCGGGCGTGCAACACCGCCGCCAGCTTCTCCGCGCTGAACGGCATCACGTCCAGCGCCAGCGCGCCGTGGGCGAACCGCTGCGGCGCGACGGCATTGCGAACGCGGTTGGCTTCATCGCCGTACCACAGCGTCAGCCCTTCGCCCGTCACCGTCGCCTCGGCCTCCGGCGCCAGCGTCTGCGGCAGCAGCAGGCCGTCGATCGACAGCGCTTTCAGGTACGGCAGCGCTGCAAGCATGCCGTGTGCGTCGCCCACGCCGTCCCCGTTTCCGTCACGGAAACTGGCCGGATGGATCCGGTACAGGGTGGGCTGAGTGGCGATAGGCATTGACGACATAAATCCGGTATCCCTGCTGCGCGTGGCGTTAAAAATCGATGTGCCGATAGTGCGGGAGTCACCGGAAAGGGTAATCATCCGTAACAGGATTTTTCATGGGGGAGGAGGCGGGAGGATGAGAGAACGACCGCGGCGATGAGAAGTTCCGCGCTTAAGGCAAATCTGTGATCCGGCTGGCAAAAATCGCCCCCCTATTTTGTGCCTGACGCCACAGAATAGAGCACAACGTTAACTGGATCACACTCCTCATCTTAGGGGCGTAGAGGGGGGAGGATGAGAATATGTCGCGTTGTGACCCACTATTACCGCGAAACGTCTCTCCTTGATTTATGTGCCCACAAAAAGAAGGACTGGATTATGACTCGCAGCATTACCCTCGCCCGCACGCTGGCGCTCTCGGCACTGGCCACCCTGGTGCTCTCTTCTTCCGCCTTCGCCAAGATTGAGGAAGGCAAACTGGTTATCTGGATCAACGGCGACAAGGGCTATAACGGCCTGGCGGAAGTCGGCAAGAAATTCGAAAAAGACACCGGCATCAAGGTCACCGTCGAGCACCCGGACAAACTGGAAGAAAAATATCCGCAGGTGGCCGCCACCGGCGACGGTCCTGACATCATTTTCTGGGCCCACGACCGCTTCGGCGGCTATGCGCAGTCCGGCCTGTTGGCCGAAATCCACCCGTCCAAAGCCTTCCAGGACAAGCTGTTCCCGTTCACCTGGGACGCCGTGCGCTATGACGGCAAGCTGATCGGCTACCCGATCGCCGTCGAAGCGCTGTCGCTGATTTACAACAAGGACTTGGTCAAACAGCCGCCGAAGACCTGGGAAGAGATCCCGGCGCTGGACAAACAGCTGCGCGCCGGCGGCAAGAGCGCCATCATGTGGAACCTGCAGGAACCCTACTTCACCTGGCCTATCATCGCCGCCGACGGCGGTTATGCCTTCAAGTATGAAAACGGCAAATACAACATCAAGGATGTCGGCGTCGCCAACGCCGGTTCACAGGCTGGCCTGCAGTTCATCGTCGATCTGGTGAAAAACAAACACATCAACGCCGATATCGATTACTCGATCGCCGAGGCCGCGTTCAACAAAGGCCAAACCGCGATGACCATCAACGGGCCATGGGCCTGGAACAACATCGAGCAGAGCAAAATCAACTACGGCGTGACGCTGCTGCCGACCTTCAAAGGCAAACCGTCCAAGCCGTTCGTCGGCGTGCTGACCGCCGGCATCAACGCCGCCAGTCCGAATAAGGAGCTGGCGACCGAGTTCCTCGAAAACTACCTGCTGACCAACGAAGGGCTGGCGGACGTCAACAAAGACAAACCGCTGGGCGCGGTGGCGCTGAAATCCTACCAGGAGGCGCTGGCCAAAGATCCGAAGATCGCCGCCACCATGCAGAACTCGCAAAACGGGGAGATTATGCCGAACATCCCGCAGATGAGCGCCTTCTGGTACGCCGAACGCAGTGCAGTGATCAACGCCGTCAGCGGCCGTCAGACGGTGAAAGCCGCGCTGGACGACGTGCAGACCCGCATCACCAAGTAACGACGTCGTGCGGGGCGCCGTGGCGCCCCGCCATTGCTTCACAGAAAGGAACGCCCTATGCAATTCGCTCACGCCGGGACGCCTGCGCGTAAAAAATCGAAGTGGTGGCAAAGCGACGCGCTGAAATGGCTGGTGGTCGGCCTGTTCAGCCTGGTGACCTGCTACCTGATTGTGTTGATGTATGCACAGGGTGAATACCTGTTCGCCATCCTGACGCTGATCCTGGTCAGCGCCGGACTTTACGTCTTCGCCAACCGCCGCGCCTACGCCTGGCGCTATGTGTATCCCGGCGTCGCCGGCATGGGACTGTTCGTCCTGTTCCCGCTGATCTGCACCATCGCCATCGCCTTTACCAACTACAGCAGCACCAACCAGCTGACCTTTGAGCGCGCGCAATCGGTGCTGATGCAACGCCAGTTCCAGAGCGGCAAAACCTTCACCTTCGGCCTCTACCCGGCGGAAAATCAGCAATGGCGCCTGCAATTAACCTCGCCGGATAGTGAACAGCCGATGATTTCCGAGCCTTTCCGCCTCGACGCCGCTGCGCCGCAAACCCTGACATTGACCACGCAGAGCGCCGCGCCGCAGGGCGAACGCGCCACGCTGCGAGTGATCACCCAGAACCGGCAAGCGCTGAGCCAGCTGGTGGCGCAACTGCCCGACGGCGGTGAATTGCGCATGAGCTCTCTTCGCCAATTCTCCGGCACCCGTCCGCTGTATGCGCTGGACAAAGACGGCAGCACGCTGACCAATAACCAGACCCAGGTGCGCTATCGGCCGAACGGCGACATCGGCTTCTATCAGGCGATCAACGCCGACGGCGGCTGGGCGCAGGAAACCCTGAGCCCCGGCTATACCGTCACCACCGGCTGGAAAAACTTCCTGCGGGTGCTGCAGGACGAAGGCATCAAGAAACCGTTCGTGTCGATCTTCATCTGGACCATCGTGTTCTCGGTAATGACGGTGATCCTCACCGTGGCGGTCGGCATGGTGTTGGCCTGCGTGGTGCAGTGGGAGGCGCTGAAAGGCAAGGCGATCTACCGCGTGCTGCTGATCCTGCCCTATGCGGTGCCGTCGTTCATCTCGATCCTGATCTTCAAAGGGTTGTTCAACCAGAGCTTCGGCGAAATCAACATGATGCTCAGCCATCTGTTCGGCATCAAACCCGCCTGGTTCAGCGATCCGCTCACCGCCAAGAGCATGATCCTGATCGTCAACACCTGGCTCGGCTACCCGTACATGATGATCCTGTGCATGGGGCTGCTGAAAGCGATCCCGGACGATCTGTACGAGGCCTCGGCGATGGATGGCGCCAACCCGTGGCAAAACTTCTTCCGCATCACCTTGCCGCTGCTGATCAAGCCGCTGACGCCGCTGATGATCGCCAGCTTCGCCTTCAACTTTAACAACTTCGTGCTGATCCAGCTGCTGACCAACGGCGGCCCGGACATGATCGGCACCACCACGCCGGCCGGCTATACCGATCTGCTGGTCAGCTACACCTACCGCATCGCCTTCGAAGGCGGCGGCGGGCAAGACTTCGGCCTGGCGGCCGCCATCGCCACGCTGATCTTCCTGCTGGTGGGCGCGCTGGCGATCCTGAATTTGAAAGCCAGCAAGATGAACTTCGATTAGGGAGAATAACGATGGCCATGGTTCAACCCAAATCCCAGCGCTTGCGCCTGTGGATCACCCATATCTTGATGCTGTGCTTTATCGCCCTGATCATGTTTCCGCTGCTGATGGTGGTCGCCATCTCGCTGCGCTCCGGCAACTTCGCCACCGGCAGCCTGATACCGGAAACCCTCTCTTGGGATCACTGGCGGCTGGCGCTCGGCTTCAGCGTCACCCACGCCGACGGCAGCGTGACGCCGCCGCCGTTCCCGGTGCTGCTGTGGCTGTGGAACTCAGTCAAGATCGCGGCGATCACCGCCATCGGTATCGTGACGCTATCCACCACCTGCGCCTACGCCTTCGCCCGCATGCGTTTTCGCGGCAAGAGCGCGCTGTTGAAAAGCATGCTGATCTTCCAGATGTTCCCGGCGGTGCTGTCGCTGGTGGCGCTGTACGCCCTGTTCGATCGCCTGGGACAGTACATTCCGTTTATCGGCCTGAACACCCACGGCGGCGTGATTTTCGCCTACATGGGCGGCATTGCGCTGCACGTCTGGACTATCAAAGGCTATTTCGAAACCATCGACAATTCGCTGGAAGAAGCGGCGGCGCTGGATGGCGCCACGCCGTGGCAGGCGTTTCGTCTGGTGCTGTTGCCGCTGTCGGTGCCGATTCTGGCGGTGGTATTCATTCTGTCGTTTATTGCCGCCATCACCGAAGTGCCGGTGGCGTCGCTGCTGCTGCGCGATGTGAACAGCTACACGCTGGCGGTGGGGATGCAGCAATATCTCAACCCGCAGAACTACCTGTGGGGCGACTTCGCCGCCGCCGCGGTACTGTCGGCGATACCGATTACCGCCGTGTTCCTGCTGGCGCAGCGCTGGCTGGTGGGTGGCCTGACGGCCGGCGGCGTGAAGGGGTAATTTGTGCCACTGCAGTGCGTTTGATGTTTTTCCTTATCTTTTACCCTATGGATTTCAAGTTACAGCCAGGCGACCAGCTCGCTAAGCCCAGGCGCTTACTTCAGTAAGTAACTGGGGTTAGCGAGTGCAGTCAACAACGCTGTCGCTTGAAAGACGACGGGTAATTATATCCTGTGTCTTTGGCGGCCTTTGGCCGCCATTTTTATCTCAGCTACTCCCGTTTCAGCCGGTCGGTGTTAGCCAGATAGAGCGTCACCACCAGCACCAATATCGCCGCCGCGTAGATCAGGGTGTCGATGGGATTTTTGTGATCCACGATAATCAAACGAATAATCGCGGTAATGCCGATATAAATAAAATAGCGCAGCGGGAAATGATAACCCGACTCAAAATACTTGACGATCAAGGCGATAAATTCAAAGTACAAAAAATAAATCACGATGCCTTCAATCAACAGGTAAGAGGACGACTCTTCGCTGTTAATAAATAACACCTTCGCCAGATGGATGGTCTCCTTGACCAGAAATACCACCAGAATTGCCGCCAGCAGCAACAAGCCCACGTTCAGCACCCGCTGCAGCCCCTTCGCTATCATGATCGAACGCGACGTTTTTGCCATAAAGATCCTCTCTGATTACCGCTTAAATTATCCGTTAGCGCCAATATAGGCATTGTCTTAAAATTTGGCCTTCGCGCGAAAGCGTTTTTAAACCCCATTTAATTCATCACCTTATAATAAGATGTTTCTGACTCATAGATTTGTAGCAAATCGAAATGTCAACTATCATGGGACGCAGAGATCTTTACATAAAACCAATAACCTCGAATTAACAAGGGATTTTTTATGCGCGCTAAACTTAACGGACTGGTCGCTGCGGGCCTGTTTACCTGTGCATTATCCGGCCACGCCGCCGGCCTGGTAGCCCCTGACAACGATCTGCGTAACGATCTCGCCTGGTTGTCTGACCGCGGCGTCATCAACGTCAGCCTGTCCACCTGGCCGCTGAGTCAGGAAGAGATCAGTTCCGTTATCGCGCAGGCCAAGCCGGTGACCAATACCGAGAAGAACGTCATCGATCGCGTGCAACGCCGCGTCGATGCGTTAAAGGCCAACATCCGCGTCAGCGGTTACGCATCGACCGATAAACCCGGCACCCCGCAGGGCTTCGGCCAAAACGAGTACGCCGACGATCGCCTGACCATCGGCGCCGGCGCCAACGGCGAGTTCTGGGATGTGCGTCTGCAAGGCTCGGTGGAAGGCGATCAGCGCGTCAGCGACGGCTCAAAATTCAATATGAACGGCTCCTACGGCGCAGTGAAAATCTGGAACCAGTGGCTCTCCTTCGGCGAGGTTTCCCAATGGTGGGGCCCGGGTTACGACGGCAGCCTGATTCGCTCCGACGCCGCGCGCCCGGTAGCCGGCTTTATGCTGCAGCGCGCCGATCAATCGCCGTTTGAAACCCCGTGGCTGTCGTGGATCGGCCGCTGGCAATACCAACTGACCGCAGGCCAGCTGTCACAGTACAGTTCTGTACCGCACACCAAACTGATCGGCGGCCGCTTCACCATGATGCCGACAGACTTCCTCGAATTGGGTGCGTCACGTGTCATGATGTGGGGCGGTGAAGGCCGTCCGCAGTCCTGGAGTTCGTTCTGGGATGCGACAACCGGCAAAGACAATACCGATAATTCAATCAATGACCCGGGCAACCAGCTCGCCGGTTTCGACTTCAAGCTGAAAATGCAGCCGCTGATTGGCCTGCCGGTCAGCCTGTACGGCCAACTGGTCGGCGAGGATGAAGCCGGTTATCTGCCATCACAAAATACGTATCTGTTGGGTCTGGAAGGTCACCCTGAGTGGGGCAGCACCACGATCAACTGGTCGATTGAAGGGGCGGATACCCGCGCCAATATGGATCGCAAAGGCTATGTCTACAATCACTGGGTCTACAAAGGCGGCTACTATCAGCAGGGCTACCCGCTGGGTCACGCAATGGGCGGCGACGGCCAGATGCTGTCCGGCCGCGTCGAGCTGGTGCTGGACGACAGTCAGCGCTGGAGCACCCGTCTGGTATACGCCAAGGTGAACCCGCGGAGCCAAAGCATCAACCAGGCGTTCCCGAAATCCGATACGCTGAAGGGCGTCCAGGTCGGTTGGGGTTACACCTTCCCGTCCCAGGTTAAGTTCGATACCAGCCTGTGGTACACCGACAACGATCACAGCACCGCCGATGACGTGGGCGCGGGCGTCAGCTTCGAAGTGCCGATCAATCTGTAATTTGTTACAGACGTAAAAAAACCCGCCGCGGCGGGTTTTTTATTGGCTTCAGCTCAGGCGCTTAGCGCCATTCCTTGAAGCGGTTGATCAGCGCATTGGTCGAGCTGTCATGGCTGCTGATTTTCTCGCTGCCCGCCAGCTCCGGCAGGATGCGGTTAGCCAGCTGTTTGCCCAGCTCCACGCCCCACTGATCGAAGGTGAAGATGTTCAGGATCGCGCCCTGGGTGAAGATCTTGTGCTCGTACAGCGCGATCAGGCTGCCCAGGCTGAACGGGGTGATTTCGCGCAGCAGGATTGAGTTGGTCGGCCGGTTGCCTTCAAACACCTTGAACGGCGCCACGTGCTTGACCTGCTCAGGGGTTTTGCCCTGCGCCGCGAACTCGGCTTTCACTACTTCCAGCGATTTGCCAAACGCCAGCGCTTCGGTCTGAGCGAAGAAGTTGGACAGCAGTTTGGCGTGATGATCGCCCAGCGGGTTATGGCTGATGGCCGGCGCGATGAAATCGCACGGCACCAGCTTGGTGCCCTGGTGGATCAGCTGGTAGAACGCGTGCTGGCCGTTGGTGCCCGGCTCGCCCCAGATGATAGGGCCGGTCTGGTAATCCACCGGGTTGCCGTTGCGATCGACGTACTTGCCGTTGGATTCCATGTTGCCCTGCTGGAAGTAAGCGGCAAAACGGTGCATGTACTGATCGTACGGCAGAATGGCTTCGGTTTCGGCGCCGAAGAAGTTGTTGTACCAAATACCGATCAGCGCCAGCAGCACCGGCAGGTTTTTCTCCGCCGGCGTTTCGGCGAAGTGCTTGTCCATAGCGTGCGCGCCGCTCAGCAGCTGCTCGAAGTTGTCATAACCGATGGACAGCGCGATCGACAGGCCGATCGCCGACCACAGGGAGTAACGGCCACCGACCCAGTCCCAGAATTCGAACATGTTGTCGGTATCGATGCCGAACTCGGCTACCGCTTTGCCGTTGGTGGACAGCGCGGCGAAGTGCTTGGCCACGTGCTGTTGATCGGCGGCGCTGCTCAGGAACCAGTCACGCGCGCTGTGGGCGTTGGTCATGGTTTCCTGAGTGGTGAAGGTTTTGGAGGCCACCAGGAACAGTGTGGTTTCCGGATTCAGCGGCTGCAACGTTTCGGCGATGTGGGTGCCGTCGACGTTGGAGACGAAGTGCATGTTCAGGTGGTTTTTATAAGGGCGCAGTGCTTCGGTCACCATGTAAGGGCCGAGATCCGAACCGCCGATGCCGATGTTCACCACGTCGGTGATCGGCTTGCCGGTGTAGCCTTTCCACTCGCCGCCGATGACGCGCGCGCAGAACTGTTTGATCTTGGCCAATACCGCGTTCACTTCCGGCATCACGTCTTTGCCGTCGACCAGAATCGGGCTGTTGCTGCGGTTGCGCAGGGCAATATGCAGCACCGCGCGATCTTCGGTGCGGTTGATCTTCTCACCGGCGAACATCGATTTGATGGCGCCTTGCAGATCGGTTTCTTTCGCCAGCGCCTGCAGCTTCTCCAGAGTTTCCTGCGTGATGCGGTTCTTGGAATAGTCCACCAACATTTGGTCGTTGAAGGTCGCGGAGAACCTGGAGAAACGATCGCTGTCCTGGGCGAACAGGTCAGCGATCCGTACGTCTTTCATCTGTGCATAATGTTGCTGCAGGGCTTGCCAAGCAGCGGTTTGACTAGGATTGATATTTTTCATAGCAACACTCTTAGGCTTGAGAATAAAAATGACGCGTTTGTCCGATTGTAGCCTGTTCGACTGTGATTATGATCTCTTTTCTTGCGATAGGCGCTAACTGTCAACGCATTGCCGCCTCGTTTCAGCTTTCACTCTATACTTTTGGCTAACGGCCTGTTATCGGGATTGCCGAATTGTCATCAGGCTGTGTCATCATCGCTTATTTCGTCATTTGAAAGGGATCTCGCTTATGGAATTATCCGCCCCGCTCATGTTGGTGCTTATCGGCCTGGCGTCGCTGCTGGCGCAGTGGCTGGCCTGGTTGCTGCGCCTGCCGGCCATCTTGCCGCTGCTGCTGTTCGGCATCGTGCTCGGCCCGACGGTGCATCTGGTGCAGCCGGATCTGCTGTTCGGCGATCTGCTGTTTCCGCTGGTGTCGCTGTCGGTGGCGATCATCCTGTTCGAAGGGGCGCTGACGCTGCGCTTCGAGGAGATACGCGGCCTCGGAGGCGTGGTGCGCAACCTGGTCACCGTCGGCATGCTGGTCACCTTTCTGGTCATCAGCCTCGCCAGCTGGTGGCTGCTGGATTTCCCGCCGGAGCTGGCGGCGCTGATCGGCGCGGTGACGGTGGTGACCGGGCCGACGGTGATCGCCCCGCTGATGCGCGTGGTGCGGCCGAACGCCAACATTAACCAGGTGTTGCGCTGGGAAGGGATCGTCATCGATCCGGTCGGCGCCATCTTCACCCTGTTGGTGTTCGAGTTTATCGTGCTGAAGCAGAATGCGGAGTCCTATACCCACCTGTTTTGGACGCTGGGCGTGACCGCCGCCGTCGGGCTTATCGCCGGCGCGCTGTTCGGCTACCTGCTCGGCCTGGCGCTGCGCCGCGTTTGGCTGCCGCGCTACCTGCAGAACCTGGCGGTGCTGGCTATTATGCTGACCGCCTTCGGCGTGTCCAACGCCATCGCCGACGAATCCGGCCTGCTGACCGTCACGGTGATGGGCATCTGGCTGGCCAACATGCGCGACGTGGACACCAGCGATATTCTGGCGTTTAAAGAGGAGCTGTCGGCGATCCTGATCTCGGCGCTGTTCATCATTCTGGCGGCGCGGCTCGACATCCAGGCACTGTGGAACATGGGCTGGCCGTTGCTCCTGCTGCTGCTGGCGGTGCAGTTCATCGCCCGGCCGCTGTGCATCGCGGTGTCGACCTGGCGCTCTTCCCTGCACTGGCGCGATCGGCTGCTGCTGTGCTGGATCGCCCCGCGCGGCATCGTGGCCGCGGCGGTCAGCTCGCTGTTCGCGCTGACGCTGCAGCGCAGCGGCTATCAGGGCGCCGACCGGCTGGTGACCGTGGTGTTCGCCATCATCATCGGCACCGTGGTGTTGCAAAGCCTGACCAGCGGCATGATGGCGCGCTGGCTGCGGGTGCAGCAGCAGAAACCGCGCGGCGTGCTGATCGTCGGCGCCAACAGCGTGGCGCGCATGCTGGCGCAGGCGCTGATCAAGCTGAACGTGCCGGTGATCGTCACCGACAGCAGCTGGGAATACTACCGTCAGGCGCGCATGGACGGCATTCCGGCCTACTATGGCCACGCCTACTCCGAACACGCCGAGAACTACCTCGATCTGAGCAATATCGCCCAGGTGCTGGCGCTGTCGCCCAATCGCCACCAGAACGCGCTGGCGGTCTACCACTTCGGCCATCTCTTCGGCGAAGATCACGTGTTCGCCATCCGTTCGGGGGCGCCGTTGAAAGGACGCGGCGCCAGCGCGGAAAGTTCGCGTTTCCGCCGGCATGAAATTTTATTTAATCAGGAAGCCACCTACGGCCGCCTGAGCAGCCTGCTCGCCAGAGGGGCCGCCATCAAAGCGACCAAATTGAACGAAAATTTCGGTTGGCTGGAGTATTTGGAGAAACATCAGGGCGTTATTCCGCTATTCAGCCAAAAGGAAGACGGTTCTCTGCAACCGATTGGCGCCGGTTCCACGCCCGCGATGCCCTGTACGCTTATCGCGCTGGTGCAAGATGAAAATCCCTCACCGTCTGTACGTTGACAGAATGGCGATAACCGGCTATTCCTAACAGCCTACTTGCGCACCCGGTGCGCAAGCCAGAAGAGGCGCGTCGCCCAGGTAGAGTGTCAGAGGAGCCGTTTCTCCGTTGACGGCACCCGAGGGGGAGCGACGCCGAGGTAGGGTAATGGCCGGCCATTATCGTATCGACTACAGGGGCTGAATCCCCTGGGTTGTCACCAGGGGATCGCCCGCAGGGCGATCGACAAGGTGGGGCGCTTCTGGGTGTATCGTAGCCTGACCTCTACGCCTGCCCCCTGTTTACCGCTCTCCCCTTGTGCCAAGGCTATGGAATTACAGTGCCCCAAACGGGCATCCCTGACACGAGGTTTCTAGATGAACCAAGCAGCACCCCAGAATTCCACCGTGGTAGCCAAGTTCGGCGGCACCAGCGTCGCCGACTTTGAAGCCATGAACCGCAGCGCCGACGTCGTGCTGGCCAACCCGCAGGTCCGCCTGGTGGTGTTGTCCGCTTCGGCGGGCGTCACCAACCTGTTGGTCGCCCTGGCCGAGGGTTGCGAGGCCGACAAGCGCAATTACCAGCTTGATGAAATCCGGCGTATCCAATACGCCATCCTCGATCGCCTCGCGGCGCCGGCGGTGATCCGCGACGAAATAGACCGCCTGCTGGAAAACATCGCCATGCTGTCGGAAGCCGCGTCGCTGGCCACCTCGACGGCGTTGACCGACGAACTGGTCAGCCATGGGGAGCTGATGTCCACCCTGCTGTTCGTTGAAATCCTGCGCGCCCGCAACGTGCAGGCCGAATGGTTCGACGTGCGCAAAGTGATGCGCACCGACGATCACTTCGGCCGCGCCGTGCCGGACAGCGCCGCGCTCAGCGAACTGGCCCGGGCGCAGTTGCAGCCGCGCCTGCAGGAAGCGCTGGTGGTCACCCAAGGCTTTATCGGCAGCGAGCCGAAGGGCCGCACCACCACGCTCGGCCGCGGCGGCAGCGACTATACCGCCGCGCTGCTCGGCGAAGCGCTCGGCGTCGGCCGGGTGGATATCTGGACCGACGTGCCGGGCATCTACACCACCGATCCGCGCGTGGTGCCGGCGGCCAAGCGCATCGACAAAATCGGTTTCGAAGAGGCGGCGGAAATGGCCACCTTCGGCGCTAAAGTGCTGCATCCGGCCACCCTGTTGCCGGCGGTGCGCAGCGATATTCCGGTGTTCGTCGGCTCCAGCAAGGATCCGGCGGCCGGCGGCACGCTAGTGTGCAACACCACCGAGAACCCGCCGCTGTTCCGCGCGCTGGCGCTGCGCCGCAAGCAAACGCTGCTGACGCTGCACAGCCTGAACATGCTGCACGCACGCGGTTTCCTGGCCGAGGTGTTCAACATCCTGGCGCGCCATAATGTCTCCGTCGATCTGATCACCACTTCGGAAGTCAGCATCGCGCTGACCATGGACACCACCGGCGCCACCTCCGTCGGCGGCAGCCTGCTGACCACCTCACTGCTGACCGAACTGTCGTCGCTGTGCCGGGTGGAAGTGGAAGAAAACCTGGCGCTGGTGGCGATCATCGGCAACCAGCTGTCGAGCGCCTGCGGCGTGGGCAAAGAGGTGTTCGGCGTGCTCGATCCGTTCAATATCCGCCTGATCTGCTACGGCGCCAGCAGCTATAACCTGTGCTTCCTGGTGCCGGGCGAAGAAGCCGAGCAGGTGGTGCGTACCCTGCATCACAACCTGTTCGAATAAGTCATTATCCCTGATTGCGGGCGCAGCATGCTGCGCCCCTGCGTCTAAAAAATCCGTTCAAAACCTGCAGGGGTTCAGCATGTTGAGCCCGCAATAAAAACACAACCACATCCACCGTTCTCAATCTGGCTAAGGAAAACCTGCATGCTGGCACTACTCACGCGCTTATTCCCCCTCTGGGCGATACTGCTGTCCGTCGCCGCGTATTACACGCCGACCACCTTTACCGGTATCGGCCCCTACGTCAGCCCGCTGCTGATGCTGATCATGTTCGCCATGGGCGTCACGCTGCGGCTCGACGACTTCAAACGCGTGCTGGCGCGCCCCGGCCCGGTGGCGGCAGGCATCTTCCTGCATTATCTGATCATGCCGCTGGCAGCCTGGATCCTGGCGATGCTGTTCCGCATGCCGCCGGATCTGTCCGCCGGCATGGTGCTGGTGGGCAGCGTGGCCAGCGGCACCGCCTCCAACGTGATGATCTATCTGGCCAAGGGTGACGTGGCGCTGTCGGTGACCATCTCGGCGGTCTCGACGCTGGTGGGGGTGTTCGCCACGCCGCTGCTGACCCGTCTATACGTCGACGCCGAGATCAGCGTCGATATCATGGGCATGCTGTTGAGCATTCTGCAGATTGTGGTGATCCCGATCGGCCTGGGCCTGATCGTCCACCATACCCTGACCAAGGCAGTGAAACGCATCGAGCCACTGTTGCCGGCGTTGTCGATGGTGTGCATTCTGGCGATCATCAGCGCGGTGGTGGCGGGCAGCCAAAGCCATATCGCTTCGGTCGGTCTGGTCGTTATCATCGCGGTGATCCTGCACAACGGCATCGGTCTGCTGAGCGGCTATTGGGGCGGCAAATTGTTCGGCTTCGACGAGTCCACCTGCCGCACGCTGGCGATCGAAGTGGGCATGCAGAACTCCGGGTTGGCGGCCACGCTGGGCAAAATCTACTTCTCGCCGCTGGCCGCGCTGCCAGGCGCGCTGTTCTCGGTCTGGCACAACCTCTCCGGTTCACTGCTGGCGGGTTATTGGTCCGGCCGCCCTATCAAGAAGAAATAAACCGCCTGTAGGGACGCAAACAATTGCGTCCCTTTTCTTTCCTGCGAAATTTCGTATTTCCCACTGGTCGGATTGTCATAATTCCCCTCATCCCCTATCATCCGTGAAAAATAAAAATTCAGATTCTTCCTATCCGTGCCGATAATGTTGACAAGAGGAAGAGACGCTCCACTTTTTTTAATTAATTAAGTCACCAGGGTTGCCCGCCATAAAAGAAGCAGCCTAATTATTATTTAGATATATACCCACCGTCTTATTTGCTGCGGCAAATCAAGATACCTCGCAATGTGCATGTCGCTCATTATTTCGGGCCGGCCGTCGGCCGCCCGTGGTTAACCTCATGGATTGGGCTGGCTGCCCCGGCGGCCTCTCAGAATGGATTACAATGATAAAAAAAATCACCGCCTTGACACTGCTGGTCAGCACGGCCCTTTCCGCCGAAACCCTGCCGGACTCCCACATGATGATGGACATGTCGATGGGGGAATCACGGCGCGCGTTGCAAGACAGCACGCGTGAAGTCAACCAGTTGATTGAGCAACGCCGCTACCAGCAGCTGAAGCAACAGCGCCTGCTGGCGGAACCGGAACCAGCCGCGCCCGCACTGCCGCAGTCCGCGCAGTGCCTGCCGATCGCCGGCGTTTATCTGCAGGGAGTCACCCTACTCTCGCCGGCCGATTTGTCGGCCCTGAGCGCGCTGCCGGAACAGTGCATCAGCAGCAACGATATCAATCGCCTGACCCGTGAATTAACGCGCCTTTATGTGCAAAAGGGCTATATCACCGCGCGCGTGCAAATTGTTCGCCCTAATTCACAAGGAGAATTGGGGTTAAGCGTGACGGAAGGATTTATCGAGAAAATAGAAGGCGGCGATCGCTGGGTCAACAGCCGTTTATTATTTCCGGGGCTGGAAGGCAAGCCGTTGAAATTAACCGAGCTCGATCAGGGATTGGATCAGGCCAACCGTTTGCAATCAAATACCACCAAGCTGGATATATTGCCCGGCCGCCAGGTTGGCGGTTCGGTTATTCGTTTGCGCAATCAGCATGCCAAGCCCTGGCTGATTACCGCCGGCACGGATAATTACGGCCAAAAAAGCACCGGCCGGTGGCTGGCGCGCGCCACTGCCACGTTGGACAGCCCGTTTGGCCTGTCGGACTTTGTCAGCCTGAACGCCAACAGCACGCTGGAAAACCCGGCTCACCGCTATAATCGCGCCTACACCCTGCTCTATTCGCTGCCGTACGGCGCGTTCACCTTCAGCGGGTTCGCCAGCTTCTCGTCCTATGAAAACCACCAGCAGCTGCCGCACAACGTGGTCAAACTGCACGGCCAGACCCAACAGTACGGGCTGCGCAGCGACTACGTGTTTTATCGCGATCACGATCAGATAGACAGCCTGAGCGGCCAGCTGACCTACAAGCGCATCGACAACTACTTCGAAAGCGTGCGCCTTGAGGTCAGCAGCCCAACGCTGACCCTGGCCGAACTGAGCGCCAGTCACCTGCAAATTCTGCCCAATGGCGTGTTCAGCGCCAACCTCAGCGTCGAGCAGGGGATGCCGTGGCTGGGGGCCGGCCGCCACCCGAGTTCGGTGCACCTCGACAGCCAGTTCACCAAAGGCAAGCTGTTCGCCAACCTCAGCCAGCGCCTCCAGCTGGGTGACGCCACCTATCAGCTCAACAATCTGTTCTATGGCCAGTACAGCCGCGACCCGCTGCCCGGCGTGGAGTGGCTGAGCCTCACCGATCGCAGCGCCGTGCGCGGCTTCAGCCGCAGCACCCAGTCCGGCGACAACGGCTGGTATCTGCAAAATACGCTGTCCCGCAGTTTCAATCTGGGTGCCACCACGCTGACGCCGCGCCTCGGCGCCGACGTTGGCCGCATTCTGCCGCGTCAGGACAACTCGGGCTGGCGCAGCAGCGCCGGTATAAGCACCGGCGCCACGTTACGTTACCGCCAGGCGCTGGTCGATCTCGAGGTCAGCCGCGGCTGGATTTTGTCTAACCACGCTACGCCGGAAGATCCCGTTCAGGTGTTGGCCCGCTTTTCTTACACCTTTTAATCAACAGTTTTGCAGGACCCCACGGCAATATACGGAGATACATGGATGAAAAATAATAACTTCAGACTTTCGGCGGCAGGCAAACTGGCCGCCGCGCTGGCGATTATTCTCGCCGCTTCCGCCGGCGCCTACGCCGCAGAGATCGTTGCGGCCAACGGCGCCAACGGCCCCGGCGTCTCCACCGCCGCCACCGGCGCGCAGGTGGTCGATATCGTCGCGCCGAACGGCAACGGGCTGTCGCACAACCAATATCAGGACTTCAACGTCAACCAGCCCGGCGCGGTGCTGAACAACTCCCGCGAGGCGGGACTGTCGCAGCTGGCCGGCCAACTGGGCGCCAACCCCAATCTGGGCGGGCGCGAAGCCAGCGTGATCCTCAACGAAGTGATCGGCCGTAACCCGTCTCTGCTGCATGGCCAGCAAGAGATCTTCGGCATGGCGGCCGACTACGTGCTGGCCAACCCGAACGGCATCAGCTGTCAGGGCTGCGGATTCATCAATACCAGCCATTCCTCACTGGTGGTCGGCAACCCGCTGGTGGAAAACGGCGTGCTGCAGGGTTACAGCACCTTCGGCAACCGCAACACTCTGAGCCTCAATGGCACCCTGAACGCCGGCGGCGTACTGGATCTGATCGCGCCGAAGATCGACAGCCGCGGCGAAGTGATCGTGCAAGATTTCAAGCATTCGGATGGTAAGGTGACCTCGGCGACGATCAACGCCATCAGCGGCCTTAACCGGGTAGCGCGCGACGGCACGGTGCAGGCCAGCCAACAGACGCCGACCGCGCTGGACAGCTACTACCTCGGCAGCATGCAGGCCGGGCGCATCAACATCATCAACACCGCGCAGGGCAGCGGCGTGAAACTGGCCGGCTCGTTGAACGCCGGCGATGAGCTCAAGGTGAAAGCCTATGATATCCGCAGCGAAAGCCGCGTCGACGACGCCAGCAGCAACAAAAACGGCGGCGATAACTATCAAAATTACCGTGGCGGCATCTACGTCAACGATCGCAGCAGCAGCCAGAAGCTGACCCGCACCGAGCTGAAAGGCAAGAACATCAGTCTGGTGGCGGATAATCTCGCGCACCTCACCGCCACCGATATCCGCGGTGAAGACATTACGCTGCAGGGCGGTAAGCTGACGCTCGACGGCCAGCAGTTGAAGCAGACGCAAGGCCATACCGACGATCGCTGGTTCTACTCCTGGCAATATGACGTTACCCGCGAACGCGAGCAGCTGCAACAGGCGGGCAGCACCGTCGCCGCCGGCGGCAGCGCCAAACTCATCAGCACCCAGGAAGACGTGAAGCTGCTGGGCGCCAATGTCAGCGCCGAGCGTGCGCTGAGCGTCAAAGCGGCGCGCGACGTACACCTTGCCGGGCTGGTGGAGAAGGATAAATCCAGCGAGCGCGGCTACCAGCGCAACCACACCTCCAGCCTGCGCACCGGCAGATGGAGCAGCAGCGACGAAAGCGAAAGCCTGAAGGCCAGCGAACTGCGCAGCCAGGGTGAACTGACGTTGAAAGCCGGTCGCAATGTCTCGACTCAGGGCGCCAATATCCATGCCCAGCGCGATCTGACGATCGATGCAGACGGCCAGATCCAGGTCGGGGTGCAGAAAACCGCCAACGCCAAAGCGGTACGCGATGACAAAACCTCCTGGGGCGGCATCGGCGGCGGCGACAACAAAAACAACAGCAATCGCCGCGAGATCAGCCACGCTTCCGAGCTGACCAGCGGCGGCACCCTGCGCCTGAACGGCCAGCAAGGCGTCACCATTACCGGCAGCAAGGCGCGCGGCCAGAAAGGCGGCGAAGTCACCGCCACCCACGGCGGCCTGCGCATCGACAACGCGCTGAGCACCACCGTGGACAAAATCGACGCGCGCACCGGCACCGCCTTCAACATCACCAGCAGTTCGCACAAGGCCGACAACAGCTACCAGAGCAGCACCGCCAGCGAGCTGAAGTCCGACACCAACCTGACGCTGGTCAGCCACAAGGATGCCGACGTGATCGGCAGCCAGGTCGCCAGCGGCGGTGAGCTGAGCGTCGAGTCGAAGACCGGCAACATCAACGTCAAGGCGGCCGAGCGGCAGCAGAACATCGACGAGCAGAAGACCGCGCTCACCGTTAACGGCTACGCCAAAGAAGCCGGTGACAAGCAGTACCGCGCCGGTTTGCGCATCGAGCACACCCGCGACAGCGAGAAAACCACCCGCACCGAGAATAGCGCCTCAAGCCTCAGCGGCGGCAACGTGAAGCTCAAGGCGGAGAAGGACGTGACCTTCAGCGGTTCTCAATTGGTCGCCGACAAAGGCGACGCCAGCGTCAGCGGCAACAAGGTTTCGTTCCTGGCGGCCGACGACAAAACGGCCTCAAACACCGAGCAAACCAAGATCGGCGGCGGTTTCTATTACACCGGCGGCATCGACAAACTCGGCAGCGGCGTGGAAGCCGGCTACGAGAACAGCAAAACCCAGACGCAAAGCAGCAAGGCGATCACCTCCGGCAGCGACGTCAAAGGCAACCTGACGATCAACGCCCGCGACAAGCTGACCCAGCAAGGCGCACAGCACCGCGTCGGCGGCGCCTATCAAGAAAACGCCGCCGGCGTCGATCACCTTGCCGCTGCCGACACCGCCAGCACCACCACCACCAAAACCGACGTCGGCGTGAACATCGGCGCCAACGTCGATTACAGCGCCGTGACCCGTCCGGTCGAGCGCGCGGTCGGCAAGGCAGCCAAGCTGGACGCTACCGGCGTTATCAACGACATCGGCGGCATCGGCGCGCCTAACGTCGGCCTGGATATCGGCGCACAGGGCGGCAACAGCGAAAAACACAGCAGCAGCTCGCAGGCGGTGGTCAGCTCGGTGAAAGCCGGCAGCATCGACATCAATGCCAAAGGCGAAGTGCGCGATCAGGGCACGCAGTACCAGGCGAGCAAAGGCGCGGTTAACCTGACGGCGGACAGCCACCGCAGCGAAGCCGCGGCAAACCGTCAGGACGAGCAGAGCCGCGACACCCGCGGCAGCGCCGGCGTGCGCGTCTACACCACCACCGGCAGCGATCTGACCGTGGACGCCAAGGGCGAAGGCGGCACCCAGCGCAGCAACAGCAGCGCCAGCCAGGCGGTGGCCGGCTCGATCGACGCGGCCAACGGCATCAACGTCAACGTGAAAAAAGACGCGGTCTATCAGGGTACCGCGCTGAACGGCGGCAGCGGTAAAACCGCCGTCAACGCCGGCGGCGATATCCGCTTCGATCAGGCCAGCGACAAACAGAGCGAGAACCACAGCGGCTTTAACGTCAAAGCGTCCGCCAAAGGTGGCTTCACCGCCGACAGCAAAAACTTCGGCGCCGGTTTCGGCGGCGGCACCAACAACGGTGAAAGCAGCAGCAGCACGGCGCAGGTCGGCAACGTCAGCGGCCAGGGCGTGGAGCTGAAGGCGGGCCGCGATCTGACGCTGCAGGGCACCAACGTCAAGAGCCAGGGCGACGTCAGCCTGAACGCGGGCAACAAGGTCGCGCTGCAGGCGGCGGAATCGACCCAAACGCGTAAGGAAAGCAAGCTGTCCGGCAATATCGATCTGGGCGCCGGCAGCAGCGACAGCAAGGAAAAAACCGGCGGCAGCCTCTCCGCAGGCGGCGCGTTCGACATCGCCAAGGTCAATGAGTCCGCGACCGAGCGCCAGGGTGCTACTATCGCCTCAGACGGCAAGGTCACCCTGTCCGCCAACGGCAAAGGCGATGACGCGCTGCATCTGCAGGGGGCCAAAGTCAGCGGCGGCAACGCCGCGCTCGAAGCGAAAAACGGCGGCATCCTGCTGGAATCCGCCAAGAACGAGCAGCATAAGGACGACTGGAATCTGGGCATCAAAGCCAACGCCAGAGGCGGTCAAACCTTCAACAAGGACGCCGGCGGCAAGGTCGATCCGAACACCGGCAAAGACACCCACACGCTGGGCGCAGGTCTGAAAGTCGGCGTGGAGCAGCAGGATAAAACCACCCACGCCAACACCGGCATCACCGCGGGCGACGTGGCGCTCAACAGCGGCAAAGACACCCGCCTTGCCGGCGCGCGCGTCGACGCCGACAGCGTACAGGGCAAGGTGGGCGGCGATCTGCGCGTTGAAAGCCGCAAAGACATCGAGACAGGCTTGAAGGTGGATGTGGATGCCGGTCTGAGCCACAGCAACGATCCGGGCAGCAGCATCACCTCCAAGCTGTCGAAGGTCGGCACGCCGCGCTACGCCGGTAAAGTGAAAGAGAAACTGGAAGCCGGGGTGAACAAAGTGGCCGACGCCACCACCGACAAGTACAACAGCGTGGCGCGTCGCCTCGATCCGCAGCAGGATACCACCGGTGCAGTCAGCTTCAGCAAGGCTGACGGCAAAGTCACGCTGCCGGAAACGCCGGCCGGCGAAAAACCGCAGGGCCCACTGTGGGATCGCGGCGCACGCACCGTCGGCGGCGCGGTAAAAGACAGCATCACCGGGCCGGCGGGTCGCCAGGGGCAGCTCAAGGTCAATGCCGACGTGGTGAACAACAATGCGGTTGGCGAGCAATCGGCGATTGCCGGTAAGCACGGCGTGGCGCTGCAGGTCGGCGGCCAAACCCAACTGACCGGCGGCGAAATCCGCAGTCAGCAGGGCAAGGTGGAACTGGGCGGTAGCCAGGTCAGCCAGCAGGACGTCAGCGGCCAGCGCTATCAGGGCGGCGGCCGCGTCGATGCGGCGGCCACGGTAGGTGGACTGTTAGGCGGCGCGGCGAAGCAAAGCGTCGACGGCAACGTGCCGTTCGCCAGCGGCCATGCCTCAACTCAGCAGGCGGACGCCAAAGCCGGCGTGTTCAGCGGCAAATAACGCGCCTCCCCTACGCAACGCCCCCGGTTAAAACCGGGGGCGTTTTTTTACAGCGTGCTCGGGGTGTCTTCCCAGTCGCGATCGTCGTCTTTCGCATCCTGATCCAACACGTTGTAGGCCACGGCGCAAAACAGCGAGTTCAGGCGCTTCATGTCTCCCAACAATCCCAAATGCAGCGAACTGGTCTCGATGCTCTGCACGTTTTGCTGATGCAAACGATCGACGTGCGCGTGCGCGTAGCGGCGATCCAGAATGCGGAAGCGGTGCTTGGAACGGCGCAGGCGTTTGGCGCTGGTGACGTCGCCGGACAGGAACACCGACAGCCCCAGACGCAGGTTGCCGATCAGCCGTTCGTGCAACCCGTCCAGTTCCGCCAATCCTTCCGCCGAGAAGGCGCGGCGCGCGGCGTGCGATTTGGCGCCCACGTCGCCGGCCATGCGCTCGATGATGTCGCCCGCCTGTTCCAGGTTGAGCGCCATTTCGATGATTTCCGCCCAGCGGCGCGAATCTTCCTCGCCCAGATCTTCCTTCTGGATCTGCGCCAGATACAGCTTGATGGCGGTGTACAGCACGTCGACGTCATCGTCGAGTCGCCGCACCTCTTTATCCACACCTTGCTTACCGTGCAGCACTTCGCGCTGCAGGATCATCATGTGTTCCACCACGTCGCCCATGCGCAGCGTTTCGCGCGCCGCGTTGGCCAGCGCCAGCGTCGGCGTATCCAGCGCGCTGGCGTCCAGATGACGCGGCCGCATGCGCGGGTCGTCGGCCGCCACGTCGACGATCAGCCGTTCGCACAGCGTCGCCATCGGCCCGGCCAGCGGGATCATCACCAGACAACGGATCAGGTTGTAGAACACGTGGAAATAGATCACCAGCTCTTCGCTGCCGCCCGGCAGCTGAGCCATCACATCCGCCAGATAGGAGACGAAGGGCAACACCAGGATGCAGCCCACCAATTTGAACAGCAGGCTGCCGAGCGCCACGCGCCGCCCGGCGGCGTTCTGGCCGCTGGCGTTGATCATCGCCAGCAGGCCGCTGCCGAGGTTGGCGCCGATCACCAGACAGAGCGCCACCTTCAGCGAAATCACGCCGGTGGCGGTCAGGGTGGCGGTCAGCAGCACCGCGGCCAGGCTGGAATAGCTGACGATGGCGAACAGCGCGCCGGTCAGGGCATCCAGCATCACATCGCCGGTCAGCGACGAGAACAGCACTTTCACCCCTGCCGCCTGGGTGATCGGCGTGGCGGCGGCCACGATCAGTTCCAGCGCCAGCACGATCAGCCCCAGACCGATCAGAACGCGTCCGATCTGGCCGATCCGCATCTGTTTGCGGCTGAGGAACAGGAAGACGCCGACCAGGATCAGCAGCGGCGACAGCCAGGAAAGATCGAAGGTCAGCACGCGCGCCATCAGCGCGGTGCCGACGTCGGCGCCCAGCATGATCACCAGCGCAGGCGCCAGCCCCACCAGCCCCTGCGCGACGAAAGAGGTCACCAGCAGCGCGGTGGCGTTGCTGCTTTGCACCAGCGCGGTCACGCCGATGCCGGAAACGAACGCCAGCGGTTTTTTCTCAACGCTGTCGCTTAACACGCGCCGCAGATTGGCGCCGTAAACCCGCATGATCCCGGTACGCACGATGTGGGTTCCCCACACCAACAGCGCCACGGACGAAAGCAGGTGAAGAAGGGTCAGCACGGAAGATACGCTCCATTAACGCCCGGCCAAAGGAGGCTGATACCCGATGCCTGTCACGCGAAGCACAGAGGCGAGCCAAAGGATGACGGGTACAGCGCGCGGTCCCGCCTGCCGGGCGTGGGTCTGGCAGGACAGCGGGCGGGCGGCAGACCGCAGAAGAGAAGGGTTAAGGCGGCGGTGGGAGAGCCCCGGCGCCGCGCTGCGAAGTCATGCAACTTCCCGCAATACAACAGGTTCCAAGTGTAGCCCAATTTCCGCGCCGTCGGGCCGCAGATCGGCCACCGAACGGTTGAGCACGTCAACCAGCAACTCTACCTCGCGAACCTGAATCCGATAGCGTACCACATTCCCGAGCAAACTGTGGCCAAGGATCACCCCGCCGATCCCCTGTCCGGCCGGCAACAGCCCGATAGACTCTGGGCGGATCGCCACCTTGCCGGCATAGCTGCGCCCGGTCAGCCGGCCGGCCTGTTCGGCGCTCAGCAGGTTATAGTTGCCGATAAAACCGGCGGCGAAGGCGTCCGCCGGCTGGGTATACAGGGTTTCCGCATCACCGCTCTGCACGATCTGCCCCTTGTTCATCAGGACGATGCGATCCGACAGGGTCAGCGCCTCTTCCTGATCGTGGGTGACGAAGATCGCTGTCAGGTTCAGCTCGCGTTGAATGCGCCGGATCTGCTCGCGCAGATGTTTGCGGATGCGCGCGTCCAGCGCCGACAGCGGTTCGTCGAGCAGCAGCAGACGCGGGCGCGTGACCAGCGATCGCGCCAGCGCCACGCGCTGACACTGGCCGCCCGACAGCTGATGCGGATAGCGCTTCGCCAGATCGCTCAGCTCCACCAGCGCCAGCACCTCCTGCACCCGCTGGCCGATCTGCCCGGCCGCCAGCTTCTGCATTTTCAGGCCGAAGGCCACGTTGCCTTCCACCGTCATATTGGGAAACAGCGCATAGCTTTGGAACACCATGCCGATGCCGCGCTTTTGCGGCGCCAGCGGCACCAGATCCTGGCCCTGCAGTAAAATTTGCCCGCTGTCGACCGGAGTCAGGCCGGCCAGACAGCGCAACAGCGTCGACTTGCCGCAGCCGCTTGGCCCGAGCAGGGTGACGAACTCCCCCTCTTCGGCGGTGAAATAGATATCCTGAAACACCTGGGTTTGGCCATAGTGTTTGTTCAGGCGGGTGACGTTGAGATAAGCCATCGGGTTAACCCTTGTTTTTATTCAGCAGGTTCGCCAGCCAGGTGACGAGCAGCACCACGGCGAAATAGGAGATGACCAGCGCGCTGGTGAAATGCCCGCTGCCGTTGCGCATGTTGAACAGATAGACCTGCAGCGTTTCATACTGGCTGCCCACCAGCAGGTTGGCGAACACGAACTCGCCGATCAGGAACGAGAACGACAGCAACACGGCGATCGTTCCGCCCTTGCGCAAATTTGGCAGCACCACCCACAGCGCCGCCCGCCAGGTACTGGCGCCGAGCAAGTGCGCGGCGTCCATCAGATCGCGCAGGTTGATCGCCTGCATGTTGTTGCTGATGGCGCGGTAGATAAACGGCAGCGCGATGGTGAAATAGCAACCCACCAAAATCCAGGGGGTGCCGAGCAGCGGCAGCGGATCGGCGGCGAACAGTTGCATCAGCCCCACCGCCGACACCACCGGCGGCACGGCGAACGGCAGCAGAATCAGCACGTTCATCACCGCGTCCAGCTTGGGGAAGTAGTAAGCGATCACAAACATCGCCGGCAGGATCACCACCACCGACAGCAGCAGCGTGCCGAAGCAGATCAGCAGCGAGTGCCACAGCGCCTGCAAAAAGCGCGGATCGCTCCACAGCGCCGTCAGCCACTTCAGGGTAAAACCGTCCGGCAAAATGGTGGCGCCCCACTGGGTAGCCAGCGCGTAAATCAGCGTCGCCGCCAGCGGCAGCAGCAGGATCAACAGCAGCAGGCCGGTCACCGTGCGGTGGTACAAGCGTTCAACACGCGACATGAGCATTCTCCAGCCGGTTATGAGCGCGCATTGAGGTAGCTCCTGCGCAGCATCCATTGGTGGATCACCGTGATAAACGCCATCATCACCACCAGCAGCATCGCCAGCGCGCTGGCCAGGTTCGGATCGAGGGAGATGTCCCCCGCCACCAGCGCCGAGATGCGGATCGGGATCACGTTGAAGTTGCCGGTGGTCAGCGCATACACCGTGGCGTAGGCGCCGAGCGCGTTGGCCAGCAGGATGACGAAGGTGCCCATCAGCGCCGGCGCCAGCACCGGCAGGCCGATATGCCGCCAGTAGCGCCAGGGGCCGGCACCGAGCAGCGCCGCCGATTCGCGCCAGTCGGCGCGCAGCGCGTCGAATGCCGGATACAGCAGCAGCACCCCGAGCGGGATCTGGAAGTAGGTATACAGCACGATCAGGCCGCTCTTCGAATAGAGGTTGAAGCTCTCCATCAGGCCGTATTTGCGCAGCAGCAACGTCAGGCAACCGTTCAGCCCCAGCAGAATGACGAAGGCGAACGCCAGCGGCACCCCGGCGAAGTTGCTGGTCATGTTGGTGAACGACATCACGAAGTCATGAAACCGCGTCTGGCCGAGCTGGCGCAGTGAGTAACTGCCAACTAACGCGATCAGCAAGCCGTAGACGCTCGACCACAGCGAGATCTCCAGCGAGAACTGAAACGCCTGCAGGTAGAACGGCGAAGTGAGGATATCGACATAGTTTCCCCAGCCCCAGCCGCTGGTCTCGCTGAAAAAGCTGTGAATGGCGATCCACACCAGCGGGGCGAGCTGAAACGCGCCGAACAGCACGATAAACGGCAGCAGGCACAGTGCGGCGATCCATTTGGTTTTGCTGTTCATCGCGCATCCTGCGCCAGCAACGCCCGGCAGCGCGGCTTGTCGTGCGGCGCCTGCAGCAGATCGCAGATCGTGCCGCACAGCTCGGTTTGCTGCGGATCGGCGTCGTCCAGGCTGAAGCCCGCGCCGAACACGAACAGCGGCACCTGGCGCTCTTCCGGCAACACCCCGCCGTGGCTGCGATCGTCGTTCATGCCGTGGTCGGCGGTAACCAGCACCTGATAACCGGCCGCCAGCCACTCGGGCAGGTAGCGCGACAACGAGCCGTCGGCGCGCCGCGCCGCGTTGCGGTACTGCGGCGAAGAGAGGCCGAAGCGGTGCCCGGCGTCGTCGATGTTCATCGGATGGATCAGCAAGAAGTCCGGCTGATGACGCTGGCGCAGGCTTTCGGCGTCGTCGAAAAGATGGCTGTCGGGATAGCCGTCGTCGTAATAGAAATGGCCGTGCTGGATCGGCAGCTCGGGGGCGTCGGTATGGCGGTCGCGCGCGGCGTCGAACGGCGTGCGGTTATACAATTCGCTGAACCAATGATACGCGGCGGCGGCGGTGGTCAGCCCGGCGGCGCGCGCGTAATGAAACACGCTTTGTTGATGAGAAAGGCGCGAGACGTGGTTATGCACCACGCCGCTCTCCACCGGCGTGATGCCGGTGAGGATGCATTCATACAGCGGCCGGGAGAGCGAGGGCAACTCGCTCTCCAGCAGGTACAACCGCCCGCGTCCCGCCGCGCATTCGGCCTGCAGATAACCCATGGCGTCGTGCGCCACCCGGTAGTTGAGGCCGTCCAGCAGCACGAGGATCGTTTTCATGGTGCGTTAACTCACTGCTGCATAAACATAATGACGTTTTCCTGCCACAGGCGCGGCAGCGCTTTGGCGCTCTGTTCCCAGGCCGCCGGATCGGCGATCGGGTGCGCGTTCTTGTACTGCTCGGCCGGCAGCAGCTTGGCCTTGACGTCGTCCGGCAGCGTCAGATGTTCGGCGCGGATCGGGCGGGCATAGCCGCGCGCCAGGTTGATCTGACCGGCGTCGGAGAAGATGTATTCGCGCGCCAGCTTGGCGGCATTCGGGTGCTTGGCGTATTTGTTGATGATGGTGGTGTAGCCGGAAGTGATCGAACCGTCCGACGGGATCAGCACTTCAAAGCGGGTTTTGTCGATCTGATCGCGGTAGTTCAGGCCGTTAAAGTCCCATACCACGCCAACCTGCACTTCCCCCTTCTCCAGCGACGCGATCACCGGGTTACTCAGGCTCAGGCGGCCGGCCTTGGCCAGCTTGCCGAAGAATTCCAGGCCCGGCTTGAGGTTTTTCTCGTTGCCGCCCATCGCGTAAGTGGCCGCCAGCACGCCGCTGGCCGCCTGCGACGCGGTGCCGACGTCGCCGATGGTGACCTGATAGCTGCCCTTGAGCAGATCGGCCCAGCTGTGCGGGATGTCTTTCACCTGCTGCTTGTTGATGATGAAGGCGATGGTGCCGGTGTAAGCCAGCGCCCAGTGGCCATCTTTGTCTTTCGCCCAATCCGGCACCTGATCCCAGGTGGAGGGTTTGTACGGCTGCGTTACACCCTTCTGCACCGCCACCGGGCCGAAGGCCGCGCCGACGTCACCGATGTCCGCCGTGGCGTTGTTCTTTTCCGCATCGAATTTGGCGATCTCCTGCGCAGAGCTCATGTCGGTATCGACATGCTTCAGGCCGTATTTGCTCAACAGATCTTGCCAGGTGCCTTTCCAGTTGGCCCAGCTGTCCGGCATGCCGACGCTGTTGACTTCGCCTTCTTTTTTAGCGGCCTGCTCCAGCGCCGCCAGATCGGTATCCGCGGCCCAGCTCATCTGGCTGGATAACACGATGGCACTGGTTAACACAGAAGCGCACAAACGTTTCATAACTGATGCTCCAGGTGGTAGTGTGGGGATGGCTGGACTAGTCCAGCAAGGACCAAACCAATCTAACGGACGAATGTGATAATTATATGTCAGCTTAAAAAAGCGACAGTTTTATCACCCATTGCAACGGCGAAAACGCGACGCTGGTCTACCTTAAAGGCCAAACGCACTGAAACGGGACACCCGCTGTATGAGTGAAGCACCGACGACCGTCGCCACCATCTGCCAAACGCTGCACGCCCGCATCACCGCCGGCGAATTCGCCGTGGGTGGCAAGCTGCCCTCCGAGCGCGCCCTGAGCGAACAGTTCGCGACCACCCGCATTACCCTGCAGGAGGCGCTCGGCCAGTTGGAGGCGCAGGGCGTCATTTACCGCCAGGTGCGGCGCGGCTGGTTTATCTCGCCGCCACGTCTGATCTATAACCCGTTGCAGCGCAGCCATTTTCACGCCATGGCGCAGCAACAGGGGCGCGCCGCCCATACCGAAGCGATCGACAGTGCGGTCGTCACGCTTGACGCGCCGCTGGCCGGCCGCCTGGCGCTGCCCTCCGGCGCCGAGGCCTATCGCATTCGCCGGCTGCGCTACATCGACGGGCGCGCGGTGCTGTACTGCGAGCACTACCTCAATCCGGCCTATTTCCCCGGCATTCTGGACGAAGACCTGACCCAGTCGCTAACCGCGCTGTACGCCGCACGCTACGGCATTCACTACGGCCGGGTACGTTTCGATATGCTGCCCACCCTGCTGCCACAACAGGCCGCCGCCATGCTGAAGGTGACCTACGGCAGCCCGGCGCTGTTCATTACGCGGGTGAATCGCGATCAGCACGACAGGGTGATCGATTGCGACCTGGAGTATTGGCGGTACGACGCGCTGCACATCGATGTGGAAGCGCTGTAAATGACAAGGGCGCATCGCTGCGCCCTTAAAGAGGAAGGTCAGTCGGCGTCGTAGCCGAGGTTTGGCGCCAGCCAGCGCTCGACCTCGCTCACGCTCATCCCTTTACGCGCCGCGTAGTCTTCCACCTGATCGCGCTGGATCTGCGCCACCGCGAAGTACTTGCTCTCGGGGTGACTGAAGTACCAGCCGGACACCGCCGCCCCCGGCCACATGGCGAAAGACTCCGTCAGTTCCATACCGGTGTGGCGGTTGACGTCCAGCAGCTGCCAGATGGTCGCTTTTTCGGTGTGCTCCGGGCAGGCCGGGTAGCCCGGCGCCGGCCGGATGCCCTGATAGTTTTCGCGGATCAGTTCTTCGTTGCTCAGGTTCTCGTCGGCGGCATAACCCCAGTGCAACTTGCGCACCTGTTCGTGCAGGTATTCGGCGAAAGCCTCCGCCAGACGATCCGCCAGCGCCTTGACCATGATTTTGTTGTAATCGTCGTGCTGTGCGTCGTACGCCGCCGCCAGCGCGTCCTCCTCCAGCCCGCCGGTCACCGCGAAGGCACCGAAGTAGTCGGCCTTGCCGCTGTTTTTCGGTGCCACGAAGTCCGCCAGGCAGTAGTTCGGGAAGTCGGTTTTTTCCGTCTGCTGGCGCAGATGGCGGCTCACCGCCAGCACCTCGCCGCGCTGTTCGTCGCGGTACACTACCACGTCGTCGCCGACGCGGTTGGCCGGGAACAGGCCGTAAACGCCGCGCGGGTTGAGGCTGCGCTCAGCGGCCAGCCGATCCAGCATCTGATTGGCGTCGTGGAACAGGCGCTTGGCCTCTTCCCCCACCACCTCGTCTTCCAGGATGCGCGGGTATTTGCCCGCCAGCGACCAGGTCATGAAGAACGGCGTCCAGTCGATATAGTGGCGCAGCGTCTCGATGCCGGCCGACACCGGGAATACGCCCAATTGCCGTGGCGCCGGCGGCTGATAGTCGGCCCAGTCCAGCGCCATGGCGTTGGCGCGCGCCTTGTGCAAATCGACCGGCGGCGTGCGCGGCTTTTTGCGCGCGTGTTGAATGCGCACCGTTTCATACTCTTTGCGGGTGCGCGCCACAAACTCGTCGCGCAGGGAGGCGGACAGCAGCGCCGACACCACGCCCACGGTGCGCGAAGCGTTTTGCACGTAGGTGGTCGGGCCGCTGTAGTTCTGCTCGATTTTCACCGCGGTGTGCGCCTTGGAGGTGGTGGCGCCGCCGATCAGCAGCGGCAGCGTAAAGCCCTGGCGCTCCATCTCTTTGGCCACGTTGACCATCTCGTCGAGCGACGGCGTGATCAGCCCCGACAGGCCGATGATGTCGACGTTCTCCTCGCGCGCGGTGCGCAGGATTTTCTCCGTCGGCACCATCACGCCAAGATCGACGATTTCATAGTTGTTGCACTGCAGCACCACGCCGACGATGTTCTTGCCGATGTCGTGCACGTCGCCCTTCACCGTCGCCAGCAGGATTTTCCCCGCGGAGGTGCCCTGCTGCTTGCTGGCCTCGATGTACGGTTCCAGGTAGGCCACCGCCTGCTTCATCACGCGGGCGGATTTCACCACCTGCGGCAGGAACATCTTGCCCTCGCCGAACAGATCGCCGACCACGTTCATCCCCGCCATCAGCGGCCCTTCAATCACTTCGATCGGCCGTTCGGCCTGCTGCCGCGCCTCTTCGGTGTCCAACTCGATAAACTCGGTGATGCCCTTCACCAGCGAATACTCCAGCCGCTTTTCCACCGGCCAACCGCGCCACTCCGCCTGCTGCACCGCCGCTTCGCCGTCTTTGCTGCCGCGGTACTTTTCCGCCAGCTCCAGCAGGCGTTCGGTGCCGTCCTCGCGACGGTTGAGGATCACGTCCTCTACCGCCTCGCGCAGCTCGCCAGGCAGATCGTCGTAAATCGCCAGCTGCCCGGCGTTGACGATGCCCATGTCCATGCCATTGCGAATGGCGTGATACAGGAACACCGCGTGGATCGCTTCACGCACCGGATCGTTGCCGCGGAACGAGAACGACACGTTGGACACGCCGCCGGAGATCATCGCGTGCGGCAGGTGGGTTTTGATGTCGGCGCAGGCTTCGATAAAGTCGACGGCGTAGTTGTTGTGCTCTTCGATGCCGGTGGCGACGGCGAAGATGTTCGGGTCGAAAATGATGTCTTCCGGCGGGAAACCGACGCGTTCGGTCAAAATTTTATAGGCGCGGCGACAAATCTCGAACTTGCGCTCGCGGGTGTCCGCCTGGCCCACTTCGTCGAACGCCATCACCACCACCGCGGCGCCATAGCGGCGCACCAGCCGGGCGTGGTGGATAAAGGCCTCTTCGCCCTCCTTCATCGAGATCGAGTTGACGATGCCCTTGCCCTGAATGCATTTCAGGCCTTTCTCGATAACGGACCACTTGGAGGAGTCGATCATGATCGGCACCCGGGCGATATCCGGCTCGCCGGCGATCAAGTTGAGGAAACGCACCATCGCCGCTTCGGCGTCGAGCATCCCCTCGTCCATGTTGATATCGATGATCTGCGCGCCGCTCTCCACCTGCTGGCGCGCCACGTCGAGCGCCTCGTTGTATTTCTCTTCTTTGATCAAGCGTTTGAAACGTGCCGAACCGGTGACGTTGGTGCGCTCGCCGACGTTAACGAACAGGGTGTTGGCGTCGATGGTCAGCGGTTCCAGACCGGCCAGGCGGCAGGCGACCGGGAGCTCCGGCAGCCGGCGCGGCGGCACGCCCTCGACCGCCTTGGCCATCGCGGCGATATGTTCCGGCGTGGTGCCGCAGCAGCCGCCGATGATATTGAGGAAGCCGGCCTGCGCCCACTCCCCGACCTGACGCGCCATCTCGGCCGCATCCAGATCGTACTCGCCGAAGGCGTTCGGCAAACCGGCGTTCGGGTGCGCGGTGACGTAGGTCTCCGAGATGCGCGCCAGCTCGGCGACGTACTGACGCAGCTCATCCGGCCCCAGGGCGCAGTTCAGGCCGAAGGTCAGCGGCTTGACGTGGCGCAGCGAGTTGTAAAACGCTTCGGTGGTCTGGCCGGACAGGGTGCGGCCGGAGGCGTCGGTGATGGTGCCGGAAATCATGATCGGCAGTACCACCCCCAGCGCTTCGAATTCGGTTTCCACCGCAAAAGCGGCGGCCTTGGCGTTGAGGGTGTCGAAGATGGTCTCGATCATGATCAGATCGACGCCGCCTTCCACCAGCGCGCGGGTCGATTCGCGGTAAGCCGCCACCAGTTCATCGAACGAGATGTTGCGGAACGCCGGATCGTTGACGTTCGGCGAGATGGACGCGGTGCGGTTGGTCGGCCCCAACACCCCGGCGACGTAGCGCGGTTTTTCCGGCGTGCGCGCCGTCCATTCGTCGGCGCAGGCGCGCGCAAGGCAGGCGGCCTGATAGTTAATCTCGGCGGACAGCGACTCCATATGGTAGTCGGCCATGGCGATAGAGGTGGAGTTGAAGGTATTGGTCTCAAGGATATCGGCGCCCGCCTCGAGATAGGCGTAATGAATGGCGGTGATCACTTCCGGCTTGGTCAGCACCAGCAGATCGTTATTGCCTTTCAGATCGCTGCGCCAGTCGGCGAAACGCTCACCGCGGAAATCGCGCTCATCCAGACGGTAGCTCTGGATCATGGTGCCCATGCCGCCGTCCAACACCAAAATGCGCTGCGCTAACTGGCGGCGCAGTTGTTCTACTCGATTCGTCACTGTAACCCCTTCCATTGCCATCCAGCCCATTGCTCAACTGCCGCAAACACCAACGAGTCATCCTAGCACAGCTTGTAAGGACAAAGGGCCAGGCGACAATTGAGAGTTTTTCAGGTTGTGCGCCAACACCTCCGATTAGCTGACGGCGGCTTGCAATTCATCGACAAAAAACGAAAATGAATTCCATCATACGGAAAAAGGAATCTCACCCATGGCCACCCCTGCTCCCGCCAAGCGCGGCAAGAAGCCCCGCGCAGCAGCCCCCGCCGCCAGTGCGGCGACCGGTCAGGTACAATCGTTGACCCGTGGCCTGAAACTGTTGGAATACATTTCGGAAGCCCAGGGCAACGTGGCCCTGACCGATCTGGCCCAGCAAGCCGGCCTGCCGAACTCCACCACTCACCGCCTGCTCACCACCATGCAGCAGCAGGGATTCGTGCGCCAGGTCGGCGATCTCGGCCTGTGGACCATCGGTTCGCACGCCTTTGTGGTCGGCAGCAGCTTCCTGCAAAGCCGCAACCTGCTGGCGATGGTGCATCCGACGCTGCGCCGCCTGATGGAAGAGTCCGGCGAAACCGTCAACCTGGCGGTGCTGGATACCAGCGAGTACCAGGCGATCATCATCGATCAGGTGCAGTGCACGGCGCTGATGCGCATGTCGGCGCCGATCGGCGGCAAACTGCCGATGCACGCCTCCGGCGCCGGTAAAGCGTTCCTCGCCACCCTGCCGGACGATCAGGTGACCAAACTGCTGCACAAGAAAGGCATGCACACCTACACGCCGCACACCCTGACGCCGCACAACCTGAAAGAGGGACTGGCGCAGATCCGCAAGCAGGGCTTCTCCTTTGACGACGAAGAGCACGCGCTCGGCCTGCGCTGCGTGGCGGCCTGCATCTTCGACGAGCACCGCGAAGCCTTCGCCGCCATTTCCATCTCCGGCCCGGTGTCGCGCATCACTGACGATCGCGTGATCGAGCTGGGCGCGCTGGTGATCCACGCGTCGAAAGAGATCAGCCTGGCCTACGGCGGCGTGCGCTAATCCCGCTCATCCGAGGGGCGCCCCAGTGCGCCCCTGCTCCCCCGCCATGCTCTGTTGTCAGCATGTAACAGGCTGTCGGCATCCTGTTTAGCGCACAGGAAAAAAGCTTGAAGCCGATCACAGTTAACGATCCTCACGGCGAAAGCCCATTGCAACCGCTCAAACTTCCTTCGACAATGTTACCGATAACATGTTACCGGTAACAATCAAACTGAACGAAGGTAACGTCACCCGGTGTTTTGGAGCTAAGCCATGACCAACAATCAAAATCGCATTTACGTCGTTATGGGCGTTTCCGGCAGCGGCAAGTCCGCCGTCGCCGCCGCCGCGGCCCGCCAACTCTCCGCCGGCTTCCTCGACGGCGACTTCCTGCACCCGCGCAGCAACATCCTGAAGATGGCCGCCGGCGAGGCGTTGAACGACGACGATCGCGCGCCGTGGCTGGCCGCGCTCAACGACGCCGCCTTCGCCATGCAGCGCACCAACAACGTGTCGATCATCGTCTGCTCGGCGTTGAAAAAGCAGTATCGCGACCGCCTGCGCGCCGGCAACGGCAACCTGTCATTCATCTATCTGCACGGTGAGTTCCCGGTGATCGAATCCCGCCTGGCGGCGCGCAACGGCCACTTCTTCAAGCCGCAGATGCTGGTCACCCAGTTCGCCGCACTGGAGCAACCGGGCGCCGACGAGAACGACGTGATGGCGATCGACATCAATCAGCCGCTGGACGCGGTGATCGCCGATACCGTGCGCCATATCCAGAGCTTCCTGCCGCAGGACGTGTGCGCGTGAGTACTGTAACGCTGGTCGGTACCGCAGTCGGCTCGGTTTTACTGCTGTTATTCCTGGTGATGAAGGCGCGCATGCACGCCTTCGTCGCGCTGATGCTGGTATCCATCGCCGCCGGCATTTTCTCCGGCATGCCGCTGGAACACATCGCCGACACCATGCAGAAAGGCATGGGCGACACGCTGGGCTTCCTGGCGATCGTGGTGGCGCTCGGGGCGATGTTCGGCAAGATCCTGCATGAGGTCGGCGCGCTCGATCAAATTGCGGCGCAATTGCTGAAACGATTCGGACAAAGCAAGGCGCACTACGCGCTCGGCATCGCCGGGCTGATCTGCGCGCTGCCGCTGTTCTTCGACGTGGCGGTGGTGCTTCTGATCGGCATCGTGTTCGCCGTGGCGCGCCGCACCGACGGTAATATCGTCAAGCTGGCGATCCCGCTGTTCGCCGGCGTGGCCGCCGCCGCCTCCTTCCTGCTGCCGGGGCCGGTGCCGATGCTGTTGGCGTCGCAGATGAAGGCCGATTTCGGCTGGATGATCGCCATCGGCCTGGTGGCGGCGGTGATCGGCATGCTGATCGCCGGCCCGCTGTACGGCAGCTTTATCAGCCGTTTCGTCAACTGGCCGATGCCGCCGGAAGAAAATGAGCCGACGCTGACCAAGGGCAATCTGCCGTCGTTCGGCTTCAGCCTGGCGCTGGTGCTGTGCCCGCTGGTGCTGGTCGGCATGAAAACCATCGGCGCGCGGCTGGTCACTCCAGGTTCACAGCTGCAGCAGTGGCTGGAGTTTATCGGCCACCCGTTCACCGCCATCCTGCTGGCCTGCCTGATCGTGATTTACGGTCTGGCGAAACCGCGCGGCATGAGCAACGAACAGACGCTGGCCATCTGCTCCGCCGCGGTGCAGCCGGCCGGGATCATCCTGCTGATGACCGGCGCCGGCGGGGTGTTCAAGCAGATCCTGGTGGATTCCGGCGTCGGGCCGGCGCTGGGTGACGCCATGATCGGCGCCGGCCTGCCGATCGCCGTAGCCGCATTCGCGTTGTCCGCCATGGTGCGGGTGATCCAGGGCTCGGCCACCGTCGCCTGCCTGACCACCGTCGGCCTGGTGCTGCCGGTCACCAGCCAGCTCGGGCTCAGCGGCGGGCAACTGGCCGCGCTGGCCATCTGCATCGCCGGCGGCTCCATCGTGCTGAGCCACGTCAACGATGCCGGCTTCTGGCTGTTCGGCAAATTCACCGGCGCCAACGAACTGCAAACGCTGAAAACCTGGACGGTGATGGAAACCATTCTGGGCAGCGTCGGCGGCGCCATCGGCATGATTGCATTCACGATGTTTTAAATCCCAAATCGCCCCCGGCCTTGCACACCAGGGCTGCAAATCACCCTCGGGGGCACCGCCACAGGCGGCGACTATAACAACAGCAATGTGAGGAAGGCATGATTAATCCAACCTTGTCCCGTGTCACACAGCGCATCATCGACCGTTCCCAGGCCAGCCGCGCCGCCTATCTGGCGCGTATCGAGGCGGCCCGCTCCCAAACCGTCCACCGCGCGCAGCTCGCCTGCGGCAACCTGGCCCACGGTTTCGCCGCCTGTCAGCCCGATGACAAGGCGTCGCTGAAAAACATGGTGCGCAGCGATATCGCCATCATCACCGCCTACAACGACATGCTGTCGGCCCACCAGCCGTACGAACATTACCCACAGCGGCTGAAACAGGCGCTGAAGGCGGTGGGCGCCGTGGGCCAGGTGGCCGGCGGCGTGCCGGCGATGTGCGACGGCGTGACGCAGGGGCAGGACGGCATGGAGCTGTCGCTGATGAGCCGCGACGTGATCGCCATGTCGGCCGCCGTCGGGCTGTCGCACAATATGTTCGACGGCGCGCTGTTCCTCGGCATCTGCGACAAGATCGTGCCGGGGCTGGTGATGGCCGCCCTCTCCTTCGGCCACCTGCCCACGCTGTTCGTGCCGGCCGGCCCGATGAGCAGCGGCCTGCCGAACAAGGAAAAAGTGCGCGTGCGCCAGCTGTACGCCGAGGGCAAGGCCGACCGTTTGGCGCTGCTGGAGGCCGAGGCGGCCTCTTATCACGGCATCGGCACCTGCACCTTCTACGGCACCGCCAACACCAACCAGATGGTGATGGAAGTGATGGGTTTGCATCTGCCGGGCGCCTCCTTCGTCCATCCGGACACGCCGCTGCGCGACGCGCTGAACGACGCCGCCGCGCGCCAGGTGACCCGACTGACCGACACCGCCGGCAACTACCTGCCGATCGGCCGCCTGGTGGACGAGAAAGTGGTGGTGAACGGCATCGTCTCGCTGCTGGCGACCGGCGGCTCCACCAACCTGACCATGCATCTGGTGGCGATGGCGCGGGCGGCGGGCATCATCATCACCTGGGACGATTTCTCGGAGCTGTCGGAGGCGGTGCCGCTGCTGTGCCGCATCTACCCGAACGGCCCGGCCGACATCAACCAGTTCCAGGCCGCCGGCGGCGTGCCGCTGGTGGTGCGCGAGCTGTTGCAACACGGCCTGCTGCACGAAGACGTGCACACCGTGGCCGGTTTCGGCCTGCGCCGCTACACCCAGGAACCGTGGCTGGATAACGGCCAACTGGTGTGGCGAGAAGGCGTGGCCGGCTCGCTCGACGCCAGCGTGATCGCCAGCGTCACTCAGCCGTTTGAACATCACGGCGGCACCAAAGTGATGGCCGGCAATCTGGGCCGCGCGGTGATGAAAACCTCGGCGGTGCCCGCCGACAACCAGATCATCGAAGCGCCGGCGGTAGTGTTCGACAGCCAGCACGACATCGTGCCGGCGTTCGAAGCCGGCAAGCTGGATCGCGATTGCGTGGTGGTGGTGCGCTTCCAGGGGCCGCAGGCCAACGGCATGCCCGAGTTGCACAAGCTGATGCCGCCGCTGGGCGTGCTGATGGATCGCGGCTTCAAAGTGGCGCTGGTGACCGACGGCCGCCTGTCCGGCGCCTCCGGCAAGGTGCCTTCCGCCATCCACGTCACCCCGGAAGCCTATACCGGCGGCCTGCTGGCGAAAGTGCGCGACGGCGATCCGATCCGCGTCAACGGCCGCAGCGGCGAGCTGCAGGTGCTGGTCGACGCCGAGGAGCTGGCGCGGCGCACGCCTTGCCAACCCGATCTGAGCGCGGAACACATCGGCTGCGGCCGCGAGCTGTTCGGCGCGCTGCGCAGCCAGCTGTCCGGCGCCGAACAGGGCGCCTGCTGCATCAAATTTTAATCGATAGCCTGGCCGCATCGCCGCCTGGCGGCGGCCACAGAGGAGAACGTCAGCATGAACAAGTGGACAACAAGCGCCGAGCAGATCCTGACGGCGGGGCCGGTGGTGCCGGTCATCGTGATCAACAAGCTGGAACATGCGGTGCCGTTGGCGAAAGCGCTGGTCGCCGGCGGCGTGCGGGTGCTGGAGGTGACGCTGCGCACCGCCTGCGCCATGGACGCCATTCGCGCCATCGCCCAAGAGGTGCCGGAAGCGATCATCGGCGCCGGTACGGTGATCAATCCGCAGCAGCTGCGGGAAGTGACCGAAGCCGGTGCGCAGTTCGCCATCAGCCCAGGCCTGACCGACGAGCTGCTCAAAGCCGCCACCGCCGGTTCCATTCCCTTGATCCCGGGCATCAGCACCGTTTCCGAACTGATGCAGGGCATGGATTACGGCCTGCGCGAGTTTAAATTCTTCCCGGCGGAAGCCAACGGCGGCGTAAAAGCGCTGCAGGCGATCGGCGGCCCGTTCCCGCAGGTGCGTTTTTGCCCGACCGGCGGCATCTCGCCGGACAACTACCGCAGCTATCTGGCGCTGAAAAGCGTGCTGTGCATCGGCGGCTCCTGGCTGGTGCCGGCGGACGCGCTCGAAAGCGGCGACTACGCGCGCATCACTGAACTGGCGCGCGCCGCCGTCGCGGGCGCCGAGGCCTGATTTACATCGCAGCGGTGGCGGCCGGCAGCGCCGCCCCGCTGCGCTGGCTGAACCGCTGCTTCTTGCGATAAGCAAATACGTCTTCCACATGCCCTTCGCGGATGCGCTGCTGCAACCCGCGCCAGTACTCCGCGGTAAACAGATCGCTATGCAGCTCTTCAAACACCTGCCGAATGCGCCGATCGCCGCACAGAAAGTGGCGGAACTCTTCCGGGAACACGTCGTTGGGCGCGATGCTGTACCACGGCTCGCTGGCCAACTCATCTTCCGGATAACGCGGCGGCGGGATATCGCGGAAGTTGACCTCGGTCATGTAGCAAATCTCGTCGTAGTCGTAGAACACCACCCGCCCGTGGCGCGTCACGCCAAAGTTCTTGAACAGCATGTCGCCGGGGAAGATGTTGGCGGCGGCTAACTGCTTGATCGCGTTGCCGTACTCTTCAATCGCATCGCGCATCTGCTGGTCGTTGGCCTGCTCCAGATACAGATTCAGCGGCGTCATGCGCCGTTCCATATACAGGTGCTTAATCACAATGCGATCGCCGAGATCTTCCAGTTTGCCCGGCACTTCGCGCCGCAGCTCCGCCAACAGTTCCGGGCTGAGGCGCGCCTTGTCGACGACGAAATTTTCGTACTCCTGGGTATCCGCCATACGCCCGACGCGATCATGCTCTTTCACCAGCTGATAGCAAGCCATCACCTGCGCTTGCGTCACCTCTTTTTGCGGGGCGAATTCGTCCTTGATCACTTTAAACACCCGATCGAAGGACTGCAGGGTAAACACCAGCATCACCATGCCCTTCACCCCCGGCGCGATGATGAACTGCTCCTGCGACTGCGCCATAAAGGTCAGGTATTCGCGGTAGCATTCAGTTTTGCCGTGCTTCTGGCAGCCGATCGCCATGTACAGCTCGGCGGTGGTCTTGCCCGGCAGGATCTCGCGCAGCCATTCCACCATCGCCGCCGGCAGCGGCGCGTAGACCATGAAATAAGAACGGGCGAAGCCGAAGACGATGCTGGCCTCGGCCTTACCGGTCAGGCAGGCATCGATAAACAGCGCGCCCGACTCGCTGTGGTGGATCGGCAGCAAGAACGGATAAACGCCGTCAGCCAGGCGCAGCTTGCCGACCAGCCAGGCGGCCTTGTTGCGATAGAACAGTTCGTTGGCGATCTGAAAGGTGGCCCCCGCCAGTTGCTGCGGACTGAAGGCGCGCTGCAGCGCCTGAGTGATGTAGCGAATATCGCGCGTCAAATCCTCCCACGGCAACCGCAGCGGCAGATCGCTCAGCACGCTGCGCAGCATCGCCGGCAGATCGCCATTGGAGATGAAATCGCGCGCCAGCGGACGCGGAATGTCGCGAAAGCGCCGTTCCGGCTGCGAACTGAACACGAACAGCTTGTCCGGCGTCAGATCGCGATGCTTGAACAGCCGGCAGTAGACCGAGTTAAAAAAGCTTTCGGCTATCTCGAAACGCGGGTAGTCCGGCAGCAGATCGATATAAACCGCTTTGACCCGGCTGGGGAAGTCGGCGTCGAAATATTTCTGCCCGGTGATGCATTTGAGCTGCTCCACCACCAGGCCGACGTGATGGTCATACAGATGGATGCGCTTTTTCATCGCCTGCTGCACCGCCGGCCAGTCCGCCTGCTCGAAGCGCTGCTGCGCGCCAGCGGTCACCTCCAAAAAGCGGCCGTACTGCGCATCGAAGCCCTGCAGGATCGTCTGTGCGATCAACAACTCCAGTTTTGCCGCCATCCTTACCCCCGCCAGAAAAAGAAGCCTGCGCATGCAGGCTCCGGGTGAAACGTCTTCAAGCTTGCCGCATCAGAACTGCTGTTCTTCCGTCGAACCGGTCAGCGCGGTGACCGAAGAGGCGCCGCCCTGAATGATGGTGGTGACCTTGTCGAAGTAGCCGGTGCCCACCTCCTGCTGATGCGACGCAAAGGTGTAACCGCGATCCACCGCGGCGAACTCCGCCTGCTGCACCTTCTCGACGTAGTGTTTCATCCCTTCGCCCTGCGCATAGGCGTGCGCCAGGTCGAACATGTTGAACCACATGCTGTGGATGCCCGCCAGCGTGATGAACTGATACTTGTAGCCCATGTCCGACAGCGCCTGCTGGAAGCGAGCGATGGTCTGATCGTCGAGGTTCTTCTTCCAGTTGAACGACGGCGAGCAGTTGTAGGCCAGCAGCTTGCCCGGGTATTTGGCGTGAATCGCGTCGGCGAAGCGCTGAGCGGCATCCAGATCCGGCGTTGAGGTTTCGCACCACACCATATCGGCGTAAGGGGCATAGGCCAGGCCGCGGCTGATCGCCTGCTCGACGCCGGCATGGGTGCGGAAGAAGCCTTCCGCCGTGCGCTCGCCGGTGACGAAGGCGCTGTCATACGGATCGCAATCGGACGTCAGCAGGTCGGCCGCATCGGCGTCGGTACGGGCGATCACCAGCGTCGGCACGCCGAGCACGTCGGCGGCCAGGCGAGCGGCGACCAGCTTCTGGATCGCTTCCTGTGTCGGCACCAGTACTTTGCCGCCCATATGACCGCATTTCTTCACCGCCGCCAACTGGTCTTCGAAGTGCACCCCGGCGGCGCCGGCGGTGATCATCGCTTTCATCAGCTCGAAGGCGTTCAGCACGCCGCCGAAGCCGGCTTCCGCATCGGCGACGATCGGCAGGAAGTAATCGGTGTAGCCTTTGCTGCCCGGCTCAATCTGGTTCGCCCATTGGATCTGATCGGCGCGGCGGAAGGTGTTGTTGATGCGCTCGACCACCTTCGGTACCGAGTCCACCGGATACAGCGACTGGTCAGGGTACATGGCCGCCGCGCTGTTGGCGTCGGCCGCCACCTGCCAGCCGGACAGGTAGATGGCCTCGACGCCGGCTTTAGCCTGCTGCAGCGCCTGGCCACCGGTCAACGCGCCCAGGCAGTTCACGTAGCCTTTTCGCGCCTTGCCGTTCAGCAACGCCCACAGTTTGGCGGCGCCGTTTTGCGCCAGGGTACATTCCGGGTTGACCGAACCGCGCAGGTTGATCACGTCTTCGGCGCTGTAAGGGCGGGTGATGCCTTCCCAACGGGCCGATTTCCATTCCTGTTCCAGCTGCTGGATCTGTTGAGAGCGAGAGGTAGACATAATTTTTATCCTTTCAGTCATGTAGGGTTGATTGGGAAAGTTCAGGCCAGCAGCTCATAGCCGGGCAACGTCAGGAAATCGATTAATTCATCTTGCGTGGTGATGCGCTCCATCAGGCGCGCCGCCTCTTCGAACCGGCCGGCGTTAAAGCGCGCTTCCCCTACTTCTTCACGCACCACCAACATCTCTTCTTGCAACATCTGGCGGAACAGCGCCTTGGTGACCGGGCGCCCGTCGTTCAGACTCTTCTCGTGGTGGATCCACTGCCAGATAGAGGTACGGGAGATCTCCGCCGTCGCGGCATCTTCCATCAACCCATAGATAGGCACGCAGCCGTTGCCGGAGATCCAGGCTTCGATGTACTGCACCGCCACGCGGATATTGGCGCGCATCCCCGCTTCGGTGCGTTCGCCATCGCATGGTTCCAACAGCTGCGCGGCGCTGATTGGCGCATCCTGCTCACGCATCACGTCCAGCTGATTCTGGCGATCGCCCAATGCCTTGCCGAACACCTCCATCACCGTGTCCGCCAGCCCCGGATGCGCCACCCAGGTGCCATCGTGGCCATTGTTGGCCTCCAGCTCTTTATCCGCCCGCACCTTGTTCAGCACCCAGGCGTTTTTCTCAGCGTCTTTGCTCGGGATAAACGCCGCCATGCCGCCCATGGCGAAGGCGCCGCGCTTATGACAGGTTTTGATCAACAGACGTGAATAGGCGCTGAGGAAAGGTTTCTCCATGGTCACCGACTGACGATCCGGCAGCACGCGATCGCCGTGGTTCTTCAGCGTTTTGATGTAGCTGAAGATGTAATCCCAGCGGCCGCAGTTCAGGCCGACGATGTGATCGCGCAGGTGATAGAGGATCTCGTCCATCTGGAACACCGCCGGCAGGGTTTCGATCAGCACGGTCGCCTTGATGGTGCCGCGTGGCAGATCGAAACGATCCTCGGTAAAGCTGAAGACATCGCTCCACCAGGCCGCTTCCTCCCAGGACTGGGTTTTCGGCAGGTAGAAATACGGGCCGCTGCCCTTGGCCAACAGCTGACGATAGTTGTGGTAGAAGTACAGCGCGAAATCGAACAGGCCGCCGGGGATGGCTTCATCACGCCACAAGACGTGTTTCTCCGGCAAATGCAGGCCGCGCACGCGAGCGATCAACACCGCCGGATTCGGTTTCAGCTGGTAGATCTTACCGGCTTCATTGGTGTAGGAGATGGTGCCGTTAACCGCATCGTGCAGGTTGATTTGACCGTCGATGACTTTGTCCCAGCTTGGCGCCAGGGAGTCTTCGAAGTCCGCCATAAATACTTTTACGTTGGCGTTCAACGCATTGATCACCATCTTGCGTTCTACCGGCCCGGTGATCTCGACCCGGCGATCGCGCAGGTCTTGCGGGATGCCGCGGATCTGCCAGTCGCCTTCACGAATGGAATTGGTTTCCGAAATAAATCCAGGCAGCTCGCCGCGATCGATATTTTGCTGCCAGCGGGCACGCGCCGCCAGCAGCTCATTGCGCCGCGGCGTGAATTTCCCCACCAGTTCCGCCAGGAATTCAACCGCTTCATCCGTTAATACCTGGCGCTCCGCTGCGGCGAAACCCTGGGTAAACCTTAACTCCGTGCCTGCTATCTGTTGCGTCATGACCTTGCTCCTTCCCATCGTTGCGCCCGAGCGACCGGCGCATTTTCATCAGAAATCACTGTGGATCAGGGCGGATGAAACGATCCTAAACTGGTCAGATCTCATCCCGATAGCTCTAAGAATACTCAACAAAAAACAAAAATCAAAAACCATTTCCATTTTATTATTAAATATTTTATTAACACTTTATTATCAATTAGTTAGAACAAATAACATAACCAACAGGTAAGGAAACTGGTTCCAATAGAATCGCAAAGATAGGCTAACGCGTTGTTGACCAATGGTTTTTTGGGGAAAGTGACCGGTAAAAAGAGGATCGTGCAGAGGATCAACAGCGCGGCGGCCTCGATTCAGCCGCCGGCAGGCAGAAAAGATCAGTCGAGAGTCGGATTCATATGGCGCAGATCGTAAGGCGTGATCTGGTAGACGTAATAGTTGAGCCAATTGGAAAACAGCAGGTGGCCATGGCTGCGCCAGGTGGCTTTCGGTGTCAGTGCGGGGTTGTCATCGGGGAAGTAGTTGAGCGGTACGGCAGGATCGAGGCCAGCTTCGCTGTCGCGACAATACTCCCCGGCCAGGGTCAGGGCATCATACTCAGGATGGCCGGTGACAAACGCCAGGCGCTTATCCCTGCTGGCGAACAGGTAGGCGCCGGCCTGCTCGGATTCGGCCAGAATATCCAGGTCGGTATATTGGCGAATCACCTCGGTCGGAAAATCGGCATAGCGTGAATGCGGCGCCAGGAAGCTTTCGTCGAAGCCGCGTGTCAGCAACGCATGCTGCTGCAGCGTTTGGTGCGGATAAACGCCGGAGAGCTTCACTTCGCGCGTCATCTTGGGAATGCCGTACAGGATGTTCAACGCCGCTTGTACCGCCCAGCATACGAACAGCGTGGAGGTGACGTGGTTTTTGGCCCAGTCAATGACCCGCTCGATCTGCGGCCAGTAGGCAACATCGCAGAAATCAACCAGCCCCAGCGGCGCACCGGTGACGATCAGGCCATCGAAGTTCTCATTCTGGATATCCTCGAAGTCGCAGTAGAAGTTGTTCAGATGCTCGGCCGGCGTGTTCTTCGATTCGCGGCTGTCGATGCGCAGCAGCTGGATATCAATCTGCAGCGGCGAGTTGGACAACAGACGCAGAAACTGGTTTTCCGTTTCGATCTTCTTTGGCATCAGGTTGAGGATCAGCACTTTCAGTGGCCTGATTTCCTGTGTTTTTGCCCGCGAGGATGTCATCACGAAGACATTCTCACCGCGCAAGAAATTGACCGCAGGTAACTCATCAGGAACACGAATCGGCATTGCTTAACCCTCACACATCCATTTATACGTTTAGACTTCTAGATGCCCGAAGATAGCGTTTTTTTTCATCGCTGTCGAGCATTCAGCGAAAAGGTGAAAATGTTTCATTGCACGGCCTGCGCCGGGATATAAGCAGAGGGAGTAAAGCGGATGAAAAGCAAAAAGGCCATCCTTTCGGATGGCCTCTTGGCTTATTTGATGCTTGGCAGTGTCCTACAGTATTCGTCTCATCCTGAGACTCTCCCCTGCGGGGCCGCCGCAAGCGGCGTTAAGGCCCGTTCCCGACGGGCCTTTCGCATGCCCATGCTCGAGCAGAACACCAAATAACAGACAAAACAAAAAGCCCCATGCTTTCGCATGAGGCTTGTTGTTTTATTTGATGCTTGGCAGTGTCCTACTCTCGCATGGGGAGACCCCACACTACCATCGGCGCTACGGCGTTTCACTTCTGAGTTCGGCATGGGTTCAGGTGGGACCACCGCGCTATTGCCGCCAAGCAAATTCTTTTTTCTGCCGAACTTCTAAACCCACTTTAAATAAAGTGGTGCTGATACCCAGAGTCGAACTGGGGACCTCACCCTTACCAAGGGTGCGCTCTACCAACTGAGCCATATCAGCACGCTTAATTTGATGCCTGGCAGTGTCCTACTCTCGCATGGGGAGACCCCACACTACCATCGGCGCTACGGCGTTTCACTTCTGAGTTCGGCATGGGGTCAGGTGGGACCACCGCGCTATTGCCGCCAGGCAAATTCGTTTCATTCCAACCGCTTCACTCTCGTGTCGCCATCAGAACCAATCTCGGAACTTTGCTGAAAATCTCTCTAAAAACACCTTCGGTGTTGTAAGGTTAAGCCTCACGGATCATTAGTACTGGTTAGCTCAATGCATCGCTGCACTTACACACCCAGCCTATCAACGTCTTAGTCTTAAACGTTCCTTCAGGGGCCTTAAAGGCCCAGGGAAGACTCATCTTGAGGCAAGTTTCGCGCTTAGATGCTTTCAGCGCTTATCTTTTCCGCACTTAGCTACCGGGCAATGCCATTGGCATGACAACCCGAACACCAGTGGTGCGTTCACTCCGGTCCTCTCGTACTAGGAGCAACCCCTCTCAATCTTCCAACGCCCACGGCAGATAGGGACCGAACTGTCTCACGACGTTCTAAACCCAGCTCGCGTACCACTTTAAATGGCGAACAGCCATACCCTTGGGACCTACTTCAGCCCCAGGATGTGATGAGCCGACATCGAGGTGCCAAACACCGCCGTCGATATGAACTCTTGGGCGGTATCAGCCTGTTATCCCCGGAGTACCTTTTATCCGTTGAGCGATGGCCCTTCCATTCAGAACCACCGGATCACTAAGACCTACTTTCGTACCTGCTCGAGCCGTCACTCTCGCAGTCAAGCTAGCTTATGCCTTTGCACTAACCTCACGATGTCCGACCGTGATTAGCTAACCTTCGTGCTCCTCCGTTACTCTTTGGGAGGAGACCGCCCCAGTCAAACTACCCACCAGACACTGTCCTCACCCCGGATCACGGGGCCGAGTTAGAACATCAAACATTAAAGGGTGGTATTTCAAGGATGGCTCCACGCAGACTGGCGTCCACGCTTCAAAGCCTCCCACCTATCCTACACATCAAGGCTCAATGTTCAGTGTCAAGCTATAGTAAAGGTTCACGGGGTCTTTCCGTCTTGCCGCGGGTACACTGCATCTTCACAGCGAGTTCAATTTCACTGAGTCTCGGGTGGAGACAGCCTGGCCATCATTACGCCATTCGTGCAGGTCGGAACTTACCCGACAAGGAATTTCGCTACCTTAGGACCGTTATAGTTACGGCCGCCGTTTACTGGGGCTTCGATCAAGAGCTTCGCCTTGCGGCTGACCCCATCAATTAACCTTCCAGCACCGGGCAGGCGTCACACCGTATACGTCCACTTTCGTGTTTGCACAGTGCTGTGTTTTTATTAAACAGTTGCAGCCAGCTGGTATCTTCGACTGGCTTCAGCTCCATCCGCAAGGGACTTCACCTACATGCCAGCGTGCCTTCTCCCGAAGTTACGGCACCATTTTGCCTAGTTCCTTCACCCGAGTTCTCTCAAGCGCCTTGGTATTCTCTACCTGACCACCTGTGTCGGTTTGGGGTACGATTTAATGTTACCTGGAGCTTAGAGGATTTTCCTGGAAGCAGGGCATCAACTACTTCTGCACCGTAGTGCATCGTCATCACGCCTCAGGGTTAGTATGCAACCGGATTTACCAGGTCACACCCCCTACACGCTTAAACCGGGACAACCGTCGCCCGGCTAGCCTAGCCTTCTCCGTCCCCCCTTCGCAGTAACACCAAGTACAGGAATATTAACCTGTTTCCCATCGACTACGCTTTTCAGCCTCGCCTTAGGGGTCGACTCACCCTGCCCCGATTAACGTTGGACAGGAACCCTTGGTCTTCCGGCGAGCGGGCTTTTCACCCGCTTTATCGTTACTTATGTCAGCATTCGCACTTCTGATACCTCCAGCAACCCTCACAGGCCACCTTCAACGGCTTACAGAACGCTCCCCTACCCAACAACGCTAAGCGTCGCTGCCGCAGCTTCGGTGCATGGTTTAGCCCCGTTACATCTTCCGCGCAGGCCGACTCGACCAGTGAGCTATTACGCTTTCTTTAAATGATGGCTGCTTCTAAGCCAACATCCTGGCTGTCTATGCCTTCCCACATCGTTTCCCACTTAACCATGACTTTGGGACCTTAGCTGGCGGTCTGGGTTGTTTCCCTCTTCACGACGGACGTTAGCACCCGCCGTGTGTCTCCCGTGATAACATTCTTCGGTATTCGGAGTTTGCATCGGTTTGGTAAGCCGGGATGGCCCCCTAGCCGAAACAGTGCTCTACCCCCGAAGATGAGTTCACGAGGCGCTACCTAAATAGCTTTCGGGGAGAACCAGCTATCTCCCGGTTTGATTGGCCTTTCACCCCCAGCCACAAGTCATCCGCTAATTTTTCAACATTAGTCGGTTCGGTCCTCCAGTTAGTGTTACCCAACCTTCAACCTGCCCATGGCTAGATCACCGGGTTTCGGGTCTATACCTTGCAACTAATCGCCCAGTTAAGACTCGGTTTCCCTACGGCTCCCCTATACGGTTAACCTTGCTACAAAATATAAGTCGCTGACCCATTATACAAAAGGTACGCAGTCACACCACGAAGGTGCTCCCACTGCTTGTACGTACACGGTTTCAGGTTCTATTTCACTCCCCTCGCCGGGGTTCTTTTCGCCTTTCCCTCACGGTACTGGTTCACTATCGGTCAGTCAGGAGTATTTAGCCTTGGAGGATGGTCCCCCCATATTCAGACAGGATGTCACGTGTCCCGCCCTACTCATCGAACTCACGACCTGTGCATTTTAGTGTACGGGGCTATCACCCTTTACTGCGCGACTTTCCAGACGCTTCCACTAACACACAAGCCGATTCAGGTTCTGGGCTCCTCCCCGTTCGCTCGCCGCTACTGGGGGAATCTCGGTTGATTTCTTTTCCTCGGGGTACTTAGATGTTTCAGTTCCCCCGGTTCGCCTCATGCCACTATGTATTCATGACATGATAGTGTGTCGAAACACACTGGGTTTCCCCATTCGGGTATCGCCGGTTATAACGGTTCATATCACCTTACCGACGCTTTTCGCAGATTAGCACGCCCTTCATCGCCTCTGACTGCCTAGGCATCCACCGTGTACGCTTAGTCACTTAACCTCACAACCCGAAGATGTTTCCATCGTTCGCGCTGCAAACATTTGAGAGACTCTATGACAGGTTACTCTTTATCCCAGTACTTCTACGGAGGGATAAATTTCAGCCGTCATGTTTCAATTTTCAGCTTGTTCCAGATTGTTAAAGAGCAATATCTTAAACATGACTCGGAAGTCATCTTTAAGATATGGTGTATCGTCAGATACTGAAGACCGCCGCTTTCACCGGGTGGGTCGGAAGCTTGGCGTCCCCTAGGGGATTCGAACCCCTGTTACCGCCGTGAAAGGGCGGTGTCCTAGGCCTCTAGACGAAGGGGACACGACACCGTACTTTTATGACGCTTTTGCTCGTTACTTTTTCATCAGACAATCTGTGTGAGCACGCCACTCGAACTAATATCTTTAGGTAAGGAGGTGATCCAACCGCAGGTTCCCCTACGGTTACCTTGTTACGACTTCACCCCAGTCATGAATCACAAAGTGGTAAGCGCCCTCCCGAAGGTTAAGCTACCTACTTCTTTTGCAACCCACTCCCATGGTGTGACGGGCGGTGTGTACAAGGCCCGGGAACGTATTCACCGTAGCATTCTGATCTACGATTACTAGCGATTCCGACTTCATGGAGTCGAGTTGCAGACTCCAATCCGGACTACGACGTACTTTATGAGGTCCGCTTGCTCTCGCGAGGTCGCTTCTCTTTGTATACGCCATTGTAGCACGTGTGTAGCCCTACTCGTAAGGGCCATGATGACTTGACGTCATCCCCACCTTCCTCCAGTTTATCACTGGCAGTCTCCTTTGAGTTCCCGGCCGAACCGCTGGCAACAAAGGATAAGGGTTGCGCTCGTTGCGGGACTTAACCCAACATTTCACAACACGAGCTGACGACAGCCATGCAGCACCTGTCTCAGAGTTCCCGAAGGCACCAAAGCATCTCTGCTAAGTTCTCTGGATGTCAAGAGTAGGTAAGGTTCTTCGCGTTGCATCGAATTAAACCACATGCTCCACCGCTTGTGCGGGCCCCCGTCAATTCATTTGAGTTTTAACCTTGCGGCCGTACTCCCCAGGCGGTCGATTTAACGCGTTAGCTCCGGAAGCCACGCCTCAAGGGCACAACCTCCAAATCGACATCGTTTACAGCGTGGACTACCAGGGTATCTAATCCTGTTTGCTCCCCACGCTTTCGCACCTGAGCGTCAGTCTTCGTCCAGGGGGCCGCCTTCGCCACCGGTATTCCTCCAGATCTCTACGCATTTCACCGCTACACCTGGAATTCTACCCCCCTCTACGAGACTCTAGCTTGCCAGTTTCAAATGCAGTTCCCAGGTTGAGCCCGGGGATTTCACATCTGACTTAACAAACCGCCTGCGTGCGCTTTACGCCCAGTAATTCCGATTAACGCTTGCACCCTCCGTATTACCGCGGCTGCTGGCACGGAGTTAGCCGGTGCTTCTTCTGCGAGTAACGTCAATTGATGAACGTATTAAGTTCACCACCTTCCTCCTCGCTGAAAGTGCTTTACAACCCGAAGGCCTTCTTCACACACGCGGCATGGCTGCATCAGGCTTGCGCCCATTGTGCAATATTCCCCACTGCTGCCTCCCGTAGGAGTCTGGACCGTGTCTCAGTTCCAGTGTGGCTGGTCATCCTCTCAGACCAGCTAGGGATCGTCGCCTAGGTGAGCCATTACCCCACCTACTAGCTAATCCCATCTGGGCACATCTGATGGCAAGAGGCCCGAAGGTCCCCCTCTTTGGTCTTGCGACATTATGCGGTATTAGCTACCGTTTCCAGTAGTTATCCCCCTCCATCAGGCAGTTTCCCAGACATTACTCACCCGTCCGCCGCTCGTCACCCAGGGAGCAAGCTCCCCTGTGCTACCGCTCGACTTGCATGTGTTAAGCCTGCCGCCAGCGTTCAATCTGAGCCATGATCAAACTCTTCAATTAAAAGCTTGATTTGCTTCCACTCGAGAAGCGATGCTCAAAGATTTACTGCATGAATTTTACTTCAGTTAGTCACTCTTCAAGACTTGATATTTTTTTGCATCCGAAGATGCTGGATATCGTCTTGTGGAGTGCCCACACAGATTGTCTGATAAATTGTTAAAGAGCAGTGAGTTAGGCGCTTTCGCTTGCTAACTCGAGGTGGCGTATATTACGCTTTCCTCTTTCAGAGTCAACCCTAATTTTCAGGATTTTTTTCTCTTTCTTCCCGGCCGCTCTGTGAAGTGAATCACTTGCGCCGTGTCGATGGAGGCGCATTATAGGGATCCGAGTTTTTTGCACAACCCCTTTTTTGATCTTTTCTTTCTGTTTGCACACTTTTCAGTCCTTCCGGGTGGATCTTGTGCGATCAGGGCCATTTTCCGCAGGATCCTGCGCGGCGACTGGTTGTAATTCCATCGCCAGGGTCTAGTATTGCCGGTAAATATGATCCCGACGTGAGGCAAGCACCATGTCCGATGCAGTACGTTCTTATCTTCAATACACACCCAAACTCGGTCAACGCGTCTTGATCGATCCTTCCAGCGTGGTGATCGGCGACGTCGATCTGGCGGATGACGTCAGCATCTGGCCGTTGGTCACCATCCGGGGCGACGTCAATGCGGTAAAGATCGGCGCGCGCAGCAATATTCAGGACGGCAGCGTACTGCATGTGACTCATCGCTCCGAACATAACCCCGACGGTTATCCCCTGTTAATTGGCGAAGACGTTACCGTGGGCCATAAAGCGATGCTGCACGGCTGCGCCATCGGCAACCGGGTGCTGGTCGGGATGGGATCGATCCTGTTGGACGGCGTAGTTGTAGAAGATGACGTGATGATTGGCGCCGGCAGTTTGGTGGCGCCGGGCAAACGCCTGGCGAGCGGCTATCTTTATATGGGTAGCCCGGCACGCCAGGTTCGGCCTTTGACCGCCGCCGAGTTGGAGGGATTGCTTTATTCTTCTAACAACTATGTACGCTGGAAAGACGAATACCTGTCGGAAGATATCTGATGGGCGCCCCGTTCCCTATAAAGAGAACGGGGTAGGATTTATGCCACCAGCTCGCTGCGCAGCTGGCGCAAGACTGGTTCTATCTCTGGCATTACTCCGTGCCACAGCAGGAAAGCATGTGCCGCCTGCCCCACCAGCATACCCAGCCCATCGGCGTATTCCGTTGCGCCCTGCTGCTGCGCCCAGGCCAGAAATGGCGTAACGCCTTGCTGATAGAACATGTCATAGCAACGGGTTTGCGCATTCACCACGCCTGCAGGCAACGCCGGGATCTCCCCGCTGATGCCGGACGCCGTCGCATTGATCACCAGATCGAACGCTTGCTGATCCAGTTGATCCATCGGCGCCGCCGAGATCTCCCCCAGATGCCGGAAAGCGTCGGCCAACTCTTGGGCCCGGCTGAAAGTGCGGTTGGTGATCGTGAGCCGGCAGCCGAAAGACAGCAGCGGCAGGATCACGCCGCGCGCCGCGCCGCCGGCGCCCACCAGCAGAATGCGATCCTGCGGCCGGATCAATTGCTGACGCTGCAGATCGGTCAACAAACCGATGCCGTCGGTGTTGTCCCCCAATAGACCGCCATTCGGCAATACCTTCAGGGTGTTAACCGCACCGGCCATCGCCGCGCGCTCACTCAGTTCAGAGGCTGCCGAATAAGCTCGCTCCTTGAAAGGCACCGTGACGTTCGCCCCCAACCCTCCGGCGCGGATAAACGCCTGCAGGCTGGTTTCAAAACCGTCCAGCGGCGCCAACACCGTCCCATAAGGATGCTCAATGCCGGTCTGGGCAGCAAACAGCGCATGAATTCGCGGCGACTTGCTGTGGCCGATAGGGTTGCCAAATACCGCAAACTTCTCCATGCCCATTACCTCTAGCCCTGACGGATCTGTTCGCCGGTCAGAGCATCTCTGATTTCGGAAGGGTTAAGACGGCCGCCTACCTTGCCGGCCAATACCGGGAAAGCCTCGCCGAACTGCCGCGTGACCTCATCCGCACTGCGACACGGTTCCAACCCACTGAGATTGGCGCTGGTCGACACCAGCGGCTTGCCGTACTGCCGGCACAGCAACTGCACCAGCGGATGATCGCTGACGCGCACCGCCAGTGAACTGAAACGCCCGGTCAACAAACGCGGCGCCTCCGGGCGAGCAGGCAACACCCAGGTTACCGGCCCAGGCCAACTGGCGAACATCGTCGCGCGCTGCTGTTCGCTGAGCGTACTGTCGTCAATATAAGGCTTAAGCTGCGCATAGTCGGCGGCGATCAAAATCAGCCCCTTTTCCCACGGCCGCTGTTTCAGCGCCAGCAATGCATTGACCGCCTGCTCGCTGTCGGGATCGCAACCCAGGCCGAATACCGCTTCGGTGGGATACGCAATCACCTGCTGTTGATGCAAAGCATCGATGATAGATAAAAGGTTCGGGCTTAATTCTGAATTCATGATGTGATTATTCTGTAGTCGCAACGGGTTTTCCGCACAGCTTGCTGGCACAGCACAGGACGGGGCCTTTTGCCGTGCGCTTTTCCATCAGCAGCGGATAATGGCAATAGGCGCATTCACCAGCGACGGGTTTAACGTTGAGAGCGAACTGGCATTCCGGGTAACGATCGCAGGAGTGAAAAACCTTGCCGTAACGCGACTTGCGCTGCAGCAGTTTGCCTTGGCCGCACTGCGGACAGGTAATGGCGGTTTCGTCAGGCTTGTCGATCACTTCTGTGTGATCGCACTGCGGATAATCGCTGCAGCCGATAAACATGCCGTAGCGCCCCTGGCGCAGCACCAACGTCGCCTGACACTTCGGGCACTGCTGCCCATCCAACACCTTAACGACATGCCCATCGGCCTGTGCTTTCAGCGGCCGAATATATTGGCATTCAGGGTACTGGGAACAGCCGAGAAAAGGGCCGTGGCGACCGCTACGGATCACCAACTCGGCCCCGCATTCCGGACAGGGTTCATTTTGCCTGGCGGCAAAAATCGCGTTTTTTGTCATAACGTCTTCTATGCGCGTTATCGGCTCAATGCAGATAACCTTCGTTCACTTCAAACAACAGTTCTTCCATTTGCTGATAGGCGCTTTCATATCCGGGGATATTAAACAGCACCATCAACACGACCCATTTCAGATCTTCGAGATCGAATTCCGCATTATCCAAAGCCATAACGCGGTCGATAACCATTTCACGGGTTTCGAGGTTCAATACCTGAATCTGTTCCAGGAACAGGAGAAAACCACGGCAGCCGGCGTCCAAACGCGCGCTTTCCTCTTCGGTATAGATCCGCATCGCCAGCGGATCGGCATCCATAAAGTAAGGCGCATTTTGACCTTCTTGCAGGTCGGCCAACTTCTCAAGCCAATTCAACGCGTTGTAGATATCATCCTGATGAAACCCCGCCTGGGCGAGATCATCGGTCAGTTGATCCTGATCGACGCGCATCTCTGGTTCATTGTGGATATAAGTTTCAAACAAGTACATGAGTACGTCGAACATGGCTTGCCCTCCTTATTCGGACATAGCCGCCGGGTACAGCTGCGATCCACCCTGCTAACTCCAGCTCGAGTAACTTGATTACCACCACTGGCACAGGTTGGCCGGCACGTTCAGCGACGACGTCAACAGGTGTCACCTCATCTCCTACGTTAGCCAACACATCGGCAAATGGCAATTCAACTTCAGCCTGCGACGCACAAATAGTTGTATTTTCGTTCAGTGGCAACCATTGAAGGCCGCTTCCCAGCAATTCGGCTATATCTTTCGGCCCAGTCACCAGATGCGCGCCCTGTTGGATCAGCCAGTGCGTGCCTTCGCTCATCGGGTTCCCTAACGGCCCCGGCAAGGCGAATACCTCACGCCCTTGCTCCAGCGCATAGCGAGCCGTCACCAGGGTACCGCTGCGCAACGAGGCTTCTATGACCAGAACGCCCTGGCTCAGCCCGCTGATAATGCGGTTGCGGCGCGGAAAATGGTCGGCCAGGGGCAAATCGGTGACCAAATGATCTGAAATCACCGCACCGCCCTGCTCGACTATCTGCTCTGCGAGCCTGTGGTGCCGCCGCGGGTAGACATTGGCCAGCCCGCAGCCCAACACCGCTATCGTGCAACCCCCGGCCGCCAGCGCTGCGCGATGGCAAATGCCGTCGATGCCGATCGCCAAACCGCTGGTGATGGTAAAACCGCAACGCGCCAATTCCTCGGCGAAATGGTTAGCCCAGCGCTCGCCGTAGTGGCTGAACTGCCGGCTGCCAACCATGGCAAGTTGCGGGCGCAACAGCGCCTGAGGATCTCCATCGATCAGCAGGAACAGCGGCGCATCGTCGATCTGGGCCAGGCATTCGGGATAGCCGGCCGCTGCATAGTTCAGCATACGGTGCGCCGGCACTTCCAGCCAACGCAAGGTGGCCGCCAGATAACCGGGATCCGTCTGGTTGAACTGTGCTCGCTGCCGTTCATTCAATCCCAGTTCACGCAACGCGCGGCGAGGCTCGCCACCCATTTGCGATAACTGCCGCACGATCCGGCTGGCCACGACGGTCTGCAGCCCCGTAACCCCCCGCATCCGTAAAGCGATCTCTTCCGGCCGCATCGTCTGTTCCCTCAGCAAAAACGGTGGTATTACCAATCTGAGCAATTGGTGCGCAATGCTGTCAATCAGGCCGGGAAATGTCTAGAATAGAGGTTAAACCTCGTTCATTACTCGGATACAGATCTAAAGATATATGTCAGTCTTGCAGGTATTACATTTCCCAGACGAGCGTCTGCGCAAAGTCGCAGCGCCGGTAAAAGAAGTCAATGCAGATATCCAGCGCATCGTGGATGATATGTTTGAAACCATGTACGCAGAGGAAGGCATTGGCCTAGCTGCGACTCAGGTGGATATCCATCAGCGCATTATCGTGATCGACGTCTCCGAGAATCGCGATCAGCGCCTGGTGCTGATCAATCCGGAGCTGCTGGAAAAAAGCGGCGAAACCGGCATCGAGGAAGGCTGTCTTTCCATTCCCGAGCAGCGTGCATTGGTACCACGCGCCGCGCAGGTGAAGATCCGCGCGCTGGATCGCGAAGGCAAATCTTTCGAGCTGGAAGCGGACGATCTGCTGGCGATCTGCATCCAGCACGAGATGGATCACCTGATGGGTAAACTGTTCGTCGATTACCTGTCGCCGCTGAAGCGCCAGCGCATTCGTCAGAAACTGGAAAAAATGGCCAAGCTCCAAGCCCGCGCCTAACCGATCAGGAAATCAACGTGTCTGACTCTTTACGGATTATTTTCGCCGGAACACCAGACTTCGCAGCGCGTCATCTTGACGCGCTGTTGTCATCTGAGCACCAGATTGTCGGCGTTTTTACCCAGCCCGACCGCCCGGCAGGCCGCGGCAACAAGTTGACGCCAAGCCCGGTAAAAGTGCTGGCTGAACAACACCAACTGCCGGTATTTCAGCCCAAATCGCTGCGCCCAGAAGAGAACCAGCGCCTGGTGGCCGATCTTAACGCCGACGTGATGGTGGTTGTTGCCTACGGGTTGATCCTGCCGCAAGCGGTGCTGGATATGCCGCGTCTCGGTTGCATCAACGTACACGGTTCGCTGCTGCCTCGCTGGCGCGGCGCGGCACCGATCCAGCGTTCGCTCTGGGCCGGCGACAGCGAAACCGGCGTGACCATCATGCAGATGGACGCCGGCCTCGATACCGGCGACATGATGCACAAGATCGCCTGCCCGATTGAGAGCAGCGACACCAGCGCCAGTCTCTACGGCAAACTGGCCCAGCTCGGCCCGCAGGGCATGCTGACGACGCTGCGCCAAATGGCCGACGGCAGCGCCACCCGCGAAGTACAGGACGAAGCGTTGGTCACTTACGCCGAGAAGCTGAGCAAAGAAGAAGCTCGCCTGGACTGGAACCTGTCCGCTGCACAACTGGAGCGCTGCATCCGCGCCTTCAACCCTTGGCCGATCAGCTACTTCACCATCGACGATCAACCGGTAAAAGTCTGGCAGGCCAGCGTGCTGGCGCAAAGCGCCAACGCGAAGCCGGGCACCGTTGTCCATGCCGACAAGCAAGGCATTCAGGTGGCGACCGCCGACGGCATCCTCAATCTGATCCAGCTGCAGCCCGCCGGTAAGAAACCGATGTCGGCGCAGGACCTGTTAAATTCACGTCGTGAATGGTTTACCCCGGGTAACCGGCTGTAAGTCACCCCACTGCCCGGCCGTTCATCGCCGGGCCGTTATTTTCTTAATGCCGATCGTTATCAGCTTCAGCCTATGAAAAATAATTACAATCTCCGCAGCATCGCTGCCAAAGCCATCGGCCAGGTGCTGGATCAGGGGCAGTCGCTCAGCACTGTCCTGCCGGCGCTGCAAACCTCCATCAGCGACAAAGATCGCGGGTTGCTGCAGGAGCTGTGTTTCGGCACGTTACGCGTGCTGCCGCAGCTCGAATGGTGCATTCAGCAATTGATGGCCAAGCCGCTGACCGGTAAGCAGCGTACGCTGCACTACTTGCTGATGGTCGGCCTGTATCAGCTGCTGTATACCCGCATCCCGGCGCACGCCGTGCTGGCGGAAACCGTGGAAGGTGCGGTAGCGCTGAAACGCCCGCAGTTAAAAGGCCTGATTAACGGCGTCTTGCGCCAATTTCAACGCCAGCAGGAAGAGCTGTTGCAACGCGCCGCCAACAATGACAGCCGCTATCTGCATCCCAGCTGGTTACTGAAACGCATTCAACAGGCTTATCCCGCCAACTGGGAACAGATCGTCGACGCCAATAACCAGAAGCCGCCGATGTGGCTGCGCGTCAACCGCCTGCATCACACCCGTGACGCTTATCTGCAGCTGCTGAACGACGCCGGCATCGCCGCGGAAACTCATTCAGACTATGCCGATGCAGTGCGTTTGCTGGCGCCTTGCGCCGTGACCGATCTGCCAGGGTTCGCCGAAGGCTGGGTCACCGTACAAGATGCTTCGGCCCAGGGCTGTGTCGATCTGTTGGATCCGCAAGACGGCGAACAGATCCTCGATCTGTGCGCCGCACCCGGCGGCAAAACCACGCATATTTTGGAAGCGGCGCCGAAAGCACACGTCATGGCGGTCGATATCGACGAACAGCGCCTGGCGCGAGTCAAAGAGAACCTGCAGCGTCTGCGTTTGCACGCAGAGGTTAAACTGGGCGATGGCCGCACTCCGCAGCAGTGGTGCGGGGACAAGCAGTTCGATCGTATCCTTCTGGACGCACCTTGCTCCGCCACCGGCGTGATCCGCCGTCATCCCGACATCAAATGGCTGCGCCGCGATCGCGACATCGCCGAACTCGCCGCACTGCAGGCAGAAATTCTGGAAGCCGTCTGGCCGCATCTAAAATCAGGCGGAGTGATGGTTTACGCCACCTGTTCTATCCTGCCGGATGAAAACAGCAACCAGATCGCCGCGTTCTTGCAACGCCACGCCGATGCCAAGCTGGTTGAAACCGGCGATGCGCAGCGGCCAGGGCGACAGAATAGCCCGCATCCCGAGGACGGCGATGGCTTCTTTTACGCTAAGCTGATTAAAATGTAATGCTTCAGGGCGTGCGTGCGCGCCCTAAGTCTTTCAGTGTGAAGCAGAGAACACGATGAAAATAATTATTCTTGGTGCCGGTCAGGTTGGCGGGACGCTGGCGGAAAACCTGGTGGGTGAAAACAACGATATCACCGTCGTCGATACCGATTCCGGCCGCTTGCGTCAGCTGCAGGATAAATTCGATTTGCGGGTGGTTCAGGGGCATGGTTCCCACCCTCGGGTGCTGCGCGAAGCCGGCGCAGAAGACGCCGACATGCTGGTCGCCGTCACCAACTCCGACGAAACCAACATGATCGCCTGCCAGATCGCCTATTCTCTGTTTAATACCCCTAACCGTATCGCCCGTATCCGCGCGCCGGAATACATCCGCGAGTCGGAGAAACTGTTCCTGCCGGAAGCGGTGCCAATCGACCATCTGATTTCGCCGGAGCAGCTAGTCATCGACTATATCTACAAGCTGATTGAATACCCTGGCGCGCTGCAGGTGGTCAACTTTGCCGAAGGCAAGGTCAGCATCGCCGCGGTTAAAGCCTATTACGGCGGCCCGCTGGTCGGCAATGCGCTCTCTTCAATGCGCGAGCACATGCCGCATATCGATACCCGCGTCGCCGCCATATTCCGCCAGGATCGTCCGATCCGTCCGCAGGGCTCGACCATTATCGAAGCCGGCGATGAAGTGTTCTTCGTCGCCGCCTCACAGCATATCCGCGCGGTGATGAGCGAACTGCAGCGGCTGGAAAAACCCTATAAGCGCATCATGATCGTCGGCGGCGGCAACGTCGGCGCCGGCCTGGCCGCCAAGCTGGAAAAAGACTACAACGTCAAACTGATCGAGCGGAATCAGCAACGCGCCGCCGAGCTGGCCGAACAGCTGCACGACACCATTGTATTCTACGGCGATGCCTCCGATCAGGAGCTGCTGGCCGAAGAGCACGTCGAGCAGGTGGATGTTTTCATCGCCATCACCAACGACGATGAGGCCAACATCATGTCCGCCATGCTGGCCAAGCGCATGGGCGCCAAGAAGGTGATGGTATTGATCCAGCGCCGCGCCTATGTCGATCTGGTGCAAGGCAGCGTGATCGATATTGCCATTTCCCCGCAGCAGGCAACCATCTCCGCGCTGCTTGGGCATGTGCGCAAAGCGGATATCGTCAGCGTCTCGTCACTGCGCCGCGGCGTGGCAGAAGCGATCGAAGCGATTGCCCACGGCGATGAAAGCACATCTAAAGTGGTCGGCCGCATCGTGGAAGACATCAAGCTGCCACCGGGTACCACCATCGGTGCGATCGTGCGTGGCGACGACGTGATCATCGCCAACGGCAACAGCAAAATCGAACAGGGCGATCACGTCATCATGTTTATTACCGACAAGAAATTCGTGCCGGACGTTGAACGCTTGTTCCAACCGAGCCCGTTCTTCTTGTAGAACGAATTTATTAGGCGATGGTCTATAATTGCGTAGTTGTTCTCTGCCTTGGGAGGAGATAAAACTTCTCGCCATTTGTGGCAAAGGGAAATTGCTTTGTTAAACTTGAGTTATTAATTCTGCAAGGGGTGCGTTCTATGAGTATGTTGAAAGAGTTTCGCGAATTTGCCATGCGCGGCAACGTGGTCGATCTGGCCGTCGGTGTGATTATCGGTGCTGCATTCGGCAAGATTGTTTCGTCCTTCGTGGCTGATATCATCATGCCACCGTTGGGCTTACTGATTGGCGGCGTCGATTTTAAACAGTTCCATCTGGTGTTACGTGAAGCTCAGGGCGCCGTACCGGCGGTGGTAATGAACTATGGTTCATTCATCCAGACCGTATTTGACTTTGTGATTGTCGCCTTCGCTATCTTCCTGGCGATTAAACTGATGAACAAGATGCGCCGCAAGCAGGAAGAAGCGCCGGCAGCGCCGCCAGAACCAACCGCAGAAGAGAAACTGCTGACGGAAATCCGTGATTTGCTGAGCCAGCAACAGCAGCCAAAGCTGTAAAACAGCATTAAGTTACGCCAATAAAAAGCCACCGATGAAGGTGGCTTTTTTAATGCCTTAAAACCAGAAAGCCAGTGGTAAATTATCGTTTGATAGTTTGCCACTGGCCTCCCAGTTACCGCCTTTGTTGTGTTTTTCTTTACGCCGGTAGCTGCCTTTGCCTTTCACATTCTTTTCCACTCGTTGGCGGAATAGCGGGTCATGCAGCAGCGCCTCAATGGCGTTATCTTGAATCTGGCCTTTAGTGTGACGATATTTCGTCATGGTAATGCTCCTGTAAAAGGTAGGGTAATAAAACGAGCCGATAATACTGCCGGCAATATAAAAATTAAAGTGCCGTCAGCAACCTTTTTTGCCTTTATCATCGCTGGCGCCCTGTTCCAAGGCTTCCAGAATAGAACAATAGTTGCTGGTATGGGCGGTGCCACAGCAGGCATCACTCAAGCGTTTCAACGATTCGCGCATGCGGGTCAGCTCCGCCAACTTGCTTTCAACTTCACTCAGGCGAGCATCGACGATCGACTTCGATTCCTGGCAGGTATGGTGTTCAGGATCAACCCGGATCGACAGCAGTTCGGCGATCGTTTCCAGAGTAAAGCCCAACTGTTTGGCATAGCGAATAAAACGCAGCCGCTGCAGGTCCTGCTCCGTATACAGCCGATAACCGCCTTCGGTGCGGACATTGTGATCCATCATGCCCTGCTTTTCATAGTAACGCACGGTATCCGGCGTCACTTCGGCGAGCTTGGCCAACTGACCTATCTTGAACATTACCGCTCCTCTCGGGTGAACTTGCCATCAAGCGCGCGCTGATATTCGCCATGCAAGAAATCGGTGCTCATCCCAGCCTGACGCAGCCGGTGCTCCAGTAGCGCCATGCGCTTGCTGAGATCGACATAGTCCGGATGTTCGCTATTAATCTCTTGCAGCAAGCGAGCAACGGTCAACGCCTCTTTACGATCTTCCAGCGCCGGCGGCAGGTAACCGGCATTTTTCAGCAAACGGTAACCGGCGCGTAGCTCGGGCGGCACCGCGCTGTCATCTTCCAGCGCCAGCGGCTGCCCCTGGCCAGGCAGGTTGTCGAACTCGCCTTTATCCTGAGCATCAAGGATATGACGTTCCGCCCATTGATCAAGCAACCCCATGACAGACAGCCTCGGTTAGCCTAATGAATAAGCCTTAGCATAGCGGATAGGGGCGGGGATCTTAAGCACTGCAGGGGAATTGCGCACATTTGGCTGGATTTGGACGTAAAAAAACCGGGCAAGCCCGGTTTTTTTACGCGTCTACAGATTACTCTGCAGTTGCTACTTCTGCTTGAGACTCAGCACGATCAACCAGCTCGATGTATGCCATCGGCGCGTTGTCGCCTGCGCGGAAGCCACACTTCAGAATGCGAGTGTAACCACCGGCACGGCTCGCGAAACGCGGGCCCAGCTCGTTAAACAGTTTTGCCACGATCTCGTTATCACGAGTACGGGCGAATGCCAGACGACGATTAGCTACGCTGTCGGTCTTGGCAAGAGTAATCAGCGGCTCAACAACGCGACGCAGCTCTTTTGCTTTTGGCAGGGTCGTCTTGATGATCTCATGACGAACCAAAGAGCCGGCCATGTTACGGAACATAGCCTGGCGATGGCTGCTGTTACGGTTCAGTTGACGACCACTCTTACGATGGCGCATGACCTTATCCTTCTCAGTAAAACCTTAACCTGTGATCCGGTTACTCGTCAGCAATGCTTGCCGGCGGCCAGTTTTCCAGGCGCATGCCCAGAGACAGACCACGTGAGGCCAGCACGTCTTTAATCTCGGTAAGAGATTTTTTACCCAGGTTTGGCGTTTTCAGCAACTCAACCTCGGTACGCTGTACCAGATCACCGATGTAGTGGATAGCTTCTGCCTTGAGGCAGTTAGCAGAGCGGACAGTCAATTCCAGATCGTCAACAGGGCGCAGCAAGATCGGATCGAATTCCGGTTTCTCTTCTTTAACTTCCGGCTGACGCACATCACGCAGGTCAACGAAAGCTTCAAGTTGTTCAGCCAGAATGGTGGCCGCACGGCGGATCGCCTCTTCAGGATCGATCGTGCCATTGGTCTCCATTTCGATGACCAGCTTATCCAAGTCAGTACGCTGTTCTACACGCGCAGCTTCAACATTGTAGGCGATACGCTCTACAGGGCTGTAGCAGGCGTCAACCAACAGACGACCGATTGGGCGCTCATCTTCTTCCGAATGAATTCGGGCAGAAGCCGGCACATAACCGCGACCGCGCTGAACTTTGATACGCATGCTGATAGCCGCGTTCTCATCAGTCAGGTGGCAAATCACGTGCTGAGGCTTGACGATTTCGACATCACCATCATGGGTGATGTCGGCAGCGGTCACAGGGCCAATGCCAGATTTATTCAGGGTAAGAATAACTTCGTCTTTGCCTTGAACTCTCACCGCCAGCCCTTTCAGGTTGAGCAGGATCTCCAGGATATCTTCCTGTACGCCTTCTTTGGTGCTGTACTCATGCAGTACACCATCAATCTCAACCTCGGTCACCGCGCAACCCGGCATAGATGAAAGCAGAATACGGCGCAGTGCGTTGCCAAGAGTATGGCCAAAGCCACGCTCTAAAGGCTCAAGGGTCACCTTGGCGTGCGTCGAACTGACTTGCTCGATATCTACCAGGCGCGGTTTTAGAAACTCTGTCACAGAACCCTGCATTGTGTCCTCTCTTTGGTACTAAGCTTTACTTGGAGTAAAGCTCGACGATCAGGTGTTCGTTAATGTCCGCAGACAGATCGGTACGTTCAGGCATACGCTTGAACACGCCTTCCATCTTAGCAGCATCAACTTCCAGCCAAGTCGGCTTTTCACGCTGCTCAGCCAGCTCCAGAGAAGCTTTAACACGAGACTGCTTTTTAGCTTTCTCGCGGATGCTGACTACGTCATTCGGAGATACCTGATAAGAAGCGATGTTAACAACGCGACCGTTTACCATAACTGCTTTGTGGCTAACCAGCTGACGTGACTCTGCACGAGTAGCGCCGAAGCCCATACGGTAAACAACGTTGTCCAGACGACCTTCCAGCAGCTGCAACAGGTTTTCACCGGTGTTGCCCTTCAGGCGGGTTGCTTCTTTGTAATAGTTGCGGAATTGACGCTCCAGAATGCCGTACATACGACGAACTTTCTGCTTCTCACGCAACTGAACACCGTAATCAGACAGACGCGGTTTACGCGCACCGTGCTGACCAGGTGCTTGTTCAATTTTACACTTGGAATCGATCGCGCGAACGCCAGACTTAAGGAACAGGTCTGTGCCCTCACGACGGCTCAGCTTGAGCTTAGGACCCAAATATCTTGCCATTTTCTTTCTCCAACAATCCTAAAAGCTGCGTTACACGCGGCGCTTTTTCGGCGGACGACAACCGTTATGAGGGATCGGAGTCACATCAGTAATGTTAGTGATGCGGAAACCAGCCGCGTTCAGAGCGCGGATAGTAGACTCACGACCAGGACCAGGTCCTTTAACCATAACTTCCAGGTTCTTGATACCGTATTCTTTCACTGCGTCAGCACAACGTTCTGCTGCAACCTGTGCTGCGAACGGAGTGGACTTACGAGAACCACGGAAACCGGAACCACCGGCTGTTGCCCAACCCAAAGCATTACCCTGACGATCAGTGATGGTAACGATGGTGTTGTTGAAAGAAGCATGGATATGAGCCACGCCGTCAGAGACTTGCTTTCTTACACGCTTACGTGTACGAACAGGTGCCTTTGCCATTATTCAATAACCCCGATTATTTCTTGATCGGCTTGCGCGGACCCTTACGGGTACGAGCGTTGGTCTTGGTGCGCTGACCGCGTACCGGCAGACCACGACGATGACGCAAACCACGATAGCAACCAAGGTCCATAAGACGCTTGATGCTCAGGGTAATTTCACGACGCAAATCACCCTCAACGGTGTATTTGGCAACTGCATCACGAAGCTTTTCGATTTGCTCTTCAGACAGCTCACTGATCTTAACATTTTCAGCAATACCCGTAGATGCACAGATAGCCTGTGAACGGGTTTTACCGATACCGAAGATCGACGTTAAGGCGATAACGGTATGTTTATGATCAGGAATGTTAATGCCTGCTATACGGGCCACTATGCACTCCTACTATTTTATACAGCAACACCATTCTGAAAAGCCCGTTTTCAGGATACTCAAATAATGTTGCAGTGCGACATACAAAAGATTGGCTGGCTAATCTAGCCAGCTCAACCCAACTTTGCAAGAAAAATATGCGAGATAATCAGCCTTGACGCTGTTTATGCTTCGGCTCGGCGCTGCAAATCACACGAACGACACCGTTACGCTTAACGATTTTGCAGTTACGACATAATTTCTTGACGGAAGCACGAACTTTCATTTTTACTCTCCGTAACTTCTCAAACGAATCTGACTAGCGGTTATAGCCTTTCAGATTTGCTTTCTTCAATGCAGACTCGTACTGACTTGACATCATCAGAGTTTGCACTTGAGCCATAAAGTCCATGATGACGACAACCACGATCAGTAGCGAGGTACCACCAAAGTAGAATGGTACTTTCATTGCATCACGCATGAACTCCGGGATCAGGCAGATGAAAGTAATGTACATCGCGCCCACCAGGGTTAAACGCGTCATTACTTTATCGATATACTTCGCCGTTTGCTCTCCCGGACGAATTCCTGGTACGAAGGCACCGGACTTCTTCAGGTTATCTGCTGTCTCACGCGGGTTGAAAACCAACGCCGTGTAGAAGAAACAGAAGAAGATGATTGCAGACGCATAGAGTAACACATAAAGCGGTTGCCCTGGCTGCAAATACAGCGAAATCGTAGTCAGCCAGTTCCAACCGGTACCGCCCCCAAACCATGATGCAATCGTGGCCGGGAACAGAATAATGCTGGAAGCGAAAATCGCCGGGATAACACCCGCCATGTTCACTTTCAACGGTAAGTGTGTACTCTGTGCTGCATAAACACGACGACCTTGTTGACGCTTCGCATAGTTAACGACGATACGACGTTGACCACGCTCGATGAAAACAACGAAGAAGGTTACTGCAAACACCAATACTGCAACCAACAGCAGCAGGAGGAAGTGCAGGTCGCCTTGCCGCGCTTGCTCAATAGTATGGGCCACTGCCGGCGGGAGCCCCGCTACAATACCCGCGAAGATAATGATCGAGATACCGTTGCCGATACCGCGCTCAGTAATCTGCTCACCCAGCCACATCAGGAACATTGTCCCGGTTACCAGGCTCACAACCGCAGTAAAGTAGAATGCAAAGCCTGGGTTTAACACCAGGCCCTGCATACCAGGCATATTCGGCAGACCGGTAGCAATACCGATCGACTGGAATATGGCCAATACCAGCGTACCGTAGCGGGTGTACTGGCTAATCTTGCGACGGCCAGCCTCCCCTTCTTTCTTGATTTCCGCCAACGCCGGATGAACCACCGTCAGCAGCTGGATAATGATCGACGCCGAGATATACGGCATGATCCCCAGAGCAAAGATAGAAGCACGGCTGAGGGCACCACCAGAGAACATGTTAAACATTTCAATGATAGTGCCTCTCTGCTGCTCAAGCAATTTGGCAAGCACAGTGGCATCGATACCAGGAATCGGAATGAAAGAGCCGATGCGGAAGACAATCAGCGCGCCGATGACAAACAAAAGTCTGCGCTTCAGCTCGCCGAGCCCGCCTTTAGCACTTTGAAAATCTAATCCTGGTTGCTTAGCCATCTGCTACTTATTCCTCAATTTTACCGCCAGCAGCCTCGATAGCAGCACGAGCGCCTTTGGTGACACGCAGACCACGCAGGGTTACCGGACGAGCGACTTCGCCAGAAAGTACAACTTTCGCGAATTCGATCTGGACACCAACTACGTTAGCGGCTTTCAGCGCGTTCAGGTCGATAACATCGCCTTCAACCAGAGCCAGCTCAGACAGACGAACTTCTGCCGTGATCATCGCTTTGCGTGAAGTGAAGCCGAATTTCGGCAGACGACGGTACAGAGGCATCTGACCACCTTCGAAACCACGACGTACGCCACCGCCAGAACGAGACTTCTGACCTTTGTGACCACGGCCGCCGGTTTTACCCAGGCCAGAACCAATACCACGACCTACACGCTTAGGCGCATGCTTGGCACCTTCAGCCGGAGACAGAGTATTTAAACGCATCTGTTACTCCTCAACTTTAACCATGTAGGAAACCAGGTTGACCATACCGCGAACAGCAGGAGTATCCTCGCGCTCTACGGTGTGACCAATACGACGCAGACCCAGACCGAGCAGAGTAGCTTTATGCTTCGGCAGACGGCCAATTGAGCTGCGAGTTTGTGTAACTTTAATAGTCTTAGCCATGGTCAATTACCCCAGAATGTCGGCAACGGATTTACCACGCTTAGCAGCGACCATTTCAGGAGACTTCATATTCGCCAGAGCGTCGATAGTTGCACGAACCACGTTGATCGGGTTGGTGGAACCATAAGCTTTAGCCAATACGTTGTGCACCCCAGCAACTTCGAGAACGGCGCGCATTGCACCGCCCGCGATGATACCGGTACCTTCATGAGCAGGCTGCATGAACACGCGAGAACCCGTGTGAGCGCCCTTAACAGGGTGCTGCAGGGTGCCGCTGTTCAGCGCGACGTTCATCATGTTGCGACGGGCTTTTTCCATCGCTTTCTGGATCGCTGCTGGAACTTCGCGTGCTTTGCCGTAGCCAAAACCAACGCGACCGTTACCATCACCAACTACAGTCAGTGCGGTAAAGCTGAAAATACGGCCACCTTTTACGGTTTTAGATACGCGGTTTACCGCGATCAGCTTTTCCTGCAGTTCGCCAGCTTGTTTTTCGATGTGAGCCATCTTAAACCTCTTCCTTAGAACTGAAGGCCAGCTTCACGGGCAGCATCTGCCAGTGCCTGGACTCGACCATGATATTGGAAACCGGAACGGTCAAAGGATACTTTCGCAATCCCTTTTTCCAACGCGCGCTCAGCCAGAGCTTTACCTACGGCTGCTGCTGCGTCTTTGTTACCGGAATACTTCAGTTGCTCCGCGATAGCTTTTTCTAAAGTAGAAGCGGCTACCAGTACTTCAGAACCGTTTGGAGCAATCACCTGTGCGTAAATGTGACGCGGGGTACGATGTACCACCAGGCGGGTTGCACCCAGCTCTTGGAGCTTGCGGCGTGCGCGGGTCGCACGACGGATACGAGCAGATTTCTTATCCATAGTGTTACCTTACTTCTTCTTAGCCTCTTTGGTACGCACGACTTCGTCGGCGTAACGAACACCCTTGCCTTTGTAAGGCTCAGGACGACGGTAAGCGCGCAGATCTGCTGCTACCTGGCCAATTACCTGCTTATCAGCGCCTTTCAGCACGATTTCAGTTTGGCTTGGGCATTCAGCAGTGATACCTGCCGGCAGCTGGTGATCGATAGGGTGAGAGAAGCCCAGGGCCAAATTCACCACGTTGCCTTTAACGGCAGCACGATAACCAACACCTACCAGTTGAAGCTTCTTGGTGAAGCCTTCGGTAACACCAACAACCATTGCGTTCAGCAGAGCGCGCGTAGTACCCGCTTGGGCCCATGCGTTAGCAAAACCTTCGCGCGGAGCGAAAGTCAGTGCGTTAGCTTCTTGCTTCACTTCAACGGCGTCGTGGATAGTACGAGTCAACTCGCCGTTTTTACCCTTAATCGAAATAACCTGACCGTTGAGTTTTACCTCTACGCCGGCAGGAATGACGACGGGTGCTTTTGCAACACGAGACATTCTTTCCTCCCGAATTAAGCTACGTAGCAGATAATCTCGCCACCCAGACCAGCCTGGCGAGCTGCACGATCGGTCATAACACCTTTAGAGGTAGAAACAACAGCGATACCCAAACCGGCCATAACTTTTGGCAGCTCATCTTTTTTCTTGTAGATGCGCAGACCTGGACGGCTGATACGTTGAATGCTTTCTACCACAGCTTTGCCCTGGAAGTACTTCAGTACCAGTTCCAGAACAGGCTTGGCGTCGCCTTCGATTTTGAAATCTTCAATAAAACCTTCTTCCTTCAGCACGTTGGCAATTGCCACTTTCAGCTTGGAGGAAGGCATGGTGACCGCAACTTTGTTCGCGGCTTGACCGTTACGGATACGGGTCAGCATATCCGCGATCGGATCTTGCATGCTCATCTGTCTTTACTCCCGTGATTCAATTGGTAATTACCAGCTAGCCTTTTTCAAGCCTGGTACTTCACCGCGCATAGCGGCTTCACGAAGCTTAATACGGCTCAACCCGAATTTGCCCACATAACCATGTGGACGGCCAGTTTGGCGGCAGCGTTTACGCTGACGAGACGGGCTGGAATCACGCGGCAGAGTTTGCAGCTTGAGAACGGCATTCCAACGATCTTCATCGGATGCGTTCACATCAGAGATAATAGCTTTCAGTTCAGCGCGTTTTGCAAAGAACTTGTCAGCTAATTTCACGCGCTTGACTTCGCGTGCTTTCATTGATTGCTTAGCCATCAGTAACCCTGCCTTACTTGCGGAACGGGAAGTTAAAAGCAGCCAGCAGCGCGCGGCCTTCATCATCAGATTTCGCAGTAGTGGTAATGGTAATATCCAAACCACGAACGCGATCGACTTTGTCGTAGTCGATTTCTGGGAAGATGATTTGCTCACGCACGCCCATGCTGTAGTTGCCACGGCCATCGAATGACTTGGCGGACAGGCCACGGAAGTCACGGATACGTGGAACAGCAATGGAGATCAGACGCTCAAAGAACTCCCACATGCGTTCGCCACGCAGAGTTACTTTACAGCCGATCGGATAGCCCTGACGGATTTTGAAGCCTGCAACAGATTTGCGGGCTTTGGTGATCAACGGTTTTTGACCGGAGATGGCTGCCAGGTCCGCTGCGGCGTTATCCAGCAGTTTCTTGTCAGCAATCGCTTCACCAACACCCATGTTCAGGGTGATCTTCTCGACCCGAGGGACTTGCATGACAGAGTTGTAATCAAACTGAGACATCAGTTGTTTGACTACCTCGTCTTTGTAGTAATCATGCAGTTTCGCCATCGTATTACTCCAAATTACTTGATAGTTTCGCTGTTAGACTTGAAGAAACGGACTTTTTTGCCGTCTTCGAATCTAAAGCCTACACGGTCAGCCTTGCCGGTAGCCGCGTTGAAGATAGCAATGTTAGAAACCTGAATTGCAGCTTCTTTCTCAACAATGCCGCCTGGTTGGTTCAGAGCCGGAACCGGCTTCTGGTGTTTCTTAACCAGGTTGATGCCTTCAACAATGACCTTGCCAGCAGACAGGACATTTTTTACTTTACCGCGCTTACCTTTGTCTTTCCCGGTAATCACGATAACTTCGTCATCACGACGGATCTTCGCTGCCATGTTCGCTCCTTAGAGTACTTCTGGTGCCAGAGAGATAATTTTCATGAACTTCTCATTACGCAGTTCACGAGTTACCGGCCCAAAAATACGCGTACCGATTGGCTGCTCGCTGTTATTGTTCAAAATAACGCATGCATTGCCATCGAAGCGAATGACAGAACCGTCCGGGCGACGTACACCCTTCTTGGTGCGCACCACTACCGCCTTCAGAACATCGCCTTTCTTCACCTTACCGCGAGGAATTGCTTCCTTGATGGTAATTTTGATGATGTCGCCGACGCCTGCGTAGCGACGGTGCGAGCCACCTAGAACCTTGATACACATTACGCGACGTGCACCGGAGTTGTCGGCGACGTTCAGCATAGTCTGTTCTTGGATCATTTTAGTGCTCCGCTAATGTCAACTACTACTTTAAAGACCCAAGTAAAAATTAGGCCGTTGAAAAGCCCCATAACCGAGGGCGCAGCATTATAACACCGCTTACTTGGTATGGGTAGAAAAAATAAACGGCTCATTTTCTGAGCCGTTTATTAAGTGAGAGCCAGCTACTCTATTACAGAATCGCTTTCTCTACAACGCGAACCAACGTCCAGGACTTGGTCTTGGACAGTGGGCGGCATTCGCGGATTTCCACCACGTCGCCGGTACCACATTCGTTGTTCTCGTCATGTACGTGCAGCTTGGTCGTACGTTTGATGAATTTCCCGTAGATCGGGTGCTTCACAGTACGCTCGATAGCAACAACGATGGATTTCTCCATTTTATCGCTAACAACACGACCCTGCAGGGTACGGATAACTTCAGTCATTTACACACCCGCCTTTTGAGTCAGTAAAGTCTTAACGCGTGCGACGTCACGACGCACTTGTTTCAACAGGTGAGTTTGTTGCAGCTGGCCACTGGCCGCCTGCATGCGCAAGTTGAATTGCTCACGCAGCAGGTTGAGCAGCTCGGCATTCAGCTCTTCAACGCTTTTTTCACGCAGCTCTTGTGCTTTCATTACATCACCGTCTTAGTTACAAAGGTGGTTTTGATCGGCAGTTTCGCTGCTGCCAGTTTGAATGCCTCGCGGGCAACCTCTTCTGGCACGCCGTCCATTTCGTACAGGACCTTACCAGGCTGGATCAGGGCAACCCAATACTCCACGTTACCCTTACCTTTACCCATACGCACTTCCAGCGGCTTCTCGGTGATCGGTTTGTCCGGGAATACACGGATCCAGATCTTGCCTTGACGCTTAACTGCACGAGTCATTGCACGACGAGCTGCTTCGATTTGACGAGCAGTCAGACGGCCACGGCCAACAGCTTTCAGACCGAAAGTGCCGAAGCTAACATCCGTACCTTGCGCCAGACCACGGTTGCGGCCCTTGTGCACCTTACGGAATTTTGTACGCTTTGGTTGTAACATCAGCGACTCTCCTTACTTGCGGCCTTTACGCTGCTGCTTTTTAGGTTGAGCAGCCGGTTCCGGTTGTTCAACTGCAGCCATACCACCCAGGATCTCACCTTTGAAGATCCATACCTTAACGCCGATTACACCATAAGTGGTGTGCGCTTCAGATGTGTTGTAGTCGATGTCCGCACGCAGAGTGTGCAATGGAACACGACCTTCGCGGTACCATTCGGTACGTGCGATTTCGGCGCCGCCAAGACGGCCGCTTACTTCAACTTTGATACCTTTAGCGCCAAGACGCATTGCGTTCTGTACTGCACGCTTCATAGCACGACGGAACATAACGCGACGTTCCAGCTGAGAAGTGATGCTGTCAGCAACCAATTTAGCGTCGAGTTCCGGTTTACGGACTTCGGCGATGTTGATCTGTGCAGGAACGCCAGCGATGTCCGCTACGACCTTGCGCAGTTTTTCGACGTCTTCACCTTTCTTGCCGATAACGATGCCTGGGCGAGCAGTGTGAATGGTCACACGGATGCTCTTCGCAGGACGCTCGATAACGATGCGAGAAACGGAAGCTTTCGACAGTTCCTTAGTCAGGAATTGACGAACTTTAAAGTCGCTGTCCAGGTTGTCAGCGAATTCTTTGGTATTCGCATACCAAGTAGAGTTCCAAGGTTTGACAATACCCAGGCGAATACCATTAGGATGTACTTTCTGACCCATTGCTAGTCTCCAGAGTCTCAGCGATCGGACACAACCACAGTAATGTGGCTGGTGCGCTTCAGGATGCGATCTGCACGACCTTTTGCACGCGGCATAATGCGCTTCATGCTTGGGCCTTCGTCTACGAAGATTTTCGTAACTTTCAGATCATCGATGTCAGCGCCATCGTTGTGTTCTGCGTTAGCAATGGCAGACTCCAGCACTTTCTTAACCAGACCAGCAGCTTTCTTGTTGGTGTAGGTCAGAGTTTCCAGAGCTTGCGACACTTTCTTACCGCGAATCAGGTCAGCAACAAGGCGAACCTTCTGAGCAGAAGAACGAGCGTGGCGATGTTTAGCGATAGTTTCCATCTCTTCCTCCTACCTTAGCGCTTTTTAGCTTTTTTATCAGCCGCATGGCCGCGATAAGTACGAGTCGGCGCGAATTCACCCAGTTTGTGACCGACCATTTCATCGGAAACGAACACTGGTACGTGCTGACGACCATTATGGACAGCGATGGTCAAACCGATCATGTTAGGAAAGATCGTTGAACGACGGGACCAAGTGCGCAAAGGCTTCTTGTCACCGCTTTCCACCGCTTTCTCTACCTTCTTCAGCAAGTGCAGGTCAATAAAAGGACCTTTCTTGAGAGAACGTGGCATGGCTTATCCTCTAATTATTTTTTGCTACGGCGACGTACGATGAACTTATCAGTACGCTTGTTGCTACGGGTCTTCTTACCTTTGGTCTGAACGCCCCACGGAGTTACCGGGTGCTTACCAAAGTTACGACCTTCACCACCACCGTGCGGGTGATCTACCGGGTTCATCGCCGTACCGCGAACGGTAGGACGAACACCACGCCAACGTGCAGCACCTGCTTTACCCAGAACGCGAAGCATGTGTTCAGCGTTACCGACTTCACCCAGGGTGGCGCGGCAATCAGCTGGAACTTTACGCATTTCGCCGGAGCGCAGACGCAGAGTTACGTAGGAACCATCACGAGCAACGATCTGAACGTAGGCGCCAGCGGAGCGAGCCATCTGGCCGCCTTTACCTGGTTTCATTTCTACGTTGTGAACCGTTGAACCAACTGGAATGTTGCGCATCGGCAGGGTGTTACCCGCTTTGATTGCAGCATCAACGCCAGATTGAATCTGGTCACCAGCTTTCAGGCCTTTCGGCGCCAGGATGTAACGGCGTTCGCCGTCTTTGTACAGAACCAGCGCGATGTTCGCGGAACGGTTCGGATCGTACTCCAGACGCTCAACCACAGCAGGGATACCGTCTTTGTTGCGCTTGAAGTCAACCAGACGATAATGTTGCTTGTGGCCACCACCGATATGACGGGTGGTGATACGGCCATTGTTGTTACGACCACCGCTTTTGCTCAGTTTTTCCAGCAGCGGGGCATAAGGTTTACCCTTGTGCAGCTCAGGGTTAACCACTTTAACAACGTGGCGACGACCCGGAGATGTAGGTTTACATTTAACAATTGCCATTGTTCTTACTCCTCCGACTTACTCTGCGCCGCCGATGAAGTCCAGATTCTGGCCTTCTTTCAGGGTGACGTAAGCTTTTTTCCAGTCGCTACGACGACCAACACGCTGACCGTGACGCTTCACTTTCCCTTTAACTACCAGGGTGTTCACGTCTTTGACTTCGACTTCAAACAGTTTCTGCACTGCAGCTTTGATTTCTGCTTTGGTCGCGTCTTTGGCAACTTTGAGAACGATGGTGTTGCTTTTTTCCATCGCAGCGGATGCTTTTTCAGATACGTGCGGTGCACGCAGCACTTTCAGCAAACGTTCTTCACGGATCATGCCAGCATCTCCTCAACTTGCTTCACAGCATCAGCAGTCATAACCACTTTGTCGAAGGCGATCAGGCTAACCGGATCGATACCTGCTACATCGCGCACGTCAACCTTGTACAGGTTGCGAGCTGCCAGGAACAGATTCTCATCCAGTTCACCGGTCACGATCAGCACGTCTTCCAGAGCCATATCTTTCAGTTTCTGTGCCAGCAGCTTAGTTTTAGGCGCTTCTACAGAGAACTTCTCGACAACGATCAGACGATCTTGACGTACCAGTTCGGACAGGATGCTTTTCAGCGCGCCGCGGTACATCTTTTTGTTTACTTTCTGACTGTGGTCCTGTGGCTTAGCAGCAAAGGTCACGCCGCCTGAACGCCAGATCGGGCTCTTTACAGAACCTGAACGCGCACGGCCGGTGCCTTTCTGACGCCATGGCTTTTTGCCGGAACCAGTTACTTCAGCACGGGTCTTCTGAGCACGAGTACCTTGACGGGCACCTGCTGCATAAGCAACAACAACCTGGTGTACCAGCGCTTCGTTGAAATCACGACCGAAGGTAGTTTCGGAAACAGTCAGCGCGCTTTGCGCGTCTTTCAATACTAATTCCATTGCTATCCCCTTACGCCTTCACAGCTGGTTTAACGATCAGGTTGCCACCGGTTGCGCCCGGTACAGCACCCTTAACCAGCAGCAGGTTGCGCTCAGCGTCAACACGTACTACGTCCAGGCTTTGAACGGTTACGCGCTCATCACCCAGGTGGCCAGCCATTTTCTTGCCTTTGAACACTTTGCCCGGAGTCTGGTTCTGACCGATAGAACCCGGAACGCGGTGAGACAAGGAGTTACCGTGGGTAGCGTCTTGGGTACGGAAGTTCCAGCGCTTAACAGTGCCAGCAAAACCTTTACCTTTAGAAGTACCGGTAACATCGACTTTTTTAACGTCAGCGAAGATTTCTACGCTAATTTCCTGACCTGCAGCGAATTCTTGACCTTCTTCCAGGCGGAATTCCCACAGACCACGGCCAGCTTCAACGCCAGCTTTAGCGAAATGGCCCGCTTCCGGCTTGGTTACACGGTTAGCTTTTTTGCTACCAGTGGTAACCTGAACGGCACGGTAACCGTCGGTGTCCAGGCTTTTAACCTGAGTCACGCGGTTCGCTTCAATTTCAATTACGGTTACTGGGATAGAAACGCCATCTTCAGTGAAGATACGGGTCATACCCACTTTTTTACCGACTAAACCAATCATTGTTTCAACCTCTCAATCGCTCAATGACCTGATTAACCCAGGCTGATCTGCACGTCTACACCGGCAGCCAGATCCAGACGCATCAGAGCATCAACGGTTTTCTCGGTTGGCTCAACGATGTCAACCAGACGCTTGTGAGTGCGAATCTCGTACTGATCGCGCGCGTCTTTGTTGACGTGCGGAGAGATCAGAACGGTAAAGCGCTCTTTGCGAGTTGGCAGCGGGATCGGACCACGGACTTGCGCACCAGTGCGCTTTGCAGTCTCGACGATTTCCGCGGTTGATTGATCGATCAGACGATGATCAAACGCTTTCAGGCGGATACGGATTCTTTGGTTCTGCATGAGACCAGAGCTCCAATTATTTATAAACGTAAATAATTACTCCTCACACCCATTTCGATTGATGGGGGAGTGTAATCGTCAACATATAACCCCCATATCGGGAGTATTGTTCGAAAGGCAAAAAAGACCTGCCAATCGACTGATTCGCTAAAATCAGGCTTACCAAGATTAGGTAAGCCCGCGCATTATACGCAAAATGGCCCAGGAAGCAAGCCGCAGTTGGAAATATGCTCAGGAAATCGTCATTTTTGCGTCTTCAGCGACGATCACGGGATGAAGGTGGCGATCAAGGTATGAATTATGCTTGGCGGGCAGCTCCCCTGCCCCGCCGTAAAAACGGTCGCCGGCAGGAGAGGCGATGACGAACGGAAGGCAGGCTTACTCTTTGCGCTCTAAAATCTGGGCCTGGGCATAGTTTTGAATGCCGAGGCGAGCGATCAGATCCAGCTCGGTTTCCAGCCAGTCGATATGCTCTTCTTCATCGGCCAGAATGTCGATCATCAAATCACGGCTGACATAATCGTGAATCGAGTCGGCGTAGGCGATACCTTCGCGCAGGTTCTTGGCGCCCGCCAATTCCAGCGCCAGATCGGAACGCAGCATCTCTTCAATGTCTTCGCCGATGTTCAGCTTGCCGAGGTCTTGCAGATTAGGTATTCCTTCCAGGAACAGGATGCGCTCGATGTAGCGATCGGCATGTTTCATTTCGTCGATCGACTCATGGTATTCCTTATCGTTGAGGCGCATTAAACCCCAATTCTTGAACATGCGGGCGTGCAGGAAATATTGATTGATGGCAACCAGCTCGTTGCCGAGCAGCTTGTTGAGGTGAGCAATGATCTTTTTATCGCCTTTCATAGGTAACTCCTCCTGGCCAGTTCTAAAAGTGTAGAACCTGTAAGCCAAGAGTCAAAAATAACCTTACCCTTTGTTAGGCAACTTCATGCATTGGGATGATAGTTCCGCGTTCCTCCACCATAATCTGTCTTGCCTGACGAATGCACTTTCCACAATCGGTACCAATCGGCACAAGTTCACGCAGCTGCTTCATGGTATGGGGGTTGTGCTGACGCACCGCATTACGGATCGCTTTGTCAGTCACCGCATTACACAGACATACATACATAGAGAGACTCACTTCTTAACCAATGCATTGAGTCTAAATAGGAATGGTTTTTATTTCAATTAAGACTTATACGAATTGCATAAAAAAAGGGCACCGAAGTGCCCTTTTTTGTGTCGAAAAATTATTCGCGATTAAGCGATAACTTTAGCAACAACACCAGCGCCTACAGTACGGCCGCCTTCACGGATTGCGAAACGCAGACCGTCGTCCATCGCGATTGGGTGAATCAGGGTTACAACCATGTTCACGTTGTCGCCTGGCATTACCATCTCTACGCCTTCTGGCAGTTCGATGGTACCGGTCACGTCAGTAGTACGGAAGTAGAACTGTGGACGGTAGCCTTTGAAGAATGGCGTGTGACGACCACCTTCATCTTTGCTCAGGATGTACACTTCAGATTCGAACTGGGTGTGCGGCTTGATGGAGCCTGGCTTAGCCAGTACCTGACCACGTTCGATTTCTTCACGTTTGATACCACGCAGCAGAACACCTACGTTCTCACCAGCACGGCCTTCGTCCAGCAGTTTGCGGAACATTTCAACGCCAGTACAGGTAGACTTAACGGTGTCTTTGATACCAACGATTTCAACTTCTTCGCCAACTTTGATGATACCGCGCTCAACACGACCGGTAACAACGGTACCACGACCGGAGATGGAGAATACGTCTTCGATTGGCAGCAGGAACGGCTTGTCGATAGCACGCTCTGGCTCTGGGATGTAGCTGTCCAGGGCTTCGGCCAGTTCGATGATTTTCGCTTCCCACTCAGCTTCGCCTTCCAGCGCTTTCAGCGCGGAACCGCGGATTACTGGCAGGTCGTCGCCTGGGAAGTCGTAAGCGGACAGCAGTTCGCGAACTTCCATTTCTACCAGTTCCAGCAGCTCTTCATCATCAACCATGTCGCATTTGTTCATGAATACGATGATGAAAGGAACGCCAACCTGACGACCCAGCAGGATGTGCTCACGAGTCTGAGGCATTGGGCCGTCAGTCGCAGCTACTACCAGGATCGCGCCGTCCATCTGAGCAGCACCGGTGATCATGTTTTTCACGTAGTCGGCGTGCCCTGGGCAGTCAACGTGCGCGTAGTGACGAGTCGGGGTGTCATACTCAACGTGGGAGGTGTTGATGGTGATACCACGAGCTTTTTCTTCTGGCGCGTTATCGATCTGGTCGAAAGCACGTGCAGAACCGCCGTAGGTTTTAGCCAGAACGGTGGTGATCGCTGCAGTCAGGGTAGTTTTACCGTGGTCAACGTGGCCGATAGTACCAACGTTAACGTGCGGTTTTGTACGTTCAAATTTTTCTTTAGACACGGCTATATTCCTTACTATAGCGCTCTCCCCTTCTGGAGAGAGCACGGGACTTTGGTTTTAACCCTGCGGCTTATTTGCCACGGGCTTCGATTACGGCCTGAGCGACGTTGTTCGGTGCATCATCATACTTCAGGAATTCCATGGTGTATGATGCGCGACCTTTAGTCAGAGAACGCAGCTGAGTTGCGTAGCCGAACATTTCGGACAACGGTACTTCAGCGTGGATCTTAACGCCAGTCACTTCAGATTCCTGACCGCGCAGCATGCCGCGACGACGGCTCAAGTCACCGATAACGTCACCGGTGTTCTCTTCTGGAGTCTCAACTTCAACCTTCATGATAGGCTCAAGCAGAACTGGTTTCGCTTTCTTAAAGCCTTCTTTAAAGGCGATAGACGCGGCCAGTTTAAACGCCAGTTCAGAGGAGTCAACGTCGTGGTAAGAACCGAAGTGCAGACGAATACCCATGTCTACTACCGGGTAACCAGCCAACGGACCAGACTTCAGCTGCTCCTGGATGCCTTTATCAACGGCAGGGATGTATTCGCCAGGAATTACACCACCTTTGATGTCGTTGATGAACTCGTAACCTTTCGGGTTAGAGCCCGGCTCCAGTGGGTACATGTCGATCACAACGTGACCGTACTGACCGCGACCACCAGACTGCTTGGCGTGCTTACCTTCAACATCGGTAATCTTCGCGCGAATCGCTTCGCGGTAAGCTACCTGAGGTTTGCCCACGTTAGCTTCAACGTTGAATTCACGCTTCATGCGGTCAACGATGATGTCGAGGTGCAGTTCACCCATACCGGCGATGATGGTCTGGTTAGACTCTTCGTCAGTCCATACGCGGAATGACGGGTCTTCTTTAGCCAGACGGCCCAGAGCCAGACCCATTTTTTCTTGGTCAGCTTTGGTTTTTGGTTCAACGGCGATAGAGATTACCGGCTCAGGGAATTCCATACGCTCCAGGATGATTGGAGAGTCTGGATCACACAGGGTGTCCCCGGTGGTCACGTCTTTCAGACCGATCGCAGCGGCGATGTCGCCTGCGCGAACTTCTTTGATCTCTTCACGCTTGTTGGCGTGCATCTGAACGATACGGCCGAAACGCTCGCGCGCAGCCTTAACGGAGTTCAGCACGGTGTCGCCGGAGTTAACAACGCCGGAGTACACGCGGAAGAAGGTCAGGTTACCCACGAACGGGTCGGTAGCGATTTTGAACGCCAGCGCAGAGAACGGCTCGTCATCACTTGCGTGACGCTCAGCCGGAGTGTCTTTGCCATCGTCCAGGATACCGTTGATCGCAGGAACGTCAGTTGGTGCCGGCAGGTATTCGATTACCGCATCCAGCATCGCCTGTACGCCTTTGTTCTTGAACGCAGAACCACAGGTAACCAGGATGATTTCGTTGTTCAGCACGCGCTGACGCAGAGCGGATTTGATTTCTTCCTCGGTCAGCTCTTCGCCGCCCAGGTATTTTTCCATCAGCTCTTCGGAAGCTTCCGCAGCGGACTCGATCAGGTTCTGGCGCCATTCTTCAGCCAGATCCATCATGTCAGCCGGCACGTCTTCGTATTCGAAGGTTACGCCTGCGTCTTCTTCGTTCCAGTTGATCGCCTTCATCTTCACCAGGTCGATAACGCCGGTGAATTTGTCTTCTGCGCCGATAGCCAGCTGCAGAGGAACAGGGTTGGCGCCCAGACGAGTTTTGATCTGGCCTACAACTTTCAGGAAGTTAGCGCCCATACGGTCCATTTTGTTAACGAACGCGATACGTGGCACTTTGTATTTGTTAGCCTGACGCCATACGGTTTCAGACTGTGGCTGAACACCACCAACAGCACAGTAAACCATTACCGCGCCATCCAGCACACGCATGGAACGTTCTACTTCGATGGTGAAGTCAACGTGCCCTGGGGTGTCGATGATGTTTACGCGATGCGGTTCGAACTGCTTGGCCATACCAGACCAGAAGGCAGTAGTCGCTGCAGAAGTGATGGTAATACCACGCTCCTGCTCCTGTTCCATCCAGTCCATGGTGGCAGCGCCGTCATGAACTTCACCGATTTTGTGGTTTACACCGGTGTAGAACAGAATACGTTCGGTAGTGGTGGTTTTACCGGCGTCGATGTGAGCACTGATACCGATGTTACGGTAGCGTGCAATGGGTGTTGTACGAGCCATTTGATTCCTCTATTCCTAGGGCGTTCAAGTTCAGTTAACCCAAGCGGGCCGATTTGACGCGCCCGCTTGGTTAGCATGACTACAGCCGGATGATTACCAGCGGTAGTGGGCGAACGCCTTGTTGGCTTCGGCCATACGGTGAACGTCTTCACGCTTCTTAACAGCAGAACCTTTGTTCTCTGCTGCGTCAGACAGCTCGTTCGCCAGGCGCAGAGCCATGGATTTATCACCGCGTTTACGTGCAGCATCAACGATCCAACGCATTGCCAGAGCATTACGACGAACCGGGCGGACTTCAACTGGTACCTGATAAGTAGAACCGCCAACGCGACGCGACTTAACTTCTACAGTCGGGCGAACGTTGTCGAGAGCGACTTCGAAAGCTTCCAGGTGATCTTTACCAGAACGCTGAGCCAGGGTCTCCAGCGCGGTATAGACGATTGCTTCTGCAGTAGATTTTTTACCGTCTACCATCAGGATATTTACAAATTTGGCCAGCAGCTCAGATCCGAACTTAGGATCTGGCAAGATTTTACGTTGGCCGATTACGCGACGACGTGGCATGGAAATACTCCGTTGTTAATTCAGGATTGTCCAAAACTCTACGAGTTTATTTTGACATTAAAGTTAAAACGTTTGGCCTTACTTAACGGAGAACCATTAAGCCTTTGGCTTCTTCACGCCGTACTTGGAACGAGCTTGCTTACGGTCTTTAACACCGGAGCAGTCAAGTGCACCACGGACGGTGTGGTAACGCACGCCTGGCAAGTCTTTTACACGACCGCCACGGATCAGGATTACGGAGTGTTCCTGCAGGTTGTGGCCTTCGCCACCGATGTAGGAAGTCACTTCGAAACCGTTGGTCAAACGCACACGGCAAACTTTACGCAGTGCGGAGTTTGGTTTTTTCGGGGTAGTGGTATATACGCGGGTGCATACGCCACGTTTCTGCGGGCAGGCTTCCAGCGCTGGAACGTTGCTTTTAGCAGCCTTCACAGAGCGTGGTTTGCGAACCAGCTGGTTAATTGTTGCCATTAAAAAAGCTCCTGGTTTTTGCTTCGTACTAGCTTCGTAAACATGTGATAAATCCCCTCGTATGCACTACTGGCAAAGTACGAGGACGCAGAATTTTAGGGCTGACCAGTATGGGTGTCAAGAAATATACAACATCACTCTTATCACCAGGCCATTTGGCTGCGGTGTTGTTCGGTTAATTCAACGAAGTGATTATAGCCGACGACAGTGATTTTGTGCGAAAAATGACCAACCAATCCCCGGGCTTCCAGGTCGTCCTGCAGCGCATAAAGGGATATGGGGGCGGCGAGCAGCAATTCAAGATGAGCGCTGCCGGCAAGGCCTGCCAGCACGCCGTCCTGCAGCAGCAACAGCGCGTCGCCCTGCGCCGTCAGGCGCAGCAGCGCAGGCAGGTCACATTGGTTTGGCGAATGGCTCAGGGTATACAGCATCAGAGGATCCTAAAACGTCATCACGGCGTCGTAGCCGTCCAGTTCGCGGCGCAGCTCGTCCGGCGCCAGCACCTCGGCGTCCAGCACCCAATCGGTCACCTGGCTCAGTCCGCGTTCCTGCAGTGAAGCCTGGCACAGATAGCACCGCTCCACGTCATACAGCGGCAGCACGCCAAAGGTGGCAATGTAATTGCGCGCCAAAATCTTTTCCGGCTGTTGGCCCGGCAACAGCTGCAATACGCCATCGCCGACAAAAAACACCCCCACATCTTCACTGAGCGCCGACGTGGCGAGCAGCGCATCCAGCCCTTCCCTGCCGCTGGCGCCGCCGTGCGGCCCATGGGTGAAAACAAAAGCGACTCGTTTCATCCTATCCTCAGAACTGCACCAGACGGTCGCAACTTAGCGACGCTTCGGCCAGGGAACCCAACCCGCTCAGGGTAAAACCGGGCTGCAGGTTGGCGCTTGCCAGCCCCTGCTGCGCCGCCTCCCGCTCATCGGTGACGCCGCGGCGCAACGCGGCGGCCACGCAGACGTTGAGCGCCACGCCGTGTTGCTGAGCCAGCTGCGCCCAACCGCGCACCAGGTCGAACTCATCGCTGGCGGGCGCGGTCAGCTGGTTGGCGTTCAATACCCCTTCACGGTAGAAAAAGACGCTGGAAAGCCGGTGTCCTTTCGCCAGCAGGGCCTGAGCGAACTGATAGGCGCTGCTGGCCTGCTGCGTGCCGTAAGCCGGACCGGTGACCAACAGACAATAATCGAGCATCAACGGTCGCTTCCCAACAGATCGCCGCTCTTGAACTGGCGGATGTACAAATACACGGTGTGTTTGGAGATATTCAGGCGATCCGCCACCTGATTGATCGCATCCTTGATGTCGAAGATGCCTTTCTCATAGAGGTTTAGCACTACCTGGCGGTTCTTGGCGTTATTGGATACCGAGCGATCGGCATTCACCTCTTCGATGGTGAACTCCAGCGTCTGCGCCACCAGATCGTCGACGGAAGAGGCGAAATTCACCGACGACGGCACGTCCTGCGTGGCCGGCGGCATAAAGGTCTGCATGATCTGCGAGAACGGCACATCGAGGTTCATGTTGATGCACAGCAGGCCGATTACCCGCTGTTCGCGATTGCGAATGGCGATGGTCACCGACTTCATCAGCACGCCGCTCTTGGCGCGGGTGAAGTAGGCTTTCGACACGCTGCTGTCGTCGCCGGCCATGTCGTGCAGCATGCGCAGCGCCAGGTCAGTGATCGGCGAACCGATTTTACGCCCGGTATGTTCCCCGTTGGCGATGCGCACCGCCGAACTGTTCAGGTCTTCCAGCGCGTGCAATACGATCTCGCAGTGGCCGCCGATCAACATCGCCAGCCCATCGACCACCGCTTCATAGGATTTCAGGATTTCATGATCCGTTTGAGTAAACGGACGTTCATTCAGCAAATCAAGTTCGCTGGCTTCGCTGGATAAAAGCGAATTCGACATCGAAGATACCACCCTCATAGATCGCCTGTGCCAGGGGGCGCAGCTAAAACCGCTCGGACCGGATCGCTGCCGTCGTCGGCACGCCGCAGCGCGGCTGGCTGAGAGCAGCATAAACGGCACGATGACATCCGCGGGCGAGGCGGCCGGGAACAATTTTAGGTACACGCCCTAAGGGGCAGACGCATGACTGATAAGTCAGAATTATTAGTCTAGCAAAGCGACCGGAGCAAAGTCCTTGCGTTTGCGCGTGGTATTGACGTTAAGCCCGATGCCCGGCAGGCGTCAAGCGTTCAATGGAGAGAGAAGCGGCGGCGGTCGAAATGAAAACCGCCGCGGAGGGCATCCGCGGCGGTGGCAAACAGAGCGACGAGATTATTTCGCTTTAGCGTCTGCTTTCGCGTCAGCCGATTTTTCGGCTTTAGCGTCGGCTTTCGGCGCCGCTTTCACGTCCAGCAGCTCAACGTCGAACACCAGCGTGGAGTTAGCCGGGATGCCCGGAACGCCGGTTTTGCCGTAGGCCAATGCCGGCGGGATCACCAGCTTGATTTTGCCGCCTTTCTTGATGTGCTTCAGGCCTTCGGTCCAGCCCGGGATCACGCCATCCAAACGGAACGACAGCGGCTCGCCGCGGGTGTAGGAGTTATCGAACTCAGTACCGTCGGTCAGGGTGCCTTTGTAGTTTACTACCACGGTGTCGCTGTCTTTCGGCGCTTCACCCGCGCCCGGTTTCTCTACCTGGTACAGCAGGCCGGATTCGGTTTTCTTCACGCCTTTTTCTTTCGCGAAGCTGTCGCGGTACTTGGCGCCTTTGGTTTCGTTGTCCTTGGCGTCCTGTTCCATCTTCGCCTGAGCGGAAGCCTTCACGCGCGCTTCGAAGCCCTGAAGGGTCTTCTCGATGTCGGCGTCGTTCAGCTTGCTCTTGTTGGCGAACGCGTCCTGAACGCCGGCGATCAGCTGATCTTTGTCCAGTTTGATGCCCAGCTTCTCTTGCTCTTTCAGAGAGTTGTCCATGTAACGGCCGAGAGAGGCGCCCAGTGCGTAAGCGGCTTGCTCGTCGTCGTTTTTGAACTTGCCGGTGCTCGGAGCTGCCGCCGCGTCCGCTGGTTTAGCGGCTTCTGCCGGTTTGGCGGCATCGGCTGCCATGACCTGGGTCGCATTCAGAGCAAAAGCCATGGTGGTTGCCAGAAGCGTGACTTTAAACAAAGATTTCATCCATTTCTCCAGTGTCTGAAGCAATGCCCCAAACAATCATTAGGTAAGATAACCGGGCTACTATAGCTGCCTGAAACAAAACAAAACAGTCGCACAGGTAACCAATCGAGTCAAAGTGTGACTCCCGCTTTGCCAAGAAGTTTCCCCCTGTGTGCTACTCGCATGATAAATCAGATTTTTCTTGCAGAATATTCGGCGAGGTTAGCAAAAAACGGCGTATCGGGCGTGCAACTTTTCAGCACTTTACACTGCCGATCGCAACGTTGCGCGCCGCCTGGAGAAATAGCGCGAGCAAACCCGGCGTCAGCTGTTACCATAGCGCCGAATCAGGATTTTATCGCGTCAGAGGTAGCCTCATGCACAACGCCGACATTCAACGCCTGCTACAGCGGCTTGAAGAACTGGAGAGCCGCCAGGCCTTCCAAGAGCTCACCATCGAAGAGCTCAACCAGACCGTCATCCAGCATCAAATGGAAATGCTGAAGATGCGCGAACACCTGCGCATGTTGACCGACAAGCTGCGCTCGACCCAAACCTCAATGATCGCCTCGCAATCGGAAGAAACCCCTCCGCCGCACTATTGAGGGCCCGCTGCGCGGTTATTTCAGGCGTGCCAGCCCGTCGACGGCACGCTCGAGATAGCGGCGCGGGCACCCCAGGTTGATGCGGATAAAACCGCTCCCCTTCGGGCCGAAACCGCTGCCCATCGACGGCGCCAGCTTCGCCACCGCCACCAGCGCCTGCTGTAAGTCAGCATCGTTCAAACCCAGTGCACGGCAATCCAGCCAGGCGAGATAAGTCCCTTCAGCCTGGGTCATCGTGCACCAGGGCGCGGCGGCCGCCAGCGCCTGCTCAAACCAGCGCCGATTCTCCGCCAGGTAGTCGAGCAGCTCATCAAGCCAGGCAGCGCCCCGTTGATAGGCCGCGGTCGCCGCCGTCATCGACAGCGCGTTGAATACATCCAGCCCGTGGGCGTTCAGCCGATCGACAAACGCCTGCCGCAGCCGGGCATTGGGGATCAGAAAATTCGAAATGCGCAGCGAAGAGAGTCCGAAGGTTTTGCTGGCGGACGTCGCCGCAATCACCCGCTCGCGATATTCCTCGTCCAGATGCAACACCGATGTAAACGTCTCGCCGGGCAGCAGCAGATCGGCCCAAATTTCATCGGAGATCACCGTGACATCGTGGGCGTGGCAGAGCGCCATGAGCCGCTCCAGTTCCTCGCGGCGCCAGCAACGGCCGGTCGGATTGTGCGGATTGCACAGCAACAACAGCGGCGGTTTGCGCTGCGCCAGGCAGGCGGCCAGCTGGTCGAAATCGATCCGGCATCCCTGCGGGGTTTCCAGCAGCGGATTTTCAATCACCTCTCTGCCGTTCATGGTGACTATCTTGGCGAACGAGCCATAGTACGGCCCCTGCACCACCACGCCGTCCCCCGGCTTGCTGAGCAGTTGGATCAGCATCGCCAACCCCGGCACCACCCCTTCAATCGACGTGAACCACTCGCGCCGCAGCGGCAAGTCGTGCCGCTTGGCAAACCAGTCGATCGCCGCCTGGTAGTAGGCGTCGTCGCGTTCGCTGTAGCCAAAGACGCCGTGGTCCACCCGCTGATGCAGCGCCTGTTGCACCTCCGGCGGGCATGGAAAGTCGAAATCGGACACCCACATCGGCAACAATTCGCTGCCGTCCAGTTGCAGATAGCGGTCGATGAAGTCCCACTTCACGGAGCCGGTATTGTGGCGATCGATGATGGCGTTGAAATGACTCGTCATGTCAGGCTTCCTTACGCTGCAAGTCGTTCTGAGGTTGGAGTTTGGCGATACCGAAGCCGGTGAAGCCATAAATCAGGGCGAACACCACTGCGACATAACATTGGATCGCCCACGGCAGCAGATCGAGCGTGCTCACTCCCAGCGTGGTCGCCATGTAAATACCGGCGGCCGTCCACGGGATCAGCGGCTCGATGACGGTGCCCGCATCTTCGACGGTGCGCGACAGGTTTTTGTTGTCCAGCCCCATGCGTCGATAGGCCCCTTTGAACAGCTCCGCCGGGATCAGCAGCGCCAGCTTGCCGTCGCTGGTCGCGCCGGTCACCAGGATGGTGGTGGCAACGGTAGCGGCGATCAGTTGACCGGTGGTGTGCACCACTTTCAGCAGCCGGCTGATGATCACCGTCAACGCGCCGGTCAGCGTCAAGGCGCCGGCGAAGGAAAAGGCGCAGAACACCAGCAGGATCGTACTCATCATCGAGAACATGCCGCCACGGTTCAGCAGGCGCGGCACATCGGCGACGATCCCTTCAACGTTATGGCCCTGGCTGGCGAACATCGACAGATGGAAACCGTCCATCAACGCATTCAGCCCCTGTTGCAGGCTAAAACCCTGCAGCGCGACGCCGATGGCGATCGCCAGCGCGCAGGCGGCCAGCATGACGGGGATCACCGGCCGTTTGGTCACCGCGCCCCACAGCACCAGCACCGGCGGCAGGATCAACAGCAGATTGAAATGGTACAACCCCTCAAGCGCGCTGACGATTTCGGTCACTTTTTCCGGCGTTGCCACGCTGCCCACCGCGCCGGTGTGGCCGGCGATCAGGTACACCACGGCGGCCAGGATGAAGCTCGGCAGCGTCGTGTACATCAGATGCTGGATATGGCTGTAGAGATCGGTATCCGCGACGATAGCCGCGAAGTTCGTCGAATCGGACAACGGGGAAATTTTGTCGCCGAAGTAGGCGCCGGACACCACCGCCCCGGCCGCGGCGGCCAGCGGCACGTCCAGACCGGCGGCCACGCCCATCAGCGCCACGCCCACGGTGCCGGCCGCCCCCCACGAGGTACCGGTGCACACCGAGATCACGCTGGTGATGAAGAACGCGGCGATCAGAATGTATTGCGGGCTAATCAGCTTCAGCCCCCAATACACCATGTAAGGGATTGTGCCGCTGATCATCCAGGTGCCGATCAGCCCGCCCACGCAGATCAGGATCATGATCACCGGCATCGCCTTAGCCAGCTTGGCCACGATGGCCCCGATGATGTCATCCCAGCGGTAGCCTTGCCACCAGGCCAACGCGGCGGCGATGGCGGCGGACACCAGCAGCAGCGGTTCAATGCGCAGGCCAAACTGGCCATAGCCGATGATGAGCAGCAACAGCATGGCCACAATCGGCAGCGTCGCCAGCCCAAGGTTGAGCGTTTTCTTATTATCCATATACGGCTCCTGTTGAAGAGGGGGTACTGCAACAGCGTAATGGCTTCGGTAATCGGAGGATGTGAGCGCAGGCCACTGGCCATGTAATCGGTTTCATGAGATGGCGTTATGTGAGCCGCCTCTCATTCGCCGCGCTTGCTTTGCTCAGTCCTCTCACCATCGGCGACGGAGTCTCGCAGGATAAGTTCGGCCGAAAAGCGGTTGTTCTGCGGCGCGACGTCGCTGCCGCTGTGGATTTGTAGCGCCAGACGCGCGGCGCGGCGGGCCATTTTTTCGATGGGGTAATGCACGGTGGTCAACGCGGGGTGGAGATATTTCGCCAGGGCAATGTCGTCAAAACCGACGATTGACAGCGCTTCAGGCAACTGAACTTGCCGTTGGTGGCAGGTGCGCATCATGCCGGCGGCCATCACGTCGTTGAACGTCACTGCGGCGGTGAAGCGTTGGTCGCTGGCCAGAACGCGCTCGGCCGCCAGTTCGCCCCCTCTTTCATTGAAGGGCACGCTGATGATCCAGCTGCCGGGCACCTCAATGCCGCCGGCGGCCATGGCCTGGCGGTAACCCGCTAACCGCTGCGCGCGGTCGTCGATCGGCAGATCCGTCGTCACGCAGGCGATTCTCCGATGCCCCTGACGAATGAGCAGCTTGGTCGCCGTCTGCGCCGCATTGGCGTTGTCGAGCCAGATGCAACGGTTGGCGATGGCGGGCAGGTAACGGTTGATCAGCACCAGCGCGGGCGTGTGGGCGGCGTAGCGCAGCAGCTCCTCCTCCCCCATGCGCGTGACGTGCGCCACGATGGCTTCGCATCCCTGATTGATGAGAAAGTCGAGGCCGCTTTTTTCCAGTTCGGCCTGATGCCCGCCGCTGCACAACATCAAACGCACGCCGGCCTGTCGCGTGATGTCTTCCACGCCCCGCGCCAGGCGTGAAAAAAACGGATCGTCGAGGTTGCCGGTCAGCAACCCCAGCATATTGCCGCTTCTTTTCGCCAGCGCCAGCGCGGCGGCGTTGCGGTGGTAGTTAAACTCGCGCATCGCCTTCTCGACGCGTTCGCGGGTCACCGGCTCAACGTAGGCGGTATTATTGATCACCCGGCTGACGGTGGCCGTGGAAACGCCGGCGCGCCGCGCAACGTCTTTCATGGTGGCCATGGCATGTCCTGTTGTGCCGTTCGGCGCCCGGTGCGCCGCGCATAAAAAAGGGCAGCCGATGGCCGCCCTCTTGTCTCGTGATCGCGTTCTGCTTAGTGGCAGCCGCAACCGCCGTTACCGCAACCGCCTTTACCGTGGTCGTGACCATGGTCGTGATCGTGGCTGTGGCCGTGACCGCCGCAGCAGCCTTCACCGTGTTCGTGGTGATGGTCGTGCTCGCCGTGTACGTGACCGTGCGCCAGTTCTTCTGCGGTCGCTTCGCGGATCGCGACAACTTCCACGTTGAAGTTCAGGTTTTGGCCGGCCAGCATGTGGTTGCCGTCAACCACCACGTGGTCGCCGTCAACTTCGGTGATTTCAACCGGTACCGGGCCCTGATCGGTGTCAGCCAGGAAACGCATGCCGACCTGCAGTTCGTCAACGCCCATGAAGACATCTTTCGGTACGCGCTGCACCAGGTTTTCGTCGTAGTTGCCGTACGCGTCGTTCGCGCCGACGTGAACGTCAAAACGATCGCCAACGTCGTGGCCTTCGAGCGCTTTTTCCAGACCTGCGATCAGAGAACCATGCCCGTGCAGATAGTCCAGCGGTGCGCTCACCGGAGACTCATCAACCAAAACACCGTCTTCTGTACGTACTTGGTAAGCCAGGCTGACTACCAAGTCTTTTGCTACTTTCATGATATCTCCTACCGTTGGCTACTAGGACGCACACCGTTATCGGGATGCGCGCCTTTTCCGGACAGATTGTAACGGAAATCTGCCTCGCTGTACCCTTCGGGATAAAAAAACGCTACTTCGGCTGAAAAATGCCGATCACCTGCTCTTGCGGTCGAACGTGTTTTTCCACCTGTTGTTCGGTCTGGCGCTGGTGATGGCCGCACTTGACGCACTCCACCACTTCCACCTGATCCTCCCGCCACACCGCCAGCGTATCCATGGCGCTACAGCTTGGGCACACCGCCCCGGCGATAAATCTCTTACGTGTTGCAGACATCGTTATGCTCCCGCTTATTCGTATTCATCCCAGCCGTCAAACTGGCGACTTTCTTTTTGCATTTCGCGATGGAACAGCTCTTCCAGCTCGCGCCGCGCCTCTTTCACGCGGGAAATTTGCGCCACGTCGCCCTGATGCGGCGGCATCAGTTCACGCAGCATGCGCATATCCAGGCGGCGGAAATGCTGCTGGGCGCGGAAGGCCTGATGGGGGTGCATGCCCAACTCCATCAACGCCTTGCGCCCCAGTTCCAGCGCGCTGGAGAAGGTTTCGCGGCTGAACTGTTTTACGCCCGCCTGCAGCAACTCATGCGCCTCCACGCGGCCGCGTGCCCGCGCCAGAATACTCAGATTCGGGAAGTGCTGCTGGCACAGCCGCACGATCTCCATGGTGTCTTCCGGCTCATTGCAGGTGATCACGATCGACTTGGCCTTTTCGGCGCCCGCCGCGCGCAACAGCTCCAACTCGGTGGCGTCGCCGTAATAAACCTGATATCCGTAACGCCGCAGCACCCCGACGGCGCTGACGTCGCGTTCCAGTACGGTAATGCGCATTTTGTTGGCCATCAACAGGCGGCCGATCACCTGGCCGAAACGCCCGAAGCCAACGATGATCACCTGAGGATCGTCGTCCTCTACGTACGGCGTCTCCTCGTCTTCGCCTTTGGCGTTATAGCGGCGCGCCAAAATGCGGTCGATGGCCTGCATGAGTAACGGTGTGGTCATCATCGACAGCGTCACTACCACCAACAGCAAAGAGAGTTGATCCGGCTGCAGCACCTTTTGCGCGCCCGCCGCAGAAAACAGCACGAAGGCAAACTCACCGCCCTGGCTGAGCACGCCGGCAAACTGCAGGCGCACCGAACTACGCAGGCCGAACAGGCGCGACACGCCGTAGAGCACGCCGGATTTCACCGCCACCAGCGCCAGTACGCCGATCAACACCTCGGCCAGATGGGTGTAGAGCACGCCGATATTCAACACCATGCCCACCGAGATAAAGAACAGTCCCAGCAGCAGCCCTTTAAACGGCTCGATGGAGATCTCCAGTTCGTGGCGGTATTCGCTCTCCGCCAGCAGCACGCCGGCAATGAAGGTGCCGAGCGCCATCGACAGGCCAAGCGTCTCCATAAACAGCGCCGAGCCGAGCACCAGCAACAGCGCCGCGGCAGTGAAGATCTCGCGCACGCCGGAAGCGGCGATATAGCGGAACAGCGGCCGCAGCAGGAAGCGGCCGCCGATCAGCATGCCGCCGAACGCCGCCACCTTGAGCGCGATCTTCGCCCAGTCGTCGCTGGTGCCGCCGGCGCCGGCCAGGATGGGGATCAACGCCAGCGCCGGGATCACCGCCATATCCTGGAACAGCAGCACCGAGAAACCCAGCTGCCCGCCTTCGTTGCGATTCATGCCCTTTTCGCGCATCAGCTGCAGCGCCATGGCGGTGGAAGACATCGCCAGGCCGATACCGCCGATCACCGCCGCCTGCCAGGCGAAGTGCGTCAGGTACAGCAACGCGCCCAGCACCGCCGCGGTGATCAACACCTGGCCGGCGCCGGCGCCGAAGATCGAGCGCCGCAGCTCCCACAGCTTGCTGGGGTTCAGCTCCAGGCCGATGATGAACATCAGGAACACCACGCCCAACTCGGAGAAGTGCAGGATCTCGTCAACGTCGCGAATGAAGCCCAATCCCCACGGGCCGATGGCGATACCGGCGATCAGATAGCCCAGCACCGCGCCGATCCCCAGACGGCGGGCGATCGGCACCGTCACCACCGCGGCGAACAGGAACAGCAAAATGGCGGTCAGTAAGGTCGATCCTTCCATGATCATCGTCCTCCGTGCGGCAGCGGGTGGCTCAGCCAGTCCCCGTAGGCGTCCGCATGGCTGCGCAGCACCTCCGGCTTTTGCCGCCGCGCCCAATACACCACGAACGGCGTCAACCAATGCATATGGCACATCCCGGCGGTCAGCTCGAACGGCCGCAGGATATCTTCCATCGGATAGTGGTTATAACCGCCGGTACGGTAGGCGCCTTCCGGCTCGCCGGTGGTGATCACCGAGCGCCAGTACTTGCCCGCCAGCGCATTGCCGCCCACGCCGCTGGCGAAGCCGCGCGCCAGCACGCGATCCAGCCACTCCTTCAGCAGCGCCGGGCAGCTGTAGGTATAAAGAGGATGCTGAAACACGATGACCTGGTGCTCACGCAGCAGCTGTTGTTCGTGATGGATATCGATAAAAAAATCAGGATAGTGCGCGTAGAGATCGTGCACGGTGACATGTTCCAACTGCTGCGCCGGTCGAAGCAAAACCCGGTTCGCCACCGAGTCATGAGATTCCGGATGGGCATACAGCAGCAAGACCTTGGGCGGCTGCGACATCATTCCCCTCCAAAGCGTCGTCAGGGTAGCGGTTTTCCGTTACCATGCATCGCAAAGACAAAAACAGCGCGCGGTGCGCGTTCTGTTACCTTAATGATAATTTAACATACTCTGAACATACGGCGCTTTATGATTGTATTCTCCTCGCTACAAATCCGACGCGGCATCCGCGTCCTGCTGGACAACGCCACGGCGACGGTTAATCCAGGTCAGAAGGTCGGCCTGGTGGGCAAAAACGGCTGCGGCAAATCCACGCTGTTGTCGCTGCTGAAGGGCGAGATCGCGGCGGACGGCGGCAGCTTCACCTTCCCCGGCAACTGGGCGCTGGCCTGGGTCAACCAGGAGACGCCGGCGCTGGACGTGCCGGCGATCGAGTATGTTATCGACGGCGACCGCGAGTTTCGCCAGCTTGAAGCCGAGTTGCAGGCGGCCAACGATCGCAACGACGGCCACGCCATCGCCACCCTGCACGGCAAGCTGGACGCCATCGACGCCTGGACCATCCGTTCCCGCGCCGCCAGCCTGCTGCACGGCCTCGGCTTCTCCAACGAACAGCTGCAAAGCCCGGTGCGCGACTTTTCCGGCGGCTGGCGCATGCGCCTCAACCTGGCGCAGGCGCTGGTGTGCCGTTCCGATCTGCTGCTGCTCGACGAACCGACCAACCACCTGGATCTCGATGCGGTGATCTGGCTGGAGCGCTGGCTGAAAAGCTATCCCGGCACGCTGGTGCTGATCTCGCACGACCGCGACTTCCTCGATCCGATCGTCGACAAGATCCTGCATATCGAACAGCAGACGATGAACGAGTACACCGGCAACTACTCGTCGTTCGAACGCCAGCGCGCTACCAAGCTGGCGCAGCAGCAGTCGCTGTATCAGCACCAGCAAGAGAAAGTGGCGCACCTGCAAAGCTATATCGACCGTTTCCGCGCACAGGCCACCAAGGCCAAACAGGCGCAGAGCCGCATCAAGATGCTGGAGCGCATGGAGCTGATAGCCCCGGCGCACGTCGACAACCCGTTCACCTTCAGCTTCCGCCCGCCGGAAAGCCTGCCGAACCCGCTGCTGCGCATGGAAAAAGTCAGCGCCGGGTATGGCGATAAAGTGATCCTGAAGTCAATCAAGCTGAACCTGGTGCCCGGCTCGCGCATTGGCCTGCTCGGCCGCAACGGCGCCGGGAAATCGACGCTGATCAAACTGCTGGCCGGCACCCTGGAGCCGCTGAGCGGCGAGATCGGCCTGGCGAAAGGCATCAAGCTGGGTTACTTCGCCCAGCATCAGCTGGAATTTTTGCGCGCCGACGAATCGCCGCTGCAGCACCTGAGCCGCATCGCCCCAAGGGTGCTGGAGCAGCAGCTGCGCGACTATCTGGGCGGTTTCGGCTTCCAGGGCGACAAGGTCAGCGAAATGACCGAGCGTTTCTCCGGCGGCGAGAAGGCGCGGCTGGTGCTGGCGCTGATCGTCTGGCAGCGCCCGAACCTGCTGCTGCTCGATGAACCGACCAACCACCTGGATCTCGACATGCGTCAGGCGCTGACCGAGGCGCTGATCGATTTCGAAGGCGCGTTGGTGGTGGTATCGCACGACCGTCACCTGCTGCGCTCCACCACCGACGATCTGTACCTGGTGCACGATGGCCAGGTCGAGCCTTTCGAGGGCGATCTCGACGATTATCAGCAGTGGCTTGTCGACCTGCAGCGCCAGGAAAGCCAGCAGGACGCGCCGGAAAAAGAGAGCGGCGGCAACAGCGCGCAGGCGCGCAAGGATCAAAAACGCCGCGAGGCGGAGTTCCGTACGCAAACCCAACCGCTGCGCAAGCAGATCGCCAAGCTGGAACAGCAGATGGAAAAACTGGGCGCCGAACTGGCGGCGGTGGAGGAACAGCTGGCGGATCCCGCGCTGTACGACATCAGCCGCAAGGCCGAGTTGACCGACTGCCTGCAAAAGCAAAGCCAAGCCAAATCCGCGCTGGAAGAGACGGAAATGACCTGGCTGGATGCGCAGGAACAGCTGGAGCAGTTAACGCAGGCGTTCGAAGCCTAAGCCTCAGGCCTTGTAAAAAGGTTTATCCCCCAGAATGGTCGCGCGGTGCATGATGCGCCGCTGCGGCAGATAATCCGCGTTGGCGTAGTGCTGCGTCACGCGGTTATCCCAGATCGCCACGTCATTTTCCTGCCAGCGCCAGCGCACCTGAAACTCCGGCTTAGTGATGTGAGCGAACAGGAAATTCAGTAAAGCATCGCTCTCCTTCGGCGCCACATCCACGATCCGCGTGGTGAACCCTTCATTGACGAACAGCGCCTGTCGGCCGCTGACTGGGTGAGTGCGCACCACCGGATGCAGCAGCGGCGGGTTTTTCTGCACCGCCAGTTGCCAACGCTGGTGTTCTTCTTCGCTACCGCGATGCTTGTGCTCCGGGAACGACTTGGTGAAGTCATGCTCTGCGCGCAACCCCGCGAGCAGCGTTCTGAACGGCGCCGACAGCGCTTCGTAGGCCGCGATGCCGCTGGCCCACAGCGTATCGCCGCCGGTGGCAGGCAAGGTCTTGGCCGCCAGGATCGCGCCCAGCGGCGGGTTCTCGATAAAGGTCACGTCGGTGTGCCAGTTGTCGTTGTCCGGCGGATTGTCGTCGTGAGTATCGAGCACGATGATCTCTTCCACGTCGGTGGCGTGCGGATAGACCGGATGGATATGCAGATCGCCGAAGCGCCCGGCCAGATCGCGCTGCTGCAACGGCGTGATCGGCTGGTTGCGGAAGAACAGCACCTGATGCTTGAGCAACGCATGATAAAGCTGTTCAAACTGGCCGTCGCCCAACGGCCGGGCCAATTCGACGTTTTCCACCAGCGCCCCGATGTAAGGCCCCAGCGGGGTGATATTCAGACGTTCGTTCATTGCTGTACTCCATGCCACGGGGTCAATCGGCGCTGCAGGGCGCGCAGCCCCAGCTCCAACCCAAATGCAATCACCGCAATCACGCCGATGCCGGCCAACACCACGTCGGTCGCCAAAAACTCGCCGGCGGATTGCACCATAAATCCCAGGCCGCGCGTGGCGGCGATCAGTTCGGCGGCCACCAGCGTCGACCAGCCGACGCCCAGCCCGATGCGAATGCCGGTCAGGATCTCCGGCAGCGCGCTCGGCAGCACCACGAAACGCAGCACCTGCCAACGCGTGGCGCCCAACGCGCGGGCGGCGCGCACTCGTACCTGCGCCACGCTGCGCACGCCGGCCACGGCGGAGAGCGTCACCGGCGCGAAGATCGCCAGATAAATCAGCAAGATTTTCGAGGTCTCGCCGATGCCGAACCAAATCACCATCAGCGGCAGATAGGCCAGAGGCGGCACCGGACGATAGATCTCAATCAGCGGATCGAGGATGCCGCGCACCGTGTCGTTCAGCCCCATGGCGATGCCCACCGGAATACCGACGATCACCGCCGCCAGCAGCGCCACCAAAATGCGCCCCAGGCTGGCCGCCAGATGCTGCCATAGCGTGGCGTCCATAAAGCCTTGCGGGCTGGCGATGGTGATCAACTGGTGCAGCACCTGCTGCGGCGCCGGCAAAAACAGCGGGCTGATCAGCTGCAGCGCCGTCACGCCCCACCAGACGATCAACACCGTCAACAGCGTGGCGCCGCTCAACCAAACGTTGCGCGGCACGCTGAAACGGCGCGCCGCTTTGCCCTGCGGCTGGGCTGCAGCCTTCAGAGTGGAATGCAGGCTCATAGCAAGGCCTCGCGCTGTTGGAAAACTTTGCCCAGCACATATTCGCGCTGAGCGATAAATTCAGGATCGGACTTGATGGCGCGGCAGGCTTCGCCGTCGGCATAGCGCTGGCCGAAGTTCAGCGACAGCCGCTCCACCACCTGCCCCGGCCCCGGCGACAGCAGTAACAGTTCACTGGCGAGGAACACCGCCTCTTCGATATCGTGGGTGATCAGCAGCACCTGTTTGCCGGTATCTCGCCAGATGGTTAGCAGCAGCTCCTGCATCTGCTCGCGCGTGAACGCGTCCAGCGCGCCGAACGGCTCATCCAGCAACAGCAGACGCGGATCGGCGGCCAGGGCGCGGGCAATGCCGACGCGTTGGCGCATGCCGCCGGAAAGCTGCCAGATGAAGTGCTGTTCATAGCCTGCCAGCCCCACGCGCTGCAGCATCTGCTCCGCCACCTGGCGGCGCTGCGCCTTGCCGATGCCGGCCAGCTGCAGGCCGAACTCAACGTTGTCCACCACGTTACGCCACGGCAGTAAGCCCTCATGCTGGAACACCACGCCCCGTTCGGCGCCCGGGCCGTGAACGGGCGTTCCATCCAGCGTGATGCTGCCAGCTGAAGGCTCGATAAACCCGGCGATCAAATTCAGCAGCGTGGTCTTGCCGCAGCCCGATGGGCCGAGCACCACCACCAGTTGCCCGGCGGCGATCTGGAACGACACGTCACGCAGCGCGGGCCGCCCCTGATACTCTGCTGAAAGATGATTGACGTTTAGCATCCTGCTTCCTTACGACTGCGGCGCAGCCTGCACCTGTTTCACAAAACGGTCGGTGACGTAAGCGCTGTAGTCGCTGTCGACCTGCGGGATCTTGCCCTGCTGCTTGAGGAATTCGGCGGTATCGCGGATTGCCTTGTCCACCGGCTGGCCGAGTTGGGCAACCTGATCGGCCACCGGCAGATATCGGTTCCCCTTCACCAGTTCCGGCACCTGCGCTTCCGGCACGCCGCTCAGGCGCGCCAGCGTGCTGAGATGGCTCGGATCTTTCAGCCACTGTTCCGGCGCCGCCAGGTAGGCCTTTTGCGCCTGCAGGGCGCTGGCGGCAAAGGCGGTTACTACGTCGGGATGTTTCTCTGCGAAGTCTTTGCGCACCACCCACACGTCCAGCGTCGGCGAGCCCCATTCGCCCACCTGCGCGGAGTCGGTCAGCACCTTGCCCTGTTTGGCCAGTTCGTTGACCACCGGCGCCCAGACGTAAGCGCCGTCGATGTCGCCGCGCTGCCAGGCGGCGGCGATGGCCGGCGGCTGCAGATTGAGGATCTTCACCTGTTCAGGCTTGATGCCCCAATGTTTGAGTGAAGCCAGCAGGCTGTAATGGGTGGTGGAAATAAACGGCACCGCAATGCGCTTGCCGATCAGATCCTGCGGGCTTTTGATGTCATTTTTCACCACCAGCGCTTCGGAGCTGCCGAGCTGCGAGGCGATGAGGAACACTTCGATGGGGAGTTTCTGGCTGGCGGCCACCGCCAGTGGGCTGGAGCCGATATTGCCGATCTGCACATCGCCGGAGGCCAGCGCGCGCAGCACGCTGGAACCGCTGTCGAACTTACGCCAGTCCACGGTCGCGCCGGACTGTTTGGCGAAGCTGTTTTCCGCCTGCGCCACCTTGGCCGGCTCCGCCGACGTCTGGTACGCCACGGTCACGTCCACCGCGTAGGCGCTGGCCGCGCTGAGCGACAACGCCAGCAGCGCCGCGTTGCGTAAAGAAAAGAGTTTGCCCGCCATGTTCCGCTCCGTTGATAACAATCTGTTCAGTTGCTGACAGTTTTATCTGAGCGATGACGGGCGATAAAAGAATAAAAAAGTCTTCTTTATTACCTTAGGTAATATTAAAGCGAATCACAGCACGATCGTCCCACGCAGGAACACGTGAGCGTAGCCCCCTAGCAGCGTGCGGTCCCCTTGCAGTTCGCAGAACAGCTCGCCGCCGCGCGCCGAAATCTGCCGGGCGTGCAGCCGATGGCGGCCGAGACGCGCCGTCCAGTAAGGCATCAACGTGCAATGCGCGGATCCGGTCACCGGATCCTCGCCGCCGTCGAGTGTGAAATAGCGCGAAACGAAGTCCACGGTGTCACCCGGCGCGGTGACGATCACCGCGCGGCCGGCCAATGCGATCAGCGCCGGGATGTCCGGCCGCAGCGCGCGCACCTGCGCCTCATTTTCCACCACCACCAGCAGCGCTTTCGCCTGCCACACTTCCTGCGGCTGCACGCCCAGCAGCGCCGCGAGGCCCGCCGGTTCGGCGACTTTCTGCGGCGGCCTGGCGGGGAAATCAAGCACCAGCCGCTCCCCGTCCCGCTCATCGCGCTTGACGAACAGCTCGCCGCTGGCCGAACGGAAGCGAATATCCTTCAGCGCCGGGTTAACCGCGCTGAACATCACATGCGCCGCCGCCAGCGTGCCGTGGCCGCAAAGATCGACCTCACGCTCCGGGGTAAACCAGCGGATGGCGGTCATGTCGCCGTCATCCCAGACAAAGCTGGTCTCCGGCAGGCCGATCTCGTTGGCGATTGCCTGCAGCCGCTCCGTCGGCAGTGTCTGCGTCAGCAGGCAGACCCCGGCCGGGTTGCCGCGCAGCCCCTCACCGGTAAAGGCGACCACGTGATAATAGTTTTCCGCCATCGTTCCGCTCCTTAATGCCAAATCAGTAATACACAGGCTGCAGTCAGCAGCCCCATGGAAACGTTGAAGATAACCCAGGCCTTTTTACTGCGCAGCAGGCGGCCAATCAGGGTGCCGAACGCCAGCCAGATAATGCCGGCGACGATGTTCACCACCACAATGCCCAGCGCGATCGCCGCAATGGAACCGTTGTACTTATCGCCCGCCAGGCTGAAGCTCGCCACCGCCCCCAGCGCCATCAGCCAGGCTTTCGGGTTGAGGAACTGCAGCAGCCAGCCCTGATACAGCCGCACCGGCTGCGGTGGCGACTTTCCACGCCAGCCACAGCAGGTACAGGCTGCCGAGGATTTTCAGGATCAGGTGCAGCGACGGGTAGACCAGGATCAGGCTGCCGACGCCGAACGCCACCAGCAGCAAGATGCTTTGCATGCCGAGCATGATGCCGACCATCAGCCACAGCGATCGCATAAAGCCGAAGTTAGCGCCGGAGGTGGTCAGCAGCAGATTATTGGGGCCAGGCGTGATGGCGGCGACCCACAGGAAGCCCAGCATCGAAAGGAATAAACTCGGTTCCATGGCACGGGTGCTCCTCACCCAAGGCGCTTTTTTGCAGTATCATTGATAATTCTTGGTATTGAAGCTAACAGTGCGCTAGAGATCTCACAATAGCCGCCCACAACATTTTACTCAGCCTATGCCTAACACCTTTCGCCCTCTGACCGGGGCCAGTAACCCGCACCTGCAAACGCTGTTGCCGCGGCTGGTGCGCCGCCGCGTGTTATTGAAACCGCATTGGCAACGGCTGGAATTGCCCGACGGCGATTTCGTCGATCTCGCCTGGAGCGAGGATCCGGCGCAGGCGCCCGACAAACCGCGTGCAGTGCTGTTTCATGGCCTGGAAGGCAGCTTCTACAGCCCCTACGCGCACGGCCTGCTCAACGCCTGGCGCGAGCGCGGCTGGCTCGGGGTGGTGATGCACTTTCGCGGCTGCAGCGGCGTACCCAACCGCAAGCAGCGCATCTACCACTCCGGTGAAACCGAAGACGCGCGTTTCTTCCTGCGCTGGCTGCGCGACAGCTACGGTGAGGTGCCAACCGCGGCGGTAGGCGTTTCGCTCGGCGGCAACATGCTGGCCTGCTATCTGGCGCAGCAAGGCGCCGACAGCCTGCTGCAGGCGGCGGTGGTGGTCTCGGCGCCGCTGATGCTGGAACCCTGCGCCTACCGCATGGAGCAAGGCTTCTCCCGCGTTTATCAGCGCTACCTGCTGGGGCAGCTGAAACAAAACGCCACCCGCAAGCTGTTGCACTACCCGGACACTCTGCCGCTCAAACTGTCACAGCTGAACGGGTTGCGACGCATTCGCGAATTCGACGACGCCATCACCTCGCGCATTCACGGCTTCAGCGACGCCACCGACTATTATCGCCGCTGCAGCGCCCTGCCGCTGTTGCCGTCTATCCAGACGCCGCTGCTGATCATCCATGCGAAGGACGACCCTTTCATGACCCCTGAGGTGATCCCCGACGTCGCCGGCCTGCCGCGCAATATCGAATATCAGCTGACTGAGTTCGGCGGCCACGTCGGCTTCGTCGGCGGCACGCTGAAAAAACCGCACATGTGGCTGGAGCATCGCATTCCGGCCTGGCTTTCCCCTTATCTGGACATTCCGACGTGATTATTCCCTGGCAAGAACTGGCAACCGACACCCTGAACAGCCTGATCGAATCCTTTGTGCTGCGCGAAGGCACCGATTACGGCGAACACGAACGCTCGCTGGAGCAGAAGGTGGAGGACGTGCGCCGCCAGCTGAAAAACGGCGAAGTGGTGCTGGTGTGGTCGGAACTGCATGAGAGCGTCAACATCATGCCGCGCGGCCAATTCCGCGCCGGGCAGGAAGAAATTTAGTGGCGCCCGGTTCTATGACTGACGGAAAAAATCAGGTAACAATGGGACATTGCAAACCAGCACGCGCCATTTTTTCCTGACATAGAGAGCGTCAACAAGAGCCACAATAATCCCCTGACGCCGGCGCATTCAACACGGAGTGACAACCATCATGTCTGCCAAACATCCCGTTATCGCGGTGACCGGTTCCAGCGGCGCCGGCACCACCACCACCAGCGTGGCGTTCCGTAAAATCTTCCAGCAGCTCAATATCCGCGCCGCCGAACTGGAGGGCGACAGCTTCCACCGCTATACCCGGCCGGAAATGGACGCGGCGATCCGCAAGGCGCGCGATCTGGGCAGACACATCAGCTATTTCGGCCCCGAGGCCAACGACTTCGGCCTGCTGCAGCAGAGCTTTATCGACTACGGCAAAAACGGCACCGGCCGTTCGCGCAAGTACCTGCACACCTACGACGAAGCGGTGCCCTACAATCAGGTACCGGGCACCTTCACCCCGTGGGAGCCGCTGCCGGCGCCGACCGACGTGCTGTTCTACGAGGGGTTGCACGGCGGCGTTGTCACCGAGCACCATGACGTGGCCAAACACGTCGATCTGCTGGTCGGCGTGGTGCCGATCGTCAACCTGGAGTGGATCCAGAAGCTGATCCGCGATACCGGCGAACGCGGCCACTCCCGCGAAGCGGTGATGGATTCGGTGGTGCGCTCGATGGAAGACTACATCAACTACATTACGCCGCAGTTCTCGCGCACCCACATCAACTTCCAGCGCGTGCCGACGGTGGACACCTCCAACCCGTTCGCCGCCAAGGCCATTCCCTCACTGGATGAAAGCTTCGTGGTGATCCACTTCCGCGGCCTGGACCAGATCGACTTCCCCTACTTGCTGGCGATGCTGCAGGGATCGTTTATCTCGCACATCAATACGTTAGTGGTGCCGGGCGGCAAAATGGGGCTGGCGATGGAGCTGATCATGGCGCCGCTGGTGCAACGGTTGCTGGAAGGCAAGAAGATCGAATAAATGCGTTGAGCGCGGCGCCGGCCGCGCTCCGCCTCGATTACGCCGGTTGGCGGATCTCGAAGCTGTGGGTTACCGTGGCGGCCTTGTTGAGCATCAGCGCCACCGAGCAGTATTTCTCCGCCGACAGGTTCACCGCACGTTCGACGATCTTGTCGGTCAGATCCTGGCCGGTCACGATGAAGTGCAGGTTGATATGGGTGAACAACCGCGGGGCTTCTTCGCGGCGCTCGGAGGTCAGCTTCACCTCGCAGTCGCGCACGTCGTTGCGCCCCTTTTGCAGGATGGATACCACGTCGATCGCGCTGCAGCCGCCCACCGACATCAGCACCATCTCCATCGGGCTGGGCGCTTTATCACCGGCGTTGCCGTCCATCAGCACCTGGTGGCCGGAGGCCGATTCACCCAAAAACGTTAACCCTTCCACCCATTTAACTCTTGCCTGCATTCTGGTCACTCCGGTTGATTTCTTAAAATCAGAGTACGCTTTCGCATAGAAACAGGCAACGTAACCTGATGCTAATCATGCTGAAGCGAGACAACACGAGACACCCGCCTTACTCTGTGCTACAAACAGAGCCGCAATAAATCTTTCCGGGACACTGCATTTCAGGGAAACGCCCAGAGAAAGGCTCCTTTACCGGTATGTTAACAGAATGTAGCTTGCAGCGCTTACGGCAAGTTAATATGCTAGAGCGACAGCGTATTTTTATGACACGCCTCAAAACTTGCCGGTAGCCCTCGCTCATAACTGCGGCTACAGGCGGGTTTTACAGGGAACTCTGACCCCTGTGACACAAGGCAGCGATAACAACAGAGGATAACAGCGAATGGTTCTCGGCAAACCGCAAACAGACCCTACTCTCGAATGGTTCCTGTCTCATTGCCATATCCACAAATATCCATCGAAGAGTACGCTGATTCACCAAGGTGAAAAGGCCGAAACGCTTTACTACATCGTGAAAGGCTCCGTCGCGGTGCTGATCAAGGATGAAGAAGGTAAAGAGATGATCCTGTCCTACCTCAACCAGGGGGATTTCATCGGCGAGCTCGGATTGTTCGAAGAAGGCCAGGAGCGCAGCGCCTGGGTTCGCGCGAAAACCGCCTGTGAAGTGGCCGAAATTTCCTACAAGAAATTCCGCCAGCTGATCCAGGTGAACCCGGACATCCTGATGCGTCTGTCCGCCCAAATGGCGAGCCGCCTGCAGGTCACCTCCGAAAAAGTGGGCAACCTCGCCTTCCTGGACGTGACCGGCCGCATCGCGCAAACCCTGCTGAATCTGGCGAAGCAACCTGACGCCATGACTCACCCGGACGGCATGCAGATCAAGATCACCCGTCAGGAGATCGGCCAGATCGTCGGCTGCTCGCGTGAAACCGTTGGCCGTATTCTGAAAATGCTGGAAGATCAAAACCTGATTTCCGCCCACGGCAAAACCATTGTCGTCTACGGCACCCGTTAATCCCCGAAGAAACGGCGCAGTCTGCGCCGTTTTTTTATCTGCTCTCTGCCATGTGGCGCCGCCTGATCTACCACCCGGAAATCAACTACGCACTGCGACAAACGCTGGTGTTGTGCCTGCCGGTGCTGTTCGGCTTGTTAATAGGCCAGCTGCAGCTCGGCCTGATGTTCTCTCTGGTGCCCGCCTGCTGCAATATCGCCGGTCTGGACACGCCGCATAAGCGCTTCTTTAAACGGCTGATCGTCGGCGGCTCGCTGTTCGCCTTCAGCAGCGTGCTGCTGCAACAGGCACTGCTGTGGCACGTGCCGCTGCCGGCGCTGATGCTGGGCCTGGCGCTGCTGCTCGGCGTCACCGGCGAAATCAGCCCGCTGCACGCCCGGCTGTTGCCGGCGGCGCTGGTGGCCGCCATTTTCGCCCTCAGCACGGCCGGCACGGTACCCCTCTGGCAGGCGCCGCTGCTGTACGCGATCGGCACCGTCTGGTACGGCTTATTCACCTGGTTCTGGTTCAAGCTGTGGAAAGAACAGCCAATGCGCGAGACGCTCAGCCAGCTCTATCTGGAGCTGGCTGACTATTTCGAAGCCAAATACTCGTTGCTGACCCAGCACACCGATCCGCAAACCGCGCTGCCGCCGCTGCTGGTGCGCCAACAAAAGGTGATGGATCTGATCAGCCTTTTATACCAACAGCTCAATTTCCTGCCGCACGCCAACAACCTCGAACAAAAGCGCCTGCAGCGCGCCTTTCAGGTGGCGATGGATCTGCAGGAGCACATCACCGTCAGCCTGCATCTGCCGGAGGAGGTGCAAAAACTGGTGGAGCAGAGCCAGGCCGAAGCGATCATTCGCCGCAACGCTCAGGTGATCGCCGGCCGGCTGCGCGTGGTGGCGCACGATATTCTCTACCATCAACATTCGAAGCGCTTCTCCATGAGCCACGAACTGGCGGCGCTGGAAAAAATGGCGGCGCAGCATCCCGATAACCCGGTCGGCCAGTTTTGTTATTACCACTTCAGCCGCATCGCTCGCCTGCTGCGCACCCAGCATCCGCTGTACCGCCGCGACCTGATGCCCGGCCAGCACCGCCTGCCGTTTTGGCCGGCGCTGGCCAGCTACCTGTCGTTCAAATCCACCGCCCTGCGCAACGCCGCGCGGCTGGGGGTGACGCTGGCGGTCGGCAGCAGCCTGGGTGCGGTTTTCAACCTGCCGAAGCCTTACTGGATCCTGCTCACCATCATGCTGGTGAGCCAAAACGGGTATAACGCCACCCGGGTGCGTATTCAGCACCGTGCGCTGGGCACGATTGCCGGGCTATTGCTGGCGGCCGGGCTGTTGCAGCTGCAGCTGCCGGAAGGAGAAACGCTGAGCATCATGCTGGTGATCACGCTGCTGGCCTACCTGGTTTCGCGCAAGAACTACGGGCTGTCGGTGATTGGCTTTACGGTCACGGCGGTTTACACCCTGCAGCTGCTGGCGCTGAACGGCTCGCATTTTCTGGTGCCGCGTCTGATCGATACGCTGATAGGCTGCGTGCTGGCGTTCGGCGGCACCATTTGGCTGTGGCCGCAGTGGCAAAGCGGGCTGCTGCGCAAGAATGCCCATCAGGCGCTGGAGAACGATCAAGCCGCGCTGCGGCTGATGCTGAAGCAGCCGGAACCGGATGCCACCGCGTTGGCCTATACCCGCATGCAGGTCAACCAGGCGCACAATGCGCTGTTCACCTCGCTCAATCAGGCGATGCAGGAGCCGGGGTTCGCGTCGAATTATCTGGCGGACATGCGGCTGTGGGTCACTCACAGCCAGTTCATCGTCGAACACCTGAACGCCATGACCATTCTGGCGCGCGAGCACTACATGCTGACGCCGAAACTGGCGGAAGCCTATCTGCAAACCTGTGAAATTGCGCTGCAAAGCTGCCAGCAGCGGTTGGAATACGACGGCCCGAGCAGTGACAACAGCGGCATCATGCAGCCGCCGGATCTGCATCCGGACATGCCCGTCACCGAGATGGAACGTCATTTGCGGCGCATTTTGTCGCACCTGAACGTGATGCATACCATTTCGTCGCTGGCCTGGCGCCAGCGCCCACACCACGGCATCTGGCTCAAGCGCAAACTGCGCGATCAATAAGGGCGCGGCATGCCGCGCCCCGTTATTCGCCGCACGAGCTTCAGGCGTTGATCACATCCTGCACCGCCAGCTCGAACAGCGCCATGCCGGCCTCGATGTCCTGCAGCTCCACCACCAGCGACGGCGCAAAGCGGATCACGTTCGGCCCGGCGTTGAGGATCATCAGCCCACGCGCGGCGGCAGCGGTGAGGAAATCGCGCGCTCTGCCGTGATAATGCGGCGTCAGTTCGGCGCCGATCAGTAACCCCATGCCGCGAATGGCGGTGAAAATACCGTATTTATCGCCGATATCCTGCAAAGTCTGCACATACAGCGCGTGGCGCTGTTCGATGCCGCTCAGCACTTCCGGCGTATTGATCACATCCAACGCCGCCTCCGCCACCGCGCAGGCCAGCGGGTTGCCGCCGTAGGTGGTGCCGTGAGTGCCCACCTGCATCACCGACGCAATCTCTTCGGTGGTCAGCATGGCGCTCACCGGGAAACCGCCGCCCAGCGCCTTGGCGGTGGTGAGAATGTCCGGCGTCACGCCATAATGCATATAGGCGAACAGCTTGCCGCTGCGCCCCATGCCGCTTTGCACTTCGTCGAACACCAGCAGCGCCTGATGTTGGTCGCACAGCTCGCGCACGCCTTTGAGGAAGCCGGCGTCGACCGGCGTAATGCCGCCCTCGCCCTGAATCGGCTCCATCACCACCGCGCAGGTGTGGTCGTCCATCACCGCTTTCACCGCCGCCAGATCGTTGAACGGCACGTGCACGATGTCGGCCGGCTTTGGCCCGAACCCGTCGGAGTATTTGGCCTGCCCGCCCACCGACACGGTGAACAGCGTGCGGCCGTGGAACGCGTTATAGAAAGCGATGATTTTGGTTTTATAGGGGCTGTGGCGGGTGATGGCGTAATGACGCGCCAGTTTGAACGCCGCTTCGTTGGCCTCTGCGCCGGAGTTGGCGAAGAACACCCGATCGGCGAAGGTGGCGTCGATCAGTTTGCTCGCCAGGCGCAGCGCCGGTTCATTGGTAAAGACGTTGCTGGTATGCCACAGAGTCTCACCCTGACGTTTGAGCGCCTCGACCAGCGCCGGATGGCAGTGCCCCAGCGCCGTTACCGCGATGCCGCCGGAAAAATCGATGTACTCTTTTCCCTGCTGATCCCAGACCCGGCTGCCTTGGCCGCGCACCGGCACAAACTGGGCGGGTGCATAAACAGGCAGGATAACCTGGTCAAAGGTGCTGCGGCTCACTGCGGATTTTCCAGTCATTTTTTCGGCTCCACCCTGAAGGTTTTTCAGCGCTATCGTAATGTTAGATTGAAAACATAATCACGAAATATGCATAAAAAACCAATCAAGCGCAAACGCAAAACGCCCGACGAGCGAAAAAAACGCATCGGGATTAACGGTTGAGGAAGTTATCCAGCAGCTGATGGCCCTGCTCGCTGAGCACGCTTTCCGGATGGAACTGCACGCCTTCCAACGCCAAAGCGCGGTGGCGGATGCCCATGATCTCGTCGCGCACGCCGTCGCGTTCGCTCCAGGCGGTCACTTCAAAGCAGTCCGGTAGCGTATCGGCTTTCAGCACCAGCGAGTGGTAACGTGTCACGGTCAGCGGATCGCTCAGGCCACGGAACACGCCGACGCCCAGATGGCGAATGGCCGACGTTTTGCCGTGCATCACCGCGCGGGCGCGCACCACCTCGGCGCCGAACGCCTGCCCCAGCGCCTGGTGCCCCAGGCACACGCCAAGGATCGGCAGTTTGCCGGCGAAATGACGAATGGCGGCCAGCGAGATACCCGCTTCGTTCGGGGTGCAGGGGCCGGGGGAAATCACCAGATGCTGCGGCGCCAGCCGCTCGATAGCGGCCAGCTGCAGCTCATCGTTGCGCTTCACCACCACCTCGGCGCCCAACTCGCAGAAGTACTGGTAAAGGTTATAGGTAAAGGAGTCGTAGTTATCGATCAGCAGCAGCATGTCAGGTCCGGCAGAGAAAAACGCCGCCATAGTTTACTGATTTAACCCGCCGCTGCCGACGATAATTTCCGCTTACTTTTTACGGCCGCCGGTGATCGAGCCCAGCACGCCGCGCAGGATCTGGCGGCCGAGATCGCGCGCCATGCTCTTGGCGGCGGTCTGGACGATGCCGTCGCGTTTGCCGCCGCGCGGGCCGGTGGAACCGAACAACAGCTCGTTCAAACCATCCATCAGGCCGCCGCCCGCCTGCTGTTGTTGCTGTTGCGTCTGCGGTTGTTGCCCCTGCTGCGGGGTGCCGATGGTGGCGAAACCGCCCGACGACAGCTTCTCGTAGGCGGACTCGCGGTCAATCATGTCTTCATAGCGGCCATACAGCGGCGACTTGTTGATCGCGCTGTTCAGCCCTTCCGCGCCAAGCATGCCCATTTTGGATTCCGGCGCGATGACCATCGCCCGCTCCACCACGTTCGGCCGGCCCTTCTCGTCGAGGAACGACACCAGCGCTTCGCCCACGCCCAGCTCGGTGATCGCCGTTTCGGCATCGAAGGCCGGGTTGGCGCGCAGGGTTTGCGCCGCCGTCTTCACCGCCTTCTGATCGCGCGGGGTAAAGGCGCGCAGCGCATGCTGCACGCGGTTGCCCAACTGGCCCAGCACGCTGTCCGGGATGTCCAGCGGGTTCTGGGTGACGAAGTAAATGCCGACGCCTTTGGAGCGGATCAGACGCACCACCTGTTCAATCTTGGTCAGCAGCGCCGCCGGTGCATCGTTGAACAGCAGGTGCGCTTCATCGAAGAAGAACACCAGCTTCGGCTGTTCAGGGTCGCCCACTTCCGGCAGGTGCTCAAACAGCTCGGCCAGCAGCCACAGCAGGAACACCGAATACAGCTTCGGCTGATTGATCAGCTTGTCCGCCGCCAGCAGATTGATCACGCCGTGGCCGTTGGCGTCGGTTTTCATCAGATCGTTGATGTCCAGCATCGGCTCGCCGAAGAACTGATTGGCCCCCTGCTCTTCCAGCGTCAACAACCCGCGCTGAATGGCGCCGATAGAGGCGGCAGAGATATTGCCGTACTGGGTTTGGAATTGTTTGGCGTTGTCGCCGACGAACTGCACCATGGCGCGCAGGTCTTTCATGTCCAGCAGCAGCAGCGCATTGTCATCGGCGATTTTGAACACCAGCTGCAGCACGCCGCTTTGCACCTCGTTCAAATCCAACAGGCGCCCCAGCAGCAACGGCCCGAGATCGGAAATGGTGGCGCGGATCGGGTGGCCTTTTTCACCGTAAATATCCCACGGGATAATGGTGCAGGCCTGCGGTTGCCAGTCGGTGACGCCAATCGCCGCCAGGCGCGCCTGCAGTTTTTCGGAAGGCACGCCCTCGGCGCCGATGCCGGACAGATCGCCCTTCACGTCCGAGAGGAACACCGGCACGCCGATGCGTGAGAACTGTTCGGCCATTTTCTGCAGCGTCACTGTCTTGCCGGTGCCGGTTGCCCCGGTGATCAAGCCGTGGCGGTTGGCCAACGCCGGCAAAATCACCAGATCCTGTTCCGGTTTTCCGTCTTTCATCGCTTTGGCGATAATCCGTGGTTCACTCATTTTCTGTTCCTTTGACGCTGACCGCGGCGCGAAACGCGCCTGTTGATGCAATAAAGCTATAAGCGCCGCGTAACCCCGTCAAGGACAAACAAAAAGGGCACCGTCGGGGCCTGATGAATTCAGATTGCGCTTAGCGTCAGAGCGTCTTTGCTTGAACAATAAAGCACCAGTGTTATAGTGAGCATTACGCTGTATATACGAGGTAAATACCATGTCTGAATCTACCGTGGTAATCCGCGTGGATGACGAGTTAAAAACCGCTTTCGCCAGCGCGGCAAAGGCCGCCGATCGCACGGTTTCGCAACTGCTGCGCGATTTCATGCGCGAGTTTGTCAGCCGCCAGGCGCAGCAGGAAGAGTACGACCAGTGGTTAAAGGAAAAGGTCGAGGTGAGCCGCAAGGCGTTGCGTGAAGGCAAGTTCGCCGACGATGAAGAGGTGGCTGCTTATTTCGCCGAACGCAGAGCTAAATCAACGCAATAAAACACAAAAGGACTTTTGTGAAACTGACATGGACGGTACCCGCCCTCGCCGATCGTCTGGCGATTTATGAATGGTTGGAACTTAAAAATTCGGCCGCCGCCGCAGAAAATGATGCAAAAATCGCTGACGCGGCGGCACGCCTCGTGCATCATCCCACCAGCGGGAAAACGGGTCGGATAGGCGGCACGCGCGAGCTGGTCATCTCCCCGTCCTATCTGTTGGTCTATGAATTGGCGGCTCAACGCGTCATCATATTGGCCATCGTGCATACTCGCCGCCGGTGGCCGCCGGCATAGTCACCCCCGTAGCCCCAGTTGCTCCTTCAGCGCCTTCAAATAGCGCCGGCTGACCGGCACCGGATCGCCTGCCGACATGATCATCTCTGCCGCACCGCCCTCTTCGAAGCGGATCTCGCGCACCTGCTCCAGGTTGACCAGATACTGCCGATGGCAGCGCACCAGCGGCGTACGGCTTTCCAGCGTGCGCAGCGTCAATTCGGTGAAACACTCCATGCCGTCGCTGCGCACCACGAATACCCCGCTCAGCTTGGAACGGATCGCCAGCACTTCATCGAACCGCAGCAGATAGATGCGGCTGTGGCCGGTGCAGGGAATGTATTTCAAGTAACCGGCGCTCTCATCCAGCGCCGTCACATCCTGCGGCGCACTGCGCTGCCGCAGGCGTTGCAGCGTCTTGCTCAACCGCGTCGGCTCCGCCGGCTTCAGCAGATAGTCGAAGGCGTGCTCCTCAAATGCCTGCACCGCGTATTCGTCGTAGGCGGTCAGAAACACGATGTGCGGCATACGGTTGGGATCCAGCATGCCGACCATTTCCAGCCCGCTGATACGCGGCATTTGAATATCGAGAAACACCACGTCCGGCTGCAGCCGATGGATCTGGCTGATGGCTTCGATGGCGTTGGCGCACTCGCCGATAATCGAGATCCCCGCTTCAGCTTCCAGCAGGTGGCGCAGGTTGTCGCGCGCGGAAGGTTCATCGTCAACAATCAGTGCGTTTAACATCAGGCTGCCCTCTCCATAGGGACATTAAGCGTAATGCGGGTGTAGGCGTCCGGTCGGCAATCCACCTGCACGCCATAGCCTTCGCCGTAGCGCACGCGAATGCGTTTATCCACCAGGTTCATCCCCAGCCCGCTGCAGTTCGGTTTCGGCTGGAACAGCCCGGCGTTGTCCGTCACCTGCAACAGCAGATGCTCGCCTTCGCAGCAGGCGCCGATTTCGATGCGGCCCACGCCCAACAGATGCGAGGTGCCATGCTTGATGGCATTCTCGACGATCGGCTGCAGCGAAAACGCCGGCAGCCGCGCCGCCAGCAGCGCCTCCGGCAGCGATACCGCAATCTCCAGCCGATCGGCGAAGCGCGCTTTCTCTATCTGCAGGTAGGCGTTCACATGTTCAATTTCGTCCGCCAGGCTGACTTCGTCATCCGAGCGCTTGAGGTTTTTACGAAAGAAGGTCGAGAGGGACTGCACCAGATCGCAGGCGCGCTCGCCATCGCGGCGGATCACCGCCACCAGGGTATTCAAGGCATTGAACAAGAAATGCGGATTGACCTGCGCATGCAGCAGCTTGATCTCCGACTGCGCCAGCAGCTGCTTGTGGCGCTCGTACTGTCCGGCCATGATCTGCGCCGACAGCAGGCTGGCGATGCCTTCGCCCAGCGTACGGTTGATGGTGCTGAACAGCTGGCTTTTCGGTTCATACAGCTTGATGGTGCCGATGACCCGCTGGTTTTCGCCGCGCAGCGGGATCACCAGCGTCGATCCCAGCTTGCAGGCCGGATTGATCGAGCAGCAGTAAGAGAGTTGATTGCCGTCGGCGTACACCACCTCGTTGTTGTCGATGGCGCGATGCGAATGCACCGAGGCGATCGGCGTGCCCGGCAGGTGGTGATCGTCACCGATGCCGATAAACGCCAGCAGCTTGTCGCGATCGGTGATCGCCACCGCGCCGATGCCCAGCTCCTGATAAATCACCCGGGCGACCTTCATGCTGTTTTCCTGATCGAACCCCTGCCGCAGGATGCCCTCGGTGCGCTCGGCGATCTTCAACGCCTTGGAAGAGAAAGCGCTGGTGTATTTCTCGAACATCGCGCGCCTGTCCAGCAGGATTTGCATAAACATCGCCGCGCCGACGGTATTGGCGATCATCATCGGCAGCGCGATGTGTTCCACCAGCTGCAACGCCTCGTTATAAGGGCGCGCCACCGCCAGAATGATCGCCATCTGCAGCACTTCCGCCACCAGCGCCACGCCGCCGACGAACAGCGGATTGAACAGCAGCTCGATGCGCCCCCGGCGCATGGCGATGCTGTGTACGATGCCGCCGACCAGCCCTTCGGACACGGTGGAGATCGCGCAGGCCACGTCGGTCATGCCACCGAGCGTATACCGGTGCAGGCCGCCGGTCAGCCCGACCAGAAAGCCCACCGACGGCCCGCCCAGCAGCCCGCCCAGGACCGCGCCTATCGCGCGGGTATTGGCGATCGAATCCTGAATATGCAGCCCGAAATAGGTGCCCATGATGCAGAACACCGAGAAGATCACGTAGCACAGCAGCTTGTGCGGCAAGCGAATGGTCACCTGCATCAGCGGAATGAACAGCGGGGTTTTGCTCAGCAGATAGGCGATAACGAGATAGACGCACATCTGCTGCAACAGCAACAGCACCTGGTTAAATTCATACATGGCAGCAACTCATCCAGAGACAACAAAGGGCGAACGCCGGATTTCCGGTCTGGTTATTGTCTGCCGATTAGAGCATGGGGCGCGGGAGAAAACAGTGATGAAGGCAAGGCTTCGGGAGGAAGGACGGCCGACCCCAGCGGGATCGGCCAAAAAATTTACGGCAGCACCTTGGCCGACAGAATCACCACCGGCTTGGTCGGCACATTCTGGTAAGGGCCGACGTTGCCGGTCGGCACCTGAGCGATCTTGTCCACCACATCCATGCCTTTCACCACTTTGCCGAACACGGCGTAGCCGAAGTCGCGCTGGCCGTGATCCAGGAAGGCGTTATCCGCCACGTTCAGGAAGAACTGGCTGGTGGCGCTGTCCTTGTCGGCGGTGCGCGCCATCGAGATGGTGCCGCGCAGGTTGCGTAGGCCGTTGTCGGCTTCGTTCTTGATCGGCGCCTTGGTGGATTTTTGCTGCATGTCAGCGGTGAAACCGCCGCCCTGGATCATGAAGCCCGGGATCACGCGGTGGAAAATGGTGTTGTTGTAGTACCCGCTGTTCACGTAATCGACGAAGTTCTGGGTGGAAACCGGTGCCTTCTGGCTGTCGAGCGCCAATTCGATATTCCCCGCCGAGGTCGTCAGCATGACATGGGTCTCACCGGCGGCGAGTGCGGCTGGTGCCACTGCGGACAGGGAACACAGCGCGACGAAGGTCACTAAAGTACGTTTGAACATTAACGGATCCTTTCTCTGAGAGACAAACAACGGAAAAGCGCTTTGATTCTAAAGAGCTGTATCGGCAAGTGCCAGCCATTTACCTATATTTACCCAATTACGGGACATATCCTAGGCGGCCCTGAATTTTGCTGCGGAAAGTATGGGCGCAGAAGGCTTTTTTGCCAACCGCATCACGCATTTTTTGCCCCGTGCCGCCCTGGGGCGGTTTTTGCGATCTGCCTCCCAGTTTGCACACGCATTGTCGTTACTCTATATAAATGAGAGCGCTCTCATTATAAAAAGAACGGATATTGAAGCATCCCACGGCGGCATCGCCGCGCAACCCCTGGAGAAATGACGTGAGTGAATTGATGACTGAAGTCAGCCCCGAGTTTGAAAGCACCATCATGGAACTGCTGGTGTTCTCCGGCAGCGCGCGCAGCAATGCGTTGATGGCGTTGCGACAAGCGCGCGCCGGCGACTTCGCCGCCGCGGCCAAACACATGGCCGAATCCAAAGAGTGGGTGAAGAAAGCGCACCTGATCCAGACCGAGCTGATCGGCCTGGACGAAGGCTGCGGCAAGCTGGCGATCAATCTGATCACCGTGCATGCGCAGGATCATCTGATGAACGCCATGGTGATCCAGGATCTGGCCGACGACATGATCGAGCTCTATCGCCGTCAGTCGCTGACGGAGGGCCGCCCATGAGCACGCTCAAAATCGCCGTGATCGGCGGCGGCAGCAGCTACACTCCCGAGCTGGTCGATGGGCTGATCCAGCGCATCGATGAGCTGCCGGTCACCGAACTGGCGCTGGTGGACGTCGAGCCAGGCCGGCAAAAAGTGGAAACCATCGCCGCCCTGACGCGCCGCATGCTGGCGCGCCATGGGCTGGAACAGGTGAAGGTCAGCGTGCACTTCACGCTGGACGACGCGATTCGCGGCGCCGCTTTCGTGCTGACCCAGTTCCGCGTCGGGCAACTGCCGGCGCGCGCCGCCGACGAACGGCTGGGCCTCAAATACCAGCTGCTCGGCCAGGAGACCACCGGCGTCGGCGGCTTCGCCAAGGCGCTGCGCACCATTCCGGTGATGCTGGATATCGCTCGTCGGGTGGAAAAGCTGGCGCCGGACGCCTGGATCATCAACTTCACCAACCCGGCCGGTATCGTCACCGAGGCGGTGTCTCGCTTTACCAAAGCGAAGATCATCGGCCTGTGCAACGTGCCGATCAGCATGCATCACATGATCGCCAACATGCTGCAGGCGCCTTACGCCGACGTGCAGCTGCGGTTCGCCGGCCTGAACCACATGGTCTGGGTGCATCAGGTCACGCTGCAGGGGCGCGACGTCACCGCCAAGGTGATCGACATGCTGTGCGACGGCGCGGCGCTGACCATGAACAACATCAAGGAAGAGCCCTGGCAGCCGGACTTCCTGCGCGCGCTCGGCGCGATCCCCTGCCCGTACCACCGCTATTTTTACCAGACCCGTGAGATGCTGGCGGAAGAGATGGCCGCCGCCGGCGAGCGCGGCACCCGCGCCGAACAGGTGATGCAGGTGGAGAAAGAGCTGTTCGAGCTGTATGCCGATCCGCAGCTGAACACGAAACCGGAACAGCTCAGCTTCCGCGGCGGTTCTTTCTATTCCGAGGTTGCGCTGGAGCTGATTCGTGCTATCCATAATAATCTCGGCACGCAATTAGTGGTCAACACCGCAAACCGCGGCGCAATCCATGGCCTGCCGGACGATGCTGTGATAGAAATCAACTGTATCGTCGATGCCCAAGGCGCGCATCCGCTGACGTTCGGGCCGCTGTCGGAGCCGATGCAGGCGCTGACGCAGCAGGTGAAAGCCTACGAACGCCTGACCATCGAGGCCGCGGTGCACGGCGATCGCCGCAGCGGCTTGCTGGCGCTGATCGCCAACCCGCTGGTGGGCAACGCCAATCTGGCGCAGCCGTTGCTGGACGAGGTGTTGACGATAAACGCGCCGTATTTGCCGCAGTTCAGGTAAGCGCCTGCGCGCGGTATGACAGGGGTTCGGCGCGCCGAACCCATTTTTTTAGCCGTAATCAGGAGTTGGACGATGGTGACACTGGAAGATGTCGCGGCGCTGGCGGGCGTATCGCGCGCCACCGTATCGCGGGTAGTGAACGGCGACAGCAACGTCAAGGCGCCGACCCGCGAGAAGGTTGAACGCGCCGTCGCCCAGCTCGGTTACACCCCCAATCCGGCGGCCCGCGCGCTCGCCTCCAGCCACAGCAATACCCTCGGGCTGGTGACCACGTCGTATCGCGGCGGCTTCTTCGGCGCGCTGATGGACTTCGTGCAAACCGAGGCCGAATCCCACGGCAAGCAGCTGCTGGTGACCCAGGGCCGCAACAGCGCCGAAAACGAATGGCAGGCGGTGCAGCGGCTGTTCAGCCTGCGCTGCGACGGCGTGATCCTGCACGTGCGTTTTCTCAGCGACGATCGGCTGCGCCAGCTGGCGGCGGAGCAACGTCATTTCGTGTTGCTCGATCGGCTGGTGCCGGGGCTGGAAGACCGCTGCGTCACCTTCGATCACCCGCTCGCCAGCCGCATGGCGACCCAGCAACTGCTCGATGCCGGGCACCGGCGCATCGCCTGCATCAGCGGGCCGCGCGAGCGCCCGTCGAGCCGCCTGCGGTTGCAAGGGTTTGAAGAGGCGATGCAGGCGGCGAATATCGAGCCGGTGGCCTGTCTGGAGGGCGTTTACGATCTGGAAAGCGGTTACCGCTGCGCCGATCGCCTGCTGCAGCAAGCCGCACGGCCCAGCGCCATCTACTGCTGCAACGAAGAGATGGCGATCGGCGCGCTGCTGGCGATCAACGAGCACCGCCTGCGGGTGCCGCAGGATATCTCCTTGATCTGTTACGACAGCGGCGAACGCGCGCCTTTTGTACGCCCGGCGTTGAGCAGCGTACATTTTCCCATCAGCGAGATGGCCCAATACGCGGCGCGCAGGCTGATCGACCCCACCACCCCGGCGCACCCATTTGAGCCGACGATCGTCAACCGTGATTCCATTGTGACGGTACGCAAATAGATCACAATAATGCGTACCCTCCCTTCATAGGTTGCATCAAAAAATCGACAACCATCACAAAAAATCCCGTTGTCTGTGCTAGGATCCGCCCCCTGGTGGCCTGATCGGGACTTTTTTCTGCGTTTGCCAGGAAAAGCCAGCGGCCTTATGCCAGCGTTAAAACCTCTAACAGACATATTCAGGCCTATACAATGAATGACAGTAACCGCATACGGCTTACCTGGATCAGCTTCTTTTCGTACGCGCTGACCGGTGCTTTAGTGATCGTCACAGGGATGGTGATGGGAAACATTGCAGAGTACTTTAATCTGCCGGTTTCCAGCATGAGTAACACCTTTACTTTCCTCAACGCCGGTATTTTGATTTCGATCTTCCTCAATGCCTGGCTGATGGAAATCATCCCGCTGAAGCGTCAGCTGATCTTCGGCTTTGTCCTGATGGTGCTGGCGGTGGCGGGGCTGATGCTCGGCAAGAGCCTGACCATGTTCTCGCTGTGCATGTTTATCCTTGGCGTGGTTAGCGGTATCACCATGTCGATCGGCACCTTCCTGATCACCCACATGTATGCCGGCCGCCAGCGCGGTTCGCGCCTGTTGTTCACCGATTCCTTCTTCAGCATGGCCGGGATGATCTTCCCGATCGTCGCCGCGATGCTGCTGGCTCGCCATATCGGCTGGTACTGGGTTTACGCCTGCATCGGCCTGCTGTACGTGGCGATCTTCGTGCTGACCCTGTGCTCCGAATTCCCGGTGCTGGGCAAGAAAGGCGCCGATGCCGGTCAACCGGTCGAGAAAGAAAAATGGGGCATCGGCGTGCTGTTCCTGTCGATCGCCGCGCTGTGCTACATCCTCGGCCAGCTGGGCTTCATTCAGTGGGTGCCTGAGTACGCCACCAAGTCGTTCAACATGGACATCGGCCAGGCCGGTAAGCTGGTGAGCGACTTCTGGACCTCTTACATGGTCGGCATGTGGGTGTTCAGCTTCATCCTGCGCTTCTTCGATCTGCAGCGCATCGTTACCGTACTGGCCGCGCTGGCTACCGGCGCGATGTACCTGTTCGTCAGCACCGACAATCCGGAACACCTGGGCTACTACATCATGGCTCTGGGCTTCGTTTCCAGCGCCATCTATACCACGTTGATCACCCTCGGCTCGCTGCAGACCAAGGTCTCCTCGCCGAAGCTGGTCAACTTTATCCTGACCTGCGGCACCATCGGCACCATGCTGACCTTCGTGGTCACCGGCCCGATCGTGGCGAAAGGCGGCGCGCACGCGGCGCTGACCACCGCCAACGGCCTGTACCTGGCGGTATTCGTGATGTGTCTGCTGCTGGGCTTCGTGACCAAGCACCGCAGCCACGGTCACGTGACGCACTGATTTCTTCGCATCCAATACATCAAGGGCGCCCGCAAGGCGCCCTTTTTTTGCGCCTTAGCGCCGAAAATCCACCGTCTCATCCTGCTGCAAATGCAGCGTGGTTTCCGCCGGCCGCGTTTCGGCGATCACCGCCCCCTGGCGAATCGAATAACGCACCGGCGTCTGGCGGCGCACCGCGTCGAAACCGCTTTCCGCCGGCAGGATCACCAGGTTGGCGCTGTTGCCGGCCGCCAGGCCATAGTCGCTGAGGTTAAGGGTGCGCGCACTGTGGCTGGTGATCAGCTTCAGCCCATCGTCGATTTGGCCATAGCCCATCAGCTGGCACACGTGCAGCCCCATATGCAGCACCTGCAGCATGTTGGCGGTGCCGAGCGGATACCAGGGATCGAACACGTCGTCGTGGCCGAAGCAGACGTTGATCTCCGCCTCCAGCATCTCCTTCACCCGCGTCACGCCGCGCCGTTTCGGATAGCTGTCGAAACGCCCCTGCAGGTGAATGTTCACCAGCGGGTTGGCGACAAAGTTGATGCCGGACATTTTCAGCAGGCGGAACAGCCGCGAGGCGTAAGCGCCGTTGTAAGAGTGCATCGCCGTGGTGTGGCTGGCGGTGACTTTCGCCCCCATCTCCAGCTTCAGCGCCAGCGCCGCCACGGTCTCGACGAAGCGCGATTGCTCGTCGTCGATCTCATCGCAGTGCACGTCCACCAGCCGATCGTATTTTTGCGCCAGCGCGAACGCCTTGTGCAGCGACTCCACGCCGTATTCGCGGGTGAATTCGAAGTGCGGAATGGCGCCCACCACGTCGGCCCCCAGCCGCAGCGCTTCTTCCAGCAGCGCTTCGCCGTTGGGATAAGAGAGGATCCCCTCCTGCGGGAAGGCGACGATCTGCAGCGTTACCCAGGGCGCCACCTCCCGTTTCACCTCCAGCATGGCGCGCAGCGCGGTCAGCGTGGGATCGGAAACGTCGACGTGGGTGCGCACATACTGCACGCCGTTGGCGATCTGCCACTTGAGCGTTTGCCAGGCGCGCTGCTTGACGTCTTCATGAGTCAACAGCGCCTTGCGTTCGGCCCAGCGCTCAATGCCCTCGAACAGCGTGCCGGACTGGTTCCAGGCCGGCTGACCGGCGGTTTGCGTGGTATCCAGGTGGATATGCGGTTCGACGAACGCCGGCAGCGCCAGCCCGCCCTGCGCATCCAACACGTCGCTGCGCCACTCCAGCCCTTCCGGTTGCGGCACCAGATGCGCGATGCGCCCCTGCTCGATCGCCAGTTGCCACAACCCTTCATGCCCGCTTAAACGCAGGTTATCGATAAACTTCAATGGACGTTTCGCCACCCTTCACCTCTGCCGTTGCGCTGGTTTTCTTCATCATACTGGCAGCGGATCGCGCTGACAAAGTCACCGTTTCATGCCTACCCCCTGCGTTTACTCCCTGCGGGGTAATTTGCATGCAAACTGACTCGCTTCAGCTAAAGGTGAATAAAATCCGCAACTTATCAAAAAACGTGAAAAATCATCTATATACCACGTTAGAGGTATATGAGAGTGTGATTGATTTGCATCAATAAATTGCCCCTCGGGAGAGATAAGGTAAGCCTAGGAAACCCGAATTTTGAGGCAATAATGAGCAGAGTCAAACTTGCCGTCGTCGGCAATGGCATGGTCGGCCACCGTTTCATCGAAGATCTGTTGGATAAAGCAGACAAAGACCAATTCGACATCACCGTATTTTGCGAAGAGCCGCGCATCGCTTACGATCGCGTGCACCTTTCCTCCTACTTCTCGCACCACACCGCCGAAGAGCTGTCGCTGGTGCGCGAAGGCTTTTACGAAAAACACGGCGTGAAGGTGCTGATCGGCGAGCGCGCTATCACCATCAATCGCGACGAGAAGGTCATCCACTCCAACACCGGCCGCACCGTTTATTACGACAAGCTGATCATGGCCACCGGCTCTTACCCGTGGATCCCGCCGATTAAAGGCTCGGATAGCCAGGACTGCTTCGTTTACCGCACCATCGAAGACCTGAACGCCATCGAAGCCTGCGCGCGCCGCAGCAAGCGCGGCGCGGTAGTCGGCGGCGGGCTGCTGGGGCTGGAAGCCGCCGGCGCGCTGAAAAGCCTGGGGGTGGAAACGCACGTGATCGAGTTCGCTCCGGTGCTGATGGCCGAACAGCTCGACCCGATGGGCGGTGACCAGCTGCGCCGCAAGATCGAGCGCATGGGCGTCAAGGTGCACACCGGCAAAAACACCCAGGAGATCGTCAACGGCGGCGGCACGGCGCGCAAAACCCTGCATTTCGCCGACGGCAGCCTGCTGGAAGTGGATTTCATCGTGTTCTCCACCGGCATCCGCGCCCAGGACAAGCTGGCGCGCCAATGCGGGCTGGAGATTGGCCGCCGCGGCGGCATCGCCATCAACGACAGCTGCCAGACGTCTGATCCGGACGTGTACGCCATCGGGGAGTGCGCCGCCTGGCGCGATCGCACCTTCGGCCTGGTGGCGCCGGGTTACAAAATGGCACAGGTGGCCGCCGATCACCTGCTGGGCCGCGAAAACGGCTTCCAGGGCGCCGACATGAGCGCCAAGTTGAAGCTGCTGGGCGTAGACGTCGGCGGCATCGGCGATGCCCACGGCCGCACCGAGGGCGCCCGCAGCTACGTCTATCTGGATGAAAGCAAAGAAGTCTACAAACGCCTCATCGTCAGCGCCGACAACAAAACCCTGCTCGGCGCGGTGCTGGTGGGCGACACCAGCGATTATGGCAACCTGCTGCAGCTGGCGCTGAACGGCATCGAACTGCCGGAAAACCCGGACGGCCTGATCCTGCCGGCCCATGCGGGCAGCAAACCGGCCATCGGCGTGGATTCGCTGCCGGAAAGCGCGCAGATCTGCTCCTGCTTCGACGTCAGCAAAGGCGACATCATCCAGGCGGTCAACAAAGGCTGCCACACCGTGGCGGCGCTGAAGGCCGAAACCAAGGCCGGCACCGGTTGCGGCGGCTGCATCCCGCTGCTCACCCAGGTACTGAACGCCGAGCTGAGCAAGCAAGGCATCGAGGTCAACCACCACCTGTGCGAACACTTCGCCTATTCGCGCCAGGAGCTGTTCCACCTGATCCGCGTCGAAGGCATCAAGTCGTTCGAGGCGCTGCTGACCAAATACGGCAAAGGCTACGGCTGCGAAGTCTGTAAGCCAACCGTCGGCTCGTTGCTGGCTTCTTGCTGGAACGAGTACATCCTCAAGCCGCAGCATACGCCGCTGCAGGATACCAACGACAACTTCCTCGGCAATATCCAGAAAGACGGCACCTACTCGGTGATCCCGCGCTCCGCCGGCGGCGAAATCACCCCGGACGGCCTGCTGGCCATCGGCCAAATCGCCAAGGAGTACAACCTCTACACCAAAATGACCGGTTCGCAGCGCATCGGCATGTTCGGCGCGCAGAAAGACGACCTGCCGGCCATCTGGCGCAAGCTGCTCGCCGCCGGCTTTGAAACCGGCCACGCATACGCCAAGGCGCTGCGCATGGCGAAAACCTGCGTCGGCAGCACCTGGTGCCGCTATGGCGTCGGCGACAGCGTCGGCTTCGGCGTCACGCTGGAGCACCGTTACAAAGGCATCCGCACCCCGCACAAAATGAAGTTCGGCGTCTCGGGCTGCACCCGTGAATGCGCTGAAGCACAGGGTAAGGACGTCGGCATCATCGCCACCGAGAACGGCTGGAACCTGTATGTCTGCGGCAACGGCGGCATGAAACCGCGCCACGCCGATCTGCTGGCCGCCGATCTCGATCGCGAGACCCTGGTGCGCTACCTCGACCGCTTCATGATGTTCTATATCCGCACCGCCGATAAGCTGCAGCGCACCTCGGTGTGGCTGGAGAGCCTGGAAGGCGGCATCGATTACCTGCGCAAGGTGATCGTCGACGACAAGCTCGGCATCAACGCGCAGTTGGAAGCCGAGATCGCCCGCCTGCGCGACGCGGTGGTCTGCGAATGGAAAGAGACCGTCGAGCACCCGGAAACGCAGCTGCGCTTCGCCCACTTCATCAACAGCCCGCTGCGCGATCCGAACGTGCAGGTGGTGGCCGAACGCGACCAGCACCGCCCGGCGCGCCCGGACGAGCGCATTCCCGTCACCCTGATCGATACCGAGGAGAGTCACGCATGAGCCAGTGGATTACCGTTTGTCCCGTCGCCGACATTCTGCCCGGCACCGGCGTGTGCGCCCTGATCGGCGATCGGCAGGTGGCGGTGTTCCGCCCCTATGCCGACGAACAGGTGTTCGCCATCAGCAATATCGACCCGTTCGCCCAGGCCAGCGTGCTGTCGCGCGGCCTCATCGCCGAGCATCAGGGCGAATTGTGGGTCGCCAGCCCGCTGAAGAAACAGCGTTTCCGCCTGTACGACGGCCACTGTCTGGAAGATGACAGCCGTTCCGTCGCCAGCTTCGCCAGCCGGGTGGTCGACGGCATCGTGCAAATCGCGGCATAACCTTTCGGGAGGCAACATGTTTACCGATACGATCAACAAATGCGCCGCCAACGCGGCACGCATCGTCCGCCTGGCGAAGGAGAGCCCGCTCGGCTTTTGGATCAGTTCGGCGATGGCGGGCGCCTACGTCGGCCTCGGCATCATCCTGATCTTCACCCTCGGCAACCTGGTCGACCCAAGCATACGGCCGCTGGTGATGGGCGCCACCTTCGGCATCGCGCTGACGCTGGTGATCATCGCCGGTTCCGAGCTGTTCACCGGCCATACGATGTTCCTGACGCTCGGCGTCAAAGCCGGCACCATCCGCCAGAGCCAGATGTGGGCGGTGCTGCCGCAAACCTGGCTCGGCAACCTGCTCGGCTCGGTGCTGGTGGCGCTGATGTATTACTACGGCGGCGGCAGCCTGCTGCCGGTGGATACCAGCCTGGTGCACAGCGCCGCGCTGGCGAAAACCACCGCGCCGGCCGAAGTGCTGTTCTTCAAGGGCGTGCTGTGCAACTGGCTGGTTTGTCTGGCGATTTGGATGGCGATCCGCGTTGAAGGCGCCGCCAGGTTCATCGCCATTTGGTGGTGCCTGCTGGCCTTTATCGCCTCGGGTTACGAACACTCCGTCGCCAACATGACGCTGTTCGCCCTCTCCTGGTTCGGCAACCACAGCGAGGCCTACACCCTCGCCGGCATCGGCCACAACCTGCTGTGGGTGACGCTGGGCAACATCCTGTCCGGCTCGGTGCTGATGGGCCTGGGGTATTGGTATGCCACGCCGCGCGCCGAACGCCCGCAGGCGACGAAAGCCGCCGCACGTCAGACCGCCTGAGTTTTCGGGGGCGCCTTTCGCCCCCACCCTGATGACCCCGAGGAGTGCCGATGGATTACCTGCCGATTTTCTGCCAACTGCAACACAAAGCCTGCCTGCTGGTCGGCGGCGGCGAAATCGCCGAACGCAAAGCGCGCCTGCTGCTGGACGCCGGCGCGGCGCTGACCGTCAACGCCCTGGACTTCACCCCGCAGTTCCGCCAATGGGCGGAAGAAGGCCTGGTGACGCTGGCCGAGGGCGAATTCAGCCCGAGCCTGTTGGCGGAAAAATGGCTGGTGATCGCCGCCACTGACCGGCTGGAGGTCAACGCGCGGGTGTACCAATGCGCCAACCAGCAGCGGGTATTCTGCAACGTGGTCGACGACCCGAAACGCGCCAGCTTTATCATGCCGTCGATTATCGACCGTTCGCCGATCATGGTGGCGGTGTCCTCCGGCGGCAAAGCGCCGGTGTTGGCGCGGCTGTTGCGCGAGAAGCTGGAAGCGATGCTGCCGCAGCACCTCGGCAAGCTGGCCCAGCTGGGCGGCTCGCTGCGGCAGCGGGTAAAACAACGCTTCAGCGGCCTCGGCGCACGCCGTCGCTTCTGGGAACGGTTGTTCGCTCACGATCGGCTGGCGCAATCGCTGGCCAACGGCGACGCCGCGCTGGCCGAACGCCAGCTCGAGCAACTGTTCAGCGAACAGCCGGCAGATCGCGGTGAAGTGGTGCTGGTGGGCGCCGGGCCGGGCGATGCCGGTTTGCTGACGCTGAAAGGGCTGCAACAGATCCAGCAGGCCGACGTGGTGGTTTACGACCGGCTGGTCTCCGAAGAGATCATGGCGCTGGTGCGCCGCGACGCCGAGCGCATCTTCGTCGGCAAACGCGCCGGGCACCACTGCGTGCCGCAGGAACAGATCAACCAAATTCTGCTGCAGCAGGCGCTGCAAGGCAAACGCGTGGTACGGCTGAAGGGCGGCGATCCCTTTATCTTCGGCCGCGGCGGCGAAGAGCTGGAGACGCTGGCGGACGCCAACGTGCCGTTCTCGGTGGTGCCGGGCATTACCGCCGCCTCCGGCTGTTCCGCCTACAGCGGCATCCCGCTCACCCACCGCGACCATGCGCAGAGCGTCCGCCTGGTGACCGGCCACGCCAAGGCCGACGGTGGATTGGACTGGGCGACGCTGGCCGCCGGGCAACAGACGCTGGTGTTCTATATGGGGCTGTCGCAAGCGGCGGAAATCCAGCGCCGTCTGATCGCGAACGGACTGCCGGCCGCCACGCCGGTGGCGCTGGTGGAAAACGGCACCTCTTGCCGCCAGCGGGTGATCGAAGGCGAGCTCCACCAACTGGGCGCCTTGTCCCTGCAGGCCGCCAGCCCCAGCCTGATCATCGTCGGCAGCGTGGTCAGCCTGCGCAGCAAGCTCAATTGGTTCGCCTGCGAGGAATCGCCCGCCAGCCTGGCGCAAATGGCGTAATACCGACGTAAAAAAAGCGGCCTTAGGCCGCTTTTTTTATTTGCGCCGGCGTTACGCCTGCGGCGGTACGAAACCGACGGCCTGGTAGACCTTCGCCAGGGTTTCCTGCGCGCGTGCACGGGCCTTGGCGGCGCCGTCGCGCATGACCTGCTGCAGATAGGCTTCGTCGTTGCGGAAGCGGTGGTAGCGCTCCTGCAGCTCAGCCAGCATGCCGGAGACGGCTTCCGCCACCGCGCCTTTCAGGTGGCCGTACATCTGGCCTTCAAACTCGGCTTCCAACTGCGCAATGCTCTTGCCGGTCACGCCGGCGAGGATATCCAGCAGGTTGGAGACGCCCGCCTTGTTGACCACGTCGTAACGCACGACAGGCGGCTCTTCCGAGTCGGTCATTGCGCGTTTGATCTTCTTGGTCACCGCTTTCGGATCTTCCAGCAGGCCGATCACGTTGTTGCGGTTGTCGTCCGACTTGGACATCTTCTTGGTCGGCTCCTGCAGCGACATCACGCGCGCGCCGGATTTAGGAATAAACGGCTCCGGCACTTTGAACACGTCGCCGTACAGCGCGTTGAAACGCTGGCCCACGTCGCGGCTCAGCTCCAGGTGCTGTTTCTGATCTTCGCCCACCGGCACCTGGTTGGTTTGATACAGCAGGATATCCGCCGCCATCAGCACCGGATAGCTGAACAGCCCGGCGTTGATGTTCTCCGCGTAGCGCGCGGATTTGTCCTTGAACTGCGTCATGCGGCTCAGTTCGCCGAAATAGGTGTAGCAGTTCAGCACCCAGCTCAGCTGCGTGTGCTCAGGCACGTGCGACTGCACGAAGATGGTGCTTTTTTCCGGATCGATACCGCAGGCCAGGTACAGCGCCAGCGTATCCAGCGTGGCCTTGCGCAGCTTCTCGGCGTCCTGGCGCACGGTGATGGCATGCAGATCGACGATGCAGTAGATGCAGTCGTAGTCGTCCTGCATCTGCACCCACTGACGCAGCGCACCCATGTAGTTGCCGATGGTCAGTTCGCCGGACGGCTGCGCGCCGCTAAATACGATGGGCTTACTCATGTTTAAATTTCCTGATTCTCTAAAGATGACAGCCCAAGAGCGGGCAACAAATCGGCGAAGCGCTCCAACACCCGATCGGGGTGGCTCAGGGCGATCGATTCACCGTAGTTATAACCGTAGGTAAAGCCGACGCTCGGGCAACCGGCGCCCTGGGCGGCTTGAATATCGTTGCGTGAGTCGCCGACGAACAGCAGTTCATGCGCGCGCAGGCCAAGCTTGCCGAGCACCAGGTACAACGGCGCCGGGTGCGGTTTCTTTTCCGTCACGTCGTCGCCGCCGATCACCAGCGAGAAATAGTCGCCAATGCCCAACGATGCCAGCAGCGGCGCCACGAACGGCGTCGGCTTGTTGGTCACCAGCGCCATCGGGTAACCGTGCGCGGCCAGGCGGGCCAGCGTCTCTTGCACCTGTGGGAACAGACGGCTGCCGCTGTCGACGGTCTGCGCGTAGAAATGGTCGAAGCGTTCACGCAGCCGGCTGCACTGCTCCGGCGTGCCTTCCGCCTCCGCCCAACGCAGCGCGCGCTGCACCAGCACGTCGGCGCCGTTGCCGATCCAGGTGCCAACCCGCTCCTCACCCGCTTGCGGCAGGCCCATCTCTTCCAGCGCCATATCGATGGCGGCCGCCAGACCCGGCGCGCTGTCGACCAGCGTGCCGTCCAGATCGAAGGCCAATGCGCGGATCGCGCCGAAATCAGCCATGGGTAACCTTCGCCAGCTCGCTGCGCATTTCGTCAATCACCTTGCGGTAGTCCGGCTGGCCAAAGATGGCGGAACCGGCGACGAACATATCGGCGCCTGCGGCGGCGATTTCGGCGATGTTATCCACTTTCACCCCGCCGTCGACTTCCAGGCGGATATCGCGACCGCTGTCGTCGATCAGTTTGCGTACCTGGCGCAGCTTGTCCAGAGTGCCGTGGATAAACGACTGGCCGCCGAAGCCCGGGTTGACCGACATCAGCAGGATCACGTCAATTTTATCCATCACGTAATCGAGGTAGCTTAGCGGCGTCGCCGGGTTGAATACCAGGCCGGCCTTACAACCGTGCTCTTTGATCAGCTGAATGGTGCGATCGACATGTTCGGAAGCTTCGGGGTGGAAAGAGATATAAGACGCGCCGGCCTTGGCGAAATCTGGCACGATGCGATCTACCGGCTTGACCATCAGATGCACGTCAATCGGCGCGGTAATGCCGTAGTTGCGCAGCGCTTCGCACACCATCGGACCGATGGTCAGATTGGGCACGTAGTGGTTGTCCATGACGTCGAAGTGCACCACGTCGCCGCCTGCGGCCAGCACGTTAGCGGTATCTTCACCTAACCGGGCAAAATCTGCCGACAGAATGGACGGGGCAATCAAAAACTTTTTCATCCGCTTCTCCAAACGTAGGGTCGAGTTGTTATGCGCCGGGGTGCCCCCGGCTTAGCGATACAGCGCCAAAAGCTCGTTCACTTTGCTGCGGCCGAGAATATTGCGGCTGATCGTGCGGCGCGCTTTCACCACATACAGCGCAGCATGCTGGTACCAGTCGCGCGTCAGCTCGGTATCGTGATTGGAGATCAATACCGGTACCTGGCTCTCTACCGAGAGCTGGTGCGCCAGATGCGCCAAACTCTGCTGATCGGCAATGCTGAAGCTGTTGGTGTGGTAAGCGGTGAAATTCGCCGTCGCCGACAGCGGCGCGTAAGGCGGATCGCAATACACCACGGCACCGGCCACGGCCTTCGCCATGGTATCGCGGTAATGCTCGCAGACAAAAGTGGCATTGCGCGATTTTTCGGCAAACCAGTAGAGCTCTTCTTCCGGGAAGTACGGTTTCTTGTAGCGGCCAAACGGCACATTGAACTCGCCGCGCAGGTTATAGCGGCACAGGCCGTTATAGCAGTGACGGTTCAGATACAGGAACAGCAGCGCCCGGCGGTAAGGCTCGGTGCTAGTATTGAACTCTTCTCGCAGCAGGTAAAACTGATCCGAGTTATTGAATTCATCGGCGAAAAGCGTGCGGGCATCGCGTACGAAGTCATCCGTGCGCAGCTTAACGATGTTATACAGGTTGATAAGATCGCTATTGATGTCGGCGAGAATGTAGGCGTCGTAATCCGTATTCAGAAAGACGGATCCCGCACCCACGAAGGGCTCGATTAAGCAGTCTCCCGCCGGCAGATGGCGACGAATCTCATCTACCAGCGGGTATTTTCCACCAGCCCATTTTAAAAAAGCGCGGTTTTTCTTCATGCCGTCAATTAGCTACTTATACAATTCAGAGCGGCGGATTGTACTCTGTTTCAGACAGCACATCAGCGCACAAATTTAAATGATTTATTTTTTAAGATCTTGCTGCACTTGGTGTACAGGTCGGACCCATGGTTTTTTCGCCTGCACATCCGCCGGCAACGAAGCAATGGCGCGCTTCGCTTCTGCGGAAGAAGCATAGTTGCCGCTCACCAGCACGTACCACGGCTTGCCGTCACGCTTGGTGGCGTACACCAGGTAATTCTGCAGCTTCTGCTGTTTGGCGTAGGCGTTCAGCGTATCGGAACGCGAAGCGCTGCTCAGCTGCAAGGTATAGTGGCTGCCCGGCGCAGACTGCACAGAGCTGCCGCTGCTGGCGACCGCTCCCGCTTTCGCGGTGGAAGACGGCTTGGCCGGCGGCGTATACACCGTAGTCGGTGATTTATGCTGCGTTGCGGTCGGTTTGGCGGCGGCAGTTTTCGCCGGCGTTTTATGCTGTTGCGGCGCGGTTCCCTGCACAGGACGCGTCGCTTCGCGCGCTGCGGCGCCGCTCATCACCGTCGCCGGTGCGGTCGGCAACGTCGACGCTGCGCCGGTCATGCCTTGGGTCGCCGCATCCACCTGCCCCTGCTGCTGCGACAACGCATCCGCCATGTTGCCCGGCAAATCGACGCGCTGCTGCGCACCGCCCTGCTGAGGCTGCGTTTGCGCTTCGGTCGGCGTGCCGGAGATCGGCGGAACGCTGACGTTCTGCGGTTGCTGCGGCTGAGTCGCGCTCACGCCGTTGTTATCGTGGGTATCCGTGGTACCGCCCGGCACGCCGTTGTTGGCGGTAGTCAGCGACGAAGAACCGGACAGGTTGATATCGCGGGCTCCGCCGTTTTGCGCGCCGTTCTCCTGAGCCGCTTCATGTTTGGTCGGCGCCTTCAGGGCGGAACCGATGCCGATAATCAGCAGCAGCAGCACCAAAATGCCGATGCCAATCATCAAATGTTGGCGTGAAACGGCGAAGCGCGGCGCGGCGGCCGGCTTGCGCGAGCGCGTAGGGCGACGATCGCTGCTATCAGGTCTGAGATCGTCTTCCGGTTTAAACTCGTCCATCTGAAACCCTCCAACTAGAGGCAAAAGCCCACCACCGTAGACCTACCGTGGCACGGGCAGATTAACCCGATGATGGCAAAGCGACACCCGTCGTGCTCTGCTCACTGTATTAATATAGATGCAAATGGCGGCTAAGCCACTGTTACTTAGTCCGATTTAATTACGCGTCTGCTCAGGCAGGCAGGCGGCGATCGACGCCAACACCAGCTCATGCCCTACGCCGCCGCGCACTTCCGCCGCACCGATCGCGGTCGGCAGCACCAGGCGCAGTTCACCCGCCAGCACTTTCTTGTCGCGCAGCATGTGCGGCAGATAGGATCCCGGCGTCATTTCCTGCGGCCCGCAGACCGGCAAGCCGGCGCGCAGCAGCAGCGTTTTGATGCGTTCGATATCTTCAACGGAGAACTGGCCGAGGCGGTGCGCGGTTTCCGCCGCCATCACCATGCCCGCAGCCACCGCTTCGCCGTGCAGCCATACGCCGTAGCCCATTTCGGCTTCGATGGCGTGGCCGTAAGTATGGCCCAGATTCAGCAAGGCGCGCAGGCCGCTTTCGCGTTCGTCGGCGGCCACCACCTCGGCCTTGAGCTCACAGCAGCGGCGGATACAGTAGGCCAACGCCTGCATATCCAGCGCCATCAGCGCATCGATGTTGTTTTCCAACCAGACGAAGAACTCGCGATCGAGGATGATCCCGTATTTGATGACTTCTGCCAGGCCGGAAGAGAGTTCACGCGTCGGCAAGGTTTTCAGGCAATCCAGATCAACCACCACCGAAGCGGGTTGATAGAAAGCGCCAATCATGTTTTTGCCGAGCGGGTGGTTGACGGCGGTCTTGCCGCCCACGGAAGAGTCCACCTGCGACAACAGCGTGGTGGGAACCTGAATGAAGCGCACGCCGCGTTGGTAGCACGCGGCGGCAAAGCCGGTCAGATCGCCGACAACGCCGCCGCCGAGGGCGATCAGCGTGGTATCGCGCCCGTGCGGTTTTTCCAGCAGCGCCGAAAACACCTGCTCCAACACCGCCAGAGATTTGTACTGCTCACCATCGGGAAGGATCACCTGATCCACCACGACGCCGCCCTGCTCCAGCACCTGCCGGACACGCTCAAGATAAAGCGGCGCCAGGGTCTGGTTGGTGACCAACATCGCTTGCTCACCCGCCTTCAACGGCATAAAAGAAGCCGGATCGTTAAACAATCCGGCGGCGATGGTAATCGGGTAGCTGCGCTCCCCAAGCGTTACAGTAATTCTCTCCATGTCGCGCTCAGTTCTCTGTATGGTGCGGCGGTGGTTGATCCCCGCTGCGGCGGGGAACACAAATCAGTTTTCCGCATTGGCCGACGGCGAACGCGGAAAGCGGCAATCAGTTGCTTTCCAGCATGTTGATGATCTGGTTGGCAACCACTTTAGCGCTCTGATCGTCGGTGCGGATGGTGACATCGGCAATCTCTTCATACAACGGATTGCGCTCTTTCGCCAAGGCTTCCAGCACTTCACGCGGCGGAGAATCGACCTGCAGCAGCGGGCGTTTTTTATCACGCTGGGTACGAGCAAGCTGCTTCTCGATCGTGGTTTCCAGATAGACCACCACACCGCGCGCGGACAGACGGTTGCGCGTTTCACGCGACTTCACCGAACCGCCGCCGGTCGCCAACACAATCCCTTGTTTTTCCGTCAGTTCATTAATGACTTTTTCTTCACGATCGCGGAAACCTTCTTCCCCTTCCACGTCGAATACCCAGCCCACGTCAGCTCCGGTACGTCGCTCAATTTCTTGATCGGAGTCGAAGAACTCCATATTGAGTTGCTGAGCTAACTGACGGCCAATAGTGCTTTTGCCGGCACCCATAGGCCCAACCAGAAAGATATTGCGTTTCTCTGCCATGTTTTTCGGTATTACTAAGACAATTCGTTAATGTTAACCCGCCCCGCCAATCAAATCAGCGGCGGGACCTAAACTGAAACCTCATGAGCGATAGTGCGAGATCAGACGAAAAATTATCTCAACACTCTTGGTAGTTTGGCAACCGAATAAATCGCAATCCACGCCGCGGGAGGGAAACCATATGTTTTTAACGGCGTCTTGACGCTAACAAAAAACCTCGGTGCTCAATTCGGTAACCCTTGTAAGCTAAATCGGCCGCAGCGTCAAACGCAGATCCCCCCAAGGAGATAAAAAAGTGTATCTGCTCATCAACTTTAGGAGATTTGCCGCCCGGCCGACAGGCAGCCGCTTATCCCTTAATCAGAGTCGGCGTAATGAAGATCACCAGCTCGCGTTTTTTCTGTTGTGCGCCGCTTTGTCGGAACAAGCCTCCCAATAACGGCACATCCCCCAACCCCGGCACCTTGTCCGCCGTCTTGCCGCTATGCCGTTGAAAAATACCGCCGAGCACCAGGGTTTCACCGTTTTTCACCGTGATCTGCGTCTTAATCTCCTGTTTATCGATGGTCAGTGCCTCACCCGCCCCGCGGCTGATGGCGCGCCCCGGCATATTTTGGCTGATGTGCAGCGTCAGCGTGATGCGCCCGTCCGGCAACACTTTCGGTGTCACCTCCATGCCCAGCACCGCCTCTTTGAACTCGATGGCAGTCGCACCGCTGGCGCCGCTTGACACTTCGTAAGGGATCTCGGTTCCCTGCTTGATACTGGCGGTTTGCAGGTGCGCCGTCAGCAGGCGTGGACTGGCGATGATCTCCACCTGATTCTCCTGCTCCAGCGCCGTCAGCTCCAGGCTCAGCAAACGCCCGCTGATGCGCGCCAGATGGAAACCGGCGTTCACCGCGCTGCGCTCCAGCGGCAGGTTGACACCGACATTGCCCGGCCGCAACGGCCGCGCCGGCCTGTCGTCGGGCGCCAACCCCCAACGCACGCCAAGCTCACGCAGGCTTTCGCGGTTGATGGTCACGATATGCGCCGCCAGTTGCACCTGCGCCAGCGGCGCGTCCATTTCCGTTATCCGCTTTTTCAACTGCGTCAGGATTGGCGCGGTGTCGCGCAGCAGCAGCGTATTGGTGCGTTTATCCGCCAACACGCTGCCACGCTCGCTCAGCAACGCGCCACGTTGGGCGTTGAGGCTTTCGGCAATTTCCGCCGCATCGCCGTTCTGTAACGTCAAGGTCAGGCTATGCAGCGGTTGCCGCTGCGCCAACGCCTCTCGCTGCTGCCTTTTTTCCTGTGCGTCCGGCTCCGGCGAGATCAGTATCACGTTGCCTTCCCGCGTCATCGCCAGTTTTCCCATGCGCAGGGTCAACGCCAGCGCCTGCGGCCAGGGCACATTCTCCAGCCGCAGCGTCAGGTTGCCGCTCACGCCGGGCGCGGCGATCAGGTTCATCTGCCGATAATCCGCCAACGCCTGCAGGATGACCGTGACCGGCGCATCCTGAAACTCCAGGGAAACCCGCTGCTTATCCTGCGCCTGCGCGGTGCCGAGCGCCAGGCACCACAGCGCCAAGCTCAATCCAGCACATCCTTTCATGGTTTGCCATCCTTGTTGTCCATCATGAGCGAGACGTCGCCCTGGCTCGCCGGGCAATCTGGTTCGGCCGTCAGCGCCGTTAACGTCAGGCTACGCGCCTGCACCTGCGTCACCTGCCAGCGTTCGGCCAGCACCCGTTGCTGTGGCCGCAGGCGCAACCATTGCCCCGCCGGCGTCACCACCCAGCCATAGCGCAGCGTCGGTTGCCCGATGACGCCTTTCAGTCGCCAGCCCGCCGGCGACGCCTCCGTTTGGGCACAAGCAGGCATCGGCAGCGGCGCAAACGGGTCGCGCGGCTCAGCGCACAATGCCCATGGCCATAGCAACCACCACCAACGGCCGGGCCTTTTACTCATTGGGCTGATCCTCGGTGGCATCCTGCAAAACCAACCGCGCCGTCATGCCAAGGGACGGCGTCTCCACGCTCAGTTGCTCAAGGCGTAAATCGGTGGGCAGCGTCTCCAGCAGCGCCAGCAAACCGGCGTAGTCAATGCGCAAGCTCAGCGTTTGCCGCGGCGGTTTTTCCTGCCGCTGCCAGCGCAACAACGCGCCTCCCGCCCGTTGCAGCACGCTCGCCAGATCGCCGGTGGTGGACGGAGGTAGCGCCGCCGGGATAGCGGTTTCCGGTACCTCGTCCAGTTGGCGTTGCACCATGGCGATCTGTTGCAGCAGGCGCTGTTGCCGCTCCGCCGCGCTTTCCCGCTGACGCCATTCGTCTTGCAGCATCCAGCCGCCGCCCAACAGCGCCAACGTGCCGATACCCAACCCTTGCGACAGCAGTAATAGCCAGCCCGGCAAGCTCAGCCAGAGGCGCAGCCCGGATGACAAACGGTTATCCATCACGCCCCCACTGCGCCGCCAGATGAAAGGTGTACAGGCCGTCGTCGCGTTGCGCCACCTCAGCCAAACGCAACCGCGGCAACGCAGGCATCCCCGCCAGCCGCCGTTCGAACTGCGTGATGGCCGCAGGAGAGCGGCTCAATCCACGCAGCCGCAGGCCGTTCACCGCATCACTCTCCATCGCCGTGAGCCACAGCGGTGGAGGAATGCTGGAGGACAATTGCTGCAGCAGCTGAAAATAACGCCGGTTATGTTGGGCGTTGCTCGCCTGCCGTTCGGCGCGGGCGCGCTGCAGCGCCCGCTGCGCCCGCTCTTGCTGTTGCTGACGGGCGAGCAACGTCAGTGCCGCCAGCTCTTCACCCAGCATCGCCAGCCGCGCCTGCCGCTGCGCCTGTTGGTGACGCAACTGGCCGGCGACCAGGAACAGCGCCAGCAGCAGTGCCGTTAGCTGCAACAGCAGCACGCCCAACCAGAAATAGCCGCGTCGCCGCTCGCGGCGTTGTCGCCAGGGCAGAAAGTTGACCTGATACATCAGCGATCCTCCTCGCGCAGCGCCAGGCCACCGGCCAACGCGAACGCCGAAGGATGCGCAGGCAACGGCGGACGCAGCTGCGTGAAGGCGCTGAGCGGCGACCAGGCAAGGCAACCGGCGGGCAAGGCACCCGCCAGCACGCTGCCGGCATAGATCGGCCGATCGTCGCCCGCCGGCATCTGGGCTTGCAGCGCCCGCAGCGCCTGCGCGTCATCGTCGCCCGGCGCCAGACCAAAGGCGAACGCGCCGTCGGCCGGCGCCACCCACAGCCATTCTCGTTCGAGACGGTGCATCAGCCCCGCAGCGGGCGGCACGCCTGCCGCCGTCGCCATCATCCGCAGCGCGCAGGGGGTGATATCGACCGCTTGCGGATGCAGGCCAGCCTGACGCAGACAATGCAGCCACTGCTGCAGCTCCTGCCGCCGCGCGGCGGTCAGCAACAGCGCCGCCTCATCCGCCGGCGCGGTGCGATAGTCGAGCGCCAGCGTCTGGCCGTCGAGCGGAAACTGCTTCACACCGTGGCCGCCGATATAGTCGCTGCGTTCCGGCTCGCGCAACCGCGCGTCCGGCTGCGCCATGCGTTGCTGCAACACGCGCTGCGCCGGCAGGGCAATGCGTAAGGAAATATGTCGCGGCAGTTGGACGCGCCATTGCCGCAGCGCCCGGATAAGAAATTCGGAAGGTTCCAGACAGCCATCGCGTAAAACCGCCTGCGGCAGCGCCTGCTGCCACCAGTGGCGCAACTGCCAGCCGTTGCGGCGCCGTTGGGCCGCCACCGCCCGCACGCAGTCGATTTGTATATCCAGCCCCACCTGCCATGCTTGAGGGAACATGTTTCGCAAGCCTCCATAACATCAGATGATAAAAGAACATATCCATGTCGCAGGCTTGCCTTTATACTACCGCGCGGTTGTTTATAAACTGCCCAAATGACTTAGAAATGGGAAATCTCAGGTGAAGTTCGTAAAGTATTTACTAATCCTTGCAGTATGTTGCATCGTGCTGGGAGCAGCCTCGATTTTCGGCTTGTACAAATATGTCGAGCCGCAGCTGCCCGACGTCGCAACGCTGAAAGATGTGCGGCTGCAGATACCGATGCAGGTCTACAGCGCCGATGGCGAACTGATCGCCCAATACGGCGAGAAACGCCGCATTCCGCTGAAACTGGATCAAATTCCGCCGGTGATGGTGCACGCATTCATCGCCACCGAAGACAGCCGCTTCTATGATCACCATGGCGTCGATCCGGTCGGCATCTTCCGCGCCGCCTCCATCGCGTTGGTCTCCGGCCACGCTTCGCAGGGGGCCAGTACCATTACCCAACAGCTGGCGCGTAACTTCTTCTTAAGCCCGGAACGCACCCTGATGCGTAAAATCAAGGAAGCCTTCCTGGCGGTGCGCATCGAGCAGATGCTCACCAAGGATGAAATCCTTGAGCTGTATCTGAACAAGATCTATCTGGGTTACCGCGCCTACGGCGTGGGCGCCGCCGCGCAGGTCTATTTCGGCAAAGACGTCAGCCAGCTGACCCTGAGCGAAATGGCGACCATCGCCGGCCTGCCGAAAGCGCCATCCACCTTCAACCCGCTCTATTCGCACGATCGCGCCGTTGCCCGTCGCAACGTGGTGCTGTCGCGCATGCTGGACGAACACTACATCACGCAGGCGCAGTACGATCAGGCGCGCTCCGAAGACCTGGTCGCCAATTACCATGCGCCGGAAATCAGCTTCTCCGCGCCGTATCTCTCCGAGATGGTGCGTCAGGAGATGATCAAGCGTTACGGTGAAAACGCCTATACCGATGGTTACAAGGTTTACACCACCGTCACCAAACGGCTGCAGCTGGCGGCGCAGGAGTCGGTACGCAACAACGTGCTGGCCTATGACATGCGCCACGGTTACCGCGGCCCATCCAACGTATTGTGGAAAGTCGGCGAAGCGGCCTGGGATCGCAAACAGATTGTCGATTCGCTGAAAAACCTGCCGAACTACGGCCCGCTGGCGCCGGCGGTGATCACCGCCGCCAACCCGCAGGAAGCGACGGCGATGCTGGCCGACGGCAGCAGTATTGCCCTGCCGATGGCGACCATGCGCTGGGCACGCCCATACCGTTCGGACACTCAGCAGGGCCCAACGCCGAAACGCGTCACCGACGTAGTGCAGGCCGGCCAGCAAGTGTGGGTGCGTAAAGTGAACGAAGCCTGGTGGCTGTCGCAGGTGCCGGACGTCAACTCGGCGCTGGTCTCTATCAACCCGAACGACGGCGCGGTGAAAGCGCTGGTTGGCGGCTTCGACTTTAATCAGAGCAAATTCAACCGCGTCACCCAGGCCCTGCGTCAGGTGGGCTCGAACATCAAACCGTTCCTGTACACCGCCGCGATGGATAAAGGCCTGACGCTGGCCACCATTCTGAATGACTTGCCGATTACCCGTTGGGATGCCGGCGCCGGCACCGACTGGCGGCCGAAGAACTCGCCGCCGACCTACGACGGCCCGATTCGCCTGCGACAGGGGTTGGGGCAATCGAAGAACGTGGTGATGGTGCGCGCGATGCGCGCGATGGGCGTCGACTACGCGGCGGAATATCTGCAGCGCTTCGGCTTCCCGGCGCAGAACATCGTGCATACCGAATCGCTGGCGCTGGGGTCCGCCTCCTTCACCCCGATGCAGCTGGTACGCGGCTACGCGGTGCTGGCGAACGGCGGTTACCTGGTCGATCCGTACTTCATCACCAAAATTGAAGACGATAACGGCAATACGGTGTTCGAAGCCAAACCGAAAGTGGTGTGCGGCAGCTGTAACCTGCCGGTGATCTACGGCGATACCCACCGTTCGGCGGTGCTGTCCGACGACAACATCGAAAACGTCGCCACCTCGCAGGAAGGCAACAACAGCACGGTGCCGATGCCTCAGCTGGAGCAAGTCACCCCGGCTCAGGTACAGCAGGACGGCGACCAACAGTATGCGCCGCACGTCATCAGCACACAGCTGGCCTTCCTGATCCACGACGCGCTGAACAGCAACATCTTCGGCGAACCGGGTTGGATGGGTACCGCCTGGCGAGCCGGCCGCGATCTGAAACGTCATGATATCGGCGGCAAAACCGGTACCACCAACAGTTCCAAGGACGCCTGGTTCTCCGGCTATGGCCCGGATACCGTGACCTCGGTGTGGATCGGTTTCGACGATCACCGCCGCGACCTGGGCCGTTCGACGGTATCCGGCGCTATCCCGGATCAGATTTCCGGCGGTGAAGGCGGTGCCAAGAGCGCCCAGCCGGCGTGGGACGACTTTATGAAAACCGCGCTGGAAGGCATCCCTGAGCAGAAAGTCACGCCGCCGCCGGGCATCATCAGCGTCACCATCGACAAGAGCAGCGGCAAGCTCTCAGGCGGTGGCGGCGGCAGCCGTTCCGAGTACTTCATCGAAGGAACGCAGCCGACGGACTACCCATCGCGCGATACCGGCACCACGTTGACCGATCCGGGCGGCGAAAGCCACGAGCTGTTCTGATCGAAAAGGGCCAGAGAAATCTGGCCCTTTTTTATTCGGTGTGAAGCGTATCAGCGCGACGCGCGCAAAAATGCCTCGGAAAGGAACAGCGCGCTGACGTTGCGCGCCTCGCGGAAATCCGGTTCCGCCAGCAGCGCCATCATGTTGGCGATCGGCCAGCGCACCTGCGGCAAGGGCTCCGGCTCATCCCCTTCCAGGCTCTGCGGATAGAGATCGTGCGCCAGCACGATATTCATTTTGCTGGAAAAGTAGGACGGCGCCATCGTCAGCTTACTGAGAAAATCAAAGCGTTTCGCGCCGTACCCCACCTCTTCCATCAGCTCGCGGTTGGCCGCCTCCAGCACCCCTTCACCGGGATCGATCAGCCCTTTCGGGAACCCCAGCTCATAGGATTCGGTGCCGACCGCATATTCGCGGATCAGCAGCAGGTCATCGCCAATCACCGGCACGATCATCACCGCTTCGCGATCCGAAGGCCGCATGCGCTCATACACCCGCCGAACACCGTTGCTGAATTCCAAATCGACCGACTCGACGTTAAACAAACGCGAACGCGCGACCGTTTCCACTTTCAGAATTTTAGGTTTTTGCAGGTGTTTATCCATGATTGCCTCAAAGAGGTTACCCAGGCGCGGACGGGGCAACCGAAAAAATGATTGGCGTAACGCACGGCTCGTTGGCGCTCAAACGCTGACCAAATTCGATCCTGATCACATTGTGCGTTAAGGGCAAGCTCCGCCGCAACGCGCATGAACAGTAATTTACTTTCTTTTAACAAGCGTAGCCAGCGGCCGGCGATTTTCCGTACTGATTCAGCAAACAGCGCGCAAGAAAATAGGATAATACCGATATCGACGACAGAGGCCGGTTGCTAGTATCACGCAGGCAAGAATCAGTGATAAAATGGCCTTGCGTCATGAAGGAATGAGATCCAGAGCGAGAATCTGTTTGTTCCCTCATTAGTTCTGGGTGCCTCCTGGCGGTTTACTCCGTATAATATTCAGCTTTTCATCAGGTTGGCGAAATTCACGGGTGTGAGATGGGGATTGCATGAGCACAATAGTGTTGATATTGGCCTTAGTGCTTGTCTGCCTGATTGCCGCCGGCCTGTACCTGTGGTTCAAGGCCCGCAACCCGTCGGCGCTGGCGCACGCATTGCCGTTTATCAAGCCTGCCCACCGCAAGCTGACCGACGAAGAGCGCGCCGCGGTCGAGTTCTATCTCAGTCAGCAAAACAAACTGAGCAACAAACTGTTGCCCGGCGGCGGCGCTACGCTGCCCGCGGCCAAGCTGGCGCTCACCCCGCAAAGCGATAACGTATATCCGGTCACGCACGCCATCACCCGCTACGGGCTGGCCAGCGACGATCCCAATAAATGGCGCTATTACCTCGACGCGGAAGAGGTGCATCTGCCGCCGTTTTGGGAACCCTATATCACCGCCGACAACCATGTGGAAGTGATCAGAACCCAGACGCTGCCGCTGGTGATTTCGCTCAACGGGCACTCGCTGAAAGATCACATTCACGACCGGCCGCAGCCGCCGGTGGTGGCCGCCACGCCGACCAAAAACGCGTCCATCCGCAAGGAAGATAGCGAGCATGTCGAGCTGGTCAATATTCGCAAGGAAACGCCGGAAGAGCATGCGCTGAACCGGCCGAACGGCATCCGCGAAGCCGTCATCATCTCCGCCGCACTGCTGCTGCTGTTCTTCAGCCTGATAAGCCCGGTGCTGGTTATCCCCTGGATGATTTTTGTGGCGGTGCTGATGATCGCTTGGGGATGCTGGAACCTGTTCCGCCGTCCGGCGTCGCGTGAGCTGAAAGAGATCCACTGCCTGCGCGGCACGCCGAAGCGCTGGGGCCTGTTCGGCGAGTCCGATCAGGGGCAGATCAGCAACATTTCGCTCGGCATCATCGATCTTATCTACCCACCGCATTGGCAGCCGTACCTGACTCAGGATCTGGGCAAAACCACCGATGTGGACGTCTACCTCAATCGGCAGGTAGTGCGCCAGGGGCGCTTCCTCTCGCTGCATGACGAAGTGAAGAATTTCCCGCTGCAGCAGTGGGGCCGCAACGCGGTGCTGGTCGCCAGCTCGGCGCTGGTACTGCTGTTGCTGTTGATCTATATCCCGCTCAACCTGCCGCTGACCCTCAGCATGGCCTGGCTGCAGGGTGCGCAAAAAGTGGAAGTGACCAGCGTGCAGGCCCTGGAAGCCACGCCGCTGCGCATCGGCGACACGCTGAAAGTGCGCGGCAGCGGCATGTGCTATGTGCCGCCGCCGGCCAACGGTGGCGGCACCGTCAATTTTGCGCCGTTCGACTGCTCCGGCATCTATTGGAACAACGCCGCCCCGCTGCCGCAGCCGGAATCGGAAGTCATAGACAAAGCGACGGCCCTGCTGGCCACGGTCAACAGCCAGCTGCATCCGAGCGGCGCCGATCAGAAGGTCAACCCGCAGCTGGCCAGCGCCATCGAGAAATCCGGCATGATCCTGTTGGATGACTTCTCTGATATCGTTTTGAAAACTCAGGATTTATGTCAGGCAGAAAACGACTGCGTGCGGTTAAAAAACGCCTTGGTCAACCTGGGCAACGCCAAAAACTGGAGCGGCCTGATGAAACGCGCCAGGTCCGGCGCGCTGCAAGGCGTCAACGTTCTGCTGCGCCCGGTGAGCGCCGAGTCGCTGGAAAGCCTGACCAAAGTGGCCACGTCATCGTTCATCTTCAATGAAACGCGCCTGGCCGCCGCGGCGCTCAACAGCCCGCCACCGGGCGGTTTCCTGATCCGCAGCGACGAAGGCCGCCAACTGGTCAGCCACCCGCAATCCTCGGTGCCGCAAAGCGAATACAACGCCCTCGACCAGTGGAATGAGCTGCAGCGCCTTTCCACTCTGCTGTTGCATACCCCGTTCCAGGCCCAGGGGGTGATCACCAGCCTCAGCGTCGATGCCAACGGCACCCGCCACGTGGCGCTGCACAGCGAACCGGACATGATCACCCTGTGGCGCTACCTCGGCACCAGCCTGCTGTTGCTGGCGGTGGTCGTCAGCCTGGGCTATAACGCCTGGCGGCTGGTGCAGCGTCGGCGCATCAATCAACACCGCGTCGCCGATATCCAGCGTTACTACGACAGCTGCTTCAACCCGCAGCTCAATCCGATGTCGATGCGGCCGATGCCCTGAACCTGACGCCGGGGCCTCCGCCCTGTCATCTGCTTATGCTACGCTAACGCTATTATTCTCATCTGCGGACCGCCCGTCGGTTCGCCCGTGGAGTTTTTATGGTTCCCGAGTTTGATTGGCCGCAGATCGATACCGTGCTGCTGGATATGGACGGCACCTTGCTGGATCTGGAATTCGACAGCCACTTTTGGCTCAGCCTGGTGCCGCAAGCGCTGAGCGAAAGGCGCGCCATTCCGTTTGACGAAGCCCGCAATATTATTGAGCGGGAATATCAGGCGGTGCAGCACACCATGAATTGGTATTGCTTCGATTACTGGAGCGAGCGGTTGGATCTGGATATCTACCGCATGACCAGCGAAGTGGGCAGCCGCGCCCGGCTGCGCGAGGACACCGAGCCATTTTTGCGGGCGCTGCGCGGCGCCGGCCTGCAAACCATTTTGCTGACCAACGCCCATCCGCACAGCCTGGCGGTGAAAATCGAGCATACCGGTCTGGATCGGCACCTTGATTTATTGTTTTCCACCCACACATTTGGTTATCCGAAAGAAGATCAGCGGCTGTGGCAGGCGGTGCAACAGCACACCGGATTCAACCCGCAGCGCACGCTGTTTGTCGACGACGGCGAGCCGATCCTCGACGCGGCGCGCACTTTCGGCATTCGTTACTGCCTGGGCGTGCAAAACCCGGACTCCAGCACGGCGGAGAAAAGCTTCCAGCGCCATCCGTCGATGCGCGACTATCGCCTGCTGATACCGGCGCTGGCCAAGGGGGAAGCATGAAGGAAAAAGCGACGCGCGACGACGCGGTCCGGCTGGATAAGTGGCTGTGGGCCGCACGCTTCTACAAGACCCGCGCGCTGGCGCGCGAAATGATCGACGGTGGCAAGGTGCATTACAACGGCCAGCGTGGCAAGCCGAGCAAGATTGTCGAACTTAACGCCGAGCTCAAGCTGCGGCAGGGCAACGAAGAACGTACGGTGATCGTGCTGGCGCTGACCAGCCAACGCCGCGGCGCCGGCGAGGCGCAGCAAATGTATCAGGAAACCGAAGCCAGCATCGCCAACCGCGAAAAAATGGCGCTGGCGCGCAAGATGAACGCGTTGACCATGCCGCATCCGGACCGTCGTCCGGACAAAAAGGAGCGGCGCGACCTGATGAAATTTAAATTTGGTGAGCCGGAATAACCCCTCACCGCAATGAGAGAAGATTATGTCCAACCATGACCAATTGCACCGTTACCTGTTTGAAAACTACGCGGTGCGCGGCGAGCTGGTTACCGTCAGCGAAACCTATCAGCAGATCCTGAATAACCACGACTACCCGGCGCCGGTGCAAAAACTGCTGGGCGAGCTGCTGGTCGCCACCAGTCTGCTGACCGCGACCCTGAAGTTCGACGGCGACATCACCGTTCAGCTGCAAGGCGACGGCCCGCTGAAGCTGGCGGTGATCAACGGCAACAACCGCCAGGAGATGCGCGGCGTTGCGCGCACCCAGGCGCCTATCGCCGACGACAGCACCTTGCATCAGATGATCGGCAACGGCGTCATGGTCATAACCATTTCCCCGACGGAAGGCGAGCGCTATCAGGGCGTCGTCGGCCTGGAAGGTGAAACCCTGGCCGAATGCCTGGAAGCCTACTTCCGCCAGTCCGAACAGCTGCCAACCCGCCTGTTTATCCGCACCGGCGAAGCGGAAGGCAACGCCGCGGCGGCCGGCATGCTGCTGCAGGTGCTGCCGGCGCAGGACGGCAACCTCGATGATTTCGATCATCTGGTGCAACTGACCAACACGGTCAAAAGCGAAGAGCTGTTCGGCCTGCCGGCCAACGAAGTGCTGTACCGCCTGTACCATCAGGAAGAGGTCACCTTGTACGAACCGCAGGACGTGCAGTTCCGCTGCACCTGTTCTCGCCAGCGTTGCGCCGACGCGCTGCTGACCCTGCCGACCGACGAAGTGGCGGACATGCTGGAGCAGGACGGCAATATCGACATGCACTGCGACTACTGTGGCAGCCACTATGTCTTTGACCCGGTTGATGTTGCCGCGCTGTATGCGGGTAACACCGGCGAAAGCGACCAGTTGCACTAAGTTACACCCTTTCGGCGGGTGCGCCCGGCGCCCGCCAACGCCCGCCGTTTGCACGTTTGCTTTTTTCCGTGTGCTATCTCTCAGATCGTAACGAAATACCGCCTAAAACGTTAAATATTTGATACCCATCGCGGTTACGCACCGTTAGATCCCTACAATTGCCGCCAGAAATTCTGTGACCAAGGAGTAGTAACATGCGCGTTAAAGGTATAACCCCTCAGGATCTGGCCGCTTACGGCATTCACGACGTTAGCGAAATCGTTCACAACCCGAGCTATGAACTGCTGTTTAAGGAAGAAACAGACCCATCTCTGGAAGGTTTTGAGCGTGGGGTAGTCACCAAGCTGGGTGCCGTCTCCGTCGATACCGGCATCTTCACCGGCCGTTCGCCGAAAGACAAATACATCGTCCGCGACGACATCACCCGCGATACCGTGTGGTGGGCCGATCAGGGCAAAGGCAAGAACGACAACAAACCCCTCAGCCCGGAAGTGTGGGCCGATCTGAAACACCTGGTCACCGAGCAACTGTCCGGCAAGCGCCTGTTCGTGGTGGATACCTTCTGCGGCGCCAACGCCGACTCGCGCCTGAAAGTGCGCTTCATCACCGAGGTGGCCTGGCAGGCGCACTTTGTGAAAAACATGTTTATCCGCCCGAGCGACGAAGAGCTGGCTGACTTCGAACCGGACTTCGTGGTGATGAACGGCGCCAAATGCACCAACCCGAACTGGCAGCAGCAAGGCCTGAACTCGGAGAACTTCGTCGCCTTCAACCTGACCGAGCGCATGCAGCTGATCGGCGGCACCTGGTACGGCGGCGAAATGAAGAAAGGCATGTTCTCGATGATGAACTACCTGCTGCCGCTGAAAGGCATCGCCTCGATGCACTGCTCGGCCAACGTGGGCGAGAAAGGCGACGTGGCGGTGTTCTTCGGCCTGTCCGGCACCGGCAAGACCACCCTCTCCACCGATCCTAAGCGTCAGTTGATCGGCGATGACGAGCACGGCTGGGACGACGACGGCGTGTTCAACTTCGAAGGCGGCTGCTACGCCAAGACCATCAAGCTGTCTGAAGAAGCCGAGCCGGACATCTACCACGCCATCAAACGCGATGCGCTGCTGGAAAACGTTACCGTGCTGGCCGACGGCAGCATCGACTTCAACGACGGTTCGAAAACCGAGAATACCCGCGTTTCTTACCCGATCTACCATATCCAGAACATCGTCAAGCCGGTGTCCAAGGCGGGTCACGCCACCAAGGTGATCTTCCTGACCGCCGACGCCTTCGGCGTGCTGCCGCCGGTATCGCGTCTGACCGCCAACCAGACTCAGTACCACTTCCTGTCCGGCTTCACCGCCAAACTGGCCGGCACCGAGCGCGGCGTAACCGAACCGACGCCAACCTTCTCCGCCTGCTTCGGCGCCGCGTTCCTGTCGCTGCACCCGACGCAGTACGCCGAAGTGCTGGTGAAACGCATGCAGGCCGCCGGCGCCCAGGCTTACCTGGTCAACACCGGCTGGAACGGCACCGGCAAACGCATCTCGATCAAAGATACGCGCGGCATCATCGACGCCATCCTGAGCGGTGAGATCGACAAGGCGGAAACCGTCACTCTGCCGATCTTCGATCTGGCGATGCCGACCGCGCTGCCGGGCGTGAATCCGGAGATCCTCGATCCGCGCAATACCTACGCCAGCCTCGAGCAGTGGCAGGAAAAAGCGCAGGATCTGGCCGAGCGCTTCATCACCAACTTCGACAAATACACCGACACGCCTGCGGGCGCCGCGCTGGTCAGCGCCGGCCCGAAGCTGTAATTCGGTAGCATTACCTCTTCAGCTAAGGCGCGGATCCCGCGCCTTTTTTTATTTCAATTGATTGCTTTTTAATCGGCAAGACGAGAAAATAAGTCAATGCAATCATTGATAGCAAAGGAGGTTTAAATGGCGACTATCACCGTCAGAAATCTGGACGACGAAATCAAAGAGCTGCTGCGTATCTCAGCGGCGAAAAACGGTCATTCCATGGAAGAGGAAGCGCGCATGATCCTGAAACAGGCGCTGGTGAAAAAGCCGCCGCGCTATGGATTGGGTACCTGGATGCATCAGCACTTCGCCGAATTCGGCGGCGTTGAGCTGGAGATCCCACCGCGTGACGCCGTGCCGCCACGCATCGTCACCTTTGATGATGAAGATGACAACGCATGATCATTATCGACACCAACGTCATTTCAGAAACGCTGCGTCCCAGCCCGTACTACAACGTCATTAACTGGTTAAATGAAAAGGACAATGACGAGCTCTATCTCAGCGCCATTGTCCTCGCCGAACTGTTCAGCGGCGTGGCCTGCATGCCTGACGGCAAGCGCCAGCGGGATCTCAAACTGAAATTAGCGGACGCCATTGAATTGAAGTTCGAGGGGCAGATATTGCCGTTTGATGGGCTGTGCGCGATGCAATACGCGGAATTGACGGCAAGGAATCGGCTGCTGGGTAAAGCGATGAGCATGCCCGATACCCAAATCGCCGCCACCTGCCTGCATTACGGCGCCGCCCTGGCCACCCGCAATACCAAAGACTTCCTCCACTGCGGCATCGAGTTAATCGATCCGTGGCAGGCGCCGACCGGCCGTCGGTTGCATGAAGATGCGGCGGAATACTACGTGATGAGCAGAAAGTCCTGACGGGGCCGCAGCGGCGCGGCCCACACCAGAGGTCAGGCGTTTTCCCTGGCCGTTTGATGGCCGTTGGTCGACTCTTTTTTCTCCATCGGCAACGGAATATACGCGCGGATCAACAGCCCGCCGCGCTCGCTGGTGCCGATATCCAGTTCGCCGTCATGCGCGTCGATAATGCGCTGCACGATCGCCAGCCCCAGACCGGTGCCGCTGGTGCTGCGCGCGCTGTCACCGCGTACGAACGGCTGCAACAGGTGCTTCAACTCTTCCGGCTTGATGCCCGGCCCGTCATCTTCCACCTGGAACCAACCGCGCTGCAGCTCACGGCCGCTGCTGACCTTGATCCAGCCGTTGCCGTAACGCGCCGCGTTCACCACCATATTCACCGCCGCCCGCTTAATCGACAGCGGATGCACATTCATCATCAGCTCGCCCGGCGACAGCGCGGTTTCAATCACCCGCTCATAGCCGCTCTCGGCCGCGACCACTTCGCCTAAAATGGCGTTCAGATCGCTGCTTTCGGTCGGCATTTCCTGCCCGGTGCGCAGATAATCGATGAACTGCTCGATGATGGCGTTGCACTCTTCGATGTCTTTATTGATCGACTCGGCCAGATAGCCGTCTTCGGCGCTCATCATCTCCGTCGCCAGCCGGATGCGCGTCAACGGCGTGCGCAGGTCGTGGCTGACCCCGGCCATCAGCAACGTGCGGTCATCCGCCAGCTGTTTGACGCCCGACGCCATCTGATTGAATGCGCGAGTCACCGACCGCACTTCGGAAGCGCCATACTCGCGCAGCGGCGGCGGAATAATGCCCTTGCCCACCTGCAGCGCCGCATGTTCCAGCTCCACCAGCGGGCGGTTTTGAATACGAATAAACAGCCAGGCGCCGCCGATCGCCAGCAGCATGATCGCCAGCGTATAGCGGAACAGCGGCGAGAAGTCGCCCTGGTGGATTTCCGTCAGCGGCACGCGCACCCAGATATCGGGCTGCAGCCAGGTTTTCAGCCACACCACCGGGGAGTTCTTGTTTACCTCCACCCGCACATCGGTTGGCCCGCCGAGCTGCTGCGCCATCTGCTGGCTGAGGAACTGGTAGTGCTGCGCCCAGCGCAGGCCGCTCTCCTCCGCCGCCGAGTTGGTGTAGAGAGAGATGCCCAGTTCGCGGTAGATCTCACGGCGGAACGCCGGCGGCACCTCCAGCAGCGTGCCGTCCTCCAGCTGCAGCCGATCGGTCATCAGCATACGCACTTCGTAGGCCAATACCTTGTTGAACTGCTGCAGGCTGGGCAGGATGGCGAAGTTCAGCACCACCAGATAGGTCGTCACCAGGCTGACAAACAGCAAGGTGACGATCAACAACAGAGTTCGGGCAAACGAGCTACGCGGTGAAAAGCGCAATCGCCTCATGCCTTACTGCCGTCCGGGACGAAGACGTAGCCGAGACCCCACACGGTCTGGATATAACGCGGATGCGCCGGATCTTCTTCAACCATACGGCGCAGACGAGAGATCTGCACGTCGATGGAGCGTTCCATGGCGCTGTATTCGCGGCCACGCGCCAGGTTCATCAGCTTATCGCGCGACAGCGGTTCACGCGGGTGGCTGACCAGCGCCTTCAGTACCGCGAACTCGCCGCTGGTCAACGGCATCGGCTCGTCTTCGCGGAACATCTCGCGGGTGCCGAGGTTCAGTTTGAATTTGCCGAACGCGATCACCGCCTCTTCCTGCGAAGGCGCGCCCGGCAGTTCGTTCGCCTGACGGCGCAGCACCGCGCGGATACGAGCCAACAGCTCACGCGGGTTGAACGGTTTAGGAATGTAGTCGTCGGCGCCGATTTCCAGCCCCACGATGCGATCGACCTCTTCGCCTTTGGCGGTGACCATAATGATTGGCATCGGGTTGCTCTGGCTGCGCAGGCGGCGGCAGATGGACAGGCCGTCTTCGCCCGGCAACATCAGATCGAGCACCATCAAATGGAAGGATTCACGAGTCAGCAAGCGATCCATTTGCTCAGCGTTGGCAACGCTGCGAACCTGGAAGCCCTGCTCGGTTAAATAACGTTCTAAAAGCGCGCGCAGGCGCATGTCATCATCGACAACCAGGATCTTATGATTCTCTTGCATGGTATTACTCCCAAAGGCTTTATTGCCTGACTCGAATATTGTTAGAAAACCTTGCCATTTGAGACAGCGTTTAATGGTATGTATTCTAGACGAAATTGTTACAAAGCTTATTCTTTTCCCCATTTATCAACAATTTTCAGTGAATGTCGACGGGGGTTCGTTAAAATTTCGCCCTTTATCGGCGCAATGTGGGGTGACGGCCCAATTTTGCACAATTTCGCCACCGGGAAGCGCCCGGTGGCGTTTAGCTGTCGGATCAGGAAGTCTGCAGGAAACGCGCCAGCTGCCGGCGCAACTGCCGGTTCTCTTGCTGTAGGGCGTCAACCCGGTCGAGCAGCGTTAGCGCCATGGCGATCCCCGGCCAATCCAGATCCAGCTCGGCCCGCAGCCTGCGCGCGCGCTGCAGGTGGCTCAGCGCCGGATAATCGAACTCCCAGCGCGGCTGCGCCGGCTCCAGCGGCACGATAACGCCCAGGCCGACGATCTCGACCAGCTCGTCCTCTGAAATCTCCACCCGCTGGCACAGTTCCACCACGGTGAATGTGATCTCTTTTTTCATCATCTGCTTTACTCCCATTCCGCGCGCGGGTTGAACGCCGCCTGTTCAGCCAGCTCTCGCCACAGGGCGCTGGCCTTCTCGTTCGGCTTCGGCGGCATCACCACCTTGAGAATGACATACAGATCGCCGGGCTCTTTCTTGCCCGCCAGCCCTTTGCCCTTGACCCGCAGCCGCTTGCCGCTCTGGCTGCCGGCCGGCACGGTCAACGCGATTTTGCCGGTCAGCGTCGGCACCTCGATGCTGGCCCCCAGCGCCGCTTCCCATGGGGCGAGCGGCGCCACGATGCTCAGGTTGTGGCCGTCGATCTCGAACAGTGGATGCGGCGCAAGGCGGATGACCAGATACAGGTCGCCGTTCTGGCCGCCGCCCACGCCGGCAACGCCCTGCCCCTTGAGGCGAATGCGCTCGCCGTCGCCCACGCCGGCCGGAATTTTCACGTTCAGCGTCTTGCTGGCTTCGCTTACCTGCCGCCCCAGTTCGTCGTACACCGGCAGCGTGTAGGAAATCTCGCGGCTTTGACCATGCAGCGTTTCCTCGAGGAACAGCGGCACCTCCATCTCCAGATCCTGGCCGCGGAAGCCATGCCCGCCGTGCGAGTGCGAAGCAGAGCGATGCCCGCCCGCCGCCCGCCCGCCGAACATGCTTTCGAAGAAATCGGAGAAGTCTTGCGCGTCGGCGCCGCCGCCGTGCCATGAAGCGCTCTGCTGATAGCCGCCGCGATCGCCGCGCGCCTGGCGGCCAAAGTTCGGATCGTTGCGGTGCAGCCGGATCTGATCGTACTCGGCGCGGCGCTCCTCGTCCTTCAGCACCTCATAGGCTTCGGCCACTTCCTTGAACTTGCTTTCGGCATCGTCTTCAGTGCTCACGTCAGGGTGATATTTACGCGCCAGCCGACGGTAGGCCGTTTTGATGGTTTTCAGATCGGCGTTGGGCTCAACGCCCATCGTGGCGTAGTAATCTTTAAATTCCATGCGGTAATACCTTCAATGTGTTGGGTTGTGCGCCAAAATTCCTTGTCTCTCTCGCCAGATATCCTCCTTTCGTCACATTCCTTTTCCGCTACGCTAAGCATACTCCCGATCGTTAAAAGCTGCGCAAACTGAATAAAAACCGTGCGACAAGGCACAGGCCCGCGCGCCATTTCTAAAGCCCCCCGCATTCACGTACACTGTGGCGGTGGCCCCATAAAGATAAATCACGATGAGAACTCAACTGATAACCCGTGAAGGGTATGACAAGCTCAAACAAGAGCTGGATTACCTCTGGCGCGAAGAACGCCCCGAGGTGACCAAGAAAGTGACCTGGGCCGCCAGCCTGGGCGACAGAAGCGAAAATGCCGATTACCAGTACAACAAGAAGCGGCTGCGTGAGATCGATCGCCGCGTCCGCTATCTGACCAAATGCCTGGAGCAGTTGAAGATCGTCGATTATTCACCGCAGCAGGAAGGCAAAGTGTTCTTCGGCGCCTGGGTAGAGGTGGAGAACGAAGACGGCGAAACCAAACGCTTTCGCATCGTCGGTTACGACGAGATTTTCGGCCGCAAGGATTACATCTCCATTGATGCGCCGATGGCGCGCGCCCTGCTGAAAAAAGAGGTCGGGGACGTCGCCACCGTCAATACCCCGCTGGGCGAGGCGCAGTGGTACGTTAACGAGATAAACTACCCGAAGTAAGCTTTCAGCTTTTTCCTAACCGCCGCCAACGCCGCCGTCTGCGCTGTTCTCCATGCCGCGGCCGCGCGGCGGCGGCCCGCTTCGCTGGCATTTTCCGCGATCAATCCGTATAACTGTCCCCTGTTTATTCACCGTTATCAATACAGATACCAGACCTATGAATGACCCACTGAGCCGCATTATTGCAACAGAACTGCAGGCCCGGCCGGAGCAAGTCGACTCCGCCATCCGTCTGCTGGATGAAGGTAATACCGTGCCCTTTATTGCACGCTATCGTAAGGAAGTCACCGGGGGCCTGGACGACACCCAACTGCGCCAGCTGGAAACCCGTCTGGGTTATCTGCGTGAACTGGAAGATCGTCGCCAGACCATCCTGAAGTCGATCGATGAACAGGGCAAACTGACTGAACAATTGGCGGGGGCGATCAACGCCACGCTGAGCAAGACCGAACTCGAAGACCTCTACCTGCCGTACAAACCGAAGCGCCGCACCCGTGGCCAGATCGCCATCGAAGCCGGCCTGGAACCGCTGGCGGATACGCTGTGGCAGGATCCGCAACAGCAGCCGGAACAACTGGCTGAACGCTACGTCGACGCCGACAAGGGCGTGGCGGACGTGAAAGCCGCCCTCGACGGCGCGCGCTATATCCTGATGGAGCGCTTCGCCGAAGACGCCGCGCTGCTGGCCAAGGTGCGCGACTACCTGTGGAAAAACGCCCATCTGGTGTCCAAAGTGGTCGAAGGCAAGGAAGAAGAAGGCGCCAAGTTCCGCGACTATTTTGATCACCACGAACCGATTTCTCAGGTGCCTTCACACCGCGCGCTGGCGATGTTCCGCGGCCGCAACGAAGGCGTGCTGCAGCTGGCGCTGAACGCCGATCCGCAGTTTGAGGAAGCACCGCGCGAAAGCCAGGCGGAGCTGATCATCATCAATCACCTCAACCTGCGCCTGAACAACGCCCCGGCCGACGCCTGGCGCAAGGCGGTGGTCAACTGGACCTGGCGCATCAAGGTGTTGCTGCACCTGGAAACCGAGCTGATGGGCACGGTGCGTGAGCGCGCGGAAGATGAAGCAATCAACGTTTTCGCCCGCAACATGCATGATCTGCTGATGGCCGCGCCGGCCGGCATGCGCGCCACCATGGGCCTCGATCCGGGCCTGCGCACCGGGGTGAAAGTCGCCGTGGTCGACGCGACCGGCAAGCTGGTCGCCACCGACACCGTCTACCCGCACACCGGGCAAGCGGCGAAAGCCGCCGCCATCGTCGCGGCGCTGTGCATCAAACACAACGTGGAGCTGGTGGCCATCGGCAACGGCACCGCTTCACGTGAAACCGAGCGCTTCTATCTCGACCTGCAAAAGCAGTTCAGCGAAGTCCGGGCGCAGAAAGTGATCGTCAGCGAAGCGGGCGCGTCGGTGTATTCCGCGTCTGAATTGGCGGCGCAGGAATTCCCGGATCTCGACGTATCGCTGCGCGGCGCGGTGTCCATCGCTCGCCGCCTGCAGGATCCGCTGGCGGAGCTGGTGAAGATCGACCCGAAATCCATCGGCGTCGGCCAGTATCAGCACGACGTCAGCCAGAGCCAGCTGGCGAAAAAGTTGGACTCGGTGGTGGAAGACTGCGTAAACGCCGTCGGCGTCGATCTGAACACCGCGTCGGTGCCGTTGCTGACCCGCGTGGCCGGCCTGACGCGCATGATGGCGCAGAACATCGTCAATTGGCGCGACGAGAACGGCCGATTCAGCAACCGTGAACAGCTGCTGAAGGTCAGCCGTCTGGGGCCGAAGGCCTTCGAACAGTGCGCCGGCTTCCTGCGCATCAACCACGGCGACAACCCGCTGGATGCTTCCACCGTTCACCCGGAAGCCTATCCGGTGGTGCAACGCATCCTGGCCGCCACCGAGCAGGCGCTGCAGGACCTGATGGGCAACGCCTCCGCGGTGCGCAGCTTGAAAGCGGTCGATTTCACCGACGACAAGTTCGGCGTGCCGACGGTCACCGACATTCTGAAAGAGCTGGAGAAGCCGGGCCGCGATCCGCGTCCGGAGTTCAAAACCGCCACCTTCGCCGAAGGCGTGGAAACCCTCAACGATCTGCAGCCGGGCATGATCCTGGAAGGCTCGGTGACCAACGTCACCAACTTCGGCGCCTTCGTGGATATCGGCGTGCATCAGGACGGCCTGGTGCACATCTCCTCGCTGGCGGACAAATTCGTCGAAGATCCGCACACCGTGGTGAAGGCCGGCGACATCGTCAAAGTGAAGGTGATGGAAGTCGATCTGCAGCGTAAACGCATTGCGCTGAGCATGCGCCTGGATGAGCAACCGGGCGAGGGTTCACCGCGTCGCGGCGGCAACGCGCCTGCCCAGACGCGCGACAACGCCAACCGTTCGGCAGGCGGCAACAAGGCCAAACCGCGCAACGCGGCGCCGGCCGGCAACAGCGCCATGGGCGACGCGCTGGCGGCGGCATTCGGCAAGAAACGCTAAGTCGGAACCGACAGGGCGGAGCCTGCTCCGCCCTTTCCGAGAAAGAAAACTTGCGGCATTTTTTTGACCCATCTCAATAAACCTTCATCTTTTTATTTCCCGTTGCTGCGTGACCGCCCTCCCATTGTTAAAGCGGCAAACATCCCTTCTGCAGCCGTTTATTAACAACGTCGTTAACACGCATTTTTCATTTTGCGAATTGTGAGCGAAACACAAATGGTTACCGCTCGCATTACGGCGGAATAATGTTATTGAATTGCCTTTCATCAGAAATAAATAAGGGAAAAACGCCATCAATATTTGCAAACGAGAAAACTCGGCTACAAATACGCAACTGATTTAACTCACCATTCTCATTTGTCGCCGAGTAAAAGCAGTGGTAAAACGGGGCTTATCAAGACGACACAACCAAAAACTGTCGACGCCATAATAATTGGTTACAATACCCCTATCTTTTATGTTGAATGCGATAATGATAATTACTATTATTTGCGCTCACTTTATTGCATGACCTTATGGATGAATACCGCCGACGGCGTGGCATTTTCGCCGGCAACGTCCAATTATCATCAGCCCGATGTTCATCGGCACCCGGAAGGTTAATCACATGCAGCTTCAACCTAAACACACATATAAGATTGTCGGCTTTTCCGGTGAAATTGCGCCGGCCTACCGCCAGAAACTGTTATCGCTCGGCATGCTGCCCGGCTCTTCGTTCGACGTGGTGCGCGTCGCGCCGCTGGGCGATCCGATAGAAATTAAAACCCGCCGCGTCAGCCTGGTGCTGCGCAGGAAGGATCTGGCGCTGCTGCAGCTCGACGGCCAGTCCTGAACCGGCGCGCCTCCATTTGCCGACGCGCCCTTGCGCCGGCGCGGCTCTCCTTGAAGACGACACGCAGAACTATGAAAAAACTCACCATCGGCTTAATCGGTAACCCGAACTCCGGCAAAACCACGCTGTTCAACCAGCTGACCGGCGCACGCCAACGGGTCGGCAACTGGGCGGGCGTGACGGTCGAACGCAAAGAAGGCCATTTCACTACCCCGCAGTCCGACGTGCGGCTGGTCGATTTGCCCGGCACCTACTCCCTGACCACCATTTCAGAGCAAACCTCGCTCGATGAGCAGATCGCCTGCCACTACATTTTGAGCGGCGACGCCGATCTGCTGATCAACGTGGTCGATGCCTCCAACCTGGAGCGCAATCTCTACCTGACGCTACAGCTGCTGGAGCTGGGCATTCCCTGCATCGTGGCGCTGAACATGCTCGACATCGCCAAAAGCCAGCATATCGATATCGACGTCGCCGCGCTGTCGGCGCGCCTCGGCTGCCCGGTAGTGCCGATGATCTCCACCCGCGCCGACGGCATCGGCGTGCTGAAACAGATGATCGACAATCATCGCCTCAACGAACAGCAGGCGCTGGTGAACTATCCGCCGTTGCTGCTGAAAGCGGTCGCCACGCTGAGCGATGCCATGCCGCAAACGCTGCCGGCGGTGCAACGCCGCTGGCTGGCATTGCAGATGCTGGAAGGCGACATCTACAGCCACCGGCTGGCCGGTCCCGCCGTCGCGCTGCTGCCTGCGGCCATTCAGGCGTTGCAACAGCAGCAGCAAGAAGACCCGACGCTGGTGATCGCCGACGCGCGCTACCAGTCTATCGCCACCCTGAGCGACGCGGTCAGCAACTCGCAGCAGGCGATGCCCAACCGCCTGACCGACATGCTGGATAAAGTGATCCTCAACCGCTGGCTGGGCGTACCGATCTTCCTGTTGGTGATGTACCTGATGTTCCTGCTGGCGATCAACATCGGCGGCGCGCTGCAGCCGATCTTCGATATCGGCTCGGCGGCGATCTTCATTCAGGGCATTCAGTGGCTCGGCTACACCCTGCACTTCCCCGACTGGCTGACCGTTTTCCTGGCGCAGGGCGTCGGCGGCGGCATCAACACCGTGCTGCCGCTGGTGCCGCAGATCGGCATGATGTACCTGTTCCTGTCGTTCCTGGAAGACTCCGGCTACATGGCGCGTGCGGCGTTCGTGATGGATCGCCTGATGCAGGCGCTCGGGCTGCCGGGCAAATCCTTTGTGCCGCTGATCGTCGGTTTCGGCTGCAACGTGCCGTCCATCATGGGCGCCCGCACGCTGGACGCCCAACGCGAGCGCCTGATCACCATCATGATGGCGCCGTTCATGTCCTGCGGCGCCCGGCTGGCGATCTTCGCGGTATTCGCCGCCGCCTTCTTTGGCCAGGACGGCGCAGGGGTGGTGTTCTCGCTGTACATGCTCGGCATCGCGGTGGCGATCCTCACCGGCCTGGTACTCAAATACACCCTCATGCGCGGCGAAGCCTCGCCGTTCGTGATGGAGCTGCCGGTTTACCACGTGCCGCACCTGAAAAGCCTGCTGCTGCAAACCTGGCAGCGGTTGAAAGGCTTCGTGTTGCGCGCCGGTAAGGTGATCGTGGTGGCCAGCATATTCATCGGCGGCCTTAACAGCTTCTCGTTCAGCGGCAAAACGGTCGACAACATCAACGACTCCGCGCTGGCCACGGTTTCCAAGGTGCTGACGCCGTTGCTGCAGCCGATGGGCGTCCACCGCGATAACTGGCAGGCCACCGTCGGCCTGGTGACCGGCGCGATGGCGAAAGAAGTGGTGGTCGGCACGCTGAATACGCTGTATACCGCCGAGCACATCAACAAAGAGGCGTTCGACGCCGCCAACTTCAACCTGCTCGATGAGCTGGGCGGCGCGCTGCAGGAAACCTGGGACGGCCTGAAAAACACCTTCAGCCTGAGCGTGCTGTCCAACCCGATCGAAGCCAGCAAGGGCGACGGCGAGATGGGCGTCGGCTCGATGGGCGTGATGAGCAGCAAATTCGGCTCCGGCATCTCCGCCTACAGCTATCTGATCTTCGTGCTGCTGTATGTGCCCTGCGTCTCGGTGATGGGCGCCATCGCCCGCGAATCGAGCCGCGGCTGGATGACATTCTCCATCCTGTGGGGGCTGAACGTGGCCTACTCGCTGGCGACGCTGTTCTACCAAGCGGCGACCTTCAACCAACATCCGCAGTACAGCCTGACGGCGATCCTGGCGGTGCTGCTGGTGAATCTGCTGGTGCTGTTCGGCCTGCGCCGGGCGCGCAGCCGCGTCACGGTGCGCCTGGGCAACGCCACGCCGGCGGCCTGTTGTCAGGGCGCCAAAGGGAGCTGTCACTGATGGCCGGGCTGCTGCAGGTGCGCGATGCGCTGGCGCTGCGCGGCAGCGCCCAGGCGCAGCAGCTCAGCCAATCGCTGGCGACGCCGCTGCCGCTGGTGCAGGCGATGCTGGATCGTTTGACGGCGATGGGGAAAGTGGAGCGCATCGAACAGGATGACGGCGCCTGTTTGAGCGGCGGCTGCAAAAGCTGCCCGCAGGGCCAGGGGTGCAGCACGGTGTTCTATCGACTGAAAGCCTGAAGATAAGGGGCGCCAATGACGGGCGCCCCATTACCGTTCAAGGCTTATTGTTTGTCTTTGTAAACTTCGGCGATGGCGCTGAATTTACCGTGTTCGCGGCCTGCCAGGATCACGTAGTATTGACCGCCCTTTTCGTCAGCCAGTTTGGACAGCTCTTCCTTGGCGTCCATCGGTGACGTGGTTTCCGCCGTCGTGGTGACGGTGCCGATCTTCTCGTATTTACCCGGGTTCTTATCCAGATCTTCCTTGGTCAGCAGGGTTGCCGCCATGGAGCCGAAAGACACCGAACCCAGCACTGCCGCTGCAATAATCATCTTCAATGATTTCATGACACTAACCTCTCAATGGATAATTTATCTGTTATGAAAGCCGTCAAAAATCCATGCGTAGTACCGCAGGCTGCCGCGACATCCTCAGGCCTCGTTGCTTTCCCTGACGGGGCCCGTTTCCCAGAGACGAAACGCCAAAATGAAAAGCGCCGCACGCGGTCTTTTCATTTTGCAGCCAACGCATTGACTCACTAAGTATCGAACAGCTTTGTCTTTTATCCACCCGGCGGCGTTTTTTTTCGCGCTCTATCGTGCGTTTTCCCGCTGCATTCAATGTGCTGCAATAAACGCTTCGATCATCGTCACAAATTCATCGGGATGAGAGATAAACGGCGCATGGGCGGCTTTGGCCACGATCTGCGACGTGGAGTTCGGCCAGGCGGCATCGAGCAGCTCGGCGACCTTGCGCGGCACTAACCCGTCCAGATAGCCGTAAATCCGCAGCAGCGGCAGATTCAACTCCGCCAGCGGCGCGCGCAGATCGGCGGTGCGCAGGATCTCCAGCCCGCCGTTCAACACCTCGACGCTCGGCGTCGGCTGGTTAAGCACCACCGCTTTCAGCTGGCGCGCATCCTGACGCGCGCTCTCGGTGCCCAGCGTTTGCAGCGCCAGAAAACGCTCGACGGTGCGTTGGAAATCCAGGCTCAGCTGATGCTGGAAACCGCTCAGCACGTCCGGGCGGATCCCCGGCCACGCATCGCGAGCGGCAAAACACGGCGAGGAGGCCACGGTGATAAGCCCCTTGACCCGCCCGGGCTGCATCAGCGCCGCCTGGCTGGCCACCAGCCCGCCGAGCGACCAGCCAAGCCACCAGGCCTGCGGCGGGGCGGCCGCCAGCACGATATCCGTCATCTGCTCCAGCGACAGGGCGCCGAACCCCTGGCTGCGGCCGTATCCCGGCAGATCGACCAGATGCAGGCGAAAATGCGGCGTCAGTCGCGCCTGGATGCAACTCCACACTTCGGCGTTCAATCCCCAGCCGTGCAGCAGCACAAGATCGCGTTCGCCTTCGCCTATTGTTTGCCAGTACAGCGCTGTCATTGGTTACTGTCCTTTCATGCTTATCCGTGTCGGAGGCCCTATGCTATCAATCCGCAGCCGCTGTTGGCTATGCCGACAGCCGTTGAGCCTGGTGCGTCATGGCATCTGCAGTTGCTGCCTGCGCCATCTGCCGGTCAACCCTCCGTGTTGCCCGCGCTGCGGATTGCCCGCCGGCGAGACGCAAATGCCCTGCGGCCGCTGCCTGCAACGGCCGCCGCCCTGGCAGCGGCTGGTGTTCGTCGGCGACTACGTTGCGCCGCTCAGCCAACTGGTAAAAAGGTTCAAGTTCCACCGCGCGCCCGAGCTGGCGCCGACGCTGGCGCGCCTGATGCTGCTGCGGTGGCAGCAGGCGCGAAGAGAGCAGTATCTGAACAGACCCGACCTGATTTTAGCGGTACCCTTGCATGCATCACGCTGCTGGCGCCGTGGCTATAATCAGAGCGATCTGCTGGCCCGGCCGCTGGCGCGCTGGCTGGGCTGCGCCTATCGGCCCGCCGCCTTGCGCCGGGTGCGCAAAACCGCCCTGCAACAGCGGCTGAGCGCCCCTGCCCGCAGACGCAATCTGCAGCGCGCGTTCGCCTGTACCGTGCCGGTCGCCGGCCGGCATATCGCCCTGGTGGATGACGTGGTGACCACCGGCAGCACCGTCGCGGCGATCGCGGCGCTGCTGCGGCGGCAAGGCGCCGCTTCGGTGCAGATATGGTGCGTTTGCCGCACGTTGTAGTGCCACGGCAATGGGCGTATTATAACCGACTATAGAAGTCAACTATTGAGCTAATGCTATGATCCGTATAACAGATGCTGCACAGGAACACTTTGCCAAACTGCTGGCAAATCAAGAAGAAGGCACCCAAATCCGCGTATTCGTGATCAACCCGGGCACGCCGACGGCCGAATGCGGTGTCTCTTATTGCCCGCCGGACGCGGTAGAAGCGACGGATACCGAACTGAAGTTCGACAAACTGTCCGCCTATGTTGATGAGCTGAGCGCGCCGTATCTGGAAGACGCCGAAATCGACTTCGTGACCGACCAGCTGGGTTCTCAGCTGACGCTGAAGGCGCCGAACGCCAAGATGCGCAAGGTCGATGACGACGCACCGCTGATGGAGCGCGTGGAATACGTGCTGCAGTCGCAGATCAACCCGCAGCTGGCGGGCCACGGCGGCCGCGTAACGCTGATGGAGATCACCGACGACAACATGGCTATTCTGCAGTTCGGCGGCGGTTGCAACGGCTGTTCGATGGTGGACGTCACGCTGAAAGAAGGCATTGAGAAAGAGCTGCTGCAGAAATTCCCGGAGCTGAAAGGCGTGCGTGATTTGACCGAGCACCAGCGCGGCGAGCACTCTTACTACTGATACCCGGCGTTCGCGCCACGGTAGATAACACAATGCCGGAAGGGGGAACCCGTTCCGGCATTGTCGTTTTCACCCCACCGACACCTTGCGGCGCCGCTTGTCCAAATCCTTCAGCAGCCGGTTTATGTGCGGGTCGGCGAACATCTCCTCCAGCGTCTGGGTCAGCTTGCGCCGCCAGTTAGGGTACTGATCGCTGGTGCCGGGAATGTTGACCGGATCCGCCATATCCAGCCAGTCTTCCGGCTGCAGGCCGAGCAAGGCGCTGGCGCTGTCGGCGACATAGCGCTGCAGGCCGCGGTTGAGCAGCGGGCTCATGCCGAGCAGCGCCGCCTTCTTGCCCACCTTCTGCGGCACGCAGCCATAGCGATGCAATCCGTCCAGCAACCCCTGTTTGGCGCGTTCCCGATCGGCGAACAGCGCCTGCAGGATCTCCGCATCCGGGTAAAGGCCCAGCCGATTGCCGAGCGTCAGATCGTCGCTTTGCCAATAGCCGCGCAGCGTCGGCAGATCGTGGGTGGTGATGGTCGCCATCGCCTGCACCGGATAGGCCTGCGGCGCGCGGAAATGGTGCTCGCCGTCGCTTTCGAAATAGAGCACTTTGTAGGAGTAGACGCCGCTGTCGCGCAGCTTGCCGACGATCTCCACCGGCACCGTGCCGAGATCCTCGCCGATCACCATGCAACGGTGGCGCTGGCTTTCCAGCGCCAGCACCGCCAGCAGATCGTCCACCGGGTATTTGACATAGGCGCCGCGATCGGCGGTTTCGCCATACGGGATCCACCACAGCCGCAGCAGCGCCATGACGTGATCGATGCGCAGCGCGCCGCAGCTGGTCATGTTGGCGCGCAAAAGATCGATGAACGGCTGATACCCGCGCGCCGCCATCACGTGCGGATCCATCGGCGGCAGGCCCCAGTTTTGCCCCAGCGGCCCCAGAATATCCGGCGGCGCCCCGACCGACGCTTTCAGGCAGTACAGCTCACGGTCACACCAGGTTTCCGCCCCGCCTTCCGCCACCCCGACCGCCAGATCGCGATACAGGCCAATCGGCATCTGCTGCTGCCTGCTCTGGTCAAAACACTGCGCGAACTGGGTGGCCGCCAGCCATTGCAGCCACAGGTAAAAGCGGACCGCGTCCTGATGTTCGGCGCAGAACTGCCGCACCGCGTCGCTCTGCCCCTGCCGATAGCGCTCGGGCCAGGCCGGCCAGCCCCACTGGCTGGCGTCTTTGGCCGCCAGATGGGCATGCAGCGCATCAAACGCCGCCTGCTGATACAGGCTGTCGCCCCCCTCAGCCACGAACTGCTCGAACGCCTGACGCTGCGCGTCGTTCGGCTGGCGCGCCTGAAACAGCGGGAACGCCAGCTTCAGCGCCGCCAGCTTCAGCTGCATCACGGCGGTGTAGTCCACCCACTCCGCGGCGCGCGCCTTGGCCAGCTGCTTCTGCGTCGCCGGCTTCTGCCACCAGCGCTGCGCCGCGTCGCTGCGCTGGAAATCCTCTACCGCATTGACGTCGATATACGCCAGATTCAGCCAGCGGCGCGATGAGGGGCTGTAGGGGCTGGCGCTCTCCGGGTTGGCCGGATACAGCGCATGGATCGGATTGAGGCCGACGAAGGCACCGCCGCGTTCCCCCACCTGCTCCACCATCAGGCGCAGATCGCCGAAATCGCCGATGCCCCAGTTGCGATCGGAACGCAGCGTATACAGCTGAACGCAGGCGCCCCACAGTTTCTTGCCGGTCAGCAAGGCGTCCGGCTCGAAGCAGCGTCTCGGCGCGACGATCACTCGGCATGGCCACTGCTGCTCGCCCTGGCTCAGCGTCAATTGGTGGTACCCCATCGGCAGATCGCCGGGCAGCGTCAGGGTCTTGCGCGCGCCGACGCGCCCCTGCAGGCATTCGCCGTCTTCACGCTGCAGCGCCCACAGGTACTCGCCTTCACCCGCCGGGGTCAACGCCAGCGGCGCGCCCTGATAGAACACCTTGACCGCCGGTAACGGTGATGCCGCGCCTTCCTGCGCGCCATCGGCCCGATTCATGGCCGCCAACAGCTTGCGCTTGGTCTCCGGTTCAATCGCCTGCCGCTTGCCGTGGGCATTGATAAAATCGGCAGCGATCCCCGCCTGCGCTGCCGCCTGATCGATACGCTTGCGATCCATTCGCTCTCCTTAACGTTTGGCTTGCCAGATACGCTGCTGATAATCGCGGATCGAGCGATCCGAGCTGAACATGCCGACGCGCGCGGTGTTAAGGATAGTCCGCCGCGTCCATTCGTCCCGATCGCGATACAGCTCGTCGACCCGGCGCTGCGCCTGGCAGTACGAGGCAAAGTCCGCCAGCACCAGGTAGGGATCGCCGCCTTCCAGCAGGCTGTGCAGCATCATGTCGAACGCGTGCTTGTCGCCGTGGCTGAAAGCGCCGCTCGCCAGCTCGTCCAGAATCGCCTTCAGGTGCTTGTCTTTCTTGCGGTAGCTGAGCGGATCGTAACCCTTCGCCACTATCGCCTTCACCTGCTCCACGGTATTGCCGAAGATAAAGATATTGTCTTCGCCCACCTGCTCGGCGATTTCGACGTTGGCGCCGTCCAGCGTGCCGACCGTCAGCGCGCCGTTCAACGCCAGCTTCATGTTGCCAGTGCCGGAGGCCTCTTTGCCGGCGGTGGAGATCTGTTCGGAGATATCCGCCGCCGGGATCATCAATTCGGCTACCGACACACGGTAGTCAGGGATGAACGCCACTTTCAGGCGATCCTTCACCAGCGGATCGTTGTTGATCTTCTCGGCCGCCTGGTTAATGGCGTAGATGATGTTCTTCGCCAGGTAGTAACCCGGTGCCGCCTTGGCGCCGAACAGGAACACGCGCGGCACGATGTCCAGGTTCGGGTTGTCGCGCAGCTGGCGATACAGCGACAGGATATGCAGCAGGTTCAGGTGCTGGCGTTTGTACTCGTGCAGGCGTTTGATCTGCACGTCGAAGATCGCGTCCGGGTCGAGCGTCAACCCCATCACGCCGTGCACGTACTGGGCCAGCGCCACCTTGTTGTCGCGTTTGATCTGCTGATAACGCTGGCGGAACGCCGCGTCGTCAGCGAATTTTTCCAGCCCGCGCAGCGCGTCGAGATCGTTCGCCCACTCCACCTTCAGCGTCTCATCGATCAGGCCCGACAGCGCCGGGTTGCACTGTTTCAGCCAGCGGCGCGGCGTGATGCCGTTGGTGACGTTATGGAATTTATTCGGCCACAGCTGGTGGTATTCCGGGAACAGATCTTTCACCACCAGATCCGAATGCAGCTGCGCCACGCCGTTGACCGCAAAGCCGCTGACCACGCACAGGTTGGCCATACGCACCTGCTTGTCATGGTGTACAGCCAGTTTGGCCCACACCGCCTCGTCGCCCGGCCAGTGCTTATCCACCAGCTTTTTGAACCTGGCGTTGATCTGTTTGATGATGGAGAAATGGCGCGGCAGCAGGTTGCGCACCAATTTCTCATCCCAGCACTCCAGCGCTTCCGGCATCAGGGTGTGGTTGGTATAGGCGAAGGTGTTGCTGGTGATTGCCCAGGCCGCCTCCCACTCCAACTGGTGCTCGTCCAGCAGAATGCGCAGCATTTCCGGAATGGCGATGGTCGGGTGAGTGTCGTTCAGCTGGATCACTTCATACTTCGGCAGCTCTTCAATCTTGCGGCCGGCCTGATGGTGCTTGCGCAAAATGTCCGCCACCGAGCAGGCGCACTGGAAATACTGCTGCATCAGGCGCAGGCGTTTGCCGGCTTGATGGTTGTCGTTCGGGTAGAGCACCTTGGTCAGCTTGTCGGCTTCTACGCCCTGCTTCTCCGCCTGCAGGAACTTGCCGTCGTTGAAATCGCTCAGGTTGAACGGATGCTGATGGGTCGCCTGCCACAGGCGCAGCGGCTGCGCCACGCCGTTGCGATACCCCAGCACCGGCAAATCCCAGGCTTCGCCGCGCAGGGTGAAGGCGGGGCGCCACAGTTCTCGGCCGTCGGCCTGCTTTTCCAGCTTGCCGCCGATGCCCACGTCCACCGCCAGCGCGGCGTTGTGACGGAACCACGGATAGCTCTCGCGTTGCCAGTTATCCGGCGCCTCTTGCTGTTGCCCATCGCGGAACGACTGACGGAACAGCCCGTACTGGTAGTTCAGCCCATAGCCGGTGGCCGGTTGTTCCACCGTCGCCATCGAGTCGAGGAAACAGGCCGCCAGCCGCCCCAACCCGCCGTTGCCCAGCGCCGGATCGGTTTCCTGCTCCAGCAGATCCGCCAGCTTGACGTTTTGCTCGGCCAGCGCCTGCTCGACGGTGTCGTACCAGCCCAGGTTGATCAGGTTGTTCGCCGTCAGCCGGCCGATCAGAAACTCCATCGAGATGTAGTTTACGTGGCGCAGCGGTTTGGCGCTTTTGCGCGGCGCCGGCTGCGCGGCCAACTGCTCGGCCAGCGCCGCACTGACGGCTTCCCACCATTGATGTTGCGTCATCTGCTGTGCGGAACTGAGGCCGAACCGTTGCCATTGACGGGCGAGCGCCGCCAGAAAAGCATCCTTCTTAAGCGTAGGCTGTGACATAAGGAAAACTCTCTATCCAGTAAGTGGGTCAAATTGCCGCTATCGTGCCGGTGAGAAAGCCTGACGGCATCATCCCGCCTGGGGATTAGCTGGGGAGGAGGATTGGGGCGTAGCTGGAATTGTGATCTCAGGCACTGTTTGACTCCCTTGCAACGATGCAAAAAAGCCCGCCAACGCGTGCGGCGAGCACTGAGAACGTTAACCCTGACGTTAGCACAAGTATTCGCGCTGCTGAAGTTTTGTCCATGGCCGGAAATGCGATCCGCCACCGCATCGCCGCACGCCGGCGCCAAACGTAAAAAAGTGTGATCGATAGCAACTTAACTCCAAGCCGATGCGGAAGCTTGTTGCAATACGTTTAGGGTTGGCAGAAGTTAGGGGGAGCTATTAATTACGAACCATAAAATAATTAGCGCCACTCCAATCCCGGCGGGAACCGCGATTTATACCCTGGAATACTATGCTGATCCCATCAAAACTGAGCCGCCCGGTACGGCTGCAAAATACCGTGATCCGCGATCGCCTGCTGGCCAAACTGGCCAGCGCGGGCAACTATCGTCTGACACTGGTCAATTGCCCGGCGGGATACGGGAAAACCACGCTGATCGCCCAATGGGCGGCCGGCAAGGCCGATCTGGGCTGGTATTCCCTGGATGAGAGCGACAACCAGCCGGAGCGCTTCGCCAGCTACCTGATCGCCGCCCTGCAGCAGGCCAGCGGCGGCCGCTGCGTCAAGAGCGAGGCGCTGAGCCAGAAACACCAGTACGCCAGCCTGTCGGCGCTGTTCGCCCAACTGTTTATCGAGCTGGCCGACTGGCATCAGCCGCTGTACCTGGTGATCGACGACTACCACCTGATCACCAACGACGCCATCCATGAAGCCATGCGCTTTTTCCTGCGCCATCAGCCGGAAAACCTGACGCTGATCCTGCTCTCGCGCACTCTGCCGCCGCTCGGCATCGCCAACCTGCGGGTGCGCGATCAGCTGCTGGAAATGGGCACGCAGCAGCTGGCGTTCACCCATCAGGAAGCCAAACAGTTCTTCGATTGCCGCCTGGCGGCGCCGATGGAACAGCAGGACAGCAGCCGCCTGTGCGACGAAGTCGAAGGCTGGGCCACCGCGCTGCAGCTGATCGCGCTGTCGGCTCGCCAATCCGCCTCCTCGGCTCAGCTGTCGGCCAAGCGGCTGGCGGGGCTGAACGCCAGTCACCTGTCCGACTATCTGGTGGACGAAGTGCTGGATCACGTCGATGCCGATGCGCGCGCCTTCCTGCTGCGCTGTTCGGTGTTGCGCTCGATGAACGACGCGCTGATCGTGCGGCTGACCGGCGAAGACAACGGCCAGCAACGGCTGGAGGAGCTGGAGCGCCAGGGGCTGTTTATCCACCGCATGGACGACACCGGCGAATGGTTCAACTTCCATCCGCTGTTCGCCTCTTTCCTGCGCCAGCGCTGCCAGTGGGAACTGGCGCTGGAGCTGCCGGGATTGCACCGCGCCGCCGCCGAGGGCTGGCTGGCGCTGGGGTATCCGGCGGAGGCCATTCACCACGCGCTGGCGGCCAGCGACGTCAGCATGCTACGCGATATCCTGCTGCAACACGCCTGGTCGCTGTTCCACCACAGCGAACTGGCCTTGCTGGAGGAGTGCCTCAACGCGCTGCCTTATGAGCGCCTGATCCAAAACCCCAAGCTGGCGTTGCTGCAGGCCTGGCTGGCGCAGAGCCAGCACCGCTACAGTGAGGTCAACACCCTGCTGGAGCGCGCCGAGCGCACCATGCGCGAGCAGAAAATTGAGATAGACCAAACGCTGCACGCCGAGTTTGACGCCTTGCGCGCCCAGGTGGCGATCAACGCCGGCAAACCGGAAGAAGCCGAGCGGCTGGCGAGCGAAGCGTTGAAATTCCTGCCGCTGTCGAGCTATTACAGTCGCATCGTCGCCACCTCGGTGACCGGCGAAGTGCACCACTGCAAGGGCGAACTGGCGCGCGCGCTGCCGATGATGCAGCAAACCGAGCAGATGGCGCGTCGTCATCAGGCCAACCATTACGCGCTCTGGGCGCTGCTGCAGCAGAGCGAAATCCTTATCGCCCAAGGCTTCCTGCAGGCCGCTTACGAAACCCAGGACAAGGCGTTCGAACTGATCCGCGAGCAGCACCTGGAACAGCTGCCGATGCACGAGTTCCTGCTGCGCATCCGCGCCCAGATCCTGTGGTCATGGTCGCGGCTGGACGAAGCGGAAGACGCGGCGCGCGCCGGGCTGAAAATCCTGGCTAACTACCAACCGCAGCAGCAGTTGCAGTGTATCGCCATGCTGGCCAAATGCTCGCTGGCGCGCGGCGATCTGGACAACGCCAACACCCACCTGCAGCGCTGCGAAACCCTGCTGCACGGCGCGCACTATCATCGCGACTGGCTGACCAACACCGACAAATCGCGGGTGATCCACTGGCAGATGACCGGCGACACCGCCGCCGCCGCCCAGTGGCTGCGCCACACCGAAAAACCCGGCATGGCGGACAACCACTTCACGCAGGGCCAATGGCGCAACATCGCGCGGGTGCAGCTCCTGCTCGGCCAGTATGAAGAGGCCGGCGTGGTGCTGGATGAACTGAACGAAAACGCCCGCCGCTTGCGACTGGTGAGCGATCTCAACCGCAACCTGCTGCTCAGCAACCAGCTCTATTGGCTGCAAGAGCGCAAGGGCGAAGCGCAGCAGGCGCTGATCGAAGCGCTGTCGCTGGCCAATCGCACCGGTTTTATCAGCCACTTCGTCATCGAGGGCGAAGCGATGGCGCAGCAGCTGCGCCAGCTGATCCAGCTCAACACGTTGCCGGAGCTGGAACAGCATCGCGCCCAGCGCATCTTGCGCGACATCAACCAGCATCATCGGCACAAGTTCGCGCATTTTGACGAGAACTTCGTCGATAAGCTGCTGACCCACCCGCAGGTGCCGGAACTGATCCGCACCAGCCCGCTGACCCAACGCGAATGGCAGGTGCTGGGGCTGATCTATTCCGGTTACAGCAACGACCAGATCGCCGGTGAGCTGGATGTGGCGGCCACCACCATCAAGACGCACATCCGCAACCTGTATCAGAAACTGGGCGTGGCTCATCGCCAGGAGGCGGTGCAGCAGGCGCAGCAACTGCTGAAAATGATGGGGTACGGCGCGTAAAAACCCTGATATCCCTCTGGTCTTAAACGTCGCAGAGTTGGTTACAATAGCGGCGTCCCCCTATTACGAGGCAGTCAGCAGTATGGAACAGTTCGAAGCGATCAACGTTGAGCAGGCGTACACCCGCTGGAAAGAGGGCAGCGCCGCCCTGGTCGACATCCGCGATCCGCAAAGTTTTGAAGCCGGGCATACGCCGGGCGCCTTTCACCTCACCAACGCCACCCTGTCGGCCTTTATGCAACAAAACGACTTCGAGCGGCCGGTGATGGTGATGTGCTACCACGGCAACAGCAGCCGCAGCGCGGCGCAGTACCTGCTGCACCAGGGGTTCGACGCGGTCTACAGCATCGACGGCGGCTTCGAGGCCTGGGCCCGTCAGTATCCGCAAGACGTGGAAACCTCTGCCTGATCCCCGCCGCCCGCCGTGCGTCGGCGGGCTTCCCCTTGGTTTTTGTGCGCGTTTTCGCGGGTTTTTCGCAGATCCGTTTGCCAGCGCTCAGGATTTCGACGTTATAATCGGCCGTCAGGGTCGCCGGCGAGCAAGCCGCGGCCAAAATCATTCACTTACGACGGAAGAGCAATGGTTAGAGTAATCGCCATATCCAACCCGCGCCTGGCGCTGGCCTTTGTCGACTATATGGCGACCCAGGGCATCCGACTTGAGCTGCGCAACAGCGGCGAGGCGGCGGAAATCTGGCTGGCCGACGACGGTCACCTCGAGCAGGTGCAACACGAGCTGCAGCAGTTTCTGGCCGATCCGCTCAACCGCCGTTATCAGGCCGCCAGCTGGCAGACCGGCCATACCGACGCCGGCCTGCATTATCAGAGCGAATCCTACCTGCACACCCTGCGCAGCAAGGCCGGGCCGCTGACGCTCGGCGTGATGGTGCTGTGCATCGCGGTCTATATTCTGATGCAGGCGCTGGGCGACGATACCGTGATGTACTGGCTCTCCTGGCCGCAGGACAGCAGCCAATACACCCAGCTGTGGCGCTGGGTCAGCCATGCGTTCCTGCATTTCTCCCTGCTGCATATCCTGTTTAACCTGATGTGGTGGTGGTATCTCGGCGGCCAGATGGAAAAACGCCTCGGCGCCGGCAAGCTGTTCGTGCTGGCGGTGGTGTCGGCCTTCTTCAGCGGCTGGGCGCAATCGTTGTTCAGCGGCGCGCTGTTCGGCGGGCTGTCGGGCGTGGTTTATGCGCTGATGGGCTATGTGTGGCTGTCGGGCGAACGGGCGCCGGAGCGCGGCCTGATGCTGCCGCGCGGCCTGATGGTGTTCTCGGTGCTGTGGCTGGTGGCCGGATATTTCGATATTTTAGGAATGTCGATCGCCAACGCGGCACACATAGCCGGTTTAGTGTTAGGGTTATTGATGGCATTTTGGGATACGCGTCATCGCGCACACAACGAACAATAACAGCCGGGAGCTATGCCCCAATGGGCATAGCGGGCGTTTTAGGGGATTATCGTGAAGCAAACACAGCGTCATGACGCAATTATCGAGCTGGTGCGCCTGCAGGGTTACGTCAGCACGGAAGAGCTGGTCGAACATTTTGACGTCAGCCCGCAAACGATTCGCCGCGATTTGAATGACCTGGCAGACCAGAACAAGATCCAGCGTCACCACGGCGGCGCGGCGCTGCCTTCCAGCTCGGTCAACGCTGCCTATAACGATCGCAAGGTGATGTGGTCGGAAGAGAAGGCCCGCATCGCGCAGCGCGTCGCCAGCCAGATCCCGGACGGCGCCACGCTGTTCATCGATATCGGCACCACGCCGGAGGCGGTGGCTCATGCGCTGATGAACCACAAGAACCTGCGCGTGGTCACCAACAACCTTAACGTCGCCACCCTGCTGACCGCCAAGGAAGACTTCCGCCTGATCCTGGCCGGCGGCGAAGTGCGTACCCGCGACGGCGGCATCATGGGCGAAGCCACGCTGGACTTCATCTCCCAATTCCGTCTCGATTACGGCATTCTCGGCATCAGCGGCATCGATATGGACGGCTCGCTGCTCGAATTCGACTATCACGAAGTGCGCACCAAACGCGCGATTATCGAAAATTCCCGCTGCGTGATGCTGGTGACCGACCATTCCAAATTCGGCCGCAACGCCATGGTCAACCTGGGCAACATGAACCTGATCGACTACCTGTTTACCGACCAACTGCCGCCGCCGAGCGTGATGAAAATCATCGAACAGTACGACGTGCAGCTGGAGCTGTGCTGATCCGGCCTTAACCTGCGGGGCGCGCCGCCGCCCCGTTTCATCCCTTCAGACTCCCCTCACCGACAGCCGTTTGCGCGCCCGCGCCATATCCACCCTATTTATGTGACTATCATCACCAAACTGTTACCTCTATCACGCCTAAATGTTTTTGTTTGGTTAACTCTTGGCTTGCTTGTTGGTTTTTGATTACAATCATGAGCGAAAACGAACATGAAAGAGCTATTTCGAACATCTGGAGGAAGATGACGTGGAAACCAAAGACTTGATCGTTATCGGTGGCGGCATCAACGGTGCCGGCATCGCGGCGGATGCTGCCGGGCGCGGGCTGTCGGTACTGCTACTGGAAGCGCAAGACTTGGCCTGTGCTACGTCTTCCGCCAGTTCCAAACTGATCCACGGTGGCCTGCGCTACCTGGAACACTACGAATTCCGTCTGGTGAGCGAAGCGCTGGCCGAGCGTGAAGTGCTGCTGAAGCTGGCGCCGCACATCGCGTTCCCGATGCGTTTCCGCCTGCCGCACCAGCCGCACCTGCGTCCGGCCTGGATGATCCGCATCGGCCTGTTCCTGTACGATCACCTGGGCAAACGCACCAGCCTGCCGGGCAGCAAGGGTTTGCGCTTTGGACCAGAGTCGGTGCTGAAGCCTGAACTGAAGCGCGGTTTCGAATATTCCGACTGCTGGGTCGACGATGCTCGCCTGGTGGTGCTGAACGCGCAGGAAGTGGAAAAACGCGGCGGCGAAGTGCGCACCCGCACCAAAGTGACCCGCGCATGGCGTGAAAACGGCCTGTGGATGGTGGAAGCGGTCGATATCGACAGCGGCAAAACCTTCACCTGGCGCGCCAAAGGCCTGGTGAACGCCACCGGCCCGTGGGTGAAAAACTTCTTCGACGACGGCCTGAAGCTGAAATCGCCTTACGGCATCCGCCTGATCAAAGGCAGCCACATCGTGGTGCCGCGCGTGCACGATCAGCCGCAGTCTTACATTCTGCAGAACGAAGACCACCGCATCGTGTTCGTGATCCCGTGGAATGACGAATTCTCCATCATCGGCACCACCGACGTGGAGTACAAAGGCGATCCGAAAGACGTGAAGATCGACGAGAACGAAATCGCTTATCTGCTGAAAGTGTACAACGATCACTTCAAGAAGCAGCTGGGCCGCGACGACATCGTCTGGACTTACTCCGGCGTGCGTCCGCTGTGCGACGACGAATCCGATTCACCGCAGGCGATCACCCGCGATTACACGCTGGACGTGCACGACGAGCAAGGCAAGGCGCCGCTGCTGTCGGTCTTCGGCGGCAAGCTGACCACCTACCGCAAGCTGGCCGAACATGCGATGGAAAAACTGGCCCACTACTACCCAGGCTGCGGCCCGGCGTGGACCAAAAACGCCACGCTGCCGGGCGGTGACATCGACGGCGATCGCGACGGCTACGCGGCCAAACTGCGCCGAGCGCACGGCTGGCTGCCGGAAGCCCTGGCGCGCCGCTATGCCCGCACCTACGGCAGCCAGAGCGAGCTGATCCTGGCCGGCGCCAACGGCCTCGCCGATCTGGGCGAAGATTTCGGCCACGGTCTGTATGAAGCCGAGCTGCGCTACCTGACCGAGAAAGAGTGGGTCGTAGAGCTGGACGACGCCATCTGGCGCCGCACCAAGCTGGGCATGTGGCTGGACGAAGCGCAGCAGGCGCGAGTGAAAGCCTGGCTGGCGGAACACGCGAAAACGAAAGCGCTGTCTCTGGCTTCCTGAGCTGCAGCGTAACGAAAAAGGGCCGGTTATCCGGCCCTTTGCTTTTTTCCTCTCTCGCTTTACAGCTTCACCGGCTTAATGTGCCAAATTTCATCCGCGTATTCCTGAATGGTGCGATCGGATGAGAAGTAGCCCATATTGGCGATATTCAGCACCGCGCGCCGCGTCCACTCGTCCTGATTGAGATAGACCTCGTCCACCTTGTCCTGCGTGTCCACATAGCTGCGGTAATCCGCCAACAGCTGATAGTGATCGCCGAGGTTGACCAGCGAGTCGAACAAATTGCCATAGCGTTTCGGCTCTTCCGGGCTGAACACCCCGGTGGCGATCTGCGTCAGCGCCTGATGCAGCTCCGGGTCCTGCTCATAGTACTGGCGCGGGTTGTAACCGTTGCGGCGCAGTTCCTCAACCTGCTCGGCGGTATTGCCGAAGATAAAGATATTCTCCTCCCCCACGTGCTCACGCATCTCGACGTTGGCGCCGTCCAGCGTGCCGATGGTCAGCGCGCCGTTCAGCGCGAACTTCATGTTGCTGGTGCCCGAGGCCTCGGTGCCCGCCAGCGAGATCTGTTCCGACAGATCCGCCGCCGGGATAATGATCTGCGCCAGGCTGACGCCGTAGTTCGGAATGAACACCACCTTCAGTTGGGTATGCACGCGCGGATCGTTGTTGATCACTTTGGCCACGTCGTTGATCAGACGGATGATCTGCTTGGCGGCATAGTAGGCTGAGGCCGCCTTGCCGGCGAAGATCACCACCCGCGGCACGCGCTCGATGTCAGGGTCAGCCAGCAAACGGTTATACAGCGTGATGACGTGCAGCACGTTGAGCAGCTGCCGTTTGTACTCGTGGATGCGCTTGATTTGCACATCGAACAACGCATCCGGGTTGACCACCACGTTGAGCGTTTTGGCAATGTACAGCGCCAGCCGCTCCTTGTTCTGCCGTTTGGCGCGCTGCACCGCCTGCAGGAAGCTCGGGTAATCGACGTTGGTTTTGATCTCGCTCAGTTGGCTGAGATCGGTGCGCCAGGTTTGACCGATGCAGTCGTCCAGCACCGCCGCCAGCGGCGGATTGGCCAGCGCCAGCCAACGGCGCGGCGTCACCCCGTTGGTTTTGTTGCAGAAACGGGTCGGGAATAGCCGGGCGAAGTCGGCGAACAGCGACTGCACCATCAGTTCGGAATGCAGGGCGGAAACGCCGTTGACCTTGTGGCTGGCCACCACCGCCAGCCACGCCATGCGCACCCGGCGGCCGTTGGTTTCGTCGATGATCGAGACCCGCGCCAGCAGATCGTTGTCGTCCGGCGCCACTTCCTGCACCATCTTGAGGAAGTGATCGTTGATTTCGAAAATCAGCTGCAGATGGCGCGGCAAGATGCGGCCAATCATATCCAGCGGCCAGGTCTCCAGCGCCTCGCTCATCAGCGTGTGGTTGGTGTAAGAGAACACCTGCTCCACCACTTCCCAGGCGTCGAGCCACTTGAATTTATGCTCGTCGATCAGCCGGTGCATCAGCTCCGGAATCGACAATACCGGGTGGGTGTCGTTGAGGTGAATGGCGATCTTGTCCGCCAGGTTGTCGAAGGTTTTGTGCATCAGCCAATGGCGGTTGAGGATATCCTGCACCGTGGCCGACACCAGGAAATACTCCTGCCGCAGCCGCAGCTCGCGCCCGGACGAGGTCGAATCGTCCGGATAGAGCACGCGCGACACGTTCTCCGAGTGATTTTTGTCTTCCACCGCCGCGAAGTAATCGCCCTGGTTGAACTTGCCGAGGTTGATCTCATTACTGGCCTGCGCGCCCCACAACCGCAGCGTGTTGGTGGCGTCGGTGTCAAAACCGGGGATCACCTGATCGTAGGCGATGGCCACGACCTCTTCGGTCTCCAGCCAGCGCGCCTTGGCCCCCTCCTGCTGCACGCGGCCGCCGAAGCGCACCTTGTAGCGGGTGTTATGGCGCGGAAACTCCCACGGATTGCCGTACTCCAGCCAGTAGTCCGGCGACTCCATCTGTTGGCCATTGACGATGTTCTGCTTGAACATGCCGTATTCATAACGAATGCCGTAGCCGCGCCCCGGCAGCGCCAGCGTCGCCAGCGAGTCAAGGAAGCAGGCCGCCAGCCGGCCCAGGCCGCCGTTACCGAGCCCGGGGTCGTTTTCTTCCTCCAGCAGCTCCGCCAGGTTCAGCCCCATCTCGTTCAGCGCGTTGTCGATATCCTGATAGATGCCCATCGACAGCAGCGCGTTTGACAGGGTGCGGCCGATCAGAAACTCCATCGACAGGTAATACACCTGCCGCACGTCTTGAGACAGCTGGGCGCGGTTGGAACGCAGCCAGCGCTCCACCATGCGATCGCGTACCGCGAACAGCACGGCGTTCAGCCAATCGTGCCGGTTGGCGATGGCCGGATCCTTGCCGACGATAAACATCAGCTTATAGGCGATGGAGTGTTTCAGCGCTTCCACACTGACCGTAGGTGAGGTGTAACTAAACGGTGAAGTCATGGCTTTTTAATCCCTTGTAGGGAGCCCCGCCATTCGCCGCGGAATAGCGGGCTCCGCTGAACATGGACGCGGCACGCCGCGCCCCGACAATCTACCCTTACGGCTGCCCGCCGCGCGTCAACTCGCGACGCGAAACGCGGGCTACAAGCGTTGATAAAGCGACAGATACTCTTTCGCCGCCACCGGCCAGCCGAAGTCCACGCTCATGGCGTGACGCTGAACGTGGCGCCAATGTTTCGGCCGGCTCCACAGCACCATGGCGCGGCGGATGGCGTTGCCCAGCGCGACGGCGTCGCAATCGTCGAACACGAATCCGCTGGCGGTGCCGTCGGCCAGGTTCTCCAGCGCGCAGTCCACGACCGTGTCCGCCAGTCCGCCGGTGCGGCGCACCAGCGGCAGCGTGCCGTATTTCAGGCCGTAGAGCTGCGTCAGGCCGCAGGGCTCGAAGCGGCTCGGCACCAGAATGACGTCGGCGCCGCCGATGATGCGGTGGGAGAAGGATTCGTGATAACCGATCTGCACGCCGACCTGCTCAGGATAGTCGGCGGCGGCGGCCAGAAATGCCTGCTGCAGCACCGCGTCGCCGGCGCCCAGCAGCGCCAGCTGCCCGCCCTGCGCCAGCAATTCGGGCAACGCCTGCAGCACCAGATCGAGGCCTTTCTGGCTGGTCAATCGGCTCACCACCGCGAACACCGGCAGCGATTCGTCCACCTTCAGCCCCATGGCCTTTTGCAGATGCAGCTTGTTTTTGACCTTGCTTTTCAGATCGTCGGCGTCATAGCGGGCGCTCAGCCGCGGGTCGTGGGCCGGATCCCAAATCTTGTCGTCCACGCCGTTGAGGATGCCGCTCAACCTGCCTTGCCGCTGCCGCTCCTGCAGCAGCCCCTCCATGCCGTAGCCGAACTCCGGCCGGGTGATCTCGCGCGCATAGGTCGGGCTGACGGCGGTCACGTGGTCGGCATAAAACAGCCCGGCCTTGAGGAACGACATCTGGCCGTAGAATTCCAGGCCATAGACATCGTAAAACGACGCCGGCAGCCACAGCTCGGTCACGTGATGGGCGGAGAACAGCCCTTGATAGGCCAGGTTATGCACCGTGAACACCGAACGCGCCGGATGGCCGTTGGCAGCCAGATAGGCGCAGCTCAGGCCGGCATGCCAGTCGTGGGCGTGCACCAGCTGCGGACGCCAGTAGCGATCCAGCCCCTTGGCCAGCTCGCAGGCCATCCAGCCCAGCAGCGCAAAGCGGCGGTGGTTGTCGGGGTAGGCATACATGGACTGATCGTGGTACGGGCTGCCCGGCCGGTCATACAGCCAGGGCGCATCGATGAGATAGATGCCCACACCATGGTAGGTGCCGTAACGCAGGCCAACCCGACCGGCGAACGAGTCGATTTCCGCCACCAGCACGGTGTCGGGTATGCCGTTGCGTACGTCAGGAAAAGCGGGCAATAGCACCCGAACATCGGCGCCTTCGGCGATTTGCGCCGCCGGCAGCGCGCCAACCACGTCTGCGAGTCCGCCCGTTTTCAGCAGGGGGAACATTTCAGAACATACGTGTAAGACCTGCATTATCACTCCTGAAAGTCGGCCGAAGGCCTCTGGATAAGAAATAAAGCAGGCTTGCCGCTGTTATGTGTGCCGCGTTGCGCAAGCCATCGAACCGTTCATCGGGCGGCAGGCTATCGTTCTGCCCCCCACGTTAACTCACAATTTTGACAACATTTCGCGCGTCACCAGCACGATGCCGCCTTCCGAGCGATAGAAACGCTTGCTGTCCTCATCGGCGTTTTCCCCGATCACCATGCCCTCAGGAATGTGGCAGGCGCGGTCGATGATGCAGCGCCGCAGGCGGCAGGAACGGCCGACGTTCACGTCCGGCAACAATACGGTAGAGTCGATGGTGCAGAACGAGTTCACTCGCACGCGCGGGAACAGCACCGAATGCACCACCACCGATCCGGACACGATGCAACCGCCGGACACCAGCGAGTTCATGGTCATGCCGTGGCTGCCGGAGCGATCCTGCACAAACTTGGCCGGCGGCAGCGGTTCCATGTGGGTGCGGATCGGCCAGGCGCGGTCGTACATGTCCAGCTCCGGCGTCACCGACGCCAGATCGAGATTGGCGCGCCAATAGGCGTCCAGCGTGCCCACGTCGCGCCAGTACGGCGGCAGATCGGGGTTGGACGTCACGCAGGACAAGGTAAACGGATGCGCCCACGCCGCCTGCTGCGCGGTGATTTTCGGGATCAGATCCTTGCCGAAATCGTGGCTGGAGCCAGGGGTCGACATATCCTCTTCCAGCAGCTGGAACAGATAAGCGGCATTAAAAATATAGATGCCCATGCTGGCCAGCGACATATCCGGGTTGCCCGGCATCGCCGGCGGATCGGCGGGCTTTTCCAGAAACTCGATGATACGGTCGCTTTCATCCACCTTCATCACGCCGAATTCGCCGGCTTCGCTGCGCGGCACCGGCAGGCAGGCCACGGTGCACTGAGCGCCTTTCTCGACGTGATCGATCAGCATGCGTGAGTAATCCATCTTGTAGATGTGATCGCCCGCCAGGATCACCACGTATTCGGCCTCGTAGCGGCGGATGATATCCAGGTTCTGGTACACCGCGTCGGCGGTGCCCTTGTACCAATGCTCGGTGCTGAGGCGCTGCTGGGCCGGCAGCAGATCGACGAACTCGTTCATCTCCTCGTTGAGGAACGACCAGCCGCGCTGAATGTGCTGCACCAGCGTGTGCGACTGGTATTGGGTGATCACGCCGATGCGGCGGATGCCGGAGTTCAGGCAGTTCGACAAGGCGAAATCGATGATGCGGAATTTGCCGCCAAAGTGGACAGCGGGCTTGGCGCGGGTGGAGGTCAAATCTTTCAAACGTGAGCCGCGGCCGCCGGCCAGGATCAGCGCTACGGATTTAATCGGCAACTGGCGCGCCAACATCAGGGGGTCTTTATTTTCAAACCTAACCATAGCGGACTCCTTTTATTATTTCCGTACCAGAACGCAAAGCGAGCGCGCGGCCTGGTGCCAGGCGGGCAATACCGCCCGTGAGTCTTCCTGAGTGAACGGGGCGACAACCTGCCAATCGCCTTCCGGCAATCTCATCTCCGTCGTTTGCGGCGTGGCGTTGACCAGCAACAGCCAGCGCTGCGACAGCAGGATCTGCATGAGCAGCTCGCCCCGCTCCCACTGCTGCGCGTCGAGCGGCTGGCCTTGCGCGTTCAGCCACTGCACGCTGCCGTCGTCCTGCTGCCACCAGCGGTCCTGCTGCAGCGCGGGGATCTGGCGGCGCAGCGCGATCAGCGCCGCGACGTAATCGGTCAGCGCGTCATCCGCCGTGGCCCAATCGAGCCAGGTGGTGGCGTTGTCCTGACAATAGGCATTGTTGTTCCCCTGCTGGCTGTGTCCCTGTTCATCGCCGGCCAGCAGCATCGGCGTACCCTGGGACAGCAACAGCGTGGCGAGCATCGCCCGCTGGCTGGCCCTGCGGCGTTGCACAATGGCGTCGTCGGCGACCAGGCCTTCCACGCCGTGGTTGTTGCTGAAATTGCGATCGCTGCCGTCGCGGTTGCCCTCACCGTTCGGCTGATTGTGTTTCTCGTTGAAGCTGACCACGTCTTGCAGGGTAAAGCCGTCATGCGCGGTCAGCATGTTGACGGTGGCGTAAGGCGCCCGCCCGCGCTGGTTGTACAGATCGCTGGAAGCGGCAAAACGCCGGGCGAACTGGCCGAGCGACACGCCGCTCTGCAGCCAGAAACGGCGCATGTCGTCGCGGTAATGATCGTTCCATTCGGCGAAGCGGCCGGGAAATGCCCCCACCTGATAGCCGCCGGGGCCAACGTCCCAGGGTTCGGCGATCAGCTTGCAGCGCGACAGCAGATCGTCCGCCAGCATCGCCTGGAACAGCGGCGCATCGCGATCGAACCCCGGCGTGCGGCCCAGCACGCTGCCCAGATCGAAGCGGAAGCCGTCGACGTGGCACTCCCGCACCCAAAAATGCAGGCAATCCATCACCCAGGCTACGCCCTGCGGCTGATCGAGCCGCAGCGTGTTGCCGCAGCCGGTGTCGTTGACATAGTCCCCTTCGGGCGTCAGCCAGTAGTAACTCAGATTATCGATGCCGCTCAGCGACAGCATCGGCCCATCCCTGTCCAGCTCGGCGCTGTGGTTGAACACCACGTCGAGGATCACCTCAATGCCGGCTTGGTGCAGCGCCTTAACCGCATCGCGGAATTCGTTCAGCGGCGTGGCATCGGTGCTCAGGCTGGCGTAGCGGTTGTCCGGCGCATAGGGCGCCAGCACGTTATAGCCCCAGTAGTTGATCAGCCCCAGCCGCTGCAGGCGCGGTTCGGAGGTATGTTGCTGCACCGGCAGCAGTTCCAGCGCGGTGATGCCGAGGCGTTTGAAGTGGGCAATCATCGCCGGGTGCCCCAGCGCGGCGAAACTGCCGCGCAGCGCCGGAGGGATCTGCGGGTGCAGCAGCGTCAGGCCGCGCACGTGCGCTTCGTAAATCACCGTCTGTCCCCAGGGCGTGGCGGGCGGGCGATCGTCCTGCCAGTCATACTGTTCGTCCACCACCACGCACTTCGGCATCAGCTCGGCGCTGTCGTGCGGGTCCGGCTGCTCGTAACCGCCGTGCAGGTGCGGGTGGTCCGCCACCGGCCCTTCCACCGCGCGCGCGGCCGGATCGAGCGCCAGCTTGTTGGGGTTGAAGCGCTGCCCGTTCGCCGGGTCAAACGGGCCGTAGACCCGGTAACCGTAACGTTGCCCCGGCCTGCCGCCCGGCAAGTAGCCATGCCAGATATCGCCGCTGCGCGCCGGCAGCGGCAGGCGCACTTCGCGCTGCTGGCCGTCGAACAGGCACAGCTCCACCCGTTCGGCGTGCGCCGAGTACAGGGTAAAGTTGATGCCTTCGCCGTCATACTGCGCGCCCAGCGGCGCGGCGAGGCCGGCCGTCAGCTCGGTCATGGCGCCTCCCGCAGCAGGTAAATGGTCGACAATGGCGGCAACGTCACGCTGATAGAGAAATCGCGGCCATGGCTGCCGACCGCTTCGGAAGAGACCCGCCCCTGATTACCGGCGTTGCTGCCGTGATAGTGGTGCGAATCGGTATTGAGGATCTCGCGATAGTCACCGGCGCGGGAAATGCCGATGCGGTAGCGATAGCGCGGCACCGGGGTAAAGTTGCTGATGGCGATCAGCTCATTGCCCTGCGAATCGTAGCGTGCGAAGGCAAACACCGAGTTGTCGTGATCGTCGACCACCAGCCACTCGAAGCCGTCCGGGAAGTAGTCGCGCTCATACAGCGGCGCCTGCTGCCGGTAGCAATGGTTCAGATCGCGCACCAGCCGTTGCACGCCGTTATGCCAGTTATCCAGCCCTTCCAATAAATGCCAGTCGAGGCTGGTATCGAAATTCCACTCGCACCCCTGCGCAAATTCGCAGCCCATAAACAGCAGCTTTTTACCCGGATGCGCCCACATAAAACCGTAATAGGCGCGCAGGTTGGCGAACTTCTGCCAGGCGTCGCCCGGCATACGGTCGAGGATCGATTTTTTGCCGTGCACCACTTCATCGTGCGAGATAGGCAACACGAAGTTCTCGGTATAGGCGTACAGCATGCCGAAGGTCATCTGGTTGTGGTGATACTTGCGGTGCACCGGATCGCACTTCATGTAATTGAGCGTGTCGTGCATCCAGCCGAGGTTCCATTTGTAGTGGAATCCCAGGCCGTTGGCATCCGGCGGCAGGGTGACGCCGGGATAGTCGGTGGATTCCTCCGCCAGCGTCACCGCGCCCGGCTGCGCCTGGCCGATAGTCTGGTTGGTATAACGCAGGAAGGCGATGGCCTCCAGATTCTCGTTGCCGCCGTAGTAATTCGGCACCCACTCGCCGTCGGCGCGGCTGTAATCGCGATAGATCATCGACGCCACCGCATCCACCCGCAGCGCGTCGATGCCGAAGCGCTCCAACCAATACAGCGCGTTGCCCGCCAGGTAGTTGCGCACCTCGTGGCGGCCGTAGTTGTAAATCAGCGTATTCCAGTCCTGATGGTAGCCCTCGCGCGGATCGGCGTACTCGTAAAGTGCAGTGCCATCGAAATTCGCCAGGCCGTAGGCGTCACTGGGGAAATGCCCCGGCACCCAGTCGAGGATCACGTTGATGCCCGCTTCATGCGCCGCCGCCACAAACGCCCTGAAGTCGGCCGGCGTGCCGAAGCGTCGGGTCGGCGCATACAGCCCCAGCGGCTGATAGCCCCAGCTGCCGTCGAACGGGTGCTCGTTGATCGGCAGCAGCTCGATATGGGTGAATCCCATGTCCTTCACATAATCGATCAGTTGCACTGCCAGCTCGCCGTAGCTGAGCCAGAAGTGGTTGTCAGTGTGGCGGCGCCATGAGCCGAGATGCACCTCGTAGATGGCGATCGGCTGGTCAAAATCGTTGGCGCGGCGGCGCGCCGGCGTCGACGGCACCACCTCCGGCAGCGGCGCCACCAGCGAGGCGGTATCCGGGCGCATCTGCGCCTCGAAGGCGTAAGGATCGGCTTTCAACTGAGTATTGCCGTAGCAATCGACGATTTCATACTTGTACAGCTGGCCGGCCTGCACGCCGGGCAAGAACAGCTCCCAGATGCCGTTTTCACGCCGCAGACGCATCGGGTGGCGGCGGCCGTCCCAGAAGTTGAATTCCCCCACCACCGAAACACGCTGGGCGTTGGGCGCCCAGACCGCAAAGCTGACGCCGTCGATGCCATCCAGCGTGACGAGGTGGGCGCCCAGCCGTTCGTAGGGGCGCAAATGCGTACCCTCAGCCAATAGCCAACTGTCGATATCCTGCAGCAGCGGGCCGAACCGATAAGGATCGTCGACGATCTGTTGATGATCGCGCCAGCTGACCTGCAGCTGATAGCGGAAAGGATTTTTGCGCCGCGGCACCACCGCGCTGAAGAAACCGCGCGGATCGTCGCAGTTCAGCTGCACCAGCCGCCGGCCGGTTTGCTGTTCCACCAACCAGACTGCGCCGGCGTCCGGCAGCAGCGCGCGCACCTGCAGACCGTTATCGGTCGCATGCATGCCAAGCAGAGCGAAGGGATCGGCGTAATGGCCGGAGATGATCTGATCAATCACGTCACGATCGGGAAGTACAGGCATAGTCTTCTTCCTTAGATTAACAGCATGATCTAAGCACGGCTTGTTGATTATTCCTTGGCCGTTTTGGTCATCATGCAATGCATTCGGACTCTAAAGCGTGATTGCGGTCGGTTATTGACCAATCTTTACTCTGCCGACCTGAATTTCGCTCTTTATGCTTATTTTTTGAAATATTTCAGTCATGGTGAAAAATTGTCCACCCATGCATTAAGCATAGCCAATGTCTGTTAAAAACTGCTCAGCATTGCTCAGGAAAATTCTTCATTAAGAAAACTGCCAGCCTGGCGGCGTTTGCATGCGGCGGCTGACGAGGAGATAGGCGGGATCCCGCCCATTGAAACGAGGCTGGCGATGACGCTGCCCGACGCGGTGCGCGGCGAACAAAAAAGCGGAAAATAAGGCATTAGGGGGCTGAAAGCAGCCAGCCCCCTGGAAGTGCGGGTTTACAGCAGGATGCGCAGCATGCGGCGCAGCGGCTCGGCCGCGCCCCACAGCAGTTGGTCGCCCACGGTGAACGCCGACAGGTACTCCGGCCCCATATTCAGCTTGCGCAGACGGCCGACCGGCGTATTCAGCGTACCGGTCACCGCCGCCGGCGTCAGTTCGCGCATGGTCAGTTCGCGGTCGTTCGGGATCACGCGCACCCAGTCGTTGTGCGTCGCCAGCATCTGCTCGATTTCCGGCAGCGACACGTCTTTTTTCAGCTTCAGCGTGAACGCCTGGCTGTGGCAGCGCAGCGCGCCGACGCGCACGCACAGACCGTCGACCGGGATCACGCTGGCGGTGTTCAGGATCTTGTTGGTTTCCGCCTGGCCTTTCCACTCTTCGCGGCTCTGGCCGTTGTCGAGCTGCTTGTCGATCCACGGGATCAGGCTGCCGGCCAGCGGCACGCCGAAGTTATCGGTCGGCAGTTTGCCGCTGCGGGTGGCCTCGGTCACCTTGCGTTCGATATCCAGAATGGCGGAGGCCGGGTTCTGCAGCTCTTTCGCCACGTCGGCGTGCAGCATGCCCATTTGGGTCAGCAGTTCGCGCATGTGGCGCGCGCCGCCGCCGGAGGCCGCCTGGTAGGTGGCGACCGACGCCCACTCCACCAGATCGTTGGCGAACAGGCCGCCGAGCGACATCAGCATCAGGCTGACGGTGCAGTTGCCGCCGACGAAGGTTTTGATGCCTTTGTCCAGGCCCTGCTGGATCACCGCGTGGTTGACCGGATCCAGGATGATGATGGCGTCGTCCTGCATGCGCAGCGACGAGGCCGCGTCGATCCAGTAACCCTGCCAACCGCTGGCGCGCAGCTTAGGATAGACTTCGTTGGTATAATCGCCGCCCTGACAGGTAATAATGATATCGAGCGCGCTCAGCGCGTCGATGTCATACGCATCCTGCAGCGTGCCCTGCTGGCCGCCAAAGGCCGGCGCGGCGGAACCGTGCTGCGAGGTGGAGAAAAAGACCGGGCGAATGGCGTCGAAATCGCGCTCTTCCGTCATGCGTTGCATGAGAACCGAGCCGACCATTCCGCGCCAACCGATGAAACCAACGTTTTTCATAATATCTGTGTCCCGCCCGGATAAGGGCTTATTAGGTGATAACGAGTTGTGTGCAATATCTCCTCACCTTACAAAATGTCGGCGCGGGCGCAAAGTGAATTTATTCGATGGCTGGGGATTTCTCAGCAATCCTTCTTATAGGCAAGGACGCGGCCGTAAAGGCCGAGGCGTTTTCCCGATCACGAGGTCACCATGACAGAGATGATTTCCGCTACGGTATTGCTGTTTTTAATTATGGATCCGCTGGGCAATCTGCCGATTTTCATGTCGGTGCTCAAGCATCTGGAGCCGCGCCGCCGCCGGGTGGTGCTGATCCGCGAGCTGCTGATCGCCCTGCTGCTGATGCTGATCTTCCTGTTCGCCGGCGAGAAAATTCTGGCGTTCCTCAACCTGCGCACCGAAACCGTCTCCATTTCCGGCGGCATCATCCTGTTTCTGATCGCCATCAAGATGATTTTCCCCTCTCAGGAAGGAAACAGCTCCGGGCTGTCCGCCGGCGAGGAGCCGTTCCTGGTGCCGCTGGCGATCCCGCTGGTGGCCGGGCCGTCGATTTTGGCTGCATTGATGCTGCTGTCGCACCAGTATCCGCATCAGCTGCCCCATCTGGTGGCGGCGCTGCTGATCGCCTGGGGCCTCTCTGCGGCCATTTTGCTGATGTCGAACCTGTTCCTGCGCCTGCTGGGCAGCAAAGGCGTCAGCGCGCTGGAGCGGTTGATGGGGCTGATTCTGGTGATGCTGTCGACCCAGATGTTCCTGGACGGCGTGCGGGCTTACATGAAGCTGTAGGCGCCTGGCGGCGCCGACAACGGTCCGCGCTTAGCGGGCGGTAACGCGGCGAATATAGGCGAGCGTATCGGCGACCACGCCGTCCAGCGGCTGGTTGATGTCGATCGCTTGCACATCCGGCTCCTGCTCGCCCGGCTCTTCCAGCGTGGCGAACTGGGAAATCAACATCTGCGGCTTGAAGAAGTGGCCCTTGCGTTGCTTCAGACGCTCCTCGATCACCGACTGGTCGCCTTTCAGATACAGGAAATGCAGGTTGAGATTGCCGTCGCGCAGGCGATCGCGATAGCTTTTCTTCAGCGCCGAGCACACCAGCAGCGACACGTCGTTGGTGCGCTGCATGGCGAAGATGGCGTCGTTCAGAGCCGCCAGCCACGGCGCGCGATCGTTGTCGTCCAACGCATGCCCGGAGGACATTTTGATGATGTTGGCGCGCGGGTGCAGGTAGTCACCATCCAGCATGGCGGCGTTGGCCTGGTGAGCGACAGCGCTGGCCACGGCGGATTTGCCGCTGCCGGAAACGCCCATCAAAACAAATACGTGATTCTGCGGATTACTCATTGTGTCATGCCCTTATGGGAACTGGCGCGAGCGCGCCAAATGCGTCCCAACTGATAAAGATACTCTGGAACGCCGACGCCCCGCAGGGCGCCGGATAAAGATTATACGACCGTCGCCAGCAGCAGACAGCCCACCAGGCCGCACACCGAGATAATGGTTTCCAACACCGACCAGGATTTGATGGTTTCCATGATGCTCAGGTTGAAGTACTCCTTGAACAGCCAGAAGCCCGGATCGTTGACGTGCGAGAAGATGACGCTGCCGGAACCGACCGCAATCACCATCAGCTCAGGGCTGACGCCGGTGGTGGCGATCAGCGGCGCCACGATGCCGCCGGCGGTGATCGCCGCCACGGTGGCGGAACCCAGCGCCAGACGCAGCGCAGCGGCGATCGACCAGGCCATCAGGATCGGCGAAACGTTGCTGCCTTCCATCAGGCCGGCGATGTACTTCTCAACGCCGCTGTCCACCAGCACCTGCTTGAAGGCGCCGCCGCCGCCAATGATCAACAGCATCATGGCGATGATTTTAATCGAGTCGGTGATGGTGCCCATCACTTCATCCATGGTACGGCCACGGTTCAGGCCGAAGGTGAAGATGGCGATCAGCACGGCGATCAGGGTGGCCATCACCGGGTCACCGAAGAACTCGGCGAAGCGCAGCAGGCTGTGGCCCTTCGGCAGCACCATTTCAGCGACCGCGCGCAGCGCCATCAGGATCACCGGCACCAGCGACGTGGCGACGCTGACGCCAAAGCTTGGCATCTCCGCGTCGGTAAAGGTTTTCGGGTTGTACAGGCCTTCCGGCACCGGCTTGTCAATGCCTTTCAGGAAGCGGGCGTAGACCGGGCCGGCCAGGATCACCGTCGGGATCGCCAGCAGCGTGCCGTACAGCAGGGTTTTACCCATGTCGGCATGGAAGATGGTGGCGATGGCGGTCGGGCCTGGGTGCGGCGGCAGGAAGCCGTGGGTCACCGACAGCGCGGCGGCCATCGGCACGCCGACGTACAGCAGCGGGATACGCGCGGAGGCGGCGATGGTGAACACCAGCGGCAGCAGCAGCACGAAGCCCACTTCGTAGAACAGCGCGAAGCCGACGGTGAAGCCGGTCAGCACCACCGCCCATTGAATGTGTTTTCTGCCGAACTTGTCGATCAGCGTGGTGGCGATGCGCTGTGCGCCGCCGCAGTCCGCCAGCAGTTTGCCGAGCATGGCGCCGAAGCCCATGATCAGCGCCAGGCTGCCCAACGTGCCGCCCACGCCGGCCTTGATGGAGCCGATGACCTTATCGACTGGCATACCCTGCGCGATCCCGACCGCCAAAGCAACCAGAACCAGAGAGATAAAGCCGTTCAGCTTGAAGCGGATCATCAGCAGCAGCAGCAGCGCTACGCCGCCTGCAACAATCACTAATGGCATAGTTTTTCTCCAACCTTTTATCGCGACTCTCTTTACAATAGGCGTAAAGCGTGCGGTTGTTTTATTTTTAGGCTCTTTCCCGGTGTTTAAGAAGAGCTGTAGGTGTTGTTGAGTCAGAGGTTCAGTCTTGCAGCAAGATGACCGCGCACTCGTTGTTACCGGTATCATGATACCGGTAACAACATGAGCGCCGGAACCGGGTAACCGGCTAAAATTCGCGTTCTGGGACAGAGATCAAACTTATGCCGGCAACGAGCGGCGGGCTTACAGGCGGGGTAACCAGCGCGCCTCAGGGCGCGCTGTAAAAAGAAAGAGTGTTAAAACAGAACGTTAAAATGGCTCAGATGCTGCCGCCGGGGATCACGGTGAAACCGACGTCCACCATGCGCGGGCACACCGTTTCGCCGCGCAGCCGGGCCAGCAAGCGCTCGGCGCCGATCTGGCCCATGCGTTCGCGCGGCGTCAGCACGCTGGCCAGCTTCGGCACCATCACCTGGCCGATGTCATGGCCGTGGAAACCGGCGATCGCCATGTCCTGCGGGATCGACAGCCCTTGCCGCTGGCATTCGAAGGCCGCGCCGATCGCCAGGTCATCGTTGGTGCAGAAGATACTGTCGATCTGCGGGTAGTCACGCTGCGCCTGGCGCAACAGCTCGCCGCCGGCGGAATAAGAGGAAGAACGCGCGGTCATGATGCTGTACGGCTCCAGGCCGGATTCACGCATCGCCTGCTCATACCCCTGCTGCTTGATGATGGTACGCTCATCCTGACGAGCGCCGAAATAGACCACGTGACGATGGCCGTGCGCGATGATCTGCTGGGTCATCTGGCGCGCCGCCTCGAAGTTGTTGAAGCCCACCGCCAGATCGATGCACGGCGAGACGCAGTCCATCAGCTCCACCACCGGAATGCCCGCCACCTCGATCATCTTCAGGGTACGCGGCGTATGGTGGCGCTCGGACAGGATCAGGCCGTCGATATTGTAAGACAGCAGCGAGGTCAGACGCTCTTCTTCACGTTCCGGCAGGTAGCCATAGTGCGCCAGCATGGTCTGGTAGTTGTGCGCGTCGGTCACGCTTTCGATGCCGCGCAGCACTTCGGCGAACACCTGGTTGGTCAGCGACGGCAACAGCACGCCAATCGCCCGGCTGGTGGCGTTGGAGAGGATATCCGGCGCGCGGTTGGGGATGTAGCCCAGCTCATCCAGCGCGACGGCGATTTTTTGCTGCAGGGCGGCGGAAACCTGGTCGGGATTGCGCAGATAACGGCTCACCGTCATCTTGGTCACGCCCACCTTGTCTGCCACATCCTGGAGTACCGGCCGTTTTTTCTTCATTTTCAATGAACTGACTAACCGTGAATGGGCAGTCATTTTAGCAAAAAAAACGGCGGGCCGATATTGTCGGTTATGCGACGGCCAACGCAAAAAGGGCTCACACCGTGAGCCCTTCATACGCTGACAAAGGGGGAAAAAGCGTGGTTTTTCCCCCTTTGTGATGATTAGCCGAAAATCAATAAATTGATTTTCCTTGTTTTTATATGCTGGCGGCGTCAAGTCAGGCAACATCGTCAGACGTGTCATTAACCTCAAGGGCTCACATCGTGAGCCCTTGAAATTTACCGCTTAATCACACCGGCGGCAGATCGAACAGCAGGATTTCGCTCTCTTCGTCGGCCTGGATCGTCAGCGCCGATTCATCCCACACCGCGAACGCGTCGCTGATACCGGCGGTCTGGCCGTTGACCGAGACCTTGCCGCGCACCACCTGGATCCAAACGCGACGGCCGGCGGCAATCGGGCATTCCCCCTGCTCGCCCTTATTCAGCGCCCAACGCGACAGCGTCATATCCTGGAACACCTTCAGCGAGCCGTCACGCGCATCCGGCGACAGCACCAGCTGACGGCCCTGCGGCGCGTCGAACATGCGCTGCTCATAGCGTGGCTCCAGCCCGACCTGATCCGGGATGATCCAAATCTGGTACAGGTGCAACGGGCGATCCTGATTAGCGTTGTACTCAGAATGACGCACCCCGGTGCCCGCGCTCATGATCTGGAATTCGCCGGCCTGGATCTGCTCCTTGTTGCCCATGCTGTCCTGGTGTTCCACCGTGCCACTCAGCACGTAGGTCAGGATTTCCATGTCTTTATGCGGGTGAGTACCGAAACCCTGCCCTGCGTCGATCACATCTTCGTTGATCACTCGCAGCGCCGAGAACCCCATAAAGTTCGGATCGTAGTAATCGGCAAATGAGAAGGTGTGCCAGCTATCCAGCCAGCCATGATTGGCGTGGCCGCGGTCTTCCGCTTTACGTACATAAATCATTTTCAACTCTCCTCAATGTTTTTTTACAGTCTAGTCCTGCCAGCAGAATAAGAAAGCGTAAAAAACTCATGCCTCTGTTCAAAAATTTCGATGGAATGAAACAGCGGATGGGCAGCGGATTTGTTGAAAGCGGAACCGGCTGAAAAAGGGCAAAAAAAAAGCCAGCACCCGAGCTGGCTAAGTAAACACTGGAAGCAATGTGAGCAATGTCGTGCCTTCGCAGCGAGAGTATCAAGGATTGATGCCCTCCCCGGAACGCATCGCAATAATAATCATTATCATTCGCACCTGTAAAGCGTTTTTTTTGACCCGTTGAAATAATATTGACTCAAGGCAGTAAACGGATAAATTCAGAGGTTATTCAACCGGTAAGCAAAAGGATCAGCGAGATGAGCGAGATCGTGATACGCCACGTGGAAACATCGGATGCGCAGGCTCTGCATCATCTTTATTCTCAGACGCCCGTCTACCGCGATACGCTGCAGCTCCCGCTACCGTCCGTCGAGTCCTGGCAGAAACGTCTCGCCAACCCCGAACCGGGCACGCATAACCTGGCGGCCTTCGTTGACGGGCAGCTTGTCGGTCAGTTAGCCGTGATGCTGAATCAGCGCGTTCGCCGCCGCCACGTGGCCACCTTCGGCATCGGCGTCGATCCGCGCTACCACGGTAAAGGCGTCGGCAGCCGCCTGATGCAAGCGATGATCGACCTGTGCGACAACTGGGCGGCCATCGAGCGCATCGAACTGACGGTGTTTACCGACAACCCGGCGGCCATCGCGCTGTATCGCAAGTTCGGTTTTGAGATTGAAGGCACCAGCCGCGCTTTCGCCATTCGCGACGGCGTGCTGGTCGATGCCTACCATATGGCGCGTTTTCGCCGTGCACAGATAGAGATATAAAGGATAGTGATTTGTAACTTCTTGATCTGGCGGGCAGCTGTCCGCCAATTTTTAAAATTAAGGCGCTTATAGTCTATTTAAATTTCCCGTTGTAATCGGGTTCGCCAGGCCGCATACCATGAAATCCAGCAGCCCAGTAAGCAGTCTTTGCCAGTAATAAGGGCAACAGCTGAAATACATTCACTTGTTACCTCGGCTTCTCCTAATACCTGATGGTCTCCGTTATCCCTTACAAACTACAACCCAAGCATCTTCGTTGTACGGAGGCGCGCCGTTACTCTCATGATAGGTACTATTAGTATTTGTATCGCACGTTCTACTTTCAACGATATCGATATGTTCTGCAAACCTCTTCCTTTAATGGATTTAAGAAATTTCCTAGCATTTAGATAAAGAAGGCGTACTGTTAATGGTGTTATAACGGCTTTTTGATGCTGGTATAAAGCCCCCGCCACACCATAGCTGCATAATCAATGTGTTAGAGATAAAGAAGCCTCTCCCATCCTATGCGGATACCTGGCGACACGCCAGCCGTCGTCGTTTATGAGCATGCATTTTGAGAGTAAGCTTATAGTCGTTAGCTCAACCATTATGTTATACTTGGCAAAGTATTTTTATCTATTTTAATCCAACTGAAATTTTGATAAATGAAATGACGATGTAAATGAAAGAGACTTAACACCTACTTTAGTCTATATAAATAAGTTTTACTATTATGATGCGGATAAACATGGAGTCAAAATGGCACTAAACCCTGTCAAAATGAGAGATGACATAACAGCTCTTAGAGCGATAGCCGTTATTTCTGTTTTAGGTTTTCACTTCGGAATCCCAGGATTTAGTGGCGGATTTATAGGCGTTGATATCTTTTTTGTTATCAGTGGTTATTTGATAAGTGGCATTTTAATTAGAGACATAGAAAAGAATAAACTTAGTCTTTTTGACTTTTTGGTAAAAAGAGCATTTAGATTACTACCTGCACTTCTGGCAATAGTTATACTGACCTTTATTGCAGGGTATTTTATTCTTCAGCCTATAGAGTTTAAGAATAACGCCAGAGCATCCATATCATCGTTATTTTTCATATCCAACCTATATTTTTATTTAACTGGCGGCTATTTTGATGCATTTCCAATTACCAAGCCGTTATTGCACACATGGTCTTTATCTGTAGAAAGTCAGTTTTATTTTATATGGCCATTGGTACTTATGGTAACCATGTCCAGAAAAATCCCGGCTAAAATTACCATAACTTTATTTACCATTATTTTCTTCTTGTCTTCCCTGTATGCAGTAAACAGGAACCTAACCGCAGCATACCTGTTGACTCCATTTCGTCTTTGGGAGTTATCAATTGGCGGCTTATTTTATGTAATTAAACTAAAAAAAATAAAAGATAGCAAGGCATTAAGCAACATTATTTACGCATTGAGCTTAGCCGCCATCATCTTTTTCATAGTACATTTGGATGAGAAAATAGTATTCCCTGGTTATTATGCATTAATACCAACGGTGTGTACCGGTTTAATGCTAATTTTTGGTGAAAACTCTAATATAGCAACATGGTTAGAGCGAAAGCCGATCATCCATATAGGTGAGATAAGCTATTCTTTATATTTAACTCACTGGCCAACTATTGTTATGGTGACCTTTGTTTTAGGAGAAAAAAACTTAATTGGTGGGTTAATATCCATTCCTATTAGCTATTTCATCGCTCTGCTTATGTATTACTACGTAGAGCAGCGCTATCGAACCGCATGGAAAAATGAAAGCAAGAACAAGCTAGTCGTAAAATATGTATTTACTCTTGCATTAACGGTTGTTATCTCCGCTACCGCGGTTTTCAGCGGGTGGATATGGCGATTACCTGCGGATTTGCAAAAGACAAACTATGCATTTGATAAAAAAGCATCAGATAGATATGTGTGGGCTAACAGCAATGGTTTTCAAAGGAAAGATATAACCCATTCTGAAAAGATAAAAATAGTCGTAATAGGTGACTCACAGGCAGCTGATGTTATCAATACGCTTATGGAGTCTAAGTATAATAATAAGCTTGATATAGCGTCTATACAAGTAGACGTCAAATGTGGCATTCCTTATATTAACCCGACAGAAATAGAGAACTATCTTAAAACTGTTAACCTTGCGGTTATATCATCAAACGGTCTTCAGGAGATGTGTAAACGAAACATTCTCGATACATTTAATGAATTCAACCAAAGAAACATGAAAGCCGCTGATTTCATCTTGATTGCCATGAACTGGAAGGATTTCAACGTTAAATACATCAATGAGACGTTGGATAAAATAAAAGAGACACAATCTAACGCTCAGGTTGTTGTTATTGGAAGAAAGAGCTTGAAGGCAAATGGGATTTTTATCTTCAATAAGAGCAACCAGAGTGAAGATGTAGATTCCTTTGCTGCAAAATATATCAGCGATGATATATTGAAAATAAATGAGAGTATCGCATCATCCTTGCCTAAACGTGTTGAATTTTTAGATCTAATGAATGTCGTTTGCCCGGGAAAAAAACTCTGTCGAATAGTCGATGATAAGAATCATATAACATATGGTGACGAAACGCACTTTACGAAAAGTGGAGCAGTTCTCTTCTCAAATGAAATAGTATCGAAACTGGGAATACTTAAGTCCTAAGCTTTCATGCTACGAAAAGCCACCATCCTGGTGGCTTTTTTTTGCCTTAGGCAATTTTTATTAACGCTCAGACGCCCCCTACAACGGAGCTCAGAAGTATAATGTCCGAATGCACCATGTAATTTTTTTAGATGAGTTGGTAGTATTTAATAGATTAAATTTATTTAAAATTGGGAAGATGAAAACCGAAAGTGGCTACCATCCTCCCAAAAGATAAATTACGTCAAATGCCGGCGGTTTCCCGAATATAACGGCGCGCCTTCACCGCATACTCGAACGGGTTGGCCAGCGCCGGATCCTGCTCGGCCTCCACCACCATCCACCCTTTGTAACCGCGCTCGTCCAGCAGCTTGAACACTGGTCTGAAGTCGATCACGCCATCACCCGGCACGGTGAAGGTGCCCTTCTTCACGCCGTCGAGGAAGCTCAGCTTGTTGGCCTTCACTTCCGCCACCACCTCATCGCGCACGTCCTTCAGGTGGACATGGTTGATGCGCGGCAGATACTTCTCCAGGATCGCCATCATCGCCTGCTGACTGCCTTCCGAATAGTAGGCATGGCCGGTATCGAACAGCAGGTAGACGTCGTCGTTGACCATGCTCATGTAGCGATCGATTTCGGCCGTGGTCTGAATGCCGGTGCCCATGTGGTGGTGCAGACATACCTGCATGCCATTGCCGGCGGCGATCTTCGCCAGCTCGTTGTAACCGTCGGCCACGCGCTGCCACTCTTCATCGCTGAAGTACGGCTTCTCTTCGAACACGCCTTTGGTGGTGCCCTGAATGCTCTTGCTCTGCTCGGAGCAGCCAATCACCCTGGCGCCCATGGCATGCAGGAAATTCATGTGGTTGATAAATTCATCAATGGTTTTGTCTTTCTGGCCGTCGGCGAAAAAGGTGCTGAACCAGGCGTTGCAGATCTGGATGCCGCGAATATCCAGCATCGGTTTCAGCACCGCCGGATCGCGCGGGTATTTGCTGCCCACTTCACTGCCGGTGAAACCGGCCAGCGCCATTTCACTAACGCACTGCTGGAAGGTGTTTTCCTTGCCCAGATCGGGCATGTCGTCGTTGGTCCAGCCGATCGGCGCAATGGCCAATTTCACGTTGTCTTTATTCATGGTTTGCCTCGGTCCTTGCAGGGCCGCCGGTACAAACGCCGCCGGCGAGCCGAATCAGATTATTTGCCCAACAGCTCTCTTTCGATGCGTTCTCTGGTCGCCACCGCCTGGCTCGGCATCTTTTCCGGGTAGCCGAACAGCGAGGTGCAGATGATCGATTCGCCGCCGACCTTGAAGCTGCGGTTGGCAAATTCCATATCGCGCAGCGTCTGGAACAGGGCGTCGAAATTCACCTCGCCTTCGCCGATGCCGACGTGCTGGTGCACCGCGGCGTCAACGCCCGGCGGGTTGACGATATAACGGCAATGCTTGGTGTGATTCATGGTGTCGGCGATCAGCACGTGGGACAGATCGTCTCCGGCGTACTGCAGCATGCCGGCTACGTCACCCTGCCCCTTGTCGTAGTAGAAGGTGTGCGGCACGCTGTAGAGATATTTGACGTGGTCGCTGCGCAGCGACTTCACCAGATCGGCGGTTTCGTTGCTCAGCTCGCAGAAGTCCCACGGGTGCGACTGGATCTCCATACGAATACCCTCGCGCTCAACGATCGGCAGCAGCTCCTCCATCGAGCGATACCACAGCTCCTCGCAGATCTCCGGTTCGTTGGGATTGCCGGCCAGTTCGGTGTTGATCACCTGCACGCCCATTTCCACCGCAATTTCGATCATCCGCCGCCAGTTTTTGACCGCCGCCTGGCGGCGATCTTCCCCGGACCGGACCAGCGATACACCACGATAAATGAGGAGATCTCCACGCCGGTCGCTTTTAGGGCGTTTTTATACTCCGCCATGATTTCGCGGCTGGCTTTCGGATGCTTGTAAAACGGGTTGATCTGCGGGTGCGGCGACTGCTCGATGTATTTGTAGCCCCAGTCCGCCACCTGCTGAACCATTTTGGTGACGCCCAAATCCCGGATAACGTCGACATCAAAAGCGATCTTCATGGTCACTCCTCTGCAATCGTGGTTACGCGCTGCGAGCGGTTATTTACCGTAAAACGCCGGGCGCGCCGGCAGGGTCACCGGCACGATCTCGCCGCTGAGCTGGGCCGCCACGCAGGCGTCGGCGGTTACCGCGGCGGCGTAGCCGTCCCAGGCGGAAGGCCCGGTCAACTTGCCCGCAGCTACGTCGTTGATGAAGCCCTGCAGCTCGACGTCATAGGCATCGATAAAGCGATCCTTCCAGTCGGTCAGGATTTCGGTCGACAGGCGGGCGCCGCTGCGCATCTGCACCGAGGACGGTTCCGGCAGTTTGGCGATGCCGGTTTCCCCCACCACTTCGCACTGAATGTCGTAGCCGTACTGGCAGTTGACGAAGATTTCGACGTCGATGCGCGTCCCTTTGGCGGTTTCAAACAGCACAATTTGCGGATCTTTCAGGTGCGGGAACGCCTTCGGGCTCTTGCGTGGGAACACCACCTGCACCGACACATAGTCGTCGTCGAGCAGCCAGCGCAGCACGTCGATTTCGTGGATCAGGGTGTCGGTGATCGCCATATCGGTGGTGTAGGCCTCGCCGACCGTCGGGTTGCGGTGCGCGCAGTGCAGCATCAGCGGCTCGCCGATCTGGCCGCTGGTCAGTACCTGTTTCAGCGCGCGATAGCCCTGATCATAGGGGCGCATGAAGCCGACCTGCACCAGCCGTTTGCCGTGCTTCGCTTCGGCGTCGACAATGTTTTTGCAACCCTGCGCGGTCACCGCCAGCGGCTTCTCGCAGAATACCGGTTTGCCGGCGGCGATGGCCGCCAGCACGAACTCTTCATGACTCGGTCCCCAGGAGGTGACCAACACCGCCTGCACGTCGGCGGCCTTGATCAGATCGTGGCCGTTGTCATACACCCGCGCATCCAGCTGCAGATCGCTCACCACCTTGGCGGCGTTGTCGCGGTTGATGTCGTTGACCGCCACCACGCGGGCGCCCTGCAACACTTTGCTGCAGCGACGGATATGATCGCGGCCGATGGCGCCGGTGCCGATAACCCCAATGTTCAATGTCATTTTCGCTACCCTCGAGATTAATGTATGAAAACGAATCAGTAATCGCGCGCCTTATCGATGTTTTCCTGCAGCTTGCGCGCCACTGCGACGATTTTTTCGCTGTCGGCCACCTGAGCGCCGCCCACGCGCCACCAACTGAGATACTTGTGCACCATGGTCTTCGGCAGCACCTTGATGTCCAGCAGCGTGGACACGGTTTGCCTGCGAGCGTCGGCCAGCGCGTCGAGCAGCTGCTGCTCGGTGGTGACGCGATAGGTTTTACAGCCGTAAGCCGCCGCCAGCATGGCGAAATCGACCGGCACCAGTTTGCCGTCGAGCTTGCCGCCCTGTGGATTGCGGAAGCGGAATTCGGTGGTGTAGCTGTCCATGCCGTGTTCCATCTGCAGGTTGTTGATGCAGCCGTTGGTCATGTTGTCGAACAGCACCACGTTGATCTTGCAGCCTTCCTGAATCGAGGTGACCAGTTCGGAATGCAGCATCATGAAGGCGCCGTCGCCCACCATCGCGTACACCTCGCGCTGGGGCTCGGCCAGCTTGACCCCCAGCGCGGCGTTCACCTCGTACCCCATGCAGGAGTAGCCGTATTCCACGTGGTAACCGTGCTCGCCGCGGTTGTGCCACACCCGCTGCAGATCGCCCGGCAGGCTGCCGGCGGCGGCGACGATCACGCTGTCCGGCGGCAGCTCGCGGTTCAGCACCCCCAGCACCCGGCTTTGCGTCATCGCCGAGCCGGTCTGGGCGATAAATTCGTCGAACACCTGCTCGCGGTCGAGGTGATCGTCTATCTCCGGCACAAAGTCTGCGCCGCTGTATTCCACCGAGTAAACACGCTCGGTCTCTTCACGCTGGGCACCGCGCGCCGCGGCGATGGCGTCGCCCCAGCCGGCGCGATAATCGGCCTGCGCCAGCAGCGCGCCCAGTGCGTTCAGGGCCTCGCGGGCGTCCGCCAGCACCTGCACGCCGTCGAGCTTGCCGGCGTCGAAGGCGCTGACGTTGATATTGAGGAAGCTGACGTCCGGGTGTTGGAACAGCCATTTGGACGAGGTGGTGAAATCGGTGTAACGGGTGCCGACGCCAATCACCAGATCGGCCTGCCGGGCCAGCGTGTTGGCCGCCAGGCAGCCGGTTTCGCCGATGCCGCCGAGGTTGAATTCATGGTCACTCGATACCGTGCCTTTACCGGCCTGGGTCTCGGCGAACGGAATGCCGAAGCGCTCGGCGAATTCGCGCAGCGCTCGCCCGGCCTGCGAGTACTTCACGCCGCCACCGCACACCAGCAGCGGTTTGCGTTTGGCCGTCAGCAGCGCTAAGGCGTCCGCCAACATGCCGTCGGTCGCCGGGCGGCGATCGAGTCGGTGCACGCGCTTTTGGAAGAAATAGTCGGGGTAGTCGTAGGCTTCACCCTGCACGTCCTGCGGCAGACACAGCGTCACCGCGCCGGTTTCCGCCGGATCGGTCAACACGCGCATCGCATTGATGCAGGCGCTCATCAGCTGTTCCGGGCGCACGATGCGATCCCAGTATTTGCTCACCGCACGGAACGCGTCGTTGGTGCTGATGCTGAGATCGTAAGACTGTTCGATTTGCTGCAACACCGGGTCCGGCTGGCGGGAAGCGTAAACGTCGCCCGGCAGCAGCAATAAAGGAATGCGGTTAGCGGTGGCGGTGGCCGCGGCGGTGATCATATTGGCGGCGCCGGGGCCGACCGATGAGGTGCAGGCGTAAATTTGCCGGCGCAGCTTCTGTTTGGCGAAGCCGATCGCCGCATGGGCCATCCCCTGCTCGTTGCGGCCCTGGTGCACCCGCAGATCGCCGCTATCCTGTTCCAGCGCCTGCCCCAGCCCCAGCACATTGCCGTGGCCGAAAATCGCGAAAATGCCCGCGACGAATTTGGTTTCCACGCCGTCGGCCAGCAGATACTGGTTATCGAGAAATCTGACGAGCGCCTGCGCCATGGTTAACCTGATCTTGCCCATTTACCCACCCTTTAGATTAAGGGCCGCCCCGGAAAGCGCTCATGCCGAGCCGACAATCCCGTGTTTGTGTTACGCGGCGGCAGCTATTATCTTGAGCAGGCGATGCCCGCGCTGCTCACGAAGTCGACAACCTGAAACGTGAAGCGATTATAAACAAATATATTTTTCATAAAATCACATTACAGAAGAAACATTTCATTTTGCGATAAAGATCGCATATTGCATGAAAAGCCCGTTTCATCTCGTGGTTCAGCCTTCATGGGCTTCGTGCCGCGCACCGGCCGATAAAAGTCGTTGGCACATGGGCTGACAGCCTTTTCCTCTGCCCTCACCTCCCTTTTATGTTCCGCCCCGGCGGCCCTTGCGCAGCCGATTCATCGCCTTTTCCCACGCCTCTGTCGATGTTTTAAACGCATCACATTTTTGGGGTGTAAATTTCATTTCATATTGAAATTGAAATTTTCATTCCCCATACTGTCCCCATGCTTCCTGCAGGGCGCCACGCTCGGGCCGCCGCCGGAGTTTTGCTTAACAGAAGGAAACGGGTATGGCTACACAACAAAAACAGCTTGATGTCATTTGTCTCGGGCGCATCGCCGTCGATTTCTATGCTCAGCAGATCGGCGCGCGTCTGGAAGACGCCGGCACATTCGCCAAATACCTCGGCGGCTCTTCCGGCAACGTGGCCTACGGCACCGCCATTCAGGGGTTGAAATCCGGCATGCTGGCCCGCGTCGGCGATGAACACATGGGCCGCTTTCTGCGTGAAGAGCTGCAGCGCGTCGGAGCCGATACCCGCTGTCTGATCACCGACAAGCAACGATTAACCGGCCTGGTGATCCTCGGCATCAAGGATCAGGAAACCTTCCCGCTGATCTTCTACCGCGAAAACTGCGCGGACATGGCGCTGACGCCGGACGACATCGACGAGGCCTACATCGCCTCCTCCCGCGCGCTGGCCATCACCGGCACGCACCTGTCGCACCCGAACACCCGCGCCGCGGTGCTGAAGGCGCTGGAGTATGCGCGCCGCCACGGCCTGCGCACCGCGCTCGACATCGATTACCGCCCGGTACTGTGGGGGCTGACGTCGCTGGGCGACGGCGAAACCCGCTTTGTGGAATCAGACCAGGTGACCCGCGAACTGCAGGAGGTGCTGCACCATTTCGATCTGATCGTCGGCACCGAAGAGGAATTTCATATCGCCGGCGGCAGCACCGACACGCTGACGGCGCTGAAAAACGTGCGCCGGACTACCGCGGCCACGCTGGTGTGCAAGCGCGGCGCGCAGGGCTGCTCGGTGTTCGAAGGTGAAATCGCCGACGACTGGGCGCAGGTGAAGCTGCACGCCGGTGTGCGGGTTGAAGTGCTGAACGTGCTGGGGGCCGGCGACGCCTTTATGTCCGGGCTGCTGCGCGGCTACCTGAACGATGAGGGCTGGGAGCAGGCCTGCCGCTACGCCAACGCCTGCGGCGCATTGGTGGTTTCGCGCCACGGCTGCGCGCCGGCGATGCCGACCAAACGGGAACTGGACGACTACCTGCAGCGTGAACAGCAGGTCACGCGCCCGGACCGCGACGCACGCCTGAACCACCTGCACCGGGTCACCACCCGCAAGCAACAGTGGCCGGAACTGTGCGTGTTCGCCTTCGATCACCGCAAGCAGCTGGCGGACATGGCGCGCGAAGCCGGCGTCGGCGAGGAACGCATTCCGCGCCTGAAGACCCTGCTGCTCACCGCGGCGCAACAGGCTGCCGCGCAGGCCGGCCTCAACGGCAACAGCGGCATTCTGGCCGACACCACCTATGGGCAGGCGGCGCTGAACGAGATCACTGGCCAGGGATGGTGGATCGGCCGGCCGGTGGAGCTGCCCAGCTCGCGCCCGCTGCGCCTGGAGCACGGCAATATCGGTTCGCAATTGATCGACTGGCCGCAGGAGCACGTGGTGAAGTGCCTGGTGTTTTATCACCCGCACGATGCGGAGGAACTGCGCCGCGAACAGGATGAGCTGATCGCCGACGTCTACCGCGGCTGCTGTAAATCCGGCCACGAGTTGCTGCTGGAGGTGATCCTGCCGGACAGCAACGCCGACAAAGACGAACGTTATTACCTGGAGATGATTGAGCATTTCTACCAGTTGGGCATTCAGCCCGACTGGTGGAAACTGCCACCGCTGAGCGCAGAAAACTGGCGGCAGGTCGGTGCCCTGATCGACACCTACGATCCCTTCTGCCGCGGCGTGCTGATCCTGGGGCTCGACTCCCCGGAGGCGGTGCTGAAGGCGGGCTTCGCCGCCGCCGCGGATGCGCGCTGGGTGAAAGGTTTCGCCGTCGGCCGCACCATTTTCGGCCAACCTTCGCGCCGCTGGCTGCAGGGGGAAATCGACGACGCGGCCCTGATCGAGCAGGTGAAACAAAAATACCTGACGCTGATCGGTTTCTGGCGCCAGTATCGTCCGCAGGCGGGCGGCACGCACTGACAGCAACAGCAGGTTCACGTCCCCTTAAGGCCATTTCGCCGCTTTAAGGGGATTTTTTTGCCCCTTTTCTGTGAAGTCGCGCAATGTGCGATCGAATAAATCGCTTTTTGAGGAAATGAAATTTCCGCTCCGTCTGTTAAAATACCCTGTCAATATTTCAGGCATCAGGCCAATGCGCCTTCACCCCACTGCGAGCCGAATGGATGAACAACCCAACTCAACTTTCGCTGTTACAGGACGAGATCCGCCACCGTTATGAAACGCTGAGCAAGCGTTTGAAGCAGGTGGCGCGCTATATTTTGGATAACAGTAACAGCATCGCTTTCGATACCGTTGCCTCCATCGCCGCACAGGCCAGCGTGCCGCCTTCCACCCTGATCCGTTTCGCCAACGCCTTCGGCTTCAGCGGCTTCAACGAAATGAAGCAGGTGTTCCGTCAGCATCTGATGGAAGAAACGGTGAACTATACCGAGCGCGCGCGCCTGTTCCGCCAAACCTCTACCGACGACAACGTCGCGCCGGAGAAGCCGGCGGAGATTCTCAACGTATTCACCATGGTCAATGCGCAGGCGCTGCAGCAGCTGGCGATGCAGATTGCCCCCGAGCAGTTGGATCGCGCCGTCGAACTGCTCAACAACGCCGAAAACATCTACGTGATCGGCCTGCGCCGCTCGTTCAGCGTCGCCTCCTACCTCACCTATGCGCTGCGCCATCTGGAGCGCCGCGCATTTCTGATCGACGGCCTGGGCGGCATGTTCACCGAACAGCTGAGCATGGTGAAACCGAAAGACGTGGTGATCGCCATAAGCTATTCGCCGTACGCCCGCGAGGCGGTGGAACTGGTGGAATTGGGCGCCAAGCGCGGCGCGCAGCAGATCGCCATCACCGACAGCCAGGTCAGCCCGCTGGCCGCGTTCAGCGACGTCTGTTTCGTGGTGCGTGAAGCGCAGGTGGACGGGTTCCGTTCGCAGGTGGCCTCGATGTGCCTGGCGCAGACGCTGGCGGTCTCGCTGGCGCTGAATAACGCCCGGGACGAGTAAGGCGGATGTGAACGCGCCCGACAGGCTCGGGCGCGGCGGGATTATTGCAGCAACAAATAGCGGTAGAGCGCGCTTTCCAGATCCTGCTTCATGCTGATGAAAAGCAGAATCTCCACCGTTTGGCCGTCGTAGTCATAGATGACGCGGTATTCGCTGTCGGGATCCAATCGTTCGTGCAACCGCACTCCCATGCCCGCCAGCACGGCGTTGAAGCGATAGCGGACGGGATCGTCGGCGATTGCCGCGAGGGACGATAACAACAGATTGTCCACGAACATCCCGGCTGCGACGGCCCCTATCGTTCCGCTCTTATAAGACTCGATGTCTTTCAGGCTCCATTCCGCCGCCGGCGCGACGGTAAAACGTATTTCCTGGGGCATCCTGCACCTCGGGTCTATTTCCGCGCGTCACGCAGCCGCTGCAAGGTTTCTTCGGGCGACAGACCGCGCTGATTTTTAATCTCTTGCTTCGCCATCATAGTCAGTTTCAACAACGCGTTGGACTGGCGCTCGAGATTGCGTTCCCGTATTTCGGCCTCTCTCTCAGCCGCCGTTTGCACAAACAGCTCGGCAACACCATTTTTTGTGACGTAAACCCCGCCTTCAAACAGATCGGGCGAACCTAATCCTTCGCGCGCCGCTTTTTGAGACATGGTGGTTGTCATAGTTTTTCCTCCTGTGTACCGGCATTCTCACTGCATAACAGCGGTTCGTTAGATTCACTCAGCCAGGGAGCAATCGCGTGCGGACAGGTTATCATTTGAGCAAGATAGAGGGCAAATTTAGGTCAAATTTATACCCTGATAAAGAGAAAGCCCGGCAAGCCGGGCCTCAAGCGCCTATTGCGCGGCGGGGTAACCTTCGCCGTTAATCCAGGCGTGGTCTTTTTCCCAGGTGAATTTCCACTGCCGCACCGGCCCGGCCATCACGTTGAGATAATAGTTGTCGTAGCCCGCTAGGGTCGCCACCGGATGATAACCGCGCGGCACTTTCACCACGTCGCGATTGTAGACCGGCATGCATTCGTCGAGCGTGCGATCGTCGGTATAGACGCGCTGCATGCAGAACCCTTGCTCCGGCTGAATGCGGTGATAGTACGTCTCTTCGAGATAGGTCTCGTCCGGCGAATCTTCTTGATCGTGCTTGTGGCTCGGGTAGGAGCTGGTGTTGCCCTCGTCGGTGTAAACCTCCACCACCAGCAGACTGTCGGCCGGCTCGCTGTCCGGCAGAATGTTATGCACCAACCGCTGGTTGCGCCCCTTGCCGCGCCGCTCCACGCCGATTTCCGCCGGCGTGATCAGGCGTGAAGGCAGATGGCCGCTGCCGGGCGCGCTGCACACCGCCAACTCCAGATCGGTTTCTGCCCGCACGTCGATGCGATCGTGGTGCGGCACGTACACCGCGTAAGGCGGCGTGCGCTCGAACGGGCTCATGCGTTTGCCGATATGCGGGTATTCGGCGCGCAGCGTGGCGACGGAGGCGATACCGGCCACCAGTACCAGACACAGTTCCTTGTCACCGCACTCCAGCTGCAGCGACTGCCCGGCGGCCAGGCGGTAAACGTCAAAGCCGACATAGCCCCAACCGGCATTTTCCGGCGTCACGTGCTGGATACGCCCCTCGGCGTTCGGCGCCTGACATTTGGCAAGCAGTGAAGACATTTCGATTCTCCTGTTAACTCCCCGTGCAAAGGCCGCTGCCCCCATGGAGCAACGGCCCGCTCATACTCTGCGATCGCTTAACCCAGCGTCGGCATGCTGAATTCAGACACCGTCTGCTGCCCGGCCGGCCAGCGCGCGGTGGCGGTCTTCATGCGCGTGTAGAAACGCACGCCGTCGGTGCCGTGCACGTTCAGCGCGCCGAATACCGAGCGCTTCCAGCCGCCGAAGCTGTGGAACGCCATCGGCACCGGCACCGGCACGTTGACGCCGACCATCCCGGCCTGCACTTCCTGCACGAACTGGCGCGCGTAGTGGCCGCTGCCGGTAAAGATGGCGCTGCCGTTGCCAAACTCGTGGCCGTTAACCGTGTCGATGGCGGTGCGATAGTCCGGCACCCGCACGATGCCCAGCACCGGCCCGAAGATCTCTTCGCGGTAGATGCGCATGTTCGGCTTCACATGGTCGAACAGCGTTCCGCCGACGTAGTAGCCTTCAGGGTAGCCCGGCACCTGATAATTGCGGCCGTCGGCCACCAGGGTGGCGCCTTCTTCCACGCCCAGATCGATGTAGCCCAGCACCTTTTTCTGGTGAGCGGACGATACCAGCGGCCCCATTTCATTCTCTTCGCCGCCCTGCTGCAAGCCCGGCCCGACGCGCAGCTGCGCGATCAGCGGCTTCAGTTTGGCGATCAGTTTGTCGGCGGTGTCGTCACCGACCACCACGGCGATCGGCAGCGCCATGCAGCGCTCGCCGGCAGAGCCGAACGCGCCGCCCATCAGCGCATTGACCGTGGCGTCCAGATCGGCGTCCGGCATGACGATCGCCTGGTTTTTCGCCGCGCCGAAGGCCTGTACCCGCTTGCCGTGCGCGCTGGCGGTGGTATAGATATGTTCCGCCACGGTGGAGGAACCGACGAAGCTCACCGCCTGAATGCGCGGATCGGTGCACAGCTGCGCCGCATCTTCATTGGCGCAGTGCACCACGTTGAACACGCCGTCCGGCAGGCCGGCTTCTTTCAGCAGCTCCGCCAGGCGCACCGAGGCCGAAGGCACCAGCGCCGGCGGCTTGAGGATAAAGGTATTGCCGCAGGCCAACGCGATAGGGAACATCCACATCGGCACCATCGCCGGGAAGTTGAACGGGGTAATGCCCGCCACCACGCCCAGCGGCTGCATCAGCGAGAAGCTGTCGACGCCGCCGCCGACGTCCGGCGAGTATTCGCCCTTGATCAGATGCGGGATGCCGCAGGCAAATTCGACCACTTCCATGCCGCGCGTCAGTTCGCCCAGCGCATCCGAATACACTTTGCCGTGTTCGCTGACGATAAGCTCGGCCAGCTCGTCGCGGTGCTGTTCCAGCAGCGCCTTGAAATTGAACATGATGCGCGCGCGGCGCAGCGGCGTGGTGCGCGACCAGTCGGCAAACGCCCGGTGGGCCACGTCGATGGCCTGCTTGACTTCGGCGGCGGTGCTCTGCGTGACGCGCCGCTCAACCTGCCCGCTGGCCGGGTTGTGCACGTCGACGGTTTGATTGCTGCTGCTCAGGCACACCTGCCCGTCAATAAAGTTACCCACGGTTTTCATGTCACGCCCTCTTTTCAAGTCCGCTGTCGCCTGGCCACACCCAGGCGGCGCGGCGTTAATCGTCCCGCTCGCCAAACCCCGTCGGCAAGCCGGCTAAATCCTGACCGGATGCAGCAAACTCTATTTCATTGAAAAAAAAGTTTCAAATAAATTGTTTTGAAAAATTTGTTTTTAGTGCGTGAGGTCGCAATTTTGCGGTGTCGATCGGGTTGGCGCTTGCATTGCCGTGCCAGGGAAAGCGCAACTGCGGCGGAGAAAGTTGGGGTAATACACACTGACTTTGCTACAGAAAACCCGCACTGCGTCTGCCCTGTCGCCGTTACCGCACGCCCTCGAGCGCCCAAGGTGCCCGAATCGCTCGCGACGGTTTTTTTTGAACTGGATCTAAAAATCAATATTCCATTATTCACTAATTATGAAATAAATGTTCTTGTTTGTTCCAGCATTTATCGACGACATCGCCTTGATGACAGGCACGGTTCACACCCTTCCGCTCGCCCTCTTCCCGACAACCCAACCGTGCGGACGGAAGCCAGGATAAAAATCGGAGCAACACATGTCATATCAGCGTAAGCACAATACCGGCTACATATTGCGAATTTGCGGCATCGCCGCCCTGGGCGGCATTCTATTCGGCTACGATACCGCCGTGATCTCCGGCGCGATCGAAGCGTTGAAAGCCTATTTCGATCTCAGCCCGGCCGAAACCGGCTGGGCAGTCTCCAACGTGGTGATCGGCTGCGTGGTCGGCGCCTTCGCCGCCGGGCCGCTGGCGGCGCGCTGGGGCCGTAAAAAGGCGCTGATGCTGGCAGCGCTGCTGTTCACCGTGTCCGCCGTCGGCGCCGCATTGGCTCCGACCTTCACCTGGTTCGTCATCTACCGCATCATCGGCGGGCTGGCGGTCGGCATTGCCGCCACCGTGTCGCCGATGTACATGTCGGAGGTGTCACCGAAAGACATGCGCGGGCGGGCGCTCAGCATGCAGCAATTCGCCATCGTCTTCGGCCAGATCGTGATTTTCTACGTCAACTTCAAAATCGCCAGCCTCGCCAGTGAAGCCTGGCTGGTGGAAATGGGCTGGCGCTGGATGTTCGCCTCGGGCGTGATCCCCTGCATTCTGTTCTGCATCCTGGTGTTCGTCATTCCTGAATCGCCGCGCTGGAACGTGATGATGGGCCGCGACGATCAGGCGCTGGCGATGTTGACCAAGGTCTCCAACGCCGCCCATGCGCAGAATCTGCTGAAAGAAATCAAAGACTCGCTGCAGCAGGATCAACAGCAGCAGCACCGGAAGCTGAACTACGGCGATGTACGGGTGCGGTTCATCCTGTTCGTCGGCTGTATGATCGCCATGCTGCAGCAGGTCACCGGCGTCAACGTGATGATGTATTACGCGCCGGTGGTGCTGAAAACCGTCACCGAAAACGCGCAGGAAGCGCTGTTCCAAACCATCTGGATCGGCGTGCTGCAGTTGGTCGGTTCGGTCATCGGCGCCATGCTGATGGATCGCATGGGCCGCATTCCGCTAATGCGTTACGGCACGCTGGGCGCCATCGCCGGCCTGCTGCTCACCTCGTACGCGCTCTACACGCAGGCCACCGGCTATTTCGCGCTGTTCGGCATGCTGTTCTTCATGGTGTTTTATGCGCTGTCCTGGGGCGTCGGCGCCTGGGTGCTGGTGTCGGAAATCTTCCCGAACCGCATGCGCGCGCAGGGGATGAGCATCGCCGTCGGCTGCATGTGGGTCGCCAACTTTGCGGTGTCGCAGTCGTTCCCGATGATCAACGACCACCCTTACCTGTTCTCGCATTTCCACGGCGCCTTCCCGATGTGGATCTTTGCCGCCTGCTGCCTGTTCAGCTACTGGTTTATCGGCCGCTATATTCCTGAAACCAAAGGCGTCTCGCTGGAAAAAATGGAACAGGTGGTGCTGGCCAAACGCCTCCGCCAATCCCTGCCCGACGGCAAGCCGCTGCCGCTGGAAAACGGCAAATCCTGATCTCTCAACCCTGACCGCTGGAGTCATGCCCCATGAACATTGCGCTGGACCGCTTCTGCATTAACCGCAAGATCGCGCCGAATCTCGATCTGGACAATTTTTTCCGCCTGGTGAAACGCTGCGGGCTCAGCAAAGTTGAGCTGCGCAACGACATGCCCAGCGGCAAGGTGACCGACGATCTGAGCGACGCGCAGCTCAACGCGCTCGCCGCGCAATACGGCATTGAAATCGTCACGATCAACGCCCTCGGCATGTTCAATCGGGTGGATGACCCGGCGGCGCTGCAGCAGCGCGCCGAAGCGTTGCTGGCGCAGGCGCAGGCCATCCACAGCCGGGCGCTGGTGCTGTGCCCGCACTGCAGCGCCGACGACACGCGCAGCGAGCAGCAAAAACGGGACGATACCCTCGCCGCGTTGCGTCTGCTGGCGCCGCTGTTTGCCCGCTACGGCGTGCAGGGATACGTCGAGCCGCTGGGCTTCGGCATCAGCTCGTTGCGATCGTCGCTGCTGACCCAGGCGATCATCCGCGATTCGGGCGCGCCATACCGCATCGTGCTCGATACTTTCCACCACTATTTGAGCGGTGTGGCGCAAGCCGACTTCGACGCGCAGATCCAGGTGGCGCAGATCGGCCTGGTGCATCTGTCCGGCGTGGAGGATGGGCGGGATAAAGGCGCGCTGAGCGATGAAGAGCGCATCATGCTGAGCGCGGGCGATCGGCTGGAAAGCCGCCGCCAGGTACAGAACCTGGAACGCCTGGGCTACACCGGCGTCTATGCCTTCGAGCCCTTCTCTTCGCAGTTGGACGGCTGGAGCGAGGCGGATATCGAACGGGAAATCCGCCAGAGCATCGCCCTGCTGCAAGGGTAAAAAAACGGCCTCCGCGGAGGCCGTTTTTCATGGCGTTACTTCAGGTTGCCGACCACCAACTGGTGGCGCGCATTGTAAAACTTACGGTAAGCCAGATAGCAGGCGATGATGGTCGACAGGCTGGCGGTGGAAAGCAGCATAAAGGTCACCATAATCTGGTATTTGATCGCTTTCACCGGGTCGATGCCGGCAAAGATCAGCCCGGACATCATGCCCGGCAGGCTGACCAGCCCGACGGTTTTCGCCGAGTCCACGGTCGGGATCAGCGAAGCGCGGATGCTGTCGCGGATCAGCGCCGCCGAGGCGAACTTGGGCGTCGCCCCCAGGCTGAGCATCTCCTGAATCTTCTGCTGCTCGCTTTTGAAACGCTGGCCGAGGTTGGTGTAGCACAACCCCACCGCCACCATGGCGTTGCCGGCGATCATCCCGGAGATGGGGATCACCTGCATCGGCGTAAATTCAATGGAGCCGGTCAATACCAGCACCGCCAGCGTCAGCACCGCACCGGTGGTGATGGCGATAAACGACGTCACGAACGCGTGTTCGACGTACTTGCTGCGTTTCTTGGCGTTGTAAGCCGCGTTAAAGCAGATGAACAGCACCATCAACACGGTGAGAACGGCGTTATCCAGGTCGAAAATATACTTCAGCACGTAGCCGACGATGATCAGCTGCACCACCGCGCGGCAGATGCTCCAGATAATGTCCTTTTCCAGCGCCAGCTTTTCCCGGTGGCTGATCAGGATGGCGACCACCACCAGCACCATCGACAAGCCCAAGGATTCGTTGGTGATGTTATGCTGATTCATGCTGTTGCTCCTGTTGCTCGGCGCCGCGCGCGCGCAGGGTGATCACTTCGTCCGCATGCGCTATCTCTTCGGTATCGTGCGTCACCCACAGCACCGCCAGCCGGTGTTCCGCCACCAGCTGATGCACTATCTCATTGACGTTGCGTTTGTTTTCCTCGTCCAGCGCGCTGGTGATCTCATCGAGCAACAGCACCCGAGGCATAAACTGCAGGTTGCGGATCAGGGACACCCGCTGCTTCTCCCCGCCGGACAGTTCATTGATGCTTTTGGTCAGCATCGCCTCCGGCAGCCCGAAACGCGCCAGATCGGCCTTCATTTTTCGCTCGGCCGGCGGTTCCTGGCGGATCTGGTAGGGCAGCGCCAGATTGTCGTAAACCGTACTGCCGAACAGTGACGGCGTCTGGAAGCAGTAAGAGACCTGCTTGCGATACGCCTCCGGCGACATCTCGTCGATCGCCTGGCCGTCGAAATAGAGCTTTCCGCTGGTCGGATCCATTAAGGAAGAGATGATTTTCAGCAGGGTGCTTTTCCCGCAGCCGGAAGGTCCGGTGATCAGTTTGAACTCGCCTTCACCCAGCGTGAAAGAGACGGAATCCAGGATCACCTGGCTGTCTATTTGATAATGAATATCATCCAATCTCAGTATGTCTTTCTTTTCCTTCATTACGATGCCGGCTCCCTATACCTGTTCCCGTCTGAGCGATAAGTATATGGCCGCCAAAAACATCTTAGCAATGGCTGTGCGGATGGCAGCGAACGAAGGGGAAGGATTGACGGAGCGAAACGCCCCGCCAAATGATAAATTTAATTAATGATTAGCTGTAGGAATAGTCAAAAGCGACCGCCAGGGTCGAATCACTCTTTTTTTATCGCTGCCTGTTCGTCGCAGCTGTACCAGCGGAGAGAATTGTTGATGCTGCGGTGGGTGCAGTGAACCTTACCCTCCTTTTCCAGCGCCAGCAGCAGGGTGCGGGTGGTATAAATATTTTCGCCGCATTTATCCGCCAGCTCGCGCGTCTTCGGCCACTGCTCCGGCGGGGGATGATGGCCCCCAGATCCTTCCACACGCTCCCTGCACAATCCTTGCAACACATTCAGCATCAGCGATTTTCTGCTTTCAAACGTTTTCGGCGCCTTGGCCATAGCATTCCTCCTGAGTGGTTACTGCTGAGCACCCCGCTCACGGCTGCACGTCAGCGATGCGCAGGGTGTAAATCATGGTGGCATTCGGGGGGATCGCCGGCGGGTTGCCCTGTTTGCCGTACGCCAGCGCCGGCGGCACCACCAGCGTGATCGCACCGTGTTGCTGCAGCTTCTCGATAGCCGCGCGAAACAGCGGCGGGTAGCGCGTCAACGGCTGCGAGATCACCGTCCCCGCCAGCTCCATGTCTTTGACTACCCGGCCGTCGGTCAGGCTTTCGCGCACCACGATATCCACCCGATCGTCGGCGCCGATCGCCCCGCTGCCGACATAGTCCACCCGGTAATAGAAACCGAGCGCATCCTGCTTGACCCCCTCCTGACGAACGAAATTGGCCAGGTAGGCGTTGTCATCCCGAGGCGGCGCCTGCGTCTGTTGCGCCTGCTGCAACCGCTGCTGCGCCGTGTGCAGCGCGCCGTCGATGGCGGCTTCATCGAGCCGCAACCGCCCGGCCAGGGTATCGGCGATGCCCGCCAGCAACAGCTGGGTATCCGCTTCCAGCCCCGCGCGCCGGTTCTCCTGCTGCAGATGCAGAATGTCGCGTCCGAGCGATACGCCGGCGGCATACGCCTGCTTGTCCGCCTCGCTGGCCAGCGCAGGCGGCTCGGCCGCCTGCTGCCGTTCGGCCAGCAAGGTCTCCACCCGCCGCTGCTGCTGCGCCAGCTGCGCCGCCAAACTTGCGCTGCGCTGTTCGGCCCGCGTTAACGAAGCGGCCAGCACGCTCACTTCAGGCACCGGCGCAACGGCCTGCCGCAATCCCTTCAAAGCATCGGCCAGCGGCCGAATATCGACAACGGCCGGTTCCCATTTCGGCGCCGCCGCGGCCTGAGCCGCCGCCAACTGCCGCTCCAGCTGACGGATTTTCTCCGCCTGCTGTTGCAAAGAGTGCTGCAACGACGTTAAACGAGCGCTGTCTGCGGCCGGTTTGGCAGCTGGTGCTGACGCCGATTTACGCGCGGTGTCTTCCCTGGGCGCGGCCGGTGGCGCCTGCCGCTGTTCGGCAAACTTCAACAGCGCGGGAATGCCGTCATCGGCGGCGCAAGCGGCCCCGCTCGCCGCCAACAGCAAAAGCCCCATCGCCCATCCTTGCGCGCATCGCTTCATGGCTACAGATTCTCAACCCGGCTGGACAGATCGGACATCAGCTCATGCTCGACGTCAGCGCAGAATTTCTCGGTTTTATATTGATAAAGAGCATCAATCGCTTTACGGGTACTCTCATCCACGTTGCCGCGCACCCCGGCATATCCCGAAGCGTTGGAAAGCAGGCCATTAAAATAGGCGATGCGTTTTTGGTAACTTTGCGGATTAATATTCTTTAATGAATTAACCCGCTGCTGACAAAGCGCGATGCGTTGCTCATCGGATTTATCATTAGGATTATTCTGTGAGATTTTTTTCACGGAATTCAGTTTTGTCTTGCTCCCGCCCGCACAGCCAGAAAGCGCCATAAGAGACAGCAGAAATAGGGTCAACCCCACCCAACGGCGCCCGCCGCAAGCATTAATCATCGTTATCATTCCGTTTATAATCCTTTAATTGTCACTTAGGTCATCATTATGTGGCGAACGGCAGCAGCACATGCCTTAATTTGATTAATCAAAATGGGTTAGGTAGCAAAAAATCCCTATCACGCAATGCGATAGAATAATTCACTACCGGTGCAATTGTTATTTAATTGTTAACCAATTAGGTCTAAACGCTGGCTAAACGCGAATAAGAAACCCCATTCCCTCATGAACAAACAACCATGAAATAACAATAAAAACAATAAATTATGTTTTATATTTTGTTTCTAAAGGGAAATGCATCATCTGCTGCCTCAGAGCGATATTAGCAAAACAATATTGTGAATTGTAGGTGTCACCCTATTTCCCCCGATCTAATATCTCGCATATCGTTATTTATATAGTGATTTATACTGGATAATATTTGTATACGATCTATTGATTTTAAAGCAAATATATTTCTTTTTCCTTTTGGTTTTATATTCTGAATTTGACTTAATTTAATAAAATCTATTTCCAAGCAATACTATTATTTGCAAGAATATTCCCAGCAACACGCCACACGTAAAAAACGTATTTTATTTACCAGAAAATCCATTATCGATTTTCCAAATCTCGTTATTTCTCATAAATAACGGATATCGGCGTATTGCCCAGAGCAAAAGGATCTGGCTCCAACCGCACGGGCGGCGACATGGCGTTGCCACCGCCGCGGGGGATTTAGATGTGCTGTTCTTTTTATTTAAAAACTCTCTACAGGAACCTGAGAAATGAAACTGAATAAATTAATGCTGGCAACCATGATTGCTTTCGCTTCCGCATCTGTTGCTCATGCCGCATCTAATCAGGGCAGCGGTAAAGTCACCTTTACCGGCGAAATTATCGATGCGCCATGCAGCGTCGCGCCGGAATCCGTTGACCAAACCGTGCCGATGGGCCAGATCAGCAGCCGCATCCTGGCCAACCAGGGTAAATCCAGCATGCAGCCTTTCAACATCGAACTGAAAGATTGCTCCATCTCCACCATGAAAAACGTCAAAGTGACCTTTACCGGCACGCCTGATCCGGTTAACAACAAACTGCTGGCCCTGAGCGGCACGGCAACCGGCGCCGGCATCGTGATCTACGACAACCTGCACTCCAAAGAGGTGGAACTGGGCACCGCGACCGACGGTCAGGGCCTGAACGATGGCGACAACTCGCTGAAATTCGCCGCTTATCTGCAGGGCAGCAGCGCCTCAAGCGCCGTGGTGCCGGGCGACTTCACCAGCGTGGCGAACTTCACCCTGGCTTACCTGTAATACCCCACAGGGGATGTCTCAGGGCATCCCCCGCTTTATTGCATGCCGAGGATACCGGCAAGGGAACAGGGAAAGACAGGGAGACGCCAGCATGACTATCCGCCTTTGCGGCCTGTTGCTCATCGCGCTAAGCGTCGGCAGCGCGGCGGCGGCAGCGAAAAATCAGGGCCACGGCAAAGTCAGCCTGGGCGGCACCATCGTTGAAACGCCGTGCGGCATCGCCAGCGACAGCCTGGATCAAACCGTCGATTTTGGTCTGATTTCCATGACCGACGCCTCGCAGGATGGGCAGTCGGTGCTGATCGGCAGCCGCCGCCATTTCACGATCAAACTGGTGAACTGCGAGCTGGCCAGCCAGGTGAAGCCTGACTTCATCTATCGCGCGGCCAACGTCACGTTCGACGGCACCGCCGACAGCGGGGATCCTTCCCTGCTCGGCGTTTACGGCGAGGCGCAGGGCGTGGCTATCGAGCTGTTGAACGATGCCGGCACGCCGATCCCGCTCGGCAGCACGACGGCGGATTACCAGATCGTCGCCGGCGACAACACGCTGCGCTTTGGCGCGCAGTTGCGCCTGCATCCCGACAAGGCGCGGGCGGGCGGCTTCAGCTCTCTGGCCAAATTCACCCTGTCTTATCTCTAGCGCCGGCGGGCGCTGCACAGCATTACGTATTCAGGTCGTACGGATGACCTGCTATTGGGCGCGGACTTGCCATGAGTGATTATGCTATGACGTCATTACTGACACGGAAACACCTACCTCTCCTCGTCATTCTGTCTTTCCTCTGGGTGCGTCCGGCATTTTCCGCCACGGAATTCAATACCGACGTCCTGGATATCGGCGAGCGCAGCAAAGTGGATCTTTCGCGTTTCTCCGATGCCGACTACGTCATGCCCGGCGCTTATTTGCTGGACATCAAGATCAACCAGAAAACGCTGCCCCAGCGCAGCATTCAGTATTTCCCGTCGCCGGATAACAAGAGCGGCAGCCAGGTGTGCCTGCCGCCTGACCTGGTGGAAAAAATGGCGTTAAAAGAAGAAGCGGCCAAAAAAATCACCCTGTGGCACGACAACCAGTGCGCCGACATTCGCGGCATCAAAGGCGCGACCATATCCGATCGCATCGGCGGCGGCGTGCTGGCGATCACCATCCCGCAGGCGTGGATGAAATACTCCGATCCCGACTGGACGCCGCCCGAGCAGTGGGACGACGGCATTCCCGGCCTGCTGCTGGACTACAACCTGAGCGGCCAGTTAGGCAAACAGAGCCACAACAACAACACCGCCCAGAACCTGAGCAGCTACGGCACGCTGGGCGCCAACCTGGGCCCCTGGCGCCTGCGCGCGGACTACCAGGCCAATTACAATCAGCAGGCCGGCGATCGCAGCACCGGCTTCGACTGGAACCAGATCTACGCCTACCGCGCGCTGCCGATGCAGGCCGCCAAGCTGACGCTGGGCGAGATCTATCTCGACTCCGGGGTGTTCGACGCCTATCGCTTCACCGGCCTCAACCTGGCCAGCGACGAGCGCATGCTGCCGCCTAACCTGCAGGGCTACGCGCCGGAAGTGCGCGGCATCGCCAAGAGCAACGCCAAGATCACCGTCTCGCAGGAAGGCCGCACGCTGTACGAAACCACCGTGCCCGCCGGGCCGTTCGCCATCCAGGATCTCAACAGCTCGGTGCGCGGCAAGCTGGACGTCAAGGTGGAAGAGCAGGACGGCACCGTTTCGACCTTCCAGGTGGATACCGCCACCATTCCGTACCTGACCCGCCCGGGCTACGTGCGCTACAACGTGGCGCTCGGCAAAACCTCGGCCTACGACCACCGCACCCAGGGGCCGCTGTTTTCCGCCAGCGACTTCTCCTGGGGGCTGAGCAACGCCTGGTCGCTGTATGGTGGCGCGCTGCTCGGCGGCGACTATAACGCCTGGGCGCTCGGCCTCGGCCGCGATCTGAACGTGTTCGGCGCCATGTCGCTGGACGTCACCCAGTCGATCGCTCGCCTGCCCGGCGAGCCGACCGCCAGCGGCATGTCGTTCAAGCTCAACTACGCCAAACGCTTCGACGAGCTGAACAGCCAGATCACCTTCGCCGGCTACCGCTTCTCGCAACGCAAATTCATGAACATGTCGCAGTATCTGCAGGAGCGCTACGGCGATTACGACAAGAATTACAACGGCCGTCAGAAAGAGCTGTATACCATCACCGCCAGTAAAACCTTTATGGCGGAAGACAGCGCCAGGGCGATCACCACCTATCTGACTTACTCGCACCAGACCTATTGGGACGCGCGAACCCAGGATCGTTACGGGCTGTCGACCAGCAAGTTGTTCAGCATCGGCGATATCAGCAACATCACCGCCTCGCTGTCGGCTTACCGCACCTATTACCAGGGCCGCACCGACGACAGCGTGATGCTCAACTTCACCGTACCGATCGGCGATCGTCGGCGCGTCGGCTATGCGCTGCAAACCAACAACGGCGACGTCACGCAGACCGCGTCGTACAACGACTACAGCGATCCGGACAATACCTGGCAGGTCAGCGGCGGCTTTAACCAGTCCGGCAAATCGCTGGCGCGCGGGTACTACACCCACAACGCCTCGTTCGGCTCGCTGAACGCCAGCGCCTCTTACCAGCAGGACAGCTACTCGTCGATCGGCGGCTCGTTCCGCGGCGGTCTCACCGCGACCCGGCACGGTATCGCGGCGCATCAGAACTCGAGCAACGGCGGCAGCCGCATGATGCTCGACACCGACGGCATCGCCGGCGTGCCGATCAATAACGGCCGCGCCTACAGCAACCGTTTCGGGCTGGCGGTGATTTCCGACATCACCAGCTACTACAACACCGACACCCGTATTGACGTCAACAAGCTGGCGGACGACGTCGAGGCCACTCGCGCCGTGGTGCAAGGCACGCTGACCGAAGGCGCCATCGGCTACCGCCACTTCGAGGTGGTGAAAGGCAGCAAGCTGCTGGCCACCATTCGCCTCGCGGACGGCAGCGAACCGCCGTTCGGCGCCGCGGTGCTGAGCGAGAAAGGCCGCGAGGTCGCGGTGGTCAACGACGGCGGCTCGGTCTATCTGACCGGCGTACAGCCGGAGGAAAAACTGGATGTCGCCTGGGAAGGCCAACGCCGCTGCCGCATCGTGATCCCGGGCGCCGCCAAGCCGCTGGACCAGCTGCTGCTGCCGTGCGCCACCCTGTAATCCGTAACGCTGAGAAATAATGACATGAACAAACACCCGATAACGCTACTGACCGCCGCCGGCCTGGCCCTGAGCGCCGTACTGCCCACCGCCGACGCGGCGATATCGCTGGATCGCACGCGCGCCGTTTATGTGAGCGACGCCAAATCGATCAGCCTGAATATCGTCAACGAAAACAAAGAGCTGCCTTTCCTGGCGCAGTCCTGGCTGGAGAACGAGCAGCATCAGAAGATCACCTCGCCGCTGGTGGTGCTGCCGCCGTTGCAGCGCGTGGAGCCGAGCGAGCGCAGCGTGGTGCGCATCACCAAGACGCCGGAAGCGGATCGCCTGCCGCAGGATCGCGAGTCGGTGTTCTACTTCAACCTGCGCGAGATCCCGCCGAAAAGCACCAAAACCAACGTGATGCAGCTGGCGCTGCAGACGCAGATCAAGCTGTTTTACCGGCCGAAGGCGATTGTCGCGCCCAAGGGTGAAGTGTGGCAGGAAAAGCTGGTGTTCCGTAAAAGCGGCGGCGCCATCACCGTCGACAACCCGACGCCGTTTTATATCACCCTGACCGGCATGACGCGGCAGACGCAAAAACAGGGCGGCGGCGCGATCGGCGGTTTTCAGCCGCTGATGCTGAAGCCGAAATCCAGCGAAAGCCTCAAGCTGCACGACACCGGCATGAACAGCTTCGTCATCACCTACATCAACGACTACGGCGGCCATCCGGAGCTTCGCTTCGTCTGCAATGGCGGCGTTTGCACCGCCGTGCCCGAGAAAAAATAAGGAGGTCCAGCATGGCTGAATTCACCGATCGACTGCGCCCTCTGCTGCTCGGCGCACTGCTGTGCGGCGGCGGCGCGCTGGCGGCAACGCCGCTGGGCGTGATCGAAGGCACCACCGGCACCGTCAGCTTTCACGGCGGTCTGCTCAGCTCTCCCTGCAGCCTGACGCCGGACAGCCGGGATCAGTCCGTCGATCTGGGCGACGTCAGCGCACGCGACTTCCGCAACGCCGGCGATCGCAGCGCGCCGGTGCGTTTTCGTCTCTCGTTCCGCAATTGCCTGCTGGGCGCGCGCGCGCTGGCGGATAACCCGGCCGGCCCGCGCAACGGCGATGCCGGCCGCCTCTACCTGCAGGGTGAGCAGGCCGCCACGCTGGTGTTTCTCGGCGAAAGCGACGTCGACAACCCGTCGCTGCTGAAGCTGAACGGCGGCGTACAGGGCATCGGCCTGCGGCTGCAAGACCAGCAGGGCCAGGCGCTGGAGCTGAATCAGCGCAGCCGCCCCTACATTCTGCAGCCCGGCAGCAACACCCTGTGGTTCAGCGCCAGCGTGGAATCCACCCAGCGGGCGGTGATGGCGGCCGGGTTCGCCGCCGTGGCGCACATTCAGGTGATTTACCTGTGAGGCTCGAGAACGCAATGAAAACTCAACTGACCAAACTCTGCCTGCCGCTGGCGATTGCGCTGGCGGCCCCCGCCGCCTGGGCCAACGGCTATGTCACGCCGGACGGCGGGCCGAAACAGTTCTATATCGATCTGAATGAAAGCAACATCACCAACCAGGTGGGGTTCACCAAACTGTTTCCCTATGATCTGGGCGGCACCTATACCGGCAAGGTGTATTGCGATACCCCTATCCCCACCAGCCCGCACTTTTACAAGTCGGATTCGGCGTTGCCCCCCTCCGACTACGGCAACGGCTATTTAAAGCTGAATGACTTTTTGGATTTAAAAGCCGAGGTGTGGATTGCCGGCAACAAGAACGCCTACGTCACCGTGCCTTTTTACAACGAATCGAATTTGCTGAGCCAACACCGCTGCCAGCCGCCGTACTTGCAGGTCAACAACTACGGCAGCGGCTCCAAAGGCAAGATCACCTTCCGGGTGCGCAAAAAAATCATTAACGGCGTTGAGATTAACGATCGGCAGATCATCGAGATGTACGGCCGCCTCGGCTCGACCGACGGCGGTTTCGGCCCCAACCCGATGGCGCAGGTGTTTATCCAGTCCGCAATCCTCTACGTGCCCGATAAATGCGTGGTGAACGAAGGCCAGTTGATCAACGTGGAGTTCGGCGAGATCGGCGGCAGCGATCTCAACGGCTCGAACTACCCGCAAAGCATTCCGGTGCGCTTCCAGTGCGAGGGCGGCAGCTTCGAGGACGGCACGCTGAATATCAAGCTGGCGGTGTCGGGCACGGCGGCCTCCTTCAGCAACGAGGTATTCAAAACCGACAAGAACGATCTCGGCATCCGGCTGACGCATAACGGCCAGCTGGTTATCCCGAATGAGTTTTACCCGGTGCCGAACATCGGCAACGGCGGCTCCTGGAACCTGGTGGCGGCGCCGTTCGCCAACGGCGGCGCAGAGATCGGCGAAGGGGAATTCAACGCATCGGCCACCATCGTGGCGGCATTCCAGTAACCGAGGGAGGAACGGAAAATGCGTCTACGCGCTTTAGCGCTGCTGAGCTGCGCGCCCTGGTGGTTTGCCGCCATGCCGGCGGCGGCGAACACCGAGCTTATCGGCGCGCCGGTGCAGTTCCACGGCACCGTGGTGAGCCGCCCGTGCAATATCGAACCGCAGTCCGCCGATCAGCTGGTGGAGATGGGCACGGTGATCGTCAAAACCCTGTACCGCTACGGACATACCACGCCGGTGCCGTTCAGCATCAAGCTGACCGACTGCAAGACCACGGTGTTCAAATCCGTCAGCGTGACCTTCAGCGGCGCCGAAGACGGAGAGCTGCCGGGCAAGCTGGCGATCAACAACGGCGCGAACGGCGCCGCCATCGCCCTGTTCGATCATCAGGGTGCGGACATCTCTCTGAATAAGGCCACCAGCGCCGTCGCGCTGCAAAACGGCCCCAACAACCTGAACTTCACCGCCTACGTACAAGGGCGGCCGAGCGCGATTCAAAACCAAAGCATTACCGAAGGCGAATTCACGTCCGTCGCCAATTTTGTGCTGGCGTACCAATAAGCCCCGCACCGCCCCAGGGAAATCAGGAAAACGCCCGGCGCGCAATCGCCGGCAATGGGCCGTCACCGTTCGCTCCGGCGCGGCCTTTTAAGGAGGCACCCATGCCAGATATTCGCTTCACGCTGTTCGACAGCGATAACTTCTACCAGCAGGGGCTGCGTCTGCTGCTGCAGGATTATCTGCACTCCCTGAACGAATGCCAGCGCCGGTACCCGCAGTTCTCGCCGCTGGCACTGCAGGCGTTGGATAACATCGAAATCGTGCTCCGCACGCCGGAAGAGCGCTGGGGCTGCGCCTGCTGTTACCAGAGCCCCTACGGCATCCCGCGCCAGCGGCAGCTGACTCTGCTGATCCTCGACGACACGACTCAGCAACAGGTGAAAAACCTGCCGCCGCTGTTCAGCATCCATCGGCGCGATTCGGCCTACGCCATCCGCCTCAAGCTGCAGATGGCGCTGGAGAAATTTATCCAGCATCCGTGGATGGCGCTGCACGCCGCCGGCATGTGGAAATGCCAGGCCTGCCGCATCGCCGCGCTCAGCCACTGCGAAAAAAAAGTGTTGGGGTTGATGAGCAGCGGCATGTCCGCCTGCAGCATCGCCGGCCTGCTGCAGCGCAGCCAGAAAACCATCAGCGCCCATAAACGCTCGGCGATGCGCAAGCTGAACGTGCGAAAAAACAGCGAGCTGAATAAGGTGCTGCTGAATCAGCGCGGGCTGAGTTGACTGACAACGGACTCGCGAGTGCCGAAAGAGTGGTTTACTCTGAATACTCATTTTCACACTGCAAAGCGAGCCGGAATCCATGCCCCGAACAGCCCAAGTCGTTGACGTCCCCGCCCTCGGCGAGATTGACCGCCAGGCGGGGCAGCTGAGCCACCAGCTGGCGCAGGCCCTGCGCCGGGCCATTCACCGGGGCGATCTGAAAGCGGGCGATCTGCTGCCCTCGACGCGCCGGCTGTCGGCGGCGCTGGCTCTGGCGCGCGGCACGGTGTTGGAAGCCTTTGCTCAGCTGACGGCGGAAGGCTTTCTCGAACCGCAGCCCGGCTCCGGCACTCGGGTCGCCCACTATCAGGCGCCGCGCCGCACGCCGCACGCCACGGCGCAGGCGAGTTCGGCGGTAGCGGTTCCGCTTTCTTCACAGGCGCAGCATCTGGCGCGCTTTGCCACGCAGGCGCGGGCGCTGCCGCCGGTGCCGTTCACTGTGTCAGTGCCAATCGGCGATACCGCGCCCGACGATATCTGGCGGCGGCTCGGCAACCGCATCCGCGCCCGCGGCCCCGGCGCGCCGTCGGGCTACGGCGATCCGCTGGGCGCACTGCCGCTGCGCGAAGCCATCTGCGACTATGTGCGCCGTTCCCGTTCGGTAAACTGCACGCCGCAGCAAATCCTCATTACCTCCGGCACCCAACAGGGACTGTATCTGGCCGCGCAGATCCTGTTGGACGCCGGCGACAGCGCCTGGGTCGAAGATCCTGCCTACGCCGGCATTACCGCCATTTTCGATAGCCTGTTCCGCGATCGGCGCATGATTAGGGTGCCCGTCGCCGACGACGGCATCGACGTCGCCGCCGGCGTGCGTCTGGCCGCCAATGCCCGCGCCGCCTTTGTCACGCCGTCGCATCAGTATCCGCTGGGCATGCCGATGAGCATGGCGAAAAGAAGCGCCCTGCTGGCCTGGGCCAGAGAGCGGCAGGCCTGGATCGTGGAAGACGATTACGACAGCGAGATGCGCTACGCCGGCCACCCGTTCCCTTCGCTGCAGGGGCTGGCGCCCGAGCGGACGCTCTATCTCGGCACCTTCAGCAAGGTGCTGTTCCCTTCGCTGCGGTTGGGTTACGCCATCGTGCCGCCGCCGCTGGTCGACGCCTTTTGCGGCGCCAGGATCCTGATGGATCGCCATCCACCCAGCGCGGATCAATACGTGCTGGCCGCCTTTATCGCCGAAGGGTATCTCGACCGGCATATCCGCAAAATGCGCGGCGTCTACGCCGAGAAGCGTCGGGTGCTGATCGAGGCGATCAACGCGTACATCCCGGCCGAGCTGGCGGTGGTGCAGCCCTGCGATCAGGGCATGCACATGGTGCTGTGGTTGAGAAAAGATCTCGACGACGTGCGGGTCGCCCTGCAGGCCAACGAAGCCGGGTTGGCGCTGCGGGCGGTGTCGCCGATGTATGCGCCCGGCCACGGTGAGCCGGGCCTGGTGCTGGGGTTGGGCGGTTACGCCGACCGCCAGGTGCAACAGGCGGTGGAACGGCTCGGACGGGTGATCCTGGCCTGCGCCGGCAGCGGCGCCTAGCGGGAAAAACGTTTGGCGCCGAACACGCAAACCACCACGCCGGCCATCACGGCGATCATCATCGGCTGGACGGTCTCATGCAGCAGCCAGCCCGCCAGCGCCAGGCCGAAGAACGGCTGCAGCAGCTGCAACTGCCCGACGGCGGCGATGCCGCCCTGCGCCAGGCCGCGATACCAGAAAATAAACCCAATCCACATGCTGAACACCGAGACGTAAACCAGCGACAGCCAGGCAGCGCCGCTGACCACGGGCCAGGCGGCCGGTGCCGCCAGCCAGGTGGCCGCCAGCGTCAACGGCAAGGCGACCACCAGCGCCCAGGAGATCGCCTGCCAGCCGCCGATCCGGCGCGACAGCACCGCCCCTTCGGCATAACCCAGGCCGCACAGCAACACCGCCCCGACCATCAGCGCATCCCCTTGCCAGGCGCCGCCGCTCCCCTGGCTCAACGCGAAAGCGCCCACCAGCACGGCGCCGACGCCTGAAAAAGCCCAAAAAGCGGGCTTGGGCCGCTCTCCGCCGCGCAAAACGCCAAAACCGGCGGTCGCCAGCGGCAGCAGGCCGATATACACCAGCGAATGCGCCGACGTGGTGTGCTGCAGCGCCAGCGCCGTCAGCAGCGGAAAACCGATGACTACGCCAAGCGCCACAAACAGCAGCGGCGGCAAATCCGCCCGCGTCGGCCGCGCCTGCCGGGTGATCAGCAGCGCACACAGGGCCAGCAAAGCGGCGATCGCCGCCCTGACCGCCGTCAGAAACAGCGGATCGAGCTCCAGCACCGCCACCCGGGTCGCGGGCAACGAGCCGCTGAAGATCATCATACCAAGAAAACCGTTCATCCAGCCCTGGGCCGAATGCCCGGCGGCGGGATGTGCAGGGGTAACAACGAGAGTTTTTGCAGACTGACTGTCCGTCATGTGAACGCTCCGCACGCCTGAGGCATACCGAAATCGGCAACCCGCGAGGCGATGTCATAGTGAAAGAGAACATCGTTGCCCGGCGTCGTTTGCCGGGGCTGCGTTCTATTTTTCAGATAAAGCGGTTCACAGACAGGTCCAGATAGTGAAATTTTCACTGTGCCGGTTAGCAAAGCGCGCCGCTAACGCCAAAGAAGGGCGTTTTTCGGGCTGTCCTTGGCCGTTTGGCGGCCCTGCCTGCGGGGTATCATGGACTTTTATGCGTTTTTGTAGAACAGGACAAGGTGCGGCGCCGTGGTGAAACCCTTCTTACGCAGTGGCAGTTTGGATGACGTGCTGGCTTTAGGCGAGAACGGGCAACCGGTCTACGCCTGCGCGCAGCAGCTGCGGGAAACCCTGCGCCTTCGCCGACAGCAGCAGGCCGCCGACTGTCTGGCGATCCCCCAGCCGAACGAAAGCGGCACCCGCATCGACTGGTATGCGCCCTTCCCCGGCAAAGTCACCTCCTGGCTGGCGGCGAGCGATGCCCAGCGCGCGCAGGCGGTACGGCACCTGGAACACTGCCTGACGACCTTCCGCAGCCTGACGGAACAGGCCCTGGCGACCGATCACCCCAGCCATCGCCTGTTCGGCGCGCTGCTGGCCAAAGCGATGCACATACCCGACCCCAACCACGTTTACCTGGTGGACGATCGACCGGTGCTGACCTTCTGGGGCTTTATCAAGCCGCAGGCGCAGAGCCCGAACGATCCGTTGGCCTGCCTGCGCCCGATCGAAGCAGAGATGAAAGTCGAAGTGGAAAAACCGGCGCCGATCGCCGCCGCTCCGCGTAAACCGGCCGTTGTCGAACCGGTAAAGCCGGCCCCGGCCGCCGAGCCCGAACCGGCGCCCGCCCCGGCGGCGCCCGTCGAATCCCCCGCCGTTGTTCGCCCACATCGGCGCCACGCGCTGTGGCTGTTGCCGGTACTGCTGCTAGGCAGCGCGGCGCTGGCCGCCTGGCTGCACCGCTCACCGTCGCCGCAACCGGCGATGCCGGCTGAGGTGCGCCATCCGGCGCCGCCGGAAAAAACCGCCGCGCCGTTGCCCAAGCTGCGCTTGCCGCTGGCGCACGCCACGCTGATGCCGCCGCCCCCAGCCCCGGTCATCCCGCAGCCGGCGGACAAAAATGCGCTGGTGCTGCCGCCCGAGGCGGTGAAGGCCGGCTCCACCCGTTTCCTTAACGGCAAATGGCGCGCCACGGTGGCGCTGAAAGATCCGATTACCGGCAAGCGCCCCGGTCTGCAATACCGCCTGAACGCAGGCAAGGGCAGCGCTGTCATCGCCTACGGCGACGGCGTCAGCTGCCGGGTGGCGGTCGAAGCCGGGCTGATGCAGTCCGGCAATCTGGTGATCAACAGCCGCACCAAGGCGCGCTGCAGCGACGGCAGCCGCTACCAGATCCCGGAGATCGTCTGCCGCCAGGGCGAAACCGGCGCGGCAGAGTGCACCGGCCGCTACGATGCGGACACCACCTATCCCATGACGTTCAAGCGCGAGAGTAAATGATGCTGGCACCCCTTACGGACTACAAACACGGCATTACGCTGATCCAGGACAGCGGCATTCAGTTTCTGGACTTTGCCCTGACCCCGCTGCTGGACGCCGAGTTTCCCGGCAAATTCGTGCGCAAGACCGCCAGCGGCCCGCTGCTGCGCCTGCAATGGGAGGCCGAGAGCGGCAAATACCAGTTGCCGGCCGTGGGCGACCAGGCCGCCGAAGTGGTGCGGCCGGAGTTCAGCTATCCGCTGCAGCAGTCGCTGCGCCTGCTGGATAAGCTCTGGCTGCCGCTGCCCTTCTTGCGCCACACCCCGGCGGGCCTGTTTTTGTCGGGCCCGGACAACTGGGCGCGCCTGCAGGTGGTGCAGCTGGATGAACCGGATCAGGACGGCAACCTGCTGCGCGTGGTGCTGGCCTTCGACACTCGCGCCGCCGCGCCCGGCCAGGAGGCGCTGGCGCCGGGCGAAAGCGATCTCGGCGCCGATCTGAGCTTCGCGCTGGCGCACCGCAACCACGAGCTGGGCGAGTTCCTCGATCTGACCTGGGTGGACGGCTGGCTGCGCGAGGCGTTCAGCCAGCGCGCCGCCGAGCGGGAACAGCGCGCCGAAGTGGAGATCAACGCCGGGCTGAAAACCTTCGAGTATCAGGCGCACTACCTCAACCTGCTGCACATGCTCGGCCATCAGTTGGCGGTGCCGCAGATAAAAATGGCGGCTGCAACGCTGCAGCAACCGGCGATCGACGTCGATCTGGTGCTGGACGTCGGTAACTCGCACACCTGTGGCGTGCTGGTCGAAGACCACCCGGAAGAGAGCAACGGCCTGAAGCAAACCTACGAGCTGCAGCTGCGTTCGCTGTCCGAACCGCATCACGTCTACAACGAACTGTTCGAGAGCCGGGTGGAGTTTTCTCGGGCCGCGTTCGGCAAGCCGCATCTGTCCTTCCAGAGCGGACGCGACGATGCCTTCCAGTGGCCGTCCATCACCCGCGTCGGCCGTGAAGCCGCGCAATTGGCGCAGCGACGCGAAGGGCATGAAGGCACCACCGGCATCTCCAGCCCGCGCCGCTATCTGTGGGACGAAGAGCGCTATGCGCCCGGCTGGCGCTTCAACGAGCGGCACGAGCCGATGGCCGCCGCCGCGCCGTTGACCACCCTGATCAACGACGAAGGCGTGCCGCTGTCCACCCTGCCGACGGCCGAACGGCTGCCGGTGTTCGCCGCCCATTACAGCCGCAGCGCGGTGATGAGCCTGATGCTGAGCGAGCTGTTGGCGCAGGCGCTGATGCAGATCAACAGCATCGCCCAGCGCAGCCGCATGCCGAACGCCGCCGCCCCGCGCCGTTTACGCGCCATCATCCTGACGCTGCCTTCGGCGATGCCGAAGCCGGAGCGCGAGATTTTCCGCCGCCGCATGCAGGAAGCGATCGGGCTGGTGTGGAAAGCCCTCGGCTGGCACCCGCAGGATGCGCCGTTCGACGGCGCGCACGCCCGCTTCCCGGCGCCGCAGGTGCAGATCGAGTGGGACGAAGCCACCTGCGGCCAGATGGTCTATCTGTACAACGAAACCCAGGTGAACTTCGCCGGCCGCACCGACGCCTTTTTCGCCGCCATGGCCCGGCCCGACCGGTCGCTGGCGCCGGGTGAGCAGGTGGGAAAAACGCTGCGCATCGCCTCCATCGACATCGGCGGGGGCACCACGGATCTGGCGATCACGCACTATTCGCTCGACGACGGCGTGGGCAACAACATCAAAATCAACCCGCGCCTGCTGTTCCGCGAGGGCTTTAAAGTCGCCGGCGACGATATCCTGCTGGACGCCATCCAGCAGTTTATCCTGCCCGCCGTGCAGCAGGCATTCGAAGCCGCCGGCGTGAACGCCGCCCCGGCGCTGATGGACAGGCTGTTCGGCAACGAAGGGCGTATGGACGGGCTTTCCACCCTGCGTCAGCAGGCCGCGCTGCAGATCTTCATGCCCGCCGGACGCGCGCTGCTCGGCGCCTATGAAAAATACGACCCGCTGGACAACCGGGCGGAAATCGCCGCCAGCCTGGGCGATCTGCTGCCGCAGCCGCCGACGCCGCAGGTGCTGGCGTTTATCAACGGCGAAGTGCAGCGCGAAGCCGACAGCAACGCCTTCGATATCCTGCACACCCCGCTGGTGATCCGCCTGGCCGATCTGCACGCCGCCTTCTTGTCCGATCGCATCGGCATAGGCCGCTGCCTGCGCCTGCTGGCCGAAGTGGTGGCGCTGTATACCTGCGACGTACTGCTGCTGACCGGCCGCCCGGCGCGCTTCCCCGGCGTGCAGGCGCTGCTGCGCCATCTGCAGCCGCTGCCCGCCAGCCGCATTCTGCCGCTCGAGGGGTATCACACCCGCAGCTGGTACCCGTTCAACAAACGCGGCCGCATCGACAACCCGAAATCCACCGCAGCGGTGGGCGCCATGCTGTGCCTGCTGGCGATCGATCTGCGGCTGGAGAGCTTTTACTTCAACGTCGGCGATTTCCAGCCCTACTCCACCATTCGCTATCTGGGCATGCTGGACGGCAACAACATGCTGGCGGACGATAACGTCTATTACCGCGACATCGATCTGGATCGCGCCGATTTCGCGCTCGATCCCGCCGGCAGCTTCCAGCTGCGCGGCCCGCTGCGTCTGGGGTTCCGCCAATTGGACAACGAACGCTGGCCGGCCTCGCCGCTCTATACGCTGACCATCAATGACGCCCAGTTGGCGCGCAAGCTGGCCGGCGACGCGGTGATCAGCCTGCGGCTGGCCATCACCGCCAGCGCCGAGCAGGGCGCCGAGAGCGTCAAGATCGCGCAGGCGCTGCTGGCCGACGGCAGCCCCGTCCCGGCGCACCACCTGCAACTGAAACTCAATACCCTGGCTGCCAGCGCCTCCGGTGCGACCCACTACTGGATAGACAGCGGGAGCATTTACCCACGATGAACACACAAACCTTCGCCCCAGCGGCCCCGAATAACGCGCTCAGCGCCGGCATATTGCAGGCGATCGACTGGGTGGACGCCGCGCGCCGCCAATCCCCTCGCCTGGAGCGGGAGGCCGATCGCCTGACGCTGCGCCTGCGCCGTTGCCATAACCGCGCCGCACGGTTGGAAAACACATGCCCTGCGCAGGTCGCCATCGGTTTGTATGGCCACAACGCCGCCGCCAAGGCCCATCTGCTGGCGGCGCTGGCGCCTGGCGCAAAGCACTTCAACGCGGACCTTTCGCTCGCGGTGCGCTACTGCACGGCGGCCGAGGCGGGGCCCGCCGAGTATCCGATCGCCCTCGCCCTGCTCAATGAAGCGCAGTGGCTGGCCATCACGCTCGATGCCGCCGCGATGGGCGGCTTCCGGCTGGACTGGGACGCCCGCGCGATCGCCGGCCATCTGCAAACGTTGGCGCGCCACCGCCAAGCCATCGCCCCCGACGGCCTCAGCGACGGCGATGTGCTGGCGCTGTGGGATAGCCAACGCCGCCACGGCGACAAGGGGCAACAGACGCTGGACAGGCATTTCTGGCCGCAGGCCGTGGCGCTGGCGCCGCAGCTTAGCATCGACGATCGCGCGCGCCTGTTTGCGCCGCTGTGGGGAGAGGAACCGACGCTGACGACGCATTATCGCCAGCTGGCACACACGCTGCATGCCCTCGGTGACAGCCGGCAGGTTCATGCCCCGCGCCGCGCCTTGACGCTGCTGACCGCGAGCGCCGCACCGGAAAACACGGCAATCGTCGTGATGGCCGAACACGACGGTGAACGGGAGATCGCGCTGAGCGATCTGGTCTGGTTGACCGCCGAAGTCACCACCGTTCTGCCGCAGACGGCGCAGGCGGGCCTGCCCGCCGACGTGGCGCTGATCGACCTGCCCGGCAGCTGCGCCCGCCCGCAGGCGGAACCGACGCAGCGGCTGCAACAGGCGAAACGCGCCCATTTGCTGGCCCGCTGCGCGGACGGCCTGCACGCCAACCTGCTGCTGGTAGCCGATGCCGCCGCCACGCCGCAGGACGCCGCGCGCATCGGCCAGGCGCTCGCCGGTTGGGTCGACCACACCCAGGGGGAAACCCCGGCGCTGCGCCAGCGCCGCAAACCCGGTTTAATCTGGGCGATCACGCCGTTCGACCCACGCCAGGAAGGCAAACCGCGCCCTGACGACGCCGTTCAGCGCCAGGTCGGCGAACCCGGTGACAGCTGGGCCACACTGCTGGCGCTGGATGAGCAGGATTGCCGCCGCATGGTGAACTACCTGGCCGCACAGGCGCGCCCGGCCCACAAGCAAGCGCGCCTGCTCGAGCTGCGCGAAGAGTTGCAGCGCGAGCTGACGGAAAGCCTGCTCGGCAACTGGCTCACCGCCGCCGATCCGCACGCGACCCAGCAACGCGCCCAACAGCTGCTGCGCGCGCTGCAGGCGCAGGCCGGCCGCCACGGCGAACTGCTGGAACGATTGTTGCCCCAGCGCGATACGCTGCGCCAACTTTACCAGCAACAGCAGCACGCCGCGCCGACCCCGGCGACGCCTGCGCCGTTCGGGCTCGACATCGATCTGTTCGGCGCACCGGAAACCCCGGCGCCCGGCGAGCCCCCCACGTCACCCTTTGCCACGCGGATATTCGCGGATTGGATCAACCATCTGCGCAGCCTGCCGGACAGCCGCCGGTTGCTGGATCTGCTCGGCGTCGACAAACCGCATCTCGAACTGCTGGTTGATGCGTTGATCGGCGCCGCCTGCCGCCAGCGGCTCGATGATGAGCTGGAGCGCGCGCTGTGCGCCGGCGGCCTGCCGGAACAGGGGGAAGATCGGCAGATCAGCCAGGCGTTAGCGCTGTTGGGCGACTTCGTCGCCTGGCTCGGCTTCCAGCGGCGCGATGCGGCAACGCGCCCCGAGAGCCGCGTCAATCCCGGCCAACCGATCTTTACCCCGCCGCCGCAGCCGGCGGTGGACTGGAGCGGCCAGCAGCGGCTCACCCGGCTGGCACCGACGCCAACCAAAAATACCGCATTTTATATCTATGACTGGCTGATCGGCCTGCAGACCCTGCTGGCGGAAAATGCCGCGCAGGCGCAGCCCGCGCTGGCAGACGAGCAACGCGCCGCACTGGCGGCGATCGTCGCCGCCCTGCGCGCTGCGCCGTAGCGGGCGCCATCCGGGCCGGACACCGCCGCGCAGTCAGTGGCAGGCCGGCCCGGCCGACATCACTTCGCGGAAATGGGTGACCAGCGGGCGCAGGTTGGCCTTGTGCCACACGGCCCACAGCTGCGTGGTGTATTGCATCCAGGGCAGTTCGCGCAGCACTACGCCTTGCGGCGCGTTATGCCGCAGGCTGTGCTGGATCAACGTCATCCCCAACCCGGCGGCGACCAGCCCCAGCGCGGTCAGCGGCTCGCCCGCCTCCAGCCGGATATCCGGATCGAACCCGGCCTTCACGCAGGCCGCCACGAAGTCGTCGCGCGAATGGGCATCCTCCTTGTGCAGCACCGAAATCCAGGCCTGATCGGTGAGATCCGCCGGCAGCAGCGTCTCTCGCTCCGCCAGCGGATGGGCCTGCGGCAAGGCCAACAGCATGCGATCGTCCAGCACCTGCGTATATTCAAAATCCGGATCCGCGCGATCCGGCACCGTATTGACCAGCGCCACGTCCAGGCTGCGCTGCCGCAGCCCTTCCAGCTGTATGAAAGAAGGCTGGCTGTAAAGCACGATGTGCACATCCGGCCGGGAAACCCGCAGCGACCGCAATGCGTTCGACAAGACGCCGGAGTGCATCGCATTTTCGATATAGCCAATGCACAGCCCGCCGTCTTCCCCGCGCCCCAGACGGCGCCCAAGCGACTCGAGCCGGGTGGCGTGCGTCAACAGCGCGCGGGTTTCGGCCAGAAACGTCTGGCCGTCGGCGGTCAGACGGATGCGCTGCTGATTGCGCTCGAACAGCATCAAACCCAGACGTTCCTCAAGCTGGGAAATCTGCCGGCTCAGCGGTGACTGGGAAATGTGCAGCCGTTCGGCGGCGCGGCCGACGTGCTCTTCTTCCGCCACCGCCACAAAGTATTTCAACTGACGTAAATCGATCACGTGAGACCTCAAAGGACTTAACTTAGACAAATTATGTCCTATCAAGTCACAACTTGCCAAGTTATCTTTAGCCTCGTGACGGGGCAGACGCTGTATGAGCCCCACTAGTTTCCCTGAAAAGATAACGTATTGAGGATTCACCATGAGCATCAAAAATATTTTACCCGGCAAGATCGGTTTGGGCGGCGCGCCGCTCGGCAATATGTTCCGCGCCATTCCAGAAGAAGAAGCGCTGGCTACCGTAACCAGCGCCTGGGACTTGGGCATCCGCTACTTCGACACCGCACCGCTTTACGGTTCCGGCCTGTCGGAAATTCGCATGGGCGAAGCGCTCTCTCAGTACCCACGCGATGAGTTCGTGCTGAGCACCAAAGTGGGCCGCATCATGCTGGACGAAATGGAAGATCCCGCCGCCCGCGATCTGGGTGAGAAAGGCGGCCTGTTCGAACACGGTTTGAAAAACAAGATCCTGAACGACTACTCGGAAGACGGCACGCTTCGCTCCATTGAACACAGCCTGAAGCGTCTTAAAACCGATCGTCTGGATATCGTCTGGATCCACGACGTCGCTCAGGATTTCTATGGCGACAGCTGGCTGGAACAGTTCAATATCGCCCGTACCGGCGCCTTCCGCGCACTGTCCCGCCTGCGTGACGAAGGCGTGATCAAAGCCTGGGGCCTCGGGGTCAACCGCGTCGAGCCTTGCGAACTGACGCTGGCGCTTGATGAGCCGAAACCGGATGCCTTCCTGCTGGCCGGCCGCTACAGCCTGCTGGATCACGAACGCGCCCTGCAACGCCTGATGCCGGAAGCGCTGGAACAGAATGTCGATATCGTCGTCGGCGGCCCATACAGCTCCGGCGTGCTGGCCGGCGGCGAACATTTCGAATATCAGAAAGCGTCCCCGGCTATTCGCCAGCAAGTCGCGAAAATCAAAGAGATCGCCGCTCGCTTCCAGGTAGACGTCAAAGCCGCTGCGCTGCAATTCGCGCTGGCTAACCCGGCCGTCGCCGCCGTGATCCCCGGTTCGAGCCGTCCTGGCCGCATGGCCGAAGATCTGGCTGCGCTGGATGCAGTGATCCCGGCTGAGTTCTGGGCGGAGATGCGCCGTCAGAAACTGGTGGCCGACAACGCGCCGCTGCCGATTCGTTAAGTTTTATGGGGCCGGCCCCCGGCCCCATTACCCACATGACAGAGTGATATACATGATGAAACTGGATCTTTCAGGCAAAGTCGCCGTCGTCAGCGGCTCCACCTCCGGCATCGGTCTCGGCATCGCGCGCGGGCTTGCCAAAACGGGCGCCACCGTGGTGATCGTCGGCCGTCAGAAAGCCGGGGTCGATAACGCCATCGCCGACATCAGCGCCAACGTGCCCGGCGCGCAGGTACGCGGCGTGGTCGCCGATCTCGGCACCGAACAAGGGGCTGCAACCCTGTTCGCCGCGGAGCCTAAAGCCGACGTGCTGGTCAACAACCTCGGTATTTTCAACGATAAAGACTTCTTTACCGTGCCCGACAGCGAGTGGATGCACTTCTATAACGTCAACGTCCTCTCGGGCGTGCGTCTGGCGCGCCACTACGCGCAGAGCATGACCGAACAGGGCTGGGGACGCATTATTTTCGTGTCGTCCGAATCCGGCGTCGCCATCCCGGCGGATATGATCAACTACGGCGTGACCAAAAGCGCCAACCTGGCGGTATCTCACGGCCTGGCGAAGCGCCTCGCCGGCACCGGCGTGACGGTCAACGCCATCCTGCCAGGGCCAACCTTTACCGAAGGCCTGCAGGAGATGCTGGCGGAAGCGGCGGCCAAATCCGGGCGCAGCGCGCGCGATCAGGCCGACGAGTTCGTTAAAACCGAACGCCCAAGCTCCATCATTCAACGCGCGGCGGACGTCGATGAAGTGGCCAACCTGGCCGTTTACCTTGCGTCTCCGCTGTCTTCGGCCACTACCGGCGCGGCGCTGCGCGTCGACGGCGGCGTCGTCGACACCCTGGCAATGTAATTCCGTACCCTAAACCGATATCAAGAGAGAAAGAAAATGGCTACTACATCCGTATCTATGAACATCCCGGCATCCGCCGACACCGTATGGCAACTGATCGGCGGCTTCGACGCCCTGCCTGACTGGCTGCCGTTCATTCCGAAAAGCGTCGTTTCTGAAGGCGGCCGCGTGCGCACTTTGACGACCTCTGACGGCGGCACCGTTATCGAGCGGCTGGAAGCGTTCGACAACCGTCAACGCAGCTACAGCTACTCCATCATGCAGGCGCCGTTCCCGGTGGTGAATTACCTGTCCACCCTGTCGGTACACGCCACCGACGACGCCAACGTGGCGCGCGTGGAATGGTCGGGCAGCTTCACGCCGGTCAATATCAGCGACGACGAAGCCGTCGCCCTGTTCCATGGCATCTACCAGGATGGCCTGCATGCGCTGAGCGGCAACTTCCCGCGTTAATGCGTGAACACTCCTCACGCTTACGGCCGATGGTGAAAACCATCGGCCATTTTTTTGCTTTAGCTCTGGAGCAGGATAAATCCGCCAGCGCCGTTTATGCTGTAAAGGAGACTTCCGTTTGAGGAGATGGCCGTGCGCCCTTTCAGCCTGAAGACTATCGACCATGTGGTGCTGCGCGTGCGCGATATGCAGAAAAGCCTGCATTTTTATACCCGGATCGTCGGCTGTGATATCGCCAAACAGCGGCCGGATTTGGGGCTGATGCACCTGCGCGCCGGAGCGGCCATGATCGATCTGGTGGATATTAACGGCGTGTTGGGGAAAAAAGGCGGCACGGCGCCCGATCCTCACCGGCAAAATGTCGATCACATCTGCCTGCGCATCGATCCTTTCAACGAGGACGAGCTGTTGGCCTATCTGCGATCGCAGGGGATCGGCGTTGATCCCGCCGAATCGCGCTATGGCGCTGAAGGCGACGGCCCGTCCATTTATTTCAGCGATCCGGACGGCAATCGCGTGGAATTGAAGGGGCCGGCGATCGGCTAGATCCTGGCGCTCCCGTTGATGTCGGACAGCCGCTGGCGATCCGTCACCCGCAGTGATTTGTTTTTAAATTGAATGATGCCGTCCGCCGCGAGCTGCGCCAGCGCGCGGCTCAGCTGTCTGACGGAGATGCCCAATCTCGCCGCCAGCGCCTCCCGGTTTTCCAGCTCAATCAATTCCCCTTCGTTCTTTATCTTGAATAATAAAAATTTTCGCAATTTATACTCCGCCGTAAAAACGCCGTTCGCATGCAGCAAAGAGGCATTCAGCAGCTTATTGCTCAATTGCCGGCAGATAAAGGTGAGGAACGCCGGGTCGCTCAGGGCGTGATTGTTGATGGCCTCTATCGGTGCCGCGAGGAGCAGCGCGTCGGTCACCGCCTGCACGGTGCTGAACAGCGTGCGCTGCGCCTGGGAGAACAGCTCCAGATCGCCAATCACCGAGAAATCCGTTTCGAAGGAAAAGACAATGTGCGCGCCATTCACATCAAAATTCTCAACCTGCAATTTTCCCTGCACGAGAAAAAACAGGTGGGTCAAACGATCGCTTTGCGTCACCAGGTATTCGCCGGCTTCGACGCTGACCAGGCGCAGTGCGGCGAGCAGCGTGGGCGAAAGCGCCGTTCGCAGATCGTGAGCGTCGATAAAAGCTTCTTTTAGCTTGCTGTCACCGACCGTTTTCAAGGCGATTCACTCCCAGGGCTCATCCTTAACCGTCTTACATCCTCGCTTTCGACTGCGTTCAGCATAGCCGACGCGCTTCAGAACGAAAAAGGACATCTGACCTTTTTTGCCTTAGGTCGTCTGGGTACTTTCTCCGCATAGCCCACCCGAGGAGATGGCCATGCGACATATTTTGATAGATACCGATACTGCTTCCGACGATGCCGTCGCGCTGCTGATGGCGTTGCGCGCACCCGACGTGAAGGTGGAAGCGATCACCACCGTCGCGGGAAACTGCCCGCTTGAACAGTGCGTCAAAAATGCACTTATCTGCGTGGAAAAAGCGGGAACCTATGCGCCCCCGGTTTATGCCGGCATGGCGAAACCGCTTTTGCGAACGCGTTATCATTCGCACCATATTCACGGCGAAGACGGCATGGGCGACATGGCCTTGCCCGATCCGCGCCAGAGCGCCGAACCCGTTCATGCCGTGGACGCCATCATCGACTGCGCCGCACGGCTCAATGGCGAGCTGGAAATCGTCACCCTCGGGCCGTTGACCAATCTCGCGATGGCGGTGCTGAAAGCGCCCACGCTGGCCGAAAAAGTGAAGAGGGTTTATGTGATGGGCGGTTCCGGGCTGATGCCCGGCAATATCACCCCGCTGGCCGAATTTAATTTTTACGCCGATGCCGAGGCCGCGCATCTGGTGCTCACTGCCGGGCTGCCGCTCACCCTCGTTGGCTGGGAGATCGGCATGGGGGAAGCGTTTATCGACCAACGCGATATAGCTCGATTGAATGATCTCAGCGAGCTGGGGCGCTTTGCCGTGCGCTGCAACCGCACGCTGATGGCGTTTAACGCCGGGCGCACCGAGCGTATAGGGTTTGATTTACCCGATCCGACCACCATGGCGGTGGCGCTCTACCCGGACATCGTCGAGACCAGTCTGGAGGCGTATTCCTGGGTTGAATATAAAAGTGAAGGGTCTTACGGCCATTACGTCATCGATTCCACCCACCTGACCGGCAAACCGGCCAATGCGCGCGTAATTACCCGCATTAAACCCGGCCTGTTTAAAGAAAAACTGTTCTCGCTGTTATCTCACCGCGAATGAAATAGGTGGCCGCCATGACCTTCGATCCGAGCAAATTAAACAAGGTGGAATTACACGTCCATTTGGATACCTGTTTAAGCTACCACTATGTCAAAAAGGTCGACCCGCAAATAACCAGAGCGGCATTTAATCGGCAATTTATCGCGCCGAAGCGATGCGCCGATCTGGGGAACTTTTTAAGCAAGATAGCGCCGCAAATAGATCTATTACAGACACGCCAGGCGATAACGCTGGCCGTCGAGGACTTATTCGCGCAGTTGGCGGCGGATAATGTCATCTATGCCGAGCTGCGCTTCGCGCCGCTGCTGCATACCCGGCTGGGATTAACCGGCGAAGCGGTGGTCGAGACGGTGCTGGCGGCCATGCATCACGCATCACGGGCTTACGGCATCGCCGCCGGGCTGATCCTGTGTACGCTGCGACATTTCGACGCGGCCGCCAGCCTGCAAACGGCGAAACTGGTTATCGATTATCAGGGAAGCGGCGTGGTGGCGCTGGATTTGGCCGCCGATGAAGCGCGTTACCCGCTGGCCAATCACGTAGCGGCCTTTCGGGCGGTGCGCGAAGCCGGCGGCAACGTCATCGCCCACGCCGGCGAGGCGAAGGGCGCCGACAGCGTACGGGAAACGCTGGAGCAGCTACAGGTGTCGCGCATCGGCCACGGCGTCAGGAGCATCGAGGATGCTGCCCTTATCGAGCGTCTGATAGCCACCGGCGTCCTGCTCGAGATCTGCCCCAGCTGCAATCTCGTCTGCAATCTGTTCGACAGCATCGACGATCATCCGATAGATCGGCTGAAAAGGATGGGAGTGCGGCTGAACGTGAATACCGATGCGCGCACCGTCGCCGACACCACGCTGAACAAGGAGTACCAGCTGTTGCATGACGCCTTCGGCTGGCAGGATGACGATTTTAACCGCAGCAACCGACAGGCGCTGGAGGCGAGTTTTCTCGACGGCAACACTAAAATGAAATTAATGAATCAGCTCAAGGCCGGGCCAATGTGACCCGGCACGTGTCAAGGCTGAGCGGGTTTTAACGCCCCTGCGCCGCCAGCGCCTGGGCGCAGGCCCAGGCCGAACTCCAGGCCCACTGGAAGTTGTAGCCACCCAACCACCCGGTCACGTCCACCACTTCGCCGATGAAATAGAGCCCCGCCACCTTGTGGGCCTCCATCGTCTTGGAAGAAAGTTCGTTGGTGTCGACGCCGCCGAGCGTCACTTCCGCCGTGCGGTAGCCTTCGGTGCCGTTCGGCTGCACGCGCCAGTTCTGCAACAGATCCACCAGCGCCGCTTGTTGCGGCGCATTCAGCTGCTTCAGCGTCGCCTCCGGCAGTTGTCCCAGGGTCTGCAAGCACTCCACCAGCCGCTTCGGCAAATGCAGCGCCAGGGTGTTTTTCAGGCTTTGGTTCGGGTGCTCTTGGCGTTGGTTATCCAGGAAGCCCGCCAGATCCAGCTCAGGAAGTAAGTTAACGCTCACATACTCACCCGGTTGCCAGTAGCTGGACAGCTGCAATACCGCCGGGCCGGAGAGACCGCGATGGGTAAACAGGATGCTTTCACGGAAGCTGACGCCGTTCTCGGCGGTGATCACCGCCGGCACCGACACGCCGGACAGCGTCTGCACATGCTCCAGCAGCGGCTTATGCAGGGTAAAAGGCACCAGCCCGGCGCGCGTCGGCAGCACCCTGAGGCCGAACTGCTCCGCCAGTTTGTAACCGAACGGCGAGGCGCCCAACCCCGGCATGGATAATCCGCCGCTGGCCACCACAAGTGAGCGGGCACTTACTTTTTCGCCATTGAGCGCCAGCTGGTAGCCGTTCTCGGTTTTCTCCACGCCCAGCACTTCGCTGCGCAGGCGCATCGTCACCTGGCCCAGCTCGCACTCTTTGACCAGCAGATCCACCACCTGCTGCGCCGAATCGTCGCAGAACAGCTGCCCCAGCGTTTTTTCATGGTAGGCGATGCCGTAGCGGTTGATCAGATCGATGAAGTCCCACTGGGTGTAGCGCGCCAGCGCCGACTTGCAGAAGTGCGGGTTGTTCGACAGATAGGCCGCCGGTTCGGCGTACATGTTGGTAAAGTTGCAGCGCCCGCCGCCGGACATCAGGATCTTGCGGCCCGGTTTTTTGCCGTTGTCGAGCAGCAACACGCGGCAACCGAGTTGCCCCGCCTGCGCGGCGCAAAACATGCCGGCGGCACCCGCCCCAATCACTACGACATCAAACTGTTCCACCTGAGCCTCACTTATCAAAACCACAATCGCGACAAAAGAGCGCCATATTACGCCGTTTCGCCGCCGGTCACCGCCAAATTCACGGCGGCAGATTGTAAAGCCCCGGCGCCGCCAACGCCACAGTAAGAAAATATTACAGAGGTCAGAGGAGAATAACGCGTTGATATTCAATATTTTTGTTATAGGCGCGTCATCGTTTCGTCATGTCCAAATCAAAAAAACGTCATATTTTCCTTTTCCCCGGCCCCGGTTGTCACTGATAATGCGCGGCGTTCATGTCCACAAACTGGCGTAACGCTTATGCTGCATTTGTTCGCTGGCCTGGATTTCCATACCGGCCTGATGTTAATTCTCGCATTGTTGTTCGTGTTGTTTTATGAAGCCATCAACGGTTTTCATGATACGGCCAATGCGGTCGCTACAGTTATTTATACCCGCGCCATGCGCTCGCAACTTGCGGTCGTGATGGCAGGTTTGTTCAACTTTCTTGGCGTAATGCTCGGCGGTTTGAGTGTTGCTTACGCCATCGTCCACTTGCTGCCTACCGATCTGTTGTTGAACGTCAGTTCAGCACACGGATTAGCCATGGTCTTCTCCATGCTGTTGGCGGCAATCATCTGGAACCTCGGCACCTGGTATTTCGGTCTGCCGGCCTCCAGTTCCCATACGCTGATAGGCGCAATCATCGGTGTCGGTTTAACCAACGCCCTGATGACCCACACTTCGGTGGTGGATGCGCTTAACGTCCCGAAAATGATTGGCATTTTCCTTTCTCTGCTGTTCTCGCCGCTGGTCGGCATGATGGTGGCGGGAGTGATGGTGTTCGCCTTGCGCCGCTATTGGAGTGGCACCAAGAAACGCCAGCGTATCCACATGACCCCTGCGGAACGTGAAAAGGTCGACGGCAAACGCAAGCCGCCGTTCTGGACCCGTATCGCGCTGATCCTGTCGGCGATTGGCGTCAGCTTCTCGCACGGCGCCAACGACGGCCAGAAAGGCATCGGCCTTATCATGCTGGTGTTGATCGGCGTTGCGCCGGCCGGCTTCGTGGTCAATATGAATGCAACCGGTTATGACATCACCCGTACGCGTGACGCCGTGACCCACCTGCAGCAATATTACCAGCAGCACGGCGACGCGCTGTCGCATGCGGTGTCGCTGACGCCGCTGGTGCCAAGCCCGGATGACGAAGCTGCGTCTGGCAAACCGGCCGAGTTCCACTGTGACAGTTCGCGCGCCATGCCGGCGATCGAGCTGGCTCAGGGCATGTTGACCAACCTGCAAAGCTACGATCAGCTGACGGTTGACCAGCGCAGCCACCTGCGCCGCCTGCTGATGTGCGTGACCGACACGGCGGATAAAGTCGCCAAGCTGCCGGAAACCTCATCCGCCGACCAGCGCTTCCTGAAGAACCTGCGTCAGGATCTGCTGCAGACCGTCGAGTACGCGCCGATGTGGATCATCGTCGCCGTCGCGCTGGCGCTGTCGCTCGGTACCATGGTGGGCTGGAAACGCGTGGCCACCACCATCGGCGAGAAGATCGGCAAGAAAGGCATGACCTACGCCCAGGGCGTATCGGCCCAGATGACCGCGGCGCTGTCGATCGGCGTGGCGAGCTATACCGGCATGCCGGTCTCCACCACCCACGTCCTCTCTTCGGCGGTTGCCGGGACGATGATCGTGGACGGCGGCGGCGTGCAGAGCAAAACCGTGAAGAACATCCTGTTGGCCTGGGTACTGACCCTGCCAATCTCGATTCTGCTTTCCGGTGCGCTGTATTGGATTGCGTTGAAGCTGATCTAAGCGATAAGCATCATGAGGAAGGCGGCCGCAGGGCCGCCTTTTTTTTGCCTGCATCAAGGGAAACAGAAAGGCATTAATACCAAATCATCATCGCTATCAGGCAGATGACCACCAGGCCGCACAGGGCCGAGGTCAGCATAAACTGCCCGCGCACCCGCTCACAGCGGCGAATAAACTCCGGATCGTGGTGTTCGACATAGCGCTGCGCAAAGATATAGCGCACCAGCCTCAGCTGCTTGCTGGGTTGGCCGTGGGCGGTGAAGAAGCCGCCGCCGTCGACGTATTGGTACAGCAACGGGTCACAGCCGCGCAATACCACCAGCAGCGCGCGCAAAGAAGAGTAATACCGCACCATGTTTACCACACACACCACACACAAGGCCCAAAACAGCGCGACGGTACTGATCATGATTGCCCCCTCAAGGCGTTGTTATCCGCGGCCATCCGCCGGGTCCAACCGCCCTACCTCATTACCCGATACTCTGCTGGAGCTTACCGCTCTCATCCCCTTTTTTGCCTGCACGGACCACGCCCATAACCCACCGCCTCCGAAGACGTTGCCGCACCGCACGATGAGATTTGCACGGCATGGTTCTACTCAGAGGAGAAATGATGAGGCCCATATCCATCATTGTAGGTTAATGAAACGCAAACTGGCCTGAGCAGTGGATAAAATTTACCGCCCTGTAGCGAAAAGTCACCTGCCGGGGCGTTATAAGCGATAACCGTCCGTTTCGATTATGTCGCTTTTCTGGATAGTCTATCCCGCGCCACGCCGCTGATCTTTCCCCCACGCTGGCTAGACTCAGGTTTCCGTTACGCTCATCCAAGGAAACTGTTATGGCAAACCATTCAATCAAGGGAAAAACCGTCCTCATCGCCGGCGGCGCCAAAAACCTCGGCGGGCTGATCGCGCGCGATTTGGCTGAACAAGGCGCCAAAGCGGTGGTGATCCACTACAACAGCGCCGCTTCCAAAGCCGAAGCGGAAAAAACCGTCGCCGCCATTCAGGCCGCCGGGGCGCAAGGTGTCGCGCTGCAGGCCGATCTGACCACCGCGGGCGCGGTCGAGAAGCTGTTCGCCGATGCGGTCGCCGCCGTCGGCAAGCCGGATATCGCCATCAATACCGTCGGCAAGGTGTTGAAAAAGCCGATGATCGACATCAGCGAAGCCGAGTACGACGAGATGACGGCGGTCAACGCCAAAACCGCGTTCTTCTTCCTGAAAGAGGCGGGCAAGCACCTTAACGACAACGGTAAAATCTGCACGCTGGTCACCTCGCTGCTCGGCGCCTTCACGCCGTTCTACGCCGCTTACGCCGGCACCAAAGCGCCGGTGGAGCACTTCACCCGCGCCGCCGCCAAGGAGTTCGGCGAGCGCGGCATCTCCGTGACGGCGGTCGGCCCCGGCCCGATGGATACCCCGTTCTTCTACCCGGCAGAGGGTGCGGACGCCGTGGCCTACCACAAGACGGCGGCGGCGCTGTCGCCGTTCAGCAAAACCGGCCTGACCGATATCGAAGACGTGGTGCCGTTCATCCGCCATCTGGTCAGCGACGGCTGGTGGGTAACCGGCCAAACCATCCTGATCAACGGTGGCTACACCACCAAATGAACCCGGCGGGGGCACCTATCGCCCCCGCACCTGCTCGCGCGCAACCGCGCCATGCGGCTACACTCTACTGTCAGAAACGGCGCCAAGGAACAGCAGATCAGCGAGATGGACAGATTCAATCAATACCGCGTATTCGTACAGGTGGCGGAAATGGGCAGCTTTATCCGGGCGGCCCATGCGCTGGAGGTGCCGCGCGCCTCGGTCTCCGCCGCCGTGCAGCAATTGGAAACGCAGCTGGGCGTGCGCCTGCTGCACCGCACCACGCGGCAGGTGCGGCTGACCGCCGACGGCGAACAGCTGCTCGAGCGGCTGCGCCCGCTGCTGGCCGAAGTGGAAGACATCGATCAGTCATTTCAGGCCAGCCAACGGCAGGCCTCCGGACGGCTCAGCGTCGACGTGCCGAGCCGCATCGCCCGCCGGCTGATCGCGCCGGCGCTGCCCGGCTTGCTGCGGCGGCATCCCCACCTGCAGCTGGTGCTCGGCTCCGCCGATCGCGCCATCGATCTGGTGCAGGAGGGGGTCGACTGCGCGGTGCGCGTCGGCGATCTGCACGACAGCAGCCTGGTGATGCGCCCGCTCGGCCATATCGCGCTGATCAACTGCGCCAGCCCCGCCTACCTGAGCGAATTCGGTCATCCGCTCCACCCCGGCGATCTTGCCGAGGGGCACTGGAGCATCGGCTACGCCTCGCCCAGGACCGGCCGCGAATCCCCCTGGGAATACCTGACCGGCGACGGCCATACGCAACGGCTCGAACTGCCCAGCCGGGTGGTGGTCAACAACGCCGAAAGCTATATCGCCTGCTGCCGCGCCGGGCTGGGGCTGATGCAAATCCCGCGCTACGACGTACAACACCTGCTCGACGTCGGTGAACTGGTGGAAGTCCTACCCGGTTACCGCGCCGCCTCCATGCCGATCGCCCTGATCTACCCCCATCGCCGCCAGCGCTCAAGGCGCCTGGCGGTGTTTCATGAGTGGTTTGAAAGCCTGCTGCAGCCGCATCTGGAGCGCTGATTGCACATTTAGCGCTATACTTTGTTTAATAACGCTTATAATTCAAGCGGTCAGACCGTTAAAACCCGCATAACCCATAGGCTTTTACGCCGCGCGGGTGTACAACAAAAGGTATCGTGCGCAGAGATTTTCGATGCGGCGCAGTGTGATCGCCCCAACATATCATTGCGTTATCCGAATGATACTATGGAACCAACAGCGCCAGGCGGGTACACGGAACGCCTGCTAACCCTTTTTAATCGGCATGTTTATGGAAGGAGTATTCTTATGGCTTACAAACACATATTGATCGCGGTAGACCTATCCCCGGAAAGCAAGATCCTGGTAGAAAAAGCCGTCTCTATGGCGCGGCCGTATAACGCCAAAGTTTCTCTGATCCACGTCGATGTCAACTATTCCGACCTCTATACCGGCCTTATCGACGTCAATCTCGGCGACATGCAAAAACGCATCTCTGAAGAAACCCATCAGGCGCTGACCGAGCTGTCGCAAAACGCCGGCTACCCGATCACCGAGACCCTGAGCGGCAGCGGCGATCTGGCGCAGGTGCTGGTGGACGCCATCAAGAAATACGATATGGACCTGGTGCTGTGCGGCCACCATCAGGACTTCTGGAGCAAGTTGATGTCTTCCGCGCGCCAGCTGATCAATACCGTGCACATCGATATGCTGATCGTGCCGCTGCGCGATGAAGAAGACGAATAAAGTAAGCGCTTGCTAACTTAACTGACCAACGCCCGCGCCCTGCGGGCGTTTTTCATGCCGCCACGCCGATTAATCGCTTGATAATCAACCGCCCTCCGATGATATAGTCGCTAAAGACACAACATCCTCCCCCGAGCATCGCCTATACCCAAATCTATAAGAAATAGCGGGGGAAATTTAATGCGAAAAGGAGTTATCCATGGAATATGCCGTATCGGTAGAGTCTTTCCTGTCCTCGTTACAACGCCATAACCCCCACCAGCCGGAATATCTGCAGGCGGTGCGCGAAGTGTTCACCTCGCTGTGGCCGTTTATCGAGCGCAACCCGCGCTATCGCGAACAGGCGCTGCTGGAGCGCCTGGTGGAGCCCGAGCGCGTCATTCAGTTCCGCGTCAGCTGGGTGGACGATCGCGGCCAGGTGCAGGTCAACCGCGCCTTCCGCGTGCAGTTCAACTCGGCCATCGGCCCCTACAAGGGCGGCATGCGCTTCCACCCGTCGGTAAACCTGTCGATCCTGAAGTTCCTCGGCTTTGAGCAGACCTTCAAGAATGCGCTGACCACCCTGCCGATGGGCGGCGGCAAAGGCGGCTCCGATTTCGATCCGAAGGGCAAAAGCCAGGGCGAGATCATGCGCTTCTGCCAGGCGCTGATGACCGAGCTGTATCGCCACTTGGGCCCGGACACCGACGTGCCGGCCGGCGACATCGGCGTCGGCGGCCGTGAAGTCGGCTTTATGGCCGGCATGATGAAAAAACTGTCCAACAACACCGCCTGCGTGTTTACCGGCAAGGGCCTCTCCTTCGGCGGCAGTCTGATCCGCCCCGAGGCGACCGGCTACGGCCTGGTGTACTTTACCGACGCCATGCTGCAGCGCCACGGCCTGGGCTTTGAGGGCATGCGGGTGGCGGTATCCGGTTCCGGCAACGTGGCGCAGTACACCATCGAGAAAGCGCTGGAGCTGGACGCGCGCGTGATCACCGTATCGGATTCCGGCGGCACCCTGGTGGACGAAGACGGTTTCACCACCGAGAAGCTGGCGCACCTGGCGGAGATCAAGAACCAGCGTTACGGCCGGGTGGCGGACTATGCCCGTGAGCGCGGTCTGACCTATCTGGCGGGCCAGCAGCCGTGGAACGTGCCGGTGGATATCGCCCTGCCGTGCGCCACCCAGAACGAGCTGGATCTCGAGGCGGCGCAGACGCTGATCCGCAACGGGGTGAAAGCGGTGGCGGAAGGCGCCAACATGCCGACCACCATCCAGGCCACCGACGCCTTCCTTGACGCCGGGGTGCTGTTCGCGCCCGGCAAGGCAGCCAACGCCGGCGGCGTGGCCACCTCGGGGCTGGAGATGGCGCAAAACGCCGCGCGCATCGGCTGGCGGGCGGAAAAAGTGGATGTACGTTTACAACATATCATGGCGGATATTCACCATGCCTGCGTGGAATACGGCGGCGAGGGCAAGCAAACCCACTATGTGCACGGCGCGAATATCGCCGGTTTCGTCAAGGTTGCAGAGGCGATGCTGGCTCAGGGCGTGCTGTAATCGGGCGCAAAGGTGATCTTGTTCACACATCGGTTAAATGCTTCAATGCCGGCCTCTGCGCCGGCATTTTTTTCCGCGTCCAAGCCATCAAAATGATGCTCATACGTTAATTAAAAGTTAATAAAAAGTTATTTAAAGCCGTTTAGTTGGTAGTAAATTTACCACCGCCAAATAATTAAACATTTATTTAACACTAAATACGCCAATATTTTACTTAAATGTGCGCAGATCACATTTCGTTAACTTCGGCTACGCCCCCTCTTCCATTCCTTTGTAATCTGCAGCGGTGGAAAAACCGCCACCCCTACAGATAAAAAAAGGTACAGCTAATGAAATTTAACCTCGCATTATTAAATGCATGTGTGGTTTCTGCGTGCATGTTATCGACAACACCTGTGTTCGCCGCTGATAAATATGAGATTGCCGTGGTCGCCAAAGTGACCGGCATTCCGTGGTTCAACCGCATGGAAGTGGGCGTCAACGAAGCGGCGAAAAAACTCGACGTCAACGCCTACCAGACCGGCCCTTCTACGCCGGATCCGGCCGCACAGGTCAAGGTGATTGAGGATCTGATCGCCAAGAACGTCAACGCCATCATCGTGGTGCCGAACGACGCCAAGGTGCTGGAGCCGGTGCTGAAAAAAGCGCGCGACAAAGGCATCGTGGTGCTGACCCATGAATCCCCGGACCAACAGATCGGCCAGTGGGACATCGAGACCATCGACAGCGAGAAATACGCGCAGGCCAACGTCGATGAACTGGCGAAAGACATGGGCGGCAAAGGCGGCTACGCGATCTACGTCGGCTCGCTGACCGTGCCGCTGCACAACGCCTGGGCCGATTCCGCCATCAAGTACCAGAAAGAAAAATACCCGGACATGTTTGAAGTCACCTCGCGCTTGCCGGTGGCGGAAAGCATCGACAAATCCTACGCCACCACGCTGGATCTGATGAAAACCTATCCGCAGATGAAGGGCATCATCGGCTTTGGTTCGCTCGGCCCGATCGGCGCCGGCCAGGCGGTGGCCAAGAAGCGCGCCAAGGACAAAATCGCGGTGGTGGGCATCGCCATGCCGGCGCAGGCCGCCCCTTACCTGATGCGCGGCGACATCAAGAAAGCGCTGCTGTGGGATCCGAAAGACGCCGGTTATGCGCTGGTGACGGTGGCCGATCAGCTGCTGCAGGGCAAGGACGTGAACAAAGACCTGTCGATCGAGGGGTTGGGTAAGGCCGACGTCGATATGGAGCACAAAGTGATTCGGTTTAATAAGATTCTGGAAGTCACCAAAGACAACGCCAAATCGCTTGGATTCTGATTTTTCGCGTAATTTCGCTACACCGGGAAAGTAGTTAAACCCTCGTAGGGGCGCAGCTTTGCTGCGCCCAGGGCTTCGGCCGCTACGCAAGCACAGGTTAACGTTATGACACCCTCCCCCGCATTTATCACCCTGGAGAATATCAGCAAGCGATTCCCAGGCGTGCTGGCATTAGACCAGATCAACCTGACGCTGAATAAAGGCGAAGTGCACTGCCTGGCCGGGCAAAACGGCTGCGGCAAAAGCACCATTATTAAAATCATCTCCGGCGTCTATCAGCCGGAAAAAGGCGCCAACATTTCGCTGGAAGGCAAACTCTTCCACGCCCTGACGCCGCAGCTGTCCGGTTATTACGGCATACAGGTGATCTACCAGGACCTGTCGCTGTTCCCTAACCTGACGGTGGCGGAAAACATCGCCATCCACCGTTACCTGCCCGGCGGCCGCTTCTGGGTGCGCAAGCGGGTGATGCGCCAGACGGCGCTGGACGCCATGGCGCGGGTCGGCGTGCGCATCGATCCCGATAAAAAGGTGGAAAAACTGTCGATCGCCGATCGGCAGCTGGTGGCGATTTGCCGCGCCATCGCCGCCGAGGCGCGGTTGGTTATCATGGACGAACCGACCGCCTCGCTGACCCGCCAGGAGGTCGACGGCCTGCTGCGGGTGGTCAACGAGCTGAAGGCGGCCGGCATCTGCGTGGTGTTCGTCAGCCACCGATTGGACGAAGTGATGGAAGTCGCCGATCGCATCAGCGTGATGCGCGACGGCAAGCTGGTGGGCACCTGGCCGGCCAGCGAACTGGACAGCCATGAACTGGCGTTCCTGATGACCGGCCAACGCTTCCACTACAGCCCGCTGCCGCCGCTGCCGCCGGCCGAACAGGCGCCGCTGCTCGAGGTGCGCAACCTCAGCCGCGGCGAGAAATACCGCAATGTCAATCTGGCGCTGCGCGGCGGCGAGATCGTCTCGATCGTCGGCCTGCTCGGCGCCGGCCGCACCGAACTGTGCCTCAGCCTGTTCGGCATGACGCGGCCGGACAGCGGCGAGATCCGCATCGAGGGCCAAGCGGTGCAGCTGCACAACAACCGCGAAGCGGTGCGCCACGGCATCGGCTATGTGTCGGAGGATCGTCTGACGCAGGGATTGATCATGGAGCAATCGATCTACGACAACACCATCGTCACCGTCTTCGATCGGCTGCATACCTCGCTCGGGCTGCTGGATCACGCCAAGGCGACCGAGCTGGTCAACCGGCTGATCCGCGATTTGAACATCAAGGTGTCCGACAGCGCATTGCCGGTGAAGACCCTGTCCGGCGGCAACGCCCAGCGTATCGCCATCGCTAAATGGGTGGCGACCCAGCCGAAGATCCTGATCCTCGACTCGCCCACCGTCGGCGTGGACATCGCCAACAAAGAGGGGATCTACCAGATCGCCCGCGATCTGGCGCAGCTGGGCATGGCGGTGCTGATGATCTGCGACGAGATCCCGGAAGCCTATTACAACAGCCATCGGGTGATGGTGATGCGCAAGGGCGAGCTGATCGCCGAATTCGCGCCGCACCAGAGTACCGAACAACAGATCGCCGAGGTGGTGAATGGATAAGTCATTATTGGCCCGCCTGGCCGGGCGGCACGAGTTTTATCTCGGCCTGCTGGTGCTGCTGCTGGCGATCGGCCTGAGCGCCGGCACCGACGAGTTTCTGACGCTCGGCAACCTGACCGACGTCGCCACCAGCTACGCCATTCTCGGCATCCTGGCCTGCGGGCTGTTCGTGGTGCTGATCGCCGGCGGCATCGACATTTCGTTCCCGGCGATCACCGCCATCGCCCAATACGTGATGGCCAGCTGGGTGATCCAGCACGGCGGCAGCTTCCCGCTGGCGTTCGCCCTGGCGATTGGCGTCGGCCTGCTGCTCGGGTTGGTGAACGGTTTCCTGGTGTATTGGCTCAAGGTGCCGGCGATCATCATCACCATCGCCACCCTTAACCTGTTCTACGGCCTGCTGGTATACGCCACCAACGGCACCTGGTTGTACGGCTTCCCTGACTGGTTCATGAACGGCATCAACTGGTTCTCGTTCCAGGGCGCCGACGGCTACGACTACGGCCTGACGCTGCCGCTGCTGTGCCTGCTGGCGACCATCGTCGTCACCGGCGTGCTGATGAACCGCACCCGGCTGGGGCGCCAGATCTACGCCATGGGCGGCAATCGCGACGCGGCGTCGCGCCTGGGGTTGAATCTGCTGCGGCTGCATTTTTGCGTCTACGGCTATATGGGCATTCTGGCCGGCGTCGCGGCGGTGGTGCAGGCGCAAATCACCCAGTCGGTGGCGCCCAACTCGCTGCTCGGCTTCGAGCTGACGGTATTGGCGGCGGTGGTGCTGGGCGGCACCAGCATGAGCGGCGGCCGCGGATCGTTGACCGGCACCCTGCTCGGCGTGGTGCTGCTGGCCTTCCTGCAAAACGGGCTGACGCTGCTCAGCGTCTCGGCCTATTGGCACCAGGTATTCAGCGGCGCGATCATTTTGATCAGCATCAGCACCACCGCCTGGAACGAAAAACGCAAGCTGCTCAAGGAGATCTGACATGACGCAGTTAACTCGGTTGATCCCAAACGATCGGATCATTCGCCTGCAGGGCGCGATCATCATCGCGGTGGCGCTGCTGTTCGCCGGGCTGCTCGGATCGCGCTTCTTCAGCCTCGGCAACTTCCAGTCGATCGCCTCGCAGCTGCCGATCCTCGGCCTGCTGGCGCTCGGCATGGGCATCACCATGCTGACCGGCGGCATCAACCTGTCGATCATCGCCGGCGCCAACGCCTGTTCGCTGGTGATGGCGGCGATCATCGTCAGCCATCCCGACCAGCCGCTGTTCCTGGCGCTGGCGCTGTTGGCCGGCCTGTTGGTGGCGGTGGCGATCGGCGCGCTCAACGGCGCGCTGGTAGCCTGGATCGGCGTTTCGCCGATCCTCGCCTCGCTCGGCACCATGACGCTGATCACCGGCCTGAACATCCTGCTGTCCAACGGCGCGGTGATCTCCGGCTTCCCGGCGGCGATTCAATTTCTCGGCAACGGCGCCGTGCTCGGCGTACCGGTGGCGCTGATCCTGTTCCTGCTGGTGGCGGTCGGTCTGTGGCTGCTGCTGGAGCACACCACGCTGGGGCGCAGCCTGTACCTGATCGGCTCCAACGAGCAGGCCACCCGCTTTAGCGGCGTGAACACCGCGCGGGTGCAGATCGCGGTGTACATCCTGTCGGCGCTGCTCGGCTGGGGCGCCGCGCTGCTGATGATGGCCAAGTTCAACTCGGCCAAGGCCGGCTACGGCGAATCTTATCTGCTGGTGACCATTCTGGCCTCGGTGCTGGGCGGCATCAACCCGGACGGCGGTTTCGGCCGCATTCTGGGGCTGGTGCTGGCGCTGATCGTGCTGCAAATGTTGGAAAGCGGCCTCAATTTGCTGGGGGTCAGCAGCTACCTGACCATGGCCCTGTGGGGCGGCGTGCTGATCCTGTTTATCGCGTTACAGAATCGAAAAGCTTAGGAGAAAACAGATAATGGCGAGCTATTTTATTGGCGTAGATGTGGGCACCGGAAGCGCGCGCGCAGGCGTATTCGATCTCAATGGGCGCATGGTCGGCCAGGCCAGCCGGGCCATCGATCTGTACCGGCCGAAAGCGGATTTCGTCGAGCAGTCGTCGGATAACATCTGGCAGGCGGTGTGCAATGCGGTGCGCGACGCGGTCAACCAGGCCGACATCAACCCGATCCAGGTCAAGGGGTTGGGCTTCGACGCCACCTGTTCGCTGGTGGTGCTGGATAAAGAGGGCAAACCGCTGACCGTCAGCCCCTCCGGTCGTACCGAACAGAACATCATCGTGTGGATGGATCACCGGGCGATCGCCCAGGCCGAGCGCATCAACGCCACCAAACACCGGGTGCTGGACTTCGTCGGCGGCATCATTTCGCCGGAGATGCAGACGCCGAAACTGCTGTGGCTGAAACAGCACATGCCCACCACCTGGGCCAACGCCGGCTACCTGTTCGATCTGCCGGACTTCCTCACCTGGCGCGCCACCCAGGACGCCACCCGCTCGCTGTGCTCGACGGTGTGCAAGTGGACCTATCTCGGCCACGAGCAGCGTTGGGACAAGAGCTACTTCCAGCAGATCGGGCTGGAAGACGTGCTGGAACATGACGCGGCCAAGATCGGCAGCGACGTTAAAATGATGGGTGAGCCGCTGGGTCACGGTCTGACCCAGCGTGCCGCCAGCGAGATGGGGCTGATCGCCGGCACGGCGGTGAGCGTATCGATCATCGACGCGCACGCCGGCACCCTCGGCACGCTGGGCGCCACCGGCGTCTCCGGCGAGGTGGCCGACTTCAATCGCCGCGTCGCGCTGATCGGCGGCACCTCCACCGGCCATATGGCGATGTCGCGCACCGCGCGCTTTATCGGCGGCGTCTGGGGGCCGTATTACTCGGCGATCCTGCCGGAATACTGGCTGAACGAGGGCGGCCAGTCCGCTACCGGCGCGCTGATCGACCACGTCATCCAGTCGCATCCGTGCTATCAGGAGCTGCTGACGCAGGCGAAAGCCCAGGGGCAGACCATCTATGAGGTGCTGAACGCCATTCTGCGCCGCATGGCCGGCGAGCCGGAGAACATCGCCTTCCTGACGCAGGACATTCACATGCTGCCGTACTTCCACGGCAACCGCTCGCCGCGCGCCAACCCGACGCTGACCGGCATCCTGACCGGGCTGAAGCTGTCGCGCACGCCGGAAGACATGGCGCTGCACTACCTGGCCACCATTCAGGCCATCGCGCTCGGCACCCGCCACATCATCGAAACCATGAACCACAGCGGCTACAGCATCGACACCATCATGGCCAGCGGCGGCGGCACCAAGAACCCGATCTTCGTGCAGGAGCACGCCAACGCCACCGGTTGCGCCATGCTGCTGCCGGAGGAGAGCGAAGCGATGCTGCTGGGCGGCGCGATGATGGGCACCGTGGCGGCCGGCGTGTTCGACACCTTGCCGGAGGCGATGAGCGCCATGAGCCGCATCGGCAAGACGGTGACGCCGCAGACCAACCAGATAAAAAGCTACTACGACCGCAAATACCGGGTGTTCCACGAGCTGTACAACGACCACATGAAATACCGCCGGTTGATGCAGGAGGAGGCGTGATGCAGCAGGAGTGGCGGCAGGCCGTACAGGGCTGGCAAACCTACAGCCAGGAGCTGGCGCAGCTGGGCGAACGCCTCGACGCGCACACCTGGCAGCGGCTGCTGGCGCTGCTGGCCGACTGCCGCGGTAAAATCGCCGTCACCGGCGTCGGCACCTCGGGGATTGCGGCGCGCAAGATAGCCCATATGCTGGCCTGCGTGGAGCGGCCGGCGGTCTATCTCGACGCCACCGGCGCGGCGCACGGCGATCTGGGCTTCCTGCGCGCCGACGATCTGCTGATCCTGATCTCGCGCGGCGGCAATTCCGACGAGCTGACCCGCCTGCTGCCGACGCTGCAGGCCAAGGGGGTGACGCTGATCGCGGTGACGGAAAACCCGCATTCCGCCATCGCGCAGGCGGCGCAGCTGACGATCGCTACCGGGGTGCAGAAGGAGATAGATCCGCTGAACATGCTGGCCACCACCTCAATTGTGTTGGTGTTGGCGATTTTCGACGCCGCCTGCGCCTGCCTGATGGCGCGCAGCGGTTACGACAAGAGCGCCTTGCTGGCGGTGCATCCGGGCGGCGGCGTGGGGAAAAGTTTGCGAGAGGAAAACTGAGGGCCCGATACGGCGGGCCCGGCAGACATTACAGCGGCATGTAGATATCGAAGCGGTGGCTTTTGGTCAGCGTGGCGGCGTGCGCCGGCACGTCGGCCAGCGGCGGCGCGTAGTCCGGGCGTTTCACCACCACGCGCTTGGTGGCCAAACGGCGCGCCGGTTCCAGCAGGCCGTCGGCGTCATCGTCGCTGCCCACCAGCGATTGAAACACCCGCATCTCTTTCTTCACCAGCGCGCTTTTCTGCTTGTGCGGGAACATCGGATCGAGATACACCACCTCGGGGCGCGGGCTGAGATCCGCCAGCGCCGTCAGGCTGGAGGCGTGCAACAGCGTCAGGCGCTCGCGCAGCCACGGGCCGATTTCCGCATCCTGATAGCCGCGCTGCAGGCCATCATCCAGCAATGCCGCCACCACCGGATTGCGTTCCAGCATCCGCACCCGGCAGCCCAACGCCGCCAGCACGAAGGCGTCGCGCCCCAGCCCGGCGGTGGCGTCCACCACGTCCGGCAGGTAGCTGCCCTTGATGCCGACCGCCTTGGCCACCGCCTCGCCGCGGCCGCCGCCGAAGCGGCGCCGGTGCGCCATGGCGCCGGAGACGAAATCGACGTAGATCCCGCCAAGCTTCGGCTCGTCGCGCTTGCGCAGCTCCAGCCGCTCTGGGGTCAATACCAGCGCCATCGGCGCGTCGTCGTCGGACGCCAGCCGCCAGCGCTGCGCCAAAACAGACAAGGCGCCGGGATCGGCGCCTGCTTCACACAATAAACACACGCTCACGTGTCGGGTTATCCTTTAATGCCGTAATGGCGCAGCATAGCATCCAGCTGCGGCTCGCGGCCACGGAAGCGTTTGAACAGCGCCATCGGCTCTTCCGAACCGCCGCGCGACAGGATGTTGTCGAGGAAGGATTTGCCGGTCTCGGCGTTGAAAATCCCCTCTTCTTCGAAGCGCGAGTAGGCGTCGGCCGACAGCACTTCCGCCCACAGGTAGCTGTAGTAACCCGCCGCGTAGCCGCCGGCGAAGATGTGGCTGAAGGCGTGCGGGAAGCGGCCCCAGCTCGGCGAAGGCACCACCGCCACCATTTTCTTCACTTCCGCCAGCGTCGGCAGGATCTGCGCCCCTTTCTCCGGACTGTATTCGAAGTGCATGCGGAAATCGAACAGACCGAACTCCAGCTGGCGCAGAATGAACAGCGCCGCCTGGTAATTCTTGGCCGCCAGCAGCTTGTCGAGCATTTCCTTCGGCAGCGGCTCGCCGCTCTGGTAGTGGCCGGAGATAAACGCCAGCGCTTCCGGCTCCCAGCACCAGTTTTCCATAAACTGGCTCGGCAGCTCGACCGCATCCCACGGCACCCCGTTGATGCCGGAGACGCCGGCGGTATCGATCTGCGTCAGCATGTGGTGCAGACCGTGGCCGAACTCGTGGAACAGCGTGGTCACTTCGTTATGGGTGAACAGCGCCGGCTGGTCGCCCAGCGGGCGGTTGAAGTTGCAGGTCAGGTAAGCGACCGGTTTTTGCAACGTGCCGTCGGCCTTGCGCAGGCTGCCGACGCAGTCGTCCATCCAGGCGCCGCCGCGTTTGTTTTCGCGGGCGTACAGATCGAGGTAGAAACTGCCGCGCAGCTCGCCGTTAGCGTCGAACAGATCGAAGAAGCGCACGTCCGGATGCCAGGTCTCGACGTCTTTACGCTCTTTGGCGGTGATGCCGTAGATGCGTTTCACCACTTCGAACAGCCCTTCCACCACCCGCTGTTCCGGGAAGTACGGGCGCAGTTGCTCGTCGCTGATGGAGAACAGGTGCTGTTTCTGTTTTTCGCCGTAATAGGTGATGTCCCAGGCTTCGAGCTCGTCCACGCCATAGTGCTGTTTGGCGAAGGCGCGCAGCTGCGCCAGCTCCTGCTCGGCCTGCGGGCGGGCGCGCTTGGCCAGATCGCTCAGGAAGCCGATCACCTGCTCCGGACTTTCCGCCATCTTGGTCGCCAGCGACTTGTCGGCGTAGGTGGCGAAGCCCAGCAGCTGAGCCAGCTCATGGCGCAGCGCCAGCGTTTCCGCCATCACTTCGCTGTTGTCCCATTTGCCGGCGTTCGGCCCCTGATCGGAGGCGCGGGTAGCGAAGGCGCGGTACATCTCTTCACGCAGCGCGCGGTTGTCGGCGTAGGTCAGCACCGGCAGGTAGCTCGGCATGTCCAGCGTCAGCAACCAGCCGTCTTGCTCTTTGGCCTGCGCCATCGCCTGCGCCTGTGCCAGAGCGCTTTCCGGCAGGCCGCTCAGTTCCGCTTCGTCGGTAATCAGTTTGCTCCAGCCCATGGTGGCGTCGAGCACGTTATTGCTGTAGGTGGAACCCAGTTCGGACAGGCGCGCGACGATCTCGCCGTAGCGCTGCTGTTTATCCGCCGACAGGCCGATGCCCGACAGTTCGAAATCGCGCAGCGCATTATCCACCGCCTTGCGCTGCGGCACGCTCAGCGCCTCGAACGCCGCGCCCTCTTTCAGGCTGCGGTAGGCCTGGTACAGCCCTTCGTGCTGGCCGACCCAGGTGCCGTACTCGGACAGCAGCGGCAACGCCTGCTCATAGGCGGCGCGCAGCTCCGGGCTGTTTTTCACCGAGTTCAGGTGCCCGATCGGCGACCAGATGCGCGACAGGCGATCGTCCGACTCCGCCAACGGCTGACACAGATTGTCCCAGGTGAACGGGCCCGGCTGCGCGACCACGCGCTCTACCGCGGCGCGGCAGTCCGCCAGCGCGGATTGCACCGCTGGCACGATATCTTCAGGGCGGATCGCCGAGAAAGGCGGCAGGGAAAACGGGGTCAGCAACGGATTTGTCATAGGGCAGTCCTGATTAGCGTTGGGCACGCCGCACGGGCGAGCCTTAAAATGCGTATGAATCTCTAACATGGAGCCAGACAGCAGGAAAATCAATGCCCGGCGTTGATCGTTCGTGCCTTAAATGGCGCTTTGGCGGATGCGGGCGGCCAGCGCCGCCAGCTGCTCGTCGTCGGCGCGCGCGGCGTCGTGGGAGGAGATATAGCCCTCGTAACGCGTGAAAAACTTCGGCGAGGTCGATTCGATCGGCCGCCACTGCTCCAGCGACGCGGTGCCGTGCAGCGGGATCAGTTTGGCGTGCACATGGTCGACGCCGTAGCCCTCGAACACCATGCCGCAGCGGCCGACGTCGTCGAACGCGCGGTCCAGCTGCCGCGCCACCCGCTTGGTCGCCAGCATCAGCGCGCTCAGCACCTCGTCCGGCAGATCAAACGCGTAGCTCGGGTGGTGCGCCTTGGGGATCACCACGCTGAAACCGTCGGTATTGGGAAAGATGGACAGGAACGCCAAATGGTCGTCGTCTTCCCAGATTTTATGGCACGGCGCCTTGCCCGCCACGATGTCGCAAAAAATGCAGCTCATCCTTTCTCCTTGTGATTCACAGCGTTTCAACCCATTCGAACTCTTCGAACACCAGCCACATGTCCGGCGCAAAGGTACCCTCGCGGGTAAAGAACTCTTGATGCCCCTGGCGCCAAAACGCCAGGCTTTTGTCGCCTTCGCCCTCTTTGGCCGCCATCTCGGCGGTCACCTGGTCGTAGCGCACCAGGCGCAGCGCCAGGGTTCTGATCACGCAGGCCGGTTCGCCGCGGCCATCGAGAACGATGCTGTAATCGCCGATCCTCGGGGTTTGTTCCCGACGATAGCTCGCATAGGAACTGCAGGTGGCGGTTTTATCCCCGCTCAGCACCAATCCCAGCAGTTCGTCGGCTAACGCGGGGCCGTCGCCGAATGCCCAGCGCGCCGCGTCGGGGTAATTCGCCAAAATCGCCTGTTTGCTCATCGTCCTGTCCCTTTCTGTTAACGTCTGCGGCAACGGAGTCCGGTTTTTCCCGGCCAGACAGTTTATACTGTGCAGATTATAAGCCTTATTGCATTGAATGCTCCGCCTGCGGAGCACAAGGAACCGCCACCCGTCATGTTAAGTTATCGCCACAGTTTCCACGCCGGCAACCACGCCGACGTGCTCAAGCACACCGTTCAGAGCCTGATCATCGAGTCGCTGAAGGAAAAAGAGAAGCCGTTCCTGTATCTGGATACCCACTCGGGCGCGGGCCGTTATCAGCTCAGCGGCGAACACGCCGAGCGCACCGGCGAATACCTGGAAGGCATCGGCTTGCTGTGGCAACGCGACGATCTGCCGGAAGAGCTGGCGGCCTACATGAGCGTGGTGCACAACTTCAACCGTTCCGGCACGCTGCGCTACTATCCCGGCTCGCCGCTGATCGCCCGCCAGCTGCTGCGCCCGCAGGACAAAATCCACCTGACCGAGCTGCACCCGAGCGACTACCCGCTGCTGCGCAGCGAATTCCAGAAAGACGAGCGCGCCAAAGTGCAGCGCGCCGACGGCTATCAGCAGCTGAAATCCCAGCTGCCGCCACTGTCGCGCCGCGGCCTGATCCTGATGGACCCGCCGTATGAAATGAAGACCGATTACCAGGACGTGGTCAAAGGCATTCAGGAAGGCTACAAGCGTTTCGCCACCGGCACCTATGCGCTGTGGTACCCGGTGGTGATGCGCCAGCAGATCAAACGCATGCTGCGCGATCTGGAAGCCACCGGCATTCGCCGCATCCTGCAGATCGAGCTGGCGGTGAAACCCGACAGCGATCAGCGCGGCATGACCGCCTCCGGCATGATCGTCATCAACCCGCCGTGGAAGCTGGAACAGCAGATGAAGAACGTGCTGCCGTGGCTGCACAAGGTGCTGGTGCCATCGGGCATCGGTCACCATCTGGTGAACTGGGTGGTACCGGAATAAACCCCATCAGGGCGCGGTTTGCCGCGCCCTGCGTCCACCTATCGCAGCCATCGACGCAATCTTTGCGACAAACCCCGGTCAGGCGTTAAACTCTTACCCTCTTCAAATTCACAACTCATGGAAATCCCAGATGACGAAACATTACGATTATCTAGCAATTGGCGGCGGCAGCGGCGGTATCGCATCGATCAACCGGGCAGCCATGTACGGCCAAAAGTGTGCGCTGATTGAAGCCAAAGAGCTGGGCGGCACCTGTGTAAACGTGGGTTGTGTACCGAAAAAAGTCATGTGGCACGCGGCGCAGATCGCCGAGGCTATCCATCAGTACGGCCCGGACTACGGCTTCGACACCACCGTCAACGCCTTCGACTGGAAAAAGTTGGTCGCCAACCGCACCGCCTATATCGATCGCATCCACAACTCCTACGATAACGTGCTGGGCAAGAACAAGGTCGACGTGATCAAAGGCTTCGCGCGCTTCGTGGATGCGCACACCGTGGAAGTGAACGGCGAGACCATCACCGCCGATCACATCCTGATCGCCACCGGCGGCCGCCCGAGCCATCCGGCTATTCCGGGCGCCGAATACGGCATCGACTCCGACGGCTTCTTTGAGCTGGACGCCATGCCGAAACGCGTCGCCGTGGTGGGCGCCGGCTATATCGCCGTGGAAATCGCCGGCGTGCTGAACGCGCTGGGCGCGGAAACGCACCTGTTCGTGCGCAAGCACGCGCCGCTGCGCAGCTTCGATCCGATGATCGTCGAAACCCTGGTGGAAGTGATGAACACCGAAGGGCCGAGCCTGCACACCGAATCGGTGCCGAAAGCGATCGTCAAGAACGCCGACGGCAGCCTGACGCTGCAGCTGGAAAACGGCAAAGCATTCACCGTCGACTGCCTGATCTGGGCCATCGGCCGCGAACCGGCGACCGACAACCTGAACCTCGGCGTTACCGGGGTGAAAACCAATGAGAAAGGCTACATCGACGTCGATAAGTTCCAGAACACCAACGTCAAAGGCATCTACGCGGTGGGTGACAACACCGGCGCGGTAGAGCTGACCCCGGTCGCCGTGGCCGCCGGCCGCCGTCTGTCCGAGCGCCTGTTCAACAACAAGCCGGACGAACACCTGGACTACAGCAACATCGCCACCGTGGTGTTCAGCCACCCGCCGATCGGCACCGTCGGCCTGACCGAGCCGGAAGCCATCGAGAAGTTCGGTGCGGACAACGTGAAGGTGTACAAATCCTCCTTCACCGCCATGTACAGCGCCGTGACGCAGCACCGCCAGCCGTGCCGCATGAAGCTGGTGTGCGCGGGTAAAGAAGAGAAAATCGTCGGCCTGCACGGCATCGGCTTCGGCATGGACGAGATCCTGCAGGGCTTCGCGGTGGCGGTGAAGATGGGCGCCACCAAGAAGGACTTCGACAACACCGTGGCTATCCACCCGACTGCGGCGGAAGAGTTCGTCACCATGCGCTGAGGCTTCAGCATCGCTATACCGGAAAAAAAGCCAGGTGCGAAAGCGCCTGGCTTTTTTATGTTCCAGCGAGGTTAAGCTTGATGTGCGCCCACAGGGCTCAACTCGATGACCCGATTGGCGGAAGCGATGGTGGAAGGCCGATGCGCGATGATGATGCGCGTAATTTTTAACGCGGCGATAGCGTTATTGATATGCGCTTCATTGGCCAGGTCCAAATGACTGGTCGCTTCGTCCATAAACAGAATATTGGGCCGGCGATATAGCGCCCGGGCAATCAGCAGGCGCTGTTTTTGCCCCCCGGACAAGCTACCGCCCAATTCGCCGACCAGCGTTTCATAACCCATCGGCATCCGCATAATGTCGTCGTGAATATTGCAATGGCTGGTGCAAGCCACAATCAGCTCCAGATTCGGCGTAGGATCGAAACCGGCGATATTCTCCGCGATCGAACCGGAGAACAGCTTATCGTCTTGCAGCACACAGGCGATGCATTGGCGATAGTTGTTGATGCCAATATCATGAATATTCAACCCATTGATGAATAGCGCGCCGCTGGTCGGATCCAGCAAACCGCTCATCAGTTTCATCAGCGTGGTTTTACCAATGCCGGACGGCCCAACAATCGCAACGCTGTCACCCGCTTCAATGCTTAAACTGATCCCGGCAATCACCGGTTTTGACAGATTGTCGTATTGATAATAGAGATCCCGCACTTCAAACGACGCCGCTTCGTTGGGGGCGAACAGCTGACGCGCCGGCATCTGTTTCTCCGGCTCCGACAGCACGATGTCCGCCACCCTCTCGTTATGCAAGCTCAACATGCGGAGCTGAAGCACCATGTCGATCAGATTGGAGGCGCGGTCGGAAAACTGCCCGCGGTAGGCGTTGAACGCCACAAACATCCCCAGCGTCATCTGGTTATCGATCACCAGCGAAGCGCCCAACCACAAGATGATCACCTGATCGCAGGTGCTGATCAGCGTATTGACGCCGCCAAACATCATATCCAGCTTGGTCAGTCGAATGCCGGCGTTCGTGGTGTCGATATTCAGGTTAAGCCAGTATTGCGAGCGAGTGCCCGCCAGGCCGAGCGCCTTCAGGGTGCCGACGCCGTACAGCGTCTCCATGAAGTGCGAACCCGCCTTGGCGCCTTTGACCAGCTTTTCTTCCGACGCCTGACGATAGCGCTGATAGGTCGACAGGCGCAGCACGACGTAGATAGCGGTAAAGCCCAGTACCACCCAAACCAGCCATCCGCCGTACATCAACATCATGATAAATACGCCGACCGACATGATGCCGTCGATGATGCTGCTGACGATACTGTTGGTAAAGGTGCTGCGAATGGTGTCCAGCGAGCCGAAACGCGACTGAATATCCCCCAGCTTGCGCTTTTCGAAATACGCCAACGGCAATTTCATCAGGTGATCGAACAACCCCGCTTTCCATTGCACATCAATCAGCGAACCCATCACGATCGAAGTCCACGAACGCAGCATCCCGACGCAGGTGCGGAACAGGATAAAGAACAGCAGCCCGATGCAGATCAGCGCCAGCAGGTCGTGGTCGCCCGCCTGTATCACATGGTCCATAACCAGCTGGGTGCCGACCGGCATCAGCAAGTTGATCGCCTCAATCACCACGGACAGGCAGAAGATTTTTATCAGCGCGCTCTTCAAACCGCTGACGTTACGCAGCAACGTGCGAATATGCAGTTTGCTCTGTTGCGTAACGGGCGTGAATTCGCTGCCCGGCCAGGCTTCCAACGCCACGCCGGTAAAATGCAGCGAGAGCTCTTGCAGCCCGACCACCCGGCGGCCAAACGCGGGATCGTGAATGGTAATGCGGTTACCGCGCACGCCGACCAGCACCACGAAATGGTTCATATCCCAATGCAGAATGCACGGCGTTTTCAACTCTTTGATTTCATCGATGCTGAGAGAAAGCGCCCGCGTTTTCAAATTGAGCGAAGTCGCGATATCAATCAGTGCGCTCAGCGTCGCGCCGCGGGAAGAGATGCCGTATTTCTGCCGCAGATTGAACAGGTCGACGTTCATGCCGTAATAACCGCACACCATCGCCAGGCTGGCCAAGCCGCATTCCGCCGCTTCCGTTTGCAGGATCTGCGGCACTTTTTTTCTCAGGGCCAGATTCAGCCTGCTGGTAATGGTTTCAAATGGCGTTTTATTCATGGATCGGCCCCATTAAACTTTTCTTCAGGTCGTAGAACGGCGAGAACATCCACTGATAAATTGGGCGCTTCTCCAGGAACAGGGTGGTTTGCGATTTCATGCCGCTCGACAGACGCAGCGTTTTCCCCTGGTAGCCAAATTGCGTATTATCCAGCGCCACCAACACTTTGTAATAGGACTCGGTGATCTCGGTGGACTGGCGAATAGGCGAACTGCTGTAGGTGGACATTTCTTGCGTGGAGGCCGGAAGATAAGAAATGGTCTCGATTCTTCCCGGGAACTGACCAAATTTCTCAAACGGGAAAGCGTCATAACGAATATTGATGTTATCGCCGACATTGACATAAGGCACGCTGCTGTTTGGCAGCCACAGCACCAAATAATACACGGCCTTGTTGCTTGGGATTAATTGCGCCAGGCTGTCGCCGATATTCACCATTTGCCCCGGCGTCACGCTGAGCGATTCCACACGCCCATCGGTTGGCGCATTGATTATCAGCGCGCCGCTGGCGTCCGCTTCGGAAAGGCGCCTCTGCAGATCTTCGCGTTGGAGTTCATATTGCGAGATTTGATTATCAAAATCGGCAGCGCGAGTGACGATATCGCTGCCCAGGTTGGCGATTTGCAACGATTCCTGAATACTTTGACTGTACAGATTTTGAAATGCGCTTTGTTGTTGATAATACAGATAGCTTTGGTTATTCAGCTGGTCTTTGTTGATCAAGCCGCGACGCTGGTATTCACCATAGCTATCCATAGTGCGACGCATGGATTCCACACCGCGGCGAGAATTTTCCACCAATTGCTGCGATTGCTTATGTGCTATCTCATACTGCGCCTTTTGCGCTGAAAGATTGTCTACCGTCGCGCGCTTGTTAGCCTGCAATTTCTGGATGATATTGTCGATCTGCGCCACTTGGCTTTCAATAGCCTGCCGGGTATTGGCGCTGACGACGCCGGAATCCGTCACGCGGCTGACATCGATTTGATAGAGACGCTGCCCCTTTTTCACCTGATCGCCGACGTTAACAAAACGTTGTGAAATAAATCCTTGCTGGGCGGCGAAAATATTCACCGAGCGCGGCAACGTGGTGACTTCACCGGAGACATTGATACGCCGGGTGTAGTTGCCGAATATAAGAAAAATAAGTAAAGCGATAATAAAAGCAGCAGAAACACAAGCAATTGCCCACGCAGGCAAACCTGAAATAAGCAGTGCTTTACCCGCCCATTTAGAGCGCTGATGATTTACAGCCTCTTGCCGAAACAATTCCCTTTGGTCCATGGTAACTCTTTCCCGTTTTTAATCGCCAGAAGATATCCACACATAAATGTTCCGTCAATTCATTTGTTGGCGGCTACAGTTTTTTTTCATTTGATTTTAAAAAACCAAGATGAATCTCATAAAAATCCGCCAGGCGACTATTTCATCACCCTAGAAAACAAGTCACATAACCTTATGAAAAAACAGCAGTTAATAAAAAACACCACGCCACACATTAAGATATGTCCTAATGTTAAAAAATATTACATTTTTATGCAAAATTAAGACGAGAGATAAATTCTTAATTTAATCAAAATAAAAAAAACCACCTTCATTACCAAACTTTTTTTTCCTCATGAAAAACAAAAAGATTGACCCGATATCACAAAAACCAACCCTCAAATCTTGCACTATTCTTATAAAATCAAGGCGAATACAGTAATACATGCTAATGGTTAGCTTTGTTAATGATTGAGAAAACCCTATCTTGCCACTATGATTATGATTATGATTACGGAACGATTAACCTTACTTTTGAAAAATTGCAAAATAATAAATTGATTTAGTTTCAATGAAGAAACAAACCGAGTGATATGGAAAAGGATTTGCTATGAAAGAAGCGGATGCCGAACAATGGTCAAGGACGCTAAAGATGCATTACCCCAATGCCAACGTGGTGGCGGTCTTACCCAAAGGACGCGGGTTTCACGTTGTGTGCTCAAATGGTATTTTCACTCTCCAATCTTTTTTACGAAAAAACACTATCCATAGAAAAAGTTGAAGTTGTGAATATCTGTAAATTCTTCTCAAATTTCAGCCTACGATGATAAATCCTACTTTTTCAACTCATGCTCTCTGGCATAATGAGAGTGTTTTCTGATTAATTTTCGCACTTCGATTTTCTGGGAGGAATGGTGTCATTGATAAAGGATGTTAAAAGCCCCCTGAAATCAGTAAAGAAAGTGGCTATTTTCGAACCGCAATCACTGATATCAAACGTTCTGATCGATATGTTACTCGACATACCGCAGGTGAGCACCGTTTATGACACCGAATCGCTGGAAACATTACAGGAGATCATAAAATCCAATGATATGGATATGGTTTTCATGGACCTGATGGATAAGAACAACGATCTTTTTTCGGGGTTGTCATTTATAAAAAAAAATAAAAAAACATGGAAAAAAGTCGGCCTCGTCATTTTCACCTCTATCACTAGCGGGTATGTCATCAGTTTCTCTGAGAAAATGGGTGCCATTTCATTTATTTACAAGAACGAAACGGTTAAAAACATTACAGATAAGATAGCTCAGGTCTTCACAACAGAGTTGCACGTCCACGAACAAAAGTTGAAGCAAAGGCTCATTAAGACAGATGAAAATCAGGATTTCACCAAGAGTGAGGCCATGGTTATCTACCTATTCTCTCACGGGATGAGTCTGCGAGAGATCGCAAAAAAAATCGGCATAAGCTACAAAACGGCGCAAACGCACAAAGGCAACGCGATGAGAAAAATGAACATCAAGAGCACGCACGACTTTCATCGAGTATTAAAATTCATAAAAGAAATAAGCTGGTAGCCTCTCGCTCATTTTCTCCGCGATCTTTCGCCATCTGGACTCGCGCCGCCTACCGAAGCATCGGTACCGTTCTTGCCTATATCCCGCTCTCACTGACACGCTCTCCCTTATCCAGACGATTCATCACGCGTAGCGCGCCAAACATCCATGACCAAACGCATATTGCAGTCTGACATTCACGCCTTTTTATTAAGAATAATAAAACCAAAGTTTAATATAATAAAACATCCCCTCAAAGAAGCAGCTGTCGTCACGAGTTTCTTTCCTCTGTAAAAATAATTAAAATTTATTCTCCGCCAAGCCTTTTCTCTCACCTGCCAGACAGAGCAACTCGCCGGCTCTGGTGATAATTAAATTGATTTAATCTATCAATAAATAAAATATCAGCTGTTAGTATCTATTGGAAGCGTTCTTTTCCTACTACTATATTTAACTTAGGTAAAGAAAGGCGCGGCCAAATTCTGCCTATCGTCAGTTCATTACCGATTAAAGGAAAATCTTAGTGATAAGGTTTTCCTTTATAGTCCACGCCTAAGGAAGATATTTATCATCACAGGATGGGCTGCGGTTAAAACCGCAATCACGACGCGTTATTAGGCAGTAAACTCTAATCTTAAGATGTCTAAAATAAGGAAATGACAATGCGTGAACTTAACGTGCAAGAAGTTGAAGTAGTCAACGGCGCAACACTTGACGGCGCTATCTGGGGCATCGTTGACGGCGCAGCCACCGGCATGTCCATCGGCGGCAAATGGGGCGGCGCCGGCGGCTGGGGCTTCGGCGCGCTGTCGCAGCTGGTCGGCATCATCGTTCCGACCGCTATGGGCGCTGTAGCCGGCGGCGTGACCGGTTTGCTGACCGACCGCGAAACCACTGCAGATCTGATGCAGAACTACCGCGAAACCTTCGGGCCAGGTTCAACGACCCACTAACCTTTACCAAAAGGCTGGCTATGCCAGCCTTTTGGGCTGCAAGTGACACAAAAACCCCCCGCCGTAAACCTTAAGCCGCAACGCTCTTCCTGTAAAATAACGCGATCTTTTTCTTTATTCCAGCATGTCAATCAACCGCAGATTACTCTCCGCTATTTATTACCTTTAACGCCCCTGTGCATGAGAATAATAAAAAAAAAGCAGCCAAAAATAAAATTCACTCTGCTCACAGTGAGGGGCGCATGGCAAATCGCCTCACCACATTAAATTTATTTCGGAGGACATCAAAAATGACACGTTAACAGGCTCGCACAACCTGACCTTCGCAAAAACAATTGATTTAATCTATCAAAAAAGAATTAAAAATTCGCTTGTATCTATTGGAATAGATGAAAAACGGTAACTATATTTAAGCACGTTGCCCCTACAATTTAATTCCATCTAAATTAAGAGGAAAACGGATGTTTCCCTCAAGGAATCTTTCCCTCACGTGCTAAGGGATGGATGGCGGTGAAAACCGCAACGACAAGGTGTTATTCGGTCTCAAGTTCGAGATTTTTAAGTCATAAGGAAATAGCAAATGCGTGAACTTAATGTGCAAGAAGTTGAAGTAGTCAATGGCGCAACTCTCGACGGCGCTATCTGGGGCATCGTTGACGGCGCAGCCACCGGCATGTCCATCGGCGGCAAATGGGGCGGCGCTGGCGGCTGGGGCTTCGGTGCACTGTCGCAGCTGGTCGGCATCATCGTTCCGACCGCAATGGGCGCCGTAGCCGGCGGCGTGACCGGTTTGCTGACCGACCGCGAAACCGCTGCGGACATGATCCAAAGCTATCGCGAAACCTTCGGGCCAGGCTCCACCAACAACGGTTCGCTGATCTAATGCATCATGAAGGCTGGCTCCGCCAGCCTTTTCGCATGCTGCTGTTTCGCCTGGAGTACGATGCAAGAGACAACATATCCGCACAGCGTGCGAAACACATTAATAATATAAGTAAAAGAAATATTATCTATAATTTCACCTCGTCACCCCCTAAAAAAACACCAATTTAACTCCCATCAGAAATAATAAAAACGCTAATCCTGCGGTATCTCAACATAACCTTTCGACCTAAAAACGCGCGTCATGCAATTTTTAATCTCGGAATGCCCCATAGACATATCTCGATAGCAGGCGAATAACTTGATCTTATAGAAAACAATTGATTCAAGCTATCAAGGGAAGAATGAAAACACGTTTGTATCTATTGGCGTCAATAACGAGTCATACCTATAGTTGAGCCATATATAGGGTAGCGATAAGCGACCGTGTTTAGAGGATAAACAGATCTATCCCTCAATTAATCTTTCCCTTCTGGAGATATAAGGCCAGAGGGTCAGGTGGCGGAAAAAAACCGCGATGACAAGGTGTTAATCGGTCTCAAATTCGAGATCCTTAAGTCATAAGGAAATAACAAATGCGTGAACTTAATGTGCAGGAAGTTGAAGTAGTCAACGGCGCAACGCTCGACGGTGCCATTTGGGGCATCGTTGACGGCGCAGCCACCGGCATGTCCATCGGCGGCAAATGGGGCGGCGCCGGCGGCTTTGGCTTCGGCGCGCTTTCCCAACTGGTCGGCATCATCGTGCCAACCACATTGGGTGCCATCGCCGGCGGTGTGACCGGCCTGGTGACAGACCGCGAAACCGTGGCTGATTTAGCGCAAAGCTACCGCGAAACCTTCGGGCCAGGTTCCACCAACAACGGTTAATCTCGTTGCACTTATTTCAAAGGCTGGCTCCGCCAGCCTTTCGTTTATTACTCTCAAAGAAAATCTGGTTATCAACGCACTTTCGTAACCCCGACGCTTTCTTATTGAAAAACCCGATGGAATCCCTTTAAAGGAGTAACGTATGTCCTCATTATCCTATCAATATCAAGCGACAGGCATTTATACCGCTATTTTTGATAAGACCTGGAGCGAAAAAGGCACGGCTGGGAACGGCTTTGATTATTACGGCAATCAGCTTGAAAAGAACGTCATGAGTTCAGCTGATCTGGTGAAAACATTTTTAGACAGCAGTGAAGGGCGCGCCATTTACGGCGGCATGAGCGACACGCAGATTTTCTCGACGATATATGCGAACGCATATGGAAAATCACCCGATCAGAACGCTATCGATCACTATATGGCCAATGGCCTCTATGACGGGATATCCGGTGCTTTAACCGATTTGATGGAATATTCCGGCCCGGATCTGCAGTTGCTGAGCGCTTATCAAGCCTTCGATGCTACGGTCAACGACAGCCTGTTTCCCGCCGTGGTCTCCGATAGCAACGAACAAACCGTCGGCGCCCTCTACTTTTCGCTCGGACGCGTCCTGGATGAAGTAGGCTCCCCGTTTTGGTCTGCTGAATTAGACGCCGGTAAAAGCACGCTCGAGGTCGCCAACGGCATCGTGGCCAGCAACAAAAAAGTCTCCGCTATGAATAATAGCGATTTCGTCAACCATGTCTTCAACAGCGTTTACCAACGCGACGCGACAGCCGCTGAGCTGAACCACTACCTGACGGAAATCACCGCCGGCGCTCAACGCGGCCAGGTCATGATCGACGTGCTGCAATCGGTGGCTACATCTTCCGACGTCAACGCCCAGGCGGCGCTGGCGGAAGCGACACGGTTAGAGAGCGACGGCGCGCTCGTCGATACCGTGAGCCGCGAAGAGGCGGCTTCGGTATACCTGGCCGTGCCTAACCGCGACGTCGACGCACTTGGCCTGCAATATTGGGGCAAGCACGATGCGGTCTTTGGCTTCGATGATCTGGTGGGGAAAATCATCTACACCGATGAGTTCAACAAGAAGGCCACCAACAAGCCGCTCAACGAGTACATTGCGCAGGTTTACCAGGGTGTATACGGTAAGCAGCCTTCCGCCGAAGAGCTGGCGCATTACATCAGCATTGGCGACAAGGCGAAAATCACGACGGAAATCATTGAGTCTCTACGCAACAGCGACTCACATGACCAAAACATCATCATCCAAAAGCATCTGTTCGAAAAAGACATCGCGCAGAGCCTGAACTATGCGCAAAGCGCCAAGATCAGCGTATCCAACGACATCCTGCAGTCGGATATCAACGACACCAAAGTGCACGATTTAACATCTGCGGAACTGACCACGTTAAAATCGATCTATCTGACGATTGCGCAGTACCAAAACGCCAAGCTCGACTATGCGGACAGCCTCAACTACCTGACCGTCAATTCAAAGGATACGGTAAACCTGGTATACGGGGACGCCTCCATTCCTGACGTCAGCGCCAATACCGCCAACATTTTCTTTAACTCTCCCTTTGTGGACGGTAAAGAAATCATGTTTGACGTGCTGTCTTCCAGCCTGAAAATCACGCTCTCTTCGATGGGCATCGATTATGATTCCTTCGGCGCGGGCAAAATCAATCTGTCCACGGATGACGGCCGCAACGCCAACGTCAGCAAACTGACGATTGACTCCATCGGCAGCGAACTTGGCGAAAACAGCGTCGCACTCACCGGGCATAATGAAAAAATCGGCCGCATTGACGTCGCGGGCGATAAGACCGTCAGCCTGTCTGTCACCGACGAGTTTACCCACTTGTCGAAAATCGATCTGAGCAAAGCCACCGACGGTGTCAAGTTGACCTATGACATTTCGCAGTCGGATCAATTTGGGCTGAGCAAAATCCTGTATAGCCTGTTGCAATCTGAAACGCCGGATCGCGCGGCGGAAGTCTACATCGGTTCGATGGGTCAATCCCCATCAGACCAGGATCATACGATTATCGGCGCGCGCGCCAGCAACAGTGAAATCAACATTGGCGGCAACGTTGAATACGTCGCGAACAAAGGCTCTGTCTCGTCCATCAATATCATCGAGAGCAACCTCAATCGCGGCGTGAGCGTCGATAACTTTGATGACAATGCCGCCAACACGCTGACGCTGGCGAAATCCGGGATCACAGTCAGTATGGACAAGAGCCAGGGACAAGCCGTGAAAACGGAAAAAGTCAGCTATTATCAGTTTGAAACCAACGTCAACAATGTGCTGAACCATTACTACCCTCACAACGAGGAAGGGCTGGCCAAGCTGTTTGGCGACCTGACGCAAATCGGCAAGTTCAGCTTCGATTCCAGCAACGTCGGGGCGATCAGCTTCCAAAACAGCACGCTGCTGTTTGTTGATGACAACAATAACAAGCAGTTCGACAGTTCAGATACGTTGGTATTTTTGAACGGCGTCGGCCGAAGCGATCATTTATATTTCTCGCAGGCTGACGGCAATAATATTCAGTTGGTTGGCGTCAATGACGTTCATGGCGACGCGCTGGCCGTAGCGTAAGTTGCGCCGTTTACCCGCCTCCCCATTATTTTTATAATGGGGAGGATTTTATTTTAGCGCATATCAATTCAGCGAAATCGCGGACTTATTCCCTGAACGCTAACCGGAAATACGTCAAATTTTTGCGCGGCGACCATTATTTTCGACACGCTCCCCCATTTTCTGCCATTATTCTGCCTGATAAATTAGCGGGACTGATACAAACCTCCCCGCGCCTCTGGAGAACGCCGATGCTGTTCAAACTATGCAAAACCCTTGCGATGGCCTGCGTGGCTCTGATTATCGCCCAGAGCAGCGCGCTCAGCTTTACCCTGGAAGTGGCGGGCAAGATCGACAACGTGACCGACCCGGTCAAAAAAAGCTATCTGTTCACCGATAAGCAGCTGTTGGCGATGCCGGTGCGCAGCATCACCACCTCCACCTCCTGGACGCCGCAGAGAAAATTTGAAGGGATTTCGGTGGCCGATATCCTGGAGCGCGTCGGCGCCAAGGGCGAGACGCTGACTTTCTATGCGCTGAACGATTATTACATCGACGTGCCGCTGTCCGACGTCAAGAAATACAACATGATCCTGGCCTACAAGATGGACGGGGAAATGCTGAAGCTCAGAAACTTCGGCCCGCTGTTCCTGGTTTACCCGCGCGACGCCGCCGGGCCTGAACTGAACTCGCCGTTGTACAATTCACGCTTTATCTGGCAAGTCGACAGGATCGTGATCAAATGAAGCTGACGACCTTTAAGAACGGCAGCAGGCTGGCGATCCCGGCCATCTTTGCCGCGCTGTTTTTAGTGGCTTCGACCGTCACGCTCTATTACTACAGCGCCACCCTGTCGAAAAAAGGGCTGTATGCCATCGCCGGCACGCAGGAGAATTACTCCTGGTCGATCGCCAAGTTCTCCATCAAGCTGGCGGAATTCGACACGTTCGTCGAGCAGCAGAGCCACGCGCCGCAGGTGGACAGCGACAACCTGCGGCTGCGATTCGAAATCCTCTATTCGCGCTTTTACGTGCTGGAAACCGTCTCCGAATCCACGCAACCGCTGTACGCCGAGCCGGGCTACCCGGAAGTGGTCAAGCAGATGCGCCTGCAGATGGATCGCATCGATAAACTGCTGGATAACCCGAAAATCGACTTCAGCCAGGTTTTCGCGGCCATGAAGGCCATCAAGCCTTACGCCATCGAAATGGCCAACCTGACCGACCACGCCGAGGTGAAGCAGCGCACCGCCGCCTATGAGGACTACATCGAGAAACGGCACATTATTTTCTATGGGCTGGTGATCGTCATGTTCTCGGTGATCGCGCTGATCGCCATCACCCTGATCGTGTTCCGCCAGCAGCGGCTGACCATTCGCCAGCAGGCCAAGGCCATTGAGGCGGAGAAAGCGACACGCACCAAAAACGCCTTTCTCGGCGCCATCGGCCACGAGCTGCGCACCTCATTGCAGAGCGTGATGTCGGCCATCGACGTGCTGGTGAACACCCGGGTGTCGGCGGAACATGCGGACACTTTCCAGCGGCTGGAGACCGCCGCGCAGCAAATCGAAAGCCAGATGAAGGATCTGACCGACTACGCGCACCTCGACAGCGGCATGATGGAATTGCGCATCGTGCCGTTCGACGCGCAGAAGCTGATCGCGGAAACCGCCAATGAAATCGCCACCCTGACCCGCAAAGAGCAGGTCAAACTGAGCTGCGAAGTGGAGTGCAGCCACCTGTTGGTGCACTCCGATCCGCTGCGCATCCGGCAGATTATCGTCAACCTGCTGACCAACGCCTACAAATACACCGAAAGCGGCAGCATTACGCTGCACAGCTGCCTGCGCCGCCAGCCGGGCGGCAATTCGTTGATCATCGAAGTGACCGACACCGGCATCGGTATCGAAAAAGACCAGCTCGATCAGATCTTCAAACCCTTTACCCAGTTGGATCAGTCGCATACCAAACAGTATGCCGGCGTGGGGATGGGGCTGGCGATCGTACACGGCCTGGTGACGCTGCTCAACGGCACCATCACGGTGTACAGCGAAATCAAGAAAGGCAGCACCTTTATCGTCAGCATTCCGGTGCAGATCAGTGAAGAAGAGCGCGTCGACGAGCCCGCCGCCGCCAATGCCCCCCTGCAGCAAAAGCCGCAGCAGGTGCTGGTGGTGGATGACAACAAGTCGGTGGGTGACGCCTTTGCGGCGCTGCTGGACAAACTGGGCTACCAGCACGAACTGTGCGACTCGCCGGAGCGCGCGTTGCAGAAGCTGCTCAGACGCCCTTACGACGCGCTGTTGCTGGATCTGCAGATGCCGGGCATCGACGGCGCCGCCCTGGCCAGGCAGCTGCGCAATCGTCGCGGCCCCAACCGCCATGTGCCAATCATCGGCATCAGCGCCTATACGCCGGAGCAGCTGACGGCGGATCAGCGCGCCCTGTTCGATAACTACCTGATGAAACCGGTTCGGCTGGATGCGCTGTCGAGCGCACTGGCCGAGGTGTTCCCCGCTAAAGATTAAAACAGCGTTGCAGTGCGGCTTCGATCACATGGAGCCGCACCGGTTTTTCATAAGGACCGAGCACATCGTACTCGCGCATCGCCTGAGCGATCTCCGACTCGCGTCGGTCGGTGCCCAGTTCGCCGGTCAGCACCAGTACCGGCGCGTCCGGGTTGTCGGAGGCGCGGATGGTGGCGATACAGCGATCCGCCGTTTCCTCACCGATCAGCCAGTCCACCACGTAACCGTCGAACAGGCTTTGCTGCAACGCTTGGCAGAAGCTGTCGACATCGTAAAACGCCACTGCGTTGAAACCGCAGCCGCCGAGGTACTTGGCCAGCTCATCGGCCGCCTGATGCGAATCGTCCAATACCGCGATGCTCAACCGCTCGTCATCGCCGTAGCCGGGCCGGATTTCTATCAGTTCGACGCCGTAACGCAGACCTGCCGGCGCCTCATCGGCGCGATAGATATGCCATTGCCCCTCCACACGCAGCGCCACAAATTCCGCCGGCCGCCCGGCAGAAAGTTCATCGCCAATGTGCCCGACGCAAGGCATCGCCACCCCCGCCACGAAAAAGATGGCATCACGCGCCATGTTTGGCTCGGTCGTCTCGTGTTCGGCGCTCAAATCGGCGATCGCCGCCGGCGTTTCTCCCAACGCGGCCGCGACGCTGTTGATCTGTTCCAGCGTCCAGGGGCTCTGCCCTTTCAATTTGCGGTGCGCATGTGAAAAACTCAGATCCAAGATGCGGCTGAGTTCGCGGGCATGCTGACGTTTTCCAATCCCGTAATGTAAAAACAGCTCCCTGACCCGATTGGCAATCGACTGTGAATCGAATTTTTGATGATTGTTATCCATTTGTTCCTTCGATTTTTTTTACTGATTTATCAGTCGTTTTGATTATTTCTGCTGAAAAAGCCACACCTAAAACTAGCATCCCATGCAATTATGCGTTAAAAACGTTGCTTGACATACCATGTTGTATCGTCAAACATGGTATCAAAAGAGACATACAGCAATACACTATAAAAAATAACACCAGCACGATTTTTAATAATAACCATAGTAACACCAGGGAAAATTTGTTCCGTTGCCGCTACTGAGACGATGCTCACATCGCTTGGACTGCATAAGCAAAACGGGGCTTGAGCCTTTAGCGCTAATCTGTTTTACCCACTTTTAAGCCGGGATCCGTCAGGGTCCCGGTTTTTTATTGCCCTGGAGCCGGCCATCATACGTTCTCACCCCACAGCCGCAAATAAAAACGGAGCCGGCATGCCGGCTCCGTTGACCCTTGTAATGACCGCTTGGCTTAGAAGCGCCAGGTGAAACCGGCGTTGACGCTGTTGTCCTGATGGTTCTGCGACAGCAGCCCGCCGTAGCCCAGCGACAGCGTGGCGTTCTCGTTCACCGCCACTTCCGCCCCCGCCTTCAGCACCATGCCGTCACGCGACACCGGCACGCTGTCCACCACGAACGGCGCGTTGCCGCCGTTGAACCGCAGCCCGGTGCCACGCTCCAGCCCGCCGTACTGGTGTTGCCACCCCAGCTCGCTGCGCAGCGCCACCGTCGTGCCCGGGGTCACCTGCCACGCGGTGTCCGCGCGCAGTCCCAGCGTCGACACCGTCGCGTCGGTGTGCTGCTTGTCGCCGCGCAGCGCCGCTGCGCCGCCGCTTTCCGCGATGCCGTTGTTTTCAAAGTTCACGTACGCCAGGTTCACGAACGGCTCCAGGTTCAGCCACTCACCCTTCACGCTGTAACCCGCTTCCGCGAACAGCTGCTCGGTGCGCGCGCTGTACTTCGCCGTGTCGTGGTCCGACTGCATCCCGTAGTTCACCGACCGTTTGGTGTCGATGCGGTGCCAGGTGTAGCCCGCCCCACCGCGCAGCGCCAGCGCACCGAACTGCTTGTCGCCGTACGCCGCCAGGTGGTAGTTGTCGCTGTCCGCCTTCGACCCGTACCCGCCGTGCAGCGAGGTGCGGGTGTAGCCGGTCGCCACCCCCAGCCGCCAGTCGGCCGCCGCCGCCGAGTCCAGCCCCACCAGCACCCCGTAGGTCGAGGCCTGATAGCCCGTGGCGTTGGCGTCGCCCGACGCATGGTCCCACGCCCCCAGCAGCTGCGCCCAGGCGCCGCCCTCGTCCGCCTTGATGGCCGACGAACTCGCCAGCCCTTCCGCCTGACGCAGACGCCCGTTCAGCGCCTCACGCAGGTAGCGGCTGTCGTTCACCAGCGCCGACGCGATGTCCGCATGGATTTGCCCCGACAGCTGACGGAACGCCTGCCGCGCCTCGCCCGCCGTGCCGCTGTTGAGAATGCTCTCGTAGACCGGGTTGCCCGCCGCCAGCGCATCCGCCGCCGCCGCTACCGCCCGCTCGTTCGCCGTCTGCGCCACGCTGGCGAAGCTTGTGCCGTTGCGCCCGACGCTCAGCGTCACCCCATTCGGCTGGTAGCTCAGCCCGGTGCCGAGGAACAGGTAGTTCGGCGCCACCGCGTCAAACTGCCCGCTCACCCCCTGCTGCGCGCTCAGGATGGTGTACTGCTGGCCCAGCAGGCTGCGCACCTCGCTTTGCGTCAGCAGGTTGCTGCTGTTTTCCAGCGTGACCGCCACCTCGCCGCCGCCGATCGTCGCCGAGCCGCTGCTCTGGATCCGATCGCTCTGGCCGTTCGGCCCCACTTCCACCGCGTAGCGCGAACCCGGCTCGAAACTAACGTTGCCGGCCACGTTCAGGGTGCCGATCGAGTTGCCCGGCGCCACGGTGCCGCCGCGGCGGGCGGTCAGCGAACCGACCGTGCCGCTGCCGCCGACGATGCCGCCGTTCTGCACGCTGACGGCCGATGTGACCGAGCCGTTGATCGCCAGTCGCCCCTGATTGACCAGCGTCGGGCCGGCATAGGTGTTGGCGCCGGTCATGACCAGCGTGCCCATCCCTTCTTTGGTCAGGCCGCCATGGCCAGAGATGTTGTTGGAGTAGACTTCCAGCTCGCAACTGATGTCGTCACACTTTCTGGCGTGCAGCGTGCCGGCATCCACCTCGGCGCCCAGACCCGGAATATTGGCGACAAACTGGGTCGGGCCGTAGGCCACGCCCGTCGGATCCGGAATGCGGAACTCCGCAGGAATATCTTCGACGGTATAGAACATGCCCGGGCCGTTGATAGCTTTGCCCAGGTTGATCATCCCCCAGCCGTAGAGCGCGTCGATGCCCGGCGCGCCCATATCGGTGGCGGTGGTTTTCAGCACGTCGGCAATCTGCGCCGAGCTCATGTACGGGAAGCGCTGCAGCAACACCGCCACCGCGCCGGTGACGTGCGGTGTCGCCATTGAGGTGCCGTTTTTATTGCCGTAGTCCGACACCAGGTTGGCCGGATCGGAGCCATTGGCCACGGTGCTGTAGATTTTGCTGCCCGGCGACGAGACACAGAAGCTGGCGGTATAGCCGCAGCGGGAAGAGAAGCTGCTGATGGTGTAAGGCACGCTGTTGGTCGATGCCGCATCCTGCGCCACGCTGGCGACCGACAGCCAGTTCGGCGCGATGTCCGGCACGAAATAGGCCAGCCCGCTGATCACATCCGGCTGGTTGTAGTTGCCGTCGTTGCCGGCGGCGAACAGCACCAGAATATTCTTGCGCGCGGCGTCGATAGCGCCCTGATAACCTGCGCCAGCCAGGCTGCCGAGCAGCGGTTTGACCTGATCGAACTGTTCCTGCGCATCCTTCAGCTCAAAGTGCAACGCATTAGGATCGCGGCCGCCATCGGACAGAAAGTCGGGAATGCTGACGCCCCAGCTGTTGTTGATCACCCGCGCGCCGCTCTTGATCATCGCCTGCCAGCCGGCATTAGTGACGGCGCCGTCCAGGCCGAGGAATTCGCCGTAAGCCGGGCCGTCGTTGTCGTTATCGACGCTGATCACCTGCGAATCGAAGGCCACGCCGTGCATGCCGGTGCCATCGCGGTTGGCCGCGCTGATCCCCGCGACGTGCACCCCGTGGTTGCTCAATGTCGCCCCGCTATAGAAATGGAAGGTGCCGTCGAAGTAAAAGCGATCGCCGGCGTTGATCCCCGGCCGGTGCGGGTCGGTATAGGCGCGGTAGCCTTCGGTGACGACGTTGATCAGTTTGCCGTCGCCAGCAAACTCGGGATGGTGGTTAACCGGGGTGTCGAAAATGCCCACCTTCTGCCCTTTGCCGGTATAGCCGGCGGCGTAGGCCTCATCGGCATGGATCGCCCCCAGCCCCCAGTTGGCGTTGAACTCGGCGCTGCGCCAGCTGGCCGGATCGCCCGCCTGGCCGTTCTCTATATAGGTTGCGGCCTGCGCATACCCCGCCAGCGCCATGCAGCAGACCAGCGCGTTCAGCCGCCATGGTGAGCGACGAGCGTTTCCTTTGCTATCAAAACCCATTGTTGTTGTCATTTCCTTACCTTTTGCTTGTTATTGGCCGACGCCCCAGGTGCGCCGGGTTCTCATTAGCAGGATGTGAAAAAGGAACCGCCCGCAGACGGTTCCCGTACAAGGATTGAGTCGATGTTGCTTAGAAGCGCCAGGTGAAACCGGCGTTGACGCTGTTGTCCTGGTGGTTCTGCGACAGCAGCCCGCCGTAGCCCAGCGACAGCGTGGCGTTCTCGTTCACCGCCACTTCCGCCCCCGCCTTCAGCACCATGCCGTCACGCGACACCGGCACGCTGTCCACCACGAACGGCGCGTTGCCGCCGTTGAACCGCAGCCCGGTGCCACGCTCCAGCCCGCCGTACTGGTGTTGCCACCCCAGCTCGCTGCGCAGCGCCACCGTCGTGCCCGGGGTCACCTGCCACGCGGTGTCCGCGCGCAGTCCCAGCGTCGACACCGTCGCGTCGGTGTGCTGCTTGTCGCCGCGCAGCGCCGCTGCGCCGCCGCTTTCCGCGATGCCGTTGTTTTCAAAGTTCACGTACGCCAGGTTCACGAACGGCTCCAGGTTCAGCCACTCACCCTTCACGCTGTAACCCGCTTCCGCGAACAGCTGCTCGGTGCGCGCGCTGTACTTCGCCGTGTCGCGGTCCGACTGCATCCCGTAGTTCACCGACCGTTTGGTGTCGATGCGGTGCCAGGTGTAGCCCGCCCCACCGCGCAGCGCCAGCGCACCGAACTGCTTGTCGCCGTACGCCGCCAGGTGGTAGTTGTCGCTGTCCGCCTTCGACCCGTACCCGCCGTGCAGCGAGGTGCGGGTGTAGCCGGTCGCCACCCCCAGCCGCCAGTCGGCCGCCGCCGCCGAGTCCAGCCCCACCAGCACCCCGTAGGTCGAGGCCTGATAGCCCGTGGCGTTGGCGTCGCCCGACGCATGGTCCCACGCCCCCAGCAGCTGCGCCCAGGCGCCGTCCTCGTCCGCCTTGATGGCCGACGAACTCGCCAGCCCTTCCGCCTGACGCAGACGCCCGTTCAGCGCCTCACGCAGGTAGCGGCTGTCGTTCACCAGCGCCGACGCGATGTCCGCATGGATTTGCCCCGACAGCTGACGGAACGCCTGCCGCGCCTCGCCCGCCGTGCCGCTGTTGAGAATGCTCTCGTAGACCGGGTTGCCCGCCGCCAGCGCATCCGCCGCCGCCGCTACCGCCCGCTCGTTCGCCGTCTGCGCCACGCTGGCGAAGCTTGTGCCGTTGCGCCCGACGCTCAGCGTCACCCCATTCGGCTGGTAGCTCAGCCCGGTGCCGAGGAACAGGTAGTTCGGCGCCACCGCGTCAAACTGCCCGCTCACCCCCTGCTGCGCCGTCAGGATGTTGTACTGCTGGCCCAGCAGGCTGCGCACCTCGCTTTGCGTCAGCAGGTTGCTGCTGTTTTCCAGCGTGACCGCCACCTCGCCGCCGCCGATCGTCGCCGAGCCGCTGCTCTGGATCCGATCGCTCTGGCCGTTCGGCCCCACTTCCACCGCGTAGCGCGAACCCGGCTCGAAGCTGACGTTGCCGGCCACGTTCAGGGTGCCGATCGAGTTGCCCGGCGCCACGGTGCCGCCCTGACGGGCAGTCAGCGAACCGACCGTGCCGCTGCCGCCGACGATGCCGCCGTTCTGTACGCTGACATCCGAGGTGACCGAGCCGTTGATCGCCAGTCGCCCCTGATTAACCAGCGTCGGGCCGGCATAGGTGTTGTTACCGGTCAGTACCAACGTGCCGATACCCTGTTTGGTCAGGCCGCCATGGCCGGAGATGTCGTTGCTCCAAAAATCCAGGCCGCACAGCACATCGCTGCAGACGCGCTCGGTCGGTTTACCCTTGTCCAGCACCGCGCCAACGCCCGGCAGATCCACCACAAACTGGGTCGTGCCGTAAGCCACCCCCGTCGGATCCGGAATACGGAACTCCGCAGGAATATCTTCGGCAGTCACCAACATGCCCGGGCCGTTGATGGCCTTGCCCAGGTTGATCATCCCCCAGCCGTAGAGCGCGTCGATGCCCGGCGCGCCCATATCGGTGGCGGTGGTTTTCAGCACTTCCGCCACCTGTGCGCCACTCAGATACGGGAAACGCTCCATCAGCACCGCGACGCTGCCGGCCACGTGCGGCGCCGCCATCGAGGTGCCGCTGTATTTGGCGTAGCCGGTTGTCAGATTCTCTAGGCTGGTGCCTTCGATTACCGAGCTGTATACCCGGGTGCCCGGCGCCGAGACGCAGAAGCTGGCGGTATAACCGCAGCGAGAAGAGAAGGTGCTGATGCTGTAATCGCCGGTATTGGTCGGATCCTGCAAGCTGGCGACCGACAGCCAGTTCGGCGCAATCTCCGGCACAAAATAGGCCAGGCCGGCCATGGCGTCCGGATTGTTCAGGTTGTAATCGTTACCGGCGGCGAAGATGGTGACCACGCCGCTGCGGGCCGCGTCGATCGCGCCCTGATAGGCGCCCCCGGGGTTGGTGCCGAGGATCTGTTTGATCTGATCGAACTGCTTTTGCGCATCGTCAACGGTGAAATGCGGATAAGCCGGGTTCTTACCGCCCTTGGCGAATTTATCTGTAATGCCGATGCCCCAGCTGTTGTTGATGATGCGCGCGCCGCTGGCCACCAGCGCATCCCAACCGGCCTTATACACCGCGCCGTCGTTGCCGAGCACAATGCCGTCTTCCGGGCCGGGGTCGCCGTTTTCCGCGCTAATGATCTGCGCGTTGAACGCCACGCCGTGCATGGCGCCGCCGTCTCGGCTGCCGGCGGCGATGCCGCCCACGTGGGTGCCGTGCGAACCGAGCGTGCCATCGGAATCCACGCTCGGCGTGCCGTCATAGCGGAAATCATCGCCTTTTTTCACCGGAATATAGGGATCGGTATATTCACGGATGCCTTCGGTAACCAGATTGATCACCTTATTCTCACCGGCGAACTCCGGGTGCTTGGCGTAAACCGGCTGATCGAAAATGCCGAGTTTGATGCCTTTTCCGGTATAACCGGCGGCGTAGGCCTGGTCGGCGTGGATCGCCCCCAACCCCCATTCTGCATTGAACTCGCTGCTGCGCCAGCTGGCCGGATCGCCCGCCTGGCCGTTCTCTATATAGCTGGAGGCCTGCGCCCCGCCAATCGCCGTCAGGCAGATCAGCATCGCGCTCCATTGTGCGCGATGAACTCCGATTTCAGGCCAGCCGAAGGCCGCCCGAGCGGATTTGACTCCTCTACGTTTCTTCTCCATCCCAGATACCGTCCGTTGTTGTTTGCAAATGTTTTATAAGATTTTTTGTGTAACAGTTTGGTAACACCAAATAAATAAAGCACAACAATCTCAAGTGCGCTTAATGTGTCATCCGGCAGTTCGACGGGAGGAGAGAATGTTTCAGGGGTGAATCAGGCGAGAAGCGATAAGAAAGGACAATGATATTGCACGGTGTCTAAGCGGCGTTCGCAAGCGAGAGAGTCAAATTTAACAAATTGATAAATAAAGATATAAATCAGACAAAATCGAAGGGGGAGATCGCCTGAAAAGTGCTTAACAGGCGTCTTTTATCACTTTTAATTATAAATTTTGCCAATATTCACTCAGTGAATTATGCTGGTTTATCACTCAGCCATCGGCAAAAATTGGATTATCCTGCTGATGTTTTTTTGCAGTTCGTCGCGTCCTCTTCCGCCTGACGCAGAATGGCTTTGGCCATCCATTGCGTGACATCCTGAATGCTCCCAAGCTCCAGCCCCCAGATATCTTTCAGCACCAGAAACACCTCCGAGCCGTAAATCAGCGAGAAAGCATGAATCACTCTCTGCAGAGAGTCCGGCGGCAGTTTGCCCTGTAACGGTTCTACCGCCAGCGCCAACAGGCGCTTGCGGTTGCCGCGCACCAGCTTCTCACCCGGTTTATCGGTGTTGGACCGAGCCAGCGCCCACTGCTGCAACGAAAGCTGCAGGGCCGCTCGCAGCGCCCCCTCATGCTGTTCCATTTGCGGATAAGCAAAGCTGAGCAGCTGCAGTATCCGCGCTTCAGCGCTGTCGTCTTTCGGCTGCCACTCCAAAATGGGCCCCAGACTTTCAGCCACAACGGCAGTGATCAAATCGCTTTGCGTAGGGAAGTAACGGTAAGCTGTCGCACGCGAAACTTGCGCATGTTGAGCCAACTCCGTTATCGAAGGAAAGGCACCGCCATCGAACAATTCCATTGCGCTGTCAAGCAACAGCTTACGAGTTCTGGCCCGGATATGAGTCAAGCGGGTAGATACGGTTAATGGCACAGCAACCTCTTCTTTCTCTACGCCCGTCTAACATAGACTTGGCGAATAAAGTCCACTGTAACAAACTTGTCAGCTATTACGCCATGCGGCGTACGCCGGGCTCGCTTTCCCTCACGTCGAAAATGAGACTTTCATCTCATTCGATACGAATTAGACTTGCACAAATGATACTACCGTCTCATTATGATGAGGAATTCACCGACTACGCTCAGCACTCTTAGTCAGCACCAGGGAATTCATTTTTACTAACATATTAAAATATAAATTATAAATCAGCGTGTCGGCCATCTGAACCCTACGTCAGGAAGAGGCTAATGAACGACAATCAGGCAGTGATTTACGTTGCAACCACAGCGGATACCAAAGGACGGGAATTGGCTTATGTGCGCAGCCTGATCGCCGAAACCGGGTTACCCACGCTGACCGTCGATCTTTCCACCCAACCGTTAGCACCCGGCAGCTACCAGGCCGATATCTCCGCCGCTACTGTCGCTCACTGCCATCCTGATGGCGAACGCGCCGTCTTTTGTGGCGATCGAGGCAAGGCGATTGCCGCTATGGCGCAGGCGTTTGAAAGGTTCATGCTGTCGCGCCGTAACGTCGCTGCAATTCTCGGATTAGGCGGTTCCGGCGGTACCGCATTGATCACCCCCGCGATGCAACAGTTGCCGATCGGTTTACCTAAATTGATGGTTTCCACCATGGCCTCCGGTGACGTCTCCGGGTATGTCGGAGCCAGCGATATCTGCATGATGTATTCCGTCACTGACGTCGCCGGGTTGAACCGCATCTCCCGCACCGTGCTGGGCAACGCAGCGCATCAAATCGCCGGCGCCGTTCGCTTCGCCGCTCAAGCGACCGTCGACAGCAAACCGGCCGTCGGCCTCACGATGTTCGGTGTGACCACCCCCTGTATTCAAACCGCCACGGCGGCGCTCGAAGAGAGCCTGGATTGCCTGGTGTTTCATGCCACCGGCAGCGGCGGCAGAGCGATGGAAAAACTGATCGATAGCCATTTGCTGGACGGCGTATTGGATCTGACCACCACCGAAGTTTGTGACTACCTGTTCGGCGGCGTACTGGCGTGCAGCGAGGATCGTTTTGGCGCTCTCGCGCGCACCGGCATTCCCTGCGTGATATCCTGTGGCGCCCTGGATATGGTGAACTTTTCCCACCCGGACAGCATTCCCGCTCGATACGCTCAGCGCCAATTTTATCAGCACAATGCCCAAGTCACGCTGATGCGCACTACGCCGGAAGAGAATGCGCTGATGGGCCGTTGGATCGGCGGCAAGCTCAATGCTTGCGAAGGCGATGTGCGTTTCCTGATACCCGAGGGCGGCGTTTCCGCACTGGATGCGCCAGGGCAACCGTTTTGGGATCCGGAGGCGCTGGCCGCCTTTACCGACGCGTTGGAAACTACATTGCGCGTCACGGAAAAACGCCGCCTGATCAAGACCCCTTATAACATCAACGATCCCCGCTTTGCCGCCTTCGCCGTGCAACAGTTCAGGGAGATCGCTCATTTTTGATTGGAGCTAAACATGGCTAAAAATACCCGTCAGGAACTGCTGATTCAATTCAGAGAAATGATTGCCCGTGGCGAGCCGATCATCGGCGGTGGGGCCGGAACCGGCCTCTCAGCAAAATGTGAGGAAGCCGGCGGCATCGATCTGATCGTCATTTATAACTCGGGCCGCTACCGCATGGCGGGCAGAGGTTCTCTGGCGGGTTTACTGGCCTACGGCAATGCTAACGACATCGTTATGGATATGGCGAAAGAGGTGTTGCCGGTCGTCAAACACACGCCGGTCTTAGCCGGGATCAATGGTACCGATCCGTTCTGTCAGTTCGATAAATTCCTGGATGACATCAAGGCGATCGGTTTCTCCGGCGTACAGAATTTCCCGACGGTGGGTCTGATCGACGGCAATTTCCGCGCCAATCTCGAAGAAACCGGCATGGGTTATGCGCTGGAAGTCGACATGATTCGCCTGGCGAATGAAAAGGATCTGCTGACCACACCTTATGTGTTCAGCGCAGAAGATGCCGTCGCGATGACGCAGGCCGGCGCCGACATCATCGTACCGCATATGGGGCTGACCACCGGTGGCAATATCGGTGCGGAAACGGCGCTGACGCTGGCGGGTTGCGTTCCCCTGATCAACGCGTGGGCTCAAGCCGCGAAACGCGTGCGCGAAGATGTGATCGTTCTGTGTCATGGCGGCCCTATCGCAACGCCAGAGGATGCAGCCTACATCATGCAACACTGCCCTTTAGTCAACGGATTCTATGGTGCCAGCTCCATGGAGCGCTTGCCCACCGAAGTGGCTTTGACGGAAACAACCCGACAATTCAAAAATATCAATAAATGTTAACAGACTTTTTTACTCGCGCACAACACCAGGGAAAACCCGTTATTTAACGGGACGTGTAGTGAGGTAAGCAAAAGGGCCAGACAAATAGTCTGGCCCTTTTTTATTCACCGCGAGCGGATATTACTGACCGGAGGACATCTGCTCCTTCATTTTATTCATATGGTCCATCATCTTTTGTTCGCGTTTCTGATAATTCTCATTGTATTGTTTTTTCTGCTCAGGCGTCAGCAGGTTATACATTTTATTTTCCGCTTTGGCGCGTGCCAGCATGCGTTCGGATTGCGCTTTGCCGATCGCGTCAATTTGCGCCTTCGCCTTCGCTTCGTCAAAGCTGTCGGAAGCGACCAGATTGTGCAGCGCCTGGCGCTCCTCTTTCATGCCCGGCCCGCGCTTCTGGTGCGACTCTTTCATGATATCGCGCATCTGCTGGCGCTGCTGCTCGGTCAGGTTCAGCCCGGCGAACGGGCCGCCTTTGCCTTCACCCTTGTGATGCATCATTTTCATCGGCGCCGCATCCGCCGCCGGGGCCGTCGCCGTATCGGCGGCGAACGCCGCGGAAGCAGAACCCAGAGCCAGCGTGGAAGCAATAAATAAAGCCGTCAATTTACGCATAATCATTTCCTTAAAAGTTTTTCTTCATCAGGAGCGCTGTACGTTAACAGGCTCATTCGTCGTCGGAGATAATAATAGGCGGATAAATTTCAAGTAATGCGAGGGTGTGTAAACTTTTTAAAACCCGTCTCGGATTTATTCACCAATTATGAGAAAACTATGAAGATGGCGTTTATTTGATGGAAATTTTAATTTCCCGGCAAGAATCCCCCCGGCGGAGTTATTTTCCCGTTTTCCCCTTACCGTTATAATTTACTCGCCTGCACGGCAACCTTGCATCAACCGTTTTCCGATAGCGGGAAAAATCAGTACAAGCATCACACGATCCGATGTTCCCCTACACTTTAAGGCAAGCGGCCGCCGGGCGACGTTGACACCGTAAAACTCATCATTGCTTATGTAATAGTTTCCATCACCCGCCCCGCCTGTAAAAACCTGTTATATGATGCACAGATGCGTACGGCGATCGCTTTCGGACCAGCAGGCTCCCCGGAGCTGCGCCGACCGGCCGACCGTGCTCTTTTGAGGAATCGTCATGCCCGCAGACCAAGGCCCTGGGCTTCTTAGCGCTCACTTCGGCACCCAAAGCCCCCACTGGCGGCTGGCGTTTGACAGTAATACCCTGGAGCTGTCCGCCGTTAAACGTCGCGGTAGCGCTCAGCGCCATGGAAGCGGCGAAAATTCGCCGTCTGACCGGCGTCACCGCCAGCCTTGAGCTGACCATTACGCTAGCCGGTGAACCGCTGCATTTGCATCTGGTGGGGCGCCGCGTCAACCGTCTCGAATGGGCGGACACCGCTTCCGCCTTCAGCGACACCCAATCCGTGGCGCGCGATCTGGTGCACGGTCTATCCTTCACCGAACAAATGGTATCCGAAGCCAACTCGGTGATCGTAATCGTCGATCAGCACGGCCGTATTCAGCGTTTCAACCGGCTGAGCGAGGAGTACGCCGGGCTGCACGAACACGAGGCGATCGGCAAAAACGTTTTCCAGCTATTTATGAGCCCGGAAGAAGCCGCTGCCTCGGCGGCGACGAATTTCTGGTGCTGGCGCCGCAGACCGATCGCGAGCGCCTGCAAACGCTGGCGCAGCGCATTATCGACAGGTTGAAGACCCCTTTCCGCATCGGCTTGATTGAGGTGTATACCGGTTGTTCGATCGGCATCGCGCTGTGCCCGGAGCACGGCAAACGCACCTATACCGTCTTTTCGCCGGAGATGAACAAACGCGTTGCCGAGTACATGTGGCTGGACACCAATCTGCGCAAAGGGCTGGAGCAAAATCAGCTGGTGTTGTATTACCAGCCTAAAATCGACGCGCGCAGCGGCGAAGTGCACAGCGTGGAAGCGCTGGTGCGCTGGGATTCGCCGGAGCGCGGCCTGATCCCGCCACTGCAGTTCATCTCCTACGCCGAGGAGTCCGGCCTGATCGGCCCGCTGGGTCAATGGGTGCTGCAGACCGCCGCCGGCCAGGCGGCGCAGTGGCAAGAGCAGGGATTGAACCTGCGGGTAGCGGTCAACCTCTCCGCCCGGCAGCTGGCCGACGACGGCATCGTCAACGAGCTGCTCGCGGTGCTGCGCCGCCATCGCATGGCCCCCTGCCTGCTGGACTTCGAGCTGACCGAGAGCAGCCTGATTGAAGACGAGAACCGCGCGCGCTGATCACCCGACTACGCGAACTGGGCGCGCAGGTGCATCTCGACGACTTCGGCACCGGCTATTCGTCGCTGGCGCAGCTGGCGCGTATTCCTCTGGACGCCATCAGGCTGGATAAAAGCTTCGTGCGCGGGGTGAATTTCAACCCGGTATCGCAATCGCTGGTGCGCGCGATCGTCGCGGCGGCGGAGGCGCTGGCCTTCCGCGTGATCGCCGAAGGGGTGGAGACCGAGAGCGAAAATCAGTTCCTCGACGAGGTCGGCGTGGACGAAAAACAGGGCTTTCTGTTTGCGCGGCCAATGCTCCCGGAACAGCTGGAGCATTGGCTGCAGTCCTATCGCCCGCGCTCAGCTTCCGCGTGAGGCTGGCGCGTTAACGTTAGCCGGCAAGACGCAGGTTCAGGGTGTGGCGATCCTGCAACATCACCAGCCGCTCGATGTAGGCGCGATCTTTTTCCTCAATGGTGAAGGCCGAGTGGACCCAATCCTCGGTAATATCCATCAGCTCGGAACGCGTCAGTTGCAATACGCGCTGACGCGCCCGCAGCATGGCGCGCATGCCGTTGAGTTTCGGCCGGATGGTATCGATAAAGGTGCGCGTCGCCAGGTAAGCGTCGCCGGGCTGAAATAGCTGATCCACCAGCCCACGGCTCTCGAACCACTCTGCGGTGTGCGACTCGCCGCCCCAAATCAGCGCCTCGGCCAAGCGCATGCCCGCCTTGCGCGCCACCAACGAGTAACCGCCCATACCGGGAAACAGGTTGAACGCGATCTCCGGGAACCCCATGCGCGCATTGTTCTGCGCCAACACGAAATGGTGCGCCAGCGCCGCTTCAAAACCGCCGCCCAGCGCGCTACCTTCGACCATTGCAATGCTGACCGCGCCGGTGTCGAAACCACGCGCCGCGGCATGCACACAGTCGATACAGGCCCGCACGTAGGCCATCACCGCCTCGCGCTTGCGGTTTTTGAGCGCTTCAGCGAAGAACTGCAGATCGCCGCCGACGTTGAACATGTTCGGCACCAGCGAGCCGGTGACCCAGAAATCGAACCGCAGCGAAGGCCCCTTCGCCGCCTGCGCCAGCGTCATGATGCCTTCGATCAGCGCCCGGTTGAAGCAGGGGCGCGGCGCGCAGCAGCATCCACATAATGTGCCGACCCTCTTCATAGTAGGCGGAAAGCTGCGACAGATTGCCCGCTTCGGTAAACGGACGACAGGTGGGGTGATTAAGCAATTTCATAAGACCTTCCCGTTTTTCTGTTGATGACGGATAAGACCGTTCCAGCCCCTACGGCTGCAGCGGAGCGGCGAGCGGCTAAGCGCGACGCCACATCATGAGTAAACGCTTTCTCACCGACGAAACAGATAAAAATTGGAGGTAGAGAAGTGAAAAAAACCGAGGCGTCACGGGGTTTTCATAGGAATTTTACCTATCGCACCATCCCCGGCATTTCATGCCGGGCGCTAACGCGTTAAGCTCGGAAATTGACCGTTTGCCGCCCCGGCGCTCAAAACACCGCAGGGCTTTGGCTATAATCAACGCTGATACATGCCGTTTAACGTTAAGGAAATCGTGAAGTAATGCCTACAGGACCAGACCAGGAACGCCGCCAGCCCGCACAAGACACGCCGCCGAAGTCGCTTATCGCCATCAAGACCGGCCATGAGACGCTCGACCGCCGCATCAGTGGTTTTTCACGTCTGATTGAACGCATCAAAGCCTGGCCGAGCGTGGCGCACTTGCTGCGCGCCGCCGAACGCTTTAACGATCGGCTGGGCAGCCAGTTCGGCGCCGCCATCACCTATTTTTCATTCCTCTCGCTGATCCCGATCCTGATGGTGTCGTTCGCCGCCGCCGGTTTCGTGCTGGCTTCCAACCCGGATCTGCTGGCCCGCTTGATCAACCGGATCGTCGGCAGCATCAGCGATCCGACGCTGGCCAGCACGCTGAAGAACACCGTCAACACCGCCATTCAGCAGCGCACCACCGTGGGGTTGACCGGTCTGGCGCTGGCGCTCTATTCCGGCATCAGTTGGATGGGCAACCTGCGCGAAGCGATCCGCGCGCAGTCGCGTGACGTCTGGGAGCGCAATCCGCAGGATCAGGAGAAAATCTATTTCAAGTACACCCGCGATTTCATCTCGCTGACCGGCCTGGTGGTCGCACTGATCATCACGCTGTCGCTGACCTCGGTCGCCGGGTCGGCGCAGGCGGCGATCGTCAACGCGCTGGGGTTGGACGGCATCGAATGGCTGCGGCCGGCGCTGACGACGATCGCACTGTCGATCTCGATTTTCGCCAACTATCTGCTGTTCCTGTGGATTTTCTGGATGCTGCCGCGCCACAAACCGAAGAAAAAAGCGCTGCTGCGCGGCACCTTGCTTGCGGCTATCGGCTTTGAGGTGATCAAGTTCGTGATGACGATGACGCTGCCGCAGGTGGCGAAATCGCCTTCCGGCGCGGCCTTCGGCTCGGTGATCGGGCTGATGGCGTTCTTCTACTTCTTCGCCCGCCTGACGCTGTTTTGCGCCGCCTGGATCGCAACGGCCGACTACCAAGGCGACAAAGCCTTGCCGGAACGCGAGCCGCCGGCGCGCTGAAGCCATGCAATCGTGCCGGTGTTATCGCACGCGCCGGCACTTTCCTCTGGTTAATAAGCATAAAACCAGTCAATCCCTCTAAATCATGCGGCATGGCATTCGAAAAACCAGCATAACAAACTACCCAATCACTTTTCTTTCCCGTTTTTACAGCCATTCCCGCTGCATGAACCCCATTTCTCAACGTTTAACGCTACAGAAAACAAGCCAGGTAAAACATTAGTCTTTTTAACCGGTTAGTGGCGGCGCAGCCCAGAGTTCCAGCGTTGAAAAGGCGGAATGCTGTCACTAAGATGGATTTTTACCCCCTCCAACAATAAGAAATAGATATGCAAGCCACCATCGCACCCCCACTCGACGCCGACGACGCGTCCACACCGGTGAACTCCCGCGGGAAAGTCATCGTCGCCTCGCTGGTCGGCACCGCCATCGAGTTCTTCGACTTCTACATCTACGCCACCGCCGCGGTGATCGTGTTCCCGCACATCTTCTTCCCGCAGGGCGACCCGACCACCGCGACGCTGCAGTCGCTGGCCACCTTCGCCGTCGCCTTTGTCGCGCGCCCTATCGGCTCTGCGCTGTTCGGCCACTTCGGCGATCGCGTGGGGCGCAAGGTGACGCTGGTCGCCTCGCTGCTGACCATGGGGATTTCCACCGTGCTGATCGGCCTGCTGCCGAGCTATGAAACCATCGGCATCTTCGCCCCGATCCTGCTGGCGCTGGCGCGCTTTGGGCAGGGGCTGGGGCTGGGCGGCGAATGGGGCGGCGCAGCCCTGCTGGCGACGGAGAACGCGCCGGCCAAAAAGCGCGCGCTGTACGGCTCCTTCCCCCAGTTAGGGGCGCCTATCGGTTTCTTCTTCGCCAACGGCACCTTCCTGCTGCTCTCGTGGCTGCTGAGCGACCAGCAGTTTATGGAATGGGGCTGGCGCGTGCCGTTCATCCTCTCCGCGGCGCTGGTGCTGATTGGCCTGTACGTGCGGGTATCGCTGCATGAAACGCCGGTGTTCGCCAAAGTGGCCAAGGCCGGCAAACAGGTGAAAGTGCCGCTCGGCACGCTGCTGAGCAAGCATCTGAAAGCCACCATCCTCGGCACCTTCATCATGCTGGCGACCTACACGCTGTTTTATCTGATGACGGTGTATTCGATGACCTACGGCACCGCGCCGCAGCCGCTCGGGCTCGGTTACTCCCGCAACAGCTTCCTGTGGATGCTGATGGTGGCGGTGATCGGTTTCGGCGTGATGGTGCCGATCGCCGGTCTGCTGGCGGACGCGTTCGGCCGCCGCAAGACCATGATCGCCATTACCCTGCTGATGATCGGCTTCGCGTTCCTGTTCCCGACCCTGCTGGGTTCCGGCAACCAGGCGCTGGTGATGGGCTTCCTGCTGTGCGGCCTGAGCATCATGGGGCTGACCTTTGGCCCGATGGGCGCGCTGCTGCCGGAGCTGTTCCCTACCGAAGTGCGCTATACCGGCGCATCGTTCTCCTACAACGTCGCGTCGATCCTCGGCGCGTCCGTGGCGCCTTATATCGCCACTTGGCTGGCGGCCCACTACGGGCTGTTCTACGTCGGCATGTACCTGGCGGCGATGGCCGGGCTGACGCTGCTGGCCCTGCTGCTGATGAAAGAAACCCGCCATCAGTCGCTGTGATCCCCTACGGCCCTCTCACTGCGGGGGGCCGCACGCGGTGTTCGTTTCCTGTCATAAAACCGGGCTATGCTGAATGTTTCTCTCGGTAACAGGATCGGCCGATGTCTCTGCGTCGTGGGGTATTTGTCTGCGTGGCGCTGCTGGCGGCTATCGCCATCGCGCTCTTTTACGGGTTGAAACCCGACCATCCCGATGCGCTGTGGCGCATCGTCAGCCAGCAATGTCTGCCCAATCAGCAGGCGCACGACAACCCGGCGCCCTGCGCGCAGGTGGATGTGCAGGCCGGTTTCGTGGTGTTTAAAGATCGCAACGGGCCGCTGCAATACCTGCTGATGCCCAGCGCCAAAATCACCGGTATCGAAAGCCCGGCGGTGCTGGACGCCGCCACGCCGAATTTCTTCGCGCAGGCCTGGCGCGCGCGCCACGTGATGGCGGAACGCTATGGCAAACCGATCGACGACGGCGATATTTCCCTGGCGATCAATTCGGAATATGGCCGCACGCAAAACCAGCTGCACATTCATATCTCCTGCCTGCTGCCGGCGGTAAAACAGCGGCTGGCGCAAATCGGCCCCTATTTCATCAAGCAATGGCAACCGCTGCCCGGCGGCCTGTTGGGGCATGACTATCTGGGGCGGCGGGTGACCGCCGCTGAACTGGAACAACAGGGCGCCTTCCGCCTGCTGGCCTCCGGCCTGCCGCGCGCCGACGGGCGCATGGGCAGCTTCGGCCTGGCGATGACCGCGCTGCCGGACGGCGATTTCCTGCTGCTGGCAACCGAGCGCAGCCTGCTGCCGTTCACCCTGGCCTCGGCGGAAGAGATCCAGGATCACGACTGCCGGCTGCTCACGCCGCCGCCGCGCGCCTGATTATTTTTTGCCTTTCATCTCCCGCAGGATCTGCCCGCACGGGTTCTCCTCGCCGCCTTCACTGGGCGAGACCAGTGCCAGCAGCGCCGCCGCCGGCGTCAGCACCGCCCCTAACGCCACCGCCGCCGCGCCGCGCGCGATCAGCGGCCCGGCTTTGACCCCGGCGTCCGGGTGCTTGAAGGTGCCTTTCACGTACAGCGGCGAACGCAGGGTCAGCACGCGCATGCCCTTGCTTTCCGGATCGATGGACAAATCCAGCCGTTCGGTGGCGAGGTTGGTGTTGCCAGTGATGTTGATCACCGCGTTTTCGGTGTCGAACACAAACAGTCGCGGCGCGGCGACGCCGCTGCGGATGCCGACGTCCGCCGCCGCGCAGTTGATGCCCACCACGTCGTCACCGAACAGCTGCGCCACCAGATAGTTGCCGACGTTCAGACCGAGGATCTCCATCAGGCTACGGCTGATCACCCCGTTATTGATCAGCAGGCGCAGGTCGCCGTTGCTGGTCGCCAGCAGCTCGGCCACCGAATTGCCGCTGCCCGTCAACCTGGCGTCGCCGTTCATCTGCCCGAGGCTGCGCTTCATCGCCTCCACGTTCGGCAACAGCTGTTTAAGCTGAAGTTTGCGTGCATGCATATCCACCTGCCCGCGCATCGGCTTTTTGCCGCCGTCGAGGCGCACGACAGCGTTCAGGCTGCCGCCCGCCATGCCGAAGCGCAGCGGATCCAGGCGCAGTTCGCCATTGTTCAGCTTCAGGTGCGTGGCCAGATCGCTCAGCGGCAAATCGCTGCCGCGTTCAATGCGCGCGGCGGCAAACTTCACGTCCGCATCCATCTTGCTCCAGCTTTGCGTATCGAACTGTTCGACCGGCAGCACCTTATCCGCCGGCTGACGGCTTTTCTCGCCGCGCCCGGCTTTGGCGGCGTTGGAGTCCGCGCCGATCAGCGGCGCCAGATCCGCCAACCTCAGCTGCCGGGAGTTCACCGCGCCGCTCAGCGTGGGCCGCGGTTTACCGGCAACGTATTTCAAGCTGCCGTGAATGTCGCTGTCGCCGATTTTTCCGTCGAATTTCTGGTACTCAAACACCGCGCCGCCCGGCTGATGCAGGCGGGCGGTCAGATGGCCATCGGTCGCATACGGCGGGGTATTCGGCAACAACACGCCGGTCAGGCCATAGAGGTTGCTCAGGCTTTCACCGGAAAATTTCAGCTGTACATCCAGGCCGCCGAGGTTCAGCGGATCGGACAAGGTGCCCGCGACCACCACCCGGGTGCTGCCGGAGCGCACATCGGCCTGCAGCGGGAACGGCAAATCGGCGCTCTGCAGCGACAGCATGCCGCCAATCTTGCCGCTGCCGCTCAACGGCTCGCCGTTATATTTGCCTTTCACCTGCCAGCCGAAAACGTAATCGGGGGTCGCGGCCTTGTCGCCGCCCTGTTTGCCGGTCACTTCACTGAACGGCAACGGTTTGCCGAGCGGATCGATGACGGCGCGGAAATCCGCCTTCAGCGTGGCGTCCTTAAAGGCGATCTGCCCCTTGTCGAATACGATGTCATGAACGGTGAACGACCAGTCGGAAGGCGGCTGCTTGGGATCCTGGCCGGCGGCCAGGTCAAACGTCCAGTTGTTGTCGCCGTTGGCCAGGCGTTGCAACGAAGCATTCGGCTGCTTCAGCCAGATGCGCGGGATCAGCAGCTCTTTACCCAGCAGCGCCAGCGGCGCAATGCTGGCGTCGACGCGCTGCAGCGTCACCATGCTGTCGCCGGGCATGTTTTTCGGGTTACCCAGCCACACGTCTTCGGCGTGAATATGCGGCCAGGGCACCCAGGCGCGCCAGCCGCCCTCATCCGGATTACGCGACCAGTCGACGCCCAGATCGCCGCGAATGGCGAACGGTCGCCGCAGTTCGGCCGACACTTTGTCGTTGATGGCGGGCCTGAGTCGATTCCAGTCGAAGGTCGCGATGAAGATCGCCAGCGCGACGATCAGCAGCAGCACAATGCCGCCCAGCCAGCTGAAAACCTTTCCTGTTCTTGTCATAGCGGCTCCCTCAGCGCATAAATCGGGCTGCCGAATGAAAGGAAAAGGAGTTAGCAGCCCCGTTTAAGCCTAGCTGAGGATAGGCCGGAGTTCACGCCGGCGCGCCGGGCGCGGCGAACAGCGTCGGCACACTGTGCAGCGTTTCAAAGCACGCCGGACGGGAAAGGTAGTAGCCCTGGGCGGCCAACGCGCCGGAGCGCTGCACCAGCCGCCACTCCTGCTCGGTTTCCACGCCCTCGACGATCACCCCGTCGCTGTGCTGGTTCATCATCTTGATCAGGGTGCCGAGCAGCTGCACCCCCTCTTCCGACTGTTTGAGCAAGGTGAACAATTCGCGCGCCACCTTGATGTATTGATAGCGCCAGGCACCGACGGCGGAGAAGTTGGCCAGCCCGCTACCGAAATCGTCTAGCCACAGCCGCTCGCCGCCGACAATCTGCTGCAGCGGGCGGCTTGATGCCGTTGCGGCGTGCTCCACCAGCTCGAAGCGCAGATAGGGCATCTCGGCGATCTGCCGTTGCAAGGCGCTATGACGCTGTAATGCTTGCAGCGCGATGCCGTCGATATTGACCGACACCATCACCGCATGGCGGGTGAACAACGCCTGCCAGCGCTGCAACAGCGCCAGCTGTTCCTGAACCACCCGCAAACGCTGGGCGACGCCGAGCGAGGCAAAATAGTGTTCCGGGGATTGCCGCTTGTCCGGCTCATTCGGGTGATATACCGCCGTCAGCAGTTCCACCGCCAACAGCGCGCCGCTGGTGCGATAAATCGGCTGGAAGGTATACAAGCGCCGGCATTGCCGCCAGTAGCGCCGCGATTTGGCGCAGGCATAGAGGGCAAAACAGGGCGCCAGCAGACCCGAGATCAGATTGGTTATCATCGGTACTATCGCCGTGGCGGGGAAGTGAGAGCGCTGCCGCTGTTTCTTTACCCAACTTATCGGCCACGCCGCGTAAAACTTTAAGCACGAATTGCCGCACGCTTTCCTCTTCACCCTGTTGGCGTTGGCCGATCGCGATCATAAAAAATTAAAACACCGTTTTAATTTATTGACTCTCTTGCCGCCTTGCGTGGAGACTGGTGGCTGTTGCTTCTTCTTTAGCCAGGGCTTATTGACGATGACTATCCGAAACCTCGCCGTGATCGGCGAATGCATGATCGAGCTGTCGCAGCAGGGCGCACAGCTGACGCGCGGCTTTGGCGGCGATACCCTCAACACCGCCGTCTACCTCGCCCGCCAAATGCCGAAACAGACGTTGCAGGTGCATTACGTCACTGCGCTCGGCACCGACAGCTTCAGCGGCGAGATGCTGCAGGCCTGGCGGCAGGAGAAGATCGAGACCGGGTTGATTCAGCAATTCGACAACAAGCTGCCGGGCCTGTACGTGATCGAAACCGACGCCGCCGGCGAACGCACTTTCTACTATTGGCGCAATGACGCCGCCGCCCGCTATTGGCTTGCCGGACCGCAGGCCGACGCACTGTGCGCGCGGCTGGCGCAGTTCGATTACCTGTACCTCAGCGGCATTAGCCTGGCGATCCTCGCGCCTGCCGACCGCACGAAGCTGCTGGCGTTGCTGCGCCGCTGTCGCGCCAACGGCGGCAAGGTGATCTTCGACAACAACTACCGCCCGCGCCTGTGGCCAAGCCGTGAGGAAACGCAGCAGGCCTACCGCGAGGTGCTGGCCTGCACCGACATCGCCTTTTTGACGCTGGATGACGAAGAATTGCTGTGGGGAACGCAGCCGGTTGAACAGATAGTGACGCGCACGCAGGCGCTCGGCGTCGGCGAGATCGTTATCAAACGCGGCGCGGATGCCTGTCTGGTGTTCAATGTGGAGGGGGAGCGGCTTGAGGTGCCGGCGATCGCGCTGCCGCCGGAGCGCGTGGTGGATACCACCGCGGCGGGCGACTCTTTCAGCGCCGGCTACCTGGCGGTGCGCCTGAACGGCGGCGGCGCCCAGCAGGCGGCGCAGCGCGGCCACCAGCTTGCTGCGACGGTGATCCAACATCGCGGCGCCATCATTCCCGCAGCGGCGATGCCCGCATAATCAATAAGGCGGCGGCGAAGTCACCCCCGCCGCCCACGCAATGGATCCCAGAAGCATTGATCAGAGGATGATTGAAAGAATTTCCCTGGCGTTGGCTTATTTCCGCCCAGAGCTGCTAAGCTCGGGTCTTGGCATTGCCGTCTTTTTGAATTTATTAGCCGAGTATAAATTTCAATCCACCGCACTGACTAGCTGGACTTTGGTGCAGGTCGGGTTGAGCCGCCGAACGACAGGGAGGTTACCGATGGCAGCCACATTCGCCCACGCCGTCGCCGCAAGACTGCATCTTGACGGCCGGCTACAGGCCTTCAGCCAATTCAAATACGCTTACTTGACCTTCAACAAACACCATCCCGATCGCCATCTGCTGGTATCGAACTACCCGCAAGAATGGCTGGACATCTACAATGCCAATCGCTATCAGCACATCGATCCCGTCGTGCGCGCCGCCCATAGACGCTGTGCGCCCTTTATGTGGCACGACACCGCCCTCACCACCGAGGATCGGCATTACCGGAAGATCTTCAGCCAGGCGCGGGAGTACGACATCGTGCACGGTTGCAGCTTTGTTTTGCACGATCACGACAACAACCTGGCGATCTTGTCGATCAGCGCGACGGCGGCCGATGACGCCGAACTGCGGCAGCTAATGGAGGAAGAAAGGGCCAGCCTGCAGATGGTCTTGGTCGATACCCACCAGCACGCGTTTGCGTTGGCCAGCGCCGAGGCTGGCCGAAAGGATCGGCTCTCGCCGCGCGAAGGGGAAATTCTCTATTGGGCCAGCCAAGGCAAAACCTATAACGAGATCGCGCTGATCCTGGGGATCAAAACCGGCACGGTGAAGTTTCACATCGGCAATGCGGTGCGTAAGCTGGGGGTCGCCAACGCCAAACACGCGATCCGGCGCGGCCTTGAACGGCAACTGATCGCGCCACCGCAGGCATAAAAAAGCCGGCATTGCTGCCGGCTTTTGTTTTTTATCTTGCGGAAAATCAGCCCGCAACGGCGATACGTTTCATGTCGGTCATGTAGCCACGCAGTTTGCGGCCGACGGTTTCGATTGGGTGGCTGCGCACCGCTTCGTTCACGTCGCGCAGCTGCGCGTTGTCCACCGCCGTACCCGCCACGGCTTTGCCCAAATCGCCCGCCTGCAGGGTGGTCATGAAGTCCTTCAGCAACGGCACCGCTGCGTTGGCGAACAGGTAGTTGCCGTACTCCGCGGTATCGGAGATGACCACGTTCATTTCATACAGACGCTTACGCGCAATGGTGTTAGCGATCAACGGCAGCTCGTGCAGCGACTCGTAGTAAGCCGACTCTTCAATGATGCCGGCATCGACCATGGTTTCGAACGCCAGCTCAACGCCCGCTTTCACCATCGCCACCATCAGCACGCCATGATCGAAGTACTCCTGCTCGCTGATCTTGCCTTCAAACTGCGGCGCATTCTCGAACGCGGTTTTGCCGGTCTCTTCGCGCCAGGTCAGCAGTTTCACGTCGTCTTCCGCCCAGTCGGCCATCATGCCGCTGGAGAAGGCGCCGGAAATGATGTCGTCCATGTGCTTCTGGAACAGCGGCGCCATGATGGTTTTCAGCTGTTCGGACAGCGCATAGGCACGCAGCTTGGCTGGATTGGACAGGCGATCCATCATCAGGGTGATGCCACCCTGCTTCAGCGCTTCGGTGATGGTTTCCCAGCCGAACTGAACCAGTTTCTCGGCGTAAGCCGGATCGGCGCCTTCAGCAACCAGCTTGTCGAAGCACAGCAGAGACCCCGCCTGCAGCATGCCGCACAGAATGGTCTGCTCACCCATCAGGTCAGATTTCACTTCAGCGACGAAGGAGGACTCCAGCACGCCGGCGCGGTGGCCGCCGGTCGCCGCCGCCCAGGCTTTGGCGATCGCCATGCCTTCGCCTTTCGGATCGTTTTCCGGGTGAACCGCAATCAGGGTCGGCACGCCGAAGCCGCGCTTGTACTCTTCACGCACTTCGGTGCCCGGGCATTTCGGCGCGACCATCACCACGGTGATGTCTTTACGCACCTGCTCACCCACTTCAACGATGTTGAAGCCGTGGGAATACCCCAGCGCCGCGCCGTCTTTCATCAGCGGCTGCACCGCACGCACTACGGAAGAGTGCTGCTTGTCCGGCGTCAGGTTGACCACCAGATCCGCCTGCGGGATCAAATCTTCGTAGGTGCCGACCTTAAAGCCGTTTTCGGTCGCCTTGCGCCAGGAAGCGCGCTTTTCGTCGATCGCTTCTTTGCGCAGGGCATAGGCGACATCCAGGCCGGAGTCACGCATGTTCAGCCCCTGGTTCAGGCCCTGGGCGCCACAGCCGACAATCACCACTTTTTTACCTTTCAGGTAGCCGGCTTCGTCAGCAAATTCGTCGCGCGCCATAAAGCGGCATTTACCCAATTGCGCCAGCTGCTGACGCAGGTTCAATGTGTTGAAATAGTTAGCCATGGTGGTACTCCGGTTTGATGTTGTCTTGCATTGTTATTTTCATTCCCCGCCCTGTCTGTGCGGAGATTCGTTAAACTCAATGTATAACAGGAAATGCGTTGCTTAAATTGATATATTGAGAACGTGATATTGCAATTTTTGCAACACTCTCACTGCGAGCGTATCGATATGGATTTACGTGATTTAAAGCTGTTCCTGCATCTGGCCGAAAGCCATCACTTCGGGCGCACCGCCAAGGCGATGCACGTCAGCCCGTCGACGCTCTCCCGCCAGATCCAGCGGCTGGAAGAGATCCTCGGGCAGCCGCTGTTCCTGCGCGATAACCGCACCGTGCAGCTCACCGACGCCGGCGAACAGCTGAAAGAATTCGCCCAGCAAACGCTGCTGCAATATCAGCAGCTGAAGCACTCGCTCGGCCAGCACGGCCCTTCGCTGAGCGGCGAACTGCGGCTGTTCTGCTCGGTGACCGCAGCGTACAGCCACCTGCCGCCGATCCTCGATCGCTTCCGCGCGCAGCACCCGCTGGTAGAAATTAAGCTAACCACCGGCGACGCCGCCGACGCGGTCGACAAGGTGCAGTCCAACGAGGCCGATCTCGGCATCGCCGGCCGGCCGGAAACGCTGCCCGCCAGCGTGGCGTTCACCAAAATCGGTGAAATCCCGCTGGTGCTGATCGCACCGGCGCTGCCCTGCGCGGTACGCAGCCAGGCGTTTGCCGACAAACCCGACTGGGCCGAGATCCCGTTCATCCTGCCGGAACACGGCCCTTCGCGAAAACGCATCGAGCTGTGGTTCCGCCGCCACCGCATCAGCAATCCGCTGATTTACGCCACCGTCGGCGGCCACGAAGCGATCGTGTCGATGGTCGCTTTGGGCTGCGGCATCGCGCTGATCCCGAGCGTGGTGGTGGATAACAGCCCGGAGCCGGTGCGCAACCGCATCTCGCAGCTGGATAACATCTCGATGGTCGAACCCTTCAAGCTGGGGGTCTGCGTCCAGAAAAAGCGCCTCAGCGATCCGCTGATCGACGCCTTTTGGCGGTTGCTGCATCCCCGCTGACGCGGGGTTTTTACAGATCCGCCGGATCGATCTGCTTCATCGTCTCTACCTGCATCAGCCAGTGGTAGAGCGGCTCAAGCTGCAAAAATGCCCCGGCCAGCCGCGGCGCCAGATCGGCGCTGAACAGCTTTTCCACTTCGCTGTCGGTCACCATCACCGCAAACGACTTGCGGTTATACCAGGTGGCGATCTCCGCCGCCTGCTCCTTCACCAGCGGGCGCTTGTAGCTCTCGCCCACCAGCTCGAACGGCGGCCGGCAGCAGGCGGCCACCTCAAGGAAAGGCTGCGGCCGCTGCCTCAGCGTCTGGCGGAACAGATCCATGGTCGGCTTGTTGGCGCTGTAGTAGCCGAGCCCATAGCGCAACATGTCCGGCCCCAGTTCAAAAAAATACACCGGCGCATCTTTCCAGTCTTTGCTCGGGCGCTTGAACGTCAGCCACATGCGGCTGCGGTAGCGCGATTTATCATGAGAAAAGCGCGTATCGCGATGAATGCGCGACAGCGTTTTGCCGATCGCCGGGCGAGTCTCGAACTGCGGATCGATCGCCAGCATGCCGGGAGCCAGCTGCTCCACCAGCGCGCGGAACGGCGCCAGCAGCTCGCGATCGTAGATGTCGCGGTTGCCGTCGAACCACGCCTTATCATTCTCAATCCGCACCTGCTGCAGGAAATTCAGGCCCTGCTGACTAAAGCCGGAGAAAGGTTGCGTCATAAGCTTTTCCGTTCTGACGATTTATCGGGTGTTGCGCAGATCTTCCCTCTGCCAACGGCGTTTGATAAACACGCGCCGACGCGTGCGAAAATAAGCGACATAGAGGTAGAACGCCGCCCGATTGCTGAATAGCACACCACCCACCGCGCCCCCCAGCAACATGGCAACGGTGGCGATGCCGGTCACGCCCGTCGCCCACGCTACTGCAGCGCCAAGGCAACACAGACCGAGCATGCCAAGATAGTATTGCAGCAATACCACCCCGCTGTTTTTCCCCTGCACCAGTTGGAACAGGATCAGCGTCATCCACACCGCCACGATCGCGCCGCTGCCCATGAGAACGGCGGCGGAAGTCCTGCCGCTCCAGGCGGCCGCCACGTCCGTGGCCAGGCCCATCACGCCCGCCAGCCCCAGCGTCAGGCATACCATCAGCAACATGACATTGCCGACGCCCGGCGGTGACAGCCGCTGACCCGGAGTCAGGAAATGCTGCTCAAGCTGCGCATCCACGCCGGCGAAAAGCGCGCGATCGCGCGCCGCGATTTGGCTTTCCATCTCCCGGCCCTGCGCGATCAGGCGTTTAATCATCCAGTCCGCCATTACCTCACCAACTGCGGCAATTTCTGCATAATGCCCACAAAATACTGCCCGGTGGTTTTCACATTCACCGGCGCAGACAGGGTGCCGCTGATGCCGCTGCCCACGAACGTCAACGCGTTATTGAGCGCCGAATGCAATTGCTGACGCAGCCCGTTTTGGATCGCTTCCGTCGGGTAACGCTTCGGGTATAAGCCGTTCTTCACCATTTCTTTCAAGACGTTATTGGAAATCCCCGGATTTTCCGCCCGAATGATGTTTTCGGTCAGCCGTTTCCTTTCGCTGCGGGGCATGCTTTTCAGCCATTCCGTCGCCTTGCGCGCCGAAATGCGGCGCATGGCGCGGTAGGTCATCGTCGCTTCCTTCAGGGCGGCCCCCGCGCTGGCCAGCGAGATCACATCGAGTACGGTGCTGGTGGCGATATACCACTGCTCAGAGTCGAGCTGCGCCAATTCATCGCCTTTCCCGTCATAAAGCTTGTTGACGCGGTATAGCCCATTGCCGCACTGCAGCGCGCTGGCGGCCATGCCGGCATAGCCCAGATAAGCCACCGCAGAGCTGGTGCCGCCGGTGAACGGCACGGCGACGCTGCCCGACGCCAGTAAAAATACCGATACCAGCAGCGTTCCGCACGACAACGCGGCCGAGGCCAACTCTTTGCTGACGCTGGGTTTGCTCAACGCTTCCGACAGCGTATTGGTCGCGGCAACGCGCGAGGTATGAGCCACCGTTTTGCTGATGACCACGTGGGTGACCTGCGAAGCGTTCGAATAACCGGTGTGCTGCGTCGGGCGGACTAAAAATGAGTTTTGCCCGTCGGAAAAAATAATTCCCACGCCATGAAACGCGAGGCTGCAGTCCAGCGAGTCCTGCAAGGCTTGCAGATTAATATCGCGATAGAATTCTTGTACCCCGGCATTGCCCAACAGGCGGGCAAATTCGGCGTTGGTCAAATCGTCTTCGGGAGAACCGAACGGCGTAGAAAAAGCGGTTTTCATTGTCGTGCATCCCTATACGTCAGAAGTCTTGGCAGTATAAAAATGCACGACAAAATCACAACCATGCAACCCATAAACTGACTAACGCGTCACGGTTGCTTATCAATCCGACTCACCCCTGCAAAAAGAAGCGGAACGCCGGGTTGTCGGTTTCGTCGTGGCAATCGTAGCCCAGCGCCTGCAGGTGCCGCTCGAATTCCGGCTCGCTTTGCGCCAGTTCAAAGGCCGCCAGCACCCTGCCGAAGTCGGTGCCGTGACTGCGATAGTGGAACAGCGAGATATTCCAGTGCGTGCCCAGCGTCTGCAGGAACTTCAGCAGCGCGCCCGGCGACTCCGGAAACTCAAAGCTGTACAGCCGTTCGCGCAGCGGCTTCGACGGACGCCCGCCCACCATGTAGCGCACGTGCAGCTTGGCCATCTCGTCGTCCGACAGATCCACCACCTGATAACCGCCGGCATTGAGTTCGTCGATGATCTCCCGCCGTTCAGCGTGGCCGCGCGTCAGCCGCACGCCGACGAAAATGCAGGCGTTGTCGGCATCGGCGTAGCGATAGTTGAATTCGGTCACCGAGCGGCCGCCCAGCAGCTGGCAGAACTTGAGGAAGCTGCCCTGCTGTTCCGGAATGGTTACCGCCAGCAGCGCTTCGCGCTGTTCGCCCAGTTCGCAGCGCTCGGAAACGTAACGCAGCCCATGGAAGTTGAGGTTGGCGCCCGAGAGCACGTGCGCCAGACGCTCGCCCTGAATGTTGTGCTGCTGGACGTACTTTTTCAGCCCCGCCAACGCCAACGCGCCGGAAGGTTCGGCAATGGCGCGCACGTCCTCGAACAGATCTTTGACCGCCGCGCAGATAGCGTCGCTGTCCACGGTGATCACGTCGTCCAGATACTCACGGCACAGGCGGAACGTTTCGTCGCCGATGCGCTTCACCGCCACGCCTTCGGCGAACAGCCCGACGCGTGCCAGATCCACCGGATGGCCGGCATCCAGCGCCGCGCGCAGACAGGCGGAGTCTTCCGCTTCGACGCCGATCACTTTGATCTGCGGCATCAGCTGTTTGATCAGCACCGCCACCCCGGCGGCCAGGCCGCCGCCGCCGACCGGCACGAAAACCCGATCCAGATGCGCGTCTTGCTGCAGCAGCTCCATCGCCAGCGTGCCCTGCCCGGCGATCACCGTCGGGTGATCGAACGGCGGCACGAAGGTCATGCCCTGCTGTTGGGAAAGTTCAATCGCCTTCGCCTTGGCCTCGTCGAAATTGGCGCCGTGCAGCAACACTTCGCCGCCGAAACCGCGCACCGCATCCACTTTGATGTCCGCAGTGGACACCGGCATCACGATCAGCGTTTTGATGCCCAGCCGTTTACCGGAGAAGGCGACGCCCTGCGCGTGGTTACCGGCCGAAGCCGTCACGACGCCGCGCGCCTTCTGCTCTTCGTCCAGCCCGGCGATCATCGCATAGGCCCCACGCAGCTTGAAGCTGTGCACCGGCTGGCGATCTTCGCGCTTCACCAAAATGGTGTTGCCGAGGCGCGAAGAGATTTTGCTCATGGCCTGCAACGGGGTGACTTGCGCCACCTCGTAAACCGGCGAGCGCAGTACCGCTCGCAGATATTCCGCGCCGCAGGGGGCGCTGGGTAGGGGTTGAGAGACCGCCATGCTGCTTATCCCCCCAGTTTGCTCTTGTCGCGCACCGCGCCTTTATCGGCGCTGGTGGCCAACGAGGCGTACGCGCGCAGCGCGAAGGACACCTGACGCTCACGATTTTTCGGCGTCCAGGCCGCGTCGCCACGCGCCAGTTCCGCCTCATGCCGCGCCGCCAGCTCCTGCTCGCTGACGTCAAGCTGGATGCCGCGATGAGGAATGTCGATTGCGATCATGTCGCCGTCCTGCACCAGGGCGATCAGGCCGCCGCTGGCCGCCTCCGGCGAAGCGTGGCCGATGGACAACCCGGAGGTGCCGCCGGAGAAACGCCCGTCGGTGATCAGCGCGCACGCCTTGCCCAGCCCCATCGATTTCAGGTAGGTGGTTGGGTAAAGCATTTCCTGCATGCCCGGGCCGCCTTTCGGCCCTTCGTAGCGAATCACCACTACGTCGCCCGCCACCACTTTGCCGCCGAGGATCGCTTCTACCGCGTCGTCCTGACTTTCATACACTTTGGCCGGGCCGCGGAAGGTGAGGATTTCTTTATCCACGCCGGCGGTTTTGACGATGCAGCCGTTTTCCGCCAGGTTGCCGTACAGCACCGCCAACCCGCCGTCCTGACTGTAGGCGTGCTCACGGGTGCGGATGCAGCCTTCCTTGCGGTCGGTGTCCAGCGAATCCCAACGGCAGTCCTGAGAGAATGCCTGCGTAGTGCGGATACCGGCCGGCCCGGCGGAGTACATTTTCTTGACGCTTTCGTCGCGGGTCAGCATCACGTCGTAGGCTTCCAGCGTCTGCGGCAGGGTCAGCCCCAGCACGTTGTTCACCTCGCGGTTCAGCAAGTCGGCGCGATCCAGCTCGCCGAGGATGCCGATCACGCCACCGGCGCGGTGCACGTCTTCCATGTGATATTTTTGCGTGCTCGGCGCCACCTTGCACAGGTGCGGCACTTTGCGCGACAGGCGATCGATGTCCTCCATGGTGAAGTCCACCTCGCCTTCCTGCGCCGAAGCCAGCAGGTGCAGCACGGTGTTGGTCGAGCCGCCCATGGCGATGTCCAGCGTCATGGCGTTTTCAAATGCCGCCTTGTTGGCGATATTGCGCGGCAGCGCGCTCTCGTCGTCCTGCTCGTAATAGCGTTTGGTCAGCTCGACGATGCGCTTGCCGGCGTTGAGGAACAGCTCTTTGCGATCGGCGTGGGTGGCCAGCAGCGAACCGTTGCCCGGCTGCGACAGGCCCAGCGCTTCGGTCAGGCAGTTCATCGAGTTGGCGGTGAACATGCCGGAGCACGAGCCGCAGGTCGGGCAGGCGGAACGCTCGATCTGCTCGCTGTCGGCGTCGCTGACGTTCGGGTTCGCGCCCTGGATCATCGCGTCCACCAGATCCAGCTTGATGATCTGGTTGGAGAGTTTGGTCTTGCCGGCTTCCATCGGACCGCCGGAGACGAAGATCACCGGAATGTTCAGGCGCAACGCCGCCATCAGCATGCCCGGGGTGATCTTGTCGCAGTTGGAGATGCACACCATCGCATCGGCGCAGTGGGCGTTCACCATGTATTCGACCGAGTCGGCGATCAGCTCGCGCGATGGCAGGGAATAGAGCATGCCGCCGTGGCCCATGGCGATGCCGTCATCCACCGCGATGGTGTTGAACTCTTTGGCCACGCCGCCGGAGGCTTCGATCTGTTCGGCGACCAGTTTGCCCAGATCGCGCAGATGCACATGACCAGGCACGAACTGGGTAAAGGAGTTGACCACGGCGATGATCGGCTTGCCGAAATCGGCGTCGGTCATCCCGGTCGCGCGCCACAATGCGCGGGCACCCGCCATATTGCGGCCGTGGGTGGTGGTGGCGGAACGGTACTTAGGCATGCTCTTTTCACTCCAAATGTATTTATGGCAGGCGGCGAACGAACCGCCTGGATATTTCTTATCTTGTCTGTCTTGTCGTCCGCCACGCTGCGCGGCGAGCCTTGTCGTTACGGGTTTACCGGATCCAGCCAACCGTACTTGTCTTCGGTCTTGCCGGTGAACAGGCCGAAGAACGCCTGTTGGATCTGTTTGGTCACCGGGCCACGTTTACCGATACCGACCTGAATGCCGTCCACGCTGCGCACCGGCGTGATCTCCGCCGCGGTGCCGGACATGAACACTTCGTCGGCCAGGTACAGCGATTCGCGCGACAGCACCTGCTCGCGCACCTCGAAGCCCATGTCTTTCGCCAGCTTGATGATCGCGTCGCGGGTGATGCCCGGCAGCGCCGAAGAGGTGAACGGCGGGGTGTAAATCACGCCGTCTTTCACCTGGAACAGGTTCTCGCCCGCCCCTTCGGAAATGTAGCCGTGCACGTCGAGCGCGATGCCTTCCTGATAGCCGTGGCGGCGCGCTTCGCTGCCCACCAGCAGAGAGGAAAGATAGTTGCCGCCGGCTTTGGCCGCGGTCGGGATGGTGTTCGGCGCGGCGCGGTGCCAGGAGGAGACCATCGCATCGATGCCTTGCTCCAGCGCCTCTTCACCCAGGTAAGCGCCCCAAGGAAACGCCGCGATAATCACGTCCGTTTTATAACCGGCCGGCGGGTTGACGCCCATGCCGACATCACCGACGAACACCAGCGGGCGAATGTAGGCGCTGACCAGATTATTCTTGCGCAGCGTGGCGCGGCAGGCTTCCATCAGTTCGTCGACGCTTTGCGAAACCGGCATGCGGTAGATTTTCGCCGAGTCATGCAGGCGCTGCATATGCTCGCGATGGCGGAACACCACCGGCCCCAAGTGCGAGTCGTAGCAGCGCACGCCTTCAAATACCGACGTGCCGTAATGCAGCGCGTGCGACATCACGTGCACTTTGGCCTCGGCCCAAGGAACCATCTCACCATTGAACCAAATGTAATCGGCTTTCTTTGTCATTGTTATTTATCCTTCTCGGCGCCTCAGGCGCGTATTTGTTGTGATGTTGGCTGCTGGATCTCGACGCAGGAGACGTCCATCAGTTTACTTAATTGAGATGACAACAGGGCAACCGGGCGCGGGCTGGCAACGGTCAATTCGATATTGATGCTGTCGGCGTTGGCCGGGGAAACCATATTCATAGCACAAACCTGAAAGCCGCGATGACGCACGACCCGCAATACGCGCTCTAACATTTCGGGGCGAAAACGCGCCTGGATCGAGAGTTGATGCTGCATCATGATATTTCCTCCAACATGGTTTCGTTGCCGGCGCCCGGCGGCACCAGCGGCCAGACGTTTTCGAGTTCGTCGATAGAGACCTGCAGCAGATAAGGGCCTTCGGTGTTGAACAGCGCCTCGAGGGCGCCCTCCACCTGATCCTTGCTGCTGATGCGCTGGCCGGGAATGCCGAAGGCGGCGGCCAACATCAGGAAGTCGGGGTTATCGGACAGGTTGGTTTCGCTGTAGCGGCCGTCGAAGAACAGCTGCTGCCATTGACGCACCATCCCGAGGCGCTGGTTGTCCAGCAGAACGATTTTGAGCGGCAGCTGCTTGCGCTTGATGGTGCCCAGTTCCTGCACGTTCATCATGAAGGAGCCATCGCCCGAGACGCAGATCACCGTATCTTGCGGGCGGGCAATCTGAGCGCCTACCGCGGCCGGCACGCCGAATCCCATGGTGCCGAGGCCGCTGGAGGTGATGAAATTCTCCGGACGCTCGAACGTCATGTGCTGCGCGCTCCACATCTGGTGCTGACCGACATCGGTGGTCACCACGCTGTTGGCAGGCTTGCGGTCAGACAGCTGGCGCAAGAACAGCGGCGCGTAGATCGGCTGGCCAGGGTGATCATAGCGGCAGGCGTGCTCGGCTTTCAGCGCCGTCACCTGCTGCTGCCAGGCGGCGATGTCCAGCGGGCGCTGCAACGCCGGCAGCAACGTTTTCAAATCACCCTGCAGGGCCACATGCGCGTGGCGCAGCTTGCTCATTTCCGCCGGGTCGATATCCATGTGGATCACTTTGGCGTGCGGCGCGAAGGCGTTCAGTTTGCCGGTCACGCGATCATCGAAACGCGCGCCGACGGCGATCAGCAGATCGCACTCCTGCACCGCCAGGTTGGCAGCCTTGGCGCCATGCATGCCCAACATGCCGAGATACAGCGGGTCTTGCGCGTCCGGCGCGCCCAGCCCCTTCAGGGTGGCGACGTTAGGCATGCGGGTCACCGCGATAAATTCACGCAGCGCCGGCACCGCCTGCGCCATGCCCACGCCGCCGCCGACGTACAACATCGGTTTGTGCGCCTGCGCCAGCAGCGCGGCCGCCTCTGCCAACGCCGCCGCCGGGAACGCCGGCGCTTCGTCAACCGGCATCAGATGCGGGTGCAAGTCCCCCTGCGCCAGCTGGATGTCTTTCGGGATATCGATCAGCACCGGGCCGGGGCGGCCGCCTGCGGCGATGGCGAACGCTTCCGCCATGATGCCCGGCAAGGCGTCCAGCGACTCCACCAGGAAGCTGTGCTTGGTGCAGGCCAGAGACAGGCCGAGAACATCGATCTCCTGAAAGGCATCGGTGCCGATCAGCGCGGAACCCACCTGGCCGGTGATGGCGACAACGGGAACAGAATCGAGCAGCGCATCAGCCAGGCCAGTGATCAGGTTGGTGGCGCCGGGGCCGGAAGTGGCGATGCAAACGCCGACTTTGCCGGTGGCGCGGGCGTAGCCGATGGCGGCCATGGCGGCGCCCTGTTCATGGCGGCACAGCAGGTGTTCCACGCCGCCGTCATACAACGCATCGTACACCGGCATGATTGCCCCGCCCGGATAGCCGAATACGGTATCCACACCCTGCGCACGCAACGCTTGAACTACCCACTGAGCGCCATTCATGGTTATTTCCCCGCCTTTCTTCGACAACTGCAGGATTTTGTTCTGTTTTTCATGCTCTGCCCCTTGCTCCACTTTTCTCTTGCCAATAAAAAACCCCCGGACCTGACGGTGCGGGGGTTCTCTTGCGATTCCGGCTTGTTTGCTAAGCCTTTCTTCGTCCAAGTGCAGCCCCGCACGGTGGGATAATAATCACCACCACGCTAATCACGACTAGGCTAATCACTTGGGCAAAGGCTTTCATAATGGATTTGTTCACTGTGCTCATTCAGAACTCATGCTTACAGAGGTACCACAGCCGCGCGCGACATGACAACACTTTTTTTGCGTTATTATTCGGCGCAATCTGGTCATACCTCACGCGAATCGCCCCTCTTTCACACGTTGGCGCGCATACCCGGATTTTCTACCGCGTCGGTGATCGCCTTGCCGCGCGTATCCTTGCCGAAGAACACCAACAGGGCGATCGCCACCGCCACCGTACCGGCGACGATCGCCATCGCCAGACCGTAATTATGCCCATGATGCTCGGCGATGGTGGCTTGCAGCGTGGCGTTGACCGAGGCGATCAGGTTACCCAGCTGGTACACGAACCCCGGCAGCACCGCGCGGGTGTTGGCCGGCACCAGCTCGGTCAGATAGGTCGGCACCACGCCCCAGGCGCCCTGCACCATGAACTGCATCAGGAAAGCGCCGATCCCCAACATCAGCGAACCGCTGGAAAACGCCCACAGCGGGATCACCGGCAGCGCCAACAGCGCGGCAATGATGATCGCTTTTTTGCGGCCGATCTTTTCTGACAACGAACCGAAGAAAACACCGCCGATAATTGACGCGATATTGTAGCTAATGGCGATGATACTGACGGTTTTAGGGTCGAAACCGTGCTGAACTTTCAGAAACACCGGATACAGATCCTGCGTACCGTGGGAGAAGAAATTGAACGCCGCCATCAGCAGCACCAGATAGCAGCACAGCTTCCAGTGGCTCTTCAACACCGGCAGCAAGGCGGTGCTCTCTTTGCGTTCACGCGCCGCCAGCCATACCGGCGACTCCTGCACGCAATAATAAATAAACGGCAGCAGCAGGATCGGCGCCGCGCCGATGACGAACATGCCGCGCCAGCCGACCGTTTCGAACAGCAGGCCGTACACCACCGCCGCCAGCAGATAACCAAACGGATAGCCGGCCTGGAAAATACCCGACATCAGGCCGCGTGAGCGGTCCGGTATGGTTTCCATCGCCAACGATGACGCCACGCCCCAAATGCCGCCCATCGCAACACCGTACAACACCCGCAACAGCAAGAAGACCGTCAGCGAGGGCGCGGCGGCAGAGAGCAACTCAAACACCGAGAAAAAGACGATATTCAACATCAGGATCGGCTTGCGGCCATATTTTTCCGCCGCACGCCCGAAGATCAGCGCGCCAATCGGGCGCACCGCCAGCGTGAGCAGAATCGCCAACGTGACCTGTTCCAGACCGACGTGAAAGGACTGCGCGATGTCGCTGAGTAAGAATACCAGCACGAAAAAATCGAAAGCGTCGAGCGTCCAGCTTGAAAAGCTGGCGATTGCCGCGTTGCGTTGCAGCGGGGTCCAACCAAACATAGTGTTATCCCTACCGTAGAGTACGAAGTCAGGAGGTTTAGCGGCTGCCGGGCAGAATGCGGCGGCGGTCGGGGCTTGTTAAAGAAGTGATTTTTCTTTTAATCAATTGTTAAATACACCCGTTAACCCTATGATTGCAATGTGTATGGGCCGCTAATGTGTTGCAGCCTTCAGCGAATTGTTAATGGGTATTGCCGCAGGATGCGAGGCGGCTCGCACAATCTCATTTACTTCGATGAAAATGAGCAATTACGCTGCGAAACCCCTAGAAAAACCACCAATAACGCCGCGCAATGCCAGAATGAATCACGCATCATGTCGTCCTCAGCAAGGAGAGCGATATGTCACTGGCGTTAATCTATAGCCGCGCCATCATCGGCGTTCAGGCCCCTTCCGTGACGGTGGAGGTGCATATCAGCAATGGCCTGCCCGGCCTGACGCTGGTCGGCCTGCCGGAAACCACGGTAAAAGAGGCGCGCGATCGGGTGCGCAGCGCCCTGATCAACAACGGTTTCACCTTTCCCGCCCGGCGCATCACCGTCAATTTGGCCCCTGCCGATCTGCCGAAAGAAGGCGGGCGTTACGATCTGCCGATAGCGCTGGCGATCCTCGCCGCCTCCGAGCAGTTACCCCTCGCACCGTTGGCACGCTACGAGTTTCTTGGCGAGCTCGCGCTGTCCGGCTCACTGCGCGCGGTCAGAGGTGCCATCCCGGCGGCGCTGGCGGCGGCTGATGCCGGGCGACAATTGATCCTGTCGACGGACAACGCCGCCGAAGTCGGCCTGATCGCGCAGTCACACTCTCATACCGCCCAACACCTGCTGGAAGTCTGCGCTTTTCTGCTCGGCCAAGGCGAACTGCCGGTGGCGGCCACGCCCCCCGATGCAGACAGCGCGTGCGAAAACGACGACCTGCGCGACATCATCGGCCAGGAACAGGCCAAGCGGGCATTAGAGATCGCCGCCGCCGGCGGGCATAACCTACTGTTGATTGGGCCACCGGGCACCGGTAAAACCATGCTGGCCAGCCGTCTCACGGGCTTACTGCCGCCGCTGACGGAGACTGAGGCGCTGGAAAGCCTGGCGGTCGCCAGCTTGCAGCATCATATTCCCGCCGCTCTACCATGGCGTCAGAGGCCGTTCCGCGCACCGCACCACAGCGCCTCGATGGCGGCATTGGTCGGCGGCGGCTCACTGCCGCGACCGGGTGAGATCTCGATGGCGCATAACGGCGTGCTGTTTCTGGATGAACTGCCGGAATTCGAGCGTAAGGTACTGGATGCGCTGCGTGAGCCGTTGGAATCCGGCGAGATCGTGATTTCACGTGCCAACGCCAAGGTCTGTTTCCCCGCCAGGGTGCAACTGATCGCGGCAATGAACCCCAGCCCGACAGGGCATTATCAGGGATTGCACAATCGCGCCTCACCGCAGCAGGTGTTGCGCTATCTGGCCCGGCTGTCAGGGCCTTTTCTCGACCGTTTCGATCTGTCTATAGAAGTACCGTTGTTGCCGCCGGGTACGCTCAGTCATCGGAAAACCCATGGAGAAAGCAGCGAACAAGTACGGAAAAGGGTGCAGCAGGCACGCGCCCGGCAGCTCGAACGCGCCGGTAAAGTCAACGCGTTGTTGAGCAACCGCGAAGTGGAACGAGATTGCGTTTTACAGGCGGCTGACGCCGAGTTTTTGGAAGCAACATTAAACACGCTGGGGTTATCGGTTCGCGCCTGGCAGCGCATCTTGAAAGTGGCGCGCACGCTGGCGGATTTGGCGGGAGATGCTGAACTCGACAGGCACCACCTCAGCGAAGCACTGGGCTATCGCAGTATGGACCGTCTGCTGTTACAACTGCATCGCAGTCTGGAATGAAAATGGGGCCCGCAGGCCCCATCGTCTTTAGTCTTCGCTGTCGCTGTAATCTTCTACTGCGTCAGCCTGCGGTTTACCGCCGGACAGAGTATGGAATTTCTTCGGGCGACGTGTGCGCGCCAGATATTTAGCCCATACTTTTTCCTGCTCGGTAGCCGCTTCGCGCTCACCGCGGCACACTGCGACGAACAGCTGTTCTTCTTCAGTGGCCGGCTGGCGTTTGCCCGAGTCCAACTCGTTAAACGCGTAGCCGAAGCGCTCTAGCAATTGCGCCTCTTTAATGGTGAAATCGCCGTGACGGGAGAACCCGCGAGGGTAATGTTTATTATCAAAAAAACGATTGGTCGTGGTGAAGCTATCCGCCATCTGACACGCTCCTAATTCTCTTATGGCCGTGCTGTTTATGGCGCGGAGTATTAGATAGGCTTGACAGCGTGTAAAACAAAACATTTAAATCTTAACGACAAATTTTTTTGGAGATAGGTGTGGATACCGAATTACTGAAAACCTTTTTGGAGGTCAGTAGAACGCGTCACTTTGGCAGAGCCGCAGAATCTTTGTACTTAACGCAGTCCGCGGTCAGTTTCCGCATCCGTCAGTTAGAAAACCAGTTGGGCGCAAATTTATTTACCCGTCATCGCAATAACATCCGCCTGACGCCTGCCGGCGAGCGGCTTCTGCCCTATGCCGAGAGCCTGATGAACACCTGGCAGTTGGCGAAGAAGGAAGTCGTGCGTTCGCTGCAACACACCGAGTTATCGATCGGCGCTACCGCTTCGTTGTGGGAGGCCTATCTGACTCCCTGGTTGCAAGCACTCTATCAACAACACGAGGCGCTGCAGCTAGAAGCCAGGGTGGCATTAAGGCACTCTTTGGTAAAACAACTGCATGAAAGGCAGCTCGATTTACTGATCACCACTGAACCGCCGAAGATGGATGAATTGGCCAGCCAGCAGCTGAGCAATTTCTCATTACGCCTGTTCTCATCCGCTTACCGTGACAAACAGGCTCCAATGCCCTACATCAAGCTGGAATGGGGAGCCGACTTCCACCAACAGGAAAACCGCATGTTGGAAGGTGATAACGTACCGGTGCTTACCACCACCTCCGCTCACCTGACGCGTCAGCTGTTGGAAACCACGGGCGGATGCGCTTTCCTGCCCAGCCATTGGGAAAAAGAGTACCCACAGCTGGTGGCCGCCACCGAGATCCCGCCGATTATCCGCCCACTGTATGCCGTCTGGTTGCAAAACAGCGATCAACAGCCTTTGATTCGACAATTACTTAAAATACCTTTAAATACCGCAGCCTAAAGCGCTATGGCGGCCTTAAAAGCCGCCACCGTGGTCTTGGCTGTCTATCATGCCAAAAGCCGCCCATCGCCTTCTGAGAGAAGAAAATACAAAATAGCGGGAGAATCAGGAGCTCTGCGGAGGTAAAGATCGAAAGGTTATGGAGCAACTCGGATCAGATAAACATCAGCATAGAACAGCCGATGCGCTCTTTTCCAAAACGATAACGCGCTAAGGAAAGGGATAATAGGTAAAAAAAAACCCTTTGCTTTCGCAAAGGGTTCTTAATATGGCAGGGGCGGAGAGACTCGAACTCGCGACACCCGGTTTTGGAGACCGGTGCTCTACCAACTGAGCTACGCCCCTAAATCTCGCTTAACATTATGCCTGCTAATAAAGCAGGCATAATTAAATAAGTGGCGGAACGGACGGGGCTCGAACCCGCGACCCCCTGCGTGACAGGCAGGTATTCTAACCAACTGAACTACCGCTCCACCGATTCTTTTACGTTGTATCTTTCGATACCGGCAATATCGCGCTCTGCGACTTGCGCATTACCAGTCGTCACACTGATAACGTTTATTTGATGCCTGGCAGTGTCCTACTCTCGCATGGGGAGACCCCACACTACCATCGGCGCTACGGCGTTTCACTTCTGAGTTCGGCATGGGGTCAGGTGGGACCACCGCGCTATTGCCGCCAGGCAAATTCGTTTCATTCCAACCGCTTCACTCTCGTGTCGCCATCAGAACCAATCTCGGAACTTTGCTGAAAATCTCTCTAAAAACACCTTCGGTGTTGTAAGGTTAAGCCTCACGGATCATTAGTACTGGTTAGCTCAATGCATCGCTGCACTTACACACCCAGCCTATCAACGTCTTAGTCTTAAACGTTCCTTCAGGGGCCTTAAAGGCCCAGGGAAGACTCATCTTGAGGCAAGTTTCGCGCTTAGATGCTTTCAGCGCTTATCTTTTCCGCACTTAGCTACCGGGCAATGCCATTGGCATGACAACCCGAACACCAGTGGTGCGTTCACTCCGGTCCTCTCGTACTAGGAGCAACCCCTCTCAATCTTCCAACGCCCACGGCAGATAGGGACCGAACTGTCTCACGACGTTCTAAACCCAGCTCGCGTACCACTTTAAATGGCGAACAGCCATACCCTTGGGACCTACTTCAGCCCCAGGATGTGATGAGCCGACATCGAGGTGCCAAACACCGCCGTCGATATGAACTCTTGGGCGGTATCAGCCTGTTATCCCCGGAGTACCTTTTATCCGTTGAGCGATGGCCCTTCCATTCAGAACCACCGGATCACTAAGACCTACTTTCGTACCTGCTCGAGCCGTCACTCTCGCAGTCAAGCTAGCTTATGCCTTTGCACTAACCTCACGATGTCCGACCGTGATTAGCTAACCTTCGTGCTCCTCCGTTACTCTTTGGGAGGAGACCGCCCCAGTCAAACTACCCACCAGACACTGTCCTCACCCCGGATCACGGGGCCGAGTTAGAACATCAAACATTAAAGGGTGGTATTTCAAGGATGGCTCCACGCAGACTGGCGTCCACGCTTCAAAGCCTCCCACCTATCCTACACATCAAGGCTCAATGTTCAGTGTCAAGCTATAGTAAAGGTTCACGGGGTCTTTCCGTCTTGCCGCGGGTACACTGCATCTTCACAGCGAGTTCAATTTCACTGAGTCTCGGGTGGAGACAGCCTGGCCATCATTACGCCATTCGTGCAGGTCGGAACTTACCCGACAAGGAATTTCGCTACCTTAGGACCGTTATAGTTACGGCCGCCGTTTACTGGGGCTTCGATCAAGAGCTTCGCCTTGCGGCTGACCCCATCAATTAACCTTCCAGCACCGGGCAGGCGTCACACCGTATACGTCCACTTTCGTGTTTGCACAGTGCTGTGTTTTTATTAAACAGTTGCAGCCAGCTGGTATCTTCGACTGGCTTCAGCTCCATCCGCAAGGGACTTCACCTACATGCCAGCGTGCCTTCTCCCGAAGTTACGGCACCATTTTGCCTAGTTCCTTCACCCGAGTTCTCTCAAGCGCCTTGGTATTCTCTACCTGACCACCTGTGTCGGTTTGGGGTACGATTTAATGTTACCTGGAGCTTAGAGGATTTTCCTGGAAGCAGGGCATCAACTACTTCTGCACCGTAGTGCATCGTCATCACGCCTCAGGGTTAGTATGCAACCGGATTTACCAGGTCACACCCCCTACACGCTTAAACCGGGACAACCGTCGCCCGGCTAGCCTAGCCTTCTCCGTCCCCCCTTCGCAGTAACACCAAGTACAGGAATATTAACCTGTTTCCCATCGACTACGCTTTTCAGCCTCGCCTTAGGGGTCGACTCACCCTGCCCCGATTAACGTTGGACAGGAACCCTTGGTCTTCCGGCGAGCGGGCTTTTCACCCGCTTTATCGTTACTTATGTCAGCATTCGCACTTCTGATACCTCCAGCAACCCTCACAGGCCACCTTCAACGGCTTACAGAACGCTCCCCTACCCAACAACGCTAAGCGTCGCTGCCGCAGCTTCGGTGCATGGTTTAGCCCCGTTACATCTTCCGCGCAGGCCGACTCGACCAGTGAGCTATTACGCTTTCTTTAAATGATGGCTGCTTCTAAGCCAACATCCTGGCTGTCTATGCCTTCCCACATCGTTTCCCACTTAACCATGACTTTGGGACCTTAGCTGGCGGTCTGGGTTGTTTCCCTCTTCACGACGGACGTTAGCACCCGCCGTGTGTCTCCCGTGATAACATTCTTCGGTATTCGGAGTTTGCATCGGTTTGGTAAGCCGGGATGGCCCCCTAGCCGAAACAGTGCTCTACCCCCGAAGATGAGTTCACGAGGCGCTACCTAAATAGCTTTCGGGGAGAACCAGCTATCTCCCGGTTTGATTGGCCTTTCACCCCCAGCCACAAGTCATCCGCTAATTTTTCAACATTAGTCGGTTCGGTCCTCCAGTTAGTGTTACCCAACCTTCAACCTGCCCATGGCTAGATCACCGGGTTTCGGGTCTATACCTTGCAACTAATCGCCCAGTTAAGACTCGGTTTCCCTACGGCTCCCCTATACGGTTAACCTTGCTACAAAATATAAGTCGCTGACCCATTATACAAAAGGTACGCAGTCACACCACGAAGGTGCTCCCACTGCTTGTACGTACACGGTTTCAGGTTCTATTTCACTCCCCTCGCCGGGGTTCTTTTCGCCTTTCCCTCACGGTACTGGTTCACTATCGGTCAGTCAGGAGTATTTAGCCTTGGAGGATGGTCCCCCCATATTCAGACAGGATGTCACGTGTCCCGCCCTACTCATCGAACTCACGACCTGTGCATTTTAGTGTACGGGGCTATCACCCTTTACTGCGCGACTTTCCAGACGCTTCCACTAACACACAAGCCGATTCAGGTTCTGGGCTCCTCCCCGTTCGCTCGCCGCTACTGGGGGAATCTCGGTTGATTTCTTTTCCTCGGGGTACTTAGATGTTTCAGTTCCCCCGGTTCGCCTCATGCCACTATGTATTCATGACATGATAGTGTGTCGAAACACACTGGGTTTCCCCATTCGGGTATCGCCGGTTATAACGGTTCATATCACCTTACCGACGCTTTTCGCAGATTAGCACGCCCTTCATCGCCTCTGACTGCCTAGGCATCCACCGTGTACGCTTAGTCACTTAACCTCACAACCCGAAGATGTTTCCATCGTTCGCGCTGCAAACATTTGAGAGACTCTATGACAGGTTACTCTTTATCCCAGTACTTCTACGGAGGGATAAATTTCAGCCGTCATGTTTCAATTTTCAGCTTGTTCCAGATTGTTAAAGAGCAAAATACTTCGCAGCATACTGTCGCCAATATACTCTGAAGTATTGAAATACCGGACTATATGGTGGAGCTAAGCGGGATCGAACCGCTGACCTCCTGCGTGCAAGGCAGGCGCTCTCCCAGCTGAGCTATAGCCCCATACAGTCACGCGCAGTACCTTTTCCACTTCATGAGAAGTGGTAGGCCTGAGTGGACTTGAACCACCGACCTCACCCTTATCAGGGGTGCGCTCTAACCACCTGAGCTACAAGCCTATAAAGGTATTTCTGCTCGTTACTTTCTATCAGACAATCTGTGTGAGCACGCCACTCGAACTAATATCTTTAGGTAAGGAGGTGATCCAACCGCAGGTTCCCCTACGGTTACCTTGTTACGACTTCACCCCAGTCATGAATCACAAAGTGGTAAGCGCCCTCCCGAAGGTTAAGCTACCTACTTCTTTTGCAACCCACTCCCATGGTGTGACGGGCGGTGTGTACAAGGCCCGGGAACGTATTCACCGTAGCATTCTGATCTACGATTACTAGCGATTCCGACTTCATGGAGTCGAGTTGCAGACTCCAATCCGGACTACGACGTACTTTATGAGGTCCGCTTGCTCTCGCGAGGTCGCTTCTCTTTGTATACGCCATTGTAGCACGTGTGTAGCCCTACTCGTAAGGGCCATGATGACTTGACGTCATCCCCACCTTCCTCCAGTTTATCACTGGCAGTCTCCTTTGAGTTCCCGGCCGAACCGCTGGCAACAAAGGATAAGGGTTGCGCTCGTTGCGGGACTTAACCCAACATTTCACAACACGAGCTGACGACAGCCATGCAGCACCTGTCTCAGAGTTCCCGAAGGCACCAATCCATCTCTGGAAAGTTCTCTGGATGTCAAGAGTAGGTAAGGTTCTTCGCGTTGCATCGAATTAAACCACATGCTCCACCGCTTGTGCGGGCCCCCGTCAATTCATTTGAGTTTTAACCTTGCGGCCGTACTCCCCAGGCGGTCGATTTAACGCGTTAGCTCCGGAAGCCACGCCTCAAGGGCACAACCTCCAAATCGACATCGTTTACAGCGTGGACTACCAGGGTATCTAATCCTGTTTGCTCCCCACGCTTTCGCACCTGAGCGTCAGTCTTCGTCCAGGGGGCCGCCTTCGCCACCGGTATTCCTCCAGATCTCTACGCATTTCACCGCTACACCTGGAATTCTACCCCCCTCTACGAGACTCTAGCTTGCCAGTTTCAAATGCAGTTCCCAGGTTGAGCCCGGGGATTTCACATCTGACTTAACAAACCGCCTGCGTGCGCTTTACGCCCAGTAATTCCGATTAACGCTTGCACCCTCCGTATTACCGCGGCTGCTGGCACGGAGTTAGCCGGTGCTTCTTCTGCGAGTAACGTCAATTGATGAACGTATTAAGTTCACCACCTTCCTCCTCGCTGAAAGTGCTTTACAACCCGAAGGCCTTCTTCACACACGCGGCATGGCTGCATCAGGCTTGCGCCCATTGTGCAATATTCCCCACTGCTGCCTCCCGTAGGAGTCTGGACCGTGTCTCAGTTCCAGTGTGGCTGGTCATCCTCTCAGACCAGCTAGGGATCGTCGCCTAGGTGAGCCATTACCCCACCTACTAGCTAATCCCATCTGGGCACATCTGATGGCAAGAGGCCCGAAGGTCCCCCTCTTTGGTCTTGCGACGTTATGCGGTATTAGCTACCGTTTCCAGTAGTTATCCCCCTCCATCAGGCAGTTTCCCAGACATTACTCACCCGTCCGCCGCTCGTCACCCAGGGAGCAAGCTCCCCTGTGCTACCGCTCGACTTGCATGTGTTAAGCCTGCCGCCAGCGTTCAATCTGAGCCATGATCAAACTCTTCAATTAAAAGCTTGATTTGCTTCCACTCGAGAAGCGATGCTCAAAGATTTACTGCATGAATTTTACTTCAGTTAGTCACTCTTCAAGACTTGATATTTTTTTGCATCCGAAGATGCTGGATATCGTCTTGTGGAGTGCCCACACAGATTGTCTGATAAATTGTTAAAGAGCAGTGCCGAGAAACTTCATCGGCGCGGGCTGCGTATACTACGCTTTTCGCCCGGAGAGTCAAGCGTTTATTTCGCTTTCTTCTCGCTGACCCGGCGGCTTGTCAGTCGTTGTTCCCGGTCAGTGGAGGCGCATTATAGGGAGTTCTCGGCGAGCCGCAACCCCTATTTTCAATATTTTTTCCGACCGTTGAATGTTTAACCAAAACACCGTTAAAGCGGCAGTTTTTTCAACGATTTAAAGCCGTAGCCCTGCAAAACGGGCAATAAAGCGTCAGTATCTTCATTTAACGCCATGCAATACGCCAGATTCTCTTCCTGGCTCGAGACCAGGCTTTCCTGCGTAGAGATGAGCCAGGCGGTGCGGCGGGCAATCGCCGCGCCGGAATCCACCAATCGGGTGCCTTCCGGCAACACCTGCATCAGCTCTTCAGCTAACAGAGGAAAATGGGTGCAGCCCAGCACGACCGTATCCGGCGGCTCGCGCATGCTCAGCCACGGATGCAGGATCTTCTTCAGCACCGGCAGCGGCACGGCTTCGCCATGCAGCTTGGCTTCCGCCAGCTCCACCAGTTCAGAAGAGCCCAGCAACTCAATCTTGCAATCGGTGGCGAACCGGGAAATCAGCTCATGGGTATAGCTGCGCTGTACGGTGCCGCGGGTCGCCAACAGGCCGACAATGCCGTTGACGGTAAGACGAGCCGCCGGTTTGATGGCGGGGACCACGCCCACGACCGGGAAACTGAAACGCTCGCGCAGGGCCGGCAAGGAGACCGTGCTGGCGGTGTTGCAGGCGATGACGACAATCGCCAGAGGATGACGCTGCTGCACCGCGCCGACAATCTCCAGCACGCGCCCAACGATAAACTCTTCGGACTTCTCGCCGTAGGGGAACGCCACGTTGTCGAACGCGTATATATAGTGGAGATCCGGCAGCAACTGCCGAATCTCCTGATACACCGACAGCCCGCCGACGCCGGAATCAAAAACCAGCACCGTCGGGCGAGGTGTGGCGGTGCTGTTAGAAGGTATAGCTTCCAGTGAGGTAGTATTCTCTTCCTGGAGTAGCGTAGCCATAGGCCGTCTCATAATCTTTATCAAACAGGTTGGCAATTCTACCACGAACTGTCAGATGAGATGTGACCGGATACGAAACTGCGAGATCCCACAGACTCACGCCGCCAAGTTTAACGCTTTGTTCCGGATAGGTACTGTAATCCTTGTCATAACGTTGACCCAGATATTGATAAGTCACCGCCCAGTCAAAGTCATACAGCTGCCAGTCCAGCTCATATTTCACCTGCTGCTTGGCGCGCCGCAGCAGCACTTCATTGGTCTTGGCGTTGCGAGGATCGACATAGTCATAACCAATCTGATGCGTCAATGGGCCGGTATCAAACGAGGCCGTAGCTTCAATCCCTTTGATGGTCGCCTTACCCACGTTGTAATAGACGTAGTTGGTTTCCCCCGTGGAATCGATCAAATTGTCGATGTCGTTGCGATAACCGGAGATGCGCCAGGTCACCGGGCCGGTCAGCCCTTCAAAGCCACCTTCCCACTGCTTGCTTTCTTCCGGTTTCAGATCGGTGTTGTTACCGAAGTTGCCGTATAGCTGGCTCATATTCGGTGCTTTGAACGCCGTGCCATACGACGCGATAAAACGGTATCCCTCGACGAACTCCCAGGCCGCGCTGGTTTGCCAGGTGCCATGCCAGCCAAACTCGGAATGATCGTCACCTCGAACCGCACCTTCCAGCGTTACCGGGCCAACCAGTTGCTGCGCGGTCAGATAAATGCCTGCATCACGTTGGCTTTTTTCACCCTTCACGGTGGTGGAATCCGGTTTGATTTTCTGTTGCTGCCAGTCGACGCCAGAGCTTACGGTACCCTGTCCAACCTGCAGCGTATTGCCCCACTGCAGGTTGTACTGTTCGGAATCCACCAGGCTGGCCGAGCTGTCATGCATGCCGAGGCGAGGATCGTAATCGTAATCCTTGCTATGGCTGTAGCTGCCAATCACTTGTGTTGCGTAAATGCCTTCTTTATAGCGCAATCCGGTATCCCAGGTTTGGCTATACAGTTTGCGCGTATCCAGCAGAGAGCTGGTCGGTGAGGAATAATAACTATCATACGCCGTGCGGTTGTCGTAACCATACCCGCGCACAAAACCGCTGACCGACTCGCTGAACTGGTGCTCAAGCGCACCATACAGCAACTTACTCATAAAGCCATCGCGATCCTGTTGGCTTTGCATGCCGGTGCTGCCGTAGGCCACCACGTCATACCCTTTGGTGTAGGTGTAGTCACCCGCCACCGTCGCCACGGTGCTGTCGCCCAGCGGCTGTTGAGTCGACGCGTCATAGGATTGATAGCCGTTGGAGCCGACGCCGGCAGCCAGCGTCGTGCCGTTCTTTTCGCGGGTGGTAATGATGTTGACTACGCCGCCGATGGCGTCGGAACCGTATACCGCCGAGCGCGGGCCGCGGATGTATTCGACTTTCTGCACCAACGAAATCGGGATTTGGCTAAGGTCAGAAGAGCCGCTGACGCCCGCCTGATTAAGGCGAATGCCGTCAATTAGCACCAGCACGTGGCTGGAGTTGGTGCCGCGAATAAACAGCGAGCTCTTTTGCCCCAACCCGCCGTTTTGGCCAACGTCCACGCCCGGCAAACGGCGCATCACGTCGGTCAGGCTCTTGGCCTGCCAGCGATCGATATCGTTACGGGTGACGATGGTGGTCGGCGCCAGCACGGAAGAAACCGGCTGCGGGAAACGGTTGGCGGTAACCACCAGGTTATCACCATTCGTGGCTGTGGTGTTGTCTTGCGCCCATCCAGAAAAAGCCGTGACGGAAGAGACCACCGCCAGCAGCGTATTTTTTGTAATTGTCATGAGAAAAGCATCCAAACTTAATTGGCGGATGCCGCAGGATCATGGCCGGTAGTTCGCGACGGCCACGGACATTGCGACGTAACACCGGCAGGTCTTCGGGCTTGGGATTTGCGGGCCGCGGGGCGCGACCGGCAACGGGCGATGACTTCCCATCCTGCAGTGGACAGTGTCTGCGTCGAAACGCTATCGCCGTGACTTCCCCTTACCGCTGCGCGTCAGCTCCGGATTCACACCGGATTCCCTTTTCACTCGCTGCTTGAGGCCGGACGGCAATGCTACGATCAATGCAAATAGATGTCTAGACTGCCATTAATGTTACAAATAATAAACGCGACAAAACTGGACTTCACGGGCTGATTCCCTACAATCCCCGCTGATCAAATTTGCCTGACGAGAAGAAACGCATGACGCCCGAGAATTTGCCTATTGAACGTTACGATGACCAACTGGCGGAGAAAGTCGCCCGCCTGAAGACGTTGATGTCACCGTTCGCGGCGCCCGAGCCGGAAGTGTTCCGCTCGCCAGTCGACCACTACCGCATGCGCGCCGAGTTCCGCATCTGGCACGACGCGGACGACATGTACCACATCATGTTCGATCAGCAGACCAAGCAGCGTATTCGCGTCGATCAATTCCCGGCCGCCAGCGAACTGATCAACCGCCTGATGAGCGCCCTGATCGCCGCGCTGAAACCGGAGCCGATCCTGCGTCACAAGCTGTTCCAGATCGATTATCTGTCGACGCAAAGCGGTAAAATCATCGCCTCGCTGCTGTACCACCGCAAGCTGGATGAAGCTTGGCAGCAGCGCGCCGAGCAACTGCGCGACGAGCTGCGCGCGCAGGGTTTCGACCTGCAGTTGATCGGCCGGGCGTCGAAGACCAAAATCATGCTCGACCAGGATTATGTTGACGAAGTGCTGACGGTCGCCGGCCGCGATATGATCTATCGCCAGGTGGAAAACAGCTTTACTCAACCCAACGCGGCCATGAACGTACAGATGCTGGAATGGGCGCTGGCGGTCACCGCCGGTTCCAAAGGCGATTTACTGGAGCTGTACTGCGGCAACGGCAACTTCTCGCTGGCGTTGGCGCGCAATTTCGAGCGCGTGCTGGCGACCGAGATCGCCAAGCCGTCGGTGGCGGCGGCGCAGTACAACATCGCCGCCAACCATATCGACAATGTGCAAATCATCCGCATGGCGGCAGAAGACTTCACTCAGGCGATGAACGGAGTACGCGAATTCAACCGGTTGAAAGGCATCGATCTGAGCGGCTACAACTGCGAGACGATTTTCGTCGATCCGCCGCGCAGCGGGCTGGACGCGGAAACGGTGAAGATGGTGCAGGCTTACCCGCGCATTCTGTATATTTCATGCAATCCGGAAACGCTGTGCGCCAACCTGGAAACGCTGCAGGCCACGCACCGGGTCAGCCGCCTGGCGCTGTTCGACCAGTTCCCGTATACCCATCACATGGAATGCGGCGTGTTGCTGGAAAAACACCGCTGATACGACAGGGGCGCCATGATGGCGCCCCGTTTCATTACGGCTCTTGAGTCGGCGCATCCAGCGCCTTGCGCGCCTTCAGCTTGACCCCGATCCACAGCACCAGCGCCACACAGATCACCGACGGCAGGAAGTTGGAGCCGATCTGCGGGTATTCGGCGCGCACGATGGCGCTGTACATCAGCAGCCCCAACAGGAAGCAGGCCGCCGCCAGCTTCGGCATGCCGTCCGGCATGGCGCGGTTCAGGTAACGCTGATGCAGACAGTACACCGCCAGCACCAACGCGATCAGCGGGAAGATCGAAAACGGCACCACCGAGCTGAACAGCGCGGCAAAGGAACCGTTGATCGAAAGGCCGGCAATCAACGCCAGCAGTAAGGTGCCATTTTCACGGCCTGGTTTTTCCATCATTTTTTACCTTTTTTATACGTGGGACACAGAAGCTTTTTCTTGTTCGCGACGATACCAGTAATACGCCCCTTTGGAGATCATCCGCAGCTGCAGCACCAGCCGTTCTTCCAGCTGCTGCCGCTGCTCGACGTCGATATCCAGCGCTTCCGCGCCGGCGCTGAACACGATGGTGACCATCGCTTCCGCCTGCGCTTCGGTAAAGCTGCGCGGCATGTGGTTTTCCAACTCGAGGTAGTCCGCCAGTTCGGCGATGAAATGCTGGATCTCGCGCGCCACCGCCGCACGAAATGCCGCCGACGTGCCGGAGCGCTCGCGCAGCAGCAGGCGGAAGGCGTTCGGGTTGTTGCCGATAAATTCCATAAAGGTGGACACCGAGGTGCGGATCACGCTGCCGCCCTTGGCGATGCGTTGGCGCGCCTGGCGCATCAACTGACGCAGCATCAGGCCGCTTTCATCCACCATGGTCAGCCCCAGCTCATCCACGTCGCGGAAATGGCGGTAAAACGACGTGGGCGCGATGCCCGCCTCGCGTGAAACTTCCCGCAGGCTCAGGCTGGCGAAGCTGCGTTCGGCGCTCAGCTGGCTGAATGCGGCTTCGATCAGGGAACGACGAGTCCGTTCTTTTTGTTGTGCTCTGACGCCCATATGCATATCCGGATAGGTTCCATTCTCTCAGTCTAACGCCCTAGACTCGGCAATATAGCAAATTTTATTGCAACAGCATTTATACTAACGCGCTCTATCACACTTCCGCCCTGAGCCGATTGTGCTTTGACTCAAAAAGCCTAATGGTGATTGGGTGAGCAGCGCTATGATGTTAAGATACCGTTGTAATCTTGTATAAAAAAACAGGTCTCTCCTACATGCAACAGCACTATCAATTTGATGCCATAGTGATTGGCTCGGGCCCTGGTGGTGAAGGTGCCGCCATGGGGCTGGTGAAACAGGGCGCCCGTGTGGCCGTTATCGAACGGTACAACAACGTAGGCGGCGGATGTACCCATTGGGGCACCATCCCTTCCAAAGCCCTCCGCCACGCCGTCAGCCGCATTATCGAATTCAACCAGAACCCGCTTTACAACAATTCGCGCACGCTTAGCGCGACCTTCCCTGACATTTTACGCCACGCCGATAACGTCATCAGCCAGCAGACCCGCATGCGCCAAGGGTTCTATGAGCGGAACCAGTGCAAGCTGTTCGCCGGCGACGCGCGCTTCATCGACGCCAACACCGTCAGCGTCAGCTACATGGACGGCACCCAGGACACCATCCGCGCCGATCACATCGTGATCGCCTGCGGCTCGCGTCCTTACCATCCGGCCAGCGTCGATTTCAATCACCCGCGCATCTACGACAGCGATTCCATCCTCGAACTGAGCCATGAGCCGCGCCACGTGATCATTTACGGCGCCGGGGTGATCGGCTGCGAGTATGCGTCTATCTTCCGCGGCCTGAACGTCAAGGTGGATCTGATCAACACCCGCGATCGCCTGCTGGCGTTCCTCGATCAAGAGATGTCGGATTCGCTCTCTTACCACTTCTGGAACAACGGCGTGGTGATCCGCCACAACGAAGAATTCGAGAAGATCGAAGGCACCGAAGACGGCGTGATCGTGCACCTGAAGTCCGGCAAGAAGGTGAAAGCGGACTGCCTGCTGTACGCCAACGGCCGTACCGGCAACACCGATTCGTTGGGGTTGGAGAACGTTGGTCTGGAGTCGGACAGCCGCGGGCTGCTGAAAGTGAACAGCATGTATCAAACCGCGCTGTCGCACATTTATGCGGTCGGTGACGTGATCGGCTATCCGAGCCTGGCTTCCGCCGCCTATGATCAGGGCCGCATCGCGGCACAGGCGATCGCTTCCGGCGAAGCCAGCGGCCACCTAATCGAAGATATCCCGACCGGCATCTACACCATTCCGGAAATCAGCTCCGTCGGCAAAACCGAGCAGGAACTGACCGCGATGAAAGTGCCGTATGAAGTGGGCCGCGCCCAGTTCAAGCATTTGGCACGCGCGCAGATCGCCGGGATGAACGTCGGCAGCCTGAAGATACTGTTCCATCGCGACACCCTGCAGATCCTCGGGATCCACTGCTTCGGCGAGCGTGCGGCGGAGATCATCCACATCGGTCAGGCGATCATGGAACAGAAAGGTGAAGGCAATACCATCGAGTATTTCGTTAATACGACCTTCAACTATCCGACCATGGCCGAAGCCTACCGGGTGGCGGCGCTTAACGGCTTAAACCGCCTGTTTTAACGTGCTGTCGATGTAGCCCTGCATGTGCTCGCGGATCGCTTCGGCCAACTGCTCATAACGGCTGCGCAGTGGGGAACCGGGGCGATACACCAACGCGATGGTGCGCTTCGGTTCCGGCTTGTAGCAATCCAGATAGCACACGCCGTCGCGTTCGCGCTGCGGCGGCACCGCCAGTGACGGCAGCAGGGTAATGCCGCTGCCGGCAGCGACCATATTGCGCAACGTTTCCAGACTGGTGGCGCGGAAGTGAGTATCTTCGTCCGCGCCCGCCTGGAAGCAGAAACCCATCGCCTGATCGCGCAGGCAGTGGCCATCTTCCAGCATCAGCAGCTTCTCTCCCGCTAAATCCGGCATCGCCACGCGCTCGCGCTGCGCCCACGGGTGATCGGAATACACCGCCAGCTTCATCGGTTCATCGAACAGAGGCACTTCGATAAACGCCTCGGTTTCCTTCACCAACGCCAGAATGGCGCAGTCCAGTTTGCCGCTGTCGAGTTGCGCCAGCAGTTGGTGGGTTTGCGCTTCGTGCAGGTACATTTCCAGTTTCGGGAAGGTTTTGTGCAGCGTCGGGATGATCTGCGGCAGCAGATAAGGCCCCACGGTCGGGATCAGGCCGATGTGCAGCGGCCCGGACATGGCTTCGCCCTGCTGGCTGGCCATCTCCTTCAACACTTTCACTTCGCGCAGCACGGTACGCGCCTGCTCCACCAGCAACAGACCCGCCTGGGTGAACAGCACCTTGCGGCTGGTGCGCTCGAGCAGCATGACGCCCAACTCGTCTTCCAGCTTGCGGATCTGCCCGCTCAGCGTGGGCTGGCTCACATGGCATGAATCGGCCGCACGGCGGAAGTGCCGGTGCTCAGCCAAGGCGACCAGATACTCTAAATCACGAATGTTCATTGTTTCCCTCCAATCCATGATAGCTCATGGCGATAGATAAGATAGCAATGAGCGATTAGATCTATCAAGCCCCAGCGACAATAATGTGTCCCAACGAAGCGATATCGCGCTAAATGCTAAAAATTACTTTTCCTAATTAAGGGGTTAATCAATGTTTACCAGTCAAGAAGGCAAGAAAGTTCCTCAGGTTACTTTCCACACCCGTCAGGGCGACCAATGGATTGATGTGACCACTGATGACCTGTTCAAAAACAAAACCGTTATCGTGTTCTCGCTGCCGGGCGCGTTTACGCCGACCTGCTCTTCAAGCCATCTGCCGCGTTACAACGAGCTGTCCAGCGTATTCAAACAACACGGCGTCGACAGCATTCTGTGCGTCTCGGTGAACGACACCTTCGTGATGAACGCCTGGAAAGCCGACCAACATGCGGAAAACATCACCTTCGTGCCGGACGGCAACGGTGAATTCACCAAAGGCATGAACATGCTGGTCGAGAAAGCGGATCTGGGCTTTGGTCCACGCTCTTGGCGCTACTCGATGCTGGTGCGCAACGGCGTGGTCGAGAAAATGTTTGTCGAACCAAACAAGCCGGGCGACCCGTTTGAAGTGTCCGACGCCGATACCATGCTGAAATACCTGGCGCCGGAATTCAAAGTGCAGGAATCGGTCTCCCTGTTCACCAAACCGGGCTGCCCATTCTGCGCCAAAGCCAAGCAGATGCTGCAAGAGCGCGGCATTCAGTATGAAGAGATCGTGCTGGGCAAAGACGCCACCACCGTCAGCCTGCGCGCCGTCAGCGGCCGCGCCACGGTGCCGCAGGTATTCATCGGCGGCCGTCACATCGGCGGCAGCGACGATCTGGAAACCTTCCTGTCAGCTTAATAAGCAATAACAAAGCCAACGTGAACTTTGGCGGGCTACGGCCCGCCTTTTTTTACCTTTCAGGAGCGGATATGAAACTGTTGAACGTTGATGTCGCGGTCATCGGCGGCGGCACCGCAGGGCTCGGCGCCTACCGAGCGGCCAAACTGTCTACCCCCAGCGTGGTGATGATCGAAGGTGGGCCTTATGGCACCACCTGTGCGCGCGTTGGCTGCATGCCATCCAAATTATTGATCGCCGCCGCCGAAGCGGTGCATCAAATCGAACGTGCACCGGGCTTTGGCGTGCACCCAACCGGCAAAACGCGCATCGACGGGCGCGAGGTGATGGCGCGCGTCAAACGCGAACGCGATCGTTTCGTCGGCTTCGTGCTGGAAGGTGTGGACGAGATCCCGGCCGGCGACAAAATTCAGGGCTATGCCCGCTTTATCGACGACAACACGCTGCAGGTCGATGACCATACGCGCATTGTGGCGCAGCGCATCGTGATCGCCACCGGCTCCCGCCCCAGCTGGCCGGCGCCGTGGAACGAGCTGGGCGATCGCCTGATCGTCAACGACGATCTGTTCAACTGGGATGATTTGCCGCAGTCCGTAGCGGTATTCGGCCCCGGCGTCATCGGGCTGGAACTGGGGCAAGCGCTGCACCGCCTCGGCGTCGACACCAAGGTCTTTGGCATCGGCGGCGCCGTCGGGCCGCTCACCGACAGCGCCGTGCGCGACTACGCCGCCAAAGCGCTGGGGGACGAGTTCTATCTCGACGCCGACGTGAAGGTAGAGATGATGCAGCGCGAGGGCGATAAAGTATTTATCCGCTATCAGGATCTGCAGGGCCAACCGCAGGAGATCCTGGTGGACTACGTGCTGGCCGCCACCGGCCGCCGCCCCAACGTCGATCGACTGGGCCTCGAGAACACCGGCCTGCAGCTCGACGCCCGAGGCGTGCCGCTAGCCGACCGCCTGACGATGCAAACCAGCGTGCCGCATATCTTCATCGCCGGCGACGCCAGCAATCAGCTGCCGCTGCTGCATGAAGCCAGCGATCAGGCGCGTATCGCCGGCGCCAACGCCGGCAGTTTCCCGGAGATCAATCCGGGTCTGCGCCGCAGCGCGATTTCGGTGGTGTTCTCCGATCCGCAGATCGCCATGGTCGGCTCGACCTTCCGCGAGCTGAGCGAGAAGTTCAGCGCCTGCGGCTGTTTTGAAGTGGGCAAGGTCTCGTTTGAGAATCAGGGCCGCTCTCGGGTGATGCTGCGCAACAAGGGCGTTCTGCACGTTTACGGCGAACAGGGCACCGGCCGTTTCCTCGGTGCGGAAATGATCGGCCCGGACGCCGAACACATTGCGCACCTGTTGGCCTGGGCGCACCAGCAGCAGATGACCGTCGATCAGATGCTGGACATGCCGTTCTATCATCCGGTGATCGAAGAAGGCTTGCGCACCGCGCTGCGCGACCTGCAGGCGAAGCTCAAACTCGGCGCGGCCGAAATCGAGCGCTGCCAGCGCTGCCCGGGCGAATAACCCCTCATTCTCCATTCATACCCACCGGGCCTTCAGGCCCGGTTTTTTTGCGCAGCACTTTCCACATTTGCCTCCCTCCTCTTGCCTCACGGCCCTCCTGCACGCATTTTTTATGCTTTGGCATTGAAGTGATATCAATAACGACACTAAAATGGAGGACGGAACCAGAATGGAGGAAGAGCATGGAAAAGCATGAACACTATACCTATCGCATCACCTGGTCAGCGAAAGATCGTGAATATGTCGGGCTGTGCGCCGAATTCCCCTCGCTTTCCTGGCTGGCCGCCACGCGTACCGGCGCATTGGAGGGTATCGAGAAAGTCGTGAGCGAAACGATCGCCGATATGCTGGCGCAAGGCGAAACGCCGCCGCAGGCGCTGGCGGAAAAGAACTTCAGCGGAAAACTGGTGTTGCGCATGACGCCGGAACAGCATCGCCGGCTGGCGATTGGCGCGATGGAGGAAGGCGTGAGCCTGAACCGTTATCTGTGCGCCCGCCTGGCGGGGTAGAGGTTCAAGGGCGGCGCCAGGCCGCCCTTGTCGTCGTCAAGCCAAACGCTGTTTCGCTGCGGCGATTGCCGCGGCCACCTGCTGCGGCGCGACGCCGCCTTTGGCCGCACGTTTGTCCAGGCAGGATTGCAACGCCAGGATCGGGTAGACATCGTCAGCGATCGTCGCGCTGAACTGCTGCAAATCCGCCAGCGGCAGCGCTTCCAGCGGTTTGCCCTGGCGAATCGCTTCTACCACTGCCTCACCGACGATATGGTGCGCTTCGCGGAATGGCACGCCCTTGGCGACCAGGTAATCCGCCAGCTCGGTGGCGTTGGCATAGCCCTGCTCCGCCGCTTCCTGGCAGCGCGGGCGCTTCACCTGAATGCCGTCCAGCACCAGCGCCGCCATCTGCAGGCAGTCCATCCAGGTGTCGAGCGCGTCGAACAACCCTTCTTTGTCTTCCTGCATGTCTTTGTTGTACGCCAGCGGCAGGCCTTTCAGCGTCATCATCATGCCGGTCAGCGCGCCCTGTACGCGGCCGCACTTGCCGCGGATCAGCTCCAGCGCGTCCGGGTTTTTCTTCTGCGGCATCAACGAAGAGCCGGAGGTCACGCGATCGGACAGCTCGACAAACGCCGCCTCGCCGCTGTTGAAGAAGATCAGATCTTCGGCGAAGCGCGACAGGTGCACCATGCTGATGGCGGCGTTGGACAGCAGTTCCAACACGTGATCGCGATCGGATACGCTGTCCAGGCTGTTGCGGGTCGCCGAGGCGAAGCCCAGCCAGCCGGCCAGTTGCTCGCGATCGATAGGATAAGCAGTGCCGGCCAGCGCGCCGCTGCCCAGCGGGCTGACGTCCAGCCGTTTCAGGGTATCCTGCAGGCGGCTTTCATCGCGCGCCAGCATCTCGACATAGGCCAGGCACCAGTGCGCGAAAGTCACCGGCTGCGCGCGTTGCAGGTGGGTATACCCCGGCATCACCGCATCCTGGTTAGCTTCGGCGGTCTCCACCAGCGCCTGCTGCAGCTGGACGATCGCCTGATGCAGATCGCCTATCTGCTGTTTGCACCACAGCTTCAGATCGGTCGCGACCTGATCGTTGCGGCTGCGGCCGGTGTGCAGCTTCTTGCCCAAATCGCCGACCTTCTCGATCAGCTTCTGCTCCACCCAGCTGTGGATGTCTTCGGCATCGCTTTGGACGATCGCCAAAGGATCGGCCTGGACTTCCGTCAGCAAGGCATTCAGCGCCTGCTCCAGCTGCTGTTGCTCCGTTGCCGTCAACACGTTAACGGTCACCAGCGCCTTCGACCAGGCCACCGAGCCCACGATATCTTGCTCCGCCAGGCGATAATCGAACCGCAGCGAATCGTTGAGTTGCTTGAACCGCTGATCCGCCGCCTGAGTGAACCGTCCGCCCCAAAGTGCCATACCTTTACTCCTGAATTTTTATGCGAAAGGGCGCAGCATGCTGCGCCCTTGCAGAGTCACGCCAATCGGTTATTTATTCTTTTTCTCGTTCAACGCGCGGATGCGTGAAGACAGAGAGAACAGGCGGATAAAGCCGCCCGCGTGGCTGTGATCGTAAACTTCGTCTTCGCCGAAGGTGGCGAACTCTTCGGAGTACAGGCTGTTGGCGGATTTTTTCTGGGTCGCCGTCACCTGGCCTTTGTACAGCTGCAGCACCACTTCGCCGTTCACCTCTTCAGCCAATGCTTCGGCAGAAGCCTGCAGCGAGCGGCGCAGCGGCGCGAACCAACGGCCGTCGTACACCACATAGGACATCTCCAGGCCCAGCTGCTCGCGCCATTTGAAGCTGTCGCGGTCCAGCACCAGCTGCTCGACGGCGCGCAGCGCCGCCACCATGATGGTGCCCCCCGGGGTCTCATAGCAGCCGCGGGATTTGATGCCCACCAGACGGTTTTCCACGATGTCGATCCGGCCGACGCCGTGCTTGGCGCCCAGCGCGTTCAGGGTTTCCAGGCACTGGTACGGCGACAGCGCTTTACCGTTAACCGCCACGACGCGGCCTTTCTCGACGGTGACGGTCACCTGCTCAGGCTGGTCCGGCGCTTCCTGCGGATCGACGGTCCATACCCAGCAATCCTTATTTGGCGCGTTCCACGGGCTTTCCAGCACGCCGCCTTCGGTGGAGATGTGCCAGGCGTTCTCATCGCGGCTGTAGATTTTCTCCAGCGATGCGGTGGTCGGGATATTGCGCTCTTTCAGGTAATCCAGCAGCGCTTCACGGGAACGCAGGTTCCACTCGCGCCACGGCGCTACCACTTTCAGCTGCGGCGCCAGCGCGGTGTAAGTGGTTTCGAAACGCACCTGATCGTTGCCTTTGCCGGTTGCGCCGTGGCACAGCGCGTCCGCGCCCACTTTCAACGCCAACTCGACCTGCGCCTTGGCGATGATCGGCCGCGCCATTGAGGTGCCCAGCAGGTAGCTGCCTTCGTACAGGGCGCCGGTCTGCAGCACCGGATAAACGTAATCGCGGATAAATTCTTCACGCAGATCGACCACGTGACATTCAGAGGCACCGGACTGCAGGGCTTTTTGCTCCACGCCTTCCAGATCGCTGCGCTCCTGGCCGATGTCCGCCACGAACGCCACCACTTCACAGCCGCCGTAGTTCTCTTTCAGCCATGGAATGATGGCCGAGGTATCCAGGCCGCCGGAGTACGCCAGAACGATTTTTTTGATGCCTTGGTTTTGCATGATCTATTCCTTTCTAATTCTAAAATTAAGCGAGGATCCGGGTGCCAATCGACACGCCGTTAAACAAAGCAGGAAGCTGATCGGCATGGCGCCAGCTGGCGATATCCACCGGGCGGCCGAGGGTGCGGGCGGCGTCGAGCGCCGCATTCACCTTCACCACCATACCATCGGTGATGATGCCTTGCGCGATCAGTTGTTCCGCTTTTTGCGCCGTCATTTCCGCAATGCGTTGGCCCTTGCCGTCGAGGATGCCGCTGACGTCCGACAGCAGGATCAGATCCGCCCCCAGCGTCGCCGCCAGCGCCGTCGCCGCCTGATCGGCGTTCACGTTCATTAACTGCCCTTCGGCGGTGATGCCGATGGAGCTGATAACCGGCAGGTAGCCGGCGCCCAGCAGGGTATTGAGCAGCGCGGGCGAGCCGGGCTGCGCGTTGCCGACGTGGCCCAATGCCGGATCGAGTTGGGTCACGACTGCGCTGCCGCCGTCCGCCAGGCTCAGGCCAACGGCGTTGATTTGATGCTTAATCGCCCACGCCAGCAGCGTTTTGTTGGCGGTGCCGGCCAGCGCGCCGGTGATGATGTCGATCTGATCGGCCGGCGTGACGCGCAGGCCGTTCTTTTTCACCACAGGTAAAGCGAGCTGCTTCATCAGCTCGTCCACCACGCAGCCGCCGCCGTGCACGATCACCAGCGGACGCTGATGCTGCTGCCGATAGCTGTCCAACGCGGTAAACAGACGCTCCAGCGCTTCTTCACTGTCTAATAACACGCCACCTAACTTGATAATTAACGGGTTCATTGCTGTTTACTCACGCTGGTTTAAAAGAGTGATTGGGTTTCCGGGAAGCCGAAACGGATATTCAGGCATTGCACCGCCTGCGCCGCCGCGCCTTTCAGCAGGTTATCTTCCGCCGCCACGGCGATCAGATGCTCGCCCTGCACCGCAAAACCGATGTCGCAGAACGGCAGCCCCACCACCGCTTTCAGCGCCGGCACGCCCTGGTCGTACAGCCGCACCAGCGGCTTGTCGTCATAGGCGGCATGATAGGCGGCGGCCACGTCCTGCGCGGTTACGCCGGCTTTCAGGCGGCAGGTGATGGTTTCAAGAATGCCGCGCGGGAAATTGCCCAGGTGCGGCGTAAAGATGACCGGCACGCCCAGGTGCGCGGCGATCTCCGGCTGGTGCCGGTGAGTGAAAATACCGTACGGCTGCAGGCTCACTTCGCAGAAACTGGTGGTCATGCTGGCCTTGCGCCCGGCGCCGCTGACGCCGCTGGTGGCGTTGATCACCGGCCACTGGTCGAGGTTCAGCAGTTGCTTTTCGATCAACGGTTTCAGCGCCAGCTGCGCCGCCGTCGGGTAGCAGCCCGGCACCGCGATCAGCTGCGCCTGTTTGATCTTGTCGCTCTGCCACTCCGCCAGGCCGTACACCGCCTGCTCCAGCAGGGCGCCATGCTGATGCTCGAAACCGTAGTACTGGGTATAAAAACCGGCGTCCTGCACGCGGAAGGCGCCGGACAGATCGAACACCACGCAGCCTGCCGCCAGGAAGGCCGGTGCGATATCGTGGCTGACTTCATGAGCGGTGGCGAGGAACACCACGTCGATGCCCTGCGCCGCCTTGGCGACATCGGTCAACGGCTGCAGCGGCAGATCGACGATGCCTTTCAACTGGGGATGGAGATCGGAAAGCAACTTTCCTGCATCTGCACTTTGCGCTGAAACCGCTAAAGCGGTTATGTTCATGTGTGGGTGGCGATTCAGGTAAGCCGTGAGCTCCGCTCCGGCGTAACCGCTGGCACCAACGATCAGCGTATTCAACATGTGGCCTTTCACCTTCTAAACTGACGTGCGGTCGCTTGCGACCCAGGTAACAGGGCTAGCCAGCGTTGTTGCGCCGTTCACCCACGGAGCCAGGCGTTGATGCTTTTATAAACATCCGGGCATCGGGTTCCCTTACGCTTCGGCTTACTGTATTTTTATTCAAAATAAATGCATGAATATTGATACTATCCTAACCTAAGGCTGTCAACAGTGAAGATGAAATTACCTCCATTTATTGAGCTGTACCGGGCGTTGATCGCCACTCCGTCAATCAGCGCCACCGATGCCGGCCTCGATCAGAGCAATGAGGCGTTAATCAACTTGCTGGCCGGATGGTTTGCCGACCTGGGCTTTCGCGTCGACGTGCAGCCGGTGCCGGAGTCGCGCCACAAATTCAACCTGCTGGCCAGCATCGGCGAAGGCAGCGGCGGCCTGCTGCTGGCCGGCCACACCGATACGGTGCCTTACGACGAAGGCCGCTGGACGCGCGATCCCTTCACCCTGACCGAGCACGACAACAAGCTCTACGGGCTGGGCACCGCCGACATGAAAGGCTTCTTCGCCTTTATTCTGGATGCGGTGCGCGATATCGACGCGAGCAAGCTGACCAAGCCGCTGTACATTTTAGCCACCGCAGATGAAGAAACGACGATGGCCGGCGCGCGTTATTTCGCCGCCTCCACCGCCATTCGGCCGGATTTCGCCATCATCGGCGAGCCGACCTCGCTGCAGCCGGTGCGCGCGCACAAGGGCCACATGGCCAATGCCATTCGCATCGTCGGCCAGTCCGGCCACTCCAGCGATCCGGCGCGCGGCGTCAACGCCATCGATCTGATGCACGAGTCCATCGGCCGCCTGATGGAGCTGCGCAAGACCCTGCAGGAGCGCTACAACAACCCGGCGTTCGCCGTGCCTTATCCCACCATGAACTTCGGCCATATCAGCGGCGGTGACGCGGCCAACCGCATCTGCGCCTGCTGCGAACTGCACCTGGATATCCGCCCGCTGCCCGGCATGACGCTCGACAACATCAACGAACTGATGCATCAGGCGCTGGAGCCGGTAAGCCAACGCTGGCCGGGCCGCCTGACCATCGAAGAGCTGCACGCGTCGGTGCCGGGCTACGAGTGCCCGACCGACCACCGCATGGTGGCGGTGATCGAGGAGCTGCTGGGCACCCGCACGCAGGTGGTCAACTACTGCACCGAAGCGCCGTTCGTGCAACAGGTATGCCCGACCCTGGTGCTCGGTCCCGGCTCCATCGATCAGGCCCACCAGCCGGACGAGTACATCGACACCGCGTTTATCGAACCGACGCGCAAACTGTTGGGTCAGCTGGTCAATCACTTTTGCCGGCAATAAACCCGACATTTAACAGGGGAAATGCTTTATGCTTCCCCTAACTCAAAATAAGTAGAAAACGGCGAAATAAGCCGTGCTGATAACCGACGCGCCGTAATTAAATTTCAGAAAATGCGCCGATTTTGATGTTTTTTTGCTAAAAATAGTGTCAATTGACGATTGGACAGGAACGCGATGTGATCAGGCAGGCGGTCTGCGCCTGACGCGTGAAATTTATTTACAAGATAAAAATCATACAGAACTGGGTCAGGGGTTATATGAACGAACAATATTCGGCAATGCGCAGTAATGTCAGTATGCTCGGCAAATTGCTCGGCGATACCATCAAAGAAGCGCTGGGTGAGCATATTCTCGATCGCGTTGAGACCATCCGTAAGCTTTCCAAATCCTCACGCGCCGGCAACGAAGCGCATCGCCAGGAGCTGCTCTCCACCCTGCAGAACCTGTCCAACGACGAGCTGCTGCCGGTGGCGCGCGCCTTCAGCCAGTTCCTCAACCTGACCAACGTCGCCGAGCAGTACCACAGCATTTCGCCCAACGGCGAGGCCGCCAGCAACCCGGAAGCGCTGGCTCAACTGTTCAGCCGTCTCAAAGACAAAAAGCTCAGCGACAAAGAGCTGCAGCACGCGGTATCGCAACTCTCCATCGAGCTGGTGCTGACGGCGCACCCGACGGAGATCACCCGTCGCACCCTGATCCACAAGCTGGTGGAGGTCAACACCTGCCTCAGCCAGCTCGATCACAACGATCTGGCCGACTACGAGCGCAACAAGATCATGCGCCGCCTGCGCCAGCTGGTGGCCCAGTCGTGGCACACCGATGAAATTCGCAAACACCGCCCTTCCCCGATCGACGAAGCCAAATGGGGCTTTGCGGTGGTGGAAAACAGCCTGTGGGAAGGCGTGCCGGCATTCCTGCGCGAATTCAACGAACAGCTGGAAAACTCCATCGATTACAGCCTGCCGGTGGAAGCGGTGCCGGTGCGCTTCACCTCCTGGATGGGCGGCGACCGCGACGGCAACCCGAACGTCACCGCCGAAATTACCCGCCATGTGCTGCTGCTCAGCCGCTGGAAAGCCTGCGACCTGTTCACCCGCGACATCCAGGTGCTGGTCTCTGAGCTGTCGATGACCGAATGCACCCCGGAGCTGCGCGCCCGCGCCGGCGGCGATGAGGTGCAGGAGCCGTACCGCGAAATCATGAAGCAGCTGCGCAGCCAGCTGATGAGTTCCCAGGCTTATCTGGAAGGCCGCCTGAAGGGCGAGCGCGTGCTGAAACCGCACGACCTGCTGGTGAACAACGAGCAGCTGTGGGAGCCGCTGTATGCCTGCTACCAGTCGCTGCAGGCCTGCGGCATGGGCATCATCGCCAACGGTCAACTGCTGGATACCCTGCGCCGCGTGCGCTGCTTCGGCGTGCCGCTGGTGCGCATCGACGTGCGTCAGGAGAGCACCCGCCATACCGAAGCCATCGCCGAGCTGACCCGCTATCTGGGGCTTGGCGACTATGAAAGCTGGTCGGAAGCCGATAAACAGGCGTTCCTGATCCGCGAGCTGAACTCCAAACGCCCGCTGGTGCCGCTGAAATGGCAACCGAGCGCCGACACCCAGGAAGTGCTGGAAACCTGCCGGGTGATCGCCGAAGCGCCGCAGGGCTCGATCGCCGCCTATGTGATTTCGATGGCGCGCACGCCTTCCGACGTGCTGGCGGTGCACCTGCTGCTGAAAGAGGCCGGCTGCCCGTTCGCGCTGCCGGTCGCCCCACTGTTCGAAACCCTCGACGATCTGAACAACGCCGACGACGTGATGACCCAGTTGCTTAACATCGACTGGTATCGCGGCTTCATCCAGGGCAAACAGATGGTGATGATCGGCTATTCCGACTCGGCGAAAGACGCCGGCGTGATGGCGGCTTCCTGGGCGCAGTACCGCGCGCAGGACGCGCTGATCAAAACCTGTGAAAAGGCCGGCGTGGCGCTAACGCTGTTCCACGGCCGCGGCGGTTCCATCGGCCGCGGCGGCGCTCCGGCGCATGCGGCGCTGCTGTCGCAGCCGCCGGGCAGCCTGAAGGGCGGCCTGCGCGTCACCGAACAGGGCGAGATGATCCGCTTCAAGTTCGGCCTGCCGGAAGTCACCATCAGCAGCCTGGCGCTGTATGCCGGCGCGATCCTCGAGGCCAACCTGCTGCCGCCGCCGGAACCGAAGAAAGAATGGCGGGCGCTGATGGACGACCTGTCCGAGACCTCCTGCCGGATGTATCGCGGCTACGTGCGTGAAAACCCGGACTTCGTGCCTTACTTCCGCGCGGCCACGCCGGAGCTGGAGCTGGGCAAACTGCCGCTGGGTTCACGCCCGGCCAAGCGCAAGCCAAACGGCGGCGTGGAGAGCCTGCGCGCCATTCCGTGGATCTTCGCCTGGACGCAGAACCGCCTGATGCTGCCGGCCTGGCTCGGCGCCGGCGCCGGATTGCAGGAAGCGGTGAAAGCCGGCAAGCAGGCGGAGCTGGAGGCGATGTGTCGCGATTGGCCGTTCTTCTCCACCCGCATCGCCATGCTGGAAATGGTGTTCGCCAAGGCCGACCTGTGGCTGGCGGAATACTACGATCAGCGCCTGGTGGATAAATCGTTGTGGCCGCTGGGCCAACAGCTGCGCGATCAGCTGGAAAGCGACATCAAGGTAGTGCTGACCATCGCCAACGATGCGCACCTGATGGAAGACCTGCCGTGGATCGCCGAATCCATCGCGCTGCGCAACGTCTATACCGACCCGCTGAACGTCTTGCAGGCCGAGCTGCTGCACCGTTCGCGTCAGCAGGAGCAGCCGGACGCCCGCGTGGAGCAGGCGCTGATGGTCACCATCGCCGGCGTCGCCGCCGGGATGCGCAACACCGGCTAGTGAGCCTCATCGCGGCCCCGTTTATCGGGGCCGTTTTTTATGCCTTCCCCCACAAAAAAAGGGCGCCGCGGTAAAGCGACGCCCTTTTTCAATGGAACAAGCCCGTCAGGCGGCGGCCACCGGGCGCACGCCCAGCGTGTGGCAGATGGCGTAGCTCATCTCGGCGCGGTTCAGGGTATAGAAGTGGAAATCTTTCACCCCTTCGCGGCTGAGGATCTTCACCATGTCCATGGCGATGTTGGCGCCGACCATTTTGCGGGTCTCCGCATCGTCGTCCAGCCCTTCGAACATGCTGGTCATCCAGCTCGGCACCCGCACGTTGGTCATGGTGGCGAAGCGCTGCAGCTGCTTGAAGTTGGACACCGGCAGAATGCCCGGCACGATTTCCACGTCGATACCGGCGGTGACGCAGCGGTCGCGAAAGCGCAGGTAGCTCTCAACGTCGAAGAAGAACTGAGTGATGGCGCGACTGGCGCCGGCGTCGATCTTGCGTTTCAGGTTAATCAAATCGGCCTGGGCGCTCTTCGCCTCCGGGTGCACTTCCGGGTAGGCGGCGACGGAAATGTCGAAGTCGCCCACGTCTTTCAGCAGCGCCACCAGATCGGTCGCGTACATGTCCGGCTTGCCGCCGCCCGGCGGCAGATCGCCGCGCAGCGCCACGATATGGCGGATGCCGCTGTTCCAGTAATCGGTCGCGATGTCGCGCAGCTGCGCCGGGCTGGCATCGATGCAGGTCAGGTGCGGCGCCGCCTCCAGGCCGGTGCGTTCCTTGATCCCTTTGATGATGCTGTGGGTGCGATCGCGCTCGCCGGAGTTGGCGCCGTAGGTGACGGAAACGAATTTAGGCTTGAGGATGCTCAGACGATCGATCGACTGCCACAGGGTCTCTTCCATCTCGCTAGTGCGTGGCGGGAAGAACTCGAATGATACGTTAATCTGGCCGTTCAACTCCGCCAGACTCTGATTCAGCGCTTCCCGCTGGTTTGCGTGGAAAAAACTCATACCCTGCTCACCTCTTATCGATCACTGTTTTTATTTCATCTTGATGAGCGTCTATACGTTTAGACGTCTAGATAGAAAATGCCGCATGTTGGCTAAAGAGTCAACAGGAAAATGAGGGGAATAAGATGATTAATCCTCACCCGCTCAACGAGGGAATTTCATGATCGCGACAAAGATAAGTATGGCAGGAAAAGCCAAGGGGCGCGGTGAACCCGCGCCCGCAGAGGATTAAAGCAGCTGCGCCAATCGGTTAAGGTCTGACTGGATCGCGCCGGCGGTGACGTCGCGGCCGGCGCCCGGCCCGCGGATCACCAGCGGATTATCGCGATACCAGCGGCTTTCGATGGCGAACACGTTGTCGCACGGCAGCAGCGAGGCCAGAGGATGCTCAGGGCGCACCGCCTCCACGCCGACCCGCGCCTTGCCGTTGGCGTCGAAACGCGCCACGTGGCGCAGCACCAGGCCCATTTCGCTGGCGGCCTCAAAGCGCTGCTGCATCTGCTGGTTCAGCGCCTCACCGTTCTCGAAGAACTGATCGACAGAGCCCAGCTCGCAGCCCGCCGGCACCAGCGACTCGACCCGCACCTGGTTCGGTTCGATGTCGTAGCCCGCTTCGCGCGCCAGGATCACCAGCTTGCGCATCACGTCCTGGCCGGAGAGATCGACCCGCGGATCCGGTTCGGTCAGCCCCTGCTGCCAGGCCTGATCCACCAGCTCGGTGAACGGCACCGTGCCGTCATACTGCAGGAACAGCCAGGAGAGCGTGCCGGAGAAGATGCCGCTGATCGCCAGAATGCTGTCGCCGCTGTCGCGCAGATCGCGCACCGTGTGGTTGACCGGCAGGCCGGCGCCGACGGTGGCGTTATACAGCCAGTGGCGGCCGGTTTTGGCGAAGGCGTCGCGAATTTGGCGATAGCTGTCGCTGCACGAGGCCCCCGCCAACTTGTTGGCGCTGATCACGTGGAAACCGTAGCTGGCGAAATCCAGATACTGCCCGGCCAGCTCTTCGCTGGCGGTCACGTCAAGCACCACCAGATCGTCGAACGGGTGCGCGCGCATCCACAGGAACAGCGATTCTTCATCCAGCTCCTGCGCTTCGTCCTCAAAGAATGCCAGCGCGCGGCTGGCGTCCAGCCCGTCATAGTTCAGCAGGCTGCGGCGGCTGTCCACCACCCCCGCCAGGATAAATTCGAAGCCGCTGCGCGCGGAGATATTGGTCTGCTCACGGGCGAACAGCTCCAGCCAGCGCGAGCCGATATTGCCCTTGCCGAACAGCACCAGACCGATGCGCTTCTCGGCGCGGAACAGGCTTTGGTGCAGCCCCTGGATCAGCAGCGCGGTCGGCCCCTGGCGCAATACCGCCACCAGGCTGATGCCATCTTCCGCCTGCCAGATGAACTCGACCGGCTGATCTTTCAACTGCTGATAGAAACGGTGGCTGTGCAGCGGGTTCTTGCACACCCCGGCGCCGACCATCGCCACCAGCGCCAACCCTTCACGCAGGCGCAGCTCGCCTGGCAGCGCCGCGGCCTGCAGCGTCGCCAGCGCGCTGTTGACCACCTCGGAGGTGTAACACAGCTGCACCAGGTTGCGGTCAGGGTGGATGCCCACCGCCAGCGGTTTTATCTGCGCGCGCTTGAGCACCAGATCCAACTCTTTCTGCGCCAGTTTGAAGTCATGTTGAGCGGCGACGTGCAGTTCAATCAGGCACACATCGTCGTGGCTGGTGACAATCTTGGCGCCGGTGCCGGAAGCCAATACGCGCTCGATGCGCGTCGAGCCCTGCTCCGGCTGATAGCTGCAGCGCAGCTGAAGATCGATATCGCTGCCGGAGACCGGCTGCAGGGTACGGGTGTGCAATACCGGCGCCGCCAGGCGCGCCAGCTCGCTGGCTTCGTCCAGACGCAGCAGCGGCAGCAAGCAGGCGTCTTTCACCTTGCGCGGATCGGCGCTGTATACCCCGGCCACGTCGCTCCAGATGGTGACGCGCGCAGCGCCGGCCAACGCGCCGACCTGAGTGGCGGAGTAGTCGCTGCCGTTACGCCCCAACAACACGGTTTCCCCAGCGTCGTTGCGCGAAATGAAGCCGGTCACCACCAGGCGTTTGCCCGGATGTTGAGCCATCAATTGCTGCAGCAGCGGGTAAGAACGGCCTTCATCCACCTGCGGCTGCGCGGCGCGCTCGGCGCGCAGGAAATCACGCGCGTCCAGCCAGGCCGCCTGCATATCCAGCTGATTAAGCACCGCCGCCATCAGGCGCGCCGACCAGATCTCGCCGTGCCCGACCACTTCGGCATAGCATACCTCGTCGACGTTGCCGTCCAGCAGCCCCGCCAGACGTTCCAGATCCTGAATGAACTCGGCGATCAGCGGCTCGGCGCTTTCCGGCGGCAACAGGCCGCTGATAAGATCGCTATGATAGCGACGCAACGTCTGCTGCACCTGATGCGCAGACAGGCGATCGCTCTGGCTGAGCTTCAGCCAGTTGATCAACTGGTTGGTGGTACTGCCGGCGGCCGATACCACCATCATGTCGCCCGGCTGGCTGTATTCCGCCATAATCCCGGCCACACGCAGATAACACTTCACATCCGCCAGACTGCTGCCGCCAAACTTGTGCAGTTGACGCCCGCTCACCGGCCCTGCTACAGCAATTGCATTCATGCTTACCTCGTTGCCGCCGCCTGGAAAGCGCGTTCCAGATCGGCAATCAAATCTTCACTGTCTTCAATACCCACGGAAATGCGCAGCAGGCTCTCGGAGATGCCGGCCGCTGCCCGCGCCTCCGCCGCCATGCCGGCGTGAGTCATGGTCGCTGCATGCGAGATCAGGCTTTCTACGCCGCCCAACGATTCTGCCAGAGTAAACAGCTCAAGGGCAGAGAGAAAACGGCGCAGCACCGCTTCATCGCCGTCCAGTTCAAAACTCAGCATCGCGCCGAAACCGCGCTGCTGACGACGGGCGATCTCATGCCCCGGATTCTCCGGCAGGGAGGGATGATACAGCTTTTTCACCAGCGGTTGCTGCTGTAAATAGTCAACAATCGCTTCAGCGTTTTGTTGCGCCGCCTTGATGCGCGGCGACAGCGTGCGCATGCCGCGCAGCAACAGATAACTGTCGAACGCGCCGCCGGTCACGCCAATGTTGTTCGCCCACCAGGCCAGCTCGACCGCCAGCTCGGGATCTTTGGCAATCACCGCCCCGGCCACCACGTCCGAATGCCCGTTCAGGTATTTGGTGCAAGAATGGACCACCAGATCGGCACCGAGTTCGATCGGCTGTTGCAGGGCCGGGCTGAGGAAGGTGTTGTCCACCACCGTCAACGCGCCCGCCGCATGCGCGGCAGCGCAGATCGCCGCGATGTCCACCACCCGCAGCAGCGGATTGCTGGGGCTTTCTATCAGCACCAGCTTCGGCTTCTGCGCCAGCGCCTGCTGCAGGGCTTCTTCATTACCCTGATCGACGAACAGCACGCGATAGGCGCCGCGCTTGCTCAGGCTGTCGAACAGCCGATAGCTGCCGCCGTAGCAGTCGTGCGGCGCCACCAGCAGATCGCCGGGCTTCAACAACACGGTGGTCACCAGATGGATCGCCGACATCCCGCTGCCGGTCATCACCGCGCCGGCGCCGCCTTCCAGCTCCGCCAACGCGCGCTGCACTACGTCGCGCGTCGGGTTGCCGCGTCGCGAGTAGTCATGGGCTCGGGGTTGGTTGAAGTCGGTAAAGTTATAGGTGCTGGACAAATGAATCGGCGGGACAACGCAGCCGTACTGTTCGTCGTCGTTCAGGCCGCTGCGTACGGCAATCGTGGCTGGTTTACGCGTCATGGGCTCGCTCGGCTCTCGGTTCGGTGGATGAGGCCTAAAGAGTAATCGCAGGATTGATAGACGTCAATACATCTGGACATCTAAACTTCTTTGCGTATAGATTGAGCAATGACACAATACCCGCTAAAATTATGCCGATATGACATGACGATAAGATGTTAAGCGGCAATGCCTGGCCGAAGCGGGGCATTCAGTGACCCTGGTCGCGTAAAATTGACATTTATTTAGTGAGAACAGTGAAGATCGGGCATAATTGGCCGGTTTTTAGAATTTTGTAATTTTTCTGACAAAGTTAAGGTGTCCCATGGCTGAGTGGAACGGCGAGTATGTCAGCCCTTACGCTGAACACGGTAAAAAAAGCGAGCAAGTCAAAAAGATCACGGTATCCATTCCGCTGAAGGTCCTGAAAATCCTTACCGACGAACGGACCCGTCGCCAGGTGAACAACCTGCGCCACGCCACCAACAGCGAACTGCTGTGCGAAGCGTTTCTGCATGCCTTTACCGGCCAGCCGCTGCCGAACGATGAAGACCTGCGCAAAGAGCGCAGCGATGAAATCCCGGAAGCCGCAAAAGCGTTGATGCGCGAACTGGGTGTCGATCCCGATACCTGGGAATATTGAGAACCGCCCGGCGAACGCCGGCGGCAGAAAAGAAAAAGGCGCCCAGGGCGCCTTTTTCATCGGTCGATAAGAAATCTTATTTCTTAGCGCCTGGTACGCTGAAACGCTTGTTGAAGCGGTCAACGCGGCCACCGGTAGCAACGTCACGCTGCTTGCCAGTGTAGAACGGGTGGCATGCGCCACAAACGTCCAGGTTCAGATCGTGGCCCACGGTGGAGCGGATCTTCATCACGTTACCGCAAGAGCAGTTAGCAGTAACTTCTTCGTATTTTGGGTGGATACCTTGTTTCATGGGAAACCTCAGTTAAGGCCGTGTCGCTATCCAGCCCTGTTTCGCCAGACACCACACGTGGTTGATAATAGAATTTTGGTATCGAATTATACCAAAGGCGGCAAATTATACAGCATTAGCCGGGGCGCGCAATCGGAACCGTACATTTGCCGATGCGCCGTGTAAACTGATGCCCACTTTTTTTCAATTTGGATGAGATCATGCCCGTCGTACACGTTGCTTTGCCGGTCCCCCTCGCCCGCACCTTCGACTATCTGCTGCCGCCCGGCATGCAGCCGGTGGCCGGCGCGCGCGTGGGCGTGCCGTGGGGCAGGCAGCATGCAATCGGCATCGTCACCGGCTGCAGCGACACCAGCGAACTGCCGCTGGACAAGCTCAAACCGATCGACAGCGTGATCGACACCGAGTCGCTGTTCTCCCCCAGCCTGTGGCGCATCCTGCGCTGGGCCAGCGATTACTATCACTATCCCATCGGTGAAGTGCTGTTCCATGCGCTGCCGATCCTGCTGCGCCAAGGCAAACCGGCCGAGGCCGCGCCGCTGTGGCAGTGGTTCGCCACCGAAGAGGGGCGCGCCACGCCGCCCGAAAGCCTGAAACGCGCGCCTAAACAGCAGCAGGCGCTGGCGGCGCTGTTGCAACGCCCGGTCTATCGCCATCAGGTCAGCCAGCTTGAGCTGACGGAAAGCGCTCTACAGGCGCTGCGCGCCAAAGGGCTGATCGACCTGCGTGCTCAGGTCGCGGCCACGCAGGACTGGCGCCCCAATTTCGCGGTGCTTGGCGAGCGGCTGCGGCTGAATACCGAACAGGCCACCGCCGTCGGGGCGATCAGAAGCGAGGATGAGCAGTTCGCCGCCTGGCTGCTGGCCGGGGTCACCGGCTCCGGCAAGACCGAGGTGTATCTCAGCGTGCTGGAGAACGTGTTGGCCAAAGGCCGGCAGGCGCTGGTGCTGGTGCCGGAAATCGGCCTGACGCCGCAAACCATCGCCCGCTTTCGCGAGCGCTTCAACGCGCCGGTGGACGTGCTGCACTCCGGGCTGAACGACAGCGAACGGCTGGCGGTTTGGCTGCGCGCGCGCAGCGGCGAAGCCGCGATCGTCATCGGCACCCGCTCGGCGCTGTTCACGCCGTTCCGGCAACTGGGCGTAATCATCATCGACGAAGAGCACGACAGCTCTTATAAACAGCAGGAAGGCTGGCGCTACCATGCCCGCGATCTGGCGGTGTTTCGCGCCCGGGAAGAGGACATCCCGATGGTGATGGGCTCCGCCACGCCGGCACTGGAAACGCTGCACAACGTGCAGCTGGGCAAATATCGCCAGTTGAAGCTCACCCAACGCGCGGGCAACGCCAAACCGGCGGCGCAGCACCTGATCGATCTGAAAGGGTTGCCGCTGAAGGTCGGCCTGTCACAGCCGCTGTTGAAGAGCATGCAGCACCATTTAAAAGCCGGCAATCAGGTGATGCTGTTCCTTAACCGCCGCGGCTATGCCCCGGCGCTGTTGTGCCACGAATGCGGCTGGATCGCCGAGTGCCAGCGCTGCGATCACTATTACACCTTCCACCAGCATCAGCGCCAGCTGCGCTGCCACCACTGCGACAGCCAGCGACCGGTGCCGCACCAATGCCCGCAGTGCGGCTCCACCCACCTGGTATCGGTCGGCGTCGGCACCGAACAGCTGGAGCAGGAGCTGGCGCCGCTGTTCCCCGACACGCCGATCACCCGCATCGATCGCGACACCACCAGCCGCAAAGGGGCGCTGGAGCAACACCTGGCGGATATTCATCGCGGCGAAGCGCGCATTCTGATCGGCACGCAAATGCTGGCCAAGGGCCACCATTTTCCCGACGTCACGCTGGTGGCGTTGCTGGACGTGGACGGCGCGCTGTTCTCCGCCGACTTCCGCTCCGCCGAGCGTTTCGCTCAGCTGTATACCCAGGTCTCCGGCCGGGCGGGCCGCGCGGGCAAACAGGGTGAAGTGCTGCTGCAAACCCACCACCCGGAGCACCCGTTATTGCAGGTGCTGCTGCAACAGGGTTACGACGCCTTCGCCAAACAGACGCTGGCGGAGCGCAACAGCGTGTTTCTGCCGCCCTACACCAGCCACATCATCGTGCGCGCCGAAGATCACGATAACCAACAGGCCCCGCTGTTCCTGCAGCAGCTGCGCAATCTGTTGGAAGCCAGCCCGCTGAAGGACGATTCGCTGTGGGTGATGGGCCCGGTGCCGGCGCTGCAGTCCAAACGCGGCGGCCGTTTCCGCTGGCAGTTGCTGCTGCAGCACCCGACGCGGCGCGTCCTGCAACAGCTGATGAAAAGCTCGCTGCCGCTGATCGGCACCCTGCCGCAAACGCGCAAGGTGAAATGGACGCTGGATGTCGATCCGATCGACAGCTGATCCCGGAAAAGTCCGATTTAGCTGCCGCAGTGCAAACGTTTACCCTTGAAATTGCGAGCGAACGCTAAAAAACCTTCTCAGGTCACATTTTTTATGCAAATTAGGTAACAAAGGCGGGGCGTATTCTGTTTAGAATGTCTGCGAGGGCAAATTTTGTCGCCACATCGCAGCGCGACGGAGTGCCCGAACGCGAGTGGCGCTCAATGACAACAATCTCGCCACCGCATGCCGGACATTGTGAGCAAACAGCAGTAGTGGCGTCGGCATGGGGCTGACGCAAGGAGAAAGGCGTTGGAACACAAGAAAGAGTTATCCATGGCGACCATGAAAGACGTCGCCGAAATGGCGGGCGTTTCAACGGCTACCGTATCGCGTGCGCTGATGAACCCGGAAAAGGTGTCAACGCCAACGCGCCAGAAAGTGGAACAGGCCGTGCTGGCCGTGGGTTATTCTCCTCATGCTCTGTCACGCAATATCAAACGCAACGAATCTCGCACCATCCTGGTGATCGTGCCCGACATCTGCGATCCGTTTTTCGCCGATGTGATCCAGGGGATCGAACAGACCGCGGCCCAACAAGGTTATCTGGTTCTGATCGGCGACTGCGCGCAGCAAAATCAGCAAGAGCGCACCTTCGTCAATCTGATCATCACCAAACAGATCGACGGTATGCTGCTGCTGGGCTCCAACCTGCCGTTTGACGCCAGCAAGGAAGAGCAGCGCAACCTGCCGCCGATGGTGATGGCCAACGAGTTTGCCCCTGAGCTGGAACTGCCGACGGTGCACATCGATAACCTGACCGCCGCCTTTGAAGCCGTGCATTATTTGCATCAATTGGGCCACCGGCAGATCGCCTGCGTCGCCGGGCCGGAACAGATGCCGCTGAGCCATTATCGGCTGCAGGGTTACGTTCAAGCGCTACGTCGTAATGGCATTACCGTCGAAAGCAGCTATATTACCCGGGGTGATTTTACCTACGAAGCCGGCGCGCAAGCGCTGACGGCGCTGATGGCTCAGCCGAAACCGCCGACGGCGGTGTTCTGCCACAGCGACGTCATGGCGATCGGCGTGCTGTCCCAGGCGAAGAAAATGGGGCTGCGGGTACCGCAGGATCTGTCGATCGTCGGCTTTGACGACCTCAAGCTGGCGCAGTATTGCGATCCGCCGCTGACCACGGTGGCGCAGCCGCGCTTCCAGATCGGCCAGCAGGCGATGTTGCTGCTGCTGGAGCAGTTGAACGGCCAAACGGTGGCCAGCGGCTCCCGGCTATTGGACAGTGAATTGATTATCAGAGGCAGCACCGCTGCCCCGAAACGCTAGTCAAATATTTTAGGGTTCAGTAACATGACGGACTTATCCTCTCATCAGGACACAGCGGAATAATAGTGGCACAAAAAGACTATGTAAGCCGTGGGCGCGCAGCAGGAGCTAAGCGTAAAACCCCCAGCCGTAAAAAACGCAGTTCTCCGAAGGTTTCCAAAACCGTGCTGGCGTTAGCCGCCGCGTTGCTGGTTGTCTTTGTCGGTGGCCTCTATTTCATTACGCACAACAAGCCGGAAGACGCGCCGTTGTTGCCTGCACACACCACTCGCCCAGGCAACGGCCTGCCGCCGAAGCCGGAAGAGCGCTGGCGCTATATCAAAGAGCTGGAAAACCGGCAGATCGGCGTGCAAACCCCGACCGAACCGACGGCCGGCGGCGAGCTCAATTCCAAAACTCAGCTGACCGCCGAACAGCGGCAGTTGCTGGAACAAATGCAGGCCGACATGCAGCAGCGTCCGACGCAGCTGAATGAAGTGCCGTATAACGATCCGGGCCAGGCCAACGCGCGCAGCAACCGCCAGCAGCAGCAGATGCAACAACCGCAAATGCAGCAGCAGCCGGTACAGCAACAGCAGCAGGTCACTCAGCCACCGCGCAACCCGTTCAACAACGGGGCCACCACCGCGCCGGTGCAGCAGCACCAGCAGCCGAAGCCGGCCACCCAGCAACCGGTGCAGGTGAAACAGCCTGAGCCGAAGCCGCAACCGAAGCCGGAGCCCAAACCGGAAGTGAAACAGGAAACGGCCAAGCAGGACACCAAACCGGAATCGAAACAGAAGTGGATGGTGCAATGCGGTTCGTTCCGCGCCACCGATCAGGCTGAATCCGTACGGGCGCGCCTGGCGTTCGAAGGCATCGAGAGCCGCATCACCGCCGGCGGCGGCTGGAATCGCGTGGTGCTCGGCCCCTACAGCAGCCGCGCCGCAGCGGACAAAACCCTTTCGCGCCTGAAGGGCGTCGGCATGTCGAGTTGCATTCCCCTCTCCGTTGGGGGTTGAAAAGCGTCAATCCCCCCCCATCTATACTCTCAATATGCCTCGTAGCGTCTGCGAAAGCAGGCGCTGCGGGGACTTCTTTCCGTCTTTAACGAGGGTCTGCTCGTGACAACAATTGTAAGCGTACGCCGCAACGGCCAGGTCGTCATCGGTGGTGATGGCCAGGCAACCCTGGGTAATACGGTGATGAAGGGTAACGTCAAGAAAGTGCGTCGCCTGTATAACGACAAAGTGATCGCCGGTTTCGCCGGTGGCACCGCTGACGCCTTCACGCTGTTTGAACTGTTTGAACGCAAACTGGAAATGCATCAAGGCCACCTGGTGAAAGCCGCCGTCGAGCTGGCGAAAGACTGGCGCACCGACCGCATGCTGCGCAAGCTCGAAGCGCTGCTGGCGGTCGCCGATGAAACCGCCTCGCTGATCATCACCGGCAACGGCGATGTGGTGCAGCCGGAAAACGATCTGATCGCCATCGGCTCCGGCGGCCCGTACGCCCAGGCCGCCGCCCGCGCCATGTTGGAAAATACCGAACTGAGCGCCCGCGACATCGTTGAGAAATCCCTCAACATCGCCGGCGACATCTGTATTTACACCAACCATTTCCACACCATTGAAGAATTGCCTTCCAAAGCGTAAGGATCGAATACCATGTCTGAAATGACCCCGCGCGAGATCGTCAGCGAACTGGACAGCTATATCATTGGCCAAAACAAGGCCAAACGCGCTGTCGCCATTGCCCTGCGCAACCGCTGGCGCCGGATGCAGCTCAACGAGATGCTGCGTCACGAAGTGACCCCGAAAAACATCCTGATGATCGGCCCGACCGGCGTCGGTAAAACCGAAATCGCCCGCCGTCTGGCGAAGCTGGCCAACGCGCCGTTCATCAAGGTTGAAGCCACCAAGTTCACCGAAGTGGGCTATGTGGGCAAAGAAGTGGACTCCATCATCCGCGATCTAACCGATGCCGCCATCAAAATGGTGCGCATGCAGTCGATCGAGAAAAACCGCACCCGCGCCGAAGAGTTGGCCGAAGAGCGCATTCTCGACGTGCTGATCCCGCCGGCCAAAAACAACTGGGGCCAGCCGGAAGAAAATCAGGAACCGTCCGCCGCCCGCCAGGCATTCCGCAAGAAACTGCGCGAAGGCCAGCTGGATGACAAAGAGATCGAAATCGATCTGGCCGCCGCGCCGATGGGCGTGGAAATCATGGCGCCTCCGGGCATGGAAGAGATGACCAACCAGCTGCAGTCGATGTTCCAGAACCTCGGTGGCCAGAAGCAAAAACCGCGCAAGCTGAAGATCAAAGAAGCCTTCAAGCTGCTGGTGGAAGAAGAAGCCGCCAAGCTGGTGAATCCGGAAGAGCTGAAAGAGCAGGCGATCGAAGCGGTTGAGCAGCACGGCATCGTGTTTATCGATGAGATCGACAAAATCTGTAAGCGCGGCGGCCAAAGCTCCGGCCCGGATGTCTCGCGCGAAGGCGTGCAGCGCGATCTGCTGCCGCTGGTGGAAGGCTGCACCGTGTCCACCAAGCACGGCATGGTGAAGACCGACCACATCCTGTTCATCGCTTCCGGCGCGTTCCAGACCGCCAATCCGTCGGATCTGATCCCGGAACTGCAGGGCCGCCTGCCGATCCGCGTTGAGCTGCAGGCGCTGACCACCGAAGACTTCGAGCGCATCCTGACCGAGCCGAGCGCGTCGCTGACCGAGCAGTACAAAGCGCTGATGGGCACCGAAGGCGTCAACATCGAGTTCACCGCCGACGGCATCCGCCGCATCGCCGAAGCCGCGTGGCAGGTCAACGAAAGCACCGAGAACATCGGTGCGCGTCGTCTGCACACCGTGCTGGAGCGTCTGATGGAAGATATTTCCTACGATGCGAGTGAAATTAATGGCCAATCCATTACAATTGATGCGGATTACGTGCGCAGTCATCTGGATGAACTGGTGGCGGATGAAGATTTGAGTCGTTTTATCCTATAATCGCTCAATCATTGTCTTGTCAGTCATCTGTGTGGGAGGCATTGCCTCCCACAATTATTTCTAACGGACACCGCAACTTACTGACAGAAGCGAAACATGAGCTCATCAACCTCCACCACCCCGATTTCCGCCTGGCTCGAAAGTCTACGCCCCCGCACCCTGCCGTTGGCCTTTGCCTCCATCGTGGTCGGCTCGGCGATCGCCGCCTGGCACGGCAGCCTGAAACCTGAAGTGGCGCTGCTGGCGCTGGTGACCGCCGGTCTGCTGCAGATCCTCTCCAACCTGGCGAATGACTACGGCGATGCGGTCAAAGGCAGCGACAAAGAAGATCGCATCGGGCCGTTGCGCGGCATGCAAAAGGGCATGATCACCCAGGCGCAGATGAAACGGGCGCTGGTGGTGACGGTGGTGCTGATCGCCATAGCCGGTTGTTCGCTGATCGCCGTCGCCTGCGAGCAACCCAGCGACGTGGTGGGTTTCCTGGTGCTGGGCGGGCTGTCCATCGTGGCGGCCATCACCTATACCGTCGGCAACAAGCCCTACGGGTATTTGGGGCTGGGCGATATCTCGGTGTTGGTATTCTTCGGCTGGCTGAGCGTGGCCGGCACCTACTATCTGCAGACGCACACCTTCGACAGCGTCGTGATGCTGCCCGCCACCGCCTGCGGCCTGCTGGCGACGGCGGTGCTCAACATCAACAATCTGCGCGATATCGAAAGCGATCGCGAAAACGGCAAGAATACGCTGGCGGTGCGTCTCGGCCCGCACAAGGCGCGCATTTACCACGCCCTGCTGCTCGGCAGCGCGGTGCTGTGTTTCGCGCTGTTCACGCTGTTCAACCTCCACAGCCCATGGGGTTGGCTGTTCGTGCTGGCGATCCCGCTGCTGGCGCGCCACGGCCTGCGCGTGCTGCGCGATCCTACGCCGGTCGGTATGCGGCCGATGCTGGAGCATATGGTCAAGGCGGCGTTGCTGGCCAATCTGCTGTTCGCCATCGGCGTGGCGCTCAGTTAAAAACTGATGATTTTGCCAACAGGGCGAATAAAGGGATATACTGAACATTCCAGCGGCAAACAGACGTAAAATCCTATGAAATACGATACTTCCGAACTTTGCGACATCTATCATGAAGAGGTGAACGTTGTTGAACCTCTGTTCTCCAATTTTGGCGGGCGTACTTCATTTGGCGGGCAGATCACCACGGTGAAATGCTTTGAGGATAACGGCCTGTTGTTCGATCTGCTTGAAGAAAACGGCCGCGGCCGCGTGCTGTTGGTCGACGGCGGCGGTTCGGTACGCCGGGCGCTGATCAACGCCGAACTGGCGCGCCTGGCCGCCCAGAACGAATGGGAAGGCATCGTGGTGTACGGCGCGGTGCGCCAGGTGGACGATCTGGAAGAGCTCGACATCGGCATTCAGGCGATGGCGGCAATCCCGGCGGGTGCCGTAAGCGAAGGCGTGGGCGAAAGCGATATCCGCGTCAACTTCGGTGGCGTCACCTTCTTCTCCGGCGACCACCTGTATGCCGACAACACCGGCATCATCCTCTCCGAAGACCCGCTCGACATCGAGTGATTCTCGGACATGAAAAAGGGCGCCTCAGGCGCCCTTTTCGTTGCTGCATGGCGTAAGGAATCAAACCTCTTCCATTTTGCCCAGCAGCGCGCGCAGGCGATCTTGCCATACGTGCTGTTCTTCTTTCAGCTGTTGGTTTTCACGCACCAACGCTTCGTGGTTGCCGGAGGCAGCCTGAACTTCCTGCGACAGAGAGTTGTTTTTGTCTTTCAGCTCTTCAATTTCCATCTGCAACAAGGTGATGGTATCAATCGCCTGCTGTACTTTTGCTTCCAGTTTCTCAAATACTTCAAATGACATGCTTCAGTCCCCTCATGATAGCAAGGCGTACATCTATAAGTAGCGGCCGCAACGTCGGCTGCAGCTACTGCGAATATTGCATCGCGCTCAGTGACGCGCGCCGTTACGAAAGGCGCGCCGGTCTCGATTCGTTAAAAACGATTGTAAGTAGCCAGTCTCCGCCTGTCTAGCAACATACCGGATCATCGCGCAGTCTGTTGCAATTTTCCTGCCCCCGCCATCAGCAAAAACTGAAAATCCCCATCGCCGCCGCCGCGAGTTGTTAACGCCCCTCGCTAAACCACTGGTCAGATCACACTTTTATGGCTCAGAAAGAACACTAAACGACGCGAAATCGCTCAATTTTATGACGCGCCACACACATTTTGATTTCGCTATTTCTCGTTTATGTTCGTTAACGATAAATTTACATCACGTCCTCATTCAATAATTGGACGAGATGAAAAAACTGTGCCCATAGGTCAGATGTATACCTGGCTGAGCCTATAAACCAACAACCGCCGTTTTGCAGGACACCAACATTATGAGCCAAACCACCAGTCCGACATTAAAAGGCCAGTGCATCGCCGAGTTCCTCGGCACGGCGCTGCTGATCTTCTTTGGCGTAGGCTGCGTTGCCGCGCTGAAACTGGCGGGCGCCAGCTTCGGCCAGTGGGAAATCAGCATCATTTGGGGCCTGGGCGTCGCCATGGCCATCTATCTGACCGCCGCCATTTCCGGTGCGCATCTCAACCCGGCGGTCACCCTCGCCCTGTGGCTGTTCGCCTGCTTCGACGGGCGCAAAGTGGTGCCTTATATCATTGCGCAGGTCGCCGGCGCCTTCTGCGCCGCGGCCTTGGTCTACGGACTGTACTATAACCTGTTCTTCGACTTCGAAGCGGCCCACCACATGGTGCGCGGCAGCAACGAAAGCCTCGAACTGGCCGGCATCTTCTCGACTTACCCTAACGCGCACATCTCCGTCGGCCAGGCCTTCCTGGTAGAAATGGTGATCGCTGCAATCCTGATGTGCCTGATCCTGGCGCTGACCGACGACGGCAACGGCATTCCGCGCGGCCCGCTGGCGCCGCTGCTGATCGGTATTCTGATTGCCGTGATCGGCGCCTCCATGGGACCATTGACCGGCTTTGCGTTGAACCCGGCGCGTGACTTCGGGCCGAAACTGTTCGCCTACCTGGCCGGCTGGGGCAAAGTCGCCTTCACCGGCGCACGCGACATCCCGTACTTCCTGGTGCCGATCTTCGCCCCTATCGTCGGCTGTGGCCTGGGCGCTTTCGGTTACCGCGCGCTGATTGGCCGCCACCTGCCGTGCGACGTCTGCGTGACGGAAGAAGAGCCCGACGCCAAGACCCAACAGCGTAAAGCGTGATGGGTGCAGTTTTACACGGTTAACAACAGCAGGATAATTACCATGACTGTAGAAAAAAAATACATTGTCGCACTCGACCAAGGGACCACCAGCTCACGCGCCGTCGTGCTCGATCACGACGCCAACATCGTTGCGGTATCGCAGCGCGAATTCCCGCAGATCTACCCAAAAGCCGGCTGGGTTGAGCACGACCCGATGGAGATCTGGGCGTCGCAAAGCTCGACGCTGGTAGAAGTGCTGGCGAAGGCCGACATCAGTTCCGATCAGATCGCCGGCATCGGCATCACCAACCAGCGCGAAACCACCATCGTCTGGGAAAAAGAGACCGGCAAGCCGATTTACAACGCCATCGTTTGGCAGTGCCGCCGCACCGCCGACATCTGCGAGAAGCTCAAGCGCGACGGCCTGGAAGAGTACATCCGTCACAACACCGGCCTGGTGGTTGACCCGTACTTCTCCGGCACCAAGGTGAAGTGGATCCTGGACAACGTCGAAGGCGCCCGCGAGCGCGCCAAGCGCGGCGAACTGCTGTTCGGCACCGTGGATACCTGGCTGGTGTGGAAAATGACCCAGGGGCGCGTACACGTCACCGATTACACCAACGCCTCACGCACCATGATGTTCAACATCCACGAACTGGACTGGGACGAGCGCATGCTGGAAGTGCTGGATATCCCGCGCGCCATGCTGCCGAAAGTCCGCCCGTCCTCCGAAGTGTACGGCCAGACCAACATCGGCGGTAAGGGCGGCACGCGTATTCCTATCGCCGGTATCGCCGGTGACCAGCAGGCGGCATTGTACGGCCAGCTGTGCGTTCAACCGGGCATGGCGAAGAACACCTACGGCACCGGCTGCTTCCTGCTGATGAACACCGGCAAAGAAGCGGTGCGTTCGAAAAACGGTCTGCTGACCACCATCGCCTGCGGCCCACGCGGCGAAGTGAACTATGCGCTGGAAGGCGCGGTGTTCATCGGCGGTGCGTCTATCCAGTGGCTGCGCGACGAGCTGAAACTGATCAGCGACGCCGCCGACTCCGAATATTTCGCCACCAAGGTGAAAGACAGCAACGGCGTCTATGTGGTGCCGGCCTTCACCGGCCTGGGCGCGCCCTACTGGGATCCGTATGCCCGCGGCGCCATCTTCGGCCTGACCCGTGGTGCCAACAGCAACCACATCATCCGCGCCACGCTGGAATCCATCGCCTTCCAGACCCGTGACGTGCTGGACGCCATGCAGGCCGACGCCAACACCCGCCTGCAATCGCTGCGCGTGGACGGCGGCGCGGTCGCCAACAACTTCCTGATGCAGTTCCAGTCAGATATTCTCGGCACCCGCGTAGAACGCCCTGAAGTGCGTGAATCGACGGCGCTGGGCGCGGCGTTCCTGGCGGGCCTGGCCATCGGCTACTGGAACGATCTGGATGAAGTGAAGAGCAAAGCGGTGGTTGAGCGTGAATTCCGCCCAAGCATCGAAACCACCGAACGCAACTACCGCTACAGCGGCTGGAAAAAAGCGGTGGCTCGCGCTCAGGCATGGGAAGATCACGAGTAATCCCGAAGCTGCCGTTTCGCCAACAAGCGCTGCCTGCGGGCGGCGCTTTTTTTGCCCCGCCCTGCCGCCACCGCGCTGTGATAGACTTTGTCGATATTTTCCTCCCTTTCTCACAGACAGGTTTGCCATGAAACGTGAATTAGCCATCGAATTCTCCCGCGTTACCGAAGCCGCCGCGCTGGCGGGCTACAAATGGCTGGGGCGCGGCGACAAGAACGCCGCCGACGGCGCGGCGGTCCACGCCATGCGCATCATGCTCAACAAAGTGGATATCGATGGGCGCATCGTGATCGGCGAAGGCGAGATCGACGAAGCGCCGATGTTGTATATCGGCGAGCAGGTCGGTACCGGCCAGGGCGACGCGGTCGACATCGCGGTCGATCCGATCGAAGGCACCCGCATGACCGCCATGGGCCAGTCCAATGCGCTGGCGGTATTGGCGGTGGGCGATCGCGGCACCTTCCTGCACGCGCCGGACATGTACATGGAGAAGCTGGTGGTCGGCCCGGCGGCGCGCGGCGCCATCGATCTCAACCGGCCATTGGCAGAAAACCTGCAGAACGTCGCCGAACGACTGGGCAAACCGCTGTCGCAGCTGACGGTGATCGTATTGGCCAAACCGCGCCACGACGGCGTCATCGCGCAGATGCAGCAATTGGGCGTGCGAGTATTCGCCATTCCTGACGGCGACGTAGCGGCCTCCATTCTCACCTGCATGCCGGAAAGCGAGGTCGATGTGATGTACGGCATCGGCGGCGCACCGGAAGGGGTGATCTCAGCCGCGGTGATCCGCGCGCTGGACGGTGACATGCAGGCGCGTTTGCTGCCGCGTCATGAGGTGAAAGGCGACAGCGCCGAAAACCGCCGCATCGGCGAACAGGAGTTAGCCCGCTGCCGGGAGATGGGTATCGAAGCCGGCCAGGCGCTGCGTCTGGATCAGATGGCGCGCAACGACAACGTGATCTTCTCCGCCACCGGCATCACCAAGGGCGATCTGCTGGAAGGCATCAGCCGCCAGGGCAACATGGCCACCACCGAAACGTTGCTGATCCGCGGCAAGTCGCGCACCATCCGCCGTATTCGTTCGACCCACTATCTGGATCGCAAAGACCCGGCGCTGCACGAGTTTCTGCTGTAACGAAACAGGGCGCCGAATGGCGCCCTGATGATTGATGACAAACCTCATGCCCTTGCCGTGTTGGCAGAGAACAGCGAATAAAAAACAAGGAAAATCAATTTATTGATTTTCGGCTGATAACCACAAAGGGGAGAAAAACCCCGCTTTTTCTCCCCTTTGTCAACGGTATGAGGGCGCCGAATGGCGCCCTGTCGTTATGCGGTATGCCCCTGATGCTGCATACGATTGGACAGCGGCCACCAGCACAGCAGGATCAGCAGCGCCATCGCGAACATCAGCAAGCCGAGGCTGAACTGCCCGGTTTGCGGCAACATGGCGGACAGCCAGGTCGCCAGACCGGACCCCATGTTCTGCATCCCGCCCACCAGTGCGCCCGCCGCGCCGGCCAGGTAAGGGAACGGCTCCATCGCCCCGGTGGTCGCCAGCGGGAACAGCATGCCGGCGCCGAAGAAGAACAGCGCGGCCGGCACGATCAGCGTCCAGATGTTCATCACGCCGAACCAGCCCGGGATCCACATCATCGCCCCCGCCAGCAGGCAGCTAATCACCGAATGCCACATCAGCGTGTGGAAGGTCTTGCCGTCGCGCCCGGCGTACCAGGCGCCGAAAAACGCCGCCGGGATCGGCAGAATGAACAGGATGCTGACGGTCAGCCCACTCAGCCCCAACACGCCGCCCATCAACACGCCGCAGCTGGCCTCGAATACCGCAATCCCCGCCAGCGCGCCGATCAGCATCACCAGATAGCAGCTGAAGGTGCTGTCACCCAGCAGCTGGCGGAAACTGGCCAGCATGCGACGTTTTTCCGTTTGCACCGGGCGGGTTTCCGGCAGCCAGCGGAACATGGCGAAGGCGACGCAGGCGCACAGCGCCAGCAGGAAGGCGTAGCAGGCGCGCCAACCGAACACCATCGCCAAAGCGCCACCGATCACCGGCGCCAGCAGCGGGCTGACCAAAATCCCCATGTTCAACAGGCTGTTGGCGTAGCGCAGTGCGGTGCCGGCATACAGATCGCGCGGCATGGTGCGCGCCATCACGCCCGCCACGCCGGTGCCCATGCCCTGAATCGCGCTGGCGGCGACCAGCATCGTCAGGTTGGTGGACAGCAGTGCGCCCAGCGCACCGACCAGGAAGATCATCATGCCGGTCAGGATCACCGGGCGGCGCCCGATCCGATCCGATATCGGCCCGTAAATCAGCTGGGAGAAACCGTAGGTCAGCAGATACGCCGCCATCACCCGTTGCACGGCGCCGGTGCGAACCGACAGATCGTGGGCGATATCAGCAATAACGGGAACATAAATGGTTTGCGCCATCTGGCCGACGGCGACCAACAGGATAAGCATCACCAACAGGTGAAAATTCTCTAGTTTTCTCATTATCTTCGTTAACGTTTCAACTCGTCACAGCGTCCCGGTATGGCCGTTGCAGCAGCCAGAACGGCGAGCAGCCCTCTATGGCGGCATAAACTAATCAAATCTGATTTTTTTAGCGAGTTTCAGGCAGATATTGATCCAGGTCACACTGGCAGCAAACCCGACCAGGCTCGTAAATTAAACTGTACGTCTAACGCTTTGGAGTTAAAAATAGCGCCCTTGCAGTAGCCGCGCTTTAGCATTTAATCGATAATTATTTTCATCAACTTGAAATAAAATAACACCATAGGGATTTGGTTCATGAAAACACCTGAGCTGATTTTATTGCAGTTAAAGGCTCTCGGCCCGCACTCGGCCAAAATGCTGGCGGAGCGTCTGGACATCACGCCGATGGGCATCCGACAACATCTGCAATCCCTGGAAAAACGTGAGTTGGTTTGTTACGAAGAAGCGCGCAGCAAGGTCGGCCGCCCGACGCGCTACTGGTCGCTGACAGCGCGAGGGCACGCTTTTGCGGCCGCCGATCAGGAACGGCTGCGGGTATCCGCGCTGCGGCTGTTTGGCGGCGCCGGCGTGGAACCGTTGCTGAACGCGCGCGAAGAGCAGCTTTATCTGCGTTATGCCGAAGAGCTGTCTGCCGAGCGCAGCCACCAAGAGCGGTTAGCCCGATTGGTGCGTCTGCGGCAACATGATGGTTACATGGCCGAATTGCTCGATCATCCGCACGGTGCGCTGTTGGTGGAAAACCACTGTCCGATCGGCGTGGCCGGTTCCAACTGCAGCAGCCTGTGCAATTCCGAGCTGCAGCTGTTTCACCGCCTGTTCGGCAACGACTATCGGATAGAGCGCACCACGCACGCCATTTCCGGCTCACGACATTGTGCTTATTTGATTCGACCACGGGAGCTTTAGAGTATGGCTGAATGGGTAAACGGCAAGGTTACGCAGGTAAAACAATGGACCGACGGGCTGTTCAGCCTGGTGGTCAATGCCCCCATCGATCCTTTCACCGCCGGGCAATTCGCCAAACTGGCGCTGGAGATCGACGGCGAACGAGTGCAACGCGCCTACTCCTACGTCAATGCCCCCGATGACGCCAACCTGGAGTTCTATCTGGTGACGGTGCCGGAAGGCAAACTGAGCCCGCGCCTCAATCAGCTGCGGCCAGGGTCGGATGTCATGGTGACCAAAGAAGCCGCCGGCTTCTTCGTGCTGGATGAGGTGCCCGACTGCGACACGCTGTGGATGCTGGCGACCGGCACCGCCATCGGCCCCTATTTATCGATTCTGCAGCAAGGTGTCGGCCTGGAACGCTTTAACAACCTGGTGCTGGTGCACGCCGCGCGTTTCGCGCGCGATCTGAGCTACCTGCCGCTGATGCAGCAACTGCAGCAACGCTACAACGGCAAGCTGCGCATCCAGACCGTCGTCAGCCGTGAAGAAACACCCGGCTCACTGACCGGCCGCGTGCCGGCGCTGATCGAGGACGGCCGGCTGGAAGCGGCGATCGGCTTGACCATCGACGCCGAAACCAGCCACGTGATGCTGTGCGGCAACCCGCAGATGGTGCGGGACACCCAGCAAACGCTGAAAGACCACCGCCAAATGCGCAAGCACCTGCGCCGCAAACCGGGCCACATCACCAGCGAGCACTACTGGTAACCCGAGGATCAGCGGAACTTCACCGGTTCGGCTTCCGGGCCGAACCGATTGTCTCCCGGCGTGCCGACGAAGGCGCCCAGATCGATAGTCATCATCACGATAATCAGCGTCGGGATGAAACGCCCGACGCCCCATTGCCAGATCGGCGCCAGCATTTGCCAGTTGCCCGCCGCCAGCATCCACGCCAGGATCAGCAGCAACGCCCACCAGCCGGCCTTGTTGCGATCGTGCAGACGTTTGACCAGCACCGCCGCCGTCGGCCACAGCAGCGCCACGATAAAGAAGGCGATGGATTGGATGGCGATCAATTGATAATTGGCCAGCGTAAACGCCGCCGCCATTAGCGCCAACCACAGCCCCATCCAGATCCAGAAGTCGCGCCGCCCGATGCGGCCCTTAAAAGAAAAACACCACTGTTGTAACGTCATCGATTCCTGCGCTCTAAGCCTGCCCATATTCTGCGACGCAGTGTAACATAGGCGCTGCCGGGCCGAGTTTTCCGCCTTGCATAACGCGGCGCGCCGCACAGCTTTCTCGTCAGCGAACCGATAATGGCGTGGGATCTTTGACAAGGCCCGCGAGTTATCGCTTTAATCGGAGCCATCTTTGTCCTTGATGCCATACGCCATGCTGAGAAAAACCCTCGCCATCGCCTGCCTGCTGCAGGCCGCCGCCAGCGCCTGGGCCGAACCGCCCGCCGCCGAAGCGAAACCGACCGCGCCTTACCTGCTGGCCGGGGCGCCGACCTTCGATCTGACGGTGGTCAAATTCCGCGAGAAATACAATCGCGACAACCCGAAGCTGCCGATTGGCGAATTCCGTGCCATTCCCGCCGCCGAAGACGATTCGCCGCTGCTGACGCGCGCCGCCAGCAAACTCAACGAAAACCTGTATGCCTCCACCGCGCTGGAGAAAGGCACCGGAAAAATCAAAACGTTGCAGATCACGCATCTGCCGCTGCAGCAGGCCAATGAAGAAAAAGCCGCGCGCGCCATCGCCATCAACTACATGGCGGCGCTGATGCGCCAGTTCGAACCGGCATTGACGGTGGAACAGAGCCAGAACAAGGTGAACAGCCTGCTGGAAAAAGGCAAAGGATCGCGCTTTTACCAACAGCAGGTCGGCGCCATTCGCTATGTCGTCTCGGACAACGGCGATAAAGGCGTAACCTTCGCGGTTGAACCGATTAAGCTGGCGCTTTCCGAGCCGTAACGGCGCGGCATTTAATGACGAAAAGCAAAGCCTTCGCGCTTAATGATCTCTATACTGTTGGGCAGGTAAACTGCCGGTCCGGCAGTTGTCATTTCGACTCTCGCGTTCCCTAGTTGGAGGAAAAAACATGCGTCATCCATTAGTTATGGGTAACTGGAAGCTTAACGGCAGCACTCACATGGTCAACGAACTGATCGCCGGTCTGCGCAATGAGCTGAGCAGCGTTGACGGCTGTGGCGTCGCCATCGCCCCGCCGGTGATGTATCTGGATCAGGCCAAGCACGCGCTGGCCGGCAGCCGCATCGCGCTGGGCGCGCAGAACGTGGACGTTAACCTGTCCGGCGCCTTCACCGGTGAAGTTTCCGCCAACATGCTGAAAGACGTCGGCGCTCAGTACATCATCATCGGCCACTCCGAGCGTCGCACCTACCACAAAGAAAGCGACGAAGTGATCGCCGAGAAATTCGCCGTGCTGAAAGAAGCCGGTCTGATCCCGGTGCTGTGCATCGGTGAAACCGAAGCGGAAAACGCCGCGGGCAAAACCGAAGAAGTGTGCGCGCGCCAGATCGACGCCGTGCTGAAAACGCTGGGCGCACCGGCGATGAAAGGCACCGTGATCGCCTATGAGCCGGTCTGGGCCATCGGTACCGGCAAATCCGCCACCCCTGCGCAGGCGCAGGCCGTGCACAAATTTATCCGCGATCACATCGCCAAGCACGATGCCGCGGTTGCCGCTGAAATCATCATCCAGTACGGCGGTTCGGTGAACGACAAGAACGCCGCAGAGCTGTTCTCCCAGCCGGACATCGATGGCGCGCTGGTTGGCGGCGCCTCGCTGAAAGCCGACGCTTTCGCCGTGATCGTCAAAGCCGCTGCCGCAGCGAAAAAAGCCTGATTGCCTTAGGCTTGCCATAAAAAAACCCCGGCTTGCCGGGGTTTTTTATTGCCGTTTAAACGGCATCAGCGTTTGCTGATTTCGTCGAATACGCCGCCGGTGGCGAAGTGCACCTTCTGCGCTTCGGTCCAGCCGCCGAAGGTGTCATCCACGGTGAACAGCTTCAGCTGCGGGAACTGCCCGGCGAACTTGGCCGCCACCGCCGCATCGCGCGGGCGGTAATAGTGCTGTGCCGCGATAGTCTGCCCTTCCGGCGAATACAGATATTTCAGGTAGGCGGTCGCCACCTCGCGGGTACCGCGTTTGTCGACCACCTTATCCACCACCGACACCGTCGGTTCGGCCAGGATCGATTCGCTCGGGGTGATAATCTCGAACTTGTCTTTGCCCAGCTCTTTCTCCGCCAGCAGCGCTTCGTTTTCCCAGGCGATCAGCACGTCGCCGATGCCGCGCTCAACGAAGGTGTTGGTCGAGCCGCGCGCGCCGGAATCCAGCACCTCGACGTTCTTGTACAGGTTTTTGACGAAGTCCTGCGCCTTGGCCTTATCATTGTTGTTGTGATGCAACGCGTAGCCCCAGGCGGCCAGGTAGTTCCAGCGGGCGCCGCCGGAAGTTTTCGGGTTTGGTGTGATCACCGACACGCCCGGCTTGATCAAATCAGGCCAGTCATGAATCTGTTTCGGGTTGCCTTTGCGCACCAGGAAGACGATGGTCGAGGTGTAAGGCGCCGAATTGTCCGGCAGGCGTTTGATCCAGTCTTTCTCGATGCGCCCGCGTTCGGCGATAGCGTCGACGTCATAGGCTAACGCCAGCGTCACCACGTCGGCCTCGATGCCGTTGATCACCGACGTCGCCTGCTTGCCGGAGCCGCCGTGCGACTGGCGCACCGTCACCTTGTCGCCGGTTTCCGCCTGGTAGTGCTTGCTGAATGCCGTGTTGTAAGCCTGATAGAACTCACGCGTCGGATCGTATGACACGTTCAGCAACTGAATATCCTTCGCCATGGCGCCGGACGCCAACAGCACCAATGTCAGACCTACACCCCATTTACGCATCGACAGGCTCTCCCAGAAAATTAAGCGCAACCTCAATCGGTTGATTTAGCATCAGAGCCTGCCAGAAACTTTCCCGGCAACTAAAGAATAAAAAATTTTGGGATAGATGATTCTGGAATATGTCACCGGCGAGCATAAAAAAGCCCCCGGGAGCGGAGGCTTTTTTGTCGTGCGCTGAGTGGCGTATCAGTACAGCTTTTTCGCCGTTTCCAGCCAGTCGCCCTTGAACGGACGCTTCATGTTTTCGATCGCGTCGATGATGTCGTGGTGCACCATTTTTTCGTTCTGGATACCGACGCAGCGGCCGCCGTAACCCTGCAGCAGCAGTTCGATGGCGTAGGCGCCCATGCGCGAGGCCAGGATGCGGTCATAGGCGACCGGCGAACCGCCGCGCTGAATGTGGCCCAGCACGGTGGCGCGGGTTTCACGCTTGGTTTCCTGCTCGATGTGGCGCGCCAGCTCATCGATGTCGCAGATGTGCTCGGTGATCGCCACGATGGCGTGTTTTTTGCCTTTGGCGATGCCGGCCTTGATTTCGCACACCAGATCTTCGCGGTTGAATTCGATTTCAGGCAGCACGATAAATTCGCAGCCGCCGGCAATCGCCGCCGCCAGCGTCAGATCGCCGCAGTAACGGCCCATCACTTCCACGATGGAGATACGCTGGTGCGACGAGGAGGTATCGCGCAGGCGGTCGATCGCTTCCACCACGGTTTCCAGCGCGGTGAAGTAACCGATGGTGTAGTCGGTGCCGGCGACATCGTTATCGATGGTGCCCGGCAGACCGATGCACGGGAAGCCTTCTTCCGTCAGGCGTTTGGCGCCCATGTAGGAACCGTCGCCGCCGATCACCACCAGCGCGTCGATGCCGCGATTCTTCAGGTTTTCAATCGCCTTGGCGCGCACGTTTTCATCCCTGAATTCCGGGAAGCGGGCCGAACCGAGGAAGGTGCCGCCACGGTTGATCATGTCGGACACGCTATAGCGATCCAGCTGCTCCATGCGATCTTCGTACAAGCCAAGGTAGCCATCGTAAATACCAAAAACTTCCAGACCTTCTGAAAGCGCAGAACGCACAACGCCGCGGATTGCAGCGTTCATACCCGGCGAATCACCGCCGCTCGTCAGTACACCGATTTTCTTGATCATGACTACCTCTGAACTGTGTAGATGCAATTTCTTAAGAATTCTGTCTCCGCCGATCGTCTTGAAACCTCTCCGGCTGCAGAAAACCAGCTTTATGGCTTATTGCTGGATATTATATCAAAAACACCCAGCTGAATTGATTCAAGTCACGCAATATAACGGTTAAAACACCGCATGGCACGCTGAGCTAACTCAGATATTCATGATAATACTTTGCGCTATGCCTCTATATGATTATAGCTCCCAATGCCCCTGCCTACCCGGCGGCACCACGGAGCACGGATCCAGGTGAATGATGACGTCCGCCCCCGTAAAACGTTGCCGCAGCGCCTGTTCCACCTGATCGGCCAAGCGGTGCGCCTCGCGCAGAGGCAGCGTGTCGTCCATCTCCAGATGCAGCTGGATGAAACGCGTCGGCCCCGACTGCCGCGTGCGCAGATCGTGCGCGCCTTTCACCCCGGGCCAGGAGGAAACCACGGCGATAATCGCCTGGCGCTCGTCATCCGGCAACGCCCGATCCAACAGCGACTGCACCGCTTCGTAGCCCATGCGCAGCGCGCTATAGAGGATGTAAACGCCGATGCCCAGCGCAAACAGCGCATCCGCCCGCTGGAAGCCGTACCAGCTTAGCCCAAGAGCGATAAGAATAGCACCATTCATCATGACATCTGACTGATAATGCAGCATATCTGCGCGCACGGCCTGGCTGCGCGTTTTTCTGACCACCCAGCGTTGATAGGTGACCAGCATCAGAGTGCTGACTAACGCGATCACCGTCACGACGACCCCAACGCCGGGATCGCGCAGCGTTTGCGGCGCATACAGATGCTGGAAGCCGGTGAGAAACAGAAACAGGGCGGAACCGGAAATAAACATGCTTTGCGCCAGCGCCGCCAGCGACTCCGCTTTGCCGTGGCCGAAGGTGTGCTCGGCATCGGCCGGCTGCAGCGAATAGCGCACCACCAGCAGGTTGGTCAGCGATGCCGCGATATCGACCAGCGAATCCACCAGCGCCGCCAGCAGGCTGACAGAACCGGTCTGGTACCAGGCGACGATTTTGATCAGCAACAGCGACGACGCCAGCGCGGTAGCGGCCAACGCAGCGGACTTTACCAGGCGTGCATAGCGCTGTTCCATTGAGGGATCCCGGTCAAAAGGTATGGCGCTCAATATAGCGAAATGTCGGATAAAAAAAACCCCGCCATCATGGCGGGGAAGACAGGGATGGTGTCTATGGCAAGGAAAAACAGGGGACTACTCAGTCGTACTTCACTTCTGGGCAGAAGCTTGCTGCAAACCAGAAATTTGTTGCTCCATCTGCTGCATGCGCTGCTGATGTTTCTGGTCTAAAACACTTTTTTGCTCTGGCGTCAGCAGGTTATACATTTGGTTGCGCACCCGGGCCATTTCGACCTGGCGCTTGACCTGCTGTTGGGCCATCTTTTCCGCCTGGGCATACACGGCGGCTTCGTCAAATTTCTCTGCGGTCACCAGTTTATGCATGGCTTCCATTTCAGCTACATTGACACCAGGCAGATCGTGCCGGGCCTGGCGCATCAAATCGCGCATTTGCTGGCGCTGCTGTTCGCTGAGGCTGACACCGTCGAACATATGGTGCTGGCCGGGTATTCGGGTCATCGCGTCGTTGCCGGGAGGTTGGGCTGTGTCCGGTATAGTGTCGGCAGCGAAGGCAGCGGTCGAACCAATTGCCAGCAGTGATGCCATAACTAATGCGGTCACCTTACGCATTTCAACTCCTCAAGCTTTCTCACTTTGCGAATCAACGAGGAGCAGTGTACCGCCACACCTGAAAACCTGCGTCAGTGCATGTAAAACTACGTAAAGTCATGGAATGGCAACAGTTGATGACGTATTTTGCGTCTGGAGGTAAATCATAATGAACAAGATTCTGTTAGTTGACGACGACCGCGAGTTGACCTCGCTGTTAAAAGAACTGCTTGAAATGGAAGGTTTTAATATCGTCGTCGCGCACGATGGCGAGCAGGCGTTGTCGCTGCTGGACAGCTCCGTCGATCTGCTGCTGCTCGACATCATGATGCCGAAGAAAAACGGCATCGATACGCTGAAAGAACTGCGCCAACATCACCAGACGCCGGTCATCATGCTGACCGCGCGCGGCAGCGAACTGGACCGCGTGTTGGGCCTGGAGCTGGGCGCCGATGATTACCTGCCGAAACCCTTCAACGATCGCGAACTGGTCGCGCGCATTCGCGCCATTCTGCGCCGTTCCAACTGGAGCGAACAGCAGCAGCAGGTCGACAGCGGCGCCCCGACGCTGGATGTCGATGGCCTGCAGCTGAACCCCGGCCGCCAGGAGGCCAGCTTCGACGGCCAGGTGCTGGATCTGACCGGCACCGAGTTCACCCTGCTGTATCTGCTGGCGCAACATCTCGGCCAGGTGGTGTCGCGCGAACTGCTGAGCCAGGAAGTGCTGGGCAAACGCCTGACCCCATTCGATCGCGCCATCGACATGCATATCTCCAACCTGCGGCGTAAGCTGCCGGATCGCAAAGACGGGCATCCGTGGTTCAAAACCCTGCGCGGGCGTGGTTATTTGATGGTATCTGCAACATGATCAACAGTTTGACGGCACGCATCTTCGCCATTTTCTGGTTCACGTTAGCCCTGGTGCTAATGCTGGTGCTGATGGTGCCCAAGCTCGACTCCCGCCAAATGACCTCGCTGCTCGACAGCGAGCAGCGGCAGGGGTTGATGCTGGAACAGCACGTCGAGGCCGAGTTGCAAAACGATCCGGCCAACGATCTAATGTGGTGGCGCCGCCTGTTCCGCGCCATCGACAAATGGGCGCCGCCGGGCCAACGCCTGCTGCTGGTCACCAGCGAAGGTCGGGTGATCGGCGCGCAGCGCAATGAAATGCAGATCGTCCGCAACTTCATCGGCCAATCCGACAATTCGGATCATCCGAAGAAGAAAAAGTACGGCCGCGTCGAACTGGTCGGGCCGTTCGCGGTGCGCGACGGCGAAGACAACTACCAGCTGTACCTGATCCGCCCCGCCAACAGCCCGCAATCCGATTTCATCAACCTGATGTTCGACCGGCCGCTGCTGCTGCTGATCGTCACCATGCTGATCAGCGCCCCGCTGCTGCTGTGGCTGGCCTGGAGCCTGGCGAAACCGGCGCGCAAGCTGAAGAACGCCGCCGATGACGTGGCGCGCGGCAACCTGAAACAGCATCCGGAACTGGAGGCCGGCCCGCAGGAGTTTCTGGCCACCGGCGCCAGCTTCAACCAGATGGTCAGCGCGCTGGAACGCATGATGAACGCCCAGCAACGCTTGATCTCGGACATCTCGCACGAGCTGCGCACGCCGCTGACTCGCCTGCAGCTGGCCACCGCGTTGATGCGCCGCCGCCACGGCGAAGGCCACGAGCTGGCGCGCATCGAAACCGAAGCGCAACGGCTGGATTCGATGATCAACGATCTGCTGGCGCTGTCGCGCGGGCAGCAGAAGGGCGAGCTGGCGCGCGAGCAGTTGAAGGCCAACGAACTGTGGGCCGACGTGCTGGATAACGCCCGTTTCGAAGCCGAACAGATGGGCAAGCAGCTGGAGATCGCTGCGCCGCCCGGTCCGTGGACGCTGTTCGGCAACGCGAGCGCGCTGGACAGCGCGTTGGAAAACATCGTGCGCAACGCCCTGCGTTATTCGCACACCCGCATCGCCGTGGCGTTCAGCGCCGACAATCAGGGCGTGACTATCCAGGTTGACGACGACGGCCCCGGCGTCAGCGCCGAAGACCGCGAGCAGATCTTCCGTCCGTTCTACCGCACCGATGAGGCGCGCGACCGTGAGTCCGGCGGCACCGGCCTTGGCCTGGCTATCGTCGAGGCGGCGGTCAATCAGCATCGCGGCTGGGTGAAGGCCGAAGACAGCCCGCTTGGCGGTCTGCGGCTGGTGCTGTGGCTGCCGCTGCATCATCAACGCCTATCGTCTAAGACAGAACAGTAAGAGTTTGCTATCCTGCGCCCCTCGTTCACGAGGGGCCTGCAACATGCTGAACATCGTTTTATTTGAACCCGAAATTCCACCCAATACCGGCAATATCATCCGCCTGTGCGCCAATACCGGCTTTAATCTGCACCTGATCGAACCGCTGGGTTTCCCGTGGGACGACAAACGCCTGCGCCGCGCCGGGCTGGACTATCATGAGTTCACCCGCGTCAGCCGCCATGCCGATTACGCCGCCTTTCTCGCCGCCGAAAACCCGCAGCGGCTGTTTGCCCTCACCACCAAGGGCACGCCGGCGCACAGCGCCGTCAGCTACCAGGCCGGCGACTACCTGCTGTTCGGCCCGGAAACGCGCGGGTTGCCTGCCGACATCCTCGATGCGCTGCCCGCGCAGCAAAAAATCCGCATCCCGATGCAGGCGCAAAGCCGCAGCATGAACCTGTCGAATGCCGTATCGGTGGTGGTGTATGAAGCCTGGCGGCAGCTGGACTATGCCGGTGCGCTGATCAAGGCGTAATCCGCGACGTCGCGCCATACTGGAAGAGTCATCCTCTCCAGGCACGGCACATGGCTTTCATCGCAGAGATTGTCACCCAGCTTCGCCGGCTCGAACCGGCGCTGAACGAGGCGCTGTTGCGGCTGCAACAGGCGCAAGACAGCGAAGCGCTGCACGACTTGCGCGTCTGTCTGCGCCGCATTCGCAGCCTGCTGCGCCCGTTACGCGGCTGCCCCGGCGCAACCCGGCTCGATCGGGCCGCCGCCGAATTGGGCAGGCTCACGACGCCGCTGCGCGATCTCGAGGTGCTGATCGTCGAACTGGCGCGTCATCGCCTCGATTGGCAGGCCAACGTGCGCCAGAGCGAATTTCAGGCCCGCTACCGTCAACTGCTCACCCATCCGCAGCTCATCGGCTTTCCCTCGCTTTTGCACGCCTGGCCGCGCCGCTTTCGCCGCAGCGCGCAACGCGCTGCCAAACACCGTGTGAACCGACGCCTGCAGCGCCAACAACGGCAATTGTGCCGGGCATTGGCCGATACCGGCTACGATCGCCACCGCCTGCGGCTGCTGATCAAACGCCTGCGCTACGCGGCCGAAGCCTATCCGCAGCGCCTCCCCCTCTCTCCCTGCGCAACGGCGAGTCTGAAAGCGGCGCAAAACGCCCTCGGTGATTGGCACGACCGGGAGGTTTGGTGCCTGCAAGCCGAACATCAGGCGGATCTCTGGCCCTTGTTGCCCCGGTGGCAAGCTGAGCAACGCCAGGCGCTGGTCAGCGCGGACGCCTTGCTCGCCGCCTTATCACCGGCACTGGCGGCGAAAACCGGCGGCGCATCACGATCCTGAAAAAAGGCCGCAGCAGGGCACGCCCGGCCCCGAAAAAGCCCGATGAGGCGCAGATAATGCGCTATGTTTTGTAAGGGTAATCACCACTCATCATAGGAAACCATATGAAGAAACAACGTTTGAGCGTTGCCATGGCGGTTCTGGCGGCGGGCCTGTTGCTGGCGGGCTGTTCGTCCAAAGTCACCCAAACGAATCAATATTCGGGGTTCCTGCCGGACTACAGCAAGCTGCAGGAAACCAGCTCGCCAAGCGGCCATAAAACGCTGCGTTGGATCGATCCCACCTTTAAAGAGTCGAATTATCGCGGCGTGTATGTCGCTCCCGTAGTTTATTACCCGGCGGCTAAACCCACCGCCCGCGTCAGCCAACAAACGCTGGACAAAATTAGAAACTATACCGACCAAAGCGTGAGAAAAGCGGTGGCCGAGCGCACTACCGTTTTGAATAACCCGACAGGTTCCCGCGTGCTGTTGGCCAAAGTCGCGATTACCGCCGTGTCTGCCGAAGATGAGGATATGAAATTCTATGAAGTGGTGCCGGTAGCGGCCGTGGTGGCCAGCACCATGGCCGCCACTGGCCACCGGACGCAAAACACCACGCTGTTCCTGGAAGCGCAGTTGATCGATCAGGATAGCGGTAAAACGGTGCTGGAAGTGGTGCGCAAGAGTTACGGCAAAACCGTCAACAACGACAGTGCGCCAGTCACGGAACAAGAAGTTAAAGCGGCGATCGATGACATGGTCAACGACATCGTCACGTTCCCGAAACAGGGCTGACCGCCGCCTGAAAAACACAGGGGGAGCCGAAGCTCCCCCTGAATGGACCCGCAGGCGCGGCTTAGATGCCGTCGCCATACTCGAAGCCGTGGTTGGTGCCGTTGAAGTATTGGTCCATATCCATCGACGGCGTATCGCTCTCCGGCCGCCCGACGATGCGCGCCGGCACGCCGGCGGCGGTGGTGTGCGGCGGTATAGCCTGCAAGACCACCGAGCCCGCGCCGATCTTCGCGCCCTTGCCCACTTCGATATTGCCGAGAATTTTGGCGCCTGCGCCAATCATCACCCCTTCACGGATTTTTGGGTGACGGTCGCCGCTGGTTTTACCGGTACCGCCCAGGGTGACCGACTGCAGGATAGAAACGTTGTTCTCCACCACCGCCGTTTCACCGATCACGATGCCGGTGGCGTGGTCGAGCATGATGCCGCAACCGATGGTCGCCGCCGGATGGATGTCCACGCCAAAGGCGACGGAAATTTGATTTTGCAGGTAGATAGCCAGCGCCTGCCGCCCTTGCTGCCACAGCCAGTGGCCGATGCGGTAAGCCTGCAGCGCATGGAACCCCTTCAGGTAAAGCAGCGGCGTGGAGTATTTATCGACCGCCGGGTCGCGCAGGCGCACCGCGAGGATATCGCGCGCCGCCGAAACGATCATCTGGTTATCAGACTTGTAGGCCTCTTCCACCACCTCACGCACCGCGATGGCGGGCATGATCGGCGTGGCCAGCTTGTTGGCCAGCATATAGCTGAGCGCGCTGCCCAGGTTCTCGTGCTTGAGCAACGTCGCATGGAAAAAGCTGGCCAGCATCGGTTCACAATCAGCCAGTGCTCGCGCTTCTGATTTAATGCTGTTCCAGACCTGTTCCAACTCTTCTGACGACATCACATACCCCTTTACCTTGCCAAACGGGCCGCTTCACACGGTAGCGCGAAGCGGCCCAGGTCATTTGCGGGGTCAGCATTCCGCTGCCCCGACATATCGTTTTATGTCACGCGCTGGGTTTTTCGTCCTTTCGGGCTCGCCCCAGCAGGCTCAGCGCCGCTTCGCGGGCGTCCTTGTGGCAGTAAAGCACCTGATAAATCTGTTCGGTGATCGGCATTTCCACACCGTGCCGCTGCGCCAACGCCAACACCTCTTTGGTATTGCGATAGCCCTCGACCACCTGACCGATACTGTCCTGCGCTTCCTGCACGCCTTTACCCTGCCCCAGCATAATGCCGAAGCGACGGTTGCGCGACTGGTTGTCCGTGCAGGTTAGCACCAGATCCCCCAGCCCCGCCATGCCCATGAACGTCGAAGGATCGGCGCCCAGCGCAGACCCCAGACGGCTCATTTCCGCCAGCCCGCGCGTAATCAACGCGGTACGGGCATTGGCGCCGAAACCGATGCCGTCGGACATGCCGGCGCCGATGGCGATCACATTCTTCACTGCGCCGCCAAGCTGCACACCGATGAAGTCGGGATTGCTGTAGACGCGGAAGCTCTTGCCGCAGTGCAGCAGCTGTTGCAGATCGTCGGCGAACTGCGCATCGGTCGCCGCCAGCGCGATCGCCGTCGGCAGGCCGGCGGCCAGCTCTTTGGCGAACGTCGGCCCGGAGAGCACCGCCAGCGGGATCGTCTCGCCCAGCGCCTCACGCGCCACGTCCTGCAGCAACCGGCCGGTTTCCGCTTCCAACCCCTTGGTGGCCCACACGATGCGGGCATCCGGGCGCAGATGCGGCTTCAGCTGGCGCAGCACGTCGCCGAACACGTGGCTCGGCACCACCACCAGCACGTCGCGGCTGGCGGCCAGCGCACGCGCCAAATCGGCTTCGAGCAGCAGGGTATCGGGGAAGGGAACATCGGGCAGAAACGCCTGATTGCAGCGATCGCGCTGCAACGTTTGAATTTGCGCGGGGTTGTGCCCCCACAGCACCACGGAGTGGCCGTTACGCGCCAGCGTGATGGCCAATGCGGTGCCGTACGAGCCGGCACCGATGACAGTCATTGAAGCATTGACGGTGTTCATCAGGCATCCTGATGTGGTGCGGCACCTTCGCCTTCCGCCTGCTGCTGCAGATAGTTCATGAACAGCGCGTCAAAGTTGACCGGTGCCAGGTTCAGCTGCGGGAAGGTGCCGCGGGAAACCAGGCTGGTGATGCACTCGCGCGCATACGGGAACAAAATGTTCGGGCAGTATGCGCCCAGGCAATGCGCCAGCTGCGTGCCTTCGATGCCTGCTACCGAGAAGATGCCCGCCTGCTGCACTTCGCACAGGAACGCCGTCTCTTCGCCCAGGGTCGCCGTCACGGTTACGCGCAGTACCACTTCATACACTTCGTCAGCCAGCTGGCTGGACGCGGTATCCAGATCAAGTTTAACTTCCGGCTGCCATTCCTGCTGGAAAACCTGCGGCGCGTTCGGCGCTTCGAAGGAGATATCCTTGGTATAGATACGTTGGATCTGGAAAGCCATTTCGGTGCTGTTTTGTTCTGACATGTGAGTAATACCCTTGGTTAAACGTCCTTATTGACACTCGGTGAACCGGCAAGCTGCTTAAAGCAGCGGATCCAGGCCGCCGCGAGCATCGAGTTCATATAAATCATCGCAGCCGCCGATATGCCGGCCGTCGATGAAAATCTGCGGCACGGTGGTGCGCCCGCTGCGCTCGATCATCACTTCGCGCTTGGCGCTATCGCCGTCGATGGCGATCTCGTTAAACGCCGCGCCCTTGCTGTTCAGCAGCGCCTTGGCGCGATGGCAGAACGGGCAAGTCGCTTTGGTGTAGATATCAATGTTAGCCATGGATTGCCACCTCAAATAGGTTAAACGGTTACTTACCGCGCACCAGCGGCAGGTTTTCTCCGCTCCAGCCGGCAATGCCGTCTTTCAGCATCGTCACCTTTTCAAAACCGGCCTTGCTCAGGTTCTCCGCCGGCTCGCGGGAGGCGGTGCCGTTAGCGCACACGACGATGATCGGCTGCGCTTTGTGTTTTTCCAGCTCGCCCAGGCTGCCGTTTTTGATTTCGCTGGCGGTCAGGTTGATGGCGTTGGCCAGGTGACCACGGCGGAAATCGTCGCGGCTGCGGGTGTCGACCACCACGGCTTCTTCTTTGTTGATCAAGCGAATAGCTTCACCGCGGGCGATCTCTTTGACCTTGGAGAAACGGCTTTTGAAGGTCATGACGATCACGGCGACCAGCAGAGCGATCCAAGCCAGGCTCAGAATAGGGTGTCTGCTTACGAATGGCATAATTTCTTGCAGCATGGGGTGTAACAACTCCCGTCAGTTAAGGGATAAATAAGTCAAGGTTCCAGAGTATACCTGCCGAGTGCGGCAAATACAGCCAATAAGCAAGCGCGATTGTAGAAACTGCGGGCTGCGCTGAGAAATTCCCGACGTCAGAGCATAAAAGCCCGCGCGATTCGCCGCAACCTTGATCTCTTTGGGCTATTTATCGCCGGCGGCGGTGTAAAATCAGCCGGTTTTTCGAGGGCGAATAGCCATGCTTGCGGCGGGCGCATGGCTATTCGCAGCTTAAAAAGTTCATAAGAGGTCAATGCAATGTCGAACAACAAAAAACCGATGGTCCTGGTGATCCTGGACGGTTACGGCCACCGTGAAGAGCGGCAGGACAACGCGATCCTGAACGCCGGCACCCCGGTGATGGATCGTCTGTGGCAGGAGCAGCCGCATACGCTGATCGCCGCCTCCGGGCTGGATGTCGGCCTGCCCGATGGGCAAATGGGCAACTCCGAAGTCGGCCACGTCAATCTGGGCGCCGGGCGCATCGTGTACCAGGATCTGACCCGGCTGGACAAAGCGATCGCCGACGGCGACTTCTTCACCAACCCGGTGCTGACCGCCGCCGTCGATAAGGCCGTAGCGGCCGGCAAGGCGGTGCATATCATGGGCCTGCTGTCGCCGGGCGGCGTGCACAGCCATGACGAGCACATCCTGGCCATGATCAAGCTGGCCGCCCAACGCGGCGCCAAAGCCATTTATCTGCATGCCTTCCTTGACGGGCGCGACACGCCGCCGCGCAGCGCCGAAGCCCCGCTGCAACGCTGCCGCGACGCCTTCGCCGCATTGGGCGTCGGGCGCATCGCCTCGCTGATCGGCCGCTACTACGCGATGGACCGCGACAACCGCTGGGATCGCGTGCAGCTGGCCTATGACCTGCTGACCGCAGCCAAAGGCGATTCCGTGGCCGAGGATGCGATCGCCGGCCTGCAGGCTGCTTATCAGCGCGGTGAAAACGACGAGTTCGTCAGACCGACCGTGATCCGCGCCGCCGGTGAGGCCGATGCCGCAATGCAGGACGGCGACGCGTTGATCTTCATGAACTTCCGCGCCGACCGCGCGCGCCAGATCACCCGCGCTTTCGTGAACGCCGACTTCGACGGTTTCCCGCGCGCCAAGCAGGTGCAGTTCGGCGATTTCGTGATGCTGACCGAATACGCCGCCGACATCGCGACCGCCTGCGCCTATCCGCCGGCGCCGCTGGCCAACACCTTCGGCGAATGGCTGATGAAGCACGACAAAACCCAGCTGCGCATCTCGGAAACCGAAAAATACGCCCACGTCACCTTCTTCTATAACGGCGGCGTGGAAGCGCCGTTCAAGGGCGAAGACCGCGTGCTGGTCAACTCGCCGCAGGTCGCCACCTATGATCTGCAGCCGGAGATGAGCGCCGCCGAACTGACCGACAAGCTGCTGAGCGCCATCCGCAGCGGCAAATACGACGCCATCATCTGCAACTACCCGAACGGTGACATGGTGGGGCATACCGGCGTGTATGAAGCGGCGGTCAAAGCGGTGGAAACGCTGGACGCCTGCATCGCTCAGGTGGTTGACGCGGTGCGCGACGTCGACGGCCAACTGCTGATCACCGCCGATCACGGCAACGCCGAGCAGATGCGCGATCCGGCCACCGGCCAGGCGCACACCGCCCACACCAGCCTGCCGGTGCCGCTGATTTACGTCGGCAAACCGGCGCGCGCGGTCGAAGGCGGCAAGCTTTCGGACATCGCGCCAACCCTGTTAACGCTGATGGGAATGGAAATCCCGCAAGAGATGACTGGTAAGCCGCTGTTCATCGTGGAATAATCCTTCTCCATGAGGGAGAAGGCGTTTTTTGCACTATCAAGGGTAACCCGAAGCGCAAACGCAGGCAGCCGGCCGCTGCCTGAACGCACCGCGCCAAGGACGTTCACCGCCATGTGCGCCAGCGTATTTTGCGCTGGCGTCTTGCTGTTGCCGCTCGCCGGCCAGGCGGCGGAAGACAATAAATCCCAGCTGAAAGACATCCAGCAGAGCATCGCCGAGAAAGAAAAAGCGGTGAAGCAGCAGCAACAGCAGCGCAGCTCGCTGCAGGATCAGCTGCGTCAACAGGAAAAAACCATCGCCCAGGCCAGCCGCCAGTTGCGCGACACCCAGGGCACGCTCACCCAGTTGGGCAAGGATATTTCCGGCCTGAACGCCTCGATAACCAAACTGCAAAAGCAGCAATCGACCCAGCAAAATCTCCTCGCCAAACAGCTCGATGCCGCCTTCCGGCAAGGGCAGCACAGCGCCGTGCAGCTGATCCTCAGCGGTGAAGAAAGCCAGCGCAGCGAACGTATTCTGGCCTATTTCGGTTATCTGAACGAAGCGCGCCAGAAAACCATCGAAGAGTTGAAACAGACCCGCACCGAGCTGGCGAAGCAAAAAACCACGCTGGTGGCCAAACAGGGCCAGCAAAAATCCTTACTGAGCGAGCAACAGACGCAGCAGCAGAGGCTGGAGCAGGCGCGCGGCGCCCGCAAGAAAACGCTGACCGCGCTGGAAGCCTCGCTGGAAAAAGACCAACAACGCCTGGTGGAACTGCGCCAGAACGAAGCCCGCATGCGCGACAAGATCGCTCGGGCGGAGCGCGAAGCCCGTGCGCGCGCCGAACGCGAAGCGCGTGAAGCGGCCAAAGTGCGCGAGCAGGTGCGCATCAAGGAACAGCAGGCGAAGAAAACCGGCACCACCTACAAACCTAGCGAAGCCGATCGCTCGCTGATGGCGCGAACCGGCGGCCTCGGTCGTCCGGCCGGCCAGCTGATGTGGCCGGTGCGCGGCCGCACGCTGCACGGCTTTGGCGAGCAGCAGCAGGGCGAGCTACGCTGGAAAGGCATGGTGATCGAAGCCCGCGAAGGCAGCGAAGTGAAAGCCGTCGCCGATGGCCGCGTGCTGCTGGCCGACTGGCTGCAAGGCTATGGCCTGATGGTGGTGGTCGAACACGGTAAAGGCGACATGAGCGTGTACGGCTACAACCAAAGCGCGTTGGTCAACGTCGGGGCGCAGGTGCGCGCCGGCCAGCCGATCGCTCTGGTCGGCACCAGCGGCGGCCAGGGAACGCCGTCGCTCTATTTCGAAATCCGTCGTCAGGGACAGGCGGTTAACCCACTGCCGTGGTTGGGAAGATAGATTTGCGTTATGTCAAAACCCGTACAGCTTTGTTAATCGGCTGTCTGCTGCAGGTTTACGCTGCGCAGGCAGGAAAACTCTCCATCGTCATCGATGACGTGGGCTACCGCCCTCACGAAGAAAACGCGGTGCTGCAAATGCCGACGGCGATCTCGGTCGCAGTCTTGCCCAACGCGCCGCATGCCCGCCTGATGGCCACCCGCGCCCACAGCCAGGGCCGCGAAGTCTTGATCCACATGCCGATGGCGCCGCTCAGCAAGCAGCCGCTGGAACGCGATACCCTGCAGCCTTCCATGAGCAGCGACGAGATCCAGCGCATCATCCGCAACGCGGTGAACAACGTGCCCTACGCGGTCGGCATGAACAACCACATGGGCAGCGCCATGACCTCCAGCCTGCCGGGCATGCAGAAAGTGATGCAGGCGCTCGAAAGCTACCGCCTGTACTTCCTCGACAGCATGACCATCGGCAGCAGCCAGGCGACCCGCGCCGCGGCCGGCACCGGCGTGAAAGTGATCAAACGCAAGGTGTTCCTCGACGATACCGCGAACGAAGCCGATATCCGCCGCCAATTCAACCGCGCGGTTGAATTGGCGCGGCGCAACGGATCCGCCATCGCCATCGGCCACCCGCGCCCGGCGACGGTGAAGGTGCTGCAGCAGATGCTGCCGTCGCTGCCCGCCGATATCGTACTGGTCAAACCGAGCGCGCTGCTGAACGAACCGCAGGGCAACGGCGGTGGCAGCTACGTCCCGCCGGTCAAACCGCAAAAACCGCAGCCGAAGAACCCGTTCAGCGGCGGCATCAAGCAGTGCAAGGTCAAACCGCCGAAGGAAAAAGCCAACGCCGGCACCGCGCTGGGCGTTATCGCCGACAGCATTGCCACCTCGCCGCCGGTGACTTTCATCAAGCGTCATTGGCAGCACTGGACGCAAACCAAACCGCAAGCATAAAAAAAGGGCCGGAATTCCGGCCCTTTTCACATCGCCGAGGTTAATCCCAGCTCAGCACCACTTTGCCCGACTTGCCGGAGCGCATGGCGTCGAAGCCCTGCTGGAACTCGTCGATCGAGAAACGGTGGGTGATGATCGGGGTCAAATCGAGGCCGGACTGGATCAGCGCCGCCATCTTGTACCAGGTTTCGAACATTTCACGGCCGTAAATCCCTTTGATAAACAGCCCTTTGAAGATGACCTGATTCCAGTCGATCGACATATCCGAAGGCGGAATGCCCAGCATGGCGATACGCCCGCCGTGGTTCATCGCATTAAGCAACGTGCGGAACGCCGGCGGCGCGCCGGACATTTCCAGGCCGACGTCGAACCCTTCGGTCATGCCCAGTTCGGCCATCACGTCGCTGAGGTTTTCCTTGCTGACGTTCACCGCACGGGTCACGCCCATTTTGCGCGCCAGTTCCAGGCGGTATTCGTTAACGTCGGTGATCACCACATGGCGGGCGCCGACGTGTTTGCACACCGCCGCCGCCATGATACCGATCGGGCCGGCACCGGACACCAGCACGTCTTCCCCGACCAGATCGAACGACAGCGCGGTGTGCACCGCGTTACCGAACGGATCGAAGATCGAAGCCAATTCGTCGGAGATGTTATCCGGGATCTTGAAGGCGTTGAACGCCGGGATCACCAGGTATTCCGCGAAGCTGCCCGGGCGGTTCACGCCCACGCCGACGGTGTTGCGGCACAGGTGCGTGCGGCCGCCGCGGCAGTTGCGGCAGTGGCCGCAGGTGATGTGGCCTTCGCCGGACACGCGATCGCCGATGTTGAAGCCTTTGACTTCCTGACCGATCGCCACCACTTCGCCCACGTATTCATGGCCGACCACCATCGGAACCGGAATGGTTTTTTGCGACCACTCGTCCCAGTTGTAGATATGCACATCGGTGCCGCAGATCGCGGTTTTGCGGATTTTGATCATGATGTCGTTGTGGCCCAGCTCCGGCTGAGGCACGTCGGTCATCCAAATCCCTTCTTCCGCTTTCAGTTTTGACAGTGCTTTCATGGTTTTACCTTATGCAATAACGCCAAGATCCTTACCGATACGTGTAAACGCCGCCACTGCGCGTTCGATTTGCTCCGGGGTGTGGTCGGCGGACATCTGGGTACGGATGCGCGCCTGGCCTTTCGGCACCACCGGATAGAAGAAACCGGTCACATAGATGCCTTCCTTGAGCAACGCATTGGCGAATTCCTGCGCCAACTTCGCCTCACCCAGCATCACCGGGATGATGGCGTGATCGGCGCCGGCCAACGTGAAGCCGGCGGCGGTCATTTTTTCGCGGAACAGACGCGCATTGGCCCACAGGCGATCGCGCAGGGCATCGCCCTCTTCCAGCAGTTCCAGCACTTTGATCGACGCGGCGACGATCGCCGGCGCCAGCGAGTTGGAGAACAGGTACGGGCGCGAACGCTGGCGCAGCCACTCCACCACTTCTTTCTTGGCGGCGGTGTAACCGCCGGACGCGCCGCCCAGCGCTTTGCCTAACGTACCGGTGATGATATCGACGCGGCCCATCACTTCGCAGTATTCATGGGTGCCGCGCCCGTTGGCGCCGACAAAGCCCACCGCGTGAGAGTCATCCACCATCACCAGCGCCTGGTATTCGTCCGCCAGATCGCAAACCCCTTTCAGGTTGGCAATCACGCCGTCCATCGAGAAGACGCCGTCGGTGGCGATCAGGATGTGACGCGCGCCGTCGGCTTTGGCCTGCTTGAGCTGCGCGGCCAGCTCGGTCATGTCGTTATTGGCATAGCGATAGCGCTTGGCCTTGCACAGGCGCACGCCGTCGATGATCGACGCGTGGTTCAGCGCATCGGAGATAATGGCGTCTTCCGGGCCGAGCAGGGTTTCGAACAGCCCGCCGTTGGCGTCGAAGCAAGAGGAGTACAGGATCGCGTCTTCCATGCCCAAAAAGGCCGCCAGTTTCTGTTCCAGCTGCTTGTGGCTGTCCTGGGTGCCGCAGATGAAGCGCACCGACGCCATGCCGAAACCGTGGCTGTCCATGCCCGACTTGGCGGCGGCGATCAGCGCCGGGTGGTTGGCCAGGCCCAGGTAGTTATTGGCGCAGAAGTTGATCACATGGCTGCCGTCGGCGACGGCGATATCCGCCTGTTGCGCGGAGGTGATGATGCGTTCTTCCTTGAACAGCCCTTCACTGCGCGTGGCGGCAAGCTGTTGTTCCAACTGCTGATAAAAAGACGCTGACATTCGGTTATCTCCAGGATTGGGCTATTTGCGGCATATTTTACTGATTTGTAACCAAACTGACGAGAATGCGCGGGAGAGAATATTAAAATTGCAGCAGATATCACGGCAAACGGCGGCCTTCAATGGCAATGCGGGATATTCGGAGCCCTTCCGCTGTTTGCCGCGGCATGAAATGCTATTATAACCGCCATTGAGCGTGGGGCATTGTGCCCCGCCAGGCAGCTTAGCAGGGGTAACCCAATGATTATCGTCACAGGCGGCGCCGGCATGATCGGCAGCAACATCATTAAGGCACTGAACGACAAGGGATATCGCGATATCCTGGTGGTGGATAACCTGAAGGACGGCACCAAGTTCGTCAACCTGGTCGATCTGGACATCGCCGACTATATCGATAAAGAAGACTTTATCGCCAGCATCGTGGCCGGCGACGATCTGGGCGAGATCGAAGCGGTGTTCCACGAAGGCGCCTGCTCCGCGACCACCGAGTGGGACGGCAAGTACATGATGGACAATAACTATCAGTACTCCAAAGACCTGCTGCACTACTGCCTGGATCGCGAAATCCCGTTCTTGTATGCCTCCTCCGCCGCCACTTACGGCGGCCGCGAAGAGTTCATCGAAGAGCGTGAGTATGAAGCGCCGCTCAACGTTTACGGCTACTCCAAATTCCTGTTCGATCAGTACGTGCGCGAGATCCTGCCGGAAGCGGACTCGCAGATCTGCGGCTTCCGCTACTTCAACGTTTACGGCCCGCGCGAAGGCCACAAAGGCAGCATGGCCAGCGTCGCCTTCCACCTGAATACTCAGATCAACCGCGGCGAAAACCCGAAACTGTTCGCCGGCAGCGAAAACTTCAAGCGTGACTTCATCTACGTCGGCGATGTGGCGGCGGTTAACCTGTGGTTCTGGGAAACCGGCAAATCCGGCATCTTCAACTGCGGCACCGGCCGAGCGGAAACCTTCCAGGCGGTAGCCGACGCGGTGGTGGACTTCCACCAGAAAGGCGCTGTGGAATACATCGAGTTCCCGGAGAAGCTGAAAGGCCGCTATCAGGCGTACACTCAGGCCGATCTGACCAAGCTGCGCGCCGCCGGCTACAACGCACCGTTCAAAACGGTCGCCGAAGGCGTGAAAGAGTACATGGCCTGGTTGAACCGCACCGCATAAGCTGAAGGAATTAACGCTGGGTATGAAAATACTGGTTATCGGCCCTTCTTGGGTTGGCGACATGATGATGTCGCAAAGTCTCTATCGCACCCTGAAGGCCGAATACCCGTCGGCGGAGATCGATGTGATGGCGCCGGCCTGGTGCCGCCCGTTGCTGGCGCGCATGCCGGAAGTCAATCAGGCGCTGGCGATGCCGCTGGGCCACGGCGCGCTGGGGCTCGGCGAGCGCCGCCGCCTGGGGCGCGCTCTGCGCGCCAACCGTTACGATCGCGCTTATGTTCTGCCCAACTCGTTCAAATCCGCGCTGGTGCCCTTCTTCGCCGATATCCCGCAGCGCACCGGCTGGCGGGGCGAAATGCGCTACGGCCTGCTGAACGACGTCCGCGTGCTCGACAAGAGCGCCTTCCCGTTGATGGTGCAACGCTACGTGGCGCTGGCCTATGACAAAGGCCGCGTTCTGCGCGCCGACGATCTGCCGCAGCCGCTGCTGTGGCCGCGGCTGCAGGTGAGCGACGAAGAGATCGCCGACACCACCGCGGCCTTCAACCTGACCGACAGCCGGCCGATCGTCGGCTTCTGCCCGGGCGCGGAGTTCGGCCCCGCCAAACGCTGGCCGCACTATCACTACGCGGCGTTAGCTCAGCGGCTGATCGAGGGCGGCTATCAGATCGCGCTGTTCGGTTCGGCAAAAGACCATGAGGCCGGCGAACAGATCCGCGCCGCGTTGCAGGACGACGCGCGCGATTTCTGCCTTAATCTGGCCGGGAAAACCCAGCTGGAGCAAGCAGTTATCCTGATCGCAGCCTGCCGGGCGGTGGTCAGCAACGACTCCGGTTTAATGCACGTTGCCGCAGCGTTGAACAAACCGCTGATAGCCTTGTACGGCCCAAGCAGCCCCGACTTCACGCCGCCGCTTTCCGACAAGGCGCGGGTCATTCGCCTGATCAGCGGCTACCACAAGGTGCGTAAGGGCGATGCCGAGCAGGGATACCACCAAAGTTTGATCGATATTCAGCCGCAGCAAGTGTTGGATGCGCTGACGCCGTTACTTGTCGCCAGCGAGGAATAGTCATGCAGGTGTTAATTGTAAAAACCTCCTCGATGGGGGACGTGCTGCATACGCTGCCCGCCCTGACCGACGCGCTGCAGGCCATTCCCGATATCCGCTTCGACTGGGTGGTGGAAGAAGGCTTCAGCCAAATCCCCACCTGGCACCCGGCGGTAGATCGCGTGATTCCGGTAGCCATTCGCCGCTGGCGAAAAAACTGGTTCGGCAACGATACTCGGCAACAGCGCTGCGACTTCAAGCGCGCGCTGCAAGAACGCCGTTACGACGTGGTGATCGACGCGCAGGGCCTGATCAAAAGCGCCGCGCTGATCACGCGCATCGCTAAAGGCAACAAACATGGCCCGGACTGCAAGAGTGCGCGCGAGCCGTTCGCCAGTTGGTTCTACAATGTGCGCCATGAGGTAGACAAACAGCAGCACGCGGTGGAACGCACGCGCGAACTGTTCGCCAAAAGCCTCGGCTACGATAAACCGGGCAGCTACGGCGATTACGCCATCGCCGCACGCTTTCTCAGCCGCCCGCCGGCCGATGCCGGGCAGTATTTGGTGTTTCTGCACGCGACGACCCGTGACGATAAGCATTGGCCGGAGCAAAACTGGCGTGAGCTGATCGCGCTGGCGGCGGACAGCGGGCTGAAGATCAAACTGCCGTGGGGCGCAGAGCATGAACATCAGCGCGCGCTGCGCTTGGCGGAAGGTTTTCCACATGTCGAAGTGCTGCCGAAACTCAGCCTGCAGCAGGTGGCCGAGGTGCTGGCCGGCGCCAAAGGCGTGGTTTCGGTCGACACCGGGCTCAGCCATCTGACCGCCGCGCTCGACAAACCGAACATCACGCTGTTCGGGCCGACCGATCCCGGCCTGATCGGCGGTTACGGGCAAAATCAGCACTCGCTGATTTCGCCGGAAAAAAGCATGGCGACAATCGACGCCGATACGGCATGGCAGGCGTTGCAAAAGGTTATAGCATGAAAAAACTGCACATTATCAACCTGGGTAAAATGGGCGGCGTCGAGCGCCTGTTCCTGCAGTACATCAACGATACCACCGACGGCAGCAACCAGGTCCTGTGCATCAGCGGCGACATTGGCGAAGAGATCCGCCGCCAGTTGCCTGCGCATCAGCCCGTCACCTTCGCCAACCGCCTTATCAATGCGCTGCCGTTGCGTTGCCCGCAGTTCCTGCGCAAATTTTTGCTGAAATGGAAAATTGAACGGGCGAACGCCGACGTGGTGATCGTCTGGGATCTGGTGCCGGGGCTGGCGGCCAAACCCAAGCGCGGCAAGCTGGTTTACTACGATCACGGCTGCTCCTGGCGTTACCCCAAGAATAAAAAGACGCTGCGTTTCTTCGCCATGCTGGACGGTGTGATTTCCGCCTCACACGCGTCGAAGCGGGTGATGGAGCTGCGCTTTAATCTGCCTTGCCCAAATCACGTGGTGATCAACCGCATCAAGACGCCGGCGGGGATCGACGCTGCGCCGAAAACGCTGTCGCAGCCGGTCAGGATCGGCACTGCCTCACGCCTGGTCAGCCTGAAAGGCATCAGCGTTTCATTATTGATGATGCAGGAACTGCTGCGGCGCGGGCATGACGTCACGCTGGAAGTGGCCGGCAAAGGGCCGGATCGCGCGGCGTTCGAGGCGCTGGCGGCACGGCTTCAGCTCGGCGACCGCGTCACCTTCAGCGGTTATCAGGATGACGTCGCCGGCTTCTTCAATCGCACGCACATCTACATGAGCACGCCGATCACCGAGCCGTTCGGCTTGTCCTGCATGGAATCGCTCTATTTCGGCGTGCCGGTCATTTTCCCGCGGGTCGACGGCCAGCCGGAAGCGGTCAAGGACGGGGTCTGCGGCCTTGGCCTGACGCCGTCGGTCACCATCGAACAACACCGGCAGCTCACCGATATCGAGGTCGACTTCCCGCATGAGGTCTACGATCCGCAGACCGACAGCCTGGTGGCGCCCAAGCTGCTGTCGCATATCGACTGTGCGGATGCCGTTGAGAAATTGCTGGAGCGAGAAACCTACCAGACTCTGAGCCGAAATGCGCAGCGCTATCCTGCGGAACATTTCAACTATGCTCAGTTCAAAGTTGAATTCGACGACACGCTGCGATCCTTTATCGCTTAATTGGAACGTGAGCCGGAAAACACGCCCGATGCTAAAACACAGAACACCGCACCCTGCCTTCAGCTATCTGATCTATCTGGGGTGCGCCATCGCTTTTTGCACTATTCCTTTCGGTTCTGCGACCGGACGCAATCTGTTTTATATTTCCAGCTACATCGCCTTTATCGCCGTTTGCCTGTACCCGCGCTACTACTTCAGCAACGTTAAAAATCTGCTGTTGCCCGCGCTGATGTTCAGCGTAGGCATGGGAACCATCCTCTGGATGCACCACTTCAAACAGCCGGGTGATTACATCAACATTTACCGCTCTTACATGTCGACCGGCAAGCTCCAACTCGCGACCGCTTTCATCTTACTGATCGCGCTTAATGAACGCCTGTGCGTGCAGCGCCTGCTCGTTGTCGTAGCCCTCGCCACCGGTCTGGCGATCAACGGTTATTCACTCTATCAGGGGCTGCGGCTGGATATCCCGCGCGTAGAGCTCAACTTCGATCGCGCCACGATCGCGGCCTACCTGATGACCGCCCTCGATCTGGTCATGATGCAGGCCATCCTGATGCTGCGCACCCGCTACCGTCTGGCGTTATATATCACGGCGTTCCTGCTGTCCTTCTCTGCGCTGGTGCTCACCGGCACGCGCGCGGCCATGTTGGTCTACCCGGCAGCGGTCTGCCTGTCGCTGTTGGCGACCAAGCAGCTGGTTTCCAGAAAACACAAGCTCGCGTTGGTGGCCTCAGTGCCGCTGCTGCTCATAGCCTGCGGTCTGGCGTTCAAGACGCAGATAGAAGAACGCATCCAGGCCTTTGAGACCGACATGCGCCTGATGGATCAGCCACAAACGGATAACTCGATCATTTCCCGGCTGTCGATGCAAACGCTGGCATGGCGTACCGGTTCACAAGCGCCTTGGGGCCAATCCGCCGAACAACGCGGTGAAGAGATCCGCGCCATCGTCGCGCAGCAGCCACATCTGTACGGCGTCATGCCCTACATCAACGTCCACCTGCACAACGAACTGCTGGAAACCTACTCGCTCAAGGGCGTCTGGGGCGTACTGCTGCTGCTGGCGCTCTACGCCGGCCTGCTCTTCTCTTCGTTCCGGCCGCAGCGCAACGCGTTACTGCTGAGCGTCAGCGCCAGCCTGTTCGTTTACGGCCTGAGCGACGTCATCTTCTTCAGCACGGAAGGCACCGTCATGTTCTGCCTGGCGCTGATCGCCGCCGTTCTTTCCGTTACGAAACAGCCCCCAGTTCAGGAGCCCACCTTGTGAATCCTCAGCAGCCGCTGCTCAGCGTTATCGTGCCGTTTTATAATAATGAAGCGTTCGTTATCGCTGCGCTGGATTCGTTATTTGTACAGATTGACGACGATATCGAGGTGGTGATCATCGACGATGGCTCCACCGACGCCTCCGCCGCGCTGGTCAGCCACTATCTGGCGCAGCGGCGGCATCCGCGCGTGGTCCTTACTTCACAGGCCAACGGCGGCATTGCGCACGCCCGCAACGTCGGGCTACAGCGGGCCACCGGGCGCTATGTCACCTTTCTCGACGGCGACGATCTGCTGAGCGACGACTATCTGGCGATCCTGCGCCCCCTGTTGATCGCCGGTGAATATGACCTGATCGATTTTAATTATCAGAAGTTCACCGAACATCCGTCGACGCCGGATAACCGCGCGGCGCAGCCCGCAGCCTACGACTTTTCACAGTTGGGGCTCGGCTGCCTGCAACCGCTGTTTGCACGCTCGATGTGGCATCTCTGGAGCCGGGTATATAAACGCACGCTGCTGGAAGGGGAGGCGTTCGAAGACGGCAGGCGCTACGAAGACGTGATTTTCACGCCTTTTCAGTATTTCAAAACTCGCCGCATCGCCCATCTTGACTGCGAGCTCTACTTCTATCGGGACAACAGCCAGGGCATCACCCGCAATATCAAACCCAAAGATATTGAAGATCTGCTGTTCGCCATGGAGAAGATGCTGCGTTTTGTGGCGCAGCATCCCGGGGATGAGCCGCTGCGCCGGTTAGCCGCCCTGATGCTGGCTAACTGCTTTTCCGAGGTGAAAAGCATGTCGAAAGCGGTGTACGGCTATTACCATTACGCGCCGGCAACGCTGCATATCCTGCGCCGCGCCGCCGCTGTCTGCCGCAACAGCGACGTGCCGGGCAAAAAAGTCCGCCAGATGCGCTATGCGCGAGTGGATACCTTTCTTTCGAAGCTGCGCGGGCGCAGGCCGCACTAACCGCATCGGCCGGGCGGCCGATGCGTCGTCTCGCCTTTAGCGCGCTAAAGGCACGTGCGCGACCAACTCGTCATAAATCCGCTGCGGCTGGATAACCCCCATCGGGCTTTCCGCCTCCAGCGGCATCGTATAGCCGGTACGAGACACCTGAATGATGCGGTGCAGTTCAGGATCCTGAATCGGCCCGGTGGAACGTGAGTCGGCGGTCACGAACAGGCTGATGGTTTTCACCTTCAACGCCACCGCCAGATGCAACGGCCCGGTATCGCCGGTAACCAGAACATGGAAACTGTCGAGCAACGTCAGTAAACCTTGCAGCCCCGTTTTACCGATCTGGTTATCCACGCAGGCCTGCGTTTGCGGGCCGATCAGACTCAAAAACTGTTTGGCCTTGCCGTCGTCAAACGGTGCGCCAATCAGCACGATGCGTACATTTGGGTGCTTCGCCACCAGCTCATCGGCCAGCCGCGCATAGTGCGCAACCGGCCAGCAACGCGACTCCGTTGACGCCCCCAGCTGAAAACCGATGGTGGGATGCTCGCTGCTTTTGACGCCGCGCTGATAATCCACGGGAATTTCCATCGTCGGATCGTCGCTGCGGCAGCCCAAAATGGAAATCAGCTCCAGCTTGCGGCGCACGAAGTGGCCGTAATAATGGAAGACGTAGTTGGTTAGCCAAGGCTCCAGCCCGCAAATGCCTGAACTGTAGTTATCCCTGATAATGTACTTCGCCCCGGCCAGTACGGCGCTGATGATGTCATAAGGCAGATGGGAATGCAGGATCAGCGCCAAATCCGGCTGATGTTCGCGCAGCGATTTCAGCAACGGGCGCATCGTCTTGATCTTGCTGTCCCAATACACCACGCGATCGTAATAGCGGCCGTTTTCCACCAGCTCGCGGTTTTTCTTGTGCACCACCAGCGTGATGTGCGCGTTGGGGTAGCGTTCCCGCATCGCCCGCAGTGCCGGCGTGTTGAACATGAAGTCGCCCAACGCCGTGGTGGAATAGATGACGATATTGTCAAACTGCTGGGCGCCGTCGAACGTCGCCTTGTCCTGAAAACGGCCGTACTTCGCCGTATAGCGCCGCAAGAACCAGTCGGCAACCTTGATTTTCCATTTCTTCGACATGTGCGTGCTTAATTCGCTTTAAGTTGATAATACTCGGCCAGCGTCATGCCCACCGTGCGCTGCTGCAGCCAGTCAAACAGCTGCTCCAGATCGCGGTACAGCCCTTCGATATCCTGCTCGGTTTTGAACGTCGGGCTGCCGCCCGGCATAAATTCGGAGGAGTGCAGCATGAATTCGACGTAGTCATGCCCCTGCGCCAGCGATGTCTCAGCCACGCTTATCATCTTGGCCACATTGCCGCCACTCGGCCGCAGCCAGTTGACGGACGGCGAACGCCGCTTGCCGCGCAGCCGGTCATAGCCCTGCTTGAAGGCATTCATCAGCGCCGAGTGCTTGTACTGGATACTCATCGGCACTTCCAGCAACGACGAAGCGCCCGGTTTGGCGATGTTCTGCGGATCGATGAAATAGGCCTGCGACGGGAACCGACTATAATCTGTGCCGCCGTTGCCCTGTGGATTGCCCGGCGAAAACTGCCAGTTGACCCGCGGCGTCACCGAACAGTCCACCTGATAGCCGTATTCCAGCAGCAGCGAGGCATAATATTCGTTGAACGCCCAACGGCCGGCGCGATGACTGAGCATTTTGGTCTGGAAGGTGTCTTCCAGCAGCTTGGTCATGTGATCGACCTTGGCGCGGATCTGATCGGCGGGATACTCGATCAAATAAGGCTTGTGGCGCCAGTCGTCGTCGGTGAGCGGCGTCAGCGGCGGGCTGTTCCAGGCATGCAGGTGCATGCCCACTTCACCCGTGCCGCGAGCGATCACGTCGCGCGCGAACTCGACATAAGCCGGGTCCACCGCCATTTCATAGTTGGTGAGATAAACCGGTTTGAAGGCGTATTTTTCGCACAATGCCTGAAAGCGCGGCAAGAAACGCGTGTTTTCGGTCGCGATGCGATCGTGGTTTTGCCACAGATTATCGCCTTCGGTATCAATGGTGATGAGAAACGCCGGTTTAGTCATGAATATCGAGCCTGATATCAACAGAATGCACTATGTTACGCAGGCCGTTTCGCCAGGGCAAACGACTTTGCTGCCTGGTTTGGACAACGTTGAAGCGCATTCGTCCCCGGCTCGGCGATTTTTTTACGGCCAGGCAAGAAAACCTTGCAACAGTAGCCACATGCGATCGTGTCATTTAGAATCAAAGATTGGTTTCCCAGAAAGCGACTCATGATGAACGACGCGCCAGCCCCAACTTCCGCCCCATCCGTACAGCGTATTTTGATCATAAAACTGCGCCATCACGGCGATATGCTGCTGGTCACGCCGGTCATCAGCAGCCTGCGGCAAAACTACCCGCAGGCGCAAATCGACGTACTGCTGTATCAGGAAACGCAGGAGATGCTGGCCAGTAATCCGGAACTGTCGACGCTGTTCGCCATCGACCGTCAATGGAAAAAACAGGGCGCCCGCGCGCACCTGGGGCACGAACTGGCGCTGCTGCGTCGCCTGAAGGCGCAACGCTACGATCTGGTGGTCAACCTGGCCGATCAGTGGCGCAGCGCCATCCTCACGCGCCTGACCGGTGCGCGTATCCGTCTGGGCTTCGATTTCCCCAAACGCCGCGGCTTGCTGTGGCGCCATTGCCACACCCAGCTGGTGCCGGTCGACAATCACGCCCACCTGCATACCGTCGAACAGAATCTTTCGCTGCTGGCGCCGCTGAACCTGCCCGCGCTCAATGAACATGTGACCATGAGTTACGATCCGCAGGATTGGCAGGCTTGTGAGCAACGGTTGCAGAAGCAGGGCGTCTTCAGCAGTTATATTGTGGTGCAACCCACCTCGCGCTGGTTCTTCAAATGCTGGAGCGAAGAGAAAATGGCCGCCACCCTCACCGCCTTGCAGGCCGACGGCCACCAGCTGGTGATCACCTCCGGCCCCGACGCCAGAGAACAAGCCATGGTAGAACGCATTTTGGCGCTCTGCCCGCCACAGGGCGTGATCTCGTTGGCCGGCCAGCTGACGCTGCGCCAACTGGCCGCCCTGATCGACCACGCCAAGCTGTTTATCGGCGTGGATTCGGTGCCGATGCACATGGCCGCCGCGCTGCAAACGCCGTGCGTGGCGCTGTTCGGCCCTTCCAAGCTGACTTTCTGGCGGCCGTGGGAAGCTACCGGCGCCGTGATCTGGGCCGGCGACTTCGGCGAACTGCCCGATCCGGACGCCATCGATACCGGCACCGACGAACGATATCTCGACCTTATTCCTACAGACGCGGTGATTGCAGCCGCGCGGAGCACGCTGGCATGAAAGCATTTCGTTTGGCGATCGTTCGCCAAAAATACCGCCCGGACGGCGGAGCCGAACGTTTCGTTTCCCGCGCCCTGGAAGCGCTGGAGCAACAGGATCTCGATCTGAACGTCATCACTCGCGAATGGCAGGGCGACGCCAATCCCAACTGGCATATCCACCTGTGCAATCCGTTAAAGCTCGGCCGCATCAGCCGCGAACGGGGCTTCGCCGTGGCGGCCAGGGCGCTGTGGCAGAAAGAGCGCTTCGATCTGGTGCAAAGCCACGAACGTATTCCCGGCTGCGACATCTATCGCGCCGGCGACGGCGTACACCGCCGCTGGCTGCTGCAACGCGCGCGTCTGCTGCCGGAATGGCGCCGCAAGTGGCTGTTCTCCAATCGCTATCACCGCTATGTGATGTGCGCCGAACGCGCCATGTACGCCGCGCCCGAGCTGAAAGCCGTCATCTGCAACGCCGAGATGATCAAGCAGGAAATCATCGCCGACTTTGGCGTGCCCGCCGACAAGATCACGGTGATCTATAACGCCATCGACAATCAAAAGTTCCCGCCCGCCGACGAGGCCCAGCGTCAACGTCTGCGCGAGCAATATCAGATCCCGCAACAGGCGCACTGCCTGATCTTCGTCGGCTCCGGTTTCGAGCGCAAAGGGCTGGCCGCCGCCATCCGCGCCGTGGCGGCGACCGACAGCCACCTCCTGGTGATCGGTAAAGACAAAGCCGAAAAACGCTACCGGGCGCTGGCGCAGTCGCTGGGCTGCGGCGATCGCATTCACTTTATGGGCGTGCAGAAGCAGACCCTGCCGTTCTATCAGGCCGCGGACGCGCTGCTGCTGCCGACGCTGTACGATCCGTTCCCGAATGTGATTCTGGAAGCGATGTCGTGCGGCCTGCCGGTTATCACCAGCACCACCTGCGGCGGCGCCGAGTTTATCACCCCAGGCCAGAACGGCTTCGTGACCGACGCACTCGATGTACCAGCCATCACGGAGGCTATTCGGGCACTGCCGCGCCAGGCGCTGGGATCATCTATGGGCGAAGCGGCGAGATTGCGCATTATGACGGCTACGCCGGCGCATCTGTCCGAACAGCTGATTTCCCTCTATAACCGGTTACTGGATTAGCTATGCGTATTCTGATGATCATCGATGGCCTGCCGGGAGGCGGCGCGGAAAAAGTGGTGCTGACCCTGTGTCAGGGCATGCAGCAACAGGGGCACGACGTCAGTCTGATCTCGCTGCGCGACGTCTGCAATTACCCTATTCCACCGGGCATTGATTATCAGGTGCTGGCCGATCGCAGCCGTGCCCCCTGGCGCAAGCTGACCGAGCTGTCGCGCCGCGCCGCCGCGCTGGATCGCGCGATAGCCGAACACGAGCGCCAACACGGCGCGTTCGATCTGGTGTTCTCCAACCTGCATAAAACCGATCGCATCGTCAGCCGCAGCAAGCGGTTGGCCGCGGATCGCCTGTGGTTCTGCATTCACGGCATCCTCTCCACCTCCTACCTCGGTCACCGCAAGGGTCTCGATCGCTGGCTGAAGCAACGCAAAATCGCCAACGTTTACCAGGGAAGAAATATCGTCGCCGTTTCACAGGCGGTCGGCGACGATCTGCAGCGGAACTTGCCGATCCGCCCGCGCCGGTTGGCGGTCATCAACAACCCGTTCGACATCGACGCCATTCAGCAACAGGCGGCGGCGCCTTGCGAACTGGCCGGCCAGGGCTATCTGGTGCACGTCGGCCGCTTTCACACCACCAAGCGGCATGACCGCCTGTTGAAAGCCTATGCGCTCTCCGGCATTCAGGCACCGCTGGCCTTGATCGGGTCCGGTGACGACGCCAAAGTCGACGAGGTCAAACGTCTGGCGACAGACTTGGGCATCGCAGAGCGCGTGTTGTTCCTCGGTTTCCAGAGCAATCCCTATCCGTTTATTCGTCATGCCTCGCTGCTGGTGCTCAGCTCCGACAGCGAAGGGTTTGGCAACGTACTGGTAGAATCGCTGCTGTGCGGCACACCGGTGGTCAGCACTCGCTGCCCGGGCGGCCCTGCGGAAATTCTGGAAAAAGCCGGCATGGCTAACGCGCTGGCGGAATTAAACGAAGCGTCGCTGGCAGAAAAAATGGCGGAGGTTTACGCCAACCCGCCGCAGATAAATCAACAGCAATTGCTGAGCTATGGGCTTGAGCCTATTTGCCATCAATATATTGAGCTGAAAGAAGAATAATAAAAAAATAAATAAGGCAGGGGATGCCTGCCTTATTTTCTTCGTTAGTTGAGCGCCTGCATTTTCTGCCAAACCTCATCGACAGAAACATCTTCACAGTGCCCCGATTCACTTTGCAAAATATGATGGCGGCCAGTCCATGGATGCCAGGACACTTTATCGGTATCGCCAAAGAACACCACCATGTCCTTATTCAACGCAGCAGCAAGATGCATCTGCCCACCGTCGCTGCACAGCACCCGGTCACATAAATCAAACCCGCCCAACAGCTCACGCACCGACGCCGTCGGATAAAGCGCGACGCGTTCGTTTTGACACAGCGCCAGCAGCTGTTCGGCGCGCTGCTGATCGCCGATGTCGTCCGGTGCCAACGTGCCCTGCGGCGACCAAAAGATCAGCACGCCGGTGTGGGGATCGGCAACCAGACGGTTGATGATTTCGGCATAGCGCTCAACCGGCCAACGCCGTTTCGGGCTGCGGCTGCTGATGTGCACGGCGCATACGCGCTCGACCGGCGGCAGACGTTCCTGCCGCCGCTGCGCCGCCAATTGCCGCTCTTCAGGCGCCAGAAACACCCGCACCGGCGGGATCGGAATGGATTGATCGGTTATCGCCGATAAATAGCTGTAGGTGTGCTCGACCTGATGGAGGCCGCGGAAATCGTCCTTGCGGAACGGGCGATGAATATCTTTCGTGCCCAGATCGGCGCCGATGATATGGGTGGCCCCGGCCATTTTCGCTAGACGCAGGCTGTATTTGCAAGGCACCGGGTTGGCCAGAATAACCGCATCGAACTTTATTTTGCGCAGCTTCAGGAAGATCATCATGCGTTCGAAATAAACGCCCAACGTGGTCTCATTTTTCGCCTTGTGCTTGGCCTTTTTATAGACAAAGACTTTCTCGAGATGAGGGTTGTTTTTAACAACATCCTGGCTGACTTTATTGATCAGCAGATAAACTTTTGCGTCCGGATAGGCAATTTTCACCCCCTCAATCAAGGGCGTGGTGCAAACAAGATCGCCGATGTTGTCGCGGCGAATAATTAAAATATTCTTCATTCCGAGCCTGTCGGCGAAATCGCTCGCCGGTTGTCTGAAACTGACACCCAAGGTTACCAAATTAGCGCCTTTCCCTTCCAGTTATGGTACTATTCCGAATAACCCATATAAATGAAATTGATAGAATGTTGCTGCGTTTATATCAGGTACTACTCTACCTCATCCAACCCCTGATCTGGCTCCGCTTACTGCTGCGCAGCCGCAAAGCTCCAGCCTACCGTAAACGCTGGGCGGAACGCTATGGCTTCTGCGCCGGGAAAGTCGTGCCAGGCGGCATCATGCTGCATTCCGTCTCCGTCGGCGAAACGCTGGCGGCCATCCCGCTGGTGCGGGCGCTGCGCCATCGTTACCCCGCTTTGCCGATAACTGTGACCACAATGACCCCGACAGGTTCAGAACGCGTCCAGTCCGCTTTTGGCAAAGACGTGCATCATGTCTATCTGCCCTACGATCTGCCCGGCGCCATGAACCGCTTCCTCGACCAGGTGAATCCCAAGCTGGTGATCATCATGGAAACCGAGCTATGGCCTAACCTGATCAACGCGCTGCATCAGCGGCAAATCCCCCTGGTGATCGCCAATGCGCGTCTGTCGGCCCGCTCCGCCGCCGGCTATAAGAAAATTGGCGGATTCATGCGCGATATGCTGCGCCGCATCACGCTGATCGCCGCACAGAACCAGGAAGATGGCGATCGATTTATCGAACTGGGCCTGAAACGCTCGCAGCTGGCCGTAACCGGCAGCCTGAAATTCGATATCTCCGTCACCCCGGAGCTGGCCGCCCGCGCCGTTACATTGCGCCGCCAATGGGCGCCGCGCCGCCCGGTGTGGATCGCTACCAGCACCCATGACGGTGAAGAAACCATCCTGCTGGAAGCGCACCGCAAGCTGCTGGAAAAACACCCTGACCTGCTGCTGATCCTGGTGCCGCGTCACCCGGAACGCTTCCCGACAGCCAAAGAGCTGGTGCAGAAGGCCGGCTTCAGTTACACCCTGCGCAGCAGCGGCGAAATCCCGTCCGGCAGCACCCAGGTGGTGATCGGCGATACCATGGGCGAACTGATGCTGCTGTACGGCATCGCCGATCTGGCCTTTGTCGGCGGCAGCCTGGTGGAACGCGGCGGGCACAACCCGCTGGAAGCCGCCGCGCACGCCATCCCGGTGTTGATGGGCCCGCATACTTTCAACTTTAAAGACATCTGCGCCAAGCTCTCCCAAGCCGAAGGCCTGATCACCGTGACCGATGTCGATTCGCTGGTGAAGGAAGTGGCAACCCTGCTGACCGACGAAGACTACCGTCGTTACTACGGCCGCCATGCGGTGGAAGTGCTGTATCAGAATCAGGGAGCGTTGCAGCGCCTGCTGCAGCTGCTGGAACCGCACCTGCCGCCCCGGAGTCACTGAATGAGCAGCCGCAAAAGCCTGTCGGTGGTGATGATCGCCAAAAACGAAGCCGGGCTGTTGCCGGACTGCCTGCGCTCGGTCGAGTGGGCCGATGAAATCATTGTGCTGGACTCCGGCAGCGAAGACGACAGCGTCGCCGTCGCCGAAAGCCTGGGCGCCAAAGTCTTCACCCACACCGACTGGCAAGGGTTTGGCAAGCAGCGTCAGCTGGCGCAAAGCTACGCCAGCCATGACTACGTTTTGATGATCGACGCCGACGAACGCGTTACACCCGAGCTGCGGCAATCTATCGAACAGGTGTTGAACGCGCCGGAGGACGGCGCCGTCTACAGCTGCGCGCGGCGCAACCTGTTCCTCGGCCGCTTCATGCGCCACAGCGGCTGGTATCCCGACCGCGTCAACCGCCTGTACGCCAACCAACGCTATCGCTATAACGACGATCTGGTACACGAGTCGCTGAACATCGGCGACGCCAAAGTGATCCCCCTCAGCGGCGATATGCTGCACCTGACCTGCCGTGATTTCTTCGCCTTCCAGCGCAAACAGCTGCGCTACGCCGAAGAGTGGGCCACCCAGCGCCACCGGGCCGGCAAGCGTTGCGGCTATTTGTCCATCTTGACCCACACGCTCGGCGCCTTCGTCAAAACCTGGCTGCTGCGCGCCGGCTTCCTGGATGGCAAACAGGGGTTGCTGTTAGCGGTGGTCAACGCGCAATATACCTTCAATAAATATGCCGCATTATGGGCATTGGGCCGCAACTACTCAGAGAAGTGAATCATGACCAGCAAAGCCATCTATCCCGGGACGTTCGATCCCATGACCAACGGCCACCTGGATTTAGTGACGCGCGCGTCGCTAATGTTCGATCACGTCATTCTGGCCATCGCCGCCAGCCCGAGCAAAAAACCGCTGTTCAGCCTGGATGAGCGCGTGGCGTTAGCGACGCAGGTCACCTCACATCTGGGCAATGTTGAGGTACTGGGCTTCAGCGAACTGATGGCACACTTCGCCGCGCACCAGAATGCCAATATCCTGGTGCGTGGCCTGCGTGCGGTGTCTGACTTTGAATATGAATTGCAGCTGGCGAACATGAACCGCCATTTGATGCCAACGCTGGAAAGCGTATTTCTGATGCCTTCCGAAGAGTGGTCGTTCATCTCCTCCTCACTGGTGAAGGAGGTCGCCCGCCACGGCGGCGATATCGCGCCTTTCCTGCCCGATGTGGTCACCCAGGCGCTGATGGCGAAGCTCGCCGCCGAGTGATCGGCTCAGCGCTGGCAGCGGCGGCAAAAGAAGGTGCTGCGCTGCCCGTGCTTGGCGGATTCGATCGGCGTGCCGCACGCGCGGCACGGTTCTCCCGCCCGGCCGTAAACCTGCAACTCCTGCGCGAAATACCCCGGTTTGCCATCCGACTGCAAAAAGTCGCGCAATGTCGTGCCGCCCTGCTCGATAGAGCGCTGCAACACCGCCTTGATGGTCTTCGCCAGCAGTTCCGCTTCGGCTTTGCTCAAGGATCCCGCCGGACGATCGGGCAGGATCCCGGCGCTGAACAGCGATTCGCTGGCGTAAATGTTACCAACGCCGACCACCAACTTGTTATCCATCAGCCACGGTTTGATCAGCGTGCGCTTATTGCGTGATTTTTCATACAGGTAATCGCCGTTGAACGCTTCGCTCAGCGGTTCCGGCCCCAGATGCGCCAACACGCTGCTGGTCGCCAGGTCTTCGCACCACAGCCAGGCGCCGAAACGGCGCGGATCGGTATAGCGCAGGATCATGCCGTTGCTGATCACCAGATCGACGTGGTCGTGTTTGCCGGCTTCGTCTTCGTTTTCCTCGCGCAGCATGCGCAGGCTGCCCGACATGCCCAGGTGCACGATAATCCAACCGTTCTCCAGCTCGATCAGCAGGTATTTGGCCCGGCGCTGCACGCTGAGCACCGGCCGATCGCTCAGCGTCAGGATCTGCTCGGAAACCGGCCAGCGCAGGCGCGCGTTGCGCACCACCGCATACTGAATGCTGTGGCCGACAAGATAAGGCTCTATACCGCGTCTGCTCGTCTCAACTTCCGGTAATTCAGGCATCTGGCTTCCCCTCCGACGTTTTCTACCCTTTATAAAACAAAAAACCCGGCCAAGGCCGGGTTTTTCATTAATCCACTAAAATTATTTAATTTTAGCTTCTTTGTATACTACGTGCTGACGGACAACTGGATCGAATTTCTTCAGTTCCAATTTTTCCGGCTTAGTACGCTTGTTCTTCGTGGTGGTATAGAAGTGACCAGTACCAGCAGAAGAAACCAGCTTGATCTTCTCGCGAACACCTTTAGCCATGATTCAGTTCCTTAATACTTCTCACCACGGGCACGCAGATCGGCCAGAACCGTCTCAATACCCTTCTTATCGATAACACGCATACCTTTAGCAGATACACGCAGAGTTACAAAGCGCTTCTCAGCCTCAACCCAAAAACGGTGTGAGTGCAGGTTAGGCAGAAAACGGCGTTTGGTCGCGTTCATTGCGTGGGAACGGTTGTTACCGCTCACCGGGCGCTTGCCAGTAACTTGGCAGACTCGGGACATGTCTATTCTCCAAAAATCAAATCAGCTCGAGCTTCGTATAGGGTATGGCCGCCTCGTCAGGCTTTTAGAGCCCATCTCAGCAAACTTCATACTGAGGAGACTCTCGTCATCAGGTAGAAACCACACATCAGGTCAGAAACCTGCTGAGATAGGCTCTTGCGCCAAACCCAAGATTCTCAAAGGTGGCGTAGTATACGCTCTGAAGCGTAAGTGCTCAAGTCCCGAACAGCTAAAGATCCCACAAGGATCGCGAAAAAATCGCTTAAAGCCATCCGCGCTCGGCAAAAGAGACGCATTCACCCCGACCGATCACCAAATGATCAAGCACTCGGATCTCCAATAACTGACAGGCTTTCACCACCTGTTCCGTTATTAAACGGTCGGCATGACTGGGTTCAGCCTTACCCGAAGGGTGATTATGCGCGAGAATCAGCGCGGCGGCATTAGCCTTCAACGCTTCACGCACAATTTCTCTCGGGTAGACGACGACGCTGCTGATGGTACCAGCAAACATCTCCTGATGGCGAATAACCCGATGCTGATTGTCTAAAAACAATACCAAAAAGACCTCTCGCTCGCGATGCGCCAGCAGGCTTTGCAGATAATGCTGGGTGACGCGCGGGTTGAGCATGGCGTTTTCCTGCGACAAGTGGCTGGAAAAGAAGCGCAGCGCCAGCTCGGCAATCGCCTGCAGTTGGGTATAGCTGGCGTCGCCCAGGCCTTTTTGGCTGCAAAAAGCCTGATGATCGGCCGACATCAGGTGATAAAGCGAGCCGAACCGGCGCAGCAGTTGCTCCGCCAACTGCATCACATGCACGCCGGGCAACCCGGTGCGCAAGAAAATGGCCAACAGCTCTGCGTCAGACAGCGACGCCGCCCCCTGCATCAACAGTTTTTCACGCGGCGCCAACGCGCCCGGCCAGCACGCCACAATCGGGTTGCTCATCGTGTTCCTCCCTGAAAGGGCTACAGCATGCCATGCGCCACCCGACGCGTTCGACAGGTGTTTGATAACATTGCGAAGTGTTTCGCAAAGCACAATGTAACGCCCTGCAGCCATTGCGGAATCGCTCACCTGAACGGCGGATATGCTAAAATGGCGCATCTTTCGGCTTTCAATCGGACAATGATGATGACGGGACTTTCCGGCAAACATATTGTGCTTGGCATCAGCGGCGGCATCGCCGCCTACAAATGCCCAGAGCTGGTGCGCCGCCTGCGCGACAGGGGCGCGGAAGTGCGCGTGGTGATGACCCACGCCGCCAAGGCGTTCATTACGCCGCTGACGCTGCAGGCCGTTTCCGGCCATCCGGTGTCCGACGATCTGTTGGATCCCGCCGCCGAAGCCGCCATGGGCCACATCGAGCTCGGCAAATGGGCGGATCTGGTGATTCTGGCGCCGGCGACCGCCGATCTGCTGGCGCGCGTCGCCGCCGGCATGGCCAACGATCTGCTGACCACCGTCTGCCTGGCGACCGACGCACCTATCGCCGCCGCGCCCGCCATGAACCAGCAGATGTATCGCGCCGCCGCCACGCAGGCCAACCTGCAAACGCTGCAGGCGCGCGGCATGCTGCTCTGGGGACCGGACAGCGGCAGCCAGGCCTGCGGCGACGTCGGCCCGGGCCGCATGCTGGATCCGCTGGACATCGTCGAACTGGCGAACGGCCATTTCTCTGTCACGCAGGATCTGCAACATTTGCAGGTTATGATCACCGCCGGCCCGACGCGTGAAGCGTTGGATCCGGTGCGTTTCATCAGCAATCACAGCTCCGGCAAAATGGGCTTCGCCATCGCCCGCGCCGCCGCCGCCCGCGGCGCGCAGGTGACGCTGATCGCCGGGCCGGTGAGCCAGCCGACGCCGCCAAAGGTCACACGCGTGGACGTCACCAGCGCACTGGAGATGGAACAGGCGGTGCAACAACGCGCCGCTCAGCAGCAGATTTTCATCTCCTGCGCCGCCGTAGCCGACTACCGCCCCGAGCGGATCGCCGATGAAAAAATAAAAAAACAGGGTGATGAAATCGTCCTCAAGATGGTAAAAAACCCCGATATCGTCGCCGGCGTGGCGGCGATGACCAAAAATCGACCGTTTGTCGTGGGGTTTGCCGCCGAAACCCAGAATGTGGAAGAATACGCGCGGCAAAAACTGGCGCGTAAGAAGCTGGATTTGATTTGCGCTAACGATGTATCGCTTGCAGAGCACGGGTTCAACAGCGACACCAATGCCCTGCATCTTTTTTGGCAGGATGGAGAGAAACGCCTGGCGCTGAGCGACAAGGCACTCCTTGGCCAACGTTTAATAGACGAGATAGTCAGCCGTTATGATGAAAAAAATCGACGTTAAGATCCTCGACCCGCGCATCGGTCAGGATTTCCCGCTACCGACCTACGCCACTCCGGGCTCCGCCGGTCTCGACCTGCGCGCCTGCCTGGACAGCGCGGTGGAGCTGGCGCCGGGTGAAACCACGCTGCTGCCTACCGGTCTCGCGATCCATATCGCCGACGCCGGCCTGGCGGCGGTGATCCTGCCGCGCTCAGGCCTGGGCCATAAGCACGGCGTCGTGCTGGGCAATCTGGTCGGCCTGATAGACTCCGATTATCAGGGCCAGCTGATGGTGTCCGTCTGGAACCGCGGCCAGAAGCACTTCACCATCGAGCCGGGTGAACGCATCGCGCAGATGGTCTTCGTGCCGGTGGTGCAGGCCGAATTCAACCTGGTGGAAGAGTTCGACAGCAGCGAACGCGGCGAAGGCGGCTTCGGCCACTCGGGGCGCCACTAAGCGCTACCCAATGTACGATGGCCGGCAGGGAAACGTCGCCTGAACCTTGCCTTTCCGGGGAGAAGGATGTCTCTGCGGCAAGGTTTTACCGCGACAATTGCAGCGCACACCAGGCAGCGCGGAAAAAGGCCGTTAAGGCCGCTGACCCCAGCATCGTAAAAAAGCTATCACATAAGCCGCACAGAGCCTGCTCTGCAGCGGCCGGTGCCCGGGTTTCCGTCAGTTAAGTTTTAGCAAGGGTCTAATCAGACATGGCAGAAAAAGAAAAGACGAAAAGGAATCGGCGCGAGGAAATATTGCAGGCGTTAGCCCAGATGCTGGAATCCAGCGACGGCAGCCAACGCATCACCACCGCCAAGCTCGCCGCGAACGTGGGTGTTTCTGAAGCTGCGCTGTACCGGCATTTCCCCAGCAAGACACGGATGTTCGACAGTCTGATCGAGTTTATCGAAGACAGCCTGATCACCCGCATCAACCTGATCTTGCAGGACGAGAAAGAGACGTTTAATCGTCTGCGCCTGATTTTGCTGCTGATTCTGGGCTTTGCGGAACGCAACCCGGGGCTGACGCGCATCATGACCGGCCACGCGCTGATGTTTGAACAGGATCGCCTGCAGGGCCGCATCAACCAGCTGTTCGAACGCATCGAGGCGCAGCTGCGCCAGGTGTTGAAAGAGCGCAAATTGCGCGAAGGCAAAGGCTTTATCGTCGATGAAACGCTGCTGGCCAGCCAGCTGCTGGCCTTCTGCGAAGGCATGTTGTCGCGCTATGTGCGTTCGGAATTCCGCTATCGTCCCACGCAGGAATTCGACGCCCGCTGGCCGCTCTTGGCAGCACAGCTGCAATAATGATAACGCCGGGCATGCCCGGCGTTTTACTTACACCCCGTACTGCTCGCGGTAAGCGCGCACCGCCGCCAGGTGGTCCGCCATCTCCGGTTTCTCTTCCAGGTAGGCAATCAGGTCTTTCAGCGTCACGATCGAAATCACCTTGCAGTGATAGTCGCGTTCCACTTCCTGGATGGCGGAGATATCCGCGCGGCCGCGTTCTTGACGGTCGAGGGAGATCAGCACGCCCGCCAGCGAAGCGCCGCTGGCGCCGATGATTTCCATCGACTCGCGGATCGCGGTGCCGGCGGTGATCACATCGTCCACCAGCATCACGCGCCCCTGCAGCGGGCTGCCCACCAGCGAACCGCCTTCGCCATGGGTCTTGGCTTCCTTGCGGTTAAAGCAGTAAGGCACGTCGCGCTCATGGTGTTCCGCCAGCGCCACCGCCGTGGTGGTGGCGATAGGAATGCCTTTATAGGCCGGGCCAAACAGCAGGTCGAAATCGATGCCGGAATCCATCAGGGCTTCGGCGTAGAAGCGCCCCAACAGCGCAAGATCGCGCCCAGTATTAAACAGGCCGGCGTTGAAGAAATACGGGCTGGTGCGGCCGGATTTCAGGGTGAACTCGCCGAACTTCAATACCTGCTTGTTAAGCGCGAACTCGATAAACTGGCGCTGATAGGCTTTCATTACTGCTTCTCCTCGTCTGAATCTGCTTGGGTCTTGTCATTACTACCGCCCGATCGCCGGGCATAAAAAAGGCGACTTCTCAGTCGCCTTGAAAAATCAGTCCACCAGCGCCGCTTTCTGCGCCTGGAAGATGGTTTCGATGCCCCCTCGGGCCAGCGCCAATAGCGCCAACAGCTCATCGTGGCTGAACGGCTCGCCTTCGGCGGTGCCCTGCACTTCAATCATGCGGCCGTCTTCCATCATCACCACGTTCATGTCGGTTTCCGCCGCGGAATCTTCCACATACTCCAGATCGCACAGCGCTTCGCCATTGACGATGCCGACGGAAACCGCCGCCACCATCCCCTTCATCGGGTTAGCTTTCAGCTTGCCGTTAGCCACCAGGGTGTTCAGCGCATCGGCCAGCGCCACGCAGGCGCCGGAGATGGAGGCAGTGCGGGTACCGCCGTCGGCCTGCAGTACGTCGCAGTCGAGGGTGATGGTGAATTCACCGAGCTTTTTCAGATCCACCGCGGCGCGCAGCGAGCGGGCGATCAGGCGCTGGATCTCCAGCGTGCGGCCGCCCTGCTTGCCTTTGGCGGCTTCACGGGCGTTGCGGCTGTGGGTGGAACGCGGCAGCATGCCGTACTCGGCGGTGATCCAACCTTGCCCCTGGCCTTTCAGGAAGCGCGGAACGCCCTCTTCTACCGTGGCGGTGCACAAGACTTTGGTATCGCCAAACTCAACCAGCACTGAACCTTCAGCGTGTTTAGTATAGTGACGGGTCAGTGTCAGGGGGCGAACTTGCTGTGGTGCTCTGCCTGCAGGACGCATGGGCTCTCTCCGGCTTCAAATCAACTATTGGCTGCGCATTATACGGGCTTCGTGACGTAATGCCTATCCTGCCCGCAGCCGCGACGCTATAATCGCCCCATCTTTTCCTATTACGGGTACGCATCAATGATCCGCAGCATGACCGCCTACGCCCGGCGTGAAATCAAGGGTGAATGGGGCAGCGCAGCCTGGGAGCTGCGTTCCGTTAACCAGCGCTACTTAGAAACCTACATCCGCCTGCCGGAACAATTCCGCAGCCTGGAGCCGGTGATCCGTGAACGTATCCGTGGCCGCCTGACCCGCGGCAAAGTCGAATGCAACCTGCGTTTCGAATTGGATCCAAGCGCGCAAAGCTCGCTGATCCTGAACGAAAAGCTGGCCAAACAGCTGGTCGAAGCCGCCAACTGGGTGAAAATGCAAAGCGACGAAGGGGAAATCAACCCGATCGACGTGCTGCGCTGGCCGGGCGTGATGTCCGCGCAGGAGCAGGATCTGGACGCCATCAGCGCCGAGCTGATGCAGGCGCTGGACGGCGCGCTGGATGACTTTATCGTCGCACGCGAAAGCGAAGGCGCCGCGCTGAAAACGCTGATCGAACAGCGTCTCGACGGCGTCAGCGCCGAAGTGGTCAAAGTGCGCGCCCAGATGCCGAACATCCTGCAATGGCAGCGCGAGCGCCTGGTCAGCAAGCTGGAAGAGGCGCAGGTGCAGCTGGAAAACACCCGCCTGGAGCAGGAGCTGGTGCTGATGGCGCAGCGCATCGACGTCGCCGAAGAGCTGGACCGTCTGGAAGCGCACGTGAAAGAGACGCACAACATCCTGAAGAAGAAAGAAGCCGTCGGCCGCCGCCTCGACTTTATGATGCAGGAGTTCAACCGCGAATCGAACACCCTGGCCTCCAAGTCGATCAATGCCGACGTCACCGCCTCCGCCATCGAGCTGAAGGTGCTGATCGAGCAGATGCGCGAGCAGATCCAGAACATCGAGTGATCCCGCTCCGCACGCCATTAAGCCCGCGGCACGCGGGCTTTTTTATGGCTGCAGATCAGCGATAGGCGGCCGCCTGCTCCTCACCGATCAACCCCATTTTCTGCAGCTGCACAGCAATGCTCCAGGTTGAGCGCTCAAACTCATCGCTCAACGCTTCCAGCGTCGCCCCGGCCGCATGGCTCTCGCGCAGCCGCAGTTTTTCCTCTTCCGACCAGAGGAAATAGGCATTGGCCGGCCGACCCTCAATGAGATTTTTCTGCCGCTTCTCTTCCGGCGTCAGCCGGGCTTTTTTCTGCAGTGCGGATTCACCGTCGAACTCGTTGGCCAACGCGAACAGCAGGCGGATAGCCTCCGGCGCACAGGCCGCTGAAGCCGGTTTCAACAGCTCGCCGGTGTCGGGATTAACGCCGTTGGCCAGCGCCCTGAGCAACATGCCGGTATTCATCGTTCACCTCCTGACTTGAGAAAATGCGCGCCGGTCGCGGCGCCCTGCTCAAGCATGTTTCTCCGTCTTAGCCGAGAAAACCACGTTTTGCGCCGGGAAAAATCCCCCATTGCGAGCCAGATTCCAGGCGTCTGCACGCGTGGGGCGAAGGTTGCATCAGGTTGCGGGCCAGTAGGCTGTTCACAGGGGGCTTATGAAAAACTGCCGAGCAGCGCGTGTGGATGACATTTGGCAAGATATCCCGCACGCCATAAGTATTTTGTTCTAATTATCACGCAAGGTAATGAAAGGACGGCGATGCTGTGGCTAAATGTGTTTTTTTCCTGCCCGTGAACCGTACGGACCGTTTATGCCACAAATTCTGCAATTTATTATGGCCCTGGTGGTGATCATCGCCCTGGCGCTGCTGGTCAGCAATAATCGCAAGAAAATCCGCCTGCGCTATATCATCCAGCTGTTGGTGATCGAAGGCGCGCTGGCCTACTTCTTCCTGCACTCCGCCAGCGGGCTCAGCGTGATCAAACACGTCGCCGGCTTCTTCGACACCCTGCTCGCCTACGCCGCCCAAGGATCGGAGTTCGTATTCGGCGGCATGAGCAAGGATGGCCTGGCGTTCATCTTCCTCGGCGTTTTGTGTCCTATCATCTTTATTTCCGCCCTGATCGGCATTTTGCAGCATTTCCGCATCCTGCCACTGATCATCCGCCTGGTGGGCACCCTGCTGTCCAAGGTCAACGGCATGGGCAAGCTGGAATCGTTCAACGCCGTCAGCACGCTGGTGCTGGGGCAGTCAGAGAACTTCATCGCCTACAAGGGCATCATCGGCGACATCTCGCCGCGCCGCATGTACACCATGGCCGCGACCGCCATGTCGACGGTATCGCTCTCCATCGTCGGCGCCTACATGTCGATGATCGACGCGCAGTACGTGGTGGCGGCCTTGATCCTTAATATGTTCAGCACCTTCATCATCCTGTCGATCATCAACCCGTATCAGGTCGAAGACGAGCCGGAGCTGAAGCTGAACAAGCTGCACGAAGATCAGAGCTTCTTCGAAATGCTGGGCGAGTACATTCTGGCCGGCTTCAAGATTGCGATGATCATCGCGGCGATGCTGATCGGCTTTATCGCGCTGATCTCCGCCGTCAACGCGCTGTTCTCGGCGGTGCTCGGCATCAGCTTCCAGCAGATCCTCGGCTACGTGTTCTATCCGCTGGCCTGGCTGATCGGCATCCCGGCGGAGGAGGCCCTGAAGGCGGGCAGCATCATGGCGACCAAACTGGTGGCCAACGAATTCGTGGCGATGATTGAACTGAAGAAGATCGCGGCGGAGCTGTCGCCGCGCGGGCTGGGCATTTTGTCGGTGTTCCTGGTGTCGTTCGCCAACTTCGCCTCCATCGGCATCGTCGCCGGCGCCATCAAAGGACTGAACGAGCAGCAAGGCAACGTGGTTTCCCGTTTTGGCCTGAAGCTGGTTTACGGCTCGACGCTGGTGAGCCTGTTGTCAGCAGCCATCGCCGGCCTGGTGCTGTAATCCTCACTCCCGGCCAGGCGGCCGGGAGTGCGTTTTAAAACGCCACGCACACCGGCGCATCCACCCGCATCACCGAATCCTGCGCAAACTGCTGCTTATAGCCGCTGCGCAGCGCCTCGATATTCGCCTCGCTCTCTTTGCCCGGCGCATGGATCAGCAGCAGCGCCTTGCTGTTCTCGCGCGCCAGTTTGCCGTCGTGGCCCAGCCACTGCCCTTTGGCATCAAACACCGTCAGCCCGTCTTTAAAACGCGGCGTCACCTGGCTATCGACGAAGGTTTGCCACTCGGCGGCGGTGATCGCCGGCCCCGCCGGCCGGTTCAGGCCGAAGTAGAGCGTTGTCTGCACCAGCGGATCGCCGGTGCGGCAAGCCGGGGCGGGTGACGTTGTCTGGCGGCCTGGCGCCACGCAGCCGCTCAGCAGCAGGGCGGCAGCCATCACGGCGCAGACGGCCAGTTTCGGGGAGTTTTTCATCTGCAATCTCGATTTTTCGGTTGAAGGATTCGCTGCAAAAATCATAGTCAGCGATGGAAATTAGCGCGAAATTTCTAATGCTTTCATTAACAGCAAGATGTTAAAAAAGGCTGGTTATCGGCAATAAAAATGGTGTTTGGATTAGCTATATTAATCCGAAATGCCATCGGTGAAAAAAACTCAGTGGCGCGCGCCATCGGCGGCGATTACCCTGCCGGCCATCATTCTGACGCAAGTACGCTGTGAATCCCTTATGTTACTGAGCATCCTTTATATCATCGGCATCACCGCCGAAGCCATGACCGGCGCGTTGGCGGCCGGCCGCCGCCAAATGGACATGTTCGGCGTGATCATCATCGCCTCGGTCACCGCGATCGGCGGCGGGTCGGTGCGCGATATGTTGCTCGGGCATTTTCCGTTGGGCTGGGTCAAACACCCGGAATACATCGTCATCGTCGCAATAGCGGCAATCGTCACCACCTGGGTGGCCCCCCTGATGCGCCATCTGCGCCGCCTGTTCCTGGTGCTCGACGCCGTCGGCCTGATTGTCTTCTCGATCATCGGCGCGCAGGTGGCGCTGGATATGGGGCACAGCGCGATTATCGCCGCCATCGCCGCGGTGATCACCGGCGTCTTCGGCGGGGTGCTGCGCGATATGTTCTGCAACCGTATCCCGCTGGTGTTCCAGAAAGAGATCTACGCCGGCATCTCCTTCAGCGCCGCCTGGCTGTATATCGGCCTGCAGCACCTCAGCCTGCCGCACAATCTGGTGGTGATCCTCACGCTGGTCGCCGGCCTGAGCGCGCGTCTGATCGCCCTGCGCTTCCGCCTCGGCCTGCCGGTGTTCAACTACCAACATCCGGATCACTGATCCCGGGGCGGCAGCGCGCCGCCGCTGGGCCAAAACTGCCAAAATATCGCTCTTCAGCGCGCATATTCGCCCTTTCGACGCTTTTTCCACGCAAAGCCGCGGGCAAAATGCGAGCTAACGCTGCACCCGGCGCGTTAGCCGTGTATACTGTGCGGAGAAAATACACATCCGCTGTTTTTGGCATATCAACCGTTATCAACGAACATCATCATGGCTCAAGGCACGCTTTATATTGTCTCTGCTCCCAGTGGCGCAGGTAAATCAAGTCTGATTCAGGCTTTGTTAAAGACGCAACCGCTGTACGACACGCAGGTTTCGGTTTCGCACACCACGCGCGACAGTCGCCCGGGTGAAAATCACGGCGAGCACTATTTCTTCGTCTCGAAAGACGAGTTCCGCCGAATGATCGAGCAGGACGCGTTTCTTGAGCACGCCGAAGTGTTCGGCAACTATTACGGCACCTCACGCGCCGCCATCGAACAAGTCTTGTCGACCGGCGTGGACGTGTTTCTGGATATCGACTGGCAGGGCGCGCAGCAAATCCGCGCCAAAATGCCGCAGGCGCGCAGCATCTTCATTCTGCCGCCGTCGAAGGAAGAACTGGGCCGCCGCCTGCGCGGGCGCGGGCAGGATTCCGAAGAGGTGATCGCCAAACGCATGGCCCAGGCCGTGGCGGAAATGACGCATTACGCGGAGTACGATTACCTGATCGTGAACGATGATTTCGATCTGGCGCTGTCCGATCTGAAGACCATCATTCGCGCCGAACGCCTGCGTTTGGGCCGCCAGTTGCTGCGGCATGACGCTTTAATCAGCAAACTATTGGCAGACTGAAGGCAGTTTCAGTATCATGCCCAGTCTTTTCGTCACCTGTGGAGTAGCACAAATATGGCACGCGTAACTGTTCAAGACGCTGTAGAGAAAATTGGTAACCGTTTTGACCTGGTGTTGGTCGCTGCTCGTCGGGCGCGTCAGATCCAGACCGGCGGCAAAGATGCACTGGTTCCGGAAGAGAACGATAAGTACACCGTTATCGCCCTGCGCGAAATCGAAGAAGGCCTGATCACCAGCCAGATCCTCGACGTGCGTGAGCGCCAGGAGCAGCAAGAGCAGGAAGCCGCAGAGATTCAAGCGGTTACCGCGATTGCTGAAGGTCGTCGTTAATTAGACAGCGAGTCCGCCTTGTACCTGTTTGAAAGCCTGAATCTGCTGATTCAACGTTACCTGCCCGAGGAGCAGATTAAGCGCCTCAAACAGGCATACCTCGTCGCGCGCGACGCGCACGAGGGCCAGACACGCTCCAGCGGTGAGCCCTACATTACTCACCCGGTCGCCGTGGCCTGCATCCTGGCGGAAATGCGTCTCGATCACGAGACGCTGATGGCGGCGTTGCTGCACGACGTCATCGAAGACACCCCAGCCACCTATCAAGATATGGAACAGCTGTTCGGCAAGAGCGTCGCCGAACTGGTTGAGGGCGTCTCCAAGCTCGACAAGCTGAAGTTCCAGGACAAGAAAGAAGCGCAGGCGGAAAACTTCCGCAAGATGATCATGGCGATGGTGCAGGATATCCGCGTCGTGCTGATCAAGCTGGCCGACCGTACGCACAACATGCGCACCCTCGGTTCGCTGCGCCCCGACAAACGCCGGCGCATCGCGCGTGAAACCCTGGAAATCTACAGCCCCCTCGCCCACCGCCTGGGTATTCATCACCTGAAAACCGAGCTGGAAGAGCTGGGCTTCGAGGCGCTGTACCCAAACCGTTATCGCGTGATCAAGGAAGTGGTGAAAGCCGCGCGCGGCAACCGCAAAGAGATGATTCAAAAAATCCTTTCCGAGATCGAAGGGCGGCTGACCGAGGCCGGCATCGCCTGCCGCGTCAGCGGAAGGGAAAAACACCTTTACTCCATCTACCTCAAGATGCACCTGAAAGAACAGCGTTTCCATTCCATCATGGATATCTACGCGTTCCGGGTGATCGTCAAAGAGGTCGATACCTGCTACCGCGTGCTCGGCCAGGTGCACAGCCTGTATAAACCGCGTCCGGGGCGGGTGAAAGATTACATCGCCATTCCCAAGGCCAACGGCTATCAATCGCTGCATACCTCACTGATCGGCCCGCACGGCGTGCCGGTCGAAGTGCAGATCCGCACCGAAGACATGGATCAAATGGCTGAGATGGGGGTGGCCGCGCACTGGGCTTACAAGGAAAGAGAACAGGGCGAAACCGGCACCACGGCGCAGATCCGCGCCCAGCGCTGGATGCAAAGCCTGCTGGAGCTGCAGCAAAGCGCCGGCAGTTCGTTTGAATTTATCGAGAGCGTCAAATCCGATCTATTCCCGGATGAGATTTACGTTTTCACCCCGGAAGGCCGCATCGTCGAGCTGCCCGCCGGCGCCACGCCGGTCGACTTCGCCTATGCGGTGCATACCGATATCGGCCATGCCTGCGTCGGCGCGCGCGTCGATCGTCAGCCGTACCCGCTGTCGCAGTCGCTGACCAGCGGCCAGACCGTCGAGATCATCACCGCGCCGGGCGCACGGCCCAACGCCGCCTGGCTGAACTTCGTGGTCAGCTCGAAAGCGCGCGCCAAGATTCGCCAGATGTTGAAGAACCTCAAGCGCGACGACTCCGTCGGCCTCGGCCGCCGTCTGCTCAACCATGCGCTGGGCGGCAGCCGCAAACTGGCCGAAATCCCGCAGGAAAATATTCAGCACGAGCTGGATCGCATGAAGCTGGCGACGCTGGACGATCTGCTGGCGGAAATTGGCCTCGGCAACGCCATGAGCGTGGTGGTGGCGAAGAACCTGCAGGGCGATCAGTCCAGCCTGGGCACCTCTTCCGGCGTGCGCAACCTGGCCATCAAGGGCGCCGACGGCGTATTGATCACCTTCGCCAAGTGCTGCCGTCCGATTCCGGGCGACCCGATTATCGCTCACGTCAGCCCGGGCAAAGGGCTGGTGATCCACCATGAATCCTGCCGCAATATTCGCGGCTATCAGAAAGAGCCTGAGAAGTTCATGGCGGTCGAGTGGGATAAAGAGACCGAGCAGGAGTTCATCGCCGAGATCAAGGTGGATATGTTTAACCACCAGGGCGCGCTGGCCAACCTGACGGCGGCGATCAACGCGGCCGAGTCCAATATTCAGAGCCTGAACACCGAAGAGAAAGACGGTCGGGTTTATAGCGCCTTTATCCGCTTGACCACCCGCGATCGCATCCATTTGGCAAACATTATGCGTAAAATCCGTATCATGCCGGATGTGATCAAAGTTAACCGCAACCGAAACTAGCGCTTATGAGTCCTGAACGCTATGCGCGGATTTGTGAAATGCTCGCGACCCGGCAGCCGGATTTGACGGTCTGCCTGGAGCAGGTGCACAAGCCGCATAACGTCTCCGCCATTATCCGTACCGCCGACGCCGTCGGCGTGCATCAGGTCCACGCCGTGTGGCCCACCACCCGCATGCGCACCCTGGTCTCCTCCGCCGCCGGCAGCAACAGCTGGGTCAGCGTTAAAACCCACCGTACCATCGGCGACGCGGTCGGGCACCTGAAAACGCAGGGCATGCAAATTCTGGCTACCAACCTGTCTGCGCGCGCGGTCGATTTCCGCGAGGTGGACTACACCCGGCCAACCTGCGTGCTGCTCGGCCAGGAAAAAACCGGCATCACCGAAGAAGCGCTGGCGCTGGCCGATCAGGACATCGTCATTCCGATGATCGGCATGGTGCAATCGCTCAACGTCTCCGTGGCTTCGGCGCTGATCCTGTATGAGGCGCAGCGCCAGCGGCAGAACGCCGGCCTGTACCGTCGCGACAACAGTATGCTGGACGAAGAAGAGCAGCAGCGTCTGCTGTTCGAAGGCGGTTACCCGGTGCTGGCCAACGTGGCCAAGCGCAAAGGGCTGCCGCGCCCGCAGATCGATGAACAGGGCCAGGTGGTCGCCAGCGCCGAATGGTGGGCGGCCATGCAGGCGACGGTGCGCAAATGAAAGGCCGCCTGCTGGATGCTGTCCCACTCACCACGCTTTCCGGGGTTGGCGCCAGCCAGGCGGGCAAATTGGCCAAACTCGGCCTCGACACCATTCAGGATCTGCTGCTGCACCTGCCGCTGCGCTACGAAGACCGCACCCGCCTCTATCCGATCAACGATCTGCTGCCGGGCATCTACGCCACGGTAGAGGGGGAAGTGCTGCGCAGCGACATCAGTTTCGGCCGCCGCCGCATGCTGACCTGCCAGATCAGCGACGGCACCGGCATCCTCACCATGCGGTTCTTCAACTTCAACGCCGCGATGAAAAACAGCCTGGCCACCGGCCGCCGCGTGACCGCCTACGGCGAGATCAAACGCGGCAACCACGGCGCGGAGATCATCCATCCGGAATACCGCATTCAGGGCGAAGCCAGCGAAGTCGAGCTGCAGGAGTCGCTGACGCCGGTTTACCCCACCACCGAGGGGGTGCGGCAAGCCACGCTGCGCAAGCTGACCGATCAGGCGCTGGCGCTGCTGGATACCTGCGCCATCGCCGAACTGCTGCCGCCGGAGCTGAGCGGCGGCCTGATGAGCCTGCCGCAGGCGCTGCACACCCTGCACCGCCCGCCGCCGGACATCCAGCTGGCGGATCTGGAGCTGGGCAAACACCCGGCGCAAAAACGCCTGATCCTCGAAGAGCTGTTGGCGCATAACCTCAGCATGCTGGCGGTGCGCGCCGGCGCCCAGAGTTACCAGGCGCAGCCGCTGCTGCCGGACGATCGGTTGAAAAACCGTTTTCTCGCCCAGCTGCCGTTCTCGCCGACCGGCGCGCAAACGCGCGTGGTGGCCGACATCGAAGCCGATATGCAAAAAGACTTCCCGATGATGCGGCTGGTGCAGGGCGACGTCGGCTCCGGCAAAACGCTGGTGGCGGCGCTGGCGGCGCTGCGCGCCATCGCGCACGGCAAACAGGTGGCGCTGATGGCGCCGACCGAGCTGCTGGCCGAGCAGCACGCCAACAATTTCCGCCAGTGGTTTGAACCACTGGGGCTGGAGGTCGGCTGGCTGGCCGGCAAACAGAAAGGCAAGGCGCGCATCGCGCAGCAGGAAGCCATCGCCAGCGGCCAGGTGTCAATGGTGGTCGGCACCCACGCCATCTTCCAGGAGCAGGTACAGTTCAACGGCCTGGCGCTGGTGATCATCGATGAGCAGCACCGCTTCGGGGTACATCAGCGGCTGGCGCTGTGGGAGAAAGGCGAAGAGCAAGGCTTCCACGCCCATCAGCTGATCATGACCGCCACGCCGATCCCGCGCACGCTGGCGATGACCGCCTATGCCGATCTCGACACCTCGGTCATCGACGAGCTGCCTCCGGGCCGCACGCCGGTGACCACCGTCGCCATTCCCGATACTCGCCGCGCCGACATCATTCAACGGGTGAAGAGCGCCTGCCTGGAAGAGGGGCGGCAGGCTTACTGGGTGTGTACGCTGATCGAGGAATCTGAGCTGCTGGAAGCGCAGGCGGCGGAAGCCACCTGGGAGGAATTGAAAGCCGCATTGCCGGAGCTGAAGGTGGCGCTGGTGCACGGCCGCATGAAAGCGCAGGAGAAGCAGGCGGTGATGCAGGCGTTTAAACAGGGCGAGCTGCAGCTGCTGGTCGCCACCACGGTGATCGAAGTCGGCGTCGACGTACCGAACGCCAGCCTGATGATCATCGAAAACCCGGAGCGGCTGGGCCTGGCGCAGCTGCACCAGCTGCGTGGCCGCGTAGGGCGCGGCGCGGTGGCCTCACACTGTGTGCTGCTGTACAAAACGCCGCTGAGCAAAACCGCGCAAACGCGCCTGCAGGTGCTGCGCGACAGCAACGACGGCTTTGTCATCGCCCAGCGCGATCTGGAGATCCGCGGCCCAGGCGAGCTGCTCGGCACCCGCCAGACCGGCAGCGCCGAATTCAAGGTGGCGGACCTGCTGCGCGACCAGGCGATGATCCCCGAAGTGCAGCGCGTCGCTCGCCACCTCCACCAGCACTACCCGGAACACGCCCAGGCGCTGATTGAACGCTGGCTGCCGGAGAAGGCGCGCTACTCCAACGCATAAAAAAGGGCGCCGACGGCGCCCTCTTCTTTTTTTCTGGCTCGCGATATCACCCCACCGCCGGGAACACCGGCAGCAGCAGATACAGCTTGATGACGATGGCATTGGCGATATCGATAAAGAACGCCCCCACCATCGGCACCACCAAAAACGCCACGTGCGACGGGCCGAAACGATCGGTGATCGCCTGCATGTTGGCGATCGCCGTCGGCGTGGCACCCATGCCGAAGCCGCAGTGGCCGGCGGCCAGCACCGCCGCGTCGTAGTTCTTGCCCATCACCCGGTAGGTGACGAATATCGCGTACAGCGCCATCACCAGCGTCTGCACCGCCAGGATCGCCAGCATCGGCAGCGCCAGCGAGGCCAGCTCCCACAGGCGCAGGCTCATCAACGCCATCGCCAGGAACAGCGACAGGCTGACGTTACCCAACACCGACACCGCCCGCTCGAACACGGTATAGAAGCCGGTGAAGGCCAGCGTGTTGCTGAGGATCACCCCGACGAACAGCACGCAAACGAAGTTCGGCAGTTCAAACACAGTGCCGCTCAGCAGGCCGGCAATCAACTGCCCCAGGCTCAGACAGATGGCGATCATGGCGATGGTTTCGATCATCACCAGCGAGGTGATGAGACGGCCGCTTTCCGGCTTCTCAAAACCGCTCGGCTGCACGCTGTCATCCGGGGTGCCTTCCGGCGTAGAGGAGTGTTTGACCAGATAGCGCGCCACCGGGCCGCCGATCAGACCGCCCAGCACCAGGCCGAAGGTGGCACAGGCCATGGCGACTTCCGTGGCGTTTTCAAAAGCGTAGCGCTCGATGAACAGCTTGCTCCAGGCCGCCCCGGTGCCGTGGCCACCCGACAGGGTGATCGATCCGGCAATCAGGCCCATCAGCGGATCCAGCCCCAGCATTTTCGCCATGCCGATGCCGATGGCGTTCTGCACGATAAGCAGCCCCAGCACCACGAACAGGAACACTACCAGCACTTTGCCGCCGGCGCGCAAACGCGCCAGGTTGGCGTTCAGGCCGATGGTGGCGAAGAAGGCCAGCATCAGCGGATCCTTCAGCGACATGTCAAAACTGACTTCCCAGTTGACGAGCTTTTTCAGGGCTAACAGCAGAAGGGCCACCAGCAAACCGCCGGCGACGGGAGCGGGAATGGTATATTTTCGCAGCAGGGGAATGGTTCTGACGCACTTGCCCCCGAGGAGCAAAACCAGCGTCGCCGCGACTAACGTGCCATAAGTATCAAGATGAAACATCCAGGTACTCCATGTAAGGGAAAAGATCCAAATAAAAATAATAAGTTATAGAAAACCACTTAGTTTTTAAACTTGATGAGTGCAGGATTAGAAGTAAAAAACGCTGAGATGACAAGAAAAAATGAATGAAAATGCGACATAAACGGGAAAGTCGGCAACATAATATTTACGCGCAACCGTTTGCTTTTGCGAGGCGGGGCATTAAAATGCCTGCTTTGCCGTATCTGGAAACGCCACACCATGAGCATGTCATCCTCCGAGCTTGATGCCGCGCGCCAAGCCGCCTCAGAACCCCGCGCCAGTGAACTGATTTATCGCCTGGAAGATCGCCCGCCGCTACCGCAAACGCTGTTTGCCGCCGGCCAGCATCTGCTGGCGATGTTCGTCGCGGTGATCACACCGGCGCTGCTGATCTGCCAGGCACTGGGCCTGCCGGCACAGGATACCCAGCACATCATCAGCATGTCGCTGTTCGCCTCCGGTCTGGCTTCCATTCTGCAAATCAAAACCTGGGGACCGGTGGGTTCCGGGCTGTTGTCGATTCAGGGCACCAGCTTCAATTTCGTTTCGCCGCTGATCATGGGCGGTCTGGCGCTGAAAAACGGCGGCGCCGACGTGCCGACCATGATGGCCGCGCTGTTCGGCACGCTGATGGTCGCTTCCTGCACCGAAATTTTACTGTCGCGCGTGCTGCATCTGGCGCGCCGCATTATCACCCCGCTGGTTTCCGGCATCGTGGTGATGATCATTGGCCTGTCGCTGATTCAGGTCGGTCTGACCTCGATCGGCGGCGGTTATGCCGCGATGAACGATCACAGCTTCGGCTCGCCGAAAAACCTGCTGCTGGCCGGCGCGGTGCTGGCGGTCATCATCCTGCTGAACCGCCAGCGCAACCCTTACCTGCGCGTCGCTTCGCTGGTGATCGCCATGGCGGTCGGCTATCTGTTGGCCTGGGCGATGGACATGCTGCCCGCCGGCGCATCGGCAGCCCCAACGGCGGCGATCACCATTCCCACGCCGCTCTATTACGGCCTGGGCTTCGACTGGAACCTGCTGCTGCCGCTGATGCTGATCTTTATGGTCACTTCGCTGGAAACCATCGGCGACATCACCGCCACTTCCGACGTCTCCGAACAGCCCGTCAGCGGGCCGCTGTACATGAAGCGCCTGAAGGGCGGCGTGCTGGCCAACGGCCTGAACTCGATGCTGTCGGCGGTGTTCAACACCTTCCCCAACTCCTGCTTCGGCCAGAACAACGGCGTGATCCAACTGACCGGCGTCGCCAGCCGTTACGTCGGCTTCGTGGTGGCGCTGATGCTGATCGCGCTGGGGCTGTTCCCGGCGGTGGCCGGCTTCGTGCAGCACATTCCCGAGCCGGTACTGGGCGGCGCGACCATCGTGATGTTCGGCACCATCGCCGCCTCCGGCGTGCGCATCGTGTCGCGCGAGCGCCTGAACCGGCGCGCCATCATGATCATGGCGCTGTCGCTGGCCGTCGGCATGGGCGTCTCTCAGCAGCCGCTGATCCTGCAGTTCGCGCCGGACTGGCTGAAAACCCTGCTCTCTTCCGGCATCGCCGCAGGCGGCATTACCGCCATCGTGCTGAACCTGGTGTTCCCGCAGGAACACGAGAAAAAGTAACCCGCCCATTGACGTTCAAACGGCCGCTTGCGGCCGTTTTTTATTGTCTATCAGACCATTGCCCTTGAGATGCCCGGCCAATTGCGGCATAAACAGGGTATCTTTTTTGACCGATGCGGATGTAGACGATGAAATTTATCGGAAAGCTGTTGCTGACGTTGCTGCTGCTGACCGTGCTGGCGGCGGTGGTACTGTATCTGGTGGGGCAAACCCGCTGGGCGGCAGGCCGCCTGAGCGCCTGGATCAGCGACAACAGCGAATACCGCCTGTCGATAGGAAAAATCACCCATTCATGGCGCCAGCCGGACCAGATCGGTCTGGAAGAGGTGCAGCTGGCGCGCAATGGCCAGCCGCAGGCGCTGGCCGCCAAACGCGTCGATCTCGGCCTCAGCCTGCGCCAAATCACCGAACCGCGCTATTTCCACAGCGTCACGCTGCGTGACGGCACGCTGAACGTGCAGCCGCAGACTGCTGCGCTGCCTGTACAGGCCGACGTGCTGCAGCTGAGCAACATGGCGCTGCAGTCCAACGATAACGAGTGGCAGCTCAACGCGCAGCGGGTCAATGCCGGCATCACGCCGTGGCGCCCGCTGGCTGGCCATCTGCTGGGGGACAACAATCAGTTCCAGTTCAGCGCCGGTTCGATGACGCTGAACGGCATTCCCGCTTCGAAGGTGTTGGTGCAGGGGGAGCAAAAACAGGGCCAGCTGCTATTGAACAATTTCGGCGCCGATCTGGCGCAGGGCGACCTGACCGGCGTGGCCAGCCGCGCCGCCGACGGCAGTTGGCAAGTGGATCGCCTGCGGCTGAGCGGCGTGCGCATGCAAACCCCGTTGACGCTGGCGGAATTCATGCAGCGCTTTACCACCCTGCCGCCGGTCACCCTCAAGCGTTTCGATCTGATCGACGCGCGCCTGGAAGGCAAGGCGTGGGCGTTTAACGATCTCGATCTGTCGCTGCAAAACGTCAGCATCGAAAAAGGCGACTGGCGCAGCGAAGACGGCTCGCTCAACGTCAATGCCAGCGATGTGATCAACGGCGGTTTCCACCTGATCGACCCGATCGCCACCCTGCGCCTCTCCTCCGCCGGCATCGCCATTCAGCAATTCACCACCCGCTGGGAAGGCGGGCTGCTGCGCACCTCCGGCAACTGGCTGCGCGCCGGCAAACGCCTGCAGCTGGATGAAGTGGCCATGGCGGCGCTGGAGTACACCCTGCCAATCGACTGGCGCGAGCTGTGGCTGAAACCGCTGCCGGACTGGCTGGCGGAGGTGTACGTCACCAAGCTGACCACCAACCGCAATCTGATTATCGATATCAACCCGGCATTCCCGTTCCAGATCACCGCGCTGGACGGTTACGGCAGCAACCTGCTGCTGGCGCGCGACCACCAGTGGGGCATTTGGTCCGGTTCGTTAAACCTGAACGGCAGCGAGGCCACCTTCAACAAAATCGACGTGCGGCGCCCTTCGCTGGCGCTGAACGCCGACGCCAACCAGATCGCCGTCACCGAACTCAGCGCCTTTATGCCCAATGGGCTGCTTGAGGCCAACGCGACCGTCGCTCAGCTGCCGGGCAAACCGTTCCAGCTGACGCTGCACGGCCGTTCGGTACCGATCAATACCTTGCAGCAATGGGGATGGCAGCCGGTGCCGCTGGCGGGCGACGGCAACCTTGAGCTGCAGTTGAAAGGGCTGTTGAACAGCGACGGGCCGTTCAAAGCTTCATTGAAGGGGACTCTGCAAGCCACCGCCGGCGACGGCCAGACGGTGAACCAACAGCTGCCGTAATCTATCGCGCGGCCCACCGTCAGGCAGGGCCGCCGTTTTACTCTTCCAGCGCTTCGGAACCGCCCTGATCCAGCGGCACATCCGGCTCGGCCGGCAACACCATGTAAGTGCCTTCGAACACCGCGCCCTTATCCTCATCGCCGAACAGATGCACTTCGGCGTGCACGCGCGCGCGGCGGCCCCGCGCCAGACGCGCCAAATCACCGCTTAGCGAACCGAGATCCGCCACCGCCCGCGGCCTGCCGGTGATCGGTTTGCTGTAGCGAATGTGCGCGTCCGCCAGAATGATAGTGCCACCGAGATGGCGCTCGCGCAGCAGCAGCCAAATCAGCCCCCAGGCGGTCAGCGTCGCCAGCGAGAACAGGCTGCCGGCAAACAGCGTATGGTGCGGGTTCTGGTTGCCGATCTCCGGCATGGTAGTGACGAAGCGCTGGCCGGTGTACTGGCTGATGCGCACGCCCATCTTTTCGCTCAGGGGGATATGTTCATACCAGGCCTGCTGCAATTGGCCGCACCAGTCGGGGCGATGCAGGATATCGTCCAGCGTCGCTACCGGTTTGATCATCAAAAAGTGGCGGATCGGGGTAGTCTGCGGCGCAGTGATCTCGCCCTGATTGACGAACCCCAGCTTGGCAAAGAAATCCACCGCATCTTCACGGGCGCTGCACACCACCCGCTTCACGCCTTCCTGCCGCGCGACGGACTCCAGCGTCATCGCCACCAGCGTCCCCAGCCCTTTATCCTGCAGCGTCGGGTCTACCGCCAGAAAACGGATCGCCGCCTCGTTGTCGGCATTGATGTACAGCCGCCCGATGGCGACGATTTTACCGGCCTCGTCCACCACCATTTGGTGATGGGCCATGGCGTCATAGGCATCCTTTTCCGAACCCACCGGCTGGTGCAGCGGCTTGCGCAGCATTTCCCAGCGAAACTGGTAATACTCTTTCAGTTCTTGCTCTGTTACGGGTACTCGTAGGTGATACATAGACGCCTGTTCTCCGAATGCTTAGACCTGTAGCCAGAATGTCACCGGACCATCGTTGACCAGCGCCACCTGCATGTCGGCGGCGAACTCGCCGGTCTGGGTCTCTACGCCGCGTTCGCGGCACTGGCCAACAAAATATTGATACAACCGATCGGCTTCCTGCGGCGCGGCGCCGCGCGAGAAGCTGGGCCGCATGCCTTTGTGGGTGTCCGCCGCCAGGGTGAACTGCGAAACGACCAGCACGCTGCCCCCGGCCTGCTGGACGTTGAGGTTCATCTTGTCGTTCTCGTCGCCGAAAATGCGGTATCCCAACACGCGTTCGCACAGGCGCTGCGCTTTTTGCTCGTTATCGCCCTGCTCCACGCCCAATAACACTAACAAACCGGGGCCAATTTTGCCTACCGTCTCGCCACCCACCGTGACGCTGGCGTTTAACACCCGTTGAATCAACGCAATCATTCCTGCTGCCCTTCTGCTTTTGGTTCCTGTTGCTCCGCCTTCTGCCGGCGGTAGTCGCGATATTCGCCGATGGTCACGGTGATTTCCGCGCCAAGTAACACGATACACCAGCTCCAGTAGACCCACAGGAATAAAATCGGGATCACCGCCAGCACGCCGTAAATCAGCTGATAGGAAGGGAACATGGTGACGTACAGCGCGAATCCCTTCTTGCCCAGCTCGAACAGCAATCCGGCCACCACCGCGCCAATCAGCGCGTCTTTGGGCGGCACGCGCACCGTCGGCACGATGCAATACAGCAGCCAGAAGGAGATGCACGACAAAATCAACGGGAAGATGCGCAGCACCTGATCCACCAGGCCATTGACGCCGGTCTGCGCCAGCCAGTTGAGCGACAGCAGGTAAGAACTGATGGCCATGCTGGCGCCCACCAGCAGCGGCCCCAGCGTCAGCACCATCCAGTACACGGCGAAGGAGAAGACGATCGGCCGTTTGTTCTTGCTGCGCCAGATGGTGTTCAGCACGCTGTCCACCGAGGAAATCAGCAACAGCGCAGTGACGATCAGCCCGCAGGTGCCGACGGCGGTCATCTTGTTGGAATTGGCGACGAACTGTTCCAGGTAGTTCTGGATCACGTTGCCGGCGGCCGGCACGAAATTGGAAAAGATAAAGCTCTTCAGCTGCTCGCTGATGTCGGAAAACATCGGGAAAGCCGCGAACAGCGCGAACACCACGGTGACCAGCGGCACCAGCGACAGCAGGGAAACATAGGCGAGATGGCCCGCCAACATCGTCAGGCCATCATGATCGATACGCTGATACAGCAGCCGTCCGAAGGTGACGCCGGGCTTAATCGCAGAGGGCAGCTTCTTGCGGCGGAAAAACGACATGGTCACTCCTTGATGTCCGTTGATACGCCTTAAGCTTAACGCGCCCTGCGCTCATTGAGCAAAATAGGCCGGCACCACGTCGCGATCGGTGACGTGCACCGTCTTGATCCCCAGCGCCTGCGCGGCGAGGACGTTCGCCGGGTGATCGTCGAAGAACACCGCGTCGGCGGCGGCGGTGTTTTCCGCGGCCAGCACATGTTGATAGATATCGGCCTCCGGTTTGCGCATGCCGAGATCTTGCGACAAATAGAGATGATCGGCGGCGGCGGCCACTTCAGGATAGTGCTGCGGCCAGTAGTTGCAGTGCAGACGGTTGGTGTTCGACAGCACCACCACCCGGTGGCCTTCGTTGCGCAGGCGCTGCATGATGTCGATCACTTCCGGGCGCAGCGCGACAAATACCGCCTGCCAGCCGGTGGCGAATTGTTCGAAGCTGAGCGCAATGCCCATTTCATCGCACAGCTTGCCGGCGAAGTCTTCATCGCTGATTTCACCGCGCTCATGTTGCTGGAACACCTCACCCATGGCGAAACGATCGGACAGCACCGCCAACGGCGTGCCGCTCAAATTGCTCCACACGCCCAGCACACGCTTGAAATCGATATCGACGATCACATTACCTAAATCAAAGATATACAGCATAGTCCTCTCCTGATGGGCCGGTGAGATTTCACTGTAGCGGGAAAAGGAACAGCTGAACAGGGAGCGAACGGAAAAGCGCATAGCGCGCCGCACAAACGGGGAACAACAGAGGAAAAAACTCAGGGCGCGAGAACCGCGCCCTAAGCATGAGACACTCAATCAGCGATTAAGCGTCTTTTGGACCGCGGCTGGCACGCTTACGATCGTTTTCCGTCAGGTGACGCTTACGGATACGGATCGAGGTTGGCGTCACTTCTACCAGTTCGTCGTCATCGATGAACTCCAGAGCTTGCTCCAGGGTCATTTTGATGGCCGGAACCAGGGTAGTCGCTTCGTCAGTACCGGAAGCACGCATGTTGGTCAGCTTCTTACCGGTCAGGCAGTTTACGGTCAGGTCGTTGGAACGTGAGTGAATACCGATGATCTGGCCTTCATACACTTCCGCACCGTGGCCCAGGAACAGCTTGCCGCGATCCTGCAGGCCGAACAGCGCGAAAGCGACCGCTTTGCCCTGGCCGTTGGAGATCAGCACGCCGTTCTGACGCTGGCCCACTTCGCCCGGACGCACGTCGTCGTAGTGGCTGAAGGTGGAGTACAGCAGGCCGGTACCCGAAGTCATGGTCATGAATTCGTTACGGAAGCCGATCAGACCGCGGCTTGGGATCACGTAGTCGAGACGCACGCGGCCCTTACCGTCCGGATCCATGTTTTTCAGGTCGGCTTTACGCTCACCCATCGCCTGCATCACGGAACCCTGATGCTGCTCTTCGATATCCAGCGTTACGTTCTCGAATGGCTCCTGCTTGCGGCCATCGATTTCGCGGAAGATAACTTTCGGACGGGAAACCGCCAGCTCGAAACCTTCGCGACGCATGTTTTCGATCAGCACCGACAGGTGCAGCTCGCCACGACCGGATACGCGGAAGGCGTCCGCATCGTCGGTTTCTTCGACGCGCAGCGCCACGTTGTGCACCAGCTCTTTGTTCAGACGATCCAGGATCTGACGCGAGGTCACGTACTTACCTTCTTTACCGCAGAACGGCGAGGTGTTGACGTTGAAGAACATGGTTACGGTCGGTTCGTCGACGGACAGCGCCGGCAGCGCTTCTACGGCGTTGGTGTCGCAGATGGTGTCGGAGATGTTCAGCTCGCCCAGGCCGGTGATGGCGATGATGTCGCCCGCTTCCGCCAGGGTGCTGTCGATACGCTCCAGACCCAGGTGACCCAGCACTTTACCCACTTTACCGTTGCGAGTTTTGCCTTCGCTGTCGATGATGGTGACCTGCTGGTTCGGCTTCACTTTACCGCGCTTGATGCGGCCGATGCCGATAACGCCCAGGTAGTTGTTGTAGTCCAACTGGGAGATCTGCATCTGGAATGGCGCTTCCAGCTCAACCTGCGGCGCAGACACGTGGTCGACGATCGCCTGATACAGCGGGGTCATGTCTTCCGCCATGTCGGTGTGGTCGACGCCGGCGATGCCGTTCAGCGCAGAAGCGTAGATGATCGGGAAGTCGAGCTGCTCGTCGGTCGCGTCGAGGTTCACGAACAGGTCGAACACCTGATCCACAACCCAGTCAGGGCGCGCGCCAGGACGGTCAACCTTGTTGATGACCACGATCGGCTTCAGACCGTTGGCGAAGGCCTTCTTGGTCACGAAGCGGGTTTGCGGCATAGGGCCATCCATTGCATCCACAACCAGCAGCACCGAGTCAACCATCGACATCACGCGCTCTACCTCGCCGCCGAAGTCGGCGTGTCCCGGGGTATCCACGATGTTGATACGGTAACCGTTCCAATTAATGGCGGTGTTTTTTGCGAGGATGGTAATCCCACGCTCTTTCTCCAAATCGTTGGAGTCCATTACGCGTTCGGTAGCTTCCGCACGCTCTCCGAAAGTACCGGATTGTTGCAGCAGCTTATCAACCAGGGTGGTTTTACCATGGTCAACGTGGGCAATAATGGCGATGTTACGCAAATTTTCGATCACAGCTTTGCCTCGGGCATTAGAAATAGCGCGCTATTGTACACGTATTAAGCGAGGGACTAAACAAGATCACAACCATCTCTTATAAACAACCGCGTACCGGTCAGTTTGTGATCCCTTTCACGGTGCAAAAAGCCGCAATCGTTGCACTTTTGCACCATTTCAGTGCCCATGTCCACCCCAATTGCACCATTTCGGTGCAATTTATCACTAATGGTGCATACTGTGGTTGGGTAAAACCCGCGCAGAAAGGCGATGAAAGCCTTTTTTAAAAGTTGGCACGCTTTTCGCTTTAGTCTTTTCAAGGCGAAAAAAAGCCAGTTCCACAGATTCGTTCCACGACGACGACAATGATAAACCGGGAGAGTTAAGTATGTCCGCTGAACACGTTTTGACGATGCTGAATGAGCATGAAGTGAAATTCGTAGACCTGCGTTTCACTGACACCAAGGGTAAGGAACAGCACGTGACTATCCCGGCTCACCAGGTAAACGCCGACTTCTTCGAAGAAGGTAAAATGTTTGACGGCTCCTCTATCGGTGGTTGGAAGGGCATCAACGAATCTGACATGGTGCTGATGCCGGACGCCAGCACGGCGGTTCTGGATCCGTTCTTCGAAGAACCTACGCTGATCATTCGCTGTGACATTCTCGAGCCGGGCACCATGCAAGGCTACGATCGCGACCCGCGTTCCATCTCCAAACGCGCCGAAGACTTCCTGCGCTCCTCCGGCATCGCGGACACCGTGCTGTTCGGGCCAGAGCCTGAGTTCTTCCTGTTCGACGACATCCGCTTCGGCAGCAGCATCCGCGGTTCCCACGTGGCGATCGACGATATCGAAGGCGCCTGGAACTCCGGCACAAAATACGACGGCGGCAACAAAGGCCACCGTCCGGCGGTGAAAGGCGGTTACTTCCCGGTTCCACCGGTCGACTCTTCGCAGGATCTGCGTTCCACCATGTGTCTGACCATGGAAGAGATGGGCCTGGTGGTTGAAGCGCACCACCACGAAGTGGCGACCGCCGGTCAGAACGAAGTGGCAACCCGCTTCAACACCATGACCAAGAAAGCCGACGAAATTCAGATCTATAAGTACGTGGTGCACAACGTGGCGCACGCCTTCGGTAAAACCGCGACCTTCATGCCGAAGCCCATGTTCGGCGACAACGGTTCCGGCATGCACTGCCACATGTCGCTGTCCAAGAACGGCACCAACCTGTTCGCCGGCGACAAATACGGCGGCCTGTCTGAAACCGCACTGTTCTACATCGGCGGTATCATCAAGCACGCCAAGGCGATCAACGCGCTGGCCAACCCGACCACCAACTCGTACAAACGTCTGGTGCCAGGCTACGAAGCGCCGGTGATGCTGGCTTACTCCGCCCGTAACCGCTCCGCGTCCATCCGTATCCCGGTGGTCGCCAGCCCGAAAGCGCGCCGCATCGAAGCCCGCTTCCCGGATCCGGCGGCTAACCCATACCTGTGCTTCGCCGCACTGCTGATGGCCGGCCTGGACGGCATCATCAACAAGATCCACCCTGGCGACGCCATGGACAAAAACCTGTACGACCTGCCGCCGGAAGAAGAAGCCGAGATCCCAAAAGTGGCCGGCTCGCTGGACGAGGCGATGGCCGCGCTGAACGAAGACCACGAGTTCCTGACCCGCGGCGGCGTGTTCACCGACGATGCGATCGATGCCTACATCGAACTGCGCAAAGAAGAGATGGACCGCGTTCGCATGACGCCACACCCGGTCGAGTTCGAACTGTACTACAGCGTCTAAGCCCTACCCGCGCCGTCTGCAAAGGCGGACGGCGCCCACAATTTTTGTTATCGCTTTTTTGTTGCCGTGGAAACTTTCAGCCCATCTTCGGATGGGTTTTTTTCTCCACCGTATTTTCTGCAAAACTATTCCATACCGCGCCTATCCCGGATGGAGTAGGATAGATGCACTAAAAAGGTGCAGGAGTCTGCTGTATGGCAACTGGCAAGCTGCCCGATGCTGGGCAGATCCTCAATTCACTCATCAACAGCATCCTGCTGTTGGATGACTCACTGGCGGTTCACTACGCCAACCCGGCGGCACAGCAGCTGCTGGCGCAAAGCTCCCGCAAGCTGTTCGGCACGCCGCTGCCCGATTTGCTCGGTTATTTTTCGCTGAACGTCTCTTTGATGCGCGAAAGCCTGCGCGCCGGGCAGGGCTTCACCGACAACGAAGTGACTCTGGTGGTCGATGGCCGCGCGCATATCCTTTCCCTGACCGCTCAAGCGCTGCCGGAAGGCTATATCCTGGTCGAACTGGCGCCGATGGACAATCAACGCCGCCTGAGCCAGGAACAGCTGCAGCATGCCCAACAGGTGGCCGCCCGCGATCTGGTGCGCGGTTTGGCGCACGAAATTAAAAACCCGCTGGGCGGCCTGCGCGGCGCGGCGCAGCTGCTGGCCAAGGCGCTGCCCGATCCGGCGCTGACCGAATACACCAAGGTGATCATTGAGCAGGCCGATCGGCTGCGCAATCTGGTGGATCGCCTGCTCGGACCGCAGCGGCCCGGCCAGCACATCACCCAAAGCATCCATCAGGTCGCGGAGCGCGTCTGCCAGCTGGTGTCGCTGGAAATGCCGGATAACGTCACGCTGGTGCGCGACTACGATCCCAGCCTGCCGGAAATGGCCCACGACCCGGATCAGATAGAGCAGGTGCTGCTGAACATCACCCGCAATGCGCTGCAGGCGCTGGGTGAGGCGGGCGGCACCATCACGCTGCGCACCCGCACCGCGTTTCAGATTACGTTGCACGGCACCCGCTACCGCCTGGCGGCGCGCATCGACGTCGAAGACGACGGCCCCGGCGTGCCGGCGCAGCTGCAGGACACGCTGTTTTACCCGATGGTCAGCGGCCGTGAAGGCGGTACCGGCCTGGGATTATCCATCGCCCGCAATCTGATCGATCAGCATTGCGGAAAAATTGAGTTCAACAGTTGGCCAGGTCATACCGAATTCTCGGTCTACCTGCCCATTCGTCAGTGAGGTTTGCAATGCAACGAGGGATAGTCTGGATCGTCGATGACGATAGCTCCATCCGCTGGGTGCTTGAGCGCGCGCTCACCGGCGCGGGCCTGAGCTGCGCCACCTTCGAAGGCGGCAATGACGTGCTGGAAGCCTTGGCCACGCAAACCCCCGACGTGCTGCTGTCCGATATCCGCATGCCGGGCATTGATGGTCTGGCGCTGCTCAAGCAGATCAAACAGCGCCACCCGATGCTGCCGGTGATCATCATGACCGCGCATTCGGACTTGGACGCCGCCGTCAGCGCTTATCAGCAAGGGGCCTTCGACTACCTGCCGAAGCCGTTCGACATCGACGAAGCGGTGGCGCTGGTCGAGCGCGCCATCAGCCATTATCAGGAGCAGCAGCAGCCGGTGCGCAGCCAGCCGGCCAGCGATCCGGCGGCGGACATCATCGGCGAAGCGCCGGCGATGCAGGACGTGTTTCGCATCATCGGCAGGCTCTCGCGTTCGTCGATCAGCGTGCTGATCAACGGCGAATCCGGCACCGGTAAAGAGCTGGTGGCGCATGCGCTGCACCGCCACAGCCCGCGCGCCAAATCACCGTTCATCGCCCTGAACATGGCCGCTATTCCCAAGGATCTGATCGAGTCCGAGCTGTTCGGCCACGAGAAAGGCGCCTTCACCGGCGCGAACCAAATCCGTCAGGGGCGCTTTGAACAGGCCGACGGCGGCACGCTGTTCCTCGACGAGATCGGCGATATGCCGCTCGACGTGCAAACGCGCCTGCTGCGGGTGCTGGCGGACGGCCAGTTCTACCGGGTCGGCGGCTATGCGCCGGTGAAGGTCGACGTGCGCATCATCGCCGCCACGCACCAGAACCTGGAGCTGCGGGTACAGGAAGGCAAGTTCCGCGAGGATCTGTTCCACCGCCTGAACGTGATCCGCGTACACCTGCCGCCGCTGCGCGAGCGCCGGGAAGACATCCCGCGGCTGGCGCGCCACTTCCTGCAGATCGCCGCCAAGGAGCTGGGCGTCGAGGCCAAGAACCTGCATCCGGAAACCGAAACCGCGCTGACCCGCCTGCCCTGGCCGGGCAACGTGCGCCAGCTGGAGAACACCTGCCGCTGGCTGACGGTGATGGCCGCCGGGCAAGAGGTGCTGATTCAGGATCTGCCGGGTGAACTGTTCGAAACCGCTGCGCCGGAGAGCCCCAGCCACAGCCTGCCGGACAGCTGGGCCACGCTGCTGGCGCAGTGGGCCGATCGCGCGCTGCGTTCCGGTCATCAAAATCTGCTGTCGGAAGCACAGCCGGAAATGGAGCGCACGCTGCTCACCACCGCCCTGCGCCACACCCAAGGGCACAAACAGGAAGCCGCGCGCCTGCTGGGCTGGGGGCGCAATACCCTGACACGCAAGCTTAAAGAGCTGGGCATGGAATAGGAACGGGGTGGATGATGAAAAACGCAGTCCGGCGCACAAAAAAACGCCAACCTCAGGCTTTACAGCCGGCGCGGGCGCAGTATGATCGTGTCGCACACTCTGGAGGTTGACGATGCTGGACTCATTCATCGTATTCATTTCTCAGGGCGCGGAGCTGGGCTCCGCCGCCAGCCACACCCCGCAGGCGGCGGTCGCCGCGGTGTTGTGCGCCGCGCTGATTAACTTCTTCAGTTAAAAAAACAGCCGCATCAGCGGCTGTTTTTTCATCCTCAGATCACCCGAGAGAACTGCTGGCTGCGCGCCTGTTGCCGCAGATAGCGGTCGAAGCACATGCAAATATTGCGGATCAGCAAGCGCCCGCGCGGCGTGACGCGAATGCCCTGCTCGTCGCGCTCCACCAGCCCATCGCGTTCAAACGGCGCCAGCAGCTGCAGGTCTTCGGCGAAGTAAGCGGTGAAATCGATGCCGTATTGCCGTTCGAGCGGCTGATACGCCAACCGAAAGTTGCAGATCAGCGTTTTGATCAGATCGCGCCGCAGACAATCGTCGTCCGTCAGCGCCAGCCCGCGCCACAGGGCGTTGCCCTGCGCCGGTACGCTCTCATAGTAATGCTTCAGCTCTTTCTGGTTCTGCGCATAGCTGTCGCCGAGCATGCTGATGGCCGACACGCCCAACCCCAGCAGATCGCTGTCGCCCTGGGTGGTGTAGCCCTGGAAATTGCGGTGCAGCTTGCCTTCGCGTTGCGCAATCGCCAGCTCATCGTCCGGGCGTGCAAAGTGATCCATACCGATAAACTGATAGCCGGCGTCAGTCAGGAACGCGATGCTCTGCTGCAGGATATCCAGCTTCTGCTGCGCGCTGGGCAGATCGGCGTCTTTGATTTTGCGCTGGGCGGCGAATAAATTCGGCATATGCGCGTAGTTGAACACGCTGAGGCGATCGGGATCCAGTTCAGCCACCCGCTGCAGGGTGAAGGCGAAGCTTTCCGGCGTCTGTTTCGGCAGGCCGTAGATCAGATCGATATTGGTCGAGCGGAAGCCCAGCGCTTTGGCCCGCTCGATCAGGGCGAAAATGAAGGCTTCATCCTGCTCGCGATTGACCAACTGCTGCACCTGCTTGTTGAAATCCTGCACCCCCATGCTCAAACGGTTAAAGCCTTCGGCGCGTAAATGATCGAGCACATCCAGCTCTATCTCGCGCGGATCGACTTCGATCGACATCTCCGCATCAGGCAGAAAATCAAAATGTTCGCGCAGCAGCGCCACCAGCCGGCTGATTTGCGCTTTGTCCAGGTAGGTTGGCGTACCGCCGCCCCAGTGCATCTGGCCAACCTTGCGGCCGGCGAACAGCGGCGCACGGCTGGCGATCTCTTGCGCCAAAACGTTCAGGTATTCGTCGGCCTTGTGCGTCTGGCGCGTCACCAGCTTGTTGCAGCCGCAGAAATAGCACAGCTTATGGCAGAAAGGGATATGCACGTACAGCGACAGCGGGCGCTCAGGGTAGCGCGCCGCGGCGCGTTGAAACGCCGCTTCGTCGTAGCGCTGGTTAAACTCGAGCGCCGTGGGGTATGAGGTATAACGCGGCCCTGAGTAGTTATATTTTTGGATCAGGGCCAAATCCCAGACAATCGTCTGCTCTGACATGCTCACTCCTTCCGATATCTTTTTCTACCGGGCCGGGAGAGGGGCGGTTGTCTGCGCTGTCTGGCCACGGAAGCGCTGCGAAAACGCGCTTTGCGCTTAGACAGCCGCCATAGTTTACCGAATAACCACAGCAGATAACACATCAAGAGTAGGGCTATTGTCGGGATCAGCCACATGGCGCGTTAAAAAGCGTCCTTCGGGTTGCCGCCTTTCAGCAGCTTCAGAATATCTTCCTGCTTCTCTTCTTCTTCCTCGTCGTCTTCATCGCCCAGCTCGATGCCCAGCACATCCATCAGCACATCGATGCGATCCAGCGTCTTGTCGACATACGCCTGCTCTTGCGCGTTCAGCGTTTCGCCATCGTCGATGCGATCCAGCAGCGCGTTCAGGCGTTCGTCATTTTCCAGCTTCGCCAGCTCTTCTTCCGGCGACAGGCGCGGTTTCGCTTCGGCCTTTGGCTTCGGCTGCGGTTTGGGCTTCACTTTGGTTTCGTCGACCACCAGCGCAACCGGCACTTTACTGCCGATACGCGGATCTTTGGCTTCCGCCGCCGATTTGTTTTTCTGGCTGCCGGACTCGACCTGAGTGCGTGAACCGGAAGCGTGGCCGCGGCGCTTTTTCAGGCGTTTGCGCTCGCGCGCTTCCTGATCGAGCTCCATACGGCTTTTCTTTTTCGTTTTTGACTTCGCCGCGCTGCCGCGAGGTGCTTTTGATGGCTGGTTCATAGCGTGTGCTCTTAGGTATGTAGATTCAGTATAGAATTGCGGCGGAATCTAGCAGAAAGCGGACAAAGAAAAAGGCGGCAGGTTAAACCTGCCGCCTATTTCGCACCTTCTTGCGAAGGGTATTCCTGTTACGCGCTCCTTGCGTACATGCAACATCCCGGTTTTTCCTTCTGCTATAACCGCATTCCCTGCCACTACGTCCTTCATCCTGAAAGGAAAATCGTCCATGGCGCAATCCATTCGCATCCGCTCTTCCCGAGCGCGCTTCCTGCGGGCATCCAAACTGCCGATACTTCACCATCCGATGTGCCTGCCGCCTATTCCGGTGCGAAAGGGTCACTTCCTTTTGCGTTCATCCTGGCACTCATTGCACGCCCTGTGCATTCCCTGAGATTTGTCATCCTTCCCGGATGTTCCCTAATCCTGCGCAACCCTGCGTTAACGAGTACTTTACGTTATTGTTGCGAAGGCTCAAGGCACCTGACGCCGATTTGACTGACATTTCCACACAACGAAAAAACAACATGTTGTTTTTAAAATAAAAACATAAATATCACTTTCGAATAAAGCGACATTACCCGCGATTCGAATGGCAAATGTCTCACAACGTACGGTCGGCTTAACTGTCGTTTTATCGCGCCCCGCCGCTTAAAAACGGAGAAACACGCCATTTTTACCGCTGATGCAGTTATAATCGCCAACCAGTTAGCCATCCTCACGGAGACGAAAAATTTTGACCAGCAAGAACTACAACTATCATGTGACCCATTTCGTCACCAGCGCACCCGATATTCGCCATCTTCCGGGGGATGCAGGAATTGAAGTCGCCTTTGCCGGCCGTTCCAACGCCGGTAAATCCAGCGCGCTGAATACGCTGACCAACCAAAAAAGCCTGGCGCGCACCAGTAAGACGCCGGGGCGCACCCAGCTGATCAACCTGTTCGAAGTGGAAGACGGCATTCGTCTGGTCGACCTGCCGGGTTATGGCTACGCCGAAGTGCCGGAAGAAATGAAGCGCAAATGGCAACGCGCGCTGGGCGAATACCTGCAGATGCGCAACAGCCTGAAAGGGCTGGTGGTGCTGATGGATATCCGCCATCCGCTGAAAGATCTCGACCAGCAGATGATCCAGTGGGCGGTCGACGTCGGCACGCCGGTGCTGGTGTTGCTGACCAAGGCCGACAAGCTGGCCTCCGGCGCACGCAAGGCACAGCTCAACATGGTGCGTGAAGCGGTGCTGCCGTTTATGGGGGATATCCAGGTCGAAGCCTTCTCATCGCTGAAAAAGATCGGCGTCGACAAGCTGCGCCAGAAGCTGGACACCTGGTTTAACGAGATCCCGCCGGAAGTGCTGCCGGAAGAGGACATCGGCGAATAAGCCCTGATCGCACGTTTGAGCCGATGTCTTACCGCATCGGCTTTTTTATGCCCGCAGATCGGCCGCAGGCGGGATTTTTTGTTATCTAATTACACTTTTGAAATAAAGCCATCATAAAGACTTATTGCCAAAACGGGCTTGTCTCGCCGAATTACGCGGATTGAGGGAGCGGAAGCTGAAATGAAAAGCGGGGCCGAGCGATAGGAAAAACGTATGGTTTGCTGCTGTTTTTACAATAAAAAACGCCCCAGTCAATACTGACTGGGGCGGCTAAATATTCAGCCAAATCCGATTACGTGAAGTAAAAGGTCTGAAAGATAGAACATCTTACCTCTGTACCCTACGCCTGTAACTCTACATCATTTTTTCGCAGGGAAAAAGAATTTTTTGTAGTTTACTTACACAATTTGCGGCGCAAGAACGGCGAAGTTGGGGAAACTATCGCCGCATCTTGTAGCTTAATTACGAAAAGTGCTTAGCTTCTCGCCAGTTAGCGCATACGGCGATAACCCGGCGATCAGTGCGCTTCATCCCAGTTCATGCCGACGCCCACATCGACCTTCAGCGGCACCGCCAGAGCCATGCTGCCTTCCATCAGTTGGCGGATGCGCTGGCTGGCTTCTTCGATCACCGATTCATGCACCTCGAACACCAATTCATCGTGCACCTGCATGATCGCGCGCACCAACGGCTTCTCCTGCCCTTGCAGCCAGGCGTCGACCTCGATCATCGCACGCTTGATGATATCGGCTGCCGTGCCCTGCATCGGGGCGTTGATGGCGGCGCGCTCGGCCGCCTTGCGGCGCATGGCGTTGCTGGAGCGGACGTCCGGCAGATACAGACGGCGGCCGTCCAGCGTGCTGACATAGCCCTGCTCGGAAGCCTGCTGACGGGTGCGCTCCATGTAATCCAGCACGCCCGGGTAACGCTCAAAGTAGAGATCCATATAGCGCTGGGCTTCCCCACGCGGGATCCCCAACTGACGCGCCAGGCCGAAGGCGCTCATGCCGTAAATCAAACCGAAGTTAATCGCCTTGGCGCTGCGGCGCTGCTCGCCGGTCACTTTATCCAACGGCACGCCGAAAACTTCCGACGCCGTGGCGCGGTGAATGTCTTTCCCTTCGGCAAAGGCCTTCAGCAGACCCTCATCCTGTGACAGATGCGCCATGATGCGCAGCTCGATCTGCGAGTAGTCGGCCGCAACGATGCGGTAGCCTTCCGGCGCAATAAAGGCCTGGCGAATGCGCCGCCCTTCTTCGTTGCGCACCGGGATATTCTGCAGGTTCGGATCGCTCGAGGAGAGGCGGCCGGTGGCGGTCACCGCCTGATGGTACGAGGTATGCACCCGGCCGCTGACCGGATTGATCATCAACGGCAGCTTGTCGGTATAGGTGGTCTTCAGTTTCGCCAGGCCGCGGTATTCCAGGATCACCTTCGGCAGCGGGTAGTCCAGCGCCAGCTCGGCCAGCACCTCTTCGTTGGTGGACGGCGCCCCGCCCGGGGTTTTCTTCAGCACCGGCAGCTTTTGTTTTTCGTACAGGATCGCCTGCAGCTGCTTGGTCGACGCCAGGTTGAACGGCTCTTCCGCCAGCTCGTGGGCCTGCGCCTCCAACTCTGCCAGACGCTTGGCCAACTCCTGGGAGTGGGCCGACAAAATGGCCGGATCGATCAGCACCCCGGTGCGTTCGATATGCGACAGCACCGGCAGCAGCGGCATTTCAATCTCATTGAATACCGTCAGCAGTTCCGCGCTCTGTTTCAGCTGCGGCCACATCGCCAGGTGCAGCTGCAGCGTGACATCGGCATCTTCGGCGGCGTAAGGCGCCGCCTGCTCCAGCGCGATCTGATTGAACGTCAGCTGGTTTTTGCCCTTGCCGGCGATCTCTTCGAAGGTGATGGTTTTGTGGCCCAGATAACGATCGGCCAGGCTGTCCATATCGTGACGGCCGCCGACGCTGTCCAGCACATAGGACTCCAACATGGTGTCGTAGGCGATGCCGCGCATCTCGATGCCGTAGCGCGCCAGCAGGCTCATGTCGAACTTCAGGTTTTGCCCGACCTTGAGCGCCTTCTCGTCTTCCAGCAGCGGCTTGAGCGCCTCCAGCACATAAGCGCGATCCAGCTGCGCCGGCGCATCCAGATAATCGTGCGCCACCGGCAAATAGGCCGCTTCGCCCGGCGCGATCGCGAAGGACAGGCCGATCAGGTTGGCGGTCAGGGTATCCAGACCGTCGGTTTCGGTATCGAAGGCAAACACGTCGGCCTTTTTCAGCCGCGCCAGCCAGTCGGTAAAGGTCGCTTCATCCAGGATAGTGACATACCCGTCCTGGGACAGCTTGGCTTCCGCCAAGGCTTTCGGCGCTTCCACGGCGGCTGCCGGTTTGGCGGCGCCGGCAGCTTTCGCGCCCGCGCCTTTCTTGTTTTCCAGCCAGACGCCGGCTTCCACGTCCGCCAGCCAGCGTTTGAACTCGTACTGTTTGAACAGCTGTTGCAGCGTATCGACATCCGGCTCAGATACCGTCAGGTCCGCGCAGGTCAGATCCAGTTCGACGTCGGTTTTGATCGTCGCCAGCTTATAGGAGAGGTACGCGACCTCTTTGTTCTGCTCCAGCTTGGCCGCCATGGTTTTGGCGCCGCGGAAGCTCAGCGTGGCGATGTTCTCCAGATTGCCGTACAGCGCATCCAGCCCGCCGATCCCCTGCAGCAACGCCTGGGCGGTTTTCTCGCCCACGCCCGGCACGCCGGGAATGTTGTCCGATGAATCGCCCATCAGCGCCAGGAAGTCGATGATCAACTCCGGCGGAATGCCGTACTTGTCGCACACTTCCTGCGGGCCGAGGATCGTGTTGTTCATGGTGTTGATCAGGGTGACGTTCGGCGTCACCAGCTGCGCCATGTCTTTGTCGCCGGTGCTGATCAGCACCGCATGGCCGGCCTTTTCGGCCTCCAACGCCAGCGTACCGATAACGTCGTCCGCCTCAACGCCGGGTGTCACCAGCAGCGGCAGGCCCATCGCCTTGACCATGCTGTGCAGCGGCTCGATCTGCGCGCGCAGATCGTCCGGCATCGGCGGCCGGTGTGATTTGTATTCAGCGAAGAGATCATCGCGGAAGGTTTTCCCTTTGGCATCAAACACCACGGCAACGTGGCTCGGTTGATACTGCAGCAGCAGGCTGCGCAGCATATTCAGCACGCCGTACATCGCGCCGGTCGGCTCGCCCGCCGAGTTGGTCAGCGGCGGGAAGGCGTGATAAGCGCGGTAGAGGTAGGAGGAACCGTCAACCAGGATTAGTGGGTTTTCTGCAATCTGGGCCATAGCGTTTCTTTATCGTGATCGGACATAGAGGTAAGCATGCCATAGCTGGCCGCCGGAGACGAACCTTAGCGTGCATTGCGGACGAAAATGATGTGATTGTGTGCGAGGATCCGCAAGATCTTACCTGTGGATAACTTTGTGCATAGAAAAGAGACCGAATTATAACGCTGCGATTATCGTTATAACGGCGAATAAAATTCCTATTTAAATCACCGCGTTAAAAGAACGAATTCCGGCGACGCTTTATTACTGGCATTTATTGAATTTGTGGATATAACTTTCGCCGGATTTTAATCGCACTATTAATCAAATTCGGCGCCTCAATTACCATAGCACAAGCTGGACAAGTTGCACGAAAACTCAGCAAATGGTTATCCATCGAGACGAAAAACAGTGATTTTTAGCGGCGCTTTACCCCGGCGATTTCTGTTAAAATGCGTTTTTGTTCATGCGCTTTGGCATGCAACGATGTTCCCAACAACCGTCAGCCCATAATCATGCCAAGATTGTTAACGCCTGTTATCTTTATCATTTCCGTCATACTTACCATTCTGGTGACGGTGTTGTGCTCCATCCCCATCACGCTGGCCGGCATCGTGAAACTCCTGGTGCCCATTCCCGCCGTCTGGCGATATATCTCGGCTTTCGCCGATTTCATGATGTGGTGTTGGTGCCAAGGGCTGGCGCTGTTATTGCGCATTAACGGGCAACTGCGTTGGGATATTGAAGGGCTGGAAGGGTTGGATCGCAAAAACTGGTATCTGCTGATCAGCAACCACGAAAGCTGGTCGGACATTGTCGTGTTATGCGTGCTGTTCAGAAATCATATTCCAATGAATAAGTATTTCCTCAAGCAACAGCTCGCCTGGGTGCCTTTTGTCGGCCTGGCCTGCTGGGCGCTGGATATGCCATTCATGAAGCGTTACTCCCGCGCCTATTTGCTCAAGCATCCGGAAAAGCGCGGCAAGGATATCGAAACGACGCGCCGTTCCTGCGAAAAATTCCGCCAGCGTCCAACCACCATCGTCAATTTCGTCGAGGGTTCGCGCTTCACTGAAGCCAAGAAAATTAAAAGCAACTCGCCGTATCGCAATTTGCTGGCGCCTAAAGCCGCCGGCATCGCGTTTACGCTCAGCGCGCTGGGCAATCAGTTCGACAAAGTGTTGAACGTTACTCTGCTCTATCCGGAAAATAACCAGCGGCCTTTTATGGATATGCTGTGTGGGCGGCTGACGCGTATCGTGGTGAGAATAGAGACGCTGCCGATCGATGAAACCCTGCACGGCGACTACTTCAACGACAAACAGTTCAAGCGGCGCTTCCAGCTGTGGCTGAATACGCTGTGGCAGGAAAAAGACCGGTTGCTGGATAAATTGAAGCGGCAATACGGATAAAAAAACGCCGGCGATGCCGGCGTTTTTCATATTGAATCAGGCTTATTTCTGCTGGCTGAGGAATTTAACCACATCGGCGAACTGCTTCACGTAAGCGTCCATCGAGCTGGTGTCCAGGCCATCGTTTTTAACCATGTATTTGCCGTTGACGAATACCGCCGGCACGCCGCGCAGCTGCAGATCTTCTGCGGCTTTCTCCTGTTGAACCACCAGAGATTTCACCACGAAGCTGTTCCAGGCCGCGTCATAATCTGCAGCGGTCACGCCCGCTTTCACGAAGACGTTGCGGATATCGTCCGGCGTTTGCACGGTCTGGGTTTTCTGCACCGCTTCAAACATCAGCGGGCTCACCTTGTCTTCCACGCCCAGCGCCATCGCCACCGCCCACGCCTGAGTCAGCTGTTTGCCCAACGGCCCCAGGAACTCCACGTGGTACTTGGTCATTTTGGTGCCGGCAGGCAGCGCTTTCTTTACGTTCTCAGACACATGATAGACCTGCTCGAACTGGTAGCAGTGCGGGCAGTAGAAGGAGAAGAACTCCAACACCTGCGGCTCGCCGGTCACCGGTTTGTCCAGAGTCACATACTGAGCGCCATCGCTAAACTGTGCCGCCGAGGCGCTGAATGCCATCACCATGCCAACGAGCGCCAACCATATTTTTTTCATAAGACTAAACTCTCCATTGTGTTAAAGCTTCAATACATTGGCGTCAGCTGCAGAGGAGGCTCCTGCAACAGCTTAACCTGTTCGGTGAAGGCCGCAGTCTGAGACAACCAGAAATCAGACTCCGCCATCCACGGAAAACTCTTAGGGAAGGCCGGATCCTGCCAGCGGCGAGCGACCCAGGCCAGGTAATACACCATGCGCATCGCCCGCAGTGGTTCAATCAACGCCAGCTCGCGCTGATCGAACTCGGCAAATTCGCTATACGCCTCCAGCAAGACATCCAGCTGCATCAGTTGATCGCGACGTTCGCCATGCAGCAACATCCACAGATCCTGCACTGCCGGGCCGTTGCGCGCGTCATCAAGATCGACGAACAGCGGGCCATCGCACCACAGAATATTGCCCGGATGGCAGTCACCGTGCAAACGGCGCGGCTGCCAGTTCAGATGCCAGTGCGACTTGATCGCCGCAATCAGATTATCCGTCGCCTGCAGGAACGCGTCACGCTGCGTTGCCGGTAGCAGCCCGCAATCGACCAGCACCTGACGCGGGCCGGTGAGGTACTCTTCAATCCCCATCGTTGGCCGCTCAGCGAACAAACGCTCACCGCCGACCTGGTGGATACGCCCCAAAAAACGGCCCACCCATTCCAACTGATCCAGATTGTCTATCTCGTATTGCCGGCCCCCTACGCTGGGGAACAGGGCAAAGAAAAAGCCGCCGTGCGTATGCAGGGTAGCGCCTTGCAGCGCCAACGGCGCCACCGCCGGGATCTCCGCACCGGCCAGATCCAGAGCGAACTGATGTTCCTCACCGATCTGTGCGGCGCTCCAGCGCTCCGGGCGGTAAAACTTCACCACGTAGCGCCGGCGATCTTCGTCCATAAACTGATAGACGCGGTTCTCGTAGCTGTTCAGCGCCGTGAGGCCGGAATCGACGCGCAGGCCAACTCCTTCTAGCGCGTCCATAATCAAATCGGGCGACAGGGTTTCGAAATTAAAAGCAGAGTTATTCATAACGTTCGTTTGATCGCTGACAGCACGGTGCCGGGAATGAGAAATAGTAGCATTAATGGCGCATTTCACGCGCTATGCTTTCTCGCACCGCACGAGGATCAGTCCTTGATAACGCCGCGAGCGCGCAGCAGCGCCGTTTTAAAATCTTCTTCGTAATCTTTCTTCAGACCCGGGATCTGATCCGTGCCGGCGCTACCGCGCATTTTCAGGTGATAAATGAGAATGTCGTCGCTCAGTTCGGACAACTCGCCCTGGAAGCCCGCTTCCTTCGCCAGCTTTTGCAAAAACTGCATCAAATTGAGATCGGGATCTTCCTGCCAGGCCGGGTGCAACAGCTCGATCAACTCGTTTACGCGATGCGTTTTCATCTCAATATCGTCCAATAGCATGAATAAACTCACAAAGTAACAGGCTTACCCACACAGTGAAAGAACCGGCTTGTCAATAAAGGTAAATCCTGATGTCACGCCTGCTTTAGCGCTACAATCAGCCCATCGACAAGGCGGGATAAACGAGATGCATAAAGAAATCAGCGGCGTCATTTTGGCCGGTGGACGGGCCACGCGTATGGGCGGTGAAGACAAAGGCCTGGTGTCGATTGGTGGTATCGCACTCTATCAACACATATTGGCTCGGTTACGGCCGCAGGTGGCTTCCATCGTCATCAGCGCCAATCGCAATCAGGCATGTTACCAGGCGAGCGGTTTGCCGGTGATTGGCGATCTGACGCCCGATTTCGCCGGGCCGTTGGCCGGTATGCTGGCCGGACTCAAGCAATCTTCCAACGAATGGGTGGCCTTCGTCCCTTGTGACGTCCCCGACTTTCCCGCTGACTTAGTGGCACAACTCTGGCGGCAAAAAGGCGCTGCGCCGGCTGCCTTTGCCAGCGATGGCGAACGTGATCACCCTACGCTGGCGTTACTGCATACCCAAATAGCGCCGCAGCTGGCCGACTATCTGGCGCGCGGTGAACGCAAGCTGATGCTGTTCTTGCATCAGATTAACGCACAACGCGTGGTGTTCAGCGGACAACAAGCGGCATTTCATAACCTGAATACGCCGGAAGACTGCCGACATTGGCAGCAAACACGAGAGTTAAAGAAATGAATCGTTCATTGCCCCCCTTGCTGGCCATCGGCGCCTACAGCGGTACGGGAAAAACCACCCTGCTCAAACAGCTGATCCCGTTGCTGAAACAGCGCCAGGTAAGGATTGGACTGATCAAACATACGCATCACGATATGGATGTGGATACGCCAGGTAAGGACAGCTATGAGCTGCGTAAAGCGGGCGCCGATCAGACGCTGGTCGCCAGCGATCGCCGCTGGGCATTAATGACCGAAACGCCGGAGCAACAACCTTTGGATCTACGCTACCTGGCAGAGCGTTTTGATGCCGATAAGATCGATTTGATTCTTGTTGAAGGGTTTAAACATGAGCCGGTCAGCAAAATCCTGCTTTATCGGACCGAGATCGGCAAACCGTTGGAAGACATGTTGGATCAGTTTGTCGTGGCGGTAGCCAGCGACCGACCACTATCCATCTCAGCTAAGCAGCTGGATCTCAATCAACCGGAAAGCATCGCCGAATTTATTGTCGAGTGGTTGAAAGGCGCAGCGTAGCTGCGCTTTTTTACGTTTTACGCATAGCAAAAAGCCCTGAACGTCAGTTCAGGGCTTTCGGCTTTGTTTGATGCCTGGCAGTTTATGGCGGGCGTCCTGCCCGCCCCCCTTCGGGCCGTTGCTTCGCAACGTTCAAATCCGCTCCCGGCGGATTTGTCCTACACCATTCGTCTCAGGATGCCCATGCTCGAGCAGAACGCCAGATAACAGACAAAACAAAAAGCCCCATGCTTTCGCATGAGGCTTGTTGTTTTATTTGATGCCTGGCAGTGTCCTACTCTCGCATGGGGAGACCCCACACTACCATCGGCGCTACGGCGTTTCACTTCTGAGTTCGGCATGGGGTCAGGTGGGACCACCGCGCTATTGCCGCCAGGCAAATTCGTTTCATTCCAACCGCTTCACTCTCGTGTCGCCATCAGAACCAATCTCGGAACTTTGCTGAAAATCTCTCTAAAAACACCTTCGGTGTTGTAAGGTTAAGCCTCACGGATCATTAGTACTGGTTAGCTCAATGCATCGCTGCACTTACACACCCAGCCTATCAACGTCTTAGTCTTAAACGTTCCTTCAGGGGCCTTAAAGGCCCAGGGAAGACTCATCTTGAGGCAAGTTTCGCGCTTAGATGCTTTCAGCGCTTATCTTTTCCGCACTTAGCTACCGGGCAATGCCATTGGCATGACAACCCGAACACCAGTGGTGCGTTCACTCCGGTCCTCTCGTACTAGGAGCAACCCCTCTCAATCTTCCAACGCCCACGGCAGATAGGGACCGAACTGTCTCACGACGTTCTAAACCCAGCTCGCGTACCACTTTAAATGGCGAACAGCCATACCCTTGGGACCTACTTCAGCCCCAGGATGTGATGAGCCGACATCGAGGTGCCAAACACCGCCGTCGATATGAACTCTTGGGCGGTATCAGCCTGTTATCCCCGGAGTACCTTTTATCCGTTGAGCGATGGCCCTTCCATTCAGAACCACCGGATCACTAAGACCTACTTTCGTACCTGCTCGAGCCGTCACTCTCGCAGTCAAGCTAGCTTATGCCTTTGCACTAACCTCACGATGTCCGACCGTGATTAGCTAACCTTCGTGCTCCTCCGTTACTCTTTGGGAGGAGACCGCCCCAGTCAAACTACCCACCAGACACTGTCCTCACCCCGGATCACGGGGCCGAGTTAGAACATCAAACATTAAAGGGTGGTATTTCAAGGATGGCTCCACGCAGACTGGCGTCCACGCTTCAAAGCCTCCCACCTATCCTACACATCAAGGCTCAATGTTCAGTGTCAAGCTATAGTAAAGGTTCACGGGGTCTTTCCGTCTTGCCGCGGGTACACTGCATCTTCACAGCGAGTTCAATTTCACTGAGTCTCGGGTGGAGACAGCCTGGCCATCATTACGCCATTCGTGCAGGTCGGAACTTACCCGACAAGGAATTTCGCTACCTTAGGACCGTTATAGTTACGGCCGCCGTTTACTGGGGCTTCGATCAAGAGCTTCGCCTTGCGGCTGACCCCATCAATTAACCTTCCAGCACCGGGCAGGCGTCACACCGTATACGTCCACTTTCGTGTTTGCACAGTGCTGTGTTTTTATTAAACAGTTGCAGCCAGCTGGTATCTTCGACTGGCTTCAGCTCCATCCGCAAGGGACTTCACCTACATGCCAGCGTGCCTTCTCCCGAAGTTACGGCACCATTTTGCCTAGTTCCTTCACCCGAGTTCTCTCAAGCGCCTTGGTATTCTCTACCTGACCACCTGTGTCGGTTTGGGGTACGATTTAATGTTACCTGGAGCTTAGAGGATTTTCCTGGAAGCAGGGCATCAACTACTTCTGCACCGTAGTGCATCGTCATCACGCCTCAGGGTTAGTATGCAACCGGATTTACCAGGTCACACCCCCTACACGCTTAAACCGGGACAACCGTCGCCCGGCTAGCCTAGCCTTCTCCGTCCCCCCTTCGCAGTAACACCAAGTACAGGAATATTAACCTGTTTCCCATCGACTACGCTTTTCAGCCTCGCCTTAGGGGTCGACTCACCCTGCCCCGATTAACGTTGGACAGGAACCCTTGGTCTTCCGGCGAGCGGGCTTTTCACCCGCTTTATCGTTACTTATGTCAGCATTCGCACTTCTGATACCTCCAGCAACCCTCACAGGCCACCTTCAACGGCTTACAGAACGCTCCCCTACCCAACAACGCTAAGCGTCGCTGCCGCAGCTTCGGTGCATGGTTTAGCCCCGTTACATCTTCCGCGCAGGCCGACTCGACCAGTGAGCTATTACGCTTTCTTTAAATGATGGCTGCTTCTAAGCCAACATCCTGGCTGTCTATGCCTTCCCACATCGTTTCCCACTTAACCATGACTTTGGGACCTTAGCTGGCGGTCTGGGTTGTTTCCCTCTTCACGACGGACGTTAGCACCCGCCGTGTGTCTCCCGTGATAACATTCTTCGGTATTCGGAGTTTGCATCGGTTTGGTAAGCCGGGATGGCCCCCTAGCCGAAACAGTGCTCTACCCCCGAAGATGAGTTCACGAGGCGCTACCTAAATAGCTTTCGGGGAGAACCAGCTATCTCCCGGTTTGATTGGCCTTTCACCCCCAGCCACAAGTCATCCGCTAATTTTTCAACATTAGTCGGTTCGGTCCTCCAGTTAGTGTTACCCAACCTTCAACCTGCCCATGGCTAGATCACCGGGTTTCGGGTCTATACCTTGCAACTAGTCGCCCAGTTAAGACTCGGTTTCCCTACGGCTCCCCTATACGGTTAACCTTGCTACAAAATATAAGTCGCTGACCCATTATACAAAAGGTACGCAGTCACACCACGAAGGTGCTCCCACTGCTTGTACGTACACGGTTTCAGGTTCTATTTCACTCCCCTCGCCGGGGTTCTTTTCGCCTTTCCCTCACGGTACTGGTTCACTATCGGTCAGTCAGGAGTATTTAGCCTTGGAGGATGGTCCCCCCATATTCAGACAGGATGTCACGTGTCCCGCCCTACTCATCGAACTCACGACCTGTGCATTTTAGTGTACGGGGCTATCACCCTTTGCTGCGCGACTTTCCAGACGCTTCCACTAACACACAAGCCGATTCAGGTTCTGGGCTCCTCCCCGTTCGCTCGCCGCTACTGGGGGAATCTCGGTTGATTTCTTTTCCTCGGGGTACTTAGATGTTTCAGTTCCCCCGGTTCGCCTCATGCCACTATGTATTCATGACATGATAGTGTGTCGAAACACACTGGGTTTCCCCATTCGGGTATCGCCGGTTATAACGGTTCATATCACCTTACCGACGCTTTTCGCAGATTAGCACGCCCTTCATCGCCTCTGACTGCCTAGGCATCCACCGTGTACGCTTAGTCACTTAACCTCACAACCCGAAGATGTTTCCATCGTTCGCGCTGCAAACATTTGAGAGACTCTATGACAGGTTACTCTTTATCCCAGTACTTCTACGGAGGGATAAATTTCAGCCGTCATGTTTCAATTTTCAGCTTGTTCCAGATTGTTAAAGAGCAATATCTTAAACATGACTCGGAAGTCATCTTTAAGATATGGTGTATCGTCAGATACTGAAGACCGCCGCTTTCACCGGGTGGGTCGGAAGCTTGGCGTCCCCTAGGGGATTCGAACCCCTGTTACCGCCGTGAAAGGGCGGTGTCCTAGGCCTCTAGACGAAGGGGACACGACACCGTACTTTTATGACGCTTTTGCTCGTTACTTTCTATCAGACAATCTGTGTGAGCACGCCACTCGAAGCAATATCTTTAGGTAAGGAGGTGATCCAACCGCAGGTTCCCCTACGGTTACCTTGTTACGACTTCACCCCAGTCATGAATCACAAAGTGGTAAGCGCCCTCCCGAAGGTTAAGCTACCTACTTCTTTTGCAACCCACTCCCATGGTGTGACGGGCGGTGTGTACAAGGCCCGGGAACGTATTCACCGTAGCATTCTGATCTACGATTACTAGCGATTCCGACTTCATGGAGTCGAGTTGCAGACTCCAATCCGGACTACGACGTACTTTATGAGGTCCGCTTGCTCTCGCGAGGTCGCTTCTCTTTGTATACGCCATTGTAGCACGTGTGTAGCCCTACTCGTAAGGGCCATGATGACTTGACGTCATCCCCACCTTCCTCCAGTTTATCACTGGCAGTCTCCTTTGAGTTCCCGGCCGAACCGCTGGCAACAAAGGATAAGGGTTGCGCTCGTTGCGGGACTTAACCCAACATTTCACAACACGAGCTGACGACAGCCATGCAGCACCTGTCTCAGAGTTCCCGAAGGCACCAATCCATCTCTGGAAAGTTCTCTGGATGTCAAGAGTAGGTAAGGTTCTTCGCGTTGCATCGAATTAAACCACATGCTCCACCGCTTGTGCGGGCCCCCGTCAATTCATTTGAGTTTTAACCTTGCGGCCGTACTCCCCAGGCGGTCGATTTAACGCGTTAGCTCCGGAAGCCACGCCTCAAGGGCACAACCTCCAAATCGACATCGTTTACAGCGTGGACTACCAGGGTATCTAATCCTGTTTGCTCCCCACGCTTTCGCACCTGAGCGTCAGTCTTCGTCCAGGGGGCCGCCTTCGCCACCGGTATTCCTCCAGATCTCTACGCATTTCACCGCTACACCTGGAATTCTACCCCCCTCTACGAGACTCTAGCTTGCCAGTTTCAAATGCAGTTCCCAGGTTGAGCCCGGGGATTTCACATCTGACTTAACAAACCGCCTGCGTGCGCTTTACGCCCAGTAATTCCGATTAACGCTTGCACCCTCCGTATTACCGCGGCTGCTGGCACGGAGTTAGCCGGTGCTTCTTCTGCGAGTAACGTCAATTGATGAACGTATTAAGCTCACCACCTTCCTCCTCGCTGAAAGTGCTTTACAACCCGAAGGCCTTCTTCACACACGCGGCATGGCTGCATCAGGCTTGCGCCCATTGTGCAATATTCCCCACTGCTGCCTCCCGTAGGAGTCTGGACCGTGTCTCAGTTCCAGTGTGGCTGGTCATCCTCTCAGACCAGCTAGGGATCGTCGCCTAGGTGAGCCATTACCCCACCTACTAGCTAATCCCATCTGGGCACATCTGATGGCAAGAGGCCCGAAGGTCCCCCTCTTTGGTCTTGCGACGTTATGCGGTATTAGCTACCGTTTCCAGTAGTTATCCCCCTCCATCAGGCAGTTTCCCAGACATTACTCACCCGTCCGCCGCTCGTCACCCGGGGAGCAAGCTCCCCTGTGCTACCGCTCGACTTGCATGTGTTAAGCCTGCCGCCAGCGTTCAATCTGAGCCATGATCAAACTCTTCAATTAAAAGCTTGATGTGCTTCCACTCGAGAAGCGATGCTCAAAGATTTACTGCATGAATTTTACTTCAGTTAGTCACTCTTCAAGACTTGATATTTTTTTGCATCCGAAGATGCTGGATATCGTCTTGTGGAGTGCCCACACAGATTGTCTGATAAATTGTTAAAGAGCAGTGCCGAGAAACTCATCGGCGCGGGCTGCGTATACTACGCTTTTCGCCCGGAGAGTCAAGCGTTTATTTCGCTTTCTTCTCGCTGACCCGGCGGCTTGTCAGTCGTTGTTCCCGGTCAGTGGAGGCGCATTATAGGGAGTTCTCGGCGGGCCGCAACCCCTAATTGCAAAAAACTTTTCAAGCGCGGATTTTTTCAACAAAAGGGCGAAAAAGCGGCGAATTAATGTCACTTTTTCAGGTAAACAGCCATAAAAGCTGGCGATCACTGGAGTAAAATAGAAATAACGATGTCAGTAAGGATCCGCAGCCATGCCGTTAAATGCACAACAACAGGCCGCCCAACGCAATCTTTCTTATCTGCTTGCAGAAAAACTCGGCCAACAAATTCTGGCAGGCGATTATCAGGCCGGCAGCATCCTGCCTGGTGAAATGGAACTGGGCGAGCAATTCGGCGTCAGCCGCACCGCGGTGCGCGAAGCGGTAAAGATGTTAGCCGCCAAAGGCATGTTGTTGCCGCGCCCGCGCATTGGCACCCGCGTGATGCCGCAAAGCCAATGGAATTTCCTCGATCAAGATTTACTGACCTGGTGGATGACGCGGGAAAACTTCGATCAGGTGATGCAACACTTCCTTATCTTGCGCACCTCGCTGGAGCCGCAGGCCTGCGCGTTGGCGGCAAACCACGCCAGCCCGCAACAAACCAAGTTGCTGGCGGGGCTGATGGCGGAAATGCGCGCGCTGCATACCCAGTTTGATCGCGAGCGTTGGATCCAGGTCGATACCCAATTCCACCAGCTTATCTACGAGGCCAGCGGCAACCCGTTCCTGACCTCGTTCGCCAACCTGTTCAGTTCGGTGTACCAAAGCTACTTCCGCGCCATCACCGGCAATGAAGTGATCAAGCTGCGCCATCATCAGGCTATCGTCGATGCGATACTCGCCGGAGACAGCGCAGGCGCACTCGTCGCCTGCCAGGTGCTGCTGAAAGAGAAAGACTAGACACGCTCCCCGCTTATATATAGAAGAAAGAGACGAGGGACAGACGACCATTTAACCAGGACCGACCATGACCCAATCCGCGCGCAGTATGGCAGGACTACCGTGGATCGCCGCAATGGCGTTCTTTATGCAGGCGCTGGACGCCACTATCCTCAACACCGCGCTGCCGGCGATCGCCCAAAGCCTGGGGCGTTCGCCGCTGGCGATGCAATCGGCCGTCATCAGCTACACGCTGACGGTGGCGATGCTGATCCCGGTCAGCGGTTGGCTGGCGGACCGCTTCGGCACCCGCCGCGTGTTCATCTTCGCCGTCACGTTATTCACCCTCGGTTCGCTGTTGTGCGCCCTCTCCCCCACGTTGAGCGTGCTGGTTGCCTCTCGCGTGCTGCAGGGCATCGGCGGCGCGATGATGATGCCGGTCGCGCGGTTGGCGCTGCTGCGCGCCTACCCGCGCAGCGAACTGCTGCCGGTGCTGAACTTCGTCACCATGCCCGGCCTGGTCGGGCCGATTCTCGGGCCGCTGCTGGGCGGCTGGCTGGTAACCTACGCCACCTGGCACTGGATTTTCCTGATCAATATTCCTATCGGTCTGCTCGGCATCTTCTATGCACGCAAATACATGCCGGACTTCACCACGCCCAAACGCCGCTTCGATTTCCTTGGTTTTATGCTGTTCGGCCTGAGTCTGGTGCTGATCTCTACCGGGCTGGAACTGTTTGGCGAGCGGGTGCTGGCGAGCTACGTTTCGCTGGGCATTCTGCTCAGCGGCTTCGTGATGCTGTTCGGCTACATCGCGCACGCACGCCGCCACCCTCAGCCGCTGATCGGTCTCGACCTGTTCAAAACCCGCACCTTCTCGGTCGGCATCGCCGGCAACGTCGCCTCCAGGTTGGGCACCGGCTGCGTGCCGTTTTTAATGCCGCTCATGCTGCAGGTGGGATTCGGTTACACGGCAATCGTCGCCGGTTGCATGATGGCGCCAACCGCCATCGGCTCACTGATGGCGAAATCCACCGTCACTCAGGTGCTGCGCTGGTTCGGTTATCGTAAAACGCTGGTCGGCATCACCGTTATCATCGGGGTGCTGATCGCCCAGTTTGCCCTGCAAAGCCCGGGCATGCCGCTGTGGCTGATGATCCTGCCGCTGTTCGTGCTGGGCATGGCGATGTCCACCCAGTTCACCGCCATGAACACCATCAGCCTGGCGGATTTGAACGACGCCAACGCCAGCGCCGGCAACAGCGTCCTGGCGGTCACCCAACAACTGTCCATCAGCTTCGGCGTGGCGATCAGCGCGGCGGTGCTGCGTTTTTACGAATCCCTGTCGTTAGGCACCATGATCGACCACTTCCATTACACCTTTATCACCATGGGGATCGTCACCGTGGCGTCGGCGCTAGTGTTTATGTTGCTGAGAAGGAAAGATGGCCGCAATTTGATCAGCGGCCAGGAAAGCAAGAAAGAAGCGAAGGCGGCCAGTTAACGGCGCCCCACCGAAGCGCGCTCCACCAGCTCGGGCGTCAGCACCAGCACCTGGGGCGCGCGCTCCGGGTTTTGCAGGCGGTTGATCAGCGCATCGATCGCCAGCTCGCCCAGCGAATCCTTCGGTTGATGAATGGTGCTCAGCGGCGGCGCCAGATAACGCGCCAGCTCAATATCATCGTACCCCATCACCGCCATATCCTGCGGCACGGAAAGCCCGGCCTGATACAGCGCCTGATAAACGCCTACCGCCACCGCGTCGTTGCCGGCGAACACCGCATGCGGCGGTTCGTCCAGCGCCAACAGTTGGTGCATGGCATTCACGCCGCCCTCAAACTCAAAGTCGCAATGCACTTCATACCCTGTCGGAACCGGTAATCCGGCGCGCCGCATCGCGTTGCGATAGCCTTCCAGCCGGTGACGGGCGGTGGTTTTATCCTGCGGGCCGGCGATGCAGGCGATCTTGCGGTAGCCGCGGGCGATCAGATGATCGGTCGCCATCTCACCGCCCAGCAGCGAGTTATCCTGAATAATATCGTTCGCGCCCTCGAACGGCGCCCAATCCATCATCACGATCGGCAATGACGGGTAGCGGCTCAGGGCATCTTGCGATGGCCGGTGGTTTTCGGTGCACATCAACAGCAAACCGTCGACGCGCTTTTGCAGCAGCGTCTCCATGCTGCGGTTCATGCGCGCGGCGTCTTCTTCGGTATTGCACAGGATCAGACTGTAGCCACGTTCATAGCAGCTGCGCTCCACGCCGCGCACCACTTCGGCATAAAACGGGTTGTTGCTGGCGGTCACCAGCATGCCGATGGTGCGGGTCTGATTAAGCTTCAGGCTGCGCGCCAGCGCAGAAGGCGCATAGTTCAACTGTTCCACGGCCGCCATGACCTTGTCGCGCACGCTGTCGCTGACAAAGCGATTGTTGTTGACCACATGCGAAACGGTAGAGGTTGAAACGCCCGCCAGGCGGGCGACATCTTTCATGGTGGCCAAAGGATCACCCCTGTTGCTGCAAGAAGGCGTCAATCTCTTCGCGCCACGGCACCGAAGGCTGCGCGCCGGGGCGGGTTACGGCGATCGCCGCCGCCGCATGGGCGAAACGCACCGCGTCGGCCATGCTGTTGCCTTCCAACAGGGCGGTCACCAGCGCACCGTTAAAGGTATCGCCGGCGGCGATGGTATCCACCGCTTGCACTTTGAAGCCGGGCACCCGTTTGCCGTTGCCGTTTTCGCTCAGCCACACGCCACGGCTGCCGAGGGTGATGATCACCGTCGCGATGCCTTTGTCGTGCAGCGCCTGCGCCGCGCGCGCCGCATCGGCGTCGTTGTCCACAGCGACGCCGGTCAGGCGCTGCGCTTCGGTTTCATTCGGGGTGATCATATCAATCATCCCCAGCAGCTCGTCCGGCAGCTCGCGCGCCGGGGCCGGGTTGAGGATCACTTGCGTTTGATGTTGCTTGGCCAAGCGGGCGGCGGCGATCACCGTCTCCAACGGCGACTCCAGCTGCATCAGCAGGGCATCGGCGTCGATGACTTTTTGCCGGTAGCGCGCCAGGTAATCCGGCGTTACCGCGGCGTTGGCGCCGGCATTGATGCCGATCACGTTCTCGCCTTCGGCGTTGACGAAGATCAGCGCCACGCCGGTGGTGCTGTCGGCGATGGCTTCAATCGGTTGGGTATCAATGCGATCGCTCGCCAGCTGCCGGCGGACACGCTCGCCGATATCGTCGGCGCCCACGCAGGCGATAAAGGCGATCTCCGCCCCACTGCGCCCGGCCGCCACCGCCTGATTCGCTCCCTTGCCGCCAAACGCCACCTTATACTGCTTCCCGATCACCGTTTCGCCCGGGTGGGGGAATTGTTCAATATTGAGGATATGGTCGGCATTGATGCTGCCCAGAACCACCAGCTTACCTGTTTCCATCGCATTGATTCCTGAATTGCGCGCCATCGTAAACGCCCCGTCCCGATGGCGCTGGTATGACTTACTTAGTGACCAGTTTCAAATCGACCGGAATGGTCGCCGGCACTTTTTCGCCTTTCAGCACTTTATCGGCGGTTTCCACGCCTATCACGCCGATCTGATCGGGACGCTGCGCCACGGTCGCCGCCAGCTTGCCGCCTTCAACCGCTTTCACGCCGTCGGCGGTGCCGTCGAAGCCTACCACGATCACGTCGGTTTTACCGGCGGTTTGCAGCGCACGCAGCGCGCCCAGCGCCATTTCATCGTTCTGGGCAAATACCGCCTGCACATCCGGGTGAGCGGTCAGCAGGTTCTGCATCACGTTCAGGCCCTTGGTGCGGTCGAAATCGGCCGGCTGGCTGGCCAGCAGCTTGAATTTATTCTGATCCAGCGACTGTTTGAAGCCTTCGCCGCGTTCACGCGCGGCGGAGGTGCCGGCAATGCCTTCCAGCTGAATCACCTTGGCGTCGGCGCCCGCTTTCTTGGCGATGAAGTCGCCGGCCATTTTGCCGCCCACGCGGTTATCCGAAGCGATATGGCTCACCACTTCACCCTTGCTCGCCACGCGGTCCAGCGTGATGACCGGGATCTTAGCCTGGTTGGCCATCTTGATGGCGTTGCCGACCGCATCGGAGTCGGTCGGGTTGATCAACAGCAGCTTGGGCGCCCGCACCATCAGATCCTGCACGTTGGCCAGCTCTTTCGCCGGGTTGTTCTGGGAGTCCAGCACCACCAGGTTGTAGCCCAGCTTATTGGCCTCTTGCTGCGCTCCGTCCTTCATCGAGACGAAGAACGGGTTGTTGAGGGTGGACACCACCAGCGCGATGGTCTCTTTGGCCATGGCATGGGCGCTCAGGGTGGCGCTCAGCGCGATGGCGGAGGCTAAGGTTGCCAGTTTTTTCATTTTCATCATCGTGATTCCTGTAGGGGGAGGTTACTTGTTGCTTTTGTTATCTACCAGAACCGCCAGCAGTATCACCACTGCCTTCACGATCATTTGGTAGTAGGAAGAAACACCCAGTAAATTCAGGCCATTGTTCAGGAAGCCGAGGATCAGCGCCCCGATCAGCGTGCCGACGATGCGCCCCTTGCCGCCAGCCAGGCTGGTGCCGCCCAGCACCACGGCGGCGATGGCGTCCAGCTCATAGCCGGTGCCGGCGGTCGGCTGCGCCGACGAGAGGCGCGCCACTTCGATCACCCCCGCCAGCGCCGCCAGCAGGCCGCACAGCGAGTAGACGATAATCTTCACTTTATCGACGCTGATGCCGGACAGACGGGTCGCCGCCTCGTTGCCGCCCAAGGCATAAATATAGCGGCCCAGGCGCGTATGGTGCAGCATATACCAGGCGGCGATGAACACGATCGCCATGATCCAGATCGGCGTAGGCACACCCAGCGGACGGCCGATGCCGAACCAACCGAAGGTGTCGGCCACGTCGGTAAAACCGGTGTTGATCGGGCTGCCGTTGGTGTACACCATGGTGACGCCGCGCAGCAGCAGCATCATCACCAGCGTGGCGATAAAGGCCTGCACTTTGCCTTTGGCGACGATCACCCCGGTGCAGGCGCCAATCGCGGCGCCCAGCGCCAAGGCCGCCGCCACCGCCACCAGCGCGTTGACTTCAAAGCCGACGATCGACGCCGCCACCGCGCCGGTCAGGGCCAGCAGCGATCCCACCGACAGATCGATGCCGGAAGTGAGGATCACCAGCGTCATCCCCACCGCCATGATGGCGTTGACCGAGGTCTGCTGCAGAATATTGAACAGGTTGTTCAGTGTGAAGAAGTTCGGGCTCATGGAAGAGACCACAGCGATCAGCACCAGCAGCGCAATCAACGACTTCTGCTCTAACAGCCATTCTTTACTGAACCAGCGCTTAGCTGCGATAGTCTGGGAACTCATATCTGATTACTCCTGCTTTACGCCGTATTGCTTGCCGACGGCTGCCGCCATCAACGCTTCCTGGGTGGCCTGTTCAATCGGGAACTCGCCGCTGAGATGCCCTTCGTGCATCACCAGAATGCGATCGCTCATGCCCATCACCTCCGGCATTTCCGAAGACACCAGAATGATGCTCAGCCCTTCCTGTTTGAACTGGTTGATTAACTGATAGATCTCTTTTTTGGCGCCGACATCGACGCCGCGCGTCGGCTCATCGAGGATCAGCACCTTCGGCCGGGTCATCAGGCCGCGGGCGATCGCCACTTTCTGCTGATTACCGCCGGAAAGCAGACCTATAGGCTGCTCCATCGACGGCGTTTTGATATTGAACAGCCGGATGAAATCCCCCACCGCCTGCCGCTCGTCGGCCTGTTTCAGGCTGCCGTCGGCGCGGCTAAAGTAGCGCAGCGCGGTCAGCGACATGTTTTCCTTCACCGACATGCCCAACACCAGGCCGTCGCGCTTGCGGTCTTCCGAGATATAGACGATGCCGTTCGCCAACCCATCCTGAGGCGAATGGGCGACCACCTCGCGGCCGTCCAGGCTGACGGTGCCGGCCTTGCGCGGCGCGGCGCCGTACAGGATCTTCATCAATTCGGTGCGCCCGGCGCCCATCAGCCCGGCCACGCCGAGGATCTCGCCGCGGTACAGCGTAAAGCTGACGTCTTCAACGCCGGGGCCGGAAAGATGACTGACTTCCAGCCGCTTTTCACCACGCGGCAAATCCAGGCGCGGATATTGTTCTTCCAGCTTGCGGCCGACCATCATCTCAATCAGCGAATCTTCCTGCAGCTCGCTCACCGGCCGCTCGGCGATAAACTGCCCGTCGCGGAACACGGTCACGTCGTCGCAGATTTCAAAGATCTCTTTCAGACGGTGCGAGATATAGACAATGCCGCGCCCTTCGGCCTTCAGCTCATTGATCACCTTGAACAGCGAGGCGGTTTCGGTGTCGGTCAGCGCATCGGTCGGTTCGTCCATGATGATCACTTTCGATTCGAAGCTCAGCACCTTGGCGATCTCCACCATCTGCTGATCGCCGATCGACAGCTCGCCCACCAGCCGGTGGCTGCTGTAGAGGAGATTGAGCCGCGCCAACAAGCGATCGGCCTCGGCGTACATGCGCTTCCAGTCAATGCGGCCGAAACGGTTGACGAACTCGCGGCCGAGGAAGATGTTTTCCGCAATCGTCAGCTGCGGGATCAGGTTCAGCTCCTGATGGATAATGCCGATGCCCGCTTCCTGCGAATCCTTGGGCCCGTTGAACGCCACCTCTTTACCGAGAAAATACTGGCTGCCGGCGTCTTTCTGGTAGATGCCGGTCAGCACTTTCATCATGGTGGACTTCCCGGCGCCGTTTTCCCCCACCAGCGCCATCACCTTGCCGGGATAAACGCTGAGGGCAGCGCCGGAAAGCGCCTTCACGCCGGGAAAGGCTTTATCAATCCCTTTCAGTTGCAGTAAAGGTTGCATAAACGCCTCAGAAAGTTACGCCGGCGCACAGGATCACGTTCGCGTAAGGCGAACACTCCCCGCTGCGGATCACCGCCCGGCTGTGCTCGGTTTGCGCTTTAAACGCCTGATGGCTGATATAGCGCACGCTGATGGTATTGCCCTGGCGTTGGCCCAGTGCGGTCAGTTCAGCCAACAGAGCCTCGTGGAGCGACGGATTCTGTTTCACGATCTCTTCCGCCAGGATGGCGCTTTCTACCTGCATCTCTTGCGTGACCGCCGCGAACACCTGCATGAAGGTCGGCACGCCCTGCGTCAACGCCAGATCGATGCGCTGCGTCGCCGCCGGTATCGGCAGGCCCGCATCGCACAGGGTGAGCTGGTCGGTATGCCCCAGCCGGGCAATCACGGCAGACACGTCAGAATTCAGTAATACGCCTTTTTTCATCTTCTCACTCCGCTAGCGAAACGTTTCGCTCTTTGGGGGAGTTTAAAAAAACGGCAGGGGAAGGCAACCAGGACAATGCAGAAGTGTGATCGTTATCGAAACGTTTCGTTCGCGCACGGAGAAAGCGCAAACAAAAGGGGCTCAGCCATGCTGAGCCCCTGTCAGGCGGATTAGATCTCGACCTGCGTACCGAGTTCGATGACCCGGTTCGGCGGGATTTCGAACTGATCCGGCGCGCGCAGGGCATTGCGGCTCAGGGCGACGAACAGTTTGCCGCGCAGGTAGAGGTACCACGGCCGCTTGGTGAGGATCAGCGATTCATGGGACATGAAGAACGACGTCTCCGACATGCGGCACGGCAACCCTTCCAGCCCGCAGCGGTGGAACACCTCCTCGACGTTCGGCGTTTCGCGCCAGCCGTAGCTGGCCACCACCCGCCAGAAGGTCGGCGACAGCTGCTCGATGGTCACCCGACGCACGTTGTGCACGTAAGGCGCATCCTCGGTGCGCAGCGTCAGCAGCACCACGCGCTCGTGCAGCACCTTGTTGTGCTTCAGGTTGTGCAACAGCGCAAAAGGAATGACGTTGGTGGCGCGCGACAAGAAGACCGCGGTGCCCGGCACCCGTACCGGCGGCGATTTCTCCAGCGAGGCAATCATCGCCTCCAGCGAGTTGCCGTGTTCATGCAGGCGGCGCAGCAAGCGGAAGCGCTCGCTCTTCCAGGTAGTCATAATGATGAACATCACCAGCGCCAGGGTCAGCGGCAGCCAGCCGCCGGAGAACAGCTTCAGGGCGTTGGCAGAGAACATCGGCACGTCGATGATCAGCAAGATGGTTACGATGCCGATCGCCAGGAAGCGGTTCCAGTGCCAGTTATTAATCGCCACCGAAGTGACCAGAATGCTGGTCAGCACCATGGTGCCGGTGACGGCGATACCGTACGCCGCCGCCAGGTTGCTGGAGTGCTCGAAGCCGATGATCACCAGCACCACCGAGATGTACAGCGTCCAGTTGATCACCGGAATGTAGATCTGGCCGGATTCCATTTCCGAAGTGTGAATGATGCGCATCGGCGACAGATAGCCCAGGCGCACCGCCTGGCGAGTCAGCGAGAAGACGCCGGAAATCACCGCCTGCGAAGCGATCACCGTCGCCAGGGTCGCCAGAATCAGCAGCGGGATCAGCGCCCAATCGGGCGCCAGCAGGAAGAACGGGTTTTTGATCGCCTCCGGATTTTTCAGCAGCAGCGCCCCTTGGCCGAAGTAGTTGAGCACCAGCGAAGGCAGCACCACGGTGAACCAGGCCAGGCGGATCGGGAACTTGCCGAAGTGCCCCATATCGGCATACAGCGCCTCGACGCCGGTGATCGACAACACCACTGCCCCCAGTGCGAAGAACGACACCTTCTTATATTCAATGAAGAAGTTGAGCGCCCATTTGGGATTCAGCGCCTGCAGCACTTCCGGGTTTGAAATGATGCTGCGCGCGCCCAGCACCGCCAACACGATGAACCACAGCAGCATCACCGGGGCGAACAGCTTGCCGACGCTGCCGGTGCCGTGCTTTTGAATGACGAACAGCAGCGTCAACACCAGAATGGAGAGCGGCACGATATAGGCATCGAGCGCAGGGGCGGCGATTTCCAACCCTTCTATCGCCGACATCACCGATATCGCCGGGGTGATCACCACCTCGCCATAGAAGAAGCTGCCGCCGATCAGACCCAGTATCACCAGCACCGCCGTGGTGCGCGCCGAGGTATTGCGCCCGGCCAGCGACATCAGCGTCAGAATACCGCCCTCGCCGGCGTTGTCCGCGCGCATCACGTAGGTGAGATATTTGAGGGAAACGATCACGATCAGCATCCAGAAAATCAGCGACAGGAAGCCGAAAACCACGTCTGGACGAACATCGAAGCCGTAATGGCCGGAGAAACACTCTCTCAGCGTATAGAGAGGGCTGGTGCCGATATCACCGTAGACCACGCCGATGGCAGCCAGGGTTACCGCCGATAAGGACTGCTTATGCTCTGCGCTCATAATTCGTTTCTTTATCAGAACATCCGTTAGCGATGCATCCGCATCAGGCAAAATACGGGCTCAAAGATCCGTCACGCCCACCAGAAAGCCGCACAGTATGCACCATTTATACCGCTTGCCTACCCTTATATCAGAGCCGAAAAATAAACAAAATGTGAACCGAATATCCGGCTTAACGTAGAAAAATATTACTAATCAACGGGCTATACCACTAAAAATAATGGTGGTTTATCATCGGATTATCGACCAAGATTGGCTAACTCTCGGACAATGCGACAATTATATGACGCCATCATCCCTTCTGGCAGAACGAATTTCCCGCCTCAGCAGCGCGCTGGAGAGCGGTCTTTATGAGCGGCAAGAGGCAATCCGTCTGTGCCTGCTGGCGGCGCTGAGCGGCGAAAGCGTATTCCTGCTCGGCCCGCCCGGCATCGCCAAGAGCCTGATCGCGCGCCGGCTGAAGTTTGCCTTCCGCAACGCCCGCTCCTTTGAATACCTGATGACGCGTTTTTCCACGCCGGAAGAGGTCTTCGGCCCGCTCTCTATCCAGGCGCTGAAAGATGAGGGGCGCTATCAGCGTCTGACCGCCGGCTATCTGCCGGAAGCGGAGATCGTGTTTCTGGACGAGATCTGGAAGGCCGGCCCGGCGATCCTCAACACCCTGCTGACGGCGATCAACGAACGCCGCTTTCGCAACGGCAACAGCGAAGAACCGATCCCGCTGCGCCTGCTGGTCACCGCCTCCAACGAACTGCCCGAAGCGGACAACAGCCTCGAAGCCTTATATGACCGCATGCTGATCCGCCTGTGGCTGGACAAGGTGCAGGATAAACAGAATTTCCGCTCGCTGCTGGTCAACCGCCAGAGCGAAAGCCAAAACCCGGTGCCGGCGGCGCTGAGCATCAGCGACGAAGAGTTTCTGCAGTGGCAACCGCAGATCGATAAGGTGGCGCTGCCGGAAGCCTGCTTTGAGTTGATTTTCCAGCTGCGCCAGCGGCTGGACGCACTGGAGCAGGCGCCATACGTCTCCGATCGGCGCTGGAAAAAAGCCCTGCGCCTGCTGCAAGCCTGCGCCTTCTTCAGCGGGCGCGACGCCATCGCCCCGCTCGATCTGATGCTGTTGAAAGACTGCCTGTGGCACGATCTCACCTCGCTGAAACTGCTGCAACAGCAGATCGATCAGCTGCTGACCGAGTCGGCCTATCAGCAGCAATCGATGCTGATCCAGTTGCAACAGATCCACACCCGCTGGCTGCAGGACCAGCAGCAACAAAGCGACCGGCAGGCCATCAGCCTGGTGAAAAAAGGCGGCATGTTCAGCCGCAAACCGCTATACGCGCCGGCCACGCCGTTCGCCGGCGGCACCCTCACTCTGCTGTTGCAAAAGCCGCTGCAGCTGCATGACATTCAGGTCAACCATCTGAGCATCGAAAGCAGCGCGCTGGACAACTGGCTGCAAAAAGGCGGCGACGTGCGCGCCAAGCTGAACGGCATCGGCTTTGCGCAGCCGATCGACCTGGAAGTGGATGACCAACTGCACCTCACGGTGTTGGACGTCAGCCGCCAGCCGTCGTTGCTGGCGCTGCCGGGCAAACAGGCCACCGCCACGCCGCAGGCGCTGCTGGATGAAATGGACGGATTGGCCCAGCGCCTGGCGGAGCAACGCCGCGCCTTCAGCCAACATCAGCCCTGTCTGTTCACCCCCGCCGCCGGCCTGGCCAAGATCGAAGCCAGTCTGCTGCAGGTCGCGGAACAGGTTAAACAGCAACTGCAGCAAATGCGCGGCCAGTAACCATGCTCAGTCTGGAGACGCTCGATCTGCTGCTGGCGATCACCGAAGGCGAGATGATCGAGGAGATGATCGTCGGCATGCTGGCGGCGCCGCAGCTGTCGGTATTCTTTAAAAAGTTTCCGGCCCTTCGCCGAGCGCTGGATCGCGATCTGCCGCGTTGGAAGCTGCAGCTCAAGGAGCGTCTGCAGGAGGCGATGGTGCCGCCGGCGCTAGCGCAGGAATTCTATCGCTACCAGCAGTGCCAGCTGGAGAACAACACCCAGTTCTATCACAACCTCAACGACACCATGGAGCTGCTGCGCCAGCTGGTCTCACCGTTTTATGAACAGGCGCGCGCGCTGGTGGACGCCGCCGATCTGCCCAATCATCCGCTGGACGACAGCTTTCAAACGCTGTTTCTGCAGCGCTGGCGCATCAGCCTGACGCTGCAGGCCACCATGCTGCACCACCAACTGCTGGAACAAGAGCGCGAGCAGCTGATGGCGGAGCTGCAGGAGCGGTTGGCGCTGAGCGGCGCGCTGGAACCGCTGCTGTCGGAAAACGACACCGCCGCCGGCAGGCTGTGGGACATGAGCAAAGGCCAGCTGCAGCGTGGCGATTATCAGCGGCTGGTGGAGTACGGCAACTTTTTGCAGCAGCAGCCGGAGCTGAAAAAACTGGCGCAACAGCTGGGCCGCAGCTATCAGGCCAAGGCGGTGCAGCAACAGGACGCGCAGCCGGAGCCGTTCAGGGTCATGGTGCAGGTGCCGGCCACGCTGCCAGAAGAAGTGAGCGGCATTCATCAAAGCGACGACATTCTGCGCCTGCTGCCGCCGGAGCTGGCGACGCTGGGGATTGAAGAGCTGGAATTCGAGTTTTATCGCCGCCTGTTGGAAAAGCGGCTGCTGAGCTACCGTCTGCAGGGCGACGTCTGGCAGGAACAGATCCTGATCCGCCAGGTCACTCACCAGCAGCAGGATCAACAGCCGCGCGGGCCGTTTATCGTCTGCGTGGACACCTCCGGATCGATGGGCGGTTTCAACGAACAGTGCGCCAAGGCGTTCTGTCTGGCGCTGCTGCGCATTGCGCTGGCGGACAACCGCCGCTGCTATATCATGCTGTTCGCCAACCAGATCGTGCATTACGAACTCACCGCCGCCAGCGGCATCGAGCAGGCAGTGCGCTTTCTCGGCCAGCAGTTTCGTGGCGGTACCGATCTGGCGGCCTGCCTGAACGCCACCGTCACCAAAATGGCGGAGAGCGGCTGGTTCGACGCCGATGCGGTGATCATTTCCGATTTTATTGCCCAGCGGTTGCCGGAGGAGGTAATAAAGAAGGTGAAACAGCAGCAACAAAGCCACCAGCAACGTTTCCACGCGGTGGCGATGTCCGCCTACGGCAAACCCGGCATCATGCGCATCTTCGATCATATCTGGCGCTTTGATACCGGGCTGAAAAGCCGTTTGATGCGCCGCTGGCGGCGCTAGGCGAGATTAGAGCAGGCCTTCGACCGCGCCGCGCACTTCCGGCGACCACACGCCGCATTGCACCTGGCCGATATGCGACAGTTGCAGCAACAACATCACCAGACGCGACTGACCGATGCCGCCGCCGATGGTCTGCGGCATATCGCCGCGCAGCAACGACTGGTGCCATTCCAGCTTCATGCGCTCTTCATCGCCGGTCAGCGCCAGCTGGTGTTTCAGCGCGGCGGCGTCAACGCGGATCCCCATGGAGGACAGCTCGAAAGCGTCCTGCAGCACCGGGTTCCACACCACGATATCGCCGTTCAGGCCCGCCAGGCCATCCGCCGTCGGCGTGGTCCAGTCATCATAATCCGGCGCCCGCACATCGTGCGATTTACCGTGTGACAGCTTGCCGCCGATGCCAATCAGGAACACTGCGCCCAATTCTTTGGCGATCGCCCGCTCGCGCCCCTTAGCGTCCAGATCAGGGTAACGCTGCAGCAGGGTTTCGCTGTGCACGAAGTGGATCTGTTCCGGCAGGAACGGGGTCAGGCCATGCTCGCGGCTGACTTCCGCCTCCGTCGCCTTGATCGCAGCGTAAATGCTGCGCACGGTGTTTTTCAGGTAGTCCAGGCTGCGCTCACCGTCGCCCATCACCCGCTCCCAGTCCCACTGATCGACGTACACCGAGTGGATAGGCGTCAGGCGGTCTTCATCCGGGCGCAGCGCCTTCATATGGGTATACAGGCCTTCGCCGGCACCGAAATCGTAGCTGCCCAGGGTTTTGCGTTTCCATTTCGCCAGCGAATGCACCACTTCGAAGGTGGCGTCCGGCAAGGTTTTGACTTTGACCTGCACCGCTTTCTCGCTGCCGGAAAGGTTATCCTGCGTGCCGTCGCCCAGGCGGCTAAGGATCGGGGCTTGCACTTCGATCAGACCGAGCTGTTGCTCCAGCTGGCGGGAGAAGAAGGCTTTGACCTGGCTGATTTGTTGTTGTTTTTGGATAAACTGTTTTTTCATTGCCGTATCTCTTGTAAACCTGTCTCTGTTGCCATCGATTAAGCAACAAAATGACACGACAATTCAATATCCATTAATCAATATTGCCTTTTCACTTTTAATCGTTCATTTTTACCCGGACAGAATTCAACAATCGTTAATTAATGGGGGATTAAATGGCGGAAATTTATCAGATCGATAATCTCGATCGCGGCATTCTCAACGCCCTGATGGACAATGCGCGCACACCGTACGCCGAACTGGCGAAAAACTTCGCCGTCAGCCCCGGCACCATTCATGTGCGGGTGGAGAAGATGAAGCAGGCCGGGATCATCACCGGCGCGCGCATCGACGTCAGCCCCAAACAGCTGGGCTACGACGTGTGCTGCTTTATCGGCATCATATTAAAGAGCGCCAAGGATTACCCTTCGGCGCTGAAGAAGCTGGAAAGCCTGGAAGAAGTGGTGGAAGCCTATTACACCACCGGCCACTACAGCGTCTTTATTAAGGTAATGTGCCGATCGATCGACGCGTTGCAACAGGTACTTATCAACAAGATCCAGACCATCGACGAGATCCAGTCCACCGAAACGCTGATCTCACTGCAGAACCCCATTATGCGCACCATCGTGCCGTAACCCGCCAAATTGCATACCCACATTATCCACAGGTAGATCCCAGCCGATTCACAGCGTACAATGCAGCCACTTTGAGTGAGAAGGTTGGGATCGTTGGTTCATGGCAGACATTACTCTGATCAGTGGCAGTACGCTTGGCAGCGCCGAATACGTGGCTGAACATTTGGCTGAAAAGCTGGAAGACGCGGGTTTCTCTACCGAGATGCTGCACGGCCCTGAACTGGATGAACTGCCGTTGACCGGCCGCTGGCTGGTGGTCTCTTCCACGCACGGCGCCGGCGAACTGCCAGATAACCTTCAACCGCTGTTGGAACAGATCGCTGAGCAGCTGCCGGATCTTTCCGAGGTACAGTTCGGCGCAGTCGGTTTGGGCAGTTCGGAATACGACACCTTCTGCGGCGCAATCAAACAGATCGACGATCTGTTGATCGCCAGAGGCGCTAAAAGGATCGGCGATCGTCTCGAGATCGACGTGACCGAGCATGAAATTCCCGAGGATCCGGCCGAGGAATGGGTAAAAAACTGGATTAATTTACTCTAATTCGTCTAAAGATCGTGCGAACGATTGTGGATAACTATACTTAAAAGCAGGGTAAAAGCCGTAGTTATCCCAATAACAACCGTAGCGCGCTTTTTGTCCTGTGTATAACAAGCCTTTTAGATCCCAGCTTATCTGCGTCGGGATCACCGATCATTCACAGCAAACGATCCTCCTTAATCTGCTGATCTTCATCGTGAATAGTCACTTATCCACAGAGGATCGCGATCCTAATAAGAGATCTAATAAAGAGATCTTTAAATAAAAAAGATCTTCTTTTAATTACCGACGATCCTGACCACTTGGTCGATCGTCTAAACTTGAGTAGAATCCCCGACCCCAGGGCAAATACGATCGTTCGCAATACGGCGAGGTGCAGTTCCATGTTTTATCCAGATCAATTTGACGTCATCATCATCGGTGGTGGCCATGCAGGTACCGAGGCCGCCATGGCCGCGGCACGCATGGGACGTCAGACTTTATTATTGACACACAATATCGATACGCTGGGACAGATGTCCTGTAACCCGGCGATTGGCGGTATTGGTAAAGGGCATCTGGTTAAGGAAATTGATGCGCTCGGCGGCCTGATGGCAACGGCGATCGACCATGCCGGCATCCAGTTTAGGATACTAAACGCCAGCAAAGGCCCAGCCGTTCGCGCCACTCGCGCTCAGGCGGATCGCGTCCTGTATCGGCAGGCGATCCGTACCGCGTTGGAGAACCAGCCCAACCTGATGATCTTCCAACAGCCGGTTGAGGATCTGATCGTCGAAAACGATCGCGTCGTGGGTGCCGTCACCCAAATGGGTCTGAAATTCCGCGCCAAGGCGGTGGTATTGACCGTAGGCACCTTCCTGGACGGCAAGATCCATATCGGCCTGGAGAATTACAGCGGCGGCCGCGCCGGGGATCCTCCTTCGATCTCGCTGTCGCAGCGTTTGCGTGAACTGCCGCTGCGCGTTAACCGCTTGAAAACCGGTACGCCGCCGCGCATCGACGCCCGCACTATCGATTTCAGCGTATTGGCACCTCAACACGGCGATACGCCGGTGCCGGTATTCTCGTTCCTGGGCGATGCCAGCCAGCACCCGGAACAAATGGCGTGCTACATCACCCACACCAATGAAAAAACCCATGACGTAATCCGCAATAACCTCGATCGCAGCCCGATGTATGCCGGGATCATCGAAGGGATCGGCCCACGTTACTGTCCGTCGATCGAAGACAAGGTCATGCGTTTTGCCGATCGCAACGCGCACCAGATCTTCCTTGAGCCGGAAGGCCTGACCAGCAACGAGATTTACCCTAACGGGATCTCCACCAGCCTGCCGTTCGACGTGCAGATGCAGATCGTCCGTTCAATGGAAGGGATGCAGAACGCGCGTATTATTCGCCCTGGTTATGCCATCGAGTACGATTTCTTCGATCCACGCGATCTGAAACCGACGCTGGAAAGCAAATTTATTCAGGGCCTGTTCTTCGCTGGCCAGATCAACGGCACCACCGGCTATGAAGAAGCCGCCGCACAGGGGTTACTTGCCGGTCTGAACGCCGGGCGCTTCGCCGATGAACAAGAGGGCTGGGCGCCACGTCGCGATCAGGCCTACCTCGGCGTGCTGGTGGACGATCTCAGCACCCTCGGCACCAAAGAACCGTACCGCATGTTTACCTCACGCGCCGAGTATCGTCTGATGCTACGCGAAGACAACGCCGATCTCCGCCTGACGGAAAAAGGCCGTGAACTCGGTCTGGTGGACGACGTGCGCTGGGCGCGCTACAGCGAAAAGCTGGAGCGAATCGAACGTGAACGTCAGCGCCTGCGCGACATCTGGATGCATCCGCATGCCGAGAACGTCGAACAGGTCAATGCGTTGCTGAAAGCGCCGCTGTCGCGTGAAGCGAACGGCGAAGAGTTGCTGCGCCGTCCTGAGATGGATTACGCGCAGTTGACCGGCATCGACGCCTTCGCGCCGCCGTTGGACGACGTACAAGCCGCCGAGCAGGTCGAGATCCAGGTCAAATACGAAGGCTATATCGCTCGCCAGCAGGAAGAGATCGAAAAACAGCAGCGCAACGAGAACACCGTGCTGCCGCTGGATCTTGACTACCGTCAGGTTTCGGGGCTGTCGAACGAGGTGATCGCCAAGCTGAACGATCACAAACCGAACTCCATCGGCCAGGCTTCGCGCATCTCCGGCATTACACCGGCGGCGATCTCGATTTTGCTGATCTGGCTGAAAAAGCAGGGACTGCTGCGCCGCAGCGCATAAATCCCGCATCCAGGCGGCCGTTTGCTCAACCCGTAGCCAAACGGCCGCTGACATCACTTGCGCCCTGAATTATCATAGTCGCCTCATTGCGCCAGCTAACCATCCGCTGGTCGTTCAGCGCCTGCCAGAGGATCCGTTGTGCAAAAAAAATTAGACTCGCTGCTCGCGGCAGCAGGCATTGAGCTGCCCGATCAGCAGAAACAGCAGCTGCTGGGCTATGTCGGCATGCTGGATAAGTGGAACAAGGCTTATAACCTCACGTCGGTGCGCGATCCGCAGCAAATGCTGGTGCGCCACATCCTCGACAGTATTGTGGTCAATCCGCATCTGCAGGGCTCGCGTTTTATCGATGTCGGCACCGGCCCCGGCTTGCCGGGCATTCCGCTGGCGATTGTGCGCCCGGACGCGCATTTCACGCTGCTCGACAGCCTGGGCAAGCGCGTGCGTTTCCTGCGCCAGGTGCAGCATGAGCTGGGCCTGAACAATATCGAGCCGGTGCAGAGCCGCGTCGAAGCGTTTCCGGCCGAGCCACCGTTCGATGGCGTGATCAGCCGGGCATTCGCTTCGCTGCAGGATATGCTGTCCTGGTGCCATCACCTGCCGGCGAAAGGGCAGGGGCGTTTTTACGCGTTGAAAGGCGTGCGCCCGGATGAAGAACTGACGCAGCTGCCGGCTGGCGTTAGCCTGGAGTCTATCGTGCGGCTGCAGGTGCCTGAACTGGAAGGCGAACGTCATCTGGTGATTCTTAAGGCAAACTGAGTTTGCTTTTGATCAAACAAGCGTGAATTAAAGGTCGTACCCAGCAGAAAGATAAGCAGGCTAATTAGTTGGTCGCTTTTTTTAGTTAATTTACTTTCTATTAACACAAAAAACGCGGCTAATTAGCGACAATAGAGTAATTGCATTTAGAAATAGTCACGTTAGCAATCATGTGCGAAAGATTGGCGTTTGCTGCTAATGTTAATTGGCTGTTGGAATATTGCCCCGCTGCTTGTCAATAAAAGGTTTTCATCGGGTATACGGATTGTTTTTGAACAGTTAACTAGTAATGTTTTGATTTATATAATTTTTTGATCGCTCAAATTGCTAAAGACGGTTTGGTTGACCATCGGCTATAAATCAGGAAGGGACATTACTGTGATCAGCTTCGCGTTTCTAAACGCAACGCTGGAATAATCAGACAATTAAATGCGCCCTATTATTCCGACCGTTTTCTTGTGAAAATAGGCTGGAATAGGGAAATTTAAATAATTGTTCACCTTTTCGCTACTTATCGATTGAATTCGTTGGTATGCCCCGTATAATTTGCTCGTTTTTTGCTGCTTGACTCAGGACAGCAAAAACAGTTGTATACGTCACTCAGCATACCCCCTCTGGGGTACGGAGAGAACAAACGTCATGTCTGTGTCCCTTTACAGCGGGAAAGTCGCACGCAAACTGCTGTTTTTGCAGTTAATGACTTTTGTTCTGATCAGCGTTGCTTTCTGGCTGAAAAGCCCGGAATGGAGCGCTTCGGCGTTGGCAGGCGGTCTCGCCGCCTGGTTGCCGAGTGCAATGTTTATGCTGTTTGCCTTGCGCCATCAGGCGCAAACGCCGGCGCCCGGTAGGGTTGCCTGGTCGTTCGCCATCGGCGAGGGGCTAAAGGTCGTGATCACCATCGTTTTGCTGATCGTGGCGCTGGGGGTGTTCAAGGCGGAGTTTATACCGCTTGGCCTGACCTATTTAGCGGTGTTAGTGGTGCAAATAGTGGCACCGGCCGTGATTAACAGTTACCGAACTTAACTAAATAAGGGTAAGAGGCATCATGTCTGCAGGAGAAGTCTTGACTCCACAGGAGTATATCGGTCACCACCTGACGCAGCTTCAGGTCGGGACTGGGTTCTGGTCGATCAACATCGACTCGATGTTTTTCTCCGTCGTCCTCGGGGCGCTTTTCCTGGTGATCTTCCGCAAAGTGGCCAAAAACGCCACCAGCGGCGTGCCGGGTAAACTGCAAACCGCCGTGGAGCTGGTGGTCGGTTTCGTCGACAGCAGCGTGCGCGACATGTACCACGGCAAGAGCAAGGTAATTGCGCCGCTGGCGCTGACCGTGTTCGTCTGGGTGTTCCTGATGAACCTGATGGACCTGCTGCCCATCGACTTCCTGCCTTATGTTGGCGAACACATCCTCGGCCTGCCTGCGCTGCGCGTGGTGCCTACCGCCGACGTGAACGTCACGCTGTCGATGGCGCTGGGCGTGTTTATCCTGATTCTGTTCTATAGCATCAAAATGAAAGGCGTTGGCGGGTTTGTTAAAGAGTTGACCATGCAGCCGTTCAACCACCCTGTATTCATTCCTATCAACCTGATTCTTGAAGGTGTCAGCCTGCTGTCCAAACCTGTTTCACTGGGTCTGCGACTGTTCGGCAACATGTATGCGGGTGAGTTGATCTTCATCCTGATTGCCGGCCTGTTGCCGTGGTGGTCACAGTGGGTCCTGAGCTTGCCTTGGGCTATCTTCCACATCCTGATCATTACGCTTCAAGCCTTTATTTTCATGGTTCTGACGATTGTCTATCTGTCGATGGCGTCTGAAGAGCACTGATTTTCTTAAAACACTTGCACTTTTAAACTGAAACAAACTGGAGACTGTCATGGAAAACCTGAGTATGGATCTGCTGTACATGGCTGCCGCTGTGATGATGGGTTTAGCGGCAATCGGTGCTGCGATCGGTATCGGCATCCTGGGTGGTAAATTCTTGGAAGGCGCTGCTCGTCAGCCTGACCTGATTCCTCTGCTGCGTACACAGTTCTTTATCGTTATGGGTCTGGTCGACGCCATCCCGATGATCGCTGTAGGTCTGGGTCTGTACGTGATGTTCGCCGTCGCGTAAGTAGAGCAACCCTCTACGACGTAACCAAACTATTAACTTTTAAAGAGGCATTGTGCTGTGAATCTTAACGCAACAATCCTCGGCCAGGCCATCGCGTTCGTTCTGTTTGTCTGGTTCTGCATGAAGTACGTATGGCCGCCGATCATGGCTGCCATCGAGAAGCGTCAGAAAGAAATCGCTGACGGCCTCGCTTCTGCAGAGCGTGCCAAAAAAGATCTGGACTTAGCGCAAGCCAATGCGACCGACCAGCTGAAAACTGCCAAAGCAGAAGCTCAGGTGATCATCGAGCAAGCGAACAAACGCAAAGCTCAGATCATGGATGAAGCGAAAGCCGAAGCCGAGCAGGAACGTAACAAAATCGTGGCGCAGGCTCAGGCTGAGATCGAAGCCGAACGTAAGCGCGCTCGTGAAGAGTTGCGTAAGCAAGTCGCGATGCTGGCAATTGCCGGCGCCGAGAAGATCATCGAACGTTCCGTGGATGAAGCTGCTAACAGCGACATCGTTGATAAACTGGTCGCTGAACTGTAAGGAGGGAGGGGCTGATGTCTGAATTTGTAACTGTAGCTCGCCCCTACGCCAAAGCAGCTTTTGACTTTGCCGTTGAGCACCAAAGCGTAGAGCGCTGGCAGGACATGCTGGCGTTTGCGGCTGAAGTCACTCGCAATGAACAGATTTCTGAACTGCTGTCTGGCGCGGTTGCGCCAGAAACGCTGTCCAAGACGTTCATCGCGGTTTGTGGCGATCGGCTCGACGAACATGGCCAGAACTTTATCCGTGTAATGGCCGAAAATGGACGTTTACTGGTTCTTCCTGCCGTGCTGCAGCAGTTCATCGAACTGCGCGCCTCGCTGGAATCCACCGTCGAAGTCGAAGTGCTCTCTGCGAGCGCGCTGAACGACGAACAGCAGGCGAAAATCGCCGCTGCGATGGAAAAACGTCTGTCACGCAAAGTTAAGCTGAATTGCAAAATTGACAAGTCTGTACTGGCCGGCATCGTTGTTCGCGCCGGCGATATGGTGATTGATGGCAGCGTTCGCGGTCGTCTTGAACGCCTGACAGACGTCTTGCAGTCTTAAGGGGACTGGAGCATGCAACTGAATTCCACCGAAATCAGCGAACTGATCAAGCAGCGCATTGCTCAGTTCAATGTAGTGAGCGAAGCTCACAATGAAGGTACTATCGTTTCCGTCAGTGACGGGATCATCCGCGTACACGGCCTGGCCGAAGTTATGCAGGGCGAAATGATCGCGCTGCCTGGCAACCGTTACGCAATCGCATTGAACCTGGAGCGCGACTCCGTCGGTGCCGTGGTCATGGGTCCGTACGCGGATCTGGCCGAAGGCATGAAGGTTAAATGCACCGGCCGTATCCTGGAAGTTCCAGTCGGTCGTGGTCTGCTGGGCCGCGTAGTTAACACCCTGGGCGCGCCAATCGACGGCAAAGGCCCGATTGAGAACGACGGTTTCTCTCCGGTAGAAGCTATCGCGCCAGGCGTTATCGAGCGTCAGTCCGTTGATCAGCCGGTTCAGACTGGCTACAAATCCGTTGACGCCATGATTCCAATCGGCCGTGGCCAGCGTGAGCTGGTGATCGGTGACCGTCAGACCGGTAAAACCGCGCTGGCGATCGATGCGATCATCAACCAACGCGACTCCGGCATCAAATGCGTTTACGTGGCTATCGGCCAGAAAGCGTCCACCATCGCTAACGTGGTGCGCAAACTGGAAGAGCACGGCGCACTGGCCAACACCATCGTGGTGGTGGCGACCGCTTCCGAATCCGCTGCACTGCAATACCTGGCGCCATACGCCGGTTGCGCAATGGGCGAATACTTCCGTGACCGCGGTGAAGATGCGCTGATCGTGTACGATGACCTGTCCAAACAGGCCGTTGCTTACCGCCAGATTTCCCTGCTGCTTCGTCGTCCGCCAGGTCGTGAAGCTTACCCAGGCGACGTATTCTACCTGCACTCCCGCTTGCTGGAGCGCGCAGCGCGCGTCAACGCCGAATACGTTGAAGCTTTCACCAAAGGTGAAGTTAAAGGCCAAACCGGTTCACTGACCGCTCTGCCGATCATTGAAACCCAGGCGGGTGACGTTTCCGCGTTCGTTCCGACCAACGTAATCTCGATTACCGATGGTCAGATCTTCCTGGAATCCAACCTGTTCAACTCCGGTATTCGTCCGGCAGTTAACCCGGGTATCTCCGTATCCCGTGTTGGTGGCGCCGCGCAGACCAAGATCATGAAGAAACTGTCCGGTGGTATCCGTACCGCGCTGGCGCAGTATCGTGAACTGGCTGCGTTCTCCCAGTTCGCATCCGATCTGGACGACGCGACCCGCAAACAGCTGAGCCACGGTCAGAAAGTGACCGAGCTGCTGAAACAGAAACAGTATGCGCCGATGTCGGTTGCACAACAGTCTCTGGTGCTGTTTGCCGCAGAACGCGGTTACCTGAACGACGTCGAAGTCGCCAAAGTGGTGAGCTTCGAAGCCGCGCTGGTAGCCTATGCGGACCGCGAGCACGCCGAACTGCTGAACCACATCAACCAAACTGGCAACTTCAATGATGAGATCGAGGGCAAGTTGAAAGACATCCTCGAGACCTTCAAGAAAACCCAGTCCTGGTAACGCCGAACGGTCCTGCTGTTGAAAGACAGCAGGCCGTCTGGCACTGAGGAGAAGCAGAGATGGCCGGCGCAAAAGAGATACGTAGTAAGATCGCTAGCGTGCAAAACACGCAAAAGATCACTAAAGCGATGGAAATGGTCGCCGCCTCCAAAATGCGTAAATCGCAGGATCGCATGGCGGCCAGCCGTCCTTATGCAGAGACCATGCGCAAAGTGATTGGTCACCTTGCGTTAGGGAATCTGGAGTACAAGCACCCGTACCTGGATGAGCGTGACGTTAAGCGCGTCGGGTATCTGGTGGTGTCTACTGACCGTGGTCTCTGCGGCGGCTTGAACATCAACCTGTTCAAAAAGCTGCTGGCGGAGATGAAAGCCTGGTCCGAAAAAGGCGTCGAAACCGATTTGGCGCTGATTGGCTCTAAAGCGGCCTCTTTCTTTGGTTCCGTGGGCGGCAACGTGGTTGCCCAGGTGACCGGCATGGGGGACAAACCTTCCCTGTCGGATCTGATCGGGCCGGTGAAAGTGATGCTGCAGGCTTACGACGAAGGTCGTTTGGACAAGCTGTACATTGTCAGCAACAAATTTGTTAATACGATGTCCCAAGAGCCGCAGGTGCTTCAGCTGCTGCCGTTACCGCCAGCCGATGACGAAGAGCTGAAGAAAACGCCTTGGGATTACCTGTATGAACCCGATCCAAAAGTGCTGCTTGATACCTTGCTGCGCCGCTATGTGGAGTCGCAGGTTTATCAGGGCGTCGTGGAAAACCTGGCCAGCGAGCAGGCCGCACGAATGGTCGCGATGAAAGCCGCAACCGATAACGGCGGTAGCCTGATCAAAGAGCTGCAGTTGGTATACAACAAGGCGCGTCAGGCCAGCATCACTCAGGAACTCACCGAGATCGTTTCGGGAGCCTCCGCGGTTTAAGCTAGGTTTACGAATTACGTAGAGGATTCAAGATGGCTACTGGAAAGATTATCCAGGTAATCGGCGCCGTGGTGGACGTCGAGTTCCCTCAGGATGCCGTACCGAAAGTGTACGACGCCCTTGAGGTAGAAAACGGCACCGAAAAACTGGTGTTGGAAGTTCAGCAACAGCTGGGCGGTGGCGTGGTTCGCTGTATCGCAATGGGGACCTCCGACGGTCTGCGTCGCGGTCTGAAAGTGAACAACCTGGACCACCCGATTGAAGTGCCGGTGGGTAAAGCTACCCTGGGCCGTATCATGAACGTATTGGGTCAACCGATCGACATGAAAGGCGACATCGGCGAAGAAGAGCGTTGGGCGATTCACCGCGCGGCGCCAAGCTACGAAGAGCTGTCCAACTCCCAGGAACTGCTGGAAACCGGTATCAAGGTAATGGACCTGATTTGTCCATTCGCCAAGGGCGGTAAAGTCGGTCTGTTCGGCGGTGCGGGCGTAGGTAAAACCGTAAACATGATGGAGCTGATCCGTAACATCGCGATCGAGCACTCCGGTTATTCCGTGTTTGCGGGCGTGGGCGAGCGTACTCGTGAGGGTAACGACTTCTACCACGAAATGACCGACTCCAACGTTCTGGACAAAGTATCCCTGGTTTATGGCCAGATGAACGAGCCACCAGGTAACCGTCTGCGCGTTGCGCTGACCGGTCTGACCATGGCGGAGAAATTCCGTGACGAAGGCCGTGACGTTCTGCTGTTCGTTGACAACATCTACCGTTACACCCTGGCCGGTACCGAAGTGTCCGCACTTCTGGGCCGTATGCCATCCGCGGTAGGTTATCAGCCAACGCTGGCGGAAGAGATGGGCGTTCTGCAAGAACGTATCACCTCGACCAAGACCGGTTCCATCACTTCCGTACAGGCCGTTTACGTTCCTGCGGATGACTTGACTGACCCGTCTCCAGCCACCACCTTTGCGCACTTGGACGCAACCGTGGTACTGAGCCGTAACATCGCTTCTCTGGGTATCTACCCGGCCGTTGACCCGCTGGATTCCACCAGCCGTCAGCTGGATCCGCTGGTTGTTGGCCAGGAGCACTACGACGTAGCGCGTGGCGTGCAGTCCATTCTGCAACGCTACCAGGAACTGAAAGATATCATCGCGATCCTGGGTATGGACGAGCTGTCTGAAGAAGACAAACTGGTCGTATCCCGTGCGCGTAAGATCCAACGCTTCCTGTCTCAGCCGTTCTTCGTGGCAGAAGTCTTCACCGGTTCTCCGGGCAAGTTCGTATCGCTGAAAGACACCATCCGTGGTTTCAAAGGCATTATGGACGGCGACTATGACCACCTGCCGGAGCAGGCGTTCTACATGGTTGGCACCATTGAAGAAGCAGTGGAAAAAGCCAAGAAACTGTAACGCCTTGAGAGGAGGGTGATATGGCTATGACTTACCATCTGGATGTAGTCAGCGCGGAAAAACAGATGTTTTCCGGCCTGGTGCAGAAGATCCAGGTGACAGGCAGCGAAGGTGAACTGGGGATCTTCCCTGGCCATGCGCCGCTGCTGACTGCCATCAAGCCTGGCATGGTGCGTATTGTTAAGCAGCACGGTGAAGAAGAGTTCATCTACCTGTCCGGCGGCATCCTCGAGGTGCAGCCGAGCGTGGTTACCGTGCTGGCGGACACTGCTATCCGTGGTACTGACCTCGACGAAGCGAGAGCGTTGGAAGCTAAGCGTAAAGCTGAAGAACACATTCGCAGCTCTCATGGCGATGTCGACTATGCTCAGGCATCCGCTGAACTGGCGAAAGCGATCGCAAAACTGCGCGTTATCGAGCTCACCAGAAAAGCGATGTAATGTTTGGGTGCCCGGCACCCAACTTTAAGAAAGCGGCCTATAGGGTCGCTTTTTTTTACTTTAAAATAAGTATTTCAGCCCGGCGGGCGGTGTGGTGTATAACCGCTGATATCGGGAAATAAACGTCGCCGATCGCCGACAGTTTTTTTGTCCCGACGCCGAATTGGCCGTGATAGCGGCAGACCAAGGCCCACGCGGCCTGCGCCGGGTTCGTGCAGAGAAATATGTAGTAATATCGTCGCTAAACGGTTTTACTTTCGTCTATCAAAATGGAGTTATCAGGTTGCTTATGTCGAACAGCGCAATGAGCGTGGTCATCCTCGCCGCGGGCAAGGGAACACGCATGTATTCCGATCTTCCCAAGGTCCTACATCCGTTGGCCGGCAAGCCGATGGTGCAACACGTCATTGATGCCGCGATGAAACTGGGCGCGCAACAGGTTCATCTGGTATACGGCCACGGCGGCGATCTGTTGAAAAGCACGTTGACCGAAGGCGCGCTGAACTGGGTGCTGCAGGCCGAGCAACTGGGTACCGGCCATGCGATGCAGCAGGCCGCGCCGCACTTTGCCGACGATGAAGACGTGCTGATGCTGTACGGCGATGTGCCGTTAATCTCCGTGGATACGCTGCAACGCCTGCTGGCGGCCAAGCCGCAGGGCGGCATCGGCCTGCTGACGGTCAAGCTGGACGATCCGAGCGGTTACGGCCGCATCGTGCGTGAGCAGGGCAACGTGGTGGGCATCGTCGAACACAAGGACGCCAGCGAGGCACAGCGCCAGATCAACGAGATCAATACCGGCATCCTGGTGGCGAACGGGCGCGATCTGAAGCGCTGGCTGGGAATGTTGAATAACGACAACGCACAGGGCGAGTTTTACATCACCGATATCATTGCGTTGGCCCATGCCGACGGCAAGAAAATCGAAGCCGTGCACCCGTCGCGTTTAAGTGAAGTGGAAGGCGTGAACAACCGTCTGCAGCTGGCGACTCTGGAGCGCGTATTCCAGTCGGAACAGTCTGAAAAGCTGCTGTTGGCCGGCGTGATGTTGTTGGATCCGGCGCGTTTCGATCTGCGCGGGGAGCTTGTTCACGGCCGTGACATCACTATTGATGCGAATGTGATTATCGAAGGTCACGTCAAGCTGGGCGACCGGGTGAAAATCGGCGCCGGCTGCGTGCTGAAAAACTGCGTGATTGGCGATAACTGCGAGATCAGCCCTTACAGCGTGCTGGAAGACAGCGTGCTGGAAGCAGACTGCACGGTGGGGCCGTTCGCCCGCCTGCGCCCAGGCGCGGAGCTGGCGGCAGGGGCCCACGTCGGCAACTTCGTGGAAATGAAAAAGGCGCGTCTGGGCAAAGGCTCCAAGGCCGGCCACCTCAGCTACCTGGGCGATGCCGAAATCGGTGATGACGTGAATATCGGCGCTGGCACCATCACCTGTAACTACGATGGCGCCAACAAGCACAAAACGCTGATCGGCGACGGCGTATTCGTCGGTTCCGATACTCAGCTGGTGGCGCCGGTGTCGGTCGGCAAAGGATCCACCATCGCCGCCGGCACCACGGTGACGCGCGATATCGCCGAGAACGAACTGGTGCTGAGCCGCGTCAAGCAGGTGCACATTCAGGGTTGGCAACGTCCGGTGAAGAAGAAGTCATAGTGTGTTTTGCGTTGGGCTCCGTTCAGAGCCCAATACAAAACATAATAACCCCCACCATCTACAGGCTCGGGGGCGCACGGTAAAAACCGGCAAAAATCAGGTCAAGGCATCGAAAGCGCCCATGAAGGGCGTTCATTAGGAATATAACTGATGTGTGGAATTGTAGGCGCAGTAGCGCAACGTGATATTGCAGAAATCCTGTTGGAAGGTTTACGTCGTCTCGAGTACCGCGGTTATGACTCCGCCGGTCTGGCGGTGGTCGATGAAAAAGGCAACGTTAGTCGCCTGCGTCGCGTTGGCAAGGTACAAAAGCTGGCCGAAGCGGCGGAACAAACCGATCTGCACGGCGGAACCGGCATCGCTCACACCCGTTGGGCTACGCACGGTGAACCGACCGAAGCGAACGCGCACCCGCATGTTTCCGACTACATTACCGTGGTGCATAACGGCATCATCGAAAACCACGAGCCGCTGCGCGAACTGCTGATTGAACGCGGTTACCGTTTCAGCTCTGAAACCGACACCGAAGTGATTGCGCACCTGGTGCACTGGGAACAACTGCAAGGCGGTACGCTGCTGGAAGTGGTTCAGCGCGTGATCCCGCAGCTGCGCGGCGCTTATGGCACCGTGGTGATGGACAGCCGCGATCCGAGCGTGCTGGTCGCGGCGCGTTCCGGCAGCCCGCTGGTTATCGGCCGCGGCGTCGGGGAAAACTTCATCGCTTCCGATCAGCTGGCGCTGCTGCCGGTCACCCGCCGCTTCATCTTCCTGGAAGAGGGCGACGTGGTGGAAGTGACTCGCCGCACCGTCAACATCTTCGACAAACAGGGCAACGCCATCGAGCGTCCTGAGATCGAATCCCAGGTGCAGTATGACGCCGGCGACAAGGGCGCTTACCGCCACTACATGCAAAAAGAGATTTACGAACAGCCGCTGGCGCTGAAAAACACCCTGGAAGGGCGTTTCAGCCATGGCCAAATCAACCTGAGTGAGCTGGGGCCGCACGCCGACGAGTTGCTCGCCAAGGTGCAGCACGTGCAGATCATCGCCTGTGGGACTTCTTACCACTCCGGTATGGTGGCGCGTTACTGGTTTGAAGCGCTGGCCGGCGTGCCGTGCGATGTCGAGATCGCGTCTGAATTCCGTTACCGCAAATCGGCGGTGCGTCCGGGCAGCCTGATCATCACTCTGTCACAGTCCGGCGAAACCGCCGACACCCTGGCGGCGCTGCGCCTGTCCAAAGAGCTGGGTTATCTCGGTTCGCTGGCCGTTTGTAACGTTGCCGGCTCTTCGCTGGTGCGCGAATCCGATCTGGCGTTGATGACCAAAGCCGGTACGGAAATCGGCGTAGCCTCGACCAAAGCCTTCACCACGCAGCTCACCGTGCTGTTGATGCTGGTGGCGCGCCTGGGCCGTCTGAAAGGCATGGCGGAAAGCGTGGAGCAGGAGATTGTGCACGGCCTGCAGGCGCTGCCGGCGCGTATCGAGCAGATGCTGTCGATGGATAAAGAGATCGAAGCGCTGGCGGAAGGCTTCTCCGACAAGCACCATGCGCTGTTCCTCGGCCGCGGCGATCAGTATCCGATCGCCATGGAAGGGGCGCTGAAGCTGAAAGAGATCTCCTATATTCACGCTGAAGCTTATGCGGCGGGCGAGTTGAAACACGGCCCGCTGGCGCTGATCGACGCCGACATGCCGGTGATCGTGGTGGCGCCAAACAACGAATTGCTGGAAAAGCTGAAGTCCAACATTGAAGAAGTGCGCGCGCGCGGCGGCCAGCTGTACGTGTTCGCCGATCAGGACGCCGGCTTCGTCAGCAGCGAAGGCATGACCCTCATTCCTCTGCCGCACGTCGAGGAAATCGTCGCGCCGATCTTCTACACCGTGCCGTTGCAGCTGCTGTCTTACCACGTGGCGCTGATCAAGGGCACCGACGTTGACCAGCCGCGCAACCTGGCGAAGTCTGTCACCGTAGAGTAATCTGTCGCAGGTAAACTGCAAAAGCCGGCCTTAGCGCCGGCTTTTTTCATGAGTGACCTTAAAGATGACAGCGCTGCCGTTTCGGTGATAAACGTTGTCATATTCAAGCGGATAGGCCGCGCCAAGCCGGTTTTTTATTGCTTGGGAAATGTGCTGTTTCACGGCTAACCTTCTGATTTACATAAAAACAAACACCTATCAAATACGCTGTAATATAACTGTCATATTGCGTACATTTTTCTGTCACCAAACTGTCCTATTTTCCCTCCTGCAGCAATACTTACTCTGATTAAAACGACTCGAAGTCGATTTTAAATATCCCATTAGGAGGGATTATGAAACTGATGCGTACCACCGTCGCCAGTATTGTGGCAGCGACCTTCTCCCTGACCGCCGTGTCCGCGTTCGCTGCTGCCAGCCTGACCGGTGCAGGTGCGACATTCCCCGCTCCGGTTTACGCCAAGTGGGCAGATTCTTATCAGAAAGAAACCGGCAATAAAGTTAACTATCAGGGCATCGGCTCCTCTGGCGGCGTAAAGCAAATCGTGGCCAACACCGTTGACTTTGGCGCCTCCGACGCCCCGCTGTCTGACGACAAGCTGGCGGCCGACGGCCTGTTCCAGTTCCCGACCGTGATTGGCGGCGTGGTGCTGGCGGTGAATATCCCGGGCATCAAATCCGGCGAACTGACGCTGGACGGCAAAACCCTGGGCGATATCTACCTGGGCAACGTCAAAAAGTGGAACGATCCGGCTATCACCAAGCTGAACCCAGGCGTGAAACTGCCTGACCAGAACATCGCCGTAGTGCGCCGCGCCGACGGTTCCGGCACCTCGTTCGTGTTCACCAGCTACCTGTCCAAGGCCAATGCGCAGTGGAAAGAAAAGATTGGCGCCGGTTCTACCGTTAACTGGCCGACCGGTCTGGGCGGCAAAGGCAACGACGGCATCGCCGCCTTCGTTCAGCGCCTGCCAGGCTCTATCGGCTACGTAGAATACGCTTACGCCAAGCAGAACAACCTGGCTTACACCAAGCTGGTGTCCGCCGACGGCAAACCGGTCAGCCCGACCGAAGAGAGCTTCAGCAACGCCGCCAAGGGCGCGGATTGGAGCAAAACCTTCGCTCAGGATCTGACTGACCAGAAAGGCGACAACGTGTGGCCAATCACCTCCACCACCTTCATCCTGGTGCACAAAGAGCAGAAAAACCCTGCTCAGGGTGCCGAAGTGCTGAAGTTCTTCGACTGGGCCTACAAAACCGGTGCAAAACAAGCTAACGAGCTGGATTACGCCACCCTGCCGGCAGAAGTGGTTGAGCAGGTGCGTGCGGCCTGGAAAACCAACGTAAAAGACAGTTCAGGTAAAGCGCTGTACTAACAACGCAGGGGCGCGGGTTCGCCGCGCCCCACACAGTTCTTCAGGCTCCGATCCCGGTTGGGGCTGCCAGGGTTCAAACAGAGAGTAATCTATGGCTGAGTACAAGCCGACCATCAAAGCACCGGGCAAAAACGGTGACATCATTTTCAGCGCGCTGGTGAGACTGGCTGCGCTGATTACCCTATTGTTGCTGGGTGGCATCATCGTTTCGCTGATCTTCGCCTCCTGGCCAAGCATGCAGAAATTCGGCTTTGCGTTCCTGTGGACCAAAGAGTGGGACGCGCCGGCGGAGCAGTTCGGCGCGCTGGTGCCGATCTACGGCACCGTGGTCACCTCGCTTATCGCGTTGATCATCGCCGTGCCGGTGAGCTTCGGCATCGCGCTGTTCCTGACCGAACTGGCGCCGAACTGGCTGAAGCGGCCGCTGGGCATCGCCATTGAGCTGCTGGCGGCCATTCCGAGCATCGTCTACGGCATGTGGGGCCTGTTCGTGTTCGCCCCGCTGTTCGCCGAATACTTCCAGACGCCGGTGGGCGAAGTACTGTCGGGCATTCCAATCGTCGGCGAGCTGTTCTCCGGCCCGGCCTTCGGCATCGGCATCCTGGCCGCCGGGGTGATCCTGGCTATCATGATCATTCCTTACATCGCTGCGGTGATGCGCGACGTGTTCGAACAGACCCCGGTAATGATGAAAGAGTCGGCCTACGGTATCGGCTGCACCACCTGGGAAGTCATCTGGCGCATCGTGCTGCCGTTCACCAAAAACGGCGTCATCGGCGGCGTGATGCTGGGCCTGGGCCGCGCGCTGGGGGAAACCATGGCGGTGACCTTTATCATCGGCAACACCTACCAGCTCGACAGCGCTTCGCTGTACATGCCGGGCAACAGCATCACCTCGGCGCTGGCCAACGAATTCGCCGAAGCCGAGTCCGGCGTGCACACCGCCGCGTTGATGGAGCTGGGCCTGATTCTGTTTGTTATCACCTTTATCGTGCTGGCGCTGTCGAAACTGATGATCATGCGTCTGGCCAAGAATGAGGGGCGTTAACATGGCGACGATGGATATGCAAAACGCAGTCGTTCTGGCGGAAAGCCGCCGCAAAATGCAGGCCTGGCGTCGGCAGAAAAACCGCCTCGCGCTGTTCCTGTCGATGGCGACCATGGCGTTCGGGCTGTTCTGGCTGATCTGGATCCTGATCGCCACCGTCACCAAAGGCTTCGACGGCATGTCGCTGGCGCTGTTCACCGAAATGACACCGCCGCCGAACACCGCGGGCGGCGGCCTGGCCAACGCCATCGCCGGCAGCGGCCTGCTGATCCTGTGGGCGACCCTCTTCGGTACGCCGCTGGGCATCATGGCCGGCATCTATCTGGCGGAATACGGCCGTAAATCCTGGCTGGCGGAAGTGATCCGCTTTATCAACGACATCCTGCTGTCCGCACCGTCGATCGTGGTGGGCCTGTTCGTTTACACCATCGTGGTGGCGAAGATGGAACACTTCTCCGGTTGGGCCGGCATCGTGGCGCTGGCGCTGCTGCAGGTGCCGATCGTCATTCGCACCACCGAGAACATGCTGAAGCTGGTGCCGGATACGCTGCGCGAGGCCGCCTATGCCCTGGGTACGCCGAAATGGCGCATGATTTCCGCTATCACGCTGAAGGCGTCGGTGTCCGGCATCATCACCGGCGTGCTGCTGGCGATTGCGCGTATCGCGGGGGAAACGGCGCCGCTGCTGTTCACCTCGCTGTCGAACCAGTTCTGGAGCACCGACCTGATGCAGCCGATCGCCAACCTGCCGGTGACCATCTTCAAATTCGCCATGAGCCCGTTCGCCGAATGGCAGCAGCTGGCCTGGGCCGGGGTGCTGTTGATCACCCTGTGCGTACTGTTACTGAATATCCTGGCGCGCGTGATTTTCGCCAAGAAAAAGCATTCATAAAATTTTGAGCGCCGCTTTGGCGGCGCTGATGAAAAGAGAGAAGTCTTGATGAGTATGGTTACTGACGCTTCCAGCAGCAAAATTCAGGTACGCGATCTGAACTTCTACTACGGCAAATTCCATGCGCTGAAGAACATCACGCTGGATATCGCCAAGAACAAGGTCACCGCGTTTATCGGCCCCTCCGGCTGCGGCAAATCCACCCTGCTGCGCACCTTCAACAAGATGTACCAGCTGTACCCGGAACAGCGTGCGGAAGGCGGCATCCTGCTGGACGGCCAGAACATCCTGACCGACAACTCGGATATCGCGCTGCTGCGCGCCAAGGTCGGCATGGTGTTCCAAAAGCCGACGCCGTTCCCGATGTCGATTTACGACAATATCGCCTTCGGCGTTCGCCTGTTTGAAAAGCTGTCGCGCGCCGATATGGACGAGCGCGTGCAGTGGGCGCTGACCAAGGCGGCGCTGTGGAACGAAACCAAGGACAAGCTGCACCAGAGCGGCTACAGCCTCTCCGGCGGCCAGCAGCAGCGTCTGTGCATTGCCCGCGGCATCGCCATTCGTCCGGAAGTGCTGTTGCTGGATGAGCCTTGCTCGGCGCTGGATCCGATTTCCACCGGCAAGATTGAAGAGCTGATCAGCGAACTGAAGGCCGATTACACCGTGGTGATTGTGACGCACAACATGCAGCAGGCGGCGCGCTGCTCCGACTCTACCGCATTTATGTATCTGGGCGAGCTGATCGAGTTCAGTGATACTGATAACCTGTTCACTGCGCCGCAGAAAAAGCAGACTGAAGACTACATCACTGGCCGTTATGGTTGATAGGAAGCATCATGGATAACCTGAATTTAAACAAACACATTTCCGGCCAGTTCAACGCAGAGCTCGAGCATATCCGCACCCAGGTGCTGACCATGGGCGGGCTGGTGGAGCAGCAGCTGACCGACGCCATCACCGCGATGCACAATCAGGATGGCGAGCTGGCCAAGCGCGTGATCGAAGGCGACGCCAAGGTCAACATGATGGAAGTGGCGATCGACGAAGCCTGCGTGCGCATTATCGCCAAGCGCCAGCCGACCGCCAGCGATCTGCGTCTGGTGATGGCGATCATCAAAACCATTTCCGAACTGGAACGCATCGGCGACGTGGCGGACAAGATCTGCCGCACCGCGCTGGAGAAGTTCTCGCACCAGCACCAGCCGCTGCTGGTCAGCCTGGAGTCGCTGGGGCGCCACACCGTGCAGATGCTGCACGACGTGCTGGACGCGTTCGCGCGCATGGATCTGGACGAAGCGATCCGTATTTACCGGGAAGATAAAAAGGTCGACCAGGAATACGAAGGCATCGTGCGTCAGCTGATGACCTACATGATGGAAGATTCGCGCACCATTCCGAGCGTGCTGACCGCGCTGTTCTGCGCCCGTTCTATCGAGCGTATCGGCGATCGCTGCCAGAACATCTGCGAATTTATCTTCTATTTCGTCAAAGGACAGGATTTCCGTCATTTGGGCGGCGACGCCCTGGAAAAGCTGCTGTCTCCGGGCGGTAAAGACGAAAAAGACGACTAACCCTTTCCGGGTAATATCCTTCCAAGGCGCGGTTTCTCGCGCCTTTATTCCATCTTAAGCGCGTAAAGATAAAAAGGTTATAAATATAGCTTTTTATATTATTTCCTGACCTATGTGGCGCTTGCTAGCTTATCCGCCAGCAGGACATCAACCACTTAGGAGCTCTCTATGAAACATCGCGCTTTGGCCTTAACGTTGTTAGCCAGTCTGACCGGCCTCGCCGCCGGCGCCGCGCACGCGGACAAACTTGACGATATCAAGCAAGCCGGCGTGGTGCGCATCGCGGTGTTCGACAGCAATCCGCCGTTCGGTTACATCGATCCGCAGAGCAAGAAGCTGGTGGGCTACGATGTGGATGTCGCCGACGCGATCGGCAAAGCGCTGGGGGTGAAAGTGGAGCTGCGCGCCACCAACCCGGCCAACCGCATTCCGCTGCTGGTGTCGAAGAAGGTTGACCTGATTGCCGCCAACTTCACCATTACCGACGAGCGCGCCAAGGAAGTGAACTTCAGCGTGCCGTATTTCGCCACCGGCCAGAAATTCATCGCCCGCAAAGGCGTATTGAAAACCCCGGAAGACATCAAGAAGCTGCGCATCGGCGCGGACAAGGGCACGGTGCAGGAAATCACCCTGCGCGAGCGTTTCCCGACGGCGAAAGTGATCTCCTACGATGATACCCCGCTGGCGTTCGTGGCGCTGCGTAACGGCAACGTGCAGGCGATCACTCAGGACGACGCCAAGCTGGTCGGCCTGCTCGGCAACCTGCCGGCGGCGCAAAAGGCGGAGTTTGAAATTTCGCCGTTCAGCCTGACCAAAGAGTATCAGGGCGTCGGCATTCCCAAGGGTGAAGATCGCCTGACCGCCGCGGTGAACGAGACGCTGATCAAGCTGGAAAAAGACGGTGAAGCGGTTAAGATTTACGATCGCTGGTTCGGGCCGGAAACCCAATCCGCCCAGCCGCGCGGCGATTTCAAAATCGCGCCTTTGGATCAGCAACCAAAAGCCTGACTTAACCGCTTGCGGTGAGATAGGCACGGAGGGGCGCAGCTTGCTGCGCCCCTGATGCATTCTGCAAGACAAGGATTGAACATGAATCTGGACTGGCTGCTGGCGCCGCAATACCTGAGCTGGCTGTGGCACGGCTTTCTGCTGACGCTGTGGCTTTCCGCCTGCGCGGGCCTGGCGGCCACGCTGCTGGGCTTCGTGCTGGCGGCGATGCGCGACAGCAGCCTGCGGCCATTGCGCTGGCTGGCGATGGGCTACAGCTCGCTGTTTCGCAATACGCCGCTGCTGGTGCAGCTGTTCTTCTGGTACTTCGCCGCCGGGCAGATCTTGCCGTCCGCCGCCATGCAGTGGCTGAACAGCGCCCATCAGATCGGCCCGCTTGAGTGGCCGTCGTTCGAGTTTCTCGCCGGTTTCTTCGGCCTGACGCTGTACTCCACCGCCTTTATCGCCGAAGAGATCCGCTCCGGCATTCGCGGCGTCGCCGGCGGACAGAAATATGCCGCTCAGGCGCTGGGGCTGACCGGCTGGCAGGCGATGCGCTATGTGGTGCTGCCGCAGGCGCTGAAAATCGCGCTGCCGCCGCTGTTGGGGCAATACATGAACGTGATCAAGAACTCGTCGCTGACCATGGCGATCGGCGTGGCTGAACTCTCTTACGCCTCGCGTCAGGTCGAAACCGAAACCCTGCGCACCTTCCAGGCGTTCGGCGTGGCGACGGTACTGTACATCGCCATCATCGCGCTGCTGGAAGGCTGGGGCATGTGGCGACAACAGCGTAAACCGCTGGGAGGGCATTGAGATGGATTTCAGCGTGATTCACGACAACCTGGGCTACCTGCTGTGGGGCACCTGGCCGGATGGGCCGCTGGGCGGCGCGGCGCTGACGTTGGCGATCAGTCTGATGGCCGGGGTCGCCTCGGCGGTGCTCGGCACCCTGCTCGGCGTGGCGCTGGCGATGTCGCGCGGCATCGCCGCCGGGCTGCTGGCGGCGGTGTTGGGCTTTTTCCGCGCCATTCCGGTCATCATGCTGATCTTCTGGACCTATTTCCTGCTGCCGATGGTGTTTGGCGTAGAGATCCCGGAAATCACCACCGTCGTGTGCGCGCTGGCGCTGATCGCCTCGGCCTATCTGGCCCATGCGGTGAAAGCCGGCATCGCCGCGATCGGCCCCGGCCAATGGCAGGCCGGGCTTTCTCTGGGGCTGACCCGCTGGCAGACGCTGCGCATGATCGTGCTGCCGCAGGCGCTGCGCATGATGGTGCCGTCGTTCATCAACCAGTGGATTTCTCTGATCAAAGACACCTCGTTGGCTTATATCGTCGGCGTTGGCGAACTGACCTTCCTGGCGACCCAGGTCAACAACCGCAGCATGGTCTACCCGATGGAAGTGTTCCTGTTCGTGGCGCTGGTCTATTTCGTGTTCTGCCTGGCGCTCGATCTGCTGGCCAACGCGGTCAACCGCCGCTTCGGCGCGCAAACCCGCGCGCTGAAGCGCTCCTGGCGCTGGTGGCGCAACAAGCCGCCGTTGCCGGCCAGTTAATCGGCCGTCAGCCGCCAGCCGCGTTCGCGCCACAGCGCGGGCAATTGAGCCAGGTCGTCAAACGTTGTCACCAGCGGGTGGTCGATCGGCGGGTTATGCGGATCGGCGCAGAAATAAAAGACCGGGATGCCGGCATTGATGCCGGCCTGCGCGCCGGCGGGTGAATCGTCCACCAGGATGCAGCGCGTCACCGGCACCTGCATCTGTTCGGCGGCGTGAAACACGATCGCCGGATCCGGCTTCCAGCGCTGAATGTCATAGCCGCTGAACAACCGGTCATCAAAATAAGGCAGCATGCCGGTCAGGCCGAGCGAGTGCTGCATCTTGCTGACCGGCCCGTTGGAGACGGTGCAGACTGGCACCGTCACCTGCGCCAGCAGCTCGCGGGCGCCGGCAATCTGCTGCAGCTCGCTGTCGAACAGCCGCGCCACTTCCTGCCGATACAGCGGCTCCAGCGTCTCTTTTGCCAGGTCAGTGCCCTGCTCGGCGTTGACCCGATCGATGATCTCGTACAGCTTCACCCCTTTGTATTTCTTGAACACCTCTTCCAGCGACAGATGAATGCCGTAGCGGGCGAACATGTGCACATAGGCTTTGCTGCACAGCACTTCGCTGTCCACCAGCGTGCCGTCGCAGTCGAACAAAATGCAGTCAATCTGATTCATGCGGGACAGGTTCCTTGGGTTAACGCCGCTGAGGCGACTCAGCGATCACTTGATCAGGTTACGCGCCTTGAGATCGTGCAAAATCAGCGCGGCGACGTGTGAGCACTGCGGCAGATCGCGGCTGTCGCACCATTTCAGCTCGGCGATTTCGGCGGCCGGCTGCAACTGCCCGGTAAAGTCGGCCTGGTAGCAGCGAATGCGCACCAGGGTGCCGTCCTGCTTGCCGTCTGCCGGGCCGGAGAACTCGCCGTAAAATGCGATGGAGTTCGGCTGCAGCGCGACGGTCAGCTCTTCGTCGATTTCGCGGCACAGCGACTGTTCGTCGGTTTCACCCGCTTCGCGCTTTCCGCCCGGCATATAAAACAGCGTCTTGTTGTGCGAGCGCACCAGCGCCACTTTGTCATCTTTCAGCGCGATCAACGCCAGCTTATCGATAAAGGTCGAAGACATGCGGATTCCTGTTTGTTAACGGATAGGGAAAGAGGGGGCGATAGGCCATTTTATCGGCCGTGCCGGCAAACGGCAACGCAATGGGCGGTCGGGGGATGAATGTCTGTAAATACAATCCGTTGACGCATTTAGCCGTAAAGACGGCGAAAAAAACCTGTGACCGGCGTCAAAAGCCCCACTTTTTGTTATAGGATAGCCGGCGACTGTCCATTCCCATTTTCGGAATTCTGATAATGACCAAACCAGTATCTGGCCTTGACGCTGAGCAAGGCTTGCTTGGGCGCGTGTTTAAACTCAAGCAACATGGCACGACGGCGCGTACGGAAACGATTGCCGGTATCACCACCTTCCTCACCATGGTGTATATCGTGTTCGTTAACCCGCAAATTTTGGGCGCGGCGGGCATGGATACCCAGGCGGTATTTGTCACCACCTGTTTGATCGCCGCCTTCGGCAGCATCTTTATGGGCCTGCTGGCGAACCTGCCGGTGGCGTTGGCGCCGGCGATGGGGCTGAACGCTTTCTTCGCCTTCGTGGTGGTCGGGGCGATGGGCATCTCCTGGCAGGTGGGCATGGGCGCCATCTTCTGGGGCGCGGTCGGCCTGCTGCTGCTGACCATTTTCCGCATTCGCTACTGGATGATCGCCAACATTCCGGTCAGCCTGCGCGTCGGCATCACCAGCGGCATCGGCCTGTTCATCGGCATGATGGGGCTGAAAAACGCCGGCATCGTGGTGGCCAACCCGGACACCTTGGTGACCATCGGCAGCCTGACCTCGCACAACGTGCTGCTGGGGGCGCTCGGCTTCTTCATCATCGCCGTACTCTCTTCGCGTAACTTCCATGCGGCGGTGCTGGTGTCGATCGTGGTCACCACCCTGATCGGCTGGATGCTGGGCGACGTGAAATACGGCGGCCTGTTCTCGCTGCCGCCGAGCATTACCTCGGTGGTGGGCCAGGTCGATGTGGCCGGCGCGCTGAACATCGGGCTGGCCGGGGTCATCTTCTCGTTTATGCTGGTGAACCTGTTCGACTCCTCCGGCACCCTGATCGGCGTCACCGATAAAGCCGGCCTGACCGACAACCAGGGTAAGTTCCCACGCATGAAGCAGGCGCTGTACGTTGACAGCATCAGCTCGGTGGCCGGTTCGCTGGCGGGCACCTCTTCCGTGACCGCTTATATCGAAAGCTCATCCGGCGTCGCCGTCGGCGGCCGCACCGGTTTGACGGCGGTGGTCACCGGCCTGCTGTTCCTGCTGGTGATCTTCCTGTCGCCGCTGGCGGGCATGGTGCCGGCGTATGCCGCCGCCGGCGCGCTGATCTACGTCGGCGTGCTGATGACCTCCAGCCTGGCGCGGGTGAAATGGGACGATCTGACCGAAGCGGTGCCGGCGTTTGTCACCGCGGTGATGATGCCGTTCAGCTTCTCGATCACCGAAGGCATCGCGCTCGGCTTTATCTCCTACTGCGTGATGAAGCTGGGCACCGGCCGCTGGCGTGAAATCAGCCCGTGCGTGGTGGTGGTGGCGCTGCTGTTCGTGCTTAAGATTGTCTTCGTCGACGGCCATTGACAGCCAAAGGGCCGACGGCGGTCGGCCCTGAATCCCTAGACGCCCGGCGTCGCATCCGGCGCCTGATCCAACACCCACTGCAACGGCCGTCTGAAGCGCGCCTGCCAGCTGCCGGCGGCATCCTCTCCCTGGGCGAAGTGCAGCGTCTGCACCTGATTATCCTCCCCGAACAGATTGGCGAAGTGCAACGCCAGCGCCTGCTCGCTGAAGGTCTGCCGATCGTAATACGCCATCACGATTTTCTTTTTCGCCGCCAGCGACTGCTGGGCCGGCTTGATCTCGCCGTGGGGGGCGATCAGGAGCGCGCCGGCATAATACTGCGGGTATTTCGCGAGCAGGTTGGCGGCATGCAGCGCGCCCTGGCCGCGAGCGCTGAGATAAATTCGTTGGGGATCCAGCTTTAGCTGCGGGGCCAGCTGTTGCACCGTGCGCTGCAGGGCGGTTTGGGTGCTCTCGTCGCTGTAATTTGACCAGCGGAAGCTGTTTTCCGACAGCATCTGCGTGCCGTTGATCTCGATGTAGGCCACGCCCATTTCGCCGAACAGCAGCCGCTCCTCGGGGCTGATGGCGGCGGCTTTGCCGTAGGTATGCAGGAAGATCACCGTTGGCCAGCCTGCGGGCGGCGCTTCGCCGTCCGGCACCGCGTAGCTGGCTTTGCCTTCATACTGACGGGCATGCTGCAGATAGCGCGCTTTGGTGACGGCCAAAATGGATTGGTAAGTGGCGGAGTGTTGGATGCTGTTGAAGGCGTCGTCCTCCAGCAGGTTGTAGTAGTACCACAGGCCGCGGTCGGCGCTCAGCTGCAGGTAACGCTCCGCCAGTTCGGTTTGCCCTTTCTCCGCCGACGACACCGCCAGCTGGTAGGGCGCCCAGACGTTGCGGCCGTCTTCGCGCATCAGCGTCAGGTACAGCGACATGGCGCCGAGCTTTTTGTCTTCCTGGGTTTGCGCGGAACGCGACAGTTGGGCGTTGAGCGCGCTGTGCGCCGGCAGCTCCAGCGGCTCTTCACCGGCGGGATAACGCATGTCTGCGGCGAAGGCGGGACTGGTGATGGAAACGAAAAATAACGCTAAAATGAAAAAATACATGATGCTATGGCTTTAATTTCAATAAATTGACGGACGTCATGTCCTGTTGCGGCGCCCAGCGGGCGCCGCGAGACCTTCACTCCACGCGGCGAATAAAATCGCTGAACGCGGACAGCTGGCCGGTCAGGAAATCCAGCGTTCCCTGATCGCTCAGTTCACCGGCCTGTTCATCGACCTTGCTCTGGATCACGCCTCCCATAAACTCAGGCTTGTTCATTACCATCGCATCGAGGAACACCAGGATCTGGCGCAGATGGTATTGGCAGCGCGCGCCGCCGATCGGCCCCATTGAGCTGGTTTGAATGGCGACCGGCTTGCCGGCCAGCGGCTGATTCGGTACGCGAGACAGCCAGTCGATGGCGTTCTTCAACCCGCCGGGCACGGAATAGTTATATTCAGGGGTGACGATGATCACGCCGTCGGCCTGGCGGATCTGCTCGGCGATCGCCTCGACCGCGGCAGGGAAGCCTTCACCCTGTTGCATGTCGGCGTCGTACAGCGGGATATCGCGGATGGAGGGCAGCGCTTCAATGGTGACGCCCTGCGGGGCCAGGCCAGGCAGGGCGCGGGCCACCATGGCGTTGTAGGAGCCTTTGCGCAGGCTGCCGAGTAGAGTGACGATTTTTAGGGCTTGGTCTGACATGGTGATTCTCCCTTTCGAATGAGCAGATTCAGCGTACAACATGGGCGAATAGTAGGCTAAAGCGCGGGTCGAGAATAGGCGATTGCTCAACATTTAGCTGTCTTTACAATTTAATCCAGTAACTGGTGCGGTAAAGATCGCGTTATCCGCTTTGCGCCGCGTCAACCTGGCGTCTTCAGGCCCGTCAGTTTAACGAAGCGTGAGGATGCCGCCGGGCTGCGCGGCGAGATTTCCCCGTCTTTGTGCAGGCCGCCGCGCTCTTCATAGCGCCAGCACAGCAGGCGATCCAGCCCGGGGCTGCCGGCGCAGGCCCAGCTCAGATATTCGTCGGCGTCGCTCATCACCTGAACGTCCGGCGTGGCGCTGGAGCGCAGGTGGCCGGAGAAGGGATGCAGACGCAGCGTAGACTGGCCGCTGTTGCCGAGGCCGGAAATTTTCAGCACGCTTTGCCGAATGCTCCACAGCTGAGTCTCCGCCTCCAGCCGATCGTCCTGCGCGCCGATCCAGGCGCTTTCCGCCGGCGTCTGGTGCGCGTTCTGCAGCGCGCTTTGCCGGCTGCCGCGCGCCCGCATCACTTCGATATCCAGTCCGACTTTGCCTTCGTCGCTGAGCAGCACGCCCACGGTGTTGCTGGCATAGGCGAGGCTAAAATCGGGCAGCTGATGGTCGGCGAAGCAGGGGCGGCCGGTGGGCGTGGTGGCTATAGGGGGAAGCGTCGGCAGGCCGTACAGATAGAACATCATTTCGGCGAGCAGAATGCGCCCTTGCAGGTAGCGCGTGCGGCGCTTAACGGAAAAGGTGCGGGTGGCGGCTATCACTTCGTCGGCGAGTCTCTGGGTATCCAGGACAGCGGAGGCCGGGGTCCATCGGGCAAAATGACACGCCATTGTTCGCTCCATGACAGAGGGTCGCTAAGAACGCAGGGGGGTTAGATTAAGACTAAGTTGAGGATTTATCATCAAAAAACACTATGCGTTTTATCCGATTTGTTGCCGATTTCAGTGATGAACGGCGCAGGCGTTATTCCAGGATCCAGCTATCGCCGGTGGCCGGCGCGATACCTTCCGGCAGCCATAGCCGGCCCCACGCGCCGGTACAGTGGCAACCCATGATCTTTTCCGGCTGGTGCTGCCGTAAAAAACGGCGGACGCGCCAGAGCGTGCGCGGGGAAGCGCAACGCAGATGAAAACCGCCAATCAAGGCGTGGATCCGATCGATCCCGGTGATTTTCTGGCAGTGGCGCACGATATTCACAATCCCGCGATGCCCGCAGCCGGTCACGATCACCAGACCGCGATCCGATTTGTAAATCAGCACCCCTTCGTCGATAACGTAATCCACCGCCGCGTTTTCCCCGGTAATCACCCCGTAGGCGCGCGGTGCGGGCACGGCGATTTCACCTGACCACATAAAGCGATCGCCGATCGCCAGCGGCTCGCGGCTGTAGTGCATGTTATGGCGCGAGTAGTCGATGTCCAAAGAGAGCTTTTTGATTTTGTGGGTGTGGCCCAGCACCTTCAGCGCCGCATAGCGCTCATCGCCGACCTGCGGGTGGCAGATGATGCGGCTGTTGTCCGGCAGCCAGGCGACGCCGCCGCAGTGGTCATAGTGGCCGTGGGAGAGCACCGTCGCGGTGATACGGGAGAGATCGACGCCCATCAGCGCCGCATTACGCAGGAAGCTGTCGTCGGGGCCGGTGTCGAACAGTATGGAGGTCGTCTCGTCCTCAATCAGCAGGCTTAACCCGGCCTTGGCCTGCAATAGCGGGTTGGCGCCGGCGGCGCGGCGGTTTTCCAGCAATACCTTGAGGGTTAACGCCATGTTGACTCGTTCCTGAGAAAGACACCTGACCGTCCAGTATATCGCGGGCAGTTGCGGCGGCGCTGTGAGTCAGCGCGCAGAGCGAGAGCGGGAAAGAAAAACGGCCGGAACAGGGGGCCCCGGCCGTGAAGGCGTCTGGCAGCGCGTTATTTACCGATACAGAAGCTGGAGAAAATGCGGCCCAGCAGGTCGTCGGAGGTGAATTCGCCGGTGATTTCGCTCAAGGCCAGCTGCGCCTGGCGCAGTTCCTCGGCCAGCAGCTCGCCCGCGTAAGCGCTCACTAACTGTTCTTTGCCCTGCACCAGATGCTGCGCCGCCAGTTCCAGCGCCTGCAGGTGGCGACGGCGCGCCAGGAAGCCGCCTTCCATGTTGCTGGTGAAGCCCATGCTCTGTTTCAGATGATCGCGCAGCACATCGACGCCTTCGCCGGTGCGGGCCGACAGGCGAATAAGTGAGTGGTTATTCACTTCCGTCAGGCCCAGCGTTTCACCGGTGATGTCGGCTTTGTTGCGCACCACGGTGATCGGCAGCGTGCCCGGCAGGCGCGCCATAAACTCCGGCCAGATCTCCGCCGGCTCGGTGGCGGCGGTGGTGGTGCCGTCCACCATAAACAGCACCCTGTCGGCTTGTTCGATCTCGTTCCAGGCACGTTCGATGCCGATACGCTCCACTTCGTCGCTGGCGTCGCGCAGGCCGGCGGTGTCGATGATGTGCAGCGGCATGCCGTCGATATGGATATGTTCGCGCAAGACGTCGCGGGTGGTGCCGGCGATATCGGTGACGATCGCCGCCTCGCGCCCGGCCAACGCATTGAGCAGGCTGGATTTACCGGCGTTGGGGCGCCCGGCGATCACCACCTTCATTCCTTCGCGCAGCAGGCTGCCCTGGCGCGCTTCGCCGCGCACGCTGTCCAGATCCGCCATGACGTCGTTGAGCTGCGCCTCGATTTTACCGTCGGACAGGAAGTCGATTTCCTCGTCCGGGAAGTCGATCGCCGCTTCCACGTAGATTCGCAGGTGAGTGAGCGCTTCCACGAGCTGGTGGATGCGGGTGGAAAATGCGCCCTGCAGCGAGTTCATCGCCGAACGCGCCGCCTGCTCGGAGCTGGCGTCGATCAGATCGGCGATCGCTTCGGCCTGCGCCAGATCGAGTTTGTCGTTGAGAAACGCGCGCTCGGAGAACTCGCCGGGCCGGGCGATGCGCACGTCGGGCAGCGCCAGCACGCGCTTGAGCAGCAGATCGAGGATCACCGGCCCGCCGTGGCCCTGCAGCTCCAGCACGTCTTCGCCGGTAAAGGAGTTTGGCCCCGGAAACCACAGCGCGATGCCCTGATCGAGGGTGGCGCCGGCGGCGTCGCGGAACGGCAGATAGTCAGCGTAGCGCGGCTTCGGCAGCTTGCCGAGCAACGCCTGGGCGACGTCTTTGGCCTTGCTTCCGGAAATGCGCAGAATGCCGACGCCGCCGCGTCCCGGCGGGGTGGCTTGGGCTACGATGGTATCGGTGGTGCTCATAACGGTTCTCTCTGACGATTAAGATGCAAAAAGGCGGTCTAATGACCGCCTTTGGTGTGACTGCAAGGGTCGGCGCGCCGAACCCCTACACTACGCTTAGCTTTTTTTCTTGTCGCGGCTGTGCAGACCGCGTTTTTCCAGACCACGGTAAATCAGCTGCTGCTGCAGGATGGTCACCAGGTTGCTGACGATGTAGTACAGCACCAGACCGGACGGGAACCACAGGAAGAACACTGTGAAGATCACCGGCATGAAGGTCATGATTTTCTGCTGCATCGGGTCAGTCACGGTGGTCGGCGACATCTTCTGAATGAAGAACATCGTCACGCCCATCAGGATTGGCAGGATGTAGTACGGGTCCTGCGCCGACAGGTCATGGATCCACAGGGCGAACGGCGCGTGGCGCAGTTCGACTGAACCCATCAGCATGTAGTACAGCGCCAGGAAGATCGGCATCTGAATGATCAGCGGCAGACAGCCGCCGAGCGGGTTCACTTTCTCCGCCTTGTACAGCGCCATCATCTCTTGGCTCATGCGCTGTTTGTCATCGCCGATGCGCTCGCGCATCGCCTGCAGCTTCGGCTGCAGCATGCGCATTTTCGCCATCGAGGTGTACTGCGCCTTGGTCAGCGGGTACATGATGCCGCGCACGATGAAGGTGATGATGATGATGGAGAAGCCCCAGTTGCCGATAAAGCCGTGGATGAACTTCAGCAGTTTGAACAGCGGCTGGGAGATGAACCAGAGCCAACCGTAATCCACGGTCAGATCCAGGTGTGGCGCCAGCTGAGCCATCTGGTCCTGCAGCTCCGGGCCGACCCACAGGGTCGCGTTCAGCTGTTGCTGAGCGCCCGGCTGCACCACGACCGGTGTAGATTTGAAGCCGATGGTGGACAGGTTGTCACCCGGTTTGGCGGTGTAGAAGGTGTTGTCACCCTTGGTCGCCGGCACCCACGCGGTGGCGAAGTACTGCTGCAGCATCGCAACCCAACCGTCTTTGGTGGTGACGCTCAGGTTTTCGTCTTTGTCGAACGCGTATTTCTGGTACTTGTCCTCGCTGGACGAGTACGCCGCGCCGCGGAAGGTGTGCAGCGCGAAGTTGCTGCTGCCGGTGTCACGGTGCTTAGGCAATTCGGTGGTCTGCTTCAGCTGGCCGAACAGGGTCAGCTCCAGCGGCGTCGCGCCTTTGTTGTCGATGCTGTAATCCACGCCGACCGCATAGTGGTTGCGTTTGAGCACGAAGGTCTTGGTGTAGATCGCGCCGTCTTTACCGGTGTAGGTCAACGGGATGCGCAGCTCGTCCTGGCCTTCCGGCAGGGTGTAGCTGTCTTGCGCCGCTTGGTACAGCGGGCGTTCGCCGTTGGCCGGGTTGTCCGGGCCGTTTTTACCGGTCAGGCCGCTTTGCGCCTGATAGACGAACGACGGGGTGGTTTCCAGCAGTTGGAACGGAGTCGATGAACCCAGAGTATCCGGGTAGGCCAACAGTTTAGCCTGCTCGATATCGCCACCACGGGTGTTGATGGTCAGTGACAGCACGTCGGTGTTCACGGTAATCAGCTTACCCTGACCACTGGCTGGCACGGCCTGGCTGGCGGCATCACCGGCTACTGCGTTCGAAGTCTGTTGCGTGGTCTGTGCGGCCGGCTGCGGAGCGTTGTCCGTTTGCCATGCCTGCCAGATCATGAAAGACACGAACAGCAGAGCGATGAGGAGAAGATTGCGTTGCGAATCCATCGTTAGTGTTCTCTGTTATCGTCGGTTTTTGGCGGCACCGGATCATCGCCACCTGGGTTCAAAGGGTGGCATTTTAATACGCGTTTCAATGCTAACCAACTGCCTTTTATCATGCCAAACCTGCTTAATGCCTCAATTGCGTAATGAGAGCATGTCGGCTGGAAGCGACAACGAGGCCCTAGCAGCGGGCTGATGACGAGCTGATAGGCCCGCACCAGCCCGATCAGGATGCGGGAGCCTGGCGACAGTGGCGACGCCATAATTTATCCAAAGCTTCCGTCAGCGCGCGGTTATCCAAATCCGCTATCCCCTTTTTGGCCACCACGACAAAATCCATCGCCGGTAATTCGTGCTGACGCAGGCGGAAGCTTTCGCGGGTTAGGCGTTTGATCCGATTACGCTCGTGCGCGCGTTTGACGTGTTTTTTGGCGACGGTAAGACCGATGCGGGGATGCCCCAGCTGGTTCAGGCGGCCGAGGATGGTGATTTGCGGCGTGCCAGCCCGTTGTGGCTGCTGGAAGACGAAAGTGAAATGAGTGGGAGTTAACAAACGTAACTCCCTGGGAAAAGCGAGCTTAACCACTCAGCGGGTTAGCTTTATTACTTAGAAACAGTCAGACGAGCACGGCCTTTCGCACGACGGCGGGCCAGAACTTGACGACCATTTTTGGTGGCCATACGAGCACGGAAACCGTGGCTACGGTTGCGCTTCAATACGGACGGTTGGAAAGTGCGTTTCATAGCGATTTCTACCTAAACTTAAAATAATTACTGATCAGTAAACGCGTTTGGCTACTCGGCGTGAAGATGACCGACGCCTCAATCGCAATACATAAAGAAGCGGGATTGTAATAATTGTACAGTCCTGAGTCAATTCGCATCGCGCCAGCCTACCTGGTTGTCTGCCAATAACGGAACAAAATCCGCTCTTGGCCCGTGGTCACCGCAGAATCCTGTCTGGCTAATGACGCACCATAAGGAACCAGGTATCACACGTAGGGCGAAGATTATACGGACTCGGGGTGAAATCGCAAGGATCCCCGTGAGATCCTTTGCGCGCGATCGCAGGATCCGACGTGGATAACAGGGTATAACCGGTTGACAATGTAAAAAACGCGGCGCAGCGGCCGGGATCTGCGCGGTCATTCGGCGCTGGCGGCGAAAAGATCGCCGCCGGCCGCGGCCTGTGGATAAAATGGATCTAATCTGTGAGGAAGGGGAGGATCTCTTGCGCGGATTGCGCTATGATCCGTCATTCCGATCGCGATCCCTCATGCCGGGATCGTGAGGGACACAAACCGTGAAAGGCGGTTCGCATCCCCCACAGGCAAACAGCCGATGCCGGGTATGTGTCAAAAATCATGAGTTATAAAAAAGTTGCCCGTTTCTTTTCTTTATTGATCTTGTTCGAGTGGAGTCCGCCGTGTCACTTTCGCTTTGGCAGCAGTGTCTTGCCCGATTGCAGGATGAGTTACCTGCCACAGAATTTAGTATGTGGATTCGCCCATTGCAGGCGGAACTGAGTGACAACACCCTGGCGCTGTACGCGCCTAACCGTTTTGTGCTGGATTGGGTTCGCGATAAGTACTTAAACAACATCAATGGTCTGCTGAATGATTTCTGCGGCACGGATGCGCCTTTGCTGCGTTTTGAAGTCGGCAGCAAGCCGATCACGCAGGTGATCAGCCAGACCGTGACCGCCAGCGTCAGCAGCGCCCCTGCGGCTCCGGCGGCGCGCACGGCCGCGCCTTCGCGCCCGAGCTGGGACAACGCTGCGGCGCAGCCCGAGCTCTCTTACCGCTCCAACGTCAACCCTAAACACACCTTCGACAACTTCGTCGAGGGTAAGTCCAACCAGCTGGCGCGCGCGGCGGCTCGCCAGGTGGCGGACAATCCGGGCGGCGCCTACAACCCTTTGTTTCTGTATGGCGGCACCGGCCTGGGTAAAACTCACCTGCTGCACGCGGTGGGCAACGGCATCATGGCGCGCAAGGCCAACGCCAAAGTGGTCTACATGCACTCGGAACGCTTTGTGCAGGACATGGTCAAAGCGTTGCAGAACAATGCCATCGAAGAGTTTAAGCGCTACTACCGTTCGGTCGACGCGTTGCTGATCGATGACATCCAATTCTTTGCCAACAAGGAGCGTTCGCAGGAAGAGTTCTTCCATACCTTTAACGCCCTGTTGGAAGGCAATCAGCAGATCATCCTGACTTCGGATCGCTACCCTAAAGAGATCAACGGGGTGGAAGATCGTCTGAAGTCCCGCTTCGGCTGGGGGCTGACGGTGGCGATCGAGCCGCCGGAGCTGGAAACCCGCGTGGCGATCCTGATGAAAAAGGCCGACGAAAACGACATTCGCCTGCCGGGCGAAGTGGCGTTCTTCATCGCCAAGCGCCTGCGTTCCAACGTGCGTGAGCTCGAAGGGGCGCTGAACCGCGTGATCGCCAACGCCAACTTTACCGGCCGGGCCATCACCATCGATTTCGTGCGCGAAGCGCTGCGCGATCTGCTGGCGCTGCAGGAAAAGCTGGTCACCATCGACAATATCCAAAAGACGGTGGCGGAGTATTACAAGATTAAAGTCGCGGATTTGCTGTCCAAGCGGCGTTCGCGATCCGTTGCCCGCCCGCGCCAGATGGCGATGGCGCTGGCGAAGGAACTCACCAACCACAGCCTGCCGGAAATCGGCGATGCGTTTGGTGGCCGCGACCATACCACGGTGTTGCACGCCTGCCGGAAGATCGAGCAGCTGCGTGAGGAAAGTCACGACATCAAAGAAGATTTCTCCAATTTAATCAGAACATTATCTTCATAGCGCTATGAAATTTATCGTTGAACGTGAGCATCTGCTAAAACCGCTGCAACAGGTGAGCAGCCCGCTGGGCGGCCGCCCGACCTTGCCGATCCTGGGCAACCTGCTGTTGCAGGTGACGGAAGGCTCCCTGCTGCTGACCGGCACCGATCTGGAGATGGAGATGGTGGCGCGCGTCGCCCTGTCCCAGCCGCACGAGCCGGGCGCGACGACTGTGCCCGCGCGCAAATTCTTTGATATCTGCCGTGGCCTGCCGGAAGGGGCGGAGATTGCCGTCACGCTGGAGAGCGAGCGCATGCTGGTGCGGTCCGGCCGCAGCCGCTTCTCGCTGTCCACGCTGCCCGCGGCGGACTTCCCGAACCTGGACGACTGGCAGAGCGAGGTGGAGTTCACCTTGCCGCAGGCGACGCTGAAGCGCCTGATCGAAGCCACCCAGTTCTCGATGGCCCATCAGGACGTGCGTTACTACCTGAACGGCATGCTGTTTGAAACCGAAGGCGAAGAGCTGCGCACCGTCGCGACCGACGGCCACCGCCTGGCGGTGTGCTCGATGCCGATCGGCCAGCAGCTGCCGTCGCATTCGGTGATCGTGCCGCGTAAAGGGGTGATGGAACTGGTGCGTCTGCTGGACGGCGGCGATTCGCTGCTGCAGCTGCAGATCGGCAGCAACAACATCCGCGCCCACGTTGGCGATTTCATCTTCACGTCCAAGCTGGTTGACGGCCGTTTCCCGGACTATCGCCGCGTCTTGCCGAAGAATCCGGACAAAACGCTGGAAGCCGGCTGCGATCTGCTCAAGCAGGCGTTCGCCCGCGCGGCCATTCTCTCGAACGAGAAATTCCGCGGCGTGCGGCTGTACGTCAGCCAGAACCAGCTGAAGATCACCGCCAACAACCCGGAGCAGGAAGAGGCGGAAGAGATCCTCGACGTCAGCTACGACGGCGCGGAGATGGAGATCGGCTTCAACGTCAGCTACGTGCTGGACGTGTTGAACGCGCTCAAGTGTGAAGACGTGCGCCTGCTGTTGACCGACTCGGTCTCCAGCGTGCAGATCGAAGACGGCGCCAGCCAGGCGGCGGCCTACGTTGTCATGCCAATGCGGTTGTAGTCTCGTTACCTTGAATTACAGCACCGTCATCGGTAAAGAGATTGCATGGCTCTGACGCGTTTATTGATTAAAGACTTCCGCAATATCGAGGCGGCGGATTTGGCGCTTGCGCCGGGATTCAACTTCCTGGTCGGCGCCAACGGCAGCGGCAAGACCAGCGTGTTGGAGGCGGTGTATACGCTCGGCCATGGCCGCGCCTTTCGCAGCCTGCAGGCCGGTCGGGTCATTCGCCACGACCAACCGGAGTTCGTGCTGCACGGCCGCATCGAAGGCGCGGAGCGCGAGCTGTCGGTAGGATTGAGCAAGAGCCGTCAGGGTGACAGCAAAGTACGCATCGATGGCAGCGACGGCCACAAGGTGGCCGAGCTGGCGCAGCTGCTGCCCATGCAGCTGATCACCCCCGAAGGTTTTACCCTGCTGAATGGCGGGCCGAAATTCCGGCGCGCCTTCCTGGACTGGGGCTGTTTTCATAACGAACCCGGTTTTTTCACCGCCTGGAGCAACCTGAAACGGTTACTGAAGCAGCGCAATGCCGCGCTGCGCCAGGTGAGTCGCTATGCGCAGATCCGCGCCTGGGATCAGGAACTGATCCCGCTCGCGGAGCGCATCAGCGAATGGCGGGCGGAATACAGCGACGCGATCGCCGCGGATATCACCGCGACCTGCGCGCAGTTTCTGCCTGAATTTGCCCTGAGCTTCTCCTTCCAGCGCGGCTGGGACAAAGAGAGCGACTACGGCGAGCTGCTGGAGCGCCAGTTTGAGCGCGACAGGGCGTTGACCTATACCGCGGTGGGGCCGCATAAAGCGGACTTTCGCATTCGTGCCGACGGCACGCCGGTAGAGGATTTGTTATCGCGCGGTCAGCTTAAGCTGCTGATGTGCGCGTTGCGCTTGGCGCAGGGTGAGTTTCTCACCCGGCAGAGCGGGCGGCGTTGCCTGTATCTGATTGATGATTTTGCCTCCGAGCTGGACACCGGCCGTCGCCGGTTGCTGGCCGATCGCCTGAAAGCCACCCAGGCCCAGGTTTTTGTCAGCGCGGTCAGCGCTGAACAAGTGACCGACATGGCCGGTGAAAAGGGCAAGATGTTCCGCGTGGAACAGGGTAAAATAGAGGTTCAACCACAGGACTAAAATGAGCGAGAAACGTTGATGTCGAATTCTTATGACTCCTCAAGTATCAAGGTATTAAAAGGGCTGGATGCGGTGCGCAAGCGCCCGGGCATGTATATCGGCGATACCGATGACGGCACCGGTCTGCACCACATGGTATTCGAGGTTGTGGACAACGCTATCGACGAAGCGCTCGCGGGCCACTGTAGTGACATTCAGGTCACCATCCATGCCGACAACTCGGTATCGGTGCAGGATGACGGCCGCGGCATTCCGACCGGCATTCACCCGGAAGAAGGGGTTTCAGCCGCAGAGGTCATCATGACCGTGCTGCACGCCGGCGGTAAATTCGACGACAACTCCTATAAAGTTTCCGGCGGCCTGCACGGCGTGGGCGTCTCGGTGGTTAACGCCCTGTCGGAGAAACTGGAGCTGGTGATCCGCCGCGAAGGCAAAGTGCACGAACAAACTTACAGCCACGGCGAGCCGCAGGCGCCGCTGAACGTGGTGGGCGAAACCGAGCAGACCGGCACCATGGTGCGCTTCTGGCCGAGTCACCAGACTTTCACCAATGTGACCGAATTCGAGTACGACATTCTGGCCAAGCGTCTGCGCGAGCTGTCCTTCCTCAACTCCGGCGTGTCTATTCGCCTGAAGGACAAGCGCACCGACCGTGAAGACCACTTCCATTACGAAGGCGGCATCAAGGCGTTTGTCGAGTACCTGAACAAGAACAAAACCCCGATCCACCCGAACGTGTTCTACTTCTCCACCGTGAAAGACGACATCGGCGTGGAAGTGGCGCTGCAGTGGAACGACGGTTTCCAGGAAAACATCTACTGCTTCACCAACAACATTCCGCAGCGCGACGGCGGCACGCACCTGGTCGGTTTCCGTACCGCGATGACCCGTACGCTGAACAGCTACATGGAGAAGGAAGGCTACAGCAAGAAGGCCAAGGTCAGCGCTACCGGCGATGACGCGCGTGAAGGCCTGATCGCCGTGGTGTCGGTGAAGGTGCCGGATCCGAAGTTCTCCTCTCAGACCAAGGACAAGCTGGTCTCTTCCGAGGTGAAAACCGCGGTTGAAACGCTGATGAACGAGAAGCTGGTGGATTACCTGATGGAGAATCCGGGCGACGCGAAAATCGTGGTCGGCAAAATCATCGACGCGGCGCGCGCGCGCGAAGCGGCGCGTAAAGCGCGTGAGATGACCCGCCGCAAAGGCGCGCTGGATCTGGCCGGCCTGCCGGGCAAGCTGGCGGACTGCCAGGAACGCGATCCGGCGCTGTCCGAACTGTACCTGGTGGAAGGGGACTCCGCGGGCGGCTCTGCCAAGCAGGGGCGCAACCGCAAGAATCAGGCTATCTTGCCGCTGAAGGGGAAAATCCTCAACGTCGAGAAAGCGCGTTTCGACAAAATGCTCTCTTCGCAGGAAGTGGCGACGCTGATCACCGCGCTGGGTTGCGGCATCGGCCGCGACGAGTACAGCCCGGACAAGCTGCGTTATCACAGCATCATCATCATGACCGATGCCGACGTCGACGGTTCGCACATCCGTACGCTGCTGTTGACCTTCTTCTACCGCCAGATGCCGGAAATCATCGAGCGTGGCCACGTGTTCATCGCACAGCCGCCGCTGTACAAGGTGAAGAAAGGCAAGCAGGAGCAGTACATCAAAGATGACGAGGCGATGGATCAGTACCAGATCGCCATCGCGATGGACGGCGCTACGCTGCACACCAACGCCAGCGCACCGGCGCTCGGCGGCGAGCAGTTGGAAAAACTGGTGGCCGAGCACTACGGCGTGCAGAAGCTGATCGGCCGCATGGAGCGCCGCTACCCGCGCGCGCTGCTGAACAGCCTGATCTATCAGCCGACGCTGAACGAAGGCGATCTCAGCGATGAAGCCAAGGTGAAGACCTGGATCGCGTCGCTGGTGCAGGCGCTGAACGACAAAGAGCAGCACGGCAGCAGCTATGATTTCGTGATCTTCGAGAACCGTGAGCGCCAGATGTTTGAGCCGGCGTTGCGCATCCGCACCCACGGCGTGGATACCGACTACAAGCTGGACTTCGACTTCATCCACGGCGGTGAATACCGCAAGATCTGCCAGCTGGGCGAGCAGCTGCGCGGGCTGATCGAAGAGGGCGCGTTCATCGAGCGCGGCGAACGCCGTCAGCCGGTAGACAGCTTCGAACAGGCGCTGGAGTGGCTGGTGAAAGAGTCGCGCCGCGGCCTGTCGGTGCAGCGTTATAAAGGTCTGGGCGAGATGAACCCGGAGCAGCTGTGGGAAACCACCATGGATCCGGAAAGCCGCCGCATGCTGCGCGTGACCGTCAAGGACGCCATCGCTGCCGATCAGCTGTTCACCACGCTGATGGGCGATGCGGTTGAGCCGCGCCGCGCCTTTATCGAAGAAAACGCCCTGAAAGCGGCGAACATCGATATCTGATGCGTTAATGGCTGTGAAAATCCGCGCCGGGCGACCCGCGCGGATTTTTTTTGGCCTTTTTTGGCGCTGACAGCCGAGGCTGAAACGCGTTAGCATGAATAAAAACCACTGGGAGAAGCGTTGAATGGCTATTGAACTGATTGCGATCGACATGGACGGCACGTTGCTGGATCCGCAGCATCAAATCACGCCGGCGGTAAAGCAGGCTATCGCGGCGGCGCGGCGCAAAGGGGTGCACGTGGTGCTGGCCACCGGGCGGCCTTATGTCGGCGTGCAGGACTATCTGCGCCAGTTGGACATTCAGGGCCCCGGCGATTTCTGTATCACCTATAACGGCGCGCTGGTGTTGCGCGCGGTCGACGGCGCCTGCATCCTGCAGGAAACCCTGGGCTTCGAGGATTATCTGCACTTCGAGCAGATGGCGCGCGAGTTAGGCGTTCACTTCCAGGCGTTTGATTTCGATACCTTGTATACCCCGAACAAGGACATCGGCAAGTACACCATACACGAAGCGGAAATGACCGGCATTCCGCTGAAATACCGCAGCGTGGAAGAGATGGATCGCCAGATGCGTTTTCCAAAAGTGATGATGATCGACGAACCGGCGCTGCTGGACAGCGCCATCGCGCGCATCCCGGAGGAAACGCGCGCGCGTTACACTATCTTGAAAAGTGCGCCTTACTACCTCGAGATCTTACATAAAAACGTCGATAAGGGCGCCGGGGTGAAAATGCTGGCCGAGCACCTCGGCGTGGCGCGGGAAAACATCATGACGCTGGGGGATCAGGCTAACGATACGGCGATGATCGAATATGCCGGCGTCGGTGTGGCGATGGGCAACGCCATTCCCGAGCTGAAAGCGGTGGCGCAGTTTGTCACCAGCGCCAATACCGAAGACGGCGTGGCGCGCGCTATCGAGAAGTTCGTGCTCAACGCCTGAGAAAACGGGGCGCTGCGGCGCCCCTTTATACTTTCGCCAACACCCCTTTGGCGATCTGCAGATCCTGAATCGCCAAGCCGGTGAGATCGGCGATGGTGATGTGCTGCGGCTCGCGTCGTACCCGCCCGCCCTGCGCCAATGCGGTGCCCATTTCGACGATCGGCGTTGAAGTCAGTTTGTTCTGCCGATAAGCCGTCGCGATCTCGCCATAGTCCGCACACTGCGTCAGCGCATCGACCAGCAGCGTGTCCGCCTTGGCCACCAGATCGGTCGCCAGCTCTTGCTTGCCGGGCGCGTCGGCGCCCACGGCGGTAATGTGCGTGCCGGGCCGGATATCTGCCGCCTGCAAGATCGGTTCGCGGCTGGGCGTGGTGGTCACGATCAGCTGGCAGTGCGCCGCCAGCTCCGCCGCATCCTGCGTGACCCACACCCGAAATCCCTCGGCTTCGGCATCGCGCCGATACGCCGCCAGCGCCTGTTCGTTGCGGCCCCACACCCATACCTCGCGGCAATCGGTCACCGGTTTCAGACACTGCAGCTGCAGCCGTGCCTGCAGCCCGGTACCGACCATGCCGATCGCCTGAATATGCGGCGGCGCGCATAGCTCGGCGGCGATGCGGCCGGCCAGAGCGGTGCGCAGCGCGGTCAACCACCCCTCATCCTGCAGCAGCGCGCGGGGCTCGCCGGTCTGGGCGGAGAACGCCATCATCAACCCCTGATTGCTGGCCAGACCGTGCTCGGCGTTGCGATAGAAACCGGCGGACACTTTGACCACGAACAGCTCGTCGCCTTCCAGCTAGGCGGATTTGATGCAGCAGTCGCCGGCGGCCCGATCGAACTTGAAATGCTGTACCGGCGGCTGTTGCACCCGTCGCTGCGAGTAGGCGATAAACCCCTGCTTCAGCAGCGGCGTAATGGCCTCGGCGTCGAACGCGGCGAGGATTTGCTGCCGGTTAAGGATGCGCATCGGCGATGGCCTTGAGGTATTTCTCCAGCACGATGTTTTTACCGCACAGCACCACCGCCACCTTTTTCCCCTGGTATTCCGGCGCCAGTTTGATCGCCGCCGCCAGTGCCACGCCGGCCGCACCTTCGATAATCCAGCGATCGCTGGCGGCGATCCGGCGCATCGCGTGTTTGATCTCCGCCTCACTGACCAGCACTTTACGGTCAATCAGCTGCTGGCACAGCGGGAAGGTTACGGCGCCCGGCTCAACGCCGCCGGCGGTGCCGTCGGACAGGGTTTCTTGTTCTTCCACCGGGAAGATATGGCCGGCTTCCAACGCGCTGTACAGGCTGGTGGCGTTTTCCGGCCAGCAGGCGATAAGCTGCGTGTTTGGCGACAGTTGCCGCAGAACGGTGCCGATGCCGGCGATATAGCCACCGCCGCCGACCGCCACGAACACCGCGTCCAGATCGGCGAGTTGTTCCACCAGCTCCATGCCGCAGGTGCCCTGGCCGGCAATGACCTGCTCGTCGTTATACGGCGAGATGTAGGTTTTTCCCTGTTCGCGTGCGGCCTGTTCCCCCGCCAGTTCGGCGTTCAGCGCGTCGCCCGGCACCAATTCCACGGTGCCGCCCAGCGCCCGGATGGTGTCGAGCTTGATGCTCGCCGCCGTCTCCGGCGCATAAACCGTGACGCCAACGCCCATCCGTTGCCCCGCCAGGGCGACAGCCTGGCCGTGGTTGCCGGTTGAGGCGGCGATCACGCCGCGCCGGCGTTGCTCGTTATCCAACAGCCGCAGCTTGTTGCTGGCGCCGCGAAATTTAAAGGAACCGGTGTGCTGCAGGTGGTCGCATTTCAGATACAGCTCGCAACCCAATTGCTGAGAAAGCAGCACGCTGCGCTCCAGCGGCGTGACCCGCACCTGAGGGCGCAGTTGCTGATGAGCGGAAACAATGGCATCGAAGAGGGTGTTCATACCGGCTCCAGAAGATTTATTTGGACTTAAAAATCCAGTTTGTACTTTTTTGTATTGATTGTAAACCCCGCGGCCCGACCTTCGGGCACACCGATCAGAAAACGGCAACGGTCGGCGGGAGCATTGCCGTTTTCGGTGAAAATAATCATAAACCTGTCGTTTAGCGGCACGATTTTTTATTTATTTGCGTTAAGTAAGGCGCTGCCGCTGCCTTATTCTTATAAGGGAAGTGAGAATAAAAAAATAGCGTTTGCATCACCCACCTCTATTACATTGGCGCCGTTGAGTCTCGCCGGCAGGAATTCTATCGCCTGGTCGGCCGCTTATTTCCTGCCGACGCCGTCGATCGGCTTAAATGATAAGACGCTGGAAAATAATTGCGTGATTTCGAATCGAAAAATCCTCCCGCCTCACCCTCACAGGCCATATGAAACGCTGCGGGCGATCCGGTAAGATGACGGCTCAGTGCCAGCATGTGCAGGAGAGCCGCCATGAGCCATCGGGAAAAACAACTGACTTTCGACCCTCGTGGGCATCAGTTAACCAATATCAACGTCTGGACGCCGGACAGTCAATGGCTGGCTTATGACGTGCGCCCGCGCGGCGCCTCTTTCACCGGCCTCAGCATCGAGCGTGTCAATGTCGCCAGCGGCGTGGTGGAGGTGATTTATCGCGCCCAGCACGGCGCTCACGTTGGCGTGGTCACGGTCAGCCCCGATGCGCCGGCGCGCTATGCCTTTATTCACGGACCTGAGCACCCGGACAGCGCCTGGCAGTATGATTTTCACCACCGCCGCGGGGTGATCGTCAGCGAACCGGATCGCGAGTTGGCCATTACCCTCGACGCGCTGGATATCACCGCGCCCTATACCCCCGGCGCGCTGCGCGGCGGCAGCCACGTGCACGTTTTCAGTCCGGACGGCAGCCGCCTCAGCTTTACCTACAACGATCACGTGATGCATGAACGCGATCCGGCGCGCGATCTGCGCAACGTCGGCGTGGCCGTGCCGCTGCACGGGGTTAACCCGCCAAAACAGCACCCGCGCGAGTACGACGGCAGCCACTATTGCGTGTTGATCAGCGAGACGGTGCCGCAGCCGCGGCCGGGCAGCGATCAGATCAATCGCGCTTACGAAGAAGGCTGGATCGGCCGCGAAGGCTACCGTAAGGCCGACGGCAGCCGGCAGCGCTGGGCGCTGGCATTTATAGGCGATACGTTGTCCGCCGCCGGAGAGAAGCTGTCTGAGGTGTTTATCGTCGATCTGCCGGAGAACGACGTCGACTACGCCCGGGCGGGCGCTCTGCCGCTGCAGGGGACGGAAAGCGAGCTGCCGGCGCCGCCGCTTGGCGTCAGGCAGCGGCGGGTAACCTTTACCGGGGATCGCCGTTTTCCTGGCGTGGCTGGTGCGCCGCGCCACTGGCTGCGCAGTTCGCCGGACGGCAGCCAGATAGCTTTTCTGATGAAGGACGACGGCGGCGTGGTGCAGCTGTGGACGGTGTCGCCTAACGGTGGCGAGCCGCGCCAGGTGAGCCGCAGCGAGCATGACATCCAGTCGGCGTTCAGCTGGCACCCGCAGGGCGGGACGATAGCCCTGGTGTGCGACAACAGCGTGATGCTGTGCGAGGTGGCCAGCGGTCGCCTGCAGCGTTTGACGCAGCGCAGCGTGCAGCCGCCGTCGGGGGATGCCGTGGTGTTCTCGCCGGATGGCAAGAAAGTGGCGTTTATGCGCGAGATAGCGGGGTTCAACCAGATCTTCGTGGTTGAGGCGTAAGGCGGGCCTGATGACCCGCTGCGTGCGCGATTAGTGCGTGGCGGTGCTGTCGTCGCCCTGGCCGGGATTGCCGGTCGCCGCCAAATTCTGCTGCTCGCTGCGCAGGATACGCGCTTTTGGCGAGTCTGCGGTGGCGTCGTTGCCGGATCGCAGATAGTCGTAAGGCAGCAGCACGGTATCCATCACCGCGGAGAACGGCAGATCCAGCGCCACCAGCGGCATCATCGCCCAGCTGGTGTTGTCGTCCTTCAGCATGTCCACGCTGGCGCGGGTGCCGGGATAGTAACCCTGATTCGGGCCGGTATGGCTCATCACGCTGGAGCAACCGCTGGTCGCCAACAACATGCAGCCCGTCGCTATCGCTTTCATCATCGTCATTAATCCATCCTGCAGGGTTGCTGTGCCCCTAAATTAAGCTGATTTATAACATCCTGTTGCTGCTTTAAAAGAAGCAAAATCCCGCTCTGTGGCGGCTCTCTCACTTTAGTGTAAGTGGTAAAAAAAACTTTTACCTTATTGGTGCAAATTTTTTTTGATCCTCGCCTGTTGAATTGATGAAAGCAACCCCCATTTTATCATCAGAGCCGAATTGAGAATTCGCCGTAAGGGAATTCTGGCTTAATTAGCCTGTCCAGAGTGGAAGGCGATTTATTTCAACCTCGCTGAAGTGCCTTAGGAGGCTGTTTTATGCGTAATTTTGATCTTTCCCCGCTATACCGTTCCGCCATTGGTTTCGATCGCCTGTTCAACGCGCTGGAGGCTGGCCAGAGTCAGGGCAACGGCGGTTATCCCCCTTATAATGTCGAGCTGGTGGATGAAAATCATTATCGGATCGCCATCGCGGTAGCCGGGTTTGCCGAGCAGGAGCTGGAGATCACCACGCAGGACAATCTGCTGATCGTGCGCGGGGCGCACAACAATGAACCGGCAGAAAAAACCTATTTATACCAGGGCATCGCCGAGCGTAATTTCGAGCGTAAATTCCAGCTGGCCGAACATATTCAAATTAAAGGCGCCAAACTGGAGAATGGCCTGTTGTATATCGACATGCAACGCATCGTGCCGGAAACATTAAAACCGCGCCGCATCGAAATTAAATAAATTTCCGTTTCGCCGGCAGGTACGCTGCCGGTAAATATGAAGTCATGATTAGCCTGCCGTCAGGGGGCTGAATAAACACATCTCGCTTAATGAAAGGAGTTGTTCCTATGCGTAATTACGATTTATCCCCGCTTCTGCGTCAGTGGATTGGTTTTGATAAATTGGCCAGTTCAATGGGCGGCCAGGAACCCCAGGGGTTCCCGCCGTATAACATCGAGAAAAGTGACGACAATCACTACCGCATTTCTCTGGCGCTGGCCGGTTTCCGGCAGAGCGAACTGAATATTGAAGTGGAAGGGCCGCGGCTGACCGTCAGCGGTAAACCCACGCCGCCGGAAAAACAGGTCGAGTACCTGCATCAGGGGCTGGTGTGCAAAGAGTTCCAGTTGACCTTCACCCTGGCGGAACACCTGCAGGTGTCCGAGGCCAAATTTGAAAATGGCCTGTTGCACATCGATCTGGTGCGTCAGGTGCCGGAAGCCTTGCAGCCTCAGCGCATTGCCATCGGCGCGACGCCGGAGCTGGAAGCGAAATAACCGGCTGAAAACGGTCATCATCATGCGGGGGAGATCCAAACGGATCTCCCCCGTTGCGTTATGTGGCGCACGCCACAGTCCCCCCGTCTGCCCGATGCCATAATCCTTGTTAATTGTGTGTCTTTGGCCGCAAATCCCATGTTCAACTTTGGCAAGGATGTGACCTATGAGCGATATCGCCCTGACCGTCAGCATGTTGGCGTTGGCGGCCGTCATTGGGCTGTGGATGGGGAACTGGAAGCTGTATGGCGTCGGGTTGGGCATTGGTGGCGTGCTGTTCGGCGGTATCCTGGTCGGCCACTTTGCCCAGAGCGGGCAAATCAGCCTGAATGGGGACATGCTGCACTTTATCCAGGAGTTTGGCCTGATCCTGTTCGTCTACACCATCGGCATCCAGGTCGGCCCCGGTTTCTTCTCTTCGCTGCGCGTCTCCGGTCTGCGGCTCAACGCCTTCGCGGTGCTGCTGGTGCTGACCGGCGGCATCGTGGCGGCGGCGGTACACAAGCTGTTCGACGTGCCGCTGCCGATCATCCTCGGCGTGTTCTCCGGTGCGGTCACCAACACCCCGGCGCTGGGCGCCGGTCAACAAATCCTGACCGATCTCGGTTCCGATCCGGCGCTGGTGGACGGCATGGGGATGGGTTACGCCATGGCCTATCCGTTCGGCATATGCGGCATCCTGCTGGTGATGTGGCTGATCCGGCTGATTTTCCGCATCAACATCGAGCGTGAGGCTCAGGCGTTTGAAAGCAGTCTGGGCAATCAGCGCGAGTTGCTGCACGCCATCAACGTGGCGGTGCGCAACCCCAATCTGCAGGGCATGGCGATCAAAAGCGTACCGCTGCTCAACGGTGAAGCGATCGTCTGTTCGCGCCTCAAGCGCGGGGAGCTGTTGATGGTGCCGGCGCCGCACGAGCGGCTGGAGCTTGGCGACTACCTGCACCTGGTGGGCAAACGCGAAGATCTGGAGAACGCCCGGTTGGTGATCGGCGAAGAGGTGGATGCCTCGCTGTCGACGCGCGGCACTGCGCTGCAGGTGGTGAGGGCGGTGGTGACCAACGAGCAGGTGCTGGGCAAGAAAATCCGCGATCTGAATCTGAAGCAAAAGTATGACGTGGTGATTTCACGCCTCAACCGCGCCGGCGTGGAGCTGGTGGCCGGCAGCAACGTGACGCTGCAGTTTGGCGACATTCTCAACCTGGTCGGCCGGCCGGAGGCCATCGACGCGGTGACGGCGATTGTCGGCAACGCCCAACAAAAACTGCAGCAGGTGCAGATGCTGCCGGTCTTTATCGGTATCGGCCTCGGGGTATTGCTCGGTTCCATTCCGCTGTTCGTGCCCGGCTTCCCGGCGGCATTGCGGCTGGGGCTGGCCGGCGGGCCGCTGGTGGCGGCGCTGATCCTGGGGCGCATCGGCAGCATCGGCAAGCTGTACTGGTTTATGCCGCCGAGCGCCAACCTGGCGCTGCGCGAACTGGGCATCGTGCTGTTTCTGGCGGTGGTTGGTTTGAAATCGGGCGGTAACTTCATCGATACGTTGCTGCACGGCGAGGGGCTGACGTGGGTCGGGTACGGCGCCTTGATCACCGCGATTCCGCTGCTGAGCGTCGGTATTCTGGCGCGCACGGTGGGCAAGATGAACTACCTGACGCTGTCCGGCATGCTGGCGGGATCGATGACCGATCCGCCGGCGCTGGCGTTCGCCAACGGTCTGCATCCCACCAGCGGTGCCGCGGCGCTGTCTTACGCCACCGTTTATCCGCTGGCGATGTTCCTGCGCATCATGTCGCCGCAGCTGCTGGCGGTGCTGTTCTGGACGCTGTAATCCATCAGGGCGCCGTGGTGGCGCCCCAATGGATTGCGCTTAGTTCGCTTCCTGATGCGCACGCTCGATCTCTTCTGCCAGGATCGCCACGCCGCGCTCGATTTTCTCCGGGTCGGGCACGTAGTTCATGCGCATGCACTGGTGGGTGTGCGGCCAGTCGTGCTCCAGCCCCGGGAAGAAGTAGTGGCCCGGCACCATCAGCACGCCGCGCTTTTTCAGGCGCTGATACAGCACCTCGGTGGTGATCGGCAGATCCTTGAACCACAGCCAGAGGAAGATGGCCCCTTCCGGTTTGTGGATCAGGCAGCGCTCCGGCGACAGGTAGCGGCGGATAATCTCGATGGTGTGTTCGACGCGCTGTTTGTAAAACGGGCGAATCACCTCGTTCGACAGGCGCAGCAGATCGCCGCGCGCGATCATTTCCGTCGCCATCGCCGGCCCCATGCTGCCCGGCGACAGGCTGATGATGCCGTTCATGTTGGTCAGCGCGGTGATCACCTTCTCGTCGGCGATCACGATGCCGCAGCGCGAGCCCGGCAGGCCGAGTTTGGACAGGCTCATGCACAGGATGGTGTTCGGGTTCCACAGCGGCGTGGCGTCGCTGAAGATAATGCCGGGGAACGGCACGCCGTAGGCGTTGTCGATCACCAGCGGAATATCGCGCTGCTGCGCCAGCAGGTCGAGCTTCATCAGCTCTTCGTCGGTGATCACGTTGCCGGTTGGGTTGGTCGGCCGTGAAACGCAGATCATGCCGATGTCGTCGCCGATGGTGAGGTGTTCGAAATCAACGTGATATTTGAACTGGCCGTCCGGCAACAGCTCGATGTTCGGTTTGGCGGAGACGAACAGCCCTTCGTCCAGCCCGGCATCGGCATAGCCGATATATTCCGGCGCCAATGGGAACAGCACGCGGCGGCGCGAACCGTCGGCGTAGCGGCCGGCGAACAGGTTGAACAAGTAGAAAAATGCGCTTTGGCTGCCGTTCGTCAGTGCAATATTCTGTGGCGAAATCTCCCAGCCGAGCTCGTCGCGCAGCAAATTGGCCAGCGCTTTCAGCAGCGCGTCCTTGCCTTGCGGGCCGTCATAGTTGCACAACGCTTCGGTCAGTTTGCCCTGGTCGAGCATCTCCTGGCACAGCTGTTTGAAGTAGGCTTCCATCTCTGGGATCTGCGCCGGGTTGCCGCCGCCGAGCATGATGGCACCGGGGGTGCGCAGGCCTTCGTTCAGGTCGTCCATCAAACGGGTAATGCCCGCATAACGGGTAAATTTTTCGCCGAAAAGTGAGAAAGTCATAGGTGCAGCAGTACTGTTTTTTAGCAGGTAATCCCCCACCATACCGCCAGACAAATTCCTCTGCAATGCGGCCGAAAAATCGACCAATGGGCAAAAGCTTCGCTCATTAGCCGATTGTCAGCATATTACGCTGGATTATTGTGACCGTTCGCCGGCCCATACCACCATCACCTTATCGTCGCCGAGTCGACGGCTGAAGGCATAGTAGGCGGCGTGCGGCTGCGGGATTTGCACGCCGCCACCGATCGCCGGGTGGCGAGCGCGGAACTGCCCCAACCGTTGCCAGTGGGCCAGCAGCGAGGCTTTTTCCCCCTGCAACTCAGGCCAGTTCATGTCGGAGCGGGTGCCTTGCAGCGGATCGGTACCGGTTGGGCCGAGCGGGCGGCCGCTTTCATCGCCGTAGTAAATCTGCACCGCCCCCGGCGCCAGCAACAGCAGGTTCGCCGCCCGCTGTTGGCGCACCTGCGAGCCTTTGGCGTCGCTGGCGAAGAACAGCCGGGTGTCATGTGAAGAGAGGTAGCTCAACACGTTGAAATCCTGCAGCCGCTCGGCCATCTGCCGGTAGGTGGCATCGATGTCGGCAAAGCAGCCCAGCGCCTGCGACGCCTGGTCCTGGAAATCGAAGTTGATCATCGCGTCGAAGCCGTTTTGGTAATAGTCGCTTTTCATCACCCCGTGGCCCCAGGCCTCGCCGGTCATCCAAAACGGCGCGTCATCCAGCGCCTGCTGCGGATGCTCCGCTTTCCACGCCGCCAATGCCGCCGTGGCGCGCCGCTTCAACAGCGCCAGCGTCGGTTTTTCCACGTGCTTGGCGGTGTCGACGCGAAAACCGTCGATGCCGTAATCGCGCACCCACTGGCTGAGCCAGACGGTCAGGTAATCGCGGGTGGTGGCGCCGGGCATGTCGCGAGCGGCGGTGTCGGGTTTGTGGCGATAGAACAGCGGCAGGCCGCTGGCGCCGGGCGCTTCGGTTTTGATGTCCGGCAGGAAGGCCAGCGACATCGTCAGGTCGTCATAGCCCGGCGCGTCATAGTCGCCGATGTCGGTGCGGATCCAGTTTTTCCCCCACCATGGGCGCCAGCCCGCCTTGTCGCTGAAATTGATGTAATCGTTGAAGCTGTGCCAGTTTTGCCCTGGCCCGGGGCGCCAGTCGTTCCAGCTTTTCCCCAGGGTTTTCTCCACCTCTGCACCCTGCAGATACAGCGAGCCGAAGTGGAACGTTTGCATATCCGCCAGCGTGGCGTAGCCGACATGGTTCACCACCACGTCGAACAGAATGCGAATGCCGCGCTGATGGGCCTGCTCGACCAGCGTGCGCAGCTCCTGTTCGGTGCCCATGTTGGCGTCGAGGCGCGTCCAGTCCAGCGCGTAATAGCCGTGATAGGCGTAATGCGGGAAATCGCCTTGGGTGCCGCCGCCGACCCAGCCGTGGATCTGCTCCAGCGGTGAGCTGATCCACAAGGCGTTGACGCCGAGCTGCTGCAGATAATCCAGCTTTTGCGTCAGGCCGGCCAGATCGCCGCCGTGAAAGGTGCCTATTTCCTGCAGGCCGTCGCTGCGGCGCCCGTAGCTGTGATCGTTGGCCGGATTGCCGTTCTCAAAGCGATCGGTCAGCACGAAGTAGACCGTGGCGTTATGCCAACTGAACGCCGCCGGTTTCGCCGTGGCGGCGGATTCCAGCAGCAACAGGCCGCCGCTGGCGGCGGCGGGCTGCAGCGTGATTTTCCCCTGGCTCACCTGCGCCGTTTGGCCGGAATAGAAATCGCGCAGCGTTTCGCCTTCGGCGAAGGTGGAGGCGACGTCGACCGTGACCGGCTTGCCGTCCCAGCGCGGGCAGCTGCGCACGGCAACGGCGGCGCTTTCCGGCGCGCTGCTCAGGCTGAGCTGCAGCGTCGGCGTGCCGCTGCGGGTGTCGATGCGCACCTGATAATCGCCGGCGCGGAACTGCCGCCAGCTGACCGGCGGATGGGCGCCGCAGGGCTGCAGCGACAGCGTTTGGTTAAGCTTCACCGCCTCGGCCGGCTGCCAGCAGCGGTTATCCTGATACAGCCGCAGCGGCAGTTGGCCTTTGGGCAGCGCGGCCTGGCTGGCGAACAGCCCGGCGGCAGTTTCGTCGAAGGCCGGGAAACCCGGCAACGTCCAGCCGGCCAGCGCCGAAGGCGACAGCAGTATCATCAAGGGCAGGGGTAACAGTTTCATGGCTCTCCTTACGCGTGGCAGGAAGCGTTTTTTCCGCTGGGTAGCGCCAGTGTGGCAAACGGCGGAAAAATGGCCTCCTCCCTGCGAGGGTTTTTCGGGGAGGAGGAGAAGGGCGGAGCGTTTTCGGATTGATTCGGCTTGGCTTTGCGCGCGCGCTGCGGCAGATTAAACGATGAACATCAAAGGAGGTTAGCGATGACGGACAAAAACTGGCGAGAAGAGATCGTTCGGGCAATTCAGGATGCCGAATTGCAGCGCTTCGCCGAAGAACATCAGCTGCAGGCGCTGTTCGCGCCGCAGCAGGAAGAGCAACACGGCCGGTTATCCGCAGACCACCGGCCGCGCTGAGTTATTTCCGCAACAGCTGCGGATTGACGCAGTTTTCTTTCACCGTGCCGGTCAACGCGGCGATCAAGTTATCCACCGCGCAGGCGGCCATGCCGTAGCGGGTTTCATGGGTGGCGGAGCCGATGTGCGGCAACGCCACCACGTTCGGCATGCTGAGCAGCGGCGAATTGGCCGGCAGCGGCTCTTTCTCGAACACGTCCAACCCGGCGGCGTGGATCACGCCGTTTTGCAGCGCTTCGATCAGCGCCTGCTCATCCACCACCGGCCCGCGGCCGGCGTTGATCAGAATGCCGCTTTTCTTCATTTTCGCCAGCTGATCGCGGCCGATCAGATGGAAAGTTTGTTCGGTCAGCGGCAACGTGATGCAAACGAAATCCGATTCGGCCAGCAGGGTATCCAGATCGCAGCGACGGGCGTTGAAGCGTTGCTCCGCCTCTTCGTGCGTGCGGCGGGCGTTGTACAGCACCGGCATGCCGAAGCCGAAGTGCGCGCGCTGCGCCAGCGCCAGGCCGATGCGCCCCATGCCGAGGATGCCGATGGTTTTGTGGTGCACGTCGACGCCGAACCAGTCCGGCCCGATGCTGCCGCGCCATTCGCCGGCCTTCACCCGCTCCGCCACTTCCACCACCCGGCGCGCGGTCGCCAGCACCAGGCTCATGATGGTGTCGGCGACGGTTTCGGTCAGCACCGTCGGGGTATGCATCAGCAGCACGTTATGGGCGTTGAGCGCCTCGACGTCGAAGTTGTCGTAGCCGACGGAAACGGTCGAGGCCGCGCGCAGTTTGGGCGCCTGCTGCAGGAAAGCTTCGTCAATTTTACCGCCGGAACCGATGATCCCTTCGGCCTGCTGCAGCGCCTGGCGCAGTTCGTCGCGGTTCTCCGGCTGCAGGCCGTTGAAGGCGTGCACGGTGAAGTGCTGTTCCAGACGTTCACGCAGATCGGCGGGCAGGCTTTTGTACAATACGATAGAAGGCTTCATCACGAACTCCAGCTGGGCCAAAGGGGGCATGGCGCCCCCCCGGTTGGGTTAACAGAGAAAAAGTATAACCGGATCAAGCCAATTGTGGCTGGATCTCGTTGCGGGCGGGCTTGACGATCAGCGTCAGCACCACCGCCACCACCAGTGCGATGGCCATAAACATGTAAGAGGCCGCCGGGCTGCCGGTGGCGCCATTCAGATAGCCGACGAACCACGAACCGAAGAACGAACCCAGCGCGCCCATGCTGTTGATCAGCGCCATGGCGCCCCCGGCGACGTTTTTCGGCAGCATTTCCGGAATGATGGCGAAGAACGGCCCATAAGGGGCGTACATCGCGGCGCCGGCGACCACCAGCAGGCCGTAGGAGATCCAGAAGTGGTTGGTGCCGACGGCGTAAGAGCCGAAGAACGCCAGCGCGCCGATCAGCAGCAGCGGCCAGACGAACAGCTTGCGGTTTTGCATTTTGTCCGACGCCCAGGAGACGACGATCATGGCGATGGTTGCCGCCAGGTAAGGCACCGCCGACAGCCAGCCGGCTTCCACCATGCCCATCTGCATGCCGCTGCGCAGGATGGAAGGCAGCCACAGCACGAAGCCGTACACGCCGATGCTCCAGGCGAAGTACTGCACGCACAGCAGGATCACGTTGCGTGAGCGGAAGGCTTCGCCGTAGTTGCGCACGGCCTTGATGCCTTTCTGTTCTTCGTCCAACTGCTGTTGCAGCGCCTGTTTCTCATTGGCGCTCAACCAGCCGGCCTGCGCCGGTTTGTCTTTCGCCAGCACCCACCAGCAGAACGCCCAGATAACCGCCGGAATGCCCTCGATGATGAACATTTCGCGCCAGCCGAAGGCGTGGATCAGGTAACCGGACACCACCGACATCCACAGCACCGTCACCGGGTTGCCGAGGATCAGGAAGGTATTGGCGCGTGACCGCTCCGATTTGGTGAACCAGTTGCTGATGTAGATCAGCATCGCCGGCATCACCGCCGCTTCCACCACGCCGAGGATAAAGCGGATGGCGGCCAACATCGGGATATTGCTCACCACGCCGGTCAGCGAGGCGCAACCGCCCCACAGGATCAGGCACCAGAAGATCAATTTTTTGACGCTGCGGCGTTCGGCGTAGATGGCGCCGGGAATTTGGAAGAAGAAATAACCGAGGAAAAACAGCGCGCCCAGCAGCGAGGCCATGCCCTTGGTGATGCCGAGATCCTCATTGATGCCGGCGGCGGAGGCGAAGCTGAAGTTGGCTCGATCGAGATAGGCCAGGCTGTAGGTGATAAACACGATGGGCATGATGTACCACCAGCGTTTGGCCGCGACAGTCGCTTTGTTCATGTTCAGTATCCTTCAGTGGTGTTGCATCCCCTTCGCCCGGCATGCCAGAAGAAGGGGCAGATGCTCTCCCGACGCGTCCCGGTTGTAGGGCCAGAGGCTGACGTCATGCGGAGAAGTCGTTTTTTTATTGTTATTCGGCCAGCGCCGCGCGGGTCGGCAGGCCTTCGCTGTCGCCGATGGCCTGGATCGCCAGCGAACCGATTTTGTTGCCGCGCTGCACCGCCTGTACCAGCGTTTTGCCTTCCAGCAGGGCGCTGAGGGTGCCGACGGCAAAGCCATCACCCGCCCCCACGGTATCCACCACGTTGTCGACCTTGACTGCGGCCACCGCCGCTTTATCGCCGGCGGCGGTTTTAAACCAGGCGCCGTCCGGGCCGGTTTTGATGATCACCGCCTGCACGCCGCGTTCCAGATAGAAATCGGCGATGCCTTCCGGCGTCGATTGGCCGGTGAGGATCTGCCCTTCTTTCAGCCCCGGCAGCACCCAGTCGGCGGCGAACGCCAGCTGGTTCAGCTGCTCGATCATCACCTCGCGGCTGGGCCACAGCACCGGGCGCAGATTGGGGTCGAACGAAATGGTTTTGCCCATGGCGCGCATCTCGCGCGCCGCATGGTGGCACAGCGCCAGCGATTCGCCGGACAGCGCCGCCGCCACGCCGCTCAGGTGCAGGTGACGCGCGGAACCGAAATACTCGCGGTTAAAATCGGCAATCGACAGGTGGCTGGCCGCCGAGCCCTTGCGGAAATATTCCACGCTGGGATCGGTACCATCGGTGGTTTTGGATTTCACCTGAAAACCGGTCGGATAGTGGCCATCGACCGTCACCTGCCGGTAGTTGATGCCTTCTTTTTTCAGCTGCTGCAGGGCGAAGCGGCCGAACGAGTCATTGCCGACGCGGCTGACCCAGCCGACGTTCATGCCCAGACGCGCCAGGCCGATCGCCACGTTCAGTTCGGCGCCGGCGATGCGTTTGGTGAAGGTTTCCACCTCCGCCAGGTCGCCGGTTTGCGCCGCCACGAACATCGCCATGGCTTCGCCCAGCGTGACCACATCCAGGGGCGTCTGCTGCGCCGTCGTTGCCGTTAACGTTGTCATCATGGGGTTACTCCGCACGCAAAATATTGACGTAATGACGGGTGACGGCCTCCAGGTCATCGCCCTGCAACGGGAATTCGATACCGCGCGGCGCATCGTGCGGCAGGCAGGCCAGCAGATCGCGCCAGCTGCCGTCGGTATCGTCCAGCGCGACGGCGCGCCAGCCGCGCGGGCCTTGGGTGGCGGCTTTGACGTGCACGTAACCGACGTGGCGGGCCAGGCGCTCGGCGGCGGCGAAGGCGTCTTGCCCCACCCACAGCCAGTTGGCCATATCGAAGGTCATGCTGACCGGCAGATGGCTATCTTCCGCGGCGTGGAAAAAGGCGTTCAGCATCGACAAAATGCCGCAGTCCGGCGTTTGGTCGTTCTCGACCACCAGCTTGACCGGGTGTTGCTCCAGCGCCACTTTCAGCTCGGTAAAATCGAAGCCGGGGCGGAAATGACCGAGGGACAGCTTCAGCTGGCGCGCGTTCAGCGCCTGCGCTTCCGCCAGCAGCGCCGGCAGGTTGGGGTTCAGCGTATGTTGCGGGGTGAACAGCGCCTCAGGGGCGGAGTAGACGGCGAACAGCTGCTGGCGATCGATCTCTTGCGCCAGCACCGGCAGGCTGTCCAGCTCGCCGGCGGCGAACAGTTCGCGGCGGATCTCCACCCCGTCGGCGCCAGCGCCGGCGATGAGGGGCAACAGCGCGCGCTGGCCGCCGTGTTGTTTGACGGTATCGGTGCCGTAGGCGCCGGTGACCACGATGATTTCTGTTTTCATTTTGACTCCTGAGGCGGCATTGTCGCCGCCGCTGCTGTTACCGGTACGTTAAATGGAACCGGTTCCAGCGAAAAGCGGCAGAGTGTAAAAATATGATCGCAATCACGAAGCTGAGCAAAAAACAGCCGGTGAGGGCGGGGCGGTTAACGCCCCGGAAAAGGCGGGTTAGCGGGTGGTGGAGCCGCGGACGATCAGCTCGCCGGAGAACATCTGCTCGCCGCTGGGGGCGGCCAGGCCCTGAATGCGCTGCACCAGCCGTTCCAGCGCAGCGTGCCCCATTTGGTAGGTGGGCTGTTTCAGCGTGGTGATGCCGACGCCCGCCAGTTCCGCCCACTCCAGTTCGTCAAAGCCCAGCAGGCCGATGTCGTTGCCCCACTGGATGCCGAGCCGACGCATGGCGCGCGCCACCTGCAGTGTCAGGGCGCCGTTGGCGGAGATCACCGCCTTGCGCATGCCGCGGTGGCGGCCGCTGAAATCGCTCAGCACCTGCTCCAGCTTCTGCCGATCGTTGAGCGGTGTTTCGGCCTGCTCCGCCAACAGCGCGGGGTGCTGCGCCATGGTATGCCTGAAAGCGTGCAGGCGTTCGAGGCGGGTATTGACCGTACCGAGCGGCTCGCTGAGGAACAGGATCGCTTCGAAACCTTGTTGCAGCAGGTGTTCGGTGGCGACGGTGGCGGCTTCGCGGTTGTTCAGGCCCACCACGTCGCAGGCGAAATCGGGGATTTTGCGGTCGATCAGCACCATCGGCAGCATCGACTGTTGCAGCGTGGATAACGCTTCCTCGCGCATGCCGACCGCGTTGACCACGATACCTTCCACCCGGTAACTGCTGAGCAACTGCAGGTAGTGCTGTTCCTGATTGACTTCGTTGTTGGTATTACACACCAGCAGGGTAAAGCCGTGCTGGCGGCAGGCGGCCTCGATGCCGCGCATCACGTCCACCGAGTAGGGATTGGTGATATCGGCGAGGATCAGGCCGATCAGGCGGGTCTGGCCGCCCTTCAGGCTGCGCGCCATCTGGCTTGGCCGGTAGTCGAGCTGCTGGATCGCCTGTTCAATGCGCTGTTTGAGATCGTCGGAAAGCAGGTGTTGTTCACCATTCAGATAGCGCGACACGCTGGTCTTGCCGGTTTTGGCGATGCTGGCCACATCGCTGATGGTGGCGCGTCCCGATGCGCGCGTTGCCTTGACAGTGCTCACAGCCGATCCCTCCCGCGGTTAATTGCCAAGGAGACTACCATACCCGATGTGCGGGCGGGAATGTTGAAGGGTAAGGAGAAAATCGCAGGGAGGCGGCGGGGCGCAGGTGGCGCCCCGCACGGGATTACTGCAGCGGGCTGAGCGTGATCTCGACGCGGCGGTTTTGCGCCTTGCCTTCCGCGGTGCTGTTGGAGGCGATCGGGTTGTCCGGGCCGGCGCCGGTGGTGCGGATACGGTTCGCCGCCACGCCCTGAGTGATCAGCGCGCTGGCTACGCCGTCGGCGCGCTGTTGCGACAGGTTCATGTTGAGCGAACGGGAACCGGTGCTGTCGGTGTAGCCGACCACGTTGACCGCGGTTTTCGGATACTCTTTCAGCACCATGGCGACGCCGGTCAGGGTGTTGGCGCCCGCCGGTTTCAGCGTGGCGCTGCTGCTGTCGAAGGTCACGTTGTTCGGCATGTTCAGCACGATGTTGTCGCCCTGGCGGGTGACGCTGACGCCGGTGCCTTTCATCTTGTCGCGCAGTTTGGCTTCCTGCACATCCATGTAATAACCCGCGCCGCCGCCGAGCGCCGCACCGGCCGCCGCGCCGATCAGCGCGCCTTTGCCGCGATCTTTCTTGGAGGAGGACAGCACGCCGACGCCGGCGCCCAGTGCGGCGCCGAGGCCTGCGCCGATGCCGGATTTGCCGGCTTCGGATTCACCGGTGTAAGGGTTGGTGGTACAGGCCGACAGCGCGAGCGTAAGGCTCACGGCGCCGGCAATAATTGCAATGCGTTTTTTCATGTTCTTGTCCTTAATGGCATCAGAATCTGTACGCGCCGGCCCAAAACGGGGACGCAAAAAAGTGGGTGACGCAGGGAGCCCGCATCGCCGCGCTACCTATGACGCGCGCTTTCGCCGGCAGTTCCGGAGAAAAACGTGACAAATGATGAGCACGGGTAAGTGCTGGGGGAGTTATGCGGCAAAACGCCGGGCGGCGCCATGCAGCGGATTCCTAATTGTGCGCATCCGGGGTGCGGATGCGCCTTTTTTAAGCGTAACCGGTTGAGTTTTCGACTGCCGGCCAGTTCATGATCAGCGTATAGGCCTGGGTTTCATCATTGAACAGGCGCTGCGTTATCTGAAAGCCGTGCTTGTGGTAGAACGCGCAGGCGCGCAGGTTCTGTTGGTACACCTCCAGACTGAGTCGGCGGTAGCGCTGTTGCACGTGCGTCATCAGCGCCTGGGCGACGCCGCGGCCGTGAAACGCCCGATCGACAAACAGCGCGCCGATGAACTGCTCGTCCAGCACGCTGATAAAGCCGACGATCTCGCCTTCGTGCCAGCAGGCCCAGCTTTGCGCGCGCGGCAGGTAGTTTTCCCGCACCAGCGCGGCGCTCTCACGCCAGTATTTTTCCGCGACGAACGGATGGGCGGCGATGGTGCTGGGCAGCCACAGCGCCATCAGCCGTTCGATATCCTCCGGGCCACAGGGGCGGATCACCGTGGCTTTGGGTAACACATGCACCCCGTGAGATGATCGTTCACCAGCCCGCTGGCCTGCATGAAGGCGTAACAGATGGTGGAGCCGATAAACTTGAAGCCGCGCTTTTTCAGCGCCTTGGACATGGCGTCGGACTGCTCGGTTTTGGCCGGCACCTGGTTCAGCGCTTGCCAGCGGTTGAGCTGCGGCCGGCCGCCGACGAAGTCCCAAATGAAGGTAACGAAATTCTCCCCGGCCGCCTCCATCGCCAGATAGGCCTTGGCGTTGGTGATGATGGCTTCTATCTTGCCGCGATGGCGGATGATGCCGCTGTCCTGCAGCAGGTTTTCCACGTCTTGTTCGGTCATGGCGGCGACACGCTGCGGATCGAAACCGTGGAAAGCGCGGCGGTAGTTCTCGCGCTTTTTCAGGACGGTGATCCAGGAAAGGCCGGCTTGCTGCCCCTCGAGGCACAACATTTCAAACAGCTCGCGCGCGTCGGTGGTGGGCGCGCCCCATTCCTTGTCGTGATACTCGAGATACAACGGATCGGCCGTCACCCAACCGCAACGTTCGTCTGCCATCCTGAATGTCCTTATGCTGTGTTTATGAACAGTAATCATCGCTCGAAGCGCCGAACTTGGCAAGTCTCTGATTGTTTTGTCATCAGTCCGCTTGACGTGACGAAAAAGCCGACAATAGTTACTACATGGCCGGTGGAAAACTGACCAACGATAAAAACGACATGGCCTTCATTTGCAGGCTCTCAGGAGTCGATTCATGCCTCTAAAAATAACGTGCATGCCCCGCCCGGCGGCGCTTGCAGTGGCGTTACTTTGCTGTATGACCCTTCCGGCTCAGGCGTACGATCAACTCTACGTCTTTGGCGACAGCCTGAGCGATACCGGCAACAACGGCCGGTTCACCTATGACGGCAGCCAGCACCTGCTGTACGACGAAGCGTTGGCGCAGCGCATCGGCGCGGCGCTGGTGGCTTCGGACAACGGCGGTGAGAACTACGCCGCCGGCGGCGCCGTGGCGGTGCCGGGCCTGAACCCGGCCGACAACACCCAGGAGCAGGTGCAGCGTTACCTGAACCGGGTCAATGGCCAGGCCGACGGCGACGGTTTGTATATTCATTGGATCGGCGGCAACGATCTGGCGGCGGCGGCGCTGAATGCCGCTACCGCGCCCGGCGTGGCCTATAACAGCGCCGCCGCGGCGGCCGCGCAGGTGCATTCGCTGCTGAACGCCGGCGCCGGCACGGTGATCGTGCCGACGGTGCCGAACATCGGCTCCACGCCGCAGCTGATGGAATTGATCATTCAACAGGCGCTGTCACCGGTGCAGGGGGCGGCGATCCAGGCGGCCTATGCCACGCTTAATTCGGTGGCGACGCCGGACAACGCTTCACGCACGCAGGCGATCCACGCAGCGTTGGCCGCTGCGGCGAAGCAGGGCAGCGCCATTCCTCAGGTGCAGCAGGCGATCGCCGCGCAGCTTATCGCGGCGTATGACGGCCTGAGCGCGCAGGCCGCTCAGCTGACCGATTTCTATAATCAAAGCGAAGACCGTTTGCTGGCGCAGGGGAGCGGCAATATCGTGCGGGTGGACGTCAACAAGCTGTTCGCCGAAGCGATCGCCAATCCGGCGCAGTTCGGCTTCGCCAACACCGCCGGCATGGCTTGCCCGCCGGGCGTTTCCTCGGCGGTTTGCCGTTCCGACATGCCCGGCTTCGACGCCGGCCAGTCCTATCTGTTCTCCGACCATTTCCACCCCAGCCCACAGGCGCACCTGCTGATTGCGGATTATATCCAGGCGGTATTGGATGGCCCGGCGCAGGTGGTGGCGCTGAATCAGGCGACGGCGGCGATGGCGCGCGACAGCCGCGTCACGCTCGACAGCCGCTTCCAGCAGCTGCGCAACGGCGACAACCCGCAGGGTTCGCTGGGCGTGTTCGGCGGTTACGCCGGCCAGCACTACGACTATGCCGATAACCGGGCCGCGGGGGACGGCAACGCCACCACCCACAACCTGACCGTCGGCGTGGACTATCAGCTGACCGACAGCTGGTTGATCGGCGCGTTGATCGCCGGTTCCAACGACGATCAGCATCCTTCCAGCCGCTTTGATTACAAGGCGCGCGGGCTGCTGCTCTCGGCTTTCAGTTCACTGGCGATATTCGAGCACGGTTGGGTCAACGCCGATCTGCACTATGCGACGATGGATTATAACGACATCCGCCGCAGCATGCGGCTGGGGCCGCTGACGCGCACCGAAACCGGTTCGACCACCGGCAGGCAGTGGGGGGCGCGCGTGACCGCCGGCTATGACTTCCCGATCGCCTCTTACCTGACCACCGGGCCGGTGGCGCAGTTCGCCTGGGATTACAGCCGCGTTTCCGGTTACAGCGAAGACGGCGATGACAGCACCGCCATGCGCTTCAACGATCAAACCTACCACTCGCAGATCGGTGCGTTGGGTTGGCGGCTGGATACGCAATTCGGCGTGTTTAACCCTTATGCGGAAGTGAGTTATCAGCACCAGTTCGGCGACGACGTTTACCGCGCCGGCGGCGGCCTGAAATCGACGCAAACCTCGTTCACCCGCGACAGTGCGGGCCAGGACAAAAATTGGGTAGATGTCACGCTCGGGGCCAACATGCCGTTGACGGACAGGGTATCGGCCTTCGCCACCGTCTCGCAAACCGGCGGGCTGAGCAGTGGCGAGCAGTTTATGTATAACGTTGGCGTCAGCGCGCGTTTTTGAATTGGCCATCGGCGCGCTCAAGGGCGCAGGATAAGCCATAAGGTCTGATAAGGGATTTATGCGGAAGGCGGCCTGGGGGGAATTATGCGGGCCGCAATGAGGTTGGCGGAAAGACAAAAAAAAACTGATCCTATGAAAGGATCAGGTAGCCACTTGGCCAACACCAGGGAAAATTTTATTTATTATTGTATAACCAAAGATTAACTGTCAATGGGTTTATGTGGCTCATTGTTGGCGTATTACATATCCACTTGTTTCTCCTCGAGTCACTGCAGCGGCCCATCGCGTGATCTCTCCTTATTTTTCACGATATAAGAAATAATTTGGCGGTTAGTCACATTATCTGCCGGTGAGGCGAGTTTTTTAGTTGATAAAATTAACAAAAATAACATTGGCGTAACTTTGCCCTGTGGCAAATATAAGCATGTGTGCATTTCAATCTGCGTAAATAGGGTTGGTGAGAACAGGAGCTGAGGGCGAATAAGTGACGATTTAAGCAACGATTAGTCTCGTTTTTTGTTAAGTTATTCTAATGTTTTTGGCGGGCCGTATTTTCGCCCCGTTCGTCGCCGGTGAAATTAGCCGGCTAACCGGCGCCCTGTCCTGCGCGCGTCGCGCGCGAAAATCCAGCGTTTCTCGCCCCGATTCGCACTTGTTGCCGGATTCTGGCTGTATATCTTACGGTCAACGGGTATACTGGCTCATTCCATCTAAATCCACTTGTATCGCGTGCGAATTCAACATGCAAAAGTTTGATACCAAGACCTTCCAGGGCCTGATCCTGACACTGCAGGATTATTGGGCGCGCCAGGGCTGCACCATCGTTCAACCATTGGACATGGAAGTCGGCGCGGGAACCTCACACCCGATGACGTGCCTGCGCGCACTGGGGCCGGAGCCGATGGCCGCCGCCTATGTGCAGCCATCTCGCCGCCCGACCGACGGCCGCTACGGCGAAAACCCGAACCGTCTGCAGCACTACTACCAGTTCCAGGTGGTGATTAAGCCATCGCCGGACAACATTCAGGAACTCTACCTGGGCTCGTTGAAAGAGCTGGGTCTGGATCCGACCATCCACGACATTCGCTTCGTGGAAGACAACTGGGAAAACCCGACGCTCGGCGCCTGGGGCCTGGGTTGGGAAGTGTGGCTGAACGGCATGGAAGTGACGCAGTTCACTTACTTCCAGCAGGTCGGCGGCCTGGAGTGCAAGCCGGTGACCGGCGAGATCACCTACGGTCTGGAGCGTCTGGCGATGTACATCCAGGGCGTGGACAGCGTGTACGATCTGGTGTGGAGCAACGGCCCGCTGGGCGTCACCACCTACGGCGACGTGTTCCATCAGAATGAAGTGGAGCAGTCCACCTACAACTTCGAATACGCCGACGTCGACTTCCTGTTCTCCTGCTTCGAGCAGTACGAGAAAGAAGCTCAATCGCTGCTGGCGCTGGAAAAACCGCTGCCGCTGCCGGCCTACGAACGCATCCTGAAGGCGGGTCATACCTTCAACCTGCTGGACGCGCGCAAGGCGATTTCGGTCACCGAGCGCCAACGCTACATTCTGCGCATCCGCACGCTGACCAAAGCCGTTGCCGAAGCCTACTACGCTTCCCGCGAAGCGCTGGGCTTCCCGATGTGCAACAAGAAGAACGAGAACTAAGAGGCAGCCATGACTCAACAGACTTTCCTGGTGGAAATCGGCACGGAAGAGCTGCCGCCGAAGGCTCTTCGTTCCCTGGCGGAATCTTTCGCCGCCAACTTCACCGCCGAGCTGGACAACGCCGGCCTGGAACACGGTGAAGTGAGCTGGTTCGCCGCACCGCGCCGCCTGGCGCTGAAAGTGGCCAACCTGAGCGCGGCGCAGGCCGATCGCGAAATTGAAAAACGCGGCCCGGCGATCGCCCAGGCGTTCGACGCCGAAGGCAAACCGAGCAAAGCGGCCGAAGGCTGGGCGCGCGGCTGCGGCATCACCGTCGATCAGGCTGAACGCCTGGTGACTGACAAGGGCGAGTGGTTGATGTACCGCGCCCACGTCAAAGGCCAGTCGGCGCAACAACTGCTGGCCGGCATGGTCAGCACCGCGCTGGCTAAACTGCCGATCCCGAAACTGATGCGTTGGGGTGACTCCGACGTGCAGTTCGTGCGTCCGGTGCACACCGTTACGATGCTGCTGGGCGCCGATCTGATCCCGGGCACCGTGCTGGGTATCGAATCTGCGCGCACCGTGCGTGGCCACCGCTTCATGGGCGAAGCCGAGTTCACCCTCGATAACGCCGACCAATACCCGCAGATCCTGCTGGAGCGCGGCAAAGTGGTCGCCGACTACGAAGCGCGTAAAGCCCTCATCAAACGCGACGCCGAACTGGCGGCGCAGAAGATTGGCGGCAAAGCCGATCTGAGCGACAGCCTGCTGGAAGAAGTGGCCTCGCTGGTGGAATGGCCGGTGGTGCTGACCGCCAAATTCGAAGAGAAATTCCTGGCGGTGCCGGCGGAAGCGCTGGTGTACACCATGAAGGGCGATCAGAAGTATTTCCCGGTGTATGACGCCGCGGGCAAACTGCTGCCGAACTTTATCTTTGTGGCCAATATCGAGTCGAAAGATCCGCAGCAGATCATTTCCGGTAACGAGAAAGTGGTGCGTCCGCGCCTGGCTGACGCCGAGTTCTTCTTCAACACCGATCGCAAGAAACGTCTGGAAGACAACCTGCCGCGCCTGGAAACCGTGCTGTTCCAACAGCAGCTGGGCACCCTGCGCGACAAGACCGATCGCATTCAGGCGCTGGCGGGCTGGGTTGCCGGCCAGATCGGCGCCGACGTCAACCACGCCACCCGCGCGGGCCTGCTGTCGAAGTGCGACCTGATGACCAACATGGTGTTCGAATTTACCGACACCCAGGGCGTGATGGGCATGCACTACGCGCGCCACGACGGTGAGGCGGAAGACGTCGCCGTTGCGCTGAACGAGCAGTATCAGCCGCGCTACGCTGGCGATGCGCTGCCGCAGTCGCTGGTGGCCTGTTCCCTGGCGATCGCCGACAAGATGGACACCCTGGCCGGCATTTTCGGCATCGGGCAGCATCCGAAAGGCGATAAAGACCCGTTCGCGCTGCGCCGCGCCGCGCTGGGCGTGCTGCGCATCATCGTCGAGAAAAACCTGCCGCTGGATCTGCAGACCCTGACCGAAGAGGCCGTGCGCCTGTACGGCAGCAAGCTGACCAACGCCAAAGTGGTCGATGAGGTGGTGGAATTCATGCTGGGCCGCTTCCGCGCCTGGTATCAGGAAGAAGGCCACGCGGTCGATACCATTCAGGCGGTGCTGGCGCGCCGTCCGACCAAGCCGGCCGACTTTGACGCGCGCGTCAAGGCGGTATCCCACTTCCGCACGCTGGACGAAGCGGCGGCGTTGGCTGCGGCCAACAAACGCGTCTCCAACATCCTGGCCAAATCTACCGAAACGCTGAACGACAGCGTGCGCGCCTCGGTGCTGAAGGACGCGGCGGAGATCCAGTTGGCGACCCACCTGGTGGTGCTGCGCGACAAGCTGCAGCCGTACTTCGCGGCGGGCAATTACCAGGAAGCGCTGGTGGAACTGGCTGCGCTGCGTGAACCGGTGGATGCGTTCTTCGACAACGTGATGGTAATGGCGGACGATGCGGAAGTGCGCGTGAATCGTCTGACGCTGCTGAGCAAACTGCGTGAACTGTTCCTGCAGGTGGCGGATATCTCCGTACTGCAGTAAACGGCTCTGTGCTGTGAAAAGGCGCCTGCGGGCGCCTTTTTTATTTCCGTTTCCTGGGTGCGAAGGCAAGGTCGCCTGGCGACTTGGGGGGCGACTTGGGGGGCGACTTGGGGGGCGACTTGGGGGGCGACTTGGGGAAATTGAAGCGTCCGGTCGCCGACGGCAATGAACCTCAGTGCGTTTTGCGCACGATGTTCAACCGCCTCCGGCCGAGACAATGTTCACCGCAAACGGAATCGCGTATCGGAACGCCGCCAGTTGATCTATTCTTATAGGCGCACGGAGTGCGGAAAAAGGGGCGGAGTCCAATGAAAAAGCAGGTTTATAACAGGAGTTATGTCACATGGCGGTAGGGATCCAGAGCAGATTTTTCGCGCGTTGGTTGGCACCGGTATTGGCATTGTTGGTGGTCATGCAATTGACCGCCTGCGGCGATAAAGAGCCGGAACAGCGCAAAGCATTTATCGATTACTTACAGAATACCGTGATGCGCAGCGGGGCGAACATCCCCACGCTGAGCGAAGACCAGAAACAGAAGTTCGGCAACTATGCCGGCGATTACGCGATTTTGGTCGGTTTTTCCCAGCAGTTGTCCAAATCGGTCGGCGCCAGCCTGACGCCGGCGCTGGACCAGATTAACCAGATCCGCACCGCGCAGGACTACCTGAACAAACGCGACGCGCTGCAGCAATCGGTCGGAGCATTGAATCTGCTGGGCCAGCAGATCCAGTCCGCCAAATCGCAGGCGGATACCGCCCGCGCGGCGCTGAAGCAGCCCGACGATCTGAAGGCGGTGTACAATCAGGCCTATGACAAGATCGTCACCGCGCCGGCCAACGCCCTGATGCCGGCAATCCCGACCACCGCCAGCTTTGTGCAGGATCTGGTGCAGGTTGGCGATTTCCTGCAGAGCCAGGGCAATCAGGTCAGCTTCAACAACAACGGCGTGCAGTTCCGCACCGCGCAGCAGGTGGCGCAGTACAACACCATGATGTCGAATCTGGTGGCCAAACAGCAGAACCTGGTGAATGCGCAGAAAGCCATTCAAAGCGTGACGCAATAACGCGCCTACTACGATCTACAGGCCGGCATTGCCGGCCTGTTTTATTTCCCCTCAGCGTTTCCAATAACTTGCTGGTTTATTACGCAGGCTTCTGTACTACACTTCAATTAATCCATTCATTCGGCAATGTAGTTTTCTTTCACTCATCACTTCGCTAGTTCCCGGCGGGATGAGTGCTCACAGGGAAGATCAAACAGAGCGTCGCGTTCGGGCGCTGCAGCTAAAAATAAATTGTGATATTTGTCACAATTTAAAAACAAACCACCAAGTTAAAAATGTGACATGAATCACTTTATTGTCGGTTTTTGGGCGGTTTTTTTCTCACTGTGCTTTTTTTACACGTCATAAATGTGATCTTTATCACCATAAGTGAGGGGTTGTTGGGGTGTTGCGTGTGATTTGTATCACAAAAAATTCGTGAAGTTCGCATGACAAAAACAGCGTGATAGAGTCCGTTTCGCATACAGCGGCAACACGGCTGGATCGTCACAACAATAATCACGCGCTCTATTGTCAGCGCGTAACAATAGGGGTGTGTTTTATGTTTTCACCAGACATCAAGGTTAAAGTGCAAAACTTTGGCCGCTTCCTGAGCAACATGGTGATGCCCAACATCGGCGCCTTTATCGCCTGGGGGATTATCACCGCGCTATTCATTCCAACCGGCTGGCTGCCGAATGAGACCTTAGCCAAGCTGGTCGGCCCGATGATCACCTACCTGCTGCCGCTGCTGATCGGTTATACCGGCGGGCGGCTGGTGGGCGGCGATCGCGGCGGCGTGGTCGGCGCCATCACCACCATGGGCGTCATCGTCGGTGCCGACATGCCGATGTTCCTCGGCGCGATGATCGCCGGTCCGCTGGGCGGCTGGGCCATCAAGCACTTCGACCGCTGGGTGGACGGCAAGATCAAAAGCGGCTTTGAAATGCTGGTGAACAACTTCTCCGCCGGCATCATCGGCATGCTGTTGGCGATCCTGGCCTTCCTGGGCATCGGGCCGCTGGTGGAGGTGCTTTCCAAGCTGCTGGCGGCGGGCGTGCACGTGATGGTGACGAACAACCTGCTGCCATTGGCGTCCATCTTCGTTGAACCGGCGAAAATCCTGTTCCTGAACAACGCCATCAACCACGGCATCTTCTCGCCGCTGGGCATCCAACAGGCGACGGAAGCCGGCAAATCGGTGTTCTTCCTGATCGAAGCCAACCCAGGCCCGGGCATGGGCGTGCTGATGGCCTACATGTTCTTCGGCCGCGGCAGCGCCAAGCAATCCGCCGGCGGTGCGGCGATCATTCACTTCCTGGGCGGTATTCACGAAATCTACTTCCCCTACGTGCTTATGAATCCACGTCTGCTGCTGGCGGTGATCCTGGGCGGCATGACCGGCGTCTTCACTTTGACGATGCTGAACGGTGGCCTGGTTTCTCCGGCTTCCCCGGGGTCGATTTTGGCGGTGCTGGCGATGACCCCGAAAGGCGCCTACTTCGCCAACATTGCGGCGGTGTGCGCAGCCTTTGCCGTCTCCTTCGTGGTGTCCGCTTTCCTGTTGAAAACCTCCAAGGTGAAAGAGGATGACGATCTGGAGGCCGCGACCCGCCGCGTGCAAGAGATGAAATCGCAGTCCAAGGGCGGCGCGGCCGCGCCGGCGGCGGTCGATGGCGATCTGAGCACCGTGCGCAAAATCATCGTCGCCTGCGATGCGGGCATGGGCTCCAGCGCCATGGGAGCCGGGGTGCTGCGCAAGAAAGTGGCCGACGCCGGGCTGAAGAACATCTCGGTGACCAACAGCGCCATCAACAGCCTGCCGGACGATGTGGACCTGGTTATCACGCACCGCGATCTGACCGAGCGCGCGATGCGCCACGCGCCGCAGGCTCAGCACATTTCGCTGACCAACTTCCTCGACAGCAAGCTGTATGGCGATCTGGTTGAGCGTTTGCTGGCGGTGAACACCGCTGCCGCAGCGGCCCCGCAGAGCGGCGCGCACGCGGCTGCAGAGGCCGGCGAACCGGGGCTGTTCAAGCTAAGCGAGAGCAACGTGTTCCTCAACCTGCAGGCCAGCGACAAAGAGCAGGCGATCCGCTTCGCCGGCGAGCAGCTGGTGAAGGGCGGCTACGTTGAGCCGGAATACGTGCCGGCGATGCTGGAACGCGAAAAGCTCACCTCCACCTACCTGGGTGAGTCGATCGCCGTGCCGCACGGCACCATCGAGGCTAAAGACCGGGTGCTGCGTACCGGCGTGGTGTTCTGCCAATACCCGCAGGGCGTGCGCTTCGGCGATGAAGAGGACGAAGTGGCGCGCCTGGTGATCGGCATTGCCGCGCGCAACAACGAACATATCCAGGTGATCACCAGCCTGACCAACGCGCTGGATGACGAGAGCGTGATCGAGCGGCTGGCGAATACCACCAGTGTCCAGGAAGTGCTGGACCTGCTCGGCGGCAAAAAAGCCGGATAACAGAATCATTTTAAAGGGTGCAGCGTGCTGCACCCTTCGACATTAAGAAGGTAGAGTTATGAAAGCATTACATTTTGGCGCAGGGAACATCGGCCGCGGTTTTATCGGCAAGCTGCTGGCGGACGCCGGGGTTGAGCTGACCTTCGCCGACGTCAATCAAACGGTGCTGGATCTGCTGAACAGCCGTAAAAGCTACCAGGTGCACGTGGTGGGCGAGCAAGAGCGCGTAGAGAGCGTCAACAACGTCAGCGCCGTCAACAGCGGCAGCGAAGCCGCGGTGGCGCTGATCGCCGAGGCGGATCTGGTGACCACCGCCGTTGGCCCGCAAATTCTCGCCAAAATCGCCGGCACGATCGCCAAAGGGCTGGTGCTGCGCCATCAGCAGGGCAATGTGCAGCCGCTGAACATCATCGCCTGCGAGAACATGGTGCGCGGCACCAGCCAGCTGAAGCAGCACGTGTTTGCCGCGCTGCCGCAGGACGAGCAGGCATGGGTTGAGCAGCACGTCGGCTTCGTCGATTCGGCGGTCGACCGCATCGTGCCGCCGGCGGACAGCAGCGATCCGCTGGAAGTGACGGTGGAAACCTTCAGCGAATGGATCGTCGATCAGACGCAGTTTAAAGGCCAGCCTCCGGCGATCGCCGGCATGGAGCTGACCGATAACCTGATGGCCTTCGTCGAGCGCAAGCTGTTCACCCTCAACACCGGCCATGCCATCACCGCCTACCTCGGCCAACGGGCCGGGCTGCAAACCATTCGCGACGCCATTCTCGACCCGGCGATCCGCCGCGTGGTGAAAGGGGCGATGGAAGAGAGCGGCGCGGTGCTGATCAAGCGTTACGGCTTCGACGCCGACAAGCATGCCGCCTACATCAACAAAATCCTCGGCCGCTTTGAAAATCCGTATCTGCACGACGACGTCGAGCGCGTAGGGCGCCAGCCGCTGCGCAAACTGAGCGCCGGCGATCGCCTGATCAAACCGCTGCTGGGCACGCTGGAATACGGCCTGCCGCATGCCAACCTGATCCAGGGCATCGCCGCCGCCATGAGCTACCGCAGCGAACAGGATCCGCAAGCGCAGGAACTGGCGGAACTGCTGAATACGCTCGGGCCGAAAGCCGCGCTGGCGCAAATTTCCGGCCTGCCGGCGGAAAGCGAGGTTGTAGAACAGGCCGTTGCTGTGTATAACGCCATGCACAAGTAGAATCGTGATGATGAACACCCGAGCGCAGCTTGCTGCGCTCCTGGAACCCGAGTTCGGCATCGACGGCCCTCCCCACGCCTTTCGAAAAGCGACGATGGAAGAAGCACAGGCATTTGAAAACCAGGTTCTGGAAAAGCTGAACGCGGGCAAAACGGTGCGCAGCTTCCTGATCGCGGCGGTAGAGCTGCTGGCGGAAGCGCTCAACGTGCTGGTGGTGCAGGTATTCCGCAAGGACGACTATGCGGTGAAATATGCCGTCGAACCGCTATTGTCCGGCAGCGGCCCGCTGGGGGAGCTGTCGGTGCGCCTGAAGCTGATGTACGGGCTGGGGGTGATCTCCCGCCACGAATATGAAGACGCCGAACTGCTGATGGCGATGCGCGAAGAGCTGAACCACGACGGTTCGGAATACCGCTTCGTCGACGACGAAATCCTCGGGCCGTTCGGCGAGCTGCACTGCGTGGCCGCGCTGCCGCCGGTGCCGACTTTCCTGCAGCCGGGCGAGGCGGATGAAGCGCTGATCGCCATGCAGCGCCAGCGCTATCAGCAGATGGTGCGCTCCACCATGGTGTTGTCCATTACCGATCTGATCGCCGGCATCGGCGCCAAGCAACCCTCCCGGCTTTCTCCTCTCGGCCGCGGCTAGGCAAAGGCCGCGCGCCACTCGTCGAACAACAACCACAGCGCGGTGGCGGCCATCAGCCCGGACATCGCGCCGTTGAACACCCGCAGCTTCCAGGTGACCCGCAGCGCGTTGCGCAACCGATCGCCCAGCACCGCCCACAGCAGCACGCAAGGCAAGTTCAGCAGCGCGAAACCAGCGATGACCGACAGAGTATGGACAAAAGTGGCGCCTTCGCGCGGGGTGAACAGGATCGCCACGTTGATCACCATCAGCCAGGCCTTGGGGTTGACCGCCTGAAACAGCGCGCCGTTGAGCAGGCTCATCGGCTGCGCCTGCTCTTTGGCGTCCGGCGAGGCTGCCTTGAACAATTTCCATGATAGCCACAGCAGGTAGGCGCAGCCGATCACCGCCAGCGGGAAGCGGATGACGCCGGCCCAGCTCAGCGCCAGCGCCAGCAGCGGGATAATGATCGCCAGCTGTACTGCACAACCGACGCAGATGCCGAACAGCATCGGCAGGGTGCGGCGCAGGCCGAAGTTGACGCCCGACGAGGCCAGCAGCAGGTTGTTGGGGCCGGGGGTGATCGACATGACGGTGACGTAGCTGACAAAGGCGGAGTCCAGCATGGCAGGTTCCTTGAAAATGACGGTGATAACGAGAGGATCAGCATAATCGCTGCAATGGGATGGTGACAGAACCACAAATCGGCTATTGTCATGGTTACAGTTGTGCGAAATGTAAACTGTACCCATTGCCTGGAGAGAAACTGTGACCCTGCTCGATGAAACCCCGGATACCCGTTACCTGCAGCTGGCGGATACGCTGGCCGAGGCCATTCGCCGCAGCACGCTGCGGCCCGGCGACCGCTTGCCTTCGGTGCGGCGCTGTGCGCAAACCCATCGCGTCAGCATCAATACCGTGGTGTCGGCTTACCGCACGCTGGAGGATCGCGGGCTGATCGAAGCACGGCCACAGTCGGGGTTTTATGTGCGCAGCACGTTGCCGGCGCTGAAGATGGCCTCGGCGCCCAGCGGCCGTATCGAACCGCCGGCGGACGACGTGCTGGCGCTGATCGACACGGTGTTCGCCGCCCAGCAAAACCCGGCCTTCACCAATATTGCGTTGGCTTGCCCGCAGACCAGCGACTTTTATCCCGGCGGCAAGTTGGGGCGCATGCTGTCCTCTCAGCTGCGCCGCCAGCCGGATCTGATCGGGCAGTACCCGTTGCCGCCCGGCAGCCTGCGGCTGCGTCAGCAGATCGCCCGCCGCTCGATGACGCTCGGCATGCTGTTGGAGCCGGGCGACGTGGTGCTGACCCACGGCTGCATGGAAGCGCTGCAGCTGGCGCTGCGCGTCACCACCCAACCGGGCGACTGCGTCGGGCTGGAGTCGCCGACCTACTTTTACCTGCTGCCGCTGCTGGCCAGCCTGGGGCTGAAAGCGCTGGAAATCCCTACCGATCCGCAGCTGGGGCTGTCGTTGGACGCGCTGGAGCTGCTGCTGAACGAGAAGCGGCTGAATGCGGTGATCGCCATGCCGACGGTGCAAAACCCGCTGGGTTGCACCATGCCGCTGGCGGCGAAAAAGCGGCTGGCGCGGCTGATGAACGATCATCAGGTGCCGTTGATTGAAGATGGGCTGTATGCCGAGATCCAGTTCGGCGGCGCGCTGTCACCGGCGGTGAAGGCGTTCGATCGCGACGGCTGGGTGCTGTTTTGCTCCAGCTTTACCAAAACGCTGGCGCCGGATTTTCGCGTCGGTTGGATCTGCGGCGGCCGTTTCCATGAGGCGTTGCGCAAGCTGAAGGCGGTGTCGTCGATGTCCGAGTCACAGCTGCTGTCGGAAACGCTGGCGACCTTCCTGGAGAGCGGCGGCTACGATCACCATTTGCGCAACCTGCGTAAGCGCTATGCCGCTCAGGTGGACGAGGCACGGGCGCTGATCGCCCGGCATTTCCCGCGCGGCACGCTGGCCACGCAGCCGGCGGGCGGCTTCGTGTTCTGGGTCGAATTCCCTCCCGGCGTGGACAGCGTGGCGCTGTTCCATCAGCTGCTGGAGGAGCAGATTTGTTTGACGCCGGGCACCCTGTATTCGCCCAGCGGGCGTTACCGCAACGCGCTGCGGCTCTCCTGCTGCTACCCGTTCAACGCGCGCTACACCCAGGCGCTGGCCCGGCTGGGCGCCAAAGCCTGCGAGATGAGCGGCCTGCCGCCCGGCATTGCGCAGAACGGGTAACGGCGCGCGCCTTTTGCTACAATGCCGGTATCATTGATTAGCGTGCCATTTTGGGCACAACGGGCCAGAGACCATGAAAGAGAAAGAAAAGGCAGAGATCAAGCGCCTGAGCGACCTGCTGGACGCCTTGAACCACAAAGACGCCACCGTGATCCAACAGGGCAATCCTGAGTTGATCGCACAGCACACCAAAGAGAAAGAGAAGCTGGCGACGGAGATCGAGCGCCTGAAAAACGTGCGCGGCGAGAAGCTGAGCGCCGAAGCGCAGAAGCTGAGCAAGCTGCCGTTCAGCCGCGAGATCACCAAGAAAGAGCAGGCCGATATGGGCGCGCTGAAGAAAAGCGCGCGCGGGCTGATCGTGGTGCACCCGATGACCGCGCTGGGCCGCGAGATGGGCCTGAAAGCGGTCACCGGCTACGCCAAGAAAGCGTTCTGAACCCCGGGCGTCAGACCTTGGTGGTGAAATACGCCTTGGTCTGATAGGGCACGGTGACCGTGTCCTGGCCCTGCAGCTCCTCTTCTTCCGCCACCAGTTGGCGCAATTGATCGATAACCTGCTCCTGTTGCGGCTGCGGCAGCGCGGCGATAAAGCTGGTTGAACGCACGCGGTTGTAGATCACGTCCTCCACTGCGCCCCGGTGGCCCAGCATAAACACCTGCTCCTGCAGCGGTTCAAAGCCTTTGAACGGGAAGAACTTGCGCCATTCGCCGGTATAGAAACGCGGCGCATCGCCTTCGTGGCTATCGACGATCTGATTCAGTTTACGCACCCAACCGACACGCGCATCGCGCATGTTCCACACCAGGCCGAGTTTGCCGCCGGGCTTGAGAATGCGCTGGATTTCCGCCAGCGCCTGCGGCGTGGCGAACCAATGGAAGGACTGGGCGCAGACCACCGCATCCACCGACTCGTCCGGCAGCGGGATCGCCTCGGCGGTGCCCGCCAGCGTTTTCACCTGCGGCAGCGCCGCCGACAGTTTTTCCAGCATTTGCGGCACCGGTTCGACGGCGATCACCTGCGCGCCGGTTTCCAGCAGGCGCGGGGTGAACTTGCCGGTGCCGGCGCCGAGATCGATGACCGTCATGCCGGCGTGCAGACCGATGACGTCACGCAGCCAGACGGCGATTTCCGGCGGGTAATCCGGCCGGCCTTTCACATAGCGATCGGCATTGGCCTGATAGCCTTCGGCGGCGGCGTGATGAATCGAATGGGTCGGGGTGGTCATATACCTGACTCCTGGCTGAAAAAACGTGCGGCTACAGTATAGGCGGAAGAAAAGGGTTAGCGCGGCATCCGGCGCACGTTTTTCATCTTTTCCGCCCGCGCGTTCAACGGCCGAGCAGGCGGCGATTGAAGTCCTCGAGGCGCCCTTCGGCGAGCCGCGTGAGCATGGTCTTGCTCCAGCTGGCGGAGAGGCCGGCCACCGCCAACAGGCGGCGGTACTGTTCCGCGTCGAACGGCATATGCCAGGCGATGGCGATGGCTTCGGCGACCGTCACGTCGCTGCTGCGCGCCGCCAGCTCCAGCGGACGGTCGCCGCTGACCGCGCCCGGCGACACAACCCGATACAGCCAGCCGCAGCGGCCGCTTTGCTGCATCAGCAGAGAAATATCCTCGATGGCGAAGTGATAGTTGAGCTTGAAGCACGGCGAGCGCGGCTGAGTGACCTGGATCAGCGCCTCGCCCCAGCGGAAGATGTCGCCCATAAACACGTTGTGTTCGGTCAGCCCTTCGGTGGAGAGATTCTCGCCGAAGGCCGGGGCGCAAAATTGCTCCGCCTGCGCCGGAAACTGCTCGCGCCAGTGGGCGTAATGCTCGCGCGGGTAGTGGCACAGCGCGCGGTCCGGCCCGCCGTGATAGCTTTTCTCTGCCTGTTCGTCACCCTCCAGGCCGAGCGGCGTGAGCCGGATGGCGCCATCCACCTGGCGCTTGGCGATGGCGCTGGGGTGCCCGCCCTCATAGGGTTGAATGCTGCCGATGTAAACGTCTGGGTGATGCATGTGCGCCTCCGTGTCTCGCGTCGAGGGCTCAGCATAGCCTGAGTTGTTCCCGTACACTACCCGGCGTTTACCTGTACGGAAGGATGTGTTTTTCCTGTCTATATTTAGGCTTTTATCGTCGAGAAAAAACCATGCGTTTCATTGTATTGAGGCATGCGGAGTCAGAATGGAACCGCTCGGGGATTATTCAGGGGCGAAGTGACAGTCCGCTGACAGAAGAGGGGCGACGTCAAATCGCTGGGCTTGGCGCTCGCTTGCAAATGTTATCGGTCACTTTGTTGATCAGTTCACCGGCTGGCCGGGCTTTTACGACAGCGGAGACGTTGGCTGAGAGATGTGGCTGCACTGTGCAAATGGATAAGCGTTTGCAGGAGCAAGATTTTGGCCGACTGGAAGGATTATCTTATGCGCAGGCCATGCGCGATTATCCTGAAGCGACGCAGTGCCTCTTTGCCGGTAAGGCAGAGGCGTCGGCTCCGGGAGGGGAGAATGCTTATGAGGTTGCCTGGCGCCTGATGGCTTGTCTGTCCGATCTGGCTGTCGATGGACAAAATCAAACGCTTGGTGTGGTTACGCACGGCCATGCTCTGCAGGCACTGATTTGGTGGCTTAAAGGGGCTGACCCGCAGGAGGACCTCCGCAGATACGGTCATCGCAATTGCGGCTACGCAATGCTTGATGCGACCGCCTCTGGTTTTAATTTGTTGAATTGGGGAGTTGCGACCCACCTGTTGCCACAAAGATAGGGCGAGGAACGGATATTCCTCGCCTGATGGCGTCAGAAGGTGGTCCAGTTCTCTTCCGCTGCGGCGTTGGCGGCCGCGGGTTTTACGGCCGGCGCTTTCGGCGCGGCGGCTTTCACGGCGGCGGGTTCGGTCTGCTCCGCCAAACGGAACACCGAAACGCTCTGCAACAGCATGTCGGCCTGCTCTTCCAGCGAATCGGCGGCGGCGGCGGACTCTTCCACCAGCGCGGCGTTCTGCTGAGTGGTATGGTCCATTTCGACGATCGCCTGGCCAATCTGGGCGATGCCGCGCGTCTGTTCATCGGAGGCGGCGGCGATCTCGGCCATGATGTCGCGCACGTGGGTGACCGAGCGGACGATCTGCTCCATGGTATTGCCGGTGCTTTCCACCAGTTCGGTGCCGGTTTTCACCCGGCTGACCGATTCGGCGATCAGCCCTTCGATCTCCTTCGCCGCCTGGGCGCTGCGGCTCGCCAGGCTGCGCACTTCGCTGGCGACCACCGAGAAGCCGCGGCCCTGTTCGCCGGCGCGCGCTGCTTCCACCGCGGCGTTGAGCGCCAGGATGTTGGTCTGGAAGGCAATGCCGTTGATCAGGGTAGTAATTTCGGCGATACGCTGCGAACTGCTGGAAATATCGCGCATGGTGCTGACCACGTTCTCCACCAGCTTGCCGCCCTGTTGCGCGGTCTGCGAGGCGTCGGTGGCCAGCTGATTGGCATGATGGGCGTTGTCGGCGTTCTGTTTCACCGTGGCGGTCAGCTGTTCCATGCTGGCGGCGGTTTCCTCGACCGCCGCCGCCTGCTGCTCGGTGCGGGAAGAGAGATCGGTGTTGCCGGCGGCGATTTCCGCCGAGGCGGTGGAGACCTGGCTGACCCCCATCTGGATCTTCTCAATCATGGTGCGCAGATTTTGGCTCATGGCCGCCACCGCGTTCAGCAACTGCCCCAACTCATCGCGGCGGGTGCTGGTCTGCGCCTGGCGCAGATCGCCGCCGGCGATGCGTTCCGCCATCGCCAGCGTACTTTGCAGCGGACGGGTGATCTGCAGCGTGATGCGCCAGGCGATAAGCACCCCGGCGATGATGGCGATCAGGGTGGTGACGCCCATCTGCAGCTGCGCCAGGTTGATGTTGTTGCGCGTCTGCACCAGCTCGTCCTGCATAAAGGCGTTCACCAGCGTGCCGATCGCCTGCGCGCGTTCGCCGAGCTGCCGGCTGATTTGCTGCTCGTGCTCATAGGCCGGCAGGTAGGCCGCAATGCGGTTTTTGTAATCGTCCAAAGCGGCCAGCAGCGGCTGCAGCTGCGGGCGCTGCGCGTCGCTGACCCGGCGGCTCAGGGCGTTGGCCGCGTCGCGCGCGTCGTCGATGGCCGCCATCAGCGGCGCTTCGGTTTCCTTGTTCAGGCTCAGCAGCAGGCCGCGCGCGCCGTAGCGCACCTGGGTCAGCTTCTGGTTCAGTTGGATGAAGGCCAGTTGCAGATCGCCGTTGGTCAGCTGGCGCTCCACCTGGCTCAGGCTGGCCTGCACTTCCGACATGTTCCAGCTCTGGCGCACGGCGTCTTTCGCCGAGACCGCTTGCTCAAAGACCTTTTGCTGCTGCTGATATTCCCCGATCAGCGTCACCAGACGCTGCAGATCCTTGCGGCTTTGGGCGTCCCAGTCCAGCGCCTGTCCCTGCTCTATCAGTTTGACGGCGTTTTCAATATTGGCGCGGTTGTTCTGCAGATACTCCGGCTGGTAGGTCTGGCCGTACATGGCGCGGTTGTATTTGGCCTGGTTGATCTCCTCGTTCAGCCGGTTGCTGAAGTCGATACGATCGGCGCGGGATTCAATGATATGCAGATATTGCGCTCCGGTGCCGGCGATGACGACCGCCAACAGCAGCAACAGCGCGAAGCCGAGGCCGAGCTTTTTACCTACGGTGAGATGAGTGAACTTTCCTGCCAATGCTTGCAATGCCGCCATAGCGTTTTTCCTTCTCCGGGCGAACGTCAATTGAACAAACCATCGGCAGGAAGTGGTCAAACTTTAGCGGGTTTCAGGCAAAAAAATACCCGCCGGCGGCGGGCATCTTCATCAACAGGGGCGAATTACTTCTTCGCGGCGAAGCGCGCGGCGGCTTCATCCCAGTTGACCACGTTCCAGAACGCCTTGATGTAGTCAGGACGTTTGTTCTGATATTTCAGGTAGTAAGCGTGTTCCCACACGTCCAGGCCGATGATTGGGAAACCGGAAGCGCCGGCGACGGCTTCGCCCATCAGCGGGCTGTCCTGGTTGGCGGTAGACACTACGGCCAGCTTGCCGTCTTTCAGCACCAGCCAGGCCCAACCGGAACCGAAGCGGGTGGCTGCGGCTTTCTCGAACTCTTCCTGGAATTTCTCAACGCTGCCGAAATCGCGCTCGATGGCCGCTTTCAGATCGCCGCCCAGCGTGGTGCCGGTTTTCAGGTTTTTCCAGAAGAAGCTGTGGTTGGCGTGGCCGCCGGCGTTGTTGCGCATGAAGGTGCGTTTGTCGGCAGGCACTTTATCCAGATCCTGGATCAGCTCTTCAACGCTGTATTTGGCCAGCTCAGGGTAGGCTTCCAGCACGGTGTTGGCGTTGTTGACGTAGGTCTGGTGGTGTTTGGTGTGATGGATTTCCATCGTCTGCTTGTCGAAATGCGGTTCCAGTGCGTCGTAAGCGTACGGCAGGGATGGCAGTGAATAACTCATAATCATCATCTCCAGTGGTGTATGGGCGGCGCAAAGGGCGAGCACCGCGTAAGCAGTCGGATCATTATAGTTAATTAAATGATATTGAAAATGATTATCAATGCCCTGTTAACTGTGTGGTTAATGAACAAATCGTTGCGTTAACATGCTGATAGAAGAGGGCGCTGGGGGGCCGCGTCGAACCGCCGCCCCGGCGCGTTGGTTACTCTCTATACTGTAGGGAGCGCCAACGCCGAAATGTATCGAAATGTGCCAATGCGTTCACTGAATGAGCACGAGTGTGTAACAACCACAAGCACGCTGTGGTAATATGGCCGGCGTTCGTAGCAAGCATAACAACAGTGACATTCGCGTTTGCCGCGCTAGCGGGCAGGCGCATTTGAACAATGTGACAATCGAGAGTAAAGGAGACCCCCATGCAGGTCAGCAGAAGGCAGTTCTTTAAGATCTGCGCTGGCGGTATGGCAGGAACGACGGTGGCCGCGCTGGGCTTTGCCCCCGAAGTGGCGTTGGCGGAAACCCGGCAGTACAAACTGCTGCGCGCCCGCGAGACCCGTAATACCTGTACGTATTGTTCCGTCGGCTGTGGGCTGTTGATGTACAGCCTTGGTGATGGCGCCAAAAACGCCAAAGAAAGCATTTTCCATATCGAAGGGGATCCGGATCACCCGGTAAACCGCGGCGCGCTTTGCCCGAAAGGCGCCGGCCTGGTTGACTTCATCCACAGCGAAAGCCGCCTCAAGTACCCGGAATACCGGGCGCCAGGGTCGGACAAATGGCAGCGCATCAGCTGGGACGACGCCTTTACCCGCATCGCCAAGCTGGTGAAGGAAGACCGTGACGCCAACTTCATCAAAACCAACGACCAGGGCGTTACCGTCAACCGCTGGCTGACCACCGGCATGCTGTGCGCCTCGGCCGCCAGCAACGAAACCGGTTTTCTGTCGCAAAAATTTAGTCGCGCTCTCGGCATGCTTGCCGTAGACAACCAGGCGCGTGTCTGACACGGACCAACGGTAGCAAGTCTTGCTCCAACATTTGGTCGCGGTGCGATGACCAACCACTGGGTTGATATCAAGAACGCGAATTTGATTATCGTCATGGGCGGTAATGCGGCGGAAGCGCATCCGGTGGGGTTCCGCTGGGCGATGGAAGCCAAAATACACAACAATGCCAAGCTGATCGTGATCGATCCGCGCTTTACCCGAACCGCATCGGTGGCGGACTTCTACACGCCGATCCGCTCCGGGACCGACATCGCTTTCCTGTCGGGCGTGTTGCTGTATCTGATGACCAACAACAAGTTTAATCGCGAGTACGTCGAGGCCTACACCAACGCCAGCCTGCTGGTGCGGGAAGACTTTGCCTTCGAAGACGGCTTGTTCAGCGGCTACGACGCGGAAAACCGCAAGTACGACAAAACCACCTGGAACTACCAGTTCGACGAGAACGGCTTCGCCAAGCGCGACGTCACGCTGCAGGATCCGCGCTGCGTGTGGAACCTGCTGAAGCAGCACGTGAGCCGCTACACGCCTGACGTGGTGAGCAACATCTGCGGCACGCCGAAGGACGATTTCCTCAAGGTGTGTGAATACATCGCCGAAACCTGCGTGGCGGATAAGACCGCTTCGTTCCTGTACGCCCTGGGCTGGACTCAGCACTCGGTCGGCGCACAGAACATCCGCACCATGGCGATGATCCAGCTGCTGCTCGGCAACATGGGCATGGCGGGCGGCGGCGTCAACGCGCTGCGTGGCCACTCCAACATCCAGGGTCTGACCGATCTCGGCCTGCTGTCGCAGAGCCTGCCGGGCTACCTGACGCTGCCGTCGGAGAAACAGACCGATCTCGAGACCTACCTGAAGGCTAACACGCCGAAGGCGCTGCTGCCGGGCCAGGTGAACTACTGGGGCAACTACCCGAAATTCTTCGTCAGCATGATGAAGACCTTCTACGGCGACAAGGCGCAGAAGGACAACAGCTGGGGCTTTGACTGGTTGCCGAAGTGGGACAAAGGCTACGACGTGCTGCAGTACTTCGAGATGATGGCGCAGGGCAAGGTCAACGGCTACTTCTGCCAGGGCTTTAACCCGGTGGCGTCGTTCCCGAACAAAAACAAGGTGGTGGCTTCGCTGTCCAAGCTGAAGTTCCTGGTGACCATCGATCCGTTGAACACCGAGACCTCCAACTTCTGGCAGAACCACGGCGAGTTCAACGAGGTGGATCCGTCGCAGATCCAGACCGAAGTGTTCCGCCTGCCGTCCACCTGCTTCGCCGAAGAGAACGGCTCGATCGTCAACTCCGGCCGCTGGCTGCAGTGGCACTGGAAAGGCGCGGACGCCCCGGGTGAAGCGCTGAACGACGGCGAGATCCTGGCGGGCATCTTCAGCCGCCTGCGCGAGATGTATGCGCGCGACGGTGGCGCGGTGCCTGAGCAGGTGCTGAACATGACCTGGGACTACCTGACGCCGGACAACCCGGCGCCGGAAGAGGTGGCGCAGGAGAACAACGGCAAGGCGCTGGCGGATCTGCTGGATGCCGACGGCAAAGTGCTGGTGAAAAAAGGCGAACTGCTCAGCTCGTTCGCGCAATTGCGCGACGACGGCACCACCGCCAGCGGCTGCTGGATCTTCGCCGGCAGCTGGACGCCGGCCGGCAACCAGATGGCGCGGCGCGACAACGCCGATCCGTCCGGCCTCGGCAACACGCTGGGCTGGGCCTGGGCATGGCCGCTCAACCGTCGCATTCTGTACAACCGCGCCTCGGCGGATCCGCAGGGCAAACCGTGGGATCCGAAACGCCAGCTGCTCGAGTGGGACGGCGCCAAGTGGGTCGGGGCCGATATCCCGGACTACAGCACCGCCGCGCCGGGCAGCGACGTTGGGCCGTTCATCATGCAACCGGAAGGCATGGGCCGCCTGTTCGCCACCGACAAGATGGCGGAAGGGCCGTTCCCTGAACACTACGAGCCGTTCGAAACGCCGCTCGGCACCAACCCGCTGCACCCGAACGTGGTGTCCAACCCGGCGGCGCGCGTGTTCAAGGACGATCTGGCGGCGATGGGCAAATCCGACAAGTTCCCTTACGTCGGCACCACCTATCGTCTGACCGAGCACTTCCACTACTGGACCAAGCACGCGCGGCTGAACGCCATCGCCCAGCCGGAACAGTTCGTGGAAATCGGCGAAAAGCTGGCGGAGAAGAAGGGCATCAAGCAGGGCGATACCGTGAAAGTCAGCTCCAACCGTGGCTACATCAAGGCCAAGGCGGTGGTGACCAAGCGTATTCGCACGCTGCAGGTGCACGGCCAGGAAGTCGACACCATCGGCATCCCGATCCACTGGGGTTACGAAGGGGTGGCGAAGAAAGGCTTTATCGCCAACACGCTGACGCCGTTCGTCGGCGACGCCAATACGCAAACGCCGGAGTTCAAGGCGTTCCTGGTCAACGTGGAAAAGGTGTAACGGAGACGAATTATGGCCATGCAATCTCAAGACATCATTCGTAAATCCGCCACCAATGGTTTCACGCCGGCGCCGCGCGCCCGTGACCACCAGGAAGAAGTGGCCAAACTGATCGATGTCACCACCTGTATCGGCTGCAAGGCCTGTCAGGTGGCCTGTTCCGAATGGAACGACATCCGCGACGAAGTGGGGCACAACGTCGGGGTGTACGATAACCCCGCCGATCTGACCGCCAAGTCGTGGACGGTGATGCGCTTCTCCGAGGTGGAGGAAAACGGCAAGCTGGAATGGCTGATCCGCAAGGACGGCTGCATGCACTGCGCCGATCCGGGCTGCCTGAAGGCCTGCCCGTCGGAAGGCGCGATCATTCAGTACGCCAACGGCATCGTCGACTTCCAGTCCGAGCACTGCATCGGCTGCGGCTACTGCATCGCCGGCTGCCCGTTCGACGTGCCGCGCATGAACAAGGACGACAACCGGGTGTACAAGTGCACCCTGTGCGTCGACCGCGTGGACGTCGGCCAGGAACCGGCCTGCGTGAAAACTTGCCCGACCGGCGCGATTCACTTCGGCACCAAGGAAGCGATGAAGCAGGTGGCGGCGGATCGCGTCAGCGAGCTGAACACCCGCGGTTACCAGAACGCCGGTCTGTACGATCCGGCGGGGGTGGGCGGCACGCACGTGATGTACGTGTTGCACCACGCCGACAAACCGCAGCTGTACCACGGTTTGCCGGACAACCCGAGCATCAGCCCGGCGGTGACCTTCTGGAAGGGCGTGTGGAAACCCCTGGCGGCCATCGGCTTTGCCGCCACCTTCGCGGCCAGCGTGTTCCACTATGTCGGCGTCGGGCCTAACCGCGTCGAGGATGAGGACGAGCACGACGAGTCGCACGACGAGGAGACGCGCAAATGAGAAAGGAAAAGCCCATTCAGCGTTACAGCGCGCCGGAGCGCATCAACCACTGGATCGTGGCGTTCTGCTTCGTGTTCGCCGCCATCAGCGGGCTGGGGTTCTTCTTCCCCTCCTTCAACTGGCTGATGAACATCTTCGGGACGCCGCAGCTGGCGCGCATTCTGCACCCGTTTGTCGGGGTGATCATGTTCGCCGCGTTCCTGCTGATGTTCCTGCGCTACTGGAAGCACAACCTGATCAACCGGGAAGATATCGTCTGGGCCAAGAACATCCACAAAATCGCCATGAACGAGGAAGTGGGTGATACCGGGCGATATAATTTCGGCCAGAAGTGCGTGTTCTGGGCGGCGATTATCAGCCTGGTGCTGCTGCTGGCCAGCGGAGTGGTGATCTGGCGGCCGTATTTTGCGCCGTCGTTCTCCATTCCGCTGATCCGCATCGCGCTGCTGGTACATTCGCTGGCCGCGGTCGGCCTTATCATCGTGATTATGGTGCACATTTACGCCGCATTGTGGGTAAAAGGCACCATTACCGCGATGGTGGAAGGCTGGGTGCCGGCGGCCTGGGCCAAGAAACATCATCCGCGCTGGTACCGTGAGGTCCGCGAGAAACGACAGGAAGATAAACCCTGATGAGTATCCGCATCGTTCCTAAAGAGCAGTTAGGGGCACAGCGTGAGAAGTCCACAACGGCGGAGAACATCCCGCCGTTACTTTTCGCCAACCTGAAAAGCCTGTACAGCCGCCGCGCCGAACGTCTGCGTCAGCTGGCTGTCGACAACCCGCTGGGTGACTACCTGAACTTCGCCGCCGAGCTGGCGCAGGCGCAGCAGCATGCGCTGCACGATAACCCGCTGGCGCTCGATCTTAGCGAAGCGTTGGCGCAGGGCGCCGCCAGCGGCAAACCGCCGCTCGATCTGAGCGTGTTCCCGCGCAGCGAGCACTGGCGCAAGCTGTTGACGTCGCTGATCGCCGAGCTGCGCCCGCAGGCGCCGGAACACATTCTGGCGGTGCTGGACAACCTGGAGAAGGCCTCGGCGCACGAGCTGGAGCTGATGGCCGACGCCTTGCTCAACCGCGAGTTCGGCAAGGTAGGCAGCGAGAAGGCGCCGTTTCTCTGGGCCGCGCTGTCGCTCTATTGGGCGCAGATGGCCAGCCTGATCCCCGGCAAGGCGCGCGCCGAATACGGCGAGCAGCGCCAGTTCTGCCCGGTGTGCGGCAGCATCCCGGTCTCCAGCATGGTGCACATCGGCACCGTCAACGGCCTGCGCTACCTGCACTGCAACCTGTGCGAAAGCGAATGGCACGTGGTGCGGGTGAAGTGCAGCAACTGCGAGCAGACTCGCGATCTCAACTACTGGTCGCTGGACAGCGAGCAGGCGGCGGTGAAGGCGGAGAGCTGCGGCGACTGCGGCACTTACCTGAAGATCCTCTATCAGGAAAAAGACCCGCAGGTCGAAGCGGTGGCCGACGATCTGGCTTCGCTGGTGCTGGATGCCCGTATGGAAGAAGAAGGCTTCGGCCGCAGCAGCATCAATCCGTTCCTGTTCCCGGCGGAGTAACCGCCCGGCCCCGTTCGCGCGGGGCCGGATGAGCAATTTCAGAACGGGCTTCTGGCAATCGCCCGGGCGAGTTGCTACGTTTAGGCCATAACGCGCCAAGCGAAAGGAACCACGATGTTAAACACCCTGGCAAAACTGACCGCGGTCGCCGTGTTGGCGGTTGGACTGGCGGCCTGCGACAACAAAGACGACACCAAACCGGCGGTGCCGCCGCCGGACACCAAGCCGACCGTGACGCAGCCCGCGCCACCGCCGCCGCCTGCGCCGGTAGAAACCCCGCCCGCGCCGCCGGGGCTGAACGTGTCGCTGCAGAAGGGCAAGATCACCTTCGAGCTGCCGCCGGGCTTTAGCGATCAAACGCTGAACAGCGGCATCATCAACGACAGCACCTCCACCATTCAGCGCTTCCTTGACGGCAAGTCGCGCCAGAGCGCGGTCTCGTCCGAAGTGATCCCGCCGGACGGCATGAAGCTCAACACCAGCGACAAAATGCTGAAAGAGCTGGCGCAGAGCGCCATCACGGTGCTGGCCGAACGCTATCAGAATATCCAGACCACCAAAGAAGAGAACTTCAGCGTCGGCAAACAGAAGTTTCGCCGGGTGGATACCGAACAGACCGTCAACGGGCAAAAGGTGGTCTCCACCCTGGTGTTGACGGTGTTCAACAAGCGGGTGGTGACGTTGCAAATGCTGTCGCCGGCCAAAACGCCGGAAGTGCATCAGGCGCTGGTGCAGCGGATTATCGATACCCTGGCGGTGAAGTAAGGACGCCGCAGCCAGGACGAAGCGGAGGAGACCGGATGAAGCTTATCGGCAGTTACACCAGCCCCTTTGTGCGCAAGATTTCCGTGATGCTGCTGGAGAAGGGGATTGCGTTCGAGTTCGTCAACGATCCGCCGTATGAGCCCGGCAGCCGGGTGAAGGAGTTGAACCCGCTCGCCAAGGTGCCGGTGCTGATCGCCGATGACGGCGAGGTGTTTTACGACTCGCCGGTGGTGGCCGAATACCTCGAGCTGCTGGCGGTGGAGCCGGCGTTTTTGCCGGCCGAACGCGCCGCCGCGTTGCGCGTCCGGCAGGTGGCGGCGTTGGCGGACGGCGTGACCGAAGCGGCGGCGACGCTGTTCCGCGAAAGCCGGCGCGCGCCGGAAAAACAGGACGAAAGCTGGATGCTGCGCCAGCGTGACAAGCTGACGCAGGGTCTGGACGCGCTGGAGGCGCTGGCGCGGGAAAAAGCGTGGCTCAATGCCGAGCGGCTGACGCTGGCGGATATCGCCACCGGCTGCGCGCTGGGCTACCTCAATTTCCGCCGCATCCTGCCCAACTGGTGCGTCGAACGCCCGGCGCTGGTCAAACTGGCCGAACGCCTGTTCGCCCGCGAAAGTTTCGCCCGCACGGCGCCGCCCTGAGCTTTCCTTTCTCCCCGCCGCGGCGGGGTTTTGCTATGCCGATACGTTTAAACTGAAAACCGAGCGACCATGAGCACTGAATCCCACCTTCTTTACAGCCAACTGCCCGCTATCGACCGCCTGCTGCGTGAACCCGCGATTGAACCGCTGGTGGCGCAGCATGGCCAGACGCTGATCGGCGAACTGCTGCGCCGGCTGCAGGCCCAGGCGCGCGACGCGATCAAACAACGGCAACGCTTGCCGGCCTGGTGCGGCGACTGGCCGCAGGCGCTGCGGGACGAGCTGGCCCGGCAGCAACGCCCGGCGTTATTGCCGGTGTTCAACCTCAGCGGCACCGTGCTGCACACCAACCTCGGGCGCGCCCTGCTGGCGCAGCCGGTGAAGGATGCGGTGAACGCGGTGATGGGGGAGGCGGTGACGCTGGAGTACGATCTGGACGGCGCCGGGCGTGGCCATCGCGATCGGGCGGTGGCGAGTCTGCTGTGCCGGCTGACCGGCGCGGAAGACGCCTGCATCGTCAATAACAACGCGGCGGCGGTGCTGCTGATGCTGGCGGCGATCGCCCCCGGCAAAGAGGTGGTGGTGTCGCGCGGCGAGCTGGTGGAAATCGGCGGCGCGTTCCGCATTCCCGACGTGATGCGCCAGGCCGGCTGTCAATTGGTCGAGGTCGGCACCACCAACCGCACTCATCTGAAGGATTACCGCCAGGCCATCAACGAGCAGACTGGCTTGTTAATGAAAGTGCACACCAGCAACTACAGCATTCAGGGCTTTACCGCGGCGGTCGACGAGGCCGAACTGGCGCAGCTCGGGGCCGAACAGGGCGTGCCGACCGCCACCGATCTGGGCAGCGGCTCGCTGATCGATATGGCGCAGTACGGCCTGCCCGCCGAACCGATGCCGCAGCGGCTGCTGGCCGCCGGCGTCGATCTGGTGACGTTCTCCGGCGATAAGCTGCTGGGCGGCCCGCAGGCCGGCATCATCGTCGGCAAAAAGGCGCTGATCGCGCGTTTGCAGCAGCACCCGCTCAAACGCGCGCTGCGCGTCGGCAAGCTGACGCTGGCGGCTCTGGAGGCCACGCTGCGGCTCTATCTGCAGCCGGAAAAACTGGCTGAGCAGCTGCCGACGCTGCGGCTGCTGACCCGCCCGCAGCAGGAGATGCAACAGACGGCCGAGCGGCTGCTGACGGCGCTGACGCCACGGTTCACCACCGATTTCGACCTGCGCGCCGAACCGTGCTGGTCGCAGATCGGCAGCGGTTCGCTGCCGGTGGATCGCCTGCCCAGCTATGCCCTGACCTTCACGCCGCGCGACGGCCGCGGCGCCACGCTGGAAGCGCTGGCCGAACGCTGGCGCTGTCTGCCGCAGCCGGTGATCGGCCGCCTCGGCGACGGCCGGCTGTGGCTGGATCTGCGCTGCCTGGAACAGGAAGGGGCGCTGATCGCAGCGCTGAGCGCATCATGATCATCGCCACCGCCGGCCATGTCGATCATGGCAAAACCACCCTGCTGCAGGCGATCTCCGGGATCAACGCGGATCGCCTGCCGGAAGAAAAGCGCCGCGGCATGACCATCGATCTGGGTTACGCCTACTGGCCGCAGCCGGACGGCCGGGTGCTGGGCTTTATCGACGTGCCCGGCCACGAGAAATTCCTCGCCAACATGCTGGCGGGCGTCGGCGGCATCGATCATGCGTTGCTGGTGGTGGCCTGCGACGACGGCGTGATGGCGCAAACCCGCGAGCATCTGGCGATCCTGCGCCTGAGCGGGCGCCCGGCGCTGACGGTGGCGCTGACCAAGGCCGACCGGGTGGACGCGGCGCGTGTCGATGAAGTGCGCAGCCAGGTGCGCGACGAATTGGCGCGCCAGGGGGGGCCCGATGCGCCGCTGTTCGTGACCGCGGCGGCGGCGGGCGAGGGCATCGAGGCGCTGCGCGCGCATTTGCTGGCGTTGTCGCCCGCTGAACATGCGCTGACGCGCCGTTTTCGCCTGGCGGTAGACCGCGCGTTCAGCGTCAAAGGGGCGGGGCTGGTGGTGACCGGCACCGCGCTCGGCGGCCGGGTGAAGGTGGGGGATACACTGTGGCTGACCGGCGCCGACGCGCCGGTGCGGGTGCGCGGCCTGCATGCCCAGAATCAGACCGTGGAGCAGGCGCAGGCCGGGCAGCGCATTGCGCTTAACATCAGCGGCGATGTCGATAAAGAGCGGGTCGCGCGCGGCGATTGGCTGCTGGCGCAGCGTCCGCACGAAGCGGCGGAACGCATTCTGGTGGCGCTGGAGACGGATCGGCCGATCCGCCATTGGCAGCCGCTGCATCTGCACCATGCCGCCAGCCACATCACCGGGCGCATTTCGTTGCTGAACGACGGGCTGGCGGAACTGATCCTCGATCGTCCGCTGTGGTTGGCGCAGAACGATCGGCTGGTGCTGCGCGATATCGGCGCGCGGCAAACGCTGGGCGCGGCTCGGGTGCTCAGGCTGAATGCGCCCAAGCGCGGCAAGCGTCAGCCGGACTATCTGGCATGGCTGCAGGCCCTGGCGCTGGCGCAGGACGATGCGCAGGCGCTGGCGCTTGAATTGCCGCACGGCGCGCTGTCACTGGCAGCGTTCGCCTGGGCGCGTCAATTGACGGACGATGGCCTGAACGAGCTGCTGGCGAACCGCGATCTGCTGATCGTCGGTGACCGAGCGCTGGCGCAGGATCAGGTGCAACAGGCGGAAAGCCGCCTGCTGCAGGTGCTGGCGGAGTATCACCAACAGCACGCCGATCAGCTGGGCTTAGGGCGCGCCCGCCTGCGGCGCATGGCCCTGCCTCAGCAGCCGGAAACGCTGGTGTTTATGATGATCGATCGGCTGCTGCGGGCCGGCGCGCTGCGCAATACGCGCGGCTGGCTGCACCTGCCGGAACATGGCCTGGCGTTCAGCGCCGAAGAGGCGCCGCTGTGGGCGCGCATCGAACCGCTGTTCGGCGACGAACCCTGGTGGGTGCGCGATCTGGCGAGCGAATTGGGCGAGGAAGAGAGCCGGGTGCGCGCGCTGCTGCGCAAGGCGGCTCAGTTGGGGCATGTGACGGCGGTGGTGGTGGATCGCTACTACCTCAGCCGACGCATCGATCAGTTCGCGGCGCTGATCCGCGAGCTGGATGCGGAGCGCGGGGGCGCCAACGCCGCCGATTTCCGCGATCGGCTCGGCGTCGGGCGCAAGCTGGCGATCCAGGTGCTGGAGTTCTTCGATCGCAGCGGCTTTACCCGCCGCAAGGGCAACGAGCATCTGCTGCGCGACGGCGGGCTGTTCGGTAGCGAGTCCCCTACCCGATAAACCTGACGGCGGCCCGGCTGACGTCGGGCGTTTGGGCGGCGAGAAATGCCTGTAAGCGTTCGATCAGCGGCCGTTTTGCCGATTCTTCCGGCCAAACCAGATAGTAACCGTCGCCGGTGCGCACGGCGACGTCACAAGGCAGCACCAATAATCCCTCCTCAATCGTCCGCAGGCTCAGCGCCAGATCGCCGATCGAGACGCCGTGCCCGGCGATGGCCGCCGCGTTGCCCTGTTCCAGCGAATCAAATACCTGGCCTCGCATGAGATCGATCGGGGCCGCGATGCCGCTTTTCTGCAGCCAGCGCCGCCAGTCGCGCCGATCGGGCGACGGGTGGATCAGCGGGCAGGCGGCGAGATCCCGCTGCCCGTCGGCGAGCAGCGCGGGGGCGCAAATCGGGATCAGCCATTCGTCGAACAGCTTGGCGGCGGCGGTATTGGCGCCAAAATGGCCGTTGCCGAGCAGGATGGCGCAGTCGTAGGGTTCGCTGAAAAAATCCACGCTGTCGATGTCCATCCAGACGCTGGCTGCCTGCACCTCGAACGCCTGCGCCGTTTGCCGGAACCGGCTCAGGCAGTCCAGCAGCCAGCGCAGGGTCAGGGTGGAGGGCGCCTTCAGCCGCAGCAGATCGCGGTGGCTTCTGAACAGCTCGCAGGCTTGCTCGATGCGGCCAAACCCTTGCTGCAGCTCGGCGGCGAAGATTTTCCCCTGCGGCGTGACCTCGATACGCGGGCCGTTGCGCTGGAACAGCCGGCAGCCGAAGTGCTGCTCCAGCGTTTTGATGTGCTTGCTGACCGCGCTCGGGGTGAGATGCAGCTCCTCGGCGGCCAGCGTGAACGAGCCGGTGCGGGCGGCGCTTTCGAAGGCGCGCAGGGCGTAAAGCGGCGGAAGGGAACTGGCCATCGCGGCGTCTCTAATAATGAGTCTGATTCACAGTAAACGACAGGATTACTCCTTTTTCAAGGCGGGGGCGGCGGCATGATAATGGCGCGACGCCAACTGACTGAATGTGAGTGAAATAAAGATGAACCTGTCGTTGCTGGCGGCGTATTTCGCCGCCATTTTGTTGCTGATCGCCACGCCGGGGCCGGTGGTGATGGTGGTGGCCAACACCGCGGCGCGCTTTGGCGCCCGGCGTGCGCTGTTGACCGCGCTGGGCAGCAACGGAGCCTCCTTGTTGCTGATCGGCGTCGCCGCGCTGATTATCACCGGGCTGTTCGCCGTGGATATGCGCTTGCTGCAGTGGATAGGCCTGCTGGGTTGCCTGTTTATCGGCCGTATGGCGATCGTCTCGCTGTATGAGGATTTATCCGCGCGAGCCCCCGATGCGCAGCCCGTTGCGCCGCCGCAAAAACGCTCGGCGATCCTGAATGGTTTTCTGGTGGGCATCGCCAACCCCAAAGACATTATCTTCTTCGTCGCCTTTTTCCCGCAGTTCATCGCCGTCACCCCCTCGATCGGCGCCAGCCTGACGCTGCTGACCGCGCTGTGGGTGCTGGCGGACTTCGCCATTTTGCTGACCTATATCACCCTGCTGTCGGGAACGGCGCTGCAGCGCGCGCGGCGGGCGATCTCTGTCCTGTCTGCGTTGCTGTTGTTGGCGGTGGCGGTGGTGGGAGCGGGGTATGCACTGTGGGGGTTGCTCGGCTGAAGCCGCATAAAAAACGCCGGTCGGGAAACCGGACCGGCGTTTTATCGTTGCGTTTACGCCGCGCCGTTCGGCTGCGGCGTGGGGTCGCCGTTACGGCGTTTGCCGAGGAACAGCGCCACCAGCGTCAGCCAGCACAGGCCGCTGATGAGGTTGAACAGGTTGAACAGCCCGCTGCCGCCCCAGACGTAGGCGACCTTGGCCAGCTCGATGCCGACGGTGAACACCATCATGCTCAGCATGCCCATCGTGGCCGACACTGTGCCCTTGCTGACGTTGCTGGAGAACAGCGTCAGGCGGTACAGCCCGGCGTTGGCCAGGCCAATGCCGAAGGCGTACAGGCTCAGGCCGGCGGTCATCCACAGGTAGGCGTGGCTGGAGAACTGGGTCGCCAGCGCGGCGATCAGCAGCCCCAGCAGCATCGGGCCTGCGCCCAGCTTGATCAGGCGCTCCACGCTGTTTTTGCCGGTCAGGCGTGCCAGCGTCAGGTTGCCGAGGATCAGCGCGCCGAACACCGGGATCTGCAGCAGGCCGTAGTCCAGCGTCGACAGCGACTCGCCGCTGATCAGGATCACCGGCGACTGGGCGATCCAGGCCAGCAGCGGCAGGCTGGCGAAACCGATCGCCAGGGCGCCGCACAGGAAGCGGCGGTTGCCCAGCACCTGGCGGTAGTCGCGCCACAGGTTGGCGGCGGAAAACGCCTCGCCCTGCAGCGTGGCGGTTTCCGGCATCGCTTTCCACAGGCCGTAGAAGGCGATGGCCGCCAGCGCCGCAAACAGCACAAACATGCTCTGCCACGGCGCTACGTGGATTAACGCCGCGCCGGCCAGCGGCCCGAGCAGCGGGGCGATCAGCGCCACGTTAGCCATCAGGGCGGTGATTTTGATGCACACCGCCTCCTCGAACGACTCCTGGATGGTGGCGTAGCCGACCGCGCCGATAAAGCACAGGCCGATGCCCTGCAGGAAACGCATGGCGATAAACTGCTCGATGGTGGTGACCAGCAGGATCGCCAGGCAGGAGACGGTGAAGAACGCCACCCCGGCCAGCATCACCGGGCGACGGCCGCGACGATCCGACAGCGGCCCGAGCAGCCACTGCAGGAAAATGCCGCCGGCCAGATAGGCGGTCATTGAGGTGGGCACCCACTCTTCGCCGGCGTTGAAATCCGCCACGACGGCCAGCATGCCCGGCTGAATCATATCGTTGCCGATATAGGTGGCGAACTCGAACAGCACCAGACAAAGAGGGAATAAAAGCGCCTGCCGGCCCAAACGTGCCGCAGGTGGTAATGTCGTTTTCATATTATTGTACTGATAGTAAAAGAGAAAAAGGAACTGCCAGGGCGGGAAGCGCAAACTGAGCGAGTTGTGGCGGCTATTTTGCCGCCAATTGTTCACCTTCGCAATCATAAGGTGTTGTTTAAGTGCATTCTGATATTTCGCTTTTGGGTTGTTGCCGAACGCCGTGCCCGATAACCTCTTCTTAACATATCAATATGACACAAGATCGGGCGAGCGTTTGAGCGAGAAAATCGGCTGGATAGACAACCTGCGGGCGATGGCGTGCATGATGGTGGTGATGATCCACGCCACCACCTATTACATCACCAACGGCGCGGCGATAGGGTTGCACAACTGGGACATCGCCAACGTGCTGAACTCGCTGTCGCGCGTGTCGGTGCCGCTGTTCTTTATGATTTCCGGCTACCTGTTCTTCGGCGAAAAGAGCGCCGGCCGGCGGCATTTCACCCGCATCATCTGCTGCATTCTGTTCTACAGCGCCATCGCGCTGATCTATATCGCGGCCTTCACCAAGATCGGTTTCTGGCCGTCGCTGCGCGGCATCCTGCAAAAGCCGGTGTTTTACCACCTGTGGTTTTTCTACGCCATCGCGGTGATTTACCTGCTGTCGCCGCTGATCGGCGTTAAACCGGTGTCGCGTCGCTACCTGGCCGCCGCGTTGGTGGTGTTGGCGGCGATCGCCAACCCGAATACCGACAAGCTGGCCTTCGGCAACGCGCACCTGCTGCCGGTTAACCTGTATATCTACGGCGATACCTTCTACTACCTGCTGTATGCGTTGGCCGGGCGGGCGATTGGCATGATGGAGGCGCGCGGGCGCGCCGTGGGCTGGTTGGCGGCGTTAGGATTTGCGCTGTGCGTGGCGCTGATCGCGCGCGGCACCAAGCATCAGCTGTTCATCAACGGCAACTTCGCCGATACTTACTACATCTACAGCGGCCCGCTGGTGTTTATGGCGGCGGTGGCGCTGTTGGTGTGGGTGAAACACTGTTTGCCGCAGCCGATCGGCTGGCTGAGCGTATTTTCCCGCCATTCGCTGGCGATTTACGGTTTTCACGCCCTTATCGTTAACGTGATGCGCAGCCGGCACCTGGATTTCACCGGCCACCCGCTGCTGGATATCTTCTGGGTGTTCGGCGTGGCGCTGGGGCTCAGCCTGCTGCTGTCTGTCGGCCTGCAGCGGCTGGATACCCGCCGGCTGGTGTCATAGCGGCGAGCGCTGGCGCTGCTGGGCGCGGCGCAGCTGCCGCCCGGAAGAAAAACCGGCCGCCAGCGCGGCCTTCTCCAACCCATACCCTTGCTGCAGGCGCTGTTGCGCCACCGCCAACCGCAGCTGCTCATGATATTCCCGTACGCTGATGCCGACGTGGCTGCGAAACAGCCGCGCCAGATGGCGGCTGCTGACGTGCGCCTTCTCCGCCACCTGCGGCACCGACCAGTCGGCTTCCGGCTCGGCGGCCATCACGTCCTGCGCGCGGTGCACCGCCGGGTGCAGGTGGTTGCGGTAACGCAGCCAGGGCGACAGTTGCGGATCGTCGCCGGCGCGGCGGAAATAAACCACCATGTCGCGTGCGACGTCGCGCGCCCGGCCGGAGCCGCAGTGACGGTGAACCAGATGCAGCGCCAAATCGATGCCGGTGGTGATGCCCGCGCTGGTGTAGACGCCGCGGTCTTCGACGAAGATGCGGTTCTCTTTCACCTGCGCCGCCGGCGCCTGCAGGCGGATGCGTTCGATGACGTCGTGGTGGGTGGTGCACTGATAGCCGTCGAGCAGCCCGGCCTGCGCCGCCAGCAGCGCGCCGGAACAGATGCACACCAGGGTGATGCGCTGCTGCTGCAGATCGGGCCGCAGCGTCGCCAGCCAGCGGCGGGCCTGCTCGGCCTCTTCACCGGCGAAATAGCGCTGCGAATCGCCGACGCCCGGCAGCACCAGAATGGCGCCGTCTTCCAGGCGTTCGGGCAACGGCTGCAGGCCGCTCAGCGTCATGCCGATGGAGCAGACGACCTGCGGCGCCGGGCTGAGGTAACACAGGCTGAACGACCCGGCGAGGCGCAGGGTTTCCGCCGGGCCGCTGACGTCGAGCGACAGCACGTTGGGCAACAGCAGAAAATAGACGGCCTGCGGCATGGTTACTCCTGTGCGAGTTGCGCCAGCGCCTCATCCACGCTGGCGATGCGGGCGAAACGATCGACCAGTACGGTTTCAGTATGCCGCTTCAGCTGCGCGGGGGTAAAGACTTCACCGTCGGGATGGCGCATCGGGAAGGTCAGCGTCGCCTCGGTGACGAAGGTCACCCGATAACCGAGATCGGACGCCACCCGGGTGGTGGTTTCACAGCACTGTTCGGTGCGGATGCCGGAGATGATCAGGTGGTTGATATCCCGCTCGCGCAGCCAGGCGTCGAGGCCGGATTCGGTCAGCGCATTGTGTACATGCTTATGCACGGTGATATCCGCCTGGTGGGTGAGGAACGGCAGGCGCTGCACGTGGCCTGAAGCCAGCGAGAACGGCCCCTGCGGCGAGACGTGCAGCACGTCGACCAGCGCCGCGCCGCGTTGCTGACAGCCCGCGATCAGACGGGTCAGCGCCTGTTGAAACGCCGGCAGATCGTCCTCCTGCCAGAATGGACGGTGCTGGAATGATTGCTGGACATCGATGATCAATAACGCGCTCTGTGACATTTTCGGCCCTCCGCCAGTGTGTGTAGCGACCATATTGCGCCGTTCATTACTCTGGCAGAAGGCCAAAAACGGCCATCATGATGACAACAGCGGACCGACCTTAGGCTTTGCTCACCTGGCCAGCCACCAGGCGCCCCTGATGGAAGGTGGCGCTGCGCGCCGGCAGGCGGGCGACCGCCTCGGCGGAACAGCTGGCGTTGACCAGCACGAACTCGGCGGCATCGCCGGCTTTCGGCCAGGCGCGCTGGCCCTTATCGTCCAGCGGCAGCACGCCGCCGGTGGCGATGGCCATGGCGCGCGACAGGTGATACTCGTCGGATCCGCGGTACAGCTGGGCGTACAGGTTGGCCTTTTCCAGGATGTCGCCGGTGCCGAACGGCGACCAGTGGTCGATCACGCTGTCGGTGCCGGTCATCACGAACACCCCTTTCTCGCTGAGCTGCGGCAGCGGCATCATCAGGCTGCCGATCGGCACCGTGGAGGCGATGGTGATCTGCTGCGCCGCCAGCCGGGTGGCGGTTTCCGCCAGTTCGCCCGGCGTCAGCGTGGTCAGGGCGAAAGCGTGGCTGATGGTGACCTTGCCGCGCAGCGCCGGGTTTTGCTCCACGGTGGCGATCATGTAGTTGATGGCGGCGACCCCGGCCGGGCTGGTTTCATGCAGGTGGATATCCACGCCTTTGCCGGTATCGAGGGCGATCTGGAACATGGCGTCCAGCGATTTCTCCATCGCGCCGTCGACGTTGGTCGGATCGAGCCCGCCGACGTACTGCACGCCCATCTGCATCGCTTCGCGCATCAGCGCATCGACTTTGGAGTGCAGCAGGCCGTGCTGCGGGAAGGCGACGATTTCACAGCTGAAGTCCGCCCGGTGGTTTTCCAGCGCGCGCTGCAGGTGCTCCAGGCTTTTCAGGCCGCTGACCGGATCGATATTGCAGTGGCTGCGCGCCACGGTGCTGCCTTTGGACTGCAGCAGGGCGATCAGATTTTCCGCCCGCTGCTGCGAGGTGGGCAGCAGTTTCGGGATCAGCGTCTGCTCCAGCGCGATCATGTCCATGATGGTTTTGCCCTGGCGCGGGCGCGGCGCCTGCCACGGGCCGCTGTAGAAGGTTTTGTCCAGGTGGATGTGCATATCGCGAAACGCCGGCAGCAGCAGCCGGCCCTGTGCCTGATAGCGGGGCACGCCGGCGGGCAACGCGGCGTTGGCGGCGTGAATGGCGGCGATCTTGCCGTCTTTGATCTCAAGCGTGTACAGCGCGGTGCGGGTGCCGATCACCGTGTCGCCGTCGTATTCAAAGCCGTCTTCCAGCCGCACCTCGCTCAGGCAGTAGTGGCGATCGGTCAGGGTCATCGGCGTTGGCGCACACTGCTCGCTGCCAGGAGACGCGGCCTGTGCCACGCCACCGGTCAGGCCGATCACCGCGCAGGCGGTGGTGAGTTTGCCGGTTTGGCTGAGGAAGGCTCTGCGGCCCGGTTGTTGAGGGTTTTCCACGTTCGGTTCCTTAATCCAGAGGTGAGGGAGTGAAAACATCCCCCAATTTAGGAGAGGAAGCGGCCGGTTGGCAGCGACATTTGCCACTGGTGACTATTCGATTTGGTAATGACCGGCGCCCATCGGTTGAATGGCTTTCCTGGTTTGCTCTTTCGTAGCTTTAATAGCTACATTTGTAGTCATTAAAGCTACATTGAGGTTAGCGTGATGCACGATCCGATGCTCGAACTGCTGTTCAGCGAATACCGTAGAAAAGTGCTAAGCCTGCTGTTTATTGAGCCCGGGCGAGCGTTTCACGTGCGGGAAATTGCGCGGCGTACCGCAACTCAGGCCGGGACTTTACATAAAGAGTTGAGCAGGCTGGCTGAGGGGGGCATTTTGCTCAGGCAGCGGCAGGGCAACCAAATTTGCTATCAGGCCAACGCTGATTGCCTGATTTTCCCAGAGCTGGCGGCTATTTTCCGCAAGGTTTGCGGGCCGGCGGAGCGCTTAAGGCAGACATTGGCAGAGTTTGGCGCAGCTATTGAACGGGCCTTTATTTTTGGTTCCGTCGCCAGTGGCAAAGCGACGGCGGCCAGTGATATCGATGTGTTGATCGTCGGTAAACTGTCTTTTGCGGATGTGGTTCAGGCGGTTTACCCGCTGCAGGAAACGCTGGGTCGGGAAATTAACCCCAAACTGTACTCGCCGGAAGAGTGGCGGGCGGCTTTGGTCGAGAACTCCGCGTTTATACAGGACATTATGCAGAAACCCCAACTTTGGATTGCGGGAGACAAGGATGACGCTGGACAATCTGGTCGGGCTGGGACTGGAGGTGATAACGCCTGACGCAGGGGCGATTAAAAAATTGCTGGCCGCCGCCGCGCGCAACCGACGCGATGCGGGTATCACTCAGCTCAGCAATGAGAGCCGTTTCGACACGGCATATAAGGTGATCATGCAAATGGCTAATGCCGCTTTACAAGCCAAGGGGTACCGTACGCTGACCAGCAAACCCGGTCATCACCAGACCATGATCCAAACGTTGCCGCTCACCGTAGGGTTGCCGCGCGAGGCAATGATCTGCCTGGATGCATTGCGAAAACAGCGCAATGTGGCGGATTACTCCGGCGATTTGGTGACGGACGCGGCGGTACAGGCTTGCCTTGAGCAGACCAAAGCGCTGTGGGTACGGATTATCGACTGGCTGCAGCGTGAATACCCGCCGATAGTGGCGTAAGCGATCTCACTTCAACCCGCAAAACACCGCCAGCCGCTGGGCCAGCGCCAGCGTGGCGGCGGGGGCGCCGTCGCGGTAGTAGAGCGCCAGTTCGAAGCTGTCTATCGGCGGCAATCCTTCGGCTTCGCCCAGCACCCGATGCGCGGGCAGACGGCAGCCGGCCGGCAGCAGGGTGACGCCCAGCCCGGCAGCGGAGGCGGCGGTTAACGCCGCCAGGCTGGCGCTGCTGTAGCCGATGCGCCAGCGTTTGCCGAGGTTGTCGAGCGCCTGGCACAGCTCGTCGCGGTACAGGCCGCTGAGCGGAAACACCGCCAGTGGCACCGGCGATTGCTCGATGGCCGGGAAGGCCAGGCTGTCCAGCCACAGCAGCGGTTCCGGCCGCGCGGCGCGCGGCGGTTGCCGGCGGCGCTGCTTCACCAGGATCAGATCCAGCTCTTCACGCGCGTAGGCGCTGTGCAGATCGGCGCTCAGGCCGCTGGCGACGTCCAGCCGCAGGTGCGGGTGCTCGCGGCTGAATTCCGCCAGCAGCTCGGTGGTGGGCACGGCGAAATCTTCCGGCATACCGATCCGCAGCACGCCGTCGCGCCAGATGCCGGTCAGCGCGTCGTGGGCTTCTTCATTCAGCGCGATGATGCGGCGCGCGTAGCTCAACAACTTGACGCCTTCTTCGGTCAGCAGCACCTGATGCGAGGAGCGTTCAAACAGCGGCTTGCCCAGCATCTCTTCCAGCCGGCGCACCTGCTGGCTGACGGTGGACTGCGACAAGAACACCCGCTCTGCGGCGCGGGTGAAGCTGTTGCTGTCGCACACGGCGACGAAGCTGAGCAGCAGCTGCGGATTGAACATCGGGTAGCGATTCATTTTCCCACTGTTGGCTATTTTATTATTTAATTTCCCAATACTAGCGGCGTTGCCTACAGTAACGCAACGCTGCGGCGATCGCGCTGTGACGCCGCACTCTTCATTTCGCAGTACCAGGAATATACCTTGTTAAATCATTCTGTTAATTCACCTTCTCCACGTCGCTGGCTCAATCCTTTGTTGCTGGCGCTGGTGTTGATCGGCCTGAACATGCGGCCGCTGTTGACTTCGATCGGCCCGTTACTGCCGACGTTGCGCCAGGCCACCGGGCTGAGTTTTGGCGGCGCGGCGCTGCTGACCACGCTGCCGGTGCTGATGATGGGGCTGATGGCGCTGGCGGGCGGCGCCATCAACCGACTGTTCAGCGAACGCAGCGCCGTGGCGTTGAGCCTGCTGGCGATCGGGCTGGGCGCGCTTTGGCGCGAACTGGCCCCCGGCAGCGTGCAACTGCTGATGAGCGCGGTGCTGGGCGGGCTCGGCATCGGGGTGATCCAGGCGGTGATGCCCGGCATCATCAAGCATCACTTCCTTAAAAGCATGGCGCTGGTGGCCGGGCTGTGGTCGGCGGCGCTGATGGGCGGCGGCGGGCTGGGTGCGGCGATCACCCCATGGCTGATGAGCGCGGGGCATGACTGGCACAGCGCGCTGGCCTGGTGGGCGTTGCCGGCCCTGGTGGCGCTGCTGGCCTGGTGGCCGGTCAGCCGCGGGCTGTCTCGCCTGGGCGCGGCGGGAGAACACCGCGGCCCAAGCCTGCTGCGCAACCGGCGCGCCTGGCTGCTCGGCGCCTATTTCGGCCTGATCAACGGCGGCTATACCAGCCTGATCGCCTGGCTGCCGCCGTATTACATGCAGCTCGGCTGGCAGCCGCAGGCCAGCGGTTCGCTGCTGGCGCTGATGACCTTCGGCCAGGTGATGGGCGCGCTGCTGCTGCCGGCGCTGGCGCGCAATCATGACCGGCGGCCGCTGCTGCTGCTGGCCTTGATGATGCAACTGATCGGCTTTATCGGCCTGATTTACCTGCCGCAAACGCTGCCGTGGCTGTGGGTGTTGGTTTCCGGGCTGGGGCTGGGCGGCGCGTTCCCGCTGTGCCTGGTGCTGGCGCTCGATCACCTGCACCAGCCGGCGGCGGCAGGGCGGCTGGTGGCCTTTATGCAGGGCGTCGGCTTCCTGCTGGCGGGCGTCACGCCCTACCTCTCCGGCCTGCTGCGCGACTACAGCGGCGGCTTCGTGCTGGACTGGCAAATCCATGCGCTGCTGGTGGTGGTGCTGATCGCCATTACCTGGCGCTTCCACCCGCACAGCTACCGGCGGGCGTTCGCCGAATAATATTTCTGTCATTGCCGCTCCCTATAGTGACGTTGCTTTTACTTCTGGGCGATAACAACGAAAAGGGACAATGACATGCACAACACCAAAACCCGGCTGGCGCTGCTGGTCGGCTGCATGGCGCTGAGCGCCAACCTGTGGGCCGAGGCGCAGCCGGTGCAGGCGACGCTGGCCGGGCATGCGCTGCTGCCGGTAAAATCCGCCGTTGCCACACCGAAGGACGCGCCGAGCGATCTGCAGCAGAGCGGCAAATACACCAGCGGCAAACGCGTCACCGAGCTGGGCAGCGTGGCGGGCAAATCCGCCGATCGCCTGACCGGGATCGGCCTGCCGATCAACGGCCAGCCGCTGCAGGGCCACTCCGGCATCAAACACATGCCCGACGGCACCTACTGGGTGCTGACCGACAACGGTTTCGGCAGCAAGGCCAACTCGCCGGACGCTATGCTGTACCTCAACCACTACAAGATCGATTTCAAAGACGGCACGGTTGCGCCGCTGAAGACAGTGTTCCTGCACGATCCGGATAAAAAGGTGCCGTTCCACATCATCAACGAGAGCACCGAGCAGCGCTATCTGACCGGCAGCGATTTCGATCCGGAAAGCTTCCAGTTTGCCGACGATGCCTTGTGGATCGGTGAAGAGTTTGGGCCTTACCTGATCAAGGCCGACCTGAACGGCAAAGTGCTGGCGGTGTTCGACACCCAGGTGGATGGCAAAGTAGTGAAATCGCCGGACAACCCGACGCTGACCCTGCCGGGCGCGCCGGACGGCAAGCAAAACTTCCAGGTGGCGCGTTCCAAGGGCTTTGAAGGCATGGCCGCCTCGCCGGACGGCAGCAAGCTGTACCCGCTGCTGGAAGGGGCGTTGTGGGACGGCGAGCAGTTCGAGAACGTCGGCGGCAAACGCTACCTGCGGGTGCTGGAGTTCGACGTCAAACGGCAGGCCTGGACCGGCCGCAGCTGGCAGTACGTGCTGGAAGACAACCAGAACGCCATCGGCGACTTCAACATGATCGACGCCACCCACGGGCTGGTGATCGAGCGCGACAACGGCGAAGGCACGCCGGACAAAGCCTGCGCCGCCGGTGCGCCGACCGACAACTGCTTCAGCCAGGTAGCCAAGTTCAAGCGAGTGTATAAAATCGCTTTCTCGGACGCCAACGTCGGTAAACCGGTCGAGAAACTGGGTTATATCGACCTGATGAACATTCAGGATCCGAACAAGCTGGCGCGCAAGCCGCTGAACGACGGCGTGCTGACCTTCCCGTTCTTCACCATCGAGAACGTGGACGTGGTGGACGCCAACCACATCATCGTCGGCAACGACAACAACTTCCCTTTCTCCTCCAGCCGCCAGCCCAATATGGCGGATGACAACGAGTTCATCCTGTTGGACGTGAAGGATTTCCTGAAGTAGCTCTCCCCGGCCGCCGAATCGCCGGCGGCCGCCATTTCCCGCTTAGCGCAGCGAACAAACTGCGCTATAATCAGCGCCTTGCTTCTTCTCTTCTCCAAGGAAGATCCTCGTCCCCGGTGGGGCGGCCGGACTTCAAATCCGGTTGGGGCCGCCAGCGGTCCTGGGCAGGTTCGACTCCTGTGATCTTCCGCCAAAGCTTGTCCGAGTAGCTCCTGAAAAGTCCATTAAAATGCATAAAATCAATTGATTATATGGTTTCTTTGTCCGCTGGAGTCCGTGTATAACCGTCTGAATCCGAGATAAATGTGTATAATGGTGCGTATAACATTTTTATACACAGAATCCACTTATACACATGCTTCTAACTGACATACAAATTCGACGTTCCAAACCGCAGGAAAAACCCTACACCCTCAACGACGGCCAAGGCCTGTCCCTTCTTATCAATACGGATGGGAGTAAAGGTTGGCGTTTTCGATATCGCTATGCCGGAAAAGCCAAGCTGATGTCCTTTGGTACCTACCCATTGATAACGCTGGCTGAGGCGCGAGAAAAGCGCGGAGAGGCTCGCAAGCAGGTTGCTAATGGCATTGACCCTGTAGCCGAGAAAAAGGCGCAAAAGCTCGCTCAGAAGCTTTCTGTCGAGAACTCTTTTGAAGCGATTAGCCGTGAATGGCACACGAACAAGGCTGACCGGTGGACTCTAGCCTACAGGGAAGAAATCATGCGCACCTTTGAGCAGGATGTGTTTCCGTATGTTGGTCAACGCCCCATTGCCGAGATTAAGCCGTTAGAGTTGCTGGAAGTGCTACGGCGCATTGAGAAGCGTGGGGCATTGGAGAAGACCCGTAAGGTACGCCAGCGCTGCGGAGAGGTCTTCCGCTACGCAATTATTACTGGCAGGGCGGAGTATAACCCAGCCCCAGATCTCGCCAGCGCGCTAGCCGTTCCCAAACAAAAGCACCATCCATTCCTTTCGGCCGAGGAACTACCTTACTTTGTTAAGGATTTGGAAGGATATACCGGCAGCATCATCACTAAGAATGCAGCGAAGATCGTTATGCTGACCGGCGTGCGCACGCAAGAAATGCGCTTTGCCACGTGGGAAGAGATCGATCTTGAGCGTGCCATCTGGGAGATCCCCGCAGCACGCATGAAAATGCGCCGCCCCCATATAGTGCCGCTCTCTACTCAGGTGATTGAGCTGTTTAAACAGCTTCAACCGATCACCGGTCACTATCCTTACATTTTCATTGGACGAAACAACCGTAGAAAGCCTATAAGTAAAGAAAGCGTGAATCAGGTGATTGAGCTGCTGGGATATAAAGGGAGAGCCACTGGACATGGTTTTAGACATACGATGTCTACTATCCTGCATGAACAGGGGTTTGAGTCTGCATGGATAGAGATGCAGCTTGCCCACGTGGACAAGAACGGTATTCGCGGTACCTACAACCATGCGCAGTACCTTGAGAAACGCCGTGAGATGCTGCAATGGTACGCCGATTTTATCTCGGGCCTTGCTCGCTAGAAAATGCTGCCAATAAATCGTTAAAACCCCTTGGCGCGCAATGCTACCCCCGCCTCGCCTGCCCGCTTTATGTGTCGATTTTCATGCAGGTGCATGAGGGGCCGCAGGCCGCGTCGCTGCTGGTGCGGCAGGGGGTAAAAAATGCATTTTCTTACATGCAAAATCATGCACCTTATCCATGCACGCGTTATTTGGCACCCGCTAGCCAGGAAAAAGGCTGTTTTCGGGGGAAGGATAGGGAGGAGGTAGCGTGATGGAAGTGGACCTGATTATCCAATCAGGACGAGGTCCGTAATGAAGCTTTTGTGCCTCCGGTGTGAGCCTATTGTATTTTTCCCGCCAGCGTTTTCGTTGTGCAGCCGCCTCAGATATTGACTGCAAAATCACTTTTGCGATTTTAGTTCTTCTCTAAACTCTTCACTACTATTCATAAAAGTAAAAAAGATAGCTAAATCAATAGATAAAATGGTGGTTAGTGAATTTTTAACTCATCACCCGGTGTTCACTACTGCTCACTCGGCTAAAAAGGGCCTTTTCTCTGGCTAGCCTGGGGTTGTGCCTGTACGCCTGTTTCTGCCTATTAATAAACGGCTATTCATGGCTCGTTCATTTCTTTGGGTTTGCCAAGGTTTGCCAATAAAGGTCAATATTAACCTATATGCCCATTTGATTGAAAAACAAACTAAAAAGCTCTCCCACCACACAACAACGCCTTGTTGCCACCCTGGTAAATATTCACATAATAGGGCGCTACCGAAGTTCACACAGTCCCGGCCAGCGTTGGCCGGACACAAAGAGGTAGCGTTTTATGTTGACCGTTTCCACTCCCACCCCATCCACCCCGTCGCCGGTGCTTCAGAACGGCTACACCCCGCGCGAGCGCTTTATCCGCCTGCCCGAAGTGCTTTACACCACCGGTCTGTCCCGCTCCACCGTGTACGAGATGATGAGTCGCCGACAGTTCCCGGCTCAGGTCTCCCTCGGCGGTAAAAATGTTGCCTGGCTGGCCTCTGAGGTCGAACTATGGATGGACGAACGTATTGCCAACCGTCATCAGGGGAGCGCCAAGTGATGCAGTTAATCCTCGGTCGGCACAGTTTTACCCTGAGCGACAATGACGCAATGTTTATCGCGGAAGCTATCCTGTTACAGCGTAAAGAGCCTGGCATCGTCTTGCCGGAGCACCGCAGCGAAAAACACAATGTTATTCGTCTGACGAACCGGCAAGCCGAACAGCGTCAGTTCTGCGTTGGTAATGTGGTTGATCACAATGCGATCGATTGAACGTCCGGGGGCGTCTTACGGCTTGCTCCCACGTCCGGCCTTGCGCTATAGTCCTCCCGCTGCCGCAAAATCGGCAGCCGGGCGTAGGAACCCGTGTTACTTATTGGCGACACAACACGCGCCAGGCGTGTTTTTTTATGTCGTGGCCTTAGTGCGCTCATTTTTTGCGCGGTGGATGTTATGCTATCGCAGCAGTCAATCAATGGTGGCTCAGGCGGGGCAGCCTTCGGGCTGGCCGGTTTCCAATAAGGCCGGTATTCCTACCCCCGTCTGGGCTACCACCCATAAGTGTAGGAACTTCGGTGGTAGCAATAACCAATACTTATTGGAGGCTGCCACCATGGCTACGACCCTCACCCCGACTCTCCCGACATTCTGCTTCCTGTTTGCGGCCGTACGCCGCTCTGCGCTGACGGCGTCACCGCGCATCGTACGTACCGTGGCGGATTCTGAGCACAACGCTCGCCGCCTGCTGGCCCGTGATTATGTGTTGTCCTTTGCCGGTCGTCTGCCGGTTAAGGCAGCAGCATGAACACCCTGGCCGACCGCTACTACCGCGATACCCATTACCCTATCCCGCACGCCGATTTTCTGCGTCTCCAGCATGCGCACGCCACCGGCGTGCTGTTCCTCGACCTGCTGGACACCCTCGACCTCGGCGGGCAGCGCCCCGATGCCACGCAACAGGCGTCGTTTGCCTCGGTCATTGCCCTGCTGACCGACCAGCTCGGCCACGTCGTCAACACCTGTGAATCCCAAATCCTTGCCCGCATGGAGGCCACCGCCGCATGAACACTGCATCCTGTTTACCGATTGAAGTCCGCACCGCCGTTTTCCGTCGCGCCGTGGCGCAAGCCTATCTGGATACCTGCGCCTTTTACCGGGTGAGCCTGGGTTACACGCTGGACGAACTGCAGATGACGATTGCCCTGCGTCTGGAAGGGCTCTTTGTGCGTCAGTACGGCGCAGAGGATGGCATGGACATGGCATGCACGATGTTGAGCGACATGGTGCAGCCGGATGTTCTGGTGGCCGCGCCGCGCCTGACCGCGCTCGGGCAAAAGATGATGGACGAGCTGTGCTGCGAGCGCCTGTCGGCAGCGCAGAGCGCCACCGTACACTGAGGAGAAGAGCATGAGCGCCCAGTTCGTTTCCCAGACCGTACGCACCGCCACCGGCCACTGGCCGGTGATACTCCCGGCTCTCGGTATCGCCTTACAGCCGAACGGCAAACTGCAGCCGTGTCCGACCTGCGGCGGCAAAGACCGTTTCCGCTTCGATAACCAGGACGGGCGCGGCACCTGGTTCTGCAATCAGTGCGGAGCCGGTGACGGCCTCAATCTGGTGGAAAAAGCCCTGTCGCTGTCAGCAAAAGCTGCCGCCGAACAGGTGGCCGCCGTGATGGGAGAAAACACCAACGCTCTGCCACCGGCCGCTGAGGCCGGTCATTCACCACAAGACAAGGCCGAGACCCAGCGCAAGGCCGCGCGACAGGCACAGGCTCTGGTGGCTGCTGCTCAGTGCAAAAGCGGCAATGCCTACCTGAGCGCCAAGGGCTGGCCGGAGGTGGACACCCTGACCCTGCACGGCCAGTCGCTGCGCGTTGGCGGTATCACCTTCCACCCCGGTGACCTGTTGTTGCCGCTGCACAATACCGGGGGCGAGGTGGTCAACGTGCAGCTGATTAACGCCAACGGTGACAAGCGCATGCTGGCAGGCGGGCAGGTCAAGGCTGCCTGCCACACCCTGAGCGGCCCGGACAACGCGGTTATCTGGCTCACCGAAGGCTACGCCACCGGCCTCACCGTGCATCGCCTGACCGGCGAAACGGTGTGCGTGGCGCTCAGCGCCAATAACCTGACGGCGGTGGCGGAGCAGCTGCGCAGCCACTACCCGGATGCGCGGCTGCTGCTGGCGGCTGATAATGACCGCAGCGGCACCGGACAGACCCGCGCCGCCGAGGCGGCCACAGTCACCGGCGGTATCCCGGCACTGCCGCCCTCGGAAGGCGACTGGAACGACGTTTATGGCCGGGAAGGGGCCGAGGCCACGCGCGCACAGCTCCAGGCGTTCAGCCAGCCGTCGCAGCCGAGCCCGTTCGACACGCTGAGCGATGCAGACCTCAAAGCCATGAGCGCCAGTGAGAAGGCCGGGCTGCTGGCCGAGCATTACGGCAACACCCTGGCGGTGCCGCCGGTGGGGGAAGAGCTGTGCCGCTATACGCGCGGCGCCTGGCAGGTGCTGCCGCACCGGCAGCTGAGCCGGGAGATTGCCGCGCTGTTCCAGAAGGTGCGCGCGCCGTTCTCCGCTGCGGGTATCAACAGTATTTTGGACACCCTCAAGCTGATGGTGCCGCAGATGGGCGACCCGGCCCGCCGGTTGATAGGCTTTCGTAACGGGGTATTCGATACCGTCAGCGGGCAGTTCAGCGCCCACCGGCAAGAGCACTGGCTGCGCACCGTCAACAGCGTGGACTACACGCCGCCGCGCGCCGGGGAGAACCTGGCCGACCATGCACCGCACTTCTGGCAGTGGCTGACGCGGGCCGCCGGGGGCAATTACGACAAGCAAGAACGTATCCTCGCGGCACTCTTTATGGTGCTGGCCAACCGCTACGACTGGCAGCTGTTCCTCGAAGTGACCGGCCCCGGCGGCAGCGGCAAGAGCGTGATGGCGGCCATCGCCCGGCTGTTGGCCGGAGCCGACAACACCACCTCCGCCACCATCGACAACCTGGAGTCGGCGCGCGAGCGGGCCAGTGTGGTGGGTTACTCGCTGATACTCCTGCCTGACCAGGAAAAGTGGAGCGGAGACGGGGCGGGTATCAAGGCCATCACCGGCGGCGATGCGGTCGCCATTGACCCGAAATACCGCGACGCCTACGCCGCCTACATCCCGGCGGTGATACTGGCGGTGAACAACAACCCGATGCAGTTCAGCGACCGCAGCGGTGGGGTATCCCGTCGGCGGGTGATTATCACCTTCCCGGACGCGATACCGCTGGCCGAGCGCGACCCGCAGTTGCTGGACAAAATCACCCAGGAGCTGGCGGTGATTGTGCGTCACCTGATGCAGCGTTTTGCCAACCCGAACGAGGCCCGTACCTTGCTTCAGGCGCAGCAAAGCTCGGACGAGGCGCTGACCATCAAACGCCAGGCTGACCCGCTGGTTGATTTTTGCGGCTACCTGACGGTGCTAGGCACCCCGGAAGGGATGATGATAGGCAATGCCAACATCACCCCACCGAACCCGCGCCGCTACCTGTATCACGCCTACTTGTCGTTTATGGCGGCACGGGGCTATCAGCACGTGATGAACCTGACGGCCTTTGGTTTGGCGGTGCCACAGACGCTGAGAGAGTATGAGAAAACCCTGCTCAAGCGTAAAACCCGGCTGGGGATGCAGACCAATGTGGTATTGAGTGAAGAGTGCGAAGCGGACTGGCTGCCGAAGTGTGGGGCGGTGTGACGATGAGCTGGACGATCGGTCGGGCCGATCAATCGCCCTTTATTGATCTGCCGAACCCATTGGACGCTCAATCATCGCACCGCCTATAGTGACAGTGAAAATACGCAGCAACACCAGGGCATTACCCCGACCGTTCTACGGCCGATCTAATAATGACAAGTGCTCCCAAACCGGCTCAGGCCGGTTTTTTATATCCTCGTTTCGCCCCAGTCCGACAGTCAGTTGGATGAGGGAACGGTGGGAGGCTTAACCACCGCGCCTCGCCGTTGCCCCTGTGTCGGCATCACCACCCCCCAGGGGTAGGCCGGCTGCTGTTCTTTCTCGTATTGATAAACAATGAGCTGCGCCAGATTGCGATTGTCATAACGGCGGCCGAAATTGAGCGCAATGCTGCTGGGGGCGGCCAAAATCACGTGGATGCGTTCGGCGCCGCACGCCGTCAGCATTTTGACCTGTTCGATAAATTGCAGCGCCAGCCGGGTTTGTTTGGACTGTGACCAGTGATTACCGAGCGTTGTGGCGTTCAGCGAGAGATGCGACAGCGGGTAGGCGGGGAAGGTTTGCCGTATGGCGGCAATGTCGGCCTGGTAGGACACCGAGACCGCCAGCACCACATCTTTGGCCGCTGAGGTGATGAGGCTTTCCATCAGGGTAAAATCGGCGCCGTCGTCGGCGGCGTTGTTGTCAATCAGCCGCCAGGCCTCTTGCGCTCGGTCCCAGTCATAGACGCAGACCGGGCCATTGTCATCGAGAATGGCGCCAATGAAGAAGGTGAACGGAACCGGCAATTGCCCGCCATACACCAGCGTCAAATCCTGATGGTCGATACCGTCAATGCGGGTGGCGATATTGCTGGCCAGCGTGCTGATATTGTCGTCAAAGGCCTCTTCCGGGTGACTGATTGCACCATCCCGTATCCGCTGCGTCATATCGAGGGTTAATGCGTCTATCTTACCCTTGAAATGACGAGAGACCGTTTTATGCAGCGGCGTTGTCGCGACTTTCCGCAGTGCTCTCCCTTCTATAACCACCCCCTTTTTGCGCACCGTGATTTTAGCCTCCCGGTAGGCGTCGACCAGCAGCCAGACAAATCCCCCCAGGATGATCAATGCCGCCACGAAATTGACGAAATAGTCCGTGATGACATTCCCCTCGGAGACGGCCAGCGAGAAGCGGGCATCGCCTTTCTCCAGCGTTAACGCCTTCCCCAGTGAGTTGTTCACACTCAGGATCCCGGCGCCGAGCAGCATGATGAGGTATTGAATTTTCCGCTGGCGCGTTTTCCAGTCGACCAGCTTTATCAGAATATATTTTATCGTTTCCATGTCAGTGCTTTTCCATCATGTGTGCTTTTATCTTCAAAAACATTTCGGCCTGATACAGCGCGTCATCCAGCGCGTTGTGGCTGCCGTGGTTTTTGAGATTAAATTGGGAGTCGATACGGCTGGAGCGGGTGTCTTGCCAGCGGCTGCCGGTGGCGCCCATGTACAGGGCTTTGATATCGAGGGCCGCAAAGCCAAACGGATTATGGCCGAGATAAACGTGAAAGTAGTAATTGATGAATGACCAGTCGAAAGCCGCATTGAAACCGACGAAAATCGGTTTACTCGTGGCGTCGGTGACGGACATTACCCAGTGGGCAAATTGCTGCATGGCCGCTTTCGGAGCGATGCCGCGTGTTATTTGGGTCTGCAGATTGAAACCGGTGACGGCCAGCGCTTCAGGATCGTAATGCAGATTCAGTGGTTGCACTTCAATGTAAAAGCGTTCCGCCGGGCGGTCGATGACGCAGGCGCCAATAGAGAGCAGGCTGCACACGCCGGGTATGGGCCCGGCAGTTTCAATATCGACCGAGATAAAGCCTTCATGTTCAACGCTCATTTTTAACCTCGCTGGTGCGTGGGTGCTTGCCGCCGCCTTCCCAGTCGCGGGTGCGCAGCCACTGTTCAAAATAAAACAGCCAGAGCGACGCCCAGGGAATGATCGTGTCGCTGATTTTTAACTGGGCACGCCATTCGCTGAGCCCATCGTCGGCCTGTGAGCCAGGCAAAAACAGGCACAGCCTGGCGCCGGGAATATGCTTATCGGCGGGATACAGGTGCGGAATAGCCCGCGTACCGGCCAACGCGAAGAGATCCGGTTCTGTCACCACGCAAATCGGTGGGGTGAGCAGGCTATATCGGATCGCGACCTTGTAGCGGCGGCTGAACAGCGAGGGTTGCAGCCATCCTTCCCATAGCAGGGTGCGATCGTGATGGATAATGCGCAGCCGTTCATACGGGCTGCCGGCTTTCAACGCGTGATATTGCTGGGCGAGGGGCAGCGGTTTGCAGTGATGCTTGATAACCACGTTATTCACCGTAGAAGGTGTTTTTAGGCACGCTGGCATGGGCTGCCGTACTGGCGAGGCCGGTGGCGATCAGCCCGCCGGTTTTCTTATCAAGATGCAGGCTGCCTTGTTCTCTGGCCGACTGCATATGCTCCATCAGTCGTTGCCTGACGACATCGACCGGCGTTTTGCCGAAGCTGTCTTCGAGGCTCAGGAACAGGTTATCTTCCCCCACGCTGGCGGCGATGGTGTTAAACGTCGCCTGGGCCGCGGCATGCCACTGGTAAAAGGTTTCACTGCGCTGAGGGCCCTCATCCTGCTCTGAGCGGTTCCACTTCTCGGCGAAGTTTTCCTCCGGCATGTGCGGGTTGCTGACCTGGAACTCTCCCTGCGTCGACACGATGAAATCCGGCATCAGTTCCAGTACGTCTAACAGAATATCCAGGTCGTTGTCGTAGGCGCGCCTGGCCGCAATGATGTGGTTGTAGGCATGGCAAGCCAGCGTGGTGATGATGACCGAAATTGGGCGGCAGCGCTGCTGGAGGTCATCCTGCTCGACGGCCCATTCGTCACGGTGGCGTTTGAGAATTTGTACGATGCGATTAAGCAATTTTTTGTCGGTGCTGTCCGGCAGCGGGAGCAGCGCCTCGGTGCCCACGCGGCTGGCGGAATCCATGACCAGAATGGTGCGGAGGGGCTGCACGCTGGCGCTGCTATCGAACCACTCGGCGTAGCCGCTGGGGTTGGACTCCTTCCAGGCGGTTTGCGCATCTACGACCCACAGCGGCTGGCCCGGATGTTGTGCGCCGGTGTGATCGCGGCCCGGCGTGATATCCAGATGATAATCTCCGGCATAGTTGATACGGAATCCACGGGGTAAATCGCTTAATAGATCTTTATAAGTGTTATGCGACTCCAGTCGCCGGCGAATGGCCGATATTACGCCGGTATAATCCGCCTGGGTGGCATGGGGCAGATAACAAATCAGGTCAATATCGTATTGCTCTTCATTTTTGGGCTTAACGGTGGTGTTGAGCCGCACGCTGCCCTGCGGGTAAATAACGGCATCTTGCAATAGCGGATCGTCGCCTTCAGACAGGAAGGTGCCGACCCCGTTATAGGCGCTTTTGATGTTGGCGTATTGGGTTTTGGTGAGATCCAGCGTTTCAATAATTTGCGATAATAAATCGGCGATACGCTGCTTTTTTCCTGCCGGCAGGCTTCTGGCGGTAGCGGAACCGTACATAGTATTTCCTTATGCTATGGGGGCCGCTGTACTGCGGGCGTGAGAACGCCACAGCGGCCAATAATAAAAAGGGGGAAGCGATGGGCCGCAAGCAGGCCCACACACCGTATCAGTCATGACACTCGGGTGACGTCAGGGGCATTCCGGCAGGCTGAGCAGGTTATTGGGGTGTTCGCCGTCATTTTGCGTTTTGAGGTATTTATTCCCCGCCGCGCTGATTGAGACAATCACCCAGACGGAATGGCCATTCGCGGTGACCCAAAAGCGCCAGGTGCCCGCCTCGATACCGGCAATGGCGTCTGCTTGGGACAGAGACCAACGGGTGCCATCAGCATTGACGCCGCCGATAGCCTGAATGCGCTCATGCGCGTTTTGGCGATCGGATTTTCTGATACAGGTGACTTGATGGTCCGACATAACAACTCCTCGGTTAGGGGCATATTTACGCATAGGCGTAAGGGAAAATAAAAATAATGGGCCGGATAGCCCTCTACGTAACCTGGGTTGAAATCACTGCCATAAATGTATAGCCGGCTAATGGTGGTGCATTCAATAGCTAGCCTATTACGGGTGCTGAAGCTTCTAATTGTCTGTGGCGTTAATCATGTTTTTTGTCCTCATTAAAGTCAACATCAATAGGATGGTTTTTTTGATTTGTTATTATGTAATTTTTATAATTTGAGGAAATAATTTTTATAATTAATATTTATTTTAACAATGTATTGATGGCAGCTCGATTCTGAAGGCGTTTATTTTTGTAATTTAATTTAATTTAATTTAATTTAATTTAATTTAATTTAATCGCAATACTAGGTTTTATCTGTCATTGATAGGTTGCGCATCAGCCTGATAGCCCTATTAAATTCACGAGAGATATCAGGGCTAGGGCCGTGTTTTAGCTTGAGCGGGTGGGTATACCTCCGCTATGCGCAAGGTGTAGATCATGGTGGCGTTGGGGGGAACTTTCGGTGGGTAGCCTTTCTCCCCGTAAGCCTGTTCAGGAGGAACCACCAGGGTCATCGTACCGTGGTTTTGCAGCAGCGAAATGGCCTCTTTAAACAACGGTGGGAAATCCGCCACCGGCTGCGACAGCGTGGCGCCAGTTGCTTCCATATCTTGCACCACGGTGCCGTCGACCAGCGTTTCTTTTACCACCATATCCACCGAGGCGGTAGCGGGGATCTTCGCATCGCCCGCATAGTCGATACGGTACCAGAACCCGGACGATGCCCGGTGAACGCGCTTATCTTTCTTGAACTCCCCTAGATAGGCCGCGCCTTTTTGCCGTTGGGTTGCGCTGATTTTTTCTCTTGCGGATACCACCTTTTCCTCGGCGGTGGCCAGGATGTTATTGAGTTCATCATCCGACAACATCCGCTTGCCCGCAAAGGCATCTGCAATGCCAGCCAAGAGCATTCCCTTCTCCGATCTCACTCCCCAACGCTGCCGTTCTTCCTGCATTTGCAGAATTTCCTCTCCCAGTGAAACGCCTGCGGCGTAATCCTCACGCGGTTGTGCGCCTTTGAGCGCATCGGCCGTCACCAGAAGGGGGCTTCGCGCTTGCAAAGAAGCCATGTCGGCTCGCGTATCTGCCAGTTTCTTAACGGTTTCATCCAGTTCGGTTTGCATCAGTTGACGCTGTGACCGCCATTCAGCTTGCTGTTCCCGCAGCACCACGTCGCGCTTTTCTGCTTCCAGCAGCCAATTTTTTTGCTGGTTGGCTGCCGCTGATAAGGCCTGGTTTTCTGCTTTTGCTTTGGACAACTGTTGCTGCAATACCGCCCGATCCTGATCCCACCGCTGCTGTATCTGTACCAGGTTGGCTTTTGCCTGACGCTCTGTCGGTGTCACCCCCAACGCCTGGCGCAAGCTTTGCGCCAGTTGGGATAGCGCGGCCCAATCCGGCGTTGCCGTTACGGCGTTTTGTCGCAGACGGGTTATCTGTAATTTTAGCTGGGCTATTTCCGTGCGCTGTTGCTCGATAGCCTTATCCTTCATTCGCCAGGATTCGCGCTGTACTGGCGGTTTGTTGTCGGGCTTACCTTTCTCGGGGCTTGGGGTTGGGTGTTTTTCGGTGCGAGGGCGATCCCGCGCGGCAGGGGCTTTTTCTGCCGGGTAGCCTTTGTCGCTGTATTGCTCGGCAAACTGCAGCAAGGCCGGAATATCGGCATTACCCTTGCTTGGCGCCGATGAAGCCGCGGGCAGCAGCATCCCCCCAGCCAGGCAGGCCAAAAAACGGTAGGTCAGCCGTTTCCAGACGATCATTTTATCGCACCGCCGCGTTTCGCCAGTTCGGTAAGCAATGCCTGATTAATCTCGGCGCATTGATAGCTCACCTGATAACGATAGAGGGCATCAACGGTCTCTTGCGTGCGCTCGTTGACCTGGGGGCGCACACCGGCATATTGCGAAGCGCCGGACATCAGGTTGTCGAACACCTGTTTTTTAGTCGGGTAATCCGCCGTTTTCAGCGTCCCCAGTGCGTTTAAATTCTGTTGGCACTGCTTTAAATCCTGGGTTTCACGCTTGACCTTTTCATCCTGCAACGTGCTGGCCGAGGCGGTTTTTATCTGAGGCGTTTTGGTGGACTGGCAACCGCTGACCAACAGTACGCCCATCAATACTGCCGTGATGGGTAGAGACGAATGGCTCATGTTCAATTTCCTTTTCGTTGTTGATGGCTGGTTAAACCGCCTTGTAGCATCCAATGGAACAGTTCGTTAGTTCGCTTAAAATTCAATTTTTTCATCGCTGCGCGTTTGTGCGAGCTTATGGTCTTCTCCTTAATGCCCAAGAGGCTGGCAACGCCGGCATGTGTTTTTCCCTGCTGGAGTTGATACAGAACTTCTTGCTCACGCGGTGTGAGTGATTCGTGGTGGCAAACTTTGCTGCCTTGTCGCGTTCTTTCGGGCGAAGGTTGCGGGGCAAGTAGGGTGTTCCCAATAAGCTGCAACACGCTGTTCACCGATTGATGCCGGTATAAGATATTGGACTTGGCCAGGCCACGATAGAGATGCTGCAGGTGAGCATCTTTTCTTTCCGCGATGGCAAAATAAAGTGTTGCACTGTGGCCCCCTGGTCGATTGCCAGGTGAGATTAATGTACCGCAGCGAATGGCCTGAAAGACAATATCAGCAGCTATTCCCGCACAGGTACCAGTGTAAAAACGAATGTTTCTATGTTTTAAATGGTTGGATAGTGCCTTAATGAGCCCTATGGTGTAAAAGCTATCATCGTCGATTATGCGGATGGCCAATGTTGTCTTTATGGTGCCATTTTTCGTACCGGTCATGTGCTCTGCGCTCTGGTTTTCGTTTTTTGCCCTGGTCATTAATTTATTTTTAGATTCCGATTATCATTGTTATGTATGTACTTAGTTTGGTATGTACTTATCGACTAATCAGAATCAGCCATAGACTAACCAACGAGAAGTGTTCTGTTCAAGTTAACGATGTTTAATGGTCATGATTGGTGATAGTTTTTTATAATCTAGTTTTTATTAGATTTTTTCTCTGTGAATTTGGTTGTGTGGGGGGGGTATTAGATAGTTGGGCTGCAGGGGGCGTGAGGCTCTAAAGTGGCTTAATCAATTAATGACAGGTGATTAAGCCTGTTTATGAAGTTAATCTGGTGTTTTCACGCAAACAAAATGGGGGTTGGTTAGTCCTTTAATAAAATAGGCTTCATCATTTAATCTCTTGGTTTCCATATAGAAAGCGATGCCGGGTGCTTCTGGCAATACATACTGTTGCCAGAGGTGGTCTGGTAGGCTATCTATGGGGTGGTGCTCTTCCCGGGTGATCATGGTTTTCGAGTAGCCTTTAAAATCAGATTGCTTAATGACCATGAAAAGACGCCTGGAAATAACATAACTATTATCAGGATCTTTGAGGGAGCCCACCGCGAGCAATTCACTGCTGCCTTTATGGGCGGTGACGACGCTGATATCCAGATTAAGTTCAAGCGTTTTACCCTCTTTTGAAACGATGTGCGAACTCAAATGCGTGTTACAGCGAAAAGGTTTCCAGCTCTCGTGGTGGCGATAAACAAAAGCGCCACTCAAGACAACGATGATGACGCTCGATAAAACGATCACAATCTTTTTCATGTAAACCTACTCAACCTGTTTGAAGTTGTTACAGTTTGTATAGCTCATATCGCTGTTTTTGGCGCAAGCGGCCATAAAAGACACCTTAAGCAAGTTGTTGGCAGGGCGCGCTTCCATATAGTAAATGTCCCGATCGGTCTGCGTGCAATCGACCTCTTCATCAGCCAGCATCTTTTTCACTCGACCTGCTTGATCGGGCTCAGGTTTCCCTTCACCCAGAGTAAAGATCCGACATTTATCCTGAGTCCCGATGAGTGCGGGTTGTTCATTTTTGCTCAGGGTTAACCACGTCGTCGCCGCCGCGGTGACGCCCAGGGCAAGAAGGAGAGACAATGCCGCCATTTTCATTTTGCGTGATGGTTTTTTCGAACTTACGGCCACATCGCCCGCGACGATGTTTACCTCTGTCGCCTGCTGACTTATCGGCGGCAGAAGATCCATCTGTTCAGCCGATAGCGATTCCTTTGGCGGCTTGGTCTCCGGGTGGATTTCCGCATCCATTTTAAAGCCTATCCGCGGCACGGTGATCAGTATGTCTTTGCTTAGCCCAAGTGCTTCAAAGGCTTTTCTCAGCTCACTGATATGGTTGCTCAATGTGGCGCTGGACGGAGAAAACCCATAATCCTCCCAGACGTGCTTGATCAGCGCTTCACGCGTTAATTCAATTTTATTATTCCTTATCAGCTCGCTTAATAACCGTGTAGCCGGATTAGATAACCCTACCGTTAGTAAGTTATCGTTCTTAAGCATCAACAATTGACTGTCCGGATCGAAAATCAGGGTGAGATTTATTATATATTTCATTTGGATACCTGTTTAATTCTGGTGCGTAAGCATAAAATTAGTCAATGATAAGAATAGTCTTGCTTGGGTAGTGAGGGGGAATCTAAGGGAGGTTAACACTTGTAGTCAACACCCTTTAGAAAAATTATTCACCACCTGAAATGACATTGAATTTAAAGGAGTGTTATTTTTTAATTAATTCAAATCATTGGTTTTATATTCTTAATTTTATTTTAATTTTTTGTGATTTTGGAGTTTTAATCTAATTAATTGCAATTAATTAGATTATTTAGCTATTGTGTTTTTTTGTCGATATCATGATTTCCAGTTGCCGGTAGTGATAACACGGCCTTGAGAACGGAGGCGTAAGTTTCCTATTCCATGGGCCGGTTGTGTGAATCTGAATACATGGCGACTTCACACAAATGGGAAATGACCTTAATTAAGGATAAAGTAGAAATGAAATTGAATAAAATTATGATGGCAGCAGTATTGGCATTCGGCACTATTTCTGGCGCACAGGCTGCTGATCAAGGACACGGTAAAGTGACCTTCACCGGCTCCATTATTGATGCACCTTGCTCAATTGACCCTAAGTCTATTGATCAGACTGTAGATCTGGGCTCAGTGTCTAACGTTTCCCTGCTTAATGGTGGTAACTCTGACCCGAAACCGTTTGAAATCCATCTGGAAAAATGCAGCCTGGACACCGCTAAAACCGTGACCACCACCTTTGACGGTGCGGCTGGCAAAAATGGCCTGCTGGGTATGACGGGCGATGCCAAAGGCGCCAGCATTGCGATTACCGATGGTAGCAATAATGTCATTGAACTGGGCAAACCTACCACGGGCCAACTGATCAGCGCGGGTGCCACAGAAGCAACTCTGGCCTTCAGCGCTTATCTGAAAGGCGACGGCGGCGATGATAAATCTATCGTTCCGGGTAAATTCCAGAGCGTGGCTAACTTCATCCTGAACTACAAATAATTTGATTTATTGACTGGATTAATCATGCATGCGGGCAGAGGCCCGCATGCATTCTTGTCAGGGTGGCGTGCAGGAGAATAATGAGATGAAAAGGCTAAAAATGCGTTATTCGGCGTTTTGCCTGTTAATGCTGTTACCTATGGAGAGCAGCCTGGCTGCGGCAGGTTGGGGGCGGGTTAACATGCAAGGTGCCGTAATAGAAACGGCCTGCGCCATTGATACCGACAGCCGAGATCAGACTATTGATATGTCCACGGTGCCGTTGAGCCAAATAATGCGTGATGGGAAAGGTGCTACCCGACCCTTCAGTATTCGCCTGGTTAATTGTGTTTTGGATCGCATAGATGAAAATTTACCGAAGTGGCAACGATTTCAGGTGACATTTGATGGTCGGGAGGATAATGGATTATTCGGTGTCGATGGGCAAGCGCGCGGGGTTGCGCTACAACTTGCCGACAGCGAAGGCAATATCGTTTCGCCAGGCAACCCAACGCCGTTGCTGGACATTACCGAAGGGAACAGAGAATTAAATTATTCGCTGCGACTGGTCAGTAATCAACAGTTATTACGCAGTGGGGAATACACTTCGAGTATTAAATTTAAAATGGATTATTACTGAATAGATTCTAGCGATGCGTTAAACATTAAATTTTAATTCACAGGGTGTGCCTTTTACTTATTTCCTTTTCGTGGAAATAAAGAGGGTTTGCATTGATAGCCTTGGCGTAAAAATAAGAATAAAAGGGATTGATAAGCATGATGATGCCGAGCTGGACTTTATTGCCCTTCCGCCCGCGTGCTGTGGGTATTTATATTGCCTGCGCATTGGGTTTGTTTGGGTATTACGCCAGTGCGGAAGAGGTGCAGTTCAATACTGACGTTCTGGATGTTAAAGATCGCGATAATATTGACCTGGGCCAGTTCTCGCGTGGCGGTTATATCATGCCGGGCGATTACATGATGCTAGTGCGTGTTAATAAGCAGGAGTTGCCTGAGCAAAGTGTTATTTTTTACCCGGCGGAACAGGACGCGAACGATAGCGCTGCATGTATCAGCACGGCAATGGTGGAACAATTTGGCTTAAAACCAGACATGAAAGAAAAGCTGACCTGGTGGCATCAGGGCGAGTGCTTATCGTTGGAGAGCCTGCCGGGCACCGCGGTGCGCGGCGATTTAGGTACCGCCAGCCTGACCCTGAGCGTGCCGCAGGCCTACCTGGAATATGCCGCCGATAACTGGGATCCGCCGTCGCGTTGGGATGAGGGCGTGCCGGGCTTGCTGTTGGATTATTACCTCAACGCGCAGACCCAGCGGCAACAGCAACGCGGGCAGCAGGGGTATAACCTCAGCGGCAACGGTACGCTGGGCGCAAACCTCGGGGCATGGCGGTTACGGGCGGACTGGCAGACACGGCTGGATCATCAAACCGGCAGCGGTGAGGGCACACGCCAAAATTGGGACTGGAGCCGTTATTACGCCTATCGCGCAATACCGCATTTGGGGGCAAAGCTGTCGGTTGGTGAGAACTACCTGTATTCCGACATCTTCGATAGCTTCCGCTTTACCGGTGCCAGCCTGATCAGCGACGACAGCATGTTGCCGCCGAACCTGCGCGGCTATGCGCCGGAGGTCACCGGGGTGGCGCGCACCAACGCCAAGGTGGTGATCAGCCAGCAGGGGCGGGTGCTGTATGAAACCCAGGTCGCATCCGGTCCGTTCCGTATTCAGGACATCAACGATGCGGTTTCGGGGCAGTTGGATGTGCGGGTGGAAGAACAGGACGGCAGCGTGCAGGAATTCCGTATCGATACCGCCAGCATCCCGTATCTGACCCGACCGGGGACGGTGCGCTACAAAGTGGCCAGCGGCCGCCCTTCGGACTGGAAGCACAGTACCAACGGCCCGCTGTTTGCGACCGGTGAATTTTCCTGGGGAGTCAGCAACGGCTGGTCGCTGTACGGTGGCGGTGTAGCGGGCGGTGATTACAACGCACTGGCGGTCGGTATCGGGCGGGATCTGATGATGTTCGGCGCACTGTCGTTCGACGTGACTCAGTCGCGGGCACGCTTGCCACAACTGGAGGACGGCACCCTGACCGGCGGCTCCTACCGGCTGAGCTACTCGAAAAACTTCGACGAGTACGACAGCCAGGTCACCTTCGCCGGTTACCGCTTCTCGGAACGGAACTATATGTCGATGAGCGAATATCTGGATGCGCGTACCTACGGCACGCGTAACCAGAACAGTAAAGAGATGTACACCATCAGCTTCAGCCAGCACTTCCGCGATCTTGGGTTAAGTGCCTACCTGAACTACAACCATCAGACTTACTGGAACAGTACGGCGAACGATCGTTACACCCTGACGCTGTCGCGCAATTTTGATGTTGGCCAGTTCAGGAACCTGAGTCTGTCGCTGACGGGGTACCGCAATAAGTATAACGGCGTCAACGATGACGGCATGTATCTCTCGCTGTCGATGCCGTGGGGCGGCAGTGGGTCGCTCAGTTACAGCGGCAGTTTCGACCGCAACGACAACACCCACCAGGTGGGGTATTACGATCGGCTGGACAACGGCGACAGCTATCAGTTGAGCAGCGGCATCACCCGCAACGGCGCAACGGCGAGCGGTTATTACACCCATCAGGGCGATATAGCGCAGGTTAACGCCAACGCCAGCTATCAGGAAGGGCGCTATTCATCCGCTGGCCTGTCGCTGGAAGGGGGCGCCACCGCCACCCTGAAAGGCGCGGCGCTGCACAGATCGGGGATGATTGGCGGTACCCGCATGATGCTGGACACCGGCGGCGTTGCGGATATTCCGATCGGCGGTTATGGCGTGGTGACGCGTACCAACCGCTTCGGCAAGGCGGTGGTGACGGATGTCGGTAGTTATTACCGCAATCGGGTCAGCATCGATGTAAACAAGTTGCCAGAGAATGCCGAAGCGACACGATCAGTGGTGCAGGCCACCCTGACCGAAGGGGCGATTGGTTACCGCCGATTTGAAGTGATCGCCGGTGAGAAAGCGATGGCGGTGATCCGCCTAGCGGACGGCTCCACGCCGCCGTTTGGTGCCACGGTGCAAAACCACAAAAAGCAGGATGTGGGCATCGTTAACGACGACGGCAATGTGTACCTGAGCGGCATTAACCCGAACGAGGAAATGACCGTGCGATGGGATGGGCGGGCGCAGTGCGCGCTGACATTACCGGCGCAAATACCGCCAGGCGATGTGGCCAAGCTGTTGTTGCCGTGCCGCCTGTTGCCGGAGGCGGCGGCGGAATAACGACGGAAACGAAAACCTATTTAGCCACAGAGACAGGCCGGGGCTGCTTTTCTACCACTGGCCATTTTATTGAATTTAAAGAAGTGAGTAATTAACGATGAACCTAATGAAACAATCCTTTTTTCCGCTGATGAGCGGTCTGCTAGCCGGTGTGTTGGGCCTGCAGCAGGCTCAGGCGGCGATAGCGCTGGATCGCACCCGCGTGGTGTTCAACGGCAGCGAGAAATCGACCAGCCTGAGCGTTAGCAACGAGAACAAACAACTGCCTTACCTGGCGCAAGGTTGGGTGGAAGACGCCCAGGGCAATAAAATAACCACTCCGTTGACGGTACTGCCACCATTGCAGCGCCTGGAGCCGGGGGCAAAAAGCCAGATGAAGGTACAGGCTTTACCGGCTGCCAACCTGTTGGCGCAAGATCGTGAGACGCTGTTCTACTTCAACCTGCGCGAGATCCCGCCAAAGAGCGAAAAACCCAACACACTGCAACTGGCACTGCAAACGCGGATCAAACTGTTTTATCGGCCAAAAGCGCTAATCAGTGCCGAAAGCGCGGCACCCTGGCAGGAACAGCTGACGCTAACCAAATTTGGCGACAAATTTCAGGTGAACAACCCAACGCCGTATTACGTCACCATTGTGGATGCCAGCAGCAAACCAGGGGCGGTGGGGGCTAAGGGCTTTGAACCGCTGATGGTGGCGCCAAAAAGCAAAGAGACGTTGAATCTGGGGGCGTCTGCGCTGGGCAATGCGCCGGTACTGACCTACGTCAATGATTACGGCGGCCGCCCACAGTTGCAGTTCAGCTGTAGCGGGGCCGAGTGCAAGGCTAAACCAGTCAAGCCAAGCTGATAAGCGGGCGTAAAGAGGGAACTGAACATGCAACAGAGAAAACAGAGGAGCGGCTTCCTGTCTTGCCCTGAACGGCAATACCTGTTGGCCCGAGTGGCTGCGGTGATGATGGTGCCGGTGGTGATCGGCAGCATGCTGGCGCTGATGCCCGCGGCCAGCGCGGCAGATAACGGGAACGTTGACGGTGCCAATGGGGTGTTGCATGTGCGTGGTGCCTTGACCGAAAGCGCCTGTCGCCTGGAAATGGCCTCGGCTTATCAGGATGTGTGGCTGGGGGAAACTGGTACCGCCCGGTTGGCGCAGGTAGGAGCGCAGGGTACGCCGGTGGCGGTGCAGTTGCGTTTGCGGGATTGTTTACGCAGCCCGGCAAACAGTCGCGATCAGCGCAGCGGCAACCTGCTGTGGAACCTGAATCAACCTGCGGTTTCCGTTAGCTTCGTTGCACCGGCGGATACGGATAATCCGCAATTGATCGGGGTGCGTGGGGCTTCCGGCATCGGGTTACGGATGCTTGATGCACAGGGACGGGACATTCGTCTGGGGAGCCGTGGGGCGCCGCTGGTGCTGGCGGCGGGGCAAGATAGCCTGACCTATAGCCTGATGCCGGAACGGACGCGGGCTCCGTTGCGGGCAGGTGCTTATTTGGCCCATATCGACTTCAGGCTTAACTATGATTAGGGCGAAAGAGATGGCTGCTGAACGCGTATATCGATTGCCGCTGGTTATGGCATGCTTGGCGCTTGCGAGCTGGTGGGCAACCGCACCGGTGCTGGCAAAAACCGCTACGGCGACGGTAACCGTCAAGATTACGGTAGTGGAGCCGCCGTGCGACATCAACAACAACAACTTGATTGAAGTGAATTTCGGTAATGACGTGATGACCACCCGCGTTGACGGCGAATATAAAAAAATGCCGATCGTCTATGCGGTGCAGTGCCAGGGAGGCGCGGCCGGCGCTGCACGGATGCGTATTGAAGGTAACGGCGCCACGTTTGATTCCGAGGTATTAAAGACCAATAGAACAGATTTAGGCATCGAGCTGCTCAACGTTAATAGCGGCAAGCGGCTGCCAATTAATAGATGGTTGAACTTCAATTATCCCGCATTACCCGTGCTTGAAGCTGTGCCGGTAAAACGGGTTGGCGCCAAACTCAGCGGCGGAGTTTTTTCCGCCGGTGCGACGATGATGGTGGAATATCGATGAAACTTTATTCAGGTGTTGCCTTGTTGTTCGCCTGCTGCACACTGAGCAGAGCGGGAATGGCGGCGGAGAACATGACGTTTTTCGGCACCCTGGTCGAACCCCCTGCCTGCACGATTAATAACGGCGGACTGGTGGACGTCGATTTCGGCAATCGCGTGGGGATAAAAAAGGTCGATGGGGTGAATTATTTGCAGCCAATGAACTACCAGGTCAATTGTGATCCCAACGCGCAGGCTTGGGCAATAACGCTGGAAATCGTTGGCGTCTCGGCGGATTACGATCGGGCGGCGGTGGTGACTGGTGTCAAGGATCTGGCCATTCAGATTAAACAGAACGGTGTCCCGTTTGAGCTTAATAAGCCGATACCCATCCAACTGACGAACCTGCCCCACTTGGAGGCTGTGCCGGTAAAACGCCAGGGCGCGACGCTAAAAGAAGGGCCATTTGAGGCTACGGCTACCCTAAAGGCGGTTTACCAATGAACGGGTATCCGCGGTTTCTCAATACGGCGCTGATTGCCGGGCTATTGGCGCTGAGCTGTGCCGCACTGGCCGACAATGTACGTTTGCATGGCGCATTGGTGGCAGAGCCCTGTGTGATCGCGCCAGGGGACGAAAATGTGAGGCTCGATTTTGGCACGGTGATCGACAAATACTTGTACGCCAATGAACGCACCCACGGGCAGGCGTTCGATATTCGCTTGGGGGAGTGCGATTTGAGCCTGGGGAAAACGGTCAAGGTGACCTTCAGCGGAACGGAAAACCAGAGTCTTAAGGGGTTGCTGGCGATTGAGGGGGGCAGCCAGGCGTCTGGCATCGCGATCGGTATGGAAACGCAGGGCGGCCAACCTCTCCCGCTGAACAAGGCCGGTGAGGGATACCGGCTGGTTGCTGGCAATAATACCCTGACGGTGCTGGCCTATGTGCAGGGTGAGCCGGAGGCTATCGCTCGCCGCACCATAGAGCACGGCCCGTTCAGCGCGATTGCCACCTTCCGCTTGGAATATGAATAAGGCGGATATGGACTGGCTCGAGGCCTATCGCTGGGTGAAGAGTCGACGGCGACATGCGCCGCCCAATGCGGATATTTGGCATTTGCGTTTCCACTGGGCCGAGCGTAGAGCCGCCATTTATCGGCGAGTGCGCAACGGCGATTACCGTTTGCTGCCGATGCAGCTTTACCGCTATCGCGATCGCAGTTGGGTGCAATGGAGCGCGCAAGATGCGCTGGTGCTGAAATGGGTCTGCTTGCGGGTGGAAAATGACCTGCCCACCCATGAACGCTGCGTTCACCTCAAAGGGCGTGGTGGGGGTAAACTGTCGGTCGAGAATGTATGGCGTGAACTCACCTGCGGTGATTACGCCTTTGTTTATCGAACGGATATCCGCGGTTATTACCGGCATATCCGCAAGGCGCAAGTACTGAGCCTGGTGCAGCAGCATATTGATGATCCGGTGCTTATCGATCTGATTGAGCAGTATTTGTATTACAGCGTCGAGGACGGGGGCGAGATTTTTACCCCGCGGTACGGCATTTGTCGCGGTTGTGCGCTTAGCCCGCTGATCGGCGCCAGTCTATTGCATCATGTCGACAGTTATTTTTCCGCGCAGGAAGGAACCTTTTATTCGCGCTATATGGATGATTTTTTGCTGTTTACCCGTACACGCTGGCACCTGAAGCGCTGCGTGAAACGCCTGCACGGATTTTTTAATTTGGGTGGATTTGAAACCCACCCCGACAAAACTCGACTGGGGAGAATTGAACATGGTTTTGACTGGCTGGGCGTGTGGTTTACCCCTGAGGGCACCACCATCGCGCCGCGCGCGTTAGAAAATTACCGTACTCAACGCCTGCGGCTTTACGAGCAGGCCCGGGGGCGGGGACTGTCAGTGGCAGAATCCGACGCACGGGTGCAGGCGTATGAAAAACGCTGGAACATATGGGCAGATGGAATGCTCCGACGATGAATGATTGCTCTCAAAACGATAGCTGGCAAAGGCAGGGACTACTGTGAGAAAAATACTAGACATCAGGGTCGTGGTGGTGATGTCAGCCATCGCGGCGTTCGACGCTACATGTGAGGGTGTGGTAGAAGGTGGTTATGAGGTACCACCTCTTCCATACGTGACCGTATACCCTGGGGGGCCGACAGTAGTAGGGTCTGTTAACGGCTTACCGGGGAGCTGCGGGGTGCTGGGCAAGGTATGGGATAAGCCAGGGGCTGGTAGACGGTCTACAGTATATCGTAAGGACTTCGGCGAATCGGATTTATCCGGGAAAAGTTACTGCATGGGGGTGCAGATTGCCGGGAGGGGTGTAGGGGACCCACGGGAAACTGCCGAGCTCGTGTTCGAACGTATGAAGGCGGGTATGAGGGTGCCGCACTGGCAAGCAGGGGATTCTGGTAGTTATGTTGACGCTAACGAATCTCTTTGTTTATATGCTGCTGTCGTCGGTATAACTACATGGCCTGAGATGCGGAGGTTTCATTTTAGAAAGCATGGGTTCACCCTCCCTGGATGGCCTGATCATTGTACACTGCGTGCCGTGCCCAAACCCGTTTTATGCTCGATCGTAGGGCGTGGTGAAATCGTCCACCAGACTGCCTCTGTTGGTACGGTCTATCGTCGGAATAAGGTTTCTCTTGGGGTGGAATGTGATGGTACTGCGTCTGTGGTCCTGGATGTACCCCGCAACCCCGCGGTACTTCGAACCGAGAATAAACAAATCGAATCCGGTATTTATTTAAATCGAGATGGAGTTTATTCCGCGACGGTTACCGCGGCTCCCCATGGATCTGTGGACGTAATAAGTGTAGTGGACACAGATGTTAGATTTGCAGGGACGTATAACGGATCGGTAGTGGTGACTGCCACGTGGGATTAGCTAGACAGCTTAGTGGGTTCTGAATTGGGAATGTGGGTAACGGTAGATCTGGTGAAATGAAGTGATGACAGTCCCCCCGAAAAACCGGTATGTGCATAGGAAGAATGTCTCGTGGACTGGACCGGCGAATGTTTATGAAAAAGTCACGTTTTACAGACAGATAGAACTCGGTCATCCAGAAGCAAGACGAATCGGAATGCCTGTGGCTGAACTGTGCCGCGAGCATGGAATGAACAATGCCAGTTCTAAGGGAGGCGTTCACCGTTTGGCGGGATGGATGCCTCCATGATCGCCCGCCCTGGAGGAGCTGGAACACGAAAACCGTTGTCTCAAACTGTTGTATGCCGAAGAGCGGCTTAAAGCGGGAATTATTATGGGGGCCATGGCAAAAACGTGGTGCAGCCCTCCCAGTGAAAGCAGCTGGTACTTGGACCGAGGTCCGAAGCCGACGCATCAACATACATTTTGCCTGCCTGTTGGTTCTGACAGAAAAAGCTGCTATCGCTACCAACCTGAGTTGAATGAAGAACATGTCGTTATTGCCGATTTGATGATTCGTATCACTGACAGGCAGCACAACTGGGGGTTTGGTCTGTGTTTTTTGTATCCTCGTAACGTGAAAAGCTTTAAGTTCAACCACAAAACAGTGTACCGGATTTACTGCGAGTTATCGCTGAACATGCGAATAAACCCCAAAAAACTGCTGAAAAGGGATACGCCTTAACCGCTTGCCGTACCTGAATGCAGCAATGAATACTGGTCGATGGACTTCCTACGCGAGCGGTGAGCGGCTGGACTTTCAGTCCGTCTGCTGAATGTCATTTCCGGCTATCCCGTGACGCGCTGACCATTGAGGTCGATTTTTCTAGCCCGCCATTCGGGTTGTCAGAGTACTGGAACAACTCATTGAATGGAAAGGAAAACCCAAAGCAATCCGCTGTGATACCGGTCCAGAATATACCAGTAATACCTTGATATTATGGATAATTATGTAGGAGTCAGGACTGATTTCGTTCAGCCGGGTAATCCGCGGAGAAATGCTTATTTTGATCGTTACAAACGGACTGTGTGTTATGACTGGCTGGGGCCGCATCTGTTTACATCACAGGATGAATTACAAAACTAAGCCACCGGGTGGCAAGGTTTTTTATAATCACGAACGACCCAATATGGCGTTGAATGGTTACACACCGATGAAGCATCTTCAGCGAATGGCCTGATTCTACTTATTATGTAAGCATCCCGGTAAAACGGACCATTCACTTTTAGAGATCTTCCGACATACTGATTATGTCCCCTGAGGAGATCGTCATGCGTAAAGCCCGATTCACCGAGCACCAGATCATTACCGTTCTGAAGTCTGTCGAAGCCGGACGTACCGTTAAGGATGTTTGCCGCGAAGCGGGAATATCCGAAGCTTCCTATTACAACTGGAAAGCAAAGTATGGCGGGATGGAAGCTTCTGATATCAAAAAGATGAAGGATCTGGAGGACGAAAACCGGCAGCTCAAACAGATGTTTGCTGATCTCAGCCTTGAATGTCTGGCCCTGAAAGACGTTATCGAAAAAAAGCTTTAAAGCGAGCGATAAAGCGGGAGCTCGTCAGTTATCTGGCGGCACAGTTTGCCATGAGTATCCGCCAGGCATGCAGGACATTATCGCTGAGCAGGACGGTGTATTTTTATCAGCCCGATACCCGGCGTGATGAACCGGTGATCCGGGCTTTGACTGAACTGGCAGAACGCTATCCACGATACGGTTTTAAAAAGCTGTTCCAACTACTGCGCAGACAGGGCAACACCTGGAACCATAAACGTGTTCACCGGATTTATTGCCTGCTGAAACTGAATTTTCGTCGCAAAGGAAAGCAACGTCTGCCAGTGCGTAATCCGGCCTCGCTGGCCACAACGGGATCGCTGAACCAGAGCTGGTCCATTGATTTTATGCACGATGCGCTGGTCTGCGGCAGGCGCTTCCGGACCTTCAACGTGGTAGATGATTTTAACCGTGAAGCACTGGCGATAGAAATCGACCTGAATATCCCTGCTCAGCGAGTCGTCCGGGTGCTGGACAGGATCGTGGCAAACCGTGGTTACCCACTGAAGATGCGGATGGACAACGGGCCCGAACTGGTCTCACTGGCGCTGGCCCAATGGGCCGAAGAACATGGTGTGCAGCTCGAATTTATCAAGCCGGGTAAGCCTACACAAAATGCTTTTATCGAACGGTTCAACCGGACATACCGAACAGAAATCCTGGATTTTTATCTGTTCAGAACACTGAATGAAGCGCGGGAAATTACAGAGCGCTGGCTGAAGGAATATAACAACGAGCGGCCTCATGAATCCCTGAACAACCTGACGCCGGCAGAGTACCGGCTGATGGCTGAAACACCGGATATCTCAAAAAGTGCATGGAACTAAAGCCGGGATGCTTACAGTTCACTCCTGACTGTTGGTTCAAATGCGACACTTACGTTAAACCCATTAGGTAAAGCGCCGAACACGAATATCCTTAATTTAGAGTAACACTCTTGTAGGAGTTCGAAGTGGTAGTGTACGCACTGAAGTGACTGGTTTTAGCCGAGTTTTTGATAAGTAATCACCGGTGAATGTATTGATTTTTTTGTTAAAAATTGAAAGGTGTGATCCCTGTGACCTGTTTTGTCATTAATCTTTTTTGATCAGTACCTGTTTGTTTGATTCGATTGAAAATTGACCATTTAAAATATGGTGGTATAAGGATTTGTATAATACAGAAATTAACTTTTATAAATGCCTTTTATATCAATGTGATGGGTTTTAACTATCCCTCCTGTGATCTTCCGCCACCTTACTGTTTCCACACTTTCTTGAATTCAACGAAATAATATCCGAGCGAATCAGCTTCCAGGAATTTTTTGGGGAAACAACCGTTATTCGGATAATGAGCTTCGATGGGTTTCTCTGACATACAAGGACATTATTGCACGGTAAGTTAGATTAAAGCGGAGGCGGCATGACAGAGAAACATTTAGCCCAATCCCCGGCAGGTGAATTTGTCATGTTTGCCAGCGGTGATGGAAAGGTGCGCGTTGAATGCCGCTTTGAAAGCGATACTCTGTGGCTATCCCAGACAATGATCTGCGAACTGTACGGCAAAGCTAAAGCGACTATCAGCGAACACATAAAGCATATCTTTGCAGAAGGTGAACGGGTCGAAAATTCAGTTGTTCGGTTTTACCGAACAACTGCCAGCGACGGGAAAAACTATAAAGTTCAATATCTTATCCTGCCGTTAATACTCGCTGTTGGCTACCGCGCCACAGTGTTCCAACCGTAGGGATACCGAGTGTTTTCACTTTGTTTGGCTATTGATTTCGTGATAAACGATTGCACCGTTTGGGATTTCAGCAGACTGAATCCCCACGCACCGTCGATCAACGAAAGATTGAATTGTGCCCCCACCGCGACAGACGCTTGTGCTTCCGGAAACAGACTCAGGTTAACGTTGCTCCCGGGATCCCTGTCCCCACCATTGTTGCCACCACCAGTATGCCCGCCAGTGTCCTTATTCTTACCTCCCCATGGGTTATTCTCCGAGCTCCAGCCAGAGTGATCGGATGCATCCACACCTCCACCCAACTCCGTCGGCCCACCATTCACCCCACCGCCAGGACCGCGGCTGTCTTTACCATCACCACCACTAATAACTCATCTCCTGTTGAAATCGCATACAAACACTGTATGCACATCCTGTTTTTAGCGAGAGTTAAAGGAGTTTACATGCCATTAACCCAGCTGGTTGTTGTGCTGTATATCAAACAAAACAGAGAGGAGGTTTGGGGTGAATGGGGTTTGAGGGCCAATGGAACGAAAACGTACGTTAAGTAGATAATTAATTGTTTAAGCTGAAATTTAATGCTCTCTACTCTCCCTTCAGAATATCCTCCGGGAGTATGACTGGTTGCAGAAGCTGGAGTGGGAACGGACGCGCAGCCGGGATTAACCCACATTTGTCAGTGTGACAGCTGTCGCAGGCGGCTGCTTTTTTGTGTCACGCTTAGCACATATGAGAATGATTATCATTTGATTGACGGGTTTGAGAGGAGGGTTTAGCATCAAACACTATATATAAACACAGTGTTTGTGTGCAAAATGACAGATATCAAAAAGGAGATTTTATGGAGCATAAATGGGAAGTTAAATACGATCCGTATAATTATAATAACGGGGTGGCACCTGAACCTGGATTATATTGGCAAAACGGATCTTGGAGTTGGGAAAATGGAGAGGAGACCCTGACAGTCACTGCAATTCCGATCCCTGGGTTGGATGAAAAAGTCAAAGAATGTCTGGCCAATAATATTTGTTTTATCTGCGGAAAGAAAAATTGCCCATATATAAAAAACGACAAGCATTATCGTGAATTGCTGGATGCCTGTCGTCGAGGCGATGGTGCGAACGCAAAAAGAATATACATGCAGCGGTTTGCGCCACTTCTCCATGTATTCAGCGGGCAACGTAACGAAGGGTTGCAACGGGAACTGGACGCGCAGGCAAGAGCGAAAGCCGAAGCAGAAGCCCGAAAGGCCGAGGAAGCCCGCAAGGCCGAGGAAGCCCGAAAGGCCGAGGAAGCCCGCAAGGCTGAGGAAGCCCGCAAGGCCGAGGAAGCCCGCAAGGCCGAGGAAGCCCGCAAGGCCGAGGAAGCCCGCAAGGCCGAGGAAGCCCGCAAGGCCGAGGAAGCCCGCAAGGCCGAGGAAGCCCGTAAGGCTTTGTTCGACAAAGCCGGGGTGAAACCCGCTCCCGTGTATACACCGGCGATGGTAGCAGAAGCGAATAAGGCGCTCAAAGCGCCGGGCGCTATGGTGCTGAATCAGACGCCGGGGACGGCGCAGATAGCGTTGGCTGGAGCTGGAGTGTGGACAGCTGCCGGTAATGTGGCAGGCAGTATTACCAACTGGTTCAGTAATGCGCTGTCCAAACTGTCCGTTCCGGCGGTCAGTCCGGGGCTTCTTAAGGCATCGATGGCGACTCTTTGGTTCCATTCAAAACCTGCTGGTCAGGGTAGTGATCAAGTTCCAGGGCGCGACGTTCCTGCGCTGTTTGCGTTTCCGGCGCGGGCTCTGGCGGATGCGAAGGCGATAGAGGCCGGGATGAAAACCGTGAATATGCCGGCGCGTGGGAGTCTGGTGAAGAGCAATGGGCAACTGGCGCTGCAGCTGCTGAAAACCGGTAACGGCGGTATTCCGGCGGCGGTGCAGGTGCTGACGGGGGTGCGTGATCCGAAAACAGGTCTGGACCGTATTACCGTTCCGGCAATTGCCGGTGCAGGCGTCCCTGCGCGGACCATCCTGATTAACCCGGCTCAGCCGCCCTCAGCGCCGTCAAATACCGGCACACCACCGCCTCCGGTCCCAGTGACCCCCGTCCATACTGGCACGGAAGTGAAACCGATGGACACCATCACGGTGACCACGACGCCGGTCGCAGACCACAACGGACTACAGGATTTTATCTACTGGCGTCCGGACGCGGCCGGAACAGGTGTAGAGCCGGTGTATGTGGTGCTGAGTGATCCGCTTGATTCTGGACGATTTACACGTAAACAATTGGATAGAAAATACCTCAAACATGCTAGTGATTTTGGGGTTAGTGACACGAAGAAAAATCGTGAAACGTTGACTAAGTTCAGGGATGCTATTGAGGCGCATTTGGCGGATAAAGGAACTGTGGAGAAAGGGACTTACCTTCATGAAAAAGGATCAAAAGTATTCTTTAATCCAAAAACAAATAACGTCGTTATTTTGAAGGAAAATGGTGACTTTATATCTGGGTGGCATTTAACTGTGGGAACACCGCAATATGAGGTTTACATTAAAACGGGGAGTTTGAAATGAGTATTAAATTAATTGATTTGACGAAAGATTTAGTGTCATCCAAGGTTTCACCTGAAGATTTTGAATCTCGCTTTTTTAAGTTATGGCGAGATGAGGGTAATTCAGGGGTACTGGCAAAGGATAGCAAGGAGATTAGTGGGTGTTTATACGAAATTTTTGATCTGGCTGAGCGGTACACATCAGATCCTGATCGTTCATCAATTGAAATTGATGAAAAAACGCTGAAAAAAGAAGCTGAAGTAACATTGAGAAAATTTAAATTCATCTGAGAATTCTTTGAATATGTTCTTTGCGCCATCCGAACGGGTGGCGTTTTTTATGCATGCAATTCGATGGGGGGAGACGGGGCCTGACGCTCAGTGGAACGAAAACTCACGTTAAGATATTTTCTGCCTTTGACGCCGCTTTTAACGGCCTCAGATGTCCTTGGGGTTTGAGGGGCAACCGTACGAAAACGTGCGGCAAGCTAAAAATGAACGTCTGAAAAATCGATTAGCAGACAACGCTGTCCGTTAAATGCCAATTTTCGATTAAAAAGACACCATTTTAAGGGCATTTTTCTATGCCTATTATTTTTATATATCAGATAGTTACTTCGCTAACGTACAATCGCGTTCCATTGGCCCTCAAACCCCTGAATAAACTCGCCGACATGACAACAGATAGCATTAAATGTGCATATTAAAAAATTGTTACATTGCCATTGTTGGTTTCTCTTCATAAGCCTCAAGCGCCTTTGAAACCGAAGAAGTTGTCGTCATAAGGTGAGGAATACCGACAAGATAGAGGGCTGAAACCTAACAGGGGATTTATCACGCCTTCAATTAGCTAAAATCGAACGGTCAAAATATGAGCTTAACGTACAATAATTTTCGATATCCAAACTGACCCTTAAACCCCACAAGTAAAATCATTTGGGGGCATAATAGGGGGCATGGTTCAAAATCTAACTTGATAAAACTGAGTAAATTCAAATGAATTGGCTATCAAATGCGACTCCTGTGATGTCCGGTAGGGGTAATTTGCTTCCTTCCTTTTGTGAGAGCACGGCTTGTGTGGGTAGAGAAAATTTAGCGTACGATCAGCGAAACGGAACCCCATTGCCATAGACTGAGTTGTGCGGTTTGGTGGTGAAATTAAAAGTAAATTCACGATCCTTCACTGGCTGACCGCGTTCAAAGCGCCAGCTTTTCATGGCAGTCAGCACCGGCTCGTCAAAGATCCCGGCGGGTTTCGCCTGCATAATACGCACATGGCTGACCGTGCCGTCGTGCTCGATATCATATTTCACCTTGACGATGCCATTGGTGTTTTTCAACAGGGCCTGTTCAGGGTAAACGGGAGCCGTTTTAATGAGAGCTTTGGGGGACGGTGCGGCACCGAGCGCCAGCGCAGGCGTCAAACACAGTAGCAGGAGGGCGACAAACGTATGTTTTCTCATGTCATAATCCATTGGTTAAAAAGATAGCAAATACAATGTAAGACCGTGAGCTCCTCCTAATAGAGCGGAACTCAAGATACTGATTTTTTAACTAATTGAATAATTAATGCTTTCATCGAATATACCGAGTATGCGCAGGGCTTCGGCAAAATGCCATATTACCGGCTTATCTGGCAGGCGTATTTGGGTTCTGCCGCGAGCGTCTTCTCTCCCCAACACCTAACCCCCTCACTCCCTCTGCAAAAAGAACTGCTTGATGGTCTGCCGCAGCCAGCGATGCGCCGGATCGCGATCCAGGCGCGGGTGCCAGGCCTGCACGATAAACACCGATTCCAGCTCGAGCGGCAGCTCGATCTCCGCCAACGGCAGGTGGATGTTGCTCACCCCCTGCAGCACGTGGCGCGGCAGCGGCAGGATGAAGTCCGATTTCATGGTCAGCATCATCGCTGAATGGAAGCCCGGCAGGGTCAGAGCGACGTTGCGCTGCAGGCCGAGATCGCGCAGCGCATCGTCGATCGGCCCCTGCGTGCGCCCGCGGCGGGAGACGCTGATATGCGGGTAATGGGTCAGGGTTTCGGGTGTTACCCGGCCGATGATCGGGTGCCCAGGGCGCACCAGCGCCTGAAAGGTGCTGGTGAACAGGCTCTGCGTCTTGATTTCCGGGTGCCAGTCGCGTGAGGAACCGATCACCAGATCCACTTTGCCGCTGCGCAGCGCGTCATCCTCGCCGTCGCTTTCGGCGATGAATTTCAGGCCGCTCAGCGGCGCCGATTCCCGCAGCGTCTCAAGCAATCCGCCCGCCAGCGCGCCGATAAAGATGTCGTTGGCGCGAATGGTGAAGGTTCTGGTCAGCTTGCCGGGTTCGAACGCATCATTCGGTGCGATCAGCGCGGCGGCCTGTTCGATGATCTCGCCGAGCTGGCGTTTCAATTCCAGCGCGCGCGGCGTTGGCACCAGATGCTTGCCGGCCCTGACCATGATCGGGTCGTCGAACTGCCGGCGGATGCGCCCCAGAATGCGGCTCATCGCCGGTGCGCTCAGGTTCATCTTTTCGGCGGCGCCGCTCACGCTCCCTTCTTCCAGCAGCAGATTCAGCGCATAGATCAGATTGAAATCAATTTTTTGCGGCATGGCCTCTCCGGTCGTGGCGTGCGTGATGGATTGCGTTTTGTGCAACTAGTTAATTACATGATTTCATTTTAAACAATCGAAATAAGTCCGGATACTGCCCACGACAACAAAGATTGAGGCTGAAACAGCAGGAGTGGGGAATGGTTGAGGTGTCTGTTACGCCGCACCACAAAAATCGATGGCTCGCCAGCGCCGGTGAAATCAACGGCCGCACCTGGCTGGGGTTGTTCGGCGTGTTTTTGGCGGTGATGGCCAGCGGCGTGGGGGAAAACGCCAGCAAGTTCGCGCTGGCGGATATACAGGGCGGCATGCTGCTGAGTTTCGATGCCGGCAGTTGGCTGACCACCTGTTACGTTACCGGCTTTGTGATCGGTTCCGGGTTCACACCCTGTTTTTGGCCGACCTTTTCGTTGCGCCGGGTGGCGTTGACGATGTGCGGCATTTACCTGGCCGGCGGGCTGCTGACGCCCTGGTTGGGAGAACAGTATGGCGTGTTGCTGGCGGTGCGCAGCCTGCAGGGCTTCGCCGGCGGCGCGTTGCCGCCGATGCTGATGACGGTGGTGCTGCGTTTTATGCCGCCGCTGATCAAGGTGTTGGGGCTGGGCGCCTACGGCTGGGTCTCGGCCTGGAGCGCTACGCTGGGCGCCACCGCCGCCGCTTTCGCCTTTCACTGGGGTTGGAGTGGGTACTTCTACTGGAACCTGCCGCTGATGGCGATTGCCGCTGTGTGTATCGGCTACGGTCTGCCGCAGGATCCTCTGCGGCTGGAGCGCCTGCGGCAGTTCAACTGGCGCGGCCTGCTGCTCGGCGGCATGGCGCTCGGCATACTGACGGTGGGCATCTCACAGGGGGAGCGGCTCGACTGGCTGAACTCGCCGCTGATCTACGTTTTATTATTGGGCGGCGGCGGATTATTGGCGTTATTTCTGATTAACGAATGGTATCACCCGCTGCCTTTTTTTAATTTGCAGCTATTAAGCAAAAGGAATTTGTCTTTCTCCTTAATTACGCTGGGTGGCGTGCTGTTAATTATGGTGTCGCTGGTCAATATTACGTCGGGATATTTATCCGCGATTCAGGGCTATCGTCAGGAACAAACTTCCGACTTAATGCTGTGGGTGGCGTTGCCGCAATTAATTACGCTGCCGATTGTCGCCATTATTTGCAATACGCCGCGGGTGGATTGCCGCTGGGTACTGGCGATCAGCCTGCTGTTGATGGCCACCGCCTGCGTGCTGGCCGCCCAGCTGACGCCGGAATGGAACGGCGAGACGTTTCGCGTTATCGCGCTGTTGCAGGCGGTCGCGCAACCGATGGCGATCATCCCCCTGCTGATGCAGGCGACCGGTGGGCTGTTGCCGACCGACGGGCCGTTTGCGGCGGCCTGGTTTAACGCGGTGAAGGGCTTCGCCGCCACCGCGGCCGGCGGCGCCATCGCGCTGCTCAGCCGACAGCGCGGGGACTATCACGCCGGCACGATCGTCGACGGTTTTGGCTCGGCCTACAGCAGCGTATCGGGGTCGGCGGAGCAGCTGGCGCAGCTTGCCGTCCGGCAGGGCCACGTGCTGGCCAGCGCCGATCTTTATCTGTTGGTTGCCGGCCTGGCGTTATTACTGACCGCGCTGATTTTAGTTATGCCGACCCGTATTTATCCGCCGCGTTCGGTCGCCGCCTGACATTTTATCATCAGAAATAAATATTAAGTGGAGTCACTTTTATGGCTAACAAAAAAGTCGCCGTCGCCGTATTGGCGGTTACCGTCATTACGCTGGGGTTATTAATGAATAAGTTTTTTATTAAAGAGACACAGCAGAATACCAACGACGCCTATATTCGCGCCGATATCTCGCGTATTTCTCCGCAGATTGCCGGTGAAATTGCGCAGGTGTTGGTCAGGGACAACCAGTGGGTTAAACAGGGGGAGTTGCTGGCGGTGATCGATCCGCGTGAATTCAACGTTGCCCTTGCGCAGGCGACGGCGCAGGAGCAATCCGCCCGCGCCCGGCAGGACGACGCCAGGGCCAACCTCACCCGGCAGAGCGCGCTGATCGCCGCCGCGCTGGCGGAGCGGCAGGCGGCGCAGGCGGAGCTGGCGTTTGCGCGTCAGGAGCAGAACCGCTACCAGAGAATGGCCAGCAGCGGCGCGGGGTCGCAGCAGGCGGCGCAGCAGGCGACAACGCGGGTGCACACGCTTTCCGCCAATGTGGCGCAGGCGGAGGCGACGCTCAAAGCGGCGCGAAACATGGAGCAGGTGCTGCAGGCCAAGCTGGCGGACAGCGATGCCGAGCTGATGCTGGCGCAGGCCAAGAAAGCGATGGCCGAACTGAACCTGTCTTACACCCGCATCACCGCGCCGATCGGCGGCGTGATCGGCAAGAAAAGTCTGCGGGTCGGGGAGTTCGTCAAACCGGGCGATGCGCTGCTGGCCATCGTGCCGCAGGACAAGCTGTACATCATCGCCAACTACCAGGAAACCCAGTTGGAAAACATTGCGCACGGGCAGTCGGTAGACATCCATATCGATACCTTTCCCGGCCAAACGCTGAAAGGGCAGGTGGACAGCATCGCGCCGGCTTCCGGCGTCAGCTTCGCGGCCGTGGCGCCGGAGAACGCCACCGGCAACTTCACCAAGATCGTGCAGCGCATCCCGGTGAAAATTGTATTTGATATCAACAAAGAGCATGCCGCCTTGTTGAGCGCCCTGCGCGTCGGCATGTCTGCGGACGTCAGCATCAATACGCTGGACGGAGGCCTGCAATGAACAGAGCCGTGATCCCGCTGCTGTTGATGGCGCTGAGCGGCTGCCGGGCGGTAGGGCCGGACTACGCTCGGCCGCAGAGCGCGCTGCCCGAGAGCTGGGGTGAGCAGGCCGGCGGCGGGGCATTGCCGGTGGCCTGGTGGTCGATATTCAACGATGCGCCGCTGTCGCAGCTGGTGCAGCGCGTGGCGGCCGGCAACCTGGATCTGCAGCTCGCCACGGCGCGCCTACAACAGAGCCGCGCCCTGCTGGGGGTGACGGAGGCGGCGCTGATGCCGGATCTGAGCCTGGATGGCGCCTATCAGCGCCAGCGCGCTACCTCGGTGGGCAGCATGGATCCGTCCGGCAACGGCGGAGAGGCGGATTACAACCTCTGGCGCGGCGGCTTCAGCGCCGCCTGGGAGCTGGACATGTGGGGCAAGCTGCGCCGCGCCTCGGAAAGCGCGCGCGCCGGCTTCGCCGCTTCGCAGGAGAATCGGCGCGCGCTGCTGACGTCGGTGACGGCGGAGGTGGCGAGCGACTATCTGCGCCTGCGCGCCACGCAGCAGCAGCTGGCGGTGGCGCAGGAAAACCGCGCCACGGCGCTGCGCACGCTGCAGTTGACGCAAAGCCGCTATCAAAGCGGCGCGGGCAACGAACTGGATATCGATCAGGCGCAGGTGCAGTTGGCGCAGGTGGATGCCCTGCTGCCGACGTTGGCCGACCGGCAAGAACGGCTGATTAACGCCATCGGCCTGTTGTTGGGCGAGCGGCCGGGCGCGCTGAACGCGATGCTGTCGCCGCCGGGGCCGCTGCCGACGCTGGCGCGCGCGGTGCCGATGGGGGTGCCGTCGGATCTGGCGCTGCGCAGGCCGGATATTCGCGAAGCGGCGGAGCGTTTGCATCAGGCGACCGCCGAGATCGGCGTCGCCACCGCCGACTACTACCCGCGCATCACGCTGACCGGCAACGCGGGCTACCAGGCATTGGCCTTGTCGGATATGGGCAGCTGGTCCACGCATACCTTCGCCATCGGCCCCGTTTTGTATCTGCCGTTGTTCGACGGAGGGAAAATCACCCAGCGGGTACGCCTGAGCGAATATCGCCAGCAGGAAATGGCCATCGCCTACCAGCAAACGGTGCTGCGCGCCTGGCACGAGATCGACGACGCGCTTTCCGGCTATCGCGCCCAACAGCGCCGCCAGACGCACCTGGCCGAGGCGCTGGCCGCCAACCGGCACGCGTTTGCGCTGGCGCGCGACAGCTATCTGAACGGCGCCAGCGATTTTATCCACGTTCTGAGCACGCAGCGCGCGCTGCTGGATCTGCAGTCCGCGCAAATTGTTTCAGAGGAGGAGACGGCGATCGCCGTGGTGAATATCTATCGAGCGCTGGGCGGCGGCTGGGAACTCACCTACCCGTCTGCGGCGCCACAGGAGAAGGCTGATGCACAACACGCTGAATAAGATTGTCGACGAGATGCTGGAAAGGGACACCCGCCGCAAACGAGAGGCCCGGGTGAGCGCCGTGCGGCAAGTCACCGCTCGGATCAGGCGCATCACGTTGAGCGGCGACGATGTGGATAAGTTTATCGCCGATCCGCGCGCGCAGGAGCCGGCCAGCTGGGTCAAGGTGTTCTTCCCGTGGCGCGACACGCTGGCCGGGCGGGCCTACACCCTGAGCGGCATCGACAAACTCGCCCGCACCTTCGATATCGACATGGTGCTGCACGGCGAAGGCCCGGCGTCGAACTGGGCGCGCGACGCGATGCCGGGCGACAAGCTGGGGTTCGCCGGCCCTTGCTCCGGCGGCTTTCGGCTGTTGCCGCAAACTCGCTGGCTGCTGTTGCTGGGTGATGAGACCGCGCTGCCCGCCATGCGCACCATTATCGCCTCGCTCTCCGCCCCGTTGCCGGTGCTGTGGTTCGCCGAGGTGGGCGATGCGCAGGAGATCCAGGACGTCGATTGCTCCTTTTTGCAGGTGAACAGCTGGCAAATCCGCACCCGACATTTCGACAGCGTGATGAACAGCCCGCTGGTGCAGGCCGTCAGCCATTGCGAGCTGCCGGCCGGCGAAGGGCAGGTGTGGCTGGCCTGCGAGCATCAGGTCGCCGCCTATCTGAAGGCGCGTTTTATCAACGAAATGGGCATTTCCCGCGCCGCCTTGTTTGCCAAAGGTTATTGGAAAAAGGGCGAAGCCAATTTCAAGGGCGCGATTTAACTCGGGCGAGTGAGGATGGTTATGATTGAGAGAGTGTTATTGGCGGTGGACTGCTTTGAACACAGCGGCAACGCCCTGGAATTTATGGCGCGCCTGCAAGGCAGCATCGGCGGCGTGATTGTGCTGACGGTGGTGGACAATGCCTTCACGCTCAGCCGCAGCGGCCTGCGTTTCGACAGCGATGAGCGCGAGGAGTATCCCGCCGCCCAACGGGAAGAAGCGCTGGCGGAAAAGCAGGTCGGGCAGGTGACGCGGGCGCTGAAACAGCAGGGCTTCAATGCCCAGGGCTTGCTGGCCGCGGGGTCGCCCATCGAGGTGATCCCGGAACAGATGGCGCTGTTCAACTGCGATCTGTTGATCATCTCGCACCGCCACCTGTCTTCGTTGGGGCGCTGGCTGAACGCTTCCATCACGCGTGGCCTGCTGGATGAGATCGGTCAACCGGTATTGGTGATCCCGCGCTAAGCTATGGGTAAGGGCAGCCGCATGCGGCTGCGCGCGTTCGGCGACGAAGGCCGCACATACCGGAGGTCAACATGCGAAGTCTGGAAGATCACCTTGCCGCTTATGCCGCCTATCACCGCGATGCGCGCAATATCGCCACGCATTTTATCGGTATCCCCCTGATCGTCATCAGCCTGCTGGCGCTGCTCTCCCGGCCGGCGTGGGGCGCGGGAGGGCTGCCGTTTTCGCCGGCCTGCGCGGCGGTTATCGTCTCGGCGCTCTATTACCTGCGGCTGAACCTGCGCCTTGGCATCATGATGCTGGCGTTGCTGCTGCTGTGCCTCGTGTTCGGCGCCTGGGTGGCGTCGCTGTCGACGGCGGCGTGGTTGAGCGTCGGCATCGGCGGCTTCGTCATCGGCTGGCTGTTTCAGTTTGCCGGGCACTTTTGGGAGGGGCGAAAACCGGCGTTTATGGACGACGTGACGGGCCTTATCATCGGCCCGCTGTTCGTGCTGGCGGAAGCCTGCTTCCTGGCCGGCGGGCTGCGCGAACTGCAGCGGAACATCGAACTGCGCGCGGGCAAAGTGCGCAGCGGGAGGGGATGAGGTGGCGTTGATGAAGCGTTGGCGCCGGAGCATCGCGCTGGCGGTCAATGCTGATTTACGGCCCGCGTTGGCGCGTTATCGGGAGCAACTGCTGCAGGCAAGGACGGTATCGGATGAGAGGCGCTTAAAGCGCGAAGCGGCCAGAAAGCTGATCCGCGCCACCAATATGTTGCGCGCCGAGGGGAGCCCGTTCTGGCCGATAACGCTAACCGACTATGCCGATCAGCTGTTGGCGCTTTATGCAGAGCAGCGCGATGAAATGGACTATTGGTTAGCGCACGCGGCAGGGGAGGCGAATGACGCGGATTTTAGCGACAGAATGATGCAATTTCTTGACTGGATCGAAGCACAGAAAAAAATAACGCCGGCTTGAGCCGGCGTTGTCGGCGATCGTTACCCGATCGCCGGGTAATCGGTGTAGCCTTCCCGGCTGCCGCCGAAGAATTTCTCTTTAATGGGCGCATTCAGCGCCAGCCCGTGTTGCAGGCGGTGAGGCAGATCCGGGTTGGCGATGAACGGGCGGCCGAAGCCGATCAGATCCGCCCAGCCTTTGGCCAGCGCTTCTTCAGCGCGTTCACGCGTGTATTTGCCCGAGTAAATCAGCGTGCCGCGGAAAATCAGGCGCAGTGATTCTTTGAACGCCGCCGGCATCACCGGGGCGTCATCCCAGTCCGCTTCGGCGATGTGAATGTAAGCGGCGCCGATATCGTTCAGCACGCTGGCCGCCGCCAGATAGGTGGCTTCCGGGGTGTCGTCCTGCGAGCCCATCAGGGTGGTCAGCGGCGCCAGGCGCACGCCCAGTTTCTCTTTGCCGATGGCGTCCGCTACCGCCTGAGCCACTTCCCGCAGGAAACGCAGGCGATTTTGCAGTGAACCGCCGTATTCGTCGTCGCGCTGGTTTTCCCGCGAGTCGATAAACTGATTGATCAGATAGCCATTCGCGCCGTGCAGCTCTACGCCGTCGAAACCGGCGGCGATGGCGTTGCGGGCCGCCTGAGCGTAGTCATTGACGATCGCCGGAATTTCTTCCCGCGTTAAGGCGCGCGGTGCGGAGTGTTGCACCATTTCACCCACGCCATGTTCCGGTCCGCGGCCTTCGACATCCACAAATACCTTGACCCCATCGGCCTGGATGGCGGAGGAGGAGACCGGCGCGGCGTGGCCAGGCTGTAGAATGGTATGCGACACGCGGCCGACGTGCCAAAGCTGCGCGAAGATCTTGCCGCCGGCCTGATGTACGGCGTCGGTGACTTTTTTCCAACCGGCGATGTGTTCCGGGGTGTAAATGCCGGGCGTCCAGGCATAACCCTGGCCTTGCTGGCTAATCTGCGTGCCTTCGCTGACGATCAGCCCGGCGCTGGCGCGCTGGGCATAATATTCAGCCATCATGTCGGTGGCGACGTCGCCGGCGCCGGCTCGAGAGCGGGTCATGGGCGGCATGACGATGCGATTGTTCAGCGATAAACCGTTTAAAGAATACGAGTCAAAAAGCATGGCGCTTCCCTCTGTGTGAATGGGGCCGTAGGGCATTGATGTTTTACTGAGGCCATTATATTTCGTCGTTTAATTCTAAAAACGCGCACAATAACAAAACACTTTTGCTCTGTTTTCAATAGTTGCGGTGGCCGCCGGCTTGCCGCCGGTGGCGGGAATGAACCCGATGTGCGCTCGGGCGACGGCGGCTATTGCCTGTCGGCGCGTGGTTGAGATAGAGTCGGCTGCTGTTTTTCCCCACGATTTTTAACAAAATCGCAAAAGTCTTTTAGCCTCCCGCCTGCTTATCTTTGGTGTGATCAATGTCATACTTTTGGCATCTTAACTTTCCCGCGCTTCGGCAGCGGTTAACCGGAGTTGTTGAATGAAAATTAACTTTCCCTTATTAGCCCTGGCGGTGGGGGCGTTCGGCATCGGCACGACCGAGTTTTCCCCGATGGGGTTGCTGCCGACCATCGCCAAAGGGGTGGACGTCTCCATCCCGATGGCCGGCATGTTGATCAGCGCCTACGCCGTCGGCGTGATGGTCGGCGCACCGCTGATGACGTTGCTGCTTTCTCACCGGGCACGCAGAAGCGCGCTGATCTTCCTGATGGCTATCTTTACTCTGGGTAACGTGCTGTCGGCGGTTGCGCCTGACTACACCACCCTGATGCTGTCGCGCATCATCACCAGCCTGAACCACGGCGCGTTCTTTGGCCTCGGATCGGTGGTGGCCGCCAGCGTGGTGCCGAAGGAGAAACAGGCCAGCGCAGTGGCGACCATGTTTATGGGCCTGACCATCGCCAATATCGGCGGGGTGCCCGCCGCGACCTGGCTGGGTGAAACCATCGGCTGGCGCATGTCGTTCCTGGCGACGGCCGGGCTGGGCGTGATCGCCATGCTGGGGCTGTGGTTCTCGTTGCCGCAAGGCAGCGCCGGCGCGCGTCCTGATGTGAAACGCGAGTTGTCGGTATTGGTGCGCCCTCAGGTGCTGTCCGCCTTGCTGACGACCGTGCTGGGCGCGGGCGCGATGTTCACGCTCTATACCTATATCTCGCCGGTGTTGCAGCACATCACCGATGCGACACCGCTGTTCGTGACGTCCATGCTGGTGTTGATCGGCGTCGGTTTCTCCATCGGCAACTACCTCGGCGGCAAGTTCGCCGACCGCTCCGAAAGCGCGACGCTGAAAGGCTTCCTGTTGCTGCTGGTGGTCATTATGCTGGTGATCCCGTTCCTGGCGCGCAGTGAAATCGGCGCCGCAGTCAGCATGGTGATTTGGGGCGCAGCGACCTTTGCCGTGGTGCCGCCGCTGCAGATGCGCGTGATGCGTGTCGCCAGTGAAGCGCCGGGGCTGTCGTCTTCGGTCAATATCGGTGCCTTTAACCTGGGCAATGCGCTGGGCGCCGCCGCCGGTGGCGCGGTAGTCTCCGCCGGGCTGGGATACAGCTTCGTGCCGGTGATGGGGGCGATTATTGCCGGATTGGCGCTGCTGCTGGTGCTGTTCACCCACCGTCAGGCCGAAAAAGTGGCCTACGCCAACGGTTAAAACGACAGCGTGCGGCGGGGTTCCCCGCCGCGCTCACTCAAAGCCGAGCAGGCTGAACGCATCGTCCTGCGGGGCGTAGCCGAGCAGGCGACGGGTCTCTTCCAGCGATAAACGCGTGTAGCGGTTATTGGAAACCCCGTGCACCACCGCATATTGCACCCCGTCGACACGAATGCAGCGCTCCAGCAGATCGGCGGCGTCGCGATGGCTGAGAAACGCGCTCATGTCGCGGGCGCTGAGCCGATCGCCCGGGCTGAGGGTGGTGAAGTTGGCGATGCGCACCGACAGGGCGGAAAGCCCTTCCTGATGGGCGAAGTAGGCGGCGATGCCTTCGCCGAACGCCTTGCTGGCGCCGTACAGGTTTTTCGGTTTCGGCGCGTCATCCGGGCGGATTTGGTAATCGAGCGGATAGCCTTCCACCGCCTGTGCGCTGCTGGCGAACACCACCCGGCGGCAGCCGGCGTCTTTCGCCGCGCGGAAAATATTGAAGGTGCCGAGAATGTTGTTGTCCATCAACGAACCGCAAAAGTCGGCATCGGGGGAGGGATCGGCGGCCAGATGCAACACGGTGTCGATATTGGCGCAGGCCGCGCGGCAGGCGTCGAGATCGGCGATGTTGAAGCTGATGACTTCGTCGCCGGGCTGCAGATCGTGCAGCAGGCTGACATCCCTTTCCGCCAGCCGCAGCGCGTAGCGATCGCCCATCGCCTGGCGAAACGCCGTGGCTACCCGGCCGCCGGCGCCGGTGATCAGAATCCGTCCCAACTCAGTCCGCAACGTCATGGTCGCTGTCATCCTTACAATCGATTACGCGTTGACCAGTAATAATCGCCCGCGTGACTTTTGTCCAGTCGTTTTAATTAGTCATTCTGATGTTTCTTTCACCATTATCAATTGCGCATGGTGATTTTTGCACAGGTGAATATCGTGGAATGTTAACGATGCGCAATCAAGTTTGGCGATCTATTTGCCTTATGGATTGCCGATTTCGACCAAAAAAGCGGGGATTGACAGTGGATGGACGAGCGCTTTGCTTTCGCCTGACTGTGAATTATTAGGTTAGTTAATCTTATGTTTTTGCCTGAAGCGGGCGATATTCCGCCCCCTCTCTATTCCGCCTGCGCGATATATCACTGCTGTGCTGAAGCCGATAGAGGGCGACAGGCCTTATTTGATACCTCAGGTCGGTTTTGCCCGCCCGATCACAGTTCGGCAATTTGCCGACGCAAAGGCTTGCCCCGGCAAAATCCGCGGTGTTAACGTCATAACTCAACCGATTTAGGGTTGTTACTGCTACGGCAGGCAAAACCTAAACCTCGCGTTTCTGTTCCCCGATGGGGCAGAGGCCGCGAGGTTTAGGTTTTTTTTTGCGCCGAATTTTGCCTCAGCGCCAGGCCAGCGTGGGGCGGGGAGCGGCAGAACGCGAAGTCTAAGGATAACTGTATGAAATATGACACATTAGCCAGTGAGATTTTGGCCGGCGTCGGTGGCCGCGACAATGTGAAAAGCCTGGTGCATTGCGCTACCCGCCTGCGTTTCAAGCTGCGCGACGACAATCGCGCCAACGCGGCAGCGCTGAAGAAAAACCCCGGCGTCATCATGGTGGTGGAGAGCGGCGGCCAGTTCCAGGTGGTGGTGGGCAACCATGTGGCGGAGGTGTTCGACGCGGTTAACCGCGTTGGCGGATTGGCCGAAGGCGCGCCGAGCGACGACGCGGGCGGCAAAAAAGACAACTTGCTCAGCCGCTTTATCGATCTGGTGTCCGGCATTTTTACCCCGCTGCTTGGGGTGATGGCCGCTTCGGGGATCCTGAAAGGCTTCCTGGCGCTGAGCCTGGCCTGTGGCTGGCTGCTGGAGAGCGGCGGCACCTTCAAAATGCTGTTCGCCGCCAGCGACGCGCTGTTCTACTTCTTCCCGATCATGCTCGGCTACACCGCCGGGAAAAAATTCGGCGGCAACCCCTTCGTCACCATGGCGATCGGCGGCGCGTTGACGCATCCGCTGATGATGGCGGCCTTCGAAGCGGCGCAGCAGCCGGGCGCGGTGCGCGAGTATTTCTTCGGCATTCCGCTGACCTTCATCAACTACAGCTCGTCGGTGATCCCGATCATCTTTGCGGCCTGGGTGTCCTGCCGCCTGGAGCCGCTGTTTAACCGGGTGATCCACAGTGCGCTGCGCAATTTCATCACGCCGCTGCTGTGCCTGGCGATCACCGTGCCGTTGACCTTCCTGCTGATCGGCCCGGCGGCAACCTGGCTCAGCCACCTGCTGGCCAACGGCTATCAGAGCATTTACGCCTTTAACCCGATCATCGCCGGCGCCTTTATGGGGGCGATGTGGCAGGTGTGCGTGATCTTCGGCCTGCATTGGGGATTGGTGCCGTTGATGATCAACAACCTGAGCGTGCTGGGGCGCGACACCATGGTGCCGCTGCTGTTGCCGGCGGTGATGGGGCAGGTCGGCGCCACGCTGGGCGTGATGCTGCGCACTCGCGACGCCAAACTGCGGGCGCTGTCCGCTTCAGCCATCGGCGCCGGCATTTTCGGCATCACCGAGCCGGCGGTGTATGGCGTCACGCTGCCGAACAAACGCCCATTCATCTTCGGCTGCATCGGCGGCGCGCTGGGCGGCGCGGTGATCGGCTACTTCCATACTTCGGTTTACTCGTTCGGCCTGGTGAGCGTGTTCACCTTCGCGCAGATCATCCCCGGCGGCGGCATCGACGCCACGGTATGGGGCGCGATCGGCGGCACCCTGCTGTCGTTCGTGTTCGCCGCGCTGGCCAGCTATCTGTTCGGCGTCGCGCCGGCGGAAGAGGCCGCCGCACAGCCTGAAGCCGCCGCGCCGCTCAACCGCAAACAGGCGATCCTCAGCCCGATCGCCGGCGACATCGTGCCGCTGGATCAGGTGAACGACGCGACTTTCGCCAGTGGCCTGCTGGGGAAAGGCGTGGCGATCGCGCCGCAGCAGGGGCGCGTGGTGGCACCGGTGAGCGGCAGCGTGGCGTCGCTGTTCAAAACGAAACACGCCATCGGCATCGAATCGGACGACGGCGCGGAGATTCTTATTCACGTCGGCATCGATACCGTGAAGCTGGACGGGGCGCATTTCACCGCCCACGTGCGGGAAGGCGAGCGGGTCGCCCCGGGCGATCTGCTGATCGAGTTCGACCAGGCGGCGATCCATGCCGCCGGCTATGACACCACCACGCCGATCATCATCAGCAACAGCGATGATTACGTGGACGTGTTGACCAGCGGCCTGTCTCCGGTGCAGGAACAGGCGCCGCTGCTGACTTTATTACGCTAATTGAGGAGCAAGCGATGAACGGCAAGTTTCCGCAACATTTTCTGTGGGGCGGCGCGGTAGCGGCGAACCAGGTTGAAGGCGCGTATCAGGCCGACGGCAAGGGGCTGTCGACTTCCGATCTGCAGCCGCAGGGCATCTTCGGCGCCATCACGCCGCGCGCGGCGGGCGACAGCGGCATCAAGGACGTGGCGATCGATTTCTATCATCGCTATCCGGAAGACATCGCGCTGTTCGCCGAGATGGGCTTCAAATGCCTGCGCACCTCGATCGCCTGGACGCGCATTTTCCCGCAGGGCGACGAAGAGACGCCGAACGAAGCCGGGCTGGCGTTTTACGATCGGCTGTTCGACGAGATGGCGAAGTACGGCATTCAGCCGCTGATCACGCTGTCGCACTATGAAATGCCTTACGGCCTGGTGAAGCGCTACGGCGGCTGGGGCGATCGGCGCACCATCGACTTCTTCGAGCGCTACGCGCGCACGGTGTTCGAACGTTACAAGCACAAGGTCAAACACTGGCTGACCTTCAACGAGATCAACATGTCGCTGCACGCGCCTTTCACCGGCGTCGGTCTGCCGCCGGAGAGCGACAAGAGCGCCATCTATCAGGCGATCCACCATCAGCTGGTGGCCAGCGCCAAAGCGGTGAAGGCCTGTCACGAGATCGTGCCGGAGGGCAAAATCGGCAACATGCTGTTGGGCGGCATTCTGTATCCGCTGAGCTGCAAGCCGGAAGATCTGCTGGAAACCCAGCGGCAAAACCGCGACTGGCTGTTCTTCGGCGACGTGCAGGCGCGCGGCTATTACCCGGCCTATATGCAGCGCTTCTTCCGTGAAAACGGCATTCAGGTGGCGATCACCGAGGAAGATCGGCGAACGCTGCGTGAAACCATCGATTTCATCTCGTTCAGCTACTACATGAGCGGCTGCGTTACCGCCGACCCGGAGCAGTACGAAACGGCGCGCGGCAACATTCTCGATATGGTGCCGAACCCGCACCTGGCCAGTTCGGAGTGGGGGTGGCAAATCGACCCGATCGGGCTGCGCTACCTGCTCAACGTGCTGTACGACCGCTATCAGAAACCGCTGTTCATCGTCGAAAATGGGCTGGGCGCCAAAGACCGCGTCGAGGCCGACGGCAGCATCAACGACGATTACCGCATCAACTACCTCAATGATCATCTGGTGCAGGTGGCGGAAGCGATCGACGACGGCGTCGAGGTGATGGGCTACACCAGCTGGGGACCGATCGATCTGGTCAGCGCTTCGAAGGCCGAAATGTCGAAGCGCTACGGCTTCATTCACGTCGACAGGGACGATGCCGGCAACGGCAGCCTCGAGCGCCGCCGCAAGAAGAGTTTCTACTGGTACCGCGATGTGATCCACAGCAACGGCGCCAGCCTGAAAGACCGACGCTAACTCTTCAGCCCGGCGGCAAGCGCCGGGCGTTAACCTAACGTTATTCGCTGCTGTTCATGATGGGAAATTCTCTCCCAGGGAATGCTGTTGCCCGCAGTCAGCCGTTATGCGGAGAAATATAATAATGATGAAAAGCTTATTACCTCGTTCCATGACCCTGGCGGCGCTGGCGCTGCTCTGTAGCCAGGCGCAGGCGGAAACGCTGCAAACCGGCAAGGACGTCGAAGCCCCCACCGCCAAATGGGAAGGGGTGGCGCTCGGCTTTGAGCCGCCGCAGCCCGGGCTGTTGGGGGATATGCTGGGGATCAGGCCGATCCTGGAGGATCACGGCTTCCACTATAATCTCGGCTACCTCAGCCAGCTGTCGTATAACGCCGGTGGCGGTTACAACCACGATAAACAGGCGTCGTATATCGACCAGTTTTCGCTGACCTTCAGCCAGGATTTGCAGGCGCTGACCGGCATTCCGGACGCGGCGATCGAAGGCAATATCGTCAACCGCAACCATGACAACAACCTGACCCGCGATCGCCTGCAGGATCCGCGCGTCGGCCTGACCGATCTGTCGCAGGAGAGCTTTGGCGGGCAGTCGATTACCCGGCTGGGTTGGTTGACCTTTAGCCGCTCCTTCCTCGATCGCCGGCTGCAGTGGCGCATCGGCATGATGAACAAGGTGCAGGATTTCGATCAGATCATCCCCTGCGATTTTCAGACGCTGACGCTGTGCGGCGGCAAGTCCGCCAACTCGTTGACCTGGTACAACTGGAACGTGCATTACTGGGGCACGACGCTGCAATACAAACTGACCGACGGCCTGACGCTCAAGGGCGGCGTGATGGAACAGAACCCGAGCGCCCCCAGCCGCAGCCACGCCTGGAGCTGGTCCACCAAGGGCAGCAAAGGCTTTCTGCTGCCGATGGAGCTGGAGCTGAAAACCCACGCCGTCAACCAGCTGCCGGGGGTGTATAACCTGGGCGTGCTGTTCACCAACGCGCGCCAGAGCGATCTTTATGAAGGGGTGTCCGGCGGGCCGGGCGCCAGCGATCCGCAGGGCTATCGCAGCCACGATCGCACCTGGTTCCTGTATACCGGTTTCAACCAGCAGGTGACGCGCCATGCGGACGACGTCAACCGCGGTCTGAGCGTGTTCTACAGCCTGGGGCTGGGAGATCAGCGCAGCAACTACCTGCACTGGTCCACCTCGACCGGCATCCGCTATCGCGGGCTGTTCGATGCGCGGCCGGACGACTGGCTGGGGCTCGGCGTCTCGGTGGTGAAGCTGAGCGACCGCTACAAAGACAATCAGCGTTATCTCAACCAGATGAGCGGCATCAGCGATTATCACGATCCGAACTATCGGCCGGTGCCGGGCCATTCGGTGACGGCGGAGCTCTATTATCGCGTTAACGTCACGCCGTGGCTGCAGCTGCAGCCGGGCCTGCAATACTGGCATCACCCCGCGGGCGTCAGCGAGACGCAGGACGCCTGGGTGACGGCGTTGAAAACGGTGGTGACCTTCTGATCAGGCCGCGTCGCTCTCGCGGTAGCGCCGGCGGGCGTGCTCAAACCAGCTGGCCGGCACGTTGTGCGGCGGCTGCTGCAATCTGAGCAGCCCCTGTTCGACGATATGGCTGGCCTGGCGCCACAGCGTCGGGTCGCCTTCGGTCAGCACTTCCAGCAGGCGCTGTTTCTCGATCAGATAGGTTTGGGCGAAGTGGCTGTCGTAGTCCAGCAGCGAGCGGGTGTTGTCGATCAGATCCGCCAGCTTGATGGTTTTGGCCTGCGGCGACGCGCCGGCGCTGTGGCGCCGATCGCGGTTTTTACGCTCGAAGCGGTTGCCGTCCTCGGCGCGGCTGACGTTGGTCAACATTCGCACCAGTTCCGCCACTTTTGGCCCAAAGTGGCTTTCGATATCGCCGAGGGTGGTGGGCGTATCTTCCACCGTGTCATGCAGCCAGGCGGCCGCCAGCATCTCTTCGGTGTGCGGCACGCTGCGCACCAGCTCCATCACCGCCTGTGGGTGGACGATGTACGGATCGTCGGTGTATTTGCGGCGCTGATCGATGGCCGCATGCGCCTTGGTGGCGTAGCGACGCGCGCGTTCTGCAAGCGTATTCGTCATTTCCTTTCCCTCCGAGCATCCTCTGCATGAAAAAAAGGTAGCATACCTCACAAGAAATAGCTTGCGATTACATCGTGCACTATCTATATTCACAAACATGAAAAGCACCGATACCGCACAACCCAACGCGAAGAACCTGCTGCAGCTCGATCAGCAGCTCTGTTTCGCGCTGTACTCCGCCAACCTGGCGCTGCACAAAGTCTACCGCAAGCTGTTGAATCAGCTCGAACTCACCTACCCGCAATACCTGGTGATGATGGTGCTGTGGGAGCGCGATCGGGTGACGGTATCGGATATCGGCGAGCGGCTGTTCCTCGATTCCGCCACGCTGACGCCGCTGCTGAAGCGGCTGGAAACCGCCGGTTTGCTGGTGCGCTATCGCGCCACCACCGACGAGCGGCAGGTGATCATTGCCCTCACCGAAGCCGGCCGCGCGCTGCGTGAGCGGGCTCAATCGGTGCCCGAGGCGGTGATGTGCGCCACCGACTGCAGCCTGGACGAGATCGTCTCGCTCAAACAGCAGTTGGAAAAGCTGCGCGGCAGCCTGATCGATCAGATTTGATCCTCCAGCGCCGGACGCAAGAACGGCAGGGGTGGTCTACACTGGTTAATAAGCGTCAAAAATAAGTAGTGCGCGATTTAATCGCAAAAGATAAATATGTGACCGGCTTTACCTCGTGGAAGCCGTAGTCATCTCGCCAACCAGCAAGAAGGAATGAACGATGTCTATTGAGAAAGTGGTTTACCGCGCTCACGCCACCGCAACCGGCGGCCGCGACGGCCGTGCGACCTCCTCCGACGGCGTGTTGGACGTGAAACTGGGCGTGCCGAAAGAGATGGGCGGCGCCGGCGGCGAAGTCACCAACCCCGAACAGCTGTTCGCCGCCGGTTACTCGGCCTGCTTCCTCGGCGCGTTGAAGTTTGTCGCGGCGAAAGAAAAGGTCAAAATTCCGGCCGAAGCCAAGATCGACGGCACCGTCGGCATCGGTGAAATCCCGAATGGCTTCGGCATCGAAGTGCAGCTGGATATCTCGCTGCCGGGCATCGAGCGCAGCGTGGCGGAAGATCTGGTGAAAAAGGCGCATGTGGTGTGCCCATACTCCAACGCCACCCGTGGAAATATCGATGTAACTCTGAACGTTAAGTAAAATTTTTGCCGATATCTGGAAAAAATGGAGGGTTTATCCCTCCATTTTCTTGCGTGCCCTGTCTGAAAACCGCTCAAAAAAACGGTAAATTTTGTCCGTTTTGTGAGAATTCTCTTGATTATTACCCGCAAAATAACGCTTATTGCCGGTTGGCTGAACCAGAAGCCGCAATCAGTGTCTGACTGAGTCAGAACCGCTACACCGTCCCCGGAGCCACCGCGTTACATGAACAAAGTTAAATCGCTATCACAGCAGAATTTATCGTTATTGTTAGCGATCTATATCGGCATCTTTCTAAACCTGTCCGTTTTTTATCGCCGTTTTGATTCGCTGGCGCACGGCATTCAGGGAATTAAGCTTATTTCGGCGGTGACGGAAGTCATCGCTATCGTCCTGTTTACGTTCTTCATTATGCGGCTGGTATCGCTCGGCGGCCGGCTGTTTTATCGCATCGTCGCCTCGCTGCTGGTGTTGATTTCGGTTGCCGCCAGCTACTACATGACGTTTTTCAACGTGGTGATCGGCTACGGCATCGTGGTGTCGGTGATGACCACCGATATCGATCTGTCGAAAGAGGTGGTTGGCCTGCACTTCGTGCTGTGGATGGTGGCGCTCAGCGCCTTGCCGCTGCTGCTGATCTGGAAAAACAACCTGCGCTATACCCTGATAGAACAGCTGAAAACCCCTGGTCATCGCATCAAGCCGCTGCTGGTATTGCTGGCGGTGGTGGCGCTGGTCTGGCTGCCGCTGCGCATGCTGGACGACGAGCAGAGCGTGCAAGAGAAGCTTTCCAACGTCGATTTGCCAAGCTACGGCGGCGTGGTGGCGCACTCGTATCTGCCGTCCAACTGGCTGTCGGCGTTGGGGCTGTTTGCTTACACCCGCTATGACGAAAGCCAGGATCAGAGCACGATGTTCGATCCGGGCAAACACTTCACCTACGTACCGCCGGCGGACATCGACGACACCTACGTGGTGTTCATCATCGGCGAGACCACGCGCTGGGATCACATGGGCATGCTGGGCTACGAGCGCGATACCACGCCGCGGCTGTCTAAAGAGAAGAATCTGGTGGCGTTCCGCGGCGAGTCGTGCGATACCGCCACCAAGCTGTCGCTGCGCTGCATGTTCGTGCGTGAAGGCGGCACCGAAGACAATCCGCAGCGCACGCTGAAAGAGCAGAACGTGTTCGCGGTGCTGAAGGATCTGGGCTTCTCTTCCGAGCTGTTCGCCATGCAGAGCGAGGTGTGGTTCTACAACAACACCGAGGTGAACAACTATTCGTTCCGCGAGATGATCGCGTCCGAGAAGCGCAACGACGGCAAGGCGGTCGACGATATGCTGCTGGTGGACGAAATGAAGGAGTCGCTGGCGCGCTATCCGAAGGGCAAACACCTGGTGATCCTGCATACCAAAGGCTCGCACTACCTGTACTCGCAGCGTTATCCGCGCAGCTATGCGCGTTATCAGCCGGAGTGCATGGGGGTGGACGATTCCTGCACCAAGGCGCAGCTGATCAATGCGTTCGACAATACGGTGCTGTATACCGACAGCTTTATCGCCAATGTGATAGACCAGGTGCGCGACAAGAAAGCGATCGTGTTCTATGCCGCCGATCACGGCGAATCGATCGGCGAGAATACGCACCTGCATGGCACGCCGCGCGAAATGGCGCCGCCGGAGCAGTTCCGCGTGCCGATGATCGTGTGGGCGTCGGACAAGTTCCTCGAAAACCCGCAGCACCTCAGCGCTTTTGAGCAGCTGCAGGCGCAGCAGCGCATCGGCAAAACGCATCGCCACGTCGAGCTGTTTGACACCATCCTTGGCTGCCTCGGCTACACCTCTCCTGATGGCGGCATCGTGGATAAAAACAACTGGTGCCATCTGCCGCAGGATAAAACGGCGCCTGCCCGCCTGTGATCCCTCCCGCCGGGTGCCTGCCTTGCGCACCCGGTAATTTCACCCAATACATTCTCTTCATCAATTATTCCGGTGTGCGCATACGGTATACTTGCGCACTTCCCCTGCTAACCGGAGATTTCCATGACCCTGCGCGTGGCGTTTATCGACGATCATGACATTGTGCGTTCGGGCTTTGTGCAACTGCTGTCGCTGGAGGCCGATATTCAGGTGGTGGGCGAGTTCAGCAGCGCGGCACAGGCGCGCGCCGGCCTGCCGGGGCTGGAGGCGGAAATCTGCATTTGCGACATTTCGATGCCGGACGGCAGCGGGCTGGATCTGCTGGCGGACATTCCCTCCGGCATCCGCGTGGTGATGCTGTCGATGCACGATAACCCGGCGCTGGTGGAAATGGCGCTGGAACGCGGCGCCAGCGGCTTTCTCTCCAAGCGCTGCAAGCCGGAAGATCTGATCACCGCGGTGCGCACCGTCGCCGGCGGCGGCGTCTACCTGATGCCGGAAATCGCGCAGCAGCTGGCGCGGGTGAGGGTCGATCCGTTGACCCGCCGCGAGCGCGAGATCGCGCTATTGCTGGCGCAGGGCCAGGAGGTGCGTGAGATCGCCGCCGCCTTGGGGCTGTCGCCGAAAACGGTGCATGTGCACCGCGCCAACCTGTTCGCCAAGCTGGGCATCAACAACAACGTCGAACTGGCCAGACGGATGCTGAACCTGTGACGCAGCGCCTGATCACCCAGCTGGCGCTGTTTTTCATCTACGCCGCCAGCGCGTTTTGCCTGTGGGGCATCGGCACCGCGCTGATCGCCCCCCCCTGGCAGGCGCTGCTGCTGTTTCCGTTCGGCCTGCGCATGGGCATTTTGCTGCAGAGCCCGTACCGTTTCTGGCCGGGGATCCTGCTGGCTGACCTGCTGCTGATGGCGTTGCTGGCGGATCAGTTCGGCTACGGCCCGGCGCTGTGGGCGTCGGTGGCGGTGCTGGTGTTGACGGTGCTGCTCAGCCTGCTGGCCTCGCCGTGGCTGTTGCGCCATCAGCAGAGCGACAGCGAATGGCGCTGGCCGCTGTTGCAGGGTGCGGTGGTCGCCATCGCCGCCTTGCTGCAGGCGTTGGTATGGCAGCTGGTGAGCGGCGAAGGCGCCCGCGCGCTGCTGCTCGGCCTGACCGGTGGTTTCACCATCGCGCCAACCTGCCTGCTGTTGTGGCACTATCTGGCGCGCCAAATCTGGGTGCCGCTGGAGCCGGGGCTGATCCACAAGCCGGTGGAGCTGCGTCTGGGCCACCTGGCCAGCTATCTGTTGCTGTTTGCGTTCAGCATCTGGCTGCAGCAGCAGGTTAACGCCGCCGAGCTGCGCCGTTTCGCGCCGTTCTGCCTGGCGATCCCCATCGTGTTCATGTCTTATCGCTATGGCTGGCAGGGCGCGCTGTTGGCGACGCTGCTCAACGGCGTGGCGCTGATGGTCAACGAGCCGCCGCAGCCGGAGTCGCACCGCGATCTGTTGCTGTCGCTGCTGGCCCAAAGCCTGACCGGGCTGCTGCTGGGCGCCGGCATTCAGCGCCAGCGCGAACTGAATCAGCAACTGCGGCTGCGGCTGGCGGAGAATCGGCAGCTGGCGCGGGCGCTGGTGACGGCGGAGGAGCAAACCCGGCGCGAGGTGGCGCGCGAGCTGCACGATGAAGTGGGGCAGACCATCACCGTGATCCGCACTCAGGCCAGCATCGTCAAGCGTCTGGCGCCGGAACCGGCGGTGATCGGCTGCGCCGACACCATCGATGCGCTGGCGCTGCGGGTCTACGACGGGGTGCACGATGTGCTGACCCAGCTGTGGCCGGCGGCGCTGAACAACCTGCCGCTGTCGGCGGCGGTGGCGGCGATGCTGCGGGAGTCGCTGCCGCAGGACGCGTCGCTGGTGAGCAGCATGCAATGGCAGGTGCCCGACGAGCTGCTGGATGAAACGCTGAAAATCACGCTGTATCGGGTGTGTCAGGAAGGGGTGACCAATGTGTGCCGCCACGCCGGCGCCAGTCGCCTGGAGCTGGATGCGCGGCTGCAGCCGCGCAAAGGCGCCGCGCCGCAGATCGCCCTGACCATCCGCGACAACGGCGTGGGCTTCGATGCGGAAAACCATCAGCCGGGGTACGGCCTGCGCGGCATGCAAGAGCGCATCAGCGCCCTCGGCGGCAGCCTGCGGTTCACCGCTGAGCGGGGCGCCTGTTTGAGTGTGATCTTGCCCACAGTTTCACCGGCGCAAACGCAAAACTAGGAAAAACTCCTAACCGCCTCGAGAATCCGGCGTAAGCCCCCTGCGCGCGCGAGGAGCATCATAGCGGCACTTTAATTCAATCCTCTGAGGTTCCACATGTGGTCTTTCCTTAAAAGCCGCCCGGATGCGCCGCAGGTCACCGATCAACGGCAGATCGACGCCAGCTACAAATACTGGCGCATTCAGCTGATGTGCACCATGTACATCGGTTATGCCGCGTTTTACTTCACGCGCAAAAGCTTCAACTTCATCATGCCGGCGATGCTGAGCGATCTGGGTCTGACGATGTCCGACGTCGGCATCCTCGGCACGCTGTTCTACATCACCTACGGCTGTTCGAAATTCATTTCCGGCATGATCAGCGATCGCTCCAACCCGCGTTACTTTATGGGGCTGGGCCTGATCATGACCGGGGTGCTGAATATCTTCTTCGGCCTCAGCTCGTCGCTGCTGATGCTGGGCACGCTGTGGATCCTCAACGCCTTCTTCCAGGGCTGGGGTTGGCCGCCGTGCTCCAAAATCCTCACCAGCTGGTATTCGCGCTCCGAGCGCGGCAGCTGGTGGGCGATTTGGAACACTTCGCACAACGTCGGCGGCGCGCTGATCCCGCTGCTGGTCGGCTTTATCTCGCTGCACTTCAGCTGGCGTTACGGCATGATCATTCCCGGCATCATCGGCGTGGTGCTCGGCCTGCTGATGTGCTGGCGCCTGCGCGACAAGCCATCCACCCTGGGGCTGCCGAGCGTCGGCAAATGGCGCAACGACGCCATGGAGCTGGTGCAGGAATCGGAAGGCCAGGGGCTGAGCAACCGCGAGATCATCAAGCGCTACGTGCTGACCAACAAGTACATCTGGCTGCTGGCGGTCTCTTACGTGCTGGTGTATATCGTGCGCACCGCGATCAACGACTGGGGCAACCTCTACCTGACGCAGGAAAAGGGCTATTCGCTGATGACCGCCAACTCGGCCATCTCGCTGTTTGAAGTGGGCGGCTTTATCGGTTCGCTGGTGGCCGGTTGGGGTTCCGACAAGCTGTTCCGCGGCAACCGTGGCCCGATGAACCTGATCTTCGCTATCGGTATCTTCCTGTCGGTAGCCGCGCTGTGGCTGATGCCGGGCGTGACTTACCTGCTGCAGGCCTGCTGTTTCTTCGCCATCGGCTTCTTTATCTTCGGTCCGCAGATGCTGATCGGCATGGCGGCGGCGGAGTGCTCGCACAAGGATGCGGCGGGCGCCGCGACCGGTTTCGTCGGCCTGTTCGCCTACCTGGGCGCGGCGCTGTCCGGCTACCCGATCGCGCGGGTGATGGAGATCTGGCACTGGAACGGCTTCTTCGTGGTGATTTCCATCGCCGCCTGCCTGTCGGCGCTGTTCCTGCTGCCATTCCTGCGCGCGCAGACGCCGGCGCTGAAACCGGCCAACGCCTGAGTAAAATACGCTGCGCAGCCCCCGGCGCAGCGTATTATGGCGCTTTTATCACCACTTGAAATGCAGGGGAAAAAAAGTGATTGACGCCTATAACCGCCAGCAGTAAGATGCGCCCCGCATCGGCGAGTAGCGCAGCTTGGTAGCGCAACTGGTTTGGGACCAGTGGGTCGGAGGTTCGAATCCTCTCTCGCCGACCACCATTCGAAAAACCTGCTTTTAAAGCAGGTTTTTTTTCGTCTGCAGTTTATGAGGATGAGTACCTCCGCAGGAGGTTCGAGCCTCGCGAAGCGAGACAACGTTGCTTTAGCAACGGCCCGCAGGGCGCGCATCAACGATGCGCGTAATCCTCTCTCGCCGACGACCATTCGAAAAACCTGCTTTTTAAAGCAGGTTTTTTTTCGTCTGTCGTTTAGGCGGCTTTGCCTACTACGAAGTCAAAATGGATTTCGTCATAGGGGAAAATCACGCCTTGTTGACCTTTATCGACGATGCCGCAGCCTAACAGCGCCTGCAGATCGGTATGCACCGCTTTCACATCGCGTTTCACTCGGCGCGCGACTTCCCGAATGGAAAGTTCGCCGGCGCCGGTCATGGTATGCAAGATATGCATTTTCTTGGGTGATAAGGCTTTCCACAGACTCTCCCAATCCAGGAATGTGATGTAATGCCCTTGAGCGCTTTGCTGGCCTGTTGCGGCTTCCTTCAGTGCGAGTTTCATTTCTTCGACGGAAGCGACTCGAATGGTGACTGTATTCATCATGATTCCTCTGTGAGCAGCATAACCTCGCGCCAGAAACTGTCGAGCAAGGCATCAATGGTCGTGAAATTAAGCGGCTCTTCTTTTCCATCGATATGTTTGTGATCGCCTTTACCTGCTTCATTGTCATAGCGCAGTCGACAAATGCCGTCTTTTACATAAGCAAATCGGTATTTATAACTGTGGTCGCTGGCCTTGACGGGCGGCACCACCCGCCAAATGACGAGCTGCGCAAATGCGGCAGGCGTCAAGGGTATCCTGTCTTGGTAGATTAGCTGCGAAGGCATGCTCTTTCCTTAAGTGTTGTTCACAGTACCAACACAGTCAGGGTGTTGTCAATAATGACAACACCCTGACTGCAGAGTGTGGTGCAATCCTGATAAATATTTATCTTTCCTTAATAAAAAATTCACTATCCATATTTGTCGTGCTTTCTTTTATTTATATTAAAATAAATTCACGCTTGCTGAATAAAACCCAGTTGATAGCGCTCTTGTTTTCACGCCTTTTTTATTTATAGTCTGAATGTACGCGGTGGGAATGATTATTTCGCCACGTGGAAAGACGCTGTTGCTATTTATTGATTTTAATCTTCGAGGATTATTGCGGAATTTTTTCGCTTCGGCAATGCATCGCGACGATTAACTCTTTTATGTTTATCCTCTCGGAATAAAGGAATCAGTTATGCGCAAATTTAATAAACCGCTGTTGGCGCTGTTGATCGGCAGCACGCTGTGTTCCGCGGCGCAGGCCGCCGCGCCGGGCAAGCCGACCATCGCCTGGGGCAACACCAAGTTCGCCATCGTTGAAGTTGACCAGGCGGCTACCGCTTATAATAGTTTGGTGAAGGTAAAAAATGCCGCCGATGTTTCGGTCTCCTGGAATTTATGGAATGGCGACACCGGTACGACGGCAAAAGTTTTATTAAATGGCAAAGAGGCGTGGAGCGGCCCGTCAACCGGTTCTTCCGGTACGGCGAATTTTAAAGTCAATAAAGGCGGCCGTTATCAAATGCAGGTGGCATTGTGCAATGCCGACGGCTGCAGCGCCAGCGATGCCACCGAAATTGTGGTGGCCGACACCGACGGCAGCCATTTGGCGCCGTTGAAAGAGCCGCTGCTGGAAAAGAATAAACCGTATAAACAGAACTCCGGCAAAGTGGTCGGTTCTTATTTCGTCGAGTGGGGCGTTTACGGGCGCAATTTCACCGTCGACAAGATCCCGGCGCAGAACCTGACCCACCTGCTGTACGGCTTTATCCCGATCTGCGGCGGCAACGGCATCAACGACAGCCTGAAAGAGATCGAAGGCAGCTTCCAGGCGCTGCAGCGCTCCTGCCAGGGCCGCGAGGACTTCAAAGTCTCGATCCACGATCCGTTCGCCGCGCTGCAAAAAGCGCAGAAGGGCGTTACCGCCTGGGATGACCCCTACAAGGGCAACTTCGGCCAGCTGATGGCGCTGAAACAGGCGCATCCTGACCTGAAAATTCTGCCGTCGATCGGCGGCTGGACGCTGTCCGACCCGTTCTTCTTCATGGGCGATAAGGTGAAGCGCGATCGCTTCGTCGGTTCGGTGAAAGAGTTCCTGCAGACCTGGAAGTTCTTCGATGGCGTGGATATCGACTGGGAGTTCCCGGGCGGCAAAGGCGCCAACCCGAACCTGGGCAGCCCGCAGGACGGGGAAACCTATGTGCTGCTGATGAAGGAGCTGCGGGCGATGCTGGATCAGCTGTCGGCGGAAACCGGCCGCAAATATGAACTGACCTCCGCCATCAGCGCCGGCAAGGACAAGATCGATAAGGTGGCTTACAACGTTGCGCAGAACTCGATGGATCACATCTTCCTGATGAGCTACGACTTCTATGGCGCCTTCGATCTGAAGAACCTGGGGCATCAGACCGCGCTGAATGCGCCGGCCTGGAAGCCGGACACCGCTTACACCACGGTGAACGGCGTCAATGCGCTGCTGGCGCAGGGCGTCAAGCCGGGCAAGATCGTGGTCGGCACCGCCATGTATGGCCGCGGCTGGACCGGGGTGAACGGCTACCAGAACAACATTCCGTTCACCGGTACCGCCACTGGGCCGGTTAAAGGCACCTGGGAGAACGGCATCGTGGACTACCGCCAAATCGCCGGCCAGTTCATGAGCGGCGAGTGGCAGTACACCTACGACGCCACGGCAGAAGCGCCATACGTGTTCAAGCCTTCCACCGGCGATCTGATCACCTTCGACGATGCCCGCTCGGTGCAGGCCAAAGGCAAGTACGTGCTGGATAAGCAGATGGGCGGCCTGTTCTCCTGGGAGATCGACGCGGACAACGGCGATATTCTCAACAGCATGAACGCCAGCCTGGGCAACAGCGCCGGCGTTCAATAATCGGTTGCAGTGCGTTGCCGGGGGATATCCTTTCGCCCCCGGCTTTTTCGCCGCCGAAAGTTTTTTTACGCCGCACAGATTGTGGCTCTGCCCCGAGCAAAACGCGCTCATCGGACTCACCCTTTTGGGTAATCCTTCAGCATTTCCTCCTGTCTTTAACGGCGATCACAAAAATAACCGTTCAGATATTCATCATTCAGCAACAAAGTTTTGGCGTTTTTTAACGGAGTTAAAAACCAGTAAGTTTGTGAGGGTCAGACCAATGCGCTAAAAATGGCCGCTTAGCATAAATTTTCATGCTGGAACTGTTAACAAAAGGTTTTTTTTATGTTTGTTTGCTGTTTCTCACAGTCTGCGTAAATCCCCACTGGTTATATTGACGACACCCCAAACAGTTGGCAACTTGATAGCCTCAGGGGTAAGAGCGAGAGTTGTTTGAGTGAATTCCACGCGCTCAGACGTCCCCGCCGCGATGCGTTCCATCCGGCATTCTCTTCTCGTACGCCTTCTGCCTTCGGGCGCCGATCGCACAGGCCACGCAATAAAAAATACAGGTCTGGCGGCAATTACACACATCACATCACACAATGGAGCACTAACGATGACACGTTCCTTGGGTAAATCGGGGATTCTGAAATTCGGTATTGGGCTGATCGCGCTGACCGTGGCGGCCAGCGTACAGGCCAAGACGTTGGTTTACTGTTCTGAAGGTTCCCCGGAAGGGTTCAACCCGCAGCTGTTTACCTCCGGCACCACCTATGACGCCAGCTCGGTACCAATCTACAACCGGCTGGTCGAATTCAAGACCGGCACCACCGAGCTGCAGCCGGGCCTGGCTGAGAAGTGGGACGTCAGCGAAGACGGCAAAACCTACACCTTCCACCTGCGCAAAGGCGTGAAGTGGCAGAGCAGCAAGGACTTCAAACCGACGCGCGATTTCAACGCCGACGACGTGGTGTTCTCCTTTGAACGCCAGTTGGATGCGAACAACGCCTATCACAAAGTGTCCGGCGGCAGTTACGAATACTTTGAAGGCATGGACATGCCGAAGCTGATCGCCAAGATCGAAAAAGTGGACGACAACACCGTGCGCTTCGTGCTGAACCGCCCGGAGGCGCCGTTCCTGGCTGACCTGGGCATGGACTTCGCGTCCATTCTGTCCGCCGAATACGCTGACGTGATGATGAAAGCCGGCACGCCGGAGAAAGTCGATCTGAACCCGATCGGCACCGGCCCATTCCAGCTGCTGCAATACCAGAAAGACTCCAAGATCCTGTACAAGGCGTTCGACGGTTTCTGGGGCACCAAGCCGAAGATCGATCGCCTGGTGTTTTCCATCACGCCTGACGCCTCCGTGCGCTACGCCAAACTGCAGAAAAACGAATGCCAGGTGATGCCGTATCCGAACCCGGCCGATATCGCCCGCATGAAGCAGGACAAGTCCATCAACCTGATGGAACAGCCGGGCCTGAACGTGGGCTATCTGTCGTTCAACGTCGAGAAAAAGCCGCTGGATAACCTGAAGGTGCGTCAGGCGTTGACCATGGCGGTCAACAAGCAGGCGATCATCGACGCGGTCTATCAGGGCGCGGGCCAGGCGGCCAAGAACCTGATCCCGCCGACCATGTGGGGCTATAACGACGCGGTGCAGGATTACGCTTACGATCCGGCCAAGGCGAAAGAGCTGCTGAAAGAAGCGGGCATGGCCGACGGTTTCAGCATCGATCTGTGGGCGATGCCGGTACAGCGTCCTTACAACCCGAACGCGCGCCGCATGGCGGAAATGATCCAGGCCGACTGGGCCAAGATCGGCGTGAAAGCCAAAATCGTGACCTATGAGTGGGGTGAATACCTCAAGCGCGCCAAAGCGGGCGAGCACCAGACGGTGATGATGGGCTGGACCGGCGACAACGGGGATCCGGACAACTTCTTCGCCACGCTGTTCAGCTGCGCGGCGGCGAAAGACGGCTCCAACTACTCCCGCTGGTGCTACAAGCCGTTTGAAGATCTGATTCAACCGGCGCGCGCCGAATCCAACCACGACAAGCGTATCGAACTGTACAAACAGGCGCAGGTGGTGATGCACGATCAGGCTCCGGCGCTGATTGTCGCACACTCCACCGTGTATGAGCCTGTGCGTAAGGAAGTGAAAGGCTACGTCGTGGATCCGCTCGGTAAGCATCACTTCGAGAATGTCTCTGTAGACTGATTTCGACCGCTGTACCGGAGACGCACGAATGGACTTGCAGGGGCGCAACAGGTTTGCGCCTCTGCTGACCAGTCTCCGGCGTATGGCCGTCGAATCGTTCAAAGGCATGTGAGCGTTAATAAGCCTGGCGGACGATGAGCTGCCGGGCATTGATACAGAGAGTTCGGGATATGTTGCAGTTCATACTCCGACGTTTGGGGTTAGTTATCCCAACGTTTATCGGCATTACGTTGCTGACTTTTGCATTCGTCCATATGATCCCCGGCGACCCGGTGACCATCATGGCCGGGGAACGCGGTATCTCCGCCGAGCGCCACGCGCAGCTGATGGCGGAAATGGGGCTGGACAAGCCGCTCTATCAACAATATTTCTCCTACGTGTCCAACGTGCTGCACGGCGATCTGGGCACCTCACTCAAAAGCCGCATCTCCGTCTGGAGCGAGTTCGTTCCGCGCTTCCAGGCCACGCTGGAGCTGGGTTTCTGCGCGATGCTGTTCGCGGTGCTGGTGGGCATCCCGGTCGGGGTGCTGGCGGCGGTCAAACGCGGTTCGGTCTTCGATCACACCGCGGTGGGCATCTCGCTGACCGGCTATTCGATGCCGATTTTCTGGTGGGGCATGATGCTGATCATGCTGGTGTCGGTGCAGCTTAACCTGACGCCGGTGTCGGGGCGCATCAGCGACACGGTATTCCTCGACGACAGCCAGCCGCTGACCGGCTTCATGCTGATAGACACCCTGATCTGGGGCGAGCCTGGCGACTTCGTCGACGCGGTGATGCACATGATCCTGCCGGCCATCGTACTGGGCACCATCCCGCTGGCGGTGATCGTGCGCATGACCCGTTCCTCGATGCTGGAAGTGTTGGGCGAAGACTATATCCGCACCGCGCGCGCCAAGGGCGTGAGCCGCATGCGAGTGATCGTCGTCCACGCGCTGCGCAACGCGCTGCTGCCGGTGGTGACGGTGATCGGGCTGCAGGTTGGCACCATGCTGGCCGGCGCTATTCTGACGGAAACCATCTTCTCCTGGCCGGGGCTGGGCCGCTGGCTGATCGACGCGCTGCAGCGCCGCGATTACCCGGTGGTGCAGGGCGGGGTATTGCTGGTCGCCTGTATGATCATTCTGGTTAACCTGCTGGTAGACGTGCTCTACGGCGTGGTCAACCCGCGTATTCGCCACAAGAAATAAGGGGCGCTCTCATGTCTCAAATCACTGAGTCTGCAGTTAAAGGTGCGCCGAAGCCGATGACCCCGTTTCAGGAGTTTTGGCACTATTTCAAGCGCAATAAAGGGGCCGTGGTCGGCCTGGTGTACATCGTTCTGATGCTGGTGATCGCGCTCGGCGCCGGCGTGCTGGCGCCGCATGCGCCGGCGGACCAGTTCCGCGACGCGCTGCTCAAGCCGCCGGTGTGGCAAGAAGGCGGCAGCTGGCAATATATCCTCGGCACCGACGACGTGGGCCGCGACGTGCTGTCGCGCCTGATGTACGGCGCACGGCTGTCGCTGTTGGTCGGCTGTCTGGTGGTGGTGCTGTCGCTGATCATGGGCGTGATATTCGGCCTGCTGGCCGGTTACTTCGGCGGCGTGGTGGACGCGATTATCATGCGCATCGTCGACATCATGCTGGCTCTGCCGAGCCTGTTGCTGGCGCTGGTGCTGGTGGCGGTATTCGGGCCGTCGATCGTCAACGCCTCGCTGGCGCTGACCTTCGTCGCCCTGCCGCACTATGTGCGTCTGACGCGCGCGGCGGTGCTGGTGGAGGTCAACCGCGACTACGTCACCGCTTCGCGGGTGGCGGGCGCCGGCGCGCTGCGCCAGATGTTCGTCAATATTCTGCCTAACTGCCTGGCGCCTTTGATCGTGCAGGCTTCTCTCGGTTTCTCGAACGCCATTCTGGACATGGCCGCTCTCGGCTTTCTGGGCATGGGCGCGCAGCCGCCGACGCCGGAGTGGGGCACCATGCTCTCCGACGTGCTGCAGTTCGCGCAAAGCGCCTGGTGGGTGGTGACCTTCCCCGGCCTGGCGATCCTGCTGACGGTGCTGGCATTTAACCTGATGGGGGACGGTTTGCGTGACGCTCTCGACCCCAAACTCAAGCAGTAACAGAGGACGAGAGAGATGGCGTTATTGAATGTAGACAAGCTTTCGGTGCACTTCGGTGACGAAGGCACCCCGTTCCGCGCGGTAGACCGCATCAGTTACAGCGTGGAGCAAGGTCAGGTGGTCGGCATCGTCGGTGAATCCGGCTCCGGAAAATCCGTCAGCTCGCTGGCGATCATGGGCCTGATCGATTTCCCCGGCAAGGTGATGGCCGACAAGCTGGAGTTCAACGGCCAGGATCTGCGCAAGATCTCCGAAAAAGAGCGCCGCCAGCTGGTGGGCTCCGAAGTGGCGATGATCTTCCAGGATCCGATGACCAGCCTGAACCCGTGCTATACCGTCGGTTACCAGATCATGGAGGCGCTGAAGGTGCATCAGGGCGGCAACCGCCGCACCCGCCGTCAGCGCGCTATCGACCTGCTGACGCAGGTGGGCATTCCCGATCCGGCTTCGCGGCTGGACGTATACCCGCACCAGCTTTCCGGCGGCATGAGCCAGCGCGTGATGATCGCCATGGCCATCGCCTGTCGGCCGAAGCTGCTGATCGCCGACGAGCCGACGACCGCGCTCGATGTGACTATCCAGGCGCAGATCATCGAACTGCTGCTGGATCTGCAACAGCGCGAAAACATGGCGCTGCTGCTGATCACTCACGATCTGGCGCTGGTGGCGGAAGCGGCGCATCACATCATCGTGATGTACGCCGGCCAGGTGGTGGAATCCGGCAAGGCGGCGGAGATTTTCCGCGCGCCGCGCCACCCGTACACCCAGGCGCTGCTGCGCGCGCTGCCGGAGTTCGCCGCCGACAAGGCGCGGCTGGCTTCGCTGCCGGGCGTGGTGCCGGGCAAATACGATCGCCCGACCGGTTGCCTGCTCAACCCGCGTTGTCCGTACGCCAACGAGCGCTGCCGTAACGAGGAGCCGGAACTGCGCAGCATTCCCGGCCGTCAGGTTAAATGTCACACACCGCTGGATGATGCGGGGAGGCCGACCGTATGAGCCAGAATCAACCTTTACTGCAGGCGATTGACCTGAAAAAGCATTACCCGGTGAAAAAGGGCCTGTTCGCGCCGGAGCGGCTGGTCAAGGCGCTCGACGGCGTGTCCTTCACCCTGGAGCGCGGCAAAACGCTGGCGGTGGTCGGTGAGTCGGGCTGCGGCAAATCAACGCTCGGCCGCCTGCTGACGATGATTGAAGTGCCGACCGGCGGCGAGCTGTATTACCAGGGGCAGGATCTGCTGAAGCCGGACGTCTCGGCCGAGAAACTGCGGCGCCAGAAGATCCAAATCGTGTTCCAGAATCCTTACGGATCGCTCAACCCGCGCAAGAAGGTCGGGCAGATCCTCGAGGAGCCGCTGTTGATCAACACGTCGCTCAGCGCCGCCGAACGGCGGGAAAAAGCGCTGGAGATGATGGCGAAGGTCGGCCTGAAGACCGAGCATTATGACCGCTACCCGCACATGTTCTCCGGCGGCCAGCGCCAGCGTATCGCTATCGCCCGCGGGCTGATGTTGAATCCGGACGTGGTGATCGCCGATGAACCGGTGTCGGCATTGGACGTGTCGGTGCGCGCGCAGGTGCTGAATCTGATGATGGATCTGCAGCAGGAGCTGGGGCTGTCCTATGTGTTCATCTCGCACGATCTGTCGGTGGTGGAACACATCGCCGACGAGGTGATGGTGATGTACCTCGGCCGCTGCGTGGAAAAGGGCAGCAAAGAGGCGATCTTCAACAACCCGCGCCATCCGTACACCCAGGCGCTGCTGTCGGCGACGCCACGGTTGAACCCGGATATGCGCCGCGAGCGCATCAAGCTGACCGGCGAACTGCCCAGCCCGATGAATCCGCCGCCGGGCTGTGCGTTCAATGCCCGCTGCCGCCGCGCTTTCGGCACCTGCGTGCAGCTGCAGCCGCAGCTAAAACAGTACGGTGAGCAGATGGTGGCCTGCTTTGCGGTCGATCAGGACGAACATCCGGGGGCGTAAAGCGTCGAACGTCATCGCTTAAATTCACGCCGGCATCACGCCGGCGTTTTGATCTGCAGCGAGTCACGTTCCGTTCTTTCTGCGTTACTCTCTGGCGGCTGACAAGATGATCTCGGCTTGCCGCCTGTGAAGTCTTCAAGGAACTGGAAGGGGAAAGATTCGGAGTGTCGGAGCCGGGGAGTTTTGTTACCCTGTGTCCGGGTCGCGTTTGTTCGCTTTAGGAAAAGACTGAAACCCGCGATTTTCTTGGTTTTGCCTGCGGCATAGCCAGATAAAAACAGCCGATGATCGAGTATACTCAGCCCGGTTCGAGGGGGCGGGTGAGAGTCAGCCCCCTTTTTTGTTTCAGCCCGATTTCACGGAGAGCAGGTTTGCGGGTCAGGCGTTCGTTAACGATTAAGCAGATGGCGACAGTGTCCGGTGTGGCGCTGGTCACGATCTGCATTTTTATCGTGATCCAGTTATTCCACTTTGTGCAGCAGCGCAGGGATGACTACGCCCAGCAACTGGAGAATATCGCTCACTCCGTGCGCCAGCCGCTGGCGGAAGCGGTGCTGCGCATGGACGTGCCGGAAGCCAAAAGGGTGCTGAACACGCTGTTGCCGGTCGGCATTCTCAGCCGGGCGGATATCGTGTTGCCGAACGAGTTTCAGGCGCTGCACGCCAATTTCCCGCCGGAGCGGCCGGTGCCGACGCTGATCGCCCGGCTGTTTGAGCTGCCTATCCAAATTTCCGTGCCGCTCTATTCGCTGGAGCGGGTGCCCGCCAACCAACAGCCGCTGGCCTATCTGGTGCTGCAGGCCGATTCGTTCCGCATGTACCAGTTTATCCTCAGCATTTTGTCGACCATGCTGTCGACCTACCTGCTGCTGGCGCTGATCCTGTCGGTGGCCATCACCTGGTGCATGAACCGGTTGATGGTGCATCCGCTGCGCGCGATGGCCAAAGAGCTGGAGAACATCTCGCAGGACGAAGCGCCCTATCACCAGCTGATGCTGCCGGCGCTGCACCAGGACGACGAGCTCGGCCTGCTGGTGCGCAATTACAACCGCAATCAACAGACGCTGGCCAAGGCGCATGCCGATATGAGCCGCCTGAGTACCCGCCACCCGGTGACCGAACTGCCGAATCCTGCATTGCTGAACGCGTTGCTGGAACAGCATATCGCCTCCAGTCTGCGCCCTGAGCGTTTTAACCTGCTGGTGATCGGCATCGAGACGCTGCATGAAGCGTCTGGCGTGATGAGCCCGGCGATGCGTGAAGCGCTGCTGCTGGCGCTGGCGAAGAAGCTGCGCGGCTGCATCGACGAAAACGGCGTGCTGGCACAGCTGAGCAATACCGAATTCGCCATTCTGGCCAAGGGCATTGAGCGGCCGTTCCACGCCATGCAGCTGGCGCGGCGCATCATGGCGGAGATCAATGCGCCGTTGACGCTGGAAGGTCTGGCGCTGCGGCCCAACGCCAGCATCGGCATCGCGCACTACCTCAATCAGGGGGAGAGCGCGGAACAGCTGCTGCGCAGCGCCACCTCGGCGATGATGTCCGCGCACCGCGAAGGAAAAAATCAGATCCTGTTCTTCGAACCCAGCCTGACGGAACGCACGCAGAAGCGGCTGACGCAGGAGAGCGAGATCCTGCACGGCATCGAGCAGCGGCATTTCACGCTGTTCCTGCAGCCGCAGATCGACATGCAGTCCAACGAGGTGATCGGCGCCGAAGCGCTGCTGCGTTGGCAGCAGTATGACGGCAGCTATACCCTGCCGGCCGACGTTATCCCGCTCGCGGAAGAGCTGGGCGTGATCGTGCCTCTCGGCAACTGGGTGCTGGAAGAGTCTTGCCGTATCCTGGCGGACTGGCAGCAACGCGGCATTGCGCTACCGCTGGCGGTTAACGTTTCCGGTATTCAGATGCAGGATGAAGCGTTCGTCCCGCATTTGAAAAACCTGCTGGCGCAGTATCGGATCGATCCGCGCAAGCTGCTGCTGGAGATCACCGAGACGGTACGCATCGACGATCTCGATCGCGCCCTGGCGCTGCTGCGCGAGCTGCACGACCTGGGGCTGTCGATCGCGCTGGACGACTTCGGCATGGGCTACTCCAGCCTGGAGTACCTCAACCGCTTGAAATCCCTGCCGATCGATTTGATTAAGATCGACCGCAGTTTCATTCAGGGGCTGCCGGGCGACGATGCGATGGTGCGCATCGTCAGTTCGATCTCCGAAGTGCTGGCGTTGCCGGTGATGGCCGAAGGCGTGGAAAACGCCGAACAGCGCGACTGGCTGCTGCAGCACGGCATTTGCAGTGGGCAAGGATTCCTGTTCGCTCGGCCGCTGCCGCGCGAAGCGTTCGAAGCCGAGTTTTGCCGCGCGGCGCCGTGAGCGTCGCGATACCTTTCCGGTACTTTTCCTCGTCCGAAAATCGCCATTCTTTATCTACCTCTTTTGCGTTAGTGCAAACAAAGGCTTACGCAATTTTCAGCTTTGCACCCTGACTGACGCGTTTCAGCTCTTAAATTCACATCAACCCCACACGGTGGGTGCAACAAATTATTTCCATGTTGTTAAGTGGGTGTTATTTTCCGCGCAAGCGATGAACAGGCTGGATTTTTAGACTGCTGCCTGGTGCGTGTCTTCCCCCCATAGGATGTTCATATGAAAACAACGATCTTTAAGAGCCTCTATTTTCAGGTGCTGACGGCGATCACGCTGGGTATCCTGCTTGGCCATTTCTACCCTGACCTCGGCGCCGAGATGAAACCTCTGGGCGATGGTTTCGTCAAACTGATCAAGATGATCATCGCGCCGGTGATCTTCTGCACCGTGGTGACCGGCATCGCCGGCATGGAAAGCATGAAGGCGGTGGGGCGCACCGGCGCCATCGCGCTGCTGTATTTTGAAATCGTCAGCACCATCGCGCTGATTATCGGCCTGGTGATCGTCAACCTGGTGCAACCGGGCGCCGGCATGAACGTCGATCCCGGCACGCTGGACGCCAAAGCGGTGGCAGTCTACGCCGAGCAGGCGCAGCAGCAGGGCATCATTCCGTTCCTGCTGGACATCATCCCCGGCAGCGTGATCGGCGCGTTCGCCAGCGGCAACATTCTTCAGGTGCTGCTATTCGCGGTACTGTTCGGCTTCGCCCTGCATCGTCTGGGCGACAAAGGGCAGCTGATCTACAACGTGATCGACAGCTTCTCGCGGGTGATTTTCGGCATCATCAACATGATCATGCGCCTGGCGCCGCTGGGGGCCTTCGGCGCCATGGCGTTTACCATCGGTAAATACGGCGTCGGCACGCTGGTGCAACTCGGCCAGCTGATCGTGTGCTTCTATATCACCTGCATCCTGTTCGTGGTGGTGGTGTTGGGCAGCATCGCCCGCGCCAACGGCTTCAGCATCTTCAAATTCGTCAACTACATCAAAGAAGAGCTGCTGATCGTGCTGGGAACCTCGTCGTCCGAATCCGCGCTGCCGCGCATGCTGGATAAAATGGAGAAGTTGGGCTGCAAGAAATCGGTGGTGGGTCTGGTGATCCCGACCGGATACTCCTTCAACCTGGATGGCACCTCTATCTACCTGACCATGGCTGCGGTGTTTATCGCTCAGGCGACCAACACCCACATGGATATCATGCATCAGATTACCCTGCTGGTGGTGTTGCTGCTCTCCTCCAAAGGGGCGGCGGGCGTGACCGGCAGCGGCTTTATCGTGTTGGCCGCCACCATCTCCGCCGTAGGCCACCTGCCGCTGGCCGGCCTGGCGCTGATCCTCGGCATCGACCGCTTTATGTCGGAAGCCCGCGCGCTGACCAACCTGGTGGGCAATGGCGTGGCGACCGTGGTCGTGGCCAAATGGTGTAATCAGCTGGATGAGAAACAGCTGAAAGACACCCTGAACAACAAAAACACCGGCGCGGACAAAACGCTGCCTTCCGCCTGATTTCGGTGGTAAATCACCGGCCGCAGCCGCGGCCGGTGAGCTTCTTCCCCTGCCTCGTAACGATTTTTTGCATTAAAAACCCCGCAATCTATTATTTTTCACTCTAATGAGTGACATCCGCAAAGGCGCGCGGTCTAACACGATGGTACACTTTCTGCTTTCCGCCCCACTGTGAAACTCAGGGCGTATTTTTATGATTCCATTGAATGGAATACACGCATTTGCATAAGAAATTGGATAGTCATTAAGTAGGGGTTCACATGCAGGGCACCAGAATTCATCTTATAGTTGGTGGGCTGCTACTGGCGGCAGCCAGTAGCAGCGTGCAGGCTGAAGCACTACAACCCGATCCTGCCTGGCAGCAGGGGGCGCTGGCCAACGGGTTTTCATGGCAGATTCTCGATACGCCGCAGCGGCCAAGCGACCGCGTGGAACTGCGGCTGATCGTCAATACCGGCTCTCTGGTGGAGTCTTCGCAGCAGACCGGTTTCGCCCATCTGCTGCCGCGGCTGGCGTTGGCGCGCAGCGAAAGCTTTACCGCGCCGCAGCTGCGCGCCCTGTGGCAACAGAGCGTGGATAACGAGCGGCCGCTGCCGCCGGCGATCATCTCGTATGATTTCACCATGTATAACCTCAGCCTGCCGAACAACCGGCCCGACCTGCTGAAAGAAGCGCTGGCCTGGCTGGCGGACACCACCGGCAAACTGGCGATCGACGAGCATACGGTGCACGCGGTGATGAATTCCAGCATCAATCCGGTCGGCACTTTCCCGCCCAATACCCAAGATGCCTGGTGGCGTTACCGCCTGAAAGGCTCGACGCTGCTGGCGCACGATCCGGCGCAGCCGGCGAAACGGCCGGTCAATCTCGAGCAGCTGAAGAAATTCTATCAACAGTGGTATACCCCGGACGCCATGACGCTGTTCGTGGTCGGCAAGGTCGACAGCCGCAGCCTGGGCGAGCAGATCAACAAGGCGTTCTCGCCGCTGCAGGGCAAACGTGAAACCCCGGCCCCGATGCCGACCCTGACGCCGCTGCCGCAGCAGCCGGTGAGCCTGATCAGCGAGCAGGTGAAACAGGATACGCTGTCGATCATGTGGGATTCGCCGTGGCACCCGATTCGCGATTCGCAGAGCCTGCTCCGTTACTGGCGTGGCGATCTCGCCCGCGAGGCGCTGTTCTGGCATCTTCAGCAGACGCTGGAAAAAAGCGACCAGAAGAGCCTGCATCTGGGCTTTGACTGCCGCGTGCAGTACCAGCGGGGGCAGTGCGCCATCCATCTGGATACGCCGAACAACAATCTGAACGGCAGCCTGGGCTTTATCGCCCGCGAGCTGGCCAACGTGCGTGATAACGGTCTGTCGAAAGAGGAATTCGATGCGCTGCTGGCGCAGAAAAACGATCAGCTGAGCAAGCTGTTCGCCACCTACGCCCGCACCGACACCGATGTGCTGATGAGCCAGCGCCTGCGTTCGCAGCAGAGCGGGGTGGTGGATATCGCGCCGGAGCTGTATCAGAAGCTGCGTCAGGAATTCCTGTCCAGCCTGACGCTGGAGACGCTGAATCAGGCGCTGAAGCTGCAGCTGTCTCAGGAGGCGACCCTGGTGCTGATGCAGCCGAAAGGCGAGCCGGAAATGAGCATGAAGCAGCTGCAGGAAACCTATGATGGCATTATGATGCCGGCGCCGGCGGTGGTGACGGAAGAAGCCAAACCGGCCGACACCGCGGTGGCTGCGCCGGTGACGGACGCCGGCGCGCAGTAATTCGCAGCAGGGGGCGCAGGCCCCCTAGTTACGGTACAGCACCTTGATGATGTGGTAACCGAACTGGGTTTTGACCGGGCCGTAAGGTTTGAGCAGCGGGATGCTGAACACCGCTTTATCGAACGCCGGCACCATCGCGCCCTTGTTGAATTCGCCCAGCGAGCCGCCGTTGCGTTTTGACGGGCAGCTCGAATATTTGCGTGCCAGCGTGTCGAAGCTGACACCGCGCTTCAGCTTGGCCAGCAGCTCGTTGGCCAGCTTTTCATTGTCTACCAGAATGTGCAGGGCGCACGCCGTTTTTGCCATGGTATTGCCTTTGTCGATGCGAAAATTGCGCTGATTATACCCGCTAAATCTCATCGGCGCTTTCTGCTACAATTCCCTTCCACGTTTTACAGTTGAGCAAGCCAGCACCATGCGATTAAACCCCAGCCAACAACAAGCCGTCGAATTCGTTACCGGGCCCTGCCTGGTGTTGGCCGGCGCCGGTTCCGGCAAGACGCGCGTTATCACCAACAAGATAGCCCACCTGATCCACCACTGCGGCTATCAGGCGCGGCACATCGCCGCCGTGACCTTTACCAACAAGGCCGCACGCGAGATGAAAGAGCGCGTGTCGCAAACCCTGGGGCGCAAAGAGGCGCGCGGACTGATGATTTCCACCTTCCATACCCTGGGGCTGGAGATCATCAAGCGGGAATACGTGGCGTTGGGGATGAAGTCCAACTTCTCGCTGTTCGACGATCAGGATCAGCTGGCGCTGTTGAAAGAGCTGACCGAAAAGTGGCTGGAAAGCGACAAAACGCTGGTGGCGCAGCTGATTTCGACCATCTCCAACTGGAAAAACGACCTGATCGATCCCCAGCGGGCGGCAGAGTTGGCGCGCTCGGAACGCGACAAGTTGTTCGCCCACTGCTACGGTCTGTACCACGCCCATATGCGGGCGTGCAATGTGCTGGACTTCGATGACTTGATCCTGCTGCCGACGCTGCTGCTGCAACGCAACGAAGAGGTGCGTGAACGCTGGCAGCAGCGCATCCGCTATCTGCTGGTGGATGAGTATCAGGATACCAACACCAGCCAATACGAGCTGGTGAAGCTGCTGGTGGGTAACCGCGCGCGCTTTACCGTGGTGGGCGACGACGACCAGTCGATCTACTCCTGGCGCGGCGCGCGGCCGCAGAACCTGGTGCTGCTGAAGGAAGATTTCCCGGCGCTGCAGGTGATCAAGCTGGAGCAAAACTACCGTTCCAGCGAGCGCATTTTGAAGGCGGCCAACATTCTGATCGCCAATAACCCGCACGTGTTTGAAAAGCGGCTGTTTTCTGAGCTGGGGTATGGCGAAGAGCTGAAGGTAGTGACCGCCAACAATGAGGATCACGAAGCCGAGCGGGTGGTAGGGGAGCTTATCGCCCACCACTTCGTGAAAAAGACCAATTACGGCGACTATGCGATCCTGTACCGTGGCAATCACCAGTCGCGGGTGTTTGAAAAGATGCTGATGCAGAACCGTATCCCGTACAAGATTTCCGGCGGCACCTCGTTCTTCTCGCGCCCCGAGATCAAGGATCTGCTGGCTTACCTGCGCGTGCTGACCAACCCGGAAGACGACAGCGCCTTTCTGCGCATCGTCAATACCCCCAAGCGCGAGATCGGCCCGGCAACGCTGCAGAAGCTTGGCGAGTGGGCCAACCAGCGCAACAAAAGTTTGTTCCATGCCAGCTTCGATCTGGGGCTGAGCCAGCACTTGACCGGACGCGGGCTGGAATCGCTGCAGCGCTTCACCCATTGGCTGGGCGGCATCGCCCAGCAGGCGGAACGTGAGCCGGTGGTGGCGGTGCGCGATCTGATCCGCGGCGTGGATTATGAGAGCTGGCTGTTTGAAACCTCGACCAGCCCGAAGGCCGCCGAAATGCGGATGAAAAACGTCAACACGCTGTTCGGTTGGATGACGGAAATGCTGGAAGGCAACGATCTGGACGAGCCGATGACGCTGACCCAGGTCGTGACGCGCTTCACCCTGCGTGACATGATGGAACGCGGCGAAAGTGAAGAGGAGCTGGATCAGGTGCAGCTGATGACGCTGCACGCCTCAAAGGGACTGGAGTTCCCCTACGTGTTCCTGGTGGGCATGGAGGAGGGGCTGCTGCCGCACCAGAGCAGCATCGACGAAGACAATGTCGATGAAGAGCGGCGTCTGGCCTATGTAGGGATCACCCGCGCGCAAAAAGAGCTGATCTTCACCCTGTGCCGCGAGCGCCGTCAGTACGGCGAGCTGGTGCGGCCGGAGCCGAGCCGGTTCCTGTTGGAGCTGCCGCAGGACGATTTGGCGTGGGAAACCGAGCGCAAAGTGGTGAGCCCGCAGGAGCGGATGCAGAAGGGGCAGAGCCATCTGGCCAATATCCGCGCCCAGCTGGCCAAGGCCAAAGGCGGGAATTAAAAAGAAAGGGCGCTCATCGCGCCCTGGTCATGTCAACGTTGTTCTTCCAACCGCAGCGTCCAGTGGACGTAGCTCTGCCAGTGGCTCTCCTGCTCCAGCGCCTCGGCGCGCAGCGGATGCTGTTCCAGCCAGCCCGGCGGCAAGATCACCGTCAGTTCATCGTCCTGATTGGCGCGTAACCGCACCGCCGGCAGCGTGTCGTCGCGGCGGCGGCTGGCGAAGATGATCGCCAGGCGCAAAATGCGGCACAGGCGCTGCGCAGTGCGCGGCGGCAGGGCGTTTTGCTGGTTCAACAGCGACAGGTCGAGGGTGTTGCTCTGATTTTGCAGCAGGGTGGCCAGCAGTTTTTTCTGCGCCGGGGTAAAGCCGGGTAAGTCCAGGTGGCGGATCAGGTAGGCGGCGTGTTGCGGCGCCTGCTTGAAATCGACGCTGAGGCCGAGTTCGTGAATTAGACTGGCGCTGTGCAACAGCTCGCGACATCGCGCATCCAGCTGCCACTCGTTGGCGACCTGCTGCGAGAAGTTGGCGGCGAGCTGGCTGACGCGTTCGGCCTGCTCGGTGTCGATCAGGTAGCGGCGCTGCAGGTTGCGGATGGTGCGGATGCGAATATCCTGCTCCACCGGCAGATGCAACATGCCGTAAACCAGACCTTCACGCAGCGCCCCGCCGGCCAGCATCATGCTCTCGATGCCCAGCTCCTGGAAGATGGCCAACAGGATGGACAGGCCGCTCGGGAACACCAGCGCGCGCTCCAGCGTCAACCCTTCGATCTCCAGCTCTTCCAGCTTGCCGCACTGAATGGCGCGCTGTTTCAGCTGGCGCAGTTTGGGCAGGGTGATGCGCTCATCCATGCCCTGCGCCACCATGATCTCCTGCAGCGCTTGCACGGTGCCGGAAGCGCCGACGCAGATCTGCCAACCTTGCTGGCGCAATTGCGCTGCGATCGGCCGCACCATTTCGCGCGCGGCCTGTTCGGCGCGCTCGAAGTTTTCTTGCCCAAGGTTGCGATCGCTGAAGTAGCGTTCCAGCCAGGTGACGCAGCCCATCGACAGGCTATACAGCTGCGTTGCCTGTGCGCCGGTGCCGGTGACCAGTTCGGTGCTGCCGCCGCCGATGTCGACGACCAGCCGACGATCCGGCCCGCCGGTGGTGTGCGCGACGCCGTGATAGATCAGCCGTGCCTCTTCTTCGCCGCTGATCACCTGTACCGGGCAGCCGAGGATTTGCTCGGCTGCCTGCAGGAACTCATCGGCGTTGGACGCCAGACGCAGCGTGGCGGTGGCAACGACGCGGATCTGCTCGCGCGGGATGTCCTGCAGGCGTTCCGAGAACAGCCGCAGGCACTGCCAGCCGCGTTGCATGGCCTCATGCGACAGGTGATTGTTCTGATCCAGCCCGGCCGCCAGGCGCACTTTGCGCTTGATCCGCGCCAGAGTCTGAATGCTGCCGGCCACCTCGCGCACTACCAACATGTGGAAGCTGTTGGAGCCGAGATCGATGGCAGCATAAAGCGTGCTGGAACTGAGCATGGCGATCAGCTCGAACGTTTACGGTTGTTGCGCGGCGCGCCGCCGCGACGAGGCGCGGAGTTGCGACGTGGGCCGTTGCCGCCGCGCGGGCGCGACAGGCGCTTCGGCGCCGGCAAATCGGTCAGCAGCGCATCGCTGTTGTACTTGCTCACCGGAATGCTGTGGTCGATATAGGTCTCGATCGCCGGCAGGTTGAGCGCATACTCTTCACACGCCAGGCTGATGGAGTGGCCGCTGGCGCCTGCGCGGCCGGTACGGCCGATGCGGTGCACGTAGTCTTCGCAGTCGTCAGGCAGATCGTAGTTGAAGACGTGCGTGACGGAAGGGATATGCAGACCGCGCGCCGCGACGTCGGTGGCGACCAGAATATCGAGATTGCCTTTGGTGAAGTCGTCGAGGATGCGCAGGCGTTTTTTCTGCGCCACGTCACCGGTCAGCAGGCCCACGCGGTGACCGTCGGCGGCCAGATGGCCCCAGATGTCTTCGCAGCGGTGCTTGGTGTTGGCGAAGATGATGGCGCGATCCGGCCACTCTTCTTCGATCAGCGTCTGCAGCAGACGCATTTTTTCTTCGTTGGACGGGTAGAACAGCTCTTCTTTAATGCGGTGGCCGGTTTTCTGTTCCGGTTCCACTTCAACATATTCGGCGTTGTTCATCTGCTCGAAGGCCAGTTCGCGTACGCGATAGGACAGGGTAGCGGAGAACAGCATGTTCAGGCGTTGATCGGCCGCAGGCATGCGGCGGAACAGCCAACGGATGTCTTTGATAAAGCCAAGATCGTACATGCGATCGGCTTCATCCAGCACGACGACCTGCATCGCGCCGAGATCGACATAGTTCTGTTTGGTGTAATCGATTAAACGGCCGGTGGTGCCAATCAGAATGTCCACGCCGCTTTCCAGCACTTTCAGCTGTTTGTCGTAGCCGTCGCCGCCGTAGGCCAGGCCCAGTTTCAGGCCGGTGCTCTGGGAGAGCGCTTCCGCATCGGAGTGGATTTGCACCGCCAGTTCACGCGTAGGCGCCATGATCAAGGCGCGCGGCTGATTGGTCTGGCGATCCTGTTTCGCCGGGTGAGTCAGCAAATAGTGAAAAGTAGACGCCAAAAACGCCAGCGTCTTTCCGGTACCGGTTTGCGCCTGACCTGCAACGTCACGCCCGGAGAGCGTGAGCGGCAATGCTAACGCCTGGATGGGCGTGCAATTGTGAAACCCTTTTTTCTCAAGGGCTTCAAGGACTAACGGGTGCAGGGCGAAGTCGGAAAACTTCTGTTCGGTCAAGTGTGTTTTGCTCATAGTGTGGTAGAATATCAGCTAACTATTGCTTTACGAAAGCACATCCGTTGAAATAAACGCGGTGCAATAAAATCACCTTGAGTTGGTTAATGCTACACCAACAAGGTAGACATAATCCTGTGGAGTAGAACATGAGCGATAAAATTATTCACCTGACTGACAGCAGCTTCGAAGCTGACGTGCTGAAAGCGGAAGGGCCGATCCTGGTCGATTTCTGGGCTGAATGGTGTGGGCCGTGCAAGATGATTGCTCCGATTCTGGATGAGATTGCCGAAGAGTTCGAAGGCAAACTGACCATCACCAAGCTGAATATCGATCAGAACCCGGCTACCGCGCCTAAGTACGGTATCCGTGGCATCCCTACGCTGTTGCTGTTCAAGAACGGTGAAGTGGCCGCGACCAAGGTTGGCGCGTTGTCCAAAGGTCAGCTCAAAGATTTCCTGAACGCGAATCTGTAATCGGGCGGGAAGCCCAGTATCAGGCGCCTGGCGGTGATGTTCAATTCACCGCTAGACGCCTGCCAAGAAGCGTGTTAAGTTTAACCACACTGCATATAGAACTTGCCCGAAGTTTTAAATCTAAAGAGTTTGAATCTAAAGCTATACTCTGTGTCGAACCACTGGCGTTGAAAGTAAACTGAACTCAGCCCGTGTTTTGGCAATCAAACGGTTTTGCAAAAATCATTTTTAAGGTACCTTCGATCTTCAACCGTCAATGCGTGCGCCCGATGTAAGCCATTTCTTACCGCGACGGCTCTGCGCCCGGTGATCGAACGTCCAGTAAACAGGCACGCATTTCGCTGCCATACCATTCACGATACAAGTTCGAGACATACCCCGAGTTTAAGAACCCACCACTATGAATCTTACCGAATTAAAGAATACGCCGGTTTCTGAGCTGATTACTCTCGGCGAAAATATGGGGCTGGAAAACCTTGCCCGTATGCGCAAGCAGGACATTATCTTCTCCATTCTGAAGCAACATGCGAAAAGCGGAGAAGATATCTTCGGCGACGGCGTGCTCGAGATATTGCAGGATGGATTCGGTTTCCTCCGCTCTGGAGACAGTTCCTACCTCGCCGGTCCCGACGACATCTACGTATCCCCTAGCCAAATCCGCCGCTTCAACCTCCGCACTGGTGACACCATTTCCGGTAAGATTCGTCCGCCAAAAGAAGGCGAGCGCTATTTTGCCCTGTTGAAAGTCAACGAAGTCAACTACGACAAGCCGGAAAACGCCCGCAGCAAGATCCTGTTCGAGAACTTGACGCCGCTGCACGCCAATTCCCGTCTGCGGATGGAGCGCGGCAACGGCTCGACCGAAGACCTGACGGCGCGCGTACTCGATCTGGCGGCGCCTATTGGCCGCGGCCAGCGTGGCCTGATCGTGGCACCGCCGAAAGCCGGTAAAACCATGCTGCTGCAGAATATTGCGCAGAGCATCGCCTACAACCACCCAGACTGCGTGCTGATGGTGCTGCTGATCGACGAACGTCCGGAAGAAGTGACCGAGATGCAGCGCCTGGTGAAAGGCGAAGTGATCGCATCGACCTTCGACGAGCCGGCTTCGCGTCACGTGCAAGTGGCCGAAATGGTGATCGAGAAGGCCAAGCGCCTGGTTGAGCACAAGAAAGACGTGATCATTCTGCTCGACTCCATCACCCGTCTGGCGCGTGCCTACAACACCGTGGTGCCGGCCTCTGGCAAGGTGCTGACCGGTGGTGTGGACGCCAACGCCCTGCATCGTCCGAAGCGTTTCTTCGGTGCGGCGCGTAACGTGGAAGAGGGCGGCAGCCTGACCATCATCGCGACCGCGCTGGTTGATACCGGTTCGAAGATGGACGAAGTGATCTACGAAGAATTTAAAGGTACCGGCAACATGGAATTGCACTTGGCGCGTAAAATTGCCGAGAAACGCGTATTCCCGGCGATCGATTACAACCGCTCCGGTACCCGTAAAGAAGAGCTGCTCACCACCTCCGAAGAGCTGCAAAAAATGTGGATCCTGCGCAAAATCATTCACCCGATGGGTGAGATTGACGCGATGGAGTTCCTCATCAATAAGTTGGCGATGACTAAAACCAACGATGAATTCTTCGATATGATGAAACGCTCATAATTCGTTAAAAAATTCGCTGAACGCCACGCCTAGTCGTGGCGTTTTTCGCTTTTGGCGGATACGATAAGTAGCAATAATGGAAAAGTAAGTTGTTTCCGCGACTTATTGAGAGTTTTTCTTGTTTGTGATGTACGTGAAATCTGCTGACGGCATACCGTAGCCGGGGAGTATTCCGGGTCAGTACAGGCGCGAAACGGGAATGAATTCTGGCGTCATAGGAAATGACTGAAAGGCAACGGGACCTCATGGCACAACCTGTCGCCCATGTTAAGCTGCCTTATCTTCTTACGAGATCTGTTAATTGTGAACTTACTCACTATGAGTACTGAAATCCTATTTGTTTTCCTGTTTTCCTTAGTTTTCCTTTTTGTTGCCCGCAAGGTAGCAAAGCGCATCGGTTTGGTTGATAAACCCAACTACCGCAAACGTCATCAGGGGCTGATCCCGTTGGTTGGCGGCATTGCGGTCTACGCCGGTCTATGTTTCGCTTTCCTTATATCGGAACAACACATTGCCCACGGTGAACTTTACCTCACTTGTGCGGGTGTTTTAGTGTTCATCGGTGCTTTGGACGATCGCTTTGATATCAGCGTCAAGATCCGCGCGTTGGTTCAGGCGCTGGTCGGTGTCGCCATGATGGTGTTCGCCGGCCTGTATCTGCGCAGCTTCGGCCATGTGCTGGGCGACTGGGAAGTCTTGCTGGGGCCATTCGGGTATTTGGTGACGCTGTTCGCCGTGTGGGCGGCGATCAACGCCTTCAACATGGTTGACGGCATCGATGGCTTGCTGGGTGGCCTGTCGTGCGTTTCCTTCGGCGCGCTGGGTCTGCTGCTGTACCTGAGCGGCCATAGTGCGCTGGCGTTCTGGTGCTTTGCGATGATTGCCGCGATTGTTCCCTATATTTTGCTTAACCTCGGCATTCTCGGCCGCCGCTATAAGGTGTTTATGGGGGATGCGGGCAGCACGTTGATCGGTTTCACCGCCATCTGGCTGCTGCTGCAAAGCTCGCAAGGCGCCACTCGTTCGATCAACCCGGTAACTGCGCTGTGGATCATCGCTATTCCGCTGATGGACATGATTGCAATCATGTATCGTCGTTTACGCAAAGGCATGAGCCCTTTCTCTCCCGATCGCCAGCATATTCATCACCTGATCATGCGCGCAGGCTTTACGCCGCGGCAGGCTTTCGTGCTGATCACCCTGGCGGCCGCGTTGCTGGCGGCAGTGGGCGTGATCGGAGAACGGCTGACTTTCATTCCTGAATGGGTGATGTTGGCATTATTCTTGCTTGCTTTCTTCCTATATGGTTATTGCATTAAGCGAGCCTGGCGCGTCGCGAGATACATCAAGCGTATCAAGCGCCGTTTGCGGCGTTCGAGCGATAACAAGCAAGTATCTTAACCAGAGGCTTTTGGGCTGTGATGAATCCAGAAACAACGTCTGACAACAAGAATACCCCGACAATGGATAACGAACTCGATATCCGCGGCCTGTGCTGCACCTTATGGCGCGGAAAATTATGGATTATCGGCATTGCGGCGCTGTTTGCAGCGGTTGCGCTGGGCGTTTCTTATTTGGTTAAACAGGAATGGAGCGCCACCGCGATCACCGACAAACCCACGGTGAATGCACTGGGCGGTTACTATTCGCAGCAACAGTTCCTGCGCAATCTGGATGTACGTACGTTACCGGCGACGGTCGGCGAGCAGCCGAGTATCGCGGACGAAGCCTACAATGAATTCATCATGCAACTGGCGGCTTACGATACGCGTCGCGATTTCTGGCTGCAGAGCGATTACTACAAACAGCGCCAGGAAGGGGACGCCCGCGCCGATGCGGCGTTGCTCGACGAGCTGATCAACAACATTCAGTTCACACCGCGCGACGACAAAAAAGCGCCGAACGACGGCGTTAAGCTGACGGCAGAGAGTGCGGCGGAAGCCAACCGCCTGTTGCGCCAATATGTGAATTTCGCCAGCCACCGCGCCGCCCTGCATCTGAACGAAGAGATCCAGGGGGCCTGGGCCGCCCGTACCACGTCGATGAAAGCGCAGGTCAAGCGTCAGGAAGCGGTGGCGGAATCGGTTTACAAACGTGAATTGAACACCACCCAACAGGCGCTGAAAATCGCCGAAACGCAGGGCTTCAGCCGCACGCAAACCGACACCCCGGTCGAACAACTGCCGGATTCGGATCTGTTCCTGCTGGGGCGGCCGATGCTGCAGGCGCGTCTGGAAGGGCTACAGGCTTCCGGCCCGGCCTACGATCTGGATTATGAGCAAAACCGCGCCATGTTGTCGACGTTGAACGTTGGCCCGACGTTGGATGAGAAGTTTCAGACTTATCGCTACCTGCGTACGCCGGAAGAGCCGGTAAAACGCGACAGCCCGCGTCGGGCATTCTGGCTGATCCTGTGGGGGGCGATGGGTGCCCTGGTCGGCGCGGGCGTTGCCCTGGCGCGTCGGACGCGTAGTTAAAAAATAATATAATAATCTGACGAAGGGCGCGTAAGCGCCCCATTCGCAGGCGGTGCCTGCGATTAACCGACCAAAAGAGATTCGCTGTGAAAGTGTTGACTGTTTTCGGCACCAGGCCTGAAGCCATTAAAATGGCGCCGCTGGTACATGCACTGGCTCAGGATGAAGCCTTTGAATCAAGAGTCTGTGTAACGGCACAGCATCGCGAGATGTTGGATCAAGTATTGCGGTTGTTTGAGATTACGCCGGATTACGACCTGAACATCATGAAACCCGGCCAGGGGCTGAGTGAAATCACCTGCCGCATCCTGGAGGGATTGAAGGGCGTGCTGGAGGAATTCAAACCGGATGTGGTGCTGGTGCACGGCGACACCACCACGACGTTGGCGACCAGCCTGGCGGCGTTCTATCAGCGCATTCCCGTCGGGCATGTCGAGGCCGGGCTGCGCACCGGCGATCTTTACTCTCCCTGGCCTGAAGAGGCTAATCGCAAGCTGACTGGCCATCTGGCGATGTATCATTTCGCGCCGACCGAAAACTCGCGCAAAAATCTGCTGCGCGAGTCGCTGCTGGATAAGCATATTTTCGTGACCGGCAACACGGTGATCGACGCGCTGTTCTGGGTGCGCGATCGGGTGATGAGCCATGCCGCGCTACAGGCCGATCTGGCGCAGCGCTACCCCTACCTAGACGCCACCAAGAAATTGATCCTGGTCACCGGCCATCGTCGCGAAAGCTTTGGCGGCGGTTTTGAACGAATTTGCAGCGCGTTGGCGGAAATTGCCCGTACCCATCCGGAAGTGCAGGTGGTGTATCCAGTGCACCTCAATCCGAACGTCAGCGAACCGGTTAATCGCATTCTCAAGGGCATCGACAATGTCATGTTGATCGATCCCCAAGACTATTTGCCTTTTGTCTACCTGATGACCAAGGCTTATATGATCCTCACCGATTCCGGCGGCATTCAAGAAGAGGCGCCATCGTTAGGCAAACCGGTGCTGGTGATGCGCGACACCACCGAACGTCCGGAAGCGATAGATGCGGGCACGGTGCGTCTGGTCGGCACCGATGTGGCCAAAATTGTTGAAGCGGTGACCCGGCTGTTGACGGACGAAAGCGAATATCACGCGATGAGTCGGGCGCACAACCCATACGGTGACGGACATGCCTGTCGCCGTATCCTCGAAGCTTTAAAGAATCATCAGGTGAAACTATGAGTTTTGACACTATTTCGGTTATTGGCCTGGGTTATATCGGCTTGCCAACGGCGGCGGCGTTTGCTTCCCGCAAGAAAAAAGTGGTGGGTGTAGATGTTAACCAACATGCGGTAGATACCATTAACCGCGGCGCGATCCATATCGTTGAGCCGGATCTGGACAAAGTGGTCAAGGACGCCGTCGACGGCGGTTTCCTGCAGGCGGTGACCAAACCGCTGGCGGCCGATGCCTTCCTGATCGCGGTGCCTACGCCGTTCAAAGGCGATCACGAGCCGGATCTGGCCTATGTCGAAGCGGCGGCGAAATCGCTGGCGCCGGTGCTGAAAAAAGGCGATCTGGTGATCCTGGAGTCCACCTCGCCGGTGGGAGCCACCGAACAAATGGCGGAATGGCTGGCGCAGGCGCGCAGCGATCTCAGTTTCCCGCAGCACGCGGGTGAAGCGGCGGATGTGAATATCGCCTACTGCCCGGAGCGTGTGTTGCCGGGGCAGGTGATGGTGGAGCTGATTCAAAATGACCGCGTGATCGGCGGCATGACGCCGAAGTGCTCGGAGCGCGCCAGCGCGCTGTACAAGATTTTCCTCGAGGGCGAATGCGTGATCACCAATTCGCGCACCGCCGAGATGTGCAAGCTGACGGAAAACAGCTTCCGCGATGTGAACATCGCCTTTGCCAATGAACTGTCGCTGATTTGCGCCGAGCAGGGGATTAACGTCTGGGAACTTATCCGCCTGGCAAACCGCCATCCGCGGGTGAATATTCTGCAGCCGGGACCGGGCGTCGGGGGGCACTGCATCGCCGTCGATCCGTGGTTTATCGTGGCACAGAATCCGCAGCAGGCGCGCTTGATCCACACCGCACGCCTGGTGAACGACGGCAAACCGCTGTGGGTGGTCGACCGTGTGAAAGCGGCGGTGGCCGATTGCCTGGCCGTTACTGACAAGCGCGCGTCCGAGGTGAGAATTGCCTGCTTCGGCCTGGCCTTCAAGCCGAATATCGACGATTTGCGTGAAAGCCCGGCGGTAGAAGTCGCGCACCTGATCGCCGAATGGCACGCTGGCGAAACGCTGGCGGTGGAACCGAACGTCGAACAGTTGCCGAAGTCGCTGGCGGGCCATGTGACGTTGACGCCAATTGCTGAGGCGTTGCAGCAGGCCGATGTGATCGTGATGTTGGTCGATCACCAGCAGTTCAGGGCCATCCGGCCGGAAGAGATCAAGCAAACCTGGGTGGTTGATACCAAAGGAGTTTGGCGTTGAAACGTATCTTCGTTTGCCTGGAAGAGTGTGTTTGGCGTAATGACTGTCTGAATGATGACGGCGTGAAATGCGCCGTTGAGCCGCTGTCCAAAGCCAGATATGGCAAATATTTACTGGATCTATTGCATGCGCGTCCACGCCAGTATTGAGCCTTTAGCGTGGGAAAGCGAGTTTTTCGCGCTCAACAGCGCGAAGCTCAGTTTCTCGCCCTCGGCTCCGGCGCTTGCCAAGGCCGATGTGGCGGCTTACGCCCTGGTGCAGGCCAAGATCCCCGCGCAGCACGTTGCGTTGGCGGATGGTTTGGCCGATTTGGGATTCCGATTGGTTGAGGGCGAAGTCGATTTTGTTTTGGACCTCGATGTCGGGCGAGCGGATGAGCCGAGTCACGGCACACAAGCGATTCGTCAGGCGACCGCGGCCGATATTCCGGCATTGCGCGCCGCAGCGGCGCAAGTTTTCAGCGCCAGCCGATTTCGCGCGCCCTGGTATCAACCTGACGACAGCGGCCGGTTTTATGCCCTGTGGATCGAAAAAGCCGTCTTAGGCACTTTCGACCGCCAGTGTCTATTAGCGCTGGATAGTCAGGGACGCCCTGAAGGCTTCGTCAGCTTGCGCGACATTGGCGAGAGCGAAGCGCGCATCGGCCTGTTGGCGGCGTTTCCCGGCGAGATGGGCAAGGGCACAGGTTCGCGCTTGATGAACGCCGCCAAAGAGGCCTGCCGGCACCAGGGTGTGCAGCGCCTGCGGGTCGCGACCCAGACAGGCAATATCGCCGCATTACGACTCTATCAACGACAGGGTGCCGTGATTGAAAGCACCGCGTACTGGCTATACAGAGGTAGACATGATTCCATTTAACGCTCCACCGGTTGTTGGCACTGAACTGGAATATATGCAGGCTGCCATGGGCAGCGGCAAATTGTGCGGCGACGGCGGTTTCACCCGTCGCTGCCAGCAGTGGATGGAACAGCGTTTCGGCTGCGCGAAAGTGCTGTTGACGCCTTCCTGCACCGCGTCGTTGGAAATGGCCGCCATCCTGCTGGATATCCAGCCGGGTGACGAAGTGATCATGCCGAGCTTTACCTTCGTTTCCACCGCCAACGCCTTTGTGCTGCGCGGTGCCAAAGTGGTGTTCGTCGACCTGCGTCCGGACACCATGAACATCGACGAAACCAAAATCGAAGCGGCGATCACCGATAAAACCCGCGCGATTGTGCCAGTGCACTATGCCGGCGTTGCCTGCGAGATGGATACCATCATGGCGCTGGCGAAGAAATATAACCTGTTCGTAGTGGAAGACGCCGCGCAGGGCGTGATGTCGACCTACAAAGGCAAGGCATTGGGCACCATCGGCCATATCGGCTGCTTCAGCTTCCATGAAACCAAAAACTACACCGCCGGCGGCGAAGGCGGCGCGACGCTGGTGAACGATCCGGCCCTGATCGATCGGGCGGAAGTCATCCGTGAAAAAGGCACCAACCGCAGCCAGTTCTTCCGTGGCCAGGTCGATAAATATACCTGGCGCGACATCGGTTCCAGCTATCTGATGTCTGACCTGCAGGCCGCCTACCTGTGGGGCCAGTTGGAAGTGGCGGAGCGCATCAACCAGCGCCGTTTGGCACAGTGGCAGAAGTACTACGACAGTTTCCTGCCGTTGGCGAAGGCCGGACGCATCGAGCTGCCGAGCTTACCGGCAGATTGTGTGCACAATGCGCACATGTTCTATATCAAGCTGCGCGATATTGACGATCGCACGGCTTTCATCAGTTATCTGAAGGAAGCCGAGATCATGGCGGTGTTCCACTATATCCCGCTGCATGACTGCCCGGCCGGTGAACGCTTTGGCCGCTTTGCCGGTGAAGATCGTTACACCACGCAGGAAAGTGCGCGCCTGGTGCGCTTGCCGCTGTTCTACAATATGTCTGATGTCAATCAGCGTACGGTAATCAATACCATCCTGAGCTTCTTTGCCTGATATGTCGTTGGCAAAAGCATCGATATGGACCGCCGGCTCCACGCTGATCAAAATTGGCGTGGGGCTGTTGGTGGTGAAACTGCTGGCGGTGGCGTTTGGCCCCAGCGGCGTAGGGCAGGCGGGTAACTTTCGCCAGTTGATCACCGTGCTGGGCGTGCTGTCCGGCGCGGGCATTTTTAACGGTATAACCAAATACGTGGCGGAGTACCATCAGGATCCGCAGCGTTTGCGCCTGGCGGTCGGTACCGCATCGAGCATCGTGCTGGGTTTTTCGACCTTGCTGGCGCTGGTGTTTCTGTTCGCCGCCGAACCGATCAGCATCGGGCTGTTCGGGCATGCCGAGTACGTCGGCGTGGTGCGCGCCGTCGCTTTCATTCAGATGGGCATCGCCTACGCCAACCTGTTCATGGCGGTGCTTAAAGGCTATCGCGATGCGATGGGCAATGCGCTGGCGGTGATCGGCGGCAGCCTGATCGGCGTGGTGGCTTATTACCTGTGTTTCAAGCTGGGCGGCTATGAAGGCGCGCTGGCGGGGCTGGCGCTGGTGCCGGCGTTGGTGGTGGTGCCGGCCGGGCTGATGCTGTGGCGGCGCAAAACGTTGCCGCTGCGCTACCTGGCTCCGCGCTGGGACAAAGGGGTGGCCGGCAACCTCGGCAAATTCACCCTCATGGCGTTGATCACCTCGGTGACGTTGCCGGTGGCCTACGTGATGATGCGTAACCTGTTGGCCGCGCATTACGGTTGGGATGAAGTGGGGATTTGGCAGGGCGTCAGCAGCATTTCCGATGCTTATCTGCAGTTTATCACCGCCTCGTTTACCGTCTATCTGCTGCCGACGCTGTCGCGGTTGACGGACAAGGGCGCCATCTCGCGGGAGATCGTGCGCTCGCTGAAATTCGTGCTGCCGGCGGTAGCGGCGGCGAGCTTTACGGTGTGGTTGCTGCGTGATTTCGCCATCTGGCTGCTGTTCTCGGACAAATTCGTCGCTATGCGCGATCTGTTTGCCTGGCAGCTGGTGGGCGACGTGCTGAAAGTCGGGGCTTATGTGTTCGGCTATCTGGTGATCGCCAAAGCGTCGCTGCGCTTCTATATCCTGACGGAAGTCAGCCAGTTTCTGCTGCTGACGCTGTTCTCGCACTGGCTGATCCCGCTGCATGGCGCGCTGGGAGCTGCTCAGGCCTATATGGCAACCTACATCGTGTATTTCGCGCTCTGTAGCTGCGTGTTTCTTATTTATCGTAGACGAGTATGACCACACTGATTCACGTTCTGGGATCCGATATCCCGCATCATAACCAGACGGTGCTGCGCTTCTTCAACGACGTGCTGGCGCCGCGTCTGCCGGTTGAGCAGACGCGGCATTTTATGGTGGCGGCCAAGGATGTGGCGGCACTGGGGGATTTCCCCGCCCTGGACATAAAGCCCTACGCGGACAAGAAGAGCCTGGCGGCGGCGGTGATCGCCCGCGCCCAGGCCGATCGCGAGACGCGCTTCTTCCTGCACGGCCAGTTCAATCCGGGGCTGTGGCTGGCGTTGCTGAGCGGCAAGATCAAGGCGCGTCAGGTCAGTTGGCATATTTGGGGCGCCGATTTGTATGAAGACGCCACCAGCTGGAAATTCCGGCTGTTCTATCTGCTGCGCCGCATTGCGCAGGGGCGGGTGGGGAATGTGTTTGCTACTCGCGGCGACGTGATTCACTACCAGCAGCGCCATGCGCGGGTGCCGGCCTCGCTGCTGTACTTCCCGACCCGCATGGATCCGGCGCTGACCGACGTTCACGTCGAGAAAAATCTGGCCGGGCCGATGACGGTTCTGGTGGGCAACTCCGGCGATCGCAGCAATCGGCATATCGAAGCGCTGCAGGCGATTCATCAGCAGTTCGGCGCCAACGTGCGCGTGATCCTGCCGATGGGCTATCCGGCCAATAACGACGCCTACATCGAGCAAGTGCGCGTCGCCGGGTTGCCGCTGTTCGGCGAGAAAAACCTGCAGCTGCTCACGCAGCAGGTGGCGTTTGAGGACTATCTCAATATTTTACGCGCCTGCGATCTGGGCTATTTCATTTTCAATCGCCAGCAGGGGATTGGCACCCTGTGCCTGCTGATTCAGTTCGGCGTGCCTTTTGTGCTCAGCCGGCAAAACCCGTTCTGGCAGGATCTGGCGGAACAGCACCTGCCGGTGCTGTTCTACGGCGATTCGCTGGACGAGGCGGTGGTGCGCGAAGCGCAGCGTCAGCTGGCGGCGGTGGATAAACAGGCGATCGCCTTCTTCAATCCGAACTATGTCGACGGTTGGCAGCAAGCCTTGGCGTTGGCGGCGGGAGAGCACTCATGACGTTGGCGCAATTCGGCGGCTTATTCGTCGTCTATCTGGTCAGCCTGACGTTTATCCTGACGCTGACCTATCAGGAGTTTCGGCGCGTGCGCTTTAACTTCAACGTCTTATTCTCGTTGTTGTATTTGCTGACGTTTTATTTCGGCTTCCCGTTGACCTGTCTGCTGGTGTTTCAGTTTGACGTCGAGGTGGTGCCGGTGGAGTTTCTGTTGTACGCCCTGCTGTCGGCGACGGCGTTTTACGCCATCTATTACGTCACTTACAAGACTCGGCTGCGCAAGCGCCGCACTCAGCCGCGCGCGGCGCTGTTCACCATGAACCGGGTAGAGACTCATATGACCTGGGTGCTGCTGGCGCTGGTGGCGATCGGCACCGTTGGGATCTTCTTCATGCAGAACGGCTTCCTGCTGTTCAAGCTCAATTCCTACAGCCAGATCTTCTCCAGCGATGTGTCCGGCGTGGCGCTCAAGCGTTTCTTCTACTTCTTCATTCCGGCGATGCTGGTGGTCTATTTCCTGCGGCAGGATCTGCGCGCCTGGTTTTTGTTCCTGGTGGCGACGGTGGCGTTCGGTATTCTGACCTACGTGATCGTCGGCGGCACCCGTGCCAATATCATCATCGCTTTCGCGCTGTTCCTGTTTATCGGCATCGTGCGCGGCTGGATCACGCTGTGGATGCTGGCGGCGGCGGGCATATTCGGCGTGGTCGGCATGTTCTGGCTGGCGTTGAAGCGCTATAGCCTGGACGTCAGCGGCGCGGAAGCGTTTTATACCTTCCTCTACCTGACCCGCGATACCTTCTCGCCGTGGGAAAACCTGGCGCTGCTGCTGCAAAATTACGACAAGATCGATTTCCAGGGCCTGGCGCCGATCTTGCGTGATTTCTACGTCTTTATCCCAACCTGGCTATGGCCGGGCCGGCCGGACGTGGTGCTGAACTCGGCCAACTATTTCACCTGGGAAGTGCTGAACAACCACTCCGGGCTGGCGATTTCGCCGACGCTGATCGGTTCGCTGGTGGTGATGGGCGGCGCGCTGTTTATCCCGCTCGGCGCGATTCTGGTGGGCATGATCATCAAGTGGTTCGACTGGCTGTATGAGCTGGGCAAAACAGAGCCGAACCGCTATAAGGCGGCCATTCTGCAGGGGTTCTGCTTCGGCGCGGTGTTCAACATGATCGTGTTGGCGCGTGAAGGGGTGGACTCATTCGTGTCGCGCGTGGTGTTCTTCTGCATTATTTTCGGCGCCTGTCTGGTGCTGGCGAAGTTGCTGTATTGGCTGTTCGATACCGCCGGGCTGATCAAGGCCAGAGTGACGCGTGCCCGCGCGCTGGCGTCTCCGCCTCGGGCCAACGGTCTTTTGTAAGGGTAATGAGAACGATGGAAACAAAGATTTCGGTGCCGCAGTATGAGCTGCGCGGTTTCAGCCTGTGGGGCTTTCGCGATATGGCGCACTGTATGGATTTTCTGTTCGACGGCGGCCGGGTCAAACAGGGCACGCTGGTGGCGATGAATGCGGAAAAGATCCTGAAGGCGGAAGAGGACCCGGCGCTGCATGCGTTGCTGGATGAAGCGGAGTACAAGTACGCCGACGGCATCAGCATGGTGCGCTCGATTCGCCGCAAATACCCGGCGGCGGATGTGTCGCGCGTCGCGGGCGCCGATCTGTGGGAAGCGTTGATGCAGCGCGCCGGCCGCGAAGGCACGCCGGTCTTCTTGGTCGGCGGCAAGCCGGAAGTCTTGGCGGAAACCGAGCAGAAGCTGCGCAGCCAGTGGAATGTCAACCTGGTGGGCAGCCAGGACGGCTATTTCAAACCGGATCAGCGAGAGGCGTTGTTCGAGCGTATTCGCGCCAGCGGCGCCGCTATCGTGACGGTGGCGATGGGATCGCCGAAGCAGGAGATCCTGATGCGCGACTGCCGCAAGGTGCATCCGCAGGCGCTGTATATGGGCGTGGGCGGCACCTACGACGTTTTTACCGGCCATGTGAAGCGTGCGCCCAAGGTGTGGCAGAACCTTGGTCTGGAATGGCTCTACCGCCTGCTCAGCCAACCCAGCCGCATCGGCCGGCAGTTGAAGCTGTTGAAGTTTGTCGGCTACTACTACAGCGGCAAGATGTAACCCCTCATCCGGGGTGGAAAGTGCTGTTCCGCTCCGGACTGCTGTACCAATAATCTGCTTTTGTGCGTTTCTCCCGCATATCTATAACCCTCGGCCCTAAACGCCGCCGCATTTATTCCATAAAGTTTTAAATTGCGGTTTGCTTATAGCGGCGAAATGCGAAACGATACCGCCCGGAAATTATCCCTGGCCGCTGAAGCCTGATGCGACAGCGCTGAACGATGTCCTTCTCACGGTAACTTCGCTCCGACTACCCGTTGATGCCAGTCCGATCGGCAGGGGATGATTTATTCTTTTAATAATGACAATAACGACCGGCAGCGGCCGGCAGGCAAACACAACCCGAGAAAAATTATTGAGGATTTATGGCACACAAAGAGAAACCGCAAGGGCTACACCGGGGTCTTGAGGCCCGGCACATCGAGCTTATCGCTCTGGGGGGCACCATCGGCGTCGGCCTGTTTATGGGCTCGGCCAGTACGCTGAAGTGGGCGGGGCCATCGGTGCTGCTGGCTTACATCATCGCCGGGCTGTTCGTATTCTTCATTATGCGTTCGATGGGAGAAATGTTGTTCCTTGAGCCGGTCGCCGGGTCGTTTGCCGTTTACGCGCATAAGTACATGAATCCCTACTTCGGTTATCTGACCGCCTGGGGCTACTGGTTTATGTGGATTGCCGTCGGCATTTCTGAGATCACCGCCATCGGGGTGTATGTGCAGTTCTGGTTCCCGGAAATACCGCAGTGGGTGCCGGCGCTGATTGCCGTGGCGATGGTGGCGCTGGCCAACCTGGCGGCGGTGCGCCTGTATGGGGAGCTGGAGTTCTGGTTCGCCATGATCAAGGTCACCACTATCATCGTGATGATTCTGGTGGGGCTGGGGGTGATCTTCTTCGGCTTCGGCAACGGCGGTGAACCTATCGGTTTCGCCAATTTGACGGCGCACGGCGGTTTCTTTGCCGGCGGCTGGAAAGGCTTCCTGTTTGCGCTGTGCATCGTGGTGGCGTCCTATCAGGGGGTTGAGCTGGTGGGCATCACCGCCGGGGAAGCCAAGAACCCGCAGGTGACACTGAAACGCGCGATCAACAATATCCTGTGGCGCATCCTGATCTTCTATGTCGGCGCGATCTTCGTCATCGTGACCATCTTCCCGTGGAACGGCATCGGCACCACCGGCAGCCCGTTCGTGCTGACCTTCGCCAAGATCGGCATCGTCGCCGCCGCCGGCATCATCAACTTCGTGGTACTGACCGCCGCGCTTTCCGGCTGCAACAGCGGCATGTACAGCGGCGGCCGCATGCTGTACGCCCTGGCCAAGAATCGCCAACTGCCGGCGGCGCTGACCAAGCTTTCCGCCAGCGGCGTGCCGGTCAACTGCATCGCCGTCACCATTGGCTGCCTGTTGGTGGGCTCCGCGCTGAACTACATCATCCCTAATCCGGAGCAGGTGTTCGTCTATGTCTACAGCGCCAGCGTGTTGCCGGGCATGGTGCCGTGGTTCGTGGTGCTGATCAGCCAGCTCTATTTCCGCCGCGCCCATAAGGAAGCGATCAAAAACCACAGCTTTAAGTCGATCATGTTCCCGTATGTGAACTATCTGACCATCGCTTTTCTGGTTTGCGTGCTGGTCGGCATGGGAATCAACCCGGATACGCGAATTTCCCTGCTGGTCGGGGCGATTTTCTTAGCGGGCGTCAGCCTGTGCTACTTCGCTTTCGGCATGCATAAGAAACATCATCCGGCTGAAAATCGGGTAGAAACACGGCAATAAACGGTGAAAAGGGGCTACGGAGTGCGCTTTCCTGCGCAGGAGTGAGCAAAGCGTAATCAAACGCAACATTTCTGCGAAAAAGCACTAGACAGGATTGGCGTAAATCCGTAGTATCCCCTCCCGCAACGGCGCTACGCGCCCGTAGCTCAGCTGGATAGAGCGCTGCCCTCCGGAGGCAGAGGTCTCAGGTTCGAATCCTGTCGGGCGCGCCATTAAGTTTGTGCGCAGGAGCTGCGGTGGTAATATTACCGCGTGAGTAAGAAGAAGTAGTAATGGTGGCTATAGCTCAGTTGGTAGAGCCCTGGATTGTGATTCCAGTTGTCGTGGGTTCGAGTCCCATTAGCCACCCCACTTCCTGATGAAGTGAAGATTTAGCAGTATTTTGTGACAGTGCGAAGGTGGCGGAATTGGTAGACGCGCTAGCTTCAGGTGTTAGTGTTCTTACGGACGTGAGGGTTCAAGTCCCTCTCTTCGCACCACGCAAAATATCTGATAAATATAAGATTTATATGGACAACGGTCTGATAAATCGGGTAGTATGAGCAACACAAATCGGCGAGTAGCGCAGCTTGGTAGCGCAACTGGTTTGGGACCAGTGGGTCGGAGGTTCGAATCCTCTCTCGCCGACCACATTCGAAAAACCTGCTTTTTAAAGCAGGTTTTTTTTCGTCTGCAGTTTATGAGGATGAGTACCTCCGCAGGAGGAGCCTCGCGAAGCGAGACGAGAAGGCAGGCCCGCGCAGCAATGTGCGGGCTTTTTGCATCCATGAGGGCTGGCATCTTGTGCCTGCCTGTGAGCATGTTGGTTTTCAGCGACATGACCATCCAGCGCTGTCGTCAGGTTGAGACAAATAATTTATTGATTTTAAAAGATAAAAATGGATTTGGCTTAAGCCGTCGTTTTGAAGCGACATTCTTATAACGGCCGCTGGCATGGAATGCCAGGGAGAGGTATCAGGCAGGAAGGGTGGGGAGGAAGTATAAATTATTTATATTTCAATGCATTGAATTAAATTTCCTATTGGAAATGGGCTCAATCTAAAAGTTGGCACGTCAAATGCATTATCTATAGCGTAGATGCTCATTCCACCTCTTATGTTCGCCTTAGGCTTCATAAACCCTGGGAATGACGCAGAGCCGATTTAGGGTGCCTATCGCCCACGAGAACGATGACTAACCCGTCATCACGCTCAGGGCAAAACGTTGAGTGAGGCACCGCCCCTGTTGTCCTAGACCTGATTGCTTCTTTATACACTTGCCATACGGCAAGTGTTTTTTTTGCGCCACAGAAAACCCTGGGCAAAAAAAAGCGCGGCATCGGAGCCGCGCTTTTCTCACTTGGGCAGGGCGTTATTCGCCGCCGTTCTGTTTCAGCGTCAACATCAGTCCCTCACGTCGCATCTGCGCCGCTTCATCCGAACGATGCAGTTTTTCCAGCGTATCGGCCAACCAGGCGTAGTCGTAAGCATCCGGGCGCTGTTTCAACGCTTCGCGGAAAGCGTCGGCCGCTTGCTGCCACTCGCCGTGCTTCATCAGCAGTTGCCCCAGCGTGCTGTTCAGCAGCGGCGTCGCGCCGTGTTGCTTCATCTGCTGACGCAGCGCTTTTTCCAACTGCTCGGGGTTGCCGGACTTCAGCCGCGGCAGCAACAGCACCAGGCGCTCGTCATATTGGCGCTTCAGGCTGTCGAGCACAATCTCCTGCGCCAGTTCGTGGTCGTTGCATTCGATCAGGTGCTCCACCATCGCGATTTGCAGCGGCACTTCGTGACGCGTCTTGCGGCTCTGATCTTTCCACCAGCGCTTCAGGCCTTCGCTGCCTTCGTCCGCCATCGCCTGATTCATCAGCCCGATATAAGCCTGTTGCTGCAATGCCTGCAGCTGCTCTTCACTGTGCAGCTCGATTTTACGCATCGACGGCAGCACTTCCAGCAGCGACGCGTAGGCGCCGGTGCGCAGATAGGCTTGTTCCGCCAGGCGCAACACTTCCGGATGGCGCGGCGCCTGGTTCAGCAGGCGATCGACGCCGTGGCGCGCGGCATGGTTCTCGCCCTGCGCCAGCTGGATGCGAACCCGGGTGATATCCACCGGCAGCTGATCGGTATCGGCGGCTTCAGCGGCGCGCTCCAGATATTGGTTGGTACGGAAGTCATCGCCGCGTTGTTGTGCGGCCTCGGCGGCCAGCAGGTAGTTCACCACCGGTTGCTCAGCGTGATCGGCGTTGCGCGTCATCAGCTTTTCAACCTGCTTGTAGTCGCCTTCCGCCAGTTTGATCAGCGCGGCTTTGGTTTGCTGGCGCGCGCGGGTGCGCTTGCGGCCGATAAACCAGCCGCGCGTGCGGGCGCCGGTACGGAAGATACGGCGCAGGATCCATTCGATCGCCAGCAGCACCACGAACAGCAGCACCAGCATGATCACCAGGCCGGTGACGCTGGTTTCAATATTGTAATTATCGGTCTGGATCAGCACATAGCCCTGATGCCCGGCTAACATCGGCCCGAGCACCACGCTGGCGATCACCACCAGGAACAGAAATAGCACGCGTAACATGGCTTAACCCTCCTGGTGAGCGGCAGGGGACTGGGTCATCAGGTTGCGCACCCGGGTCTGCATCACTTTTTCCAGCAGCGGCTGGCTCTTCAGCTGATCCGGCACATCCATCGAGATCGACTGTTGGCTCAGGTTATCCAGCTCTTCAAGGAAGGCCTTGGTCGCCGGGTCGGTGGTGTCGAAATAGGCGCGCACCCAGGTAGAGACGGTTTCCAGCGACTGCTTGTAGGTCTCGTTCTGATGGCGCGGGATGGCCTGTGCGGCCACCAGCAGGCGCGAACGAATGTTCTCGCGCAGGTAGATGTCCTGGTTCGGCGCCAGCAGCGGTTCGGCGCTGGTGTCGCGGCGGCGGATGGTGATGAAGTCGGTCATGAAATTGCGCCAGCTCTTGGCCAGGTTCTGCCGCCATTCGCCGATCGAGCCGGAGAGCTCGCTGCTGTTTTGATCCATCGGCGCTTCGTCGGTGTCGTTGTCCGCCAGGCGCAGGTTATCCACCTGATTGGACAGCTGATTGACCTTGAGGATGATGCCGTCGTAATCGACCTGGGTCAGCGTGGAAAGCGTGCTGATGTCTTCGGTAATGGCGCGGCGCACGTCGAGCAGGCTCGGATCGTTCATATCCGCCAGGCTGGCGTCGGCGCTTTTCAGCAGCGCGGCGGCGCTGGTCACATCCTGATCGCTCCACAGCTTGCGGCCGGCCATTTTCACCAGGAAATCGGCCTGCGCCAGCAGCCAGGTTTTGGCGTCGCTGCCGGAGATGGTCGCCACTTTTTCCTGCAGCTCGCTCAGTTGGCGCGCCAGATTCGCCTGCTCGCGATCGGCGGCGTCCAGGGTTTTACCCTGCTGCTGCAGCAGGCCTTCCAGCGCATTTCTTTCCTGCTGTTGGCTCTGCTTTACGCCTTCAAGCTGCTGTTGCAGCGCCTGATTGGCGGCGATCAGCTGTTGCACCTGCTTGTGCGTGTGGTAATAGCCGCCCGCGCCGAGGGCGATGACCAGCACGATAGCGATCGCGCCGAGCACCGGGCCGGTGTTCTTGCCTTTGCGGCTGGCAGCGGCTGGCTGCTGGGAGCTCTCAACCGCGGTGGTTGGCTCTTCAACCGGGGCGGATGGGGTATTTTGTTCCGTCATAGTGGCACATCCCATAGTCAGATTATTGTAGCGCGCGGATCAGCGCGTCATTATCGGCGTTGTCAGCTACCCGAATCGTACGCCAGCCCAAGTCCCGGGCGAGGGTAGCCAGGCGTTCGCTCACTACTACCAGGCGGCAACGCAGCAGCCATGAAGAACGATAGTAATCAGGAACTAAAGTATAGAGCTGTTGTAACATTTCACCGCTGGTCACCACCAGCGTATCCACACCGGCGCGCTGCCAGTGGGCGCTTTGCTCGCTGCCGTCATAGTGCACCGGGCTGCGTTGATAGCATTCATAATAGCTGACGTCGGCGCCGCGCTCGCTCAGCGTCGACCCCAACAGTTCGCGGCCGCCGTTGCCGCGCAAAATCAGCGCGCGTTTGCCCGCCAGCTTTTGCAGCGCCGGCAGCAGCAGCAGCGTTTCGCTGATCTCGCGTTCGCGCGGGTACTCCACCGGCAAACTGCTGATGCGGTGCAGCGCCAGCCCGGTGGTGCGGCCGATGGCGTAATAAGCCAGGTGAGCGGGCCAGCTCAGCCCGGCGCGGCCGATAACCGAATCGGCATAACTCACCGAATGCTGCGACAGCACGAACACCAGATCGCCGGCGCTAAGCTGCTGCAACGCCTGCGGCAGCTTCGGCAGATCGCCGCCGGGGGCGAAGTCGATCAGCGGTGCATGATAGGCAACCCGGCCGAGTGCGCGTAGCCGGCTCACTAACAGCTCCCCCGAAGGCGATGGGCGGGTTACCAGGATCGTCATGCCGGCGGATTTCCCTGATAAACCTCGCGCAGGATCTCGCGCGCGCCGCGCGCCAGCAGCTCTTCCGCCAGCTCAACGCCCATCCGTTCGGCTTCGGCGGCCGGGCCGCGGCGTTCGCCGCGCACCATCTGGCTGCCGTCCGGCGCGCCGACCAGGGCGCGCAGCCACAGGCTGTCGCCATCCAGTTCGGCATAACTGCCGATCGGCACCTGGCAGCCGCCTTCCAGGCGGGTATTCATCGCCCGCTCGGCGCGTACGCGGGTTTCGGTGGCCGCATGGTTCAGCGGCGCCAGCAGCGCGCGGGTGACGCTGTCGTCGAGACGGCATTCAATGCCGACCGCACCCTGGCCGACCGCCGGCAGACACTCTTCGGCGCTCAGCGGGCTGCGGATGCGTTGCTCCAGACCTAAACGCTTCAGGCCGGCCACCGCCAGGATAATCGCGTCGTAGTCGCCGTTGTCCAGCTTGGCCAGGCGAGTGCCGACGTTGCCGCGCAGGTCGCGCACGATCAGATCCGGGCGGCGTTCACGCAGCTGGCACTGGCGGCGTAGGCTGGAGGTGCCGACCACGCTGCCCTGCGGCAGCTGATCGAGCGAGGCGAAACGATTGGAAACAAAAGCGTCGCGCGGATCTTCGCGTTCGCAAATGGTGGTCAAACCGAGCCCGGCAGGGAAATCGACCGGCACGTCTTTCATCGAATGCACGGCGATGTCGGCGCGGCCTTCCAGCAGCGCCAGCTCGAGTTCTTTAACAAACAGGCCTTTACCGCCGACTTTCGCCAACGGCGTATCCAGAATAACGTCGCCGCGGGTGACCATCGGCACCAACTCGACCTGCAGGCCGGGATGGCAGGCCATCAGACGTTGCTGCACATAATGTGCTTGCCAAAGAGCAAGCGGGCTTTGTCGGGTGGCAATTCGAATAATTTTGTCTAACATGCTTGTTACCGTTTTTATATTTCGCCATCCATCCTACCACTGAGAGCCAATACTGTCAGTGCAAGAAGCCGGAGGCGGAAAAAGGACAACGGAATCAAAGGGACGTGTGATGTGCTTTGGGGCAGTTAACACTGCGGGTAAATCGTTTAGGGAAGCGCTACAATAATTGTGAAGCGTTACCTCCTTTACGGTCAATCAGCAAGGTGTTAAATTGATCACGTTTCCAGCAATAAGTCGCCAAATATTCTTCTTACACTAACGGCGCTTATGGAATACGGGTTTTTTTCTAAACACCGGGATAATCAGGCGAGACGTCTTGTACCTCTACATCGAGACATTGAAGCAGAGACTGGATGCGATCAATCAGCTACGCGTCGATCGCGCCCTGGCGGCTATGAAGCCCGCGTTTCAACGGGTATACAGTCTGCTGCCCACCTTACTGCACCACCACCACCCGCTGATGCCGGGTTACCTGAACGGTAACGTTCCCCACGGCATTTGCCTCTACACGCCTGATGAAACTCAACAAGAATACCTGAACGATTTAGAAGACAAATGGGGCAGCCCGTTTGACAAACCGGCCAGCGGCGAGCTGCCGATCACCGGCGTCTACTCGATGGGCAGCACCTCGTCTATCGGCCAAAGCTGCAGCTCGGATCTCGACATCTGGGTCTGCCACCAGTCCTGGCTGGACAACGAAGAACGCACCCGCCTGCAGCAAAAATGCAGCCTGCTTGAGAAGTGGGCCGCCTCGATGGGGGTGGAAGTCAGCTTCTTCCTGATCGATGAAAACCGTTTCCGCCATAATGAAAGCGGCAGCCTGGGCGGCGAAGATTGCGGCTCGACGCAGCACATCCTGTTGCTCGACGAATTCTATCGCACCGCGGTGCGCCTGGCCGGCAAACGCATCCTGTGGAACATGGTGCCGGGCGAAGAAGAAGCGCACTACGATGAATACGTGCTGTCGCTGTACGCGCAGGGCGCGCTGACGCCGAACGAGTGGCTGGATCTCGGCGGCCTGAGTTCGCTGTCGGCGGAAGAGTACTTTGGCGCCAGCCTGTGGCAACTGTATAAGAGCATCGATTCGCCTTACAAGGCGGTGCTGAAGACCCTGCTGCTGGAAGCCTATTCCTGGGAATACCCCAATACCCAACTGCTGGCGACGGACATCAAACACCGGCTGCATCAGGGCGAGATCGTCAGCTTCGGGCTCGACGCCTACTGCATGATGCTTGAGCGCGTGACCCGCTACCTGACCGACATCAACGACACCACCCGCCTCGATCTGGCCCGCCGCTGTTTTTACCTGAAAGTATGTGAAAAGCTGTCGCTGGCCAAGGCCTGCGTCGGCTGGCGGCGCGAGATCCTCAGCCAGCTGGTCAGCGAGTGGGGCTGGAGCGAAGAGCGTCTGGCGATGCTGGACAACCGCGCCAACTGGAAAATCGAGCGGGTGCGCGAAGCGCATAACGAACTGCTCGACGCGATGATGCAGAGCTACCGCAACCTGATCCGTTTCGCTCGCCGCAACAACCTCAGCGTCAGCGCCAGCCCGCAGGATATCGGCGTGCTGACCCGCAAACTGTATGCGGCGTTCGAAGCGCTGCCCGGCAAGGTGACGCTGGTGAACCCGCAGATTTCACCGGACCTGTCGGAAAACGATTTAACCTTTATTCACGTGCCGGTTGGCCGCGCCAACCGCACCGGCTGGTACCTGTACAATCAGGCGCCGGCCATGGATTCGATCGTCAGCCATCAGCCGCTGGAATATAACCGCTACCTGAACAAGCTGGTGGCCTGGGCCTATTTCAACGGCCTGCTGACGCCGCAGACCCGCCTGCACATCAAGAGCGGCAACCTGTGCGACACCGCCAAGCTGCAGGAGCTGGTGGCCGACGTTTCCCATCACTTCCCGCTGCGCCTGCCGGCGCCGACGCCGAAAGCGCTGTACAGCCCGTGCGAGATTCGCCATCTGGCGATCATCGTCAATCTGGAAAACGATCCGACCGCCGCCTTCCGCAATCAGGTGGTGCACTTCGATTTCCGCAAGCTGGACGTGTTCAGCTTCGGCCAGCAGCAGCAGTGTCTGGTGGGCAGCATCGATCTGCTGTACCGCAACTCCTGGAACGAGGTGCGCACCCTGCATTTCAGCGGTGAGCAGTCGGTGCTGGAAGCGCTGAAAACCATTCTCGGCAAAATGCATCAGGACGCCGCGCCGCCGGAATCGGTGGAAGTGTTCTGCTACAGCCAGCACCTGCGCGGCCTGATCCGCACCCGTATCCAGCAGTTGGTGTCGGAGTGCATCGAGCTGCGCCTGTCCAGTACCCGTTTGGAACCCGGCCGCTTCAAGGCGGTGCGCGTCGCCGGGCAGACCTGGGGGCTGTTCTTCGAGCGCTTGAGCGTATCGGTGCAAAAGCTGGAGAATGCGGTGGAGTTTTACGGCGCCATCTCCAACAACAAGCTGCATGGCCTGTCTATCAAGGTGGAAACCGATCAGGTGCATCTGCCGCCGGTGGTGGATGGCTTCGCCAGCGAGGGGATCATCCAGTTCTTCTTCGAAGACACCTCAGACGACAAGGGCTTCAACATCTATATTCTGGATGAGTCGAATCGGGTCGAGGTGTATCACCACTGCGAGGGCAGTAAAGAGGAGCTGGTGCGCGACGTTAGCCGCTTCTACTCCTCGTCGCACGATCGCTTCACTTACGGCTCCAGCTTCATCAACTTCAATCTGCCGCAGTTCTATCAGATTGTGCAGCTCGACGGGCGCACGCAGGTGATCCCGTTCCGCAGCAACGTGCTGTCCAGCCTGTGCGTGACGGTGGCCGACGGCGCCGCTCAGCCGCTGAAGCAGCAGTTCCAGCTGCATTGACGCCGCAAGGGCTCGGTTGCCGAGCCCTGATTAGCTTCAGGAAAAATGTAGTTCCTCGCCGGCCTGCGCGCTGGCCGCTTCGCTGAGCAGCTGATAAAACGGCTGCCCGCTGCGATCGCATAGCCAAACGCCGTCGCGGTAGTTGAAGTGGTAACCGCCGGCCTTGGTGGCGAGCCACACCTGGTGCAGCGGCTCCTGGCGGTTGATGACGATTTTGGTGCCGTTTTCGAAGCTCAGCGTCATCACGCCGCCATTGGTTTCGTAATCGATGTCCGCATCGCCGTCAAAATCGTCCAGTGTCTCTTCAATATTCAGCATCAGCTGGTCGGCCAACTGGTGAAACTCGCTGTCGTTCATATTCAATTCCTATTGCTTTTCATGATCCACCTGCGATTATAGAGACCTTGGACGCATGAATTACAGGCATTAATGCAAATGAAAAAACAACTACGCTATGCGCTGATGGCAGTTCTGGTTACCGGCCTCGCCGGCTGTGGTCTGAAAGGCCCGCTTTACTTCCCGCCTGCCGATCCCGCCAGCCAGAAACCGGCCAAGCCGCCGGTGCAAACGGGCGATCAGGTGCAAAAGAACCAGCAGGAGCAGTCTGGCTCTCAGCAAAAACCGTCGATGGTTGACCAGTAACACCCTGTTTGCGGTGGCGAGCGCCGCCGTAAAATCAAGACGGATAGCGCGTCCAGATAGCGGAGTATGATATGCAGTTCTCCAAAATGCACGGTCTGGGCAACGACTTTATGGTGGTCGATGCCGTTACACAGAATGTCTATTTTTCACCTGAGCTGATCCGCCGGCTGGCCGATCGGCACCTGGGCGTCGGCTTTGACCAGATGCTGGTGGTAGAACCGCCTTACGATCCCGAACTGGATTTTCACTACCGAATTTTTAACGCCGACGGCAGCGAAGTGGCGCAGTGCGGCAACGGCGCGCGTTGCTTCGCGCGTTTCGTGCGGCTGAAAGGGCTGACCAACAAACGTGACATCCGCGTCAGCACCCAAACCGGGCGCATGGTGCTCAGCGTCACCGACGACGATCTGGTGTGCGTCAACATGGGTGAGCCGAATTTCGACCCGCAGGCGGTGCCGTTCCGCGCCGCCAAGGCTGAAAAGACCTACATCATGCGCGCGGCGGAACATACCGTGTTGTGCGGCGTGGTGTCGATGGGCAACCCGCATTGTGTTTTGCAGGTGGACGACGTAAAAACCGCCAAGGTGGAGCTGCTCGGGCCGGTGCTGGAAGGGCATGAACGCTTCCCGGAACGGGCCAACATCGGCTTTATGCAGGTGGTCAGCCGCGATCACATCAAGCTGCGCGTTTATGAGCGCGGCGCCGGTGAAACGCAGGCCTGCGGCAGCGGCGCCTGTGCGGCGGTGGCTGTGGGGATCCAACAGGAATTGCTGTCAGAAGAAGTGCATGTAGAACTGCCGGGCGGCAGCCTGCATATTCGCTGGAAAGGGCCGGGCAACCCGCTGTTTATGACCGGTCCGGCAACCCATGTCTATGACGGATTTATTCATCTATGAAAAGCGTAGAAGAACAGAGCGTCGCCGGCCTGGCGCTGGATGACGACACCGTGATGCAGTACCTGCTGCAGAACCCGGATTTCTTTATTCGCAACGCGCGCCAGGTTGAGCAGATGCGCGTGCCGCACCCGGTGCGCGGCACCGTTTCGTTGGTGGAATGGCATCTGGCCCGCCAGCGCAATCACATCGAACGGCTGGAAGAAGAGATCACGCTGCTGATGGAGCAGGCCAGCGCTAACGAAGGGCTGTTCGCCCGGTTGCTGCACCTGCAGGCCGATTTGGCCACCGCCGACAGCTTGCAGGACATGCTCAACCGGCTGCAGCGCTGGGCGCGCGGCTTCGGTTTGGCCGGCGCCACGGTGCGCCTGTTCGCCGAGCGCTGGAATATCGGCGCGCCTTCCGATTTCACCCATCTGGCGCTGACGCGTTCGGCGTTCGAGCCGTTCCGCATCCAGCGGCTGGGCAGCGAACAACACTACCTCGGCGGCCTGAACGGCCCCGAACTGCTGCTGCTGTTGCCGCAGGCCAAACAGATCGGCCAGATTGGTTCGGTGGCGCTGTCGATGCTTGGCGACGACGGCGAGCTGGGCATGGTGATCTTCAGCAGCCGCGATACGCAACACTATCAGCAGGGCATGGGCACGGTGATGCTCAATCAACTGGCGCGCATGCTGCCGGAACTGCTGGAACGCTGGATCGAACGCGCATGACGCCGATTGCGCCCAGCCTGCAGCAGCCGGTGGACGCTTTTCTGCGTTATCTCAAGGTAGAACGGCAACTCAGCCCGCTGACGCAGCTCAGCTATTCGCGCCAGCTGGCGGCGCTGATGCGCCTGGCGCAGGAGATCGGCGTCACCGACTGGACGGCGCTGGATGCCGCCCGGGTGCGCATGCTGGCGGCGCGCAGCAAACGCGCCGGCCTGCAGTCCGCCAGCCTGGCGCTGCGGCTCTCTTCGTTGCGCAGTTTCCTCGACTGGCTGGTCAGCCAGGGCGTGCTGCACGCCAACCCGGCCAAAGGCATCCGCACGCCGCGCAGCGGTCGCCATCTGCCGAAAAACATCGACGTCGATGAAATGAACCAGCTGCTGGAGATCGATCTCAACGATCCGCTGGCGGTGCGGGATCGCGCCATGCTGGAGGTGATGTACGGCGCCGGCCTGCGTCTCTCCGAGCTGGTGGGGCTGGATTGCCGCCATGTCGATATGGCGGCCGGCGAGGTGTGGGTGATGGGGAAAGGCAGCAAAGAGCGTAAACTGCCGATCGGGCGCACCGCCGTCACCTGGCTGGAACACTGGCTGGCGATGCGCGATCTGTTCGGGCCGGAAGATGACGCGATGTTCCTGTCCAATCAGGGGCGGCGCATCTCGACGCGCAACGTGCAAAAGCGCTTCGCCGAATGGGGCGTGAAACAGGGCGTCAACAGCCATATTCACCCGCACAAACTGCGTCACTCCTTCGCGACCCACATGCTGGAGTCGAGCGGCGATCTGCGTGCGGTGCAGGAGCTGCTCGGCCACGCCAACCTGACCACCACGCAAATTTATACCCACCTCGACTTTCAACATCTGGCGAACGTGTACGATGCCGCGCATCCGCGCGCCAAACGGGGGAAATCCTGATGCATTTTTATCGCCCGCTGCGCCCGCTGGCGGCGCTGACTTTCGATCTGGACGACACGCTGTATGACAACCGTCCGGTGATCCGGCAAACCGAGCAGCAGTCGGTGGCCTTCCTGCAGAGCTACCATCCCGGCCTGAACAGTTTCCAGTCGGCGGATTTCCACCGCCTGCGCCAGGAGCTGCGCGAGCAGGATCCGGAGATCTACCACGACGTCACTCAGTGGCGCTGGCGCGCCATTCATCTGGCGCTGAGCCGGCAGGGGCTGCGCGACGCCGAAGCCGCGATCGGAGCCGATGCGGCGATGCAAAACTTCGCGCTGTGGCGCAGCCGCATCGAGGTGCCGGAAGCGACCCACGCCACGCTGAAGGCGCTGGCCGCGCGCTACCCGCTGGTGGCGATCACCAACGGCAACGCCGATCCGGCGCAGTGCGGCCTGGACGGTTACTTCCAGTTCGTGTTGCGATCCGGGCCGGACGGGCGCGCCAAGCCGTATCAGGACATGTATCACCTGGCCGTCGAACGGCTGGGCGTGGCGCCCGGGCAGATCCTGCACGTGGGCGACGATCTGACTACCGACGTCGCCGGCGCGCTGCGCGCGGGGCTGCAGGCCTGTTGGATCAACGATCGGCAACGCTGCCTGATGCAGGCCGCCGACAGCCGCCTGCTGCCGCATATTGAGATTTCGCAGTTGGCATCGCTGACAGCATTGTTATAATCCCTGCCAGAACTCTGTATAAATTTCCAGTGAAAAACCCGTCACCGGCGGGTTTTCCCTTAACCATTAGTGGTGCCTATGGACGTCTCCGATCTGCTCGACAGCCTGAATGAAAAACAACGTGAAGCCGTGGCGGCGCCGCGCAGCAACCTGTTGGTTCTGGCCGGGGCGGGCAGCGGCAAGACGCGGGTGCTGGTGCATCGCATCGCCTGGCTGCTGTCGGTGGAGAACTGCTCGCCGTATTCGATCATGGCGGTGACCTTCACCAACAAGGCGGCGGCGGAAATGCGTCACCGAATCGAACATCTGATCGGCACCAGCCAGGGCGGCATGTGGATCGGCACCTTCCACGGCCTGGCGCATCGTCTGTTGCGCGCCCATCACCTGGAGGCCAACCTGCCGCAGGATTTCCAGATCCTCGACAGCGACGACCAGCTGCGGCTGCTCAAGCGCATCATCAAGGCGCTGAACGTCGACGAGAAGCAGTGGCCGCCGCGTCAGGCGATGTGGTACATCAACGGCAAGAAAGACGAGGGCCTGCGCCCGCAGCACGTCGAAACCTACAACAACCCGGTGGAGGCCACCTGGCTGCGCATCTACCAGGCCTATCAGGAAGCCTGCGATCGCGCGGGGCTGATGGATTTCGCCGAGCTGCTGCTGCGCGCGCATGAGCTGTGGCTGAACAAGCCGCATATCCTCAATCACTACCGCGAGCGTTTCACCAACGTGCTGGTGGACGAATTCCAGGATACTAACAGCATCCAGTACGCCTGGATCCGCCTGCTGGCGGGCGGCAACAGCAGCGTGATGATCGTCGGCGACGATGACCAGTCAATCTACGGTTGGCGCGGCGCGCAGGTGGAAAACATCCAGCGTTTCCTGAAGGATTTCCCCGGCGCGGAAACCATCCGTCTGGAGCAGAACTACCGTTCCACCAGCAACATCCTGAAAGCGGCCAACACCCTGATCGCCAACAACGACGGGCGCATGGGCAAAAACCTGTGGACCGAAGGCGGTGAAGGCGAGCCGATTTCCCTCTACTGCGCCTTCAACGAACTCGACGAAGCGCGCTTCGTGGTCAACCGCATCAAGACCTGGCAAGACAACGGCGGCGCGCTGAACGATTGCGCCATCCTGTACCGCAGCAACGCCCAGTCGCGGGTGCTGGAAGAGGCGCTGTTGCAGACGGCGATGCCGTACCGCATCTACGGCGGCCAGCGCTTCTTCGAACGCCAGGAAATCAAGGATGCGCTGGCTTACCTGCGCCTCATTTCCAACCGCAACGACGACGCAGCCTTCGAGCGCGTGGTCAATACCCCGACGCGCGGCATCGGCGATCGCACCCTCGACGTGGTGCGCCAGGCGGCGCGCGATCGCCAGCTGACGCTGTGGCAGGCGACGCGCGAGCTGATGCAGGACAAGGTGTTGGCCGGCCGCGCCGCGTCGGCGCTGCAGCGTTTCATCGAACTGGTGGAATCGCTGGCGCATGAAACCGCCGACATGCCGCTGCATGTGCAGACCGACCGGGTGATCCGCGACTCCGGGCTGTTCATCATGTATGAACAGGAGAAGGGCGAGAAGGGGCAGGCGCGTATCGAAAACCTCGAGGAACTGGTGACGGCGACGCGTCAGTTCAGCTATCAGGACGAAGATCAGGATCTGATGCCGCTGCAGGCGTTCCTGTCGCATGCGGCGCTGGAAGCGGGCGAAGGCCAGGCCGACGCCTATCAGGACGCGGTGCAGCTGATGACTCTGCACTCGGCCAAGGGGCTGGAGTTCCCGCTGGTGTTTATCGTCGGCATGGAAGAGGGCATGTTCCCGAGCCAGATGTCGCTGGATGAAGGCGGCCGTCTGGAGGAGGAGCGCCGTCTGGCCTATGTGGGCGTAACGCGCGCCATGCAGAAGCTGACGCTGACCTATGCCGAAACGCGCCGTCTGTACGGCAAAGAGGTTTACCATCGGCCGTCGCGCTTTATCGGCGAACTGCCGGAGGAGTGCGTGGAAGAAGTGCGCCTGCGCGCCAGCGTATCGCGCCCGGTCAATCACCGCCGCATGGGCACGCCGATCAGCGAGAACGATACCGGCTATAAGCTGGGCCAGCGCGTGCGCCATCCCAAGTTTGGCGAAGGCACCATCGTCAATCTGGAGGGCAGCGGCGAGCACAGCCGGCTGCAGATCGCCTTCCCGGGCGAGGGCATCAAATGGCTGGTGGCGGCCTACGCGCGTTTGGAAACGGTCTAACGAGAGAGGCGTTGCAGGGGCAAGCCCCTGCAATCGTTCACCATCAGTGAGGGTAGCGGTCGCCGACCTGTGCGGTGGCGTACCAGCGCATCACCGCTTCGGTGCCTTCGCCGCCTTCCTGCGGCGCCCACGGCATGCAGTCTTCTTCGGTCAGCGCCTGATACGGCCCCCGCTTCACTTCGAACACCACGCCGCCGGCATCGACCGACAGCACCGCATGCCAGGTAAAGGCCGGCATCTCCAGCACTTTGGTTTCTTCGCCGAGCAGGGTGCGCTGCGTCACGACACCGTCATCGTTGAACTGTAACACGACGAAACGGCCGCGCAGCGGCGTCAGCAGCTCCCAGGTTTGCGGGTGGCGGTGCGGGCGGATATAGGTGCCGGGTTCCATGGCGATCGCCAGGCGTTGCACCGGGTCGCTCAGCTCTTCGTGTAAGGTGCGGTGCGCGCGCAGGCGGGCCACGCTGGCGGCCTGTTCGCTCATCGCGGTCAGTTCATGGGCGGTAATCTGTTTCATCGTTTAAATCCGCATGCTTGTCGTACCATTAGGGTGATGTCATCTTAGCAACATTCTGGGAGGTGGTAAGCGATCGCCGCGACTTTTTCAGTACGGTTTAAGCGCCATTTCTGCCATTGATCATCGTGATGATTTGTTGCGCAATTATCCCGCCTAACGTGTTGACAGGCTTTTTCTTCTCGGCGTAACATGCGCGCACTATTATCATTGAGGACAGACGCCTTGGACACACCCAGTAGATACTGGCTCACTGACCTGCGCCGCAGGTATAACTTCTAAGGCTCTCCGTTTTTGCTGATAGCCTTCGTGGTTGTCGGCGACCCCGCAAAGCGTCGCTATGAGTCAGATCTCTTCATGGTCTGAAACAAATCGGTGATACGCATCCCCTCTGTTTCTGTGCTTCAACGCGTTGTCCGCACCCGTTACCTTCACGGAGTTTTGGCACATGCTGAGCGCTTTTAAATTAGATAACCGCCGCTTGTCCCGTCTGGAACTGGACGACTCGGATGATCTCACGTCATCGCTGTGGGTTGATCTGGTCGAGCCGGAAGAGGGCGAGCGTGAGCGCGTGCAGAATGAGCTGGGACAAAGCCTGGCGACGCGTCCCGAACTGGACGACATCGAAGCCTCCGCCCGTTTCTTCGAAGACGAAGACGGTCTGCATATCCACTCCTTCTTCTATTTTGAAGATGCGGAAGATCACGCCGGCAACTCCACGGTGGCCTTCACCATCCGCGACGGTCGCCTGTACACCCTGCGTGAGCGTGAACTGCCGGCGTTTCGCCTGTACCGCATGCGCGCCCGCAACCAGACCATGCTCGAAGGCAACGCCTACGAACTGCTGCTGGATCTGTTCGAAACCAAGATTGAACAGCTGGCGGACGAGATAGAGAACATCTACAGCGATCTGGAACAGCTTAGCCGGGTGATCATGGAAGGGCATCAGGGCGACGAATACGACGCCGCGCTGTCGACGCTGGCGGAGCTGGAAGATATCGGCTGGAAGGTGCGTTTGTGTCTGATGGATACCCAGCGCGCGCTCAACTTCCTGGTGCGCAAGGCGCGTTTGCCGACCGGCCAGCTGGAGCAGGCGCGTGAAGTGCTGCGCGATATCGAATCCCTGCTGCCGCACAACGAATCGCTGTTCCAGAAGGTGAACTTCCTGATGCAGGCGGCGATGGGTTTCATCAACATCGAACAGAACCGTATCATCAAGATCTTCTCGGTGGTGTCGGTGGTGTTCCTGCCGCCTACGCTGGTGGCCTCCAGCTACGGCATGAACTTTGAATTCATGCCGGAACTGAAATGGTCGTTCGGCTACCCGGGCGCCATCACCTTGATGATCCTGGCGGGCCTGGCCCCTTACCTGTACTTCAAGCGCAAGAACTGGCTGTAACTCGGCGGCGCCGGGCTCAACGCAGCTTGCGCTGGGTATAGAGCGCGTCGAGGGTGAACAGGATCAGCGCCGCCCAGATAAAGCCGAAGGTCACCAGTTTGTCCTGGCCGACGGTCTCGCCGTAGAAGGTGACCGCCAGCAGGAACATCAGCGTCGGGCCGAGATACTGGAAGAAACCGAGCGTCGACAGGCGCAGCCGGGTAGCCGCCGCGGTGAAGCACAGCAGCGGCACGGTGGTGACGATGCCGGCGGCGACCAGCAGCAGATTCAGCGACCACGGGTTGGCGCTCAGGTGGCTGGTGGGGCTGTCGGCGAACAGGAACAGGTAGCCCGCCGCCACCGGCAGCAGCCACAGCGTTTCAATCAGCATGCCGGTCTGCGCGTCGATGGCGATTTTCTTGCGCAGCAGGCCGTAGAAGGCGAAGCTGAACGCCAGGCCCAGACCGATGATCGGCAATGAGCCGAACTGCCAGAGCTGCACCAGCACCCCGGTGAACGCCAGCGCCACCGCCACCCACTGCATGCGGCGGAAACGTTCGCCGAGAAACAGCATCCCCAACAGCACGTTAACCAGCGGGTTGATGAAGTAGCCCAGGCTGGCTTCCAGCATATGGTGATTGTTCACCGCCCAGATGAACAGCAGCCAGTTGCCGCCGATCAACAGCGCGGTGACCGCCAGCAACAGCAGCCGTTTGCGGTTTTGGCAGGCGGCGCGCACTTTCGGCCAGTTGCGGCCCAGCGTGATCAGCGCCAGCATGAAGAAAAACGACCAGATGATCCGGTGGGTGAGGATCTCGTCCGCGGATACTTGCTGGATCAGTTTGAAATAGGCCGGGGCGATGCCCCACATAAAATAGGCGGCCAGGGCGAAGAAAATGCCCTGACGCGTTTGCTTTGCGTCCATGACGTCACTCTGGTGGGGAACGTAAGATGCGGTGAGTGTACTGAAGTCGCTCACCGCACACAATCATCAGCCGACCAGATAGGTGGCGGTAGCGGTGGCGATATGCAGGCCGTCGTGGTTATGCAGTTCTACGCGCGCGACGGCGACCTTGTTGCCGCTGCGCAGCACGCTGGCGGAGGCGACGAAGTGTTCGCCGCGGCCGGGGCGCAGATAGTCGACGCGCAGATCGATGGTGCCCATGCGCGACAGTTTGGCGGCGATCTCCTCTTCGATCAGCGGTTCCATGCGCGTCAGCACGCCGCCGGCGCAGGCCAGCCCGGCGGCGACGTCGAGCACCGCGGCGATCACGCCGCCATGCAGAATTTCCTGCGCGGCGTTGCCCACCAGCTTGCGCTGGTTGGTGAAGCTCAGCTCGACGTAGTCATCGTCGAAGCGGCGCAGCTCCAGGCCAAGCTCGCGGTTGAACGGCATGTGGTAGACAAAGATTTCGCCGATCTTGCGGCGGGCGGCTTCCAGGGTCAGAGCAGTGGTCGACATAGCGGGGTTCCGTTTTTCTTTTGCGTTTTAAGGGAGCTAACTGGTCAGTCCAGGTTAATGGAATGTTGATTTTATGCTTAACCTTTGTTGCTTTCCAGACTATTCCAATAAAACCGGACCGCGCTGCGGTAAATCCTCCTTTGTGTGTAAAATGGCCTGATTTTTTCCGGGCTTGCCCTTTTTCGTTGGAGTAAGGAGAGGTTATGCGCATTTTGTCAGGGATCGTTTCCGCCACGCTGCTGATGCCGGCGCTGGCATTGGCTGAGGAAGCCAAAGAGCAGCAGATTCACGATAAGCCGGCGGTGCGCGGCAGCATTATCGCCAACCTGCTGCAGGAGCACGATAATCCATTCACGCTGTATCCTTACGATCCCAATTACCTGCTGTACACCGACACCAGCGATATCAACAAAGAAGCCATCAAGACGTACAACTGGGCCGACAAGGCGCGCAAGGACGAGGTGAAATACCAGCTTAGCCTGGCATTTCCGCTGTGGCGGGGCATTGCCGGCGACAACTCGGTGCTCGGCGCGTCTTATACTCAGCGCTCCTGGTGGCAATTGTCCAACCGCGGCGAGTCTTCGCCGTTCCGCGAGACCAACTACGAGCCGCAGCTGTTCGTGGGGTGGGCGACCGATTACCGCTTTGCCGGCTGGACGCTGCGCGATGTGGAAATCGGCGTTAACCATCAGTCTAACGGCCGCTCGGATCCGACGTCGCGCAGCTGGAATCGCGGCTATGCGCGGCTGATGGCGCAAAACGGCAATTGGCAGGTGGATCTCAAGCCCTGGTTCCGCTTCTCGGAGAGCTCGAGCAACGACGACAACCCGGACATCACCAAATACATGGGATACTACCGGTTGAAGGTCGGTTACGCCTGGGGCGACAGCGTGTTCAGCGTCGACAGCCACTACAACTGGAACAGCGGCTACGGCGGCGCGGAACTGGGCTGGAGCTACCCGATCACCCGCAACGTGCGATTCTATACCCAGGTGTTCAGCGGCTACGGCGAATCGCTGATCGACTACAACTTCCGGCAGACACGGGTGGGCGTTGGTGTCATGCTGAACGATATTATGTAATCATACCCGGTGGGTGTGTACCGATGAAAAAATGGGGAAGTGTGTGTCAACCGCAGCAGTGATTAACAGAGAGTTGCTGGCCGAGCAGGTATTGCGCGATACCTTCGGCTACCAGCAATTCCGTCCGGGCCAACAAACGATTATCAATGCCGCGATCGGCGGGCAGGATTGCCTGGTGGTGATGCCGACCGGCGGCGGCAAGTCGTTGTGCTACCAAATCCCGGCGCTGGTGATGGACGGCCTGACCCTGGTGGTTTCCCCGCTTATCTCGCTGATGAAGGACCAGGTCGACCAACTGTTGGCCTACGGCGTTTCCGCCGCCTGCTACAACTCGACGCAAACCCGCGAGGAGCAGTTGGACGTCATGGCCGGCTGCCGCAACGGCACCATCAAGATGCTGTACATCGCGCCGGAACGGCTGATGATGGAAAGCTTCCTCAACCTGCTCGATCACTGCCCGCCGGCGATGCTGGCGGTGGATGAGGCGCACTGCATCTCGCAGTGGGGCCATGACTTCCGGCCGGAATATCGCGCGCTGGGCCAGCTGAAACAGCGCTTCCCGGCGATGCCGGTGATCGCGTTGACCGCCACCGCCGACGAAGCCACGCGCGGCGATATCGTGCGCCTGCTGTCGCTGCAGGATCCGCTGGTGCAGGTCAGCAGCTTCGACCGGCCGAACATCCGCTACACGCTGGTGGAAAAATTCAAACCGCTCGATCAGCTGTGGCGCTTCGTGCAGGATCAGCGCGGCAAGAGCGGCATTATCTATTGCAACAGCCGCGCCAAGGTGGAAGACACCGCCGCGCGCCTGCAAAGCCGCGGGCTGAGCGTCGGCGCCTACCACGCCGGGCTGGACAACGAGCGCCGCGCCCAGGTGCAGGAAGCGTTCCAGCGTGACGATCTGCAGGTGGTGGTGGCCACCGTCGCCTTCGGCATGGGCATCAACAAACCCAACGTGCGTTTCGTGGTGCATTTCGACATCCCGCGCAATATCGAATCCTATTATCAGGAGACCGGCCGCGCCGGGCGCGACGGCCTGCCGGCCGAAGCCATCCTGCTGTACGATCCGGCCGATATGGCCTGGCTGCGCCGCTGCCTGGAGGAGAAACCCGCCGGGCAACAGCTGGACATCGAGCGCCACAAGCTGAATGCCATGGGGGCGTTCGCCGAGGCGCAAACCTGCCGCCGCCTGGTGCTGCTCAACTACTTTGGCGAAGGCAAGCACGAGAACTGCGGCAACTGCGATATCTGCCTCGATCCGCCCAAGCGCTACGACGGGCTGGAGGACGCGCGCAAGGCGCTGTCCTGCGTGTATCGCGTCGGCCAGCGCTTTGGCCTCGGGTACATCGTGGAAGTGCTGCGCGGCTCCAACAACCAGCGTATCCGCGAATATGGCCACGACAAGCTGCCGGTGTACGGCATCGGCCGCGATCAGACCACCGAACACTGGACCAGCGTGCTGCGTCAGCTGATCCACCTGGGTTTTATCACCCAGAACATCGCCATGCACTCGGCGCTGCAATTGACCGAGGCGGCGCGCCCGGTGTTGCGCGGCGAGGTGGCGCTGCAGCTGGCGGTGCCGCGCATTCAGAGCCTGAAGTCGCGCAGCAGCGCCAACCAGAAATCCTACGGCGGCAATTACGATCGCAAGCTGTTCGCCAAGCTGCGCAAACTGCGCAAGTCGATCGCCGACGAAGAAAACATTCCTCCCTACGTGGTGTTCAACGACGCCACGCTGCTGGAAATGGCCGAACAGATGCCGATCAAGGCCGGCGATCTGCTGAGCGTCAACGGCGTCGGCCAGCGCAAACTGGAGCGTTTCGGCGCGCCCTTTATGGCGATGATCCGCGACCATCTCGACAATGACGAAGACTGAGGGCGATAAATCATGCTAATGCTGTTTCTCACCGTGGCGCTGGTGCATCTGATTGCGCTGATGAGCCCGGGGCCGGACTTCTTTTTCGTGTCGCAAACCGCCGCCAGCCGTTCGCGCCGCGAGGCGATGATGGGCGTGGTCGGCATTTCGCTCGGCATCGTGGTGTGGGCCGGCGTGGCGTTGATGGGGCTGCACCTGATCCTGCAGAAGATGGCCTGGCTGCATCAGATCATCATGGTCGGCGGCGGGATGTACCTGTGCTGGATGGGGTGGCAACTGCTGCGTTCCGCGCGGGCGCAGCAAGCGCAGCCGGCAGCGGAGGCCCAGGTGGCGTTGCCCAAGGCCGGGCGCAGCTTTATTCGCGGCTTCCTGACCAATCTGTCCAACCCGAAAGCGGTGATCTATTTCGGCAGCGTGTTCTCGCTGTTCGTCGGCGACAGCGTTGGCGCCGGAGCGCGCTGGGGGCTGTTCTTGCTGATCGTCGCCGAGACCTTCGTCTGGTTCAGCCTGGTGGCGGTGGTGTTTGCGCTGCCGGCGATGCGCCGCTGCTATCAGCGGTTGGCCAAGTGGATCGACGGGGTGGCGGGCGTGCTGTTCACCGGCTTCGGGTTACACCTGATCTTTACCCGCTGATCGGCGGTGACATGCCCAAGGCCGAGCAGCGATGCCCGGCCTTTTTTGTCAGGCTTTGCGGGCAGTCGCCAGCAGCCCCGCCACCAGAATGAACAGCGAACCGAACAGTCGGTTGAGCAACTGCATCTGGCGCGGCGTTCTCAGCCAGCCGGCGATGCGCGTCGCCAAAGTGGCGTAACCGATCATCACCAGAATATCCACCACCACGGTGGTGACGCCGAGCACCAGATACTGCTCGGCCTGCGGCTGATTGGGCAAGATGAACTGCGGGAACAGTGCGGCGAGGAACACGATGCTTTTCGGGTTGGTCAGGTTGACCAGCACCGCGCGGCGGAACAGACGGCGGCGCGGCATGCTGCCCGCCAGCGCATGCAGATCCAGCGCGCCGGCGGCGCGCCACTGCTGGATGCCGAGCCACACCAGGTAGGCGGCGCCCAACCATTTCAACAGTTCGAACGCCAGCAGCGATTGCGATATCAGCGCGCCGAGACCGATGCCCACCAGCACGATGTGCGCGCTCAGCCCGACCTGCAGCCCGGCTATCGAGGCGGCGGCGCCGCGATAGCCGTGGCTGATGCCGGTGCTCATGGTATTGATGGCGCCTGAGCCGGGGGAAAGGCTCAGGATAAGCGTGGTCAGCAGATAGGTTAACCACCAGTCCAAGGTCATGGTGCTTCGGCTCCCTGAAAGTGTCGTTTTGTGCCACAATGCGCCGAGGCGGCGCTGTTTTTGTCAGAATTGAATCACAATACGCTAGTATGATTTCTTGTGCCAGCGGTCACATTTTCCGCCGGCCCCACAGGGAAAACGCTCTCGATGACCTCGTTCACTCTCAGCTCCGATGACTGGTTAACGCGTGAAACGCAGTTCGCTGCCTTCGCCACCGGGCCGCTGCTGGATTTCTGGCGGCAGCGCGAAGAAGGCGAATTCAGCGGCGTGGACGGCGTGCCGATCCGCTTTGTGCGCTTCAGTTCTGCGCGGCATCAGCGAGTGGTGGTGGTCAGCCCCGGCCGCATCGAAAGCTACGTGAAATACCCTGAGGTGGCCTACGATCTGTTCCACTGCGGCTACGACGTGGTGATCGTCGATCATCGCGGCCAGGGGCGTTCCGGGCGTTTACTGGCGGATACGCACCGCGGTCATGTGGTAAACTTCGCCGACTACGTGGACGATTTCGAACAGCTGTGGCTGCGCGAGGTCGAATCGCACGGTTATCGGCAGCGCTTCGCGCTGGCGCATTCGATGGGCGGCGCGATCCTGGCGCAGTTTCTGCAGCGCCGGCCGCAGGCGTTCGACGCGGCGGCGTTTTGCGCGCCGATGTTCGGCATCCGGCTGCCGATGCCGGGTTGGCTGGCCGATCGCATTCTCGACTGGGCGGAGACCCGCCCGGCGATCCGCGACTATTACGCGGTGGGCACCGGCCAGTGGCGTCCGCTGCCCTATGTGGTCAACGTGTTGACCCATAGCCGCGAGCGTTACCGGCGCAGCCTGCGTTATTATGCCGATTACCCCGAGCTGCAGGTGGGCGGGCCGACCTACCATTGGGTGCGGGAGAGCATCCGCGCCGGCCGGCAGATTATCGCGCAGGCCGGGAAGATTGCCACGCCGCTGTTGCTTTTGCAGGCCGGTGAAGAACGGGTAGTCGACAACCGTTCGCACCAGGCTTTTTGTCAGGCTCTGTCAGACGCGGGGCGCCCTTGCGAAGGGGGGCTCCCGTGGGTTATCAACGGCGCACGCCATGAGATCCTGTTCGAGCGGGACGCGCTGCGCGCCGAAGCACTGAACGCAATTCTGCGCTTCTTTGCTCAACACTTAGGCGGCGTGCTGCTGCCGACAACTCCATCAGAGGTTAGAACATAACGCTATGTATCACGTCGTCGCTTCCGATTTAGATGGCACGCTGCTGTCTCCCGACCATACCCTGTCGCCGTACGCTAAAGAAACGCTGAAGTTGCTGACTCAGCGCGGCGTGCATTTCGTGTTCGCCACCGGCCGCCACCATATCGACGTGGCGCAGATCCGCGACAGCCTGGAGATCAGCGCCTTTATGATCACTTCCAACGGCGCACGGGTGCACAACACCGCCGGCGAACTGATTTTCAGCCACAACCTGGACGGGGATATCGCCCGCGATCTGTACGGCATGCTGCACGACGATCCGGATATCACCACCAACGTCTACCGTAACGACGATTGGTTTACCAACCGCGAAAGCCCGGAGCAGGAAGAGTTCTTCCAGGAGTCGGTGTTCAAATATCAGCTGTTTGAGCCGGGCCTGCTGGAAACCGACGGCGTCTGCAAGGTTTACTTCACCTGTGAAGATCACGAGCGGTTGCTGCAGGTGGAAGACGCCATCAACGCGCGCTGGGGCGATCGGGTCAACGTCAGCTTCTCGTTCCCTACCTGCCTGGAAGTGATGGCGGGCGGCGTGTCGAAAGGGCATGCGCTGGAAGAAGTGGCCAAGATCATCGGCTATACGCTGCAAGAGTGCATCGCCTTCGGCGACGGCATGAACGATCTGGAGATGTTGTCGATGGCCGGCAAGGGCTGCATCATGCGCGACGCGCATCAGCGCCTGAAGGACATGCTGCCGGAGCTGGAAGTGATCGGCTCCAACGTCGATAACGCGGTGCCGCACTACCTGCGCAAGATGTTCCTCTGAAATAACCATTAAATAATAAGGGCGCCTCGCGGCGCCCTTGGCATTACTTGTGCTGGCCCTGCTTCTGCAGGAACTGCACGCCCTTGTCCGGGAAGTCGGTGAACACGCCGTCGACGCCGGCCTGGTTGTAAATCACGTCATACAGCTGGTTCACGTCGGTCACGTACTTCGGCAGCGCATCGGCGCGGATGGTGAACGGATGCACCGCCAGCTTGCTGGCGTGCGCTTCTTTCACCATGTCGGTCAGCACGATGTGGCCCGGCTTGGATTTTTCCGCCACCACCAGCATGTGGTAGTCCGGCCCGATGCCGTCGGCATACTGAGCGATTTTCTTCATCGCGCCCGGTTTGAACATCCAGTCGTAGTCGTATTCCACCCACTTGCCGTCGGCTTTCTGCTCATAGGTTTCCTGCCAGTCGTTATAGGCGATCAGCTGTACCAGCTTCAGATCCATGCCCAGCTTCGGCTCCAGCTCGTTCTTGATGCGCTTGAGCTCGTTGGCGTCGAAGCACTGCAGGTAGACGTTGTCGTTCTTGCCGGTGTAGCCGTACTGCTTGAGCACCGCCAGCACTTTGCTGGAGATGTCTTTGCCTTCCTGTTTGTGGAACCACGGCGCCTTGATTTCAGGGTAGATGCCGATGTTCTTGCCGGTCGAATGGTTCAGACCCTGCACGAACTCGATCTCTTCCTGGAAGGTGTGCACGCGGAAGTCGGATTTGCCCATCGGGAAGCGGCCAGGGTAGCCCTGCACCTTCTTGCCGTTTTCGATTTCAAAGCCTTCGGTGAACTTCAGCGATTTGATCTCCGCAAGCGTAAAGTCGATGGCGTAATAACGGCCGTCTTTACGCGCGCGGTCCGGGAAGCGTTCGGCGACGTCGGTGACGCGATCGAGGTAATGGTCGTGCAGCACCACCAGCTCGTTGTCCTTGGTCATCACCAGATCTTGTTCGAGGTAATCGGCGCCCTGCGCGTAGGCCATCGCTTTCGCCGGCAGAGTGTGTTCCGGCAGGTAGCCGCTGGCGCCGCGGTGGGCGATCACCACTTTGTCCGCCGCCTGCGCGGCGCTGACCATCGAGGTGGCGAGAATGATCCCTGTCAGCAGGGCTTTGACTTGAGTCCGCATTCCGTTTTCTCCGTGTTGTTGGGGGCAGGGTAGTAAAAAGGCCGCAGGGCGGCCTTTAAATCATGCAAAAGTCGTGTGACGCTTAACCGCGCTTGGCGGCGATTTCCGCGTGGTGTTTCTTTTCGTTCAGCATGGTCAGCAGCAGCAGGATAACCGCCAGCACGCCGCCGCCGATCATCACCATGAAGCCGCCGTCCCAACCGAAGAAGTCCACGGTGTAACCGACGATGGCGCTGGCCGCGACCGAGCCGCCCAGGTAGCCGAACAGGCCGGTGAAGCCCGCGGCGGTGCCGGCGGCTTTCTTCGGCGCCAGCTCCAGCGCGTGCAGGCCGATCAGCATCACCGGGCCGTAGATCAGGAAGCCGATGACCAGCATACAGATCATGTCCACGGTCGGGTTGCCGGCCGGGTTCATCCAGAACACCACGGTGGCGATGGTCACCAGCGTCATGAAGAACACGCCGGTGGCGCCGCGGTTGCCTTTGAACACTTTGTCCGACATCCAGCCGCACAGCAGAGTGCCCGGGATACCGGCGTATTCATACAGGAAGTAGGCCCAGGAAGACTTGTCCAGCGCGAAGTGCTTCACTTCTTTCAGGTAGGTCGGCGACCAGTCCAGAATGCCGTAACGCAGCAGGTAGACGAACACGTTGGCGACCGCGATGTACCACAGCAGCTTGTTTGGCAGGATGTACTGCATGAAGATCTGCTTGGCGGTCAGCTCTTCTTCGTCTTTTTCGCTGTAGTCGTCCGGATAGTCGTTTTTGTACTCTTCAATCGGCGGCAGGCCGCAGGATTGCGGGGTGTCGCGCATCAGGGCGAAGGCGATCAGGGCCACCAGGATGGCGCCGAAGGCCGGCATGTACAGCGCCGCGTGCCAGTCGTTGAACCAGGCCATGCCCAGCAGGAACAGCAGCGGCGGCAGGCCGCCACCCACGTTGTGGGCGCAGTTCCAGATGGAGACGATGCCGCCGCGTTCTTTCTGCGACCACCAGTGCACCATGGTACGGCCGCACGGCGGCCAACCCATGCCCTGGAACCAGCCGCACAGGAACAGCAGGACGAACATGATGGCGATGCTGGAAGTGGCCCACGGCACGAAGCCCATGAACAACATCACCGCCGCCGCCAGGATCAGGCCGGCAGGCAGGAACACTCGCGGGTTGGAACGGTCGGAGACCGAACCCATGATGAATTTGGAGAAGCCGTAGGCGATGGAGATGCCCGACAGCGCGAAGCCGAGGTCGCCGCGGCTGAAGCCTTGTTCGATCAGGTAAGGCATGGCCAGGGTGAAGTTCTTACGCACCAGATAGTAAGCGGCGTAACCGAAGAAGATCCCCAGGAAAATTTGCCAGCGCAGCTTACGGTAGAGCGGGTCTACCTTATCGCTCGGCACACGGGCGATGTGTGCGGCCGGCTTAAAAATACTCAACATGAGCGCCTCCGATGGCTTTATCTGTTATCACATCAATATGACCTTTTACGTTCATTTGATGATTGAGCGGATATCGAATGTGGTGTTTTTGTGTTCCATAACGAGCGCCATTGTCGACAAATACGCCTGGTGTCGCTGTGACGAATGGCGCAATTGTTACACTTTCATGAAACCACGGCGGATTTTGAGCGATTCGTTAACGTTATGAAATAGAAAAACGTCCAAAAATCGTGATTATGATCACATTGATGGTTTTTTGTGGACATTTTTATTTCGTTTTATGTTCGTTCTTGTTCCTTATCAAACAAAGACCCTAATAACCGTGGCTCAATAGGCTCATAATTACCGATCCTGAGGGAGCGACATGAGCAGCTATTTTGACGGCGGCGAAACGGATGTGATCATCATCGGCGGCGGCGCCACCGGCGCAGGCATTGCCCGCGATTGTGCGCGGCGCGGCTTGCGCTGCATTTTGCTGGAGCGTCACGACATCGCCACCGGCGCCACCGGCCGCAACCACGGCTTGCTGCACAGCGGCGCGCGCTATGCGGTGACCGACGGGGAGTCGGCGCGCGAGTGCATCGAAGAGAACCGCATCCTGAAACGCATCGCGCATCACTGTATCGAGCGCACCGATGGGCTGTTCATCACCCTGCCGCAGGACTCGCTGGAGTATCAGCAACAGTTTATCGCCGCCTGTCGCCAGGCCGACATCGACGCCGAAGCGATCGACCCGCAGCTGGCGCTGCGGCTGGAGCCGGCGGCTAATCCGGCGCTGATTGGCGCGGTGCGGGTGCCGGACGGCACCGTCGATCCTTTCCGGCTGACCGCCGCCAACATGCTGGATGCGCGCGAACACGGCGCGCAGATCCTGACTTACCACCAGGTGGTCGGATTGTTGCGCAGCGGCGACCGGGTGACGGGCGTGCGCGTTTACGACCATCAGAATCAGCGGCGCTATGAGCTGCACGCAGCGGTGGTGGTCAACGCCGCCGGCATCTGGGGCCAGCAGATCGCCGAATACGCCGATTTGCGTATCCGCATGTTCCCGGCCAAGGGAGCGCTGCTGATCCTCGGTCACCGCATCAACAACATGGTGATCAACCGTTGCCGCAAACCGGCGGACGCCGACATCCTGGTGCCGGGCGACACCATCTCGCTGATCGGCACCACCTCGACCCATATCGACTACGACCAAATTGACAACATGCTGGTGACCCCGCAGGAGGTGGACATTCTGATCCGCGAGGGGGCGCTGCTGGCGCCCACCCTGGCGCAGACCCGCATTCTGCGTGCCTATGCCGGGGTGCGGCCGCTGGTGGCCAGCGACGACGATCCCAGCGGGCGCAATGTCAGCCGCGGCATCGTGCTGCTCGATCACGCCGCCCGCGACGGGCTGGAAGGGTTTATCACCATCACCGGCGGCAAGCTGATGACCTACCGCCTGATGGCGGAGTGGGCCACCGACAAGGTATGTGAAAAGCTCGGCGTAAATAGTCCGTGCACCACCGCGCAGGACGCGTTGCCCGGATCCCGTCAGTCGGCGGAGGAAACGGTGCGCAGCGTGGTTTCTCTGCCCGCCAGCATCCGCGGCTCGGCGATTTACCGGCACGGCGATCGCGCCAGCCAGGTGCCGGCGGCCGATCGGCTCGACACCAGCCTGGTGTGCGAGTGCGAGGCGGTGACCGCCGGGGAAGTGCGCTATGCGGTCAATTCGCTGACCGTCAATAACCTGGTGGATCTGCGCCGCCGCACCCGCGTCGGCATGGGCACCTGCCAGGGTGAACTCTGCGCCTGCCGCGCCGCCGGACTGCTGACGCGCTTCAAGGTCAGCACGCCGCAGCAATCCATCGCGCAGCTGTCGCAGTTCCTCAACGAACGCTGGAAAGGCGTGCGGCCAATCGCCTGGGGCGATGCGCTGCGCGAGAGTGAATTTACCAGTTGGGTTTACCAGGGATTATGCGGGCTTGAGGCCCAGGCAGACAAAGAGCAGGAGGCGGATGATGCGATTTGACGTAGTGGTGATTGGCGGCGGCCTGGCGGGCCTGAGCTGCGCCATTGCCGTGGCCGAACAGGGCAAACGCTGTGCGGTGGTCAGTTCCGGCCAGAGCGCGCTCTACTTCTCCTCCGGCTCGCTCGATCTGCTGGCGAGATTGCCGGACGGCACGCCGGTCGAGATGCCACTGGCGGCGCTGCCGCAGCTGGCGCAACAGGCGCCGCAGCATCCGTATTCTCTGATTGGCCCCGGCCGGGTGGCGGCGCTGTCCGCCGCCGCGCAGCGGCTGCTGGAACGCTGCGGGCTGAATCTGCAGGGCGAGGGGGTGAACAACCATCTGCGCATCACGCCGCTCGGCACGCGCCGCGCCACCTGGCTCAGCCCGCAGGCGATCCCGACGCTGCCGCTGACCGGCCAACTGCCCTGGCGGCGCATTGCGGTGATCGGCATCGAAGGGTTCCTCGACTTCCAACCGCAGATGGCCGCCGACGCCTTAAGCCGCGAGCTCGGCGTAGAGGCGGATGTGGCCTATCTGCACATGCCGGCGCTGGACAGATTGCGCAATAACCCCAGCGAGTTCCGCGCGGTGAACATCGCCCGGGTGCTGGATTTGATGGAAAGCCTGCCGCCGATGGCCGAAGAGCTGCGGCGGCTGGCGGGCGAGGCCGAGGCGCTCTTCCTGCCGGCCTGTCTGGGCCTGGAGGACGACGCGTCGCTGGCGGTGTTGCAGGATGCGGTCGGCAAGCCGATCCGACTGCTGCCGACGTTGCCGCCTTCGGTGCCCGGCATGCGCTTGCATCAGGCGTTGCGGCGGCGTTTCCAACAGCTGGGCGGCGTTTTCATGCCGGGCGACAGCGTGCTGCGCGCCGAGAGCGAAGCCGGCTGCGTCACCGGCCTGTATACCCGCAACCACGGCGATATTCCGCTGCGGGCGCAGCAGGTGGTGCTGGCCAGCGGCAGCTTCTTCAGCAACGGGCTGGTGGCGGATTTCGATGAAGTGCGTGAGCCGATCTTCGGGCTGGACGTGCACAGCCGCGCCGATCGCGCCGACTGGAGCCGGCGCGAGCTGTTCGCGCCACAGCCTTATCTGCAGTTTGGCGTGCGTACCGACGGCAGGCTGCGGGCGATGAAGCAGGGAATGCCGTTCGACAATCTGTATGCCATCGGTGCGGTCGCCGGCGGCTACGATCCGCTGCAGCAGGGCTGCGGCGCCGGCGTGTCATTGATCGGTGCGCTGCACGTTGCGCAGCAGATCGCCGCGGAGGAGAACGCATGAGCCTGCATCAGGATCACAGCTTTGAAAGCTGCATCAAATGTACCGTCTGCACCACCTACTGCCCTGTCGCCAAAGTGAACCCGCTCTACCCGGGGCCGAAACAGGCGGGGCCGGACGGCGAGCGGCTGCGGCTGAAAGACCCGACGCTGTACGATGAAGCGCTGAAATATTGCACCAACTGCAAGCGTTGTGAAGTGGCCTGCCCGTCCGATGTCAAAATCGGCGACATCATTCAGCGCGCCCGCGCCGACTTTGCCCAGAGCAAGCCGACGCTGCGTGACGCCATCCTCAGCCACACCGATATCATGGGATCGCTGTCGACGCCGTTCGCGCCGATCGTCAACGCCGCCACCGGGCTGAAACCGGTGCGCAAGCTGCTGGACAAGGCGCTGAAGATCGATCACCGTCGTGAACTGCCGAAATACTCGTTCGGCACCTTCCGCCGCTGGTACCGGCAACAGGCGCAGGCGCAGCAGCGTTACGCCGAGCAGGTGGCGTTCTTCCACGGCTGCTTCGTCAACTATAACCACCCGCAGCTGGGCAAGGATTTGGTCCGGGTGTTCAACGCGCTGGATATCGGCGTGCAGCTGCTGAAACGCGAGAAATGCTGCGGCGTGCCGCTGATCGCCAACGGGTTTATCGAGCAGGCCAAAAAGCAGGCCAGGGTCAATGCCGAATCGCTGCATGAAACGGTGCTGGAGCGCGGCATTCCGGTGGTGGCCACTTCGTCGAGCTGCACCTTCACCCTGCGTGACGAATACCCTCATCTGCTGGACGTGGACACCACTGCGGTGCGCGAGCGGGTGGAGCTGGCGACGCGCTATCTCTATCGTCTGATCAATCAGGGGCGCAGCCTGCCGCTCAAGCGCACGCCGCTGCGGGTGGCTTATCACACGCCTTGCCATATGGAGAAGATGGGCTGGACCGCCTACACCCTGGAGCTGCTGCGGCAGATACCGGGGCTGGAGCTGGTGGTGCTGGATTCGCAGTGCTGCGGCATCGCCGGCACCTACGGGTTCAAATCGGAGAACTACGCCACGTCGCAGGGTATCGGCGCACCGCTGTTCCGGCAGATAGAAGAGAGCGGGGTGGATCTGGTGGTGACCGACTGCGAGACCTGCAAATGGCAGATAGAAATGTCCACCAGCAAACGCTGCGAACATCCGATCACCCTGCTGGCGCAGGCGCTGGCATAAAGCGAAAGGGCCGGCAAGCCGGCCCTTTGTGGGATTACTGCTTCAGCTTCAGGGTGGAGATGATGCCTTCGGCTTCGGTCTGCGCCTGCTGCTGATTGTCCGCCGGCAGCGTTACCTGAATGGTCAGCATGTTGTTGTTCAGCGAGCCGATCAGGACGGAAGAATAGGCTTTCTCGCCGCCGCTGGTGATGATGCTGTCCAGCTGACGCAGCGGCACACCGTTGACGTCGAGCGCTTTGTTGGTGATCACCTGCAGGTTGGCGTCACGCGCGCGTTGGGTATTCTCCAGGCGCTTGGCCAGGGTCTCCAGGCTGTCGGCGGTCTTGTCACCCAGGATCACAATCACCGCGCGCTGGCCGGTGCTGTCTGCGTAAACATGCATGTTGTTGGCCTGGTTGCCCAGCTTGCCGCTCTGATCCGCCATGCCGACAGGCAGGGTGAACGCCAGTTTACCGTCCAGCAGGCTCACCTGCTGCCCGGCCGGCGCGCTGGCCGCCGCGCCGTCCGTTGCCGCCTTGGTGTCTTTGGTTTCGCCGTCGCAGGCCGCGAGGCCAAGCGCCAGCAGGCTGATACCCATCAATTTCGCTACTTTACGCATCGGGCTTCCTTCTTCCTTTCCGGTAGGGATTCACTGTCGTATCGCAACCTATTCCAGGTTGAAATGCAAGGCAGATGTTGTCACAAGTTTTTTTCCAGTAATAGCCGATAATCAGCCACTTCGCCTTTCTTTTCCAGCTGAACAATCTGATAGTGGTGGGCGATCAGCAGCGTCAGCATGGCGCGGAACCGGTTACGGGTTTTGACCGTCAGTTGGCGATAGCCCTGCGCCCGCGCCCAGCGCTCTTGTTCGGCCAACAAGGCCTGCGCCACGCCGTGGCGACGAAATGCCGGCAGCACGCCGCCCAGCCAGCTGTAAAACACCGTTTCCTGCCGTTGATAACCGAGTTTGAAACCGGCCGGTTGCCCGGCTATCTCGGCGATCAACAGGCTGGCGGGGGCGGAGCCGATGCGCCGCTGCAGATCGGCCAGGCTATGCAGGCCGCCGAATTCGGGGATGCTTTGGTAAAGGCGGTGGATGTCTTCAAGCGTGGCGGTGCGGACGATTGGGGTCATGAGCGGCCTCCAAAGGATAGGGCCGCCCAGAATAGCACGACTCAGCCCGGCTGCAGGCCGCCGCTGCGCGTCGCGATGCGTTTGAGCAGCATGTTCAGCAACACGCCGTACATCGGCAGGAAGAACAGCAGGCAGATCATCACCTTGAAGCTGTAATCCACCAGCGCGATCTCCACCCAGTTGTTGGCCATGAAGGGATCGCTGCTCTTATAAAAGGCGATGAAGAAGAACGCCAGCGTATCGCTGATGTTGCCGAGGAACATCGCCGCCGCCGGCGCCACCCACCAGGCGCTGCGTTGACGCAGGCGGTTGAAGACGTGTACGTCGAGGATCTGCCCGAGCACATAGGCCATAAAGCTGGCGACGGCGATGCGCGCCACGAACAGGTTAAAACTGTTCAGCGCCGCAAAGCCCTGCCATTCTCCCTGATAGGTGACGGTGGAGATCACATAAGAGATGAACAGCGCCGGCACCATCACCGCCAGGATGATGCGCCGCGCCAGCGGCGCGCCGAAGATGCGCACGGTCAGATCGGTCGCCAGGAAGATAAACGGGAAAGTAAAGGCGCCCCAGGTGGTATGGAAGCCGAAAACGGTGATCGGCAGCTGCACCAGGTAGTTGCTGGAGGTAATGATGGCGATATGAAACAGCGAAAGCCAGACCAGCGCGGTAAAGCGCTGCTGTGCGGTAAACGAATACATGTTGTAGCCTTTTTAGCAGTGGGGTGAGGGAACCCAGTGTGTCTTGTCAAAACAGCAAAAAACGCTGCGCGGCGGCATGATACGCGTTTGCGCAACCAATGCAATGGTTAAATTTAACGCAAACGTTAACGCATCTTGCGCAGAAAAACTACCGGCGTAAACTAGGCGCTAATGAGATGCGGCGAGCGTTCGCCGATCGTTTTTGAACGAGAAAAATTGCATGACTGACTTATTTGCCCAGGCAGACCAGACGCTCGACGCGTTGGGGCTGCGCTGTCCGGAACCGGTGATGATGGTGCGTAAAACCGTGCGCCATATGGACAACGGCGAAACGCTGCTGATTATCGCCGACGATCCGGCCACCACCCGCGATATCCCGGGGTTCTGCCGCTTTATGGAGCACACGCTGGTGGCGCAGGAGACCGAACAGGTGCCATACCGTTATCTGTTACGTAAAGGTGTCTAACGGCGGCGCGGCCGAGTTAAAAGTTCCCTCCCCCAAATGACAACGGGCGCGGTATGCCGCGCCCGTGTTTGTTTCAGAGCTTAGCTGCGCTTTCTCAACAGCCGCAGCGCGTTGGCGGTGACCAGTGCGGTGGCGCCGGAGTCAGCCAGCACCGCCAGCCACAAACCGGTCAGCCCCAGCAGGCTGGTGATCAGGAAGACCCCCTTCAACCCCAGCGCGATGGTGATGTTTTGCCGGATATTGGCGTGGGTGGCGCGCGAGATGCGGATCATCTCCGCGACGCCCACCAGCCGATTGTGGGTCAGGGCGGCGTCGGCGGTTTCCAGCGCCACGTCGGTGCCGCTGCCCATGGCGATGCCGATGCTGGAGGCTTTCATCGCCGGGGCGTCGTTGATGCCGTCGCCGATCATCGCCGTCGGGCGCAGTTCGCTCAGCTCGGTGACTGCGCTGACCTTATCTTCCGGCAGCAGACCGGCGCGATAGTCGAGGCCCAGCTCGCCGGCGATCGCGGCGGCGGCGCGCGGGTTGTCGCCGGTCAGCATCACACCGCGAATGCCCAGCGCGTTCAGTTCGGCTATCGCCTGCTTGGCGTCGCCGCGCAGCGTATCGCGCAGCGCCAGCAAGCCGATGGGCGCGCCGTCTTCCAGCACCACCACCGCCGTTTTGCCGGCGTTTTCCAGCTTGTCTACCTGGCTCTGCCATTGGGTGGCGAGCAGGCCAGGCGCCAGCTTGCCCGGCGCGCTGATCAGCACGGTCTTGCCGTCCACGATCCCTTCCACGCCGACGCCGGCCAGCGCGCGGCGCGCCTGCGCCAGCGGCAACTCAGCCCCGCTTGCGGCGGCGCGGTTGATGATCGCCTGCGCCAGCGGGTGATGTGAACCGGCTTCCACCGCGGCGGCAAGCTGCAGCAGCCGCTGTTCGGTGAGCGCGCCGATCGGCAGCACGTCGGTCACCGTCGGCTTGCCTTCGGTCAGGGTGCCGGTTTTATCGAAGGCGATGGTTTGGATCTGGCCCAGTTGCTCCAGCGCCGCGCCGCCTTTAATCAGCGCGCCGCGCCGCGTGGCGGCCGCCAGTCCGGATGTGATGGCCGCCGGCGTTGAGATCACCAGCGCACATGGGCAGCCGATCAGCAGCAGCGTCAGGCCGCGATAGATCCAGGTATCCCACGGCTGCGAGAACAGCAGCGGTGGCACCAGGATCACCGCGATGGCCAGCAGCATAATGGCCGGGGTGTAATAGCGGCTGAAGCGATCGAGGAAGCGTTCGATCGGCGCGCGGCGCTCTTCGGCCTCTTCAATCAGCTGCAGGATGCGGTCGATGGCGTTTTTGCCGGGCTCGGATATCACCTTCATCTGCGCCGCCTGATCGACGGACAGGCTGCCGGCGGCCACTTTCTCCCCCTGTTGGCGCTCGACCGGCACCGATTCGCCGGTCAGGGCGCTTTCATCGAAGCTGGCGAACGGATTGAGCAGCTCGGCGTCGGCCGGCAGGCGCCCACCGGGCGCGATTTCAATCACGTCGCCGGGGCGCAGGCTGGCGACCGGCACGCGTTTGCGTTCCGTGCCTTGCAGCAGCAGCGCATCTTCCGGCACCAGCTCCATCAGCGCCTTCACCCCGCGCCGTGCGCGGTTGGCGGCGTAGGATTCCAGCAGTTCGCCGACCATAAACAGCAGCAGCACCATCGCCGCTTCGGCGGTGGCGCCGATGAACAGCGCGCCGATGGCCGCCACGCTCATCAGCGTTTCGATGGCAAACGGCGTGCCGGAACGAATCAAACGCAGCGCCTTGGCGGCGACCGGTGCCAACCCGACCAGCGTGGTGGCGATAAAGGCGATGCGGCCCAGCTCCGGGTTAACCCGATCCAGCACCCAACTGACGACCATCAGGGTGGTTAACAGCAGCAGCGGCGCGAATTCGCCGAAGCGTGAGGTTTTGGGCGCGGCGGTTTTGGCGGTCTGAGCGCCGAGCAGGGTAAAGCCGGCCTGGGCGACCGCATCCTGGATCCGCAGGCTGAGGTCGGACTGCGCGTCGACCACCAGTTTCTCGGTGGCGAACAACACGCGCGCGCTGTCGACGCCGGGGAGTGCGGTGACGGCATTTTCGATTTTCTTGGCGCAGCTGGGGCAGTCCATGCCGGTGACTTTCCAGCTGAAACGTTGGCTGCCGGAAGGGGGAGCGGCGGCCAGCCTGTCGCTTTCCTCGTCCGGATCGTCGGGCGCGGCGATGCAGCAGCCGCTATCGCCATGATCGTGATGATGGTGGGCGTGTTCGGCCTGTGCGGCGGCGTTTTTCGGTTCGCTGCTGCAGCCGTGCTGAGTTTTGCTGTGGCTGTGGTTGCAGCCGCATCCGCCTTCGGCGTGGTGATGTTCCTGATGATTATGGTTTTGCTGATTGTGCATAACGTCCCCCTGCGGGCTGTTAAACGGGTTTGCTCAACTGACTCTACACCCTGGAGTCCACTCCAGAGTCAAGCGCCGGATGAGAATTATTGCTAACGGCGTTCAAGCGTAGAAAGGGGGGGTATTCATTCAATAATGAATAATGCGGATTTTAATCTATCGGCTTTTCTTATCCCCTATTGGGGCGAAAAGGCTCGCTGCCGTTAGTTTAAATAAGAAAATAATATTCCTATAGAAACTAAAAAATCGCCCGACCTAATAATAAAGAGTTATTAATCTATAACGCTTTAGCGAAATTTACCTTTTCCCCTGAGTAAAGCCAGCATGATTCGCTTGAGTCTGCAGGCCGCATTGCTATTGAAGTTTGGTGCCAACTTATCCTCATCAAGTTTCATTTGCTTTGTAAAGAAGCCTAAAAAGCAGCATAACCAACTTTCGTTGCGATAATAAATGGTTGATTATTTTATGTGCAGTTTTGCGACCCTGCCTATAATTGGAATCGATTACCATTTTTAATGGTGATCTTATTTGCTGATATATATGCATTAATTCTACCTAACACACTGCCGGTAACGGCGCATAAGCCCCTTCCAGCAAGCTTAAGGTTTATTAACCGTGGCTTACGGGGAGGTTATGTCTATCTGTCTGATTGATATCAATCAGGTAATGAGTGGAATCGAACCAATGCAATCTACTAAAAAGGCAATTGAAATTACTGAATCTAGCCTTGCGGCCGCGGCAACCGGCTACGATGCTGTAGATGACCTGCTGCATTATCATGAGCGGGGTAACGGGATTCAGATTAATGGCAAGGATTCATTTTCTAACGAGCAAGCTGGGCTGTTTATTACCCGCGAGAACCAAACCTGGAACGGTTACAAGGTATTTGGCCAGCCGGTCAAATTAACCTTCTCCTTCCCGGACTATAAGTTCTCTTCCACCAACGTCGCCGGCGATACCGGGCTGAGCAAGTTCAGCGCGGAACAGCAGCAGCAGGCTAAGCTGTCGCTGCAGTCCTGGGCTGACGTCGCCAATATCACCTTCACCGAAGTGGCGGCCGGTCAAAAGGCCAATATCACCTTCGGCAATTACAGCCAGGATCGTCCCGGCCACTATGATTATGGTACCCAGGCCTACGCCTTCCTGCCGAACACCATTTGGCAGGGCCAGGATTTGGGCGGCCAGACCTGGTACAACGTCAACCAATCCAACGTGAAGCATCCGGCGACCGAAGACTACGGCCGCCAGACGTTCACCCATGAGATTGGCCATGCGCTGGGCCTGAGCCACCCGGGCGACTACAACGCCGGTGAGGGCAACCCGACCTATAACGACGTCACCTATGCGGAAGATACCCGCCAGTTCAGCCTGATGAGCTACTGGAGTGAAACCAATACCGGTGGCGACAACGGCGGTCACTATGCCGCGGCTCCGCTGCTGGATGACATTGCCGCCATTCAGCATCTGTATGGCGCCAACCTGTCGACCCGCACCGGCGACACCGTGTACGGCTTTAACTCCAATACCGGTCGTGACTTCCTCAGCACCACCAGCAATTCGCAGAAAGTGATCTTTGCGGCCTGGGATGCGGGTGGCAACGATACCTTCGACTTCTCCGGTTATACCGCTAACCAGCGCATCAACCTGAATGAGAAATCGTTCTCCGACGTGGGCGGCCTGAAGGGCAACGTCTCGATCGCCGCCGGTGTGACCATTGAGAACGCCATTGGCGGTTCCGGCAACGACGTGATCGTCGGCAACGCGGCCAACAACGTGCTGAAAGGCGGCGCGGGTAACGACGTGCTGTTCGGCGGCGGCGGGGCGGATGAACTGTGGGGCGGTGCCGGCAAAGACATCTTTGTGTTCTCTGCCGCCAGCGATTCCGCACCGGGTGCTTCCGACTGGATCCGCGACTTCCAAAAAGGGATCGACAAGATCGACCTGTCGTTCTTCAATAAAGAAGCGAATAGCAGTGATTTCATCCACTTCGTCGATCACTTCAGCGGCACGGCCGGTGAGGCGCTGCTGAGCTACAACGCGTCCAGCAACGTGACCGATTTGTCGGTGAACATCGGCGGGCATCAGGCGCCGGACTTCCTGGTGAAAATCGTCGGCCAGGTAGACGTCGCCACGGACTTTATCGTGTAACACAGCAACGGAACGCCCGGCGCAGTCTCGGCCGGGCGTGACGCGGGAGCCCGGTATGAAAGGTACTTTAGCGCGCACCGCTTTGGCGGCGGGTGGCATGATGGTGACGAGTGCGGTGATGGCCGGCAGTTTGGCATTGCCGACCGCGCAGTCGCTGGCGGGACAATGGCAGGTGGCCGACAGCGAACGGCAATGCCAAATCGAGTTTCTGGCGCATGAACAAAGCGAGACCAACGGCTATCAGCTGGTGGATCGGCAACAGTGTTTGCAGAGCGTGTTTGCGGCGGAAGTCGTGGGCTGGCGCCCGGCTCCGGACGGCATCGCCCTGCTGCGGGCGGATGGCAGCACGCTGGCGTTCTTCTCGCGCGACGGCGATCTGTACCGCAATCAGCTGGGTGCGGATGATGCTCTGACGTTGAAAGCGCTGGCTTGATGAAGAAACGGGTTCGGCGCGCCGAACCCGCGGTAGGTCTCTACAGGTAGAGCGAACGCACGATCAGGAAGTGGCCGGAGAAATAACAGAAAGCCACGATGGCGTCCGCCGCGCGGAAGGTGAAGCGGTAGCGGTTGAGCAGCCAAACCACGTTGGCCAGCAGCAGCAGCGAGGTGCCGGTCAGCAGCGAGAAGCCGAAATCGGTGCTGCGCAGGAAATATTGTTCGCCCGCCAGCCAGACCATCAGCAGCGTCATCGCCACGTAGGTAACGATCGGCCAGCGCATCTCTTCCAGCCGGGTCCAGACGGTGGCCAGCAGCAGTGCGCCGATCGCCAGCAGCGCCAGCGGCAGCGGCCAGAACAGGCTGAACGTCATCTGGCTGGCGAAACTCAGGGTGTACAGCAGGTGGGACAGGAAAAAGGCGCCGATGGCATACAGCACCCGTTCGCGCGGCAACAGGAGCAATGCGTCGCCGATCAGCGTCGCCAGCAGGCCGAGTACGATCAGATAACCCGCAGCGCTGAGCACCGGCGCCTGCCAGGCCAACAGCAACAGCAGCAGCAGCGTGACGGGTTTGAACACCCAGCGCTGCCAGCGCGGCCCACGGTAAGAGGCGTCGACGAACAGCCAACCGGAAAAGAATACGGCAAGGAACGGCCAACTCATTTATGTCTTCCTTATGTATGAGGGAGCCGCAACAACCGGCTCCAAACTGTCACCCATGTCACTTCTTCATTTCAGTGTAGGTAGCCTGCCGGCGATCGACAATGCTTTCTTGAGAATGCTATGTTTACGCTGATTTAGCCGCGAAGGAAATGGGAAACCGATGAGTAAGCCACCGTTATTTTTTGTCGCCGTGATTGCGCTGATCGCCGTGCTGGCCACGCAACGCTACTTCAAGCAGCGGCAGCAGGAGGCGGAAAACGATCGCGCGCCGATGCGCAGTCTGCAGGTGACGGTGAGCGACAAACGCGCGGTGCCGGTCACCAAGACCCGCGCGCCGCAGCGCGAGCCGTTGGTCAATGAACCGATGAATTACGAGGTGGTGTTCAGCCCGGTACAGGGAGGTGAAGATATCCAGCTGCGGCTGAAGCAATGGCAGTACAACCCGATAGAAAAGGGCGCGCAGGGCACGTTGAACATGCAGGGCACGCGCTTCGTCTCGTTCACCGCTCAGCCGTAGCGGTCACTTCTTCTTGATGGGCGGCTGTTTCTTTTGCCAGGCCAGCAGCTCGAACACGCCAAAGATAAAGATCTTGGCCTCTTGCCAGTAGCTGATCGGCTGATCCTTCGGCTGGGTGGATTTCAACAGCACCAGCTGCAGGCCGTGCATCACCACCATAAAGAACAGCGCCACGTCGATGAAATACTTCAGCGGCTTGGGAAACGGATGGAACAGGTTAGAGAGCAGGAAGCCCCACACGCACAGCATCAGCAGGCGGCCCAGATTAATCAACATGGTCGGTTTTCTCTTGCGAACGAATATAAAGGCGATAGGCCACCTGGCCGGCGACCTTCTCCCGGTGCAGCTGCCAGCTGGCAGGCACGTCCGCCGCGGCGCTTTCCGCCTCGGCTTCTACATAGATCCAGGCCTCGTCGGCCAGCCAGCCGCGTTGCTCCAGCAACAGGGCGGTCTCCGCCAGCAGGCCTTTGCGAAACGGCGGGTCGAGGAACACCACGTCGAACGGTTGGCCATCGCCCGCCAGCCAGCTCAGCGCGTTGGTGTTGATAACCACCCCTTTGCCCTGCAGCAGCGCCAGATTTTTTTCCAGCTGCTGCGCCACCGGCCGTTCGAATTCGAGCAGCGTGGCGCAGCCGGCATAGCGCGACAGCGCTTCCAGCCCCAATGCGCCGCTGCCGGCGAAACAGTCGAGGCAGCGCGCGCCCTGAATCACCGGCGCCAGCCAGTTGAACAGGGTTTCGCGTACCCGATCGGTGGTGGGGCGCAGCCCCGGGCTGTTCGGCACCGGGAGTTTGCGACCGCGCCATTGGCCGCCGATGATGCGGATCTGTCCGGCTGCGGCCTGGGGCGGTTTTTTGGCCGCCGCCCGTGGCGAGAGTCTTGTCATAAGCGTTGTTTGGTTTCTTTCGCGGCGCGGGGCCGCCGAGGTTAACGAAAAGTTGTCCCTATTCTACCGGTGACGGGCGTCGGGGGGAACGGTAAAACGTTGTTGTCTGATTTCACGCCGGAAAGCATGCCGGATGCGTGTTGCTGGGCGAGGGAAAGTGATAGACTCGGCGGATTATTGTCAGCATATATCCTTCAGGTATGGAGGGTAAGCGAGCCTTCGGTACGGAGTAGAGTCATAACATGGCAAAAGATAAGAAACGTGGGTTTTTCTCCTGGCTGGGGTTTGGCCAGAAGGAGAAGGAAGAAGATCAACAGCAACCTGAGCCGTCGGTAGAGCAGGCGGAACCTCAGGCCGCGGAGACGCCGGCTGCACCGGTCACCGCCAAGCTGGATGACAAGCTCCCCGCCCAGGAATCTGAACCTGCCGCCTCCGTCGACACCCCGGGAGAGTGGGATAACGGTCAGGCCGGCGAGCAAATCGCGGAAAATCTGCCTGCGGCGGCCGAGCATCCGGCGGCGCAAGCGCTGGCCGAAGAGATCGTCAGCGTCACCGAACAGGTGGCGGCGCAGCAGCAACCTGTCACCGAACCCGAGCCGGTCGTCGAACCCGAGCCGGTCATCGAACCTGAGCCGGTCGTCGAACCCGAGCCGGTCGTTGAACCCGAGCCGGTCGTTGAGCCTGAGCCGGTCGTTGAACCTGAGCCGGTCGTTGAGCCTGAGCTGGTCGTCGAACCCGAACCGGTCGTCGAACCTGAGCCGGTCGTCGAACCCGAACCGGTCGTCGAACCTGAGCCGGTCGTCGAACCCGAGCCGGTCGTCGAACCTGAGCTGGTCGTCGAACCCGAGCCGGTCGTCGAACCCGAGCCGGTCGTCGAACCCGAGCCGGTCGTCGAACCCGAGCCGGCCGTTGAGCCAGAGCCGGAAGCGGAAGAAGAGTCGCTGGAACCCGTCGTGCCGGTCGCTGCGCAAGAGCAGGAGCGCCCGACCAAAGAGGGCTTCTTCGCGCGCCTGAAGCGCAGCCTGCTGAAGACCAAGCAGAACCTCGGCTCCGGCTTTATGGGGCTGTTCCGTGGTAAAAAGATCGACGACGACCTGTTCGATGAGCTGGAAGAACAGCTGCTGATCGCCGACGTTGGCGTGGACACCACGCGCAAGATCATCACCTCCCTGACCCAGCACGCCAGCCGCAAGCAGCTGAAAGACGCCGAAGCGCTGTACGGCAAGCTGAAGGAGGAAATGTCCGAAATTCTGGCCAAGGTCGATCAGCCGCTGGATGTCAGCGGAAAAACCCCGTATGTCATCCTGATGGTCGGCGTGAACGGCGTGGGTAAAACCACCACCATCGGCAAGCTGGCGCGTCAATTCCAGGCGGAAGGCAAGTCGGTGATGCTGGCGGCGGGGGACACCTTCCGCGCCGCGGCGGTGGAACAGCTGCAGGTGTGGGGCGAACGCAACCGCATTCCGGTGGTGGCGCAGCATACCGGCGCGGATTCCGCTTCGGTGATCTTCGATGCGGTGCAGGCCGCCAAGGCGCGCGGCATCGATGTGTTGATCGCCGATACCGCCGGCCGTCTGCAGAACAAATCGCACCTGATGGAAGAGCTGAAGAAGATCGTCCGCGTCATGAAAAAACTGGACGACCAGGCCCCCCATGAGGTTATGCTGACGCTCGATGCCAGCACCGGCCAGAATGCCGTCAGTCAGGCGAAATTATTTAATGAGGCCGTGGGCTTAACCGGCATCACGCTGACTAAACTGGACGGTACCGCCAAGGGCGGGGTGATCTTCGCCATCGCCGATCAGTTCGGTATCCCGATCCGCTATATCGGCGTCGGGGAAGGCATCGAAGATTTGCGGCCGTTTAAGGCTGACGATTTTATTGAGGCACTTTTTGCCCGAGAGGATTAATACGGATGATTCGCTTTGAACAGGTCAGTAAAGCTTATCTGGGCGGACGGCAAGCGCTGCAGGGGGTTGATTTCCATCTGCGCCCGGCGGAGATGGCGTTTCTGACCGGCCATTCCGGCGCGGGGAAAAGTACCCTGCTGAAACTGATTTGCGGTATCGAACGGCCCAGCGCCGGCCACATCTGGTTTGGCGGCCACGACATCAGCCGTTTGAAAAACCGCGAGGTGCCGTTCCTGCGCCGGCAGATCGGCATGATCTTCCAGGATCACCACCTGCTGCTGGATCGCACGGTGTATGACAACGTGGCGATGCCGCTGATCATCGCCGGCGCCAGCACCGAAGATATCCGCCGCCGCGTTTCCGCCGCGCTGGACAAGGTCGGTTTGCTGGATAAAGCGAAAAACTTCCCGATTCAGCTGTCCGGCGGTGAGCAGCAGCGTGTGGGCATCGCCCGTGCGGTGGTGAACAAGCCGGCGGTGCTGCTGGCGGATGAACCGACCGGTAACCTGGACGATGCGCTGTCGGAAGGCATTTTGCGCCTGTTTGAAGAATTCAACCGCGTCGGCGTGACCGTTCTGATGGCGACGCACGACACCGGGCTTATCGCCCGCCGCAATTACCGCATCCTGACGCTGAGCCAGGGCCGCATGCAAGGGGGCGCTCACCATGGCCAATAACGCAAAAACCGCCAAGAGCAAGGCGCTGCGCGGCGGCTGGCGCGAACAGTGGCGTTACGCCTGGATGAACGCCATCAAAGACATGCTGCGTCAGCCGTTGGCGACGCTGCTGACGGTGATGGTGATCGCCATTTCCCTGACGCTGCCGAGCGTGTGCTACATCGTGTGGAAAAACGTCAGCACCGCGGCCAGCCAGTGGTATCCGACGCCGCAGCTGACCGTCTATCTGGATAAATCGCTCGATGACGACGCGGCGCTGAAAGTGCTCGACGCCATCAAGGCGGAAGCCGGCGTGGAGAAGGTGAACTACCTGTCGCGTGAAGAAGCGCGCGGCGAGTTCCGCAACTGGTCGGGCTTTGGCGGCGCGCTGGACATGCTGGAAGAGAACCCGCTGCCGGCGGTGGCGATCGTCACGCCGAAGCTGAGCTTCCAGAGTTCGGATACCCTCAACACCCTGCGCGATCGCGTAGCGGCGGTGCAGGGCGTGGAAGAAGTGCGTATGGATGACAGCTGGTTTGCCCGCCTGGCGGCGCTGACCGGGCTGGCGGGTCAGATTGCGGCGATCATCGGCGTGCTGATGATCGTGGCGGTGTTCCTGGTGATCGGCAACAGCGTGCGTCTGAGCATCTTCAGCCGCCGCGACACCATCAACGTGATGAAGCTGATCGGCGCCACCGACGGTTTTATCCTGCGGCCGTTCCTCAACGGCGGGGCGATGCTGGGCTTTGCCGGCGCGCTGCTGTCGCTGGTGCTGTCCGGCGCGCTGGTGTGGCAGCTGGAGTCGGTGGTCGCCGGGGTAGCCAAGGTATTCGGCACCACCTTCACCCTGCACGGGCTGGGCTGGGATGAGGCGCTGCTGCTGCTGATCATCTCCGCGATGATCGGCTGGATCGCCGCCTGGCTGGCGACGGTGCAACATTTACGCCGATTTACACCACAGTAAGATTTTTTTGGTATACTCTTCTCCTGCTGCTTTTGATCGCGTTGCGGGAGAAGAGTGACCTCAAGCGAAGTCAGCACCATCCCTCTCTTCTTAGCGCACAAATTCCCTATCGGCCTGCACCTTCGTCACGTATTGTCAGCAACAATGCTTGCAAAAAAGGGTGAACTTCTGGGGCGGAATACGGTCAAAAATTGCAGCAAATGTTAAGGTGCCCGGCGTGTGGAACCGCTTTTGCTTCAGCAACTGCCGTAGAATCAATCATTTCCCCGCTGTAATAATCACCTGCATGATTTTGTATTCTCATAGAGAGGGTTTGAATGACCAAAGAAATGCAAACTTTAGCCTTAGTACCCCAAGGTAGCTTGGAAGCCTATATCCGGGCAGCCAACGCCTATCCGATGCTGACGGCAGAGGAAGAGCGGGAGCTGGCTGAACGGCTGCATTATCAGGGCGATCTGGATGCCGCTAAGCAGCTCATCCTGTCTCACCTGCGCTTTGTCGCTCATATTGCCCGCAACTATTCAGGCTATGGTCTGCCGCAGGCGGATCTGATTCAGGAAGGCAATATCGGCCTGATGAAAGCCGTTCGCCGCTTCAACCCTGAAGTCGGCGTGCGTCTGGTTTCCTTTGCGGTGCATTGGATTAAGGCGGAAATCCACGAGTACGTATTGCGCAACTGGCGCATCGTGAAAGTGGCGACCACCAAAGCGCAGCGCAAGCTGTTCTTTAACCTGCGCAAAACCAAGCAGCGTTTGGGTTGGTTCAACCAGGATGAAGTGGAACTGGTGGCCCGTGAGCTGGGCGTAACCAGCAAAGACGTGCGCGAGATGGAATCGCGCATGGCGGCGCAGGACATGACGTTCGATCCGACTCCGGACGACGAGGCCCGCGACGGCCAGTCGATGGCGCCGGTGCTGTACCTGCAGGACAAGAGCTCGGACTTCGCCGAAGGCATCGAGGAAGATAACTGGGAAAGCAACGCCGCAGACAAACTGGCCTATGCGTTGGAAGGTCTGGACGAGCGCAGCCAGCATATCATCCGCGCCCGTTGGCTGGACGACGACAACAAGTCGACACTGCAGGAGCTGGCCGATCAGTATGGCGTTTCCGCCGAACGCGTGCGCCAGCTGGAAAAGAACGCCATGAAGAAACTGAAAATGGCGATCGAAGCCTGAGTCGATGCGAGATTCGATAAAAAAAGCCCGGCAAGCCGGGCTTTTTAGTGCCTGAAATTCGGCGCTATGGCGCCACGGCGGCAAAGTCTGGCGCCGGGCAGTCGTAGCCGAATTTCGCCGCCCACGGGTAGCGGGTGCCGGTGTTGATGTAGCGCTGATAAAGCGCCCGGCCGGTTTTGGCGTCGCGCTTGATAACCCAGCTGGCGGCGTTACACAGCACGGCGGCATAGGCCTGGCTCTTCGGCGGCAGCAGATCGGCCGCCTGCTGCGCCAGCCCAACCGCCTGCCAGCGATAGTGCAGGAAACGGTTGTCTTCCGCCGGTAGCGCCGCCTTGGCGCGTACCGCTTCCGCGCTGTCGATCCAACTTTTGTGCTTCAGCTCGCGGGTATCGAACGCATCCCCCAGATAGGAATAGCCGGCGCCATAGATGGCGTAGTCCGGCGTCATCTCATAGCCGGTAAATTCCAGCCCCTGGGCGCGCAGCAGGTTGGCGGCGCGATAGTAAGCCTGCGCACGCGCCAGCGGTGCGGCGGATTTGTCCTTGGCGGCCTTCAGCTCGTCGGCGTACTGCTGCGCCGCCTGCCGGTAGTTGGGGATATCGAAGTAGGCCAGCGCCTCCGGCGCTCTTCCGACGCGCATCAGCCGCCGCGCCAGCAGTTCGCGCAGCTGCACTTCCGGCGTGATCTGCTGGCCGCCGTAGTCGTCCGGGTTAACCGGCTTGAGCGGCGTCGTCGGCGCCGGGGCGTGCTTATCGACAAAGCCTTTCAACTCATCGACGGTCAGCACTCGCTCCGCCACGTCGGCCACGTCGGCCCAATAGAGCGCCTTGCCGCGATACAGCAGGTCCATCGCCTGCAGATAGTCGCCGCGGTTCAGCGCCAGGATGGCCTGTTCGCCGGCCACCCGGCATTCGGGCACGATGGTTTCCGCAACGAAGTCGGCGTTGCGTTGCTCGCCCCAGCTTTCGTCGGCGGGGAACGCGCTTGCCGCCTTGGCGTAGGCGGCGGTGGCGGCTTTCACATCGCCGTCGCGCAGCGCCATTTTGGCGCGCAGCCACCACGCCAGGCCGCTGTCGCCGGCGCTTTTCAGCAGGCTCGCCGCCATCGGGTACTGCCCCGAACGGTAAGCCAGCGCCGCCAGCCGATCGCTGCCGGCGAAGCCGCTTTTCACTGAGCCGTCCAGCAGCGTCAGGATCTGGCTGATGATTTGTGCGGAGCGGCCGTTGCCGTCGGTATCCGCCATTTGCAGGTTGCCGCTGCGAGCGAACAGCTCAATGGTCACCAGCTGCTGGATCAACGGATCGCCGATAATCTGTTTCAGCGTGTCCAAATGGTCGGGGTTGACCAGGAAGCTGGAGACGTACTGCAGCGACTGCCCGCCGCTCGGATCGCCCTGCGCCGCCTGCTGTGCGTACAGGTGGGCGGCGGGGGCGACCTCACCCAGCCACAGGTGGATGCGCGCCTGCTGCCCAAGGCTGCTCAGCGCCAGCTGATCGGGATCGGCGGCGCCGTTTTTCACCCGATCGATCACCTGCTGGAATGCAGCCAGCGCCTGTTCAAGCGCGGCTTTTGGCGGGTGCTCGGCGGCGGGGGCCGCTTCACCGGATTCGTTCACCGGCGTCCCGTGGTCCGCCATCAGTACCCGCCCCAGCGAATACTGCGCCCGCAGCCCCCAATCGCCCTGCTCGGCGGCCGATAGCTTCAGCACCTGCTGGAAATAGTCTGCGGCGCGCGGATCGTGGCTGGCGAAAGCCACGGCGCCCAGTTGATAGAGACGCGCAGCGTTGGACAACCCCTGCGTATTGACGGCGTCAGCCTCTTCCACCGTTTTGGCGGCGCGCATTTTGCCGATCGCTATCGTTTCCGGCGATTGCGGCATCGGTTTCGGCGGCATCGGCGGCGGCGGGGCCTGCCAGTGCGGCAACTGACTGTCCGCCGGCACCAGCCGGCCGGCTTCGAAGGCGAAATTGCCCTCCGGCATATACAGCAGGGTGCCGTTGCGGTCGATCAGCAGCCGGTTAGGAAAATCCGGGCCGCAGGCATAGCCGTTCAGCGGCAGCGCCAGCGCGGCGCCGATCAGCATGGCCAGCGGAAGAAGGCGGCGGGTGTTCCGTGCCGCGCGCGTATCAAGGTGTGACAAGGGTGCCTCCTGGCGTCAGTTGTTGGCAGCGCAGCCAGCCCAGCGGCCGGGATTGCCCGGCGCGCAGCTGATCGCCGCTGATGCGAATAAAGCGTTGCCGTTGCGGTGCGGATTCCAGCCGGTAGTTGCCGACCGCGTCCGCCGCCAGGCAGTCGTCGGCGCGGATGATGACTTCTTGCGGCAGCGGGGCGTCCACCGGCCCGTTGTTATGAATTATCAGATCATACAGCCCGTTTTGCTGTGGCTGAGGCCTAAATTTTACCTGCCAGTCGACATTCAGCGGCCGCCGTTCGATCACCGCTCGCAGCGTGGCGAGCGACCAGGCGCGCCGATCGTCCGCCAGCGGCAAGCGGAACCAGATAATGCCGCGCAGCCGGGGCGGCGTTTGCTGCGCCAGCGTTTGCAGAAAATCGGCGATCTGCTGCGGCGCGACCGTCAGTTCGCGGCCGTTGCCGGCCACGCGCAGCGAGGATTCGCTCTCCACCTGCGCGCCCTGCGCATCAAAACCCAGCAGTGCCATGCCATAAGCCGGCAGCGCGACGCGAAACGGCTTCGGTGTGACGGCGGCGTACTGCCGCACCCAGCGTAGCGCCAAGGAGCCGTCAAACAGCCCCTGCTGCGGCGAGAGCACCGCATGCACCTGCAGGACGGAACTGTCGGCCTGTTGCAGTACGCCGGGCAGGCCGGGTGAACCGATCCAGGCGGGCAGGGCGGTGATGCCGAGTTGCAAAGCGGCGGGCAGGCGTTGGCGCAGCCGCTGCAGAAAGCGTTGGTAGTCCGGCAGGCGGGCGGTGGCGGCGTCATGATCGATCTCGACGCCGGTGACGGGCAGCCCGGCCGCCTGCCAGCGTTGGGCGAGCGCCAGCAGCCGCTGGATAATGGCTTCCTGGTCCAGCTGCGGCAGTTGGCCGTCGAGGCGCGCCACCAGCCAGAGCGGGCGGCCATCCTGTTGCAATAAGCGCAGGTCGGCCGGGATTTCCCGCCAGCCCTCGCGTGGATGCACCTGCAGCGCCAGCACCCGCAGCCCGGCGAACAGATCGCGGCTGTGCGCCAGCGCATCGGCGTGCTGCGGCGTCCAGACCCGCTGCCAGACATAAACCTGCTGATCCCAGTCTGAGGCCAGGCGCAGCGCCTGCTGGCGCCCGAGGAACGCGGCCGCCAGCCCCAGCGCAATCAAGACCAGCGCCGCCAACCGGCGTTTCATTTTTGCCAGAGATCGCCCTGCGGTGCGAAGCCGCAGGCGCGCATGAAGTTCTCGACTTCCCCGCGTTCGCGCGGCGCCAGGCCGGCGGTCGACAGCTGCCAGTGAGCGACCTGCGGCAGCTGACGCTGCGCATCCTGTACCAGGTAAAGACCGACGCCGCGGCGGCGCGTCACTTCGCGCACCAGCAAGTCCTGCAGCTCGGCGCGGTCATCCTGCAGCGCAATTTTCACTGCGCCCAGCAGACGCTCGTTGAAGCGGGCGGCGAACAGCGCCTTGCCGCCGCTCAACCAGCTCTGCCACTGTTCCGGCTGCTGATGCGGCCAAATTTTACCGAGATCGATAAGGTCTTGCGGGGACAGCGCGGTCAGGCGCTCGATGGTCAGTTTCATGCAGAATTTCCGCGCAGCTAAATGATGCCGACAGTGTAATAGATCTTGTGCAGAGCGTTGTGTAAGTTTTTCTGTACGATTACTGTGCAATATGTTTTTTGCACGGGGCATTTTCCGAGTAAATAGTTAGTAAAGGGATTGTTAACCAGCACAACGCGCTACGCCTCAAGGTAAACGGCGCAGATTTAATTCGAATTTTATCCTGTTTACACCGCTTGTTTCTGCCTGATGAAGTTGATTTGCAGCAGAAAATTCCTGTTTAATGGCATGAAAAATAAAGTCTTATTAGAAAATAATGCCGGCAAAGCGCCTAAATCATTATTACTTATAACAAAAGCGGTCAATAACGATCGGGCGCAGGCAAACACAACAGGTACGTTCACAACGACAGATGGGGATTTGCGGATGAAATTAACAACAGGTAAGGCACTGCTGGCGGGTTGCATTGCGATGGCCATGAGCCAGGCGGCTATGGCGAAAGACATCAAGGTGGCGATCGTCGGGGCGATGTCCGGCCCGGTCGCGCAGTATGGCGACATGGAGTTTACCGGCGCGCGCCAGGCGATTGCCGACATCAACGCCAAGGGCGGCATCAAGGGCGACAAGCTGGTCGGCGTGGAATACGACGACGCCTGCGATCCGAAACAGGCGGTTGCGGTCGCCAACAAGGTGATCAACGACGGCATTCGCTACGTGATTGGCCACCTGTGTTCCTCTTCCACCCAGCCGGCGTCCGATATCTATGAAGACGAAGGCGTGATCATGATTACCCCGGCGGCCACCAACGCCGATCTGACCACTCGCGGCTACAAGATGATCCTGCGCACCACCGGTCTGGATTCGGATCAGGGCCCGACCGCCGCCAAATACATCCTCAGCGACATCAAGCCGAAGCGCATCGCCGTGGTGCACGATAAGCAGCAATACGGCGAAGGCCTGGCGCGCTCGGTGCGCGACAGCCTGAAAAAACAGGGTACCGAAGTGGCGATGTTCGAAGGCATCACCGCCGGCGACAAAGACTTCTCCACCCTGGTGGCGCGCCTGAAGAAAGAGAATATCGATTTCGTGTATTTCGGCGGTTACTACCCGGAAATGGGCCAGATCCTGCGTCAGGCCAAACAGGCCGGGTTGACCACCCGCTTCATGGGGCCGGAAGGCGTGGGCAACTCCTCGCTGTCCAACATCGCCGGCGCCGCCTCGGAAGGCATGCTGGTGACGCTGCCGAAACGCTACGATCAGGTGCCCGCCAACCAGCCGATCGTCGATGCGCTGAAGGCCAAGAAGCTGGATCCGACCGGCCCGTTCGTCTGGACCACCTATGCCGCGCTGCAGTCGCTGACCACCGGGATGGAGCGCAGCGGCAGCCAGGAGCCGGCGGACATCGTCAAGGATCTGAAAACCGGCAAGCCGGTGGACACCGTGATGGGGCCGCTGACCTGGGATGACAAGGGCGATCTGAAAGGCTTCGAGTTCGGCGTGTTCGAATGGCATGCCAACGGCACGTCCACACCGATCAAATAAGCCATAATGATTAGGGTGGGGCGCAGCCCGCTGCGCCCGGCGGGTCGGCTTGCCGGCCCCGTCTCCCTTTACCCGCCGGTTCTCCGTCGGCGGGTTTCGCAGCCAAGGGTTCAGAGTATGTCAGAGCAGCTCCTCTATTTTCTGCAGCAGATGTTCAACGGCTTAACGTTGGGCAGCACCTATGCATTGATCGCCATCGGTTACACCATGGTTTACGGCATCATCGGCATGATCAACTTCGCCCACGGCGAGGTGTACATGATCGGCAGCTATGTCTCCTTTATCGTTATCGCCGCCCTGATGATGCTCGGCATCGACGTCGGCTGGTTGCTGATCGGCGCCGCGTTCCTGGTCTCGATCGTCATCGCCAGCGCCTACGGCTGGAGCATCGAGCGGGTAGCCTACAAACCGGTGCGCAACTCCAAGCGCCTGATTGCGCTGATCTCGGCCATCGGCATGTCGATATTCCTGCAAAACTACGTCAGCCTGACGCAGGGTTCGCGCGATCTGGCGCTGCCCAGCCTGGTGACCGGCCAGTGGGTGCTGGGGGAAAGCAACGGCTTCGCCGCCACCATCAGCACCATGCAGCTGACCATCTGGCTCGTGACCTTCCTGGCGATGCTGGCGCTGACGCTGTTTATCCGCTATTCACGCATGGGCCGCGCCTGCCGCGCCTGCGCGGAAGATCTGAAGATGGCCAGCCTGCTGGGCATCAACACCGACCGGGTGATCTCGCTGACCTTCGTCATCGGTGCGGTGATGGCGGCGGTGGCCGGGGTGTTGCTCGGCCAGTTCTACGGCGTCATCAACCCTTACATCGGCTTTATGGCCGGTATGAAAGCCTTTACCGCTGCGGTCCTGGGCGGCATCGGCAGCATTCCCGGCGCGATGATCGGTGGCCTGGTGCTGGGCGTGGCGGAAGCGCTGACCTCCGCTTATTTGAGCACCGAATACAAAGACGTGGTGTCGTTCGCGTTGCTGATCGTGGTGCTGCTGATCATGCCGACCGGCATTCTTGGGCGTCCGGAGGTTGAGAAAGTATGAAACTCAATCTGCTTAATGCGCTGATCGCCACGGCGGTGCTGTTCGTGATGGCTTCGTTCCTGATGGGCATGCAGCTCAGCCTGGACGGCACCAAACTGGTGGTGCACGGCGCGGCGGAAGTGCGCTGGATGTGGATCGGCATCGGCTGCGTCATCGTCTTTTTCTTCCAGCTGTTGCGCCCGCTGCTGCAGCAGGGCTTGAAAAAGGTCTCCGGCCCGGCGTTCGTGCTGCCGAGCTTCGACGGCACCACGCCGCGGCAAAAGCTGCTGGCGGCTCTGCTCATCGTCGCGGCGGTCGCCTGGCCGTTCCTGGTGTCGCGCGGCACGGTGGATATCGCCACCCTGACGCTGATCTACGTGATGCTGGGCCTCGGCCTCAACGTGGTGGTGGGTTTGTCCGGTCTGCTGGTGCTGGGCTACGGCGGTTTCTACGCCATCGGCGCCTACACCTACGCGCTGCTGAATCATTATTACGGTTTCGGATTTTGGGAGAGCCTGCCGCTGGCGGGTATCGTCACCGCCGCCTTCGGCTTCCTGCTCGGTTTCCCGGTGCTGCGGCTGCGCGGCGACTATCTGGCGATCGTGACGCTCGGCTTCGGCGAGATCGTGCGCATCCTGCTGCTGAACAATACCGAGATCACCGGCGGGCCGAATGGCATCAGCCAGATCCCGAAACCGACCTTTTTCGGCCTGGAATTTAACCGCAGCGTGCGCGACGGCGGTTGGGATACCTTCCATAACTTCTTCGGCCTGAAATACGATCCGAGCGATCGCATCGTGTTCCTGTACCTGGTGGCGCTGCTGCTGGTGGTGCTGACGCTGTTCGTCATCAACCGCCTGCTGCGCATGCCGCTCGGGCGCGCCTGGGAAGCGCTGCGTGAAGACGAGATCGCCTGCCGCTCGCTGGGCCTCAGCCCGACGCGCATCAAGCTGACCGCCTTTACCATCAGCGCCGCCTTCGCCGGGTTTGCCGGCACGCTGTTCGCCGCGCGCCAGGGGTTCGTCAGCCCGGAATCCTTCACCTTCGTCGAATCGGCCTTCGTGTTGGCGATCGTGGTGTTGGGGGGCATGGGGTCGCAGTTCGCGGTCATTCTGGCGGCGATCCTGCTGGTGGTGTCGCGCGAGCTGATGCGCGATCTGAATGAATACAGCATGTTGCTGCTGGGTGCGCTGATGGTGCTGATGATGATTTGGCGGCCGCAGGGGCTGTTGCCGATGAAACGGCCGCAGCTGAAGCTGCAGGCGGCGGATATTCACGCGGGTAAGGGGGAGCAGGCATGAGCGTTCAACCTTTACTGCAGGTGGAAGGCCTGTCGATGCGTTTCGGCGGGTTGCTGGCGGTCAACAATGTGGCGTTGACGCTCAATGAAGGCGAAATCGTATCGCTGATCGGCCCCAACGGCGCCGGTAAAACCACGGTATTCAACTGCCTGACCGGTTTTTACCGTCCGAGCGGCGGCACCATCAAATTGCGCGATCGCCATCTGGAAGGGCTGGCGGGGCAGGCCATTGCCCGTATGGGCGTGGTGCGCACCTTCCAGCATGTGCGGTTGTTCCGTGAAATGACGGTGATCGAGAACCTGCTGGTGGCGCAGCATCAGCATCTGAAAAGCGGCGTGTTCGCCGGGTTGCTGAAAACCCCGGCCTTCCGCCGCGCCGAAGCCGAGGCGCTGGCGCGCGCGGCGGAGTGGCTGGAGCGCGTCGGCCTGCTATCGATGGCCAACCGTTCGGCGGGCAACCTGGCCTACGGGCAGCAGCGGCGGCTGGAGATCGCCCGCTGCATGGTGACCCGGCCGGAGCTGCTGATGCTGGACGAACCGGCCGCCGGCCTCAACCCGAAAGAGACCGACGAGCTGGATCATCTGATCGTCGAGCTGCGCGATCGGCATAAGGTCTCGGTGCTGCTGATCGAGCACGACATGAAGCTGGTGATGGGCATTTCCGATCGCATTTACGTGGTGAATCAGGGCACGCCGCTGGCGCAGGGCACACCGGCGGAGATCCGCAACAACCCGGACGTGATCCGGGCTTATTTGGGCGAAGAATAATATGTTGTCATTCAATCAGGTATCCGCCCATTACGGCAAAATTCAGGCGCTGCATCAGGTCAGTCTCACGATAAGTCAGGGCGAAATCGTGACGTTAATCGGCGCCAACGGCGCCGGTAAAACCACGCTGCTCGGCACCCTGTGCGGCGAACCGCGCGCCAGCGAAGGCAGCATCGTCTTTCAGGGCCAGGACATCACCCAGTGGCAAACCTCGCGCATCATGCGTGAAGCGGTGGCGATCGTACCGGAAGGGCGGCGCGTCTTCTCGCGCATGACGGTGGAAGAAAACCTGGCGATGGGCGGCTTCTTCGCCGATCGCCAGCAGTATCAACAGCGCATCGAACGGGTGTTCACGCTGTTCCCGCGCCTGCTGGAGCGCCGAAGCCAGCGCGCCGGCACCATGTCCGGCGGCGAGCAGCAAATGTTGGCCATCGGCCGCGCGCTGATGAGCCAGCCGAAGCTGCTGCTGCTCGACGAACCTTCGCTTGGGCTGGCGCCGATCATCATCCAGCAGATTTTCGACATCATTCAGCAGCTGCGGGAAGAGGGCATGACTATCTTCCTGGTGGAGCAAAACGCCAATCAGGCGCTGAAATTGGCGGACCGCGGTTATGTGCTGGAAAACGGCCGCGTGGTGTTGGAAGATACGGGGGCTGCATTGTTAGCCAACGAAGCAGTGAGGTCGGCGTATCTGGGCGGTTAATCCGCCCCCCTACGAATTAAAATAATCAGGTACGAGAAGAAGAAATGAAGACAGAAGGGTTACTCGCGCAGCGCATCGTTAACGTAAAAAGTTCGGCCATCCGTGAATTGCTTAAGCACAGCAAGATGGAACACGTCATTTCGCTGGCGGGCGGCATCCCCTCTGATGCGCTGTTCGATTTCGAAGGATTGAGCATTGCCACCCAGCAGGCGATCACCGAACAGCCGAAAAGCGCGTTCCAGTATGGCCTGACCGAGGGCAGCCCGCTGCTGCGTGAGCGCATTTGCGCGCTGTGCGCCGAGCGCGGCGTCACCGCGCGCGCGGAAGAGGTGATGGTCACCGCCGGTTCTCAGCAGGCACTGGATTTGGTGATGCGCGCCATCGTCAACCCGGGCGACGTGTTCGTGGTGGAGCGCCCGACCTACCTGGCGGCGCTGCAAACGCTGGAACTGGCGGAAGCCAACATCATGTCGGTCTCGTCCGACAGCGACGGCATGGTGGTGGAAGAGCTGGCCGAGCTGCTGAAAACCCAGCGTATCAAGGGCGTGTACGTGGTGCCGAACTTCGGCAACCCGAGCGGCATCACCCTGAGCGCCGCGCGCCGCGAACTGCTGGTGAAGCTGGCCGCCGAACATAACTTCCTGATCATCGAAGACGATCCGTACGGCGAGCTGCGTTTCACCGAAGAGCGCCACCCGACGCTGCATCAGGTGTCGCAGCGGGTGCTGGGCAATACCGACCACATCATCTATACCTCGACCTTCTCCAAGATCCTGGCGCCGGGCCTGCGCCTGGGATGGGCGATCCTGCCGCCGTTCCTGCTGCATAAAGTGGCGATCATCAAACAGGCGGCGGATCTGCACGCCAGCGCCCTGTCGCAGAGCATCGTCGAATGCTATCTCGGCCTGGATCGCCTGCCGGCTCAGATCGACAAGATCCGCGCCGCCTACAAACAGAAGGGCGAGATCCTGGCCGGTTTGGTGGAGCAGGAGCTGGGCGACTACATCACCTTCGATAAACCGAAGGGCGGCATGTTCCTGTGGGCGCGTTTCCGCCAGCCGTTCAACGCCACCGAATGGCTGAACACCACGCTGCAGCAGGGCGTGGTGTTCGTGCCGGGGGAATACTTCTTCTCCGACAACCCGGATCGTTCGACCTTCCGCCTGTCGTTCGCCACCGCCACCGAGCAGCAGATGCAAGAAGCGGTGGCGCGCCTGCGCCGTTCGCTATAAGCCTCGCGGCGGCGGAGCCGATGCCCGCCGCCGACATCAAACCGCCATCTTCACTTCACCTTGCCGTCATGTGGCTGTCATCTAACGGTTATTTTTCTGTCATCCGCGCATGGCATGTTAGCTTCCGAACAAAAAACTGATTCTTTTCGCTCACGCGCTTTTACACCAGCTTTTTCAGGAGTTAGGCATGCTCACCTACGCTATTCGCAAAACCACGCTGTGCGTCGCATTGACCCTGGCGGTCAGCGCCCAGGCGCTGGCGGCGACAGAAATCCCGTTCTGGCATTCGATGGAAGGCGAACTGGGTAAAGAAGTGGACTCTCTGGCGGATCGCTTCAACCAGTCGCACAGCGACGTCAAGATTGTGCCGGTTTATAAAGGCAACTACGAACAGAGCCTGGCGGCGGGTATCGCCGCTTACCGCTCCGGCAAGGCGCCGGCGATCTTGCAGGTTTACGAAGTGGGCACCGCCACCATGATGGCCAGCAAAGCCATCAAGCCGGTCTACGAAGTGTTTAAAGAGGCCGGCATCAACTTCGACGAATCGGTGTTCGTGCCGACGGTGGCCGGCTATTACACCGACAACAAGAGCGGGCATCTGCTGTCGCAGCCGTTCAACAGCTCCACGCCGGTGCTGTACTACAACAAAGACGCCTTCAAAAAGGCCGGCCTGAACCCGGATCAGCCGCCGAAAACCTGGCAGGAACTGGCGGCGGATACCGCCAAGCTGCGCGAAGCCGGCATGAAGTGCGGTTACGCCAGCGGCTGGCAGGGTTGGATCCAACTGGAGAACTTCAGCGCCTGGCACGGCGTGCCGTTCGCCAGTGAAAACAACGGTTTCGGCGGCACCAGTGCCAAGCTGGAGTTCAACCAACCGCTGCAGGTCAAGCATATCGCGCTGCTCGAAGCGATGAACAAGAAGGGTGATTTCACCTACTTCGGCCGCAAAGACGAATCCACCGAGAAGTTCTACAACGGCGATTGCGCCATCACCACCGCCTCATCCGGTTCGCTGGCGGACATCAAGCACTATGCCAAATTCAACTACGGCGTCGGCATGATGCCGTACGACGCTGACGCGAAAAATGCGCCGCAGAACGCCATCATTGGCGGGGCCAGCCTGTGGGTGATGAACGGCAAAGACGCCGCCACCTACAAGGGCGTAGCCGAATTCCTGCAGTACCTGGCGCAGCCGGAAATCGCCGCCGAATGGCACCAGAAGACCGGCTATCTGCCGATCACCACCGCGGCTTACGATCTGACCAAGCAGCAGGGCTTCTACGACAAGAACCCGGGCGCCGACGTCGCCACTCGCCAGATGCTGAACAAGCCGCCGTTGCCGTTCACCAAGGGCCTGCGTCTGGGCAACATGCCGCAGATCCGCAGCGTGGTGGATGAGGAGCTGGAAGGCGTGTGGACCGGCAAGAAAACGCCTCAGCAGGCGTTGGACGCCGCCGTGCAGCGCGGTGACGTACTGCTGCGTCGCTTCGAAGCATCAACCAAATAACCCTGCGTCGCGGGCCCGGCGGACCGGGCTCGCGTCTTCACGCCGATCCTTCCGTGCCCGATTAATGGTTTAACTGCTATGTCATCTTCCCGTCCCGGTTTCGGCTGCAGCTGGTTGCCCTATGCATTGGTGCTGCCGCAGCTGCTGATTACCGCCGTCTTCTTTTTATGGCCCGCCGGCGAGGCGCTGTGGTATTCGGTGCAGAGTCTCGATCCGTTCGGCCTGTCCAGCCAGTTTGTCGGGCTGGATAACTTTAAGCAGCTGTTCCAGGATCCTTACTACCTCGACTCGTTCTACACCACGCTGATCTTCAGCTTCCTGGTGGCGGGCATCGGGCTGGCGGTCTCGCTGTTCTTCGCTGCGCTGGTGGACTACGTGCTGCGCGGCAGCCGCCTCTATCGCACGCTGATGATCCTGCCCTACGCGGTGGCGCCGGCGGTGGCGGCGGTGCTGTGGATCTTTCTGTTCAACCCCGGTCTCGGGTTGATCACCCACTTCCTCAATGGGTTGGGCTATAACTGGAACCATGCGCAAAACAGCGGCCAGGCGATGTTCCTGGTGGTGCTGGCCTCGGTATGGCAGCAGATAAGCTATAACTTCCTGTTTTTCCTCGCGGCGCTGCAGTCGATCCCGCGTTCGCTGGTGGAGGCGGCGGCCATCGACGGCGCCGGCCCGGTACGCCGCTTCTTCCATCTGGTGCTGCCGCTGATCGCGCCGGTGAGCTTCTTCCTGCTGGTGGTCAATCTGGTGTACGCCTTCTTCGATACCTTCCCGGTGATCGACGCCGCCACCGGCGGCGGGCCGGTGCAGTCCACCACCACGTTGATCTACAAGATCTACCGCGAAGGCTTCGCCGGATTGGATCTCTCCAGTTCCGCCGCGCAGTCGGTGATCCTGATGCTGCTGGTGATCGGCCTGACGGTGATCCAGTTCCGCTTCGTTGAACGTAAGGTGCGCTACCAATGATTGAGAATCGACGCGGGCTGGACATCTTCAGCCATGTGATGCTGATTATCGGCGTGCTGGTGGTGCTGTTCCCGCTGTACGTGGCCTTTGTCGCCGCCACGCTGGACGACAAACAGGTGTTTCAGGTGCCGATGACGCTGGTGCCCGGCGGCCACCTGTGGGAGAACATCCGCAATATCTGGCAGGGCGGCGTGGGCAACCTCAAAGTGCCGTTCTCGCTGCTGCTGCTGAACAGCGTGATCATGGCGCTGGCGATCACCTGCGGCAAGATCGCGGTGTCGGTGCTGTCGGCTTACGCCATCGTATATTTCCGTTTCCCGCTGCGCAGCCTGTTCTTCTGGCTGATTTTCCTCACCCTGATGCTGCCGGTGGAGGTGCGCATTTTCCCGACGGTGGAGGTGATCTCCAACCTCAACCTGCTGGACAGTTACACCGGCCTGACGCTGCCGCTGATGGCCTCGGCCACCGCCACCTTCCTGCTGCGCCAGTTCTTCATGACGCTGCCGGATGAGCTGCTGGAGGCGGCGCGCATCGACGGCGCCGGGCCGATGCGTTTCTTCTGGGACATCGTGCTGCCGCTGTCGAAAACCAATCTGGCGGCGCTGTTCGTCATCACCTTTATCTACGGCTGGAACCAATATCTGTGGCCGATCCTGATCACCAGCGACGCCTCGATGGGCACCGCGGTAGCGGGCATCAAGAGCATGATCTCCACTTCCGGCGCGCCGACCCAGTGGAACCAGGTGATGGCGGCGATGATTCTGACTTTATTGCCACCGCTGGCGGTGGTGCTTCTGATGCAGCGCTGGTTTGTGCGCGGTCTGGTTGATAGCGAGAAATAACGACGATGGCAGGATTAAAACTACAGGCGGTCACCAAGTCTTACGACGGTAAAACGCCGGTGATCAAACAGATAGACCTCGACGTGGCGGACGGCGAATTCATCGTGATGGTCGGCCCGTCCGGCTGCGGCAAATCCACGCTGCTGCGGATGGTGGCCGGGCTGGAGCGCACCACCAGCGGCGATATTTATATCGATACCCGGCGCGTGACCGATCTGGAGCCCAAGGATCGCGGCATCGCGATGGTGTTCCAGAACTACGCGCTCTATCCGCACATGAGCGTGTACGACAACATGGCTTACGGCCTCAAGATCCGCGGTTTCGGCAAGGAGCATATCCGCCAGCGGGTGGAGGAAGCGGCGCGCATCCTGGAGCTGGAGCCGCTGCTCAAGCGCAAACCGCGCGAACTTTCCGGCGGCCAGCGCCAGCGGGTGGCGATGGGGCGCGCCATCGTGCGCGAACCGGCGGTGTTCCTGTTCGATGAGCCGCTGTCCAACCTGGACGCCAAGCTGCGGGTGCAGATGCGCCTGGAGCTGCAACAGCTGCACCGACGCCTGAAAACCACCAGCCTGTACGTGACCCACGATCAGGTGGAGGCGATGACGCTGGCGCAGAGGGTGATCGTGATGAATAAGGGCGTGGCGGAGCAGATCGGCACGCCGAGCGAAGTATACCAACGGCCGGCTTCGCTGTTCGTCGCCGGCTTTATCGGCTCGCCGGCGATGAATTTGCTGCCCGGCACCCTGAGCGCCGACGGTAGCCAGCTGCTGCTGGCGGACGGCATGGCGCTGCCGTTGCCGGCGGCCAAGCCGCAGTGGGCGGGGCGGCCGTTGACGCTGGGCATTCGGCCGGAGCATATTCAACTGGTGGCGCAAGGCCAGGGCGTGCCGCTGCAGCTGCAGACGCTGGAACTGCTGGGGGCCGACAATTTGGCGCACGGCCAGTGGGGCGGCCACGGAGTGATAGCGCGGCTGTCGCATGAAACCTTGCCGACGGCGGGCAGTACGCTATATTTGCAGCTGCCTGCTCAGGCGCTGCACTTTTTTGACACCCACAGCGGATTACGGATGGATTGATGACGAGACCCTGGCCTTACCCTCATATTGTCGCCCACCGCGGCGGCGGTTCTCTGGCGCCGGAAAACACCCTGGCGGCGATCGACGTCGGCGCGCGCCACGGCCACAAGATGATCGAGTTCGACGCCAAGCTGGCGCAGGACGGGCAAATTTTCCTGCTGCACGACGACACGCTGGATCGCACCAGCAACGGTTGGGGCGTGGCGGGTGAGCTGCCGTGGGACAAACTGGTGCAGCTGGACGCCGGCAACTGGTACAGCTCGGCCTTCAAGGGCGAGCGGCTGCCGCTGCTGTCGGAGGTGGCGGAACGCTGCCGGGAACACGGCCTGATGGCCAATATCGAGATCAAACCGACCACCGGCAGCGACGATGAAACTGGCCGGGTGGTGGCGCTGGCGGCGCGGCTGCTGTGGCAAGGGCAGACCGACCCGCTGCTCTCCTCCTTCTCGGTGGAAGCGCTGGCGGCGGCGCAACGCACCGTGCCGGATTTGCCGCGCGGTTTGCTGCTGGAGGACTGGGACGACAACTGGCGCGAGCTGACCGAACGTCTGGACTGCGTCTCGCTGCATATCGACCACAAGGCGCTGACTGCCGAGCGGGTGAAAGCGTTGAAAGACGCCGGTCTGCGCATTCTGGTGTATACCGTTAACCAGCCGGATCGCGCGCGCCTGCTGCTCGACTGGGGCGTTGACTGCATTTGCACCGACCGGATAGATTTGATTGGCTCGGAGTTCTAATCCGGCGCCGATGAATCCTGCGACGACAAGCCTTGCCGCCGCACCACCGGAAGGAATGCGATGCCTGGCTTTATCCTGTCACTGTGGCACCAGATGGTGCTGTCATTACCGCTGTTCGTCCTGATCGCGTTGGGTTATGGGCTGATTCGCTGGGGGAAATGGCCCTCCAGCATCACCGATGGCCTGACGCGCTTTGTGTTTTCCCTCGCCTTGCCCGCCATGCTGTTTCGCATGATGTGCGACTTCTCGCAGCGCCCGGCGGTCGACGCCCGGCTGCTGATCGCGTTCTTCGGCAGTTGCCTGATCGTGTTCGTGCTCGGCCGTCTCGTCGCCCGGCACCTTTTCCGGCTGGATGGCGTCGCCGGGTCGGTGTTTGCGCTGGGTGGTATTTTCTCCAATAACGTGATGCTCGGTTTACCGATCGCCAGCGTGATGCTGGGGGAGGCGGCGATCCCGTCGGTGGCGCTGGTGCTGGTGTTCAACGGCCTGATCCTGTGGACGCTGGTCACGGTGTCGATCGAATGGGCGCGCAACGGCTCGCCGACGCTGGGGGGCTTTGCTAAAACCGCGCGCAGCGTGCTGACCAACCCGCTGATCGTCGGCATTTTGTCCGGCACGCTGTTTAGCCTGACCGGCCTGCCGCTGCCGGACTTCGTCGATCGGCCGGTCAGCATGCTCGGCCAGGTGGCGGCGCCGCTGTCGCTGGTGGTGCTTGGCATGGGGCTCGCCGAGTACCGCATCAGCGAAGGCTGGCAACTGAGCAGCGCCATCTGCGTGCTGAAGTTGCTGGTACAGCCGTTGGTGATTTGGCTGCTGGCCTGGATGATGGATCTGCCGCCGATGGAGACCCGCGTGGTGGTGCTGCTGGGCTCAATGGCGGTGGGGGTGAATGTCTACCTGATGTCGCGCCAGTTCAATACGCTCACCGGCCCGGCCGCCACCAGCCTGGTGATGTCCACCGTGCTGGCGGCGATCACCACGCCGCTGATCCTCACCGTTATGGGCGTGCGGGCGTAGCCGGCAGCGGGGCCTGCGGCACCGCCGGCGCGGTGCGGTTGAACGGATCGCGCGGCTGGTTGCCGTTAGGCAGCAGCTGGCCGCCGTTCGGCGTGGTTTGCAACAGCTGTTGCCGTTGATTGTCGAACTGGCGCTGCTGTTGCAGGCGGCGTTGATCCATCTGCCGGTTGTTCAACAAGCGCTGTTGCTGCGCCTGTTGGCTGTTTTGGTTGAGAAGCTGCTGCTGTGAACGCAGATCGGTTACGCCGTTGGCCGCTGCAGCCAGGCCGGGCAGCAACAGCAGAGCGAACAGGATGTGAGACGTTTTCATGATGGTTACCTCGCTTTTTTATTAAGCCTAACCCAGCGGTGAAATTTTGCTGGTAGTTTGTATTTTGTTCAAATGTAAACCGCCTTTTCGCCAACGCGGTGCCCATCTTCCGTTACAATCGCCCTTTCGGTCTTTTTAGGGTGAACCCATCGTGCTGCTTTTGGTTATAACCACCATTCTGTGGGCGTTTTCTTTCAGCCTGATCGGCGAGTATTTGGCGGGTCAGGTCGACAGCGGGTTTTCGGCGCTGGTGCGCATCGGGCTGGCGGCGCTGGTGTTCCTGCCGTTCCTGCGTTGGCGCAATATCAAGCCCAGGGTGATCCTGCTGTATATGCTGGTGGGCGCCTTCCAGCTGGGCATCATGTATCTGTTCAGCTTCCGCGCCTATCTCTACCTGACGGTACCCGAATTCCTGCTGTTCACCGTGTTGACGCCGCTGTACATCACGCTGATCTACGACTTACTGAGCGGCCGACGTTTACGCTGGGGCTATGTGTTCAGCGCGCTGCTGGCGGTGCTGGGCGCGGCGATCATTCGCTATCACCAACTGAGCGAACACTTCTGGTGGGGGCTGCTGTTGGTGCAGGCGGCGAACATCAGCTTCGCCATCGGCATGGTCGGCTATAAGCGCCTGATGGAAGTGCACCCCTTGCCGCAACACACCGCTTTTTCCTGGTTCTACCTGGGGGCGGCGGCGGTGGCGGTGGTGGCCTGGTTCCTGTGGGGCAATCCGCAGCAGCTGCCGACGACCAATCTGCAGTGGGGCGTGCTGATCTGGCTGGGCGTGGTGGCGTCGGGGCTGGGCTATTTCATGTGGAACTACGGCGCGACGCAGGTGGATGCCGGCACACTCGGCATCATGAACAACATGCATGTGCCGGCCGGCTTGCTGGTCAACCTGGCCATCTGGCAGCAACAGCCGCACTGGCCGAGCTTTATCATCGGCGGGGCGGTGATCGTCGCTTCGCTGTGGGTGCACCGCCGCTGGGTGGCGCCGAAACAGCTCGGCTAAACGGGAGGGCGACAGTTTATACGCCGGCCGCCAACGCTTTGGCGCCGGTCGCGCCGGGGCGTGCCGCGTCGCGCACGAACGGCAGATGATCGCAGGCGTGCTGGCGGGCCGAGCGGATAAAGGCTTCGGTCACCGCCTGGCGCTGTTCGCCGTCGCGCACGGCGGCGTACAGGCGGCTCCACAGACCGTCACCCAGGGTTTTGGTCACCACCAGCCCCTGCCGTTCGAAACTCTCCACCACCCAGTGCGGCAGCGCCGCAATCCCCATCCGCGCCGAGACCATCTGGATCAGCAGCAGCGTGTTATCGACGTTCTTCAACGCCGGGTTGACGCCCGCCGGCTGCAGGAAATGCCGCCAGATATCCAGCCGCTGGCGCTGCACCGGGTAAATCAACAGCGTTTCATCGCTCAAGTCTGCCGGCTCGATGTGCGGCTTGCCGGCCAGCGGATGATCCGGCGCCAGCACCAGACGCACCTCGAAATCGAACATCGGCGAATAGTGCAGGCCGCTGCGCGGCAGAATATCCGACGTCATCACCAGATCCAGCTCGCCCTGTTGCAGGGCCGGCTGCGGATCGAAAGTCACGCCGGAGGTGAAGTCCATCACCACCTGCGGGAAACGCTGGCGGAAATTGTCCAGCGCCGGCGTCAGCCACTGAATGCAGCTGTGGCATTCGATGGCGATGCGCAGCGTGGTCTGGTGCGGCTCGTGGCAGGCCTGCAGCGCCTGTGAGATTTGCGGCAGCACCTGTTCCGCCAGCTGCAGCAAGATCTCGCCCTGGGCGGTGAAGCGCAGCGGCTGGCTCTTGCGCACGAACAGCTTGAAGCCCAGACGTTGCTCAAGATCGCTGAACTGGTGCGACAGGGCAGACTGCGTCTGATGAAGTTGGGCCGCCGCCCCCGCCAGCGAACCGCTGCTGCGCAGGGCCTGCAGCGTCCGTAAATGTTTCAGTTCGATCATGAGAGTCCTTCACATTGACAGTGAATAAATTGCGCTTGTGGTTAATACAGTACCTGCTGATTATGGATGTGTAAACATCTGGACGGCTAAATGGGGAATATGACGATGGCAATTTTGAATCACACACTGGGTTTTCCTCGCGTTGGGCTACGACGTGAGCTGAAAAAAGCTCAGGAAAGCTACTGGGCTGGCAACTCAACGCAGGAAGAGCTGTTGGCGGTTGGCCGCGAGCTGCGCGCTCGCCATTGGCAACAGCAACAGCAGGCCGGGGTGGATTTGGTGCCGGTCGGCGATTTCGCCTGGTACGATCATGTGTTGACCACCAGCCTGCTGCTGGGTAACGTGCCGGCGCGCCATCAGAATGCGGATGGCTCGATCGATCTGGACACGCTGTTCCGCATCGGCCGTGGCCGCGCACCGACCGGCGAGCCGGCGGCCGCGGCAGAAATGACCAAATGGTTCAACACCAACTACCACTACATGGTGCCCGAGTTCCAACAAGGCCAGCAGTTCAAGCTGGGCTGGACCCAACTGCTGGATGAAGTGGACGAAGCGCTGGCGCTTGGTCACCGCATCAAACCGGTGCTGCTGGGCCCGGTGACCTATCTGTGGCTGGGTAAAGTGAAGGGCGAGCCGTTCGATCGCCTGTCGCTGCTGAAAGACATTCTGCCGGTTTACCAGCAGGTGCTGGCCGAGCTGGCGAAACGCGGCGTCGAGTGGGTGCAAATTGACGAGCCTGCGCTGGTGCTGGAGCTGCCGCAGGCCTGGCTGGACGCCTTTAAACCAGCTTACGACGCGCTGCAGGGGCAGGTTAAGCTGTTGTTGACCACGTATTTCGACAGCGTCGGCCACAACCTCGATACGGTTCGCACGCTGCCGGTGCAGGGGCTGCACGTCGATCTGGTCGCCGGTCACGACGATATCGCCGCGCTGAGCGCCGCATTGCCGCAAGACTGGCTGCTGTCGCTGGGCGTGATCAACGGCCGCAACGTTTGGCGCGCCGATCTGAGCCGCTGGTTCGAACGTCTTCAGCCGCTGGTGGGCACCCGCCCGTTGTGGATTGGCTCCTCCTGTTCACTGCTGCACAGCCCGATCGACCTGAGCGTGGAAAGCCGTCTGGATGAAGAAGTGAAAAGCTGGTTCGCCTTCGCTCTACAAAAATGCGCCGAGTTGGCGCTGCTGGCTGCGGCGCTGAACGCGCCTGACGCGGCGAAGCAAGCCGAACTGGACGCCTACAGCGCACCGATCCGCGCCCGCCGTCAGTCGAGCCGTGTACACAATGCGCAGGTTGAGCGCCGTCTGGCCGCGATCACTGCGCAGGACAGCGAGCGCCACAGCGCTTACGCCGAGCGCGCCAGGGCGCAGCGCGAACGTTTCAACCTGCCGGCCTGGCCGACCACCACCATCGGTTCGTTCCCGCAAACCACCGAGATCCGCGGCCTGCGCCTGGATTTCAAACAGGGCCGTTTGGACGGCAACAACTACCGCACCAGCATTGGAGAGCACATCAAACAGGCGATCGTTGAGCAGGAGCGCCTCGGGCTGGACGTGCTGGTGCACGGTGAAGCCGAGCGCAACGACATGGTGGAATATTTCGGCGAGAACCTCGACGGCTTCGTGTTTACCCAGAACGGCTGGGTGCAGAGCTACGGCTCCCGCTGCGTGAAGCCGCCGGTGATCATCGGTGACGTCAGCCGCCCGGAAGCCATTACCGTCGAATGGGCCAAATTCGCCCAGTCGTTGACCGACAAGCCGGTGAAAGGCATGTTGACCGGGCCGGTGACCATCCTGTGCTGGTCGTTCCCGCGTGAAGACGTGACCCGCGAAGTGATTGCCAAGCAGATTGCGCTGGCGCTGCGCGACGAGGTGGAAGATCTGGAAAAAGCCGGTATCGGCATCATTCAGATCGACGAACCCGCCCTGCGCGAGGGGCTGCCGCTGCGCCAATCCGACTGGGCCGCCTACCTGAACTGGGCGGTGGACGCCTTCAAACTGAACGCCGCCGTGGCGCAGGATGACACCCAGATCCACACCCACATGTGTTACTGCGAGTTCAACGACATCATGGACTCCATCGCCGCGCTGGACGCCGACGTGATCACCATCGAGACCTCGCGTTCCGATATGGATCTGCTGGAAGCCTTCAAAGAGTTCGAATACCCGAACGAAATCGGGCCGGGCGTCTACGATATCCACTCGCCGAACGTGCCGAGCGTGGAATGGATCGAAGCGCTGCTGCGTAAAGCGGCGCAGAACATCCCGGCGGAACGCCTGTGGGTTAACCCGGACTGCGGCCTGAAAACCCGCGGCTGGCCGGAAACCCGGCAGTCGCTGGCCAACATGGTATTGGCGGCGCAGCGCCTGCGCGAGCAGGCGTGATGGCGTGCGGCGGATGAGCTCCGCCGCTTACAGATTGACTGGTGTGATGATTGGGCGCTTCGGCGCCCTTTTTTATGCGAGGGAGGTTACTTGACGCCGTGCTGGGCGAACCACGCCAGCATACGTTGCCAGCCGTCTTGCGCCGCTTCGGCGTTGTAACTGGGACGATAATCGGCGTTGAACGCATGCCCGACCTCGGGGTACACCACGATTTCGGCCTCGGCGTTGGCGGCGCGTATCGCCTGGCGCATGGTTTCCACCGTCTCCAGCGGAATGCCGCTGTCCTGCCCGCCATACAGCCCCAGTACCGGCGCCGACAGGTGGGTGGCGACATCGACCGGATGCTTCGGTGAATTCAGCGTTTTCTCACCGACCAGTTTGCCGTACCAGGCGACCGCGGCCTTCAACTGCGGGTTGTGCGCCGCGTACAGCCAGGTAATGCGGCCGCCCCAGCAGAAGCCGGTGATCGCCAGCTTGCCGGCGTCGCCGCCGTGGCGGATAGCCCAGTGCGCGGCGTGATCCAGATCCGACAGCACCTGACGATCCGGCACCCTGGTCACCAACTGCTGGAACAGCTCGCCGATATCGCTGTAGTCGTTGGCATCGCCCTGGCGAAAATAGAGCTCAGGCGCGATCGCCAGATAGCCCTGCTTGGCCAGGCGACGGCACAGATCCTGAATGTGCTCATGGACGCCGAAGATTTCCTGCACCACCAGCACGATGGGGAAGGGGCCGCTCTGATCGGCGGGTTTGGCGACGTAGGCCGGCAGCGCGTCGCCCTGAGAAGGGATGGTCGTTTGCCCGGCATGAATGCCCTGTTCGTCGGTGATAATCGCGGAGGCGGCCAACGGCGCGGCGGCCGGGGCGAATCCCCCCTGAGCCTGTTCTAATGTCATCACATGTTCGGTTTTCATTGCGGTCTCCGTGCAATAGAAAAAAGCGCTGAGATTAACTATAGGAAAGATTACCCATTATTGGCGCTGCGTGGCGCACTTTCGGACAAGTCGATAAAAAACGGCTAATTATCTGGCTTTGCGGCATTTTTAAGCGCTTTTTATCATGTTATTACGCGTTTTGGCCCGCGTAAGTGCCATAAGGTGCGTTAGAGGGCTTTTTTGCCCCTAAGCAACCGATAAGATGGAGTTATTTCGGATTGATGAGCTAAATAGTTTCAGCCGGCAACCAACGGGCAGGGAGCTGCAAGGTTTGTCGGCTAGACTGAGGTTTAGCGTTGCGTTCTGGATGCGTTATAGTGTTTTTTTGTGATAAAAATCACAAAAAATATGTAGCATGTAATTTGTTTCTCTTTTCATAGTGACCGTTGTCACGAAATTAAGCGGCGATTTTCAGTAGAGTGCTTTTTTGTTCCTCCCAATAAACATGATCCATGAGGAGTCTCGTATGTCTCAGTCTGACGTTTTTCATCTCGGCCTCACCAAGAACGATTTACAAGGGGCCCAGCTTGCCATCGTGCCGGGCGATCCGCAGCGCGTAGAGAAGATTGCCAAGCTGATGGAAAATCCGGTGCATCTGGCCTCCCATCGTGAATTCACCACCTGGCGCGCAGAGCTGGACGGCAAGGCGGTGATCGTCTGCTCCACCGGTATTGGCGGCCCGTCTACCTCTATCGCGGTGGAAGAGCTGGCGCAGCTGGGCATTCGCACCTTCCTGCGCATCGGCACCACCGGCGCCATTCAGGCCAATATCAACGTCGGTGACGTGCTGGTGACTACGGCGGCGGTACGCCTCGACGGCGCCAGCCTGCACTTTGCGCCGATGGAGTTCCCGGCGGTTGCGGACTTCGCCTGCACCACCGCGCTGGTGGAAGCGGCCAAAGCCAGCGGCGCGACCACCCACATTGGCGTAACCGCCTCTTCCGATACTTTCTACCCGGGCCAGGAACGTTACGACACCTACTCCGGCCGCGTGGTCAGCCGTTTTAAAGGCTCGATGGAAGAGTGGCAGGCGATGGGCGTGATGAACTATGAAATGGAGTCCGCCACGCTGCTGACCATGTGCGCCAGCCAGGGCCTGCGTGCCGGCATGGTGGCTGGGGTGATCGTCAACCGCACCCAGCAAGAGATCCCGAACGCCGAGACCATGAAAAACACCGAAAGCAAAGCGGTGCAGATCGTGGTGGACGCTGCCCGCCGTCTGCTGTAATCGCCTTCCCTCAACGGGCCGCCGCCGCGGCCCGTTTTTCCATTCGCGACTAATCTGTTACGGTGATACTCCTCAGCGCTGCGCCGATGGCCGCCGCGCGTTGTCAGAACAATAACAACGAGGACGTTTATGACCGCCCAGATCCTGCTTCATCCTTCGCTTGCGCCGCTCGACGGCGGCATTAACTTCCGTGACTTCGGCGGCAACGGCGTGGCCGACGGGCGCCGCATCAAGCGCGGCCTGCTGTTTCGCTCCGGTTCCCTCGAGCGGCTGACGGAAAACGACTGCGCCTTTCTCGCCGGCGTGCCGGTGCGTTCGGTGCTGGACTACCGCGATGCCGACGAAGTGCAGGCCAAACCGGATATTCTGTGGAATGGCGCCGACTATCATCACGTGCCGGCCAACCCGCTGAGCAGCGAAGTCAACGCCAACCTGGAGAAGCTCACCAACGAAACGCTGGCCGCTTTCGACGCCCGCGCGTTCATGCTGGAACTGTATCGTCGCCTGCCGTTCGGCAATGCAGCCTATCAGCGGTTGGCGCAGCTGCTGAGCAACCCCGGCGGCGGCGCAATCGTGCAGCACTGCGCAGTCGGCAAGGATCGCACCGGGGTCGGCTCGGCGCTGGTGCTGTTCGCGCTGGGTGCCGACGAAGCGACGGTGCTGGAAGACTATCTGCTGACTGAAACCACGCTGGCCACTTTCCGCGAGCAGATGCTGGATCAGCTCTCTATCAAGCTGAATGCGGCGGCGCTGGAGCAATTCGCCTACGTGCTCAGCGCGCGCGAGGAGTTCCTGATGACGGCGCTGGGCTGCATCCGCCAACAATACGGCTCCACCGACCGCTGGCTGGAAGCGGAATACGGTCTGGGCGCGGCCCAGCGCGAAGCGCTGCAGGCGTTCTACCTCGAGTAAATCGCCGCGTGTTTAACCGGGGTTTAACTCGCCCCAGCTTATCCTAGGCGGCGAACCATCGCGTATCAGGAGCCCCGTATTGAGCCTCAATGACGTTATCAACTGGGTCAGCGACGTCGTGCGTCAGCACGAAGGCTGGGCCATTCCCATCATCTTCTTCCTGGCGTTCGGCGAGTCGCTGGCGTTTTTGTCGCTGCTGCTGCCGGCCACGGTGATCCTGCTGGCGCTGGGCGCGCTGATCGGCGAAAGCGGCATCGCCTTTTGGCCGATTTGGGCCGCCGCCGCCGCCGGGGCGTTTTTCGGCGACTGGCTCTCTTACTGGATCGGCTATCACTATCAGGATCGCGTGGCCCATATGTGGCCGCTGTCGCGCAATCCGCAGCTGCTGGCGCGCGGCCACGCCTTCTTTGAACGCTGGGGCGTGCTGGGCATTTTCATCGGCCGCTTCTTCGGCCCGCTGCGCGCCGTGGTGCCGTTGGTGGGCGGCATTTGCGGCATGCCGCAGCGCTATTTCCAACTGGCCAACGTCACGTCGGCGATGATCTGGGCGTTCGGCATTCTGGCGCCGGGGGCGTTCGGCATCAAGTGGCTCAGCCAGTGGCTGGGTTGATTTCTCGCTAAATTGCGCAGCGCCGCGCAATATTGTGCGCGGCCGGCAAAATCAGGCTGGACATCCATACAGCCTCCCCTTAACGTGACGGGCAATGGGCGTGCAAAACGCCGCAACGGCAAGGTGCAACAGGAGGCAGGGTGGATACCAGTCTGATTTATGGGATTGGCGGCGTAGCGATCGGCATGCTGTTGGGGTGGCTGATCGCCAGTCTGCGGGTGCAGCAGACGCATGCGCAACATGAAACCGAGCTGCGGTTGCTGGAGCAAGCGTTGCAGCAGGCGCAGCAGGAAACGGCGGCGCGACAGGAAACGCTGCAGCGCCACGAGCAGCAGTTGCGCCAGAGCGAGCTGGAGCTGCGCAATCTGCACAGCCAACTGGCGGCCGGACATGAGAAGCTGCAACAGCTCAACCATTGGCGCAACGAATGCGAGCTGCTCAATCAGGAGCTGCGCGCCCAGCGCGAGGTTAACAGCGCGCAGGAAGCCGAACTGCGCGAAGTCACCATCCGTCTGGAAGAGACGCGTATGGCGGCGGAGGAGAAGCAGCGCCTGCTTATCAACAGCGAACAGCGGCTCACCACCCAGTTTGAAAATCTCGCCAACCGCATTTTTGAACACAGCGGCCGCAAGGTTGACGAGCAAAATAAGCAAAGTTTGGATCGTTTACTGCTGCCGCTGCGCGAACAGCTGGACGGTTTCCGCCGGCAGGTGCAGGACAGCTTTGGCCAGGAGGCGCGGGAGCGCCATACGCTGACGCACGAGATACGCAATCTGCAGCAGTTGAACGCGCAGATGGCGCGCGAGGCGATCAACCTCACCAAGGCGCTGAAAGGCGACAACAAAACGCAGGGCAACTGGGGCGAGGTGGTGCTGAGCCGGGTGCTGGAGGCTTCCGGCCTGCGCGAAGGGCATGAGTATGAAACGCAGGTCAACGTGCGGGTGGATCATCAGAGCCGCATGCAGCCCGATGTGATCGTGCGCCTGCCGCAGGGTAAGGATGTGGTGATTGACGCCAAGATGTCGCTGATCGCCTACGAGCGCTATTTCAACGGCGAGGATGAGGCGGAGCGCGAAGCGGCGCTGAGCGAACATATCGCCTCGCTGCGCGGCCACATCCGCATGCTGGGCCGCAAGGACTATCAGCAGCTGCCGGGGCTGCGTTCGCTGGATTATGTGCTGATGTTCATTCCGGTCGAGCCCGCCTTCCTGCTGGCTATCGATCGCGAGCCGGAGCTGATCAGCGAAGCGCTTAAGCACAACATCATGCTGGTCAGCCCGACCACGTTGCTGGTGGCGCTGCGTACCATCACCAACCTGTGGCGCTATGAGCATCAGAGCCAGAACGCCCAGCGCATCGCCGATCGCGCGGCGAAACTGTATGACAAGATGCGGCTGTTCGTGGACGATATGTCCGCTCTGGGGCAGAGCCTGGACAAGGCGCAGGGCAGTTATCGTCAGGCGATGAACAAACTGAGCGAAGGCCGTGGTAATCTTATCGGCCAAATTGAAGGTTTCCGCGCGTTGGGGGTTGAGGTCAAACGGCCGATAAACCCGCTGCTGGCGCAGCAAGCCGGCGCGCAACACGATGAAGCGGAAGAGGCGAACGACGATGATGTCGCCGCGCTGCCGCAGACGAACGACGATGACGATACCGCCGGGGAACCGGGCTTCGTTTCGCACGGCTGAGGCCGTGGCGAGGTGGGGTATTCACCGGGCTTCTGGTACACTCATCCACACAAAATTGACTGAATAGCAGGCAGGACAATGGCAGATCAATCGCAGGAAACCACCGATTTCGGTTTTCGCACCGTCGCTAGAGACGAAAAACAGGCCATGGTGGCGGACGTTTTCCATTCGGTAGCGGCAAAGTATGACGTGATGAACGACCTGATGTCGTTCGGTATTCACCGTATCTGGAAGCGTTTCACCATTGACTGCAGCGGCGTGCGCCGCGGGCAGCGCGTGCTGGATCTGGCCGGCGGTACCGGCGACCTGGCCGCCAAGTTCTCCCGCATGGTGGGCGAGCAGGGGCAGGTGGTGCTGGCGGACATCAACGATTCGATGCTCAAGATGGGGCGCGAGAAGCTGCGCGATCGCGGCATCGTCGGCAACATCAATTACGTGCAGGCCAACGCCGAAGCGCTGCCGTTCCCGGACAATTACTTCGATTGCATCACCATCTCCTTTGGCCTGCGTAACGTCACCGACAAAGACAAAGCGCTGCGCTCGATGTTCCGCGTGCTGAAGCCGGGCGGCCGTCTGCTGGTGCTGGAATTCTCCAAGCCGCTGCTGGCGCCGCTGAGCAAAGCCTATGACGCCTACTCTTTCCACGTGCTGCCGAAGATCGGCGAGCTGGTGGTGAAAGATCCGGACAGCTACCGCTACCTGGCGGAATCGATCCGCATGCACCCCGATCAGGAAACCCTGAAGGGCATGATGGGCAACGCCGGTTTTGAAAACGTCACCTATTTCAACCTGACCGGTGGGATTGTCGCCCTGCATCGCGGCTTCAAGTTCTGAGAGGGAGATGCCGATGCTGTTTACCCCTCTGCTGACCGGCGCGCTGGAAACCTCGCTGAACAACCTGCTGTTTCGCGATCGCAGCATGAAAGCCGCCCGCCAACGCCTGGCGGGCAAGGTGCTGCGCATCGAACTGGAAGAGTTGGCTTCGCCGCTGGTGCTGGTGTTCAGCGAACTGCGCGTGGATGTGCTGGGGCAGTCTGAAGACAGCGCCGATTGCACCGTGCGTAGCCGCATTCCCTCCTTGCTGAAGCTGCGCGATCGCCAGCAGTTGCCGGTGCTGATGCGCAGCGGCGAATTGACGGTGGAAGGCGATATTCAGGTGGTGCAACAGCTGGTTGGCCTGCTCGATCTGGCGGAGTGGGATCCGGCGGAGTGGCTGGCGCCCTACATCGGCGATATCGCCGCCCAAGGCATTACACAGGCGCTGGGAAAAGGCGCCTCGCTGCTGAAAGCCGGCTTTATGCGCCGGCAGCAAGACATGGCTGAGGCGTTGACAGAAGAGTGGCGCCTGGCGCCGGGGCCGCTGGAAGTGGTGTGGTTCAACGAAGAAGTTGACGCACTCGCCCGCAGCGCGGAAGCGCTGATTGCCCGTATGGACAAGTTGGAGGGCAAGCGATGACCCCAGGCGAACTGCGCCGTTTGTATTTTATCGTCCGCGTTTTTCTCAGCTATGGGCTGGATGAGCTGATCCCTAAAATGCGGTTGACGCTGCCGCTGCGCTTTGGCCGCCGGCTGCTGTTCTGGATGCCGAATCGGCACAAGGATAAACCGCTGGGTGAACGTCTGCGGCTGGCGCTGCAGGAATTGGGGCCGGTCTGGATCAAGTTCGGCCAAATGATGTCGACCCGTCGCGATCTGTTTCCGCCGCACATTGCCGATCAGCTGACGCTGCTGCAGGATCGGGTGGCACCTTTCGATGGCGCGTTGGCGCGTAAGCATATCGAGCTGGCGATGGGCGGCCCGCTGGAGACCTGGTTCGATGACTTCGATCAGCAGCCGCTGGCCTCTGCCTCGATCGCGCAGGTGCATACCGCGCGGTTGAAAACCACCGGCCAGGAAGTGGTGCTGAAGGTGATCCGGCCGGATATCGGGCCGATCATCAAGGCCGACGTGCGTCTGATGTACCGGTTGGCAGGCTGGGTGCCGAAGCTGTTGCCGGACGGCCGCCGTCTGCGCCCGCGCGAAGTGGTACGCGAGTATGAGAAAACTCTACTGGACGAATTGAACCTGCTGCGCGAAGCGGCTAACGCCATTCAGCTGCGCCGCAATTTCGACGGCAGCCCAATGCTGTACGTACCGGAAGTTTATTCCGACTACTGCCGCGAAAGCGTATTGGTGATGGAGCGCATTTACGGCATTCCGGTCTCGGACATCGCCACGCTGGAACAGCAGGGCACCAACATGAAACTGTTGGCGGAACGTGGCGTCCAGGTGTTCTTTACCCAGGTCTTCCGCGACAGCTTCTTCCATGCGGACATGCATCCCGGTAATATTTTCGTCAGCTACGAACATCCGGAAGATCCTTGCTACATTGGCATCGACTGCGGCATCGTCGGTTCGCTGAACAAGGATGATAAACGCTACCTGGCGGAAAACTTCATCGCCTTCTTCAACCGCGATTACCGCAAGGTGGCGGAACTGCACGTCGACTCCGGGTGGGTGCCGCGCGACACCAACGTGGAAGACTTCGAATTCGCCATCCGCACCGTGTGCGAGCCGATTTTCGAGAAGCCGCTGGCGGAGATTTCCTTCGGCAACGTGCTGCTGAACCTGTTCAACACCGCGCGACGCTTCAATATGGAAGTGCAGCCGCAGCTGGTGTTATTGCAGAAGACCTTGCTGTATGTTGAAGGACTGGGGCGTCAGCTCTATCCGCAGCTGGATCTGTGGACCACCGCCAAGCCGTTCCTCGAGAGCTGGCTGCGCGATCAGGTCGGCATTCCCGCCGTGGTGCGTGCGCTGAAAGAGAAAGCGCCGTTCTGGGCGGAGAAGCTGCCGGAACTGCCCGAGCTGTTTTACGACAGCTTGCAGCAGCATAAACTGTTGCAACAAAGCGTTGATAAGCTGACCAACCAGATGCAGGCTCAGCGGGTTCGTCAGGGGCAGTCACGTTATTTGTTCGGCGTTGGCGCTACACTGTTGGTAAGCGGCACGCTGTTGCTGCTGGGGCAAATCGAGGTGTTTCCCGCCTGGATGATGGCCGCCGGCATCGTATGCTGGGTGATTGGCTGGAAGCGAACCACCTGATTTAATTCGTTACTCTGGTAAAGTCGGCTCTATAATGCGGGCTGGCTTTAAAAGACCCTTTAAAATTAGAGGTAATTAAAATGGGCGGTATTAGTATTACGCAATTGTTGATCATCGCAGTGATCGTGGTGCTGTTGTTCGGTACCAAAAAACTGCGCACGCTGGGCTCCGATCTCGGCGCCTCGATCAAGGGCTTCAAGAAGGCGATCGGCGACGATACGCCGTCGACCCCCAACACGGCTGAGAAAAGCAGCCTGGATGACGCTGACTTCTCGGCCAAGCCTATTACCGATAAGCAGCCGGAAGTGAAACCGGAAGAGTCGAAGAACAAAGAGCAGGTATAAACCGTGTTTGACATTGGGTTTAGTGAGCTGCTGCTGGTGCTGGTGATCGGCCTGGTTGTTCTGGGGCCGGAACGCTTGCCGGTCGCGGTCAGAACGGTATCGGGCTGGATCCGCGCGCTGCGCTCGCTGGCGGCCTCGGTGCAGCACGAACTGTCTCAGGAGCTGAAGCTGCAGGAGCTGCAGGACAGCCTGAAAAAAGCGGAACAGGCCGGCCTGCAGAACCTGACGCCGGAACTGAAGGCGTCGATGGATGAGCTGAAAGACGCGGCGGAATCATTGAAACGCACCTACCAGGGCGAGAAAGAAGAGCTGGCGAACACCATTCATAACCCGCAGATCACCGATCCGGAAGCCTTGCACGACGGCGTGACGCCGGCGGAAGCGGCAACCCGCGCCAGTGCGCCCGCCGCCGCGCCAAAACCGGCAGCGGAATCTGAAGCCGTCGCGCCCGTGTCACCAGCACCGCCGGTGGCGGCGCAACCGGCTAAGGCGCCGGCGGAAACCGCGCCGGCACCTGTCGAACCTGTTGCGGATAAAACCCCAGCGTCTCACCAACCTAGTGGCGATCGTTAATACATGGCTGTTGAAGATACCCAACCCCTTATCAGTCATCTGATAGAGCTGCGCAAGCGGCTGCTTAACTCGATTATTTGCGTGCTGGCGGTGTTCGTGGTGCTGGTGTTTTTCGCCAACGACATCTACCAGTTGGTCTCTGCGCCGCTGCTCAAGCAGCTGCCGGCCGGGGCGAGCATGATCGCTACCGACGTGGCGTCACCGTTCTTTACGCCGATCAAATTGACCATGATCGTCTCGGTGTTCGTCTCCGCACCGATGATTTTGTATCAGGTGTGGGCATTCATCGCGCCGGCGCTGTACAAGCATGAACGCCGCTTGATGATGCCGCTGCTGGTGTCCAGCAGCCTGCTGTTCTACCTCGGCATGGCTTTCGCCTACTTCATCGTGTTCCCGCTGGCCTTCGGCTTCTTTGCCAAGACCGCGCCGATGGGGGTGACCATTGCCACCGACATCAAAAACTACCTCGATTTCGTCATGGCGCTGTTTATGGCGTTCGGCGTTGCTTTCGAAGTGCCGGTCGCCATCATTCTGCTGTGCTGGAGTGGCGTCACCTCGCCGGAAGATCTGAAGAAGAAACGGCCGTATGTGTTGGTTGGCGCGTTTGTGGTCGGCATGCTGTTGACGCCGCCGGACGTGTTCTCGCAAACCCTGTTGGCAATACCGATGTATCTGCTGTTTGAAGTGGGGGTGTTCTTCGCCCGCTTCTATACCGGCAAACGTCGTCCGCAGGCGGAAGAAGAAGACGAGGGTGACGAACCGCCAGCTCCCTGATCCATCTTGATTGCGAAGCCGCCCATTGGGCGGCTTTTGCTTTGGAAAAAATCATGTTTGATATCGGCGTTAATCTCACCAGCAGCCAATTCGCCAAAGACCGCCAGGCGGTGGTGGAACGCGCCCGTGCCGCGGGCGTTACCGGGATGTTGATTACCGGCACCGATCTGCCGGAGAGCCGCGAAGCGGCGGAATTGGCGCAGCAACATGCGGGCTACGGTTGGTCTACCGCCGGTGTGCATCCGCATTACGCCAGCGGTTGGGATGAACACACTGCCGAGCAGATTTATGCGTTAGCCGCACGCCCTGAAGTGGCGGCGATCGGCGAATGCGGCCTGGATTTTAATCGCAACTTCTCGACGCCCGTACAGCAGGAAGCGGCGTTCACCGCGCAGCTGGCGCTGGCGGCGGAGTTGGCGCTGCCGGTGTTTCTTCATTGCCGCGACGCACACGCACGTTTTGCCGAGCTACTGACGCCGTGGTTGGATAAACTGCCCGCGGCCGTGGTGCACTGCTTCACCGGCACCGCCGAAGAATTAACAAGCTGCCTGTCGTTGGGCCTGTCGATCGGGATTACCGGTTGGGTCTGCGACGAGCGGCGCGGCCTGGAATTGCGTGCCCTGTTGCCGCAGATCCCGGCCGAGCGTCTGCTGCTGGAAACGGACGCCCCTTATCTGTTGCCCCGGGATTTACAGCCTAAACCCGCATCTCGCCGCAACGAACCCTGTTTCCTGCCCCATATCGTGCATCAGGTCGCCGTCTGGCGGCAGGAAGAGCCGCAATGGCTGGGGCAAAAAACCGATGAGAACGCCCGCCGGCTATTCCGGCTGGTTTGAGCTAGGAGAAAACTATGAGCTATGCATTTCCGGGCACCTTCCCTGGTCGCCGTATGCGCCGCGTGCGCCGTCACGACTTCAGCCGCCGCCTGGTGGCCGAGAATCAACTGACGGTCAACGACCTGATTTATCCGGTGTTTGTCATGGAAGGCAGCAACCGCCAGGAAGAAGTGGCCTCGATGCCGGGCGTATCGCGCATGACGATCGATCTGCTGGTGAAGGAAGCGGAAACCATCGCCAAACTTGGCGTGCCGGTGATTTCCCTGTTCCCGGTGATCGAACCGAGCCTGAAATCGCTGCATGCGGAAGAAGCCTATAACCCGGAAGGGTTGGTACAGCGCACGGTGCGCGCGCTGAAAGACGCGGTGCCTGAACTGGGCATTCTGACCGACGTGGCGCTCGATCCCTACACCACGCATGGGCAGGACGGGGTGATCGATGAGCAGGGTTATGTGATTAACGACGTGACCAAAGACATTCTGGTGCGTCAGGCGCTGTCCCATGCCGAAGCGGGCGCGGAAATCGTGGCACCGAGCGACATGATGGACGGCCGCATCGGGGCGATCCGCGATCGTCTGGAATTGCAGGGCCTGGTGAATACCCAAATCATGGCCTACTCCGCCAAGTATGCTTCCTGCTACTACGGCCCGTTCCGCGATGCGTTGGGCTCCAGCGGCAACCTGAAGGGCGGCAACAAGAAGACCTATCAGATGGATCCGGCCAACAGCGACGAAGCGCTGCAGGAGATTGCGCAGGATCTGCAGGAAGGTGCGGACATGGTGATGGTGAAACCGGGCATGCCGTACCTCGACGTCGTGCGCCGCGTGAAGGATACCTTCGGTGTGCCAACCTTCGCTTATCAGGTGTCCGGCGAGTACGCCATGCATATGGCGGCGATTCAGAACGGCTGGCTGCAGGAGCAACCTGCGGTGATGGAATCGTTGATGTGCTTCAAACGCGCCGGCGCCGACGGCGTGCTGACCTACTTCGCCAAGCGTGTCGCGCAGTGGCTGCACGACGATGCGATGCGTCGCTAAGCGCAAAATGAGCCAACAAAAAGGCGCCTGAGGGCGCCTTTTGCATTACATCTTCTGGAACTGTCGGTTGTCGATGCTTTGACTGACCTGCTTGTTGATCAGGTTCAGCAACAACATGGAACGCGCCTCGCCGTCCGGTTCGGTGTAGATCGCCTGCAGCCCTTCGAACACGCCGTCGACGATCAGAACGGTATCCCCTGGCTGTGGGGTTTCCGGATCGACATAGGTTTCGCTGGCGTGCGTGCGCAGCTCATCGATCACCTTGCTCGGGATGACGCTCGGCAACGCGCCGAAACGCACGAAGTGGCTGACGCCACGGGTGGCGCTGATGGTGGTGGTGTGAATGCGCTCCGGATCGAACTCCACAAACAGATAGTTGGGAAACAGGGGTTCGCTGACCGCGATACGCTTACCACGCACGATCTTTTCCAGCGTGATGATCGGGCTGAGGCAGTTTACCTGCTGCCGCTCCAGATGTTCCTGCGCCCGCAACAGCTGACCGCGTTTGCAATAAAGTAGATACCAGGATTCCATAATTTCACATGCCTTTCTGCCAGCCGGTAAGCATATCAAAAGCTATTCCGGATACATAGTGATGCAAGTTTCAGTGTGTAACATCACCTATCTCTATGAATCTGCGGCTATTAGCGAGGGGTCACACACTTATCGATACGGTGCTGGTATAACAGAGGGCTAAAAATTTGTTACCGTCACAGTATGGCAGGCGCTGCGCCGCCGGCTGTGACGCTATTCATCGTTTTGACCGAGAGGGAAAGAAATGGAGCTGTTTCTGTTGAGCAACGGCAAGCTGTCTGGCGAAGCCGAGCTGCTGGGGTACGCCAAAAGCCAACTGCTGGCGATGATTGCGCGTCGCGGCATCAAATCCGCCGTCTTTATCCCTTACGCCCTGATCCGTTACGACTACGACCAGCGTGCGCAGGAGCTGGCGCAAACGCTGGGCATTGAAGTCACCAGCATCCATCACGCGGCTTCGCCGGCGGCGGCGATCGCGCAGGCGGAGTGCATTTTGGTCAGCGGCGGCAATACCTGGTTGCTGAACCAAATGCTGCACGAACAAGGCCTGATCGTGCCCATCCAGCGCGTGGTGCGCGAGCGTGAAGTGCCTTACGTCGGCTGGAGCGCCGGTTGCAACGTGGCCACGCCGAGCATTCGCACCACCAATGACATGCCGGTGCGCTGCAGCGTGGTGCTGCCGGCGCTGGGGCTGTTCCCGGTGCAGATCAACCCGCACTACATCGACGCACATATCAGCGGCCACATGGGCGAAACCCGTGACGAGCGCCTGGCGGAGTTCTGCGCGGTCAATCCAAGCGAGTCGGTGGTGGCGCTGCGTGAAGGTAGCCTGCTGCACGTTGAAGGCAATGCGCTGCGTTACTTCAGCGCTAACGGGCAGGGCTTCAAGGTGTTCCGCCACGGTGAGGAGACGCGTGAATATCAGGATACGCGCGCGCTGGCTGCGCTGGTGCCGTTCAACTGCGGCTGAGGGCCACCCGGCGGCGGGCGGCGTTAACAAAATTGCAGCAACAACCGTGAAGAGGGCTTATAATGCCCTCCCCACTGGCCGTTATAATGATCAGCATGAAATACCGTGACTTACGCGATTTCCTCTCGTTGCTGGAGAAGAGAGGGGAACTAAAACGCATCAGCCAGCCGATCGATCCTTACCTGGAAATGACGGAGATTGCCGATCGCACCCTGCGAGCGGGCGGTCCTGCACTGCTGTTTGAAAACCCGAAAGGGTATGACATGCCGGTGCTCTGTAACCTGTTCGGCACCGCCAATCGCGTGGCGATGGGCATGGGGCAGGAAGACATCAGCGCGCTGCGCGAAGTCGGCAAACTGCTGGCGTTCCTCAAAGAACCGGAGCCGCCGAAAGGCTTCCGCGATCTGTTCGACAAAATGCCAAAGTTCAAGCAGGTGCTGAACATGCCGACCAAGGTGCTGGGATCCGCGCCTTGTCAGGAGCAGGTATGGCAGGGTGACGATGTCGATCTCAGCCGTATTCCGGTGATGCACTGCTGGCCGGAAGACGCTGCGCCGCTGATCACCTGGGGGCTGACGGTGACCCGCGGCCCGCATAAGGAACGGCAAAACCTCGGCATCTATCGCCAGCAGGTGCTGGGCAAGAACAAAGTGATCATGCGCTGGCTGTCGCATCGCGGCGGCGCGCTGGATTATCAGGAGTGGTGCCAGGCGCACCCGGGCGAGCGTTTCCCGGTCGCGGTGGCGCTGGGCGCCGATCCCGCTACCATCCTCGGTGCGGTCACGCCGGTGCCGGATACCCTGTCTGAATACGCCTTTGCCGGGCTGCTGCGCGGCAACAAAACCGAAGTGGTCAAGTGCCTTTCCAACGATCTGGAAGTGCCCGCCAGCGCCGAAATCGTGCTTGAAGGCTATATCGAGCCGGGTGAAATGGCGCCGGAAGGCCCCTACGGCGACCACACCGGTTACTACAATGAAATCGACCAGTTCCCGGTGTTCACCGTTACCCACATCACCCAGCGCCGCAACGCGATCTACCACTCGACCTACACCGGCCGCCCGCCGGATGAGCCGGCGATCCTGGGCGTGGCGCTGAATGAAGTGTTCGTGCCGATCCTGCAAAAGCAGTTCCCGGAAATCGTCGATTTCTATCTGCCGCCGGAAGGGTGCTCGTACCGCCTGGCGGTAGTGACCATGAAAAAACAGTACGCCGGCCACGCTAAACGCGTGATGATGGGCGTCTGGTCGTTCCTGCGGCAGTTTATGTACACCAAATTTGTTATCGTCTGTGATGATGACGTCAATGCGCGCGACTGGAACGACGTGATTTGGGCGATCACCACACGAATGGATCCGGCAAGGGATACCGTTCTGGTGGAGAATACGCCGATCGACTATCTGGACTTCGCCTCGCCGGTTTCCGGCCTGGGTTCGAAGATGGGGCTGGACGCCACCAATAAATGGCCGGGTGAAACCGATCGCGAATGGGGCCGTCCGATTCAGATGGATGAAAAGGTACGTGCGCGCGTCGACGAAATCTGGGATGAGCTCGCAATCTTCAGTGACAGGGAACCGACGTTATAGTGTCAGGCCCTGTTCTCAGCTTTGCATTGATGACCCGACAGAGGGAACGCATGACAATATTGAGCTGTAAAGTGACCTCGGTAGAGGCCATTACCGATACGGTTTATCGGGTACGTCTGGTGCCCGAACAGCCGTTTTCTTTCAAGGCAGGGCAATATCTGATGGTGGTGATGGATGAGCGCGACAAGCGCCCGTTCTCACTGGCATCAACCCCGACGCAGCAAGATTACATCGAGCTGCATATCGGCGCTTCTGAGCTGAATCTGTACGCCATGGCGGTGATGGATCGCATCCTGAAAGAGCAGGCGATCACCGTTGACGTGCCGCATGGCGACGCCTGGCTGCGGGAAGAGGGCAGCCGTCCGCTGGTGCTGATCGCCGGCGGCACCGGTTTCTCTTACGCGCGTTCAATCCTGTTGACCGCGCTGGAGCAGCAACCCGATCGCGACATTTCAATCTACTGGGGCGGGCGTGAGCTGAAGCACCTGTACGATTTGAGTGAGCTGGAAGCGCTGTCGTTGCAGCATCCGAATCTGAAGGTGATCCCGGTGGTCGAGCAGCCGGAGGCTGAATGGCGTGGCCGCAGCGGCACCGTGCTTAGCGCGGTGCTGCAGGATTTCGGCACGCTGGCGGAGCATGACATTTACATCGCCGGGCGTTTCGAGATGGCGAAAATCGCCCGCGAGCGTTTCTGCGCCGAGCGCGGCGCGCTGGAAGCGCATATGTTTGGCGACGCGTTTTCGTTTATCTGACCGATGTGATGCGCGGTGAACGGGGTGGCCGAGGGTCGCCCCGTTTTTATTTGGGCGTCGGCAAACTTCAGGCATAAAAAACCCGCCCCTGACAGGCGGGAAGAACGGCAACTAAACTTGGCGGGATGCCGCGATTTGAAGTGGTAACGCGGTCATCCCAAGATAGACACAGCTAAACGCGTTCAAAGACGGTGGCGATGCCCTGGCCCAGGCCGATGCACATGGTCGCCAGGCCGAACTGCGCGTCGCGACGTTCCATGTTGTTCAACAGGGTGGTCGAGATGCGGGAGCCTGAACACCCCAGCGGGTGGCCGAGCGCGATGGCGCCGCCGTTCAGGTTGATCTTGTCGTCGAGGCTGTCCATCAGCCCCAGATCCTTGATGCACGGCAGCGACTGGGCGGCGAACGCTTCGTTCAGCTCGAACAGATCGATGTCCTGCACGCTCAGACCGGCACGTTTCAGCGCCAGCTTGCTGGCCGGCACCGGGCCGTAGCCCATGATGGACGGATCGCAGCCGACGACCGCCATCGAGCGGATGCGGGCGCGGGCCTTCAAACCGAGCGCTTTGGCGCGCGATTCGCTCATCAGCAGCATGGCGGAAGCGCCGTCCGACAGGGCGGAGGAGCTGCCGGCGGTGACGGTGCCGTTGACCGGATCGAACGCCGGGCGCAGGGCCGACAGGCTTTCGACGGTGGTCTCCGGGCGAATGACTTCATCGAAATCGTAACGGGTCAGCACGCCGTCGGCGTCGTGGCCGTTGGTCGGTATGATCTCGTTTTTAAAGTAACCGGCCAGCGTCGCCGCATGCGCGCGCTGGTGGGAGCGCGCGGCGAACTCATCCTGCATCTGGCGACTGATGTTGTGCATCTTGGCCAGCATTTCGGCGGTCAGCCCCATCATCCCGGCGGCTTTGGCCACGCTGCGGCTCAGGCCCGGATGGAAATCCACGCCGTGATTCATCGGCACATGGCCCATGTGTTCCACGCCGCCAATCAGGCTGACGTGCGCGTCGCCCACCATGATGGCGCGCGCCGCGTCGTGCAGCGCCTGCATCGAAGAACCGCACAGGCGGTTGACGGTCACCGCCGGCACGCGGTGCGGGATCTCGGCCAGCAGCGCGGCGTTGCGGGCGATGTTGAAGCCTTGTTCCAGCGTCTGCTGCACGCAGCCCCAGTAAATGTCATCAATCTCGGCGGCGTCCAGCGCCGGGTTGCGGCTCAGCACTTCACGCATCAGGTGAGCGGAGAGATCTTCGGCGCGTACCTGGCGGAAGGCACCGCCCTTGGAGCGGCCCATCGGCGTGCGTACGGCATCAACAATAACTACGTTTTCCATCTTTATGACCTCATGCCGGTTGGCGGGTAGCGACGTCGGACAGCGGTGTCGCCACCGGGTAGTAGCTTTCATTGCGTTCGGCCTTGGCGCGCAGACCGGCCGGCACCTGGTACAGGGCGCCGAGGTGTGCGTAACGCTGGGCCAGCTCAACGTAGTTGGCGGTGCCGAGCGTATCCAGGTAGCGGAACGCGCCGCCGTGGAACGGAGGGAAACCGATGCCGTAGACCAACGCCATATCGGCTTCGGCCGGGCTGGCGACGATCTTTTCTTCCAGGCAACGCACCACTTCGTTGATCATCGGGATCATCATGCGCGCGATGATTTCTTCGTCGCTGATGGTCTGGCGCGGTTGGCTCACTTCGGCCAGCAGCGCATCGGTCTGCTCATCGTTGTCCTTGCGCGGTTTGCCTTTGCTGTCCTGGCTGTAGCGGTAGAAGCCCAGTTGATTTTTCTGACCGAAGCGCTGGTTGTCGAACATCACGTCAATGGCGTCGCGGTAGTCTTTGCTCATGCGATCCGGGAAGCCGGCGGCCATCACGGCCTGCGCGTGGTGCGCGGTGTCGATGCCCACGACGTCGAGCAGGTAGGCCGGGCCCATCGGCCAGCCGAACTGTTTTTCCATCACTTTATCGATTTGACGGAAGTCGGCGCCGTCGCGCAGCAGCAGGCTGAAGCCGGCGAAGTACGGGAACAGCACGCGGTTGACGAAGAAGCCCGGGCAATCGTTCACCACGATCGGCGTTTTGCCCATGCGGCTGGCGTAGGCCACCACTTTGGCGATGGTGTCATCGCTGGTCTGTTCGCCGCGGATGATTTCAACCAGCGGCATGCGGTGCACCGGGTTAAAGAAGTGCATGCCGCAGAAGTTTTGCGGGCGCTTCAGCGATTTTGCCAGGTGATTAATCGGAATGGTCGAGGTGTTCGACGCCAGAACGGTGTCTTCACCGATCAGGCCTTCCACTTCCGACAGCACGGCGGCTTTCACCTTCGGATTCTCGACGACCGCCTCAACGATCACCTGCGCGCGCTCGATGCCGGCATAGTCCAGCGTCGGCTGAATGGTCGACAGCACCTGCGCCATTTTCAGGCCATCCAGCTTGCCGCGCTCCAGCTGCTTGTTGAGCAGCTTGGCCGCTTCGCTCATGCCCAGCGTCAGCGACTTGTCGCTGATGTCCTTCATGATCACCGGTACGCCTTTCAGCGCCGATTGGTAAGCGATACCGCCGCCCATGATGCCGGCGCCCAGCACCGCCGCCTGTTTTGGCGCATCCACATTCTTGGCCAGCTTTTTCGCCTGGCCCTTCACGAACTGATCGTTAAGGAAGATGCCGACCAGCGCGCGCGCTTCGTTGGAGCGGGCCAACGGCACGAAGCTGGCGGTTTCCAGTTTCAGCGCTTCATCGCGGCCCAGCTTGGCGGCGGCTTCAATGGTCTTCACCGCGGTCATCGGCGCCGGGTAATGTTTACCGGCGGTCTGCAGTACCATGCCTTTGGCGGTGGTGAAGCTCATCGCCGCTTCAATCGGGCTGAGTTTCAGCGGCTCCAGCTTAGGTTGACGCGCGGCGCGCCAGTCCAGCTTGCCGTCTATCGCCTGTTGCAGCATGTTGAGCGCCGCTTCGGCCAGTTTTTCCGGCGCCACTACCGCATCGACCAGGCCGACTTTCAACGCGTCTTTGGCGCTGACGTCTTTGCCGGCGGCGATGATTTCCAGCGCGCTGTCGTTACCCAGCAGGCGTGGCAGACGGACGGAACCGCCGAAGCCCGGCATGATGCCCAATTTGGTTTCCGGCAGGCCGATGCGCGCGTCCGGCGAGGCGACGCGGAAATCGGTCGCCAGAATGCATTCGCAACCGCCGCCGAGCGCATAGCCGTTAATGGCCGAAATGGTCGGTACCGGCAAATCTTCCAGCCGGTTAAAGACGTTGTTGGCGAATACCAGCCACTCGTGCAGCTTTTCAGCCGGTGCGGCAAACAGAGAAAGGAATTCGGTGATATCGGCGCCGACGATAAATGCGGCTTTGGTGGAGCGCAGCAGCAGCCCCTTGAGCTCAGGCTGGTTTTCCAGCACGGTGAGCGCCTCGCCCAGGCTGGCGACGGTGCGGGTGTCCAGCTTGTTGACCGAGCCTGATGCGTTGAACACCAGCTCGGCAATGCCGTTATCGAGCCAGTGCAGTTGTAATGTTTCGCCTTGGTAGAGCATGTCTATCTCCTGAATCAGCGTATGATCTGGTATGACCAGATGAAGAGGAGTGTGGTTTTTATGTTAAAAATATGCAAATGAGAGATTGCATATTTGCTGGTCTGATCACATCTCACCAAGTTAGTGTTTTGATTTAAAACGGAGTTATATTTTATGTGCTATCGGCATTTGCTGGAGTTTGTCGGCCCTCATACACTTGCTCGCAGCGATTGATCATTCAGACGAGGTAAGGCATGACTAAGGCGGCTTGTGCCAAACGCAGCGGCTTATGGAGCATTCCCGCCAGAACCATGACGCTGGCGTGTCTGTTGGTGTTTATGGCGCAGATGGCGACGACCGTGTATCTGCCTTCGCTGCCGACGGTGATGCGCGAGCTGGCGATGAGCCGGCGCGCCACCGAGCTGTCCATTTCGATCTTTGTCATCGGCGCTGCCTTGCCGGTGTTGTTCTGGGGCGCGGCCGCCGATCGCTTTGGCCGCCGAGCGCCGCTGACGCTTTCCCTGCTGCTTTTCATTGGCAGCAGCGGACTGTTGGCGCTGTGCAGCAACGGTACCCAATTACTGGCGCTGCGTGCGCTGCAAGGTGTGGGTGCCGGTGGTGCGGCGATCATTGCGCGTATCATCGTGCGGGATAACTGGAGCGGTGATGAGCTGGCGCGCCGTCTGTCGGTGCTCTCCATCGCTTTCATCACCGCGCTGGGCGGGGGGCAGTTTATCGGCGGCCTGCTCAGCCAATATTCGCACTGGCAGATGGGCTTCGTCCTGATGGGCGCCACCGGTTTGATCATTCTGGCGCTGATGGCGACGCTGCCGCTGGAGGCGGGACGGGCAGGGGGCGTGCGCCCGGCGATGGCGGCAACCTACTTTGCCATCCTGCGGCGGCCGGGGTTCTTCTGGCCGGCCTGCGTCGGCGGATTGGGCTTCGCCACCACGGTGACATTGCAGGAGGTGAGTCCGTTCGTCATGCAGCAGGGTTTTGGTCTCAACGTCACGGCGTTCGGTGCCCTGGGGCTGGTGATCGGCGTCGCCTACTTCAGCGGGGCGCTGACAGTGAACCGCACGGTGGCGCGTGTCGGCGGGAAAAAACTGATGCAAACCGGCAGCGGTATCGTGGCTCTGGCGACGGCGGCGATCCTGCTGTTGTGGTGGAGCGGCATTCTGGCCGGCCTTTCCGGTATGGCGCTGTTCATCGCGCTGTATTGCCTGACCATTTTTGGCCAGGCGGTGCTGTTTCCCAACAGCATGGCGATGGCCGTCAGCGATGCCAAAGAGTACGGCGCTTATGCGATGGCGCTGTGTGGCTTTCTGCAGCAGTGTCTGGCGGGCGTCGCCGCGGCTGGCGCGGTGTTGTTGGAACACCATGGCCTGTGGGCGCTGGCGATAGCGCTGCTCGGTTTGGGCGGCTGGTTAATGGTTAAGCTGCGGATGTAACGGCATTTGCAGGGAATTGCGAGCTGCTCCGCATGCCCAACGCGATGAGGTTGGTGCGCCGGAGCGCTGTGTTAAGATGACTTCTTTCGTGCTAAGGCATAAGGGTACTGTGATGGAAACGCTGGCTTCTTTGTATAACGACCACCTGGCAGAGCTGCAAAAACGCGCGCGCGAAGTGCTGGAGCGCAACAAGTTGGATGCGCTGCTGATTCACTCCGGTGAGCTGCAAAAGGTATTTTTGGACGACCATAGCTATCCGTTCAAAGTGAACGCGCATTTCAAAGCCTGGGTGCCGGTGACGTCGGTGCCGAACTGCTGGTTGTGGATCGACGGTGTCAATAAACCGAAGCTGTGGTTCTACTCCCCGGTCGACTACTGGCACAGCGTAGAGCCGCTGCCGGACAGTTTCTGGACCAAATCCCTTGAATTGATGCCGTTGGCCAACGCCGACGCCATCGCCCAGCAGCTTCCGCCGCAGCGCGAGCGCGTGGGCTATATCGGTTATGCGCAACAGCGCGCACGCGATCTCGGCATTTCTTCTGAAAACATCAACCCGAAAGCGGTGTTGAACTACCTGGATTTCCACCGTTCTATCAAAACCGGCTACGAGCTGGCCTGCATGCGCGAAGCGCAGAAGACGGCGGTAACCGGCCATCGTGCGGCGCATGAGGCGTTCCTCTCCGGTATGAGCGAGTTCGACATCAACCTGGCCTACCTGACGGCGACAGGCCACCGCGATACCGACGTGCCTTACGACAACATCGTAGCGCTGAACGAACACGCTTCGGTACTGCACTACACCAAGCTGGATCATCAGCCGCCGGCCGAACCCCTGAGTTTCCTTATCGACGCCGGCGCGGAATATAACGGCTATGCCGCCGATCTGACCCGCACCTACGCGGCGCAAAGCGGCAGCGAGTTCGCCCACCTGGTGAAAGATCTCAATGGTGAACAGCTGGCGCTGATCGACACCATCAAGCCCGGCGTGCGCTATACCGACTACCATGTGCAAATGCATCAGCGCATCGCCAAGCTGCTCAAGAATCACAAGTTGGTGAACGGCCTCAGCGAAGAGGCGATGGTTGAAACGGGTATTACCACGCCGTTCCTGCCGCACGGGCTGGGCCATCCGCTGGGCCTTCAGGTGCACGACGCCGCCGGCTTTATGCAGGACGAGCAAGGCACCCATCTGCCGGCGCCGTCCAAGTATCCATTCCTGCGTTGCACCCGCGTGTTGCAGCCGGGCATGGTGTTGACCATCGAGCCAGGTCTGTACTTCATCGAGTCTCTGTTGGCACCGTGGCGCAGCGGTGAATTCAAGCAGCACTTCGCCTGGGATCGCATCGATGCGCTGAAGCCGTATGGCGGCATCCGTATCGAAGACAACATCGTGATCCACGAAAAGCGCATCGAGAACATGACGCGCGATCTGAACCTGGCCTGATGCGGCCTTACCCGATACCGGCGGAAGCCACCTGCTTTACCGAAGAAATAAAGAAGAGCCGTTTTATCACCCTGCTGGCGCCGACCAGCGGGGTAGAAGCGGCAAAGGCGTTTATTCAGCAGGTGCGGGATGAGCATCCGGCGGCGCGACACCATTGTTGGGCTTTCGTCGCCGGCAGCCCCGATGACTCGCAGCAACTGGGGTTCTCAGACGACGGAGAGCCGTCGGGCACCGCCGGCAAACCGATCCTCGCGCAGCTGATGGGGAGCGGCATCGGTGAAGTGACCGCCGTGGTCGTTCGTTACTATGGCGGCGTCAAGCTGGGCACCGGCGGGCTGGTGAAAGCCTATGGCAACGGTGTTCAACAGGCGTTGAAGCAGTTGGCGTTGGCACAAAAGGTGCCGGAAGCCGAATATATCTTGCAGTGCGACTATGCGCAGTTGGCGTTGGTGGAGAACTTGCTGCAGCAAACCGCAGGTCGGATCCTGCAGGGCGAATACGGCGCCGCCGTCGTGCTGCATCTGGCGTTGCCGGCCACCGAGGTCGAACTGTTTGGGAATAAATTGCGTGATCTCAGTCGCGGTAATTTGCAATTAACCCCCATTTCGCAATAATTCCTCCCAATTGAATTGCTAAGGATCGTGCTGAAATGCATTTTCGCGCCATAACCCGTATCGTTGGTCTGCTGGTCATCCTGTTCTCCGGGACGATGTTTATTCCCGGCCTGGTGGCATTGATTTACCGCGATGGGGCGGGGCGCGCGTTCAGCCAAACCTTCTTCGTGGCGCTGACCATCGGTCTGATGCTGTGGTGGCCGAACCGCAAACAGAAACACGAGCTGAAGCCGCGTGAAGGCTTCCTGATTGTCGTGCTGTTCTGGACCGTGCTGGGCAGCGTGGGGGCATTGCCGTTCCTGTTTTCGGAACGGCCCAACTTGTCGCTGACCGACGCCTTCTTTGAATCCTTCTCGGGATTGACGACTACTGGCGCAACGACGCTGGTGGGGCTGGACTCGTTGCCGAAGGCCATCCTGTTCTATCGCCAAATGCTGCAATGGATGGGCGGGATGGGGATCATCGTGTTGGCGGTGGCGATACTGCCGATACTTGGCGTCGGCGGCATGCAGCTGTATCGAGCGGAAATGCCCGGGCCGCTGAAAGATAACAAGATGCGTCCACGCATCGCCGAAACCGCCAAAACCCTGTGGCTAATCTATGTGTTGCTGACCGTCGCCTGTGCGCTGGCGCTCTGGGGGGCCGGGATGTCGGTGTTCGACGCCATCGGCCACAGTTTCTCGACCATCGCCATTGGCGGGTTTTCTACCCACGACGCCAGTATCGGTTATTACGCCAGTCCGACTATCAACACCATCATCGCCGTGTTCCTGCTGATTTCCGGCTGTAACTACGGCCTGCACTTCGCTTTGCTAAGCGGCCGTAGTCTGAAGGTGTACGGGCGCGATCCTGAATTCCGCATGTTCATCTTCGTTCAGTTGACGCTGGTGGTGGTATGCACGTTGGTGCTCTGGGGACATGGCGTCTATAAGAGCGGTATGGAAACGCTCAATCAGGCGTTCTTCCAGGTGGTATCGATGGCGACCACGGCCGGTTTTACGACCGACAGCATCGCCAAGTGGCCGCTGTTCCTGCCGATGTTGTTGCTGTGCTCGGCGTTCATCGGCGGCTGCGCTGGCTCGACCGGAGGCGGCCTGAAGGTGATCCGTATTCTGCTTCTGTACCTGCAGGGCTCGCGAGAGTTGAAAAGGCTGGTGCACCCCAACGCGGTCTATACCATCAAATTGGGCAATCGCGCACTGCCGGAACGTATTCTGGAAGCGGTGTGGGGATTCTTCTCCGCCTATGCGCTGGTGTTTATCGTCAGCATGCTGGCGATCATTGCCACCGGCGTTGACGATTTTTCCGCGTTCGCCGCAGTGACGGCAACACTCAATAACCTTGGCCCCGGCCTGGGCGTGGTGGCAGATAACTTCACCACGATGCCGGCGGCGGCCAAGTGGATCCTGGTGGTGACGATGCTGTTCGGGCGCCTGGAAGTGTTTACATTGCTGGTGCTGTTCACGCCAACTTTTTGGCGTGAGTGAGCCTGATATAAGGAGTACGCCATGAAGGCATTGATACTTTATTTGAGCCGTGACGGGCAAACACGTGCTATCGCTTCTTATATAGCAAGCAAGTTGCAGGACACGCTGCGTTGTGAGGTGATTGATCTGCTGCAGGCGGAACAGGTCGACCTTAGTCAGTACCAGCAGGTGATGATCGGTGCTTCTATCCGTTACGGGCACTTTAATCCGGTACTGGATAAATTCGTTAAGCGCCATGCCGAACAGCTGAATAGGATGCCGAGCGCCTTCTTCGCCGTGAACCTGACCGCTCGTAAACCGGAAAAGCGCTCGCCGCAAACCAACGCTTATACCCGCAAGTTCCTGCTGGCCTCGCCGTGGCAGCCAAAACAGTGTGCGGTGTTTGCCGGCGCATTGCGGTATCCGCGCTATCGCTGGTTCGACCGCATCATGATTCAATTTATTATGCGTATGACGGGCGGTGAAACGGATACCAGTAAGGAAGTGGAGTACACAGATTGGCAGCAGGTCGATCGTTTCGCCCAGGAATTTAGCCAGATCCAGTACGAAAAGTGACAAAAACGCGGGTTTGGCCAGCGTTTTGCCGAAAAAATCCGCGCTTGAAAAGTTTTTTGCAATTAGGGGTTGCGGCCTGCCGAGAACTCCCTATAATGCGCCTCCACTGACCGGGAACAACGACTGACAAGCCGCCGGGTCAGCGAGAAGAAAGCGAAATAAACGCTTGACTCTCCGGGCGAAAAGCGTAGTATACGCAGCCCGCGCCGATGAGTTTCTCGGCACTGCTCTTTAACAATTTATCAGACAATCTGTGTGGGCACTCCACAAGACGATATCCAGCATCTTCGGATGCAAAAAAATATCAAGTCTTGAAGAGTGACTAACTGAAGTAAAATTCATGCAGTAAATCTTTGAGCATCGCTTCTCGAGTGGAAGCAAATCAAGCTTTTAATTGAAGAGTTTGATCATGGCTCAGATTGAACGCTGGCGGCAGGCTTAACACATGCAAGTCGAGCGGTAGCACAGGGGAGCTTGCTCCCCGGGTGACGAGCGGCGGACGGGTGAGTAATGTCTGGGAAACTGCCTGATGGAGGGGGATAACTACTGGAAACGGTAGCTAATACCGCATAATGTCGCAAGACCAAAGAGGGGGACCTTCGGGCCTCTTGCCATCAGATGTGCCCAGATGGGATTAGCTAGTAGGTGGGGTAATGGCTCACCTAGGCGACGATCCCTAGCTGGTCTGAGAGGATGACCAGCCACACTGGAACTGAGACACGGTCCAGACTCCTACGGGAGGCAGCAGTGGGGAATATTGCACAATGGGCGCAAGCCTGATGCAGCCATGCCGCGTGTGTGAAGAAGGCCTTCGGGTTGTAAAGCACTTTCAGCGAGGAGGAAGGTGGTGAACTTAATACGTTCATCAATTGACGTTACTCGCAGAAGAAGCACCGGCTAACTCCGTGCCAGCAGCCGCGGTAATACGGAGGGTGCAAGCGTTAATCGGAATTACTGGGCGTAAAGCGCACGCAGGCGGTTTGTTAAGTCAGATGTGAAATCCCCGGGCTCAACCTGGGAACTGCATTTGAAACTGGCAAGCTAGAGTCTCGTAGAGGGGGGTAGAATTCCAGGTGTAGCGGTGAAATGCGTAGAGATCTGGAGGAATACCGGTGGCGAAGGCGGCCCCCTGGACGAAGACTGACGCTCAGGTGCGAAAGCGTGGGGAGCAAACAGGATTAGATACCCTGGTAGTCCACGCTGTAAACGATGTCGATTTGGAGGTTGTGCCCTTGAGGCGTGGCTTCCGGAGCTAACGCGTTAAATCGACCGCCTGGGGAGTACGGCCGCAAGGTTAAAACTCAAATGAATTGACGGGGGCCCGCACAAGCGGTGGAGCATGTGGTTTAATTCGATGCAACGCGAAGAACCTTACCTACTCTTGACATCCAGAGAACTTTCCAGAGATGGATTGGTGCCTTCGGGAACTCTGAGACAGGTGCTGCATGGCTGTCGTCAGCTCGTGTTGTGAAATGTTGGGTTAAGTCCCGCAACGAGCGCAACCCTTATCCTTTGTTGCCAGCGGTTCGGCCGGGAACTCAAAGGAGACTGCCAGTGATAAACTGGAGGAAGGTGGGGATGACGTCAAGTCATCATGGCCCTTACGAGTAGGGCTACACACGTGCTACAATGGCGTATACAAAGAGAAGCGACCTCGCGAGAGCAAGCGGACCTCATAAAGTACGTCGTAGTCCGGATTGGAGTCTGCAACTCGACTCCATGAAGTCGGAATCGCTAGTAATCGTAGATCAGAATGCTACGGTGAATACGTTCCCGGGCCTTGTACACACCGCCCGTCACACCATGGGAGTGGGTTGCAAAAGAAGTAGGTAGCTTAACCTTCGGGAGGGCGCTTACCACTTTGTGATTCATGACTGGGGTGAAGTCGTAACAAGGTAACCGTAGGGGAACCTGCGGTTGGATCACCTCCTTACCTAAAGATATTGCTTCGAGTGGCGTGCTCACACAGATTGTCTGATAGAAAGTAACGAGCAAAAGCGTCATAAAAGTACGGTGTCGTGTCCCCTTCGTCTAGAGGCCTAGGACACCGCCCTTTCACGGCGGTAACAGGGGTTCGAATCCCCTAGGGGACGCCAAGCTTCCGACCCACCCGGTGAAAGCGGCGGTCTTCAGTATCTGACGATACACCATATCTTAAAGATGACTTCCGAGTCATGTTTAAGATATTGCTCTTTAACAATCTGGAACAAGCTGAAAATTGAAACATGACGGCTGAAATTTATCCCTCCGTAGAAGTACTGGGATAAAGAGTAACCTGTCATAGAGTCTCTCAAATGTTTGCAGCGCGAACGATGGAAACATCTTCGGGTTGTGAGGTTAAGTGACTAAGCGTACACGGTGGATGCCTAGGCAGTCAGAGGCGATGAAGGGCGTGCTAATCTGCGAAAAGCGTCGGTAAGGTGATATGAACCGTTATAACCGGCGATACCCGAATGGGGAAACCCAGTGTGTTTCGACACACTATCATGTCATGAATACATAGTGGCATGAGGCGAACCGGGGGAACTGAAACATCTAAGTACCCCGAGGAAAAGAAATCAACCGAGATTCCCCCAGTAGCGGCGAGCGAACGGGGAGGAGCCCAGAACCTGAATCGGCTTGTGTGTTAGTGGAAGCGTCTGGAAAGTCGCGCAGTAAAGGGTGATAGCCCCGTACACTAAAATGCACAGGTCGTGAGTTCGATGAGTAGGGCGGGACACGTGACATCCTGTCTGAATATGGGGGGACCATCCTCCAAGGCTAAATACTCCTGACTGACCGATAGTGAACCAGTACCGTGAGGGAAAGGCGAAAAGAACCCCGGCGAGGGGAGTGAAATAGAACCTGAAACCGTGTACGTACAAGCAGTGGGAGCACCTTCGTGGTGTGACTGCGTACCTTTTGTATAATGGGTCAGCGACTTATATTTTGTAGCAAGGTTAACCGTATAGGGGAGCCGTAGGGAAACCGAGTCTTAACTGGGCGATTAGTTGCAAGGTATAGACCCGAAACCCGGTGATCTAGCCATGGGCAGGTTGAAGGTTGGGTAACACTAACTGGAGGACCGAACCGACTAATGTTGAAAAATTAGCGGATGACTTGTGGCTGGGGGTGAAAGGCCAATCAAACCGGGAGATAGCTGGTTCTCCCCGAAAGCTATTTAGGTAGCGCCTCGTGAACTCATCTTCGGGGGTAGAGCACTGTTTCGGCTAGGGGGCCATCCCGGCTTACCAAACCGATGCAAACTCCGAATACCGAAGAATGTTATCACGGGAGACACACGGCGGGTGCTAACGTCCGTCGTGAAGAGGGAAACAACCCAGACCGCCAGCTAAGGTCCCAAAGTCATGGTTAAGTGGGAAACGATGTGGGAAGGCATAGACAGCCAGGATGTTGGCTTAGAAGCAGCCATCATTTAAAGAAAGCGTAATAGCTCACTGGTCGAGTCGGCCTGCGCGGAAGATGTAACGGGGCTAAACCATGCACCGAAGCTGCGGCAGCGACGCTTAGCGTTGTTGGGTAGGGGAGCGTTCTGTAAGCCGTTGAAGGTGGCCTGTGAGGGTTGCTGGAGGTATCAGAAGTGCGAATGCTGACATAAGTAACGATAAAGCGGGTGAAAAGCCCGCTCGCCGGAAGACCAAGGGTTCCTGTCCAACGTTAATCGGGGCAGGGTGAGTCGACCCCTAAGGCGAGGCTGAAAAGCGTAGTCGATGGGAAACAGGTTAATATTCCTGTACTTGGTGTTACTGCGAAGGGGGGACGGAGAAGGCTAGGCTGGCCGGGCGACGGTTGTCCCGGTTTAAGCGTGTAGGGGGTGTGACCTGGTAAATCCGGTTGCATATCAACCCTGAGGCGTGATGACGATGCACTACGGTGCAGAAGTAGTTGATGCCCTGCTTCCAGGAAAATCCTCTAAGCTCCAGGTAACATTAAATCGTACCCCAAACCGACACAGGTGGTCAGGTAGAGAATACCAAGGCGCTTGAGAGAACTCGGGTGAAGGAACTAGGCAAAATGGTGCCGTAACTTCGGGAGAAGGCACGCTGGCATGTAGGTGAAGTCCCTTGCGGATGGAGCTGAAGCCAGTCGAAGATACCAGCTGGCTGCAACTGTTTAATAAAAACACAGCACTGTGCAAACACGAAAGTGGACGTATACGGTGTGACGCCTGCCCGGTGCTGGAAGGTTAATTGATGGGGTCAGCCGCAAGGCGAAGCTCTTGATCGAAGCCCCAGTAAACGGCGGCCGTAACTATAACGGTCCTAAGGTAGCGAAATTCCTTGTCGGGTAAGTTCCGACCTGCACGAATGGCGTAATGATGGCCAGGCTGTCTCCACCCGAGACTCAGTGAAATTGAACTCGCTGTGAAGATGCAGTGTACCCGCGGCAAGACGGAAAGACCCCGTGAACCTTTACTATAGCTTGACACTGAACATTGAGCCTTGATGTGTAGGATAGGTGGGAGGCTTTGAAGCGTGGACGCCAGTCTGCGTGGAGCCATCCTTGAAATACCACCCTTTAATGTTTGATGTTCTAACTCGGCCCCGTAATCCGGGGTGAGGACAGTGTCTGGTGGGTAGTTTGACTGGGGCGGTCTCCTCCCAAAGAGTAACGGAGGAGCACGAAGGTTAGCTAATCACGGTCGGACATCGTGAGGTTAGTGCAAAGGCATAAGCTAGCTTGACTGCGAGAGTGACGGCTCGAGCAGGTACGAAAGTAGGTCTTAGTGATCCGGTGGTTCTGAATGGAAGGGCCATCGCTCAACGGATAAAAGGTACTCCGGGGATAACAGGCTGATACCGCCCAAGAGTTCATATCGACGGCGGTGTTTGGCACCTCGATGTCGGCTCATCACATCCTGGGGCTGAAGTAGGTCCCAAGGGTATGGCTGTTCGCCATTTAAAGTGGTACGCGAGCTGGGTTTAGAACGTCGTGAGACAGTTCGGTCCCTATCTGCCGTGGGCGTTGGAAGATTGAGAGGGGTTGCTCCTAGTACGAGAGGACCGGAGTGAACGCACCACTGGTGTTCGGGTTGTCATGCCAATGGCATTGCCCGGTAGCTAAGTGCGGAAAAGATAAGCGCTGAAAGCATCTAAGCGCGAAACTTGCCTCAAGATGAGTCTTCCCTGGGCCTTCAAGGCCCCTGAAGGAACGTTTAAGACTAAGACGTTGATAGGCTGGGTGTGTAAGTGCAGCGATGCATTGAGCTAACCAGTACTAATGATCCGTGAGGCTTAACCTTACAACACCGAAGGTGTTTTTAGAGAGATTTTCAGCGAAGTTCCGAGATTGGTTCTGATGGCGACACGAGAGTGAAGCGGTTGGAATGAAACGAATTTGCCTGGCGGCAATAGCGCGGTGGTCCCACCTGACCCCATGCCGAACTCAGAAGTGAAACGCCGTAGCGCCGATGGTAGTGTGGGGTCTCCCCATGCGAGAGTAGGACACTGCCAGGCATCAAATAAAGCCGAAAGCCCTGAACTGACGTTCAGGGCTTTTTGCTGTGCGTAAAATAAATATCCTGACAGTATCTATTACTTTGAAAAATGCCTTTTTGGGCATATGTAGCTTATCCTTATAAGGAAGCATAATGTTTCTTTGCTAGGGAAATAGCCAGCTAAATATATAATTGATAGTTCCAGATTATTATTTAAATAATAAAAATATCTATCTATGAACAGACTGATGAGAATTATCCGGTTATATCAAAGATAAATCTTAATTCTTCAGTGTATTAGTCGATAAATTTCACGTTAATTAAAACAAATATTAGCCAGACGCCTCGAATCGAGTAGACTAGGCGGAAGATTATTTCCGTATAGGTACTGAACGTTATGTCTACTGAAAGCGCGTCTTTAAAAAACCACAATACGTTTGCGCTCCCGGTCAACGCAGCGCACCTGATCATGGCCGATAGAATTGAGCTGATGCTCAAGGTGTGGCAACAAACGCGCAAGCGTCAGGAGCCGTTGCTGATTCTCGGTGAAGGTAGCAACGTGCTGTTCCTGGAGGATTTTTCTGGCACAGTAATGGTCAATCAGTTGAAGGGTATTGATGTTCGGGAAGATAACGATGCCTGGTATCTCCACGTCAGCTCCGGTGAAAATTGGCATGACCTGGTGCAATATACGCTACAGGCCGGGATCTGCGGTCTGGAAAACCTGGCGTTGATTCCTGGATTGGCCGGTTCCGCCCCTATCCAGAACATCGGCGCCTACGGCGTCGAATTGAAAGACGTCTGCGAGTATGTCGATCTGCTGGACTTCTCTACCGGCGCTATCGATCGTATTCCGGCTGCCGAGTGTGGTTTTGGCTACCGGGAAAGTATTTTCAAACACCGTTTCCAGACCGGACATGTCATTGTCGGGCTGGGTCTGCGTCTCAACAAACAGTGGCAACCCAAATTGAGCTACGGCGATCTGGCCAAGCTGGATCCTGCCACGGTGACGCCGCTTCAGGTATTTGAATCCGTATGCGCCATGCGCCGCAGCAAGCTGCCCGATCCGCGTGAAACCGGCAATGCCGGCAGCTTCTTCAAGAATCCGCTGGTGAACGCAGAGAAAGCCGCAGAACTCATCGCTCAATATCCCGCTATGCCGCATTATCCACAGCAGGATGGCCAGGTGAAGCTGGCCGCCGGATGGCTTATCGATCAATGCGAACTGAAAGGATATCGTATCGGTGGCGCTGCGGTACACCGCCAACAAGCGCTGGTGCTGGTGAACATAGCCAACGCCCACAGTCAGGATGTGGTGGCGTTGGCGCGCCACGTACGCAAGACGGTGGCTGATAAATTCGGCGTGTGGCTGGAACCTGAGGTGCGTTTTATTGGCGCGACCGGTGAACTGAATGCCGTGGCGGTGCTGTCATGAAAGATACCAAGGTTCCGTTAAAACTGATCGCGCTGCTGGCTGACGGCGAATTCCATTCCGGTGAACACCTCGGTGAGTCACTGGGCATGAGTCGCGCGGCGATCAATAAGCATATTCAGACCATTCGCGAATGGGGACTGGATGTCTTTACCGTGCCCGGAAAAGGCTATAGCCTGCCTGGCGCCATCCAGCTGTTGGAAGCCAAGCGAATCCTCAGCCTGCTGGAAGACAAGCGTGTAAGCGTGTTGCCGGTGGTCGATTCCACCAACCAATACTTGCTGGACCGCATCGACGAATTGCACTCTGGTGATGCCTGCGTCGCTGAATACCAACAGGCTGGACGAGGGCGTCGCGGGCGGCAGTGGATCTCGCCATTCGGCGCTAATTTATATCTGTCGATGTTCTGGCGACTGGAGCAGGGGCCGGCAGCGGCTATGGGGCTTAGCCTGGTGATCGGGATGGTGATGGCGGAGGTCTTGCAGCGTCTCGGTGCGGCTGATGTGCGCGTGAAGTGGCCTAACGATCTTTATCTGAACGATCGTAAATTGGCGGGGATCCTGGTCGAACTGACGGGAAAAACCGGCGATGCGGCTCAACTGGTCATCGGCGCCGGCATCAACCTGGCGATGCGTGATACCAATGCCAGCGCCATTACTCAGGGATGGATTAACCTACAGGAAGCGGGAATTCAGATCGATCGCAATGAACTGGCTGCAACCTTGCTTAATGAACTGCGTCAGTCATTGAAACAGTTTGAGATAGACGGACTCGCGCCCTTTATCGGTCGCTGGCGTACCCTGGATAACTTTATCGACAGGCCGGTCAAGCTGCTGATTGGCGAGCGGCAGATTGTGGGTATCGCCCGAGGAATCGATTCACAGGGCGCACTGCTGCTGGAACAGGACGGGGAGATCAAGCCCTTCATCGGTGGCGAGATATCGCTGCGCAGCGCGGAATAGTGAGAAAAGACAAGGGGACAGTAACGTCCCCTGAATCGATCGGTAGGCTTACTTTCTTAAACGCACGCTTTCAACGGCGTGGTTAGCGCTTTTGGTCATTATCAGGCTGGCGCGTTCACGGGTGGGCAGTATATTCTGCTGCAAATTCAATCCGTTAATTTCATTCCATAATTGCGTGGCGATATTAATCGCCTCCGGTTCCGGCAATTTTGAATAATTATGGAAATAAGAATCGGGATTGGAAAATGCGCCCTGACGGAATTTCAGAAAACGATTGATATACCAGCTTTGCAATAGCGTCTCCGGCGCATCGACATATATAGAGAAGTCGACAAAGTCGGAAACGAATACGCGATGCGGATCGTGAGGATAATCCATACCGCTTTGCAACACGTTAAGCCCTTCCAGGATCAGAATATCCGGTTGCTCGATGACTTTATTACCTTCGGGCACAACGTCATAGATCAAATGGGAATAAACCGGGGCGGTGACGCGTTTGGCGCCGGATTTCACTTCCGACACGAATTTCACCAGGCTATGCATATCGTAAGACTGCGGGAAGCCTTTTTTCTTCATCAGGCCGCGTTCGTTCAGCACCTTATTAGGGTGCAAGAAGCCGTCGGTCGTGATCAACTCAACGCTGCGGTGTTCTGGCCAACGGCTCAACAACGCCTGCAACAGACGTGCGGTTGTGCTCTTACCTACGGCTACGCTGCCGGCGATGCCGATGACATAGGGAATCTTTTGCCCGTCGGTGCCGAGGAATTGCTCGAGCACCGCCTGCCTACGCAGGTTGGAACTGATATAGAAGTTCAACAGCCGTGACAGCGGCAGATAAATCTGCGCAACTTCTTCCAACGAGAGATCTTCGTTAATCCCTTTCAGTTTAACGATCTCTTCTTCCGACAACGTCAGCGGCACCGAATCTCGCAACGCAGCCCATTGGGTACGATCGAACTGTAGGTAAGGCGTTGCTAAAGATTGATCTCTTTTTATCATAAGCCAAATTCTGCCTGTTAACGCAGGTTGGGAAAGGCGCCGGACGCCAACTCCAGAGAATAAACAAGCTGCATATTATAGACAGCTTCGTTTTTGGCGTAGACTTTTTTCGCAAAAGTTGTCGATAGGCAGCAGTTTATGTCAATTGTGCGAAGCGGCGCGCAGTTGATAAAGCGGGGTTGCAAGGCGGTATCATCAGAGCCGGATACCGCCTGAAGACTAACTGGCGATGGCGCGCGAAGGCTGATTTACGGTGAACAGACGTTTGTAATAAATGACGGTCGGATGGTAATGCCCATCGGGACCCGCTGCATAATCCGGCAGCTCACCCAAACAGCGATAACCCAGGCTGCGATAAAGCGCTTCTGCCGCCGAACCTGCCTGCGTATCCAGATACAATAGCCCGCGTTGTTGCTGCAGTGCCGCGTACTCCAGCGTCTTCATCAGAGCCTGACCTACACCGTTGCGGCGAGCACGGCTATGCACCAACAGCTTCACCACCTCCGCACGATTACGGCCGTTCGGCTTCTGGCAAAGCTCGAGTTGCACGGTGCCAACGACGCCGCGATCGTCACGGGCAATCCACAGCAGCAGCTCACCTTTGGCCAGGGCCGGTCGCAGACTGTGGAAGTAGCTCTCGGCGTCTTCGTGAGGAATTAAGGTGTCGTAACCGACAGAAGCGCCGTGCGTGACGGCATCGGTCAACAGGCGGGCCAATTCATCGCGGTAAATCGGCAATGTAGCGGCGTTGATAGGCACTATTTTCATCGGTCATTCCTCCTGGGATGGGGGTAATGAAGAGAAGCAATAACTGAGCCACAGCGGCGAAAGGCATAGCAACGGCAAAAGGGCGAGGGATCAGTGTAGCCCACGCTGCAGTCCGGGGCAGGTATCCCCTTTTTGGTGCATCGATCCCGCTCACAGTTTACCATCGCGGGTTAAGTGTTTTGAGAAGCCCGACACGGAGAAAGCGGCGCTCAAGGCTTGCAAAAAGTGGATAAAATTGTAGAGAATGATTGCCGCGAGTGATGAATGTTTGCACGCCGCAGGCTGCAAATTGCATGACAGTATGCAAAATTGACTGATTTATGAGCGAAAGTGCGCGTAAAGCAATTTTTTTGTTGCATAGGTCGCCCGCTCTACCTAGAATGCGCTGCACTTGATGCCGGCTTAGCTCAGTAGGTAGAGCAACTGACTTGTAATCAGTAGGTCACCAGTTCGATTCCGGTAGCCGGCACCATTCAAGTCACAAGTAGTTAAAATCTGGTGGGGTTCCCGAGCGGCCAAAGGGAGCAGACTGTAAATCTGCCGTCACAGACTTCGAAGGTTCGAATCCTTCCCCCACCACCAAATCTTGCCTTCGGCGATTAACTGAGATGCGATAAATACCGCAACGGTTGATGGCGGGAGGAGAGGGCGAAAGCCTTCGGCAAGGTTCGAGCTGTGCAGCGCAAGGCGCAGCCGGCCCGAAGGATGCGAGCCGAGTGATGAACAATCCTGCTCCATCCCAAAATTCTACAGAAAAATCAGGTAGCCGAGTTCCAGGATGCGGGCATCGTATAATGGCTATTACCTCAGCCTTCCAAGCTGATGATGTGGGTTCGATTCCCACTGCCCGCTCCAAGATGTGCTGATATAGCTCAGTTGGTAGAGCGCACCCTTGGTAAGGGTGAGGTCGGCAGTTCGAATCTGCCTATCAGCACCACTTCTTAATTTCTCGCCCCCTGATTTTCTTTCTGTTCTGGATTCAACGAGCAAATGCTTGGTTGATGTGGTGATACCACCGATTTATCCGTGTCTTAGAGGGACAATCGATGTCTAAAGAAAAGTTTGAACGTACAAAACCGCACGTTAACGTCGGTACTATCGGCCACGTTGACCACGGTAAAACTACCCTGACTGCAGCGATCACTACCGTACTGGCTAAAACCTACGGCGGTTCTGCACGTGCTTTCGACCAGATCGATAACGCGCCAGAAGAAAAAGCTCGTGGTATCACCATCAACACCTCCCACGTTGAGTATGACACCCCGACTCGTCACTACGCGCACGTTGACTGCCCAGGGCACGCCGACTACGTGAAAAACATGATCACCGGTGCTGCTCAGATGGACGGCGCGATCCTGGTAGTAGCTGCGACTGACGGCCCAATGCCTCAGACTCGTGAGCACATCCTGCTGGGCCGTCAGGTTGGCGTTCCTTTCATCATCGTATTCATGAACAAATGCGACATGGTTGATGATGAAGAGCTGCTGGAACTGGTAGAAATGGAAGTTCGCGAACTGCTGTCCGCTTACGACTTCCCAGGCGACGACCTGCCAGTAATCCGCGGTTCCGCGCTGAAAGCGCTGGAAGGCGAAGCTGAGTGGGAAGCGAAAATCATCGAACTGGCCGAAGCCCTGGACAGCTACATCCCAGAGCCAGAGCGTGCTATCGACAAGCCGTTCCTGCTGCCAATCGAAGACGTATTCTCCATCTCCGGTCGTGGTACCGTTGTTACCGGTCGTGTTGAGCGCGGTATCATCAAAGTTGGCGAAGAAGTTGAAATCGTTGGTATCAAAGACACCGTTAAGTCTACCTGTACTGGCGTTGAAATGTTCCGCAAACTGCTGGACGAAGGCCGTGCTGGTGAGAACGTAGGTGTTCTGCTGCGTGGTATCAAACGTGAAGAAATCGAACGTGGTCAGGTACTGGCTAAGCCAGGCTCTATCAAGCCACACACCCAGTTCGAATCTGAAGTGTACATCCTGAGCAAAGATGAAGGTGGTCGTCACACGCCATTCTTCAAAGGCTACCGTCCACAGTTCTACTTCCGTACTACTGACGTGACCGGTACCATCGAACTGCCAGAAGGCGTAGAGATGGTAATGCCAGGCGACAACGTGAACATGGTTGTAACCCTGATTCACCCAATCGCGATGGACGACGGTCTGCGTTTCGCAATCCGTGAAGGCGGCCGTACTGTAGGCGCTGGTGTTGTTGCTAAAGTTATCGCTTAATCGCTGATAAAGTTTGACGCGACACGCGGTAAAAGGGCATCATTTGATGCCCTTTTTCTACGCTGTGAACTAGAACCTATCTCATCAGCGATTTTGCAGTCATAATCATTGGTGAGATGGGCTCTTAAACCGTATTGACTGAAATACGTCATGGCGTAAAACACCGGGATATCGCTAATGCGCTATCCGATCGGTTTGGTTTGCCTCGCAATGCGAGGCAAAGTTGTTTGTTATGAATCATCATTGTGACAGGTTGGTTTATGAGTGCGAATACCGAGGCTCAAGGGAGCGGACGCGGCCTGGAAGCGGCAAAGTGGCTGATCGTCGCCGTTCTGTTGGTTGTGGCTATTGTCGGTAACTATTACTACCGTGATTTAAGCCTGCCATTGCGCGCGCTGGCAGTTGTGCTGATCATCGCCGTTGCAGGTGCAGTGGCTCTGATGACCACCAAAGGCAAAGCCACCGTTGCGTTTGCCCGTGAAGCGCGTACCGAAGTACGTAAAGTGATTTGGCCAACTCGTCAGGAAACGCTACACACCACGTTGATCGTTGCCGCGGTAACCGCCGTGATGTCACTGATTCTGTGGGGACTGGATGGTATTCTGGTCCGTCTGGTGTCGTTTATTACTGGCCTGAGGTTCTAAAATGTCTGAAGCTCCAAAAAAACGTTGGTACGTCGTTCAGGCGTTTTCCGGTTTTGAAGGTCGCGTAGCGCAATCGCTGCGTGAACACATCAAACTGCACGATATGGAAGAGCTGTTCGGCGAAGTGATGGTGCCTACGGAAGAAGTGGTTGAAATCCGTGGCGGCCAGCGTCGCAAGAGCGAGCGTAAGTTCTTCCCTGGCTATGTGCTGGTGCAGATGGTGATGAATGACGCCAGCTGGCACCTGGTGCGCAGCGTACCGCGCGTCATGGGGTTCATCGGCGGTACGTCTGACCGTCCAGCGCCGATCAGCGATAAAGAAGTTGATGCGATCATGAACCGCCTGCAGCAGGTCGGTGACAAGCCGCGTCCGAAAACGCTGTTCGAGCCGGGCGAGCTGGTGCGCGTCAACGACGGCCCGTTTGCCGATTTCAACGGCGTGGTCGAAGAAGTCGATTACGAGAAGAGCCGCCTGAAAGTTTCCGTTTCCATCTTCGGCCGTGCAACGCCGGTGGAACTGGACTTCAGCCAGGTTGAAAAAGGCTGATCGAATAATCAGCAGTAAGCGGCCTGTTGCCGCTTGTCAAAGGCGCGAAATTGAACTACAATTTCGCGCCTTTTGTTTTTAGATGCCTTGCCTGATGTTTGTCCGGCGAGGTTAAACACGGGGAGCCTCTCACGAGGCGATACTACCCAAACCGAGGAAATTTAAATGGCTAAGAAAGTACAAGCCTACGTTAAGCTGCAAGTTGCAGCTGGTATGGCTAACCCGAGCCCACCAGTGGGTCCAGCTCTGGGTCAGCAGGGCGTTAACATCATGGAATTCTGTAAGGCGTTCAATGCTAAGACTGACAGCATTGAAAAAGGTCTGCCGATTCCGGTTGTTATCACCGTTTATTCTGATCGCTCCTTCACTTTCGTTACCAAAACCCCGCCAGCAGCAGTTCTGCTGAAAAAAGCGGCTGGTATCAAGTCTGGTTCCGGTAAGCCGAACAAAGACAAAGTAGGTAAAGTGACCCGTGCTCAGGTACGTGAAATCGCAGAAACCAAAGCTGCGGACATGACTGGTTCTGACGTTGAAGCGATGACTCGCTCCATCGAAGGTACCGCTCGTTCCATGGGCCTGGTAGTGGAGGATTAAGAGATGGCTAAGCTGACCAAGCGCATGCGCGTGATCCGTGACAAAGTTGATGCTACTAAACAGTATGACATCACTGAAGCTGTTGCTCTGCTGAAAGAGCTGGCCACCGCTAAATTCGTAGAAAGCGTTGACGTTGCCGTTAACCTCGGCATCGACGCTCGTAAATCTGACCAAAACGTTCGTGGCGCTACCGTTCTGCCACACGGCACCGGTCGTTCCGTTCGCGTTGCCGTATTTACCCAAGGCGCTAACGCTGAAGCTGCGAAAGCTGCAGGCGCAGAGCTGGTAGGTATGGACGATCTGGCTGAGCAGATCAAGAAAGGCGAAATGAACTTCGACGTTGTTATTGCTTCCCCGGATGCAATGCGCGTTGTTGGTCAACTGGGCCAGATCCTGGGTCCACGTGGCCTGATGCCAAACCCGAAAGTGGGTACCGTTACTCCGAACGTTGCTGAAGCTGTGAAAAACGCTAAAGCAGGTCAGGTTCGCTACCGTAACGACAAAAACGGCATCATCCATACCACCATCGGTAAGGTTGATTTCGACGCAGACAAACTGAAAGAAAACCTGGAAGCCCTGCTGGTTGCGCTGAAAAAAGCAAAACCTTCTCAGGCGAAAGGCATGTACATCAAGAAAGTTAGCCTCTCCACCACCATGGGTGCTGGCGTTGCTATCGATCAGAGCGGTCTGTCTGCCGCAGCGAACTAATCGCACTTGCGATTATCGCTTTGACTTGGGGCTGAGATTTGTCTAGAATCTTATGCCCCAAGGTTTTGCTATTGGCTATGCCGTAGGCAAAACAAAGATTTTTCGGTTGGAGCCTGGCCTATCCAGGCCTCCGTCCAAGACCGCAGGTGTATCGCGAGATACTTAATCCTTCCTGCGTAGACGGTGACAGAGCCTAAGAAAATTTTTCTTTTTTATAAAAGAATGTCTTTGCTGGATTCTGCTCACCGTGTTAAGCCGCTCGGCGTGGCGTTTTACAAAGCGCCGAGTGAAGTGAGTTCCGGGGATTTTCCCCGGCTAATCCAGGAGCAAAAAGCTAATGGCATTAAATCTTCAAGACAAACAAGCGATTGTTGCTGAAGTCAGCGAAGTAGCCAAAGGCGCGCTGTCTGCGGTTGTTGCGGATTCCCGCGGCGTTACCGTAGATAAAATGACTGAACTGCGTAAAGCAGGTCGTGAAGCTGGCGTTTACATGCGTGTTGTTCGCAACACCCTGATGCGTCGCGTAGTTGAAGGCACTCCATTCGAATGCCTGAAAGACACGTTTGTCGGTCCAACCTTGATTGCATTCTCTCACGAACACCCGGGCGCTGCTGCTCGTCTGTTCAAAGAGTTCGCGAAAGCGAATGCAAAATTCGAGGTTAAAGCTGCGGCCTTTGAAGGTGAGCTGATCCCAGCGGCGCAAATCGACCGCCTGGCGACGCTGCCAACTTACGAAGAAGCGATCGCACGCCTGATGGCAACCATGAAAGAAGCCGCTGCCGGCAAACTGGTTCGCACTCTGGCTGCAGTACGCGATCAGAAAGAAGCGGCGTAAGCCCCTCTTTCTTAGCCTTTGCTAACGTATTTAAACTATTTCTGAATTTTAGGAACAATTGTTATGTCTATCACTAAAGACCAAATCCTGGAAGCAGTTGCCGCTATGTCCGTAATGGACGTTGTTGAACTGGTTTCCGCTATGGAAGAAAAATTCGGCGTTTCTGCTGCTGCTGCTGTAGCTGTAGCTGCTGGCCCAGCTGAAGCTGCTGAAGAGAAAACTGAATTCGACGTTATCCTGAAAGCTGCAGGCGCTAACAAAGTTGCTGTTATCAAAGCAGTACGTGGCGCTACCGGCCTGGGTCTGAAAGAAGCTAAAGACCTGGTTGAATCTGCTCCAGCCGCTCTGAAAGAAGGCGTGAGCAAAGATGACGCAGAAGCTCTGAAAAAATCTCTGGAAGAAGCTGGCGCAGAAGTTGAAGTTAAATAAGCCAACCTTTCCGGTTGCAGCCTAGTCTTTTAGGCTGATGGCTGGTGACTTTTTAGTCACCAGCCTTTTTGCGCTGTAGGGCGCCAGTAGCGTTTCACACTGTTTGGCTGCTGGTTTCGCCTCCCAATGTTTGTTTCTATTGACGACTTAATATACCGCGGTCTTTGCACTACCAGGAGTTCTGGGGGAAGGCGCGATGAAATGGTTTAAGCGTGATAGCAAGAGACATTGCGGAAAGTGTTCCCGCTTTCCGGTCGACAAAACGGTGTTGCATGAACTGTCCCTAATCGGACGGACAGATTGGGTCACTGATCAGCGAGCTGAGGAACCCTATGGTTTACTCCTATACCGAGAAAAAACGTATTCGTAAGGATTTTGGTAAACGTCCACAAGTGCTGGACATACCATATCTCCTTTCTATCCAGCTTGACTCGTTCCAGAAGTTTATCGAGCAAGATCCAGAAGGGCAGTACGGCCTTGAAGCCGCATTCCGTTCTGTTTTCCCTATCCAGAGCTACAGTGGCAATTCGGAGCTGCAATACGTTAGCTACCGTCTTGGTGAGCCGGTCTTCGACGTCAAAGAGTGCCAGATCCGTGGTGTGACGTTCTCTGCACCGCTGCGCGTAAAACTGCGCCTGGTTATCTATGAGCGCGAAGCGCCTGAAGGTACGGTCAAAGACATCAAGGAACAAGAAGTCTACATGGGCGAAATTCCGCTCATGACCGAAAACGGCACCTTTGTGATCAACGGTACTGAGAGGGTTATCGTATCTCAGTTGCACCGTAGTCCTGGCGTATTCTTCGACAGCGATAAGGGTAAAACCCACTCCTCGGGTAAAGTGCTGTACAACGCACGCATCATCCCTTACCGCGGTTCATGGTTGGACTTCGAGTTCGATCCGAAAGACAACCTGTTCGTGCGTATTGACCGTCGCCGCAAACTGCCTGCGACCATCATTCTGCGCGCGCTGAACTACACCACTGAACAGATCCTCGACCTGTTCTTTGACAAGATCGTCTTCGAAATCCGCGACAACAAGCTGCAGATGGAGCTGGTGCCTGAGCGCCTGCGTGGTGAGACCGCTTCGTTCGATATCGAAGCCAACGGCAAGATCTACGTAGAGAAAGGCCGTCGTATCACCGCCCGTCATATCCGTCAGCTGGAAAAAGACGACATTCAGAGCATTGAAGTACCGGTAGAGTACATCGCGGGCAAAGTGGTCGCGAAAGACTATATCGATACCAATACCGGCGAACTGATCTGCGCAGCCAACATGGAGCTGTCGCTGGATCTGTTGGCCAAGCTGAGCCAGTCCGGCCACAAGCGCATCGAAACGCTGTTCACCAACGATCTGGATCACGGCGCGTATATCTCTGAAACGCTGCGTGTCGATCCGACCAACGATCGTCTGAGCTCGCTGGTAGAAATCTACCGCATGATGCGTCCTGGTGAGCCGCCAACGCGCGAAGCTGCCGAAAGCCTGTTCGAGAACCTGTTCTTCTCCGAAGACCGCTACGATCTGTCCGCGGTTGGCCGTATGAAGTTCAACCGTTCTCTGCTGCGCGACGAGATCGAAGGTTCGGGCATCCTGAGCAAAGACGACATCATCGAAGTGATGAAGAAGCTCATCGATATCCGTAACGGCAAGGGCGAAGTGGACGATATCGACCACTTGGGCAACCGTCGTATCCGCTCCGTCGGCGAAATGGCCGAGAACCAGTTCCGCGTAGGTCTGGTGCGTGTTGAGCGTGCGGTGAAAGAGCGTCTGTCTCTGGGCGATCTGGATACCCTGATGCCTCAGGACATGATCAACGCCAAACCGATTTCGGCGGCGGTGAAAGAGTTCTTCGGCTCCAGCCAGCTGTCCCAGTTCATGGACCAGAACAACCCGCTGTCCGAGATCACGCACAAGCGTCGTATCTCTGCACTGGGCCCGGGCGGTCTGACCCGTGAGCGCGCCGGCTTTGAAGTTCGAGACGTACACCCGACCCACTACGGCCGCGTGTGCCCAATCGAAACGCCGGAAGGTCCAAACATCGGTCTGATCAACTCCCTGTCCGTGTACGCACAGACTAACGAGTATGGCTTCCTGGAAACCCCGTACCGCCGCGTGCGTGACGGCGTGGTGACCGATGAGATCAACTACCTGTCTGCTATTGAAGAAGGCAACTTCGTTATCGCCCAGGCGAACTCCAACCTGGATGAAGAAGGCCGCTTCGTAGAAGACCTGGTCACCTGCCGCAGCAAAGGCGAATCAAGCCTGTTCAGCCGCGACCAGGTTGACTACATGGACGTATCCACCCAACAGGTTGTTTCCGTTGGTGCCTCACTGATTCCATTCCTGGAACACGATGACGCCAACCGTGCATTGATGGGTGCGAACATGCAACGTCAGGCCGTACCAACCCTGCGCGCTGACAAGCCGCTGGTCGGTACCGGTATGGAACGCGCTGTAGCGGTTGACTCCGGCGTAACCGCCGTTGCCAAACGCGGCGGTGTGATCCAGTACGTGGATGCTTCCCGTATCGTTATCAAAGTTAACGAAGACGAGATGTACCCGGGCGAAGCAGGTATCGATATTTACAACCTGACCAAGTACACCCGTTCTAACCAGAACACCTGCATCAACCAGATGCCGTGTGTGAATCTGGGTGAGCCAATCGAGCGCGGCGACGTGCTGGCGGATGGCCCATCGACAGACCTGGGCGAACTGGCGCTGGGCCAGAACATGCGCGTAGCGTTCATGCCTTGGAACGGCTACAACTTCGAAGACTCCATCTTGGTCTCCGAGCGCGTGGTGCAGGAAGATCGCTTCACCACCATCCACATCCAGGAACTGGCGTGCGTGTCTCGCGACACCAAGCTGGGGCCTGAAGAGATCACCGCCGACATCCCTAACGTGGGTGAAGCTGCGCTCTCCAAGCTGGATGAATCCGGTATCGTGTATATCGGTGCTGAAGTGACCGGTGGCGACATTCTGGTCGGTAAGGTAACGCCTAAAGGCGAAACCCAGCTGACGCCGGAAGAGAAACTGCTGCGTGCGATCTTCGGTGAGAAGGCGTCTGACGTTAAAGACTCTTCTCTGCGTGTGCCGAACGGCGTTTCCGGTACGGTTATCGACGTGCAGGTCTTCACCCGCGATGGCGTGGAAAAAGACAAGCGCGCGTTGGAAATCGAAGAGATGCAGCTGAAGCAGGCGAAGAAAGACCTGACTGAAGAACTGCAGATCCTGGAAGCCGGCCTGTTTGCGCGTATCCACGCGGTGCTGGTTGCCGGTGGCATCGAAGCCGACAAGCTGAGCAAGTTGCCTCGCGATCGCTGGCTGGAACTGGGCCTGACCGACGAAGAGAAGCAAAACCAGCTGGAGCAGCTGGCTGAGCAGTACGACGAACTGAAATCCGACTTCGAGAAGAAGCTGGAAGCCAAGCGTCGTAAGATCACTCAGGGCGACGATCTGGCGCCGGGCGTGCTGAAAATCGTCAAGGTTTATCTGGCCGTTAAACGTCAGATCCAACCGGGTGACAAGATGGCAGGCCGCCACGGTAACAAGGGTGTTATCTCCAAGATCAACCCGATCGAAGATATGCCTTACGATGAAAACGGCACGCCGGTAGACATCGTACTGAACCCGCTGGGCGTACCATCACGTATGAACATCGGTCAGATCCTGGAAACCCACCTGGGTATGGCTGCGAAAGGCATCGGTGAGAAGATCAACCAGATGCTGAAGCAGCAGCAGGAAGTGGCCAAGCTGCGTGAGTTCATCCAGAAGGCCTACGATCTGGGCGACGACGTTTGCCAGAAAGTTGACCTGAACACCTTCAGCGACGACGAAGTGCTGCGTCTGGCAGAGAACCTGAAAAAAGGTATGCCGATCGCAACGCCGGTGTTTGACGGTGCGAAAGAGACTGAAATCAAGAAGCTGCTGGAAATGGGCGGAATCCCGACCTCAGGTCAGATCACGCTGTTCGATGGCCGTACCGGTGAGCAATTCGAGCGCCAGGTTACTGTCGGCTATATGTACATGCTGAAACTGAACCACTTGGTTGACGATAAAATGCACGCCCGTTCAACCGGTTCTTACAGCTTGGTTACTCAGCAACCTCTGGGTGGTAAGGCGCAGTTCGGTGGTCAACGCTTCGGTGAGATGGAAGTGTGGGCACTGGAAGCATACGGCGCGGCTTATACCCTGCAGGAAATGCTCACCGTTAAGTCGGATGACGTTAACGGCCGTACCAAGATGTACAAAAACATCGTGGATGGCGATCACCGGATGGAGCCAGGCATGCCGGAATCCTTCAACGTACTGTTGAAAGAAATCCGCTCGCTCGGCATCAACATCGAACTGGAAGACGAGTAATCGTCATTCCGGCTCAGGCTCCCCGCCTAAGGGAGCCTGAGGGTGGTTGTTCAGGTCACACGGGTACCTACTGCGGTTGTGGGTACCCAACAGGTTTAACTCCGACAGGAGCCAATCCGTGAAAGACTTATTGAAGTTTCTGAAAGCGCAAACTAAGACCGAAGAGTTTGATGCGATCAAGATTGCTCTGGCCTCGCCAGACATGATCCGTTCGTGGTCGTTCGGTGAAGTTAAGAAGCCGGAAACCATTAACTACCGTACGTTCAAACCTGAACGTGACGGCCTTTTCTGCGCCCGTATCTTCGGGCCGGTAAAAGATTACGAGTGCCTGTGCGGTAAGTACAAGCGCTTGAAACACCGCGGCGTGATCTGTGAGAAGTGCGGCGTTGAAGTGACCCAGACCAAAGTGCGCCGTGAGCGCATGGGCCACATCGAGCTGGCTTCCCCGACTGCGCACATCTGGTTCCTGAAATCGCTGCCATCCCGCATCGGTTTGCTGCTGGATATGCCGCTGCGTGACATCGAACGCGTACTGTACTTCGAATCCTATGTGGTGGTCGAAGGCGGTATGACCAACCTCGAGCGCCGTCAGATCCTGACTGAAGAGCAGTATCTGGACGCGCTGGAAGAGTTCGGTGACGAATTCGACGCCAAGATGGGTGCGGAAGCCATTCAGGCCCTGTTGAAAAACATGGATCTGGAAGCCGAGTGCGAGCAGCTGCGTGAAGAGCTGAACGAAACCAACTCCGAAACCAAGCGCAAGAAGCTGACCAAGCGTATCAAGCTGCTGGAAGCGTTCGTACAGTCCGGTAACAAGCCGGAGTGGATGATCCTGACCGTGCTGCCGGTACTGCCGCCGGATCTGCGCCCACTGGTTCCGCTGGATGGCGGCCGTTTCGCGACCTCGGATCTGAACGATCTGTATCGCCGCGTGATCAACCGTAACAACCGTCTGAAACGCCTGCTGGATCTGGCTGCGCCTGACATCATCGTGCGCAACGAGAAGCGTATGCTGCAAGAAGCGGTAGACGCCCTGCTGGATAACGGCCGTCGCGGTCGTGCGATCACCGGTTCCAACAAACGTCCTCTGAAATCTTTGGCCGACATGATCAAAGGTAAGCAGGGTCGTTTCCGTCAGAACCTGCTCGGTAAACGCGTTGACTACTCCGGCCGTTCCGTAATCACCGTAGGTCCATACCTGCGTCTGCATCAGTGCGGTCTGCCTAAAAAGATGGCGCTGGAGCTGTTCAAACCGTTCATCTACGGCAAGTTGGAGCTGCGTGGCCTGGCCACCACCATCAAAGCCGCCAAGAAAATGGTTGAGCGTGAAGAAGCCGTCGTTTGGGATATCCTGGACGAAGTGATCCGCGAACACCCGGTACTGCTGAACCGTGCACCAACCCTGCACCGTTTGGGGATCCAGGCGTTTGAACCGGTTCTGATCGAAGGTAAGGCGATCCAGCTGCACCCGCTGGTTTGTGCGGCCTATAACGCCGACTTCGATGGTGACCAGATGGCCGTTCACGTACCGCTGACGCTGGAAGCCCAGCTGGAAGCGCGTGCGCTGATGATGTCTACCAACAACATCCTGTCCCCAGCGAACGGCGAGCCAATCATCGTTCCTTCTCAGGACGTTGTACTGGGTCTGTACTACATGACCCGCGACTGTGTTAACGCCAAGGGCGAAGGCATGGTGCTGAACGGTTCCAAAGAAGCTGAGCGCGTTTACCGCGCCGGCCTGGCGTCTCTGCATGCGCGCGTTAAAGTGCGTATCACCGAAGACGTCAAGAACGCCGAAGGCGAGTGGACCTCTCAGACCAGCATCATCGACACCACCATCGGCCGCGCCATCCTGTGGATGATCGTACCGAAAGGTCTGCCGTACGCGATCGTTAACCAGCCTTTGGGCAAGAAAGCGATCTCCAAGATGCTGAACACCTGTTACCGCATCCTGGGCCTGAAGCCGACCGTAATCTTTGCTGACCAGATCATGTACACCGGTTTTGCTTACGCAGCCCGTTCCGGCGCTTCCGTAGGTATCGACGACATGGTTATCCCGGCCAAGAAAGCGGAGATCATCGAAGAAGCGGAAACCGAAGTTGCCGAGATCCAGGAGCAGTTCCAGTCTGGTCTGGTTACCGCCGGCGAACGCTACAACAAAGTGATCGATATCTGGGCTGCAGCGAACGAACGCGTTGCGAAAGCGATGATGGAAAACCTGTCGGTAGAAGACGTGGTTAACCGTGACGGCGAAGTGGAACAGCAAGTTTCCTTCAACAGCATCTTTATGATGGCCGACTCCGGTGCGCGTGGTTCCGCCGCTCAGATTCGTCAGCTGGCCGGTATGCGTGGTCTGATGGCGAAGCCGGACGGCTCCATCATCGAAACGCCAATCACCGCGAACTTCCGTGAAGGTCTGAACGTACTCCAGTACTTCATCTCCACCCACGGTGCTCGTAAAGGTCTGGCGGATACCGCACTGAAAACCGCGAACTCCGGTTATCTGACCCGTCGTCTGGTTGACGTGGCGCAGGACCTGGTGGTGACCGAAGACGACTGTGGCACCCACGACGGCATCCTGATGACCCCGGTTATCGAAGGTGGCGACGTGAAAGAGCCGCTGCGTGAACGCGTTCTGGGCCGTGTGACGGCAGAAGACGTCCTCAAGCCGGGAACGGCGGACATTCTGGTGCCACGCAACACCCTGCTGAACGAGAAGGCGTGTGACCTGTTGGAAGAGAACTCTGTCGACAGCGTTAAAGTCCGTTCCGTGGTGAGCTGTGAAACCGACTTCGGTGTGTGTGCTAACTGCTATGGTCGCGACCTGGCACGTGGCCACATCATCAACAAAGGCGAAGCCATCGGCGTTATCGCGGCACAGTCCATCGGTGAGCCGGGTACACAGCTGACGATGCGTACGTTCCACATCGGTGGTGCGGCATCTCGTGCGGCTGCTGAATCCAGCATTCAGGTGAAAAACAAGGGTAGCATCAAGCTGAGCAACGCGAAGTTCGTTATGAACGCCGCAGGCAAGCTGGTGATCACCTCGCGTAACACCGAACTGAAACTGATCGACGAATTCGGCCGTACCAAAGAAAGCTACAAGGTGCCTTACGGCGCCGTGATGGGCAAAGGCGACGGTGAAGAAGTTAACGGCGGCGAAACCGTTGCTAACTGGGATCCGCACACCATGCCGGTCATCAGTGAAGTCAGCGGCTTCATTCGCTTCGCCGACATGGTCGACGGCCAGACGATTACTCGTCAGACCGACGAACTGACCGGTTTGTCTTCTCTGGTTGTTCTGGACAGCGCAGAGCGTACCGGTAGCGGTAAAGACCTGCGTCCGGCACTGAAAATCGTTGACGCTCAGGGCGAAGACGTATTGATCCCAGGTACTGATATGCCTGCTCAATACTTCCTGCCGGGCAAAGCGATCGTTCAGCTGGAAGACGGCATTCAGATCGGTGCGGGTGATACCCTGGCGCGTATTCCTCAGGAATCCGGCGGTACCAAGGATATTACCGGTGGTCTGCCGCGCGTTGCCGACCTGTTCGAAGCACGTCGTCCGAAAGAGCCGGCAATCTTGGCTGAAATCAGCGGGATTATCTCGTTCGGTAAAGAGACCAAAGGCAAACGTCGCCTGGTGATCTCTCCGCTGGACGGCAGCGACGCTTACGAAGAGATGATTCCGAAATGGCGTCAGCTCAACGTGTTCGAAGGCGAAGTGGTGGAACGTGGCGACGTCGTTTCCGACGGCCCAGAGTCTCCGCACGACATTCTGCGTCTGCGTGGCGTGCATGCGGTTACCCGCTACATCACCAACGAAGTGCAGGAAGTTTACCGTCTGCAAGGCGTTAAGATTAACGATAAGCACATCGAAGTTATCGTTCGTCAGATGCTGCGTAAAGGCACCATCGTTAGCGCTGGTGGCTCCGAGTTCCTGGAAGGCGAGCAGGCTGAAGTGTCTCGCGTCAAGATTGCCAACCGTCAGCTGGAAGCTGAAGGTAAAATCGCGGCAACCTTCTCGCGCGATCTGCTGGGTATCACCAAGGCATCCTTGGCGACCGAGTCCTTCATCTCCGCCGCATCGTTCCAGGAAACGACGCGCGTTCTGACCGAAGCTGCCGTAGCCGGCAAGCGCGACGAACTGCGTGGCCTGAAAGAGAACGTCATCGTGGGTCGTCTGATCCCAGCCGGTACCGGTTACGCTTATCATCAGGATCGCATGCGTCGCCGTGCTCAGGGTGAAGCGCCGGTTGTTCCACAAGTCAGTGCGGAAGAAGCGACGGCTAACCTGGCCGAGCTGCTCAACGCAGGCCTGGGCGGCAGCGACGACGAGTAATCGTCATCCGCGCCGCGGGCCCGGCATGCCGGGCCCATTGCCAGATAAACCGCTCCCTCGGGGGCGGTTTTTTTTCGCCTCATGCCGGGGCAGAGCAAACTTTGCTACTATGGTTACAGCAGAAATTGACCGGCGCTTTTACCAGACAACCAAGGACAGTGCGAACATGGACAGCCTCATTACCTTCGAAAAATTGACGGCGCAACACCTGCCTTACCTGTATGAGATCCGCTTTTCCGTTGAAGAAAACCTGCTGCATCCGCATCAGATCCAGTATCTGCAGCGCAGGCAGGCGCTGGAGGACATCAACCAGGGCGGCGGCTGGATCTGCAAGCATGGCGACGACTATGCCGGCGTTGGCTTCGGGTTATTCATCCCTGAACCGCTGATCGGCGGCCTGTTCGTGAAGCCGGAATACCAGTCGAAGGGGATCGGCTCCGCCTTGTTGGCGCGAGTCACCGCCTGGATGTTTGAGCGCGGCGCCGAAGCGATCCACTTAACCACCGATCCGGGCTCCAAAGCCGAAGGCTTTTATCAACATCACGGCTGGGCCGTGGTCGGGCAGGATGAGTTCGGCCAGGCCGAACTGGTGAAACGCAAAGAGGGTGAATAATGACACTCAAAGGATTGATGACGTTACTGCTGCTTTCGCTGTTCAGCGCACCGCTGTATGCGGCCGTTGACTATTTTTACCTGAAACCGCTCGATGGTGAGAAGATCAAGATAACCAGGCAGATGCTGGAGGCGATGCCGCAGCACACGATTAAAACCTCGACCAATTTCACCCCGGAAGATACGTTCACCGGCGTTGAGCTTGCAGAGTTAGTGAAAGCCTACCACCTGAAAGGCCAGTCGGTGCGCGCTTTCGCCTGGGATGATTACTCCTATTCGATGCCGATTGACGAGATGATTAAATACCGTGTGATCGTCGCCTACCAGCGCGGCGGCAAGCCGATCGACGTTGGTGAGCTGGGGCCGTTCGCCATTATTTATCCGCGCGATGGTTATGCCGAGCTGAATAACCTGGATGTGAATGCGAAAACCGTCTGGCAAGTGAAAAGGTTGGAGCTGAAATAAGATGAGCAAAAAACTGATCGGTACTCTTATCGCGTTGGTTGCCATCTTCTCCTTATTGATTTTGTTGATTGCCATTAACTTCGGCGGCGTAAAAGAGCGCTATAAGCAGATTGAGCCCAATCTGGACAACTACTCGGTGGCTGAGATCCTGTTTCTGGCGTTTGAAAGGACCAAAATCGCGTTGTTGCTCAGTGAAAACAATGACTACGACGCCTTCCAGATCAAAAAGAAAATCTTCTACTCGAAGATTCAGATCCTGGAGAGCCGTTCGACCTTCAGCGACTCTTTTTATTACGACGACGAGTTCATCAAAAATGTTGCGCTGCTGAAGCAGCAGTATCGCACGTTGGACGATCTTTCTGCCGGCTTGCTGGTGGGGCTGAAAAACAAGGCGGACATTCTCTCTTATATGGATGATATCGAGGGTACGCTGGTCGATATCCAGGAAATTATTTATCGGATACAGATTAAAAACTTTACCGAAGTGAAAGGCATCATCCAGGACAACTCGAGTAAAGCCGAGATGTTCGCCCTCTTTTCGCTGATTTTAGTGTTCCTGATGATGTTCCTGGTGCTGAGAAACGCCTTCTCGTTGAAAGAGATCATCAAGAACAAGAATATCTTTATCTCTTCCATCTACCACGAGATCGCCGGTTCGACCCAGGCCATCGTCATTGCCGCGGATATCATGGAACACGAGCTGGCGCAGGAAGAGTTGAAAAAAGAAGCCCGCCTGATCTCCTATCACGGTAACAAGATCGCCGAACAAACGCGCGAGGTGATGGATTATTCTCGGCTTGAGATGGGAGAAGTTAAAATCAATATTTCCACCTTCCGGCTGAATGAGGTGGTGGACGATGCCGTAACCGGCATCGGCGCCGGGCGAGGCAATCGCCTCGTGATCCACCGTTCGTCTTATGCCGGCCTGATTGGTTCTGATAAATACAAGCTCTACCGAATATTGGCCAACCTGCTCAGCAACGCGGATAAGTTTACCCACCACGGCGCGATCGCCCTCGATGTGAAGCTGTGTCACGGCAACTTGTATTTGCGGGTGAAAGACACCGGCATCGGGTTTAACGTCGATAATCTGGATCGGTTATATAAGGCGTTCAATCAGGGGGTGGAAAGGGAAACGCGGCAGGGATTAGGGCTGGGGCTGACCATTATCAAAAATTACGTCACGACGATGAAAGGCACCATCAAGGTCAAATCCGTCGAAGGGGTTGGATCATCGTTTTTGATCCGCATTCCGGTCAAACTAATTAAAGAATAGGTTCGACAGCAACAGCGAAGAGATAATCAGCGGCTTGGTCGGTTTTTCCACCAGGTGCACGTCATAGTGCAGGATCATGTCGCCGATGTTTTTCTCGTAGTGATTCAGCTGGCCGGTCAGAATGATGATGCGGGCGTGCGGATCGAGGGCGTCTTTAATTTTCTTCACCACGCGTTCGGAAGTCTCGCCGAAGTCCAACAGCCAGTCCAAAATAAACGCCTCAAAGGACTGCTGCTCCAGCGCGGCCAGCATGGCGTCCGCCGTCTGAAAGGTCTCAGCCTCGATGCCGTAGCGGCTGGCGATCTTCTTCAACAGTTCGAGAATATCGCCGTCATTATCCAGGATCGCGATGCGCGGGGCCGGCAGAAAGTCTATCTTGTTGACTTTATACAGCGGGGCATCGGCTGCATATTCCCGATTGGTGTTGATGATGAAAAGATCGTCCTTTTTGTAGGCGTAAGTTTCGTCGTTGTCCGCTTGCGTGACCGGGCGCTCGTCGACCTCAATGTTACAGCGCTTGTGAATGCTGTTCATGATAAACACGCCGTTATGTGTCCTTTGGCCGGCAAACGGCTCGTTGAAATACTGGAAAACCTTTTTGATTTCATCGAGGGTGATGCCCCTTTTGCCATCCAGCTTCTGTTTGGCGCTGTTGTACTGAAGGTTCAGTATGTTGGCCATCGTGGAGGCATGTTTTCTGTCGCCAACTCCTTTCAGAGTGAGCAACGCGCTGATTGCATCGATGTAATTTGGCGTTTTCTTCATGACAACCTTGGCTTTTTTGATGTTAACCGCGAGCGTTGGAAAACCTGCGTGAGGACCCGAGCTGGATTATAGATGAAGCCTCGGTTATTGCGGTGATATCAGTTTGATTTTCCTTGGCAAACTCAAAACACACTCGATGACAAATAAAAAAACACTCAAAAGACATTCACATTTAGCTGTTTATGTGGTTAATTAGCGCACATACTGTGTGATTCGCGTCCTGGGGGGGTGCCAGTCTCACAAAATAAACCGCCTGCTCTTGTCCGTAAGCAGGGAGCAGGCGGCAAAAAGATCCGCGACCGACACCAGGGCCATTGGCAGTACTGAAGATGACCGGCACTGTTTTCGAAAACGGCTCGCTGTCATGTTCGGGCCTGCTGATATTGCCGTACGCTTTCTACCACCACCTCGGGCGCAACCACGCCTTCCTGCCCCAAAATCACTGCTTGTGAAGTGCCCTGCGCGACGATTCGTTCGCCGATGCTGAACGTATGCGTTGCATAGAAGTAACGTTCGTCCCAATGGGTAATGGTCATGCTGACCTGATAGCGTTGGAACGGACGCAGCGCTTTTTTATAGTCCATCGTATGTTGACTGACGATCGGTGACCAGCGTCGTTTGAGCATTAGCGCCAGCAGGCCGGTGCGAATAAACAGATCGACCCGGTTCAGGTCGCATACCGTCATATAGCGGCCATTGTTCATGTGCAAGTTGATATCGATGTCATTCAGCCAGACGCGGGTCGCCAGTTGATTGGTCAGCATATCCATCGACATGCGCGGTTTCCACCGTGAAGCGAGCAAGATCCAGATCAAACGGAGGTAGAGGTTCATGGTCAGTATTCCGCAGGATTGTCAGAGAGGTAAGGCAGTCAGATTTTAACTGTGGTCGAACCAGTTTGTTTTGTCAAAACGCATGACGCCATTTTGCGTGATGGCGTGGGCTCGCGGGAGCCCCGGAGTCGCGCAAGAGAATCTCCGGCGCGATCCGGGATGGGATAAGGCGGGGCCATCGAGAGGGAGACGGCCCCGGCCGCCGCCGGGTTTGGCGGCCGGCAACGTCACTATAATCGGCGCGTTTGTCGGCGCCAGCACCACCGTTCGGCATTGCGCGGCCGCTCCAGCGTTTTCTTCACGCGGCGGTAAACGTTGCCGCTTATTGCGCACCGCGTCCCAGATAACCGTCCCAGTCTTTCCACACCGGCTGCAGCCCGGCGTTGCTGATGGCCTCGGCGACCTGCTGTGGCGTGCGGCCGTCGTGCGGTTCGAACTGTTCCAGCTCCGGCGGCACGTCATCGGCATAGCCGCCGGGCTGCGTCTTGGATCCGGCGCTGACGCTGTTGATCGCCACCGGGATCATATGATCGCGGAAGTACGGCGACTCACGCGTAGACAGCGACAGCTCAACGTCCGGCGCGAACAGCCGGAAGGCGCAGATCAGCTGCACCAGTTGAGGCTCGCTCATGATCGACGCCGGTTCAATGCCGCCGGCGCAGGGGCGCAGGCGCGGGAACGAGATCGAGTAGCGGCTCTGCCAGTAGGTTTGCTGCAGGTAAAACAGATGTTCCGCCAGCAGGTAGCAGTCGGTGCGCCAACTGTTGGACAGGCCGATCAACGCACCGATGCCGATCTTGTCGATCCCGGCGCGCCCCAGGCGATCCGGCGTGGCCAGGCGCCAATGGAAATCCTGCTTCTGGCCGCGCAGGTGATGCTGCAGATAGGTGGCCGGATGGTAGGTTTCCTGGTACACCAGCACGCCGTCCAGGCCCAGCGTTTTCAGTTCGGCGTATTCCTCCTGCGCCAACGGCTGCACTTCCATCATCAGTGAGCTGAAGTGTCGGCGGATCGCCGGGATGTGCTGCCGGAAATAGTCCATGCCGACCTTGGTCTGATGCTCGCCGGTGACCAGCAACAGATGTTCGAACCCCAGCGCCTGGATGGCTGCGCACTCGCGGGCGATCTCCGCCGCATCCAGCGTTTTGCGCTTGATGCGGTTGCTCATCGAAAAGCCGCAGTAGGTGCAGTCGTTGGCGCACAGGTTGGACAGATACAGCGGCACATAGAAGCTGACGACGTTGCCGAATCGCTGACGGGTCAGCTGCTGCGCGCGCTGCGCCAGCGGTTCCAGATACGGCGCGGCGGCGGGGGAGATCAGCGCCATAAAGTCGTCGCGCGTCAGCTTGTCGGCGTTCAACGCGCGTTCCACGTCGCGCGCGGTTTTGCCGTTGATGCGCAGCGTAATGTCGTCCCAATCCAGCTGTTGCCAGCGGCTACTGAAATCGTCGGCCATCACTGTGCCTCCTCTGGCTGGCTGAGGAAGGCGGTCAGCGGGCTAGAGGCGACCGCACCGCGCTGGCTGACGCCCAATCCGGCGCTGCGCGCCAATTCGCCGGCCTCCAGCGCCAGGCGAAACGCCCGCGCCATTTGCACCGGGTCGCGCGCCACGGCGATGGCGGTGTTCACCAGCACCGCGTCGGCGCCCAGCTCCATCGCTTCCAGCGCGTGGCTCGGCGCGCCGATGCCGGCGTCGACCACCACCGGCACCTTGGCCTGTTCGATGATGATCTCGAGGAAGTCGCGGGTGCGCAGACCGCGGTTGGAACCGATAGGGGCGCCGAGCGGCATCACCGCCGCGCAGCCCGCCTCTTCCAGCCGTTTGCACAGCACCGGATCGGCGCCGCAGTAGGGCAGCACCACAAAACCGTCTTTCACCAGCGTTTCCGCCGCCTTCAGCGTTTCTATCGGATCCGGCAGCAGGTATTTCACATCGGGGTGGATCTCCAGCTTCACCCAGTGGGTGCCGAGCGCTTCACGCGCCAGCCGGGCGGCGAATACCGCTTCGGCGGCCGTTTTGGCGCCGGAGGTATTGGGCAACAGCCTGACGCCCAACTGTTGCAGCGGCGCCAAAATGGCGTCGTTGCCGCCGCGCAGATCGACGCGCTTCATGGCCATGGTCACCAGCTGTGAGCCGGAGGCCGCCAGCGCCTCCAACATCAGCGCCGGGGTGGCGAACTTGCCGGTGCCGGTGAACAGGCGCGAGGTAAAAGTGGTATCGGCGATTTTCAGCATGTCAGCCTCCGGCGATCGCTTGAAACAGCAAAATGTCGTCACCGTCCTGCACCTGATGGTCGGCCCAGTCGGCGCGCGGGATGATGGTTTGGTTGATCGCCAGCGCGGTACCCGGCTGGTGGCGTTCCAGCTGAGCCAGCAGGGCGGCGACGCTGAGCGGCTGCGCCAGCTCCAGCGGTTGGTCGTTTAAACGGATCTTCATGCCGCGCCTCCGCATACCGGGCAGGCACGGGCCTGGCTCAGTTGCAGCGTGCTCCAGCTCTGCTGCTTGCCGTCGAACAGCCGCAGTTTACCGCTGAGGGAAGAAGGCATGCCGGCCAGCATCTTGATGGCCTCCAGCGCTTGCAGAGTGCCGATCACGCCCACCACCGGGCCGAGTACCCCGGCGGTGCGGCAGTTGCGCTGCGGCTCTTCCTGCTCCGGGTACAGGCAGGCGTAGCAGCCGTGCGCATAGGGCGGCTCGAGCACCAGCAGCTGGCCGCTGAAGCCGACCGCGCTGCCGCTAATCAGCGGCTTGGCGGCGGCGATGCAGGCGGCATTGACCTCATGGCGGGTCGCCATATTGTCGCAGCAGTCCAGCACCAGATCGGCGCGGGCGACCGCGTCGCGCAGCGCTTGCCCTTGCAGCCGCTGCGCCAGCGGGATGGATTCCACCAACGGGTTCAGCGCCTGCAGGTGGCGTTGCGCCAGCGCCGCCTTGTCGGTGGCGGTATCGGTGCTGCGGTAGAGGATTTGCCGCTGCAGGTTGGTGACGTGCAGCTGGTCGTCGTCGGCCAGCAGCAGCGTGCCGACGCCGGCGGCGGCCAGATACAGCGAAGCCGGGGAACCGAGCCCACCTAAACCGACGATCAGCACCGTGGCGCGCTTGAGTCTCTCCTGGCCTTCCGGGCCGACGTCCTCCAGCAGCAGCTGGCGGCTGTAGCGCAGGAATTCCTGATCGTTAAGCATCGTTCGGATCCTCGCCTTCGATCAGCCGCAGCAACTCGGCCGTCGCCGCGCGCCAGTCCGGTGCCTGGGTGATGGCGCTGACCACCGCCACGCTGCCGACGCCGCACGCCAGCACCGCCGGCACGCGATCGATACTGATCCCGCCGATCGCCACCGTCGGGTAATCCGCCAAACCGGCGATGTGGCGTTTCAACTCCGCCAGCCCCTGTGGCGCCGAAGGCATGTCTTTGGTCTGAGTGGGGAAGATGTGCCCCAACGCGATGTAGGACGGTTTCACCGCCAGCGCGCGCGCCAGTTCGGCGTCGTCATGGGTGGAAACGCCCAGCCGCAGCCCGGCGCGGTGAATGGCAACCAGATCGGTGGTATCGAGATCTTCCTGGCCCAGATGCACGCCGTAGGCGCCGTGCTTGATCGCCAGCCGCCAGTAGTCGTTGATGAACAGCCGCGCCTGATAACGCCGGCCCAACGCGATGGCGGCAGCGATATCCTCTTCGACCTGCTCGTCAGGCAAGTCCTTGATGCGCAACTGGATGGTGGTGACGCCGGCCTCCAGCAGGCGAGCGATCCATTCCACGCTGTCGACGACCGGGTAGAGCCCCAGTTTGTAGGGCGTCGCCGGGAAGGGGGTCGTGATATCAGTCATTGCTGGTCTCCTCCTGCAAATTGCCGGCGCTGTGATACAGCTCGCTGCCGCGGGCGCGGAACTCGGCGGACATTTTCTCCATACCGGTCAGCTGCACCTCGATCGGTTTGGCGGCTTCTTGGGCAGCGGCGTAGTCGCGCACCTCTTGTGAAATCTTCATCGAGCAGAATTTTGGTCCGCACATCGAGCAGAAGTGGGCGATCTTGCCGGATTCCTGCGGCAGGGTTTCGTCGTGATAGGCGCGCGCGGTGGCCGGATCGAGCGCCAGATTGAACTGATCTTCCCAGCGGAATTCGAAACGCGCCTTGGACATGGCGTTATCGCGGATCTGCGCGCCCGGATGGCCTTTGGCCAGATCGGCGGCGTGAGCGGCGATCTTGTAGGTGATCAGGCCCTGTTTGACGTCCTCTTTGTTCGGCAGGCCGAGGTGTTCTTTCGGCGTGACGTAACACAGCATGGCGCAGCCGAACCAGCCGATCATCGCCGCGCCGATACCGGAGGTGAAATGGTCATAGCCCGGGGCGATATCGGTGGTCAGCGGGCCGAGGGTGTAGAATGGCGCTTCGTGGCAGTGTTCCAGCTCTTCGGTCATGTTGCGGCGGATCATCTGCATCGGCACGTGGCCCGGGCCCTCGATCATCACCTGCACGTCGTATTCCCAGGCGATTTTGGTCAGCTCGCCCAGCGTATGCAGCTCGGCGAACTGGGCTTCGTCGTTGGCGTCCTGAATTGAGCCGGGGCGCAGGCCGTCGCCGAGCGACAGCGAAACGTCGTAGGCGGCGCAGATCTCACAGATTTCGCGGAAATGCTGATAGAGGAAGTTTTCCTGATGGTGCGACAGACACCATTTGGCCATGATCGAGCCGCCGCGCGACACGATGCCGGTCAGGCGTTTGGCGGTCATCGGCACGTAGCGCAGCAGCACGCCGGCGTGGATGGTGAAGTAGTCGACCCCTTGTTCCGCCTGTTCCAGCAGCGTATCGCGGAACATCTCCCAGGTGAGGTTCTCCGCCACGCCGTTGACCTTCTCCAGCGCCTGATAAATAGGCACCGTACCGATGGGTACCGGGCTGTTGCGCAGGATCCATTCGCGGGTTTCGTGAATGTAGCGGCCGGTGGAGAGATCCATCACGGTGTCTGCGCCCCAGCGGGTGGACCACACCAGCTTCTCCACCTCTTCTTCGATCGACGACGTCACCGCCGAGTTGCCGATATTGGCGTTCACCTTCACCAGGAAATTGCGGCCGATGATCATCGGCTCCGCCTCAGGGTGATTGATGTTGGCGGGAATGATAGCGCGGCCGGCGGCCACTTCCTGGCGCACGAACTCCGGCGTGATGTTGTCCGGCAGGTTGGCGCCCCAGCCCTGGCCCGGATGCTGGTGGCCCAGCACCTCGCCGCGAATGCGCTCGCGCCCCATGTTTTCGCGGATGGCGATGAACTCCATCTCCGGGGTGACGATGCCGGCGCGGGCGTAGTGCAACTGGGTGACGCACTTGCCCGGCAGCGCTTTGCGCGGCAACGGCAGGTGTTCGAAACGCAGGTGATCGAGGCCTTCGTCCGCCAGCCGCTGTTGGGTGAAGCCGGAGCTGGCGCCGCTCAGGGTGGCGGTATCGCCGCGCGCGTCGATCCAGCCGGCGCGCAGCTTGGTCAGGCCCGCGTGCACGTCGAGCTCGGCCTGTGGATCGCCGTACGGGCCGGCGGTGTCATACACCGGGATCGCCTCGTTGGGTTCATACTGCGGGCTATCTTTGCTGCCGCCGATCAGGGTCGGGCTGAGCTGAATTTCGCGCATCGGCACCTGGATATCGCGGCGCGAACCCTGCAGGTAGATGCGGCGTGAGTTTGGGAAAGCCATGCCTTGCAGGGTGTCGATAAACTGCTGGGCGGCTTCGCGTTGCGCTTTACGGGCGCGCGGTGGATTAACGTTAGACATAGCAAGTTCCTACCAGTGTGTTGGGTTGGGAAAGTTGCTTGTCTGGAGCTCGGAGGGAGTAATGATGGTGGCCGATAAGGCAGGGCACCCGCAAGGGGAAGGCCGTGTCTGTGGCGATAGATTACTCTTGTTCCCTTCGCGGGTATTAACCCGATCAGGTTCCGCGGATCCCGAATTAACGGTCTCAGCCTGGCTGATTTGATGAACAAATCAGGCGCTAGGCACTCCGACAAGATGCCCCCCAGTATAGGAGGGATAAGAAAAAAAACTATAAAATTTTAACGCGCCGGATCCAGCGCCTGGTCCGGCAGCGGTTGCTGCGCGGCCTCCGCTTCCAGCAGGATCAGCTTATCTTCCAGCGCAAAGCGCGCCGCCAGCGTTTCGCCGATATCCGACAAGGCCTGGTGGAATTCCAGACAAACCTCCTGATCGATATCCACTTCGGTATAGCGATCGTGGAACGCCATGATCTGTTCGGTATTGGCCCACAGCTTGGGGTAGATGTTCACCGCCAGCGACATTTTCGGACTGGCTGCGCCTTCCACTTGTTTGATAATTCTGTCATAGATATGAAAATGCCCTGCGGAGAGGTAATCCACCAGGTTATGGCAAAAGTTCTCCAGCGCTTTTTCATTCAGCGGCGTATGCTTTTCTTTATTCGGTTTGAGGCCTACCAGCGTGCAGTAGGCGACCAGCAACTGCTTGCGGGCCTGAAGCCATTGATCAACTAATTCATTACTACCGCCAACGCGCTGAGTCAGCCTTTCCAAACGGTTGAGCATGTTTGACTCCGTGTAAGTAACAAAAGTAACCGGTAAGTTATTAAAATGTAACAAAGCCGATTTGTAGAGTGCCAGTGAAGCTGAGGTTGTGCAACAACGATATGGAACTTGCATTAACGGGCAATGAAAACGGCTGGTGGATCGTCAGCCATGAAAGCAAACTTTGGTTACCGAACGGTGAATTGCCGTCGGGGAGCGCCGCCGCCCTCGGGCTGCAGGGCCACATGGCGCGCGTCATCGGTGAGTGGGAGGGCGCGCCGGTCTGGCTGGTGCGCCAGGCGATGCCGCGGGAGATGGGGTCGGTGCGTCAGCTGTTGGATCAGGATCGTGGTCTGTTCCAGCTTGCCGGGCGCGGCGTGCAGTTGGCGGATTTCTACCGCTCCCATCGCTATTGCGGCTACTGCGGCCATGAGATGCACCTCAGCCGCACCGAAAGCGCCTGCCTGTGCGGCCATTGCAAGGAGCGCTACTACCCGCAGATCGCGCCCTGCGTGATCGTCGCCATTCGGCGCGACGATCAGATCCTGCTGGCGCAGCACGTGCGCCATCGCGGCGGCATTCACACGGTGCTGGCCGGTTTCGTTGAAGTGGGCGAAACGCTGGAGCAAGCGGTGGCGCGCGAAGTGATGGAAGAGAGCAATATTGAAATCAATAACCTGCGCTACGTCACGTCACAACCCTGGCCGTTTCCGCACTCGCTGATGATGGCCTTTATGGCCGATTACCACCAGGGTGAGATTCGTCACGATCCCAAGGAGTTGCTCAATGCCGGCTGGTATCGTTACGACCAACTGCCGCTGTTGCCGCCGCCCGGCACCGTGGCGCGCCGCTTGATTGAGGACACCGTGGCGCTGTGCCGGGCAGAATAATGTACAATGGCCGGCAGATTATTAAGGGAGCCCCATAAATGACTGAGTTGAAGAACGATCGTTACCTGCGCGCGCTGTTGCGTCAGCCGGTGGATGTGACCCCCGTATGGATGATGCGCCAGGCCGGTCGTTATTTACCGGAGTATAAGGCGACTCGCGCCCAGGCCGGTGATTTCATGTCGCTGTGCAAGAACGCGGAGCTGGCCTGCGAGGTTACGCTGCAGCCGCTGCGCCGCTACGCGCTGGACGCCGCCATCCTGTTCTCCGACATTCTCACCATTCCCGACGCCATGGGGCTCGGCCTGTACTTTGAAGCCGGCGAAGGCCCGCGTTTCAGCTCCCCCGTCACCTGCCGCGCCGACGTCGACAAACTGCCGGCGTTCGATCCGGAAGTGGAGCTGGGCTATGTGATGAACGCGGTGCGCACCATCCGCCGCGAGCTGAAGGGCGAAGTGCCGCTGATCGGCTTCTCCGGCAGCCCGTGGACGCTGGCTACCTATATGGTTGAGGGCGGCAGCAGCAAGGCCTTCACCAAGCTGAAGAAGATGATGTATGCCGAGCCGGCCACGCTGCACCTGTTGCTGGACAAGCTGGCGGACAGCGTGATCCTTTACCTCAATGCCCAGATTAAGGCCGGCGCGCAGTCGGTGATGGTGTTCGACACCTGGGGCGGCGTGCTGACCGGGCGCGATTACCGTGAGTTCTCTTTGCACTACATGCACAAGATCGTCGATGGCTTGCTGCGTGAAAACGACGGTCGCCGCGTGCCGGTAACGCTGTTCACCAAAGGCGGCGGGCAGTGGCTGGAGGCGATGGCCGCCACCGGCTGCGATGCGCTGGGGCTGGACTGGACCACCGATATCGCCGACGCGCGCCGTCGCGTAGGCGACAAAGTGGCGCTGCAGGGCAATATGGATCCGTCGATGCTTTATGCTTCTCCGGCGCGCATCGCGGAAGAAGTGGAGACCATTCTGGCCGGTTTCGGCCACGGCAACGGTCATGTGTTCAACCTGGGCCACGGCATCCATCAGGATGTGCCGCCGGAGCACGCCGGGGCCTTCGTCGAGGCGGTGCACGCGCAGTCGGCGAAATACCACCGTTAAGGATCCGATGTGACCGATATGGCGGCTCTGCGCGCCGAACAGCTGCGGCGCGCCGCTGAAGTCATTCGCTACGACGAGCTGCCGGCCGAACCGCCGGCGTTCATCGCCGGCGCCGATGTGGGCTTCGAGCAAGAGGGCGCGGTGACGCGCGCCGCCATCGCCATCCTGCGCTATCCGTCGCTGGAGCTGGTGGAGTATCAGGTGGCGCGCATCGCTACCGTCATGCCTTATATCCCGGGTTTCCTGTCGTTTCGCGAATACCCGGCGCTGTTGGCCGCCTGGGCGCAGCTGCGGCAAAAACCGGGGCTGATCTTCGTCGATGGGCACGGCGTTTCACATCCGCGGCGCCTCGGCGTCGCCAGCCATTTCGGCCTGCTGGTCGATGTGCCGACCATCGGCGTGGCCAAGAAGCGCCTGTGCGGCAAATTCGCGCCGCTGGACGCCGCCGTCGGCGCGCTGGCGCCGTTGGAAGATAAGGGAGAACAGCTGGGCTGGGTATGGCGTAGCAAGGCGCGTTGCAACCCGCTGTTCATCTCTACCGGTCACCGCGTGGGCGCCGACAGCGCGCTGGCGTGGGTGCAGCGCTGCATGGCGGGCTACCGTTTGCCGGAGCCGACCCGTTGGGCCGACGCCATCGCTTCGCGCCGTCCGGCGTTTCAGCGCTGGTTGCAGCAGCATCCGGAGGTGTCGCCATGAGCGATTTCGGGTACACTGCGCCGCAGATAACGCGTAAGAGAGTAAAGCATGCTACGTAACCCGATTCATTTACGTCTGGAACGGCTCGAGGGCTGGCAACATTTGACCTTTATGGCCAGTTTGTGCGAGCGTATGTACCCGAATTACCAGATGTTCTGCAAACAGACCGAGTTCGGCGATCCGGCGGTTTATCGCCGCATTCTGGATTTGGTGTGGGAAACGCTGGTGGTGAAGGATGCCAAGGTCAACTTCGACAGCCAGCTCGAGAAGTTGGAAGAGGCGATTCCGTCGGCGGAAGATTACGATCTTTACGGCGTTTACCCGGCAATTGATGCCTGTATCGCATTAGGGGAACTGATCCATTCGCGGCTCGGCGGGGAGACGCTGGAGCACGCCATCGCCATCAGCGAAACATCGATTCGCACCGTGGCGATGTTGGAAATGACCCAAGCCGGTAAGGAAATGACCGACGAAGAGTTGGAAAGTTTGCCGGCGGTAGAGGAAGAATGGGACATTCAATGGGAAATTTTCCGCCTGTTGGACGCCTGTGAAGAGCGCGATTTAGACCTGATCAAGGGGCTGCGATCCGACCTGCGAGAGGCCGGTGTCAGCAACATCGGGATAAATTTAGCGCAATAAGGCAACAAAACGTGATTTAACGCCTGATTTGTCGTGCCTTAAGGCTTCACATCCGCACCCTGTCTGGTCTACATTTGGGGGGCGTAAAAAAAGTGGCTATCGGTGCGTGTATGCAGGAGAGTGCTGTCAATCGGCATATCCGTCGCACTCGATGCTTTGCAAACGATAAACACACTGTAAGGATAACTTATGAACAAGACTCAACTGATTGATGTAATCGCGGACAAGGCTGACCTTTCCAAAGCACAAGCTAAACTGGCTCTGGAATCCACCCTGGCTGCAATTACTGAGTCTCTGAAAGAAGGTGATGCAGTACAATTGGTTGGCTTCGGTACTTTCAAAGTAAACCATCGTAGCGAGCGCACTGGCCGCAACCCACAGACTGGCAAAGAAATCAAAATCGCAGCAGCCAACGTGCCTGCGTTCGTTTCTGGCAAAGCACTGAAAGACGCCGTTAAATAAGACCGCGCCTCGGTGAAAAGATTAAACAGGGGGGCGATGGCGCCCCTTTTGTTTACTCGTCGGGCGCTTATGGCCGTTGGCATCGCCGTCGGCCTGAGCGCCTGCAGTTTCCATTCCGATATCCCCAGTTTTACCGCCAGTGGCTTCGTGGCCGATCAGGGCGTGATACGTCTGTGGCGTAAAGACGATGAGCAACATCGTCCGCAAGTGTTGGTCAGCGTTTACAGCCCTTACCGCGGCCCGGGTACCATTACCACGCTGTACACCTATCAGGGCGACGTGCTGCGCCAAATCAAACGTAACGACGCCGACGGCGATCGAGATTCCATTCAGCTGCGCTTTGCCGACGATGGCACGGTGAGTTTTATGCAGCGCCAGCTGGCGACACGCCGCGAACCGCTGACCCGCGATGAAATCGCCCTGTACCAATATCAGGCGCGGCGTATCCTCGAAGTGAGCAATGCGCTGCGCGCCGGCAAGGTCAAATTGCTGCAGGGGCGTTGGATGCAGGGCGAGGTGCAAACCTGCGACGGCCAAAGCATGAAACCGGGGCTGGATGCCGCCTCCATCGCCTGGATCGAAAAACGCGCCCGCAGCAGCAGCCGGCCGGTGAGCGTCGCCTGGCTGGAAGCGCCGGAAGGCAGCGAGCTGCTGCTAGTGGCGAACGACGACTTCTGCAGCTGGGAACCGAAAGAAGACCAGCTATAAAAAAGGCCCCGCGCTGCGGAGCCTCTTGTCATGACCATGAAAGGTCAAATTATTTGCCGCGCGCAATCGCGCGATAACCGATATCTTTGCGGCAGAAGCTGCCCGGCCACTGGATGCCTTCCGCCAGCTGATAGGCGCGTTGCTGCGCCTGCGCCACGGTATCGCCCAGCGCCGTCACGCACAGCACGCGGCCGCCGCTGGTGACGACGTCATCGCCCTGCAAGCGTGTGCCGGCGTGGAAGACCTTACCGTCGGCGCTTTCCTGCTGCGGTAGCCCCTGGATAACCTCGCCGTTGCGATAGTCACCCGGATAACCGCCGGCTGCCAGCACCACGCCAAGGGCAGGGCGTTCGTCCCAATCAGAGCTCTTCTCGTTCAGACGGCCTTCGGCGCCCGCCAGACACAGTTCCACCAGATCGGAGCGCAGGCGCAGCATGATCGGCTGAGTTTCCGGATCGCCAAAACGGCAGTTGAATTCGATCACCTTCGGCTGGCCGTCGGCGGAGATCATCAGGCCGGCGTACAGGAAGCCGACGTAGGTGTTGCCTTCCGCCGCCATGCCGCGCACCGTCGGCCAGATCACCTGATCCATGGCGCGCTGGTGGATTTCGTCGGTCACGACCGGCGCCGGGGAGTAGGCGCCCATACCGCCGGTGTTCGGGCCGGTATCGCCGTCGCCGACGCGTTTGTGGTCCTGGCTGGTGGCCATCGGCACCACGTTCTCGCCATCGACCATCACGATGAAGCTGGCTTCTTCGCCGTCGAGGAACTCTTCCACCACGATGCGATGGCCGGCGTCACCGAAGGCGTTGCCGGCCAACATGTCGCGCACCGCCTCTTCCGCTTCCTGCAGCGTCATCGCGACGATCACGCCTTTACCGGCCGCCAGGCCATCGGCCTTGATGACGATCGGCGCACCTTTGCGGCGCACATAGGCCAGCGCCGGCTCCACCTCGGTGAAGTTTTCATATTCGGCGGTCGGGATGCGGTGGCGCGCCAGGAAATCTTTGGTGAAGGCTTTGGAGCCTTCGAGCTGCGCGGCGGCCTGTGATGGGCCGAAGATTTTCAGACCGGCGGCCTGGAAGGCATCGACCACGCCGATCACCAGCGGCGCTTCCGGCCCAACGATGGTCAGACCGATGTCATGGCTCTGGGCGAACGCGACCAGGGCGGGGATGTCGGTGGCGGCGATCGCCACGTTTTCCAGATTGGCTTCCAGCGCGGTGCCGGCATTGCCCGGCGCAACATAGACTTTATCCGCCAGCGGAGACTGGGCGGCTTTCCAGGCCAGCGCGTGTTCGCGCCCGCCGTTGCCGATAATCAAAATGTTCATCAGAAGCTCCACGAATGGCGTGCGCCGGAGCGCACGCGGCAAAAGGAATTAATGGCGGAAGTGACGCATGTCGGTGAAGATCATCGCAATGCCGTGTTCGTTGGCGGCGGCGATCACTTCGTCGTCGCGGATCGAACCGCCCGGCTGGATCACGCAGGTGATGCCAACCGCCGCTGCGGCGTCGATGCCGTCGCGGAACGGGAAGAAGGCGTCGGAGGCCATGGCGGAGCCTTTCACTTCCAGCCCTTCGTCGCCCGCTTTGATGCCGGCGATCTTGGCGGAGTAAACGCGGCTCATCTGGCCGGCGCCTATGCCGATGGTCATGTTGTCTCGCGCATAAACGATGGCGTTGGATTTCACGAACTTGGCCACTTTCCAACAGAACAGCGCGTCACGCAGTTCCTGTTCGGTCGGCTGGCGCTCGGATACCACGCGCAGATCGGCGGCGGTTACCATGCCCAGATCGCGATCCTGCACCAGCAGGCCGCCGTTGACGCGCTTGAAGTCCAGCCCCGCCACGCGTTGCTGCCACTGGCCGCAGGCCAGCACGCGCACGTTCTGTTTGGCGGCCAGCAGGGAGCGCGCTTCCTGGGTGACGTTTGGCGCGATGATCACTTCCACGAACTGGCGGCTGATGATCGCCTGCGCGGTGGCGGCGTCCAGCTCGCGGTTAAAGGCGATGATGCCGCCGAAGGCGGAGGTCGGATCGGTTTGGTAAGCGCGCTCGTAGGCGGCCAGAATGTCGTCGCCGATCGCCACGCCGCAAGGGTTGGCGTGTTTGACGATCACGCAGGCCGGTTCGTCGAACTCTTTCACGCATTCCAGCGCGGCGTCGGTATCGGCGATGTTGTTATAGGACAGCGCTTTGCCCTGCAGCTGTTCGGCGGTCGCGACAGAAGCTTCCTTTACTTCTTCCTCTATATAGAAGGCGGCCTGCTGGTGGCTGTTTTCACCGTAGCGCATATCCTGCTTCTTGATGTAGTTGAGGTTCAGGGTGCGCGGGAAGCGGCCGGACGGCTGTTCGGTCTCGCCGTGGTACGCCGGCACCAGCGCGCCGAAGTAGTTGGCGATCATGCTGTCGTAGGCGGCGGTGTGTTCAAAGGCCTTGATGGCGAGATCGAAGCGGGTGGCATAGCGCAGCGAACCGTCGTTGTTGTCCATCTCGGTAATGATGGCGGCGTAGTCGCTGCTCTTCACCACGATGGCGACGTCTTTATGGTTCTTGGCGGCGGAGCGCACCATGGTCGGGCCGCCGATATCGATATTCTCGACCGCATCCTCCAGCGAGCAATCCGGGCGCGCCACGGTTTGGGCGAATGGGTACAGATTGACGACCACCATGTCGATAGGCTTGATGTCATGCTGATTCATGACAGCGTCGTCCTGGCCGCGGCGGCCGAGAATGCCGCCGTGGACTTTCGGGTGCAGGGTCTTAACTCGTCCGTCCATCATCTCCGGGAAGCCGGTGTAGTCGGAAACTTCGGTAACGGGCAGACCGGCGTCTGCCAGCAGACGGGCGGTGCCGCCGGTGGACAGCAGTTCAACGCCGCGCTGGGAAAGCGCTTCGGCGAATTCAACGATACCGGTTTTGTCAGACACGCTGAGCAGGGCCCGGCGGATTGGACGAGGTTGTTGCATGGTTTTATCCCTTGGCTTTGAGTCGCAATTAAAGAGCGTTACGTGAATGTCCACCTCGTTCTCTCTATAAGGAAGGTTTTTTGCCTTATAAAGGGAGGGTCAGGCATATATTCAGGTAACGCCCCCATTAAAAGGGGGATCGTTTCGTCGCGGGGAATTGTAGCGAAAACGTTTGCGTGGCGCTCGTAAATTTTCCGTACAAATCGCATCTGTGGATAACACTGTGCGCAAGTGGGTATAAGGCGGGGTTTTGCTGTGGAATGCAGCGAACGATCGTTTTTGCTGAAAATACCTGTTGCGGCCTGCGAGGAACTCCCTATAATGCGCCTCCATCGACACGGAACATGTGAACAACTTCACAGAGTATCCGGGGGTCGCAGAGAAAAAATCCTGAAAATTAGGGTTGACTCTGAAAGAGGAAAGCGTAATATACGCCACCTCGAGTTAGCAAGCGAAAGCGCCTAACTCACTGCTCTTTAACAATTTATCAGACAATCTGTGTGGGCACTCCACAAGACGATATCCAGCATCTTCGGGTGCAAAAAAATATCAAGTCTTGAAGAGTGACTAACTGAAGTAAAATTCATGCAGTAAATCTTTGAGCATCGCTTCTCGAGTGGAAGCAAATCAAGCTTTTAATTGAAGAGTTTGATCATGGCTCAGATTGAACGCTGGCGGCAGGCTTAACACATGCAAGTCGAGCGGTAGCACAGGGGAGCTTGCTCCCTGGGTGACGAGCGGCGGACGGGTGAGTAATGTCTGGGAAACTGCCTGATGGAGGGGGATAACTACTGGAAACGGTAGCTAATACCGCATAATGTCGCAAGACCAAAGAGGGGGACCTTCGGGCCTCTTGCCATCAGATGTGCCCAGATGGGATTAGCTAGTAGGTGGGGTAATGGCTCACCTAGGCGACGATCCCTAGCTGGTCTGAGAGGATGACCAGCCACACTGGAACTGAGACACGGTCCAGACTCCTACGGGAGGCAGCAGTGGGGAATATTGCACAATGGGCGCAAGCCTGATGCAGCCATGCCGCGTGTGTGAAGAAGGCCTTCGGGTTGTAAAGCACTTTCAGCGAGGAGGAAGGTGGTGAACTTAATACGTTCATCAATTGACGTTACTCGCAGAAGAAGCACCGGCTAACTCCGTGCCAGCAGCCGCGGTAATACGGAGGGTGCAAGCGTTAATCGGAATTACTGGGCGTAAAGCGCACGCAGGCGGTTTGTTAAGTCAGATGTGAAATCCCCGGGCTCAACCTGGGAACTGCATTTGAAACTGGCAAGCTAGAGTCTCGTAGAGGGGGGTAGAATTCCAGGTGTAGCGGTGAAATGCGTAGAGATCTGGAGGAATACCGGTGGCGAAGGCGGCCCCCTGGACGAAGACTGACGCTCAGGTGCGAAAGCGTGGGGAGCAAACAGGATTAGATACCCTGGTAGTCCACGCTGTAAACGATGTCGATTTGGAGGTTGTGCCCTTGAGGCGTGGCTTCCGGAGCTAACGCGTTAAATCGACCGCCTGGGGAGTACGGCCGCAAGGTTAAAACTCAAATGAATTGACGGGGGCCCGCACAAGCGGTGGAGCATGTGGTTTAATTCGATGCAACGCGAAGAACCTTACCTACTCTTGACATCCAGAGAACTTTCCAGAGATGGATTGGTGCCTTCGGGAACTCTGAGACAGGTGCTGCATGGCTGTCGTCAGCTCGTGTTGTGAAATGTTGGGTTAAGTCCCGCAACGAGCGCAACCCTTATCCTTTGTTGCCAGCGGTTCGGCCGGGAACTCAAAGGAGACTGCCAGTGATAAACTGGAGGAAGGTGGGGATGACGTCAAGTCATCATGGCCCTTACGAGTAGGGCTACACACGTGCTACAATGGCGTATACAAAGAGAAGCGACCTCGCGAGAGCAAGCGGACCTCATAAAGTACGTCGTAGTCCGGATTGGAGTCTGCAACTCGACTCCATGAAGTCGGAATCGCTAGTAATCGTAGATCAGAATGCTACGGTGAATACGTTCCCGGGCCTTGTACACACCGCCCGTCACACCATGGGAGTGGGTTGCAAAAGAAGTAGGTAGCTTAACCTTCGGGAGGGCGCTTACCACTTTGTGATTCATGACTGGGGTGAAGTCGTAACAAGGTAACCGTAGGGGAACCTGCGGTTGGATCACCTCCTTACCTAAAGATATTAGTTCGAGTGGCGTGCTCACACAGATTGTCTGATAGAAAGTAACGAGCAGAAATACCTTTATAGGCTTGTAGCTCAGGTGGTTAGAGCGCACCCCTGATAAGGGTGAGGTCGGTGGTTCAAGTCCACTCAGGCCTACCACTTCTCATGAAGTGGAAAAGGTACTGCGCGTGACTGTATGGGGCTATAGCTCAGCTGGGAGAGCGCCTGCCTTGCACGCAGGAGGTCAGCGGTTCGATCCCGCTTAGCTCCACCATATAGTCCGGTATTTCAATACTTCAGAGTATATTGGCGACAGTATGCTGCGAAGTATTTTGCTCTTTAACAATCTGGAACAAGCTGAAAATTGAAACATGACGGCTGAAATTTATCCCTCCGTAGAAGTACTGGGATAAAGAGTAACCTGTCATAGAGTCTCTCAAATGTTTGCAGCGCGAACGATGGAAACATCTTCGGGTTGTGAGGTTAAGTGACTAAGCGTACACGGTGGATGCCTAGGCAGTCAGAGGCGATGAAGGGCGTGCTAATCTGCGAAAAGCGTCGGTAAGGTGATATGAACCGTTATAACCGGCGATACCCGAATGGGGAAACCCAGTGTGTTTCGACACACTATCATGTCATGAATACATAGTGGCATGAGGCGAACCGGGGGAACTGAAACATCTAAGTACCCCGAGGAAAAGAAATCAACCGAGATTCCCCCAGTAGCGGCGAGCGAACGGGGAGGAGCCCAGAACCTGAATCGGCTTGTGTGTTAGTGGAAGCGTCTGGAAAGTCGCGCAGTAAAGGGTGATAGCCCCGTACACTAAAATGCACAGGTCGTGAGTTCGATGAGTAGGGCGGGACACGTGACATCCTGTCTGAATATGGGGGGACCATCCTCCAAGGCTAAATACTCCTGACTGACCGATAGTGAACCAGTACCGTGAGGGAAAGGCGAAAAGAACCCCGGCGAGGGGAGTGAAATAGAACCTGAAACCGTGTACGTACAAGCAGTGGGAGCACCTTCGTGGTGTGACTGCGTACCTTTTGTATAATGGGTCAGCGACTTATATTTTGTAGCAAGGTTAACCGTATAGGGGAGCCGTAGGGAAACCGAGTCTTAACTGGGCGACTAGTTGCAAGGTATAGACCCGAAACCCGGTGATCTAGCCATGGGCAGGTTGAAGGTTGGGTAACACTAACTGGAGGACCGAACCGACTAATGTTGAAAAATTAGCGGATGACTTGTGGCTGGGGGTGAAAGGCCAATCAAACCGGGAGATAGCTGGTTCTCCCCGAAAGCTATTTAGGTAGCGCCTCGTGAACTCATCTTCGGGGGTAGAGCACTGTTTCGGCTAGGGGGCCATCCCGGCTTACCAAACCGATGCAAACTCCGAATACCGAAGAATGTTATCACGGGAGACACACGGCGGGTGCTAACGTCCGTCGTGAAGAGGGAAACAACCCAGACCGCCAGCTAAGGTCCCAAAGTCATGGTTAAGTGGGAAACGATGTGGGAAGGCATAGACAGCCAGGATGTTGGCTTAGAAGCAGCCATCATTTAAAGAAAGCGTAATAGCTCACTGGTCGAGTCGGCCTGCGCGGAAGATGTAACGGGGCTAAACCATGCACCGAAGCTGCGGCAGCGACGCTTAGCGTTGTTGGGTAGGGGAGCGTTCTGTAAGCCGTTGAAGGTGGCCTGTGAGGGTTGCTGGAGGTATCAGAAGTGCGAATGCTGACATAAGTAACGATAAAGCGGGTGAAAAGCCCGCTCGCCGGAAGACCAAGGGTTCCTGTCCAACGTTAATCGGGGCAGGGTGAGTCGACCCCTAAGGCGAGGCTGAAAAGCGTAGTCGATGGGAAACAGGTTAATATTCCTGTACTTGGTGTTACTGCGAAGGGGGGACGGAGAAGGCTAGGCTAGCCGGGCGACGGTTGTCCCGGTTTAAGCGTGTAGGGGGTGTGACCTGGTAAATCCGGTTGCATACTAACCCTGAGGCGTGATGACGATGCACTACGGTGCAGAAGTAGTTGATGCCCTGCTTCCAGGAAAATCCTCTAAGCTCCAGGTAACATTAAATCGTACCCCAAACCGACACAGGTGGTCAGGTAGAGAATACCAAGGCGCTTGAGAGAACTCGGGTGAAGGAACTAGGCAAAATGGTGCCGTAACTTCGGGAGAAGGCACGCTGGCATGTAGGTGAAGTCCCTTGCGGATGGAGCTGAAGCCAGTCGAAGATACCAGCTGGCTGCAACTGTTTAATAAAAACACAGCACTGTGCAAACACGAAAGTGGACGTATACGGTGTGACGCCTGCCCGGTGCTGGAAGGTTAATTGATGGGGTCAGCCGCAAGGCGAAGCTCTTGATCGAAGCCCCAGTAAACGGCGGCCGTAACTATAACGGTCCTAAGGTAGCGAAATTCCTTGTCGGGTAAGTTCCGACCTGCACGAATGGCGTAATGATGGCCAGGCTGTCTCCACCCGAGACTCAGTGAAATTGAACTCGCTGTGAAGATGCAGTGTACCCGCGGCAAGACGGAAAGACCCCGTGAACCTTTACTATAGCTTGACACTGAACATTGAGCCTTGATGTGTAGGATAGGTGGGAGGCTTTGAAGCGTGGACGCCAGTCTGCGTGGAGCCATCCTTGAAATACCACCCTTTAATGTTTGATGTTCTAACTCGGCCCCGTGATCCGGGGTGAGGACAGTGTCTGGTGGGTAGTTTGACTGGGGCGGTCTCCTCCCAAAGAGTAACGGAGGAGCACGAAGGTTAGCTAATCACGGTCGGACATCGTGAGGTTAGTGCAAAGGCATAAGCTAGCTTGACTGCGAGAGTGACGGCTCGAGCAGGTACGAAAGTAGGTCTTAGTGATCCGGTGGTTCTGAATGGAAGGGCCATCGCTCAACGGATAAAAGGTACTCCGGGGATAACAGGCTGATACCGCCCAAGAGTTCATATCGACGGCGGTGTTTGGCACCTCGATGTCGGCTCATCACATCCTGGGGCTGAAGTAGGTCCCAAGGGTATGGCTGTTCGCCATTTAAAGTGGTACGCGAGCTGGGTTTAGAACGTCGTGAGACAGTTCGGTCCCTATCTGCCGTGGGCGTTGGAAGATTGAGAGGGGTTGCTCCTAGTACGAGAGGACCGGAGTGAACGCACCACTGGTGTTCGGGTTGTCATGCCAATGGCATTGCCCGGTAGCTAAGTGCGGAAAAGATAAGCGCTGAAAGCATCTAAGCGCGAAACTTGCCTCAAGATGAGTCTTCCCTGGGCCTTCAAGGCCCCTGAAGGAACGTTTAAGACTAAGACGTTGATAGGCTGGGTGTGTAAGTGCAGCGATGCATTGAGCTAACCAGTACTAATGATCCGTGAGGCTTAACCTTACAACACCGAAGGTGTTTTTAGAGAGATTTTCAGCGAAGTTCCGAGATTGGTTCTGATGGCGACACGAGAGTGAAGCGGTTGGAATAAAACGAATTTGCCTGGCGGCAATAGCGCGGTGGTCCCACCTGACCCCATGCCGAACTCAGAAGTGAAACGCCGTAGCGCCGATGGTAGTGTGGGGTCTCCCCATGCGAGAGTAGGACACTGCCAGGCATCAAATAAAACAACAAGCCTCATGCGAAAGCATGGGGCTTTTTGTTTTGTCTGTTATCTGGCGTTCTGCCCGAGCATGGGCATCCTGAGACGAATTGTGTAGGACAAATCCGCCGGGAGCGGATTTGAACGTTGCGAAGCAACGGCCCGAAGGGGGGCGGGCAGGACGCCCGCCATAAACTGCCAGGCATCAAATAAAGCCGAAAGCCCTGAACTGACGTTCAGGGCTTTTTGCTGTGCGTAAAACGTAAAAAAGCGCAGCTACGCTGCGCGGTTTTCCCCCTCCTCCTTATTCTCCGCCAGCGAGCCAGAGAAAAGGCCCCGAAGGGCCTTTGATTAGGGTGTGTTTGCTTTTTTCACTTATTATTCGATCAATGCGAGCTGCCCTGGGAGATGCCCAGCCCGGTTTGCGAACGGACAAACTGGGCCCGGAAGCGTTCCCGCTCCTGCTGCCCGGCCAGCGAGCTGTCGGTGATCGAGAACAGCCAGGTACCGACAAAGGCCACGATCATTGAGAATAGCGCCGGGTATTCGTACGGATAAATCGGTTTCTCATGGCCGAGGATCTGCACCCAGATCGTCGGGCCGAGGATCATCAGAATCACCGCTGTTAACAGACCCAGCCAGCCGCCAATCATCGCGCCGCGGGTCGTCAAACGCGACCAGTACATCGACAGGATGATGATAGGGAAGTTACAGCTGGCGGCGATGGAGAACGCTAGCCCGACCATAAAGGCGATATTCTGCTTCTCGAACAAAATCCCCAGGGCAATGGCGACCAGCCCCAATACCACGACAGTGATCTTGGAGACCTTCAGCTCATCGCGCTCGGTCGCCTTGCCATTTTTAATCACGCTGGCGTACAGGTCATGGGACACGGCCGAGGCGCCGGCCAGCGTCAGGCCCGCAACCACCGCCAGAATGGTGGCGAACGCCACCGCCGAGATAAAGCCGAGGAAGAAGTTGCCGCCAACGGCATTGGCCAGGTGCACCGCCGCCATGTTGGTCCCGCCCAGCAGCGCGCCGGTGGCGTCTTTGAACGCCGGATTGGCGCTGACCAGCAAGATGGCGCCGAAGCCGATGATAAAGGTCAGGATATAGAAGTAACCGATAAAGCCGGTGGCGTAGAACACGCTCTTGCGCGCTTCCTTGGCGTCACTCACGGTGAAGAAACGCATCAGGATGTGCGGCAGGCCGGCGGTGCCGAACATCAGCGCCAGGCCAAGCGACAGCGCGGAAATCGGATCGGACACCAGCCCGCCGGGGCTCATGATGGCGACGCCTTTCGGATGCACCTTCACCGCTTCGGCGAACAGGGTATTGAAGTCGAAGTTGACCGACTTCATCACCATCAGCGCCATAAAGCTGGCGCCGGCCAGCAGCAGCACCGCTTTGATGATCTGCACCCAGGTGGTGGCCAGCATGCCGCCGAACAGCACGTACAGCACCATCAGAATGCCGACCAGGATCACCGCCACGTGGTAGTTGAGCCCGAACAGCAGCTGGATCAGTTTACCGGCGCCGACCATCTGCGCGATCAGATATAGCGCCACCACTACCAACGAGCCGCAGGCCGAGAGGGTGCGGATCGGTTTCTGCTGCAGACGGTAAGAGGCGACATCGGCGAAGGTATAGCGGCCGAGATTGCGCAGGCGTTCCGCGATCAGGAACAGAATGATCGGCCAGCCGATGAGGAAGCCGATGGAGTAGATCAGCCCGTCATAGCCCGAGGTGTAGACCAATGCGGAGATGCCGAGGAATGAGGCGGCGGACATGAAGTCACCGGCGATCGCCAGGCCGTTTTGCAGGCCGGTAATACGCCCGCCCGCGGTGTAGTAGTCCTGACGGGAACGGGTGCGTTTGGAGGCCCAATAGGTGATGTAGAGCGTGGCACCGACAAACAGGATAAACATCACGATCGCCTGGATGTTCAGCGGTTGACGATGCACCTCGCCGCCAATGGCGTCGGCGCAGGCCAGGCCCGGCAGTAACAGCAGCGCGGCGGCGGACAATAAGCGCTTCATTGTTTCACCTCGCGCAGGATCTCTGCGGTGAGGCGATCGAACTCGCCGTTGGCGCGAAACACGTAGATCCCGGTCAAGACGAAAGAGATCACGATCAACCCGACGCCGACCGGGATCCCGCGGGTGATGGTCGATCCGGCGGCGATCGGCGTACCGAGCCATTGTGGATCGAAGGCGATCAACAAAATAAAGCCGACGTACAGCGCCAGCGTAATCAGCGAAAGCAGCCAGGCGAACCGGCCGCGTTTTCTCACCAGCTCTTTAAAGCGCGGGTTTTCTTCAATCCCTTGATAAATGGTGTCATTCATCAGAGTGTCTCCAGTCGGTATTGAGAGAGTACGCCGCGCCAGGGCCGCTCAACGGCGCGTTATCCGAATGAGCGGCCTGAAGCGGCGTAAATTATGACGGCACTTTCATTGATTGTTTTTCTTCCAACAGCTTGTCGACTACGGCCGGATCCGCCAGCGTGGAGGTATCCCCCAGGTTGCTGGTGTCGCCGGCGGCAATTTTGCGCAGGATGCGCCGCATGATCTTGCCGGAGCGCGTTTTGGGCAGCGAGTCTGTCCAGTGCAGCACATCCGGCGTAGCGATCGGCCCTATCTCTTTGCGCACCCAGTTACGCACTTCGGTATAGAGCTCCGGCGTCGGTTCTTCGCCGTGGTTCAGCGTGATGTAGGCGTAGATCGCCTGGCCTTTGATGTTGTGAGGAATGCCGACCACCGCCGCTTCGGCGATTTTCGGGTGCGATACCAGCGCGGACTCGATCTCGGCGGTGCCCAGACGGTGGCCGGAGACGTTCAGCACGTCGTCGACGCGGCCGGTGATCCAGTAGTAACCGTCCTCGTCGCGGCGGGCGCCGTCACCGCTGAAGTACATGCCTTTGAAGGTCGAGAAGTAAGTTTGCTCGAAGCGATCATGATCGCCGAACAGGGTGCGCGCCTGGCCCGGCCAGGAATCGACGATCACCAGGTTGCCTTCGCAGGCGCCTTCCTGCGGCGTGCCGACGTTATCGACCAGCGCCGGCTGTACGCCAAAGAACGGCCGCGTGGCGGAACCGGCTTTCAGCTCAGTGGCGCCCGGCAGCGGGGTAATCATGAAGCCGCCGGTTTCGGTTTGCCACCAGGTGTCGACGATCGGGCATCTCGCGTTGCCGATCTTGTTGTAATACCACTCCCAGGCTTCCGGGTTGATCGGTTCGCCGACCGAGCCCATGATGCGCAGCGAATCGCGTCGGGTGCCTTCGATCGCCTTGTCGCCTTCGGCCATCAACGCGCGAATGGCGGTCGGTGCGGTATACAGAATGTTGACCTGGTGTTTGTCGATCACCTGCGACAGGCGATTGACGCCCGGATAGTTAGGCACGCCTTCGAACATCAGCGTGGTGGCACCGCAGGCCAGCGGGCCGTACAGCAGATAGCTGTGGCCGGTGACCCAGCCCACGTCGGCGGTGCACCAGTAAATGTCGCCGTCGTGGTAGTCGAACACATACTTAAAGGTCATCGCAGCGTAGACCAGGTAGCCGCCGGTGGTGTGCAGCACGCCTTTCGGCTTGCCGGTCGAACCGGAGGTGTACAGGATGAACAGCGGATCTTCGGCGTTCACTTCTTCCGGCGGGCAGTCTGCGGAGACGCCCTGGGTCAGCTCATGCCACCACAGATCGCGCCCTTCCTGCCAGTAGCCCGGTTTACCGGTGCGTTTGAATACCACCACGTTGGCCACGCTGACCACGCCGGGATTTTTCAGCGCATCGTCGACGTTCTTTTTCAGCGGCACGGCGCGGCCGGCGCGCAGGCCTTCATCGGCGGTGATCACCAGTTTGGCGTTGGAGTCGATAATGCGCCCGGCGACGGCTTCCGGCGAGAAGCCGCCGAAGATCACCGAATGTACGGCGCCGATGCGCGCGCAGGCCAGCATGGCGACCGCCGCTTCCGGCACCATCGGCATATAGATGGCCACCACGTCGCCTTTTTTAACGCCGAGCTGTTTCAGCACGTTGGCGAATTGGCAGACATCGTGGTGCAGCTGTTTGTAAGTCACCTTTTTGGATTGGGTCGGGTCATCGCCTTCCCAGATAATGGCGGTTTGGTCACCGCGCTCGGCCAGATGGCGGTCCAGGCAGTTGGCCGCCAGGTTCAAGGTGCCGTCTTCAAACCAGCGAATGCTGACGTGGCCCGGATCGAACGAGGTATTTTTAACTTTGGTATAGGGTTTGATCCAATCCAGGATTTTGCCATGCTCACCCCAGAAAGCCTCTGGGTCTTGAACCGACTGTTGATAATACTGTTGGTATTGTGCCGGATTAATCAGGGCGCGTTCTGCAATTGCAGAAGGAATAGCGTGTTTATGCAGTTGGCTCATAGCTTTTCTCCTTGAAGTTGTTAATGATATGTCAACTGAAGGTTAAGTATAGTTTGCTACGATTCTTTGTTTCTTTTTTGCGCGGCAGATCACGCAACAAAGATATTGATTTGTAATCGTTCTGTCGCATTTGCAGGGCGTATCTATCTCTTTGGCGCTTAAATCCTCATAAACCCACGTTTTTAACCAAAAACACTTATATAAAGAACAAAAAAGAATAAACCAAAACGGACTCAACTGCCGCGAAATTAATAGATACGATCAGGGCCGCCATTATTTCTCGCTATAAATCTTTTTGGGTTGTTTTTCGCTATTAATATTCTAAGTTGGCATTAGCACGATATAACGATGGACTGCACAGCGTGAAATAACGTTTTATTAACGCTTAATTCCTGATGAAAACTCGGGAAATACCCTGTGGCATTCATCCTGCGGTATCGTTCGATTTTTAATCGAAATATAAAGTGGCGCTGCATTTATGGACGAAAGTGTCACTCGGCCAATTCTCATTTGTTTGACTTTTGAGTAACAAAATATAAACATTTGTCGTGGACTAAATATGCAGAATGGACGAAAAATAACGCATTTTAATCGCGTTCAAAAAATCGTCGTCGGCGCGGTTATGTACTTCATTATATGAAAAATTATGTTTTTAATAACAAGCAATTATGCCATTTGAAAGAGTTACGCGAAATTTTTGTGATTCGATTCAGCGCTCAAGCCTGACAAATCAAGGCTTGCAGAGCATGCCGCCCGGATGATACAGATTTATACTGCGTCGCACCCAGGGCAGGTGAACGCTTCCACTGAATTAACATAAGCCTGTAATAAATGATTAAGTATTCTTTTCGCCGTGTTGCGACTTTGTACGGCGCAAAGAGTCTTTGAGGACTTTTTGGGTATGAAAAGTGTAAAAATTAGCCTGGCTTGGCAAATCCTGATCGCGTTGGTACTGGGTATTATTGTTGGCGCGGTATTGCACAACCAGACCGAATCTCGTGAGTGGCTAGTGAGTAATATTCTCAGCCCGGCGGGTGATATCTTTATTCGTTTGATCAAGATGATTGTGGTGCCGATCGTTATTTCCACGCTGATCGTCGGTATTGCCGGCGTGGGGGATGCGAAAAAGCTGGGCCGCATCGGATTGAAAACCATTATCTACTTCGAAGTGATCACCACCGTCGCCATCGTGGTGGGGCTCACCTTGGCCAACGTTTTCCAACCCGGCCACGGCATCGATATGTCGACGCTGACCACGGTGGACATTTCGCAGTACGAGAAAACCACCGAACAGGTGCAAAGCGGTTCGCACAGTCTGGTGGCGACCATTCTGTCGCTGATCCCGTCGAACGTCTTCTCGTCGATGGCCAAGGGTGACATGTTGCCGATTATCTTCTTCTCGGTGCTGTTCGGTCTGGGGCTGTCGTCGTTGCCGAAAGAGACCAAAGAGCCGCTGCTGAAGGTGTTCAAGGCGGTGTCCGAGAGCATGTTCAAAGTCACCCACATGATTATGCGCTATGCGCCGATCGGGGTGTTTGGCCTGATTGCGGTCACGGTAGCCAACTTCGGTTTCGCTTCGCTGCTGCCGCTGGCCAAGCTGGTGGTGCTGGTGTACTTCGCCATTGCGTTCTTCGCCCTGGTGGTGCTGGGGGCGGTCGCCCGGCTGTGCAACCTGCGCATCTGGACGCTGATCCGCATCCTGAAAGACGAACTGATCCTGGCTTATTCCACCGCCAGTTCGGAAACGGTGCTGCCGCGCATCATCGAAAAGATGGAGGCTTATGGCGCGCCCAAGTCGATCACCAGCTTCGTGGTGCCGACGGGTTACTCCTTTAACCTGGATGGCTCGACGCTGTACCAGAGCATCGCCGCCATCTTTATTGCCCAGTTGTACGGCATCGAGCTGTCGTTGGGGCAGGAGATCGTGCTGGTGCTGACGCTGATGGTGACCTCGAAAGGGATCGCCGGCGTGCCGGGCGTCTCGTTCGTGGTGCTGCTGGCCACCCTGGGCAGCGTCGGCATTCCGTTGGAAGGCCTGGCGTTCATCGCCGGCGTGGACCGTATCCTGGATATGGCGCGCACTGCGCTGAATGTGGTGGGTAACGCGCTGGCGGTATTGGTGATCGCCAAATGGGAGCACCAGTTTGATCGCAAGAAGGCGCTGGCCTACGAAACGGAGTTCCTGGCGCAGAAGGTGAAGCCGGCCAACCAGGCCTAATTACCGAGTATCGCCGACGTTGAAAACGCCCCAGGCAGTTGTGCCGGGGCGTTTTGTTTTTATGGCTCTTCAACCGGCCACTTTCTTTTCTCTGTCCTACTGCGCGACTTGCATCCCCGCTTAACAGAATCTAAAGTGTTACCAAATTAATAGAAATGATAATAGATGTTATTATCATTTTCATTTGATGATGTATGGAGACACGCAAAGCCGTTGAACGGTGGGGTTACGCCCGTTCGGCGTCTTTATTCAGGCTTATCAAAGGTAGGTAACATGTCGGACACCGCTTTGGCCTCTGAATGGTTGCCGCTGGCGCCAGCGCAGCTTGATTTCTGGGAAGAACACACCTTGCACCCTGGGCAGACTCTGTCCACCGTCGCACATTGCACCGAACTGTGTGGCGCGGTAGAGGAAGATACGCTCTGCCGGGCGATCGCCACCACTCTCGCCGAGACGCAGGCGTTTGCCTTGCGCTTTGGTGAGCGGCATGGCGACGCTCCCCCGTCGTTACGTTACGATCCACAGTGCACACCGCCATTGCAACGTATCGATCTGCAAACGCACGGCGATCCCTGGCAGGCGGCGCAAAGCCTGATGCGCGAAGATATCGCGCAGCGCCGGGCGCTACATAGCGAGCCGCTAGCCGCAGCCTGGCTGCTCAAATTGGGGCCGGAGCGCTACCTCTGGTACGTGCGTGCGCACCATATTCTGATTGATGGCTTCGGTATGGCCCTGATCGAACACCGCTGCGCCGCGTTATATGCGCACTATCTGGGTGAGGGTAGCGCGGGTATGCCCCTGGGTGCCTTTAATGTCTTTCAACAGGCCGAGCTGGCCTACGCTGATTCTGAGCGATGCGAGCGCGATCGGCGCTTTTGGCAGAGCTATCTGCCGCCGTCGCAGGCGCTGCCGACGGTGCGCAAGGGCGGCAGGGAGTATGGCGTGCGACGCCTGAGCGTCAACCGTCGGTTGCCGACAGAAGTCGCGCAACGTCTGGCGCAGCAGTCGGAGCGCAGCGGCATCAATTGGCCCGACTTGCTGGTGGCGCTGTCGGCGGCCTGGCTGTTTCAGGTGATGCCGCGCGGTACCCGGCAGGGCGATATGCTGCCGATGTGGATGCCGGCGATGAATCGCCGCGGGCAGGTCGCCACCAACGTGCCTTCGCTGGCGGTCAACACGCTGCCGCTGCTGGTATCACCGCCGCAAGCGGAGACGCTGGGGAGCTTTCTCACCACGCTGACGCAGCAGCTGCGGGAGCTGCGCAGCCACGCCGGCTACCGCCTGCGCCAACTGGCCGCCGATCGCGGCGTGGATCCGGACTCGCGCTTCTTTATTTCCCCTTTCATCAACGTGCAACCCTTCGATGCGCCCCGTTTTACCGGCTGCAGCGGTACGCGCAGCGTATTGGCCGGCGGCTCGGGCGACGGTTTCAACCTGACGTATCGCGGCCGCACCGACGCCCGCGATCTGCAGGTGGATATCGACATTTATCTGGAACAGTTCCCGACGGAGGATGCGCTGGACTATGGCGAGGCGCTACAAGAATTTCTGTTGCGTGCGCTGCAGCGGGAAGCCTGGGAGCAACCGCTGGCGGCCCTGACGGCGTTGCCCGCCTGAGAAAGTGCGGGCGGGAGGATGCTCCCGCCCGAGTGGCAGGGCTTCAGCTGGCCAGCAACGCCGCCACTTCGCGCGCGTTCTTGCACGGCAAGAGCGAACTGCTTACCAGACGGGTGCCGAAAGCGTCATTGAGGCGCGACGCCACCTGTTTGATATGCGGCAGCTTCAGCCCCATGGCGATAAACGCCGTCTCTTCCCCCCATTCCGGGCGTGGGGTCACGCCGATCGCCTGCCAGTAAATGGTCAGGATCTCTGCGCTGCGCGCCAGCGGCGCGTTCGGCGGCGGGGCCGCGCAGGCGTTCAACGCCGGCGCGGTTTGCTGGTGGCTCAGGTCGGCGCGGATGCGATGGCGATCGGTTTTACCGTTGGCAGACAGCGGCAGCGCCTCGGCATGGATAAAGCGCGTGGGAATATGGGTACAGGGCAGATAGCCGGTGGCGAAGGCGCGGATCTCGGACAGCGGCAGCGGTTTGCCGTCGCGGGTCAGATACAGGGCGCCGAGCGCCGCCTCGTTGTTCTCTCCGCTGGGATAATCCACCACTACCATATCCAGGATCGCCGGATGGCGGCGCAGCACGTCTTCGATTTCCGGCAGCGAGACGCGCACGCCGCGGATCTTCACATAGCCGTTCACTCGGGTGGCGAACATGATGTTGCCGTCCGCACGGTAGTAGCCCTGATCGCCAGTGCGGAAAGCGCGCAGCGGTTGTCCGTCCGGCCCTTCGAGGGTGATGAAATCGTGCTGCTTCAGCTCCCCCTGCTCCAGGTAGCCCAACGCCAGGTTCACCCCGGCGGTATGGATGCGGCCGACCACGCCGGCCGGGCAGTGGCTGCCGTCGTCATGGCAGATGAAATAACGGTTGGCGGGCAGCGGGCGGCCGTAAGGCACGGTGCCGCTCTCCTGCGGGGCGATCGGGTGCCAGATGCTCCAGATGGTGGTTTCGGTCGGCCCGCCGAGCGAGAACAGCGCGAGATCCGGGCGCAGGGTTCGCAGGGTTTGCACCGTCGCCGGCTTGATGTAGTCGCCGCCTTGCGCCACCAGGCGCAGCGAACGCAGGCTGTCGGCCGTTTTGCAGGTGAGCAGCATCTCCAGAATGGCCGGCACCGAACACCACAGGCTGACCCGATGTTTTTCCACCAGCTGGTTCCAGCTGATGGCGTCTTTTTCCTGATGCGGCGCCGGCAGCACCAGCGTAGCGCCGGCGCACAGCGAACCGAACAGATCGAACATCGACATGTCATGGTGCGGCGGCGTGACGGAAATGAACACGTCGTCGGCGGTGACCGCCCAGCGCTGCTGGGTCTGGTGGATAACGTTGGCGGTGGCGCGGTTGTTGAGCACCACGCATTTGGGCTTGCCGGTGGTGCCGGAGGTATACAGGTAGTAGCTTGCGGCCAGGCTGGCGCTGCGTTCCACCAACGTCTGTTCATCCGGCAGCGCAGGCGCGCGATCCGTCGGCGCCAGCAGGATCGCCGGCGTCACGCCGATCGGCGTCTCCAGATCGCCGCCGTGCACCACCAGCGTTGGCCGGCAGTTCTCCAGCAGGTAGGCGGTGCGTTCCGGTGGTGAGTTGATATCGATAGGCACCCAGATCACCCCCTGCAGGGCGCAGGCGAGGCTGAAGATGATCTGTTCTGGGCTGCGCGGCAGATACAGCGCCACCACGTTGCCCGGCTGCACGCCGCGGCTTTGCAGGTTGGCGATCGCCGTGGCGATCCGCTGGCCCAGTTCGCGGTAGGTCAGCGTCTGTTCGCCGCAGATCAGCGCGTTGCCGCCGTTTTGTGCGCCAAACAGCCGCTCGGCCAGCTGCGCCAGATAAGGATAAGGCGCGTAATTCGCTTCGCTGTCGTTGTGGCGATAATGCGCCAGATCGATGAAATCTCGCGGCGCGATCGCCAGGTCGGCGCGTTGGCAACTGCGCAGGATGCGTCGCTGCAACGCCGCCAGCATGGCTTCTACCTGCTCGCCGTGCAGCGCCTGTTCGGCGTAGTCCACGCACAGCTGCAGGTTTTTTTCGCTGTCCAGCGTCAGGCGAATATCGATGGCGACCTGCGGCGTTTGGGTCAGGCCGTCGTGAAAGCGCACCAGCGCCTCGGCCGGCAGCGTTTCCCAACCCAGACAGTTGGTCAGGATCACCGGCAGCGCCGGGCCGCCCTGGCTTTGGCCGAGTAACTGCCGCGCCAGATCGACGCCGGAAAACGTCAGGTGGTCGAGCGCGCCGAGCACATCGTCCTGCAGGGCTTGCGCGCGCTGGATAAAGTCTTCACCGTGACGGGAATAGCGCACCGCCACGAAGCTGGAGGCGTTGCCCAGGGCACCATCGGCGGCGGGGAACGCTACCGGCACCCCGACGCACAGCTCACCGTCGGTGGTCCAGTGGGCCAGCGTATCGAGGACCAGCGCCGACAGCAGGCTGTTGCGCAGCAGCGCATGCGGCGATCCCAGGCGGCCAAGCTGTTTTACCGTATCGCGCGGCAGCGTCAGGGTGGCGCGGCGATAGCGTGATGAGGTGAGATTGGCGAGCGGGGCGCGCCACGGCAGTGCCGACGGGGTGGTGACATCTTGCAGCTTTTCACGCCAGTAGGCGGCATCGGCCTGGCGCTGCGCCGCCGATGCGGCGGGGGGCGCCAGTGCGGCGGCGGTCGACGTCAGAGGGCGATCGTCGAACAGGCGCGCGATCACGGTGGAGATCCCCTGGCCGTCGAGGATCAAGGCATCAAAGCTGGTAAAGATCAGCGTATCGTACGGCGATCCCGTCGGATCCTGCTGTTCGGCAAGTTGGATCACGGCGATGCGCCACAGCGGTTGGCTCGGATCGTGGCGCTGGTGGGAGTAACGCTCGCGCAGTTGTTCGACCTGGCGCTGCGACGTTTCGCCATCAAGGGCGCGCAGATCGTGGCGATCCAGATGCAGCGTCACCTCCGGGCGTACGTGCTGCGTGCCGCGCTGCACATCGATGCAGGTGCGAAGCGCCGGGTAGTGCTGTACCAGCTCGGTCAGGCGCGCTTCAAGGCGCGGTACGTCCAGCTGCCGGGCGCGGTATTCGCGAAAGTCGTGCATCGCCACGCCGCCGAGCGGCCATCGATCGCTGCGGCCCAGAAGATAGGCCTGCTGCAGTGCGGTTAAAGCTGTCTCCATGGTACTTCCCTATAGTCGCTAACCGATTAAAACGAGCCGGGCGCCGTGCGCCCGGAAACCGATCTCAGTGCTGCGGCGCCAGCGCGGCGAGCAGCGTTTTCGCATGCCTTCCTGCCTCGGGCGACCGTTGGCAGATCAACGCCGCCAGCGCAGCCGGGGAGGGATGCGCCGTCAGATCCTGCGCCGTCAGCGCCGCCGCCAGATACTTGTTGAGCACCGTCAGCAGCGCGTTCACCCCGGCATCCGGCAAGGCCAACCGGCGGATATCGTCGTGGTCGCGCACACTGGCCTCGGGAGCCACCCGCGCCAGCAGCCGGTGCAGCACCTGGCGCACCGGCGCCTGCTGCGCCAGCGCGTCGGGCGTGCATTGCGCCAGCAGCTGCGACAGCGGGCGATCGAATGCCCCCGCTTGCCGCGCGGCCAGGTGCAGCAGCGCCCGGTAACAGGCCAGCAGGCGCGGCAGCACCTGCTCGGGGAATGCGTCCAGCCGCACGTCCCAGTTGATCAGAATGCCGTCGTCGACGTGGGCGACCTGCGCATCCAGCGCCACCTGCGGCCCCTGAGAGATCACCCAACCGAGACGGCCAAAGGTGTTGGTGACCCGTTCGGAAAACAGCGTTTTGCCGCGGATGCCGAAACCGGCGGTAAACACCACCGGCGAAGGCTGCAGGCTGCCGTGCAGGCGCGACAGATCGCGCATCACGCTGACGCCGGGGTAATCCGCATGCTCGATCAGCTCCGCCAGCTGCGTCATCAGGCGCCGGCAGAAGGCGTTCAGGTTTTCCGTCGGGTTCAGTTCCACGCCGAGCAGCACCAGGTTAGAGAAATCGCCGATGAGGCGATGTGCGTCCTCCCGTTCGCTCTCGCGGTGGAACAGCGGCACGTTGAGCCGGAAGCGCGTCATGTTCCAACCCTGGCCGACGGCCAGCGCGAACAGCGCCAGAAACAGCGTCGAGAGGGAGGTGTGATGCCGTTTGGCGACGTTTTCCAGCGCGCGGCTTTCTTCTGCATTCAGCTGTATGGCCAGGCGATCGCTGCGGCAGCGGTCCGGCGTGCGCAGCAGGCGCGGCGCCGGCGGCATCTGCGCCAGGCGTTCACGCCACCAACGCTGGCCGCGTTCGCGCCGTTGGCGCAGCGCCACGTCGGCGTCGCGTCGTTCGAGGTGATCGAAGTAGGCCGGCGGCGCGTCATGGGCTGGGGCCGCCGGACACTGGTGATAAAACGCCGTCAGATCTTCCATCAACAGGCGAAAGCTCATGGCATCGCCGGCGATCATGTCGAGATCGACATGCAGGCGGCTGCGTCCTTCCGGCAACAGGCTCAGGCTGATATCGCAGGGAACGCCCTGTTCCAGCGGCAGCAACTGGGTGCTTTTCGCCTGGCGTTTGGCGGCGAGCGCGGCTGTCAGCGTTGCTTCATCGGTGTGTCGCCAGTCGTCGAGATGCAAAGTATGCCGGGAGCCGGGAGGTGCGATCGTCTGCCTGCCATCGTCGGTAATGCGCAGGCGTAACAGCGGATGACGCAGGTACAACGCCTCGACGGCCTGGCGCAGCCGGGCGATGTTCAGCTCGCCGCCGTCGAATTCCGCATAAAGATGGGCGGCCATGCCGCCCAGAGGGGGAGCGGACTGTCGGCCAACCCAATAGGCGGCCTGCATCGTGGTCAAAGCTTTCATCGGGTATCCATTTTGATTCAGCCAACGAGACTGCAAGAATATATCCAAATGTTAATAGGAATGAAAATTATTATTATTTGATCCATTTGACGCGAGGGTGCTATCTATAAGGGGTTTTAGCTGTAACGGGCAGGCATGGGGTTGGGTGTGAATAATTTATTCATATTATTCTTAGCATTGTAATTATTGTCTGTTATTGCAGCGCTTGTTTTACCTGCGAAAGTATAAGGTTTTCTGGCGGTTATCGTGGCCGCTCTCACACCTTTATTGATAATGATTTGCATTAGAGAATGCAAAATATTATCATTCTTAACATTATTTTACGTTTTTATACAAGCCGTCGGCCGCTCCGCCGGCGGCTTGGCCGTGGACGGGCCGCGCCCGTTCGGCCGCGAAAGACATGGGTTTGCCGCAGGGATAAGCAACAGCAAGGCCGGGAAGGCCGCAGCGTCATGGTCTGTGTGAGTGTCGATGTAGGTTGTGTAAAAAAAAATCAAATTTTGTGCACCTCTGGGATGAAAGGAGAAGACATCTATGGGCAAGCATTTTGCGGCTCAACGGCATGAAAGCGTAGGAAACGGGGAAAAGGCGGGGTTAAGAGCCATTGGGGCGTTTTCCTCGGTATTTTTAGGCGTGTGTTCACTGGCGATCGGTAACGTCAACGCGGCGGAAACGAAGAGCAACGAAACCTACCAGGACGCGGAAACGCTGCTGGTCACCGGTGAGAAGATCAAACGTTCCATTTTCGACACCGGCTCCAGCGTGCAGGTGTTCGACAGCAACCGCATCGCCTCGATGCCCGACGCGGTGCAGATCCCCGATCTGCTGCGCATGACCCCCAACGTGGTGGATCTGGGCATCGGCAACGAACTGCCGACCGTGCGCGGTATCGACGGTTCCGGCCCGAACGTCGGGGCCAATGCTTTCCTCAGCGGCACCCGCCCGCGCCTCAATCTGTCGTTGGACGGCCGTTCGCTGACCTATAACGAACAGGCGTTCGGCCCGCAGTCGCTGTGGGATCTGGATCGCGTCGAAGTGTTCCTCGGCCCGCAAAGCTACATCCAGGGGCGCAACGCCATCGCCGGCGCCATCGTCATGGCCAGTAAGGACCCGACCTTCGAATGGGAAAGCGCCTTCAAGGGCGGAGCCGGCAACCAGCACTCGTCACAGTTGGCCACCATGGCGTCTGGCCCGCTGGTGGAGGATCAGCTGGCGTTCCGCGTCAGCGTCGATCGCCAGCGCCGCCGCAGCGAGGCTGACCTGCCGGCCTATGCGCCAGTGGGCGATCCGCGTGAAGTGGAAGCCACCACCGCCCGCGCCAAGCTGTTGTTCAATCCGGCCGGCCTGCGCGATCTGACCACTAAGCTGACCTTTAACCACTTCGGCAGCACCGCACCGCAAAACGAAAGCCTCAACCCGCAGCCGCATCCGACCAATCCGCGTCACGATCCGCGCCGCGCCGTGTTCAAAAGCAACATGAACAGCACTATCTGGGATCTGGCCTGGGAGGCCTCCGATGCGCTGACGTTTGAAAACCGCGTTATCTACACCGATTTCAACATCAACCGTCCTACCGCTTACAACATCCAATACGCCGAGATCGACGGCCAGGAAGTTCACGTGGAGCCGGTGGTGCGCTTCGGTGGCGCGGACAGCCGCCTGCACGGGCTGGCGGGGCTGCGTTACTTCCACGGCACGCAGGATGAGTTCGTCAACATTTTCGGCGGCTCGACCTTCAAGGATAAAACCGATACCCATTCGGCGTTCGCCGAGCTGACCTATGCGCTGACGCCGCAGGTGGACGTGACCGCCGCCAGCCGTCTGGAACGCGAACACCGTCGCCGCGACGGCGGCAGCCAGGCGGTGCGCATCGATTTTGATGAAACCTACACCGTGTTCCTGCCGAAGCTGGACGTGGCCTGGAAACCGACGGATACCCAAACCTACGGCGCCAAGATCGCACGCGGCTATAACGCCGGCGGTGGCGGCATCACGATCGGCACGCCGGTGGTCAGCTACACCTACGGTTCCGAGTATGTCTGGAACTACGAGCTGTACACCCGTCATCACCTTAAAGACGCCAACGTGGTGCTGACGGGTAACATCTTCTACAACGATTACAAAGACATGCAGCTGCCGTACTCGCTGGGTGAGAACTCCAGCGTGATCCGCAACGCCGACAAGGTGGAAACCTACGGGGCGGAAATCGGCGCCACCTGGCAGCCGCGCTGGGACTTCGAGCTGTTCGGCAACCTCGGCCTGCTGAAAACCGACATCAAAAAGTTCTCGGGCAGCGGCGTGGAAGGGCATGAGCTGGCGCGCGCGCCGGCTTACACCGCCAACATGGGCGCCAGGTATCAGTTCCTGAAAGGGTGGGAGCTGAGCAGCAACGTGGCGTTCACCGACTCCTACTATTCGCAATACGACAACGACTCGCGCGGGCGCATCGGCTCCTATTGGACGGCCAACGCCCAGCTGGCTTACACCTTCGACTACGGCCGCGCCACGCTGTATGCGAAGAACCTGTTTGACTCCGACCGCCGCGAGATGATCCGAAGCAATGACATCTACACGGCGACGCTCCAGCGCGGCCGCCTGATCGGCGCGGCGGTTGAGCTGACTTTCTAACGCTATCGCGGTGACGGGGGACGCATGTCCCCCGTTTTGTGCGCTATCCCGGCACGGCCGGGCAAAGGAGATAACGCAGTGATCGGTGATTTTGACAGCATTCTGAGCGATGAAGAGGCCCAGCGGCTGGAGAGCGCGTTTCAGGCGCTGGGCGCGGCGTCGGCCAACGGCGAGCGGCCGGTAAGCGAAGCCGAAGAGCGGGCATGGTTCGCCCATCTGCAGCAGGGTGACGCACGCGGGCAGCGGGCGCTGGCCTGGCGCCTGACGGGGGAAGTGGATATCGCCCGGCTGGCGGCGGCGCTGCAGGCGCTGGTGCGGGAGACGCCGGGCGTGGACGTGCGTTACGTTTTTGATGACGAAAACGGGCTGGTTAAACGCCCCGCCGGCTCGGCACCGTTGCCGGTGAGCCTTCGTCAGGTGGCGGACGAACAACACGCCATGGGTTGCCTGCTGCAGGCGCAGGCAACGCCGTTTGAACTGGAAAACGAAGCGCCGCTGCGCGGCTTGCTGTTGCTCACGCCGGGTGATGCCGTGATTTTGGGCGTGGTCTTGCATGACATCCTGGCGGAAACGCTGCCTTGGCGCCACCTGCCGGCGATGCTGTCCGCCCGTTACAACGGGGATGTGATGTCTCTGCCTTTCGCGGCGGAGCCGGTCGAGCTGGCGGAAACCCCGGAGCCGCAACTGCCCTGGGCGCGCCAGGCGGTCTCGCTGCAGGATTACCGCAGCCCGGCGCCGCGTGCTGAAGCGTTGCCGCCGGTGGGCGCGCGCGTGGTCACGCGCATTGATCGCTCGCTGTTGCCCGCCAACGACACGCCGCGGGCCTTGCTGGCGGCGGTGGCGGCGCGGTTTGCCGAGTTCGTCGCCGCGCAGGCCGGCGGCCAAGCGGTGCAGCTGTGCGTGCCGGCCGCGGAAACGGCGGAGTTCGTCGGCCTGGAGCTTGGCCTGACGGCGCCGCCGCTGATGCGCCTGACCGTGCAGCATGGCGAGAGCGACGTCGGGCAGCGGCTGCTGGTGCAGGCCGTGGCTGAACAGCCGGACCCGCAACGGGCGCAGCTGCTGGTGGCCTGGCGCGACGATCTGGCCGCAGAGTGGCGGCTGGAAGGCGTTCACGCCGAGCGCATGTTGCTGCCGCCGCTGCATACGCCGTTTGAACTGGCGCTGCTGTTGGGCTTGCCAGAGGCGGAAGCGCTGACGCTCGAGCTGGTCACCGATCCGCGCCTGTCTCCCCATGTGGCGCCTTTCCTGCTGGAGCAGTTCAGCGCGTTCCTGGCCGGGCAGCGGATTGCCGTCGCCTTGCCGGCGGCTGAGGCCGCTTCCCCGGCGATGGCCGCGCCGGCGACGAACGGCGAGGCGGACGAAAGCGTTGCACCGCTGATTTTGCAGGAGTTCCGTGAGGCGCTGGTGGCGCCGGAAATGACCCTGGATGAAGACTTCTTCGATCGCGGCGGCCATTCGCTGGTCGCCACCCGGGTGATCGGCCGCTTGTTGAGCCTGCATCAGATCGAAATCAACATTAACGATCTGTTCAGCCATCCGACGGTGCGCGGGTTGGCGGGCTACGCCAAACGCCTGAACGTCGCGCAGCCGAATGCCCCGGTGGCCGCCGCTGTCGATCATGATCGCGCGCAGGCGCCGCTGTCGCTGGCGCAGGAATCGCTGTGGAAGGTGTATGAAGCCTTCGGCCATGACGAGATTTTCAACCTGCCGTTCTCTCTGCGCTTCTTCGATGCGGTGGATGAAACGGCGCTGCATCAGGCGTTTATCGACGTCATGACTCGCCATACCGTGCTGCGTTCACGCTTTGTCGAGCAGCAGGGCGAGGTGGTGCAGGTGGTGGTGCCGGCTGCTGAACTCGCGGACTACTCGTGGTTCCGCTTCTCCCACGAGACGCCGGCGGGCAACGCCGCCGCCCTGTTGGCCGATGCCGGCCAGCACCGGTTCGATCTGGCCGCCGAGCTGCCGCTGCGCGTCACGCTGCTGCGCGATGCGGACAACGGCCAGCAGCTGCTGTCGCTGCTGTTCCACCATGTGGTGCTGGATGAATGGTCGCTCAACCTGATGATGGATGAGCTGGGCATCGCCTACCGCCATCGCGTCGTCGGCCAGGCGCCGCAGTGGAGCGGGCAACCGCCGCAGTTCCACACCTTCGCCCGGCAGCAGCGGGCCTCCGGGGTGCAGCAGCAACATCTGGACTACTGGCTCGATGCGCTGCGCGGCGCGCCGGTCGGCCAGCCGATCTTCCGGCAAGAACCCTCTACCCACCCGGCAGTGCCGGCGCCGGCGGACGTCAACGGCGGCTGGCTGGAGTTCGAGGTCGATCCCGCTGTGGCGGAAGGCCTGTATCAGCTCGCTCGCCGCAATAACGCTTCGCTGTTCAACGTGGTGTATGCCGGGATCACCTCGGCGCTGCGCCTGCTTGGCGGCCCGGCGGATCTGCTGGTGGGCACTTCGACCTCCGGCCGTAACGACGCCGAGTTCTTCGATACCGTCGGCTACTTCACCACCGTGGTGGTGCACCGCGTGCGTTTCGACGAAGGGTTGACGGTGGCCGGCTTGGTCAGCCAGGTGAAAAACACCATCAACGGCTCGCTGCCATACACCGATATTCCGATCGATCTGGTGGAAGAAGGGTTGTTCGGCGTGGACGCCGACCGCAAGAACCACATGTTTGAAGTGTTCATCCAGATCCACAGCCGCATCAAACTGAACGGCGAGTTCCGGCTGCAGGACGGCAGCGCGATCGCCTACCGTCAGGTGGAGCCGGAGAAAGCCGAATCGTTGCTCGGCCTGCAGTTTGAGGTGATGGAAGACGATCTGGCGGGGGCGAAATCCCTGCGGGTGATGATGACCTACCGCCAGGATCACTACAGCCGGGAGCAGGCCAATCTGATCGCCGACGGCGTTCAGCACGTCTTTACCCAGTTTGCGCAGCACATCGCTGGCGATATCGCTCTGGCGGCGCTGCCGCCCGGGCCGCAGGCATGACGTTGTTTCACTCTAACCGAAAGCATGATTTTCAAGGAGATAAAAGGATGTCTGGAACCCTAGCAACCCCGCGCGCGTTACTGTCGCTGCTGGTGGCGGCCTCTCTGGTGGTCGCCGGCGCCGCGCAGGCGGACGATGCCGGCATCAAACCGCAGGACATCAAGCGCCAGGCGCTGTCGTCGACGGTGGTGGAGATGGCCTACAGCACCTCGCAGCAGGCGCTGTTCGTCAGCGCGCCGGACTGGAAGGAAGAGGCGCGCTCCCGCGTGCTGCGGCTGGATCCCAACACCCTGGCGATCAAGGCGGAGATCCCGCTGCAGGTGAAAGGCTTCGGCGTGGCGCTGAACGACGCGGGCAATCGCCTGTACCTGACGCAGGCCTTCAACGGCGAAGTCGGGGTAGTGGACACCACCACCAACCACGCGCTGGGCAGCATCAAGTTGCTGGACAAAGCGGTGCTGGAGCAGGCTTACAAGCAGGCGGGCATCAGCGGCAAGCGTCTGGATTTCCTGTTGGCGGAGCTGAAGAAGTTTAAAATCACCGAGGACTACCTGTACCGCCTCCGCGAGCTCAAGTATGACGCGCAAAGCGGCCGTCTGTTCCTGCCGGGTCTGGGCTTCGGCGTCGACAGCGTGCTGTATGTGGTCGATACCAAGGCCGGCAAGCTGGAGAAAGTGATCCCGGGCTTCGGCTACAACGCGGTGGGCATCACGCTGGATGAGAAGGGCCGCCGGGTGTTCGTCTCCAACATGCAGGGGCAGGTGATCACCCTGAACGCCGACACGCTGGCGATCACCGCCACGCACGAAGTACAGGCCGATCAGCTGCTGAACCTGGTGTATGACCCGGCGAGCAATCGCCTGCTGGGTGTCGATCAGGGCATCGATCGCGACGACTACCGCAATCATCATCTGGGGCACGACTATGTGAAGCGCAGCAGCGGCCACCGGGTATTCGCGCTGGATGCGGACAGCGGAAAAGTGCTGGCCAGCGAGCTGACGGATGAGGTGCCGATCGGCCTGCTGCTCGATGAGCGTAGCCAGCGGCTGTATGTCGCCAACCGCAAAGGCGTGCGCGTGGATCACGGCGCCGGGACGCTGACGGTGTTTGACGCCAAGACCCTCAAGCGCCTGCAAACCGTAGACCTGCCGCCGCACCCTAACAGCCTGGCGTTGGATCCGAAAGGCGACGCGCTGTTCGTGACGGTGAAAAACGACGGCGCTTCCACCAAGGCCGGCAAGCCGGAAAGCGTGGTGCGCATTCAACTGCACACCAGGTAACGCAACGGAAAGATAAAAAAAGGGGCGCCGCGGCGCCCTTTCTAGTGGCTGACAAAGGAGGAAAAAGCGTGGTTTTTCCTCCTTTGTGGTTATCAGCCGAAAATCAATGAATTGATTTTCCTTGTTTTCTATCTGTCGCCTAATGAAAGCCCGGCAACGTCATCCGCTTTGTCATTTACCTCAAGGGGTGCTGAGCACCCCTTTGTCGTTGGGTCATGTCATCAGAAGTGGGTGTTGATGCTCATGTAGTAGGTACGGCCCGGTTCGTTGTAGGTGGCCGCGCCCGCGCCGGCGATGTTGATCGCGCCGGTGTTCGGATCGCCCACGTTCTGCGCGTTGCCGGCGCGGAACTGGCGTTTGTCGAACAGGTTGTCGATGCCGGCGGTGACGCTGACGTTTTTGGTCAGGTCATAGGTTGCGCTGGCGCCGACGACGGCGTAAGGGCTGACCTCGCGGGTTTCGCCGCCGGTGGCCGGTTTACCCTGATAGTTGTACTTCTTCGGCTTCTGCCGGCCGTACCAGGTCAGGGTGGACTGCATCGACAGATCCTGCGTGGCCTGCCAGCTGAGGGTCGAGTTGACGGTGAACTTCGGGATCACCGACAGGTAATCGCCGGTGGTCTTGTTCTTGTTCTCGATCATGTAGGTGGCGTTGTTGCTCCAGGTGACGGTCTCGCTGACCGGCACGTTCAGCGAGCCTTCCAGCCCCTGCACCACCGCCTTCGGCACGTTTTCCCACTGATAGACCGCCGTGCCGGTGCTGCTGGTGGCGATGCGCGAGTTACCCGCCTCAATCTTGTTGTGGTAATCGTTGCGGAAGTAGGTCACGCCGGCCAGCCAGCCTTCGTTATGGAATTCCAGCCCGATCTCTTTGTTAACGCTGGTTTCCGCTTTCAGATCGTCGTTGCCGAGCAGGTAGCAGCCGTTTTTGGTATCGCTGCCGGCACATCCCTGGCCTTTGCTGTACAGCAGGTAGTTGCCGTTGGTTTGGAACAGCGTCGGGGCTTTATAGGAACGCGCGATGCCCATCTTCAGCGTGAAGTAATCACCCAGTTCCTGCGACAGGTTCAGCGCCGGGCTCCAGTTGTTGCCGGATTCCGAATGCAGATCGTAGCGCAGACCCGGCGTCAGCATGGTGGTGTCGGTCAGCTCAATGTTGTCTTCGGCGAACAGCGAGAAGATATGTGCGGAAGCGTAAGGGCTGCGCGTGCCGGTAGTCATGCCGGGAATGGTGCCGCCCATCAGCGTTTGGCTGGTGGAGGTGCCGTCTTTCATCCGCTGCTGGGTCCACTCGGTGCCCAGCGTGGCGGTTTGCGCGACGCCCAGCTCAAACGGCACGCTGACTTCGCTGTGCGCCAGGAAGTCGTCCAGCTTGGTGGTGCCGAAACCGGTGTTTTTGGTGTCGAAGATGCCTTCGGTGCCGCCGGCCAAGCCCTCGTTCAGGCGGGTGTTGCGGGTGCGTTCGAACTGCACGTAGTTGTTGGTGCTCACCCCGTTGTCCCAGGCGCCGCGGTGGGTCAGGCCGAAGGTTTCACGGTAGATGCGGTTGGTCTCTTTGCCGTAGTTGCTCTGCACCAGGGCGTTGGTGTTGGTGTTCTGGGTATCGCCGGCGTACAGGTTGCCCTGGCGGCCGTAGGCGTACTCGAACTCCAGCGACTGCAGATGGGCGAAGTCCCAGTGCAGCAGGGCGTCGATGTTTTTATCGACTACCCCTTCGCGCCCGGCCGGGACGCTGTTGGCGTAGGCGCCGACGCGTTCGGATTTATGCGATTCGTTAATGTCCCAGGCGTCGGCCTGCGTTTTGCTGTAGCCGCCGAACAGGCGGAAGCTCAGGGAATCGCTCAGCGGGCCGGACAGGCTGAAATCGGTGCGCTTGGTGGCGCCCTCCTGCTTGTGCTGCGGCACGTTGAAGTAGCCGTTCAGCGAGCCGTGCAGCGCATCGCCGGCTTTCTTGGTGATGATGTTGACCACGCCGCCCGCGGCGCCGTTGCCGTAGCGCGCCGCGGCCGGGCCGCGCAGCACTTCGATGCGTTCGATCATTTCCGGCGGCACCCAGGCAGTATCGCCACGGGAGTCGCGCTCGCCGCGCCAGCCCTGACGCACCGAGTTGCGGCTGGAGGCCGGTTTGCCGTCGATCAGAATCAGGGTGTTTTCCGGGCCCATGCCGCGGATATCGATCTGGCGATTGTTGCCGCGCTGGCCGCTGGTGGAGTTGCCGGTCAGGTTAACCCCGGGCATGGTGCGGATCAGTTCGCTGATGTCGCGCGCCGGCGGGCGTTTTTTGATCTCGTCGGCGGTGATGGTGGACACCCCCGGCGCCTGCAGGTTCTGCCGGGCGGCGGTCACGACGATGGTGTCTTCGCCGCGCGGCTTTTTATCCGTGGCGCCGCTGTTCTCTTCCGTGGTGGTGGTGTCGGTTTGCTGCGCGGCGTTGGCGAACGCGGACGCGCCCAATCCCAAGCCGATAAGAGTGGCTAAAGAATAACGTGATAGCTTGCTTTTCATCTGAGTGTCCTACCTTGCTGCCATCCCTCGCCGAATGGGGGGAAGGGCGGTTGTAGTTTTTGTGTAGTCGGAAATAGAAAATCGGCTGCGGCAAGGGATGCCATTGATGTATCCCCGATCCCTGTCCGTTGCGCGCAATACCAGCACGATCTCCAAGCCTTACACACTATTGCAAATGCAAATTATTATCAATAGTATTTGGCGTACAGTGCGTTCGGGCGGTGGCCGGCGATAGGGAAAAGTCGATGTTCCCGGTGCCGCCAACTACAAAATGGGTAGGCGTTGTGAATACAGAACTACAGTCAGAAAGCAGCAGATTATTGGCCAGCAGCAATGCGGGCAGTCCAGGGTGGTGGTTGACGGTGGCACGACGCGGTACGCCATGGGTAGAACCGGCGGGTAACGGCCGCTGGCGCACCACCTTTTTCTGGCGCGATCCCCAGGGATGCGAATTGACCTCCGCCTACCGTCGCGTATGGATCAACATTAACTGCCTGACCGACCACCATCAGCCGAATCCGCCGCAAAGCCTGCAGCGTTTGGCCGGCACCGACGTGTGGTATTGGCAGACCGAACTGAGCGGCGCCTGGCGCGGAAGCTACTGCTTTATCCCCTGCTTTGACGAGCGGCCGCCGGCGTTCAGCGGCGACGATGCGCACGCCAACATGCACAACCTGCGTCACTGGTGGCATCAGGTGTTCGCCAGCGCTACCCCCGATCTGCTCAACCCGTATCGCTCCTGGCAAAGCGCCAGCGGTCACAGCGTCTCCGGTCTGCACATGCCGGATGCGCCGCCGCAGCCGGTATGGCGTTCGTTCGACGAATATGAGATCGCCAGCGGGCGCTGCACGCCGCCGCTGCCGGCGCGTTTGCAGCGGCATACCTGGCAGAGCGAGCGCCTGGGCAACAGCCGCGACGTCTGGATCTACACCACCGGCGACAGCAAGCCGGCCGAGCGCCCGCTCGCGATCTTGCTCGACGGCCAGTTCTGGGCGAAGCAGATGCCGGTTTGGGCGCCGCTGATGCAACTGACCCGCGAGGGGGCGTTGCCGGAAGCGGTGTATGTGCTGATCGACATCATCGATCTGCCGCACCGGGCGCGAGAATTAACCTGCAAGGACGATTTCTGGCTGGCGGTGCAGGAAGAACTGATGCCGCAGCTGGCCGACTGGGCGCCGCACAGCGACAAGCCGGCCGATACGGTGGTGGCGGGGCAAAGCTTTGGCGGCCTGGCCTCCCTGTATGCCGGGCTGCGCTGGCCGCAGCGCTTCGGCGCGGTGATCACCCAGTCCGGTTCCTACTGGTGGCCGCGGCGCGACATGCTGCAGCTGCCGAGCATTCCCGACGACGCCTGCTGGCTGATGCAACAGGTCGAACGCCACGGCCTGGGCAACCACGGCGCGCTGAAGGTCTTTATGGAAGCCGGTTCGCAGGAAAAACTGGTGCATCGGGTCAGTGGCGAAATGGCGGCGCGCCTGAGCGACGCCGGCCATCGGGTGCACTACCGGGTGGTGGAAGGCGGGCACGATGCGCTGTGCTGGCGCAGCGGCCTGACCGATGGGCTGCAGGCGGTATGGGCTTCCGCTTTCGCCACCGCTTACCCGGCATCGGCGACGGCACGAGGAACACATGATGGAAAGCCTGAATCCGTTCGATGATCAACAGCAGCGCAGCCTGGTGCTGCGCAACGTACAACAACAATACAGTTTGTGGCCGGATTTCCGCGCCATTCCGTCCGAGTGGACGATCGTCTTTGGCCCGGCGGCGCGCCTCGAGTGCGCCGAATGGCTGGAACAGCATTGGCAAGATATTCTGCCGGTCGCAGCACGCGAGGCGTGACCGGCGCCAGGTAATCACGGGAGCAATAAGCAGTGTCACACACCCCTAACTCTCTCAGCGGCCCGGCGCTTGCGGGCGAATGGCCGCTGGTCGCGGCACAACCCGGCATCTGGGTCGCCGATCAAATCTCCCCGCATCGCAATGCCTACGCGGTGGCTCACGCCATCGAACTCAACGGCCCTGTCGCCGTGGAGCCTCTGCTGCAGGCCATCATCCAGGGTCTGGGCGAGGTGGACATGCTGCGCCTGCGTTTTGCGGAACGCGACGGCGTGCCGGTGCAATGGCTGGATGACACGCTGGTGGTGCACGCGCCGGAACTTGTCGATCTGACGACGTCGCCGGATCCTGAAGCCGCCGCGCGCGCGCTGATGGACATCGATCTGGCGAGCGATCTGCGCGCCGGCAGCGGCGCGCCGCTGTATCGTCATGTGGTGATGCGTCTGGCGGATGACCGCTGGTTCTGGTATCAGCGCTATCACCATCTGCTGGTGGACGGTTTCAGCTTCACCGCCATCGCGCGCCGCGTGGCGGCGATTTACACCCATCTTTGCCGCGGCGACGCGCTGGAACCGACGCCTTTCACGGCGTTCAGCGACGTGGTGGCGGAATACCAGGCTTACCGGCAGGCCCCGGCCTGGCAACGCGACGCCGATTTCTGGCGCGAAAAAGCACGGCAGTTGCCGCCGCCGGCCACGATCTGCCCGCAGCCGCTGGCCGGGCAAACGCCCACGCCGCGCATCCACCGGCTGGAACAGCGCTGCGATCCGCAGGCCTTCGCCGAACTGGTGCAGTGCGGCGCGCAGCAGAAGCTGAACGCCGCCGATATGGCGGTGGCGCTGGTGGCGCTGTGGGTGTCGCGTCTGAGCGGCCAACCGAGCTTCAGCGCCGGTTTTATCTTCATGCGCCGTACCGGATCGGCCGCCCTGTGCGCCGCCGGCCCGGTGATCAACGTGTTGCCGATGGAGATGCACCTCGAGCCGCAGGCCACGCTGTATGAGGCCGCCGCCCGCATCAGCCGCGAGCTGAAAACGGTGCGCCGCCATCAGCGCTACGACGCCGAACAGGTGCAGCGCGATCTGGGGCGCATCGGCGACGGCGAACCGCTGTACGGTACGGTCTTCAACTTCAAAATGTTCGATTACCAGCTGGACTTCGCCGGTATCGAAGGCATTACCCACGATCTGGCCTCCGGGCCGGTGCGCGATCTGGAGATTGCGCTGTTTATCGACGAACACCATCAGCTGAAGGTGGAGCTGCTGGCCAACGCCGAGCGTTACAGCCGTCAGGAACTGCTGGCGCATCTGCAGCGGTTGCCGCTGCTGCTGGCGCAGTTCGCCGCGCAGGCAACGTTGCCGATCGGCGAAGCCGACATGCTGACCGCCGACGATCGCGCTCTGCTGGCGCGGGTCAACGACACGGCGCATCCGGTGCCGGCGACCACGCTGAGCCAACTGCTGGCGCAGCAGGCGCAAAGCACGCCGAACGCGCCGGCGCTGGCGGATGCGCATTTCAGCTTCACCTACCGCGAAACGCGCGAACAGGTCACGGCGCTGGCGCGCCAGCTGGTTGTGCAGGGCGTACGGCCGGGCGACATCGTGGCGGTGGCGCTGCCGCGCTCGGTGTTCCTGTCGCTAGCGTTGATGGCGATCGTGGAAGCGGGCGCCGCCTACCTGCCGCTGGACACCGGTTATCCGGACGAGCGGCTGGCGATGATGCTGGAAGACGCCGCACCCCGGCTGGTCATCACCAGCCCGGCGCAGCAGGCGCGTTTCGCCGACAAGGGCGAAATTTTGCTGTATGACGCACCGCTGGCGGCCGATCACGCCGCCGGGGTGGCGATCGCGGGCCCGACGCCGGATCATGCGGCCTATATCATCTTTACCTCCGGCTCCACCGGGCGCCCGAAAGGCGTGCTGGTCGGCCATCAGGCGATCGTCAACCGCCTACTGTGGATGCAACACCAGTATCCGCTGGGGGCGGACGACGCGGTGCTGCAGAAAACGCCGTGCAGTTTCGACGTCTCGGTGTGGGAATTCTTCTGGCCGCTGATGGTCGGCGCCCGGCTGGTGATGGCGCCGCCGGAGGCGCATCGCGATCCGCAGCAGCTGCAACAGCTGATCGCCCAACATCGCATTACCACGCTGCACTTCGTGCCGTCGATGCTGGCGGCTTTCGTGGCCGCCCTGGACGACGACGCGGCGGTGGCGAGCTGCGCCGCGCTGCGCCAGGTGTTCTGCAGCGGCGAAGCGCTGCCGGCGGAGCTGTGCCGCCTGTGGCAAAGCCGCACGGCGGTGCCGTTGCACAACCTCTACGGCCCGACCGAAGCGGCGGTGGACGTGACCTGGCATCCGGCCTACGGCGACGCGCTGGCGAAGGTGACCGGCGCCAACGTGCCGATCGGCCTGCCGGTATGGAACACTGGGTTGCGCATTCTGGACGCGCGCCTGCGGCCGGTGCCGCCGGGCGTGGCGGGCGATCTGTATCTGACCGGCGTGCAGCTGGCGCACGGCTACCTTGGCCGGCCGGATCTGACCGCCAGCCGCTTTGTCGCCGACCCGTTCGGCGAGGGCGGACGGATGTACCGTACCGGCGACGTGGCGCGCTGGCTGCCGGACGGCGCGGTGGAATATTTGGGCCGCAGCGACGATCAGCTGAAGATCCGCGGGCAGCGTATTGAGCTGAGTGAAATCGATCACGCCTTGCTGTCGCTGCCGGGCGTGCGCCAGGCGGTGACGCACGCGCTGGTGTTGCAGGGCACGCCGGTGGACGCCGGCGGCGATGCGCGCCAGCTGGTGGGCTATCTGGTGATGCAGCCAGGCGCGAGCTGGGATGCGGAAGCCCTGCGCGCGGCGCTGGCCGACCGCCTGCCGCCGCACATGGTGCCGGTGGCGCTGGTGGAAATGCAGGATTTGCCGCTGAGCGCCAACGGCAAGCTGGATCGCAAGGCGTTGCCGCAGCCGCAGGGCGGTGAGCGCAAGGCGGGGCGGACGCCGCAGGCCGGGTTGGAAAGCGAGATCGCGGCGGTATTCGCCCGCTTGCTGCAGCGCGAGCAGGTGTTCGCCGACGACGATTTCTTCGCGCTTGGCGGCCACTCGCTGCTGGCGATGCGCCTGGCGGCGGAGCTGCGCCGCGATCTGGGCAAGGCGGTGTCCGTCGGCCAGGTGATGGTGGCGTCGCGCGTTGAGCAACTGGCCGCCTTGCTGGCGGAAGATCGCACGCAGGAAGAGGCCGATCGCAGTGGCTTCGACAGCGTATTGCCGCTGCGCGTTACCGAGGGGCCGACGCTGTTCTGCCTGCACCCGGCATCCGGCTTCTCCTGGCAGTTCAGCGCATTGCCGCGCTATCTCGACCAGCACTGGTCGCTGGTCGGCATCCAGTCGCCGCGGCCGGATGGCCCGCTGGCGCTGAGCGAAGACATGGATCAGGTGGTGGATGCCCACCTGCAGACGGTGCTGCAGGTGCAGCCGCACGGGCCGTACCACTTCATCGGTTATTCGCTGGGCGGCACGCTGGCGCAGGGCATCGCCGCCCGGCTGCAGGCGCGCGGCGAGCAGGTGGCGTTCCTCGGCCTGCTGGATACCTATCCGCCGGAGACCCAAAACTGGGACGTGATGCTGGACGACAACGTGTTGAAGGAAGTGCAGCGCGAGCGCGAGCAGTTCCTGGCGGTGTCGCAGGACACGCTCGATCCGGCGCTGGGTGAGACGCGCACCATGATGTTCGACAACATCGAAGCCAACTACGCCGATTCGGTGCGGTTGTTGTCGCACACGCGGACCGCCCGTTTCCACGGCCAGGCGACGCTGTTCGTCGCCAAACGCACGCTGCAGGAAGGGATGGACGTGCAGCAAACCTGGTCGCAGTATGTCGATGCGCTGCAGGCGCACGAGCTGGACTGCGCGCATGTCGATATCGTTTCGCCGGCGTCGTTCAAAGTGCTGGGGCCGCTGCTGAACCGGATCTTGCGCACGCTGTAATGACGCCCTCATCCCGCCGCCAGGCACGGGGATTATCCCGCGTTTGGCGGCGTTTCTTGCGGTCGCTCACAATTGAATATCAATGATTTTTATTATCATTATTGATTTCGCCATCTGTGCTAGCATAGCGCCCCGCAACTGCAGAATCCCCGTTTAAAGATGTGGTGAACAACCGATGAGTAGCAAACCCTCCATCCTGCTTGATTTCAGCCTGCTGAAAACCAACCGGGCTTTCCGCGCGGTGTTCTGCGCGCGCTTTATCTCCATTGTGGCGCTGGGACTGATGGCGATCGCCATCCCGGTGCAGATCCAGGCGCTGACCGGTTCCACCCTGCAGGTCGGGCTGGCGGTGACGCTGGCCGGCGGCGGCATGTTCGCCGGGCTGCTGATGGGGGGCGTATTGGCCGATCGCTATGAGCGACGCCGGCTGATTCTGTTTGCGCGTTCCACCTGCGGCGTCGGATTTGTCGGCCTGTGTCTCAATGCCCTGTTGCCGTCGCCTTCGCTGGCGGCCATTTATCTGCTGGCGGTGTGGGACGGCTTCTTTGGCGCGGTGGGGGTGACGGCGCTGCTGGCGGCCACGCCGGCGCTGGTGGGCCGCGAAAACATCGTGCAGGCGGGGGCCATCAGCATGCTGACGGTGCGCTTCGGCTCGATTCTTTCTCCGGCGATCGGCGGCCTGGTGATCGCCCATATGGGCATCGCCTGGAACTACGGTCTGGCGGCGTTCGGCACCCTGCTGACGCTGCTGCCGCTGCTGAGCCTGCCGCAGCTGATGCCGCCACCGCAGCCGCGTGAACACCCGCTGCGCGCGCTGGCGGGCGGTTTCGCCTTCCTGTTCCAGAACAAGGTGATCGGCATGGTGGCACTGATCGGCGCGCTGCTGACCATGGCCAGCGCGGTGCGCGTGCTGTACCCGGCGATGGCGGAAGGCTGGCACATCGACGCTGCCCACCTCGGTTATATGTACGCCGCCGTGCCGCTCGGCGCCGCCATCGGCGCGTTCACCAGCGGGCGCGTGGCGCATGTGGCGCGCCCCGGCTGGGTGATGCTGCTGACGGCGATCGCGGCGTTCGCCGCCATCGGCCTGTTCGGCCTGATGCCGTGGTACAGCCTGGCGTTGCTGTGCCTGGTGGCGTTCGGCTACCTGAGCGCGCTGAACTCGCTGCTGCAATACGGCTTGATCCAGAGCCTGACGCCGGACAACTTCCTCGGCCGCATCAATGGCCTGTGGACGGCGCAGAACGTGGTGGGCGATGCGCTGGGCGCGTTGCTGCTGGGGGCGATGGGCGCCTTTATGCTGCCGGCGATGAGCGCCAGCGGTTTCGGCTTCGGCGCGGCGCTGCTCGGCATCCTGTTGCTGTTCGCCATGACCGGTTTGCGCCAGGTTACGCTGCACAAACCGGAGCCGCAGCCCGCCACAGAAAAGTAGTCGAACGCGTTAAAACAACGCTGTGGGATCAAATAGCAATGCTTATCATCGGCATGCGTAAAACCCACAGCGTTTATGTCATGATTTCGAAATGAAAGAAGTGCTTACGTTTATTGACATAGCAAATATCGGCGAGTAATTTAGCGCGGAATTAACTCAAATGATAATCATTATTATATTGGTTATCACTTCAAATTCTTGAGGGCGAAGCGATGGATACTGCCGTGAACGACATCAATCGAAAGGAAGTGCAGGAGTGCGAAGAGCAGCGGTTTGCCGCTGATTTTTCTCCGGCGTCGGGCTTCTTCTTTACTTCTCCTTTCCGCAGTCTGACCACCACCGGTTGTTTCAGCCGCATTCGCCTGCCGGCCGCAGACGGTGCCGATCTGAACGGCGAGTTCCAGCGCAGCGTACGGCAGGCGTTTGCCGAGGCCCGCCAGGCCGGCATCAAAAAGCCGCTGCTGTGCGGCGCCATTCCGTTCGATACCCGGCAGCCTTCGGCGCTGTTTATTCCGCAGCAGAGCCGCTGGTTCGATCGCGCCGCCTTTATGGCCGGCGTTAGGCCGGCGGCGGACGGGCCGGAGCTGGCCGGGGTAACGGAACTGCCGCCACAGCAGCCGTTCATGAACATGGTCAGCGACGCCGTCGACGCGATGAAGGCAGGTGAGTTGGACAAAGTGGTCTTGTCGCGCCTGCTGGAGATCGAAACGCGTCAGCCGGTGGATCGCCATGCGCTGATGGCGCGCGTGATTGCCCAAAACCCGCACGGTTTCCATTTCCATGTGCCGCTGGAGCAGGGCGCGCTGTTGGGCGCCAGCCCCGAGCTGCTGCTGCGCCAGGACGGCGGCCGTTTCTATTCCAACCCGCTGGCCGGTTCCGCCCGGCGCGAGGCCGACCCAGAGCGCGATCGCGAAGTGGGGGAGCGGCTGATGGCCTCGGCGAAAGATCGCCACGAGCATCGCATCGTCACCGAAAGCATGCGTGACGTGCTGGCCGGCCGCTGCCGCTACCTGAACGTGCCGCAAACCCCTGAATTATTGACCACCACCACGCTGTGGCATCTCTCCACGCCGATCGACGGCGAGGCGGCGTCTCCCGACGAAAACGCCCTGTCGCTGGCCTGCCTGCTGCACCCGACGCCGGCGCTGTGCGGCATGCCGACGGCCGAGGCGCACGCCCTGATCGGCAAGCTGGAGCCGTTCGATCGCGGCCTGTTCGGCGGCATCGTCGGCTGGTGCGACGACGAAGGCAACGGCGAGTGGGTAGTGACTATCCGCTGCGGCACCGTTGACGGCAACCGGGTACGGCTGTTCGCCGGCGCCGGCATCGTGGAAGACTCTTCACCCGAATCTGAATGGCATGAAACAGGCACCAAACTCAGCACCATTCTGCGTGCCTTTGGTATAAATCAAGGATAACGACAAGATGAGCATTGCCTTTACCCCCTGGCCGGCGGAGTTCGCCAGCCGCTATCGCGAGCGCGGCTACTGGATTGACAAGCCGCTGACCGAGATCCTCGACCGCCAGGCCAACAATGACGCTCCGGCGATCATCGACGCCCAGGGCAGCCTGACCTACCGCGAGCTGCAGCAGCGCTCCGATCGCCTGGCGGCCGCTTTGCTGCGCCGCGGCGTGAAATCCGGCGACACCGCACTGGTGCAGCTGGGCAACGTGGCGGAGTTCTATATCGTGTTCTTCGCGCTGCTGAAAATTGGTGTGGCGCCGGTCAACGCGCTGTTCAGCCATCAGCGCAGTGAGCTGAACGCCTATGCCGAGCAGATCAAACCGGCGCTGCTGATCGCCGATCGCCGGCACGCGCTGTTTGCCGACGATCAATTCCTGAACGCCTTCCGCGATGCGCATCCTTCGCTGCGCGTCGTGGCGCTGCGCAGCCAGGCCGAGGGCGAGCTGGCGCTGGCCGCCTGGCTGGACGAAGCGAGCGACGGTTTCGTCGCGCAGCCTTCCGCGGCTGATCAGGTGGCGTTCTTCCAGCTTTCCGGCGGCAGCACCGGTACGCCGAAGCTGATCCCGCGCACCCACAATGATTACTACTACAGCATTCGCCGCAGCGTGGAGATCTGCCGCTTCGACGCGCAGACCCGCTATCTGTGCGCGCTGCCGGTGGCGCACAACTACCCGATGAGTTCGCCGGGCGTGCTGGGCGTGTTTTATGGTGCCGGGCTGGTGGTGTTCGCCGCCGATCCGGACGCCGGGCAATGCTTCCGCCTGATCGAACAGCACCAAATCAACGTGACGGCGCTGGTGCCGCCGGCGGTCACGCTGTGGCTGCAGGCGATCGAAGAGTGGGGCGGCAATGCCCAGCTCGCCAGCCTGAAACTGCTGCAGGTGGGCGGCGCCAAGCTGGGCGAAACGCTGGCGGCGCGCATTCAGAACGAAATCGGCTGCCAACTGCAGCAGGTGTTCGGCATGGCGGAAGGGCTGGTGAACTACACCCGGCTGGACGATGACGAACGCCACATTCTGGCGACGCAAGGGCGGCCGATGTCGCCGGACGACGAAGTGTGGGTGGCGGATGACGACGGCAATCCGTTGCCGGCGGGCGAGGTCGGGCGGTTGATGACGCGCGGGCCTTACACCTTCCGCGGTTACTACCAGAGCCCGGCGCACAACGCCGATGCTTTCGACGCCGACGGTTTCTACTGCTCCGGCGATCTGATCAGCATCAGCGAAGACGGTTACATCACCGTGCAGGGGCGGCAAAAAGACCAGATCAACCGCGGTGGGGAGAAGATCGCCGCCGAGGAGATCGAGAACCTGCTGCTGCGTCATCCTGACGTGATCAACGCCGCGCTGGTGTCGATGCCGGACGCGCTGATGGGGGAGAAGAGCTGCGCCTATATCATCGCCAACGCGCCGCTGAAACCGGTGGTGCTGCGCCGTCACCTGCGTGAACAGGGCGTGGCGGACTTCAAACTGCCGGATCGCTTTATTCAGGTGGACAGCCTGCCGCTGACCCCGGTCGGCAAAGTGGACAAAAAACGGCTGCGCCAGCAGCTCGACGCGCAACTACAGACTCAGGCTCAGGGAGATTAATCGATGGCCATTCCAAAACTTAATGATTACGCGCTGCCGACGGCGGACGAACTGCCGCAAAATAAAGTCACCTGGCAGGTGGAGCCGCAGCGCGCCGCGCTGTTGATCCACGATATGCAGCAGTATTTCCTCAACTTCTGGGGCGAGGACAGCACGCTGATTAAACAGGTGGTGGAGAACATCGCCAACCTGCGCCGCTACTGCAAGCAGCAGGGCATCCCGGTGTTCTATACCGCGCAGCCGAACCAGCAGAGCGATGAAGATCGCGCGCTGTTGAACGACATGTGGGGGCCGGGCCTGAACAAGCACCCTGAGCAGCAGGCGGTGACCGCCGCGCTGGCGCCGGACGAAGACGATACGGTGCTGGTGAAATGGCGCTACAGCGCCTTCCATCGCTCGCCGCTGCAGGAGATCCTGCAGGAGTCCGGCCGCGATCAGCTGATCATCTGCGGCGTGTATGCGCACATCGGCTGCCTGACCACCGCCATCGACGCCTTTATGCGCAACATCCAGCCGTTCATGGTGGCCGACGGCCTGGCGGACTTCTCGCGCGACGAACACCTGATGGCGCTGCGCTACACCGCCGGCCGCTGCGGCCGGGTGGTGACCACCGCGTCTCTGCTGCCGGCGGCCGGCATCGCCAGCATCGACGCGCTGCGTCAGCAGATCCTGCCGCTGCTGGATGAAGACAGCGAAGACATGGGCAACGATGAAAACCTGATCGATTACGGTCTGGATTCGGTGCGCATCATGGAGCTGGCGACCCGCTGGCGCAAGATCCGCGGCGACATCGACTTTATCGCGCTGGCGCGCAACCCGACCATCGACAGCTGGTGGGCGCTGCTTTCCGAAGAGAAAGCCTGATTTTAATCACGAGCAGAGGGCGGCCGTTCGGCCACCCTGTTGGCTTTATAAGGAGATTTTGATGAATACTTTGATCACCAAGGGAAAACGTGCGGCATTTCCGCTGATGCTGCTGTCTACGCTGCTGTTCTCCAACACCTTGCAGGCGCAAACCGCGCCGGAAGTGCTGCGCAAGCCGGTCGGCAAAGGCGCCTATGAAATGGCCTACAGCCCGAGCGAGAACGCGCTCTACCTGGCCACCTCGCAGAGCCGCAAGCTGGACAAGGGCGGCATCGTTTACCGTCTGGATCCGACCACGCTGGACGTGACCCAAATTATCCATAACGACATCAAGCCATTCGGCGCCGCCGTCAACGCCAAGACCGGTACGCTGTTCTTCGGCAACACCGTCAATAACTCGGTGACCGCCATCGACGCCAAGACCGGTGACGTGAAAGGCCGCCTGGTGCTGGACGCGCGCCAGCGCTCCGAAACCGTCAAGCCGCTGGCGCCGCGCGAACTGGTGGCGGATGCCGACAGCGATACCCTGTATATCACCGGGCTGGGGGATTCCAGCGTAGTATGGGTGGTGGACGGCAAGGATCTGACCCTGCGCGCCACCGTGACCGACACCGGCAAGTACGGCACTGGCCTGGCGCTGGACGCCGCCGCCAAACGCCTGTACGTCACCAACGCCGACGGCGAACTGGTGACCATCGATACCCAGAGCAACAAGGTGCTGTCGCGCAAGAAACTGGATGAGTCCAAAGAGCACTTCTTCCTGAACATCAGCCTGGATACCGCCACCCATCGCGCCTTCATCACTGATTCCAAGCAGCCACAGGTGCTGGTGGTGGATACCCGTAACGGCAACATCCTGAGCAAGATCGACGTGCCGGAATCGCTGGCGGTGCTGTTCAACCCGGCGCGCAATGAAGTGTACGTCACCCACCGTCAGGCGGGCGAAGTGAGCGTGATCGACGCCAAGAGCTACAAGGTGTTGAACACCATCAAGACGCCGACCCATCCGAACAGCTTGGCGCTGTCGCCTGATGGCCAAACGCTGTATGTCAGCGTCAAGCAGGCTTCCAGCCGCGAGAAAGAAGCGACCGCGCCGGACGACGTGATCCGCGTCGTGCTGAAATAATCCCACCCAGGTAAGCACACCGAACAGGCGAAGCGGCGACGCTCCGCCTGTTTTTTTCGCCGTGCGATCTGCGGTATAACGTGTGGATTGCCTTATTGACCCGAAGGAATGTTGGTTATGCCCGTCTCACGCTCTCCGCTGTTGTTGTCCGTTATCACTCTGCTGCTGCTGGCCGCGCTGATCCACAGCGGCATCAGCCCTTACGATCGCACCACCTGGCTGATGGAGGTGGCGCCGGTCTTGATCGTTTTGCCGCTGCTGTGGCTCACCCACCGCCGTTACCCGCTGACGCCGCTGCTCTACACGCTGATTTTCTTCCACGCGCTGATCCTGATTTTTGGCGGCATGTACAGCTATGCCCGCGTGCCACTGGGGTTTGAGGTGCAGCAGTGGCTGGATCTTGATCGCAACCCGTACGACAAACTGGGGCATTTCTTTCAGGGATTGGTGCCGGCGCTGGCGGCGCGCGAGATCCTGCTGCGCGGTGGTTATGTACAGGGGCGCAAGATGCTGGGCTTCGTGGTGTGCTGCATCGCGCTCGCCATCAGTGCCCTGTATGAGCTGATCGAATGGTGGGCGGCGCTGGCGCTGGGCCAGGGCGCCGACGAGTTTCTCGGCACCCAGGGCGACCCGTGGGACACCCAGTCCGACATGTTCTGCGCGCTGCTCGGGGCGATATGCGGCCTGTTGCTGTTCGGGCGTTGGCAGGAGCGGCAAATCGCTCGCTTGGGCTGAAAAACTCAAATGATCACATCGCGTAATAGCCCGCCGTATGGCGGGTTTTCTATGAAAAAACGTAAAGTAACCAGGCGGGGCTGGAAGGCGTCGCCTTTTCACTCTTCTTTCGCATAGAGATACACCGAAGCGCGGGAAACGCCGAGGTGCTGCGCCACAATCTCCATCGCCTTTTTCACCTCGAGCAGGCCTTGCTCCCTCAGTTCCTGAATCAACCGCTTTCTCTCCGGCGTTTTCAGCGCGCGCGGCGTGGTGGCGTGGCGTGCGGCGAAGCGATCGATACGGTTGCGGATGGCCTCCGCGCCGCTGGGCTCCAGGTGTTCCGCCACCGCGCCGGCCGCCGTTTGCGTGAACTGCGCCAGCGCGCTTTGCATGCCGCGGAACAGCGTCATATCAACGTTCAAACAGAGTGCGGCGACGTAGTCGCCCTGCGCATTCTTGATGCCGATCGAGGTGCTTTTCGCCGGGCGGCCATCGGCGAACTGGTTGCCGTAGTTGGCGATCACGCTGGGAAACTCCGCCGAAGCGATGCGAGCCAGGCCAAGTTCCGTCGCCGCTTGGCCGACTTCTCGTCCGGACAGGTTGTTGTGGATCGCCAAAATGGCGTGTTCGGGATTTTGCAGATCGTGAACCACCACCTCGCAAAACGGCGCGAAGGTGGCGCTCAGCCCCTCGGCAATCACATTCAACTGGGATAACAACAGGTTTTCCGGCACTTCAGGCATAGGGCACTCCGATCACTTTCTTGGCGGCGTTGGCTCATTTCGAGCCAGATGAAGAACATACCACAAGTGCGGCGCACGGCGGTTTTCATCTGGCGCCTGGCGGCACTAAAAATGATCTTGCTCCCAATTCTGCACTTCCCGATTGGCATTTGGCCGTCGCGCAGGTATATAACATCATTATTGGACTTATTTTCTAATTTTAGATTATTTGTTTTAAATATGACAATGTTCGTGCGTTAAAAGCCGTATCGCACACACCGGGGTTTTTCAGCGCTAGTTTCAACGGCCCGCAAGGGCATGGAGAACAATAATGTCTGCAACTTCAGTCGTCGGTTCTGCACGAAAACCTTTTTATTACACGTTGACCTTTCAGTTGGTGGTAGGGCTGGCGGCCGGTGGCGCGCTGGGCCTGTTGTGGCCGCAAATCGGCGCTCAGCTCAATCCGCTGGCGGCGGCCTTCGTCAAACTGATCAAAATGGTGGCCGGCCTGATTGTGTTTCTCACCGTGGTAGCCGGTTTTGCGCAGGTTAAACGCGGTGCCGGCGTTGGCCGCCTGGGCATGATCTCGGTCTGTTATTTCGAAGTGGTCAGCACGTTGGCGCTGCTGATCGGCCTGGCGATGGGCAATCTGTTTGAGCCGGGCAAAGGGCTGGCCTTGCATGCCGATGCCGCCACGGCGCTTAAACCGGCGGAGCCCCTGCAAGGCGTGGATTTCGTGATGAGCATCATCCCGAAAACGGTGGTTGATGCGTTGGCCAGCGGCATCATGCTGCAAATCTTGTTGGTGGCTCTGCTGTTTGGCTATGCGCTGTACGCAATGGGCGATAAAGGCAAGCCGGTGGTTGATTTGGTGAATCTGCTTACCGAAGCCACCTTCAAAGTGGTCAATATCATCCTCAAGCTGGCGCCCGTTGGCGTATTTGGCGCGGCGGCGTTCATGCTGGGTAAATACGGCATCGGCGCGCTGATGCCGGTGATGAAATTGGTGGGGCTGGTCTATCTGGGGTGTCTGTTCCTCATTGTGGTGGTGTTTTCCGTGGTGGCCTGGTTGACCCGTTTTAGCCTGTTCGGTTTCTTAAAACTCATCAGGGAAGAGCTGATCATCGCCTTTACCACCACCTCATCGGAAGCCGCCTTGCCGGGCCTGATGAAAAAACTTGAATTGGCCGGCTGCAGTAAAGCCACCGTCGGTTTTGTCGTGCCGACCGGTTACTCCTTGAATCTGGACGGCTCTTCAATCTACATGACGTTAGCGGCGCTGTTTATCGCTCAGGCCGCCGGTTTGGAGCTGAGCCTGGCGCAACAGGCCGGCCTATTGATGGTGTTTCTACTGACCTCGAAAGGCGTAGCCGGCGTGACGGGCGGCGCTTTCGTCACGCTGTCCGCTTCGCTGTTGATGTTTCCAGAGATACCGATGGAGGGGCTGGCGCTGATTCTTGGCGTGGATCGCTTGATGGATACCATGCGTACGTTGACCAACGTGGCCGGCAACGGCGTGGCGACCATGGCGATTTCTTACTGGCAGAAAGAGCGTGTGGGTTTTCAGGCGAGGCTGCCTGAAGCTGCCGTGCGCAAACCCGTCTGAATGCCGCCCTGCGCGGTTGCCGCAGGGCTTTTCGAACCTGTGCAAGGATTAAATATGAAGCATGATGTGGTTTACAACGGATCCGGCGGCTTTCCTCCCGCCGGTCATTACTCACCCAGTTGCACGGCCAATGGGACGGTCTATATCTCTGGCCAATTGCCGATCGCCTTTTCCGGTGAGAGTCTTGCCGGCGAACCTTTCGCGCGGCAAGTCCGCCAGGTGCTCGACAATCTGGATGCCTGCCTGGCAGGGGCTGGCGTCGGCCGCGCGCAGCTGGTTCAGGTGCGCGTCTATCTGACGGATATCGATTTGTGGCCGACCTTCAATGCGCTGTATGCCGAATGGATCGGCGAGTTTCGCCCTGCGCGTGCGGTAGCCGGCGTATCGCAGCTGCATTATGGCGCCGCCGTGGAAGTGGAAGCTGTCGCGTTGGCCGCCCTTTAACCCTTACTGACAGGTAACGCTATGACCGATTTGATTTTACCCGTTTATGACGACGTGGCCGCCGCTGCCGCGCGCATCAAGGATTATGCTCACCGCACGCCGGTGCAGACTTCACGCACGGTTGACGACGATTTCGGCGCCAGCGTATTTTTCAAATGCGAGAACCTGCAGCGTATGGGCGCCTTTAAATTTCGCGGTGCGATGAATGCTTTGCTGCAGTTTTCTCCGGCGCAGCGCAAGGCCGGGGTCGTGGCCTTTTCTTCCGGCAATCATGCACAGGCGATCGCGCTGGCTGCCCGGCTGCTCGACATTCCCGCCACGATCGTTATGCCGCACGACGCGCCGGCGGCCAAAGTGGCTGCGACGCGCGGCTATGGCGGCAAAGTGGTGGAGTACAACCGTTATCATGAAGATCGCGAGCAGATCGGCCGGGATCTGGCGCAGCAACAGGGATTAACGTTGATCCCGCCTTACGATCACCCGCAGGTGATCGCCGGGCAGGGTACCGCGGCTAAAGAGCTGTTCGACGAGGTTGGCGAACTGGACGCGCTGTTCGTTTGCCTGGGCGGCGGCGGGTTGCTGGCCGGCTCTGCACTCGCCGCGCGTCGGCTGTCGCCGGGTTGCCGAGTCTATGGCGTAGAGCCTGTGGCGGGCAATGACGGGCAGCAATCATTCCGTACCGGCCGCATCGTTCACATTGAGACGCCGCAGACCCTCGCCGATGGCGCGCAGACGCAGCATCTGGGCCAATATACTTTCCCTATTATCCGCCGGGACGTTGACGACATTCTGACGGTGACCGACGATGAGCTGATTACCGCCATGCGCTTTTTCGCCGAACGGATGAAAATGGTGGTGGAGCCAACCGGCTGCCTGGGGTTCGCCGCCGCCTGCGCGCAGAAATCGATGCTGCGGGGAAAACGCGTCGGTGTGATCATCAGCGGCGGCAACGTCGACATTCGCCGCTACGGCGAGTTGCTGGCAGGTCAATAGAAACAGGCGGATGACGAGAGAGAACCATGGTGACAGACAAGACGGTATTTGAGCAGGTCGTGGCGCTGCTGAGCGCCGGAGAGGCCGCATTCCGGGTGATAGAACATCCGGCGGAGGGGCGCTGCGAAGCTGTAGCGGCATTGCGCGGCACCGAACAGGGGCAGGGCGCCAAGGCACTGGTGTGCCAAACGCGCATCGACGGAGCCAAGCATTACATTTTGGCGGTGCTGGCAGCGGACCGTCAGGCGGATCTGCAGCGGTTGGCGGCCGAGTTGGGCGGTAAAAAGGCGTCGTTGGTCAGCCCGGCGGAAATCGCGACCCTGACGGCCTGCGTGCCGGGGGCGATCCCGCCGTTCAGCTTCCACCCGCAGCTCAGGCTGGTCGCCGATCCGGAGCTGTTTGAGCGTTACGATGACATTGCGTTTAACGCCGGCGATCTGCAACGCTCCGTGGTGCTCAATGCACAGGATTATCTGCGTATTGCGGCGCCTGAGTTTATTCATTTCGCGCGTACGGAGACGATGGCGGAGTGAGAAAAAGAGCGTCTGTTCAGACGAGTTGAACAACAACGCTGAACTGCCGTTTACCGCCGGTTCAGCGTTTTTATGCTATATCCTTTGTTCGGAACCGCTGGCTGAACGAGAGACTGAGTTTGATCACCAATCCCCTATCCCGCAAAGAATACGCAGTATGGATGTCGTTAACGATAGGGTTCAGCTTTGCGTGGTTAAATCTTTTAGAGCTCTATAACAACGACGCATTATTCTTTCAGAAATTGACGATTTCCGTCATCAATAACGTTTCGTTCGCTGATGTCATCGCCTCTTACCTGAGGCTGATTCTGTATCTTCCTTTCGGCGTGTTGGCGATCGTGCTGACGCTGCTGTTTTGCGCCCAGCGGTTATGCGATACCCGGTTCTTCGTGCTCGCCTGGCCGGTTTCTCTGGCGATCTTCCTGGCCTTTTGGTTCATCAACGTCGCTTTCCCCGGGCATCTCAATCTGGTATTAGCCGCCAAATCTTGCGTACTGGCGCTGATTGGGCTGATCCCGCCGAGTCAACCGAAGGCCGAATAATCGAACGCAGTTCGATGGAGAGTCCGTATCCCAGAAAGCGAAAAACTAGCCATAGGCATCATGCTTGTCAGTTCGTTTTTTTCTGAAGATATTGGTGATGTTCCTGCCGATAAAAGTGAGATGCTTTATAAGACTCATACGCCTCGACCTAGCAAGGAACCGTAGGCACGTTCCTTGCCCTGCCAGATAGTTGGCTGCACCAACGGCCCTCACTTTATCGCTTCGTATCACGGCCGGCTACGACAGGCGTCCCTGCCTGTCTCGCCGGAAACCGCCGTATATGGATACTCCCGATAGCCCCAGGGTTTTCTTGAATAAGGCAGGGTTACAGTGACATGATAAAAGGTACGAATTTATCGCGAATCAGCTTTTTCTTTAGGACGGTTTTAGATACGTTCAATGCTGGTGAAGCCAATCACCTTTGTGTGGTCGGTTAAGACATCGGATTCAGTCTGCATACTCCATAATGAAAACACCCTGGTTTAAGGACGGATGCTATGTTGTGGTGGCTGTCTGTCATTATGTATTTGGGGACTGTTCACCAATCAAAGCTGGCCAATTCCGGCAGGATGTCACCTGCCGCATCTGAGGGGGTAAAACCCACCGTTGCTATTTTAAAGCTGCCGCCTGCGTCGAGTTTCCGAAGGAAGTTCACCGTATTGTTTACGGTAATCTGCAGCAAACTGGCTTAAATGGAAAAAACCCCATCGAGTAGCCACTTCTGTCACTGAGCTTATCTCTGACTGCAGTAAATCCTCACGCACTTTCCGCAAGCGGACTTCCTTAACATATTGCATTATACCTATTTGACGCCAACTATGAAAAACCCGTTGCAAAGTACGGATGCTGCATTGAGCAGCACTCGCAATCTCCGATAAGGTCAAAGGGCTATCAATATTTTCATTAATATATTCAACAGATCGCCGTAAGTAAGCAGGCAGGTTTTGTTTGGAAGTTCCGCGTGAATGTTTATCCGTAAAACCGGCCCATCGTTCAGCAAGAAGCTGTAGTACCAATAATTCCTCTGCCCGAGGCAACAGCATATTTCTTGTAGCGGCAGGTATTGTTGGAAGCAGCAGTTGTCTAAGCATTTCTACAGAGGCCAACCAGCGCTTATTCCATTCTCCCCCGAGCAAAACGAAAGAGCAAAACTCGCCTTCTCCCTCTGAGAAACGTAACCATAGTGCATCCATATAGCGAGCGTCAATACGGACCCCCAACTGCACGTTATCTGAGCTATATAGAAAACGTGGCGAGTCGTCTGCGGCAATGACAACTGTAGAATTTTCATGGCCGGGTTTTACTATATTGGTGCTATGAATCACAGATTCACCAGACAGTGTCGTTAACGTCAATATAAAATCACTAAAGTTTTCCGGTTCAATTAGAATATCAGTCCCATAAGCAAACCAGGACAGCACGATATTCTCTCCCGGCAGGCTAAACATACCTGCGTTTCCTTCATTTTTTTCACCAAGACTGAAACGATATGGGCAATAAACCTCACTCACTTTCTCTTGAGCATAATCCAGGTCTTGGGTATCGAACAGCAAGGCTTCTGCAGGCATAATATTATCGCTGCACTGTGTATTTCGCAGTGCGATATCTAACCTTGAGAATGATGCTAACGACTTACTCATAAGTACTCCTTATAAACCGTTAACAGTTTGTGATCAAAAAAGGCGTTTTCTTGACATCAGTGGCGCTATATAGATAGCGCCAAGTAAACAATTCATTGATTATCTACGTTACCTTTTTCTAACGTGAAGGAGTTTCCATGAACATCTCACTCAGAAAACAATACAATCCTTACATAAATGGCGAATTTATTCCATACTCCGGAATAACCTTCCAGGCCGTCAATCCGGCAACCGGGGAAGTGTTGACGAAGATCGCCCGTTGTGGACAATCTGAAGTTGAATCCGCAGTTATCGCGGCCCGAAACGCTTTTCTTACCTGGAAAGAAACGTCTTATGAGGAGCGTGCAAGATTATTAAACCGCTTGGCAGACGAACTCGAAAAAAACCTGCAACGATTAGCGTTGATTGATGCCACTGATGTCGGACGACGTCTGGCGGAAGTTCGTCTAGATTATGAGAAAGCGATCGCTCAATATAGATATTTCGCGGCAGCCATTTCAACCTACGAAGGCTACGGAAAACCCATTCCCGATGGTTATATGGTCGCTAAACGCGAACCCATAGGTGTTATTGGACAGATCATTCCCTGGAATGTCCCTGCGCTGATGGTCGCGCTTAAGGTAGCGCCGGCTATTGCAGCTGGGAATACCGTGATTCTCAAGCCAGATGAGAATGCATCAATTTCCACATTAGAGTTTGCTGCTGTGGCAGGCGAAATTTTACCACCGGGTGTCATTAACGTCGTGCCCGGCTTTGGCGATGAAGTCGGTAATGCAATTACGACCCATCCTTTAGTGTCGAAGTTAGCATTTACCGGCAGCCCTGAGGTCGGACGCCTTATCGGCCATGCCGCTGCAGAGCGTTTGATCCCGGCCTCGTTAGAACTCGGAGGAAAGAGCCCCAACATTGTATTCCCCGATATCGAAGACATTGATGCCGTTGTCGACAATGCATTGTTCGCCGCGATGTACTGCAACGGTCAATCTTGCCTTGCAGGCACTCGGCTATTCATACATGACTCAATTTATGAGCCGTTCGTCAAAAAACTGATAGGGAAAGCATCAAGTTTAAAGATTGGAGACCCACGCGACGATTCTGTCCAATTAAGCTGCCTGGTATCAGCCAAGCAAGGGAAGCGAGTGCTTGAATATATCAGCATTGGAAAAGCTGAAGGTGCAAAAGTCCTGTATGGCGGAGATCGTGTTCAGGTTGAGGGGTGTGAGCCCGGGTATTTTATACAGCCAACTATTCTTGAAGTTAAGAATAAAATGCGTGTTGCTCAAGAGGAGATCTTCGGTCCTGTACTAAGCCTCATCCGCTGGAACGATTATGATACAATGCTGCATGAAGCGAACGATGTGCCTTATGGCCTCGCAGCAGGCGTTTATACCACTAGCCTTGAAAAAGCGATGCGTACGGCAGATGCACTTGATGTGGGCTCTGTTTGGATAAATGAATACTTCAACCTTGCCAGCGGCGTTCCTTTCGGTGGAGTCAAAGAGAGCGGGATAGGGATAGAACATTGTCAAGAAACGCTTGATCTCTATTCAAACATTAAGTCGATTACCATTAGGAATCGAGTAGCCAAACCCTGGTACGCGGAATAATAGTGCGAAAATCACACAGGTTATTTCAGGTTAATTTTTGATGGTAATAATTAAAAAAACAAAAAATTGATTTAAATTTTAATGGGATGACTGACCATGAAGAAAATAAAATTAGCATTTATTCTTGCCTTTTTTTCAATAAGCAGTACAAGTGCCGAAGTTATCAATCCAATATACGGCGCTACACTTAAAGACTATATGGAATTCAAGCCGAAGAACATAGCAACTCAGAGGTACTATTATGGTGCCGATAAAGAAAATAATTTTTTTGATTTCTACGTCCCTAAAGGATTAGATAAAAAAAAGCCAGCCATAGCCGTGATACATGGAGGTTGCTGGGACTCGAAATTCGAGGGTTTTCAACAGGCAGGAGAAGTTGTGGACTTCTTCTTGAAGAATGGGTACGCCGTTTTCAATGTGGAGTATACCAAAGCAGATACGAGCGGAGGATATCCGACAACGTATAGTGATATTTCAAATGCCTTGATTAAGATAACTGAGGTTTTGAACGACAAGCAGATAACTGAGTCCGGAATCACGTTAATTGGCCATTCCGTTGGTGGGCATTTAGCCAGCTGGGCCGCATCCGGCGGAGAGGAAACTCATTCGAAAAACTACTTGAGTAAGGTAAAAATAAATCAGGCAATTGGTCTGGGTGCAATTGTTGATCTTAAAGTTGCAGAAACAGCCTGCCCAAATATTATTCGATTTGGTGGCATCGATAAGATATCAGGCAAAAAAATGGAGTCAACCTCGCCGATACTAATGAGAAATAATTTCAGGATTACCTTGATAAATGGAGGGGAGGATAATATAGCTCCGGGTAAATATGCAGAAGACTATGCAAAAACACACAAAGATAATGTCATTATCAGCATGATTCCTGAAGCGACACATTATGATTTGATGTCGTCAAAATCAGGGGTTTTAAATGTCGTGTTGAATGTTTTGAACGAGGATTAAATTATTCATGGATGGAGGGAAACTATCTGGATATACACTAATGATAAGGTTATTTATTATTCTTATATAGTGTAAATATATTTAAATTGTATATCGTGCGACTCTGCATCATCAAACGACAACCATGGCGCTGGCAAATACGCTAGGCATCCAGGTCGGTAAGTCAGTACTTCTCGCTTCTGGACGGGCCTCAGAACGTTTTTTCGAATAACATCCTGGAGCATTTCTTTATCCAGACTGAGGTCTGCCGCCAGACGACGGAGCCGGTGGTTTTCATCCTCCAGCGGCTGCAGACGGCGCTGGCCCGCAGGGTGAGGCCTCTGGCCGAATAATCGAACGCAGTTCGATGGAGAGTCCGTACCCCAGAAAGCGAAAAACCCGCCATAGGCGGGTTCTTCTGAATATGGTGCCCGGACTCGGAATCGAACCAAGGACACGGGGATTTTCAATCCCCTGCTCTACCGACTGAGCTATCCGGGCAACGGGCAGCATTAAACCGTATTGGCCGAAAGCCGTCAACGGCTTTATGCGTGAAATACGCGAAAATGCCTCCGGTTGCTGGCTTTTCAGGCAAAGGGCGCAAAAAATGCGCCTGTTGGGGCTATCGCCTCGGGTTGGTGGCGCTGCCAACCCTGCCGGTTCAGCTCAACGCCCCGTTGCGGCGGCACTGCGCCACCTGCAAGATGTCTTCCGCCAGCCGTTTGGCGACCGATACGTCCTGGAGCTGGCGTTTTACCAGCAGTTTGCTCAGGCAGCCTTCCTGAATCAGCTCCATTTGCTGCGCCACCATGTCGGCGTCGTCGGCATCCATGTCGCGCAGCAGTTCGCGGGTCAGCTCCAGCGAGGTCAGCTTTTGCTGCTCCGCCAGCTGGTGGATCGGGTGGTCCGTTTCCGGGAAGAAGCTGCAGGCGGCGATAAACAGGCAGCCGGGATAGCGGTCTTGCTGCACGTATTCCGCCAGCACGTCATAGCGCGCCAGCAGCTTTTGCTGCGGGCTCAGATTTTCGTCCAGCAGCAGCTGGCGGCGCCAGGTGTCTATCTGCTGGCCATGATAGCGCAGGCAGTCGTACAGCAACGCTTCGCGATCCGGCCAGAACCGTTTGAGATCGCCGGGTTGAACGTCGAGTTTTTCCGCCAGCATCTCTAATGTGGCGGTCGCCAGGCCCTGTTGTTCCAACAGGCCCAGCGCGGTATCAAGGACGTGTTCACGTTGCACTTGTGCTTCCTCCCATTCGCTTCCGATCTTCAGTGTCAGTTATCGCATCACTTTCTGCAAATGCGCGTTGAAGGCTTCCGCCTTCATAAAACCGGTGACCCGCTGCGCCGTCAGTTCCTGGCCCGCCGGATCGAAGAACAGGATCGTCGGCAGCCCCAGCACCTGCAGATGCTTCAGCAGCGCCGCCTGTTCCGCGCTGTTGGCGGTCACATCCGCCTGCAGCAGCACCGCGTTGGCCAGGCTCGCCTGCACCGCCGCATCGCTGAAGGTGTATTTCTCGAACTCTTTACAGGCTACGCACCAGTCGGCGTACAGATCCAGCATCACCGGCTTGCCGCGCGCCTGTTGCAGCGCCAGATCGAGCTGTGCGACGTTGTTGATGCGGGTAAAGGCCAGGTGCGGCTGAGCGGCCTGCTGCGCCTGGTCGGCGCCGAAAGCCCAGTCCTGCAGCGGCCGTGCGGCGATCACCGCCGCCGCCAGCAGCAGCAGTTGCAGGGCGCGAGCCCAGCCGCGCGCGCTTCTCAGGCTCAGGGCGAAAGCCCAGCCGAAGAACGCCAGGCCGAGCAGGCTCCACAGGCGCATGCCCCACAGATCGCCGATTACCCGCTCCAGCAGGAACACCGGCAGCGCCAGAATGACGAAGCCGAAGGCCTCTTTCACGTACTGCATCCATGGGCCGCTGCGCGGCAGCAGGCGGTTGCCGAACAGGGTGACGATCACCAGCGGAATGCCCATCCCCAGCGCGTACAGGTACAGCGTGCCGCCGCCGGCCCACAGATTGCCGCTCTGGGCGATATACAGCAGGATGGCGCTGAGCGGCGCGGTGGTGCAGGGCGAGCAAATCAGCCCGGCCAGAGCGCCCATCAGGAACACGCCGGTCAGCGAGCCGCCGCGCTGGGTGTTGCTCCAGTTAGCCAGCCGGGTTTGCAGTGCGGAAGGCAGCTGCAGGGAATAGAGGCCGAACATCGACAGCGCCAGGGCGATGAACAGCACCGACAGGCCGATCAAGACATAAGGATGTTGCAGCGCCGCCTGGAACTGCAGGCCGGCGGCGGCCACCACCAACCCGAGCAGGGTATAGGTCAGCGCCATGCCCTGCACGTAAACCACCGCCAGCGCCAGAATGCGGCCGCTGCTTTGCGGCCGGTCGCGGCCGAGGATGATGCCGGAGATCAGCGGGTACATCGGCAGCACGCACGGCGTGAAGGCGATGCCGATGCCGATCAGCAGCGCCCACAGCGGCGAAAACGGCAGGCTGGCCGGTGCGGCGGGCGCTTCAGCCGGTGCAGCGGCCGGGAGCGGGGCGGCAGCGCCGGCGCTGACCGCGTCCAGCGGGATGACCCGGGTTTCCGGCGGATAGCAGAAGCCGGCCTCGGCGCAGCCCTGATAGGTGACGCTGAGGCTGGCGTTGGCCGCCGCCTGTTGCAGCGGCACCTGCAGATTAAGCTGCTGCTTGAAGATGGCGACTTCGCCGAAGAACTCGTCCTTGTGGCTCAATCCTTCCGGCAGGGTAAAGGCGCCGAGCGTCGCCTGCTGGGGCACCAGTTTGATCTGCTGACGATACAGGTAATAGCCGGGGCGGATCTGCCAGTTCAGCGTTACCTGGTTGCCTTGCTGTTTGAAATCGAAAGCGAAGGCACGATCGACGGGCACGAACTGGCTGCCGCCCGTCGGTGCGAACAGCGAAGCCTGCGCCGCCTGCGGCAGGAAGAACAGGCTGCACAGCAGCAAAATCAGTTTAATGAAGCGTTGATCCATGACAGGTAGTCTTTATCTCCGGCCATCACCGGCAATACCAGCAGCTCGGGTGTCTGGTAGGGGTGATGTTGTTTCAGGGTGTCGAGCAGGGCCTGCTGACGGCGGCGATCGCTTTTGAACAGCATCTGCACCTCGTATTCCTGTTCCAGTTTCCCTTCCCAGTAATAGAGCGAGGTGGCGCCGGGCAGCAGCGTGGCGCAGGCCGCCAGCTTATCGCCCAAGACCCGCGCCGCCAGTTCCTGGGCGCTGGCTTCATCGGGTGCGGTACAGAGTATGACGACAGCTTCGCAATCAGACATCTTCAGCCCTCTCATCGGTTCGAATGGGCACTATACCCTGAAGGCGGATTGGCTAGAAGGCGAGTTTATCGCCAGAAGGAAAACCGGGGCCGCAGCCCCGGTCGAAGCGTTACAGCATGACGCTGCCGAGCAGGAAGCCGAATACCACCGCGAAGATCACGCCCATGGTGCCGGGAATGAAGAACGGATGGTTGAACACGAAGCGGCCGATGCGCGTGGTGCCGGTATCGTCCATCTGCACCGCAGCGACCAGCGTCGGGTAGGTCGGCAGGATGAACAGGCCGGAAACGGCGGCGAAGGAGGCGACGGCGGTCAGCGGCGACACGTTCAGCGCCAGCGCCATCGGCATCAGCGCCTTGGCGGTGGCGGCCTGCGAGTACAGCAGCGCCGAGCAGAAGAAGAAGATCACCGCCAGCAGCCACGGGTGCGCCTGAATGACGCTGCCGGCCGTCTCTTTGATCCAGTCGATGTTGGCCTGCACGAAAGTATCGCCCAGCCAGGCGACGCCGAGGATACAGATACAGGCGCTCATGCCGGCCTTGAAGGTGCTGGAGTTCAGCACCATGTCGGTGTCGACGCGGCACAGCAGGGTGGTCAGCGTGGCGACGCTCAGCATGATGATCAGAATGGCGTTGGTGGTGTTCATCAGCGGCTTGGCCACCAGGCCCAGGCCCGGGCTGTTGATGATGGCGTAGGCCACCACGCACAGCACGCCCAGCAGGAACAGCAGCACCGAGGTTTTGGCGCGCGGTTTGATCGCCAGCGCGTTGTTGCCGCGCAGGGTGATCAGGCCTTCTTCCAGGCGTTTCAGGTAGACCGGATCGTTAGACAGCTTGGAGTCGAACAGCCAGGTCACCAGCAGCGACATCACCAGCACGGCGCAGAAGGTGGACGGGATCACCACCATCAGCAGGTGCAGGTAGCTGACGCCGTGGCCTTCCATCACCGAAGACATGTACACCACCGCGGCGGAAATCGGCGAGGCGGTGATGGCGATCTGGGCGGAGACCACGGCGGTCGACAGCGGCCGGCAAGGCTTGATGCCCTGTTCTTTCGCCACTTCGGCGATCACCGGCAGCGCCGAGAGCGAGATGTTGCCGGTGCCGGCGAAGATGGTCAGGAAGTAGGTGACGATAGGGGCGAGAATGGTGATATGTTTGGGGTTCTTGCGCAGCAGCTTTTCGGTCTGCTGCACCAGGTAGTCCATCCCCCCGGCGACCTGCATCGCGGAGATCGCCGCGATCACCGCCATGATGATGGAAATCACGTCGAAAGGGATGCTGCCCGGCTTGACGCCGATCAGCGCCAGGACCAGAACGCCCAACCCCCCCGCGAACCCGATACCGATACCGCCCAACCTGGCCCCTAAAAAGATGGCCAGCAGAACGATAACCAATTCCAAGGCTAGCATAGTGTTTACTCCTTAAAATGAGAGAAATTGAAAATCAAACGTTAAAATTTTGTGGGCGCCTAAAAGTAAAAAGGCACGCTATCCAGAGGATTTAGCGTGCCTTTCAGGGCTACCGGGTAGGTCTGTTATTGTTCATTTTCATCCGTATAGCGTTTGGCTTTATAGGCCGGGTGCATCAGGTTCTCCACGGAGAAGATGTCATCCAGCTCGGCTTCGGTCAGCAGGCCGCGTTCCAGCACCACTTCGCGCACGCTCTTGCCGGTTTCGGCGCAGATCTTCCCGACGATGTCACCGTTGTGGTGGCCGATGAACGGGTTCAGATAGGTGACGATACCGATCGAGTTGAAGACGTAGTGTTCGCAGACTTCTTTATTCGCGGTGATGCCGTTAATGCATTTTTCCAGCAGGTTGTAGCAGGCGTTGGTCAGGATGTGGATCGACTCGAACATCGCCTGGCCGATCACCGGCTCCATCACGTTCAACTGCAGCTGGCCCGCTTCGGCCGCCATGGTAACGCAAGTGTCGTTGCCAATCACCTTGAAACACACCTGATTGACCACTTCCGGCACCACCGGGTTCACTTTGGCCGGCATGATGGACGATCCCGCCTGCAGCTCCGGCAGGTTGATTTCGTTCAGGCCGGCGCGCGGGCCGGAGGAGAGCAGGCGCAGGTCGTTACAGATTTTGGACAGTTTCACCGCCAGGCGTTTGAGCGCGCTGTGCACCATCACGTAGGCGCCGCAGTCGGAGGTGGCTTCGATCAGGTCTTCCGCCGGTACTACAGGCAGGCCGCTGACTTCCGCCAGTTTTTGCACCGCCAGCGGCTGGTAGCCTTCCGGGGTGTTGAGCGCGGTGCCGATGGCGGTGGCGCCCAGGTTCACTTCCAGCAGCAGCTCCGCGGTGCGGTGCAGGTTGCGGGTCTCTTCGTTCAGCAGCACGCTGAAGGCGTGGAATTCCTGGCCGAGGGTCATCGGCACCGCGTCCTGCAGCTGGGTGCGGCCCATTTTCAGGATGGTTTCGAACTCTTTCGCCTTGCGATCGAAGCCTTCGCGCAGCTGGTTGATGGCGTCGATCAGTTTCTGGTTGGAGGCGTACACCGCGATGCGGAATCCGGTCGGGTAGGCGTCGTTGGTGGACTGGCATTTATTGAGGTGATCGTTCGGATTCAGGTACTGGTATTCGCCTTTTTGGTGGCCCATCAGCTCCAGGCCAATGTTCGCCAGCACTTCGTTGGTGTTCATGTTCAGCGAGGTGCCCGCGCCGCCCTGGAATACGTCCACCGGGAACTGATCCATGCACTTGCCTTTATCCAGCACCTCGTCGCAGGCCTGGATGATCACGTCGGCGATTTTGCGCGGAATGGTTTTGAGTTCTTTGTTGGCCATCGCCGCGGCCTTTTTCACCATCACCATGCCGCGAACGAACTCGGGGACATCGCTGATTTTGCTGTTGCTGATGTAGAAGTTTTCAATCGCACGCAGAGTGTGAACTCCGTAGTAAGCGTCTGCGGGGACTTCACGTGTTCCTAACAGGTCTTCTTCGATACGAATGTTGTTTGACATGAGAACCTTCTCTATGTGTTGCTGCCGAATTAATAATTTGTCAGGTCAAGGCTAAAGGGCACAGCCTAAATTAATATTGCCGAAGGCTTGGGGCGTGAAACGATTAACCAAATCGCCCGTTGCTGCCCAGATCATATGCTGGTTGATAAGAAATGACTGAATCCAGATCACCTTATGGTGTTTAAGGATATGCCCTTTTCCGGTTCTGTGACTTCTTTCACGTTTGTGAACTTTAGCAATAAAAACCGGCTCTCGGTTGAAATGGTGGGGGGATGCCCTCATTGTAATGGTGTCGGCCATTTACGGCCTCTTTTTTCGCGCCGTCGCCCCGTGGCGGCCGCGCTTTACCTACCGATAGGAGAACCAGGTGCGCTGGTTACCGCTACTGCTGATATTTCTGCTGGCTTACATAGAAATATCCATCTTTATCAAAGTCGCCGCCGTGCTCGGCGTGGCTGTCACCCTGTTGCTGGTGGTGTTCAGCTCCTGCGTCGGCATTTCGCTGGTGCGCAATCAGGGCATGAAAACCTTCGTGCAGATGCAGCAAAAACTGGCGGCCGGCGAAAGCCCGGCGGCGGAAATGGTGAAAAGCGTTTCGCTGGTGCTGGCGGGCTTCCTGCTGCTGATTCCGGGCTTCTTCACCGACTTCCTCGGCCTGCTGCTGCTGCTGCCGCCGGTGCAAAAATCGCTGACGCTGAAGCTGATGCCGCATCTGTCGGTGTATCGCCCCGGCGGTTGGACGGGCGGCGACGCCGCCAACGGCAACACCTTTGACGGCGAATTCCAGCGTAAGGACGACGAGCGCCCGGTGCTGGAACACCGCCCGGACGAGGATCGCAAACCTCACGATCGTTAAGCAAACGCGGCCCAGGCCGCGTTTTTCATCTCTGCGGCACTCGCCGAACCAAAAATGCGAAATTTTTTTCGTTAGCCCCCTTGAAGGGGGCTGGAACGCCCCCATCTCAAATGCCACGAGGCCGGTAATAACAACCATCCGGTGTACAACCCTAAATCTGATAGAGACCTTCTTACAGGAGAGCGTTCAATGAGTATTCGTCCATTGCATGACCGCGTTATCGTCAAGCGCAAAGAAGTTGAATCAAAATCTGCTGGCGGCATCGTCCTGACTGGCTCTGCTGCGGGTAAATCCACTCGCGGTGAAGTGGTTGCAGTGGGTAAAGGGCGTGTGCTGGAAAACGGCAACATCCAACCGCTGGATGTGAAAGTTGGCGATATCGTGATTTTCAACGACGGCTACGGCGTGAAAGCAGAGAAGATCGACAATGAAGAAGTGTTGATCATGTCCGAAAGCGACATTCTGGCAATTGTTGAAGCGTAATTGCGCTTTATCTTCTGAACTGAACGAGTTGAAGGGAAATACCAATGGCAGCTAAAGACGTAAAATTCGGCAATGACGCTCGCGTGAAAATGCTCCGCGGCGTGAATGTTCTCGCTGATGCAGTAAAAGTGACCCTGGGCCCGAAAGGCCGCAACGTAGTGCTGGATAAATCTTTCGGCGCACCGACCATCACCAAAGACGGCGTTTCCGTTGCGCGTGAAATCGAGCTGGAAGACAAGTTCGAGAACATGGGCGCACAGATGGTGAAAGAAGTGGCCTCCAAAGCGAACGACGCGGCGGGCGACGGCACCACTACGGCAACCGTACTGGCTCAATCCATCATCACCGAAGGCCTGAAAGCGGTTGCTGCCGGCATGAACCCGATGGATCTGAAGCGCGGCATCGACAAAGCGGTTGTCGCTGCGGTTGAAGAACTGAAAAAACTGTCCGTACCTTGCTCCGATTCCAAAGCTATCGCTCAGGTAGGCACCATCTCCGCCAACTCCGACGAAACCGTGGGTAAACTGATCGCGGAAGCGATGGAGAAAGTGGGCAAAGAAGGCGTTATCACCGTTGAAGAAGGCACCGGCCTGCAAGACGAGCTGGACGTGGTTGAAGGTATGCAGTTCGACCGCGGTTACCTGTCCCCATACTTCATCAACAAGCCGGAAACCGGTTCTGTTGAGCTGGAAAGCCCGTTCATCCTGCTGGCTGACAAGAAGATCTCCAACATCCGCGAAATGCTGCCGGTGCTGGAAGCCGTTGCCAAAGCAGGCAAACCGCTGCTGATCATCGCTGAAGACGTTGAAGGTGAAGCGCTGGCGACCCTGGTGGTCAACACCATGCGCGGCATCGTGAAAGTGGCTGCCGTTAAGGCGCCTGGCTTCGGCGACCGTCGTAAAGCCATGCTGCAGGACATCGCGACCCTGACTGCCGGTACCGTTATCTCTGAAGAGATCGGTCTGGAGCTGGAAAAAGCCACCCTGGAAGACCTGGGTCAGGCGAAACGCGTTGTGATCAACAAAGACACCACCATCATCATCGATGGCGTGGGCGACGAAGCGACCATCCAGGGCCGCGTTGCTCAAATTCGTCAGCAGATCGAAGAAGCGACCTCTGACTACGATCGTGAAAAACTGCAGGAGCGCGTAGCGAAACTGGCCGGCGGCGTTGCCGTTATCAAGGTTGGCGCAGCCACTGAAGTTGAAATGAAAGAGAAGAAAGCCCGCGTTGAAGACGCCCTGCACGCGACCCGCGCCGCAGTGGAAGAAGGCGTGGTTGCCGGCGGCGGCGTAGCGCTGATCCGCGTTGCAGGCAAAATCGCCGCGCTGAAAGGCGACAACGAAGACCAGAACGTGGGTATCAAAGTTGCGCTGCGCGCAATGGAAGCCCCTCTGCGTCAGATCGTGGTTAACGCCGGTGAAGAAGCTTCCGTTATCGCCAACCAGGTGAAAGCGGGCGAAGGCAGCTACGGCTACAACGCTTACTCTGAAGAATACGGCGACATGATCGCGATGGGTATCCTGGATCCAACCAAAGTGACCCGTTCTGCTCTGCAGTACGCGGCTTCCGTGGCTGGCCTGATGATCACCACCGAATGCATGGTCACCGACCTGCCGAAGGCTGACGCACCGGATCTGGGCGCAGCAGGCGGCATGGGCGGCATGGGCGGTATGGGCGGCATGATGTAATCATCCCCCACACGCTTGTGTGCTGAGAACCCCGGTCAAATGACCGGGGTTTTTTTTAGCTTAAAAATCAATAAAAAGAATGTTTGTTTAGCTTGTTATTAGTTTATTGAATGAATTATTGCATTATTTTGTTTTTGCCCTAAACCGTTGTCGTTTCGTACCGATATAGCCCCTACCAGGCGGGGAATTTTCCCTCGCCGGTGTGACTGTCAACGGAGACGACTTATGCTGAAAAATATGAAAATAGCCACCTGGCTGATGTTGATGCTGTTGCTGTTGGGCTTGATGCCCATGGGAACCGGCGCCATCGCCTTCTATTTCATGCAGCAAAACGGCAACAGCATCGGCAGGATGAGCACTTTCTCCGACGAGGAAGCCGCGCTGAACCGCAGTTGGCGTGCTCTGCTGCAAACGCAGACGCTGATCGACAACATGGCGTTCGAGCGTATGGCGCAGACCAGCAGAGCCGATATTCAGCAGGGCATTGGTGAGGCACGCGGCGAGCTGCGCGGCGCCGATGTCGCGTTCAACCTGTTTTGGGAGACGCCGGGTTTGACGGTATCGCACCCGGAGCTGGGCGAGGCGATGAAAAAGGTCTACCTGGCGCAGCAGAGAGTGCTGAAGCAAGAACTGGCGCTGTTGGCCGACACGCCACAGGCGGCGCTGATCGAGCGGCTGCACGCCATGGCGGCAGAGAAGCGCCAGGTGCGCCAGCGGCTGGACAGCCAGTTTGCCGACTACATGCGGGCCACGGTGGCCGCCCACCGTCTGGCAGTGGAAGAGGCGGAACAGACTCAGAAAGTGTTCGCCCGCCTGCTGAGCGGCACCCTGGCGGCGATCCTGCTGCTGTTGGTCGCCGTGCAGCGTGATTTCCGCCGGCGCCTGATTCTGCCGCTGCGTCAGATCGCCGCACACTTGCAAAAGGTTGGGCGCGGCGATCTGCGCAGCGAGATCGCGGTACGCAACAACAATGAGATCGGCATGCTGTTCGCCAGCCTGCGAACGATGCAGCTGGAGCTGAGCGCCACCGTGCAGCAGGTGCGTGATGGCGTGGAGTCGATCAACCAGGGTACGCACGAGATCGCCGTCGGCAACGCCGATCTCTCCAGCCGTACCGAAGAACAGGCCAGCGCGCTGACGGAAACCGCCGCCAGCATGGAACAGATTACCGCCACGGTGCGGCAAAACGCCGATAACGCCAATCAGGCCGCCGGTATGGTCAATCAGACTGCCGGCATTGCCCGCAACGGCGAAACGCTGATGGCCAGCGCGGTCGACAAGATGCGGGCGATCAACGACAGTGCGCGTCAGGTGGGGGATATCACCGGCGTGATCGACGGCATCGCCTTCCAGACCAATATCCTGGCGCTGAACGCCGCCGTCGAGGCCGCGCGCGCCGGTGAACAGGGGCGGGGTTTTGCGGTGGTGGCCGGCGAGGTGCGCAATCTGGCGCAGCGCTGCGCGACTTCGGCCAAGGAGATCAGCAGCCTGGTCGACGGCGTGACCGGCGATATCGCCGCCGGCGTGCGGCTGGTGGAGCAGGCGGGCGAGACGATGAATGCCATCGTCGGCTCGGTGAACCAGGTGACGTCGCTGATGGATAACATCTCCTATGCGTCGCAAGAGCAAAGCAAGGGCGTTGAGCAGGTCGGGATTGCGGTAACCCAGATGGATCAGGTGACTCAGCAGAACGCTGCGCTGGTGGAGGAGGTGGCGACCACCGCCGTCGGCGTGGAGGAACAGGCGGCCCTGCTGGCGCAGGCGGTGGCGACTTTCCAACTGGCGGAGGAGGAACCGCGCCAGGGCGAAGTGGAGGCACCGACGGCGGCCGCCGGTTGGGGATAACGCCGCCGCACTGTATTTGATGATATTTTTGCCGCCCGGGGCGATTTAGCTGGTAAACTGGTAAGTCATCAGCTGTCGCTCAAGACGTTGGCCCGCTCGCGTGGCAACGGATGCTTAAGAGATGGCATCGCTTTCTGATATACCCTATGAATTTCAAGTTGTAGCTAGGCGGCCAGCTCGTGAGTCCCCAGGCGCTTACTTGAGTAAGTAACTGGGGTGAGCGAGTGCAGTCAACAACGCTACAGCTTGAAAGGCGACGGGTAGAAGATTTTGCGTAATTCTCAACATCGAATGGGGAACAAGATGCGGATTAAAGCCTTACTGGGTCTTTCGGCAGCGATGCTGCTGGCGGGTTGCAGCACCACTCATGAACTGACCGCTGCGGGTCAGCAGATCAAGTTCACCGACAGCAAGCCGGCGGCGGAATGCCAGCTGCTGGGGGAAGTGACCGGCACCCAGAGCAACTGGCTGTCCGGCAACGGCGGTGAAGGCAGCTCCATGCGCGGTGCGGCCAACGATCTGCGCAACAAGGCAGCGGCGATGGGCGGCAACGTCATTTACGGCGCCAACAGCCCAAGCCAGAACCTGCTCTCCAGCTTCGCGCCGCTGGACAGCAAAATGGTCGGCCAGGTTTACAAGTGCCCGTAAGGCGCTGAGGCCAAACGCCGCACAGAGATAAAAAAGAGGAATGCCACGGCATTCCTCTTTTCGTTCCATCAGGCCATGTGGCGCGCATCACTCCTGCATCAGGCGCAGGTCGATCGGTGTTTTGCTCGGTTCGCCGCCCACTTCACGCGTCAGGCGCGGCACCAGATAACCGGACACCTTGCTCAGCAGCGCCTGCATGATGACGCGCGCTTCATCGTCGCTGACCATGAAGTGCGCCGCGCCCTGCACCTTGTCCAGCACGTGAATGTAGTAGGGCAGGATGCCGGCGTCGAACAGCGCGTTGCTGAGCGCGGCCAGCGTGTCGGCGTCATCGTTGACGTCGCGCAGCAGCACGCTTTGATTGAGCAGCGTGACGCCGGCGAGGCGCAGCTGGGCCATGGCGCTCTGCAGCTCGCGGTCGATTTCGTTGGCGTGGTTGATGTGCGTGACCATCAGCACCTGCAGGCGCGAGGCCGACAGCAGGCGGCACAGCGCCGGCGTAATGCGCGCCGGGATCACCACCGGCAGACGGGTGTGAATGCGCAGGCGTTTCAGGTGCGGGATGGCTTCCAGCTCGCCGATCAGCCACTCCAGCTCACTGTCTTTGGCCATCAGCGGATCGCCGCCGGAAAAAATGATCTCGTCCAGTTCCGGGTGTTGGCGGATATAATCCAGCGCCTGCCGCCAGTTGTTCTTGTTGCCCTGATTATCCTGATAGGGGAAGTGGCGGCGGAAGCAGTAACGGCAGTTGACCGCACAGCCGCCCTTGACCAGCAGCAACGCGCGATTGCGGTATTTGTGCAGCAGGCCCGGCACCACGCTGCGCTGTTCATCCAGCGGATCGGTGGTGAACCCTGGGGCGTTGATGAACTCCTCTCTGGCGGTCAGCACCTGGCGCAGCAGCGGGTCGTTGGCATCGCCGGGGCGCATGCGCGCAGCGAAGGCGCGCGGCACGCGCAGGGCAAACAGCCGACGGGCATCGCGCCCCTGCGGCAGTTCCGGGTGCGTATTCAGTGACAAAAGCTGCAGTAATTCATCGGGATCGGTAATAACATCGGCGAGTTGATGCAACCAATCTTCTCTATGTGCCGTACTTTGGGTTATAATGTGTGCCATTTTTTTGGCTAAGCTACCAGTTCAAATATTCAGAGGGCCATCATGGCGACTTATTCTAGCAACGATTTCCGTCCGGGTCTTAAAATCATGTTCGAGGGCGAACCTTACGCCGTCGAAGCCAGTGAGTTCGTTAAGCCGGGCAAAGGCCAGGCGTTCGCGCGCGTGAAAATGCGCCGTCTGCTGACCGGCACCCGCGTGGAAAAAACCTTCAAGTCTACCGATTCTTGCGAAGGCGCAGACGTGATGGACACCAACATGAACTACCTGTACAGCGACGGTGAGTTCTACCACTTCATGCACCCTGAGTCTTTCGAACAGCATCAGGTTGACGGCAAAACCGTCGGCGACGCGGCCAAATGGCTGCAGGATAACGCAGAGTGCATCATCACCCTGTGGGATGGCCGTCCAATCGCCGTTCAGCCGCCGAACTTCATCGAAGCGGAAATCACCGATACCGATCCTGGCCTGAAAGGCGATACCGCAGGGACTGGCGGCAAGCCGGCGACCCTGAGCACCGGCGCCGTGGTAAAAGTGCCGTTGTTCGTCCAGATCGGCGAAGTGATCAAGGTTGACACTCGCTCTGGCGAATACGTCTCTCGCGTCAAGTAAGTTTCAAAACAGAGGAACCTCCGCGGTTCCTCTGTTTTATCCCATCCCCGTTCGTTGGCAGAAAATCCGCATGTTCAAGAAAACGCTGTTGGCCGTGCTCTCCCTGTTGTTCCTTTTCTCCCTCAGCAGTTGCAATACGTTTCGCGGTTTCGGCGAAGACGTTCAGCATCTCGGCGGCGCCATCTCCCGCACGGCCAGCTGAACCCGCCTTTAACCCGATGTATTTGCGCCACAAAGCCGGTCTCGATCCCACACCCTCCGTCAATTTTGACTACGCTTAGAAAGCCGTACTTTTTCATCAACGACCAATAAGGACTTTCTTATGCTGAAGAAAAGTATTATCGCGATCTTCTCTTTGATGATTTTGAGCTCGCTGACCGCCTGCAATACCACCCGCGGTGTGGGTGAAGACATTCAGGCCGGCGGCAAGGCTATTCAGCGCAGCGCGGAATAATCCGCATTCCACCCGGCGGCATTCCGGCTGCGGAGAGCCGCCACATTTCTATCCCTTGCCTGAGCGTTAACGCTGCTGCTATCCTGCCGCAGTGCGGGTGAGGTTACCCGTCATGCATCACCTCGCTAAACGGGACGACCCGTTTACGCGTCATTTTATCGGGGACGACCCCAGTGGTAGGGAGGCCGTCTCATGGCCTGGATTATTCTGCTTATCGCCGGTTTGCTCGAAGTGGTTTGGGCTATCGGTCTGAAATACACCCACGGTTTTACCCGGCTGACGCCGAGCATCATCACCATCGCCGCGATGGTGGTCAGCATGTTGCTGTTGGCCAACGCCATGAAAACGCTGCCCGCCGGCACCGCTTATGCGGTGTGGACCGGTATCGGCGCGGTGGGCGCGGCGATCATGGGCATGGTGCTGTTGGGCGAATCGACCAATATCGCGCGCATCATCAGCCTGTGCCTGATCGTGGTCGGCATACTCGGGCTGAAGTTCAGCAGTCACTGATCGGCGGACTGCTGCACCCAGATCAGCTTATCGGTGGCGAAACCGTAGCCTTTGGCTGTCTGCAATAAACGGTCGCGCACGGCGGCGTCAAGCGTCGGCGTGCGCGACAGGATCCATAGATAGTCGCGGTTTGGGCCGCAAACCAGCGCGTAGCGATACGCCGGATCCAGGGCAATCACGTTGTAGCCGCCATAGAAGGGGCCGAAGAACGACACTTTCAGCGCCGCGACCTGCGGTGAACCGATAAAGTAGGCTTTGCCTTCGCTTTCTTGCCATTGCTGTTTCTGCGGATTGAAGCCGCGATTGATGACTTTCAGTCCGCCGTCGGCACGCGGGCTGTAGTGGGCGGTCACCTGCTGTAAACCGCGTTCGAAGCGATGATCCAGACGTGCAATCTCATACCAGGTGCCGAGATAGCGCTGGCTGTCGAAAGGGGTCACGACCTTGATGTCTTTAGGCGGGGAGATGCTGCAAGCGACGGAAAGCAGGGCGGAAAGCATGACGCTAAGCTTTGACCATAAACGCATCGGTGACTCCTGTTTACCGGGGGCGAGTAGACAGTGTAGCCGATGAGAAAAGGGCGGCCAACGGGCGTTGGCCACCCGAGCGGTTTACAGCGTGACGACGCCGATGACGGTGACCACGCTGAGGATTGCTGCCAGACCGTAGAACACCCACTTGCCGGCCGGCACGTGGATCTTCAGATCGTGCATCGCATGGTGGATGCGGTGCAGGCCGCACCACAGCGGCAGAATGATCATCAGCAGCAGGAACAGGCGGCCGATCAGGCTCTGGCAGAACGCCAGCACGCGCTCGTAACCCAGCGCTTCACCGGGGAACAGCCCCAGCGGCAGCAGAATGCCGACCAGCAGCACGATGGCCGGCGCGACGATCGCGCCCCACATGCCGCCGGCGCCGAACAATCCCCAGAAAACCGGCTCGTCGGAGCGTTTAGGTGCTTGATTTATCATGTTTCCTCCGGATTAGATCAGGGCCACGGCCAGGATGACCACGCTGACGACGATGGTGACGGCCCACAGCCCTTTCACGATGGGGTCCGGCCCCATTTTCTCGCTGTTGACCACGATATTGGCGGCCTTCGGCGCCAGATCGAACCAGGTTTTGGTGTGCAGCGCCGCCGCCAGCAGGGCGACGACGTTGATCAACAGCACCAGCGGATTCTGCAAGAAACCGACGAAGCCGGCCCAGCTCTCGGCGCCGCCCTTCAGCGCGAACACGCCGTAGAGCAGCACGATGCTGAACCACACCGCCAGCACTGAGGTACCTTCGCGCAGCATGTAGAAACGGTAGAAGCCGAGCTTTTGCCACCAGGTGGGCGTCATGGTGCGCACATAGGGCTTACGTTGAGTTGTCATGGCAATTTTTCTCCCTTATTGCGGCTTCAGCATGGCGATCATGAAGTCTTTGGCGCTCTCCACCTTGCCCTGCTGGATGGCGGCGGCGGGATCGACGTGTTTCGGACAGACTTCAGAGCAATAGCCGACGAAGGTGCAGCTCCAGACGCCGTTTTGGCCGTTGAGCTGCGGCATGCGCTGTTTCTTGCCGTGGTCGCGGTTGTCCAGGTTATAGCGGTGCGCCAGCGTGATCGCCGCCGGGCCGATAAACTCGGGGTTGAGGCCGAACTGCGGGCACGCGGCGTAGCACAGGCCGCAGTTGATGCAGCCGGAGAACTGGTGGTATTTGGCCATCTGCGCCGGGGTCTGCACGTTCGGGCCATCCTCCGGTTTGCGATCGTTGCCGATGATGTACGGTTTGATCGCCTCCAGGCTCTCGATGAAGTGGGTCATGTCCACCACCAGATCGCGCTCGATCGGGAAGTTGCCCAGCGCTTCGACCTTCATGCCGCCGACGTAGTCGCGCAGGAAGGTTTTGCACGCCAGCTTCGGCACGCGGTTGACCATCATGCCGCAGGAGCCGCAGATCGCCATGCGGCACGACCAGCGGTAGGAGAGGTCTGGCGCCAGGTTATCCTTGATGTAGCCCAGAGCATCAAGCAGCGAGGTCTGTTCATCATAAGGCACGGCGTAAGTGACGAAATGCGGCTCGGCGTCACTTTCCGGGTTATAGCGCATGACGTCGATCTTCAGGGTTTGCATCTCAGCCATTTGCCTGCTCCTTATTCTTTTTCTCCTGCGCTTCGGCTTCTGCGCCGTAGACGCGTTTGGCCGGCGGCAGCTTGGTGATTTTCACGTCGCTGTATTCGAGACGCGGCGCGCCCTGCGGGTTATGGAACGCCAGCGTATGCTTGAGGAAGTTGACGTCGTCACGCTCGGTGCAGCCTTCGTCCAGGCGCTGGTGGGCGCCGCGCGACTCTTTGCGGTTAAATGCGGAGTGCGCCATGCATTCGGCGACGTCCAGGCCGTAGCCCAGCTCGATGGTGTACAGCAGATCGGTATTGAACACGCTGGAGTTGTCGGTGATTTTGACGCGTTTGAAGCGCTCTTTCAGCTCGGCCAGCTTATCGATGGTTTTTTGCATCAGCTCCGGCGTGCGGTAGATGCCGCAACCTTCTTCCATCGACAGCCCCATTTCGTCGCGGATCTTCGCCCAGTTTTCGTTGCCTTCCTGCTTCATCAGGTTGCTCAGGCGGGTTTCGACGTCGCGGGTTTGCGCATCCAGCGCGGCGCCGTTGGCTGGCGCGGTTTCCAGCGCGCGGCGCGCCGCGTGCTCACCAGCGACGCGGCCGAATACCACCAGTTCCGCCAGCGAGTTGGAGCCGAGACGGTTGGCGCCGTGCAGGCCGACGGAGGAACATTCGCCGACCGCGAACAGCCCCTTGATGCGGGTTTCGCAGTTCTGGTCGGTTTCGATGCCGCCCATGGTGTAGTGCGCGGTAGGGCGCACTGGGATCGGATCCTTCACCGGATCGACGCCGACGTAGGCTTTGGCCAGTTCACAGATGAACGGCAGCCGTTCCAGCAGCTTTTTCTCGCCCAGGTGGCGCAGATCGAGGTAGACCACGTCGCCGCGTGGGGTGGCGATGGTGCGGCCGGCGCGCCATTCGTGCCAGAAGGCCTGGGACACTTTGTCGCGTGGGCCCAGCTCCATGTATTTGTTCTTCGGCTCGCCCAGCGGGGTTTCCGGGCCCATGCCGTAGTCTTGCAGGTAGCGGTAGCCGTCTTTGTTCACCAGGATGCCGCCTTCGCCGCGGCAGCCCTCGGTCATCAGGATGCCGGAACCGGGCAGGCCGGTCGGGTGATACTGCACGAACTCCATGTCGCGCAGCGGTACGCCGTGGTGGAACGCCATGCCCATGCCGTCGCCGGTGACGATGCCGCCGTTGGTGTTGTAGCGGTAAACGCGCCCGGCGCCGCCGGTGGCCATCACCACCGCGTTGGCGCGGATCTGCACGCGGGTGCCTTCCATCATGTTGAGCGCCACTAGGCCGCGCGCCTGGCCGTCATCCACCAGGATATCCAGTACGAAGTGCTCGTCGAAGCGTTGAATTTGCGGGTATTTCAGCGAGGTCTGGAACAGGGTGTGCAGCATGTGGAAGCCGGTCTTGTCGGCGGCGAACCAGGTGCGTTCGATCTTCATGCCGCCGAAACGCCGCACGTTGACCGAACCGTCCGGTTTGCGGCTCCACGGGCAGCCCCATTGTTCGAGCTGGGTCATCTCGCGCGGGCACTGATGCACGAAGTGATCGACCACGTCCTGCTCGCACAGCCAGTCGCCGCCGGCGACGGTGTCGTGGAAGTGGTAGTCGAAGGTATCGTGATCCTGAGTGACGGCGGCGGAGCCCCCCTCGGCGGCGACCGTGTGGCTGCGCATCGGGTAGACCTTCGAGATCAGCGCGATTTTCAGTTGGGGATTGGCTTCCGCTGCGGCTATTGCTGCACGTAAACCAGCGCCCCCGGCCCCAATAATGGCAAGATCGGCGTTAAAGGTTTGCACTGCATTCCTCCAATGTTCTTGTTAAGAACGGCAAGTTAAATATCTATGCTTAAAATTTAGCGAACTCTTCGGGTGCTAACTAATTGAACCGATTAATGTTGCTTAAAGGTTAAGGATAGATATCTCCCACCAATAATGGGGAATTAACTATACCTAAAGTTAAGTAGTCGAAATTTGATGTGATCGATTGTTTTGTCGATTAACGCTTGCCCAACAGGCTTGCCTGCCTTTTCGCGCGTTCGGCGTGCTTTACCCTTTTTAACGCGCTTTTGCCGCCTATTTATCGGAAATTGGCGTTATGGCCGGTTGCGCATCGTGAAGAATTTGTTTGGCTGCAAGGATGCGAGTAGACTGCATCCCCTGTTTGATTTCGGAGTTAATTACCATGAGCGAAACGGCAAGCTGGCAGCCTAGTGCACCTATCGCCAATTTGTTGAAACGCGCAGCGATTCTGGCTGAGATCCGGCGTTTCTTCGCCGATCGTGGCGTGCTGGAAGTTGAGACGCCCACCATGAGCCAGGCGACGGTCACCGACGTTCACCTGTTCCCGTTCGAGACGCGTTTCGTCGGGCCGGGGGCGGCAGAGGGCCTGACGCTATACATGATGACCAGCCCGGAATATCACATGAAGCGCCTGCTGGCGGCGGGCAGCGGCCCGATCTACCAAATGGGGCGCAGCTTCCGCAATGAAGAGGCCGGGCGGCACCATAACCCCGAATTCACCATGCTGGAGTGGTACCGTCCGCACTACGACATGTACCGCCTGATGAATGAGGTGGACGATTTGCTGCAACAGGTGCTGGACTGCGAGAGCGCGGAGACCCTGTCTTATCAGCAGGCGTTCCTGCGCCATCTGGACATCGATCCGCTGTCGGCGGAGAAGGCGCAGCTGCGTGAAGCGGCGGCCAAACTCGATCTGAGCAACATCGCCGATACCGAAGAAGATCGCGATACGCTGCTGCAGCTGCTGTTCACCGTGGGCGTGGAACCGCATATCGGCCGTGAAAAACCGGCGTTCGTTTACCACTTCCCGGCCAGCCAGGCGGCGTTGGCGGAGATCAGCACCGAAGACCACCGCGTGGCGGAGCGTTTCGAGGTGTACTTCAAGGGCATCGAGCTGGCGAACGGTTTCCGCGAGCTGACCGACGGCCGTGAACAACAGCAGCGCTTCGAGCAGGACAACCGCAAACGCGCGGAGCGCGGCCTGCCGCAGCAACCGATCGACTACAACTTGTTGGCGGCGTTGCAGCACGGCATGCCGGAGTGTTCCGGCGTAGCGCTGGGCGTGGATCGTCTGGTGATGCTGGCGCTGGGCGCCGAGAGCCTGAGCGACGTGTTGGCCTTCCCGGTCGGGATCGCCTGACGTTTCAGGCGGTGAGAAAAGCAAAAAGGGTCGGCAAATGCCGGCCCTTTTTTTATCGCGAGAATCCCTTACAGCCCTCCGGCGTCGCGCTTGGTGTTCGGCGCCGGCGTAGACGGCGGCGTACGGCCGTTGTTGGTCAACCGCGACAGCGTCTCGGTGCGCACCTGGAACGGCGGGTACGGCAGCGTGATGCCGTGCTCGCGATAGCCCGCCAGGATCAGCTGGTGGATCTCGTGGCGCAGCGGCATGCGGTGGCCCATCTCGGCGGCGTAAATACGCATCTCGAAGATCTGGATGCCCTGTTGCAGATCGACCAGGTAAACCTCCGGCGCCGGATTATCCAGCACCAGCGAGCAGCGCTCGGCGGCGTTCATCAGGATCTTGGTCACCTCCTCGCTGTTGGCTTCGCCCGGCGCCGGTACGGTCAGCACCACACGGGTCAGGGTGTCCGACAGCGACCAGTTGACGAACTGTTCGGTGATGAACGCTTTGTTCGGCACGATGATCTCTTTGCGATCCCAGTCCGAAATGGTGGTGGCGCGGGTATTGATCTTGGTGACGGTGCCGGTCAGGTTGCGGATCGTCACGGTGTCGCCGATGCGGATCGGTTTCTCGAACAGGATGATCAGGCCGGAGATGAAGTTGGAGAAGATCTCCTGCATGCCGAAGCCCAACCCCAGACTGAGCGCGGTAACCACCCACTGCAGTTTTGACCATTCGATGCCGATCCAGGCGAAGCTGAGCACCGCGCCGAACAGCAGCAGCAAGTACTTGGTGATGGTGGTGATGGCGTAGCCGGTGCCCGGCGACAGATCCAGGTGCTGCAGCACCGCCAGCTCCAGCAGCGCCGGCAGGTTGCGCACCAGCTGCATGGTGATGATCAGCACCAGAATAGCGATCAGCACCGCGCCGAGGGTGATCGGATGGGCGGTCTCTACGCCGTTGACCGTCGAAGTCACGTCCCACAGCGAGATGTTTTCCAGGAAGGCGAACGCGGAGTGGATCTCGGACCACAGCACGATCACCGACACCAGCGCGATCAGCGTCAGGATCGACCGCACCAGCCGCAGCGACTGGGCGCTGATGGTGTCCAGATCGAAGTCCGAATCGTCCGGATCGATGGCGCCTTCGGTGCTGTTCGGGGTGTGCGAGGTTTCGTCTTCGCCGCGGGCGCGCTGGGCCAGGATGTCGGCGCGGCGCTGTTTGGCGCGATCGAAGGCGATGCGCCGCCGTTGGATCAGCATCCAGCGGCGGATGATGTGGTAGATGACCAGCAACAGGAACCAGATCGCCACCGAGGTCTCCAGGCGCGCCAACAGCGCCTGCGCGGTGGTGAGGTAACCGACGGTCGACGCCAGCGCCGCCAGCAGCGGCGCCGACAGCAGCAGCCCCCAGAAGGCGCTGTTGAGCATGTTGTCGCCGGAGCCGTTTTTATCCAGATACAGCGGAATGCCGGCGCGTTTCAGGCTGTGGGTGACCAGCGCCAGCGCCAGACACAGCAGGATAAAGCACAGCCGTCCCAGCGTGTTGGCGAACTCGCGTTCTTTCAGGCTATCGAAGGTGATCAGCGCCATGATCAGCGGCACGATCAGCCAGATCGACATCTTGTAGTAGCGCATGGCGCGCGAAACCTGCTTCGCCGGCCAGCGGAAGTGCACGATGAACAGCCCCTGCGGGTGGGCGAAGGCGGCGCAGATCATGCAGATCCACAGGATCGGCAGCGTGGCGGTCACCCCTTTGCCGATCGCTTCCGCCACCGGGTAGTTCCAGGCGCTCTGCAGGCCGTAACCGAGCGCGGCCCACAGCACCGGCAGCGGCATCGCCACCAGAATCGACCAGAACACGGTGCGCACCGTGAGGAAGAATTCGTCCTGCGTCACCTTGCCGACGCGGCTGCTGGCGCGCTCGAGGAAGGCGTGATAGTGCTTGCGTGAACTGATGCTGAAAATCACCAGCAGCAGGGCGCCGAAGATCGGGATCAGCGTTTCGCGGCTGGTCACCATCATCATGAAGGCGCCGCCGAGCTGCGACAACGTGTCCAACGACAGGACGCGCGTTAGATCGTGCGCCACGTTGAGCGGATAAGAGAAGTTGATCGGATTGACGTCCGGCACCCAGAACAGATAGCGGTGGGTGGCGTCGCGAATTTCGTTCAACGCTTCGATCAGTTGGGTGTTGGCCACCTTCAGCTTGGTCAGCTCGAGGATTTGGGTGTCGCAACCGGACAGCAGCGAGTTCAGCAGCTCGCGCTGGGTGCGCAGCTGGGCATCGACGATGCGCTGCTCCTGGCTGGTCAGCGCGCTGCCGTCGTCGCGTTTGAATTCGCGCTGCGACAGCTTTTCCAGCTGATTCTCAAACTGCAGGCGCTGCACGCGCAGCTGGGCCATGTCGCCGTCCAGCTGTTGCGGCTTGGGCATTTCCGGCAGCGTCGCCACCTGGGCGCGCAGGGTTTCCCCCAGCGCCGACGACGAGCCGAGCCACTGGGCCTGTTCGATGATGGTGCTCAGCGCCTGGCGCACCTGCAGCGTCTGCGCCGCCGCCTGCCGCTGCTGCGACGAAATCAGATCCATGCGCTGCGCCTGGCTGTTCAGCGCGGCGGACAGTTCGCGGTTGATCTGCAACTGTTGGCTGATGCTTCTTGGCAAGTCGCCGTTCTGCTCGGCCAACTGCTCGGTTCTTTCCAGCGCCAGTTCCGCTTCGCGTTGGCGCTGGGCATTGAGGTTGTTGCGCAGCGCCTGCAGCTGCACGTCTATTTTCTCGTGGCGCTTTTTATAGACCTCGGCGCGCATGCGCGCCAGCTCCTGCCGGTTGTTGGCCGACAGTTGCGCCAGCTCCAGCTCGTCCACTTTGGCTTTGCGCGCCGCCGCTTCGGTCTGCAGCAGGGCCAGGGCGGCCTGCGCGTACGGGGTGGTCGGGTTGGCAGGCTGCGCCTGCAGGCGGCGCTGCACTTCCGTCAGCGCACGGCGAGCGTCGGTCTGCTGCTGCGGCAACTGGCCGAGCGAATCGCTGATTTCCCGCGTGCGATCCTGCTCTTGCTGCAGCAGGCGCGCCTGTTCCAGCAGCAGGCTGCTGGTTTGCAGGATCTGCTGTTCCAGCTCGGCGGCCGGCAGATCGTCGCCGTTCGGCAGGATCTTGTTGCTTTCCAGCACCAGCTGACGGCGCAGTTCCTGCGTCATCTTCGGGAAATCGTCGATCACCCTCTGATACTGCTCGGAGCGAGTCTGCGACTCTTTGCGCTCCGTCAGCCAGTTGAGGGCGCTTTGCAGCGCCTCGGTGGTTTCCGCCTGATTCGGCGCGTTTTTGCTGCTTTCCGCCTGCTTCAGCTCCTGTTTGAGCTGGGTCTCGGTCGGCACGGGGGCGGCCAGCGCCGGTTGCCACAACAGGCAACCGAGCAAAAGCGTGATGAAAAGGCGCACGGCGTCGATTCCTTTAGATCGGGGTCTGTGGTGTTTCAGCGGCGGCCGGGATTTCGGCGAAGGCTTCACCCATGCGGGTGACGGTGCCGTTATGCAGCTGCGGCGCAAACTGCACGCTGCCTGCGGTAAACAGGTTGATCACCGTGGAGCCGAGTTTGAAACGGCCCATCTCGGCGCCTTTTTCCAATGTGATGGCGCCTTCTTCACCAGCGGCCGGGTAGGTCCAGCGCTTGATAATGCCTTCGCGCGGCGGCGTGACGGTGCCGGCCCAGACGGTTTCAATGCTGCCGACGATGGTGGCGCCGACCAGGATTTGCACCATCGGCCCGATGTCGGTGTCGAAGACGCAGATCACGCGCTCGTTGCGTGCGAACAGGTTAGGCACGTTGGCGGCGGTGAGCGGGTTGACCGAGAACAGATCGCCCGGCACATAGATCATTTCGCGCAGCACGCCGGCGCACGGCATGTGGACGCGGTGATAGTCGCGCGGCGCCAGGTAGGTGGTGGCGAACAGGCCGTTGCGGAACGGCTCGGCCAACAGATAGTTGCCGGCCAGCAGCGCTTCCAGGCTGTAGTGGTGGCCTTTGGCCTGGAAGATTTGGTCCTCGCGGATCGGGCCGAGCTGGCTGATGGCGCCATCGGCGGGCAGCGCCAGCCAGTTGGCGTCGGTGATGATCGGGCGCGCGCCATCGCGCAGCGGGCGCACGAAGAAGTCGTTGAAGGTGGCGTAAGACGCCAGGTCCGGGTTTTGCGCTTCCTGCATGTCCACGCGGTAGTAGCGGGCGAAGGTTTTGACCACCAGTTGGGTCAGCCAGCCGGCACGTTTGTCGGCGCCCCAGCCCGCCAGGCGGGTCAGCGCCAGCTTAGGCAGCCAATATTGCAGTTTAATCTTGATGCTATCCAGCACGTTAACCTCGTGAATCAGGGTAAAGGGCGCGCATTGTAACGAGGGCTCCGCCGTCGTCAATGCCCGCCCGTCAGTGTCAGTCTGCGGCGTCCGTGAAGTTCTTGCGAACCTTCACCTGCGCCATGCTTTCCAGAATGCGGTGGTAGTTGTCGAAACGCTCTTGCGCGATATCGCCTTTCTCCATCGCCGCGCGGATAGCGCAGCCGGGATCGGTATCGTGGCGGCAGTCGCGGAATTTGCAACCACCTAAATAATCACGGAATTCGACAAAGCCGCGGGTAATTTGTTCCGGCTCCAGGTGCCACAGGCCAAACTCGCGCACTCCGGGGGAGTCGATCACGTCGCCGCCGTGCTGGAAGTGGTACAGCCGCGCGGCGGTGGTGGTATGTTGCCCGAGGCCCGAGACGTCGGAAACCTGATTTACCAGAATTTGCTCTTCAGACGGCGGCAGCAGCGCGTTCAGCAGGCTGGATTTGCCGACCCCCGACTGGCCGGCGAAGATGCTGATGCGCCCGGCCAGCGCCTGTTCGAACTCCGTCATGCCTTCCCGCGTCTGGCTGGAGACTTCCAGCACCCGGTAGCCAATCTTGCGATAGATATCCATCATGCCGTCGACCAGCTTGCGCGCTTCGGCGTCCAGCAGGTCAATTTTGTTGAGCACGATCAGCGGCTCGACTTCGAGCGTTTCGCAGGCCACCAGATAGCGGTCGATGATGTTCAGCGACAGCTCGGGCAGGATCGCCGACACGATGACGATCTGATTGATATTGGCGGCGATCGGCTTCACGCCGTCATAGAAGTCCGGGCGCGTCAGCACCGAGGTGCGCTCGTGCACCGCTTCCACGATGCCCTTCACCCCTTCATGGGTGCCCAGGCCGGGGCGCCACACCACGCGATCGCCGGTGACCAGCGAACGCAGCGTGCGGCGGATGTTGCAGCGGTGCTGAGTGCCATCCGGCGCCTCAACGTCGGCGTGCATGCCGAAACGGCTGATGACGACGCCTTCCTGCGGCTCGCCCAGTTGGGAATCATCCGGTTCCGGTTTGTTATCGGCGCGCTTCAAACGGCGCTGATGGTTCGCCTGCACGCGGCGTTGCTGACCTTTGGACAGTTTGTTCTTACTCACTGCGCCTCACTTGAATCGGTTTTATACCTTTACGTATATGCACAGCCGCGGCGGGGAGTTGCCCCCGGCGCAGCCTTGAACCCGTCAGGGTATATGTCGCCCAAGGCGACCAAAAAGACTATGATACACGCTATTTTATATTAAATAACCGTTGTTAGCCGCCGGCTGCGGCGCGTCGCCACCGGCGGCGCCCGTCGTCTCGTCCGCACAGCGTTTTTCTCTCGGCTTTTAGGCAGGAAACATCATGACAGGAAACGAAAATAACCTGATTTGGATCGATTTGGAGATGACCGGGCTGGATCCCGAGCGTGACCGCATTATCGAGATCGCCACGCTGGTCACCGACGCCAACCTGAACATCCTGGCGGAAGGGCCGGTGATCGCCGTGCACCAATCCGACGAGCAGCTGGCCTTGATGGACGAGTGGAACGTGCGCACCCATACCGGCAGCGGGCTGGTGGAGCGGGTGAAAGCCAGCCGCCAGGACGATCGCGCCGCCGAGCTGGAAACCATCGCCTTCCTGCAGCAATGGGTGCCGGCCGGCAAATCGCCGATCTGCGGCAACAGCGTGGGCCAGGATCGCCGTTTCCTGTTCCGCTACATGCCGGAGCTGGAAGCCTATTTCCATTACCGCTACCTGGACGTCAGCACGCTGAAGGAACTGGCACGCCGTTGGAAGCCGGAAATTCTCGGCGGCTTTAAGAAGCAGGGCACCCATCAGGCGCTGGATGACATCCGCGAATCGGTGGCCGAACTGGCTTATTACCGCGAACATTTCATTCAGCTTTAAGGCGATGGCGGCCCCTGCGGGGAAAACACGCCGTTTTTAGCCGCTTAATTCGCCAATCTGGCGCTTTAATCGGCAATCAAACAAAAATCGCGTTTTTTTGCTTTCAGGGGCTTGCGGCAAAAAGGATTTCTCGTATAATGCGCACCCCGTACCGATGAAGAATTTCGTAACGTTCCACCATCGATACGCCGGGCGGGAATAGCTCAGTTGGTAGAGCACGACCTTGCCAAGGTCGGGGTCGCGAGTTCGAGTCTCGTTTCCCGCTCCAAATTCAACAATGTCGCGATGCGGCATGATGAATAAATAAAGCAGTATCAAGCAGTACCTATGCGACGCGGGAATAGCTCAGTTGGTAGAGCGCAACCTTGCCAAGGTTGAGGTCGCGAGTTCGAGCCTCGTTTCCCGCTCCAAAAATTCAAAGGTCACGCCAGTGTTTGGTGACCGGATGCCGAAAGCATCTCTATGCGGGAATAGCTCAGTTGGTAGAGCACGACCTTGCCAAGGTCGGGGTCGCGAGTTCGAGTCTCGTTTCCCGCTCCAATTTTCTCTTCGTTTCAAACTCAAGTCCAACGCCTTATCCGGCGCGGATTTTTGTCCCGTTTTACACGCCCGGTAAAAATGTTGTGAACAGAGTTATCCACAGCCTCTGCACATAAACTCGCCTGCCTGAAAAATCAACGTCATACAAATTAAATATTTATCTATTTGATTTATATGCTTATTTATTTATCCCAAAACGTTATGCCGATCACTTGCTCTTTTTGTTGCAGTTGAAAGACAACGTGTTTTTATTTTTATGCACAAATCCACAGAGTAAGGATGCCGGTGATGCGGCCGCGCGGCGCACGCCGTCAGGCGTCCCTCGGCAAACCTTTTTCCACAGCCCGTATCAGCCGTTTTTTCTGTGCCGTCTGCACCTCGATGCCCTGCGCTTCACGGCGAGCAAGCTGTTGCGCCAGCGCCCAGTGGATATGTTCGTCCAGCATGCTGTCCTGGCCCAAACGCGTGCGCAGCGCGAGCACGACGCCGTCCTCATAAGGCGCATTGCCCAGCGCCACGGCGATATTGCGCAACCAGCGCAGGTGGCCGATGCGGCGTATCGCCGAGCCTTCGGTGATGCGCAGGAATTTTTCTTCTGTCCAGTTGAACAGATCGATCAGCTGCGGCGCATGCAGTGCGGCGCGCGGGCTGAAATCGTCTTCGTCAGTGAGCTGCGAAAAGCGATTCCACGGGCAGATCAGCTGGCAGTCGTCGCAGCCGTAGATGCGGTTGCCGAGCAGCGGGCGGAATTCTTCCGGGATCGCGCCTTCCAGCTCGATGGTGAGGTAGGAGATGCAGCGCCGGGCGTCGACGGTATAGGGGGCGACGATGGCGCCGGTCGGGCAAGTGGTGATGCAGGCGACGCAGCGGCCGCACTGTTCTTCCTGCGGCTGATCCACCGGCAGCGGCAAATCGATCAGCAACTCGCCGAGGAAAAACCACGACCCGGCTTCACGGTTGAGAATTAGTGAGTGTTTACCAACCCAGCCGATGCCCGCCTTGGCGGCCAGCGCGCGCTCCATCACCGGCGCAGAATCGACAAAGGGGCGGAAATTCAACTCGCCGCAGTATTCCTGGATCTGATCGCCCAGTTTTTTCAGGCGCTGGCGCAACAGCTTGTGATAGTCACGCCCCAGCGCGTAGCGGCTGACGTAGCCCAGTTGCGAATTCTGCAAGGTGCTGGCGAACGCCGCCTTGGCCGGCAGGTAGTTCATGCGCACGCTGATCACTCGCAGCGTGCCCGGCAACAGTTCGTGAGGGCGTGCGCGCAACATGCCGTGGCGCGCCATCCATTCCATCTCGCCGTGGTACTGCTTGTCGAGCCAGGCCTGCAGCTTCGGCTCTTCAAGGCTCAGATCGGTATCGCAGATGCCAACCTGCTGGAATCCTAGCGATTGCCCCCATTGCTTGATATGTTGGGCGAGTTGATGAAGATCGAGGGGGTGCGTCATGACGGGCCACAGTGAAAAAGCATACGCTGATAGTTTACCACACTCTGTCTGGCCTGCGGATTGGATCCGTCGCTCGGAACCCGCGGCGGCGGCCTCGCTCGGTATTTCTCTTTACGATTTGATGCAGCGCGCCGGTCAGGCGGCCTACGCGCTGGCGCGCAACGCGTACCCCTCCCGCGACCATTGGCTGGTGCTGTGTGGCCACGGCAACAACGGCGGCGACGGCTATGTGGTGGCGCGCCTGGCGAAGGCGGCGGGCGTGCAGGTGACGCTGATCGCCTGCGAAGGCGCACGTCCTTTGCCACCGGAAGCCGCAGCGGCTCGCGAGGCCTGGCAAGCTGCAGGCGGCGACATTCTGCCGGCGAACAGCCGCTGGCCGGCGTCTGTTTCGCTCATTATCGACGGCTTGCTGGGCACTGGCCTTGGCAGCACGCCGCGTGCGCCTTTTGATGCGCTGATTGAGGCCGCCAACCGCCATTCGGCGCCGGTGGTGGCGCTCGATATCCCGTCCGGCCTGCTGGCGGAAAGCGGCGCGGCGCCAGGCGCGGTGGTGCGTGCCGCGCACACCGTCACGTTCATCGGCCTCAAACCGGGGCTGCTGACCGGCCAGGCGCGCGACTGGGTCGGGCAACTTCATCAGAATGCGCTAGGCTTATCGGGTTGGTTGGCGAAGCAACCGGAGCAGATTCAGCGGCTTACCGCCGAGGTGTTGCCGCGCTGGCTGCATCCGCGCCGCCCCTGCGCGCATAAGGGCGAGCATGGCCGCCTGCTGTTGGTGGGCGGCGATAGCGGTTTCGGTGGCGCCATTCGCATGGCGGCGGAGGCGGCGCTGCGCAGCGGGGCTGGATTAGTGCGAGTGCTTACTCACATTGATCATGTTGCGCCGCTGCTGGCGGCCAGGCCGGAGCTGATGGCGCAGGCGCTGGACGAGGCGACGCTGCGGCAGGCGATGCAATGGGCGGATGTGCTGGTGATTGGCCCGGGGCTGGGCCAGGCTGAGTGGGGCAAAAACGCCTTGAGCGTGCTGCAAACCAGCGATAAACCAGCCTTGTGGGACGCCGATGCGCTGAACTTGCTGGCATTAAATCCCGAGAAACGGCAGAATCGCGTGATGACTCCGCATCCTGGAGAGGCGGCGCGGCTGTTGAGCTGCAGCACTGCCGACATCGAGAGTGATCGCTTACTTGCCGTGCGCAAGCTGACGGCGCGCTACGGCGGCGTGGCGGTGCTGAAAGGCGCCGGTACGCTGATCGCCGATGAGCAGGGGCAGATGGCGATCGCCGACGTCGGCAACGCCGGCATGGCCTCCGGCGGCATGGGTGATGTGCTGTCGGGCATCATCGGCGGTTTGCTGGCGCAAAAGCTCCCGCTGTATGATGCCGCCTGTGCGGGCTGCGTCGTGCATGGCGCGGCCGGCGATCGCGTAGCGGAAAGACAAGGAACAAGAGGCATGTTGGCGACCGATTTACTGCCGGACATCCTTCATTTCGTTAATCCTGAGTGGGCAAAATAGACTTTATCGAATGAAAGAACTCGTTTTACCTCTGCCGGACGAGGCAGCGACTGTCGCTTTGGGCACCACTTTGGCCAAGGCCTGCGATCGCGCCAGCGTCATCTATCTCTACGGCGACCTGGGCGCCGGTAAAACCACCTTCAGCCGTGGTTTCCTGCAGGCGTTGGGGCATCAGGGCAATGTCAAAAGCCCGACCTACACGCTGGTGGAACCCTATGCCTTGCAGCCGCTGGCGGTGTATCACTTCGATCTGTATCGCCTGGCCGATCCGGAAGAGCTTGAATTCATGGGCATTCGTGATTACTTCGCGCAAGACGCCATCTGCCTGGTCGAATGGCCGCTGCAGGGCACCGGCGTGCTGCCGGAGCCGGACCTGGCGCTGCACCTCGGCTATCAGGGCGAGGGGCGAGAGGCGAAGATTGAGGCGATTTCCGCATACGGCAGCCAGTTGTTAGACCGCATTCATGGATCACAGGGATGATGCTGCAATGACGCAGGTGTTGAAAAAATTTGCGGTCATCATGCTGATCGCCGTGCTGGGGCCGCTCGGCGCGTTGAACGCGCTGGCGGCATCCTCGCTGTCCGATATCAAAGTGTCGAACGCCCAACGCGAAGCGACGGTGTCGGTGAGCTTCAATGGCCCGCCGGACTATGCGTTTTTCCCGCTGCACGGCCCGGAACGGGTGGTGCTGGACGTTAACCAGAAGGGCAAAGTCGGCGGCCTGCCGCTCAACTTTAGCGGGCAAAACCTGGTAAAGAGCATTCGCTCCAGCGCGCCGAAAGACGCTCAGAGCGTGCGCCTGGTGTTTGATCTGACCCAGCGCGCCAAAACCCGCGTTTCCACTCGCCAGAACGGCGGCGTGCATACCGTGGTATTCACCATTTCGGCTGAAGGCGGCGCCAATATCGTGGCGCGTAAAGCGCCGGTGCAAACGCCTCCGCCGGTCGCCGTCAGTCAACCGCCGCGTCAGGCGCCGGTTGCGGTGCGTGAAGCGCCGGAGCCGCCGCTGCGCAAAGCGCCGACGGGATCGAATCCCTTTACCCAAAAACAGACTGTGGTCGCAGGCACCGCCACTGAGGTCACGCCGCGCAGCAGCCGCGTTTCCGCCGGTTCCGGCGATCGGGTGGTGGTGGCGATCGACGCCGGCCACGGCGGCCAGGATCCGGGAGCCATTGGCCCGAGCGGGTTGAAAGAAAAGAATGTCACCATCGCCATCGCACGCCGCCTGCAGGCGATGCTGGACGCCGATCCGCAGTTCAAACCGGTGCTGACGCGTAACGGCGACTATTTTATCTCGGTGATGGGGCGTTCCGACGTTGCGCGCAAACAGGGCGCCAACGTGCTGGTCTCCATCCACGCCGATGCCGCGCCAAACCGCAGCGCCAGCGGCGCTTCCGTCTGGGTGCTGTCCAACCGCCGCGCCAACAGTGAAATGGCCGGCTGGCTGGAACAGCATGAGAAGCAGTCTGAGCTGCTCGGCGGCGCCGGCGATTTGCTGGCCAACAGCCAGGCCGATCCTTATCTGAGCCAGGCGGTGCTGGATCTGCAGTTCGGCCACTCGCAGCGCGTCGGGTACGATGTGGCGGTGAAGGTGCTGCAGCAGCTGCAGAGCGTCGGATCGCTGCATAAACGTCGGCCGGAACACGCCAGCCTGGGCGTGCTGCGTTCGCCGGATATTCCATCGCTGCTGGTGGAAACAGGATTTATCAGTAATAGCACGGAGGAGCGGCTGCTGGGCAGTAGCGCGTATCAGGAGAAGATTGCCAAGGCCATTCATAACGGCCTGCGCAGCTACTTCCTGGCGCATCCGCTGCAAGCCGACCCAAAGGTGGAAAACCGACCGCTGGACGTCGCAGCGGCGGTTAACACCTCAACACCAGACGTGCGCCAGCCGGAGCCTATCGTCAGCCCGGCCGGCGCGAGCCGCAGCATTAGCGGCAAAACCCAGATCCACGTGGTGAAGCGGGCGGAGACGCTGTCCGGCATCGCCGACAGCTACGGCACCACCATGGCGGCCCTGCGGGATCTGAACAAACTGAAGAAAGACGGCGTGTGGGTCGGGCAACGCCTGAAGGTGCCGGCGGGGAAAACCGCCGCCGTCACCGCCGTCGCCAAGGCGAAAACGCCGGCGAAGAAGCCGTCTAAACATAAAGTGGCCCGTGGGGACACGCTGTCCTCTATCGCTTCTCGTTATGGGGTCAGCGTCGGCGATCTGAAACGGGTCAATAATCTGAAGTCGGACGTCGCGCCGCTGGATCGGACGCTGACCATTCCGCAGGCCTAGCGCCACCGCTACAGGAGTCAGCATGCCTATCCAGGTGTTACCGCCACTGCTCGCCAACCAGATCGCCGCCGGAGAGGTGGTTGAACGCCCCGCGTCGGTGGTCAAAGAGCTGGTGGAAAACAGTCTGGACGCCGGTGCGACGCGCATCGATATCGATATCGAACGCGGCGGTGCCAAGCTGATCCGCATTCGCGATAACGGCTGCGGCATCGGCAAGGACGATTTGGCGCTGGCGCTGGCGCGGCACGCTACCAGTAAAATCAGCACGCTCGACGACCTGGAAGCGATCGTCAGCCTCGGTTTTCGCGGCGAAGCGCTGGCCAGTATCAGTTCGGTGTCCCGTTTGACCTTGACGTCGCGCACCGCCGAACAAAGCGAGGCGTGGCAAACCTATGCCGAAGGGCGCGAGCAGGCGGTGACGGTCAAACCCGCTGCACACCCGGTCGGCAGCACGCTGGAAGTGCTGGATCTGTTTTACAACACGCCGGCGCGCCGCAAGTTCATGCGCACCGAGAAAACCGAATTTGGCCATATCGATGAAGTGGTGCGGCGCATCGCGCTGGCGCGTTTCGATGTGGCGATCAACCTCAGCCACAACGGCAAACTGATCCGCCAATACCGGGCGGCGAAGGAAGAGAGCCAGCACGAGCGCCGTTTGGGCAGCATCTGCGGCCCGGCGTTTTTACAGCATGCGTTGAGCATCGACTGGCAGCACGGCGATCTGAGCATCCGCGGTTGGGTGGCGGATCCGGCCGGGGCACGCCAACTGGGTGAAATGCAGTATTGTTACGTCAACTGTCGCATGATGCGCGATCGTTTGATCAATCACGCCATTCGTCAGGCCTATCAGGATCAGTTGAAGGACGATCAGCAGCCCGCTTACGTGCTGTATCTGGAGGTCGATCCGCACCAGGTGGATGTCAACGTTCATCCCGCCAAGCACGAGGTGCGTTTCCATCAGGCGCGGCTGGTGCACGATTTTATCTACCAGGCGGTGACCACCGTGCTGCAACAGGCCGGGCAGACGCCGTCGCTGCCGCTGGCGGAAACGCCGGACGAAGCGCCCGCGCCGGTCTGGCAGCAGGAAAACCGCGTCGCCGCCGGCGGCAACCATTTTTCTCTGCCGGCGTCGCGTCGTGAAACGCCGTCATCGCCCGGCGTCGCCCGCGAGCGCGCGCCGCAGCCCGGTTGGCAAACGGCGGGCGGTTACCAAAAACGCGAAGGCGAGCTGTACGGTAAACTGATGCAGCCCGCCGCCGAGCCGCCGGCCGAGGCCGCGCCGGAAACCCCGAGCAAGCCGCCGCTGTTCCCGCCGGCGAAAGCCGCAGCGGAAACGCCGTTGGCGGGTAGCCAGCACAGTTTTGGCCGAGTGTTGATGATCCATCCGCCGTGTTATGCGTTGATTGAACAGTGCCAGCAGCCGGCGTTGCTCAATCTGACGGTGGCGGAACGCTGGCTGCGCCAGGCGCAGCTCAACCCGCCGGCAGAAGGGCTGCGGCCGCAGCCGCTGCTGATCCCAGTCAAGCTGACGTTGGAGAAGAGCGAAGCGGCGGCCATCGCGCGGCATCAGGCGCTGTTGGCGGCGATGGGGCTGGATCTGCAGGCGGATCATGGCCGTGTGACGCTGCGCGCAGTGCCTTTACCATTACGCCAACAAAATTTACAAAAACTGATACCTGAACTGTTAGGCTATCTGGCCGAACATCAGGAGATGTCGCCCGCGGTGCTGGCCACCTGGCTCGCTCGCCGCCTTGGCAGCGAACATGAACAGTGGAACACCTCGCAAGCGATACAATTGCTGACCGACGTTGAACGACTTTGCCCGCAGCTGGTCAAATCGCCACCGAGCGGACTTTTACAACCCGTTGATTTACAGGCCGCACTGGCGGCCCTCAAGCATGACTGACACTGAAATGACACCACGTCCCCCGGCTATTTTCATCATGGGGCCAACCGCCTCGGGCAAGACCGCGCTGGCGATCGCGCTGCGTGAACGCCTGCCGGTGGAGCTGATCAGCGTCGATTCCGCGCTGATTTATCGCGGCATGGATATCGGCACCGCCAAGCCGAGCGCCGAAGAATTGGCGCAGGCGCCGCATCGGCTGATCGATATTCGCGATCCCGCCGAAGCTTACTCGGCCGCGGAGTTCCGCGCCGATGCGCTCAAAGAGATGGCCGACATCACCGCCGCCGGCCGCATTCCGCTGTTGGTGGGCGGCACCATGTTGTATTTCAAGGCGTTGCTGGAAGGATTGTCGCCGTTGCCGTCCGCCGATCCCGCGGTGCGCGAGCGCATCGAACGGCAAGCGGCGGAGCAGGGCTGGGAGGCGTTGCACCGTCAGTTACAGGCGATCGATCCGGTCGCGGCATTGAGAATTCATCCGAATGATCCGCAGAGACTGTCCAGAGCACTGGAAGTTTTTTTTATTTCGGGTAAAACTTTAACGGAACTGACTCAAATTTCGGGTGAATCGTTGCCGTATCAAGTTCACCAATTTGCGATAGCGCCGACCAGCCGTGAGTTGATCCATCAACGCATCGAGCTGCGGTACCATCAAATGTTGGCGGCGGGTTTTGAGACGGAAGCGCGTGCACTTTTCGCACGGGGTGATTTGCATACGGACTTGCCCTCCATTCGCTGTGTCGGTTACCGCCAGATGTGGTCATACTTGTCTGGTGAAATTAGTTACGATGAGATGGTTTATCGTGGTATTTGCGCAACACGTCAGTTGGCTAAACGCCAAATGACCTGGTTACGGGGTTGGGAGTCGGTCCATTGGTTGGACAGTGAAAAGCCGGGAGAGGCTTTGGACTCAGTGACACAGGTTGTTAGTGCATAGGTTGGGTGATTGTGTACAATTGCTGAGTATTCAGCGCGCAAATTTTTTACGTCGTTTATTTTAGAGCCGACAGGTTCTTAGTTACAAACAACAAGCAAATAAGGAAAAGATAGAATGGCTAAGGGGCAATCTTTGCAAGATCCGTTCCTGAACGCATTGCGTCGTGAACGTGTTCCGGTTTCTATTTATTTGGTGAATGGTATTAAGCTGCAAGGCCAGATTGAGTCTTTTGACCAGTTTGTCATCCTGTTGAAGAACACGGTTAGCCAGATGGTGTACAAGCACGCTATCTCTACCGTTGTCCCGTCACGCCCGGTTTCGCATCACAGCAACAACCCGAGCGGCGGTTCAAGCAACTATCACCATGGCAACAATCCGTCTGCGCAGCAACAGCCGCAGCAGGAAAGCGATGACGCTGAATAAAGCGCGTTGCAAGTCAACCATGACGGGGAGCATAAGCAGCCGCGGGCTGTTTATGTCCCCCAAACTCACGGTGAGTGTCCGTTTGAGAGGTTGCACGCTTGTTTGACCGTTATGAAGCCGGTGAGCAGGCCGTACTGGTTCATATCTATTTCTCGCAAGACAAAGATACGGAAGACCTCAACGAGTTCGAATCGCTGGTCTCCTCAGCCGGTGTCGAAGCTTTGCAAGTGGTGACTGGTAGCCGCAAAGCCCCGCATCCGAAGTACTTTGTCGGCGAAGGAAAGGCCGAAGAAATTGCAGATGCGGTGAAAGCCAGCGGCGCGTCTGTTGTCCTGTTTGATCATTCCCTTTCCCCGGCGCAGGAAAGAAACCTCGAGCGCCTGTGCGAATGCCGGGTGATCGATCGCACCGGGCTGATTTTAGACATCTTCGCCCAGCGTGCCCGCACCCATGAAGGTAAGCTGCAGGTGGAGCTGGCGCAGTTGCGTCACATCGCCACGCGTCTGGTACGCGGCTGGACGCACCTGGAGCGGCAAAAAGGGGGGATTGGCCTGCGCGGGCCGGGGGAAACCCAGCTTGAGACCGACCGTCGCCTGTTGCGCGATCGCATCAGCTTGATTCTGCGCCGCCTGGAGCGGGTAGAAAAGCAGCGTGAACAAGGCCGACGCGCGCGGACCCGTGCCGATGTGCCGACCGTATCGCTGGTGGGCTACACCAACGCCGGCAAATCCACCCTGTTTAACCGAATAACGTCTGCCGAGGTGTATGCGGCGGACCAGCTATTTGCCACCCTGGATCCTACGTTGCGGCGCATTGACGTGCCGGACGTGGGGGATACCGTGTTGGCGGATACCGTAGGCTTCATCCGGCACCTGCCGCACGATCTGGTGGCCGCCTTCAAGGCGACGCTGCAGGAAACGCGCCAGGCATCTCTGCTGCTGCACGTCATCGATGCCGCAGATCCGCGCGTCGATGAGAACATCGAAGCGGTGAACACCGTGCTGGCGGAGATAGACTCGGATGAAATTCCTACACTGTTAGTGATGAACAAAATAGATATGCTGGACGATTTTGTGCCGCGTATCGACCGCAACGACGAAAACCTGCCGATCCGGGTGTGGCTGTCCGCCGCCAGCGGAGAGGGTATTCCGTTGCTGTATCAGGCGTTGACGGAGCGCTTATCGGGGGAGATCGCGCATTACGAATTGCGCTTACCGCCACGGGCAGGCCGTCTTCGCAGCCGTTTTTACCAGCTTCAGGCGATTGAAAAAGAGTGGAACGAAGAAGATGGCAGCATTGGCGTGGTGGTGCGAATGCCGATCGTCGAATGGCGTCGTCTCTGCAAGCAAGAACAGGACCTGATTGACTTTATCGTATGATCATATCCTGTTACATTTATGCTTCGCGAAAGCCTGAAGTACCCAATCACAGAATATGGAGCTAAAACATGGCGTGGAATCAGCCCGGTAATAACGGACAGGACCGCGACCCGTGGGGGAGCAGCAATAACAATGGCGGCAACTCTGGCGGTAACAACAAAGGCGGTCGTGATCAAGGGCCACCTGATTTGGACGATATCTTCCGCAAACTGAGCAAGAAATTGAGCGGTTTCGGCGGGGGCAAAGGCTCCAACAGCAATAGCGGCGGCACCGGCACCTCTGGGTCGGGCTTCAGCGGCCGCATTATCGGTATCGCGGCGGTCGCCGTGGTGGTGATCTGGGCCGCCAGCGGCTTCTACACCATCAAGGAAGCCGAGCGCGGCGTCGTGACGCGTTTCGGTAAGTTCAGCCATCTGGTGCAGCCGGGTCTGAACTGGAAGCCGACCTTCATCGACGACGTGCGTCCGGTGAACGTGGAGTCCGTGCGCGAGCTGGCGGCGTCCGGCGTGATGCTGACCTCCGATGAAAACGTGGTGCGCGTGGAAATGAACGTGCAGTACCGCGTGACCAACCCGGAAGCGTACCTGTTCAGCGTCGTCAATGCCGACGACAGCCTGAGCCAGGCGACCGACAGCGCCCTGCGCGGCGTGATCGGCAAATACTCGATGGACCGCATCCTGACCGAAGGCCGTACCGTGGTGCGTAACGATACGCAGCGCATGCTGGAAGAGACCATTCGTCCTTACAACATGGGCATCACGCTGCTGGACGTCAACTTCCAGGCGGCGCGTCCGCCGGAAGAGGTGAAGGCGTCGTTCGACGATGCGATCGCCGCGCGTGAGAACGAGCAGCAATACATCCGTGAAGCGGAAGCTTACGCCAACGAAGTTCAGCCGCGTGCGAACGGCCAGGCGCAGCGTTTGCTGGAAGACTCCAAGGCTTATAAGGACCGCACCGTCCTGGAAGCTCAGGGTGAGGTGGCGCGCTTTGCCAAGCTGTTGCCGGAATACAAGTCCGCACCGCAGATCACCCGCGAGCGTCTGTATATCGAAACCATGGAAAAAGTGCTGGGCCATACCCGTAAGGTGTTGGTGAGCGACAAAGGCAACAACCTGATGGTGCTGCCGCTGGATCAGATGCTGCGCGGCCAAGGCGCGGCGACGGAGAGCGGCAACAAGGATACCAGCCTGATTCGCCTCAATCCGAATCCTGCGCCGGCTGCCAACAGCAGCACTCCGCGCACCAGCGGCGGATCGGTTATGGATCAGCGCCGGGCGAATGCGCAGCGTGACGACACCACTCGCGTAGGGAGAGAGTAATCAATGCGTAAGTCTTTTGTAGTTATTGTCCTCGCGGTGCTGGTGGTGCTGTACGCTTCGCTGTTCGTGGTGCAGGAAGGCCAGCGCGGCATCGTGCTGCGCTTCGGCAAGGTGCTGCGCGATGGCGAAAACAAGCCGCTGGTGTATGCGCCGGGTCTGCACCTCAAGATCCCATTCATTGAGACCGTGAAGAACCTGGATGCGCGCATCCAGACCATGGACAACCAGGCCGATCGCTTCGTGACCAGCGAGAAGAAAGACCTGATCGTCGACTCCTATCTGAAGTGGCGTATCAGCGATTTCAGCCGTTACTATCTGGCGACCGGCGGCGGCGACGTCTCCCAGGCCGAAGTGCTGCTGAAACGCAAGTTCAGCGACCGTCTGCGTTCCGAAATCGGCCGCCTGGACGTGAAAGACATCGTGACCGACTCGCGCGGCAAGCTGATGTCTGACGTGCGTGACGCGCTGAACACCGGCACAGTGGGCGACGGCGAAGAAGTGGCGACCACCGAAGCCGATGACGCTATCGCCTCTGCGGCGGCGCGCGTTGAGCGGGAAACCACCGGCAAACAGCCGCAGGTGAACCCGAACAGCATGGCGGCGCTGGGCATCGAAGTGATCGACGTGCGTATCAAGCAGATCAACCTGCCGGCCGAAGTGTCCGACGCCATCTACCAGCGTATGCGCGCCGAGCGTGAAGCGGTAGCCCGTCGTCTGCGCTCGCAGGGCCAGGAAGAAGCCGAGAAACTGCGCGCCAGCGCGGACTACGAAGTGACTCGTACCCTGGCGGAAGCCGAGCGTCAGGCGCGTATCACCCGTGGTGAAGGCGATGCTGAAGCAGCCAAGCTGTTCGCCAACGCGTTCAGCCAGGATCCGGACTTCTATGCCTTTATCCGCAGCCTGCGTGCCTATGAAGCCAGCTTCAAGGACAATCAGGACGTGCTGGTACTGAGCCCGGACAGCGATTTCTTCCGCTACATGAAGTCGCCTGATACCCTGCGCAAATAAGCGTGGGAGGCAATCTGATCGAGGGCCCGTTTACGCGGGCCCTTTCTCGTTTTTGGGGGATGCATGAACTCAACGATTTGGCTGGCGCTCGGGCTGGTTCTGGTGCTGGAAGGATTGGGGCCGATGCTGTTTCCGCAGGCCTGGCGCAAAATGATTGTGGCGATGTCGCAGTTGCCGGACGCGACGCTGCGGCGATTTGGCGGTGGAATAGTGGTTGCGGGCTGCGTGATCTACTACATGTTGAGCGGCCGCACGGGTCTTTAAAGTCTAGACCAAAATTTATGCAATCGTATGCTAAAAGTGCTGAAAATCGAAAATTACGGTGGTAGAATCCATTTTTAAGCAATCGGTGATTTTGAAAAATGGGTAAGAACGTCGTCGTACTGGGCACCCAATGGGGTGACGAAGGTAAAGGCAAGGTTGTAGACCTGCTGACTGAACGGGCTCAATATGTTGTGCGCTACCAAGGTGGCCATAACGCTGGCCACACTCTGGTAATCAACGGTGAAAAAACCGTTCTTCATTTAATTCCTTCAGGTATTCTGCGTGAAAACGTCACCAGCATCATCGGCAACGGTGTTGTTCTGGCGCCGGACGCGTTGATGAAAGAAATGGGTGAACTCGAAGCGCGTGGCATCCCGGTACGCGAACGTCTGTTACTCTCCGAAGCTTGCCCGTTGATCCTGCCTTACCACGTTGCGTTGGATAACGCGCGTGAGAAAGCGCGCGGCGCGAAAGCGATCGGCACCACCGGTCGCGGCATCGGCCCGGCTTACGAAGATAAAGTGGCTCGTCGCGGCCTGCGCGTCGGCGACCTGTTCAACAAAGAAACCTTCGCCGTTAAGCTGAAAGAGATCGTCGATTACCACAACTTCCAGCTGGTCAACTACTACAAAGTTGACGCCGTCGATTATCAGGCGACGCTGGACTACGTGCTGTCTATCGCCGACATCCTGACCGCCATGGTGGTTGACGTTTCCGAACTGCTGGACGGCGCGCGCAAGCGTGGCGACCTGATCATGTTCGAAGGCGCTCAGGGCACCCTGCTGGATATCGACCACGGTACTTACCCGTACGTCACCTCTTCCAACACCACCGCAGGCGGCGTGGCTACCGGTTCCGGCATCGGCCCGCGTTATGTGGACTACGTGCTGGGCATCGTGAAAGCCTACTCCACTCGCGTGGGTGCAGGTCCGTTCCCAACCGAACTGTTCGATGAAACCGGCGAGTACCTGTGCAAGCAGGGTAACGAGTTCGGCGCCACCACCGGCCGTCGTCGTCGTACCGGCTGGCTGGACGCGGTAGCGGTGCGCCGCGCCGTGCAGATCAACTCCCTGTCCGGCTTCTGCCTGACCAAACTGGACGTCCTGGACGGCCTGAAAGAAGTGAAGATCTGCGTGGGCTACCGCATGCCGGACGGCCGCGAAGTGGACACCACTCCGCTGGCGGCTGAAGGCTGGGAAGGCATCGAGCCTATCTACGAAACCATGCCGGGCTGGAGCGAAACCACCTTTGGCGTGAAAGAGCACAGCAAGCTGCCTCAGGCTGCGCTGAACTACATCAAGCGCATCGAAGAAGTGACCGGCGTACCGGTAGACATCATCTCTACCGGCCCGGATCGCAGCGAAACCATGATCCTGCGCGACCCGTTCGACGCATAATCAGGCTTTGCGGCATTAAACAAACCGGGCGCGTCCCGGTTTGTTTTTATCCTGACTCCCTCCGATTGCGGTTTCACGTCAAAAAATCCTTTCATAAACCCGCCTTAGGGCGCGGGATTCGCTAAATAATTAGCGACGAACTCTCCGGCTGGTTTATTATCCAATGAGTAATCTTTTGAATAGCGCCGAAAAGCGGCGTATCAGACGGGTAAAGTGATACCCAGAGGTAAAATGTGCAGTTAACAAGTTTTACTGATTATGGCCTGCGGGCGTTGATCTACATGGCCTCGTTGCCGCAGGACAAGATGACCAGCATCTCGGAAGTGACCGAGGTTTATGGCGTGTCTCGCAACCATATGGTGAAGATCATCAATCAGTTGAGCCGGGTAGGTTTTGTCACGGCGGTGCGCGGTAAGCATGGCGGCATCCGTTTGGGCAAACCGGCCGAGAGCATTCGCCTCGGCGACGTGGTGCGGGCGCTGGAGCCGCTCGCGCTGGTTAACTGCAGCAGCGAGTTTTGCCACATCACCCCTGCCTGCCGATTGAAGCAGGTGCTCCAACAGGGCGTACAGAATTTCCTTGAAGAGCTGGATAAGCATACGTTGGCCGACATGGTCGAAGACAATCCGCCGCTCTACAAGCTATTGCTTGTCGAATAAAACGACGTTGAGAAGACAAGGCTCAACGTCATCCTGCTGATGACAACGGAGGAACCGCAATGTCACAAGATCCATTCCTGGAACGAGAAGCAGAAAAATACGAATCCCCTATCCCCAGCCGTGAATATATCCTGGCCCATTTGGCGAAAAGAGAAACGCCGGCCAGCCGCGAAGAACTGGGCAACGAATTGGGTCTCAGCGGTGAAGAACAGCTGGAAGCGCTGCGCCGCCGCCTGCGCGCCATGGAGCGCGATGGTCAGTTAGTGTTTACCCGCCGCCAGTGCTACGCGCTGCCGGAACGTTTGGATCTGCTGCGCGGCACGGTGATCGGCCACCGCGACGGCTACGGCTTCCTGCGCGTCGAAGGCAGCAAAGACGATCTGTACCTGTCCGCCGAACAGATGAAAATGGCGATCCACGGTGACGTGGTGCTGGCGCAGGCCTTGGGCGCGGACCGCAAAGGGCGCCGCGAAGCGCGCATCGTGCGCGTGCTGGTGCCGAAAACCAGCCAGATTGTCGGCCGCTTCTTCATGGACGCCGGTACCGGCTTCGTGGTGCCGGACGACAGCCGTCTGAGCTTCGATATTCTGATCCCGGCGGACAGCGTCAGCGGCGCGCGCATGGGCTTTATGGTGGTGGTGGAGCTGACTCAGCGTCCGACCCGCCGCACCAAAGCGGTCGGCAAGATCGTCGAGATCCTCGGCGACAAGATGGGCACCAGCATGGCGGTGGACATCGCGCTGCGCACCCATGAGATCCCGCATACCTGGCCGCCGCAGGTGGAAAAACAGGTGGCCGATCTCAGCGAACAGGTGCCGGAAGCGGCCAAGAAGGGCCGCGTCGATCTGCGCAAGCTGCCGTTGGTCACCATCGACGGTGAAGATGCGCGTGACTTCGATGACGCCGTGTACTGCGAGAAAAAACGCGGCGGCGGCTGGCGCCTGTGGGTGGCGATCGCCGACGTCAGCTACTACGTGCGTCCGCGCACCGCGCTGGACGATGAAGCGCGTAGCCGCGGCAACTCGGTCTATTTCCCGTCGCAGGTGATCCCGATGCTGCCGGAAGTGTTGTCCAACGGGCTGTGCTCCCTGAACCCGCAGGTCGATCGCCTGTGCATGGTGTGCGAGATGACCATCTCCGCCCAGGGGCGCCTGTCGACGGCCAAGTTCTACGAGGCGGTAATGAGCTCTCACGCCCGCCTGACCTACAACAAGGTGTGGCACATTCTGCAGGGCGATCAGGAGCTGCGCGAGCATTACCATCCGCTGGTCAAGCACCTGGAAGAGCTGCACGCCATGTACAAGGTGCTGGATAAGGCGCGCGCCGAGCGCGGCGGCATCGCGTTCGAAACCGAAGAAGCCAAATTCATCTTCAACGCCGAGCGTCGCATCGAGCGCGTAGAGCCGACGGTGCGCAACGACGCCCACAAGCTGATCGAAGAGTGCATGATCATGGCCAACGTGGCGGCCGCGCGCTTCGTCGAGAAACGCAACGAGCCGGCGCTGTACCGCGTGCACGATCGTCCGAGCGACGACCACATCTCCGCGCTGCGCAGCGTGCTGAGCGAGCTGGGGCTGACGCTGGGCGGCGGTAATAAGCCGCAGCCGAAGGACTATGCGGTGCTGATGGATGAAGTGTCCGAGCGCCCTGACCACGAAATGCTGCAAACCATGTTGCTGCGCTCGATGAAGCAGGCGATTTACGATCCGGAAAACCGCGGCCACTTCGGCCTGGCGCTGGCCTCTTACGGCCACTTCACCTCGCCGATCCGCCGTTATCCGGATCTGGCGCTGCACCGCGCGATCAAATATCAGCTGGCCAAGGAACACGGCGAGCCGAAAGAGCGCTGGACGCCGACCGGCGGCTGGCACAGCGAATTCGAAGAGATGCTGCAGCTGGGCGAACACTGTTCGATGACCGAGCGCCGCGCGGACGAAGCGACGCGCAACGTCGCCGACTGGCTGAAGTGCGACTTCATGCAGGATCACGTCGGTGAAGTGTTCAGCGGCATCATCTCCAGCGTGACCGGTTTCGGCTTCTTCGTGCGCCTGAACGATCTGTTTATCGACGGGCTGGTGCACGTATCAACGCTGGATAATGATTACTATCGCTACGATAATATCGGCCAGCGCCTGATCGGCGAGTCTTCCGGCACGGTCTATCGCCTGGGGGATACGGTGGAGATCCGCGTGGACGCGGTGCATATGGACGAGCGCAAGATCGACTTCGCGCTGGTGTCCAGCACCCGCAAAGCGCGCGGTGAAGGCAAAACCGAGCGCGATCGCGCCAAGAAAGGCGGCCAGCGTACGCTGCGCGACAACGGTAGCGCAGGGCGCGGCAAGCGCCGCGGCGGCAAACCGCCGGCCAACTTCGAGCCGGACAGCGCCTTCCGCAAGCAGGATGACGCCAAGCCTGCGGACAACGTGAAGAAGGCGAAAAAGAAAGCCAAGAAAGCGTCCGACAAAACGCGGAAAATCGCGGCGGCGACCAAAGCCAAACGCGCAGCCAAGAAGAAAGGTGCCGAGCAGGCCTAACCTGCCGCACATCGTTATCATCGGCCGGTTATCGCCGGCCGCACGAATTTAAAAGAGCATCATGAGCGAAATTATTTACGGCATCCACGCCGTCAAAGCCCTGTTAGAGCGCGACCCGCAACGCTTCCTGGAAGTGTTTATCCTGAAAGGCCGCGAAGATCGCCGCCTGCAACCGCTGATCGCCGAGCTGGAAGCGACCGGCATCGTGATCCAGGTGGCGAACCGCCAATGGCTGGATGACAAGGTTGAAGGCGCGGTGCACCAGGGGATCATCGCCCGGGTGCGCGAAGGGCGCCAGTATCAGGAGAACGATCTGCCGGGCCTGCTGGAGAGCGTGGAGACGCCGTTCCTGCTGGTGCTGGACGGCGTGACCGACCCGCACAACCTCGGTGCCTGCCTGCGCAGCGCCGATGCGGCCGGCGTGCACGCGGTGATCGTGCCGCGTGACCGTTCCGCCCAGTTGAACGCCACCGCCAAGAAAGTGGCCTGCGGCGCCGCCGAAAACGTGCCGTTGATCCGCGTGACCAACCTGGCGCGCACGCTGCGTCTGTTGCAGGAAATGAATGTCTGGGTGGTGGGCACCGCCGGCGAAGCCGACCATACGCTGTATCAGAGCAAAATGACCGGCCCGATGGCGCTGGTGATGGGCGCGGAAGGCGAAGGCATGCGCCGCCTGACCCGCGAACACTGCGACGAGCTGATCAGCATCCCGATGGCCGGTACCGTCTCTTCGCTGAACGTGTCGGTCGCCACCGGCATCTGCCTGTTCGAAGCGGTGCGTCAGCGCGGCTGATTCTCCTGACGGGGGCGCAGTGCCCCCGTTAATTCCCCCTCTTGTGATCCCGCCTGCGGCAGAAATCCCTGCGCCGACCATACTTACTCCTGACGCTTTTTTCAGGGAGCACTCTCATGGTCTGGACTACGCACACCGTTTTTAACCAACCCAAGCCGCTGGGCAACAGCAACCTGTTTCTCTCCGATACGCCGCTGCGTGAAGCGTTGCAGCGCGAGCAAGGCGGTTGGGACGCCGAGGTATTGGCTTCGCTGGGCCAGCAGCTCGGCACGCAGGAGTCGCTGGAGCTGGGGCGGCTGGCCAACGCCAACCCGCCGGAGCTGCTGCGCTACGACGCCACCGGCCAGCGACTGGACGACGTCCGCTTTCACCCGGCCTGGCATATCCTGATGCAGGGGCTGATCGCCAACCGGGTGCACAACCTGCCCTGGCAGGAGGATGCGCGCATCGGTTCCTTCGTGGCGCGCGCCGCGCGCTTTATGCTGCATGCGCAGGTCGAGGCCGGCACGCTGTGCCCGGTGACCATGACCTTCGGCGCCACGCCGCTGCTGCAGCAGGCGTTACCGGCCGAGTTTCGCTCCTGGCTGACGCCGTTGCTGTCGGATCGTTATGACGCTCACCTGCTGCCGGGCGGGCAAAAGCGCGGTCTGCTGATCGGCATGGGCATGACGGAGAAGCAGGGCGGCTCCGATGTCTTGAGCAATACCACCACCGCCACGCCGCTCGGCGCGCGTGGGCCGGGCGAAGCCTACCGGCTGGTGGGGCACAAGTGGTTCTTCTCGGTGCCGCAGAGCGATGCGCACCTGGTGCTGGCGCAGGCCGAAGGCGGGCTGTCCTGCTTCTTCCTGCCGCGCATTTTGCCGGACGGCAGCCGCAACGCCATTCGCCTGGAGCGGCTGAAAGACAAACTGGGCAACCGCTCCAACGCCAGCAGCGAGGTGGAGTTTCAGGACGCCGCGGCCTGGCTGCTGGGCGATGAGGGCGACGGCGTGCGGCATATCCTGAAAATGGGTGGCCTGACCCGTTTCGACTGCTCGCTGGGCAGCCACGGCCTGATGCGTCGCGGGCTGTCAGTGGCGCTGTATCATGCGCTGCAGCGGCAGGCATTTGGTAAGCTGTTGATCGAACAACCGCTGATGCGCCAGGTTCTGGCGCGCATGGCGCTGCGGCTGGAAGGGCATACCGCGTTGCTGTTCCGGCTGGCCCGCGCCTGGGAAAGCCGCAGCAATGAGGGCGAGCTGATCTACAGCCGCCTGCTGACGCCGGCGGCCAAATACAGCATCTGCCGCCAGGGCATGCCGTTCATCGCCGAGGCGATGGAGGTGCTGGGCGGCATCGGCTACTGCGAAGAGAGCGAGCTGCCGCGCCTGTACCGTGAAATGCCGGTGAACAGCATCTGGGAGGGCTCCGGCAACATCATGTGTCTGGACGTGTTGCGCAGTCTGCATAAACTGCCGGGCGCGCTCGAGATGTTGCAGTTCGAGCTGCAGCCGGTGCGCGGCCAGAATCGGTTGTTCGATCATGCCTGGCGGCAGTGGCAGCAGCGCGCCCGGCAACCGCGTGAAGAGATGGGGCGGCTGCTGACCCAGCAGCTGTTCGACCTGTGCTGCGCCGCGCAGCTGCTGCAGCATGCCAGTCCGCAGATCGCCGACGCCTGGTGCCACCTGACGCTGGATCATCGCGGCGAGAGCCTGCTGTCGGCCGAGGTGTGCGAACTGCTGCTGAACCGCGCCATCGGCGGTTAGGGAAAAGGGTGGCGCGCGGCGGCGAAAACCTTTTTAATTCAGCCTCACTCTGACAGGAAAATGCACATGGATATTCTCAGCGCGTTGGCGGCGTTCGCCTCTTACTTCTTCAGCGGTTTCGCCATGATTTTGGTGTTTCTGTTCGTCTATACCCGCATCACCCCGCATGACGAATGGGCGTTGATCAAGGCCGATAATCAATCCGCCGCCTTTGCCTTTATCGGCGCTTGCCTGGGGTATGTGATCCCGCTGGCCAGCGCGGCGATCAACTCGATCAGCCTGCTGGATTACCTGCTGTGGGGCGTGGTGGCGCTGGTGGTGCAACTGCTGCTGTTCGCGGCCGTGAAGATCTACATGCCGCGCATCAGCGAAAAGATCGAAGCGAATCATCTGGCCGCCGGGATTTTCCTGGGGGGCGTCTCCGTTAGCGGCGGCGTGTTGAATGCGGCGTGCATGAGCTACTAAAGGTATAAGATGGCCGAGGCGCGCCAGCCAAGCGGGTGCGCCTGTTCTTCCATCCGCAGGATGCGGTAATAGCTGGCGCCGTGTTGACCGGCGGTGCGGGCGATGGCCAGTTCCGCTTCCTGCGGCGAGCCGGGCAGATCGCTGAAGGTGATCTCGGCGATTTCACTGAGCGGCGTCACGCGATCGGCGGGCGCCAGCTCGGCGGACTGTGCGCCGGTGCTGAGCAACCCCATGGAAAGCAAGAGGGAGGTGAGTGCGGTGGAGCGTTTCATGGCGTTCCCCTTCGTCAGATCCTGAATCGCACCCGCAACATGCGGCATGCTGTCCCTCAGTGTGCAACACCCTGCTTCAGCCTGTGCAAAGCCAGTGTAAATCTGCTTAAAAAATCCCCGCCTTAGCGATACAGGATCGCCTGGGAATACCATTGGCCCGGCACGACGGTTTCGCTGTTCATGATGATCACATAATAACGGGCGCCGGCGGCGGTGGCCTTGCGCTGGATCTCCGCTTCCACGTCCATCGGGCTGCCGCGTACCACGGCGGTGACGGTGCCGATTTTCACCAGCTCGGCGGTCTGCGCGCGAACGATCTCCTGCGCCTGCGTGGTGGGCGGCGGCGGCGGTTTCGGCGTGGTGGTCATGATGCCGCAGGCGGAAAGCTGTGCGGCCAGCGTCAGGGCGATGAGTGTGCGGACAAACGTCATGGGAACCTCGAAAGAGCCGGTGCGATGGCTTCAGTGTAACGCAATATAAGCTGGAACAGATTGAGCTAACGCTGGCTGGCGCAAGTTTGTCATGATGAATGCCAACAGGTGAGTTGAGGATGAACGGATGATCGAAATTCATGACGAGCGGGCGGGCGATATTGCGGTGATCCATGCGGTGCCGGCGGGGCAGTATCATCGGCCGCTGCCGACGGTGTTCTTCTGCCATGGTTATACCTCGTCGAAAGAGGTGTACGCCTACTTCGCCTATGCGCTGGCGCGCGCCGGTTTTCGGGCGGTGCTGCCGGATGCCGATCGGCACGGCGAGCGGTTCGACGGCGATGAGACGCGGCGCCTGGCGGCGTTCTGGGAGATCCTGCGCGGCAATATCGACGAGCTGCCGCAGATCAAGGCACATTTTGAGCGGCTTGGCCTGATTGCCGACGGACGCATCGGCGTTGCCGGCGCCTCAATGGGCGGCATGACCGCGCTTGGCGCCTTCGCGCGCTTCCCGTGGATCCGGGCGGCCGCCAGTCTGATGGGCTCCGGCTATTACCGTTCACTGGCGCAAACGCTGTATCCGCCGTTGGGCGAAGAGGGCGAGGCGCTCTCGCCGGCGGCGTTTGCCGCGCGCACCGCCGTGCTGGCGGAATATGAGCTGGAAGGACGTTTGGAGACGATAGCCGGGCGGCCGTTGTTGCTGTGGCACGGCGAGACGGACGACGTGGTGCCTGCGGCGGACAGCCTGCGTTTGGCGGCCGAACTGCGGCGGCAAGGCGCGGATGGCCGTTTGACGTCGCTCGTCGAGCCGGGGGTGAAGCACCGCATCACGCCGTTGGCGCTGTCCGCCACGGCAGACTTTTTCCGCCGCGAGCTGTGATGCGCCGCCGGGCACGATGCATGGAATTGCAGCGCTCTGTGCCTGCTGTTTCGGCTATCGTTTGGCCGAATGAAGGGGAGAATGTCAGCGTGAATTCTTTCTGGGGCAGCAAGGAGCAGGGCATGATAAAGGGTATCAGCAAGACGGCCGACGCCGATCGCAGTTTGATGGGAACGATGAAAGCGCGCGCCGAGCTTAACTCAGCGGCCTTCAGCGAGATGCTGGAGGCAGCCGACGGCAAGGTGCATCCGCTGTCGCGCATTACCGCGCATACGGTGCAAAACATGACGGCACTGTTCTCTTTCGCGCCGAAAGCGGCGGCCACTCACACTGCGGCGCCGGGAGCACTCTCGTTCGAACAGCGGGCGACCCTGGCGGAAAGTGCCGATCTGCTGCAAATGCGCACCCACTATCTGCGGATGGCGTTGCAGTTGCACAATCCGGGCAAGGCGCTCAACGCGCCGGCGTTGCTCAAGCTCTGATTGGCGGGGGAAGCGGAGCGCCCAACGGGCGGCGCTCCGGTGCGGACTGAACGGGCTTTCTGATGAAGCCCTGGGATTTCCCTGGCGTGGCGCGTCTCTTTAGCGGTACAGCTCGGCGCTGACGTGCATCGTGCTGTTGTCGCCCGGTTCGTGCAGGGCGATGATGCGATAAGAGCTTGCGCCGCGTTGGTCGGCGATTTTACTGACCTGGCTGCTGGCGTCGTCCGGCGAAACCACATTCTGGTTCAGGGTGACGAAGCCGACGCTTTGGCGTTGATCGGCCTGGTGCGAGGTGATCTCCGTCGCGGCCATCACATTGGCGGAGAACAGGGCGGCCAGCGCCGTCGCGAGAATAATGCGTTTCATAGTGCCTCTCTTACTTTTTGCCGTTACGGCCTGACAGCGAGTGTCGCTGCGGCAAAAAGTCATTTATCTGCATTGAATAACCTGGGATCTTTTTCGTCGCGCTGTCTGCGGCGGATATGGTTAATTTTAGTCCGTTGCCGGCGATTAAAAAGCGGGGTGTTTTGAAGGCATCCTTCAAAAAAAGTGAAATAGATTTGTGACTCAACGCTGATTTCATTGAAAGATTTTTGAAACTGATGGATCGGCGTACATAGGTTCACTCACGAGCAAATCGTGCTATTTCCCATAGCGCCTCGCATTAACGCGAATAAAACCCACGCAGTCCTTGAGTTTCCCGCCCTGCGTCAGTATGATTACGCGTCATTTTTCAGCCGCACACTAAACACGTTCCTTGCTTCCATGGGCCGCGGTTGACCCTGACAGGAGGCTGAATAATCCGTAAGGAGCAATTCGATGCGTCATTACGAAATCGTTTTTATGGTCCATCCTGACCAAAGCGAACAGGTTCCGGGCATGATCGAGCGTTACAGTGCTACCATCACTAACGCGCAAGGTCAGATTCACCGTCTGGAAGACTGGGGCCGCCGTCAGCTGGCTTATCCGATCAACAAACTGCACAAAGCTCACTACGTTCTGCTGAACGTTGAAGCGCCGCAGGAAGCGATCGATGAGCTGGAAACTAACTTCCGCTTCAACGACGCCGTTATCCGCAGCATGGTTATGCGCGTTAAGCACGCGGTAACCGAAGCATCTCCGATGGTTAAAGCGAAAGACGAACGTCGTGGCGATCGCCGCGAAGACTTCGCTAACGAAACCGCAGATGATGCAGATGCTGGGGATTCTGAAGAGTAATTGCCGCCGTGACGGCTAATCGTCTGGTTTTGTCGGGCACTGTGTGCAAGGCGCCGGTTCGAAAAGTGAGTCCTTCCGGGATACCGCACTGCCAATTTGTGCTAGAGCACCGTTCGCAGCAGATGGAAGCCGGATTCAGCAGACAAGCATGGTGCCGAATGCCCGTGGTTGTCAGCGGACAACAGTCACAAGCACTAACTCAAAGATTAACGGTCGGCAGTCAGATTACCGTGCAAGGCTTTGTAAGCTGCCATCAAGGGCGCAACGGGCTGAGCAAATTGGTTCTGCATGCCGAGCAGATTGAATTGATAGATTCTGGAGACTAGCCAAATGGCACGTTATTTCCGTCGTCGCAAGTTCTGCCGTTTCACCGCGGAAGGCGTTCAAGAGATTGACTATAAAGACATCGCTACGCTGAAAAACTACATCACCGAAAGTGGTAAAATTGTACCGAGCCGTATCACCGGTACTCGTGCAAAATATCAGCGCCAGCTGGCCCGTGCTATCAAGCGCGCGCGCTACCTGTCTTTGTTGCCGTACACTGATCGTCATCAGTAATCGGCCACTGTCCATTAACGACTTTGAGAGGATAAGGTAATGCAAGTTATTCTGCTTGATAAAGTAGCAAACCTGGGCAGCCTGGGTGATCAAGTTAACGTTAAAGCGGGCTACGCTCGTAACTTCCTGGTACCACAGGGCAAAGCTGTTCCTGCTACCAAGAAAAACGTTGAGTTCTTCGAAGCACGCCGTGCTGAACTGGAAGCCAAACTGGCTGACGTTCTGGCTGCTGCTGAAGCTCGCGCAACCAAGATCAACGAACTGGGTTCAGTCACCATCGCTTCCAAATCTGGCGACGAAGGTAAACTGTTCGGCTCTATCGGCACCCGCGACATCGCTGACGCAGTGACTGCGGCAGGCGTTGAAGTTGCCAAGAGCGAAGTTCGTCTGCCGAACGGCGTTCTGCGTACCACTGGCGAGCACGAAGTGCACTTCCAGGTACACAGCGACGTGTTCGCACAGCTGAATGTAGTTGTGGTTGCAGAAGCGTAATTTACGCTACTGTTAACCGGTTAAAACGCCAGCCTCGCGCTGGCGTTTTGCTTTTCTGCGTCCGGCAAAACGCGCTACGCTTGAAGACGGGATGAAAAGGAGAGCGTGCGATGGCAACGATTACGCTACAGCGGGTTTACGATTTCAGCGCGCCGGCGCCGGAACACTGTTATCTGATAGACCGGCTATGGCCGCGCGGCATCAGCAAAGAGCGGTTGACGGGCGTGCAGTGGTTGAAACAGGTGGCGCCGGATGACGAGCTGCGCAAGTGGTTCCATCAGCATACCGACCAGTGGGAAGCCTTTGAGACGCGCTATCGCCAACAGCTGGCGGCCAACGACGCCTGGCAGCCGCTGGTGGCGCTGTTACGGCAGGGGCAAACGCTGACGCTGCTGTATGGCAGCAAAGATACCGAGCACAATCAGGGCGTGGTGCTGCGCGAGTTTCTGCTGGCGCAGCTGTAGAGATTAGCGTTCCCGGCGGTAGCTGCCGTCGGCCTGGCGGCGGAACAGCGCCTGGCTGTTGTCTGCCGTGGTGACCGACAGCGCGCTAATCACACCGTTGGCGTCGCGTTCGATGCGCACTTCCTGGCCGGCTTTCATGTTGCTCAGCGGCTTGTCGCCGCCTTCCACCTGTGCCATGGCGAACACTTCATTCACCGGCAGATTGTTGTCGCGAAACAGTTGGGCCAGGGTCTGGCCGGGCTGGATCTGATAACGCTGCCAGTTGCCTGCCGGCGTCGGTTCGTTGGCAGGCGCGGCGGCGCTACCACCGTTTTGCAGCTCGGCCTGCAGCGGCACGCTGGTTTCCTGCTGAGAGACCGGGAACGGCTGTCTTTCGGGCGAGTAGGGCCACAGCAACGCCAGCAGCAGAATGATGCCGAAGATCAGCACCCAGCGGCGATGAAAGTAGGGTAGCGGTTCCATCCAATGGAAACCGTCCGGCAGATGCCAGACTTTAATCAGCAGCGCTTTGACCCGCTGCATTTTGTCGTTGGCCGACGGCGGCTCCGATGGCGGTTCCGCGCCTTCAGCCGTGGGTGCGGCGCCTGGTTTCAGGCGCTGGCTGATGTTCAGCCAGGTGCGCAGCAGCGGCTGGTAGATGCGGGTGGTTTTCCTTCTCCTGGGCGCGATTCTGCCCATGGTGACCTCTCTTCGACGGCGTAATAATCAGTGCGGCGCGGCAAACGCGTCGCCTGCCCGATATCCTGCTTTCAGTATAGTCCGCTAACTGATTGAAGTGAAAGGCGGCTGAGCGGCAGAGCCGGGGTTTGCGGCTGCGGGCGTTAACAGAAGGTTATTGTTTCTTTTTCTACGACAAAAGTCATCATTCTCCACACAAGATTTTACCCGGCATTGACGCGCTGTTATGCTGCGCTTTCGACTTTTTACAGACTTAAGGAAAACCCCATGACAACCCCTTCTTTTGACAGCGTTGAAGCGCAAGCAAGTTACGGGATTGGTTTACAGGTCGGCCAGCAGCTGCAAGAGTCCGGGCTGGAAGGTTTGCAACCGGAAGCTTTGCTGGCGGGTTTGCGTGACGCGCTGGAAGGGAATGCCCCGGCGGTTCCGGTAGACGTGGTGCACCGTGCGCTGCGTGAAATCCACGAGCGTGCGGACGCGGTGCGCCGCGAGCGCCAGCAGGCGATGGCGGTTGAAGGCCAGAAATTCCTGGACGACAACGCCAAGCGCGATGACGTGACGCTGACCGAGTCTGGCCTGCAGTTCTCCGTACTGGAGCAGGGCAACGGCCCAATTCCGTCCCGTCAGGATCGCGTGCGTGTGCACTACACCGGCCGTCTGATCAACGGCGACGTGTTCGACAGCTCGGTTGAACGCGGCCAGCCGGCAGAATTCCCGGTCAGCGGCGTGATCCCAGGCTGGATCGAAGCGCTGACCCTGATGCCGGTCGGCTCCAAATGGCAGCTGTATATCCCGCACAACCTGGCCTACGGCGAGCGTGGCGCAGGCGCGTCCATCCCGCCGTTCAGCGCGCTGGTGTTCGACGTCGAGCTGCTGGAAATCCTGTAATCCCACCGAGGATTGTTCTGGGCGCCTTCGTGGCGCCCTTATTTTATGCGCCGCGCAGACGGGCGATGAATGGCCGGGCGCGCCGGCCATAAACCGTGTTACTTACCGCTTAAATCGATGCGATAAACCGCGAAGCCGATGCTGTCGCTGCCTGCGGCGCTCATCGGATATTGGGCGTGCTCTTTGATAAACCTTGTCGCTTTGTCCGAAGGCGAGGTCTCGAAGCGGATATCCAGCGGCTGCTGGCTGCTGAAGTTCGCCAAACGCCAGTTGTTGTCCGCCTGCGGGCGCACCGCGCCATGCCGCTGGGTTTCGGCGCTGATGTAGGCCGCCAGCACCGAGCGGTTTTCATCCGGCGAAGCGAAGGCGATATGTTGGTCGCCGGTGCCGGCAAATTTGCCGCCGTAGGCGCGGTAGTTGTTGGTGGCGACCAGGAAGGTGGCGTTCGGATCGATCGGCTTGCCGTTGAAGGTCAGCTGCTTGATACGCTCCGCCTTGTCGTTGATCAGTTGGCATTCGCCGTCGTAGCGCGCCGGCTGACTGACGTCGATCTGGTAGTTGACGCCGTCGATCACGTCGAAGTTATAGGTACGGAAGCCGTCCCAGTTGATCAAGCCCTGCGGCTTGGCGCTGTTGACGTCGATCTGGTTGAACTGGCCGGCGGAGCACTCCAGCCACTCTTTCACCTCTTTGCCGCTCGCCTTCACCACCACCAGCGTATTGGGGTAGAGATAGAGATCGGCGGCGTTGCGGAAGGTGAGCTGGCCTTTTTCCACTTCGACGAAGCTGGCGGGATCGTTCTTGCGGCCGCCGACCTTGAACGGCGCCGCCGCCGACAGCACCGGCAGATCGGCCAGGTCCGGATCGCCCTGGATGTAATGTTCGACGTAGGCTTTCTGCGCATTGTTGACGATCTGCACCGTCGGATCGTCCTGCACCAGCGCCAGGTAGCTGTACATGTTGCCGTCGGATTTACCGATCGGCTGGCTGACGAACTCGCGCGTGCCCTTGTGATCGTCCGCCAACACTTTCACCAGCGCGGCGTCTTCCGCCGCCAGCGATTTCTTGTTCTCTTTGTCGTAGATCGGCCGTGCTTCCGCGTTGGCGGCGGTCACTTTCCAGCTGCCGCCATCGTTGTTGAGCTGCAGGTCGACAATGCCGAGATGATCGCCCCATTGGCCCGGCATCACCGCCGGCACGCCGTTCAGCAGGCCTTTGTCGATATCCGCGCCTTTGATGTTGGCAAAGTCCTTGCTCGGGAACACCGCATGGGCGTGGCCGAACATGATGGCGTCGATGCCCGGCACCTGGCTGAGGTAATAGACCGAGTTTTCCGCCATCGCCTTGTAAGGTTCGCTGGACAGCCCGGAATGCGGGATCGCCACCACCAGATCGGCGCCCTCTTTACGCATCTGCGGCACGTAGCGCTTGGCGGTGGCGGTGATGTCGTCCACCGTCACTTTGCCCTGCAGGTTGGCTTTGTCCCACACCAGGATCTGTGGCGGCACGAAGCCGATGTAGCCGATGCGCAGCGTATGCGCCTTGCCGTCGTGATCTTTCACCGGCGTATCGACGATGATGTACGGCGTGAACAGCGGTTTTTGCGTTTTGGCGTCGATGACGTTGGCGTTGATATACGGGAATTTGGCGCCCGCGATAGCGTTCTTCAGGTAGTCCAGCCCATAGTTGAACTCATGGTTGCCGATGTTGCCGACGACGTAGTCCAGCGTGTTCATCGCCTTATAGACCGGGTGCACGTCGCCCGGTTTCAGCCCCTTGGCCGCCATGTAGTCGCCGAGCGGGCTGCCCTGAATGATGTCGCCGTTGTCCACCAACACCGCGTTGGCGGCCTGCTGGCGCGCCTGTTGGATCAGGCTGGCGGTGCGCACCAGGCCGAACTTGTCGGTCGGTGTGTCCTTGTAGTAATCGAAGTCCATCATGTTGCTGTGCAGATCGGTGGTTTCCAGCACGCGCAGATCGACGGTGGCCGCTTGCGCGGAGGCGCACACCAGCAGCGCAAGCGCGGACAGCGTCAGTGGATGCTTCATCATTTGGGATTCTCTCCATTCCATTATTCGAGTGTTATCGCAGAGGGAAATGTAATTAACATTGCTTGCCACAGTAAACTGTGAAGTGTGGCAGAAAATGGCGGCGGGTAACGCGGGGAAGTTCACAGTTGTGCCCAACAAGAAATGAGGAATTCCCGAGGCTTAGGCGGTTGAGATGGATATTCGGCGTAAAAAAAACTAGTCTGCTAGCAGAGACAGGGGGAAATTTCCCACGGAGATGCGGAGTTGAGGTGCATGATGTTAGAGCGAATTTGCCAACTGTCCCGCGAGGCGGGGGCGGCGATCATGGCGGTGTACGATGGTGAACAACCGCTTGATGTCGCACAGAAAAAAGATGATTCACCGGTGACGGCGGCCGATCTGGCGGCACACCATATCATCAAGCGCGGCCTGGCGGCGCTGACGCCGGAGGTGCCGCTGCTGTCGGAAGAGGATCCGCCGGCGTGGGAAGAGCGCCGCGGCTGGACGCGCTACTGGCTGGTCGATCCGTTGGACGGCACCAAAGAGTTTTTACATCGCAATGGCGAGTTCACGGTCAATATCGCCCTGATTGAAGACGGGCAGGCGGTGATGGGGGTGGTGTATGCCCCGGCGATCGACGTGTTGTATCTGGCGGAGCGCGGTAAGGCTTGGAAAGAAGAGAAGGGCGTGCGGCAGGCGATCGGCGTCAGCAACGCGCATCCGCCGCTGGTGGTGGTGAGCCGCTCGCATATCGATGACGAACTGAAAGATTATTTGCAGCAGTTGGGCGAGCACCAGACCGTGTCAGTCGGTTCCTCGCTGAAGTTCTGTCTGGTGGCGGAAGGCAAGGCGCAGCTCTATCCGCGCTTCGGGCCGACCAACATTTGGGATACCGCCGCAGGGCATGCGGTGGCGGTGGCCGCCGGGGCGCAAATTCACGATTGGAAGGGTAAGCCATTGCTCTATACCCCGCGTGAATCTTTCCTCAACCCCGGCTTCCGGGTGTCGCTGTTCTGAGTTAGTTCGCCAACAGCTGGTGCAGCTTGGACATCACCTGCTGCACCTCTTCCGGCGTCAGCGCGCCGTCTTTGGCGAACTGGATGCGCCCTTGCTTATCCAGCACCACGATGGCGGATCCTTTCGGCTGCAGATCCCAGGCTTTGCGCACGTTGCCGTCGCTGTCGACGATAAACTGCGACCATGGGAACTCCTTCTTGCTGTCTTCAATACTGCTGCGCACGAACATCGCGGTGCCCATCAGGGCATCGTCGGTGTTGACGATTGTCGTCGTTTGGTAACGATCGTGTGGTAGCTTCGCCTTCTTGATCGCTTCAATCAGTGGGTCGTTCATGTCTTTGGCGGAGCTGCGGCCGGCAATATGTTGTATCACTCGCACTTTTCCACTGAGCTGCGCGCTGTTCCAGTTCTGGTAGCTAAAATTACCGTCAGCGTAATTGAGCTCTCCTTTGTCGCTGACGCCGACCGGCGCCACGCGCTGCTGGAGCTGGAAGTTGTGCGCGGAAGCGAAAAGCGGGGTGAGCAGCAGGGATACCATCAGCATGCGACTTGTTTTCATGCTTTCTCCTTGTAATGGGGGGAATTTGTGCGACAGCACTTCGACAGCCTAAAGCATAGGATGTGATAAGAGGTCTGTCCTGTTAACCGGATCGCAGATTTTCCCTTGGTTCGCTAATCATCAGATTTTGAAGGGATATCCTGAAAACGTTATAAATTATCATATACAATTCTGTCAAAAAGTGTAAATCCAGCGTAGATATCCGGGCAGAAGTGAACGTTCTGGTCTTTACTGGGTCTACTACATGCAATCAAGTTGCGTTCTGAATTTCGAGGCTGCCACCTTTGGCGGCTCGCTGAGCGCATGGATCAACGGGAGGAGCGTAAAAGAATGAGAATCTTCCAGCGTTATAACCCTTTGAAAGTGGCAAAGTACGTTAAGACCCTGTTTCGCGGAAGGCTGTATATCAAGGACGTGGGCGCATTTGAATTCGACGAGGGGAAAATCCTGCCGCCGAAGATTCGCGACAAGCGCCATTTCAGCGTGATGTCTGAAGTGAACCGTCAGGTGCTGCTGTTGCAGACCGAGATGGGGTGAGCACCTCGCTGACAGCGGTAAAAAAAATGCGGCCCCGATGGGGCCGCTGATGTTTTTGTCTTACCGCCGTCAGGCCGCAGGCGTGTCGTCCGGCGCTTTCGGCAGCACCGCCGCGGGCTTGTCGCTCAGCCGGGTGACCAGCAGCTGGTCTATCTTGTAGCTGTCGATATCCACCACTTCGAACTTGTAGCCGGCGTATTTGACGAAGTCGGTGCGTTTCGGGATCTTGCGCAGCATATACATCATAAAGCCGCCGATGGTCTCGTAGTTGCCCGCCTGCGGGAACTCGTCGATGTCCAGCACGCGCATCACGTCGTCGATCGGCGTGCCGCCTTCAATCAGCCATGAACTTTCGTCGCGCGCCACGATCTGCTCTTCCTGGCCCTGGCCGACCAGATCGCCCATCAGCGTGGTCATCACGTCGTTAAGGGTGATGATGCCCACCACCAACGCATATTCATTGAGGATCACCGCGAAGTCTTCGCCGGCGGTTTTGAAGCTTTCCAGCGCTTCGGACAGCGTCAGCGTGTCCGGCACGATCAGCGCCGAGCGGATCTGCACGCCGCTGCTCAGCACCAGGCTTTGGTTGCCCAGCACGCGGTTCAGCAGGTCTTTGGAATCGACGTAGCCGACCACCTGATCGATATGGCCGTCGCACACCAGGAACTTGGAGTGCGGGTGAGTCGAGACTTTCTCCTTGATGCTCTCTTCGCTTTCGCGCAGATCGAAGTACACCACGCTTTCGCGCGAAGTCATCGAAGACGGCACGGTGCGCGATTCCAGTTCGAACACGTTTTCAATCAGCTCGTGCTCCTGTTTGCGCAGTACGCCCGCCAGGGCGCCGGCTTCCACCACCGCATAGATGTCATCGGAGGTGATGTCGTCTTTACGCACCATCGGCAGCTTGAACATACGGAAGATCAGGTTGGCCATGCCGTTGAAGAACCACACCAGCGGGCGGAAGATCATGATGGAGAAACGCATCGGGTTGATGATCCGGACGGCGACCGTCTCTGGTGCAATCATACCGATGCGCTTCGGGGTCAAATCGGCGAACAGGATAAACAGGCTGGTCACCAGCACGAAAGAGCAGATGAAGCTGACCTGTTCCGCCAATTCGGGCGACAGGAAACGATCGAACAACACCTTGAAAGTGGGCGAGAAAGCCGCGTCGCCGACGATACCGCCGAGGATGGCCACGGCGTTCAGGCCGATCTGCACCACGGTGAAAAAGATGCCAGGGGTTTCTTGCAGCTTGAGCACTCTGGCGGCGTTGACGTTACCTTCGTCAGCCATCAGCTTCAGTTTGATCTTGCGCGAGGCGGCCAGAGAGATTTCCGACAGTGAGAAGAACGCACTCACCGCGATCAGAAAAAGAATCAGTAAAATACTGTTTAACATAATCTATCCATACGTGCCGACGGGATGCCGGCGCTCTTGAGGAAGGGTAGTACATAGTAAAAAAAGCAGCGATAACAACCAGAAGGGAAGCTATCGGGCCGCAGAAGCGGCCCGCATAGTATAGCAGTTGCCCCACAGGGGCCGCCAGCGGTTAAAAAAGTGCCGCCGGCCGGCATCAAATCAGCCCTGCGGCGGCAGGCAAACGCCGATGCCGCCCAGCCCGCAGTAGCCTTCCGGGTTTTTGAACAGGTACTGTTGGTGATCGTCTTCCGCGTAATAGAACGGCAGAGCCGGTGCGATCTCGGTGGTGATGGCGCGCTTATCGCCCGCCGCATCCATCGCCTGCTGGAAGCGTTGCAGGCTGCTTTCCGCCTCGGCCTGCTGCTCTGGGCTCAGCGTATAAATCGCCGAGCGGTACTGCGTGCCGACGTCGCCGCCCTGGCGCATGCCCTGCGCCGGATCGTGATTTTCCCAGAACAGCTGCAGCAGCTGTTTGTAGCTGACGACCTGCGGATCGAACACCACGCGCACCACTTCGGCGTGGCCGGTCTGGCCGCTGCACACTTCGCGGTAGGTCGGGTTCGGCGTATAGCCGCCGCTGTAGCCGGCGGCGGTGCTGTAGACGCCCGGCTGTTGCCAGAACAGGCGCTCAACGCCCCAGAAACAGCCCATGGCGAAAATCGCCACCTCCATGCCGGCCGGCACCTGAGTCATCGAGTGTTCGGTGACGACGTTGAGCGTTGCGACAGGCATTGGCGTGGTGCGGCCAGGCAGCGCGCTTGCCTTATCGACGGTTTGTGATTTATCAAAAAATGGCACCACGGTTGACTCCTGTTGTCACAGTAAGAATTGACCCTACATGGCGGCGGTTCGGTTGTATCTCACCGCGTCTTTGCCCACAATAAGCGGCAAGTTGGATTTTGTATAAGCTTAACGCAGTATTTTGAGCGCCAAAAGTGAAGAATTCGCCTGTTGCGCGGCGGTGGCAAAGCGCGGCGGGCGGCGTCCGGAAGAAGGTTGAAGAGGGCTGCCGTCATGATAGCGCGGAGTCTGCCCTGGCCCCGGAGCGAACACCATAACAGGACAGTAAAATCAATAAGGAGAACACGTGCCAAAGTACCCGGTCATGTGCTTGATATCTGTGTTGCTTGCGGCACCTGCAGCCTATGCGGCGAACGTGCGGCTGCAGGTGGAGGGGTTAAGCGGAGAGTTGGAAAAAAACGTCCGGGTGCGGCTGTCGTCGATCACGCCTGAAGAGGTCGGCACCGACGGCCGCTTCCGCGCACGGGTGGACGAGGCGGTGCGCCAGGGGCTGCGCGCGCTCGGCTATTACCAGCCGACCATCGAGTTTACGCTGGACGATCGGCCGGGGATGTCGCGCCCGGTGCTGCATGCCAAGGTCAATCCGGGCGAACCGGTGCGCATCGCCGGCGCCAACATCGTGCTGGAAGGCGGCGCGAAGACCGATGAGGACTACCTGGCGCTGGTAAAGAAGGATCGGCCGACCATCGGTGAGATCCTCAACCACGGCAAGTATGACAGTTTCAAAGGCTCGCTGACCGGCCTGGCGCTGCGCAAAGGCTACTTCGACGCCGACATGACCAAAAGCCAGCTCGGCGTGGCCGAAGATCTGCACAAGGCGTTTTGGGATATCGATTTCAACAGCGGCGAACGTTACCGCTTCGGCAAGGTGAAATTCACCGGTTCGCAAATCCGCGAAGACTATCTGCAAAATCTGGTGCCCTTTCATCAGGGGGATTACTACAGTTCGGAGGATTTGGCCGAGCTGAACCGCCGTTTGTCCGCCACCAACTGGTTCAACTCGGTGGTGGTGTCCCCTGATTTCAACGATGCCAAAGAGAACAAGATTTTGCCGTTGGACGCGCTGGTGACGCCGCGTACGCGCAACACCGTCGAAACCGGTATCGGTTACTCCACCGACGTCGGCCCGCGGGTGAAAGGCACCTGGAAAAAGCCCTGGCTCAACGATCGCGGGCATAGTCTGGAAACCAGCGCCAGCGTGTCGGCGCCGGAGCAGCAGCTGGATCTGACTTACAAGATCCCGCTGCTCAAGAACCCGCTGGAGCAGTATTACCTGCTGCAGGGCGGGCTCAAGAACGTCGATCTTAACGACACCAAATCCGTGACCTCCAAAGTGGTGGCCTCGCGCAACTGGGATCTCTCCAGCGGCTGGCAGCGGGCGATCAACCTGACCTGGCGCTGGGATAACTTTACCCAAGGCAACGTCAGCAACACCACCATGCTGCTGTACCCTGGCGTCAGCTTCAACCGCACCCGTTCGCGCGGCGGGCTGATGCCGACCTGGGGTGACAGCCAACGCTATTCCATCGACGTGTCCGACACTTCCTGGGGCTCCGGCGTGGACTTCGCGCTGATGCAGGCGCAGAACGTCTGGATCCGCACCCTGGCCGACAAGCATCGCTTTGTAGCGCGCGGGCAGGTGGGCTGGATCGAAACCAACGACTTCGACAAGGTGCCGCCGGATCTGCGCTTCTTCGCCGGCGGTGACCGCAGCATTCGCGGCTACAAGTACAAAGACATTTCGCCGCGCGGCGACGACGGCAAGCTGACCGGCGCCTCCAAGATGCTGACCGGCTCGCTGGAGTATCAATACAACGTGACCGGCAAATGGTGGGGGGCGATGTTCGTCGATTCCGGTGAAGCGGTGAACGATATCAAGCAGAGCAACTTCAAGACCGGCGCCGGCGTAGGCGTGCGCTGGCAGTCGCCGGTGGGGCCGGTGAAGCTGGATATCGCCGCGCCCGTGGGGGACAAGGACACCCACGGGATGCAGTTCTACATCGGTTTGGGGCCTGAACTATGAGCCTGGTTAAAAAGATTTGCCTCGGATTTCTGGTCATTCTGCTGTTGCTGATCGGCGGCCTGGCCTTCCTGGTGGGGACCACCACCGGTTTGCATATGGTCATCAACGGCGCGGCGCGCTGGGTGCCGGGGCTGGAGATCGCCGGCGTCAGCGGCGGCTGGCGCGATCTGACGCTGAAGGGCGTGAAGTATCAGATGCCGGGCGTGACGGTCAACGCCGGGCAGTTCCATCTCTCCCTCGATCTCTCCTGCTTTAAACGCAGCTCGCTGTGCGTCAACGCTTTGACCGCTCAGGACGTGGACGTGGCGGTGAACACCAAAGAGATGGCGCCCTCCGCGCCGGTGGAGGAGAGCAGTGAACCGACCACCAATCTCAGCACCCCTTATCCGATCACCCTGCGCCTGCTGGCGCTGAATAACGTCAAGGTCACCGTCGACGACACCGCCATTTCTCTGGCCGAGTTCCGCACCGGCGCGCAGTGGCAAGAGCGCGCGCTGACGCTGATGCCAACCAAGATCGGCTCGTTGCTGATCGCCTTGCCGAAAACGCCGCAAAATCCGTTGCCGGAAGCGGTGCAACCGGCGGTCGAGGTGGCGAAAAAGGTCGGTGAGCAGGTTACCGACGCGGCGAAACCGGCGCCGGAGCCGGAGGAGAAGCCGCTCGGCGAAACGCTGAAGGAACTGTTCGCCAAACCGCTGTTGCCGGATCTGCCGGACATCCGCCTGCCGCTGGATATCACCGTGAAAGAGATCAGCGGCGAACAGCTGCGCTTGACCGGCGATACCGACGTGCTGATCACGAGCCTGTTGCTGCAGGCCAGCACGCAGGATCAGCATATCCAGCTGGACAACTTCGACGTGAAGTCGCCGCAGGGCACGCTGTCGGTGCAGGGGCAGGCGACCCTGACTGGCGACTGGCCGGTGGCGCTGACCGCCAATAGCGCGTTGAATATCGACCCGTTGAAGGGCGAGAAGGTGAAGCTGAACATCGGCGGCGGGTTGCGTGATGAGCTGAAGGTGGCGCTGAACCTGTCCGGCCCGGTCGGCGCCCAGCTCGATGTGCAAACCCGGCTGGCCGAAGCAGGCCTGCCGCTGGCGCTGACGCTGCAGAGCAAGCAGCTGAAATGGCCGCTGAGCGGCGAGGCGCAGTATCAGGTCAACGATTTCCGCCTGCGCTTTAACGGCAAGGCGACCGACTATGCGCTGTCGACGCGCGCCAATCTGAAAGGCCAGGATCTGCCGCCGGCGGTGCTGACGCTGGACGGCAAAGGCAACGTCGAGCAGTTCAAGCTGGAGCGCCTGCGCCTGGCGGCGCTGCAGGGCAATACCGATCTCACTGCGCTGGTGGACTGGAGCAAGGCCATCAGCTGGAACTCGCAATTGACGCTGAGCGGCATCAATACCGCCAAGCAGTGGCCGGAATGGCCGGCGAAACTCGACGGCAAGATCACCACGCGCGGCAGCCTGCACGGCGGCAGCTGGCAGCTGCAGGTGCCGGTGCTGCAGCTGGACGGCAACGTGAAGCAGAACAAGGTCACGGCGCGCGGCACGCTGAGCGGCAACGCCGCCGGGCAGTGGAAAATCCCCGGCATCGATCTGACGCTGGGGCGCAACCAGCTGAATGTCAAAGGACAGCTGGACGAGAAGAACTGGAACCTGGACGCCAACATCGACGCGCCGCGTCTGGACGGCGCGCTGCCGGGCCTCGGCGGCACCGCCAAAGGGCTGCTGAAGCTGCGCGGCAATCTGCAGGCGCCTCAGCTGCTGGCGGATTTGACCGCCTCCGGCTTGCAGTGGCAGGCGCTGCGCATCAACCGCGTGAAGATCGACGGCGACGTGCGCTCCACGGATCAGATCCAAGGGCAGCTGGCGGTACGCGTCGAGCAGCTGAAGCAGGACGCGCTGGAGGTCAGCCTGCTGACCCTCGACGCCAAAGGCAGCGAGAAGCAGCATCAGCTGCAGTTGAAGATCGACGGCAAACCGGTCTCCGGCCAGCTGGCGCTGCAGGGCAGCTTCGATCGTCAGCAGCAGCGCTGGCGCGGCAATCTGAACAATACCCGCTTCGATACGCCGTTGGGGGAGTGGCGCCTGACGCGCGCCATCGCGCTGGACTACCTGAACACCGCGCAGAAGATCAGCGTCGGGCCGCACTGCTGGCAGAACCCGAACGCCGAGCTGTGCGTGCCGAAGACCATCGAAGCCGGCCAGAGCGGCCAGGCCAGCGTGGTGCTCAACCGCTTCGATCTGGCGATGATCAAGCCGTTCCTCGGCCCGGAGACCGCCCTGAGCGGCGTGTTCACCGGCCGGGCCGACGTCAGCTGGAAACCGGGCGGCGCGCTGCCGGAGGCGAAGGTCACGTTGGCCGGCAACGGCGTCAAGGTGGTGCAGCAGGTGCAGGGCAACGCGCTACCGATCGCCTTCGATACGCTGACCCTCAACGCCGGCCTGAACAACGGCCGCGCGCAGGCCGACTGGCGGATCAAACTGACCAACAACGGCCAGTTCGACGGCAATATCCAGGTGGCGGATCCGCAGGTGCGGCGCACCATCAGCGGCAACGTCAATATCACCAACATTTCGTTGGCGCTGATTAACCCGGCGCTGATGAAGGGCGAAAGCGCGGCGGGCATGCTGAACGCCAACCTGCGTCTGGGCGGCAGCGCGCAGAAGCCGCTGGTGTTCGGGCGTCTGGCGTTGGATCGGGCGAAGGTGCAGGGGCACTGGATGCCGTTCGATATGACCGACGCGCGGCTGGCGGTGAATTTCAACGGCATGACCTCGACGCTGGAAGGGCTGCTCAGCACCACGCGCGGCCAGCTGAATCTGGCGGGCGATGCCGACTGGCGTGACATCAATGCCTGGCGTGCGCGCATTGCCGCCAAGGGCGACAAGCTGCGGGTGACGGTGCCGCCGATGATCCGCATCGACGTATCGCCGGATCTGGTGTTCGAAGCCACGCCGCAGCTGTTCTCGCTCAACGGCAAGGTCGACATTCCCTGGGCGCGCATCACGGTGCAGGAACTGCCGGAAAGCGCGGTGGGCGTCTCTTCCGACGAGGTGATGCTGGACGATCAGCTGAAGCCGATTCAACCGAAGACCGCCTCGATCCCGATCAACAGCAACCTGATGATCCACGTCGGCAACGACGTGCGGCTGGACGCCTTCGGCCTGAAAGCCCGCCTGAAGGGCGATTTGAAAGTGGTGCAGGACAAGAAAGGGTTGGGCCTCAATGGCCAGATTGACATCCCTTCCGGTCGCTTCCATGCTTATGGTCAGGATTTGATCGTGCGTAAAGGGCAGCTGATGTTCTCCGGCCCGCCGGATCAGCCGCTGCTCAATATCGAGGCGATCCGCAACCCGGAATCCACCGAGGACGACGTGACCGCCGGCGTGCGCGTGACCGGCCTGGCGGATGCGCCGAAGCTGGAAGTGTTCTCCGATCCGGCCAAATCGCAACAGGAAGCCCTGTCTTATCTGCTGCGCGGTCAGGGCTTAAGCAGTTCCGGCGCCGACGGCAACGCCATGACGTCGATGTTAATCGGCATGGGGGTTGCACAAAGTGGTCAACTTGTGGGTAAAATCGGCGAGGCATTCGGCGTGAGTAATTTGGCTCTGGACACTCAAGGGGTTGGCGACAATTCCCAGGTTGTCGTGAGCGGCTATGTCCTCCCAGGCTTACAAGTAAAATATGGGGTGGGTATTTTCGACTCGCTGGCCACGCTGACGTTGCGTTATCGCCTGATGCCTAAGTTGTATCTTGAAGCGGTGTCTGGTCTCGACCAGGCATTAGATTTGCTCTATCAGTTTGAGTTTTAGCGATGCGAATAATTGTCTACGGCAGTTTACGGCGCAAACAGGGAAACAGCCATTGGATGACCAACGCCCAATGGCTCGGCGAGCACGAGCTCGAAGGCTATCAGATTTATAATCTGGGCCATTACCCGGCGGCGATCCCTGGAGAGGGCACGATACATTGCGAAGTGTATCGTATTAACTCATCGATTCTGGCAGAGCTGGACGAACTGAAAAGCAACACCAAGGACTATAAGCGCGAGCTGATTCAGACGCCTTATGGGAGTGCGTGGATCTACCTGTATAAACACAGCGTGGACGGTTACCCGCGAATTACCAGCGGTGACTGGCTGAAACGCCTCGAAGATCAGTAATAAAAAAACACCGCTCAATGAGCGGTGTTTTTTCATCGGACGGCGGCGAAAATTACTTCTTGGCGGCGCGTTCGAAGGAGGCGATGATTTCCGCTTTAGCTGCGGCAGCGTCTGCCCAGCCTTCCACTTTCACCCATTTGCCTTTTTCCAGATCTTTGTAGTGCTCGAAGAAGTGAGCGATCTGGGCTTTCAGCAGTTCCGGCAGGTCGTTCACGTCTTTCACGTGATCATACTCTTTGGTCAGCTTGCTGTGCGGTACCGCAACCAGCTTGGCGTCTTCACCGGCTTCGTCGGTCATCTTCAGCACGCCAACCGGACGGCAGCGGATCACGGAGCCCGGCTGCAGCGGATATGGGGTTGGGACCAGCACGTCAACCGGATCACCATCCAGAGACAGAGTGTGGTTGATGTAGCCGTAGTTGCACGGGTAGAACATCGCGGTGGACATGAAACGGTCAACGAACAGCGCGCCGGTTTCTTTGTCGATTTCGTATTTGATTGGATCGGCGTTGGCCGGGATTTCGATTACTACGTAGATGTCTTCCGGCAGGTCTTTGCCAGCTGGGACCAGATTCAAGCTCATGTCGGTTTCCTTTAATCATCAAACCAGAAATGGAGTGGCGGCTATTATAGCGGACTCTTTTGCGATTTCCTGCCCTTTTCATCGTCGAAAACCCAGTGTTTCTGCGCGCGGAGAATTTCCAGATTAATCCCGCCGCGGCATGAAGTTTTGCCTGCGGCTGCCGATAACTTCAACAAACAATAATGAGCCAGCAAAGCTGGCTCCGCGTTTTGCCACCCCTACTACGTCTGATCTCACTATTCTGAAGCCGGGAAGAACTCATGCTAAAAAAGATTACGGTGAAGGCTGGGCTGATCGCCCTGCTGAGCCTGATGACCATGCTGCTGATCATGGTCAGCGTTATTGGCGTCAACGCGATTAACGAAGGATCGCGCTCGATCCATACCTTGAACCAGATCCTCGGCGAAGAGCTGGGCTCGTTGGCCAACAGCTCCAACCTGACGCTGCGCGCCCGAACCGCCGCCTCGCTGGCGGTGCGCCAACGGGAGATCGGCCAGACTGATGTCGCCGACGCCACCGTCGGCCGCATCTACGGCTACCTCGAGCAGTCGAACAAGGAAATGGCGCGCTTTGTCGGCGTCGGCACCGTGACCGAGCGCGGCCGCGAACTCTCCAACCGCCTGCAAAACAGCTATCGCGCCTATCTGGAGCAGGGCGTGAAGCCGATGGCCGCCGCCATCAAGGCCGGCAAGATCGATGAGTACTACCATATTCAGGAGACCCGTATCTCTGCGTTGAGCATCGCGTTTGAAAAGGATCTCAGCGATTTCCGCAGCTTCGCCATGAAGCTCGGCGAGAAGCAGGTGTATGACGCGGAAAGCAACGCCAGCACCAAGATCTCGCTGATCGTGGTGGCGGGCCTGCTCAGCGTGCTGCTGGCGGTGCTGGCCTGGTTTGCGTTGCGGGTGATCATTTTGCGTCCGCTGGATGAGTCCATCGCGCAGCTGGAATACATCGCCGGCGGCGATCTGACCCATGAGATCCGCGGCGAGGGCGATACCGAAATGGGCCGCCTGGTGCGGGCGATGCAGCGCATGCAGCGGGCGCTGGCCAATTCGGTCAGCAAAGTGCGTGACGCCAGCAGCCAGATCGACACCGGTTCACGCGAGCTGGCGGCCGGTAACCTGCATCTGGCGCAGCGCACCGAAGAATCGGCCGCTTCGCTGGAAGAGACTGCCGCCAGCATGGAACAGCTGACCTCGACGGTGAAAATGAACGCCGAGAACTGCGAGCAAGCCAATCAGCTGGCGCTGAGCGTGTCCGATATCGCCAACCAGGGCAGCGACGTGGTCAGCCAGGTCATGAGCAAGATGCAGGCGATCACCGACAGCTCGCGCCGCATCGCCGATATCATCAGCGTGATGGACGGCATCGCCTTCCAGACCAATATCCTGGCGCTGAACGCGGCGGTGGAAGCGGCGCGCGCCGGTGAACAGGGCCGCGGCTTCGCGGTGGTGGCCGGCGAAGTGCGCAATTTGGCGCAGCGTAGCGCCCAGTCGGCGAAAGAGATCAAAGGGTTGATCGAAGCGTCGCAGAACCGGGTGCAGGAAGGCGAGCAGATGGTGGAGTCGGCGGCGCAGACCATGAGCGGTATCACCGGTGAAGTGGGTCGGGTGACGGCGTTGATGCGTGAGATCTCGGCGGCGACGCGCGAACAAAGCAGCGGTATCGAACAGGTGAATCTGGCGGTGGCGCAGATGGATCAGGTGGCGCAGCAGAATGCGGCGCTGGTGGAAGAGTCGGCGGCGGCGACGCGCTCGCTGGAAGATCAGGCTCAGCTGCTGGCGCAGAGCATGGCGGCGTTCAAGCTGTAAGGCGATAAGGGTTCGGCGCGGCGCCGAACCCTTGCCAGTAACGCGTTACTCGTCCGGGTTTTCGGCGATGAAGCGTTCTGCGTCTTCTACCATCGACTTGGTGCCGACGAAGAATGGCGCGCGCTGGTGCAGTTTCACCGGCGTGATGTCCAGAATGCGATTTTTGCCGTCGCTGGCCTTGCCGCCGGCCTGTTCGGCCAGGAACGCCATCGGGTTGCATTCGTACAGCAGGCGCAGCTTGCCTTGCGGGTGGCTGGCGGTGCTTGGGTAGATGTAGATGCCGCCTTTCAGCAGGTTGCGGTGGAAATCCGCCACCAGAGAACCGATGTAGCGCGAGGTATAAGGGCGCTGCGTCGCTTCGTCCTGCTCCTGGCAGTACTTGATGTATTTCTTCACGCCGAGAGGGAACTTGATGTAGTTGCCTTCGTTGATGGAATACATGTTGCCGCTCGCCGGGAAGCGCACTTTCTCGTGAGAGAGACAGAACACGCCCAGAGACGGATCGTATGTGAAGGCGTGGACGCCGTAACCGGTGGTGTACACCAGCATGGTGGACGAGCCGTAAACCACGTAACCCGCTGCGACCTGGGCGCTGCCCGGCTGCAGGAAGTCTTCTTCGGTCACCGGCGTGCCGACCGGCGTGATGCGACGATAGATAGAGAAAATCGTACCGACCGAGACGTTGACATCGATGTTGGACGAGCCGTCCAACGGATCCATCAATACGACATACTTGGCATTTTCAGCTCGCTCGCCGTCGAATATCACGATTTCATCTTCTTCTTCGGAAGCGATCCCCGCAACTTCACCACGCGCTTTCAACGCCGCTTTCAGTTTTTCGTTCGCGTACAGGTCCAGTTTCATCTGAACTTCGCCCTGTACGTTGGACACCCCGCTGGTTCCCAGAATATCAACCAGGCCGGCCTTGTTGATGTCGCGGTGGATGATTTTGGCGCCCAGTTTAATTGCAGAAAGTAACGCGGTCAGCTCGCCGGTGGCGTGAGAGAAGTCGTGCTGTTTCTCGACGATAAATTCGCCTAACGTTTTCATGACACAATCCCTGAATCTACGGATGGATAGCGGCCTGTTAACAAACCGCCAACGTTTTCGCGTGCAGTGTAGCCCAAAGATGCGCGCCATTCATAGGCAAATCCATTTCTTCTGGACGATTCTGAGCGTTAGAATATGCCGACATTCGATGCACTCACATGAGAAACCTATGCGCATTCACATTCTTGGGATCTGTGGCACCTTTATGGGCGGGCTGGCGATGCTGGCGCGCTCACTGGGGCATGACGTCACCGGTTCGGACGCCAACGTCTATCCGCCGATGAGCACGCTGCTGGAGAACCAGGGGATCGATCTGATTCAGGGTTATGATCCCGCCCAGCTGGATCCGGCGCCGGATCTGGTGATCATCGGCAACGCCATGACGCGCGGCAACCCGTGCGTGGAGGCGGTGCTGGAGCGCGGTATCCCTTACGTTTCCGGCCCGCAGTGGCTGCACGACGCCGTGTTGCGCGATCGCTGGGTACTGGCGGTCGCCGGCACCCACGGCAAAACCACCACCGCCGGCATGGCGACCTGGATCCTCGAGGCCTGCGGCTACCAGCCCGGCTTCGTCATCGGCGGCGTGCCGGGCAACTTCGACGTATCGGCCCGCCTCGGCGGCAGCCCGTTCTTCGTGATCGAGGCCGACGAGTATGACTGCGCGTTCTTCGACAAACGCTCCAAGTTCGTGCACTACAGCCCGCGCACGCTGATCATGAACAACCTGGAGTTCGACCACGCCGATATTTTCGACGATCTGAAAGCCATCCAGAAACAGTTCCACCACCTGGTGCGTCTGGTGCCGGGCAAAGGCAAAATCATCCTGCCGGACAACGACAGCCACCTGAAGCAGGTGATGGCGATGGGCTGCTGGAGCGAACAGGAGCTGGTGGGCGAAGAGGGCGCCTGGCGTGCGCAGAAGCTGACGCCGGACGCCAGCCATTACGCGGTGTTCCTCGACGGTGAGCAGGTCGGCGAAGTGAAGTGGGCGCTGGTGGGCGAGCACAACATGCATAACGGCCTGATGGCCATCGCCGCGACTCGCCACGTCGGCGTGCAGCCGGCGGACGCCTGCCGCGCGTTGGGCGATTTCATCAACGCCCGCCGCCGCCTGGAGCTGCGTGGCGAAGCCAACGGCGTCACGGTTTACGACGATTTCGCGCACCACCCGACGGCGATCCTGGCCACTCTGGCCGCGCTGCGCGGCAAGGTCGGCGGTACGGCGCGCATTCTGGCGGTGCTGGAACCGCGATCCAACACCATGAAAATGGGCATCAGCAAAAACGATCTGGCGCCTTCGCTCGGCCGTGCCGACGAAGTGTTCCTGTTCCAGCCGCACCACATTCCGTGGCAGGTCGCGGAAGTGGCGGATGCCTGCGTGCAGCCGGCGCATTGGAGTGCGGATCTCGACACGCTGGTGGACATGGTGGTGAAAACCGCACAGCCGGGCGACCACATTCTGGTGATGAGCAACGGCGGTTTCGGCGGTATTCACGATCGCTTGCTGGACGCGCTGGCGAAAAAGCAGGAACCGAAGGTGACCTACTGATCGCTTAGCCGCATAAGCCAACCTAAGGGCCGCATTCGCGGCCTTTTTTACGCCCATAAAAAAGCCCTCGCGAGCGAGGGCAACGGGGTTCGTCGGATAGGACGACGAGAGGGTCTCTGGGAAATCGGCGTTTGCGTCAGAACTCGGCAGTGGCAGTGACGAGGGTAATCAGCTCTGCAAAGCCGTTCCCAGAGTTGTTATTTGTAAATCTCGGCGGTGGCGTGGTAGTTGCCTTCGTTACGGGCTTCGATCACGCGGTAGGCGGTCGCGCCTTTCGCGTCGGCTTTCTCCGACAACGCCTGGCGAATGTCGGTCGGCGCGCCGTCGATGCCGCTGACGGTAATGGTGCCGATAGATTGCAGATTGGCGGTCTGATCGTTAGTCACCAACTGGGCGGCAGACGCGCCGAAGGAGATGACGGACAGCAAACCGAGTGCAGCAACAGTAGTTTTCATGTTCATGATAGCGATCCTTGGTCATAACAGCCTGGAAGGGCTTGGCAGCGATTTTTATTCTTGAAGGCCGTTATGACAGCGTTTGATTCCAGAGATGTATTGCCCGTTGCCGGGTAATGCCGTTACTTATTTGTAGATTTCAGCGGTCGCGTGGAAGTTGCCGTCGTTGCGCGCTTCGATTACGCGGTAAGCGGTCGCCCCTTTGGCGTCGGCTTTGTCGGACAGTGCCTGGCGAATGTCGGAAGGCGCAGCGGCGACGCCGCTCACGGTGATCACACCGGCGGGCTGCAGTTTTGCGGCCTGGGTTGCATCAACAGATTGTGCTGCGAATGCACCAAAGGAAAGCATGGACAGAACGCTCAGGGTTGCAACGGTAGCTTTAATTTTCATCATCTCACCTCATCGTATTCTTTTATCAGTTCCAACGAACTGTGATTCAGTTCACGAAAATGAGTATACAGCTAGTAACGCGAAAAATTAATAGTTCGCTAACAGTTGCTAGTGAAACTTTAACCTCATGATCCTTATTTTTTATAACCGTAAGGAATAAAAAACGCTCATAAAACGATCTTTTGATGTTAAATTTATGTAATTTCAATAAGGTAAGTGATTTTGACCAAAAGTGCGGAAGATCACAGTGGGTACTGCTGGTTACATGGAGATGTCATGGAAATGTGTTGTTGCGGGATAAAAAAGCAGTGTTAAACGCGGTTGAAGGCTGGGAAGGTAACGCGAGGGTTAAAGAAGCGCTAACAAAATGCGGTTTACAGCCGCACTTTGTTAGCGCCAGGTTTCACAGCTCTTGTTCGAACACGCTCAAGATCGCTTCATGCAGCTTCTGAGCGGTAAAGCCGTTGGACGGGGTGACGAAAATCGTGTCGTCGCCGGCAATTGTGCCGAGGATACCCTGGGATTTACCCAGTGAGTCGAGCAGGCGGGCGATCAGCTGTGCGGCGCCCGGGCTGGTGTGGATCACCACGACGGCATCGTTATGGTCGACGTCGAGCACCAGATTCTTCAATGGGCTGGTGGTGGTCGGCACGCCGAGTTCGGCAGGAAGGCAATACACCATTTCCATTTTGGCATTGCGCGTACGTACCGCGCCGAACTTGGTCAGCATGCGCGATACTTTGGATTGGTTAATGTTTTCGAAGCCTTCTTCTTGCAGCGCCAAAACGATCTCGCCTTGAGAACTGAATTTTTCTTCTTTCAATAACGCTTTGAACGTCTTGATCAGATCTTCCTGTTTTGCGGGATTACGCATTTTGCACCGTGGAATGTTGATAGTGGAAGTCATGATTATGCATATAGATGAATTTTTATGCAACAAAGGCCGCCCCAAAGAAAATAAAAATGACCGGACGGCGAGGAAAGGGCGGCATTTTAACAAAATCCGGCCGCGATGAATATGCCCTTTTGACGACGGAAAATCGGCCTGCTGTGGTAAATAAAATGTTATTAAAATGATGTTGTTCTGATGTTGCGTAAGGGTGTAATGTAACGGCCGGTTAACTTGCTCGTGAATAACCTCGCACTATTTTTGATTAGTGTGCGCTATGCCCTTCATGCGTAAGCGATTTAATCTAAAATGGGCGCGACAGCGGCCGTTTTATTACACCTGCAGGCAAGAATTGGCTAATTTATTGTTTTGAAAGGTGTAATAACTTAAGGTCCGTAACCAACACATTCACGGCGCTTTATATATTTAAGATAATAAAGGAGTATAGGATGAAAGTTGCAGTTCTCGGTGCTGCTGGCGGTATCGGCCAGGCCCTCGCCCTTCTACTCAAAACCCAGCTTCCTTCAGGTTCTGAACTCTCTCTCTACGACATTGCCCCCGTTACCCCAGGCGTTGCCGTCGACTTAAGCCACATCCCAACCGCAGTTAAAATCAAAGGCTTCAGCGGCGAAGACGCGACTCCGGCTCTGCACGGTGCGGACGTGGTGCTGATTTCCGCCGGCGTGGCCCGTAAGCCAGGCATGGATCGCTCTGACCTGTTCAACGTTAACGCCGGCATCGTGCGTAACCTGATTGAGCAAGTGGCGAAAACCTGCCCGAAAGCCTGCATCGGCATCATCACCAACCCGGTTAACACCACGGTCGCCATCGCGGCGGAAGTGCTGAAAAAAGCCGGCGTTTACGACAAGAACAAACTGTTCGGCGTGACTTCGCTGGATATCATCCGTTCCAATACCTTCGTGGCCGAGCTGAAAGGCAAGCAGCCTGAAGAACTGAACGTGCCGGTGATCGGCGGCCACTCTGGCGTGACCATCCTGCCTCTGCTGTCGCAGATCCCTGGCGTGAGCTTCACCGATCAGGAAGTGGCGGATCTGACCAAACGTATTCAGAACGCCGGCACTGAAGTGGTGGAAGCCAAAGCCGGCGGCGGGTCTGCAACGCTGTCCATGGGCCAGGCGGCCGCCCGTTTCGGTCTGTCTCTGGTGCGTGCGCTGCAGGGCGAGAAAGGCGTTGTGGAATGCGCTTACGTTGAAGGCGACGGCAAATACGCTCGCTTCTTCGCGCAGCCGCTGGTGCTGGGCAAGAACGGCGTTGAAGAACGCAAAGATATCGGCACCCTGAGCGCCTTCGAGCAGAAAGCACTGAACGAGATGCTGGACGTGCTGCATAAAGATATCGAACTGGGCGAGAAGTTCATCAATAACTGATCGACACCGATAGTCAGCCGATAAACGCCGCCGGACGCTGTTCCGGCGGTTTTTTTTGCTCCGCGTTCACGATTTGATGCGTGCTTTGCGATCCAGCAGGCAATCGCTGTGCGGATCGTAATAGCGGCTTGGCCAGATCTCCGAAGGGTGGATGCCTATCGCTTCGGCGATCAGCCATTCCCCCTTTGGCCACGGGCGCGACAGCGCATTGGCCAGCGTCGATGAGCTTAATCCGGCCTTGCGCGACACTGCCGCCAGCGTGGTGCCCTGCTTGCGTAGCGCCGCGATGATATCTGCCGGATGCCAATCTGGGTTCCTTGAATTCATGTTTACATTCCTTTTCTGATTAGCCAAAGTTGCGTTAGTGGTATAACTAACGGGTCATGGTTAAGCGTTTGAACAACGTGAAACGCTTATTCGGAAACAAGAATACCATTAAATTTCCTAAAAAATACCCAAGTAATTTCCAAAAAACGACATTGCCCACTATTGCCCACTATTGCCCAGAGATGATGGCTATGAAAAACGAGTGGTTTGCCGCCAAGGAACTGACAGGCATCGCAGGATTACCTTCCTCACCACAGGGAATCAATCTGATGGCCCGACGCGAAGGCTGGATCAGCCGCAGGCGTAAAGGCGTGCAGGGAAAAGCGTTGGAGTACCATATCGACAGCCTGCCTCCAGGCGTGCGTAACCTGCTGGCGCTGAAAGAAGACGGGGCGGCATATGACGTAGAACGCCAGGATCCGTTGGCGGTCTGGATCGAGTATTACTACCATTTGACGGAGAGCGAGCGCGAGAAAATGGTGGCTTTCCTGATGCGGGAAGGGATTGGCGGCCTGCTGGCGCGTATCGACGAAGAGAGCAATACCTAGGCAGGCCCGCGTGGGCGGGCCTGATGAATGTATTTAGAAATTAAAATTTCTTAAAAATCGCGTTGTACCGCCAAATGGGCCAGGCCCTCCAGCGCTGTACGGTGCTCTGATGCCGGCAAGACCTGCAGCGCGGCGATCGCCTTGTCGGCTTCTTCCTCGGCGCGTTTGCGGGTGTATTCCAGCGAACCGCATTGCTGCATCGCCTGCAGCACCGGCTCCAACAGGTGGCGGCCGTTGCCTTGCTCAATCGCGCCGCGGATCATGTCACGCTGGGCGTCGTCGCCGTTGTGCATCGCGTGCAGCAGCGGCAGGGTCGGTTTCCCTTCGTTCAGATCGTCGCCGGTGTTTTTGCCCAGCGTGCTGCCGTCGGCGCTGTAGTCGAGCAGATCGTCGATCAGCTGGAAAGCGGTGCCGAGGTAGCGGCCATAATCTTGCAGCGCCTGTTCTTGCTCAGCGCTGGCGCCGGACAGGATCGCCGACGATTGCGCCGCCGCTTCAAACAGACGGGCGGTTTTGCTGTAGATCACCCGCATATAACTTTCTTCGCTGATGTCGGGATCGTGCACGTTCATCAACTGCAGCACTTCACCTTCGGCGATGACGTTGACCGCCTCCGACATCAGCGCCAGCACGCGCAGGGATTCCAGGCTGGTCATCATCTGAAAGGCGCGGGTATAGATAAAGTCGCCGACCAGCACGCTGGCGGCGTTGCCGAACGCCGCGTTGGCGGTGGCTTTGCCGCGGCGCATGTCCGATTCGTCGACGACGTCGTCATGCAACAACGTGGCGGTATGAATGAATTCGATCAGGGCGGCGACGGTGACGTGCTTGTTGCCTTCGTAGCCCAACGCCCGCGCCGCCAGGACGGCGATCATCGGCCGGATGCGCTTACCGCCACCGCTGATAATGTAATAGCCAAGCTGATTGATGAGCGTGACATCGGAATTCAGCTGTTCGAGAATTGTTGCGTTCACGGCCGCCATATCTTGCGCGGTTAACTCGGTAATTTGCTCTAGGTTCATTGTGTTTTTTTCAGCTGTGTTTCTCTTCACCGCGTTGAGATCGCTGCTCACATCGGTACATGGCGGTAACTGTCCCTATGATTGTACTTGAAAAACGGTTCAGATAAACGCCACGAAAGAAACTGCGCTTTTTTTCTTCTTTTTTCTCCTTCTGGTCTTATTCTGCTCTTGTCATGCGCCGCTTTTTTGCGTAGAATTCGCGCCCTATTGTGAATATTTATAGCGCGCTCTGAACTAACACAGTCGGGCACGCGGAAAGCGGAGTTTTATATGTACGCGGTTTTCCAAAGTGGTGGTAAACAACACCGAGTAAGCGAAGGTCAGACCGTTCGCTTGGAAAAGCTGGACATCGCAACTGGTGAAGCGGTTGAGTTTGACCAGATTCTGATGATCGCTAATGGCGAAGATATCAAAATCGGCGTTCCTTTCGTCGATGGCGGCAAGATCAAAGCTGAAGTCGTTGCTCACGGTCGTGGCGAGAAAATTAAAATCGTTAAGTTTCGTCGTCGTAAACACCACCGTAAGCAGCAGGGCCACCGTCAGTGGTTCACTGACGTTAAAATCACCGGCATCAGCGCTTAAGTTAGGAGAGCGGATTAATGGCACACAAAAAGGCTGGCGGCTCGACTCGTAACGGTCGCGATTCAGAAGCTAAACGTCTGGGCGTAAAACGCTTTGGCGGCGAAGCAGTACTGGCAGGCAGCATCATCGTTCGTCAGCGCGGCACCAAATTCCACGCTGGTACCAACGTGGGTTGCGGCAAAGACCACACTCTGTTTGCTTTGAAAGACGGTAAAGTCAAATTCGAAGTTAAAGGCCCGAGCAATCGTAAATTCATCAGCATCGAAGCTGAATAATTTTTCGAGCCTTACGAAATAGATGTAAGCCCCGCAATTCGTTGCGGGGCTTTTTACATTTATGGGTTGCCTGAGGGTTGGCCCGTCAGCGTTGGCGAAGGTGATATGGATACGAAGCAGCAGGTCGGCGTTGGCATTTCTCTGGCGTTAACCACGGCGGTTTGCTGGGGCGCGTTGCCGATCGCGATGAAAGAAGTGTTGGTGGTGATGGAGCCGTTTACCGTTGTCTGGTATCGCTTTACCATGGCCGCCATCGGTTTGGGCGTGATCCTTGCGGTGCGCGGCAAGCTGCCGCCGCTGACGATGTTCCGCCAGCCGCGTTGGCTGCTGCTGTTGGCGATCGCGACGGCGGGGCTGCTGGGCAACTTTGTGTTCTTCAGCTCCTCGCTGCAATACCTGAGCCCGACGGCGTCGCAGGTGATTGGCCAGCTGTCGCCAGTCGGTATGATGTTCGCCAGCGTGCTGATTTTAAAAGAACGCATGCGCATCACCCAGGTCATTGGCGCCCTGATGCTGATTTGCGGGCTGATGCTGTTTTTCAACGTCAGTCTGATAGAGATCTTCACCCGGCTGACGGACTACACGCTGGGCGTCATGCTGGGCGTGTGCGCGGCGATGGTCTGGGTGAGCTATGGCGTGGCGCAGAAGGTGTTGCTGCGCCGGCTGGCTTCGCCGCAGATCCTGGTTATGTTGTACACTTTATGTGCGATTGCATTGTTCCCTCTGGCCAAACCCGAGGTGATTTTCCAGCTTAGCGGCTGGCAATTGGCGTGCCTGCTGTTTTGCGGCGCCAACACGCTGATCGGCTATGGCGCGCTGGCGGAAGCGATGGCGCGCTGGCAGGCGGCGCAGGTGAGCGCGTTGGTTACGCTGACCCCGCTGTTTACCCTGCTGTTTTCAGATTTATTGGCGCTGGCTTGGCCCCAGGCATTCGCCATGCCGACGCTGAACATCGTCGGCTATGTCGGTGCGTTTGTGGTTGTGGCGGGCGCCATGTTTTCCGCAATTGGTCACCGGTGGTGGCCGCGACGGGCAGACCCCCCCCTGGTTGCTCCTTTGAAGCAGCCCGGTGAATGATTTACGGAGACGGTAAATGAAGTTTGTAGATGAAGCAGCGATTCTGGTCGTTGCAGGCGACGGCGGCAACGGGTGCGTCAGCTTCCGCCGCGAAAAATATATCCCGAACGGTGGGCCTGACGGCGGTGACGGCGGCGACGGCGGCGACGTCTACCTGCTGGCGGACGAGAACCTTAACACCCTGATCGACTACCGCTTTGAGAAGTCTTTCCGCGCCGAACGCGGCCAGAATGGCCAGAGCCGCGACTGTACCGGCAAACGCGGTAAAGACGTCATCATCAAGGTGCCGGTCGGCACGCGCGTGAAGGATCAGGGCACCGGCGAGATCCTCGGCGACATGACCCGCCACGAGCAGAAACTGATGGTCGCCAAAGGCGGCTGGCACGGTCTGGGCAACACCCGTTTCAAATCTTCGGTCAACCGCGCGCCGCGTCAGAAGACGCTGGGTACCGCCGGCGAAGCGCGTGACCTGTTGCTGGAGCTGTTGCTGCTGGCCGATGTGGGCATGCTGGGGCTGCCGAACGCCGGCAAATCGACCTTCATCCGCGCGGTGTCCGCCGCCAAGCCGAAGGTGGCCGATTATCCGTTTACCACGCTGGTGCCGAGCCTGGGCGTGGTGCGCATGGATCACGAGCAGAGCTTTGTGGTCGCCGACATTCCGGGGCTGATCGAGGGCGCCTCCGAAGGCGCCGGCCTGGGTATTCGTTTCCTGAAACACCTGGAGCGTTGCCGCGTGCTGCTGCACCTGGTGGACATCGCGCCGATCGACGAATCCGATCCGGTGGAAAACGCCAAAGTCATCATCAACGAGTTGAACCAATACAGCGAAAATCTGGCGCAGAAGCCGCGCTGGCTGGTGTTCAACAAAATTGATGTGATTGGTGAGGAAGAAGCCGCCGAACGCGCCAAGGCGATTGTGGAAGGCATGGGCTGGGAAGGGAAGTACTACATGATCTCCGCCGCCAACCGTGAAGGCGTCAACGCGCTGTGCTGGGACGTGATGAACTTCATCAACACCCAGCCGAAAGCGATGGCGATCGAAGAAAGCGCACCGGAAAAAGTCGAATTCATGTGGGATGACTACCACCGCGAGCAAATCGCGGAAGTGGAAGCCGAAGCGGAAGATGACTGGGATGACGACTGGGACGAAGACGACGACGAAGGCGTCGAAATCATTTACCAGAAGTAATTCGGTGATAAAGGGCTCAGCAACGCTGGGCCCTTATTATTTGAGCGCCTTTTCCGGCAGCCAGCACTGGGCATTCAGGCCGCGCGCATCGCGGCGGTTTTCCAGCGTCAAACGCCCCTGGTGCAGTTGCGCGATGCGGATCACGATATTCAGGCCCAGTCCGCTGCCGCCGTAGCGTTGATCCATGCGGCGAAACGCCTGCGTCAGCTCCCCGACCATTTCTTCCTTGATTCCCGGGCCATCGTCGATGACCTGCAGCAGATAGCCATTGTCTTGCGGCGTTAACCGCACCTGTATCGCGCCGCCTTCCGGGCCGTAACGGTGAGCGTTTTCGACCAGGTTGCGCAGCAGAAGCCGCAGCAACACCGGATCGCCGTTCACTGTGGCAGCAGCCGGCAATTGCCAGCCCAGCGTCTGCCCGCGTTGGGCGGCCATTTCGTCGAGCTCTTCGCGCAGCGGCTGGATCACATCGGCCACCCAATCGAAATGCTGATAATGGCCGCTGGCGAAGTCTTGCCCGGCGCGCGACAGCATCAGCAACTGCTCGACGGTATGCATCAGCTGATCGATGCGGGCGATCAGCGCCTGGCTGCCCTTGACGCCCTGTTTTTCCATCAATTCCAGATGCAGGCGGATGCCGGCCAGCGGCGTGCGCAGTTCGTGGGCGGCGTCGGCGGTGAACAGGCGTTCCTGTTGAATGGTGTTGTCCAACCGTGAGAACAGCTGATTGAGCGCATTGGTGACGGCCACCATTTCCTGGCTATCGCTGGTGATCGGCAGCGGCGTCAGGTTATCGGCAGAGCGCTTTTCCAGCCGCTGTTGCAGTTGGTTGAGTGGGCGGATGATCCAGCTGATAGCCCAGAATGACGCCAACAGGGTGACGATCATCATGATCAGCGAAGGCGCCAACAGCGATGCGATGGCTTCGGCGATCTCGGTATCGACGCGTTCGGTACGCACTTTGGCGGAGAGGGTTTCGTCCACCAGGAAGCTGATCTGCTCCTGGCTTTCGTGCCACAGCCAGAAGGCGCTGATGAGTTGCGTGACCAGCAGGATCAGCGCCAGCATCAGCAGCAGGCGGCGGCGCATGCTGATCATGACGAGGGTTCCAGGCGGTAGCCGATGCCGCGCACGGTGCGAATGCGATCCTTGCCCAGTTTGCGGCGCAGGTTGTGAATATGCACTTCCAGGGTGTTGGAACCTAAATCATCTTGCCAGGTGTAGAGATCCTGCTGCAGGAGTTCGCGGTTGACCGTCTGCCCGGCACGCATGATCAGGCGCGCCAGAATGGCGAACTCTTTCGGCGTGACCTCCACCGGCTGCTGTTGCAGATAGACCTGCTGGCTGGAGAGATTCAACTGCAGGTCATCCACCTGCATCAGATTGTCGCTGTGGCCCTGGTAGCGCCGCAGGAGAGCGCGCACGCGCGCCTGTAGCTCAACCAGCGCGAAGGGTTTGACCAGGTAGTCGTCGGCGCCGGCGTCCAGCCCATCGACGCGGTCTTCCAGGGCGTCGCGGGCGGTCAGGATCAGCACCGGCAGATCGATCTGCTGGCGGCGCCACTGCCGCAGCAGCGCTGCGCCGTCCATGTCCGGCAGGCCGAGATCCAGGATCACCATGCTGTATTGGCTGGTGATGAGCAGGCTGCCGGCCTCCGCCGCTGTGGCGGCGCAGTCGCACACGTAGCCTTCACCGGTCAGCGCCAGCGCCAGCCCTTGTTGCAGCAGTTCATCATCTTCAACGACCAGCAGCTTCATGGCGATCCTCAGTTGTTTTGGTAAATATCCCGATACAGGCGGCTTTCGAAACGCACCAGCGGCGCGCGGCGCTGTTTCTGATCTTCCGGCGGCACGGCGTAGCCGGAGAGATACTGCACGAAGGCCATGCGCTGGCCGCTGGCGGTAGTGATGAAGCCCGCCAGGTTGTAGACGCCCTGCAGCGCGCCGGTCTTGGCCGACACCTTGCCGTCTACGCCAGCCTCATGCAGGCCGCCGCGGTAGCGCAGGGTGCCATCATAGCCGGACAGCGGCAGCATCGAGATAAAGTTCAGCTCGTTGTCGTGCTGCGCGATGTACTGCAGCGCCTGCATCATGGTCGCCGGGGCCAGCAGGTTGTGGCGCGACAGGCCGGAACCGTCGGCGATGATGGTGTTGCCCAGATCGATGCCGGCCTTCTGGCGCAGCACCTGCCGTACCGCATCGGAACCTGCTCGCCAGGTGCCCGGCACGCCGAAGCGTTCGTGGCCGATGGTGCGGAAGACGGTATCGGCGATCATGTTGTCCGATTTCTTCAGCATGATTTTCAACAGATCGTGCAGCGGCGCCGACTGGGTTTGCGCGATCACCGTGCCGGTGATGCCGGGGCGCGTCTGGCGTTTCAAATGCCCGTCGATCTGGATGTCGGCCTGCTTCAGCTCGTCTTTCAGGATGGCGCCCGCATAGCTGGCACCGTCCTGGATGGCGAAGGCCAACGGCAGCGGTTCGCTGCGCTGCGTCAGACAGCCGGTCAGGGTAAAGCGGTTCAGCTCGCCCGGCACCACGTCCAGCTCGCAGTACTGCGCGTCTGCGGAGCCGCGCGCCAGGGTGCGCACCTGGCTAAACATATTGACCGGATAATAGGAGGCGACGCGGATAAACGCCATGTCGCCCGGATTCGGCGCGCTGTACAGCGAGACCGAGAAGCAGTTGCGATCGACAATGGCGGCGGCCGGCGGCGCGCTGAAGCACTGCGTCAGATCGTTCCACGGCCAGCCGGGCGCCTTGTCATGGCTGGCGAAGACCGAGGTATCGACCAGCACGTCGCCGCTGATTTGGCGCACGCCCTGCTTTTTCAGGACGGCCACCATATTGCGCAGGCTCTGGCGTTTGAAGGTCGGATCGCCGCTGAAGCGGACAATCAGGTTGCCGCGCAGCACGCCGTCGCGGATATCGCCCTGGCTCTCCAGCGTGGTGGTGAAACGGTAATCGGGCCCGAGTTGCAATAGCGCAGCCAGCGCCGTCAGCACTTTTTGGGTACTGGCCGGCAGCGCCATCTGCTGAGAGTGGTAATCGATCGTCGGCGCGCTGGCGCCGATCTTCTGAACGACCAGGGCAAGGTTGGCCCCATCAGGCAGATATTGTGTGTACTCTTCAACCGGGGCCGCATTCGCATTCAGAACAAATGCGCAAGCCAATGCACTGACAATTCGTGAAAAACGCATAATCTCGGGATAACAGCTGGATAACGTGCCGTCATACTACGGTGCAATCAGGGAAAAAGTAAACGATGACCCTCAAGGAACTCTAGGCTAAAATGCGTATCAAAATGCAAAACCGATCTTGGCTTGGGCTCCGTTCCGAGTCAGGTTTCTTTTGTTTGTCGCCTGGAGGCGGGGGGCGGTATGCCAACCGTGTTTTCATACGAATACGTCAGGATGACGGTTATTTGAACAGGAAAGATTTAGAGGTATTTATACGATGAACCAAATTCCGATGACCTTGTTTGGCGCTGAAAAACTGCGCGAAGAGCTCGAATATCTGAAAAGCGTGCGCCGCCCGAAAATCATTGCGGATATCGCTGAAGCGCGTGAACACGGCGACTTGAAAGAAAATGCCGAGTACCATGCCGCCCGCGAACAGCAGGGTTTCTGCGAAGGCCGCATTCAGGAAATCGAAGCCAAACTGTCCAATGCGCAGGTGATCGATATCACCAAGATGCCGAACACCGGTCGGGTGATCTTCGGCGCCACCGTATCGGTGATGAATCTGGACAGTGAAGAAGAAGTGACTTACCGCATCGTTGGCGACGATGAGGCCGATTTCAAGAAAAATCTGATTTCGGTAAACTCGCCGATGGCGCGCGGCCTGATTGGCAAAGAGCAAGACGATGTGGTGGTAATCAAAACCCCAGGCGGCGACGTGGAATACGAGATCCTGAAGGTCGAGTATCTCTGATCGAGGCCGTTGGTCATTAATGCGCCAACGTTTTGTAAAGATAGGAAAAAGGCCGCAAGCGGCCTTTTATCTTGGTCAGGCGCATGGCACCTTTTCGTTAACCTGATGGTTATTAACGCGGTAGACTGATCTTGCGCTCTTTCGACGGGCGGTAAAGAATAAGCGTACTGCCGATAACTTGCACATTGCAGGCGCCCGTTTCACGCACGATAGCGTCGGCGATCAGGGTCTTGGTTTCGCGATCTTCAGCGGCGATTTTTACCTTGATCAGCTCATGATGCTCCAGAGCCTGTTCAATTTCAGCCAGCACCCCTTCGGTAAGACCGTTATTGCCCAGCATCACCACCGGTTTTAACGGATGCGCCAGGCCTTTCAGGTGCTGTTTTTGTTTATTATTCAGATTCATTGTCTTTTTTGCTTAAGTTGGGATTGAAAACGGTACATTCTACCGCCATCTCATGTATATCACCAAATCGGTCTTCACCGGTGTGAGTCTACGTGAGCAGCGACCCTGACATAAGACTCTTTTTATGATAGTTGGAAAACGAGATGGCTAATAAAAAGCGTTCGGCTAGCTCCAGTCGCTGGTTACAAGAACACTTTAGCGATAAATATGTACAGCAGGCGCAGAAAAAGGGACTGCGTTCCCGTGCCTGGTTTAAACTTGATGAAATACAGCAGAGCGACAAACTGTTCAAACCGGGCATGACCGTGGTTGACCTGGGCGCCGCACCGGGCGGCTGGTCGCAGTATGTGGTCACCCAAATCGGCGGTACCGGGCGCATCATCGCCTGTGATATTTTGCCAATGGATCCTATCGTTGGCGTCGATTTCCTTCAGGGCGATTTTCGTGATGAACTGGTGCTGAAGGCACTGTTGGAACGAGTAGGCGAGAGTAAGGTTCAGGTGGTCATGTCCGATATGGCCCCGAATATGAGTGGCACCCCGGCGGTCGATATTCCAAGGTCGATGTATCTGGTGGAGTTGGCGCTGGATATGTGTCGTGATGTCCTCGCACCAGGCGGAAGTTTCCTGGTGAAGGTGTTCCAGGGAGATGGCTTTGACGAGTACCTACGGGAAATTCGCTCCCTGTTTACGAAGGTTAAGATTCGTAAGCCAGACGCTTCCCGCGCCCGTTCGCGCGAAGTGTACATTGTAGCGACAGGGCGCAAACTGTAGTACCCTAACGCTGTTTGTTAACACAGTTGTAAGATGAGGTTAATCCCTTGAGTGACATGGCGAAAAACCTAATTCTCTGGTTAGTCATCGCGGTAGTGTTGATGTCTGTATTCCAGAGCTTTGGGCCCAGCGAGTCGAATGGCCGTAGGGTGGATTACTCTACCTTCATGTCCGAACTGACCCAGGACCAGGTTCGCGAAGCGCGAATCAACGGACGTGAAATTAACGTTACCAAGAAAGACAGTAACAAATACACGACCTACATCCCTGTCAACGATCCTAAGTTGCTGGATACGTTGTTAACGAAGAATGTGAAAGTTGTCGGCGAGCCGCCTGAAGAGCCGAGCCTGCTGGCTTCTATCTTTATCTCCTGGTTCCCGATGCTGTTACTGATCGGGGTCTGGATCTTCTTTATGCGGCAAATGCAGGGCGGCGGCGGCAAGGGCGCGATGTCCTTCGGCAAGAGCAAGGCCCGCATGCTGACGGAAGACCAGATCAAGACCACTTTCGCCGATGTCGCCGGGTGTGACGAAGCGAAAGAAGAGGTGAGCGAACTGGTGGAATACCTGCGCGAACCGAGCCGTTTCCAGAAGCTGGGCGGCAAGATCCCGAAAGGCGTGCTGATGGTTGGCCCGCCGGGGACCGGTAAAACGCTGTTGGCGAAAGCGATCGCCGGCGAAGCGAAGGTGCCGTTCTTCACCATTTCCGGTTCCGACTTCGTCGAAATGTTCGTCGGCGTGGGCGCATCCCGCGTGCGTGACATGTTCGAACAAGCGAAGAAAGCCGCGCCGTGCATCATCTTCATCGATGAAATCGACGCCGTCGGCCGCCAGCGTGGCGCCGGCCTGGGTGGCGGTCACGATGAGCGCGAGCAGACCCTGAACCAGATGCTGGTTGAGATGGACGGTTTCGAAGGCAACGAGGGCATCATCGTCATCGCGGCCACCAACCGTCCGGACGTGCTTGACCCCGCGCTGCTGCGCCCGGGTCGTTTCGACCGTCAGGTCGTGGTCGGGCTGCCGGATGTGCGTGGCCGTGAGCAGATCCTGAAGGTGCACATGCGCCGCGTGCCGTTGGCTGCCGACATCGACGCCTCCGTCATTGCGCGCGGTACGCCGGGCTTCTCCGGTGCCGATCTGGCCAACCTGGTCAACGAAGCGGCGCTGTTCGCCGCCCGCGGCAACAAGCGCGTGGTGTCGATGGTGGAGTTCGAGAAAGCCAAAGACAAGATCATGATGGGTGCGGAACGCCGCTCCATGGTAATGACCGAAGCGCAGAAAGAGTCGACCGCGTATCACGAAGCGGGTCACGCCATCATTGGCCGCCTGGTTCCTGAACATGATCCGGTACATAAAGTGACGATCATTCCTCGTGGCCGTGCGCTTGGCGTGACCTTCTTCCTGCCGGAAGGGGATGCGATCAGCGCTAGCCGTCAGAAGCTGGAGAGCCAAATCTCCACCCTGTACGGCGGCCGTCTGGCGGAAGAGATCATCTACGGGCCGGAAAAAGTCTCTACCGGTGCGTCGAACGACATCAAAGTGGCGACCTCCATCGCCCGCAACATGGTGACCCAATGGGGCTTCTCCGAGAAGCTGGGGCCGCTGCTGTATGCGGAAGAAGAGGGTGAAGTGTTCCTGGGCCGCTCCGTGGCCAAGGCGAAGCACATGTCGGATGAAACCGCGCGTATCATCGACCAGGAAGTGAAGTCGCTGATCGAACGCAACTACACGCGTGCTCGCTCGCTGCTGATGGAAAACATGGACATCCTGCACTCGATGAAGGATGCGCTAATGAAGTATGAAACCATCGATGCGCCGCAGATCGACGATCTGATGAACCGCAAAGACGTGCGTCCTCCGGCGGGCTGGGACGATGCGAACAAAGGCAACAGCTCCGACAACGGCGGCACCCCGAAAGCCCCGACGCCGGTAGATGAGCCGCGCACCCCAACGCCGGGCAACACCATGTCCGAACAGCTCGACAAGTAACAACGGCTGTGTAATAACATCAAACCCCGGTACGCCGGGGTTTTTTTTTGCCCGGCGGGCAGTGAACCAGGCAACAGTAAGGTGGACCAACATGCAGTTAACCGTGCGCGACATGACGCTCAATCTCTCCCATCCTCAGGTGATGGGCATCCTCAACGTGACACCGGATTCGTTTTCCGACGGCGGCCGCCACAACACCCTGAACCAGGCGCTGGTGCATGCGCATGCGCTGATTTCGGCCGGCGCCACGATGATCGACGTCGGCGGCGAATCGACAAGGCCGGGGGCGGCGGAGGTGAGCGAAGAGGAGGAGCTTGAGCGGGTCGTGCCAGTGGTGGAAGCGCTGGCGCAGCGCTTCGAGGTCTTTATCTCGGTCGATACCTCGAAGGCGGGTGTGATCCGCGAATCGGCGCAGGCCGGCGCCCATCTGATCAACGACATCCGTTCGCTGCAGGAGCCGGGCGCCCTGGCGGCGGCGGCGGAAAGCGGCCTGCCGGTCTGCCTGATGCACATGCAGGGGCAGCCGCGCACCATGCAGCAGGCTCCGCACTACGACGATCTGATCGCCGACGTTCAGGCGTTTTTCGAACACCATATCCGGCGCTGTAACGAGGCGGGGATAACAAATCAGAAATTGCTGCTCGACCCCGGCTTCGGTTTCGGTAAAAATTTGGCGCACAACTATCAGCTTCTGGCTCGGTTGTCGGAGTTTCATCGTTTTGGTTTGCCGCTGTTGGTCGGCATGTCGCGCAAATCGATGATTGGACAACTGCTGAACGTGCCGCCGGATCAACGGGTTATCGGCAGCGTGGCCTGCGCGGTGATCGCGGCGATGCAGGGTGCGCAGATTGTCAGAGTGCATGACGTTAAAGAAACCGTCGAGGCGATGCGTGTCGTCGAGGCAACACTTTCAGCTAAGGGACAGTAGAGACATGAGCGAGCGCAAATATTTTGGCACCGACGGCATCCGTGGCAAGGTCGGGGACAGCCCCATCACGCCGGACTTCGTGCTGAAGCTGGGCTGGGCGGCCGGTAAAGTGCTGGCGCGTCACGGTTCCCGCAAGATCATCATCGGTAAGGATACGCGCATCTCCGGCTATATGCTGGAGTCCGCGCTGGAAGCCGGTCTGGCGGCCGCCGGATTGTCCGCCTCCTTCACCGGGCCGATGCCTACGCCGGCGGTGGCTTATTTGACGCGTACCTTCCGCGCCGAAGCGGGCATTGTCATTTCCGCCTCGCATAACCCGTTCTACGACAACGGCATCAAATTCTTCTCGATCGACGGCGCCAAGCTGCCGGACAACGTCGAAGAGGCAATTGAAGCCGAGATGGAAAAACCGCTGACTTGCGTGGAGTCCGCCGAACTGGGTAAAGCCAGCCGCATCATCGACGCCGCCGGCCGCTATATCGAATTCTGCAAAGGCACCTTCCCGAGCGAGCTGAGCCTGAAAGGGCTGAAAATCGTGGTCGACTGCGCCAACGGCGCGACTTACCACATCGCGCCGAGCGTGCTGCGCGAACTGGGCGCTACGGTGATCGCCATCGGCGTTGAGCCGGACGGCATGAACATCAACGAGAAATGCGGCGCTACCGATGTGCGTCAGTTGCAGGAGCGCGTGCTGCAGGAAAAAGCGCACGTTGGCCTGGCGTTCGACGGCGACGGCGACCGCGTGATGATGGTGGATCACCTGGGCAATAAGGTGGACGGCGATCAGATCCTGTACATCATCGCCCGCGAAGGCCTGCGCCAGGGTCAGCTGCGCGGCGGCGCGGTCGGCACCCTGATGAGCAATATGGGGCTGGAGCTGGCGCTGAAACAGCTGGGCATTCCGTTCGCTCGCGCCAAAGTGGGCGACCGTTACGTGCTGGAGAAGCTGCAGGAGCTGGGCTGGCGCATCGGTGCGGAAAACTCCGGCCATGTGATCTTGCTGGACAAAACCACCACCGGCGACGGCATCGTGGCTGGGTTGCAGGTGCTGACCGCCATGGTGCGTAACCACATGAGCCTGCATGACCTGTGCAGCGGCATGAAGCTGTTGCCGCAGATCCTGGTCAACGTGCGTTTCGCCGGCGATCACAATCCGCTGGAGTCCGAAGCGGTGCGTAAGGTCACCGAACAGGTGGAAGCCGAGCTGGCCGGCCGCGGCCGGGTGCTGCTGCGCAAATCGGGCACTGAACCGCTGATCCGCGTGATGGTGGAGGGTGAGGACGAGCAGCAGGTGACCGCGCTGGCGCATCGCATCGCCGATGCGGTGAAATCCGCAGGTTAAAACAGACAGTTAGCCGCCGGGCTTGGCATCGCTGAGCCCGAACAGGCGATTGTTGGCGTTTTTTTCCGCAAACGCGCCGGCGGCTGCAAATTGCCCTTGCGCGGGTTGGCGGCTTTGGTTAGTATTCACACCCGCTTCAGTAGGCAGTTTATAAACACGCCTGCTTGATGAGTGTGAAGCATTTGGCATGCGGTGAGGCCGCAAGGATACGGGTACTACTATGTACGAAGCTCTTCTGGTAATTTTCCTGCTGATTTCAATCGGGCTGGTTGCTCTGATTATGTTGCAGCAAGGTAAAGGCGCTGATATGGGAGCCTCTTTCGGAGCAGGTGCATCAGGCACGTTGTTCGGTTCGAGTGGTTCCGGTAACTTTATGACCCGCATGACTGCTGTATTGGCGACGCTGTTCTTCGTCATCAGCCTGATTCTGGGCAACCTCAGCAGCAACCAAAGCAAGAAAGGCAGCGAGTGGGAAAACCTCGGTCAGCCGGTGAAAACTGAGCAGACAACCGCGCCGGCAGCACCTGCCAAGCCGAGCAGCGACATCCCGCAGTAAGCCGCAAAAAGTTTGTAAACGGTGGTTGTGAACTCGAAAGAACAACGGCCGTTAGCAGTAAGAATCAGTACCGAGGTGGTGGAATTGGTAGACACGCTACCTTGAGGTGGTAGTGCCCTAACGGGCTTGTGGGTTCGAGTCCCATCCTCGGTACCAAATCCCAGAGATAACTTGCAATTTTGCGATTATCGGCGTAGTATTTGCCACGTTTTCGGACGCGGGGTGGAGCAGCCTGGTAGCTCGTCGGGCTCATAACCCGAAGGTCGTCGGTTCAAATCCGGCCCCCGCAACCACTTTCCTTTAAGTGTTTATTTTCAAATACACTTTTCGATTGAAACCCGCTTTTCTCGATCAACATTTGAAAATGACACTTGCTCGAAAGTTGTACCGAGGCCGCCTAGCGGCAAACAGGGTCCAGTTGCATAAAGCCCCGATTTTTCGGGGTTTTTTGTTATTTGGCAACAGAATCACTGGGCTATTTAGCCCTTTTTTTATGTCTTGGGGGTGGGCTTGTCCACATTAGAGCAACAGTTAACAGAGATGCTTTCGGCACCCGTAGAAGCGTTGGGCTTTGAGCTTGTAGGCATCGAATTCATTCGTGCGCGCCAATCGACGCTCCGCATCTATATTGATAGTGACAACGGCATCAATGTTGATGATTGCGCTGATGTCAGCCACCAGGTCAGCGCTGTATTGGACGTCGAAGATCCAATCACGGTCGCTTACAACTTGGAAGTCTCCTCTCCTGGCCTTGATCGCCCGATGTTCACCGCAGAGCACTATACGCGTTTCCTCGGTGAAGAAGTCAGCCTGGTCCTGCGCATGGCGGTACAGAACCGTCGCAAGTGGCAGGGTATTATCAAGTCTGTCGAAGGCGAGATGATCACGGTTACTGTGGAAGGGAAAGATGAAGTGTTCGCGCTGAGCAACATCCAGAAAGCGAACCTGGTACCCCACTTTTAAAGTTTGGAAGAGGCAACTAGGATGAACAAAGAGATTCTGGCTGTTGTTGAAGCAGTTTCCAATGAAAAATCCCTTCCGCGCGAGAAGATTTTCGAAGCGCTGGAAACTGCATTAGCCACCGCAACCAAGAAAAAATACGAGCAGGAAATCGACGTGCGCGTCAGCATTGACCGCAGAACCGGCGATTTCGATACCTTCCGCCGTTGGGTCGCCGTAGACGAAGTGACGCAGCCGACGCGTGAAATCACGCTGGAAGCCGCTCAGTTTGAAGATCCGAGCATCGAGCTCGGCGGCTACGTCGAAGATCAAATCGAATCCGTGACCTTCGACCGCATCACCACCCAAACCGCCAAGCAGGTTATCGTGCAGAAAGTGCGCGAGGCCGAGCGCGCGATGGTGGTTGACGCTTTCCGTGAACATGAAGGCGAGATCGTCACCGGCGTGGTGAAGAAAGTGAACCGTGACAGCATCGCGCTGGATCTGGGCAACAACGCCGAAGCGGTGATTGGCCGTGAAGACATGTTGCCGCGCGAAAACTTCCGTCCGGGCGACCGCATTCGCGGCGTACTGTACGCCGTGCGTCCTGAAGCCCGCGGCGCGCAGCTGTTCGTCAGCCGTTCCAGCCCGGAAATGCTGAAAGAACTGTTCCGCATCGAAGTGCCGGAAATCGGCGAAGAAGTGATTGAAATTAAAGCGGCAGCCCGCGATCCTGGCTCCCGTGCGAAAATTGCAGTGAAAACCAACGACAAGCGCATCGACCCGGTCGGCGCCTGCGTAGGTATGCGCGGTGCGCGCGTTCAGGCCGTGTCGAGCGAGCTCGGCGGCGAACGCATCGACATCATCCTGTGGGATGATAATCCAGCGCAATTCGTCATCAACGCCATGGCGCCGGCCGACGTCGCGTCGATCGTGGTAGATGAAGATAACTGCACCATGGATATCGCCGTTGAAGCCAGCAACCTGGCACAGGCGATCGGCCGTAACGGCCAAAACGTGCGTTTGGCTTCCCAACTGCTGAAACAACACCGCGGCGACGATCGTTGGGAACTGAACGTGATGACGGCGGACGACCTGCAGGCCAAGCACCAGGCCGAGGCTCATGCCGCTATTGATACCTTCACCAAGTATCTTGATATCGACGAAGATTTCGCCACCGTACTGGTTGAAGAAGGCTTCTCCACGCTGGAAGAGCTGGCCTACGTGCCGATCAAAGAGCTGTTGGAAATCGACGGTCTGGATGAAGATACGGTTGAAGCATTGCGCGAACGCGCCAAAGCTGCATTGACCACGCTGGCCCTGGCACAAGAAGAAAGCCTGGGCGACAACAAACCGGCCGACGATTTGCTCAACCTGCCGGGTCTTGAGCGCAGCATGGCCTTTAAACTGGCCGCGCGTGGGGTTTGTACGCTGGAAGATCTTGCCGAGCAGGGTGTTGACGATCTGGCTGATATTGAAGGGCTTAGCGACGAGCAAGCCGGCGAGCTGATCATGGCTGCGCGCAATATCTGTTGGTTTGGCGACAACGCGTAATAACTGTAGCAGGAAGGAACAGCATGACGACAGATGTAACCGTAAAATCGCTGGCAGCAGAGATTCAGACTCCGGTTGATCGCCTGGTACAGCAGTTTGCTGATGCAGGGATCAACAAGTCCGAGTCGGACTCTGTTACCCAGCAAGAAAAAGAAACATTGCTGGCGCACCTGAACCGTGAACACGGCAGCGCGCCGGGTAAACTCACTTTGCAGCGCAAAACGCGCAGCACCTTGAATATCCCGAGCACCGGCGGTAAAAGTAAATCGGTGCAAATTGAGGTCCGCAAGAAACGCACTTATGTAAATCGCGATACGCAGGAAGCCCAGTTGGCTGAAGCGGCAGAGCAGGCACAGCGTGAAGCGGAAGAGCAGGCACGGCGCGAAGCGGAAGAGCTCGCAAAACGCGAAGCGGAAGCGAAGCGCGCAGCCGAAGAGCAAGCCAAACGTGAGGCCGCGGAGATTGCTAAGCGTAATTCAGCGGAAAAAGAAAAAGTGACCAATCAACATACCGACGAAATGACCAAGCCAGCTCAGGCGGAAAAAGCACGCCGTGAAGCCGAAGCCGCTGAACTGAAACGCAAAGCGGAAGAGGAAGTGCGCCGCAAGGTTGAAGAGGAAGCCAAGCGCGTGGCGGAAGAAGCCCGTCGCATGGCCGAAGAGAACGGCGAGAAGTGGGCCCAGGCAGACGCGGCAAGCGCCGCGGTTGAAAGCGCCGACTATCACGTGACCACCTCTCAGCACGCCCGTGCCGCGGAAGATGAAAACGACGCCAAAGTTGAAGGCGATCGTCGCAGCCGCACCCGCGGCGGCAAAGCCACCAAGCAGAAGAAAGGCAACAAGCTGTCCGAATCCAAAGCGGATCGCGAAGAAGCGCGCGCCGTTACCCGTGGTGGTAAAGGCAAACGCAAGCCTAGCGCTCTGCAGCAGGGCTTCAACAAGCCGGCGCAGGTGGTTAACCGCGACGTGGTGATCGGTGAAACCATCACCGTGGCCGAGCTGGCCAACAAGATGGCGGTAAAAGGTTCTCAGGTCATCAAAGTGATGATGAAGCTGGGCGCCATGGCCACCATCAACCAGGTTATCGACCAGGAAACCGCACAGCTGGTTGCCGAAGAGATGGGCCACAAAGTTATCCTGCGTCGTGAAAACGAGCTGGAAGAAGCGCTGATGAGCGACCGTGATACGGGCGCTGCGGCCGAGCCGCGCGCGCCGGTCGTGACCATCATGGGCCACGTTGACCACGGTAAAACCTCTCTGCTGGACTACATCCGCTCCACCAAAGTGGCGGCGGGCGAAGCCGGCGGCATTACCCAGCACATCGGTGCCTACCACGTAGAAACCGAGAACGGCATGATCACCTTCCTGGACACCCCGGGCCACGCCGCGTTTACCTCGATGCGTGCTCGCGGTGCTCAGGCGACTGACATCGTGGTTCTGGTGGTGGCGGCCGACGACGGCGTGATGCCACAAACCATCGAAGCTATCCAGCACGCGAAAGCGGCGCAGGTGCCGTTGGTGGTTGCGGTGAACAAAATCGACAAGCCGGAAGCCGATCCGGACCGCGTTAAGCAGGAACTGTCCCAGTACGGCGTGATGCCGGAAGAGTGGGGCGGCGAAGCGCAGTTCGTCCACGTGTCCGCGAAAGCCGGTACCGGTATCGACGAGCTGCTGCAGGCTATCCTGCTGCAGGCCGAAGTTCTGGAGCTGAAAGCGGTACGCAGCGGCATGGCGAGCGGTGTAGTGATCGAGTCCTTCCTGGATAAAGGCCGTGGCCCGGTGGCTACCGTGCTGGTTCAGGAAGGTACGCTGAACAAGGGCGATATCGTCCTGTGCGGCTTCGAATACGGCCGTGTGCGTGCGATGCGCGACGAGCTGGGTCGTGAAGTGACCTCCGCCGGTCCGTCTATCCCTGTGGAAATCCTGGGTCTGTCCAGCGTGCCTGCAGCGGGTGACGAAGCGACCGTGGTGCGTGACGAGAAGAAAGCGCGTGAAGTGGCGCTGTATCGTCAGGGCAAGTTCCGCGAAGTCAAACTGGCGCGTCAGCAGAAGTCCAAGCTGGAAAACATGTTCGCCAACATGACCGACGGCGAAGTGTCCGAGCTGAACATCGTACTGAAATCCGACGTACAGGGTTCTTGCGAAGCGATCAGCGACTCGCTGCTGAAACTCTCCACCGACGAAGTGAAGGTGAAGATTGTCGGCTCCGGCGTAGGTGGTATCACCGAAACCGACGCGACGCTGGCGGCGGCTTCCAACGCCATCATCCTGGGCTTCAACGTGCGTGCCGACGCTTCTGCGCGCCGCGTGATCGAAGCGGAAAGCCTGGATCTGCGTTACTACTCCGTGATCTATAACCTGATCGACGAAGTGAAGCAGGCGATGAGCGGCATGCTGGCGCCGGAATACAAGCAGCAGATCATCGGCCTGGCCGAAGTGCGCGACGTGTTCAAATCGCCTAAGTTCGGCGCTATCGCCGGCTGTATGGTTACCGAAGGGACCATCAAGCGTCACAACCCAATCCGCGTACTGCGCGACAACGTGGTTATCTATGAAGGCGAGCTGGAATCCCTGCGCCGCTTCAAAGATGACGTTAACGAAGTCCGTAACGGCATGGAATGTGGTATCGGCGTTAAGAACTATAACGACGTGCGCGTCGGCGACATGATCGAAGTGTTCGAAATCATTGAGATCCAACGCACCATCGCTTAACGATTGCACATCTGCTTATATCTGTTTACGGGGGGCCTTTGTGCCCCCCGATTTGTCTGGAGAATCCAAAATGGCAAAAGAATTCAGCCGCGGTCAACGCGTGGCGCAAGAGATGCAGAAAGAGATTGCGATCATTCTGCAGCGTGAAGTGAAAGATCCGCGCGTCGGCATGGCGACCGTTTCCGGCGTGGAAGTGTCCCGTGACCTGGCGTACGCCAAGGTTTACGTCACCTTCCTGAACGTGCTGACCGAGAACCACGATCCGGATCTGGTCACCAACGGCATCAAAGCGTTGCAGGACGCTTCCGGTTACATCCGCACTCTGCTGGGCAAAGCGATGCGCCTGCGCGTGGTGCCGGAGCTGACCTTCGCCTACGACAACTCCCTGGTGGAAGGCATGCGCATGTCCAACCTGGTGACCAACGTGGTGAAGAACGACGCCGAGCGCCGTTCCGCCTCAGGCGATGACAAGGAGGACTGATGAGTCGCCCTCGTCGCCGCGGCCGTGATATCCACGGCGTGCTGTTGCTGGACAAGCCGCAGGGTTTGTCGTCCAACGATGCGCTGCAAAAAGTAAAGCGCCTGTACAACGCCAACCGAGCGGGTCACACCGGCGCGCTCGATCCGTTGGCGACCGGCATGCTGCCTATCTGCCTGGGTGAAGCGACCAAGTTTTCGCAATATCTGCTCGATTCCGACAAGCGTTATCGGGTGATCGCCAAGCTGGGGCAGCGTACCGATACCTCGGACGCCGACGGTCAGATCGTGCAGGAGCGCCCGGTGAACTTTACCCAGGCGCAGCTCGACGCGGCGCTGGACACCTTCCGCGGTGACATCCAGCAGGTGCCGTCGATGTATTCGGCGCTGAAATACCAGGGCAAGAAACTCTACGAGTATGCGCGCCAGGGGATTGAAGTGCCGCGCGAAGCGCGCAGCATCACGGTGTACGAGCTGCAGTTTATCCGCTGGGAAGGGGATGAGCTGGAGCTGGAGATCCACTGCTCGAAAGGCACCTACATCCGCACCATCACCGACGATCTCGGCGAGCTGCTGGGCTGCGGCGCGCACGTGATCTATCTGCGCCGCCTGCAGGTGGCGACTTACCCGATCGCGCGCATGGTGACGCTGGAACAGCTGAACGCCTTGCTGGCGCAGGCGCAGGAACAGGCGATCGCCCCCGGCGAGCTGCTCGATCCGCTGCTGATGCCGATGGACAGCCCGGTTGAGAACTATCCGGAAGTGAATTTGTTGCCGGTGGTGGCGGGCTACGTCAAGCAGGGGCAGCCGGTGCTGGTGGCCGGCGCGCCGGCCTCCGGCATGGTGCGTATCACCGAGGGTGAAGAGCGGAAATTCATCGGCGTTGGCGACATCGCCGAGGATGGTCGCGTGGCGCCGCGCCGCCTGGTGGTCGAACATTTCGACTGACGGCGGGGCACTGCGTCGCCTTGCGATCGCACTGCGCTAAGAGTAGAATGGCGCAGCTTATGCATTGGGTTGCTGAATTAGAGATCGGCGCCTGTTTTTATTATCTATAATCTGGAGTATTACAATGTCTCTAAGTGTTGAAGCTAAAGCTCAAATCGTAGCTGATTTCGGTCGTGGTACTAACGACAGCGGTTCTACCGAAGTTCAGGTTGCCCTGCTGACTGCGCAGATCAACCATCTGCAAGGCCACTTCTCCGAGCACAAAAAAGATCACCACAGCCGTCGTGGTCTGCTGCGTATGGTTTCTCAGCGTCGTAAGCTGCTGGACTACCTGAAGCGTAAAGATGTAGCACGTTACACCAGCCTGATCGAGCGTCTGGGTCTGCGTCGCTAATCTAGCAAGTTTCAGTGGAAAGGGGCCTATTTTGGCCCCTTTCTTCTAGGAAGCATAAGCAAATCAGGTTAATGTATTACTGATGTTTCCAAACAGGTTCTTCCGTTACAGAGGTTCGCGCGGCTAATGAGAGGCTTTATCTCCCGCCTGAGATAAGGATTGTCATTAGTCGCGAGGATGTAGTGAGAAGGCAAATCGAGTCACAGGCGTGTCGAGTCGTCAATGCGATTGCGCGCCGCTAATCAAGGATATAATTTTGCTGACACCGATCATTCGCAAATTCCAGTATGGCCAGCATACCGTCACCATCGAAACCGGTATGATGGCGCGTCAGGCCACCGCCGCCGTTATGGTGAGCATGGATGACACCGCCGTATTCGTTACCGTCGTTGGCCAGAAAAAAGCCAAGCCGGGCCAGAGCTTCTTCCCGCTGACCGTTAACTACCAAGAGCGTACCTACGCCGCCGGCCGTATCCCGGGCAGCTTCTTCCGTCGCGAAGGCCGTCCGAGCGAAGGCGAGACCCTGACTTCCCGTCTGATCGACCGTCCGATCCGTCCACTGTTCCCGGACAGCTTCCTGAACGAAGTTCAGGTGATCGCGACCGTGGTTTCCGTTAACCCGCAGGTGAACCCGGACATCGTTGCGATGATCGGTGCTTCCGCGGCCCTGAGCCTGTCCGGTATTCCGTTCAACGGCCCAATCGGCGCCGCGCGCGTGGGTTACATCAACGACCAGTACGTGCTGAACCCGACGACCGACGAGCTGAAAGAAAGCCGTCTGGATCTGGTGGTTGCCGGTACTGCCGGTGCGGTGCTGATGGTTGAATCCGAAGCGGACGTGCTGAGCGAAGATCAGATGCTGGGCGCCGTGGTGTTCGGCCACGACCAGCAGCAAGTGGTTATCGAAAATATCAACGCGCTGGTTGCCGAAGCCGGCAAACAGAAGTGGGATTGGCAGGCGCCTGCGGTCAACGAAGCGCTGCACGCGCGCGTGGCTGAACTGGCCGAAGCTCGCCTGGGCGACGCTTACCACATCACCGAAAAACAAGAGCGTTACGCTCAGGTTGACGCGATCAAAGACAGCGTGGTTGAAACCCTGCTGGCGCAGGACGAAACGCTGGACGCCGGTGAGATCCAGGACATCCTGGGCAACCTGGAGAAAAACGTGGTGCGCAGCCGCGTACTGCGTGGCGAGCCGCGTATCGACGGCCGTGAAAAAGACATGATCCGTGGCCTGGACGTGCGCACCGGCGTACTGCCGCGCACCCACGGTTCCGCGCTGTTCACCCGTGGCGAAACTCAGGCGCTGGTTACCGCGACCCTGGGCACCGCGCGCGACGCCCAGAACCTGGACGAGCTGATGGGCGAGAAGACCGACAGCTTCCTGTTCCACTACAACTTCCCTCCGTACTCCGTAGGCGAAACCGGCATGGTCGGTTCTCCTAAGCGTCGTGAAATCGGTCACGGTCGCCTGGCGAAACGCGGCGTATTGGCTATGATGCCTAAACCGGAAGATTTCCCGTACACGGTTCGCGTGGTGTCTGAAATCACCGAATCCAACGGTTCTTCTTCCATGGCTTCCGTGTGCGGCGCGTCTCTGGCGCTGATGGACGCCGGTGTGCCAATCAAGGCCGCCGTTGCGGGCATCGCGATGGGCCTGGTGAAAGAAGCCGACAACTATGTGGTTCTGTCCGACATTCTGGGTGACGAAGATCACCTGGGCGACATGGACTTCAAAGTGGCCGGTAGCCGCGACGGTATCACCGCGCTGCAGATGGACATCAAAATCGAAGGCATCACCCGCGAAATCATGCAGGTGGCTCTGAACCAGGCCAAGGGCGCGCGTCTGCACATCCTGGGCGTAATGGAACAGGCTATCAGCACTCCGCGCGGCGATATCTCTGAATTCGCACCACGCATTCATACTATCCGCATCAACCCGGATAAAATCAAAGACGTGATCGGTAAGGGCGGTTCCGTTATCCGCGCGCTGACCGAAGAGACTGGCACTACCATCGAAATCGAAGATGATGGTACAGTTAAAATCGCTGCGACCGACGGTGAGAAAGCGAAATTCGCTATCCGTCGCATCGAAGAGATCACGGCAGAGATCGAAGTGGGCCGTATCTACCAGGGCAAAGTGACCCGTATCGTTGATTTCGGCGCATTCGTCGCTATCGGCGGTGGTAAAGAAGGTCTGGTGCACATTTCTCAGATCGCCGACAAGCGCGTCGAGAAAGTGACCGACTATCTGCAGATGGGTCAGGAAGTGCCGGTTAAGGTACTGGAAGTTGACCGTCAGGGCCGCGTGCGTCTGAGCATCAAAGAAGCGATGGCGCCGGAAGCAGGTTCACCTGCGCCTGAAGCAGAATAACTGTATAGATAGTTTTACAGCTCCCCGCCACGGGGTTGGGGGCTGTTCGTATCGCGCGGGTAGGATGCCCGCGTTTTAGCAAACGGAGGACAGGACGTTCATCCAATGTTTGTCTTCGGGAGTGGGAAATGAAGCCTTTCTTGCGCTGGTGTTACGTTGCGACAGCACTCATGCTGGCAGGATGCAGCAACCATGATTGGCGTAAAGACGAAGTTTTGGCAATCCCGTTGCAGCCTACGTTGCAGCAGGAAGTGATCCTGGCGCGCATGGAACAAATTCTTGCCAGCCGGGCACTGACGGATGACGAACGCGCACAGCTTTTATATGAGCGCGGTGTGCTGTATGATAGCCTCGGGTTACGTGCATTAGCGCGCAATGATTTCTCGCAGGCGCTGGCGATACGTCCCGACATGCCGGAAGTTTTCAACTACCTGGGCATTTACTTAACGCAGGCAGGCAATTTTGATGCTGCCTATGAAGCGTTTGATTCTGTACTAGAGCTTGATCCAACTTACAATTACGCGCGTTTAAACCGGGGCATCGCACTGTATTATGGCGGCCGCTTCCCGTTGGCGCAGGATGATCTGCAGGCGTTTTATCAAGACGACCCAAACGATCCCTTCCGTTCGTTATGGCTGTATCTGGTGGAGCGAGAAATCGATCCCAAGAAGGCCGAGGTAGCGCTTCAGCAGCGCTATGACAAAGCGGACAGAGGGCAATGGGGATGGAATATTGTCGAATTCTACCTGGGCAAGATCAGCGAAAAAACGCTGATGGAACGCCTCAAGGCAGATGCAACGGATAACACTTCGCTCGCTGAGCATCTCAGTGAAACTGACTTCTATTTGGGTAAACACTACCTGAGTCTGGGGGACAAGGACACCGCTTCGGCGCTGTTCAAACTGACGGTGTCTAACAACGTTCACAACTTCGTTGAGCACCGCTATGCATTGTTGGAATTGGCGCTTTTGGGCCAAGAGCAAGACGACCTATCGGAATCGGACCAGCAATAGCTGACGAACACCTATCAGCCTGATGGACATTGGTTTTTAACCAAAGTTATCGCCTTAACGGGCGAGGGCTTTTTTGTTCGTTTTATAATCTAATTTGAGCCGGTTCACACTTTTCAATGAAAATGACTGAAAATTTTCTCGACGAGTTATGTAGACTGGCTGCCATTATTAATGAGGCACGTGTACATGACGACTGAGTTTGAAACCTCTTTTGCCGATCTGGGGCTGTCTGCTCCAATCATTTCCGCCCTGAACGATCTGGGCTATGAAAAACCATCTCCGATCCAGGCTGAGTGTATTCCTCACCTGTTGAACGGCCGCGACGTGCTGGGCATGGCGCAGACCGGTAGTGGTAAAACTGCAGCGTTCTCGCTGCCGCTGCTGCACAACCTGCAGGCAGACCTGAAAGCACCTCAGATCCTGGTGCTGGCACCGACCCGCGAACTGGCGGTTCAGGTTGCTGAAGCGATGACCGATTTCTCCAAACACATGAACGGCGTCAACGTGGTAGCCCTGTACGGCGGCCAGCGTTACGACGTGCAGCTGCGCGCTCTGCGCCAGGGCCCGCAAATCGTTGTGGGTACCCCAGGCCGTCTGCTGGACCACCTGAAGCGCGGCACCCTGAACCTCTCTAACCTGAGCGGCCTGGTGCTGGATGAAGCCGACGAAATGCTGCGCATGGGCTTTATCGAAGACGTAGAAACCATCATGGCTGAGATCCCGGCTGAACATCAGACCGCGCTGTTCTCTGCTACCATGCCGGAAGCGATCCGTCGCATCACCCGCCGCTTCATGAAAGAGCCGCAGGAAGTGCGCATCCAGTCCAGCGTGACCACCCGTCCAGACATCAGCCAGAGCTACTGGTCGGTCTACGGCATGCGTAAAAACGAAGCGCTGGTGCGTTTCCTGGAAGCCGAAGACTTTGACGCGGCGATCATCTTCGTCCGTACCAAGAACGCGACCCTGGAAGTGGCCGAAGCGCTGGAGCGCAGCGGTTACAGCAGCGCCGCGCTGAACGGCGACATGAACCAGGCGCTGCGTGAGCAGACTCTGGAGCGTCTGAAAGACGGTCGTCTGGATATCCTGATCGCGACCGACGTTGCGGCCCGTGGCCTGGACGTTGAGCGCATCAGCCTGGTTGTCAACTACGACATCCCGATGGACTCCGAGTCTTACGTTCACCGTATCGGCCGTACCGGTCGTGCGGGCCGCGCCGGCCGCGCGCTGCTGTTCGTGGAAAACCGCGAACGCCGCCTGCTGCGCAACATCGAACGCACCATGAAGCTGACCATCCCTGAAGTGGAACTGCCGAACGCAGAACTGCTGGGCGAGCGTCGTCTGGCCAAGTTCGCGGCGAAAGTTCAGCAGCAGCTGGAAAGCAGCGATCTGGACCTGTATCGCGCACTGCTGACCAAACTGCAGCCGGAAGAAGAGCTGGATATGGAAACCCTGGCCGCCGCGCTGCTGAAAATGGCTCAGGGCGAACGTCCGCTGATCCTGCCGCCGGATCCGGTCTTCAAGCCACGTCAGCGCCGCGAGTTCAACGACCGTGACGATCGTCGCGGTGACCGTGGCGACCGTCGTGACAGCCGTGACGGCGATCGTCCGCGTCGCGAACGTCGTGACGTTGGCGAAATGCAGCTGTACCGCATCGAAGTGGGCCGTGACGATGGCGTAGAAGTGCGTCACATCGTTGGCGCTATCGCTAACGAAGGCGACATCAGCAGCCGTTACATCGGCAACATCAAGCTGTTCGCTTCCCACTCCACCATCGAGCTGCCAAAAGGCATGCCGGGCGAGATCCTGAATCACTTCACTCGCACTCGCATCCTGAACAAGCCGATGAACATGCAGCTGCTGGGCGATGCGCAGCCGTTCGAACGTCGCGAGCGTCGTGACGGTGGCAACGGCGGCGAGCGTCGCGGCAACGGTCGTCCGTTCAACGGCGAACGTCGCGAAGGCGGCCCGCGTCGCTCCTTCGGCGAACGTCGTGAAGGCGGCAACGGCGGCGAGCGTCGTGGCGGTAACTACAACCGCGACGGCAAGCCGGCGCCACGCCGTGATGACGGCGCACCGGCAGCACCACGTCGTCGTTTCGGCGACGCGTAATCGCTGATTCGCCGTTCGCGGTGAAGCGCTCTGAAAAACCAGCCTGCGGGCTGGTTTTTTTATGCCTGAAAGTTGCCGTCAAACGCCCCTGAATGGCGTATCATTCATAAGGTTTTTTCTTACGGATGATATGCACGGGAGATGCCATGAGTTGGCAGCAGTTTAAATCTCAATACCTGGTGCGCTTTTGGGCGCCGCTGCCGGCGGTGATCGCCGCCGGGATCCTTTCTACCTACTACTTCGGCATGACCGGCACCTTCTGGGCGGTGACCGGCGAGTTCACCCGCTGGGGCGGCCATGTGCTGCAGTGGTTCGGCCTGCACCCCGAGCAGTGGGGCTATTTCAAGGTCATCGGCCTGCAGGGCACGCCGCTGGAGCGCATCGACGGGCGGATGATCATCGGCATGTTCGCCGGCTGTATCGCCGCCGCGCTGTGGGCCAACAACATCAAACTGCGTCAGCCGCAGCACCGCATTCGCATCGTGCAGGCGTTGCTGGGCGGCATCATCGCCGGCTTCGGCGCACGCCTGGCGATGGGCTGCAACCTGGCGGCGTTCTTCACCGGCATTCCTCAGTTCTCGTTGCACGCCTGGTTCTTCGCGCTGGCGACCGCCGCCGGCTCCTACTTCGGCGCCAAATTCACGCTGCTGCCGATGTTCCGCATTCCGGTCAAATTGCAAAAGGTGAAGGCCGCCGCGCCGCTGACGCAGAAGCCTGAGCAGGCGCGCCGTCGCTTCCGGTTGGGCATGGCGATCTTCGGTCTGGCGGTGGCCTGGTCGCTGTGGACGCTGTTCGATGCGCCGAAGCTCGGCATCGCCATGCTGTTCGGCATCGGCTTTGGCCTGCTGATCGAGCGCGCGCAGATCTGCTTCACTTCGGCGTTCCGCGATCTGTGGATCACCGGTCGCACCCACATGGCGAAAGCCATCATCATCGGCATGGCGGTGAGCGCCATCGGCATCTTCAGCTATGTGCAGCTCGGCGTGGCGCCGAAGATCATGTGGGCCGGCCCGAATGCGGTGCTGGGCGGTTTGCTGTTCGGCTTCGGCATCGTGCTGGCCGGCGGCTGCGAGACCGGTTGGATGTACCGCGCCGTGGAAGGGCAGGTGCATTACTGGTGGGTGGGGCTGGGCAACATCATCGGCGCTACGCTGCTGGCCTATTACTGGGACGACCTGGCGCCGGCGCTGGCGACCGACTACGACAAGATCAACCTGCTCGATACCTTCGGCCCGATCGGCGGCCTGCTGGTGACTTACCTGCTGCTGGCGCTGGCCTTCGCCGCCATGCTGTGGTGGGAGAAACGCTTTTTCCGCGCCCGGCCTGAGGCGCAGGTGGTGAATTTGAGGAGCATGCCATGAAAGAGACGACGATAGTGCCGGACTACCGGCTGGACATGCTGGGCGAGCCTTGTCCGTACCCGGCGGTGGCGACGCTGGAGGCGATGCCGCAGCTGAAGCCGGGGGAGATCCTGGAGGTGATCAGTGATTGCCCGCAGTCGATCAACAACATCCCGCTCGATGCGCGCAACCACGGCTACAAGGTGCTGGATATCCAGCAGGACGGGCCGACCATCCGCTATCTGATCCAGCGTTAACGCCGAGGCGGTGGGGTTCCCACCGCCTTTTCGCTTTTTAGCCCTTCACGATGTCGCCTTTCACGCCGGCGACGATCTCGAACGAACGCAGCCGCGCCTGATGATCGAAGATCTGGCCGTTGACCATGATCTCGTCGGCATCGGTTTCACGCAGCAGCGTTTGCAGCCCGTGACGCACCGTTTTTTCATCGCCGACGATCGACATCCGCAGCGCCTGTTCGACGCCGTATTGCTCACCGGCGCTCCACAGCGCGTGGATGTTATCCACCGGCGGCGGCAGCGGGCCGGGCGAACCGCGGCGCAGATTGATGAACTGCTGCTGCATCGAGCTGAACAAGAAGCGCGCATCGCGGTCGCTGTCGGCGGCGATCACGTTGACGCACACCATGGCGTGCGGCTGCGCCAGCTGTTTGGAGGGTTTGAAGTTCTCGCGGTACAGCTGCAGCGCCTGGAACAGCATATCCGGAGCGAAGTGCGAAGCGAAGGCGAACGGCAGGCCGAGCTGCGCCGCCAGCTGTGCGCTGTAGAGGCTGGAGCCGAGCAGCCAGAGCGGCACATGCAGCCCCTGGCCCGGCACCGCCTGCACCGGCTGGCCGGGCTGCGCGTCGCAGAAGTAGTTTTGCAGTTCCTGCACGTCGCGCGGGAAGGTATCCACATCGCCGGACAGGTGGCGGCGCAGCGCCATCATGGTGCGTTGATCGGTGCCGGGCGCGCGGCCCAGCCCCAGATCGATGCGGCCGGGGTAGAGCGATTCCAGCGTGCCGAACTGTTCGGCGATCACCAGCGGCGCATGGTTCGGCAGCATTACGCCGCCAGAGCCGAGGCGAATGCTCTGGGTGCCGGCGGCCAGATAGCCCAGCAGCACCGAGGTGGCGGCGCTGCCGATGCCGGTCATGTTGTGGTGCTCGGCCAGCCAGTAGCGCTGGTAGCCCCAGCGTTCGGCGTGTTGCGCCAGATCCAGCGAACAGTGGAAAGCGTCGCGCGCCTTGGCCCCTTGCGGGATTGGCGATAAATCCAGTACCGAAAGCGGTACGGCAGTGTGTTCAGTCATGACATCGTCCATCAGAGAGTGGATCGCTTAAAGGGCGATTGCAGGAGTCTGCATACTAAAAGGCCGAAAAAAGATGCTTTTTAGTGTTAAAAGCATAATCCAATTTATAGTTATAAAAGAGGAGATATGTGCTTGTGATATCCTCATGAGTGCAATGGTGTTTTTTGGAGCAATTTGAGACATGGAAATGATGATCCCCGCCCGCCGCTTACCGTTCCGGGAGCCGATATAATGAAAAAAAAGACGCTGTTTACCCTGTTGCTGATGATGGTGGCGATCGCATTGGCGATCCTGTTCCGCGCGCACAATCAGGATCTGTTACTGCAGGGTGAAGTGGATGCCCCCGAAGTGATCGTCGCATCCAAGGCGAAAGGCCGGGTTGTTGAACGCCTGATCGAACGCGGCGATGACGTGAAAAGCGGCCAGCTGATCATCCAACTCGACAGCCCCGAACTGATGGCGCAGCTGCGTTCCGCGCAGGCGACGCGCGACGAGGCCAAAGCGCAGCTCGAGCTGTCGCTGCACGGCACCCGTGAAGAGAGCATCCGCAACCTGCGCGCCAACCTGGCGCAGGCCGAGGCGCAGTACCGCAATGCGCAAAACGACTACAACCGTAACCTGAGCGTGGCCGGCAAGGGCTATATCTCGAAGTCCGAGCTGGACGCTTCGCGCCGGTCGCGCGACACCGCCTTCCAGCAGGTGCAGGCCGCCAAGGCCAACCTGGATGAAGGCATCAATGGCGACCGCGTCGAGCAGCGGCAGCAATATGCGGCGGCGCTGCGGGCGGCGGAAGAGAACCTGCTGCAGATCCAGGCGCAGAGTGACGATCTGCAGGTGAAAGCGCCGGTGGACGGCGAAGTGGGGCCGATCCCGGCCGAAGTGGGCGAATTGCTGAACGCCGGCAGCCCGCTGGTGACGTTGATCCGGGTGCCGGACGCTTACTTCGTGTTTAACCTGCGTGAAGACATCCTGGCCCACGTGCGCAAAGGCGACAAGGTCAAGCTGCGAGTGCCGGCGCTGAAGGACAAAATGATCGACACCGAGGTGCGCTACATCGCGCCGCTGGGGGATTACGCCACCAAACGCGCCACCCGCGCCACCGGCGACTTCGACCTGAAAACCTTCGAAGTGCGCCTGTATCCGTCACAGCCGGTGGACGGCCTGCGTCCGGGGATGAGCACCTTATGGCAATGGAAAGAGTAAGGGCCGGCTGGCGCTGCTTCAGTCACGCGTTCGACAAAGAGTGTCGCGTCGCCTTTCGCAGCCCGGTGGTGCACTGGCTGAGCTGGATCTTTCCGCTGATCCTGTTTGCGCTGATCAGCAGCAACTTCTCCGAAGGCACGCTGCTCGATCTGCCGGTCTCGGTGGTGGACAGCGATCACAGCCCGCTGTCCAAATCGCTGACGCGGCGGCTGGACGCCGGGTCGCACGCCCACGTCGAGGCATACGGCGGCGGGCTGCCGGAGTCGCTGAGCCGCCTGCGCAGCGCGCAGGATTACGCGTTGCTGTATATCCCACCGGACTTTGAGGCCAATGCGCTGTCGGGCAAACAGCCGAGCGTGGTGATGTACTACAACGCGCTGTTTTACGGCGCCGGGCTGTACTCCACCCAGGACTTCGGCGGCCTGATGAACGAAATCAACGCCAGCACCCGCAGCATCATCGCCACCGAGATGGGCAAAACGTTGCCGCCGCTGGCGGACGTGACGCTCTCCTACGGCAGCCTGTTCAACGCCAGCGGCAGCTATATCTATTACCAGCAGTTCGCCGCCACCATCCACCTGCTGCAGCTGTTCGCGGTGACCTGCATGATCTATGTGCTGGCGCGCAGCAAGTCGCTGCTGCAGGCCAAGCCGTTCAGCCTGGCGCTGCTCGGCAAGCTGGCGCCATATACGCTGTGTTTCACCACCCTGCTGATGGTGGAGATCGCGGCGCTGGTGGGCATCTTTGACGCCCGCGTCAGCGGCAACCCGCTGTTTATGCTGATGATCGGCCTGTTCTATGTGATGGCGGCGCAGAGCATCGGCCTGCTGCTGTACACCTTTACCGGCAGCACCATCACCGCCTACAGCCTGATCGGTATTTTGGTCAGTATCGCGATGACCTTCTCCGGCATGGCGGTGCCTGAGCTGTCGATGCCGCTGCCGGCGCGCATTATTTCCAACATCGAACCGCTGACTCACGCGCTGTATGCGATGTTCGACGTGTTCCTGCGCCAGGTGCACGCCAGCGCCATCTTCAGCGTGTGCGCGCTGCTGGCGGTCTATCCGCTGGTGGCCGCACTGCTGGTGCGCAATCGCCTGCCGGCGCGGCTGGCAAAAGAGGGGAGCGCCGGATGAAGCTTTATTGGCAAACCTTCGTTAAGGTGCTGCTCGGCATGCTGGAGCGGCCGGTGTGGCTGATGCTGATCCTGTCGCTGTGCATCATGAGCCTGGTGTACGCCAACCGCACGGTGTGGGATCTGCCGGTGGGCGTGATCGATCAGGATCACAGCACCGCCAGCCGGCAGCTGATCCGCCAACTGGACGCAACCTCCAAGATCGCGATTGAAACCTACGACAGCCTGGAACAGGCGCAGCGCGATCTCAGCTGGCGCAAGCTGTTTGCGGTGATCATCATGCCGGTGGATCTGGAGAAGAAAATTCTCAGCGGGCAGAACATCGTGGTGCCGATGTACGGCGACGCCACCAACCGCCTGGCCAACGGCCAGATCCAGCAGGACGTGGTGGCGGCCTATCAGCAGCTGCTGACGCAATACAACAACGGGCTGCTGCTGCGCAGCGGCTTCAGCGAACGGCAGGCGCAGATACTGCTGACGCCGATACTGGGGCAAACGCTGGACGTGTTCAACCCCGGCATCAGCTTTGCGGCGATCATCTTCCCCGGCCTGCTGGTGATGCTGTTGCAGCACTCGCTGCTGATCGCCTGTATCCGCGTCAATATCGCCATGAAGAGCATGCCCGGCGGCAAGGCGCCGCTGGCGGCGCACCTCGGCGGGCTGACGGCGCTGCTGCCGATCTGGCTGTTCCTGTCGATCGTGCTGTTCGTGCTGTGGCCGTGGGTATTGGGCTATAGGCAGACGGCGAACATCGCCGAACTGCTGCTGCTGACCTTCCCGTTCCTGCTGGCGGTATTGGGGCTGGGCAAGCTGGTGACAGAATGTCTGCGCAGCGTCGAGATGATCTACCTGACGCTGGCGTTCATCACTACGCCGATCTTCTACCTGTCCGGCACTATCTGGCCGCTGCAGTCGATGCCGGCCTGGGTGCGCGCCATCTCGTACAGCATCCCCTCCACCTGGGGCACCAAGGCGATCGCCGGCGTCAACCAGATGGGGCTGTCGCTGAATGAGGTGTGGGGCGACGTCGCCATGATGCTGATACTCGGTGTGGTCTACACCCTGCTGGGCTTCGGCGTCGGCTTCTTGCGCAACAGCGTGGCGCTGCGCGGGATGTTCAGGAAGCGGCGGGCGTAGGGGATAAATAAAGGCGCCATTTTCGGCGCCTTTATTATTTCGTATTATTGATATGTCTAAGGTGATTTATTTAGCTGGGCGTCTACTCTTATTTTTAATTTGATTTGTTATGTTGATTTTGGTAGTTGTAATTGTCGATCTGCTTAGGGAATTAATGGTTGGCGTTAACTTTATCTATAACGTGTTATTTAAAGGATGGAATAATATGTCAACAATAAGAGCGCTTGATTTTGATGAGATGAAATTGATTGGCGGTTGTGGCGATGGAAATAACGGCGGCGATCGTGACAGGCCAGGCAGAGGTGCGTCAAACTCTTGTGCCAATCAGGTTGGAATGGGCATTATCATTGGCGCATTTACCGGTTTTTCCGGCGGCCCTCCAGGGATGATAGGTATGGCGGTTGCCGGTGGCTTAATGGGGGCGGTCTCTTGCGCAGATAACAGCCCTGCCGGGAATAATAAGAATAACGGTGGTGCCTTGGGTGGGAATAAAAACGCCAATAGCGTTAATGGGCAATGTCGCTGGTGATGAGTAAATCGCTTTTAGAGTGTCAAAAATAGAGGGTGGGTTATGGTTAATAGACGTCTTTTAAACCCGCTATGTAATATGATTGCGCTAACGTTGAGTATGTTACTTGTCTCGTTCTCCTCACTGAGTATTATTTCATACGGAGAACATTTGGTAGATGCGGCCATCGCGGTTTTCACTTATTTTGGTATCAGAAGCTGCTGCCTGATGTGTGTAAGTTTATTCCATTGGTTCCACGGTGGAGATGAGCGCATTAATCTTGATAAATAAACAGAGCCGGCAGCGCCCGCTGCCGGCTCTGTCCTCGTTAAGACACCAACTCCAACCCCGCCACGCGGCGCCAGTAGCCGTTGCAGTCGGCGCGGTCGATCAAGTTTAGCGGCTGCTCGCCGCGCTCGTTGGCGCGGAAGGCGTCGATCTGCGCCAGCGTCTCGGCGCCCTGCGGCGACAGCCGCACGATGTCCACCAGCCCCTGCATGCTTGGCAGCTCGTTGCCGAGGTTGTAGCAGTAACCGCTCATGGTCTGGATGCCGTTGAGCACGAACACCTGCTGTTGCTCCTGGGAGCGCATCATGCGGCCCTGCGGATATTTGATGCAGCAGGTTTCGCACTCGTCCTTGCCGCGGTTCTCCGAGCGGGCGGTGAAGCAGCGCGCCGAGTAGGCCAACGGCAGGTGGCCGTAGCTCAGCACCTCCACCTCGAAGTCGTGGCGGAAGCCCAGCTCGTCGCACTGCGTCAGCAGATTGGCCAGCCAGTCGCGCGACAGTTCGACCGGCATGCACCAACGCACCATGCCCTGGCGGCGCAGCAGGCGCAGGGTATAGGCGTTGTAGCAGTTCAGCGCATGGCCGGCGACGAACGGCAAGCCGCGCTCCGCCGCCATGTTCACCGCGCCCAGATCGTTGGCTTCCAATAGGAACTCGCCGTTCTCCACATAGCGTTTCAGCTCATTCAACTCGGACGGCGCCTGCAGCAGCGCCAGCGTGGAGATCACCACCTGTTTGCCGCTGTGGGCGATCTCGCGCGCCAGCGCCAGCCAATCGCTAACCTTCATCTCGCGCCGTTTGGTGCAGACGCTCTCGCCGAGGTAAATGATGTCGGCGCTGCTCTCCGCCGCCTGTTGATAGAACGCCGCGATGTCGGTTTTCGGCCAGTAGTAGAGTACCGGCCCCAGTGCGTATTTCATGTTTCCTCCTGCTACTGCCATTTGCGGTGATAGGCGCCCAGCGTGGTCTGGGTGCCTTCGGACATCGCGCCCAGCGTCTCCATCCAGGCGGCGTCGGCGCGGTAGGCGGCCGGATCGGCCTGGCAACGGTCGATCGCCTGGCGCCAGACGCGCGCCACCTGGCTGACGTAGGCCGGGCTGCGCTGGCGGCCTTCGATCTTCACCGAGGCGATGTTGGCGGCCAGCAGCTCCGGTAGCAGCTCCAGCGTATTGAGGCTGGTGGGCTCTTCCAGCGCGTGGTAGCGCACGTCGTCCACCAGATAGCGGCCCTTGCACAGCGTCGGGTAACCGGCGTTTTCATGGTCCTGGTAGCGGTCGATCAGCACGTCGTTCAGGCGCGACTCCATGCCCTGCGGGGTTTGCTGCCAGCGCACGAAGCGCGCCGGCGAGCAGGCGCCGACGGTGTTCGGCGACTCGCCGGTCAGGTAGGAGGAGAGGTAGCAGCGCCCCTCGGCCATGATACACAGGCTGCCGAAGGCGAACACTTCCAGCGGCACCGGGCTGGTGCGCGCCAGCTGTTTCACCTGATGCATCGACAGCACGCGCGGCAGCACCACCCGGCCCACCTCGAAGTTGCGCTGGTAGAAACGGATCGCCTCTTCGTTGGTGGCGGAGGCCTGCACCGAAACGTGGCGCTCCAGCTGCGGGTAGCGCTGGGCGGCGTATTCCAGCATCGCCAGATCCGCCAGAATCAGCGCGTCGGCGCCCAGCTGGGCGGCCATATCCACCGCGCGCTGCCAGCGGGCGTAGCCGTCGGGATGGGCGAAGGTGTTGATGGCGATATGCAATTTGCGGCCGTGGCGATGCACGTAATCAACCGCTTCCTGCAGCTTTTTCTCGGTGAAGTTGAGGCCGGCGAAGTGGCGCGCGTTGGTATCGTCTTTCAGCCCGATGTAAACGGCGTCGGCGCCGTTATCTACCGCGGCCTTCAGGGCCGGCAGGTTGCCGGCGGGGCAAAGCAGCTCCATAGATTTATCCTGGCTTAGCCGTGCGCCCGGCCGGGCGCACGCTGTCTTTAAAGGTTGCCGGCGGCGGTGTTCCGCCGGCAAACGCGAATCGGGGAGGCCATTTTAGGCGAAGGGGTGCGCACAGGTTTTGATTTGGGGCAGCTTATGGCGTATTGATAAACATGGCGGTGAAATGCACTATTTGTTGATATAGACCGCTGAAGCCGCGCGCCAGTGTGGCAAAATAGCGGTAGTCCGTATTGAAAGGAGTGGATGACCGTGTTGGAACAACTACGAGCACGCCTTGTGCGCCAGGGGCCGTCGCTGCTGCGCATCCCGCTGAAATTCACGCCGTTCGCCCTGCAGCGCCAGCTGCTGCAACAGGTGCTGAGCTGGCAGTTCCGCCAGGCGTTGGCGGATGGCGAACTGGAATTTCTCGAATCGCGCTGGTTAAAGATCGAAGTTCGCGATCTGGCGCTACACTGGTTTATGACGGTAGAAAACGACAAACTGGTGGTCAGCCAGCACGCCGAAGCGGACGTCAGCTTCAGCGGCGACGCCAACGATCTGATCCTGATCGCGGCGCGCAAGCAAGATCCGGATACGCTGTTCTTTCAGCGTCGGCTGCAGATTGAAGGGGATACCGAATTGGGCCTGTATGTGAAAAATTTGATGGACGCCATCGAGCTGGAAAGCATGCCTGCGCCGCTGCGCATGGGGCTGCTGCAGTTGGCTGATTTTGTCGAAGCAGGGCTGCAGGAGGGCACGGCGTCGGCTTCCCGTGTGGCGGTATCATGCTGATCCGCGTAGAGATCCCGGTAGACGCGGCGGGCATCGATGCCTTGCTGCGCCGCGCCTTTGGCCGCGACGACGAAGCTGATTTGGTGCAGCAGCTGCGCGAAGACGGCCTGCTGACGCTGGGCGTGGTCGCCACCGACGACGAAGGCGGGGTGGTGGGGTACGCCGCGTTCAGCCCGGTAGACGTGGCCGGCGAAGACCGCCAATGGGTGGCGCTGGCGCCGCTGGCGGTTGATGAAAGCCTGCGCCGTCAGGGGCTGGCTGAAAAGCTGGTGTACGAAGGCTTGGACTCGCTGAACGAATTCAGCTACGCCGCGGTGGTAGTGCTGGGCGATCCGGCCTATTACGGCCGCTTCGGCTTCAAACCGGCAGCCGCCTATGGCCTGAATTGTCGCTGGCCGGACACGGAAAGCGCATTCCAGGTGTATCCGCTGGCGCAAGACGCTCTGAATGGCGTCAGCGGCGAAGTGGCTTTTTCGGCGCCGTTTAATCGCTTTTAACGATCGGCAACAAATCCTCCAACGACAGCGGCGGGTGATTCACCAGCCGCTCTTTTTGTATTTTGCTCAGCTGTTTGAGTCAAAACTCCAGTTTCACCAGCTGTATATAACTGGCTATTGGGCTAATGCGATTGGTGATAATACCAATCTGGGTGCCCGCCAATTTTCTTTCATAGATTTGAAAGCGACTCTTTTCTCCAGTCTTACTTGCGAACCCTGTTTTGAGCGGCCAATTTAACTTATTGATTTTTTATGATAAGTATTTAAGTGATTTTAAAAAGGTTTTTTGACACAACAGATAGATTTTCTTTAGACAATCAGCTGATTAGCGCTAATCTTCAACAGTGCACTGCCGTACAGGCAGCTTAGAAAAGCATGCCAGTGCTGTCAGTTACCTGGGCGGTGTGCACTGCCGTACAGGCAGCTTAGAAATAAAAAAGGCGAGTCTGGGAAAAAGGATGCGAGTGCACTGCCGTACAGGCAGCTTAGAAAAAACGCCGGACTACGAAGCCGGCAGCGACTTCGTGCACTGCCGTACAGGCAGCTTAGAAAAAGTCTGGATTCAGCCCAGAGCATGACATGGTGTGCACTGCCGTACAGGCAGCTTAGAAAAGGCAACATTCGGGTGAACGGTGTTCCATATCGTGCACTGCCGTACAGGCAGCTTAGAAAATCAAGGCAGCTATCAAGCTGGGCCGTATCGGGTGCACTGCCGTACAGGCAGCTTAGAAATCGCCGGTGATATCTTGAGGGGTGAAAATTGGGTGCACTGCCGTACAGGCAGCTTAGAAAAGCCAGCAAGCCACATCACAAAGCAGATTCAGTGCACTGCCGTACAGGCAGCTTAGAAATTGATAGCGTTGGCTGCGTCCCACTTTTTGGCGTGCACTGCCGTACAGGCAGCTTAGAAAAACGCCGAGCACCTGCAGTTGACCCGCACCGGGTGCACTGCCGTACAGGCAGCTTAGAAAGCTGAGTAGCGTCACCTGCTGCGCCTGTCGGAGTGCACTGCCGTACAGGCAGCTTAGAAACCATTCAGCTTCCGCACGATGGCGATCGGGCTGTGCATTGCCGTACAGGCAACTTAGAAAGTAACCGGTTTGTGTCACCGGCGGACGGTACAGTGCACTGCCGTACAGGCAGCTTAGAAATTTTGCAGCGATTCCACCGAGTGCACTGCCGTACAGGCAGAATATAGGAAAAAGTAATATGTATTTGGTAGATTCCGGCAGTGATCAATAAGTGGATGATTTTATTTTTCTGATTGATGAATATTGACTCGGTTGCAACGGATTTCCCTGGAAAAACGTGGTAGAACGTTGGTGTCGCTGGCATTGATCTGCATTGCTTGTTATTTATTTTAATTGTAATTATTTCATTATGGATAAGAAATATAACAATGAAAAATACCCTCTCCCCCTCTGAGTTAAAAACAATATTGCACTCGAAACGAGCAAATTTGTATTACCTGCAATATTGTCGCGTTCTAGTGAATGGCGGCCGCGTCGAATATGTCACGGATGAAGGAAAGCAGTCCCTGTACTGGAATATCCCCATTGCCAACACCACCGCCATCATGTTGGGAACCGGAACCTCGGTCACGCAGGCTGCAATGCGTGAATTTGCTCGCGCCGGCGTTTTAGTCGGATTCTGTGGCGGCGGAGGGACACCCCTATTTGCTGCCAACGAAGTGGAAGTCGCCGTCTCGTGGCTGACTCCTCAGAGCGAGTATCGTCCTACGGAATACCTTCAGAACTGGGTAAGTTTTTGGTTCGATGAGGCAAAAAGGCTGGCGGCCGCCCGAATTTTTCAACAGGTGCGTATCGAGCAAATTAAACGACATTGGCTGGGTGCCCGAATGCAGCGCGAAGACGGTTTTGTATTGAATGAAGAGCGGTTATTGGCGTTGGTTGAGCGCTATCAGTCAAAGCTCAGCGAGAGTACAACGCACAATGAATTGATGTTGCAAGAAGCCGTAATGACTAAAGCGCTGTATAAGTTAGCGGCGGAAGCGGTCAGCTATGGCGATTTTATTCGCGCCAAGCGTGGTGGCGGCAGCGATCTGGCTAACCGTTTTCTCGATCACGGTAATTATCTGGCTTATGGGCTGGCGGCAACGGCAACCTGGGTGACCGGCTTGCCCCACGGTTTAGCCGTCTTGCATGGCAAAACGCGGCGCGGCGGGTTAGTTTTCGACGTGGCGGACTTGATAAAAGATGCATTGATTTTGCCCCAAGCCTTCATCGCGGCGATGGCGGGGGAAGAAGAGCAAGACTTTAGGCAACGTTGCCTGAATGGTTTTCAGCGTGCCGACGCATTGGATCTGATGATCGATACCTTACAAGAAACCGCCTTACGTTTAGGGGCGGGCACTTCATGAATATTCTGCTAATCTCGCAATGCAATAAGTTCGCACTCACTCAAACGCGTAAAATTCTTGATCAGTTCGCAGAACGAAAGGGTGATCGCACTTGGCAAACGGCTATTACTCTGCAGGGGCTGGACACGTTACGGCGCGCATTGCGTAAGACGGCGCGCCGAAATACTGCGGTTGCCTGCCACTGGATCCGGGGAGCTAATCAGACGGACCTGCTATGGGTGGTAGGCAATCCGCGCAGGTTTAACGTTCAGGGAACCGTGCCGACCAACAGCACCGCCCGCGATGTTTTGAAAAGCCAGGATGAGAACCACTGGCACAGCGCTGAGGCGATGGCCTTGATGGCGGGGATAGCCGGGCTGTTTCATGACTTTGGTAAAGCGAATGCGTTGTTTCAGGCGGGGTTGATACAAGCAGGGGCGAAACGGTTTCAGCCGTATCGCCACGAATGGATTTCTCTGCGTTTGTTCCAGGCCTTTGTCGGTCAGCGGCAAGATAAGCAGTGGTTGGCCGCGTTAGCTGAAATTACCGCAGAGGATGAACCGGCTCTATTACAGCGCTTGTATCGCGATAGGCAAGGGATGTCTGACAGCCCGTTCAAAACCTTACCTCCTTTGGCGCAGGTGATTGGCTGGCTGATAGTGGCTCACCATCGATTACCGGCATATCCCCGGCAAGATGATGCCGAACGTTATCGTGATACCCCAGACTTTGCTTGCAGTGACAGTTGGTTGGAAAATCAGCTTAACGCATGCTGGAACTCGACGAATCAGGATCACAGTGACTGGGAACCGAAGGATTTCGCTCAGGTATGGCAGTTCCCGCAAGGCACACCGCTGCGAAGTGCCTTATGGTGCGCGAAAGCGCAAAAGCTGGCCAAGCGCGCTCAACAACTTGGTTCATTGGTTCAATTCGGCAATCTGGATCAACAGTTTGCCGTTCATTTGGCGCGCTTGGCGCTGATGTTGGCGGATCACGTCTATTCCGCTGGGCCGGCGGTAACCGATTGGCAGGCGCCTGGGTATGCGGCATGGGCGAATACCGATCGTCAGACCGGCCAGCGTAAACAGCAGCTGGACGAACATAATATTGGCGTAGGGCAAGGCGCGTTGCTTTTAGGGCGCTTACTGCCGCATGTACGCAAAACGCTGCCCGCCATCACTCGCCACAAAGGCTTCAAACGCCGCTCTGCACACGAAAGATATCGCTGGCAGGACAAGGCCTACGACGTCGCGGCCGCACTGCGGCAGCGTTCGGTTAAACAAGGCTTTTTTGGCGTGAATATGGCGTCGACCGGCTGCGGAAAAACATTTGCTAACGCCCGAATCATGTATGCATTGGCGGATGAACAGGAGGGATGCCGTTTCAGTATTGCGCTTGGCCTGCGTACGTTGACGCTGCAAACTGGCGATGCGTTACGTGACCGGCTGCATTTACAAGACGACGATCTCGCCGTGATGATCGGTTCCACGGCCGTTCAGCAACTGCATAAGACCCCTGTTTCAGATGTCGGCAGCGTTTCCGCTGAGGCGCTATTTGCCGAACATCAGTATGTCCGTTACGACGGTTCGCTGGATGATGGCCGCCTGAGTCGCTGGCTGGCCCAGGATAGCCGCCTGCACAAGTTGATCAGTGCACCGGTCTTGGTCAGCACTATCGATTACCTCATCCCGGCGACGGAGGGCGTTCGCGGCGGGCGGCAAATAGCCCCGATGTTGCGCCTGCTCACCGCCGATCTGGTGCTGGATGAGCCGGATGACTTCGATATTGCTGACTTGCCGGCGCTCTGCCGTTTGGTTAACTGGGCAGGAATGCTGGGTACCCGCGTGTTGCTTTCGTCCGCGACGCTTCCCCCTGCGTTGGTGCAGGCGCTGTTTAACGCTTACTGCACCGGCAGACGCGAGTATCAACGTTCCTGCTCCGAGCCGGGCACCCCGCTGAACGTTTGCTGCGCCTGGTTCGATGAGCATGGCGCTATCAGTGCTGAGATCGATAAAGCGCCTAGGTTTTTAGATGAGCACACCCGTTTTGTCACGCAGCGTATCGGCAAGCTGGAACAGCTAACGCCTTTGCGTCAGGCGGAATTGTTGCCCGTCGTGGTTGCGGGGCGGCAAAAAGAGGTGGTGTTGGAGGCTGTTGCGGCCTGTTTGCACTCTGCCATTATCCAACTGCATCAGCATCACTGCCAGCAGCATACAAGCGGTAAGAGAGTCTCCATCGGCCTGATTCGCATGGCGAATATCGATCCGTTAGTGGCGGTAGCACAATGCTTGATGCAACTCGCTCCACCGGCCGGTTACCGCATTCATTATTGCGTTTACCACAGTCAGCATCCTTTGGCGATGCGTTCGCATATCGAACGGCGGCTGGATGCCACGCTGACGCGCCACCAACCGGAAGCATTATGGGAGGTAGAGGAGATCAAGCGGGCTGTCGCGTGTGATGATGAATCGAACCATCTTTTTGTCGTACTGGCTTCACCGGTCGCGGAGGTTGGGCGTGACTGGGATCTGGATTGGGCAATCGCCGAACCCAGCTCCATGCGCTCGCTTATCCAATTGGCGGGGCGTATTCAGCGGCACCGACAGCAGCCGCCGGTAACGCCTAATTTGTTAATTCTCAATAAAAACATTAAAGCGCTGCGCGAGCGAAATAACGAAGGCCTGGCGTATTGCCGGCCGGGGTTCGAATCCCGGCATTTCCGGTTAGCCAGCCACGATCTGCAGGCGTTGCTGTTACCTCAGCAGTACCAGTTCCCCAGCGCTATCCCACGGATCCGCGAACGGCAAGGCGCCGGTAAGGGGCCCCTGTTCGAGAATTTGGTCGATCTGGAGCATCGCCGGTTGTGGGAAACGTTACTGGGTACGCAGAAAACCATAGAAAGCGCCGCTCTGTGGTGGCGTTATCCCCTGAGCTGGAATGCTGAGATGCAACGGCGCTACCCATTCCGTCAGTCTGCCAAAGAAACACAGTATTACCTGTCTCTGGAGGAAGACGAAGAAAGCATGGTGTTTGTGAATCGCGACGCAGGCTCCAGCGGCAGTAAACAGAGCGGTGATTTTGACTACCCGAGTCTGGCATTAGTGGATGGCAACAGCCTTTGGATGGATAACGATTATCCGCAGCTATACCGCCGGCTGGCGGATACGCTGGGGATGGAATTTGCGCAGATCAGCGAGAGGTTTGGCGAAATCAATTTACGCAAGCTGGATGAGGACGACACCGATACGTGGCGCTTCCATCCGGCGCTTGGAGTGTTCCGCGCCCTCAAATGAGGGCGCGGGCTGCCTGTGCGGCAGTGTCATGCTTATGCTTTGCATATATTTCTAAGCTGCCCATAACGGCAGTGAAAAGAGTGTAGTGAAATCGTGTTAAAAACGCCACCTCACAACCAATTTTATACTTTGTATATAGGTGTTGATATTTCTCTTGTCGGAGTGTATTTTTTGCTCATGGTGAAATGAGGGTGAGTAAAAATGAAGCAACCAACCGGTCACAATTTTTATCTGGCATGCAGTTTGGTAATTGTGTGCATGGTTTTATTAAAACCCGTTTATATTCAACATAATAATGTTGATTTCACTCAGGGGAACAATAACTTCTTTTCTGTGATAACCCTGAACCGTTAAACAGCACAAGGAGCTCAATATGCCACAACAAGGACTGGCTTCTTTTATCGTGACCTACATAGAAGGGAGGCGAGAGCCCAAGCTGGAAGCCTTCGACAAGGACGCGCAAAAGAAGCTGGCGGCAGCAACGGAGGCCGAACAGGGTGTGTTGCAACAGCAGTTGGCGCAGGAACGGCGCGATCTGGAGCAGCGTTATGAGGTGCGGGCCTGGTTAACGGACGCCGCCGCGCGTGCCGGGCAAATTAGCCTGGTCACCCATGCCGCCAAATACACTCACAGCGATGCCAAAGGCAGCAGCGTGTATGGGGAGGTGGAAGGTGATGAACGTTACCTGTCGACGGCTACATTGCCAAAGCCAGCTGTGGATGCCGTCGGCAATGCCGCCGCGCTGGATGTTGCCAAACTGCTGCAAACTGAGCATCAAGGCGATTCTCTGCTGGCCTGCTTACAGCGGCAGGATTGTTCGGCGTTAGCTGAGCTGGCTGAAAATGCTGAGCAGCTTGAACAGTGGGTTCTCGGTTTTAGCCAGGCGCTGATGAACAAACAACCCAGTTCGCATAAGTTGGCCAAGCAGATCTATTTCCCGGTGGGGGACGATTATCATTTGCTGAGCCCGCTGTTTTCTTCCTCCCTTGCCCAGGCATTGCACGATCGTTTGCTGCACGTACGTTTCAGCGACGAAACCAAAGAGGTCAATCAGGCGCGCAGAGCGGGGCAGTGGCACCCGCAGCAGCTGACCTATTTCCCGCAGACGGCGGTGATGAATATGGGCGGCACCAAACCGCAGAATATTTCCTACCTTAACAGCGCACGTGGCGGCCGAGTGTGGCTGCTGCCATGTACGCCGCCGGACTGGCAAAGCCTGGATAAGCCGCCTTATGGCTGTAAATCCATATTTGATCGGCGCGGGCCGTTCAGCTATCTGGTACGTGGCATCGTGGCGCAGCTGAGGCATTTCTTGCTTGGGGTACAGGAGCGGGAAAGCACCAAAGAGATCCGTCGACGTCGCCAAGATTATATCGATCAGATCATCGACATGCTGTTTAACGTTGCAGCAGATATTCAACGTGAGGAATGGTGCGGCTGGAGCCGTAACGATAATTGCGAGCTGAAACCGGCGCAGCAGCTATGGCTCGATCCCTTCCGGAGTATGAACGACGAGCTGTTCAGAGCCGAACGGGAAAAGGAAGCGTGGCAGGTTGATATTGCCGATGACTTCGCCGTTTGGCTGAGTCGTCAGTTGAGTCGTGAATCGATGAATATGGGAATGGTGGAGCGCCGAGAGTGGCGCACTGCGCCGCTGTTCCGGCAACGGCTAAGAGAGCTGGAAGACGCGCTGGCGGAGGATCTCAAATGAGCCATGTGATCGTATTGCGTCATCTTCAGGTTGAGAATGCCAACGCGGTGGCGGGGTTGACCTACGGTTTTCCAGCCATCAGTCATTTCCTCGGCTATGTGCATGCGCTGTCGCGCAAGTTACAGGCCAGCCACGGCTTAATGCTGGGCGGTTGTGGTGTGATATGCCATCGGCGCCAAATTCATGCCTATTCATCGGGGCGTGACTACCAGTTCGCGTTGACGCGCAATCCATTGACTAAAGAGGCTAAAACCGCCGCCTTTAATGAAGAAGGGCGCATGCACATGACGGTCTCGCTGGTGATTGAATGCACCGGCGAAATTGCCAACGGCGATATTGGCTTGGATCAGTTGCAAGAACACCTTTACCGCTTATGCCAAACGCAAAAACTGGCCGGTGGCAGCATTACGCGGCTGCGTGGCGTGAGCGTGCGCGGCTATCCGCAGCAGCCAGATGACGTGCGGCGTTTAGTGTGCCGGTTGTTACCCGGCTTTGCCTTGTTGGACCGTTCAGAGCTGTTGCAGCAACATTTCACGGCGCTAAAACAATATCGGCCGCAGGCGGAAATGTTGGATGCCTGGCTCGACTTCGCCGCATTGAAAATGCAGGCGGTGCCCACTCATCAGGATAAAACGCCCGAAGTGGGAGACAAGGCTGATTGGGAATACGTAGGCAAACCTCAACCTGGCTATTTAGTGCCGCTGATGACGGGTTATCAGCGTATTTCTCCTCTCTACCCGGCGGGTGAAGTGCTGAATGCGCGCGATGCGTCAACGCCGTTCTGCTTCGCTGAAGCCGTTTACGGCGTGGGTGAATGGTGTGGTCTGCATCGTATTCACGATTTATCCGCGCTGTTCTGGCGCTATCAAACGACCGATAACGGCTATTACTGCCGTACCCCGTCTGCAGTGATTCCGCAGGATGATGAATCCGCTGACTCAATTTATCTCGACGACTTTTAAAGGATTATTGCAATGGCTAAATCAACGATTAAAACCGCTTCGGTGTTGGCATTTGAACGCAAATTGGCAAACTCGGACGCCATCATGTTGGCGGGCGAGTGGGGAACCGATAGCTGGCAGCCTGTCGGCATTAAAGAAAAGGCGGTGCGTGGGACTATCTCTAACCGCCTGAAAAACGCGATTACCAGCGATCCCGCCAAGCTTGATGCAGAAATTCAGAAGCCAAACCTGCAAACGGTTGATGTTGCGGCGCTGCCGCAAAATGCCGACACCCTAAAGGTGGCGTTCACGCTGCGCGTGTTGGGCAATTTGGCGATGCCGTCGGTCTGTAACGATCAGGACTATCAAAATGCGCTGCAGGCGGTGATCGAGGGCTATATCGCCGAGCATGGTTTTGGTGCTTTAGCCGCGCGTTATGCCGAGAACCTGGCGAATGGGCGCTTTTTGTGGCGTAACCGCGTGGGGGCTGAAAAGATCGTCGTGCGAGTGACCGGCAGTAAAACCTGGGAATTCAACGCGCATGACTACAGCCTGCGCGAGTTTAGTCAACCTAAGGGAGCGCTAGGCGAGCTGGCGGCAGAAATTGAGCGCGGCCTGGCGGGCGAAAGTTTTGCTTTGTTCAATGTCGAGGCGTTTGTACGCCTGGGGAATGGGCAGGAAATTTTCCCTTCTCAGGAGCTGGTATTAGACAGCAACAGTAAGAAAAGTAAGTTGCTGTATCAGGTAGATGGCGTTGCCGCGATGCACTCGCAGAAAGTCGGTAACGCTTTACGCACTATCGATACCTGGCATTCTCAGGCGGATTCTCTTGGCGCGATCGCCGTAGAACCTTATGGGTCGGTGACCAGCCGTGGCATCGCCTGCCGTCAGCCAAAGGAAAAGATGGATTTTTACACGCTACTCGACCGCTGGGTGATTAAAGAGGAGAAACCGTCGGTTGAACAGCAGCACTACGTGATGGCGGTGCTGATCCGTGGCGGCGTATTTGGCGAAAAAGGCGAATAAGGGGATACCATGGATCATTATCAGGACGTCCGCGTATTGCCCGATCCTGAGTTCAGCGAACCCACTCTGTTGTCGGCATTGTTCGCCAAGTTGCATCGGGCGCTGGCTGCCTATGGCAAAGGTGATATCGGTATCAGCTTTCCGCAGATGCAACGTACGCCGGGCGCCATTTTGCGGTTGCATGGCCGCCACGATGCGCTGACGGCGCTGGGGGGATTCGACTGGCTTAAAGGACTGCGGGACTATACCGACCTATCGCCCATCCAGGCCGTACCTGCTGAGACGGCGTTTCGTACGGTCAGCAGAGTTCAGGTAAAGAGTAGCGTAGAGCGTATACGCCGCCGGGCCGTCAATAAAGGTTGGCTGACTGAAGAACAGGCACGGGAAAGAATACCGATGGCGAACGAGCAGCGAACCTCATTGCCCTTTATTGCCTTGAAAAGTCTCTCCACCGGACAACATTTTCGCTTGTTCGTGAAACAGGGCCAATTACAGGAAAAACCAACGCCGGGCGTTTTTAGTTTCTATGGGTTGAGCGCGTCCGCTACGGTGCCTTGGTTTTAACCCTTTTTTTTCGTTCAGAGGTAACACATTGATTTTGTTGCCTCTGAACGGTATCTGAAAAATTAGGGGTAAACCGAGGTATTTGCCTGTTGTTCTTTAATAATCAGATCGTTAGTGATTTTTTCGTTCAGTTCACTGCCGTATAGGCAGCTTAGAAATATCTGATGCAGGAGTTACCTGCATAGACCATGTTCACTGCCGTATAGGCAGCTTAGAAAATTACTCGCTCTCCAACCATGCCAACCATTTCGTTCACTGCCGTATAGGCAGCTTAGAAAACCGCGCTGATAATTCTGCGTCCGATTTAAATGTTCACTGCCGTATAGGCAGCTTAGAAAATTGTAGTCGTTGTAAACTACGTCGGCCTGCTGTTCACTGCCGTATAGGCAGCTTAGAAAGTCAAATGTTCGGGTGGTAGCGTCTTTCACCTGTTCACTGCCGTATAGGCAGCTTAGAAACAGATGCGAGCGCTTCGTGCTGAGCGTCACCAGTTCACTGCCGTATAGGCAGCTTAGAAAAGTCAGGTTCTTCGATTTGGGGAACCCGCTGCGTTCACTGCCGTATAGGCAGCTTAGAAAAGATGGCATCTTGCGGAATTCAGGCGGTACTCTGTTCACTGCCGTATAGGCAGCTTAGAAAATCTGCAACCCTATCCGGATCAGCTTCTCGTCGTTCACTGCCGTATAGGCAGCTTAGAAAATCATGTCGCCCAACGAAGCCCGCCGAAAAGAGTTCACTGCCGTATAGGCAGCTTAGAAAAAAGCTGGTAGTCAACAATAAGGGGTAATTTATGTTCACTGCCGTATAGGCAGCTTAGAAAGCTGTTTGTTTTCTTTGCTGGCATTACTTCTGGTTCACTGCCGTATAGGCAGCTTAGAAAAGAACCGCATCTTGCTTACCAGTTCCTTGATCGTTCACTGCCGTATAGGCAGCTTAGAAATTGGAGCGAGTGGGCCGGGATGCGAATACCGGGTTCACTGCCGTATAGGCAGCTTAGAAACACCGGTTGCTGGTGGTGATTCTCTGTATCTACGTTCACTGCCGTATAGGCAGCTTAGAAATGAAGCATGACACCTTAGCTGGGATGCAGGAGGTTCACTGCCGTATAGGCAGCTTAGAAATGGCCGGGAGGGAACCCGGCTATTTGTACAACGTTCACTGCCGTATAGGCAGCTTAGAAACATGCTTCAGCAGTGTTCCAATGGCCGCCGGCGTTCACTGCCGTATAGGCAGCTTAGAAACATCAGCGCTGACGCATTGGCATTCAAAACCAGTTCACTGCCGTATAGGCAGCTTAGAAATCCAGTGTATCGGCCTCCGTTGCGCGGGATTCGTTCACTGCCGTATAGGCAGCTTAGAAAAGCCAGAACGCCGGCATTGATGCGCTGCAGCGGTTCACTGCCGTATAGGCAGCTTAGAAAAACAGCATGGCCAGCCGATCTTGTTCGTCAGCGTTCACTGCCGTATAGGCAGCTTAGAAATCCGCCAGAACCCGCCGAGCACGAGGTCAACGGTTCACTGCCGTATAGGCAGCTTAGAAAAGGGGGATGCATGACACTAACGACTGAGCAGTGTTCACTGCCGTATAGGCAGCTTAGAAATGATCATCTTTGCCGACGCAGACAAGAACGCAGTTCACTGCCGTATAGGCAGCTTAGAAAAACGCGCGCGCCGTGGCCTGGGAAATGCGCTAGTTCACTGCCGTATAGGCAGCTTAGAAAACAGGAGCAGACGGAGGAACTTACAACCGGATGTTCACTGCCGTATAGGCAGCTTAGAAACTATCAGCGGCGCTGGTATGAGGCGGGGCTGTCGTTCACTGCCGTATAGGCAGCTTAGAAATTATCCATCACCTGCTCTGGCGCACCTTTGCGGTTCACTGCCGTATAGGCAGCTTAGAAAATCACCGCGGCGTAATATGGTGCCCTTATTGAGTTCACTGCCGTATAGGCAGCTTAGAAAAGCACAGCTCCGGCAACGTCAGCTGGTGGGATGTTCACTGCCGTATAGGCAGCTTAGAAAGGTATTGCCGTACCTGATGAAATAGACATTCTGTTCACTGCCGTATAGGCAGCTTAGAAACATGCCACCCTGTCCGTGGCCAATGATGTGATGTTCACTGCCGTATAGGCAGCTTAGAAAGTGGTAAGTCCTCAACAGCAAGCCGCCGGCATGTTCACTGCCGTATAGGCAGCTTAGAAAATGCGGGGCTTTATTTTTACCACAAATACCGTGTTCACTGCCGTATAGGCAGCTTAGAAAATGGCAACCAGGCGCCCGCCTACTCTCTGATTGTTCACTGCCGTATAGGCAGCTTAGAAATGAATGCCCCCATCATTGAGGCTAACGGGCAGGTTCACTGCCGTATAGGCAGCTTAGAAAAATTAAACCGTGCTCAGGTGATATCAGAGGTAGTTCACTGCCGTATAGGCAGCTTAGAAAGCAAGGGATGTCGTCCAATCTCCTGCGGTGTTGTTCACTGCCGTATAGGCAGCTTAGAAAGAAATAGACGACCGCCTCTACAGCGATGCTGTGTTCACTGCCGTATAGGCAGCTTAGAAAAATCGATAAGGAGTATATGCCTCGCGCTGAAAGTTCACTGCCGTATAGGCAGCTTAGAAATATTACTCCACACTTATGAAATGGCGCCGATCGTTCACTGCCGTATAGGCAGCTTAGAAATCGGAAAGCTGCTCTGTGATGGTCATCACATGGTTCACTGCCGTATAGGCAGCTTAGAAATGATCGGCGTTGGTGTAGCGGAAAAACTGCGTGTTCACTGCCGTATAGGCAGCTTAGAAAACCGATTTGATGCGTCCTGTCATGCAGCACGGGTTCACTGCCGTATAGGCAGCTTAGAAATCAACCCCATCACCAGCTACCATTACTGCATAGTTCACTGCCGTATAGGCAGCTTAGAAATCACATGCCGGGCAAATCGCCGTATCAGATTAGTTCACTGCCGTATAGGCAGCTTAGAAAAAATTTCCAAGAAACAGAGGTGTCCCCAATTTGTTCACTGCCGTATAGGCAGCTTAGAAAGGCCTTCACTAATCTGATTTGGAGTTCTGCTAGTTCACTGCCGTATAGGCAGCTTAGAAATGTGCGAAATGCTTCATGATGATTGGGCGGGAGTTCACTGCCGTATAGGCAGCTTAGAAAACAGAACTGCAGCGTGCCGCGCAGCCGGCCGTGTTCACTGCCGTATAGGCAGCTTAGAAATCTGGGGAATATACAAATCCATACCGCATCATGTTCACTGCCGTATAGGCAGCTTAGAAAATCGAGGAAAATCACTTTTGTGGCGCATCGCAGTTCACTGCCGTATAGGCAGCTTAGAAATGTGCGGCCTGCTCACGCCCTGCCTTGCGTATGTTCACTGCCGTATAGGCAGCTTAGAAATGGCTCATGTCGATAACGCCAGAAAATGAAAAGTTCACTGCCGTATAGGCAGCTTAGAAAAAGGGATAATCCATTAACCAACAACTGAACATGTTCACTGCCGCATAGGCAGCTTAGAAAGATCGAGGATGAAACCGGCGCCGTCGACTGGCGTTCACTGCCGCATAGGCAGCTTAGAAAACCGGATTGCTGAGTGGTCAGTGCCGCGATCGGTTCACTGCCGCATAGGCAGCTTAGAAATTTAAAAGGCATAAACTATACTCCCTGCATAGTTCACTGCCGTATAGGCAGCTTAGAAATATGGCAATTCCGCCTCAGTTCCGCCAGAAACGTTCACTGCCGTATAGGCAGCTTAGAAATTCGGCGGCCGGCCGCGAGCGTCTTGCCATCAGTTCACTGCCGTCCAGGCAGGTCGAATAGAAGGGATAAAACTTTACCGACACCTGTTAACGGGGAAGCAAATACGCCAACGACAGTGGCGGGTGATTCACCAGCCGCTCTTTTTGTATTTTGCTCAGCTGTTTGACGCGGTATTCCAGCTTCAGCGCCGTTGAGCGATCCCCCACCTGGCAGTGAAACGCCAGCGTCAGCTCCCCTTTGCCGCGCAGCGCCTTGGCACCTTTGCCGGCCTGATGCTGCGCCAGACGGCGCGCCACGTCGGTGGTGATGCCGGTATACAGTATGCCGCTCGGTAAACGCAGCATATAGAGGTGCCAGGGAGTGGGGGTAGTGTCGGTCATCGTACGCCGTTTCGGTGGCCAGGGTCGGCGTATGATGGCATGTTCGCCATCACAATCCCATCCCCGGCCGCCGGTGCCTTACCGCTTTACCCCTTTTTTCCCGCCAGCTCGAAACGCGGCGAGACGATGCCGTACAGCGTCCAGCCGAGGAAGGTGGCGATGGCGCCCCACATCATCGCTTCCTCACCGGAGCTGTAAAGCGCATAGAAGCTGTACAGCGCGCCGATGCCGGCGATGATATTGGCGATGCGCGCCTTGTTGTCCGGCACCTTCGCCACTTTCTGAATAATGACCAACGCCGCCATCGACAGGATGTACGGGATGATGTTGGTCACCACCGCCAGGTTCACCAGCACGTTGAACTGCTTGTTCAGCGACGGGCTGATAGTCATCAGCGACAGGCCGCTCTGGATGACGACGATGGTCAGCATGCCTTTAACCGGCGCGTCGGCCTTGCTCAGCCTGGAGAAGATTTTCGGGAAGAAGCCGCTGTCGGCGGAGGATTTGAACACCTGAGCGATGGTGAACTGCCAGCCGAGCAGCGAGCCGACGCAGGACATCACCATCAACGCCATGATGATCTTGCCGACCGTCGGGTTGAACATGTGGGAGAACGCCAGCCCGAACGGGGCGGTGGAGTTGGCCAGATCCATGTTCGGCACGATGCCGGCGATCACGTTGGTCGAAACGATATAGATCACCGCCGCGCTGAGGGTGCCGCCCAGTACGGCGATCGGCACGTTGCGCTCCGGATTTTCCACCACGTCGGTGTTGGCGCAGGCGGATTCCAGCCCCAGGAATGCCCACAAGGTCATCGAGATCGAGGCGCCGATGGCTTCGAAGGTCGGCACCTGATGCGGGTTCCAGGCGGCGACGTAGGCGTTGCCGCTGAACCAGTACCAGCCGATGACCGAGATGCCCACCACTGGGATGATCACGCCCCAGACGGTGATGCCGCTGATTTTGCCGGTGATGCGTGCGCCGCCGAAGTTGGCGACGGTCGCAAGCCACAGCACGCCGATGGTGGCGATGCAGATCCCGAGCGGGCTGAGCGTAGCGCCAAACAGCTCGGTGCCGTAGCCGACGGCGGAAATGGCGATGGCGATATTGGCGATCAGCAGCGAAACGCCATAGGTGTAGTTCGCCATAAAGTTGCCTGATTTACCGAAGGCGTATTCGGCGTAGCCGCCCATGCCGCCGGATTTACGGCTGAACATGCCGCATTTGGCGAAGGCGTAGGCCAGCGCCATCGAGCCGACGGCGGTCACCAGCCAGGAAACGATCGAAATCGTGCCCACTTCGGCCAACTTGGTCGGCAGCATAATTATGCCGGAACCCATCATATTCACGGCGGTCAGGATCGTTAATTGCACGACCCCCATTTTATTATTGGACTTACTCATGATCATTTTCTCTTTTAGGATGCGATCCGGGCGGCGAGAATAATCACCGCCCCGTAAGGTGATTAATTTTTCATGACGTAGCCGTAAGCGCGGTTCCAGCCGTCCTCATCCTGTTGGATATAAACGCCCTGCAATTCCGGCGCGAATCCCGGCAATAAGTTGATGCCTTCTTCCAGTGCCAGGAAATAACGCTGCGCGGCGCCGCCCCAAATTTCGCCGGGCACCACGCACAGCACGCCTGGTGGGTAAGGCAGGGCGCCTTCGGCGGCGATGCGGCCCTCGGCCTTGGCCAGCGACACCAATTCCACATTGCCGCGCACGAACTCGGTATTGGCGTCCTGCGGGTTCATCACCACGCGTGGGAAATAGCTTTTGCGGAACATCTCTTTTTGCAGTTCTTTAACGTCATAGCTGACGTAAAGGTCGTGCATTTCCTGGCACAGCTGGCGGATGGTGTAGTTTTTGTAGCGCTGCTGGTGGTTTTTATAGACCGCAGGCAGCACCTCGCTGAGCAATGAGTTTTGCTCGATGTGCTTCTCGAAGCGGGCGATCAGGGCCACCAGATGCTGCATCTTGGCGATGTCTTCCGCCGGCGTCAGCAGGAACAGGATCGAGTTGAGATCGCATTTTTCCGGCACGATGCCGTTTTCACGCAGGTAGTTGGCCAGAATGGTCGCCGGGATGCCGAACTCGCTGTAGCTGCCGGTGGCGGTATCGATGCCCGGCGTGGTGAGCAGCAGTTTGCACGGATCGACGAAGTACTGCGACTCGGCATAGCCCTCAAAGGCGTGCCACTTCTCGCCGGGCACGAAGTTGAAGAAGCGCAGATCGTTGGCCATCGCCGCGGTGTCATAGGCCTGCCACGGCTTGCCGTCGATCTGATCCGGCACGAACGGTTTGATCAGCGTGCAGGTATCCAGCAGCATTTTGCGCGCTTCGATACCCACGCGCACGCACTCCTGCCACAGGCGCTGGCCGCTTTTGCCCTCGTGCATCTTGGCGTTGACGTCCAGCGCGGCGAACAGCGGGTAGAACGGGCTGGTGGAGGCGTGCAGCATAAAGGCGTTGTTGAAGCGCTTGTGGTTGCAGTAGCGGCTCTGCCCCTTGATGTGCTTGTCTTTTTTGTGGATCTGCGAGGTCTGCGAGAAACCGGCCTGCTGTTTGTGCACCGACTGGGTGACGATGATGCCGGGATCGTTTTCGTTCAGTTCCAGCAGCAGTGGCGAGCAGTCTTTCATCATCGGAATGAACTGCTCATAGCCCACCCAGGCGGAGTCGAACAGGATGTAGTCGCACAGGTGGCCAATTTTGTCGACCACCTGGCGGGCGTTGTAGATGGTGCCGTCGTAGGTGCCGAGCTGGATGATCGCCAGGCGGAACGGGCGAGCCTCGTTGGCGCGTTCCGGCGCCACTTCGCGGATCTGCTGGCGCAGGTAGCGTTCGTCGAAGCAGTGCGCGTCGATGCCGCCGATAAAGCCGAACGGGTTACGGGCGGTTTCCAGGTAAACCGGCGTAGCGCCGGCCTGGATCAACGCGCCGTGGTGGTTGGATTTATGGTTGTTGCGGTCGAACAGCACCAGGTCGCCGCGCGTCAGCAGGGCGTTGGTCGCCACCTTGTTCGAGGCCGAGGTGCCGTTGAGCACGAAGTAGGTCTTGTCGGCGTTGAACACCTTGGCGGCGTGCTGCTGCGCGGCGCAAGGCGCGCCTTCGTGGATCAACAGGTCGCCCAGTTTGACGTCGGCGTTGCACATGTCGGAGCGGAAAATCGTTTCGCCGTAGAAGTCGAAGAACTGGCGGCCCGCCGGGTGTTTGCGGAAGAACTCGCCGCCCTGGTGGCCGGGGCAGGCGAAGGTGGCGTTGCCCATTTCCACATACTGCGTCAGCGTGTTGAAGAACGGCGGCAGCAGCTCGCTCTCATATTTGGCGGCGGCGGCTTCCAGCTGTTTGCCGTAGAACTGGGTATTCTTGCCGCACAGCTCAAACACGCCATGCAGCGCCGGCAAGACGGCGTTATCCAGTTCTTCTTCGCAGCAGACGGCGACGAACAGCGGAATGTTCAGGCCGTGTTCTTCGATGCGCGCCACCATGCCTTGCGCGACGTCGTCTACCGACAGCACGATGGCGGCGACGTCATTGAAATCGCTGTGATGCACATCGACGATGTCGCGTTCAGTTTCAAAGCAGCCGAGGGTTTGGGTGTTGGCGGCAATTTTTAGTTTTTTCATTTTTCTCATTCTTCAGGCAAAGGCATTCCGCCGACAAATAATTTCATTTGCCGCTAACGCCTTCACGAAAATAAAGGTGTGCGAGAACCCAGTGATGCCGAAAGGCATTAACTGTGTTCGCTGTTTTATTTATATTGGATGCGCTTGGCCGAAATTAAAAATGTATTGCGCGCCCTTCCCGCTTAGCGAGAAAAAGACATTATCACCGGAGTGCGGAGAATAAAGTGAAACGCAAAGACACTCTTAACAACGGTGTAAGAGCGAGGGGGAGGGTTATCTGTAGTTGAAGAATGCGAAGCTAAAGCAGCTGCGATGAGCCATCATCATAATATGGGTTGTACGCCTGATGTGCGCCATTTTTCGGTTATTGTTTTCCATTTTCTAATCCACCTTGCTGAGTGAAAAGATGGCGCTATTTTAGCGCAAGATGCACTAAAAATTGTGATGAGAATCACATAAATGCCGGTTTTGATAAATAACTATTCACCGGTTATGCAATGTGTTGCATAAGTATCATCCAGGCGCAGAGGTTGGCATGTAAATGAATTGCTAATGTTCGCGGGCCTTGAGCGCTTAATTTTGATGCCACCCGAGAAGGAATAAAAAAAGCGGTCAAATAACCGGCTGCATAACGATCAAATAAATCCGCATTGTGTTATTTATGTTATAAACCCGCCTGATGCTGAAATGAGTAAAAATACAGATATTGTGATTTTATATTCGCATGGGATTTTTGGTGATTATCGTTATTTGTGACTCGCTTCAACAACGCAGGGTAAGATGAAGTGTGAGTGAACCGGGAGGCGAGTAACCTTGAATACCCCAGAACAACGGCAGCAGATTGCGGATTTTATCGGTAAACAACACGTCTTGACGTTGTGCGCCGGCGACGGCCTCGACATGTGGTGCGCCAACTGTTTTTACGTGTTCGACGCCGCGACGATGGCGCTGTGGCTGATGACCGAACCGCACACCCGCCACGGCGGGCTGATGCTGAACAACGGCCGGGTGGTCGGCACCATCGCGCCGAAGCCGAAAAGCATCGCGCTGATCCGCGGCGTGCAGTACCGCGCCGAGGCGGTGCTGCTGAGCGGCGAAGAGGCCGAGGCGGCGCGCGCGCGTTACTGCAAGCGCTTCCCGATCGCCAGGGCGATGAAGGCCTCGGTTTGGCGGCTGGATCTGCACGAGGTGAAGATGACCGACAACACCCTCGGCTTCGGCAAGAAGCTGCACTGGGCGCGGTCTATACTTTAAGTCGACGTATTGATTACAACGGGAGATCGCATGGCGCGAGCACTGTTAGTCGGCGCAACCGGGCTGGTGGGGTGCGAGTTGCTGCAGCGGTTGCAAAGCGATCCGCAGATAACGGCCATCGTGGCACCGACGCGCACGCCGCTGCCGCCGCACGGCAAGCTGACCAATCCGGTCGGCGATGCGCTGTTCGAGCTGCTGAGCGGCCTGCAGCAGCCGGTCGATCTGGTGTTCTGCTGCCTGGGCACCACCCGCCGGGCGGCGGGCAGCGCCGATGCCTTCCGCTACGTCGATTACCAACTGGTGGTGGAGAGCGCGCTGACCGGCCGCCGGTTGGGGGCGCAGCACTGTCTGGTGGTGAGCGCGTTGGGTGCCAATGCGCATTCCACCTTCCTGTATAACCGCACCAAAGGCGAGATGGAGCAGGCGCTGCGCGAACAATACTGGCCGCGCCTGACGCTGGTGCGGCCTTCCATGCTGGTGGGGGATCGCCCTGCGCCGCGCCTGATGGAGCGCCTCACGCTGCCGCTGTTCAGGCTGCTGCCCGGCAAATGGCGGGCGGTCGCCGCCAAAGACGTGGCGCAGACGCTGTTGCAGCAGGCGTTCACGCCGGGCGAAGGGGTCAGGGTGCTGGAGTCGGACCGGCTGCACTGCTACCGAGGCTGACGCTGAGGTGATCGAACGCCAGCTCCAGCCCGGCGGGTAGTTCGTGGTCCAGCAGCCACAGATCGAGATGATGGCTGATGTGCGTCAGCAGCGTGCGTTTGGGCTGCAGCAACCGCTGCGTCTCCTGCGCGCGGGTCAGATCGTTGTGGTTGCGCGGCGCCTGCGGCTGAGGCGGCAGGCTGCAGTCGAGCACCAGCAGATCCAGCGCCACGTTCTGCAGATAGTCGGCGGTGGCCGGCGGCAGGCCGACGGTGTCGGTCAGGTAGGCCAGCGCAGCGCCCGCCGCCTGGATCAGATAGCCGTGGGTCAGTTTGGAGTGTTGCAGCGGCAGCGGGGTGATGCGCATGCCGCCCAGTTCGACGGTGGCGAAGGGCGCCAGCGGCGGCTGAAACGCCAAAATGCCGGGGTGTTTGAACAGGTCGTCGCAGCCCTGTTCATCCGGCGGGCCATATACCGGAATGGAATTTCCGCACCCCCAACGCAAAGGAAATAACCCCTGAACGTGATCCATGTGGTAATGTGTCAGTAAAAAACGTTGAATTTGCCCCGCCGAAAATCGCCGCTCCAAAGCCGGTAATCCCGCATCCAATAAGGTCGTTTCCCCCTGATAGTTGAGCATGGCGCTGCACGCTCGCCGCCGAAATGCCGGCTCGCGCCGCGCCCGTTGGCAGATAGGGCAGTCGCAGCCGAACACCGGCACCTGCTGCGCGCCGCCGGTGCCGAGAAAGGTCAGTTGCATCGCTCCCCTCCGTTAAAGGTATTTCTGCGCAAAGCGGTTGATGTCGCGAAAATCCGCCAGCCGCGCCTGCAGCGTGGCGTGATCCCAGTGCCACCACTGGCTGCGTTCGATGCGTTCTATCAGCGCGTCGTCAAAGCGCATGCCGATCTTTTTGGCCGCCACGCCGGCGACGATGCTGTAGGGCTCCACGTCTTTGGTGACCACCGCCGCGCTGCCGATCACCGCGCCGTTGCCGACGCTGACGCCCGGCATCAGGATGGCGTTATGGCCGATCCACACGTCGTGGCCGACGGTGACGTGGTGCTCGCGCCGCCAGTCGAAGAACGCCGCGTCGTCTTCCCCCAGCCCGTATTCGGAAGCGCGGTAGGTGAAGTGGTGCTGCGCGATGCGCTGGTAGGTCGGGTGGTTGCCGGGATTGATGCGCGCATAGGAGGCGATGGAGACGAACTTGCCGATAGTGGCGTAAAAGATCTGGTTGTGCCCGGCGGTGTAGGAGTAGTCCCCCATCTCCACCTCTTCCAGGATCGCATCGTCGGCTAGGTGCACATACTGGCCGAGCCGGGTGCGGTTAAGGGTCACGTTGTCGCCGATTTTCGGCTGGGCGAAGTCGTTCATGGCGTCGCGTCCTGAGTTTGTCGGGTAGAGGTCGGCAGCAGCGCCAGCAGCGCCGCCAGGGTGTCGTCGAGTGGGCCGTCGTTGTGCAGCACCCGGCAGCCGGCGGGCAGGCTCTGCTGATATTCCGCCGCCCGCGCCAGCCGCTGCTCGATCTGTTCGGCGCTTTCCCGCCCGCGATCCTGCAGGCGCCGGCGCAGGATCGCGGCGCTGACCTGCAGGCACACCGGCAGCAGCTGCGCCCCGTAGCGCTGCTGTGCCTGCGGCAGGTGGGCGCGCGAACCGTTGACCGCCACGTCGATCCCCTGCAGCAGCCAAAGATCCACTTCGATCCCGAACGCGTAGCGCTGCTGGTGGGCCTGCCAGTCGAGCGCGAACAGCCCCTTGGCGCGGCGGCGCAGAAATTCGGGTTCGCTCAGCGCGATGTGATTCTCGCAGCCGGCGTCCGCCGGCCGGGTGATGTAGCGGTGCGCCACCAGCGGCGCGCGGTCGGCGTCGGCCCGCAGCGCGGCCAGCAGGCTGTCCTTGCCTGCGCCGGAAGGCCCCATCAGATAGATGAGCCGCGCCATCAGAACACCTGCCTGCCCTGACGCCACACGTTCTGCACATAAACGTGCTCGCCGTGCGGCCGTGCCAGCACCAGATCCGCCCGTAATCCTTCGGCGATGGTGCCACGATCCTGCAGATCCAGCGCCCGCGCCGGGTTGCGGGTGATCATACGCACCGCCTGGGGCAGATCGTAGGCGTTGCGCTCGTCCGCTGCGAGGCGAAACGCCGCGTCCAGCAGGCTGGCCGGGTAATAATCGGAAGAGAGAATATCCAGCACCCCCAGCGCCGCCAGGTGGTGCGCCGCCACGTTGCCGGAGTGGGAACCGCCGCGCACGATGTTTGGCGCGCCCATCAGCACCTGCAGGCCCTGCTGGTGCGAGGCGCGGGCGGCCGCCTCGGTGGTGGGGAACTCGGCGATGGCGCTGCCCAGCGCGCAGGATTCGGCCACGTGCGCGGCGGTGGCGTCGTCATGGCTGGCCAGCGAGATGCGGCGCGCGCGGCAGTGGGCGGCGATCGCCTCGCGGTTCGGCGCGGCCCAGCGGGCGGACAGGGCGACCTGCTGCTCCTCGTACTCGCTCATCTGCTGGTCGTTGAGGTGGTATTTGCCCTGATAATATTCGCGATACTTTTCGCGCGAGGCGAACTGGCGCTGGCCCGGCGAATGGTCCATCAGCGACACCAGCGACACGCCCGGCTTGTCCATCAGCTGTTCGAACAGCGGCAGGGTGCTCTCGTGCGGCAGCTCGCAGCGCAGGTGCAGCCGATGCTCGGCGCGGTTCACCCCGGCGCGCTGGCTGTGGATCACCGCGTCGATCATCTTCTGCAGGTTTTCCAGCCGGTGGCCGCCGTCGCGCACGTCGCCGATCGCCACCGCGTCCAGCACCGTGGTGATACCGTTGGCCACCATCAGCGCATCGTGGCTGCTCATCGCCGAATGGGCCGGCCAGTCGACGTTCGGGCGCGGGGTGAAGAACTTGTCCAGGTTGTCGGTATGCAGCTCGATCAGCCCCGGCAGCAGCCAGCCGCCGTCGCCGTCCAGCGCCTGCGGCAGCCGGCTCGGGCCGTCGGCGAAGCTGCGGATCACGCCGTCCTGCATCTCCAGCGAGCCTTGCACCACCTGGTCATCCAGCACCAGCTTAACGTTATTGACGATCATCAGAGGGCCTCCAGCGCCTGTGGCGCCTGCATGTCATAAAGCCGGTCGGCGACCTGTCGGCGGACGCCTTCATCGTGAAAAATGCCGACGATCGCCGCGCCGCGCGCCTTGGCGCGTTCGATAAGCTGCACCACCGCCGCGCTGTTGCGGCTGTCGAGCGAGGCGGTCGGTTCATCCAGCAACAGGATCGGGTAATCGACGATAAAGCCGCGCGCGATGTTCACCCGCTGCTGCTCGCCGCCGGAGAAGGTGGACGGCGCCAGCGGCCACAGGCGCTGCGGCACGTTGAGCGCAGCGAGCAGCGCTTCGGCGCGTTCGCGGCACTCGGCGCGCTCGACGCCCTGTTCCAGCAGCGGCTGCATCACCACCTCCAGCGCGCTGATGCGTGGGATCACCCGCAGGAACTGGCTGACCCAGCCCAGCGTATGGCGGCGCACGGCCAGAATTTGGCGCGCGTCGGCGCTGACCATGTCCAGCCAGTCGCCCTGGTGGTTGATCCAGATATGGCCGCTGTCCGGCAGGTAGTTGGCGTACAGCGAGCGCAGCAGGGTGGATTTGCCGCTGCCGGAGTGGCCGTGCAGCACCACGCATTCGCCGCCGTGGACCGTCAGGTTGGCGTCGTGCAGCACCGGCAGGCGGGTGCCGTACTGCTGATGCAGCACAAAGGTTTTACTGAGATGTTCAACTCGGATTTGCATAGTCATCTGTTATCGCCTTGGGTTACGACAGCACCGAAGAAACCAGCAGCTGGGTGTAGGGGTGGTGAGGATCGTCCAGCACCCGGTCGGTCAGGCCGCTCTCCACCACTTCGCCCTGTTTCATCACCAGCAGGCGGTGGGCCAGCAGCCGCGCCACGCCGAGATCGTGAGTGACGATCACCGCCGCCAGCTGCATCTCCACCACCAGATTGCGCAGCAGATCGAGCAGGCGCGCCTGCACCGACACGTCCAGCCCGCCGGTCGGTTCATCCATAAACACCAGCCTGGGGTGGGTGACCAGATTGCGGGCGATCTGCAGCCGCTGCTGCATGCCGCCGGAGAAGGTGGTCGGCAGATCGTCGAGGCGCGACAGTGGGATCTCGACGTCTTCCAGCCACTGGCCGGCCTGGCGGCGAATGTCGCCATAGTGGCGTTGGCCGATGGCCATCAGCCGCTCGCCGATGTTGCCGCCGGCGGAGACCTGCGGCCGCAGCCCGTCGAGCGGGTGCTGGTGCACCACGCCCCAGTCGGTGCGCAGCAGGCGGCGGCGATCGCTCTCCGCCATGGCGTACAGGTCGTGCTCCTGGTCCGCCTGCGGGCGGTAAAGGATCTGCCCGCGCTGCGGCGCCAGCCGCGCCGAGATTGACTTCAGCAGCGTGGTTTTGCCGGAGCCGGATTCGCCGACGATGCCCAGCACTTCACCGGGGTAGATGTCGAACGACACGTCGCTGAAGCCCTTGCCGGGGGCGTACAGGTGGGTGAGCTGGTTCACCGACAGCAGCGGAGTGGTGCTCAAAGGGGTGGAAGTCATCAGTGCTGCGCCTCTTGCGAAGATTGCGCCAGCTGCTGCCGGCAGTAGTCGGTGTCCGAACAGACGAACATGCGGTTGCCCCGATCGTCGAGCACCACCTCGTCCAGGTAGCTGTGGCGCGAGCCGCACAGCGCGCAGGGTTCGTCCCACTGCTGCACGCTGAACGGATGGTCGTCGAAGTCCAGGCTCTCCACCTTGGTGAATGGCGGCAGGGCGTAGATGCGTTTCTCGCGCCCGGCGCCGAACAGCTGCAGCGCCGGCATCATGTGCATTTTCGGGTTGTCGAATTTCGGGATCGGCGACGGATCCATCACGTAGCGATCGTTGACCTTCACCGGGTAGGCGTAGGTGGTGGCGATATGGCCGTAGCGCGCGATGTCTTCATACAGCTTCACCTGCATCACGCCGTACTCCTCCAGCGCGTGCATCTTGCGGGTCTCGGTTTCGCGCGGTTCGATAAAGCGCAGCGGCTCCGGGATCGGCACCTGATAGATCAGGATCTGGTCTTCGCGCAGCGCCGTTTCCGGAATGCGGTGACGGGTCTGGATCAGCGTGGCCTCCGGCGTGCGTTCGGTGGTTTCCACCCCGGCGACGCGCTGGAAGAAGCGGCGGATCGACACCGCGTTGGTGGTGTCGTCGGCCCCTTGGTCTATCACCTTCAGCACGTCGGCGCGGCCGATGACGCTGGCGGTGAGCTGAATGCCGCCGGTGCCCCAGCCGTAGGGCATCGGCATCTCGCGGCCGCCGAACGGCACCTGATAGCCGGGGATCGCCACCGCCTTCAGGATGGCGCGGCGGATCATGCGCTTGGTCTGTTCGTCCAGATAACCGAGGTTATAGCCGGTCAATACTTCACTCATCGCGGGCCTCCTGACGCTCGCTGTATTCCTGTCGCAGCCGCTTGAGCAGCTCCAGTTCGGCCTGGAAGTCGACGTAGTGCGGCAGCTTGAGATGGGAGACGAAGCCGGCGGCCTCGACGTTGTCGGCGTGGGCCAGCACGAACTCTTCGTCCTGCGCCGGGCCGGCGACGCCTTCGCCGTAGTCGGGGCTCTGCAATGCGCGGTCTACCAGCGCCATCGCCATCGCCTTGCGTTCGGCGCGGCCGAACACCAGCCCGTAACCGCGGGTGAAGTGCGGCGGGTGGTCTTTTGGATCGACGAAGCCGTTGACCATTTCGCACTCGGTCAGCAGGATTTCGCCGATATCGATGGCGAAACCGAGCTCTTCAGGCACGATCTCCACCGAAACGTGGCCGGTGCGGATCTCGCCGGCGAACGGGTGGTTGCGGCCGTAGCCGCGCTGGGTGGCGTAGCCGAGCGCCAGCAGAAAACCTTCGTCGCCGCGCACCAGCTGCTGCAGGCGCGCCGAGCGCGAGCAGGGGTAGGCCGGCGGGTTGCGGGTGATGTCGTCCGGCGCGCTGCCGTCGTCCTGTTCCTCCCGCGCCAGCTGCTGGCGACACAACAGATCGAACACGTGGCTGCAGTTGTCCGGCAGCGGTTCGTCGGCCTGCGGCGCACGCGGCGCTTCGCCTTCCGCCAGCAGCGCGAAGTCCAGCAGCCGGTGGGTGTAGTCGTAGGTCGGCCCCAGCACCTGCCCGCCGGGCAAGTCCTTGTAAACCGCCGAGATGCGCCGCTCCAGCCGCATGTTTTCGCTGGCCAGCGGCTCGCTGACCGCCAGGCGCGGCAGGGTGGTGCGATAGGCGCGCAGCAGGAAAATCGCCTCCACCAGATCGCCGCTGGCCTGTTTGATGGCCAGCGCCGCCAGCTCGCGATCGTAGATGCCGCCTTCGGTCATCACCCGATCCACCGCCAGCCCCAGCTGCTGTTCGATTTGTTCCGCGCCGATCGCCGGCAGCGCCTCGTCGCCGCGCCGCAGCTGTTCCTGCAGCTGATGGGCGGCCTCAATGGCTTTTTCGCCCCCTTTTACCGCTACGTACATCAGCACACCTCCACGCGGGTGGTCCGCGGGATCGCCAGCAGGCGATCGCCGCAGGTCAGCAAAATATCCAGCCCCAGCGGGAAGCGCTGTGGGCGGTTGACCAGGTAATCCAGCAGCGTCGGCGGCAGGCGCGGCGCGATCAGGCGTTGGCTCTCGATGCCGGGGCCGGTCAGGCGCAGCGCGGCGCCGTTCTCCAGCTCGCCGAGCTGCACGATGACCGTAGCGCCGCATTCCGGCGAGATTTCAGTGCCGTGCGGCAACGCCTGCAGATCGGCGGCCTGAACGTGCTCATCGAACAGGGCAAAGCAGACCTCCTGCGCCGTGGCGGCCAGCGGCGCGCCGCTGTGAAAACGAATGTTTGTTAGCACTTGCTCACTTTTAAGCGCCGCACACAGCTGCAGCGGCGTTTCCTGATCGGCCAGCGTCAGCAGCGCGGCGGTGCTGGCGGCGTTCAGCGGCGCCCAGGCCGGGCCGGCCGGCAGCGTCACCCGATGGCCCGGTTCGCTTAAGGCTTTAAGAATCAAACGGAAAGCGTGCTGCGATTGGTCTATCGGTTGCTCAAAACCGGTCAATAAACTCATGGCTTAATCCCCTCGCACCAGCGTAAAGAAGTCCACCCGGCTGGCGGCGATCGCCCGGGCGCGCAGCTGGCGCTGTTCGTGCTGCAGCGCGGCCAGCGGCGCGATCAGCTGTTGTTGCAGGTGTTCGCCGTGTTCCGGCTGTTGCAGCAGCGCATCGGCCAGCGCGCACAGCTCGGCGTGCGCCTTGTCGCGCCCGGCGATATAGCTGTAGCCGTAGCCGCCGTTGTCCAGCTGCACCACCGCGCGGGTGACCGTCATGTCCCCCAGCACGAAGCGGCGGCCGGTGGCGCCCATGCGCCCCTGCAGCTGGGCCAGGCCGATCTCCGGCGCGCGGATGCTGCGGTAACCCGGGCTGAGGTTCAGCGCCAGCCAGTGGCTGCGCAGCTGCTCGGGCCGGCTGTGCGCCAGCACCGACATCCAGCGTTGTCTCGACTCTAAGGCGTGCATTCAGTGCTCCATCGTCAGTTCAATCATGTCGGCGCGGGCCAGGCTGACGGAGTATTCCGCCACGTCTTCGCCGCCGCTGCGGACGTTAAGGGTGCGCACGCACAGCAGCGGCGCGTGGGTGGCGATCTCCAGCAGCCGGCTCTCTTTGGCCTGCGCGCGGCGCGCGCTGATGCGCGTCTGGCGGCGGGTCAGCGGCTGCTGCAGGTGCTGTTCGATAAACTGGTGCAGCGAACCGCTGTGGAACTGCTGCAGCGCCGGCCACCAGTCCAGATCGGGCAGATAGTGGTCGATCACGCTCATCGGCACGCCGTTGACCCGGCGCAGGGTGCGCAGGTGGATCACCATTTCGCCTTCTTCACGCGAGAGCGCGCTGGCGACATGCCCATTGCACGGGCGCAAGACAGCGAGTAAGCGCTCACTGGTGGGGTGGCTGCCCTGCTCGAACAGGTTCTGGCTGAAGCGGGTGTTGGCGTGCAGCGGGTAGTCATAAGGCCGCATCAGCACCAGAATGCCGACGCCGTGGCGGCGCTGCAGCCAGCCGCGCTCCACCAGCTGATCCACCGCGCGGCGCAGGGTGTGGCGATTGACCTGATAGCGCTCGGCCAACTGCTGTTCAGAAGGCAGGTAGTCGCCGCAGCGGTACTGCGTGCGCAGCTCCTGTTCCAGCTGCGCGGCGATCTGCTGATAGCGGGTGGGGTAAGTGGTCGGATGTCTAGATAACTCCATCATAATAAAAACCTCGTCATGCCGATGGCGGTGCGATGAAGGCGGAAGCGGTGCGTTTCATCGGGCGTCTACCCTGTGGTTTTCAAGTTGGCATCATGGTGACGGGCGCAGATGACAATCGCGTTACGCCTCGGTGGCGAACAGATGAACTATTTAGGACAGCCCAGGCGTGCACGAGCGGCGGCGGCGCGCTATGCTGGCGCCACTGTTGACTGACTCTGGCCGCTACCATGCCGCAACCTCTGAACGCCCCTGAACACGCCCCACGCGCCTGGCCGCTGTGGAAACCGATCCTGTTTCTGCTGGTGGTGGCCGTTGGCCTCTACTACGTCAAATGGCAGCCTTACTACGGCAAGGCCTTCGTGGCGGCGGACAGCCACTCGATCGGCAAATCGATCCTGGCCGACGGCGCCGCGAGCCCCTGGCTGGCGGCCTGGCAGTACGCGCTGGTCTACTTCACCGCGGTGTGGAAGGCGGCGCTGCTCGGGGTGCTGTTAGGTTCGCTGGTGCAGGTGCTGATCCCGCGCGATTGGCTGGCGCGCACGCTCGGCCACCGGCGTTTTTCCGGCACCGTGCTGGGGGCGCTGATCGCGCTGCCGGGCATGATGTGCACCTGCTGCGCCGCGCCGGTCGCCGCCGGCATGCGCCGCCAGTCGGTGTCCAGCGGTGCCGCGCTGGCCTTTTGGCTCGCCAACCCGGTATTGAACCCGGCGACGCTGGTGTTTATGGGGTTTGTGCTCGGTTGGCCGTTCGCCGCCATCCGCCTGGTGGCGGGCGTGGTGATGGTGCTGGGCATCGCTTGGCTGGTGCAGCGCGTGACCGCCAACGATCCGCAGCCCGCCGCGCCGCAGCCGCCGGTGATGATGATGGCGCAGAACGACGAGCAGCCGTTCCTCGCCCGCTGGGGCAAAGCGCTGTGGGCGCTGTTTTGGTCGACCATCCCGATCTACGTGCTGGCGGTGCTGGCGCTGGGCGCGGCGCGGGTCTGGCTGTTCCCGCACGCCGACGGCGCCGTCGACAATAGCCTGCTGTGGATCATCGGCCTGGCGATCGTCGGCTGCCTGTTTGTTATCCCTACCGCGGCGGAGATCCCGATCGTGCAGACCATGATGCTGGCGGGCATGGGCGCCGGCCCCGCGCTGGCGCTGCTGATGACCCTACCGGCGGTCAGCCTGCCTTCGCTGCTGATGCTCAACAAGGCCTTCTCCGCCCGGGCGCTGTGCCTGACGGCGGCGCTGGTGGCGCTGTGCGGCGTGCTGACCGGCGTGGTGGGGATGGGGTTGGTGTAACTGATGAGTGGCCCGATGCTGTCTCAAGGGAGGAGATGGAAATGGAACCGCGGAATAAACCCGAAATGCACGTAGAGGCGATGTTCCTGGATCAAGCGCTGCGTGAAAGGGTGGATGCCGCCCTTGAACGTTTGAGAAACGGCACCGCGGTTTATATAAGCCATTCGGAGGTAGAAAAACGAATGGCTACATTTAAGGCGAAAATCCGGGAACGTTATCGGTGGGGATGTTTAGGAGTGGTTTAGGGCTGGGCTGACGGTCTCTACGGGGAGTAGGTCACAGGTCGTCAGTTTTGAGCGACATGCAGTCCATGTAACGGAGCCAGCGTCATCCCGGATCCTATCAATGTTTGAATGGTATCAGCACTCGACGTCCTAGCAGCCAGTTCTGCTCACTATGAGTCTGTCATGTAAACCAAAACGTGACATCATAGCAACCATGGTGGGTTAGATGGTTTACTGTATCGGCTGAAAGTCTATGATAAATTTGGAGTAAAACCTGCCATACAGATTTGGTAGAACAAAAATAGATACTCAGGAACCTATATAATGCTAACCAGGCAAGTCAGGCAAATCTATCCTCTGCAGGAAAAAGATACCCAAACTGTGGTATTTAGTGATTATTTTCACTTTCCGAATATTGTACTGCTTGGTGATCCTGGTGCTGGAAAAACGCACCTCTTCAAACAGTTTGCGGCATTGCAAGAGGCAAAATATCTGACAGTACGTCACTTCTTAAGTGGCGTACCTATTGATAATCAGAAAACGTTGTTCATCGATGCATTAGATGAGAAGAGGAGTGCCAGTAACAGTAGTGACGTTGTAGATGACATCGTCCGTAGGCTTTTTTCCCAAACGCCACAAAATGTCAGAATTTCTTGTCGCTCTCAAGATTGGTTAGGCGAATCAGACTTGTCAGCATTTTTACCCTATTTTGAGCAGACGGGAGGCTATGTTGTTTTACATTTGCAGTCACTCTCAAAAGAAGAGCAAACTGCAATTCTACAAGCTAATGGTGTAGAACACCCCGAAGCGTTTCTGGCTGAAGCAGAAAAACATGATGCCAGCGAATTTCTTTACAACCCACAAAATCTGCTAATGCTGGCTGAAGCCGTTAAAGAAGGAAACTGGCCCCGAACAAGGTCTGAACTTTTCCACTCTGCGACACAGTTCCTTTTAACTGAACATAGCCAAGAGCATACGCGGCTAACTTCAGGAATTTATACCTGCGACGAATTAGAGTATCCTGCTGGATCAATTTGCGCGTTGCGCATATTGAGTGATGTTTCCGGGGTTTCTCTACTTCCGAACGATATCCGACCAGAATACCCCAGTTACAGAACCATCTCGTTCTTCTCACATGAAATAATTAGAGCGGCGTTATCGAGGCGGGTTTTTTCTGCCGGAGATGAGCTTGAAACTGTTGAGTACAGCCACAGGACAATTGCTGAGTATTTAGCGGCAAAATGGTTAGCCGGGATCGTTGACAAAGGGCTACCCATGGGGCGTTTGAGAAGTATGCTGGGATTTGAGGGGTATCCGTCTTCAGAATTGAGAGGTTTACACGCATGGCTAGCGGTCTTTTTACCGCAATACGCCCAGGTATTCATTGAAGCCGATCCTTATGGCGTTCTGACCTATGGCGATGCAGCTTCATTACCGATAGCGGAAAAACAAAATCTACTTGTGGCGCTGTCAAAACTTTCAGAACGTGATCCCTGGTTTAGAAATCACGGTCTCAATTCATATCTGAATGGCTTTGCGACAGTAGAAATGGAAACTCTGTTACGACAGATAATCCGCGATCCTCATTCGTCATTTTCTCTGCGCATGATCGTTTTGGAATCCTTATCGGTAACAACACCGATAGTCGCATTGAGTGATGACTTAATCAATATTGTCAAATCAGAGGATTCCTCGTATGCGGAAAAAGAAGAAGCAATAACAGCATTAATCCATTTTGGAGTACCTGGCCAGAAATTTTCGGTGCGTTTATTTGCGGAGTTAAAAGACAAAAATCACGATAGCATCCGGTTGCGTAACCATATCATTCAGTTGCTTTATAAAGATTACTTTACACCGCAGGATATAGCACAACTGCTGGTTGATACATTAAACATAACCAGTGAGCGATTGCCGATAGGCGCATTATGGCGACTGAATGATATTGTACCGACAGCTGATCTGCTCGCTATATTTGAGTGTCTTGAACAGTACCATAACGATCACAGTAAAGATTGGGATTCCTCACCTAAGAATCAATATGAAATTGTGCATTTTCTCGAAGCTGGCTTATTGCACATACTGAGCAAGGATAGTAATTATAGTGCGGATCAGATATGGTTGTGCCTAAAAACGTTCTATAGCTACTCCCGTTATCACCACTATCGCAGTTATGATGATTTGCAGAAATCTATCGTTCATGAGATAAAAATCGTAGCTGGCAATATGAAGATATTATAGATGCCGCCATTCTCTCATTTACACGCCATGATACTCGATACTTGTTCTTACATGAATTTACTGAAAGCACCTTTCATCTTGTCCCTGATGAGCTTTTGCTGGCTCGTTTTATCCACTATTTATCCCATGCTGAGGCTGGTTCAGATAAAACTGAATGTATTTATCGACTGACATTTGCGGTCCTTTACCGATGTGCCAAGCCATCCCAAGAAGCGTTTGAGTTTCTTTCCGCGTACTGCCATTTAAATGTAAAGTTGACGACTGTGTTTGAGACCTCCATCGTCTGCGAGATTGACGATTGGCGAGTAAAACATAATATTAGACAAATAGCGTATGAGAAAGAACGAAACGCGGCGCGTTATGAAGATAGGCACAGTTTCGAGTTATGTCGTCAGGAAATTGTGTCGGGCCAACATTTGGGGTGGCTCAAACATATTTCCTATATTTACTATTCGAAATACAGCTATGTTGATGACAAATTGACGCCAGTGCAGCGCTGTGAAGACATATTAGGTGCCGAAAACGTCATTGATGCGATATCCGGTCTTTTAGCGATTTTAAATCGTTCAGATCTGCCCACTATTGACGAGTTGAATTGTGCTTTGCTGAAGAGGGAGTATTACGGATGGTGGTATGCAGTACTGGCAGGAAGCGATGAGTTATTTAAAAAACATCCTGATGTTACACAATGGAACGAAGGTTTATTAACAACGCTATTGACTCTGGATGTTATATTAGCACTTTTCACCAAAGACAATAATGTTGTAAGTGATTATTCATTACCGTGGAAAAGGGATGTGATACTTAACAAAACAGCATTTTTCATCAAAACCTATTACCACATTATCAATTTCTGCATTAGTAATCAGTTGCAACATATCCGTGCACTTAACTATCTGTTAAATGATACCTGCATTCCAATCGACTATACCGTTCCTTTAGTTATGAGACTCGCTAAAGAGCACCCTGATGATGTTCTCCACTTACAAAACCTGGTGGAGTGGTTGTTAGCGCATCCTGAGAGTCATGCAGAGTTATTGCAGTTATCTGAGTTGATGGTAGCGCAACCCTCAAAACTCAAAAATCCAAGTTATCAAATTTGGCTGGTATGTACTTATTTATTCGTTCCAAACCAGTGTCAGGATTTATTTTTATCTGAATCAAAATCCGCGCCGGAAATGATAGCGCTCCTTCGTCAACTATCAGGTAAGGCGAAAAGAGGCCGTGGCAGTAGTGAGCAGCGTTTATCACTAACACAATTGGAAGCGATCATCACTGTCTCTGCTACTCATTTTCCTAATGCAGATCGCGTTGCAAGAAACGACTCTAACTCAGCAAACAATTGGGAGTATGCTGATTTTATCAAAAGATTGATTGATGACGTTTCTTCTTTTTCCTCATACGATGCCGGTGAAGTATTTGAACGTTTATTATTACTGCCAGAATGTACAAGTTACCGGGATTATCTCTTGCACGCCCAAAGCAACCAGAAGGTGCGGTATCGGGAATCACAGTTTCAACACACTAACTGGAAGCAAGCGTTGAATACGCTTAAAAATCAGACCCCAGCGAATGTAATGGATCTCTATGAGTTATTGTTAGATCATTTGCGGGATATCGCTAACCGAATTACTTATGAAAATACCGATATTTATAAACAGTTCTGGAATGAGAATGGCAATGGTCAAATTTTAGTGCCTAAGCCTGAAGAGAGCTGTCGGAATTTTTTCCTGGAGCTGCTTAGAGCACGACTCCATCCGTTACAAATAATCTGTGAGCCAGAAGGCCACATGGTTTCGAGTAAAAGGGCTGATATCATCATTTCACTTCCAGGAATAAAGATCCCCATTGAGATAAAGCGTGATTATCACCGGGACGTCTGGAGAGCACTTAACGAGCAACTTGACCAACTTTATACTACCAATCCCGATGCCGCAGGCTACGGCATCTATCTTGTGTTCTGGTTTGGTGCTTCTCGACCAAACGCTATCCCTCGCCCGGAGAAAGACACACCACCCCCAGTAAACGCCACGACAATGGAGGACATTCTTAATGAAGCTGTGCCAATGGTTAAGCGAAACCGCCTGTCTGCGATAGTAATTGACGTATCAGGTGAGGCTAATTCGACTATTGAAACGCAAAAATCATCTATGTAAGGAAAGTGGATCATGATTACAAAAGAACTTGTAGATGAAAGTCTCAATATTCACCGACTGGTTGATTGTGGTGATTTTGACCTGGCATACCAGCAATCCGTTGTATTCCTGGAAAAACTGGGGAAAATAACGGTCAAAGGTGAAAATTATTTTATTGTGCTGGGGAATGTGGCTGGCAGTCTTGTTGATATTGGGCAAATGAGCAACCATAAAAATGCAGCAGAGCTTGGTTTTAAGCTGATGGATGATAACAAGGAAGCATTAGCACATGTACAAGGAGAGAGCCATTTTTATTATAATTATGGTAATGCCTTGTCTAATAAGATAAGTGTCGATAATCCTCACGACCACACATTCCAGTCAATAGAAGAACTTGTTTCGTTAAAAAACATCTACTGGCGAGCCTTTAGATTCTCCTCACAAGAGAGCGAAGAGTTTCAGGCGGAACTGTCCGTTAATCTGGCCAATTCGCTAAGAAGCCAATTTAGGCTGAGTGAGGCACTGAGATATTATGATCTCACTAATCGCAAGGGATTAGATATACCACAGTCTTGGGTCAATCGTTCTGCCGCGCTCATTGAGCTAAACCTTGTTTCATCTTCATACTCCATTAAGCAACTGAAGGAGATACGAAAAGGTTATATTAATGCATCTGTTTCCAAAAAAATTCCTCCACAATGGGAATCATTTTATCTTGGTCGTATAGCACAAATGAACGATAAAATAGAAAAATGTGTATCAGCAGACGGCGAAACGGACGAGCATGATGACATGCTCACGCAACAGGAGTTTGGCGCATTAAGTGCATATAGGCAATTCTGCCTAATAAATTATCTGACGCTGTCCGAGCACGGTCTTTATTGCCCCTGCGTGGGGAGTGCCACCGATGATCTTGTCATCTCTTCTTCTGGTGTAACCGGTGATTTTATTATTCCAATGGAGATGGCATTAAACCGCTTTAAATCGGAGTTTTCACTTGCCCGCCATCTCTATTTTGATTACCTTTATCCTCAGGATACGGATGCTATCAAAGAAGAATGCCATTTTCTGGAGTTACATAATGACGAGATCTTAGGAATTGATATTGAGAAGATCAGAACGGCATTTCGTCTCTGCTTTGGTATTCTCGATAAGATTGCGTTATGTATCTGTGAACTTCACAAAGTTTATCCACCTGCAAAGAAGGGTGGGTTACAGAAAAATATCTATTTTCAAAGCTTCTGGCAGTTAGACGTTGATAACAGAAGACAACGGTTTGAAGATATAAAGTCACCTGGACTTTTAGCATTGTACAGCATTGCTACTGACCTGAATAAAAATAAAGGTGGCGAATTGGCTTTTTATAAAGAGTGGCGAAATGGTCTAGAGCATAAATTTTTGGTGGTACATAAAAGTGATAAAGCAGAAGATCTTTATCAGTCTTATAAATTGATTAAAGATATTCTTTTTATCAAAGAGGATGAGTTTATTCACCATTTCGGTCAGTTGATTCAGATTACCCGTTCAGCAATATTTTCATTTGCTTTTATGGTTAGACATGAAGGTAAGAAACAAAAAAAAGAGAATGTTCCTTATATTACCAATGAACTGCATATGAGAAAGTATTCGTCAGAGCCTAAGTAAAAGGCAGCAAGCGAAGCGCTATGTAAACACCCCTGCAAAACTACCCATCCACTATTAGAGAGTCTTTGGCACTCCAGCTTCCGCTTTTGGCACAAAGCCGCCTATCAGATCAGGTTTAGCTCTGTGCCGTAGCCGTATCATGCCGACTTTGGATTAACACATGTCGACACACGTACCGTTAACTCATCGCAACCTATGCACCACCTGGTTGCTGCTGCCGCGCCAGATCAGCGCCGGGTCTTTCAAATCCTGCACGAACTTGCCGTCGATCAGCACGTTGATCCTGTCCACCACCTGCATTTGCTGCGTGTCCAGCTCCGCCAGCCGGTAGCCGGTCCACAGCCAGATATCCTTGCCGGGGCACTCGGCGCGCACCCGTTTCACCAGCTTTAAGATGCTCGGCACGTTGGCCGGATGCAGCGGATCGCCGCCGGAGAGCGACAGCCCCTGGCGCGGCACGCGCGTATCGTTCAGATCGGCGATGATGCGGTCTTCCAGCGCCGGGGTAAACGGCTGGCCGGAGTTGAGCCGCCAGGTGCTTTTGTTGTAGCAACCGGGGCACTGGTGCACGCAGCCGGCGACAAACAGCGTGCAGCGGGTGCCGGGGCCGTTGACCACGTCGATCGGGTAGTACTGGTGATAATTCATGTGAGGCCTGCCCATCAGGCTATTTTACTGGCCATTTTGCCTCCGGGCAGTGCTCCCAATCCTCACGTACTGCGTGTACGCTGCGGTTGGTGCGCGCTGGCCGAAGGCAAACTGGTTGCGACAATCACGCCTGATGAACAGGCTTCTGCCTAGGTTGCACGGCGTTTTTCAGCCGAGCTGCCCGTTGTCGAGGTGTTTCACCCGGCGTTTTACCTCTTCCTGCTTGCCGGCGTTGAACGGCCGGGCATCGGGGCTACCGAGATAGCCGCACACCCGGCGGGTGACCGAGACCTTGGCCGAGTCGTGGTTGCCGCATTTCGGGCAGGTGAAGCCTTTGCTGGTGCAGGAGAATTCACCGGTGAAGCCGCATTCGTAGCACTCGTCGATCGGCGTGTTGGTGCCGTAGTAAGGCACCCGGGTGTAGCTGTAGTCCCATACGTCTTCCAGCGCCTTCAGGTTGTGTTGCAGGTTCGGGTATTCGCCGTAGCAGATGAAGCCGCCGCTGGCCAACGGCGGGTAGGGCGCTTCGAAGTCCAGCTTGTCGTAGGGATTGACCTTCTTCTCCACGTCGAGGTGGAAGCTGTTGGTGTAATAGCCCTTGTCGGTGACGCCCGGCACCACGCCGAAATCGGCGGTGTCCAGCCGGCAGAAGCGATCGCACAGGTTTTCGCTCGGCGTACTGTAGAGGCTGAAGCCGTAGCCGGTCTCGTCTTTCCAGGCGTCGACGGCGGCGCGCAGCCGCGCGACGATCGCCACCGCTTTGGCGCGCAGCGCTTCGTCGTCATACACGTGGTTTTCGCCGCCGAACAGCGCGTTGATGGTCTCGTGCAGGCCGATGTAGCCCAGCGAAATTGAAGCGCGGCCATTCTTGAAGATATCGGCGATATTGTCATCGGCCTTGAGCCGCACGCCGCAGGCGCCTTCCATGTACAAGATTGGCGCCACCCGCGCCTTGATGCCTTCCAGCCGGGCGATGCGCGTCATCAGCGCCTTTTTCGCCAGCTGCAGGCGCTGATCCAGCAGCGTCCAGAAGCGCGACTCATCGCCCATCGCCTCCAGCGCGATGCGCGGCAGGTTGAGGCTGATGACGCCGATGTTGTTGCGACCGTCGTGCACCAGTTCGCCGTCCTGCTCGTAGGTGCCGAGGAAGCTGCGGCAGCCCATCGGCGTTTTGAACGAGCCGGTGACCTTCACCACCTGATCGTAGTTGAGGATGTCCGGGTACATGCGCTTGCTGGCGCACTCCAGCGCCAGCTGCTTGATGTCGTAGTTCGGATCGCCGTACTGGTGGTTGAGGCCGTCGCGGATGGCGAACACCAGTTTGGGGAACACGGCGGTCTTGCGGTTTTTACCCAGCCCGGCGATGCGGTTTTTCAATATCGAGCGCTGGATCAGGCGCGACTCCCAGCTGGTGCCGAGGCCGAAACCGAAGGTGACGAACGGCGTCTGGCCGTTGGCGGTGTGCAGGGTGTTGACCTCGTACTCCAGCGACTGGAAGGCGTCGTAACACTCTTTCTCGGTGCGCGCCATGGCATAGCCTTTGGCGTCCGGGATCTGCCATTCTTCCGCCACCTGCAGGTGTTTGCGGAAGCTCTCGTCGACGAACGGTGCCAGAATTTCATCGATGCGGTTGATGGTGGTGCCGCCATAGATATGGCTGGCGACCTGAGCGATGATCTGCGCGGTCACGGCGGTGGCGGTGGAGATCGACTTCGGCGGCTCGATTTCGGCGTTGCCCATCTTGAAGCCGTTGGTCAGCATGCCTTTCAGATCGATCAGCATGCAGTTGAACATCGGGAAGAACGGCGAGTAGTCGAGATCGTGGTAGTGAATTTCGCCGCGTTCATGGGCCAGCACCACGTCGCGCGGCAGGATGTGCTGCTTGGCGTAGTGTTTGGCGACGATGCCCGCCAGCAGGTCGCGCTGGGTGGGGATCACCTTGCTGTCCTTATTGGCGTTTTCGTTCAGCAGCGCGCGGTTGCTCTGCTCGACCAGGCCGCGAATCTCCTGGTTCAGGCGGCCGCGCAGCTCGCGCGCCACGTCGCGATCGTGGCGGTATTCGATATAGGCTCGCGCCAGCTGCTTGTATTCGCCGGCCATCAGCTGGTTTTCCACCGCCTGCTGGATCTCGTGGATATCGACGCGCGGCTGTTGCTCCATGCGCTGAGCGACCACGCGGGCGACGGTGGCGCAGTAGTCGGCGTCGACCACGCCCACCGCCAGCGCGGCGCGCTCGATGGCCTGCGCAATGCGCGCTTCGTCAAAAGGTACCTGGCAACCGTCCCGCTTAATCACTACTGGTTTCACGTTGTACTCCTTGTTCCCCGAGGGAGCGTTGATACCCGCCTGGCGTGGCGAGCAACCGTCAAATTTCGCTTATCCACAGGGCAAAGCCGCAGCGCGCAAGGGCTGTGGCGGTGTGTGGATGATTTTGTGGATAACTACTATATATAGGTGTTCGCAATTATTAATGCACTATATATAGATATTGGCGCGATTCTTTTGATGTAGAACAAGGAAAACGGAAGAGCGTGCGCAAGCTGAACAGACGTCAATCGCCCGTTGGCCGATCGCGAAAATGTTCCAGCAGAAAATCCACCCAGACGCGCACCCGCGGCGGCAGATCCGCCGAGGCGTAATAGAGCCACAGCTGCACCGGGCGCGGCCAGCATTGCGCCAGCACCGGCCGCAGCGTGCCCTGCTCGAAGTGTTTCTCGACGTACCAGCGCGCCAGGTTGACGATGCCCAGCCCGGCCAGCGCCGCATCCAGCAACATTTCCGGCCGGCTCACCACCAGCCGGCCGTTCAGATCCAGCGCCAGCGTTTCGCCCTGATGGCGCAGCTGCCATTTGACGTGGCGGCCGTTGCCCGGGTTGCGGTGCAGCAGGCAGTCGTGGCGCAGCAGATCGTGCGGCGTTTGCGGTTCACCGCACCGTGCCAGATAGTCCGGCGACGCCGCCAGCACCATGTGCATCGGGTAGAGCGGGCGGGCCACCAGCCGGCTGTCGGGATCGACCCGGCTGCCGATGCCGACGTCGAAGCCTTCGCCCACCAGGTTCACCACCCGGGCGTCCAGCGACAGATCGAGATCGATCTGCGGATAGCGCGCCAGAAATTGCGGGATCAACGGCATCAGCATCTGGCGGCCGAAGCCGGGGATCATCGTGACGCGTACCACGCCGGCAGGCGCCTGCCGTTCGCCGCCGGCGCTTTCCAGCGTGGCCGCCAACGCCTGCCACAGCGGCGCCACCTGCACCAGCAGCGCTTTGCCCTCGTCGGTCAGCAGCACGTTGTGGGTGTTGCGCTGAAACAGCCGCAGCGCCAGCTTCTCTTCCAGCGCGCGGATGTTTTTGCTGACCGCCGCCGGCGTGACGCCCAGCTGGCGAGCGGCGGCGGAGAAATTTTGCGCCTGCGCGGCGGCGAGGAAGGCCGGCAGCAGGCGGTGCACGTCAAAGGGCAGCGACATAGTGGTTGATACTTTTGGTTGAAATTGAAGTGACCTTTAACAGCCTACACCCGAAGCGGCGGAAATGGAAAAATGCCCTCATCTTCTTATGACCGAGGAATCGTTATGTCGCGCATTTTAGTGTTAACCGCCCACCGCACTCCCGACGAGTCGCGCATCAACAAAGCGCTGATCGCGGCGCTGCGTCCGTTGCCCAACGTCACCGTGCACGAACTGATCCGCGCTTATCCGGATTACCGCATCGACGTGGCGCGCGAGCAGGAACTGCTGCAGAGCCATGATGCGGTGGTGATGCTGTTCCCGTTTTTCTGGTACAGCTCGCCGGCGATCCTCAGCGAATGGCAGGATGCGGTATTAACCTACGGTTTCGCCTACGGCAGCGAAGGCACCCAACTGCACGGCAAGCCGCTGCAGCTGGTGGTGAGCACCGGCGGCAACGCGCAGGCCTATACGGCGGAAGGGTACAACCGTTATCCGGTGCAGGATCTGCTGCTGCCGTTCCACGCCATGGCCAACCTGACCGGCATGGATTATCTGCCGCCGCATCTGGTGCAGGGCGTGAGCGACATGAGCGATGAGCAGTTGGCGCAAGAGGCCGCCGGGGTGGTAGCGCTGATGGGGAAATGGTAGGGCGCAGCGTTCGCCGCGCCCTGCGGGGTTAGTCTTCGAGCAGCCACCACACCGCTTCGAACGGCCGCAGCGTCAGCGCCTGCGGCTGGTCCGCCGAGTCGCTGTAGTTGCTCATCAGCGGGCGCCACTGGGCGGAAGGTTCCACGCCCGCCGCCGCCCAGGCCTGCGGCTCGCGGCTCAGGTTGGCCGCCACCAGCAGGCGCTGGCCGTTCCAGCTGCGCTGATAGCACCACAGTGCCGGGTGCTTCGGCGCCAGATCCTGATAGTCGCCGTGGGTCAGCAGCGGGTACTGCTTGCGCAGGGTGATCAGCTGGCGGTAGGCGTAAAACACCGAGTCGAGGTCGGCCAGCGCCGCTTCGGCGTTGATCTGCGGGTAGTTCTCGGCGCAGCCGATCCACGGCGTGCCGGTGGTGAAACCGGCGTGCGGCGCGACGCTCCACTGCATCGGCGTGCGGCCGTTGTCGCGCGATTTGTCGGCCAGGATCGCCAGCAGCTCGGCGTCGCTGCGGCCCTGGGCGCGCAGTTCGGCGTACATGTTCAGGCTTTCCACGTCGCGATACTGCTCGATGGCGCGGAAGCCGGGGTTGGTCATGCCGAGTTCTTCGCCCTGATAGATATAAGGCGTGCCCTGCATGCCGTGCAGCACCATCGCCAGCATTTTGGCGGCCGGCGCCCGCAGTGCGCCTTCATCGCCGAAGCGCGACACGATGCGCGGCTGATCGTGGTTGCACCAGAACAGCGCGTTCCAGGCGCGGTTATGCATCCCTTGTTGCCAGTGGCGGAAGATCTGCTTCAGCTCCACATAATCCGGCGCCGCCCGCGTCCATTTTTCGCCGCCGGCGTAGTCCACCTTCAGATGGTGGAAGTTGAAGGTCATCGACAGCTCTTCGCCGCTCTGCGCCGCGTATTGCTGGCAATGCTCGAGCGTGGTGGAGGACATCTCGCCCACCGTCATCAGGCCGCGCGGCTGGAACACGTCGCGGCTCATCTCCTGCAGGAACTCGTGGATGCGCGGGCCGTCGGTATAGAAGCGGCGGCCGTCGCCCTGGCTGTCGGACGGGAAGTCCTGCTGTTTGGACACCAGGTTGATCACGTCGAGGCGCAGGCCGTCGACGCCTTTGTCCGCCCAGAACTGGCACACTTTCTTCAGCTCTTCGCGCACCGGCGGGTGTTCCCAGTTGAGATCCGCCTGCTCGGCGGCGAACAGGTGCAGGTAGTACTGGCCGCTGTCGGCGTGCCACTGCCAGGCGTTGCCGCCGAACTTGGAACGCCAGTTGTTCGGCGGCGTATCGCCTTCGCCGTCGCGCCAGACGTAGAACTGGCGATACGGGCTGTGGCGATCCTGCGCGGCCTTGAACCACGGGTGCTCGGTCGAGGTGTGGTTGAACACCATGTCCATCACGATGCGGATGCCGCGCTGGTGGGCGGCGGCGACCAGCTGCTCGAAGTCCGCCATCGTGCCGTAAGCCGGATCGATGGCGCAGTAGTCCGCCACGTCATAGCCATTGTCCACCTGTGGCGACACGTAGACCGGCGTCAGCCAGATGGCGTCGACGCCCAGTTCCTGCAGATAGTCCAGCCGCCGGGTCACCCCGGCCAAATCGCCGTAGCCGTTGCCGGTGCTGTCCTGAAAACTCTTCGGATAAATTTGGTAGATGACGCCGTTCTGCCACCAGGGGGTTGGGTTGCTCATAGTTCAATACCTTTGAATCGTGACAACGGGCCCGTACCCTTCATCTTTCAAACTGCAGCGTTGTTGGCTGCTGGCGCTGCACCCCAGTCACTTACTTGAGTAAGCTCCTGGGGATTTGCACCCTTGCCGCCTAGCTGCAGCTCGAAAGCTATAGGGTATTTCCAGCCCCTACATTCATGTTGCGTATTTTGCGTGAATCAAACCGGCAGCTCGCCGCGGGCGGCCTTGCGTTTGTAGACCATGATGGTCAGCACCAGCGGGATGACGATCGCCACCAGAATCGCCAGCGAGTAAATCAGCCAGAACTGCGGCTTGATAGACAGAATGCCCGGCAGACCGCCGACGCCGATGCCGTTGGCCATCACGCCGTCCAGCCCGCAGATAAGGCCGGCGATCGCGGAGCCGATCATCGCGCACAGCATCGGGAAGCGGTATTTGAGGTTGATGCCGTACATCGCCGGTTCGGTTACGCCGAGATAGGCGGAGATCGCCGCCGGCACCGAGATTTCACGCTCGTTGGCCTTGCGGCTGATGATGATGATGCCGAGCACCGCCGAGGCCTGCGCGATGTTGGACAGCGCAATCAGCGGCCATACCGGGGTGCCGCCCATGCTCTGGATCATCTGCATGTCGATGGCCAGCGTGGTCTGGTGCACGCCGGTGATCACCAGCGGCGCATACAGGAAGCCGAACAGCGCGGCGCCCACCGGGGCGAAGCTGCCGGTCATCACCGCTTTCACCGCCCAGGCGACGCCGTCGCCGATCATGCGGCCGAACGGCCCGATCAGCGCGTGGGCCAGGAACACCGCCAGCAGCAGCGAGACCACCGGCACCACCACCAGATAGAGATAGTCGGGGACGATCTTTTTCAGCCGGGTTTCGATCCAGCCCAGCGCCATGCCCGCCAGGATCGACGGGATCACCTGCGCCTGATAGCCCACTTTCTGGATCACGAACCAGCCGAAGTTCCACACTTCCGGCGTTTGCTGGCCGAGCAGGTAGGAGTTCATCAGCTGCGGCGACACCAGGGTGACGCCCAGCACGATGCCGAGCACCGGCGTGCCGCCCATCTTTTTCACCGTCGACCAACAGATGGCCACCGGCAGGAACATGAAGATCGCTTCGCCCAGCAGCCACAGGAAGTCGTAAACGGTTTTCCACGCCGGGTGCATCTGCGCCAGCGTTTGGCCGCCGGACATCGGGATGTCGCCGATCACGTTGCGGAAGCCGAGGATCAGACCGCCGCTGATCAGCGCCGGCAGCAGCGGGAAGAAGATCTCGGCGAAGTGGGAGATGGTGCGCTCGGTCCAGGTCATGTTCTGGCGGGCGGCTACCTTGGCTTGTTCCTTGTCGGCCTCGTTGACGCCGGTGCTGGCGATCAGCGCCTGATAGTAGTCGCCGACGTCGGTGCCGATCACCACCTGGAACTGCCCGGCGTTGGTGAAGCAGCCTTTGACCATCGGCAGCTCTTCGATTTCTTTGGGGCTGGCCTTGCTGGGGTCATTGAGGACGAAACGCAGCCGGGTAATGCAATGGCTGACGGTGGCGATGTTCTCGCGGCCGCCGACCAAAACAATCAGGCGATCAATATCCTGCTGTTTTACTTTGCTCATTATGGGATACCTGCAGAGGTGTTGACTGAGTAATGATCAAAGCTTAGCCACTCGGCTTTTTGAATGAAATGGGAACGTTCCCGGTTTGGGGCGAGGATCACAAAATGGCAAAAAATGGTCAACTTCTAATAATCAGGGAGTCAGGAAAGTTTGCTGGGCACCACCAGGCGGCGGATCCCCTGTTCGCCGCTGAGCTGCGCCAGCAGCTGCTGCGCGGCCAGCAGGCCGGCGCTGCCGTAGCCGAACTCCACCGACAGAGTGTCGGGGAACAGGAAGCTGAGCAGCGGGGTGTTGCCGATGGCGCACACCTGGATGGCGCGCGCCGGCTGCTGCTGCAGGTACTTGATCGCGCCGAGGGCGATGCTGTCGGAGGCGCAGATCAGCGCGCTGGTGTGCGCATCGATCACTTCGGCGGCGTGCTGGAAACCGCTCTGGTAACTCAGCTCGCCCAGCGTGGCGCGCGGCGTGAGCGTGAGGCGTTCACAGGCGTCGAGATAGGCCTGGTAGCGGCGCTGGCCGGTGGTGGCGTCGCTGAGCTGCACCCCCAGATAGCCGATATGCCGATGCCCCTGCCGGTACAGACGATCCATCAACAGGTTCACCGCGCCGGCGTCGTCGTAGCAGACGGACGAGAAGCCGTCGTATTCGCGCACCATCACCACCATTTTTTCCTGCCACGGTTTGAGCATCGCTGCGGTCAGGCCGGTGAAGCCGAACAGGATCACGCCGTCGACGTTGCGCTGGCGCAGTACGTGCAGATGCTCCTGCACCAGGCGGGTTTCGAACTGGCTCTCCATCACGATCGGATCGAAGCCTTGCTGATACAGCAGCGGCAGCATGGTGCGCACCGCCTGGTTCTCCGACGGCGAATCGAGACGGGAAACGATGATGCCCACCACCTTGTCGCTTTGGCCGCGCATGGCGCGCGCCGACTTGGAGGGGGTAAACCCTTGCTGACGGATCACCGCTTCCACCCGTTCGCGGGTCTGCGGGCTCACGCTGCCTTCATTGTTCAACACGCGTGAGACGGTGGATTTGCCTACGCCGCTCAGGCGCGCGATGTCCTTGATGGTCAGCCGGTTTTGCATGGTTTACTTTTCGTTGAGGTGGACAGGCGTAACATAATGGCCTGTAAAACAATGCCCGTCAGCATAGCTCATTTTCCGACGCGGATCTTGATGCAAAACGGGATTGTTGCACTGCGCTGAACGGCCGCTCCTGCCGCTCTGTTTTTCCCTTTACCGGAGGTTATACCCTATATGGACCCCGACCCGACTGCTTTAGACACTCACTCGGTTCTCCGGTAAAACCTCTCCGCCTGGCGCTGCTGTTTTACCGGTGAAAAACATCACGGTAACCGGTAGCGCGCGCTTCGTCGTTCGCTCCTGCTGCTGAAAAAAAGAATAAGGATCTGCGTTGGCAGAGGCTTTTTGGCGCATCCGCCATTCGCCCGGCCGATGACGATCCCCGTTTACCCGCTGCCGTGAGGCACCGGGCGACGAGGTGCGAATCATGAAACTGAAAAAACTCCCCCGTCAGCTGCTGGGCCTGTTCGCCCGCGGCCTTCCGCGCCGTTTGGTGCGCCGCGACAGCCTGCTGGACAGCGTCAGCGGCGCTGCGCGCGATATGCCGGCCGGCCTGGCGCAGCAGCGGCTGGAATGCGCCGCCGCAGAGACGATGCAGCTGTTTGAGCGTTTCCACAGCCACCCGGAAGGTATCACCGCCCATGAGGCGGAACAGGTGCGCCAACGCTGCGGCGAGAACGTCATCGACGATCAGCAGAAAGAGGCCTGGTGGCAACACCTCTGGCACTGCTACCGCAACCCGTTCAACCTGCTGCTGACCGCGCTCGGCATGATCTCTTACGCCACCGAGGATCTCACCGGCGCCTTGGTGATCGCGCTGATGGTGCTGATCTCCACGCTGCTGAACTTCATCCAGGAGGCGCGCTCCAACCGGGCGGCCGATGCGCTGAAAGCGATGGTGAGCAACACCGCTACGGTCATCCGCAGCGATGCGCTCACCGGCAGGAGCGAGCATGTGGAGCTGCCGATCGCGCAGCTGGTGCCGGGCGATATCATCAAGCTGGCGGCCGGCGACATGATCCCGGCGGATCTGCGCGTGCTGTCGGCCAAGGATCTGTTCATCAGCCAGGCGGCGCTGACCGGCGAATCGCTGCCGGTGGAGAAATCTGCGGCGTCGCAAGCGCTGGCGGCCGATCCGCTCGATTGCCAGAATCTGTGCTTCATGGGCACCAACGTGGTCAGCGGCACCGCGCTGGCGATGGTGATCGGCACCGGCGGCAGCACCTATTTCGGCCAGCTGGCGCAGCGCGTCACCAGCCAGGATGAACAGCCGAACGCCTTCCAGAGCGGTATCAGCAAGGTCAGCTGGCTGCTGATCCGCTTTATGCTGGTAATGACGCCGATCGTGCTGCTGATCAACGGCTACACCAAGGGCGACTGGTGGGAAGCGGCGCTGTTCGCGCTGTCGGTGGCGGTCGGGCTGACGCCGGAGATGCTGCCGATGATCGTCACCTCGACGCTGGCCAAAGGGGCGGTGAAGCTGTCGCGCCAGAAGGTGATCGTCAAACGGCTGGACGCCATCCAGAACTTCGGCGCGATGGATATTCTGTGCACCGACAAGACCGGCACCCTGACCCAGGACAAGATCGTGCTGGAGCGCCACACCGATGCGTTCGGCGCCGGCAGCGAGCGGGTATTGCGCTACGCCTGGCTGAACAGCTTCTACCAGACCGGGCTGAAAAACCTGCTCGACGTGGCGGTGCTGAGCTGCGCGGAGCAAAATCAGCAGCCGCAGGCGCTGCAAAACTACCGCAAGGTGGATGAGATCCCGTTCGACTTCGTGCGCCGCCGCATGTCGGTGGTGGTGGCCAAAGACAACGACTATCACGAGCTGGTGTGCAAGGGCGCGCTGGAAGAGATGCTGGCGATTTGCAGCCACGTGCGCCACGAAGACGAGGTGATCCCGCTCAGCGAGGCGTTGCTGGCGCGCATTCGCCGCATCACCGACGATCTCAACCAGCAGGGGCTGCGGGTGGTGGCGGTGGCCAACAAGATCCTGCCGGCGCAAACCCATGAATACGGCGTGGCGGACGAGTCGGATCTGATCCTCGAAGGCTACGTCGCTTTCCTCGATCCGCCGAAGGAAAGCACCGCACCGGCGCTGGCGGCGCTGAAACAGAACGGCGTCACGGTGAAGATCCTCACCGGCGACAACGAGCTGGTGGCGGCCAAAGTGTGCCGTGACGTCGGGCTGGAGGCCGATCATCTGCTGCGCGGCAGCGAGATCGAGCAGATGGACGACGAGCAGCTGGCACAGGTGGCGGCGCGCACCACTGTGTTCGCCAAGCTGACGCCGCTGCACAAGGAGCGCATCGTCAAACTGCTGCGCCGTCAGGGGCACGTGGTGGGCTTTATGGGCGACGGCATCAACGATGCACCGGCGCTGCGCGCGGCCGACATCGGCATCTCCGTCGATTCGGCGGTGGATATCGCCAAGGAAGCGGCGGACATCATCCTGCTGGAAAAAAGCCTGATGGTGCTGGAGCAGGGGGTGATCGAAGGGCGCCGCACCTTCGCCAACATGCTGAAATACATCAAGATGACCGCCAGCTCCAACTTCGGCAACGTGTTCAGCGTGCTGATCGCCAGCGCCTTCCTGCCGTTCCTGCCGATGTTGCCGCTGCACCTGTTGATTCAGAACCTGATGTACGACATCTCGCAGATCGCCATCCCGTTCGATAACGTCGACGACGATCAGATCACCCAGCCACAGCGCTGGAACTCCGCCGATTTGGGGCGGTTTATGGTGTTCTTTGGGCCGATCAGTTCGATCTTCGACGTGCTGACCTTCAGCCTGATGTGGTGGGTGTTCAAGGCCAATACGCCGGAAATGCAGACGCTGTTCCAGTCCGGCTGGTTCGTGGAAGGGCTGCTGTCGCAAACGCTGATCGTGCACATGATCCGCACGCGCAAAATTCCGTTTATCCAGAGCCGCCCGTCCTGGCCGCTGTGCATCATGACGCTGGCGGTGATCGCCACCGGCATCGGCCTGGTGTTCTCGCCGCTGGCCGGCTTCCTGCAGCTGCAGGCGCTGCCGCTCGGTTACTTCCCGTGGCTAGTGCTGATCCTCGCCGGTTACATGGTGCTGACCCAGTGCGTGAAAGGCTGGTTCGTGCGCCGCTACGGCTGGCAATAACCCGTTCGCCCCCTCCGGCCGGGAGGGGGCAACTGTGATCCCGTCCGCTTTTTCACCGCAACGGTTGGACATCTGCTCTGTGCTGAGTCTTTATCTACAGCGTTGGCTGTTTTCCCCTGCGCCTTTCAAGCCACCGCGTTGTTGGCTGTACGCCCGCCCCCCAGTTACTTAGCAGACCTAAGCGCCTGAGGATGCGGGCGCTTGCCGCCTAGCGGTGGTTTGAAATTCATTGGGGATATTTTGTTTTTTTCCTCTGAGGAATTTCCGATGCACAGACCTTTCCGTTATACGCTACTGGCTTCATCGTTATGGTTTTCTTGCGGCGCGCTGGCGCAGCCGGCGGGTGATTTGCCGCTGATGCCCTGGCCGCAGCAGGTGGAAGTGACGCAACCGGCGGGCAAACTGATTTTGGATCACCGGCTGTCGTTAAGCCTCCAGGGCGATGATTTGGGCGACGCGCTGCCGCGCTGGCGCCAGCGCATCGAACTGCAGACCGGCTGGACGCTGGCGCCGAGGGAAGAAGCGAACGGCGCGGCGATCAAGGTGGTGATCAAGGATCGGGTGGCGGCGCAGCCGCTGCCGGGCAGCGACGAAAGCTACCGGCTGGCGGTCACGCCGCAGGGCGCCACGCTGACCGCCAACACCCGCTTCGGCGCGCTGCGCGGCATGGAGACCCTGCTGCAGCTGCTGCAGACCGACGGGCAAAATACCTTCCTGCCGCTAGTGGATATTCGCGACGTGCCGCGCTTCCCGTGGCGTGGCGTCTTGTTGGATTCGGCGCGCCATTTCCTGCCGCTGCCGGACATTCTGCGCCAGCTTGACGGCATGGCGGCGGCCAAGCTCAACGTATTCCACTGGCACCTGACCGACGATCAGGGCTGGCGCTTCGCCTCCGAGCATTACCCCAAATTGCAGCAGCAGGCCAGCGACGGCCTGTTTTACACCCGTGAGCAAATGCGGCAGGTGGTGGCTTACGCCACGGCGCGCGGCATTCGCGTGGTGCCGGAGATCGACATGCCGGGGCACGCCTCCAGCATCGCGGTGGCCTATCCCGAGCTGATGAGCGCGCCGGGGCCGTATCGCATGGAGCGCGAGTGGGGCGTGCATAAGCCGACGCTAGACCCGACCCGCGACGAGGTTTATCAGTTTGTCGACACGATCGTCGGTGAATTGGCAGAGATCTTCCCCGATCCCTATCTGCACATCGGCGGCGACGAAGTGGACGCCAGCCAGTGGCGGGCGTCGCCGTCGATACAGGCGTTTATGCAGCAGAACGGGCTGGCGGATACCCATGCGCTGCAGGCCTACTTCAACCAGAAGCTGGAAAAAGTCCTCGAGAAGCACCAGCGGCAGATGGTCGGCTGGGATGAGATCTACCACCCGTCGCTGCCGCGCTCGATCGTCATTCAATCCTGGCAGGGGCAAGACTCGCTGGGCGCCAGCGCGCAGGATGGCTATCAGGGCATTCTCTCCACCGGTTTCTATCTCGATCAGCCGCAAAGCACCGCCTATCACTACCGCAATGAAATTCTGCCGCAGCCGCTGGGGGTCGAGACGGCGGTGCAGCCCGGCGAGCAGGCGCAAAGCTGGCGTTTCAGCATGCCGCGCCTGAAGGGAAGCGCGGTGGAAGGCAGCTTCACGCTGATCGAGGGCAAGCAGGGCTGGCGCGGCTTTATCGATTTCAACGGCAAGTCACGCCGCGCGGTGCACGACATCGTCTGGCGCACGCCGCAGCAGGTGACGTTCCGCGTCGATACCTGGATGGGCGACACACGGCCGGTGTTTACGCTGCAACAGGACAAGCTCAGCGGCTATACGCTGGTCGGCAACGTGCGTTACCCCACCAGCGGCGACAAGCTGGCGGCGGCGCCGGCGGGCAAGATGCCGGTGGTGCCGGACGAGAAGGGGCAGGCCAACATTCTCGGCGGCGAAGCGGCGCTGTGGGCGGAAAACGTGCGCGCGCCGCTGCTCGATCTCAAGCTGTGGCCGCGCGCCTTCGCGGTGGCGGAGCGGCTGTGGTCGGCGCAGGACGTCACCGATGAAAGCAACATGTACCGGCGGCTGGCGGCGATCGACGCCTGGTCGGTGGTGTCGGTCGGCCTGCAGCAGCACGCGGAAACGGCGCGCGAATTCACCCGCCTGAGCAACAGCGTGCAGATCCTGCCGCTGCAGATCCTGGCCGAGGCGGTGGAGCCGGCGCAGTATTACACCCGCCAGCACCTGAAGTTCCAGGCCGGCAACTATCACCAGTTCGAACCGCTGAACCGCTTTGCCGATGCGCTGCCGCCGGAAAGTGAGGCGGTGCGCGCCATGCATGCCCAGGTCGCGGCCTTGTTGCAGGACAAGCGCGATAAGGCGGCGGCGCAGGCGCTGCGCGAACGGTTGCAGCGCTGGCAGGCGAACGGCGCGGCGCTGCAGACGGCGATCGCGGGCAACCGCGCGTTGCGGGAGCTGGCGCCGGTGGCGCAGGACGTCGATGCCCTGGCCGCATTGGGCTTAACGCTGCTGGAGCGCCATCAGCAGGGCAAACCGCTGAGCCGGGCCGAAGCAGAACAAGTGCAGCGCCAGCTGGATGCGGCGGCGCAGACGCGCGACGAAGTGGTGATTGCGGCGGTGTACCCGCTGGAGGCGTTGCTGCGGGGGTTGCAGGTGCAATGAGGCGGACGGGCTCGTGTGAGCCCGGATCCCTACAGCTGCAGCGGCGGCAACTGGGTGAAAATGCTGACCAGCCCTTCGCCCCAGCCCTTGCGGATGGCGCTGAAGTACGGATGATCTTCGGTAATGCGGTATTGCCGGGCATGGCTGAAGCTGTCGCGCGGGTAGATCATCACGTCGAGCGGCAGCCCGACGGACAGGTTGCTGCGTAAGGTTGAATCCAGTGAAATCAGCGCGCATTGCATCGCTTGTTCCAGCGGCGTGTCGTAGTGCAGTACCCGGTCGATGATCGGTTTGCCGTATTTGCTTTCGCCTATCTGAAAATAGGGCGTGTCGCGGGTGGCTTCGATAAAATTGCCTTGCGGGTAGATATGGAACAGCCGCATCTCTTCCCCGCTAATTTGGCCGCCGAGCAGCAGGTTGCAGCTGAAGTCGGTGGTGCTGCCGCTTTGCTGCGCCTCACTGTCGCGCTGGATCACCTCGCGCACCGTTTCCCCCACCAGCGTGGCGGCGTCGTAGAGGCTGGGAGCGTTGAGCAGGTTGGGGCGTTCGGCGTCCTTGCTGCGGTGCAACAGCAAACTGATGATGCTCTGGGTGGTCGCCAGGTTGCCGGCGCTTTGCAACACCAGCGTGCGATCGCCGTCCTGTTGGAACACGTGCAGTTTGCGGAAGGTGGAAATATGATCCACCCCGGCGTTGGTGCGCGAATCGGACGCAAAGACCAGCCCGGACGACAAACGCATGGCCACACAGTAGGTCATACTACAATCCCTCAAAACAAGACCGGCACGCCGCCAACGCGCAGCGTGCCCGAAACATTTGCCATCGGCAAGCGGCTACTGGCCGGTTGGCATCATTTGTACGGCGGCGATGGCGCTCATGTCTTCGCAGCCGCCGCCCAACCGCATGCCGCGCACCGGGCAGGCGTCCAGATAATCGATGCCGACCGCCAGCTTAAGGTGCTGATTTGGCATGCGCGTATTGTTGGTCACGTCGAAGCTGTGCCAGCGTTCCTCCACCCACACTTCCGCCCAGGCATGGGTGGCGACATGGGTCGAGTCTTCGCTGTACAGGTAGCCGCTGACGTAGCGCGCCGGGATGTTCAGGCTGCGGCAGCAGCTCAGGAAGACATGCGTATGATCCTGACACACGCCGCTGCCGGCGGCGAACGCCTCGGCGGCGCTGTCTGTCACGCGCGTGGAGCCTGGGCTGTAAGGCATCTTCAGCAGCAGCTCGCCCATCAGATGTTCCAGGCCGCTCAGCACCGCCTGCGGTTGATGATAACGCAGGGCGAAGGCCTGAATGGCGTCATCGGGCTGGGTCAGCGGGCTATGGCGCAGAAATACCAGCGGCGACAGATGCCCGAGCGCCCGATCTTCGACGCCGTCTTCAATTTCCACTTCCCCGAGCACCCGAATGGTGATGGCCTGATGCGGTTCATCGAGCGTCAGCACGTGCAGTACGTTGCCGAAGGCGTCGGTGGTGCGCACCGCGTCATCCGGCAACGACAGTTGCCAGGAGAGGATGCGCTGATGCGGCGAATCCTGCGGCGTCAGCCGCAGATATTGGGTGCTGCGCTGCACCGGCTGGGCGTAGCGATAATGGGTGTTGTGTTCAATATTCAGTTTCATTGCGCCTCCAGATAAGTGTGATGGATGCTTTCGGCGATGCCGTTCACCTGGCCGAGAAAGGCGCTCAACCACTCGCCCAGGCCGATCTTGTTCAGATCCTTCATGCTGCTGAAGCGCAGCTCGGCATGCAGGGTGTGCGCCAGACGTCGCGGTTGGTTGGCGCCGCCGCCGATCAGTTCCAATTGCTGCACCATGTCGCCGACGCAGGCCAGCAGTGAACGCGGAATTTCATTGCGCAGAATCATCAGTTCGGCGATGGTCTCGCGGCTCAACGGCTGCTTGTAGATGCTGTGGTAGGCTTCGCGCGCGCTCACCGCCCGCAGCAGCGTGTCCATACGGTAATATTCGCGCACCGGGTCGCCGTCGATGTCCATCAGCGTGTTCTTCACCTCCAGCAGACGGGCGGTGCCGTCGGCCCGCTCCAGCAGGGTGCCGAGACGGATAAAGCGCATGGCGTCGCTGCGCAGCAGCGTGCCGAACATGGCGCCGCGAAACAGATGGGCGCGCTCCTTCACCCAGTCGAAGAAGGCATCGGCGCCCACCGAGCCGATGCCCTGGCGGCGGATCAGTTTCATCTCTATCCAGGTGGCGTTGATGCACTCCCAGACTTCGGACGACAGGCTGCCGCGCACCGCGTGGGCGTTGTTCCAGCCCATTTGCAGGCAGCTGAAGATGCTGCTGTGGTTGCGGTTGTCGAGCGCGAAGAAACTGACCAGATTCGGCATCGTCAATTCCGGGTAGGCGGCGGCATACAGCTGGCCGGTGCCGGTCAGATTGAGCGGCACCTGCAGATCCTGATCGCCGCCGTCGCGGATCGGCATCATCGACAGCTTGTTGGTGACGTCCAGCACCCGGGCGATGCTTTCCGCCCGCTCCAGATAGCGGGCCATCCAATAGAGTTCACTGGCGGTGCGGCTCAGCATAGGTCGTCCTCCAATACCCAGGTGTCCTTGGTGCCGCCGCCCTGCGACGAGTTCACCACCAGCGAACCTTCCGCCAACGCCACCCGGGTCAGGCCGCCGGGCACCAGGCGGATCTCCGCGCCGCTGAGGGCGAACGGCCGCAGATCGATATGCCGCGGCGCCAGACCATCGTTGACGAAGGTCGGGCAGGTGGACAGCGCCAGCGTGTTTTGCGCAATGTAATTCTGCGGGCGAGCCAGCAGCAGCGCACGGAAGCGGGCGAGCTCGTCCTTGCTCGCCGTGGGGCCGATCAACATGCCGTAGCCGCCGGCGCCGTGCACCTCTTTCACGACCATCTGTTCGAGGTTGGCCAGCACATACGACAGTTCGCTTTTATGCCGGCACTGCCAGGTCGGCACGTTGTTGAGGATCGGTTCCTCTTGCAGGTAGAAGCGCACCATATCCGGCACGTAGGGGTAGATCGATTTGTCGTCGGCCACGCCGGTGCCGATGGCGTTGGCCAGCACCACATTGCCGGCGCGATACACCGACAGCAGCCCCGGTACGCCGAGCATCGAGTCCGGCCGAAACGCCAGCGGATCGAGGAAGGCGTCGTCCACCCGACGATAGATCACGTCCACTTTGCACGGCCCGGCGGTGGTGCGCATGAACACCGCGCCGTCCTTGACGAACAGATCGGCGCTTTCGACCAGCTCCACCCCCATCTGCTGCGCCAGGAAACTGTGCTCAAAATAGGCGCTGTTGAAGCGGCCCGGCGTCAGCACCACCACGGTGGGATCGTTGATGGGCGAGCTTTCGCGCAGCGTTTGCAGCAGGTGCGACGGGTAGCGCTCCACCGGCGCGATGCGTTGCCGGGCGAACAGTTCCGGATACAGACGCATCATCATTTTGCGGTTTTCCAGCATGTAAGAGACGCCGGACGGGGTGCGCAAGTTATCTTCCAGCACATAGTATTGGCCGTCGCTGTTGCGGACCATGTCCACGCCGACGATATGCGCATAGATATCGCGATGCAGATCAACGCCTTGCATACAGGGTTGATACTGATCGTTGGCCAGCACCTGCTCCGCCGGAATGAGGCCGGCCTTCAGAATATGCTGCTGGTGGTAAATGTCATGCAGGAAGGCATTGAGCGCCTGTACGCGCTGGCGAATGCCGCGATCGAGCATCGCCCATTCGGCGGCCGGAATAATGCGCGGCACGCTGTCGAACGGGATCAACCGCTCGGCGCCGTCATCGTCGCCGTAGACGTTGAAGGTGATGCCCACCCGGTGAAACAGCAGCGCAGCCTCTTCCCGCTTGCGTTGCACGGCCTGGTGATCGGCCTGCTGCAGCCATTGCCAGTAGGCGTCGTAGTGGCCACGGTGTTTTCCCTCAGCCAGAAGCATCTCATCAAAAAACGGTGAAGCGGAAAGATTGATATTCAGCATCGTCACCTCGTCGACATTGCAGGCTGTCAATCAATCGAGCATAAAACGTGCCAAGGCGATAACGGGCGAAAATGGCGCAGAGCGAGGCTGCCGCGGCGAAAAACGCCCGTTTGCGGTGCAGATCTGGCGTGACGACGCCTTAATATAGGGCGAAATGGCGGCGGCGGTGAGCGCTGAAGGCGCAGGGACGGCAGGCTGTCGGGGCAGAGCAGAAATAAAAACGGCCAGCCGAAGCTGACCGTCATTCGCGTGCGCGTCGATTAACGACGCACGGCGATGGCTTCGATTTCGATCTTCACGTCTTTCGGCAGACGCGCCACTTCAACGCAGGAACGGGCCGGGAACGGCGCGCTGTGCTCGGTGAAGAAGGCTTCGTACGCGGCGTTGACGGTGGCGAAGTCGTTCAGGTCTTTCACGAACACGGTGGTTTTCACGATGTCGGCAACGATCAGGCCGGCGGCTTCGACGATCGCCTTGACGTTTTCCAGCGACTGGCGCGCCTGAGCGGCCACGTCGTCGGCGACGGCGCCGGTTTTCGGATCGACCGGGATCTGGCCGGAAGTGATGATCATGCTGCCCAGATCAACGCCCTGCACGTAAGGACCAATGGCTGCCGGGGCGAGTTCAGTGCTGATGTTACGTGACATGTTTTCTCCTGATAAACGAGGATTGTTCTATCCAGAAATCCCATTATAGGGCGTCACCGGGAGAATAACAGCGCCATCTCCCGGCGCCCATACCGGGCTTAGTCGGCCTGCAGCACCACCTGGTGCTCGAACTCTTTTTCGCAGTAGCGGCACTTCAGGTGCACTTCGCCGCCGCGCGATTTGACGCTGAAGCTCGACGCCACCGGCTCGCTGCGGCTGATGCAGTTGCCATTCGGGCAGGTCAGCACGCCGTCGATGTGGTCCGGCAGGCTAAGGGTCAGTTTGCGCACCACTTCATAGTTGTCGATGCGGTTCACCGTGGCCTTCGGCGCGTACATCGCCAGCTGGTTGGCTTGCTGCTCGGTCAGGAAGGTGTTCTCGATCTTGATCAGATCCTTGCGGCCCAGCTCGTTGGAAGGCAGGTTCAGGCCGATGGTGATGCGCTGGTCGGTGGCGGTCAGCTTGAACAGCGTCAGCAGTTTGAAACCGATCTGCGCCGGAATGTGGTCGATCACCGTGCCGCATTTGATCGCTTCGACCTGCAGTTTGTTGTCGTGAGTCATGGCGGTTCCCCCTTAAAGAGCCAAATCTGCGTTGAGCACCAGCGCCAGCAACGCCTGGCGGGCGAAGATGCCGTTGCCCGCCTGCTGGAAGTAGTAAGCGTGCGGCGTTTTATCCACGTCGGTGGCGATCTCGTCGATGCGCGGCAGCGGGTGCAGCACCTTGAGGTTGGCGCGCGCGCCGGCCAGATCCGCGGCGCGCAGCACGAACTGCGCCTTCACGTTGGCGTACTCGGACGGATCGAGGCGCTCTTTCTGCACCCGGGTCATGTAGAGAATATCCAGCTCCGGCACCACTTCTTCAATGCTGCCGTGCAGGCTGTACTCGATGCCTTTCTCGTCCAGCATTTTCAGGATGTAGGCCGGCATCGCCAGCGCGTCCGGGGCGATGAAGTAGAAGCGGTTGCCTTCGAACTTGGCCAGCGCCTGGGTGAGCGAGTGCACGGTGCGGCCGTACTTCAGGTCGCCGACCATGGCGATGCTGAGGTTGCTCAGGCGGCCCTGGGTTTCCTGGATGGTGAACAGATCCAGCAGGGTTTGGGTCGGGTGCTGGTTGGCGCCGTCGCCGGCATTGAGCACCGGCACGTTGCCGGAGAACTCCGAGGCCATGCGCGCCGCGCCTTCCTGCGGGTGGCGCATCACGATGGCGTCCACGTAGGTGCTGATCACCGAGATGGTGTCGGCCAGGGTTTCGCCTTTCTTGCCGAGCGAGGTGTTGCTGCCGTCGGCGAAACCGACCACCGAGGCGCCGAGGCGGTGCATCGAGGTTTCGAACGACAGGCGGGTACGGGTCGAGGCTTCAAAGAAGCAGCTGGCGATCACCTTGTGTTTCAACAGTTCCGGCTGCGGGTTGGCTTTCAGACCGGCGGCGGTGCGCAGCACCAGCTCCAGGTCCTCGCGGCTGAGATCGTTAATAGAGATGATGTGTTTGTGATACAGCGGGTTGGCCATTTTTCACTCCTCCTCGACGCGTGCCCGTGGCGCGGGACTTTGGGATATTCTCAAGGCAAAAAAAAGCCCCTCAATGAGGGGCTTGAAACGATCGGTTTAGCAACAGGAGAAACAACGGCAGCTGGCCGCCGATAGGCAGTCGGTTTTGTCGATTGCGGCTAACAAAACAAACGTCGTTTTTCATGCTTTCTCCTGGCAAATTGTGGCGCATTATACTCGCGCTTTTCGCCACTGCAAGCGTTAAAACGCCGTTTTTTGCCGCCCCGCAATCGATTGGCCGGCGATGGCCGCCCGTCGGCTATTTGCTGACGCGATCGTAGTAGACCATGTCGGCGTTCAGCCCTTGTTGATAGCCTTTGACGTTGTCGCGCAGCACCACTTCGGTTTTGGCCTGATCGATAAACACGTACGGCGAACTGCGCTGCAGCTCCTGTTGCATGGCGGTGTACAGCGCGCGGCGCTTGGCCGGATCGGCTTCGGCCAGCGCCGCCAGCGTCTGCTGGTTCAACTGCGGGATCTGCCAGCCGTTCAGCCCGGCCACCGTGCTGCTCTTGCCGTCGTTGTAGGCGAAGGCGCTGGCGTTGGAGTGGGCGTCGAAGTAATCCGGGATCCACAGGCGGATCGCCGCCTGATGCTGCCTGGCGCGCACGCGGGAGTAAACCTGGCTGCCCGCGGCCGGCAGCAGCTCGACCTTCACGCCGGCGGCGGCGAAGCTGCCCTGCAGCGCCTGCGCGATGGTGATGAACGGCGGTTTGTTCTCTACGTCCAGCGTAAAGGCAGCGTGGGTGATGCCCGCTTTGGCCAGGATGGCTTTCGCCTTGGCCGGATCGTAGCTGAACGGGTTGGTCTCCAGCACGCCCGGCAGCCCGACCGGCAGGAAGCTCTGATGCACGAAATATTGGCCCTTCAGCAGATCCTTCGTGATGCCCTGATAATCCACCAGATAGCGCGCCGCCTCCCAGAAGGCCGGGTTGCTCAGCAGCGGATTGGCGCCGTTGCCGGTGTTGAATACCAGGTAGTTTTGCTCGGCGGACGGGATCTCCAGCACCTTGACGCCCGGCTGGTTCTTCAGCGTGTCGGTCTGGTCGGCGCCCAGTTCGCGGGCTATATCGGCGTCGCCCTGCTGGAGCAGCAGGCGGCGGGTGGCCGGATCCGGCACGTTTTTAATGATGATGTTTTTCAGCTGCGGCTTGTCGCCCGGCGTGGTGGGATTGGCGTCCAGCACGATCGCCTGATGCGGCTGATAGACGCGCATCTTGAACGGGCCGCTGCCGGCGGAGTGCATCTTCAGCCAGGCGTTGCCGAAGTCGCCGTCTTTGACGTTGGCCAGCGCCGCTTTGCTGTCGACGATCGAGGCGATCGGCGTCGAGAGGATATTCAGCGCCACCGCCGGGCTGACGTCCGCCGTCCAGCGCAGCTGCACGGTATGTTCGTCGATCTTCTTGAGCTGCGCGTCGATGTTGTCCGGCTGCCAACCGAGCACGTTGAGGATGAACGCCGGCGATTTGTTCATCTTGACCGCGCGGCTGTAGGAGAAGATCACGTCGTCGGCGGTCAGCGGGTTGCCGGAGGCGAACGCCGCCTGCGGCCGCAGTTTCACCGTCAGCGTTTTGGCCGCCGCATCGCTTTGCCAGCTTTCCGCCAGCACCGGCGCCACCTTGGCCGGATCGTCGCGATCCGCCTGCACCAATCGTTGATACAGGCTGGGCACCGTCTGGATGCTGGAGAGTTCGTTGGCTTCCGCCGGATCGAGGCTGACGATGTCATCCAGCGATTGCACCACCACCAGCGTATTCGGCGGCGTGGCGGCTAACGCGGCGGCGGGCAGGGCGGCGAGCAGGAACAGCGGCAAGAGTTTGGCTTTCATCGGTGTATATCCCCTGAAGGCGCCACAAGGTGGCGCTGAGAACGGTTTGTTATCGTTGGTTTTTACGGCGCGGGCGCCGTCGGCCTGTCACGGTAGAACCTTTACCGGTGGTGGGCAAAGGTCAATGCGCTATTTGATATTCCAGGAATATATTAGCCGCCCTGGCCGGGGGCGCCAGGGCGGTGGAGGTGGATTGTCAGAGGGTTTCGCTCAGCGTGGCGACCAGCACCGCCTTGATGGTATGCAGCCGATTTTCCGCCTGATCGAACACCACGCTGTGCGCCGACTCGAACACTTCGTCGGTCACTTCCATGCCGCCGTGCAGATCGTACTGTTGCGCCATCTGCTTGCCGAGCGTGGTTTGGTCGTCGTGGAACGCCGGCAGGCAGTGCAGGAACTTCACGTTTGGGTTGCCGGTCAGCTTCAGCATCGCCATGTTGACCTGATACGGCCGCAGCAGCGCAATACGCTCCTGCCAGGTCTCTTTCGGTTCGCCCATCGACACCCACACGTCGGTGTAGAGGAAGTCGGCGTCTTGCACCCCTTCGGCGATGTCTTCGGTCAGGGTGAGTTTCGCGCCGGTTTGTTGCGCCAGCGCCTGGCACTCGGCCACCAGCTCCGGCTGCGGCCAGCAGGCCTTCGGCGCCACCAGCCGCAGATCCATGCCCGCCAGCGCGGCGGCTTCCAGCAGCGTGTTGCCCATGTTGTTGCGCGCGTCGCCGACGTACGCCAGTTTCACCTCGCTCAGCGCCTTGCCCGGCAGGTGTTCCTGCACGGTGAGCAGATCCGCCAGCAATTGGGTGGGGTGGAACTCGTCGGTCAGGCCGTTCCACACCGGCACGCCGGCGTGCTGCGCCAGGGTTTCCACCAGCGCCTGGCCGTAACCGCGATACTGAATACCGTCGTACAGGCGGCCCAGCACCCGGGCGGTGTCTTTCATCGACTCTTTATGGCCGATCTGGCTGCCGCTCGGGCCGAGATAGGTCACCTGCGCGCCCTGATCGAATGCGGCAACTTCGAAAGAGCATCGCGTGCGGGTCGAGTCTTTTTCGAAGATGAGCGCAATGTTTTTGCCCTGCAGCCGGCGCTGTTCCCGCCCCTGCTTCTTGGCCTGTTTCAGATCGGCCGCCAGCTTCAGCAGCGCCTGCAGTTCGGCGGGGGTGAAATCCATTAACCTCAGAAAGTGACGTTGGTAGAACGCATTGCCGGTGCTCATAGTCCGATTCCCTGATTGCTCAATTGAATTAAAATTCACTTTATATGTATGAATATTCAATTTCAACCCCAGCGAGGAAATCTTTCACGTTTATCGTGGAAGCAATGTCGGCGGTGTGTGAAAATAGAAGGAATGAAGGCCATTTGACTTGAGGATATAGGCATGGCAAACCGCGAATTGCTGGAAGAACAACGTGAAGAGACCCGCCTGATCATCGAAGAGCTGCTGGAAGACGGCAGCGATCCGGACGCGCTCTACACCATCGAGCACCATCTGTCCGCCGAGAAATTTGAGGTTCTGGAGCAAGCAGCCGTTGAAGCCTTCAAGCTGGGCTACGAAGTGACCGACGCCGAAGAGCTGGAAGTGGAAGACGGTTCGCTGGTGATGTGCTGCGACGTGATCAGCGAAGTCGGCCTGAACGCCGAGCTGATCGACGCCCAGGTCGAGCAGCTGGTGGCGCTGGCGGAGCGCTGCGGCGTCAACTACGACGGCTGGGGCACCTACTTTGAAGATCCGAACGGTGAAGACGGTGAGGATGACGAAGACGGCGACTACATCGACGAAGACGACGACGGCAAACGCCACTGATTAACCCCGCTTATTCACATGGGCCGGTTCTCGCCGGCCCCTGATATCCCCGTCGTCTTTCAAGCTGCAGCGTTGTTGGCTGCACTCCCTCACCCCAGTCACTTACCTAAGTAAGCTCCTGGGGATGAGTGAGCTGGCCGCCTGGCTGCAACTTGAAATACATAGGGCAATGACGCCATGACATACCAATCTCTGCTAGCCCCGATTTTAAGCTTCCTGCACTGTGAAACTCCCGACGCCTGGATCGACGCCGCGCGCCGTCCGGAAAACCTGCAGCTGTTGCTGACCGACCACCTGGTGTGTGAGCTGAAAGCCGCGCAGACCGGCATGTGGCTGATCCGCCGCTACGTGGCGGACAAAGAGAGCGGCGACGCGCTGTTGGCGCTGCTGCGGCCCTACGAGGCGTTTCTGCACGAAGCGCAGGGCGCGCCCGACACGCTGTTCCGTCAGGGCCAGTTCACCCGCAAGATCCTGCCGAAAAACGGCTCGGCCTACGGCCAGGATCTGGCGGATCGCATGGTGCTGTTGATCAAGGAAGAGCTGCATCACTTCTCGCAGGTGCTGGAGATCATGCAGGCGCGCGGGATCCCGTATCGCAAGATCACCGCCAGCCGCTACGCCAAGGGCATGATCCGCGAGATCCGTACCCACGATCCGGCGACGTTGATCGACAAACTGATCTGCGGCGCCTACATCGAAGCGCGATCCTGCGAACGCTTCGCCAAACTGGCGCCGCACCTGGACGACGAGCTGAGCCGCTTTTATGTCTCGCTGCTGCGATCCGAAGCGCGTCACTATCAGGACTACCTGACATTGGCCGAGCAGATCGCCGGCGGCGACATCAGCGAACGGGTGGCGCATTTCGGCCGCCTCGAAGCTGAACTGATCCTGTCGCCGGACAGCGAGCTGCGCTTCCACAGCGGCGTGCCCGCCGCCGCCTGAGGTTGAGGCGCGCCCTTACTGCGGCGCGCCCAGCAACAGATCCACCGCCTTTTCCGCCAGCATGATGGTCGGCGCATTGGTGTTGCCGCTGGTGAGTTGCGGCATCACCGAGCAGTCGATCACCCGCAGCTGTTCAAAACCGTGCACCCGCAGCTGCGGATCGGTCACCGCGTCCTGCGGCGACGGCCCCATGCGGCAACTGCCCACCGGGTGATACACCGTCTTGCAGAAGTTGCGCACGAACTCTTCCAGCTGCGCCTCATCGCGCGTCCACTCCGGCTGCGGCATCAGCAGATCTTTGATCAGCGGCTTCAGCGCCGCGGTTTGCAGGAAGCCGAGGCCGAACTTTACCGCGCGCACGCTGCCGGCCAGATCGTCCGGGTGGCCGAGGTAGTTGGCGTGCAGCTTGACCGGATCGCGCGGGTTGCTGCTGCGCAGCAGCACTTCGCCGCGCGCCTTCGGCTGCAGGTAGCCGACCTTGAGCGTGAAACCGTGAATGTTGGGCAGTGGTTCGCCGGGCACGTCGTCCCAGCTGTCCAGCAGCGGCAGGAAGTGGATCTGCACGTCCGGCCGGCCGTCGCCCTGGCTGTCGGTGAAGGCGGCGCCTTCCAGCACGTTGGACGAGAGTACCCCGCTGCGAAACGCCAGCCACTGCGCGCCGTGGCTCAGCGCCTGCAGGCCGCGATCGGCGCCGAACAGGCTGATCGGCTCGCGGGTGCTGACGTTGATCGACATGTGCAGATGGTCGTGGAAGTTTTTGCCCACCGGCAGATCCGCCCGCACCTCGATGCCCAACTGCTGCAGGTGGTCGCGCGGGCCGATGCCGGACAGCATCAGCAGCTTCGGCGAACCGACCGCGCCGGCGCTGACGATCACCTCTTTGGTGGCGCGGGCGGTGACTTCCGCGCCGCCATTCTGGCTGTAGACCACGCCGGTGGCGACGTTGCCCTCGAAGGTCAGCCGGTGCGCCAGGGCGTTCAGTTTCACCACCAGCCGCCGTTCGTCGCGCACCGCCTTCAGGTAGGTGCGGGCGGTGCTGGCGCGCTCGCCGTTGTGGGTGGTGGTTTGGTAGAAACCGACGCCGTGCTGGCTGTCGCCGTTGAAGTCGTTGCGATAGGGCAGGTTCAGCTCCTGGCCGGCGCGGATAAACGCCATGCTGAGCGGGTGGCGGTAGCGATTCTCGCTGACCGGCAGCAGCCCGTCGGCGCCGTGGTAGTCGTCGGACAGGCTTTCATTGGCCTCGGCGCGTTTGAAGTAGGGCAACACCTCCCGGTAGCTCCAGCCGGTGCAGCCGTAGCGTTCGGCCCAGTCGTCGTAGTCCTGCGGCTGGCCGCGCAGGTAGATCATGCCGTTGACCGAACTGCTGCCGCCCAGCACCTTGCCCTGCGCGATCTGCATGCGGCGGTTATTGGCGTGCGGTTCCGGCTCCGTCTCATAAGGCCAGCTCTTTTTGGCGATGATCTTGGCCACCCCGGCCGGCATCTTGATGAACAGGTTATTGTCGTCGCCGCCGGCTTCCAGCAGCAGCACCCGCGCCTGGGTGCGGCGGATCAGCTGCGCCGCCAGCACGCAGCCGGCGGAACCGGCGCCGACGATGATGTAATCAAAGGTATTTTCCGACATGACAGCTCTCCGTGCGCGATTGGGATACTGGCAGAGTAACGCGGGGGAAAAGGCGGTCAATTTGCGATCGTTAATTTATTAACGAACTTCACATTAAATTTACATCGTGGTTTTTAACGTCAGTTTATCTGCTTGAAAAACGGCGTTATAGCGAGTTTTACTGATTGATTGCGATATTAATAAAAAGGCGCAGCAAGCTACGCCCTGATGGAGAGGCGGGGGCGATTACAGCGTTTTCAGCATGGTGACTTCACAATCGACGTGGCCGGTGGCGCCCATCGCATGGTCGATGTGTTCGAAGCCCAGATGTTCGTACAGCGCAACGGCCTGCGTCAGGCTGGCGGTGGTCTCGAGGTAACAACAGCGGAAGCCGTGCTGGCGGGCGAAATCCAGCGCCTGCAGCGCCAGGCGTTTCGCCAATCCCTTGCCGCGCAACACCGGCAGGAAATACATCTTCTGCAATTCGCAAATATCGTCTGCGCCGCCCTGCAGCGGCGCGATGCCGCCGCCGCCGGCGACCTGGCCGTCCACTTCGATCACCCAGTAAGCACTGCGCGGCAGGCTATAGAGCTGATACAGGGCATCCAGGTTGGGATCGGAGACGGTATAGCCTTTATCCGCCGTCAGGCCGTGCTCGGCGGAGACTTCGCGAATGACGTGAGCAATGGCGGCATTGTCTTCCGCCGTGATGGGGCGCACCAGCAGGCGCGCCGGGGTTGCTGTTGTCATGTTTACACTCGCCATTGAAAGAGACCACGTTCGTTTTTCATTTTTATCGCAGCGCGAAACGCGCCGGGGATTATTTCCCGGCGGCGTCCCTGCAGCAGTAATATCTTGTAATAACATCTAACCCGGCCCGGATGCAACGGCGATAAAAAAACAGCGGGGAAGACCCCGCTGTTTTCAGGCGTTGGCGTGAGCCGGTGGATTACAGCGCGGCGATGGTCGCCTGCTGTTCCTGCAGCTTCACTTTGCCTTCTTTGCAGGCCGCCAGACGATCGCGTTCTTTGGCGACCACTGCTTCCGGCGCGCGCGCCACGAAGCCTTCGTTCGCCAGCTTGCCTTCGATCGAAGCGATTTCCGCATCCAGCTTGCCCATCTCTTTGGCCAGACGCGCGATCTCGGCGTCCTTGTCGATGAAACCGGCCATCGGGATCAGCAGCTCGGCGCCGTCCACCAGCTTGGTGACGGAGACCGGGCCTTTCTCACCGGCCGGCAGCAGCGCGATGGATTCCAGACGCGCCAGACGGGCGATAAAGCTCTGGTTCTCCTGCACGCGGCGCTGGGCGTCGGCGCTGCAGTTGCGCAGCAGCACGTCGAGCGCTTTGCTTGGCGCGATGTTCATCTCGGCGCGGATGTTGCGCACGGCGATGATGGTTTGCTTGATCCACTCCAGATCGTTCAGCGCCTGCTCGTCTTCCAGCGCGGCGTCGTAGGCCGGGAACGGCTGCAGCATGATGGTATCTGCGGTCGTGCCGGTCAGCGGCTTCACGCGCTGCCAGATGGTTTCGGTGATGAACGGAATGATCGGGTGCGCCAGGCGCAGCAGCGCTTCCAGCACGGTGATCAGCGTGTGGCGGGTGCCGCGCTGTTCCGCTTCGCTGCCGTTGCTCACCACCGGCTTGGTCAGCTCCAGATACCAGTCGCAGAACTGGTTCCAGGTGAATTCGTACAGGATGTTGGCCGCCAGATCGAAGCGGTAGGTATCCAGCGCTTCGCGGTAGGCTTTCACCGTGCGGTTGAATTCGGCCAGGATCCAGCGATCCGCCAGCGACAGCACTTTCTCGCCGCCGTTGAAGCCGCAGTCGTGCGCTTCGGTGTTCATCAGCACGAAGCGGCTGGCGTTCCACAGCTTGTTACAGAAGTTGCGGTAGCCTTCCAGGCGCTTCATGTCCCAGTTGATGTCGCGGCCGGTCGAGGCCAGCGCCGCCAGGGTGAAGCGCAGGGCGTCGGTGCCGTGCGGCTCGATGCCGTTCGGGAACTGCTTCTCGGTGCGCTTGCGGATCTTCTCCGCCAGCTGCGGCTGCATCATGTTGCCGGTGCGTTTTTCCAGCAGATCTTCCAGCGAGATGCCGTCGACCATGTCCAGCGGATCGATCACGTTGCCTTTCGACTTGGACATCTTCTGGCCTTCGTCGTCGCGGATAAGACCGGTCATGTAGACGGTCTTGAACGGCACCTGCGGCTTGCCGTTTTCATCCTTGATGAAGTGCATGGTCAGCATGATCATGCGCGCGATCCAGAAGAAGATGATGTCGAAGCCGCTGACCATCACGCTGGTCGGGTGGAAGGTTTTCAGCGCGTCGGTCTGCTCCGGCCAGCCCAGGGTGGAGAAGGTCCACAGGCCGGACGAGAACCAGGTGTCCAGCACGTCTTCGTCCTGGGTCAGCACCACGTCGGCGCCCAGGTTGTTCTCGCTGCGCACTTCTTCTTCGCTGCGGCCCACGTAGACTTTGCCGTTCACGTCGTACCAGGCCGGGATGCGGTGGCCCCACCACAGCTGACGCGAGATGCACCAGTCCTGAATGTCGCGCATCCAGCTGAAGTACATGTTTTCGTACTGCTTCGGCACGAACTCGATTTGGCCCTGTTCGACCGCTTCCACCGCCACTTTGGCCAGCGGCGCGGTGCGCACGTACCATTGGTCGGTCAGCATCGGCTCGATCACCACGCCGCCGCGGTCACCGTAAGGCACCGTCAGATCGTGCGGTTTAATCTCGTCCAGCAGGCCCAGATTTTCGAAGGCGGCAACCACCGCTTTACGCGCCGCGAAGCGCTCCAGGCCGCGGAACTCGGCCGGGATCTCGTTGCAGTAGTCGGTGCAGACTTCGCCCAGGGTGTTGAACACTTCCGCTTCCTGGCGGATGTCGCCGTCGAAGGTCAGAATGTTGATCATCGGCAGGCCGTGGCGTTTGCCGACTTCGTAGTCGTTGAAATCGTGCGCCGGGGTGATCTTCACGCAGCCGGTGCCTTTTTCCATATCGGCGTGTTCGTCGCCGACGATGCGGATGCGGCGGCCGACCAGCGGCAGAATGATCTCTTTGCCGATCAGGTCTTTATAGCGCGGATCTTCCGGGTTGACCGCCACGCCTGTATCGCCCAGCACGGTTTCCGGACGGGTGGTGGCGACCACCAGGTAGTCTTTGCCCTCGGCGGTTTTCGCGCCGTCGGCCAGCGGGTAGCGCAGGTGCCACATGGAACCTTTGGATTCGCGGTTTTCCACTTCCAGATCGGAGATGGCGGTGCGCAGCTTCGGATCCCAGTTCACCAGGCGCTTGCCGCGGTAGATCAGATCTTCTTTGTGCAGACGGACAAACACTTCGCGCACCGCGTTCGACAGGCCTTCGTCCATGGTGAAGCGCTCGCGCTCCCAGTCCACGGAGTTGCCCAGACGGCGCATCTGGCGGGTGATGGTGCCGCCGGATTCCGCTTTCCACTGCCAGATCTTGTCGATGAACGCGTCACGGCCGTAGTCGTGGCGGGTTTTGCCTTCTTCTGCGGCGATCTTGCGCTCCACCACCATCTGGGTGGCGATGCCGGCGTGGTCGGTGCCCGCCTGCCACAGGGTGTTTTTACCCTGCATGCGCTGATAGCGAATCATGGTATCCATGATGGTCTGCTGGAACGCGTGGCCCATGTGCAGGCTGCCGGTGACGTTCGGCGGCGGGATCATGATGCAGAAGCTTTCCTGGCTGGTATCGCCGTTCGGCTTGAAGTAACCCTGATTCTCCCAGTGATCGTACAGCTTCTGTTCGATCTGTTTTGGGTCGTATGCGGTATCGAGCTGACTGTTTGTCTTTTCCATTCTTTATCGTATTCAGTGAGTTGGCGGCGTAGCCGTGGTCAAATGGAAGCCGACGCTGCGATAGGCCTTGTAACGGTCGCGCGCCAACTGTTTCAGAGTGTCTTCGTAAGGAACGAAGTCTACCACTTCATGGAAAGCGGTAGCAAAATCGGCAAACTGCGGCAGCAGAGCGATCAGCAGATCGCGCGGGGCGTTGCCGCGCTTGCCGGGCCAGCACAGTTCCACCGGCGCGCCGTAGTGCGGCCCTTCGCCGGCCAGGTTGTGCGGCACGAATTCATGCGGCTCGCGCTGCCACAGCGCTTCGTCCAGCCGCTGGGCCTGCTCCTGGCTCTCGCAGGCGATCAGCACCCGCTTGCCGGCGCGGAAGCCGTTGGCGGCAACGGCGCAGGCCACGGCCTCATGGGCGCTGAGCGCGCCTGACGGTTCCGCGTTGTCGAGCAAATAAAACGTCGCCTGTTTCATTAAGGATCCACCGCTGCCGATAAAAAAACAGGGCACAACATGTAGGTTGCGCCCTTTTTGGGAACGGAGCAGATAACTCTACCCCTTCGCTGCTGAGAGGATTATATACCCAATAGATTTCAAGTTGCAGCTAGGCGGCAAGTTCGTTCATCCCCAGGAGCTGACATCAAGTCAGTGACTGGGGTGAACGAATGCGGCCAACAACGCTGCGGCTTGAAAGATGAAGGGTATTTAATCGTCGCCGTTCAGGCCTGCACGGTTGAGCAAGAACTGCGACAGCAGCGCTACCGGGCGGCCGGTCGCGCCCTTGGCTTTACCGGAGCGCCAGGCGGTGCCGGCGATATCCAGGTGCGCCCAGGTGTACTTGCGGGTGAAGCGCGACAGGAAGCAGGCGGCGGTGATGGCGCCGCCTGGGCGGCCACCGATGTTCGCCATGTCGGCGAAGTTGGAGTCCAGCTGCTCGTAATACTCGTCGGCCATCGGCAGGCGCCAGGCGCGGTCGCCGGCCTGCTCGGAAGCGCCCAGCAGCTCGTGCGCCAGCGGGTTGTGGTTCGACATCAGGCCGGTGATGTGGTGGCCCAAAGCGATCACGCAGGCGCCGGTCAGGGTGGCGATGTCGATCACCAGCTCCGGCTCGAAGCGCTCGACGTAGGTCAGGGTATCGCACAGCACCAGGCGGCCTTCGGCGTCGGTGTTGAGCACCTCGACGGTCTGGCCGGACATGGTGGTCAGCACGTCGCCCGGACGGTACGCCCGGCCGCCCGGCATGTTTTCACAGCCGGCCAGCACGCCGATCACATTCAGCGGCAGGTTCAGCTCCGCCACCACGCGCATCACGCCGTACACGGTCGCCGCGCCGCACATGTCGTATTTCATCTCGTCCATGCCGTCGGCCGGTTTGATCGAGATGCCGCCGGAGTCGAAGGTCAGCCCTTTGCCTACCAGCACGATCGGCTTAGCGTCCGGATTTGGGTTGCCCTTATATTCCATCACCGACATCAATGATTCGTTCTGCGAACCGGCGCCGACCGCCAGATAGGCGTTCATGCCCAGCTCTTTCATCTGCTGTTCGCCGATGACGCGGGTGGTGATGTTGGTGCTGAAGGCGTCCGCCAGCTGACGAGCCTGCGAGGCCAGGTAGCCGGCGTTACAGATGTTCGGCGGCATGTTGCCGAGATCTTTGGCCGCCTTGATGCCGGAAGCCACCGCCAGACCGTGCTGAATCGCGCGCTCGCCGCTGGTGAGCTCACGGCGGGTCGGCACGTTGAACACCATTTTGCGCAGCGGACGACGCGGCTCCACCTTGTTGCTTTTCAGCTGATCGAAGGTGTAGAGCGTCTCTTTGGCGGTTTCCACCGCCTGACGCACTTTCCAGTAGGTGTTGCGGCCTTTCACGTGCAGCTCGGTCAGGAAGCAGACCGCTTCCATTGAGCCGGTGTCGTTGAGGGTATTGATGGTTTTCTGGATCACCTGCTTGTATTGGCGCTCATCGAGCTCGCGCTCTTTGCCGCAGCCGATCAGCAGGATGCGCTCGGAGAGAATGTTGGGCACATGGTGCAGTAGCAGCGTCTGCCCGACCTTGCCTTCCAGTTCGCCACGGCGCAGCAATGCGCTGATATAACCATCACTGATTTTGTCGAGTTGTTCTGCGATAGGGGACAGGCGGCGCGGTTCGAAAACGCCGACTACAATACAGGCACTGCGCTGTTTTTCCGGGCTACCGCTTTTTACACTGAACTCCATGCACTCTCCTGAATCTTAAAGACAAAGGCGGACGCTACGGCTAGAATAATCGACTCCGTAACGATCTCCCGCCATTTGAGTTAACGGATTATGTTAACCTGAACGGCGTAAATTGCTCTGTTTTGGCGACTATAAGCAAGTTCCTATAGGACACCCAAACGGCTTGATGTTGTAATACTATTTTAGCTGTGAAGGTTGCCATATGATGAGAATAAATGGCGGATTAGCGATGAAATTATCGATTTTCCTGCAAAAAGACAAGTTTTCACAGGCGTAATAAGCGTGATCATCATAAGATATCTGGTACGGGAAACGCTCAAGAGCCAAATCGCCATCCTGTTCATCCTGCTTCTGATCTTCTTTTGTCAGAACCTGGTCAGGGTGTTGGGCGACGCGGTGGACGGCAATATCCCGACAAACTTAGTACTCTCTCTGCTCGCTCTGGGCGTGCCGAAGATGGCGCAGCTCATCCTGCCTTTGAGCCTGTTTCTCGGCTTGCTGATGACGCTTGGGCGGTTGTATACCGAGAGCGAAATCACCGTCATGCACGCCTGCGGGCTGGGCAAACGCACCCTGATTATTGCCGCCATGATCCTGGCGCTGTTCACCTCTGCGGTCGCGGCGGTGAACGTGTTTTGGGCCGGTCCCTGGGCCTCACGCTATCAGGACGTGGTGGTGAACGAAGCCAAGGCCAACCCGAGCATCGCCGGGCTGGCGGAAGGGCAGTTCAAGCCCTCGCAAGACGGCAACGCGGTGCTGTTTATCGGCAACGTGAAGGGCAGCACCTTCAACGACGTGTTCCTGGCGCAGCTGCGGCCGAACGGCAACCAACGCCCGTCGGTGGTGGTGGCCGAGCACGGCAACATCGTGCAGCAGAAAGACGGCTCGCAGGTGGTGACGCTCGACAAGGGCACGCGTTTTGAAGGCACCGCGCTGCTGCGCGACTTCCGCATTACCGACTTCACCGACTACAAGGCGGTGATTGGCCACCGCACCGTGGCGGCGGACAACACCGAATCCGAACAGATGTCGATGCAGACGCTGTGGGAATCCGACGATCCGGACGCACGCGCCGAGTTCCACTGGCGCCTGACGCTGGTGGTCTCGGTGGCGCTGATGGCGCTGCTGGTGGTGCCGCTCAGCGTGGTGAACCCGCGCCAGGGCCGCGTGCTGAGCATGCTGCCGGCCATCCTGCTGTATCTGATCTTCTTCCTGCTGCAGACCTCGCTGCGCTCCAACGCCGGCAAGGGCAAGCTGGATCCGATGCTGTGGCTGTGGCTGGTTAACGGCGTTTACTTCGCGATCGCGCTGGCGCTGAACCTGTGGGATACCGTGCCGATGCGTAAGCTGCGCGCACGCCTGAGAGGAGCGGCCTGATGTTTGGCGTATTAGACCGGTATATCGGTAAAACGATTTTCAACACCATCATCATGACGCTGTTCATGCTGGTGTCGCTGTCCGGCATCATCAAGTTCGTCGATCAGCTGCGCAAGGTCGGCCAGGGCGAATACACCGCGCTGAGCGCCGGCATGTATACCCTGCTGAGCGTGCCGAAAGACATCGAGATCTTCTTCCCGATGGCGGCGCTGCTCGGCGCGCTGCTCGGCCTGGGCCAACTGGCGACGCGCAGCGAACTGGTGGTGATGCAGGCTTCCGGCTTCACCCGCCTGCAGATCGCCGGCTCGGTGATGAAAACCGCCATTCCGCTGGTGCTGCTGACCATGGCGATCGGCGAGTGGGTGGCGCCGCAGGGCGAGCAGATGGCGCGCAACTACCGCGCCCAGCAGATGTACGGCGGTTCGCTGCTCTCCACCAAGAGCGGGCTGTGGGCGAAGGACGGCAACGACTTCATCTACATCGAGCGCGTCTCCGGCGATAAAGAACTCTCCGGCGTGAACATCTACCACTTCAACGACCAGCGTCGCCTGGAGACGGTGCGCTATGCGGCTACCGCCAGCTTCGAGAACGGCCTGTGGCAGCTTTCACAGGTGGACACCTCGGATCTGACCAACCCGAAACAGGTGACCGGCACCCAGACGCTGACCGGCGAATGGAAAACCAACCTGACCCCGGACAAGCTGGGCGTGGTGGCGCTGGATCCGGATTCGCTCTCCATCAGCGGGCTGCACAACTACGTGAAGTACCTGAAGCAGAGCGGCCAGGAAGCCAGCCGTTACCAGCTCAACATGTGGAGCAAAATCTTCTCGCCGCTGTCGGTGGCGGTGATGATGCTGATGGCGCTGTCGTTCATCTTCGGCCCGCTGCGCAGCGTGCCGATGGGCATCCGCGTGGTGACCGGCATCAGCTTCGGCTTCCTGTTCTACGTGCTGGATCAGATTTTCGGCCCGCTGAGCCTGGTGTACAGCATGCCGCCGGTGCTGGGCGCGTTGTTGCCGAGCATGCTGTTCCTGCTGATCAGCGTGTATATGCTGCTCAAACGCAAGTAGCGGGGCGAGCGGTAGTGAAGAAAGGCGTGGCCGCGGGGCCGCGCCTTTTTTGTTGGGGTGGCATGCCCCCGCCTGCGGTTTTTGTCGTGCTATAGTCACTTCAGCAGCAATGCAGGAGAGGGAGCAGGCAGCCAATGGAAGACGAATATAATCTCAGCAACATTATCGGCAAGCGCCTGGAAGTGGCACTAGGGGAGTTGGGCAATCTCCTGTGGGCGTATGTGGTGTTATCCAAAAAAGACATTGCCTGCATCTTTGGCGTCACCAACTACCCGAGTGAATGGGTAAAAAAGTATCAAGAGCAGGGATTGCAGTACATTGATCCGGTGGTGCTTACCGCCCGTAACCGCCTGACCCCCTTCGCCTGGGACGAGCAAATCATGGCGGACGGAGGGCTGCATTTTCCCGAACTGTTCGAACAGGCCCGCGAGTTTGGCGTAACGCACGGCTATACTTTCGTGCTGCACGATTACAACGATAACCTCGTCACGCTTTCCTTTGCCTTCAACCTTGAGCAAAGAGCGGAAGCCATCCAGGCGCTCACCGAACGTAAAGGCGACATTTCGGTATTGCTGGCCTCAATCCATGAGTCCTATCTGGCGCTGTCACCACTGTCAGCAAAAAACGCCGCAGCCCTAGAGAGAAACGCCCGCTTTACCGACAGGGAAAACGAGATCCTCTATTGGGCCAGCGTGGGTAAAACCTACCAGGAAACGGCGATGATCCTGGGCATCAAGACCGGCACCATCAAGTTTCATATGTCCAACGTCGTCAAAAAGCTGGGGGTCACGAATGCCCGACATGCCGTGCGCCTGGGGATGGAGCTGCGGCTGATCAAACCGGTGGAGTGATGGGCTAGCTAGCCTGTGGAATACTGAGGCAACGACTGCGCAGAACTCATCAGCCGGGATACGTCTAAATGGAGAAAATATCGGCTGGCGAACAGCGTCTTTCGATTCGGGAAATACGGGTGTTAAATCGGTATTGAGTTGGCCGCGTGGCGATTAACGTGAAGGCTGCAATAGCGTATCGGCTCCGATCTCTGCGATGTGAAATAATAACCTGCATGAACTTATAAAGGTCTAGTAAGGGACTGTACTTTAGTCTAACTAGTTTCCCACCCCTTAAGGCGATACACTTTCCCGGTAATGTTTTGATAAAAAATACAAAAAAAAACCTGACCGCGTAGGGCCAGGTTGCCAATATTGGCCAACACCAGGGAAAATTTTCTTGCACCATCTTAAAGCTATTAACTCCGCAGAGGCAAGCGATCTCAGCTGGTTTTTAGGCATAAACTAGCCATTTTGTTATGTATGTACGCTATTTTCTGGTGATTTCAGATAAAGCCAATCCAACGTGAATAACCTCTGTCTTTTTATAGCCCCGTTTCGATTTTTTATTTCCTGCCTGATATTCAGTAATGAAAAAATATTGTTCCTGGAATGTTACGCAACCTCATTCTTTATTGGCTGACACATTGTTATGCAATTATTTGCAGCATTGTCATTGCCGCTGGGGATTATTTTATTTTTGATAGGGGCTGAGTGAGACAGTGGGGATGGGGAAGGCAGGTGCTACCTTCCGCGTGGCGGGTTCCTGAATGTATCCCGCTAACGCGGTGAGCGGTTCTGGCTCGTGGGAATGAATGACGTACGGCACAGGAGCCATCATTGCTCTGCGCAACGCCGCTGGAGCCTGGCATCGGACGGCATCGTGTGAGCGTGGTGTGCCTCACCCCCAGATGCTCGTTGCAACAGCCTGTGGATGTAGCATGCTCATCATCAACGTGGTTGGGAAGGGCGCGCAGCGGGAAGACGGGGCGGGCAAACGCGCGTGGCGGCGGTTTTTTCGACACTTAACTCATTGAACAACGGATAAGTGTTGCGTGCTGGTCGCGGGAAGGTATAATTCACCCGTTTTCCGCATACTACTTCAGTGCCGAAGTGGCGAAATCGGTAGACGCAGTTGATTCAAAATCAACCGTAGAGATACGTGCCGGTTCGAGTCCGGCCTTCGGCACCATTAGTATGTTCGAGAACGTCCGTAACAGTCCGTAAGTTACTAAAATTAAAGCCGAAAGGCTTTTTTTTTGGTCTGAATCCGTCCGAGCACATCCGTTGACATCCAGATCTTTTGGGGGTCACAATGGGGGTCAGCTCGGTTCGATAAAGGTTTGACCCCCAATTTATGGCAATAACAGACGTAGCAGCCCGCACAGCAAAGCCTCGCGACAAAGAATACAAAATCACTGACTCCCACGGTTTATATCTTTTAGTCAAACCAAACGGTTCAAAGCGCTGGTACCTCAAATTTCGATATGAAGGCAAAGAGAGCCGGATCGCTTTTGGCGCTTACCCGATTGTGACACTGGCGAAAGCACGTGAAAAACGTGACGAAGCAAGAGCACTACTTGCCGATGGGATTAACCCTAGCGCTCAGAGAGAACAAGGTAAGGTCGAGGCATTAGCTGAAACCTTGACCTTTGAAAAGGTTGCCCGTGACTGGCATGCGATGAATAAGCGTTGGTCTGAAGGCCACGCTTTGCGAGTGATGCGGGATTTAGAGAGGAATATTTTCCCGGTGATTGGAAAGCGTAATATTGCTGACCTTGAAACCAGAGACCTCTTAGTCCCTCTGAGAGAGGTTGAGTTAAGTGGTCGTTTGGATGTCGCCTCCCGGTTGCAGCAGCGAATTACCGGCATTATGCGTTTTGCGGTGCAAAGTGGGCTTATTCCTCGTAATCCTGCCCAAGATTTAGCAGGAGCGATTACAACCCGTAAGGCCATACATCGGCCAGCTTTACCGCTTGAGCGTCTCCCTGAATTCCTTCAGCGCCTTGATACTCACAAAGGCAGAATGCTGACCGGACTAGCGGTTAGGTTAACACTCAGTATTTTCATTCGTTCCAGTGAATTACGTTTTGCTCGTTGGGGAGAGATCGATTTTAAAAAGGCACTTTGGACAATTCCAGCTGAGCGTGAAGCTATCGAGGGGGTTAAGCATTCGCACCGAGGATCAAAGATGCGGACTATTCACCTCGTGCCACTATCCAAACAAGCGATCCAATTGCTTGAACAAATACACGAACTTTCAGCAGGCAATGATCTAGTTTTTCCCGGGGATCACCATCCACATAAACCAATGAGCGAGAATACGGTAAACAAGGCGCTACGCTCTATTGGTTATGATACTCAAACTGAAGTATGCGGCCATGGTTTTAGGGCTATGGCATGCAGCGCGCTGGTCGAATCAGGTCTATGGTCGAGGGATGCGGTTGAACGCCAGATGAGCCACCAAGAACGCAACGGCGTGAGGGCAGCATATATTCACAAAGCCGAGCATATGGAAGAACGCCGGTTGATGGTGCAATGGTGGGCTGATTATTTGGATATGAACAGTGAGCGTTACATCACACCGTATGAGTTTGCAAAAATGACAAAACAACCTCGGTAAGCTGAGACAGAAAAAAAAGATTTATAGAAAAACTGGTCACACTGTTCACTTTTGGTTTTAGTTGTTTAAAAACAACAAATTAACCTGTGATTAGTTGGTGATGAGTTTGCCCTGACTGGTCACTCACAGTGAACAGTCAGCCCTATAAATGCAAAATACCGGCCTGAGCCGGGGACTTATTGTACTGCGGGTGAGCAGAAGGGAGCGATTTCAGGCAACGAAAAGGCCTGCAATGCAGGCCTGAGTAGTCACCGCTACGGGGTTCCCCGGTGTTGGGTGTATGCGGTTTGTACCGCTCGACTATAAGCGCCCCCACACAACAGCGTCCAATGGGTTCGGCAGATCAATAAAAGCCTATTGATCGGCAGAAACGATCGTGATGCCATTCGCTCAGCGCATTTCACACTTAGGGAGCCAGTCGGCTTCACAGTCTTCATTCAATATCAGGTTGGTCTGCATCCCCTGATTGGTCTTGCGTTTTAACAGCGCTATTTCGTACTCACGCAGGGTTTGCGGCACCGCACGTCCAAACGCGGTCAGATTCAATGGGTACTTGTGTCCCCGGGCCTCCATGTAAGAGAGGTACGCGTGATACAGGTATTTACGCGGGTTCGCCGGGGTAATGTTGGCATTGCCGATATACAGACCGTCAGGCGCATTGACTGCCAGCAGGTAGCCGCAAAAATCGACCAGCGGATCGGCACTGCGTTTAATCTCCAGCGCTTCATCGGAGTTCTGTTGCGCTTCGAGCAATGTGCGGGCGTCATCGGGCACGGCAAAACGCTGCATCAGGTGGCGCACGATCACCGCCAGCTCGCCGGTGATTTTTGCCAGCAACTGCGGGTCACGCTCGCTGGCCGGTATCACCTCCGGGAACGGCAGGATCACCCGGCGACGAGACACACCGCCGCTGCGGTCACTGAACTGCATCGGGTTGTTATTCACCGCCAGAATCACCGCCGGAATGTGCGCCGCGTAAGGGGCACGGTGTTTCGGATCGATAGCCACCGCATCGCCACCGGTGATCGCCTTGATGCCTGCCCCGTCACCGCTCCACCTTTCTTGGTCAGGCAGAATAATCAACGAAAAGCCAACCACCAATGCACGCTCGCGTGCCGACTCGAGGTTATCGATGGTGGCTGATGTGGTGTTGTCTTTCCCCGCCAGCAGACTGGCTATCGCGGCCATCACGCTTTTGCCGCTGCCGCCGGGACCGGTGACCTCAAGGAACAGTTGCCAGTCATAGCGGTTCGCCAGCACCATAAATAGCGCGGCAAGAATACGCGCCTGCTTGTCGGGCTGCTGTCCGGCGGCGCGTGTCAGCCAGCGCCAGAAGTGAGGGGCGTGGTCTGCCAGATTTTCCCCGGCCTTGGGCAGCGTGTAGTCCACGCTGTTGACGGTGCGCAGCCAGTGCGTTTTCTGGTGTGCGCTGAATTGCCCGGTGGTGGTATCAAATACCCCGTTACGAAAGCCAATCAGGTGACGTGCCGGCGTGCCCATTTGCGGTACCATCAGCCTGAGTGTGTCCAGAATGCTGTTGATACCCGCCGCCGAGAACGGGGCGCGGATTTTCTGGAACAACGCGGCGATTTCGCGGCTGAGTACCCGGTATGGTAACACCTGCCACGCACCGTTTTCATAGCGGCACAGGTCTTCACCGACCGGTGGCACGGCCAGCAGGTGCTGATAGTGCTCCGCCAGCAATTCGGCCTTTTCACTGGCGCTCATGGCTTTCAGGTCGGCATCGCTAAGCGTATCAAACGGGCTGGGTTGCATAGGCTGGCTGAAGGCCGTCAACTGCGCAAGCGCGGCCAGCTTGCCTTGTTGCTGGTAAATATCGTTCCAGTCGCCGGTTTTTGACGGCAACGCCGGTTTACCGCCGCTCAGTTGCGCGGCCTCGGCGGCACGGGTCTGCCCGGTGCCGTTCTCGTCATTGTCGGCCGCCAGCAACAACAGCGCATCAGGATACTGAGTGCGCAACTGCTGCGCCATCGCGGGCAGGTTATTGGCGCTGAGCGCAACGCAGACGCTTTCCCCGGTCAGGTGGTGCACGGTCAGGCCGGTGGCGTAACCCTCGGTCAGCCAGATAACGGCATTATCCTGCCCCGGCAGGAAATGGCAGGTGTTTTTCACCTGTCCTCCGGCCAGCGTGCGCTTGTCGCCTGCGGCATTGATTAACTGGACGTTAACCACCTCCCCGGCGCTGTCAGTCAGGGGGAGCAGCAAGTCGCCGGGCTGATAAGTGATACCGCCCACGCGCAGCGACGGCTCCTGTAATGTCAGGGTGTCGCTATCCGGCCAGCCCTTGGCGGTCAGATAGCTATTCCCGGCCTGTTGCCGGGCGCTGGCAAGTAGCTGTCTGGCCTGCTGCGCCGCGTTATTTCGCGCCTGCGCTTTGTCCTGCTGTTCCTGCTGGGGATTGTATTCGGGCAAGGTGTTGCCTGATGGCTCACCCAATACCCCGGCCACCTTTACGGCGGCCTCTTTGGTGGTCACGGCCAGTGCTTTTTCGACCAAATTCAGGCCATCGCCACCGCCGCACTGGTTGCAAAACCATGTGCCGCGCCCCTGCAGGTTATCAAAGCGAAAGCGGTCTTTGCCGCCGCAGACCGGACAGGGCTGCGCCCGCCCCCCTGCCTGAATGTGAATGCCCAGCGCGGGGAGCAAGACCGGCCAGTGGCCGGTCGCTGCACGTGAGGTGTGAGAAACGCTTAATACGGTCATTGCTTTGCCCCCTCAGTGCACGGTGGTGTTACAGGTGACGGCCATCCGGCCACAGCACAGTTCATCCATCATCTTTTGGCCGAGTGTCGTCAGTCGCGGCGGCGCCACCAGAATATCCGGCTGCACCATGTCACTGAGCATGGTGCAGGCCATGTCCATGCCCACCTCTGCGCCATGCTGGCGGACAAAGTAGCCTTCAATGTCCATCGCAATCGCCATTTGCAGTTCATCCAGCGTGTAGCCGGGGTTCACCCGGTAAAACGCGCACGTCTCGAGATAGGCATGGGCCAATGCGCGGCGGTAAACGGCGGTACGGACTTCAACGGGTAAACAAGACTGTGGGGTGTTCATGCGGCGGAAGCCTCCATGCTGGCGATGATGTGGGAGTCACAGGTTTTGACGACCTGTCCAAGCTGGTCAGTGAGTACCGCTATGACAGACGCAAAGGCGGCTTTTTGAGCGGCGTCCGGGCGCTGACCGGTCGATTCAAGGGTATCCAGCATGTCGAGGAACAGCACGCCGGTAGAATGCGCGTGCTGAAGACGCAGGAAATCAGCATGCGGAATAGGATAGAAGGTTTCACTGTGGAAACGGGCGGCCAGCGTATTCATGCCACCCCCTGTACAGGCAGACGGCCCGCAAATGACAAAATGTAGTCGCGCGCCAGCAGGCGGCGGGCGCTGTGCTCGGAATCTGCCACGGTGCGCAGCATGCACGGGGTTGCCGTCAGGGCTGTACGGCGAATGGCCGCAAACAGAAAGCAGAATGTAGGGTGAGTCGGGGTGAGGGTCGTAGCCATGGTGGCAGCCTCCATTGAGTAATGGTTATTGCTACCACCGAAGTTTCCACGCTTATGGGTGGTAGCCCAGACGGGGGTGGAAATACCGGCCTCAATGGATACCGGCCTGACCGAAGTCAGCCCCGCCTGAGCCACCATTGTTTGACAGCCACAGTAGCATAAAAACCACTGTGCAAAAAATGAGCGCGCTAAGGCCGCGACATAAAAAAACACGCTAGGCGCGTGTGATGTCGCCATTGAGTTACACGGGTTTCCACGCCCGGCTGCCGATTGTGCGACAGCGGAGGAACTATAGCGTAGTGCCGGACGCGGGGGCAAGCCGTAAGACGCCCCCGGACGTTCAATCGATCGCATAGTGATCAACAGTCTGTAAGCTGGTCGTTGCGGGTCTCAGCGGCGGCGCAGGTCAGCGGTACTGGCCCGGCACTGAACAGACGCGGCTCAGCCTGGCGACTCGCCAGACGAATAACGCCGTGTTTTTCGCTGCGGTGCTCCGGTAAGACAATATCCGGCTGTTTGCGTTGCAACAGGATGGCTTCTGCCACAAACAGTGCGTCGTTGTCGCTCAGGGTAAAGTGCTGGCGACCAAAGGTTAACCGCATCATGCTGCGGCCCCCTGATGACGGTTGGCGATACGTTCAGCCATCCAGCTTTCGACTTCTGATTCGAGCCACGCGACGGTTTTACCGCCAAGGGAAACTTGGGCCGGGAACTGCTTGCGGGTCATCATTTCGTAGACGGTAGAGCGTGACAGCCCGGTGGTGTAAAGCACTTCGGGCAGGCGAATGAAACGCTCACGGGGCATGTAATCGACCGGGACGGTCGGGAATGTGGAAGGGGTCTGTGTGGCAACTGCAAACATGGAATGCTACCTCGTTTATACCCGGTGGGATTTCACCGGCGTTGTGTGGGTTCGTCTGGTAGCGCCCTATTATGAGAATATTTTGCGGGGTGGCAACAAGGGGATGTTGTGTGATGGGCTAAGGAATTGCACGTAAAAACAACGAATTGCACTAAGTTGCATTAGCCCACCGCTCCTCACCCTTCCTCACTTTTAATTCATAGCTTTCAGCAATCAATAATCGATTTATAAATAGACAGGAACATCAAAAATAAATCTAACCACGGCTAGCCAGAGAAAAGGTCTTTTTTAGAAAAGTGAACAGTAGTGAACACTGGGTGACGAGTTTTAGTGAAACTATTCACTGCTTTATTAACTGATTTATCTATGTTTTTTATTAGAGTGAACAGTTGTGAATAGTTTTATATAAAACTAAAAGCGCTTTGATGGTTTTATCGTCATTTTTCGAGACTGTTGTCCTGCGGACAGTCCAACTGGGATGAATGGCGATGTTGTACGGCGGTCAGCAGAATAGCCTCACATTGACTGACACCGGAGATAACCCCATGAGCACCACCACCTTACCGAAATACATCACCGATAAACTGCAAGCCCTGCGTGACGCTCGCGCCGCCCACGACAAAAACTATCAGGCGTTGACCGACGTCGTGACAGGCATTGCCCGCTGCCACCAACAGAAGAAAGACACCGAAGTGCAGAGCCAGGAGGCAGAAAGCCAGTGGCGCACCCTGTTTCGCAAACTGCGCGGAGAAATGACGCCGGAACTGCAAGCGCAGCACCACAGTCGGATTTCCAAGCGGGAGCTGGCGAAAGAGTTCGACGGCCTGATTGAGGAGATGGAGCTGGACAAAATGCAGCTTCACCTCAGCTGCGGCGGTACAGCCCCGAAGGTGGTGAGCGCGCACAAAGACGCCCTCACGACCTTTGCAGCTCACGCGATGCATCAGGCGGTGGATGCGCTGAGCAAGGCGCTTATCAGCTCTGACGTTATCAAGGCTTGTGCACTGGCTTCACGGGCTTACGGCGTCTATGCGGACAATCCGATGAGAATGATTGAGCAACAGGTACTGGGCGCGCTACAAGGCCGCATTCACGTTGCCATGGCACAGCAAAATATCGACCACCCGGTGCTTAATGAGATTGGCCTGACGATACCGGAAGAAACGGGCGCATTGCCGGAACTGCAAAGAAGTCCTGCCAAGCGTATGCAGGTTATCTCAGAACTGAAGGAAAAACGTCAACGCTTGCAGCAGAAAGGGGCCAAATCATGATGCGCTGCCCGCTGTGCACTCATGCGTCCTATACTCGTACCAGTCGCTATATCACGGAGCGGACGAAAGAAGCCTATTACCAGTGCCAGAACATCGTGTGTTCCTGCACATTTAAAACGGTGGAGAGCGTCGATAAGATTTTATGTCAGCCCATTCAAGCGGAAACGGTGACCGTTGATGATTTACCACCGCCGGAAAAAAGGACATTAAATCGTTACCGCCGTTATAGCCGAAACCAAACCCTTCATTGATTGAGCAGGCCCCGCTGCAATGCTGATTTTGCTGCGGGGGCTTTACCGTTCCCCTAAGCCCGAAAACAGCCTTTTTTCTGGCTAGCCTGCCTCAAACCACGCGTGCATGCATAGGGTGCATGATTTTGCATTAATCCCCAGCCTATCAAAAGAGCCGAAACCCCGCGCCACAAGGGCTTACAGGGCCTCTGAGTCATGCATGAAATGTGCATGATAAAGTCAGAGCGCGTAGGCGAGGGAGTATTGCGCACGCAGAGGTTTTAGCGATTTTTCACCTAGTGCATCAGCATGGCGCTGCGATGTTTATTATTACGAGTTAATTTAGTAGGGGGGTATAGTGTTGTAGGAAGGCACTGAACGTGACCTTGGGTGATGTATCAATCAGACTGTAGTAAAGTGGCCAATGCGCTAGCTTATGATAAAAATCATGCTTTCAAATGGTTGATAGGTCACGTTACTGTTGTGGAACTGATCACTACAGTTCCACCTATTTTCTGTATAATAAAATAAAGAGGGTATGATTTTAAATTTAGTAACAAAAAGGAATAATGGGAATGACGACTAATCCAGATGGGCATATTGCATTTTTAAAACCCGGAAGTGACGAGTGGATACCTTTAAATAATGCTTCATTTGTTTTTTGGCGGGATCGAAAGAATAATATTGGGCTCGAGTTGGCTGGCGTTGATCCTAATACCGTGCCTGTAAGGGAAATGGAAGAGTCAGACATTGAAGTTGTTAAGGTGAATAGGAGTTTCTTTAATGATGTCTTGTTGCGATCTTTACAATTTCCTAATCTTTCTTTTTTTGCTGGCAGTGGGACATCCTTGGGAGAAGTTGGTGGGCCAAGTATGTGGGATTTGTGGAAGAGTGCAATGTGGGAAGACCCCGATGCAGCAGGTGAGAACTTTATTTTAAAGCCAGTCGCTATTAGTGTATGTGAAAAGGTAAGATATTTAGAAAAAGAATACCCTAATATTGAGCATTTTTTATCGCAATGTGATGCATACTTATCTTTCCATGAGGATGAAGAGGTTTCTGGTTTTTTAAATGAAGTTAAATCTATCATATTAGATAAGTGTCAATCGTTTATTAGCTCAGAGAATAGCGATTTGACATCTTACAAAATGTTATTACAGAAAATGGCAAGGAGGAGGGTAAGAGATCCTCGATTGAAGGTATTTACTACCAACTACGATATGACATTTGAATCCTCAGCTTCTGAACTTGGAATGATGGTGGTTGATGGACTTTCGTATACAGGGAAAAGGAGATTTGATGGTAAGTATTTTAATTATGATGTTATAAAAAGGGATGAGAATGAACACGAGTTTATTGAGGGGGTTTTTCAATTATTTAAACTGCATGGATCTGTGAGCTGGACCAGAGTTGAAGGACAAATATATGAAGATAATAATCCTACTGCCTCATCAGCATGTTTAATTTATCCTGCAAAAGGTAAGTATCAGCAGGCATTTATCCAGCCGCATTTGGAGTTATTATCTAGATTTTTAGACTCATTGAGGAAGAAAAACAGCTGTTTAGTGATTTCTGGTTTCGGTTTTAATGATGACCATCTTTCTGAACCAATATATTCAGCTATAAAATCGAATCCCAGCATGAAGCTAATCATAGCTGATTACAAATGTGCTACTCATATCGAAAATAGTGGTGGAAATGGCTCCAGTAAATACTGGGGCTTACTTAAGAAATTATCAAGTGATGGATATGATATTTATTTTTTGAACGCATCTTTTAAAGACTTCGTTAGTTTAATTCCTAACCTGAGGGCGCTGACTCCAGCAGATCAGCTTGCAAAAGTAATAAAGCAAGTTGGAGGTGAGTAATTATGTCCAATCAAGACTTTTCGACTGTAGGTGTCTTGCGGAATGAGTTAAAGGTAGGTGTAGTATCTTCTGTTTCTGCTCAGGGCGTAAAAATTAATCTTACTCATGCGGGTGAAATAAGTGGAAGCTATATGTCAGGAGGGCGCTATGGAAAGGGTGAGGTTGGAGAGATATTATTAATCGAGGGACAGCAGTCAATTATTCTTGGCCGATTGATTGAAGTTAAATTACCAGAAAGGGATAGGAATGAAGTATCTGAAGACTCTCAAGGGAAATATAAAGTTGACGCAATAGGTTATATTCAACTTCTTGGCTCAATTAATACATCTGATTTAAAAGTAGAATCTGGGATAAAATCATATCCCAGATTGGGTGATCGCGTTTTCTCAGCACCTTTAGAGTTTGTCTCATTAATTCCTGAACTTATAAATAAAGGAGTGAGTGACAGTGATGTTGACAGGGTTACAATTAATTTAGGTGCTGTTTCTGGAGGTTCTGATAGCTATATCCGTGTGACTCCCGAGAAATTGTTTGGTAGGCATTGTGCAGTTTTGGGAGCAACAGGGGGTGGCAAAAGCTGGACTACATCAAAAATTATAGAGGAATGCTCACAATATAATGGTGCGAAAGTAATTATAGTAGATGCTACTAGCGAGTATAGATCATTTGATTCCGATCATGTTGTTCACTATCATCTCGGAACACCTTTGAATTTACATAAAGACTCTACTGAATTCAGAATACCACCAACGGACTTTATGGAGTCAGATTTCATTGCCATGTTCGACCCGTCTGGAAAGGTGCAAGGCCCGAAACTAAAGGAGGCAATTAAAAGTTTACGTTTAGTAGCATTAGATCCAACAATTGCAACTAACGGTGTTTTGATGAAAGTAAAAAGATCGAAGGTAGATTATCGTAGAGCAATGAATACAGGGGGTAATTCTAAATTGGTTGATAATCCATCTCAACCATTCGATGTCACAAAATTAACACATCAAATAATTCAAGAGTGTTGCTGGGATGAACAAGACTCATGGGGAAGCCCAACGGCGGATCTAGGCTACTGTTCTTCGCTACTGACCAGAATTCAGGCTGTGACTTATTCAAACTCTTTAAAATCAGTTTTTCATGGCTCTGATGCTCTAAGCAGTTTGGGCGTAATATTGGAAGATTTTTTAAAAGGAAATAAAAGAGTTTTACGGATATGTTTAAGTGATATTAGCTATGAGTTTTATGCCAGAGAAATATTAGCTAATGTAATAGGAAGAAAGTTGCTAATGCTGGCTAGAGCCGAAACGTTTAGGGATAAACCACTACTTGTTATTGTCGATGAGGCTCATAATTTTTTAGGAAAGAGAGTCGGCGCTGAAGATCATTCAATAAAGTTAGATGCATTCGAAATGATCGCTAAAGAAGGTAGGAAATACGGTCTAAATATTTGTCTTACAACACAGCGGCCAAGAGATATTACTGAGGGTGTTTTAAGCCAAATAGGCACGCTTTTAGTACATAGATTAACCAATGACAGGGATCGAGAAGTCGTTGAAAGAGCTTGTGGCGAAATTGATAAATCAGCGGCGGCATTTTTACCTAGCTTGAAACAGGGGGAAGTAGCACTTGTTGGGGTAGATTTCCCTATTCCCATGACCATACAAATTGGGAGGCCTATATATCCGCCTGAATCTGACTCTCCTAGTTTCCAGAAAATTTGGAAGAAGTAATTCGCTGCGTGAATATAACGAAAAATTGAAGGGGTCAAATTGGGGGTCTTTGATTTATTTGTTTTTATTTAATTTTTAAAATTCAATGTATTAGATGTATTTTTCGAGTCCGGCCTTCGCACCATTAAGTACCGCGCGAACAAGAAGCCACCGAAAGGTGGTTTTTTTGTGCCTGGAATCTGCCCGCCACCACTACCTGCCTATTTTCACTCTGTATTGACGCATTTCTCATCCCCGTAAAAACCGGATCTTCCTGATGCTTTCCTAAGGCCTATCTGATTGACCTTAAAGGCTAAAATGGCGTTTCATTGAACTCTTTCGGATCAAGGAGTTCCAGGATGGAGCCACAACAGGAAGGAATCACGCGGGCGTTAACGCCGGGCGAAGTCAATCTGGCGCGTTCGGTGTTTGGCAGCACCATTTTCTATCAGACCGTATTGGTTCACTGCGACAGCTACCTGCCGTTTGGGCTACAGAATCAGTACACGGCGATGAGCCCGAATGGGGAGTTGTACTTTCGCAGATCACTCTATGAAAGAGATTATGCGAACCAGGATCCTGAAGCGCAGCATCTTTTTATTCATGAGATGGCACACGTTTGGCAGCACCAGAAGGGCATGTGGGTACGCACCCGTGGGCTTCTCAGTTGGGCGGTAAGTTATCAATATCGGCTTGATCAACCTTTGCTGCGCTACTACAGCATGGAACAGCAAGCATCGATAATTGCGGACTATTTCATTCTCAAGAGATATGGGGAGAATACCTTCTTCCGCTTGCCAAACAGGAAACTCATCGGGATAGTGGACAGACGGACATTGTCACAATTTCAACCCATCATCAGAAGCGCAGGGCTGCCGCTATGAGAAAATATTTATTGCTTCTTCTTCCTCTTTTTATCTCGGGTTGCCCAACGGGTGACAGGTTTAACCTCTATCAAGTACAAAGTAAGATCGTAGACGGTAAAGTCTGCGTCTTTTTTAATGAGAGGGATATCGTAAAAAACGAATCTATACTGAATATTGCCATCTGGAAACAGGGGGAGGATGACTACGTATACGAAAAATCATATGCTTATAGCCCGATAACGCTGGAGGCCAACAAGTGTGTTCCGGGTATCGGTGAGTTTAATTTTATCGCTGGTGTAGGATACACCGTGTTGGTAAAAACACCGCTGAATTCATATCGAACCAGTTTTGTTGTGATGAAGAAAGGTGAAAGCATTATGCTGAAGCCTGATTAGAGTTTAACGATATGTTTTAGCTAATTATTGTCATGAGAATAATTTATTAATTCTATAGGAATTCAACCGGTAACTGCAAGCGCAGGGCTGCCACTATGAAAAAATCCCTCTTGCTCTTTATTCCTCTTTTTGTCTCTGGATGTCCTATGGGGAATAAAGTCAATTTACGCCCGGCAAAAGCAACGGCCGTCGGCAGCAAGATCTGCGTTTTTTTCGATAAGAATGACATGGAAAGAGAAGAGTCCATTCTGAAAGTAGCTATATGGAAATATGGGAATATGGGAATATGGGAATATGGGAATATGGGAATATGGGAATATGGGAATATGGGAATATGGAAATATGGAAATATGGAAATATGGAAATATGGAAATGATAATTATGTCTATGAAAAGTCATATGAAAACACGCCTGTTGCATTGGAACCGGGGAAGTGTGTTCCCGGCATTGGTGAGTATGACTTTATCCTTGGAGAAGGACGCAGTGTTATTGTCAGTACGCCTTTGCATCCCTATGAAGCCAGGTTTATCGTGTGGAAGCGGGGTGAAGAAGTTGTGTTGAAATAGAATTAGGTTTTAATTTGATAACGAAATAGATCATCGCACTGATAATGGATTTTATTTTTTACTCTGGAAATAATATAAACTGTATACAGTTAGACACTATGTGTGAGTATTTATTTTTTCTTTTTTATTTTTATCTCGGGCCGCTCAATAGATGATATGTTCAATATGTATCAAGTACAAAGTAAGATCGTAGACGGGAAATTTTGCGTATTATTTAATGAGAGTGATATAATAAAAAGTCCATGCTGAACATCACCATCAGGAACAAGGCTGTGGTGGCTATGCTTACGAAAAATTATATGTCTATAGCCCAGATTTTTTTTGAGTCAATAAGTGTGCTACTAGTATCAAGGAGTTTAATTTTATTCCTGATAAAGGATATAGTGTTATGGTTAGAACCCCGCTGAATTCATATCGAATCCGTTTCACTATACGGAAAATAAAGGGGAAATTTATGCTGAAACCAGCCTTGCTGATGAGAAATAGTGAAACCACCTTCATGATTATAAAACCTGATTTTTCGCTACCTGGCTCCAAGTATATTATTTTACCAATAATAGTAATAGCGTGAATAAATTTACTGCCATTGAGCGTTAACTATTTTTTTCCGTTCCTCATAACCTGTGATCTTGTGCTTATATAATTGACTCTATTTATATGACAGCCACATTGCTAATAATTTTCTATTTTTAGTCTATTTCTTGAGTAATTCATTTATACCCAGTGATGATATTTCACAATTACAATTCCCAGCACACAACCATTCTTCTATGCAGGCTTTAATAATTGGTGTGGAAATCTTCATTCGTCCTTTTAGTGAGCACTCCCAAATAATCATAATTTTGTAGCCCTCTTTGCTCAAATTATTAATGACATGATTATCCCTTATTGCATTCCTAGTCAGCTTCTCTTTCCAAAAACTAGGTCTTGTTTTTGGCCATTTGAACATATAGCATAAATGTCGATGCCAAAAACAGCCATGCACAAAGATTGCTGCCCTGTAATCAGGGCATAAGAAATCAGGTTTTCCATAAATAAGGTTGTTTTTTGTAGTGTAATTTATTTCTAGTGAAAATAAAACGTTTGATATAATATTCTCCGGAGTGGTATCATGAGAGCGGATCGCCCTCATATTTATAGCTCTCTGTTTTTTGGAGTGAACATCCATTACCAACTCGTTTTTATTTTATGAGCTAATTTCTCTGCCAGTAATACAGGCACCGCATTTCCAATCTGTAGATATGCTGCAGTTCTGCTTGGTTTTCCCGAAACACTCTCAAAATAGTAACTATCAGGAAATGTTTGCAAACGAGCCGCTTCTCTCGGTGTTAAGGAGCGGTTCTGATTTAAATCAGGGTGTATATAGTAATGGCCATCTTTAGCAATATGTGCCACTATCGTGTGGGAGTAATTTAAATCCCCGGCTACGACCTTGAATCTATCCAAAAAAGATTCGCGTTGACGGTGAGTTTTTAAACGTGCTGGTAGAGAGTTATAGTCAATCCTTTGATGACCATCATTCCATTTTTTTACAGCTATTCTATATATTTCCAAGTCTTGCTGAGTATGAGGACGAGCTGTATGCCATGTAATATAATTATTTGAGTCACATAACTGATTTTCGACCAAGAATGAATGTGGCTTTTTATGTTTTCGTTGAATAAGTTCACCATGGCCTGATAATATTTCAGGTAAGTCTGAAAAAATATCATTTACAGTTAAGTTAATGGAGGATTTATCTGGTTCAGGATAAAACCCCAATTCATTTCCTTTTTTTCCTACAAGTATTACTCTTTTCCTTGCTTGAGGAATTCCATATTCATTAGTAGATAGTATTTTATATTCTGTTTGATAACCAGCTGAGAGAAATAACTTTCGCATTATATCAAAATAAAGTTTGCCACTCTCATCTTTAGCCGAAAGCAAACCTATAACATTTTCGAAAACAAAATAACTTGGCTGGTAGCGCTCTAAAAAATTTGCATAGTAAGTGAAAAGATAATTTCTTTGGTCGCCAATCATTTTATTTTTAGAGCGAGAACGCCCTACCAATGAATAAGCTTGACATGGCGGCCCTCCAATAATAATGTCTATTCTTTTTTGCTTGATTGAATTGTCTACTTGTATGAAGATATCATCAAGTGATTCGCTTTTTATCTCTTCGTTAATAACTGAGTCGATTATTTCAAATGGCACTTCTTTATATAATTGTTCACGAGAAATAGTCCCTCGCAGATAACTATCATAAATATCTAGTTTCGATTCTTTTTTGAGCCAGTGGTACGCAGCTCTGGTTCTTAGCGTAAAACAAGCGGCTCTGTTTGATTCCACGTGTGCTACTGGCGTAAACCCTGCGCGAATAAATCCCTCAGACAAACCACCTGCTCCAGCAAAAAGATCGAGAAAATGTAGAGACTTATCCATAAAAAATCCTAATATATCATGTCTCTACATTTTAACACATGGGAAAGAAATGTTCTAGTGGATGGCAGTATATCCTGGTCTTGAAATATAACGTGCCATCTCTGTTCTTATTTTTATCAATATATCATCTTTCAACCTTAATGCTTCAAGGCCGAACATGGACTTATTCTCATCTAACGATGGAATGGATATAATATACTTAAAGGATAAGAAAACTTTGTATTTTTTATCTTTGTATAGGATGTCCGGTATTTCCTTAAATACCCCTTCATGCTGACTTTTGTTAATTGCAACCCAGCATTCATCAGTAAATAATTCAGTTGGAACTAGTGCTGTCAAAATAAAACGGTGCATTTTTATTTTCTTATTGGCATGATCACAGTCAGGGCTTATTTCAATAACACCTAATATGACATCACTTAATTTTACCTTTTGTGTTACTACCGTAAACTCCTCTCTAATAATTGTATCTAAATCAACACTTCCTAAAAGTGATTTTATATTTTCATTTTTTCTGTCAAAGAAGCTAATAACACCCTTTTCATATAATGCATCACCGTTTTTATTAAGCGATATTTCCTCTGTTAAGATATATGTGTTTAATTTTACCTTGGTATCAGATGGCACTTTCCTCAGTTGTCCATTTGAGGAAAATTCAAAATCTGACCAAATATCCTTCTTTGTAAGGTTAGAGTAATCATCTTCGACCAGGCTAAATAATCCTTTGTTTAAACTGATATTTGCATTTTCTCTTGCTACTTTATAGCCAGATGCTTCATGGGCTAAGAGGCTTATAATATGCTTTATATTTTCATTTTTGCTTTCCATATCCCACTGTGTATTATTTCCTGCGAGTTGATGGACTTTTGTCAATATATTGGATGATGCATTGGCTACTGCATTTTCCCAACGTAACATTGAACTAACAAGCTTGTTATCTAGCAATGTATCTTTTAGTTTTTCTTTCAATCTCATAGCATCATCGATAAAATCATTTTTATCTATACATGCATAATTGAGAGGCGCAGGTATGTTATTTGATAAATCCTCATCTCTTTTTATTCTTTCTATTACTGCATTTACTTTATCAGTATGTTTTGACCAAAACACCAAAGAGTATATTCCACCCTTTATTAAATGACTAATGACTTCTTTTATTGGCCCCACAAGCTGTGCTGTATCAGAACCACTGTCTGGTTCCAAATGTAAATCGATAAATAACCAACGAATATCTGTGCTTTTTTCTATACCATATCTTTTTACCCTGTCTCGAGATTCGTATTGCAAAGGAAGACAAGGAATTCCTGAATAATGGAATGCTTCGGCGAGTTTTTTTAACTCATCTTCATTGTCATCAACTATAATTACTTTTGCTCTAGGTAACATGTTTAATTATTTCCTTTAAATATCAAAGAAACTGCTGCGCCATTGAATGCTTTCGGTAATTTTAAGTTTTCAATTGAGTCGATAATCAATCTGCCGCCAATTGACTCCATCGCTGTTTTTGCATAGTATAATCCTAACCCCATTCCACCAGGTCTGTTTCCTATAAAAGGTTGTACTGCACTTTCTGGTGGTATACTAAATCCATCACCATTATCTACGATTGTAATCGCAGGTCCTTCATCATACCAATTGGGGAGACAAAAAATACCAACACCAGGCATATACTCATCGCTCTCTATTAGTTTACTTTTAGCCTGAGTCCAATATAAAGAGTTGTTAACAATGTTCGTTATGGTAGCCTGTACAATCCCAAATGGTGCATGGAGTATAAAGTCAGATTCTTTGTCGTCCACTAGTACGGGTGTAGAGAGTGAAACTCTATGATGTTTAAATCTATGAATTGAAAGCGCTAGTACTTTTTCAATAACCTCGCTGGCACTGAATTTTTCTGACTTCCTTTTTTTCAACAGTGAGCTGAAGCTCTCAAGAATACTAACCAAATTAGATGAACGTTCCCTTAGTTCTTCCAATACTGCGTCGTCTTTCATTATTGCCCGATGGAGAGAATCAATCTCCCGTTCAATCTCATGGAAAATAACAGAGATGTTAAGACCACTGAGACCAGAAGAGGTCATTACATTTCTCATTTGATTGTACTCTTTCTCAATATAAGAAATAGCACCACCTATCTTATTGTCTAGATTATTATCTTTCACAACCTTCTTTATTTTGTTTATGTTGTCATCGAATTTTAATTTTGGATCCGCAGTACGACCTGATTTAATGAAATCATCAACTCGTTCCCTATCACTCTGATGTAGCCTAAGAAAATTCTCTATAACATTTTGACTAATCCAATGGAAGGTTTTGTAGGTCTCATTTTCAGAGAAACCTTCCCTGTTTGTTTTTTCTATGAGTCCGAAACTTTTCTCGAGATCAAGCTCGATTGCCCCTATAATTGTATTTGTGCCAATCCCTTTTCCTGGGTTGTTAATACGATCTGCATTTAAACCCAACCAATCCTCACCAGGCTCTCCATAGTTAAATACGCGTATCTTGTCCCTAAATATTCGTACGCCACCGTTATCTTTTAGGTATGTACGCAATTGTTGAAGCGCACCGGCTCTTTTGGCTTCAATGACATTTTGTGATAGTGAAAAAGTATAAAAAGTACCTTTTATAGGCCCTATACCATTTAATCCTATCTCTTTTAAATATATAGGCTCTGTTGTGTCAATTTTCTTTTCGTTAATTTTTGATAGTAAAAATTGCTCACTTTTTAATTTGTGGGACTTTTTAAGTGGGGAAAATGATGATGGAGGGGTAAATGTATATTCATAGTCAATTACTCCATCTTCTTTTACTTCAAATGTATATTTCCATAAACTGACATCAAGAATATCCTGAATGTCTAGAACACCATCCAAGTCCTTTTCTCTTCCTTTTGCTTCAAAGTTAACAGTAAAGTCGGAGTGTGCTTCAAATGGAGAGCTTAAGCTGACTAGCATTTTTTTTAAACTACGAATGTCGCCTCTATTCCATGTTTTTTTATATAGGTCATATATTTTTATTCTTGTGCCTGTAGTCTCTTTAAAAAACTTAGGGTTTTCTAATAACTCAATATTAACCATTGTTTGATCAATGAATTCTGCATCTCCAATTAGTGTTGGCCAGTTTATTTTTATTTCTATCTCGCCTTCATTTTCAGATCTTGTATTAAGCTGTAAGCTTTCCCCTAATTTATGTACAGCTAATCTTCCGACACCTTTTTCACCGAGAGGCATTCTATTAAATACTTTAGTCCTTTTTTTATTATTCCCTCTTTTGCTATCTGTGCCTATTGATAGCCATTTATCCTCTATATCACTTAGTGACATGCCGCAGCCATCAATATCTTTTACTGTAATAGTAGGTTCTGATGAGTCTAAGTCTAGTGTCACTTCTACTGAGGATGCGTCTGCATCATAAGCATTTTTTACAAGCTCAAACACAGCAAGTTTATCATTGCCAATTAGTTCATCACCTAATAGTTTCAGAAGGTGAGCTTTTGCTTTGAAACCTATTTCTTTTGTTTTATTTGCCATCATTTATCCTTTAACTGGGATGGAATACTTCATGTTACTGCGCAGTACACTCCGACTTTTTAACTAAATTATGGACAACGTCGCTGATGTATACAATGACAATAATCGTGCAGAGATAGCTTTGTTGTTCTAAGCCAAGACAGTCGGGGGTGGGTTGGTCCCACTCTATTAAGTGATATTAACTCGAAAAATTGGCTAGTCCAACTCTTGGTAGAGGTATTTACCGTGAGATATAAGTTAGTTCTCTAGAGTAAAGCAAGGGAGAGGGGGAAGCCATGATGGTATCCCCATAACATGCTCTGATTTAATGCTTACTCATCTACAGCATGACCTTCCATCTCCCGCAACGCCCGACCATACAGGTTACACAATGCAGGAACCAGGTGCGCTGTAGCGTTGAGGTAGCGATTCAACTGTTCCCAGCCTTCGGCATCCAGCTGTGGGTGCTTTTGCAGTAAATGGCCGAACAGCATCAGGCCGTGGCACAGACCTTCCGCTTGTTCGGCAGAGAGTGCGGCTAGGTCTAAGAGCTCTGAGGGATTAAATACGCTGAGATCGAGGTGGTTAAACAGTTGGCGATAGAGGGTAAGGGTGCTTGCAACGGATTCTGTAGTGGGAACCTTTGTCATGGGTGCATCTCCGTATGTCATTAGTTAATGACTATCACCAGAGACGCTAAACTCGGGTGGTAGCCCAGACGGGGTTAGCGTCACCGGGACATACGAACCGGCGCTTCTTGCGAAGCCCCCGCCTGAGCCACCATTATTTGGAGTGAACTAAAGCTGCTGCATTATTACATAATACAGCGGTAGTATGTCAGATTCGGAACGCTAACTCCGGCTGCGGATTTTGCCGCAGCGAAAAAACTATAGCGTTATCAGTAAAAGGAAAAAATAATCTGTATAGAATTACAGTTTATTTACTTTTAGGATTGGAATGTACCTCGCAATTCGGCATATCATCTTTGCATTGAATTATCAGTAATCCATTCATGGGTTATATTTATTCATTAAGATTTATAAATAATGGAATATGATGAAAGCTAATTTCTTGCTGGTCATTGCAGGATCGATATTGTTAAGCGCCTGTACCGGCGACCGCCTCGATCAGCGCTATGCACCGGACATTCCTATCACCGCCCATGCTAAAGCGAATGGCGATATTTGCATCTCTCCGTCGCCAAAGGAAAACGAAAGGCCAGATACGCTTTATCTCAGTGGTGATGCTGATGAGAAATTGATTGAGGTGGCGAATCAGGATCTTAAAAAGGGTATTTGCGTTACCCAAGAAGATTACCCGTTTCAGGAAAATCATATCTACAGCATGAGGCTAAATTTTGTGCCGATTGATAAGCGCAGAAACCTGCAGGATATTTCTGGTAGGGCCTTTATTGTTCACTTCAAAGTGAAAAAGCTCAACGGCGCTTACGAAATTGAAAATATCACGCAGGGCAGCAGATAGCGCCGAGACAAAATGAACCGGATCTTCCCCCTCGCATTTCCCTTCCTGCTCGCAGGCTGTCCGTCGATAGGCGATCGTATCCCTGTAGACTATCCCGCTACCGCCAGCCTACGTGAGGGCAAAGTATGCATCACCGTTCAACCCCAGGGAGACGAAAAACTCGCGGGCATCTCGATCTACCGATTGGATGAGGCGCAGAACCGCACGTTCAAATTCTTCGAGCCGCTGCGGGATGTAGCCCCCGATCAGTGCGTCCCTGATGAGGGCTACGTATTTACGCCGGGGCAGCAATACCATTTCTCCGCGAAGCTGGTCTCCATCAAGAAACAGCAGGCAGGTGAGTTCCCCTCTGCGCGTGAGTTCGTCTCCTAATTCGTTGTGCAGCAGGAAGGCAATCAACTTAGGTTGGAAGCCCTCCGCTCCCCACGCTAACCCCACCCCCACCGCCCAAACCTACCCCAAATCCCCCCCATTGCTGGCGATCACTTTCTTATACCACCAGAACGATTTCTTGCGGGTGCGGGCGAGGGTGCCGTTGCCCTGGTCGTCGCGGTCGACGTAGACAAAGCCGTAGCGCTTGCTCATTTCGCCGGTCGAGGCGGCCACCAGGTCGATGCAGCCCCAGGTGGTGTAACCCAGCACCGGCACGCCGTCGGCGATGGCGTCGGCCATGGCGCGGATGTGTTCGCGCAGGTAGCTGATGCGGTAGTCGTCCTCAATCTCGCCTGCTGCATTGAACTCGTCGTGCGCGCCCAGGCCGTTTTCCACCAGGAACAGCGGCTTTTGGTAGCGGTCGTACATCATGTTCATGGTGATGCGCAGCCCCAGCGGATCGATGCCCCAGCCCCAGTCGCTGCGCGGCAGGTGCGGGTTCGCCAGCGATTTCACCACGTTGGCGGCGCTGCTGTTGTGGTCGTTCATGTCGGCGGAGGCGCAGCGCGAGGCGTAGTAGCTGAAGGAGACGAAGTCGACGGTGTGCTTCAGGATGTCGGCGTCTTCCGGTTCCATGACGATGCTGACGCCTTTCTCGCGGAAGACGCGGGCAGCGTAGGAGGGGTAAGCGCCGCGCGCCTGCACGTCGATAAAGAACAGGTTCTCGCGGTCTTTCTCCAGCGCGGCCCACACGTCTTCCGGCTTGCTGGACCACGGGTAGAAGTTGCCGCCGGCCAGCATGCAGCCTACCTGATTGGCGGGGTTCACTTCGTGGGCGATGCGCGTCGCCAGCGCGCTGGCCACCAGTTCGTGGTGCGCGGCCTGGTATTTCACCTGTTCGGGGTTTTCGTCCGCTTCAAACACCAGCCCGGCGCCGGAGAACGGGCTGTGCAGCAGGATGTTGATCTCGTTGAAGGTGAGCCAGTATTTCACCAGCCCGTCGAAGGCTTCGAAGCAGGTGCGGGCGTAGCGGGTGAAGAACTCCACCATCCTGCGGCTGCGCCAGGAGCCGTATTCGGTCACCAGGTGCATCGGCACGTCGAAATGGCACAGGGTCACCAGCGGCTCGATGCCGTATTGGCGGCACTCTTCGAACAGGCTGCGGTAGAAGGCGATGCCTTCGGGGTTGGGCGTCAGCTCGTCGCCGTTGGGGTAAATCCGGCTCCAGGCGATGGAGGTGCGGAACACGGTAAAGCCCATCTCCGCCATCAGCGCGATGTCGTCGCGGTAGCGGTGGTAGAAATCGATGGCGTCGTGGCTGGGATAAAACTCGTCGTCGCGCAGGCTAAAGCGCTTCTCCAGCCCGAGTTTGACCGCCATGCGGTTGGTGCCGTGCGGGAGCATATCGACGGTGGTCAGCCCTTTGCCGCCCTCGCGATAGCCGCCTTCCGCCTGGTTGGCGGCCAAAGCGCCGCCCCATAAAAATCCTTTAGGGAATGTTGAATCGGACATGCAATCCTCTGGTGTCTCATTGCGTTGCGCTGGCGGCGTTCGCCGCCGGTGCGGTTTGGCCGGGCGCGGCGGCGTTTTCCGGCAGATCCTCGAAGCCCAGCATCAGCGTGAGCGCGAACGACAGCACCACCGAGAGCGCCATCACCGCTACCACCCACACGATGCTCATCGGGTTGGCCGGATCGAAGAACTGCACGCTGGTGAACAGCCCGGGCGAGGCCATCGAATGGCTGGCCAGCCCGCCGATGCCGGCGACCGCGCCGCAGACGAAGCCGCTGATCAGGCTGGCGATCAGCGGCCGTTTCAGGCGCACCGCCACGCCGTACAGCGCCGGTTCGGAAATCCCCGCCACGATGGCGGAAGCGGCGGCGGCCAGCGCGGTCTGGCGCAGCTCGCGGTTCTTGGTTTTCAGCGCCACCGCCAGCGAAGCGCCGCCGAGCGACAGGTTGGCGCCGATCTCCGAAGGCATCACCATGCCCTCTTTGCCGGTCTCGGCGATGGTCTGGATGATGGTCGGGGTGAAGACCCGGTGCATGCCGGTGATCACCAGCAGCGGCCAAATCGCCCCCATAATGGCCACGGAAAGCCAGCCCAGGTAGCCGTGCACGGTGTACACCAGCGCAGAGATGCCGCTGCCGATCCAGATGCCGAGCGGCCCGATAAGCAGAATGGCGATCGGCGCGGCGATCAGCACGATCAGCATCGGCTTGAGGAAGTTCTTGGTCACCGCCGGGGTGATGCGATCCACCCCGCGTTCGATGTGCGACAGGATCCAGGTCATCACCAGCGCCGGGATCACCGTGTAGGTGTATTTCACCGCCGTCACCGGGATGAAGGCGAATTCCACCGCCTGGCCCTGCGCCGCCTTGGCCATCAGATCGATAAAGTTGGGATGCACCAGCACCCCGGCGATGGCGATCGCCAATGACATGTTGGTTTTGAACTTCAGCGCCGCCGAGGCGGCGACCATCACCGGCAGGAAGAAGAACGCGCCGTCGCCGATCACATTGAGGATGACGAGGGTCGAGGAGCCTTTCTCGAATACCCCGGCCATATCCAGGATCATCGCCAGCAGCTTCACCATCGAGCCGCCGATGATGGCGGGGATCAGGGGCGACATGGTGCCCACCAGCGCGTCGAGAATGCCGGCGCCGATGCCCTTCAGGGTAAGCTGGCGTTTCACCGGGGCGGTGGGGGATGCTGCGCCCGGCATGCCGAGCGCCAGTACCGCCTGATAGGCTTTGGCCACCTCGTTGCCGATGATCACCTGGCACTGTTCGCCGCTGTGCACCACGCCCAGCACGCCGTCGATGGCCTTCAGCGCCGGTGTGTCGATCCGCGTTTTGTCTTTCACCACGAATCTCAGGCGGGTCATGCAGTGGGTCACGGCCTCGATATTGCCCGCGCCGCCCAGGGCGGCCACGATGGCGTGCGAGATCTCTGCGTAGTTCTTCGGCATGGCGTGTCGTCTCTCAGATAGCAATTCGGATAGCCTAAAGGCGAATATTTACTGCCTGGGCGATCCGTCGTTCCATCCGTATGAAACGCCCATAAGAAACCGGTTTCACAAAATCATGTATTGATGTTTTGTGGTTGGCAAGAACTACGATTTTTGGCGTTGCGTTTTCGTGATCTGGATCGTTAGGGGTAAGCGCATACCGATGTGCAGGGGCGTGAAAACGTTCCAAACGCCGGGCGTCTTGGGTAGACTGCGCTGAACCCATGGATTTTGGCGGCGCACAGATGGCAACGATACTCGAGGTGGCGAAAAAGGCCGGCGTTTCAAAGGCGACGGTGTCGCGCGTTTTGTCCGGCAGCGGCTATGTCAGCGAGGAGAAACGCGCGTTGGTGGAAAAAGCCATCGCGGAAACCGGCTATCGGCCCAACCTGCTGGCGCGCAGCCTGGCGACCAACACCACCCAAACCCTCGGCCTGGTGGTCACCAACACCCTCTACAGCGGCAACTATTTCAGCGAACTGATGGCGCAGTCGGCGCGCATCATGGAGGCGAACGGCCGCCAACTGATCCTGGCGGACGGCAAGCACACCGCCGAAGAGGAGCGGGCCGCCATTCAGTTTTTGCTGGATCTGCGCTGCGACGGGGTGATCATCTACCCGCGTTTTCTGTCGATCGCGGAAATGGACGAGATCGTCTCCCAACACCGCCAGCCGATTCTGGTGATCAACCGGCGGCTGCGGCGGAACGACAGCTACTGCATCTTCAGCGATCAGCACGCCGCCGGCGCGGCGGCGGTGGCGCACCTGATCGCGCGCGGGCATCGCGACATCGCCTTTATCACCGGCTCGCTCGATTCCCCCACCGGGCTGGAGCGGCTTTCCGGCTATAAATCCGCGCTGGCGCAGCAGGGCATTGCGGTTAACGAGGCGTTGATCGTCGAAGGGAAATGGCACGCGCAAAGCGGCGTGGCGGCGGTTGATACGCTGCTGGCCGGCGGGCAGCCGTTCAGCGCCATCGTCGCCGGCAACGACGAAATGGCCATCGGCGCGATGAAGCGGCTGGCGGAGCGCGGCGTGGCGGTGCCGGAGGCGGTATCGGTGATCGGCTTCGACGACATCCCATTGGCGCCCTATACCGTGCCGTCGCTGTCGAGCATGAAGATGCCGGTCACCGAGATGATCCAGGAGACCGTCAACCGCCTGCTGTCGATGCTGGACGGCGGCGAGCTCCGCAAGCGCCCCAGCTTCCCGGCCAGCCTGATCGAGCGCGAGTCGGTGGCGGCGGGGCCGTATTGGGGAAAGGAATAATCGCTACCCGTCTTTTTCAGGCGCTACAACGCTTGAACCCGCCTCTTCGACAAAGCAAAAATCCCCAGCGCGCTGCCCAATGCCAGGGTGCTGGCAAGTGCCGTGGATAGCGCGAACTCGCGTGTGTAGGGCAGCAGCAGGCCAACCGCAGAGATGCTGCCCAACAGCAGGCTAAAGAACAGCGCTTTTTTACGATAGGGCGCCTTTAGGTTGAGATAGGCGGCGACGGCGCAGACGATAAGTGTGCCACCGACGACGACCAACAGCGGCAGGATGATGAGCGCCCCGGCGAGGAGATTGGACAGCCCAACGTCCTCCACGCCGGCGTAAGAGACAATAAGAAACATGATGCCGATGGCTAACACCGTGCTCAGTTTGATGACGATATAGGCGCTCGCGCACAGGTTAAGCGCCTTTAATCCTACTATCATCACGTTGTTTGCCATCGTTCATCCTTGAGTTTGCTGGATATGGGGCGTGTTGGCCTGGGGAATGGTTTATCTTACCCCACCCCCCCAATCCTGCCCCGAATCTCCTCCTCCGGCAGATCCACACCAATAAATACCAAGGTGCTCTTGCGCTCTTCCTCCGGCAGCCATTCCCGATCCCAGTCGGCGTTATACAGCCGCTGTACGCCCTGGAACAGCAGGCGGCGCGGCTCGTCTTCGATGGACAGAATGCCTTTGTAGCGCAGCAGGTTGTCGGCGTATTCCAGCAGCAGGCCTTCCATCACCTCGGAGATTTGCATCAGCGGCAGCGGGCGTTCCAGCGTCACGACAATTGAGCGGATGTCGCTCTGCGGCTGCGGGATGCGGTGGAACAGCGGGGTGGCAGGCGTCAGGTTGAGTTTGTCGTTCAGCGTAAAGCCTTCGATGTCGAACAGCACGCTCAGATCGATGTCGCCGTGCGTCACCTGGTAGAGCGGCGCGCGGGCGTTCATCCGCTGCAGCCGTTGGATCAGCGCCTCGCAGTCCGGCGCCACGTCGGTTTTGGTCAACAGGATGCGGTCGGCGTAGCCCACCTGCGCCTGGGCGATGCTGAACTGGCTCAGTTGCTGCTCGGCGTGCGCCGCGTCCACCAGGGTGATGATGCCGTCCAGCAGGAAGCGCTCGCACAGGATCTCGTGCGAGAAAAAGGTCTGAGTAATCGGGCCGGGATCGGCCATGCCGGTGCATTCGATGATCAGCCGATCGAACGTCAGCTGGCCGCTGTCGACGCCGTCCAGCAGATCCAGCAGCGCGTCCGCCAGTTCGTTGGACTTGCTGCAGCAGATGCAGCCGTTGCTCAGGGTGGTGATGCGGCTGGCGCGATCGCCGATCAGCGCATCGTCGATCGGCACTTCGCCGAACTCGTTCTCGATGACCGCAATTTTATAGCCGTGTTCGGCGTTCAGGATGTGGCGCAGCAGGGTGGTTTTGCCGGCGCCCAAAAAGCCGGTCAGGATGGTGACTGCAATGGGTTTCATACGGATCCTTGTGACTGCGGGTTAACAGCAGCGCATGCCGCCTTTGCCGTCGCCGCCGTAGCGCGCTTGCTGGCGCTCGCGGAAAAATTCTTTATAGGTCATCACCGGCTTGTCCGGGTGGTTGTCTTTCATGTGCTGGACGTAGGTATCGTAGTCAGGCACGCCCACCAACATGCGCGCCGCCTGCCCGAGGTACTTCCCCGCCTGGCCGAGGTTTCCGAACATAAGCCTTCTCCAACTTTACCCTGCATCACTACAGCGCTTGCTTTAGCCTGATATTAGGGGAAGCCGGGGGATGGGGTTCCCGCAGGGATGCCCCACCTCCGGGTCGCCCCGGGTATCTCGATTGCATCGCGCCGCACGGCTGGCATCTTGCGATACGCAGGCCGTGCGGCTTTGGGTACTACTTAACGTTTATTATGCAGGGTATCCGTTAAATCACATCAATGCTGGGTCGAAACTTTGACCTCCCCCTCAGTTACGCCGTCGGCGGGCGCGGCCTGCGGCACCGGCACGTAAGGCGTTTCCTGGTCGGTGCGTTTCGGATTCTTGTGCGCCGCCAGCGCGGTTTTCACGCCGTAGAAGATGATGCTGTACACCACCAGCAGGAACAGAATGCTCAGCCCGGCGTTGGTGTAGTTGTTCACCACGATGTGGTTCATGTTGGCGATCTGCTGGGCGCTCAGCTCGGCGCCGCCTTCGGCGATTTTGCGTTTGTACTCGCCGGCCAGGAAGAAGAAACCTTCCAGCTGCGGGTTGTCACTGAACAGCTTCAGGCCCAGCGCGTAGGTGGTGCAGATCAGCAGCCACACCGCCGGCAGCACGGTCACCCAGATGTATTGGGTGCGCTTCATTTTAATCAGCACCACGGTGCCCAGCACCAGCGCCACGGCGGCCAGCATCTGGTTGGAGATGCCGAACAGCGGCCACAGGCTCTTCACGCCGCCGAGCGGATCCACCACGCCCTGATACAGCAGGTAGCCCCACAGCCCGACGCAGCCGGCGGTGCCGATGATGCCAGCCACCAGCGAGTCGGTTTTCTTCAGGAACGGCACGAAGTTGCCCAGCAGATCCTGCAGCATAAAGCGGCCGGAGCGGGTGCCGGCGTCCAGCGCGGTCAGGATGAACAGCGCCTCGAACAGAATGCCGAAGTGATACCAGAAGCCCATGTTGGCGCCCGGAATGATCTGGTGGAACACGTGGGCGATGCCCACCGCCAGCGTTGGCGCGCCGCCGGCGCGGTTCAGCACCGAAGGTTCGCCGATGTCGGTGGCGGTCTGCAGGATCTGTTCCGGGCTGATGACGAAGCCCCAGGAGCTGACCGCCGCCGCCGCGTGCACGGTCACGTCCTTCAGCGAAGCCATGATCATTGGCGCGTCTTCGGTGCCCAGGCGGTGCAGATCCGGCATGGTGATGCCCAGCGCCGCCGGCGGGGTGTTCATGGCGAAGTACAGGCCCGGCTCGATGATGGAAGCCGCCACCAGCGCCATGATGGCGACGAAGGACTCCATCAGCATCGCGCCGTAGCCGATAAAGCGCGCGTCGGTCTCATTGGCCAGCAGCTTCGGCGTGGTGCCGGAGGCGATCAGCGCATGGAAGCCGGAGACCGCGCCGCAGGCGATGGTGATGAACAGGAATGGGAACAGGGTGCCTTTCCACACCGGGCCGGTGCCGTCGACGAACTGGGTCACCGCCGGCATTTTCAGCTCAGGGTTGAGGATCACGATGCCGATCGCCAGCCCGACGATCACGCCGATTTTCAGGAAGGTGGCCAGGTAGTCGCGCGGCGCCAGGATCAGCCACACCGGCAGCAGGGCGGAGACAAAGGCGTAGCCGATCAGCGTGAAGGTGATGGTGGTGTCTTTAAAGGTCAGCGCCGGGCCCCAGTACGGGTCGTGCGCCACCACGCCGCCGAACCAGATGGCGGCCACCAGCAGCACGATGCCGATGACTGACACTTCACCCACGCGGCCGGGGCGCAGGTAGCGCATGTAGATGCCCATAAACAGCGCGATCGGCACGGTGGAGCAGACGGTGAACACCCCCCACGGGCTTTCCGCCAACGCTTTCACCACGATCAGCGCCAGCACCGCCAGGATGATGATCATGATCAGGAAGCAGCCGAACAGCGCGATGGTGCCCGGTATCGGCCCCATCTCTTTTTTGATGATCTCACCGAGCGAGGCGCCGTTGCGGCGCGAGGAGATGAACAGCACCATAAAGTCCTGCACCGCCCCCGCCAGCACCACGCCGCCCAGCAGCCACAGCGTGCCGGGCAGGTAGCCGACCTGCGCGGCCAGCACCGGCCCCACCAGCGGCCCGGCGCCGGCGATGGCGGCGAAGTGGTGGCCGAACAGCACGTTCTTGTTGGTTGGCACGTAGTTGAGGCCGTCGTTGTTGACCACCGCCGGGGTGGCGCGGCCGGCGTCCAGCTTCATCACCCTGGTGGCGATGTGCAGGCTGTAGTAGCGGTAGGCCACCAGATACACCGCCACCGAAGCGACGACGATCCACAGCGCGCTGATGTGTTCGCCGCGGCGCAGCGCCACCACGCCGAGGCAGGCTGCGCCGAGTATCCCCAGCAGCATCCACGGAATGTGCTTTAAAATCCCCTCTCGTTTCATGAGGTATCCTTAATTCCAGTCTGCAAAATATGAATGAACTCATCCGCTTGTAAGAGATGTCAGAGTGGCGCGGTGAGCCGTAGCGTCTTTCCCGAGGTAAGGCGGGTTTAGGAACAGCTCATCATCGCCGGGGGTAAGGGGGGAAGACAGGCGTATTTCGCTCAGCGGTCAGATCCGCCGGGTGAACGGTTGGATTGGCGGGGTGAGCGGTTTGCTGCATAACCAACAGCCGCCCGCCAGCCGCTGTTGCCAATGCAGCACCCGCTTTAACCCGCCGGCTTTAAACCCTAGGTTTATCAGCCAGATGCCTTAACACGGCGGTTGGCACGCATTCTGCTATCGGATTTATAACCAAAACAAGGTTTTCAATATTTGTAAATCAATAATGGTTATATGCGTGCCGCATCACGGCGCCAACGAGCAGAGGGAGAGAAGCATGTCAGCAGCAAACCACTCGCAGCAGCCTATTCAGTTCGCCTACTGGGTGCCGAACGTCTCCGGCGGTCTGGTGATCAGCAATATCCCGCAGCGCACCGGTTGGGACATCGGCTACAACCGCAAGCTGGCGCAGATTGCCGAGCGCGCCGGTTTCGACTACGCGCTCACCCAGATCCGTTTCACCGCCGGTTACGGCGCTGACAACCAGCACGAGTCGGTGTCGTTTTCGCAGGCGCTGCTGGATTCCACCGAGAAGCTGAAGGTGATCGCCGCGCTGCTGCCGGGGCCGTGGAACCCCACGCTGGCGGCCAAGCAGATCGCCACCATCAGCCACCTTTCGGAGGCGCGCATCGCGGTCAATATCGTCAGCGGCTGGTTCCGCGGCGAGTTCAAGGCCATCGGTGAGCCGTGGCTGGATCATGAGGAGCGCTACCTGCGCTCGGAAGAGTTTATCCGCTGTTTGCGCGGCATCTGGGCCGAGCCCAGCTTCAGCTTCGCCGGCGATTTTTATCGCTATCGCGACTACTCGCTGAAGCCCAAGCCGCTGGATCCGCTGCCGGAGATCTTCCAGGGCGGCAGCTCGCGGGCGGCGCGCGACATGGCGGCGCGAGTCTCGGACTGGTACTTCACCAACGGCAACAGCGTGGAGGGCATTCGCCAGCAGGTGGACGATTTGCAGACCAAGGCCAGGGCCAACCAGCACCGGGTCAAGGTGGGGGTGAACGGCTTCGTCATTGCCCGCGATACCGAGCAGGAAGCGCAGGCGGTGCTGCAGGAGATTATCGATCACGCCAACCCGGAGGCGGTGCAAGGATTCGGCCATGAGGTGAAGAACGCCGGGGCGGCTTCGCCGGAGGGCGAGGGCAACTGGGCCAAATCCTCGTTTGAGGATCTGGTGCAGTACAACGACGGCTTTAAAACCAACCTGATCGGCACGCCGCAGCAGATCGCCGAGCGCATCATCGCGCTGAAAGACGCCGGGGTGGATCTGATGCTGTTGGCGTTCCTGCACTTCCAGGAAGAGGTGGCGTTCTTCGGCCGCGAGGTGATCCCGCTGGTGCGCGAACTGGAGCGCCAGCGGGCGGCGGCCTGAGTTCAGTAAACCTGCCTGGCGTTGATGCCGGCGGGGAAAATGCCGGTGGCGAAAATATGCCCGTTGGCCTGGATCTGGTCGTCGGGCAGCATCTCCAGCGGGAACTCGCCTGACAGGCAGCTGAGAAAGGCGTTGCGATCGTCCGTGGTGGTAAAGCCGATCAGATCGTAGAACAGCAGCGAAGCGATCAGCTGGCGATGTTCCGGGATGCGCCGCAGCAGCGCCGCCGACGGGAACGGCAGGTGGAAGAAGAACGCGCAGGCATTCAGCAGCCCCTGCTCCTTCAACGCCTGGGCGCAGGGCAGCAGCTGGTAGTCGTCGATACAGACGATGTCGCCCGGGCACAGGTGCTCGCAGGCGATATCGGCGAAACGGCAGTTCAGCTGCCGGTAAGCGCGGTAGTTTTCCGGCGTGAAGTGCGCCTTCTCCGGCTGGTTGTGGAACACCGGCCACAGGCCGTCGTGGTAGTAGCCCTGATAGTGGCGGCGAAACTCCTCGATCGACAGCGGGAAGGTCACCTGATCGTAACCGGCGCGTTGGCGGCAACTGATCGGGCGCTGCGCGAAATTCTGCACGTCGCCGTTCCAGCCGAGCCACAGCCCCGGTTCGGCGTCGGCCGCCAACGTCCGGCCGGCGCAGGCCAGATCCTTGCCGTCGCACTGTTTGTTGGAAATCAGCACCAAACGAGACATCGGATTCTCCTTATCAGTGCAGGGCGCGCGGGGCGTGCGCCGCGCAGTCGGCGCGCCAGGGCGCTTGCAGCACGGGCAGTGTGACGCGCAGGCCGCGCAATGCCGGATGCGCCAGGCAGCAGCGCGTCAGCCAGCTTCCCAGCCCGACGCCGCGGTATTCGGCGCTGACGAACAGTTCGCTCACCGAGGCGAAGGTGGCGTAATCGGTCACCATACGGGCGAAGCCGAGCTGGTGGCGTTTGCGGTACAGGCCAAAGCACAGGCCGTGGCGCGCCAGGCGCTCCGCCGCCGTCCGATCCGGCAGGCTGAGGAAACGCTGGATCGCCTCGATATCCAATAACTGCCGATCGGTGCTGATATGAAAAACGCCTTTGCGCCAGCAGAGCAGCGGCTGTACGGGGGCCAATTGCGGTTGCATGTTCATGATTATCCTTAGGTTAACGAATCAGTGGATGGTTACAGCATCCAGCCGAGTTCGGCGGCGGTGACCTGTTCCTCGAAGCGGCGCAGTTCGGCGCTTTTGCAGGTGTGCCACAGGGTGCAGAACGCCGGGCCGAGCAGTTCGCGCAGCGGATCGCTGTGGCGGAACAGCGCCAGCGCCTCCTGCTGGCCGAGCGGCAAGGGGGCGGCGTTGTCGCTTTCGCAGCCGTTGGCGGCGGGCGGCAGCGGCAGCGGGTGTTCCAGCCCGTGCAGCAGGCCGCCGAGCATCACCGCCAGCGCCAGATAGGGGTTGGCGTCGGCGCCGGCCAGGCGGTACTCGATGCGCTGGTTGGCGCTGTCGGCGCAGGGCAGGCGCAGCGCCACCGTGCGATTGTTGTGGCCCCAGGAGGCGCGCAGCGGCACGTGCATGCCGGGGCGGAAGCGGCGAAACGCGTTGATGTTGGGCGCCAGGATCGCCATCGACGCCGGCATCAGCGCCAGCATGCCCGCCATCGCCTGTTGCATGTTGTCGCTCAGTTCGCCCGGCGCGCCGGTCAGCAGGTTCTCGCCGTGCTCGTTCTGCAGGCTGATGTGAAAATGCAGCCCGCTGCCGGCGGCGTGGGCGCAGGGTTTGGCCATAAAGCAGGCGTGCTGGTGATGCTGCTCGGCAATCTGCCGCGTCAGGCGTTTCAGCGCCATGATCTGGTCGCAGGCTTCCAGCACGCGCCGGCTGTGATGCAGGTTCAGCTCGTACTGGCCGGAAGCGGCTTCGGCCACCACGCCGGTCAGCGGCAGGCTTTGCAGCCGCGCGTGCCGTTCGATGTCGCTCAGCAGCGCATGGTGGCGCTCGGGCGCATCCACCGCGAAGCTCTGCGTCGGGCAGGCTTCCGCCTCGGCGGGGCGCTGCGGATCCTGCAGGTAGAACTCCAGTTCGGCCGCCACCACCGGGAAGCAGTTGCGCTCGTGCAGGCGCTTCAGCACCCGTTGCAGCACCACACGCGGCTCCAGCTCGCAGGCGTCGCCGTCGGCGTTTTGCATCGTCAGCAGCAGCTGGGCATGGCGCTCGGGATCGCGCGCGCAGGGGCGCAGCGTGCCGGGCACCGGCAGGCACAGCCGGTCCGGCTCGCCCGCCCGTTGCCCCAGCCCGCTTTCTTCAATCACTCGGCCGTGCAGATCCAGGGCGTAGATCGACAGCGGGAAGTAGCAGCCTTTTTCCAGGCCAAAGGCTTCGGCGATCGGTAGCCGCTTGCCGCGCAGCTGGCCGTTCAGATCGTGCAGATAAATATCCAGCTGTTCGGTATCCGGATAGCGCTGCAGATAGTGCTCCAGCTCTTTGCGGAAGGTGCGCGTCGGCGATGCGGGCAGCTCCGCCAGCAGAGGATTGAACCCGATAATATTAGAATGCATGGCGCGCTCCAGAACGAAGACCGGTCACGGCCAGAGGCAGGGATAAACGCATGAGACAACTCTCTTGTGAGGCCATAGCGGCGATGTGAAAAGGGTATCTGTGGCGGCAAAAACTGTCTGTAAAAACGCCGTAACGTTAACGGGGCGCGGAATAAAAATGCCGTAAAGAGCGCGGCGGGTTGGCCGCGCCGGCACGGTCTATACTGGCGAGATGGGTCGTGGAAGGAGTGATAACGATGAAGAGAATAGGGCTGCTTATCGCCGCGCTGGCCACGTTCAACGCCACCGCGTCTTCCCCACAGGCGTGGGCCGAGAGCGAACGGGCGATGCGCGCCGCCTGCCTTAAGGCCAGCGGGCTAAAAAACGCCAGGGTGGAAGGGGAGATTATTCACTACGGTGACGACGTCGGCTATTCGGCGCTGTTTATCGGCGGGCGCTACCCGCAGCCGTTTATGAAAAACCAGCCGGGCAGGGAGCTGTGCTTATATCAGCGCGCCACGCAGAAGGCGGCGGTGCAGGCGGTGGAGAAGGATTAGACCGACTTCAGGAGATAGTTCAGGAGACACATGATGATTAAGAGTGCTCCTTGTAACATTAATAGTCTGAAATCATTACGGATCCAATTTTTTAACCTTGGTGATGAAGCTGCTCGAACGAAATCGTAGGTTTTGGGGCTTAGCCAAACGTTGCGAGTCAGTTTTAATTTCCGGTTGTTCAAAATCCAACGAAACCACTGGGCTTTTAGTGAAACACCGATGAAGTTAAGGTTGTCCGCTATCACGACAAAAAGTGGAACAGGGTGTTTACTCACCACATAGTGTTGATAAAAGAGATCAAACTCTTTTTTATGAAGTCGATAGTAAATAAATTGGATAATAGCGATAAGAAGGAAAAGAAAGAATAGTAATACCACTAAGAGTTTTATCTCTTTTATGTAAGGCTCAATATAATTGATCATTTTTATACGTTGATTTTGATGAGATAAATAAAAATACAGCCCACGGTGGTAATCATGGCCTCTACGAGCAAAAGTATAAAATCCATCGCCAGCCACTTTTGTAGCTCAGGAGAGGCGGTTTTTTGCACGAAATCGTAGGTTTTCGCATCGAGCCAAACCTGATCCCTTATTTTTATTTTTTTCCTTTTCAGGATCCAAAGAAACCACTGTGCTTTCAATGAGGTTCCAAGCATGCCGAGGCTATCGGCAAAGGCGACGTAGGGCGGAATAAAATGTCCGCTGCCGGCGTAACGCTTATAGAAAGCATCAAACTCTTTTTTATGGCGACGGTAACCAATGAACTGGATGAAGGCGCTTAAAACCAGCAATATCAAACACGATATGACGATAAATTTCATCATTCACCTACCACTAACGTCGTCAAATAATCGGAACCCATGCCACCCAGTGTGGATCCTGCGGCGCCTCCTATAGCGGCTCCAGCGATACCACAAACGATCACACCTGTTCCTGCTGTTGCTGCACCCAACACAATTGAACAAGCTGCAATCGCAAGACCTGCACCTGCATTCCCTGCCCAAATCCCTGCCGCAGTACTCGCCGCAAAATGACTGTATCCCTTCACCGCGATCTTGGCGCACTCCTGTTCGCGGCCGGTGGTGCAGGCGTTGTAGACGTCGTTGGTGGTATTCAGCCCACTCAATCCGATGCCGATCCAGCCGCCGGCTTTCATAAACTTGGCCGCACGGCTGGCGCTGTCGACGTAGTTCGAATAACCCTTGATGGCACCGACGCCGGCGGTGCTCCACTCATGCACCAGCGATTTACTGGAGAGCCCCAGCGCGTGTTTGATTTGCGCATACTCTTTCATATTGAGTTGAGCACGAGTAAGGCGATTCAGTAACGGTTTTAATGTACCGAACAGCCGCGCTCGTTCCACCTGAAACTGGGTGCCAATCAATGCGCCACTCGTGCGGAACTGATTTTGGTAGGTTTTTTCAATCTCGACCAGGATATTTTTGATCTGGCTGAAGTAGCGTTCTCCGGCATCCGAAGCCAGCCCGACGACCGTTTCCCCATAGCTGGTGAAGGCGGCGATAGCGGCGTAATTGCGGTGCAAGAAGGTGGAGAAATCGCTGTCACCGGCTTTCACCGCTTTGCTGGTGCGGCTCTTGGCCTGCATCAGGGCGGCGATCTGCGTAGATTGATTATGATTGCGCGGATCGGCGACGATCAGCATTTGCCCCGGTTGAACCAGCGGCGTATCGGCATTGAGCTGCATAAAAAAACGTGCCGCTTCCGATGGCCTGCCACCGAACAGGTAGTTGGCGTGGAAGGCGAGCGGGCCGGTTTGTTGGGCGATGCAATAGCCCGGTGCGATGCTGCTGGACTTCTGTTCCATGTCGAAAAGCCTCCTTATTTTTAGGAAACTTAACATTTTCTACAGGGTGGTAACAGGTTCTGGCTCACGCTCTCGATCGGAGAATCATCTGAAAATACCGGTGCGACCTTACCCGCCACTTCCCGCCATCTCCCGTTCGATCACCGTCGCCAGCGCCTGCGCGGCGGAAGAGAGTTGGTGCTGCGCCAGGCGGATCAGGCCCACGCGCCGTTCGATGCTCGGGCCGATCAGCGGCACGCAGACCGCTCCCAGCTCATCCATCTGTTGCTCGCACAGCGCCGGTACCGCGCTGGCGCCGAGGCCGTTGGCCACCATGCGCCCGACCGTTACCAACTGGTGGCTTTCAAACGCCACCTCCAGCGTGCGGCCGCTGCGGGCCAGCGCCTGCTCCAGCAGCAGCCGCACCGCCGATGGCCGCTGCAGGGTGATGAAATCCAGCGTCAGCAGCTCTTTCCAGCTCACCTGCGCCTTGCGCGCCAGCGCCGAATCCTTCGGCACCACCGCCATAAAGCGATCGCGGCACAGCGGGGTGAAGTGCAGGGTGTCGCTCGGCTCCGGCTCGAAGGCGATGCCCATCTCCACCCGGCCTTCGCGGATCATTTCAAACACCTGCTCGTTGATGACGTCGTGCACCGCCACGTTGATGCCGGCGTAACGATCGCGAAACGCCTTGAGGATCGGCGGCAGCGGGTTGCCGGCGAACGACGGCATGGCGGCGATCGCCACCTTGCCCATCTGCAGGGTGAAGCGCTGGCGCATCGCCTCTTCCGCGTTGTCCCAATCCGCCAGCAGCTGGCGCGCCATCGGGAAGAAGGTTTCCCCCTCCGGCGTCAGCGTCACCCGGCGGGTGGTGCGCAGCAGCAGCGGCCCGCCCAGCGCGTCTTCCAGCCCACGAATCGCCAGGCTGAGCGCCGGCTGAGAAATATTCAGCCGCTCGCTGGCCTGGGCGAAGTTCAGAGTGTGAGCTACCGCTAAAAACGCGCGTAACTGTTTGATGCTCATTTTCATTTTGGCTGGCGTTAACTCTTTGTTAATTGTCGGTTAACGGTTGATTAATAAAAATTCTAAATGAATGCGGCATAAAAACAAAATTAACAAATCATTTTTGTGACCTGAAGATGCCCTCACGCAAGCCAGGGCATTTCGCCCTGCGCCGCAACATGCAGGGGCAACGATATGGCAGGGCTCGACAAACGCGTCGGCAGCTACCAGGAAGCGCTGGCAGGCCTGACGGACAACATGACGGTGCTGGCGGGCGGCTTCGGCCTGTGCGGCATCCCGGAAAACCTGATCGAAGAGATCCGCCGGCGCGGCGTGCGCGGCTTGACGGTGGTTTCCAACAACTGCGGCGTCGACGGGTTCGGCCTCGGGCGGCTGCTGGAAACCCATCAGATCCGCAAGGTGGTGGGATCGTACGTCGGCGAAAACGCGCTGTTCGAGCAGCAGGCGCTCAGCGGCGAGCTGGAGGTGGATCTCACGCCGCAGGGCACGCTGGCGGAGAAGATCCGCGCCGGCGGCGCCGGTATCCCGGCGTTCTTCACCGCCACCGGTTACGGCACGCCGATCGCCGAAGGCAAAGAGGTGCGCGAGTTCAACGGCCGCCCTTACATCATGGAAACCGCCATCACCGGCGATTTCGCCATCGTTAAAGGCTGGAAGGCCGATCACTTCGGTAACGTTATCTACCGCCACACCGCGCAGAACTTCAATCCGCTGATGGCGACCGCCGGGCGCATCACGGTGGTGGAAGTGGAAGAGATCGTGGCGCCGGGCGAACTGGATCCGGCGGCGATCCATACCCCCGGCATCTACGTCGATCGGCTGATCCAGGGCACCTTCGAGAAGCGTATCGAACAACGCACCCTGCGGGCATAAGGAGAATTCGCATGCTTACCCGTGAACAAATGGCGCAGCGCGTAGCGCAAGAGCTGAGAGACGGTTACTACGTCAACCTGGGCATCGGCATCCCGACGCTGGTGGCCAACTACGTGCCGGCGGGCATGGACGTGATGCTGCAGTCGGAAAACGGCCTGCTGGGAATGGGCGAGTTCCCGACCGAGCAGCAGCTGGACGCCGACATGATCAACGCCGGCAAGCAGACGGTCACCGCGCGCCTCGGCGCGTCGATCTTCGATTCGGCGCAGTCGTTCGCCATGATCCGCGGCGGCCATGTCGATCTGACCGTGCTGGGGGCGTTTGAAGTGGACGTCGAGGGCAACATCGCCTCGTGGATGATCCCCGGCAAGATGGTCAAGGGCATGGGCGGCGCGATGGATCTGGTGGCGGGAGCGGAGAACATCATCGTGGTGATGACCCACGCCGCAAAGGGCGGCGAGTCCAAGCTGCTGCCGCGCTGCACGCTGCCGCTGACCGGCGCCCGCTGCATCCGCAAGGTATTGACCGATCTGGCCTACCTGGAAATTGAAGACGGCGCCTTTGTGCTGCGCGAACGCGCGCCGGGTGTCAGCGTGGCGGAGATTGTCGCCAAAACCGCCGGCCGGCTGATCGTGCCGGAGCAAGTGCCGGAAATGCGTTTCTGAAACGGGAGGTGAATGTGCAACAACGTGAAGTGGTGATCGTGGCGGCGACGCGCACGCCGGTCGGCAGTTTTCACGGCGCGCTGGCGCCGCTGACGGCGGTGGAACTGGGCACGGCGGCGGTGCAGGGGCTGCTGGCGCAAAGCGGCGTGGCGCCGCAGCAGATCGATGAAGTGATCCTCGGCCAGGTGCTGACCGCCGGCTGCGGGCAGAATCCGGCGCGCCAGACCGCGCTCAACGCCGGGCTGCCCGTTACGACGCCGGCGCTGACCATCAACAAGGTGTGCGGCTCCGGTTTGAAGGCGGTGCATCTGGCGGTGCAGGCGATCCGCAGCGGTGACGCCGACGCGGTGATCGCCGGCGGCCAGGAAAGCATGAGCCAGTCGCCTTACCTGATGGCCGGCGCGCGCGCCGGCCTGCGCCTCGGTCACGCGCAGATGGTGGACAGCGTGATCCACGATGGCCTGTGGGACGCGTTCAACGACTATCACATGGGCATCACCGCCGAGAACCTGGCGGAGAAATACGCCATCAGCAGAGAAGAACAAGACAGGTTCGCGCTGCGCTCGCAGCAGAAGGCGCAGGCGGCGCAGCAGGCCGGGCGTTTCGCGCAGGAGATCACGCCGGTGACGGTGCCGCAGCCCAAGGGCGAAGCGCTACGGGTAGAGCGCGACGAACAGCCGCGCGACACCAGCCTGGAGGCGCTGGCGCGGCTGCGCCCGGCGTTTCGCAAAGAGGGCACGGTGACCGCCGGCAACGCCTCGTCACTCAACGACGGCGCCGCCGTGGTGCTGCTGATGAGCGCGGAAAAAGCCGCCGCGCTGCGTTTGCCGGTGCTGGCGCGCATCGCCGGTTACGCCTCGTCGGGCGTCGAACCGGCGATCATGGGCATCGGCCCGGCGCCGGCCGCGCGCCGCTGCCTGGAAAAAGCCGGTTGGCGGTTGGAGGAGGTCGATCTGATCGAAGCCAACGAAGCCTTCGCCGCGCAGGCGCTGGCGGTGGGTAAAGAACTGGGCTGGGAGGCGGAACGGGTCAACGTCAACGGCGGAGCGATCGCGCTGGGGCATCCGATCGGCGCGTCCGGCTGTCGCATTTTGGTGTCGCTGCTGTTCGAAATGCAGCGCCGCGGGGTGAACAAGGGGCTGGCGATGCTGTGCATCGGCGGCGGGCAGGGGGTGGCGCTGGCGGTAGAGCGCCCGTAAACAACCGAGGAGGGCACCATGCAGTCATCTGACTATGCGGTACTGGGCGCCGGGCTGATGGGGGTGGGCATCGCCACCCACTTTATTCGCCACGGCCATGAGGTGCTGCTGTATGACCCGGATCCGCAGCGCCTGGCGGAAGCGCCGGTGGTGGCGAGCGGCATTCTGGCCGAGCTGAGCGACGTCGGGCAGTTTGATAACGATGAGCGCGACGCGGCGCTGGCGCGGCTGCGCGTGACCGGCGATCTGAACGAGGTGGCGCGCGCCCGGCTGCTTATCGAGGCGATCCCGGAACGGCTCGAGCTGAAGCATGCGCTGTATGAGCAGCTGGAGGGGTTGATCGCCGACGACGCGGTGATTGCCAGCAACACCAGCGGCCTGCCGCCGGACGAGTTGGCGGCGCGCATGACCCATCCGCAGCGCCTGCTGATCGCCCATTTCTGGCACCCGCCGCACCTGATCCCGCTGGTGGAGATCGTGCCCGGCAGCGCCACCGAACCGCGTCATCTGGCGGCGGTGCAGGCGCTGCTCGGCGAGATGGATCTTGAGGCGGTGCTGCTGGAGCGCGCCGCGCCGGGGTTTGTCGGCAACCGGCTGCAGTTTGCGGTGCTGCGCGAGGCGCTGCACATCGTCCACAGCGGCATCGCCAGCGCCGAGGTGGTGGATCAGGTGATGCGCGCCTCGCTGGGGCGGCGCTACGCCATGGTCGGCCCGCTCGAAGCCGCCGACATGACCGGGCTGGCGACGGTGGCGGACATCGCCCGCCACCTGTTCCCGGAACTGGCGACCGGCGACGAGATGATGGCGCTGGTTGAACAGCGGCTGCAGCGCGGCGATAGCGGCCAACGCAGCGGCCGGGGATTTTATCTGTGGGATGAAGAGCGCAGGGAACGCATTCATCGGCGCCGGGCGCATCAGCTGCGCTTTGCGCTGAAACCTTAATTTCGCACTCCGTACCTGACAATAACAACGATAGCGAGGTGTCCGATGAGCGTTTTGATTGCCCTGGCAGCACTGGGATTACTGATGCTGGCCGCCTACCGCGGCTACAGCGTGATTTTGTTCGCTCCGATCGCCGCGCTGGGCGCGGTGCTGTTGACCGACCCCGGCGCGGTGGCGCCGACCTTCACCGGGTTGTTTATGGAGAAGATGGTCGGCTTCGTGAAGCTTTATTTCCCGGTGTTCCTGCTGGGGGCGGTATTCGGCAAGCTGATCGAACTGTCCGGTTTTTCCCGTTCGATCGTCGCGGCGGCGATCCGCATTCTCGGCCGGCGCCACGCCATTCCGGTGATCGTGCTGGTGTGCGCGCTGCTGACCTACGGCGGGGTGTCGTTGTTCGTGGTGGCGTTCGCGGTTTATCCGTTCGCCGCCGAGCTGTTCCGCCAGAGCGGCATCCCCAAGCGGCTGATCCCGGCCACCGTGGCGCTCGGCGCCTTCTCCTTCACCATGGACGCCTTGCCCGGCACGCCGCAGATCCAAAACATCATCCCGACCAGCTTCTTCGGCACCAACGCCTGGGCCGCGCCCTGGCTGGGGCTGATCGGCTCGCTGTTCATCATCGCGGTCGGCCTGCTGTATCTTGAACGCCAGCGGCGCAAGGCGCAGCTGAAAGGCGAAGGGTACGGCACCGAGCTGCTGAACGAACCGGAAACCCCGGACGATATCAACCTGCCTAATCCGCTGATCGCCATCCTGCCGTTGATTCTGGTCGGGGTATTCAACCTTGGCTTCACCCATTGGATCCCGCAGTGGTACGGCGCCAGCCACGATCTGACGCTGCCGGGGCTGGCCAAGCCCATCACCACCGACGTGGCGAAGATCACCGCCATCTGGGCGGTGGAAGCGGCGCTGGTGTCGGGTATTCTACTGGTGGTGGCGTTCGGCTTTGGCAATATTCGCGGCCGGCTGGCGGAAGGCAGCAAGACGGCGGTCGGTGGCGCAATTCTGGCGGCGATGAACACCGCTTCCGAATACGGCTTCGGCGCGGTGATCGCCGCGCTGCCGGGCTTTTTGGTGCTGTCGCAGGCGCTGTCGGCGATCCCCAATCCGCTGCTGAACGAAGCGATCAGCGTCACCCTGCTGGCCGGCATCACCGGCTCGGCCTCCGGCGGCATGAGCATCGCGCTGGCGGCGATGGCCGATAACTTCGTGGCCGCCGCCCACGCCGCGCATATCCCGCTGGAAGTGCTGCACCGGGTGGCCTCGATGGCCAGCGGCGGCATGGATACCTTGCCGCACAACGGCGCGGTGATCACCCTGCTGGCGATCACCGGCCTCAGCCACCGGCAGGCCTATGGCGGCATCTTCGCCATCACCCTGATCAAGAGCGCCGCGGTGCTGTTCGTGATCGGCGTGTTCTACCTGACCGGCATTGTTTAAAGGAGCGATACCATGAGTGTACAAGGCAAGACCGCGCTGGTGACCGGCTCGACCAGCGGCATCGGCCTCGGGATAGCGTCCGTGCTGGCCGCCGCCGGCGTGCGCGTGATCCTCAACGGCTTTGGCGATGTGGAAGCGGCGAAAGCGCAGGTTGCCCGGCTGGGCGCCGCGCCGGGGTATCACGGCGCCGATCTCGGCGATGCGGCCCAGATAGCGGACATGATGCACTATGCCGAGCGTGAGTTCGGCGGCGTGGACATTCTGGTGAACAACGCCGGCATTCAGCACGTGGCGCCGCTGGATCAGTTCCCGGTGGAGAAATGGAACGCCATCCTCGCCATTAACCTGTCGGCGGTGTTCCACACCTGCCGGTTGGCGCTGCCGGGTATGCGCGAGCGCAACTGGGGACGCATCATCAACGTGGCGTCGGTGCACGGGCTGGTGGCGTCGAAAGACAAGTCGGCCTATGTGGCGGCCAAGCACGGCGTGGTGGGGCTGACCAAGACGCTGGCGCTGGAAACCGCCCGCACGCCCGTCACCTGCAACGCCATCTGCCCCGGCTGGGTGCTGACGCCGCTGGTGCAGCAGCAGATCGACAAACGCATCGCCGCCGGTACCGATCCGCAGCGGGCGCGCGATGAGCTGTTGGCGGAGAAGCAGCCTTCGCAAGCGTTCGTCACGCCAGAGCAGCTCGGTGAGCTGGCGCTGTTCCTATGCAGCGATGCGGCGGCGCAGGTGCGTGGCGCCGCCTGGAACATGGACGGCGGCTGGCTGGCGCAGTAGTGAGATTTTCCCCGGAGCGCGCAATGCGCTCCGTCGTTATTTCCCGCCTTTAATTAATTCCATCGCGTGACGGTTTACCTGCGGCAATAATATTTTTTTGTTATTTGCTATCATTATTCCCAGATAATCACGAAGAGTTATTTTGGGTGAAACGTGCGGATTGGTTTATTTCGTGCTGCGATTATTACATTGTTTTTCTCCGTGTTACAGGTGAACACGTTTTTGCTGAAATTAAATCCAACCTAAAATAATGGCAGGTTATGGCGTGAATTTTTATATCTTGCGTGCGCTGTTCACATCGGTTAATTATTTCTGCGTGGCTTAAGACCACCGCGTTTATAACAATAATTTTTTCGGGCAGGGGTAATAATGAGAAAAAATACAACGCCAATATTCATTGGCGGCGTCTTGCTGTCGGCGATTTCCGCCGGCGCGCAGGCCGAGATCACCATTCTGGATAAAAACCCGCAGAGCAATGTGTTGCTGGCGCCGCTCAGTTTAAAGGTGGGCGGCAGCATTCGCCCCGAGTGGATCTTCAATAACGGCCCGGAGCCGGGCTATGACAAAAACGGCCACGACGGCGGCACGCGTTTTCGCTTCAGCGGCGATTATGCGCTGACGCAGGACACCTCGATCATCGGCTATTACGAGTGGGGCGTCGATCTGGCGCACGCGCTCAGCTGGGACGGGCACTATAACGAAGACGGCAAGCGCGACTATCAGCGCCAGCTGTACGCCGGCTTCAAAGACGATCGTTACGGCACCCTGACCTATGGCCATCAATACGGCATCTATTATTCGGTGGTCGGCATCAAAAGCGACGTCTGGGATAACGATGGCCATGCGGGCGGCACCGGCATCGGTATTTCCGGCGACTATGACGGCGGCAATAAACCGAAAAACAGCATCAAATACACCAATGATTTCGGGCCGGTCACGCTGTACGCCAACTACTTATTGCCGGAAGACGATCTGCACACCGCGGATAACCTGATTTACCGCCGCAAGGGCGGTGGCGGGCTGGGCTTCGATTATAAGGTGACGAAAGACTTCACCTTCAGCGCCGCCTACAGTTATACCGATGCGAAGATCAAAGACAATCTGTACCACGAACAGGATTATCACCAGCAGTTGTCCGGCACCGCGTTAACCTGGCAGCCGAACAACTGGTATATCGTCGGCACCGCCAGCTACTACAAAGATTATGTGCCGAGCACCCGCCAGCGCACGCTGTCGCACTTCTTCGCCGGTGACGGCTACGGGCTGGAAGGTTTCGTCGGTTACACCTTCAATATCGACAAGCCGTTTCTCAAATCCGTCCAGCCTTATGTGGCGGCGGACTCGCTGCGGCTGAAGGGAGACGAGGCGTATCACGCCAACCACGTCTATCTTGGCGCGGGCACCACCATCGGTTACGGTCTGTCGGTGTATGTGGAGCGCACGCTGGCCAACAGCAGCGACAACGAGCCGGATTCCACCTGGATAACGGTGTTCTACGACTTCTGATTTTCACCTGTTCCAAGCCGGCGCCTGCGCCGGCTTTTTTACATGGTGATCGCACCGCCCAGGGTTTCTCCAGAGGCGTTGCGCTCCGCCAGGTAGCGCGCCGGCGGTTTGCCCACCGCCTTTCTGAACATGGTGACGAAGCCGCTGGCGCTCTCGTAGCCCAAATCCAGCGCCACCGTCTGTACGCTCTCGCCCTGCGTCAAGCGCTGCAGCGCCAGCATCACGTGCAGCTGGCGCCGCCAGTGGCCGAAGCTCATGCCCATCTGCTGTTGCAAGGTGCGGCTGAGGGAGCGTTCGCTCATGCCGATGCGCTGCGCCCACTGCCCGAGGGTGGATTTGTCCGCCGGGCTGCTCAGCATGCCTTCGGTCAACTGCCGGATGCGCGCGTCGTCGGACACCGGCAGATGCAGATTCTCGATCGGCGCGGCCGCCAACTGATCCAGCAATACCGCCGTCAGACGCCCCTCGGCGCCCTGTTCGTCGTAAAGCGGCTCAAAGGTGCTGGCCTGCAGCAGCAGCTCGCGCAGCAGCGGCGAGACCGACAGCGTGCAGCAGCTTTGCGGCAGGCCGACGGCGGCATGTTGATCGACGAACAGGCAGTAGGCCTCGGTGGAGCCGGCGCCCTGGGCGTTGTGCAACACGTTGCCCGGCATCCACAGCGCGCACTGCGGCGGCACCAGCCACAGCCCGTTTTCCACTTCGCAGCGGATCATGCCGCGCACGGTGTAGATCAGTTGCGCCTTCCGGTGGCGGTGCGGCTCGACTTCCCAATCCTGCTCGAGAGTCGAACCTTGCAGGGCAAACAGCGGGCGCGGCACCTGATCGATATCCAGACAGTGGCGGGGGATCTGTACTTTCATGAGAATAGTTCTCAATTTGGCGGAATTGAAAAGTATTATGTCCTGATTGCGCAATGCGGTCTAGCGCTGGTGCCGATAAAGTAAGCGCCAGTTCTAAACCCTTTCGCGAGGAAACTGATTATGTCATTGGATACCGCCGACTTTCCGCTGGTGTGGATGCGCCGAAACGGGCGCGATACCCAGGCCGAGCTGGCCGAATTCAGCGCGCTGCTGGCGCGCGCCGAGCCTTTTGTTCTGCTCACCGACCGCAGCGTCGGCGATGAAGAACAAGAACATGACCGCGATGCTCGTACCCAGGTGGCGCTGTGGAAGCGCGATAACCGCGAGGCGCTGAAGCGGTGGGTGAAAGGCATGATCATGCTGGAGCCGGACGACGCCAAACGCGCGGCGGCGGAAGAATTCGCCGAATACGGCGCCAAATTCTGGGGCTATCCGGTACTGGTGGCCGCCGATGAAGCCGCAGGCCGGGTATTGGCGCAGACGTTATTGTTAAAATAAGGGGAACACCATGCACCAGCAACAGGTGATTGAACAGCTGCTGGCCTGGATCGAGCAGAGCCTGGATCAGCCGCTGACGCTGGACGACATCGCCGCCAAGTCCGGCTACTCCAAATGGCATTTGCAGCGGATGTTCAAGCAGCATACCGGCCATATTCTCGGCACCTACGCGCGCCGCAGAAGGCTGACCGCCGCTGCGCGTGAACTGCGCCTGACCGGCACCAGCGTGGCCTGCATCGCCGATACTTACCAGTTCGATTCGCAGCAGACCTTCACCCGTTGCTTCCGCAAGCAGTTCGGTCTGCCGCCGGCCAGCTATCGTCGCAGCCAGGATTGGTCGAGCTATGGGCTGCAGCCGCCGCTGCGCCTGACCGAAGCGCCATTGCCGCAGGCCGATATCGTGACGCTGCCCGCGATGCAGCTGGTGGGGCACACTCAACGCCGCCACTGCACGCTGGGGCAGCTGGCGGCCTCCAAGTGCGAGCTGCGCCGCCACGCCTGGCGGCAGTTGCTGCAGCCGCAGGCGCTGCCGGAGGTGGTATACGGTCTCACCAGTCTGGAAGTTGACCGGCGCCGCCGGGGCAGCCCGCGCATGGCCTACACCGCCGCTCTGCCGGACGAAGGGGCGCCGGGAGAACGGGTGACTATCGAGCAGGGCGAGTATGCCCGTTTCACCTACCAGGGACAGGCGGAAGGGTTACAAAACTTTATTGTCCGGCTGTATGACACCGCCATGCCGCAGATGAACGCCATTCGCCGGCCAGGGCAGGATATCGAGCGTTTCTACCCGGCGCAGGAGGGCAGTTGCCCGCTCGGCGGCGCGGCGATCCGCTGTGAATATCTGATTCCGATACGGCGGGAGGAGGCGTTGGCCGCCGCCAGCTAGGCGGCGGTTCTCGCAAAAAATCGCCTTCGTGGCGCGTCAGGTTACAAAAAATTGCGATATTACATCGGTAATGGTTCACACTTTGATTGATGTGCACATATAATGCGCATCCGGTCAAATCCCCCTGGTTTTTCAGGCCGCAGCGCCGTTGGCTGCCGGCTGAAATTCAACGGGGCAAAGTGGCCGTAGAAACCAATACCCATAATCGCCAGTGGCCTTGACCAACACGAAGATGAAAATGAGCATTCGCGCGTTATTAACCCTGTTTACGGCACTGGTTGCATTCAGCCAGGCTGCCTTCGCCGTCGTCTACCCGCTGCCGCCAAAAGACAGCCGTTTGGTGGGCGAAAATATCCAAATTACCGTACCGGAAGACAGCAAACTGCCGCTGGAAAGCTTCGCCGCCCAGTATCAGATGGGGCTGAGCAACATGCTGGAGGCCAACCCGGGCGTGGATCCGTTCCTGCCGAAGGCCGGCAGCACCCTGACCATCCCGCAACAGCTGATCCTGCCGGACGCGCCGCGTGAAGGCATCATCATCAACAGCGCCGAAATGCGTCTGTACTACTACCCGAAAGGTTCCAACACCGTGGTGGTGCTGCCGATCGGCATCGGCCAGCTGGGTAAAGACACCCCGCTGAACTGGACCACCACCGTGCAGCGCAAGAAAGACGGCCCAACCTGGACGCCGACCGCCAAGATGCGCGCCGAATACGCGGCAGACGGCGAGATCCTGCCTGCGGTGTTCCCGGCCGGCCCGGATAACCCGATGGGGCTGTATGCGCTGTATGTCGGCCGTCTGTATGCCATTCACGGCACCAACGCCAACTTCGGCATCGGCCTGCGCGTGAGCCACGGCTGCGTGCGTCTGCGCGCCGACGACATCAAGTACCTGTTCCAGAACGTGCCGGTCGGCACCCGCGTGCAGTTCATCAACGAACCGATGAAGGCCACCGTCGAACCGGACGGCTCGCGCTACGTGGAAGTGCACAACCCGCTGTCGGCCAACGAAGAGCAGCTGCAATCCAAGGATCCGGTGCCGTTGACCATCTCTGCGCCGGTCGGCAAAGTGCTGATGGACGCCGGCGTCAACCAGAGCGAAGTGGACGCGGCGATCAAGGCCCGTTCCGGCATGCCGGTGAAAGTGAACTGATTGCCCAGAGCTTCAGTTAACGCGATAAAAAAGACGCCTGCGGGCGTCTTTTTTTATGCTTTCAGCTTCCGCTGTTGGCGCGGTGACTTTATTGCTTCCCTATCATCGTCTTTAAAACGAAAAGCGCCGACTCATGTTGGTCTTTATTGACTCGTTCGAGATACATATTATCAATCGCGTCGGCGATGGGGCGGCTGGCTTCGAACAGCGCCTGCCCAGCAGGCGTCAGGTAAATAAATCGGCGGCGCTTATCATGCTCGCCGGCTTCCCGTTTTAATAGACCTTTTCCTTCCATGCGGCCTAGCAATTCGGCCAGCGCGGCTTTACTGCTGATCGCCGCTTCCATTAATTCGATTTGTTCAATGCCCGGCGTTTCTGAAACGGTGGCCAGAATGGAATATTGTTGTTTGCTGAGTTCAGGAAGCGATTTTTGCCATTGAGCACTATGATCCTGAAGCAGTTCGCGAATGAGGTGGAAAAAAGTATTGGCCAGCGTTCTGTTCATACATTATTCCCTGAAAGGAAAAAAGCTAACAATAATATCAATATAACAAAATAAGCCGATAAGGGATACCTGCCCGGAAAGTTGTTCGTTTACGAACGGTTACATATTGCCCACTTGTTTTATCGCTATCTCAGGACTAGATTTGATAAATCGTTCGCATACGAACTTTGTGGGGTGTTGCATGAAATTAGTGATCGCGATGACGGGCGCGACCGGGGCGCCGCTGGGTACGGCGCTGCTTCAGGCGCTAAAAGACATGGAGGGCATAGAGACGCATTTGATCTTGAGTAAGTGGGCCAAAACGACCATTGAACTCGAAACAAATTTCACCGTGCATGACGTGATGGCGATGGCCGACGTGACGCACGGTTCTGCCGATCAGGCCGCCACGATCTCTTCAGGTTCTTTTCATACGGACGGCATGATCATTATTCCCTGCAGTATGAAAACGTTAGCGGGTATTCGAGCCGGTTATGCAGAAGGGCTTATTGGCAGAGCGGCGGATGTGATTATCAAAGAAGGGCGGAAGTTGGTGTTGGTTCCCAGAGAAACGCCGTTGAGCACTATTCACTTGGAAAATATGCTCGCGCTCTCGAAATTGGGGGTGTCATTGGTTCCCCCCATGCCCGCTTATTATAACCACCCCACTCATATTGATGACGTTACCGATCATATTGTCGCACGCGTGCTGGATCAATTTGGTCTTGATCATCGCCGGGCAAAGCGCTGGGCAGGACTAAAAGAAAATAGCAAAAAAACCACTGACACCGAGGAAGGTTAAATATGGCTTATGACGATCTGCGAAGTTATTTAGCGGCGCTGGATGAGGCCGGACAATTACTCGATATTACCGAGGAGGTTCAGGCGGAACCGGATATCGCCGCGGCAGCCAACGCCACAGGCAGAATGGGTGAGGGCGCCCCCGCCATTGCATTCAGGAACATTAAAGGCTTTGAACACGCGCATGTGGTCATGAACACCATCGGGTCATGGCAGAATCACGCCATAGCCCTGGGGCTCCCGCCGGCCACGCCGGTGAAGCAGCAAATCGATGAGTATATTCGCCGCTGGGATCATTTCCCCGTCTCTGCGGAACGTCGCGATAATCCGCCCTGGGCCGAGAATGAGGTCAACGGTGAGGAGATTAATCTGTTTGAGATCCTGCCGCTGTTTCGCTTAAACGACGGCGACGGTGGATTCTACCTGGATAAGGCCTGCGTGGTTTCCCGCGATCCTGAAGATCCGACCCACTTCGGCAAGCAAAACGTCGGCATTTATCGCATGGAGGTGAAGGGCAAGCGTAAGCTGGGCCTGCAGCCCGTGCCGATGCACGACATCGCGCTGCATCTGCATAAAGCAGAAGAACGCGGCGAGGATCTGCCTATCGCCATTACGCTGGGCAATGACCCGATCATTACGCTGATGGGGGCGACGCCGCTCAAATACGATCAGTCGGAGTATGAAATGGCCGGCGCCCTGCGTGAAAGCCCGTACCCGATAGCGACGGCCCCCTTGACCGGCTTTGATGTGCCCTGGGGTTCCGAAGTCATCATTGAAGGAGTGATTGAAGGCCGCAAGCGCGAGATTGAAGGCCCGTTCGGCGAATTTACGGGGCACTATTCCGGCGGCCGCAACATGACGGTGGTGCGCATCGATAAGGTTTCTTACCGCTCGCGGCCGATTTTCGAATCCCTGTATCTGGGCATGCCCTGGACAGAAATCGACTACCTGATGGGGCCGGCCACCTGTGTGCCGCTGTATCAGCAGTTGAAAGCCGAGTTTCCGGAAGTGCAGGCGGTTAATGCGATGTATACCCACGGGTTGCTCGTCATCATTTCCACTAAAAAGCGTTACGGCGGTTTCGCGCGCGCGGTGGGGATGCGGGCGATGACCACGCCGCATGGGCTGGGCTATGTGAAAATGGTGATCATGGTCGATGAGGATGTCGATCCCTTCAACCTGCCGCAGGTTATGTGGGCGCTGTCCGCCAAGGTCAATCCGGCCGGCGATTTGGTGCAATTGCCGAATATGTCGGTGCTGGAGTTGGATCCCGGCTCCAGCCCGGCGGGGATCACGGACAAACTCATCATTGACGCGACCACGCCGGTGGCTCCGGATACGCGCGGCCACTACAGCCAGCCGGTCAAGGATTTACCCGAAACCGCCCTGTGGGTGGATAAATTAACCGCCATGCTGGCTAACCGTCATTAAGGAGTTCCTATGATTTGTCCTCGTTGTGCCGATAAACAGATAGACGTCATGGCGTATTCACCGGTCAAGGGCGTGTGGACGGTATACCAGTGTCAACACTGCCTTTATACCTGGCGTAATACCGAGCCTGCTCGCAGAACGGAACGGGAGCATTATCCGCCCGAGTTTCGCATGACTCAGCAGGATATCGATAATGCGCCGGAAGTGCCGACCATTCCCCCTCTTCTGAGGAAATGAAACCGCAGGCGGGGAAAGGCCCGCCTTTTCATGGAAATAACAATGATGAGAAATGAAGACGTCGTTTTGCTTGACGCCGCCTGGCAGCCCTGCGGGACGATGCCCAAAGATCAGGTCCACACGCGGCATACGCCGCTGCATCTGGCTTTTTCATGCTACCTGTTTACTGTCGAGGGTGCAGTGCTGGTCACCCGGCGCGCGTTGAGCAAAACCGCCTGGCCGGGGGGCTGGACCAATTCTTTTTGTGGGCATCCCCTGCCGCAAGAGGCGCTGGCGCAGGCCGTTATACGTCGCGCTCAGGTTGAATTGGGCACGGAAGTCGAGCAGATAACGCTGCTGAGCGACGCCTTCAGTTATCAGGCGACCGACGTGTCCGGCATTATGGAGAATGAGGTTTGCCCGGTATTTGCCGCGTATTGTAAAGGCGCTCTCTGCGCTAATCCGGATGAAGTGGCGGATTATGCGTGGATCGATCTCAATAACTTAATGGCGGCGGTAAAATTAACGCCATTCGCTTTCAGCCCGTGGATGGTTTCTCAATTGAATACCGGTGCGATAACATCAGGTTTGAAAAAATACAGGGATGCCATAACCATAAAGAGCGCAGCGCGCGACATTAGGGACGGTGCTGTAATAAAATAAATAGCCACCGCAAGGGTGACTATTTATTCATTCATTCATTCATGTTTACAGGCTGCCGCCGACCGAGGTCGAGGTGGAGCCGATAGTCTCGCGGAAATGTTTCGCGTAGTCGGCCACTTCCTGCTGCGTATGCGTCAGGCCATAAAGACCCAGCCCCACACCGCCTGCAACGCCGCCGATGATGGTGCCGACCAATTGGCCGACCGCACCGGCAATAAAGCCGCCTGCGCCTGCGGATTTACCTGCAATCAGCGCGCCGGTCATGGCGCCGTCCAACAGCCCATCCCAGGCCGCGTTCAGATCGCCACCGCTAACGTACTGTTCTTCATATTGACTAAGTACTTTCATATACAATCCTTATAAATAAAAGGGTGACTTAGTGGGTTTAATTAAATTCTAAAATAATGCCGTAGCGCTATTTCACTTTAAAAATATAACGGCTGCCATTTGATTGGCAATATTCGATTCAATGAAGGATGTTATTTGGTTAAATATAGTCGCATTTATTTTTGGCGAGTGTTTTAAAGAGGGGGATTGGGAATTTTCTTGGGAAAAATAGCAGATGTCGCTGGGAGGTGAGAGGCAAAGCCGCCACCGGTTGGCGCAGCTTGTCACTATTTTCACATTTATTGTCTCGTCATCCGCACGGCGTTAGGCCCACATTGCAATTATTCCAATAAAAACTATCGCTAATTAATGGGTTATATAGCCCTTGTTGTCGTCAGCCATTGAAAAAATTCTCGCAAAAAATCTCCGCTGTGAAAATAAGATCACACAAGCGTAACAAAAGGTAAACAAACCCCTCCTATATTGGCTGCTTCGCTTTTGGAGGGAGTGTCATGCGTAACTGGAACGAACCGAAAAAGAACAAAGCGCACATCGAATTGATCCCGATGATCGACGTGATGATGTTTTTATTGGTGTTTTTCGTCTTGATCAGCCTGAACGTCATTCCGGCGCTCGGGCTGAAAACGCAGTTGCCGTCCGCCGGCAGCGCGCAACAGCTGAAACCGCAGAAGAAAGCGATCATCACGCTGGGGGCCGACGAACAGCTGCAACTGGATGGCCAGCCGATCGCGCTCGACGCGTTGGTCAACACGCTGAAGCAACAGCAGCAGGCCAACCAGACCACCACCATCATCGTCAACAGCGATAAAGGCGTGGCGGTCGAGCGGCTGGTGGCGGTCATGGACAACCTGCGCCAGGGCGGCTTCTTCTCCGTCTCCATCGCGACACGGAAGCTGTGACATGTATCTGCTCTATCGCTCACGTCATCTTTTCAGCTGGTTGCCGGCGCTGATTGTCGCCGGTTGCCTGCTGTTCGCCAGCCAACAGGCGGCGCTGAAGATCCAGCCGCGCTACGACGAAACCGCCATTGAACTGGCGCTGGTGGAACCTGAACCGGCGCCGGAACCCCAACCGGAAACGCCGCCGGAGCCTCAGCCCGAACCGCCGCCGCCCGAGTCGGAGCCGGAGCCGATCCCCGAACCGGTGGTGCCGGCGCCGGAACCGATCGTGGAAGCCAAGCCGGTGCCGAAGCCACAGCCGAAGCCCAAACCCAAACCGGTGAAAGAGAAAGCCAAACCGGTAGAGAAACCTAAACCGACGCCGGCGCCCGCCGCACCGCGCGCGCTGGTCAGCAAACCGGCGGCGCAGCCCGCACCGGCCGCCCCCGCGGCGCCGAAGGTGAACGCGCAGGCGATAGAAAACGGCTACCTGCTGGCCTTGCGCCGTGAGCTGGAACAGCGCAAGCGCTACCCGAGCGGGCGGCAGGCCTCGCTTGAGCGCCCGCAGGGCAACGTCGAGGTGTGGCTGGAGGTCGATCGCAGCGGGCGGGTGCTCTCTTCCGGCATCGCCAACAAGGCCGCCAGCATGCTGCTGAATCGCGCGGCGATGAGCAGCCTGCAAAGCATCAGTTCAGTAAAGCCGTTCCCGAGCGAGGCGTTCGCCGGGCAAACAACCAAAAGATTTACCGCGACGTTCAATTATCAGGCGCCTTAGCGCAAGGGTTAATCGTTTGATTTTTATGGGATGCACACAATGAAATCGTTTAATCGTTCTGGGATCTATCTGGCGGTGATGTCGGCGATGCTGCCGGGTGCCGCGCTGGCGGCCGACGCCACCGATGTCGGCACCATCAGCGTCAAGGGGCAGTCGCTCGGCGGCGGCATGATGGTGCAGGATGACAGCGCCAAGGCGCGCTCCACCGTCACCAAAGAGGCGATGAACAAAATGCCGTCGGCGGCCAACGCCATCGATAAACTGAAATACACGCCGGGCCTGAACGTCAACAGCAACGACGCCAGCGGCCTGAGCGGCGTGGACTACACCATGCGCGGCATGAACTCGGATCAGATCGGCCTGTCGATGGACGGCATCCCGATCAACGACTCCGGCAACTACGCGGTCTACCCGAACCTGCTGGGCGACGCGGAAAACCTGGAGGAGGTGTTCGTCACCCAGGGCTCCTCCGAAGCGGACGGCCCGCACATCGGCTCCAGCGGCGGCAACATCGGCCTGGTGACGCGCCGCCCGGCGAAAGACTTCGGCGGTTTCGTCAAGCAGACGCTGGGCAGCAACAGCCTGAGCAAAACCTTCGCCCGCCTGGAGACCGGCGAGTACAACGGCTTCAGCAACTGGCTCTCCTATTCGCACACCGAGGCGAAGAAATGGCGCGGCGAGGGGCGGCTGTACTCCGACAAGTTCGAGATGAACTCGCTGTATGAAGACGGCAACGGCAACAGCAGCAATCTGGTGATGAAGTACAACCGCCAGAACAACACCAACTACAACACCCTGAGCAAGGCGCAGTTCCAAAACGACGGCCGTGACACCGATTATGTCACCTCGCCGGAGTACAACAGCAAAGGGCAGTTGAACAAGTATTACAAGATTGAACGCAACCCGTTCGAGAACTTTACGCTGTCGTTCACCCAGAAACTGCAGCTGCGCGACAACCTGTCGCTGACCCTGCAGCCGTATTACTACTGGGGCAACGGCGGCAGCTTCAACGGCCAGACGGCGTCGGTATTGTCCAGCACGTCGGACAGAGCCGGGCAGTACGATCTCAGCAACCTGAAATCCAACACCTACTACCGCCCGTCGTGGACGCAGACCTGGCGGCCGGGCATCACCACCAAGCTGAAGTGGGACATCAACGATCAGCACAGTCTGGATATCGGTTACTGGTATGAACGCGCGCGCCAGCTGCAGACCCAGCCGTTCATCAGCATCAAGGGCGACGGCAACCCGTCACAGATTTGGGGGAAACCCGGCGGTTCCGATCAGGTGAAGGACGCCAACGGCAACACCGTGCAGGGGCGCAACCAGTACACCATCACCCCGGCGCAGAAAGTGTGGCTGCAGGACACCTGGTTCGCCACGCCGGACTGGACCTTCGTCGGCGGCCTGGCCTATCAGTACGTGGAGCGTAAAGGGGACAACCGCGGCAGCCTGTACAACGTGCCGGAGAAGCGCAAAGCCACCTATCACGAATTCCTGCCGAACTTCAGCGCCAGCTATAAGGTGAACCAGGAAAACCAGGTGTTTTACAACCTGACGCGCAACATGCGCACGCCGCCCAACTACGTGCTGTACAACGTCGGCGATTCGCTCAGCACCAAGCCGGAGCTGAGCTGGAACCACGAACTGGGCTGGCGTTTCCAGCAAGAGGACATGCTGCTGAGCGCCACGCTGTTCTACATGCGCTACAGCGATCGCCAGATCTCCACCACCAACGCGGCCGGCGACTACGAGATGATGAACATCGGCAACGTGGAGAACAAAGGGCTGGAGCTGGAGTGGAGCGGCCAACTGCCGCATAACTTCAATTACTACACTTCCTATACCTATACCCAATCGAAGCAGAAGAACGACATCGTCAGCAACGGCGGGCAGCCGCTGCCGACCTCCGGCAAAGAGGTGCCGAACGTGCCGAAAAACCTGCTGAACATGACGTTGGGTTATGACGACGGCCTGTACTACGGCAGCGTCAGCGGCAAGTACGTCAGCGCGTTCTATGGCGATCTGACCAACGACGAGAAGATCGGCGGGCGCACGGTGTTCGATCTGGCGGCGGGGGTGCATCTGCCGGTGGACAAGAAAATCGTCAAAAGCGCCGCGCTGCGTTTTGGCATCAGCAACCTGTTTGACAAGGAATACCTGACCTCGGTGCGCACCACCACCTTCAACGCGGCGCCCTACGGCGGCGTGAAGGCCAGCACCCCGTATTACAACGTCGGCGAAGAACGCACCTTCAGCGTCTCGCTGGAAGCCACCTTTTAACTGAATGCCCCGCTGCCTGCCGGGCGGCGGGGAAGAGGAGCCCTGTATGGACGCCAATCTGTTGCACGACATTATTTTCTACGTGATGTACGCCGCGCTGGCGATCGCGCTGGTGATCATCATCGAACGCACGCTGTACTTCGCCTATACCCAGCGCCAGGCGCGCCGACTGGAGCAGGCGCTGACGCCGGACGTACGCCGCGCCGCCGATCTGCCGGACGAATTGACCCAGCGCAACAGCCTGCCGATGGCAGTGATCGCGCCGGTGCTGGCGCAGAAACACCGCGCCGGCGATCGCGAGGCGATCGGCGACCTGATCGACGCCCAGTACCTGCTGAGCAAGCCGCCGATGGCGCGCGGCCTGTGGCTGTTGGAAACTGTGGTCACCGCCGCGCCGTTGCTGGGGCTGCTCGGCACGGTGATGGGGATCATCGAAACCTTCAAGGCGCTGGCCGCCTCGGGGGTGTCCGAGCCGAGCCTGGTGTCGGCCGGGATGGGCACCGCGCTGTACGCCACTGGCCTCGGCATCGCCATCGCGCTGCTGTGCCTGGTGGCCAACAACTTCCTGCAGAGCCGCATGGAGCGCATCAACGAGCTGCTGAAGGTGCTGCTGATCCGCGCCGGTCAACCGGCCAGCCGCCCGGAGAGCGGCAGCGGCGAACAATGGGTTGACAGCGGGGCGCCGCGCTATGCCTAATGGCCATCCAACACGGCGGCCGTTCGGCCGCCTTTATACGGCATTGTGGGGCGGTTGTTTGTTGATGTTGAGCCAGAGCGCTGCGGCGCGTTTTGCGATTCCCGGTTACGAGCTGGTGTATACCGCGCCGGTGGAAACCGCGCTGCAGGCCGACGACCTGCGCAACACCGCCGAGGTGTGGCGCGAGATGTTCGACGCGGCGAAAACCCGCATCGATCTGGGGCAGTTCTACGTGGCGAATCAGGACGGCTCCTTGCTGGACGGCGTGCTGCAGCGCCTGAAGGCGGCCGGTGAGCGTGGGGTGAAAATCCGCTTCCTGCTGGAGGAGAAAGGTATCCGCAACTCCACCGCCGAGACGCTGGAGCAGCTGAAGGCGATCCCCAATCTGGAGCTGCGCATCATTCCTTACCAGAAGCTGAGCGGCGGCATCCTGCACGCCAAGTATCTGCTGGTGGACGGCGAACAGGCGTTTGTCGGCAGCCAGAACTTCGACTGGCGCGCGCTGGAGCATATTCACGAAACCGGGCTGCGCATCAGCGACGCCAAGGTGGTGGGGCAAATTCAGGCGATCTTCGAACAGGACTGGCAGGCGCAGGCGCTGCTGGCGCAGGATAAGCCGGTGCCGGCGCTGCCCGATTCGCCGCCGACCGCGCCCCCGCAGGGCAACTATCTGGTGGCCAGCCCGCGCGCCTACAATCCGGCGGGCGTGCTCGATTCGCAGGCCGAGCTGCCGCGTCTGCTGGCCGACGCCAAACGGCGGGTGCGGGTGCAGGTAATGGATTACGCGCCGCTGTCGTTTGGCCCGGAGCGCAGCCGCCCCTTCTATGCGGTGATCGACAATGCGCTGCGCAGCGCAGCGGCGCGCGGCGTGCAGATCGAGCTGATGGTGGCCAACTGGAACACCAAAAAGCCGGATATCGCCTGGCTGAAGAGCCTGGCGCTGGTGCCGAACGTGCAGATCAAAGTGGTGACCATACCACCGGCCAGCAGCGGCTTCATTCCGTTTGCCCGGGTGATCCATAGCAAGCTGATGACCATCGACGATGGGATTGCCTGGGTGGGCACCAGCAACTGGACCGGCGGCTATCTGGACAACTCGCGCAATCTGGAGCTGGTGTTGCACAGCGCGACGATGAGCGGGCGGTTGGACCAGCTGTATCAACAGCTGTGGAACAGCGTCTATGCCGAGCCGTTGAAGCTGGATTACGACTATCCGACGCCCAAGCCGGGCGGCGAATCCTGATTATCAGGGCGTGGCTACCCCCGCGCCCCGCGTTGTTTACCGCCGCCAGCCGGCCTTCTCCAACGCCGTCACCAGCTGCTCGGCGCTCAATCCTTCCGCCCGGTAGCCGTTGCCGCTGACGCTATTGGCCGCCAGCAGCGCATTGACGATCGCCTCTTCCACCGCTTCCGCCGCCGCCGCGAACAGCGCCGAAATGTAGTCGTTGTTCACCATGCGCAGCGGCGTGGTGAAATCGCCTTTATTGGCGTAGTCGGCGGGCGGCAGGCCGTCGTTGCCGGTGGCGAAGGCGATAAAGATATCGCCGCTCGAATCCTCGGTGCCGCCGCCGGTGCGGGCGATGCCGATGCTGGCGCGCTGCGCCAGCCGCGCGCACTGGTGCGGCAACAGCGGCGCGTCGGTCGCCAGCGCCACCACGATGGAGCCCATGCCGGGATGCGGCAGCTGCGGCGTGAACGGCGAGGGGATATGCCCCAGGTGGCGGCCCACCGGATAACCGCCCACCAGCAGCGACTCGCGCTTGCCGTGGTTGGCCTGCACGATGGCGCCCACCGTCCAGCCGCCCTGATCGGCGGGCAAGCGGCGCGATGCGGTGCCGCTGCCGCCCTTGAACTCATGACAGATCATGCCGCTGCCGCCGCCGACCGCGCCTTCCTGCGGCAAGCCGCCACGGGCCGCCTGCTGCGCCTGGCGCACGTGCTCGGCCTTGACGTGAAAGCCGTTGATGTCGTTGAGCAGGCCATCGAAGGTTTCCATCACCACCGGCATATTCCAGTACACCGCGTTGTCGCTCGCGGGCAGCGCTTCGCGTTCCAGCGCGATCAGCGCATCGCGCACTACCCCCACGCTGTGGGTGTTGGTGAAGGCGATCGGGCTGGTCAGCAGCCCCGCTTCGCGCACCCATTCCAGGCCGGTGGCGTCGCCGTTGCCGTTCAGCACGTGCACGCCGGCAAAGCAGGGGGCGTGGCGGGCGGAGCCGGGGCGCGGTTCGATCACCGTCACGCCGGTGCGCACGCTGCGCCCGTCCGCCAAATCGGCATGAAGGCTGGCATGGCCGACGCGCACGCCGGGCACGTCGGTGATGGCGTTCAGCGGGCCGGGCGTGCCCTGGCCGATGGTGATGCCCAGATCCTGAGCGCGCTGCGTCATGGTTATTCTCCTTCTATTGAGGGGGCGGCGAGGGGCGCCGTCTGGCGGCCGCGCAGATGGTTCAGCGCCAGCCCGAAGCCGATGATGCCGGCAATGATAATAAAGTCTTTCAGGCTGCTGGCGATCAAAATCGTCCACAGCACGTACAGGCAGCACAGCAGCGCCGCCAGCACCGGCAGCGGCCACAGCGGCATCAGGTACGGGTGATGGAAGTGGCGGCGACGGCGGCTGATCAGCGCCGCCACCGCCATGATGATGTACACCAGCAGCAGCAGGATCACGGTGAACGAGGTCAGCGATTCGAGATCGGAGCAAAACGCCAGCAGCGCCGAGGGCACGCCGAACAGCAGGGTGGCGATCCAGGGGGTGCCGAAACGCGGGTGGATGATTTTCAGCGCGCGGTTGAACGCCGGCAGCCAGAAGCCGTCGCGCCCGCTGGCGAACATCATGCGGCTGAACTGCGCCACGATGGCGATAATGGCGTTGAACACCGACAGATAAATCGCGCCGCTCACCACCCGCGCCAGCGTCGGGCCGCCGAGCTGGGTGACCACATAGCCGACCGGGTCGGCCTGTTTGGCCATCTCCGCCAGCGACGGCGAGCCGATCAGCAGGGCGGTGAACGGCACCAGCTCCACCAGCACCACGATGACCAGCGTCAGCATGATCGCGACCGCCATCGGTTTGCCCTGTTCGCGCATGTCTTCCGCCATGTACACCGCTGCGCCGTAGCCGTTGTAGGAGAACAGAGCGACCCCGACCATGGCGACGATCAGCGGCAGCGACACCGGCGCCAGGCTGCCCTGCGCGTCCAGCATCACCGGCGCAGTGAGGATCTCTGCGCTTTGATGCGGATGGCTGAAACCGAGCCAGGCGATCAGCGCCAGCACCGCCACTTCCACCACCAGAAAGGCGCCGGTCAGCAGGGCGTTGGCCTTGATGTTGAAAATGGCGCAGGCGCCGCCGATCAGCACGGTGATCATGCCGGCGGTGGAGGCGTCGAATGAGGTGCCCAGCGCGGTATTCAGATAGGGCACGGCGCCGGTGGCCAGCACCGCCGGCACGAACAGCGCGGCGCTGAGAATAAACAGATAGGTCTGCAACCCGCACAGGGTGCCGAACAGGCGTTTGATGATGCTGTATTCGCCGCCGGCGCTGGGGTGCGCGGCGCCGAGCTCGGCATAGCACAGCGCGATGGTGGCGGCGACGCAGGCGGCGATCAGAAATGACAGAAAGGCGCCGCTGCCGGCGCTGGCGATCGCCAGCGGCGCGATGACGAAGATCGAACTGGCCGGCGTCACGCCGGACGCGGTAATCATCACCACGTCGAGGACGCTGAGATTGCCTTTGAAAGTGTGTTCAGGGGCGGACTCTTGCATGGTTAACGACTCCATTAACGTGTGAGTGAATTATTGTTTTGCTGCACAGGCTGTACGCAGGAATCAAATGGAGCGCGCGAAATGCCGGGGAGCGTTGCTCCCCGGAAGTTTATTGTTCTTATGTGTTACCCCTGCCCCGACGGGAAGCTGAAGCTGGCGCGCCGGGCGTCGCCGGAGGCCGGCCAGCGCTGGGTCACGGTTTTGCGTTTGGTGTAGAACCTGACGGCGTCCGGGCCGTAGGCGTGCAGATCGCCAAACAGTGAGCGCTTCCAGCCGCCGAACGAGTGGTAGGCCACCGGCACCGGCAGCGCCACGTTGATCCCCACCATGCCGACCTGAATGCGGCTGGAGAAGTAACGCGCCGCTTCGCCATCGCGGGTGAACAGGCAGGTGCCGTTGCCGTATTCGTGGGCGTCGATCAAGGCCATCGCCTCTTGCAGCGACGCCGCGCGCACCACGCCAAGCACCGGGCCGAAGATCTCTTCCTGATAGATGCGCATGCCGGGCGTCACGCGGTCGAACAGCGTTGGGCCGAGGAAATACCCCTGGCTGGGGCGGCCGTCGGCGCCGATCACGCTCAGTTCGCGGCCGTCCACCAGCAGCTCGGCGCCTTCGGCCACGCCCTGATCGATATAGCCTTTCACCTTCTGATAATGCTGTTGGGTCACCAGCGGCCCCATGTCGTTGCGGTTGTCGCTGCCGGGGCCGACGCGCATGGCGGCCATCTGTTGCCGCAGTTCGGCGATCAGCGCGTCGGCGGTGCCGTCGCCCACCGCCACTACCAGCGGGATGGCCATGCAGCGCTGGCCGCAGGAGCCGAAGGCTGCGCCCATCAGCGCGCCGACCGCGCCGGGGATATCGGCGTCCGGCAGCACCACTGCATGGTTCTTGGCGCCGCCCAGTGCCTGCACCCGTTTGTTCTGCGCGCAGCCGGTGTGATAGATGTGCTCCGCCACCGGCGTCGAGCCGACGAAGCTGATTGCTTTGACGCGTCCGTCATGCAGCAGCGTCTCCACCGCTTCGCGATCGCCGTTGACCACGTTGAGCACCCCCGGCGGCAGCCCGGCTTCCGCCGCCAGCCGCGCGATATACAGCGCGGCGGAAGGGACGCGCTCGGAAGGCTTCAGCACGAAGGTGTTGCCGCAGGCGACCGCCATTGGCCACATCCACAGCGGCACCATCGCCGGGAAGTTGAACGGCGTGATGCCCGCCACCACTCCCAGCGGCTGAAACTCGCTCCAGCTGTCGATGCCTGGGCCGGCCTCTTTGCTGTGTTCGCCCTTCAGCAGTTCCGGCACATAGCCGGCGTATTCGATATTCTCGATGCCGCGCTGCAGTTCGCCCAGGGCGTCGCTGAGCACCTTGCCGTGCTCGGCGGTGATCAACTGGCAGACGGCGTCGGCGTGCTGCTCCAGCAGATCCTTGAGCTTCATCATGATGCGCGCGCGTTTCAGCGGCGGGGTATCGCGCCAGGCGGGATAGGCCTGTTCGGCGGCGGCGATGGCGCGCTCCACCGTGGCGCGGTCGGCCAGCTGCACCTCCTGCGCCGATTGGCCGGTGGCCGGGTCGTAAACCGGCTGGCTGCGTTCGCCGCCGGTGGCGGGCTCGCCGTTGATCCAATGGGTAATGGTCATGATTCTCTCCTTATTCGGTGGCGTTGAGGGCGTCGCCGACGGCGTTGATCAACGCGTCGATCTGCGCCTCGCTGCTGATGAACGGCGGCGCCAACTGCAGGGTGTCACCGCCGTAGCGCACGTAAAATCCGCTTTCCCAGCAGCGCATCGCCGCCTCGAAGGGGCGCCGCGCCGGTTCGCCGGGCCGCGCCGCCAGCGTGATGCCGGCCGCCAGGCCGATATTGCGAATGTCGGCGACGTGTTTGGCTCCTTGCAGGCTGTGCACCGCGCGCTCGAAATAGGGCGCCAGCGCCTGCACGCGCTCCACCATCTGTTCACGCTGCAGGATGTCCAGCGTCGCCAGCGCGACCGCGCAGCTGACCGGATGGGCGGAGTAGGTGTAGCCGTGCGGGAATTCGAGCTGGTAGTCCGGCTCGCCGCCGTTCATGAAGGTGCGGTAGATCTCCGGCCGCACCACCACCGCGCCCATCGGTTGCGCGCCGTTGGTCACCTGTTTGGCGATGTTCATGATGTCCGGCGTGACGCCGAACGCCTCAGCGCCGGTCATCGCGCCGCAGCGGCCGAAGGCGGTGATCACTTCGTCGAAGATCAGCAGAATGTCATGCTGGGTGCAGATCTCGCGCAGGCGCTGCAGATAGCCGACCGGCGGCACGATCACGCCGGCGGAGCCGGAAAACGGTTCGACGATCACCGCGGCGATCGTCGAGGCGTCGCGCAGCGCGATGATGCGGCTGAGCTCATCCGCCAGCTCCGCCCCCTGTTGCGGCATGCCGCGCGAAAAGGCGTTGCCGGCCAGCAGGGTGTGCGGCAGATGGTCCGCCTCGGCGCCGGCGCCGAACGTCTTGCGGTTGCCGGCGATGCCGCCGACCGAGATGCCGCCGAAGTTAACGCCGTGGTAGCCCTTTTCCCGGCCGATAAAGCAGGTTTTGCCCGCCTGGCCTTTGGCGCGCCAGTAAGCGCGCGCCATTTTCAGCGAGGTGTCCGCCGCTTCCGAGCCGGAGCCGGTGAAGAATACGTAATCCAGCCCCGCCGGCGTCAGCGCCTTGATTTTGTTGGCCAGCTCGAACGACAGCGGGTGGCCGAACTGAAACGCCGGCGAGTAATCCAGCGTCGCCAGCTGGCGCTGGGCGGCGTCGGTGATTTCCTGCCGGCCGTGCCCCAATCCGCAGCACCACAATCCGGACAGGCCGTCGAAAATCTTTCTGCCGTCGTGGCTGGTGTAATACGCCCCTGTGGCCTGAGTAATGATGCGCGGCTGCGCTTTAAAATTGCGGTTGCCGGTAAAAGGCATCCAATGGGCTTCTAACCCTGCGGCATCGAGACGATTAAGCGAATAATTTTCAGCGGCCATGTTTTCCTCCGGGCAGGAAAATAAGTGCGATTAATTAAATAAAATGAGTTGTTAACGAATTGTTGTGCGAAATTGACTATGTACCGCTTGTTCTCTACTGTGAATAATCATATGTCGAAACTTACTTAAGGTTTTATGCAAGTAAAAAAGCGCGCGTTGCTGGGACAATTGTCGGATATGGATCTGCGTTTGCTGCGGGTATTCAAGGCCGTGGTCGACTGCGGCGGCATGAGCGCCGCCGAACTGGAGCTGAATATCAGCCTGTCGACCATCAGCAAGCACATCAAGGATCTGGAGCAGCGGCTGGGCCTGACGCTGTGCCAGCGTGGGCGCGAGGGCTTTGCGGTCACCGACGAGGGGCTGTTGATCTACCAGGAAACGGTCAACCTGCTGGCGGCCACCGAGGCGTTCCGGCGCGGGGTGGACGAGGTGCACCAGCGCATGGGCGGGCAGCTGCACGTGGCGATATTCGACCATACGGTCAGCAATCCGCAGGCGCAGATCGGCCGGGCTATCGCGTTATTCAGCGAGCGCGCGCCGGAGGTTTCTTTGCAAATGTATGTGGAGCCGATTAATACCATTGAACGCGGCGTTATTGACGGGCAATTTCAGGTTGGGGTTATTCCCATGCACCGCAGCGCGGAAAGTTTATCTTATCATTCGTTATTCAGTGAGAGGATGTTCTTATATTGCGGCGCGCAGCATGAATTATTTTCCGGCCCCCATGAAACATTAAATTGGGATCTGCTGCACAATTATGCCTTCGCCGGATTAGGCTATCATTCGCCGAATATGGAACTGAGCCTGCAGCAACATTTGCATCGCAAGGCGACGGGGTTTGCGCAGGAGTCGATAGCGACGTTAATTCTGTCCGGCAAATACGTCGGCTTTCTGCCGGATCACTACGCGGCGTTTTTTGTGGCGCAGAACCTGATGCGGGCGATCAAACCGGCGCTGTTCCGCTACCACTGCGAATACTCCAGCGTGCTGCGCCGCTCGCCGGTGCCGCAGCGGGTGGTGAAGCTGTTCCATGAGTGCCTGCTGGCGGCCCACGGAACAGCGTGACGCTTACTGCTCTTTCTTCTTGCCGAAGATTCTGATCAGCGCGCCGACCAGGATGCCGACCGCGATGCCGGCGAAGATCCAGCCGATGATGCCCATTTCCTTACTCCTGCTAGTGCGTTGATCTGATTATATAATCATTCGACGCGAAACGCCTCTTCGATCATCCGTTGCCGCTGCGCCGGCGCATAGTCGATCCAGGAATTCTTGCTGTTGGATTTCTCCAGCGCCACCGCCAATTCCTGGCCAGAAATCGGCAAATCGTCCTGCCAGAACGGCGCGATGGCGTGGCGGGTGATGAAGTCGGTCAGGTAGCTCTCCGGGCTGCCCTGCCAGTGCGGGTACAGTCTGGCAGCCAGCTCGGCCATCAGCGCGCGCTGCTGCGGCTGTTCGCTGGTTTCCAACAGGGCGAGGAACGGCAGCAGCAGGCGACCGCAGACCTGCCCGTGGTGGTAGTCGCGCAGCGCGCCGATCTCGCCGGCGATGCCGTGAATGACCCCCAGCCCGGCGGCGCTCAGCGTCAGCCCCCCGAGGTACGAAGCTTGCATAATCGCTTCGCGCGCCGCATCGCTGCGGTTGAGCGCCGGCCAGGCGGCGAGGAAGTGGCGTATGCCGTTCAGCGACATGTCGCGCGTCATGGCGCCGGCGGTTTTCGACAGATAGGCCTCGAACAGGTGGGTGAAGGCGTCGATGGCGCAGTAGGCCAGCACCTTGTCCGGCGCGCCGGCCAGCAGCTGCGGATCGAGAATGGCGGTGTGCGGCACGAAGTTATTATGGCGCAGCGAGGCTTTCACTTTGCTGACCTGGGTATCGGTGATCACCGCGTTCTGCGTCACCTCGCTGCCGGTGCCGGCGGTGGTGGGAATGGCGATCAGCGGCAGGGTGGCGCCGCTGATTTTGCTGTCGCCCACCTTTTCCATATAGCGCAGCGTCGGCAGCGGGTGCTCCACCAGCGCGGAGAACGCCTTGGCGGCGTCCAGCACGCTGCCGCCGCCGATGGCCACCACGCGCCGCGCCTGGCCGCGCCAGCGCGCCACCCAGGCGTCGATTTCCTGCGGCGACGCCTCGTGGCTGACGATCTCGGTGCCGATGAGCAGCGGCGTCAGCGCTTCGCGCAGGCCGGCGTACACCGGGCCGTTGAGAAAAGAGCGGCAGCTGAACAGCAGCGTCGGCTGCGGATCGGCCAGCAGCAGCAGCGGCAGCTGTTGGATGCTGCCGTGGCCGAACCAGGTCTGGCGGTTGGCGATGATATGGCTGACGGACATGAGGTCTCCTTGACGGCGTTGCGGGGCGCGATGCCACAGCATAAGCCAGCGGGCGCGGAGCGGCCACCGCTTTCCCCGCTGCGGCAACCTGTGAGTTGTTTAACATGTAAACGATCTCGTTCTTGCATTTCGGCGCGCCGGATGCTTTTTTTAACAGTACCGGCCGTCGTGCGGCCAACCCCATCCGAAATCGGTAGATTGTTAATGTATTAATAATGGCGAGGCGGGTATGGATATTCAGGTTGAACGCTTGTCTACGGTGATCGATGCGGTGGCCAGTCCGCGCTTTTATCCCAGCCTGTTGAATTGGCTGGAAGGGTTTTTCGCCTTCGACAACGCCATCGTCTATGCCTTCGAACGCGGCCGGCCGCCGCGCTGCCTGATCAAAACCGAGCGGGAAAACAGCGATGCGGTTAACCAGATCTACCAACAGGGCGCCTACCTGCAGGATCCGTTTTACCGCGCGCTGAACGACGGCGGCGAAGGCGAGGTGCTGACGCTGCGCCAGCTGGCGCCCTGCGGGTTTTATCACAGCGACTATTACCGTAACTTTTATCGCAAGACCGGCTGGCACGACGAGGCCGGCGTGCTGCTGCAATTGACGCCGGAGCGCGGGCTGGGGGTATTTTTCGGCTCGGCGCGCCGCACGGTGGCGGTGCGTTACCCGCAGCGGGCGGATCTGCGCAGCGCGCTGACGCTGGTAAAAAGCGTGGCGCGGCTGCACGGCGAAGTGGTGGCGGCACCGGCCGAGGCCGACACGGAGAACCACGACGGCGCGCAGGCGCGCTATCTGTTGACGCCGCGCGAGCGCGAGATCGTCGATCTGATCCTCGCCGGCTGCGGTTCGCAGCAGATCGCCGACCGGCTGTTCATCAGCCTCGGCACGGTAAAAAATCACCGCAAGAACATCTACGGCAAGCTGAACATCGGCTCGCAGGCCGAACTGTTCAGCCTGCTGCTGACCGCCCCGCAGCGGCGCAGCGCGTGAATGTTAATTTTTTGTAGCGAATGTCCCTAAGGGGACATAGCGGACAATCCCACGGCTCCCGATAATCCGATGTCATGGCATAGGCAATCGGGAGTGCGGCAGTGAACAACGAAATCGAGTCCTTAACCTACTACGCGGCGACCAAAAAATACGATCTGCGCTTCCCGACGCTGGAAGAGGATCTGGACGTCGACGTGGTGATCATCGGTGGCGGCTTCTCCGGCATCAACACCGCGCTGGAGCTGGCGGAGAAGGGCATCACCAACATCGCCATCCTCGAAGGCCGCTATCTGGGCTACGGCGGCACCGGGCGCAACGGCGGCCAGGTGATGGCCGGCATCGGCCACGATCTGGAGAAGATCAAACGCCACGTCGGCCCGGCCGGGCTGGAAACCATCTTCAAGATCAGCAACCTCGGCGCCGGCATTATCCGCGAGCGCATCAAGAAATATGACATCGACGCCGATTTCTGTTTCGGCTACGGCTATCTCGGCAGCAACGCGCGTCAGGAGAAGACCCTGCGCGGCTGGCTGAAGGAGTTCAGGGCGGTGGCGCCGGACGAAGAGATCGAGCTCTACACCGGCGCGGAGGTGAAGCAGGTGGTGGGCTCCGACGCCTACACCTGCGCGCTGAAACACATGGGCGGCGGCCACGTGCATTCGCTCAACCTGCTGCTGGGCGAGGCCAAGGCGCTGAGCGGCTACGGGGTGAAAATCTTCGAAAACAGCAGCGTGCTCAACGTGGAGTACGGGCCGCGCATCACGGTGCGCACCGCCATGGGCTCGGTGCGCGCCAACAAGATGCTGTGGGCCTGCAACGGCTTCCTCAACGGCATGGAACCGCAGATCTACCGCAAGACTATCAATACCTACGCCTTCCAGCTGGCCACCGAGCCGCTGTCTGACGATCTGATCCGTCAGATCAGCCCGATCCGCGGCGCCTACAGCGACATCCGCCCGGTGATCGACTATTACCGGGTAACCAACGAAAACCGGCTGCTGTTCGGCAGCGCCACTCGCCTGATCGAATATTTCCCGTCGGATCTCAAGGCCTGGAACCGCAACCTGATGCTGAAGGTGTTCCCGTACCTGAAAGACGTGAAGATCGATCTGGCCTGGGGCGGCCCGCTGTGCTGCAGCGCCAACCTGTTCCCGCAGATCGGCACGCTGCCGGATCGCGACAACGTGTTTTACGTGCAGGGCTACTCCGGCTTCGGCGTGACGCCGAGCCACATCGTGTGCAAGGTGCTGGCGGAGGGCATGAGCGAAGGATCCGATCGTTACGATCTGATGAGCTCGATCCCGCACGTCAACATCTTCGGCAAAGACAAGCTGCGGCGGGTGATGACCACCGCCGGTAAGGTTTGGCACCAGACATCCGGCTACTGGAAAGGCCGCCGTTAATCCTCAGAGGAGAATGACATGAAACCGTTACTGCTTAAACAACCGCTGCCGGAACTGCTGGAGATCGGCAGCGTCAGCAACCTGGGCGCCACGGTGATCGCCGGCACGCCAAACGTCGGCGTGGCCAGCATCTTCGGCGAACCGACCGACAACCTGAACTGCGGCGTGTTCAGCTGCACCCGCGGCAGCTTCGTGATGGAGTACCCGTTCGCCGAGCACGCCACGGTGTGGGAAGGCAGCGCCACCCTGACCAACGAACGCACCGGCGAGTCGGTGCAGTATCAGGCCGGCGATTCCTGGTTCGTCGAGAAAGGCACCCCGGTGCGTTGGGACATCACCTCGGATCGCTTCGTCAAACACTACCTCGCCATCGTCGAGGGCTGACGCCGTCATGCCCCCCTCAGCAGGCTGAATGCCGAGGGGGAGCGCCTTAACCTAACGCCCGCGCAATAAAGTCGGTTACCCGCTTGAGGATCTGATCCTTATTGGTTTCGTTAAAGCTCTCGTGCCGCCCGCCCGCATTGATCATCCGTTCGAAATCGTCGCCCCGCAGGCGATCGAGCGCGGTTTGCGTTTCGCTCATCAGCACCAGCCGATCGTCGTCGCCGTGGATCCATAGCGTAGGCAGCGCGCCGAACCCCGGCCCGGCGTTGATGGCGGCGAGGATCCGCTGCATGGCGCGCAGAGTGGGGCGTTTGAACGGCCCGTGCCACACCAGCGGATCTTCCTGATAGGCCGCGCCAACCGCCGGATCGCGCGCCAGGGTGGCGGTATCCAGCGGCGCGTCGGGGATCGTCGGCAACTCGGCCAGATCGGAAATCGCCGTTCTGTCGCCGAGCAGCGGGCCGGACAGCACCAATGCGCGCACCTCCTCGCCATAACGCTGCACGTAACGGGTGGCGATCATGCCGCCCATCGAGTGGCCGATCACCACCAGCGGCAGCGTCGGATACTGTTGGCGAAGATGCTCGACCACGCGCTGAACGTCGTCGACCACGGCGTCATAATCCTCGATCAGCACGCGCTCGCCCTGCGACAGACCGTGGCCGAGATGGTCGGGGCCGAACACCCGCGCCCCCTGCGCCTGCAGCGTGCGCGCCACGTATTGATAGCGGCCGAGATGCTCGCCGTAGCCGTGCACCAGCAGCGCCAGATAGCGCGGCTTGTCGTTTCCCCAGTCGTGCACGGCGATGTCGCCGTGGCGGCCTTTGATAAAGCTGACGGTTTGTTCGGACATGTTATTGTTCTCATGGTGGTAGGGTTGCCCTTCAGCGTAGCGGCTGGCGGCGAGCTTGTCAGGGGCGCCGGATGCGGCGCCCGCAGAGAGGGGATTACAGGCCGAACTGGCGCGCCAGTTCGTCGAGCGCTTCGCGCTGGAAGCGATTGAAGGCGTCGCGCGGCTGCTGTTGCTGGATGAACTCTAGCAGCGGATCCTGCACTTCCGTGCGCACGCCGCTCAGCTGCTCCATCACCGCCAGCCCGCAGAACGGCACGTAGGATTCGGCGTAGCCGCCTTCATGCACCATCACCAGCTTGCCGCCGCACAGCCGGTCGGCGGCGTCTTGCACCAGCGCGGTCATGGCGCGGAAGCTGTCGCTGTGCAGCTGCATGCGCGCCAGCGGATCGAGCGCGTTGGCATCGTAGCCGCAGGCGACGATGATCAGTTCCGGCTCGAATTTTTCCAGCGACGGAATAATGATGCGCCGCATCGCGTGCAGGTAGCCGTCGTCGCCGGCGCCGGCCAGCATCGGCACGTTGACATTGCAGCCTGCCCCGGCGCCTTCGCCGCGATCCTGTTCGCCGGAATAGCCCGCCGGGAAGCAGCCGTCCTGATGCAGCGACAGCGTCAGCACGTCGCCGCGCTGCCAATAGATATGCTGGGTGCCGTTGCCGTGGTGCACGTCCCAGTCGAGCACCGCCACCTTGCCGAGGCCGTAGCGGGCCTTGGCGCGCTCGATGGCGATGGGAATATTGGCCAGGAAGCAGAAGCCCATCGATTGATCCGGCAGGCAGTGGTGGCCCGGCGGGCGCGACAGCGCATAGGCGTTATCCAGCTCGCCCTGCAGCACCGCCTCCACCGCCGCGCAGGCCAGCCCTGCGGAGAGTTTGGCGATTTCATAGCTGCCCGCCCCCAGCGGCGCCTCCTCCCCCAGCAGGCCGCCGCCGCTGTCGCTCACCTGTTTGAAGCGCTGCAGGTAGTGGGCGGGGTGGATGCGCAGCAGGTCTTCTTCCGTCGCCGGTTCGGCGCTCAGCAGGGTGAGTTGGCGCGACAGGCCGGACACGTCCATCAGGTTCTTCATGCGCCGCTTGGTTTCCGGCGATTCGGCGTGGCCGGCGCCGGAAGGCGGTTGCACCCAGCCGCCGACCGGCAGGGTGGTGGCGTGCAGGCCGGTGCTGTGCCAGAAACAGCGTTCGTCAAACAAGAAACCGGTTGTTCTTTTCACCTTTCTCCTCCTGTTATACGGCGCGGTGCGCGCGGTGAAGCCAGCGAAATCAACAGCAGCGACAGCAGCGCGCAGCCCAGCGCGCCGAACAGCAAGGCGTTGAAACCGCCGGAATATTCGATTAAAGAGCCGGCCAGCGTCGGGCCGATGGCCATGCCGCCGCCGATCACCAGGTTGATGCCGTTCATCAGCTTGCCGTCGTTATCCAGCCCGGCGACCCGCGCCAGAATGAATGGCAGCACGAAGGTCCAGGTGAATTTGAACAGCAGGGCCGCCAGGGCGAAGCGCAGCAGCAGGGGTTGGCCTGTCAGCAGCGCCACGCTGGCCAGCAGCAGGGCGTACCCCAGCACGATCAGGCGCCCGCCGCTGAAGCGCGCGCCGATCAGCGCCGCGGCGCCGGCGCCGACGATGCCGAGCAAGGTGGCGACGGCCAGCACCTGGCCGCTGTGGGCCGGCGACAGCCCGGCGCCGGCGGCAATGCCGCCGATAAAGGTCCAGACCGCGCTCAGGCTGATGTAAAAGGTCAGCACCGCCAGCACGGCGCACAGCTTGCGCGCCAGCGAGGCGGCGGGGCCGCTGCGGGCGGCGCGGGCGGCGGTAAAACCGTTGGGGAACGCCGGGATGAGCGGCAGGCAGCACAGCATGATGGCCGCCAAAATCAGGTAGACCGCCATCAGACCGAAGTGCGCGAACAGCGGCGGCAGCACCAGCAGCCCGACCGCGCCCAGCACCAGCTGGCCGAGCACCCAAAAGGCATACACCCGGCTGGGATTGGCGGTGCCGGCGGCGCAGGTGATGCACAGGATCATCAGGGTGCCGCCCGCCAGCGAGGCGATAAAGCGCAGCGGCAGCAGCAGGGTGAAATCCTGCACCAGCGCCGAAGCCAGGTTGCCGGCGATAAACACCAGCGCCGACAGCGTAGCGACCCGCCGCCAGTTGATGCGCCCGATCCACCACCACGCCGGCAGCGTGGCCAGGCTCATGGCGCCGAGTTCGGTGGAGAACAGGTGGCCGATCTGCGCCGGGCCGAGCTGCCACTGAGTCGCGAGCTGGGCGGCCACGGCGGGGGCGGTCATCAGAATGCCCGGCGCGATGGCGGCGAAGACGATAATGGCGGTCAGCAGCCGCGGCGGGCAGGGGAGCGCCGCGCCGACGGCGGGCGCGGAAACCGAATCACTGGACATAAACCTTTTCCCCAAGCGTTGAGTGACGATGAAATATCCCGCCCGGCCCGATTGCGGGCAGGGGGAGGCCGCGCCATAAATGGCGAATATGTTCTGGCGTTATTTTCCGGCCGTCGGCAGCGGCGGCCGTTATCGGGTGTTAACCGTGAGCGAGAAAACCGCCGGCGACCAGTTCGGTGCGGTTCACCACGTCGGTTTTGGCGAAAATATTGCGCATATGGGTTTTCACCGTAGACAGCGAAATGCCCAGCTTCAGGGCGATGCGCTTATTGCTGGCGCCTTCGCGCACCATGTTGACGATCTCTTGCTCTTTGGCGGTCAGCAGCTGCGCCTCGCTGTCGGGCAGCAGATCGCGCGTCGCCAGCTCGATCAGCGGCAGCACCGCGCGCAGGCGGCCGCGCTCCACTTCGGTAAACGGCGTATCGCGGATCAGCGACACCCCGGCGACGATGCGCTTACGCTGGCGAATAAAAATCTCCGTCATGTCGCGCATGTCGTTCGGCAGCATAAAGTCGTGGTAATAGCGGCGGTTGCCGGCGATCGCCGCCGGGCTCATGCCGACCATGGTGATGTCTTGCCGATGAAAATTGGCCGGCTGCAGCGGGTCAATTTGCTGGAAGTGGTTCAGGTACTGCTGATGCGTTTTATCGGGCATGCCGTGCAGGATGTAGTGATCCGGCCGCAGGTTGCGATCGACCAGATAAAACACCCCGGCAGACACCGGGATCAGGTGCGTAATGGTCGCCAAACAGCTGTTGATAAAGGCATCGGATGCGGTGCTGTGCATGATTCGTGTTCCTCCCTTTATCGTTCAATCTGGAGAAGGTTGGCGGTCAATATATGAACGATACAAGCATAGTTGTAGCAATTTGGCAACACAATAAAAACATATTAACAACGTGAGGCCGATTGCAATAAAACACATAAATAACAAGATGACACTGCGTTAATCAGGGCTTTTTCATTCGGATTTATCGCGATTTTCATTAATAGGTTAATGAAATAATTCACCGCTTTTCCCGCTGAATTTACAGCGCTTTTCAATGCTTGCTCGGGTGAAGCTTTCGCCGCCCTGCGCGTGCTACAGCCGCCGCTGCCGGCCGCCGTCCCTCGTTCTTAAGAACGATAGCCAGGCTTTTCCGCCGCTTCCTACACTGCGAATTGAAGATAGCGCCAGGCGGCGCCAAACGTATAAGACGAAAAAATGATGACCTTTCTCGGGCTGAGGCGTCGGGTTGTTCAGTCCGCATGACCATACAGGGGACGGACGATGCAGAAAAAAACGTTGGCGGTGGCGTTGAGCGGCGCCTTATCGGGCCTGGCTCAGGGGGCGGACGCCGATCGCCCCAATGTGCTGATCATTCTGGTGGACGACATGGGCTACTCCGACATCAGCCCGTTCGGCGGCGAGATACCGACGCCCAACCTGCAGGCGCTGGCCGAACGGGGCGTGCGCATGAGCCAGTACTACACCTCGCCGATGTCGGCGCCGGCGCGTTCGATGTTGATGACCGGCAACACCAATCAGCAGGCCGGCATGGGCGGCATGTGGTGGTATGAGAGCACCGCCGCGCAGCCGGGGTATGAAATGCGCCTGACCGACCGCGTGACCACGCTGCCGGAGCGTTTTCGCGACGCGGGTTACGCCACCATGATGGCGGGCAAATGGCACCTGGGCTATGTCGACGGCGCCAAACCGACCGATCGCGGCTTTGAGCGCGCCTTCGCCTTTATGGGCGGCGGCACCAGCCATTTCGACGACGCGAAACCGCTGGGTACCGTGGAGGCGTTCCACACGTTTTACACCCTGAACGGCAAACGCGTGTCGTTGCCCAAAGATTTCTATTCCAGCAAGGCCTATGCCGATCAGCTGGAACAGTGGATCCGTGAGACGCCGCAGAATAAGCCCGTCTTCGCCTATCTGGCGTTTACCGCGCCGCACGATCCGCTGCAGGCGCCGGATGACTGGATCGCCAAATTCGACGGCAAATACGACGCCGGTTACCAGCAGGCCTATCAGCGGCGCATTCAGCGCCTGAAGGCGCTGGGGTTGATTTCCGATCGCACGCCGATGCCGACGCTGGCGCTGGATAAGGCCTGGAACGCGCTGACGCCGGAACAGCAAAAATATGAAGCCAAGACCATGCAGGTGTACGCGGCGATGATCGCTTATATGGACGATCAGGTCGGCGCGGTGCTGAATACCCTCAAGCAGACCGGCCGCGACCAAAATACGGTGATCGTGTTCGCCACCGACAACGGCGCCAACCCCGCCAGCGGCTTCTACTACGGCTCGAAGCCGGAGTATTGGCGGCAGTTCGACAACAGCTACGCCAACCTCGGCCGCAAGGGATCGTTCATCTCTTACGGGCCGCACTGGGCCAACGTCAGCAACGCGCCGTACGCCAACTACCACAAAACCACCAGCGCGCAGGGCGGCATCAATACCGATTTCATCATCTCCGCGCCGCGGCTAAAGGGGCGCGGCGGCATCGATCGCACGCCGATGGCGGTGTATGACATCGCGCCGACGCTGTATGACTATGCCGGCATCGACGCCAGCAAACCGCTGAAGGCCAAACCGACGCTGCCGATGGTCGGCGTCAGCTTCAAGCGCTATTTCAGCGGCGAGGCCGACGGCGTGCCGCGCGCGACCTACGGCGTGGAGCTGCATAACCAGGCCGCCTACGTGGACGGCGTCTGGAAGCTGCGGCGGTTGGTGAAGGCCGGGCCGACGGCGCAGATGGCGCCGTGGGGGCTGTTCAACCTGCATGACGATCCGCTGGAAACGCGCGATCTGGCCGCCGCCGACCCGGAACGGGTCAAACGGCTGAGCGAGGCGTATCGCCGCTTTGCGCAGCAGAGCATGGTTATTGAAGCCAAAGGTGCAGCGATCGACTATCTCGGCGTCGACGCCAGCACCGGCGACTACATCGGCCTGGATCCACGGACCCACAAACCGTTGCCGCAGGCGGCGCCATGAACCTGGCCCAGCTGCGCGCGCAGCAGATCCCGGTAGAGAGCGAACCGCGCGCGGCGGCGCCTTTTCACCTGCTGGTGAAACCGATCGGCGCCGGCTGCAACCTGGGCTGCCGCTATTGCTACTATCCACAGCGCCAGCAAGAGCGGACGCGCAAGATGGACGGCGATCTGCTGGCGGAGTTTATCCGCGGCTACATCGCCGCCCAGCCGCGCTACAGCCGCGAGATCAACTTCGTCTGGCAGGGTGGAGAGCCGCTGTTGGCGGGGATCGGTTTTTACAAGCGGGCGCTGGCGTTGCAGCGCCGCTTTGCGCCGCCGGGCGTGCGGATCAGCAACAGCCTGCAGACCAACGGCACCCTGCTGAACGACGCCTGGTGCCGGCTGTTCCGGCAGCATCAATTCATCATCGGCGTCAGCCTGGACGGCGATCGTGAGGTGCAGGACGCCCATCGGCCGGACAAGCGCGGCGGCGCCAGCTATGACGCCGCGCTGCGCGGCATCGCGCTGCTGCAGCGCCATCAGATCGACTTCAACCTGCTGATGGTGGTGCACGACGGCGTCGCGGATCGCGCCGAGGCGATCTACGATCATGCGGTGGCGATCGGCGCGCGCTATCTGCAGTTTCAGCCGCTGATGCTGGAAGGGGATGCGCCCACCGCCGGCTATGGGCTGAGTGCCGCCAACTGGGGGCGCTTCATGCTGGCGGTATACCGCCGCTGGCGCAGCCGCGGGCACGTCGGCCAGGTGTTTGTGATGAACATCGAGCAGGTCTACGCGCAGTATTTTACTCACGTCAGCCCCAGCTGCGTGCACGCTGAACGCTGCGGCGGCAATCTGGTGATGGAGCCGGACGGTCGCCTCTACGCCTGCGATCATCTTATCAACGCGCAGCACCTGCTCGGCCATGCCGATCGCCACACGCCGCTCGCCACCCTGGCGGCAAAGGCGGCGGGGATGCCGTTCGGCAAGAACAAAAGCCTGCGTCGCGAGTGCCAACGCTGCAGCGTGAAAAGCGTCTGTCAGGGCGGCTGCCCGGCGCATGTGGGCGAAGATCGCTACAACCGGTTGTGCGCCGGCTATTACGCCTTCTTTTCCGCGCTGCTGGCGCCGCTGCGCGCCTACCCGCGCAGCCCGCAGGGGGCGATGCAGTGGCGCGCCGCCGTGAGCGCGGCCGCAGGTTGAAAGCGTCTCGTCCTTAAGGACGATAGTCAGCATTTTCCTTTCCTCTCTATAGTGAGATGACCGCCGCTGGCGGTGAAAAACCTGCAAGCACCTGCATGCATCAGGCCAAAACTATAAGAGGAAATAACCATGAACCTGTCGTCGCGGTTGCACGCCCACCTGGCTCGAGGCAAGGTCGGCTTTCCCACCACCCTGGCCAGTTCGGTCGGGGTGATCATGGCCAGCCCGGTGATCCTGACGGTCACCAGCGGCTTCGGCATCGGCGGCGACACCTTCGCGCTGGCGATGCTGATCGCCTTCATCATGATGCAGGCGCAGCTCACCACTTTCTCCGAAGCGGCGGCGCTGTTGCCGACCTCCGGTTCGGTTTACGACTACATCTCCTGCGGCATGGGGCGCTTTTTCGCCATCACCGGCGCGCTGTCGGCCTACCTGATCGTGCACATCTTCGCCGGCACCGCCGAGACCATTCTCTCCGGCATCATGGCGCTGGTGAACTTCGAGCACCTCAACACCCTGATGGAAAGCCATAACGCCTCCTGGATGGTCGGCGTCGGGCTGGTCGTCGTGTTCGGCCTGCTCAACGCGTTCGGCATCGAGGCCTTCGGCAAGGCGGAGATCGTGCTGACCTTCGCCATGTGGAGCACGCTGGTGATTTTCGGCATCGTCGGGCTGCTGTCGCCGCATGCGGTGCCGCTCGAGGGCTGGTTCGGCAGCACGCTCGATCTGAACGATCCCTTCGCGGTATTCAGCCTGATCGGTATGGCGATGTTCATGTTCGTCGGCTGCGAGCTGGTGACGCCGATGGCGCCGGAGATCAAACGCTGCGATCGGGTGATACCGCGCGCCATGGCGCTCGGGCTGTGCGGCGTGGCGGTGTGCATGGCGCTGTACGGCGCGGCGCTCAGCCACCAGGTGGAAAACGTGGTGATCGACGCCGCCAGCGGCACGCGCCTGCTGGAAACGCCGATGGCCATCCCGGCCTTCGCCGGCCAGGTGATGGGCCAGTTCGGCAAATACTGGCTGGGCGTCGGCCTGCTGCTGGCGGGCGCGGCGACCATTAACACGCTGATGGCGGCGGTGCCGCGCATTCTGTACGGCATGGCGCTGGATGGCGCGCTGCCGCGCATGTTCGCCTATCTGCACCCGCGCTTTAAGACGCCGGTGGTCGGCATTCTGGTGGCGGTCCTGATCCCCTGCGTACATGCCTTCGCCATTCAGGGCAACCTCGACAGGATCATTCCACTGGTGCTGGCGGCGGTGTGCGCCTGGGGCGTGGCCTACCTGCTGGTGACCTGCTCGGTGGTGCTGCTGCGCCTGCGCCGCCCCGATCTGCCGCGCGCCTATAAATCGCCGTGGTTCCCGCTGCCGCAGATCGTCTCCAGCGTCGGCATCGTGCTGGCCATCGTCTACATCACGCCGCCGGGGATGAACCCGCGCGACGTCTACATTCCCTTCGGCTGGATGATCGGCCTGACCGCCGCCTATGCGCTGTTCTGGACGCTGTGCGTGCAGAAAGTGAATCCGTTCAAGCCGGTGCCGGTCGAGCAGGTGCTGGAGAACGCGTTCGCCAAGGGTGAAAACGAGGAGGCGCAGTTTGATCGGCTTACTTCCCTCACTTAATCGCGCCTGGCGGCGAGCGCCATCGGGCTATCGGCCGGGCGCCGCGCTGGATCGTCTGGCGCGCAACCTGGAACCCTACGCGTGCGAACGCCTGGCGCCGGGCCTGCTGCGGCTGACGCTGCCGCAGGGGCCGCAGATCGAGGTCAGCGAACAGGTGCAGGGGCTGTTTATGGCGCATATCGTCAGCCACCGTTTTCGGTTACAGGGCGCGTGCGCGGCGCAGCCCCCGCTGACGCTGGACGTGGTGACCGGCGGCTGGCTGCGGCGGCGCGGCGTGCGCTATCTGCTGCGCCAGCGCCATGCGGCCGCGCAGCGGGTGCTGGATGGCCTGCTGCGCTACCCGCAGATCGGCGAGACGCTGGCGCAGCTGGATTTTCGCCGCGTGCGGCTGACGGTCAAAGACGGGCGCTGGCAGGTGGATATCGAGCATTTCGCCGCATCGGAGGTGGTCAGCCGTTTGCCGGCCGGCCGCCGCTATCTGCGGCTGGACGCCGAACAGCGGCGGCTGCTGTTGAGCAGCCTGCTGATGATCGGCCAACTGATGGAGAAGCTGAATCATGAATAGAGTGGTTGTGATTACCGGCGGCGGCACCGGCGTCGGCGCCGCCTGCGCCCGTCTGCTGGCGGCGCAGGGCGATCGGGTGTTCATCATCGGCCGCCGCCCGGAACCGCTGGCGGCGCTGGCGCATGAGATCGGCGCGCAGGCGCTGGTGGGTGACGCCGCCAGCGGCGAGAGCTGGGCCCACACGTTGCTGCCGGCCATTCTGCGCGACGCCGGGCGCATCGACTGCCTGATTGGCAGCGCCGGTGGCATGGGCTTCAAGCGTATTACCGAGATGACCGACGCGCAGTGGCAAGGGGCGATGGACAGCAACCTCAACAGCGCTTTCGCCAGCGCGCGCGCCTGCTTGCCGGAGCTGATCAAGAGCGGCGGCAACCTGCTGTTCGTCGCCTCGATCGCCTCGCTGGCCGCCGGGCCGGAGGTCTGCGGCTACGTCACCGCCAAGCACGCGCTGATCGGGCTGATGCGCTCCATCGCCCGCGACTATGGCCCGCTGGGCGTGCGCGCCAACGCGGTGTGTCCCGGCTGGGTGACCACGCCGATGGCGGACGAAGAGATGCAGCTGTTGATGGACGCCCATCAGATTTCGCTGGAGCAGGCTTACCAGATGGTCTGCCGCGACGTGCCGCTGCGCCGGCCGGCCAGCGCCGAGGAGATCGCCCGCGTCTGCCGTTTCCTCTGTTCCAGCGAGGCTTCAATCATTACCGGCGCGGCGCTGGTGGCCGACGGCGGCTCCACCATCGTCGATGTGCCGACATTGGCTTTCACTTCCCTGTAAGGAGCATTTCCATGAGTTCAGAAGCGGTATTCATTCAGGTTGGCGCGCTGGCGGAAGGCTTTGCGCCGCACAGCAATACGCTGGAACGCCAGCACGGCCTGGCGGGCACCACGCTGACGCTGCGTTTCAGCGACGGCGCGACGCAACGTTGCCGGTTCAGCGACGCGCAGACGCTGGAGTGGGGGGAGCGGCGCGGCGTCGCCTATCGCGCGACCAGCATTCGTCCCGGTGTGCTGTTCATCGATTTTCTCGATCCCGCCCGCGCCAACGCCAGCATTACGCTGGTGTGCGACCGCAATCAGGGCAACTTCACCGCGGTGTACGGCCAACTGCCGGACGAAGCGCAGGCGCGGCTCGACGCCTTCAGCCGGGTGGAACAGGGGCTGCCGCTGACCGCGGTCGAGGCCGAATTCCGCTTCGGCACGCTGGATGATGCCGACGTGGCGCCGCCGGGCTTTACCGATGAGCTGATCGGCATGCGCAACATGTACACCTACAGCCCGACCGAACGTTACGAGCACATCTACCTGAACGACAACTTCTATGCCTGGCAGTGTCTGGACGGGGTGGAGAAAGGGCTGGCGGACGTCGACCGCTGCCACTACGTGAAGGTGGCGGAGCAGCTTTATCTGTTTGTCTGGCGCGAGAAGATCATTCCGACGCTGGGCGTGGTGATGATCGATCTGCAGGGCATGCGCACCGACGGCAAGATCCTCGGTTATCAGGGCAGCGATTTCAGCGCGCTGAGCAACTTTGCGGTGGGCGCCCACGCGCAGGTGCTCAACACCACGCGCCACCCGCGAGGATAGGCCGATGAGCGCAACCTATGCGGCCGACGCCTTCGCCGGGCAGGCGGTGCTGGTGACCGGCGGCGCGCAGGGCATCGGGCTGGCGATCGTCAGCGCCTTTGCCCGGCTGGGCGCCGAGGTGACGATCGCGGACGTGCAGCTGCCGCAGGCGCAGGCGGCGGCGCAAATGCTGCGGGACGAAGGGCTGAGCGTGCAGGCACTGGCTTGCGATCTGGCCGAGCCAGGGCAGATCGCCGAGCTGGTGGCGGCGGTAGGCGAGCGGCATCAACGGCTGGACGTGGTGATCCACAACGCCGCTTACTTTCCGCTGACGCCGTTCGCCGCCATCGACGCGGCCCTGCTGCAACGCACGCTGAGCGTTAATCTGATGGCGCCGTTCTTTCTGGCGCAGGCGGCGCTGCCGTGGATGCGCCGCGCCGGCGGCGGCAGCCTGCTGGTGACCTCGTCGGTGACCGGCCCGCGGGTGGCGTATCCGGGGCTGGCGCATTACGCCGCCTCCAAGGCCGGGGTAAACGGCTTTATTCGCGCGGCGGCGCTGGAGCTGGCGGCGGAGAACATTCGCGTCAACGGCGTGGAGCCGGGGATGATCCGCACGCCGGCGATGGCCAACCTGGGCGACGCGCAGGTGAATCAGGCGATCGCCGCCGCGGTGCCGCTCGGGCGGCTGGGTGAACCGGAAGACATCGCCGCGGCGATGGTGTTTCTCGCCTCGCCGGCAGCGGCCTATATCACCGGCCAGACGCTGGTGGTGGACGGCGGCGCGCTGTTGCCGGAAACGAATGCTCCGCTTGCTTGACGCAGCCACGCCCCCCAGTCGCTTACTTGAGTAAGCGACTGGGGATTTACGCCTTGGCCGCCTGGCTGTAACGCCAATTAATGTGAGAATTCCGGTGGGTTAAATCACTGCTTGGCGGGATGCGCGGTGACGTTGGCGGGCAGGCTGTCGCCCAGGGTGATCAGCTCGTCCAGCAGCGTCATCAGCTGGTCCATTTTCTGCCGCGAGAAAGCGGCTTCAATCTCGGCGTAGCCCTGTTCCACTTGGTGGCGCGCCACTTCATACAGATCCTGACCCTGCTGGGTCAGCGACACGTACAGCTTGCGCTGATCGTTGACCGGCTTGAGGCGGAAGATCAGTTTGTCGCGCTCCATGCGCGACAGAATGCCGGTCAGGCTGGGGCGCAGGATACAGGTTTCCGCCGCCAGTTCGTGGAATTCGATCGAGCGGCTGTTGGCCAGCACGCGGATGATGCGCCACTGCTGCTCGGTGAGATTGTGGCTTTTCAGGATCGGGCGGAAGAACCCCATGGCGGTTTCACGCGCCTGCAGCAGGGCGATGGTTAACGATTCATGCATAAGTTTGGCCTTAGCTATCAAGGTGTTCGCTGTTACGGCGCTCGTCATGGGGGCGCCCGCCCCGCAAAGCCCGATTTGTTAATAACTTAATAGTAGCCAAAGTTACCCGCAGGGATAAAGCAAAAATGCGTAGCGCAGCGAAAAATGGCGATAAAAATGATTAATGCGTTGAATAATCACGCCAATGTTTGTTGTTTGTGAATATTTTGTTATCACGATCACAAATCATTCCAAGCGCGTTGCGTAAAAGCTGCACAGCGTATAAAAGTAATCATTAATATATTAATGAATGCCGGTTGTCATGTTTTGCCATTGGAGGAGTTCGCATGAAAGGCACCGTATTTTCCGTTGCGCTGAACCACCGCAGCCAACTGGACGCCTGGGATCAGGCGTTTCACCAGCCGCCGTACCAGACCCCGCCCAAAACCCCGGTGTGGTTTATCAAACCGCGCAATACCCACCTCGCCAACGGCGGGGCGATCCCGTTTCCGGCCGGTGAAACCGTGCAGAGCGGCGGCACGCTGGCGGTGATCATCGGCGACACCGCGCGCAAGGTGCCGGCGGCGCAGGTGAGCCGTTATCTGGCCGGTTACGCGTTGGCCAACGACGTCAGCCTGCCGGAGAGCAGCTTCTATCGCCCGGCGATCAAGGCCAAATGCCGCGACGGCTTCTGCCCGCTGGGTGAGATGGGCCAACTGGAGAATGCCGATCGGCTGGAGATCGTCACCGAGATCAACGGCGTGGAGCAGGATCGCTGGTCCACCGCCGATCTGGTGCGCTCGGTGCCGGAGCTGATCGCCGCCATCAGCGATTTCATCACCCTGCAGCCGGGCGATGCGGTGCTGATCGGCACCCCGCACCAGCGGGTGGCGATCAAACCGGGGGATGAGGTGACGGTGCGCGCCGCCGGCCTGCCCACTCTGAGCAACCGCGTCACCCAGGCAGGAGCCGCATCATGAAACATGCCCGTATTCGCCATCATGGCCAGATCGTCAACGTTCAGGTGGACGACCAGCTGCGCGTCACGTTGCCGAACGGCGAGGTGCTGCAGGAGCGCGAAGTGGAATGGCTGCCGCCGGCGCAGGGCACGGTGTTCGCCCTGGGGCTGAACTATGCCGACCACGCCAGCGAGCTGGAATTCAAAGCGCCGGAAGAGCCGCTGGTGTTCCTCAAGGCGCCGAACACCCTGACCGGCCATCGTCAGGTATCGGTGCGTCCGGCCGACGTGGAGTACATGCATTACGAAGCCGAGCTGGTGGCGGTGATCGGCAAGACCGCACGCAACGTCAGCCGCGAGCGCGCCATGGAGTATGTGGCGGGCTACACCCTGTGCAACGACTACGCCATCCGCGACTACCTGGAAAACTACTACCGGCCGAATCTGCGGGTGAAGAGCCGCGATACCCTGACGCCGATCGGGCCGTACATCGTCGATCGCGACGACGTCGCCGATCCGCACCGGCTGGCGCTCAGCACCTACGTCAACGGCGAGCTGCGCCAGCGCGGCAGTACCGCCGACATGATTTTCGACATTCCGTTCCTGATCGCCTACCTGAGCGAATTCATGACGCTGCAGCCGGGCGACATGATCGCCACCGGCACGCCGAAAGGGCTGGCCGACGTGCGGCCGGGCGACGAAGTGGTGGTGGAGATCGAAGGCATCGGCCGTTTGGTTAACCACATTATCAGTGAAAAAGATTACGAGGAGAGCCTACGATGAAAACCATCAACCACTGGATCAACGGCAAGAACGTCGCCAGCAAAGAGTATTTCACCACCACCAACCCGGCGAACGGCGAGGTGCTGGCGGAAGTGGCCTCCGGCGGCCAGCTGGAGATCGACCAGGCGGTGGCGGCCGCGAAAGAGGCTTTCCCCAAGTGGGCTAACACGCCGATGAAAGAGCGCGCGCGCCTGATGCGCCGTTTGGGTGAACTGATCGACCAGAACGTGCCGCAGATCGCCGAAATGGAAACCGCCGACACCGGCCTGCCGATCCATCAGACCAAAAACGTGCTGATCCCGCGCGCCTCGCACAACTTCGAATTCTTCGCCGAGGTGTGCCAGCAGATGAACGGCAAGACCTACCCGGTGGACGACAAGATGCTCAACTACACGCTGGTGCAGCCGGTGGGGGTCTGCGCGCTGGTGTCGCCGTGGAACGTGCCGTTCATGACCGCCACCTGGAAAACCGCGCCTTGCCTGGCGCTGGGCAACACGGCGGTGCTGAAAATGTCCGAACTGTCGCCGCTGAGCGCCGATCGCCTGGGCGAGCTGGCGCTGGAAGCCGGCATTCCGGCCGGGGTGCTGAACGTGGTGCAGGGCTACGGCGCCACCGCCGGCGACGCGCTGGTGCGCCATAAAGACGTGCGCGCGGTTTCGTTCACCGGCGGCACCGCCACCGGCCGCCGCATCATCGAAAGCGCCGGGCTGAAGAAATTCTCCATGGAGCTCGGCGGCAAGTCGCCGGTGCTGATCTTTGAAGACGCCGACATCGAGCGGGCGCTCGACGCCGCGCTGTTCACCATCTTCTCGATCAACGGCGAACGCTGCACCGCCGGTTCGCGCATCTTCATTCAGGAGAGCATCTACCCGGAATTCGTCAAACGTTTCGCCGAGCGCGCCAACCGTCTGCGCGTCGGCGATCCGCAAGATCCCAACACCCAGGTGGGGGCGCTGATCAGCCCGCAGCACTGGGAAAAAGTCTCCGGCTATATCCGCCTCGGGGTGGAGGAAGGGGCGACCCTGTTGGCCGGCGGCCCGGACAAACCGGCTGGTTTGAGCCACGGCAACTTCCTGCGCCCGACGGTGCTGGCGGATGTCGATAACCGGATGCGCGTGGCGCAGGAGGAGATCTTCGGGCCGGTGGCCTGCCTGCTGCCGTTCAAGTCGGAAGAAGACGGCCTGCGCATGGCCAACGACGTGGAGTACGGCCTGGCGTCGTACATCTGGACGCAGGATGTGAGCAAGGTTCTGCGCCTGGCCCGCGGCATCGAAGCCGGCATGGTTTTCGTCAACACCCAAAACGTGCGCGATCTGCGCCAACCGTTCGGCGGCGTGAAAGCCTCCGGCACCGGCCGCGAAGGCGGCGAATACAGCTTCGAAGTGTTCGCCGAAATGAAGAACGTGTGCATTTCCATGGGCGACCACCCGATCCCGAAATGGGGCGTCTGAGCCTCAGACCACAATAATAACGAGAGAGATGAGAACAATGACGACAAAACTGACCACTAATGCTGTCCCTGCTCCCGACGTCGTGCGCTGTGCCTACATGGAAATTCAGGTCACGAACCTTAAAGCCGCACGCGAATTTTACGTCGATATCCTCGGCCTGGTCGTGACCGCCGAAGATGACAAAACCCTCTACCTGCGTTCGATGGAGGAGTTCATTCACCATAACCTGGTGCTGCGTGAAGGCCCGGTGGCCGCCGTGGCGGCGTTTGCTTTCCGCGTGCGCACGCCGGAAGACGTCGATCGCGCCGAAGCGTATTTCAAGGCGCTTGGCTGCCGCACCGAGCGGCGGGTGAACGGGTTCGCCAAAGGCATCGGCGATGCGGTGCGGGTAGAAGATCCGCTCGGTTTCCCGTACGAATTTTTCTACGACGTGCAGCACGTCGAGCGTCTGGCCTGGCGTTACGATCTGTATACGCCGGGCGCGCTGGTGCGCCTCGATCACTTTAACCAAATCACCCCAGACGTGCCGCGCGCCGTGGAATATATCCAGGGGCTGGGCTTCCGCGTAACGGAAGACATCCGCGATGAAGACGGCGTGGTTTACGCCGCCTGGATGCGCCGTAAGGCGACGGTGCACGATACCGCGATGACCGGCGGCGCCGGGCCGCGCATGCACCACATCGCCTTCGCCACCCATGAAAAACACAACATTTTGGCCATCTGCGACAAACTCGGCGCGCTGCGCAAATCCGATTTGATCGAACGCGGCCCTGGCCGTCACGGCGTCTCCAACGCGTTCTATCTCTACCTGCGCGATCCCGATGGCCACCGCGTGGAAATCTACACGCAGGATTACTACACCGGCGATCCGGACAACCCGACCGTGACCTGGGACGTGCATGACAACCAGCGCCGCGACTGGTGGGGCAATCCGGTGGTGCCGAGCTGGTACACCGAAGGATCGCTGGTGCTGGATCTCGATGGGCAGCCGCAGCCGGTCATCGAACGCAGCGCGCCCAGCGAAATGGCCGTCACCATCGGCGCAGACGGTTTTTCCTATACCCGCGAGGGCGATACGGAAAAAGGTTTCAAACTTGGCAATACGCTGTAAATGCCGTTGCGCGGGCCTGGCCCGCGCATATTCGCCGTCTGGAGAACGCTATGCCCCATTTTTACGCTGAATGTACCGACAACATCCGCCGCGAGGCGGATTTGCCGACTCTGTTCGCCAAGGTCAACGAAGCGCTGGCGGCGACCGGCATCTTCCCGTTGGCCGGCGTGCGCAGCCGCGCCATCTGGCTCGACACCTGGCAGATGGCCGACGGCAAGCAGGATTACGCCTTCGTGCACATGACGCTGAAGATCGGCCACGGCCGCAGTCTGGAAAGCCGTCAGCAGGTGGGCGAGATGCTGTTTGCGCTGATCAAGGAACACTTCGCCGCGCTGATGGCGCAGCGTTACCTGGCGCTCTCTTTCACCATGGAAGAGCTGGATCCGGTGCTGAATTACAAACAGAACAATGTCCACGCGCTGTTCAACAAGGCGTGAAGAAGGGGGCGTAAATGCTGGATAAAGAGCAGGTTAACCGCGCCGTGCAGCGTCTGCATCAGGCGGAAAAGAGCCGTGAGCAGATCCGCGCGCTGTCGCTCGATCATCCCGAGATCACCATTGAAGACGCCTATGCCATTCAGCGGCAGTGGGTGGATCTGAAGATCGCCGAGGGGCGCACGCTCAAAGGCCACAAGATCGGCCTGACCTCGCGCGCCATGCAGGTGAGCTCGCAGATCACCGAGCCGGATTACGGCGCGCTGCTGGACGACATGTTCTTCAACGACGGCAGCGACATTCCGATCGATCGCTTTATCGTGCCGCGGGTGGAAGTGGAGCTGGCGTTCGTGCTGGCCAAGCCGCTGCGCGGGCCGAACTGCACGCTGTTCGACGTCTACAACGCCACCGACTACGTCATTCCGGCGCTGGAGATCATCGATGCGCGCAGCCACAACGTCGATCCCGAGACGCAGCGGCCGCGCAAGGTGTTCGACACCATCTCCGACAACGCCGCCAACGCCGGGGTGGTGATGGGCGGGCGGCCGATCAAGCCGGATGCGCTGGATCTGCGTTGGATCTCTGCGCTGCTGTACCGCAACGGCGTGATTGAAGAGTCCGGCGTGGCGGCGGCGGTGCTCAACCACCCGGCCAACGGCGTGGCCTGGCTGGCCAACAAGCTGGCGCCGTATGAGGTGGAGCTGGAAGCGGGGCAGGTGATCCTCGGCGGTTCCTTCACCCGGCCGGTGCCGGCGCGGCGCGGCGATACTTTCCACGTCGATTACGGCCCGATGGGCTGCATCAGCTGCCGCTTCGTCTAATAAGCCGGCTCGGCGAACCGAGCCGCAATAACCGGGTGGGGGCCAAGCGCCGCGCCCGCTTGTCAGGGAGAATGCGATGTTAACCAACCACTTCAAGCGGGCGCTGCAGGAAAAACGCCCGCAGATCGGGCTGTGGCTCGGGCTGTGCAGCAGCTACAGCGCCGAACTGTTGGCCGGCGCCGGTTTCGACTGGCTGCTGATCGACGGCGAACATGCGCCCAACAACGTGCAGACGGTGCTGGGGCAGCTGCAGGCGGTTGCGCCTTACCCCAGCCAGCCGGTGGTGCGGCCGCCGTGGAACGACGCGGTGATCATCAAGCAGTTGCTGGATGTCGGCGCGCAAACCTTATTGATCCCGATGATTCAGAACGCCGAACAGGCGCGCGACGCGGTGCGCGCCACGCGTTATCCGCCGCACGGCGTGCGCGGCGTCGGCAGCGCCCTGGCGCGCGCTTCGCGCTGGAACCGGGTGCCCGATTACCTGCAGCAGGCCGACGAGCAGATGTGCGTGCTGGTGCAGATTGAAACCCGCGAGGCGGTGAAAAACCTCGACGCCATTCTGCAGGTGGAAGGGGTGGACGGCGTGTTCATCGGCCCGGCGGATCTCAGCGCCGACATGGGCTTCGCCGGCAATCCGCAGCATCCGGAGGTACAGCGCACCATCGACGACGCCATCGCGCGCATCCGTGCCGCCGGCAAGGCGCCGGGCATTCTGATGGCCAACAAGGCGCTGGCGCAGCGCTATCTGGAAGCCGGCGCGCTGTTCGTCGCGGTAGGGGTAGACACCACCCTGCTGGCGCGGGCGGCGGAAGCCCTGGCGGACGAGTTCAAACAGGGCGGGGCGCAAGCGCCTTCATCGGGAGTCTACTGAACCATGAACCACGTCGATTCGCTGCCGCCGGCCAACCCGGCGCAGCAACATAAAGCGTTAACCGCCGCCGAGCAATCGGTGATTAAAAAGTTGTTTCGGCGCCTGATTATTTTCCTGTTCGTGCTGTTTGTTTTCTCTTTCCTCGACCGCATCAACATCGGCTTCGCCGGGCTGACGATGGGCAAAGATCTCGGCCTCAGCTCGACCATGTTCGGGCTGGCGGCGACGTTGTTCTATGTCACCTACGTGATCTTCGGCATTCCCAGCAACATGATGCTGAGCCGGGTCGGCGCGCGGCGCTGGATCGCCACCATCATGGTGCTGTGGGGCGTCGCCTCCACCTGCACCATGTTCGCCACCGGACCCACCAGCCTGTACGTGCTGCGCATGATCGTCGGCATCACCGAGGCCGGCTTTCTGCCGGGCATTCTGGTGTACCTCACCTACTGGTTCCCGGCGTTCTACCGCGCCCGCGCCAACGCCTTGTTCATGATCGCCATGCCGGTGACCATGGCGATCGGCTCGCTGGTCTCCGGCTATATTCTGGCGCTGGACGGGGTGATGAACCTGAAGGGCTGGCAGTGGCTGTTCCTGCTGGAAGGCATTCCGTCGGTGCTGCTGGGCGTGGTGGTGTGGTTCTACCTCGACGACACGCCGGCTAAGGCCAAGTGGCTGACCGACGAGGAAAAAGCCAGCCTGAAGGCGATGATGGAGGCCGACAAGCTGCAGCTGGTGCAGCCCAACGGGCCGAGCAGCCACCGCGCGCTGCAGCAGCGCAGCCTGTGGCGCGAGATTTTCACGCCGATTGTGTTGATGTATACGCTGGCCTATTTCTGCCTGACCAACACCCTGAGCGCGATCAATATCTGGACGCCGCAGATCCTGCAGAGCTTCAACCAGGGCAGCAGCAACGTGACGATCGGCATTCTGGCGGCGATCCCGCAGATCTGCACCATCGCCGGCATGGTGTGGTGGAGCAAACGATCCGACCGGCTGCAGGAGCGCAAGCATCACACCGCGCTGCCGTACCTGTTCGCCGCCGCCGGCTGGCTGCTGGCGTCCGCCACCGATCACAGCCTGATCCAGCTGCTGGGGATCGTGATGGCGTCGGTCGGTTCCTTTACCGCCATGGCGATCTTCTGGACCACGCCGGATCAGTCGATCAGCCTGGAAGCGCGAGCGGTGGGGATCGCCGTGATCAACGCCACCGGCAACATCGGATCGGCGCTCAGCCCACTGCTGATCGGCTGGTTCAAGGATCTGACCGGCAGCTTCAACTCCGGGCTGTATTTCGTCTCGGCGCTGTTGATCGTCGGCGCCGTGCTGGTGTGGCGCATCCCGATGAAGGATTCGCGCCCGAGAGCGACGCCTTGATACGCAGACAGGCAGGATTGCAGGAGGTAATGAGGTGCGGAAAAGTACCGGTTTTATCGCCAACATCGATATTTGCAAAGAGTATGACGCGCGCTACGCCGCCGACGAGGTGCACTACGAAACCTTCGCCGGGCTGGCGGCATTCTTTGGCCGCGACATGCAGGTGCACTGGCACGACTGCTTCTTCCAGGTGCATTTTCTGGAGACCGGCAAGATAGAGCTGCAGCTCGACGATCAGCACTATTCGGTGCAGGCGCCGCTGTTCATCCTCACGCCGCCGTCGGTGCCGCATGCGTTCTTCACCGAACCGGACAGCGACGGCCACGTGCTGACGGTGCGTCAGGAGTTGATTTGGCCGCTGCTGGAGCGCCTGTACCCCGGCAGCAACCTGGCGCTCGACATGCCGGGCATCTGCCTGTCGCTGGCCGACGCGCCGCAGGAGCTGACGGCGCTCAGCCACTATTGGGCGCTGATCCGCCGCGAGTTCGCGCAGAACCTGGCCGGGCGTGAACAGACGCTGGCGCTGCTGGCGCAGGCGGTGTTCACGTTGCTGTTGCGCAATACCGCGCTGGAAGACAGCGCCAACAGCGGCGTGCGTGGCGAACTGCAGCTGTTCCAGCGCTTCAACAAGATGGTGGACGAGCGTTTTCGCGAGCACCTGCCGGTGCCGGAGTATGCGCAGGCGTTGGGGGTGACCGAATCGCGGCTCAACGATCTGTGTCGGCGCTTCGCCAACCGGCCGCCCAAGCGGCTGATCTTCGATCGATTGCTGCGCGAGGCCAAGCGCATGCTGCTGTTCAGCGCCTGCACGGTGCATGAAACCGCCTACAGCCTCGGCTTCAAGGATCCTGCCTATTTCGCCCGGTTTTTCAATCGGCTGGAAGGCTGTTCCCCCTCGACCTACCGCGCGGCGCAACACGCCCTTTCGTAACCGCGATCACAGTTTGCCGCGAAAGCGGCAAACTGACCTGAAAAGTACCGGCGATTGCCGCAAAAGTCTCTTCTCGAAACCGGCTTTGGCAGCTTCAATTAAGCAACCAAAAGAAAACATTATTTTAACAAATGGCCGACTCCACGGCCTGAAAAATGCCGATGACGAGGAAGACCCGATGAAACCAGAAGACTTTCGTGCCGACAGCAAACGCCCGTTCACCGGCGCCGAATACCTGAAAAGTTTGCAGGACAGCCGCGAAATTTACATTTACGGCGAGCGCGTGAAAGACGTCACCACCCACCCGGCGTTCCGCAATGCGGCGGCCTCGGTCGGCCAGCTGTACGACGCGCTGCACGATCCGGCCAGCCAGGATCGCCTGTGCTGGAATACCGACACCGGCAACGGCGGCTACACCCACAAGTTCTTCCGCTATGCCCGCAGCCCGGAAGAGATGCGCCAGCAGCGTGACGCCATCGCCGACTGGTCGCGCCAAAGCTACGGCTGGATGGGGCGCACGCCGGATTATAAGGCGGCCTTCGGCTGCGCGCTGGGCGCTTATCCGGAGTTCTACGGCCAGTTCGCCGACAACGCGCGCCACTGGTACAAACGCATTCAGGAAACCGGGCTCTATTTCAACCACGCCATCGTCAATCCGCCGATCGACCGCCATAAGCCGGTCAACGAGGTGAAGGACGTCTACATTCAGGTGGAGAAAGAAACCGACGCCGGCATCATCGTCAGCGGCGCCAAAGTGGTGGCCACCAACTCGGCGTTGACCCACTACAACTTCATCGGTTTCGGTTCGGCGCAGGTGATGGGCGATAATCCGGACTTCGCGCTGATGTTCGTGGCACCGATGGACGCCGAAGGGGTGAAGCTGATTTCGCGCGCCTCCTACGAGCTGGTGGCCGGCGCCACCGGTTCGCCGTTCGACTACCCGCTCACCAGCCGCTTCGACGAGAACGACGCCATCCTGATCATGGATCATGTGTTGATCCCGTGGGAAAACGTGCTGATCTACCGCGATTTCGACCGCTGCCGCCGCTGGAGCACCCAGGGCGGTTTCGCCCGGCTGTTCCCGCTGCAGGCCTGCGTGCGCCTGGCGGTGAAGATGGATTTCATCACCGCGCTGCTGCAAAAGAGCCTCTCGTGCACCGGCGTGCTGGAGTTCCGCGGCGTGCAGGCCGATCTGGGCGAAGTGGTGGCCTGGCGCAACCTGTTCTGGTCGCTGAGCGACGCGATGTGCGCCGAAGCCACTCAATGGGAAAACGGCGCCTACCTGCCGGATTCCGCCGCGCTGCAGACCTACCGCGTGATGGCGCCGATGGCCTACACCAAGGTGAAACACATCATCGAGAAGAACGTCACCAGCGGCCTGATCTACCTGCCGTCCAGCGTGCGCGACATGAACAATCCGGAGATCGACAAGTACCTGGCGCGCTACGTGCGCGGATCGGACGGCATGGATCACGTCGAACGCATCAAGATCCTCAAGCTGATGTGGGATGCGATCGGCAGCGAATTCGGCGGCCGTCACGAGCTGTATGAGATCAACTACGCCGGCAGCCAGGATGAGATCCGCCTGCAGTGCCTGCGCCACGCGCAGGGATCCGGCAACATGGATCGCATGATGCAGATGGTCGACAAGTGCCTGGCCGATTACGATCAGCATGGCTGGAAGGTGCCGCACCTGCGGAACAATGACGATATTAATCAGTTGGATAATCTGCTGAAGTAATTCAGGAGGAGGTTGTATGTCTCAGGAAAATGAACAGCGGCTGCGCTTTCGCGACGCGATGGCCAGCCTGTCGGCGGCGGTGAATATCGTCACCACCGACGGCCCGGCGGGGCGCTGCGGCATCACCGCCACGGCGGTGTGCTCGGTAACCGATACGCCGCCGACGCTGCTGGTGTGCATCAACCGCAACAGCGCGATGAACCCGGTATTTCAGGAAAATCGCAGGCTGTGCGTCAACGTGCTCAACCACGAACAGGAACTGATGGCGCGCCACTTCGCCGGCATGACCGGCGTCAGCATGGAAGATCGTTTCAGGCTGGAAGAGTGGCAGCTTGGCGCGTTGGGGCAGCCTGTATTGCGCAATACCCTGGCCAGCCTGGAAGGGGAGATCGAGCAGATCCAGAGCATCGGCACTCACCAGATGTACCTGGTGCAGATCAAGCAGATCGCGCTGAGCGAAGCCGGCAACGGCCTGATCTACTTCAAGCGCAACTTCCATTCGGTGATCCACCAGATGGCGGTGCCGGCCTGAGGCGTGGGGGCGCAGTTGGCTGCGCCCCTCATCTCAACTCTTGTTGGCCGCCAGATCGCTCACCAGGCGGTTGACCGGATCGCTCATGTTGGTGAACTTGCTCAGCTCCGAACGGGTCACCACCACGAACACCCCGACGTTTTTCGCCGGGATCATCGCCATGTAGGTAATGAATCCGCCGCCGCCGCCGGTCTTCTGAATGATGCCCGGCAGCCCGTCCTTCGGCGCCATATACACCCAGCCCAATCCCAATGCATCCGCTTGTCCCGGCACGTCCATGCCCTTCAGCGACACCAGATCGTGGCGCTGGAAGTACATGGTTTGCTCGCTGGCGGCGGTGGCTTTGCGCGGGCCGCTGGCGCTGGAGGAGAGGAACTGCTGCATCCAGCGCTGCATGTCGCGCGGGGTGGAGTAGACGCCGCCGCTGCCGGCCGCGGCGGTGGTGTCGCGACAGGCGCTCGGGCCGGCCGCCGCCACCATCAGGCGCGAGCACTGTTCGGGGCTCGGCGTCAACGTGGTGTCGACCATGCCGAGCGGCGCGGTGATTTTCTCTTTCAGCAGCGTGCTGTAAGGCTTGCCCGCGGCGCGCGAGAGCGCGTCGGCCAGCAGATCGTACGCCAGGTTGGAATACGCGGCGCGCACGCCCGGCGGCACCGTGACGTTGGCATGCGCCAGCCATTGCCAGCGCTGAGCCTTGGTCGGCCAGGTGAATACCGGCGTTTTCGGCGGCTTTTTGCCCGGCTGCTCGCGCGGCAACGCGCTGGTGTGGGTCGCCAGGTTTAATAACGTGATCGGCTGGCCGGCGTTGTAAGACGGCACATAGGCGCCCTTGGGAGCGTACTTGCGCAGCGGGTCGGTCAGCTTGACCTGGCCTGCCGCCGCCATTTTCACCATCACTTCGCTGGTCATCAGCTTGGTGATCGAGGCGATGCGGATCAGCGAATCCGGGCGCGGGCGCAGGTTGTTGCCGGGCTTGGTGTCGCCGAAGCTGCGGTTAACCACCTGATTGCCGTCGATCACCACCAGCGCCATGCCGGTGGCGCCGCTGTTGTAGAAAATATGTTCGGCATACTGGTCGACGATTTGCGAAGCCAGCTGCGGGGGCGCGGCCTGCACGGCCAGCGGCGCGGCGCACAGGCCCAGCGCCAGCAATAAAGCGGAGACAGAGTTCTTCAACGGTCGTTATCCATTTAACAATGCAGCGGGAAAGGGCGTAATCCATCGCCCAGTGTAATGCGCCCGCCCCCCCGCTGCATGTAGAAAAAAGAGCGGTGGCGATAAAATTTTTTAACCGCCGGCGGCTTACTGCGCGCGGGCGAAAATGGCGATCACTTCATCCAGGTGCGCCTTCATCGCTTTGCGGGCGCCGCGCACATCGCGCGCTTCGATCGCCGCCAGGATCGCCCGGTGTTCCAGCTCGGAGCGGTGCGGCATGTCGTCCGGCGTATAGTGGCGCTGCAGCACGCGGAACATGCTGCCGTAGCGGTGGCCGAGCAGATGGCCGATGATGAACGCGTAAGCCGGGTTGCCGCTGGCCTGGGCGATGCGGATGTGGAACAGCCGATCGCCGGGGTGGGTAGCGGAGCCGGCGCGGTTATCGCGGCAGTTCTGCTCATAGGCGGCGCGGATGCCCGCCAGCTCCTCGTCGGTGGCGTGGCGCGCGGCCAGCGCGGCGGTCTCCGGTTCAATCAGCAGGCGGGTTTGCAGCAGTGAAAACGGCGGCAGCTCGGCGTTGAAATCCAGCTCGATATTCAGTTCGTCGTCGATCTCCGCCCACTGGTTGCGGCCGGCCTGGGCCATCACCGGTTCCTGCGACGCCGCCGGTGGCGTTTGCGAACGGACGATCACCCCATTGCCCACTTTGACGTCCACCAGGCCGATCACTTCCAATGCGATCAGCGCCTCGCGCACCGATGCGCGGCTGACCTGCAATTGCTGGGCGAGATCGCGCTCCGAGGGCAGGCGGCTGCCAGGCGGAAATTCGTTATTCTCGATAAGACGTTTGAGCTGGTCGGCTATCTGTCTGTAAATCCTTGGGTTTTCCAGTCGGGTAATCGGCATTTTTGACCTTTGACGATTCGGCGTTCAGTGATTTGGCGCACAATTATGCGACAAGGCGCTTGAGTAATCGTTATTCAAGTGTAAAAAAATGGTTAATTGAAATGTGGTTTCAAGGCTGTTTTATTAACTTCTTCCCCCAACGATAACGCGTAAAGCGTCTTTTGTCATGTTAGAGGCCTGACCTTTAATCGCCCTTAGTGGCCTGACCATTAGACCTTTAGGCCGAGGAGTCAAGATGGATTTAACCGGGAAACGCGTACTGATCACCGCCGCCGGGCAAGGGATCGGTTTTACCACCGCCAGGCTGTTCGCCGCCGCCGGCGCCGAAGTGATCGCCAGCGACATCAACCTCGAGCGCCTGCAGGGCTGCGCCGGGATCCGCGCGCTGGCGCTGAACGTCACCGATCCGGCCGCCATCGCGGCGGCGGCGGAGGCGATCGGCCCGATCGATGTGCTGTTCAACTGCGCCGGCGTGGTGCACAGCGGATCGATCCTCGATTGCAGCGAAGATCAGTGGGCGTTCGCGCTCGATCTCAACGTGACCGCGATGTTCCGCATGATCCGCGCCTTCCTGCCGGGCATGTTGGCGCGCGGCAAAGGCTCGATCATCAACATGTCTTCGGTGGCCTCGAGCGTGAAAGGGGTGCCGAACCGCTTCGCCTACAGCGCCAGCAAGGCGGCGGTGATCGGCCTGACGCGCTCGGTGGCGGCGGATTACGTCACCCAGGGCATCCGCTGCAACGCCATTTGCCCCGGCACGGTGGAATCGCCGTCGCTGCGCCAGCGCATCAATGAGCAGGCGCGCGAACAGGGGCGCAGCGAGCAAGAGGTGTATCAGGCGTTCGTCGCCCGTCAGCCGATCGGGCGCATCGGCACCACCGAGGAGATCGCCCAGTTGGCGCTGTATCTGGCCTCCGACGCCAGTTCGTACACCACCGGCACGGTGCAGATCATCGACGGCGGCTGGAGCAACTGAGCCGCCATTTTTGAGAGAGGAACGCATGAAACTTTTACGTTACGGGGAACCCGGGCAAGAGCGCCCCGGCATGTTGGATGCGCAAGGTCGCCTGCGCGATCTGTCGCAGCATATCGCCGACGTGGGCGGCGCCGCGTTATTGCCGGCGTCGCTCGCCAAACTGCGCGCGCTGGACAGCGCCGCGTTGCCGTTGGTCGAGGGGCAGCCGCGCATTGGTGCCTGCGTCGGGGGCATCGGCAAGTTTATCTGCATCGGCCTGAATTACGCCGATCACGCGGCGGAGACCGGTGCGGCCATTCCTGAAGAACCGGTGGTGTTCAACAAATGGACCAGCGCGGTGGTCGGCCCCTACGACCGGGTGGAGATCCCGCGCGGCTCGCAGAAAACCGACTGGGAAGTGGAGCTGGGCGTGGTGATCGGCCTGGGCGGGCGCTACATCAGCGAAGCGGACGCGATGCGCCACGTCGCCGGTTATTGCGTGATCAACGACGTCTCTGAACGCGAATATCAAATTGAGCGCGGCGGCACCTGGGACAAGGGCAAAGGCTGCGACACCTTCGGGCCGATCGGCCCCTGGCTGGTGACCGCCGACGAAATTGCCGATCCGCACAGCCTGAACCTGTGGCTGGAGGTGGACGGCAAGCGCTATCAGGACGGCAACACCAGCACCATGATCTTCCGCATTCCGCAGATCGTCAGTTACCTCAGCCGCTTTATGAGCCTGCAGCCGGGCGACGTGATCTCCACCGGCACGCCGCCGGGCGTCGGCATGGGGCAGAAACCGCAGCCCATCTACCTGCGGGCGGGCCAGACGATGCGTCTGGGTATCGAAGGGCTGGGCGAACAGCGCCAGCAAACCGTACAGGCTTAACCGGGAGCGCCGCCATGACCACCATTACCGCACTGCGGGTTGAAGACATTCGTTTCCCCACCTCGTTGGGGCTGGACGGATCCGACGCCATGAATCCGGATCCCGACTATTCCGCCGCCTACGTGATCCTGGAGACCGATCGCGCGGATCTCAGCGGCCACGGGCTGACGTTCACCATCGGCCGCGGCAACGAGATCTGCTGCGCGGCGATCCGCGCGCTGGAACATCAGATCGTCGGCGAGCGGCTGGAGGATATCGCCGCCGACATGGGCGCCTTCTGGCGGCGCTTCACCAGCGACAGCCAGCTGCGCTGGATCGGACCGGACAAAGGCGCTATTCACCTGGCGACCGGCGCGGTGGTTAACGCGGTGTGGGATCTGTGGGCCAAATCGGTCGGCAAACCGGTGTGGCGGCTGGTGGCGGAGATGACGCCGGAGGAGCTGGTGCGCTGCATCGACTTCCGTTACATCACCGACTGCATCACGCCGCAGGAAGCGCTGGCGCTGCTCAAGCAGCGGGCCGAGGGCAAAGAACGCCGCCTGGAACGGCTGCTGCAGGAAGGGTATCCCTGCTACACCACTTCGGCAGGGTGGTTGGGTTATCCGGACGATAAGCTGCGCCGCCTGTGCCAGGAAGCGGTCGACGCCGGTTTCTCCTACCTGAAGCTGAAGGTTGGGCGCGATCTGGAAGACGACATTCGCCGGGTGCGCATCGCCCGTGAGGTGATCGGCCCGGATCGCCGGCTGATGATCGACGCCAACCAGGTGTGGGAAGTCGATGAAGCCATTCCGTGGGTGAAACATCTGGCGTTCGCCAAGCCCTGGTTTATCGAAGAGCCGACCAGCCCGGACGACGTGGAAGGGCATCGCCGCATCCGCGAAGGGGTGGCGCCGGTCAAGGTGGCTACCGGCGAGATGTGCCAGAACCGTATCATGTTCAAGCAGTTCATCATGCGCGGCGCGGTGGACGTGGTGCAGATCGACGCCTGTCGCCTCGGCGGCGTCAACGAAGTGTTGGCGGTGATGCTGATGGCGGCCAAATACCAACTGCCGGTCTGCCCGCACGCCGGCGGCGTCGGGCTGTGCGAATACGTGCAGCACCTGTCGATGATCGACTTCCTGTGCATCGCCGGCACCCACGAAGGCCGGGTGATCGAGTACGTCGATCATTTGCATGAACACTTTGTCGATCCCTGCGTGATCAACGGCGCGGCCTACATGCCGCCGAGCCGGCCCGGTTACTCGATCGAGATGCATCCGGCGTCGATCGAGCAGTATCGGTTCCGCGGGTGAAGCGGGGGGATCGCATGCCGCGCATCGACGCTCACCAGCACTACTGGCGCTACCACCCGCAGCATTACCCGTGGATCGACGAGCGGATGCGCGTGCTGCGGCAGGATTTCGATCCGCCCCGGCTGCGGCCGCTGTTGCAGGAACACGGTTTCGACAGCGCGCTGGCGGTGCAGGCGCGCCCCAGCGAGGAAGAGACGCTGGCCTTGCTGGCGCTGGCTGAGCAGAGCGAGGGCGTATGCGGCGTGGTGGGGTGGCTGGATATCGCTTCGCCACAGCTGGCGCAGCGTCTGGAAACTTTGCGGCCTTATCGCGCGCTGCGCGGGGTGCGCCATCAGGTGCAGGACGAAGCGGATCCGGCGGCCTGGCTGGCGCGGCCGGAGGTGGAACGCGGCATGCAAACGCTGCAGCGCGCCGGGTATGTGTACGAGATCCTGGTGACGCACCGGCATCTGGCGGCAGCGGCGGCGTTCGCCGCCTGCCACGATGAACACTGGCTGGTGTTGGATCATCTCGGCAAGCCGGACATCGCGCGCGGCGTGCGGCACTGGGCGCAGCAAATCCGGCCGCTGGCGGCGCTGCCGCACGTGGCCTGCAAGCTGTCGGGGTTGATCACCGAGGCGCCGGGCGGGCGGTGGCGGGCGGAGGAGCTGCTGCCGTTCTTCGACGCCGCGCTGGAGGCTTTCGGCCCGCAGCGGCTGATGTTCGGCTCCGACTGGCCGGTGTGCCTGTTGGCCGGCGACTACCGCCAGGTGGTGCAACTGTGCGAACAGGCGCTGTCGACGCTGGGGGCCGCCGAGCAGGCGGCGATTTGGGGCGGCACCGCCTGGCGAATTTACGGTTTAACGGAGTCTGGTTATGGATCTGTATCTGCAAGATAAGGTGGTGTTGGTTACCGGCGGCGGTTCCGGCATTGGCGCGGCGATTTCTCATGTGCTGGCCGAGGAAGGGGCGATCCCGGTGCTGGTCACTAACGCCGCGCCGGAGGCGGCGCTGCTGGCCGATTTGCAGCGGCTGCAGCCGCGCACCGAGGTGATCCTCACCGAATTGTGCGACGAGGCGGCCTGCCGCCGGGCGGTCAGCCATACGCTGGCGACCTTCGGCCGCATCGACGGGCTGGTGAATAACGCCGGGGTCAATGACGGCGTCGGGCTGGAGGCGGGGCGCGAGGCGTTCGTCGGCTCGCTGGAAAAGAACCTGGTGCACTACTACCTGATGGCGCACCTGTGCCAGGCGGCGCTGCGGGAGAGCCGGGGTGCCATCGTCAACATCGCCTCCAAGACCGCGCTCAGCGGTCAGGGGGGCACCAGCGGTTACACCGCCGCCAAGGGCGCGGTGCTGGCACTGACGCGCGAATGGGCGGTATCGCTGCGCCATGACGGGGTGCGGGTGAACGCGGTGGTGCCGGCGGAGGTGATCACCCCGCAGTACCAGCGCTGGCTCAACACCTTCGCCGAGCCGCAGCGGCAGATGGAGAAAATCACCGCGCGCATCCCGTTCGGGCAACGCATGACCACGCCGCAGGAGATCGCCGACACCGTGGCGTTTCTGCTGTCGTCGCGGTCATCGCACACCACCGGGCAGTGGCTGTCGGTGGACGGCGGCTACCTGCATCTCGATCGGGCGCTGACGTGAGCGGCGCGGCGACAGGGCGGCGCCGTTTCTGCCAGGCGCTCGATCTGATTGACTCACCGGCGCTGATTGCGGAGTACCAGCAGCATCATCAGCGCATTTGGCCGGGCATCGCCGCGCATTTGCGCGAGCACGGCATTCTGGACATGGAGATTTACCGGTTGGGCACCCGGCTGTTCATGATTGTGGAGGTCAGCGCCGATTTCGACGCCGCGCGTTTTGACGCCGCCAGCCTGAACAACCCCGAAGTACAGCGATGGGAAGCGCTGATGTGGCACTACCAGGCCGCCACCCCCTGGACGCCGCAGGGCGAAAAATGGGTGGAAATGGCGCGGATTTTCTCTCTGCAACAGCAATAACGCCAACATCATCATCGCCAGACGATACGAGGGTATCACCATGCTTGCTGAAAAAAGTGCGGCCTCCGCGCAGCCGGGCGTCCCCGTGACCGCCAATCTGCGCTGGGCCTTTATCCTGGTCACCAGCCTGTTCTTCATGTGGGGGCTGTCCTACGGCCTGCTGGACGTATTAAACAAACATTTTCAGGAGACGTTGCACGTCACCAAGGCGCAGTCGGGGCTGCTGCAGGCGGCCTACTTCGGCGCCTATTTCCTGGTGGCGCTGCCCGCCGGGTACTTTATGGATCGCAAGGGTTATAAGGCGGGCATTCTGGTCGGGCTGTGCCTGTACGCGCTGGGGGCGCTGCTGTTCGTGCCGGCGGCGTCGGCCAACAGCTTCGGCGTGTTCCTGTTTGCGCTGTTCGTTATCGCCAGCGGCCTGGGCTGTCTGGAAACGGCCGCCAACCCTTACGCCACGGTGCTGGGCGACGCGCAGGGCGCCGAACGGCGGCTCAACCTGGCGCAGTCGTTCAACGGCCTCGGGCAGTTTATCGGCCCGCTGATCGGCGGCACGCTGTTCTTCTCCGCCGGCCAGTCCGCCGGCGACGGCGATCAGAGCGCGGTGAAGATGACCTATGTGGCGATCGCCGCGCTGGTGTTGCTGATCGCGCTGTTGTTCAGCCGCACCCGGCTGCCGGCGATCCGCGAAGAGGAAAAACCGGTGCACGGCGTGATAGCGCAGGGATTGTGGCAGCATCCGCATTTCGTCGGCGGGGTTATCACACAGTTCTTTTACGTGGCGGCGCAGGTGGGCGTGGGAGCGTTCTTCATCAACTACGCCACCGAGCACTGGCGCGAGGTGTCTAACCAGAACGCCTCTTACCTGCTGTCGATCGCCATGATCTGCTTTATGGTCGGGCGCTTCTTCAGCACCTGGCTGATGGGGCGAGTCAAACCGGCGACGCTGCTGGCGGCCTATGCGCTGATCAACATCGCGCTGTGCGGCGTGGTGATGCTGAGCGTCGACGGCGTGTCGGTGGTGGCGCTGATCGCGGTGTTCTTCTTTATGTCGATCATGTTCCCGACCATTTTCGCCCTGGGGGTGAAAAATCTGGGCAAGCACACCAAGCGCGCCAGCTCGTTCATGATCATGGCGATCGTCGGCGGCGCCATCATGCCGTACTTTATGGGGGCGCTGGCCGACCGTTACAGCACCGCGCTCTCTTATCTGCTGCCGCTGCTGTGCTTCGCGGTGGTGCTGGTTTACGGCCTGCGGCAGCGCCGCGCCTGATTCATCCCGGCGGCGAATCGGCCTTCGCCGCCGCTTTCGGCATCTGCCGCCGGGCCCCCATCAGGATCGCCAACGCCAGCAGCAGCACCAGGCCGGACAGCGCGCCGTTTATCGTCAAGCTTCCGGCGTCCACCACCAGCCCGCCCGCCAGCGAACCGCAGGAAATCGCCAGATTAAACAGCGCGATATACAGCGAAGAGGCGACCTCGACCGCATCGGGCGCCGCCTTGAGCATCCACGCCATCAACGAAACGGAAACGCCGCCGTAGGCAAGGCCCCACAGCAGGAGGAAGGCGCCGCCGCTCAGCGGCGCGTGGCCCAGCAGCGGCAGCAGCAGGGCGGCGAGCGCCAGCCCGAGGGCGATCAGCGCCAGGGTGCGGCGCAGCCGTTTGGCGGCGGCCTGGCCGGCGATGAAATTCCCGACGAGGCCGGCGACGCCGTAGGCGAACAGCAGCGGCCCCACCCAGCGGCTCTCGATGCCGGAGACCGTCTGCAGCAGCGGACGGACAAAGGTGTAAGCCATAAAGTGACCGGCGACCAGCAAAAACGTCAGCAGCAGCCCGGTCAGCAGCCGGCGATTCGCGCGCTGCGCGGTGAACGACCTCCAGCTTATCGCCTGCGTGACCGGCAGCGGCGGCAGCACGCATACCAGCAGCAGCAGGGTCAGCGCCGCCAGAACGGCGACCGCCAGAAACGCCAGGCGCCAGCCCAGCGCTTCACCGAGGAATACCCCGAGCGGCACGCCGAACACCGAGGCCGCCGCTACGCCGCCGAAGATGACGGACAGCGCCAATCCGACTGAGGCCGGCGGCACCAGGCGTTCCGCCAGCCCGCCGGCGATGGCCCAGATACCGCCGATGCAAAAACCCAGCAGGATGCGCGCGGCGAACAGCAGGGCCAGGGAGGTGGCGGCGGCGGCCAGCAGGTTAGCGGCGATCAGCAGCAGCAGAAAGCCCGCCAACAGGCTGCGGCGGTCCGTGCGCCGGGCGCCCAGCACTACCAGCGGGGCGAACAGCGCGGCGAACAGGGCCGGCAGGGAAATCAGCAGCCCGGCGCGGCCGATCGTCGCGTTCAGGGTATTGACGATCGGGGTCAGCAGCCCGACGGGCAGCATTTCTGCGGTGACGACGGTAAAGGTGGACAGGCCGACCGTGAAGGTCGCCAGCCACGCTTTTGCGCCGCCGTCGGCGTGTAAGGCACTCATAATGACTCTCCCAACAGATGAAGAACCCCAGTGTATCCGCGCCAAAATGGCTGATAAACTGGCCTGAATGCGCAACATTGGGGAAAGATCGTGGCTAATTTACCGTCTATGCCGTTGGATAACCTGACCGACCTGCTGGTGTTCATTCGCGTCGCCGATGCCCGCAGCTTCACGCTGGCGGCCGAGAGGCTGGGCATCTCCCGTTCGGCGGCGGGCAAATGCGTGACCCGATTGGAGGCGCGATTGGCGACCCGGCTGCTGCAGCGCACCACGCGCAGCGTCAGCCTGACCGAAGACGGCGCGGTGTTTTACGAGTATGCACAGCGTATCCTGTCGCAGGCCGAAGAGGCGGAAACGGCGCTCAATACGCGGCGGCAAACCCCGCGCGGGCGGCTGCGGCTGGATGTGCCGGTCTCGCTGGGGCGGTTGCATATTCTGCCGATTTTGCGGGAGTTTTTGGCGCAGTGGCCGGAGGTGGACGCCGACGTCAGCTTCTCCGACGATTACAGCGATTTGGTGCGCGACGGCATCGACGTGGCGATCCGCGTCGGCGGCAGCGACGACAGCCGACTGGTGCGGCGGGTGCTCGCGCCGCATCGCCTGATCACCTGCGCGGCGCCGGACTATCTGGCGCGGCACGGTACGCCTGCGAAACCGGAGGCGTTGGGCGATCACGAGACGCTGGTCTTCAGCCACCAGGGATTGCCGGCGCCCTGGCGCTATCGGGTTAACGGTCAACTGCACGAACAGCCGGTGCGCGGCCGGATGCGTTTCAACAACGTCGAGGCATTGCGGGATGCGGCCGTCGCCGGGGCCGGTCTGTGTCAGGTAGGGGCGTTTCTGGTCGGTGAGCAGATTGCGGCCGGCACGCTGGTGCCGATACTGGAGCGCTATTGTCGCCCGGGGCCGCCGATCTGCGCCGTCTATCCCAGCCGGCGCCACCTTTCCCCCAAGGTGAAACTGTTTCTGGCGGCGATCGAACGGCGCTGGCAGGGCAAGGCGATTTGGGAAAGCGCCTAGCGCGAGCGGTTCATGCCGCTTGCACGGCCAGCGTTCGCCGCATTAAGCGATAGCCGCCGGCCGCCACCAGCAGTACGACCAGGCCGGCCGTGAGCGTGACGCCAAAGCCGGCCTTGATCCCCACCGCATCGATCGCCAGCCCCGCCAAGGCGGCGCCGAGCGCCACGCCAACCCCCAGGCCGGTCACCATCCAGGTCAATCCTTCCGTCAAACGTGAAGGCGGCACGAGGCGTTCAACCAACCCCATGGCGACGATCATGGTCGGCGCGAAAAACAGTCCGGCGACAAACATCGCCGCCGCCAGCGTTAAGACATTGTGCACCCACAGCAGCGGCAGCGTGGTGAGTGCGGTGGCGAAGGCGGCGTATAAGAACTGCCGAGGCAATGGGGACGGCAGCTTTATTGCGCCGAAAATCAGCCCGGCGAGGCAGGAGCCGCCTGCGTAAACCGACAGCACGATGCTGGCGGCGGCCGGCTGCCCCTGCTGCTCGGCGAAGGCCACGCTGATGACGTCCACGGTGCCGACGATGGTGCCCAGCGCGATCAGCGCCAGCACCAGGATCTGCATCGACGGCATGGCCAGGATGGCGCGCTGCCGCTGGTTATTGCGGGGATAAACCGGGGGCTGAGTGCTTTTTTGCCAGGCGAATGCCGAAACGCCCGCCACCAGAAGCAGCGCGGCCGCCAGAGGGCCGGCCTCAGGGAAGAGCGCAACGCTGAGCCCCACGGCGATCGGCGGGCCGACGATAAAGGCCACTTCGTCCAACACCGACTCGAATGAAAACGCCGTGTGCAGCTGCGGCGTGCCGCGATAAATTTCGCTCCAGCGGGCTCTGACCATCGCGGAGATGCTGGGCATGCCGCCCGCGAGCGCGGCGAAGACGAACAGCGTCCAGTCCGGCGCCCGATAGTGGGTGCAGATCAGCAGCAGCAACAGGGCGAGTGCGCTGACCCCGGTGGCGTAGGGCAGCACGCGGTTTTGGCCGTAGCGGTCCGCCGCGCGTGCGATTTGCGGCGCGAGCAGCGCCATGGAAAAGGCGAATGTCGCCGCCACCGCACCCGCCAGCCAATAGGAGCCGCGTACCTGCGAAAGCATGGTGATGATGCCGATACCGGTCATTGAGATCGGCAGGCGCGCGATCAACCCGGCAGAGGAAAACGCCTTGCTGCCCGGTGCGCTGAACAGTGTGAAATAAGGATTTGCCATGAATAGGGCTCCTGAATGTTGGCGGCTCGGTATTCGCGCAATGCCCATCATTGACATACGCCACGTATGTTACGTTAATTGACATACATGGCGTATGTCAATTATAACGTCATCAATGGCGAGACGGGAGTGAATCCATGGCACGTAAAGCGCGCACAGAAATGATTGAAGAAACCCGGCGTAAGCTGGTGGCGGCCGCCCGTCAGCAGTTCGGCGGCGTGGGGTATGCCGAGACGGTGATGGATGAGCTTACTGCGCAAGCCGGTATGACGCGCGGTGCGCTCTATCACCATTTTGGCGACAAGAAGGGATTGTTTTTGGCCGTCGTGCAGGAAATCGACGCCGAAATGGATGCGCGCCTGGCCGACATTACCGCGAACACGCCAGATGACTGGGAGGCCTTCGCGGGGCGTTGCCGCGGTTATCTGATCATGATGACGGAGCCGCAATCGCAGCGCATTCTGTTGCGCGATTCGCCCTCGGTGCTGGGAGCCGACTATCTGCAGGCCAGCAAACTGGGTTGCATCACCTGGATGACGGGGGCCTTACAGGCGTTGATGGCGCAGCGGCGTATCGCTACCGCCGAACCGGAAGCGCTGGCGCATTTAATCAATGGCGGCCTGATGGATGCTGCGCTGTGGGTCGCCCATCAGCCGGAAAAAGACGTGGCGCTGGAGCAGGCCTTGGCCAGTTTGAACCTGTTGTTGAACGGGCTGCGTTCCACCTCTGCTTAAGTTTTACTGGCGGCCGCCGCGCCGTTTCGGCGGCGGCTTAAGGGTGAATGACGACGGGCTGGACGTTTTGCGCCAGCTGGATATTGTTGCGGCCGCTGTGTTTCGCCAGATAGAGCGCGGCGTCGGCTGCGCCTATCGCCGATTCGATGTCCAGTTTTTCCAGCGCGGAGATGCCGGCGCTAAGCGTCAGCGTGCCGCTGTGCTGCGGGCTGGCGCCGTGCGGGATGTTCAGTTCCGCCACGCGTTGGCGCACTCGCTCGGCCAGCTGCGCCGCGTAGCCTTCGTGCACGTTGGTCAGCAGCACCAAAAACTCTTCCCCGCCGTAACGCACCACGATATCGCGCGAACGCACCGCATCGCGGATGGCGACCGCCACCTGCACCAAAGCCCGATCGCCCATGGCGTGGCCGTAGCTGTCGTTGTAGACCTTGAAGTGGTCGATATCCAGCAATAGCACGTAATGGTGGCCGGTTTGCGGTTCCAGCAGCATAGTGATCTTATTCTCCAGCCCACGTCGGTTATAAAGGCCGGTCAGGGGATCGAGCATGCTCAAATTATTGAATTTGTCCCGCTCGTTATACAGGTTGGCCACCAGCGCGTGGGTAAAGATTTCACTGCGTTTCAACATCAGGTGATGAATGGAGAAAGCGATAATAGGTAATAGCGTGGTGAATAATATCCGCAGGGTATTATGCATGCCGTCTAAAGCCAGGATCATCATTGCGGAAGGTACGGCGTGTAAACAAAAGGCGGTAAAGTTATCCGTCAGAGAAATAGCGCTGATAAAAAAGATGCTAAACAAACTAATTAATAAAAAATCTTGGTTATTCGGTAGGCAATATTGACTTTTAACGTAAATATGTGCGGCCCAGAGCAGGCCGAGTACGCTGGCGAACAGGTTGAGTTTGCACAAATATTTACGTGGCGTTTGCAGGGAAAATAGCGCCGCTACCAGACAAAATAGCGGTATACATAATAAAGGTAGGGTAAATGCGGGCGTATCCCTAAAAGGGAACAATAATGTAAATACGGAAGAGGCGGCATTCATTATCAGAAAAAGAAATAATGCCAGGCGCTGCTTGCTGTTCAGTAATTCCTGATAAGAACGGGCGTTCATACGGAGGTCACTCTTTGCAAAGTCGTTCTGTCGAATAATTAAGGTTGAGAAGCATTCCTTTGGCGCGAATATCCACTTGAATTGCATGGTTGAGGGTTGTGATTATTATCATGCAAACAGGACTAGGAATTTTCTTATGTCAAATTATCATTTTTTCCTGCTGGTGTCATCTGAGTTTGGTCAGCGCAGTGAAAATGATGCGGCGGCTAAAAAAGTGTTATATGATATTGGTTATCATTATCACTTAAGGAGGGTGTCATGCTCACTGCCATGATTGCCGCGTGCGGGCTGTGGGGCGTCAGTTGGTGCCTCGGGGATCGCCTGGCCAGCGCCTGGGGCGTTTTGCTACCTTGTGCGTTGATGCCGCTGCTGGCCTTGATCAACCTGGATATGCTGCAGTTGCGCACCCTGATCGTGATAGCGATGTTGGCCACGCTGGTGATGCTGTTCAATAGCCGGCTGCGCCACTATCTGCTGTTGCCTTCCTGCATGGCGCTGGCGGGCGGCCTGGCGGCAGTCAGCCTCAACTTCAGCTTTGGGTGAAACGCCAGAAACGGCAAAACCACGCTTAAGCGTGTTTATCATCAATGCGTTGGGATTCTTTCGAAGGAACTACCGGAGAGATCATCAATTGGTGCGAAGAGAGGGACTTGAACCCTCACGTCCGTAAGGACACTAACACCTGAAGCTAGCGCGTCTACCAATTCCGCCACCTTCGCACAGTCGATGTTGTTGCTTTGATTTATATTACGTCGCCAGCTTGGTGCGAAGAGAGGGACTTGAACCCTCACGTCCGTAAGAACACTAACACCTGAAGCTAGCGCGTCTACCAATTCCGCCACCTTCGCATCGATGCTGAGTGCAATATAAATCATGTGGTTATTTGGTGCGAAGAGAGGGACTTGAACCCTCACGTCCGTAAGGACACTAACACCTGAAGCTAGCGCGTCTACCAATTCCGCCACCTTCGCGTACCAGAAACATTACCGGAGTAACGTTACCACGGAGGCGAATTCTAGAGATTTTGGCGGGCACGTCAACAGTTATTTCCCCGCTTTGCGGGCGTTTGCTGGAAAAACAGCCATATCGCCGCTTTTCTGCTGGTCAAACAGCCAAATCAGCCAATCAATCAACACCCTGACCCGCGGCGCCAGGAAACGGCCGGGCGGATACATGATGTAAATCGGCATTGGCGGAGGCGGCGTGTCCGCCAACACTTCCACCAGCTCTCCCTGTTTCAGCCAGGGCGCCAGCGAATAGCGCGCCGCCTGAATCAATCCCATGCCGGCGCGCGCGCCGGCGATGTAGGCGTCGGCGCCGCTGACGCTGAGCCGGGCGGGCAGTTCGCGCAGTTCCAGCTTGCCGCCGCGGCAGAATTCCAGCGGGTAATCGCGGTTGCTGGCCAGGGAAAAATACCCCACCGCGCGGTGCGGCGCCAGGCTATCGATGTCGAGCGGCGTGCCGTGGGCCTGCAGGTAAGCGGGGGAAGCGCAGGTGACCTGCGGCAGCTGGGCGATGCGCCGCGCCACCAGGCTGTCGTCTTCGGTTTCCCAGGCGCGCAGCACACAGTCCACGCCTTCGCGCAACAGATCGACGTGGGTGTCGTTGGCGCCCAGCGCCAGCGTGATGTCGGGATAGCGCCGGTAGAAGTCGTCCAGCGCCGGAATCACCGCCTCGCGCGCCAGCGAATGGGGCATATCGATGCGCACTTTGCCGGACGGCTGCAGCTTATGGTGGCTGAACAACGTGTCCGCCTCTTCCAGCGCCCCCAGCAGCTGCACGCAGCGCTGGTAATAGAGACTGCCTTCGCTGGTCACCTGCACCTGGCGGGTGGTGCGGATCAGCAGGCGCACGCCCAGCCGCTGTTCCAGCCGTTTCAGCGCGTTGCTGACCGTGGCGCGCGGCAGCTGCAGGCGTTCGGCCGCCCGGCTGAAGCTGCCCAGTTCGACGATGCGGGTAAAAATGCGCATGGCTTGAACCTGATCCATGTCCACTCCGGATTGTTGGTGATTTTTGAACAGTGATGTGCAATCTGCATTATTTATCTTTGTCGCGTAAACAACCAGACTTTGCTGCGTTATCCATTCACCGCATGAGGGCTGCACAATGCAACAACGTAAACTCGGTTCCAACGGTCCCGTCGTCTCCGCCCTGGGGCTGGGGTGCATGGGCATGAGCGACTTCTATTCCACCGGCGCCGATCGGCAGGAAGCCATCGCCACGCTGCACCGGGCGCTGGAGTTGGGCGTCACGCTGCTCGACACCGCCGACATGTACGGGCCGCACACCAACGAAGAGCTGGTGGGGGAGGCGATCAGGGGCAAGCGGCAACAGGTGTTCCTGGCCACCAAGTTCGGCATCCTGCGCGATCCGGCGGATCCTTCGGCGCGCGGCGTCAGCAGCCGGCCCGAGTATATCCGGCGCTCCGTCGAGGGGAGCCTGCGGCGCTTGGGCGTGGAGGAGATCGATCTCTATTATCAGCACCGGGTCGATCCGCAAGTGCCGATCGAAGACGTCGTCGGCACGATGGCGGATCTGATCCGCGAAGGCAAGATCCGCCACATCGGCCTGAGCGAGGCGTCGGTCGCCACGCTGGAGCGGGCGCACAAGGTACATCCGATCACCGCGCTGCAGACCGAGTATTCGCTGTGGACGCGCGACGCCGAGCAGGGCGTGCTGGCGGCCTGTGAGCGCCTGGGCATCGGCTTTGTGCCCTACAGCCCGTTAGGGCGCGGTTTCCTCACCGGCGCTATCCGGCGGCCGGAGGATCTGGCCGAGGACGATTTCCGCCGCAGTAACCCGCGTTTCCAGGGGGAAAACTTCGCCCGCAACCTGGCGCTGGTGGAGAAGGTGGGCGAGCTGGCGGCGCAGAAGGGCGTCAAGCCTTCTCAGTTGGCGCTGGCCTGGGTATTGGCGCAGGGCGAACACATTGTGCCGATCCCCGGCACCAAACGCCGTCGCTATCTGGAAGAGAACGTCGCCGCGGCGGAGATAACGCTGAGCGCGACTGAACTGGCAGCGATAGAAGTGGTGTTTCCGCTGAGCGCGGCGGCCGGCGATCGCTACGGCGCGGAGTCGATGACCTATATCAACGGCTAAAAAAAAGCGCGGCCTCGGGCCGCGCTCTGTCGTTTTCCGCCAACGGCGAATTATTTCTTCTTCGGCGCGCGCGGCGGACGGCCGACGGTCGCCTGGTACACCTTGAAGCGGCCGTTCTGCGCCAGCACTTCGTGGCTGCCGAAGGTGGCGTCCAGAATGTCCGGGTAGGGCAGGAAGGCGTTGGCGACGATGCGCAGTTGACCCCCGATCGGCAGGTGCTTCACCGCGCCGCGGATCAGGGTTTCCGCGGCGGTCAGGCTGGTCTGCAGCCCGTCGTGGAACGGCGGGTTGGAGATGATCATGTCGAAACGGCCGGTGATATCGGAGTAAACGTTGCTGACGATCACTTCGCCTTCGATGCCGTTGGCGGCCAGCGTTGCGCGGCTGGATTCCACCGCGGCGGCATTGACGTCGCTGAGGGTCAGTTTCACCTTCGGCGACAGCTTGGCCATCACCGAGGCCATCACGCCGGCGCCGCAGCCGATGTCCAGCACCTTGCCTTTCATGTGTTTTTCCAGCGTCGACAGCAGCAGCGAGCTGCCGACGTCCAGGCCGTCGCGGCTGAACACGCCCGGCAGCGTTTTCACTTCCAGATCGTGCAGCTGATAGCTGTCCCACCACTCGTTCAGGTCGAACTCGGTCTGCGCGTCCAGGCGGCCGTGATACAGGCCGCAGCGGCGCGCGCTGTCGATTTTCACCAGCGCAACGTGGCCTTCCAGCGTTGGCTCGGCGCTGCGCACGCCGCTGCGGTTTTCACCGACCACGAACACGTCCACGCCTACCGGCAACAGCGCCAGGAGGTTGCACAGTTGGAATTGCGCCTCCTGCTTGCTCTTCGGCCAGTAGTAAACCAGCGTGTCGCAGTCGGCGACGAAAGCGGGATCGACGGTCAAACCGAACTGCACGTTATCGCCCATCGTCCGGTTCAGTAACTGCCAGTGATGGTAATGCTGAGTGTGGACGCGCACGTCCGCGGCCTCGAATTGGGCCGGCAGGCTGTCCTGCAGGTCGCCGGCAAACAGCACGCGGCGTTCGATAAATTCATCACTGTGGCGCAGCATGACTTCACTGGCGGGGGTTAATGCAGACATCAGATATTGGCTCCTGGAAATGAGACCGGGGATTATAGAGCTTTGTGGCGATATGTTCGACGGGTTTGTTGGCGCGGGCTGCGCGGGTTTGTTAGCATAGCGCGGCGCATGGCAGGCATGGCGCACCACAACGGGTAGGAATCGGCATGGCATCAAAACGCGACTGGCTGTTACAACAACTGGGTATTACGCAGTGGACATTGCGCCGCCCGGGCGTGTTGCAGGGCGAAGTGGCGGTCAGTCTGCCGCCCGAGGCGCGCCTGCTGGTGGTCGCGCAGACGCTGCCCGCACCCGACGATCCGCTGTTTTGCGACGTGCTGCGCAGCCTGGGGCTGACGCCGGCGCAAACCTACAGCCTGACGCCGGAACAGGCGGCGATGCTGCCTGAAGAGACCACATGCAACAGTTGGCGGCTGGGCGTGACGGAACCGCTCGCGGTCGCCGGCGCGCAGCTACACAGCCCGGCGCTGGCCGAGCTTTCCCAAGACGCGGGGGCCAAACGCGCCCTCTGGCAGCAGATTTGTCATCATGAACACGATTTCTACCCTGACGGCGGCCGACCTGGCCACAGCCTTCACCATTGAGCAAGCCAGCCACGCCTTTCCCTGGACGGAAACCACCTTCGCCAGCAATCAGGGCGATCGCTACCTTAACCTGAAGCTGAGCGCCGACGGGGAGATGGCGGGATTCGCCATCACGCAAATCGTGCTGGACGAAGCCACGCTGTTCAACATCGCCATCCATCCGCAGTGGCAGCGCCGGGGTTTTGGCCGCCTGTTGCTCAACGCGTTGATCGAACAGCTGGAGAGCCGCGGCGTGGTTACGCTGTGGCTGGAAGTCCGCGCCTCCAACCAGGCGGCGATCGCGCTGTATGAAGATCTCGGTTTCAACGAAGTCACCGTGCGCCGCAATTATTACCCGAGCGCCCACGGCCGCGAAGACGCGATCGTGATGGCGCTGCCGCTGGCGTAATCTAAAAACATCCTATTGATTGTTTTCCTCCCCTTTAACAACTGAAAAGTTGTTTCCTGATTAATTTACATCAAACAAGTTGTTTTTCGCTGTGACGACAACTAATTTGTTGTTTATTGTTGAGGAAACAATCAATGCGTTGTTTGGAGGTGGGGATGAGAAAATTATCAGAAATATCAGCGTTGCTGAAAGAAAAACGCATTGAGTTGGGCTGGAGCCAAAAAGACTTTTTGATGAAGATTGGCATGACTCAACAGCAATATCAGCGTGTTGAATCGGGCAGCGATATGCGGATGAGCACGCTGCTACGGATATTGGCGGCGATGGATTTGGAATATGTTATCGTGCCGAAAAGGTCTGTCCGTGATGTGGAGTGCTTGCTGCAACAGACTGTGAGTCATGCACCAGAAGTGAGTAACTTACAGAATTTCGAAGAAAAACTGAAAGATCTCGAGGACTAGCGAATGAAAGGGCTGCGACAGGTTGAATCGGTGCAGGCGTTAGCCTTGATATTGCATGGTGTGCGGGTGGGCGTGCTGGCGCACTACAGCGGCGGCAGAAACATCCTGACGTTTGATCCGCACTACCTCGCTTTGCCGGAGCCTGTTCGTCCCCTGTTTACGCTAAGGCAGAAGGCGCACGCGGGATATCTTGAGCAAGTTTTACAGTCATCGCAGCGCCTTCCGCCCGTCTTATCCAATTTATTGCCCGAAGGCGCACTGCGCAGTTGGTTGGCCCAGTCGTTGAAAACCCATGTGAATGAGGAGTTTCCTTTACTTGCCTGGGCCGGGGAAAACTTGCCGGGAGCGCTTGAAGCACGGCCGCTGGCCGCCAGTGATATCCCCGCTTGGGCGTTAACGTCGCGCGGAGAGCTGGAAGCCGTGCAAATTGATGTTGGAGTGGCGGCGCAGAAATTTTCTCTGGCAGGGGTACAAATGAAATTTTCCTCTGTGCGCAAAGAGGGCCGCTTCAACATTTCTTCTCAGGTGGGCGCTGATAGCTGGATCATTAAAACGCCTTCAACCGTTCATCGTCATCTCCCTGAAAATGAATATACGGCAATGCGTTTGGCGCAAGCCATCGGCGTGGATATTCCCGATATTGAGCTGGTTGAGCTGACACGGCTTGAACACTTGCCTGATATTCGCTTGGCGGATGAACCCTATGCGTATGCCATTCGTCGTTTTGACCGCAGTGAAAGTGGGCGAGTGCATACAGAAGATTTTGCCCAGATATTCGAGATCTATCCACACGACAAATACCGCGGCAAAAATTACGATCAGATAGCGGCTTATCTCTATGAGTTTGGCAGTGAATCTTTAGCGGATACGCAGCAAATGGCGCGCCGTCTGTTGGCGAATATTCTGCTCGCCAATGGCGATGCTCACGTAAAAAATTGGTCCATGATCTATCCAAACCAGGCCGATGTGCGGCTTGCTCCCGCTTATGACATCGTCACTACATTGGCTTATATCCCTGGTGAGTCTGAGGTTGCGCTCAATATGGCGAAGGAAAAACGCTGGGATAGGATCTCAATGCGAACCTTCGAGCGCTGGTCCGATCGAGTCGATATTCCCTGGCCCGCAATACGGGTGCATCTCTTGGATGCCATCGACAAGGCGCGAGCTTTGTGGCCGGCATTGTTGGCGGACCTGCCGATGGCGGACGATCACAAATCTGTATTGCGTCGGCATTGGGCCGCCTTGTCCCCCGATTTCCGCCTGTGTTAGCGGGAAATCGGATCCATTGATTGTCACCGGTTGGCAAATCGGCGAAAATGCCCGGCTGTTATCTTTTATTCACCGCTTTGCCCGGCGCCGCGATCGGCGCGTTCTGATGATGTCGCAGGGCGGACTAACCGTAGAACCTGAAAACCATGTCTCCTAGTGAATTTGCCCGCGAAGTCTCCAAAAGAAGAACTTTCGCCATCATCTCGCACCCCGATGCCGGTAAAACCACCATTACCGAAAAAGTGCTGCTGTTCGGACAGGCGATCCAGACCGCCGGTACGGTAAAAGGCCGCGGCTCCAGCCAGCACGCCAAATCCGACTGGATGGAAATGGAAAAGCAGCGCGGGATCTCGATCACCACCTCGGTGATGCAGTTCCCGTACCGTGACAGCCTGGTCAACCTGCTGGATACCCCGGGGCACGAAGACTTCTCCGAAGATACGTATCGCACCCTGACCGCGGTCGACTGCTGTCTGATGGTGATCGACGCCGCCAAGGGCGTAGAGGATCGCACCCGCAAGCTGATGGAAGTCACCCGCCTGCGCGACACGCCGATCCTGACCTTCATGAACAAACTGGACCGCGACATCCGCGATCCGATGGAAGTGATGGATGAAGTTGAGCGCGAACTGAAGATCGCCTGCTCGCCCATCACCTGGCCGATCGGCTGCGGCAAGCTGTTCAAGGGCGTTTACCACCTGTACAAGGATGAAACCTACCTGTACCAGACCGGTAAAGGCCACACCATTCAGGAAGTGCGCATCGTCAAGGGCCTGAACAACCCAGAGCTGGATGCGGCGGTGGGCGAAGATCTGGCGGCGCAGCTGCGCGATGAGCTGGAGCTGGTGCAGGGCGCTTCTCACGAGTTCGATCAGGAAGCTTTCCTGAGCGGCGAGCTGACGCCGGTATTCTTCGGTACCGCACTCGGCAACTTCGGCGTGGATCATATGCTGGACGGCCTGGTGGCCTGGGCGCCGGCGCCGATGCCGCGCAAAACCGACACCCGCGAAGTGACGGCGGCGGAAGAGAAATTCACCGGCTTCGTGTTCAAGATCCAGGCCAACATGGATCCGAAGCACCGCGACCGCGTGGCCTTTATGCGTGTGGTGTCCGGCCGTTATGAGAAGGGCATGAAGCTGCGCCAGGTGCGCACCGGCAAAGACGTGGTGATCTCCGACGCGCTGACCTTTATGGCCGGTGACCGCTCGCACGTGGAAGAAGCCTATCCGGGCGACATCATCGGTCTGCACAACCACGGCACCATTCAGATCGGCGATACCTTCACCCAGGGTGAAGACATGAAGTTCACCGGCATTCCGAACTTCGCGCCGGAACTGTTCCGCCGCATTCGCCTGCGCGATCCGCTGAAGCAGAAACAGCTGCTGAAGGGGCTGGTGCAGCTGTCCGAAGAGGGCGCGGTGCAGGTGTTCCGCCCGATCGCCAACAACGATCTGATCGTCGGCGCGGTCGGTGTGCTGCAGTTCGACGTGGTGGTGGCGCGCTTGAAGAGCGAGTACAACGTGGAAGCGCTGTATGAGTCGGTCAACGTGTCGACCGCGCGCTGGGTCGAGTGCGACGACGTGAAAAAGTTCGAAGAGTTCAAGCGCAAGAACGAGATCAACCTGGCGCTGGACGGTGGGGACAACCTGTCCTACATCGCGCCGACCATGGTGAACCTCAACCTGACGCAGGAACGCTATCCTGACGTGACCTTCCGCAAAACCCGCGAACACTGATCAATCGGCAGGGCGCCCGGTGCGCCCTGCCAACCTCCCTCATCCTCACTCCGCTAATTAATAAAACTTCCTCACCTTTTATGCCGCAAACCGATATCGCCAGGCAGCGTTCGTTAGGCCTGCGTTTTCCACCGCATGGTCTATCTTTAACGAGATGTCCGCACATTGCTTGAGAGTAAATCACTGTAATACGCTGATTGTTTGGTGAGTTATTCTGATGTGTTGCCGATAGGAGACAGTCTGTTTCCTTAAATATCAATGAGATGACTGTTTTACCGTTTCGTGTCACTTGGTCTGTCGTCAATAGGCGACAGTTTTTTGATTAAAAATCCGACTCAATGCTTTTATTGTTTGATTTTTAAGATGTTTATGGAGTTGGCACGGCGGTTGCAGTATTTCTGTCGTGAACGCTTAATCGTATAGCGATGATGAAGTATTTACCGAGAGGCCGCGTGAAGGCGGCTGAAGGGTTCCGGCGCTCTGGCGCTGGGGCCCCCAACAAAAGGAAGAGATCGATGAAAAAGACCAAATTTGCACACTCGCTGATGGCTGTTGTTTTGGGTTCTGCTTTGGTGAGCGGCACTGCGCTGGCCGAAGACAGTCTGCTCAACAAGGCGTCTAACGCCGCGGACAGTGCCGGTGCCAAAATCGATAGCTCCATGAAAAAAGTTGACGGTTACATGGATGACAGCGCGATAACGGCTAAAGTTAAAAGTGCGTTGGTGGACGATAAAACCATCAAAAGCACTGACATTTCGGTGAAAACCGAAAAAGGCACCGTGATCCTGAGCGGGTTTGTCGGCAGCCAGGCGCAGGCGGAGCATGCGGTTGCGGTTGCCGGTAAGGTGGAAGGCGTCAAAACCGTCAGCGACAAGCTGCACGTGAAAGATGAAGCCAACCAGTCGATCAAATCGTATGCCGGCGACACCGCCACCACCAGCGAGCTGAAAGCCAAGCTGCTGGCCGATGACATCGTGCCGTCGCGCAATGTGAAAGTGGAAACCACCGATGGCGTGGTGCAGCTTTCCGGTGAGGTGAAAACGCAGGCGCAGTCCGAGCGTGCCGAAAGCATCGCCAAGGCTATCGACGGCGTGAAAAGCGTGAAAAACGACCTGGTGGTCAAGCCGTAATCCCGCCAGGCGCCCGTAACAAGTAACAACAAGCCGCATCTGTCGGGCCGTGAAGGCGGCCCGACGTGTACCACCAAAAAAAGAAACTGATTTGCCGTCGATGTCCCGTTGTCGGGGCGGTAGACGGCAGCGAATTTTTTCACAATGGTAAGGAGAAGCTTATGTTTCGTTGGGGCATTATCTTTTTAGTCATCGCGCTTATCGCTGCGGCACTGGGGTTCGGTTCGCTGGCGGGCACCGCCGCCTGGGCTGCCAAAGTCGTGTTCGTTGTCGGCATCATCCTGTTCCTGGTCAGCCTGTTCACCGGCCGTCGGCGCCCTTAGCCGGCCGGCATTTTCCTGCAAACTGTAACAAAGCTTAATTCCTTTTCTCACCTCGGGGAGAGCCGGCCATGAACAGCGACATCATCGTCGGGCGCTGGAAACAGCTGAAAGGTCAGGTATGGCAGGCGTGGGCCGAATGGTCCGGCAGCGATGGTGCCTGGTTGGCCGGCAGCAATGATTTCCTCGTCGGCGTGCTGCAAGAGGATTACGGAAGAGAGCGAGACGCGGTATCCTCGGAGAAAACGTCTCACTGAGGATGCCAAGTTGGGATACAGAATACCCATCACGCTCGGCAATATAGAACCGCTGGCGTCTAAACCTTTTCGACCAGGAAAAATGGCGTTGGTCTGCGAAGGCGGCGGCCAGCGCGGCATTTTCACCGCCGGCGTGCTGGACGAGTTCCAGCGCGCGGGCTTTAACCCTTTCGATCTGCTGATCGGCACATCGGCCGGCGCTCAGAATCTGTCTGCCTATATCTGCGGGCAGATGGGCTACGCGCGTCGGGTGATCACCCGTTACACCACCTCGGCCCAGTTCTTCAATCCGCTGCGCTTTGTGCGCGGCGGGCATCTGATCGATCTCGATTGGTTGGTTGATACGGCGGCGGCGCAGATGCCGCTGGCGATGGATGTGGCGGAACAACACTTTATCGACGGGCGCGAATTCCTGCTGTGCGCCTGCCGCAGCGACGATTTCGAACCGGCCTATCTGCCGGCGCAGCGCGAACGCTGGCTGCCGGCCATCAAGGCGTCCAGCGCCATTCCCGGCTTTTACCGTCAGGGCGTGGAGTTGGACGGCGTCAGCTATCAGGACGGCGGCATCAGCGATGCGATCCCGGTGGAAGAGGCCTACCGCCGCGGTGCCGACACCATCGTGGTGATCCGCACCGTGCCTTCGCAAATGTACTACACCCCGCAGTGGATGAAGCGCATGGAGCACTGGCTGAGCGACAGCAGCCTGCAGCAGATGGTGCGCATCCTGCAGCATCATGAGCAAAGCTATCACCGCATCCAGCGCTTTATTGAGAAACCGCCGGGCAAGCTGCGCATCTTCGAGATCTTCCCGCCTAAGCCGCTGGCCAGCAATGCGCTGGGCAGCCGACTGGGGGCGCTCAATCAGGATTATCACCTGGGGCGCCGCTGCGGCCGCTACTTCCTGGCCACCGTCGGCCAGTGGATGGCGCAGCAGGAACCGGACGGTATCAAGGTGCAAAAATCGTTGTCGCGCCGCCTGATCCAGCCGGAGAACGTCAGAATGCCTTCGCCGATCGTGACCGACATCGCCATGTCACCCGATCTCACGGCGCAGCCGGAGGCTGCGGTGGCGGCGCCGAAGCTCATTCTGCCGGGCGATCTGCCGCCGGGTGAAGGGGGCGCGCTGTGAGCTACGCCTTTACTGACACCCACTGCCATTTCGATTTCCCGCCCTTTACCGGACATGAGGCCGAGAGCCTGACGCGGGCGGCAAGCGCCGGCGTGCAGCGCATCATCGTCCCGACGGTCACCGCCGATCGCTTCACGCGGGTGCTGCGGCTGGCGCAGGATCACGCGCCGCTGTTCGCCGCGCTGGGGCTGCACCCGCTGTATATCGCGCAGCATCATGAGCCGCAGCTGGAACAGCTGGCGGCGCTGTTGGCCGAACGGCCGCGCAAGCTGGTGGCGGTGGGGGAGATCGGGCTCGATCTGTATATGGACAACCCGCAGTTCGAGCGCCAGCAAAGCGTGCTGCTGGCCCAACTGAGGCTGGCGAAACAGCATGACCTGCCGGTGATCCTGCACTCGCGGCGTACCCACGATCAGCTGGCCGCGGCGCTGCGGCGCATGCAGCTGCCGCGTCGCGGCGTGGTGCACGGCTTCGCCGGCAGCCTGTCGCAGGCGCAGGCGTTTATCCGCCTCGGCTATTACATCGGCGTGGGCGGCACCATCACCTATGAGCGGGCGCAGAAAACGCGCGGCGTGATGGCGCAGCTGCCGCTTGAGGCGCTGCTGCTGGAGACGGATGCGCCGGACATGCCGCTGGCCGGCTATCAGGGGCAGCCGAATCGCCCCGAGCGCGCCGCCGAGGTGTTTCACACGCTGTGCGAGCTGCGGCCGGAACCGGCCGACGAGATCGCCGCCCATCTGCAACGCAATACCCAGTCACTGTTTGCCATGCCGGATTGACGAGCTTATAACGTGACTTGTGTCACGTTATAAGATTTTCATTTGCGTCTCGTTGTATACATTTGTGACATAAATCGGTGTGAGGGTGACCTCGCTCAGTATAATCCCCCCGAAACTCTCCAATAGCAGACCTCTCTTCATGAGCAGGGATGTATTTTATTTTTTGCAACAGGGAAACTTTGCATGCAACTCATCATGAGTCTGGTCGGTATGGCGGTGCTGATCGCCATTGCGGTGCTGCTCTCCAGCAACCGTCGGGCCATCAAATTGCGCACCGTGGTGTGGGCGTTCATCATTCAGGTCGGCATCGGCGCGCTGGTGCTGTACGTGCCGCTGGGCCGCAGCATTCTCGGCAGTATGTCTAACGGCGTGGCAAACGTTATCGCCTACGGCAATCAGGGCATTTCGTTCATCTTCGGCGGGCTGGTGTCCGACAAGATGTTCGAGGTGTTCGGCGGCGGCGGCTTCGTATTCGCGCTGCGCGTCCTGCCGGTGATCGTGTTCTTCTCCTCGCTGATTGCGGTGCTGTACTACCTCGGCATCATGCAGTTGGTGATCCGCGTGTTGGGCGGCGGCCTGCACAAGTTGCTGGGCACCTCGCGCACCGAATCGCTGTCGGCGACCGCTAACATTTTCGTTGGCCAGACCGAAGCGCCGCTGGTGGTACGCCCCTATATCGCCACCATGAGCCAGTCAGAACTGTTCGCCGTGATGTGCGGCGGCCTGGCCTCGGTAGCCGGTTCGGTGTTGGCGGGGTACGCGCAGATGGGCGTGCCGCTGGAATATCTGATCGCCGCGTCCTTCATGGCCGCGCCGGGCGGGCTGCTGTTCGCCAAGCTGATGGTGCCGGAAACCGAGCAGACCCACGATAAAGACGATGCGATGAAGCTGATCGCCGAAGAGGATCGTCCGGCCAACGTGATCGATGCGGCGGCTTCCGGCGCGGCTTCCGGCATGCAGCTGGCGCTGAACGTCGGTGCGATGCTGCTGGCGTTTATCGCGCTGATCGCCTTGCTTAACGGCATTCTCGGCGGTATCGGCGGCTGGTTCGATTATCCGCAGCTGTCGCTTGAACTGATCCTCGGCTGGGTGTTCTCGCCGATCGCTTTCCTGATCGGCGTGCCGTGGAGCGAGGCAATGACCGCCGGTTCGTTCATCGGCCAGAAGATCATCGTCAATGAATTCGTCGCCTACATGAACTTCGGCGCCTATCTGCGCCCGGATGACGTAGTGGCGGCGGAAGGCCTGCAGGTGCTGTCGACGCACACCAAGGCGATCATCTCCTTTGCGCTGTGCGGCTTCGCCAACCTCTCCTCGGTGGCGATCTTGCTGGGCGGTCTGGGCAGCATGGCGCCCAACCGTCGCCACGACATCGCGCGCTTCGGTCTGAAGGCCGTGGCGGCGGGCACGCTGTCCAACCTGATGAGTGCCACCATCGCCGGCTTCTTCCTGGCGCTGTAAGCCATCACGGAGCCCGCGACGGCGCGACCGATCGCGGGACTCCGCCTATACTCTAAGCAACGCGGGTGTTTGCCGCACCCGCGATCTTCAGCCGCTTCTTTAGCGAATTTGTGAACGATATCGCGTTATTTTGTGATGCTCTTCACATATAATTCCGGTCTGTTACAGTGCTATTTCATATAGTGTGACGATGAGCGCGAATCGCCTCCGGCATTCGTGTTCAAATAGCTATTACTGGCCGGCCGCAAGGCGGGTGGCCATGTGCGGTGAGAAGGATCTCAGTTGCCGCCGCGGGAACGCCGTTCCCCAGCGCTATCTTCATGGAACCAAGTCCGCTCGCCAACACCCAGGTACTCAGTTGGAGAGTTTTATGACCGAATTAACCGCAGCAGCGCAACGTGCGCTGAACTTGATGGATTTAACCACGCTGAATGATGATGACACCGACGAGAAAGTGATCGCGCTCTGTCGTCAGGCCAACAGCCCGGCCGGCCACACGGCGGCCATCTGCATCTACCCGCGTTTTATCCCGGTGGCGCGTAAGGCGCTGCGCGAGCAAGGCACGCCGGACATCCGCATCGCCACCGTGACCAACTTCCCGCATGGCAATGACGATATCGACATCGCGCTGGCGGAAACCCGCGCGGCGATCGCCTATGGCGCGGATGAAGTGGACGTGGTGTTCCCATACCGTGCGCTGATCGCCGGCAACGAACAGGTCGGCTTCGAGCTGGTGAAACAGTGCAAGCAGGCTTGCCAGGCGGCTAACGTGCTGCTGAAAGTGATCATCGAAACCGGTGAGCTGAAACAGGCCGATTTGATCCGCAAGGCGTCCGAGATCGCCATCAAGGCCGGGGCTGACTTTATCAAGACCTCCACCGGCAAGGTGCCGGTCAACGCCACCCTGGAGAGCGCCGAGCTGATGATGTCGGTGATCCGCGATCTGGGCGTGGCGAAGACGGTGGGCTTCAAGCCGGCCGGCGGCGTACGCACTGCGGAAGACGCGCTGCATTATCTGCAACTTGCCGATCGTATTCTGGGCGAGGGGTGGGCCGATGCGCGGCATTTCCGCTTTGGCGCTTCCAGCCTGCTGGCCAGCTTGCTGACCGCGCTGGGCCACCAGACCCAGACCGCCGGCGGCGGCTACTGATCGATTTCGTTGGCGGGCGCCAGGCGCGCCCGTCTGCACCGACTCTCGGCGACACAGGGGGATGCCTTGTTCCTGGCTCAAGAAATTATTCGTAAGAAACGCGACGGCCAGCCGTTAAGCGAAGCGGAAATCCGCTTTTTCATCAACGGCATTCGCGACAACGTGGTGTCGGAAGGGCAGATCGCCGCGCTGGCGATGACCATTTATTTCCATGACATGAGCATGCCGGAGCGCGTGGCGCTCACCATGGCGATGCGCGATTCCGGCACCGTGCTGGACTGGAAGAGTTTGGCGCTGAACGGCCCGATCGTCGACAAGCATTCGACCGGCGGCGTGGGCGACGTGACCTCGCTGATGCTCGGCCCGATGGTGGCGGCCTGCGGCGGCTATGTGCCGATGATCTCCGGCCGCGGCCTGGGGCATACCGGCGGCACGCTGGACAAGCTGGAAGCCATTCCGGGTTTCAATATTTTCCCGGACGATAACGCCTTCCGCAAAATTATTCAGGACGTCGGCGTGGCGATCATCGGCCAGACCAGCTCGCTGGCGCCGGCGGACAAACGTTTTTACGCCACCCGCGACATCACCGCCACCGTGGATTCTATCCCGCTGATCACCGCCTCCATTCTGGCCAAGAAACTGGCGGAAGGGCTGGATGCGCTGGTGATGGACGTGAAGGTCGGTTCCGGCGCCTTTATGCCGACCTACGCCCTGTCGCAAGATTTGGCGCAGGCGATCGTCGGCGTGGCCAACGGCGCGGGCTGCAAGACCACCGCGCTGCTGACCGACATGAACCAGGTGCTGGCCTCCAGCGCCGGCAATGCGGTGGAAGTGCGCGAAGCGGTGCGCTTCCTGACCGGCGAATACCGCAATCCGCGCCTGCTGGAAGTGACGCTGGCGCTGTGCGTGGAGATGCTGCTGTCCGGCGGCCTGGCGAATGACGAGGCCGATGCGCGCGCCAAACTGCAGGCGGTGCTGGACAACGGCAAGGCGGCGGAAGTGTTTGGCCGCATGGTGGCGGCGCAGCAAGGGCCGATAGACTTCGTCGAACGTTATGATAGCTATCTGCCGGCAGCAACGCTGAGCAAGCCGGTGTATGCTGAAAATCCGGGCATCATCAGCGCCATGGATACCCGCGCGCTGGGCATGGCGGTGGTTTCGCTGGGCGGCGGCCGCCGCCGGGCGAGCGACGCCATCGATTACAGCGTCGGTCTGACCGAGGTGGCGCGCCTGGGTGATAAGGTGGATGCCCAGCAGCCGCTGGCGATGATCCACGCCAACGATGAAGAGAGCTGGCAGCAGGCGGCCGATGCGGTGCGTAGCGCAATGACGCTGAGCGACAAGGCGCCGGAGGCGACGCCGGTGGTGTATAAGCGCGTCACGGAATAACCCAAGAATCAGGAACGGCCGCGGCTTTTTCGCGGCCGTCCAAAGCGTGAGAACACGCAGGAGAGCACAGATGAAACGCACATTTATTATGGTATTGGACTCCTTCGGCATCGGCGCCAGCGAAGACGCCGAACGTTTTGGCGACCAGGGTTCCGACACTCTGGGTCACATCGCCGAGGTTTGCGCGCGCGGTGAAGCCAACGTGGGCCGCCAGGGCCCGCTGACGCTGCCTAACCTGAGCCGCCTGGGGCTCGGCAAAGCGGCGGAAGAGTCCACCGGCAACTTCCCGCAGGGGCTGGATCGCAATGCCGATATCATCGGCGCTTACGCATACGCCAGCGAGCTCTCTTCCGGTAAAGACACGCCGTCGGGCCACTGGGAAATCGCCGGCGTGCCGGTACTGTTCGACTGGGGCTACTTCAAGGACGAGCACAACAGCTTCCCGCAGGCGCTGCTGGATAAGCTGGTGGAGCGCGCCAACCTGCCGGGCTACCTGGGCAACTGTCACTCATCCGGCACCGTGATCCTCGATCAACTGGGTGAAGAGCACATGAAAACCGGCAAGCCGATTTTCTACACCTCCGCCGACTCGGTGTTCCAGATCGCCTGCCATGAAGAAACCTTCGGCCTGGATCGCCTGTACGAGCTGTGCGAAATCGCGCGTGAAGAGCTAACCGAAGGCGGTTACAACATCGGCCGCGTGATCGCGCGTCCGTTCGTCGGCGACAAGCCGGGCCACTTCCAGCGCACCGGCAACCGCCACGATCTGGCGGTAGAACCGCCGGCGCCGACCGTGCTGAAAAAGCTGGTGGACGAGAAGGGCGGCGAAGTGGTGTCGATCGGTAAAATCGCCGACATCTATGCCAACGTCGGCATCACCAAGAAGGTGAAAGCGACCGGCATCGACGCGCTGTTCGACGCGACCCTGATTGAAATGGAAAAGGCCGGCGACAACACCATCGTGTTCACCAACTTCGTGGACTTCGACTCCTCTTACGGCCACCGCCGCGACGTGGCGGGCTACGCCGCCGCGCTGGAGCTGTTCGACCGCCGCCTGCCGGAGCTGCTGAAGCTGGTGAAAGACGAAGACATCATCATCTTCACCGCCGACCACGGCTGCGACCCGACCTGGCCGGGCACCGACCACACCCGTGAGCACATCCCGGTGCTGGTCTACGGCCCGAAAGTGAAACCGGGCTCGCTGGGCCACCGCGAGACCTTCGCCGACATCGGCCAGACCGTCGCCAATTATTTTGGCCTGTCGCCGATGGATTACGGTAAAACCCTGTTTTAATTCGTGAGTTCAAGGCGGTGGCGCAGTTGGCCGCCGCCTGACATACCACGGCTTATACGTTTAACGCTATTTAATACGATTTAAAGGAAGAGAATTATGGCTACGCCGCACATTAATGCTGAGATGGGTGATTTCGCTGACGTAGTACTGATGCCGGGCGATCCGCTGCGCGCAAAATACATCGCCGAAACCTTCCTGGAAGGCGCGGTGGAAGTGAACAACGTGCGCGGCATGTTGGGCTTCACCGGCACCTACAAAGGCCGCCGCATCTCCGTAATGGGCCACGGCATGGGCATCCCGTCCTGCTCCATCTATGCGCGCGAGCTGATCGCCGAATTCGGCGTGAAGAAGATCATTCGCGTGGGTTCCTGCGGCGCGGTGCGTGACGATATCAAACTGCGTGACGTGGTGATCGGCATGGGCGCGTGCACCGACTCCAAGGTGAACCGTCTGCGCTTCAAGGATAACGACTACGCGGCGATCGCCGACTTCGACATGGTGCGCAACGCGGTCGACGCGGCGGCGGCGCAGGGCATCCCGGCGCGCGTGGGCAACATCTTCTCCGCCGATCTGTTCTACACCCCGGATCCGGACATGTTCCAGGTGATGAAGAAGTACGGCATCCTGGGCGTGGAAATGGAAGCGGCCGGCATCTACGGCGTGGCGGCGGAGCTGTACGAAGAGTTCGGCTGTAAGGCGCTGACCATCTGCACCGTGTCCGACCACATCTTGCGTCACGAAGCGACCACGGCGGCGGAACGCCAGACCACCTTTAACGAAATGATCGTTATCGCGCTGGAATCCGTGCTGCTGGGCGACAAAGCGTAATAACGCGGCGGGCGTCGTCATGGCGCCCGCCCGTCAATCTATTCACTCCGCACGGCCGATTTTTTGCTAACGCTTTACCTTCCTGCCATTTAACGCTATTACTTCCTCTATCAATCTATTCACCAATCTATTCATCCGATGCTCACCGTTGAACAAGTTTTGCGTCATGGGCCGGCCACGGCTCGTCAACTGACAGAAGCGTTGGGCATCAGCCAGCCGACGCTATCGCGCCGTATCCGCGAACTGGCGGGCGCCGTATTAATCCTCGGTAAAGGTAAGGCGACGCGCTATGTATTGCGGCGCGGGATCGGCGGTGAGAGGCAGTTTCCGCTGTATCGGGTTGATGAACGGGGTAAGGCACACCTGTTTGCCACGCTTTGCCCGCTGTATCCTGCCGATAACTGTGCGGTGTGCGATGAGCGCAGCGGAGAGTGGCAGCTCTATGACGGCCTGCCATGGTATCTGAATGACCTGAGGCCGATTGGCTTTCTTGGGCGAGCCTGGGGAAAAGCGGCGGCCCACGAGTTGAATTTGCCGGAGGATGTGCGGCGATGGGATGAGGGCCAACGTCTGTTGGCGCTCTGCCGTTATGGCGAAGACATGACCGGCGATTTGCTGCCTGGCGCCGACAGCTATCAGCGTTGGTTAATGCGGGAGACTGCCGTCGCTATCGCGACGGAAGATAAAACCGAGCGTTACGCCGCATTGTCTGTCCAGGCGTTGGCCGGGGAGTTGGTGGGTTCCTCCGCCGGTGGCGAACAACCCAAATTTGCCGCCTATGCTGAGCTGACGTCTGGGCATCGCGCGCATGTTTTGGTTAAGTTCAGTCTGGCGCCGACGCATGTCATTGCACAGCGCTGGAGCGATTTGCTGATCGCCGAGTCGCTGGCGTTGCAGACGGTCGCCGCTGCGGGATTGCCTGCCGCAACGACGCAAATCCTGTTTGGCGCCGATCGGCAATGCTTTTTAGAGGTAGAGCGCTTTGATCGCATCGGCGAAGAAGGGCGGGTGGCGATGGTGTCACTGGAGGCGCTGGATGCCGAGTTTAGCGGCAGCGGCCATGCCAACTGGGTTGTGGCGGCTAATCGGTTATTGCAGCAAGGCGCGATCGATCGCTCTGCCTGCCAACGGATTGCCCTGTATTGGGCCTTTGGCCGCTTGATCGCCAATAGCGATATGCACCAGGGTAATCTGTCGTTCTTGCGGCCAACGCAGCGGCCGGTCATGTTGGCGCCTTTGTACGATATGCTGCCGATGGCTTTTGCCCCGGCAAGCAGCGGCAATCTGCGCCATGACGCGGTGGAGATCCGTTTTAGCAATGAGGTGAGCGGCGCCGTCTGGCGGCAAGCGGAGCTATTGGCTCTCGAGTTCTGGCGGCGCACGGCGCAACATGACGACATCAGCGAAGCCTTCCGCGCGATTGCCGAGCAAATGCTGGCGCAACTGCAGAAGCTGCATGAGCGCATTCAGCGCCTGGCCTGAGTTACTTCTTCTTCGGCGCTTCCTGCTTTATCTCCGGCGCATCCTCTTCGTCGTCTTCCACCGTATTGCCTTCTTCCAGTGGCGTGTTGGCGGTCAACAGGTACGGCGACTGCTGCCAGCGGCTGCGGCGGTGCTGCAGCAGGGTGCGCGCCAGAATGATGCCGATCGCCAGCGCCAGCAGGATCATCAGGCGCAGCAGGTTGGTGGTGTTGTCCACCTGTTTGGATTCGGTCGCCAGCACGTGGGTGTCGAGGGTGATGCGGATAAAGCCGATCGGGCCGTCTTTGCCCTGAATGGATTCGACCAACTGGTGGTTGAAGTAGCTGCCGGCGCGTTTGCCGTCGAGCGACAGGCGATCGCGTATACTTATCTGCTCCCCGGCGTGGGAGACCAGCGTGCCGTCCAACTGATACACGCTGACGTCGAGAATGCGGCTGTGATCGGTGAGCTGCTTGAGGATGGCGTCGATGCGCGGGTTGTTGCCGTCGTCGTCCAGCAGCGGCGCCAGGCTGTAGGCGACCTGTTTGGTCAGCGTCTGCGCCAGCTCTTCCACCTGCTCGGATCGCGCCATTTGGTGACTCAGGCTAAAATAAGAGGCGCCCTGCATCAGCAGCACCAGCAAAGCCAGGCAAATCAGGATAATAGCGGTGCGGTGCAGGCGAAATTTCAGTTTAGCGCGAGCCATGCAGGTTCCTTGGGCATCGGGGACACTTTATGTTGCCAGAACCGCTGGCGATAGGATAGCTTGATGCGTCGTTTTATCATGCAGCGTTTTTGTCCATTCAGGAGTCAATGATGTCAAACAGTCTGACCTATTGCGATCTTCCGGCGGAGATCTCTCAATGGCCGGGTCTTCCCCTTTCGCTCAGCGGCGACGAAGTGATGCCGCTGGACTACCGGGCGGGCAATACCGGGTGGCTGTTATACGGCAGGAAGCTGGACAAGGCGCGCATTACCCAATTCCAACGCAAGCTGGGCGCGGCGATGGTGATCGTCACCGCCTGGGGCGTGGACGACTATCAGGTGGTGCGCCTGGCGGGCACCTTGACGCCGCGCGCCAAGCTGTTGGCGGCGGAGAGCGGGCTGGACGTGGCGCCGCTCGGCAAGATCCCGCACCTGCGCACGCCGGGGCTGCTGGTGATGGACATGGATTCGACGGCGATCGAGATCGAATGCATCGACGAGATCGCCAAATTGGCGGGCGTCGGCGAGCAGGTGGCGGAAGTCACCGAACGCGCGATGCGCGGCGAGCTGGACTTTACCGCCAGCCTGCGCCAGCGCGTCGGCACGCTGAAAGGGGCCGATGCCAACATCCTCAAGCAGGTGCGCGACGAGCTGCCGTTGATGCCGGGGCTGACCAGCCTGGTGGGCAAGCTGCAGGCGATGGGCTGGCATGTGGCGATCGCCTCCGGCGGCTTCACCTACTACGCCGAATACCTGCGCAACCGGCTGCGGCTGGTGGCGGCGGCGGCCAATGAGCTGGAGATCCGCGACGGCAAGCTGACCGGCGAAGTGCTGGGGCCGGTGGTGGACGCGCAGTTCAAAGCCGACACGCTGCTGCGGCTGGCGGAGAAGCTGGAGATCCCGCTGGCGCAAACCGTGGCCATCGGCGACGGCGCCAACGATTTGAAAATGATGCAGGCGGCGGGGCTGGGCATCGCCTACCACGCCAAGCCGAAAGTGTATGAAAAAGCGCAGGTATCGATCCGGCATGCGGATCTGATGGGCGTGCTGTGTATTCTCACCGGCAGCCTGAAACACGAAGTGCGATAACGAAAGATTGAGGTAAGACGTGGCAAAAGCGGCAAAACGGGCATTTGTGTGCAATGAGTGCGGGGCGGACTATCCGCGTTGGCAGGGGCAGTGCAGCGCCTGTCATGCCTGGAACACCATCACGGAAGTGCGTTTGGCCGCGTCGCCCGCAGCGGCGCGCAACGATCGCCTCAGCGGCTATGCCGGCGACGCCGGCGTCAGCAAGGTGCAGAAGCTGTCGGAAATCAGCCTGGAGGCGCTGCCGCGCTTCACCACCGGCTTTCTCGAGTTCGACCGCGTGCTGGGCGGCGGCGTGGTGCCCGGCAGCGCCATTCTGATCGGCGGTAACCCCGGCGCCGGCAAGAGCACCCTGTTGCTGCAGGTGCTGTGCAAACTGTCCGAACAGATGAAAACCCTGTACGTCACCGGTGAGGAGTCGCTGCAGCAGGTGGCGATGCGCGCTCACCGTCTGGGGCTGCCGACCGGCGGCCTGAACATGCTGTCGGAAACCAGCATCGAGCAGATCTGCCTGATCGCTGAGCAGGAACAGCCGAAGCTGATGGTGATCGACTCGATTCAGGTGATGCACATGGCGGACATTCAGTCTTCGCCGGGCAGCGTGGCGCAGGTGCGGGAAACCGCCGCCTACCTGACGCGCTTCGCCAAGACGCGCGGCGTGGCGATCGTGATGGTCGGCCACGTCACCAAAGACGGCTCGCTGGCCGGGCCAAAAGTGCTGGAACACTGTATCGACTGTTCGGTGCTGCTGGACGGCGACGCCGATTCCCGCTTCCGTACCCTGCGCAGCCACAAGAACCGCTTCGGCGCGGTCAACGAGCTGGGGGTGTTCGCCATGACCGAACAGGGGCTGCGCGAAGTCAGCAACCCGTCGGCGATCTTCCTCAGCCGCGGCGATGAAGTCACTTCCGGCAGCTCGGTGATGGTGGTGTGGGAAGGCACCCGTCCGCTGCTGGTGGAGATCCAGGCGCTGGTGGATCACTCGATGATGTCCAACCCGCGCCGCGTGGCGGTGGGCCTGGAGCAGAACCGGTTGGCGATCCTGCTGGCGGTGCTGCACCGGCACGGCGGGCTGCAGATGTCGGATCAGGACGTGTTCGTCAACGTGGTCGGCGGGGTGAAAGTCAGTGAGACCAGCGCCGATCTGGCGTTGCTGATGTCGCTGGTCTCGAGCCTGCGCGATCGGCCGCTGCCGAACGATCTGGTGGTGTTCGGCGAAGTGGGGCTGGCGGGGGAAATTCGCCCGGTGCCGAGCGGCCAAGAGCGGATCGCCGAAGCAGCCAAGCACGGCTTCAAGCGCGCCATCGTGCCGCACGGCAATATGCCGAAGAAGCCGCCGGCCAACATGCAGGTGTTCGGGGTCAAGAAGCTGGCGGACGCGCTGGACGTGCTGGAAGAGTTTTATTAATGTCGCCGACGGCGAGCAAGATATGCTATTTTGTTTAGCATACTAAACGGAGGTGGCCATGCCGCAATTTGATTACCTGAAGACGTCCATCAAGCAAAAAGGCTGCACGTTGCAGCAGGTGGCGGATGCCAGCGGCATGACCAAGGGCTATCTGAGCCAGCTGTTGAACGACAAGATCAAAAGCCCGAGCGCGCAAAAGCTCGAAGCGCTGCACCGTTTTCTCGGGCTGGAGTTCCCGCGTAAAGAGGTTAAAGTCGGCGTGGTGTTTGGTAAATTTTACCCGCTGCACACCGGCCATATCTACCTGATCCAGCGCGCCTGCAGCCAGGTGGATGAGCTGCACGTCATTTTGTGCCACGACGAGCCGCGCGACCGCGAACTGTTCGAGAACAGTTCGATGTCGCAACAGCCGACGGTCAGCGATCGCCTGCGCTGGCTGCTGCAGACCTTCAAGTACCAGAAAAACATCCATATCCACTCGTTCGACGAGCAGGGCATCGAGCCCTACCCGCACGGCTGGAACGTGTGGAGCGACGGCATGAAGGCCTTTATGGAACAGAAAGGCATCGTGCCGAGCTTTATCTATTCCAGCGAAGCGCAGGATGCGCCGCGTTACCGCGAGCATCTGGGCATCGAAACCATTCTGGTCGACCCCGAGCGTTCGTTCATGAACATCAGCGGCAATCAGATCCGCCAGGATCCGTTCCGCTACTGGGATTACATCCCGACCGAGGTGAAGCCGTTCTTCGTGCGCACCGTGGCGATCCTCGGCGGCGAGTCGAGCGGCAAATCGACGCTGGTCAACAAGCTGGCCAACATCTTCAACACCACCAGCGCCTGGGAATATGGCCGCGATTACGTGTTCTCGCACCTGGGCGGCGACGAGATGGCGCTGCAGTACTCCGACTACGACAAAATTGCCCTCGGGCAGGCGCAATACGTGGATTTCGCGGTCAAGTACGCCAACAAGGTGGCATTTATCGATACCGATTTCGTCACCACCCAGGCGTTTTGCAAAAAGTACGAGGGGCGTGAACACCCCTTCGTGCAGGCGCTGATCGACGAATACCGTTTCGATCTGGTGATCCTGCTGGAAAACAACACGCCGTGGGTGGCGGACGGCCTGCGCAGCCTCGGCAGTACCGCCGATCGGCTGGCGTTCCAGCGCCTGCTGGAGGAGATGCTGCGCGCCAACAATATCGAGTATGTGCACGTTGAGTCCAGCGATTACGAAGAGCGCTTCCTGCGCTGCGTCGAGCTGGTGCAACAGCTGCTGGCGGCGGACGCCGGCCGGTTGGCGAACGCGCCCGCCCAGCATCACGCCGCAGGCTGAGCAAAATTAGCGTAATGTGCGATCGCGCGGCAGAAGCGGCCGCCCGGGCGCACATTTAACGGCTTGTTTAAACATGGTTCATTCGACAGCGACTACGTTAAGCTTTTCTTTACAATAACGCTTAGAAGAAGACATGTCTTATCGCTTGCTCGCTCTTTGGTTGGTCTGCTATGCCGCAGCCTGGACGCTGCTGACTGTTCATCTCGATCCTACCCTGCCTTACGACGCCGTCGAGGCGCTCAACTGGGGCCTCAACGGCGAATGGGGCTCACCGAAAAACCCGTGGCTGGTCGGGGCGGCGATGCAGCCGGCGATCGGGTTCTCGTGGCTGCCGCTGAACCTGTACTGGTATGGCGGGCACTTCATCGCCATCGCCATCGGCATGTTGGGCGTCTGGCTGTTGGCGCGCCGGCTGAGCGGCAGCACCTCGCTGGCCTGGATGGCGCTGTTGACGCTCAACCTGTCCGGCATCATCAATTTCGACATCATTCCCTACAACGACAATTACCTGTTGGTGATGCTGTGGCCGTGGATGGCGCTGTTTTTCCACCTGGCTATTTCGCGTTCGGCCAACTGGTGGCCGGCCTTCGCGCTGACGGCCGGTTTGGCGATGATGGCGAAGTACTCGACCTTCGCCTTCGTCTATTTCGCTGCGCTGTCGACGCTGTTCGTACCGCAGATCCGCCGCTGTTATCGCCAGCCGCAGTTCTATCTGGCGGTGGCGATCTGGTTGGCGCTGGTGTTGCCGAACGTGTTCTGGTTGTGGAACCACGATTTCGCCGCCTTCAAGTGGGTGGATTCGCAGATCAAGATGCAGCTCAATCTCGACATGCTGCAGTCGCTGCTGCTGGTGTTCTATCCGTCGCTGGTGCTGTGGGGGATCCTGCGGCGCAGCGGGGCGGTGCTGGCCTGGCCATCGGCATTGCCGATGCGGGTGTTGCTGTGGGTCTACCTGTTGCCGCTCGGCATCATTACCTTCTGGTTCTCTTTCAACGTCGGCGGCCGGCTGACCGAATGGCTGCAGCCGTTCTTCATGCTGGCGCCTGCGCTGTTGGTCGGTTGCGTGCGCCAGCCGCCGGTGCGTTCGCTGCGCGCGGCGACCATTGGTCTGATGTGCGCGGCGCTGGCGGTCTACCTGGGGTATGCCGCGGTGATGCTGGGCAACGTGCGCAACGCCGGCCAGAAAATGGTGGGTATCAAGACGTTCAGCGCCGAGGTGGAGCGGCAGTGGCAGGAGCGGTATGGCGTTGAACTGCGCTACGTCGGCGGCGAATACCTGTCGCAGTGGATGACGGTGTACGCCGGTTCCCGGCCGCGAACCATTACGCGTTGGTCCAATCATACGCGGCCGAATATCTACAACGTCGACATCAGCTATCCGCAGATTGCGCAGCACGGCGTTGCCCTGTTCGGGCGGTTGGGTGAGGACTGCGCGCGCAGCGACTTCGGCGGCGAGTTGGCCCACTGGCCGAAGATGCGCCTCGATTGGCAGCAGACGCTGACGTTCCGCGCCGATCCGCATAGCGACGAGCAGACGCTGTGCGTCGGCTTCGTTCGTCCGCAGTAACGGCGGCGCGCTGCGCCGCCGCGATTCAGGCTCAGTAAGCGATAACCAGCTTGCCTTGCATATGGCCGCCGAGCAGCTGTTGATGCGCGGCGGTCAGCGTGTCTACCGACAGCCCGTGCAGGGTTTCGCTCAGCGTGGTGCTCAGCTTGCCCTCGTCCAGCAGCTGCGCCACCTGCTGCAGGATCTTGCCCTGCTGCGCGATGTCCGGGGTGGTGAACATGCTGCGGGTGAACATGAATTCCCAGTGCAGCGCGGCGCTTTTCAGCTTCAGCGCGTTTTGATCCAACGGCTGCGCGTTTTCGACGATGGTGCAGATATGGCCGAGCGGCGCGATCAGTTCGGCCATCGCCGACCAGTGGCCGTCGGTATCGTTCAGACACAGGATGTAATCCACCTGCTCGATGCCCTGCTGCGCCAGGTTGCCCTTCAGATCGCGGTAGTCCACCACCAGATCGGCGCCGCGCTCAAGGCACCAGGCGGCGGATTCCGGTCTTGATGCGGTGGCGATCACTTTCACCTTGCTGCGCAGTGTGGCCAGCGGAATGGCCAGCGAACCGACCCCGCCGGCGCCGCCGATGATCAGCAGCGTCTTGTGCTCCGGCGCGTCCTGAATGTTCAGGTGTTCGAACAGCGCCTCCCAGGCGGTGAGGGCGGTGAGCGGCATGGCGGCGGACTCGGCCCAGTTCAGGCTGCGCGGCTTGTGCGCGGCGATGCGTGAGTCGATCAGTTGGTGACTGCTGTTGCTGCCGGGGCGGGTGATGTCGCCGGCGTACCACACTTCATCGCCGGGCTTGAAGCCGCTGACGCCGTTGCCCACGTCCACCACGACGCCGCTGGCGTCCCAGCCGAGAATGCGCGGCTGCTGCAGGCCGTTTTTCTGCAGACCGGCGTGCACTTTGGTGTCCACCGGGTTGACCGACGCCGCTTTCACTTCCACCAGCAGATCGTACTGGCCGGGCACCGGCATCTCCGGTGAGATTTCGATGAAATCGGCGGGGTTCTGCGGGTCTACGGCAATGGCTTTTATCGACATGATTGTACTCCTTTCAAATGATGCCCCCAGTGTAGACCCGCGACAGTGGGGTGATAAGATGGACAATATCTAACGGAGTGTTCGTTTAAGGTGAACAATGGAATTCAAACAACTGCAGGACATGGCGTTGTTCGCGCTGGTGGCGGAGTGCGGCAGTTTTACCGCCGCCGCGCAGCGCGTTGGGTTGCCGAAATCCAGCGTCAGCCAGCGCATCAGCCAGCTCGAGCAGACGCTGGGGCTACGGCTGCTCAATCGCACCACGCGCCAGCTGAACCTGACCTTCGCCGGTGAGCGTTATCTGGAACATTGTCAGGTCATGATGTCTGCTGCCGAACGTGCCGATCTGGCATTGCAGCGGCTGCGCGATAACCCGAGCGGCCGCCTGCGCATCTCGACGCCCGCCGGGCTGGGCGCGACCCTGGTGGCGCGGCTGGCAGCGGATTTTCAGCGCCAGTACCCGGACGTTTCGCTGGAGGTGTCGGTGTCCGACGCCATGGTGGATCTGGTGCAGGAAGGTTTCGACGCCGCGCTGCGCACCGGCAAGCCGCAGGACTCTTCGCTGATCGGTCGCCGTCTCGGGTATGCGCCGCGCTATCTGTTGGCCGCACCGTCCTATTTGGCTCAGCACCCGCCGATCGAACATCCGCAACAGCTGCAGCAGCATCGCTGCATCGCCCACCGCGCCTGGACGGCCTGGAACCTGCGCTGCGGCGATGACTACTACCGTTGGCAGCTGCCGCTGGCGCACACCACCGACAACCTGCTGTATGCGCGCGAATGCGCCATCGCCGGCGCGGGGATCACGCTGCTGCCGGCGTTTCTCAGCCGCGAGGTGGTGGCGCAGAAACTGTTGGTGGAGGTGCTGCCGGCGTGGCGCGCAGAAGGGAATGAGCTATATCTGGTCTACCCGAGCCGCAAGCTGAATTCCGCGGCGCTGGCCTGCTTCATCGATGTGGTGCTGCAGCATCCGGCGTTCGACGACTATGCGCGCGAGCTGGCGCGGGAGTAAGCCTGGCAGATGACGCAGACGCCTAATTTCTGTCGCCATCGTCCCAAAGCCTTCGGCCGGCGCATCGCGCGGGTTATGCTCTTGAAAGATCCTTACGGGGAGGGGATATGGATCCTTTATCGGAAGTGCTTGCGCCATTGAACAGCCAGAATGCGTTTTTCGGCGGCCTGAAGGCCGGCGGCGACTGGGCCGTTCATTTTCCCGCTCCGCAAGGCGGGAAGTTCAACGCGGTGGTGCGCGGCGGCTGTTGGCTGGCGGCGGAAGGGCTGGCCGAACCGCTGTGGCTGGCGGCCGGCGACTGTTTATTGCTGACTCGCAGCCTGCCGCTGACCGTCGGCAGCGACTTGTCACTGCCGGCGCTCGACGCCGACGCGCTCTATCTGCAGGCGAAAAACGGCATGGCGAGCTGCGGCGAGGGGGAAACGTGCCTGTTTATCGGCGGCCGCTTTAGCTTCGGCGAAGAAGTGGAACGGCTGTTTGGCAGCCTGCCCGCGCTGATGGTGATCCGCGGGGGCACGGAAGAGGCGGCCGTGTTGCAATGGGCGTTGCAACGGCTGGCGGATGAGCTGGTTAGGCCTTCGCCGGGCAGTACGTTGATGACGCATCATCTGGGGCAAATCATGTTGACCCAGGCGCTGCGGATTTACCTGATGGGGGAGGAGAGTGCGGCGTCGGGTTGGCTGCCCGCCTTGTTCGATCCGCGCATCGGTGCTGCGATGCAGGCGGTGCACGCCGATCCCGCCCGGCGCTGGACGGTGGCGGCGTTGGCCGACGCGGCGAGCGTTTCCCGTTCGACGTTGGCGCTGCGCTTCAAGCAGAAAGCCGGCATGGCGCCGCTTGAGTACGTGTCGCGCTGGCGCATGTTGCTGGCGGCGCGGGCGCTGCGTACCGGCGGTGAACCGGTATCTGCCATCGCTCAGCGTTTGGGGTATGAGTCCGATAGCGCGTTCAGCCATGCGTTCAAACGCGTGATGGCGTGTTCACCGCGCGACTATCGCCGGGCGCGGGCATAAAGCGGGCATAAAAAAGGCGCCGCATGCGGCGCCTTGGGTATTACTTGGCGATCTTTTTGTACTTGATGCGGTGCGGTTCGAGCGCGTCGGCGCCCAGCGTACGCTTCTTGTACTCTTCGTACTCGGTGAAGTTGCCTTCGAAGAATTCCACCTTGCCCTCGTCCTGGTAGTCCAGGATGTGGGTGGCGATACGGTCGAGGAACCAACGGTCGTGCGAGATCACCATGGCGCAGCCAGGGAATTCCAGCAGGGCATTTTCCAGCGCGCGCAGGGTTTCGATATCCAGGTCGTTGGTCGGTTCATCGAGCAGCAGTACGTTGCCGCCAACCTGCAGCAGCTTGGCCAGATGCAGACGGCCACGCTCACCGCCGGACAGCTCGCCCACGCGTTTGCCCTGATCGACGCCCTTGAAGTTGAAGCGGCCGACATAGGCGCGGCTTGGCATCTCGGTGTTGCCGATGCGCATGATGTCCTGCCCGCCGGAGACTTCTTCCCACACGGTTTTCGAACCGTCCATGTTGTCGCGGAACTGATCGACGGACGCCAGCTTGACGGTGTCGCCCAGCACGATGCTGCCTGAATCAGGCTGCTCCTGGCCGGACATCATGCGGAACAGCGTGGATTTACCCGCGCCGTTCGGGCCGATGATGCCGACGATCGCGCCTTTCGGCACCGAGAATGACAGGTCGTCGATCAACAGGCGCTCGCCATAGGACTTACGCAGGTTGCTGACTTCGACCACTTTATCGCCCAGGCGTGCGCCAGGCGGAATGAACAGTTCGTTGGTTTCGTTACGTTTCTGGTATTCGGTGTTGTTCAGCTCTTCAAAGCGGGCCAGGCGGGCCTTGCCTTTGGACTGACGGCCTTTGGCGCCCTGACGCACCCACTCCAGCTCTTTCTCGATCGACTTGCGACGAGCGGCTTCGGCGGACGCTTCCTGTGCCAGACGCGCGTCTTTCTGCTCCAGCCAGGAGGAGTAGTTGCCTTCCCATGGAATGCCTTCACCGCGGTCAAGTTCGAGGATCCAGCCGGCCACGTTATCCAGGAAGTAACGGTCGTGGGTGATCGCTACCACGGTGCCTTCGAAATCGTGCAGGAAGCGTTCCAGCCAGGCCACGGACTCGGCGTCCAGGTGGTTGGTCGGTTCGTCCAGCAGCAGCATGTCCGGCTTTTCCAGCAGCAGGCGGCACAGCGCGACGCGGCGGCGTTCACCACCGGACAGGTGGGCGATTTTGGCGTCCCAGTCCGGCAGGCGCAGCGCATCGGCGGCGCGTTCCAGCTGGGCGTTGAGGTTGTGACCGTCGTGCGCCTGAATGATCTCTTCCAGGCGACCCTGTTCGGCGGCCAGCTTGTCGAAGTCTGCGCCTTCTTCCGCGTACAGCGCGTACACTTCGTCCAGGCGTTTCAGCGCGCCGACCACTTCCGCCAGCGCTTCTTCCACCGACTCACGCACGGTGTGTTCGAGGTTAAGCTGCGGCTCCTGCGGCAGGTAACCGATCTTGATGCCCGGTTGCGGGCGCGCTTCCCCTTCGATATCGGTATCGATGCCGGCCATGATGCGCAGCAGGGTAGACTTACCGGCGCCGTTCAGACCCAGCACGCCGATTTTGGCCCCAGGGAAGAAGCTCAGGGAGATGTTTTTCAAAATATGACGCTTCGGCGGTACCACCTTGCCGACGCGGTGCATGGTATAGACGTATTGAGCCACGTTGCTCTAAGCCTCTCTATATCAGTATTTATAGGATGTCTGGCGGCATGAGTGTAGCCCGTTTCGATCTCGGATCCCAGACATCGCTCAGCGATCGCTAAGTATAACCGTTTATGCGCCGGTAAAGGCGCATATTGGTGGCTTATGGCGTGACGACGATCGCGACGCGGCGGTTTTCCGCGCGGCCGCTGGAGGTGCGGTTATCGGCAACGGGATCGCGTTTGCCCATGCCGCGGGTTTCGATATTGGCGCGCGGAATGCCGACATTGGCCAGCAGATCGGCCACCGCATCGGCGCGGCGCAGGGAGAGCTGGTCGTTGTAACTGTCTTCACCGTAGTTGTCGGTATGGCCGTCCAGGCGGAACTTGGTGATGCCGACGCTCAGCAGCGCACGACCCATCTTCTGCACCGTCTCGGTGCTTTCCGGGTTCAGCTTGCCGATATTGTTGCCGAACAGCACTTTATCCGACAGGCCGAACTCCCAGCCGTTATCGGTCAGTTTGAAGCCCTGCGATTGCAGCAGTGCGACCTGCTCGGGCGTCAGGCCCTGCGGTTTGCTCTGGCAGCCGGCGAGCGTCAGCAGCGCGACGAACACCGCCGTCAGCAGTGAAAAACGACCTTTAAACAGTTGCTGTATCATAGTCAAAATCCCTAGTTCAAGTGTTATAGCCGGGGCTCTTATTTATGTATAGCCAGCCGCCAGCCTCCGTTATAACGATGCTTTGCTTGATACATTGCATCGTCAGCTTCGTGCAAAAGACCCTGAGGCGTCGACGCGTGATCAGGGTACAGCGCAATACCGATACTCAGAGAGGTCACGACCGCCTCGTCGTTCGGCAAAATGACCGGTTGCGTCATGCAATCAATGATATTGTCGGCGATCTGCAAGACATCTTCCGTGCTGTGTACCGGCGCCAGCAGCACGGCGAATTCATCCCCTCCCAGACGCGCGACCAGATCGGTCTCGCGCAGTTGTGCGCGAATGCGCCCGGCAATGGTAGTCAGCACCGCATCGCCTGCGGCATGGCCGTAACTGTCGTTCACCTCCTTGAAACGATCGCCGTCGATAAACAGCACCGCCAATTTCGCCGGCGATTCGACATCGCCCAGCGCCCGGCTCAGCCGCCCTTCGAAGAAGGCGCGGTTCGGCAAACCGGTCAGACTGTCGTGCGTAGCCCGGTGAGCCAGCGAGTCGTTCTCCTGCTTCAGATGGGCCTGCCAGGCCTCCAGCTCGTCGAGCAAGCCGTTGAAATCGTTGCTGAGCTCATGCAGCTCGGCGATAGGCGCCGACGGCACCCGCAGGCCGAAGGTGCGATCGCGGCGCACCGCATGCGCCACATTGGCGATGTCGTCCAGCGAACAGACGATGCCGACCAGCATGCGGCGCGACAGCACCAGGGCGCACAGGGTGCTGAGCACCAGGCAGGCGATCATGCCGACCATGCCGCGCAACAGGAAACGCAGCAGGCTGCCGCCGTTGCCGCTCAGCCAGACCTGGCCGACCTGCTTGCCTTCGTGGATGATAGGCAGAATGACCGGCTCAGGCAGAGCCCAGTGTGCGACGATCTGCTCCAGGCCGTGCAGCGGTCCATCGGTGGGATGGCGCCAGTTGGCCAGCATTTTGCCGTTGTTGTCGAGGATCCGCGCGTCCGATACCTCTTCGTTGGAGGCGATCAGCATCAGCGCCTCGCGCGCGGCAGTGCGGTCTTCAAACACCACGGCGGCCTCGACGGTATAGCTGATGGAGCGCGCGATCAGGTGCAGGTTGTGATTGGCATAGGCGCGCAGCGCAAACAGCGCCACCAGCGTCAAAAAGATGCCGGCGGTGCCGACGGCGATCAACGCCAGCCCAAGATGCACTCGCTGCAGCACTCGGCCCAGCGTCGGGCGCGCATTGCCGGAGCGGTTTCTACGCAACAGCCTCATAGCGGCGGCGCCTGTTTGCGTGCCAGCTGCAGCACGTTGGGATGAACGCGCACGCCGCTGCGCGCCAGAGCGTCCAGGTTGACCTTGAAACTGGTCTGATCCCCATCGAACTGCAGGCAAAATGCGCTGCCGGCGGAGCATTCACTGTCGTTCTCGCTGATGCTGAGAATGGCGTTGCCGGAAATGCGCTGCATGAAATTTTGACGTTGCGCGGCGGTGATGCTTCCTAAATAAATGACGTCGCAACTGCTCCCCAGCGTTGGGCTATCGAGCGGCACGCGCTCGGTTTTGATCGGCCGCGGCGCACTGAGCAGGATCGGATCGAACAGGCCCTCGGCATAGCGGGTCGATGCGGTCACGCACAAGCGGATCGGATTGGGTTCATGCGGCCAACGGGCGTAGCTGATGATGCCGACCACCACGGTGGTTACGGCGTGGGCTCGCTGTTGAGAGGGCGCATCGTCGGCGCGCGCCTGCGCAGGCAGCGCCAGCAATATCGACAAAATGAACAGCAGCAGACGGCCAATATTCAGACGAGCGACAAGGAAGCCCGGCGCGGGGCTTGTTGCGCAACTCGTCAATATCGAGGCATCATTCGCCATTTTCACCCGCCACTCCTGCCTAATCCACCACCCGCAGGCCGTGGCCTGACAAGGAAAAATCCAGCCGCTTGAAGGAATAATCGTTTTGCTGAACGCTGTCAGTCACACTGTCTAATGAACACTATCTAAGCCATAATTGGCGCGGATTGTAATATAAGATGCCTTTGTTGAGTGCTGAGTATTCTGATTTCTCAGAATTCTCTTACATCATTTTGACAGTATAAAAACGCAAGGCGGGGTTTGCCACCGCTTTTCGACAGCGTTGGCGTGTTGAGCGGGCAGTAAGGCATTCTGCGCACCGCCAGACGGGGTTTTGGAATGTTCTGTAATAGAGCGGCTAATAATTCAATGATACTTCCTTGCGGAATAATTATTATGGCAGCTAATAAAAATCCGGCTGACGAAAATAGCCGGGCGTCCTGATTTGTCAGCCTAAGTAAACGTTTTTTACCTGGCTCCCGCCATGGCGATACACTTCTTCTTCTACAGTATTGAATGGATGGGCGATCGCGCTGTCTATGGTAGATATCTGCGTCCGGGCCGTGCGCCCGGCTTTATTTTGTCCCGCGGCGCCGTGGCGCGGCGGTCACCGGGGAGCTGGGCGGCTCCTGCGGCACAACCTGTGAGGAAAGAGCGAGGATGGTCAAGGTGGACAAGCGACGGCTGTTGGCGATGGGGCTGTGCCTGACGGCGTTTTCTGGCGCGGCGCTGGCGGATTCTCTGGATGCGCAGCGTCAGCGCTACCAGCAGATCAAGCAGGCGTGGGACGGCAATCAGATGGACGTGGTGGCGCAGTTGATGCCGACGCTGCGCGATTACCCGCTTTATCCTTATCTGGAATACCGCGAGCTGACTCAGGATTTGAGCCAGGCGGGATTCTCCGAGGTGAACGACTTCATCAAGCGCAATCCGACGCTGCCGCCGGCGAAATCACTGGCGCCGCGCTTCGTCAATGAACTGGCGCGTCGCGAAGACTGGCGCACCCTGTTGGCTTTCAGCCCGCAGCCGCCCAAACCGGTGGCGGCGCGCTGCAACTATTACTACGCCAAATGGGCCACCGGCGATCAGCAGGCGGCCTGGAGCGGCGCTGACGAGCTGTGGCTGAACGGCAAAACGCTGCCGGGCGCCTGCGATCGGCTGTTCAGCGTCTGGCGCGGCGCAGGCAAGCAGACCCCGCTGGATATTCTGGCGCGCATGAAGCTGGCGCTGAAAGAGGGCAACAGCTCGCTGGTCAGCAACCTCTACAGCCAGCTGCCGGCCGATTATCAGACCATGGGCAACGCCCTGGTGCGCTTGCAAAACGATCCGACCACCGTGGAAGCCTTCGCCCGCAGCGTTGGGCCGACTGACTTTACCCGCGCCGCTACCGGCATCGCCTTTGAACGCCTGGCGCGGCAGGATGTGGAAAACGCGCGGGCGATGATCCCGACGCTCGCGCGGCTGCAGAAAATGAGCGACGACGAACGGCTGGGGTTGGAAGAGGCGGTGGCCTGGCGCCTGATGGGCAGCGACGCTACCTACGAGCAGGCGCAGTGGCGCGATCAGGTGATTCTGCGCAGCCGTTCGCCTTCGCTGTTGGAGCGCCGAGTACGCATGGCGTTGGGCTATGGCGATCGGCAGGGCGTCGCGACCTGGCTGGCCCGCCTGCCGGAAGAGTCGCGCAACAAGGATGAGTGGCGCTACTGGCGCGCCAGTCAACTGATGGACGAAGGCAAACGCGCCGAAGGCGAGGAGATGTTGCGTAACCTGATGACCGAACGCGGCTTCTATCCGATGGTCGCGGCGCAGAAGCTGAACGCCACTTATCCGGTGATGGTGGCGGTGGCGGCCAAGCCGCGCACGTCGCTGGTCGACGGGCCGGAGGTCGCCCGGGTGCGCGAGCTGATGTACTGGAATATGGATAACCTGGCCCGCAGCGAGTGGGGCTCTTACGTCGCCAGCCGCAGCCGGCCGGAACAAGAAGCGCTGGCGCGCTACGCCTTTGAGCAAAAATGGGCCGATCTGAGCGTGCAGGCGACCATCGTCGGCAAGCTGTGGGATCATCTGGAGGAGCGCTTCCCGGTCGCCTGGCCGCAGGAGTTCCGCCGCGCGACCGATGACAAGGGGATCACCACCAGCTACGCGATGGCGATCGCGCGTCAGGAGAGCGCCTGGAATCCGAAAGCGCAGTCGCCGGTTGGCGCTACCGGCCTGATGCAGGTGATGCCGCGCACCGCGCAGCATACGGTGCAGATGTTCAATATTCCCGGTTACGTCGGCCCGAGCCAGCTGTTCGATCCACAGACTAACATCACCATCGGCACCAGCTATCTGGAGTCGGTCTATCAGCAGTTCGGCCGCAACCGCATCCTGTCGAGCGCCGCCTATAACGCCGGCCCGTCGCGGGTGAACACCTGGCTGGGCAACAGCGCGGGGCGGATCGATCCGGTGGCGTTCATCGAAAGCATCCCGTTCTCGGAGACCCGCGGCTACGTCAAGAACGTGCTGGCTTATGACGCGTTTTACCGCTACCTGACGCATCGGCCGGCCAAGGTGCTGACCGACGCCGAGTGGCAGAGACGTTATTGATTTTGACGGCCCTATGGTATGCTGCTGTACTAGTTAAATAGTATGGTGGCTGCCATGACGCAATTATCGTTAAACGACCCCGCTCTTTCAGAACAAGGCAATGAGGATTGGCTGCGCTTCGTCGCGCTGCTGCAGAATTCGTTTGCGCAAGAACTGCATCAACCGCTGTTGCAGCTGATGCTGACGCCGGACGAACGCACCGCGCTGGGCACCCGGGTACGGATCATTCAGGAATTGATGCGCGGCGAGATGAGCCAACGCGAGCTGAAAAATGAACTGGGCGCGGGGATCGCCACCATCACCCGCGGTTCAAACAGCCTGAAAGCGGCGTCGCCCGCGCTGAAACAGTGGCTTGAGCAGCAGCTGCTGCACGATGCGCCCTAGCAGGCTCTGCGCTATTGCTGATAGATGGCGTTGTGGAACGGCACCAGCGCCAGCAGCAGCGCCTGGTGGTAAACGCTGGTGCGGCTCAGCCGGCCGTCGGTGAAGACGCCGATGGCGCCGCCCTGGCGCTTCACCTCGGCATTGCCGGTGATCGCCGCCATTTCGCTGCCCAATTCGCGACCGGCGCGAATACCTTGTAAGATGACCTCCGGCAGCATCAGGCTCGCCGAGCGGGATTCGCCGCGGATGTGCGGGTTCTCGATGGTCATCCAGGCGAAGGTCATATTCTCTTCAATCCCGGCTTCCACGCCGACCCAAAAATCGGCCTCGGGCCTGACCTGGCGCGCTTCCATGACGCGTTGACGCGAGCCGGTGCGGGTTTCGTGATTGCCTATCGGCTGCAGCGAGACACCGCTGGCGACGTCAACGGATTCAATGCGGTATTGGCCTGCGCCAAAGACGTCATCGAAGGCCAGTTGAATAGCCTTGATCTTTGCCGGGTTGGTAGTTGCAGCGACAACATGGTACATAACGGGTTTGATATCCTTCTGGCCGATACGCCGGGCAGCGGCAAAAGCGCCACCGGGCCGGGGATAAATGCAAATTTCACGCAGTATAACGGAAAACAAAAATGTTACAGGTATACCTCGTTCGCCATGGCGAAACGGAATGGAACGCGGCTCGCCGCATCCAGGGTCAGTCCGACAGCCCGTTAACCACCATGGGTGAACACCAGGCCCGTCTGGTCGCCAGGCGCGTCAGCAAAGAAGGCATTACGCACATCATTACCAGCGATCTGGGGCGCACGCGCCGCACGGCGCAGATCATCGCCGACGCCTGTGGCTGCGAAGTGATTAGCGATCCGCGTTTGCGTGAGCTGCACATGGGGGTTCTGGAAGAACGCCTGATCGACAGTTTGACGCCGCAGGAAGAGCAGTGGCGCAAACAGATGGTCGATGGTACTCCTGACGGCCGAATCCCTCAAGGCGAATCCATGGAGGAGCTGGGCGAGCGCATGCGCGCCGCGCTGGAGAGTTGCCTGATGCTGCCTGAAGGCAGCAAGCCGCTGCTCGTCAGTCATGGTATCGCGTTGGGGTGTTTGATCAGTACGGTGCTGGGGCTGCCGGCCTATGCGGAACGCCGCCTGCGCTTGCGCAATTGCTCACTGTCGCGCGTTGATCACCAGCAGAGCCCGTGGCTGGCATCCGGCTGGATCGTGGAAACGGCGGGCGATGTCACGCATTTGGACATGCCCGCGTTGGACGAACTGCAGCGTTAACGCCGAATCGGGATCAGGTAATCGCACTTGATCTCGATAGGTGCCTGATGCGGACGGCGCTCGCCTTTCGGATAGAAGCGCTCGATGTCGTGCCCTTTGCGGCGCGTCAGCTGGAGCGCCGGCAGGCAGGTGCCGTAGACCGTCAGAATAAAGTCTTGCAGTCCCTCGGTGGGCCCTTCGTAGCTGAACATCGCAAACTCACCGCCCGGCAACACCAGCGGCTGGCCTTCCTGTACCTTGTCAGGCACCTGATCCGGCTCCAGCGCCGTGGTGTACAGCACTTCCTGTTCGTCATCCTTCTCCTGGCTCGGTCGCGAGTGGTGCAGCCCGTACAGCACCGGCGGCAGGGTTTCGACGTCACCGAGGAACTGACGCCAGAACTGTGAGCGCAGTTCGGTGCGCACGGTGGTGATCTGTTCCAGCGTACAGGAGTAGCTTTGGGTCAGGCCGACCAGCTGCTTGTCCGGCAGCGAGACAAATTCCGGCTGCGGCAAGGTGAAGGCCCCCAGACGGATCGGCGGACAGATGCCGAATGCATTCCAGTCTTCGGCGCGGCGGTACAGCGCCGGCGTTTGCGCAAACTGTTTTTTGAAGGCGCGGGTGAAGGTCTGCTGCGAGTCGAAGCGATATTGCAGGGCGATATCCAAAATCGGCCGGCTGGTCAAACGCAGCGCGACGGCGGCTTTGGACAGCCTCCTTGCCCGGATGTAAGCACCGATGGCGTTACCGGTAATATCTTTGAACATCCGTTGCAGATGCCATTTGGAGTAGCCTGCCTTGGCCGCCACGTTATCCAGCGACAAGGGTTGGTCCAAATGGCTTTCCAGCCAGCTAAGCAGATCACGAATGATACCGGCTTGATCCATAGATCTTCCTCGTAAAGCTTGGGGGTAGGAACCCGAACTGTTGATTCGTCACGCTGGTGCTGCGCTATCAGACCGATCCATGAGCCATTATGCGTTGCACTCTTTGCCTCTGCTGCGCATGCCGCGCCAGAGTTGGATTGGGGTACACCGTAGTGGGCGCAAAGAAATAACGACGCCGCATCATAGCAATTTTTTTACTCCGCGACTCTCAAAGATTTTTGTCACGCTCTGTGCTAAAACGGACGGTGCGGACCCGTAAAAAACCGATTCCGTGAGCTTAGACATAAATAATGGCGACCGCCGAATCTATTTTTGCGGCAAGGTTATACCGGAGTTAAGTAAATGAAAAAAAGCTGGATATTTTTATTCGGTTTGGTTTGCGCAACCGTTGGCAGCGCGCAGGCGGAGCAGGTGGGCTCCGTTGATACGGTGTTTAAATTGTTGGGGCCGGACCACAAAATCGTGGTGGAAGCGTTCGACGATCCGGATGTTAAAAATGTAACTTGTTATATCAGCCGCGCCAAAACCGGCGGCATCAAAGGCGGCCTGGGGCTGGCGGAAGACACCGCCGACGCGGCCATTTCCTGCCAGCAGGTGGGGCCTATCGAGCTGAGCGACAAGATCAAAAACGGCAAGGCGGAAGGCGATGTGGTGTTCCAGAAACGCACCTCGCTGGTGTTCAAGAAGTTGCAGGTGGTGCGCTTCTATGACGCCAAGCGCAATTCGTTGATTTACCTGAGCTACTCCGACAAGGTGATCGACGGTTCGCCGAAGAACGCGTTGAGCGCGGTGCCGATCATGCCATGGGCTGAGACGAAATAAAAAAACGGGGTTCAGCATGCTGAACCCCGTTTTCATGACGGCAGGCCGGAATTACTCTTCCAGATCGCCGCAGAAGCGGTAGCCTTCGCCGTGAATGGTGGCGATGATTTCCGGCGTATCCGGCGTCGATTCGAAGTGTTTGCGAATGCGACGGATAGTGACGTCCACGGTGCGGTCATGCGGCTTCAGCTCGCGGCCGGTCATTTTCTTCAGCAGTTCGCCGCGCGACTGGATCTTGCCCGGGTTTTCGCAGAAGTGCAGCATGGCGCGGAATTCGCTGCGCGGCAGCTTGTACTGTTCGCCGGCCGGGCTGATCAAAGAGCGGCTGTTGATGTCCAGCTCCCACCCGTTGAACTTGTAGCTCTCGACCAGACGGCGCTCTTCGCCGAGGCTGCCCAGGTTCATGGTGCGCGACAGCAGGTTGCGCGCGCGGATGGTCAGCTCACGCGGGTTGAACGGCTTGGTGATGTAATCGTCGGCGCCGATTTCCAGGCCGAGGATTTTGTCCACTTCGTTATCGCGACCGGTCAGGAACATCAAGGCGACGCTGGCCTGTTCACGCAGTTCGCGCGCCAACAGCAGGCCGTTTTTGCCTGGCAGGTTGATGTCCATGATGACCAGATTGATATCATTTTCAGACAGGATATTGTGCATCTCTGCACCATCATTGGCTTCATGAACAATGTAGCCTTCCGCCTCGAAAATGCTCTTCAGGGTGTTACGAGTGACTAACTCGTCTTCGACAATCAGAATGTGCGGGGTCTGCATATTTGCTACCTAAAATTGCCAACAAAATAGAAAATCGGAAGTACAGAAGTCTTTGTTTTCTTAGAGGAGGGCAGAGATAGCGCCACGTTCCCTCTCAGCAAATGACTAAAGTACGTAAACTCGTTCTTGATGCACTTTCCATCTCATGTCAACAAGATCGCTAGCCTGGTGGGGATGCTGTTCCCTACAACCCCTTGGGTGCCGAAACGGCGCATATCCTAACCCCATTAACAGCAATATAACAGCGCGTGCCGAATTCATCACCCAACAAAACTACGCTTTGTTGACATATATCAAATTCAATTGTAGCACGTTAACAGATTTGTGAAAAACACTTACAGAAATGCCAGTTTAAGTCACAGAACCTCAAATTCTGTGAACGATTCAGCATTCTCCGGCACGATAGGATACAATTATTCGCTTATTGATCATCGCATTGTTTTAACTTATTGATAAATAAAAGCAGTAAAACATAAGCGCGAATAATGACTATTACGACGGGTTTATTAGTTCAACGAGCCGTTTAATCTTGTTTGTTGCTATTAACGCGTTTATTGTTGCGTAATTGTAAATATAAGCGGGCGCTGCGCCATCGTCAAAAACGCAGGCCCGCCTTCGGTGGAAGAGTCATGCAGCTTCATATTGTTTTAGTGGCTCCGGCGCGGCCGGAAAATGTCGGCGCGGCGGCGCGCGCGATGAAAACCATGGGCTTCACGTCGTTGCGCATCGTCGACAGCGAAGCGCACCTGCAGCCGGCGGCGCGCTGGGTGGCGCACGGTGCTGGTGAGATCCTCGACGGCGTGCAAACGTTCGCCACGCTGGAACAGGCGCTGGCGGGCGTGGATTTTACCGTCGCCACCACCGCCCGCAGCCGCGCGCGCTTTCACTACTACTGCACGCCGCCTGAGCTGCTGGAACAGCTGAGCGAGCGTAAGCAGTGGGTCGGCCAGGCCGCGCTGGTGTTCGGCCGCGAAGATTCCGGCCTGACCAACGAAGAGCTGGCGCTGGCGGACTTGCTGACCGGCGTGCCGATGCAGGCGGATTACCCGTCACTTAACCTGGGCCAGGCGGTGATGGTGTACTGCTACCAGTTGGCGAGCCTGATGGGCGTCAGCACGCCGCAGGAAAAGGTGGCGTCGGAAGGGCAACTCAAAGCGCTGCGCCACCGCGCCGATGCCTTGTTGAACGCGTTGGAGGTCGGCGATGACCAAAAATTGCGCGATTGGCTGCATCAGCGCCTCGGGGCGTTGCAACAGCGAGACACGGCGATGTTGCATACGCTGCTGCACGACATCGAAAAAAAACTCGCCAAGTGATAACGGCTCCATCAGACGGTTACCCAGCGTGATCCACTAGTAAATCGGCTTTAAGTTGTTTTTTTGTTCTGTCGTTTTGCTTTTCACCTGTTGCATCGCGCATTACCGCCGCTGAACGGAAAATAAGCAAAAAAAAGAAATAGTTTGACTTGGGATAGCGATTGCTTTAACCAATAGAGGGGACAGAATATTTCATGAGACAGACAGACAACATGCGCAACATCAGCCTGAAAACCACAATTATTACCACCACCGATACCACAGGTAACGGGGCGGGCTGACGCGCACAGGAAACACAGAAAAAAGCCCGCACCTAATCAGTGCGGGCTTTTTTTTCGGCTTAAATTCGGAGAGATCACACATGCGAGTGCTGAAATTTGGCGGAACCTCGGTGGCGAATGCGGAACGTTTTCTGCGCGTCGCCGACATCATGGAGAGTAATGCGCGTCAGGGACAGGTAGCCACGGTCTTGTCCGCCCCCGCAAAGATCACCAACCATCTGGTGGCAATGATCGACAAAACGGTGGCGGGCCAGGACATTCTGCCGAATATCAGCGACGCCGAGCGGATCTTTGCCGACCTGCTGAGCGGGCTGGCGCAGGCGCTGCCGGGCTTTGAATACGATCGTTTGAAAGGCGTGGTCGATCAGGAGTTCGCGCAGCTCAAACAGGTGTTGCACGGGGTCTCGCTGTTGGGGCAGTGCCCGGACAGCGTCAACGCGGCGATCATCTGCCGCGGCGAAAAGCTCTCCATCGCCATCATGGAAGGGGTGTTCCGCGCCAAGGGTTATCCGGTCACGGTGATCAACCCGGTGGAGAAACTGCTGGCGCAGGGCCACTACCTGGAGTCTACCGTGGATATCGCCGAGTCCACGCTGCGCATCGCCGCCGCGGCGATCCCGGCCGACCACATCGTGCTGATGGCCGGTTTCACCGCCGGTAACGACAAGGGTGAGCTGGTGGTGCTGGGCCGCAACGGCTCCGACTATTCCGCCGCGGTGCTGGCCGCCTGCCTGCGTGCCGACTGTTGCGAAATCTGGACCGATGTCGACGGCGTGTATACCTGCGATCCGCGCACCGTGCCGGACGCCAGGCTGCTGAAATCGATGTCGTACCAGGAGGCGATGGAGCTTTCCTATTTCGGCGCCAAAGTGCTGCACCCTCGCACCATCACGCCGATTGCCCAATTCCAAATCCCTTGCCTGATAAAAAACACCTCCAACCCGCAGGCTCCCGGCACGCTGATCGGCAAAGACAGCACCGATGCCGATATGCCGGTGAAAGGTATCACCAACCTGAATAATATGGCGATGATCAACGTCTCCGGCCCGGGCATGAAAGGCATGGTCGGCATGGCTGCGCGGGTGTTCGCCGTGATGTCGCGCGCCGGCATTTCGGTGGTGTTGATCACCCAATCCTCTTCCGAATACAGCATCAGCTTCTGTGTGCCGCAGGGCGAACTGCAGCGCGCCCGCCGCGCGCTGGAGGAGGAGTTCTATCTGGAATTGAAAGATGGCGTGCTGGATCCGCTGGACGTCATGGAGCGCCTGGCGATCATCTCGGTAGTCGGCGACGGCATGCGCACCCTGCGTGGCATTTCCGCGCGCTTCTTCTCCGCGCTGGCGCGCGCCAACATCAATATCGTCGCCATCGCCCAGGGCTCTTCCGAGCGTTCAATCTCGGTGGTGGTCAGCAATGATTCCGCCACCACCGGCGTGCGCGTCAGCCACCAGATGCTGTTCAACACCGATCAGGTGATCGAAGTGTTCGTCATCGGCGTCGGCGGCGTCGGCGGGGCGCTGATCGAGCAGATCTACCGCCAGCAGCCGTGGCTGAAGCAAAAACATATCGACCTGCGGGTGTGCGGCATCGCCAACTCGCGCGTGATGCTGACCAACGTGCACGGCATCGCGCTGGACAGCTGGCGGGACGAGCTGGCCGGCGCGCAGGAGCCGTTCAATCTCGGCCGCCTGATCCGGCTGGTGAAGGAGTATCACCTGCTGAACCCGGTGATCGTCGACTGTACCTCCAGCCAGACGGTGGCCGATCAGTATGTGGACTTCCTGGCGGACGGCTTCCATGTGGTAACGCCGAACAAAAAGGCCAACACCTCGTCGATGAACTATTATCAGCAGCTGCGCGCCGCCGCCGCCGGTTCGCACCGCAAGTTCCTCTATGACACCAACGTCGGCGCCGGTCTGCCGGTGATCGAGAACCTGCAAAACCTGCTGAACGCCGGCGATGAGCTGGTGCGTTTCTCCGGCATCCTGTCCGGTTCGCTGTCCTTTATTTTTGGCAAGCTGGATGAAGGGCTGTCGCTGTCGGCGGCGACTCTGCAGGCCAGAGCCAACGGCTACACCGAGCCGGATCCGCGCGACGATCTGTCCGGTATGGACGTGGCGCGCAAGCTGCTGATCCTGGCGCGCGAAGCCGGTTACAAGCTGGAGCTGAGCGATATCGAGGTCGAGCCGGTGCTGCCGCCGTCCTTCGACGCGTCGGGCGACGTGGAGCATTTCCTGGCGCGGCTGCCGGAACTGGATAAAGAGTTCGCGCGCAACGTGGCCAATGCCGCCGAGCAAGGCAAGGTGCTGCGCTATGTCGGCCTGATCGACGAAGGGCGCTGTAAGGTGCGCATCGAGGCGGTGGACGGCAACGATCCGTTGTATAAAGTGAAGAACGGCGAGAACGCGCTGGCCTTCTACAGCCGTTATTATCAGCCGCTGCCGCTGGTGCTGCGCGGCTACGGCGCCGGTAACGATGTGACCGCAGCGGGCGTGTTCGCCGATCTGCTGCGCACACTGTCATGGAAGTTGGGAGTTTAATATGGTTAAGGTGTATGCACCGGCCTCGATCGGTAACGTCAGCGTCGGTTTTGATGTGCTGGGCGCGGCGGTTTCGCCGATCGACGGCACGCTGCTGGGCGACTGCGTCAGCGTGGAAGCCGCCGAGACGTTCAGTCTGCAAAACGCCGGGCGCTTCGTCAGCAAGCTGCCGGCCGAACCGAAAGAGAACATCGTTTATCAATGCTGGGAGCGTTTCTGCCAGGAGATCGGCCGCGAAGTGCCGGTGGCGATGCGGCTGGAAAAGAACATGCCGATCGGATCGGGGCTGGGCTCCAGCGCTTGTTCGGTGGTGGCCGGGCTGATGGCGATGAACGAATTTTGCGATCGCCCGCTGGATAAGACGACGCTGCTCGGCCTGATGGGCGAGCTGGAAGGCCGCATTTCCGGCAGCGTGCATTACGACAACGTGGCGCCCTGCTATCTGGGCGGCCTGCAGCTGATGCTGGAAGAAGAAGGCATTATCAGCCAGGAAGTACCGTGCTTTGACGATTGGCTGTGGGTTATGGCCTATCCGGGCATCAAGGTCTCCACCGCCGAAGCGCGCGCCATTTTACCCGCGCAGTACCGCCGTCAGGATTGCATCAGCCACGGCCGCTATCTGGCCGGCTTTATTCACGCCTGCCACACCCGGCAGCCGCAGCTGGCCGCCAAATTAATGCAGGACGTGATCGCCGAGCCGTACCGCACCCGGCTGCTGCCGGGCTTCGCCGAAGCGCGCAAGGCGGCGCAGGAGATCGGCGCGCTGGCCTGCGGCATCTCCGGCTCCGGCCCGACGCTGTTCGCCGTCTGCAACGACGGCGCCACCGCGCAACGCATGGCCGCCTGGCTGCAACAACACTATCTGCAAAACGACGAAGGTTTTGTTCATATTTGCCGTCTGGATACCGCAGGCGCTCGACTATTGGGATAACGCATGAAACTGTACAACCTTAAGGATCACAACGAGCAGGTCAGCTTCGCGCAGGCGATCAAACAAGGCCTGGGCAAGCAGCAGGGGCTGTTCTTCCCGCTGGAGCTGCCGGCGTTCGAACTGACCGAGATCGACCAGCTGCTGGAGCAGGACTTTGTCACCCGCAGCAGCCGCATTCTTTCGGCCTTTATCGGCGAAGAAGTGCCGGAGGCGGCGCTGAAGAAACGCGTGCAGGCCGCCTTTGAGTTTCCGGCGCCGGTAGCGAAAGTGACGGAAGACGTCTCCTGCCTGGAGCTGTTCCACGGCCCGACGCTGGCGTTCAAAGACTTCGGCGGCCGCTTTATGGCGCAGATGCTGGCGGAAGTGGCCGGCGATCAGCCGGTGACCATTTTGACCGCCACCTCCGGCGACACCGGCGCCGCCGTGGCGCATGCCTTCTACGGCCTGAAAAACGTACGGGTGGTGATCCTCTACCCGCAGGGCAAAATCAGCCCGCTGCAGGAAAAGCTGTTCTGCACCCTGGGCGGCAATATTCACACCGTGGCGATCGACGGCGACTTCGACGCCTGTCAGGCGCTGGTAAAGCAGGCGTTCGACGATCAGGAGTTGAAAGACGCGCTGCACCTGAACTCGGCCAACTCGATTAACATCAGCCGTTTGCTGGCGCAGATTTGCTACTACTTCGAAGCGGTGGCGCAGCTGCCGCAGGAAGCGCGCAATCAGCTGGTGATTTCGGTGCCGAGCGGCAACTTCGGCGATCTGACCGCCGGGCTGCTGGCCAAATCGCTGGGCCTGCCGGTGAAGCGCTTCATCGCCGCCACCAACGCCAACGACACCGTGCCGCGCTTCCTGAGCAGCGGCCAGTGGCAGCCGCACGCTACGGTCGCGACGCTGTCCAACGCCATGGATGTCAGCCAGCCGAACAACTGGCCGCGCGTGGAAGAGCTGTTCCGTCGCAAGGTCTGGCAGTTGAAAGAGCTGGGTCACGCGGCGGTCAGCGACGAGACCACCAAAGACACGATGCGTGAGCTGGCCGAGCTGGGCTATATCTCCGAACCGCACGCGGCCATCGCCTACCGCGCGCTGCGTGACCAGTTGCAGGAAGGGGAGTTCGGTCTGTTCCTCGGCACTGCGCATCCGGCCAAGTTTAAAGAGAGCGTGGAAGCCATCCTCGGCCAGGAACTGCCGTTGCCGAAAGCGCTGGCGCTGCGGGCCGATCTGCCGCTGTTGTCGCACACGCTGCCGGCCAGTTTCGGCGAGCTGCGCACGTTCCTGATGGCGCTGCCGGCCTGAAGTTCGGCAGATTAAAATGCGAAAAGCCGTCGCAAGACGGCTTTTTTTATGCCTGCTCCGGGCGTTTGAATACCAGTTCATTGCCCTGCGAGGCGGCTTCGTCGAAGGCGTAGCCTTCCAGGTTGAAGTCCACCAGCTGTTCGCTGCGCGTCAGGCGGTTTTTGATGATAAAGCGGCTCATCAACCCGCGCGCTTTCTTGGCGTAGAAGCTGATGACCTTGAACTTGCCGTTCTTCTCGTCGAGGAACACCGGTTTGATCAGCGAGCCGTGCAGCTTGGCCGGCTTCACCGCTTTGAAATACTCGTCGGAGGCCAGGTTGACCACCACGTCGTCGCCCTGTTGCTCCAGCGCTTCGTTGAGCTTTTGGGTGATCTGATCGCCCCAGAAACTGTACAGATCTTTGCCCTTCGGGTTTTCCAGCTTGATGCCCATCTCCAGCCGGTACGGCATCATCAGATCGAGCGGCCGCAGCACGCCATACAGGCCGGACAGCATGCGCAAATGCTGTTGGGCGAAGTCGAAATCGGCTTCGTTGAAATCCTGCGCCTGCAGGCCGGTATAAACATCGCCCTTGAACGCCAGCAGCGCCTGGCGGGCATTGTCCGGGGTAAATTTCGGCTGCCATTCGCTAAAGCGCGCGGCGTTCAGCCCGGCCAGCTTGTCGCTGATGCTCATCAGGCTGGCGATTTGCGCCGGCGTCAGCGCGCGGCAAATTTTGATAAGCCGCTGAGACTTGTCCAGCAGTTCGGGCTGCGTGAAGCGTTCTGTCGCCAGCGGGCTGTCGTAATCGAGCGTTTTTGCAGGGGAAATAATAACGAGCATGGCCAGATCCTGTTTATCCAAGTGCGCATACTGTAGCAAAAAGCGCGGAAAAAAGGGGCAATCGGTCCAATAGGCGGGGCGTGCATCGCACACGCCCCGGAATACTCAGCGCGGCGGCGGCTTGTCGTCCCACACGCCCGGCTCCAGCTGCGATTTCAGCTCCGGGTAGCGGTTGGCATCGAAGGTCGGCAGCTTGCCCAGGCGGCGCTGGCGGTGGTAGTCGTCGGCCAGCTTCAGCGCGACCCGCGACAGCAGCAGGATCGCCGTCAGGTTGGTGATCGCCATCAGCGCCATGGAGGTATCCGCCATTTTCCACACCAGCGGCAGCTCCGCCAGCGCGCCGAACATCACCATGCCCAGCGCCACGCAGCGGAAAATCAGCAGGCCGCCCGGATGATTGTGTTCGAGGAACACCAGGTTGCTCTCGGCATAGGCGTAGTTGGCGATGATCGAGGTAAAGGCGAAGAAGAAGATGGCGATAGCGACGAACGGCGTGCCCCAACTGCCGACGGCGGTCGACAGCGCGCGCTGGGTCAGATCGATGCCGCTGATGCTGTCGGTCGGCTGATCGAGAATGCCGGAGGAGAGGATGATCGCCGCGGTGGCGCTGCAGATGACGATGGTATCGATAAACACCCCGAGCATTTGCACGTAGCCCTGCGAAGCGGGATGCGGCGGATAAGGCGAGGCGGACGCCGCCGCGTTGGGCGCCGAACCCATGCCGGCTTCGTTGGAGAACAGGCCGCGCTGTACGCCCTGGGTCATCGCCTGGGAGATGCCGTAACCGACGGCGCCGGCCGCGGCTTCCTGCAGGCCGAAGGCGCTTTTGAAGATCAGCGCCAGGATCGCCGGCATGTGTTCGATGTTATGGCCAATCACCCAGAGGGCCAGCAACAGGTAGGCACCGGCCATCAGCGGCACCACCAGTTCGGCCACTTTGGCGATGGAACGGATGCCGCCGAAGATCACCACGCCGCTCAGCAGCACCAGACCGATGCCGACGTGCAGCGGCTGTAAGTGGAAGGCGACGGCGGAAGCTTGCGCGATGGAGTTGGCCTGCACGGCGTTGAACACCAGACCGAACGCGATGATCAGGAAGATCGAGAACAGCACGCCCATCCAGCGCATGCCAAGGCCTTTTTCCATGTAATAGGCCGGGCCGCCACGGTAGTTGCCGTTATCGTCTTTGGTTTTATAGAGCTGAGCCAGCGAGCTTTCCACAAATGAGGTGGCCATGCCGATAAACGCCACCACCCACATCCAGAAGATGGCGCCGGGGCCGCCGGCGGTCAGGGCGATGGCGACGCCGGTCAGGTTGCCGGTGCCGACGCGCGCTGCCAGCGTGGTGCACAACGCCTGGAAAGAGGAGATGCCGGCGCTGTCGCTTTTATTGCTGTTTTTCAACACCGAGAACATGTGGCTGAAGTGGCGGAGCTGGATAAAGCGGGTGCGCAGCGTGAAGTAAATGCCGGTGCCGAGCAGCAGATAAATCAGCACCGACCCCCACAAAATGTTGTTTATAAAATTCATCAGGTCCGTCAATGGATCCCTCCTCTTATCGAAATTTAATGCGCACCTTGCAGCATCCACCGCAGGTGAAAAACATTGGCCTATTTTTTACAAGAGCTTAGCTGGAATCTGTCCGGCGTCAGTCGATTAAGATTTTTCGCAGATTAGCGGACGAATTGCATCAATTTTTTCGAATTTAACATAATTTATTCGGACAATAGCACGTTATTGCCTTTCCATCCGCTCGGTAATGGCGAAAGATATCGGCGTAAACGGTTGCTCGCCCAAGGATAAAACAGATGCTTGTGCGCCGCGGTTTTCCAGCCTTGCACCGGGCTTGGCGCATGTTATTATCAGGGTAGGGCATGGTTGAACAATGCCAAAAGTTCATGCACAAACGATGAGATAATGCCAACATGACCGACAAATTAACTTCCCTGCGCCAGCTGACCACGGTGGTTGCAGATACGGGTGATATCGCGGCAATGAAGCTGTATCAACCGCAGGACGCCACAACCAACCCTTCGCTGATCCTCAATGCAGCCCAAATTCCTGAATACCGCAAACTGATTGACGAAGCCATCGCCTGGGCGCGCGGCCAGAGCAGCGATCGCGAGCAGCAAATCGCCGATGCCGCCGACAAGCTGGCGGTCAACATCGGTCTGGAGATCCTCAAACTGGTTCCGGGCCGCATCTCCACCGAAGTGGATGCACGCCTGTCTTACGACACCGTTGCCAGCGTGGCCAAGGCCAAGCGCCTGATCAAGCTGTACAACGAAGCCGGCATCAGCAACGATCGCATTCTGATCAAACTGGCCTCGACCTGGCAGGGCATCCGCGCGGCGGAGCAGCTGGAGAAAGAAGGCATCAACTGTAACCTGACGCTGCTGTTCTCCTTCGCTCAGGCTCGCGCCTGTGCCGAAGCCGGCGTTTACCTGATCTCGCCGTTCGTCGGCCGTATCCTCGACTGGTACAAAGCCAACGGCGACAAGAAAGAGTTCGCCCCGCACGAAGATCCGGGCGTGATCTCCGTGACCGAAATTTACCAGTACTACAAACAACACGGTTACAACACCGTGGTGATGGGCGCCAGCTTCCGCAACGTCGGCGAAATCATCGAGCTGGCCGGCTGCGACCGCCTGACCATCGCCCCTGCGCTGCTGAAAGAGCTGGCGGAGAGCGAAGGCGCGCTGGAGCGCAAACTGTCTTATACCGGTGAAGTGAAGGCGCGTCCTGCCGCACTGACCGAACCTGAGTTCTACTGGCAGCACAACCAGGATCCGATGGCGGTCGAGAAACTGACCGACGGCATCCGCAAGTTCGCCGTAGACCAGGGCAAACTGGAAAAAATGATCGCCGACCTGCTGTAATTCCCGCAGATCGCGCAGTAAAAAGGTGGCTCAGGCCACCTTTTTTATGCCCGACGCCCCTGCCGGCGGGGGAAGCCCTTATACTCTCGGCAATGACAACAGAACGGGGGACGAGCCCGTTCGGACCCCATCAGGCTGTAGAGGTTACGCATGGATATTTTACGTATTGGTTTGGTTTCCGTTTCCGACCGCGCTTCCGGCGGCGTTTACCAGGATAAAGGCATTCCGGCGCTGGAGGAGTGGCTGGCCGGCGCGCTGGCGACGCCCTTCAAGCTGGAAACCCGGCTGATCCCCGATGAGCAGACGCAAATTGAACAGACGCTGTGCGAGCTGGTGGACGAAATGGGCTGCCATCTGGTGCTGACCACTGGCGGCACCGGGCCGGCGCGCCGTGATGTCACCCCCGACGCCACGCTGGCGATCGCCGATCGCGTGATGCCCGGCTTCGGCGAGCAAATGCGTCAGATCAGCCTACACTATGTGCCAACGGCAATTCTTTCTCGCCAGGTGGGGGCGATCCGCAAACAGGCGCTGATCATCAACCTGCCCGGCCAACCGAAGTCGATCAAGGAAACGCTGGAAGGGGTAAAGGATGAGCAGGGCAATGCGGTGGTGCACGGCATCTTCGCCAGCGTGCCTTACTGCATTCAGCTGCTCGACGGGCCTTACGTCGAAACGCATGCCGCAGTGGTAGCAGCATTTCGGCCAAAGAGCGCGCGTCGCGAGATAAACCTCTAAATTTCAGCAATCTGCGAGATCGGCTTCAACCCGTCTGGTGTGAAAATAATTTGCCGCTATAGTAAGGATTCTTTTACAGAAAGCCTGCGGCTTTTATTTTTACAGCCTTTACCGACGGTGCCCTATGCCTCACGACACTAATCGCCGGCTGAACCGGCAAGACTACAAAACGCTGACGTTGGCCGCGTTGGGCGGCGCGCTGGAGTTTTACGACTTCATCATCTTCGTGTTCTTCGCCGCCGTGGTCGGCGATCTGTTCTTCCCGGCGGACATGCCGGAATGGCTGCGGCTGGTGCAAACCTTCGGCATCTTCGCCGCCGGCTATCTGGCCCGCCCGCTGGGCGGCATCGTGATGGCGCACTTCGGCGATCTGGTCGGCCGCAAAAAGATGTTTACCCTGAGCATTCTGCTGATGGCGTTGCCGACGCTGGCGATGGGCCTGCTGCCGACCTACGCCAGCATCGGCATCGCCGCGCCGCTGTTGCTGCTGCTGATGCGCGTGCTGCAGGGGGCGGCGATCGGCGGTGAGGTGCCGGGCGCCTGGGTCTTCGTCGCCGAACACGTGCCGCGCCGGCGCATCGGCTTCGCCTGCGGCACGCTGACCGCCGGGCTGACGGTGGGCATCCTGCTGGGCTCGGTGGTGGCGACGGTGATCAACACCACGCTCAGCCCGCAGAGCATAGCCGGCGGCGGCTGGCGCATTCCATTCCTGCTTGGCGGCATGTTCGGCCTGGTGGCGATGTACCTGCGCCGTTGGCTGCAGGAAACGCCGATCTTTATCGAGATGCAGGCGCGTAAAGCGCTGGCCGAGGAGCTGCCGCTGAAATCGGTGGTGCTCAACTACAAACGGGAAGTGGCGGTGTCGATGCTGCTGACCTGGCTGCTCTCCGCCGGCATCGTGGTGGTGATCCTGATGACCCCGACCTATCTGCAAAAGCAGTTCGGCATCGCGCCGGCCTTAACGCTGCAGGCCAACAGCATCGCCACCATCATGTTGATCGCCGGCTGCATCGTCGCCGGTTTGTCGGCCGATCGCTTCGGCGCCAGCAAAACGCTGGTGGCCGGCAGTGTACTGCTGGCCGGCTGCAGCTGGCTGTTCTATCAGACGGTGGGCGTGCGCCCGGAAATGCTGTTCGCCTGTTATGCTCTGGTGGGGTTCAGCGTAGGCGTGGTGGGGGCCGTACCGTACGTGATGGTGCGGGCATTCCCGGCGGAAGTGCGGTTTACCGGTATCTCGTTCTCATATAACGTCTCGTACGCTATTTTTGGCGGTTTAACCCCTATTTTTGTGACGCTGATCATGAAATTAACCCCGTTAGCGCCCGCTTACTATGTGTTGGCGCTGTCGCTCATCGGGCTGCTGCTCGGTGTCTACCTGCATCGTGACCTGAACAGCGAAGCCGGGGAGCGGCGAGCCGACTCCTACAGCTAAAAAAAAGCCCTGCAGTGCAGGGCTTTTTCATCAGGGGCGGGCGATTACGCCGTGACCGGTGAGGCCGCGACGCGCGCCGGAGCCGGTTCGCCAATCGGCAGCACGGTGCGGCCATACTGCTCGTTGAGTACTTCGGCCATCGCCAGGTAAATGGCGCTGGCGCCGCAGATAATCCCTTCATAGCCGGCGAAGGTCAGCAGCGTGTGGTTGCCGGTGATGTTGCCGACGGCCAGCAGGGCGAACAGCAGCGTCAGGCTGGCGAACACGAACTGCAGCACGCGGTTGGCGCCCAGGGTGCCGAAGAACATGAACAGGGTGAAGACGCCCCACAGCGCCAGGTAGATGCCCAGCACGTGGGCTTCGGTGGCCTCTGCCAGGCCCAGACGCGGCAGCAGCAGCAGGCCGACCAGGCTCAGCCAGAAGCTGCCGTAGGCGGTGAAGGCGGTCATGCCGAAGGTGTTGCCCTTCTTGTACTCCAGCAGACCGGCCAGGATCTGGGCCAGGCCACCGAAGAAAATCCCCATGCTGATGATGGCGGAGTTCAGTGGAAAAAAGCCCGCGTTGTGCAGGTTCAGCAAGACGGTGGTCATCCCGAAGCCCATCAGGCCGAGAGGGCCGGGATTCGCCAACTTGTTGGTGTGCATAAGTCCTCTGCGATAACAGAAAATTAACGGAAACAGCGAATTAAAATCATAAATGGTCTGAATGGCCAAAAAATCGAAGTTTTCCATCAGAGCGCGCGCATCATAATGATCCCCGCAACCGGAAACAATGATCTGAATGACGATAAAAAAAGAAATTTTTTTCGCCTTGCCCCTTGATGCCGGGTTGGATGGCCCCATCTTATTTGCAACCGCAGCTGCTAACCGCGGGTCGCACTGAGATATCGGGCAGTTGAAAAGCAAAAAATCGCCCGCATATAGGTTAGCAACCTGACTGATTATGAATTTTTTAGTGGAGACGTTTAGATGGGCAAAATTATTGGTATCGACCTGGGTACTACCAACTCTTGCGTAGCAATTATGGATGGTGCCAAGGCACGCGTGCTGGAAAACGCCGAGGGCGACCGCACCACTCCTTCTATTATCGCATATACCCAGGACGGTGAAACTCTGGTTGGCCAGCCGGCTAAGCGTCAGGCAGTCACCAACCCTGAAAACACCCTGTTCGCCATCAAGCGCCTGATCGGTCGCCGCTTCCAGGATGAAGAAGCGCAGCGCGACAAAGCGATCATGCCGTACAAAATCGTCGAAGCCGACAACGGCGACGCCTGGCTGGAAGTGAAAGGCCAGAAAATGGCTCCGCCGCAGATCTCTGCGGAAGTGCTGAAAAAAATGAAGAAAACGGCGGAAGATTACCTGGGCGAACCGGTAACTGAAGCGGTTATCACCGTACCGGCTTACTTCAACGACGCCCAGCGTCAGGCGACCAAAGACGCCGGCCGCATCGCGGGTCTGGAAGTCAAGCGCATCATCAACGAACCGACCGCGGCGGCCCTGGCCTATGGCCTGGACAAAGAAGTCGGCAACCGCACCATCGCGGTTTATGACCTGGGCGGCGGTACTTTCGATATCTCCATCATCGAAATCGACGACGTTGACGGCGAAAAAACCTTCGAAGTGCTGGCGACCAACGGTGACACCCACCTGGGTGGCGAAGACTTCGACAGCCGTTTGATCAACTACCTGGTGGAAGAGTTCAAGAAAGATCAGGGCATCGATCTGCGCAACGATCCGCTGGCGATGCAGCGTCTGAAAGAAGCCGCTGAGAAAGCGAAGATTGAACTGTCTTCCGCTCAGCAGACCGACGTTAACCTGCCGTACATCACTGCAGACGCGACCGGTCCAAAACACATGAACATCAAAGTGACTCGCGCCAAACTCGAGTCGCTGGTTGAAGATCTGGTGGCGCGCTCCATCGAGCCGCTGAAAGTGGCGCTGAAAGACGCTGGCCTGTCGGTTTCCGACATTCAGGACGTGATCCTGGTGGGCGGCCAGACCCGTATGCCAATGGTGCAGAAGAAAGTCGCAGACTTCTTCGGCAAAGAGCCGCGTAAAGACGTGAACCCGGACGAAGCGGTTGCCGTGGGCGCTGCGGTACAGGGCGGCGTGTTGGCCGGTGATGTGAAAGACGTTCTGCTGCTGGACGTTACCCCGCTGTCACTGGGTATCGAAACCATGGGCAGCGTGATGACGCCGCTGATCACCAAAAACACCACTATCCCGACCAAGCACAGCCAGGTGTTCTCTACTGCGGAAGACAACCAGTCTGCGGTAACCATCCACGTGCTGCAGGGTGAGCGTAAGCGCGCCAGCGATAACAAATCTCTGGGCCAGTTCAACCTGGACGGCATCCAGGCGGCGCCGCGCGGCATGGCGCAGATCGAAGTGACCTTCGATATCGATGCCGACGGCATCCTGCACGTGTCTGCCAAAGACAAGAACACCGGCCGTGAGCAGAAGATCACCATCAAGGCGTCTTCTGGCCTGAACGAAGACGAAATCCAGAAAATGGTGCGCGACGCCGAGCTGAACGCTGAAGCGGACCGCAAGTTCGAAGAGCTGGTGCAGACGCGTAACCAGGCGGATCACCTGATCCACGGCACGCGCAAGCAGCTGGAAGAAGCGGGCGACAAACTGCCGGCGGAAGACAAAACGGCGATTGAAGCGGCGCTGAAGGATCTGGAAGCGGCGGTGAAAGGCGAAGATAAAGCCGAGATCGAAGCGAAGACCCAGGCGTTGGTGCAGGTTTCCGGCAAACTGTTGGAAATGGCTCAGGCGCAGCAGGCTCAGCAGGGTGCTGACGCCGGCGCGGACAACGCGGCGCAGAAAGACGACGACGTGGTTGACGCCGAGTTCGAAGAAGTTAAAGACAAAAAATAATCGCCCTTAAGCGGGCACGGGGCGGCCGAGGTGCCGCTCCCGGAAACCAGCACGGGCGTCGAGGCAACTCTGCGCCCGTGCACGCATGTTAAGGGTAAGCGAAAGAATGGCGAAGAAAGACTATTACGAGATTCTCGGCGTCAGCAAGACGGCGGATGAACGTGAGATCAAAAAGGCGTACAAACGCCTGGCGATGAAATACCATCCTGACCGCAACCAGGAACAAGACGCCGAAACCAAGTTTAAAGAAGTTAAAGAAGCTTACGAAGTTCTGACCGACGACCAGAAACGCGCGGCCTACGACCAGTATGGGCACGCGGCCTTTGAACAGGGCGGCATGGGCGGCGGCGGCTTTGGCGGCGGCGCCGACTTCAGCGATATCTTTGGCGACGTGTTTGGCGACATCTTCGGCGGAGGCCGCCGTCAGCGCGCCAGCCGCGGTTCCGATCTGCGCTATAACATGGAGCTGACCCTCGAGGAAGCGGTACGTGGCGTCACCAAAGAGATCCGCATCCCGACGCTGGAAGAGTGCGACGTCTGCCACGGCAGCGGCGCCAAACCGGGCAGCTCACCGGTCACCTGCCCAACCTGTCACGGCCAGGGCCAGGTGCAGATGCGTCAGGGCTTCTTCACCGTGCAGCAGGCGTGTCCGCACTGCCATGGCCGCGGTCAGATCATCAAAGATCCGTGCAACAAGTGCCACGGCCACGGCCGGGTAGAAAAATCCAAGACGCTGTCGGTGAAAATTCCGGCCGGCGTCGATACCGGCGACCGCATTCGCCTGGCGGGTGAAGGTGAAGCCGGCGAACACGGCGCACCGGCGGGCGATCTGTACGTTCAGGTGCAGGTGAAGGCGCACCCGATCTTCGAGCGTGAAGGCAACAACCTGTACTGTGAAGTGCCGATCAACTTCGCCATGGCGGCGCTGGGCGGCGAGATTGAAGTGCCGACGCTGGACGGCCGGGTGAAACTGAAGGTGCCTTCGGAGACCCAAACCGGCAAGCTGTTCCGCATGCGCGGCAAGGGCGTGAAATCGGTGCGTGGCGGCAGCCAGGGCGACCTGCTGTGCCGCGTGGTGGTGGAAACCCCGGTCAATCTGAACGACAAGCAAAAGCAGCTGCTGCGTGAGCTGGAAGAGAGCCTGGGTGGCCCGTCCGGCGACAAGAACAGCCCGCGCTCGAAGAGCTTCTTCGACGGGGTGAAAAAGTTCTTTGACGATCTGACTCGCTAACCTGCTGTTTCTGTTGGCTTATGTGCGAACCCCGGGCTTCTGTCCCGGGGTTTTTATTTGCGCGCCGAACCGCTAATTCCACAACGTAAATGTGACTTATTCGTGCTTTTTATCGGTTTTTTCGAGTTATTTAGCATTTATAAACTTATTTTTTCGAACTAAAACGCCCTCTATACTCACTTCATGACTGTGGTTCGCAGGGCGCTATGTCCTGCACAGATTTGGAGAGACGTACTGTGACCAACATCATTCGTCAATTTTTACGTCAGGAAGCCGCGGGCGGTATCATTCTGATCGCGGCGGCGATCGTCGCCCTGATCATGGCCAACACCCCGGCGCAGGGGATCTATCAGGCATTCCTTAACCTGCCGGTGATGGTGAAGGTAGCTTCGCTGGAGATCGCTAAACCGCTGCTGCTGTGGATAAACGACGGCCTGATGGCCATCTTCTTCCTGGTGGTGGGGCTCGAGGTCAAGCGCGAGCTGATGCAAGGCTCGCTGTCCGGGCGCGACAAAGCGGTGTTTCCGGCGATCGCCGCGCTGGGCGGCATGTTGGCGCCGGCGCTGATTTACCTGCTGTTCAACGGCGCGGACGAAGTCACCCGCCAGGGCTGGGCGATCCCGGCCGCGACCGACATCGCCTTTGCGCTGGGCGTCATGGCGCTGCTGGGCAACCGCGTGCCAACCAGCCTGAAAGTGTTCCTGTTGGCGCTGGCGATCATCGATGACCTGGGCGTGATCATCATCATCGCGCTGTTCTACACCCACGAAGTGTCGATGGTGGCGCTGGGCGTGGCGGCGGCGGCGACGGCGCTGCTGGCGGTGATGAACTGGCGCGGCGTGGGCAAGACCTCGCTGTACATGATGGTCGGCCTGGTGCTGTGGGTGGCGATCCTCAAGTCCGGGGTGCATGCGACGCTGGCCGGGGTGATTGTCGGCTTTATGATCCCGTTGAACGTCAAAAAGGGGCCATCGCCGTCGGAAACGCTGGAGCATGAGCTGCACCCTTGGGTGGCGTTCATGATCCTGCCGCTGTTCGCTTTCGCCAACGCCGGGGTCTCTTTGCAGGGCGTATCGCTGGATGGGTTGACGTCGCTGCTGCCGGTCGGGATTGCGGCTGGCCTGTTTATCGGCAAGCCGCTGGGGATTTTCCTCTTCAGCCTGCTGGCGGTGAAAATGGGCATCGCCCGTTTGCCTGAAGGTATCGGCTTCAAACAGGTGTTTGCCGTTTCGGTGCTTTGCGGCATTGGTTTTACCATGTCGATTTTTATCGCCTCGCTGGCGTTCGGCGATGCGGATGCGGCGCTCAGCACCTATTCCCGCCTGGGGATCCTGTTGGGCTCCACCACTGCGGCGGTGGTAGGGTATGGATTACTGCGTCTGGCGTTGCCGCGCGTGCGTTAATCCTGAATGTGCCCGGTAAGGGCACATAATAAAATGGCTGGTCGGAGCTGTACGGTATAAAATATGTGCAGCTTCGGCCGTTCTTCGTTGGGACTAATGGGGCTATACGTTGTCTGAAGCAGGGAAAGGAAGTTTGTCGCTCGTCACGGCACACCGTTTGCCGCTGCGAAACGTTGTTAAGGAGAGCCGCTCGTGAGGATGTCGCATATCAACTTTAATCACCTTTACTATTTCTGGCAGGTCTGCAAGGCCGGTTCCGTGGTCGGTGCCGCCGAAGCGTTGTTTCTGACGCCGCAGACCATCACCGGCCAGATCAAAGCGCTGGAAGAGCGGTTGGACGGCAAGCTGTTCAAACGCCAGGGGCGCGGGTTGGTGCCTTCGGAGCTGGGGCAGCTGGTGTTCCGCTATGCCGACAAGATGTTCATGCTCAGCCAGGAAATGTTGGATATCGTCAACTACCGCAAAGAGTCCAACCTGTTGTTCGACGTCGGCGTAGCGGACGCGCTGTCGAAGCGGCTGGTCAGCCAGGTATTGGAAACGGCGGTGGTGGTGGACAACGAGCAGATCCACCTGCGTTGCTTTGAATCGACGCACGAGATGCTGCTGGAGCAGCTCAGCCAGCACAAACTGGATATGATCCTGTCGGATTGCCCGGTGGACTCCAGCCAGCAGGAAGGGCTGTTCTCGCTGAAGCTGGGCGAGTGCGGCATCAGCTTTTTCTGTCGCCAGCCGGCGCCGGAGCTGCCGTTCCCGGCTTGCCTGGAGCAGCGCAAGCTGCTGATCCCCGGCCGTCGTTCGATGTTGGGGCGCAAGCTGCTCAACTGGTTCAATACGCAGGGTATTCAGGTGGAAATTCTGGGCGAGTTCGACGATGCGGCGCTGATGAAGGCCTTCGGCATGTACCACAATGCGATCTTCGTGGCGCCGACGCTGTATGCGCAGGATACCTACAACGATGACAATGTGGTGGAGATTGGGCGCATCGACAGCGTGCAGGAGGAGTATTACATCATCTTCGCCGAGCGCATGATCCAGCATCCGGCGGTGCAGCGTGTCTGCAACAAAGACTTCTCGGCGCTGTTTTCCTGCTAGCGGTTCACTGAATGCAGGACGTAAAAAAACCGGCCTGAGCCGGTTTTTTTATCAAGCAGATAACGAAATGCTTATTGCATTGCGTTGATGCGTGCAGTCAGATTTGACTTATGACGCGCTGCTTTGTTTTTGTGGATCAGGCCTTTAGCTGCCTGACGATCCACCAGTGGCTGCATTACCAGGAATGCATTTTGTGCTGCTTCTTTGTCGCCAGCTGCGATAGCTGCGTCTACCTTCTTGATGAAGGTACGCACCATTGAGCGACGGCTTGCGTTATGCTTGCGGCGTTTCTCAGACTGTACGGCGCGTTTCTTAGCTGATTTGATATTAGCCAAGGTCCAACTCCCAAATATATTCTATTGAGGACAATTCAAAGGCCGAGGAATATGCCCTTTTAGCCTTCGTTTGTCAATGGATTTGTGCAAATAAGCGCCGTTTGTACAGGCGGCACTCGCTACGTTGTGATGGCGCAGGATTTTACCAGCTTCGCTCTTGGGAATACAGTGTTTCGCGAGAAAATTCGCCAATGATTTGCCGCGGCGGGCGCAAGCCGTTGGCCGCGGTCGAGAATCGCCCCGGCAGCGCCGGATAAACTGTGGCGAAGCCGTTTCACGCACAGATTATCTCCGGTATGGTATGTCTATTACATAAAGGCACCAATCGCGGGTTAACCTTACCGGCTGTACAAGGTATAATCCGCCGATTTCCACTGTTTTGAGCCAGCTATGGAGCTAATTCGCGGCATTCACAATATCCGGGCGCGCCACCATGGTTGCGTGCTCACCATCGGCAACTTTGACGGCGTGCATCGCGGCCATCAGGCGTTGCTGGAACAGTTGAAGCAACAGGGGAAACGCCTCGGGCTGCCGGTGATGGTCATGATCTTTGAGCCGCAGCCGCTGGAGATGTTCGCCGCAGACAAAGCGCCGGCCCGCTTGACGCGCCTGCGCGACAAGGCCAACTATCTGGCGCAGGCGGGCGTCGATTACCTGCTGTGCGTCAAGTTCGATCCGCGTTTCGCCGCCAACACCGCGCAGGCGTTCGTCGCCGAGCTGCTGGTGGAAAAACTGGGCGTCAAATTCCTGATGGTGGGGGATGATTTTCGCTTTGGCGCCGGGCGTCAGGGCGATTTTCCGCTATTGCAGCAGGCCGGAAAAGAGTACGGCTTCGACGTGGTCAGCACCCCGACCTTCCGCGAAGGCGAGCGACGCATCAGCAGCACCGCGATCCGCACCGCGCTGAGCGAGGACGATCTGCCGCTGGCGGAGACCCTGCTGGGCCACCCGTACAGCATTTCCGGGCGCGTGGTGCACGGCGACGAGCTGGGGCGCACCATCGGCTTCCCGACCGCCAATTTGCCGCTCAAGCGTCTGGTGGCGCCGGTGAAAGGAGTGTATGCGGTGGAAGTGTACGGCCTGGGGCCGAAGCCGCTGCCGGGCGTGGCCAATATCGGCACGCGCCCGACCGTCGCCGGCGTGCGCCAGCAGCTGGAAGTGCATTTGCTGGATGTCACAATGGATCTTTACGGGCGCCATATTGAGGTGGTGCTCCGCGCAAAATTGCGCAATGAACAGCGGTTTGCTTCGCTCGATGCCCTGAAGCAGCAAATCGCCAATGATGTGGTGACGGCCCGGAAGTTCTTCGGGTTAAAAACACTGGTTTAATCGTTTACCCTAAACAATTCGAGTTGCATCGCGGCGGCAACCGCGCGAACCCCGATGAGCTTGCATAGGCAAGTGATTCGGGTGAGAAAGGGCGGCCGACAAAGATGCAGCTTGAAGTGTGACGGGTAAATAGCCGAAAACGGAAACGAGAATCTCATGAGTGACTACAAGAATACCCTGAACTTGCCGGAAACAGGGTTCCCGATGCGCGGCGATCTCGCCAAGCGCGAACCTGGCATGCTGCAACGTTGGTATGAACAGGATCTGTACGGGATTATTCGTACTGCCAAAAAGGGCAAAAAAACCTTCATTTTGCATGACGGCCCTCCGTATGCGAACGGCAGCATTCACATTGGTCACTCGGTTAACAAGATTCTCAAAGACATTATCATCAAGTCGAAAGGGATGGCCGGCTTCGACTCGCCTTATGTGCCGGGTTGGGACTGCCACGGCCTGCCGATCGAACTGAAGGTTGAGCAACTGTACGGCAAGCCGGGCGAGAAGCTGACGGCGGCCGAGTTCCGCCAGAAGTGCCGCGAGTACGCGGCCGAGCAGGTTGAAGGCCAGAAGAAGGACTTCATCCGTCTGGGCGTGTTGGGCGACTGGGATCGTCCGTACCTGACGATGGACTTCAAAACCGAAGCCAACATCATCCGCGCGCTGGGCAAGATCATCAGCAACGGCCACCTGCTGAAAGGCGCCAAGCCGGTTCACTGGTGCACCGACTGCGGCTCGTCGCTGGCGGAAGCGGAAGTGGAGTACTACGACAAGACTTCGCCGTCGATCGACGTGAGCTTCCATGCGGCCGACGCGGCTGCCGTGGCGGCCAAGTTCGGCGTGAGCCACTTCAACGGCGCCATCTCGCTGGTTATCTGGACCACCACGCCGTGGACCTTGCCGGCCAACCGCGCGATCTCGCTGCACCCGGACTTCACCTATCAGCTGGTGCAGGTTGACGGCCAGTGCCTGATCCTGGCGGCCGAACTGGTGGAAAGCGTGATGAAACGCGCCGGCATCACCGAGTGGACGGTGCTGGGCAGCTGCAAAGGCGCCGATCTGGAGCTGCTGCGCTTCAAACACCCGTTCATGGACTTCGACGTGCCGGCGATCCTCGGCGAGCACGTGACGCTGGACGCCGGTACCGGTGCGGTGCATACCGCGCCAGGCCACGGCCCGGACGACTTCGTGATCGGCCAGAAATACGGCCTGGAAGTGGCCAACCCGGTAGGGCCGAACGGCTGCTACCTGACCGGCACCTACCCGCTGCTGGACGGCAAGTTCGTCTTCAAGGCCAACGATCTGATCGTCGATCTGCTGCGTGAGAAAGGCGCGCTGCTGCACGTCGAGAAGTTCCTGCACAGCTATCCGTGCTGCTGGCGCCACAAGACGCCGATCATCTTCCGCGCCACGCCGCAGTGGTTCATCAGCATGGATCAGAAAGGCCTGCGTCAGCAGTCGCTGGAAGAGATCAAGGGCGTGCAGTGGATCCCGGATTGGGGCCAGGCGCGCATCGAAATGATGGTCGCCAACCGCCCGGACTGGTGTATCTCGCGTCAGCGCACCTGGGGCGTGCCGATGTCGCTGTTCGTGCATAAAGAGACCGAGCAGCTGCACCCGCGCAGCGTTGAGCTGATGGAAGAAGTGGCCAAGCGCGTCGAGCAGGACGGCATTCAGGCCTGGTGGGATCTGGACGCGGCCGACATCCTCGGCGCGGAAGCCGCCGACTACGTGAAAGTGCCGGATACGCTGGACGTGTGGTTCGACTCCGGCTCCACTCACGCTTCGGTGGTTGACGTGCGCCCTGAGTTTAACGGTCACGGCGCCGACATGTATCTGGAAGGCTCCGACCAGCATCGCGGCTGGTTCATGTCCTCGCTGATGATTTCCACCGCGATGAAGGGCAAGGCGCCGTACAAGGAAGTGCTGACCCACGGCTTCACCGTCGACGGCCAGGGCCGCAAGATGTCCAAGTCGATCGGCAACACCGTCAGCCCGCAGGACGTGATGAACAAGCTGGGCGGCGACATTCTGCGTCTGTGGGTGGCGTCGACCGATTACACCGGCGAGATCGCGGTGTCCGACGAGATCCTCAAGCGTTCTGCCGACGCTTATCGCCGCATCCGCAACACCGCGCGCTTCCTGCTGGCCAACCTGAACGGGTTCGAGCCGAGCACCGATTGCGTGGCGCCTGAAGACATGGTGGTGCTGGATCGCTGGGCGGTCGGCCGCGCGCTGGCGGCGCAGCAGGATATCGAGCAGGCTTACGCCAACTACGATTTCCACGAAGTGGTGCAGCGCCTGATGCAGTTCTGCTCGGTCGAGATGGGCTCCTTCTACCTGGATATCATCAAGGATCGTCAGTACACCGCCAAGAGCGACAGCGTCGCTCGCCGCAGCTGCCAGACCGCGCTGTATCACATCGTCGAAGCGCTGGTGCGCTGGATGGCGCCGATCATGTCGTTCACCGCAGACGAGATCTGGGGCTTCATGCCGGGCAAACGCGCGCAGTACGTGTTCACCGAAGAGTGGTACGACGGTCTGTTCGGGCTGGCGGAAGGCGAGCCGATGAACGACGCTTTCTGGGCTGAGCTGCTGAAAGTGCGCGGTGAAGTGAACAAGGTGCTGGAGCAGGCGCGTGCCGACAAACGCCTCGGCGGTTCGCTGGAAGCGGCGGTGACGCTGTATGCCGACAGCGAGTTGGCGGCGCGTCTGAACAGCCTGCAGGATGAGCTGCGCTTTGTGCTGCTGACCTCTGCGGCAAGCGTTGCGCCATTGGCGGATGCGCCGGCCGATGCGCAGGCCTCCGAGCTGCTGAAAGGGCTGAAGATCGCCTTCAGCACAGCGCCAGGTGAGAAGTGCCCGCGCTGCTGGCATTACACCACCGATATCGGCCTGGTGGCGGAGCATGCAGACATCTGCGGCCGCTGTGTGAGCAACGTCGCCGGTGACGGCGAGAAGCGTAACTTTGCCTGAGAACTTGCGCCTGATGAGTAAACCAATTTGTTCGACCGGCCTGCGTTGGCTGTGGGTTGTGGTGGCGGTGCTGGCGCTGGATTTCGGCAGCAAACAGTGGATCCTCGCTAACTTTACGCTGGGCCAGTCCCAGCCGTTGATCCCGTCGTTCAACCTGTTTTACGCGCGCAACTACGGCGCCGCGTTCAGCTTCCTGGCCGACCATGGCGGCTGGCAGCGCTGGTTCTTTGCCGGCATCGCCATCGCCATCGTCGCAGTGCTGCTGGTGATGATGTACCGCAGCACCGCGCAGCAGAAGCTGAACAACATCGCCTACGCCTTTATTATCGGCGGGGCGTTGGGCAACCTGTTCGATCGCCTGTGGCACGGTTTCGTGGTCGACTTCATCGACTTCTACGTCGGTGACTGGCACTACCCGACCTTTAATCTGGCGGACAGCTTTATCTGCGTGGGTGCGGCGATGATCGTGCTGGAAGGTTTCCTGTCGCCGGCGAGCAAAGGCGCAAAGAGTAAAGGTGAGTAATATGACGGCTCAGGTTATCAGTGACAGCGCGGTGCTGGTTCACTTCACGCTGAAACTGGAAGACGGTTCGACCGCCGAATCCACCCGCAGCAGCGGCAAACCGGCGCTGTTCCGCCTGGGTGACGGCAGCCTGTCGGCGCCGCTGGAAGAGCAACTGCTCGGCCTGCGCGCGGGCGACAAGTGCGCCTTTACCCTGCAGCCGGAAGCGGCGTTCGGCGCGGAGAACCCGGATCTGGTCCAGTTCTTCTCGCGCCGCGACTTCGCGGAAACCGGCGTGCCGGACGTGGGCACCATCATGCTGTTTACCGCCATCGACGGCAGTGAAATGCCGGGCGTGGTGCGCGCGGTGGCGGAAGATTCGATCACCGTCGATTTCAACCATCCGCTGGCGGGTCATCCGGTGACCTTCGACATCGAAGTGCTGGAGATCGATCCGCAGCAGGAGGAGACGCATGCAAATATTGCTGGCTAACCCGCGCGGCTTCTGCGCCGGGGTCGATCGTGCGATCAGCATCGTGGAACGCGCGCTGGAGCTGTATGGCGCGCCGATCTACGTGCGACATGAAGTGGTGCACAACCGCTACGTGGTCGACAGCCTGCGTGAGCGCGGCGCGGTGTTTATCGAAGAGATCGCCGAAGTGCCGGACGGCTCTATCCTGATCTTTTCGGCGCACGGCGTTTCTCAGGCGGTGCGCGCCGAAGCCAAGGCGCGCGATCTGACCATGCTGTTCGACGCCACCTGTCCGCTGGTGACCAAGGTGCATATGGAAGTGGCGCGCGCCAGCCGCCGCGGCACCGAAGCGATTCTGATCGGTCACGCCGGGCACCCGGAGGTGGAAGGCACCATGGGCCAGTACAGCAATCCGCAGGGCGGCATGTACCTGGTCGAGTCGCCGGATGACGTGTGGAAGCTGCAGGTGAAAGACGAAAACAACCTGTGCTTCATGACGCAGACCACGCTGTCGGTGGATGATACCTCGGACGTAATAGACGCGCTGCGTCAGCGCTTCCCGAGCATTATCGGTCCGCGCAAGGATGACATTTGCTACGCCACCACCAACCGTCAGGAAGCGGTGCGCAACCTGGCCGGCGATGCGGACGTGGTGCTGGTGGTGGGGTCGAAGAACTCCTCCAACTCTAACCGTCTGGCGGAACTGGCGCAGCGCGTCGGAAAACCGGCTTATCTGATCGATTCGGCGGCGGATATTCAGGAAAGCTGGCTGAGCGAAGCGCGCAATATTGGCGTTACCGCCGGCGCCTCGGCACCGGATGTGCTGGTGCAGGAGGTGATCTCCCGCCTGAAAGCGCTGGGCGGCCTGGACGTGCATGAAATCAGCGGGCGTGAAGAGAACATCGTGTTCGAAGTGCCGAAAGAGCTACGCGTGGACGTCCGTCAGATTGACTGAGGTGCGTGAGTGAATGACAACGGGGAGCTTAGGCTTCCCGTTTTTTTTGGGGAATGCCAACGGCATTAAAAATAAAATGCTGAGTATATTCAAATTTTCTGCTAACTAAAGTCAAATTTATTCTGAGTATTTGAAATAGCGGTGGCGTCATTAATTATATAGGCTGAATTAAGTCATTAAATAGAATATCATTAGGCTGCAATCTAAATAGGGCCTGGTGTCGTCAACGTGATTACAATAATTACAATAGTAGTCTTGCAGATGTTTCTTATTTTATTCTTGTCGAATCTGTTCTAGGTCGTTTAATCCTTTCTCCTTTAAATAGAGCTTCATATGCTCCAGTAATCGCCGGACTTTTAATGGCTGGATCTCCCGTCGCGGCATAATGGCATAGCAATTAATTTCCGGTAATCGCCAGTCGGGCAATATTTCAATCAGCTCGCCGCTGCGCAACTCTCGCTCGACGTTGGCGAAGAAATTGCGAATGATGCCTTTGCCGGTCAGCGCCAGCTCCTTCATCGCCATGCCGCTGTTGGTGAACAGTCGCCCGGTCATGCGCATGCGGTGCTCGCCGCCGTCGCGATGGATCAGGCGAACAAACTGCGGATTGCCGAGCGGCGTAAAGGTGACCCAATGATGATGGGTCAGCGCCTGAGGCGAATCCGGCACCCCGTGGTGTGCCAGGTAGGCCGGGGACGCGCACAGCACTTCGCGGCAGCGCGCCAGCCGCGTTGAGACGTAGCTGGAGTCAGCCAGCGCGCCGCCGCGTATCGCCAGATCGATGCGTTGCGCGATGAGGTCTATTCTCTCATCGTGGATTTCCAACCGCAGCGTGATGCGCGGGTGCTCGTCGAGGAAGCTCTGCAGCGCCGGCACCAGATAATGGGTGGCGAATTCGGTCGAGGTGGCGACGCGCAGTTCACCGACCAGCTCGCCGCGCAGCGCGGCGATCCGCTGTTGCCCGCGCTCGGCGGCGTGGATCATCAGCAGACAATCTTCATAAAAGCACAATCCGGCTTCGGTCAGGCTCAATGAGCGCGTCGATCGCAACAGTAATTGAATGCCCAGATGTTCCTCCAGCTGGCGAATATGCTGGCTGACGGCCGATGTCGTCATGCCCAATTCTTTTGCCGCCATGCTGAATGCGCCACAATCGACCACTTTTGAGAAAATGGCCATGCGTTTTAAAATATTGCTCATAGTTTGTTAAGCACAACTTAACCTAGATTGTGATTTATACGGGCTAATAATATAGCACCATCTTTCCTATATTGCCTGAAGCATATAAACGACGGGCTGATTATTATTTTGCATGCGTTTTATCTCTTTTTGATAAATCTTATTGCGCTTGCCAATAATACACCCGCGCCACATCGCAACAGGAGCTCATTGTGGATAGCGCACAGAAAAAAGAAGAAATAGCATTAAAAATCCTACGTGAATTATTGCAATATCGACGTCGCCTCATCGCCGACGATGCTTCTCTGGCTGAAGAAGAGCGGCAGGTCACTCAGGTGCAATTGCCGCGCATTCGGGCATTCATTGAAAACGACCAGCGCATCGAATTCGTGCTGCCGGCTTTTCCGACCAAGTCACCCAACGCCAATAAGGTGATAGGCGCGGTGCCGGACATGGCGGAGCGGCTGTCGCTGATCTTCCTCAACTCGCTGTGCCAGCGCATTCAACTCTATTACCCGCCGGGCGCGCATATCGTTATCTGTTCCGACGGCCACGTGTTCGGCGATCTGATCCGCGTCAGCGACGAAGCGATCAACCATTATCAACGTGAGATTGAAAGCCTGCTGCATGAAGTAGGCGCAACCCACCTGAGCGTGTTCAACCTCGGCGATGTCAAAGGCCTGGCGGAGCATACCGATGACTACGATCTGCTGCGCCGGCTGTTGGTGGACGGCTATGCCGAATCGGAAGAGGCGATCAAGCGCCAGCTGATGCAGGACGAGCAGGGATTAATGCTGTATCGCGCCATCACGCGCTTCTTGTATGAAGACAGCCTCCTGCCGGGCTACAGCGGTTCCAACGCCGCGCTGCAAAAAGACGCCAAACGGCGCGCCTGCGGCGTTATCCAGCGCAGCTGGGCCTGGGGCAACCTGCTGGCCCAGCATTTCCCGGCGGCGATCCGCCTGTCGATTCACCCGCAGCCGGCCGACAGCCTGAAGATAGGCATCCACATGATGCCGACCAAAGACGACTGGCTGACGCCGTGGCATGGCGTGGCAGCCAACGTGAACGGCCAGTTCGTGCTGATGAAGCGTAAAGATGCGCAGAGCCTGGACGGCGAATTGGTGGAGATCCGCGGCACGCCGAGCCATTACCTGATCGAACAACCGCAGATGGCCTGAGGCCGCTGCAGGCTTTTGCGCCCGAAATCCTGGCGGACGCGTTTTTGACGGCACGTTGCCGTGTGAGCAGCACATTCGATGCAAGGAGAATCACCGATGAATAACCAACCGCTTAATTGCCATATTCAACCGAATACCCCGTTTGGCGCGATCCTGACGCCGCAGCATCCGGGGCAAAAGATCGGCGAACTGCCGGTGGCAGCGCTGCGGGCGCTGGCGCAGGAGCATCACTTGCTGGTGCTGCGCGGATTCGACTCCGGTTTCAGTGATGGGGAGGTTCTGACGCGCTACGCCGAACAGTGGGGCGAGATCATGATGTGGCCGTTTGGCGCGGTGCTGGACGTGAAGGAACATCCGGACGCCAAGGATCATATTTTCGACAGCAGCTACGTCCCGCTGCATTGGGATGGCATGTATAAGCCGACTATTCCCGAGTTCCAGCTGTTCCACTGCGTGGCGGCGCCGTCGCCGGACGAAGGCGGGCGCACGACCTTCGTCGACACCACGCGCTTGCTGGCCAATGCGGACGAAGCGTTGCTGGATCAGTGGCTGTCGGTCTCGATCACCTACCGCATCAAGCAGGTGGTGCACTACGGCGGTGAAGTCTGTTCGCCGCTGGTGGTGCAGCACCCGAACGGCAGGGGCTTGATCATGCGCTACAATGAACCGCCGACGGAGGGGAAAAAATTCCTCAATCAACATGCGCTGGAATATCACGGCGTGCCGGAACAACAGCAGGAACAGTTCCACCACACTCTGCAGCAGCATCTGTACGATCCGCGTCACTATTATGCCCACCAATGGCAACAGGGCGACGTGGTGGTGGCGGACAACTTCTCGCTGTTGCACGGCCGCGAGGGCTTTACCGCCCGTTCCGCGCGTCATTTGCAGCGCGTGCATATTCAAAGCAATCCGGTGTGCGCCAATCTGGCGCTGAAGCCGGCCAACGCAGAAGCTTAAAAGGAGCATTATGGCAAGGATACTGATGGCGGCGGTCGCCACTCCGGGGCACGTCTACCCGATGTTAGCGATCGCTCGTCACCTGATCGCCCAAGGGCATCAGGTGCGGGTGATGACCGGCGCGCTGTTCCGCGAACGCGCCGAGGCGGTGGGCGCGAGCTTCGCGCCGTTCGACGCGCAGGTGGACTTCGACTATCGCCACCTGGAGGAGCATTTCCCCGAGCGCGCCGCGCTGCCGCCGGGCAATGCGCAGATGGCGCTGGCGCTGAAAGATTTCTTCGCCGCGCCGATCCCGCTGTTGGATCGTCAGCTGCGTGCGGCCATCGCCGCCGAGAAGACCGATCTGCTGATGGTGGAGAACTGCTTCTACGGCGTGCTGCCGCTGCTGCAGTCCGCCGAACGGCCGCCGGTCTTCGGGATCGGCGTCACGCCGCTGTCGTATTCTTCGCGCGATGCTATTTTCTATGGCCCGCGCATCCCGCCGGCGCTGCTGCCGCGGGCTCTGACCCGTGAGCAATTGGTGGATGAAGCGACGCGGGTGTTGCTTGATGAGGTGCAGCAGAGCTTCGATGCGGCGCTGGTGCAGGCGGGGGGACGGGCGCTGGATCGCCCGTTCACCGACGCGCTGATCGGCGGCTGCGAGCGTTTCCTGCAGCTGGCTACCACGGCGCTGGAATATGAGCGTGACGATCTGCCGAGCGGCGTGCGCTTCGTCGGCCCGCTGCGCAGCGGCGGCCAGCCGGCGGCGGAAGAAACGCTGTGGGAGGCGGACGATCGTCGGCCGCTGGTGATTGTGACGCAGGGCACGCTGGCCAATGTCGATCTGCATCAGCTGATCGTGCCGACGCTGCAAGCGCTGGCTCATCTGCCGGTGCGGGTGTTGGCCACCACCGGCGGGCGGGCGACCGAAGGACTGATGGACGCGCTGCCGGCCAATGCCAGAGTGCGGGAGTTCATCTCCTTCGAACGCTGGTTGCCGGAGACGGCGCTGCTGATCACCAACGGCGGTTACGGCTCGATCAACTATGCGCTGAACAGCGGCGTGCCGCTGATCGTCGCCGGCACCGGCGAAGACAAACTGGAGGCGGCCGCGCGCGTGGTGGCCGCCGGGTGCGGCATCAGCCTGCACACCAGCACGCCAAGCCCTGAACAGATCCTGGCGGCGGCGACGCGCATTCTGCAGCAGCCGATCTATCGCCAGCGCGCGGCGCTGGTGCGTGAGGACTATGCCCGCCACGATGCGCTGACGGCGATCGCCAACGAAGTGGCCGCTATTACCGCCTGACCTCGCTGTGATCCTTTCCCAAGGCGCCGTTTTCGGCGCCTTTTTTCTGCATTTTTTTGCCATGGAAACTGCATGATTATGTACAATCGTCGCAGGCCGCCAAATCGGTTGAATGTTAATCTCACGACAGCGCCGCTGATGAAAGCGGGGGAATATCATAATTTTCTAATTATGAAATGAATCCTCTGGCGGCGCTGCAGCGGGGCAGTTACCCTGAATCGATAGCCTAATGGGATAGGCGTCAAATCAAGAAGAGAGCAAGCATGAGTGATTCACAAATCCGCATTGCGATTGCGGGCGCCGGCGGCCGGATGGGCCGTCAGTTGATCCAGGCGGTGCAGCAGGCGGAAGGCGTGGTGTTGGGCGCGGCGCTGTCGCGCCTGGGTTCAAGCCTGATCGGCGTCGATGCCGGCGAGTTGGCGGGCATTGGCGCGCTGGGCGTCAAGGTAAGCGACAGCCTGGAGAAAGTGGCGAGTGAGTTCGACATTTTGATCGACTTCACCCGCCCGGAAAGCACGCGGAACTACCTGGATTTTTGCGTGGCGCACCACAAGGCGATGGTGATTGGCACCACCGGCTTCGATGACGCCGGCAAGCAGGCGATCCGCGCTGCGGCGCAGCATATCGGCATCGTGTTCGCCGCCAACTTCAGCGTCGGCGTCAACCTGGTGCTGAAACTGCTGGAGAAGGCCGCGCAGGTGATGGGCGACTATACCGATATCGAAATCGTCGAGGCGCACCACCGCCACAAAGTGGATGCGCCGTCGGGCACGGCGTTGGCGATGGGCGAAGCGATCGCCGGCGCGCTGGGGCGCGATCTGAAAAGCTGTGCGGTCTATGCGCGCGAAGGCCATACCGGCGAACGCGATCCCCAAAGCATCGGCTTTGCCACCATTCGCGCCGGCGACATCGTCGGCGAGCACACCGCAATGTTCGCCGACATCGGTGAACGGGTGGAAATTACCCATAAGGCTTCCAGCCGCATGACTTTTGCCAGCGGTGCGGTGCGCGCGGCTGCCTGGCTGCATAACCGGGATAAAGGTTTATTTGATATGCGCGACGTGTTGAATTTGGACCAGTTATAATTGATTTGCATACCATCGTGATGTGGTTGTATTGATCATAATGCTATGATAATCGGGCAATAATTTTATTGTCCTTTTTTTTACATGATAAATATCATGTTGATTTTATTTCATTGTCAAAGCTGTTATTTGTCTGTGTTTACTTTGCTAATCATCTCCTTTTTTTCCCCCCTCGGCTTTTTCAGCGTCTTTTTTGTCCCATTCCGGCGCCATTTTCCGTCATTCTTCCCCGCAACCGTTTTCCAGCCCCGGTTTTCTGTGTTTTTATCGCCGCTCAAGCCGCATGAGCGCCGAGAACTGCAAAAATAAAACAAAAAACGGCAGTTTGGGTAGACAAGCCAGGCACTCATCATTAAAATGCGCCCAATTTGCCAAAAATTGGCCTCGCGGACGGTTTTTGCATTGATTTAGATCGCGATATCTGAATTAATATGCAAATATTGTGATTGATTATTCCTTGGAGGGTGTTTTGATAAAGTCAGCGCTATTGGTTCTGGAAGACGGAACCCAATTCCACGGTCGGGCCATCGGGGCAGAGGGAACGGCAGTGGGGGAAGTGGTCTTCAATACGTCGATGACCGGTTATCAAGAAATCCTCACTGATCCTTCCTATTCCCGCCAGATCGTTACTCTTACTTATCCTCATATCGGCAATGTCGGCACCAATGCTTCCGACGAAGAATCCTCCGCAGTACACGCCCAAGGCCTCGTCATTCGCGACCTCCCGCTGATCGCCAGCAACTACCGCAACGAAGAAAGCCTGTCCGACTACCTCAAGCGTCACAACATCGTGGCGATCGCCGATATCGATACCCGCAAATTGACCCGCCTGCTGCGCGAGAAGGGCGCCCAGAACGGCTGCATCATCGCCGCCGATTCGCCGGACGCCGCGCTGGCCCTGGCCAAGGCGCAAGGTTTCCCGGGGTTGAAGGGCATGGATCTGGCGAAAGAGGTCACCACCCAAGAGGCCTACAGCTGGCAGCAAGGCAGTTGGACGCTTGAAGGCGACCTGCCCGAAGCCAAAACCGCCGCGGAACTGCCGTTCCACGTGGTGGCTTACGACTACGGCGCCAAGCGCAACATCCTGCGCATGCTGGTGGATCGCGGCTGCCGCCTGACCGTGGTGCCGGCGCAGACCCCGGCCGACGAGGTGCTGAAAATGAATCCGGACGGCATCTTCCTGTCCAACGGCCCGGGCGATCCGGAGCCGTGCGACTACGCCATCACCGCCATCAAACAGTTCCTGGAAACCGACATTCCGGTGTTCGGCATCTGCCTGGGCCACCAACTGCTGGCGCTGGCCAGCGGGGCGAAAACCATGAAGATGAAGCTCGGCCACCACGGCGGCAACCACCCGGTGAAGGATCTGGACAACAACACGGTGATGATCACCGCGCAGAACCACGGCTTTGCGGTAGATGAGAACAATCTGCCGGCGAACCTGCGCGTGACGCACAAATCGCTGTTCGACCACACGGTGCAGGGCATTCACCGCACCGACAAAGCGGCGTTCAGCTTCCAGGGCCACCCGGAAGCCAGCCCAGGCCCGCACGACGCCGCGCCGCTGTTCGATCACTTTATCGAACTGATTGAGACTTACCGTTCTAACGCCAAATAATCAGGAGCAGTAAAAAATGCCAAAACGTACAGACATAAAAAGCATCCTGATCCTCGGCGCTGGCCCGATCGTTATCGGCCAGGCGTGTGAGTTCGACTACTCGGGTGCCCAGGCGTGTAAAGCGCTGCGCGAAGAGGGTTACCGCGTCATTCTGGTCAACTCTAACCCGGCGACCATCATGACCGACCCGGAAATGGCCGATGCGACCTACATCGAGCCGATCCACTGGGAAGTGGTGCGCAAGATCATCGAAAAAGAGCGCCCGGATGCGGTGCTGCCGACCATGGGCGGCCAGACGGCGCTGAACTGCGCGCTGGAACTGGAGCGTCAGGGCGTGCTGGCCGAGTTCGGCGTTACCATGATCGGCGCCACCGCCGATGCGATTGACAAGGCCGAAGACCGTCGCCGTTTCGACGTGGCGATGAAGAAAATCGGTCTGGATACCGCGCGTTCCGGCATCGCGCACACCATGGAAGAAGCGCTGGCGGTGGCCGCTGACGTCGGCTTCCCGTGCATCATCCGCCCTTCCTTTACCATGGGCGGCACCGGCGGCGGCATCGCCTACAACCGCGAAGAGTTCGAAGAGATCTGCGAACGCGGCCTGGACCTGTCGCCGACCAACGAGTTGCTGATCGATGAATCGCTGATCGGTTGGAAAGAGTACGAGATGGAAGTGGTGCGTGATAAGAACGACAACTGCATCATCGTCTGCTCCATCGAAAACTTCGACGCCATGGGCATCCACACCGGCGACTCGATCACCGTCGCGCCGGCCCAGACCCTGACCGACAAGGAATACCAAATCATGCGCAACGCCTCGATGGCGGTGCTGCGTGAGATCGGCGTCGAAACCGGCGGCTCCAACGTGCAGTTCTCGGTCAACCCGAAAACCGGCCGCCTGATCGTCATCGAAATGAACCCGCGCGTATCGCGCTCTTCGGCGCTGGCGTCGAAAGCCACCGGCTTCCCGATCGCCAAGATCGCCGCCAAGCTGGCGGTGGGCTACACCCTCGATGAGCTGATGAACGACATCACCGGCGGCCGCACCCCGGCGTCGTTCGAGCCGTCAATCGACTACGTCGTCACCAAGATCCCGCGCTTCAACTTCGAGAAGTTCGCCGGCGCCAACGATCGCCTGACTACCCAGATGAAGTCGGTCGGTGAAGTGATGGCCATCGGCCGCACCCAGCAGGAATCGCTGCAGAAAGCGCTGCGCGGCCTGGAAGTGGGCGCCACCGGCTTCGACCCGAAAGTGAGCCTGGACGATCCGGAAGCGCTGACCAAAATTCGCCGCGAGCTGAAAGACGCCGGTTCCGACCGCATCTGGTACATCGCCGACGCCTTCCGCGCCGGTCTGTCGGTCGACGGCGTGTTCAACCTGACCAACGTCGACCGCTGGTTCCTGGTGCAGATTGAAGAGCTGGTGCGCCTGGAAGAGCAGGTGGCCGAGGCGGGCATCAACGGCCTGAACCAAGAGTTCCTGCGCACTCTGAAGCGCAAAGGCTTCGCCGATGCGCGCCTGGCCAAGCTGGCCGGCGTCGCCGAGAGTGAAATTCGCAAGCTGCGCCACAGTTACGGCCTGCATCCGGTGTACAAGCGCGTGGATACCTGCGCGGCGGAATTCGCCACCGACACCGCCTACATGTACTCCACCTATGAAGAAGAGTGCGAGTCCAACCCGACCAACGACCGGCCGAAAGTGATGGTGCTGGGCGGCGGGCCGAACCGTATCGGCCAGGGCATCGAGTTTGACTACTGCTGCGTGCACGCTTCGCTGGCGCTGCGTGAAGACGGCTACGAGACCATCATGGTCAACTGTAACCCGGAAACCGTCTCCACCGACTACGACACCTCAGACCGCCTGTACTTTGAGCCGGTAACGCTGGAAGACGTGCTGGAAATCGTGCGCATCGAGAAGCCGAAGGGCGTGATCGTGCAGTATGGCGGCCAGACTCCGCTGAAGCTGGCGCGCGAGCTGGAAGCCGCAGGCGTGCCGGTTATCGGCACCAGTCCGGACGCCATCGACCGCGCCGAAGACCGCGAGCGCTTCCAGCAGGCGGTCAACCGTCTGGGCCTGAAGCAACCGGCCAACGCCACCGTCACCGCCATCGAACAGGCGGTGGAGAAGGCGGCGGCCATCGGCTATCCGCTGGTGGTGCGTCCTTCCTACGTGCTGGGCGGCCGGGCGATGGAAATCGTTTACGACGAAACCGACCTGCGCCGCTACTTCCAGACCGCGGTCAGCGTGTCCAACGATGCGCCGGTGCTGCTGGATCGCTTCCTGGACGACGCGGTGGAAGTGGACGTCGATGCCATCTGCGACGGCGAACGCGTGCTGATTGGCGGCATCATGGAGCACATCGAGCAGGCGGGCGTGCACTCCGGCGACTCCGCGTGTTCGCTGCCGGCGTACACCCTGAGCCAGGAAATTCAGGACGTGATGCGTCGTCAGGTGGAAAAACTGGCGTTCGAGCTGCAGGTGCGCGGCCTGATGAACGTGCAGTTCGCGGTGAAAGACAACGAAGTCTACCTGATTGAAGTCAACCCGCGCGCCGCGCGCACCGTGCCGTTCGTCTCCAAAGCCACCGGCGTGCCGCTGGCCAAAGTGGCCGCGCGCGTGATGGCGGGCAAAACGCTGGTCGAGCAGGGCGTGACCGAAGAGATCATCCCGCCGTACTATTCGGTGAAAGAAGTGGTGCTGCCGTTCAACAAATTCCCGGGCGTCGACCCGATTCTGGGGCCGGAAATGCGCTCTACCGGGGAAGTGATGGGCGTGGGCCGCACCTTCGCGGAAGCCTTCTCCAAAGCGATGCTGGGCAGCAACTCGGGCATGAAGAAGCAGGGCCGCGCGCTGCTGTCGGTGCGTGAAGGCGATAAAGCCCGCGTGGTCGATTTGGCCGCCAGCCTGCTGAAGCAGGGCTTCGAGCTGGACGCCACCCACGGCACCGCGGTGGTACTGGGCGAAGCGGGCATCAACCCACGCCTGGTCAACAAGGTGCACGAAGGGCGTCCGCACATTCAGGACCGTATCAAGAACGGCGAGTACACCTACATCGTCAACACCACGGCAGGCCGTCAGGCGATTGAGGACTCCAAGCTGATTCGCCGCAGCGCCCTGCAGTACAAGGTGCACTACGACACCACGCTGAACGGCGGCTTCGCCACCGCGATGGCGCTGAAAGCGGATCCGACCGAGCAGGTGACGTCGGTGCAGGAAATGCACGCGCGCATCGGCAAGTAACCGCGCGATAACGCAACGTAAGGGGCGCTGCAGATGCAGCGCCCTTTTTTATTCAGCGAATTTGTCGGCTGGCGTTAAAAATTTCCGCTATCAATCAGTGGGCAAACTGTCACTCTGTGTGATTGGTATATGCTTGGTGTATTGGCAAGGAACGAAGGAACGACGATAACAATGATTCTGATAATTTATGCTCACCCGTATCCCCGGCATTCGCATGCCAATCACCGCCTGCTGCAGGCGGTGAAGGATCTCCCCGAGGTGGAGGTGCGCTCGCTGTATGAGCTGTACCCCGATTTCAATATTGACATCAACGCCGAGCAGCGGGCGGTGGAGCGCGCCGACCTGGTGGTGCTGCAACATCCGATGCAGTGGTACAGCTTCCCGCCGTTGTTGAAGCTGTGGATCGACAAAGTGCTGGAGCACGGCTGGGCCTACGGCCACGACGGCAATGCGCTGGTGGGTAAAGACTGCCTGTGGGCGGTGACCAGCGGCGGCGACGAGCACCACTTCGAGCTGGGCGACTTCCCCAACTTCGCCGCGCTGGCGCAGCCGCTGCAGGCCACGGCGATCTATTGCGGCATGACCTGGCTGCCTTATTTCGCCGTGCACAATACCTTTACCTGCAACGAGCCGGCGCTGCTCGCCGCCGGCGAAGCCTACCGCCAGCGGCTGGTCGACTACCTGATGGAACATGCCGAAGCGGAAACCCGGGAGGCCAGCCATGGATAATCACCACATGATGATCGAAGGGCTGATCTACCTCGGCTCCGCGGCGCTGTTTGTGCCGATCGCGGTGCGCCTGGGACTGGGTTCGGTGCTCGGTTACCTGATCGCCGGCTGCATCATTGGCCCCTGGGGGCTGAAGCTGGTGTCGGACGCCGAATCGATCCTGACCTTCGCCGAGATCGGCGTGGTGCTGATGCTGTTTATCATCGGCCTGGAGCTGGATCCCAAACGGCTGTGGACGCTGCGTGCCTCGGTGTTCGGCGGCGGCAGCATTCAGATGGTGGGCTGCGGCCTGGCGCTGAGCGCCTTCTGTTACTTCCTTGGCCTTAACTGGAAGGTGGCGTTGCTGATTGGCCTGACGCTGGCGCTCTCATCCACCGCCATTGCCATGCAGGCGATGAGCGAACGCAATCTGACGCCGTCGCCGATCGGCCGCAGCGCGTTTGCGGTGCTGCTGTTCCAGGATATCGCGGCGATCCCGCTGGTGGCGATGATCCCGCTGCTGGCCAGCAGCGGCGCCACCACCACGCTGGGCGCTTTCATGCTGTCGGCGGCCAAGGTGGTGGGCGCGTTGACGATGGTGGTGTTGCTCGGCCGCTACGTCACCCGTCCGCTGCTGCACTTCGTCGCCCGTTCGGGCATGCGCGAAGTGTTCAGCGCCGTGGCGCTGTTCCTGGTGTTCGGCTTCGGCATCCTGCTGGAGATGGCCGGACTGTCGATGGCGATGGGGGCGTTCCTCGCCGGGGTGTTGTTGGCGAGTTCGGAATACCGCCACGCGCTGGAGAGCGATATTCAGCCGTTCAAGGGACTGCTGCTGGGGCTGTTCTTCATCGGCGTCGGCATGTCGATCGACTTCGGCACGCTGTTCCATCATCCGTTGCTGATCGCCTCGCTGCTGCTGGGCTTTATGCTGATCAAGGCGGCGTTGCTGTGGCTGATTGGGCCGCTGCTCGGCGTGCCGAAGCGCCAGCGCGGCCTGTTCGCCATTCTGCTGGGGCAGGGCAGTGAGTTCGCCTTCGTGATTTTCAGCGCCGCACAGCTGGCCGGCGTCTTGCCGGTTGAATGGGCCAAGTCGCTGACGCTGGCGGTGGCGCTGTCGATGGCGGCCACCCCGCTGCTGTTGGTGATCGCCGCGCAGCTGGAGAAAAATGCGCCGAAAGAGGATCGCCCGGCTGACGTCATTGATGACGAGAACGCCAGCGTGATCATCGCCGGCTTCGGCCGTTTCGGCCAGATCGCCGGTCGTTTACTGTTGGCCAACGGCGTGCACACCGTGGTACTTGATCACGATCCGGACCATATCGAAACGCTGCGCAAATTCGATACCAAGGTGTTCTACGGCGACGCCACGCGCGCCGATCTGCTGGAGGCCGCCGGCGCCGCTCACGCCAAGGTGCTGATCAACGCCATCGACGATGTGGAGGACAGCCTGGCGTTAACCGAGCTGGCCAGGCAGCACTTCCCGCATCTGAAAGTGGTGGCGCGGGCGCGCGACGTCGATCACTGGTATCAGCTGCGGCAGCTGGGGGTGGAAAAACCGGAGCGCGAAACCTTCGAAAGCTCGCTGCGCGTCGGCCGTGAAACGCTGGAGTTGCTGGGGCTGGACGCCTATGAGGCGCGCGAGAAAGCGGACACGTTCCGTCGCTATAACCTGAAGATGCTGGAAGATACGCTGGATAATTACCAGGATACTGAATTCCGTATCGCCAGCCTGCAGCGGGCCAAGGAGATGCTCAGCGCGGCCATCGAGCAGGATCAGAATCGGCTGGCGCGGGTGCAGCAGACCGGCTGGCGCGGCAGTATCGACGGCAAGGCGCCGGAGGATGAAGTGGTGGAAGCCAAAGGATAAGGGGAGGGGCGCCGTGATGGCGCCCTTTTTTTGCTTAGCTCAGCGCGACCTTGATGCCTAAGGCGATCAACATGCCGCCCAGCAATTTGTCGACGATCTTCTGCGTCTTTTCCAGCCCGCGGCGCACCGGCCCGCTCTGGATCAAAAATACCAGCAGCGGCCACCAGATGACCGACAGGCCGAGAATAATCCCCGCGTACCACAGCTTGTCACCCAGACCGGAATCGATCTGCAGCACCTGGGTGAAGACCGCAAGGAAGAACAGGGTGGCTTTCGGATTCAGCAGGTTGCACAGGTAGCCTTGCGCAAAGGCGCTCTTCAGGCTGACCTGCTGCTGCGGCAGATTGCTGACGTTCATTTTGCCGCCGCCGCGCGACAGCAGCGCCTGGATGCCGATCCACACCAGATAGACCGCCCCGGCGTATTTCAGCAGGTTGAACAGCCACGGCGTGGTGGTGATCACCACCGCCAGCCCGGCGACGCAGTAGGACATGTGGGTGGCGACGCCGCAGATCACGCCGAAGGCGGTCATCATGGCGGCCAGCCGCGGGTAGCGGGCGGCGTTTTTGATCACCAGGAAAAAATCCGGGCCGGGGGAGAGCATGCCGAGGGCGGCAATGCCGGCGACGAACAACGAAGTTTCAAGCATGGGAGACGTCTCGCGCAAAAGGCAGCAATCTGGCGATAATAACGCCGCTTCCTCTGATGCGCATCAACCCAATGAGGTATTGTTAGGCTCTATGATAATAATTCATCTACCGCCCGCGACGGAGCACCATGCAGCAGACTACCGCCACAGACAGGCCGGAACCGCACCGGCAACAGCGTGAAATCACCCGACTGTGCATTCAATGCGCGTTGCTGCTGTTGCAGCACGGCGCCGAGAGCACGGTGGTGGAACAGTTATCAACTCGCCTGGGACTGGCGCTGGGCATGGACAGCGTGGAAAGCTCGATCTCCGCCAATGCGGTGGTATTGACCACTCTTAGCCATGGTGCCTGTCTGACCACCACCCGTAAGAACGTCGATCGCGGCATCAATATGCAGGTGGTGACCGAAGTGCAGCATATCGTGATCCTCGCCGAGCATCGCCTGGCGGATGCGCACGACGTGGCGCGCCGCTTTGAAAGGATCCGGCCGCTGCGCTACCCGCGCTGGCTGGTGGTATTGATGGTGGGGCTGTCCTGCGGGTGCTTCAGCATGCTCAACGGCGGTGGCGGCGACGCCTTCCTGGTGACCTTTATCGCCAGCGGCACGGCGATGTTGGTGCGCCAAATCCTCACCGCCCGCCAGATGAATCCGCTGATCAATTTCTGCCTGACGGCGTTTGTCGCGACGTCGATCTCCGGACTGCTGCTGCGCCTGCCGGCGTTTAAAGACACCTCGAGCGTGGCGATGGCCGCCAGCGTGCTGCTGCTGGTGCCGGGCTTCCCGCTGATCAACGCGGTGGCCGACATGTTCAAGGGGCATGTGAATACCGGGCTGGCGCGCTGGGCGATGGCCAGCCTGCTGACGCTGGCGACCTGTATCGGGGTAGTGATGGCGATGTCGCTGTGGGATCTGCGGGGGTGGTCATGAATCTGTTGTGGGCCTTGTTGCAGGAGATGCTGTTGGCGGCGGTGCCGGCGCTGGGCTTCGCCATGGTGTTTAACGTGCCGCTGCGTGCGCTGCGCTATTGCGCATTGCTCGGGGCTATCGGGCGCGGTTCGCGCATGCTGATGATGCATGCCGGCATGAACATCGAGTGGGCCTCGCTGCTGGCGGCGATCCTGATCGGCATCATCGGCATCTACTGGTCGCGCTGGCTGCTGGCGCATCCGAAGGTGTTCACCGTGGCGGCGGTGATCCCGATGTTCCCCGGCATTTCCGCCTATACCGCGATGATAACTGTGGTGGAGATCTCGCATCTGGGCTACAGCGAGGCCCTGATGGAGACCATGATCACCAACTTCCTTAAGGCCAGTTTTATCGTCGGTGCCTTGTCGATCGGCCTGTCGTTACCGGGCCTGTGGCTGTACCGCAAACGCCCCGGCGTGTGAAATTTCCCGGCGGAAGAACGTTGGTTATTAGATATGCTGATAAGAGCTATCTTATATATTCATCTTGCTTGATTAGCCTATCGACGGCACTCAGGCCTTTACGTATAGTGTCACCAATTTTGCTGCCTACACAGGGTTAAACAATGATTATCAGCCTGATCGCTGCCTTGGCGGCGGATCGCGTTATTGGCATGGAAAACGCCATGCCGTGGCACCTGCCGGCGGACCTTGCGTGGTTTAAACGCAACACGTTGAATAAGCCGGTTATTATGGGCCGCAAGACCTTCGAGTCCATCGGCCGCCCGCTGCCGGGCCGCCACAATATCGTTTTGAGCAGCCGCCCGGGCAACGAAGCCGGGGTGACCTGGGTAACCTCGCTGGATGAGGCGCTGGCCGCCGCGGGCGAGGTGGAAGAAGTGATGGTGATCGGCGGTGGGCGCATCTATACCCAGTTGCTGCCGCGCGCCGACCGTCTGTACCTGACGCACATCGACGCCGAAGTCGGCGGCGATACCCACTTCCCGGATTACGAGCCGGACGAGTGGGAAACCACATTCAGCGAATTCCACGACGCCGACAATCTGAACTCGCACAGCTACTGTTTCGAAATCCTGCAGCGCCGCTGATCTCAGCGCGTTAGCCAGTTATCCCCGGGGGCGCAAGCAATTGCGCCCCCGGCCTTTTTACGCCGGTCATTCGTAACCTTTCCGTCACATTACCTGATTAGTATGAAGCCCAACTCCGAGCGCCACGGCAACTCTGGTGAATCTTGACCGCGGCGCCATAACTAAAAAGGTAACCACGTTATGACCAAGCAAATTGAGCAATTAGACGCCGACCGCCTGATCGATCCCTCTCGCCGCAAGCTGTTGCTCGGCAGCGCCGGCGCCGTCGGCCTGGCCGGCTTTCTCGGCGGTGGCATCTGGTCGGTCTCCGCCGAGGCGTTGGCCGAGGATCTGCCGCCGAACAGGCTGCTGGGCTTTCAGGGCATCGCCGCATCTACCGCCGACGAGGTGACCATCGCGCCGGGCTACCGCGCGGAGGTGCTGATCTCCTGGGGCGAGCCGCTGGTGGACGGCGCGCCGGCCTTCGATCCGCAGGGCAACAACAGCGCCGCCGATCAGGAGAAGCAGTTTGGCGACAACAATGACGGCATGAGCTTCTTCCCTATCGATGACAATCACGGCGTGATGGCCATCAATAACGAATACGTCAACGAACAGTATCTGTTCGCCCACGGCGGCGCCAAAGCCACCAGCCTGGAAGAGGTGCGCAAGTCACAGGCGGCGCACGGCGTCTCCATTGTGGCGGTCAAGCGGGTCGGCGACGGCCAGCGCTGGGAGGTGGAACGTCCATCGCGCTATAACCGCCGCATCACCGCCAACAGCGAAATGCAGTTCAGCGGCCCGGCCGCCGGGCACCCGCTGCTGCAGACCGCCGCCGATCCGAGTGGCCGCAAGGTGTTGGGCACCTTTGGCAATTGCGCCAACGGCAAGACGCCGTGGGGGACCTATCTGACCTGCGAGGAAAACTTCGATACCTATTTCGGCACCCGTCAGGCCGATTATCGCACCACGCCGGAACAGAAGCGCTACACGCTGAAGGCCAGCGAACCGGAGCGCAACTGGCCGGACTATGATGAGCGCTTCGATGTGGCGAAGAACCCCAACGAATTCAACCGCCACGGCTGGATCGTCGAGATCGATCCGCTGAATCCGGCCTCGACGCCCATCAAGCACACCGCGCTCGGCCGCTTCAAACATGAAAACGCGGCGGTGACCGTGGCCAAAGACGGCCGCCTGGTGGTGTACATGGGCGACGACGAGCGCGGCGAACATATCTATAAATACGTCTCCAAAGGCGTGGTCGACGCCGCCAATCCGGCCAACAATCGCACGCTGCTGGACGAGGGGACGCTGTACGTGGCGCAGTTCGACGGCGATGAAGCCGGCACGCCGCTGAAGGGCAAAGGGCGCTGGATTGCGCTCGAGTTCGGCAAAAACGGCCTGACGCCGGAGAACGGCTTCCGCGACGAGGCCGAAGTGCTGATCTTCGCCCGCAAGGCGGCGCAGCAGGTCGGCGCCACCAAAATGGATCGCCCGGAGTGGATCGCGGTGAACCCGCATGACGGCCGCGCGTACTGTACGCTGACCAACAACAGCAAGCGCGGTGAGGAAGGGATGCCGCTGAACGCCGCCAACCCGCGGCCTAACAATATCTATGGCCAGATCATTCGCTGGGATGAAGGCGGCGACGCCACCGCCGACGTCTTCGCCTGGGACATCTATGCGCTGTGCGGCAACCCGATCGCCCACCCCGAAGGCGTCAACCGCGGCACGCCGAACATCACGGCGGAAAATACCTTCAACAGCCCGGACGGGCTGGGCTTCGATCGCGCCGGCCGCCTGTGGATCCTCACCGACGGCAAGTACAGCAACAAGGGCGATTATGTCGGGCAGGGCAACAACCAGATGCTGGTGGGCGATCCGATCAGCGGTGAGATCCGCCGTTTCATGGTGGGGCCGAAGTCCTGCGAACTGACCGGCATCACTTTCACTCCGGACTACAAGACGATGTTCGTCAACGTGCAGCATCCGGGAGAAGAGGGCGATTCGCACTTCCCGAACAACAGCCCGCGCCCGCGTTCATCGGTATTGATGATCACGCGTGAAGATGGCGGGGTGATTGGGGCGTAAGGCGATAATATAGAAAACAAAGGCGGCCACGGGGCCGCCTTTGTATTTTCAAGATGCGGCCAGTCTGCCGGCGTGGTCAGACGCCTCGCCGCGATTGGCGGGTTGCGTAAAGTAACGGCGGTCTTCCCAGCGCAGCATCGTCAAGTCGCCGCCCCAGCAACAGCCGGTATCCAGCCCGATCACGCCTTCCGGCGTGCCCTTGCCTTCGAGCGAGGCCCAGTGGCCGAAGACGATGGTGTATTCCGGATCCACCAGGCGCGGCAGTTCGAACCACGGCTTCAGCGGCGCCGGCGCGCTGCCCGGCGCATCTTTGCAGATCATGTCGAGCTGGCCGTTGGGGAAGCAGTAGCGCATGCGCGTGAACGCATTGGTGCTGAAACGCAGGCGAGCCAGGCCGCTCAACTCCAGCGCCCAGTTGTTCGGCATGTCGCCGTACATGGCATCGAGGAACAGCGGATAGCTGTCGCTGCTCAATACCGCTTCCACTTCGCGCGCGCACATTTTCGCGGTGTCGATATCCCACTGCGGGGTGATGCCGGCGTGCGCCATCACCAGCTTTTGCTCATCATCCACCTGCAGCACCGGTTGGCGGCGCAGCCAGTTGATCAGCTCGTCGGCGTCAGGCGCCTCCAGCAGCGGGGTGATGCGATCTTTGGGTTTGTTGCGGCTGATGCCGGCGTAGACCGCCAGCAGGTGCAGATCGTGGTTGCCCAGCACCATGCGCACCGCCGGACCGAGCGAGCGCACGTAGCGCAGCACGTCCAGCGAGGCGGGGCCGCGCGCCACCAGATCGCCGGTCAGCCACAGTTGATCGCGCTCGGGATCGAACGCAACCTGAGCCAGCAGCGACTTCAGTTCATCGAAACAGCCGTGAACGTCGCCGATAAGGTATGTCGACATAATTAATGGATCAGCGTTGGAATGGCTAAGCGGAACACGGGAATAGCGGTGCGGAACGGTTGACCCTGATGGTCAACCATTTCGTAATGGCCTTCCATGGTGCCCAGCGGCGTTTCCAGAATGGCGCCGCTGGTGTACTGAAACTCTCCACCGGGCGGAATGACGGGCTGTTCGCCGATCACGCCTTCGCCCTGGACTTCGGTTTGGCGGCCGTTGCTGTTGGTGATCAGCCAGTAACGGCCCAGCAGTTGCACGTTGGTCCGCCCCAGATTGCGGATGGTGATGGTATAGGCGAAGACGTAACGCTCTTCTTCAGGGATCGACTGTGATTCCACATAGATGCTCTGAACCTGAATACACACGCGGGGCGAATCAATCATGACAACAACTCCTTATTGCTGCGGCGCCGGATTGGCTGACAGCCAGTTCGCCAGCTTGCAGTACTGCGCCACAGAAATATTCTCTGCTCTGAGCGAAGGATCGACGCCCAGCTCCGTCAGCTGCTCCGGCGTGAACAGGTCGCCCAGGCTGTTGCGGATGGTTTTCCGCCGCTGGTTGAACGCCTGCGTGGTGATGCGGCTCAGCATGCGCACGTCGCCCACCGGGTTCGGCAGCTCGGTGTGCGGGACCAGGCGCACCACGGCGGAATCGACCTTCGGCGGCGGCGCGAACGCGGTCGGCGGCACTTCCAGCACCGGAATGACGTTGCAGTAGTACTGCGCCATCACGGTCAAACGCCCGTAGGCCTTGCTGTTCGGGCCGGCCACCAGACGGTTGACCACCTCTTTTTGCAACATAAAGTGCATGTCGCGGATTGCCTGAGTATAGCTGAAAAGGTGGAACATCAGCGGCGTCGAAATATTGTACGGCAGGTTACCAAATACGCGCAGCGGTTGGCCAGCTTCCTCGGCCAGTTCGGCGAAATTCACCGTCATGGCGTCCTGCTGGCGGATGGTCAGCTTGTCTTTCAGCCACGGGTGGTTCTCCAACCGGGTGGCCAGATCGCGGTCCAGTTCGATCACCGTCATGCGGTCCATGCGTGCGCCAACCGGCTCGGTCAAGGCGCCGAGGCCGGGGCCGATCTCGACCACCGCTTCGCCCGGCTGCGGGTGAATGGCGGAGACAATGCTATCGATGACAAACTGATCGGTTAAAAAGTTTTGTCCAAAGCGTTTGCGGGCAAAGTGCCCTTGGTGGACTCTGTTATTCATTACAATTAATTATCATTTTAATGGCGAGATTCAGGGCCGTTTGGAAACTGCCGACATCGGCGGTGCCGGTGCCGGCCAGTTCCAGAGCGGTACCGTGGTCGACCGAGGTGCGTATGAAAGGCAAACCGAGGGTGATATTCACCGCGCGGCCGAACCCTTGGTATTTTAGCACCGGCAGCCCCTGATCGTGATACATCGCCAGCACCGCATCGGCATCTTGCAGATATTTGGGCTGGAACAGGGTGTCCGCCGGCAGCGGGCCGACAAGATGGATACCGTCAGCGCGCAGCGCGTCGAGCGCCGGGATGATGGTGTCTATCTCTTCGCGCCCCATATGGCCGCCTTCCCCGGCGTGGGGATTCAGACCGCAGACGTAAATGTGCGGCTGAGCGATGCCAAATTTGGTTTTCAGATCGTGGTCGAGAATGCGAATGACTTCGAACAGGCTCTGCTGCGTGATGGCGCCCGGCACCGCCAGCAGCGGCAGGTGAGTGGTCGCCAGCGCCACGCGCAGCTCTTCGGTCGCGAGCATCATCACCACGCGATCGCAGCGGCTGCGATCGGCAAAGAATTCGGTATGGCCGATAAACGGCACGCCGGCGTCGTTGATCACGCCTTTGTTCACCGGACCGGTGATCAGAGCGGCAAATTCGCCGTTCAGGCAGCCGTCGCAGGCGCGCGCCAGGGTTTCCACCACGTAGGCGCTGTTGCCGACGTTCAGTTCACCGGCGGTGACCGGCTGAGCGAGCGACACCGGCAGCACGGTCAGCGTGCCTGCGCGTTGCGCCTCGGCCGGTTGCTGCGGTTGATAGTCGCGCAGCGTCAGCGGCAGGCCCAAACGCTTGGCGCGTTCAAGCAACAGGGCCGGATCGGCGCACACCACCAGCTCAACAGGCCAATCCTGTTGCGCCAGGGCGGCTACCAAATCCGGCCCCACCCCGGCGGGTTCGCCGGGGGTAATGACGACGCGTTTATTGCTGTGCATCGCTGCCATCGAGGATCTTCACGTAAGCCTGGGCGCGCTGTTCCTGCATCCAGGTCTGCGCCTCTTCGGCGAACTTACGGTTGAACAGCATGCGGTAAGCGCGATCTTTCTGCGCGGCGTCGGTTTTATCCACCTGACGGGTATCCAGCAGCTGAATCAGGTGCCAACCGAAGGAAGAGTGGACCGGCGCGCTGATTTCACCTTTGCTCAGCTTCAGCAACGCATCGCGGAAGGCCGGATCGTAGATGTCCGGGGAGGCCCAGCCCAGATCGCCGCCCTGCATGGCGGAACCCGGATCCTGCGACAGCTGTTTGGCTTCGTCGGCGAATTTGGCGCGGCCGCTCTTGATGGCTTCCGCAACGGATTGCAGCTTGGCACGCGCCTGATCGTCAGTCAGCACCACCGAAGGCTTCAGCAGGATGTGACGGGCGTGCACTTCGGTGACCGACACCGACTGGCTGGCGCCGCGGATATCGTTCACTTTCAGGATGTGGAAGCCGACGCCGGAACGGATTGGGCCGACGACGTCGCCTTTCTTGGCGCTCACCAGACGTTCAGCGAACAGGGTCGGGATCTCTTGCAGCTTGCCCCAGCCCATGTTGCCGCCTTTCAGCGCCTGAGAATCGGCGGAGTAGGTGATCGCCAGCTTGCCGAAGTCGGCGCCGCTGTTGATCTCACCCACCAGGCGTTTGGCCAGCTCTTCGGCTTTGTCGACCTGCTGCTGCGACGGGTTTTCCGGCAGCGGGATCAGGATGTGGCTGATGTTCATTTCGGTGTCGCTGCCGTTCTGCGCGCCCACCTGTTTGGCCAGCGCGTCCACTTCCTGCGGCAGGATGGTGACGCGGCGGCGCACTTCGTTGTTACGCACTTCGGAAATCAGCATCTCTTTGCGGATCTGCGAACGGTAGGTGTTGTAGTTCAACCCTTCGTACGACAGGCGGCTGCGCAGCTGATCGACGTTCATGCGGTTCTGCGCGGCGATGTTGGCGATCGCTTTGTCCAGCTCGGCGTCGGACACGGTAATGCCCATTTTCTTGGCCATCTGCAGCTGGATGTTATCCATGATCAGCCGTTCGATGATCTGATGGCGCAGCGTCTTGTCGTCCGGCAACTGTTGGCCGGCCTGCTGGGCGTTGAGCTTGACTGACTGCAACAGACCGTTGACGTCGCTTTCGAGTACCACGCCGTTATCCACGACGGCGGCGACTTTATCCACTTCTTGGGGTGCTGCGAACGCGGCATTGGCGCAAACCACCAATCCGAGAATAAGCGTTCTCCAGTTCTTCATACATTTCCCATTATGTAATCCGCAAATGCGGGTGAAAGTTCTCGTTTTCAAAGTGTTGCAAAGCGTCAGAATGCGCGCTGATACGGCAGAATGCCGGAGCGCAGCATTTCTGCGGAGCCGAGACTATGATCGCTGCTCAGGCCGCGCAGTTCGACGTTGAACGAAACTCTGTTGTCGTAAACGCTGGTATTGTTGCTGTTGTTCCAGTCGGTGATCTTGCGCTCATAGCCCAGGGTCACCGCCCAGCAGCAGGTGTTGTACTTCAGCCCCACCAGTTGATCGGCGGATTGTTTGGCGCGGGTGTCGTAGTAGTACGCCCCGACGACCGCCCAACGATCGGCGATCGGCCAACTGCCGGTGATGCCCACCTGCGAGATGCCGTCCTGGAAGGCCGGAACCGTTTTGGTGTTCAACGCCGTCTGGATGTATTCCGGCGTGGCGTAACGGTAGTTCAGCTGCACCACGCGCTCGGCGTCCTGGCGGTATTCCACCACGCCGTTGCCCAGCGAGACGCTGTTCAGGCGGGTGTCATACTGAAGGCCACCACGCAGGCCCCAACGATCGTCGATTTTCCAATAGGTATCGCCGGCCCAGGCCACGCTGCCGGTGTCGTCGTTGTTGTCGTAACCGGTCATCTGGTCACCGGTACGCGAACGGCTGAAGTAGTAGATTTGACCCACGGAAGCGTTAAATCGTTCCACCAGCGCGTCATCATAAATGCGGGTGGTCAAACCGGTAGAGACGCGGTTCTGCGAAGCGATGCGATCCAGGCCGCTGTAGGCGCGGTCGCGGAACAGGCCGGAGTAGTCGGTCTGCAGCAGCGTGGTGTCGTAGGTGTAGATGTTGCTCTGATCGCGGTACGGCACGTACAGGTACTGCACGCGCGGCTCCAGCGTCTGGGTGGCGCCTTCGGCCCAGATCATCGGCCGCTCGAACACCAGCTTGCCGTCGACCTTGAATTGAGGCAATACGCGGTTGACCGAGTCATCAAGATCCGGTGCTGCGGCGCCTTTGCGGTTCTGGTAGTTAGCGGCGAAACCGTCAGGAATATCCTGCTGGTAGTGGGTCGCCATCACTTTGGCTTCGGTGTTCAGGCTGGCCCAGCCGTTGGTGAGCGGCAGACTCAGCGTTGGCTCCATATGCAGACGGGTGGCATCCGGGCTGTACGGGTTGACGCTGGTGAACTTGGCAGCCTGGCCGTAAATATGGAAATCGAACGGGCCGAGGTCGTTCTTGTAATAGTTCAGATCCAGCTGCGGCTGGACTTTATACGAGTCCGACTGTGAGCGATCGGTATCGTCGTAAATCTGGAACTGTTTGGAGCTCAGCGTGGCGTTCCAGTTCTCGTTGGCGTAGCCGAGGCTGAATTTCTGCGTGGCGTAGCCGTCGGTAGTGGAACCGTACTTGGAGTCCAGATCGGTGAAGTACTTGGAATCGCTGACCTTGGTGTAATCGACGTTGAAGCGCCACACCTGATCCATGACGCCGTTGTGGTTCCAGTAGAACAGCCAGCGTTTGCTGTCGTCATGATCTTTGCCGTATTCCTTATCGTCCGGCAGCCAGTCGAACTCCATCAGGCCGAGGCCCGGCTGTACCAGATAGCGGAACTCGGTCTGCCACTGCAGGCCGCGCTTGGACATATAGTGTGGCGTGATGGTGGCATCGTAGTTCGGCGCGATGTTCCAGTAGTACGGCAACATGAACTCGAAGCCGTTGTTGCTGCCGTACTTGGCGTTCGGGATCAGGAAACCGGAACGGCGCTTGTCGCCGACCGGCAATTGCAGGTATGGGCTGTAGAACACCGGCACGCCGCCGATGCGGAAGCGGGCATTCCACACTTCCGCCACCTGCTCTTCGCGATCGTGGATCACTTCGGAACCGACCACGCTCCAGCTGTCGTCGCCCGGCAGACAGGAGGTAAAGGTGCCGTTTTCCAGAATGGTGTAACGGTTGGCGCCGCGCATTTTCATCTTGTCGGCGTCGCCGCGCCCCTGACGGCCGACCATCTGGTAGTCGCCTTCATAGACGTCGGTATCTTTGGTATTCAGGTTCGACCAGGCCTTAGGGCCTTTCAGTTTGATCTGATTGTCGCTGTAGTGCACGTCGCCGGTGGCGGTGACGGTGCGCACCGGTTCCGTCTGGCCAGGGTTTTGCGTCTGGTTCAGCTCAACTTCTTTGGCGGTCAGGGTGCTGTTGCCCTGCTCGATATGCACGTTGCCGCTGAACAGGGCGCTTTTCGGGTAGTCGGCGCGCGAGTCATCGGCATTGATGGTCACCGGCTGGCTGTTCGGATCGCCGCTGACCAAAGGCTTGTCGTAAACGGGAACGCCAAGCATGCATTGCTCGGCCAGATCAGCCAGCGCATGCTGACTGTAGAGTGCCGTCCAAATCATCGTGGCCAGCAGTGTTGGGAAACTTTTTTTCATACGCGGTTTTGGTGTTCCGTCATCAGAGGCGTCGTGTCCGGCAAACGGTCAGAGACTATATTACTCATCTGCGTTGCGCTAGTGCTAAATCCAGCCGTTTACTTGCGTCGTCGTTAGGCGCAAAGATAAATGACAGGTATGATAATCCAAATTCTAGGAAAAATCGCCTGCGCCCTTTCCTGAAGCGAAGGAGAGCGGACGGCTTTCGGCATGATAATTGAGGAGTATATGCAGTATTGGGGAAAACTGCTCGGCGTCATCGTCGCCATCTGGTCTGGCGCGGGATTCTGGGGTGTAGTTCTGGGGCTGATTATCGGTCATATGATCGATACGGCGCGCAGCAACAAGCGCAGCCGGGGGTTTTTCACCGACCAGCAAACGCGGCAAACGCTGTTTTTCCGCACCACTTTTCAGGTGATGGGCCACCTGACCAAATCCAAGGGACGCGTTACCGAGGCGGATATCCAGATCGCCAGCCTGTTTATGGATCGCCTGCAGCTGCACGGCGAAGCGCGCACCGCGGCGCAGCAGGCGTTCCGCGAGGGCAAACAGAGCCAGTTCCCGCTGCGTGAGACGCTGCAGCAGTTTCGCAGCATCTGTTTCGGCCGCTTCGATCTGATTCGGATGTTTCTGGAAATTCAGATTCAGGCGGCGTTTGCCGACGGCTCGCTGCACCCGAACGAACGTCAGGTGCTGTATGTCATCGCCGAAGAGCTGGGCATTTCGCGCGCGCAGTTCGATCAGTTCCTCAGCATGATGGAGGGCGGGCGTCAGTTCGGCGGCGGTCAGCAGGGCGGGTATTCGCAGGGCGGCTATCAGCAGGCTCAGCGCGGCCCGACGCTCGACGATGCCTGCAAGGTGCTCGGCGTGCGCAGCAGCGACGATGCCGCCACCATCAAACGCGCCTACCGCAAGCTGATGAGCGAACACCATCCGGATAAGCTGGTGGCGAAAGGCTTGCCGCCACAGATGATGGAAATGGCCAAGCAGAAAGCGCAGGAGATCCAGGCGGCGTACGACCTGATCAAACGCGAGAAAGGTTTTAAATAACGATACCCGTCATACTTCGATCTGCAGGTGTGTTGGCTGCCCGCGCTTACCCCGGTCACGTACTTTTTGTACGCTCCCGGGGCTGCGCTTAGTTGCCGCCTTCCTGCAACTCGAATTATTTAGGGTATCCCTGGGTGATGAGCTCAGAAATCCGGTTCGGCGCGAAAGTGCATCGGCGTCTGGAAAGCGGGGTGGGTGATGCGCAACTCTTGTGCATGCAGCTGTAGCCGTGGCGCCATCGCCTTAGCCTCCGGTGGGGCGTAGAAACCGTCGCCGAGGATCGGGTGCCCCAGCGCCAGCATGTGCACCCGCAGCTGATGCGAGCGGCCGGTGATCGGCGTCAGCTTCACGCGCGTGCTGCCATCGGCGTCTCGCGACAGCACCAGATACTCGGTTTGCGCCGCTTTGCCGGTGTCAAAACACACCTTTTGCAGCGGCCGGTTCGGCCAATCGCAGATCAGCGGCAAATCCACCAGTCCTTCGTCATGTTCCATATGCCCCCAAACGCGGGCGATATAGGATTTCTTCGGCTCGCGTTCGCGGAATTGACGCTTCAGCTCACGCTCGGCGGCCTTGTTGAGCGCCACCACGATCACCCCGCTGGTGGCCATGTCCAGCCGGTGCACCGATTCGGCGGCCGGATGATCGGCCTGAATGCGGGTCATCAGGCTGTCTTTGTTTTCCGGCGCGCGGCCGGGCACCGACAGCAAGCCGCTGGGCTTGTTGACCACCATGATGTGTTCATCCTGATACAGGATGTGCAGCGGGTCCTGCGGGGGATTGTAGGGTTCCATCTTGGCTCCGCGAAAAGGGCCGACCGGGGAGACGGTGGCCTCCCCATGTCGCGCCGGTTACTGGTGGGTGACCACCACCAGACGAATGGCGTCCAGGCGCCAGCCGGCTTCATTGAGGTTGGCCAGCACCTGACGGCGGTTGAACTCCAGCGCTTCGACTTCGTCGTCGCGGATGTTCGGGTTGACCGCCTTCAGCGCTTCCAGACGCGCCAGCTCGGCGCTCAGCTTGTCGTCAGCCTCTTGCTTCGCTTGTTCGATAAGCGTGCGCGCCTGCGCTTCCACCAGGCTTTCCGCCTGCTGCAGCATGGCGTGCACGTCTTGCTGCACGGCATTGACCAGCTTGCTGGAAGTGTGGCGGTTGACCGCGTTCAACTGGCGGTTGAAGCTTTCGAACTCGACCTGCGCCGCCAGGTTGGTGCCCTTGCGGTCCATCAGCATGCGGATCGGCGTCGGCGGCAGGAAGCGGGTCAGCTGCAGGTGCTTCGGCGCCTGGGCTTCCACCACGTACACCAGCTCAACCAGCAGGGTGCCCACCGGCAACGCTTTGTTTTTCAACAGGGACACTGCGCAGCTGCCGGTGTCGCCGGACAGGATCAGATCCAGACCGTTGCGGATGATCGGGTGTTCCCAGCTGACGAACTGCGCGTCTTCGCGCGACAGCGCCCGATCGCGATCGAAGGTGACGGTGCAGCCGTCCTGCGGCAGGCCCGGGAAGTCCGGCACCAGCATATGGTCGGACGGCGTGAGCACGATCAGGTTGTCGCTGCGGTCTTCCTGATTGATGCCGACGATGTCGAACAGGTTGAGCGCGAAGCCCACCAGGTTGACGTCGTTATCCTGCTCGGCGATGGCGGCGGCCAGCGCCTGGGCTTTGTCGCCGCCGTTGGAGTGCATCTCCAGCAGGCGATCGCGGCCCTGTTCCAGCTGCGCTTTCAACTGGTCATGCTGCTGGCGGCAGGCGTGGATGAATTCGTCCAGGCCTTCCTGCTCGGTCGGCGCGGCCAGATAGCCGATCAACTGCTCGTAGCAGCTGTCGTAGATGGTGCGGCCGGTCGGGCAGGTGTGTTCGAAGGCGTCGAGCCCTTCGTGGAACCAGCGGCCCAGCACCGCCTGCGCGGTGTGCTCCAGGTAAGGCACCATGATTTGGATATCGTGCATCTGGCCGATACGGTCCAGACGGCCGATACGCTGCTCCAGCAGATCCGGGTTGAACGGCAGATCGAACATCACCAGCTGGCTGGCGAACTGGAAGTTGCGGCCTTCGGAACCGATCTCGGAACACAGCAGCACCTGCGCGCCTTCTTCTTCGGAGGCGAAGTAGGCGGCGGCGCGGTCGCGCTCGATGATCGACAGCCCTTCGTGGAACACCGCGGCGCGGATCGCTTCACGCTCGCGCAGCACCTGCTCCAGCTGCAGCGCGGTGTCGGCTTTGGCGCAGATCACCAGCACTTTTTCGTTGCGGTTGGCCAGCAGGTAATCCAGCAGCCACTCGACGCGCGGGTCGAAGTTCCACCAGGTGGCGTTTTCGCCTTCGAATTCCTGGTAGATTTGCTCCGGGTACAGCATGTCGCGCGCGCGGGCTTCGACGGACTTTTTGGCGCCCATGATGCCGGACACTTTGATCGCGGTCTGATATTGGGTCGGCAGCGGCAGCTTGATCTGGTGCAGGTTGCGGTGCGGGAAGCCCTTCACGCCGTTACGGGTGTTGCGGAACAGCACGCGGCTGGTGCCGTGGCGATCCATCAGCATCGAAACCAGCTCCTGACGCGCCTGCTCGGCGTTGTCGCCTTCGCTGTTGGCGGCTTTGAGCAGCGGCTCGATGTCCTGCTCGTCGATCAGCTCGCCCAGCAGGTTAAGCTTGTCGTCGGCCAGGCGTTCACCGCTCAGCAGCAGGGTGACGGCGTCGGCCACCGGACGGTATTTCTGCTGCTCGGCGACGAACTCGCCGTAGTCGTGGAAACGGTTCGGGTCGAGCAGGCGCAGGCGCGCAAAGTGGCTCTGTTGACCGAGCTGTTCCGGGGTGGCGGTCAGCAGCAGCACGCCGGGGATATGCTCGGCCAGCTGTTCGATCACCTGATATTCGCGGCTTGGCGCCTCTTCGCTCCAGGCCAGGTGGTGCGCTTCATCGACCACCAGCAGATCCCACTGGGCGTCCGCCAGCTCTTCCAGGCGCTGCTTGTTGCGGCGCACGAAGTCCAGCGAGCAGATCACCAACTGTTCGGTCTCAAACGGGTTGCTGCTGTCGAGCTTGGCTTCGGCGTAGCGGCTGTCGTCGAACAGCGAGAAGTAGAGGTTGAAGCGGCGCATCATCTCCACCAGCCACTGGTGCTGCAGCGTTTCCGGCACCACAATCAGCACGCGCTCGGCGCGGCCCGCCAGCAGTTGCTGGTGGATGATCATGCCGGCTTCGATGGTTTTGCCGAGGCCGACTTCGTCCGCCAGCAGAACGCGCGGCGCATGGCGCTGGCCGACTTCATGAGCGATGTGCAGCTGGTGCGGGATCAGGCTGGCGCGCATGCCGCGCAGGCCGGCGAACGGCAGGCGATACTGCTCGCTCTGGTATTTGCGGGCGCGAAAACGCAGCGCGAAACGGTCCATGCGGTCGATTTGGCCGGCGAACAGGCGATCCTGTGGTTTGCTGAAGGTCAGCTTACTGTCCAGCAGCACCTCGCGCATCGCCACGCCGCTTTCCTGAGTGTCCAGGCGGGTGCCGATATAGGTCAACAGACCGTTTTCCTCTTTCACCTCTTCCACCTGCAGCTGCCAGCCCTCGTGGCTGCTGACGGTATCGCCCGGGTTGAACATCACGCGGGTGATCGGCGAATCGTTTCTGGCATAGAGGCGGTTTTCACCGGTGGCGGGGAAAAGCAGGGTAATCATGCGCGCATCCAACGCCACGACGGTTCCCAATCCTAATTCGCTTTCCGTGTCGCTGATCCAGCGTTGACCAAGAGTAAAAGGCATATATTGTCGGCTCGATTCTTTGTAAGTAAGTCTTGTTACCGGGCGGGAAGGGCCGCGGCACCTGTACTGAACGTCTGCTAATCCCGGTTTGTTTTAAATTTGGCGGGCAATAGCCGTTCACGCCATGCAGACGTCGCGAGACGGCAGGGCTAAGCGTGGTTCAGTTTTGGGAAGGGCGCTATGGTAATGGAAGGCGGCGCGTTCGTCACCTGCAAAACCCGATGATTTTTCTTAACCTGGCGCAATCTCAAAACAGCCCCATTTGCCCGGTGACCAGCGTGGTGAAATCGTCGTGCAAGAAAGGGAGTATAGCGTCTGCCACCGGTTGCAGCTGGCGTTCGAGGTAATGCTGATAGTCGATGGGCGAATGGCGGGTTTCCAGCGGTTCCGGCCCGGCCACGGTCATCACGTAGCTGATCCAGCCGCCGTTCTGATACTGCAGCGGCCGCCCCTGTTGGCGGTTGTAGTCGTCGGCGATGCGCGCGGCGCGGGCATGCGGCGGCACGTTGCGCTGATAGTCATCGAGCTTTCTGCGCAGCCGTTTGCGGTACACCAGTTGATCGTCGAAGTCGCCGTTCAGGGTTTTGCCGACGTAATCGCGCACATAGTCCTGGTAGGGCTGTTGTTTGAAGAGACGCTGATAGAGCTGCTGCTGGAACTGCTGCGCCAGCGGCGTCCAGTCGGTGCGCACCGTTTCCAGCCCTTTGTACACCATCTCTTCCTCGCCGTCGGCGCGCGCGATCAGGCCGGCGTAGCGTTTTTTGCTGCCCTGTTCGGCGCCGCGAATGGTCGGCATCAGGAAGCGGGAATAGTGGGTTTCGAACTCCAGTTCCAGCGCGTTCTCCAGCCCGAACTGCTGCTGCAGATGCTGTTGCCACCAGGCGTTGACCCGCTGCACCAGCGCCCGGCCGATCTGCGCCGCCTGCTGCTCGTCATGCGGCTGTTTCAACCACACGAAGGTGGAGTCGGTGTCGCCGTAAATCACCTGATAGCCTTCGGCTTCGATCAGCTCGCGGGTTTGGCGCATGATCTCGTGGCCGCGCAGGGTGATCGACGACGCCAGCCGCGGATCGAAGAAGCGGCAGCCGCTCGATCCCAGCACGCCGTACAGCGCGTTCATAATGATCTTCAACGCCTGCGACAGGGGCTTGTTGTGCTGGCGCTTGGCGGCCTCGCGCCCCTGCCAGATCTGCTCGACGATCGCCGGCAGGCAGTGTTTACTGCGCGAGAAGCGGGCGTTGCGAAAGCCGGGCACCGAGTCGGCGTCGCTTGGGTGGCGCATGCCTTCCACCAACCCGACCGGATCGATCAGGAAGGTGCGGATGATCGACGGGTACAGGCTTTTATAGTCCAGTACCAACACCGAATCGTACAGGCCGGGCTGGGAGTCCATCACGAAGCCGCCGGGGCTGTGCTCTTCCGGCTGTTCGCCGAGGTTGGGGGCAACAAAGCCCAGGCGATGCATGCGCGGCATATAGAGGTGGCTGAAGGCCGCCACCGATCCGCCGCTGCGGTCGGCCGCCAACCCGGTGACGGTAGCGCGCTCCAGCAGGAAGTTGAGCAGGTCGGCCTTGGCGAAGATGCGCGTCACCAGCTCGCAGTCCTTCAGGTTGTAGCGGGCCAGCGCCGGCTTGTCTTCGGCGAAGCGCCGGTCGATCTCCGCCATGCGTTGATAAGGATTGTCGATCGCCTTGCCTTCGCCCAGCAGTTCCTGCGAAACGTATTCCAGGCTGAAGGAGGGAAAGTTCCAGGTGGCGGATTTCAGCGCCTCGATGCCATCGATGATCAGGCGGCCGGCGGCGGCGGCGAAAAAGTGATTCTGCTTGAAGCCGTGCTCGCGCCACTCCAGCAGGTTGCCGCCGCGCCCCAGCCGCAGCGGGATTTGGTAGCGCTCAGCGTGCTTCTGCAGCACCCGCAGATCGAACTGCACCAGGTTCCAGCCGATGATGGCATCGGGATCGTGCCGCTCCAGCCACGCATTCAGCCGCTCCAGCAGTTGAGGGCGGCTGGCGCAGTATTCCAGATCGAAATCCAGCGGCTCATCGCCGCCGTTGGCCGGTCCCAGCATGTAGACCTGCCGCTGGCCGCAGCCTTCCAGCGCGATGGAGTAAAGCTCGCCGTGGGCGGTGGTTTCGATATCCAGCGACACCAGTTTTAGCGTTGGGCGGTACTCTGGCGCCGGCTTCATTTGGCCGCTGAGCAACGGCCCATTGCCGTCGCCCTGGCCGTTGAACCACACCGGCGCGGTGATGAAGCGTTCCATCAGGTAGCGCTCCGGCGGGCGAATGTCGGCCTCGTAGACCGCAACGCCGCCTTCCCGCAGCAGTTTTTCCAGCTTGATGAGCTGACGGTGCTGGCGGCAGTACAGCCCCAGCATCGGCCGGTGATGAAAATCCGTCAGCGCCAGCGGTTTCAGTTCGACTTGCCGTTCTTCCCGTAGCAGCAGTTCCGCGCGCTGCCTTTGTTCGGCGGGGATAAACGCCACCGAGGTTTGCGGCGGCAGGCGCAGCTGACGCGGGCCGGCGTCGGTCGCCAGCCAGAATTCGACCTCGGTGCCGGCGGGCGTGTCGCGCCAGTGGCGAGTGAGCAGGAAACCCTGTTGCAGTGCTGTCATAACCCCTTCGTCTTCCGCCGGGCGGCGTGCGCGACATTCAGCGAGATGTCGGTTTTGGCGCTAATATAGATAAATTATAGTATGGGTTTTTATACAGTAATTGTCCATCGCCGCGCGGCGTTGCCAAATACGCATACAATTGATCGATTGACTCGTTTGCGGCGGCACTGGAAAATCCTCCGCCCGTTTGGCCCGAATAATCCACAGAGGTGTAATGGAAGCCTATTTACAAGATTTGATCACCCAGTCACTGGCTTTCACCCTGATGGTCGTTCTGCTGGTCGCTTTTCTGGAGTCGCTGGCGCTGGTGGGGCTGCTGCTGCCCGGTACGGTGATGATGGCCAGCATCGGCGCGTTGATCGGCAGCGGCAAGGTGGACTTTTACTACGCCTGGGCGGCGGGCATCGTCGGTTGCCTGCTCGGCGACTGGATCTCTTATTTCGTCGGCCGCGCGTTCAAGGGGCCATTACACCGTTGGTCTTTCCTGAAGAAAAACAAGGCGCTGCTAGACAAAACCGAGCACGCCTTGCACCAGCACAGCATGGCGACCATTCTGATCGGCCGTTTCGTCGGCCCGACGCGTCCGTTGGTGCCGATGGTGGCTGGCATGCTCGATCTGCCGCCGTACAAGTTCGCGCTACCGAACATCATCGGTTGCCTGACCTGGCCGCCGGTTTATTTCTTCCCCGGCATTCTGGCGGGCGTGGCGATCGATATTCCCGCCGGCGCCGACAGCGCGATGTTCAAGTGGCTGCTGCTCGCGGCGGCGTTGCTGGTCTGGCTGGCGGTATGGTTGAGCTGGCGTTGGTGGCGTGAGGGCAAGCGCAACGCCGATCGACTGAGCCGTTGGCTGACGCCGCTGCGGCTGCGCGTGGTTTGCGGATTGAGTTGGCTGGCGGCGCTGGCGGCCGGTTATGCGCTGAGCCAGCAGCCTCTGATGCCGGTGTATCGCCACCTGCTGTGGCAGGTGTTGTCCGGGCAATGACAAAAGGGGGCGAAAGCCCCCGTTCGCCTTACTGGAAGAACGCTTCCAGCTGTTCAAATACCCGCACGTCTTCGCTGTGGCGCTTCACCTGCAGCACATCCTCCAGCTTTTCCACCTGGCTTATCATCTGCTCCAGCCGCTGATCGTCGGCGACCAGTAGCCAAATGCGGCTTTGCTGGCCGTCTTTCAATGGCAGGCACAAAATGCCTTCGACGTTGAACGCGCGGCGGGCGAACAGCCCGCAAACGTGCGACATCACGCCGGGATGGTTGCGCACCGCCAGCTCCAGGATCACCTGGGGTTTATCTTGTGGTTGCAGCATGGCTTATTCTCCAATCATGTCGATGTTGGCGGCGCCCGGCGGCACCATCGGGAATACTTTTTCGTTGATATCGATCAGCGCGTGGATCAGGCAGGGGCCCGGGCGTTGGATCGCCTCGGCCAGCGCCGCCTGCGGATCTTCCGCGGCGTTCAGATCGCAGGTATCCAACCCGAATCCGGCGGCGATCTTCAGGAAGTCGGTGCGCTTCGGATAGGCGGCGGCGAAGATGCGCTGTTGGTAGAACAGGGTTTGCTGCTGGTGCACCAGCCCCAGCGCCTGGTTGTTCATCAAAATGATTTTCACGTCCAGATCGTGCTCGACCGCGGTGGCCATTTCCTGAATGTTCATCATCAGGCTGCCGTCGCCGGAGAAGCACAGCACTTTGCGCTCGGGCTCCGCCAGCGCCGCGCCGATCGCCGCCGGCAGACCGAAGCCCATGGTGCCCAGGCCGCCCGATGTCAGCCACTGGCGCGGCCGGCTCAGCGGATAGGCTTGCGCCACCCACATCTGATGCTGGCCTACGTCGGTGGTGATAATAGCGCTGTCGTCCACGCAGCGCGCGGCGGCCAGCACCAGGCCGTAATGGCTCAGCGGATCGTCGGCGTTGGGCATGTTGAACGGGAATTCGCGCTTCAGGTCGTTGACGGTGTTCAGCCATTCGCTGCGCGGCTGCGTGTCGATCTGCGGCAGCAGCTGTTGCAGCACCTGGCCGACGTCGGCATGGATCGCCACGTTGGCCTGTTTGACCTTGCCCAGCTCGGCGCGGTCGATATCCACATGAATGATGGCGGCGTTAGGGCAGAACTGCTCGGTTTTGCCGATTGCCCGATCGTCGAAGCGCGCGCCCAGCACGATCAGCAGATCGGCCTCCTGCAGAATGAAGTTGGTGCTGCGCGCGGCGTGCATGCCCAGCATGCCCAGTGACAGCGGGTGTTCCACCGGCATCGCGCCCAGCGCCATCAGCGTCATGGTGGTGGGCAAACCGGCGCGCTCGGCCAGCTCCAGCGCCTGCCGGTGAGCGTCGGCGCAGATGATGCCGCCGCCCAGATAGAGGATCGGGCGCTTTGCCCGGTTGATCATCGCGGCGGCCTGCGAAACCAGCGCCGGATCGAAGCTCGGAGCGGCGTCCGGCACGGCGATCGGCGGCAGCTCTTCCAGGGTGATGGTGGCGGTTTGCACATCTTTCGGCACATCGATCCAGACCGGGCCGGGGCGGCCGGACTCGGCGATGCGGAAGGCGTCGCCAATCACCTGCGGCAGTTCGCGGATATCGCGCACCAGATGGTTGTGCTTGGTGATCGGGATGGAAATGCCGTAGGTGTCCACTTCCTGGAAGGCGTCGGTGCCGATCATCGAGGAGGGCACCTGACCGGTGATGCACACCAGCGGAATGGAGTCGAGTTTGGCGTCGGCGATGGCGGTGACCAGGTTGGTGGCGCCCGGCCCGCTGGAGGCGATGCACACCGCCGCCTTGCCGTTGGCGCGCGCCATGCCTTGCGCCATAAAGCCCGCGCCCTGTTCGTGGCGCGCCAGCACGTGGTGAATGCGGGTGCTTTGGCTCAGCGCGTCATACAGCGGCAGCGCGGCGCCGCCGGGAATGCCGGCGACGGTGGTGATGCCCTGACGCTCCAGCAGATGAACGATCAATTGTGCGCCGGTGAAGCTGGTGCCCGGTTGAGGCGTGCCCGAAGTTGCCATGTTCCTGTCCTTTCTCAAGGCCGGTGAGCTTTGCTGGGCAGGGTGCTAAAACAAGAAACCCCGCCCGGTTTGCGCCGGCGGGGTTTGGGAATCGATGCGTTGATTCGGACCCTACGGCGCATTGCCGACGACCACCACCACACGCACGACGACCACCGCGGCTGGTAGCGCGGTAACTAGTAGGGTCGAAGTCAGCGAGGATGCGATCACAGGGAACCTTATCATCAGTAAAAAAAGTCAGGTTTTTATAAAAACACAGGCGCAAAATTCGCACAACAGGTTTATTGGCGCAGCATAAAAAACGAGCGTCAGATCACGCTTTGCCCGAAATGCCCAGCACGCGCGCTTCGGGCGCGCTGCCGTCCAGCAGGGCCTGCGTCGGGCCGTCGTAGTAGATGCGGCCGTCGACCACCAGCAGCGTGCGCGGCGCGATGCGCGCGGCGTCGTCGAGGTTGTGCGATACCATCAGCAGCGTCAGGTTGCGCTGTTCGCATACCGTCTGCAGCAGTTGCAACATCTCGTTGCGCAGCGCCGGATCGAGCGCCGAGAAGGGCTCGTCGAGCAGCAGGATCGGCCGTTGGCGAATCAAACAGCGCGCCAGCGCGGCGCGCTGACGCTGGCCACCGGAAAGTTGCGACGGCAGGCGCTCCAGATGCTCTTCCAGGCCGACCTGATGGGCGATGTGCGCCCGCTGTTGGCGCTGCTGTTCAGTCAAGCGCAGTCCGGGATCCAACCCCAGCCCGATGTTCTGCGCCACCGTCAGATGCGCGAACAGGTTGTTCTCCTGAAACAGCATCGACACCGGCCGCTTGGCCGGCGGCGAGGCGGTGTGGTCTTCGCCGTTCAGCAGCAGCCGGCCGTTGGCTGCCGGCAGAAAGCCGGCGATCAGGCTCAGCAAGGTGCTTTTACCGGCGCCGCTGGGGCCGAGCACCGCGACGCGCTCGCCCGGCTGGATGCGCAGATCAAAGCGCATCGGCAGGTGTTCATACAGGTAGGTCAGTTTTTCAAGCGTCAGCATGGCGGCCCGGTAAGCGTTCAATCAGGGTAAACAACAGGAAGCACAGCAACAGCAACAGCAGCGCGGTCACCGCCCCGTCGTTGCTGCGGTAGGCGCCAATCTGCTGATACAGGTAAAAAGGCAGGGTACGGAAATGCTCGTTGCCAAACAAGGCGACCACGCCGAAGTCGCCGATCGACAGCACGCAGGCGAAGGCCAGCGCCTGTGCCAGCGGGCGGCGCAGGGCGTGCAGCTCAATCAGCCGCAGCCGTCGCCAGCCGCGGATATCCAGCGACAGGCACAGCGGGTTGTAACGTTCGGCGAGGTCGCGCATCGGGTTCTCCAATACCTTTAGCGCGTAGGGCACCGCCATCAGCGCATTGGTGAGGATCACCAGCGCATAGGGCGACTGCGGCAACCCCACTGTATCGCTCAGCAGCAGGAAGAAGCCGGTGGCCAGCACGATGCCCGGCATCGCCAGGATCACCATGCCGCTCAGCTCCAGCGCCTGGCCGCCGCGCAGCTGTTGCCGCAGTTTTAGCTCACGGCTGCTCCACAGCAGCATCATCGTGAGCGCCACGCACAGCAGCCCTGCGCCGAGGGCGATGCGCAGCGACGTGAACAGCGCCTGCCACAGCACCGGCTGGCGCAGCACGCTGACCATGGCCTGGTTGGCGCCGTCGGCGATCACCGCCAGCAGAGGCGGCAGCAGCAGCAACAGCGCGGCGGCGATCAGCAGAAAATCGCCGATGCGTCGCCACAGGCTGTCTTCCGGGTTGCGCCAGCGCTGGGCGTGGGTATGCCCCACCGGCAATGCCTGGCTCAGGCGCTGACTGATCAACACCAGCCCGAGACAACAGCCCAGCTGGATCAGCGCCAGCATGGCGGCACGCCCCAGATCGTAGTCGTAACTCAGCGCCTGGTAGATCGCCAGTTCGATGGTGGTGGCCTGCGGCCCGCCGCCCAGCGACAGCACGGTGGCGAAGCTGGCGAAGCACAGCATGAAGATCAGTGCGCCGCTCGGCAGGATTTGGCGGCGCAGCGCCGGCCATTCGACGAAGCGGAACTGCTGCCAGCCGTTCATGCCCAATTGGGCGGCCAACTGGCGCTGCTCCACCGGAATGTTCTCCAGTGCCTGCAGCAACAGGCGGGTGGCCAGCGGCAGGTTAAAGAACAGGTGCGCCAGCAGAATGCCCTGCAGACCGTAGGGCGAGAAACCATACTCGACGCCCAGCCAGCCGCACAGCGTCGCCAGCCAGCCCTGGCGCCCATAGACGCTGAGCAGGCCGAACACCGCCACCAGCACCGGCAGCACCAGCGTCATGGCGCACAGCCGCAGCAACAACTGCCGGCCGGGGAAACGGCGGCGATAGAGCGCGCGCGCCAGCAGAATGGCGGGCAGCACCGAGATCAGCGCCGACAGCAGCGCCTGCCAGAAGGTGAAACGCACCACGTGCCACAGATAGCTGTCCTGCCACAGGCTGCGCCAGTCGCTGTCCGGCGCGTGACGCCACAGCGAACCCAGCGCCAGCGCGGCGACGAGCAGGATCAGGCCGGCGGCCAGCAGCCCCGGCCAGAGCCAGCGGGGGATCAGCGGCTGACGGCGGTTTGCCATGCCCGGATCCAGCCGCCGCGTTGTGTGGCCACCTCTTCGGCGCTGTATTGCAGCGCGGTCTGCGGCACGTTCATCTGCTCAAAACCGACGGGCAGCGGGGTGTTGATCACCGGGTACATCCAGTTGCCGGTCGGGATGGTGTTCTGGAATGCCGGCGTCACCATGAACCGCATGAAACGCTCGGCCAGTTCAGGCTGTTTGGCGGCTTTCAGCTTGCCGGCCACTTCCACCTGCAGGTAGTGGCCTTCGCTGAACGTGGCGGCGGCGTAAAGGTCTTTTTTTTCTTCGATCAGGTGGTAGGCGGGAGAGGTGGTATAGCTGAGCACCAGATCGCCTTCGCCTTTCAGGAACAGGCCGTAGGCTTCGCTCCAGCCTTTGGTGACGGTCACGGTCTTTTTCGCCAACTGCTGCCAGGCGGCCGGCGCCTTGTCGCCATACACTTTTTGCATCCACAGCAGCAGGCCGAGCCCCGGCGTGCTGGTGCGCGGATCTTCGTAGATCACTTTCCAGTTGCGGTCGCCGCTGACCAGTTCCTGCAGGCTTTTCGGCGGGTTCTTCAGTTTTTCTTTGTTGTAGACGAAGGCGAAGTACCCGTAGTCGTAAGGCACGAAGGTCGCGTCCTGCCAGCCGCCCGGCACCGTCAGCCTGGCGGTATCGACGCCGCTCGGCGCGAACAGGCCGGTTTGCTGCGCCGCCTGCAACAGGTTGTTGTCCAGCCCCAGCACCACATCGGCGGCGCTGTTCTTGCCCTCCATGCGCAGGCGGTTCAGCAGCGAAACGCCGTCTTCCAGCGCCACGAACTTCAGTTCACAGTCGCATTCGGCCTCGAAGGCTTTTTTCACCGCCGGGCCTGGGCCCCAGTCGGCGGCGAAGGAATCGTAGGTGTAAACCGTCAGCGTCGGCTTGGCGAACGCCGGCGCGGCGCACAGCAGCAATAAGCAGGGCAGATATTTTTTGACCACGTTGCACTCCTGAAAAATAAGGGGGCAAGGGCATCTGAGGGGGCGAGGCGGCGTCGCCGGTTCGCTGGGCTCAAATCCCTCCGCCGGTATTGACCGGATCAGGTTCGACGGGTGTGCTCTCAGCGGAAAATCAGGCTTATTACGCGGCCCGGTTCTCCGCACCCCGTTGAGACGGCGCTATTGTAAAGATTAACCGACTTGGGCGAAAGGCGCTTATGTCTCCGGCGGGGCAAACCAGGCGGACTTGAAGTCGAACCAGCCGAGGGTGTTCATCCGCACGCCGCGCATGCTGCGCTGGCCGTGCAGCTGCAGCCAGTGGTGGAACAGCGGATGCAGCTGGTGGTTGCTGACCAGACGCTGGCAGAACTCCGCCAGCGGCAGACGGTTGGCGCGCCACAGCGCCGCGTCCTGCGCCAGATCTTCGTTCATGCAATGCTGCATCAGTGGCAGTTCGTACAGCGTGGCGAACAGCGAAAACTCCAGCGGCAGATAGAAGTTGGCGCTGCCAAGCCACAGATCGCTGCGTGCGTCGCCCTGGTGCCAGGTGGCGTAATCCACGCTTTGCACGATCAGGCGGATGCCGTGCTGCGCCAGCAGCGGCTCGATCGCCTGACGGATGGCGTGAAACTCCGAATGCTCATTGAAGTGGGTCATCGTCAGTTCGGTCAGCCCCGCCGGTTTGGGCTGCTGCGCCAGCGCGCGGTTGTGGTGCCAACGGGGCAGCAGGCCGTACGCCGGCGACCAGTAGCGTTGGTAGAGCGGCCCGGCGTGGCTCAGCAGCGAAATGGGATTGATCAATTCGCACAGCCAGCTGCGAATGGCGGGATCGGCGGCCAGCGGGGAGCGCTGGTCGAACAGCAGGAAATAGCAGCCCTCTTCCAGCCGGCTTTCCAGTTCGTTGTTGCCGGTTTCATCGCCCTGCAGCTGTACGCCGGAATGCACCAGTTCTTCGGAGAACTCCGGCAGCACCCAGATATTGACCTCATCAATAAGCGCCCGGTAGCCGAAATAGTCGTCGAAGGCGTGGATCTTCATCTGGCTGGGGAGATTGCGCACTACGCGATAGGGGCCGGTGCCGATCGGATGGCGGGCGAAATCCGGCAGTTCGCGCCATTCGCGCGGCAGGATCATGGCGTGCACGCTGCCCAGCAGCCAGGGCAGCCAGTGGTCGGGGCTGCGCAGATGCACGTCAATCACGAATGGCGTCGGCGAGGTGACGCTCTCGATATGCGAGAACAGCGGTTGCGAGGTCAGACGCGAAAGAGAAGTAATGACGTCCGCCATCTCCAGCTCGCGGCCGTGATGAAAATGGATCGCCGGGCGCAGGTAAAATCGCCAGTGCAGTGGCGTCAACGCCTGCCAATGGTGAGACAGATCGGACTCCAGTTCCCCGTTTTCCTCATTTATGCGCGTCAGACCGTTGAAGATCTGGCGCGCCAGATGGGTTTCCGAACGCCGCAGCGCCGAGCCGGGCAGCAGGTTGTACAACTGCCGGTAGTAGAGCACCCGCAGGATGTGTTTCCCCTGGCGGAAGCTACGCCCCAGCTGCGACAGCAGCATCTGGCGCACCACGTTTTTGTCGCCCACCAGTTGCACCAGCTGATCGATGCGATCCTGTTCCAGCAGCTCCTCGGCCCGCTGTTGCTGCAGCGCCAGGCCGGTGTAGTGGAAGGTTAGCCGCGAACGCTTGCCGCGCCCCGACTCCGCCTGCCAGGTGAGCCAGCCTTCCCGCTGCATGGCGCTCAGCAGGGAGCGCACGTGGCGCCGCGAGCAGCTGAGCACCTCCGCCAGATCCTGCAGCGTGGTGTCGGTGGTTTCACCGTGGCAGCGCTGCCACAGGCGGATGAACTGCTGCTGCAATCTGGACGTGGACATAAAAGAGGAACGCTCCCGCTTCAACTCGTCAATTTTTCTTTCCCTATATTACGCCGATAATTTTCATCAATGAAAGGGGAGGGCGTAATCATGAAAGCTTTCTTATCCAGGCAGTTCTATCAGCGCTATTTCAGCGCGGTGCGCCGCCAGCGAGCCGACTGGCTGAGCGTGGTGCCCGAACAGGCGCGGCTGGCGATGCTGGCGCACCTGACGCAATGGGACATTAAAGAGATGACCGATAAGCAGTATCGCGAGCACCTGTAGGGGCTGCGGCAACAAGTTTCTGAGTAATGGTGCTGTTTCACCAGCCAGTGGGGTGACCCACTGGTTTTTTTATGCGCGGTCATGGCGATGCGCTTGCATTTTTCTCGCCGTGGCTTAAGGTTCTTTCTTCTGCTTTGAGGTCAGGGAAGACGATATGCAACGCCTGAGCCGGTTGTCACTGCGCATTAACCCCATCTTTGCCGCATTCCTGCTGATCGCTTTTCTCTCCGGCATCGCCGGCGCGTTGCTGACGCCGACGCTCAGTCTGTTTCTGACCACCGAGGTCAAAGTGCGGCCGCTGTGGGTAGGGCTGTTTTACACCGCCAACGCCGTGGCCGGCATCGTGGTCAGTTTTCTGCTGGCCAAGCGCTCCGACACCCGCGGCGATCGGCGCCGGTTGATCCTGCTGTGCTGCCTGATGGCGGTCGGCAACTGCCTGCTGTTCGCCTTTAACCGCGACTATCTGACGCTGATCACCGCCGGGGTGCTGATGTCCGCCGTTGCCAACACCGCCATGCCGCAGATTTTCGCGTTGGCGCGGGAATATGCCGACAGCGAGGCGCGTGAGGTGGTGATGTTCAGCTCGGTGATGCGCGCCCAGCTTTCGCTGGCGTGGGTGATCGGCCCGCCGCTGTCGTTTGCGCTGGCGCTGAACTATGGGTTCACCGTGATGTTCCTGATCGCCGCCGCCACCTTCGCGGTTTGCGTACTGCTGGTAGGGTTTATGCTGCCTTCGGTGCCGCGTGCGGCGGAGAATAAGGAGCTGCAGGGCGGGATGTCTGCGCCGATCGCGCCCGCCAGTGCCTGGCGCAATCGCGACGTGCGGCTGCTGTTCATCGCTTCGATGCTGATGTGGACCTGCAATACCTTGTATATCATTGATATGCCGCTGTATATCACCGCCGATCTCGGGCTGCCGGAAGGGCTGGCCGGGGTGCTGATGGGCACCGCCGCCGGGTTGGAAATCCCGGCAATGCTGCTGGCCGGTTATTACGTCAAACGCTTCGGCAAGCGCAACATGATGCTGCTGGCGGTGACGGCGGGCGTGCTGTTTTATCTCGGGCTGACGGTGTTGGCGACCAAGCCGGCCCTGATCGCGCTGCAACTGCTCAACGCGGTGTTTATCGGCATCGTCGCCGGTATCGGCATGCTCTATTTTCAGGATTTGATGCCGGGCCGGCCGGGCGCCGCCACCACGCTGTTCACCAACAGCATCTCTACCGGGGTGATCCTGGCCGGGGTGCTGCAGGGCGCGCTGGTGGAGAATTTCGGTCATGGTTCGGTGTATTGGATGGCGGCGCTGCTGGCGCTGGCGGCGCTCGGGATGAGCGCCAAAGTGCGTGAAGTGTGAGGTTAAACGACGGCATTCTTGATGCAAGTCATTGAGAAGGCTAAGCCGGGCGCTCAAGCTGAAAGCATATGGCGCGCGATCGTTGCGCCCACGCCCGTCTCGCTATTGAGATGCCGCCCTGTCGTTTAGAACAGTGGGAACGTTATGGATAAACTCACACCGCTCAAACCGCTTCCTTCCCTGTGCGCCCTTGGCGCCACGCTGATTATCTGGTTCCTCATTCCCGTGCCGGAGGGCGTTGCGCCCAACGCCTGGCAGCTGCTGGCGCTGTTTATCGGCACCATCATCGCCATCATCGGCAAGGCGATGCCGATCGGCGCGGTCTCGGTGATCGCCATCGCTCTGGTGGCGGTGACCGGCGTCACCAACCCCGGCAAGCCGGGCGCCGCGCTGGACGACGCGCTCAGCGGCTTTTCCAACCAGCTGATCTGGCTGATCGGCTTTTCTATCATGATCTCCCTCAGCCTGAACAAAACCGGGCTGGGCGCGCGCATCGGCTACTACTTTATCTCGCTGTTCGGTAAAAAAACGCTCGGCATCGCCTACGCATTGACGTTGGCGGAAACCACGCTGGCGCCGGTGACGCCGAGCAATACCGCGCGCGGCGGCGGCATCATTCACCCGATCATGAAGTCGATCGCCGACAGCTTCGGCTCCAAACCCGAGCTCAATACCTCCGGCAAGATTGGCCGCTACCTGTCGCTGGTGAACTACAACATCAACCCGGTCACCTCGGCGATGTTTATCACCGCCACCGCGCCTAACCCGCTGATCGTTAGCCTGATCGCCAAAGGCACCCACGGCAGCTTCGAGCTGTCCTGGTCGATGTGGGCGGTCGCCGCCCTGGTGCCAGGGCTGTGCTCGCTGATCGTGATGCCGCTGGTGATTTATCTGCTGTATCCCCCGGAGGTGAAAAGTACGCCGGATGCGCCGCGTTTCGCCCGCGAAAAGCTGCAGGCGCTGGGGCCGGTGACGCTGCCGGAGAAAATTACTCTCGGGGTATTTGCGCTGCTGCTGGTGCTGTGGGCCGGCATTCCGGCGATGATCTTCGGCCCGGCGCTGGCGGTCAATCCTACCACCGCGGCGCTGATAGGCCTGGCGGTGCTGCTGGCCACCGGCGTGCTGAGCTGGGAGGATGTGCTGAAGCATAAAGGGGCCTGGGACACCGTGGTGTGGTTCTCGGCGCTGGTGATGATGGCCAGCTTCCTCGGCAAGCTGGGGCTGATCGGCTGGCTGTCGCAAACCGTCGGCAACGGCATCGACCATATGGGCATGAGCTGGGTGGGCGGCACGATCTTGCTGACCCTCATTTATCTGTATTCTCACTATTTCTTCGCCAGCACCACCGCACACGTAACGGCGATGTTCGCCGCCTTCTTCGCTGCCGGCATCGCGCTCGGCGCGCCACCGGCGCTGCTGGGCCTGATCCTGGCGTTCTCTTCTTCGCTAATGATGTCGCTGACGCATTACGGTACCGGCACCGCGCCGATCATCTTTGGCTCCGGCTATGTGACGTTGGGGGAGTGGTGGAAAGCGGGATGGGTGATGAGCGTGGTTAACCTGCTGATCTGGATAGTGATCGGCGGTGCATGGTGGAAGCTGCTGGGCTACTGGTGAGGAAAAAATTCACCCGCCGGGCGGCGGGTGAAGGGGATTAATTCAGAAACGCCGGCTGCTGCGCTTCGTAACGGGAGATGTCCGCTTCATGCTGCAGCGTCAGGCCGATGCTGTCCAGCCCGTTGATCATGCAGTGGCGGCGGAAGCTGTCTATTTCGAACGGATAGCTTTTGCCACCGGCGTTGACCGTCTGGTTCTCCAGATCCACCACGAACTCCGTGCCCTCGTTGGCGTCAACCAGTTTGAACAGCTCATCCACCTGCTGCTCGCTCAGTGTGACCGGCAACAGCTGGTTGTTGAACGAGTTGCCATAGAAGATATCGGCAAAGCTCGGCGCAATCACCACTTTGAACCCGTAGTCGGTCAGCGCCCAGGGGGCGTGTTCGCGCGAAGAGCCGCAGCCGAAGTTTTCGCGCGCCAACAGGATGCTGGCGCCTTTATAGCGCGGTTTGTTCAGCACGAACGCCGGGTTCGGCTGCTGGCCGGCGTCGTCGAGGAAGCGCCAGTCGTTGAACAGGTGCTGGCCGAAACCGGTGCGGGTCACCTTCTGTAAAAACTGCTTGGGAATAATGGCGTCGGTGTCGACGTTGGCCGCATCCAAAGGCACCACTAAGCCGGTATGTTGAGTAAATTTAGCCACGTTAGCCCCTTAGTGAATATCACGGATGTCAGCGAAGTGACCGGCGACGGCGGCCGCGGCGGCCATTGCCGGGCTGACCAGGTGGGTGCGCCCACCGCGGCCCTGGCGCCCTTCGAAGTTACGGTTGCTGGTGGACGCGCAGCGCTCGCCCGGATTCAGACGGTCGTTGTTCATCGCCAGGCACATCGAGCAACCCGGCAAGCGCCATTCGAAGCCGGCTTCAATAAAGATTTTGTCCAACCCTTCGGCTTCCGCCTGGGCCTTCACCGGGCCGGAGCCCGGCACCACGATGGCCTGCACGCCGTTGGCGACCTTGCGCCCCTTGGCGATCGCCGCCGCCGCGCGCAGATCTTCGATGCGCGAGTTGGTGCAGGAACCGATGAACACCTTGTCGATCGGCACCTCGGTCAATTTGATGCCCGGCTTCAAATCCATGTAGGCCAGCGCTTTTTCGGCGGAGGCGCGCTCAACCGGATCGCTGAACGATTCCGGTGCCGGGATCGCCTGATTGACGGCGATCACCTGGCCAGGGTTGGTGCCCCAGGTGACCTGCGGCGCGATCTCTTCGGCGTGCAGCGTCACTACGGTATCGAACTGGGCGTCGGCGTCGGACTTCAGCGTGCGCCAGTAAGCGACCGCCTGCTCCCAGTTTTCGCCGGTTGGCGCGAACTGACGCCCCTTCAGGTAGGCGAAGGTGGTGTCGTCCGGCGCCACCAACCCGGCTTTGGCGCCCATCTCGATCGCCATGTTGCACAGGGTCATGCGCCCTTCCATGCTCAACGCTTCGATCGCCTTGCCGCAGAATTCCACCACGTGGCCGGTGCCGCCTGCGCTGCCGGTTTTGCCGATCACCGCCAGCACGATGTCTTTGGCGGTAATGCCCTCGGCGGCGTCGCCGGTGACCTCAATCTTCATGGTTTTGGCGCGGCCCTGTTTCAGGGTCTGGGTCGCCAGCACGTGTTCCACTTCGGAGGTGCCGATGCCGAACGCCAACGAGCCGAAAGCGCCGTGGGTGGCGGTGTGCGAGTCGCCGCAGACGATGGTCATGCCCGGCAGCGTCATGCCTTGCTCAGGCCCAATCACGTGCACGATGCCCTGGAACGGGTGGTTCAGGTCATACAGCGAAACGCCGAATTCCGCGCAGTTCTTGATCAGCTCCTGCATCTGGATGCGCGCCATTTCGCCGCTGGCGTTGATGTCTTTGGTCTGGGTCGACACGTTGTGATCCATGGTGGCGAAGGTTTTGCCGGGTTGGCGCACCTTGCGGCCCATGGCGCGCAGGCCGTCGAACGCCTGCGGCGACGTGACTTCGTGCACCAGGTGACGGTCGATATACAGCAACGGCGTTTCGTTCGGTGCTTCGTGCACCACGTGGGCGTCGTACAGCTTCTGGTATAAGGTCTTGGCCATGTTATGCCCCCTGAGCTACAAAGCGGGCGATGATATCGCCCATTTCATCGGTGCTGACGGCTTTGCCGTCACCGGCCAGATCGGCGGTGCGGTAGCCCTGTTCCAACGCCTGGTTGATGGCGCGCTCCACGGCGTCGGCCGCTTCATCGGCGCCCAGGCTGTAACGCAGCAGCAGAGTGGCGGACAGGATCTGCGCAATCGGGTTGGCGATGCCTTTGCCGGCAATATCCGGCGCGGAACCGCCCGCCGGTTCGTACAGGCCGAAGCCTTGCTCATTCAGGCTGGCGGACGGCAGCATGCCCATCGAACCGGTGATCATCGCGCACTCGTCGGACAGGATGTCGCCGAACAGATTGGAGCACAGCAGCACGTCGAACTGGGACGGATCCTTGATCAACTGCATGGTGGCGTTGTCGATATACATGTGCGACAGCGACACGTCCGGGTAATCCCTGGCGACCTGATTGACCACTTCACGCCACAGAATGGAGCTTTGCAGCACGTTGGCCTTGTCGATCGACGTCACCTTGTGGCGGCGCTTGCGGGCGGATTCGAAGGCGATGCGCGCGATGCGCTCAATCTCGAAACGGTGGTACACCTCGGTGTCGAAGGCGCGCTCCTGCATGCCCTGGCCTTCACGGCCCTTCGGCTGGCCGAAGTAGATGCCGCCGGTCAATTCGCGCACGCACAGAATGTCGAAGCCGCGGGCGGCGATGTCGGCGCGCAGCGGGCAGAACGCCTCCAGCCCTTGATACAGGCGCGCCGGGCGCAGGTTGCTGAACAATTTGAAGTGTTTGCGCAGCGGCAACAGCGCGCCGCGTTCCGGCTGCTCGGCCGGCGGCAGATGTTCCCATTTCGGGCCGCCTACCGAGCCGAACAGGATGGCGTCGGCCTGCTCGCAGCCGGCGACGGTCGCCGCCGGCAACGGGCTGCCGTGGCGATCGATGGCGATGCCGCCGACGTCGTACTCGGCGGTGGTGATGCGAATGTCAAAGCGTTGACGCACCGCGTCCAACACTTTGCGCGCCTGAGCCATTACTTCCGGGCCGATGCCGTCTCCGGGCAAGACGGCAATGTGATAAGTCTTCGTCATGTTCACACCGTTTCCTGATTATTTTGATGTTTGTTTTGCTGCAGGCGCTGCTTTTCTTTTTCTACCTGCTGTGAGCGCCAAATATTGTTCAACACGTGCACCATCGCCTTGGCGGAGGATTCGACGATGTCGGTCGCCAGCCCCACGCCGTGGAAGCGGCGGCCGTTGTAAGAGACCACGATATCCACCTGGCCCAGCGCGTCGCGGCCATGGCCCTTGGCGGTCAACTGGTACTTCACCAGCTCGATCGGGTAGTCGGTGATGCGATTGATCGCCTGATAAACCGCATCGACCGGGCCGTTGCCGGTGGCGGCTTCGGCTTTCTCTTCGCCGCCGCAGATCAGTTTCACCGAGGCGGTGGCCATGATGCTGCTGCCGGACTGTACGCTGAAGTAACCCAGGCTGAAGTGCTCAGGCTCTTCCTGTTGTTTGTTGATGAAGGCCAAGGCCTCCAGATCGTAGTCGAACACCTGGCCCTTTTTGTCGGCCAGCTTCAGGAAGGCGGCGTACAGGGTATCCAGGTTGTAATCCTGCTCCTGGTAGCCCATCTCTTCCATGCGGTGTTTCACCGCCGCGCGGCCGGAGCGGGAGGTCAGGTTTAACTGCACGTCCTTCAGGCCGATCGACTGCGGGGTCATGATTTCGTAGTTTTCGCGGTTCTTCAGCACGCCGTCCTGGTGAATGCCGGAGGAGTGGGCGAAGGCGTTGGAGCCGACGATCGCCTTGTTGGCCGGGATCGGCATGTTGCACAGCTGGCTGACGATCTGGCTGGTGCGGAAGATTTCCTGGTGGTTGATGTTGGTGTGCACATTCATGATGTCCTGGCGCACTTTAATCGCCATGATCACTTCTTCCAGCGAACAGTTGCCGGCGCGTTCACCAATGCCGTTCAGGGTGCCTTCCACCTGGCGGGCACCGGCCTGCACTGCGGCGATGGAGTTGCCGACCGCCATGCCCAAATCGTCGTGGCAGTGCACGGAGATGATGGCTTTGTCGATGTTCGGCACGCGGTCATACAGGGTAGTGATGATGCCGCCGAACTGGTTCGGGGTGGTGTAGCCGACGGTATCCGGGATATTGATGGTGGTGGCGCCGGCGTTGATGGCGGCTTCAACCACGCGACACAGGTTGTCGATCGGCGTGCGGCCGGCGTCTTCACAGGAGAACTCCACGTCGTCGGTGTAGTTGCGGGCGCGTTTTACCGAGCGCACCGCCATCTCCAGCACTTCGTCGAACGAGCGCTTCAGCTTCGATTCGATGTGCAGGGTTGAGGTGGCCAGGAATACGTGGATGCGGAACGCTTCGGCGACGCGCAGCGCTTCGGCGGCCACGTCGATGTCTTTGTCCACGCAGCGGGCCAGGCCACAGACGCGGCTGTTCTTGATCTGGCGCGCGATGGTTTGCACCGACTCGAAGTCGCCCGGCGAAGAGACCGGGAAGCCGACTTCCATCACGTCAACGCCCATTCTTTCCAGCGCCAGCGCAATCTGAATCTTCTCTTTTACGCTCAGGCTGGCCTGCAGCGCCTGCTCGCCATCACGCAGCGTGGTATCGAAAATAATGACTTGTTGGCTCATCGGTGCATTCCTTATCGTGTTGATTTCACGCTAAGCGGGCAAAAAAAAACCCGCGCAGTAGCGCGGGTTTCTTATGGGTGATCGGCTGAGTCAGCTCCGAACGTCGTCCACAGGCATACCGCGCAAACAAGATGCGTTGAGTAGTAGGCCTAGTAGACGGTGAGTACGGATCATAAGGGTTCAGCTTCTCTTAAATTGGGTGTCTGCCTAATTTGATACGTGATTGGCCTGGCGATGTCAACACCTGATTGAATGCGGGGACAATGCATCAGCCCATTAGCTAAACAGAGGATCATTCGGCAAAAAAACGACGCCTTAGAGAAAAAAATGGGGCCAGTTTGCGTGCTGCTTAGCATAAACGAATCGAATATATACTGCGCTAATTGCTTCTGGATTTCGTTGCGTTAAGATTTGTGATGAAAAAAGCAAGAGGGATTAATCACGGGGAGCAATAAAATAACATTTTCAATACAAATGGTTTAAATTGAACTCATATGAATAATTGATTGTTTTAGTCATAATATAACAAAATAATGCGTTTTTACACAAAGTGAGCGGTGTTTTTAGATGGTTTGATTGCTTATGATGTGTTTTTATAGTTTGTCTCATACAGTGCGGCGACGTTGTTCAATTGTATTAATCATTGTTGATACCTAATTATTAGTACTACCCAGGTGGCATTCTTCTCGCTGACGGGGAAAGCTGCTGACATGTATTCCATATACGACTTATATCGTGTCGATAACACGAGGTTTTTTATCGATTGATGACGGTAATGGCAGGATTTGTCGTGCAAAGATAAGACAATGCGGCGTTTCATTGTTTGTCGAGCATAAGGATTAGATTATTTACACAGGATTTAGTGGAGTGAAATATGGCTGAATATGATTCAGAAATCGCCATGGTCAAAGAGCCGGCGGACATCCATTTGCGCAGCGTCGATCTTAATTTACTGACGGTGTTTGACGCCGTGATGCAAATGCAAAATATTACGCGAGCCGCTAATTCGTTAGGGATGTCGCAGCCGGCGGTGAGCAACGCGGTAGCGCGCCTGAAGGTGATGTTCAACGACGAACTGTTCGTGCGCTGTGGCCGCGGGATCCAGCCCACCATGCGGGCCAGGCAGCTGTTCGGGCCGGTGCGGCAAGCGCTGCAGCTGGTGCAGAATGAGTTGCCGGGATCTGAGTTTGAGCCGCTGACCAGCACGCGAGCGTTCTCCCTGTCGCTGTGCAGCCCGCTCGATTTGCGTCTGGGCGCCGGGATAATCAATCACGTCAAACAGATAGCGCCGCAGCTTAACCTGCAAATAAAGTCATACATTAACAATAATATTGAACGTCAACTGCGTTACCAGGACGTGGAGTTTGTCATCGGCTACAGCCGTTTCGAGTCGGCGGAGTTTCGCAGCTTGGCGATGTTCGACGACGAATTAGTGCTGGCGGTTGCGCAGGCGCACCCGAGAATAGGCGAGGAGGTGACGCCGGAACACATGCTGGCCGAGCAGCATGCTGCGGTTTCCCTGGAAAGTTTTGGATCGTTCAGTAAACCTTTTTATTTAGACGAGCCGATGCTGCGTGTCGTGACGCAGCAGTGCACGGATCTTTACAGCGTGTTGAATATGGTGTCGCAAACGGAAATGGTAGCGATTGCGCCCGCCTGGTTGGTGCGACAGCAGACGGAGGCGTTGAAAATAAAGGCGGTTGCTTTATGTGGCAACGATAATAAAGCCACCTGCTACCTCTCCTGGCATGAATCCTCAGAGCGGGATAAAGGCCACCAGTGGATGAAATCTGTCCTGATTGAGGCGGGTAACCCAAAGTAAAGCGATAAAGATGGGAGCCATATAAAGATAATATTCAATTGAGCGTTTTTTTCTCATGAAAAAAACTAAGAACTATCTGCGTTTTTATTAAGATGTTTCTTGGTTTTGCGGCGATAGAATAACTTATTCTCAGGATAAATTTGTTCATTTAGCGAAAACAATTAATATAAATTAATATTCTGATTTTTACTTTCCAGCTGGAATTTTAAACTAACTCGATGTGGCGGCCCGAACGGGCCGCGTTTTATGGCCGCCATCAAACCTTTTCCTTCCCGTTTTGTCCAACCCATGAAAGCGCGAAAGCCGGCCTGAGTTTTGGCTCACACTTCTACGCTGAAATCGCTTTTCCCCCTGCCCGAGAGTAGGTAGACTGCGCGGAAAAAAGTAAACACGTGTAAGCTGAGATGAGGGCCGCAAGGCATCGTTCAGGCTTAACTGTATGATTCATTTCAGGCTTAGAGCACTATGATCACTAATCTGCTGCAATACCATTTGATCCATCGTATACAGCATCAAATCACCCACCGAGCCGATCGCACAGCATTTCGCCAATGGTCGCCCAACGGCGAGTTTCAACTGACCTGGGGAGCGGCGGCTGCCCGCATTGATCGCATTGCTGCCGGGCTGCTGGCGCTGGGCGCCGAAGTGCAAGAACGTATCGGTATCTTCGCCAATAACACGGTGGCCTGGTCGTTGACCGATCTCGCGATCCTGCACCTGCGTGGCGTCAGCGTACCGCTCTATTCCACCAATACGCCGGCGCAGGCGGCCTTCGTCATCAACGACGCTGACATTCGCATCCTGTTCGTCGGCGAGCAGGCGCAGCTGGATGCCGCCATCGCACTGCGTGGCGTCTGCCCACAGCTGAGTCATATCATCGTGTTCGACGAGGGCGCCGATCTGCGCGGCTGCGAGATCGCACAACACCTGAGCGCCTTCGAGCGCGCTGCCGATCCGGCGGCTTTTATCGCTCAACGTCGGCAGCGCATTGAAGAGTGCGACCTGCAGGATCTCTTTACCCTGATCTATACCTCGGGCACTACCGGCGAACCGAAAGGGGTAATGCTGGACTACCGCAACCTGGCGGCGCAGCTCTACCTGCATGATGAGAGACTGACGGTCGGCGAAGAGGATGTGTCGCTCAGTTTCCTGCCGCTGTCGCACGTGTTCGAGCGTGCCTGGAGCTTCTTTGTCATGCATTCCGGCGCGCAGAATGTTTTCCTGCCGAACACCGACTGGGTACGGGAAGCGATGGGGCAGGTGCGGCCGACGTTAATGTGCGCGGTACCGCGTTTCTACGAGAAGATTTTCAGCGCGGTGCATGAAAAAGTGGCGCGTGCCCCTTGGCTGCGCCGTGCGCTGTTCCACTGGGCGATCGTCTGCGGGGAGCGCAAGTTCCTGCAAGAGCGGGCCGGCAAACCGTTGGGCAAACTGTTCGAACTCTCTCACCGCTGGGCCGACAAGCTGGTATTGAGCAAGCTGCGCGGCATTCTCGGTGGCCGGGTGCGTTTCTTGCCGGCGGCGGGCGCCAAGCTGGATGATAATGTGATCCTGTTTTTCCAGGCGATGGGCGTCAACATCAAGTACGGCTACGGCATGACCGAAACCTGTGCGACCGTGTCCTGCTGGGAAGAGGGGCATTTCCGCTTCGGCTCTATCGGTAAACCGCTGCCGGAGGTCGAGGTGCGCATCGGTGAAGAAAATGAAATTCAGGTGCGCGGGCCGATCGTGATGCGCGGCTATTTCAACAAACCGTTGGAAACCGCCGCGACCTTTACCGCCGACGGCTGGCTGAAAACCGGCGACGCCGGGGCGATCGATGAAGAGGGCAATCTGTTCATCACCGAGCGCCTGAAAGATTTGATGAAAACCTCCGGCGGCAAATACATAGCGCCGCAGATGCTGGAAGGCACGCTGGCGCAGGACCGCTTTATCGAGCAGGTGGCGATCATCGCCGATGCGCGCAAGTTCGTTTCCGCGCTGATCGTGCCGTGCTTTGAGTCGCTGGAAGAGTACGCGAAGTCAGTCAACCTGAAATACCAGGATCGCCTGGAGCTGCTGCGCAACGGCGAGATCCTCGCGATGTTCGAAAAGCGCCTGCGCGAGATGCAAAAGGAGCTGGCGCGTTTCGAGCAGGTGAAGAAGTTCACGCTGCTGCCGGCGGCTTTTTCCATGGAGTTGGGGGAGCTGACGCCCACGCTGAAGCTGCGCCGCAAAGTGATCCTGCAGCGCTATCAGCGCGAAATCGACTCGATGTACCAGGAACAGGCCTGACGCCGCCGCCGGGCCATGTGCCCGGCGAAAAAAGCGGCATATCCATCACCTGATTTAGTTCTGTAATTTCCCTCCTGTTCGAAACAATGCCTAGCCCGACAACCCTGAGGCTAGCGCATTGTTTTTATAAAGCTGCGATCTCCAGCCGCTTGGCAATAACCCTGCCACCGTTAAGCCATTTTGCCGTTTGCCTGCCCCAAATTCTGACGTTATGTTAATTCGATAGCGACAACCCATAAAAACTTTGGGGCATTGCCCCGCAGCAGGCGCTACGTTCCGGCGCCAGAGAAGAATAAGCAAGCCTGGAGGCAAACCCATGGAGATGTTGTCAGGAGCCGAGATGGTCGTCCGATCGTTGATCGATCAGGGCGTTAAACATGTATTCGGCTACCCCGGCGGGGCGGTGCTCGATATCTACGACGCCCTGCATACGGTCGGAGGGATCGATCATATTCTGGTGCGCCACGAGCAAGGGGCGGTGCACATGGCCGACGGCTACGCGCGCGCCACCGGCGAAGTGGGCGTGGTGCTGGTGACCTCCGGCCCCGGTGCCACCAATGCCATTACCGGCATTGCCACCGCCTATATGGACTCGATCCCGATGGTCGTCCTGTCGGGGCAGGTGCCCAGCTCGCTGATCGGCTACGACGCCTTCCAGGAGTGCGATATGGTGGGGATTTCTCGGCCGGTGGTGAAACACAGTTTCCTGGTGAAACGTACCGAAGACATCCCGGCGGTGTTGAAGAAGGCCTTTTACCTGGCTTCCAGCGGCCGCCCCGGCCCGGTGGTGATCGATCTGCCGAAAGACATCGTCGGCCCGGCGGTGCGGATGCCTTATGCCTATCCGCAGGACGTGAGCATGCGTTCCTACAACCCGACGGTGCAGGGCCACCGCGGGCAGATCAAACGCGCGTTGCAAACCATCCTGGCGGCCAAAAAGCCGGTGATGTACGTCGGCGGCGGCGCGATCAACGCCGGTTGTGAAGCCGAACTGCTGGCGTTGGCGGAGCAGCTGAACCTGCCGGTGACCAGCAGCCTGATGGGACTGGGCGCTTTCCCCGGCACCCATCGCCAGAGTGTCGGCATGCTCGGCATGCACGGCACCTATGAAGCCAATAAAACCATGCACCATGCCGACGTGATCTTCGCCGTCGGCGTGCGTTTCGACGATCGCACTACCAACAATCTGGCCAAATACTGCCCGGACGCCACCGTGCTGCACATCGATATCGATCCGACCTCGATCTCCAAAACGGTGGACGCCGATATCCCGATCGTCGGCGATGCCAAACAGGTGCTGGTGCAGATGCTGGAGCTGTTGGCGCAGGATGACAAGGCGCAGGATCACGATGCGCTGCGCGATTGGTGGCAGTCTATCGAGCAGTGGCGCGCCCGCGACTGCCTGGGCTACGACAAAAACAGCGGCACCATCAAGCCGCAGGCGGTGATTGAAACCCTGCATCGCCTGACCAAAGGCGACGCCTATGTGACCTCCGACGTGGGGCAGCACCAGATGTTCGCCGCGCTCTATTATCCGTTCGACAAACCGCGCCGTTGGATCAACTCCGGCGGCCTTGGCACCATGGGCTTCGGCCTGCCGGCGGCATTGGGCGTCAAGCTGGCGCTGCCGGAGGAAACCGTGGTGTGCGTGACCGGCGACGGCAGCATTCAGATGAATATTCAGGAGCTGTCCACCGCGCTGCAATATAACCTGCCGGTGGTGGTGGTGAACCTCAACAACCGCTATCTGGGCATGGTCAAGCAGTGGCAGGACATGATTTATTCCGGCCGTCATTCGCAGTCTTACATGGATTCGCTGCCGGACTTCGTCAAGCTGGCCGAGGCTTACGGCCATGTCGGCATCGCCATCCGCACGCCGGATGAGCTGGAAAGCAAGCTGGCGCAGGCGCTGGCGGAAAAAGAGCGGCTGGTGTTCGTCGACGTGACCGTCGATGAAACCGAACATGTCTACCCGATGCAGATCCGCGGCGGAAGCATGGACGAAATGTGGCTTAGCAAAACGGAGAGGACCTGATCATGCGCCGTATTTTATCTGTCTTGCTGGAAAACGAATCCGGCGCCCTGTCGCGCGTGGTGGGGTTGTTCTCCCAGCGCGGTTACAACATCGAGAGCCTGACGGTGGCGCCGACCGATGATCCGACGCTGTCGCGCATGACTATCCAGACCGTCGGCGACGAGAAAGTGCTGGAGCAGATTGAGAAGCAGTTGCACAAGCTGGTGGACGTGCTGCGCGTCAGCGAACTGGTGCAGGGCGCCCACGTCGAGCGCGAGATCATGCTGGTGAAGCTGCAGGCCAGCGGCTACGGCCGTGAAGAGGTGAAGCGCTGCGCCGACATTTTCCGCGGCCAGATCGTTGATGTGACGGCGACGCTGTATACGGTGCAGCTGGCCGGCACCAGCGACAAGCTCGACGCCTTCCTGAGCGCGGTGCGTGAAGTGGCGGAGATCGTGGAAGTGGCGCGTTCCGGCGTGGTCGGCGTGTCGCGCGGCGACAAAATCATGCGCTGAGCGCGGTCTGGCGGCGAATAATCGGGGCGCGGCGTGGCTGCGCCCTTTGTTTTTCGGTATTTTTTGCCCGATTGCTGGCACCTTTCGGCAAAAGCGGTTGCTAGGCAGTGTTTTCTGCTGTTAGATCGCAGAGGCTGGATTGAATAACCGTACGGGATGTCATGGTTAATCCGAGCACAGCCTTCACTTCTATTTTCAGCGTCATTAAGGGGTTAATGTGAAACTGGATGAAATCGCGCGTCTCGCGGGCGTTTCGCGCACGACGGCCAGTTATGTCATCAACGGCAAGGCGAAGCAGTATCGTGTCAGCGATAAAACCGTCGAGAAAGTGATGGCCGTGGTCAGGGAGCATAACTATCACCCGAATGCCGTCGCGGCGGGGCTGCGCGCCGGGCGCACCCGTTCTATCGGCCTGGTGATCCCGGATCTGGAAAATACCAGCTATACCCGCATCGCCAACTACCTGGAGCGCCAGGCGCGCCAGCGGGGTTATCAATTGCTGATCGCCTGTTCCGAAGATCAGCCGGATAACGAAATGCGCTGCATTGAGCACCTGCTGCAGCGTCAGGTGGATGCCATTATCGTCTCCACCGCCTTGCCGCCGGAACATCCTTTCTATCAACGCTGGGCCAACGATCCGCTGCCGATCATCGCGCTGGACCGCGCGCTGGATCGCGAGCATTTCATCAGCGTTGTGGGCGCCGATCAGGAAGATGCCTTTGCGCTGGCGCAGGAGCTGCGCACCTTCCCGGCTGAATCGGTGCTGTATCTGGGCGCCTTGCCGGAGCTTTCGGTGAGCTTCCTGCGTGAGCAGGGCTTCCGTCAGGCCTGGCAAGAGGATCCTCGCCACGTCGATTACCTGTACGCCAACAGCTATGAACGCGAAGCCGCCGGCGCGCTGTTTGCCGAATGGCTGAAAACGCACCCGATGCCGCAGGCGCTGTTTACCACGTCATTCTCTTTATTGCAGGGCGTGATGGACGTGACGCTGAAGCAACGCGGCCGCTTGCCGACCGATCTGGCGATCGCCACCTTCGGCGATCATGAACTGTTGGATTTCCTGGAGTGCCCGGTATTGGCGGTAGCGCAGCGCCATCGCGACGTGGCCGAGCGCGTGCTGGAGCTGGTGCTGGCCAGCCTGGACGAACCGCGTAAACCCAAGCCGGGGCTGACGCGCATTCGCCGCAATCTGTTCCGCCGCGGCAGCCTGAGCCGCAAGTAGTTTGCCTGACAGGGGCCCGCGTTGGCGGGCTCCTGGTTTAGACGTAGTCCGCCACCCGGAACAGCCGCCGGCAGTATTCCAGGAAATAGCCATACACCACGCCCATCGCCATGGAGACCAGCGCATTGCTGGTTACCGCCGCCAGCATTTGTTGGCCGTCGGCGCCTACGCTCCATAGAATGGCGGCATAAACCGGCGACTGGAAGCTGACGTAGGCCAGCAGATCGGCGAGGTTGCGCAGCAGGAACTGGCCGCGCGGGCAGCGGCGCGCCGTGCGGATAAACAGATCGCGATAGCGGCCGTAAGGCCAGGCGATCAGGATGTTGACCGGGATCGACAACAGGCGTGAAGAGAGGGATTGCTGGAAGCTCATGCCTGAGATCAACACTTCTATCGCCATGCCGGCGATAAAGCAATACACCACCAGTGCGAACGTATCGGCAGCGGCGCTACGCCAGTGAGTAGCGGGCGAAAGCATGTGTCACCCCTTATGGTTAAAATTCTGTTAAATCATTAATTGTTGGATGTTAAGGCTGGTTTTTTGCCTTTTTTATAGTGTACTAATCTGGATTGTGTTTTTTAACTAGGTTTATATTTTTATTTTTAACATTTGTTCGCTTTTTGTCCCGCAGAACAGGGGCGTAGGATGGAGCGGAGAGATTAAAATCGGCGTTTTTAAATAAATCGATTAAAAACATAAGGTTGCGATTTTTCGTTTTTGAAGAGGATTTTTTCCGGCAAAAATTGTGGAAATAAAGGTGTAAGAAAATGAAACCATAATTGTAAACAGGTATTTTGGGAATAATCTTACCAAGTTGATTTGAATCGAAATTACTTCTGCTCGTAATATCCGAGCCATTTATTTTTATCGCGGCCTCATCACGGCGGTGCAAATTGAAGTAAAATAGCGCCCGGTTTTACGGTGAATAACGATTGAGCGTTATTAACTCAAGGAGTTATGGCCTTATTCCTCGATCGGTTCGCCTGGCGCCGAGCCTTGGCGGGCGCGGCTCGCCAGCGGTTACAGCCCTGAGATTGCCGAGCTGAAAAATGAGACATGGCTTGCAGAAGGAAGTAATGAGTTAATTAATCGCCAGTTCGTCAGGTTTTTAATCAGATTCTTTCCGCTTAGAAAATTCTCTCCGTTTATCATGGTGTTAATTTTTAATCGTCGAATAATCAGAGTTTCTTTCGCGAGTCAGCTCCCAAAATGACCAGAGAAATATTGCCAAAGCGCTGGCGCTCTGGCTTGACAAGGTTTTCATACCCTCCGTAAACTCCATTGTGTGGGAATTTGTGGGGTAAAGTGGTGAAAACGGTCACTAAGGGGTAGCTCAGGAATGTTCCGTGGAGCGACGATGGTCAACCTCGACAGCAAAGGGCGGCTCGCCGTACCTACCCGATATCGGGAATTGCTCAACGAGGAATCGCAAGGCCAAATGGTCTGTACCATTGACCTCCATCAGCCCTGTCTGCTGCTTTATCCTTTGCCCGAATGGGAAATTATTGAACAAAAATTATCACGTCTGTCGAGCATGAATCCCGCCGAGCGCCGCGTTCAGCGCCTGCTGTTGGGGCATGCCAGTGAGTGTCAGATGGATAGTGCCGGTCGTTTGCTGTTAGCCAGTACGCTGCGGCAACACGCCGGGCTCACGAAAGAAGTGATGCTGGTCGGTCAGTTCAACAAGTTTGAACTGTGGGATGAACAGACCTGGTATCAACAAGTCAAGGATGATATTGACGCTGAACAGTCGGCTCAGGAACCGTTGTCTGAGCGGCTACAGGACTTGTCGCTATAAGCATGTTGGAAAACTATAAACACACCACCGTCCTGCTGGACGAAGCCGTCAATGGCCTCAACATCCGCAGCAACGGCATATATATCGACGGTACTTTTGGTCGCGGTGGCCATTCTCGTCTGATTCTGTCCCAGCTGGGGCCGGAAGGGCGCTTGCTGGCGATTGACCGTGACCCTCAGGCGATTGCAGCCGCCAAATCTATTGAAGATCCTCGTTTTACCATCGTACACGGCCCATTTTCCGAGTTGTCGCACTATGTGCGGGAGCGCGAGCTGGTGGGCAAGATCGACGGCGTTCTGCTCGATCTGGGCGTTTCCTCGCCGCAGCTTGACGACGCGGAGCGCGGGTTCTCCTTTATGCGCGACGGCCCGCTGGACATGCGCATGGATCCGTCCACCGGCCTGTCCGCCGCGGAATGGCTGATGAAGGCCGAAGCGGACGACATCGCCTGGGTGCTGAAAACCTTTGGCGAGGAGCGTTTCGCCAAGCGCATCGCGCGCGCCATCGTGGAAAGAAACCGCGTGGAGCCGATGACGCGGACCAAAGAGCTGGCGGATCTGATCGCCGATGCCAGTCCGTTCCGGGAAAAGCACAAGCACCCGGCGACGCGCAGCTTCCAGGCGATCCGCATCTATATCAACAGCGAGCTGGAAGAGATCGAGCGTGCGCTCGACGGCGCGCTGGAAGTGCTGGCCCCGCAGGGCCGTTTGTCGATCATCAGCTTCCACTCGCTGGAAGACCGCATCGTCAAACGCTTTATGCGTCACCATAGCCGCGGCGCCCAGGTGCCGGCCGGCATTCCGTTGACCGAAGAGCAGCTGCGCGGCATGGGCGGCCGGACGCTGAAAGCGCTGGGCAAAATGATGCCGTCGGAAGCGGAAGTGGCGGACAACCCGCGTGCGCGCAGCTCGGTGCTGCGTATTGCTGAGAGGATGCCCGCGTGATCGGCAACGAACGTCACGGTCTGGTTGGGGTCATTGGCGGCGATCTGCTGCGCAACGCCAAGATCCCCCTGATTTTACTGATTGCGTCACTGGTCTCCGCGATTTTCGTGGTGACTACCGCGCACCGCACCCGCCTGCTGACCGCCGAGCGCGAACAGCTGGTTCTGGAGCGCGATGCGCTGGACATCGAGTGGCGCAACCTGATTTTAGAAGAGAACGCCCTCGGCGATCACAGCCGGGTTGAACGTATCGCGACAGAAAAACTGCAGATGCAACACGTTGATCCATCGCAGGAAAATATCATCGTTAAACAATGAATGGTTTAACCGGAATAATGACACGGAGTAGAAAGGAAACGCATGAAAGCAGCGCGCCCCGGTAAGTTGAGACGCCAGGAAGATCAGGCCAGCTTTGTCAGCTGGCGTTTTGCGTTGCTGTGCGGCTGCATTTTGCTGGCGATGGTTGGCCTGATGTTGCGCGTCGCGTACCTGCAGGTCATCAACCCCGATCGTCTGGTGAAAGAAGGCGACATGCGTTCGCTGCGCGTGCAGGAAGTGCCGACCGCGCGCGGCATGATCAGCGATCGCGCCGGCCGTCCGTTGGCGGTCAGCGTGCCGGTGAATGCGGTGTGGGCCGATCCGAAAGAGCTGAACGAGCGCGGCGGCATCACGCTGGACAGCCGCTGGAAAGCGCTTTCCGATGCGCTGAACATCCCGCTGGACCAACTCTCCAACCGCATCAACGCCAACCCGAAAGGGCGCTTCGTTTATCTGGCGCGCCAGGTTAACCCGGCGATCGGCGACTACATCCACAAACTCAAGCTGCCGGGGATCTACCTGCGGCAGGAGTCGCGCCGTTACTATCCGGCGGGGCAGGTGACGTCGCACATCATCGGCGTGACCAACATCGACGGACAAGGCATTGAAGGCGTCGAGAAGAGCTTCGACCGCTGGCTGACCGGGCAACCGGGCGAGAGAACGGTGCGCAAGGACCGCTTCGGCCGGGTGATCGAAGACATCTCCTCCGTCGACAGCCAGGCGGCGCACAACCTGGTGCTGAGCGTCGATGAGCGCCTGCAGGCGCTGGTGTATCGCGAGCTGAACAATGCGGTGGCGTTCAACAAGGCCGAATCGGGCACTGCGGTGCTGATCGATGTGAACACCGGCGAAGTGCTGGCGATGGCCAACAGCCCGTCTTACAACCCGAACAACATGGCCGGTACGCCGAAAGAAACCATGCGTAACCGCGCCATCACCGATATTTTTGAACCCGGTTCAACCGTGAAGCCAATGGTGGTGATGACCGCGCTGCAAAACGGCGTGGTGAGAGAAAACAGCGTGCTGAACACCATCCCGTATCGCATTCAGGGCCACGAGATCAAAGACGTGGCGCGGTACTCGGAGCTGTCATTGACCGGGATCTTGCAGAAGTCGAGTAACGTCGGTGTTTCAAAGCTGGCGTTAGCGATGCCGTCCTCAGCGTTAGTAGATACTTACTCTCGTTTTGGGCTGGGAAAAGCGACCAATTTGGGGCTGGTCGGAGAAAGCAGTGGCATATACCCAAAAAAACAACGGTGGTCTGACATAGAGAGGGCCACCTTCTCTTTCGGCTACGGGCTGATGGTAACTCCGTTACAGTTGGCGCGAGTCTATGCAACGATCGGCAGCCTGGGCGTGTATCGCCCATTGTCGATCACCAAGGTTGACCCTCCGGTCGCCGGCGAGCGCGTTTTCCCTGAACCTCTGGTGCGCACCGTGGTGCACATGATGGAAAGCGTGGCCTTGCCGGGCGGCGGCGGCGTAAAAGCCGCCATCAAGGGATACCGTATCGCCATCAAAACCGGTACCGCGAAAAAAGTGGGCCCGGACGGCAAATACGTCAACCGATACATCGCTTATACCGCCGGCGTCGCGCCGGCAAGTAACCCCCGTTTTGCCCTGGTGGTCGTCATCAACGACCCGCAGGGTGGGAAATACTATGGTGGCGCAATCTCCGCGCCGGTGTTCGGCGCCATCATGGGCGGCGTATTGCGCACCATGAACGTCGAGCCTGACGCGTTGCCCACCGGTGACAAAAGCGAATTAGTGATTAACAAGAAAGAGGGTTCAGGTGGCAGATCGTAATTTGCGCGACTTACTCGCCCCGTGGGTGCCGACGGCACCCGGGCGCGCGCTGCGGGAAATGACATTAGACAGCCGTGTGGCGGCTGCCGGGGATCTGTTTGTCGCCGTGGTCGGCCATCAAACGGATGGGCGCCGCTATATTCCGCAGGCCATCGCGCAGGGCGTCGCCGCTGTGATCGCCGAGGCTGACGGTCAGGCCGAAGACGGCGCCATCGTTGAGATGCACGGCGTGCCGGTGATCTACCTGAGCCAACTGAACCAGCGCCTTTCCGCGCTGGCCGGGCGTTTTTACCATCAGCCGGGCGAGCGCTTGCGCCTGGTCGGCGTGACCGGCACCAACGGCAAAACCACCACCACGCAGCTGCTGGCGCAGTGGAGCCAACTGCTGGGCGAAACCAGCGCGGTGATGGGCACCGTCGGCAACGGCCTGCTGGGCCAGGTGTGTCCGACCGAGAATACCACCGGTTCTGCGGTGGATGTTCAACACGTATTAAACGAGTTGGCGGAACAGGGCGCGACCTTCGCCGCCATGGAAGTTTCTTCCCACGGTTTGGTGCAACACCGGGTAGCGGCGCTGCCGTTCGCTGCGGCGGTCTTCACCAACCTGAGCCGCGATCACCTGGATTACCACGGTGATATGGCCAATTACGAAGCGGCCAAATGGTCGCTGTTCGCCGCCCACAACGTGGGGCAGGCGATCATCAACGCCGACGATGAAGTCGGTCAGCGCTGGCTCGGCAAATTGCCGGATGCGGTAGCGGTGACGATGCAGGACAACCTGCAGCCGGGCTGCCACGGCCGCTGGCTGAAAACCACGGCGGTCGACTATCACGACAACGGCGCGACTGTTCGTTTCAGCTCCAGCTGGGGCGACGGCGAGATCGAAAGCCGCCTGATGGGCGCGTTCAACGTCAGCAACCTGCTGTTGGCATTGGCGACGCTGCTGTCGTTGGGCTACCCGCTGGAGGCGCTGGTGGAAACCGGCAGCCGTCTGCAGCCGGTCTGCGGCCGCATGGAAGTGTTTAACGCGCCGGGCAAACCGACGGTAGTGGTGGATTACGCCCACACGCCGGATGCGCTGGAGAAAGCGCTGGAAGCCGCGCGTCTGCACTGCCAGGGGCAGCTGTGGTGTGTGTTCGGCTGCGGCGGCGATCGCGACAAGGGCAAGCGTCCGCTGATGGGCGGCATCGCCGAGCAGTTCGCCGATCGCGTGGTGATCACCGATGACAACCCGCGCACCGAAGAGCCGCGCGCGATTATCAACGACATCCTGACCGGATTGCTGGACGCCGGGCAGGCGCTGGTGATCCACGGCCGCGCCGAAGCGGTGACCAGCGCCATCATGCAGGCGCAGGAGCAGGATGTGGTGCTGGTGGCGGGCAAAGGCCACGAAGATTATCAGCTGGTGGGCAACCGCCGCCTGGATTACTCCGACCGCACGACGGTCGCCCGACTGCTGGGGGTGCTGGCATGATCCCTGTCTCTCTTCAGACACTGGCTGAGGTATTGAGTGCTGAACTGGTGGGCGCCGATTGCCAAATTGTCGAGGTGACGACAGACACCCGCAAGGTGACCGCCGGTTGCCTGTTTGTGGCGCTGAAAGGCGAGCGTTTCGACGCGCACGACTTCGCGGCGGATGCCGTAGCCGCAGGCGCCGGGGCGCTGCTGGTCAGTAAGCGCTTATCAGTGGACGCGCCGCAGCTGGTGGTGCAAGACACCCGTTTGGCGCTGGGCCAGCTTGGCGCCTGGGTGCGTCAACAGGTGCCGGCGCGCGTGGTAGCGCTGACCGGTTCCTCGGGCAAGACATCGGTGAAAGAAATGACCGCCGCCATTCTGCGTGAATGCGGCGAAGTGCTGTATACCGCCGGCAACTTCAATAACGACATCGGCGTGCCGCTGACGCTGTTGCGTCTGGCGCCGCAGCATGATTTTGCCGTGATAGAGCTGGGCGCTAACCACATTGGCGAAATTGCTTACACCACCGCATTGACGCGTCCGCAGACCGCTTTGGTGAACAACCTGGCGGCCGCGCACCTGGAAGGCTTCGGCTCGCTGGCCGGCGTCGCCCAGGCGAAAGGTGAAATCTTTACCGGCCTGCCGGCCGACGGCGTGGCGATCATCAACGCCGATAACAACGACTGGCCGCACTGGCAGAGCATGCTGGACGGCAAAACCGTCTGGCGCTTCTCGCCACAGGCCGCCGAAGGCGTGGACTTCTTCGCGGACGACGTGCGGGTGAACGGCGCAGGCACGCAGTTCACGCTGCACAGCCCGTTCGGCACCGCCGAGATCGCGCTGCCGCTGCCGGGGCGCCACAACGTGGCTAACGCGTTGGCGGCCACGGCGCTGGCGATGTCGGTAGGCGCCACCCTGGAAGCGGTGCGTCAGGGGTTAAAACAATTGCAGGCGGTGCCGGGGCGTTTGTTCCCGGTGGCGCTGGCCGAAGGTAAGCTGCTGCTGGACGACAGCTACAACGCCAACGTCGGGTCGATGACCGCGGCGGCGCAGGTGCTGGCGGAGATGCCGGGCTACCGCGTGATGGTGGTCGGCGATATGGCTGAGCTGGGCGCAGAAGCGGAAGAGTGCCACCGTCAGGTGGGCGAAGCCGCCCGTCTGGCCGGGGTCGACAAAGTGATCAGCGTCGGCGGGTTGAGCCGCGTGCTGAGCGAAGCTTCCGGCAACGGCGAACATTATCAGGACAAGACAGCAGTGATCGCGCGCGTGGCGGAATTACTGTCGGAACATGCGGTCATCACCGTGTTAATCAAAGGTTCACGTAGTGCCGCAATGGAGCAGGTAGTACGCGCGTTACAGGAGAAAGCACCATGTTAGTTTGGCTGGCCGAGCATTTGGTCAAGTATTACTCAGGCTTCAACGTCTTTTCTTATCTGACGTTCCGAGCCATTGTCAGCCTGCTGACCGCGCTGTTCCTGTCGTTGTGGATGGGCCCGCGGGTGATCAAGCGTCTGCAAGAAATGTCCTTCGGGCAGGTGGTGCGCAACGACGGCCCCGAGTCGCACTTCAGCAAGCGCGGCACGCCGACCATGGGCGGCATCATGATCCTGACCTCCATCACCATTTCGGTGCTGATGTGGGCCTACCCGTCCAACCCGTATGTCTGGTGCGTGCTGTTTGTGCTGGTGGGTTACGGCATCGTCGGTTTCGTCGACGACTACCGCAAGGTGGTGCGTAAGGACACCAAAGGGCTGATCGCCCGCTGGAAGTATTTCTGGCAGTCGGTGATTGCGCTGATTGTCGCATTCGCCATGTACGCCGTAGGAAAAGACACGCCAGCCACCGAGCTGGTTGTGCCGTTCTTTAAGGACGTGATGCCGCAGCTGGGCCTGCTGTACATCCTGCTGGCCTATTTCGTCATCGTCGGCACCAGCAACGCGGTCAACCTGACCGACGGCCTGGACGGCCTGGCGATTATGCCGACGGTATTCGTGGCGGCCGGTTTCGCGCTGGTGGCCTGGGCGACCGGTAACATGAACTTCGCCAACTACCTGCATATTCCGTATCTGCGTCATGCCGGTGAGTTGGTGATCGTCTGCACCGCCATCGTCGGCGCCGGCCTTGGGTTCCTGTGGTTCAACACCTACCCGGCTCAGGTATTTATGGGCGACGTCGGTTCGCTGGCGCTGGGCGGCGCGCTGGGCACTATCGCGGTGCTGCTGCGCCAAGAGTTCTTGTTGGTGATCATGGGCGGCGTATTCGTGGTAGAGACGCTGTCGGTGATCCTGCAGGTGGGGTCGTTCAAGCTGCGCGGGCAACGCATTTTCCGCATGGCGCCGATTCACCACCACTATGAATTGAAAGGCTGGCCGGAACCGCGCGTGATCGTGCGCTTCTGGATCATTTCGCTGATGCTGGTGCTGATTGGCCTGGCAACGCTGAAGGTGCGTTAATCATGGCAGACTATCAGGGTAGAAAAGTCGTCATCATCGGGTTGGGCCTCACCGGCCTGTCCTGTGTCGATTTCTTCATGGCGCGCGGCGTAACGCCGCGCGTGATGGATACCCGTATCGCGCCGCCAGGGTTGGACAAACTGCCTGAAAGCGTGGAGCGCCATTTGGGCGATTTGAATCAGGACTGGCTGCTGGCGGCGGATCTGATCGTCGCCAGTCCGGGCGTCGCGTTGGCGACCCCGGCATTGAGCGCCGCAGCGGACGCCGGCGTGGAAATCGTCGGCGACGTCGAACTGTTCTGCCGCGAGGCGCAGGCGCCGATCGTGGCGATCACCGGCTCCAACGGCAAGAGCACCGTCACCACCCTGGTGGGCGAAATGGCGAAAGCCGCCGGTTGGGCGGTAGGCGTGGGCGGCAATATCGGCCTGCCGGCGCTGAGCCTGTTGCGTCAGGAATGTCAGCTGTACGTGCTGGAACTGTCCAGCTTCCAGCTTGAAACGACGCATAGCCTGCGAGCGGCGGCGGCGACCATCCTGAACGTGACCGAAGATCATATGGATCGTTATCCATTTGGCCTGCAGCAGTATCGCGGCGCCAAGCTGCGCGTGTATGAAAACGCCGCGGTGTGCGTGGTGAACGCGGACGATGCGCTGACCATGCCGGTGCGCGGCGCCGACGAGCGCTGCGTCAGCTTCGGGGCGGACGTGGGCGACTATCACCTGAACCGTCAGCAGGGCGAAACCTGGCTGCGGGTGCGCGGTGAGAAGGTGCTGAATACGCGCGAGATGAAGCTGACCGGCCGCCACAATTACACCAACGCCCTGGCGGCGCTGGCGTTGGCGGATGCGGTCAATATCCCGCGTGCCTCCAGCCTGAAGGCGCTGACCACCTTTACCGGCCTGGCGCACCGTTTCCAGCTGGCCTGGGAGAACAACGGCGTGCGTTGGATCAACGATTCCAAAGCCACCAACGTCGGCAGCACCGAAGCGGCGCTGAACGGCCTGCAGGTGGACGGCACGCTGCATCTGCTGCTGGGCGGCGACGGCAAATCCGCCGATTTCTCACCGCTGGCGCGCTATCTGCAGGGCGACAACGTGCGTCTGTATTGCTTTGGCCGCGACGGCGCCCAGCTGGCGCAGCTGCGGCCGGAAGTGGCGACGCTGACCGAGACCATGGAGCAGGCGATGCGCACCATCGCCGGCCGCGTACAGCCCGGCGATATGGTGCTGTTGTCGCCGGCCTGCGCCAGTCTCGATCAGTTCCGTAATTTTGAAGTGCGCGGCGATGAGTTCGCCCGCCTGGCGCAGGAGCTTGGCGGATGAAACTACGCTTGCCGAACTTCGGGCTGACAGAACGGATGAAAGACTGGGTGACCGGCGCGCGTGACAACGACGCGGTCAACATGGTGCTGTACGACCGCACCCTGCTGTGGCTGACCTTCGGGTTGGCGATCATCGGCTTCGTGATGGTGACTTCGGCGTCGATGCCGATCGGCCAACGCCTGGCGGACGATCCGTTCCTGTTCGCCAAACGCGATGCGCTGTACCTCGGCCTGGCGTTCGGCTTGTCTCTGGTGACGCTGCGCATCCCGATGGAAGTTTGGCAGCGCTACAGCAACGTGATGCTGCTGATGTCGATCGTGATGCTGCTGATCGTCCTGGTGGTGGGGAGCTCGGTGAACGGGGCCTCGCGCTGGATCGCGCTCGGCCCGCTGCGTATTCAGCCGGCGGAGCTGTCCAAGCTGTCGCTGTTCTGCTATCTGGCGAGCTATCTGGTGCGCAAGGTGGAAGAGGTGCGCAGCAACTTCTGGGGCTTCTGCAAGCCGATGGGCGTGATGGTGGTGCTGGCGGTGCTGCTGCTGGCGCAACCGGATCTCGGCACCGTGGTGGTGCTGTTCATCACCACGCTGGCGATGCTGTTCCTGGCCGGCGCGAAAATGTGGCAGTTCCTGGCGATCATCGGCTCCGGCGTGTTCGCCGTGGTGCTGCTGATTATCGCGGAACCGTACCGTATGCGCCGCGTGACCTCGTTCTGGAACCCGTGGGCCGACCCGTTCGGCAGCGGCTACCAGCTGACCCAGTCGCTGATGGCATTCGGCCGCGGTGAGTTCTGGGGGCAGGGGCTCGGCAACTCGGTGCAGAAACTGGAGTATTTGCCGGAAGCGCACACCGACTTCATCTTCTCCATTTTGGGTGAAGAACTGGGCTATATCGGTGTGGTTTTAGCCCTGTTAATGGTATTCTTCGTCGCTTTTCGCGCGATGTCCATCGGGCGCCGCGCGCTGGAGATCGACCAACGCTTCTCCGGCTTCCTGGCCTGCGCGATCGGCGTGTGGTTCAGCTTCCAGGCGCTGGTTAACGTCGGCGCCGCCGCAGGCATGCTGCCGACCAAAGGTCTGACGCTGCCGCTGATCAGTTACGGCGGCTCGAGCTTGCTGATTATGTCGACGGCGATCGTGCTGTTGCTGCGAATTGATTATGAAACGCGCCTGACCAAGGCTCAGGCGTTTGTGAAGAGGTAAGGGATGAGCGGGAAACCTAAGCGTTTAATGGTGATGGCAGGCGGTACCGGCGGGCACGTGTTCCCGGGGCTGGCGGTCGCGCATCATCTGATGGCGCAGGGCTGGCAGGTGCGCTGGCTCGGAACCGCAGACCGAATGGAAGCCGATCTGGTGCCGAAGCACGGGATCGAGATTGATTTTATCCGCATCTCCGGCCTGCGCGGCAAGGGCCTGAAGGCCCAGCTGACCGCGCCATTGCGCATCTGGCAGGCGGTGCGGCAGGCGAAAGCCATCATGCGCAGTTATCAGCCGGATGTGGTGCTGGGGATGGGGGGTTACGTTTCCGGCCCCGGCGGCCTGGCGGCCTGGCAGTGCGGCATCCCGGTGGTGCTGCACGAGCAGAACGGCATCGCCGGTTTGACCAACCGCTGGCTGGCGCGCATCGCCGCCAAAGTGATGCAGGCCTTCCCCGGCGCGTTCCCGAACGCCGAGGTGGTGGGCAACCCGGTGCGTACCGACGTGTTGGCGCTGCCACTGCCGGCGGAGCGGTTGCAAGGGCGCGAAGGCCCGATCCGCGTGTTGGTGATTGGCGGAAGTCAGGGCGCGCGCGTGCTGAATCAGACAGTTCCTGAAGTCGCGGCGCGTTTGGGCGATAGAATTACGCTCTGGCATCAGGTGGGCAAGGGCGCGCTGGAAACGGTGCTGCGCGACTACGAGAGGGTAGGGCAGACGCAGCACAAGGTGACCGAGTTCATCGACGACATGGCCGCCGCCTACGCCTGGGCCGACGTGGTGGTCTGCCGCTCCGGCGCGTTGACCGTCAGCGAAATCGCGGCGGCGGGGCTGCCGGCGATCTTCGTGCCGTTCATGCACAAGGACCGTCAGCAGTACTGGAATGCGCGTCCGCTGGAAGAAGCCGGCGCGGCGAAGATTATCGAACAGCCGCAGTTTAACGCCGATGTGGTGGCCGAACTGCTGGCGAGCTGGGATCGCAAGACGCTGCTGGCCATGGCCGAGAAAGCGCGCGCGGTCGCCATTCCGGACGCCACCGAGCGCGTGGCGGCGGAGCTGGTGCGGCTCGCCAAGTAACGAGTGCAGGGGTTCGGTGCGCCGAACCTGAATAAAGCAATGTGATGTAGGGCCGGGATACCGGGTCCGGATTAGAGAGAGTGATGAATACACAACAACTGGCGAAACTACGTACTATCGTGCCCGAGATGCGTCGCGTCCGGCACATTCACTTTGTCGGCATCGGTGGCGCCGGCATGGGTGGTATCGCCGAAGTGTTGGCAAACGAAGGGTATCAGATCAGCGGCTCCGACCTGGCGCCGAATCCGGTGACCCAACAGTTGAGCGCGCTCGGAGCGACGATTTATTTCAATCACCGCCCGGAAAACGTGCTGGATGCGAGCGTGGTGGTGGTCTCTACCGCCATCTCCGCCGACAACCCGGAGATCGTCGCCGCTCGTGAAGCGCGCATCCCGGTGATCCGCCGCGCTGAAATGCTGGCGGAGCTGATGCGTTTTCGTCACGGCATCGCTATTGCCGGCACGCACGGCAAAACCACCACCACGGCGATGGTCTCGAGCATTTATGCCGAAGCCCGCCTGGACCCGACCTTCGTCAACGGCGGGCTGGTGAAGGCGGCGGGCACCCACGCACGACTGGGATCCAGCCGTTATCTGATCGCGGAAGCGGATGAGAGCGATGCGTCGTTCCTGCATCTGCAGCCGATGGTGGCCGTGGTCACCAACATTGAAGCCGACCACATGGACACCTACCAGGGCGACTTTGAGAACCTGAAACAGACGTTTATCAATTTCTTGCACAACCTGCCGTTCTACGGCCGTGCGGTGATGTGCATCGACGATCCGGTAGTGCGCGAGCTGCTGCCGCGCGTGGGGCGCCATATCACCACCTACGGCTTCAGTGAAGATGCCGACGTGCGCATCGAAGACTACCGGCAGATTGGGCCGCAGGGGCACTTTACCCTGAGCCGCCAGGACAAGCCGTTGCTGACGGTAACGCTGAACGCGCCGGGCCGCCACAATGCGTTGAACGCAGCGGCGGCGGTGGCGGTAGCGACCGAAGAAGGCATCGACGACGAAGATATCCTGCGCGCGCTGGCGGGCTTCCAGGGCACCGGGCGCCGCTTCGATTTCCTCGGCGAGTTCCCGCTGGAACCGGTCAACGGCAAAGCGGGCAGCGCGATGCTGGTGGACGATTACGGCCACCATCCGACCGAGGTGGACGCCACGCTGAAAGCGGCGCGCGCCGGCTGGCCGGACAAGCGTTTGGTGATGATCTTCCAGCCGCACCGTTATACGCGCACCCGCGATCTGTACGACGATTTCGCCAACGTGCTGTCGCAGGTGGATGTGCTGCTGATGCTCGACGTGTACGCCGCCGGCGAAGCGCCGATCCCGGGCGCGGACAGCCGTTCGCTGTGCCGCACCATCCGCAGCCGCGGCAAGCTGGATCCGATCCTGGTTTCCGATGCCGATAGCGTGCCGGAAACCCTGGCGCAGCTGCTGCAGGATGAAGACTTGGTGCTGGTGCAGGGCGCCGGCAACGTGGGCAAAATCGCCCGTAAACTGGCCGAGCTGAAGCTGCAGCCGCCGAAGAAAGAGGAGGAGCACCATGGCTGATAAAGTTGCAGTTCTGCTGGGCGGCACCTCCGCCGAACGCGAAGTTTCCCTGCAGTCCGGCGCCGCGGTGCTGGCCGGGTTGCGCGAAGCCGGTATCGATGCGCACGGCGTCGACACCCGCGATTTCCCGGTGACCCAGTTGAAAGAGCAGGGATTCACCAAAGTATTTATCGCGCTGCACGGGCGCGGCGGCGAGGACGGCACCCTGCAAGGGCTGCTGGAGTTCCTCGAACTGCCTTATACCGGCAGTGGCGTGATGGCCTCGGCGCTGACCATGGACAAATGGCGCACCAAGATGGTGTGGCAGTCGATGGGCTTGCCGGTAGCGCCTTACGTGGCGCTGAATCGCCAGCTGTACCTCGGCGCCGAAAAAGCGGCGCTGCTGGCGCGCGTGGCGGATCTCGGTTTGCCGCTGATCGTCAAGCCGAGCCGTGAAGGCTCCAGCGTCGGTATGAGCAAGGTCACCGAAAGCGCGGCGTTGGCAGCGGCGCTGGAAGAAGCCTTCCGCCATGACGACGATGTGCTGGTGGAGAAGTGGTTGAGCGGCCCGGAATACACCGTGGCGATGCTGGGCGACCAGGTTCTGCCGTCAATCCGCATCCAGCCGGCCGGCGTGTTTTACGACTACCAGGCCAAGTACATTTCGGACAACACGCAGTACTTCTGCCCGAGCGGTTTGAGCGCCGAGCAGGAAGCCGAGATGGCGGCGTTGGCGCTGCGCGCCTACCGCGGTCTGGACTGCAGCGGCTGGGGCCGCGTCGACGTGATGCAAGACAGCGATGGCCGCTTCTATCTGCTTGAGGTGAACACCTCTCCGGGCATGACTAGTCATAGCCTGGTGCCGATGGCGGCGCGCCAGTTTGGATTAAGCTTCTCGCAGTTGGTGGCGAGAATTTTGGAGTTGGCCGACTGATATGTCGCAAGCTGCCCTGAATGCGCGCGATCGCGAGGTGGATAACGGCCCGCGCCGCAGCAATGGAACCCAGTTGGCGGGAATGATTTTCCTGCTGATGGTGTTGGGAACGGTCGTGTGGAGCGGTTGGGCGGTGCTTGGCTGGATGAAAGACGCCAGCCGCCTGCCGCTCTCAAGGCTGGTGGTGACCGGCGAACGCCATTACACCACCAACGATGATATTCGTCAGGCGATCCTGGCGCTGGGCGCACCCGGCACCTTTATGACGCAGGATGTGGACGTCATCCAGCAGCAGATCGAACGTCTGCCGTGGATCAAGCAGGCCAGCGTGCGCAAACAATGGCCGGATGAGCTGAAGATCCATCTGGTGGAGTACGTCCCGGTGGCGCGCTGGAACGATTTGCACATGGTGGACGCCGAGGGCAAAGCGTTCAGCGTACCGGCGGAGCGGGCGGGCAAGCAGAAGTTGCCGCTGCTCTACGGGCCGGAAGGGAGCGAGCAGGATGTGCTGGAAGGCTATCGGGCGATGAGCGCCACGTTGGCGGCCAGCAAATATACGCTGAAAATGGCGGCGATGACCGCGCGCCATTCCTGGCAGCTGGCGCTGGACAACGATGTCCGGCTTGAGCTGGGGCGCGATGACCGCAACGGGCGTTTGCAGCGGTTTATCGAGCTTTACCCGGTATTGCAGCAGCAGGGCCAGGCGGAGAGCAAGCGTGTCAGCTATGTCGATCTGCGCTACGAGTCCGGCGCTTCGGTAGGGTGGGTTCCGGTGTTGGTCGATCCGCAGGCGCTTGGCGGTCAGCAAAACAGTAATCAGCAACAGAATCAGGCACAGGCAAAACAACAATGATCAAGTCGACGGACAGAAAACTGGTAGTTGGACTGGAGATCGGTACTGCAAAAGTCTCCGCGTTGGTAGGGGAAGTTCTGCCCGATGGCATGGTCAACATTATCGGGGTGGGCAGCTGCCCGTCTCGCGGTATGGATAAGGGTGGCGTAAACGACCTGGAATCGGTGGTGAAGTGCGTACAGCGCGCCATCGATCAGGCCGAGCTGATGGCGGACTGCCAGATCTCTTCGGTGTACCTGGCGCTGTCGGGCAAACACATCAGCTGTCAGAACGAAATCGGCATGGTGCCGATCTCGGAAGAGGAAGTGACGCAGGACGACGTGGAGAATGTGGTGCACACCGCCAAATCGGTGCGCGTGCGCGACGAACACCGTATCCTGCACGTGATCCCTCAGGAATATGCCATCGATTATCAGGAAGGCATCAAAAACCCGGTTGGGCTGTCCGGCGTGCGCATGCAGGCCAAGGTGCATCTGATTACCTGCCATAACGATATGGCGAAGAACATCGTCAAGGCCGTGGAACGTTGCGGCCTGAAAGTTGACCAACTTATTTTCGCCGGTCTGGCCGCGAGCTACGCGGTGCTGACCGAAGATGAACGCGAACTCGGCGTTTGCGTGGTGGATATCGGCGGCGGCACCATGGATATGGCGGTGTATACCGGCGGTGCGCTGCGCCACACCAAAGTGATCCCTTATGCCGGGAACGTGGTCACCAGCGATATCGCCTACGCCTTCGGCACGCCGCCGACCGACGCGGAAGCGATCAAAGTTCGACACGGTTGTGCGCTTGGGTCGATTGTTAGCAAGGATGAGAATGTAGAGGTGCCTAGCGTCGGGGGACGTCCTCCGCGCAGTCTGCAAAGACAGACGCTGGCTGAAGTCATTGAGCCACGCTACACCGAACTGTTGAATCTGGTTAACGATGAAATTTTGCAATTGCAGGAGCAACTGCGTCAGCAAGGGGTGAAGCATCATCTGGCGGCAGGTATCGTGCTGACCGGTGGCGCCGCCCAGATTGATGGCCTGGCAGCCTGTGCGCAACGGGTGTTCCACACTCAGGTACGCATCGGCCAACCCTTGAACATCACGGGGCTGACGGATTATGCGCAGGAGCCTTACTACTCGACGGCGGTAGGTCTGCTGCACTATGGAAAAGAGTCTCACCTGAGCGGTGAGACAGAAGTAGAAAAACGCGCCTCGGTGGGCAATTGGTTTAAACGCATCAATAGCTGGCTGAGAAAAGAGTTTTAATGTTTCAACAAAGAGATCATGCTGAGTAATCTTTTTATGATCTCGCAGCGACAGGCACAAAACGGAGAGAAACTATGTTTGAACCAATGGAACTAACCAATGACGCGGTGATTAAAGTCATCGGCGTCGGCGGCGGCGGTGGCAACGCCGTTGAACACATGGTGCGCGAGCGCATCGAAGGTGTTGAATTCTTCGCTGTGAACACGGACGCCCAGGCGCTCCGCAAAACGGCGGTTGGCCAAACCATCCAGATTGGTAGCGGTATTACCAAAGGTCTGGGTGCGGGCGCGAACCCTGAGGTGGGTCGCAATTCAGCGGAAGAAGACCGCGAAGCCCTGCGCGCAGCGCTGGACGGCGCAGACATGGTCTTCATCGCAGCCGGCATGGGCGGCGGTACCGGTACCGGTGCGGCGCCAGTGGTGGCTGAAGTGGCTAAAGATTTGGGTATTCTGACCGTGGCCGTGGTGACCAAGCCTTTCAACTTCGAAGGCAAGAAGCGCATGGCATTCGCGGAGCAGGGTATCGCTGAACTGTCCAAACACGTGGACTCGCTGATCACCATCCCGAACGACAAGCTGTTGAAAGTTCTGGGGCGCGGCATCTCTCTGCTGGACGCGTTCGGCGCGGCCAACGACGTGCTGAAAGGCGCGGTGCAGGGTATCGCCGAGCTGATCACCCGTCCGGGCCTGATGAACGTCGACTTCGCCGACGTGCGCACCGTGATGTCCGAAATGGGCTACGCGATGATGGGTTCCGGCGTGGCTTGCGGTGAAGACCGCGCCGAAGAAGCGGCCGAAATGGCGATCTCCAGCCCGCTGCTGGAAGACATCGACCTGTCCGGCGCGCGCGGCGTGCTGGTCAACATTACCGCTGGCTTCGATCTGCGTCTGGATGAGTTCGAAACTGTGGGTAACACCATCCGTGCATTCGCTTCCGACAACGCTACCGTGGTTATCGGTACCTCGCTGGATCCGGAAATGAACGACGAACTGCGCGTTACCGTGGTTGCAACCGGTATCGGTATGGACAAGCGTCCTGAAATCACTCTGGTGACCAATAAGCAGGCCAGCCAGCCAGTGATGGATCACCGTTATCAGCAGCACGGCATGTCGCCTCTGCCGCAGGAAGTGAAACCTGCCGCCAAGGTGGTCAACGACCAAGCTGCGCAGCCGAATAAAGAGCCCGACTATCTTGATATTCCAGCCTTCCTGCGTAAACAGGCAGACTAAGAATATCCTGAGAATTTGGAATCTCCGCTCTTTGTGCTAAACTGTCCCGCCGGCCATGCTGTATGCTTGGCTGGTAGGATGGATAACATTGCGAGATAAAACGATGATCAAACAAAGGACATTAAAACGTATTGTTCAGGCGACTGGCGTCGGTTTGCATACCGGCAAGAAAGTCACGCTGACAATGCGCCCAGCGCCGGCTAATACCGGGGTCATCTATCGTCGCACTGACTTGAATCCACCGGTTGATTTTCCGGCTGATGCAAAATCCGTGCGTGATACCATGCTCTGTACTTGCCTGGTGAATGAGCATGACGTGCGTATTTCGACCGTTGAGCACCTCAACGCCGCGCTGGCTGGGCTGGGCATCGACAATATCGTCATCGAAGTCGACGCCGCTGAAATCCCAATCATGGACGGCAGCGCCAGTCCGTTCGTGTTCTTGCTGCTGGATGCCGGCATCGAAGAACTGAACTCGGCGAAGAAATTCCTGCGTCTGAAAGAGACCGTGCGTGTTGAAGATGGCGACAAGTGGGCCGAGCTGTCCCCGCATAACGGGTTCCGCCTGGACTTCACCATCGACTTCAACCACCCGGCTATTGACGCCAGCTCTCAGCGCTACCGTCTTGATTTCTCGGCTGAGTCGTTCGTGCGTCAAATCAGCCGCGCGCGCACCTTCGGGTTCATGCGCGATATCGAATATCTGCAGTCCCGCGGCTTGGCCCTGGGCGGCAGCTTCGATTGCGCCATCGTGGTAGATGACTACCGCGTGCTGAACGAAGACGGTCTGCGTTTCGAAGACGAGTTCGTACGTCACAAAATGCTGGACGCCATCGGCGACCTGTTCATGTGCGGCCACAACATCATTGGCGCGTTCACCGCGTTCAAGTCTGGGCACGCGCTGAACAACAAACTGCTGCAGGCCGTACTGGCCAAGCAGGAAGCGTGGGAATACGTGACCTTCCAGGACGAAGCCGAAATGCCGTTGGCATTCAAGGCACCGTCTACCGTATTGGCGTAAGGTCTGAATTCCTCGCCTGCTGCGAATAACGGCAGGCGCATCCTCTGAGAGCCTGAGAATTCAGGCTCGTGATGCCGTCTGATGTTTTGCAGTTGTGTCGCTGATTACTTATCACGACTGGTTGTGTTGGTACCCTCTCCGGCCAATGCAGCCAGCCGTTCCAATATCTTGCGCAGTTTCTCCGGGCTACGGCTCGCCAATCCTCTCAGCTCTTCCGCACTTTCCAGACTCAAATGCCGCATCGGCACGGGTTTTTCCGGCGCTTTCTCGGCGTTTTGCACCTGGTTGCTGCCTTTCGCCATCAAGGCCGGATTAATCCTGATGTCGATCGACGACAATGATGGTAGAATTTGCGCTCGTAGTGCAGACAGCAAAGCGGGTTGTTCGTAGCGCAAGCGCATCATCCAACTGGCATTTGCCGTTTCGAGCACTAAAATACCCTGTCGGAAATTCGCGACGCGGCACCAGGGATGCAGGGGAGCGGGCAACAGGCCCTTCACTGCACGGTTAAGCTTGAGCAGCGCCACCGCGCGTTGCTGGACGTTATGCAGCGGCCCTTTGCTGCCGGCAGACGCGTCGTCGAACAGGACATCTAATAATTGTGGACGGCTATCGCGCATAATGGGCTCCGGCGGATTATAAACTCGTGATCGGTATTCTAAATCGTTGGCGACAATTTGGCAGACGTTATTTCTGGCCCCATCTCCTGTTAGGGATGGTTGCGGCCACGCTTGGCGCGTCTTCCAATTTGTCCGGCGCTCACGATCAGGCCGCACTGCCGAATACGTCGTCCAGCCTTAACCGGCAAAATTCGGCCAACGGCACCTTCACCAGCCTGGCCCTGCTGCAGGACGCGCACCGCCGCCCTACCTTCAGCGTAGATTATTGGCAGCAGCATGCACTGCGCACCGTCATTCGTCACCTCTCTTTCGCGTTGGCGCCGCAGGCGGTTTATGCGCGGGTACAGGAGAGCGAAGCCGAAGCGGAACCGCCTTTGCAGGTAGCGCAACTGGCGCTGCTGTCTACCCTCAATGCGCTGCTGACGCATGAGCCGAAGCCGCCGACCATCATTCGCCACACCCACCTTGAGGTGCTGCCAACGCTGGCGCGGCACCAGACCGGCCTGTGGGTGGCTCAGGTGCAAGGCATTCGCGCAGGGCCCGTCGTTCTCGTCTGACTCCGCCCTTAGGGCATCAAAACCATAAATAATAGCAAGTTGACTGCCGCATTCGGCCGTCATGACAGAGATATCAAACATCATGTTAGTGAAATTATTAACCAAAGTTTTTGGCAGCCGTAACGATCGTACCCTGCGCCGCATGCGCAAAGTGGTTGAGCAGATCAACCGCATGGAACCGGACATGGAAAAACTGTCCGATGACGAGCTGAAAGCGAAAACCAACGAGTTCCGCGCACGCCTGGAAAAAGGCGAGTCGCTGGAAAGCCTGATCCCGGAAGCCTTCGCCGTGGTGCGTGAGGCGAGCAAGCGCGTGTTCGGCATGCGTCACTTCGACGTGCAGCTGCTGGGCGGCATGGTGCTGAACGACCGCTGCATCGCCGAGATGCGTACCGGTGAAGGTAAAACCCTGACCGCGACGCTGCCGGCCTACCTGAACGCCCTGAGCGGCCGCGGCGTGCACGTGGTGACCGTCAACGACTATCTGGCGCAGCGTGACGCCGAAAACAACCGCCCGCTGTTCGAGTTCCTCGGCCTGAGCATCGGCATCAACCTGCCGGGCATGCCGGCGCCGGCCAAGCGTGAAGCTTACGCCGCCGACATCACCTACGGCACCAACAACGAATACGGCTTCGACTACCTGCGCGACAACATGGCGTTCAGCCCGGAAGAGCGCGTGCAGCGCAAACTGCACTATGCGCTGGTGGATGAGGTGGACTCCATCCTGATCGATGAAGCGCGTACGCCGCTGATCATCTCCGGCCCGGCCGAAGACAGCTCCGAGATGTACATCAAGGTCAACAAGCTGATCCCTAAACTGATCCGCCAGGAAAAAGAAGACTCCGACACCTTCAAGGGTGAAGGGCACTTCTCGGTGGATGAGAAGGCGCGCCAGGTCCACCTGACCGAACGCGGCCTGATCCTGATCGAAGAGATGCTGGTGGAAGCCGGCATCATGGATGAAGGCGAATCGCTGTACTCGCCGACCAACATCATGCTGATGCACCACGTTACCGCCGCGCTGCGCGCCCACGTGCTGTTCACCCGCGACGTTGACTACATCGTGAAAGACGGCGAAGTGATCATCGTCGATGAGCACACCGGCCGCACCATGCAGGGCCGCCGTTGGTCCGATGGCCTGCACCAGGCGGTGGAAGCCAAAGAAGGCGTGGAGATCCAGAACGAGAACCAGACGCTGGCTTCGATCACCTTCCAGAACTACTTCCGTCTGTACGAGAAGCTGGCCGGGATGACCGGTACCGCCGATACCGAAGCCTTCGAATTCAGCTCGATCTACAAGCTGGACACCATCGTGGTGCCAACCAACCGTCCGATGATCCGTAAGGACATGCCGGATCTGGTGTACATGACCGAGAAAGAGAAGATCGACGCCATCATCGAGGACATCCGCGAGCGTACCGCCAAAGGCCAACCGGTGCTGGTGGGTACCATCTCGATCGAGAAATCCGAAGTGGTGTCCCGTGAGCTGACCAAAGCGGGCATCGACCACAAGGTGCTGAACGCCAAATTCCACGCCATGGAAGCGGACATCGTCGCCCAGGCCGGCCAGAGCGGTGCGGTAACCATCGCCACCAACATGGCGGGTCGTGGTACTGATATCGTGCTGGGCGGCAGCTGGCAGGCCGAAGTGGCGCTGCTGGAAGCGCCGACCGAAGAGCAGATCGAAGCCATCAAAGCCGCCTGGAAAGAGCGCCACGACGCGGTGCTGGCGGCGGGCGGCCTGCATATCATCGGCACCGAGCGCCATGAATCGCGCCGTATCGATAACCAGCTGCGCGGCCGTTCCGGTCGTCAGGGCGACGCCGGTTCATCCCGCTTCTATCTGTCGATGGAAGATGCCCTGATGCGTATCTTCGCCTCGGATCGCGTGTCCGGCATGATGCGTAAACTGGGCATGAAAGAAGGCGAAGCGATTGAGCACCCGTGGGTGACCAAGGCGATCGCCAATGCCCAGCGTAAGGTAGAGAGCCGCAACTTCGACATCCGTAAGCAGCTGCTGGAGTACGATGACGTCGCCAACGATCAGCGCCGCGCCATCTACAGCCAACGCAACGAATTGCTGGACGTGTCCGACGTGAGCGAAACCATCGCCAGCATCCGCGAGGACGTGTTCAAGAGCACCATCGACAACTACATCACGCCGCAGTCGCTGGAAGAAGAGTGGGACATTCAGGGGCTGGAAGAGCGCCTGAAGAACGACTTCGATCTGGAGATGCCGATCGCCCAGTGGCTGGACAAAGAGCCGGAGCTGCACGAAGAGACGCTGCGCGAACGCATTCTGGAGAACGCCAAAGAGCAGTATCAGCGTAAGGAAGAAGTGGTCGGCAGCGAGATGATGCGCAACTTCGAGAAGGGCGTGATGCTGCAGACGCTGGATTCCCTGTGGAAAGAGCATCTGGCGGCGATGGACTACCTGCGCCAGGGTATCCACCTGCGCGGTTACGCGCAGAAGGATCCGAAGCAGGAGTACAAGCGTGAATCCTTCAACATGTTCGCCACTATGCTGGAATCGCTGAAATATGAAGTGATCAGCGTGCTGAGCAAGGTACAGGTGCGGATGCCGGAAGAGGTGGAAGCGCTGGAACAGCAGCGCCGTGAAGAGGCCGAGCGTCTGGCGCAGCAGCAACAGCTGAGCCACCACGACGAGAACGCGCTGGTGACTGAAGATCCGAACGCGCCGGCGACTGCCGAGCGTAAAGTGGGGCGCAACGATCCTTGCCCATGCGGTTCCGGCAAGAAATACAAGCAGTGCCACGGCCGCCTGCAGTAATGCCGGCCGCAGTTAACCGATAACACCCAGGGGTTCAGCTTGCTGAGCCCCTGTTTTTTGGCACCCATCAGGAGGGTGAGATGAAACATCTGAATATCGCCGTGGGCATTATCCGCAATGCTCAACAGGAGATCTTTATTACCCGCCGCGCCGCCGATGCGCACATGGCCGGATTCTGGGAGTTTCCCGGCGGTAAGATCGAACAGGGTGAAACGCCGGAACAGGCGTTGAGCCGCGAGCTGCGGGAAGAGACCGGTATCGAAGCCGAACGCGCCGAACTGCTGGAGGTGGTGGAGCACCGCTTCAGCGATCGCATCGTGACGCTGAATTTTTATCTGGTAGAAGCCTGGGCGGGTGAGCCGTTCGGCCGTGAGGGGCAACCGATGCGCTGGGTAAAACAGGCGGACCTGCGTGAAGACGAGTTCCCGGAAGCCAACGTCGGCATTATTCAGCTGCTGGTGGCACAGGCGAACGCCGCGCAATAACCAGTTTGGCCTGGCGTCCGCCAGGCCAACAGCGGGCGATCAGCGATCGTCCATTTCGCTCCAGTCTTCGCTTTCCGACAGATCGCTGTTGCTCGGAATGCGCTTCTCTTCATCGGCCCACTCGCCGAGATCGATCAGCTGGCAGCGTTTGCTGCAAAACGGCCGGAATGGACTGACTTCACCCCAAACCACGCCGGTGCCACAGGTTGGGCATTTTACTACGGTCGTCATAACGGTTCCTTACGCCTTCTGACAATACTGAGAAGGCTTTCTTTCATAAGTTCAACAACAGGCCAGTTCGAACGTCAGGCGTTCAGGCACCGCGCCATGTTCGCTGTCCAGCGGCAGGAAACGAATAGCATAACGCGTCTTATGGCCGGAAATCTGCGGATAAAGCTGCGGCGCCAGATGGAGGCGCAGGCGCAGCAGATCCGCCCCTTCGGCGTTGTCCTGGAAAAAACCGTTCAGGCTGATTTGATTGCGGAACGGCCCGGATTGGCGGATCAGATCCAACACCATGATCAGCGCCTGGTTCAGCGGATCCAGCGACTGCAGCCAGGCGGCGACGTCGGCATCGCGATCTTGCTGCGGCGCGTGCATCCACATGTGCAGGGTCGGCAGATCGAAGCTGCAGCAACCGCCAGGAATGTTCAGCCGCTGACGCACCAGGCCGATCAGCCGATCTTCGCGCAGCGCCTGGCCGAGGCGCGGCGCCGCCATCAGCGCCGATGAGCGCGACTTCAGCTGGCCGCGCAGCTGGTCGATCAGCGCCATATCCACGCCCGGCACATCGGCCCAGGCCAACAGTTTCTGCTGCTGGCGCTCCAGCTCTTTGAGCAGTTCGGTGCGCACTTCGCCGCGCTCCAGCACGTCCAGCAAGTCGGAGACGGTGCGAAAGAAGGTGAGGGCGATGGCGGTTTCACTCAGGGCGCGTTGGCCGTGCAGCTGTTGCAGCAGGAATTCGATGCGCAGCCAGGTGCGTATCTTCTCGTTCAGCGGGTGTTCAAAGAGAACGGTTGGGGAAACATCACTCATGCAGTTTAATCCTGTTGGGGCGCTGTTGCCGCCAGTTCAAGGTAGCGACGATGCAGAGCGGCGACCTGTGGCTCTATCCCCTGAGCGGCGCCGCTGTTGTCAATAATGTCATCCGCCACGGCGAGGCGCTGCTGGCGCGTGGCCTGGGCGGCGAGAATGCTCTGCGCTTGCTCACGGCTTACGCCGTCGCGCGCGATGGTGCGAGCCAGCTGGGTTTCGGCGTCGACGTCGATCACCAGCACCCGATCGGCGCGATCCTGCAGGCGGTTTTCCACCAGCAGCGGCACCACCCACAGCGCGTACGGGCTGGTGGCCTGCGCCAGTTGGCGCTGGGTTTCTCGGTGTATCAGCGGGTGCAGCAGCTGGTTCAGCCAGGTTTTGTCATCGGGATGGCTGAAGATGCGCTGACGCAGCGCAGCGCGATCCAACGCACCGTCCGGCAGCAACATTTCATTACCAAATCGTTCGGCGATCGCGGCCAAGGCAGGGGTGCCCGGCTCGACGACCTGACGGGCGATCACGTCGGCATCGACAAGGGTTGCGCCGTGGCGCGCAAAGGCGTTCGCGACGGTCGTCTTGCCGCTGCCTATGCCCCCGGTCAACGCAACAATGTAGGCCATGGTGTTAGGTGCATCCGATGTTCATAAAAAAATAATAGTCGAATCATAAAGCGATCGCGCAGAAGTGCAAGTCGGCAGGCGGCGCTTGCGCATCGGCACCGATTGGGTGGCGAGAAAAAACGCAGCGGCACGGCAAAAATGAGCGGGCAATCACACTGCGATTATGCAGGTAAATTTGTCGGATTGTAGCGTAAATAAAGGCGAATTCGCAGTCTTGTTCGGCGATTATTAGCGCGTATTATAACGTCACTGGAACTGGCATTAATCTCGCCGCCGTCTTTTTGCGCCACTGGAAAGCCGTCGGGTAGAGGTTCGAATATCCTCCTTGCGATCCGTCGCCATTAACCAGGAAATCATAAGTCATGCGTATTGAAGAAGATTTGAAGTTGGGCTTTAAAGACGTGTTGATCCGCCCTAAGCGTTCCACGCTGAAAAGCCGCTCCGAGGTTGAACTGGAACGTCAGTTTACCTTCAAGCATTCAGGTTGCAGCTGGTCCGGCGTGCCGATTATCGCCGCCAACATGGACACGGTGGGCACCTTCCGCATGGCCGAGGCCCTGGCTTCTTTCGACGTTCTCACCGCCGTACACAAACATTACAGCGTCGAGCAATGGGCTGACTTCGTGCAGCGCATGCCGGAATCGGTGCTGCGCCACGTGATGGTGTCCACCGGCACCTCCGAAGCCGACTTCGCCAAAATGCAGCAGATCCTGGCCCTGTCTTCGGCGCTGAAATTCATCTGTATCGACGTGGCCAACGGCTACTCCGAACACTTCGTCGCCTTCCTGCAGAAAGCGCGCGAAGCCTGCCCGAATCACGTCATCTGCGCCGGCAACGTGGTAACCGGCGAGATGGTGGAAGAGTTGATCCTCTCCGGCGCCGACATCGTTAAAGTCGGCATCGGCCCGGGGTCGGTATGCACCACCCGCGTGAAGACCGGCGTGGGCTATCCGCAGCTGTCGGCGGTGATCGAATGCGCCGACGCGGCCCATGGGCTGGGCGGCCAAATCGTCAGCGACGGCGGCTGCTCGGTGCCGGGCGATGTCGCCAAAGCCTTCGGCGGCGGCGCGGACTTCGTGATGCTGGGCGGCATGCTGGCCGGCCACGACGAGTGCGAAGGCACCGTGGTGGAAGAGAACGGCGAGAAGTTCATGCTGTTCTACGGCATGAGCTCTGAGTCGGCGATGAAGCGCCACGTCGGCGGCGTAGCAGAGTATCGCGCGGCCGAAGGCAAAACCGTCAAGCTGCCGCTGCGCGGCGAGGTGGAGTTCACCGTGCGCGATATCCTCGGCGGCTTGCGTTCCGCCTGCACCTACGTCGGCGCCGAGCGCCTGAAAGAGCTGACCAAGCGCACCACCTTTATCCGCGTGGCGGAGCAGGAAAACCGCGTCTTCGGCAGCAAATAAGCCGCAGCTTGCATTCGGGCGCCGCGCACCGCGGCGCCCGCTATCCTCTTCTTTATCCCAGCACGCTGCCCAGTTGAAAGATAGGCAGATACATGGCGATCACCAAAGCGCCGACAATCCCGCCCACTACCAGCATCAACAGCGGCTCCAGCGTTTGCGTCAGCGTATCGGCCAGCTCGTGCGTCTGCCGTTCATACCACTGCGCCAACTTATCCAGCAAGGCGTCCAGCGAACCGGACTCCTCGCCCACCCGCACCAGCTGCCGGCACAGTGGCGGAAACAGCGGTTGCAAACCCAGGGCCTGATGAAACGCTTCGCCTTCGGCGATCTGCCGTTGCACCTGCTCCAGCGCCTGCCGGTACAGCGGATGATCCGCCGCCAGCGCCGCCGCGTTCAAACCTTCCACCAGCGTCAGCCCCGCGCGTTGGGTCATGGTCAGGATACGAAATGTTTGGCTCAGCGCGCCGCCGCTCACCAGCCGGGCAATCAGCGGCAGGCGCAGCAAGGCGGCCTGTTCGCGTTGGCGCCACGGAGGGCGCGGATGCAGCCAGCGGCAGTAGCCGAACAGCAACGCGCCGAGCAGCAGCGCCAAATAGGGGCCTACGGCGATCAGCAGCGCGGACAACCCCAATAATCCTTGGGTAAACCAGGGCAGCTGCGCATCGAACGACTGATAAACCTTGGCAAATTCCGGCAGCACCATCACCAGCATCAGCACGCTGACCAGCAGCGCCACCGCGCAGATGAAGAGGGGATAACGCAGCGCTTTGGTCACCTTGCGGCGCAGCAGCAACTGGGCCTCCTGTTGTTGCGCCAGCTGCAGGCAGCAGCGATCGAGGTTGCCGGTCAGTTCGCCGATGGCGATCAGTTGGCGATAGATCAGTGGAAAAACGCTTGGTTGTGCGGCAAGGCTTTCGGAGAGCGGCTGCCCTTCGCGCACCTGGTCGGCCAGCTGGCGCAGCAGGCAGCGCCAGGCTGCCGAAGGGGGCTCTGCCGCCAGAAGCTGCAGCGTATTGACCAGCGGCAGCCCGGCCTGCAACAGGGTAGCGAGCTGGCGGGTGAAGTGGATTAAGGGTTCTCCGCGCCATTGGCCGGGCGTGACGCGTTTACCGTGCCCGATCCGCCAAGGTTGCAGGCCTTGTTCGATCAGCAGCCGGCTCACCTGCCGTTTTTCCTCGCTCATCAGTTCGCCGCGGCGTAAGGTGCCGTGAGCGTCGAAAGCCTGCCACAGAAACAACCGGCGCGCTTTCATGGCGTGGTTACGCCGGGCTGGACGACGTCGATCACGCGGTACAGTTCTTCCAGCGAGGTCGTGCCTTCGGCGGCCAGCGCCAGACCCGCCTGCAGCAGCGAAAGCTGCCCCTGTTCGCGGGCGATATCCGCCAGCAGACTGGGTGCGGCGTTCGCCAGCAATGCCGCCTGAATTTCCGGCGTAATGGCCAACAGTTCATACACGCCGATGCGCCCATAATAGCCGCCGAAGCAGTGCTCGCAGCCGTCGGCGCGCCAGGCGGTCAGCGGTTCCGGCCAGAGCGCGGTGGGAAAATGCGCCGGCTGGCTTTGCGGGTAGCGGCAGTGGCGACACAGCCTGCGCACCAGCCGCTGGGCGACGACCAGCTTCAGGCAGCCGGCGAGCAGGTAGCCGGGGATACCCATGTGCATCAGCCGCGTCAGGGTTTCAGCCGTGGAGTTGGTATGCAGCGTCGACAGCACCAGGTGGCCGGTTTGCGCGGCCTTGACCGCGATCTCGGCGGTTTCCGCATCGCGGATCTCGCCGATCATGATGACGTCCGGATCCTGGCGCAGCAGGGCACGCAGCACTCGGGTGAAGTTCAGCTCGGTTTTGGCGTTGATCTGGGTCTGATTGACGCCGAACAGCGGGATCTCGACCGGATCCTCGACGCTGCACAGGTTGCTTTGCGCATCATTCAGCTGGCGCAGCCCGCTGTACAGCGTTACCGTCTTGCCGCTGCCGGTCGGGCCGGTCACCAGGATCAAACCTTGCGGGCAGGCCAACGCTGCCGCGTAGCGCGCCAGATCCGTCCGGCTCATGCCCAGTTGATCCAGCGGCAGCTCTTGCTGCTCGCCCTGCTGAACGCGCAGCACCACCTTTTCGCCGTGCAACGTCGGCAGGGTGGCGATGCGCATGGCATAGCGCGCGCTGTCCAGCGTCAGGCTGAGCTGCCCGTCCTGAGGTTGACGGCGCTCGGCGATATCCAGTTGGCCGAGGATCTTCAGCCGGGCGAGGAGGCGCGCAGCCAGCTGCGGCGGCGGTGAGGCAAGGGTTTGCAGCACGCCGTCGATGCGCAGGCGAATGCGAAAATGCTGCCGAAAGGGCTCAAAGTGAATGTCCGAGGCGCGGCGCTGAATGGCCAGGCGCAGCGTCTGGTTGATGAACTGTACCACCGGCGCATCGCCGTCGTCGGGATAGGCGATGTCGGTCGTGTCCTCTTCGGCCGTCAACGGCGCCGGGAGCGGCTCGTGGTGCTGGTTCAGCGCCATCTCCAGCCTGGCCGCCGGCCATTGTTCCAAATGTATGCGCTTGCCGGTGGCGAAACGCAGCGCCGCCAGCAGCCCCTGCGGCGCTTCTTCGCTGAGCGCGACCGTCAGGGTGGTCGGGTCTTCGCTCAGCGCCAGCGCCTGATAGCGCCGGCACAGGGCGTGAACCTCTTCGCTGATTTGCGCGTTCATCGCCATTACTCCGCCGCGTTGTCGAAGCGGAAGACTTCCTGGCACACCTCAACCAGCGTCGCGTTTTCGCTGCTACACAGCCGGGTCCAGCGGGTCAGCCCATCGGCGTTCGACTTGGGGGTTAATGCCACCGCCAGGCCCTGTAGCGTTTGGCTGCCGGTCAGCGTGATCACGCCTTTGACGACTTTCACCCCGCTGACATAGCGCGACGTGCCGCCGGTGGGAATGCCTTTGCTGCCGGCCTCGCAGCCGGCGGGCGCGCCTTCGTCCAGTACGCACAGCTCGACCGCCATTTTATACGGCGCCATGGTTTGCAGCATGTCGGTCATCGCTGCTTTCTGGATGTAGCGCTGGTAGGCGGGAATGCCGATGGCGCTGAGGATGGCGATGATGGCGATCACCACCATCAGTTCTATCAGGGTAAAGCCGCGTTGTGTTTCCATGCGTTGTTTCCTCCATTGGGGTGTGGAAGACAACGGTAGCGGCTTGCTCGGGGGCACGGCGAGGGGCGGTTACGCGTTTCTCGGCGCGCTTCCATCAGTAATGATGTGGTTTGCAGCGGTGAAAAAAACGGTGAGAGGGGGTTCGCAATTTTACGGTAACGCCCCCGGCAGCGGCCGGGGGCGAGGGGATCATTTGAAGCGCATCGACAGATCGAGCGCGGTCACATGCTTGGTCAGCGCGCCGACCGAAATGTAATCCACGCCGGTTTCGGCGAAGGTGCGCAGCGTCTCGCGGGTGACATTGCCGGACACTTCCAGCTGGGCGCGGCCCTGGGTTTGGGCGACCGCCTGACGCATCATCTCTACGCTGAAGTTGTCCAGCATGATGATATCGGCGCCGGCATCCAGCGCCTGCTGCAGTTCATCGAGCGACTCGACTTCCACTTCCACCGGCACGTCGGCGTGCAGCCAGAAGGCTTTTTCCACCGCGTTCTTGATCGAGCCGGAGGCGATAATGTGGTTTTCCTTGATCAGGAAGGCATCGGACAGCCCCAGCCGGTGGTTGCTGCCGCCCCCGCACAGCACGGCGTATTTCAGCGCGGTGCGCAGGCCGGGTAAGGTCTTGCGGGTATCGAGCAGGCGAGTCCGGGTGCCTTCCAGCAGGGCCACATAGCGGCTGACCTCGGTCGCCACGCCGGAAAGCGTCTGCACGAAGTTCAGCGCGGTGCGCTCGCCGGTCAGCATCACCCGCGCCGGGCCGCGCAGCCGGCAGAGCGGTTGGTTCGGCGTCAGACGGTCGCCGTCCGCCACCAGCCACTCCACCTGCACCTGATTGCCCAACTGAATAAAGACTTCGTTCAGCCAGCGGCGACCACAGAACACGCCGGCTTCGCGGGTGATGACGGTGGCTTCGGCCTGTTTGTCTGCCGGTAACAATTGCGCGGTAATATCGCGCCCGGCGTCGACTTCACCCCCCAGGTCTTCGCGCAGCGCCTGGGCGACGGCATAGGGAATATCACTTTCAATTCGTTCAAGAAGCTCGGTGCGGCGACTGTCGGCACTGTAGCGGCGTGTCGGCATGGAAAACTCCGAAATGGACGGTTAGATCGTAGGGGAACATGCTACTCTGTTGCAGGAATAAGTACCACCGCAGAGAGGTGTCTGATGCAGTTGGAAAATGGCTGGATTGTCGGGGCGACGCGAGTGCTCTCGCCGCACTGCGATCGGCGCCCGGATGACGAGCCGCCCTCGCTGCTGGTCATCCACAACATCAGCTTGCCGCCCGGCGAGTTCGGCGGCCCCTATATCGACCAACTGTTCACCGGCACGCTCGACCCTGCGCAGCACCCTTATTTCGCCGATATCCATCAGCTGCGGGTGTCGGCGCATTGCCTGATTCGCCGCGACGGGGCGATAGTGCAGTATGTGCCCTTCGACCAGCGCGCCTGGCACGCGGGCGTTTCCCTGTATCAGGGGCGCGATCGGTGCAACGATTTCTCCATCGGCATCGAGCTGGAAGGGACTGACCAGTTACCCTACACCGAAGCGCAATATCGCACGCTGCAGGCGGTCACCGTGCTGCTGGCCGAACATTATCCGCCGCTGGCGTCCAATATCGCCGGGCATTGCGATATCGCCCCCGGCCGCAAGACCGATCCCGGGCCGGCGTTCGATTGGGATCGCTATCTGGCATCTCTGGAACAACGCGGCGCGCCCGCCGACGCTATGCTTGAGACAAGAAAAAGGGAGAGGAATCGCTAATGACGCTGTTTACGCTGTTGCTGGTTTTGGCCTGGGAGCGCCTGTTCAAGCTGGGAGAACACTGGCAGCTGGATCATCGCCTCGAAGTGGTATTTCAGCGGCTGCATCGGGTTTCGCTGGCGCAGACGCTGGCGATGACCGCCGCCTGGATGGTGATCGTCTGGGGCGTTCTGTGGTTGTCGCACGGGCTGTTCTTCGGCGTGGTGACGCTGCTGCTGTGGATCGTCATCGATCTGCTGTGCGTCGGCGCCGGCATCAAGCGCAAACACTACCGCGCCTACCTGAAAGCGGCGCGACAGGGGGATATCCACGCCAGCGATCAGATGGCGGAAGAGCTGGCGTTGATCCACGGCTTGCCGGTGGACTGCAGCGAAGAGCTGCGCCTGCGCGAGCTGCAAAACGCGCTGCTGTGGATTAACTTCCGTTATTACCTGGCGCCGCTGTTCTGGTTTGTGGTCTTTGGGCCGTACGGGCCGATCGCGCTGGCGGGGTATGCCTTTCTGCGCGCCTATCAAACCTGGCTGGCGCGCCACAATACGCCGCTGGAGCGTTCGCAATCGGGCATCGATCACCTGCTGAACTGGCTGGACTGGATCCCGGTGCGTTTGGCTGGAGTGGCCTACGCGCTGTTTGGCCACGGTGAACGCGCGCTGCCGGCCTGGTTCGCCTCGCTGGGGGATCGGCATTCGTCGTCGTATCAGGTGCTGACGCGGCTGGCGCAATTCTCGCTGGCGCGCGATCCGCATATGGATCCGGTGCAAACGCCGCGGGCGGCGGTGACGCTGGCTCGCAAGGTGACGATGATCATCGTGGTGGTGGTGGCGCTGTTGACCATTTACGGCACGCTGCTTTAAGCAGCTGCGAAAAACAAAACGGGCGCCTCGGCGCCCGTTTTTTTGGCCATTCGGCCGGGATTACAGCTTGGCGAAGCAGCGACGCGCGGCGTCGATGGTGCGTTGAATGTCTTCCTTGCTGTGCGCCACGGACATGAAGCCCGCTTCGAAGGCGGACGGCGCCAGATACACCCCTTCTTCCAGCATCAGGTGGAAGAAGCGCTTGAAGCGTTCCACGTCGCACTGCATCACGTCCTGGTAGCAGGTGACCGCCGGCGCGTCGGTGAAGAACAGGCCGAACATGCCGCCGACGTTGTTGACCACCAGCGGAATATTCTCCTCCTGCGCCGCGTGCAGCAGGCCAGCGGCCAGCATCTCGGTCAGTTCGGTCAGCGTCTGGTGCACGCCGACTTGTGAGACTTCGGTCAAACAAGCGTAGCCCGCCGCCATGGCGATCGGGTTGCCGGACAGGGTGCCGGCCTGGTAGACCGGGCCGGTCGGCGCCAGCGCCTCCATCACCTCGCGACGGCCGCCGAAGGCGCCCACCGGCATGCCGCCGCCGATGATTTTGCCGAGGCAGGTCAGATCAGGCTCGACGCCGTAATAGGATTGCGCGCCGGCCAGCGCGACGCGGAAGCCGGTCATCACTTCGTCGATGATCAAGAGCGCGCCGTACTTGTCGCACAGGGCGCGCAGGCCCGGCAGGAATTCCGGCAGCGGCGGCACGCAGTTCATGTTGCCGGCGACCGGCTCGACGATGATACAGGCGATTTCGGACGGGTACTGTTCGAAGGCGGCGCGCACCGAATCCAGATCGTTATAGGTGCAGGTCAGAGTGTGCTTGGCGAAGTCGGCCGGCACGCCCGGTGAGTTCGGCTGGCCGAGGGTCAGCGCGCCGGAGCCGGCTTTCACCAGCAGGCAGTCGGCGTGGCCGTGATAGCAGCCTTCGAACTTGATGATTTTATCGCGGTTGGTGTAGCCGCGCGCCAGGCGGATGGCGCTCATGGTGGCTTCGGTGCCCGAGTTCACCATGCGCACCATATCCATCGTCGGCACCAGCTCAGTGACCAGCTGCGCCATTTTGACTTCCATCTCGGTCGGCGCGCCGAAGCTCAGGCCGCGCTGCGCCGCTTCGATTACCGCGTCGCGGATCGCCGGGTGGTTATGCCCCAGCACCATCGGCCCCCAGGAACCGACATAGTCGATATAGGCCTTGCCGTCGGCATCGAACAGGTAAGCCCCGTCTGCCCGCTCGATAAACAGCGGCACACCGCCCACGCCGGTGAATGCACGCACCGGAGAGTTTACCCCGCCGGGGATCAACTGTTGCGCCTGGGCGTACAGACTTTCGGACTTGCTGTGTAGGCTCATAAATCGGCTCCTGGATTCTCTTTTGAATGATTTGACCGCGCTATTCTAGAGGAGAGCGCCGCGTTATGAAACGATCACAGTCAGATACCATTAACGGCAGCGTCCGCCGCCAGGTTGGGGTAGAATTATCGCTCTGCCTATTTGTATTACAAATTACCTGACGAATCACTCGCGATGACAGAATCACAATCACAGCCCGTCGGGACGTTGAGCCCGCGTCTTAGCCGCAGCGATGCGGTGCGTCAGTTTATTCGCCGCGATAAAACCCCGGTGGCGATCCTGGTGATGGCCGCGCTGGTGGGGGCGCTGGCCGGTTTGCTCGGCGTGGCCTTCGATAAAGCGGTGGAGTGGGTGCAGCAGCAGCGGCTGGCTTCGCTGGCGCAGGTCGCCGACTCCTGGCTTCTGGTGTGGCCGCTGGCGTTTATCCTGTCCGCCGCGCTGGCGGCGCTGGGCTATTACCTGGTGCGGCGCTTTGCGCCTGAGGCGGGCGGCTCGGGTATTCCGGAAATCGAAGGCGCGCTGGAAGAGCTGCGGCCGGTACGCTGGTGGCGCGTGATCCCGGTGAAATTCATCGGTGGCATGGGCACGCTGGGGGCGGGCATGGTGCTGGGGCGCGAAGGGCCCACGGTGCAGATGGGCGGCAACGTCGGGCGTATGGTATTGGACGTGCTGCGCATTCGCGGCGCCGAGGCGCGTCATACATTGCTGGCGACCGGGGCCGCCGCCGGGTTGTCCGCCGCGTTCAACGCGCCGCTGGCCGGCATCTTGTTCATCATCGAAGAGATGCGGCCGCAGTTCCGCTACAACCTGATCTCGATTAAAGCGGTGTTTATCGGCGTTATCATGTCGAGCGTGGTGTTCCAGCTGTTTAACGGCCAGGGGGCGGTGATCGCGGTCGACAAACTTTCTTCGGCGCCCATCAATACCCTGTGGCTCTATCTGGTGTTGGGGGCAATCTTCGGCGCGGTGGGCGTGGGTTTCAACGCGCTGATCTTCCGCACCCAGGACATGTTCGCGCGCCTGCACGGCGGCAGAATGCGCAATGTCTTGCTGATGGGCGGGCTGCTCGGCGGCGTGTGCGGCATTCTGGGGCTGATCCAGCCGGAGGCAGCGGGCGGCGGCTTTGGGCTGATCCCGATCGCCGCGGCGGGCAACTACAGCGTCGGCATGTTGATGTTTATCTTTATCACCCGCATCTTCACCACGCTGCTGTGCTTCGGTTCCGGCGCGCCGGGCGGCATCTTCGCGCCGATGCTGGCGTTGGGCACGCTGTTCGGCACCGCCTTCGGGCTGGCGGGGGCGCATCTGTTCCCGCAGTACGGCATCGAGGCGGGCACCTTCGCCATCGCCGGCATGGGGGCGCTGTTCGCCGCCACGGTGCGCGCCCCGCTGACCGGCATCGTGCTGGTGCTGGAAATGACCGACAACTACCAACTTATTTTACCGATGATCATCACCTGCCTCGGCGCCACGGTGGTGGCGCAGCTGCTCGGCGGCAAGCCGCTGTATTCGTCGATCCTGGCCCGCACGCTGCAAAAGCAGGAGGCGCAGCTGGCGCGGGAGGCGGCGCAGAAAACAAGTAAGGAAAATACAACAAATGCGGTGAATACTTGAACGCAACACTCAGGTATCGGATAATCGTTAATATTAATCAGGCAGCCATAGTCGCGATCTGATGCTGAACAATGTTGGGAGTAAAGAGTATGAGTGATCAAACGGCACTGCCCCTGCAATTTACCGAGGCAGCAGCAAACAAGGTTAAGTTCCTGATTGCTGACGAAGAAAACCCGAACCTGAAGTTGCGGGTTTATATTACCGGCGGCGGCTGCAGCGGATTCCAGTACGGCTTCACTTTTGACGACAAGGTCAACGATGGCGATATGACCATCGAGAAGCAGGGCGTGGCGCTGGTGGTCGATCCGATGAGCCTGCAGTACCTGGTCGGCGGTTCGGTGGACTACACCGAAGGGCTGGAAGGATCGCGCTTTGTGGTGACCAACCCGAATGCCAAAACCACCTGCGGTTGCGGTTCGTCGTTCAGCATCTGAGTTTGCCTGCCAGAATATCAACCCGCTCGCCTTACGGCCGGCGGGTTTTTTTATGCCTACCCTTCCACGAGGATCACTGCCGTGCCGTTCTCCTGCGCCGGCCAGCCGGCCGTGAGTGATGTGCGGCGGCTCAGCGTTCGAGAATAAAGGCGGGCAGCTTGAGATGCCAACGAATGGCCGCCAGCCGAATGGCCAGGGTAATGAGCATGCCCAGCATCATGGCCTGTTGCAGCGGCATATTGAAGGTGTAAAACGCCGTGGCGTGCACGATGCCGCCGATGATGCAGGCGGTGGCGTAAATTTCGGTGCGCAGGATCATCGGGATCTCGCGCGCCAGCACGTCGCGGATAATGCCGCCGCCGACGCCGGTGATCACCCCCATGCAGATCGCCACCAGCGGGCCGGTGCCGGCCGCGAAGGCCTTGTTGACGCCGATGCCGACGAACACCGCCAGCCCGACGGCGTCCAGCACCGGCAGCACCCACTTCGGCAGGCGGCGCGGCTGGCGCACCAGCAGCAGCGTCAAGACGCAGGTGATCATCGCCACCACCAGATCGGTGGGATCCTTGACCCAGAATACCGGGCCGTTGGCCAGCGCCATGTCGCGGATGGTGCCGCCGCCGACCGCGGTGACCACGCCCAATACCAGCACGCCGAACGGATCCATGCGCAGCTTGCCGGCCAGCAGCACGCCGGAGACGGCGAACACCGCCGTGCCGAGAATATCCAGCCAGAACACCAGCATCAGCGGATCTCCGCCAACTGGCGGCACAGCTGCTGCGCCGCCAACAGCAGGCGCGGCCCGCCGCGATTGAACCAGTCTTCGTTCAGCGCGATCACCGGCACCTGCAGCTGCGGCGCCCAGAAGGCTTTCACATTGGCGGCCTCTTTCGCGCCGCCGGTGATGACGATGGCCTGCGGCTGACGCGCCAGTACCTGCTCGCGGCTGATCTGCGGCCAAGGGGTGCGGCTGTCGGCGAAGACGTTCTGCCCGCCGCACAGCGCCAGCACCTGGCTTTGCAGCGTGGCGCCGGAGCTGGTGAACAGCGGCTGGGTGCCGAACTGCAGCAACACGCGGCGTGGCACGTTAGTGGCGTACTGTTGCTTGAGAGCGGCGAACTGGCGGCGAAGGCCTTCTGCGGCCTGATGCGCCTGGTCCGGGTGCGGGCTGTAGCGCGCCAGCTTGTCCAGCAAGCCGGCGATCCCTTCGAGATTGTCGGCGTCCGCATAGAAGATCGGGATGCCGAACGCGGCGAGCTGATCCAACGCGCGTTGCGGATTGCCGCCGCGCCAGGCGAGGATCAGATCCGGCTTGAGCGCCAGCACCCGCTCCAGATTGATGCCCTGCCAGGAGGCCACCTGCTCCAGCCTGGCGGCCTGCGGCGGGTAATCGGAATAGGCGCTCGCCGCCACCAGCACATCGCCCATGCCGGCGGCATAGGCGAGTTCGGTGGCGTTGGGCGCCAGGCTGATCACCCGCTGCGCGGCGCCGGCCGGCAGAGCCAGCCAGAGCGCCAACAGGCAGAACATCGAGGTGAAGCGCAGTCTCACATCAACCGCGCTTGGCCAGGGTTTGCAGCATGGCGTTGACCATCAGCGTGGACTGCTTGGCCGCTACCACCAGGAACTCGTCAAAGCTCATGTGCGATTCGCTGTCGGCGACGTCGGAAATGGCGCGCACCACCACGAACGGCGTGCCGAACAGATGGCAGACGTGGGCGATCGCCGCGGCTTCCATTTCCACGGCGGCGACGCTCGGGAAGGTGGCGCGGATGCGCGCCAGCGGTTCGGCGCCGTTGATGAAGGCGTCACCGCTGCAGATCAGGCCGCGCACCGCGTGCAGATCCAGCTGTTTGATGCAGCTTTCCGCCAGCGCGATCAGCGCGTCGTCGGCGACGAACGCCGCCGGGCAGCCGGCCATTTGGCCCGGCTCGTAGCCGAAGGCGGTGACGTCGGCGTCGTGGTAGCGCACTTCTTCCGACACCACGATATCGCCCACGCGCAGCGTGCTGGCCAGGCCGCCGGCGGAGCCGGTATTGATCACTACGTCCGGGCTGCAGTGCTCCAGCAACAGGGTGGTGCCCATGGCCGCAGAGACTTTGCCGATGCCGGATTTCAGCAGGGCCACGTCAACGCCGCCGATCTGGCCGGTGTAGATTTCGCAGCCCGCGCGCTGGATGGTTTGACGGTTTTCGATTTGATCGCGCAGCAGGGTGACTTCCTGCTCCATTGCGCCGATGATGCCTACTTTCATAAATAACACTCGCTGATTGGCCGTGAGAATTGCGGCATAGTCTATCATGGCTGTGTAAGAGAGATAATGCGTTGCATCCGCCGCCGGGAATTGTTATCACGGGGGCAGGGCGCAACGGCGGAGAAACAGATGTCCGGGATCGACTTCAAGCAAAAAATCAGCTTCCAACGGCCTTTCAGCAAACCGATCGAGGCCGAGGAAGAGTACGACATCGTGCGGCAGTTCGAGAGCGATCGCGGGCGCATCGTCAACTCGGCGGCCATTCGCCGTCTGCAGCAAAAAACTCAGGTATTTCCGCTGGAGCGCAACGCGGCGGTGCGCAGCCGCCTGACGCACTCGATGGAGGTGCAGCAGGTCGGGCGCCATATCGCCAAAGAGATCCTCAACCGCTTCAAACAGGCGGGGAAGATCGACGAACTCGGCCTGACTCGGCTGCTCGATCCGTTTGAAAGCATCGTGGAAATGGCCTGCCTGATGCACGACATCGGCAATCCGCCGTTCGGTCACTTCGGCGAATCGGCGATCAATGACTGGTTTGCCCAGCGGCTCGATCCCGCCAGCTGCGGCAGCGAGCCGGGCAGCCACGATCGCTGCCAGGTGGCGACGCTGCGCCTGCATGAAGGGGAGAGCGATCTGAACCGGCTGCGCAGCCGGATCCGTCAGGATCTCAGCCACTTCGAGGGCAACGCCCAGGCGATCCGCATGGTGTACAGCCTGCTCAAGCTCAACCTGACCTACGCGCAGGTCGGCTGCATTCTGAAATACACCCGCCCGGCCTACTGGGCGAGCGACATCCCCGCCAGCCACAGTTATCTGATGAAAAAGCCCGGCTACTATCTGGCGGAAGAGGCCTTCGTCGATCGGCTGCGGCGTGAGCTGCATATGGGCGAGTTCGATCGTTTCCCGCTGACCTACATTATGGAGGCCGCCGACGATATCTCTTACTGCGTGGCCGATCTGGAAGACGCGGTGGAGAAGAGCATTTTCACCGTCGAGCAGCTGTATCAGCACCTGATTCAGGAGTGGGGCGAGGTGGCGCCGGGTGATTTGTTCGACAAGACCGTCGCCAGCGCGTTTCGCAAGATCGATCGCGGCGGCGCGCGGCGCAGCGCGGAAGATCAGTTCTTCATGTATCTGCGGGTGTTTACCGTGGCGCGGCTGGTGCCGCACGCGGCGCAGCGCTTTATCGACAATCTGGACGCGGTTTATCAGGGCAGCTTCAATCAGGCGCTGCTGGAGGATTCCAGCCCGGCCTACCGGCTGCTGAAAATATTTAAAAATGTGGCGTTCAAGCATGTGTTCAACCACCCGGAGGTCGAACAGCTCGAGCTGCAAGGCTACCGGGTGATCAGCGGCCTGCTGGACATTTACAGCCCGCTGTTGGCGATGTCGCTGGCGGACTTCAGCCTGCTGGTGCGTGAGGACAGCCACCGCGCTTACCCGATCGAAACGCGCCTGTTCCACAAGCTGTCCACCAAGCATCGGCTGGCGTATGCGGAGGCGGTAGAAGGGCTGCAGCATTTATCGCCGGAGCAGCAAGCCATTCGGGAATATTATTTCCGCGCGCGTTTATTGCAGGACTATATCAGCGGAATGACCGACCTTTATGCCTATGATGAATATCGTCGATTAATGGCGGCGGAATAATTAAGCTGAGGAATAATTATCAGCAATTCCAACCGGTTGGCTGTCTTGATTTTTGTAAAGACGGACAATATTTGTTTACTATTGCCAATCATCTGTGCCGGAACTTCAGGCTATTAATTAACTCTGAATAAGCACGCAAGACGGCCATTCTTTTTTGAACGACTTTATAAGAGACACACAGATGAAAAAAACCGCATTAGTTCTGAGCGCATTGGCATTCAGCATCGGCATGGCGATGGGCCCGGTGACGGCCAGCGCCGCTGAAACCGCCTCTTCCAGCACCCAGCAGTTGCCGAGCCTGGCGCCGATGCTGGAAAAGGTAATGCCTTCCGTGGTGAGCATTAACGTTGAGGGCAGCACCACGGTCAATACGCCGCGCATGCCGCAGCAGTTCCAACAGTTCTTCGGTGAAGATTCGCCGTTCTGCCAGGACGGTTCGCCGTTCCAGGGCTCGCCGATGTGTCAGGGCGGTGAACAGCCTGGGCCGGATGGCCAGCCGCAGGGCACGCAGCAGAAATTCCAGGCGCTGGGCGCCGGGGTGGTCATCGATGCCGCCAAGGGCTATGTGGTGACCAATAACCACGTGGTGGATAACGCCAACAAGATCCAGGTGCAGCTGAGCGACGGCCGCCGTTTCGACGCCAAGGTGATCGGCAAGGATCCGCGTTCCGACATCGCCCTGATCCAGCTGAAAGACTTCAAGAACCTGACGGCGATCAAGATGGCGGACTCCGATCAGCTGCGCGTCGGCGATTACACCGTGGCGATCGGCAACCCGTACGGGCTGGGCGAAACCGCCACCTCAGGCATCGTGTCCGCCCTGGGGCGCAGCGGCCTGAACATCGAAAACTACGAAAACTTTATCCAGACCGATGCGGCGATCAACCGCGGCAACTCCGGCGGCGCGCTGGTTAACCTGAACGGCGAGCTGATCGGCATCAACACCGCGATCCTGGCGCCGGACGGCGGCAACATCGGCATCGGCTTCGCCATTCCGAGCAACATGGTGAAAAATCTGACGGCGCAAATGGTCGAGTATGGCCAGGTGAAACGCGGCGAGCTCGGCATCATGGGCACCGAGCTTAACTCTGAGCTGGCCAAGGCGATGAAGGTCGACGCGCAGCGCGGCGCTTTCGTCAGCCAGGTGGTGCCGAAGTCTTCCGCCGCGAAGGCGGGCATCAAAGCCGGCGACGTGATCGTCACCATGAACGGCAAGGCCATCTCCAGCTTCGCCTCATTCCGGGCGGAGATCGGCACGCTGCCGGTCGGCAGCAAAATGTCGCTGGGCATTATCCGCGACGGCAAACCGGTGACCATTGACGTCACGCTGGAGCAAAGTGCGCAGACCCAGGTGGCCTCTGGCAATATCTACACCGGCATTGAAGGCGCCGAGCTGAGCAATGCCCAGGTCGGCAACCAGAAAGGCGTCAAGGTCGACAGCGTGAAAGCCGGCAGCGCCGCCGCGCGCATCGGCCTGAAAAAGGGCGACGTGATCCTGGGCGTGAACCAACAGCCGATCCAGAACCTGGGCGAGCTGCGTAAAATCCTCGACAGCAAGCCGTCGGTGCTGGCGTTGAATATTCAGCGCGGCGATAGCCAGCTGTACCTGCTGGCGCAATGATAAACGTCAGGCGCTAAAAGCAACAAAGGCACGCTATGGCGTGCCTTTTTGCATTATGGCCTGAGGATTCAGGCCGGTTGCGCCAGATGCACGCGCGCCGCGTGGATCACCAGTTCAATCTCATCCAACAGCTCCAGCCACTCCGGCTCCAGTTCGTCGTTGGTGATGCCCTGGCGCAGCTGCCGCTCGAGGTAGAAACACAGCTGCTTGAGGCGCGGCACGCCGCTGTAGCTGCAGCTGCCGTGCAGCTTATGGACCAGGTCGAGGATCTCGTCGTCGTGTTGCCCTTCGAGCAGCGCCTGCACCCGTTCGCGCACCTGTGGCAGGAAATCGAGCAGCATTTGCAGCAGATCGCGCGCCAGATCCGGCTTATTGGCCGCCTGACGCAGCGCTAGCGGCCAGTCGAGCGACAGCGGCGCGTCGTCGGCGACGGCGTTTTCCATTTCGCCACTGTGATAGCGCGACAGCACGCGGGTCAGCATTTTCTCGTCGATCGGCTTGGCCAGGTAGTCGTCCATCCCGGCCTGCAGCAGGTGCTCGCGCTCGCCGCTGGCTGCATGGGCGGTGACGGCGACGATCGGCGTGGAGTTGTGGTGCGGCAACTGGCGGATCAGTTCGCTGGCGTGAATGCCGTCCATCTTCGGCATTTGAATGTCCATCAGGATCAGATCCAGCACGTTGTTGCGCGCCAGCGCCAGCGCTTCCTCACCGCTCTCGCACAGCAGCGTTTTTTCCACCTGTTCGCCCAGCAGCGTGCCGATCAGCTTCAGGTTGGCCGGGTTGTCGTCGACCGCCATCACCGTCAGCGGCAGACGTTTACGCTCAGGCGGGGCGGCGAGCCGATCAGGCGTCTCCATTCTCAGCAGAGGGAACAGACGCGTGCTGGTGATCGGCTTGATCAGGCAGCCGAGCGCGCCTTGTTGTTTAAGCAGCTCGGCATCGATCTGCGCCTGGCACGGCAGCGCCAGAATGACCCTATCGGCCAGCTTCAGCGAGGCCAGCAATTTGTCCTGATGCTGCGCCATGTTGTCGCGGAACGGGATCGGCACGCCGGCCAGCAGGAAGTCATAGTGGCTTGGCGGCAACTGGCCCAGCGTCGGCGAGTGGGTGATCACCAGCTGCGTGACGCTGAGCATGTTGAGCGTCGCCTGCGCCGCCGTCGGGTTGGACTCGATATAGGCCAGCGTTTTGCCGTTCAGATCCGGCAGACTCGGCGCCAGCGACAGCATGCCCTCATTCAGATCCAGCGTGATATGGAACCAGAAGGTCGAGCCGCGGTTCAACTGGCTGTGGAAGCAGATATCGCCCCCCATCTCTTTCACCAGCTTTTGCGTGATCACCAGCCCCAGCCCGGTGCCGCCGTGGCGGCGGGAGATGCTGGCGTCCGCCTGGCGGAATGCCTGGAACAGCTGCGACTGCTGGCGTTCGGAGATGCCGATGCCGGTATCGTGGATCTGCACTTCCACTTCCACCCGGCGATCCAGCTGTTTGCGCAGCTCGACGCGAATGTCGATATTGCCGGTTTCGGTGAATTTGATGGCGTTGCCCAGCAGGTTGGTGATGATCTGCTGCAGGCGCAGCGAGTCGCCGATCACCTGCTCCGGCACGTCGTTGTGCACATCCAGCGTCAGCTCCAGGCCCTTGTCGTGGGCGCTGGGCGCCAGCAGCACCACCACTTCGTCCAGCGTTTCACGCAGGGCGAACGGAATATGCTCCAGCACCAGCTTGCCGGCCTCCAGCTTGGAGAAGTCCAGCACGTCGTTGATGATGGTCAGCAGGTTGTTGGCCGAGCGCTCGATGGTCTGCAAATAGTCGGTCTGGGTTGCGCTCAGATCGGTTTTCAGCATCTGGCGGGTGAAGCCGATCACGCCGTTGAGCGGAGTACGCAGCTCATGCGACATGTTGGCCAGAAATTCGGACTTGATGCGCGCCGCCTCCTGCGCACGTTTTTTCGCCAGATCCAGTTCGACGTTCTGGATCTCCATCTGCTCCAGCGTTTCGCGCAGGTCTGACGTGGCCTGATCGATGTTCTGCTGCATCTCTTCGTGATAGGCGGTAAGCGACATCGCCATCGAGTTGATGCCGTTTTTCAGCATGTGCAGCTCGCCGAGCATGTAGCCTTCCACGCGGCTGTCGAGCTGGCCGCGGCGGATGCGGTCGACGGTGTTCACCATATTGCGGATCGGGCCGGTCACGTCGCGCATCAGCCGGTAAGCGAACAGGATGGCGATACACATGCACAGCAGCAACAGCAGGGTAGAGACAAAGACCTCTTTATATTGCTGCAGCCGCACTGACTGCAGATCCAGCTCGATCGCCACATAGCCCAGGTTGTTGTCGGGATGGCTGCCGCCGTCGGCGGTTTCATCCGGATACTGGCTTTCCGACAGGATCGGCGTGCGCAGGATCAGCGAATCGCCGCGTCGGGTGAGCATCAGATCGGTGGGCAACGGCACGCCTTTCGGCAGCTGCAGCTGAGCGAAGTTGTGATGATAATTGGAGGTGACGAACAAATTGTTCTGCGCATCGAACACGGTGATCGAACGCACGATGTCCGAATGGCGGCGGTGCAACAGGCTGACCAACTGCCTGACCGATTCGCGGCTGCGGAACGTCATGCCGTACTCGCTGGCCACCGCCAGCGGCTCGATGATGCTGGCGCCGGCGTCGACCAGTTGTTCCTGCAGCTCGTTATAGCGGTGCACCACGAAAAAGGTGCTGAGCAGCAAACCAATCAGCAAGGTCGGTGCCAGAATCAGGATCATCATGCGCGCACGCAGGCTGTATTTGGTCATGGGATTCCAATGTGGGAGAATTGACAGCTGACACTAGCTTAATGAACCAGCACACAATCGACAAATATGGCGCAATTCTACTCTCCCAAACGCCGCGTGACGACCCGGCAGAGCTCACAAATCTTCACCGTGACGGTGAGCGATCTCGATCCTTTCGGCCAGGGCGTGGCGCGCCACGACGGCAAAGCGGTGTTCGTGCCGGGCGTATTGCCGGGCGAGCAGGCGGAAATCCAACTGACCGAAGACAAGCGTCAGTTCGCCAAAGGCAAGCTCAAACGCCTGCTGAGCCGCAGCCCGCAGCGGGTAGAACCACGCTGCCCGCATTTCGGCGTGTGCGGCGGCTGCCAGCAGCAACATGCGGATGAGGCGCTGCAACAGCAGAGCAAGGCGGCGGCGCTGGTGCGCATGATCGCCCGCGAAACCGGAGTAACCCCGCAACAGGAACCGGTGATCGCCGGCCCGGAATACGGCTATCGCCGCCGCGCCCGCCTGAGCCTGGCATGGCAGCCGAAGCTGCAGCGCCTGATGATGGGCTTTCGGCAGGCGGCCTCCAGCGAGCTGGTGGCGGTGGAGCACTGCCCGGTGCTGCGGCCGGAGCTGGAGCAGCTGCTGGCGCCGGTGCGCGCCTGCCTGAGCGGGCTGCAGGCGGTGCGGCGGCTGGGGCATGTGGAGCTGGTGCTGGCGGATAACGGCCCGCTGCTGGTGCTGCGTCATCTCGACGCGCTGAAAGAGGCGGATCGGCAGGCGCTGTTGGCGTTTGGCGAGCGGGAAAAGGTCGCCGTTTATCTGGCGCCGGACAGCGAACGGGTGGAAAAACTGTGCGGTGAAACGCCGTATTATCAGGTTGACGGGCTACGCTTAGACTTCAGTCCGCGCGACTTTATTCAGGTCAATGACGTCGTAAACCAACAAATGGTGGCGCAGGCCCTTGAATGGCTCGACATTCAACCCAATGATCGGGTGCTGGACCTGTTCTGCGGCATGGGTAATTTCACCCTGCCGCTGGCGCGCCGCGCCGCCGCGGTGGTGGGCATCGAAGGTGTTGCCACGCTGGTAGCGAATGGGCAATATAATGCACATAAGAATAAGCTGAATAATGCGTCGTTCTTCCATGAGAATCTGGAGGACAACGTTGCGCGGCAACCTTGGGCAGCACAAGGGTTTGATAAGGTGATGCTGGATCCCGCCCGCGCTGGTGCGGCTGGGGTGATGTCACACATTGTAAAACTGGCGCCGGCGCGGGTGGTGTATGTTTCCTGTAACCCCACCACGCTGGCTCGCGACAGCAACGTGCTGTTGAACGCCGGTTATCGTCTTGCGCGCGTGCGGATGTTGGATATGTTTCCGCACACGGGGCATCTTGAATCAATGGCGCTGTTTATCAACGAGCGTGCGCCAGAGGTCGCTGCAAAGTAGGGAGAAGTTATGGTTGCGGTAAGAAGTGCACATCTGAATACGGCGGGTGAGTTCGCTCTTGATGAGTGGATCGCCGGCTTGGGGCTACCTAACCCGCAGTCATGTGAGCGATTGGCCGCAACCTGGCGTTATTGTGAGCAGCAGACCCACAACCATCCTGACGCCTCGTTGCTGCTGTGGCGCGGCCTGGAGATGGTGGAAATTCTCTCGACGCTGAGCATGGACAATGACAGCATGCGCGCCGCGCTGCTGTTCCCGCTGGTGGACGCCGGCATCGTGCAGGAAGAGACCCTGACCGAAGCGTTCGGCAAGGGCATCGTCGCGCTGGTGCACGGCGTGCGTGACATGGACGCCATTCGCCAACTGAAAGCCACCCAAAACGACTCGATGGCCTCCGAACAGGTCGACAACGTGCGCCGCATGCTGTTGGCGATGGTGGAGGATTTCCGCTGCGTGGTCATCAAGCTGGCGGAGCGCATCGCCCACCTGCGTGAGGTGAAAGACGCGCCGGAAGACGAACGCGTGCTGGCGGCGAAAGAGTGTTCCAACATCTACGCCCCGCTGGCCAACCGGCTCGGCATCGGCCAACTGAAGTGGGAGCTGGAGGATTTCTGCTTCCGCTACCTGCATCCGGAAGAATATAAGCGCATCGCCAAGCTGTTGCATGAGCGCCGCATCGATCGCGAACAGTTCATCGACGATTTCGTCGCCGGGCTGCGCGCCGAGATGGCCAACGAAGGCATTCGGGTGGAGATCTACGGCCGGCCGAAACACATCTACAGCATCTGGCGCAAGATGCAGAAAAAACACCTGGCGTTCGACGAACTGTTCGACGTGCGTGCGGTGCGCATCGTGGCGGAGCGCCTGCAGGATTGCTACGCGGCGTTGGGCATCGTGCATACCCACTTCCGCCATTTGCCGGATGAGTTCGACGACTACGTCGCTAACCCGAAACCGAACGGCTACCAGTCGATCCACACCGTGGTGCTGGGGCCGCGCGGCAAAACCGTAGAGATTCAGATCCGCACGCGCCAAATGCACGAAGACGCCGAACTGGGCGTGGCCGCGCACTGGAAGTACAAAGAGGGCGCAGGCGTGACCGTGCGCTCCGGCTACGAAGAACGCATCGCCTGGCTGCGCAAGCTGATCGCCTGGCAGGAAGAAATGGCGGACTCCGGCGAGATGCTCGACGAAGTGCGCAGCCAGGTGTTCGACGATCGGGTCTATGTATTTACCCCGAAAGGCGACGTGGTGGATCTGCCGGCCGGCTCCACGCCGCTCGATTTCGCCTACCACATTCACAGCGACGTCGGTCACCGCTGTATCGGCGCCAAGATCGGCGGCCGCATCGTGCCGTTTACCTATCAGCTGAAGATGGGCGATCAGATTGAGATCATCACCCAGAAACAGCCGAACCCGAGCCGCGACTGGCTGAACCCAAACCTGGGGTATGTCACCACCAGCCGCGGGCGCTCGAAGATCCACAACTGGTTCCGCAAGCAGGATCGCGACAAGAACATTCTCGCCGGCCGCCAGATGCTGGACAACGAACTGGAACACCTCGGCATCAGCCTGAAAGAGGCCGAAAAGCTGCTGATCCCGCGCTACAACATGAACTCGCTGGACGAGGTATTGGCGGCGATCGGCGGCGGGGACATTCGCCTGAACCAGATGGTGAATTACCTGCAGGGCAAGTTCAACAAGCCGAGCGCCGAAGAGCAGGATCGCGAGGCGCTGCGCCAGCTGGTGCAGCAGAAAGCGCCGCCGCCGGCCCGCAACAAGGACAACGGCCGAGTGGTGGTGGAGGGCGTGGGCAACCTGATGCACCACATTGCCCGCTGCTGCCAGCCGATCCCGGGCGACGACATTGTCGGTTTTATCACCCAGGGGCGCGGTATCTCGATCCACCGTGCGGACTGCGATCAGCTGGTCGATTTGCAATCGCACGCGCCGGAGCGCATCGTCGATGCGGTATGGGGTGAAAGCTACTCCAGCGGTTATTCGCTGGTGGTGCGCGTGATGGCCAACGATCGCAGCGGGTTGCTGCGCGACATTACCACCATTTTGGCCAACGAAAAGGTCAACGTGCTGGGGGTTGCCAGCCGCAGCGACACCAAGAAACAGTTGGCCACCATCGACATGGATATCGAAATCTACAACCAGCAGGTGCTGAGCCGGGTGCTGGCGAAGCTGAATCAGCTGCCGGACGTGATAGACGCCAAGCGTCTGCACGGCAACTAAGCTCACATCGCCTTTCGGGCCGTATGCGCCATCGATACGGCCCGAGAACCATGCATTCGGTGGGCGCTCCCATGCGCCCCCATTCTTTCTCAGAGATTTTTTATGACCCAATCCACTCCGCTGCAGCGCCTGCTGAACATCATGAAAACGCTGCGCGATCCCCAGGTCGGTTGCTCGTGGGACCGCAAGCAAACTTTCGCCACCATCGCGCCCTACACGCTGGAAGAGACTTACGAAGTGCTGGACGCCATCGAGCGGCAGGACTACGCCGATCTGCGCGACGAACTGGGCGATTTGCTGTTCCAGGTGGTGTTCTACGCCCAGATGGGGCAGGAACAGGGGCTGTTCGATTTCGATGAGGTGTGCACCGCCATCAGCGATAAGCTGGAGCGCCGTCACCCGCACATTTTCGGTGACGCCGAGGGTGGGGACAGCGAAGCCGTGGCCGCGCGCTGGGAGCAGCTCAAGGCCGGCGAGCGCGCCGAAAAAGCGCTGCACTCGGTGCTGGACGACATTCCGCAGGCGTTGCCGGCGCTGATGAAGGCGCACAAAATTCAAAAACGCTGCGCCTCGGTCGGCTTCGACTGGAACACTCTGGGGCCGGTGCTGGACAAAGTGTACGAAGAGATCGATGAAGTGATGCACGAAGCCCGCCAGGCGGTGGTCGATGAGAGCAAGCTGGAAGAGGAGATCGGCGATCTGCTGTTCGCCACGGTGAACCTGTCGCGCCATCTGGGGCACAAGGCGGAGAACGCGCTGCAGGCGGCGAACCGCAAGTTCGAGCGCCGCTTCCGCCAGGTGGAAGCGATCGTCCAGCAACGCGGGCTGCGGCTTGAAGACGCCACGCTGGAGCAGATGGAAGACGCCTGGCAGCAGGTGAAGAAATCTGAAATCTGATGCGCTTCCGGCGTTCATGGCGCCGGGGTGAACATGAAGGACGTTCCACGCAGACAAGGGAAGGTGGCGTCATGATCAAGAGGCTAATGCTTTTAGCCTGTTTTTTCCCCGGTTTCAGCACGGCGTCTCCTCCTGCTGATGTTGGGCGGCTGCGGTATGATGAGCGCAGGCTGCCATTAGTCGATGTGCAGATCGATAACCGGTTACACACGCTCATGCTGGATACCGGCAGCGCAGAAGGGATACACCTTTATCAACACGATCTGGAGCGTCTGGTCGCGCAACCGAGTCTGAAGGCGGTGCAGCTGGCGCCTCGGCGGCTGAGAGATCTCTCTGGCGGTGAAAATCAGGTGTCTGCCTGGCGGATTAGTCGGCTGTTTATTGGCAATATCCCGTTTAACGACGTCGAAGCGGTGAGTTTTAAGCCCTGGGGACTCAGCCTGGGAAACGAGGTGCCGGTAAGTGAAGTGATGGGGCTTGGGTTGTTCCGCGATCGAAAGGTGCTGATGGACTTCGAAAACGACCGCTTGCAAATGTTGACTCATCTGCCTTCAGACATTGCAATATGGGCTTCATATCCATTCGAACAGACCGATGAGGGGCTGAGCGTGACGGCCTTCGTTGGCAATAAACCGTTGCGCCTGATTGTTGATACCGGCGCCAGCCATTCTCTTTTGTTTGCCGCAGGCTTGCCGGCTGGCCTCTTGTTTTCCGGCTGTCGCTCCATTGAGCCTGAGGCTGAGAACCTGGATTGCCGAGTGACCAGATTCACCTTGACCGATCGCCGGGGCCGGCATCACAACGATTTGGCCATCATTACCGAGGGCCCAACGTCTGAGGCGCTGGGTTTTGATGGTCTGCTGGGGATGGGCTTTATGCGGGGGCATCGTGTGATTGTTGATATGCCTGAACGCATGCTCTACATCAGTCGTTAATCCGATGCTCCTCGATCCCAGGCTAATTGGGTTTAGGGAAGCTGAACCGCCGCTACAATGTTGATCGACGACAATGTTCACGAAAGCTGAAACGGTTAAGCTTGCAGTCAGGTCACAGGCGCATGGCTGCCGTCGGCAGCAAAAGGCCAACAAACTGAAATCTAAGGCGTTTTATCGCTCCTGAGGGGCGGTAAAAAGAAATTTTCTCCGCTAACTCTTTGTATTTCCTGGAGGGTTTTGGGCGCGCCGGCGGAGTAAACCCTGATGAACACGGGAGGGCGGCCGAGATGATGGACAGCAAAACGATCGTTTGTAGGTCAGGAGAGGTTCGGGTATACTACTTTCCCGTCCTGGTTCTTCCATCGTCTTTAAACCTAAACTCTCAGGTTCAGCATGACAACTAATTATATTTTTGTGACCGGCGGGGTCGTATCCTCTCTGGGTAAAGGCATTGCCGCAGCCTCTCTGGCGGCTATTCTTGAAGCCCGTGGCCTCAACGTTACCATCATGAAACTGGACCCGTACATCAACGTGGATCCGGGCACCATGAGCCCGATTCAGCATGGGGAAGTTTTCGTCACCGAAGACGGCGCAGAAACCGATCTGGATTTGGGTCACTACGAGCGCTTCATTCGCACCAAAATGTCGCGTCGCAACAACTTCACCACCGGCCGCATCTACTCCGACGTGCTGCGTAAAGAACGCCGCGGCGACTATCTGGGCGCGACCGTGCAGGTCATTCCGCACATCACCAACGCGATCAAAGAGCGCATCATCGAAGGCGGCGAAGGCCACGATGTGGTGCTGGTGGAAATCGGCGGCACCGTCGGCGATATCGAATCGCTGCCGTTCCTCGAAGCCATCCGTCAGATGGCGGTGGAAGTGGGCCGCGAGCACACGCTGTACATGCACCTGACGCTGGTGCCGTACATGGCGGCGGCGGGCGAAGTGAAAACCAAGCCGACCCAGCATTCCGTAAAAGAGCTGCTTTCCATCGGTATTCAGCCTGATGTGCTGATTTGCCGTTCCGATCGCGCGGTTCCTGCTAACGAACGCGCTAAAATCGCGCTTTTCTGCAACGTGCCGGAAAAAGCGGTTATCTCTCTGAAAGACGTTGATTCTATTTATAAAATCCCAGGCCTATTGAAATCTCAGGGGCTGGACGATTATATTTGTAAACGATTCAGCCTGAACGCGCCGGAAGCCAACCTGGCCGAATGGGAACAGGTGATCTACGAAGAAGCCAATCCGGGCGGCGAAGTGACCATCGGTATGGTCGGCAAATACGTTGAGCTGCCGGACGCTTACAAGTCGGTGATCGAAGCGCTGAAGCACGGCGGGCTGAAAAACCGTCTGACCGTGAACATCAAGCTGATCGACTCGCAGGACGTGGAAACCCGCGGCGTGGAAGTGCTGAAAGGGCTGGATGCGATCCTGATCCCGGGCGGCTTCGGTTACCGCGGCGTGGAAGGCAAAGTGATGACCGCGCGCTATGCGCGCGAGAACAACATTCCTTACCTGGGCATTTGCCTGGGCATGCAGGTGGCGTTGATGGAGTTCGCTCGCAACGTGGCCGGCATGGAGAACGCCAACTCCACCGAGTTTATGCCAGACTGTAAGTACCCGGTGGTGGCGTTGATCACCGAATGGCGCGATGAAGACGGCAACGTCGAAGTGCGCAGCGAAGAAAGCGATTTGGGCGGCACGATGCGCGTAGGTGGCCAACAGTGCAACCTGAGCGACAACAGCCTGGTGCGCCAGCTGTACGGCGAACCGACCATTGTCGAGCGTCACCGTCACCGTTACGAAGTTAACAACATGCTGTTGAAGCAGATCGAAGCCGCAGGGCTGCGTGTCGCCGGTCGTTCCGCCGACAACAAGCTGGTCGAGATCATTGAACTGCCGAATCACCCGTGGTTTGTAGCCTGCCAGTTCCACCCGGAATTTACGTCTACGCCGCGTGATGGGCATCCGCTGTTCGCCGGCTTCGTGAAAGCCGCTGGCGAGCATCAGAAGCGCCAGGTGAAATAACATATTTGGTAGGCGGCGCGCGGTGAGAACCGCGCGCTGTTTGTCTGGAGTTTTAGTTTAACTTGTACTGAGGAAAACCTAATGTCCAAAATCGTTAAAGTCATCGGTCGTGAAATCATCGACTCCCGCGGTAACCCGACTGTTGAAGCCGAAGTTCATCTGGAAGGCGGTTTCGTCGGCCTGGCTGCTGCGCCGTCAGGTGCTTCTACCGGTTCCCGCGAAGCGCTGGAACTGCGTGACGGTGACAAGTCTCGTTTCCTGGGTAAAGGCGTACTGAAAGCCGTTGCTGCAGTAAACGGTCCGATTGCTCAGGCAGTACTGGGTAAAGATGCCAAAGACCAGGCGAACATCGACAAGATCATGATCGAGCTGGACGGCACCGAGAACAAATCCAACTTCGGCGCCAACGCCATTCTGGCGGTTTCCCTGGCAGCAGCGAAAGCGGCCGCAGCTTCTAAAGGCATGCCGCTGTACGAGCACATCGCTGAACTGAACGGCACCCCAGGCAAATTCTCCATGCCACTGCCGATGATGAACATCATCAACGGCGGCGAGCACGCTGACAACAACGTCGACATTCAGGAATTCATGATTCAGCCGGTTGGCGCGAAGACCCTGAAAGAAGCGGTGCGCATCGGTTCTGAAGTGTTCCACCACCTGGCGAAAGTTCTGAAAGCCAAAGGCATGAACACCGCCGTGGGCGACGAAGGCGGCTATGCGCCAAACCTGGGTTCCAACGCCGAAGCGCTGGCGGTTATCGCTGAAGCGGTAAAAGCGGCGGGCTACGAGCTGGGCAAAGACGTCACTCTGGCGATGGACTGCGCGGCTTCCGAATTCTACAAAGACGGTAAATACGTGCTGGCCGGCGAAGGCAACAAAGCCTTCACTTCCGAAGAGTTCACTCACTTCCTGGAAGAGCTGACCAAACAGTACCCAATCGTGTCTATCGAAGACGGCCTGGATGAATCCGACTGGGCGGGCTTCGCTTACCAGACCAAAGTACTGGGCGACAAAATCCAGCTGGTTGGCGACGATCTGTTCGTGACCAACACCAAGATCCTGAAAGAAGGCATCGAGAAAGGCATCGCTAACTCCATCCTGATCAAGTTCAACCAGATCGGTTCTCTGACCGAAACCCTGGCAGCTATCAAGATGGCGAAAGACGCCGGTTACACTGCGGTGATCTCTCACCGTTCCGGTGAAACCGAAGACGCGACCATCGCTGACCTGGCGGTAGGGACTGCGGCTGGTCAGATCAAAACCGGTTCCATGAGCCGTTCTGACCGCGTTGCCAAGTACAACCAACTGATCCGTATCGAAGAAGCGCTGGGTGACCGTGCGCCGTTCAACGGCCTGAAAGAAGTTAAAGGCCAGTAAGTTCGACCGATTCGGTTGCTAAATAAAAACCCGCCGCGGCGGGTTTTTTTATGTTTTAAATTCGTGATGATTGTCATTTTAATAATAAGTTTTTTATTGAAAGCGTGGTTTTGTTTAACCCGATAATTTCATTAAAGATAGTAAACGCGATTATTTTATATTCCCATTTTGTTTGCTTTATAACTATTCGTTACTAGACTGCCAATAAGGCAGTTTATTTTCGCCGTTCTGCCGTAGACCTTGAACATCACCATACCTTAATACTGCCGGCTTGCTGGCCGGTTGAGCGAGGGCTTGATGCGACAACGAATCATCATTGTCGGCGGTGGAACCGGCGGCACCATCCTGGCCAATTTATTGGCTGCAAAATTACACCGGGAAATTATTAATAATAAAGTCGAGTTATTAATGATATCGGATTCACCGCTGCATTATTACAAACCGGCGTTTATGTATGTGGCATTCAATTCTTTTTTCAAGCAGGAGCTTACGCGCTCACAGCGGAGTTTATTGCGGCCTGAAATACAGTTTATTATTGATAAAGCGGAATCTTTCGATTTAAAACAGCGAAGTATAGCGACACAAAGCGGTAAATTTTATTCCTATGATTTTCTGGTTTTCGCCACCGGCTGCGTACCCTGGCCAGAGCGCATCGAAGGGTTGGCGCAGGCGGGCGATCATTTCTACCAGTATCAGGCCGCGCGGCAGTTGGCGCATAAGCTGGCGACGATCGAGAAAGGCCGCATTTTCATCACCGTGTCCTTCCCTGAAACGCCCAACGTGCCCCACCAGTGCGGCATCGCCCCGATCGAAACCACCCTGATGCTGGACGACTACCTGCGGCGGCGCGGCGTGCGCAAGGCGGTGGAGATCGTTTATACCTACCCAACCATTTCTCAACTGCTGCGTAACTGCCTGTTTTTACAGCGCCCGACCGGCGAAGCGTTGCCCGCCATTTTTGCCGCACGTGACATTCTCCACCAGCGTGGGTTTACCCTCAGCCGGGTAGACGCCCAACGTAACATCGCCTATTCCGCTGAGGGGGAAGAGCAGTCGTTCGACATTCTGATGGCAACGCCGCCGATTCGCGCAGTCGAAGCGGTGCGCAATACAGGGTTGAGCGAGAGTCAAAACGGTGAAGGCTGGCTGCCGACCGATCATCAAACGCTGCAGGTCTACGGCCAGCAGGGCGTGTATGTCATAGGCGATACCGTGGATTTGCCGGTCAGCAAGGCCGGCGGCTCTTGCCATAATCAGGCGCCGGTCATTGCCGACAACATCGTGGCGGAAATGCGGCTGGGCCAAACCGTGAGCCATTATGACGGCAAGGTGCAGGCGGTCGCGCAAATGGGGCTGAATGCCGGCATGCCGCTGGTGTACGACTACCGTCACGACGTGCTGCCGACGCCCGCCACCAAGGTGGGCGGCATGCTGCGCAATGGGTTTAACCGCGGCCTTTACTGGGCCACGGTAAGGGGGCTGATATGACGGAAAGCACGGTGCATGCGGCTGACCTGCAATCATTGGCGGCGTTGCTCGAGAAACTGCAGCCGCTGCTGGCGGGTGGCCGGTTGGATAACGTGGTCGATCTGTTGTCGCTGTTGTCGGACGTGGTGGATATTGCCGACAACGCGCTGGTGGAGAAATTAGCCGGCGTCTTTGAAGGTTTGGTGACCCTCGGCTGGGAAGGCGGAACGGCGCTGCAGATGGCGCACAGCGAGCTGCAGTTGAATCCACCACCGGCCAGTTTTCGCGCGCTGTACGCCTTGCTGAAGCAGCCGGATACCCTGCTGGGGTTAACGTTGCTGCTGCGTACTTTACAAATCATCGGCCAGCGCACGCGAGACAGTGCGTTGCCGTCAGCCCTGCCAGATGAATCGTCGAATTAAGCTTCACCCACTCAGGTAAGGAGTTGTGTTATGTCCGCTACAGCAGTTGGCCACGACTTTGCCACCCGGGCTATTCATTACGGCTACGATCCTCAACGGTATCAGGGGGCACTGTCTCCGCCGGTGTTTATGAGCTCTACGTTTGCTTTTCCCACGGCGGAATACGGCGGCGCCTGCTTTGCCGGCACCGAGCCGGGGTACTTTTATTCGCGTATCGCCAACCCGACGTTAAACCTGCTCGAGCAACGCATCGCCAACCTGGAGGAAGGGGAAGCTGCGGTGGCGTTCGCTTCCGGTATGGGGGCTATCACCGCGTGTTGTTGGACGCTGCTCAGACCGGGTGATGAGCTGATTGTCGACGAAACCGTCTATGGTTGCACCTTCAGCTACTTTCATCATGGTCTGGCGCGCTTTGGCGTCAAGATAACCCACGTTGATCTGACCCGGCCGGAGCGGTTGGCGGCGGCCATTGGACCGCGTACCCGCCTGGTGTATTGCGAAACGCCGGCCAATCCCAATATGCGTTTGATCGATATCGCCGCCGTGGCGGAGATCGCCCATCGGCATCAGGCGCTGTTGCTGGTGGACAACACCTACTGTACGCCCTATCTGCAGCGGCCTTTGGCGCTAGGCGCCGATATCGTGGTGCACTCGGCGACCAAGTACCTCGGCGGGCATGGGGATCTCCTGGCCGGGATCGCGGTGACGCGTCAGGCGTTGGCCGAGGCGATCCGTCTGGAGGGGCTAAAGGACATGAATGGGGCGGTACTGTCGGCGCAGGATGCCGCGCTGGTGCTGCGTGGGATGAAAACCCTGCCGCTGCGCATGGATCGTCATTGCGATAATGCGCAGCGCCTGGCGGAGATGTTGGCGGAGCATCCGGCGGTCGAGCGGGTATATTACCCCGGCCTGGCGAACTTCCCGCAGCATGCGTTGGCGCAGCGGCAAATGGCGCGCCCCGGCGGCATGCTGGCGTTTGAGCTGCGGGGTGGCTTGCGTGCGGGCATTCGTTTCCTCAACGCGCTGCAGCTCATCTTGCGCGCGGTCAGCCTGGGCGATTGCGAAAGCCTGGCGCAGCACCCGGCCAGCATGACGCACTCGGCCTACACACCGGAAGAGCGGAAACGGCACCACATCAGCGAGGGGCTGGTGCGGCTGTCCGCCGGGTTGGAGGCGTTTGACGATCTGCAGGCGGATATCCTGCAGGCGTTGGCGCAGGCGCAATAAAAAACCCGCCGCAGCGGGTTTTAGCAGAAGCGAGCGTTACATCTGTTGCGTTGCTGCGGTCACCGGCGAACCGCCGCCTTTCTTGCGCACCCACAGCCAGTAAGCCACGGTGAGGAACGCGATCCACACCAGCCCGACGTACAGCGCGATGCGGCTCTCTTCGAAGTAGCCGAGCAGGCCGATGACGAACGCCATAAAGGCGGTCGCCAATGCCGGCGCGACCGGCCACCACGGCACCGGGAAGCTCAACTGACGCGTTTCTTCCGGCGACAGCGTGCGGCGCATGACGATCTGTGACAGCAGGATCATCAGCCACACCCAGACGGTGGCGAAGGTGGCGATCGAGGCGATGATCATGAAGACCTTCTCCGGGATCAGGTAGTTGAGCACCACCGCCAGCAGCAGGGCGACCGACATCACCAGCACCGTCATCCACGGCACGCCGCTGGCGGTCAGCTTGGTGAAGCTGCGCGGCGCCTGGCCGTCCTGCGCCATGCCGTACATCATGCGGCCGGCGCCGAAGATATCGCTGTTGATGGCCGAAATGGCGGCGGTGATCACTACCACGTTCAGCACGTTGGCGGCGGAGCTGATGCCGAGGTTGCTGAAGATCTCAACGAACGGGCTGCCGTTCTGGCCGATGCTGTTCCACGGATAGATCGCCATCAGCACCGTCAGCGTCAGCACGTAAAACAGCAGGATGCGCACCGGCACGGCGTTGATCGCCTTCGGCAGCACTTTGGCGGGGTCTTTCGCCTCGCTGGCGGTGATGCCGATGATCTCGATGCCGCCGAAGGCGAACATCACTACCGCTAATGACGCGACCACGCCGCCGATGCCGTTAGGCATAAAGCCGCCGTGCTGCCACAGGTTGCTGATGCCGGTGGCGTGCTGGGCTTGCCCGAAACCGAACAGCATTACCGCCGCGCCGCCGACGATCATCGCCACGATGGCGGCGACCTTGACCAGCGACAGCCAGAACTCCAGCTCGCCGAAAACCTTGACGCTGCACAGGTTGAGCGCGCCGATAAACAGGATGATGCTGAGCACCCAAACCCACTGGGCGACGTCCGGGAACCACAGCCCCATATAGATGCCGAAGGCAGTGACGTCCGCCAGGGCGACGATCACCATTTCAAAGGTGTAGGTCCAGCCGGTAAGGAACCCGGCCAGCGGGCCGAGATAGTGGCTGGCGTAGTGGCCGAACGAGCCGGAAACCGGCTGGTGCACCGCCATTTCGCCCAGCGCGCGCATCACCATGAATACCGCCGCGCCGCCCACCAGGTAGGCCAGTAGCACCGCCGGGCCGGCCAGCTGAATGGCGCCGGCGGAGCCGTAGAACAGGCCGGTGCCGATCGCCGAGCCGAGAGCCATGAAACGGATATGCCGCGCGTTTAGTCCGCGTCTGAGTTGTGTTGTTTCGTTACGCATGTTGCTTCCCGTTAAGTGTTTGCCGAACAGGCACGCGCTGCCCGCGCCGGGTGGAACGCACCCGGCGGGGCAGAACAAACTGCGTGATTCAGTATGTGATGATTATGCCTGGCTAGGCAGCAGCGCCGCAGGCAGCAGCGATGTCAGGTGACCGGCCGCCAAGAGTTGGCTGGCGGCTTCAATGTCGGGGGCGAAGAAACGATCCTTGTCGTAGAAACTGACATGCTCGCGCAGCAGACGGCGCGCCTGCTCCAGACCTTCCGAGGTCTTCAGGCCGTTGCGGAAATCCAGGCCCTGACAGGCGGCCAGCCACTCGACCGCCAGAATACCGCGCACGTTGTCCGCCATGTTCCACAGGCGGCGGCCGGCGGCCGGCGCCATGGAAACGTGGTCCTCCTGGTTGGCGGAGGTCGGAATGCTGTCGACGCTTGATGGATGCGCCAGCGCTTTGTTTTCGCTGGCCAGCGCTGCGGCGGTGACCTGAGCGATCATGAAGCCGGAGTTCACGCCGCCGTTCTCCACCAGGAACGGTGGCAGCTGCGACATGTGTTTGTCCATCATCAGCGAGATGCGGCGTTCGGACAGCGAACCGATTTCGGCGAATGCCAGCGCCAGGTTATCGGCGGCCATCGCTACCGGTTCGGCGTGGAAGTTGCCGCCGGACAGCACGTCGCCCTGTTCGGCGAACACCAGCGGGTTATCGGAGACGGCGTTGGCTTCGATCTCCAGCACCTCGGCGGCCTGGCGGATCTGCGTCAGGCAGGCGCCCATCACCTGTGGCTGGCAGCGCAGGGAGTAAGGATCCTGCACTTTTTCACAGTTGCGGTGCGAGTCGGAGACTTCGCTGCGCGCGCCGAGCAGGTGGCGATAGGCGAGGGCGGCGTCGATCTGGCCGCGCTGGCCGCGCACCTCGTGGATACGCGCATCGAACGGGCTGCGAGAGCCCAGCGCCGCTTCCACCGTCAGGCTGCCCGCCACGGTGGCGGCCGCGAACAGATCTTCGGCATCGAACAGGCCGCGCAGCGCGAAGGCGGCGGAGACCTGGGTGCCGTTCAGCAATGCCAGGCCCTCTTTCGCCGCCAGCGTCAGCGGTTTCAGGCCGGCTTTGGCCAGCGCTTCGGTCGCCGGCAGCCATTGGCCCTGATGGCGTGCCTTACCTTCGCCCAGCAGCACCAGGCTCATGTGCGCCAGCGGCGCCAGGTCGCCGGAGGCGCCGACGGAGCCTTTCAGCGGAATATGCGGATAGACTTCGGCGTTGACCAGCGCGATCAGCGCCTGGATAACTTCCAGGCGAATGCCGGAGAAGCCGCGCGACAGGCTGTTGATCTTCAGCACCATGATCAGGCGCACCAGATTGTCGTCGGTCGGCTCGCCCACGCCGGCGGCGTGTGACAGCACGATCGAGCGCTGCAGATTTTCCAAATCGTCGCGGGCGATGCGCGTCGAAGCCAGCAGGCCAAATCCGGTGTTGATGCCGTAAGTGGTGCGGTTTTCTTCAACGATGCGTTCCACGCAGGCTACGCTCTGTTGGATAGGGCCGTAGGCGTTGTCGTCCAGCGTCAGCGTCACCGGATGCTGATAGACGTCGCGTAGCTGGGCCAGCGTCAGTTTGCCCGGGCGAATAGTCAGCGCTTTCATGCTTTTTCTCCTTGGGTCGCGGCAACCATTGGCAGATTCAGGCCTTGCTCGCGGGCGCAGTCGATAGCGATATCGTAACCGGCGTCGGCGTGACGCATGACCCCGGTAGCCGGGTCATTGTGCAGCACGCGGGCGATGCGCTCGGCGGCTTCGTCGGTGCCGTCGCAGACGATCACCATGCCGGAGTGTTGGGAGAAGCCCATGCCGACGCCACCGCCGTGGTGCAGGGAAACCCAGGTGGCGCCGCTGGCGGTGTTCAGCAGGGCGTTCAACAGCGGCCAGTCGGAGACCGCATCTGAGCCGTCTTTCATCGCTTCGGTTTCACGGTTCGGGCTGGAAACGGAGCCGGAATCCAGGTGGTCGCGGCCGATGACGATCGGGGCGGACAGTTCACCGCGGCGCACCATCTCGTTGAACGCCAGGCCCAGCTTGGCGCGCTGGCCGAGGCCAACCCAGCAGATGCGCGCCGGCAGGCCCTGGAAGCTGATGCGCTCGCGCGCCATGTCCAGCCAGCGGTGCAGGTGTTCGTCATCCGGGATCAGCTCTTTCACCATGGCGTCGGTTTTGTAGATGTCCTGCGGATCGCCGGACAGCGCCGCCCAGCGGAACGGCCCGATGCCGCGGCAGAACAGCGGACGGATGTAGGCCGGCACGAAGCCCGGGAAGTCGAAGGCGTTGTCGACGCCGGTTTCTTTCGCCATCTGGCGAATGTTGTTGCCGTAGTCGAAGGTCGGCACGCCCATCTGCTGGAACGCCAGCATGGCTTTGACGTGATCGGCCATCGACTGCTTGGCGGCGGCGACCACCTTGGCCGGCTCGGTCTGGGCGCGCTGGCGATACTCTTCCCAGCTCCAGCCCTTCGGCAGATAGCCGTTCAGCGGGTCGTGGGCGCTGGTCTGATCGGTGACCATGTCCGGGCGCACGCCGCGGCGCACCAACTCCGGCAGGATTTCCGCCGCGTTGCCGCACAGGGCGATGGAGATGGCTTTGCCTTCGGCGGTGTATTTTTTGATGCGGGCCAGCGCGTCATCCAGATCTTTGGCCTGCTCATCGACGTAGCGGGTTTTCAGACGGAAATCGATGCGGCTCTGCTGACATTCGATGTTCAGCGAGCAGGCGCCCGCCAGCGTGGCGGCCAGCGGCTGCGCGCCGCCCATGCCGCCCAGACCGGCGGTCAGCACCCAGCGCCCCTGCAGACTGCCGTCGTAGTGCTGGCGGCCCGCTTCGACGAAGGTTTCGTAGGTGCCCTGAACGATGCCCTGGCTGCCGATGTAGATCCAGCTGCCGGCGGTCATCTGGCCGTACATCGCCAGGCCTTTGGCGTCCAGCTCGTTGAAGTGTTCCCAGGTCGCCCAGTGCGGCACCAGGTTGGAGTTGGCGATCAGCACGCGCGGCGCGTTGCTGTGGGTTTTGAATACGCCGACCGGCTTGCCGGACTGCACCAGCAGGGTTTCGTCTTCTTCCAGCGTTTTCAGGGTTTCGACGATCTTGTCGTAGCAATCCCAGTCGCGCGCGGCGCGGCCGATGCCGCCGTACACCACCAGCTCGTGTGGGTTCTCCGCAACTTCAGGATCGAGGTTGTTCATCAGCATGCGTAACGGCGCTTCGGTCAGCCAGCTTTTTGCGTTTAATTGTGTGCCGCGTGGCGCGCGTACATCGACATTGCGAACTTTGTTATTTGTAGTCACAGCATTTTCCTCAAACAGTATCGGTGCAGATTCCATGCCGCGGTGGGGATGAGTACCACGGCATAACAATGCGTAGGGCTTATTAACATATACTTGTATGTACAAGCATATGCAACACTGACCAGTTGCCGCTGAAAAGTGGCATAAGAAAAAGTTATTTTCTTTTTATATCAGGTTGATATGCGATTTTTTATCGCCGGTCTCAGATACGGAAAGCCGGAGAAAAGTGAGCTGTTCGGCAAAAATGAATTAAAATTGACTCATTTTTGGGCGGCTAGTCACAATATTTTTACAGACTGATTACAGTTGGCGGCGGAGGATAAACAAGCCCTATCACCGCGGGAAGAAAGCCCGCCGTGGGCGGGCTTGCCAGGCTCAGGCAGCCGGTTGCAGCATCGGCTTGCGGCTCATCTTGCACACCGTGGCGATGGCGGCGATCAGAGCCGGTACGCACAGGAACATCAGGATGCTCTGCACTTCCCACTGCATCGCCAGCAGTTGGGCGCCCATCATGGTGCCGGCGACGCCGCCGAAGCGGCCGATGCCCTGCATCCAGGCGATGCCGGTGGCGCGGCTGTGGGTCGGGTAGAAGGTGGCCGCCAGCGTTTGCAGCCCGGACTGCGCGCCGTTCATGGTGACGCCCATCAGGAAGATGAAGGCGCCCAGCAGCACGATCTGCTTGTCTTCGGTGGCCATCGCCACGATCAGCAGGGCGGTGACGACAAAGCCGCTCGAGACCACTTTGTGCGCATTCCAGCGGTCCATCAGCCAGCCGGCCACCAGGATGCCGAGCGTGCCGCCGAAGGTGAACAGCGAGGTGAGCATCGCCGATTGCTCCAGCTGATAGCCCAAGCCCTGCATCAGGATCGGCATCCAGCTCAGCAACACGTAGTAGATCACCAGCCCCATGAAGTAGGTCACCCACAGCATCAGCGTGCCGAGCAGGTAAGGGCGACTGAACAGCAGCCCGACGCTGGTCTTGGCCTGCGTCAGCTTCTCTTCATACAGGTAAAAACGCGTCACGCCGTCGAGGCTCTGGCTGACGAAGCGTTGCGCAATGCGTTTGATCTTCGCCACATCCTGCCCGCGGTTGACCATATATTTGACCGATTCCGGCAGCAGCAGGATCAGCAACACCGTCAACGCCAGCGGCGCAATGGCGCCGAGCAACAGCACGCTGTGCCAGCCGTAGCTCGGGATCAGCCACGATGAAATGGCGCCGCCGCCGGCCGCGCCCAGCGGAAAGCCGCAATACATGGTATTGATCGCCAGCGAACGGCAGCGCTGCGGCGCGTATTCGGAGATCAGCGTGATAGCGTTGGGCATCGCCGCTCCCAGCCCGAGGCCGGTGAGGAAACGCCACAGCGTCAGGCTATTGAGCGAGCCGGCGTAGGCGGTGGCCAGGCTCGACAGGCCGAAGAACAGGCAGGAAAACACCAGCACGCGCTTGCGGCCGATGCGGTCGGAGATTGGCCCGGCTATCAGCGCGCCGAGCGACAGCCCCAACAGCGCGGCGCTCAGCACCGGTCCAAGATCCTGCTTCACGATGCCCCAGTCTTTGGCGACCGAGGGGGCGATATAGCCCATGGCGGCGGTATCGAAACCGTCGATGGCGAGGATCAGAAATCCGAGAATGATCAGTGTCCAGTGAAACAGCGAAAACTTGCTGTCGTCGATGGCCTGTTGAATGTTTAACTCGCTGGTGGAATGAGTCATGGCACCCTCTAAACGCAGATGTAGTCGTGATGGATGGAACGTGGCCGAAACTGGCGCTCGGCTTGTGTTTGCTTGTATATACATCTGCGCGTCGGCGCTTTATGTCAAATATAATTATCTTATTTGTTAACTGCGTGTTGTTTTCTGTGGAGCAGGTTGCACCACCGATGAAAGGCCAAAGACCGGTTAACAAATTAAATGAACGCCCTTGGCGGTGAGATATGCTGACGGCGGCGCGGAGGATAAAATTTAATACAATTTTGGCCGTTTGGTCGCCGGGCCGGAATCTGCGATAATCGCTTTTTACTTTTCCAGATTGAGAAACCGATGCAGTACCCGATCAACGAGATGTTCCAAACCTTGCAGGGCGAAGGCTTTTTCACCGGCGTTCCGGCCATTTTCATCCGCCTGCAGGGCTGCCCGGTAGGGTGCAGCTGGTGCGACACCAAACATACCTGGGAAAAGGAAGCCCATCGGGAAGTCGACCTGCAACGGATCCTGGTCAAAACAGAAGAGAGCGACGCCTGGGGCAATGCCAGCGCCGAGCAGCTGCTGGCGGTGATGCGTCAGCAAGGCTACACCGCGCGTCATGTGGTGATCACCGGCGGCGAACCCTGCATCTACGATCTGGCGCCGCTGACCGAGCTGTTCGAACAGCACGGCTACCGTTGCCAGATTGAAACCAGTGGCACCCACGAAATTCGCTGTTCCGCCAACACCTGGGTGACGGTTTCGCCCAAGGTGAACATGCGCGGCGGCATGAAGGTGTTGGATCAGGCGCTGCGGCGCGCCGACGAGGTGAAGCATCCGGTGGCGCGCGAGCGCGACATCGAGGCGCTGGATGCGCTGCTGGCGACGTTGCAGGATGACAAGGCGCGCATTATCGCACTGCAGCCGATCAGCCAGAAAGAAGAGGCGACCCGTCTGTGTATTGAAACCTGTATCGCGCGCAATTGGCGGCTGTCGATGCAGACCCACAAGTATTTGAACATCGCCTAAAATCAGGGCGCCATTGCGGCGCCCTTTCTTTTAACCTTTATATACGCATCCCGCCGTACAGGTCTCTTTCACCATCACCGCCGTCAATTCCGGCAGCTGGGGCTTGAGCTGCTGCCAAATCCAGGCGGCGAGCACTTCGCTGGTGGGATTTTCCAATCCTGGAATATCGTTCAGATAATGGTGATCCAGCCGTTCCCAGATCGGGGAAAACACAGCCTTGAGCTCGGCGAAATCCATCACCCAACCGGTGTGGGGATCCACTTCACCGGTCACTTCCAGACGCACCATAAACGAATGCCCATGCAGACGGCCGCATTTATGGCCCTCCGGCACGTGCGGCAAGCGGTGTGCGGCTTCAAACTGAAAATCTTTAAACAGCGTGGTTGCCATTATTACGGCCTCATTGACTCAAAAACCGCCGCATAGTACCGGAAAGCGCGTCTGCTTGCCATTTATACCGTTATGGTCTACCGCCACGGCCAACGCGCCCGTTTAACACTTTTTTTGTTTGGTGTTTGCGGCACCTATCGGCTGGGGTTATGAGCCGAAATGTTGAACGGTGAAAAAACGATGAAAAAAAGCGCTTTAATTTCATCTGGATAAAAAACTTTGTTTAACGGTTTAAGCGTTATCCCTTACCAGAAAAACAGCTTAGTCATTTTGGTTATGATTTATTGCTATCCCTTATTTAATCGTTGCTATTCTGCTCGGTAACCTTACAAACTCTCCTGATCTTTTCCGCACACCCGACGCAGCGAAGAGACAGCGACTGACACTGGCGCGCGCCTGGCAGGAAAGGCGCTAAGTATAGGAAATAAGTACAGCAATGACGACTCAGGCTCCTCCAACATCTTTGTTCCCGCTGACGCCCGAACAGCTGGCGCGCCTGCAGGCGACGATCGGCGACTATTCGCCGACGCAGCTGGCGTGGCTGTCCGGTTATTTTTGGGGCATGGTCAATCAACAGCCCGGAGCCGTGGCCATTGCGCCTGTTGCCCCTGCGGCTGCCGCCGGCATCACCATCATTTCCGCTTCGCAGACCGGCAATGCGCGCCGCTTGGCGGAGCAGCTGCGCGACGATCTGCTGGCCGCCAATCTGAGCGCCACGCTGATCAGCGCTGGCGACTACAAGTTCAAGCAGATAGCTCAAGAGCGCCTGCTGGTGATCGTCGCCTCCACGCAAGGGGAAGGCGAGCCGGCGGAAGAAGCGGTGGCGCTGCATAAATTCCTGTTCTCAAAAAAGGCGCCGAAGCTGAATGATACCGCTTTTGCGGTGTTCGGGCTGGGCGACACCTCTTATGAGAATTTCTGCCAGTCTGGCAAGGATTTCGACGGCAAGCTGGCCGAGCTGGGCGCCGAGCGCCTGGTGGAGCGTGTGGATGCCGACGTGGAGTATCAGGAACTGGCCGCCGCCTGGCGCAAACAGGTGGTATCGGTGCTGAAGGCGCGCGCGCCGGCGGCAAGCGCCGCGCCGGGCGTGTTGGCCAGCGGCGCGGTCGATCTGATCGACAGCAGCCCGTACAGCAAGGAACAGCCGCTCACCGCCCAACTGGCGGTCAAGCAGAAAATTACCGGCCGCGCGTCGGATAAAGACGTGCGCCATATCGAGATCGATCTGGGCGACTCCGGCCTGCGCTATCAGCCGGGCGATGCGCTCGGCGTATGGTTCGACAACGATCCGGCGCTGGTGGACGAACTGGTGCAGCTGTTGTGGCTGAAAGGCGACGAGCCGGTCGAGGTGGAAGGGCAAACCCTGCCGCTGGCGCAGGCGCTGCGCAGCCATTTCGAGCTGACGCAGAACACCACGCCGATCGTCGATAAATACGCCGCGCTGTCGCGCGACGAAACGCTGATCGGTCTGCTGGCGGATAAAGCCGCGCTGCAGCAGTACGCGCACAACACGCCGATCGTCGACATGGTGCGCCAGGCGCCGGCGGATCTGAGCGCCGAACAGCTGGTCGGGCTGCTGCGTCCGCTGACGCCGCGCCTGTACTCCATCGCCTCTTCACAGGCGGAAAATGAGAACGAAGTGCACATCACCGTGGGCGTGGTGCGTTACGACATCGACGGACGCGCCCGCAGCGGCGGCGCCTCCGGCTTCCTGGCGGATCGCCTGGAGGAGGACGGCGACGTGCGGGTGTTTATCGAGCACAACGACAACTTCCGTCTGCCGGCCAACCCGGAAACGCCGGTGATCATGATCGGCCCGGGCACCGGCATCGCGCCGTTCCGCGCCTTTATGCAGCAGCGCGACGCCGACGGCGCCGGCGGCAAAAACTGGCTGTTCTTCGGCAACCCGCACTTTACCGAAGATTTCCTGTACCAGGTCGAATGGCAGCGCTACGTGAAAGACGGCCTGCTGACACGCATCGATCTGGCCTGGTCCCGAGACCAACAACATAAAATATACGTACAAGACAAACTGCGCGAACAGGGCGCGGAAGTGTGGCGCTGGATTCAGGAAGGCGCGCACATTTACGTCTGCGGCGATGCCAATCGCATGGCAAAAGACGTGGAAAACACATTACTGGAACTGGTGGCCGAGCACGGTGGCATGGATACCGAGCAGGCGGATGAATTTTTAAGTGAGCTGCGCCTTGAGCGCCGTTATCAGCGAGATGTTTACTGATGAGTGATAAACACCCCGGGCCTTTGGTAGTCGAAGGCAAACTGGCCGATGCGGAGCGCATGAAGAAGGAGAGCAACTTCCTGCGCGGCACCATCGCCGAAGATTTGAACGACGGCCTGACCGGCGGCTTCAACGGCGACAACTTCCTGCTGATCCGTTTTCACGGCATGTACCAGCAGGATGACCGCGACATTCGCGCCGAACGCGCCGAGCAGAAGCTGGAGCCGCGCCACGCCATGATGCTGCGCTGTCGCCTGCCGGGCGGCATCATCAGCCCGCAGCAGTGGCTGGGCATCGACAAGTTCGCCCAGGAGAGCACGCTGTACGGCAGCATTCGCATCACTAACCGCCAAACGTTCCAGTTTCACGGCATTCTGAAAGGCAACGTCAAACCGGTGCACCAGCTGCTGAACCGCCTGGGGCTGGACGCGCTGGCGACCGCCAACGACGTGAACCGCAACGTGCTGTGCACCTCCAATCCGGTGGAGTCCGAGCTGCATCAGGAAGCCTACGAGTGGGCGAAGAAGATCTCCGAACACCTGCTGCCGCGCACCCGCGCCTACGCAGAGGTGTGGCTGGATCAGGAGAAGGTGGCCACCACCGACGAAGAGCCGATTCTGGGGCCGACCTACCTGCCGCGTAAATTTAAAACCACGGTGGTGATCCCGCCGCAGAACGACGTCGATCTGCACGCCAACGACATGAACTTTGTGGCGATCGCCGAAAACGGCAAGCTGGTGGGCTTCAACCTGCTGGTGGGCGGCGGGCTGTCCATTGAGCACGGCAACAAGAAAACCTACGCGCGCCAGGCCAGCGAGTTCGGCTACATTCCGCTCGAGCATACGCTGGCGGTGGCGGAAGCGGTGGTGACCACGCAGCGCGACTGGGGCAACCGTACCGACCGCAAGAACGCCAAAACCAAATACACGCTGGAGCGCGTTGGGGTGGACGTTTTCCGCGCCGAAGTGGAAAAGCGCGCCGGCATCACCTTCGCGCCGATCCGGCCGTATGAATTCACCGGCCGCGGCGATCGCATCGGTTGGGTGAAGGGCATCGACGATCAGTGGCACCTGACGCTGTTTATCGAGAACGGCCGCCTGCTGGACTATCCGGGGCGCCCGCTGAAGACCGGCATGGCGGAGATCGCCAAGATCCATAAAGGCGACTTCCGTCTGACGGCGAACCAAAACGTGATCATCGCCGGCGTGCCGGAAAGCGAAAAGGCGAAGATCGAAGCCCTGGCGCGCGATCATGGCCTGATCGACGACCAGATCAGCGAGCAACGCAAAAACTCGATGGCCTGCGTGTCGTTCCCGACCTGCCCGCTGGCGATGGCGGAGGCCGAGCGTTTCCTGCCGCAGTTTGTCACCAAGGTGGAAGGGATTATGCATCAGCATGGGGTGGGCGACGAGCATATCGTGCTGCGCATCACCGGCTGCCCGAACGGCTGTGGCCGCGCGCTGCTGGCGGAGCTGGGGCTGGTGGGCAAGGCGGTCGGCCGCTATAACCTGCATTTGGGCGGCAACCGCGAAGGCACGCGCATTCCGCGCATGTACCGCGAGAACATCAACGAAGATGAGATCCTGAGCGAGATCGACCTGCTGGTGGGGCGCTGGGCGAAGGAGCGCAACGCTGGCGAAGGTTTCGGCGACTTCACCGTTCGCGCGGGCGTCGTCAAACCGGTGCTGGATCCGGCGCGAGATTTCTGGGAGTGAGGCCGGGCGGCCCCTGGGCAGAGGGGCCGCACAGATAATTTCAAGTATCAGGAGAGACAACATGGCTGAATTCGATCTGGCGGCGCTGAACGCGTTGCCCAAATCCGGGCAGGCGCTGGCATTGGCGGTGGTCAACGGCCAACTGGAGACCCTCAGCGCCGAACAGCGCGTTGAATGGGCGCTGGAGCACCTGCCCGGCGAGTTCGTACTCTCGTCCAGTTTCGGCATTCAGGCGGCGGTATGCCTGCACCTGGTGACGCGTATCCGCCCGGATATCCCGGTGATCCTGACCGACACCGGTTATCTGTTCCCGGAAACCTATCGCTTTATCGATCAACTGGCCGACCAGCTGAAGCTGAATCTGCAGGTGTTCCGCGCGGAGCAGTCTCCCGCCTGGCAAGAGGCTCGCTATGGCAAGCTGTGGGAGCAGGGCGTGGAAGGGATTGAAAAATACAACCAGATCAACAAGGTCGAGCCGATGAACCGCGCGCTGGAGACGCTGGGCGCGCAGAGCTGGTTCGCCGGCCTGCGGCGCGAGCAGTCCGGCAGCCGCGCCAATCTGCCGGTCCTGGCGGTGCAGCGTGGGGTGTTCAAGATCCTGCCGATCATCGACTGGGACAACCGCAAGATTTACCAGTATCTGACCGAACATGGGCTGAGTTATCACCCGCTGTGGGAGCAGGGCTACCTGTCGGTAGGTGATACACACACCACCCAGAAGTGGGAGCCGGGCATGAGCGAGGAAGAGACGCGTTTCTTCGGCCTGAAGCGCGAGTGTGGCCTGCACGAAGGCTAAACGGCGTGATTGACATGACAGGGCTCAGCAATGCTGGGCCCTGTTTTTTTGCGGGCTACTTTTTCTTCTGTGCTTTCGGCGGGTGCGCCTGCGCCAGCTCTTTGATCAGCGGCAGCAGGATCTGCACGCTGTCGCGGCTGCGTTTGTCGATCCGCCCCGGCAGGTAGCGATCCAGATACTGCAGATTGTCATACTGCGGACGGTGCCAGGTGATGCCCTGCGGGAAGTGCGGGCTGACGGCGCGCTGCTGGTAGCCATCTTTGTCGCCCAGCGACCAGTTGGTGGCCTCCACCGACAGCGCCGGGATGCCCGCGGCGTCGAACACCTCTTGATCGGAGCAGCAGCCGGTGCCCTGCGGGTGCTGTGCGCTGCCCGGATTGGTGGCGGCGGCGATGCCATAGCGGTGGGCGATATCCAGCGCGCGATCGCGGGAACGCTTCGCCATTTGCGGCGGCGTGTTGCGCCCGGCGTTGAAATACAGACGATCGCCGGTGATCAGGCTGTCGAGGTTGATCACCAGCACGGTGTTGCTTTTCTCTTCCGCGCTCATGCGTTGCAGGTAGTTCTGCGCCCCCAGTGAACCGATCTCTTCGGCGCTGGTGGCGACGAAGCGCAGGCCGTAGGCGGTGGGGATGTTCTTCAGGCGTTCCGCCAGTTCCAGCATCACACCGATGCCGGAGGCGTTGTCGTCGACGCCCTGCAGCGTCAAGCCGCCGAGGTTGTTATCCAGATCCTCGTCGCTCTGCGGCGTATAGGTGTCGAAGTGGGCGACGACCACGATCTGTTTTGGGCTGTCGCCGTTGCGGGCGGCGATCACCGAGCTGGCGGTGACGTTGTTCCAGTTCTTCTTGCCGTCTTTGCTGGTGTAGAGATAGCGCGTATTGACGCTGCGAATGTCGCTTTGGTAACCCATCTTGCTGAATTGCTGCTTGAGATAGTCGGCGGTGAGCAATTCGGCCGGGCTGCCCGCCATGCGGCCGGGGAAGTAAGTGGCGATGTGGCGGGTCTGTTCGGCGGCGAAACGGCCCATTGGCGCGTCTTTTACGGGCTGTGCGGCACAAACGCTGAAGACGCCGCCGAGTGCGAGGGCCAGCAGGCTGGTCTTCAGGTAAAAACGGGAAAACATACCGAAAAATCCTTCTTTGCTATCGGCGCTGCCGATCATTTTTCTTCGGCACCCAGTATGAGACGCCGGACGGCATTACACAATTTCCCTGTCTCTTAATTTTCGCGCGAACGCGCAAACCGCCGCCGTGAGTATTACCGTTTGCCTCCTGCGTTGCGGCCTATATTCCATAAAGGAACTAATCATTCCTTTTCGTCATTTCAGAGGCTAAATCTCAGCCCGTATAGTCACACTATCTTTCTGTTATATGAAAAGGCTGTTGTGGACTATCTACCAATATTCGCCGACCTGAAACAACGCCCGGTGCTGGTCGTTGGCGGTGGTGACGTGGCGGCGCGCAAAGTCTCCCTGCTTCAGCGCGTCGGGGCTGAAATACGGATAGTTGCGCAGTCGCTCTCACCGGAACTGGAACAACAACGTCAGCAAGGGCGGGTGCTCTGGCTGGGGAAAACCTTTGATCCGCAGCAGTTGGACGACGTGTTTCTGGCGATCGCCGCCACGGACGACAACGCGCTGAACGCCGCAGTGTTCGCCGAGGCGGATAAACGCCGGGTGCTGGCCAACGTGGTGGACGATCAGCCGCGCTGCTCGTTCATCTTCCCGTCGATCATCGATCGCTCGCCGCTGGTGGTGGCGGTGTCGTCCAGCGGCCAGGCGCCGGTGCTGGCGCGACTGCTGCGCGAAAAGCTGGAGGCGTTATTGCCCGCCAGTTTGGGGCAGATGGCGCAGGTCGCGGGCCGCTGGCGCGGCCAGGTCAAACAGCGGTTGGCTTCGATCGGCGAACGTCGCCGTTTCTGGGAGAAAACCTTCGGCGGCCGTTTCGCCACGCTGGTGGCCAACGGCCAGACGGCGCAGGCGGAACGGCAGCTGGAGCAGGATTTACACCGCTTCGCCGCAGGCGATGAAGGCGCACAGGGCGAGATCGCCCTGGTGGGCGCCGGGCCGGGCGACGTGGGGTTGTTGACCCTGCGCGGGCTGCAGGTGATGCAGCAGGCGGACGTGGTGCTGTATGACCATCTGGTCAGCGGCGAGATCCTCGATCTGGTGCGGCGCGACGCCGAGCGCATCTGCGTGGGCAAGCGCGCCGGCGCGCACTCGGTGATCCAGGAAGAGACCAACCGGCTGCTGGTGGAGCTGGCGCAGCAGGGCAAACGGGTGGTGCGCCTCAAGGGCGGCGATCCGTTCATCTTTGGCCGCGGCGGCGAAGAGCTGCAGGTGGCCGCCGCCGCCGGCATTCCGTTCCAGGTGGTGCCGGGCGTCACGGCCGCCGCGGGGGCGACCGCCTACGCCGGCATTCCGCTGACGCATCGCGATCACGCGCAGAGCGTGACCTTTATCACTGGCCACTGCCGCCCGGACGGCGATGGCCTGGACTGGGCCGATCTGGCCCGGACGCGGCAAACGCTGGCTATCTACATGGGCACCATGAAGGCGGCGGACATCAGCCAACGCCTGATCGCCCACGGCCGCGACGCTGCGACGCCGGTGGCGGTGATCAGCCGCGGCACGCGCGCCGATCAGCAGGTGCAGATCGGCACGCTGGATCAATTGGAACACCTGGCCCAACGGGCGCCGTTGCCGGCGCTGTTGGTGATCGGCGAGGTGGTGGAACTGCACCACCAAATCGCCTGGTTCGGGCATCAATCGCAGACGGAAGGGGCCGCGCGCCCGGCCGTCGTGAATTTGGCATAGGCAAGGCTTTTAAGGACCTGTTATGGACGAAAAACGACTCACTCATTTGCGGCAATTGGAGGCGGAGAGTATCCATATCATCCGTGAAGTCGCCGCTGAATTCGCCAACCCGGTGATGCTGTATTCCATCGGCAAGGACTCTTCCGTGATGCTGCATTTGGCGCGCAAGGCGTTCTTCCCCGGCACGCTGCCGTTCCCGCTGCTGCACGTCGATACCGGCTGGAAGTTCCGTGAAATGTACGAATTCCGCGATCGCACCGCGAAGGAGTACGGCTTCGAGCTGCTGGTGCATAAAAACCCGGAAGGGGTGGCGATGGGCATCAACCCGTTCGTGCACGGCAGCGCCAAGCATACCGACATCATGAAGACCGAGGGCCTGAAACAGGCGTTGAACAAGTACGGTTTTGACGCCGCCTTCGGCGGTGCGCGGCGCGATGAGGAGAAATCGCGCGCCAAAGAGCGCATCTACTCGTTCCGCGATCGCTTCCACCGCTGGGATCCGAAAAATCAGCGGCCGGAGCTGTGGCACAATTACAACGGCCAGATTAACAAAGGGGAGAGCATCCGCGTCTTCCCGCTGTCGAACTGGACCGAGCTGGATATCTGGCAGTACATCTTCCTGGAAAAGATCGACATCGTGCCACTGTACCTGGCGAAACCGCGCCCGGTGGTGGAGCGCGACGGCATGCTGATGATGGTGGACGACGATCGCATCGATCTGCAGCCGGGTGAAGTGATCAGCCAGCGCATGGTGCGTTTCCGCACTCTGGGGTGCTGGCCGCTGACCGGCGCGGTGGATTCGCAGGCGCAAACCCTGCCGGAGATCATCGAAGAGATGCTGGTCTCCACCACCAGCGAACGCCAGGGGCGGATGATCGATCGCGATCAGTCCGGCTCGATGGAGCTGAAAAAGCGTCAAGGGTATTTCTAAGGAGCCGCCGGATGAACAACGCAATTGCACAACAAATCGCTGACCAGGGCGGCGTCGAGTCCTATCTGCACGCGCAGCAGCACAAGAGCCTGCTGCGCTTTCTGACCTGCGGCAGCGTCGACGACGGCAAAAGCACCCTGATTGGCCGCCTGCTGCACGATACCCGCCAGATCTACGAGGATCAGCTGTCGACGCTGCACAGCGACAGCAAACGCATCGGCACCCAGGGCGAAAAGCTCGATCTGGCGCTGCTGGTGGACGGCCTGCAGGCCGAGCGCGAGCAGGGCATCACCATCGACGTGGCCTATCGCTATTTCTCGACCGAAAAACGTAAATTTATCATCGCCGATACCCCGGGACACGAGCAGTACACCCGCAACATGGCCACCGGCGCCTCGACCTGCGATCTGGCGATCCTGTTGATCGACGCGCGCAAAGGGGTGTTGGATCAGACTCGCCGCCACAGCTTTATCGCGACCCTGCTGGGCATTCGTCATCTGGTGGTTGCGGTAAACAAAATGGATCTGGTGGACTATCAGGAAGCGGTGTTCGAGCAGTTCAAACAGGATTACCTGACCTTCGCCCAGCAGCTGCCTGGCGATCTGGACATCAAGTTCGTGCCGCTGTCGGCGCTGGACGGCGACAACGTGGCGAGCGAAAGCGCCCATATGCCGTGGTACAGCGGCCCGACGCTGCTGGAAGTGCTGGAGAGCGTTGACGTGATCAGCGAGCGAGAAAACCAGCCGCTGCGCTTCCCGGTGCAGTACGTCAACCGCCCGAACCTCGATTTCCGCGGCTATGCCGGCACGCTGTCCGCCGGCGTAGTGCGGGTGGGGCAACGCATCAAAGTGCTGCCTTCCGGCGTGGAGTCCAGCGTGGCGCGTATCGTGACCTTCGACGGCGATCTGCAAGAAGCGGTGCCGGGCGAGGCGATTACGCTGGTGCTGAAAGATGAAGTGGACATCAGCCGCGGCGATTTGCTGGTCGACGCCGGCGAAAGCCTGCAGGCGGCGCAGAGCGCGCGGGTGGACGTGGTATGGATGGCCGAGCAGCCGCTGGTGCCGGGCCAGAGCTACGACATCAAGATCGCCGGCAAAAAGACCCGCGCCCGCGTGGAGAGCATCCGCCATCAGGTGGAGATCAACACGCTGGCGCAACACCCAGCCGACACATTGCCGCTCAACGGCATCGGGTTGGTGGAGCTGACCTTCGACGAACCGCTGGTGCTGGACAGCTATCAGAGCAATCACGACACCGGCGGGCTGATCTTCATCGATCGCATGAGCAACGTGACGGTTGGCGCCGGTCTGGTGCGTGAAACGCTGCAGGATGCCCCGGCGGCGCGCGGCGAATTCAGCGCCTTCGAGCTGGAGCTGAATGCGCTGGTGCGCAAGCACTTCCCGCACTGGGGCGCACGCGATCTGCTCGGTGGCCGATAAGATGGCCGCTGAACTGAGGGCGACCGGGCCGGACGATGAGAACGTGGTTTGGCATCCGCATGCGGTGACGCGTGCGGATCGCGAAGCGCGCAACGGCCACCGCGGCGCGGTGCTGTGGTTTACCGGGCTGTCCGGCTCGGGAAAATCCACCGTCGCCGGCGCGCTGGAGCAGGCGCTGCATGGGCTTGGCGTCAGCACCTATCTGCTGGACGGCGATAACGTGCGCCACGGCCTGTGCCGCGATCTCGGCTTCTCCGACGAGGATCGGCGCGAGAACATTCGCCGGGTGGGGGAAGTGGCCAAGCTGATGGTGGACGCCGGGCTGGTGGTGCTGACCGCGTTCATTTCGCCGCACCGCGCCGAGCGGCAAATGGTGCGCGAGATGCTCGGCGACGATCGCTTTATCGAGGTGTTCGTCGACACGCCGTTGGCGATCTGCGAGGCGCGCGATCCGAAAGGGTTGTATAAAAAAGCGCGCGCCGGCGAGCTGCGCAATTTCACCGGTATCGACGCGGTTTATGAGGCGCCGCAGCAGCCGGAAATCCACCTCGACGGCCAACAATTGGTAACAAATTTGATTGCGCAATTGTTAGACGTGTTACGTGGTCAGGCTATTATCAAACCCTGAATTCAAAAAAAGCGTGTGGCGTTTTTCGCCATGCGCTTTTTACTCTAAGCCGCCGCAGAGCGAGCCGAATAACCAGGGATCACTATGCAAAATGTCACGCCTATCTTGATCGACTCCAAGCAGTCAAAACAGGAGAGAGAGGAGCCTTCTTATTCTTTCCTGGGCGGCGTCAGCGGCTTTGTTTTCTACTGGCTGGCGTTCGCGTTGCCGTTTCTGGTTTACGGTTCCAACACGCTGTTTTTCCTGCTCTATACCTGGCCGTTCTTCCTGGCGCTGATGCCGCTGTCGGTGCTGATCGGCATCACCCTCAGCATGCTGCTGCGCGGCCGTCTGATCCTGACGCTGTTGCTGACCGGCGCCGTTGTGCTGTGCCTGTTCTGGCTGGTGTTCAGCTTCCTGACCGGGTGGTGAGAGAGCGGGCGCCGATGCCGGCGCCCGAAGGATTGCAAAGCCGTGTCGAAGGTTACAAAACTTTGCTCAGAAACGCCTGCGTGCGCGGATTGGCCGGCTGGCTGAAGATCTGCTGTGGCGCACCCTCCTCCTGAATGATCCCCTGATCGATAAACAGCACCCGGTCGGCCACCTCGCGGGCAAAGCCCATCTCATGCGTCACCACCACCATGGTCATGCCCTCGTGGGCCAGTGATTTCATCACCGCCAACACTTCGCCCACCAGCTCAGGATCGAGCGCGGAGGTCGGTTCATCGAACAACATGATCTTCGGCTCCATCGCCAGCGCGCGGGCGATCGCTACCCGCTGCTGCTGGCCGCCGGACAGGCTGTTGGGGTAGGCGTCGATCTTGTCGAGCAGGCCGACCTTGAGCAGCAGCTGTTCTGCTTGCGCGATGGCTTCGGCGCGCGGCTGTTTCTTCACGCTCACCGGCGCCATGATAATGTTTTCCAACACCGTCATGTGCGGGAACAGATTGAAACGCTGGAACACCATGCCCACGCTTTCCCGCATTTTGTTCAGGTCGGTTTTCTGATCGTGGACGGCGAAACCGTTGACCTCGATCTCGCCGCCGGAGAGCGTCTCCAGCGCATTGATGCAGCGCAGGAAGGTGCTTTTTCCCGAGCCGGAAGGGCCGATGACGCACACCACTTCGTTGGCGGCGATCCGGCAGGAAATGCCGCGCAGCACGTGGCTTTCGCCGAACTGTTTTTGCAGGTTATGTACGCGAATCACTTTTACCGAACCTCTTTTCCATATGCTGCACCAGCAGCGAGAGCAGGAAGGTGATGACCCAATAGACCAGCGAAATGGTCAGATAGGGCTCCCAGTAGGTGGCGTAGGCGCCGGAGACGGTACGGGCGGCATAGGCCAGATCCGCCAGGCCGATGGCGGAGGCCAGCGACGAATCCTTGACGATGGCGATGGCGTTGTTGCCCAGCGGCGGCAGCATGCGGCGGAAGGCCTGCGGCAGGATCACCTGGCGCATGGTCTTGCCATAGCTCATGCCCAGCGAGCGTGAGGCTTCCATCTGGCCGCGGTCGATAGACTGGATCCCGGCGCGGAAGATTTCCGACACATAGGCACCGGCGTTGAGCGTGATCGCCACCACGCAGGAGAGAAAGGCGCCGTAGTCGGCGCGCAGCGCGCGAGCGAAATCGACGCTCATCAGACCGCTGGTGACCAGCAGACCGTCACGCGGGTTGATGAACAGCGGCACCAGCGCGAAGTGCACCACCATGATCTGCACGAACAGTGGCGTGCCGCGAAAGGCGCTGATGTAGATGCGTACCGGCCACTGAACGCCGTAATGCAGGATGGGTTTCCAGATGCCGTGCGGCGCCTGCGCCAAACGGCCCAGCCCGAGGATCAAGCCCCAGGTGGTGCCCAGCAGCACGCAGATAATGGTGCATTTGATGGTCATCCAGGCGCCTTCCATAAACAGCGGCGCGTATTCCTGGATGATCTCCCAGCGGAAGTTCAAGGGGTATTCCTTCTTGGTAGGCTGAAACGGTGGTGCGCCGACGCCCTTGCGGGCGCCGGCTACTGGGGATTATTCCGCCGGCAGCGTCGGTACGTTGCTGTCGAACCAGGTTTGGTAGATCTTGGCGTAGGTGCCGTCGGCGACGATTTTCTTCAGGCCGGCGTTGATCTTGTTGCGCAGCTCATCGTTGCCTTTGGCGACGGCGATGCCGAAATACTGGCGCTCGAACTTGGCGTCGGGCACCAGCTTGAAGGCTTTCTCAGGGTGGGTCTTGATATAGAACTTGGCCACGCCGACGTCGCCGACCGCCGCGCCGATGCCGTCTTCATACAGCTCCTGCAGCATCAGCGGGGTATTGTCGAAGCGCTTGATGGCGGTACTGTTTTTACCCAGCGCGTCGGACACCACGATGTCGCCGGTGCTGGAGTTCACCACGCCGACCTTCAGCGCTTTCAGCGCGGCGATGGAGTCCACCGTCGAGTCTTGCGGCACCACGATAGCCTGCTCAGCCGGGAAGTAAGGCGCAGAGAAATCAACCATCTGCTTGCGCTTATCGGTGATGGTGATGCCGGAAATGATGATATCGCGATCGCCGGAGTTCAGTGTGGCGAAGATCCCTTCCCATGGCGTATTGATCAGTTTGATTTGGAAGCCTTCGGCCTTGGCTACCGCCTTGATGATGTCGATGTCGAAACCTTCCAGCTGCTTTTGGCTGTTTTCAAATTCGAATGGCCGATAGGTACCGCCGGAGCCGACGACGTAGGTGGGTTCAGCCGCCAACGCAGCGATGGAGAAGGTGGCGGCCAGGCAGGCGCCGATCAGAACTAAACGTTTTAACATCGCGATCCCCGATAATGAATGGTTATATATTGGAGTTATTTATGCACTATGAGTGCATAAAAATAAGCTTCAATGAATGAAAGTGCAACCGCTGCATGACGATTATTCTCTCTATGGTGTTAAATATTCACTTTTTGCTTTGCTGTGGCGTAAGCGATGTGTCAGGAAGCGGTGATGCAGTGATTCTTGCTGCATAATGGAGGTAGGATAGAGTGTGTCTCATTGGAAAACGCGGCGCGTGCGCCGAGCCAAAGGGGCGTTTTTTGCCGCTTTCGCAGCGGAATTAGGCGATAAACACGGGAACCCTTCATCCGTATTCTGAATTTGGCGTTGAAATGCCGCTCTCAGTGTGGAGTCCAACGAGAAGTTGTGGGATGATTGGTCGGTTTTTCAGGGGGCGGAGATGGGAAAACTTACGCTGCTATTGCTGGCATTGCTCGGTTGGTTACAGTATTCACTGTGGCTGGGCAAAAATGGTATTCACGATTACGTGCGAGTCAATGAAGACGTTGCGGTCCAACAGGGTAGCAACGCCAAGTTGAAAGCGCGTAACGATCAGCTGTTTGCCGAAATCGATGATTTGAACGGCGGTCAGGAAGCGATCGAAGAGCGAGCACGTAATGAGCTGGGCATGATCAAGCCCGGTGAGACTTTCTATCGTCTGGTTCCTGACCAATCCAGACGCAACGCGGCGTCTTCCTCGCAAAATAACGCACAAAAATAACGCATGAATCACTCCGCAGGCACCTTTCCCTCGGTGATTGCCGTCCTGCCCGCTGCCGGTATCGGCAGCCGCATGCAGGCGGAATGCCCGAAGCAATATTTAACCATCGGCCGGCACAGCATCGTCGAACACGCCATCCACGCCCTGTTGCGCCACCCGCGCATTGAACGGGTGATCGTGGCGATCGGCCCCGAAGATCGTCAGTTCGAACGGCTGCCCATCGCTCAGGATCCGCGGGTAATCGTCACCGAGGGCGGCAAACAGCGCGCCGATTCGGTGATGGCCGGGTTGAAGCTGGCGGGTGATGCGGACTGGGTGCTGGTGCACGACGCCGCGCGCCCCTGCCTGCACGCCGACGATCTCGAGCGCCTGTTGGCGATCACCTCACACAGCAAGGTGGGCGGCATTCTCGCCGCGCCGGTGCGCGACACCATGAAGCGCGCTGAACCCGGCCGCGACACCATCGCCCACACCGTTGAACGGCAGGATCTGTGGCATGCGCTGACGCCGCAGCTGTTTCCGCTGCCGCTGCTCAAGCAGTGCCTGCAGCGCGCGCTGGATGAAGGCGCGAACGTCACCGACGAAGCCTCGGCGCTGGAACATTGCGGCTATCATCCGCAGCTGATCGCCGGCCGGGCGGACAACATTAAAGTAACGCGGCCGGAGGATTTGGCGCTGGCGGCGTTCTATTTGACCCAGTTAGACAATTAAGGAGCGCATCATGCGTATCGGTCACGGTTTTGATGTACATAAATTCGGCGGCGAAGGCCCGTTGGTGATCGGTGGTGTTCGCATCCCTTACGACAAAGGCTTGCTGGCCCACTCCGACGGTGACGTCGCGCTGCATGCCGCCACCGACGCCCTGCTGGGGGCGGCGGCGCTGGGCGATATCGGCAAACTGTTCCCCGATACCGATCCGGCCTTCAAAGGCGCCGACAGCCGCGAGCTGCTGCGCGAAGCCTGGAAACGCATCCGCGCCAAAGGTTACCGCCTCGGTAACCTCGATATCACCATCATCGCTCAGGCGCCGAAAATGGCGCCGCACATCCCGCAGATGCGCGTCTTCCTGGCGGAAGACCTGCAGTGCCATATGGATGACGTCAACGTGAAGGCCACCACCACCGAGCAGCTCGGTTTCACCGGGCGCGGCGAGGGCATCGCGTGCGAAGCGGTCGCCTTGCTGATCAAGGAATAACCGCATGGATATGGCGAATCTGACCTGGCTGCATGGCCGGCCGCAGAGTTCCGGGGTGTTGAAAGCCAATCCGGAAGATTTCGTGGTGGTCGAAGATCTGGGCTTTGCGCCGGACGGTGAAGGTGAGCACGTGCTGGTGAATATCCGTAAAAACGGCTGCAATACCCAGTTCGTGGCCGACTATCTGGCGCGCTTCGCCGGTATTCACGCCCGTTCCGTCAGCTATGCCGGTTTGAAGGATCGCCACGCGGTGACCGAACAGTGGTTCTGCCTGCATATGCCGGGCAAAGACACGCCGGATTTCTCCCGGTTTACGCTGGAAGGCTGCGAGGTGCTCTCGTTCGCCCGCCACCTGCGTAAAATGCGCATCGGCAACCTGAAGGGCAACCACTTTACGTTGGTGCTGCGCCAGATTTCCGATCGGCTGGACGTGGAACGTCGCCTGCAGGCCATCGCCGCGCAGGGCGTGCCAAACTACTTCGGCAGCCAGCGTTTCGGCCGCGGCGGCAACAACCTGGTGATGGCGCGCCGCTGGGCGAACGACGAAATTCGTGTCAAAGAGCGCAGTAAGCGCAGCTTCTACCTGTCCGCCAGCCGCAGCGCGCTGTTCAATCTGATCGCGAGCCAACGCTTGGCTGACGGGCTGCAGCGCACCGTGCTGGAAGGGGATGCCCTGCAGCTGAGTGGGCGCGGCAGCTGGTTCGTCGCCAAAGCCGATGAGCTGGAGACGTTGCAGCAACGGCTGGATGCCGGCGAGCTGGCGATCACGGCTCCCTTGCCGGGCGACGGTGAGCCAGGCACCGCCGGCCAAGCCTTGGCTTTTGAACAACAATGCTTGGCGGAACAACCGGAATTGCTTACGCTTTTAAAGCGCGAGCGTATCGAACCCGCTCGCCGGGCCCTGCTGTTGCAGCCGCAAAATTTGCAGTGGAACTGGTGGGATGACGTTACCGTGGAACTGCGCTTCTGGCTGCCGGCGGGCAGCTTTGCTACCAGCGTGGTTCGCGAGATCATGCAGCAGGATAACAGTGATGCGGATATTGCTGAGTAACGATGACGGCGTCAGCGCCCCGGGCATTCAGGTGCTGGCGGCGGCGCTGCGGGAATTCGCCGAAGTGCAGGTCGTGGCGCCGGATCGTAACCGCAGCGGCTCTTCCAATGCTTTAACGCTGGAGTCGCCGTTGCGCACGCAGACGCTGGCCAACGGGGATATTGCGGTGTTGCAAGGGACGCCGACCGACTGCGTTTACCTTGGCGTCAACGCGTTGATGCGCCCGGCGCCCGATATCGTGGTATCCGGCATTAACGCCGGGCCGAATTTGGGCGACGACGTTATCTATTCCGGCACCGTCGCGGCGGCGATGGAGGGCCGGCACTTGGGGTTGCCTGCCTTGGCGGTGTCGCTGAACGGCCACCGGCACTACGCGACCGCAGCCGCCATTACCTGCCGCATCCTGCGCGCGCTGCAGCGCGAACCGCTACGTACCGGAAAAATTCTGAATATTAACGTGCCGGATCTGCCGCTGGCTGAGATCAAAGGCCTGCGCGTTACCCGCTGCGGCAGCCGCCATCCCGCCGACAAGGTCTTCTGCCAGCAGGATCCGCGCGGACAAAATATCTACTGGATCGGGCCGCCTGGTGATAAATTTGATGCCGGGCCGGATACCGACTTTGCGGCGGTGGAACAAGGCTATGTGGCGATAACGCCGCTGCAGGTGGATTTAACCGCCTACGCGGCGCAAGAAGTCGTGAAAACATGGTTAACCAAGGCAGAGGTTAGCGGGGAATGGTGAATAAGCGCATGCAAACATTGCTGACGCAGCTGCGGCAGCAGGGGATCCGAGACGAAAAGCTGCTGCGGGCGATCGAAGCGGTGCCGCGCGAGCGTTTTGTCGATGAAGCGCTGGATCATAAGGCCTACGAAAATACCGCATTGCCGATCGGTTCCGGTCAGACCATTTCCCAGCCTTATATGGTGGCGCGGATGACCGAGCTGCTGAATCTGAAACCTACCTCAAGGGTGCTGGAGATCGGTACCGGTTCCGGTTATCAAACCGCTATCCTGGCGCATCTGGTGCAACACGTTTGTTCCGTCGAACGCATCAAGGGGCTGCAGTGGCAGGCCAAGCGCCGCCTGAAACAGCTCGATCTTCACAATGTTTCCACCCGCCATGGCGACGGCTGGCTGGGTTGGGCGTCGCGCGGCCCGTTCGATGCGATCATCGTCACTGCCGCGCCGCCGGAGATCCCGCAGGCACTGGTGGAGCAGCTGGACGACGGCGGCATTTTGGTGTTGCCGGTGGGCGAGCAGGCCCAAACCCTCAAACGCATTCAGCGTCATGGCAACGATTTCGTTGTCGATGCGGTAGAGGCGGTGCGCTTTGTGCCGTTGGTGAAAGGCGAATTGGCCTAGCGATTGTCTGAATTTTCGACCGTCTGCAAAATCTGTTGCACTTTCATCATGGCCGGATAAGGTTTTCTCGTTCCAATCAGGCTAATTTTCACTAGAATTGGCCTTTCTACGTAGTTGTCTTATGGTGCGGCAACGCCAATGTGGTTAGCATTGGCGCGCGTTTTGATGCTCCGGCGCGAGATGACCTGGCGTTCAGGGATCGGCCGGCGGCGCCTTTACATCGCAGAAACTGGGAAGTGGCAAAAGCTCGGCTACGATGTAAAGGGTATTTTGGATATATCACTGATATTGCTGTCATGGGGGAAGCATGAGCACGGGAAGCCCAATGATTACGTTACGCCGGGTAGCGGTGTGTACGATGGTAAGTTTGTGGTTGGCGGGTTGTACGAATACGGCCTCGACGTCGGCTCCTATCAGCAGCGTGGGGGGCGGCGGTGCCGCTCCATCCGGCAATAATAATGGCGGAGTGCAGCAGGCCAGCCCAGAGGGCCGCATTGTCTATAACCGCAGTTATAACGCCATCCCTAAAGGGAGCTACAGCGGCGGCGAAACTTATACGGTCAAGCGCGGCGACACGCTGTTTTATATCGCCTGGATCACCGGCAATGATTTCCGCGACCTGGCGCAGCGCAACAATATTCCCGAGCCATACAGCCTGAATGTTGGCCAAACCATTCAGCTTGGTAATGGTTCTGCCAACGGCGGCGGCGGCATGTTGGCGACGACAGATGCGACCAAAGGCGGTGTTCCGAAGCCACCTTCCAGCTCCCAGATCCAGACGGCAACGGTTGATTCTCAATCAACTAACGCGTATTCTGAAAACTCGGGTAAACAGAATGTAGGTAAGATGTTACCTGCAGCAGGTGCCGCAGCGGTTGGGACCGCGACTGCGCCTGTTACCGCGCCGGAAGCCGCTCCACCTGTGAGCAGCACCGTCAGCAACAGCGCTCCGGTCAGTACCTGGAGATGGCCGACTGACGGTAAGGTTATTGATAACTTTTCCTCATCAGAAGGTGGGAATAAGGGTGTCGATATCGCCGGTTCCCGTGGGCAGCCTATCTTCGCTACCGCCGATGGCCGCGTAGTGTATGCAGGCAACGCTTTACGGGGTTACGGTAATCTAATCATCATCAAACATAATGATGATTACCTGAGCGCCTACGCTCATAACGACACAATGCTGGTCCGGGAACAACAAGAAGTGAAGGCGGGTCAAAAAATAGCCACCATGGGTAGCACCGGTACCAGTTCAGTACGTTTGCATTTTGAAATTCGTTACAAGGGGAAATCCGTAAACCCGCTGCGTTATCTTCCGCAGCGATAGATTGGGCAGAATACGCTGAGATTCTGCTCGCGGTATCACGGGTAGGAGCAGCATATGAGCCAAAATACGCTGAAAGTTAACGAGTTACATGATGATGCGGATTTCGACGAGAATGGAGCTGAGGCCGAGTCGTTTGATGAAAAAGCGCTGGTAGAAGAAGAGACCAGCGAGAACGATTTAGCGGAAGAAGAGCTGTTGTCTCAAGGCGTTACGCAACGCGTATTGGATGCGACGCAGCTCTATCTGGGTGAGATCGGTTATTCACCTCTGCTGACCGCAGAGGAAGAAGTCTATTTTGCGCGGCGTGCTCTGCGCGGTGACGTGCCGTCCCGCCGCCGCATGATTGAAAGCAACCTGCGGCTGGTGGTGAAAATCGCCCGCCGCTACAGCAACCGCGGTCTGGCGCTGCTGGATCTGATCGAAGAGGGTAACCTCGGTCTGATTCGCGCAGTGGAAAAATTCGACCCGGAACGCGGCTTCCGCTTCTCCACTTATGCAACCTGGTGGATCCGTCAGACGATTGAACGGGCGATCATGAACCAAACCCGTACCATTCGTTTGCCTATCCATATCGTCAAAGAACTGAATGTCTATCTGCGCACCGCGCGCGAGCTTTCCCACAAGCTGGATCATGAACCGAGCGCTGAAGAAATTGCCGAGCAACTCGACAAGCCGGTGGATGACGTCAGCCGCATGCTGCGCCTGAATGAGCGCATCACCTCGGTGGATACGCCGCTGGGCGGGGATTCGGAGAAAGCGCTGCTGGACATTCTGGCCGACGAGAAGGACAACGGGCCTGAAGACACCACGCAAGATGACGATATGAAGCAAAGCATCGTCAAATGGCTGTTCGAACTGAACGCCAAACAGCGTGAAGTGTTGGCGCGTCGTTTCGGCCTGCTGGGCTATGAAGCGGCGACGCTGGAAGACGTAGGCCGGGAGATTGGCTTGACGCGCGAGCGCGTCCGTCAGATTCAGGTAGAAGGTCTGCGCCGTCTGCGTGAGATTTTGCAGATGCAGGGCCTGAGCATTGAGGCGCTGTTCCGCGAATAACGCCGGTTGTTGAACCGCATCAAATAAAAACGGTGAGCATGATGCTCACCGTTTTTTTATGCCCGCGTTTGGCGCCAGATTACACCATATTTTTCAGCCGGTAGATCCATTCCAGCGCCTGTCGAGGCGACAGGGAGTCTGGATCAAGCGCCTCCAGGGCTTCTACCGCCGGCGAGGTCTCTTCCTGCAGCAGCGTCATCTGGGTGGCATCGACGCTGCCCGACGCGGTGTGGCTGGAGATGGATTCCAGCTCGCGCAGTTTCTGACGGGCGCGTTTGATGACGTCGCGCGGCACGCCGGCCAGTGCGGCGACCGCCAGGCCATAGCTTTTGCTGGCGGCACCGTCTTGCACGCTGTGCATGAAGGCGATGGTGTCGCCGTGTTCAAGCGCATCCAGATGCACGTTGACCACGCCTTCCATCTTCTCAGGCAGGGTCGTTAGCTCGAAGTAGTGGGTGGCGAACAGCGTCATCGCCTTGATGCGGTTGGCCAGGTTCTCGGCGCAGGCCCAGGCCAGCGACAGGCCGTCGTAGGTGGAGGTGCCGCGGCCGATTTCATCCATCAACACCAGGCTGTGCTCGGTGGCGTTGTGCAGAATGTTGGCGGTTTCGGTCATCTCCACCATGAAGGTGGAGCGGCCGGAAGCCAGATCGTCCGCCGCGCCGACGCGGGTGAAGATGCGATCCACCGGGCCGATGGTGGCCTTGGTGGCCGGCACGTAGCTGCCGATGTGCGCCATCAGCACGATCAGCGCCGTTTGCCGCATATAGGTGCTTTTACCGCCCATGTTCGGACCGGTTATGATCAGCATGCGGCGCTGCGGCGACAGGGTGAGCGGGTTGGAGATAAACGGCTCGCTCAGCACCTGCTCCACCACCGGATGGCGGCCTTCGGTAATGCGGATCCCCGGCTGCTCGCTCATGGTCGGGCAAGCGTAGTTCAGGGTATCGGCGCGCTCGGCCAGGTTGGCCAGCACGTCCAGCTCGGCCAGCGCGGCGGCGCTTTGTTGCAGTTCCGCCAGGTGCGGCAGCAGCAGATCGAACAGCTCGTCGTACAGGCTTTTCTCGATCGCCAGCGCCTTACCCTTGGAGGTGAGCACTTTGTCTTCGTACTCTTTCAGTTCCGGGATGATGTAGCGCTCGGCGTTTTTCAGCGTCTGACGGCGTACATAGTGGATCGGCACCAGGTGGCTTTGACCGCGGCTGACCTGAATGTAATAGCCGTGTACGCCGTTGAAGCCGACCTTGAGCGTATCCAGACCCAGCTTTTCACGCTCGCGGATCTCCAGCCGATCGAGGTAGTCGCTGGCGCCGTCGGCCAGTGCCCGCCACTCGTCCAGTTCGCTGTTGTAACCGGGGGCGATCACGCCGCCGTCGCGCACCAGCACCGGCGGTGATTCAATGACCGCGCGTTCCAGCAGCTCGCGCAGTTCGTCAAACTGGCCCACCTGCGACAGCAGCTGCTGCACGTGCGGCGTTTTCACATCCTGCAGCAGCGCGCGGATGTCCGGCAGTTGCTGGAAAGCATGGCGCATGCGCGCCAGATCGCGCGGCCGGGCGGTGCGCAGCGCCAAACGCGCCAAAATACGTTCCTGATCGCCTACCTGACGCAGCGAAGGCTGCAGATCCGCGAACAGTTCCTGTAATGCGCCGATCGCCTGCTGGCGGGCGGTCAGCACCTTGATGTCGCGGGTCGGCATGTGCAGCCAGCGTTTCAGCATGCGGCTGCCCATCGGCGTGACCGTACGGTCGAGGATCGCCGCCAGCGTGTTGTCGCTGCCGCCGGACAGGCTCTGCGTCAGCTCCAGGTTGCGGCGGGTGGCGGCATCCATGATGATGCCGTCCTGCTGGCGTTCCATGGTGATGCCGCGAATGTGCGGCAGCGAAGTGCGTTGGGTATCTTTGACGTACTGCAGCAGACAGCCGGCGGCGCGCAGCGCCTGGTGCGCCTGCTCGACGCCGAAGCCGGTCAAGTCGCGGGTGCCGAACTGCAGGTTGAGCTGTTGGCGTGCGGTCTCAAGCTCGAATTCCCACAGCGGGCGGCGGCGCAGGCCGTGGCGCTGTTCGATCAGCGCCATGTGTTCGAAGTTTTCCGGATAGAGCAGCTCGGCCGGATTGGTGCGCTGCAGCTCGGCGGCCATGGTTTCCAGATCCTGCGGCTCGGCGACGCGGAAGCGGCCGGAGCTGATGTCCAGCGTGGCGTAGCCGAAGCCGCGCGCATCCTGCCAGATCGCCGCCAGCAGGTTGTCCTGGCGTTCTTGCAGCAGCGCTTCGTCGGTGATGGTGCCGGGGGTGACGATACGCACCACTTTGCGTTCGACCGGCCCTTTGCTGGTGGCCGGATCGCCGATCTGCTCGCAGATGGCGACGGACTCGCCGAGCTGCACCAGCTTGGCCAGGTAGTTCTCCACCGCGTGGTGCGGCACGCCGGCCATCGGGATCGGTTCGCCCGCCGAGGCGCCGCGTTTGGTCAGCGAGATATCCAGCAGTTGGGAAGCGCGCTTGGCGTCGTCGTAAAATAGCTCGTAGAAGTCGCCCATGCGGTAGAACAGCAGGATTTCAGGATGCTGGGCCTTGAGGCGCAGGTACTGCTGCATCATCGGCGTGTGCGAATCGAGTTTATCGGTGCTATTCATGCGATTATTTTTCCAATCCATTGAATGTAAAGGGAACTGTGATTTTCATTGTCGTCATTCGCTATCACATTGTTTCAGCAGGCGCCACCCCATTCAGCGCTTGGCGGGCGGCGCAAATCAAATTATCAATACGCCAAACGGCGCGCTCAAACCCGAGGTTTGCACAGACGCTTATACTAGCCCAGCGGGCAATCGGCTGTCACAGGTAAAAATGGGAAGCGCTGCGCAAGGCCGGTTTGCAACGAAGCGAGATTGTCGTTCGCCTGCGGGCAACAACGCAAGTGTCGCCGCCCGGAGTGGTGGTGAGGCTATGGCTCGGGAGTGAGAGGCAAGGGAATGAAGTCCTGTACATTCCTTGATATAATGTCTTCAACAAATTTGCGAACAGAGGTTGTCATGAGTAACAGCAAAAAAGTGCAGGTGGGTTATGCCAAGCCGTCCCGTACGGACATTGCGCGTTCCGTGGCGACATCAACGGCGGTTGAAACAGGTCAACCCTCAGCCAGAGTTGAAGCTTCTTTAGAAGAAGCGCGTAAAAAATTTGCTCATTTACGCCTTGCCTAATATCTTCTTAGTGCTTGACTGACCCAGTGTTTCATCGGTTCGTAGTTCATGTTCATACCTGAGTGAATCGCTGAGATATACTGGGCTCTGTTTTGCTCCCAGCTTTGATAATCCAACGGTTTATGCCCGCCCTGAACCGCCATCACATCGGCCAACAACCGTGACAAACGGCCATTCCCTTCTCTGAAGGGGTGTATGAGTATCAGTTCAACATGGATTATCGCAATCGCCTCTATCAGCTGTTCTTCGCTCATGGCTAAGCAAGGTGTGTAACGGGCCAGGTATTCCACCTCGAAATCGTCCAGTAGTTTGGGCAATCGCGTCGAAGGGGCAAACATAAAGCCCCCTTTGCTGATATTGACAGTTCTTGCTTGTCCAGCCCATGCATAGATATTGCCTAACCAGCGGCGATGCCAGCCCTTGATCATCTCGACGGTGATTTTCCCTAATGGAAAATGCTGTTCGAAAATGGAATGGTAGAGCTGTTCCAGCAATACCAATTCGGCATCGTCGAGTTCATTGCTATCGGCAATACCCAGCTTGTTGGCTAGAACTTGCTCGCCGGATTCTTTCTCATATTGGCCTTCGCTGCTGGAAACATGGTATCGGCTCATGCTTACGCTCGATAAATGAGGCGGGAGATAAGGCAAGTATAATCAGCGATACGCGGCGGAACAATTTAATTAAAATCAGGTTGTTAAGTTAGGATTAATCATTAGTCTGATTAATGGCATCGAAGTAAATAGTTTCAATTTATTGGATGTTAACGATACAACGCAAACGCCGCCCGAAGAGGCGGCGCAGAGTTTATTGCGCGGCGGTGAGAGGCAAGGGCAGTTGATAGAGGCGGAAACTGTCGGGCACTTCGGTTTCATGGCCGGGCAGCAGGCGGTGGCGGATGCGCGATTCGCTGACGAAGGCGCAGCCTTGCGGAGCGATAGTCAGGTTGACCGGCGATTCCATGCCTTCGCGCAAGACCTCAAGCTGGTGCATGCCTGCCGCCTTGGGTGACGGGATCCGCAGGATCCGCCCTTGGCCGCTCTGGATCCCGTTTTCCAGCACGATCAGCGCGCCGTCCGGCGCTAATCCCATTCCGTCCGGGTTTTCGATGAGGCGCGGCAGCTGCATTTCCGTCAGCTGCGGCTTTGGAGCGTTATAACTGAGGGTGTAGAGCTTACCGGTGCCGAAATTGGCGACAGCCATCAGCCGATCGTCGAGCAGCACGATGCCGGCGGCGCCCAGCCCGCTGGGGGCCGCTAACTGCGGATCCTGAAACAGCGTACGGAATGCCGTCTCGCCCGGTCGCAGGCGCAGGATGCCGCCGCCGCGGGTTTCCGTCACATACACCGTACCGTCTGCGCCGAGTACGATATCGTTACCCATTTCTCCCGTCGGCAACGCCAGGCTGCGGTCGAGCGTGCCATCCGCGACGTTCAGCGCGTAAATGCGGTTGGCGCGCGTTTTGCCGCCGGAGAGAAAGTCCGGCGAATTGCCCCACAGCAGCCCGCGTTTTTCGTCCAGCCGCAGCGCGTTTGAGGCGAACACCGTGTCAGCGCCGGGGAAAAAGGTTTCCCACGCTTGACCCGGCCGCTTGCGCAGCACGTTGCCGCTGGTGACAAAGCCGACATACAGCGTACCATCCGTCGCACGGGCGATGCCGTTGGGGTAAAGCGCGCCAGGCGGCAGCGTCATGCTGTTTGCGGCGCAGTCTGCGCTGACGGCAGCCTGCACCGGAGCACTAAGGGTGAATGCGGCAGCGAGGGCGAGCAACACCGCTCGCGCGGTAAGCGCATATGACATATCTTCTCTCTTGGAATGACGGAAAAGGGGCTACCAGCGCTCAGGGCGGACAGCATGCGCCATTGGCGCCTCCAGCGCGGCCACGTCTTCCGGTGATAGCCTGAGGTCGAGCGCTGCCAGCGCATCCTGCAGATGATGCGGCTTGGACATGCCCACCAGCGGCGACGCCACGCCGGGTTTGGCCAACAGCCAGGCCAGCGCGATTTGCGCTGGTGGAATGCCGCGCGCGGCCGCCACCTCCGCGACCGCCGCGACGGTGCGTTCTACCTCGTTTCTGCCGCCGTACCAACGGGGCGCCTGTTCGTCGGTGGCGGCGCGCAGCGTGCCGCCGCTGCCGGAGCCGGCCAGCACGCCGCGGGCCAGCGGCGACCAGGGCGTCAGACCAAGACCTTCCTCCAGGCACAGCGGGATCAACTCCTCCTCATCTTCACGCGTCACCAGGTTGTATTGGCTTTGCAGCGAAATAAATGGCGCCAGGCGGTGCTGACGTTGAAAGGCCAGCATTTTCATCAGGCGCCAGGCGTGCAGCGAGGAGGCGCCGAGATAGCGGATCTTGCCCGCCCGCACCAGGCCATCGAGGGTGTCGGCGGTTTCTTCGATCGGCGTTTCGGTGTCGAAGCGGTGCAGCACGAACAGATCGAGGTAATCCGTTCCCAGCCGCTGCAAGGAGGCGTCGACGCTGTGCAGCAGGTGCTTGCGTGATAGCCCCCGGCTGTTCGGCTGCGCGTCCATTGGAAAGTAGGCCTTGGTGGCGATCACCACGTCTTCACGGCGGGCGAACGCCCTCAGCGCGCGGCCGAGAATGCGCTCGCTTTCTCCGCCGGAGTAAATGTTGGCGGTATCGAAAAAATTGATACCCGCCTCCAGCGCCTCGCGGATAAAGGGGCGCGCTTCATCTTCCTTCAGCACCCAGGGCCGCCAGGCCGGATCGCCGTAGGTCATGCAACCCAGGCAGAGGCGGGACACCTTCAGGCCGCTGTCGCCAAGCCGAACGTAGTTCATGGCCTCGTCTCCTCAACGCATGCCGGCGATGGTGTAACCGCCGTCCACCAGCAGGCTTTGGCCGGTGATGAAGCGAGCTTCGTCCGTCGCCAGCCACAGCGCCACATCGCCGATGTCTTCCGATTCACCCAGGCGGCCGGCGGGCGTATGGGCGATAAAGGGCGCGAAGGCCGCGCTGTCAGCCACGCTGCCGCGTGCCATCGGCGTGTCGATGATGCCGGGGTTGATGTTGTTGACGCGGATGCCCTGGCCGCTGTACTCGAGCGCCACCGCGCGGATCATCGCATCGAGCGCGCCCTTGCTGGCGGAGTAGCTGGATGAGCCGGCCAGCGCGCCGTGGGTCAGCCAGGAGGAGGTGTTGATGATCACGCCGCCCGAGCGCTGAGCCAGGAAGGTTTCAATCTCATATTTCATCGCCAGCCAGACGCCTCTGAGGTTAATGGCGATCACCCGGTCAAAATCCTCGCTGCTCTGTTCGGCGATGGGGGCGAAGTTGCCGATGATGCCGGCGTTGTTGAAGGCGACGTCGAGCCGGCCGTAATGGGCGGTCACCGTGGCGATCAGTTGGCGGATATCGTTTTCCTGAGAGACGTCGGCCACGATGGGCAGGGCGTCGCCGCCGGCCAGCGCGATGTCGCGCGCCGTGGCTTCGATTTCCGCCGCGCGTCGGCCGGCCAGCGCGACTTTGGCGCCTTCGCGGGCATAGGCCAGCGCGGCGGCGCGGCCGATGCCGGTGCCGCCGCCGCTCACCAGTACGACTTTGCCCGCCAGACGGCGCGGCGTTTCATGAGTTGGAGCTGTAGCATTAATCATCGTATCGATACCTGGTAATGGGGTCGATCGCAATGCTATGTTGTTAGATGACGGATAACTATCCGCTAAAAATTCATCTCACTATTAGATAATTTATATCAATAGCATGAAAAAACCTGAACTGTCCGGCCTGGCGGCCTTCGTGGCTATCGCCAGTGAACGCAGCTTCCGCCGCGCCGCCGCCCGATTGGGCGTGACGCCGCCGACGCTGACCCACACCCTGCGCGAATTGGAAGCGCAGGTGGGCATTCGTCTGCTAAACCGCACCACCCGCAACGTCTCGCCGACGGAGGCCGGTGAGCATCTGCTGGCACAGCTGGTGCCCGCTTTTACCGATATCGACGCCGCGCTGGAGAGCCTGAATGTGTTTCGCGAAGGGCCGCGCGGCCTGGTGCGCATCAACGCGCCGCGTTCGGCCATCGATCTTGCCATCGTGCCGCATCTGGAGCGGTTGGCCTGCGAGTACCCCGGCATTACGCTGGAAGTGGTGGCGGACGAGGGGTTTGCCAACATTGTCGAACAGGGCTTTGACGCCGGTATTAGGCTCGGCGAGGATCTGCACAACGATATGCGCGCGGTGCGTCTGACGCCGGATCTGCGTTTCGCCATCGTCGCCACGCCGGACTATTTTCAACGGCACGGCGAACCGATGCATCCGCAGGATTTGCTGCAGCACCGCTGCATCGGTTGGCGCAAGGCCTCTTCGGGCGAGCGCTACAAATGGGCATTTCAGCAGGGCCAGCAGCGGTTTTCCGTGGCGGTTAACAGCCCGTTGATACTCGATGACGGCAGGATGATGGTGCAGGCGGCGCTGGCGCATGTCGGCATCGCTTTCGCCATCGAACAAGAGGTAGAAGAACACCTGGCGAGCGGGCGGCTGCGGCGGGTGTTGAACGACTGGTGCGCGCCGTTTACCGGTTTTTACCTCTATTACCCCAACCGCAGGAATCATTCCGTGGCGCTGAGCACGGTGATCGAGTTGCTGCGTCTGCCCACCTAATCCTCTTCACCGGCTATCGCGTTCGGATGGCCGTAGGTGAATCAAGCTTGAACTATTTTTATTCCCTTTTCGTTTGTTCAGGCGCAAATAAACCCTTAAATTCTCGGTGAGTTTGTAACTTGCTGTTTATAATTGTCATTTGAATATTTATTGCGAATATTCCGAGTCTATATCGGTTATTTGAGAGCCCGGTCACACTATTTTTTTGTGCGAAATGTGAAGGGGGTCAATCCGTCAGGTCAATGAGAGACGGTTATGTCTCCTCCTGGCTTACCGATCCGTTTTTCATGCTCCGTATACTGTCCGTAACCAGGGCAACGTGACGGAAATTTTCATAAGGAATGTGCGTGAAGCAATCGTGATTGCATCTGGCATACAAATAACACGGGGTTTTTTTGATTATCTGAGGTGCTTGGTATGGAAAAGAAAAAAATCTATCTGTTTTGTTCTGCCGGTATGTCCACTTCCCTGTTGGTATCAAAAATGAAGGCGCAGGCCGAGAAATATGAAGTGCCGGTGATCATCGCCGCCTATCCGGAAGCGCTGGTTGCGGAGAAAGGCGTTGAGGCGGATCTGATCCTGCTGGGGCCGCAGATCGCCTACACCTTGCCGGAAGTGCAAAAACAGCTGCCCAACAAACCTGTGGAAGTCATCGATCCGCTGCTGTACGGCAAGGTCGATGGGCTGGGCGTGCTGAAGGCCGCGGTGGCCGCCATCAAGAAAGCCAATCAATAACAGGAGGCCGCCGTGAATACCCTCATTGCCTCGCTCGAGAAGGTTATCCTGCCTTTCGCCGTAAAAATCGGTAAGCAGCCCCACGTCAACGCCATCAAGAATGGCTTTATCCGCCTGATGCCGCTGACCTTGACCGGGGCGATGTTCGTGTTGATCAACAACGTGTTCCTGAGCTTCGGCGAAGGATCGTTCTTCTATTCGCTGGGCGTAAGATTGGATGCCTCTACCATCGAGACGCTAAATAGTCTGAAGAGCATCGGCGGCAGCGTTTACAACGGCACGCTGGGGATCATGTCCCTGATGACGCCGTTCTTTATCAGCATGGCGTTGGCGGAAGAGCGAAAGGTCGATCCGCTCGCTTCGGCGCTGCTGGCGGTGGCGGCCTTTATGACCGTCACACCGTTCAATGTCGGCGAGGCCTATGCGGTGGGAGCCAACTGGTTGGGCGGCGCCAACATCATTTCCGGTATGGTGATTGGGCTGGCGGTGGCCGAGATGTTTGCCTTCATCGTGCGGCGCAACTGGGTGATTAGCCTGCCGGACAGCGTGCCGGCTTCGGTGTCGCGTTCCTTCTCGGCGCTGATCCCCGGTTTCATCATCCTCTCCATCATGGGGCTGGTGGCGTTCGCGCTGGCGCACTGGGGCACCAACTTCCACCAGATCATCATGGACGGCATTTCGGCGCCGCTGGCCAAGATGGGCAGCGTGGTGGGCTGGGTGTACGTGCTGTTCTCCTCGCTGCTGTGGTTCTTTGGGGTGCACGGCTCCATGGCGCTGGCGGCCCTGGACAGCGGCATCATGACGCCGTTCGCGCTGGAAAACGTGGAGCTGTACAACAAATACGGTTCGGTCGAAGCGGCGGTGGCCGCCGGAAAAGAGTTCCACATGTGGGCGAAACCGTTCGTCGACTCCTACATCTACCTCGGCGGCACCGGCTCGACGCTGGGCTTGATCATCGCCATCTTCATCGCCTCGCGCCGCGAAGATTACCGCCAGGTCGCCAAACTGGCGACGCCATCCGGCATCTTCCAGATCAACGAACCGATACTGTTCGGCCTGCCGGTGATCATGAATCCGGTGATGTTCATTCCGTTCATCCTGGTGCAGCCGGTGCTGACCATTATCACCTCCCTGGCCTACTACTCCGGACTGATCCCGCCGATCACCAACATCGCGCCCTGGACCATGCCGGTCGGCCTGGGGGCGTTCTTCAACACCAACGGCAGCATCATGGCCATGTTGCTGAGCCTGTTCAACCTGGCGGTCGCCACCGTGATCTATCTGCCGTTCGTGGCGATCTCCAACAAGGCGCAGAGCCAGATCGACGCGGCGACGGAAAGCGAAGAAGACATCGCCAAGGCGCTGAAATTCTAACTGTGGAACGGGGCGGTGTGGCCGCCCCGCGAGGGACGCGAGTATGGAATATCAATTTGCCGACGGGTTCTGGTGGGGCAGCGCCACCTCCGCGCCACAGTCTGAAGGGGCGGCCGCGCGGGACGGCAAGAGCCGCAACATCTTCGACTATTGGTACGAGATCGCGCCCGAGCGCTTTCACGAGCGGGTGGGCCCGACCGAAGCCTCGACCTTTTACGACCATTTCCGCACCGATATCGGGCTGCTCAAAACGCTGGGCCACAATACCTTTAGAACGTCGATCTCGTGGTCGCGGCTGATCCCGGACGGCGACGGTGAAGTGAACCCGCAGGCGGTGGCGTTCTATAACGCGATGATCGACGAGCTGCTGGCGCAGGGCATCACCCCGTTTATCAATCTCTATCACTTCGATATGCCGCTGTGCATGCAACAGCGCGGCGGTTGGGAAAGCCGGGCGGTGGTCGAAGCCTATGCGCGTTACGCCGATACCTGTTTCGGCCTGTTTGGCGATCGGGTCACCCACTGGTTCACCTTCAACGAGCCGATCGTGCCGGTGGAAGCCGGTTACCTGAATGACCTGCACTACCCTTGCGTAGTGGACTTCAAACGGGCGGTCACCGTGGCGTATCACAGCGTACTGGCGCACGCCATGGCGGTGCAGCGTTTCAGAGCGCGGAGGCTGCCGGGGAGCATCGGCATCATTCTGAATCTGAGCCCAACCTATCCGCGCTCCGACGCGCCGGAGGATCGGCAGGCGGCACACGACGCCGATCTACTGCTCAATCGCAGTTTCCTCGATCCGGTCGCCAAAGGGCGTTACCCGGCCGCATTGTTGCACCTGCTGGAGCGGCATGGGCTGATGCCCTACTGCGAACCGCAGGACGCGCAGCTGATCGAAGGCGGCGTGGTGGATATCCTTGGCGTCAACTATTACCAGCCGCGCAGGGTGCAGGCGAAAGAGGGACGGCGCGCCGAGGGGCCGATCGCATCGCCGGAGGATTTGTTCAGTTACTATGCAATGCCAGGCCGCAAAATCAATCCGCATCGCGGTTGGGAGATCTACGAGAAGGGGCTGTACGACATCCTGATGGATCTGAAAGAAAACTACGGCAATCTGCCTTGTTATATTTCGGAAAACGGCATGGGCGTCGAGGGCGAAGAAGTGTTTATCGGCGCCGATGGGCGGGTGGAGGACGATTACCGCATCGACTTTATTCGCGAGCACCTGAAGTGGCTGCACCGCGCGCTGGCGGAAGGCTCGCAGTGCAAGGGTTATCATCTGTGGACCTTTATCGATTGCTGGTCCTGGCTGAATGCCTACAAGAATCGTTATGGGCTGGTGCGGCTGGATCGGGCGGATCAGCGGCGCACCATCAAAAAAAGCGGTTACTGGTTTGCCGAGGCGGCCAGACGCAACGGATTTGACTAACGGGAGGCCGGCGCTGTGTCCGATAACCGAATTTCGCTGAGTGCCAACGACGTGAAGCTGATTCGCGAGCAGGATTTCTTTAACTGCAAAGACTTTCACCTGTTCATCTACAACAAGGTGGAAAGCGCCACCGGGCTGCATCAGCACGACTATTACGAGTTCACCATCGTGCTGAGCGGCAAATGCTATCAGGAGATCAACGGCAAGCGGGTGCTGCTGGAACGCGGGGATTTCGTCTTTATCCCTATCGGTTCCTACCACCAGAGCTTTTACGAGTTCGGCGCGACGAAAATCTTCAACGTGGCGGTCAGCAAAGTGTTCTTTGAAGAACATTACTTGCAACAGCTGCCGCGTTGTTTCGTCGCCTCGCAGGCCTACAGCCTGAGAAGCGAGTTTTTGGCCTATATCGAATCGGTGGTGAGTTCGCCGCAGTTTCGCGAGGATGACTTCGCCGAGTTTCTCGAAACGCTGACCTTCTATGTGATCAGCCGCATTCGTCACCATAAAGAAGAAAACGACGGCGGCGATGATATCCCGCAGTGGCTGAAGAACACCCTGGCCGGCATGCATGACAAGGCGATGTTCGGCGAAAAGGCGTTGGCGAACATGGTGGCGCTGTCGGGGAAAACCCAGGAGTACCTGACCCGGGCGATGCGGCGCTACTACCAGAAGACGCCGATGCAGGTGATCAATGAGATCCGCATCAACTTCGCCAAGACGCAGCTGGAGGTCACCAACTATTCGGTCTCTGACATCGCCTTCGACTCCGGCTATGGCGACGTCAGCTTGTTCATTAAAAACTTCAAGCGGCTCACCGACGTGACCCCAGGCAACTACCGAAAAAAGTGTTACGGCCCTCTTTAGGGCCTCTCCCGATCAGTATCAACGCCGATATGCCGATGAGCTTCAGGGCGCCGGTCGGTTAATCATTTGATTTTTACCTTAACGAGGGGGAATGCCGCGCCGAGCGGTCGGCCTTCCCTTGCCAAAAATCCATCCCGCGGGAGCCTCTATGGAAAAACTACTGATCGTGAATGCCGATGATTTCGGCCTGAGCAAAGGGCAGAACTATGGCGTCATCGAGGCGTATCAGCATGGCGTCGTTTCCTCCACCACGGCGATGGTGAACGGCGGCGGCGCGCAGCACGCGGCGGCGCTCAGCCGGCAATATCCGGGGTTGCCGATTGGGCTGCATTTCGTTTTGACCCATGGCAAGCCGCTGGGCGCCATGCCTTCGCTGGTCAACGAACATGGCGAACTGGGCAAATGGCTGTGGCGCCGCGCCGAGGCCGGCGAGCTGCAGCTGGACGAAATTCACGAGGAGCTGCAGCGCCAGTTCGCGCGCTTCGTGACGCTGTTCGGCCGGCCGCCGACGCATATCGACAGTCACCACCATGTGCATATGCAGCCGCAAATTTATCCGCTGGTGGAGGCGTTCGCGCAAGCGCAGGGTCTGCCGCTGCGTCTCGATCGCGAAGAGGCGAAACGGCGTGGCATTACGCTGCATGCCCCCTATAGCACTGACGCTTTCGACGCGGGATTCTACGGTGAGACGATTTCCGAAACGTTGTTCCTGCAAAGGTTGGCGCGCGCCGACGAGCAGGGCGCAGAATCATTGGAAATGATGTGCCACCCGGCGTTCCTCGACGCGACCATTCTGCAGAGCCAATACTGCCATCCGCGCCTCGTCGAGCTGGATGTGTTGACCGCGCCGACGCTGAAAGCGGCGATCGCCGAACGCGGTTTTCTGTTGGGCTCCTTTCAGGATTTGTAACGTCGCCGTTTACAGCATGGCGTGCGCCTTTTTCAGGCCGGTGTCCTCTTCCGGATCGGCGCCCTGAGGCAAAGGCTCCGCCTCTTGTGCTTCGGGCTGCGGATCGTCGACCTCGGGCGCCGCTTCCGGCGGCGGCATGGTGTCGTGAATGATCTGTTCACCGAAGGTCGGATTGAGCGCCGGCGACAGCGGCGAGCTGGTGAGGCTGTCCGGCAGCGGAATGTGCGGCACCGGCGCGTCCTGCGCCAACTGCGGTTCCTCCGCTTTCGCCGTGCGGCTGAGGGCCGCCAGCAGCACGCCGCACAGGGCGAAAAAGGCGTACAGGATATTGCCGCCCAGCGGCTCGATCAGCGCGCCGACCGCCAATGGCCCGATGCTGGCGCCGACGCCGAACGCCATCAGCAGACAGGCGGCCAGCGAGACGCGGCGTTCCGGCTCGATCAGATCGTTGGCCAGCGCCACCGCCAACGGGTAGAGCGTAAATTGCAACATGCTGACGACGAACCCGACCGCCAGCAGCAGCGGGAAATCGATGTGCGGCAGCAGCGCCAGCGGCAGCGTCGCCACGATCAGAAAAATGGCGTTGAGGCGCATCAGCAACGGGCGATTATAGCGATCCGACAGCCAACTGAGCGGGAACTGCGCCACCAGCCCGGCGAAGATGGCCAGCGCCATGAACAGGCCGGTTTGCTGAGTGGTTAAGGATTGCAGGCTGGCGTAGACCGGCGCCAGGCCGTAAAACGAGCCCACCACCATGCCGATCACCAGCGTGGTAGCCAGCACCTTGGGAATGGCGCCGACAAAGTAACGCAGCTCCATCGGGGCCGGCGACATGTGGCGCGCATTGGTGCGGGTGGTGAGAGCGATGGGCACCAGACAAAGCGCGAAGCACAGCGCGATCACCAGCAGCGTGGTGATGCCCAGGTTGCTTTGCAGCATCAGCACTATCTGGCCCAGCGACATGCCGAGATAGGTCGCCGCCATATAGAAGCCGAACACCATGCCGCGCTGGTTGGATTCCGCCTGGTCGTTCAGCCAGCTTTCCAGCACCATATACTGGCACATCATGCACAACCCGATCACCAGACGCAGCGCGACCCAGGCGGGAATGAACGCCGTCAGACCGTGCCCCAGCACCGCAGCGGTGATGATGCCGGCGCAGGCCACGTAGGCGCGGATATGCCCGACGCGGGCGATGAGAAAGTGGCCGACCTTGCCGCCGATCACCAACCCGATGTAGTTGGCGGCGATGATGGCGCCGATCAGCGCGCTGCTGACGTGGATGGAGGTCAGCCGCAGCGAGACATAGGTGGTGAGCAGGCCCGAGCCCAACAGCAGCAACAGGGTGGTGGTGTACAACGGCAAGAATACGCCCAACGTTTTTTTCACGCTATCATCCTAATCTCTTCTGGTGCGCCCTGAGGCCGGCGCCGCAGCGCGCCGCCTCCGTGATGTTCCTTGTGCTGGTGCGCCGCCGCTCGATGGGGCGCTTCTTTTGATACTAGCAGCTTGGCCGGGCGCTTAAAACCGCACCTCCTGCGAGGCGCTGCGCATTTCTGCGCGCCGGCCGCCGTGTCGCCTTGATAAATGCTACTATCGGGCGCATATACCTGAATTCGCGAGGGAGGGGTTATGAGTGAAAACCAACTGCGCCGGCTCAGCGTGCTGGCGGGGGAAAAACTGAAGGCTCAGGGCCGCTGGATCACCTGCGCGGAATCCTGCACCGGCGGCGGCATCGCCAAGGCCATTACCGATATCGCCGGCAGCTCCGCCTATTTCGATCGCGGTTTCGTCACCTACAGCAATGCGGCGAAACATGATCTGCTGGGGGTGAGCGAAGCGACGTTGATGGCGCACGGCGCGGTCAGCGAAGAGGTGGTGCGCGAGATGGCGATAGGGGCGCTGCGGGCGGCGCAGGCCGATCTGGCGCTGTCGGTGAGCGGCATCGCCGGCCCGGACGGCGGCAGCGTGGAAAAGCCGGTCGGCACCGTGTGGTTCGGCTTTGCCAGCAGCGATGGCCGGGGGCTGTCGCGCAAGATGCAATTCGAGGGCGATCGCGATGCGGTGCGGCTGCAGGCGACGATTTTCGCGCTGCAAACCGCCATCGACGAATTTTTGTAAATTAGGCTTGATACTGTATGACCATACAGTATAATTAGTGACATTTCCTGCACAACATACATTCAGTGGCAGTGTGGGGTAACACCGGCATTGCGAAACGAAGGAGCAAAAATGGCTATTGATGAGAACAAGCAAAAGGCGTTAGCTGCGGCACTGGGCCAGATTGAGAAACAGTTCGGCAAAGGCTCCATCATGCGCCTGGGTGAAGACCGCTCCATGGACGTGGAAACGATCTCCACCGGCTCACTGTCACTCGATATCGCCCTGGGCGCCGGCGGCCTGCCGATGGGCCGCATCGTAGAAATCTACGGCCCGGAATCGTCCGGTAAAACCACTTTGACGCTGCAGGTGATCGCCGCTGCGCAGCGCGAAGGCAAAACCTGTGCGTTCATCGACGCCGAACACGCGCTGGATCCTATCTATGCGAAAAAGCTGGGCGTCGATATCGACAACCTGCTGTGCTCCCAGCCGGATACCGGCGAGCAGGCGCTGGAAATCTGTGATGCGCTGACCCGCTCCGGCGCGGTTGATGTCATCATCGTCGACTCCGTGGCGGCGCTGACGCCGAAGGCGGAAATCGAAGGTGAAATCGGCGATTCGCACATGGGCCTGGCGGCGCGCATGATGAGCCAGGCGATGCGTAAACTGGCCGGCAACCTGAAAAACGCCAATACCCTGCTGATCTTCATCAACCAGATCCGTATGAAAATTGGTGTGATGTTCGGCAACCCGGAAACCACGACCGGCGGTAACGCCCTGAAGTTCTATGCTTCGGTGCGTCTGGATATCCGCCGCATCGGCGCCATCAAAGAAGGCGACGAAGTGGTGGGCAGCGAAACCCGCGTGAAAGTGGTGAAGAACAAAATCGCTGCACCGTTCAAACAGGCTGAGTTCCAAATCATGTACGGCGAAGGCATCAACAGCCGCGGCGAACTGGTCGATCTGGGCGTGAAGCACAAGATGATCGAAAAAGCCGGCGCCTGGTACAGCTATAACGGCGAGAAGATCGGTCAGGGCAAGGCGAACGCCTGTAACTTCCTGAAAGAAAACCCGGCTATCGCCGCCGAGCTGGACAAGAAGCTGCGTGACCTGCTGCTGCACAGCGGCGGTGAGCTGGTGGCTGCCTCCGGTGACGACTTCGAAGATGACGAAGCGGAAACCAGCGAGCAGTTCTAATCGCTGAAGATGTGCGCCGCCGTTTATGTGGCGCATATCCTCTGAATTCAGGCTTGAATGATGAATGACTTGCTAAGCCGCGCCATGCGCCTGCTGTCGCAACGCGATCATAGTGAAGCTGAACTGCGCCGCAAACTTGCGGCGCAGCCGTTTGTGGCGAAAGCCCGGTTTGGCGGTAAGGGGCCGCATGTGCCGACATCGCCGCCGCCGGTAGCTGAAGAGCCGGTGGATCCTGCGCTGATCGATCAGGTTATCGCCTACTGTTACCAGCACAACTGGCTGGATGATAAGCGTTTCGCACACAGCTACATCGGTAGCCGCAGCCGCAAGGGTTATGGCGCACAGCGCATCCGCAGCGAACTGATGCAAAAGGGCGTGGATAAAGCGCTGGTGCAGGACGCGTTGGCGGAATGCGATATCGACTGGTGCGAACAGGCGAAACAGGTGGCGCAGCGAAAATTTGGCGATGCGTTGCCAACCGACTGGAAAGAGAAAGCCAAAGTGCAGCGTTATCTGCTCTATCGCGGCTTCTTCCAGGAAGAAATTCAGTCAATTTACCGTGATTTTGCGCAATGAGCGCACACGGGGTTTTACTTCCCTCTGAAGAAAATTTATCTTATCCCCACTTTTTGTTCGTGAGCTGGTTGTCATCGTCGGGATGACGCGCCACCGGCTCACGTGTCGTTATTCTAGCCTTTCCAGGAAAATTATGAGCAAGAGCACCGCTGAGATCCGTCAAGCGTTTCTCGATTTCTTTCATAGTAAGGGTCATCAGGTTGTAGCAAGCAGCTCCCTGGTGCCTAACAATGATCCGACATTGCTGTTTACCAATGCCGGCATGAACCAATTTAAGGATGTTTTCCTGGGGCTCGACAAACGCGCCTATTCCCGCGCCACCACCTCGCAGCGCTGCGTGCGCGCAGGCGGCAAGCATAACGACCTGGAAAACGTCGGTTATACCGCTCGTCACCACACCTTCTTTGAAATGCTGGGCAACTTCAGCTTCGGCGATTACTTCAAGCACGACGCGATCAGCTACGCGTGGGAACTGCTGACCGGTGAAAACTGGTTCAACCTGCCGAAAGAGAGACTGTGGGTCACCGTGTATGAAACCGATGACGAAGCATTCGACATCTGGCAGAAGCAAATCGGCGTACCGGCCGAGCGCATTATCCGCATCGGCGATAACAAGGGCGCGCCTTTCGCTTCAGATAACTTCTGGCAGATGGGTGATACCGGCCCATGCGGCCCGTGCACCGAGATTTTCTACGATCACGGCGATCACATCTGGGGCGGCCCTCCGGGCAGCCCGGAAGAAGACGGCGACCGCTACATCGAGATCTGGAACATCGTTTTCATGCAGTTCAACCGTCAGTCCGACGGCACCATGCTGCCGCTGCCGAAACCTTCGGTGGATACCGGCATGGGTCTGGAGCGCATCGCGGCGGTGTTGCAGCATGTGAACTCCAACTATGAGATCGACCTGTTCCGTACCCTGATCGCCGCCGTAGCGAAAGTGACCGGCGCGACCGATCTGGATAACAAATCCCTGCGCGTTATCGCCGACCACATTCGTTCCTGCGCCTTCCTGGTGTCTGACGGCGTGATCCCGTCTAACGAAAACCGCGGCTACGTGCTGCGTCGTATCATTCGCCGCGCGATCCGTCATGGCAACATGCTGGGCGCGAAAGATACCTTCTTCTACAAGCTGGTAGCGCCACTGATCGAAGTGATGGGCCCGGCGGCCGACGAGCTGAAACGCCAGCAATCGCTGGTGGAGCAGGTGCTGAAAACCGAAGAGGAGCAGTTTGCCCGCACGCTGGAGCGTGGTCTGGCGTTGTTGGACGAAGAGCTGGCCAAGCTGCAGGGCGATACTCTGGACGGCGAAACCGCTTTCCGTCTGTACGATACCTACGGTTTCCCGGTCGATCTGACCGCTGACGTCTGCCGCGAGCGCGGTCTGAAAGTCGACGAAGCGGGCTTTGAAGAAGCGATGGAAGCGCAGCGCCGCCGCGCGCGTGAGTCCAGCGGCTTCGGCGCCGACTACAACAGCCTGATCCGCGTGGATGGCAGCAGCCAGTTCAGTGGCTACGATCACGACGAGCAGCAGGCGACGGTGATCGCGCTGTTCCGTGACGGCCAGCCGGTCGAGCAGATCAACGCCGGCGAAGAGGCGGTGGTGGTGCTGGACGAGACGCCGTTCTACGGTGAATCCGGCGGCCAGGTCGGCGATAAAGGCGTGCTGAAAGCCGCCGGCGCCGAGTTTGTGGTCAATGACACCCAGAAATACGGTCAGGCTATCGGCCACCAAGGCAAACTGGCGCAGGGCTCGCTGAAGCTGAACGATCGCGTGGATGCGCAGATCGACGCCGAGCGCCGCAACAGCATCCGCCTGAACCACTCCGCGACTCACCTGCTGCACGCCGCGCTGCGCCAAACGCTGGGCGATCACGTTGCGCAGAAAGGCTCGCTGGTTAACGACAAATACCTGCGTTTCGACTTCTCGCACTTCGAAGCGATGAAGCCGGAACAAATCCGCGCGGTGGAAGATCTGGTGAACCAGCAGGTGCGTCGTAACCTGCCGGTGCAGACCGAGCTGATGGCGTTGGAAGACGCCAAAGAGAAGGGCGCAATGGCGCTGTTCGGTGAGAAGTACGACGACAACGTGCGCGTGCTGACCATGGGCGACTTCTCCACCGAGCTGTGCGGCGGCACCCACGCCAGCCGCACCGGCGATATCGGCCTGTTCCGCATTCTGAGCGAATCGGGCACCGCGGCGGGCATCCGCCGTATTGAAGCGGTGACCGGCGCTGGCGCTATCGCTACGCTGCATCAGCAAAGCGATTTGTTGCAAGACGTTGCGCAGTTGGTGAAGGGCGACAGCAACAACCTGACCGATAAAGTGCGCTCGGTGCTCGATCGCACGCGCGTGCTGGAAAAAGAACTGCAGCAACTGAAAGATCAGCAGGCGGCGCAGGAAAGCGCGTCGCTGTCCAGCCAGGCGAAAGTGGTTAACGGCGTGAAGCTGTTGGTCAGCCAGTTGGACAATGTCGAAGCCAAGATGCTGCGCACCATGGTGGATGACCTGAAAAATCAATTGGGTTCGGCCATTATCGTGTTGGCGACGACGGCTGATGACAAAGTCAGCCTGGTCGCGGGCGTGACCAAGGATCTGACTGACCGCGTGAAAGCCGGCGAGTTGATCGGCAACGTGGCGCAGCAGGTCGGCGGCAAGGGCGGTGGTCGCCCGGATATGGCGATGGCGGGGGGGACGGATATCAACGCTCTGCCAGCGGCGTTAAACAGCGTAGAAGCCTGGGTGGCCTCAAAGCTGTGAACATAAATAAATAGCACGGACAAACGCCATAATACTTTGTTGATTATGGCGTTTTCATACTGTGCTAACACAATTTAGTTACAATTGCGGGAACAAAGTTTTTCTGGTCGGCTAAACTTACCATTATCTGAGGTGGGACCAAGTCTGCTTACACTTATTGTGGATTGCGCGGCTTACGTTTTCACCACATATGATGGATAATGACGGGGAAACTGAGAGACCCGACTCTTTTAATCTTTCAAGGAGCAAAGAATGTTAATTCTGACTCGTCGAGTTGGTGAAACCCTCATGATTGGCGATGAGGTTACGGTCACTGTGCTAGGGGTAAAAGGCAACCAGGTGCGTATTGGTGTGAACGCCCCCAAAGAGGTTTCAGTTCACCGTGAAGAAATCTATCAGCGCATTCAGGCAGAGAAGTCTCAGCAGACGACTTACTGATTCCGAAGCAGCGTCTCGTTGCCAGACGAGACGCTACTGCATCGTTTTACCCACTTCTTTCGTTCTCCCCTCTCTTTTTCGTGATTATTTTCCCGGTGAGTTTCCTGCTTTATTGCTGCAGACGTTGCGGTTGCCTGTTGATAAAACGCCCTTTTTGCCGTGAAATCGCCCATGTTGGGTGTGAATTGTGCAAACGCGCATGAGTTGGGAAAAATTGTTTGACTTAAAAGTCGGAGAAAGTAATATGTGCGCCACGCAGTGCCGATGAGCTTCTCCAAAGCAAGTTAGGCACAATTCGAAAGAAGCGTATGGTGAGGTGGCCGAGAGGCTGAAGGCGCTCCCCTGCTAAGGGAGTATGCGGTCAAAAGCTGCATCCGGGGTTCGAATCCCCGCCTCACCGCCATTTGCATCCGTAGCTCAGCTGGATAGAGTACTCGGCTACGAACCGAGCGGTCGGAGGTTCGAATCCTCCCGGATGCACCATATTTTGCAGTATGGTGGGGTAGTAACAACGTACCATACGGTATCAAAAAAGAATTCCTGTGCATCCGTAGCTCAGCTGGATAGAGTACTCGGCTACGAACCGAGCGGTCGGAGGTTCGAATCCTCCCGGATGCACCATTCTTAATCTCATTCGTCGCGAAGAAAAATTTTCATGCGGGTGAGAGGAAAAAAGTGTTCCCAGGGAGGATAACGTTGCTTCAGCAACGGCCCGCAGGGTAAGGCGCTAGCGCCGAATCATCCTCCCGGATACACCATTCTTAAAGCCTGGCTTTATTAGCAAAGCCGGCGCGCGGTAAAAATAGTAATGCATCCGTAGCTCAGCTGGATAGAGTACTCGGCTACGAACCGAGCGGTCGGAGGTTCGAATCCTCCCGGATGCACCATCTAAGAGAAGCCCGCCTTAGCGGGTTTTTGCTTTTCTGTTATTCGTGAAACAGACAAGCGGCAAAAACAGTCATGCATCCGTAGCTCAGCTGGATAGAGTACTCGGCTACGAACCGAGCGGTCGGAGGTTCGAATCCTCCCGGATGCACCATGTTTAACCTCCCGTATCGCGAAGAGAAATCGTCATGCGGGTGGTAAAAAGAAAGTGTCCTTGGGGAGGATAACGTTGCTTTAGCAACGGCCCGCAGGGTGAGGCGTTGGCGCCGAATCATCCTCCCGGATGCACCATCTAAGAGAAACCCGCCCTGGCGGGTTTTTCGCTTTTCAGCATTTAGCCATTCTCTCTTCACCCCTTTCCTGCTTTGTACCCGATCGATCACAGCACATTCCGCTATGACGCAGTCAGCGACAACCCAACGGCTTTACGCTAAAGTAGTTTTCTTTCCTCAACGATCATGGAGTAACGATGTACGACCGCTATCAGGGTCTTATTTTCGACATGGACGGCACGATTCTGGACACCGAGCCAACGCACCGCAAAGCGTGGAGTGAAGTGCTGTCGCGTTATGGCATGACGTTTGATGAAGCGGCTATGGTGGCGCTGAGCGGTTCACCAACCTGGCGCATCGCTCAGGCGATTATCGCCAGCCACCAGGCCGATCTCGATCCCCATCACTTGGCCGCGGAGAAAACCCGCGCGGTGGAGGCGATGCTGTTGGACAGCGTGCGCCCGTTGCCGCTGATCGAGGTGGTAAAATCCTATCACGGTCGCCGTCCGATGGCGGTCGGTACCGGCAGCGAGCACCGCATGGCGGAAATGCTGCTGCGTCATCTCGGCCTATTCAACTGCTTCGACGCGATCGTCGGTGCGGACGACGTACAGCGCCATAAACCGGAGCCGGACACCTTCCTGCGTTGCGCCGAACTTATCGGCGTGCCGCCGGAAAAGTGCTTGGTGTTTGAAGACGCCGAGTTCGGCATTCAGGCGGCAAAAAGCGCCGGTATGGACGTGGTAGACGTTCGCACGCTGTGAGTAGTACGCTAGCCGTAATATCGTTATTTGGCAGCAGCCTCCTCAGTGCGACGCTGCTGCCGGGAAATTCAGAAATCGTTCTGGTCGCTTTGCTGACCCAGAGTCGCGTCTCGCCGGAGTTGCTGGTGCTGGCTGCGACCCTGGGCAACACGCTGGGCGGCTTGACCAATGTCATTATCGGGCGCCTGTTACCGGCGTTGAAACCACAGCGGGGGCTGGCAACGGCGCTCGGGTGGCTGCAACGCTTCGGCCCGGCTGCGCTGTTGCTCAGTTGGGTGCCGGTGGTGGGCGATTTGTTGTGCGTGTTGGCAGGTTGGCTGCGCATGCCCTGGGGCTCTGTCGCGCTGTTTCTGTGTATCGGAAAGGCGCTGCGTTACATCGTTTTGACTATGATAACGGTACAGGGCATCGCCTGGTGGCAGTAACCAAGTGAATATAACTCAATATTCTCTCGGGTGCGGATTCAGTATGCTTACGAGTTATTGTTTTTAGAAGCGGGAGGTCAATTTGATCCCGGACGTATCACAGGCGCTTTCTTGGTTGGAAGCCCATCCTCAGGCATTAAAAGGCATTCGTCGCGGCATCGAGCGTGAAACGCTGCGAGTCACGCCGAACGGCACCTTGGCGACTACCGGGCATCCGGAAAAGCTGGGGGCGGCATTGACGCATCACTGGATCACCACGGATTTCGCCGAGGCGCTGTTAGAGTTCATTACGCCGGTTGATGACAATATCGATCACCTGCTGACGTTCTTGCGCGATATTCATCGCTACGTGGCGCGCAATATTGGCGATGAACGCATGTGGCCGCTCAGCATGCCGTGCTTTATCGAAGCCGAACAGGATATTGAGCTGGCGCAGTTCGGTTCGTCGAACATCGGCCGCATGAAGACGCTGTACCGCGAAGGGCTGAAGAATCGCTATGGCGCGCTGATGCAGACCATTTCCGGCGTGCACTACAACTTCTCGCTGCCGCTGGAGTTTTGGCAGGCCTGGGCCGGCGTGCAGGACGCAGAAAGCGGTAAAGAGCAGATCTCGGCGGGCTATTTCCGCCTGATCCGCAACTACTACCGTTTCGGTTGGGTGATCCCGTATCTGTTCGGCGCATCGCCGGCGATCTGTTCTTCGTTCCTCAAAGGGCGCGAGACCAATCTGCCGTTCGAGCGTACCGAACAGGGCATGTGCTACCTGCCATACGCCACCTCGTTGCGTTTGAGCGACCTGGGTTACACCAACAAATCGCAGAGTAATCTGGGCATTACCTTCAACGATCTGCACAGCTATGTGGCCGGTTTGAAGCGGGCGATCGTTACGCCTTCCGAAGAGTTCGCCAAGCTGGGCGTGAAAGAGGGTGATCGCTACCTGCAGTTGAACAGCAACGTGCTGCAAATCGAGAACGAGCTGTATGCGCCGATCCGGCCGAAGCGCGTGACCAAAAGCGGCGAGACGCCGTCAGACGCGCTGCTGCGCGGCGGTATCGAATACATCGAAGTGCGTTCGTTGGATATCAACCCGTTCTCGCCGATCGGCGTGGATGCGGTGCAGGCGCGTTTCCTGGATCTGTTCCTAGTGTGGTGCGCGCTGGCCGATGCGCCGGAGATGAGCAGCGATGAACTGCTGTGCACGCGCAAGAACTGGAACCGGGTGATTCTGGAAGGGCGCAAGCCGGGCCAGACCATCGGCATCGGCTGTGGCGCCAGCCATGAACCGTTGGAAAAAGTGGGCAAGGCGCTGTTCGCCGATCTGCGTCGGGTCGCGGAAGTGTTGGACGGCGAAGCCGGTAATCGTCAATACCAGCAGGTGTGCGATGAGCTGGTCGCCGCGTTCGACGATCCGGAACTGACCTTCTCCGCGCGCATTCTGAAGGCGATGAAGGCGGAAGGCACCGGACGCGTTGGTCTGCAGCTGGCGGAGCAGTATCGCCAGACATTGCTGGAAGAACCGTTGGAAATCCTGAACGAAGCCGAGCTGGATAAAGAGCGGGAAGCCTCTTGGCAGCGTCAACGCGACATAGAAGCCAATGATACGCTAAGCTTTGAAGCGTTCCTGAAGCAAAACGGCGGAAGCTGAAAAAGAAAAAGGCCACATCAATGTGGCCAAATATGCATCTCTGATGACAGGGATGATGATAACAAATGCGCGTCTTTCACATACTCAGACTCGCAGGGTTGGAAAAGGTTTCCCGGTTAGGAAAAAAAGTTTCGAAATAAATGCTCTTTTACGAGGAGGTAGCGAAATGCCATTGCTGGATAGCTTTACCGTCGATCATACCCGTATGGCAGCTCCGGCTGTCCGCGTTGCAAAAACCATGAAAACGCCTCATGGCGATACCATCACGGTATTTGATCTGCGCTTTTGCCGCCCGAACCTGGAAGTGATGCCCGAACGCGGCATTCACACGCTGGAACACCTGTTCGCCGGCTTTATGCGCGACCACCTGAACGGCCAAGGCGTGGAGATTATCGACATCTCCCCAATGGGCTGTCGCACCGGTTTCTACATGAGCCTGATCGGCGTGCCGGAAGAGCAGCGCGTTGCCGATGCCTGGAAAGCGGCGATGGCAGACGTGCTGAAAGTGACCGACCAGCGCAAGATCCCTGAGCTGAACGAGTACCAGTGTGGTACCTACCACATGCACTCGCTGGAAGAAGCGCAGGAAATCGCCAAGCACATTCTGGATAACGGCGTGGTGGTGAACCACAACGACGAACTGGCGCTGCCGAAAGAGAAGCTGCAGGAACTGCATATCTAGTCGTGCGTGGCCCGCAGAGATAAAAAAAGACGCGATTTCGCGTCTTTTTTACGTTCTGGCGGAGGGTTAATGATGGCCGACGCTCGACTGCAGCGAGGTGATCGGCGTGACCCGCACCTGTTTGATCATATTGCCCTGCACGTCGAGAATGTCGATATCGTAATGGCCGATACGCACCCGGGTGCCGATTTCGGGTATCTCTTCCAGTTCTTCCAGCAGCATGCCGTTGACGGTGCGAGCTTCATTGGCGGGTAAAGTCCAGTTAAAGGCCTTGTTCAGCTCCCGCACGTTGGCGGTACCGTCGATCAAGACCGAGCCGTCGCTCTGCGGCGTGACTTCTTCCGCCAGCGTCGGCGACATCGAGGTGGTGAAGTCGCCGACGATCTCCTCGAGGATGTCTTCCACCGTAACCAGGCCCTGAATGTCGCCGTACTCGTCGACCACGATGCCGACCTTCTCTTTATTGCGCTGGAACTTCACCAGCTGCACGTTGAGCGGCGTGCCTTCCGGTACGAAGTAGATCTCATCGGCGGCGCGCAGCAGGTTCTCTTTGTTGAACTCTTTTTTCTCGGTCATCAGGCGATAGGCTTCGCGCACGCGCAGCATGCCGATCGCGTCGTCCAGCGAGCTGCGATACAGCACGATGCGGCCGTGCGGCGAGTGGGTCAGCTGGCGCATGATCGACTTCCAGTCGTCGTTGACGTCGATGCCGACGATCTCGGTGCGCGGCACCATGATGTCGTTGACCGTCACCTTTTCCAGGTCCAGCACCGAGATCAGCATGTCCTGATTGCGACGGGAGATCTGCGACTGGGATTCACGCACGATGGTGCGCAGCTCATCCTTGCTGACGGCGTCGCTGATGCGCACGTTGGTGCGAATGCCGAACAGGCGCAAGGTCAGGCTGGTGATGCCGTTGAGCAACCAGACCAGCGGGAACATCACCTTTTGCAACGGGGCCAGCAGGACGCTGCTGGGGAAGGCGATGCGTTCCGGATAGAGCGCGGCGAAGGTTTTCGGCAGCACTTCAGCGAACAGCAGCACGGCGAAGGTCAGCACGCCGGTCGCAATCGCCACGCCGAGATCGCCATACAGCCGCATGCCGACGATGGTCGCCAGCGCCGAGGCGAGGATGTTGACCAGGTTGTTGCCGATCAGCACCAGGCCGATCAGCCGATCCGGTTTTTGCAGCAGCTTCTCCACCCGGCGCGCCGAACGGTTACCCTGTTTGGACAGGTGACGCAGGCGATAACGGTTGAGCGTCATCATGCCGGTTTCGGAGGCGGAGAAGTAAGCGGAGACCACGATCATGATCACCAGGATAATGATGAGGGTCCCCGTCGACACATGCTCCAATGCAGTATTCCTTATAGAGAGGGAAAGTTGAACCGGGCTGGCTCAGCGCACCATCACCTGTTGAATCAGACGGCTGCCGAAGTAGGCGAGCGTCAGCAGGAAGGCGCCGGCGAAGCTGAACCAGACGACGCGGCGGCCGCGCCAGCCTTCATGGTAATGGCCCCACAGCAACACGATATACACGAACCAGGCCATGATCGACAACACGGCTTTATGCACGTTCTCTTTGCTGAACAGATTATCCATGTACAGCAGGCCGGTGCACAGGGTGAGCGTCAGCAGCACCACGCCGATCTGGGTGATATGGAACATCTTGCGCTCGATGCTCATCAGCGGCGGCATGTCGGCGCTGAAGGTCAGCTTTTTGTTTTTCAACAGGTAGTCGAGCCAGGCGAGCTGTAAGGCGTAGAGCGCGGCGATGATAAGGGTGGCGTAAGAGAACAGCGCCAGGCCGATATGCACCATCAATTCCGGGCTGGCTTCCAGGTGAGTGATGAACTCGCCGGGCATGAAGCTGGCGAAGGCCAGATTGATCATCGCGAAGCTGTAGACGATTGGCAGCAGGAACCAGCCGCGATCGCGTGAAGCGACGAAGGTCATCACCGAACAGATGATCAGGCTGACGATAGAACCAATGTTCAGCAGGCTGAGATTCTGCCCGGCGCTGACGTCAAAGATGCGCTGCTGCAGCGCGATGGCGTGGCAAATCAACGCCACCACCGCCGAGACGAGGGCGAGCCGACGGTATGCGCTGTTCTTCCGCAACAAGCTGGGAATGATCAGTCCAAGGCTGAGCAGGTAGGCCATCAAAGCCACAATGGAGAAAACTGGCATAACGTTTAATTTTGCTTCGGCGTGGTTAATTGGAGTGTCAGTATAGCGTTGCGCGCGTTTCACTCCAACCTATCTCCAACGCTGAGGCAGAGATCCTGCGCGCTTCGTGTTATCATCGGCGCAATTGTGTCGCCGGAGCGGCCTGTCATTACACGTTGAGCATGAGACGATGTTTGAAAATTTAACCGATCGATTGTCGCGCACGTTGCGCAATATCAGCGGCCGCGGGCGGCTGACCGAAGAGAATATCAAGGAAACCCTGCGTGAAGTGCGCATGGCATTGCTGGAGGCGGACGTTGCGCTGCCGGTGGTGCGCGACTTCATCAACCGCGTCAAAGAGAGCGCGGTTGGCCATGAAGTCAACAAAAGCCTGACGCCGGGGCAGGAGTTCGTCAAGATCGTCAAGGGCGAGCTGATCGCCGCGATGGGCGAAGTCAACACCGAGCTGAATCTGGCGGCCCAGCCGCCGGCGGTGGTGCTGATGGCGGGCCTGCAGGGCGCCGGTAAAACCACCAGCGTCGGTAAGCTCGGCAAGTTCCTGAAAGAAAAACAGAAGAAGAAAGTGTTGGTGGTTTCCGCGGACGTTTATCGCCCGGCGGCGATCAAACAGCTGGAAACCTTGGCGGAAGGCGTCGGCATCGACTTCTTCCCGTCTGACGTCAAAGAAAAACCGATCGACATCGTCAATCGCGCGCTGCAACAGGCCAAGCTGAAGTTCTACGATGTCCTTATTGTCGATACCGCCGGCCGCTTGCACGTTGACGAAGCGATGATGGACGAGATCAAACAGGTGCACGCGGCGATCAAGCCGGTGGAGACCCTGTTCGTGGTCGACGCCATGACCGGCCAGGACGCCGCCAATACCGCCAAGGCGTTTAACGAAGCGCTGCCGCTGACCGGCGTGGTGCTGACCAAGGTCGACGGCGATGCGCGCGGCGGTGCCGCGTTGTCCATCCGCCATATCACCGGCAAGCCGATCAAGTTCCTTGGCGTCGGCGAGAAGACCGAAGCGCTGGAGCCGTTTTACCCGGATCGCGTGGCATCGCGCATCCTGGGCATGGGCGACGTGCTGTCGCTGATCGAAGATATCGAAAGCAAGGTCGACCGCGAGCAGGCGGAGAAGCTGGCCAACAAGCTGAAGAAGGGCGACGGTTTCGATCTGACCGACTTCCTGGAGCAGCTCAAGCAGATGCGCAACATGGGCGGCATGGCCAATATGCTGAGCAAGCTGCCGGGCGCCGGCCAGCTGCCGGACAACGTCAAGTCGCAGATGGACGACAAAGTGCTGGTGCGCATGGAGGCGATCATCAACTCGATGACGCTGAAAGAGCGTGCCAAACCGGAAATCATCAAGGGCTCGCGCAAGCGCCGCATCGCGATGGGGGCCGGCATGCAGGTGCAGGACGTCAACCGCTTGCTGAAGCAGTTCGACGAAATGCAGCGTATGATGAAGAAGATGAAAAAAGGCGGTATGGCGAAGATGATGCGCGGCATGAAAGGTATGATGCCGCCGGGCTTCCCTGGCCGCTGACGGGCTTCCGCACGCCGAGTGCGGGCGCTTTCAGCATTCGCCGTTCGCGGTGAAAACCGTCCGAAATTTGACAGGCTGCAAAAGTTGTCCCCTGCGATCGACGCTTTAGATTGCTTTTTGCGCCAAAATGAGTAAAATTTTCGGGCTTTTTATATTGCAACCGGGCCCCGTCCCTCAATGGGGCCCGGCTGTTTTATTAACTAAAGAGGATGTTATGGTAACAATTCGTTTGGCACGTGGCGGCGCTAAAAAGCGTCCGTTCTATCAAGTAGTAGTGACCGACAGCCGCAACGCTCGTGATGGTCGTTTCATCGAGCGCGTAGGCTTCTTCAACCCGATCGCTTCCGGTCAGGCTGAAGCACTGCGTCTGGACCTGGACCGCATCGAGCACTGGGTTGGTCTGGGTGCAACCGTTTCTGATCGCGTTCACGCGCTGATCAAAGACGCTAAGAAAGCAGCTTAATCTGTCGCGGTGGTGGCAATGAGCAAGCAACTCAAACCGGTAGCGCCTAAGCAGCCGATTGTACTCGGTAAAATGGGTTCCGCTTACGGCATTCGTGGTTGGCTCAGAGTGTTTTCATCCACCGAGAACGCCGAAAGCATTTTTGACTATCAGCCGTGGTTTATCCAGCAGGCGGGTCAGTGGCAGCATATCGAGTTGGAAGACTGGAAGCGCCACAGTCAGGATCTGATCATCAAAGTCAAAGGCATTGACGATCGGGACGCGGCGAATCTGCTGACTAATCGCGAGATTATGGTGGATTCCGATCAACTTCCTCCGTTGGAGGGTGATGATTACTACTGGAAAGACCTGATGGGCTGCCAGGTAGTCACCTCCGCCGGCTACGAGCTGGGTAAAGTCATCGATATGATGGAAACCGGCTCGAACGATGTGATGGTTGTGAAAGCGAACCTGAAAGATGCGTTCGGCATGAAGGAGCGGTTGATTCCGTTTCTTCATGGGCAGGTTATCAAGAAAGTCGATCTCACTGCTCGCGTGATTGAGGCAGATTGGGATCCTGGTTTTTGACCCCCGGATCAAACGGTCGAAGCAAGTGGAATAACGGTAAGGGGATTGGCTTGTGTTCATCGGTATTGTAAGCCTGTTTCCTGAGATGTTCCGCGCTATCACCGATTACGGGGTGACTGGCCGGGCAGTAAAAAATGGCCTGCTGAGCGTGCAGTGTTGGAGTCCTCGCGACTTCACCTACGACCGGCATCGCACCGTGGACGATCGCCCTTACGGCGGCGGCCCGGGAATGCTGATGATGGTGCAACCTTTACGGGAAGCCATTCATGCGGCGAAAGCAGCGGCAGGCGAGGGAGCAAAGGTGATTTATCTGTCACCTCAGGGGCGCAAGCTGGATCAAACCGGCGTGTGCGAACTGGCGGCCAATCAGAAGATGATTCTGGTGTGCGGCCGTTACGAAGGGATAGACGAGCGCGTAATCCAAACCGAAATTGACGAAGAATGGTCAATCGGCGATTACGTTCTCAGCGGCGGGGAACTGCCGGCGATGACCCTGATTGATTCAGTCGCCCGTTTCATACCGGGTGTGCTGGGCCATCAGGCCTCAGCGGAGGAAGACTCCTTCGCCGACGGATTGCTGGACTGCCCGCACTATACCCGCCCCGAGGTGTTGGAAGGAATGGAAGTACCGCCGGTTCTGCTGTCGGGCAACCATGCCGAGATACGTCGCTGGCGCTTAAAGCAGTCGCTGGGCCGAACCTGGCTTAGAAGACCTGAACTTCTAGAAAGCCTAGCTCTGACTGACGAGCAAGCGGTGTTGCTGGCTGAGTTCCAACGGGAACATCAGGCCAGGCAACAGGACTATGAAGGAAACGTCTGACATCAGACGGGACCGATATATCAGTTTACCTAGGGTAAGAGACATATTATGAGCAACATTATTAAGCAACTTGAACAAGAGCAGATGAAACAAGACGTACCTGCATTCCGTCCGGGTGATTCCGTGGAAGTGAAGGTATGGGTCGTTGAAGGTAGCAAAAAACGTCTGCAGGCATTCGAGGGCGTGGTTATCGCTATCCGTAACCGCGGTCTGCACTCTGCATTCACTGTTCGTAAGATTTCCAACGGCGAAGGTGTTGAGCGCGTATTCCAGACTCACTCCCCAGTAATCGACAGCATTACTGTTAAACGTCGTGGCGCCGTTCGTAAAGCTAAACTGTACTACCTGCGTGAGCGTACTGGTAAGGCTGCTCGTATCAAAGAGCGTCTGAACCGCGTTAACTAACGCTGCATCCAAAAGTTAATAGTTATCAGGGGTTGGCATTATGCCAACCCCTTTTTTTATCTTAAAACCTCGACATGTTGCATTTGCGAGATTTCGTCTGCGCACCGCCAACATAATAAAGCCTGCATAAGCAGGCTTTTTGCATTACAGCGCTGCGGCGCTGTGTTTCTGCTGACTCTCCGGCGGGTGAGGCTGAGCCGGGATAATGTCATCGCCAGGTTTGACGATCACCCGCGCGACGGATTCGTGCGTGGCGAACGTGCAGCTGCAATTGATGTTGCGGCATTGATGGTAACGCTCTTTGGTCGACTCGCTCAGATAGCGGCTGGAGCGAGTGTGGGCCACGTGACCGCATAGTGGACAGTGCATCATAAGAACCCCCTTGAACAAATTAAGTGAAATTGGTGTGGCATCATCCTTTGGCGAGCGAACTCGTCATCATGAGGCAATGCCCTGCAAGCACAGTGCGCGTTCCATGGCGCGTCGCTGTTCCAGCCCTTTGTTTTTCTTTCCGTTTACGTAAACCCAGCGTGGCAGCTGATCGCAGGCCTGCCGCCACTGGCGCTGTTGCAGCAGCGCGACCAGCGTAGAGTGGCAGGCTGCGCTGACGCCCACATTGAAGGCGAAGGCGATCGCCGCATCATAGGTTTGTTGCGAGAGCGTATCCGGCAGGCAGGCGGCCATGCCGCGCTCGGTGCGGCGAACATCGTCGACCAAATCCATCGCGGCTTTGTGTTCATCGATCGCTTTACCAGGGATGACGCCAGCGGTGTGCCCAATGCCCTGCGTCCACACCCCGGCGCTGCACTGGTAAGGCGACAGGCGGCAACCTTCGAGATCGGCTATCAGCCTGAGGCCGGCTTCTGAGGTTTGCAGCTCGCCAAATGACGGCAACAGCACGGCGATGGTCAAAACGGCGGCGACGCTGCAGCGCTTAACGGTTGCACTCATCGTAAATTTTCCTCCGCGATGTCGCATTGCGCTCAATGGCCTTCAAGATCTGCAGGCTTTTACGTCGGTAGTACCAGTTCACCAGAAACGTGCCGATGCCTACCGCCGCACCGACTAAAAAGGCAATGTCCTGCGGAGACAGCTTGCCGAGCCAGGCGAGAAACAGCGCCATGGCGTAGGTGATGAATGAGGTTATTTTCTCCATAGCATTATGCTCGCTTCGTTTACAGAATCTCGGGAGCCGGAGGCATCAATGCGAGACAGCTTGCTATCGATATCCATCATGCTCCTGGCCTGTATGATAATTACTGTATATGCATACAGTATTAAGCTATTTGCTAAAGTCGTCAATGGGTGAGGTGAATATTTTTAGCAGATTGTGCAAAAGAGGGAGGGGGCGGCATAAAAAAAGCCCATCGATGATGGGCTTCGAGAAATAATGGGGGAGATTACAGGCCGTAGACCAGCGTGACCGAGGTGGTGGTATCTGTGTTCTTCGGCGCTGAGGCCGGCGGTTTGCTGTTGTAGGTCACGGTGTAAGCCACGCGCAATGAGAAGCGATCGTTGATCGCCACGTTCAACGCGCTTTCCGAGTTCAGCGTGGTTTCTTCGTTCGCCAGCGCGGAAACGCCCTGAATGAACTTGGTGTTGTCGGTCAACTGATAGGAATAGTTGGCCGCACCATAGGCCAGCCCCTTGGTCGAGCGGCCGCCGCCATGGTATTCGTCATGGCGCACGCCGGGACCGAATTCCACCCGCAGGTCACTGAGCGGCCCGTTAAGGAGTTGACGGCCGTAGCCGCCGGTCAGCGTGGAGCGTGAATCGTAACCGTTGAAACGGTCACTCAGCCAGCTGGCCTGACCGAACAGGTAGTTGCGATCGGTCAGGTTATAGCGCGTACGGCCACCGGCCTGGTATTTTTCGGACGAGCGCACGTTGGAGGAGGTGGTGTTGTTGGCCGCCCCCCACAGGCTGTACGCCGCGTCGCTGTTGAACCAGGTCATGTTGGTGTTGGCCAACAGGGTGGAGCTCTGCGAGTTGCCTGACTGGGCGTTGTAGCCCGCCTGCACGTTGCCTTCGAACGGTTTCTTGGCGGTGGCCGGATCGTCCATCGCGGTGAAAAGCGTATTGTCGGCAAGGGCTGAAACACTGGTGAAAGTCGTTAAACAGCAAATATACAGCGGAAAAGCGCGACGAGCGCGAGAAGAGAGCATCTTGGATCCAGTTGTTAAGGGGAGTTATTGTTGATGACGGTCACATTATATCGGTTCATTTCGGCGACAAAAATAGCCGCCATTAGCTTAAGTTTTTAATTTTTATCCCTCATTTATTCACTTTTCTTCTACTTAAAATCATCGCTTTTGGCGGCATTTCGTGCTGATCCTGCTTCGCACTGGCGTCGGTGCCGAGATCGGCGGCGTATTTTCGCTGTAAAACTAAGTGTACAAATTTATTTACGAATGTTCATTTTTCTTAGACCGGGTGGCTAATGTGGAATGACGGGGTTTGTTATTCGTTAATGCTATGTATTTGTTGTATTTTAAATGGTTTTTACAAGCCTTTTTCAAAGGTGATTTAATCAGGGTGATTACGGTAATTTTTTATTTACGGGAAATGGATTGAAAACTTTACATATCGTGATAGGGTAGAGCCCTGAAACGCTCAATGTTCCATTTCAACGCATAACGCCAAACGACAGGAATAGCATCATGCAAAAAGACGCGCTCAATAACGTACACATCAGTGCAGAACAGGTTCTCATCACGCCGGAGGAGCTGAAGAACCAGTTCCCGCTCAGCGCCGACGACGAAAATGAGATCGCCACTGCGCGCAACACTATCGCCAACATTTTGCAGGGGCGCGATCATCGCCTGTTGGTGGTGTGCGGGCCTTGTTCGATCCACGATCCGGACGCGGCGCTGGACTATGCCCGTCGTTTGAAAACCCTGGCGGCTGACTTGAGCGATCAGCTGTATATCGTTATGCGCGTCTACTTTGAAAAACCCAGAACCACTGTCGGCTGGAAAGGTTTGATCAACGATCCGTACATGGACGGTTCGTTTGACGTTGAAGCAGGCTTGCATATCGCGCGTCGCCTGTTGCTGGATCTGGTGGGCATGGGCTTGCCGTTGGCTACCGAAGCGTTGGATCCGAACAGCCCGCAGTACCTGGGGGATTTGTTCAGCTGGTCGGCGATCGGCGCGCGTACCACCGAATCTCAGACCCACCGCGAAATGGCCTCCGGCCTGTCGATGCCGGTCGGGTTCAAAAACGGCACCGATGGCAGTCTGGGCACCGCCATCAACGCCATGCGCGCCGCGGCTATGCCGCACCGCTTCGTCGGCATCAACCAGGCAGGCCAGGTTTGCCTGCTGCAGACGCAGGGCAACCCGGACGGACACGTGATCCTGCGCGGCGGCAAAACCCCGAACTACAGCGCTGAGCACGTCGCGGCCTGTGAAAAACAGATGCTCGAGGCGGGACTCCATCCGTCCTTGATGATAGATTGCAGCCATGGCAACTCGAATAAAGACTATCGCCGTCAGCCGGCGGTGGCCGAGTCCGTGGTAGAGCAGATCAAAGCGGGTAACCGCTCAATCACCGGCATTATGCTGGAGAGCCATCTGCATGAGGGCAATCAGTCTTCCGAACAGCCGCGTGCAGACATGCGTTACGGTGTGTCCGTCACCGACGCCTGCATCAACTGGGAGAGCACGGAAACCCTGCTGCGTCATATGCATCAGGAACTCGGCGCTGCGCTGGCGGCCCGCACGGGAGAAAAGTAAGTTATGGTGGCCGAACTGACCGCGCTGCGCGATCAAATCGATGAGGTGGATAAAGCGCTGCTGGGTCTGCTGGCGAAACGCCTGCATCTGGTAGCGGAAGTGGGCGAAGTCAAAAGCCGTCATGGCCTGCCGGTTTACGTACCGGAGCGCGAAGCCGCGATGCTGGCCTCGCGTCGCCAGGAGGCGGAAAACCTCGGCGTGCCGCCGGATTTGATCGAGGACGTTTTGCGCCGCGTGATGCGCGAATCCTACGTCAGCGAGAACGATAAAGGCTTTAAAACTTTGTGTCCGCAGCTGCGGCCGATCGTCATCATCGGCGGCAACGGCCAGATGGGAAGGCTGTTCAACCGCTTGCTGACGCTGTCGGGTTATCAGGTCAGGGTACTGGATCAGGAAGATTGGCCGCAGGCGGAACAGCTGCTGGCAGACGCCGGCATGGTGATCGTCAGCGTGCCGATCCACGTGACCGAGCAGGTGATAAGCCGCCTGCCGACGCTGCCTGCCGACTGTATTCTGGTGGATTTGGCGTCGGTGAAGAACCGCCCGCTGCATGCGATGTTGGCGGCGCACAGCGGCCCAGTGGTAGGGTTGCACCCGATGTTCGGCCCGGACGTGGGCAGCGTGGCGAAGCAGGTGGTGGTTTACTGCGACGGCCGCCAGCCGGAGGCTTACCAATGGTTGCTTGAACAGCTGCAGGTGTGGGGCGCGCGGCTGCATCGCATCAGCGCGGTCGAACACGATCAGAACATGGCGTTTATTCAGGCGCTGCGGCACTTCGCCACCTTCGCCTACGGGTTGCATCTGGCGGAAGAGAACGTGCAACTGGAGCAGTTGCTGGCGCTCTCCTCGCCGATCTACCGGCTGGAGCTGGCGATGGTTGGCCGCCTGTTTGCGCAGGATCCGCAGCTTTACGCCGATATCATCATGTCGTCGGAGGAAAACGTGGCGCTGATTAAACGTTACTACCAGCGCTTCGGCGAGGCGATAACGCTGTTGGAGCATGGCGACAAACAGGCGTTTATCGACAGTTTCCGCAAGGTGGAGCACTGGTTCGGCGATTACGCCCAACGCTTCCTGGTGGAGAGCCGCACGCTGTTGCGGCAGGCTAACGACAGCCGGCAGTAAAACGCGGGCGGTAAACGTAAAAGGTTCGGCTTGGCCGAACCTTTTTTTATGGTTTCAGGATGGGTTGACCGGCACCACGGTATCGCTCGGGTAGCAGCCCAGTACCTTCAGCGAGCGGGTGATTGGCGCCAGATCGCGCAGCGCTTTTTGCATCGCGTCGGCGCGCAGGTTGGCCTGCACATCGATATAAAACATCTCTTCCCACGGATTGCCGTTGATCGGGCGTGATTCCAGTTTGGTCATGATGATGCCGTTGTCGCGCAGAACCAGCAGCGCTTCGACCAGCGCGCCGGATTGTTGGCCGGTCGCCATGATCAGTGTGGTTTTGGCCGGCACCTGTTCAGATACGTCGATCGCTTTGCGCGCCAGGACGATGAAGCGAGTGATGTTCTGCTGCTGGTTGGCGAGGTTGTGTTCCAGCACCTGCAGCCCGTACAACGCGCCGCCGGCCTCACTGCCCAGCGCCGCCACCTTCGGCGAATTCAGCTTGGCGACTTTCTCCATCGCCGCGGCGGTGCTTTCGGTGTACTCGATTTTCCAGTGCGGGAAGCGGTTAAGGAACTGGCTGCACTGTTGGAACGGCTGCGGGTGGCTGTAGACGGTTTCAATCTGGCCCAGGTCGCTGTCGCCGGCCACCAGAACGCAATGATCGATCGGGTTGGTTAGTTCGCCGACGATCGACAGGCTGGTGTGTTGCAGCAGATCGTACACCTCGTTAATCGAACCGGAACTGGTGTTCTCGATCGGCAAAATTGCGTAGTCCGCCTGGCCGGTTTCCACCTGGGCGAAGATATCCTGAAACTTCTGGCAGCCGCATTCGATCAGCTGATCAAAATGACGGGCGGCGTATTGGCGTGCCGCCAGATGCGAATAAGAGCCTTTAGGACCGAGAAAGGCGATGCGGGCGGAGTGTTGGCTGACGGGGTTGAGCTGGTGCTGCAGCAGCGCCTGTTGGGTCAGGACGGAATCTTCGATAATCAGTTGAAACAGACGGGTGACGTAGAAGCCGTCCAGGTCGTAAGGTTTGGCGGCGGCGATCAGCGCATCCAGCAGATCGCGTTCGCGCTCTTTGTCGCGGATCGGGCGGTGAGAGTGCAGCTTGGTCTTGCCGACTTCGATCGCCAGCTCACGGCGTTCCGCCAGCAGGGCCAACAGTTTCAAGTCCAGTGCGCTGATGCGCTCGCGCAGCACCAATAACGGGTTGTCAGTCATAATCAGCTTCCGCCTTCAGTTCTTATTCGTTGTAAAACAGCCATAAAAAAAGCCCCCTGTCTCCAGGAGGCCTTGTTGTTCGTCTTCGCATTCTTTCTCACACGACGAAACGCCTCCCAGTCAGGGGAAGGTAAAAAAGAATGCGAAGAAAAACGGTGTGCGTGGCATGGGCTACCTAAGGTTAATGTGAATAGGTTTTAAAGTAACCGCTGGCCTTTAGCCCGTCAACAAAAATACCCGACAAAAAACGCGCCCTCGGGCGCGTTTGATGCGGCAATCGCTGTCGGACGGTTATTCCTGCTCTTGCGTGACTTCCGGCACGATGTCTTTCACGCTGGCGTTGCAGCGGCGCGCTTCGCCTTTGTGCTGCACTTTGTTCAGCTGGCGCTCCAGCTTGGCGATCAGCTCATTAACGGCGGTATACATGTCATCATGTTTGGCGCTGGCGACCAGCGGGCCGTTAGGCGTGGTAATGGTAGCATCGGCGACAAACCCCTGCGGTTCTTTGGATAAGACGATATGCGGGTTAATCAGCTGAGTCTGCCATTTTTCCAGTTTGGTGAGACGGTCTTCGACGTGATTGCGGATTGCGGGAGTGATATCCATTTGTTTGCTGGTAATGTTCAATGTCATATAACTTACCTCTCTGTCTTTCCGTCTTGGTGAATCCAGCATACCCCGCTTTTTGTTTAAATGCGTGATGTAAATCACGATTTTTTGTCACTTTTTGCAAAGTTAGTTCAATCTGTGATTCAGCATTTGAATTGGCTATCTAATGCTTGAGAGTTGCCGCCGGATGGCGCATTATCGATGAGTTGACCGGTGAGGAGTACTAGCTAACACCGTGTTTTTACTTGTGTATTTTTCCAGTGAAAACCAGGTCGACGCCAATGAAAACGGCAGCCTCGGCTGCCGTTTGGTTTTTCTGCCGTTGCCGACGCGCGCTTATTGCGGGTTGGCGGCGATCACTTTGGCCACTTTGTCAGCCTGGCCGTTCAGCTGCAGCTGCTTGTAGGCATTTTCCATCAGCGGCAACACGTCGTGCGTCGCTTTGGTATCCGGGAATTCACGCAACATCTGCTCGGCGCGATTAACGACCGCGACGTAAGCACCGCGTTTAGTGTAGTATTCCGCCACCGAAAGCTCATACTTGGCCAAACGGTCTTTCAGATACACCAAACGCTTGTTGGCGTCGGTCGCGTATTGGCTGTTCGGGTATTGCTGAATCAACTGGCTGAAGTCGCGGAACGCAGCGCGAGCGTGCTGAGGATCGCGGTCCGAACGGTCAACCCCGAAGAAGCCCTGCAGCGCGCTGTCATCGAGCGCCATGTCGGTCAGGCCGCGCATGTACATCACGTAATCGATGTTCGGGTGCGTCGGGTTCAGACGCATGAAGCGATCGATGGATGCCTGAGCCATCGGCAAGTCGGCGGCCTTATAGTAGGCGTAAATCAAATCCAGCTGGACCTGCTGGGAATACGGCCCGAAAGGATAGCGGTTATCTAACGCTTCGAGTTGCGTAATCGCGCCCTTGAAGTTACCGTCCTGCAGTTTTTGCTGCGCGGTAGCATAGATTTCCGAAGGTGGGTTGTCGGGAACCGCATCCTTGGATGTGGAGCAACCTGCCAGCGCCAGGCTCAACGTGGCTGCCGCCACCAGATATTTCATACGCGTCATGACGTTTTGATTATCCTCAGGGTGTTATTCCGGGAGACTGTCCGTTAAGCTCCCGACAAAGACCAGGTACAATAGCACATTATATTAAACGGCATCGCCGTGAAAACCCAACGTTAACGAAGAAGCTGCATATGGCACAACAAGTACAACTCACCGCAACGGTGGCCGAATCTCAACTCGGACAACGTTTAGATCAGGCTTTGGCCGAATTGTTCCCTGATTATTCACGATCTCGCATAAAAGAGTGGATCCTGGGCGATCGGGTGAAGGTCAATGGCAAAACGTCAAACAAACCGAAAGAGAAGGTGCTGGGCGGAGAGACCGTCGCCATCGATGCACAGATTGAAGAAGAGGCGCGTTGGGAGCCACAGGACATCGCGCTGGATATCGTCTATGAAGACAGCGACATCCTGGTGATCAACAAACCGCGCGATTTGGTGGTGCACCCTGGCGCCGGTAACCCGGACGGCACGGTGCTCAATGCGCTGCTGCATCACTACCCGGAAATTGCCGACGTGCCGCGTGCCGGCATCGTGCACCGTCTGGACAAAGACACCACCGGCCTGATGGTGGTGGCGAAAACCGTGCCGGTGCAAACCCGGCTGGTGGAAGCGCTGCAGGCGCGTGAGATCACCCGTGAATACGAAGCGGTGGCGATCGGCACCATGACCGCCGGCGGCACGGTAGAAGAGCCTATCGCGCGTCATTCCACCAAGCGTACCCATATGGCGGTGCACCCGATGGGTAAACCGGCGGTAACGCACTACCGCATCATGGAACACTTCCGCGCACACACCCGCCTGCGCCTGCGCCTGGAAACCGGCCGTACTCACCAGATCCGCGTGCACATGGCTTACATCAGCCATCCGCTGGTGGGCGATCCGCTGTACGGCGGCCGTCCGCGTCCACCAAAGGGCGCTTCGGAAGCCTTCATCAACACGCTGCGCGGTTTTGACCGCCAGGCGCTGCACGCCACCATGCTGCGTTTGTATCATCCGATCAGCGGCATCCAGATGGAGTGGCATGCGCCGCTGCCGCAGGACATGGTCGATCTGATCAATGCGCTGAAGGCGGACACCGAAGAATTCAAAGATCAGATGGACTGGTAATGAGCTCGCTCATTCTGCCTGACTGGCCGTTGCCTACCGGCATTAAGGCCTGCAGCACCACGCGTGGCGGCGGCGTTAGCCTGCCGCCTTATGACTCGCTGAACCTCGGCACCCACGTCGGTGATGAGGCGCAAGCGGTGACACGCAATCGGGAACGTTTGGTTACCGCCGCCGGTTTGCCGCAGATGCCGGTGTGGCTCGAGCAGGTGCACGGCACTCGCGTGGTGACGTTGACAGGGAAAGCGCCCGCCGATCTGCGGGCGGATGCGGTGTACAGCAACGTGCCGGGGCAGGTGTGTGCCGTGATGACGGCGGATTGTCTGCCGGTGTTGTTCTGCTCGCAGCACGGTGACGAAGTAGCTGCCGCCCACGCTGGCTGGCGCGGATTGTGCCACGGCGTGCTGGAGCAAACCGTGGCGGCGTTCAGCGCTGCACCGTGCCAAATTAGTGCCTGGTTGGGGCCGGCGATCGGCCCACAGCAGTTTGAGGTCGGGCCGGAGGTGCGCGCCGCTTTCATGGCGGAAGACGCCGAAGCCGCGGCGGCGTTTACCCCGCACGGCGATAAGTTTTTGGCTAATATCTATTTGCTGGCTCGCCAACGTTTGTTGCGAGCGGGCGTGCAGGCCATCTATGGCGGCGACCGCTGTACGGTTAACGAAACGAGTCATTTTTTCTCCTATCGGCGCGACGGAATAACCGGACGTCTGGCAAGTTTAATCTGGCTGATATAACCTATTGAATTAGGACGATCCAACGACGCATGGCGTTGTACCGAAAATTTAGCGTCGAGATAACCTTGAAAATTTGAGGGATGACCTCATTTAATCTCCAGTAGCAATTTCGACCCATCTTGGAGGTGTTATGCGTCTGGATCGTCTTACCAACAAATTCCAGCTTGCCCTCGCCGATGCCCAGTCACTAGCCCTTGGGCACGACAACCAGTTTATTGAACCGCTACATCTGATGAGCGCCCTGCTCAATCAAGAAGGGGGCACGGTTCGTCCACTATTAACTTCCGCAGGTATCGATGCCGGGCGCGTGCGCACCGAAATCGAACAGGCGCTGTCCCGTTTACCGCAGGTAGAAGGCACCGGTGGCGACGTTCAACCGTCCCACGAGCTGGTGCGCGTCCTGAACCTGTGCGACAAGCTGGCGCAGAAGCGCGCGGACAAATTCATTTCTTCCGAGCTGTTTGTGCTTGCGGTGCTGGAAGACCGCGGCTCGTTGACCGACTTGTTGAAAGCGGCCGGCGCAACGGCCGACAAAATCAGCAAAGCCATTGAACAAATGAGAGGCGGTGACAGCGTGGAAGATCAAGGCGCCGAAGACCAACGGCAAGCATTGAAGAAATACACCATCGATCTGACCGAACGTGCCGAGCAGGGCAAACTTGACCCGGTGATTGGCCGTGACGAAGAGATCCGCCGCACCATTCAGGTGCTGCAACGCCGCACCAAAAACAACCCGGTACTTATCGGCGAACCTGGCGTGGGTAAAACTGCCATCGTCGAAGGCCTGGCGCAGCGCATCATCAACGGCGAAGTGCCGGAAGGGTTGAAGCACAAGCGCGTATTGTCCCTCGATATGGGCGCTTTGATCGCCGGCGCCAAATATCGCGGCGAGTTTGAAGAGCGTCTGAAAGGCGTGCTCAACGATCTGGCCAAGCAGGAAGGCAGCGTGATCCTGTTTATCGACGAACTGCACACCATGGTCGGCGCCGGTAAGGCGGATGGCGCAATGGATGCGGGCAACATGCTCAAGCCGGCGCTGGCGCGCGGCGAGCTGCACTGCGTCGGTGCCACCACGCTGGATGAGTATCGTCAATATATAGAGAAGGATGCGGCCCTCGAACGTCGTTTCCAGAAAGTGTATGTGGCGGAGCCGAGTGTGGAAGACACTATCGCTATTCTGCGCGGCCTGAAAGAGCGTTACGAACTGCACCACCACGTGCAGATCACCGATCCGGCCATCGTGGCGGCGGCAACGCTTTCGCACCGTTATATCGCCGATCGTCAATTGCCGGACAAGGCTATTGACCTTATCGACGAAGCGGCGTCCAGCATTCGCATGCAGATGGACTCCAAGCCTGAATCGCTCGACAGGCTTGAGCGCCGCATCATTCAGTTGAAGCTGGAACAGCAGGCGCTGAATAAAGAGTCGGACGACGCCAGTAAGAAACGCCTGGAAATGCTCAGCGATGAGCTGGGGCAGAAAGAACGCGAATATTCGGAGCTGGAAGAAGAGTGGAAAGCGGAAAAAGCGTCACTCTCCGGTACTCAGAACATCAAGGCGGAACTTGAGCAGGCCAAAATCACCCTGGAGCAGGCGCGCCGCGTCGGCGATTTGGGGCGGATGTCGGAACTGCAATACGGCAAGATCCCTGAGCTGGAGAAACAGCTCGCCGCTGCCACGCAGGCCGAAGGCAAGAGCATGAAGCTGTTGCGCAACCGGGTAACCGATGCGGAGATTGCCGAAGTGCTGGCGCGCGCGACCGGGATCCCGGTGGCCAGAATGCTGGAAGGCGAGCGCGACAAGCTGCTGCGCCTGGAGCAAGAGCTGCATTCGCGGGTGATCGGCCAGGACGAAGCGGTCAGCGCGGTCTCTAATGCTATCCGCCGCAGCCGCGCCGGGTTGTCCGATCCTAACCGGCCGATCGGTTCGTTCCTGTTCCTTGGCCCGACCGGGGTGGGGAAAACCGAGCTTTGCAAGGCGCTGGCTTCGTTCCTGTTCGACAGCGACGACGCCATGGTGCGTATCGATATGTCCGAGTTTATGGAGAAACACTCCGTCTCTCGTCTGGTCGGCGCGCCTCCGGGCTATGTCGGTTATGAAGAGGGCGGCTACCTGACGGAAGCCGTGCGTCGCCGGCCTTATTCGGTGATCCTGCTGGATGAAGTCGAGAAAGCGCACCCAGACGTGTTTAACATCCTGCTGCAGGTGTTGGATGACGGCCGCCTGACCGATGGCCAGGGCCGTACCGTCGATTTCCGCAATACCGTGGTGATCATGACGTCCAACCTGGGTTCGGATCTGATCCAGGAGCATTTCGGTCAGATGAACTACGCGCAGATGAAAGAGTCGGTGATGGAGATGGTGAGTCACCACTTCCGTCCGGAATTCATCAACCGTATCGATGAAGTGGTGGTGTTCCATCCGCTGGGCGAGAAACACATTGCTGCGATCGCCAAGATTCAGCTGTCGCGTCTGTACAAGCGTTTGGAAGAGCGCGGTTACGAAGTAACCATGACCGAGCCTGCTCTGGCGTTGTTGAGCAAAACCGGTTACGACCCTGTGTATGGTGCGCGTCCGTTGAAACGCGCTATTCAGCAGGAGATCGAGAACCCGTTGGCGCAGCAAATCCTGTCCGGCAAGCTGATCCCCGGCAAGCTGGTGACGCTGGATGTGGAAAACGACCATATCGTTGCACGCCAATAACGGCAATTAAGCCTATTAAAGATGAAAGGGAGCGGGTGACCGCTCCCTTTTCTTTATCTTCGTTTGCTCCTGTTTGCAGGGTTTGCCGCTATTACTGCGCTAAAACCGGTGTTTTTTGACTAATAAACATCCTAAAAAGGCATTTCTGGTGATTATTTGAACGCTTGAAAAGTTTTTTGCAATTAGGGGTTGCGGCCTGCCGAGAACTCCCTATAATGCGCCTCCACTGACCGGGAACAACGACTGACAAGCCGCCGGGTCAGCGAGAAGAAAGCGAAATAAACGCTTGACTCTCCGGGCGAAAAGCGTAGTATACGCAGCCCGCGCCGATGAGTTTCTCGGCACTGCTCTTTAACAATTTATCAGACAATCTGTGTGGGCACTCCACAAGACGATATCCAGCATCTTCGGATGCAAAAAAATATCAAGTCTTGAAGAGTGACTAACTGAAGTAAAATTCATGCAGTAAATCTTTGAGCATCGCTTCTCGAGTGGAAGCAAATCAAGCTTTTAATTGAAGAGTTTGATCATGGCTCAGATTGAACGCTGGCGGCAGGCTTAACACATGCAAGTCGAGCGGTAGCACAGGGGAGCTTGCTCCCCGGGTGACGAGCGGCGGACGGGTGAGTAATGTCTGGGAAACTGCCTGATGGAGGGGGATAACTACTGGAAACGGTAGCTAATACCGCATAACGTCGCAAGACCAAAGAGGGGGACCTTCGGGCCTCTTGCCATCAGATGTGCCCAGATGGGATTAGCTAGTAGGTGGGGTAATGGCTCACCTAGGCGACGATCCCTAGCTGGTCTGAGAGGATGACCAGCCACACTGGAACTGAGACACGGTCCAGACTCCTACGGGAGGCAGCAGTGGGGAATATTGCACAATGGGCGCAAGCCTGATGCAGCCATGCCGCGTGTGTGAAGAAGGCCTTCGGGTTGTAAAGCACTTTCAGCGAGGAGGAAGGTGGTGAACTTAATACGTTCATCAATTGACGTTACTCGCAGAAGAAGCACCGGCTAACTCCGTGCCAGCAGCCGCGGTAATACGGAGGGTGCAAGCGTTAATCGGAATTACTGGGCGTAAAGCGCACGCAGGCGGTTTGTTAAGTCAGATGTGAAATCCCCGGGCTCAACCTGGGAACTGCATTTGAAACTGGCAAGCTAGAGTCTCGTAGAGGGGGGTAGAATTCCAGGTGTAGCGGTGAAATGCGTAGAGATCTGGAGGAATACCGGTGGCGAAGGCGGCCCCCTGGACGAAGACTGACGCTCAGGTGCGAAAGCGTGGGGAGCAAACAGGATTAGATACCCTGGTAGTCCACGCTGTAAACGATGTCGATTTGGAGGTTGTGCCCTTGAGGCGTGGCTTCCGGAGCTAACGCGTTAAATCGACCGCCTGGGGAGTACGGCCGCAAGGTTAAAACTCAAATGAATTGACGGGGGCCCGCACAAGCGGTGGAGCATGTGGTTTAATTCGATGCAACGCGAAGAACCTTACCTACTCTTGACATCCAGAGAACTTTCCAGAGATGGATTGGTGCCTTCGGGAACTCTGAGACAGGTGCTGCATGGCTGTCGTCAGCTCGTGTTGTGAAATGTTGGGTTAAGTCCCGCAACGAGCGCAACCCTTATCCTTTGTTGCCAGCGGTTCGGCCGGGAACTCAAAGGAGACTGCCAGTGATAAACTGGAGGAAGGTGGGGATGACGTCAAGTCATCATGGCCCTTACGAGTAGGGCTACACACGTGCTACAATGGCGTATACAAAGAGAAGCGACCTCGCGAGAGCAAGCGGACCTCATAAAGTACGTCGTAGTCCGGATTGGAGTCTGCAACTCGACTCCATGAAGTCGGAATCGCTAGTAATCGTAGATCAGAATGCTACGGTGAATACGTTCCCGGGCCTTGTACACACCGCCCGTCACACCATGGGAGTGGGTTGCAAAAGAAGTAGGTAGCTTAACCTTCGGGAGGGCGCTTACCACTTTGTGATTCATGACTGGGGTGAAGTCGTAACAAGGTAACCGTAGGGGAACCTGCGGTTGGATCACCTCCTTACCTAAAGATATTGCTTCGAGTGGCGTGCTCACACAGATTGTCTGATAGAAAGTAACGAGCAAAAGCGTCATAAAAGTACGGTGTCGTGTCCCCTTCGTCTAGAGGCCTAGGACACCGCCCTTTCACGGCGGTAACAGGGGTTCGAATCCCCTAGGGGACGCCAAGCTTCCGACCCACCCGGTGAAAGCGGCGGTCTTCAGTATCTGACGATACACCATATCTTAAAGATGACTTCCGAGTCATGTTTAAGATATTGCTCTTTAACAATCTGGAACAAGCTGAAAATTGAAACATGACGGCTGAAATTTATCCCTCCGTAGAAGTATTGGGATAAAGAGTAACCTGTCATAGAGTCTCTCAAATGTTTGCAGCGCGAACGATGGAAACATCTTCGGGTTGTGAGGTTAAGTGACTAAGCGTACACGGTGGATGCCTAGGCAGTCAGAGGCGATGAAGGGCGTGCTAATCTGCGAAAAGCGTCGGTAAGGTGATATGAACCGTTATAACCGGCGATACCCGAATGGGGAAACCCAGTGTGTTTCGACACACTATCATGTCATGAATACATAGTGGCATGAGGCGAACCGGGGGAACTGAAACATCTAAGTACCCCGAGGAAAAGAAATCAACCGAGATTCCCCCAGTAGCGGCGAGCGAACGGGGAGGAGCCCAGAACCTGAATCGGCTTGTGTGTTAGTGGAAGCGTCTGGAAAGTCGCGCAGTAAAGGGTGATAGCCCCGTACACTAAAATGCACAGGTCGTGAGTTCGATGAGTAGGGCGGGACACGTGACATCCTGTCTGAATATGGGGGGACCATCCTCCAAGGCTAAATACTCCTGACTGACCGATAGTGAACCAGTACCGTGAGGGAAAGGCGAAAAGAACCCCGGCGAGGGGAGTGAAATAGAACCTGAAACCGTGTACGTACAAGCAGTGGGAGCACCTTCGTGGTGTGACTGCGTACCTTTTGTATAATGGGTCAGCGACTTATATTTTGTAGCAAGGTTAACCGTATAGGGGAGCCGTAGGGAAACCGAGTCTTAACTGGGCGATTAGTTGCAAGGTATAGACCCGAAACCCGGTGATCTAGCCATGGGCAGGTTGAAGGTTGGGTAACACTAACTGGAGGACCGAACCGACTAATGTTGAAAAATTAGCGGATGACTTGTGGCTGGGGGTGAAAGGCCAATCAAACCGGGAGATAGCTGGTTCTCCCCGAAAGCTATTTAGGTAGCGCCTCGTGAACTCATCTTCGGGGGTAGAGCACTGTTTCGGCTAGGGGGCCATCCCGGCTTACCAAACCGATGCAAACTCCGAATACCGAAGAATGTTATCACGGGAGACACACGGCGGGTGCTAACGTCCGTCGTGAAGAGGGAAACAACCCAGACCGCCAGCTAAGGTCCCAAAGTCATGGTTAAGTGGGAAACGATGTGGGAAGGCATAGACAGCCAGGATGTTGGCTTAGAAGCAGCCATCATTTAAAGAAAGCGTAATAGCTCACTGGTCGAGTCGGCCTGCGCGGAAGATGTAACGGGGCTAAACCATGCACCGAAGCTGCGGCAGCGACGCTTAGCGTTGTTGGGTAGGGGAGCGTTCTGTAAGCCGTTGAAGGTGGCCTGTGAGGGTTGCTGGAGGTATCAGAAGTGCGAATGCTGACATAAGTAACGATAAAGCGGGTGAAAAGCCCGCTCGCCGGAAGACCAAGGGTTCCTGTCCAACGTTAATCGGGGCAGGGTGAGTCGACCCCTAAGGCGAGGCTGAAAAGCGTAGTCGATGGGAAACAGGTTAATATTCCTGTACTTGGTGTTACTGCGAAGGGGGGACGGAGAAGGCTAGGCTGGCCGGGCGACGGTTGTCCCGGTTTAAGCGTGTAGGGGGTGTGACCTGGTAAATCCGGTTGCATATCAACCCTGAGGCGTGATGACGATGCACTACGGTGCAGAAGTAGTTGATGCCCTGCTTCCAGGAAAATCCTCTAAGCTCCAGGTAACATTAAATCGTACCCCAAACCGACACAGGTGGTCAGGTAGAGAATACCAAGGCGCTTGAGAGAACTCGGGTGAAGGAACTAGGCAAAATGGTGCCGTAACTTCGGGAGAAGGCACGCTGGCATGTAGGTGAAGTCCCTTGCGGATGGAGCTGAAGCCAGTCGAAGATACCAGCTGGCTGCAACTGTTTAATAAAAACACAGCACTGTGCAAACACGAAAGTGGACGTATACGGTGTGACGCCTGCCCGGTGCTGGAAGGTTAATTGATGGGGTCAGCCGCAAGGCGAAGCTCTTGATCGAAGCCCCAGTAAACGGCGGCCGTAACTATAACGGTCCTAAGGTAGCGAAATTCCTTGTCGGGTAAGTTCCGACCTGCACGAATGGCGTAATGATGGCCAGGCTGTCTCCACCCGAGACTCAGTGAAATTGAACTCGCTGTGAAGATGCAGTGTACCCGCGGCAAGACGGAAAGACCCCGTGAACCTTTACTATAGCTTGACACTGAACATTGAGCCTTGATGTGTAGGATAGGTGGGAGGCTTTGAAGCGTGGACGCCAGTCTGCGTGGAGCCATCCTTGAAATACCACCCTTTAATGTTTGATGTTCTAACTCGGCCCCGTGATCCGGGGTGAGGACAGTGTCTGGTGGGTAGTTTGACTGGGGCGGTCTCCTCCCAAAGAGTAACGGAGGAGCACGAAGGTTAGCTAATCACGGTCGGACATCGTGAGGTTAGTGCAAAGGCATAAGCTAGCTTGACTGCGAGAGTGACGGCTCGAGCAGGTACGAAAGTAGGTCTTAGTGATCCGGTGGTTCTGAATGGAAGGGCCATCGCTCAACGGATAAAAGGTACTCCGGGGATAACAGGCTGATACCGCCCAAGAGTTCATATCGACGGCGGTGTTTGGCACCTCGATGTCGGCTCATCACATCCTGGGGCTGAAGTAGGTCCCAAGGGTATGGCTGTTCGCCATTTAAAGTGGTACGCGAGCTGGGTTTAGAACGTCGTGAGACAGTTCGGTCCCTATCTGCCGTGGGCGTTGGAAGATTGAGAGGGGTTGCTCCTAGTACGAGAGGACCGGAGTGAACGCACCACTGGTGTTCGGGTTGTCATGCCAATGGCATTGCCCGGTAGCTAAGTGCGGAAAAGATAAGCGCTGAAAGCATCTAAGCGCGAAACTTGCCTCAAGATGAGTCTTCCCTGGGCCTTCAAGGCCCCTGAAGGAACGTTTAAGACTAAGACGTTGATAGGCTGGGTGTGTAAGTGCAGCGATGCATTGAGCTAACCAGTACTAATGATCCGTGAGGCTTAACCTTACAACACCGAAGGTGTTTTTAGAGAGATTTTCAGCGAAGTTCCGAGATTGGTTCTGATGGCGACACGAGAGTGAAGCGGTTGGAATGAAACGAATTTGCCTGGCGGCAATAGCGCGGTGGTCCCACCTGACCCCATGCCGAACTCAGAAGTGAAACGCCGTAGCGCCGATGGTAGTGTGGGGTCTCCCCATGCGAGAGTAGGACACTGCCAGGCATCAAATAAACGTTATCAGTGTGACGACTGGTAATGCGCAAGTCGCAGAGCGCGATATTGCCGGTATCGAAAGATACAACGTAAAAGAATCGGTGGAGCGGTAGTTCAGTTGGTTAGAATACCTGCCTGTCACGCAGGGGGTCGCGGGTTCGAGCCCCGTCCGTTCCGCCACTTAATTGATAAGCCCTGGGTTTCGACTCAGGGCTTTTTCATATCTGCATTTTGCGCTTTTCAGACTGGAATTGTTCCTCTTTACCGCCTCGCCTTTCTCCATATTATTGCCTTCAGATCAAAAGTCTTATGCCGAACCAGGCGTTTTTGATCAATAAAAAAGTTGCCATAATCTTCCTCATACCACATCTACCTGTTAATGAGAGAAAACATTATGAGCATCCCTGCATTTGGTTTAGGTACTTTCCGCCTTCAGGATCAGGTTGTTATCGATTCTGTCAGCACTGCACTTGAGCTGGGCTATCGCACTATCGACACCGCGCAGATCTATGAAAACGAAGCGGCTGTTGGCCAGGCTATCGCTGCCAGCGGCGTGAAACGTGAAGACCTGTTCATCACCACCAAGATTTGGATCGCGAATCTGGCGAAAGGCACACTGATCCCAAGCCTGCAAGAAAGCTTGAAAAAACTGCAAACCTCCTACGTTGATCTGACGCTGATCCACTGGCCGTCACCCAACGACGAAGTGCCAGTTGCCGAATTTATGGCTGAGTTGCTGGAAGCGAAAAAGCTGGGGCTGACTCGCCAAATTGGCGTATCTAACTTCACCATCGACTTGATGCAGCAAGCGATTGACGCGACTGGCGCCGATGAAATCGCCACCAACCAAATCGAGCTGTCACCGTTCTTGCAGAACCGCAAGGTGGTAGAATTCGCGCAGCAGCACGGCATCGCCATCACCTCTTACATGACGTTGGCCTATGGCAAAGCGCTGCAGGATGAAACGATTAAAAGCATCGCCGCTCGTCACAATGCAACTCCAGCACAGGTTGTCCTGGCTTGGGCATTGAAGCTGGGTTATGCAGTTATTCCTTCCTCGACCAAACGTGAAAACCTGGCGAGCAACCTGTTGGCACAGCAACTGACGCTGACCGACGAAGATATGGCGCAGATCGCCGCACTGGAGTGCAACGGCCGTCTGGTTAGCCCGGAAGGCCTGGCGCCAAACTGGGATTAATCTTTCCTCGCAGTGGTCAGTATAAGGCGTCCATCAGGGCGCCTTTTTTTATCGTTTCAGGTATTCACTCACAAAATCAATAAAGCTGCGCAGACGGTTGCTAACGGCGCTGTCGCTGTAATAAACCGCGTTGATCGGCATGGCGACCGGCAGTGTCGCATCCACCAGAATCGGAACCAAATCTCCACGTTTGATATCTTCGTCGCTCATAAAGTCCGACAGGCAGGCGATACCGTTGCCATGCAGACAGAGATGGCGCTGGGTTTCTCCACTATTAGTGGTCAAGCCGGGGGTGATTTCCAACTGGCTGCCATCTGAACAAGCCAGTGGCCAGCGGTTCAAACTGGGCAGGTCGTTGAAGCCGATGCAGCAGTGATGTGCAAGATCTTCTACCGTTAGCGGCGTGCCGTGCTGCGCCAGATAGGCGGGGGAGGCGAGCACATGCCGGTAGCTGGTCATCAGTTTGCGCGCTTTCAGCGTGGAATCGGTCAGCTCTCCTACGCGGATCGCAATATCCACTTTTCGCTCGATCAAATTGATAAAGTTTTCCGAAGACACCAGCGATAACGACATTTCAGGATAACGTTCGCGGAACTCCGCCACTAAAGGCGTCAGCATGTGCAGCACCACCGGCGTTGCCGCGTCGACGCGCAGCAGGCCTTGCGGGCGTTGACGGCTTTCCATCAGCGCATTTTCTGCCGCGGCCATATCGTTCAGTACCTTCTGCACCTGGCGAAAGTAATTCTCTCCTTCCTGAGTCAGGCTGATTTGGCGCGTGGTGCGGTTGAGCAGCGTAACGCCCAGTTTGCTTTCCAGTTTTTTCACCGTTCGGCTAACCACGGAATTCGCTTGTTCCAGGCGTTCAGCCGCCCGGCTGAAACTGCCGCTTTCCACGACGGTGACAAAGGTGATCAGCTCGTCTGAGTTTGCTTTCATTTTTGCTCCAATGGCAAAGTTAATTTGAAATTTTGAGCATTTTTATCATTTAAGCATAGGCCGATAATAGCCGTCATCAACTTGAATGCTATTTCGGAGTAAAAAATGCCACTCGCATTACTTGCCTTAACCATCAGCGCTTTTGCTATCGGCACGACCGAGTTCGTGATTGTCGGGTTGATTCCGACTATCGCGGAGCAGTTGGGAGTGACTGTACCGTCCGCTGGGTTGCTGGTGACTATCTATGCCCTCGGCGTAGCCATTGGCGCGCCGGTGCTGACGGCCCTGACCAGCCGTATACCGCGCAAACTGCTGCTGGTTGGCCTGATGGTGCTGTTCACTCTCGGCAACCTGCTAGCCTGGCAGTCACCCAGTTATGAATCGCTGGTAGTGGCTCGGTTGTTGACCGGCCTGGCGCACGGCGTGTTCTTCTCTATCGGTTCCACTATCGCCACTAGCCTGGTGGCGAAAGAGAAGGCGGCCTCCGCCATCGCCATCATGTTTGGTGGCCTGACGGTGGCGCTGGTGACCGGCGTACCGCTGGGGACGTTCATCGGCCAGCAGTTTGGCTGGCGTGAGACCTTCCTGGCCGTTTCTCTGATTGGCGCTGTCGCCACGCTGGCCAGCATTATTTTGGTGCCGAGCAATATCAAGAACCAGGGCAGCGCCGGCGTGCGGGAACAGCTGAAAGTGCTGACTCATCCTCGTCTGCTGCTGATTTACGCGATTACCGCATTGGGATACGGCGGGGTCTTCACGACTTTCACCTTCCTTGCGCCGATGATGCAGGAATTGGCCGGCTTCTCTGCTCCGACCGTGAGCTGGATACTGTTGGCTTATGGCGTCGCGGTGGCGGTGGGTAACATCTGGGGAGGCAAGCTGGCCGATCGTCATGGGGCCGTGCGTGCGTTGAGCTTTATCTTTGCCGCGCTGGCCGTTTTGCTGCTGCTGTTCCAGTTTACCGCCAGTCACAGTATTGCCGCTTTGCTGACGGTGATTGTGATGGGTGTGTTCGCTTTCGGCAACGTGCCGGGGCTGCAGGTGTATGTGGTGCAGAAAGCCGCGCAATACACGCCAAATGCGGTGGATGTGGCGTCCGGTCTCAACATCGCGGCGTTCAACATCGGCATTGCGCTCGGCTCGGTGATAGGCGGCCAGACTGTTGCCTCACTGGGGCTGGCGCAGACCCCCTGGATTGGCGCGCTGATCGTGGTGGTTGCATTGTTGCTGGTTAGCCTCAGTGGCCGCCTGGATAAAAAGTCTCAGCTGCAAACGGCTTAATTCGTAAAACCCTTGCTGCCTGGCCCGCGTTTTGCGGGCCTTTTCGCATTTTTCACCTATTACCCCTCACCTTTACACAGCTATACCGTCAGAAGATTGAAATCGCTGCAGGCGGCCCCTATAACTGAAAAGGTGATGCCCGCAAAAGCCATGCCCTCTATGCAGGGTAGGCGTATAATCAATTCATCGTTGGCGAGTGTTCATCGCCAGTTTTCATGTTAATGGGTAATAGGCGAATCGCGTGCCGAAACGAACTTATGCAATGAGGTATGTTGCAGGTCAGCCAGTTGAGCGAATCTTTCCTGGCGCCGTTAACCAGCCGTTGCCGCCAGGGGCGGCGCTGCCGACGACCGGCGCCTTGCGCGTTATGGTGTGGAATATTTTCAAACAGCAGCGAGCCGACTGGCTTTCGGTGCTGAAAAACCATGGCAAAGACGCGCAGCTGGTATTGTTGCAAGAGGCGCAAACCACGCCAGAGTTGGTGAGCTACGCTACCGCCAACTATCTGGCGGCCGATCAGGTGCCGGCCTTTGTGCTACCGCAGCACCCTTCCGGCGTGATGACGCTGGCGGCCGCTCATCCTGTTTACTGTTGCCCGCTGCGCGAGCGAGAGCCGCTGCTGCGGCTGTCCAAGTCGGCCCTGATCACCGTTTATCCGCTGTACAACGGCGAGCTGTTGATGGTGGTGAACATCCATGCGGTGAACTTTAGCCTGGGCGTCGACGTCTACAGCAAGCAGTTGGGGCCGATAGGCGAACAGATCGCCAGTCACCGGGGGCCGGTGATTATGGCGGGGGATTTCAACGCCTGGAGCCGCAAGCGCATCAATGCGCTGTATGACTTTGCCGGAGAGATGGCGCTGCGCGAGGTGAGTTTCACCGACGACCATCGCCGCAAGGCCTTCGGGCGTCCACTGGATTTCGTATTTTACCGCAATCTGGGGGTGGTGGAGGCGTCGGTGCTGGTGACCAGCGCGTCGGATCACAACCCGCTGTTGGTGGAGTTTCATCCGGAGAAAGACTCGCCGGTATGGTGAATCGCAGCTAATAAAAAAGCACCCCGAAGGGTGCTTTTTTTGTGCCGAACATTTAAGTATCCGGCGTTAACTTGTTGCCGACAAACAGGGTCAGCTTCAGACCTGGCTGCAGGTTGCCTTTGGCGAGCGTTGAATTCCAACGCATCACGTCGTTAATATCGACGCCGTGACGACGTGCGATACTGGCGAGCGAATCACCTTTACGAACCTGGTAGGTGATACTGCTGTTACTGCCAGTATTGCTGGCCACTTGCAGGGTTTGCCCAACTTTTATGGCGCTCTTGGCGCGTAAGTTGTTCCAACTCTGCAAATCGCTGGTCTTAACGTTCAGCCGCTTGGCAATGCCCGATAAGGTGTCGCCGGAGCGCACTTTATACGAACTGCCACCGGTCAAACCGCTGTTCTTCGCCAACTGCGTCGTTGGCTGAGTCACGGCGATCTGGCCATCGGCCAGCGAGTCTTTCAGTTGCTCGGCATGTCCTTTGGGAACCATGATGTAATGGGGCCCGTTGGGTGCCGTAACACCTTTTTTGTAGCCTGGGTTATACGCTTTCATCTTGGTGACTGAAAGCCCTGCCATCTCAGCCGCCTGAGTCAGCTGGATCTGCTGTCCGACATCGATACGCGCAAGCGCACGGGTTTCATCCGTTTTCGGGAGTTTAACGCCGTACTTCTTGCTGTTCTTGATGATGTCGCTCAGCGCCAGCATTTTCGGGACATAGATTGACGTTTCACGCGGAAGCGACAATGCCCAGAAATTGGTTGGCTTACCCTGGCGTTTGTTTGCCTTCACCGCTTGCATCACGCGGCCTTCACCACTGTTATAGGCGGCTACGGTCAGTAACCAGTCGCCGTTAAACATGCGGTTCAAGCGCTGCATCATGTTAAGCGCAGCGGTTGTCGAGGCGACGACATCGCGTCGGCCGTCATACCACTGATTGTTTTTCAAACCATAATTGCGACCCGTTTGCGGCACGATTTGCCATAGCCCTGCGGCGTTGGCACTTGACGTGGCGTGTGGGTCAAAAGCGCTCTCCACTATGGGTAGCAGTACCAGTTCCATCGGCATATTACGTTTCTTAATCTGCCCGACTATCCAGTACATGTACGGCTCTGCCCGTAATGTTACATCGTGGAGATAGCTCTTACTTTTTAAGTACTTTCTTTTCTGATCACGGATCCGGGAATTTTCCGGAACCTCCATCTTCAGCTCGTCGCTAATGAAGTTCCACAGGTCCTGTTGCGCGGCGGGACTGTTGTTATCCAACCACCGCGCCGAGCTCGCTCGGCCATTTGCTGTGTACTCTCCTGCTTCACCATCTTGACCAGCCGAAGACAAACTCTGTGCATGCTGTTCTGGCGCCGGTGCGTCCTGCCTGGACGACTGGCAACCCACTAGCAAGACTGAGGCGAGAAATATCGCTTTAGCCTTCATGTGTGTGTCAATGTAGTTGCTTAAAAGACGAGCAATAATACTTTGCTTCGCCAAATAACACAACTAAAAGCTTAGAAGTTATCTTTCCGCAGGCGTAATTCGGAAAAAACTGAATGAAGGCTTTTCGGTGGTGAATTAAAGCCTAATTTCTTTTGTAAATCAGTATCATGGCAACGTAAAAACAGGTTAATTTTGCGCTCTAATTGCAATGTAGTCGGCACGCTGGCTTGGCCTTTTGCCCTTAACGCTTCAACATGTTGTTGATATGTTTCAATCTCTCGATCTTCCGGCAAAATAGCCCGCGCAAACTTAAGATTTGAAAGAGTATATTCATGCGCGCAGCAAATTAAGGTGTTATCGGGAAGTTGCGCGAGTTGTTGAAATGAGTCGTACATTTGTTTGGCGGTGCCTTCAAACAGCCTGCCGCAGCCGGCGGAGAAAATGGTGTCGCCGCAGAACAGATAAGGGGCACTATAGAATGCCACATGGCCCAGCGTATGGCCGGGAACGGCGATAGTCCTGTATTGGCGGCCATCGATATCAAAGGTGTCGCCGTCATGGACGATGTGGTTGGCGCCTTTGTCCGCGGTTTCCTGCGGCCCATAGACGGCCAGGCCGGGGTACTGCGCGACAATCTGCGCCACGCCGCCGACGTGATCGTGATGATGGTGAGTCAGCAGGATCGCCGCCGGCGCCAGCTGCAGGCGCTGCAACGCTTCAAGTACCGGCTGCGCTTCACCCGGATCGACGATAATGCAGCGCCCCTGTCGGTCATCCAATAACCAAATGTAATTGTCCTGGAAGGCGGGAATGCTGATAAGATTCATGGTGTACCTCTCGTTGGCAACGGCTTGAAAGAAGATAATAAATCATGAAACCAGCCCATACTCTACAAAAGCTCACCGGCCCGCAGTCCTGGGCTGAGCTGCCGTGGGGGGAGTACTATCGTGAAGCGCTCGAGCGGCAGTTGCAACCCTGGTGGCCCAAGCTGTTCGGTTTCCATCTGCTGAAGATGGGCATGCTCAGCGCCGAGCTGGCCACGGATAAATGTGCAATCTCCCATCAGGTTAACGTAGGGCTGGAGGGGGAAGGGCTGCAGGTGGTCGCCGATGCTTATCAACTGCCGTTTGCCGCCAAGTCGGTAGATGCCTGCCTGTTGGCGCATACGCTGTCCTATGCGGACGATCCGCACCGCATGCTGCGTGAGGTGGACAGGGTGTTGATCGACGACGGCTGGTTGGTCATCAGCAGTTTCAATCCGTTCAGCCTGCTGGGGTTGGGCAAGCTGGCGCCCGGGTTGCGTCGTCGCCAGCCCTATGTCAGCCGCATGTTTACCCAGATGCGGCTGCTGGATTGGCTCAGTCTGCTGAATTACGAGGTGTTGCACCAGGCGCGTTTTCACGTACTGCCGTGGCACCGCAAGGGCGGCAAATTTTTATGCACCCATTTGCCGGCGCTGGGCTGCATGAGCGTGATTGTGGCGCGTAAGCGCACCTTGCCGCTGACGCCCACGCCGATGAAACTGGGGGCGAGAAAGCCGTCTCTCAGCCGCGCGGTGGGCGCGACCAAGAGCTATCGCAAGCTGCCTTAGGCTTCCGGTTGGTAACCGACGTCTTCCTGCGTCGGTTTACCGGCCGCTTCACGCGCCAGCACGTCACAACGTTCGTTCTCCGGATGGCCGGCGTGGCCCTTGACCCATTCCCACTTCACCTCGTGGCGCTGAATGGCCTGATCCAGCCGCTGCCACAGATCGACATTTTTGACCGGTTTTTTGTCGGCGGTTTTCCAACCGCGTTTCTTCCAGTTATGGATCCAGCTGGTGATGCCCTGGCGCACGTACTGGCTGTCGGTGCTGAGCGTCACGGCGCAGGGCACGGTCAGCGCTTCCAGCGCCACGATCGCCGCCATCATTTCCATGCGGTTATTGGTGGTCAGACGGAATCCTTCGCTGAAGGTTTTTTCCGTCTGCTTATAGCGCAGTATCGCGCCGTAGCCACCGGGGCCGGGGTTGCCAAGGCAGGAGCCGTCGGTGAAAATTTCTACCTGTTTGAGCATCTCTGGTAGACTCTTCCTATCAGTTTTATAAAAGCCAAGTCTGACATAAACGAGCGCTGTGAGCACTGCAATATGATCTCTACAACCACCAGACAGATTGTCCTCGATACCGAAACCACCGGTATGAACAAGCTTGGGGTGCACTACGAAGGGCACCGCATCATCGAAATCGGTGCGGTGGAGGTGATTAACCGCCGCCTGACCGGGCGCAACTTCCACGTATACATCAAGCCGGATCGGCTGGTGGATCCGGAAGCCTACGGCGTACACGGCATCAGCGACGACTTCCTGGCCGACAAGCCGACCTTCGATCAGGTTGCCGAGGAATTCCTCGACTTTATCCGCGGCGGCGAGCTGGTGATCCATAACGCGGCGTTCGATATCGGCTTTATGGATCACGAATTCCGCATGTTGCAGCAGGGCATCCCGAAGACCGAGACCTTCTGCACCATCACCGACAGCCTGTTGATGGCGCGTCGCCTGTTCCCGGGCAAGCGCAACAACCTCGATGCCTTGTGCAGCCGTTATGAGATAGACAACAGCAAGCGTACGCTGCACGGCGCATTGCTCGATGCCGAGATCCTGGCGGAAGTTTATCTGGCGATGACCGGCGGTCAGACCTCGATAGCGTTCCAGATGGAGGGGGATACCCAGCAAAATGACGCCGCGCAAGAAATACAACGCATTGTCCGCCCGGCGACGGCGATGAAAGTGGTCTACGCCAGCGACGAAGAAGTGAAGGCGCATGAGGCGCGTCTGGATCTGGTGGCGAAGAAGGGCGGTAGCTGCCTGTGGCGCGGGGCGCCGGCGGAATAACGGCGTTTTTGCGTGAAAAAACCTCACTGGATGAATCTTCGTTGAAAAACTGTGCAAACGGTTCATTTGCGGAGAAAAAGGCGTTGACGGAACCGAGAGGCGTCCGTAATATGCGCCTCGTTCCCCCGCAAGAGGGAATGGCGCGGAGCGGTAGTTCAGTTGGTTAGAATACCTGCCTGTCACGCAGGGGGTCGCGGGTTCGAGCCCCGTCCGTTCCGCCACTATTCAGAAGCCCTGAGTTAGCGATAACTCAGGGCTTCGTCGTTTCCGTTCTCTGAAAAACGGCGCGGCCCAATGAACGGGGCCGGCAGACCGGCCCCTTATCCTCAGAATAACACCGAATAGTTCAAGCCGAAGGTGCGTCCGCGGCCTTTATAGCTGTACAGCTCAGGCGATCCGTAGGTCGGGCTGTACAGGATCGGCGCGCGTTGGCCCCAAACGGTGGTGTATTCCTTGTCCAGCAAGTTTTCCACGCTGAAGCTGATTTTCCCTACCGGCAGGGTATAGCTGCCGAGGAAATCGAGGGTGTTGTAGCCATCGATTTTGCGGCCCTGGGTGGAATTGGCCTTGGTGTAATCGCCATCGTCCGACACGTCGAAGGTTTGCTGCGACTGTAAACGCAGATTCCAGTCGCCCGGCGCCCAGCCGACATAAGCGGTGACTTTCGATGGGCTGGCGGTATCGACTACCAGCTTCTTCCATTCGCCGTTGACCTTGGTTTCGGATCGGATAACGTTGAAGTTGGTGCCGGCGCTCCAGTCGCTGTCTTCAAAGAAGTAGTCCACGGCCCCTTCCAGCCCATAGATGCGGCGCTTATCCGCATTGACGTTAATGGTCATGTCGGTTTTGTTGATGGCGATGCTCTTGTCGGACAGCGAGTAGTAGGCGGCGATTTGCGTGCGCAGATTATCGCCGGTATAGCGCCAGCCCAGCTCGTAGGCATTGACCTTGATGCCTTCCAGCTTGGAATCGCCGACGTTAACGCTCTTCAGCAACTGGTAATGTCCGCCGTTCAACGCGTAGGTGCCGTTACCGTAATATTTGCCCGGATCCGGGATCTCAAAGCCCTGAGAGAAGTTGAACCAGGTTTGCTGGCGCTCGGTCAGATGTGCCAGCAGGCCGGCATTGAACAGCGCGTTGTTGTAGTCGGTTTTCCCGCCCGGTATAGCGTCGGCGGACGTCGCGGCGCCGGTGGCGATTGCCTGCTGCTGGTTATAACCGACGAAGTCATCAATCTTGTTTTCGGTGTACTGATAACGCACGCCGCCGCTCAGGGTGAAGATCGGGTTGATGTCGTAGCTGGCCTGCAGGAACGACGCCAGGTTGCTGGTGGTATAGCTCGGGTAGCGGCCGGTGCTGTAAGCGTTCTCCAGCGTCATGCCGCCCGACTGCTGAGCCTTAGCCAGGTTGAAGAACTGCTGGTTGGCGTTGAAGCTTTCATGCTCGGCGTCAATGCCGTAAGTCAGCGTCAGTGCATCGACAGGTTTGCTGTTTAACGTCAGCTTGCCACCGTAGAAATCGGTTTTTTGCTGCGAAGCGCCAATGCTGCTGACGTAATAGTTCGGTGCTTTGCCCGCGAGCGTCGGGAACGGGTAGAAGGTCAACGTTTCGTCGCGGTAGTAGACCTGCGCCACCAGATCCTGGCCGAGGAAATCTGTGTTGGAATATTGCAGGTTGATCAGGTGGCGCTCGGTGCCGGGGATGCGGTCGGAATTTAAGTTACCGCTGTTATATGCCTTGGCGTTGCCGGTCACCGCCGCAAAGTTCTCTCCCAGGAACAGGCCGTGATCGCCGTCGGATTGGCTTTTGTAGTATTGGGTGGTCAGCTGCAGCTGTTGATGATCGTCGATGTTGAGGGTGCCGGTGCCCATCACGTCGAGGCGATCGGAATACTGCAGGCCGGTTTGGGTATTGTCGATCAATACCTCATTGCCTTTGCCGTCATACCAGCCGCCATAGCGCTGGTAAGAAACGGACAGGCGCCCAGAGGCGTTGTCGTTGCCGCCGCTGACCGCCGCCGCCACGTTCTCGTCGTGATCGTTATGGCCGCCAAAGCCGGTTTTACCGCCGACCTGCAACTCGACCTGCTGTTCCTGTTGTCCTTTTTTGGTGACGATATTGATCAGGCCGCCGGTGCTGCCGCCGCCGTACAGCGAGGTCGCGCCGGAAATCACCTCGATATGATCGATATTGAACGGATCGATCGAATCCAACTGGCGGCTGTCGCTGCGCGATGAGTTCAGGCGCACGCCGTCAATCATCACCATCATCGAGCGGCCGCGCATATTCATGCCATAGTTGGTGCGGCCCTGGCCGCTGACGTCCATGCCGGGGATCAGCTGCGCCAACATGTCCTTGATCTCTTTGCCGCCCTGAACCTGCTGTTCGATCTCCTGGCTTTCGATCACCCAGGTGGTTTGCGCCATTTCCGCCGTGCTGCGGTGTGAACGGCTGGCGGAGACCACCATCTGCTCTTCGGCGCCGGCTTTCTGATCTTCTGCCCAAGCCGTCGGCGCAAGCATCGCCAGCAGACAAGGATTCAAAACCCAAAGGTGTTTGCGTTTCATCGTTATTTATTTCCCAGGTGATATTGTTATTGCGTTATTTTTGAGAATGATTCTTTTATCAATAACGTTTCTTGTTATCAATAAAATCATGATATGATTTTTTGCGATACATTAACGTAATTAATTAGTTTTATTAACATTTTACCCGCTGCGCGATCGAGCAACCCACGCCGTCAACACGGCAGCCGATCGGCCATACGTTCAAGCGACAGCCGTTGCCGGAGAAACGAGAACATGTCCGCCAGCTACAGAATTTTTGATATCACCTTGAAAAGCAAAACGCTGATTTCACCTTCGCTGGTGCGCTGCGTGTTTGAAGGTGCGGATATTCATCGGATGAAGTTGGAAGCGCCGGATCAGCGCATCAAACTGCTGTTCCCGGCGGCGGACGGCCAGATCCCGCAGTTGGCCAATAGCCCGGACTGGTATGGCGATTACATGGCGATCCCCAAAGAGCGGCGCCCGGTGATGCGCACTTATACGCTGCGTGCGCTGCGCCGTGAGCAGAATCAGATGGACGTCGAGTTCGTGCTGCATGGCGTGAACGGCCCGGCCTCCGCCTGGGCGACTCATGCCGAGCCGGGTGATGCCATTCAGACCGTCGCCCCCAACGCTGACTTCGACGGCGACAGCGGCGGCTACGAATGGGCGCCGCCGGCGCAGTTGCAGCAGGCGCTGTTGATCGCCGATGAAACGGCCGTGCCGGCGGCGATGGGCATTCTGGAGCAATTGGCGCAGCAGACCAATCCGCCGCGCGTGCAGGCATTCTTCGAAGTGCCGCAGGCGGGGGATTGCCTGGATTTGACCCGCTTCCCGTTCGCCGAGGTTTACTGGCTGCCGCGCGATGTGGGCCGCCAGTTGGCGCATGGCACGTTGTTGGCGGAAGCGGTGCGCCAGCGGGTGGATATTCCCGCTTCGGCGTGCGCGCAAGCGCAGTCTTTGGCGGAAAGCAGCCTGAGCGATGAGGTGTTGTGGGAGCGGGCGGCGGGCGGCAACGCTTTCTATGCCTGGGTGGCGGCCGAGTCTTCGGCGGTGAAAACCCTGCGCCGTTATCTGATCGGCGAACGCGATCTGGACCGCGCTACCGTTAACTTTATGGCCTACTGGTGCTGAATGCGCCGCCCTTTTCCGGCGACGCTGCCGAAGAGGGGCTGGCCGCGGTTATTTCCCATCAACGAATAATCGCTTGCCAGCGGGTAGTTCGGCCGTGCTATGTTCCGCTGAAACAAAGGTTACAGCGAGAACAATAATGCAACGGTTCGACGAACGTCTGCGCCGCGACTACCCACAGCTGACGCCGCAGGAGCAGCGGGTGGCCGACTTCATCTTCGATCACTATGACGATTTGATCGGCTACAACAGCGCCGAGCTGGCGCGCCTGAGCGGCGTTTCCAAAGCCACGGTCAGCCGCTTGTTCAAACGGCTGGGCTACCCCAACTACCGCGCCATGCGCGATGAGCTGCGCACCCTGCGCCAGAGTGGCATGCCGCTGACCGATAGCCGCGATGCGGTGCAGGGCGATACGCTGCTGGCGCGGCACTATAAGCAGGAAATGGCCAATCTCACCCGTTGGGTAAAGCAGATCGATGCCGAACAGTTCAGTGCGACCATCGCCGCGCTGGCGCGGGCGCGCGGCGTGATGCTGTTGGGGCTGCGCAACAGCTATCCGGTGGCGATGCACCTGCGTCAGCAACTGATGCAGGTGCGTGAACAGGTGCTGCTGGCGCCGCAGCCGGGGCAGACGCTGGCGGAAGATCTGGCGGGGCTGACACCGCAGGACATGGCGGTGGTGGTGGCGTTCCGCCGCCGGCCGCGCCAGATAAAGGCGGTGTTGACGCTGTTGCAAAGCCGCGGGGTGCCGACGCTGCTGATCTGCGAACCGCAGGCGCAGGCGCTGTTTTCGTTGGCCAGCTGGCACTTGACCGTGCCGCTCGACAGCGTGTCGGCCTTCGACAGCTATGCCGCCGCCATGAGCCTGGCCAGTTTGCTCAGCAATGCGTTGCTGCATGAGAGGCTGGCGCAGGGGCGACAGCGCATTCATCACGTCGCTGAACTGTTCCAGACGCTGGACGAACTGGAGCTGCGTTAAGCACGGCAGATCATATTCCTTCCTTCCCCCTCCGCCGTTTAAGGCGGATCGGTCACCTCATTGTGTTACTTTGGTTTCATTAATTGATCATAAGAATCTTTTGTTTCAACTGAATCCCTATCGGGAGTAGGCTGTTGGGCAGCAAACAAACGTCATGTCGACGCTGAAGGCATAACTCAATAACTTACTAAGCTGACAGGGAATGAACATGTTGGATATCTCGCAATTCGATCAGATTAACCCGCCGGCGCGCCTGCTGATGGGGCCGGGGCCGATCAACGCCGATCCGCGCGTGCTGCGCGCCATGTCGAGCCAGCTGATCGGCCAGTACGATCCGGCGATGACCGGTTACATGAATCAGGTCATGGCGCTGTATCGCGCGCTGTTCCGCACCGAAAACCGCTGGACGATGCTGGTGGACGGCACCTCGCGCGCCGGCATCGAAGCGCTGCTGGTTTCCGCCATTCGCCCGGGCGATAAGGTGCTGGTGCCGGTATTTGGCCGCTTCGGACATCTGCTGTGCGAGATCGCCCGCCGTTGCCGTGCCGAGGTGCATACGATCGAGGTACCGTGGGGTGAGGTGTTCAGCGCCGATCGCATCGAAGACGCGATTAAGCGGGTGCGTCCGCGCCTGCTGCTGACGGTGCAGGGCGACACGTCCACCACCATGCTGCAGCCGCTGCATGAGCTGGGTGATATCTGCCGCCGCCACGGCGTGCTGTTTTACACCGATGCGACCGCTTCCTTCGGCGGCAACCCGCTGGAGACCGACGCCTGGGGGCTGGATGCGGTCTCTGCTGGGCTGCAGAAGTGCCTGGGCGGCCCCTCCGGCAGTTCACCGGTCACCCTCAGCCCGCAGTTTGAAGAGATCGTGCGCCGCCGTAAATGCGTGGAGCAGGGGATCCGAACCGCCGAGCACGCCGACGGCGACGACGAGATGATCTACTCCAACTATTTCGACATCGGCATGATCATGGATTATTGGGGACCGGAGCGCCTCAATCACCATACCGAAGCCACCAGCATGCTGTTCGCGGCGCGGGAATGTGCGCGGGTGATCCTCGAAGAAGGGCTGGAGCACGCCATCGCCCGCCACCGGCTGCACGGCGCGGCGCTGCTGGCGGGCATCCGGGGCATGGGGCTGGCGGTATTCGGCGATCTTGAACACCGCATGAATAACGTGCTCGGCGTGATGATCCCGCCGCAGGTACATGGCGAACAGGTGCGGCAGATGATGCTGAACGACTTCGCCATCGAGATCGGCACCTCGTTCGGCCCGCTGCAGGGAAAAATCTGGCGCATCGGCACCATGGGCTACAACGCGCGCAAGGATTGCGTGCTGCAAACGCTGGCGGCGCTGGAGGCGGTGTTGAACCGCCTCGGTTTCGCCAGTAGGCAGGGCGAGGCATTGCAGGCCGCCTGGAACGTTTATGATGCGGGACATCATGGATGACGCCGCTGGAGGCGCAGCAGGCCGCCGTACGAGTGATGGCGCGCTGTGACGAGCTGGCGGCGATCAGCGCGGAGCCCGATCGGCTCACGCGCCTTTATCTTTCAGCGGAACATCGGCGCGCCAACCGGCAGGTTGGCGAATGGATGCGCGAGAGCGGCATGGCGGTTTGGCAGGACAGCGTCGGCAATATCTGCGGCCGCTATGAAGGTTTAACGCCCGGCGCCCCCGCGCTGCTGCTCGGTTCGCATCTGGACACGGTGCGTAACGCCGGGCGCTATGACGGCATGCTCGGCGTGCTTACGGCGCTGGAAGTGGTGGCGCGCTATCACCGCCAGGGGCGCCGATTGCCGTTGGCGCTGGAGGTGATCGGTTTTGCGGATGAAGAGGGGGCGCGCTTCGGCGTGACGCTGCTCGGCAGCCGCGGCCTGACCGGCCAGTGGTCTGCAGAGTGGCTGGTGCGTACCGATGCCGACGGCGTTAGCATCGCGCAGGCGATGCGTGACTTCGGGCTGGATCCGGCGGCGATTCTACAGGCGCGCCGTGCGCCACACGACATCCGCGCCTATTTTGAGCTGCATATCGAACAGGGCCCGTGCCTGGAGGCGGCCGACCTGGCGCTGGGGGTGGTGACGGCGATCAACGGCGCGCGTCGGCTTAACTGTGTCTTTAGCGGGGAGGCGGGCCACGCCGGCACGGTGCCGATGGGGCAGCGCAAAGATGCGTTGGCGGCCGCGGCGGAATGGATGATGGCGGTAGAAACCCTGACCTGCGCCGCCGATCCGCACCTGGTGGCCACCGTGGGCTGCATCGAGAGCCTGCCGGGCGCGGTCAACGTGATCCCCGGCGAGGTGCGCTTGACGCTCGACGTGCGCGGCCCGCAGGATGCACCGCTGGCGACGCTATTGACGGCGTTGCTGGCGCAGGCGCAAGCGATCTGCGCGCGGCGCGGAGTGCGCTTCGCCAGCGAGGCGTTTTATCGCATCGACGCCACCGCCTGCGATAGCGATCTGCAGCGCCGCTGGCAGGCGGCCGTCGAGCAGGTACAGGGGCAGAGTTTGGCGCTGCCGAGCGGCGCCGGACACGACGCCATCGCCGTGGCGGCGCACTGGCCGGTCGGCATGCTGTTTGTGCGTTGCGCCGGCGGCGTCAGCCATCATCCGGCCGAAGCGGTGCGGCAGGCGGACGTGGCGCTGGCGATCCAGGCCTATTGCCTGATGATCGCCGGCTGGGAGAGTGTTTGATCAGTCAAGACGCAGAAAGCTGTCGGCGTCGCGCCAGGCCGGGAAGGCGCTGCGGTAACTCTGCAGGCTTTCCAGCGACAGCTCGGCGTCCAGCCGCGCGGCTGCGCCGGGCTCGGCATCCGCCAGGATCTCGCCCTGCGGGCTGATGATCAGGCTGTCTCCGCTGTAGTTCAGGCCGTTGGCATCTTCGCCCACCCGGTTGCAGCCTGCCACATACACCTGATTTTCAATCGCCCGCGCCGCCAGCAGCGTTTGCCAATGGCGGCTGCGCGGCGCCGGCCAGTTGGCGACATACAGCGCCAGATCGTAATCCTGCTGATAGCGCGCCCAGACCGGGAAACGCAGGTCGTAGCAGATCTGCGGCAGGATGCGCCAGCCGCGCCACTCGAAGATTTCACGCCGGTTGCCGGCCTGGTAGTGCAGGTGTTCGCCGGCCATGCGGAACAGATGGCGTTTGTCATAGGCGTGCACCTGGCCGCCCGGCTCCACCAGCAGGAAGCGATTGACCGCCCCCTCGTCAGTTTTCAGCGCCACGCTGCCGCCGATCAACGCGTGGCTTTTCACCGCCCAGCCGTGCAGCCAGTCGATCACCTGCTGTTCGGGCAGGGCGCTCTCGCCGGCATCCATGGCAAAACCGGTGGTGAACATTTCCGGCAAGACGATGAGATCGCGCCCGACGATCGGCGCCAGCAACGCGTCGAAGGCGGCCAGGTTAGCAAGGCCGTCGCGCCAGACCAGCGGTTGCTGCAACAGGGTAATTTTTAAAGTCGACATAACCGCTCCGCAGCTGCATCCAGCGTGGCGTCCTGCTTAGCGAAGCACAGCCGGATCAATTTATGGGGGAAAGGATCGGCACAGAAGACCGACAGCGGAATGGCCGCCACGCCCACGTGCTCGGTTAACCAATGGCAGAACGCCACATCGTCCAGATCGGAGATGGCGCTGTAGTCCGCCAGCAAGAAGTATGTACCGGCGCAGGGTAAAATTTCCAGTCGGCTGCTCGCCAGCGCTTGCACGAAGCGGTCGCGCTTGGCGCGGTAGAATGCCGGCAGCTGTCGCCAGTGCTCCGGCTCGGCGCGCAGGCTATCCGCCAGCGCCAGCTGCGCCGGAGTATTAACCGAAAAGGTCAGGTATTGATGCACCTTGCGCACCTCGGCGCTCAGCGTGGTGGGCGCCACGCAGTAACCCACTTTCCAGCCGGTCATGTGGAAGGTTTTACCGAAGGAGGACACCGCGATCGCCCGTTGGCGCAATTGCGGGTGGGCCAATACGCTGGCGTGCCCGCCTTTGGCGAAGCAGATGTGTTCGTAGACTTCGTCGCTGAGCACGTAGATCTCGCGTTCGGCGATGGCGTGCCACAGCTGCTGCAGGTCTTCCGCCTGCCAGGCGGTGGCGGACGGATTGTGCGGCGTATTGACGATCACCAGGCGGGTGCGCGGCGACAGCGCGGCGGCGAACCGTTGCCAATCCACGGCAAACGCGGGCGGCTGCAGGGCGAGGCGTTTGAGTACGCCGCCGGCCAGCGTCACCGCCGGCGCGTAGCTGTCGTAGCTCGGATCGAAACAGACCACCTCATCGCCGGGGCGAACCAGCGCCGTGATGGCGGCGAACAGCGCTTCGGTAGCGCCGGCGGTGACGGTCACTTCGGCGGTGGCGTCCGGCTGCCAGCCATACAGCTCGGCGGTTTTGTCGGCGATGGCTTCGCGCAGCGCCGCCACGCCGGTCATCGGTGCATACTGGTTGGCGCCCTGGGCGACATGCCAGGCCAGGCGTGCTTTCAGGTAGTCCGGCCCGTCGAAATCGGGGAAGCCCTGCGACAGGTTGATCGCCTGATGTTGCTGCGCCAGCGCGCTCATCTGGGTGAAGATGGTGGTGCCCAGGGCAGGCAGTTTACTTTCGGGAATCAATGCGGAAGTGCTCATAGCAGGTGAATACTCCAGGCGCTTATATTGCCGTCAATATAACACGATGCTAGTATTTGGCAATCAAGACGCTTAGATGGCTAAATGCGAAAAAGTGCTTAGCCTGCCTGCTGACTGCTTTAGCGAACGGGAAACGATAATAATGACGGAGAATCCGCAAATTGCCGCGTTACTGGCGGCCTGCCACTGGATTGGCGACAAAGGCTGGTGTCCGGCGACCGGCGGCAACATGTCGCTGCGCCTCGACGAACGTCAATGCCTGGTTACCGAGTCCGGCAAAGACAAGGGCAGCCTGAGCGCCGCCGATTTTCTGCGGGTGGATATTGCTGACAATCATGTGCCGAGCGGCCGTACGCCGTCGGCGGAAACCGGGCTGCATACGCTGCTCTATCGCTTGTACCCGCACCTTGGCGCGGTGCTGCATACCCATTCCGTCAACGCCACCGTGTTGTCGCGGGTGGAACGCGGCGATGCGTTGGTGCTGCAGGGGTACGAAATGCAAAAGTCGCTCGCCGGCCAGCGCAGCCACCTGGACAGCGTGGCGATCCCCATTTTCGATAACGATCAGGACATTCCCCGGCTGGCGTCGCGCGTGGCGGCCTATGCCGAAGTCACGCCGCTGCAGTACGGTTTTCTGGTGCGCGGCCACGGTCTCTATTGCTGGGGAAGCCAGGTGGCGGAAGCCCGCCGCCATCTCGAAGGGCTGGAATTCCTGTTCCAGTGTGAACTGCAACGTCGCTTGCTGGAGGCGAAATGATCCGCGCTATCGTGACCGATATTGAAGGCACCACCAGCGATATTCGCTTCGTGCATCAGGTGCTGTTTCCCTATGCCCGTGAACGGCTGGCGGATTTTGTTCGCCGTCACGCCACGGAGAGCGAAGTCGCCGCGCCGCTGGCGGCGCTGCGCACTGAAATTGACCAGCCACAGGCGGATCTCGACGCGCTGATCGCCGCGCTGTACCGCTTTATGGATGAAGACCGCAAATCCACCGCGCTCAAGGCGCTGCAGGGCATCATCTGGCGTAGCGGCTATCGCGAAGGGGATTTCCGCGGGCATCTGTACCCGGAGGTCGCGGGGCAGCTGGCCGCCTGGCAGCGTCAGGGGCTGCAGCTTTACGTCTATTCCTCCGGTTCGGTGGAGGCGCAGAAGCTGCTGTTCGGCCACAGCGACGCCGGCGATCTGCAGCCGCTGTTTAGCGGCTATTTCGACACGCACGTCGGCGCCAAGCGTGAAACCGCGTCGTACCGCAACATTGCGCAGGCTATCGGCATCGCGCCCGACGAACTGCTGTTCCTGTCCGATATCCACCAGGAGCTGGACGCGGCGCAGGCCGCCGGCTGGCATACCTGCCAGCTGATCCGCGATGAGGCGGACGCACAAAGCCGGCATCCACAGGTCAGCCGTTTTGATCACATCGATTTAGGGGAGTTTGTCTCATGAGTGGATTGACCATTTTCAGTGATACAGCGTCGCAGCAGCCGCTGTGGCAGAGCCGCGACGCGCAGGAAATCCAGCGCCAGCTGGCGCAGATCGGCGTGCGCTTTGAGCGTTGGCAGGCGGATCGCGAGCTGGGCGACAATCCGCAGCCGGAGGCGGTGATCGCCGCCTACCAGCATGAGATCGACCGGCTGGTGGCGGAAAAGGGCTACCAGAGCTGGGACGTGATCAGCATGCGACCGGACCACGAACAGCGCCAGGCGCTGCGTGAAAAATTCCTGTCCGAACATACGCACGGCGAAGATGAAGTGCGCTTTTTCGTTGAAGGGGCGGGGCTGTTTTGCCTGCATCTGGACGGCAAGATCTTCCAGATCCTGTGCGAAAAGAACGATCTGATCTCAGTGCCGGCCAACACCCGTCACTGGTTCGATATGGGCTCGGCGCCGCACTTTACCGCGATCCGGGTGTTCGACAACCCGGAAGGCTGGGTGGCGCATTTCACCGGCGACAAGATCGCCGATGCCTATCCGCGTCTGGACTGATCGTTAACCGGCGGGCGTTAACCCAGCGTCCGCCGGAAGATCCCCGCTTCAACCTGTTGCGGCGTGATCACGCCGCTGTCGAACACCCACCCGCTGATGAGTTTTGCCGGCGTGACGTCGAACGCCGGATTGTAGACCGGCGCATCGGCCGGCGCCCACTGGCAGGCGCCGAAGCTGCCTGAAACGCCGGTGACTTCGGCCGCCGCGCGTTGCTCGATCGGGATGGCGGCGCCGTCTGGGCAGTGCGGATCGTGGGTGGTATGCGGGGCAGCCACGTAGAATGGAATGTCATGGTAGTGCGCCAGCACCGCCAGGCTGTAAGTGCCAATCTTGTTGGCGACGTCGCCGTTGGCGGCGATGCGATCCGCGCCGACCCACACCGCATCGACCTGGCCCTGCGCCATCAGGCTGGCGGCCATCGAATCGCAGATCAGGCGATAGGGAATGCCCAGCTCGCCCAGTTCCCAGGCGGTCAGACGGCCGCCCTGCAGCAGCGGCCGGGTTTCATCGACCCATACCTGTTGCACCTTGCCCTGCTGGTGGGCGCGCAGCAGCACGCCGATGGCGGTGCCGACGCCGGCGGTGGCCAACCCGCCGGTATTGCAGTGGGTCAGCAGGCGGCTGCCGGGCTTGACCAGACCAGCGCCGCGATCGGCGATGCGATCGCACAGCAGGCGATCTTCCTCCACCAACCGCAGCGCTTCGTTCACCATCGCCGGCGCCCAGTCAGACTCCGCCAGCGCCAGCTTCATGCGATCCAGATTGTTCATCAGGTTAACCGCCGTCGGGCGGGCGGCGCGCAGCGTGTGCAGCGCCTGCTCCAGCTCGGCGCGCGGCAGACCGCGCTCCGCCAGCAGCGCCAACAACAGGCTGGCGGACAGCCCGATCAGCGGTGCGCCGCGCACCCGCAGGCTGTGAATGTGCCCGACCAACTCCTCCACGCTGTCGCAAGCGCGCCACCGCTTTTCCTGCGGCAGGGCTTGCTGATCGAGGATCCAAAGGCGGTTGTCCTGCAGGGTCAAACTGGTGGTGTTAAGCGCTTGCATCGGCGGTTAATTCCTTGTTGCGAGGTTATTGCATCTGAAACGCTATTCTGCCAACATGACTTCCAGATGTATAGACGTCCAAATGCTTTTACGTCTAAATAAACAGAATCGCTGGGGGCAGCGAGAGAGAACAGAGGGGTTGGGGAATGTCGCTTTATCGTACGTTTACGGCTGCCGATGCCGTTGAATACGCCCGCCAATACGGGCAGGTGGCCGATCCGCAGGCGCTGGTCAGCGCCGACGAGATCGGCGACGGCAACCTGAACCTGGTGTTCAAGATCCGCGATCGCGAAGGCGTGAGCCGGGTGATCGTCAAACAGGCGCTGCCCTACGTGCGCTGCGTGGGCGAATCCTGGCCGCTGACGTTGGATCGGGCGCGCATCGAAGCGGAAACGCTGTTGATCCACGGCGGTTTCTGCCCGCGGCATACGGTAAAAGTCTTGCATCACGATCCTGAGTTGGCGGTGATGGTGCAAGAAGATCTCTCCGATCATCGCATCTGGCGCAGCGAACTGGTGCAGGGGAACTATCATCCGCTGGCGGCCGGTCAGCTGGCGGAATACCTGGCGCAGACGCTGTTCCACACCTCCGATTTTTATCAGCCGGCGCAGCAGAAAAAGGCGGAAGTCAGCCGTTTCACCAACCCCGAACTGTGCCAGATCACCGAAGATCTGTTCTTTACCGATCCCTATATCGACCATGAGCGCAATCAGTTCGAGGCGGCGCTGTTGCCGCAGGTACAGGCGCTGCGCGAGGATGCGCCGCTGAAGTTGGCGGTCGCCGGCCTGAAACATCGCTTCCTCAGCAAGGCGGAGGCGCTGTTGCACGGGGATATCCACAGCGGTTCAATTTTCGTGGCGGAAGGGCGATTGAAAGCGATCGACGCTGAATTCGGTTTCTACGGCCCGATCGGTTTCGATGTCGGCACTGCGTTAGGCAATCTGCTGCTCAACTATTGCGGCCAGCCGGGGCTGTTCGGGCCGCGCGACGCCGCCGCCGGGCGCGAGCAGCGGCTGCAGGATGTGCGCGAGCTGTGGCTGATCTTTGCCGATCGTTTCCTGGCGCTGTGCCATCAGCAAAGCCGCGATGCGGCGCTGGCGACGCCGGGTTACGCCGAGCAGTTCCTGCAGCAGGTCTGGAGCGACGCGATAGGATACTGCGGCACCGAACTGATTCGGCGCACCATCGGCCTGGCGCACGTCGCCGATCTGGACAGCATCGCCGACGCTGACATGCGCCTCGACTGCCAGCGTCATGCGCTGGGTTTGGGGCGCACGCTGATCGTCAATGCACCGCAGATCGAGCATATCGACGCGCTGTTGGCGCGCATTCGTCAGCAAGGCTGAAAAGGCGGGTGCTCGTGGATCCAGCCTGACATCATCAGCCAACGGGCGGGGCGAACCCCGCCGTTGGGTTGCCTTACCGTTCGGATTCGTAAGCCAAAGTGGCCGCAACCTCCGAGTCTCCCAACCTGATGCGCAGTTCGCACAGCGAACCGCGGGTTAGCCAGATGAACGCGATCAGCGTCATACAGACGATCACCAGTTTAAGCACGACCCGTTTTTGCTGCATTTTTGACCTCCCTATCCTTGCCTTGCGGCGGGTAAGAGGCTAACCTGATGTTGCTTGGCATCAGAGTGGCCTCGGGTTGATAATATCGACTCGGGGCCTTTCTCTTTCTCTCCTTTGCCAAGGCGCCGGACAGAAAGATCCAGAGCACCCGCGGCGCAGCCTACCCGAACTTCCCTCCCGTAAAATCCGCCGTTGCGCCAACCTGCGGCGCGGTGCGCAGTTTGTCATGAAAGCAAAAGAAAAAGGGGCGATGATGATCGCCCCTTGGATACGTGAAGTGAACCTTAAGCCGCTTCGGTCTGCTGCTGGCGCTTAGATTGCGCCGCCGGCTTTTCCGGCTTGGCGGCCGCCAGCGCGTCCGGCGCGAAGTCGTCTACGTTGATGGAGCGCAGGCGGCTCTCTTCGGCTTTCACCAGGATCTTCGCCTCGTCGGCGCTGATCTTGCCTTCTTCCAGCGCGCGCTCCGCCAAACGATCCAGACGGGTGAACGGCAGGTTTTTGCCGACCGCCTTGCACAGGCGTTCGTGAATCGGCTCGGCGGCCATCACGTCGGCCAGCGCCGCTTCCAGCAGGCCGATTGGGTTATGCTCGCTCGGCGTCAGGTACTGGCCGCGCCCCAGACGGCTGCGGGTGGCGGAAGGCACCTGCAGGATCTTGGCCAGCTGATGATCCAGGCGATCGGACGGTGCGTTATGCACGCGGCCGAACGGGAAGACCACGAAGCGCAGCGCGCCGGCGATAAAGCGGTTCGGGAAGTTGCGCAGCAGATCATCCAGCGCCTGTTCGGCTTTATGCAGGCTGTCTTGCACGCCCCAATGCACCAGCGGCAGATCTTCTTTCTGACGGCCTTCGTCGTCAAAGCGTTTCAGCACGGCGGAAGCCAGGTACATCTGGCTGAGGATATCCCCTAGGCGAGCGGAGATGCGCTCGCGGCGCTTCAGGCTGCCGCCCAGCACGCCCATGGAAACGTCCGACAGCAACGCCAGGTTGGCGCTCAGGCGGTTCAACTGCTGATAGTAACGACGGGTCGCGTCCTTGGTCGGCGTGGCGCTGGTGCGGCCGTTGGTCAGGCCCAGCCAGAAGCTGCGTACCTTGTTGCTGCCGACGTGGCCCAGGTGGCCGAACAGCGATTTATCGAAGGCGTTCAGATCGTTGTTCTGCGCCGCCGCCATTTCATCCAGCACATAAGGATGGCAGCGGATCGCGCCTTGGCCGAAGATCATCATGGTGCGGGTCAGGATGTTCGCGCCTTCCACCGTGATGGCGATCGGTGCGCCCTGATAAGCGCGAGCCAGGAAGTTGGATTCGCCCAGCATGATGCCTTTACCGCCGGCGATGTCCATGGCGTCAACGATCGACTGCTGGCCGCGGTGCGTACAGTGGTATTTGACGATGGCCGACAGCACGGCCGGTTTCTCGCCCTGCACCAGTGCATAGGTGATCAGCGAAGCGGCGGCGTCCATCACATAGGTGTTGCCGGCGATGCGCGCCAACGGCTCTTCGATCCCTTCCATCTTGCCGATGGAGATCTTGAACTGACGGCGAATGTGCGCGTAGGCGCCGGTCGCCAGGGCGATGGATTTCAGGCTGCCGGTGGAGTTGGACGGCAGGGTGATGCCGCGACCGACCGACAGGCATTCAACCAGCATGCGCCAGCCCTGGCCGGCCATTTTCGGCCCGCCGATGATGTAATCGATCGGCACGAACACGTCGGTGCCGCGGGTCGGGCCGTTCTGGAACGGCACGTTCAGCGGGAAGTGGCGGTTGCCGATTTCCACGCCCGGCGTGCTGGTCGGGATCAGCGCACAGGTGATGCCCGGGGATTCGTTGTCGCTCAGCAGGCGGTTAGGGTCATGCAGTTTGAACGCCAGGCCCAGCACGGTGGCGACCGGCGCCAGCGTGATGTAGCGCTTGTTCCAGGTCAGGCGCATGCCCAGCACCTGCTTGCCTTGCCATTCGCCCATGCACACGGTGCCCACGTCCGGGATCGCGCCGGCATCGGAACCCGCTTCCGGGCTGGTCAGCGCGAAGCAAGGGATCTCGTCGCCGCGCGCCAGGCCCGGCAGATAGTGGTTTTTCTGTTCTTCGGTACCGTAATGCTGCAGCAGTTCGCCCGGGCCGAGGGAGTTTGGCACGCCGACGGTGATCGCCAGGATGCCGGAAACGCCGGCCAGTTTTTGCAGCACCATCGCCTGAGCGTAAGGGGAGAATTCCAGGCCGCCGTACTCTTTCTTGATGATCATCGCGAAGAAACGGTGTTCTTTCAGGTATGCCCAGAGTTCAGGCGGCAGATCGGCCAGTTCATGGGTGATCTGGAAGTCGTTGGCCATGCGGCAGGCTTCTTCCACCGGGCCGTCGATAAACGCCTGCTCTTCTTCCGTCAGGCGTGGTTTCGGGTAGCTGTGCAGTTTGTTCCAGTCCGGCGCACCGCGGAACAGATCGCCTTCCCACCAGGTAGTGCCCGCGTCGATCGCTTCCTTCTCGGTGGTGGACATCGGCGGCATCACCTTGCGGAAGGCGCGCAGCGCCGGCGCGGAGAGCAGAGAGCGACGCACAGAGGAAAGGTTCAGCGGCAGCAGCACGATCGCCAGCGGCAGCAACAGCCAGAAGCTCCACAGGCCGATCGCGCCCATGGCGGCAGTGTACGCCACCAGGATCAGGCTGCTGAGGGTAAGGTTCACTCGGTGGTAGAACACCACGCCGAGGAGCGCCAGTAAAACGACAATACTAAGAACCATCATAAGAAGCTCCGAAGTAGTAAGAGGTCTGACCTGTTGTGTGTATGTAATAGGTTTTAGTACAAGGCAGAATTTTTATCAATGCGTTTACAGTTTAATTACAACTCAGGTCACAAACTGACAGCACCAATCATCAAAAACCTCTCCGCTTCCTTAACCGGCGTGCTGTTTGGCTGAGAATGCTTCTCGCTGTTTCCGCGATCCGGTACACTGCGGAGCGGAAGATTTGACGATAACAAGAGGTTCCTCATGTACCACGACCTTATTCGCAGTGAACTGAACGAAGCGGCTGATACCCTGGCGAAATTTATCAATGACGACGCCAACATCGACGCCATCCAACGCGCGGCGGTGCTGCTGGCGGATTCCTTCAAAGCCGGCGGTAAAGTGATTTCCTGCGGCAACGGCGGTTCCCATTGCGACGCGATGCACTTCGCCGAAGAGCTGACCGGCCGCTACCGCGAAAACCGCCCGGGCTACCCGGCGATTGCCATCTCGGACGTGAGCCACCTGTCCTGCGTCAGCAACGACTTCGGCTATGAGTATGTGTTCTCGCGCTATGTGGAAGCGGTGGGCCGCGAAGGCGACGTGCTGCTGGGCATTTCCACCTCCGGCAACTCCGGCAACATCATCAAGGCCATCGACGCGGCGCGCGCCAAGGGGATGAAAGTGATCACCCTGACCGGCAAGGACGGCGGCAAGATGGCGGGTTCCGCCGATGTGGAAATTCGCGTGCCGCACTTCGGCTACGCCGATCGCATCCAGGAGATCCACATTAAAGCGATTCACATCTTGATTCAGCTGATCGAAAAAGAGATGGTTAAGGCGTAATAGCCTTCGGGGGGCTGCAGCTCCCCATGAATAAGACTGCGGGCGCCGCATGTATGCCGTGCCCGCACAGCCTGTGTCAGTGTGGTTAAGGAGTGCTGGCGATGTGTGAACTGCTCGGGATGAGCGCAAACGTACCGACCGATATCTGCTTCAGCTTTACCGGCCTGGTACAGCGCGGCGGCCGCACCGGGCCGCATAAGGATGGCTGGGGCATTACCTTCTATGAAGGGAACGGCTGCCGCACATTCAAGGATCCGCAGCCGAGCTTCAACTCGCCGATCGCCCGCCTGGTGCAGGACTACCCGATCAAGTCTTGCGCGGTGGTGTCCCATATTCGCCAGGCCAACCGCGGCGAAGTGGCGTTGGAAAACACCCATCCGTTCACCCGTGAACTGTGGGGCCGCAACTGGACCTACGCGCACAACGGCCAATTGAAAGGCTATCGCCAGCTGGATACCGGCACGTTCCGCCCGGTCGGCCAGACCGACAGCGAATATGCGTTCTGCTGGCTGCTGCACCAGCTGGCGCTGAAATATCCGCGCACCCCGAGCCAGTGGCCGGCGGTATTCCGCTACATTGGCCTGTTGGCAAGCCAGCTGCGCAAGAAAGGGGTATTCAATATGCTGTTGTCGGACGGGCGCTTCGTGATGGCGTATTGCTCCACCAACCTGTATTGGATCACGCGCCGCGCGCCGTTCGGCAAGGCGACGCTGCTTGATCAGGACGTGGAGATTGATTTTCAGCAGCAGACCACACCGAACGATGTGGTCACGGTGATCGCCACCCAACCGCTGACCGCCAACGAAACCTGGCACAAGATTGAGCCAGGCGAGTTCGCGTTATTTCACTTCGGTGAGCGGCTTGTTCTGAGCGAAGGGGTTGGTGTTGGGCGTCGGGCTGGCTGACGCGTACTGCGTCATCATGCCGCCGCTGCTCAACAGCGGTTGACCCAAGACGTACTGGCCATTGACCACGCCCATTGTCGGCGGTTGGCGGTTCTTCGCGAAGTAATCGTAGCCCGGCTTCAGCTGGCGCCAGAAGGCGATATAGCTGGATGACGCATGGCGTTTCAGGTTCTGATCGGTCATGCGGAACGGGTAGATGCTGATGTCGACGCGGCTTTGGCCATAGGCGAAGGCGGCTTCGACGTAGCGATAGATCTCATCCATATAGGTGTTGGTCATCGCGTAACAGCCGATCGATTTACATTCGCCGTGGATCATCAGATAAGCGCCGGAATAGCCCTGCGACTTATCGTAATCGTTAGGGAAACCGATATTGATCGCCCGATAATACTTGCTGTCGGGTTTCAGATGGCGCGCGTCAACGCTATAAAAGCCTTCAGGACTTTTAAAGTCGCCTTCACGACGTTTAGGACCCAGCCCGCCGGAGAAATTACAGATCGGGAACGTGTTGACCAGGCGGAATTCATTGCCCATTCTGGCATACAATTCCAGCTTGCGTTCCTCTTTGAAGATCTGAATATAGACCGGCGAACCCAATAATTGCTGTTTAACTACCGGCGCTTCGGGTACCTGCTCGCTGGCGCTGCAGGCCGTGATCATCGGCATAGAAACAAGCATCGCAAACAACAGCGCGATTTTGCTCATTATAATTCCTGCTTATATTTATCTGCCGGCGCAATCAACCTGGCCAGCATGCCACTGATTATTGTTTTTACTGCTGCAAAACACCGCCAGATTACCAGCGCGTTTATTTTTAGCAATACGTGATATGTATAAAAAAACGACAAAGCTCGATAAAAGTGAAATGACCGGCAGATTTTAACGATAAGTAGTGAAAAACAGGCGAAATTTAATTGCGTTTGCTTGACCCAAGTCACGACGGAACGCAGAACAATGTTGCGAACAATGTTAATATTCCCTCTTCAATTTAACGCGCGGTAGCGATTGAAGCGGCAGGGGTTATGGCATATAACCCGGCCGTTTTGGTGGTTATTTGGCTACAGGCCGTTAACACATCGATTATCACGCAAACAACGGAAAGGGGGGAATCAAGGGAATGCGCGTTACCCCATATATTCACTGCGAGAAAGTTCATGTTGGGCGTGCCGCCATGCGCACTGCCCGGCAATCCTGGCATCGTCCGCACCCGCCTCTGGGGCCGGTCAGACGTGTAAACCAAACTACATCGTATAAATCCTATGATTAAGATCAGAAAAGGGTTAGATCTGCCGATAGCCGGGGCTCCGGTTCAGGCGATCCAAGATGGCCCGAACATTCAGCATGTCGCCCTGCTTGGGGAAGAGTATGTCGGAATGCGCCCCTCCATGCTGGTGCAGGAAGGCGATACCGTTAAGAAAGGCCAGGCGTTGTTCGAAGACAAGAAAAACCCCGGGGTTTTCTTCACGGCTCCCGCCAGCGGCCGCATCGCCGCGATTAACCGCGGCGAGCGGCGCGTATTGCAATCGGTGGTGATTGCGCTGGAAAACGGCGGCGACGATCAGCTCGAGTTCGCGCACTACCCGCTGGGTGAACTGAGCCAGCTGCCGCGAGAACAGGTCGAAAGCGAACTGATCGCCAGCGGCCTGTGGACCGCGCTGCGCACCCGTCCGTTCAGCAAGACGCCGGCTCCCGGCAGCGAACCGCGCGCCATTTTCGTCACCGCTATGGACACCCAGCCGTTGGCCGCCGATCCGCAGGTGATCATCGCCGAGCAGCAGGCGGCGTTCAACGCCGGGTTGGTGGTGCTGGCGCGCCTGACGGCAGGCAAGGTGCACGTGTGCCATGCCGCCGGCGCTTCGGTTGGTCAGCAGAGCGGCCCGCAGATCGCCTACAGCGAATTCGCCGGCCCACATCCCGCCGGGCTGGCGGGCACCCACATTCACTTCCTCGAACCGGTCAGCCTGAAGAAAACCGTTTGGCACATCGGTTACCAGGACGTGATCGCCATCGGCACGCTGTTCACCACCGGCAAGCTCGATACCCGCCGTGTGGTGGCGCTGGCCGGGCCGCAGGTGGCGCAGCCGGCGCTGCTGCGCACCCGCCTGGGGGCCAGCCTCGATGAGCTGACCGCCGGCCGCCTGAAAGGCGGCGAGAACCGGGTGATCTCCGGTTCGGTGCTGAACGGCATGCACGCCGCCGGGCCGAACGCCTGGCTCGGCCGTTTCCACTCGCAGGTGTCGGTGCTGGAAGAAGGGCGCGACAAAGAGCTGTTCGGCTGGATCGTGCCCTCGCCGAACAAGTTTTCCATTACCCGCACCACGCTGGGCCACTTCCTGAAGAACAAACTGTTCGCCTTCTCGACCACCACCAACGGCGGCGAGCGCGCCATGGTGCCGATCGGCAACTACGAGCGGGTGATGCCGCTGGATATTTTGCCGACGCTGCTGCTGCGCGATCTGCTGGCGGGCGACAGCGACAGCGCGCAGGCGCTGGGTTGTCTGGAGCTGGACGAGGAAGATCTGGCGCTGTGCACCTTCGTTTGCCCCGGCAAGTATGAGTACGCGCCGGTGCTGCGCGAGGTGCTGACCAAGATTGAGCAGGAAGGATAACCGATGGGCCTGAAGAATTATTTCGAGAAGATAGAGCATCACTTCACGCCGGGCGGCAAACTGGAAAAGTGGTATCCGCTGTATGAAGCGACCACCACGGTGTTTTACACCCCCGGCACGGTGACGCGCGGCGCTTCGCACGTGCGCGACGCCATCGATTTGAAACGCATGATGATCCTGGTGTGGCTGGCGGTGTTCCCGGCGATGTTCTGGGGCATGTACAACGTCGGCCAGCAGGCGATCCCGGCGCTGCACCATCTGTACAGCGGCGACGCGCTGCAACAGGTGCTGGCGGGCGACTGGCATTATCGCCTGGCGCAGTGGCTCGGCGCCTCGCTGGCGGCCGACGCCGGCTGGGTCAGCAAAATGGTGCTGGGCGCCTGTTACTTCCTGCCGATCTACGCCGTGGTGTTCGTCGTCGGCGGTTTCTGGGAAGTGCTGTTCGCCATTATCCGCAAGCATGAGGTCAACGAAGGTTTCTTCGTCACCTCTATCCTGTTCGCGCTGATCGTGCCGCCGACCCTGCCGCTGTGGCAGGCCGCGCTGGGCATCACCTTCGGCGTGGTGGTGGCCAAAGAGATCTTCGGCGGCACCGGGCGCAACTTCCTCAACCCGGCGTTGGCCGGCCGCGCCTTCCTGTTCTTCGCCTATCCGGCGCAGATCTCCGGCGATCTGGTGTGGACTTCCGCGGACGGTTTCTCCGGCGCGACGCCGCTGGCGCAGTGGAGCGCGGGCGGGGCGCACAGCCTGAGCAACGTAGCCACCGGCCAGTCCATCAGCTGGATGGACGCTTTCCTCGGCAATATTCCCGGCTCGATCGGTGAGGTGTCCACGCTGATGATCCTGATCGGCGGGGCGATTATCCTGTTCGGCCGAGTGGCCTCCTGGCGCATCGTCGCCGGCGTAATGCTCGGCATGGTGGCTTCCGCCATGCTGTTCAACGCCATCGGTTCGGACACCAACCCGATGTTCGCCATGCCGTGGTACTGGCATCTGGTGCTGGGCGGCTTCGCCTTCGGCATGATCTTTATGGCGACCGACCCGGTTTCCGCCTCCTTCACCAATAAGGGGAAATGGTGGTACGGCATTCTGATTGGCGTGATGTGCGTGCTGATTAGGGTGGTCAACCCCGCCTATCCGGAAGGCATGATGCTGGCGATCCTGTTCGCCAACCTGTTCGCGCCGCTGTTCGATTACCTGGTGGTGCAGGCCAACATCAAGCGGAGACAAGCCCGTGGCGAATGAAGCGAAAAATGACGGCATCGGTAAAACGCTGCTGGTAGTGCTGCTGCTGTGTCTGGTGTGTTCAGTGGTGGTGGCGGGCTCCGCCGTCGGCCTGAAGTCCAAACAGCAGGAGCAAAAGCTGCTCGATAAGCAGCGCAATATTCTCGACGTAGCCGGCCTGTTGCAGCCGAAAATGGAGAGCGAGCAGGTCAAGCGCCTGTACAGCGAGCGCATCGAACCGCGCCTGGTGGATCTGAACAGCGGCGAGTTTGTCGCCGGCAAAGCGGCGGCGTTCGATCTGGGCGCTGCGCTGCGCGACGACGCCAAAAGCGTGGCGCTGGCGGCGGGCGACGATCCGGCCGGCATCAAGCGCCGCAGCAACCAGGCGGAAATCTACCTGGTGCGCGATGAAAGCGGCCAGGTGAACAAGATTGTGCTGCCGGTGTACGGCACCGGTCTGTGGTCGATGATGTACGCCTTCGTGGCGCTGGATAACGACGGCAACACGGTCAAGGGCATCACCTACTACGACCAGGGGGAAACCCCGGGGCTGGGCGGTGAGGTCGAGAACCCGTCCTGGCGTCAGCAGTGGGTCGGCAAGCAGCTGTTCGACGATAACGGCCAGCCGGCGATCCGCGTGGTGAAAGGCGGCGCGCGTCAGGGGGATGTGCACGGGGTGGACGGCCTGTCCGGCGCCACGCTGACCTCCAACGGCGTGCAGCATACGTTTGATTTCTGGTTGGGCGAGCACGGCTTCGGCCCGTTCCTGAAAAAAGTTCGTGAAGGAGCGCTGAAAAATGGCTGATTCCAAAGAGATAAAGCGGGTCCTGCTGGGGCCGCTGTTCGACAATAACCCGATCGCCCTGCAGGTGCTGGGCGTCTGTTCGGCGCTGGCGGTGACCACCAAGCTGGAGACGGCGGTGGTGATGACCATTGCGGTGACGCTGGTAACCGCGTTCTCCAGCTTCTTCATCTCGCTGATCCGTCACCATATTCCCAACAGCGTGCGCATCATCGTGCAGATGGCGATCATCGCCTCGCTGGTGATCGTGGTCGATCAGCTGTTGCGCGCCTATGCGTTCGAGATCTCCAAGCAGCTGTCGGTGTTCGTTGGCCTTATCATCACCAACTGCATCGTGATGGGGCGCGCCGAGGCCTACGCCATGAAGTCGCCGCCGATCGAGAGCTTTATGGACGGCATCGGCAACGGGCTGGGCTACGGGGTGATCCTGGTGCTGGTCGGTTTCCTGCGCGAGCTGATCGGCTCCGGCAAGCTGTTTGGCGTACCGGTGCTGGAAACGGTGCAGAACGGCGGCTGGTATCAGCCGAACGGCCTGTTCCTGCTGGCGCCGAGCGCGTTCTTCATCATCGGCCTGCTGATCTGGGTGCTGCGCACCCTGAAGCCGGCGCAGATCGAAAAGGAGTAAAGGCCGATGGAACACTATATCAGCCTGTTTGTGCGCGCGGTGTTCGTCGAGAACATGGCGCTGGCGTTCTTCCTCGGGATGTGTACCTTCCTGGCGGTGTCGAAGAAGGTCTCGACCGCCTTTGGCCTGGGCATCGCGGTGACCATCGTGCTCGGCATTTCGGTGCCGGTGAACAACCTGGTCTACAACCTGATCCTGCGCGACGGCGCGCTGGTGGAAGGCGTCGATCTGAGCTTCCTCAACTTCATCACCTTCATCGGCGTGATCGCGGCGCTGGTGCAGATTCTGGAGATGATCCTCGATCGTTTCTTCCCGTCGCTGTATAACGCGCTCGGCATCTTCCTGCCGCTCATCACCGTGAACTGCGCCATCTTCGGCGGCGTGTCCTTCATGGTGCAGCGCGACTACAACTTCGCCGAATCGGTGGTGTACGGCATCGGTTCCGGCACCGGCTGGATGCTGGCGATCGTCGCCATGGCGGGGATCCGCGAAAAACTCAAGTATGCCAACGTGCCGGCAGGGCTGCGCGGCCTGGGCATTACCTTTATCACCACCGGACTGATGGCGCTGGGCTTCATGTCCTTCTCCGGTGTTCAGTTGTAAAGGCGGGAAGAATTTATGGAAATTATTTTAGGCGTAGCGATGTTCACCGCCATCGTGATGGTGCTGGTGTTGCTGATCCTGTTCGCCAAATCGAAGCTGGTGAACACCGGCGACATCGCGGTGGAAATCAACGGCGATCTGGATAAAAGCTTCCATGCGCCGGCGGGCGACAAGCTGCTCAACGTGCTCTCCAGCCAAGGGATCTTCGTCTCCTCGGCCTGCGGCGGCGGCGGCTCCTGCGGCCAGTGCCGGGTGGTGATCAAAGAGGGCGGCGGCGATATCCTGCCGACCGAGCTCTCGCACATCAACAAGCGCGAAGCGAAAGAGGGTTGCCGCCTGGCGTGCCAGGTGAACGTGAAGCAGAACCTGAAGATCGAGCTGCCGGAAGAGATCTTCGGCGTGAAGAAATGGGAATGCGAAGTTATCTCCAACGATAACAAAGCCACCTTTATCAAAGAGCTGAAGCTGAAGATCCCCGATGGCGAAGACGTGCCGTTCCGCGCGGGCGGTTTCATCCAGATCGAAGCGCCGGCGCACGACATCAGCTACGCCGACTTCGACGTGCCGCAGGAGTATCGCGGCGACTGGGACAAGTTCAACCTGTTCCGCTACCGCTCGACGGTGAATGACACCACGGTGCGCGCCTACTCGATGGCCAACTATCCGGAAGAAAAGGGCATCATCATGCTCAACGTGCGTATCGCCACGCCGCCGCCGAACAATCCGGACGTGCCGCCGGGCATCATGTCTTCCTATATCTGGTCGCTGAAGCCGGGCGACAAGGTGACCATCTCCGGGCCGTTCGGCGAGTTCTTCGCCAAGGACACCGACGCCGAAATGATCTTCATCGGCGGCGGCGCGGGCATGGCGCCGATGCGTTCGCACATCTTCGACCAGCTCAAGCGCCTGAACTCGAAGCGCAAGATCACCTTCTGGTACGGCGCGCGTTCGCTGCGCGAGATGTTCTATGAAGACGACTTCAACCAGCTGCAGGCGGAGAACGAAAACTTCACCTGGCACGTGGCGCTGTCGGATCCGCAGCCGGAAGATAACTGGACCGGTTACACCGGCTTTATCCATAATGTTCTGCTGGAGAACTACCTGAGGAACCACCCGGCGCCGGAGGACTGCGAGTTTTACATGTGCGGGCCGCCGATGATGAACGCCGCGGTGATCAAGATGCTCAAAGATCTGGGCGTCGAAGACGAAAACATCATGCTGGATGACTTTGGTGGCTAAATGCGCGCATTGGCGATGAAGAACTGGCTGACGGGCGTGGCGCTGAGCGCCACCCTGCTGCTGACCGGCTGTGGGCCGGAACAGGTGGACCTGACGGGTAAAACCATGGGCACCTCGTATTCGATCCGTTACGTGACCGGTGACGATACGCCGTCGGCGCGCGAGATGCAGGCGGAGATCGACAAACGGCTGGAGCAGGTGAACGACCAGATGTCCACCTACCGGCCGGACTCCGAGCTGAGCCGCTTCAACGCCAGCCGCGACATTGACCGGCCGTTCCCGGTTTCGCCGGCCACCGCTGAGGTGGTGCGCGAAGCGCTTCGCATCAACCGCGTCACCGATGGCGCGCTGGACGTGACCGTCGGGCCGCTGGTCAACCTATGGGGTTTCGGCCCGGAAGGGCGACCGGACAAAGTGCCGAGCGAGGCGGAACTGGAGCACCGCCGCGCCTGGACCGGCGCCGACAAGCTGTCGGTGCAGGGCAGCGCGCTGGTGAAAAACATCCCCGAGCTGTATGTCGACCTGTCTTCGATTGCCAAAGGATACGGCGTGGACGTGGTGGCGGAGTATCTGCAATCGCAACACGTGAAAGACTACATGGTGGATATCGGCGGTGAAGTTCGTACCCGCGGGCGCAACGGCGAGCAAAAGCCGTGGCGCATTGCCATCGAGCGCCCGACCGCCGGCGCGCAGCAGCAGGCGCAGCTGGTGATCCAGCCGGGGGAGATGTCGATCGCCACCTCGGGTGACTATCGCAACTACTTCGAACAGGACGGGGTGCGCTATTCGCACACCATCGATCCGGTCACCGGGCGGCCGATCCATCATCGGCTGGTGTCGATCACCGTGCTGAGCCCGACCTGCATGACCGCCGACGGCCTGTCCACCGGCCTGAACGTGATGGGGCCAGAGCGCGGCATGGCGCTGGCCAACCTGCTCGGTATCCCGGTGTTCATGATCGTGAAAACCGCCGACGGGTTTGAGGAGCGTTATTCGGACGCGTTCAAACCCTATCTGAAAAAGCGTTCGTGAGGTTGCTATGTTGACGGTATTCGCCGCTACCTTCGTGTTGTTCCTGCTGATCGTCGGCGGGATGTCGCTGGGTTACGTGTTCAAACGCAAAAGCCTGCAGGGCAGCTGCGGCGGCATCACCGCGCTGGGGATGGAGAAAGTCTGCGACTGCCCGGAGCCGTGCGATGCGCGCAAAAAGCGCGAAGCCAAAGCGGCGCAGCGGCGCGAGCAGTTGGACAAGCACCGCATTCTGTAGCGAAGCGAAAACCCGGCCTTGGCCGGGTTTTTTATTTCGCCTTGCGGAAGCTTTTCGCCTCGGCCGGCGAGTTGACCATCACGCCGTCGGCGCCCAGCGCCAGCGCCTGCTGATACTCCTGCGGCGTGTTGACGCCGAACAGAATGATGTGCGCCGGGCCCTGCGAGCGGAAACAATCCATCGACTCTTTATCCCAGGTCAGAAACGCCTTCGAGCGCCCTTCGCCGAGGGTGTACTTCTCTACCACTTCCACCTCGCGCTTCAGCTCCAGCCCATACCAGCGCGGCTGTCGGTTGTCCGGTTTGACATCGCACTGGTGCGCCATGGTGACGTTGGCCAGCAGCGTGCGGGTCTCGTCGCGGCTTTCAAAGCGCGGGACGGCCGGCGGCAGCGCCTGCAGGTATTTGGCATCGGTAGAGTAAACGCGGGTGCGGTTCAGGCTGTCGGTGCTTTCCAGCGTCGCCAGCAGCGCCTGGCCAAACTGCGCCGGATCGGCGTCCGGGGATTTGATGTCCAGATAGAAGGTGACGTGCGGAAACGCCTTTAGCACCTCGTCCAGCCGCGGAATGCCGATGCCCTGGCCGCGGAACGGATGCGCATCGCCTTTGGCGAACGCCCAGCCGGCATCGGTCTCGGCCAATTGCGCGGCGGTATAGGCAGAGACCGGGCCCTGCCGGTTGGTCAGCGCCTTCAGATCCGAGGGGCGATACAGCACGATGACGCCGTCTTTGGATTCTTGCAGGGTGATCCAAATGGCGTCGGCACCGTTTTTCAGCGCGGTTTCGATGGCGATGCGGGTGTTTTCCGGCGCATCGGCGGTGCCGCCGCGATGGGCGACGATCGCCGGCGCGTGACCGGTGGCGGCGCTGGCCGCCAACGCGCTCAGCGACAGCGCGGAAGCCAGCAGCCAGTGAGAAAATCTGATCATGTAGAGTACCTTGTCGTTATCGTTGTGGTGAGCCGCACGGGATGGCGGAAATCATACTATTGAAAAATTAAGCTTTTTTAACAACGCGGAAATATCTGGCGGAAACGGCGCTTTCATCGAAGCCTGCGGCCTTGAGCTTTCGGTATCTGACTGTATACTTATACAGTGTTACTGGAGGGTGCGATGCGTAAAATCATTCATGTCGATATGGACTGCTTCTTCGCGGCGGTGGAAATGCGCGACGATCCCAGCCTGCGCGATATCCCGCTGGCGATTGGCGGCAGCGCCGATCGGCGCGGGGTGATCAGCACCGCCAACTACCCGGCGCGGCGCTACGGCGTGCATAGCGCCATGTCTACGGCGATGGCGCTCAAGCTGTGTCCGCATCTCACCCTGCTGCCGGGGCGCATGGCGGCCTACAAAGAGGCTTCGCTGCATATCCGTGAAATCTTCGCCCGCTATACCCCGTTGATCGAGCCGCTGTCGCTCGATGAAGCCTATCTCGACGTGACCGACAGCCCGCAATGCAACGGCTCGGCGACGCTGATCGCTCAGGAGATCCGTCAGGCGATCGCCGACGAACTGAACCTCACCGCGTCGGCCGGCGTCGCGCCGATCAAGTTTCTCGCCAAAATCGCTTCCGAGATGAACAAGCCGAATGGGCAATACGTGATCACCCCGGCGCAGGTGCCGGCGTTTTTGCAGCAGCTGCCGCTCAGCAAAATCCCCGGCGTCGGCAAGGTGACCGCCAAACGGCTGGAGGAAGTGGGGCTTATCACCTGCGCCGACGTGCAGCAATACGATTTGGCGCAGCTGCTCAAGCGCTTCGGCAAGTTCGGCCGGGTGCTGTGGGAGCGGTGTCAGGGCATCGATCGGCGCGAAATCTCGGCGGAGCGGCTGCGTAAATCGGTGGGCGTGGAGCGCACGCTGGCGGAGGACATTCACGACTGGGAAGATTGCGAAACGCTGATTATCGACAAACTCTACCCCGAGCTGGAGATGCGGCTGCGTAAGGTGAAGCCGGATCTGCATATCGCCCGACAGGGCGTGAAGCTGAAGTTTCAGGATTTTCAGCAAACCACCCAGGAGCACGTGTTCCCGGTGCTGAATCAGCAGGATTTGCTGGCGGTGGCGCGGCAGGCGTGGCGCGAACGGCGTGAAGGGCGCGGCGTGCGGCTGGTGGGGCTACATGTGACGCTGCTCGATCCGCAGCTGGAGCGGCAGCTGGCGCTGCCTTGGGAATAAAAAAGCCGGCGATTAGCCGGCTTTTTGCGTTAAGCGCGCAGATTACGCGCGCTCAGGGATCGCTTTCAGCAGCGAGGTCAGCAGCTTCCAGTACAGACCGACGCTTTCGATATGCACCTGCTCATCCGGCGAGTGCGGGCCGGTGATGGTTGGCCCGATCGATACCATGTCCATGTTTGGATACGGCTTTTTGAACAGACCGCATTCCAGGCCGGCGTGGATCACCATGATGTTCGGCGTCTTGTTGAACAGCTCCTGATACAGCTCGCGCACCAGGTGCATCACCGGCGAGTCGGCGTCCGGCTGCCAGCCCGGGTAGCCGCCCTTCGGCGCCACCTTGGCGCCGGCCAGCTGGCCCAGCGCGGTCAGCATCTCGACCACGTAATCTTTGCCGCTGTCGATCAGAGAGCGGATCAGGCAGATGATTTCCGCTTCGTTTTCGCTGGTGGTGACCACGCCGACGTTCAGCGAGGTTTCCACTACGCCTTTGACCGCGTCGCTCATGCGGATCACGCCGTTCGGCGTGCCGTTCAGCAGCGCCAGGAAGCGTTGCTGGCTGTCGGCGCTCAGCGCCTGCGAAGCGCTGGTGGCCGGCTCCAGCAGCACGGTGATGTTCTTCTCTTTGGCGGAGAGTTCGTTCTGCAGCACCGCCAGGAACTCCTGGCTCAGCGCTTTCAGCGCGTCGGCTTTTTCCGCCGGCACCGCAACCACCGCGGAGGCTTCACGCGGAATGGCGTTGCGCAGGGTGCCCCCGTTCAGATCCAGCACGCGCAGGTTCAGCGCCGCCGCATGGGCGAACAGGAAGCGCGCCAGCAGTTTGTTGGCGTTGCCCAGCCCGACGTGGATCTCGGCGCCGGAGTGGCCGCCTTTCAGGCCCTTGAGGGTCAGCTTCAGGGTTTGATAACCGGCCGGCACCGCTTCGCGCTGCAGCGGCAGGGTGGTGATGAAGTCGATACCGCCGGCGCAACCCATGTAGATTTCGCCTTCTTCTTCGGAATCGGTATTGATCAGAATGTCTGCCTGCAGCCAGTTTGGCTGCAGCCCGAAGGCGCCGTCCATGCCGGCTTCTTCGGTCATGGTCAGCAGCACTTCCAGCGGGCCGTGCTCAACGCTGTCATCGGCCAGCACCGCCAGGGCGGAGGCCATGCCGATGCCGTTGTCGGCGCCCAGCGTGGTGCCGCGCGCTTTCACCCACTCGCCGGCGATATAAGGCTGGATCGGATCCTTGGCGAAGTCGTGCACGGTGTCGTTATTCTTTTGCGGCACCATGTCCAGGTGCGCCTGCAGCGCCACCGGCTTGCGGTTTTCCATGCCTTTGGTGGCCGGTTTGCGCAGCAGGATATTGCCGACCTGATCGCGCTCGGCGTGCAGGTTCTTCTCTTTGGCCCAGGTGAGGATGTGCTGCGCCAGCGCTTCTTCATGATAAGAAGGGTGCGGGATAGAACAGATCTTGGCGAAAATATCCCACAGCGGCTGTGGCGAAAGCTGAGACAATTCAGACACTATAAGTCTCCTGTGACGGCAGGCTCCGACAGGACGGGCGTGCCGCGCGGTTGAGGTGAGCGGGTATCTGTGCGTCGTGGCACGATCGTTAGAGAATATCACTTTATTTCCGGCGGCGCGCGCCCCGTATTGTGCGGTTTAAGCGCTTGATCACACGGCTTTGCGGCGGGAACGTTCGCTTTTTCAGCATCAATCACCGAAAAGCCGCGCGGCGGAAATCGCGAGGTTTTCCTCGGTACAGCTGGAATTCAACGCGGCCAGTCTCTATAATCTCGCGCAACCTTTTTTCCCCTGAACTATAAAGTAAGCCGCTTCACCAGCCGGCTGGGACACGATTCTATGAGCGAAAAATACGTTGTTACCTGGGATATGCTGCAAATACATGCACGCAAGCTGGCGCACCGCCTGCTGCCTGCCGACAAATGGACCGGCATCATCGCCGTCAGCCGCGGCGGCCTGGTGCCGGCGGGTCTGCTGGCGCGCGAACTGGGCATTCGCTATGTGGATACCGTCTGCATTTCCAGCTACGACCATGACAACCAGCGCGAAATGAAAGTGCTCAAGCGCGCCGAAGGCGACGGTGAAGGCTTCATCGTAGTAGACGATCTGGTGGATACCGGCGGCACCGCAAAAGCGATCCGCGACATGTACCCGAAAGCGCATTTCGTCACCATCTTCGCCAAGCCGGCGGGCCGTCCACTGGTGGACGACTACGTGATCGACATCCCGCAGGATACCTGGATCGAACAGCCGTGGGACATGGGCGTCAGCTTCGTTCCCCCTATCGGCGGTCGCTAAGCCCAGCCAGTTCCAAGTCAACGCCCGGTTATGCCGGGCGTTTGTTTAAGGATAAACGTGATGGCGTTGTCAGGCTTACCGAAGGCAAGATATAAAAAATAAGGAAAATCAATTTATTGATTTTCGGCCGTTGACCACAAAGGAGGAAAAACCACGCTGTTTCCTCCTTTGTCAGCCGCCTGACGCCCGGTTATGCCGGGCGTTTGCGTTATCTTGGTTTATCCCGCCAGAGTTAGGTACACTACCCCCAGTTAAGTAGGCCTGTTGCGGCCTATCGCCAGATTTACGGAGGCTGTTGTTACCATGGCACAGGCCAACCTTTCTGAAATTCTTTTCAAGCCCAAATTCAAACACCCTGAAACCTCGACGCTGGTGCTGCGCGCGCGCAACAAAGTGAGCGCCGCCATGCATTCCGCGTTGGAAGGCGACACCACCGGCAGCTGGTACCGCATGCTGAACCCGCTACTGTGGGCCTGGCGCGGCGTCAGCCCGATCGAAATCCACGAAGTGCTGGCGCGCATTGCCGCCTCCGACGCCGAGCGCAGCAACCCGCAGCGGCTGGATACCGTGGTGGGCTACCGCAACGGCAACTGGATCTACGAATGGATCCATCAGGGCATGCAGTGGCAACAGCGGGCGACGGAGCAGCAGGATCCGCTGCTCGGCGGCGAATACTGGCTGAAGGCCGCGAGCCTGTACAGCATCGCCGGCTACCCGCACCTGAAGGGCGACGAACTGGCCGAACAGGCGGAGATGCTGGCTAACCGTGCGTACGAAGAGGCGGCGCTGCTGCTGCCGTATCAGCTGAAAGAGCTGGAGTTTCGCATCGAAGGCGGCGGCAGCGTCACCGGGTTCCTGCACATGCCGGAGAAGGGCGAAGCGCCGTTCCCGACGGTGCTGATGTGCGGCAGCCTCGATACGCTGCAGACCGACTACCACCGCCTGTTCCGCGACTACCTGGCGCCGCACGGCATCGCCATGCTGACGCTCGACATGCCGTCGATCGGTTCTTCCTGCAAATGGAAGCTGACGCAGGACTCCAGCTACCTGCACCAGCAGGTGCTGATCCAGCTGGCCTCGGTACCGTGGGTGGATCATCAGCGGGTGAGCGCCTTCGGCTTCCGCTTCGGCGCCAACGTGGCGGTGCGATTGGCCTACCTGGAGCCGCAGCGGCTGCGCGGCGTAGCCTGCCTGGGGCCGGTGGTGCATCGCCTGCTGTGCGACAGCAGCACCCAGCTGAACGTGCCGGACATGTATATGGACGTGCTGGCCAGCCGCATGGGCATGGCTAACGCCTCGGACAACGTGCTGAAGGTGGAGCTGAACAGCTACTCGCTGAAAATGCAGGGGCTGCTGGGGCGCCGCTGCCCGACGCCGATGATCTCCGGCTACTGGGAGCGCGATACGCTCAGCCCGAAAGAGGAGTCGCAGCTGATCGTCACCTCCTCGGTGAGCGGCAAGCTGATCGCCATCCCGCGCACCCCGGTTTACGACAGCTTCCACCGGGCGTTGCTGCAGATGTCCGGTTGGCTGAAGGATAAAATGCGTTAATTAGTTGCTAAATTTTAACAATTTGTTAAAAAGAGTGGTCTACATTGAGGAGGTTAGAGAATGACGTTACCGAGTGGTCACCCTAAAAGCCGACTAATGAAACGTTTTGCCAGCTTGGGGCCGTACCTGCGTGAAGGGCAATGTGAGAACGACCGGTTTTTCTTTGATTGTTTGGCCGTCTGCGTCAATGTAAAGCCCGCTCCGGAGAAGCGTGAGTTCTGGGGCTGGTGGATGGAGCTGCAGGCGGAAGAGGCGCGCTTCACCTATTCGTACCAATTCGGCCTGTTCGACAAGGAAGGCAACTGGACGACGCAAAACATTAAGGATGATGAAGTGAACGCCAAACTGGAAGATACCCTGCGCGACTTCCATCGCCGCCTGGGCGAACTGCTGGCGACCATGGAACTGGGGCTGGAACCCGCCGATGATTTCAAAGAAAAACTGATCAAACTCTCCGCCTGACCCCGTTTGACCACGTATTGTGCTGATTTCGCGTTGTGCCTGTTGGCATAACGCGTCTCTCCTGTTACAAAGACCTTTGCACTCTTCTTCTCATCATTACACACGGCAGAAATACTATGAACGGCAGCCAGACATTGGTTGTGAAATTGGGCACCAGCGTGTTGACCGGCGGATCGCTGCGTCTGAACCGCGCCCACATCGTCGAATTGGTGCGCCAGTGCGCGCAGCAACACGCCGCGGGCCACCGCATCGTCATCGTCACCTCCGGCGCCATCGCCGCCGGGCGCGAACACCTGGGCTATCCCGAGCTGCCCGCCACCATCGCCTCCAAGCAGCTGCTGGCGGCGGTAGGGCAGAGCCGGCTGATCCAGCTGTGGGAACAGCTGTTCTCCATTTACGGCATCCACGTCGGGCAGATGCTGCTGACGCGCGCCGATCTGGAAGACCGCGAGCGCTTCCTCAACGCGCGCGACACCATGACGGCGCTGCTGGACAACCGCATCGTGCCGGTAATCAATGAGAACGACGCCGTCGCCACCGCCGAAATCAAAGTGGGCGACAACGATAACCTGTCGGCGCTGGCGGCCATTCTGGCCGGGGCCGATAAACTGCTGCTGCTGACCGATCAGCAGGGCCTCTACACCGCCGATCCGCGCAACAACCCGCAGGCCGAACTGATCCGTGAAGTGCACGGCATCGACGACGCGCTGCGCGCCATCGCCGGCGACAGCGTCTCCGGTCTGGGCACCGGCGGCATGGGCACCAAACTGCAGGCGGCCGACGTGGCCTGCCGCGCCGGCATCGACGTGGTGATCGCCGCGGGCAGCAAGCCGGGCGTGGTGGCGGACGTGATCGAGGGCAAACCGGTGGGCACCCGTTTCCACGCGCTGGAAACCCCGCTGGAAAACCGCAAGCGCTGGATCTTTGGCGCGCCGCCGGCCGGTGAGATCACCGTCGATGACGGTGCGGTGGAAGCGATGATGGCGCGCGGCAGCTCGCTGCTGCCGAAAGGCATCCGCGAAGTGAAGGGCGACTTCTCGCGCGGCGAAGTGATCCGCATCCGCAACCTGGCGGGGCGCGATCTGGCGCACGGTGTCAGCCGCTATAACAGCGATGCGATGCGCATGATCGCCGGGCACCACTCGCAGGAAATCAGCGAGATCCTCGGTTACGAATACGGTCCGGTGGCAGTGCACCGCGACGATATGATTGTCAGTTAAGGAGTGAGCATGCTGGAGCAGATGGGGAAGGCCGCCAAGCAGGCCTCCTGGCAGCTGGCGGTGCTGAGCACGGCGAAGAAGAATCAGGTGCTGTCGGTGATGGCCGACAGGTTGGAAGCCAACAGTGAAGCGATCCTGCTGGCGAACGAACAAGACATGGCGCAGGCGCGCGCCACCGGCATGAGCGAAGCGCTGCTCGATCGCCTGCTGCTGACCCCGGCGCGGCTGGCGGCGATTGCCAACGACGTGCGCCAGGTATGCCGCCTGAACGATCCGGTCGGCCACGTGCTGGACGGCAACCTGCTGGACAGCGGGCTGAAGCTGGAGCGCCGCCGGGTGCCGCTCGGCGTGATCGGCGTGATTTACGAGGCGCGGCCGAACGTCACCATCGACGTCGCCAGCCTGTGCCTGAAAACCGGTAATGCGGTGATCCTGCGCGGCGGTAAAGAGACGCACAACACCAACCAGGCGACGGTGAAAGTGATCCAGCAGGCGCTGGAACAGTGCGGCCTGCCGGCGGCGGCGGTGCAGGCGATCGACAGCCCGGATCGCGCGCTGGTGAACGAACTGCTGCGCCTGGACCGCTATGTCGACATGCTGATCCCGCGCGGCGGCGCCGGTCTGCACAAGCTGTGCCGCGAGCAATCGACCATCCCGGTGATCACCGGCGGCATCGGTGTGTGCCACACCTACGTGGATGCCGACGTCGATTTCGACAAGGCGCTGACGGTGATTGAAAACGCCAAGATCCAGCGCCCCAGCGCCTGTAACTCGCTGGAGACGCTGCTGGTGAACCGCAGCATCGCCGCCGAGTTCCTGCCGGCGCTGAGCGCCAAAATGGCGGCGGTGGGCGTGACGCTGCACGCGGCGGAAAATGCGCTGCCGCTGCTGCAGGGCGGCCCGGCGACGGTGGTGCCAGTGAACGCGGAAGATTACGACGACGAATGGCTGTCGCTGGATCTGAACGTGCTGCTGGTGGACGATATCGATCAGGCCATCGACCACATCCGCACCCACGGCACCAACCACTCCGACGCGATCCTCACCCGCTCGCTGAGCAGCGCCGAGCATTTCGTGCGCGCGGTGGACTCCTCGGCGGTGTACGTCAACGCCAGCACCCGCTTCACCGACGGCGGCCAATTCGGCCTGGGCGCGGAAGTGGCGGTGAGCACCCAGAAACTGCACGCCCGCGGCCCGATGGGCCTGGACGCGCTGACCACCTACAAGTGGATCGGCTACGGCGACGATCTGGTGCGCAGCTAAGGCCGGATTGCGGTCATAAAGAGGTCAGGGCGCAGCGTGCTGCGCCCTGATTGTTTTTGGGGAAGGTTGAGTGTGCCGCAGTGTGGTTGCTTGCAAAACGACCAAACGCCCCGGCGGCTATTGACTCATTTCGCGCGCAGGTCTACCTTGTTCAACGCACATCCGGCTTGCCCCGCAGGCTTGGCTCGATGCCGATATAGCTCAGTTGGTAGAGCAGCGCATTCGTAATGCGAAGGTCGTAGGTTCGACTCCTATTATCGGCACCACCTCACTTTTTAACTTTCCCTTTCGTACACACCGTCACCGACTCTGCCGCAACGCTAAAGTCTATTAATCTGGTGCATGATGCAATACCTGGGCTTGTGTACCATAAACCGCACAACACACAAACGTCGTAAACGGGAATATGCGTTGCTACGTTGGGACCTCACCGTCTTTTTCTTCTCTGAGAATAAAGGCATTGACGTGATTAATTCATTTAAACAAGTGAGGTTGTTATGTGTGAAGATTTAATTTCAAGAACGAAGTGTTTTGTCTTTAATGGTCAAAGATACAGAGTCTTTATCTCTCACCGCAGGGGGATTGGCGGTAATTTGAACCCGCTGTATCTTTTGGATGCTAACTCCCAGTTTTCGGTCGTGACGGAACGTAACAACAGAAAACGCGATGGGGATATTCTTTATATCGGCATTGGCTATCAAGACGGGGTGGATATCTTGAAGGCAAGAACCCGTGATTATACGGTTCCCTCAGGAGAGAAAGAGTTTGCGGAGGGGGGCGGAGCGGCAGCGTTTTATCAATTTATTGCCGCATGCGTTAAACCATGGATCGAAGCGCATTATCCTGTCAACGCAGACCAGCAAACGCTGGCAGGCCACTCGCACGGTGGTCATTTTGTGTTGTATACCCTGTTTAATCATCCTGATGCATTTCAAAATTATTTAGCGGCCAGCCCATCCATTTGGTGGGGCAATGGGGCGTTGATTCCTGACGGCAAGTTAACCATTGATGAGCATGTCAATCAGGTCACGCTGATGGTGGGAGAGTATGAAGAAAAACTTCATCCCCAAAGTAATGAAACAGAGAAAATGCAGATCCTTAGAATGAACGCCACGCCTAAGCTGCGAGCCAGAAATCTGGCGGAGAAGTTGATCGGTAATGAACAGCGCTGTAGCTTTGTTTTTTGCACCGGGCGGCGCCATCCCGGCGTTATTAAGGATTATGCACAGGTGGCAAACCTGATCGCTGGGCATTGTCCCCAATATGACGGGCTTTAGAATAGACATCGCGTTATTCAAGATCGATTTTATTGCTGTTAGTCCGGGCTGACGCTGCGAATCCTTTCAATGCGAGTCACCTAGATTGCCAGTGGGAAGTCACCAGGGAAAATAAAATAGCCGACAGGGATCTGGCCCCCTAAGAGGCAACACGCTTAGCGCGGCGTCAACGGCTGGCGTGATAGTCATGAATGTATGTGAATTATTTACTTTAAAAACAAAAAGATATTAAACTATTGAGCCTTCGCCGCAGGAATATTCCTTCTCTTGCCGTACGTCATTTGCCTGCCTTTCCCCGGTTAAACAACCGTTTAATTAATCACTGTTATACTTACCCCTGTTGAGCCTTGATGGGTGAATGTTTTCCTCCTCAAGCATTGCGATGCGGCGCTCAGTGGCGCGGCATCCGTTTTTGGACATGCCGGTGGTTCGGTGAGAAGTAAGGAGAAGTGCACTATGAGCAGAAAAGACAAGCTCGCGGCGGCCCTGCTGGCCATCTTCCTGGGGGGGCTGGGCATTCACAAGTTTTACCTGGGTATGAAGTGGTGGGGGCTGTTCTACCTGCTGTTCTGCTGGACGGGGATCCCGGCGATTGTCGGCTTTATCGAAGGCATTATTTATCTGTTCCAGTCGGAAGAGAAATTCAACCAGAAATACAATTCTGGCCTGATTTAATGATTTTATAACGGTGCTTCCTGTTAAAGGACGCGCCGTTTTTCATTCCATTACTGTTTCTTTATCATAATCTTACCGTGTATCTCTTTGCTCATCATTTTATTCGAACTGGAGAGCACGCGGGGTGATCATCATAATCCGCCAGGCCCAGCGTGGTGAGATCGGTCGCCAGTTCCATCGGCTGTTTGTTGTTTGGCGCTGGGAACATCGATTTGGCCGACATCATCATAGTGCTGCTGTTGATGGTGTAATCGGTTTTGACCTTCATGCCGATATATTTCGATTCCGGCATGGAGAGTTCTTTTTTGCCGGCGGCGTCGTGCTGTGGCGCCGGGCCGTCATTTTCCATCACGGCGTGCGCGTGTTCCGGCATTATTTCCGCGCTGCCGGTAGTGGGCTCAGCATCGGCCACGTAGGACGCGCCGCTGAAGGCGGCCACAGAGGTAAGGATAATGCCTGTAACGATTTTGATTGTCGCTCCCCAGAATATTGTTGATGAAATATTTTATCGCCCGATAAAAACGGAATTTTTAAATTTCTGCAAGTGTGCTTGCGTGTGTTTGGATACATGTAAATAGTATATCTAAACATAGTCAATGATTGGAGTGTGTACAAATTATTGCGGTTTTTTTTCGCTTTCATTTTCCAGTTTTTAACAAGGAGTAAATGTTATATTGAGATGCGGGGAGTTATCTTTTTACGTTAAAAGCACTCTGTGAAGCGTTATTTATGTGATCTTCATAGTCACAGAAATAATGCCGAAATTACTACCTTTCTATCTAACGGCTAATTATTCATGGCATAGGCTTCAACCCTTTGCGTTTCCTGCGCTAGAATCAGGCGGTTTTCTCTTGGAAAAGGATATCGCCATGGCCGTCTGGGCCCTTTTGATCGTCGGTTGGGTGTTGATTTGGCAGGATCACCCGATTGTCGGCGTGCTGTGCATCGCGCTGTTTGCCGTGCTGCAATGGGCGAAGTACGCCGCTAAAGGCGCGCAAGACCCCGAAGAGGTGGCAGAGTGGCGCAAGACCGACTGGCGTTCGCAGCCGATTGAAATGGCGCACGCCGGTGACAGTGACCGGCAGATAGGCGGCGTGGGGGAGTTGGGCATGGGCGGCCCCAGTTTTTGGACGCTGCTGCTGCGCGACGGGGCGATGGTGCATGGCGCCAGTGCCGAGCCGCAGGACGTGGACGGCGGCAGGTTGCGCCTGATCCCGACCCGCAGCCGCGAGGGAGAGGGGCTGACGGTGTACGAGCCTGCCGCCCGGGTGATGTACGCGCTGCCCGCGCTGACCGATCGTGAGCAGGGAGCCTTAGCCGCCGGTTCCGCCGAGGCGCTGGCGCGGCTGCGGGCGAAGTGTCGGCAGGTGGAGGCCACGCCGTTGCGGCAGGTGCGCGGTCTGTGGGTGCCGCAGTGGATAGAGGAACCGGCGGATCGTCTGGAGATCACCTTGCCCAGCGGCCGCGCGCTGGCGGCGCGTTTGATGTTGCCGCCCGATCTGCGCTATGCAGACGATCCCGCCGCGCTGCTGCACGCACCGCCTTATGCGTTGTGGCTGGATAACCGGCCGACCGATCGCTTCGTGTGCGATCTCGAACGCGTGGCGGAATCCCCGGCGGGTGATGCCTTCAGCGTCGGCGGTTGCCAGTTCCGCGGCGAGCATATCGTGGATGGCCTGTACCACCTCTATTTCGCCGGCGAGTGGTTCTGCCTGCTCTCTTATGCGCACAAACCTGCTGGTGGGCGTGGTTCAGACACCACCTTTTTCGTTGAACGGGTCGAGCCGCAAGACGGCGGCGTGTTCGTGATTGAATGGGATGCCTACAGCCTGGGGCCCGACGGGCGTGAGCCGCGCGTGCCGGCCCCGCCGGTCTTGGTTATCGCGGTGAGCTGGCAGGAAGCGCCGCTGCAGCTGCCCACGGCCAATAACCGCGTGACCGTGCGTTTGCCCAACGCCACGGCGTAAGGCTTAGGGCAGCACCCTGACTTCGCCGTTGTGCAAGGTCAGCACCGCGATCGGGCTGCCGGAGAAGCACTCCCTAAAGATCCAGTCGCTGGGCCGAAACGCCGCCGCTGGCAGCCCGGCCTGCCACTCCTCCCACTGCGGGGTCGGCTGATCCGACGGCAAAGAGAAAGAGACCAGCCAACCGGCTTCGCAGTGCGCCCTTTGGCCGGTTGGACGGGTGAAGGTATGCGCATCCGCCAGCTCCATCACCGGCGGTAAAACCTCAAAAGCGATGATCGGCACGCCGGCCACGCTTTGCGGCTGAGGGAAGCGCACGGCGGTTACACCGTCCATCGTGATGGGGCTGTCTTCGGTGCCGGGCTGGCGCGGCTCCTGCCGGTTTACCCAGCTTCCCTTTGGCAGGGTGATTTCGCCGAACGGCCTGGCCGCCTCGAGCGTCAGGTAGCTGCGCCGATTCCAGCGTTCTTCCGCCCGCTGGCTCTTGAGATCCTGGATGGCAATGTCGATCAGCATCAGCGCGAACGCTACCGGGTAGATCGCCAGCGCCGAGGCCAACAGATAGCCGCCCCAGGAAAGCGGCGGGCGCGGGCGGCCGCAGCGGGCGGCGGCATATCGCCAGCCCCACCAGGCGAGCAGGATGCCGGCGAGCAGCAGGGCCAATAACAGCGCCAGCAGGCCGGCGACGCCGGCGCCATAACCTAACAGCATGGCAAGTTCCTTATGTTCACGGCGTGGTGGAGCGATAGCGAATGAAGTAGGGCAGCGCCGGGGTCTCCCCGTCATCGCCATAGTGGCTTTCCGGTTCGATCACGGTTTGGCGTGCGTCGTCGCGCCCGTTGTAGCGGTACTCCAACGGCTGTCGGTAGCGCACTTCGGATGAGCGCAGATCGAAAATCAGCGAAAGACGGGCATCGCCGTTATCCGTTTGGGCGACCAGCTTATCGTTGCCCGCCCAGAGCTGATACAGCGATTTATCGCCGGTCTCCAGCAGCACCTTCAACTGCCCGTCGGATTGATAACGCAGAAGCTGATACACTCCTCTGTCCAGCGTTTGGGCGATCAGGTAGATGCCGCCGTCCGGGGCCTGTGCGCTTTCCTCCACGCGCACCAGCAGCCAATGCAGTTCAATCACCTCGCCGGTTTTACCGTTAACGGCGATGTGTAACGCGCCGGATCCGAGCACCGGGTTCATCCAGAAATGCACGCGATCGCCATCAACGGCGGTGAAGATCTCGGGTACGGATTTGCGCTTACCGGAGGCGTAAGCCGTCGGTGAGTCCTCCTCGCCGCGCTCAAAGCCCAGCAGTTGCCGCGCGTCCAGCAGCGCCGGCAGATCCAGCGTCTGCCGCCAATGGGCGCCGAAGTCCGGGCTGTAGAATACGCCTTCGGTGCTGATGAGATACAGCGCGCGTTTTCCCGGTTGCGCCACCAGTTTGCCGCCGACAAAGGAAGGCCGGTTGTCGTCGCCCTCCGGCCAGGGGATCAGCGCCCCGATGGTGCCCCGTTGCACATCAACCAGTCTGCGGCCCTTAGAGAGAAAAAGCACGCACTCCTGCTCGCCGCAAACCGCATCATGGATCAAGTCGTCGAGTTCCCCCAGCATCTGTAACCCTTTTGGGCCGGCAAACAGCACCTGGCTGAGGTAGTTGGCCGCCCAGCCGTAAAAGCTATTGTACGCGCGGTCTTCACTTCTTTTGCTGGTGAGCAGCAGGGCGCCGTCCTGCGCCGGGTAGCTGTGGATGAGATCGTAACGGGCTATCGTCGGCAACGCCTGGTCGCCCTGAGTCCATTGCCACTGCTCATAGCGTTGCTCAGGGGCGAGCAAATAGACGCCCAGCGCGCTGGCCAAAAACAGCGTCAGGATAATAAGGGGTCTTTTATAAAGCGCTAACGTCATCATTTCAGCTCCGTCACCTGAGCCTGCCGCCATAAACTGCGGCGCAGATTTCTCAGGTATTTAAACGTTTTAAACGTGCGGTGCTGGTCAAAAGAGTACAGGCGGCAGATCTGGGCGACCCCCTCGATCAACAGCGCCAGGCCGCTGACCATCAGCATCAGCAGCAGAATAATCGGCGGCAATTCGCTGCCGAGACGCTTCAGGGTCCAGGCATCCAGGTGAAAGCCGGCCGGGGTATCGGCGTTATCCACCACCATCATGCCGAGTACAAAACACGCCACGATTGCCCCAAAAATGAAGACAACGCGCGCGCACAGGTTAAGACCGGCTTCGGTGAAGTAGCGGCTGCCGCCGATGAGATAGGTTTGGCGATCGCGATGATTGATGATCCCACGCACTTTGGGCAACTCGGGAATGACGTCGTTCTCGCAATACAGCACCTGCAGCGGATCGCCTTTGGCGATGAAAAGCGGATGTTGCCGACGAAATACCGGATGCAGTTTGGTATTGGGGACATTGAGCGCGCGGGTCGTCAACGCGAAGTGCGTCTCCTTCTGACGCCACGCATACGTATCCAAATACTGCACCTGCCGCGGGATCTCATAGTGGCAAAGTTCGTAGTTCAGGGCGTTGACCGTCTCGATGCCGGAGGTCTCGACGCCGTCCGGGAGGGGAGGCGCGGTCTGCAGCGGTGCGGTCGCCGGCACAGCGTCTGCGCGGACGGCCCGGTATTTGATGCCGGGGATTTTCAGGCTGAGCGAGCCGGGCGGCGTGACGTCTTGCCCCAGCAGCACGCGATCCAGCGCCCGGAGCAGGCGCCTGCGGCCGCGGTGTCCGATCAGCAGGAGCTCCGAACCGACGAACAGCGCCATGCCGATGCCGATAAGGCCGGCGATGATGGCGATAAAGAACAGGACGATGGTCAGCCAGGAATCTTCCCCGTCCATGATGAAAAAGGCCGCCGGGAAACCGCCGGCCAGCACCGCGCCCAGCAGCAGCAGGGCGAAGTATTTCAGCTTGTATTTCAGCGTCCTGTCAGGCTCCAGCCGGCCTTTCGTGCCGTGCAGCAGCCAGTGCAGCCAGTAGCTGCCGTCTTGCAGGCGGTGGGCACCGATCTTCACTCGATCGCCGGCGGCGAGCCTGGCCAGCAGATTTTCGCTGTCGCTGAAGTCGTCGCGGTAAAAAAAGAACGTCTGGCCGGAGGCGATGATCCTCACCAGGTTGTCGGGCGCCGTCTGCTGGCAGGCGCATTGTTCGACGGTCACATTAAAAAATTGGGTTTGCATGTCATTCCCTGTCAGTGGGCGTGGCCCGAAAATTCATCCCTGGCGCCGGGTATTCAGCGTTTTTTCATCAGCGGCAGCATGCGCACCAGCGCATTGTCCTTGACGATATAGTGGTGGAACAGCGCGGCGGCGGTATGCAGGCCGATCAGCCAGTAGCCGAATGAGGCCAGCGTTTTGTGCCAGCCGATAATCATTCGTGCCTGCGGCCGATCGGCCACGTCGGCGAACGGCATCGACAGGCCGAACAGATACCACTCCTTGCCGCCCAGATAGCGCGAATACACCCCCAGTACCGGCAGCGTCAGCAGCAGCAGGTAAATCAGGGCGTGCGTCAGGTGCGCCAGGCCGGTTTGCCACTTCGGCGGTTTGGGCGCGATGGCGGGCGAGGGGTAGCGCCAGCGCAGGAACAGACGGGCGATCATCAGCGCAAACACCGTTACGCCGCAGCTGAAGTGGGTGATAACCAGCGCGTACCAGGGGGCGCTGCCCGGTTCGGCATAGCCGCGCAGCTCGATGGTGACACAGGTGATGACCAGCAGGATCGCCACCAGCCAGTGCAGGCGAATTTGCAACGGCATGTAGGTGTTCTGCACCGGGTTACCTTTTGATGTTAAAGGGTCTGTGTGCCGATGGTAACGAAATGTTACAGGCGAGGAAAGCGCCTGCATGCAGTTTAAGCAAAATGCCAGGGGTTACGCCGCTTATTAAGCTATGAATTTAGTGGGTTAAGTGCCTGGCGGCAGGGGAGGTAGTTAGCATCGTAAGTTGTGAAGTTAATGCGCGGTAGGTTCAGAGGCTGGCAGCTTATTAAGCGATGAGGCGGGTGCGCCGCAGCCCTCGCTGCGGCGCCCGGGATCAGTTCAATTTGGCCTTGGCGAAGTCGCTGCCGTTCACGTCCACCACGTAGCCGCTCAGGTTGCTGCGGGTGGCGTAGAACACTTTGCCGGTGGCCAGCGGCAGCCACGGCGCCTGTTTGGCGAAGATCACCTGCGCCTGTTGATACAGCCTGGCGCGCGCCTGCGGCTGGTTCTCCTGGATCGCCTGCTGGATCAGTTTGTCATAATCCTTATCGCACCAGCGCGCCACGTTGGCGCCGCTCTGCACGCCGGCGCAGCCGAGCAGGGTGGCGAAGTTGTCCGGATCGCCATTGTCGGACACCCAGCCGTACAGCGCGCTCTGTTGCTCGCCTTTGCGCAGCCCGGCCAGATACTGGCCCCACTCCCAGGTGACGATCTTGGCTTTCACGCCCACCTTCGCCCAGTCGCTCTGAATCATCTCGGCGATGCGCTTCGAGTTCGGGTTGTAGGGGCGCTGTACCGGCATTGACCAGATGTCGGTCTCAAAGCCCTGCTCCAGCCCGGCTTGCTTCAGCAGTTCGCGCGCCTTCTGCGGATCGTAGGCGTACTCCGGCAGTTTATCGTTGTAGCCCAACATGCCCGGCGGCAGCAGCGAGTTGGCCGGGGTGCCGCTGTCTTTGAACACGGCGGCGACGATCGCTTTCTTGTCTACCGCGTAGCTCAGCGCCTGGCGCACCAGCAGGTTGTCGAACGGTTTTTTCTGGGTGTTGAACGCCAGATAGCCGACGTTCAGCCCGGTAATGTCGTGCAGTTGCAGGTTGCCGTCGGCCTTGATGGCGGCGAATTGCTCCGGCAGCGGTGCCGGGATGATCTGGCATTCGTTGGTTTTCAGCTTGGCCAGCCGGGTTTGCGGATCCGGCGTAATCGAGAAGATCAGGTGCTTGCTGGCCACGTCGCCCTGCCAGTAGTGCGGGTTGGCGATGTAGCGGATCAGCGAATCCTGCTTGTACTGCTGCAGCGCGAACGGCCCGGTGCCGATCGGCCAGTTGTCGACGTATTCCGGCGTGCCCTTTTTCAGCATCGCGTCGGCGTACTCGGCGGACAGGATCGAGGCGAAATCCATCGCCCAGTCGGCGACGAAGGCGGCGTTGGGCTGGCTCAGCGTGAAGCGCACGTGGTGCTCGTCCACCGCTTCCACCTTGGTGATCAGCTTATCCAGGCCCATGTCGGTGAAGTATTCATAGTTGCCGCCGGAGACCTTGTGATACGGGTTGGCGGGATCCTTCTGCCGCATCACGGTGAACACCACGTCTTCGGCGTTGAAGTCGCGCGTTGGGGTGAAGTATTTGTTGCTGTTGAATTTCACGCCCTGGCGCAGGGTGAAGGTGTAGGTCTTGCCGTCCGGGCTGACGCTCCACTCGGTGGCCAGCGAAGGGGCGGGCGTTTTATCGCTTTCGCGCAGCGTCACCAGGCGGTTGTACAGCACCTGCGAGGTGGCGATAAAGGTCGGCCCGGAGCTGGAGAGCTGCGGGTTGAACGATTCCGGCGAGGCGACGGTGCAGTACACCAGCGCATCGGAAGCGGCCAGCGCGCCGCCCGCCGACAACAGACCGCAGCCGGCCAGCGCCAATCCGGCGATAGGGTGTTTTAAAAACGTCAAGGCAAGATCCTCAGGTGGAATGAGCCGTTACCGGCGAATTGATTTAACTATAGATAACGGATGGCGAGATGGGGAACAAGCGCCTCATCGGTGCATTCTGTGCGCCTCGCGTTGCCTGCCATTGCGGCGCAGATCTACACTGCTGGGCAAACAGTCACTCGCAAGGATTTCCCGATGAGCCACTTTCGTCCTGTCGCCCTCGAACACGCCAGCCGCCTGCTGAATCACGGTCCGACGGTATTGATCACCAGCCGCAGCCATGACGGCGCCAAACGCAACGTGATGGCCGCCGCCTGGTCGATGCCGGTGGAGTTCAGCCCGCCGCGCATCGCCATCGTGGTGGACAAAGGGGCGCATAGCCGGCAAATGATCGAGGAGAGCGGCGCATTCGGCATTTGCGTGCCGGCGGCGATGTTCATCGACGCCACCTACGCGGTGGGCAGCGTGTCCGGGCTGGATGAAGACAAATTTTCCCGTTTCCATATCGCAGCGACGCCGAGCGCCACGCTGCAGGTGCCGCTGATCGAACAGGGCTGCGTGGCGTGGCTGGAGTGTCGCTTGCTGCCGGAAAGCGGCGCGCAGGAAAAATACGACACCTGCTTCGGCGAGGTGTTGAGCGCGGCGGCGGATGAGCGAGTGTTCCAGCAAGGGCGCTGGCACTTCACCGCCGCCAATGCGGATCTGCACACCATTCATCATCTGGGGGCGGGCAACTTCGTGCGCATCGGCGAGACGCTGCGGGCCAAACCGCTTTAATCGGCCTCGCGTTTGCGGTCTGCATCATAGCGCTCGCGGGCGGCGTCCAGCTCGGGGAAATGGTATTCCGCCCACTTATCCAGCGCCGTCAGCGTCTCGACCAGCGAGCAGGCGACGGCGCTGAGGCGGTATTCCACATGGGCCTGATTCTTTTCACTTAAATCCAGCCGCTCGAGCAGCCCGTTGCGTTCCAGCTGGCGCAGCGTTTGCGTCAGCACCTTCTGCGAAATGCCGTCGATGCGGCGCAGCAGCTCGCCGTTGCGCATCGGCCGCTGCGCCAGCGCGGGCAGGATCAACATTACCCACTTGCCGGAAATCAGCGCCAGCGCATCGCGCGCGGAGCACTTGCTCGAATAGACGTCGCCGGGATAAGCCATTGGGGTTACCTTCAGGTGCGTAATTGCCAAGGGGGCGATAAAGCCACAGCATAACAGCACCACCTTACAACGGGAGAAACAGGATGAACGTGCTGATTGTGCTGGCTCACCCCGAGCCGCATTCTTTCAATGCCCATTTGGCCGAACAGGCGCGGCAGGCCTGGTTGGCGCAGGGGCATCAGGTGAAAACGGTCGATCTGTATCAGGAGGGGTTTGATCCGCGCGAGGGCGCCGGCCACTACCCCAGCAGAAAGCAGGCGGACCGGTTCGATGCGATGCAGGAGCAGCGCCATCACTGGACGATCCAGGCGCTGCCGGCGGAGATCCGGCGGCATATCGAGCTGCTGCGCTGGGCGGATACGCTGGTGCTGCAGTTCCCTTTCTGGTGGTTCGGCGCGCCGGCCATCATCAAGGGCTGGATGGATCGGGTGTTCGTTTACGGCGGGCTCTACGACAGCCGCCACCGCCATGAGAACGGCGTGATGCGCGGCAAGCGGGCGCTGCTGACCGTCACCGCCGGCGCTTCCGCCCAGGCCTGCGCGCCGGACGGGCGCGACGGCGACATGCGGCTGATGCTGTGGCCGATCATGCATGCGCTGCACTATATCGGCTTTAGCGTGCTGGAGCCGTTCCTGGTCTATGGCGTGCGCGGCGGGCTGGCGGGCGAGGAGCGGCAGGCGCAAAACGCCGCGTTGGCGCAGGTGACGCAGGCGTATCGGGCTGGCTTAAGCGACCTTGCCGCCTGGCCGGCGGTGCCGTTCAACCGTAATGAAGATTTTGACGCCGATCTGGCGCTGAAGCCCGGCGCGCCGGTCTACAGCCCGTTCGTGCGGCACCGAGATCCGGCTTAGAACCCGGCCTTCAGCAGTTCCTCGCGCAAATCGTCGATAATCGCCGGTTCGATGTCGGGGAACTGCTGCTGAATATCGGCTATGGCTTCGGCCACGCTCGGGCCGGCGAAGGTGCCGGAGAAGGGCAGCAGCGGCAGGTTCGCGTCGCTGTCCGGCAGTTCACCGCGGATGGTGCCGGTGATCATGCCCGCTTTTTTTTCCGCCGTGAGGTCGTACTCCCCCACGCTTTTGTCGATCGGTTTCATTGGCCGCCTCGCTGTCGGTGAGTGTTTACCCTGTTCTGTTAAAGCATAGTGTTTCAGGCAATGAATACCAATCAATGTATATAATATTAATATAAAACAAAGTGATGCGTATTTTGTCGTTTGACGTTCAACGGCGGCCGGCGCTATGCTCTTGGCGCTAAAGGAACCTTCCTCACTGACAGGGACAGACGACATGAAAAGACTGAAAAGCGCGGCGCTGCTGTTGCCGCTGTTGGCGCTCAGCGCCTGCACTCACTCCCTCAGCAGCGCAGAGCAGCATGCCAAACACTACGTTTATCAAACCCGCGACGACTTCGATCCGCAATTCCGCACCGATGTGAACGGCAGCATTAAAAACGCCGTGCCGATGTTCGAACAGTTCTATCAGCAGGGGAAAAAGGATCGCGCGGCGGGCGTGGCGCGCAGCGAAGCGCAGAAAAAGGCCGACTACCTGGCCAGCGCGGAATTCCAGCAGAACATGGAACACAAAACCATTTTCATCAATCGCGCCTACAGCAGCACCGACAATCCTAAACGCCGCCAGGTGCTGTCGCAGGAAGCGGTGGGCGCCTATTGGGACGGCTACGAAGGGCGCTGACTTAATCCCACATAAACAGAAGGTAATAAAAACTGGCCTTCTGGCGGTTATTTGATTATAAAAACCGCCGCTAAGGACGATGTTCATAGAAGAAACCAGGAGTGTTTATGTTGGCAAAAGTTAAGCGTTCGTTCGCCGCCGCCGTCGTATTGATGTTGGCGCTGCCCGCAGTGCAGGCCGCGGATTACCGTGCGGGCGAGCAATATACCCGGCTGGATAAGCCGGTGGCCGCCGCGCCGGCGGTGGTGGAATTTTTCTCCTTCTACTGCGGCCCTTGCTATCAGTTCGCCGAAACCTACCGCGTAGGCAGCACCGTCGCGCAGGCGCTGCCCGCCGGCGAGAAAGTCACCAAATATCACGTCAGCCTGATGGGCAAGCTGGGCAATGAGCTGACCGAGGCCTGGGCGGTGGCGACGGTGCTGGGCGTGGAAGACAAGATTGAAGGGGCGATGTTTGACGCGGTGCAGAAACAGCGCGCCGTCAACGGCGCCGAGGATATTCAGCGGGTGTTCACGGCGGCCGGCATCGATGCCGCCACCTACGAAAACGCGCGCCACAGCCTGCTGGTCAAAGGATTGATCGCCAAGCAGAACGAAGCGGTGAAAGCGTTCGAGGTGCGCGGCACCCCGTCGTTCTACGTGGCAGGCAAATACAAGATAGATAATGCCGGCATGGCCAGCACCAGCGTCGAAGGTTACGCCAAAGAGTACGCGGCAGTGGTGCGCCATCTGTTGGATACGCAGCCTTAAGGCGATGCCTCCCCGGCGCCCGGTGATCTGTGATCGCGGCGCCAAATCCCCCGCTCGCCATTGATTGTGTGTTAACGGATTGTTATGGTGTTTTTCTGTTCAACGGCGCAGCTCCGCTGCTGTTTGAAGGGAGAGATCATGACGGCATTGGCAACGCTCCGGGACGTCGGCTTCGAAGAGTGGCTGGGGAAAATCAACACCGCCTGCGGCCGATTCTGCGCGAAAACGTTGGGGCCCGGCTTTCGCGGGGCGATGCAGGAGTTTCGCGCCCATGCCCTGCGCCTGAGCGTGGTCGACGTGTCCCAGGCCCGGTTGTACCGCACGCCGCGTGAGATCGCCCGCAGCGACGGCGCGCACTTTTTCACCGTCATCCAGCTGCGCGGCAGTGCGTTGATGGAGCAGGGCGATCGCCAAACGCTGCTCTCCCCCGGCGACATGACGCTGATCGATGCCTCACGGCCCAGCAGCTTCACCTTCCAGCGCGATTCGCGCCAAATCTCCCTGTTGTTGCCGCGCGGCTGCCTGCCGCTGCCGCCGCCTGGTGCGCAGCGTCTCGGGGCCGAGCTCAGCGCGGTGCGCCTCAGCCGCCAGCTGGTGCTGAGCAGCATGCAGGATCCTCAGCTCGCCGCGGCGGAAAGCGAGGCGGTGCTGAATGCGCTGGCGGCGCTGCTGCGCCCGGCGTTGGCGCTCGAACAGGCGCGTCCGGAGGGGCAACAACCGGTCTTCGACAAGGCGCTGGTGTTGATCGACAGGCATATTCAGTCGGCGCAGCTGCGCCCTGAGTGGGTGGCGGCCGAGTTGGGGGTGTCGCTGCGCAGTCTGTATCGGCTGTTCGCCCGCCAGGGGCTGGTGGTGGCCCAGTACATCAGGAACCGCAGGCTGGATCTGTGCGCGCAGGCGCTGCGCAGCGCCGCCGGGCAAGAAAAGCTGGCCGGAGTTGGCCTCGACTGGGGCTTCGCCGATCACAGCCATTTCTCGACCGCTTTCAAGCAGCGTTTCGGCATGTCGCCGAGCGAGTATCGCCGGCAGTATCAGTAAGTCAGGGCGCGGGCCAGGCCCGCGCCGCTTCACTCAATAGCGGATGCAGACCGATTTGGTTTCGGTGTAGGCATCCAGCCAATCCGGGCCGAAATCACGGCCGCTGCCCGACTGTTTGAACCCGCCGAACGGCATGTTCGGGTCGATCAGCGTATGGGTGTTGACCCACACGGTGCCGGCCTGAATGCGCGGCGTCAGCGCCATCGCCTGCTGCAGGCTGGTGGTCCACAGGCTGGCGGTCAGCCCGAAGTCGGTGTCGTTGGCCTTGCTCAGCGCTTCTTCGGCGCTCGCCACCCGGATCAGGTTGACCACCGGGCCGAACACTTCTTCGCGCGTCAGGTTCAGCCGATCGTCCGGGTTGATCACCAGGGTCGGCGGAATGTAGAAGCCGTTGGCGTCCGGCCCGGCCGCGCCGCCGATAAGCTCGGCGTTTTTCGCCCGGGCATCGTCCAGATAGGCCGCCACCTTGTTGCGGTGCGCGAGCGACACCAGCGGGTTGATTTGCGCGCCGGTATCCATCCCCGGCCCGACCGACAGCGATTTCACCGCCTGTTCGAATCCGGCCACCAACCGATCATAAATCGGCGCTTCGATATAGATTCGCGAGCTGGCGGCACACACCTGCCCCTGGTTGAGGAAGCTGCCGAGCATCAGGCCTTCGATCACCTGCTGCGGATCGGCATCTTTCAGCACGATGGCCGGGTTTTTGCCGCCCAGCTCCAGCGTCACGCGGGTCAGGCGATCCGCCGCCGCGCGCGCGATGCTTTTGCCCACCGGCGTGGAGCCGGTAAAGCTGACTTTGGCGATCAGCGGATGTTCGGTCAGCGCCTTGCCGCACACGGTGCCGCGGCCGGTGACCACGTTGAATGCGCCCGGCGGCACGCCGGCTTCGCTCGCCAGTTCGGCCATGCGCAGCAGGGTGAGCGGGGTGGTTTCCGACGGCTTGATGACGATGGAGCAGCCCGCGGCCAGCGCCGGCATCACTTTCCACATGCCGATCATCAGTGGGAAGTTCCAGGGCACGATGCCGGCGACCACGCCGATCGGCTCTTTGCGGGTATAAACCTGATATTTGGCGCCCGGTGGCATCGGAATGGAGACATCCAGCGTCTGGCCGGTGATTTTGGTCGCCAGCCCGGCGGTGTAGCGCATCCAGTTCAGGGTGCTGCCGACTTCGAAGGCGCGGGCGATGTTGATGGATTTGCCCTGCTCAAGGGTTTCGAGCTGCGCCAGCTCTTCGGCGTGCTGCTCCACCAGATCGGCGAAGCGCAGCAGGATGCGTTCACGCTCTACCGGCAGACGCTGCGCCCAGACGCCTTCGCTGAAGGCTTTGTGGGCGGACTGCACCGCCAGCGCGACGTCGTGTTCATTGGCGTCGGCGGTGGTGGCGATCTGCTGCCCATTGGCGGGGTTGTACACCGCCAGGCGGCCTTCCGCGGCGGACGCGCGCCACTGGCCGTCGATATACAGCCCATGCTGACGATCGAGAAAACGCGACACGCTATCCAGCACGGCTACGGTATTGTCAGACATACATCCTCCGATCAGGCTCATCAGGTTATCGTTAACCCTGAGAGTCTAGATCAGCGGGAAAGCGGCGGCTTTGGTCTGCCTGACATTCGGTTTGTCCTGCGTGTCATTTTGCCGTGACGGGAGAGTAAACCGCGGCCGGCGGGCGCCGGCCGGAAAGGATCACGAGCTCAGGGTCGCCAGACGGGTGGCGAAACCGAGGAACAGCAGGCCGATCAGGCCGTTGCCGAGCTTCGCCAGGCCTTTCTTGTGGTTGAAGAAATGCGCCAGCATCGCGCCGGAGAAGATCAGCGTGCTCATGTAGATAAAGCTGACGGCTTCGAGGATCAGCGCCAGAATGGTGAACGACAGCCCGGTGTGCGCGTAGTTGAAGTCGATGAACTGCACGAAGAACGACACGTAAAACAGAATGGCTTTCGGGTTGGTCAGGCTCAGCGTCAGCGACTTGCGCAGAATGCTGTGGCCGCCTTCAATTTGCTGCTGTTGCGCCTGCGCCTTCTGCACGAAGGTGGCGTAGAGGATTTTTGCGCCGAGGAACAGCAGGTAAATCGCGCCGAGAAAACGCACCAGGGTAAACAGGAACGGCGTGGTGCGGATCAGCGACGCCACGCCGATATAGGCGCAGAAGATCAGGATCGCATCGCCGATAAACACGCCCAGCGCCGCGGTGTAGCCGGCGCGCACGCCGCGCGATATGCCGGTTTTCAGCACGTACAGCGTATTCGGCCCCGGCAGAATGATGATGAAGACCACCCCGGCCAAATAGGTCCATAAATTCAGGACGCCAAAACTCTCTAACACAATAACCTCTCCATGCGCGCAACTAACAGGCAAAAACACTGGCCACGCCCGTGGCCGGCCGCGATCCTAACGCCGTGCAAGCGGGTTGGCAACGTAATAAACTTCATGTTGTTGGTTAAAAATTGTCGAAAGATTGTTGAAAACGTCGGCGTCGAATTAAAAAGCAAGAGTCGGCGTGTTTCGCCAACGGCCCGTCACTATGCTGGTTAACATCGAAACCGCAGTGAGGAACGGATGATGAAAAACGTAATCGACAGCGCCGATCCGCGCTGGCTGGCGATCGTCAGCCGCGACAAGCACGCCGACGGCCGCTTTATCTACGCGGTGAAAACCACCGGCGTGTATTGCTCGCCTTCCTGCCCGTCACGCCAGCCGAATCGGCAAAACGTGGAGCTGTTCGACGATGCGGAACAGGCGGAGGCGGCGGGTTATCGGCCCTGCAAACGCTGCCGCCAGGGGCTGACGCCGTTGACAGAGCAGCATGCGCGGCAGATAGCCGAGGCCTGCCGCTATATCGAACGGGCGGAGAAAGCGCCGTCGCTGCAGACGCTGGCGCGCCACGTCGGGTTGAGCCAATACCATTTCCACCGGCTGTTCAAAGCGATCACCGGCCTGACGCCGAAAGGCTACGCCGACGCGCAGCGTAGCCAGCGCTTGCGCACCGGTCTTTCGCAGCAGGAGACGGTGACCGACGCGATCTTCGACGCCGGCTATGGCGCCAACGGCCGCTTCTACCAGCAAGCCAACGCCGCGCTGGGCATGACGCCGAAGGCCTACCGGGCGGGTGGCAAAGGCATGCGCATCCATTTCGCCGTCGGGCGCTGTTCGTTGGGCGAGATCCTGGCGGCGCAGAGCGAGGTGGGCATTTGCGCCATTCTGCTGGGGGACGATGCGCAGCAGCTGGTGCAGGATCTGCAGGATAAATTCCCCAACGCCGAGCTGATCGGCGGTGACGCGCAGTATGAAGCGCTGATGGCGCAGGTGGTGGGCCTGATCGAAGCGCCGGAGAGCGGGCTGGCGCTGCCGCTGGATATTCGCGGCACTGCGTTTCAACAGCGGGTCTGGCGGGCGCTGCAGGCGATACCGGTCGGCGAAACCGTCAGCTATGCCGATATCGCCCGGCGCATCGGCGCGCCGAAAGCGGTGCGCGCGGTGGCCGGCGCCTGCGCCGCCAACGTGCTGGCGGTGGCAATCCCCTGTCACCGGGTGGTGCGCAACGACGGCGCCTTGTCCGGTTATCGCTGGGGCGTCGAGCGCAAGAAAGCCTTGCTGGAAAAGGAGGCGCAGCGATGAGCGGCGCGCTGGCGGCGCGGTTGGCCGAATTGGACTGGGCGGCGATCGAACGCGAACTTGATGCGCAGGGGGGCGCGCGCCTGCCGGGCGTGCTCAGCGCCGAGCTGTGCCGGCAATTGGCGGCGCTTTATCCGCATGGCGAGCACTTCCGCAGCCGCATTGTCATGGCGCGGCACGGTTTTGGTCGCGGCGAGTACCAGTATTTTGCGTATCCGTTACCGCCCCCGGTGGCCGAAGCGCGCGGCCTGCTGTACGCGCGGTTGGCGCCGTTGGCCAATCGCTGGAACGCCATGCTGGGTCTGGCGGCGCGTTATCCCGCCGAACACGAGGCCTACCTGACTGAATGCCATCAGGCCGGCCAGCGGCGGCCAACGCCGCTGCTGTTGCGTTACACGGAGGGGGATTACAACTGCCTGCATCAGGATCTGTACGGCGAACGGGTGTTTCCGCTGCAGGTAGCGTTTTTGCTCTCCGCCCCTGAACGGGATTTCACCGGCGGCGAGTTTGTGCTGACCGAGCAGCGGCCGCGGATGCAGAGCCGGCCGGAGGTGGTGCCCTTGCAGCAGGGCGACGCGGTGGTGTTCGCGGTGCATCATCGGCCGGTGGCGGGGGCGAGAGGCTACTATCGGGTCAATCTGCGCCACGGCGTCAGCCGGATACGCACCGGCCAACGCCACACGCTAGGGGTGATCTTTCACGACGCGTTATAGCTTGCGCGCCAGCAGGGTGGCGAAGCGCAGCGAGATGCGGTTGCCGGCGGCGTCGGTCTTGTGCAGTTGCCCGACGTCCTCGTTGTATTTGAGGATCTGCCAGTCGCGGTAATAGTGCTTCAGCTCGCCCGGCTTGAAGGTGAACGGGAACGGCAGCGGGCAGGGATAATCTTCGGTATCCATCGCCGCCACGATCAGATTATGGCCGCCGGGCACGGTGCTGTCCTGCATGTTTTGCACGATATACGGGATCTGCTGGCGCTCGAGGAACATCAACACCACGGTGGACAGGATGAAGTCGTACTCGCCGCTGAAGCGGTGAGTATTGAGATCCTGCACCCCGGCGCTCAGGCGGGTCAGCTGCTCGGCGTCGATGATCTGATTGAGGCGAGCTATCGACGGCGCGTGCTTGTCCCAGGCGGTGACGTCGAAACCTTTCAGATTGAGATAGAGCGAATTGCGGCCGCCGCCGCAGCCCAGATCCAGCGCCTTGCCCGGTGCGATGCGCGCCGCCGCCTCGATCACTTCGGAGTGGGTGCGCGTCAGTTCGTATTTCTTGTGGTAGTAATCTTCCGGCGTGCAGTAGAACGCCAGCCGGCAGGTCATGTCGTCCGAGAAGGAAACGATGCGATGCCACTGCTGCGGTTCGATAAACGGCGGCTGGCTTTCGGGGCTAAACTGCCAGGTCTCGGTGGTAGCGCCGTCTTCGGTCATCATGGCGAACGTCAGGTTGCCGCTCAGCACGGTGAGCTTCGCCCAGGTGCCGCTCTGGGTGTTGTGGCGCTGGCGAAAGGCTTCCGGCAGTGTGTCGCTGTTCCATTCCGGCAGGGTTTTATAGCAAAGCAGCTGTTGCTCCATAGGGGGCTCCTCTGGCTGGGCAAACAAAGTGATTTATATGATGCATATAAAATACATCTTTATCGATCGTTTGAACATAGCGGCCTGACGGAAAGGCGCGGCGAAATCTTTATACTGGATTGTGCGCGGCGGCTGGGCTAATTTCAGTGCTGTTCATGTCATCACGTTCAGGGAAAAGATGCCGATATCTCGTTTATTCCACCCGATGCCCTCCCGTTTGCTGAGCCTGGCCGCGCTGCTGGCGCTGGCGGGCTGTACCAGCAAAACCACCACCACGGCGCCGGCGGCGCGCCCCGCCGACGTCAAAGCCCGACTGATGACGCTGATCCCGGCCAACGCCGGCGATCGCCAGGGCTGGGCCACCGATATTACCGCCGCCTTCGCCGCGCAGGGTATTGAACCGAGCGATGAGAACCTGTGTTCGGTGCTGGCGGTGACCGAACAAGAGTCGACGTTCCAGGCTAACCCGCAGGTGCCGGGGCTGCCGAAGATCGCCTGGAAAGAGATCGACCGCCGTGCCGATCAGATGCACATCCCGAACTTTTTGGTGCATACCGCGTTGAAGATCTCGTCGTCGAACGGCCAGAGCTACAGTGAGCGTCTGGATAAGGTGCGCACGGAGAAGGATCTGAGCGATATCTTCGATGACATGATCGACCGCGTGCCGATGGGACAGAAGCTGTTCGGCCATTTGAACCCGGTACATACCGGCGGCCCGATGCAGGTGAGCATCGCCTTCGCCGAGGCGCACGCCAAAGGCTATCCTTATCCGGTCGACGGCTCGATTCGCCGCGAAGTTTTCAGCCGGCGCGGCGGCATGTACTTCGGCATTATGCATTTGCTGGGGTACCCGGCCGATTACAGCCGGCCGATTTACCGCTTTGCCGACTTCAACGCCGGCTGGTACGCCAGCCGCAACGCGGCGTTCCAAAACGCGGTCAGCCGGGCGAGCGCCATTCCGCTGGCGCTGGACGGCGATCTGATCGATTTCAGCAGCGACAAGCCCGGCTCGACCGAGCTGGCGGTGCGTACGCTCGGCAAGCGCCTGAACATGAGCGACAGCGCCATTCGCCGGGCGCTTGAGAAAGGCGATACGGCTGACTTTGCCGATACCGACCTGTATAAGAAGGTCTATGCGTTGGCGGGCGGCAAGCTGCCGCGTGAGATGCTGCCGGGTATTCAGCTGGAAAGCCCGAAAATCACCCGCAAGCTGACCACCGCCTGGTTCGCCAAGCGGGTGGATGAACGCCGGCAGCGCTGCATGGCGCGCGCCGGCGGGTAACGGTATGAAAAACGCCGCCGGTGGCCTGAACCACCGGCGGCGCGATCATCGCGCCTCAGGCACTGCGGCGCGGGTTGGTCAGGCCGAAGTTAAAGCTGTTGCAGCGGTTACAGAACTCTTTCATCACCGGCGGCGTGTCCATCATCGGCACTTTCACCTCGATAAACGCCAGCCGATCCTGCCGTGAGGCGTGTTCCAGGGCCATTTCCAGCTGTTGTGTGGTTTCCACCGCTACGCTGAACGGCTGCGCCTGGGTATTCAATACCGCCGGCAGTTTGGCGTAGTCCCACGGGCTGATGTCATTGTAGGACGAGTTTTCGCCGAGGATATAGCGTTCGATAGTGTAACCGTCGTTGTTGATCAGGAAGATGATCGGCTTTTGTTCGCAGCGCAGCAGGGTGGACACTTCCTGCGCGGTAAGCTGGAAGGAGCCGTCGCCGATGAACAGCAGGTGACGGCGCTCAGGGGCCGCCATCAGGGTGCCGAGCAGCGCCGGCAGGGTATAACCGATCGAGCCCCAAATCGGTTGGTTGACCACCTTGACGCCGCCCGGCATGCGCATGCCGCCGATGGCCGCGCCCGAGGTGCCGTTTTCCACCACCACCACATCCTCCGCCTGGATGAAGCGTTGGATCCGCCGCCACAGATAGGCCTGGTCGATAGGCGCGTCGCTCGGCGTCGCCAGCTTGTCACGCGGATCGGCCAGCGGTGATAAAAGCTGCGCCGGCGCGTCTTCGCTCAGATCCAGCAGCGCCTGCAGCAGATCCGCCGTCGCTACCGCCGGGTAGGAGGTGTTGTCCAACGTCATCGAGAACGGCTGAATATCCACCTGAGCGGCGGCGGGAATTTGCTGCGAGAAATAGCCGGTGGTGGAGTCCACCAGACGCACGCCGAAACTCAGCACGCAGTCTGAGTGGGCCATGCGTTCATACAATTCGGGGCGCGACAGGTTGCCGCTGTAGCCGCCCATCCAGCCGGCAGTGTTTTCCGGGATAATGCATTTGGCGGTTGGCATATTGGTCAGCGGTATGGCGAAGCGGTGAGCGACCTCGATAACCTGCTGCTGCAGCTGATAGCGATCCACCATTTGGTCGACCAATATGATCGGGCGCTGCGCGCGTTTTATTTTGGTTAACAGCGCCATTGCCGCCAATTGCACATTGTATTTATCGCTCGCCGGCAATTGCGGCGCTGCTGCGGCTGCGGTGATTTCAATTTCGACGTCGCAAATATCAGATGGCAGCTGTAAATACACCGGTTTCTTCTCTATCCAGGCGCGAGAAATAACGCGTGGAATTTCCTGCGCGGCATTTTCCGGCGTGATAAGAGCCTGAGCGACGGTGAATTGTTTAAAGCAGTTCATGACGTTGTCGAAATTGCCGTCGCCCAGGGTATGGTGCAATAGCTGATGATTCTTCATCGCGTGCAGCGGCGGCGTGCCGGCGATGCAGACCACCGGCGAAGATTCGGCATAGGCGCCGGCGATGCCGGACAGCGCGGCCAGATCGCCGACGCCGTAGGTGACGATCAGCGCGCCGGCGCCTTTCATCCGTGCGTAGCCGTCGGCGGCGTAGGAGGCGTTCAATTCATTGCAGTTGCCGACAAACGCCAGCCGTTCGTCGCTTTCCAACAGCTCCAGCAGGCTGAGGTTATAGTCGCCGGGCACGCCGTAAATACGATCGACGTTCAGGGCGTGAAGCTGTTGCAGAATGAATGACCCGATAGTTATTTTCATTGATTGCTCCGGATTATTTATCTTTATTTTGTCAGGCGAAAATCAGCAAAAATAAATTGCTGGCGATGTTGTGTCGTTAGCATTAACAGTTATTTAAAGTGTCGGCTTGTTCAAGATAGGAGGAGCGGCCGAGGAAGAGGCGGTTTGTATTCGGCGCTTTACGCGATGGGTTTGTCCATAAATAGTGTGGCTATTGTGCATTAGGGCGGGGCGGTATTTTTCGTTGACGGCATATCGGCAGAAAAACGGCGCCGCGTTGGCATTTATCATGACGCAGGGGGAGTTACCCGGTACTTTTGATGCCGCGTTAAATCCTACCTGGCGGCACCCGGCTGTGAGTCTGAGAAAGAAAAACCGACGCTGACGTAAAGGGGGATTTTGGTGATCCGCCGCACGCTTATTTCAAGAAACTATCCTGCAACCAATTAAAAACAAAAAATTAACAACGATCGTTTTTTATTCGTCGGTTTCCGTCAGCTTTGCTTTACGGGGGCGGCGATGCGCGCCACGTCGGGCCGGCGTTAAAATACGCCGTCACGGGCGCGAATATAACGTGGCGGTCATCACATTCTGTGGGAAGTGATACGTAAACTTTTCTCTACGTGCGCACGGATGGCGTATACCTACCAGAGGGGCTCATGTCCCAGCGGTGCTGGCCTGAGAGGGGGGCGTGTGATGAAAGGCTATCGACATATTCTGGTGCTGATTCATAACGAGCGTGATGGGTTGCCGTTGCTGCGTCAAACGGCGGCGATGGTGCGCGGTAAGCCCATCGCCCTCACCGTCGGCCATCTTAACGCCGACTACGCGGAGCTGGAGTACGGCAGCGATGCGTTAATCAAGGATCGCCAGGCGCAGGAGGTGATCGCCGCCAAGGCGATGCTGAGCCGGTTGGTGAGCGCCGTCGATGTGCCGGTTGCGGTCAAGGAAATCGTCACTATCCGGCGCTTTAAGGACGTCAGCGATTTTATTCACCAGGCCGGCATCGATCTGGTGGTGGTCGGGCACCAAAACCGCCTGTTCGGCCTCTATTCCTCGTATTCCCTGGAGTTTGTGAACCGTCTCGATGTCGATGTGTTGGTCAAGCATCTTGCTCGCGAGTAGCGTGCGACAAAGTGGATTTTTCCCACGGCTTTGCCGCCCGAAAGGCGATAGCATACGCAGGCCGGTGCAGCCTGTTAAAAGTTATCGGGAATTTTCCGGTGCTAAACTTAACCAAAGCACAACGGGCGTTGGATAAATTAGATACAGCTTGATCTTGCCTGGGCTATCGGTAAAAATCTGCGGCCGTATTTTTACAGGAGCTTTACGATGTTTCTAAAACGGACCCTTTTGGCGTGTTCTCTGGCGTTGATATTTCCTGCACTGCCTTCTTACGCTGAGGTTGGTACAGAAAGTGGCAATACCGCGCAGGCTGAAAAACCGGGTCTATGGCAGCGTTTTACCGATAACGTGGCGGAGACCTGGAACAACTCGCCTAACCACGATCTCTATATCCCGGCCATCACCTGGCACAACCGTTGGACTTATGATGATGAGCATATCGATAAGTACAACGAACGCCCGTGGGGCGCCGGTTACGGCATCTCCCGCTACGACAGCGACGGTGACTGGCACGGCATCTACATCATGGCGTTCAAGGATTCCTTCAACAAATGGGAGCCGATCGGCGGCTATGCCTACGAGAAGATCTGGCGCCCGCTGGATGACAAGGATTTCCGCCTGGGGCTGGGCTTCACCGCCAGCGTCACCGCGCGCGACAACTGGAATTACATCCCTATCCCGGCGCCGCTGCCGCTGGCCTCTATCGGCTATCAGCGGCTGACGTTCCAGGCGACCTACATTCCCGGCACCTATAACAACGGCAACGTGTTCTTCGCCTGGCTGCGCTGGCAGTTCTAAACTTCCTGAATTCCGAAAAACGGCGCGGTGGCGAGATAAAAGGAACTTGTCGCCGCAGGCGGCGTCGGAGAGGTATCCCGGCGCGCTGCGCCGATTGCATGCCGTTATGACAGGAGTTTCACCACTATGATCACCAAACATCGTTTATTGCTGGCTTTGGCGCTGTCCGCGACCCTGGCCAGCGGCGCCACCCAGGCCGCCGGGCTGATGGATTCCCTCAGCAGCGCGGCGGGCGAACTGAGCAAGTCGGGCGGCGACAGCAGCGGCGGCATGTCGCTCTCCTCGTTGACCGGCCTGCTGAACGGCGGCGACAAGGCGTTGAGCTCCAGCAGCATGACCAATGCCGCCGGTATCCTGCAGTACTGCGTGAAAAACAACGTGCTGTCGGCTAACGGTGCCGAAGGGGTGAAAGATCAGCTGCTCAGCAAGCTGGGCATCACCAGCACCGAAAACGCCAAGAGCCAGGATTATCAGCAGGGCCTGGGCGGCTTGCTGCAGACCGGTGAAGGCAAGAGCCTGGATCTGAACAGCCTGGGCACCTCGCAGATCACCGAGAAGGTGAAACAGAAAGCCTGCGATCTGGTGCTGAAACAGGGCAAATCCTTTATTTCATGATCAACCCACGGCGGAGCGTTCCGCCGTGGGTATTTTGCATAAGCTGGAAAAATGAAAAAAACGTTGATGCTTTCCCTGCTGGCAGGGATGACGATGTTGCAGGGGTGTTCCGTGAAATCCAACGATGCGCCGCCACCGCCGCAGGTGAAACCGATCGGCATGGCGAACCCGGCCGACGTGTACTGCACCCAAATCGGCGGCAAGCTGAACGCCAAAGAGAATGCGGCAGGCCAGTATTCTACCTGTACCTTGCCGAGTGGGCAGGAAATTGAAAGCTGGGAACTGTTCCGCCGCGATCATCCGGTGAAAAAGTAACCCTATGCGGCGCCGGCTCTGCTGCCCGGCGCTCGATCAGAATTGGCGATCGCCTATCGGCTGCAGCTGCAGGCTGCCGTCCTTCTGCAGCGTCAGCGGCATGCGCCAATCACGCTGTTTATCCAGGTTGAACGGCCGGGAGCGGAACATGCAGCCGGTCTTGATATTCTTGATTTTCATCACGTGTTCCGCGTTCGCATTGATTTTCACCTCGAAGCTGCCGGCGGGCGGAATAAAGACTTCCGCCAGCTGTTGCGGCGCCGCTGGCGTTTCCAGCTTGACCAGCACCGCGAAATCGTTGCCCTGATTATCCAACGTCAGCCGATGCAGGCCGGATGCGGGCAGCCGCGTTGGCTGATGCAGATAACCCGCTGAAGCGGGCCACGGCTGCCCGGCATTGTCATGCAGCGGCCCGCCGCACTGTTCGCGCGCCTCCCGCAGCGGCATTTCGCGCTTGATGGCGCGATTGTAATCGGCGGGGGCGGCGAGACTGAACTCGTCGTCATATTGGTGGGCGCGCAGATAGCGCTTGGCGCCGAGCACCCCAACGGCGACCAGCATGAAGAACAAAAATATCCTCAGGCGATTTTTGAAAATCAGCCCGAACAGCTTCCCGGGGAGTTGAAACAGCCACCTTGCGATCGTCAATAACATCGTTTTCCCTTAGCGTCCAAGCCGTTACGTCTGCGGTAACTTCGCTTGCCTCAGTATAGCCAACATCCCGCAGGCGAAAATCCTGCCCGGCGATTTTTCTTCCGCTCTGCATTGTACGTTTGTGTTTGTTTGTGTACATTTGTGATCACTTTAGCGTCACCGGATTGAAATGATGTCCAAACTGTTACCGAATGAGCGTCACCAGGCCATTCTTGACACGCTCCGCCAACAGGGGCGGGTGCTGGCCCTGGAGATGGCGCAGCGGCTGAACACCACCGAAGCGACCATCCGCCGCGATCTGCGCCAGCTGGCGGCGCAGAACCTGTGTAAACGCATCTATGGCGGCGCGTTAGCGCCGACGCCGGCCGAAGGCCCCGTTGCGACGCGCATTGCGCTCAGCGGTGACGAGAAGCTGGCGCTGGCGCAGACCGCGCTGGGGGTGATCGGTGAAGAACAGCTGATCTTCCTCGACGCCGGCAGCACCCACCTGTATCTGGCGGATCTGTTGCCGCGCGACCGGCGTTTGACGGTGGTGACCAATGCATTGAGCATCGCCGGCAAAATGCTGGAGCGGCCGGGGATCCGCACCATCCTGATCGGCGGCGAGTTGGATGCGCAGGTCGGCGGCTGCGTGGACGCCAAGGCCGCGGAAGAGATCGACGGTTTCCATTTCGATTTGGTGTTTACCGGCATCTGCGCCTACGACCCGGCCGGCGGCTTCTCCGCGCTGAGCTACCAGGACGCCACCTTCAAAAAGCGGCTGTTGACGCGCGCCGGCAGCGTGGCGGTGCTGTGCACCCGCGACAAGCTCAATACCTACGCCCCTTACCCCTTCCTGCCCGCCGGGCGGGTGGATCATCTGGTGACGGCGCGCGGCGCGCACCCGCAGCTTGAGCTGCAGGTGGCGCAGGGCGGCGGCCAGGTTTGGCACAGCGATTTACCGACCGGAGAATGATGATGAAAATAGCCCATGTTGCTCTGTGGACCCGTGACATCGACGCGCAGCTGGCATTTTGGCAGCGTTATTTCAATGGTGCCGCGGGGGAGGAGTATGTCAGCCGCAACCGGCCGGGGTTCGTTTCCCGCTTCGTCAGCCTGGCGGCCGGGCCGTCGCTGGAGATCATGCGCGTGCCGACGTTGCTGCCGGCGCAGGAACAGGAGGAGCGGGTCGGTTGGGCGCACATCGCGCTGTCGCTGGGGGATGAGCGGCAGGTCGATCGGTTGGCGCAGCGCGCGCAGCAGGAGGGCATTTTGCTGTCCGCGCCGCGCTGGACCGGCGACGGCTTCTACGAGGCCGTCATTCGCGATCCAGACGGCAACGCGATCGAAATCACCGCCTGATCACTCTTCTTCAATGCTGGCGAACTGCTCGCCCAGATAGTCGAGCAGCAGCCGCACCGCCGGTAGCAGGCCGCGGCGCGACGGGTAAACCGCATGCACCACGCCGCCCTGCGGCTGCCAGCCCGGCAACAGTTGCACCAGCTCGCCGCGCAGCATGTCGTCGCGCATCATCATCGCCGGCAGTTGTACGATGCCGGCGCCGGCGATGGCGGCGGTGCGCAGCATCAGCATGTCGTCGGTGACCAGCCGCGGCGTGTGCTCCCACTCCACCCGTTCACCCTGTGGGCCGGTCAGCCGCCATTGGTGCTGACCGCGCGCCGGGCCGAGATCGAGCGTCGGGTATTTACGCAAGTCTTCCGGCGTGTGCGCCGGCCCGAGGGTGCGCACCAGCGCCGGGCTGGCGGCGACGCACCAGGTGCGCTGCGCCAGGATCTTCAGCACCAGATCGCTGTCCTCCAGCGGCGGCGGCCGCACCCGGATCGCTAGATCCAAGCCTTCCCCCACCACGTCCACCCGGCGATTGGTGGCCTCCAGATGCACCGTCACCTTGGGATAATCGGCCATAAAGGCCGCCACCATGCTGCCGACGCGGGTGTGCAGGATCGCCACCGGGCAGGACATGCGCACCGTGCCGCAGGGCTCGGCGCGCGTCTGCTCGATCGCCTGCTGCGCCGCTTCCGCTTCCACCAGCATCGCCTTGCAGTGCGCGTAATAGGTTTGGCCGACCTCGGTCACCGAGAAGCGCCGCGTCGAGCGCTGGATCAGGCGCACGCCCAACCGCTCCTCCAGCAGCGCCACGCGGCGGCTGAGTTTGGATTTGGGAATGCCCAGCGCCCGGCCGGCGGGGGCGAATCCCTGGTGATCGACCACGCTGGCGAAGAAAAACAGATCGTTCAGATCGGTCAGCATCGTATCCCTTATCGTTCTATCAGTAGAACGCTGAGTGTACATCTTGCCTACTACTGCAGCAAACCCCGGCGGATTAAACTTCTGACATCAACTTAAGGCCGTGAGGTCTGAAACGGGAGTTCAAGATGAAAAAAATCCTCGGTATTCACAACAGCCCGGAAGCACACTGGGTCGGTAACGGTTTCCTGGTGAATTCGCTGTTCTCTTATAACGATTTGGGGGCGGAAATGAGCCCGTTCCTGCTGCTGGATCACGCGGCGCCGACCAAATTCCGTTCCGCCTCCGGCACCCGTGGCGTGGGTCAGCACCCGCATCGCGGGTTTGAAACGGTGACCATCGTCTATCAGGGCGAAGTGGAACACCGCGACTCGACCGGCAGCGGCGGGGTGATTGGCCCCGGCGACGTCCAGTGGATGACCGCCGCCTCCGGCATCCTGCACGAAGAGTTCCATTCGCGGGACTTCTCGCGCAACGGCGGCACCATGGAAATGGTGCAGTTGTGGGTCAACCTGCCGGCCAAGGACAAAATGGCCGAGCCGGGTTACCAGACGCTGCTGAACGCCGATATTCCGGTGGTCCCGCTGGCGGACGGCGCAGGGCAGGTGCGGGTGATCGCCGGTGACTTCGGCGGCCATGCCGGCCCGGCGCGCACTTTCAGCCCGCTCAACGTGTGGGATATGAAGCTGAATGCCGGCCATACCACCACGCTGACGGTGAAAGAAGGCCATACGCTGGCGCTGGTGATGCTGCACGGCGCGATCCTGGTTAACGGCGAAGATGTGGTGCGTGAAACCCAGATGGTGCGTTTCGACCGGGCGGGGGATTCGATCACTATCGAAGCCAACAACGACGTCGCGCTGTTGGTGCTGAGCGGCGAACCGATCGATGAGCCTATCGTCGGCTACGGCCCGTTCGTCATGAACAGCGAAGCGGAAATCCAGCAGGCGTTCCGCGATTTCAACAGCGGCAAGTTCGGCAGCATGAACGCCGAAGCGAGCGCCGGTTGAACCTTGGCATCTGGGGCGGGAAGTGTTCTCGGTTCCAGATGCCACACTTAAACCTCAACGCCCCGCCACACCGGCGGGGCATTTCATCCGCAACATCAAACCCCACAGGAGTAAAACCATGACTGCAAATTACAAACGCCTCGACAAAGATCAGGCCGCCGTATTGCTGGTGGATCATCAGGCAGGGCTGCTTTCGCTGGTGCGCGACATCGATCCCGATCGGTTTAAAAACAACGTGCTGGCGCTGGGTGATTTAGCGAAGTATTTCAACCTGCCGACCATTCTGACCACCAGTTTTGAAAACGGCCCCAACGGCCCGCTGGTGCCGGAACTGAAAGCCCAATTCCCCGATGCCCCCTTCATTCCGCGTCCTGGCCAGATCAACGCCTGGGACAACGACGACTTCGTCAAAGCGGTAAAAGCCACCGGCCGCAAGCAGCTGATCATTGCCGGCGTGGTGACCGAAGTGTGCGTGGCATTCCCGGCGCTGTCTGCGCTCAATGAAGGGTTCGAAGTGTTTGTGGTGACCGACGCCTCCGGCACCTTCAATGAACTGACCCGTCAGTCGGCCTGGAGCCGCATGGAAGCCGCCGGCGCACAGTTGATGACCTGGTTCGGCGTCGCCTGCGAACTGCACCGCGACTGGCGCAACGACATCGAAGGCCTGGGCACGCTGTTCTCCAACCATATTCCGGACTACCGCAATCTGATGACCAGCTACAACACGCTGACCAACGGTAAGTAACGCGACGGCCCTTTACTCAACCTTTCGCCTTTCATCACGTTAGACGCGGGATGTAAGCAAAGCGCAGCGGGGCGAAAAGGTAGCGAAAAGCGGCTTTCTCATTGGCCGGGGGCGGGGTAGCGTAATCCCGAACCCGGCAAATGAGGCTAATTCAATGAAACAAGCAATCAAGATCCTGGCGCTGCCCTGCATGGGCATGGCGCTATTGTTCAGCGCGAGCGCGATGTCGGCGCCTGAGAAGCCTGCGGCCAACGCGTTGCCGCCTTTGATGGATGCGCCGATGCGCATGCCGCCTTTCCCGGGCGGGCACCCGCCCAAGCCGGGGTTCTGCCACGGCGGCGAGCTGTTCTGCGCCACCTCGGCCAGCGACAATCCGGTGGAAACCATCAACAAACTGACGGCGGTGATCCCGGCGGGCAGCGCCAAACACTATGAAGTGCGCATCGCGGTGGTGGCCGTGCCTGACGCACCGCCTGCGCCTTAACGGGCCCTGTCATCCCGCTCTGGCCTGGGCGCGCCAGGCGCGTTAGGCTAAGGAGAGCGTTTTTCGGGAGGCGGGATGACCCCTTTATCACAGCTGCCTTATCTCCAGCCCGGCGATCGCGTGCTGTTGTTCGACGGCGAATGCAATCTGTGTCACGGGCTGGTGAGATACCTTATTCGCGCCGATCGGCAGCGGCGTATTCTGTTGGCAACGGTGCAATCCGTCGAAGGGCAGGCGATCCTGCTGGCGTTGGGGTTGCCGACCGATCGTTTCGATTCCGTGGTCTATGTTGAGCAGGGGCGCTATTGGCTGCGCTCGGCGGCGTTGTTTCAGGCGCTGCGCCAATTGGCTTGGCCATACCGCGCGCTGGCGCTGGGGCGTTGCCTGCCACCGCGGCTGGCGGACAAGGTCTATGATGCGGTTGCCGGCAATCGCTACCGGCTGTTTGGCCGCAACGACAGCAGCGGCCTGCCGGGTGCCGATCAGCCCGGGCGCTATCTGTCTCGGCGGCGGGAGCCGCCGGCCTGAGCTTTACGCTTCTTTACCATCCAACCGCTTGAAATATCAGCACTCCAGCTCCATATAATGGAACATTCAACCAACAAGGAGCGCGTATGGGAATCAGTGAAGAAGAGCGCATTCGCCGTTTGACCCAGGAGAAAAACGACATGGGCAATACGGCGAAATGGGTGGCGATCGTTTCCGCCGTGTACTTTGCCTTGATGGTGTTTTACGGCCACCCGACCGGCGTGTTGGCGATGTCGGGCGCGGTGTTCATAGTGTCGACCACCACCTGGCTGAAAAAGCGTAAGAAGGTCAAATCTTATCGCATGGCATTGGCCAGAATCAGCGACGATCAGCCCTGATAGTCGCCGCGCTTTAGTGTATACACCAGGCTCGGCGCTGCGCCGGGCACGTCATCCAGCGTATCCACCCGCCGCATGCCGATCTTTTCCAGCACTCGCCACGACGCCTGATTCTCCGCGCGCACAATGGCGGAAATTTCCTCCATCGCCAATCCGACAAAACCATATTGCAGCGAAGCCCGCGCCATCTCGGTGGCCAACCCCATGCCCCAGACGCGAGTATCGAATCGATAGCCGAGGTTCACGGTGCGCTGTGCGCCGAGCGGTTTCCAGGACAATCCGCCAAAGCCGATGATCCAATCCGGCCGTTCGCGCAGGGCGATCGCCCAGGAACCGTAACCGTGTTGTTGCCACCCGGAAATTCTCTCTTGCAGCGCCGAGATAGCCTGCGCTTTGCTGGTGAGCGGGCCGGCGGGATTGAAACGCTGGGTTTGCGGATCGCCGAAGATGGCGTAGAAGCGTTCGAGATCCGCCATCACCGGCGGGCGCATCTGCAGACGTTCGCTGAAAAAAGGGTCTGAAGGAGTAAGGCTCATCATCGTTTCTCCCGGCTGGATAAATGAACAGTGTTCACTGTAGACCAGATTGGTGAAACGGGGAATCCCCCTCTGCGGGTGAGAGGGGGCGAAGGGAATTACAGGAAGGAGTCGTCGTCGTCGCTGTAATCGTCGTCGGCGTAATCCGTGTCGTCCTGATAGCTGGCGTTCTGGAAGCCGTTGTCCTGGTTCAGGAAGCTGCCACCATCGCCGTTGTTGAAGGTATCAAGGTTGTTGGAGGCGTCGAAATTGCGCATTGCGCTGTCGTCCAGCGGCGCCGGGGTTTCCTCGATAATATTTACGATTTCCTGTGGCTGCGAATGGCGGAACATGCCGGTCAGCATGTCGGCCAACACCACGCCGCCGGCGACGCCCGCCGCCGTTTGCAAGGCGCCTCCCAGGAAGCCGCCGGCGCGTGAGGGCGCCGCCTGCTGCGGTGGGGCATAGGCAGGCTGCTGCTGCGCGTAGCCCCCCTGCTGCGCGTTGTTCCAGGCCGCCGTATTTTGCTGCTGCGCCTGATACTGTTCACGCGGGCTTGGCGTGCGGCTGCCGCCGCCGAACAGACCGGCCAGGAAGCCGCCGCTGCTCTGCTGGCCGTTGGCGGTTTGCTGCAGCTGCGCCACCTGGGCCTCCAGCTCTTTGACCCGCTGATCCATCTGCTTGAGCGCCGCTTCCTGAATGATCATCGCCTGCGCCATGTAATAAGGGGCGGAAGGCTGCTCGCGAATATGCTGGTTGATTTGCTGCTCTGCCTGGAGATCCCGTGGGCCCGTCTTGGTCTCGGCTTCTTTCAGGCGGCCAAACAGACCATCGATAAGGCGTTGTTCTTCGGATTGCATAGGAGTACCTCAGGAGATAAATAACGGTGCTGGATGATAATTATCATCGGTATCAATCACCCTAGCGCGTTTACATGAACCTATAAATAAATGGCGGGTAAACTTGCCTATGAATTTGTTACCAATTGCGGCAGCGGGATCAGCATCACCAGCTTCAGACCGGCGTGCTCTGCCGGGTGGAAGGTCAGTTGGCGATAGCGCAGTGCGCCTTGCCGAGAATGCTCGAACGCGCGTTCGCCGCCTTCGCGCGCCATGACGTCATGTTGCTTCCACCAGTGATTAAAGTCTGCGCTGTTGTGCGTCATGTTGCGCACGAAGGCGCGCATCTCTTCGGTATTTTGATGATGGCTGGTCTCGGCGCGAAACTCGGCCACCACGCGGCGCGCGCGCTCTTCCCAATCGCTGACCAGCGTTTTCGCCAACGGGTGGAAGAACATGAAGTGCAGCAGGTTGGGGCTGTTGGCCACATCCAGCCAGCCGCTGAACAGCGCCGCCGCCTGCGGGTTCCAGGCGACGACATTCCAGGTCACGTCCAGCAGGTAGCAGGGCACCGTCATCTGGTGCACGCTTTGCAGCACCGCGTCGTTGGCGGTTTCGCGGTGTGTTTCCTGCTCGGGGTCGGCGACGCGCGCCAGGGTAAACAGGTAATGGCGTTCGGCCGGGCCGAGCCGCAGCGCCTTGGCGATGCGTGCCAGCGTATAGGGGGAAATGGATACCTCGCGGCCCTGTTCGATCCAGGTATACCAGGTGGCGCTGATGCCGCTGATTTGCGCCAGCTCTTCGCGCCGCAGGCCGCTGGTGCGACGGCGCGAGGAGCTGGGCAGGCCGAGCATTTCCGGCGTGATGCGTTCGCGGTGCGCCCGCAGGAACGCGCCGAGGGCCTTTGGCCCGGATAAGGCTTCTGATGACATAGCGTGGTACCTATTTATACCAGGATAACTGCTCATATTGTACCCGTATAGTAGCCTGATTATAGTAGCCGAAAGCCTTCAGGCACAGGCGCAAGCCGGATAATAACGGGAGCAAACATGAGCATCAGCAACAGCCATAAAAACGCGGTAGACCGGCAGTTCGGCGAGCAGGCCAACGCCTACTTAACCAGCGCGGTACACGCGCAGGGCAAGGATTTGCAACGCCTTGCACAGTTACTGGAACCGCACGCCGGCGCGCGCCTGCTCGATCTGGGCTGCGGCGCCGGGCATGCCAGCTTCACGGCGGCTGCCAGGGTAGCGCAGGTGGTGGCCTACGATCTGTCGGCGCAAATGTTGGCGGTGGTGAAGCAGGCGGCGGCGGAAAAAGGCCTGAATAACATTCAGCAGCAGCAGGGCGTGGCGGAGTCTTTACCGTTTGAAGACGCCAGCTTCGATCTGGTCATCAGCCGCTATTCGGCGCACCACTGGCACGACGTCGGCCAGGCGCTGCGCGAGGTCAGGCGGGTACTCAAACCGGGCGGCAGCGCGATCTTTATGGACGTGGTCTCGCCGGGGTATCCGCTGCTGGATATCTACCTGCAAACCGTGGAAGTGCTGCGCGACACCTCGCACGTGCGCAACTATGCGCCGGGCGAGTGGCTGACGTTACTGACCGAGGCCGGGCTGATGGTACGCGAAGTGACGGCGGATCGATTGATGCTGGAGTTCGGCAGTTGGGTGGCGCGTATGCGCACGCCGGCGCATTTCGTCACCGCGATCCGCGCGCTGCAGCAAAGCGTGTCGGAAGAGGTGGCGGCGCATTTCGCCATTCAGCCGGACGGCTCCTTTACCAGCGACATCATGATGTTTGAAGTGACGAAGGGCTGAAAGCAACGGGGCAGCCGATGAAGGCTGCCCCGTGAAACGCGATTGACTGCGATACGCTTATTTTTTGTCTTCCAGCAGGCAGCGGTAGATCAGGCCGCCGATAATGCCGCCGACCAGCGGCACCAGCCAGAAGACCCACAGCTGCTGCAGCGCCCAGGTGCCCTGGAAGATCGCTACGCCGGTGCTGCGCGCCGGGTTGACGGAGGTATTGGTCACCGGGATGCTGATCAGGTGGATCAGCGTCAGCGTCAGGCCGATCGCCAGCGGGGCAAAGCCTGCCGGCGCGCGCTTGTCGGTCACGCCGTGAATAACGATCAGGAAGAAGGCGGTCAGTACCAGCTCAATCACGATCGCGGCTTGCAGAGAATAACCGCCCGGTGAGTGTTCGCCGTAACCGTTGGAGGCGAAGCCGCCTGCGGTGGCGTCGAAACCGGCTTTGCCGCTGGCGATCAAATACAGCACCGCCGCTGCGGCGATACCGCCGATGACCTGAGCGATAACGTAAGGAATAACGTCTTTCGCCGCGAAACGGCCGCCGGCGAATAAGCCGACGGTGACGGCCGGGTTAAAATGCCCGCCGGAAATATGGCCGACGGCATAGGCCATCGTCACCACGGTCAGACCGAAAGCGAGCGCGACGCCGAGGAAACCAATACCCAGCTGTGGGAATGCCGCTGCCAATACTGCGCTACCACAACCACCAAACACCAACCAAAATGTGCCAAAAAATTCAGCAAAAAGTCGCTTTGACATAGATTCCATCCTGCGGAATAGACTAACGGGCGTTAGCACTAAAAACTATAGAACAGCTTTTTGAGTTCATGCAGATATTCTATAGAATTTTCTTAATGCACCTTGAATAACGGCGGTATTAAATCCCCGGTATTTTATTTTGTCTATGAGAAAAACACCGTTTTTCCACGTGCCGACGCGCGTTTGCCGATTTTTTTATCTTTGCTATAAGAATTTACCCTAAGCAAAATGGCGGGCTATTTTCGGGTGGTTTTTTCCAGCGGTTTTATCCATTCAATACGCTCAGGTTAATTGCTAATTTCTATTTGCCAGCCAACCTTATTGCTTGTTTTACATTTGACGAAGCGCCTGTTGTCATCTAAGTGTCATGCTAAATTAATATCTTCTTCTGCCTGATAACGCTTCATTCAACCTCGGGTAAAAAACATGAGAATAAAATCGCTCTCCCTGCTGTTGGCTTCGCTGTTTCCGGTATTCACCTACGCTGCAGATATTGAGGTGGCGCGTTATGTGGTCGGCTTCCCCGGCGGGGAACGCGTCGCCTATCAGGGGGCGTTTGCCAAGCATTTCCCGCAGGGGTTGCCGGTGGGGATCGGCTCAGGGCTGTCGTTCAATCGCAAGCAGGGCGACGATCTGGTGCTGACGACGCTGACCGATCGCGGCCCGAATGCTGATGCTCCTGCGGTGGGCAAGCAAGAAGCCAAGATTTTCGCCAATCCGCAATTCACGCCTCTGTTGATGGACATTCGTATCGGCGGCGGCAAGGCCGTGGCCGAGAATGCGCGGCCCTTGCATGACGAAAAAGGGCCGATTAGCGGGCTGCCGCTGCCGAGCGAGCTGATTGGTTCCACGAACGAAGTGGCGTTGAACGACGCGCTGCAACCGCTGTCCGGTGATCGCCGTGGGTTGGATACCGAAGGTATCATCGGTGACGGCAACGGCGGATATTGGCTGTGTGACGAGTATGGCCCGTTTCTGATCCATGTCGACGACAAAGGCAAAATTCTCGCCAAATATGGCCCAACGCCGCAGGCCGGCGAGCAGGCGGTGGCGAGCGGTTTGCCGAACATCCTGAAGTGGCGCCAGCCTAACCGCGGTTTTGAGGGGCTGACCCGGATGCCGGATGGACGCATTCTGGCGGCGGTGCAGAGCACGCTGGATGTTGATGGTAAAAGCAAAAACAAGGCGCAGTTTACCCGGCTGGTGAGCTTCGATCCGCGCAGTGGCAAAACTGCGATGTATGGCTATCCCATCGATATCGACCGCTATAAAAAAGCCAAAGACGCCAAGATTGGCGATATCGTGGCGTTGGACAACCAGCGCATCCTGTTGATTGAACAGGGAACCGATAAAGATAAGACGATGATCAACAAGATCTATCTGGTGGATCTCGCGCAGGCCAGCGATCTGAGTACGTTTGACGGCCAGGGTAAAGCGCTGGAGTTCGACGATGCGCAAGAGCTGGCTAAACGCGGCGTGAAGCTGGCGCAGAAACGGGAAGTGGCGGATCTGCGCCAGTTGGGCTGGCGCCAGGAGAAAGCGGAAGGGTTGGCGCTGATCGACGATCGCACGCTGGCGGTGATCAATGACAACGATTTCGGCTTGCAGGCGAAGCTGGTGGATGCGTCGCCAAAGAGCAAAAAAATCGGTGACTACCAGCTGGAGAAAGGAGGGCGGTTGAGCCTCGACGGCGACAAGACCGATGCCCGTATCGAATTGCGCCCTCTGGAGCAGCCGGAGTCGCTGAGTGAGCTCTGGGTGCTCACCTTGCCGCAACCCTTGAAGTGATCGAGAAGGGGCGACAGCGCCCCCGTCAGACCGTTGAAAAAGGAGGAAAAAACGTGGTTTTTCCTCCTTTGTGGCCATCAGCCGAAAATCAATAAATTGATTTTCCTTGTTTTTTTATCCGCTGCTCTCTGCAAACCCGGCAATGGCATGAGGTTTGTCATCAATCTCACAGCGGGGGCGGTGACGCCCCCGTTTGCTTCAGGTCTCCGCGTGCCGCTGCGGCGCTCTGCCGCGCGAGATGCTCTCCCACACCGCCACCACCACCATGATCAGCGTCGTCAGGCCATTGACCATCAGCAGATCGGTTAAATAGGCGGCGGGGGCCAATACCGCCAGCGCCAGCAGCCCAACCAGGTGCGACAGCGGGAAGCGGCGATACACCAACCGTTTATACAGCGCGTTGGCGAACAGGTAAATCGCCGGGCCGAGCAGCAGCACCGCCGCCGTGGCGTGTTGGATGCGGCCGTCAGGATGGGCGATCACCAGCTCGTTGGCCACGGCGCAGACGATGATGGCACCCACCAGCGCGACGTGCACGTAGTGGAAATAAGCGCCCAGCTGGCCGGGGTTTTCCGCCTGGCTGATGGCGTGGCTGCCGGCTTTGCTGCTGGTGTCGAAGTAAACCCACCACATCGCCAGGCTGCCGAGAAAGGCCACCAGCGAAGCGATGAGCACCGGCAGGCTCCAGCTTTCCATTTCGCTCAGGGTGGCGCCGGTGATCAGAATGGTTTCCCCCAGCGCCACGATCACGAACAGCTGGCAGCGCTCCGCCAGATGGTGGCCTTCGATGGTCCATTCGCTGCTGCTGTCCGAGCGCCCCAGCACCGGCAGGCGAAAACCGAACATCGGCGAGACGTATTCGCACAAGACGGCGATCGCCCACAGCGCCAGGCGAGTATGGCCTTCCGCCAGCCCGCCGGCGATCCAGAAGACGGCGGAGATGCACAGCCAGCCGAGGATGCGGCGAAAGTTTTGTTTCAATGGGTGGCCAGGCGCCAGCAGGCGCAATACCGTGGCGGAGCGGCCGACCTGAATAGCGACATAAAACAGCGCGAAGATCAGGCCGCGCTCGCCAAACGCCTGCGGCAGCGCGGCGGCGGCGAACAGCCCCAGCAGCATGATCGCGAACAGCAGCAGGCGGATCTGGCGGGTATCCGGATTGAACCAGTTGGTGACCCAGGCGGTGTATTGCCAGGCCAGCCAGACGGCAAACCACAGCAGCAGGGTTTCCAGCGCGCCGGTCAGCGTCAGGTGATGCAACAGATAGTGGGAAAGTTGGGTCACGGCGAAAACGTAGATCAGATCGAACAGCAGCTCGGAAAATGAGACCGAAGCGCCCTGACCGTCACGCACGCGCAGCAGGTTTTGCGACATAAGCGTTCTTCCTTAAAAGGGTAAGCCACAAAATCAGCGTAGCTCAGCGCGCTCCGGCGGGTAAAAAATCTTAAATAGACGCGGCGCGCATGCTTTATCTCGCACCGTCTTTAATTGTTCATCAAATAGGGGTAAGGTGAGGTCTATAAAGTCATTCCCGCCTGAAAATACACACCCGCTCTTACTTCCTCCTTATTCTCCTCACAATGATTGATGTTCTTTACGTTGCATGACGTCCGTTTTCATTGGCTAGCGGATAATTAACATCACTGACCACGAGCTAATAAACAAGAACACCTGGAGTCAATCATGAAACTCATCCCAAGCATCGCAGCCGTATTGATCGCCGCCGCTTCTTTCTCCACTTTCGCCGCGCCGCTGTCGTCGGTGAAACAGGTCAACAGCGAGCAGGCCGCCAATCTGCAAAGCATCGGCGTCGTGTCGGTTTCCGGCATTAGCGGCTCACCGCATGATGCCATCACCGCCCTTAAAGAAAAAGCCGCGGCGGACGGCGCCAGCCATTATCGCATTATCGGTCTGGACACCCCCGGGGATTCCAGCAACTGGCGCGGCAATGCGGAAATTTATCGCTAAGCATTGGTTTTTTTACGCTCTGGCCGCGGCAACGCGGCCAATAAAATAAACGGTCGCAATAATTATCTGAATAGTCGGTGTATAAACGATTTATTCTCAGGTCATTATTACGGCCGTTTTTCTTTGCGTGCCGTTGATGAGGTTGCATTTTATTACAACTGTGTCTGCCGCTTTCGGAATCATGTTAATGATTACTTAAGAAATTCGGCTCACATTGAGGGCTTAACCCAAGGAGGCCTCAATGTTAAATGCGACCCGGCTGCAACTGATGAATCACTTCGCTTACCTGCAGCAATTTATGGCTTCACCGCGCACCGTCGGTACGCTGGCGCCTTCTTCCCCGTGGCTGTGTCAGGCGATGCTGAATCAGGTTGAATGGACCCGGGCGCTGTCGATCGCGGAACTGGGCGCGGCCGACGGGGTGTTGACCAAACGTATTCTGGGGCGGATGCGCGCCGATGCGGCGCTGGAGGCCTTCGAGATCCAACCCCATTTCGTGCATCGCCTGCGCGGGATAGACGATCGGCGGCTGAAGGTGATGGGCCACTCTGCGACCCGGATGGCCACGGATTACGACGTGGTGTTTTCCTGCCTGCCGCTGCTGTCGATCCCGGTCAGGATCAGCGTGCGCATTCTTCAGCAGGCCCGGCAGCGGCTGCTGGCGCGCAACGGCACGCTGGTGTTGTTCCAATACAGCCACCTGTCGGAAAAATTGCTGTCGCGCTATTTTCACTGGAAGCGCCTGCGGGTGGTGCGCAACTTCCCGCCGGCGCTGGTGTATGTCTGTACGCCGCGTTAGCTACAGTTTTTTCTCCATCACCACCACCTCTTCGTCATGCTGCCGCCGGCGCTCCAGAGGTTGCCAACCCCAGCCGGCGTACAGCGCTTCCGACTTGTCGGTAATGAGATGCAGAACCGAGTGATGGCGTTGCCGCGCCGCCTCGACGATGGCCATTTCAAGACGGTGGGCGATGCCCTTGCGGCGGTGATCGGGATGCACGAAGACGCCGGCCAGCCACGGAGTGAGATCCTGACGCTGGTGATCGTCGCTGGGCCACAGGCTGGCCATGCCGACCGGACGATCGCCGTCGATCATCATCAGCGTCAGGTGATCGTCGCTTGGCCGGCTGCATTGGGCGAAACGCAGCTGGGTGCGCGCCAGCGAACCGCCGCGCTGTGACCCCCATTGGCCGAAAGCCCAGGCGGCGCACACATCGGCAAACTGCGGGCACTCCGACAGCGGAATGATGCGTTGAGTCATGGAGGTCTCCCGGTTTTTTTGCTGTTTCCCCCTCCTATTTAACCGATTTTTCCGCCATTTTTTTAACTTTTTAAAGCCGCTATTTTAGCGGTTTCACGGTGTTTCACCGCATGCCCGGCACCGTTTCCCGGATTTCTTTTGGCAATTGCGGCGTGGGATTGCAAGTGCTAATGAGAGTGATTATCATGCGCACACTATTTCCCCCGTTTCGGCTCAATCATGCGCAATTCCCTCATTTTACTGCTGCTTTCCCTGTGGTTCGGCATGTTCTCCGCCCAGGCGAAGACGGTAACCGACATCACCGGCCGCCAGGTCGCGGTGCCGGACAACCCGCAGCGCATCGTGGTGGGGGAGAGCCGCATGCTGTATACGCTGGCGCTGCTGGAGCCGGGCAACCCGGCGCAGCGCATCGTCGGCTGGCCGGCGGATCTGGCGCGCTTTGATGCGCAAAGCTGGCAGCTGTATGCGCAGAAGTTTCCACAGATAGCCCAGATCCCCGTCATCAGCGGCAATAACTTTCGCCAGGTCAACATCGAAAGCCTGCTGCAGCTGAAGCCGGATCTGGTGATCCTGGCGCGCTACGCGCGTGAAGACGGCGACAACGATTTGCTGGTTTCCGCACTGAGCAAGGCCGGCGTGGCGGTGATCTACGTCGATCTGCGCATCGATCTGCTGAACAACACCGTGTCGAGCGTGCGGCTGCTGGGCGAAGTGCTCAATCGCCAGCAACGCGCCGAGCAGTTCATCGCGTTTTATCAGCAGCATATGACGGTGATCCGGCAACGGCTGGCGGGCTATCAGGGGCCGAAGCCCAAGGTGATGCTGCACCTGCATCTGGGGCGGCGCGACACCTGTTGCACCACCGCCGCGCACGGCAACCTCGGCGATCTGCTGACCTTCGCCGGCGGCGACAACATCGCCAACGCCAGCGTCAAAGGGGTGTATGGCGAGCTGAACCCGGAAACCATTCTGAGCGCCAATCCCGACGTGTACCTCGCCACCGGCATGGCTGGGCCGCAGGGCAAACGGCTGTCCGATCTGCGCCTCGGGCCGCAGGTCAGCCCACAGGAGGCCGCCGACAGCTTCCGCCAACTGATCGCCAAACAGCCGATGCTGGCCAGCCTGCAGGCGGTGAAAAACCACCGCGCCTGGAGCGTCTGGCACAACTTTTACCTCAGCCCGTACCATGTCGTGTTGGTCGAGATGTTCGCCAAAGCGTTTTACCCGGATCTGTTCGCCGACATCAACCCGCAGCAGACCTTCCAACAGCTGTATCAGCAGTTTTTGCCGTTACCTTTTTCAGGGACCTATTGGAGTCAGTTAGATAATGAATAACAACAAGCGCGGCTGGTGGTGCGCATTGCCTTTGGCTGCCTGCGCGACATCGCCGGCGTGGGCGGCGGAAAAAGCCGCGCCGCAGGAAGAGAGCCTGGTGGTGGTCGGCCGCAAAGACGCCGACGGCGTGCAGAGCTATCAGCCGTTGACCAGCGTTACCGGTACCCGCAGCGAAACCAACCTGCTGAACGTGCCGCAGGCGATCGACGTGGTGCCGCAACAGGTGATTACCGATCAGGCGGTCAGCAGCCTGGACGAAGCGCTGTACAACGTCAGCGGCATAACCCAGGCCAACACGCTGGGGGGCACCCAGGACGCGGTAATGAAACGCGGCTTCGGCGACAACCGCGACGGCTCCATTCTGCGCGACGGCGTGCGCTCGGTGCAGGCGCGCAACTTTACGCCGACCACCGAGCGGGTGGAGGTGCTCAAGGGGCCGGCCTCGATGCTGTACGGCATGGGCGAGCCGGGCGGGATGATCAACATGATCACCAAAAAGCCCCAGCTGCAGCAGCATACCCACGTGGAGGGCTGGGGCAGCAGTTTCAACGGCGGCGGTGGCCAGCTCGACGTTACCGGGCCGCTCGGCACGTCGGGGTTTGCCTATCGGATGATCGTCGATCACGATGAAACCGATTACTGGCGCAACTTTGGCCGCAATCGCCAGACGGTGATCGCGCCCTCGCTGATGTGGTACGGCGAGAACACCACCGTGCGGTTGGCCTATGAACATATGGAATATCTGGTGCCGTTCGATCGCGGCACCATTATCGATTCGCGCACCGGCAAACCGGTGAATACGCCGCGCGATCGCCGTTTCGACGAGGCTTATAACGCCACCCGCGGCGATCAGGACAGCGTCACCCTGCAGATCGATCAAACGCTCAATGAGCGCTGGAAAAGCTCGCTGACCTACGCCTACAGCCGCAACAGCTACAGCGACAACCAGGCGCGCGCCACGGCGCTGGACCCGGAGAGCGGCGCATTGAGCCGCCAGGCCGACTCGACCGCCCATGCCGTCAGCCACGCCAACGCGGTGCAGCTGACGTTCAATGGTGACGTGGACTGGGGCAGCATCAACCACCAGATGCTGTTCGGCTTTGATTTTGAAGATAACCGTACCTACCGCGGCGACATGATCCGCGGTAAAAAGAACAGCGATTTCAATATTTATCATCCGGTATACGGCCTGATGCCGCCGTCGACGGCGGTCAGCGCCAAAGACAGCGACCAGCGGGAAAATCTCACCAGCTACGGCTGGTTTATGCAGGATTCCATCCAGCTAACCGATAAATGGCTGGTGATGGGCGGGCTGCGCTACGACGCTTTCGACGTCTATGCCGGCAAGGGGCGGCCGTTCCAGACCAATACCGACAGCTCGGACGGCAAGCTGGTGCCGCGCGCCGGGGTGGTCTACAAGCTGACGCCTTACGTGTCGCTGTACAGCAGCTATACCGAGTCGTTCAAGCCGAACTCTTCCATCGCCACTCAGATTGATTCGCTGCCGCCGGAGCAGGGCAAGTCGTGGGAAGTCGGCGGCAAGCTGGCGCTGCCGAACGGTGTTACCGGCACGTTGGCGCTGTTCGACATCACCAAGCGCAACGTGATGGTCAGTGAGCTGGTGGCGGGCGAAACCGTGACGCGCACCGCCGGACGCGTGCGTTCGCAGGGCGTGGAGCTGGACGTGGCCGGTAATCTCACCGACTCGCTGAGCCTGATCGGTTCCTATGCGTATACCGACGCACGGGTGGTGGACGATCCGGACAACAAGGGCAAAGAGATGACCAACGTGGCGCGCCACACCGCCTCGCTGTTCCTGACCCAGAACCTGGGCAGCCCGGGTCTCTACAGCGGCGATGAGGTGCGCATTGGCGCCGGTGCGCGCTACGTAGGGCGCCGCCCGGGTGACGCTGCCAACAGTTTCTACCTGGATAACTACACAGTTGCCGATGCGTTCGCCGCTTACACCATGCCGATCAACGGCTATCGGGTGAAATGGCAGCTGAACGTGAAGAACCTGTTCGATAAAACCTACTACCCGTCCAGCGGCGGCAATTTGCGCGTGGCGGTGGGGGAACCGCGTGAGGTGGTGCTGCGCGGCAGTGTCGATTTCTAAGCCACGGGCGGTGAAATTTGCTTAAATAACCGCCCCAACGTTAAGGAGAACCCATGAGCCTGCAGATTCGTTTGGCGCAGCAGCGGGATATCGCGCATCTGATGGCGGTTGAACGCTCGGCGGCGCAGTTGTTTCGCCAACAGCCGGAATGGCGCTTTATTGCCGAAGGCGAGGTGATGGCCCCGCAGCAGCATGCCGCGTTTATCGCCGAGCGCCGTGAATGGCTGGCGGAAAGCGACAACGGCGAGTGCGCCGGTTTCATCGCCGTGCTGGCTCAGGGGGAAGATTGGCACATTGCCGAATTGTCGGTCGCCGGCACCTGGCAGCGGCAGGGCGTCGGCCGCCGCCTGATCGGCGCGGTGGCGGAAGAAGCCAAACGGCAGGGGGCCGGCCGCCTGACGCTCACCACCTTCATTGAGGTGCCGTGGAATGCGCCTTACTACCGGCGGCTGGGATTCCGGCCTCTTGAGGGCGCGCAGCTCACGGCCGCCTTGCGGCGGCATCTGGATGAGGATCTGGCGCACGGCTTTGCCGTCGGCAGTCGCTGTGCCATGGAATTTACACTATCGTAAATATTGAAATACAGAGCGGGCAGGGTATGATGCTGCCACCACGCCATCGCACCCGCTCGGCATTTTGGTATGCAATGCACTCAGTCACCGCATAAGGGACAACCCGTAATGACACAAACCCTGTTCATGATAGGCGCTCGCGGAGCCGGCAAGACCACGGTAGGCCGCGCATTGGCGCTGGCGTTGGGCTATCAATTCGTCGATACCGATCTGTTTATGCAGCAGGCGGCGCAGATGAGCGTGGCGGAAATGGTCGAGCGCGAGGGTTGGCTGGGGTTCCGCCGCCGTGAGACCGTCGCGTTGCAAACCGTGACTAAGCCGTCAACTATAGTTGCCACCGGCGGCGGCGCGATCCTGGCGGAAGAGAATCGTCAGTTTATGCGCCAGCATGGCACCGTTATCTACCTGCGCGCGCCGGCCAGCGTGTTGGCGCAGCGGTTGGAAGAGTACCCGGAAGATGCGCAGCGCCCGACGCTCACCGGCAGGCCGATCGCCGAAGAGATGCGCGAGGTGCTGGCCGCGCGGGAAGCGCTGTATCAGGATGCCGCACATTACGTGATGGACGGCGCCGCCGATCCGCAGCGGGTGGTGGAACAAATCCTCGCGGTGCTGCCGCGTGAGACGGTGAAATAACCTTTTCTTCTCTTCGGGCGCTGTGCGCCCGTTTTTCTATTCCGTTTGCCGAGCGGCCGCAAAGTATGCCCCGGGCGTGACGCCGAAGCGGCGGCGAAAGGCGGCGATGTAGGCGCTGACGTTATCATAGCCGCAGGCGTCGGCCACCTCGCCAACCGCTTCGCCGCGTGATAACCCCTCCAGTGAACGCAATACCCGCGCCTGCTGGCGCCACAGCGCGAAGCCGATGCCGGTTTCCTGCTGAAAGCGGCGGCTCAGGGTGCGCGGGCTGAGCCCGGCCCAGACGGCCCAGTCGCGCTGGCTGCGCAGGCTGGCGGGATCGTTCAGCAGCGCGCGGGCGATGTTCAGCAACCGGGCGTCCTGCGGCAGCGGCAGTTGCAAAGGGGCGCCGCTCGCCGCGTGCATTTCGTCCAGCAGCACCTGCAGCAGCCGCCGTTGCGGCGCACTCAGCGGGCCGGCAGGGAACTGCGCGATGCGTTCCACCAGCGCTTGCAACAGCGCAGAGGCCGTGAACAGCTGCGGCTGCGGCGGCATCTCCGGCGCGCTTTCCACTGGCAGATACAGACTCCAGCCCGCCACATCGCCGCAGGCCAGCGCCTGATGGGCGCACCCCGGCGGCAGCCAGCCCAGCGTGCCGCCGGTGATCGCCCATTGCCGGCCGGGCAGTTCCAGCGCCAGCATGCCGCGCGTCAAGAGATAGATCTGGCCGCCTTGGTGCTGATGCCAGGGCGTCAGGTGCTTTTTTTCATGCTGAAGACGTTGGCTGCGGATCTGCATCGTATTGGCCGTTTAACGTTATTGAAAGTCCTGATGCGGTTATTATGCCATCACCCGACCGAGATAGGATCGCCATTCACCCTATTCGGAGAAACGTGATGACTCAACTTACCCCATTGAATCTGGTGCTCGATACGCTGCGGCAGATCGTCGCCAACCCGGAGCATCGGCCGGCCCTGCTCGCCGCCCGCTTCAGCGCGGACTACCGCCAGCAGGTGGATGGCAAGGTGCTGCACTTCGAGCAGTTTGAGCAGCATATGGCGCTGCTGAAGCGGCAAACCCGCCGCATGACGCTGAGCGTGATCGCGGCGGCGGAGCAGGGCGAGGCGGTGCTGACCCACCATCTGGTCGAGGTGGAAAAGCGCGACGGCACCTGCAGCCGCGTGCGGGTGCTGGCGCACTTCACCGTGCGTGAAGGCCGCATTTGCGCCTGCGAAGAACTGACCGAGCTGTTGGCGGGCGCTCCCGGCGATCGCGATCTTGGCTCGCGCGTGTCGGAATGAGGGCGGCTGCTATACTTGCTACTGTGTGAAACACACGGGAGAACGGCATGCGCGAAAATGATCAACCTGCTTATCCACGGAGTGCCCGCGTCGTAGAGGTGTTTCGAGGCGACCCGAACCTGCATCTGCGCCGCTTTGAGGTGCGCACCGACGATATTGAGCCGAATACGTTGCTCAGTGAACATGAAACCGAGCAGGAAGCGCTCGACGCCAAGCATCGCTATGAAGACGAGGCGTTAGAGCTCTGACCTGCAGCCCAGCGGAAACCGGCGTCAGGCCGGTTTCCTGTTTATCCCCGCCTTAGCACATATTTCCCAGAACAATATTGATAATGATAATCATTTATGTGATTTTTATCGCCCCTATTGGGTGTTTCACTTCTGGGAAAAGAGATGTCCAATTCCGAGTTGCAGGCGCTGTTTCTGCGCCATATGCGGCCGCTGCAAGCCTACTTGAACGCCAAACTGCGCGACCCTCAGCTGGCCGCGGATTTGGCGCAGGAAAGTTTTACCCGCCTCACCGAGCAATACCCGCAGGGCAATATTCTCGATATCGAGGCTTACCTGTATAAAACCGCCAAGAATCTGATGCTTGACCATCTTCGGCAACAGCAGCGGCGACAGACTGATGCGGTAGAGGATGACATTCTGGCGCAGTATCCCTCCGGCGAACCGGCGCTCGAGCAGCTGGCGATTGACAGCCAAATGCTGCAGCTGTTGCAACAGGCGCTGGCGGGCATGCCGCCGCGCACGCAGCAGATTTTCCGGCTCAACCGGCTCGACGGGCTGACCCAGGCGCAGGTGGCGGCTCAGCTGAGCGTATCGCTCAGTACGGTGGAGAAGCATCTGGCCAGCGCGCTGGAGCGGCTGATGACGTTGATGGACGATCAATAATGACAATTTTTTTACGGGTTTATGCGCCTTCAGACGTCTTAACCTATAACCAGAAAAAACAGGGGTCTATGCCATCATGAATCCGCTAACCGCGCAGTCGCGGCAACAGGCGGCCGCCTGGGCCGTGCGCCTGGCCGAAGGGGCGCTGGCCGCCGACCAGCGGCGAGCGTTGGAGGCCTGGCTGGCCGATGATCCGCAGCATCCGGCGGCGCTGCATCAGGCTCGCTTGCTGTGGGCGACGCTGGGGCAACTGCCGCCAGAACAGCGACAGGCGCTGCAGCCGCAGGTAGCGGCGCTGAAAACGCCATTTCGCCGTAGAGGAGCCCGCTGGGCGATGGCGGCGGCGGTGGCGATCGCCGTTTCCTTCGGCGTTTATCGCGGGCCGGATATATGGATCGGCATGCAGGCGGATTATCAAACCGTTCGCGGCGAGGTGCGCGAAGTCACGTTGCCGGACGGCAGCCGGGTGGCGCTGGACAGCGGCAGCGCGATCGCGCTGGCCTATTCCGCCAACGAACGCAAGGTGCGGCTGCTGAGCGGCGCCGCCTATTTTATCGTCGCACCGGTGAACGGGCCGGAAAAGCGCCCGTTCAGGGTAGAGGCGGAAAACGGCGTCACCCAGGCGCTGGGCACCGAGTTCAGCGTGGCGCGCACCGGGCAGGGCGTCGACGTCAGCGTGCATCAGCACAGCGTGCGGGTGACGCTCGAGCGCGGCGAGCGCTCGCTGGTGGTCGCGCAACGCCAGGCGGCGCATTACCGCAGCGGCCTGCTGTGGCTGACGCGGCAAACGGCCGGCGATGATGCCTGGCGGCGCGGCTGGCTGGTGATCGACCGCCAACCGCTGACGCAGGCGCTCGCGCAGCTCAACCGCTATCGCGAGACGCGCATCGTGGCTGTCACCCCTGCGCTGAGAGCGCGCACGGTCAGCGGCGTGTTCGCGCTCAATAAACTCGACGACGGTGTCAGCGCCATTCGTCAGGAACTCGCCGCCCGCCAACTGAATCTCCCCGGCATCACGCTGCTTTACTGAGCGGCGCAGGTGGGCCGGGACGCCCGTTTCGCCGCTATTTTCACTTTCTGTAAAAAATCTTTACGGGTTTTCACCCTCCGGAACGTCCTTATGTTTAAACGAGATTGATTTCCATTATCACTTGGTTTGGCATTCTTTCGGGTGGAACACACACGCATGTTTATTCACAAGGGAACCACGCCGGCCGGCCGCTTGGCCACGGCGGTACGCGCTGCGTTGGCGGCGATGGTGCTGACTCAGCCTGTTGTGGCGATCGCCGCGCAGGCTGAAGCGAGCGGCGCGCAGGCCGCACAGCAAAAGAATTTCAACATTGAAGCGCAGCCTCTGCAGAGCGCCATGCTGCGCTTCGCCGAACAGGCCGGCATGCAGGTGTTTTTCGACGAGGTGAAGCTCGACGGCATGCAGGCGGCGGCGTTGAACGGCAGCATGAGCGTTGAACAGGGCCTGCGGCGCTTGATCGGCGGCAATCCGGTGGCTTTCCGCCTGCAGCCACAGGGGCAGATCGTATTGAGCCGGCTGCCGGCGGCGAACGGCGATGGCGGCGCGCTGGCGCTGGATAGCCTGACGGTGCTGGGGGCCGGCGGCATGAGCGTCAACGACTGGGTTTACGACGAACCGCGCTCGGTCAGCGTCATCAGCCGCGAACAGATGGACAACCGCCCGGCGCGGCACACGGCCGATATTCTGGAACAGACCACGGGCACCTATTCCAGCGTCAGCCAGCAAGATCCGGCGCTGTCGGTCAACATCCGCGGCATACAAGACTATGGCCGGGTGAACATGAATATCGATGGCATGCGGCAGAATTTTCAAAAGAGCGGTCATGGCCAGCGTAACGGCACCATGTATATCGATTCCGAGCTGCTGTCCGGCGTAACCATCGACAAGGGCACCACCGGTGGCATGGGCAGCGCTGGCACGCTTGGCGGCATCGCGACGTTCAATACCGTCAGCGCGAGCGATTTCCTGGCGCCGGGCAAAGAGCTGGGCGGCAAGCTGCACGCCAGCACCGGCGATAACGGCACCCACTTCATCGGCAGCGGCATACTGGCATTGGGCAACGAAACCGGCGATATCCTGCTGGCCGCCAGCGAACGCCACCTCGGCGACTATTGGCCCGGCAATAAGGGCGACATCGGCAACATTCGTATCAATAACGACACCGGCAATTACGATCGCTACGCCGAGAGCATCAAGAACAACAAAATCCCCGACACTGATTACCGCATGCACTCGCGACTGGCCAAGGTGGGCTGGAACCTGCCCGCCAACCAGCGCCTGCAGCTGAGTTATCTGCAGACCCAAACTGCGTCGCCGATCGCCGGCACGCTGACCAACCTGGGCACCCGGCCGCCCTATGAACTGGGCTGGAAGCGCACCGGCTACAGCGACGTGATGGCGCGCAACGCGGCGTTCGACTATAGCCTGGCGCCGGAAGGCGTCGACTGGCTCGATTTTCAGGCCAAGCTGTATTACGTCGATACTCAGGACGACAGCGATACCTACAGCACCAGCACGCTGCTGAACAACGGCTACGCGACGCGCACTCGCCTGCGCACCTATGGCGCACAGGCGCAAAACACCTCGCGTTTCAGCCTGGCACCGGGGCATGACTTCCGCGCCAACTACGGGCTGGAGTTCTATTACGACAAGGCCACCAGCGACTCTTCCCGTCAGGGCATGGAAGGGGTAACACCGGCCGGCAACCGCTCGGTCGGCAGCCTGTTCGCCAACCTGACCTACGACTACGACGGCTGGCTGACGCTGGAAGGCGGGCTGCGTTACGACCGCTATCGCCTGCGCGGCCAGACCGGTCTGAGCTACGCCGACTTCCCTTATACGGCGGAGAATCCCTGCAAACAGCTGCGGCTGCGCAACTGTCTGGCGACCACCACGCAGCAGGAGTGGAACGTCGATCGCGATCAGGGCAAGCTGTCGCCGACGCTGGCGCTGGCGGTGCGTCCCGGCGTGGAGTGGCTGGAGCTGTATACCACCTACGGCAAATCCTGGCGGCCGCCGGCGATCACCGAAACGCTGACCAACGGCAGCGCTCACAGCACCTCTACGCAATATCCCAACCCCTTCCTGCAGGCCGAGCGCTCGCGCGCCTGGGAAGTGGGGTTCAACGTGCAGCAGCCGGATCTGTGGTTTGAGGGCGATCGATTGGCAGCCAAGGTGGCTTATTTCGACACCAAAGTGGATAACTACATCAACCTGGCGATTAACCGCGACAAGCCGGGGCTGGTGCAGCCGAGCATCGGCAACGCCGCCTACGTCAACAATCTGTCGAAAACCCGTTTCCGCGGGCTGGAGTACCAGCTCAACTATGACGCCGGGGTGTTTTACGCCGACCTGACCTACACCCACATGATCGGTAAAAACGAGTTTTGCTCCAGGAACGCCTGGCTGGGCAATCGCCTGCGTTACGGCGCCAACTCCCGGCCGGGCAACTTCTACGCGGAGCAGGATCCGACGGCGAATGACGCCGTGTCCTGCGACGGCGGCTCGCAGTTCGGCACCGCCGCTTACCTGCCGGGCGATCGCGGCTCGGTGACGCTGGGCGGCCGCGCTTTCGATCGCAAGCTGGACGCCGGGGTGACCGTGCGCTTCGCGCCGGGCTATCAGGACAGCTCGGTGCCGTCCAACTACCCGTATCTGGCCGACTGGCCGAAATACACCCTGTTCGATCTGTACGCCAGCTACAAACTGACCGACAGCCTGACGCTGCGCGGCTCGGTGGAGAACCTGACCAACCGCGCCTACGTCGTCAGCTACGGCGAGACGCTGGCCAATACTCTGGGGCGCGGCCGCAGCGTGCAGGGCGGGGTGGAGTACCGTTTTTAAGCAGTAAAAGGGCGTTGCTCATCGTTGAGCACAGAGGTCGCCTCGCAAGGGGCGCCGTTCATCAATGGAGATAGAGAAATGGCATTTTCAGTCAATTATGACAGCAGTTTCGGCAGCTACAGCATCCATAACTATCTGAACGAGTGGGCGTCGTCGTTTGGCGATATCAACCACACCAACGGTAATGTCACCGACTCCAACAGCGGCGGTTTCTACGGCGGCAGCCTGTCCGGCAGCCAATATGCCGTGACCAGCACCGCCAATAACATCACCTCGTTCGTGGCGGGCGGCAACCTGACCTACACCCTGTTCAACGCACCGGCGCACACCCTGTACGGTCAACTGGATTCCCTGTCGTTCGGCGACGGCCTGAACGGCGGCGGCTCTACGCCGTACAACATCCAGGTGCCTGACGTCAGCTTCGGCGGCCTGAATCTCAGCAGCCTGCAGGCGCAGGGCCACGATGGCGTGGTACACCAGGTGGTGTACGGCCTGATGTCCGGCGATACCGGCGCGCTGGAAACCGCGCTGAACGGCATCCTCGACGACTACGGTCTGAGCGTCAACTCCACCTTCGATCAGGTGGCGGCGGCGACGGCGGTGGGCGTGCAGCACGCCGACAGCCCGGAATTGCTGGCGGCCTGATCGCGGCCGTTTGCCCGCCGGCGCCGCGTGCCCCGGCGGGCGTTTTCTCGTTTTTAGCCGATGGAAAACGCCATGAAAAACGCCGTCAGGCGCGGAGAAGTGATGAGCGTGCTGGGCGCATACCGGCGCGGATTTTGGGGCATTGCGCTGTTTACCGCAGTGATCAACCTGCTGATGCTGGCCCCGGCGCTGTACATGCTGCAGGTCTACGATCGCGTGTTGCCGTCGGGCAACCGCATGACGCTGGCGATGCTGACCCTGATGGTGGTCGGCCTTTATCTGTTTATGGGCCTGCTGGAGTGGGTGCGCAGCCAGGTGGTGATCCGCCTTGGCGCCCAGATGGATATGCGCCTCAATCAGCGGGTCTACGACGCCGCCTTCGAAACCAACCTGAAAACCGGCAACCCGCTGGCGGGGCAGGCGCTGAACGATCTGACCAACCTGCGCCAGTTCGCCACCGGCAATGCGCTGTTCGCCTTTTTCGATGCCCCCTGGTTCCCGGTTTATCTGCTGGTGGTTTTTCTGCTCCATCCCTGGCTTGGCGCGTTGGCCAGCGCCGGGGTGATCGTGCTGGTGCTGCTGGCCTGGCTCAACCAGCGGGTGTCGCAGGCGCCGCTGGCGGAGGCCGGCCGCGTCGCGCTGAGCGCCACGCAACAGGCCAACGGCAACCTGCGCAATGCCGAAGCTATCGCCGCCATGGGCATGTTGACCGACTTGCGCCTGCGCTGGCTGCGGCAGCATCAGCAGTTCCTGCTGCTGCAGAACCGCGCCAGCGAGAAAATCGCCGCGGTCACTGCCTGGTCGAAAACCGTGCGGCTGGCGCTGCAGTCGCTGATGTTGGGCTGCGGCGCGCTGCTGGCGGTCAACGGCGACATTACGCCGGGCATGATGATCGCCGGATCGATCCTGATCGGCAGGGTGCTGGGGCCGATCGATCAGCTGATCGGTGCCTGGAAGCAGTGGTCATCGGCGCGCCAGTCCCTGCAGCGGCTGGAGGTGATGCTGGCCGCTAACCCGCCACGAATGCCGAGTCTGCCGCTGCCGGCGCCCGGCGGTACATTGGCCGTGAATCAGCTGACCGCCAGTGCGCCAGGCGGCACGGCGCCGGTGTTGCACGGCGTCAGTTTTCGTCTGGAGGCCGGCGAGGTGCTGGGCGTGATTGGCGCGTCCGGCTCCGGCAAAACCCTCCTAATGCGCCAACTGGTTGGCGCGCTGACGCCGCTCAGCGGCGACGTGCGGCTGGACGGTGCAGACATTCAGCAGTGGGACAAGCAACAACTCGGGCCGCATATCGGTTACTTGCCGCAGGATATCCAGCTGTTCGCCGGCACCCTGACGGACAACATCGCTCGCTTTGGGCAGGTCGACGCCGAGAAGGTGGTGGCCGCGGCGGCGCTGGCCGGCGTGCATCAGCTGATCCTGCATTTACCGAAAGGCTATGAGACCGAGCTGGGTGAAGGCGGCAGCGGCCTGTCCGGCGGCCAACGTCAGCGGGTGGCGCTGGCGCGCGCGCTGTATGGATCTCCGGCGCTGGTGGTGCTGGACGAACCGAACGCCAACCTCGATCGCGAAGGGGAAGGGGCGCTGCAGCAGGCGATCGAAGCGCTGAAGGCGCGTGGCACCACCATCGTGTTGGTGACCCACAAACCGGCGATCCTGGCGGCCACCGACAAATTGCTGGTGCTGAGCGCCGGCCAGGTACAGCACTTCGGCCCCAGCGACGCCATCCTGAAAAAACTGCCTGGTTTTGCGCCCGCCGCTGCCGCTGCATCGGCCAATGCCGGGCGCAGCAACGGCGGCTTCAACGTCAATTACGCCAACTTCGCCAAAACGGCCAGCGGTGAACGAAAAGTATGAGCAATCAGAGTGTGATTCCCGGCGATATCGACACCCTTTCCCGGCAGTTCGACGAAGGTCGCTACCTGCGGCTGGGAGGCTGGCTGGTGGTGCTGGGGTTTGGCGGTTTCCTGCTGTGGGGGCTGTTGGCGCCGCTGGACAAAGGCGTGCCGGTTTCCGGCAGCGTGGTGGTGGCGGGCAATCGCAAGGCGGTGCAGCACCCGAGCGGCGGCGTGGTGTCGCAGATTCAGGTGCATGAGGGCGACCGGGTCAGCGCCGGGCAGGTGCTGTTGTTGATGGATACCGTCGACAGCCGCACCCAGCGCGATGCGCTGCGCAGCCAGCAGTTGAGCAATGCCGCACAGCAGGCGCGGCTGCAAGCCGAGCGCGACGGCCTGCAAGCGATCGCTTTCCCGCCATCGCTGCAAGCGCGGCGAGAAGAGCCGGAAGTGATGTCACTGATGCTGCTGCAACAGCAGCTGTTCACCAGCCGCCGTGCGGCACTGCAGAGCGAGCTGGCGGCGATCGCGGAAAGCATCGCCGGATCGCAGGCGATGTTGGAAGGGGTTCGGCAGTCTTACGCCAGCAAACAGCGGCAAAAGGCCATGCTGCAGGAGCAACTGGGCGGCATGCGCAAGCTGGCGGCGCAAGGGTATGTGGCGCGCAATCGGCTGCTGGATCTAGAGGGGCAGCATGCGCAGATCGATGGCCAGGCGTCCGAGGACAGCGGCAATATCGGCCGTCTGGGGCGCCAGATCCTGGAGCTGAAACTGCGGGCGATCCAGCGGCGGGAGGAGTATCAAAAAGAGGTCAGCAGCCAATTGGCCGAGGTACGGATGAAGCTGGACGAGCTGGATAACCGCCTGGCCAAGGCGGAGGCCGATTTGGGGCATACGCAGGTGAAAGCGCCGGTGGCGGGCACCGTGGTGGGGTTGAGCGTGTTCACCGAAGGCGGCGTGATCGGCGCCGGTCAGCAACTGATGGAGATCGTGCCCAGCGATCGCGGGCTGCAGGTAGAAGCGCGCATCCCGGTCGAGTTGATCGATAAAGTGCAGGTGGGGTTGCCGGTCGAGCTGTTGTTCTCGGCGTTCAACCAAAGCACCACGCCGCGCGTCGAAGGCGAAGTGACGCTGGTCGGGGCCGATCGCCTGACCGACGAGAAAAGCGGCGCGCCTTATTACAGCGTGCGCGCCAAGGTCAGCGAAGAAGGATTGCGACGCTTGAGCGGGTTGGAGATCCGCCCGGGGATGCCGGTCGAAGGCTTCATCCGCACCGGTGAGCGTTCGATGATGAACTATCTGTTCAAACCGCTGACCGATCGCCTCCATTTGGCGCTGACGGAAGAGTGAGCATGTCGGTTTCGCCGCTGCCTTTCGCCGCGCCCGGTGCCACCATGCCCTGGCGCCGTTGTCTGGTGTTGGTGCTGGCGCTGCATCTGCTGGTTGCAGCGCTGTTTTGGCCCTGGCGAGACAAGGCCGAGCCACCGTGGGTACCGCCACCGGCGGTGATGGTGCTGATGGCCGCCGCACCGCAGGCCCCGGCCGAGGCGAAACAACCGCCGGGACAAAGGACGCCGCCGCCTCAGGTTGAACCGCCGGCGCCACCGGAGCCGTTACCGCTAGTGAAAGTGCCCGACGCCGCGCAGCCGAACATCGCCGTGCCGCCGAAACAGAAAAAACCGCCTAAGCCGGTGAAAAAAAACAATCTGCCCCGCACGCCGCCGCAGGAGAGAACCATCGCGCCGCCGAGGGTTCAGGATCACAACGCCGGCGCGCCGCCGCCGGGCCACGCGGATAAAACGGCCGCGCCGCAAACTCGCCTGACGCCCTATGTTCAGGCGGGGGAAGACAACTGGCGCAGCCGCATCAGCGGCCGCCTGAATCGTTTTAAGCGTTATCCTAAAGACGCATTGCGGCTGAAGCGCCAGGGCGTCGGGCAGGTGCGTTTCACGCTGGACAGACAGGGCCACGTGCTGGCGGTGACGCTGGTCAGCAGCGCCGGGCTGCCGTCGCTGGATCGCGAAATCCAGGCGCTGGTCAAACGCGCTTCGCCGCTGCCCACGCCGCCGTCGGACGCCTACGTCAACGGCACGGTGGAATTGACGCTGCCGATCGATTTCAGTTTGCGCGGCGCGGGTTTTTGACGCGGTTGTTTCATGGCGATGGCCTGAGCGTGACGCACGGAAACCTTTGCCTCTGCGCCGCGATCGCATTTCGCGCGAAAAACCAGTGACAGATCAACCGCAATCCCCCAATATGGATTTTCCATCAAGATGATTACGCGGGTGCCAGTCTATGCTGAAAGTGAATGAGTATTTTGCCGGAAAAGTGAAGTCTATCGGTTTTGACAGTAGCAGCATCGGTCTTACCAGCGTGGGTGTGATGGAAGAGGGCGAATACACCTTCTCCACCGCGCAGCCGGAAGAAATGACAGTGATCACCGGGGCGCTGAAAGTGCTGCTGCCGGGAGCGCCGGACTGGCAAGTGTTTACGCCGGGCGAGAAGTTCTTCGTGCCGGGGCACAGCGAGTTCAACCTGCAGGTGGCCGACGCCACCGCCTATCTGTGCCGCTACCTGAGCAAATAAATTTTGTTCGCTAGGGGAACGCAGGGCTCAGCGGATGCTGGGCCCTGGTCATTTCTGAGGCGAGATTAACGCTGGGCTTCGCCGCCGAGCGCTTCGATGGTGTTTTTGATCAACGCCGCCAGCTCGCTGGTCATCAGGATAAAGTCGGCGTCAAAGCGCTGGGCGAAGTCGTCGCGATCGATGTCGTCGTTCTGTTCGCGCAGCGTGTCGGCGAACTTCAGGCGCTTGAGCGAGCCGTCGTCCGACAGCATCAGCTGGATGCGCTCTTGCCAGTCCACCGCCAGCTTGGTCACCAGCTTGCCGGCTTCGATGTGCACCGCGATTTCGTCGCTGATCAGATTCTGCTTCTTGCAGCGGATTACGCCGCCTTCTTCCAGAATCGCTTTCAATTCCGCTTCATCCTGAATGGCGAAGCCGGCCGGCATCTCGCCGGAACGCACCCATTCGGTCAGCGTCAGTTCGATCGGGCTTTCCATGGTCAGCGGCACCACAGGCAGCGAGCCGAGGCTTTTACGCAGCAGCGCCAGCGTGTCTTCGGCGCGTTTGGCGCTGGCGGCGTCGACCATGATCAGATCGTTGACGGTGTCTATCCACATGAAGGTCTGGTTGAAGCGGCTGAACGCGCGCGGCAGCAGGCTGTGCAGCACTTCATCCTTCAGCGCGTCCTTCTCGGTTTTCTTCAGTTTGCGGTGTTGCTCCGCCTCCAGGCGCTCAATCTTGGCCTGCAGCTCTTGCTTGATCACCGGCGACGGCAGGATTTTCTCTTCCTTGCGCGCGCAGATGACGATCTGGCCGTTGACCGCGTGCGTCAGCGCATCGCTGTGCGAGCCCATCGGGGAGACCCAGCCGGTCTTCGCCATGTCCTGGCTGCCGCACGGCGTGAAGGCGAACGCGCTGAGTTGTTTTTCCATTTCATCCGCGTTTAACGCCACTTCGCGGCTCAAACGGTAAACCATCAAATTCTTAAACCACAGCATAATGTTATCCCTGGCTGGGCGTGCGTTCGGCACGCTGATTCGTCAAAAGCAGGGCGGCATGATAACGAATTGACGCTGAAAAATCGCCCCATTCTCTCCGAATTGCGTCGCTTTGCGCATCGGGAAAGGACGGGACGGAGAATGGGAAACAGGTGATTCATTCGCGCGCTTACATTAGGCTGTGACAACGCTGCGCGGCATCGAGGAGAAAAAATACGTGCGCATTGGCATCGACTTGGGTGGAACGAAAATTGAAGTGATCGCGTTGGCGAATGACGGGCGGGAGCTGTTTCGCCATCGCATCGCCACGCCGCGCCATGACTACCGGCAAACCCTGGCGGCGATCGCCGGGCTGGTGAAACTGGCGGAGGATCATACCGGCGAACGAGGATCGGTCGGGATCGGCATTCCCGGCACGCTGTCGCCGTTTACCGGGCGAGTAAAGAACGCCAACTCGGTGTGGCTCAACGGCCAGCCGCTGGATAAGGATCTGTCGGCGCTGCTGGCGCGCGAAGTGCGCATCGCCAACGACGCCAACTGCCTGGCGGTGTCGGAAGCCACCGATGGCGCCGGCGCCGGCGCGAAAACCGTGTTTGCGGTCATCATCGGCACCGGCTGCGGCGCCGGCGTGGCGCTGAACGGCCAGGCGCATTCCGGCGGCAACGGCATCGCCGGCGAATGGGGCCACAATCCGCTGCCGTGGCAGGATGACGATGAGCTGCGCTACGCCCGCGACGTGCCGTGCTACTGCGGCAAGCCGGGTTGCATCGAAACCTTTGTTTCCGGCACCGGTTTCGCCACCGACTATGCGCGCCTGAGCGGCAATGCGCTGCAAGGGCATGAGATCATGGCGTTGAGCGAGCGGGGCGATGCGTTGGCGGAGCAGGCGATTGGCCGCTACGAAATGCGATTGGCGAAATCGCTGGCGCACGTGATCAACATGCTGGATCCGGACGTGGTAGTGCTCGGCGGCGGCATGAGCAACGTGGATCGTCTGTATCGCACGGTGCCGCAACTGGTGAAAGGCTGGGTGTTCGGCGGCGAGTGTGAAACGCCGATCCGCAAGGCGGTTCACGGCGATTCCAGCGGCGTGCGCGGTGCGGCCTGGCTGTGGCCGCAACAGCAGCGCTAAGCGTTGCAACAAAGCGCGAGGCTGCTCGCGCTTTAAACCCTTCACTGTACAAAAACTGGACGGCGCTTTATGCTTTAGCTAACTTAGCTAAGGAGGACGCGTATGCCGATTCAGGCCAATATGCACGAAGCCAAATCCAATCTGAGCCAACTGGCGGACAGAGCCGCGGAGGGAGAAACCGTGATTATTGCAAAAGCAGGGAAGCCGTACGTACAGCTGGTCGCCATCAAGGGGGAAGCGCGTCGCCCCGGCGCCGCCAAGGGCAGGTTCACCGTGCCGGCGGATTTCAACGCCGGGGATGCGGCCATTGCGGCGCTGTTTGAGGGCGATGAATGAAGCGCCTGCTGCTGGATACCCACGCGTTGCTGTGGTGGCTGATCGATGACGCCTGCCTGGGCGCCAACGCCAAAAGGCAGATCGCCGATCCGGGCAATGCGGTGTACGTCAGCGCGGCCAGCATTTGGGAGATCTCGATCAAGCAGGCGCTGGGCAAGCTGGCGCTGCCGGAAGACATCTTTGCGATCATCGAGGCCGAAGATTTTCTGTCGCTGCCGATGGACGCCTTTCATTGCCAACAGGCCGGGCAGCTGCCGCCACACCATCAGGATCCTTTCGATCGCATGCTGATCGCGCAGGCGCAGGCCGAGGGGCTGACGCTGATTTCCGCCGACGCGGTGTTTCCGCAGTACGGCGTGCGGGTGGCGGACGCCCGCCGTTAAACCGGCTTTTCCTCGCTTTCGCTGCGCACCCGTTCGATATGAATGGTCAGGAACATCATCTCTTCCGTGGTGAGCTGGTGCTGATAGTGCTTTTCGATGTGGCGGTTGATCTTGCCGGCGCAGGCGAATGACTCGCGGTACTTCTCTTTCACCACCTGATACAGCGAGTCGTCGTCGCTGTCGACGTAGTTTTTCCCCAGCAGGCGCTGGGCGAAAAATTTCAAGTGGGTGACGAACCGGTGGTAGCTCAGGGATTCCTCGTTGTAATCAAAGCGGAAATGGTATTTGACCAGGTTGAGGATCTCTTGCATCACGCGGGTAATGTGCAGCGTGTTGTGCATCTCGTCGTTAAGCTGGGCGTTGACCAGATGCAGGGCAATAAATCCGGCTTCGTCTTCCGGCAGCGCGGTATCCAGCCGCTGGGCGATCAGAGCCAGCGCCTCCAGCCCGACGGCGAATTCGGCCGGGTAGAGTTTTTTAATCTCCCACAGCAGCGCATTTTTGATATCCAGCCCTTGCGCATGGCGCTGCAGGGCGAAATGGATGTGATCGGTGAGTGTGATGTAGACGATGTTATGCAACTTGCCCGGCAGGCGTTCACGGGCGAGGGTGATGATCCTGTCGGCAGTGGTGACGCAGGCCAATGGGATCTCGGCGAGCAGCTCTTTATAGCGCTCGGCGATTTCACCGCCGTTATGGGTGAACACCTTTTCGATCAGGCTTTCGTCCAGCGTATCGCCGGGCTTCTTTTTAAAGCCGATTCCTTTTCCCATCACCACCGTCTCTTCCTGACGGTCGTCCAGCGTAATCACCACGTTATTATTGAGTATTTTAGCGATTTTCATGGTTTTTCCCGGTGTTTCAGCATCCTGAAAACGAAAAAACCTGACGCCCGGAAGCGATCCCGGGCGTCAGGTTTTGCCTGTATTTTATGTTTCTGCCCTGCGGCCCTGAGCGGCGGAGGGGATACAGTAACAATCCTATTATGTTGGCATAATAACCCGTGCCCGCCGCAGCTCAACGCTTTTCACTGCGGAGTGCCGCCGCGGTCACACTTCTGCGCCGCGCGCAGCGGGATCATTCCAGCCTGAAGTGCGCCTCCAACCGGCTGACGCCGAGCTCGTTGACCTTTTTCACTTTGATCTGCACCGGAATGCGCTCTTTCATCGCCTCGACGTGACTGATCACGCCGATGGTTTTGCCGGAGGCGTTCAGACTGTCCAGCGCGTCCAGCGCGGTATCGAGGGTTTCGGCATCCAGCGTGCCGAAACCTTCGTCGAGGAACAGCGAGTCGATGCTGGTTTTGTGGCTGACCAGATCGGACAACGCCAGCGCCAGCGCCAGGCTGACCAGGAAACTCTCGCCGCCGGACAGGGTGCGGGTATCGCGCAGCGCGTCCGCCTGCCAGGTGTCCACCACCTGCAGCTCCAGCGCGTCGCTGGTCTTGCGCTGCAGCAGGTAGCGCCCGTGCAGCCGGCCGAGCTGGTTGTTGGCCAGGTAAACCAGATGATCGAGCGTCAGCCCCTGAGCGAAGCGGCGGAACTTGTCGCCTTCTTTTGAGCCGATCAGTTGGTTGAGGTAGCTCCAGTCGTCGTAGTCTTGCTGGCTGCGGGCGATCTGCTCGAACAGCGCCTGCTGATTGAGACGGCGTTCGGCGTCGCTTGCCAGCTGGTTGCGCAGTTCGCCCTGGCGCAGCTGCAGCGCCTTCAACTGCTGCGCCAGCTCGGCCAGCGATTGGGTGAACGCATCGAGATCCGCGTTGGCTTCATCCAGCCCTTCAGGGCGGTTCTGCCGGTGCTGCTCCAGCGTTTGCGTCGCCTGTGTCAGCAGGGCGGTGGCCTCTACCTGCCGCTGTTGCAACTGCTCTTTGCGCTGCTGCAATTCGCGGCGCAGGACATCGTCCAGCAGCGCGGCGGCGAAGGCGGTTTCATCGGCGAATTCGCTGTCGGCCAGCGCCTGCTGCCACTGCTGCTGCGCCTGCTGCAGCCGCTCCTGCATCTGGGTGTGTTGTTGTTGCAGCCCGGCCTGCTGGCCGGCCAGGCGCTCGCGCAGTTCCTGCGCCTTTTGCCACTGCTCGGCGGCCTGCAAACTGGCCTGTTCACAGGCGGTTTGTTTGGCGCGCAGCTGTTCGCGCACCTCGGCGACCTGTTGTTCGCCGAACAGCGCCAGCCGCTGCGCGCGTCGTTCGGCAAGGGTCTTCTCGCCTTCTTGCCAGCGTTGTTGCAACTCTTGCTGCTGTTGCAGGCTGTCGGCGTGGGCTTTCTGCAGCAGCGTAAAGCGTTCTTCGAGCAACGCCAGCTGTTGCTGCGTCTGCTGCTGCTGCGTTTGCAGAGCGATGAGCGCATCCTTCGCCTGCTGTACCGCCTGCGCCGCCTGTTCATGCTGCTGCAGCGCCTGTTGCCCGCGCCGTTCTTCGTCGTCGCAGCCGTTCAGCCAGGCGCTGAGTTGCTCGCCATCCGCCAGCGTAAAGTCGAACGCCAGCGGCGCGCTGAGCTGCCGCCACTGCTGCTGTTGGCCGGCCAGCTGTTGTTCATCCTGCGCGATGGTTTGCTGCTGACGCTGCAATTGCTGTTGCAGGTTGTCGTAACGGGCTCGCAGCTCGACGCCTTGTTTTTGCAATGCTTCGGTCTGGACTTTCATTTGCTCCAGACGTTGCGCGGTTTCTGACAGTTTTACCTCTTGGTATTGTTCTACCGCCGGGTGCTCGCATGAGCCGCACAGCGGGCAGGGGGCGCCGGGTTGCAAACGGGCGCGCTCGGCCTCCAGACCCACGATCCGTTGTTCCAGCGCATAGGTTTTTTCAACATCGGCCTGGTGGGCTTTCTGCTGCTTAAATCGCTGACGGATGAGTTCTAGCTGCGGTTCCAACTGGGTAAGTTCATGTTGACCGCTGTTTAGCTCTTGCCGCTGTTGTTCCAGCCGTTTAACGATTTGCTGCGATAAAGAGGATAGAGTAAACAGCTGCTGGCGCGTCGGGCGCAGATCTGCCAGGGCACTCAGGCGCTGGCGCAGCGGGGCCAGCGGCGTTTGCGCCTCCAGCGCTTGCTGCTGTTGCTGTTGAACGGCCAGCGCTTGGGTCAGCGTGTTCAACTGCTGCTGATGCTGTGCGGTCTGCGTCGTCAGTTGGCTGCGCTGGACGGTGAGCTGCTCCAGCGCGGTCTGCTGCTGGGCGCATTGCTGCGCGGCGGCATCGCCGGCCTGTCTACGTTCGGCCTGTGTCGACTGCAGTTGGGCTATTTGATGGTCAAGCGGCGCCACCTGGTCATCGATCAACTGTTGCTGTTGCCGCATGTGTTCGGCATGCGCTTGCTGCGCCTGGCGGGTTTTCTCCACCGCCTGCTGCAGCGGCGCCAGCTGCGCCGACTGCTGTTCCTGCTGTTGCGTCAGCTGGGCTGCCTGCTGTTGTATCGTCTGCAGCTCGGCGCGGCAGCGATCGCGTTCACCGCGCAGCGGCCGCAATTTCTCGGCCGGTTCGCTGAGCGCCAGCCGCTGCAGCTGCGGGGCGGCCTCCGTCTGCTCGCGCTGGGCGGTGTCCAGCCGCAATTGCCCCTCGCTTTGCTGTTGCCGGAGGCGTTGCCATTGCTGCAGCCAGCTCAGCGCCTGTTGCTGTTGCCGGGTTTGCTCGCCGAGAGCGCTTTCCTGCCCGCTCAGCGCCGCCAGCTGTTCGGTCAGAGACTGGCGCAGCTCGTCGTTTAGCAGTTCGATGCCGCTGGCGCGTTGGTGCAACGCATCCAGGTCGGTTTTGGCCTGCTTGTGCGACTCGAACACCTGTTCGGACAACCGCCCGTAGATTTCGGTGCCGGTCAGCTCTTCCAACAGCTCGGCGCGATCGTTGGCGTCGGCGTTGAGGAACGCGGCGAACTGCCCCTGAGACAGCATCATCGACTTGGTGAAGCGGCCGAAGTCCAGCCCGGTGATGGCGGCGGTGATCTCCAGCTTGTCGCGCACTTTGTCCGCCAGGATCTTGCCGTCCTCGCGGCGCGCCAGTTCGACCTTCGGCGCCTGCAGATTGCCGTCCGGCGCGTTTTTGGCGCGGCGCTGGCTCCAGAAGGCGCGATAGCCGATGCCCTTGACCTCGAACTCGACCTCCGCCAGCGATTCGGCGGTGTGGCGGGTCATCAGTTCATTCTGGCTTGGCGTGACGTTGAGACGCGGCGTCTGGTGGTACAGCGCCAGGCAAATGGCGTCCAGCAGGGTGGTTTTGCCCGCGCCGGTCGGGCCGGTAATGGCGAACAGACCGTTGCTGGCGAACGGCTCGGCGGTGAAGTCAATTTTCCATTCGCCCTGCAGCGAGTTGAGGTTTTTTAACCGCAGGCTGAGGATCTTCATGAATTCGTCTCCTCGGCGTTGTGTTGCACCGCCTCGACCACCTGGCGGAACAGTTGGTGCATCCGCCGTTGGCGCGCTTCGGGCATGTCGGCCTCCTGCGCCAGGCGCCGTTCGAACACCTCGTTGACGCTCAGCTCGTTGAGCGTTTCCTTATCCTGCTGCGCGATCGCCTGGCGGCGCTGCTCTTTACTGCGCCGCAGCAGCACCACTTCCACCGGCAGCGCATCCGCCATCAGCTGGATGCGGCGTTGGATATCGCTGAGGTAGTCCTGCGTCGCCACTTCGATATCCAGCCACACCGGCAGCTCGCCGGCATAATCGGCAAATTGCCGCAGCTGCCGTTCGATCTCGGCCAGATCGCCTTTGATCAGTTGCATGGGCTGAAACTGCGGGATCGTTAACGTTTCTACCCGCTGCAAAGCGCCGTCGGCGAAATCCACCAGGAAGACGCTTTTGGCTTTGCCCAGCTCATCGAAGCTCAGCGGGATCGGCGAGCCGCTATAGCGAATATGCTCCGATTTGGCGACGTTCTGCGCGCGGTGAATGTGGCCCAGCGCGATATAGTCGGCGGGGGGAAGGCCTGCGCCGGGAAGGCGTCGAGGGTGCCGATATAGATGTCGCGCACCGAGTCGGAGGTGGTAACGCCGACGGTGGTCAGGTGGCCGGTGGCGACGATCGGCAGCGGCAGGCCCAACTGGTCGCGGCGCTCGCAGGCCGCCTGATACAGCGTTTGATAATGTTCGGCGATGGCTTCCTGCAACGCCTGTTGTTTCTGCGCGCCGGATTCGCCGGCGCGGCTGGTGAGCAGATCGCGCGGCCGCAGGAACGGGATGGCGCACAGCACCGCGCCCGGCTGGCCGTCGCGTTGGTTAAGCACCACGATCTGCTGTTCCGGGGCGCCCTGCGCGCTGGCGATCACCGTGGTGTTCAGGCAGGAAAGCAGTTCACGCGATTCGTTCAGCGTCGCGACCGAATCGTGGTTGCCGCCCAGCACCACCAGCTGGCAGCCGGTGCGCTGCAGTTCCACCACGAAGCGGTTGTACAGCTCGCGGGCATAGCTGGGCGGCGAGCCGGTATCGAACAGATCTCCGGCGACGATCAGCGCATCCACCTGCTGCTGATCTACCTGTTCGATCAGCCAGTTCAGAAAAGCCTGGTGCTCGGCGGCGCGGCTTTTGGTGAAAAAGTACTGGCCAAGGTGCCAGTCAGAGGTGTGGATCAGGCGCATGACACTCCCGGATGTAAAGATAATGGCGATGATTATAAAGGCGGCGGCGGCGGCTGTCCCGGCGCAATGATGATGACAACCGGATGATTTTTCGTTACTGCGGGAAATAATCGCTATGCTTACTGCCTATAACAGCCGGTTTTTTTCATAAAAGTGTCACAAAACTGACGCATAATGGCGCCCGAAAAGTCGCTAACACATTGGCAGGATTGACGATGGCAAGACGCATACTGGTGGTGGAAGACGAAGCGCCGATCCGTGAGATGGTGTGCTTTGTGTTGGAACAGAATGGTTACCAACCGTTGGAAGCCGAAGATTATGACAGCGCCGTGACGCGTCTGTCTGAGCCGTTCCCTGATTTGGTGTTGCTTGACTGGATGTTGCCCGGCGGTTCCGGCATTCAGTTTATCAAACATATGAAGCGCGAAGCGCTGACCCGCGATATCCCGGTGATGATGTTGACCGCGCGCGGCGAAGAAGAAGACCGGGTGCGCGGCCTGGAAGTGGGGGCGGATGATTACATCACCAAGCCGTTCTCGCCCAAGGAGCTGGTGGCGCGCATCAAAGCGGTCATGCGCCGCATTTCGCCGATGGCGGTGGAAGAAGTGATTGAAATGCAAGGGTTGAGCCTGGATCCGTCCTCCCACCGCGTAATGGCGAACGATCAGGCGCTGGACATGGGGCCGACCGAGTTCAAGCTGCTGCACTTCTTTATGACCCACCCGGAGCGGGTTTATAGCCGCGAGCAGTTGCTTAATCACGTCTGGGGCACTAACGTTTATGTGGAAGACCGTACCGTTGACGTGCATATCCGTCGGCTCCGCAAGGCGTTAGAAACCAGTGGGCATGATAAAATGGTTCAAACCGTTCGGGGCACCGGCTACCGGTTCTCAACGCGCTACTGATCGCGCCGCGCTGGAGAATATGCCGTGTTAGAACGTCTGTCGTGGAAGAGGCTGGCTTTGGAGCTGGCTCTTTTCTGTCTGCCCGCCTTACTGCTGGGGCTGATTTTCGGTTATCTGCCCTGGTTCCTGCTGGCCTCTGCGCTGGCTGCGCTGGTGTGGAATTTCTACAACCAGCTCAAACTCTCCCATTGGCTGTGGATCGACCGCAGCATGACGCCGCCGCCCGGCCGCTGGAGCTGGGAGCCGCTGTTCTATGGCCTGTATCAGATGCAGCAGCGCAACCGCCGCCGCCGGCGCGAGCTGGCGCTGCTGATCAAGCGCTTTCGCAGCGGGGCCGAATCACTGCCTGACGCGGTGGTGATGACCACCGTCGAAGGCAATATCTTCTGGTGCAACGGGCTGGCGCAGCATCTGCTCGGCTTTCGCTGGCCGGAAGACAACGGTCAGCACATCCTTAACCTGCTGCGTTATCCGGAATTCAGCCACTATCTGCAACAGCAGGAGTTTTCGCGCCCGCTGACGCTGCAGCTGAACAACGAACACTACGTCGAATTCCGCGTGATGCCCTATTCCGAAGGGCAATTGCTGATGGTGGCGCGCGACGTCACCCAGATGCGTCAGTTGGAGGGCGCGCGGCGCAACTTCTTCGCCAACGTCAGCCATGAGCTGCGCACGCCGTTGACGGTGCTGCAGGGCTACCTGGAAATGATGGGCGACGAAGAGCAGGACGGCTCGCTGCGCAGCAAGGCGCTGAGCACCATGCAAGAGCAGACCCGCCGGATGGACGGGCTGGTCAAGCAACTGCTGACGCTGTCGCGCATCGAGGCGGCGCCCAATGTCGACATGAACGAGCGGGTGGATATTCCGCTGATGCTGCGGGTGTTGCAGCGCGAGGCGCAATCGCTGAGCGGCGGCAATCACGAGATCGCTTTCCGGGTGAACGAACAGCTCAACGTGTTCGGCAATGAAGACCAGTTGCGCAGCGCGGTGTCTAACCTGGTGTACAACGCGGTCAACCACACGCCGAAGGGCACCCATATCGAAGTCAGCTGGCAGCAGACGGCGCATGGCGCGCAGTTCCAGGTCAGCGACAACGGGCCTGGCATCGCCGCCGAGCACCTGCCGCGCCTGACCGAGCGTTTCTACCGCGTCGACAAGGCCCGCTCGCGCCAGACCGGCGGCAGCGGGCTGGGGCTGGCGATCGTCAAACACGCGCTCAGCCATCACGACGCGCGGCTGGAGATCCTCAGCGAACCAGGGATCGGCACCCGCTTTATCTTTACCTTGCCCAACCGGTTGATTGTTCCGGCCGCTTTATCAGAGAATGCGGTGAAAAATTAACGCGAGACACCGGTATGACCCGAATAACCCGAGGGCTGTTGCTTTGCCTGGCGCTGCTGGCCGGACGCGGCGCGCTGGCGCAGCCTGACGGCATGTTGGCGGGCAACCTGTCCAGCGTCGGTTCCGACACGCTGGCGAATCTGATGGCGCTGTGGGCGCAGGATTTCAGCCAGCATTATCCCAACGTCAACCTGCAGATCCAGGCCGCCGGTTCGTCGACCGCGCCGACCGCGTTGGCGGCGGGCGCCGCGCAGCTGGGCCCGATGAGCCGGCCGATGAAGGCGGCCGAGGTTTCGGCGTTCGAACACCGTTACGGCTATGCGCCGCTGGCGGTGCCGGTAGCGGTGGATGCGCTGGTGGTGTTGGTGCATCAGGACAATCCGCTGCGCGGCCTCAACCTGCAGCAGCTCGACCGCATTTTCTCCGCCACCCGGCGCTGCGGCGAAAGCCAGCCGCTGACGCGCTGGGGCGAGCTGGGGCTGCGCGGCGACTGGGCGACGCGCTCGCTGCAACGCTTCGGCCGCAACTCGGCGTCCGGCACCTACGGCTATTTCAAACTGCGCGCGCTGTGCGGCGGCGATTTCATGCCGCGCGTCAATGAGCTGCCCGGTTCGGCCTCGGTAGTGCAGGCGGTGGCCGGTTCGCTCAACGGCATCGGCTACGCCAGCATCGGTTTTCGCGCCAGCGGCGTGCGGCTGCTGCCGCTGGCGGAGTCGGGAGAAGACTATGTCGCGCCTACCGCCGCCAACGTGCGCAACGATCGCTACCCGCTGTCGCGCTATCTGTATATCTATATCAATAAAGCCCCCCATCAACCGCTGGAGCCGCTGACCGCCGCGTTTCTCGATCGCGTGCTGTCGACACCAGGGCAAAGCCTGGTCAATCACGACGGCTATCTGCCACTGCCGCCGGCCGCGCTGCAGAAGACCCGCCAGGCGCTCGGGTTGCCACCGCTCGCGCCGGCCATGATGCAATAAGCGACAAAAAGCGGCGTAATTTTCGCCTTTTTTCACGGCAAAACGGAGCTTATGCCACGCGAAAATCGGGCATTTATTGGCGTTTTCGCGCGGTAAAGTGATATATGCTTCACGTTTCGTGAATTCATTGTTCAAAAATGATACAAATCATGTAGTGTATATTTATTGATAGCCAATATGATCGACTGGTGGCTAAAGTTTATATGGTCGATAGCTCTGCTTTTCGCCGTGCGTCTTGCCTTGAAGCGCTATAAACGTTTACCTTAGCCTTCGTTGTCGGATTAAACCTCCATTTTTATAACTCCTAAAATTTTGCCCATCTTCATGAGCGGCCACTTTCGAATAGGGACATAAACGCCGGATCGACTGCGTTTAGGGTGCTTATTTGGCGCGGCGACGATCGGGCATGCCGGCAACCGGGTGGGGCGTTTCGCCACCACGCTATCGGACAATTTTTTTCATTTGAACAGGCAACACGACATCGTATGAGTCATCGTTTAACGTCAAAAGATATCCTGGCATTGGGCTTTATGACCTTTGCCTTATTCGTTGGGGCCGGGAACATCATCTTCCCGCCGATGGTCGGCTTGCAGTCCGGTGAACACGTCTGGACTGCGGCGCTGGGCTTCCTGATCACCGCCGTGGGCCTGCCGGTCATCACCGTCATCGCGCTGGCGCGCGTCGGCGGCGGCATCGACGCCCTCAGTTCGCCGATCGGCCGCGGCGCCGGCCTGCTGCTGGCGACTGTCTGCTACCTGGCCGTCGGCCCGCTGTTCGCCACGCCGCGCACCGCCACTGTGTCCTTCGAAGTGGGCATCGCCCCGCTGACCGGCGACGGCGCCATGCCGCTGTTCATCTACAGCCTGGTGTATTTCGCGCTGGTGATCGGCATCTCTCTGTATCCGGGCCGCCTGCTCGATACCGTCGGCCACGTGCTGGCGCCGCTGAAGATCGTCGCGCTGGCCGTACTGGGCATCGCCGCGCTGCTGTGGCCTGCCGGCGCGCCGATTCCGGCGACGACGGCTTATCAGAGCGTGCCTTTCTCCTCCGGCTTCGTTAACGGCTATCTGACCATGGATACGCTGGGCGCGCTGGTGTTCGGCATCGTTATCGTCAACGCGGCGCGCTCGCGCGGCGTGAAAGACGCCGGCCTGTTGACCCGTTACACCATTCTGGCCGGTTTGATCGCCGGCGTGGGCCTGACGCTGGTGTACCTGAGCCTGTTCAAGCTGGGTTCCGGCAGCGGCGCGCTGGTGCCTGACGCCACCAACGGCGCGGTGATCCTGCACGCTTACGTTCAGAACACCTTCGGCGGCCTGGGCAGCTTCTTCCTGGCGGCGCTGATCTTCATCGCCTGCATGGTGACCGCGGTAGGCCTGACCTGCGCCTGCGCCGAGTTCTTCGCGCAATACCTGCCGTTCTCGTACAAGACGCTGGTGTTTATTCTGGGCCTGTTCTCGATGGTGGTGTCCAACCTCGGCCTGAGCCACCTGATCCAGATCTCCATTCCGGTGCTGACCGCGATTTACCCGCCGTGCATCGTGCTGGTGGTGCTGAGCTTCACCCTGCGTTGGTGGCACAGCGCGCCGCGTATCATCGCGCCGGTGATGCTTGTCAGCCTGTTGTTTGGTATCCTTGACGCGGTGAAAGCGTCCAGCTTCCAGCAGCTGCTGCCGGCCTGGACCACTCACCTGCCGCTGGCGGAGCAGGGGTTGGCATGGTTGCCGCCTTCGCTGCTGATGCTGGTGCTGGTCGCGATTTATGATCGGGTGTGCACGCGTTCCCAAGTGACCGCGCACTGATAATCCCCCGGCTTAATCCAGGGCCACGGACATGTCCGTGGCTTTTTTACGTTTAAAACTATGGGTCATCTTCATGCAACAACAGTCACCCACCACCGCCTCCGACAATAAGCTGAAACGCGGCCTCAGTACGCGCCATATTCGCTTTATGGCGCTGGGGTCGGCCATCGGCACCGGGTTGTTCTACGGCTCGGCGGACGCCATCAAAATGGCCGGCCCGAGCGTGCTGCTGGCTTACCTGATCGGCGGCATCGTGGCCTTCATCATCATGCGCGCACTGGGAGAGATGTCGGTCAATAACCCGCAGGCCAGCTCATTTTCCCGCTACGCGCAGGACTACCTCGGCCCGATGGCGGGTTACATCACCGGCTGGACTTACTGCTTTGAAATCCTGATTGTCGCCATCGCCGACGTGACCGCCTTCGGCATCTATATGGGCGTCTGGTTCCCGGAAGTGCCGCACTGGATCTGGGTGCTGAGCGTGGTGCTGATCATCGGCGCCATCAACCTGATGAGCGTCAAGGTATTCGGCGAGCTGGAGTTCTGGTTCTCGTTCTTCAAGGTCGCCACCATCATCATCATGATCGCGGCCGGCATCGGCATCATCATCTGGGGTATCGGCAACGGCGGGCAACCGACCGGCATTCATAACCTGTGGTCGAACGGCGGCTTCTTCAGCAACGGCGTTATCGGCATGATCCTGTCGCTGCAGCTGGTGATGTTCGCTTACGGCGGCATTGAAATCATCGGCATCACCGCCGGCGAAGCCAAAGATCCGAAAAAATCGATTCCCAAAGCCATCAACTCGGTGCCGTGGCGCATTCTGGTGTTCTACGTCGGTACGCTGTTTGTCATCATGTCGATCTACCCGTGGAACCAGGTGGGCACCAACGGCAGCCCGTTCGTGCTGACCTTCCAGCATATGGGCATCACCGTGGCGGCAGGCATCCTCAACTTCGTGGTGATCACCGCTTCGCTGTCGGCGATCAACAGCGACGTGTTCGGCGTCGGTCGCATGCTGCACGGCATGGCCGAACAGGGGCACGCGCCGAAGATGTTCAGCAAGGTGTCGAAACGCGGCATTCCCTGGGTGACGGTAGTGGTGATGATGCTGGCGCTGTTGCTGGCGGTGTACCTCAACTACATCATGCCAGAGAGCGTGTTCCTGGTGATCGCCTCCCTGGCGACCTTCGCCACCGTGTGGGTGTGGATCATGATCCTGTTCTCCCAAATCGCCTTCCGCCGCAGCCTGAGCAAAGAGCAGGTGAAGCAGCTGGCGTTCCCGCTGCGCGGCGGGGTGTTCACCTCGGTGGTGGCGATCGTGTTCCTGGTATTCATCATCGGCCTGATCGGCTATTTCCCGACCACGCGCGTCTCGCTGTACGCCGGCCTGGTCTGGGTGGTGTTGCTGCTGGCGGGGTACTGGTTCAAGGTCAACCGCCAGAAAAAACGCGCGCTGCTGGCGACGCAGCAAGACTAAATGGAAAAACACCGGCTGAGGCCGGTGTTTTTTTAGGGGTTATCTTCCACTTCCTCATCCCCGGCGGCGCGCGCTTCGATGCGCATACCGCCGTCGTTCAGGCGTTCCTCCTCTTCCTCGCCGGCGCAGCGTGCCAGCACTTCGCGAATGTCCTGCAGATTGCTGCTAAGGGCGCTCAGCGAAGGTTGCAGATTGCGGGGCATGCGGCTTTCATCCAGCGATGCGCTGTGCAGGCAGCCGATAAACAGCAGCGTGGCCATCAGGGTGAACAGCCGATGACGTAACCGTTTCAGCAAGAGCTTTCCCTCTCGGTGGTGAAGGTGATGGCGCATTAACGCCGTTTTCACCGGGGAAAAGAAGGGGATGGAGATATCTGCTGGCAATTGAAAGCGAATAATTACCAGCAGACACAGTTACGTCAGCCGACGTCAGGAAGCGTTCGCGCTTTGTCGCAGCATGCCGCGCAGGTCGTTGCCGGTCGGCGTCTGATGCACGCGCAGGCCGAACTCGTCGATCACCGCCAGGATATGGTCGAAAATATCCGCCTGAATGCTTTCATACTCCGCCCAGACCGTGGTGTTGGTGAAGGCGTAGATTTCCAGCGGCAGGCCCTCCGGCGTCGGCGCCAGCTGGCGCACCATCAGCGTCATGTTCTGGTGAATACGCGGATGAGCGCGCAGGTAGGCTTCCAGATAGGCGCGCAGCGTGCCGAGGTTGGTGAGACGGCGGCCGTTGAGCGGCGAGGCCAGATCGACGGCGATCTCCTGGTTGTGCTGGCTCAGCTCCTGGGTTTTGTTATTCAGATAGCTGTGCAGCAGCGGGTTGCGCTGCAGGCGGCGCTGTTCCTCTTCCGACAGGAAGTGCACGCTGCCGGTGTCGATATTCAGGCTGCGCTTGATGCGGCGCCCGCCGGATTCCGACATCGAACGCCAGTTCTTGAATGAGTCGGAGATCAGCGCGTAGGTGGGGATGGTGGTGACGGTGTTGTCCCAGTTGCGCACTTTGACCGTGGTCAGGCCGATGTCGGTGACCGCGCCGTCGGCGCCGTATTTCGGCATTTCCAGCCAGTCGCCGATCTTGAGCATATCGTTGGCGGAGAGCTGAATGCCGGCCACCAGCCCGAGGATCGGATCCTTGAACACCAACATCAAGACCGCGGTCATGGCGCCCAGGCCGCTGAGCAGCAACAGCGGCGATTTGCCCATCAGCAATGAGACGATCATGATGCCGATCAGGATCGCCGCCACCAGTTTCAGGCCCTGGAAAATGCCGCGCAGCGGCAGCTGATTGGAAATCGGGCTTTGGCGCAGCAGCGCCAGCAGCGTATCCAGCAGCGAGAACAGCGACAGCAGGGTGAAGGCGAGGATCCATACCTGCGCGGCGGTGACGATCACCGCCTGGGTCTGGCTGCCGCTCTGCAGCCACAGCGTCGCCTGGATGCTGATGATCACCCCTTGCAGCAGCAGCGCCACGCGCTGGAACAGTTTGTATTGGGTGATGGCCTGTTGCCAAACGCGTTGCGACTGCTGGCCACGGCGCTGAAGAGCAGCCAACACCACCCGGTGCAGCACCAGGTGGATCGCTACCGAGATCAGAACAATCAACCCCAATACCATCAACAGCGACATCACTCCGCCGAATTCCAAACCAAACTGTTCCAGCCAGCGCGTTATCTGTTGTTGCATTACCGCTCCTTAAAAAATGCGCAAAAAATATCCTGTAAACTTAAAACGCGTTAGCCTAAGGGGTAACGTGCAGGATTTGTGCCTGTTTACCTTTTTTTACATCAAGTTAGCGCTATTTTTCGGTCTCCGCCCCCCGGCTCATCCCCGGGTTTTGCGGCCAGAGAGGAGGGGGAGTTGCACTTAACGTGGCATTGTTCGTTTCTTGAAGAACGCCGTCGATTTCGTTTGGTACAGCAGGAGAACAGTATGCTTAACGCCTGGCATCAACCGGTCCCGCCTTTTGTTGTGAAGCAAGGGCAACGTTTGGATATCACGCTGTGGTTACAAGGGGATGAACTGCCTGAACGGGTATTTTTGCGCGCCGAACCGGACAATGAAGAGTGGCTGCTGGTGATGAAAGCGCAGCGCCACGAGGGGATGCGGCGCTACCAGGCTAGCCTGACGCTGAATGAGGGCGAGCCGACGCGGCGATACTGCTTCAAGCTGCTGTGGGCCGATCGCCAACAGTGGTTCGGCCCGCAGGGCTGGTCGTCAACGCCGCCGGGCCAGCTGGCGCAGTTCGCCGTCGACGATCCTGATAATGGCCCCGAGTGGGTGGCGGATCAGCTGTTCTACCAGATTTTCCCCGATCGCTTCGCCAGCAGCGGCGGCGAGCACGGCATCCAGAGCGGCAGCTATCGCCATCATGCGGCCGGCGCCGAGGTGATTCGGCGCGACTGGCAGCACCCGTTGGAGGATCGCCACGCCGCCTCGACCTTTTACGGCGGCGATCTGGACGGCATCAGCGGCAAACTGCCGTACCTGCAGCAGCTGGGCGTGACGGCGTTGTACCTGAACCCGATTTTTACCGCGCCGAGCGTGCATAAGTACGATACCGAGGACTATTACCAGGTCGATCCGCACTTCGGCGGCAACGCGGCGCTGCAGCGTTTGCGAGTAAGCACTCACAAGGTAGGCATGAAACTGGTGCTGGATGGGGTATTCAACCACACCGGCGATTCGCACCCGTGGTTTGACCGCCATCGTCAGGGCGAAAACGGCGCCTGTCACCACCCCGATTCGCCGTATCGCGGCTGGTTCAACTTCTACCCGGACGGCCGCGCGCTCGATTGGAAGGGCAACGCCAGCCTGCCGAAGCTCAACTTCGCCGAGCCGCAGGTGGCGGAAGCGATTTATCAGGGGGAAGGCAGCGTGGTGCGTCACTGGCTGCGCCCGCCGTACAGCATCGACGGCTGGCGGCTGGACGTGGTGCATATGCTGGGGGAGAACGGCGGCGCCACCGGCAATCTGCGCCACCTGGCGGGCATCTATCAGGCGGTGAAGCAGGAGAATCCGCAGGCCTATGTCTTGGGCGAGCACTTCGGCGACGCGCGCCGCTGGCTGCACGCCGGCGTGGAGGATGCGGCGATGAACTACATGGGATTCGCGCTGCCGGTGCGGGCGTTTTTAGCGGGGCTGGACGTGGCCTACCACCCGGTGCGGCTGGACGCAGCCGGGTGCGTGCAGTGGATGGACGGTTACCGCGCCGGGCTGCCGCACAGCCGCCAGCTGATCCAGTTCAATCAGCTGGACAGCCACGATACCGCGCGTTTCCTCACGCTGTTGCAGGGGAACGCGGCGCGCATGCAGATGGCGGCGGTGTGGCTGCTGAGCTGGATCGGTGTGCCTTGCCTCTATTATGGCGATGAGATTGGGTTGGACGGCGGCAACGATCCGTTCTGCCGCAAACCGTTCCCGTGGGACGTCGCCGACTGGGATCGGCCACTGCTGGCGCTGTTCCAGCGCATGGCGGCGCTGCGTAAACAGAGCCTGGCCTTGCGCCGTGGCGGCTGCCAGGTGCTGTACGCCAGCGGCGAAACGCTGGTGTTCGTGCGCCTGTATCAGCAGGAGCAGGTGCTGGTGGTGCTGCAGCGTGACGGCAGCGGCCAGGTGCAGCTGCCGCATAACCCGCTGCTGGCGCGCGGCCCGTGGCGGCGTGTGGAAGGGCGGGGAGAGTTGAGCGAAACGGCGGGCGGGTTGCGCCTGCAGTTGGCGGAAGAGTCGGCCACCGTATGGCTCTGCGAAGGTTAAAGAAACTGCGGGGGCCAAAGGGCCCCCGCGATTAAGGTAAGTGGGTATTTACATCAGTAACCGACCGCGGAACCTGCCGGACGGCGCACGTCGTTGGCGCCGTACAGATAGCCTTCGCGCACTTTGCCGGAAACCGCCGAATCGTTGCCGGAGTTGGCCGGAGTGACGCCCGCCGCGCCCGGCAAGCCGACCAGAATCAGTTCGGCGGCGCCCCACGGCGTTTGCTCGACCATCTTATAGCCCATGCCGCTCAGCAGCTTCAGCGTATCGGCGGAAACGCCGCGCTGTTCGTAGTACACCTCATCCGGCAACCATTGGTGATGGATGCGCGGCGCGTCCACCGCTTCCTGCGGCGCCATGCCGTGGTCGATCACGTTCAACGCGGTCTGCAGGGTGATGGTGATGATGCGCGAACCGCCCGGCGAACCCAGCACCATAAAGATCTTGTTGTCCTTGGTCACCAGCGTCGGGCTCATCGACGATAGTGGGCGCTTACCGGGGGCAATGCTGTTGGCGGTGCCTTGCACCAGCCCGTACAGGTTTTTCTCGCCCACTTTGACCGTAAAGTCGTCCATCTCGTCGTTGAGGAAGAAGCCGGTGCCCGGTGCGATCACCACGGCGCCGAAGCGGCCGTTGACGGTATAGGTGGTGGAGACCGCGTTGCCGTCATGGTCGACAATCGAATAATGGGTGGTTTCCGGTTTCTCATGCGGCTCCATGCCGGGCTGCACGTTTTCCGACGGCGTGGCTTTGTCTGCAACGATTTTCTTGCGGATCTGCTCGGCGTAGCTCTTGCTCACCAGCCGGTCGATCGGGTTCTTGATGAATTCCGGGTCGCCCAGGTAGGTGTTGCGGTCCATGTAGGCATGGCGCATCGCCTCGGTCATGGTGTGAATGGCCGCCGCCGAGTTGAAGCCCATGCTTTTCAGATCATAGCCTTCCACCACGTTGAGGATTTCGCACAGCGTCACGCCGCCGGAGCTGGGAGGCGGCGCCGACACGAACTTGTAGCCGCGATAGCTGCAGGTGATCGGCGGCGTTTCGGTGACCTTGTAGTTGGCGAAGTCGGCCGCCGTCAAAATGCCGCCGCCCTGTTTGGCCGCTGCCTCCACGGCCTGCGGGATCTTGCCTTTATAGAAGGCGTCGGTTCCGCCTTTGGCGATGGCCTCCAGCGTGTTGGCCAGATCGGTTTGCACCAGTTTATCCCCCGGCTGCAGCGGGCTGCCGTCCGGGCGCAGGAAGATTTTGGCCGATTCGGGATCCTGCTTGAAGCGTGCGATGGTGGTGTCGAGGATATCGGTGTCGGCGCGGGTCAGCACAAAGCCTTCGCGCGCCAGCTTGATCGCCGGTGCCAGCACCTGTTCGCGGCTCAGTTTGCCGTACTTCTCGCGCGCGGTTTCCATCCCCAGCACGGTGCCCGGCACGCCCGCCGCCAGATAGCCGTACAGGCTGGCATATTTCTTCACCTTGCCGTCGGCATCCAGATACATGTTGGCGCTGGCCGCGGCCGGCGCGGTTTCGCGGAAGTTGATGAAGGTATCGGTGCCGTCCGCCAGGTGGACGGTCATAAAGCCGCCGCCGCCGATGTTGCCGCAGCAGGGGTTAACCACCGCTTGCGCATAGCCGACCGCCACGGCGGCGTCGATGGCGTTGCCGCCCATTTTCAGGATATCCACCCCGACCTGAGAGGCCAGATGCTGCGAGGTGACCACCATGCCGTTTTGGGCCTCCACCGCCGGGTTGGATGCCGCGTACAGGCTGCCGCTGACCAGCAGCGCCGCCATGGTCAGGGGTTTGCTCCATTTCTGTAAAAACATAGTTATTCCTACCCTGTCAGTTTTTTATTGTGTTGTGTTTGCTTGCCGTTACTCACTTGCAAAGCGCGAGCCAGCGTTATTGATAGTAGCCGCAGATGGGCGTACGCGCGGTGAACAGGGTGGGAAATGTGAGCGGAAACAGGGAAATAAAGCACTGAAGGCGGGCGGGCTGCCCCAAAATGGAGCATAAAAAAACCGGCCGCGGGGGCCGGTTGATTCACTATCAGGCTGAAATTACAGCTTGGCAGCGTTTTCAGACAGGTATTTTGCCACGCCGTCTGGGGAAGCGCCCATACCTGCTTTGCCTTTTTCCCACTGAGCCGGGCACACTTCACCGTGCTCTTCGTGGAATTGCAGCGCGTCAACGGTACGGATCATTTCGTCGATGTTACGGCCGATTGGCAGGTCGTTAACCACCTGAGCACGCACGATGCCGTCTTTGTCGATCAGGAAGGAGCCGCGCAGCGCAACGCCGGCTTCCGGGTGTTCGATGCCGTAAGCTTTCTGGATTTCACGCTTAACGTCAGCAACCATTGCGTATTTCACTTCACCGATGCCGCCTTTGTCGACAGGGGTTTTACGCCATGCGTTGTGAACGAATTCTGAGTCGAAGGAAACGCCAACCACTTCAACGCCACGCTTCTGGAACTCTTCATAGCGGTGATCGAAAGCGATCAGCTCGGAAGGGCATACGAAGGTGAAGTCCATTGGCCAGAAGAACAGCACGGCTGGTTTGCCGTTCAGGTGCTTCTTCAGGTTGAAGTTTTCAACGATTTCGCCGCTACCCAGTACGGCAGCTGCAGTGAAGTCAGGGGCTTGACGAGTTACCAGGACCATAATTACTCCTGTAATAGGTGTTAAAGGGTGGATGTAAAAAACAAGGGCCAGTATAGGGGCCGTGACTTGGTGAATAAAGGGTAAAAGACCAATCGATGAGATAGCTTTCACCTATCAAAGTCGTTGATATAATTTATCGAGCTTTAAAAATAACCTTTTCCCACAAAAGGGCAAGCGGCAAAACGTAAATTCTTGCAAGGCGCTGCAATTTCAAACGCTTGGGCTTGACCTCAGAGCGTTTTTTCCTTCGCCTGCCGCATCATTTGCGGATAAAACTGCCAGAATTGTGTTTCAAGCTGATGATAATGTTGTTCGACATCGGCGAACGAGCCGGCCAGCGCCTCAAGGCGCGGGCGGCGGCTGGCCATGCCCTGCAGCACCCGGGCGATGAACGGCAATTCGGCGTAGCGTTCCAGCCAGCGCTCCGGCCACAGATAGCCGTTCAGGTTCTGAAAACGCGGCGGCGTGAGCGGCAGGTAAGGTTCGATCTGGCTGCGGGCTTCCTGGGTGAACTGGTGCAGATCGCGCGAGGGCTCCAGCTGCTGCCAGTGGCGCGCCAAAAAATGGTCCCACACCACGTCAAGGGTGATCGGCGCCACGCGGCGGTAGGGGGCGCTGAAATAGTCGCGGCAGGCTTTGACCTGCGGCAGGCTGTCGGTCAACACGTCGACGCGGCGGTGCATCATGATGCCGGCCACCACATCGGGCTGGTAGTCGGCGGCGGGATTGCCGCGCACGAAGTCGGCCAGCAGGTTGCCCAGCAGCGAGCTGTCCGCCAGCATGGCCAGGTGAAGATGAGCGAGAAAATTCATCCCTCAACTATACCTGAAGTCAGGCAAATCCTCCTTATTTCTTGCCGCTGACCGCCCCCGGCTTTAGACTAGGCCGCCTGTTTTTTACCAACCAGCCCTAAATTGAAGAAGTGAATACCCATGCGCGTCGCTGATTTTTCGTTTGAACTTCCCGAATCCCTGATTGCCCATTATCCCCAGGCCGAGCGCAGCGCATGCCGCCTGCTGCAGCTGGACGGGCCGAGCGGGGCGCTGACGCATGGCGTATTCACCGATCTGCTGGACAAGCTGGAGGCCGGCGATCTGCTGGTGTTCAACAATACCCGCGTGATCCCGGCGCGGATGTTCGGCCGCAAGGTCAGCGGCGGCAAGATTGAAGTGCTGGTGGAGCGTGTGTTGGACGACCATCGCGTGCTGGCGCACGTGCGCGCGTCGAAAGCGCCGAAGCCGGGCGCCGAGCTGCTGCTGGGGGATGACGAGAGCATCGCCGCCACCATGGTGGCGCGCCATGAGACGCTGTTCGAGCTGCGTTTCAACGACGAGCGCGACGTATTCACCATTCTCAACGCGGCCGGCCATATGCCGCTGCCGCCGTATATCGCTCGCCCGGATGAAGACGCCGACCGCGAGCTGTATCAGACGGTTTATAGCGAGAAGCCGGGCGCGGTCGCCGCGCCGACCGCCGGCCTGCACTTCGACGAACCGCTGCTGGCGGCGCTGCGCGCCAAGGGCGTGGAAATGGCGTTCGTGACGCTGCACGTCGGTGCCGGCACCTTCCAGCCGGTGCGCGTGGAAACCATCGAAGATCACGTGATGCACGCCGAATACGCCGAAGTGCCGCAGGAGGTGGTCGATGCGGTGCTGGCCTGCAAAGCGCGCGGCAAGCGCGTGGTGGCGGTGGGCACCACCTCGGTGCGTTCGCTGGAAAGCGCCGCGGCGGCCAGCAAAGAGGCGCTGATTGCGCCGTTCTTCGGCGACACCAGCATCTTTATCTATCCGGGCTATCACTACCAGGTGATCGACGCGCTGGTGACCAACTTCCACCTGCCGGAATCTACCCTGATCATGCTGGTGTCGGCCTTCGCCGGCTATAAAAATACCATGAACGCCTATCAGCAGGCGGTAGCCGAGCAGTATCGCTTTTTCAGCTACGGCGATGCGATGTTCATCAGCCGTAATCCGCAGGCGGAAAACGAATCCGTCGGCGGCTAAATTCCCGGGCTGCGCGCACGGCGCGGCCCCGTTTCAACGACATCAGACTGTTTCTCTGATGCTGGAGGCTTTGTGAAGTACGAACTACAAACTACCGATGGCCGCGCTCGCCGCGGCCGCCTGATTTTCGACCGCGGCGTGGTGGAAACCCCGGCCTTTATGCCGGTCGGCACCTACGGCACGGTCAAGGGCATGACGCCGGAAGAAGTGAAAGAGACCGGCGCGCAGATCCTGCTGGGCAACACCTTCCACCTGTGGCTGCGCCCGGGCCAGGAGATCATGAAACTGCACGGCGATCTGCACGACTTCATGCAGTGGCCAGGTCCGATCCTCACCGACTCCGGCGGTTTCCAGGTGTTCAGCCTGGGGGCGATGCGCAAGATCAAAGAGGAAGGCGTGTACTTCCGCAACCCGATCAACGGCGACAAGGTGTTCCTGAGCCCGGAAAAATCGATGGAGATCCAGTATGACCTGGGCTCCGACATCGTGATGATCTTCGACGAATGCACGCCATACCCGGCCGACTGGGACTACGCCAAGCGTTCGATGGAAATGTCGCTGCGCTGGGCGGAGCGCAGCCGCAAGCGTTTCGACGAACTGGAAAATAAAAATGCGCTGTTCGGCATCATTCAGGGCGGCGTTTACGAAGATTTACGTGATGTTTCCGTCAAAGGGCTGGTGGATATCGGCTTTGACGGGTACGCTGTGGGCGGCTTGGCTGTAGGCGAGCCGAAAGAGGATATGCATCGCATTCTTGAACACGTTTGCCCGCAAATTCCGGAAGATAAGCCACGCTATTTGATGGGCGTCGGCAAGCCGGAAGATTTGGTGGAAGGCGTGCGCCGCGGCATCGACATGTTCGATTGCGTCATGCCGACCCGCAACGCCCGCAACGGCCATTTGTTCGTGACTGACGGTGTGGTAAAAATCCGTAATGCCAAGCACAAGGATGATACTTCTCCGCTGGATAAGGACTGTGATTGCTACACTTGTCGCCATTACAGCCGCGCCTACTTGCACCATCTCGACCGTTGCAACGAAATATTGGGTGCTCGACTGAACACGATTCATAACCTGCGTCACTACCAGCGCCTGATGGCGGGTTTACGCCAGGCTATCGAAGAGGGTAAATTAGAGCAGTTTGTTGCGGATTTCTATGGTCGGATCGGCAAGCCGATTCCGCCTTTAAACGCTTGATCTAATAATTGATAACTTAATGAGGGAATTTCAATGAGCTTTTTCATTTCTGACGCCGTCGCATCCGCAGGGGCTCCGGCTCAGGGAAGCCCGTACTCTCTGATCATTATGCTGGTGGTGTTCGGCCTGATCTTCTACTTCATGATCCTGCGCCCACAGCAGAAACGCGCGAAAGATCACAAGAAGCTGATGGACTCCATCGGTAAAGGCGACGAAGTGCTGACCACCGGCGGCCTGATCGGTCGCGTGACCAAAGTGGCCGACACCGGCATCATCGCCATCGCGCTGAACGACACCACGGAAGTGATGATCAAGCGTGACTTCGTGGCGGCCGTTCTGCCGAAAGGTACCATGAAGGCCCTGTAATCTTTTTTCCCGAAGGGAATTGCCGTGCTAAACCGTTATCCTTTGTGGAAGTATCTGATGTTGATCGTCGTGATCCTCGTCGGTCTGCTTTATGCGCTTCCCAACATCTACGGTGAGGATCCGGCCGTACAAATCACTGGCGCGCGCGGCGTCGCCGCCAGTGAAACTACGCTGGACCAGGTCCGTACCGTATTAGAAAAAGACAACATCGCGAGCAAGTCGATTGCGCTGGAAAATGGCGCCATCCTGGCTCGCTTTAAAGATCCTGACGTTCAGCTGCGCGCCCGCGAAGCGCTGGTGACCGAGCTGGGTGACAAATTCGTCGTGGCGCTGAACCTGGCGCCGGCCACGCCGACCTGGCTGGCCATGCTGGGCGCAGAGCCGATGAAACTCGGCCTGGACCTGCGCGGCGGCGTGCACTTCCTGATGGAAGTGGACATGGACACCGCGCTGAGCAAGCTGCAGGAACAGACCATGGATACCCTGCGCAGCGAGCTGCGCGAGAAGGGCATTCCTTACGCGTCTATCCGCAAGCTGGACAACAACGGCGTGGAAGTTCGCTTCCGCGACGATGCGGCTCGCGACCAGGCCATCAGCTACATCGGCCCGCGTCAGCGCGATCTGGTGCTGTCCGCCAATGGCGCCAACACCATGAAAGCCAACCTGACGGACGCCCGTCTGAGCGAAGCGCGCGAATACGCCGTACAGCAGAACATCACTATCCTGCGTAACCGCGTCAACCAGCTCGGCGTCGCCGAACCGCTGGTGCAGCGCCAGGGCGCCGACCGCATCGTGGTTGAGCTGCCGGGTATTCAGGACACCGCGCGCGCCAAAGAAATTCTGGGCGCCACCGCGACTCTGGAGTTCCGTCTGGTGAACACCAATGCGGATGCCACTGCTGCGGCCAACGGCCGCGTGCCGGGCGACTCCGAGGTGAAATACACCCGTGACGGCCAGCCGATCGTGCTGTACAAGCGCGTGATCCTGACCGGTGACCACATCACCGACTCCACTTCGAGCACCGACGAATACAACCAGCCGCAGGTTAACATCTCGCTGGACAGCGCCGGTGGCACGTCGATGTCCAACTTCACCAAGGACAACATTGGCAAGCCGATGGCGACCCTGTTCGTGGAGTATAAGGACAGCGGCAAGAAAGACGCCAACGGCCGTGCGGTGCTGGTGAAACAGGAAGAAGTGATCAACGTGGCGAACATTCAGTCGCGTCTGGGCAACAGCTTCCGCATCACCGGCATCGGCAACCCGAACGAAGCGCGTCAGCTTTCGCTGCTGCTGCGTGCGGGTGCGCTGATCGCGCCGATTCAGATCGTCGAAGAGCGCACCATCGGTCCAACCCTGGGTCAGCAGAACATCACCCAAGGTCTGGAAGCCTGTCTGTGGGGCCTGGTGGCGTCCATCGTCTTCATGGTGGTCTGGTACCGTAAGTTCGGCGTGATCGCCACCACGGCGCTGGTCGCCAACCTGGTGCTGATCGTCGGCGTGATGTCCCTGTTGCCGGGGGCGACGCTGACCATGCCGGGCATTGCCGGGATCGTGTTGACGCTGGCGGTGGCGGTCGACGCCAACGTACTGATTAACGAACGTATCAAGGAGGAGCTGAAGAACGGCCGGTCCGTTCAGCAGGCGATCCATGAGGGCTATAAAGGCGCGTTCTCCAGTATCGTCGACGCCAACATCACCACCCTGATCACCGCGGTCATCCTGTACGCAGTGGGCACCGGTTCGATCAAAGGCTTTGCGATCACCACCGCTATCGGTGTGGCGACGTCCATGTTCACCGCGATTGTCGGTACCCGTGCCATCGTCAACCTGCTTTACGGCGGCAAACGCATTAACAAGCTGTCTATCTGAGGAGTGCGTTGTGGCACAGGATTATACTGTTGAGCAACTCAACTACGGCCGTAAAGTCTACGACTTTATGCGCTGGGACTATTTGGCCTTCGGCATCTCGTTGCTGCTGTTGGTCGCGTCGATCGTCACCATGTCGGTGCGCGGCTTTAACTGGGGTCTGGATTTCACCGGCGGTACGGTGATTGAAATCAACCTGGAGAAGCCGGCTAACCTCGACCTGATGCGCGATACGCTGGAGAAGGCCGGGTTCCAGGATCCGATCATCCAGAACTTCGGCAGCAGCCGCGACGTGATGGTGCGCATGCCACCGGCGACCGGCACCGCAGGCCAGGAACTGGGCAACAAGGTGATCGGCGTGATCAACGACTCGGTGGATAAAAACGCCACCGTGAAGCGTATCGAGTTCGTCGGCCCGAGCGTGGGCAGCGAACTGGCGCAAACCGGCGGCATGGCGCTGCTGGTGGCGTTGATCTGTATCCTGATCTACGTTGGTTTCCGCTTCGAATGGCGCCTGGCGCTGGGGGCGGTTATCGCGCTGGCGCACGACGTGATCATCACGCTGGGCGTGCTGTCGCTGTTCCACATCGAGATTGACCTGACCATCGTCGCTTCCCTGATGTCGGTTATCGGTTACTCGCTGAACGACAGCATCGTGGTTTCCGACCGTATTCGTGAGAACTTCCGCAAGATCCGCCGCGGCACGCCTTACGAGATCATGAACGTGTCGTTGACCCAGACGCTGAGCCGTACGCTGATGACTTCCGGTACTACCCTGATGGTGGTGCTGATGCTGTACATCTTCGGTGGCGCGATGCTGCAAGGCTTCTCGTTGGCGATGCTGATCGGCGTGTCGATCGGTACCGTCTCCTCCATCTACGTCGCGTCCGCGCTGGCGTTGAAACTGGGGATGAAACGCGAGCACATGCTGCAGCAAAAAGTGGAAAAAGAGGGCGCGGATCAGCCTTCGATTCTGCCTTAACCGCCGCAGTATTCAGCGAAATGAGAAGGAGCGCCGCCGGCGCTCCTTTTTTTTGCCTCGAGTTTTCAGTGTTGCTGCACCACCGCCGGTTGGGCGGTCGAAACCAGACTGTGCAGACGGATATAGCCCAGCTGTTCCGGCGTCAGGCCGCTGAAGCGCAGCTCAAAGTCCTGGCCGGGTTTCGGCAGCAGCGAGTCGGCGCTGGCGATCGGTTGCGACAGCGCCTCGGCGGTCAACGGCCGCCCGGTGGCGTCGTCCAGTTGGCCCCATTCCACCACCGCGTTGAACGGCGGCAGCGTGGCCTGTGAGAGGGTGCGCACATGCAGCTGCGCCTGCGTGCCGTTGGCTTCGCTCTTGATGTGGCTCAGCGAAACGCTCAGCTCGCCGATGCCGCTCTGCAAACGGGCGGCGCTTCGGGCCGCCGGCAGCAGGTAGACGCCGTTGTCGGAGTGCTGATTGAGCATATTCTGCCGCTCCAGCGCGGTGGTTTGATCGGTCAGCACGCTAACTTTCTGGTTCAGCGCGGCGACCTGATGGCGCAGTTGAGGGACGGCGGCGTTGTGCGCGCAGCCTGCCAGCAACACGGCGGCGGCGAGCAGGGCGATTTTGGGGTAACAGGTTGTCATGACGGCGATTTCCTATGCTGAATCTCCTGTTATCAGCTTAGTCCGCCCGGAGGGGAAAGTCATATCGGCGCCGCTTCCCGGCTGCGTGTCGCAACAAATGGCCGCCGCCCTTTGTTGTGGCTGCACTTCGGGGTAAACTGCATTTATCTATAAAAACGTTTATCAGGACGTGTTATGCATTGCCCTTTCTGCGCCGCCGTTGATACCAAAGTCATTGATTCCCGCCTGGTGGGGGACGGTTCGCAAGTGCGCCGCCGCCGCCAGTGTCTGGTGTGCAATGAACGCTTCACCACCTTCGAGGTGGCCGAGTTGGTGATGCCGCGAGTGATTAAAAGCGATGAGGTGCGCGAGCCGTTCAACGAAGACAAACTGCGTCGCGGCATGCTGAAAGCGCTGGAGAAGCGCCCGGTCAGCTCGGACGACGTGGAAAACGCCCTTAATCATATCAAATCCCAACTGCGCGCCACCGGCGAACGCGAAGTGCCGACCAAACTGGTGGGCAACCTGGTGATGGACGCGTTGAAAAAGCTGGATAAGGTCGCCTACATTCGCTTTGCGTCGGTGTACCGCAGCTTCGAGGACGTGCGCGAGTTCGGCGAAGAGATTGCCCGCCTGCAAGACTAAAGGATCTTTCATGCATCACGACGAATTTTACATGGCGCGCGCCTTCGAACTGGCGCGCCTGGGGCGTTTCACCACTGCGCCCAATCCGAACGTCGGCTGCGTTATCGTGCGCGACGGCGAAATTGTCGGTGAAGGCTATCACTTGCGCGCCGGCGAGCCGCACGCGGAAGTGCACGCGCTGCGTATGGCGGGCGACAAGGCGCGCGGCGCCACCGCCTATGTCACGCTCGAACCGTGCAGCCATCACGGCCGCACGCCGCCCTGCGCCGATGCGCTGGTGGCCGCCGGCGTAACGCGAGTGGTCGCGGCGATGCAAGATCCCAATCCGCAGGTGGCGGGGCGCGGGCTGTACAAGCTGCAGCAGGCCGGCGTCGAGGTGCGTCATGGCCTGATGCTGGCCGAAGCCGAAGCGGTCAACCTGGGCTTCCTCAAACGCATGCGCACCGGTTTCCCCTATGTACAGCTGAAGTTGGGCGCGTCGCTGGACGGGCGCACGGCGATGGCCTCCGGCGAGAGCCAGTGGATCACCTCACCCGAAGCGCGTCAGGACGTGCAGCGCCTGCGCGCGCAGAGCGCCGCGATCCTCAGCACCAGCGCCACCGTGCTGGCGGACGATCCGTCGCTGACGGTGCGTTGGGATGAGTTGGATGCCGAGACCCAGCGCCTCTATCCGCGCGAAAATCTGCGTCAGCCGCTGCGCATCCTGCTGGACAGCCAAAATCGTATCACCCCGCAGCACCGCGTGGTACAGCAGCCGGGCGCCACCTGGCTGGCGCGCCTGCAGGCAGATGAACAGGCCTGGCCGCAAGACGTTGAGCAGTTTATCTGCCCGGCGCACGGCGGCGGCGTCGATCTGGTGGTGATGATGATGCTGTTGGCCAAGCGCCAGGTGAATTCAATCTGGGTGGAGGCGGGTGCATCGCTGGCCGGCGCGCTGCTGCAGGCCGGCCTGGTGGATGAGCTCATTTTGTACATCGCGCCGAAACTGTTGGGCGATAATGGCCGTGGCCTGTGCCACCTGCCGGGCCTGGAGCGGTTGGCCGACGCGCCGGAATTCGTCTTTAGCGACGTGCGCCAGGTCGGCCCCGATCTGCGTTTGCGCCTGCGGGCGAAACACTGAATCTCGCGCCTGCGCGCCGGTTTTACAAAAGCGCCGCGCAGGCGATGAAAGAATATGATAGAATCCGCCCCCCTGCGGGGTATTGAACCCATTTTTAAGGAAAGCCCATGAAAGTTATCGAAGGTGTTGTTGCTACTCCAAATGCCCGTGTGGCGATCGCAATTGCACGTTTTAACAATTTCATCAATGACAGCCTGCTGGAAGGCGCCATCGACGCGCTGAAACGCATTGGTCAGGTTGCTGACGACAACATCACCGTTGTCTGGGTCCCGGGCGCTTACGAGCTGCCGTTGACGGCGAGCGTATTGGCCAAAACCGGCAAATACGACGCGGTTATCGCGCTGGGCACCGTTATCCGTGGGGGCACCGCGCACTTCGAATATGTGGCGGGCGAAGCCAGCTCCGGCATCGGCAACGTTGCGATGAATGCCGAAATCCCGGTTGCCTTTGGCGTGCTGACCACCGAAAGCATCGAACAGGCGATCGAACGCGCCGGCACCAAAGCGGGCAACAAGGGCGCTGAAGCCGCGTTGACCGCACTTGAAATGATTAATGTTATCAAAGCTATTAAAGCCTGAATTTAGTTAAGGGGAATTCCGTGAAACCTGCTGCTCGTCGCCGCGCTCGTGAGTGCGCTGTTCAAGCGCTTTACTCTTGGCAGTTGTCTAAAAACGACCTTGCCGATGTTGAACACCAGTTCCTGACGGAGCAGGATGTCAAAGATGTTGACGTCGCCTATTTTCGCGAGTTGCTGTCCGGCGCGGCAGTGAATGCAGGTATGCTGGACGAACTGATGGCGCCATACCTGTCGCGTCAGCTCGAAGAGCTGGGCCAGGTGGAGCGCGCAGTGCTGCGCGTCGCGCTGTTTGAACTGAAAATGCGCGAGGATGTCCCTTACAAGGTGGCGATCAACGAAGCGATCGAGCTGGCGAAAACCTTCGGCGCGGAAGACAGCCACAAGTTTGTGAACGGGGTGCTGGATAAAGTGGCGCCAACCCTTCGCAAGAAAAAGTAAAACATTAAGGCCGGCATTCCCGGCCTTAATTTCTTCTCGTGGAATATCGATATGGCATGCGGCGAATTTGACCTCATTGCCCGCTATTTTGACCGGTTTAAGCGCGTGCGCCGGGATGTACAGTTGGGCATTGGAGATGACTGCGCACTGCTGGCAGTGCCGGAAAAACAGCTGGTGGCCGTCAGTACCGATACGTTGGTGGCGGGCGTGCACTTCTTGCCGGACATCGATCCGGCCGATCTCGGTTATAAAGCGCTGGCGGTCAATCTGAGCGATCTGGCGGCGATGGGCGCCGATCCGGCGTGGCTCTCGCTGGCCCTGACCCTGCCGGAGGTGAACGAGCCCTGGCTGAAGGCCTTCAGCGACAGCCTGTTTGATCAGCTCAACTATTACGGCATGCAACTGATCGGCGGCGATACCACGCGCGGCCCGCTGAGTATGACCTTGACCATTCAGGGCTTGATCCCGGCCGGCCGGGCGCTGACCCGCAGCGGCGCGCGTATCGGCGACTGGATCTACGTGACCGGCACGCTGGGCGACAGCGCCGCCGGTTTGGCGATCCTGCAGGATCGTCTGGCGGTGACGGATACGGCGGCGCGCGATTACCTGATCGCTCGCCATCTGCGCCCGCAGCCGCGGGTGTTGCAGGGGCAGGCGCTGCGCGATCTGGCCAGTTCGGCGATCGACATCTCCGACGGCCTGATCTCCGATCTGAAACACATCCTGAAGGCCAGCGACTGTGGCGCACGCATCGTGCTGGACGAGCTGCCGATGTCGCAGGCGCTGAGCAGCCACGCGGATGCCGAGCAGGCGCTGCGTTGGGCGCTGGCGGGCGGCGAAGATTACGAGCTGTGTTTCACCGTGCCGGAAATCAACCGCGGCGCATTGGAAGTGGCGCTGAGCCACCTCGGGGCCGACTACACCTGTATCGGTCAGATTGGCCCGCTGTCTGAAGGCATTCGCTATTATCGCAACGACGAGGCGGTGGAGCTGGACTGGGTCGGGTTCGACCATTTCAATGCGGAGCCGGGCAACCATGGATGAAGCCAAACGCCGGCTGCGGATGAGCAATCCGTGGCACCTGCTGGCCACCGGTTTTGGCAGCGGTTTGTCGCCGGTGATGCCGGGTACCATGGGATCGCTGGCGGCGATCCCGTTCTGGCTGCTGCTGATCCAACTGCCGTGGCAGCTCTACTCGCTGACGGTGATGTTCAGCATTTGCATCGGCGTCTATATTTGCCACCGCACGGCAAAAGACATGAAGGTGCACGATCACGGCAGCATCGTCTGGGATGAGTTCGTCGGCATGTGGATCACGCTGATGGCGCTGCCGGTCAACGACTGGCGCTGGGTCGCCGCCGGTTTCGTCATCTTCCGCATTCTGGATATGTGGAAGCCGTGGCCGATCCGTTGGTTCGACCGCAACGTGCATGGCGGCATGGGCATTATGGTCGACGATATCATCGCCGGCGTGCTGTCCGCCGGTATCATCTACCTGATTGGCCACCACTGGCCGATCGGGCTGTTCTGACCGCCGGGCGTGGTTCTTCGCGCCCGCTTCTCTTATTCAAACCCCGTCACCCGATGCGGCACGTAAGCCGTCTCCAGTTCCGCCACCTCTTGCGGCGACAAACTCAAATCGACCGCGGCGATGGCGTCATCCAACTGCTCGCTGCGTGACGCGCCGACGATCGGCGCGCTGACCGCCGATTTGTTCAGCAGCCAGGCCAGCGCGATCTGCGCGCGTGAAACACCGCGTTCTTCGGCGAGGCTGGCGACGCGCTCGGCGATGATGGCGTCGATGCCTTCAGTTTCCTCGTACAGGCTTTTGCCGAACTGGTCGGAGACCAGCCGCGCGGTGGTTTCGCCCCAGGGGCGGGTCAGGCGGCCGCGCGCCAGCGGGCTCCATGGCAGTACGGCGATGCCTTCGGCGGCGCACAGCGGGTGCATTTCACGCTCTTCTTCGCGCTGGATCAGGTTGTATTGATCCTGCATGCTGACAAAGCGCGTCCAGCCGTGCAGATCGGCGGTATACAGCGCTTTGGCGAACTGCCAGGCGTACATGGAAGAGGCGCCGATGTAACGCGCCTTACCGGCTTTCACCACGTCGTGCAGCGCCTCCAGCGTCTCTTCCAGCGGCGTTTCGTAATCCCAGCGGTGGATTTGCAGCAAATCGACATAGTCGGTGCCGAGACGGCGCAGGCTGTCGTCGATGGACTGCATGATCTTGGCGCGCGACAAACCGCGCTCCAGGTTGCTCAGCGGGAAATAGACCTTGGTGGCGATAACGACGTCCTCGCGGCGTGCATAGTCGCGCAGCGCCCGGCCGAGGATCTCCTCGCTGCTGCCGTCGGAATAGCTGTTGGCGGTGTCGAAAAAGTTGATGCCGGCTTCCAGCGCCTGTTTCAGCAGCGGGCGGCTGCTCTCTTCCGGCAGCGTCCAGGCGTGATTGCCGCGGTTCGGTTCGCCGTAGGTCATGCAACCCAGGCAGATGCGCGAAACGTTCAGATCGGTGTTGCCCAGTTTCAGGTACTTCATGTTTGCCTCCCATTCACAGCTCAGACAGTAACTGTAGCGCGGATCCCGGAGGGCGGAAACGAAAACGCCCCCGAAAGCGGAGGCGTTTTATCAGGCGCGGGCGGCGATTACTGCGCCAGCCAGGTTTCGATTTGGCGCTGAATGCCGGCGGCGTCCAGCCCCAGATCGGCGCGCAGTTCTTCCTGGCTGCCCTGTGAGACGAAGCTGTCCGGCAGGCCGAGGTTCAGCACCGGCACCGGACGGCGTTTGGCCATCAGCAGTTCGTTGACGCCGCTGCCGGCGCCGCCCATGATGGCGTTCTCTTCCAGCGTGACCAGCGTTTCATGGCTGGCGGCCAGTTCGAGCACCAGCTGCTCGTCCAGCGGCTTGACGAAGCGCATGTCGACCAGCGTGGCGTTGAGCGCTTCCGCCGCTTGCGCGGCCTCCGGCAGCAGGGTGCCGAAGTTGAGAATGGCGATCTTTTCCCCCTGGCGGCGCACCACGCCTTTGCCGATCGGCAGCATGTTGAGCGGCTCCAGCGCCGCGCCGGTGCCGGTGCCGCGCGGATAACGCACGGCGCTCGGGCCTTCGTTATAGTGATAGCCGGTATACAGCATCTGGCGGCATTCGTTCTCGTCGCTCGGCGTCATGATCACCATGGTCGGAATGCAGCGCATGAACGACAGATCGAACGCCCCCTGGTGGGTCTGACCATCGGCGCCGACGATGCCGCCGCGATCGATGGCGAACATCACCGGCAGGTTTTGGATCGCCACGTCGTGGATCAGTTGGTCGTAGGCGCGTTGCAGGAAGGTGGAATAGATCGCCACCACCGGCTTGTAGCCGCCGATCGCCAGCCCGGCGGCGAAGGTGACCGCGTGCTGCTCGGCGATCGCCACATCGAAATATTGCTGCGGATAGTCGCGAGAGAACTGCACCATGCCGGAGCCTTCGCGCATCGCCGGCGTGATCGCCATCAGCGAGCTGTCTTTGGCGGCGGTTTCACACAGCCAGTCGCCGAAGATTTTCGAATAGGTCGGCAGACCGCCGGCGCTTTTCGGCAGCGTGCCGCTGGCGGGATCGAACTTCGGCACCGCGTGGAAGCTGATCGGATCCTTTTCCGCCGGCGCGTAACCACGGCCTTTCTTGGTCATGATGTGCAACAGCTGCGGGCCTTTCAGATCGCGCATGTTTTTCAATGTGGCGACCAACCCCTGCACGTCGTGCCCGTCTACCGGGCCGATGTAGTTGAAGCCCAGCTCTTCGAACAGCGTGCCTGGCACCACCATGCCTTTCAGGTGCTCTTCGGTGCGTTTCACCAGCTCCTTGATCGGCGGCACGCCGGCCAGCACTTTTTTGCCGCCTTCGCGCAGGGTGGAGTAGAGTTTGCCGGACAGCAGCTGCGCCAGATGGTTGTTCAGCGCGCCGACGTTTTCCGAGATCGACATCTCGTTGTCGTTCAGCACCACCAGCATGTCCGGATTGATATCACCGGCGTGGTTCATCGCTTCGAACGCCATGCCGGCGGTGATGGCACCGTCGCCGATCACGCACACCGTGCGGCGGCCCTTGCCCTCACGCTCCGCCGCCACCGCCATGCCGAGGCCGGCGCTGATCGAGGTCGACGAGTGGCCGACCGACAGCACGTCGTATTCGCTTTCGGCGCGCCACGGGAAGGGGTGCAGGCCGTTCTTTTGCCGGATAGTGGCGATGCGGTCGCGGCGGCCGGTCAGAATTTTGTGCGGGTAGGCCTGGTGGCCGACGTCCCACACCAGATGATCGAACGGCGTGTTGTAGACGAAATGCAACGCCACCGTCAGTTCGACGGTACCCAGCCCGGAGGCAAAGTGGCCGCTGGAGCGACTGACGCTGTTCAGCAGGTATTGCCGCAGCTCATCGCACAGCTTCGGCAAGCTCTCTTTGGGCAGCGAACGGAGTTCCTCGGGGTTTTCCGCTAGCGCCAGGGTTGGGTATTTGGCTATATCAAGACTCATTCGATACTCATATCAGAGGAGTTAACGTCACACGTTAATTGTCGCGTTCAATAATGAAGCTGGCTAACGCTCGCAATGGCGCTGTGTTATAAGATTGCGCTGCCAAAGTGTCTAATGCAGCTAATGCTTCCTGATAGAGATCCCACGCTTTTGCTTTCGCGCTGTCAAGCCCGAGTAACGCCGGGTAGGTACTCTTTCCGTGTTGTTGGTCCGCTCCCTGGCGCTTGCCGATTTTCTCAGTTTCGCCGACAACGTCCAAAATGTCATCCTGCACCTGGAACGCCAGGCCGACTGCAGCGGCGTAACGATCCAATTGCGGCAGCGCCGCTCGTCCGGCTTCGCCGGCGCTCAGCGCGCCCAGGCGCACCGCCGCGCGGATCAGCGCGCCGGTTTTGTGGCGGTGGATCTGTTCCAGCGCCTGCAGGTCGACGTGCTTGCCTTCGGCTTCCAGATCCAGCGATTGGCCGCCGCACATGCCGGCTACGCCGCTGGCGGTCGCCAGTTCGGAGACCATCGCCAGCCGATCGCGCAGCGCCACGTCGGGCATCTCGGCATCGGCCAGGATCGAAAACGCCAGCGTCTGCAGCGCATCGCCGGCCAGGATCGCGTTGGCTTCGCCGAATTTAATGTGACAGGTCGGCTGGCCACGGCGCAGATCGTCGTCGTCCATCGCCGGCAGATCGTCATGGATCAGCGAGTAGGCGTGGATGCATTCCACCGCCGCCGCCGGCGCGTCCAGGTTGCTCAGCGACACGTCGAACATCTGGCCGGTGGTGTACACCAGGAACGGACGCAGACGCTTGCCGCCCAGCAAGGCGCCGTGACGCATCGCCGCCACCATGTTGCCGTCGTTGAACGGCAGCGGGGCGATGAAGTCCAGCAGCGTGCGATCGGCGCGCTGGCGGAAAATCTGCAGTTGATCGGCAAAAGCGGCCGATGGGGCGATCTCAGACATGTCGGTTACTCGGCATCCGGTGTGAAAGGCGCCAGCGCCGCATCGTCGGCGCTGTCGTTAAGAAGTATCTGCACACGCTGTTCCGCCTGTTGCAGTTTCTGCTGGCCTTGGCGCGCCAGCTGCACGCCGCGTTCGAATTCGTTCAGCGCGTCTTCCAGCGGCAGTTCGCCCGACTCCAGACGCGTCACGATGCTTTCCAGCTCGCCGAGGGCGCTTTCAAAGCTGGCAGTTTGCTCTGTACTGGCTGATTGTGCTGGTTTTTTCGGCATAATTTTCTTTTTACGTCATCATGTGAACCGTGGCGCCAGAGCCTATCCTAGCGGATCTTGATTAGCAAATCATGGCGCTCATGTGTGGTTTTGTGCGCAGAGCGCGGCGATATGGTGATATACTCCGCGCCGTAATTCTTATCTGACAACAAAGACCGCCATGAAGTTTATCATTAAATTGTTCCCGGAAATCACCATCAAGAGCCAATCTGTGCGCTTGCGCTTTATCAAGATTCTCTCGACCAATATTCGCAACGTCCTGAAGCAGTATGATGAAACGCTGGCGGTCGTCCGTCACTGGGATCATATCGAAGTTCGCGCCAAAGATGAAAACCAGCGGCCGATCATCGCCGACGCGCTGACGCGTATTCCCGGCATCCACCATATTCTGGAAGTGGAAGATCGCGCTTATACCGATATCCACCACATCTTCGAGCAGACGCTGGAAGCCTACCGCGCCCAGCTGGAAGGCAAAACCTTCTGCGTGCGCGTCAAGCGTCGCGGCAAGCAGGCGTTCAATTCGCAGGACGTGGAGCGTTACGTCGGCGGCGGCCTGAACCAGCATATCGAGAGCGCGCGCGTTAACCTGACCCGCCCGCAGGTCACGGTAAACCTGGAGATTGAAGACGACAAGCTGATGCTGGTCAAACGCCGCCTCGAAGGCATCGGCGGTTATCCGGTCGGCACTCAGGAAGACGTGATGTCGCTGATTTCCGGCGGTTTCGACTCGGGCGTGTCCAGCTATATGCTGATGCGCCGCGGCTGCCGCGTGCACTTCTGCTTCTTCAACCTGGGCGGCGCCGCGCATGAGATTGGCGTGAAGCAGGTGGCGCACTACCTGTGGAACCGTTTCGCCAGCTCGCACAAGGTGCGCTTCGTCGCCATCGACTTCGAGCCGGTGGTGGGCGAGATCCTGGAGAAGGTCGATGACGGCCAGATGGGCGTGGTGCTCAAGCGCATGATGGTGCGCGCCGCTTCGCAAGTGGCCGAACGCTATGGCGTGCAGGCGCTGGTGACCGGTGAAGCGCTGGGGCAGGTGTCCAGCCAGACGCTGACCAACCTGCGCTTGATCGACAATGCGTCCGATACGCTGATCCTGCGTCCGCTGATTTCGCACGATAAAGAGCACATCATCAAGCTGGCGCGCGAAATCGGCACCGAAGACTTCGCCAAAACCATGCCGGAATATTGCGGCGTGATTTCGAAGAGCCCGACGGTGAAAGCCGTCAAGGCCAAGATCGAAGAGGAAGAGAGCCACTTCGATTTCAGCATTCTCGATCGGGTGGTGAGCGAAGCGAAGAACGTCGATATTCGCTCCATCGCCGAGCAGGCGCAGGAGCAGGTGACCGAAGTGGAAACCGTTGCGGCCTTCGGCGCCGACGAGGTGATCCTGGATATCCGCTCCAACGACGAGCAGGAAGAGAAGCCGCTGCAGCTGGAACAGGTTGAAGTGAAAGCGCTGCCGTTCTACAAGCTGAGCACCCAGTTCGGCGATCTGGATCAGAGCAAAACCTATCTGTTGTACTGCGAGCGCGGCGTGATGAGCCGCCTGCAGGCGCTGTACCTGCTGGAGCAGGGCTTCAGCAACGTGAAGGTTTATCGCCCGTAACGCGGGCAGCGGCGTAAACGAGAGGGGCTGAACTGGTGTTCAGCCCTTTTTTTATCGGCAAGCCGCTCAGTCGCGGAAATCGTACATCCCAGGGATCAGCACCAGCTGCGCGGCGATCTCCGCCGCTTTGGCCTTGCCGAGCAGCAGATCGATCAGCTTCAGCGCGAACTCCATCGCGGTGCCCGGCCCCTGGCTGGTGAGCAGCTTGACGCGTGCGTCGTACACCACACGGCGCTCCATCCATTTTTCCGCCGGTATCTGGTCTTTCAGGCCCGGGAAGCCGGTCATGTTGCCGACCGGGAACAGATCGTGGTGCTGCAGCACCAGCGCCGGCGCCGCACAGATGGCGGCGACGATATTCCCCTGCAGGTGCATCTGCCGCACTTTTTCCACCAGCAACGGGCTGTCGCGGAAGCATTCCGCCCCCTTCACGCCGCCGGGCAGCACGATGGCGTCAAAAGGCTCATCGACGATCGCCACCAGCGGCGCGTCGGCCAGCAGCTTGACGCCGCGCGAACAAACGATAGTCAGCTCGCCGTCACCGGCGACGCTGGCGGTAGTGACTTTAACGCCCGCCCGCACCAGCAGATCAATGGTGGTGACGGCTTCGGTTTCTTCGCTACCAGGTGCCAGGCAAACCAGCGCCGATACGCTCATATTCATTTTCCTTTCGTTTAATCAATTCAAACAGCCGCGCATTCTCCGGCAGCGTGAGGCCGTGACTGCGCGCACGGCGCAGCAGGTAGCCGGTGATGTAGTCGATCTCGGTATGCCGCTGGCTGCGGATATCCTGCAGCATCGACGAAACGTTGTCGGCGGTGCTGTGGATCACGTCCATCACATATTGCATCAGGCCTTCGCAGGAGGTGTGGTAGCCCTCCATCGCCATCACGCTGGCGACTTCACGACACAGCGTTTCGATCTGCTCCGGGTAGCGCTGCAGATCGCCGTTGCGGCAGCCGTACAGCGCCGTCAGCGGGTTGATCACGCAGTTGACCGCCAGCTTGCGCCAGTTGGCCGAGGCGATGTTGTTGTGCCAGGCGACGTCGGGCAGCGCCTGATGCAGCACTTCCGCCAGGTGGCTGAGATGCTGGGCAGCCGGTGAGGTGGGGCCGATGTGGGTGATGCCGGTGGCGACGTGAATAATGGTGCTGCCTTCGTGGCGCGCGGCGTGGGTGGTGGTGCCCTGCAGGATGGGCTGGCCGTTTTGCGGCAGCTCCTCCTGGGTACCCATGCCGTTATGCAACAGCAAAATGGCGCACTGAGGGTTCAGCTTCGGCAGCAGCGCACTGACCGCGCTGGAGACCTGCCAGGCTTTCAGCGTCACCAGCAGCAGCTCGCTCTGCGCGAGGTGCTCAGGATCGTTGGTGGGCAAATTGCGATTAAACGAGACGCCTTCCGGCTCGATCACGTTCACGGCGCAAAAAGGCTGCGGCACTCTTAGCCATCCCTGTACATCGTGGCCCTGCTGATACAGCCGGGAGAGCCACAGTTGTCCGAGCGCGCCGCAACCAAGAATGGTTATTTTCATTCAGTCTCCTTGGAAACACGGGAATACCGCTCAATTACCGTGATCTAACTATAGGCTTTATGGCAGCCTGAAGCGCTATCCCTGCGTGCGTTCAGCAGATTTTGTCTGAGGCGGCAAAGCGGTTATCATGCTCGGCATCAAAATCGCCTAAGCTATTAGGCACTCATTCAGGAGGAAGAAGTATGCCATCTTTCGACATCGTTTCCGAAATTGATATGCAGGAAGTGCGTAACGCCGTTGAGAACGCCACCCGCGATCTCGGCACCCGCTGGGATTTTCGCAACGTGCCGGCCAGCTTTGAGCTAAACGAGAAGAATCAAAGCATCAAGGTTGCCACCGAGTCTGATTTCCAGGTGCAGCAGCTGCTCGACATTCTGCGCGAAAAGCTGAGCAAGCGCAGCATCGACGGCGCCGCGCTGGAGATCCCGGAAGAGTTTACCCACAGCGGTAAAACCTACAGCGTGGAAGCCAAGCTGAAGCAGGGGATTGAAACCTCTGTAGCGAAGAAAATCGTCAAGCTGATCAAAGACAGCAAGCTGAAGGTGCAGGCGCAGATCCAGGGCGAAGAAGTGCGGGTGACCGGCAAGTCACGCGACGATTTGCAGAGCGTGATGGCGCTGGTGCGCGGCGGCGATCTGGGGCAGCCGTTCCAGTTCAAGAACTTCCGCGATTAATCTCGACGGGGCCGGCATTGCCGGCCCTGATTCTTTACAGCGAATTGACCAGCGCTTCCAGTTGACCGCGATTGGTCTGCTTGGTATCCACCTTGACGTAGGCGCTGCGCTCCTCCGGCACCACGATCGCCTCGGCCACGCCGGGCTGCGCCTTCAGGCGGCTTTCCAGCGCCGAATCCTTCACCGCCAGTTCAGACAGCGTAATGCGCAGGCTGCTGACATACGGCGGCTCTTTCATGGTGCTGCTGACCAGGAACCAAACGGCGGCCAATACCGCGCCGGCGATAAACACCAGGCCTGCCCCCTGCAAACCGTACAGCCAGCCGCCGAGGCTGCCGCCGATCGCTACGCCGATAAACTGGCTGGTGGAGTAGACACCCATCGCGGTGCCCTTATAGCCGGCCGGTGATTCTTTGCTGATCAGCGAAGGCAGAATGGCTTCCATCACATTGAAGGCCATGAAGAACAGCTGCACGCCGGCGATGATGCCCCACAGGTGCGCGCCGGAGAGCCACAGCAGCACTTCGGCGCAAAACAGCACCGCCACGCAGCCCATAAACACCTGCTTCATGCGGCGATATTTTTCGGCATAGATGATGAAAGGCACCACGGCGGCGAACGACACCAGCATGGTCACCAGGTAGACGATCCAGTGTTCGCTGGCCGCCAGCCCGGCTTTTTCCATCGCCAGCGGCAGCGCCACGAAGCTCGACATCAGCAGGATATGCAGACACATGATGCCGAAGTTGAGCTTCAGCAGGCGCGAGTTGCTCAGCACTTTGCTGAAACTGCCGCGCACGATGCTGGACTCGCGGTTCAGCAGATGGGTATCGGCGGAAGGCACTACCGCCAGGGTGATGACGATGCCGGCCAGCGCCAGCACGGCGATCATCCAGAACAGCGCATGCAGGCCGAAGGCGTGGGTAATTATAGGGCCCAACACCATGGCGATGGCGAAGGTGATGCCGAAGCTGACGCCGATGAACGCCATCGCTTTGGTGCGGTTCTGCTCGCGGGTCAGATCGGAGAGCAGCGCCATTACCGCGGCGGCGATCGCGCCGGAGCCTTGCAACGCGCGGCCGAGGATCACACCCCAGATAGAGTCGGTCGCGGCGGCGATCACGCTGCCGAGGGCAAAGATCAGCAGGCCGCCGACGATCAGCGGCTTACGGCCGATGCGATCGGACACCAGACCGAACGGGATCTGAAACACCGCCTGCGCCAGGCCGTAGATGCCGATGGCGATGCCGATCAGCGCTTCGCTGGCGCCGTTGAGCGCCATGCCGTAGGTGGTCAGCACCGGCAATACCATAAACATGCCGAGCATGCGCAGGGAGAATACGGTGCCCAATCCCCAGGTAGCGCGGCGCTCCTGCGGGGTCATTGAATTATCGTTCACATCAAACCTCGGTAAAAACCATGCCATCAGACGTTGAGACAGCGCCTGATGGCATGATTTCTGTAAAGCTTCGTCATTTTAGTGTGCGGGGCAGGGGGGGTAAATCGAATGTTGTTTAACAGATATTACAGTTTGGCCGCTTTTCGGCGTGACAAATAAAATGGGCCGCAAAAGCGGCCCATTCACAGATGATTTGGCTTACCAAACGTAGGTCACCAGCGCTTCAGGCGCCGCCGTGGCGCTGAAGTCGATCGACATCATCACGCTCAGCGAGGTGATGGCGACGATGGAGAACACGAACAGTTTGCGCGCCCAGACGCTGTCGTTTTCGGTCTTGTAACCGCGCAGCGCCATGCCGAGCCACCATACGCTCACCGCCGCAGCGACGATCAGGTATTTGTAGCCGGCGTAGCCCACCAGGGTCAGCATCAGCGTGGCGATCATAAATGCCAGGATGTAGACCGTGATGTGGTTCTTGGCGACGGAAATGCCTTTCACCACCGGCAGCACCGGAATGTTGGCCGCCTGGTAATCTTTAAAGCGGAAGATAGCGATCGCATAAGAATGCGGCATCTGCCACAGGCTAAAGATAGCCAGCAGGATCAACGCGCCGGCGTCGAACTCGTTGGTCACCGCGCAGTAGCCGATAACCGGCGGCGCGGCGCCCGACAAGCTGCCGATCAGCGTGCCGTAGACCGAATGGCGTTTCATGTACAGGCTGTAAACGCCGACATAAACCACGAAGCCCATCACCGCCAGCCACATGGCCAGCGGGTTGGCCGCGATATACAGCAACGCGAAGCCCGCAATACCCAACACGGTCGCATAAACCAGGGTGACACTCGGCGCGATCAGGCCTTTTACCAGCACCCGATTCTTCGTTCTCTCCATTTTCTTGTCGATATCGCGGTCGATGTAGTTGTTAAACACACAGCCCGACGCGACCACCAACGAGACACCCACCAGGGTGGCGAGAAACAGGAGATAGTCGATGCTCCCTTTGGAAGCGAGCAGGAATCCCCCAACGACAGAAATTAAATTGCCGAAAATAATTCCTGGTTTAGTGACTTGCAGGTATTGCTTAATCATCACGTGCAGCTCAGCTCTTAATCGACCATCATATTGATGTTGAGGTTGTACATAATCCAGAGTGAACCTACAACAACGATACCGATGATCATAGCGGTGAACAGCAATGCCACCAGGTTCCAGCGCTCTTCCGATGAGGTGTTCATGTGCAGGAAGTAAACCAGGTGAACAATCACCTGGATAACCGCCATACCGACAACAACCGCCAGGATGGTGGAATGAGAGGCAGTGCCGTTCATTACCATCGCAAATGGAATTACCGTCAGGATGATCGACAGGATAAAGCCGATCAGGTATGACTTCACGCTGCCGTGGCTTGCGCCGCCGTGAGAGGTTTCATGGGATGAATGGCTCATTACATAACCCCCAGCAGGTAGACAACGGTAAATACGCAGATCCAGACCACGTCCAGGAAGTGCCAGAACAGGCTCAGGCACATCAGGCGGGTTTTGTTGGTCGCGGTCAGGCCGAACTTGCTCACCTGAATCATCAGCACGATGATCCAAATCAGGCCGGAAGTCACGTGCAGACCGTGGGTGCCGACCAGCGCGAAGAAGCTGGACAGGAACGCGCTGCGATCCGGCCCGAAGCCTTCGGCGATCAGGTGATGGAATTCATAGATTTCCATCGCCACGAAGCCCAGACCAAACAGGAAGGTCAGGAACAACCAGGTGTTTACACCGCCAACTTTACCCTTGTTCATGGCGATCATCGCCATGCCGTAGGTGATGGAGCTGAACAACAGCAGGAAAGTTTCGACCAGAACAAACTTCAGGTCGAAGATGTCTTTGCCTGAGGGACCGCCAGCGGTCCCGTTCACCAGGACTGCATAAGTCGCGAACAAGCTCGCAAACAAAATACAGTCGCTCATCAGGTAGATCCAGAATCCGAAGACTTTGGTCTCTCCCGCGTCGTGGTGCCCATGCTCTGCATGGGCTGCGTTATGATTGGTCAGAGTTTCAGTTGACATGGTTCACGCCTGCTTTACGGATTTGTTCGTAGTGTTGGTTCTCAATGCGCTCGATTTCATCAACCTGCACATAGTAGTCAACATCGTGATCGAAGCTCTTGCCGATCCAGACAACGATCATACCGATGAAGCCGGCCAGAGCCATCCACCAGATTTCCCAAATCATTGCGAAACCGAATACCAGGCTGAAGAAGGCGATGATAACGCCGGCACCGGTGTTCTTAGGCATATGAATCGGTTCGTATTTAGCCGGTTTCTTATAAGCTTCACCTTTTTCTTTCATGTCCCAGAATTCATCACGGTCATGAATCTGCGGCACTACGGCAAAGTTATAGAACGGCGGTGGAGACGAAGTTGACCACTCCAGAGTACGAGCACCCCATGGGTCACCGGTCAGATCGCGGTTCTGCTCGCGGTCACGGATACTGACGAAGATCTGGGTCAGCTGGCACAGGATGCCGCAGGCGATCAGCGCCGCACCGCCGGCTGCAACCAGCAGCAGAGGGTGGAACTCAGGGTTGATGTTCTGGCTGATACGACGGGTCATGCCCATAAAGCCCAATGCGTACAGCGGCATGAAGGCGGTGAAGAAGCCGATGATCCAGAACCAGAACGCGCGGATGCCCCATTTTTCGTTCAGCGTGAAGCCGAAGGATTTCGGGAACCAGTAGGTCAGGCCCGCGAAGCAACCGAACACCACGCCGCCGATGATGACGTTGTGGAAGTGCGCGATCAGGAACAGACTGTTGTGCAGCACGAAGTTCGCGCCCGGCACCGCCAGCAGAACGCCGGTCATACCACCCACGGAGAAGGTGATGATGAAGCCAACGGTCCACAGCATTGCGGAGTTGAGCTTGATGCGGCCCTGATACATGGTGAACAGCCAGTTGAAGATTTTCACCCCGGTCGGGATGGAAATGATCATGGTGGCGATACCGAAGAAGGCGTTAACGTTCGCGCCGGACCCCATGGTGAAGAAGTGGTGCAGCCAGACGATGAACGACAGAACGGTGATCGCGATGGTTGCCCATACCAGTGAGGTATAGCCGAACAGGCGTTTTCTGGAGAAGGTCGCGGTGACTTCGGAGAACACGCCGAACACCGGCAGAACCAGGATATACACCTCTGGGTGACCCCAGGCCCAAATCAGGTTGATGTACATCATCATGTTGCCGCCCATATCATTGGTGAAGAAATGGGTGCCCAGATAGCGATCCAGGGTCAGCAGCGCGATGGTGACGGTCAGAATTGGGAAAGAAACGATGATCAGGACGTTGGTACACAGCGCCGCCCAGGTGAACACCGGCATCTTCATCATAGGCATGCCAGGGGCACGCATCTTCAGAATGGTGGCGAAGAAGTTCACGCCGGTCAGCAGGGTACCCAGACCGGAAATCTGCAGACTCCAGATCCAGTAATCGACCCCGACGCCAGGACTGTACTCTTTACCCGACAGCGGCGGATACGCCAGCCAACCGGTCTGAGCGAACTCACCGACCCCCAGGGAGATGTTGATCAGCACCACGCCCACCACGAAGAACCAGAAGCTCAGGGAGTTCAGGAACGGGAAGGCGACGTCGCGCGCACCGATTTGCAGCGGCACCACGACGTTCATCAGGCCAACCACGAAAGGCATCGCCATGAAGAAGATCATGATGACGCCGTGCGCGGTGAAGATCTGGTCGTAGTGGTGCGGCGGCAGGAACCCGGCTTCGCCGGCGGACGCCAACGCCTGCTGGCTACGCATCATGATGGCGTCGGCAAAGCCGCGCAGCAGCATGACCATCGCCACGATGATGTACATGATACCAATTTTTTTATGGTCGACCGAAGTCAGCCATTCGCTCCACAGCCACTTCCATTTACCGAAATACGTCAGCAGCGCCAGCACTGCCAGGCCCCCGACAATAATTGCGGCTACGGTGACCATGATGATCGGTTCGTGGTACGGAACCGCATCAAGTGTTAATTTTCCCAACATCAGTTATTCCTCGGCTCCGGCGTGAGCAGCATGTTCACCCATGTCCATACCTTGGCTCATGTCCATGCCTTCGTGCGCGCCTGCGCCCTTGTGCATATCCATGTCGCCCATGAATTTGGCAATTGTTTCTTTGAACAAATTCGGTTTGACAGCGGCAAAGTACTCAACCGGGTTGTTTTCACTCGGCTCTGCCAGTTTGTTAAAGTCGTCGGTGGTGTTCAGGTTTTTAGACGATGCCTTCACCTTGGCCACCCACTGATCGAAGTCGCCTTCGGTCGGGGTAACGATCGCGGTGAACTTCATACCGGAGAAGCCTGCGCCGCTGTAGCTGCTGGAGATGCCTTTGTAGGCACCGGCTTCGTTGCCGATCAGGTGCAGTTTGGTCTGCATGCCGGCCATCGCATAAATCTGTCCACCCAACTGCGGGATAAAGAACGAGTTCATTACCGAGTTAGAGGTGATCTTGAATTCGACTGGAACATCTTTCGGGAAAGCCAGCTCATTAACGGTCGCAATGCCTTGTTCCGGGTAGATGAACAGCCATTTCCAGTCGAGCGACACCACTTCGATCGTCATCGGCTTCTTGTCGGTGACAATCGGCTTGAACGGATCGAGTTCGTGGGTGGTCTTCCAGGTAATGGTGCCAAGGATGGCGATGATAATGATAGGAATGGTCCAGACGACCGCTTCGATCTTGTTGGAGTGGGCCCAGTTCGGACTGTACTTGGCGTCTTTGTTGGAAGCGCGATACTTCCAGGCAAAGGCGAACGCCATGAAGATAACTGGCACCACTACGATCAACATCAATGCGATTGCAGTGATAATCAGTGTCCGTTGCTCAACACCAATTGCTCCTTTGGGATTCATCAAAACCATATCGCAGCCACTGAGCAATACAGTGCCTGCGATTAATGACAGCATCCCAATACTTTTATTGTATTTCTTAAGTCTCATCTAACGACCTCAATAACAAAGGCTCAATTGTCGTTTCATGTGTGCGGGCATTTTACGGGAAGGTTGCAGTACTGTAAACATGCTTAAGGGAGTGTCAGCGGCTTGTTGACACTTTCTGTTAAGGGGGTCACAGATGTAACCCTGCGTGACAATTTACCAATGACAACAACGCGTTGGCACGCTGAATCGTGACGAGCAGCCCGTATGTTAAGGAAAACTAAAGGTATGATGAATTTGGCGAAGAAATGCGCGGCGGGGAAATACGCAGAAAAGGTTTATTTAATGTAAAATAATTGTGTCTTAAAGGTGAATTTAATTTTATTTCCGAGTGCGGCAGTCGGATAAAAAAATAATTTCCGCGCCGATTATCTTTTTTTACCGAAATAAATATATCCCCGGATCGCTTTTTTTTCGGCCGGTGAAATCACCGGCCGGTCAGATTATGCCAAACGGGTGCGGCGCAGGGCGAGGTAATCCAACGTACTGCCCATGGCGACGCCGAGCAGGCTCAGCGCGGCGCCGACCTGCAGCAGCCGATCGGCCAACTGCGGGGCCTGAGTCCAATCCAGCGCGTTGGCGATAAGCAACAGCAACCACAGGCCCAACAGCGAACAGCCTAGCGTCAGCAAGCGCAGCGCCCAACGGTAATATTCTGAAAACTCGGTGCGCGGCATAAAATTGCCATGCTGCTGGGTGTGCTCCAGCGTCTGACGACAGATAGCGAGCAGCAGCAAGCCGGGCAGGGCAGCGGCGATAGAGAACAGGTAGAACAACGGCCAACCGTGGGCTTCAACGAACCAGCCGGCGATCGGGCCGACATAGACGCGCCCTACGGCGGACAGCGCCGACAGCAGCGCGAACTGGGTGGCGGAGAACGACCGGTTGCACAGCGTCATCAGCAGCGCCACGAAGGCCGCGGTGCCCATGCCGCCACACAGATTTTCGAGGAAGATGGCGCTGCCCATGGTGAGCAGGCTCTTGTCGGTCACCGCCAGGATCCAATACCCGAGATTGGAGACCGCCTGCAGGACGCCGAACAGCATCAGCGCGCGAAACAGGCTGAGACGTTGCATCAGCACGCCGCCGAACAGGGCGCCGACGATGGTCGCGAACAGGCCGAGGGTTTTGTTCACCAGCCCGACTTCACCGGCGTCGAACCCCACGCCGCGGATCAGGAAGGTGGTACTCAGGCTGCCGGCGAAGGCGTCGCCCATTTTGTACATCACGATCAGCAGCAGGATCAGCCAGGCGTTGTTGCGGCCGAAGAAATCGCGCAGCGGCGCGACGACCGCCTGTTCCATGGTGCGCGGCGCCGGGATGCTTTCGTCCGGCTCCGGCGCCAGCAGCGTGGCGGCCACGCCGATCAGCATCAACCCGGCCATTAGCCAGTAGGTGGCTTGCCAGCCGAAATAGCGATCCGCCAGCCACAGCGCCAGGCCGCCGGAAACCAGCATCGCCAGCCGATAACCCAGCACCGAGATCGCCGCGCCCGTGCCGCGTTCTTCGGCTCTCAGCAGATCGGTTTTATAGGCGTCGAACACGATATCTTGCGAGGCGGAGCAGAACGCCACCAGCACCGCCAACGCCGCCAGCCACCACAGGTGCTGCGCGGGTTGCATAAAGCCCATCGCCACAATCGCCGCCACCAGCAATAGCTGGCTGATCAGCAGCCAACCGCGCCGCCGCCCGAGAAACGGCGGGGTATAGCGGTCCATGAACGGCGACCAGAGGAATTTGAAGACGTAGGCCTGGCCTACCAGCGAGAAGATGCCGATGGTTTTCAGATCGATATTTTCGACGGTCATCCAGGCTTGCAGCGTGCCGGAGGTCAATGCCAGCGGCAGACCCGACGCGAAGCCCAGCAGCAGCAGAATGGCGGAGTTACGCTGGGTGAAGATGTTCAGATAGTGTTTCGACATGAGTTCCCTGTCTGCGCCGCCCGATCCGCCGGGCGGCGCCAGGCGCGCCGATTAGCGCGCGTTTTGCTTGATGAAATCGTTGACGCTGGTGTCCTGAGCCATGTCGGCGATCACGTCGCCCAGCACGGAGTTGACGGCGTCGGTGATCTTCTCGTTGGTCGCCGTGAAGGCGCCCTGCACGTTATAGGTCGAGCGGTAATTCTTCACCTGCTTGTTGCCGTTCTTCGCCTGGGCGATGATCGAGATGTCGGCTTTGGTGGTGATGTTGTAGCGCAGGTTACCTTCGGCGACGTCCGCGTACAGGTTATTGACGACGATTTGCAGCGCCACCGGGCCGTCGGCACCGATCATGTAGCCGCGAGCGCCCATCTGTTTCTCCAGCACTTCCTGCAGCAGGAAACGCAGATCGCGCGATGGCGTCAGCGTGACCAACTGGCCGTCGCGGTTCACCTTGGCCAGCGCCTGGTCGGTGCGCTGATCCGCGCCGTTGATGCTGACAGTGATGCCCTGCAGGGTAGGATCCTGCTGCGGCAGAACGATTTTCGGCGTGACGTTCAGGGTGTTGCTGCTGGTCGCGCAGCCGGCCAGCAGCAGGGCGGCCAGCAAAGGAAGACAAAGTTTCTTTAACATGTTTTCTGTCTCATTCTCGATGGATTTAGCAATAATCAGAGCGGGATAGCCGACAACAAATTGCCGACATCATAGCATCGCCGCCGTGCGGTGGAAGCGCGGAAGGCGCCTGAGTGACAAATTTTTACCTGCCGTTGATAAAAACACGCTTTTTTGGCCCGCTCAATCGGATAATCCCCCAAGCGGCGGGGATGGCGCTCATCATTTGACCGCAGAAAAGAGAAATTTGTCCCGGCGATGGTCTAAACGGGGGAAAACCGGCTAATATTGAACTAGATGGGCACGGTCCTCTGCCGGTGTTGTAAGGAGATCCTATGATTCGCGAGCAAATAGAAGCAAAGTTAAGGGCGGCGTTTGAGCCCGCGTATCTGGAAGTCGTTGATGAAAGCTATCGTCATAACGTTCCGGCGGGTTCAGAAAGCCATTTCAAAGTGGTATTGGTCAGCGATCGCTTCGTCGGCGAACGTTTTTTGACGCGCCACCGCTCCATCTACGGCGTATTGTCGGAGGAGCTGGCGGACGGCGTACACGCGCTGGCGCTGCACACCTATACGCTCAAAGAGTGGGAAGGTCTGCAGGATACCGTGCCGGCCTCGCCGCCGTGCCGCGGCGCCGGCACGCTGGCCTGAGGGGGAAATTTTCAGGTATCAGTGGAACTTTGCCCTTGAATTAGGGTATTACTACTGACGAATTTTGAAACGGCCTGCGGGCCGTTTCTGTTTTTGACGACGACACGGCCGACGCGCAATGTGGCCAACGTTCGGTCTGTTTTGGCGGCCTTTGGGCGATCGAATCGGCAAAAGTGTGAGTTTTAGCGCGCCTGCGCCGCCTAGCTTTCCTCGACTCGCCACGCATGCGCCGCTATAATGTCGCGTCTTATTTTTCCGGAATGGTTTCGGGACGCTTCTGTCATCAGGGAACTCGGTTCTTATCTGTAGCCGTCCTGGTTCTTGGAACGGAGTTGACCGAGCACTGTGATTTTTTTGAGGTAACAAGATGCAAGTTTCAGTAGAAACCACTCAAGGCCTTGGGCGCCGTCTCTCTATTACTGTACCGGCTGATACTATCAAGCAGGCGGTGAAGAAAGAGCTGATCAACGCAGCGAAAAGCGTGCGTATCGACGGCTTCCGCAAAGGCAAAGTGCCGATGAACATCGTGGAACAGCGTTACGGCGCCTCTGTTCGTCAGGACGTGCTGGGCGAAGCGATGCAGCGCAGCTTCGTTGACGCGATCATCAAAGAAAAGATTAATCCGGCCGGCGCACCAAACTACGTGCCGGGCGAGTACAAAGAAGGTGAAGACTTCACTTTCGCCGTTGAATTCGAAGTGTATCCAGAAGTTGAGCTGAAAGGCCTGGAAAACATCGAAGTCGAAAAACCCGTAGTTGAAGTGAACGACGAAGACGTCGACGCGATGCTGGATACCCTGCGCAAGCAGCAGGCCACCTGGAAAGAAACCGATCGCGCGGCGGAAGCTGAAGATCGCGTGACCGTTGACTTCACCGGTTCTATCGACGGTGAAGAGTTCGAAGGCGGCAAAGCGTCCGACTTCGTGCTGGCAATGGGCCAGGGCCGCATGATCCCAGGCTTCGAAGAAGGCCTGGTCGGTCACAAAGCGGGCGAAGAGTTCTCCATCGACGTGAACTTCCCGGAAGACTACCACGCTGAAAACCTGAAGGGCAAAGCGGCCAAATTCGCTATCGTGCTGAAGAAAGTTGAAGAGCGCGAGCTGCCGGAACTGACCGAAGAGTTCATCAAGCGTTTCGGCGTGGCGGACGGTTCCGTTGCCGGCCTGCGCACCGAAGTTCGCAAGAACATGGAGCGCGAGCTGAAAGGCGCCGTGCGTAACCGCATCAAGTCTCAGGCGATCGAAGGCCTGGTGAGCGCGAACGAAATCGACGTGCCTGCTGCCTTGATCGACGGCGAAATCGACGTGCTGCGTCGTCAGGCTGCACAGCGTTTCGGCGGCAACGAGAAGCAAGCGCTGGAACTGCCACGTGAACTGTTCGAAGAGCAAGCGAAACGCCGCGTAGTGGTTGGCCTGCTGCTGGGTGAAGTGATCAGCACCAACGATCTGAAAGCTGACGAAGACCGCGTGAAGACGCTGATCGAAGAAATGGCCTCCGCCTACGAAGATCCGAGCGAAGTCATCGAGTTCTACAGCAAAAACAAAGAGCTGATGAACAACATGCGCAACGTGGCTCTGGAAGAGCAAGCGGTTGAAGCCCTGCTGGCGAAAGCGAAAGTGACTGAAAAAGCCACTACCTTCAGCGAGCTGATGAACCAGACTCAACAGGCGTAATGCCGGCGTGCCGGGCGCGATGAACGGCGCCCCCGGTTTCGCCTGGCGAACCGGCGCACGATGAAAAAGCCCGCAACCTCAGGTTGCGGGCTTTTCTTTTTGCCACGTTGCTGATTAATCTCAGGTTAAGCGGGATAATATGCACTATATTTACCCTGTTGCCTGGGGAACTGGCTGGCATGATAAAGGTCAGAATAACGGCATCGTTTCCGGCGCGCGGAGAAAATCGGCCTCTGGGCTTGAAATCGCGCCGGGCTCCCCCCATCTGTAAAGAATAATTCTGGGGCTGTTTGCCAAAGTGCGCGGGATAAAACAACCGTCGGGTACGTGCGGCGCGGGTCGAATGCTTGAGCATAGTCATCATGGCCGTTCTCAAGTAGAATCGGCGTATTAGGGTGACACCCTGGCCGCCAAGGCAATTTCTATTAGGAGACGGTAATGTCATACAGTGGCGAACGAGATCAATTTGCACCGAACATGGCGCTGGTGCCGATGGTGGTAGAGCAGACTTCACGCGGGGAGCGTTCTTACGACATTTATTCCCGCCTGCTGAAAGAGCGCATCATTTTCCTGACCGGCCAGGTGGAAGATCACATGGCCAACCTGATCGTGGCGCAAATGCTGTTCCTCGAAGCGGAAAGCCCGGAAAAAGACATTTACCTCTACATCAACTCGCCGGGTGGGGTAATTACCGCGGGCATGTCGATTTACGACACCATGAAGTTCATCAAGCCGGACGTCAGCACCATCTGTATGGGCCAGGCGTGCTCGATGGGCTCCTTCCTGCTGACCGCGGGCGCCAAAGGCAAACGTTTCTGCTTGCCGAACTCGCGCGTGATGATTCACCAGCCGCTGGGCGGCTACCAGGGCCAGGCGACGGACATCGAAATCCACGCGCGTGAAATCCTCAAGGTGAAAGCGCGCATGAACGAACTGATGGCCGAGCATACCGGCCAGCCGCTGGAGCAGATCGAGCGCGATACCGAGCGCGATCGCTTTATGACCGCGGAAGAAGCCGTGGAATACGGCCTGGTTGACGGCATTCTGACACACCGCAGCTAGAACCACGCGGCGCCGATGGACTATAGTAATCAGAGTGGGCAGGGGCTCGCTCTGTTGTAGCCCCTCGGCGTTCCCGATATGAGTTTGGGCGCACTGCCGCCGTGATTTTCCTGCGGGACAAGACTAAAGAAGAGGTTTGACTGATGACAGATAAGCGCAAAGACGGTTCAGGAAAGCTGCTGTACTGCTCTTTTTGCGGCAAAAGCCAGCATGAAGTGCGTAAGCTGATTGCCGGGCCGTCAGTGTATATCTGCGATGAATGTGTCGATCTGTGTAACGACATTATTCGCGAAGAGATTAAAGAAGTTGCCCCGCATCGTGAGCGCAGTGCGCTGCCGACGCCACACGAAATTCGCCACCACCTGGATGACTACGTCATCGGCCAGGAGCAGGCGAAGAAAGTGCTGGCGGTTGCGGTGTACAACCACTACAAACGCCTGCGCAACGGCGATACCAGCAACGGTATCGAGTTGGGCAAGAGCAATATCTTGCTGATCGGCCCGACCGGCAGCGGCAAGACTCTGCTGGCGGAAACGCTGGCGCGCTTCCTGGACGTGCCGTTCACCATGGCCGACGCCACCACGCTGACCGAAGCCGGTTACGTGGGCGAGGACGTAGAAAATATTATCCAGAAGCTGTTGCAAAAATGTGACTATGACGTGCAGAAAGCGCAGCGCGGCATCGTTTATATCGATGAAATCGATAAGATTTCCCGTAAGTCTGACAACCCGTCGATCACGCGTGACGTCTCGGGTGAAGGCGTGCAGCAGGCGCTGCTGAAGCTGATTGAAGGCACCATCGCCGCGGTTCCACCGCAGGGCGGGCGCAAGCATCCGCAACAGGAATTCCTGCAGGTCGATACTTCCAAGATCCTGTTTATCTGCGGCGGCGCATTTGCCGGCTTGGATAAGGTGATCGGTCAACGCGTCAACACCGGCTCCGGCATCGGCTTCGGCGCGACCGTCAAGGGCGAGTCCGAGAAGGCCACCGAAGGCGAACTGCTGCTGCAGGCCGAACCGGAAGATTTGATCAAGTTTGGTCTGATCCCTGAGTTTATCGGCCGTCTGCCGGTGGTGGCGACCCTGAGCGAGCTGAGCGAGGACGCGCTGATTCAGATCCTGAAAGAGCCGAAGAACGCCCTGACCAAGCAGTATCAGGCGCTGTTCAATCTGGAAGGCGTGGAGCTGGAGTTCCGCGACGAAGCGCTGAACGCCATCGCCAAGAAAGCCATGGCGCGCAAAACCGGCGCCCGCGGCCTGCGTTCCATCGTGGAAGGCGCGCTGCTCGACACCATGTACGATCTGCCGTCGATGGACAGCGTAGACAAAGTGGTGATCGACGAGTCGGTGATCGCCGGCCAATCCAAACCGCTGCTGATTTACGGCAAGCCTGAAGCTCAGGCATCTGGCGAATAATTAGCCAGTTAAACCAGCGCGTTATCAGCAAAATGGGGGATTTCATCCCCCATTTCTTTTTCCTGCATTCTTGCCGTTGAATGTAAGAGATTCATCCCCATATACTCATTAACCAGATTTTATGAAACGTTAGATGCTTGCGTCTCATGAGATTCCCCCTCAACCTGGCGGAAATTAAACTAAGAGAGAGCTCTATGAACCCTGAGCGTTCCGAACGCATTGAAATCCCCGTTTTGCCATTGCGCGACGTGGTGGTTTATCCGCACATGGTGATCCCGTTATTTGTTGGCCGGGAAAAATCGATTCGGTGCCTCGAAGCCGCAATGGATCACGATAAGAAGATCATGCTGGTGGCACAGAAAGAGGCCTCAACGGATGAACCTGGCATTAACGACTTGTTCTCGGTCGGCACCGTAGCGTCGATCCTGCAGATGCTGAAGCTGCCGGACGGCACGGTAAAAGTGCTGGTCGAGGGGCTGCAGCGCGCACGCATCACTACGCTGTCCGACAGCGGTGAGCATTTCGCCGCGCAGGCGGAATACCTTGAGTCGCCGGCTATCGACGAGCGCGAGCAGGAAGTGCTGGTGCGCACCGCGATCAATCAGTTTGAAGGCTATATCAAACTGAATAAAAAAATCCCGCCGGAGGTGCTGACGTCACTCAACAGCATCGACGACGCCGCGCGCCTGGCGGACACCATCGCCGCCCACATGCCGCTGAAACTCAGCGACAAGCAGTCGGTGCTCGAGATGTCCGACATCACCGAGCGTCTGGAATACCTGATGGCGATGATGGAGTCGGAGATCGACCTGCTGCAGGTTGAGAAACGCATCCGTAACCGCGTCAAGAAGCAGATGGAGAAGAGCCAGCGCGAGTACTATCTGAATGAGCAGATGAAGGCGATTCAGAAAGAACTGGGCGAGATGGACGACGCGCCGGACGAGCACGAAGCGCTGAAGCGCAAGATCGATGCGGCGAAAATGCCGAAAGAGGCGCGCGAAAAAACCGAAGCGGAACTGCAAAAGCTGAAGATGATGTCGCCGATGTCGGCGGAAGCGACCGTGGTGCGCGGCTACATCGACTGGATGCTGCAGGTGCCGTGGAATGCGCGCAGCAAGGTGAAAAAAGACCTGAACAAGGCGCAGGAAGTGCTCGATACCGATCACTACGGCCTGGAGCGCGTCAAAGATCGCATCCTCGAGTACCTCGCGGTGCAGAGCCGCGTCAGCAAAATCAAGGGGCCGATCCTGTGTCTGGTGGGGCCGCCGGGCGTGGGTAAAACCTCGCTGGGGCAGTCGATCGCCAAGGCGACCGGTCGCCAGTACGTGCGCATGGCGCTGGGCGGCGTGCGTGACGAAGCGGAAATCCGCGGTCACCGTCGTACCTACATCGGTTCGATGCCGGGCAAGCTGATCCAGAAGATGGCCAAGGTTGGGGTGAAGAACCCGCTGTTCCTGCTGGATGAGATCGACAAGATGTCTTCCGACATGCGCGGCGATCCGGCCTCCGCTCTGCTGGAGGTGCTGGATCCGGAACAGAACGTGGCGTTCAACGACCACTATCTGGAAGTGGATTACGATCTGTCCGACGTGATGTTTGTCGCCACCTCGAACTCGATGAACATTCCTGCGCCGCTGCTGGATCGTATGGAAGTGATCCGCCTGTCGGGTTATACCGAGGACGAGAAGCTCAACATCGCCAAACAGCACCTGCTGCCGAAGCAACTCGAGCGCAATGCGCTGAAAAAAGGCGAGTTGACGGTCGACGACAGCGCCATCATCGGCATTATTCGCTTCTATACCCGCGAAGCCGGGGTGCGCAGCCTGGAGCGTGAAATCTCCAAACTGTGCCGTAAAGCGGTGAAAACGCTGCTGATGGACAAGAAGCGCAAGCATATCGAGATCAACGGCGACAACCTGAAGGATTACCTGGGCGTGCAGCGCGTCGATTACGGCCGTGCGGATACCGAAAACCGCGTGGGCGAAGTCACCGGGCTGGCGTGGACGGAAGTGGGCGGCGATTTGCTGACCATCGAAACCGCCTGCGTGCCGGGCAAAGGCAAGCTGACCTACACCGGTTCTCTGGGTGAAGTGATGCAGGAATCGATTCAGGCGGCGCTGACCGTGGTGCGCGCGCGCGCGGAGAAACTGGGCATCAACGCCGATTTCTATGAGAAACGCGACATCCACGTGCACGTGCCGGAAGGGGCGACGCCGAAAGATGGCCCGAGCGCCGGTATCGCGATGTGCACCGCGCTGGTCTCCTGCCTGACCGGCAACCCGGTACGCGCCGATGTGGCGATGACCGGCGAGATCACGCTGCGCGGTCAGGTGTTGCCGATCGGCGGCCTGAAAGAGAAGCTGCTGGCGGCGCATCGCGGCGGCATCAAAACCGTGCTGATCCCTTACGAGAACAAGCGCGATCTGGAAGAGATTCCGGACAATGTTATCGCCGATCTGGAGATTCATCCGGTGCAGCGAATCGATGAAGTTTTGAACATTGCGTTGCAAAACCCGGCCTTCGGCGCACTGCCGGTAGCGGCAAAATAGTGACGAATCGCAAAAACCATTGATAAAACTTATACTGGCAAGCCATTTCGGACTTGCCAGTATTTTTTTGTACCGCTAAGTTAGATCTCTGTCGGCCCGCGTTTTGTCACCCAGTCGGTGGCTTGCCAAGGTTCGATGGGATTGATATAACAGCTGCGCTGTCGCAACCGTAGGGATTTTTCGGTGCGACGATAGAATTCTAGAGGGGATGATAGAGTGAATAAGTCACAACTGATCGACAAGATTGCCGCAGGTGCTGATATTTCCAAAGCGGCAGCGGGACGTGCTTTAGACGCAGTAATCGCTTCCGTTACCGACTCCCTGAAAGCAGGGGATGACGTGGCTCTGGTAGGTTTCGGTTCCTTTACCGTGCGTGAACGTTCGGCCCGTACCGGCCGCAACCCGCAAACCGGTAAAGAGATCAAGATCGCGGCAGCCAAAGTACCTGCCTTCCGTGCAGGGAAAGCGCTGAAAGACGCTGTAAACTGATTTAGCGTCTAACCGTTTAGCGTAACAGGGTTTTGTAATAAACAATCACCTGACGCAGCGGTGCTGGTAAGGTAAGATACAAGGCGCATCGGACTGATGCGCTTTTTTTATTTTTGTCGCAGGGAACGCGCCTGCGCAAGGGTTGTTAATCCACATCACAGCGGAGTGTTGTCACACTATGATGGACAATTTACGCGCGGCTGCCAATCACGTCGTGCTCAAAATCATCCTGGCCCTGATCATCCTGTCATTCGTTCTGACCGGGGTGGGTAACTACCTGATCGGCGGCTCCGGCGATTATGCTGCGAAAGTAAATGGTCAGACGATCGAACGCGCTCAGCTGGAACAGGCTTTCCAAAGTGAGCGCAGCCGCATGCAGCAGCAGCTGGGTGACCAGTTCTCTGCGCTGGCCGGCAACGAAGGCTACATGCAGCAGATGCGCCGTCAGGTGTTGTCCCAGTTGATCGACAACATGCTGCTCGACCAGTATGCCAAGAAGCTGGGCCTGGCGGTCAGCGACGATCAGATCAAGGACGCCATCCGCAAGGCGCCTTACTTCCAGACCAACGGCCAGTTCGATAACGCCAAATATCTCGATCTGATTGGCCGCATGGGCTACACCGCCGACAACTTCGCGCAGTCGATGCGTCAGCAGTTGGTCAATCAGCAGGTGATCCAGGCCTTCGGCGAGTCCGGTTTCGTGCTGCCGTCTGAATCGCAAGCCATGGCGGCGCTGGTGCTGCAGGAGCGCGACGTGCGCCTGGCGACCATCGATTTGAAAGCGCTGCAGGCGAAACAGAGCGCCGGCGACGACGAACTGAAGGCGTATTACGATCAGAACAAGAACAGCTTCATCGCCCCGGAGCAGGTGAAGGTGAGCTATATCCCGCTGGACGCCGCGTCCATGCAGGACAAGGTGAAAGTGAGCGAAGAGGACATCAACGCTTACTACGACCAGCACAAGAGCAGCTACGGCCAGCCGGAGCGTAAAAACTACAGCGTGATCCAGCTGAAAACCGAGGCGGAAGCCAACGCGGCGCTGGATGAGCTGAAGAAGGGCGCCGATTTCGCCACCCTGGCGAAAGAAAAATCCACCGACATCATCTCACGCCGCACCGGCGGCGAGCTGGGTTGGCTGGAGCCGGAAACCACCGCCGACGAACTGAAGCAGGCTAACCTGACCGAGAAAGGGCAGCTGTCTGGCGTAGTGAAATCCTCCGTCGGCTACCTGATCGTGCGTTTGAACGACATCGAACCTGAGAAACTGAAACCGCTGAGCGAAGTGCATGACGCCATCGCCAAGCAGGTGCAGCAGGAGAAAGCGGTAGACGCCTATTACGCGCTGCAGCAGAAGGTGAGCGAAGCGGCGACCAGCGACAACGAATCTTTGGCCTCGGCTGAGGAAGCGGCCGGCGTGAAAGCGGCGCAAAGCGACTGGTTCACCCGCGACAACATCCCTGCCGCGCTGAACTTCAAACCGGTGGTGCAGGCGATCTTCGACGGCTCGCTGATCGGCGAGAACGGCGCGCCGGGCAGCAACTCCGACGTGATCACCGTAGACGGCGACCGCGCTTTCGTGGTGCGCGTGAGCGGCCACAAGCCGGAAGGCATCGAACCGTTCGACCAGGTAAAAGACCGCGTGGCGGAACTGGTGAAACGCAACAAGGCGCTGCAGGCAGCGAAGCTGCAGGGCGAGAAGCTGCTGGTTGAGCTGAAGCAGGGCAAGGGCGACGAAGCGATGAAAGCCGCCGGCCTGAGCTTTGGCGCCGTGCAGAAGATGGCGCGCGCGCCGGAAGACAGCCAGCTGGTGGAGAGCGTGTTCGCGCTGCCGCACCCGCAGGACGGCAAACCGGTTTACGGCATGTCGCAGGATCGTCAGGACAACGTGGTGCTGATTTCGCTTGATGCGGTGAAGCCAGGCACGCTGCCGGAAGACGAAATGAAAACCTTCGTCGGCAAGATGGAAGAGGGCGCGACCGGCGTTTCCTTCGATTCGCTGCTGGCGAGCCTGCGTAAAGAAGCCAAGATCAAAATGGGCGCCGCTGAGCAACAGCCTCAGTAATCGCCGCATTTTTCTGCAACGCAGTGCAACAAACAAAGGCCGCTTTCGCGGCCTTTTCCATATCTGACATCCGTCGATTGCTGAATATTCGCCGCCGCGGCAAGGTAGCCGTGCTGTCACACACAAGGAGGATACAGCATGCAATATTCAGAGAAAAAAGCGTTTTTCGGTTACCGTCGTCACGTTAACGCCGCGCTGACCGCGCTGTTGTTATGCCTGGCCGGGCCGGCAGCCGCGGTGGAAAAAAACGAGGCGCCGATGCTCTCAACACCGGCGAGCCATGGCGGACAATCGGTGATGACCAAGGCAACCGAAGAGGCGGCGGTCAGCATCAATCAGGCCACTGCCGAACAACTGGCCGCCACCTTGAGCGGCGTCGGCCTGAAGAAGGCGGAAGGCATCGTGCGCTATCGCGAACAGAACGGGCCGTTCACCCAGGTTGAGCAGTTGCAGGAGGTGCCGGGCATCGGGCCGGCGCTGTTTGAGAAGAACCGCACCCGGCTGAAAATGTGATCCCGGTCGCGGCTGCGTGGCAAAATGGCGCTGAGGCCGTGGCTCCTCTGCTACATTTTACAGGTCTTACCAGTTTGGCGCGTTGACCAAACGGGCGAGGGAGCCAGCGCGGCTCCCTCTTTCTGTAATCACCAGGCAGGAGCGATCGTTCCCTATGCAAACCTTTATCAAAGTTCGCGGTTATCACCTTGATGTTTACCAGCACGTTAACAACGCCCGCTATTTGGAGTTTCTGGAAGAGGCGCGTTGGGAGTGGTTGGAGAACGAAGCCGGGTTCCGCTGGATGACGGAAAACAACATCGCTTTCATCGTGGTGAACATCAACATCAATTACCGCAGCCCGGCGGTATTAGGGGACAAGCTGCGTATCGACAGCCAGATGGTGCAGCTCAACGGCAAGAGCGGGGTACTGAGCCAAAAGGTGACGCAGGATCCGGCGGGGACGCCGGTGGCAGACGCGCTGCTGACTTTCGTGTGCGTCGATCTGAAAACGCAGCGTGCGCTGCCGATCGAAGGAGAATTGCGCGAGCACCTGGAGGCGCTCACGCTGAAGGATAATCCGCAGTAAGCTCACGGGCGGCATAGGCTGCCGCCGTCACTGCCCTCAGGCCAGGCCGGCTTTCTGTTTCAACGCCGCCATCACTTCCGCCTGGTTGGCGCGATACTGCGTCAGGCCATTGGCGCGCAGGTTGCAGGCGGCGCACTCGCCGCAGCCGTCACCCTTGATGCCGTTGTAGCAGGTCAGCGTATCCTGGCGTACGCGATCCAGCTGGTGGTAATAATCCGCCAGCGCCCAGGTCTCGGCCTTGTTCAGCCACATCAGCGGCGTTTCGAAGCGGATATCGCGGGCGATGCCCAGCGTCACCGCCTTGTTCAGCGCTTTAACGAACTCGTCGCGGCAATCCGGGTAGCCGGAGAAATCGGTTTCACACACGCCGGTGATCACCGCTTCTGCTTCGACCTGGTAGGCGTAGATCGCCGCCAGCGTCAGGAACAGGATGTTGCGGCCCGGCACGAAGGTGCTCGGCAGCGCATTTTTCTGGTTGGGATCGTAGGTGGGAACCGGAATATTGTCGCGCGTCAGGCTGCTGACGGCCAGCTCATTGAGCAGCGTTACGTCCAGCACCTTGTGCGCCTTGGCGCCGAGGGCTACCGACAGCTCTTGAGCCACTTCAATCTCGGCGCGATGGCGCTGGCCGTAATCGAACGTGACGCAGTGAACTTCGTCATACTGTTGCAATGCCTGGATTAAGCAGGTCGTGGAGTCTTGTCCACCGCTGAAAACGACAACCGCGCGCTTCATAAAATCACCTTTTTGGGCTTTGGCCTCTCCCGATACACATTCGGGCGGCAGGATAAAAATTGCGTTGCGGCGACAATAGTAGCAGAAAGAGCCGCCAGGCGCAGGGCGGTTCGGCTCAGGCCGGTGCGTTGTCCACCGGCGGCGGCAGCCACGCCTGGCAAAAATCGAACCAGCCGTGGGCGGTCAGCGTGACGCCATGCATGCGCGGCGGCGCGCTGATCTGATACTGGTAGTGGAACAGCGGCGTGATGATGGCGGCGGCCATCAGCCGTTGATAATAGGCCTGCAGCCGTGCGAAACGCGGTTGCTGCGCCTGCAGCTGCTGGATCTGCCGCAGCGTATCCTGTTGCTGCTGCCAGCGGCTTTCCGTCAGGATGCCACGCCACAGCGTATCCTGCCGCAGCCAGCTCTCCAGCGTCGCCTCCGGCGCTTCGCCGATCAGGTTGTCCGCCAGCAGCAGATCGGCCTGGGCGATCTGTTCCTCGCTTTGCCAGCGCTTGCCGGCATAGTAACGCACCTCCAGCTCGCAGCCGTGCTGCGCGAGCAACCGCTGTAGCGCGGCCGTCACCGTTTCCAGCTCGACCGGCGGCCGATACAGCAGCGTCAGCCGGGCGGGCAGGGCGACATCCTCTTCGACCTGTTGGTGGGGGATGCGCCAGCCGGGCAGCATTTCATGGCTGGGGGTGATCACGCTGTTGGGGATCGGCAGATGGCTCAGCAGGCCGGACTGCTGGATCAGCATCAGCAGCTTTTGCCCCTGGGCTTCGTTCAGCACGCCGTGGCGCAGGTTCAGCGCCAGATAACACCAGCCCAGGCTCATGCTGCGCTGCACCGGCCGGGCCTGCGCCAAATCGTCTTGCTGGCCTATGGTGATGCGCACCGGATGCTGGCAACTGGTGTAGGTGCCGGCGGTAGGCAAATCGGGGGTGATCCAGTATTCGATGGTATCCAGATACGGATGCTGCAGATGGTAACCGGCGTGCTGTTCCAGCCGCACCAGGTGCGGCTCATTCAGTGTCAGCTTGAACGGGCCGGCGCCGATGGCCGGCAGTTCCGGGTGAGTCATCAGGCAAGGCAGCTCCGCCAGCCGGTGGGCCAGCCAGTAGTCCGGCAGGTGCAGATCGAACTGAATACACAACGGATGCGGCAGGCTGATGCGCGCGACGTTGGCCAGGCTCGGTTGGCTACGCGGATGGCGCTGCAGTTTTTCCAGCGTTTGCAGCAGTTGGTGGCCGGTCAACGGTTCGCCGTTGTGCCAGCGCAGCTGGCTGCGCAGAAAGAAGCGCCAGCGCAGGCCGCGATCGCTAATCTGCCAATGGTGCGCCAGATCGGGCTGCGGTTCCGGGTTACCGGTCATCAGGCGCGTCAGTCCGGCGTGCAGGGTCGACACCAGATGTTGTTCGGCGCGGCCGGTCAACGTGAGCGGGTCGAGCGCTTCCAGCGTGCGGTAATAGGGAATGCGCAGCGTCGGGCTGCCGGCCTGCCATTGCCCGCCGAGGTGCGGGCTGAGCAGATCCTGCAGGTGCTGCGGATCGAGCTGCGCCATCTCCAGCGCCCCCTGATGATTGCCCTGTTGCAGCAGCTGTTGAAGCAGCTGCGCGCGCAGTTCATCCGGGGTTTTCAGGCAGTGCAGGCGAGCGCGCTTACCGCGGCCGGGCTGCGAATGCCAGCTCAGCCAGCCCTGATCCTGCAGCTGCTGCACCAGCGTGCGGGCATGGCGTTCGCTGCAGTAGAACATCGCCGCCAGCTCGCCGATGGTCACGGCGACCGGCGCGCTGCCGAGCTGTTGATACAGGCGTTGATATTGGCTGAGGCGGTGAACCAGGCGCATGGGCAGAAATCCGGAACAGTTTTCTCAAATTGTTCACTATTACTTCCGCAAATACCATCCCATACTGCAGTGATTGTAATCGCGTTCACATTCATGAGGTCTTTATGTATCGCCTGGCAGCTTTCGATATGGACGGCACGCTGTTGATGCCGGATCACCGGGTTGGCCCGGAAACGCTGGCGGTGCTGAACCAGCTGGTGGAGCGGGAGATGGCGGTGACGTTCGCCACCGGGCGCCACTACCTCGATGCGCAACCGATCATGGCGCAACTGGGGCTGCAGGGTTACCTGATCACCGGCAACGGCACGCGGGTATATGACAACCGCGGCCAACAGCTGCACGCCACCGACCTGCCGGCGGCGGTGGCCGAAGAGGTGCTGCATCATCATTGGCGCACCCGCGCCAGCATGCATGTATTCCGCGACGAAGGTTGGCTGACCGAGTTTCCCGTGCCGGAAGAGATGCTGCGGGCGCATCACCTGAGCGGTTTTCGTTTTCAACTGGCCGATGTGCGCCGTCTGCCGGCGTTCGGCAACAGCAAGGTGTGCTTTGTCGCGCCACATGAGGAGTTGCTGGCGTTGCAGGTGCAGCTGCGGGCGCAATTGGGCGATGAGGCAGACCTGTGCTTTTCCGCCTACGACTGTCTGGAGGTGCTGCCGCTCGGTTGCAACAAAGGCACGGCGCTGGAGCGGCTGAGCCGTCATCTGGGGCTGACGATGGCCGACTGCATGGCGTTCGGCGACGCGATGAACGACAAAGAGATGCTGGGAGCGGTGGGGCACGGCGTGGTGATGGGCAACGCCCTGCCGCAGCTGAAATCCCTGCTGCCGCAGCTACCGGTTATCGGCCATTGCCAACAACAGGCGGTGGCTCACTATTTACAACATTGGCTGCGTTCACCTTGCCTCACCTATTCCCCCGAAGAATGAGGTTCTCCTTACAGCCGGCCGGGTATGACTACCCGGCTTTTTTTTACCCGAAGCCTGGCGTTACAAATCCGCCAGCTGCGCGAGATACGGCTGCAGATCGCCGATGTTGTTGCTGACCCATTCCGGGTTGTAATAGGTATCCAGATAACGCTCGCCGCTGTCGCACAGCAGGGTGACGATCGACCCTTGCTCGCCGTTTTCCCGCATCTGCTTCGCCAACTGCAGCGCACCCCAAACGTTGGTGCCGGTAGAGGCGCCAACCTTGCGGCCCAGCACGCCTTCCAGCCAGTGAATGGTGGCGACGCTGGCGGCATCCGGCACGCGCAGCATGTTGTCGACCACCGACGGGATGAACGACGGCTCGGCGCGCGGGCGGCCGATGCCTTCGATACGGCTGCCGCAGCTGCCGATCAGGGTGCGATCGCCGTGGTGGAAGCAGTCATAGAACACCGAGTTTTCCGGATCGACCACTGTCAATTGGGTGTCGTGCCCCTGATAGCGGATGTAGCGACCCAGCGTGGCAGAGGTGCCGCCGGTGCCGGCGCTCATCACGATGTGTTTCGGCACCGGGAAAGGTTCGCGCGCCATCTGGCGGAAGATGCTGTCGGCGATATTGTTGTTGCCGCGCCAGTCGGTGGCGCGCTCGGCGTAGGTGAACTGATCCATATAGTGGCCGTTCAGCTCTTTCGCCAGCTGTTCGGAGGCAGCGTAGATCTGGGCGGCGTGATCGACGAAATGACAGCGGCCGCCGTAAAAGGCGATCTGCTCCACCTTGCGGCGCGCGGTGCAGGACGGCATCACCGCGATGAATGGCAGGCCGATCAGACGGGCGAAGTAGGCTTCGGAGACCGCGGTGCTGCCGGAAGAGGCCTCGATGATGGTGGTGTTCTCGGTGATCCAGCCGTTGCACAGGCCGTAAAGGAACAGCGAGCGCGCCAGGCGATGTTTCAGGCTGCCGGTCGGGTGGGTGCTCTCATCTTTCAGGTACAGGCAGATGCCGGGAAACGCCGGCAGGTTCAGGCGAATCAGGTGCGTATCGGCGGAGCGTTGAAAATCCGCTTCTATTTCACCGATAGCATATTTTACCCAAGAGTTTGTCATGATTTGGCCTCAGAATAGGGGGCTGATTTATGGCGTAGCATAGCCTGTCGGCAGGAAAAAAGGATTGCCATTTTCCCTGTTTAATCGCCTAATGGGAGAAAATTTTTCTCCAGGTGGCCGCTATGTTAGATAAAACAGACCGTAAGCTGCTGTGCATGCTGCAGCAAGATTGCACCCAGTCGCTGCAGGCGCTGGCCGATGCGGTCAATTTGACCTCTACGCCATGCTGGAAGCGCCTGAAGCGTCTGGAAGACGAAGGCTATATCCGCGGCCGGGTGGCCTTGCTGGATAATGAAAAGCTCGGCCTGGGGTTGACGGCGTTCGTGCTGATCAAGACCCAGCAGCACAGCAGCGAGTGGTATCAGGCGTTTGTGCAGCTGACCAGCCAGATGCCCGAGGTGCTGGCGTTCTACCGGATGGCGGGGGAGTACGACTACCTGATGCAGGTCGAAGTGGCGGACATGAAAAGCTACGACGGCTTTTATAAGCGCCTGGTGAACGGCGTACCGGGCCTTATTGACGTCACCTCGAGCTTTGCCATGGAAAAAATCAAATACACCACCGCGCTGCCGGTGCCGGAGTGAAAAGTTAACCGGACGGGCGGCTCAACGGTGGTATCCTGCTCTGCTGAAGCAGAAAAAGAGACAAATCCCATAAAATCCTGGAATCAAACTGCGTGAGATTATTTGCACAAATCGGCTGGTACTTCCGCCGGGAGTGGCGCCGCTACCTCGGGGCGGTGGTGCTGCTGATCGTCATCGCCATCCTGCAACTGTTGCCGCCTAAGCTGGTCGGCATCATCGTGGACGGCGTCACCGAAAAACAGATGTCCACCGGTGTGCTGTTGGCCTGGCTCGGGCTGATGATCGGCACCGCGATCGTCGTTTACCTGCTGCGCTATGTGTGGCGGGTGCTGCTGTTCGGCGCCTCCTACCAACTGGCGGTCGAGCTGCGCGAAAACTTTTACCGCCAGCTCAGCCGACAAAACCCGGCGTTCTACCTGCGCCACCGCACCGGCGATCTGATGGCGCGCGCCACCAACGATGTGGATCGCGTGGTGTTCGCCGCCGGTGAAGGCGTGCTGACGTTGGTGGATTCGCTGGTGATGGGGGTGGTGGTGCTGGTGGTGATGAGCACCCAAATCAGCTGGCAGCTGACGGTGTTGGCGTTAATCCCGATGCCGCTGATGGCGATCGCCATCAAATATTACGGCGACCAGCTGCACCAGCGCTTTAAATCGGCGCAGGCGGCGTTTTCCAGCCTGAACGATCAGGCGCAGGAAAGCATGACCAGCATCCGCATGATCAAGGCCTTCGGGCTGGAAGATCACCAATCCAACCGCTTCGCCGACGTCGCGGCGCAGACCGGGGCCAAGAACATGCACGTGGCGCGGGTGGATGCGCGCTTCGATCCGACCATTTATATCGCCATCGGCGCCTCTAACCTGCTGGCTATCGGCGGCGGCAGCTGGATGGTGGTAAACGGTTCGCTGACGCTCGGGCAACTGACCAGCTTTGTGATGTACCTCGGCCTGATGATCTGGCCAATGCTGGCGCTGGCCTGGATGTTCAATATCGTCGAGCGCGGCAGCGCAGCCTACAGCCGCATCCGCAGCCTGCTCGACGAGGCGCCGGCGGTGCAGGATGGCCCGCAGGCGTTGCCGGCCGGGCGCGGCGTGCTGGAGGTGGATATCCGCGCGTTCCACTACCCGGAAAACCCGCATCCGGCGCTGCACGATGTGGCGCTGACGCTGAAACCAGGGCAAATGCTGGGGCTGTGCGGGCCGACCGGGGCCGGCAAATCGACGCTGCTGTCGCTGATCCAGCGCCAGTTCGACGTCGATCAAGGGCAGATCCGCTATCACGGCCTGCCGTTGCCGCAGGTCAAACTCGACGACTGGCGTTCGCGGCTGTCGGTGGTGAGCCAAACGCCGTTCCTGTTCTCCGATACCGTGGCGAACAACATCGCACTGGGCCATCCGGGGGCGACGCAGGCGCAGATCGAACAGGCGGCGCGGTTGGCCAGCGTCCATGAGGACATTCTGCGGCTGCCGCAGGGCTATGACACCGAGGTGGGCGAACGCGGCGTGATGCTGTCGGGCGGGCAGAAACAGCGCATCTCCATCGCGCGCGCGCTGCTGCTGGATGCGGAGATCTTGATCCTCGACGATGCGCTATCGGCGGTGGATGGCCGTACCGAACACCAGATCCTGCACAACCTGCGCAACTGGGGGCAAGATCGCACGGTGATCATCAGCGCACACCGGCTGTCGGCATTAACCGAGGCCAGCGAAATCCTGGTGATGCAGCACGGCGGCGTGGCGCAGCGTGGCGATCCGGCGGCGCTGGCGGCGCAGCCGGGCTGGTATCGCGATATGTACCGCTATCAGCAGCTGGAAGCTGCGCTGGACGAAGCGCCGGAAAACGGCGAGGAGGCGTTGGCCGATGAATAAAGTGCAAAAGCTGTGGCCGACGCTGAAGCGCCTGCTGGCCTACGGTTCGCCGTACCGCAAACCGTTGGGGGTGGCGGTGCTGATGCTGTGGGTGGCGGCGGCGGCGGAAGTCGCCGGGCCGATCCTGGTGAGCTATTTTATCGATAATTACGTCGCCAAAGGGCAACTGCCGCTGATGATCGTCGGCGGGCTGGCGGCGGCCTACATTCTGCTGGAGCTGCTGGCGGCGGCGCTGCATTACTTCCAGGCGCTGCTGTTCAACCAGGCGGCGGTAGGCGTGGTGCAGCGGCTGCGCACCGACGTGATGGACGCCGCGCTGCGCCAGCCGCTCAGCGCCTTCGACACGCAACCGGTCGGGCAATTGATCTCGCGCGTCACCAACGACACCGAAGTGATCAAGGACCTGTACGTGATGGTGGTCTCCACGGTGCTGAAAAGCGCCGCGCTGATCGGCGCCATGCTGGTGGCGATGTTCAGCCTCGACTGGCGCATGGCGTTAGTGGCTATCTGCATCTTCCCGGCGGTGTTTGTGGTGATGGGCATCTATCAATACTACAGCACGCCGATCGTGCGACGGGTGCGCAGTTATCTGGCGGACATCAACGACGGCTTCAACGAAGTGATCAACGGCATGGGCGTGATCCAGCAGTTCCGCCAGCAGGTGCGCTTCGGCGAGCGCATGAGCGCCGCCAGCCAGTCGCACTATCTCGCGCGCATGCAGACCCTGCGGCTCGACGGTTTCCTGCTGCGGCCGCTGCTCAGCCTGTTTTCGGCGCTGGTGCTGTGCGGTTTGCTGATGTTGTTCGGCTTCAGCGGCGAAGGCGTGATTGGCGTCGGCGTACTTTATGCCTTCATCAACTATCTGGGGCGTTTGAACGAACCGTTGATCGAGCTGACGTCACAACAGTCGATCCTGCAGCAGGCGGTGGTGGCCGGCGAGCGTATTTTCGAACTGATGGATCGCAGCCAGCAGAGTTACGGTACCGACGATAGTCCGTTGGCCGGCGGCCGCATCGACATCACCGATCTGAGCTTCGCTTACCGCGCGGACAAAAAGGTGCTGCAGCATATTTCGCTGTCGGTGCCGTCGCGCGGCTTCGTGGCGCTGGTCGGGCACACCGGCAGCGGCAAGAGCACCTTGGCCAACCTGCTGATGGGTTATTACCCGGTCAGCGAGGGAGAAGTGCGTCTCGATGGCCGCCCGATCTCCAGCTTGTCGCACCGCACGCTGCGCCAGGGCGTGGCGATGGTGCAGCAGGATCCGGTGGTGATCGCCGATTCGGTGCTGGCCAACGTCACGTTGGGGCGCAATATCGAGGAACACGCCGTTTGGCGGGCGCTGGAAACGGTGCAGCTGGCGGATCTGGTGCGTGGCTTCCCGCAGGGTATTCACACCCGACTGGGGGAGCAGGGCAATAACCTGTCGGTTGGGCAGAAACAGCTGCTGGCGATGGCGCGGGTCTTGGTGCAGGCGCCGCAGATCCTGATCCTCGACGAGGCGACCGCCAATATCGACTCGGGCACCGAACAGGCTATCCAGCGCGCGCTGCGTGCGATCCGCGAGCACACCACGCTGGTGGTGATCGCCCACCGGCTGTCGACCATCGTCGACGCCGATTCCATTTTGGTGCTGCATCGCGGCCAGGCGGTGGAGCAGGGCAACCATCAGCAACTGCTGGCGCTGCAGGGGCGTTACTACCAGATGTACCAGCTGCAGTTGGCGGGCGAGCAGTTGGCGGAAGCGGTGCGCGAGGAGAGCCAACCCGCCTGAACATGGGCCGCGCTCGCGGCCCTTCTTTCTTTCCAACGCACCATAAGCAGGCAAACCATCTGGGCCACGCCCCCTTTCTGCACTTTTTCGACGCGATGCGCACCAAATCAGTGCGCATTATTTAACCTACCCAAGGTATCGGTGCCTTGCTGCCTCGCGGCTGCGCCCGCGAGCCCGCTAATCCGCTGAATCGCCCTGCAAAATTAAATTTGGCACAGCCCTTGCTACATATGACGCGTACCAGGGGTGAGTTTGGGCTTAATTCGTGGAGGGGCAATATGAAGCTGGTGACCGTGGTAATCAAACCGTTCAAGCTGGAGGACGTGCGCGAGGCCTTGTCCTCCGTGGGCATTCAGGGGTTGACCGTAACCGAAGTGAAGGGCTTTGGCCGCCAGAAGGGGCACGCCGAGCTGTATCGCGGCGCCGAATATAACGTCAATTTCCTGCCCAAGGTCAAAATCGATATCGCCATCGCCGACGATCAGTTGGATGAAGTGGTTGATGTGATTAGCAAAGCTGCCTACACCGGCAAAATCGGCGACGGAAAAATTTTCGTTGCCGAGTTGCAACGTGTGATCCGCATTCGCACCGGCGAAACCGACGAATCGGCACTGTAACCGCGAACTCAGTTAAGTGATGGGGATGGATTGATAATGAAAAGACTGTTATCCATGTTGGGCCTGAGTTCGGTAACCCTGGTTCCTTCTTTGGCCCTGGCCGCCCCGGCGGTCGCTGATAAGGCCGACAACGCCTTTATGATGATCTGCACCGCGTTGGTGCTGTTCATGACGCTGCCGGGCATCGCGCTGTTTTACGGTGGCTTGCTGCGCGGCAAAAACGTGCTGTCGATGCTGACGCAGGTCACCGTCACCTTCGCGCTGGTCTGCGTGCTGTGGGTGTTGTATGGCTATAGCCTGGCGTTCAGCGAGGGCAATGCGGTGTTCGGCGGGTTCGAAACGGCGATGCTGAAAGGCATCGGCATCGACAGCGTCACCGGCAGCATCAGCCAAATGATCCACGTCGCCTTCCAGGCCTCCTTCGCCTGTATCACCGTGGCGCTGGTGGTGGGTGGCTTCGCCGAACGCATTCGCTTCTCGGCGGTGCTGATCTTCGCGATCCTCTGGTTCACGCTGTCTTATCTGCCGATCGCGCACATGGTGTGGGGCGGCGGTTACCTGGCCGCCGACGGCGCATTGGACTTCGCCGGCGGCACCGTGGTGCACATCAACGCCGCCAGCGCCGGGTTGATCGGCGCCTACCTGATTGGCAAGCGCGCCGGCTTCGGTAAAGAGGCCTTCAAACCGCACAACCTGCCGATGGTGTTTACCGGGGCGTCCATCCTGTATATCGGCTGGTTCGGTTTCAATGCCGGTTCCGCCAGCGCGGCCAACGGCATTGCGGCTCTGGCATTCCTCAACACCGTGGTTGCCACTGCGGGCGCCATTCTCTCCTGGACCTTCGCCGAGTGGGTGCTGCGCGGCAAGCCTTCATTGCTGGGCGCCTGCTCCGGCATGATCGCCGGGCTGGTAGCAGTGACGCCGGCGGCGGGCACCGTGGGCGTGGGCGGGGCGTTGATCATCGGCCTGGTGGGCGGCGTCGCCGGCCTGTGGGGCGTCGTGACGCTGAAAAAATGGCTGAAAGTGGACGACACCTGCGACGTGTTCGGTGTGCACGGGGTGTGCGGCATCGTCGGCTGCCTGTTGACCGGGGTGTTCACCGCCTCTTCACTGGGCGGCACCGGTTATGCCGAAGGGGTGACGATGGGCCATCAGGTCTGGATCCAGCTGGTGAGCGTGCTGATCACGCTGGTGTGGTCGAGCGTCGCCGCCTTTATCGCCTTCAAGATCGCGGGCGCCATGGTTGGATTGAGAGTGCCGGAGGAGCAGGAACGCGAGGGGCTGGACGTCAACAGCCACGGCGAGAGCGCCTACAACCAGTAAGGCTCAAAGCAGGGCAGTGCGCTAAAGACTAAAATAATGATGAAGCCAAAAGGGGCGATGGAAACATCGCCCCTTTCTTTATGCTGCGGATCAGGCTTCGCGTTGGCGAATCACCCCTTCCTGCACGGTGGTGGCGACCAGTACGCCGTCGCGGGTATAAATCTGGCCGCGTACAAAGCCCCGTGCGCCGGAGGCAGAGGAGCTCTCCACCGCGTACAGCAGCCAGTCATCCATGCGGAACGGACGGTGGAACCACATTGAGTGGTCAATGGTAGCCACCTGCATGCCTGGCTCGAGGAAGCCGACGCCGTGCGGCTGCAGCGCCGTCGGCAGGAAGTTAAAGTCCGACGCGTAGCCCAGCAGATATTGGTGGATGCGCTGATCGTCCGGCATGCTGCCGTTGGCGCGGAACCACACGTAGCGATGCGGTTCTTCCACGCTGCCTTTCAGCGGGTTATGGAATTTCACCGGGCGCATTTCGATCGGCTTCTGGCCGATAAATTTTTCGCGCACTTTTTCCGGCAGCATATGCGCCAGCTTCTGGGCGATCTCTGACTCAGACAGCAGCCCTTCCGGCGGCGGCACGTCCGGCATCTGGTTCTGGTGCTCGAAACCTTCTTCCGGGCTCTGGAAGGAGGCGGTCATATAGAAGATAGGTTTGCCGTGCTGGATGGCGCTGACGCGGCGCGCGCTGAAGCTGTTGCCGTCGCGCAGGGTTTCCACGTCGTAAACGATAGGCTTGCTGCTGTCACCCGGGCGCAGGAAGTAGCTGTGGAACGAATGCACGCTGCGTTCGTCCGGCACCGTCTGTTTGGCGGCGTACAACGCCTGGCCGACCACCTGCCCGCCGAACACCTGGCGCAGCCCCAGATCTTCACTCTGACCGCGGAACAACCCTTCTTCGATTTTCTCCAGATCCAGCAGATCGAGGAGGTTTTGCAATGCCTGGCTCATAAAGTTGTTACCTTTCTAATAATCATTTTGCGCAGTGTGCGGAATATCACGGCGCGGCGTCAACATTTTGCGTTAAGGGGCCGATGAGAATGCTCTTAATCATGGACGCCTTGGGCTGTTTAAGTGATTAATAGGCGGGGTAAAGTGGATTTATCAGTGTTTTGTGCTAGGTTTAATAGGTGAGGTGGTGAAAGCCACCAACATGTTGATAATAAAAAAGGAGACCGATCCATGAAACTCTGGCAAATCGTAGGCGGTGCCGCGGCACTGACGATCACGCTGGCAGGATGCGCGCAAAAGAGTGCCGATGTGCCTACACAGACGGCCGGTAACCCGGCGGCTGCGCAAACGCAGATTCAGGGCCCGGCGGTGACAGGTTCGGTTAATATACGTCAGCGCATTGCGCTGCCGCCGGACGCCGTACTGACGGTCACCCTCTCTGACGCTTCGCTGGCAGATGCGCCGTCCAAAGTGATTGCACAGCGCGCGGTGCGTACTGAAGGGCAGCAGGCGCCATTCAGCTTTACGCTGCCGTACAACCCGTCCGACATCCAACCGAATGCGCGCATCATTCTGAGCGCGGCGGTGACGGTCAACGGGCGCCTGATGTTCATTACCGACACCATCCAGGAAGTGGTTAACCGCAACGGCACCCGCGCCGATCTGCTGCTGGTTCCGGTTCAGGGTGTGCCGATTCAGGCTGCACCAACCGCCATGCAGTAAACTTACTGCGGTACAGCAAGATGAAATCAACAGCCTTTGCGCTTCGGCCAAAGGCTGTTTTGTTTTACCAGCGCCAGCCGTAGCGTTCGAAATCGATCGTGCTGTGCGGGCCGAAAATTATCCCCTCCGCCAGCAGTGCCTGCCGTTGCCGTTGAAAATCCTCCCCCTGCTGCGAGATCTGTCCCTGCCGGTTGATCACCCGGTGCCAGGGCAGCGTGCTGCCTTCCGGCAAACGCCGCAGCACGCCGCCAACCTGACGCGCGGCGCGCGGCGAGCCGGCCAGTCGGGCGACTTCACCGTAAGTGGTGACTTTGCCGAACGGGATGGCGGCCACGATATGGAAAACCCGCTGGCTGAAAGAGGCGTCTTCTGGTTGCATATTGCTGTTCCTGCACGAGTCAAAACCCAAGCGAAGAGTGTGCCACAGCGCAGGTGGGTAAGAAAACAGCGGTTGGCCCCGGTTGGCTTGCTATTTGGTGGGGCATCGCCGATAATGCCCACCGCTTCGGAGTACAGAAGCCGTCAATGGGGGCCCTGTTGGTTCTCCCGCAACACTAACTTGTGAACTCGGTCAGGTCCGGAAGGAAGCAGCCGCAGCAGGTGACGTGTGTGCCGGGATGTAGCTGGCAGGGTCCCCACCCATTTGGGCTTCGCCAATCCGCGCTTTTGCCACCTATCCTCCACGTATCTATTATCCATTTCTGTCATCAGGCAGAGCGACACGCATTTCTTTTCTTCCCGCCTTCAATTCTTTTGGATAATGAATTAGCGGTTCTGGGGAGCGGGCACAGTGAGGCGGGCGATGAGATAACCTGACTCGATTAAAAAAGAAAATTGTTTCCGCGCAATATTATTATCGGAAGAGGGAACGCAAGTGAAGTTTTACTGTCAATAGGAAAAGTACGTATTCAACTTGAACATTGAAGCCGATAAAAGCATCGGCTCAACGCGTTAGGGGGGGCTGATTATCTGACATATTTCCAAACGGAGGTGGGGATTTTGTCATACAGTTTGTTCATGGTCAGCTCTGCCAGACGATGATCTGCCGCTGAGTAAAACAGCTCCAGTTCATCATCGGAAAGCTCGTACTTATTTTTCTCAATAACACGTTCGAGAGTATCAATCGTGGTGCATTTACGTAAACGCATCAGATAGTCGGTTTTAGTCATGGTGGCCTTTAGTTTAATAACCGTAAAATAGCTTGGGAATAATTATCCCCTAAGTTTTCATTGTCGTACAGATGTCCTCTCCTGAGAACATTCTGAATAATCTCGCCTTGGTTTTTTGCCAGCGGCGCAGGTCGGAATCATTGATACCATAGCTGCTGAACAGCGTATAGGTATCGTCGAGATATTCTTCGACTAACTCCGACAGGTCAGATTCGTCCATGTATTTAATTTTATAACTCATCACAAACGAAGCGATATGTTCGATCAACTCATTAAGCTGCAGGTTGACGGAGGACGTCGGATCGTTGACCCACCCATGATGACTGTCTCCCAGGGTAGCGATACCTTCATCATACAAATTTTCGCACAAGAATTTGAGCTGAGCAATGTCGTGTCGCTTAGGCGAATACTCATCCATATCATCCCCTCCGTAAGTCTTAATTGCGGTGTGATAACACTATGTGAGTAAGCTGATTTACATCATGAACGGAGGCAGCTTAACGGTGGTTAAATAAACTTCCCGTAAAATGAATATAAATCATTTTTTCGCGTTTGGCCTGTAGTTATTACTTAAACTTACAATTCATCCGCAGTTGATGGTCGTGAGTTATCAATGATGTCGAAGATTAAACCCCGCGCCGTCACTCGAAACCGGACGCTGTCGTTGATGATATCTTCGCTGTTGATATCCAGGCAGGCATTAAAAATGCCCCACTTATAACGATAACTCATTGAATAATCGCTGTCACCTTGTTGCACTATATCAAGTATTTCTAATGAATCTTCGGCATAGCGTGCGCTTTCAGAATAAAAGCTGAGTCCGCTGGTCAGCGCCGGCACTAACTCCGCAATATTGTCATGAACCACTTTCTTTAATTTTTTAACAGAAAGTGCGTTGACGTCCAGGTTACAGGCAAGGGTAACAAGCATTAATCTCGGCCAACAACAATGTTATCTGCTTATCTTACTCCTTTTCCACACGCGTCGGTAAATTTTTCGATTTACCGCTGTTCTTTACCTTAACCTTACGCCAACATTCCAACCGAACGGAAATATCCCTGGGTTTTGTAAGGGCGTGGGGAGGGGGCCGCTGTGCGAGGGATTGTTACGTTCCGTTGCATTATTGTCGCGCCATAGCTTGAGCTACGGCAGTTGTTGTGATGTTATATTATAACTCTTATCCATCATTTTGGTCATCACATTGATTCCCACTTCACGACATGGTGCCGCGCCGTCACTGAATTCGTTGTTCACCACCTCCGCCGCCGCGCGTTGTGCAGGGGCCGTTGTGCTGCTGGCTCTGCTGTGGCTCGGCATCTTTTGGGCGGTATCGCTGCCATGATCATCCTGCGTCAGCTGGTGCTAGGCTATGGCGCCACGCCGCTTTTTCCACCGCTGAGCGGGCAGTTTACCGCCGGCTCGTTAACCGCGGTGGTGGGCGTCAATGGGGCCGGAAAATCGACATTGCTGAAAACGCTCGCCGGTTTGTTGCCGCCGATGGGCGGCAGCCTGAATTTCAGCGGCGGAAAGCCGCCGCGCAGAGCTTACTTACCGCAGCAGGCGGAGCTGGATCGGCAGTTCCCGATCGCGGTAAGCGATCTGGTGGCGATGGGATGTTGGCCGCAAAGCGGCATGTTCGGCGGTATGAACAAGCATGCGGCGAGCCAGGTTAATGAGGCGCTGGCGAGCGTCGGCATGAGTGCGCTGGCGCACAGCCCGGTGGGCGAGCTCTCCGGCGGCCAGCTGCAGCGGGTGTTGTTTGCGCGCCTGCTGGTCCAACAGGCGCCGCTGATCCTGCTGGATGAACCTTTTACCGGCATCGACAGCGCCACCACGCAAATTTTGCTGCAGGTGATTGCGCAGCTGCACCGGCAGGGGAGAACGGTGATCGCCGTGCTGCACGATATGTCGATGGTTGCCGAGCATTTTCCGCAGGCGCTGTTGCTGACGCCGCAGGCTTGCCACTGGGGCGCGGCCGAGCGGGTGCTGGAGCAGGTGCCGAGGTATCACGCCGCCGAACGGCAGCCGGATCTGCGGGCGGTGGCGCCATGATGCTGTGGCATGCGCTTATCGATCCTTTCCTCTCTTTCGGTTTTATGCGCCGCGCGCTCATGGCGTGCCTGGCGTTGTCGCTCAGTGCCGCCCCGCTGGGCGTGTTTCTGCTGCTGCGCCGCATGAGCCTGGTAGGGGATGCCTTGTCACACGCGGTGTTGCCGGGCGCGGCGATCGGCTATCTGATCTCCGGTATGTCGCTGATGGCGATGGGCGTGGGTGGCTTTATTGCCGGGCTGGCGGTAGCGATGCTATCCGGCCTGGTGAGCCGCCGCACGCCGCTGAAAGAGGACGCCAGCTTCGCCGGATTCTATCTGGGCTCACTGGCGTTGGGGGTCACGCTGGTCTCGCTGCGCGGTTCCAGCGTGGATCTGCTGCACGTGTTGTTCGGTTCGATCCTGGCGGTGGATGCGCAGGCGATGCTGATGGTCGGTGCGATCGCCTCGGTTTCGCTGCTGGCGCTGGCGGCGCTGTACCGCGCGCTGGTTATCGAATCCTTCGATGTCACTTTCCTGCGCGTTAACGCGCCGCGCCGGTTGGCGCTGATCCACGGCCTGTTTTTGGCGCTGGTGGTGGTCAATCTGGTGGCGGGATTCCAGATCCTCGGCACCCTGATGTCGGTTGGGCTGATGATGCTGCCCGCCGCCAGCGCGCGCTTCTGGGCGCGCAATCTGCCGCAGACGCTGGCGACGGCGATGGGCATCGGCGCGCTTTCCAGTCTGATTGGGCTGGTGTGGTCCTATCACGCTTCGCTTCCCGCCGGCCCGGCGATCGTGCTCAGCGCCAGCATCCTCTTTTTTGTCTCGATCCTGTTTGGAACGCGCGGAGGCATTTACGCCTTTGCGCGCCGTTGAGAAGTGCCATTTGCAAGGAGAAAATATGAAACGTTTACCTATATCGCTGGCGGTAGCTGCTCTGCTGGCCAGCCCATTGGCGATGGCGAAGACCGTCGACGCCGTCGCCAGCTTTTCCATTCTCGGAGATATCGTCAAGCAGGTGGGCGGCGATCACGTCAAGGTCAGCACGCTGGTGGGGCCGGATGGCGATCCGCACAGTTTCGAGCCTTCACCGCAGGACGGCAAGAAGCTGGCTCAGGCTGATGTGGTATTCGTCAGCGGCCTGGGGCTGGAAGGGTGGATCGATCGCCTGGTCAATGCTTCGGGTTATAAAGGGCAGGTGATCATCGCTTCACAGGGCATCAACACCCGCCAGATGGAAGAGGATGGCAAACCGATTACCGATCCTCACGCCTGGAACAGCATGAAAAACGGCGTGCAGTACGCCACCAACGTGATGAACGCCCTGATCGCCGCCGATCCTGAAGATGCCAACTATTTTCGCCAGCGTGGCGCCGACTACATTCAGCAGCTGCAAAAGCTGGATCTGTGGGCCAAAACCCAGTTCGCCGCAGTGCCACCGCAGAAACGTAAGGTGCTGACCAGCCATGATGCTTTTGGCTACTTTGGACAAGAGTATGGCGTCACCTTCCTTGCCCCGGTCGGATTTTCCACCGAAGCGGAAGCCAGCGCCAGCGACGTGGCGAGCCTGATTAAGCAGATTAAACAGGAGAAGGTTAACGCTTACTTTATCGAAAACCAGACCGATCCGCGGCTGGTGAAGCAGATTGCCGCCGCCACCGGCGCCAAGGCGGGCGGCGAGCTGTACCCTGAAGCGCTCTCCCGCGCCGGTGGTCCGGCGGCCACCTATGAGCAGGCGTTCAAACACAATGTCGACACGTTGCTGAGCAGCATGAAGTAATCTCTGCCCCCCGCCCGCGGGTGGGGGACAGCTTGCAGGCACTTTCTCGCCATAAAAAAAGCCCCGTTGAGCAGCAACGGGGCTTTGCGACAGATGACACTTGGGAGTTAACGCTTTTTCTTACGTCCCTGTACCGCTTTGAAACGCGGATTGCTTTTACAGATCACATAGATGCGGCCACGACGACGCACGACTTTGCAATCCGGATGGCGATTTTTCGCCGAACGCAATGAACTCAATACCTGCATGGGGTTTCCTTGTTACTTATTGCCGATAAAGCGGCCAAAGCGCTGCTGGAAGCGCGCCGTGCTGCCTTCTTTGGAATAGTCTTTCTGCTTACCGGTGTAATACGGATGCGAAGCGGAAGAGACGTCGAGGGTGACATACGGCCAGCTTTCGCCGTCCAGTTCGATAGTGCGATCGGTTTTGATGGTCGATCCCACTTTGAAGTAGGCATTGGCGCTGACGTCGTGGAACACCACGGTGCGGTAATCGGGATGGATGCCGGGTTTCATAATGGCTCTCTCGTGTAATGTTATACTATAACAATAATTATGCGCCGACCTGGCATCATGATCAAGCGTAAATTGCACTCACGAGCGAATTAATGAGAACGGTTTGCATTAAGCAACTGAAGCAAAAGAAAAAGGCCGCATGCGCGGCCTTTTCGATTATCGGGTGGAGCTCACATCACTGAGCGATCAGTGGTGCTCTACCGGGTGGCTGTGTTCCAGGTCTTCGTTCTTCTTGCTGAAGCGGCGGCGAACCACCACGAAGAACACCGGTACGAAGAAGATCGCCAATACGGTCGCGGTGATCATCCCGCCCATTACGCCGGTACCTACCGCGTTCTGTGCGCCGGAGCCTGCGCCGCTGCTGATAACCAGCGGCAGAACCCCGAGGATGAAGGCCAGGGACGTCATCAGGATTGGACGCAGACGCATACGCACTGCTTCCAATGTCGCCTCGACCAGGCCTTTGCCTTCTTTTTCCATCAGGTCTTTGGCGAATTCCACGATCAGGATGGCGTTCTTCGCCGATAGACCAATGGTGGTCAGCAACCCTACCTGGAAGTACACGTCGTTGTTCATGCCGCGCATCGTCGCGGCCAACAACGCACCGATAACCCCCAGCGGCAATACCAGCATGACCGAGAACGGCACGGACCAGCTTTCATACAGCGCCGCCAGACACAGGAACACCACCAGAATCGAGATGGCGTACAGCGCCGGCGCCTGGTTGCCCGACAGACGTTCCTGATAGGACATGCCGGTCCAGTCGTAACCGATGCCGCTTGGCAGTTTGGACGCCAGTTGCTCCATCAGGTTCATCGCTTCACCGGTACTCTTGCCCGGTGCGGCCTGGCCCAGAATTTCCATCGACGGCAAGCCGTTATAGCGTTCCAGACGCGGTGAGCCGTATTCCCATTTCGCCGAAGAGAAGGCGGAGAATGGCACCATCTGGCCGCTGGTACCGCGCACGTACCACTTGTTGATGTCTTCCGGCAGCATGCGGAACGGCGCTTCGGCCTGTACGTACACCTTCTTCACACGACCGCGGTCGATGAAGTCGTTGACGTACGAGCCACCCAGCGCGGTGCTCAGCGTGCTGTTAATGGTGGTGATGCTGACGCCCAACGCCTTGGCTTTCTCCTGATCGACGATCAGTTTGAACTGCGGCGTATCTTCCAGGCCGTTCGGGCGCACGCCCACCAGCACATCCGGATGCTGAGCAACCATGCCCAACAGCTGGTTACGCGCTTCGGTCAGTTTTTCGTGCCCCAGGCCGCCCTGGTCAATCAGCTCGAAGTCGAAGCCGGTTGCGGTACCGAGTTCGATAATCGCCGGCAGGTTGAACGGGAACACCAGGCCTTCTTTAATCTGCGAGAAGGCGCCCATGGCGCGACCGGCGATCGCTTCTACCTTGTTCCCGGCCCCCGGACGCTCGCCCCAGTCTTTCAGGCTGACGAATGCCAGGCCGTTGTTCTGGCCGTTACCGTTGAAGCCGAAGCCCGCGACGGTAAACACCGAAACCACGTTGTCCTTTTCCTTGTTCAGGAAGTAGTCAGAGACTTCTTCCAGCACTTTGTTGGTGCGGGACTCGGTGGCGCCGGCAGGCAACTGCACCATGGTCAACAGGATGCCCTGATCTTCGTCCGGCAGGAACGAGGAAGGCAGGCGCAGGAACAGCAGGCCCATGCCAACCACGATCAGCAGGTAGATGATCAGATAGCGGCCGGTGCTGCGCAGGATGTTGCCCACGCTGTCGGTATAGTGATGCGTGCTTTTCTCGAACATGCGGTTAAACCAGCCGAAGAAGCCTGTTTTAACCCCGTGATCGCCTTTCGGGATCGGTTTGAGCATGGTGGCGCACAGCGCCGGCGTCAGGATCAAGGCCACCAGCACCGACAGCGCCATCGCGGACACGATGGTGATCGAGAACTGGCGATAGATGGCGCCGGTTGAGCCGCCAAAGAACGCCATCGGCACGAATACCGCTGACAGCACCATGGCGATGCCCACCAGCGCGCCCTGGATCTGGCCCATCGATTTACGGGTGGCTTCTTTCGGCGGCAGCCCCTCTTCGGACATAACGCGCTCGACGTTTTCCACCACCACGATGGCGTCATCTACCAGCAGGCCGATCGCCAACACCATGCCGAACATCGTCAGGGTGTTTATCGAGAAGCCGAACGCCGCGAGTATCGCAAAGGTCCCCAACAGTACTACCGGCACCGCGATGGTTGGGATCAGCGTCGCGCGGAAGTTCTGCAGGAACAGATACATCACCAGGAACACCAGGATGATGGCTTCGATCAGCGTTTTCACCACTTCGTTGATGGAGATTTTAACGAACGGGGTGGTGTCGTACGGATAAACCACTTTCATCCCTTGCGGGAAGAATGGCGCCATCTTGGCCAGCTCGTCTTTCACACCTTTGGCGGTGTTCAAGGCGTTGGCGCCGGTTGCCAGTTTGATACCCAGGCCGGCGGCAGGCTTGCCGTTATAACGTGCGGTAACGGCATAGCTTTCCGCGCCGCGCTCGATGTGAGCGACGTCGCGCAGGCGCACCTGGGAACCGTCGGTATTCACCTTCAGCAGGATCTTGCCGAACTCTTCCGGCGAAGTCAGACGGGTCTGCGCGATGATCGAGGCGTTCAACTGCTGCCCCGGCACCGGCGGCAGGCCGCCCAGCTGGCCAGCGGCGATCTGGTTGTTCTGCTCGGTGATGGCGGAGGTCACGTCCGTGGTCGTCAGCTGGTAGTTGTTCAGCTTGTTCGGATCCAGCCAGATACGCATCGCGTACTGGGCACCGAACAGCTGCACTTCACCCACGCCGGACGAACGGCTGATCGGATCCTTGATGTTGGACGCCACGTAGTCCGCAATATCGTCCTGCGTCATGTTCGGATCGTCGGAAACGAAGCCGGCCACCATCAGGAAGCTGCTGCTGGATTTTTCTACTTTCAGGCCCTGTTGCTGAACTTCTTGCGGCAGCAGCGGGGTGGCCAACGACAGTTTGTTCTGAACCTGAACCTGCGCGATGTCAGGATCGGTGCCGGATTCAAACGTCAGGGTAATGGTGACGCTACCAGAGGAATCACTGGTGGAGGACATGTACATCAGGTTATCGATACCGTTCATGTTCTGTTCGATAATCTGTGTGACGGTATCCTGCACCGTTTTGGCATCTGCGCCCGGGTAGTTGGCGGAAATACTCACCGCCGGCGGTGCAATAGTGGGATACTGCGCGATGGGCAGTTTCATTATTGCAAGCACCCCCGCCAACATGACGATGATGGCGATTACCCAGGCGAAAATTGGGCGGTCTATAAAGAACTTAGCCATGTATTACAGGCTCCTTTTTATGACTTCTGCGCTTCAGACTGCGGCTGTTTTTGCGCCTGAGTGTCAACTTCCTGCACTTTTACCTGCGCGCCCGGATGCACTTTCATCAGGCCGGAGACGATCACGCGATCGCCGGCTTTCAGGCCATCGGTAACCAGCCATTTGTCGCCAATCGCCTGGTCCGCCTTCAGCGTGCGCAGCTCAACTTTGTTGTCTGCCCCTACCACCAACGCCGTCGCGTCGCCGCGCGGGTTGCGGGTGACGCCCTGTTGAGGCACCAGCAACGCATCGCTGCGTACGCCTTCGTCCAGACGGGCGCGCACGAACATGCCAGGCAACAGCGTATCGTTCGGGTTAGGGAACAGGGCGCGAATGGTAATGGAGCCGGTGGTCTCATCGACGGTGACGTCAGAGAATTCCAGCGTGCCTTCCTGCGCGTATTCGGTGCCGTTTTCCAGCATCAGTTTCACCTTGGCCTTGCCGTTTTCCTGCTTCAGCGCGCCGCTGGCCAGTTCTTGCTTCAGGCGCAGGAAGTCGGTGCTCGACTGGGTGACGTCGACATACATCGGATCCAACTGTTGCACGGTGGACAGGGCGGTCGCTTGGCCGTTGCTGACCAGCGCGCCTTCGGTCACGGCGGATTTGCCGATGCGGCCGGAGATCGGGGAGGTCACTTTGGTGTACGCCAGATTAATGCGCGCGGTTTCGACGGCGGCCTTGGCGGCCACCACTGCGGCATCCGCTTGCTGCAGTGTGGAGACGGCGTTGTCGTAGTCCTGCTTACTGATATAGCTGGTACCCAGCAATGGCTTGTAGCGGTTTACCGTCACGCGTGCGATGGAAGCGCTGGCCTGTGCTTTGGCCAAATCGCCTTTCGCGCTGTCGTAGCTGGCTTGATAGGTTGCGGGATCGATTTGGTACAGAGACGTCCCGGCCTTGATATCGCTGCCTTCGACGAAGTTGCGCTTCAGGATGATGCCACTGACCTGAGGGCGAACTTCGGCGATACGATACGCAGCGGTGCGGCCAGGAAGATCGGTAGTGATGTTGAGAGGCTCGGCCTTCAAGGTGACTACGCCCACTTCAGGTGCCTGTTGTTGGGCACCTTGCTGTTGGGTTTCTTTATCGTTACATCCTGTTAGCACTAAGCTGCCTGAAAGCATCAGAACGGCCGCCAGAGGCGTTAACCCTCTGTTTTTGTTCATAGAAAAACCTCAAGTGTCCGATTTCAAAATGATCAATGGATCACAAGCTTTAAAACCCATTGCTGCGTTAATTATATGTGCGTGCTATGGTACATACATTCGCGAATGTATGTAAATCACACTCCCCCTAAATAACAATGCCATGGCACGAAAAACCAAACAGCAGGCGCAAGAAACCCGACAGCAAATCCTCGATGCTGCGGTGAGAGAGTTCTCTGAACGTGGCGTTGCTGCAACGTCACTGACAGATATTGCCACCGCTGCTGGGGTTACGCGTGGAGCCATTTACTGGCACTTCAAGAATAAGGTAGACCTGTTTAATGAAGTTTGGGAATCTACCGAGCCGAAAATTGACCAGCTCGAAACAGAGTATCAGGCAAAGTTTCCCGATAATCCACTGCGGGTTATCCGGGAAATTCTGATTTACGTTCTGACGTCTACGGTTGAAGACGGCCGCAGGCGGGCGTTGATGGAAATTATATTCCACAAATGCGAGTTTGTCGGTGAAATGATGCCGCTGCTGGATTCGCGCAAGGTGCTGTACCTCGCCGGTTACGAACGCATCGAAGCGGTGCTGTACAACTGCATTCACCACGGGCAATTGCCGGCCGATCTGCACACTCGTCGCGCGGCGATCATCCTGCGCGGTTATATCACCGGCCTGCTGGAAAACTGGCTGTTTATGCCGGAAAGTTTCGATTTGCGGGCCGAAGCCGAAGCGCTGGTGGATGCGTTTTTGGAGATGCTGCAGTTTTGCCCCACCTTGCGCCTCAGATCCGATATGCCGACGGCAGCACCGTCCAACGCCGGCTCCCTGCCTTTATAAGGAGAGATTTCATGTCATCAGTCGTTCTCATCGCCAATGGCGCCGCCTATGGCCACGAATCCTTGTTCAATGCGCTGCGGTTGGCCATCGCCATGAAAGAGCAGCAGAGCAGTCTCGATCTGCGGCTGTTTCTGATGTCCGATGCGGTGGTGGCCGGGTTGGCCGGGCAGCAGCCGCACGAGGGGTACCACCTGCAGCAGATGCTGGAAATCCTCACCGCGCAGCAGGTGCCGGTCAAGCTGTGCAAGACCTGCGCCGACGCGCGCGGCGTCAGCCGCTTGCCGCTGGCAGACGGCGTGGCGATCGGCACGCTGGTCGAGCTGGCGCAGTGGACGCTGGCGGCGGAGAAAGTGCTGACTTTCTGATTTCGCGACAATGGGACATCACCGGCAACGCTTTTGTTGTTCGTTGCCTGCCGGCTGTCGTGATAATCTTCAGGCTTCTTAACCGATTCCGAAGCTAAATCATGCATCGCTGGTTGACTCTGCCCTCTCTGGCGCCGCGCTCGTTTGTCGGCGCATGCCGGCGGCGCATCGCCGCCGCGACACTTCTTTTCCTGATTTGCGCGCTGAGCTTGCCGACACAGGCGGCGCTGAACGGCGATCTGCCGCAGCGCAGCGAAGTGCAAAGCCAGCTGGAAACGCTGAGCAAGCAAAAAGCCCTGACGCCGGTCGAAAAGCTGTCCCAACAGGATTTGACCCGCACGCTGGAGCTGCTGGACGCCCTCGAGCGCAACCGGCAAGACGCCGCACAGCTTAAACAGCAGGTGCAGCAGGCGCCGGCGAAGCTCAGTCAGGTCACTGCCGAACTGGATGCGCTGAAGCAGCCGGTAGACAATGCGGCGGCGCGCGCTGCGCTGTTGCCGCTGTCGCTGCGCCAGTTGGAAAGCCGGCTGTATCAAACGCTCGACGAGCTGCAAAGCGCGCAGGAGAGCCTCTCCACCTACAACAGCCAACTGGTGTCGCTGCAAACCCAGCCCGAGCGGGTACAAAGCACCATGTACGCCGCCTCGCAGCGCCTGCAGGAGATCCGCAGCCAGCTCAGCGGCCAGACGCCGGGGCAAGATTCGCTGCGCAACAGTCAACAGGTGATGCTGAGCACCGAGCAGGCGCTGCTCAATGCGCAGCTGGAGCTGCAGCGCAAGAGCCTGGAAGCCAATACCACGCTGCAGGATCTGTTGCAAAAGCAGCGCGACTACACCACCGCGCATATCGACGCGCTGGATAGGTCAGTGCAGTTGCTGCAGGAGATCGTCAACAGCAAGCGGTTGACGCTGTCTGAAAAGACCGCCAAAGAGGCGCAAAACCCGGAAGACGCCACCGATATCCAGCACGATCAGCTGGTCAGCAAGCAGCTGGACGTCAACCGCCAGCTGAGCCAGCGGCTGATCGCCGCCACCGAAGAGAGCAACACCCTGTTCCAGCAGAATATTCGGGTCAAAAACTGGCTCGATCGCGGGCTGCAGGCGGAGCGTAACCTGAAAGAGCAGATCCAGGTGCTGAAGGGCAGCCTGGTGCTGTCGCGCATCCTGTATCAGCAGCAGCAGAGCCTGCCGCAGGGCACGCTGTTGGCGGATATGGACACGCGCATCGCCGATTTGCGGCTGGAGCAGTTCGATATCAATCAGCAACGCGACGATCTGTTCAAGGGGGAGGATTACATCAACCAGCTGGTGGCCGAAAGCAAGGAAAAGGCCGGCCCGGAAGTGATCGACGCGTTGAACGAGATCGTCGACATGCGCCGCGAGCTGTTGGATCAGCTGAACAAACAGCTCAGCAACCAGCTGTCGCTGTCGATCAACCTGCAGATCAATCAGCAGCAGCTCACCAGCGTCTACGGTTCGTTGCAGGATACGCTGACCCAGCAGATCTTCTGGGTCAACAGCAACAAGCCGGTCGATCTGGCGTGGCTGAAGGCGATGCCGGAGGCGGTGCGCGATCAGCTTGCCGGGCTAGATATCAAATTCGACGGCGGCAAGCTATTGCAGGGCGGGTTGAATGCGCTGGTGTTCCTGATCCCGATGCTGTTGGCGATCGGGGTATTGCGCTGGCGCTACCGGCTGATCGACGGCCATTTGCAAAAGCTGGCCAGCGATGTGGGGCAACTGAAGCGCGACGGCCAACTGCATACGCCGAAGGCTATCGCGCTGACCTTGCTGAAGGTATTGCCCGGCGCCGCGCTGCTGCTCGGCGTCGGTTTCTGGATGTATCGCGCCGATTTCGGCATCAGCGACTTTATCTGGGCATTGTCGCAGCAGCTGGCGCTGTCGTGGCTGGTATTCGGCTTCAGCTATCGGATGCTGAAACCGGGCGGCATTGCCGAGCGGCATTTCAACTTCGGCGCCAATCTGTGCGCGCATTACCGCCGGCAGACGCTGCGGCTGGGATTGGCGCTGCAGCCGCTGATCTTCTGGTCGGTATTGGGCGAAAAAGCGCCGCTGCGCCTGGTGGAAGACGTTATCGGCCAGATCGTGGTGATGCTGACGCTGGCGCTGCTCGCGGTGCTGGTGTTCCCGCTGTGCCGCGACAGCTGGCGCGAAAAGGGCTCGCACGCCGTGCGGCTGATGGTGGTTACTGCCATAGCCGCCACGCCGCTGATCCTGCTGGGGCTGATGTTCGCCGGTTACTTCTATACCACGCTGCGACTGGCCAGCCGCTGGATAGACAGCCTGTATCTGTTTTTCCTGTGGAATATCGTGTACCTGACCGCGCTGCGTGGCCTGAGCGTGGCGGCGCGGCGTCTGGCCTACCGGCGCGCGTTGGCGCGGCGGCAAAACGTGGCGAAAGAAGGAGCCGAAGGCGGTGAACCGGTGGTGGAAGAGCCGCCGCTGGCGCTCGATCAGATCAACCAGCAGTCGCTGCGCCTGACCACCCTGGTGCTGTTCGCCATCTTCGCCAGCGCCTTCTATGCCATTTGGTCGGATCTGGTGACGGTCATCGCTTATCTGGACAGCATCACGCTGTGGCATTACACCAGCACCGTGGCGGGCAGCAGCGTGGCGCAGGCGGTGACGCTGGGCAACATGATGGTGGCGATAGCCGCAGTGATCGTCGCCTACGTGCTCACCCGCAACTTGCCTGGTCTGCTGGAGGTGGTGGTGCTGTCGCGGCTGCAGCTGCGGCAGGGGGCGTCTTACGCCATCACCACCGTGCTCACTTACCTGATTACCGCCGTGGGCGCCGTGGTTGCGCTGGGATCGCTCGGCGTTTCCTGGGACAAACTGCAATGGCTGGCCGCCGGTCTGACGGTCGGGCTGGGCTTCGGGTTGCAGGAGATCTTCGCCAACTTCGTCTCCGGCCTGATCATTCTGTTCGAACGCCCGATCCGCATCGGCGATACCATCACCATCGGCACCTTCTCCGGTTCGGTCAGCAAGATCCGCATTCGCGCCACCACCATTACCGACTTCGATCGCAAAGAGGTGATCATTCCGAACAAGGCGTTCGTCACCGAGCGGCTGATCAACTGGTCGCTGTCCGACACCATCACTCGCGTGCTGATCAAGGTCGGCGTGGCCTACGGCTCCGATCTCGACAAGGTGAAAAAGGTGTTGCTGCAGGCGGCGCACGACAACCCGCGGGTGATGACCGATCCCGAACCGCAGGTGTTTTTCCTCAACTTCGGCGCCAGCACGCTGGATCACGAACTGCGGCTCTATGTGCGGGAACTGCGCGATCGCAGCTATACCGTGGACGAATTGAACCGCTCAATCGATCGCCTGTGCCGGGAAAACGGCATCGACATCGCCTTCAATCAGCTGGAGGTGTATCTGCATAACCAGCAGGGCAACGAAGTGCAGGAAGTGAAAAGAACGCTGTCACCGGACGACGGCGGCCAGACGGCGGGCTGATGAACGTTGAAAGACGAAAGGGACAGCGGCGCTGTCCCCGGTTACTGTCCGGCAGGCAGGTAGGGCGAGGTGACGCCGGCGCGCTGCAGCTTTTCCTGATAATCCCGTTTGACGATATCCAGCGCCGCCAGTGCGGTGACCGGATCGATCTCGTTGCATTCCAGCAGGTAAATCAAGTCTACCGCCAGCTGCAGTTCGGGTGAGGCGTTTTCCAGAGACATAGCACCTGCGCTTATTAATTAATGGGATGAATAACTCGCATACCGGCAGAGTATAGTGAACCCGGCGCGCAACCGGGAATAATCATTAAAATATTGTGATAAATCTTCAAAAACCGTTTTCTTTGCGCTCGATATTGCGCTCGATGCGCGCCAACGCCTGACGACAGCGCATCAGCCGCCCCTCCAGCGCCGCCAGCTCGTGCTGCAGTTTTTGCTGCGCCGCCAGCGTGGTTTGGCGGCCGAGCAGGCTTTCCCGATCCTGAATCATGGCGATCAGCCGGCGTTCGTAGTCCTGATGTTCGGCCAGCTTGTGGTACAGATCGGCCTCGGGGGCTTCTTTCGGCTGGTTCTTGCGCCGCAGCGCCTGGGTCGCCAGCTCGCGCTGCAGGGCGGCGATCTGAGCCACCAGTTTTTCGGCCAGAAAGGCCACCTGGCTGGTGCGGTTGTCGTTGGCGGCGCTTTGCAGCTGGGCGAAATTCTTCTCCACCTCGGCCAGGTAGTCGCGCAGCCGCGTGCCGCGATTGGCGAACAGGGCGGCGTCGAAGCGCGCCTGCGGGATCGGAACGTCGCCGCGCGGGGTCACTTCGGCCGCCAGCGCCGCGATCTGCTGTGCCAACACCTGTAATAGACGCTGAGTGCTCACATAAGCTCCCTCTTGATTTCAACAGGCGTAAGCTTGCCCGCGATGCTGCCGTGAAACAAGCGCCGCATGCATATTCCGCCGGCGCGGCGCCGATGCTACAGTAAGCCGCAATCGATTGAGGAGCGAAGAGCCGCATGACGCGTGGGTTATTGATCATTTTGGGCTGGCTGGCGGTGGTGCTGGCGACGTTGGGCGTGGTGCTGCCGCTGCTGCCGACCACGCCGTTCCTGCTGTTGGCCGCCTGGTGTTTCGCCCGCTCTTCGCCGCGCTTTCATCACTGGCTGCTGCACCGTTCCTGGTTCGGCCCTTACCTGCGCCACTGGCAGCAGCATCGCGCGCTGCCGCCGGGGGCGAAGTGGAAGGCGGTGCTGGTGATCGTGCTGACCTTCGCCTGTTCGCTGTGGCTGGTGAAAATCTGGTGGGTGCGCGGGCTGTTGCTGCTGATGCTGGCCATTTTGCTGACCTTTATGCTGCGTCTGCCGGTTATTGACCTGCCGCAACAAAAACAGCGCTGATTGTGCGCCGCTGGTTGCATTTGTCCGCCAGTTTGCATAGATTTGGGCGTTTTCGTGCGCGGATCGCCTGCCATTTCTTCTCCGGTGTGTTTCTCCCGGGGGCGGCGGGTGAGCGGCGCGCCGGTTTTCAGGCAGTTTTATCAGGCAACAATTATGACCGCTACTGCGCAGCAGCTTCAGTTTATTAAAGACAGTATCAAAACCATCCCGGATTATCCGAAGCCGGGCATCCTGTTCCGCGACGTGACCAGCCTGCTGGAAAACCCGTTGGCCTATGCCGCCAGCATCGAGCTGCTGGTTGAGCGCTATCGCGAAGCGGGCGTGACCAAGGTGGTGGGTACCGAAGCGCGTGGTTTCCTGTTCGGCGCGCCCGTCGCGCTGGCGCTGGGCGTCGGTTTCGTGCCGGTGCGCAAACCGGGCAAACTGCCGCGCGCCACGCTCAGCGAAAGCTATGAGCTGGAGTACGGCACCGACAAGCTGGAGATCCACACCGATGCCATCACCGCGGGTGACAAAGTGCTGGTGGTGGACGATCTGCTGGCGACCGGTGGCACCATCGAAGCGACCACCAAACTGATCCGCCGTCTGGGCGGTGAAGTGAACGACGCCGCGTTCATCATCAACCTGCCGGATCTGGGCGGGGAAGCGCGTCTGAACAAGCTGGGCATCGATTGCTACTGCCTGGTGGACTTCGCCGGCCATTGATGCGGCATTGCCCCTTGGGCACAACGGCCTCGCGGATCGCCGCGGGGCTGTGTTAGCATGACCCTCCAGATTCCTCGACTTCTCCGGTATTAATGAGCTATCAGGTTCTCGCCCGTAAGTGGCGCCCTCAAACGTTCGCAGACGTGGTCGGCCAGGAACATGTCCTGACCGCGCTGGCCAACGGCCTCTCACTGGGGCGGATCCATCACGCCTATCTGTTCTCGGGCACGCGCGGCGTGGGAAAAACCACCATCGCCCGCTTGCTGGCCAAAGGCCTGAACTGTGAAACCGGCATCACCGCCACGCCATGTGGCCAATGCGACAACTGCCGCGAGATCGAGCAGGGGCGCTTTGTCGATCTGATCGAGATCGACGCCGCTTCCCGAACCAAGGTGGAAGATACCCGCGATCTGCTGGACAACGTCCAGTACGCGCCGGCGCGCGGCCGCTTCAAGGTCTACCTGATCGACGAAGTGCATATGCTCTCGCGCCACAGCTTCAACGCGTTGCTGAAGACGCTGGAAGAGCCGCCGCCGCACGTCAAATTCCTGTTGGCCACCACCGATCCGCAAAAGCTGCCGGTGACCATTCTCTCGCGCTGTCTGCAGTTCCACCTCAAAGCGCTGGACGTCGATCAGATCCGTCAGCAGCTGGAAACGGTGCTGACGGCGGAGCAGATCACCAGCGACGCCCGCGCGCTGCAGCTGCTGGCGCGCGCCGCCGATGGCAGCATGCGCGACGCGCTGAGCCTGACCGATCAGGCGATCGCCATGGGGCAGGGGCAGGTGACCGCCGCCACCGTCAGCCAGATGCTCGGCACGCTCGATGACGAGCAGCCGCTGGCGATCCTCGAAGCGCTGGTCAGCGCCGACGGCGAAAAGGTGATGGCGCAGGTCGCGCAGGCCGCTTCGCGCGGCGTGGACTGGGAAAACTTGCTGGTGGAGACGCTGGCGCTGCTGCATCGCATTGCGATGGTGCAGCTGTTGCCTTCGATGCTCGACAACCAATACGCCGCCGTGGAGCAACGGCTGCGCGAGCTGGCGCGCACCCTGCCGCCGGCCGATGTGCAACTTTATTACCAGACGCTGTTGGTGGGCCGCAAAGAGCTGGCCTATGCGCCGGATCGCCGCATGGGGGTTGAGATGACCCTGCTGCGCGCGCTGGCGTTTCACCCGAAAGCGGTGATCCCGGAGCCGGTGGCGTTGGTGCAGACCGCGCCGGCGCCGATGGCGCAGCCGCAGCAGGCCGCATCGCCACAGCCGCCGCAGTTTCAGGACGCGCCGCCGCCGCTAGGGCAGCCGGCCGCGCCGCAGCGACAATCATCGGCCCCTTTACCGGATGCCACCGCCCAGCTGTTGAAAGCGCGGTCCCAGCTGCAACGGCAGCAGGGAGCATCCACACCAAAAAAGAATGAGCCGGCGGCGCCAGGAATAGCGCGGCCGGCAAACTCGGCGCTGGGGCGTTTGGCTTCGGTGACCGAGCGCAGCCAGCAGCGCCTGGCGGAGAAGAAGGTGCCGGAAAAACCGGCGAAACCGGAAGCCTATCGCTGGCGCGCGCAAACCGAGCCGGAAGCGGCGCCGGAACCGCTGGCGACGCCGAAAGCGCTGCGCACGGCGTTGGAACATGAGAAAACGCCGGAGCTGGCCGCCAAGCTGGTGGTGGAGTCGCTGGAGCGCGACGCCTGGGCGGCGGAAATCGATAAGCTGAAGATCCCGAAATTGGTGCAGCAGCTGGCGTTGAACGCCTTCAAGCAGCAGCCGGAGCCGGGCAAAATTAACCTCCATCTGCGGTCTTCGCAGCGCCATCTGAATTCGCCTTCGGCGCAGAAGACGCTGGCCGACGCGCTCGGTGAGCTGTACGGCGGCCCGATCGAGCTGACCGTGGTGGAGGACGATAATCCGGCGGAGCGCACCCCGCTGGAATGGCGACAAGCCATCTATGAGGAAAAGCTGGCGCAGGCGCGCCAGTCCATCGAAGCGGATACCAACATTCAGACGCTGCGCCGATTCTTCGACGCGGATCTGGATGAAGAGAGTATTCGCCCCCTTTAAACGCCGCGCGAGGTGCGCGGCCCTAGCGACGAGAGACGACTATGTTTGGTAAAGGCGGTCTGGGCAACCTGATGAAGCAAGCCCAGCAAATGCAAGAAAAAATGCAGCAGATGCAGGAAGAAGTCGCCAAATTGGAAGTGACCGGCGAATCCGGCGCGGGCCTGGTGAAAGTCACCATCAACGGCGCGCACAACTGCCGCCGCGTGGAGATCGATCCTAGCCTGATGGAAGACGACAAAGAGATGCTGGAAGATCTGATCGCCGCGGCGTTTAACGACGCCGCGCGCCGCATCGAAGAGACCCAGAAAGAGAAAATGGCTTCCGTCTCCAGCGGCATGCAGTTGCCGCCTGGCTTCAAGATGCCGTTCTGATGCAAACCAGCCCGCTCCTTGAATCCCTGATGGAGGCGCTGCGCTGTTTGCCGGGCGTCGGCCCGAAATCGGCGCAGCGCATGGCGTTTCAACTGCTGCAGCGCGATCGCAGCGGCGGCATGCGCCTGGCGCAGGCGTTGACGCGCGCGATGTCGGAGATTGGCCACTGCGCCGACTGCCGCACCTTCACCGAACAGGACGTCTGCACCATCTGCGCCAATCCGCGCCGCCAGCAAAACGGCCAGATTTGCGTGGTGGAAAGCCCGGCGGATATCCACGCCATCGAGCAGACCGGCCAGTTCGCCGGGCGCTACTTTGTGCTGATGGGGCATCTGTCGCCGCTGGACGGCATCGGGCCGGGCGATATCGGTCTGGATCGCCTGGAGCAACGGCTGGAAAAGGAAAGCATCACCGAAGTGATCCTCGCCACCAACCCGACGGTGGAAGGGGAGGCGACCGCCAACTACATCGCCGAGATGTGCGGCCAGTATGGCGTGCTCGCCAGCCGTATCGCCCACGGCGTGCCGGTGGGCGGCGAGCTGGAGATGGTCGATGGCACCACGCTGTCGCATTCGCTGGCCGGGCGCCACGCCATCAAGTTCTGATGTTTTCCCGGATGGGGCCGCCCGGCCCCATTGTTTTTTGCCAAAAAAATCCCACCGTCCGCTTGAAAAACAACACCCTGACCCTCATCTGATCCTCATTGTTCGATTTTGGTAGCCATTGTCTTTTGAGGTAATCAATGAGTATGAAAGGTCAAGAAACCCGCGGGTTCCAGTCTGAAGTAAAACAGCTGCTTCATTTGATGATCCATTCGCTGTACTCCAACAAAGAAATTTTCCTGCGCGAGCTGATTTCCAACGCCTCTGACGCCGCCGACAAGCTGCGCTTCCGCGCCCTGTCCGCGCCAGAGCTCTACGCCGGCGACGGCGAGCTGCGCGTACGTTTGTCCTTCGATAAAGAGCAGCGCACCCTGACCATCGCCGACAACGGCATCGGCATGCGCCGCGAAGAAGTGATTGAAAACCTCGGCACCATCGCCAAGTCAGGCACTAAAGCGTTCCTGGAATCCATCGGTTCCGATCAGGCGAAAGACAGCCAGCTGATCGGCCAGTTCGGCGTCGGTTTCTACTCGGCGTTCATCGTGGCGGACAAAGTGACCGTGCGCACCCGCGCCGCCGGCGCCGCCGATGACGAAGGCGTGTTCTGGGAGTCCGCCGGTGAAGGCGACTACACCATCGCCGACATCACCAAAGAGACCCGCGGCACCGAAATCACCCTGCATCTGCGCGAAGGCGAAGATGAGTACCTCGACGCCTGGCGCCTGCGTTCGGTGATCGGCAAATATTCCGATCACATCGCCTTGCCGGTGGAGATCGAAAGCAAAAACGAAGAAGACGACACCGTCACCTGGGAGAAGATCAACAAGGCGCAGGCCCTGTGGACCCGCAGTAAGGCTGACGTGACCGACGAAGAGTACAAAGAGTTCTACAAACACATCGCCCACGACTTCACCGATCCGCTGAGCTGGAGCCACAACCGGGTAGAGGGCAAGCAGGAATACACCAGCCTGCTGTACATCCCGGCGCAGGCGCCGTGGGACATGTGGAACCGCGATCACAAGCACGGTCTGAAGCTGTATGTGCAGCGCGTGTTCATCATGGACGACGCCGAGCAGTTCATGCCGAACTACCTGCGCTTCGTGCGCGGCCTGATCGACTCCAACGATCTGCCGCTGAACGTATCGCGCGAGATCCTGCAAGACAGCCGCGTGACGCAAAACCTGCGCGGCGCGCTGACCAAGCGCGTGTTGCAGATGCTGGATAAGCTGGCCAAAGACGACGCCGAAGGCTACCAGAAATTCTGGCAGCAGTTCGGTCTGGTGCTGAAAGAGGGCCCGGCGGAAGACAACGGTAACCAGGAAGCGATCGCCAAACTGCTGCGCTTCGCCTCTACCCACGGTGACAGCTCGGCGCAGACCGTATCGCTGGAAGAATACGTCGGCCGCATGGCGGAAGGGCAGGAGAAGATTTACTACATCACCGCCGACAGCTACGCCGCGGCCAAGAGCAGCCCGCACCTGGAGCTGTTCCGCAAGAAAGGCATCGAAGTGCTGCTGCTGTCCGATCGCATCGACGAGTGGATGATGAGCTACCTGACCGAGTTCGACGGCAAGCTGTTCCAATCGGTCAGCAAGGCGGATGAAGCGCTGGATAAACTGGCGGATGAAACCGAAGAGCAGAAGGCCGCCGAGAAGCAACTGGAACCGTTCATCGAACGCGTGAAAAACCTGCTGGGCGATCGCGTGAAGGATGTGCGCCTGACGCACCGCCTGACCGATACGCCGGCGATCGTGGTGACCGACGCCGACGAAATGAGCACTCAGATGGCCAAGCTGTTCGCCGCCGCCGGTCAGCAGGCGCCGGAAGTGAAGTACATTTTCGAGCTTAATCCGGAACATGCTCTGGTCAAACGCGCATCCGACGTGGGCGATAACGAACATTTCGCCGAATGGATCGACCTGTTATTGGATCAGGCGCTGCTGGCTGAACGCGGCACGCTGGAGGATCCGAACCTGTTCATCCGTCGCATGAATAAGTTGCTGTCCGCCTAAATTTGAAGATATGCGCCCTTAACGGCACCGTTAGGGGCGCATTTTCGGTTTTTCCCCGCTTTTTCTCGTCTTTTGCTTGCCCACTTTTTTGCACATTCCGCAATCGATTTCCTTCGCGCGCCTTGAGCCTGCCCCCCCTGAAATGGTATCGTTGAGCGTTTTCGCAATTTTATAAAAACTACATAGCAAGGGGATTTACGCAATGCGTATCATTCTGCTGGGCGCTCCGGGCGCTGGTAAAGGTACTCAGGCTCAATTCATCATGGAGAAATACGGCATTCCGCAAATCTCCACCGGTGATATGTTGCGCGCAGCCGTGAAGGCCGGCAGTGAACTGGGCAAGCAGGCGAAAGAGATCATGGACGCCGGCAAGCTGGTGACCGATGAGCTGGTGATCGCGCTGGTCAAGGAGCGCATCGCTCAGGAAGATTGCCGCAAGGGCTTCCTGCTGGACGGTTTCCCACGCACCATTCCGCAGGCTGACGCGATGAAAGAAGCCGGCATCAACGTGGACTTCGTGCTGGAGTTCGACGTGCCGGACGAGCTGATCGTTGACCGCATCGTTGGTCGCCGCGTGCACGCGCCGTCCGGCCGCGTATACCACGTGAAATTCAATCCGCCGCAGGTGGAAGGCAAAGACGACGTGACCGGCGAAGAGCTGACCACGCGCAAGGACGATCAGGAAGAGACCGTGCGCAAGCGTTTGGTGGAATACCATCAGATGACCGCGCCGCTGATCTCTTACTACAGCAAAGAAGCGGCGGCGGGCAACACCCAATACCGCAAAATCGACGGCACCCGCAAGGTGGCCGAAGTGAGCGCAGAGCTGGCGACCATCCTCGGTTGATCGCAAGCGCATCGTGCATGACGCCGGGCCCGTGGCCCGGCGTTTTTTTTTGCCGTTTTCCCGTTAAATTGTGATCGCGGCGGCTTGTTGCAACCGTGCCCGTTAATCGCCCGCGCCAAATGGCGTATAACAAGCCTGCGTTTTCACCCTCAGCAGGGAGCCGGGCATGCTCAGACAAACCACTCTTCTGGCGGAAGCCACCGCGCGCCAGATCGTCCAGCGGGCGATGGGCATCATCAGCCATTCCGTCAACGTGATGGACAGCAACGGCGTGATCATCGCTTCCGGCAATCCGCAGCGTCTGTTTCAGCGCCATGAGGGCGCGGTGCTGGCGTTGGCGGAGAATCGGGTGGTGGAGATCGATCGCGCCACCGCCGAGCATCTGAAAGGGGTGCGGCCTGGCATCAACCTGCCGTTCAGCTTTCGTAATCAGCGAGTGGGGGTGATCGGCATTTCCGGCGAGCCGGCCGAGGTGCGCGCCTACGCCGAGCTGGTCAAGATGGCGGCGGAGATGATGGTGGAGCAGGCGGCGCTGCTGGATCAGCACCAGTGGGAAAAACGCTACCGGGAAGAGCTGGCGAATCAGCTGCTGCAGCCACAGCCGAACACGGCGTCGCTGGAAGCGATGGCGGCGTATCTGGGGTTGGATCTGCGCCAGGCGCGCATCGTGTGGATCGTCGAACTGCAAGAGGCGCAGCCGCACCTGCTGCGCGAGCTGTTGGCGGAGCTGGAGGCCACCCAGCGCGACGCGTTGATCGCCATTACCGGCTTCAATGAAATGACCCTGCTGCGCCCGGCCTGCATGGCTCAGGGCGAATGGAGTTTGAAGCTGGAGCGCCAACAGGCGCAGCGTCTGCAAAACCAGCTCAAGCACCGCTTTCGGGTGCGGCTGATCGTCGGCGGTTTCTACGACGATCCGCAAAGCGCCTACCGCTCCAGCCTGACGGCGCGCGCCACCCAGGCGATGGCGCAACGCCTGAAATTGCGTCACGCCACGCTGTTCTACCACGACTATCCGCTGCCGTCGCTGCTGTGCGATCTGGGAGAGGACTGGCGCGCGCAAGAGCTGGGGCGTCCCTGGCGAACGCTGGGCGAACAGGACGAAAAAGGCGTGCTGCGCAGCACGCTGCGCCACTATTTTTCGCAGAATTGTGATCAGACGCAGACCGCCGCGCAGCTGCATATTCACGTCAATACCCTGCGTTATCGCCTGCAGCGCATCGAAGCGATAACCGGCATGAAAATCAATCAATTAACCGATGCTCTGCGGTTGTATATCGGCATGCTGATGCACGACTGAATTGTGCCAACCCACAAATACCGCGCCGTTCCTTCGGCGATTTTTTGTTGTTTCCCCTCAGGCCAACACCGGGTGCGCGCGATATGTTGGCCTGCACATCAATCACGGAGAAAACAACAATGACAACCGTATCCACTCTGGGGGCGCTGGTGGCGTTAGCCGTCGCCATCGTCCTGATTCTACGCAAGGTGCCGCCGGCTTACGGCATGATTGCCGGCGCGCTGGCGGGCGGGCTGTGCGGCGGCGCCGATCTGGTGCAGACCGTGACGCTGATGATCGGTGGGGCGCAGGGCATCACCAACGCCGTGATGCGCATTCTGGCGGCGGGGGTGCTGGCCGGGGTGCTGATCGAATCCGGCGCGGCGCACACCATCGCCGAAACCATCGTGCGTAAGGTGGGCGAAACCCGCGCGCTGCTGGCGCTGGCGGTGGCTACACTGATCCTGACGGCGGTGGGGGTGTTTATCGACGTGGCGGTGATCACCGTCGCGCCGATCGCCCTGTCGATCGCCCAGAAGGCCGGTATTTCACGCGCGGCGATCTTGCTGGCGATGATCGGCGGCGGCAAGGCCGGCAACGTGATGTCGCCCAACCCGAACACCATCGCGGCGGCGGACAATTTCCACGTGCCGCTCACCTCGGTGATGATGGCCGGCATCGTGCCGGGGCTGTGCGGCCTGGTAGTGGCCTATCTGCTGGCGCGCCGCCTGAGCGATAAAGGCAGCAGGGTGATGGCCGAAGAGCTGACTCAGCATGCCGAAGGGGCGCGGCCTGGCTTCGCGGCGGCGATCAGCGCGCCGTTGGTGGCGATCCTGCTGCTGTCGCTGCGGCCGATCGCCGGGATCGCCGTCGATCCGCTGATCGCGTTGCCGGCCGGCGGTTTGGCGGGCGCGCTGTTGATGGGGCGCATTCGCCAGTGCAATCAGTTCATGGTCTCCGGCCTGTCGCGCATGGCGCCGGTGGCGATCATGCTGCTCGGCACCGGCACATTGGCGGGCATCATCGCCAACTCGGCGCTGAAGGATGTCCTGATTAACGGCTTAACGCACACCGGGCTGCCGGCCTGGTTGCTGGCGCCGCTGTCCGGCGCGCTGATGTCGATGGCGACCGCGTCGACCACCGCCGGCACCGCCGTGGCTTCCGGGGTATTCAGCTCCACGCTGCTGGAACTGGGGGTGAGCGGGCTGGCCGGCGCGGCGATGATCCACGCGGGCGCCACGGTGCTGGATCACCTGCCGCACGGCAGCTTCTTCCACGCCACCGGCGGCAGCGTCAATATGGCGGTGCACGAGCGGCTGAAGCTGCTGCCGTATGAGACGCTGGTGGGGTTCACCATCGCGGCAATCTCGGCGCTGATGTTTGGCGTATTTAACCTGGCGGGATAAGGAACAGTGATGAAAACGCTGAAAAAAGTGGTTATTGCCCCGGATTCTTTCAAAGAGAGCCTGAGCGCGCTCGGCGTCGCTGACGCTATCGAGCGGGGATTCCGCCAAATCTACCCGCAGGCGCACTACGTGAAGTTGCCGATGGCGGACGGCGGTGAAGGGACGGTGGAGTCGATGGTGGCGGCCACCGGCGGCGAGATCGTCCAGGTGACGGTCACCGGGCCGCTGGGCGAGCCGGTGCAGGGGTTCTATGGCCTGCTGGGCGACGGCGCAACCGCGGTGATTGAAATGGCCGCCGCCTCCGGGCTGCATCTGGCGCCGCCTAATCGGCGCGATCCGCGCATCACCACCAGCTACGGCACCGGTGAACTGATGTTGGCGGCGCTGGAACGCGGCGTGAAGGCGATCATTCTCGGCATCGGCGGCAGCGCCACTAACGACGGCGGCGCCGGGATGATGCAGGCGCTGGGCGTGAAGTTGCTGGATAAGGATCGTCGCCCGCTGCCGGTGGGCGGCGCGGCGCTGGCGCAGCTGGCGCAGCTCGATCTCGCCGGGCTGGACGCGCGCTGGCAACGGGTGAGCGTGACCGCCGCCTGCGACGTCGATAACCCGCTGTGCGGCGAAAAGGGCGCCTCGGCGGTGTTCGGGCCGCAGAAGGGGGCGACGCCGGAGATGGTGGCGCAGCTCGATGCGGCGCTGCACCACTACGGCGAGCTGCTGGAACGGGAAACCGGCCGCGCCGTGCTCACCCAGCCGGGCGCGGGGGCGGCGGGTGGCATGGGGGCGGCGCTGCTCGGCATACTCAGCGCGCGCTTGCGGCCGGGCATCGAGATTGTCACCGAAACTCTGCGCCTGGATGAGGCGGTGCGCGATGCCGATCTGGTGATCACCGGCGAAGGGCGGCTGGACAGCCAGTCGATTCACGGCAAAACGCCGATCGGCGTGGCGCGGGTGGCCAAGCGCCACGGCGTGCCGGTGATCGCCATCGCCGGCAGCCTGACGCCGGATTATTCGGTGGTGCATCAGCACGGCATCGATGCGGCGTTTTCGGTGCTCGATCGCATTGTGACGCTGGAAGAAGCGCTGACGGACGCCGATCGCAATCTGCAGGTGACGGCGCGCAACGTGGCGGCGGTATGGCAGCTGGCGCAGGGAGGAAGCCCACAGGCATAGCCTGTTGCTGTTATCGGTTTCGATGCAGGACTTTTCCGTTACAATAGCCGGCATTAATGGCTGCTGACATCCCGACCCAGAACGGAATGCCGGCCGGAAAGGAAATGAGGGGAACTGAGATGAAGCAAGAGAAACACGGCGTATTGCTGGTGAACCTGGGCACGCCAGATGCGCCGACCTCGTCGGCGGTCAAACGCTATCTGAAGGAATTCCTCAGTGACGATCGCGTGGTCGACACGGCGCCGCTGATCTGGTGGCCGATCCTCAACGGCGCGATCCTGCCGATCCGCTCACCGCGCGTGGCGAAACTCTATCAGTCGGTGTGGATGGAAGAGGGCTCGCCACTGCTGGTGTACAGCCGCCGCCAACAGCGGGCGCTGGCGGCGCGCATGCCGAATACGCCGGTGGAGCTGGGCATGAGCTACGGTTCGCCAAGCCTGGCGGAAGCCATCGACAAGCTGCTGGCGCAGGGCGTGACCAACCTGGTGGTGCTGCCGCTCTATCCGCAATATTCCTGTTCCACCAGCGCGGCGGTATGGGATGGCGTGGCGCGGGTGCTGAAAGGCTATCGCCGCTTGCCTTCTGTGGCCTTCATTCGCGATTACGCCGAACACCCGGCCTATATCGCCGCGCTGCAGCAAAGCGTGGAGCGCTCGTTCGCCGAGCACGGCCAGCCGGACCGGCTGGTGTTGTCGTTCCACGGCATCCCCAAGCGCTATGCGCGGCTCGGCGACGACTACCCGCAGCGCTGCGAGGATACGCTGCGTGCGCTGAGCGCCACGCTGCCGCTGGCGCCGGAGCGGGTGATGATGACGTACCAATCGCGCTTCGGCCGCGAGCCGTGGCTGACGCCGTACACCGATGAAACCCTGAAGGGGTTGCCGGCGCAGGGCGTGAAGCACATTCAACTGATTTGCCCCGGCTTCTCGGCAGACTGCCTGGAAACGCTGGAAGAGATCAAAGAGCAGAATCGCGAGATCTTCCTTAAGGCCGGCGGCGAGAAGTTTGAATATATCTCGGCGCTGAACGACGAGCCGGCGCATATCGACATGATGCAGCAGCTGGTGGCGCAGCGTCTGTAATCATCCATAATCTGTCTATTAGGTGCATCGTGATCGGGCGGGGATGTGTTAACATTCTCCGCTTGTTAAACCGTCACCACCGCCAATCACATGAAATTTCCTGGTAAACGCAAGTCCAAACACTATTTTCCGGTGAGCGCCCGCGATCCGCTTCTGCAGCAGGCCCAGCCCGAAAGTGAAATCAGCACCTCGTATATTGTCGGCATCGACCAGACGCTGGTGGATATCGAGGCAAAAGTGGACGATGCTTTTGTCCAGCGTTACGGCCTGAGCCTGGGCCACTCTTTGGTGATCGAAGACGACGTCGCCGAGGCGCTGTATCAGGAACTGAATGAAAACAACCTGGTCACCCATCAGTTCGCCGGCGGCACCATCGGCAATACCATGCACAACTATTCGGTGCTGGCGGACGATCGTTCGGTACTGCTCGGCGTGATGTGCAGCAACGTGAAAATCGGCAGCTACGCCTACCGTTATCTGTGCAATACCTCCAGCCGCACCGATCTTAACTATTTGCAGGGCGTTGATGGCGCCATCGGCCGCTGTTTCACGCTGATCGGCGAAAGCGGCGAGCGCACCTTCGCCATCAACCCCGGCCAGATGAACCAGCTGCGCCCGGAAAGCATTCCTGAAGAGGTGATCGCCGGCGCGTCGGCGCTGGTGCTGAGTTCTTACCTGGTGCGCTGCAAGGAAGGGGAGCCGATAAAGGACGCTACCCTGCAGGCGATCGAGTACGCCAAAAAACACGATGTGCCGGTGGTGCTGACCCTGGGTACCAAGTACGTCATTGCCGACAACCCGCAGTGGTGGCGCGACTTCCTGAAGGAAAATGTGACGATTCTGGCGATGAACGAAGACGAAGCGCTGGAGCTGACCGGGCTGAGCGATCCGCTGACCGCCTCGGACATGGCGCTGGAGTGGGTGGATCTGGTGCTGTGCACCGCCGGGCCGAATGGCCTGTATATGGCGGGCTACACCGAAGAAGCCAATAAGCGCCAGACCCAGCACCCGCTGCTGCCGGGGCATATCGCCGAGTTCAACCGCTACGAGTTCAGCCGCGCCATGCGCCGCGAGCACTGTGAAAATCCGCTGCGCGTTTATTCGCATATCGCGCCGTATATGGGCGGGCCGGAGAAGATCATGAACACCAACGGCGCCGGCGACGGCGCGCTGTCGGCGTTGCTGCACGATATCGCCGCCAACGGCTATCACCGCCACAACGTGCCGAACTCCAGCAAGCATGTGCGCAGTTACCTGACCTACTCCTCCCTGGCGCAGGTGTGCAAATACGCCAACCGCGTCAGCTACCAGGTGTTGAACCAGCATTCGCCACGCCTCACGCGCGGCCTGCCGGAGCGGGAAGACAGCCTGGAAGAGTCCTACTGGGAGCGTTAACCTATTGAAAAGAAAAGGTCCGGCATGCCGGACCTTTTTTTATGCGCGGGCCTCAGATCGGGCAGCCGCCCATTTTTTCTTCTTCGCTCAGGGTGTCCAGCTGCAGGATGTTCAGCATGCTGTTGGCGATCTCGCGTTCGCCCATGACCACCTGATTGGCGCCGCGATCGGTGATGTAGGCCACTTCATCGTCGTAGTGGGCGCGGGCGATGATCTCGATGTTCGGCCGCTTGGTGCGCGCCGAGGCGACGATCTCACCGGCCTCATAGCCGTTGGGGATGGTCAGCAGCAGCCAGCGCGCGCAGTCGAGCCTAGCCAGATCCATCACTTCCGGATTAGCGGCATTGCCCAGCACCGTCTTGATACCCTGTTCGCGCAACGCTTCCACCCGCGGGCGTGAATTCTCGATCACCACCAGCGGAATCCCCGCCTCGGCCAGTTTGCCGCCCAGCAGGCTGCCGACGCGGCCGTAGCCGACCACCAGCGCGTGATTGCACATATCCACCGGGATCTGTTTCTCTTCTTCCACCGCCTCTTCGAGGATTTGCTCTTCGATGGTTTCGGTTTTGGCCAGATAGCGTTCCAGCAGGGTGAACAACAGCGGGTTGAGCATGATGGACAGAATGGCGCCGGCCAGCACCAGATTGCGGCCGTGCTCCGACATCATGCCGAGCGCGATGCCGAGGCCCGCCAAAATAAAGGCGAACTCGCCGATCTGTGCCAGGCTGGCGGAAATGGTCAGCGCGGTGCGCTTGGAGTGACCGAACATTTTCACCAGCAGGAACGCGGCGGCGGATTTGCCGAACACGATGATCGCCAGCGTCGCCAGCACCGCCAGCGGTTCGTTAATCACGATCATCGGATCGAACAGCATGCCGACCGAGACGAAGAACAGCACCGCGAACGCGTCGCGCAGCGGCAGGGTGTCGTGCGCTGCGCGGTGGCTCAGCTCGGACTCGTTCAGCACCATGCCGGCGAAGAAGGCGCCCAGCGCAAAGGAAACGTCGAACAGCTTCACCGCGCCGTAGGCGATGCCGAGCGCCAGCGCCAATACCGCCAGGGTGAACAGCTCGCGCGAGCCGGTGCTGGCGGTTTTCGACAGGATCCACGGCACCAGGCGGCGGCCGACCACGATCATCAGCGCGATGAAGGCGATGACTTTACCGATGGTCAGCGCCAGCTCCATCAGCAGCTGGCTGCTGCTGGCGTTGTCATTGCCCAGCATATTGCCGAAGGCCGGCAACAATACCAGAGTCAGCACCATCGCCAAATCTTCGACGATCAGCCAGCCGATGGCGATTTGCCCGCGCTGGCTGTCGATCAGTTGCCGTTCCTCCAGGGCGCGCAGCAGCACCACGGTGCTGGCGGTGGAGAGGCAGAGGCCGAACACCAGACCGGAGATCAGATCCCAGCCGAGCAGCTTGGACAGCCCCATGCCGAGCAGGGTAGCGACGGCTATCTGCGCCACGGCGCCGGGAATGGCGATAGATTTTACTGCGAGGAGGTCTTTCAAAGAGAAGTGCAGGCCAACACCGAACATCAACAGGATAACGCCGATTTCCGCCAGTTCCGGCGCCAGTGAGGTGTCGGCGACGAAACCGGGGGTGAACGGGCCGGCGAGCACCCCTGCGGCCAGATACCCCACCAGAGGGGAGATGCGCAGGCGGTTCGCCAGCATGCCGAGGAGGAAGGCGAGTACTAACCCTCCGACGATGGTGGTGATGAGCGGTGTTGAATTATGCATCCATACTCCTTCTGGCTATGCATCGCGGCACGGGAGAAACGCAACAAAGTTACGAAAAGATACATTTAGTTTATTGCATTTGTTCGCGGCTTGCTTGGCTAATTTGGCCTTTTTTGTAAAAAAGCAGAGGATTTCACTTAAGGCATGGCAATAAGGGGGTTTTGTGGCAGATAAACCAAATAACATTGATTTATCCGTAGGATAACCCGGATGAATAAATAATTTCATCCGGGCAGACAGCGGGGTTATTGCGCTTTATGCTCCATATTGGGCAGTAGCGCGGTAATAATGCCGATCAGTGGCAGGAAAGCACAGATTTGGTAGACCAGTTCGATACTGGTCAAATCGGCGACATAACCAAGAACTGCCGCACCTAACCCGCCCATACCGAAAGCAAAACCGAAGAATAAGCCGGAAACCATGCCCACTTTACCGGGGATCAGCTCCTGAGCGTAGACCAGAATGGCGGAGAACGCCGAGGCGAGAATAACCCCGATGATCACCGTCAAAATGCCGGTCCAATAGAGGGATGCATAGGGTAAAACAAGGGTAAACGGCGCAGCGCCGAGAATAGAGCCCCAAATTACGTATTTACGCCCTATCTTGTCGCCAATAGGCCCGCCGATAATGGTGCCTGCTGCTACCGCAAACAGAAAGGCGAACAGGTGAATTTGGGCATTCTGCACCGAAACACCGAACTTATGTATCAGATAAAAGGTGTAATAGCTGCTGATGCTGGCCAGATAGAAGTATTTGGAGAAAATCAGCACCAGCAGGATGCCCAGCGAGTAGGCCACGGTACGTTTTGGCAGCGGTTTCAGCAGCGAAGGGCTTTTCGGCTGCCCTTTAGTTGCCCGATGCTGATGTTGATACCACTTGCTGACCTGCAGCAACACCACGATCGCCAGCAGCGCCGCCAGCGAGAACCAGGCGACGTTGCCCTTGCCGTAAGGCGCGATGATCAGCGCCGCCAGCAGCGGGCCGAGCGAGCTGCCGAAGTTGCCGCCGACCTGGAACAGCGACTGCGCCAGGCCGTGCCGCCCGCCGGAGGCCATGCGCGCCACGCGCGAGGATTCCGGGTGGAAGACCGATGAGCCGGTGCCCACCAGCGCCGCCGCCAGCAGCACCAGCGGGAAGGTGCTCGCCACCGACAGCAGCAGCAGGCCGGACAGGGTAAAGCCCATGCCGATCGGCAGCGAGTAAGGCTGCGGGTGTTTATCGGTGTAATAGCCGATCAGCGGTTGCAGCAGCGAAGCCGTTAGCTGATAGGTCAGGGTAATCATGCCGATCTGCACGAAGCTGAGGTGGAAATCGGCTTGCAGGATCGGGTAAATCGCCAGGATCAGCGACTGGATCATATCGTTGAGCAGGTGAGACACGCTGATGGCGCCAAGGATGGAGAAGGCGGTGCCTTTCACCGCACTGCCTTTGGCGGGCGGTATCGCGCTTTGGCTACTGTCGGTCATATTATTATTAGCCTGATAAGTTGTTGAGCACAGAGATGACATCTTAGGCAGGACGTTCAATTTTTACCATATCTGAAATAATCAGACTCACATCGCAAAAAATTGAAATCAGCTGTTATTAATTCGCGCTACAATTTCGGCCTCATCATAAAAGCCATTTAATACACGGAGATCCGCCATGCGTTTTTCGCTGAAAACCACCGCATGCGCGTTGGCCGTTTCCCTGACGTTGCTGTCGGGGGCCGCCAGCGCCTGGGAAAAGGATAAGACCTACGCCATCACCATTCTGCACACCAACGATCATCACGGTCACTTCTGGCAGAACGATCACGGCGAATATGGCCTGGGCGCGCAGAAAACGCTGGTGGACGGCATTCGTCAGGAAGTGGCGGCGCAGGGTGGCAGCCTGCTGTTGTTGTCCGGCGGCGATATCAATACCGGCGTGCCGGAATCGGATCTGCAGGACGCCGAGCCGGACTTCCGCGGCATGAACCTGGTGGGTTACGACGCGATGGCGATCGGTAACCACGAATTCGACAACCCGCTGAGCGTGCTGCGCCAGCAGGAGAAGTGGGCGACCTTCCCGCTGCTGTCCGCCAACATTTATCAGAAAAGCACCGGCCAGCGCCTGTTCAAGCCTTACGCCCTGTTCGACAAGCAGGGCATCAAGATCGCGGTGATCGGCCTGACGACCGACGATACCGCCAAGATAGGCAACCCGGAGTACTTCACCGACATGGAGTTCCGCGTGCCGGCGCAGGAGGCGAAGCAGGTGGTGGAGCAACTGCGTAAGGACGAGAAGCCGGACGTGATTATCGCCGCCACCCACATGGGGCACTATGACAACGGCGAACACGGCTCTAACGCGCCGGGCGACGTAGAGATGGCGCGCAGCCTGCCGGCCGGATATCTCGACATGATCGTCGGCGGCCACTCGCAGGATCCGGTGTGCATGGCCGGCGACAACCGCAAACAGGCGGATTATGTGCCGGGCACGCCGTGCTCGCCGGATCGCCAGAACGGCACCTGGATCGTGCAGGCGCACGAGTGGGGAAAATACGTGGGGCGCGCCGATTTCGAATTCCGCAATGGCGAGCTGAGGCTGGTGCATTATCAGCTGATCCCGGTGAACCTGAAGAAGAAAGTGGAGAAAGCGGACGGCACCAGCGAGCGGGTGTACTACACCCGGCAGATTGCGGAAGATCCGGCCATGATGAAGCTGCTGACGCCGTTCCAGGATAAGGGCAAGGCGCAGCTGGAAGTGAAAATCGGCAGCGTCAACGGCAAGCTTGAAGGCGACCGCAGCAAGGTGCGCTTCGTGCAGACCAACCTGGCGCGGGTGATGCTGGCCGCGCAGAGGGAGCGCGCCGACGCCGACTTCGCCGTGATGAGCGGCGGCGGGGTGCGCGATTCGATTGAAAGCGGCGATATCACCTACAAGAATGTGCTCAAGGTGCAGCCGTTCGGCAACACCCTGGTGCATGTCGATATGAAAGGCAGCGAGGTTGAGCAGTACCTGGCGGTGGTGGCCAACATGAAGCCGGATTCTGGCGCCTACGCCCAGTTCGCCAACGTCAGCCTGGTGGCGGACGGCAAGGGCGTCAGCGAGGTGAAGATCAATGGCCAGCCGCTGCAGGCGGATAAAACTTACCGCATGGCGACGCTGAACTTCAACGCGCTGGGCGGCGACGGCTATCCGAAGCTGGACGGGCTGCCGAGCTACGTCAACACCGGCTTTATCGACGCCGAGGTGCTGAAGCAATACATCGAGAAACACTCGCCGCTGGATGCGGCGGCTTACGAACCGAAGGGCGAAATCGTGTATCGCTAGAAGCGTCGCGGAACGGCGCTCTCGCTTGTCGCGGGGCGCCGTTCCCGCCGTCGCTTTTCTCCTCTGAATCAACGCCTTTTGTCAGCGTTGCCGTTTTAAACGGCGTCTTACTTTCTTCTCTCCATATACGCCCTCGGCGGGCAGCCTGCCATATTCTTGAAAAAAGTGGCGAAGGCGCTGTCGCTGGAAAACGCCAGCCGACCGGCGACGTCGGATTGGCTCAGCCCTGCGGCCAGCATCTCTATCGCTTTGATCAGGCGCCATTGCTGGCGCCATTGTTGATAACCGAGACCGGTTTCACGGCGGAAAATCCGGCTGATGGTTTTCTCGGAAGCGCCGCTATAGCGCGATAGCTCGTGCAGCGGCGGAAGCATGTCCAGATTGGCCAGATGGCGCAGGCGGCGGTCGCTGGGCAGCGGCAGCAGCGTCAGTTCGCGCGGCGCGGCGGCGATCTCGTCCAGGCAGACCGCCAGAATATTGGCGTAAGGCCCATGCTGCCAGTCGGTGTCGAAGGCGGCGAACGCGATGCGTTCCAACACCTCGCGCAGCAGCGGCGAGGCTGTCAGTACGGCAAGCTGCGCTGGCAGACAGGCATAGCGATCGGCGTCGAGATAAAGCGAACGGTAACCGACGACGCCGTTGACCTGAACGCGGTGAGCCACCTGCGGCGGGATCCAGGCGACTCTGCCCGGCGGCAGCATACAGATGCTTTGGTTGAGCGTGATGCGCATGCTGCCTTGCTGACAGAACAGCAACTGCCCCCTGTCATGCCAATGCGTGCCCGAGTCGTGCTGCGCCAGTTCGGCGGCGATCCCGAGTACGCTGTTGTCGAGCGTATCCGGATTAAAACTGTCCTGCGCCTGAAGCCACGCCATAGCCTGTCCGATTTTGTAAATTTATTGTCTTTTATATTGTAATCGGCGCTGGGACCAGATGCTACCTTGTGCAGCCTATTCTTGGCTACAGGATCTGTTATGCAACGTAAACTGACGCTGACGCTGACGTTGGCGACGTCGATGATGATGTTTCCCCAGGTGGTAGAGACCATCTACAGTCCGGCATTGACGCATATTGCGCACGGTTTCCGGGTCAGTGCGGAGATGGCGGCGCAAACGCTCTCTTGCTACTTTTTCGCCTTTGCGCTGGGCGTGGTGGTATGGGGGCGGATGTGCGACGTCATCGGACGCCGTCCCACCATTTTGGCCGGGCTGACGCTCTATCTGCTGGCTTCTCTCGTTGCGCTGTTCAGCGGCAGCTTCAGCGTGCTGCTGGCCGCGCGAGTGCTGGCCGCCTTTGGCGCGGCGGTCGGTTCGGTCGGGACGCAAACGGCGATTCGCGATCGCTTCGACGGTTATGAATTGGCGCGGGTGTTCTCGGTGATGGGGATCGCCATGGCGATCGGCCCGGCGATTGGCGTGTTGAGCGGCGCAGTGCTGACTCACTATTGGGGCTATCAGGGGGTGTTCGGCGGTTTGGCGCTGTTGGCGGCGCTGTTGCTGGGCTATGCCGGTTGGCAACTGCCGGAGACGCGTCCGCAACAGGTGGTGAAGAATTCATTTTTCGGCACGCTGGGACGGATGGTCAAGGACGGGGATATTTGGCTCAGCGCGCTGTTGGTGGCGTTGTTCAATATTTGCATGTTCAGCTATTACCAGCTGGCGCCATTCCACTTCTCGGCGTTGGCGCTGCCGGCGCAGTGGTTCGGTTATACCGGTTTGGTGTTGGCGGCCGGGGTGGGTATCGGCGCGGCGATCAACAAGTTTTTGATCGGCAAGCACTGGTTGTTCCCCGCACTGTTGATGCTGGCCTGCGGATTATCGCTGATCGGCGGCCTACTGGTACTGCTGCTGGAAGGGACCTTGTGGTTCGTTCTGCCGATGATGCTGGTGGTGATGGCGTACGGCATCGCCATTCCCAATATTCTGGCGCGCGCGCTGCGCCATTATAAAGACTGCGTGGGCACCGCCGGCGCCATCCTTGGCCTGATGTATTACCTGATGCTCGGCGGTGGCTTGGTGTTGGCTGGGCTTTCGCAGCACCTGGGCGCCGTGCTGTCGCTCTGCAGCCTCTGCGTGCTGCTGTTGGCGTGGCGGGTAGTGTACAACGAGCGTCGTTTGGCGATGCCTGAGCGTATCTGAATGATAAGCGGGCCGGACATTCTCGCCACCGCCGCCTTCCAATGATAGCCTGAGCGACAATTTGGTTTTGATAACGCAAACAGGAATATGACATGTTGAAAACCGCAGGCTGGCTGCTGCCCGCCATCGTGGCGCTGGCGGGGTGTTCGTCATCCGGCCAACGTCACGAACAAACCCTCAGCCAGGCGCTGGCGGCCCTCGGCCAAGACAAGGCGCTGGTTGGGGCGTCGAGCGGCGTGATGGTGCGCGATGCCGAGAGCGGCGCCGTGCTGTATCAGGCGCACGCGGATCAGCGTTTGGCGCCGGCTTCCAACATGAAGATGTTCACCTCTCTGGCGGCGTTCGGCGTGCTGGGGGCTGATTACCGCTTTGAAACCCGGCTGTTGACCGCCGGCGAGCAGCGCGGCGACACCTTGCGAGGGGATCTCTATCTACAGGGCAGCGGTGACCCGACGCTGCATCCGGACGATCTCGACACCTTCGCCGCAGCGCTGGCGCAGCGCGGCATCCGTCATATACAGGGGCGGTTGTTGCTGGATGCCGGCGCCTTCGATCAGACGCCATTCGGCGCCGGTTGGAGCTGGGACGATGAACCTTTCGCCTTCGCTGCGCCGATCTCGGCGCTGAACTACGCCTTTACTCCCGGCGGCGATATCAACGTGGTGCAGGTGGCGGTGCGGCCGGGCGCCCGCGCCGGCGCGCCGGGACGGGTGAGCTTCTATCCCGCCAATGACGCGGTGACGCTGGTCAACCGCACCACCACCGGTAGTGACACCGCGCTGACGTACGAGCGCCGGCCGGGCAGCAACCGGATCGTGGTCAGCGGCACCATCGCCGCGCAGGCGGAGGCCAGCTCGCGATTGATTACCGTCGATCAACCGTCCCTTGTCGTCGGCGCTTTATTGCAACATGCTCTGCGCGCGCACGGCATCACCCTGCGCGGCAAGGTTGAAGAGGGCGTGACGCCGGCCGGCGCACAGCTGCTGGCGGAAAAAACCTCGCCGCCGCTCTCCCGCCTGGTCGTCACCTTCCTGAAAGTCTCCAATAACGGCTACGGCGAGATATTGACCAAGGCGATGGGCCGCAAGACGCAGGGTAAAGGGGATTGGGCCGCCGGCCTTCAGGCGATAAACGGATTTGTGCAAAGCCAGGGCGTCGCGGCCGACGCGTATCGCCAGGTGGACGGCTCAGGGCTGTCGCGCATGAACCAGATCACGCCGCAACAGCTGACGACGCTGCTGCTGGCGGCCAGAAAACAGCCGTGGTTCGCCGACTGGTATCACGCCTTGCCCGTCGCGGGCGAGCCGGGGTTGCTGGTGGGCGGCACGCTGCAAAGCCGCATGGTGAACAGCGCGGCGGCGGGGCGCGCCCACGCCAAGAGCGGTTCCATGACCGGTGTATCGTCGCTCAGCGGCTATGTCGATTCGGCGACCGGGCGGCCGCTGGCATTCGCCATCATCAGCAATAACTATCTGGTGCCCGGCGCGCAGGTGAAGGCGCTGGAGGACCGCCTGGTGGAGACGCTGGCGGCCTGTGACGCCACGGTGGCGTGCCGCTGAGCGCGCGGCGTCAGTCGCGTTTGGCAATGTCGGCGAAGCTGCCGGCCAGCAGGCGGCACAGATCGGCGGCGGCCAGTTCGATGTCCAGCCCGCGTTTGCCGCCGGAAACGTAGATGGTGGCGAACGCTTGCGCCGGGCTGTCGATCACCGTCGGCAGCCGTTTTTTCTGCCCCAGCGGGCTGATGCCGCCCACCAGATAACCGGTGACGCGCTGCGCCAACTGCGGATCGGCCATCTCGGCCTTTTTGGCGCCGAGCGCGCGGGCGACCTTCTTCAGATCCAACTGGGTCGCGACCGGGGTGACCGCCACCGCCAGGTGTTTGGCGTCGCCGTTCAGCGCCACCAGCAAGGTTTTGTAAACCCGATCGGCATCCAGCCCCAGCTTTCTCACCGCCTCGTCGCCGAAGTTGGTTTCGTCGCTGTCGTGGTGATAAGGATGGAGGGTGAAGGCGACCTTTTGTTTCTCAAGCAGAACGACTGCGGGCGTCATGATGTGTTGTCCAAAATGTCCCCGGCGGGGAAAGGGTGATAACCAGCCTTAAAAATACAAAAATCCAACCTGCCCGGCAACCTGAGCGGCTGTTACATAAAGCGGGTTGCCAAGATATTCACCGGGTTGCTACCCTGTTTACTGTAACCGTTAACACGGTTGCTATGCGTATAACTAGAATACAAGAAATTCCTCTTTGACTGGCCAATAGCGATATTGGCCTCTTTTTTACCCCTGCGGCTGCAGCATCGCCGGCAGGTTATCCTCGCCGTACAGGTGCAATGCGCCAACCGCCACCACATAGTCACCGGCAGGCAGCGCCTCCAGCTGATGCCGCCAGTCGCGATTGCGCTGATGCATCAGCACGTCATACAGCCCGGCGCTGAAGGTGGCGGGCAGCGTGTCCAGCGTACCGCGCGGTTTGGCGTCCAGCCACCAGCTCACCATGGTTTGCAGCAGCCGCGCGTTGGTATGCCAGTGTTCCAGCGTATCGCGCAGCAGCGCAATGCCGCCTTCCGGCAATTGTTCCAGCATCGCCAGCTGCTGCTGCGCGCCTTCCAGTTCGATCACCGGTTTGTCCTGCGCCCGGGCGGCTTGCAGCAGCTGATAGTCCACGCCATATTCCGCGCGCAGCCCCAAACGCTGAGCCTGGCGCGCCTGCATCATCAGCGCCACCTGCCAGCCGGGCAGGGTAGCGAAGGCGTGCGGGTCGGCGCCCAGCTCATGGCACAGCGCCAGCAACCGTTGATATTCTTCGGCGGACAGGCGCTGTTCCAGCTCCGGCTGCAGCTCGGCGTGGTCGAAAGGGGAGGCGGAGTCGGTGATATCGGCTTCGACGATCAGCGCGTCGGCCTGCTGCAGCCGGGCGGTCAACCGGGGCGGCAACGGCGACATATCGACGGTGCCCATATGGATGCTGCCCACCAGATGCAGCCGACGATCGCCAGGCAGGGTGATGTCCAACGCCGGATAAGCGTAACGCTTGGGCGAGATCAGGCCGAGAAAGGCGGCGAGGCGGCGTAACAGTTGACCCATACGGCGTGGCTCCTGAATAACGGGTGCGCGTTTCAGCATGAAAGGCGAGGGGAAATCGTTATTCATGCTAAACGCTATCCGCCGCGCAGGAAAGCCCGGAAAACAGTGGGGCGCCATGACGGCGCCCCGGCAATCACTTCCTGGGTTTAAAACGCAGCAGCCGGTTGGCGTTGCTGACCACGGTAATGGACGACAGCGCCATCGCCGCGCCCGCCACCACCGGGCTGAGCAGCGTGCCGGTCAGCGGGTAGAGCACGCCGGCGGCGATCGGAATGCCCAGCGTATTGTAGATAAAGGCGCCGAACAGGTTCTGCTTCATGTTGCGCAGCGTGGCCTTCGACAGCGCTACCGCATCCGCCACGCCGTGCAGGCTGTGGCGCATCAGGGTGATGGCGGCGGTCTCGATGGCGATGTCGCTGCCGCCGCCCATCGCGATGCCCACGTCGGCCTGCGCCAGCGCCGGGGCGTCGTTGATGCCGTCGCCGACCATCGCCACGCGCTGGCCCTGCGCCTGCAACTGTTTGATCGCCGCCGCTTTGCCGTCCGGCAGCACGCCGGCAATCACCCGATCGATACCGGCCTCTTTGGCGATGGCGTTGGCGGTTACCGGGTTGTCGCCGGTCAGCATCACCAGCTGATACCCCTGCTGGTGCAGGCGCTGCAGCGCCGCAACGCTGTCCTCGCGCAGCGGATCGCGAATGGCGAACAGCGCGGCCGGTTTACCGTCCACGGCCAGCAGCACCGGCGTTACGCCGCGTTCGGCCTGGGCGCGCATCGGCGCATCCAGTTCGGCGGTCGCTACCTGATGCTGTTCCAGCAGCGCGGCGTTGCCCAGCAGCACCTGTACGCCGTCGATCTCCCCGCTGACGCCGGCGCCGCGCAGGGTGCGGAACTGCGCTACCTGCGGCAGCGTTTGCCCGGTGGCGCGTTCCATGATGGCGCGCGCCAGCGGGTGGTTGGAGCCTTGTTCCAGCGCGGCTGCCCAGCCGATCGCATGCTGTTCGCTGACCTGATTGAAGGTCAGGATCTCCACCACCTGCGGTTTCCCTTCGGTCAGGGTGCCGGTTTTGTCGAACACCAGGGTGTCCAGCTGGCTGGCCTGCTGCAGGGCGTCGGCGTCGCGCACCAGCACGCCGAACTCCGCCGCGCGGCCGACGCCGGAGATGATCGACATCGGCGTCGCCAGACCCAATGCGCACGGGCAGGCGATGATCAGCACCGTGGTGGCGATCACCAGCGTATAGACCAGCTGCGGCTGCGGGCCAAAGAAGTACCATATCGCCGCGCTGAACAGGGCGATCGCCACTACCGCCGGCACGAACACCGCCGAGACGCGGTCAGCCAGTTGGCCAATCGCCGGTTTGCTGCTCTGCGCCTGACGCACCAGTTTGATGATGCGCGCCAGCGTGGTTTGGCTGCCGATGGCGGCGGCGCGGAACAGCACGCTGCCGTCGTCGACCACCGTCCCGGCATGCACCGTGTCGCCGGCGCCTTTCTGCTGCGGCACCGCTTCGCCGGTCAGCATCGCTTCATCAAGCCAGACTTCACCCTGTACGATTTCGCCGTCGACCGGCACGCGATCGCCGGTAGTCAGCCGCAGCGTCATGCCGAGCTGCACCTCCGCCAGCGGGATATCGCGCTCGCCGTCGTCAGTTACCAGCCGGGCGGTGGGCGGCGTTAGATCCAACAAGCGCTCCAGCGCCTGCGAAGAACGCTGGCGAGCGCGCTGCTCCAGCGCATGGCCGAGGTTGATCAAACCGATGATCATCGCGCTGGCCTCGTAATAGAGGTGGCGCGCTTCCATCGGGAAGAAATCGGGCCAAATGTTGACGGCGATCGAGTAGAGCCAGGCGGCGCCGGTGCCGAGCGCCACCAGAGTATCCATGGTGGCGCTGCCGTTCATCAGCGCGCGCCAGGCGTTGCGGTAGAAGTGCCCGCCGGCGAACACCATCACCGCCAGGGTGATGACGCCGACCAGCAGCCAGGGGCGCTGGGTTTCCGGCGTCAGCGTCATGCTGCCGCCGAACAGCCCCCAGGCCATCAGCGGGATCCCCAGGGCCAGACCGAGCGCCGCCTGCCAGCTAAAGCGCTTCATGTTGGCGCGAGCGGTCTGCTGTTGCCGTTCGCGACGTTCGGTTTCGTCCTGGATCATCTCGGCGCCGTAGCCGGCTTTTTCCACCGCCGCCACCAGCGCCTGCGCATCGGCGGCGCCGGTCACCAGCGCGCTGCGCTCCGCCAGATTGACGCGGGCGTGCTCCACGCCGGGGACGCTTTGCAGCGCCTGCTGCACTTTATTGACGCAGCTGGCGCAGGTCATGCCGCTGAGCAGCAGCTGTACGCTGTCGTCCGCGCTGTCGGTTGCCGGAAGGGAAGGTTGCGCCGCTGGCTGAACGTCCGGCAACGAAGGTGTTGCGTCAGTCAACGGCTCAGTTTTTGGGACGACGGCGCCCGCCACGCTGGCGTGATAACCGGCGTGTTCTACTGCGGCGATCAGCGCCTGTGGATCGGCATCGCCGTACACTTTCGCGCTGTCGATCTCGACCTCGGCGGCGAACACGCCCGGTACCGCTTCCAGCGCCTTGCGGGTGCTGCCGACGCAGTGCATGCAGCTCAGGCCGCTCAGCTGCAGTTCGGTATCGGCGTGCGGCGCGACTTCGGCCTGATAACCGGCGGCGATCACGCTGTCGATCAGCGCGCTGTCCGGCGCTTCACCGGTCACTTTGGCGTATTGGACGTTAACCTCGGCCTGTTCGACATCGCTGCGGCTTTCCAGGGCTTTTTTCACCCGCTGCGCGCAGTTCATGCAGGACAACCCCTGTAATGCCAGCATAGTAGTGTGTGACATGATTGGACTCCTTGCTTAAGGGCGGTGTTTAAAGGTTGACCGCCTGACCTGTTTTCACTAAGAATGGAGCTTAAACCTTCCAGCAAGGGTAAGGTCAAGGAGGGAAAATGAATATTAGCGACGTCGCGAAAAAAACCGGTTTAACCAGCAAGACGATTCGTTTTTACGAAGAGAAAGCGCTGATTACCGCCCCTATCCGCAGCGATAACGGTTACCGCCACTATTCCGCCAGGCATGTCGAAGAGCTGACGCTGCTGCGCCAGGCGCGGCAGGTGGGCTTCAACCTGGACGAGTGCCGTGAGCTGGTGGCGTTGTTCAACGATCCGGCCCGCCACAGCGCCGACGTGAAGGCGCGCACGCTGCAGAAGGTGGCGGAGATCGAAAGGCACATCAGCGAACTGGGCGAAATGCGCCAACGCCTGTTGACGCTGGCGGAACAATGTCCGGGCGATGAGGGGGCCGAGTGCCCCATCATCAATAATCTGGCGGGATGCTGTCGTTCGAATTAACGGCTGATGGCGCGGATCACCAGCGTGACCCCTTCCACCGCCACCACTTCCACTTCGGTGCCGGCGGGCAGATCTTCCGCCGCCTGCGCGCGCCAGCTGCTGTCGCCGATATTGATGCGCCCCATGCCGTTGTGCATCGGCTCCGTCAGCGTGGCGCGGGTGCCGATCAGCTGACGGTTGCGCTGGTTGAGCACCGGTGAACCGCCGGACGCTGCCGCCGGGCGGCGACGCAGCCAGTACCACCATAGATAGGCGACGACGACGGTCAGGACGGCGAAGATCACGCCTTGCCATTCCCAGGCGAGCGCCGGCAGCAGCCAGATCAAGGCGCCGACCAACAGCGCCGCCACGCCGCTCCACAGCAGGTAGCCGCCGGCGCCGAGCATTTCCGCCGCCAGCAACACGCCCCCGAGGGAGAGCCAGAACCACAGCGGATTCGCCGCGATCAGTTCGAGCATGATTATTTGCCTTTGCTTTCTTTCAGCAGTTCGGTAATGCCGCCGATCGAGCCGAGCAGGCTGCTGGCGTCCAGCGGCATCATCACCACTTTGCTGTTGTTGGAGGAACCGATCTTCTGCAGCGCGTCGGTGTATTTCTGCGCCACGAAGTAGTTCACCGCCTGAATGTTGCCGCTGGCGATGGCGTCGGACACCAGCTGGGTGGCGCGCGCCTCGGCCTCGGCGGCGCGCTCACGCGCTTCCGCCTGCAGGAACGCCGACTGGCGTTCGCCCTCGGCCTTCAGGATTTGCGATTGTTTCTCACCCTCGGCGCGCAGAATGGCCGCCTGGCGCACCCCTTCCGCCTCCAGGATGTCGGCGCGCTTGGTTCGCTCGGCCTTCATCTGGGCGTTCATCGAGGCGATCAGTTCCGCCGGTGGGCGCACGTCGCGGATCTCGATACGGGTGATCTTCACCCCCCAAGGGTTGGTCGCTTCATCGACGATGTGCAGCAGGCGGCTGTTGATGCTGTCGCGCTGCGACAGCATTTCGTCCAGCTCCATCGAGCCGAGCACGGTGCGGAAGTTGGTCATGGTGAGGTTGACGATCGCCTGTTCGAGGTTGCTGACCTCGTAAGCGGCGCGCGCCGGATCGACCACCTGGATAAAGCACACCGCATCGATGGCCACGTTGGCGTTATCGCGGGAAATCACTTCCTGCGAAGGGATGTCCAGAACCTGCTCCATCATATTGATTTTACGGCCGATGCGGTCCATGAACGGCACCACCAGGTTCAGGCCCGGCATCAGCGTTTTGGTGTAGCGGCCGAAGCGTTCTACCGTCCATTGGAACCCCTGCGGCACAATTTTGACGCCGGCGAACACCACAATCAGCGCGACGACGATCACGATGGGAATAAAAGTAAGCATGCAAACCTCCTGTCAGACATATGTAAACAGATATTACGCCAGCGCAGGAAAAATGCCTACCGATACCGCGACTTAATCCAGGGCGCTGACCAAACCCGCGATTAACGGGTCCCGCGTCTGGAACAGGCTGATCAGGGTGCGCACTGCTTCGCCGCCGCGAGCATCGGACCAGGCCAGCGACAGGGGTGAAGGTTGGCGCGGATATCTGAGCTGCTTGGCCACCAATTCGCCGCTATCAAGGTAAGTTTGGCACAGCTGGCGCGGAAGGAAACCGATCCCCAGACCGCGCAGATGGCATTCCTGCTTGGTGCGCAGGTCCGGCACCTTGATCTCCTGCTGGCCGGACAGCAACCAGGCGGTACGCTTGGCCAGATGGCGTGCGGTATCTTCGACGTTGATTGCGGCATAAGGGCGCAGCTGCGTTTCGTTCAACGGATCGGCTGCAGCGGCCAGCGGATGCGTCGGCGAAATGGCGAACACCCAATCGATCTTGCCGAGCGGCAGCACCTTGATGCTGTTTTCCAGCGATTCATTGCCCGCCGCGCCGATCGCCAGATGGCAATCCTCATTCAGCAGCGCGTCCCACACGCCCATGTACACCTGGCGGGAAATGTGGAATTGGGTGAACGGGTATTTGTCGTGCAGGTGAGTCAACAGCCCGGCTACGGCGGCGGCGTCGTACAGCAAGTTGTTGATCACGATATTCACCTGATGCTCTACGCCGTCGTTGATTTGCCGCAGTTCGCCCGGCATGGCGTCCAGCCAGGTGTGCCACTGGCGGCAGCGCTCCAGCAAATACTCCCCGGCCGGCGTCAGGTTGACGGTGCGGGTGGTGCGGATAAACAGCTGCGTGCCGATGCTCTCTTCCAGCGTTTTAATGCGGTAGCTGATGGTGGCGGTGGTTTTATGCAGCAACTCTGCCGCGCGCGAGAAGCTTTGGCACTCGGCAACTTTGATAAACGAACGAATGGTTTCGTGATCCAGCATGTGGGGTCCTTGGCTGACACCGCCTTTTCGGTTATCGGTGAGAAGAATCTACTGATGTTGCGACACGATAGGCAGCGGCAAAGCCCAACCCCACGATCCCGGTCACAGAATCACCGGATAGCGATGAGCATACGCAGCCCTATTCTTGTCGATCGTGGATCAGGTGTTTTTTTAATTCATTGATTTCAAGCAATTAATATGGGATTCCGATCGTGAAATGTGCGGACGATCTTGTTATGGAAAAATTTTCCAAAAAATTGCTGTCAAATTTGCCATGCGCTGTCTAGAGTGAAGGCGTTGGGTGAAATATCGCCGTTTAATCGTCGTCTGGGTCATGCGCTTTGGAGAATCACATGGATTTAGTCATCGAAGAATTAACGCCGGCGGCCTTTGCGCCTTATGGCGATGTATTGCAGATAGAAGGTTCGCGTTTCTTTCATATCAATGACGGAAAAACCGAGCGTTATCACGATCTCGCCAAGATTGAGGTGTCGGACGGCAACCGGGTGCTGGCCAGCATCAACCGGGCGGAACCCTGCGAGCTGCCGATGACCTTTTCCCTGCTGGAAAAGCATCCGCTCTCGTCGCAGGCCTTTGTGCCGATGAACGGCGAACGCTTCGTGGTGATCGTCGCCGAACCGGGCGAAACGATCCCCGTTGGCACGTTGCGCGCCTTTATCACCAACGGCAAACAGGGGATCAACTATCATCGTAACGTCTGGCATCACCCGCTGTTCGCCTATGCGAAAGTCACCGACTTTTTCACCATCGATCGTGCAGGCGCCGACAACTGCGTAGTCAGCCGCTTGCCGGAGCCGTATCGCATAGTTTTGGCATAGCGCTGGCCGCACGCCGCGCAGGGCGTTTATCATAGCGTCACCCATGCCGTCACTGATAAAGGAAGCTTGAATGACCGAATTACGCAGGAAAGGACGACCCGCCACCGAAGCCGGCGCGACCAAAGGGGCGCAGGCGTTGGATCGCGGGCTGGAGATCCTCCAGTATCTGGCCAACGCCGGGGGAAGCTCGTCGGTTTCCGTGCTGTCCGAAAAGCTGGAGTTGCCGCTGTCCACCACCTTCAGATTGTTGAAAGTGCTGGAGAAATCGGAATTCGTCTTTCAGGATCCGCAGCTGGGCTGGTGGCATATCGGCATTCAGTCGTTCACCGTCGGCTCCGCTTACATGAACGATCGCGACGTGGTATCGGTAGCCGGGCCGTTCATGCGGCGGCTGATGCTGTTGTCCGGCGAGACCGCCAACCTGGCGATCCGCAACAATTTCGATGCGGTGCTGATTCGCCAATGCGAATGCCAGGCGATGGTGCGCATGTGCGCGCCGCTGGGCAGCCGCTTGCCGCTGCACGCATCGGGCGCCGGCAAGGCGCTGCTGTATCCGCTGGCGGAAGAAGAGATGCTGGATCTGATCGTGCGTTCGGGGCTGCAATCCTATACGCCGAAAACCCTGACCAGCGTGAACCTGCTGCGCAAGGATCTGCATCAGTCGCTGGAGCAGGGCTACACCATCGACGATGAAGAGCACGCGCTGGGCCTGAACTGCCTGGCTTCGGCGATTTTCGATCGCAACAACAACGTGATCGCCGCTATTTCCATTTCCGGGCCCAGTTCGCGGGTCGGCAAGGAGCGGTTCAAAGAGCTGGGTGAACTGGTGGGGGAAGTGGCCAGAGATATCAGCGCCGCGCTGGGTGAATCGCGCAGCAAGGCGTAATCGTCGCGTGCCGGGGTGAGCCGGCGCGGAACAAGACTCCCCGTTTGATGAGCAGACGGGTTTTTTTGACGGCATTTCAAAGTTGGAAAAATTTTCCAATAAATTAAGGAGAGCATCACATGGCAATTATGCGAGCGGTAGACGCGGCAATGCACGTGCTGGAAAAAGAAGGGATCACCACCGCGTTCGGCGTGCCCGGCGCGGCGATTAACCCGTTCTACGATGCGATGCGGCGACACGGCGGCATCAAACACTATCTGGCGCGGCACGTGGAAGGGGCCTCGCACATGGCGGAAGGTTATACCCGCGCCGCCGCCGGCAATATCGGCGTGTGTATTGGCACCTCCGGCCCGGCGGGCACTGACATGATCACCGGCCTTTACTCCGCCTCCGCCGATTCGATTCCGATCCTGTGCATTACCGGCCAGGCGCCGCGCGCGCGTTTGCACAAGGAAGATTTTCAGGCGGTGGACATCGAGTCGATCGCCAAGCCGGTGACCAAGATGGCGGTCACCGTGCAGGAACCGGCGCTGGTGCCGCGGGTGCTACAGCAGGCGTTTCACCTGATGCGCTCCGGCCGGCCGGGCCCGGTGTTGATCGACCTGCCTTTCGACGTGCAGATGGCGGAGATCGAGTTCGATCCGGACACCTACTCGTCGCTGCCCGCCTATAAGCCGGCGGCCACCCAGGCGCAGATCGACAGAGCGCTGGATCTGTTGTGCGCGGCGAAAAAGCCGTTGATCATCGCCGGCGGCGGCATTCACAACGCCGATGCGGCGGATCTGCTGCAACGGCTGGCGGAGATCTGCAATGTGCCGGTGATCCCGACGCTGATGGGCTGGGGCGCCATTCCGGACGATCACCCGCTGATGGCGGGCATGGCGGGCCTGCAAACCTCGCACCGCTACGGCAACGCCAACCTGCTGGACTCGGATCTGGTGTTCGGCATCGGCAACCGCTGGGCCAACCGCCACACCGGTTCGGTGGATAAGTACACCGCCGGGCGCAAGGTGGTGCATATTGATATCGAGCCGACGCAGATTGGCCGGGTGATCTGCCCGGACCTGGGCATCGTTTCCGACGCGCGCATCGCGCTGCAAATGCTGGTGGACACGGCGCAGCGCCGTTTCGAACGCGGCGAGTTGCCGAATCGCGACGCCTGGTGCGCCGCCTGCCTGCAGCGCAAGCAAACGATGCTGCGCAAGACCCATTTCGACAACGTACCGGTCAAGCCGCAGCGGGTGTATGAAGAGATGAACCGCGCCTTCGGCCGCGACGCCTGCTACGTCACCACCATCGGGCTGTCGCAGATCGCCGCCGCGCAAATGCTGCACGTTTTCGAACCGCGTCACTGGATCAATGCCGGTCAGGCCGGCCCACTGGGTTGGACGCTGCCTGCGGCGCTGGGCGTATGCGCCGCCGATCCGCAGCGCAAGGTGGTCGCGCTGTCGGGCGACTATGATTTCCAGTTCATGATCGAAGAGCTGGCGGTCGGCGCGCAGTTCAAGCTGCCGTATATCCATGTGCTGGTGAACAACGCCTATCTGGGGCTGATCCGTCAGGCACAGCGCGGGTTCGATATGGATTACTGCGTGCAGCTGTCGTTTGAAAACATCAACAACGCGGAAATTGGCGAGTACGGCGTCGATCACGTCAAGGTGGCGGAAGGCCTGGGTTGCAAGGCGCTGCGGGTGTTCAAACCGGAAGAGATCGCGCCGGCGTTCCGTCAGGCCCAGGAACTGATGCGGCAGCACCGGGTGCCGGTGGTGGTGGAAATCATCCTGGAGCGCGTCACCAATATTTCCATGGGCACCGAGCTGGATAACGTCAACGAGTTCGAGCCGGTGGCGGCAACGCCGGAAGACGCGCCGACCTCGGTCAACTTCTTTGATTACCGCTGAGGAGCCTTACTATGCCGAAATTTTCAGCCAACCTGTCGATGCTGTTCACTGAAGTCGATTTTATGCAGCGTTTCCGCCGGGCGAAGGAGCAGGGCTTCAGCGCGGTGGAATACATGTTCCCTTACGACTATCCGATCGCGGCGCTGCGCAGCGAACTGGAGGCGCACCGTCTGAGCCAGGTGCTGTTCAACCTGCCGGCCGGCGACTGGGCAGCGGGCGAACGGGGCATCGCCTGCTTGCCGGGGCGCGAAGCGGAGTTCCGCGACGGCGTCGGGCGCGCGATCGAGTATGCGCAGGCGCTGGGCTGCGATCGCATCAACTGTCTGATCGGCAATCCGGATCCCGCCGTCGGCCGCCACGCCACCGACGAACGGGTGAAGGAGAACCTGAGCTACGCCGCCGACACCCTGGCGCGGCAAAATATTCGCCTGCTGATCGAACCGATCAACCGCTACGACATGCCGCAGTTCTACCTGCAAACCTCCCGGCAGGCGATCGAACTGATCGAGGCGATCGGCAGCCCCAACCTGTATCTGCAGTACGACCTCTACCACATGCAGCGCATGGAAGGAGAGCTGACGCAGACCCTCGAGCGCCTGCTGGCGAGGATCGACCACATCCAGGTCGCCGATAACCCGGGGCGGCACGAGCCCGGCACCGGCGAAATCAACTGCGAGTTTATCTTCGCGCAGCTGGATCGCATGGGGTATCGCGGCTGGATCGGCTGTGAATACAAACCGCTCACCACCACGGAAAGCGGCCTGTCATGGATTAAAAAATACCTGTCTTGAGGAGATGAAAATGAAAGTGGGATTTATCGGTCTGGGCATCATGGGCGCGCCGATGGCGGAAAAGCTGCTGGCGGGCGGGCACACGCTTTACGCCCACACCCGACATGAGGTGCCGGCAACGTTACTGCAACAGGGGGCCATCGCCTGCAGCGATCCGCAGCAGGTGGCGGATGAGGCGGACGTGATCTTCATCATGGTGCCGGATACGCCGCAGGTGGAGGAGGTGCTGTTTGGTGAACGCGGCTGCGCCGCCGGCAAGCTGAACGGCAAAGTAGTGGTGGACATGAGCTCCATTTCACCGCTGGAGACCAAAGCGTTTGCGCAGCGCATCAACCAGCTGGGCGCCCAGTACCTGGACGCGCCGGTTTCCGGCGGCGAAGTGGGCGCCAAACAGGGCACGCTGACCATCATGGTGGGCGGCGAGCAAGCGACCTTCGAACGGGTGCAACCGCTGCTGGCGCTGATGGGCAAGAACATCACGTTGATCGGCGGCAACGGCGACGGGCAAACCTGCAAGGTCGCCAATCAGATCATCGTGGCGTTGACCATCGAAGCGGTCAGTGAAGCGTTGGTGTTCGCCTCGCGCGCCGGCGCCGATCCGGCCCGGGTGCGTGAAGCCCTGATGGGCGGCTTCGCCTCGTCGCGCATCCTCGAGGTGCATGGCGAGCGGATGATCAAGCGGGCGTTCGCGCCGGGGTTCCGCATCTCGCTGCACCAGAAGGATCTCAATCTGGCGCTGCAGGGCGCGAAGGCGCTGGCGCTCAGCCTGCCGAATACCGCCACCTGCCAGGAGTTGTTCAACGTCTGCGCCGCCAATGGCGACGGCGAACTGGATCACTCCGCGCTGGTGCGGGCGCTGGAAATCATGGGCAACCACCGGGTAGCCGGCTAAGGCGCCCGCCGGCGTTTCATTCGCCGGCTTATCATTAGAATCAGAGATGTTCGACATTAATAACGCCCTCTTTATGATAAATAAAGAGGGCCCCCGCCAATCCAATAAAAAATGATTCAGCACAATAAAAAGTAAAAAGCAGGATGCCAACCCAAGGAGACACTGAATATGGCAACCGATAATGCTGTTATTGACAAAGATATTCTTACCGCCCCTGACAAAAATCGTTTATATCGAAAAATCGCCTGGCGTATTATGCCCATTCTATTAGTGAGCTATATCGTCGGTTATCTCGATCGGGTGGGGATTTCGTTTTCGAAATTCCAAATGATGCCCGATATTCTGAACGGCAATGTCTCGATGGCCGAAGCCGTTTACGGGCTGGGGGCCGGGGTATTTTTCATCGGCTATATCATCGCCGGGGTGCCCAGCAATATTCTGCTGAGCCGCTACGGCGCCAGAAAGATCATCGCGCTGCTGATGGTGGTGTGGGGGGCGATTTCGATGCTGAGCATCTTCATCACCAACCCCTGGCAATTCTACCTGGCGCGTTTTCTGCTGGGGCTGGCGGAAGCCGGCTTTTACCCCGGCGTGATCCTCTACCTGACGCTGTGGTTCCCCTCCAGCCAGCGCGCCAAGATGACGGCGCTGTTCGTGTGCGGCATCCCGGTCAGCAACATCATCGGCGGCCCGCTATGCGGCTGGATCATCGAACACATGAACGGCCTGATGAACCTCTCCGGCTGGCAATGGCTGTTCTTTATCAGCGGCCCACGCGCGCTGTTGATCGCCATCGTCATTTTTTGCTTCCTGGATAATACCTATCAGAGCGCCAAGTGGCTCAGCCCGCAGGAGAAGGCGCTGATCAAAGAGGATATGGCGCAGAGCGCGCCGCGTCAGGGCGCCGCCGGCGGGCAGGAGTGGACGATGAAAAGCATGCTGAGGTCGTCCGCGTTCACCAAAATGTGGCTGATTTGCTTCTGTACCGTGATGGGGCAAGGCGGGCTGGCGTTTTGGGTGCCCACCATCATTCGCGACACCGGCGTGACCTCGGTGATGGATATTGGGCTGCTGACCATGCTGCCGTACATGCTGGCGGTGGTGGCGATGCTGGTGGCCGCGCGCAGTTCGGACAAGCATCGTGAGCGGCGCTGGCACATTATCGTGCCGTTCTGCATCGCGGCGGTGTCGCTGATCTTTATCGGCCTGTTCCCGGACAACAAGCACGTGGTGATGGCGGCGCTGTGCGTGGCGGTGGCGTCGAGCCTGGTGCCGTCGCCGCTGTTCTGGAGCCTGCCGAATGCCATCTTTACCGGCACCTGCGCCGCAGCGGGCATTGCGCTCATCAATTCCATCGCCAATATCGGCGGATTTATTTCACCTTACATTATCGGATATTTCAAACAGCTGACCCACAGTAACTTGGCGGCGATGTGCGTTTTGTCGGCGATGATGATCGTGGGCGCATTATTGACCTACAGCGTGCCGGCGAAATGGGTCAATAAATAACGCTTTTCTTCATCTTAATTAAATAATCGGCAACAGTTTTATTTTATTCCGCCATGCGTTCTTCATCTGATTAATTCAGCGGGGGAAGGCATGGCCGTTTTTATTTCCGTTCGAATAAAGGATGCGTCATGAAAATTGTTATTGCACCGGATTCATTTAAAGAAAGCGTCAGCGCGGAATTGGCGGCGCGGGCGATCGCGCGCGGCTTTCACGAGGTTTATCCCGATGCCGAGTGCGTTTGCCTGCCGATCGCCGACGGCGGCGAAGGCACGGTGGATGCGCTGGTGGCCGCCACCGGCGGGCGCAAGGTGAGCGTGACTGCAACGGGACCTCAGGGGGAACGGGTGGCGGCGTTTTACGGCGTCAGCGGCGACGGCAAGACGGCGGTGATCGAGATGGCGGCGGCCAGCGGATTGATGCTGACGCCGGCGGAACGCCGTAACCCGCTGCTGGCCACCAGCTACGGCACCGGCGAACTGATCCTGCATGCGCTGGATCAGGGCATTCGCCACCTGATCCTCGGCATCGGCGGCAGCGCCACGGTGGATGGCGGCGTCGGCATGGTGCAGGCGTTGGGCGGCCGCTTTTATCGTCCGGACGGCAGGGCACTGCCGTGGGGCGGCGGCGAGCTGGCGACGCTGAACGGTATCGATCTCAGCAGGCTGGACGTGCGCCTGCGGCAGTGTCGGATTGAGGTCGCCTGTGACGTAGACAACCCGCTGGTGGGGCCGCGCGGCGCGGCGACGGTGTTCGGCCCGCAGAAGGGCGCGACGGCGGCGATGGTGGCGCAGTTGGAGCAGGGCCTGGCGCAGTACGCTGAGGTGATCCGTCAGAGCACCGGCCGCGACGTGCAGCATGTCGCCGGCGGCGGTGCGGCGGGCGGCATGGGGATCGCCTGCCTGGTGTTTCTCGGTGCAACGCTGAAGCCGGGCATCGAGATCGTGATGGCGGCGCTGGGGCTGGAGCTGGCGTTGGCGGAGGCCGATCTGCTGGTCACCGGCGAAGGGCGCATCGACAGCCAAACGCTGGGCGGCAAGGCGCTGTCCGGCGTCGCCCGTCTGGCGCGGGCGCGCGGCCTGCCGGTTATCGCATTGGCCGGCGTGGTGGAGGAAGGGGCGGAGGCGCTGCACGCGCAGGGGATCGACGCGATGTTCAGCATTTTGCCGCGTCTGAGTACGCTGGAGGTTGCGCTGTCGCAAGGCGAGCTTAACCTGCAGCTCAGCGCCGCCAACGTCGCCCGCGCGATGCGCGTCGGCCAGCGATTGGGATAAAAAAGAAGGCCACGCTGCGCGGGCAGGTGGCCTGGGTTTTGGCGGCGAAGTGCTTATGGCTCGACGTCGCGGTTGCAATCCTTGGAGTAGATGTAGCTGAAGGTTTCCTGGCCCACCGCATAGCCCGCCTGCTGCACATAGGCGCCCATGAAGATGTAGTCGCCTTGCTTCACCGGCATCCATTCATTGTCCAGGTTGTACACGCCGGCGCCGCTGAGAATATAGGCACCATGCTCCTGCACGTGGGTCTCGATGTAGCCGTGGCTGGCGCCGGGGGCGAAGGAGAGGATGTGCATATTCATGTCGAAGCCCAGATCTTTCGGCAGCAGATCCTGCAGGATCACCTCGCTCATGCCCTCGTAGTGGATCTGCTCCAGGTTGGCGACGTTGTTGCTGACCACGTGCGCCTCGTAGCCCTTGATGCGCTGGTAGCGGCGTTTGTAGAGGAACAGGCGGCTGGATTGGCCGCCGTTGGCGTTTTCCAGCCGCATCGTGACGCCCGCCGGGCAGTAAAGGTAGCCGCCGGCGCTCAGCGGGTAATCGGTGGCGTCGGCGGAAGCGGTGATGGCGCCGTCGATGACGTACACGAAGGTTTCGATCTCTTCGCCGCCAAAGCCTTTGGTGTTGCGGCCGCAGTCGTGCAGCGTCACCAGATAATCGACGAAGGTGGCGCCCAGTTTCGGCGTCGACAAGATGGTGACGTCGCAGTTTTCAAAACCGGGAATGACGTTGCGCACCAGGCCGTTCGGCGGGATCAGCGCATAGTTGCCGCGTTTGATGATGGCGCGCGTTGACAGAATGTCGGTTGGATAACCGGTTTGATTGTTGAAGTAACCCACGTTGATTCTCCTGATCGTTGAAAGGGCGCCGCGGCGGCGCCCGGTAAAAAAGCGCCGTCAGGCCTCGGTGGCCGTTCGGGTTGGCGTAGTGCGTTTCATCAAGACATTGACGGTGAAGAAAATGGCGGTGCCCACCAGCAGGATGGCGGCGGAGATGTAAAAGCCCATCACCTTGGAGCCGGTGCTGTCGGAGATCACGCCGGTGAGGAAGGGGGCGATCACCGACGAGGACATGCCGAAGAAGTTGAACACGCCGAAGCTGGTGCCATAGCCTTTCTTCGGCGCGTTGTCGGCGACGAAGGAGATCATGATCGGATCGACCGCCAGCTTACCCAACAGCCCGTACAGGATCAGGCTGATCAGCAGCATGGTGGAGTCCGGCGAAATGACGGTGCAGACCAGCATTACCGCCGCGCACAGCTCGAGGAAGATGATCAACTGCACCTTCTTGTTGCGGAAACGGTCGGACATGCGGCTGAAGAACAGCGCGCCCGGCACCGACGCGAAGGCCACCAGGGCGGAGGAGAAGCCGATGGCTACCCCTTCAAAGCCGCGCTCTTGCTGCAGGAACGAGGGCAGCCAGGTGACTATCATGTAGTAGCCGTAGCAGGTGGCGAAGTACATCGCGTAGGCGGAGATCATGCGCAGGCTGAACAGGCCGCTGGCCTGACCGTCTTCTTCGGGCGCGAGCGCCGCCGGCGCAACGGTCTGGCTGACGGCTGCCGGCGTTTGAGGCTGCGAGCCTTTGATGACCACGGCGAACACCAGCGTCATCACCACCAGCAGGCCGGTGATGATGAACAGCATGATCTGCCAGTTCATGTTGAAGCTTTTCACCAGCAGGCTGGAGGCGATCAGGCCGATGGCCATGCCGAGCGCCGAGCCGCTGTTGATCACCGCGGTCGCCAGGCCACGGCGCTCCAGCGGGATATTCTCCGACGACAGGGAGTAAGCCGAGCCGTAATAAGAGCCGCAACCCATGCCCGCCAGCAGGCTGCCGGCATAGACCATGGTCAGGCTGGTGGCGTTGCCGATCAGCAAGGTGGCGATGATGAACAGGCAGAAGCCCGGGATCAACACCACCTTCTTGCCGAATTTGTCCACCAGGATGCCCGCCGGGATCTGCATGCCGGTATAGGCGAAGAAGTAGAAGCTGGCGATCAGCCCCATTTCCGCATTGGAGTGCGCGCCGATGGTCTGTTGGATCTCGGGAAAGATCGGCGTCAGAACGGTGCGGTAGATCCAGATCACCGCCCAGCCCAGGCAGAGCACGACGACGATCTTTTTCCAGTAGCGCGGGTCGATGTCGTTGCTCATGCCTCGGCCCCCTGTTCGGTGTAGGCCAGTTGATACAGCGTCTGCGCCAGGATTTTCACCCCTTCGTTCAGATCGGCGACGGCGGTTTTTTCCGCCGGGTTATGGCTGATGCCGGCGATGCTCGGCACGAACATCATCACCGTCGGCACGCGCGGGGCGAAAATTTGCGAGTCGTGCCCGGCGCCACTGTGCATCATGCGGTAATTCAGCCGCTGCGTTTCACACAGGCGGCTGACGCAGGCCACCAGCTGTTCGTTCATCGGGATCGGCGCTTCGTCCATCCACAGATCGATCTCGGCCTCGATGCCCATCTCGGCGCAGATGCGCTGGATATCCTGCTCGATCTCCTGCGTGAAGCGCAGCAGCGCGGCCTGATCGGTATGGCGGCAGTCGAGGGTGAAGTGGGTGAAGCCCGGCACCACGTTGACGGTGTTCGGCTTCGGCTCCACCTTGCCGAAGGTCAGCACCAGCGGATCGCCCTCGGCGCGCGCCTTGGCGATCGATTCGCAGCAGATGCGGCTGAAGGCGTGCACGGTATCCCGGCGGTAGCTCATCGGGGTGGTGCCGGCGTGGTTGGCTTCGCCCTGCAGCCGCACGTCATAGCGCCGTTGGCCGACGATGCTGGTCACCACGCCGAGGGTTTTTCCTTCGGTTTCCAGCACTTTGCCCTGCTCGATATGGATCTCGACGAAGGCCGCGATATCACTGCGCAGCGGCTGATGCGGCGGCGGGAAATCGAAACCGGCGTCGCGCATGGCGTTGACGAAGCCGACGCCCTTGGCGTCCGTAATGTGTTGCACGTCCTCCCGCCGGGCCAGGCCGACGATGTTCTTGCTGCCCCAGAACACATAGGGGAAGCGGCTGCCTTCTTCTTCCGCCAGCGCGATGACTTCCAGACTGCGCAGCGGCGGGCCGTAGGTATCCTTGAGGTATTTGATCGCCATAAAGGCGGCTTCAATGCCGAACTGGCCGTCGAGGTTGCCGCCGTTGACCACCGTATCGATGTGCGAACCGGAGAGAATCACCTGGTCGGGGTATTTGCTGCCCTCCAGCCGCCCGAACAGGTTGCCGACCGCATCAAAATGGGTGCTCAGACCGGCGGCGTCGAAGGCGTTTTTCAACGCGTGCTGCGCCTCGATCCATTCCGGGGTATAAAGCAGACGCGTCATGCCGCCGCTGGGGTCGGCGCCGATTTTCGATAACCAGCCGGAAATATCACGGATTTCTTGTTGGAAGTCTTTCATGTTTACCTGCCCGCATGTTATGTCTCAGCGGCGATGCGGCCAGGGCGGATGATATTCGCCGCCGGCCGACCTATTGCGCTGAGCGCGCTGATGAAGGTTTTCTTTTTTCTCCCCGGCTCTGAAATATCAACCGCGAGCCGCGGCGTAAAAAGCCCACGATAATAAGATTGCGTTAACTGGCGAAGGGGTCTTTGTGATCGTAAGAACGCTGGTAAATAGCATTTGAAATTAAGTATTGATAAATATCGTCGACGATTTCGATACCGTTTTTCTCGCTTTCCATTTCACGCGCATGGCTGTTCTGTCCCGGGTAAAGCACTTTACTGACGCCCGGCGCCGGTTTAACGGCGTTCAACTCTTTCATGACCTGGCTGATATTTTTACGGAACGCCGATTCGTTGGTGAAATAACCTGGGTTCAGGACGATATGCAATTGGCCCAATTCCCGGCCGGCGCTAAGATCGTGATACATCGAGCTGACGTGTTTGCCGAACGGCAGGCCGAGCAAAATGCCCGACAGCACGTCGACCATCATCATCAGGCCGTAGCCTTTCGGCCCGGCGATCGGCAGCAGCCCGCTGACGGCGAACGGATCGGTGGTGTGCTTGCCCTCGGCGTCCACCGCCCAGGTGTCGGGAATGGCGGCGTTGCGCGAGCGGGCGTCCAGCACTTTCCCCCAGGCCTGCACGGTGGTGGCCATATCGAAGGTAATCAGCTCGTCGCCTTCGCCCGGCGCAGAGAAGGCGATAGGGTTGGTGCCGTAGTAGACTTCGGCGCCGCCGTACGGCACCACCATCGGATCGGATTGGCACAGCGAGATGCCGACCATGCCGGCGCGCGCCGCCTGCTGCACGAAGTACGACAGCGCGCCGCTGTGGCCGATGCGGCGAACGCCCACCACCGCAACGCCGTTCTCTTTCGCCATCTCGATGGCGCGATCCATGCTCAGCTTGGCCGCCACGTGCCCGGCGCCGTTGTCGCCGTCGAAAATGGCGCTGCAGGGGCCGGTTTTTTCAAAGGTGAAATGGGGATGATTGTTGGTGCCGCCCTTGCTGATGCGTTCGGAATAGTATTCGACCCTGACCGCGCCGTGGGAGTGGATGCCGCGCGCATCGGCATGAACCAGCACGTCGGCGACGATGCCGGCGTGCTCCTGGCTCAGGCCGGCGGCGTGAATTTTTTGCTGGATAAGCTGATGCAATTGTTGTTTAGAGACCTTCATATACAGTCCTTTTATCACTACGGTTTATTTAATTCGCCTCTGCGTTGTAATGTATAAATACCGGGGGGGAATAATGTGATCCAGATGCGTTTTACTCTATTGAATTAAAAATTCGTTGAATTAAATCGTCATTGTTAGAAGTTTTTTATAAATGATTTTCTCGCGTCTGGATTAACTAATATTCAGACGATTAAGTTATTTTTTCTAACAATGAATAAAGTGTGACCGCACTCACCTCTGGGCGTGATTTTAATTTGTAGCTTGATAATTAACCTTTTCGCTGGATTCAATGCATCGCCGTGCCGCCGGTGCGGGAAATATTGCCGATATTATTAAATGCTGTCGTAAGGATATCACCATGATCCATGCTTTTATTAAAAAGGGGAGCTTTCAGGATTCCGTCAGCCTGATGTTGATCTCCCGCAAACTCAGTGAGTCTCCCAAGGTTGAGGAAATATCCGTCATGATGGGGACGCCGGCCAATAAATCCTTATTGGAGGTGACCGGTTTCTGGCATCCGCAGTTTAGCGAAGCGACGCCGAACGATATTTGCGTGGCGATCAAAGCGGAGTCCGCCGACGAGTCGATCGCCGAGGAGATCGGCGCGGCGCTGGAGGCGGCGCTCAAGGCGATTGCGCAGGGCGGCCAGGGCGGTAAAAAACTGCTGCGGGCGCGCAGCTGGCGCACCGCCCGGCAGAAGCTGCCGGCCGCCAATCTGGCACTGATCTCGATCGCCGGCGAATACGCGGCGGAGTTGGCGGATCGGGCGCTGGAAGACGGCTGCAACGTGATGATGTTCTCCGACAACGTCAGCCCGGCGCAGGAAGTGGCGCTGAAAACCAAGGCGCGCGAGCGTGGGCTGATCGTGATGGGGCCGGACTGCGGCACTGCCTGCATCGCCGGCGCGCCGCTGGCGTTCGCCAACGTGGCGCCCGCCGGATCCATCGGCGTGGTCGGCGCCTCCGGTACCGGCATTCAGGAGCTGATCTCGCAAATTACCCTGGCGGGACAGGGCATCTCGCACGCTATCGGCCTGGGCGGGCGGGATCTGACGGCGGAGATCGGCGGCATCAGCGCCATCAGCGCGCTGCGCATGCTGGCGGCGGATCCGCAGAGCCAGGTGCTGGCGTTCGTGTCCAAACCGCCGGCGCCCGAGGTGCGTCAGCGGGTGATCGACGAAATGAAAGCGCTCGGCAAGCCGGTGGTGGCGCTGTTCCTCGGCGCGCAGTCCGCCGTGCGTCAGGATGGAAACATCACGTTCGCCGCCACGCTGGATGAAGCGGCGCGGCTGGCGGCGATGCTGGGCTGCGTGCAGCAACAGGCGGCGCAACAGCCCGCGGTGCCCGGCGGCAAAATCGCCGGACTGTACGCCGGCGGCACGCTGGCGGCCGAATGCGCGATGTTGCTGGCGGAAAAACTGCGCTTGCCGGTGGATAGCGAACACCCGCGCGGCGCCATGCTGGTGACCGACGGCCATCGCATCATCGACATGGGCGATGACTTTTATACCCAGGGGCGCCCGCACCCGATGATTGATCCGACCGCCCGCAATCAAGAGATCGCCCGCCTGGCGCAGCAGCCGCAGACCGGCGTGTTGCTGCTGGACGTGGTTATCGGCTTTGGCGCCCAGGACGATCCGGCGGCGTCGCTGGCGGACGAGGTGGCCAACGTGCGCGCGGCGCGCGGCGCGGCCCACCCGCTGGCGGCGATCGCTACCGTCACCGGCACCGAACAGGATCCGCAGCAGCGCTCGCGGCAAATCGCCACCCTGCAGGAGGCCGGCATCGCGGTGATGCCGTCGCTGCCGGCGGCGGTCGCGTTGGCGCATCAGCTGATTACCCCCGTCTTACCCGCACCTGAACGTGAACGGCCGGCCTTGCTGGACGGCGTCGCGGTGATCAACGCCGGGCTGCGCAGCTTCGCCGATGACCTGCAAACCAGCGACATCCCGGTGGTGCATTACCAGTGGGCGCCGGTGGCCGGCGGCGATCAACGATTAGCCAACATCTTGAAAAAATTAAAGTAAGGAACCGCTATGTACGCAACGATTGAGCAAGCAAACGCCGCCGTTATCGCCCGTATCCGCGAGGCGCGCCCGCACTGGCAGGATGTGGATCTGGCGCATCGGTTGATCCCGCAGCTGGCTGAAGGACGCAAGCTGCTGCACGCCGGGCCGCCGGTCACCTGGCAAGAGATGAGCGGTCCGGTGCGCGGTGCCTGCATTGGCGCCTGCCTGTTCGAAGGCTGGGCGCAGGATGAACAGCAGGCGCTGGCGCTGCTGGAGCAAGGGGAAATCGAGTTCATCCCATGCCACAGCGTGAGCGCGGTGGGGCCGATGGGCGGCATCACCTCGGCCCACATGCCGATGGTGGTGGTCAGGAACACCGTCCACGGCAACTACGCCTACTGCAACATGAACGAAGGCATCGGTAAGGTGATGCGCTTCGGCGCCTATGGCGAGGATGTGCAGCAGCGTCTGCGCTGGATGCGCGACTCTTTGGCTCCGGTGCTGAAAGCGGTGCTGGCGACGCTGGAGGAGGGGATCGATCTGACCGCGCTGATGGCGCAGGCGATCAGCATGGGGGACGAATTCCACCAGCGCAATATCGCAGCCTCAGCGCTATTGATGCGCAGATTGGCGCCGGAGATTAGCCTGCTGCCTCGCGATAAGGCGGAGCTGGCGCAGGTGATGCAGTTCCTCAGCATCACCGATCAGTTCTTCCTCAATCTGGCGATGGCTTACTGCAAGGCGGCGATGGATGCGGGAGCAGAAATTGAGCAGGGCACTATCGTCACGGTAATGACCCGCAACGGCAAGAACTTTGGCGTCAAGATCAGCGGCATGGGCGATCGTTGGTTCACCGCGCCGGTCAATACGCCGGAAGGGCTGTTCTTCTCCGGCTTCAGCCAGGCGGACGCCAACCCGGACATCGGCGACAGCGCGATCACCGAAACCTTCGGCATCGGTGGGGCGGCGATGGTCGCGGCCCCGGGCGTGACGCGTTTCGTCGGGGCTTCCGGCGGCATGAGCGCCGCCACCGACATCTCCGAGGAAATGGCGGAGATCTATCTTGAGCGCAACATGATGCTGCAGATCCCGACCTGGGACTTCCAGGGCGCCTGCCTGGGGCTGGATGCCCGGCGGGTGGTGGAAACCGGCATCACGCCGCTGATCAACACCGGCATTGCTCACCGCGAAGCCGGGGTCGGGCAGATCGGCGCAGGCACGGTGCGTGCGCCGCTCGGTTGTTTCGAGAAGGCGATCGAAGCGCTGGCCGATAAGCTCGGCATCACGGCGTAAGTGAACGGAGGGGCGTATGGACATTGTCGCGCTGGCCGGCAGCCGCCATGTGACGCGGGACTATGGCGCGCTGCGCTGCGTCGGCAGCTTCACCAACGCGATCAATTTCCTGACGGAAAACGCGCGGCTGCTGACGCTGCACCGCGCCGGCAGCGGCCTGAGCCCGATGGGGTGGCAGCTCGGCGCGCGGGATTTCGATCGCGTGCGGCGTGCGGTGCCGTCTGTACGACGCTGCACTTTCTCCGCCGCAGGCATCACGTTGGATGCGCTCCTTGTTCGGCCCGCCGCGATGGCGCGGGATCTGGCGCTGGCGCAGCGGGCGGCCATTGCCGATCGGCCGCTGGCGGCGGTATTGCAGCGCTGCACGGCGCAGTGCGGGTTGCACGGCGAAATCGGTCGGCTGGTGAAGCGGCCGTTAACGCCGGAGCTGGCCAGGCTGGCGCGGGATTTCTCCCGTTGGCTGCGGGGCGGCGCGGTCGACTGGCGCCATACGCTGGGCAAAGGGCCGGGGTTGACGCCGAGCAACGACGACACCTTGCTCGGTCTGTTGCTGAGCGCGCACCTCGACAGCCGCATCCAGGTCGCCGGGCTGACGCCGTTTTTCGCCCAGACGCCACCGCTGGAAGCGTTGACCACGCTGGTGAGCGCGCACTACCTGCATTACGCCGAGCGGGGCGTGTTCGCCACGCCGCTGCATATGCTGGCGCAGGGGCTGCAGGTACCTAACGGCGTATCGGCGGCGGTGGCGGCGGTGCTGAACCTGGGGCATTTCTCGGGGGCGGACACGCTGCTGGGCGTGTGGCTGGGGGTGACGACGATTAACGCACTGTGCGGCGCGCGGTGTGAACATGAGGGCCGGATCGCGGATCCGGCCGGGACGGTATGATTTCAACTACGGGTGCAAACCATGAAAACCTTGGTCATTGCGTTGGGCGGCAACGCCTTGTTGCAACGCGGAGCCGTGCTCTCTGCGGAAAATCAGTATAAGAGCATCGCCCTCATCGCCGACGCCATCGGCAAGCTGGCGCAGAAATACCGCATCGCCATCGTGCACGGCAACGGCCCGCAGGTGGGGTTGCTGGCGTTGCAAAATCTGGCGTACCGCGATGTGCCGCCCTATCCGCTGGATATTCTGGTGGCCGAAAGCCAGGGCATGATCGGCTATATGCTGGCGCAGCAGCTGAATGCCAGCCATCCGCAGCAGCCGGTGTCCACGCTGCTGACGCGGGTGCTGGTGGATGCACAGGATGCGGATTATCAGGCGCCGAGCAAGTTCATCGGGCCGGTGTATGCGCCGGAACAGCGGCAGGCGCTGGAGGCCAAGTTCGGCTGGACGCTGAAGGCGGACGGCAACTATATCCGCCGGGTGGTGCCTTCGCCGGCGCCGCAAAAGATCCTCGACATCGAGGCGATCACCTTGCTGCTGTCGCAGCGGCATATCGTGATCTGCAACGGCGGCGGCGGCATCCCGATGATCGCCGGCGAGCATGGGCTGACGGGCAGCGAAGCGGTGATCGACAAAGATCTGGCGGCGGCGCTGTTGGCGGAACAGGTGGGGGCCGATCATCTGGTGATCCTCACCGACGCCGACGCGGTGTACCAGGAGTGGGGCACGCCGCGCCAGCGCGCCATTCGTCGCGCCACCACGCAGGAGCTGGCGCCGATGGCGGTGGCGGACGGCGCCATGGGGCCGAAGATCATGGCGGTCAGCCGCTTCGTCGATCGCACCGGGCGGACGGCGCATATCGGTGGCCTGCAGGATATCGACGCGGTGCTGGCGGGCCAGGCCGGCACCTCTATTTTACCTTAGCTGCCTTCGGTTTATCCGCGCCCGCGTTGGCGCGGATAAGTATGCCTAAATGGCATGATTTCAATAATTTTTATTCATTTCATGATGTTGCTCGCCTTGGCTAGAGTAAAAACACCCCCGTGTTTACCGTCAAAAATTTGTCATTTTTATTTGCGACTATGCTTTTTGAAATGACATTTCGGCCAAGGATTGTTATGGATTCGCTCAGTGTTGATGAACTCGCCCAGAAGAAAGACCGCTGGTATCGCATTGTAGAGGAGATGCTGGCCGAAGCCGGCGTCGCCATCAACGGCCCGCGCGCCTGGGATATCCGGGTGCATAACCCGGCGCTGTTCAAACGCATTTTGCAGGAAGGCTCGCTCGGCTTCGGCGAGAGCTATATGGACGGCTGGTGGGAATGCGAACGGCTGGACATGCTGTTTACCCGCATTTTGCAGGCCGGCGTCGATGAGCGGTTGCCGAAAAGCCTGAGCGACATCGCGCGCATCGCCTATGCCCGGCTGTTCAACCGCCAATCGCGCAAGCGCGCCTGGCAGGTGGGCAAAGAGCATTACGACATCGGCAACGACCTGTTCCGGGCGATGCTCGATCCTTACATGCAATACTCCTGCGGCTACTGGAAAGAAGCGCAAACGTTGGAGCAGGCGCAGCAGGCCAAGCTCAGGATGATCTGCGAGAAGCTGCAGCTGAAACCGGGCATGACGCTGCTGGATATCGGCTGCGGCTGGGGCGGGTTGGCGCAGTTTGCGGCGCAAAACTACGGCGTCTCGGTGCACGGCGTGACCATTTCAGCCGAGCAGCAGAAGCTGGCGCAGGCACGCTGCGCCGGGCTGGACGTCGAGATCTTGCTGCAGGATTACCGCGATCTGGATCGTCAGTTTGATCGCATCGTGTCGGTCGGCATGTTCGAGCACGTCGGGCCGAAAAACTACGAGACCTATTTCAGCGTCGCGGCGCGCAACCTGAAGCCCGATGGCCTGTTTTTGCTGCACACCATCGGTTCCAATCAAACCGACCTTAACGTCGACGCCTGGATAGACAAATACATCTTCCCCAACGGCTGCCTGCCTTCGGTGCGGCATATCGCCGAGGCCAGCGAAGGGCGTTTCGTGATGGAGGATTGGCACAACTTCGGCGCCGATTACGATCGCACGCTGATGGCCTGGCTGGAGAATTTCAAACGGGCGTGGCCGGAATTGGCGGGCGGTTATTCCGAGCGCTTCGAGCGCATGTTCACTTATTACCTGAACGCCTGCGCCGGCGCGTTCCGTTCGCGCAACATTCAGCTGTGGCAGGTGTTGTTCAGCCCGGCGGGCGTGGAGGGCGGGGTGCGGGTCTATCGTTGATATCCCTTCGTCTTTTCCGCCGCATCGTTGTTGGCTGCACGTTCGATCCCCTGGTCACTTAGTTATCTAAGCTCCCAGGGCTTCTCACGTTTGCCGCCTGGATGCAGCTTCAGGTATGACGGATATCAGTACAGCAGGGAGTACAGCTGGCGGCGATATTTAGCGGCCAGCGCATCGCCGGTGCCGAGTGCGGCCAGAATGTCCATCAGGGTCTTGCGCGCGTTGCCGTTGGCGGCGGCCAGATCTTTCTTCAGATGCCCCATCAGCAGTTCCAGCGCTTCTTCGTTACGCCCGACCTGATGCAGTTGCAGCGCCAGCTGCACCGCCAGCTCGACGTTGTCCGGCTCTTGCTGCACCTGCTGTTGCAGCTGTTGGATTTCCGGCGTGTCCGCTGCCTGCTTCAACAGTTCAATCTGCGCCACCAGACCTTGATAGCGGGTATCGCGATCCTGCAGCGGGATGGTCGCCAGCACCGCTTCGGCATCTTCGCTGCGGCTGAGGGCGATCTGGGTTTCGGCCAGCGTCAGACCGATGTCGCTGCGCTGCTGGCTGCTCTGCCAGGCGTCTTTCAGCAGCGGCAGCGCTTCGGCGGCGTTGCCGGCGGCCAGCAATTCCTGCGCCTGCGCCAGTTTCAGATCTTCTTCCTTCGGCAGGAAACGCTGCAGCAGGTCGCGGATCGCTTCTTCCGGCTGCGGGCCCTGGAAGCCGTCGACCGGCTGGCCATCTTTAAACAGGTAGACCGTCGGAATGGAACGCAGCCCGAACTGGGAAGCGATCATCTGCTCGGCGTCGCAGTCCACCTTGGCCAGAATGAACTGACCGGCGTATTCCGCCGCCAGCTTGTCCAGCACCGGCGTGAGCTGCAGGCAGTGTTGGCTGCGCTCGGACCAGAAGTAGAACAGCACCGGTGTGGACATCGATTGTTCCAGCGTCTGGTGCAGGTTAGTTTCGTTAATATCAACAACAGCTTGAGCTAGCATCTTTTTTCTCTCTGATCGTGCGGAGCCATGGGGTGTAAATGGGGGCGCGCCGCCATTCTTCAACCCCGTCGGGCGAATTAAGCGTTGCTGCGCAGCAGCCAATCCAGACAGCGGCCCGGCAAAATGCGGCGCAGCACGCTCATCGCGTGCGCCAGCAGGGTGACCGGATAGCGCAGTTTGGCGCGTGGGCTTTCCAGCGCGTGGCGCAGTTTGGGCAGGATGGCCTCCGGCGGCAGCGTCAGGCGCTTGGCGATGCCGGGGTTGTGCACCGGCTTGTCGCTCTGCGCCTGGTTGACGTTCTGGCTAAAGTGGGTGGAGATCGGCCCCGGTTCGATCAGGCTGACCTGAATGCCGCTGCCGTGCAGCTCCATGCGCAGCGCGTCCGACCAGGCTTCCAGCGCGAATTTGCTGGCGGCGTAAGCGCCGCGCCCGGCGCTGGAGACCAGGCCCATCACCGAGCTGGTCTGAATAATACGCCCTTCGCCGTGCGGCAACATCGCCGGCAACAGCAGCTGGGTTAGCTGATGGGTGCCGAACAGGTTGGTGGCGAACTGCCGCTCCAGCTGGCTGCGCGAAATGCGGCTGAGCGGGCCGTAAACGCCGAAACCGCCGTTATTGAACAGGCCGTACAGGCGGCCGTCGGTCAGCGCGATCACCTCGGCGGCGGCGCGCTCGACGCTGGCGCTGTCGTCCAGATCCAGCTCGATGCCTTCCAGCCCGAGCTGGCGCATGTTTTCCACGTCCTGCGGCTTACGGCAGGCGGCCAGCACCCGGTAGCCGCGGTTGCGCAGATCCTGCGCCGCAATCAAGCCAATCCCGCTGGAACAGCCGGTTATCAATACCGCTTTTTGCATAACTTTACCTAGTGTACGACCCTAATTTAGTGAGACTCATGCTTTACTAGCGGTTCCAGGCGCTCCGCCATCCAGGTGGCGATAAACGGCTGAGCGTCCCCATTGGGGTGCAATCCGTCATCCTGCATCCATTCCGGCTTCACCACCACCTGTTCCATATAGAACGGCAGCAGCGGAATGTTGAACTGCTTGGCCAGCGCCGGGTAGACGGCGCTGAACGCCTCGGTGTAGCGGCGGCCGTAGTTAGGCGGGATGCGGATCTGCATCAGCAGCGGCTGCGCGTCGGCCTGCTGCACCCGCGTGATGATTTGGCCGAGATCGCGCTGTACGTCCTGCGCCGGGAAGCCGCGCAGGCCGTCGTTGGCGCCCAGCTCGATCAGCACCCAGCGCGGCTGATGCTGTTTCAGCAGCGCGGGCAGACGCGCCAGCCCCTGTGCGGCGGTGTCGCCGCTGATGCTGGCGTTGACCAGCTGCGGCGCGTCCGGTTTTTTCTGCCACTGTTCGGCCAACAGCGTCGGCCAGGCCCGCTCGATCGGCAGGCGGTAACCGGCGCTTAAACTGTCGCCCAAAATCAATAAGGTATCGGCGGCGGCAGCGCGTAAACTGAATAATCCCAACAGCAAAAGGAAGGGAAGATGCCAGCGGAAAACGTTCTTGAAGTTCATCATCTTAGTAAACACGTTGGTCAAGGTGAGCATCAGCTCACCATCCTTACCGGAGTCGAGCTGCTTGTCAAACCCGCGCAGACGATCGCCCTGATCGGCGAATCCGGATCGGGGAAATCGACCTTGCTGGGCATTTTGGCCGGGCTGGACGACGGCAGCGAGGGCGAGGTGCGTTTGCTCGGCGAGTCGCTGACCGCGCTGGACGAAGAAGGCCGCGCCGCGCTGCGCGCCAGGAACGTCGGCTTCGTGTTTCAGTCGTTCATGTTGGTGCCGACGCTGAACGCGCTGGAGAACGTGCAGCTGCCGGCGCTGCTGCGCGGCGAGAGCGACAGGCAGAGTCGCGAGCAGGCGGTGCAGTTACTGGAACAGTTGGGGCTGGGCAAACGTCTCGATCACCTGCCGGCGCAGCTGTCCGGCGGCGAGCAGCAGCGCGTGGCGCTGGCGCGCGCCTTCAGCGGTCGGCCGCGGGTGCTGTTCGCCGATGAACCGACCGGCAACCTCGACCGTCAGACCGGCGATCGCATCGCCGATCTGCTGTTTTCCCTCAACCGCGATTTTGACACCACCCTGATCCTGGTGACCCATGACGAAACCCTGGCGGCGCGCTGCCAGCGGCGGCTGCGGCTGCGTGAAGGCAAACTGTGGGAGGAAGCATGATCTGGCGCTGGTTCTGGCGCGAATGGCGCTCGCCGTCGCTGCTGATCGTGTGGCTGGCGCTGACGCTCTCCGTCGCCTGCGTGCTGGCGCTGGGCAGCATCAGCGATCGCATGGACAAAGGGCTCAGCCAGCAGAGCCGCGATTTTATCGCCGGCGATCGGGTGCTGCGCAGCGCGCATCCGGTGCCGGAAGGCTGGCTGCTGGACGCGCAGCAGCAGGGGCTGAAGGTGAGCCGTCAGCTGTCGTTCACCACCATGACCTATGCCGGCGATCGGCCGCAGCTGGCGGACGTGAAAGCCACCGATCTGGTCTATCCGCTGTACGGCAAGCTGGAAACGCGCCCGGCCAACATCAAACCCGAACCGGGCAGCGTGCTGGTGGCGCCGCGCTTGCTGGCGCTGCTGAACGTGAAAGTGGGGGATTCGCTGGAGGTGGGCGACACTACGCTGCGCATCGCCGGTGAAATCATTCAGGAGCCGGACGCCGGCTTCAATCCATTCCAGACCGCGCCGCGCATCATGATCAACCTGGCAGACGTCGATAAGACCGGCGCGGTGCAGCCGGGCAGTCGCCTGACCTACCGTTATATGTTCGCCGGCGCCGAGCCGGATATTCAGCGTTACGAGGAACGGCTGGCGCCGCAGTTGACGCCGGATCAGCGCTGGTTCGGGCTGCAGGAATCCGGCAGCGCGCTCGGCAAGTCGCTGCAGCGCTCCCAACAGTTCCTGCTGCTGTCGGCGCTGCTGACGCTGCTGTTGTCGATCGCCGCCGTGGCGGTGGCGATGAGCCACTATTGCCGCAGCCGTTACGATCTGATCGCGGTGCTGAAAACCCTTGGCGCCGGGCGCGGCGCGCTGCGTAAATTGATCGTCGGCCAGTGGCTGGCGGTGATGGCGCTGGCGGCGGCGTGCGGCGGAGCGATCGGGCTGGCGTTTGAAGCATTGCTGATCCGCCTGCTGAAGCCGGTATTACCGGCTGCGTTGCCTGCCGCCGGCGCCTGGCCGTGGCTGTGGGCGCTCGGCGCGCTGGTGCTGATTTCGCTGCTGGTCGGGCTGCGGCCGTATCGCCAGCTGCTGGCTACCCAGCCGCTGCGGGTGCTGCGCCGCGACGTGACGGCCAACGTCTGGCCGCTGCGCTACTTCTTGCCGGTGACGGCGGCGATCGTGGTGGCGCTGTTGGTGGCGCTGATGGGGGCCAGCACGCTGCTGTGGGCGATCCTGGCTGGCATGGCGGTGCTGGCGCTGCTGCTGGGCGGCATCGGTTGGGGCAGCCTGCTGTTGCTGCGCCGCATCACGCTCAAGAGCCTGGCGCTGCGGCTGGCGGTCAACCGCCTGCTGCACCAGCCGTGGGTGACCATCAGCCAGCTGGCGGCGTTCTCGCTGTCGTTCATGCTGTTGGCGCTGTTGCTGGTGCTGCGCGGCGATCTGCTCGAACGCTGGCAACAACAGCTGCCGCCGGACAGCCCGAACTATTTCCTGCTCAATATGACCGAGGCGCAGGTGCCGCAGGTGAAAACCTTCCTGCAGCAGCACCAGATCAAGCCAGAAACCTATTACCCGATCGTCCGGGTGCGCCTGACCGAGATAAACCAGCAGGTGGCGACCGAGCGGGTGCATGAAGACGATCCGGGCGGCGAGGCGGTGAACCGCGAGCTGAACCTGACCTGGCTGGCCGATCTGCCGGATCATAATCCGCTGGTGGCGGGCAGCTGGCCGCCGAAAAGCGGCGAAGTCTCGATGGATGAAGGCATTGCCGGGCGGCTGAAGATCAAGCTGGGCGACACGCTGACCTTCAGCGGCGATACCCAGGCGTTCAGCGCCAAAGTCACCAGCCTGCGCCAGGTGGATTGGGAAAGCCTGAAGCCGAACTTTTACTTTATCTTCCCGCCGGGCGCGCTGGACGGCCAGCCGCAGACCTGGCTTACCAGCTTCCGCTACGACGGCGACGGCCAGATGCTGACCCAGCTCAACCGTCAGTTCCCGACGCTCAGCCTGCTGGACATCGGCGCGATCCTGAAACAGGTCGGCGGCGTGCTGCAGCAGGTCAGCCGCGCGCTGGAGGTGATGGTGGTGCTGGTGGTGTTGTGCGGTGGCCTGCTGCTGCTGGCGCAGGTGCAGGTCGGCATGCGTCAGCGCCGCCAGGAGCTGGTGGTGTACCGCACGCTGGGGGCCGGCAAACGGCTGCTGCGCCGCACACTGTGGTGCGAGTTCGCCCTGTTGGGGCTGGTGGCGGGCATCGCGGCGGCGGTGGGCGCCGAGGCGGCGCTGTGGCTGCTGCAGAGCCGGGTATTCGACTTCCCGTGGACGCCGACGCCGGTGCTGTGGTGGGCGTTGCCGCTGGCCAGCGCGCTGCTGCTGTCGCTGTGCGGCGGCTGGCTGGGCGTGCGCCTGCTGCGCGGCCGGGCGCTGTTCCGCAGTTATGAGGGCTAGTTGATATCGAGGCAGGTAGCGGCCGAAAAGGGTGAATCTCTTTGATCCGGGCAGGGGACTCAGTAAGCGGCGGGCATTTTCCCCGCCGCTTACCTTAATAGAGTTTTGAATGCTTATTAACTGTGAAATCTTCATTTATTAAGTAGTAGTAGTTAAAACAATCTTCGAATGAAAACCCTCCTGTTTTTTGACAGTATTTCGTTATTCTACCTTTTTTATTGCTGAGGGATTGGCTTGTCATTGTCATTAGTAATGTTATTACGTTTCGGTTGAATATATCGTTGTGGTTAGAGATAAAAGAATCAGGTACTGAAATGAAATCTATAGGATCGTTGTCGAAACAAGGGAGTCTATCATGGTGATATTGTTCTTTCTGGTGCAGGGTACGGGTACAATAAGAATTAAATTTCCATGGTCCGATAATGCCGGAATTGATAGCTTCCGGTATCAATTGCTCAATGTCTAACAGGTCTTCTTTTTTTGATATTTGCGCGGGAATATGGTACTGAGATGTCCTGGTGTCGCTCACGGTGTGTTCTTTATTATACATGTAACCCGTGGTAAACATTTTAAAGTTGCCTACCGTTATATCGTCAAGATCCTGCTCTTTTATTTTATATTTTACCCCGAAGTAATCTCTTTCTATCTCTACCTGTGACCATCTTATGTTTTTGCCAAAAAACTGACCTACCGGGAATGCCACGTTGGTAGGGATATCAGCGCGAGAACTGATGACATACATCAGTGACGGCATGGGTTTTCCTTGAGCGCCCAGTCTCATGCTGCTCTCTTTTAAAAGGAGGGCTTGGTTTGCTTCTACCGCAGGGTTTAAAAGAATCAAGCCGTCGCCAAAGGGTTTCAATGTACTATTATTTTCAGCTGTTCTCATTCTCTCCAGCAGGTTATCGTTCAAAGCGGAAAGTAAAATATCGGCACCAAAGCTGTGTCCCACTGTGAGCATAAAATTATTGTTATTTTTACCAACGATTGACTCCAGCTTGATGAGAAAATCTTTTACTCCGTTGCGGCCCACCTCCTCTGCCACGGATTTACGATCCCAAAAAGTGAGGTTTTCAAGCTCTGCGCCATGAAAACTCATTCCGCGCCAGCCAATGTAGATCCCCAATAGCTTTCTTTTTCCTATTATCCTTGGGGCAGCAACGTAGGCGAGCGTTTTTTGGAAATTTTTTACATTTTTATCAAGTACGGATGCATTATGCTTCCAGCCATGGATAAACACGATGACACCAACGTCTTCTTTCTCTTCCATACGCGCTATATTTGATAAAAGCTGCGCTGTTTGCTGTGGAGCAAAATCATGGCCGCGCTCACTAAATTCGATAAACCCCAAATCATAGCCGGTGTGTGTCTCATAGTTACTGCCACACCCTCTCCAGTGGTCGCAGTTTTTCCCATCGGAAGTACGAAATGGTGCATTGGCCACACATCCACTTAGCATTAAAATGAGGGTGAGAAATATAAGCTTCATTTTGTCACTCCGGAAGATATCAGTGCTTCAGTTGTAGCTCAGACCTTTTGGATGGTTGTTTTTAGAATGAATAGGTCAGTATCTATTTTAATGCATATAGTAATGACAATTTTTTATAATTTCATGTCATTAATTATTTTAGGTTTACAGACCCCTCATACTTTTATTTAATTATCATGTGTAGTGTAAATTTAGCTCTTGATTTTATTTTTTCAAATTAGAATGATGCAGATTGATAGTGCAATGACTAAATGTTGGTGTTCGTCTTATTTTTGATGTTTTATTCAATATCTCATGCCGATATTGCTCATTGTTTATATATATTATGCTGTTGATAAATGATGCTATCGGGCGGTTTTTTTGATTGTACCAGGCCTAAAAAAGGGTTCAGCCAAAGCTGAACCCTTTTACTTTCGGCGGCGGCGCCTTAGGCCAGCTTCTGCTGTGCCCAGGCCAGCCCGCTTTGGTATTCGCCCGGCAGCAGCGGTGCCAGCGCCTGCAGCGCCTGGCGCAGATCGGCGGCGTTCGGGTCGTTCAGATTGAGGTGGCCGACCTTGCGGCCCGGGCGCACCTCTTTCTCATACCAGTGCAGGTGCACCAGCGGCAGCGACAGCCACTGTTCGTTGACGGCGGTGCCGATCAGGTTGACCATCACCGACGGCGTGCTCACTACCGGCTGCGGCAGCGGCAGGCCGAGGATGGCGCGCAGGTGCAGCTCGAACTGGCTGATGGACGCGCCGTTTTGCGTCCAGTGGCCGCTGTTGTGCACGCGCGGCGCCAGTTCGTTGATCAGCAGCCGATCGCCGACGATAAAGCACTCCATCGCCATCACGCCGACGTAGTTCAGCTCGTTCAGGATCGCCGCCAGCATCTGCTCGGCCTGTTGCTGCAGCGCCGGGTTGGGCTGCGGCAGCGCCACGCTGGTGCGCAGGATGCCGTCTTCATGCAGGTTGTGGGTCAGCGGGTAGAATACCGAACGGCCGTCGTGGCCGCGCGCGCCCACCAGCGACACTTCGCCGGAGAAATTGATGCCTTGCTCGACGATGCACTCGCCATAGGCGTCGGCCGGCAGTTCGGCTTCCTGGCCCGGGCGCAAGCGCCACTGGCCGCGGCCGTCATAGCCACCGACCCGGCGTTTGACGATCGCCAGTTCGCCCAGCGAAGCGAACACTTGCGGCCATTCGGCGGCGCCCGCCAGCAATTGCCACGGCGAGGTCGCCAGGCCGAGCTGATCGAGCAGCTGTTTTTGCGTCAGGCGATCGGCCAGACGCGGGAAAATGTCGCGGTTGACGAAGGCGCTGTGGGTCGCCAGTTCGCGCGTCAGCGCGGTTTCCGGCCAGCGTTCGATCTCGGCGGTAATGACGCTGTTCTGATACGGCACTGCCTCGGGTTCGGCATCGATGCCGACAGGATAGACGGCGATGCCCAGTGGTTCGCCGGCCTGGCGCAGCATGCGCCCCAGCTGGCCGTTGCCCAGTACGCAAACCGGCTTCATGCGTCCTCCCGCGGATCGGGGTGGTTCAAAACGTCTTCAGTCTGCGCCTGACGCCAGTCTGCCAAACGCTGCGCCAGCGCGGCGTCGTGCAGCGCCAGGATCTGCATCGCCAGCAGCCCGGCGTTGGCGGCGCCGGCTTTGCCGATCGCCAGCGTCCCCACCGGAATGCCGCGCGGCATCTGCACGATGGAGTAGAGGCTGTCTACGCCGCTCAGCGCGGCACTTTGCACCGGCACACCCAGCACCGGCACCAGGGTTTTCGCCGCCAGCATGCCCGGCAGATGCGCCGCACCGCCGGCGCCGGCGATGATCACGTCAAAGCCGTTGGCGGCAGCCTGCTCGGCGAAGCTGAACAGCTTGTCCGGCGTGCGGTGAGCGGAAACGACTTCGACATGGAAGGGGACATCGAGTTGGGTCAGGACTTCGGCGGCGAACTGCATGGTGGCCCAGTCACTTTTCGATCCCATTACAATTGCGATTTTAGCCCCGGCATTGGCGGCTGAAGCGGCGTTGGCTCCCATGGGTGTAAGGCTCCTGTGATTTGTCTGGCGTCGGCTGAGGGCCGAATGAGGGCGTAGAGCATACCATGAGCGCACGGCGAGGAAAACGGTTGCGTCGCCGGTTTTCACCGGCGAAAGCGCGAATTTTCACTCGCGCGCCTGCGCGGAACTCAGAATGGGAATTGGATCAGCTCGACGGCGTCGGCGCTGACTTTGATCATCGATCCTTCGACGTGCCAGGCGCCCAGCACCGCGCGATGGGCTTCGCCGTTGCTCAGCGCCAGCCGGTGCACCGCTGGGCGATGGGTATGGCCGTGGATCATCCAGTGCACGTCGTGGCGCAGCATCGTTTGCTCGACCGCCTGCGGGTTGACGTCCATGATGGCTTCCGACTTGTACTGGTTGGATTGCTGGCTGCGGGCGCGCATGTTGGCGGCGATCTTCAGTCGCCAGCGCAGCGGCAGCGCGAGGAACAATTTTTGAATCAGCGGGTTGTGCACTTTACGGCGGAATTGCTGATAGGCTTGATCGTCGGTGCACAGGGTGTCGCCGTGCAGGATCAGGATCCTGCGGCCGTACAGCTCCAGCACTTTTTCTTCCGGCAGCAGCTGCATGCCGCTGGCGCGGGCGAAGCGCTTGCCGAGCAGAAAATCGCGGTTGCCGTGGATGAAATAGCAGGGCACGCCGGCCTGTTGCAGCGCTTTGAGCGCCGCGGCGATCTCCGCGTGCAGCGGCTCGGGATCGTCGTCGCCGATCCAGGCTTCAAACAGGTCGCCGAGGATGTACAGCGCGTCGGCGTGCACCGCTTCGCGCCGTAAAAAACGCAGAAAACCGGCAGTGATTGCCGGTTCCTGTGCGCACAAGTGCAGATCTGCGATGAACAGCGTACTCATGCAGCCGCGATTACTCGCTGACGGTCACGCTGTTGATGACGACGTCTTCTACCGGTACGTCCTGGTGCATGCCGCTGCGGCCGGTTTTCACGCCTTTGATCTTGTTGACCACGTCCATTCCTTCAACCACTTCAGCGAACACGCAGTAGCCCCAGCCCTGCACGTTTTCGCCGCGGAAGTTCAGGAAGTCGTTGTCAGCCACGTTGATGAAGAACTGTGCGGTGGCGGAGTGCGGATCGTTGGTGCGCGCCATTGCCAGGGTGCCGATGGTGTTTTTCAGACCGTTGTTGGCTTCGTTCTTGATGGTCGCGTTAGTCGCTTTCTGGTTCATGCCCGGTTCGAAACCGCCGCCCTGGATCATGAAGCCGTTGATCACACGGTGGAAGATGGTGTTGTCGTAGAAACCGGCGCGGCAGTAGTTCAGGAAGTTTTCAACGGTAACCGGCGCTTTGTCAGCAAAGGTCCTGATAACGATATCGCCGTGATTGGTGTGGAAAGTAACCATAGTTTTAATCCTAACAAGGTGAAGTGAGACGTCACGTAAAGCGAGTGAACATTCAGACCGCCCTTATAACATATCCGCCCCAGCGAGTCAGCAGCGGCTCAACCGCGCACTGTCTGTGGTAATTGCATTTGTGTTATATTATAACAATTGTGCCAACCGGCGAATTTCGCGCATTTTATTCGCGTGAAGTCAGCAAAGCTTGGCCTTAACCTTGCAATAGATCAGGCTTCAGGTTTCAATACGCTACCGGGCGTAAAACCTGAAGCCCGGTTATCTTTTTTGTTATCACGCACACCACGGAATCTCCCGATGCTAAAGATTTTTAATACCCTGAGTCGTCAAAAAGAGGAATTCAAACCCATTCATGCCGGGAAAGTGGGCATGTACGTGTGCGGGGTAACCATCTATGACCTGTGTCACATCGGCCACGGTCGTACCTTTGTCGCTTTCGACGTGGTGGCGCGTTATCTGCGCTATCTCGGCTATTCGCTGAACTACGTGCGCAACGTCACCGACGTAGACGACAAAATCATTCGCCGCGCGGCGGAAAATCATGAGACCTGCGACCAGCTGACCGAACGCATGCTGGCGGAAATGCATGCCGACTTCGACGCGCTGCTGATCGATCGCCCGGATCAAGAGCCGCGCGCAACCCAGCACATCGCCGAGATCATCGAGATCACGCAGCGTCTTATCGATCGCGATCACGCTTACGTGGCCAGCAACGGCGACGTGATGTTCTCCATCGACAGCGATCCGCAATACGGCCTGCTGTCGCGTCAGGATCTGGATCAGCTGCAGGCCGGCGCGCGCGTGGAGATCGACGACGTGAAGCGTAACCCGATGGACTTCGTGCTGTGGAAAATGTCCAAGCCGGGCGAGCCGAGCTGGCAGTCGCCGTGGGGGCCGGGTCGTCCGGGCTGGCATATCGAATGCTCCGCCATGAACTGCAAACAGCTGGGCACCCACTTCGACATCCACGGCGGCGGTTCCGATCTGATGTTCCCGCACCACGAGAACGAGATCGCGCAGTCGAGCTGCGCCCACGACGGCCCGTACGTCAATTACTGGATGCACTCCGGCATGGTGATGATCGACAAAGAGAAGATGTCCAAATCGCTGGATAACTTCTTCACCATCCGCGATGTGCTCGGCCATTACGATGCGGAGACGGTGCGTTACTTCCTGATGTCCGGGCACTATCGCAGCCAGCTGAACTACAGCGAAGAGAACCTTAAGCAGGCGCGCACCGCGCTGGAGCGCCTCTATACCGCGCTGCGTGGCACCGACGCCGATGCCGCGCCGGCCGGCGGTGAAGCGTTCGAAGCCCGCTTCCGCGAAGCGATGGACGACGACTTCAACACTCCGGAAGCCTACTCGGCGCTGTTCGATCTGGCGCGCGAAGTTAACCGCCTGAAGAGCGAAGACATGGCGGCGGCCAACGGCATGGCGGCGGAGCTGCGCAAGCTGGCGAAAGTGCTCGGCCTGCTGCAGCAGGAGCCGGAGCAGTTCCTGCAAGGGGGCGCACAGGTTGACGACGGTGAAGTGGCGGAGATCGAAGCGCTGATCAAACAGCGTAACGAAGCGCGTGCCGCCAAGGACTGGGCGCTGGCGGACGCCGCTCGCGATCGCTTGAACGAGATGAACATCGTGCTGGAAGACGGGCCGCAGGGCACCACCTGGCGCCGTAAGTAAGCCGGCCGAAGTGAAAACAAAAAAGGCGCTGAATTCAGCGCCTTTTTCTATGGCTGCAGGTTAGGGTTTAACCATGACCTTGCCGCCGTTGAACTCCACCACCTGATCGGCGACGATCTTGCAGCGCTTGCGGGTTTCGACCTTGCCGTCGACTTTCACCAGCCCTTCGGCGATGACTTCTTTGGCGGCGCCGCCGCTTTCACACCAGCCCTGGAACTTCAGCAGATCGCACAGTTCGACGTGGGGATGATTGTCCAGATTGAAAATTTCCATACTGCCTTACTTATTTAGGTTGAACGTCGTGATATTCCTCGCAGGCCTGCAAGGTATTTTGGATCAGTGTAGCCACGGTCATCGGGCCAACGCCACCCGGCACCGGGGTGATGTAGGCGGCGCGCTCGCTGGCGGCGTCGAAATCGACATCGCCCACCACTTTACCGCTTTCCAGACGGTTGATGCCGACGTCTACCACGATGGCGCCCGGTTTGATCCAGTCGCCCGGGATGAAGCCCGGTTTACCGACCGCCACCACCAGCAGATCGGCGTTCTCGACGTGGTGACGCAGATTTTTGGTGAAACGGTGGGTGACGGTGGTGGTGCAGCCGGCCAGCAGCAGCTCCATGCTCATCGGGCGGCCGACGATGTTGGAGGCGCCGACCACCACGGCGTTCAGGCCGTAGGTATCGATGTTATAACGCTCCAGCAGGGTGACGATGCCGCGCGGCGTGCATGGGCGCAGCTTGGGCGCGCGCTGGCACAGGCGGCCGACGTTGTACGGGTGGAAGCCGTCGACGTCTTTGTCCGGATGGATGCGTTCCAGCACCTTGACGTTATCGATGCCGGCCGGCAGCGGCAGCTGCACCAGAATGCCGTCGATTTCCTCATCGGCGTTCAGCTGGTCGATCAGCGCCAGCAGTTCGGCCTCACTGGTGGCAGCGGGCAGATCGTAGGAGCGGGAAAGGAAGCCGACTTCATCGCAGGCGCGGCGCTTGCTGGCGACGTAAATTTGCGAAGCCGGGTTCTCGCCGACCAGCACAACCGCCAGGCCTGGGGCGCGTTTGCCGGCCGCCAGACGTTGTTTCACTTGCTCAGCCACTTCGTTTCTAACCTGCTGCGCAATCGTTTTACCATCAATAATCTTTGCTGACATCAGTGTGGAAATCCATCAATTAAGAAAAGCGGGGATGCCGCTATTCTGGCAGAAGCTGAGCGCGCTGTCAGGCGCAGAATCACCCTCGCCGCCGTTGGCGAGGCCGATTTACGCTTTTTTTATGCCGGCTTCAGGAACCTCTACGCCATTTTTACCGGCATTTGCATACGCTGGGGCCATACACAGGGCGAAAGAGGGCAGGATCATGAGAGCGATAACCCGGCTTTATCCGTTGCATCACCAGCCTGGCGAGCAACCGGCGCAGCCTAAACATGTGGGCGAGACGGTGTTCGATTCTTCGCTGCATCCGGTGGACAGTGAGCAACTCACCGCGCTGCATCAGCTTTGTCAGCACCAGGCGACGCCGTCGTGGCGGGCGCGCCTGAGCGCCCTGTGGCGGAAGCTGTGCGCATGAACGGCAGCGCATGGGTAGGGTGCGCGCTATTGCTGGCTTGGGCGCCGTGGAGCCAGGCTTCTTTAAACAGCGCACGCGCTGACGCCGCATGGGTTGAAAACGTGGCGGCGACTTGCAACACACGGGTGATTGAGCATGCCGATTGGGGGGACATTGCCGCAGTGGTGATGTCTGCTCGCCTCTGCCAGCGGCGGGACAACGGGCGGCAAGGGCGTGAGCACGCGCCGATTTACGTAGGCGCCGGGCTGGCTCAGCGTAACGGCGCCCGTTGACGAGAACCCTCGCCGCGCGGGCGCTGGTGGAAAAAACGCCATAAAGCACGGCCGCCGCCGTAACGTCATGAAAAGGCATTGACTCGCTAACCTCTGACCGTATAATCGCAACCCGCAGCCGCAGGTTGCCGCATCTCAATGCGCCCTTAGCTCAGTTGGATAGAGCAACGGCCTTCTAAGCCGTAGGTCATAGGTTCGAATCCTATAGGGCGTGCCATTAACACTTCTCCTGATGTCTACTACAGTCCATAAATCCCCCGTATTTCTGCAAGTTCTCGATTATTCCTATGTCTGCTCGCATTTATTGATAGCACTTCTTATTTTATTGTATTGGGATATTGTTATCAGGTATATGACGTACAGATGTCCTAAATAATCGACGCGTAGAGAGGCCTAACTCTTATCTCAAATATGACAAGAATAATGTCAGTATTTTATTTCGTGATTTTTCGACCTGACTCTACTTAGACACCCGATCATTTAGACGAGAGAAGGATTAACTCAGTACACGATATGAATGGGAAGAATTTTTCCATGATGATTAACTTGTTATATTATTTTTTGTCATTGTGCTTCATTTTTATTTTTCCGGGAGAGATGCCATAGCATTTTTTGAAGCTCCTAATAAAGGATTGTTGAGTCTTGAATCCTACAGCACAAGAAACAGCAAATACGGATAATTTTGTTGTAGAAAGCAAGTTATAAGATTTTTTTAATTTTCTTTCAAGAATATAGTCACCAAGGTTTTTTCCCGTATGTTTCTTGAATAACCTTTGAAAGTGCCAGTTTGAATAGCCTGATACCTTGGAAATGTCTGCAAGACTGATGCGATGTTCAAGGTTGTTTTCTATCCAACTCATGATCTCTGTGGTGATTTTTTTTTGAAAGCAAGTGTTTTCTTTCATGATATGCCTGAGTCATATTTTCAATTGATTATGCGTTTTTTTTAATTAATTTATTTTAAATCTAATTATTGCAATTGAGTTTTTTTTAAGGAAGTTGGATTAAAGGGCTTAGCATATGCTGCCCTTTGTGATGTCATCATGCTTAGCGCATTGTTTCTTTATATGATAAAACAAGTGCGCAGGTTGAAAAAATAAATCCAACCGCCCAAAAAAGAGGCCCTAAAATCCCTGGCCAAATAGGCGTGTAACCAGGAATTAGAATGTAAATAATAAAGCCAATATCAGTGGCGCTGACAACGGCTAAATTTATCCACCATCCTCTTATGTCATTGCGCCAATTCAAGAAAATAGACGTCAAGGCAGCGCAAAGTGCAAAGCAAAATAAATTCCATGCATCTTGTTCTACTCGCCCACTTGCCATTCCTGGTGGCATGCTATCGCCTAATTTATAAACTCCCCAGGCAGCTTGAAAATGTAGAAGAGCCCAGATGAAATAAGCAATAGCCCCCCCTTTGGCGAACCAGGAAGATAAGTCTTTTTTCTGCATTGTCATGATACCTCAAGTTTGTTAATTATCGATCATCAACTGTTGACGGCATTCCTATTTACCACTCACTGCTTTTTAAAACTCTGGCTGGGTAGTGTAATAAATATATTTTCTTTTGTTGCTAGTGTTTTAAATGTATTATATGAGTCTGGAAGTATGGCTAATTATTTCTGACAAAAACAATCCGATTGAAAAACGTCCTGTGTTCGCTGGTTGTTTTTGATGATGCAATGATGTGACTGAGGATATAGTTTTTAATCAGGTTATATCCTCAATCGTTATATCGCTCTCCCTGTATCAAATTTCCACTGTCGAACCACTGGGATCGGCTTTGATATGGTAGGTTCCACTCTCGCGAAAACTTCGTACTGTGGCGAAGGTATCTTCCATGAACTGTACGAAAGTTAACTTACCGCCCTTGGCGCGAGCCAAAATCGAGAGGGGGGAGGTGACAGTCTTACCCAAAACAGTAGAGCGATAAGTAAAATAACCGAAGACGGCAGCACCGTCGGCATTCTCAAAAGTGTCCTGTAATTCGAATGCCAGTGTAGACCAGTAGGCGTTCACATCCTTGAAGGTCTGGACCAAGCCTTCGGTTCCTGCTGTCGTCCCTGCCCAAGGCATGATGGCTTTTAGTTCCGGATGTTCATAATTGAGTGAAACATAGATGAAATTGTCCGCCGTAAATTGGCGGACATGCTCGAGATCCGCGGGTTTTTTCAGAAGGTCCAGCAGGAGAGACAAAGGGCTGCTGAACGTGGCCGGTTTCGCGAGGCTAGCAGCCTGCGCTTCTTTTATGTTAGCGATTTTCTTGTAGACGTTTGACATGGTCTCCCCTTATTCCGGGAACGGCACGCTGAAGTGTGCCGTTCCCTTCAATAATCAATCTTCTGCTAAGACAATTCTCTTGTCTTTTCCAATATGGTGCGCTGAATCGCCGAGTATGGTTGGCAGGCCGGACAGTGTTGACACGACGGCCAGAGGATTCTTCAACCAGCAATTTGCCAACCGCATTTTAGCCTTTGAAATCTTTCTCTGGATTAAAGCCGTCCCAGTTCTCGAATACGTCCATGAAACCAGGAACGGTCTCTTGGCGAGCCCAGTCTCGCTGCAGCTCGCACCAGAGCTGTGTCTTGGAAATCAGTTTGCCACCCGCTTGTTCGACGCGGCGTAGAGCCAACTCATGAGCCGCTACTGAAGTTCCGCCGATGGCGTCGGCGACGACATAGACCTCGTACCCTTCCCTGAGTGCATCCAGAGCGGGGAAGGCCAGGCAGACTTCGGTCCAGAGTGCCGTCATGATCAACTTCCGCCGTCCAGTTGCCTGCACTGCCTGCTTGAATTCGACGTCTTCCCAGGCATTAACCGTCGTACGATCAATAACGGGGTCATTAGGGAGTAGCGCCATGATCTCTTTAATTGGCGGTTTGTTTAAGCCCGTCGCAATATTTACCGCCGAATGAATAATAGGTACGTTATAATTCTTCACAGCTTTAATGCTATGGGTGATGTTGAAAACCAATTCCTTTTGGTCCATCGAACGGATCGAACTCACCTGAATGGGTTGATAGTCGATCACGATGAACACGCAGTTCTCAGGGGTCAGGAGGTGGTCAGCCTTAGGATCACGGATAGATTCACTGGTCATTAGATAACTCTCTTTCACGTTACAGATTAGGTTAGACTCATCGCAATCGCGATAGGCCAAAGAAGGGATCTCAACATCGCCTTCAATGAAAGCAATCTTAATTGGGGTCATGTAATTGTGAGATATCATGCTAAGTCGATACAGCGGACCCGACAATCCCAATTCCGGAGAACATATTGTTCTCATTTTTGGGCTGTGAGAGTAGATCGTAACTTTAGTTGGGTGGGTTTAAGTCCTCGTCATTCACCCAGTCCTATCGCTGTACTTAAATAAGAGAACACAGTGTTCTTTTATTGAGGCTTTCTAATTTTTGTAGAGGAGGTAATGTTTGTCCTTTGTGGGGAGAAAGAACCGTCAGCACAAACGAACATTGTCATCTGCAGTAACGACAGTCATTCCATTGCAAAAAGCGAGTAGATCATGACCCATATCATTGGAATTTCAGGAAGTCTTCGCAGCGCTTCCTTTAACCATTCACTTCTTCAGGCTGCTGTGCAATTGGCACCCGAGAGCGTGACTCTGGATGTTCGTCGAATCAATGGGATACCGCTTTATGATGCTGATGTTGAAGTTAAATCTGGCATTCCCGCTTCTGTTGTCGAATTGAAGGAGGCGATCGCGGTAGCCGATGGCGTGCTCCTTGCCACCCCTGAGTACAATAATGGTATTCCAGGGGTATTCAAAAACGCCATTGATTGGGTTTCGCGTCCAGACAGCGATATACGACGCGTTTTCGGCGGAAAACCTTTCGCCTTGATTGGTGCATCGCCGGGGGGATTTGGCACAATCCTATCTCAGGAAGCTTGGCTACCCGTGTTGCGAGCACTTGGAACCCGACCTTGGTTCGGCGGACGGCTTCTCGTTTCCCACGCCAACCAACAATTCGACGTCGATGGCAATCTGACCGACGAGTCGACGCGTCTTCGCTTGGAGGGATTCTTGAGTGGGTTCGTGGAGTTTATTCGTTCGAACGAGCCTTCCATCCGTTAGAGAGTATCGCGCTACCCTGGATCCAGCAGCGCCTGCGCATAATACATTTTTCGGCATCGTCTGACGTGGGGGGCGGAAAGCGTGCGTCTCGATGCCGTTCCTCGAGAGGAATAGCGGTCGCTAAGTGATGCCGTATCATTGTGATTGACATATTTGGAATTGAAAAGGTTGCGGAAGCATGGCCGATCGCTTTGAGGAACTGAAAACTTATATTGCTGTTGTTGAGGCTGGCGGTTTTGCGGCGGCTTCAAAGCGCTTGGCCTTGGCTAAATCTGCGATCAGTCGCCGCATACGAGATTTGGAAATTCGGCTTGGTGCCCCGTTGCTGAACCGGAGCACCCGACAGATCCATCTGACGGACACAGGGCTGAAGTTTTATGAGCAAGCCAAACGCATACTGACTGAGTTGAATGAGGCTGAAAATGCCGTTGGAGGGCGACATAACGATTTACAAGGGCGGTTGCGAATCGCCGCTCCCGTTTCGCTGACCGTACATTGCCTTAGCCGGGTGGTTGGTCAATTTATCGAGGCGAATCCGAATCTGGCACTGGAGTTTGATGCCGACGACAAGATGGTTGACATCATTCGTGATGGATTTGATCTCGCCATCAGGATTTCTAAATTGCGCGACTCTTCCTTGGTAGCCAGGCGGATCACAACCATTCGCCATGTCTGTTGCGCGAGCCCGTCTTTGCTAGATCGGTACGGTCGTCCAAATAGAGTGGAAGACTTGGCGGCATTGCCGGGCATTCGCTATAGCAACGTTGAAGAAAGTTATTATTGGCGCTTTGCTGGCGGTCATACGCCAATGGTGAAATCGCGGCTCTGTTTTTCCAACGGTGATGCTGTTCGTGAGGCCGCCATCGCGGGTTTGGGGATCGCTATGTTGCCCACTTTCATCGCGCATGAGGCGATCAGAAAAGGTGAGCTCGAAGTTGTATTACGTGAGTATATGCGTCCTCCCATTGGTATGTATGCGGTTTTTCCTTCATCACAAAACATGCCTGCGAAAATGCGCGCATTCATTGATTTTTTACTTGCTAATTTCAGTGATGAGCCTTTTTGGGATCGCGATATATTGACCAATGAGAGATGAATCGCTTTGAAAAGAAGGCGTTTGCTTGAAAGTCGAATTACTTTAGCCGTTATGCTGCCGTCTCTCTGAATGAGCGCGAGGCTCTCGACCCGCCGCCAATTGAACCTTCGTTTAGTTTGTCGCGTTACAATAGGTGAAAATTTCCCCATGGAGCCTATCGTGCGCAAATCCAGATTCTTTCTCGTGACCTTGCTGTGCCTGTGCGCCGCTGCCGTGCTGTACGTGATGGCATATCGGGCGCTGGGGCATTACCTCAGTGACGGCGAGAAGGCCTACCCGGATATCAGCGTTGAAATTCGCTGAGAGCCGTGCGGCCTGAAGGGGACTGCGCCGACTTTTTCGCACTGATTTACCCGCCATTTACCCGCCGTCGGCAATGATGACGCTGCGTCTCCACATTGTGTGGTTCTCTTGGGCGGAATGCGGTTATGTCACTGCAGCAGGTATCGAATGTTTCTTTGAGCAACAACGGCTTAAAGGGCATCGGTTACAAACATTATGCGTTGGCGATCGTGGCGTTTTCGGCGCTCGTACGGTCTATATCCTTAACCGACAGGTATTTTTGGTGCGATGAAGCCTCCAGCGTGCTGACCAGCCGTTACGATGTGGGCGCGTTGCTCTATCACGCTTCCTTCGATGTTCACCCGCCGCTTTATTACCTGCTGCTGCATGGCTGGATGGCGCTGTTCGGCGACGGCATTCTGGCGGCCCGCTCGTTGAGCCTGGTGTTCGGTGTGGTGACGGTGGCGCTGGCGATGCGCTTTATCCGTTGGCTGGCCAATGAACGGGCGGCGCTGATCGCGGGCTGGCTGATGGCGATCATGCCGATGGCGGTGCGCTACAGCCAGGAGGCGCGCATGTATGCGCTGATGGGGCTGCTGGCGATCGCCGGCGCGATGGCGTTGGCGAAGTGGCTGAAAACGCCGGATAACCGCCGTTATCTGGCGCTGTATGCGCTGTTGATGACGCTGAGCTTTTATACCCATTACTTCACGATTTTCACGCTGATCGCGCATTGGCTGGTGGTGTTGGCGCTGTCGTGCCGCCGCGAAGGCGAGTGTTATATCAAGCAACCGGCATGGTGGCTGGCCAATGCGGCGATCGGGGTGGCCTACATTCCCTGGCTGCTGGTGTTGTTCAATCTGCTGGCGCATATCGCCGAGCTGAGGGTCGGCGGCGACGTCGGTTGGATCCCTCAGGTTTCCTGGAGCGATCTGCCGGCGATGTTCTGGCGTTTTCTCACCGGCCATGATGGCAGCAACTATCCCACGATCATTCTCTGGCTGTTGCCGGCGATGTTTGTCGCTTTATGTTCACTGCTGCTGTGGCGGCGCCAGATGCCGAGAAAATTCTCTCTGCTGCTGCTCTGCGGCATTCTGATCCCGGTAACGTTGGTATTCGCCATTTCCTGGCGCTCGCCGCTGTTTGTCGATCGCTATCTTTATTCCGCCGCGCTCGGCATTCCGCTGGTGTTGGGCGTGCTGATCGCCGGAACGAAAAACCGGGTGCGCGGGATCTCTTTGCTACTGTTCTTCAGCCTGCTGTTCGGCTACGGCGTACGTAACGACTACCCGGTCGAAAAAGATGAGTTCAAGGTGATGGTGCACTATATCAACAGCCACTATCAGCCTAACGATGCGGTGGTGGTCAGCAACATGTTCAACTACCTGAGCTATGTGTATTACAACAAGCAGGGCTACCGCGCCTTGCTGTATACCCCGGCCAGGCCCAACGGCATTTCAGGCAAGCCCAACGCCTATGGCTTCGGCACCTTTTTCCACGATCGGGCGGCGCAGACTTACGTCGATAAGCTCAGCGTTTTATCGAAAGGCCATCGCCGGGTCTGGCTGGTCAGCGGCGGCGATTTCAATCAGGACTTCGGCCGTTCGCCGCCGGGGTGGGTCAATACCGGCACCTTCAAGAGCGGCGGCTTTGAGTCGCGCCTGTTCGTGGTGCGTTGAGCAAAATGTCATATTTCCCATTCGGCGTTACATCTGGCCGAGCAAACTTACGCGGGGATGACAGTTCTATACATTGAGATTGGTACTGTAGCTCTACCCGATGATGTTGTGTGTTATCCATTCCCTGTAGTGTATTACCCCATCCCTGTTAAGTTTATCCCGCCTTGTGCGGGATTTTTTTTATCTGTGCATGCCTGGCGCGCAACGCGATTTTTTTGAATAACACCGTCAGTTTTATTCGGTATTCAGTCGCTGTGCGCTTGATTAGATTGAACGCGAGAGGGGCGCCGTCGGCGCCTTTGTGCAATGAGTGGAGAATTTCTATGGCGAAGACAGTAGTGGTGTTTCATTCCGGCTACGGCCATACCGAGCGTTTGGCGAAAGTGGTGGCGGAAGGCGCCGGGGCGGAACTGATCGCTATCGATCAGAACGGCGATATCAGCGACGAAGCCTGGCAGACGCTGGATGAGGCGGACGCCATCATCTTTGGTTCGCCGACCTATATGGGCGGCCCATCCTGGCAGTTCAAGAAATTCGCCGACGCCAGCTCCAAAGCCTGGTTCGGCCGCAAGTGGCAGGATAAAGTGTTCGGCGGCTTTACCAACAGCGCCAGCCTGAACGGCGACAAACAGGTGACGCTGATCGCGCTGCAGACGCTGGCTTCGCAACATGGCGGCCTGTGGGTCAGCCTGGGGCTGCTGCCGGCCAACACCAAATCGGCGCAGCGCACCGACGTCAATAACCTGGGCGGTTCGGTGGGGCTGCTGGTGCAGACCCCGGCGGATGCCGGCGTGGATGAGATGTTGTCGGGCGATCTGGCGACCGCCAAGCTCTATGGTCAGCGCGTAGCGGGCTTTGCCGCCAAACTGGCGTAAGACCTATCGTGTAGATGGGACGGCGGTGCGGTTGAACGGATGCCGCGTTCATTTTCTCTGCACAATTGGCGTGTAATCTGCGAAATGTTATTAGCCTGCTTGGGCTAACACTGCATTTCGTACAAATATTCCCGGTTCCTAGGCCGGGTTTTTTGTTGCTAAGGTCTGCTTAAGCTTTCACCGCTATACTGCGCGTCAGCACGGTCATGCAATGCATGGCCGTGTCGTAACTGTCGATTTGCTGTTGTTCAAGCAAGCCCGCTTCATGCGGGCTTTTTTTGGGTTGTTATTGCACAGGCGGCCCAGTTGCAGGAAAATAATCGCACAGTGATTCAAACATCATTTAATGACCAATAACCACAAGTTTATTAATGTAATTAACGCTCTCGGCGGCCTATTACGCTATGCGCTATGCTGACAGCAGAGCGGGCATTATTTGCTGACGCTGTGCGGGGAATTACGGCGCGGCCGCATCAGGCTAAGAAAAGTCTGTTAATTAAATGTTAATGATTTTTATTATTGATTTGTCTGGCTTTTTTGGTTGAAATTCGGATTGACTATCCCTCACTGGCCGGGCGAGAGAGTATGCATATTATTATTCTGGTTATTAGCAAAATATGGGCGAGGCGATGAGCGCCAGAATAAACGCCAGGCATGGCCTGCCGCTAACGGTGCAGCTGATCAATCTTTTCATGCTGGCCTTTTTACTCTCCCTGGTGGGTATTCTTAGCCGGCCGATTGGCTCGCTTTCTTTATTTTGGCCGGTGAATGCGATTTTGCTCGGCCTGCTGCTGCGCAAACCCGCTTACGCCACGCCGCTCGGCTGGCTCACGACCTACCTGGGCATGGTTGCCGCCGATCTCGGTACCGGCGAGGGCTGGTCCCTGGCGCTGTGGCTGAACGCCTGCAACATGTCGCTGATCGTCGTCGGTTACAGCATCATGCTGATGTTGCCGCAATCTCAACGGCGCATGGGCAAACCCCAGGCGATACTCTATATGTTCAGCGCCAGCCTGGCCGGTGCGGCGGTGGCGTCGACGCTGTCGGTGCTGCGTAACGACAGCCTGTACAACAATACGGTGGTGGTCGCCTGGTTGGCCTGGTTCAGTGAGCAGTTCTCGACGACCTTGCTGTTGTTGCCGGTGCTGATGGCGGCGCCGCGGTTGAAACAGCTGTTTCGCATGCAGGTGCGTTGGCGCCTGAAAGGCTGCCTGCCGCTATTGGCGCTACTGCTGTCGCTGGCGTTCAGCGTCTATATCGGCGGGCCGGGCGCCATCGCCTTCCCGATCCCGGCGCTGCTGTGGTGCGCGGTGCGCTACCAGTTGTTCCCCGTGACGCTGTTGACGCTGTTGACCGGCATGACCGAGATCAGCAACATTTCAGCCAACTTGGTGCTGTATGAAACGCCGAACAATCACAACGCCTTCCTCGACACCCTGATGTCTGCCCGCTTGGGCATCGCCATGCTGGTGATGGGGCCGCTGATCCTCGCCAGCTCTATCGCCGCCAATCGCAAGCTGATGCGGCGTCTGGAGCACAGCGCCAACCACGATTTCCTGACCGGGGTGCTGGCGCGCAGCGCGATGACGCGCAAAGCGGGCGAGCTGCTTGAGCACAAGCACCGCTCGAAAGAGGCGGTGTCGCTACTGCTGATCGACATCGATCATTTCAAGCAGATCAACGATACGCACGGCCACAGCGCCGGCGATCAGGTGTTGGCGTCGTTCGCGCATATCGTGCGGCGCGAGCTGCGGCACGATCAGCTGTTCGGCCGCCTGGGCGGGGAAGAGTTCGCCATCATGCTGCCGCGCGCGCTGGCGGCGCAGGGCGTGGCGCTGGGGGAGCATCTGCGCCGGTTGGTGGAGCAGGCGGAACTGCAGGCGGAAGGCAAACAGACGCTGAAAATCACCATCAGCGTCGGCGTCGCCAGCCTGGCGATGAACGAAGTGAAATCGCTGGAGCAGCTGATGAATATGGCGGATATCGCGCTGTATCGCGCCAAATCGCAGGGGCGGAATCGGGTGGAGTCGTTCAACGTGGTGAACGGCAACAGCGTCGAGCATATTCTGTTTCGCTAACCGCTTTCAGCCTTGCCTGGGCTCGAAGCGGGTTTCGCAATTAGGGCAAATCAGTATCACGTCTTGCAGCATTGCCGCGCATTTTTGCCGGGTAACATAGCCGCATTTAGGGCAGACGATTTGGGTGGAGCGGTTGATAAAACCTTTGACGCTGCTGGAATCGGACATATCAATAGCCTGTGTCAGGTGAAAACTCACGCTAACACAGGCGACGACAAATTTCGTTGGTTATTTTCTGTACGCAGAGGCTTACAGGCTTTTCAACGCCTTGATGGTTTCATCCATGTCGATCTCGTGCTCGGAGAAGGTATGGGTGGTGTTCTGGAAGGTGGTGATGGTCAGCATGCGCAGCGTTTGCATGGCCTGCGCCTGGTCTTCGGACTGCGGGCGAATGCGGTTCATCAGCAGGCCGACCGACAGCACGGTGTTCTCTTTATCCACGTCGGCTTTGACCGGCACTTCCTTGGTGAAGGTATTGAAAGACTTGATGCTGGCGATCTTGATTCTTTCATTGGCGATGATGATGTATTTGCTAGGCGCCAACACTTTGACTGCATAAGCCGACGGGCCTTTGGTGTTGTTGGTCGGTTCGAAGGTCACCGCCGCGTTTTTCTTAATCAGCTCCGGATTCTGCACTTTAATCACGTGAAAATAACGATTTTCTCCGTTCTCGTCGGTAATAAAGCCGAAGCCTTTGTCTTCAAAAAAAGTCGTTATCTTGCCGTTCATCGTTATTCTCACAAAAGGGATCAATACAGCGCTTATGATAGCGCGGAATGCCTTGCAGCGACAGATTGCGCGGGCGGCATTTAGTCATGCGATAACGGCATTTAGCGGCTTTCCCCCCACATGCTATGTTCATGCTGACTTCATTCAATGCGAAAAAGGAATATCGATGGGCATCAAACGTCTCAATCACGCCGTGCTGTATGTCAGCGACGTGCGGCAGAGCGCCGACTTTTATCATCAGGTATTGGGCTTCAAGCTGAAGCCGTCCGACAGCCCCGACCGGGCGGTATTTACCCAGGCCGCCGATTCGGACAACGATCACGATTTGGCGCTGTTCAGCAAGAATCTGGGCCAGCAGCGCGCCGGGGTGTTTCGCGCCAACAACGAGCCGCCGGCAGAGCATGAGCCACCGGCCGGGCTGTACCATCTGGCCTGGGAAGTGGACAGCCTGGAAGAGCTGGAGCGCATTCGTCACCAGCTGGCCGAACGCGGCATTCTCGGGCTGGAAGAGGATCACGGTGTGCACAAAAGCATTTATGGCCACGATCCGGACGGGCTGCTGTTTGAGGTGACCTGGTTTATTCCGCCGGCGCTGCTGACCGAAGAGGATAAAAACCAGCAGGGGATCCGTCCGCTGGATTTCGCCGCCGAGAAGCGGCGTTTCGCCGGCCTGTAAGCTGATCAGGTGTGGGGCGCCGCGGCGCCCCGACGATCACAGCACTTTGTTGAGGAAGTTAACGGTGCGAGGGTGCTGCGGCTGAGCCAGTACCTGCCTGGCGTCGCCCTGTTCGACGATCTGCCCGTCGACCATAAACACCACCCGATCCGCCGCTTCGCGCGCAAAGCCGATTTCATGCGTGACGACCACCAGCGTGACGCCCAGATCCGCCAATCCCTTAATCACGTCCAGCACTTCGCCGACCAGCTCGGGATCGAGCGCGGAGGTCGGCTCATCGAACAGGATCACCTTGGGGTTCAGCGCCAGCGCGCGCGCGATGGCGATGCGCTGCTGCTGGCCACCGGAGAGGTGGCGCGGATAGGCATCCGCCTTGTGGCGCAGCCCGACGGTATCCAGCAGCTCATAAGCCACCGCCTTCGCCCGTTCGCGGGAGTGAATTTTGTGCACCACCGGCGCTTCGATGATGTTTTCCAGCACCGTCAGGTGCGGGAACAGGTTGAAGTTTTGGAACACGTAGCCGACGTTGATGCGCTGCCGGAGAATGGCCTTTTCCTTCAGCTCGTACAGCCGGTTGCCCTTGCGGCGGTAACCGACGTAGTCGCCGTCGATGCGGATAAAGCCCTCGTCCACGCGCTCCAGGTGGTTGATCGCCCGCAGCAGCGTCGATTTGCCCGAGCCGGAAGGGCCGAGGATCACGGTTACGGTGCCCGGCTGCAGCGTCAGGCTGACGTCGTCCAGCGCCTTGTGTTTACCGAAAAACTTGCTGACGTTGCTGATTTCGATCAGGCCGCGCGCCGGCACCGGGGTGAGGTTGCGTGCCGGCTGTTCGGGCAAGGCGTAATAATCAATGGCTTCAGACATGCGGGTCTCCTAACGTTTTAGCCAGCCGGCCAGTTTCTGCCAGGGCGTCGGCGGCAGTTCGCGCACCGCGCCCCGGGCGAAATAGCGCTCGATGTAGTATTGGATCACCGACAGGGCGGTGGTGATGAACAGATACCAGACGGTGGCCACCATCAGCAGCGGTATCACCTGCTGGGTGCGGTTATAGATCACCTGGATGGTGTAAAACAGCTCCGGCAGCGCCAGCACGTACACGATCGAGGTGCCTTTCGCCAGGCTGATGATCTCGTTGAAGCCGGTCGGAATAATGGAGCGCAGCGCCTGCGGCAGAATGATGCGGAAGGTGCGGCGATAGCCCGGCAGGCCCAGCGCCGCCGCCGCCTCATGCTGGCCGTAATCCACGCCCAGAATGCCGCCGCGGATGATCTCGGCGGTGTAGGCTGACTGCACCAGCGTCAGGCCCAGCACCGCCACGGCGAACTGGCCGAGGATATCGATGGTCGGGTAGCTGGCGAACACCACCGAGGTAAAGGGAATGCCCAGCGAGATGGCGTCGTACAGATAGGAAAAGTTATACAGGATGATCAGCACCAGGATCAGCGGCAGCGAGCGAAACAGCCAGATATACCCCCAGGCCAGCGACGCCAGCAGGTAAGAGCGCGACAGCCGCGCCAGCGCCAGCAGGGTGCCGAACAGGATGCTGAACAACGTGCCGAGCAGCGTCAGCAGCAGGGTCTGCCCCAGACCCGCCAGCACCGCCGGGGCGAAGAACCACTCGGCGAACACGCCCCATTCCCAGCGCGCGTTGCCCGCCACCGATTGCACGATGGCGGCCAGAATAAACAGCGAGAACAGGGCGCCGATCAGCCGCAGCGGATAGCGGGCGGGCACCACTTTCAAGACTTCTTGTTTGGACATGTCATGTCTCCTGACTACAGATAAAGGGGGGTTAGGCGATTTTCCTTTCCGACGCGCAACAACACGCGTCCTCTGCAATCAGGCTTTTGCGGAACGGCAGGCGGCCATCGTAGGGCGGGTGGCTGTAAACCTCGCTGTCAACGGTGGGATCGAACTGCGGCTGATAACCGTTGCTCAGGTACAGGCCTACCGCTTCGGGCTGGCGAAAGCCGGTGGTCAGGTAGAGCCGGCGATACCCCTGCGCCAGCGCCAGCGTTTCCAACTGCTGCAACACCCGCTGCGCCAGGCCCTGGCGGCGCAGATCGCCCCGGGTCCAGATGCGCTTCAGCTCGGCGGTTTGCGCGTCATAGCGTTTGAAGGCGCCCATGGCGATCGGCGCACCGGCGCGCAACAGCACGATGAAGGCCCCTTGCGGCGGTGCATACAGGTCCAGCGGTTCCGGTTCCTGGTCACCAAAATAGTCGCCGTAACGCTGGCGATATTCACCGAACAACCCCTCGATCACCGGGGCGATCAGCGGGTCGGTCGGCAACGTCTGAATGAAGGTGTCTTGCGTCATTGCGCGCTCCTAATCGCCCAGGCCGGGCGGGTTGATTTCCGACTGCGCAAGGCGTTCGACGCTCTCGCCCCAGCGATTGAGCACCTGATCGTACTGTCCGCCGCGGATCGCGCCGTTCAGCGCTTCATTCACCGCCTGCACCAGTCCGTTGCCTTTACGGGTGGTGACGGCGATGTGCGCCGCCTTGGGCCAACCGCCTTCCACCGTGCCCGCCAGCCGGGTACGGCCGTTCAGCGCCGCTTTATAGGCGCCCAGCACGTTCGGCCCGAAATAGGCGTCGGCCCGGCCGGACTGGATCGCCAGCGTGGCGGCCGCATCGTCGGTCACGTAGATCGGCTGGAAGGGTTTGAGCCCCTGCTGCCGGTTCTGTTTGTCCCACGCCAGCAAGATGGCTTCCTGATTGGTGCCGGAGCCGACGATGATCTTTAATCCGGCGATATCGGCAGGCTGTTTGATCGTTGCGATCTTGCCGCCGGTTTTGACGTAAAAGCCGAGCGAGTCGATGCGGTAGGTGGCGAAGTCGAAGCGGGTTTTGCGCTCTTTGGTCACGGTGACGTTGGTGATGGCCGCGTCATACTTGCCGGAAACCACCCCCAGCGGCCAGTCTTCCCACGACGTTTGCACTACGTTCAGCTCCAGGCCCAGGCTGTCGGCCACCAGCTGCGCGATATCCACTTCGCTGCCGATAAGCCGCCGGTTGTCGGCAGCGAACAGCGCCAGCGGCGGCGTGTTGAGCGCGGCGATTGCAACGGTGAATTGGCCCGGCTTCACGAAGTGGAAATCGGCCGGCAGTTTGGCGATCGCCTGCGGGTTTTTCGGCGCGTGGATCGGGGTTTCATTGGCCTGTAAATCGATGCCGGTGCCCGCCTGCGCGGCGCCGGTCAGGCTCAGCAAGGCCGCCACGAGAGCGGCGGTAACGGTTTTCTGCATAGCGGGTATCCCTGAAAACGATCTTATTATTGGGTGAATCTGTTCAACGGGCGCGTGAGGCCCAGGTGTTCGCGCAGCGTATCGCCGTGGTACGCCCGGCGGAACAGGCCACGTTGTTGCAGGATGGGCACCACCCGATCGACGAAGTGCCCGAAGGCGTTGGGCGTACCGCCGCTGATGATGAAGCCGTCGGCGGCTTCGCCGTCGAACCAGCGTTGCAGGCCGTCCGCCACCGCTTCCGGCGTGCCGCTGAACACCGGGCGCGGCGAGGCGGCTTCCAGCGCCACCTGGCGCAGCGTGAGGTTCCGCTCGCGGGCGTTGCGCTTGATGGCGTCGGTGGTGCTGCGGAAGCTGTTTTGCCCCAGATCGCCGATGTCCGGGAAGGGGGCGTCCAACGGATGGCGGGAAAAGTCGTAATGTTCGAAGTAGCGGCCAAGGTAGTTGAGGGCGTTCTCGATGCTGACCAGACGGGCGGTCTCCTGGTACTGACGCTCGACGTCCGCATCGTCGTCGCCGACGATCACGCTGACGCCCTGGAAGATGCGCAGACCGTCCGGCTCGCGCCCCTGTTCCACCAGTTGCCGCTTCACGTCCTGGTAGAAATCCTGCGCCTGCTCCAGCGTGTCGTGATGGGTGAAGATCGCATCGGCGTGCTTGGCCGCCAGCCGTTTGCCGTCTTCAGAGGCGCCGGCCTGGAACAGGATCGGGCGGCCCTGCGGCGTGCGGCCGATGTTCAACGGCCCCTGCACCGAGAAGAACTCCCCCTGGTGATTGAGGGGGTGCAGTTTCCCGGCCCTGAAAAATTCGCCGCTGGCCTTATTGCGCACGAAGGCATCGTCTTCCCAGGAGTCCCACAGCCCTTTGGCGACGTCGAGAAACTCGCCGGCAATGCGGTAACGCAGGCTGTGCTCCGGGTGTTCTTTGCGCGAGAAGTTTTTTGCCGAACCTTCCAGCGGCGATGTCACCACGTTCCAGCCCGCGCGCCCGCCGCTCAGGTGATCGAGACTGGCGAACTGGCGGGCGACGGTGAACGGATCGCTGTAGGAGGTGGAGAGCGTGCCCACCAGGCCTATTTTGTCGGTGGCGGCGGACAGCGCGGCCAGCAGGGTGAGCGGTTCGAAACGATTAAGAAAATGCGGAATGGACTTTTCGTTGATATATAACCCATCGGCGACAAACACGAAATCGAATTTCCCCTGTTCGGCTTTTTTCGCCGAGGCGATATTAAATTCGAGGTTAATGCTGGCGTCGGCGGTGGCATCCGGGTGGCGCCAGGCGGACATATTTCCCGATGCGCCATGCAGAATGGCGCCCAGCCGTAATTGCCGTTGATTATTCGCGTTGTCGCTCATCGTGATTATCCTGTCATGCGCCGCAAAGGCGCGCGGTGTCTGATGCGTCCACTATTGATGAGCGGCAACGGGATGTAAAACAACAAAACAGCATATTCAAATGTTGAAAACTGCAAATATCACGGCGAGCGAAAATAATAATCCCCGACGCGGCATCAGCGGCGTCGGGGAAATACTACTTCACGTTATTCAGGCGTTGCTGAGGGCTTTTTTCGCTGCGGTGGTTAATTGTTGCAGCGTGCGCTCCGCCAGCAGCGAAAAATAGTGGGCGGCAGGGAAGAGGGCGCGCTCATCGGGATTGAAACGCGGATGGTGCAGGCCGAATTCGCTGGCGGAGCCGATGCTGACGAACGCGCCCGGCACGTGATGCAGATACAGTGCGAAATCTTCGCCGCCCATCTGCAGCTCCGCCTCTTCGACCCGGTAGCCGGCCTCGGCGGCGACGGTTTTGCTGAATGCCGCCCAATGGGCGTCGTTGATCACCGCCGGCGGCCCCGGCTGCCAGTGCAGTTTAGCCTGGGCGCCCAGCGCGGCGGCGACGCCGTCGATCACCTGACGAATCTTGTCCGGCACCTGGCGGCGCACCGCGTCGCTGTGGGTGCGCACCGTGCCTTCCAGCTCCACGGTTTGCGGCAGCACGTTCCAGGTATTGCCGCCTTCGATGCGCGTCACGCTCACCACCAGCGATTCCAGCGAGCTGAAGCTGCGGCTGGGCAGCGTCTGCAGCGCGCCGACGATCTGGCTGGCGGTGACGATGGTATCGACGCCCTGTTCCGGTTTGGCGGCGTGGGCGCCTTTGCCGGTGATGCGGATCTGGAAGCGATCGACGTTGGCGTAGAACGGCCCGGCGCGGGTAGCGAAGGTGCCGGTGGGCAGCTCCGGCGCGTTATGCAGACCAAATACTGCCGCGACGTTATCCAGCGCGCCGGCGTCGATCAGGTGCCGGGCGCCGTTGAAGGTCTCTTCCGCCGGCTGGAAGAAGATGCGCACCGTGCCGGGCAGCTCGGCTTCACGCGCTTTGAGCAGGTGCGCGGCGCCGAGCATCACCGAGGTGTGAAAGTCGTGGCCGCAGGCGTGCATTACGCCGCTGTTTTGCGAGCTGAAGGGCACGTCGGCGATTTCGTCGATTGGCAGGGCGTCGATGTCGCCGCGCAGGGCGATGATCGGTCCCTTGCCACTGCCGATCTCCGCCACGACGCCGGTTTTCAGCGCCAACGGCAGAATACGAATGCCCGCCTCTTGCAGCCAGCGGGTCAGCCGAGCGGTGGTGGCGAATTCGTGATTGGAAAGCTCCGGGTTTTGGTGCAGTTCACGCCGATAGGCGATGATCTTGTCTGCCAACTGGCTGGTCATAGGCTTGGCTCACAGTGGGAAATAAACCCTAACCCTAGTGCAGGGGCCGCCGAAGCAAAAAGACCATCTGGTTATATTTCATAGCGATTGTGTCTGCACGACGCGTCAACGATGGGGGGAAGGGGCAGGTTTAGGCGTTCGCGCGTTGTTCGCCGGCGCAGGGAGAGGATTGGCCTGGAACGGTAACGTATCGCAACCGGTGCAATGCATTTACACCGGGCAACACGGATTTTTTCACTCTTTATCGGATTTCTGTGATCGCGGTGGTGGACAAAATCCTGCCTGCTTGCTGTACTGTAATCGACACAGGTTTTGTGTCTTTCATTCACGTTAAAGGTAAGTTTGATGTCTAAGATTAAAGGTAGCGTTAAGTGGTTTAATGAATCCAAGGGCTTCGGTTTCATTACTCCGGAAGATGGTAGCAAGGACGTTTTCGTTCACTTCTCTGCCATCGTTAGCAACGGTTTCAAAACGCTTGCTGAAGGCCAGCGTGTAGAATTTGAAATCACGAACGGTGCCAAAGGCCCATCTGCCGCTAACGTTACTGCTATCTAAGCTGCGTAGCTGAATTTCTTAAAACCCGCTCATTGAGCGGGTTTTTTATTGGGCGCGCTATGCTTCGCTGCGGCGGGCCAACAGGCTGAACAGCAGGATGGCGACGGCGTAGCAGCCGACGATGGTCAGCGCCATCGACAGGCCTGAGGTGCCGCCCAGCCCGGTGAGCGGCACGGCGCAGGCGCCGAGCGCGAACATGCACACGCCGATCAAGGCCGACGCGCTGCCGGCTTTGTCCCCCTGGCTTTGCATCGCCAGCGACGAGGCGGTCGGGCCGACGATGCCGATCACCGCCACCGAGAAGAACAGCGGCACCAGCAACACGACCAACGGCGCATGTAGCGCGGCGGCCAACAGCAGCAGCAGCGACGCGACGGCCGCCAGCGTTAACCCGCCCCTCAACACCCGGCGTTCCCCCCAACGTGAACTGAGACGGCTGGCCAGCTGCGCCGCAATGATCAGCCCGACGCCGTTAATGGCGAAGCACAGGCTGAACATCTGCGGGCTGAGGCCGTAGATCTGCTGCAAGACGAAAGGCGAAGCGCCGATATAGGCGAACATGCCGGCCATTACGAAGCCCTGCGTCAGGCACAGCCCCATAAAATAGCGCTGGGTCAGCAACCCGCCGAGCGACATCAGCATCGCCAGGATACCGCCCTGGCTGCGGCGCTCTACCGGCAGGGATTCGCGCAGCTTCAGCGCCGACAGGCTGAACAGCAGCACGGCGATGGCCGCCAGCACGCCGAAGATGCCGCGCCAGTTCATCACCTGCAGCATCACGCCGCCCAGCACCGGCGCGACGATCGGCGCCAGGCCGTTGACCAGCATCAGCAAGGCGAAGAAACGGGTCAGCTCATGGCCGGCGTACAGATCGCGGGCAATGGCGCGGGAAATCACCGCGCCGCCGGCGCCGGCGATGCCCTGCAGCAGGCGAGCGATCAGCAACTGGTCGATGGTGGGCGCCAGCGCGCACCACAGCGAAGCGCCCAGCAGCAGGATCAGCGACAGCAGCAGCGGGCGCATGCGGCCCAGCTTGTCGCTGTAAGGGCCGAAAATCAGCTGGCCGACGCCCAGACCGAGCAGCCCGGCGGTCAGGCTGAGCTGCGCGGCGGCGGTGGAGGTATTCAGCTCGCCCGCCATTTCCGGCAGGGCGGGCAGATAGAGATCGGTGCACAGCGGCCCCAGCGCGGCCAGCAGGCCAAGCACGACGGCGTACACCAGACGTTGTCTGGCTAAGTGTTTGGTCATGGGAGATTAGAGTTTCCTGAACAGGTGAGAAATGGCCTGCTGATACAGATCGCGCAGCAGGGACGCATCGGCTTTTTGCGTGGTAAGGATACGGTAACCGGTGCCTTCGCTCATGACGGCGATAAACTCCACCCGGGCGGCGATCTCTTCCGCGCTGAAATGGGGGTACAGCCGCTGCAGATTGTGGCAGACGTGGCGAAACAGCCGCGCTTCCGCATCGCTGAGCATTTTGGCCACCACCGGGTTGCGCGTGGCCTCGGCGGTCACTTCCAGCATCAGCATGTGATCGGTTTCGCTCTCGCCCGGCTGCTGAAACAGCGTGCGCGCCGCCAACGTGCCGGCGATCAGGTTGATGTGATCGCCAAGGTTTTCCAGGCGCTGCATCTTGTTGGTGATGATGCGGTTGACGATCTCTTCGATGATCGCGTCTTTATTGGCGAAATAGCGATAGATTTGCCCGACGCTAAGCTGCGAGCCTTGGGCGATCTCCGCCATGCTGGCGGCGTGGAAGCCGTGGCGGCGAAAGCTGGTTTTCGCCGCTTCGACGATCTGATCGCGGCGCGCCTGCACCTTGGCCTGTTTACTGTCGTTGGGGGGGAGCATCTGCCCGATCCTTTGCTACGCGTGAGCCGGGTTCACATTTTTGGGTGTGAACGTTCATTCTCAATTGTAGTGTAACCGACCGGAAAGACGCAAGATGAACGCGCGCTGCGATAAAAGGCGTTTAAGCGAACAGGTAGGATTTGATAAAGGCGGCGACGATCAGCACGCACAGCGCAACGGCGATCGCTTCGGCGGCGGTTTTCGGCAGGCTAAACATAGCGATTTCTCATCCAGTCAGGGGTACTGGATGAGATTATGCGCATGCAAGATTAAGGAAACATTAAGGCCTTATCGCCCGTTGACCCACATCACCAGCATAAAGGCCAGCAGCGTCATCGCCAGCGAGCCGGCCAGGTTGAGCAGCATGTTGGCCAGCGCCCAGCCGAAGCGGCCATCCTGCATCAGATACACCACCTCCAGCGAAAAGGTGGAGAAGGTGGTCAGGCCGCCGCAGAATCCGGTGGTGATCAGTAATTTCCAGGTGGGATCCAGATGCGTCATGCGGGTGAAAATCGCCATCGCCAGGCCGATGATAAAACCGCCGATCAGATTGACCATCAGCGTACCGAGCGGAATGTGGGCGTTCAGCGGATTCATTTTCATACTTACCGCCCAGCGCAAAACGCTGCCGACGCCGCCGCCGATAAATACGGCCAGTAAAGAGCTCAACATGGGGCAACTCCCTTTCAATCAGAGAAATTCACGAGGCTCGGAAAGGGACAGGCGTAACGCTACGCGCCTCTCTCCGAGAGGTTACGTAGACATCATCAGCCTGTGAAGGCGGTTAGGGAGGAATGTCATCTCCAGCGTGCCGCACGGCCTTTTTCACCGTACCCGATGGATGTTACACCTAACGCCGTCTATTTTGTAGTATCGACCCCCTGCGAGGTAAAACCGATGGAAATCAGAGCGGCACGTCTGGGCGACCGGCACGCTATCGCCGAATTGATGACGGCGTTGGGTTATCCCGGCACCGAGGCGTTTCTGACGCAGCGCATGCAGCAACTGTTGGCGCACCCGGACGAGGCGCTGCTGGTGGCGGTGGATGGGGCGCAGGTGCTGGGCGTGTTGTCGTTGCATTTTCTGCCGCAGTTGGCGTTGGCCGGCGACATTGGCCGCATCAGCTATTTTTGCGTCGACGATCGGGCGCGCGGCGCGGGCGTAGGGCGGCGGTTGCTGGCGGCAGGCGAGGCGCTGGCGCACCGTCGCGGCTGCGATCGGCTGGAAGTCCATTGCCACAGCCGCCGCGAGCGGGCGCATGCGTTTTACCGGCGTGAAGGCTTTGTCGAAGCGCCGAAGTATTTTGCCAAGTTATTAAGTCAGTAAGTTACTCCCCTGGCGGCGCCGCCGTTTCCAGCCGGTTGCGGCCATTCTGCTTCGCCCGATAGAGCGCGCCGTCGGCCGCTTTCAGCCAGTCCAGATAACCGCCCAGCGCGGGGTGGTAGTTAGCGATGCCGGCGCTGATCTGCAGCCGCAGCTGCGGCGCCTCCTTGAAGCTGACCGCGTCCAGCCGCTGCTGGATGCGGCGCAGAACGATTTCCGCCTGCTCAGCACTGGTGTTCGGCAGCACTGCGCCAAACTCGTCGCCGCCGTAGCGCCCAACGATATCCACGTTGCGCAAGCCAATCAGCAGCTCTTCCGCCAGCGCCGCCAGGGCCTCATCCCCCAGCGCATGGCCGAAAGTATCGTTGATGGTTTTGAAGCGATCGATATCCATCAGGATCAGCGTGGCGTTGTCCTGGTAGCGGCGGCAGCTGTCGAACTGGCGATGCAGCAGGTGCTCCCAGTGGCGGCGGTTATATAAGCCGGTCAGCCCATCGCGGGTGCTGATGCGCTGCAACTCCTGTTTCTTTTCCGCCAACCGTTTGGCGGTGCGGTAGGTCACCAGCCCGAGCAGCGTCGGATAAAGGTAGATCATCGGCAGGCACAGTAAGAATAGTCTGGGATTCACGCCTCAGGGGCGCGTGGCATTCCTGCGACGGATCTCACTCTGTTACATGTTGCGGTTGTGCGAGCTGAAGGAAAGTCGCTAAATATTCGCAGGCAAGGTCAGTTTTTCTCGCTGTTCACGCAGCGCTCTATGATAAGAAGGTGAGTATGGAAGGTATCAGCATTACCAAACTTCTGGTGATTGCGGTGTTGGTGATTTTACTGTTCGGCACCAGCAAACTGCGCACGCTCGGCGCCGATCTTGGCGCGGCGCTGAAAGGCTTTAAAAAAGCCGTAGGCGACGACAGTACGCCGCCGGCCGCCGGCAACAATGCCGCCGAAAGCCAGTCCGCGCAGCAGAGCGTCGAGAAGAAAGACGTTTAATCCCGTCTGATGGCGCACAATAAAAAACGGATGCCTTGCGGACATCCGTTTTTTGGCGTTTTCGCCGTCTTTAGCGTAACAAACTATTACGCGTTATTTCACTTCCATCCCTTTGGCCTGCAGATCGGCATGGTAAGACGAACGCACGAACGGGCCACAGGCGGCATGGGTGAAGCCCATCGCCATCGCTTCTTCTTTCATCTCGTCAAACTCGGCCGGGCTGACGTAGCGCTGCACCGGCAGGTGATGACGGCTCGGCTGCAGGTACTGGCCCAGCGTCAGCATGGTCACGCCGTGGCGACGCAGATCGCGCATCACTTCAATGATTTCCGCGTTGGTTTCTCCCAGGCCAACCATCAGGCCGGATTTGGTCGGGATATCCGGGTGCGCTTCTTTAAAGCGCTCCAGCAGCTTCAACGACCACTCGTAGTTGGCGCCCGGGCGCACCTGGCGGTAGACGCGCGGCACGTTTTCCAGGTTGTGGTTGAACACGTCCGGCGGCGTGGCGGTGAGGATCTCCAGCGCGCGATCCATACGGCCGCGGAAGTCCGGCACCAGCGTTTCAATTTTGATGTTCGGGCTCTTGGCGCGGATGGCCGAGATGCAGTCGGCAAAGTGCTGGGCGCCGCCGTCGCGCAGATCGTCGCGGTCAACCGAGGTGATCACTACATAACGCAGCGCCATGTCGGCGATGGTTTGCGCCAGCTTTTCCGGCTCGTTGGCGTCCGGCGCGATCGGGCGGCCGTGGGCCACGTCGCAGAACGGGCAGCGACGGGTACAGATGGCGCCGAGGATCATAAAGGTGGCGGTACCGTGGTTGAAACACTCGGACAGGTTAGGGCACGAGGCTTCCTCACAGACGGAGTGCAGGCCGTTTTTACGCATGGCGGCCTTGATGCCCTGAATGCGCGTAGAGTCGGCAGGCAGTTTGATCTTCATCCACTCGGGTTTACGCAACAGCTCCTGCCGTTCGGTGACCACCGTTTTGACCGGGATCAGCGCCATTTTGTCAGCATCGCGGTATTTGACGCCGCGTTCCATCTGAATTGGTTTACTCATAATCGTGCAGGTTCCAGTTACGAAGCTCGACCGTCTGGTAGCCGAGTAAATGAACAAATTCCTGTACCAGGATTGGGTGTATGTCTTCAATGCCAACGGCGGGCGCCAGCGCGCTGACCTGCGTCATCTGCATGCCGGCGTAACCGCAAGGGTTGATGCGTTGGAAGGGGCTGAGATCCATCGCCACATTCAGGGCCAGGCCGTGGAATGAGCTGCCTTTGCGGATCCGCAAACCCAACGAACAGATTTTCTGCTCCCCCACGTACACGCCGGGCGCATCCGGACGAGCGCGCGATGCGAGGCGGAAGTGGGCGAGGGTGTTGATAACCGTATCTTCTATCGCCGTGACCAATTGGCGTACGCCGACCTTATTGCGCTTCAGATCGACCATCACGTACATCACCTGCTGGCCCGGCCCGTGGTAGGTCACCTGGCCGCCGCGATCGCTCTGGACAACCGGGATATCGCCGGGCATCAGCACGTGTTCGGCTTTGCCGGCCTGGCCCTGGGTGAATACCGGGTGATGCTGCACCAGCCACAGCTCGTCCGGCGTAGTCTCGGTACGACTGTCGGTGAAGTTATGCATGGCTTGGGATACAGGCGCGTAGGGCTGCAACCCCAGCTGACGCAAAATGATCTTGTCTGGTTGCAAAAGAGTCATCGTCAGGTTACAGAAGTGGTAAAGCCATTATACCGGGCGCTCCGGCTGGCGGCCAGCCTTTCGCTGACCAAAAATGCGCAACCCGGGAAGACACTGCGCCATCCCGGGTTGATCAGCAGGGTTTTATGCTGGAATTACAGCACCATGCGAACAATTTCAATGTTGCCCAACTCCTCGTACAGGGTTTCGACCTGCTCGATGTGAGTGGCGTTGATGGTGATGGAGACCGAGTGGTAGTTGCCTTTGCTGCTTGGCTTAACCTGCGGGTTGTAATCGCCCGGCGCATGGCGCTGCACCACTTCAACTACCTGGTCAACCAGCTCAGGCTGCGCCAGGCCCATCACCTTGTAGGTAAACGAGCAAGGGAATTCGAGCAGTTCGTTCAGTTTAGTTTTTTGCATGTGCGTGCGCTCCAGAGTGCTAGCTAATCTATAAATTATAACTCCCGCCGGGGCGGGAGTTAATGTTATTCAGTATATGGGGGCAATTTCGCCCGTTTCAACCGTTAACCGAACCAGTGGTGGAACATCAGTTTGATGTAGTCCACGATGCGGCTGAAGAAACCACCTTCTTTCACTTCGTTCATCACCACCAGCGGACGCTGGTCGATGGTTTTGCCGTCCAGCTGGAAGTTGATGCTGCCCACCACCTGGTTTTTCGCCAGCGGCGCGTGAATTTCCGGCGTGTTCAGCACATAGCTGGCCTTCAGATCTTTCATGCGGCCGCGCGGGATGGTCAGGTAGACGTCTTTATCCACGCCCAGCTCAACGCGATCGGCATCGCCGAACCAGACCGGCTCGGAGGCGAACTCTTTACCGACTTTCAGCGGCGCCACGGTTTCGAAGAAGCGGAAGCCCCAGGTCAGCAGTTTCTTGCTCTCGGCTTCGCGGCCTTTGTAGGTGCGGCCGCCCATCACGGCGGAGATCAGACGCATCTGGCCTTCGGTCGCCGAAGCCACCAGGTTGTAACCCGCCGCGTCGGTGTGGCCGGTTTTGATGCCGTCGACGTTCAGGCTGTTATCCCACAGCAGACCGTTGCGGTTCATCTGGCGGATATTGTTGAAAGTGAACTCTTTTTCTTTGTAAATCGCGTACTCTTCCGGCACGTCGCGGATCAGCGCCTGGCCGATCAGCGCCATGTCGCGCGCCGAGCTGTACTGGCCCTGGGCATCCAGGCCGTGTACCGTCTGGAAGTGGGTATTCTGCAGACCCAGCTTGCTGACGTAGGTGTTCATCAGGTTGACGAACGCGTCCTGGCTGCCGGCGACGTAGTCGGCCATCGCCACGCAGGCGTCGTTACCGGACTGCAGGTTGATGCCGCGGGTCAGTTTGGAGACCGGCACGCGATCGCCCGGCTTCAGGAACATCAGCGAGGAACCTTTGAACACCGGGTTGCCGGTCGCCCAGGCGTCCTGGCCGACGGTCACCAGATCGTCCTGGCCGATTTTACCCGCTTTCAGCGCCTGGCCGATGACGTAGCTGGTCATCATTTTGGTCAGGCTGGCCGGATCGCGACGCGCATCGGCGTTCATCTCGGCCAGCACCTTGCCGGAGTTGTAATCAATCAGGATGTACGCTTCCGCATCGATCTGCGGGACACCTGGGATCATGGTTTTGATGTTAACGTCATCGGCATGTGCAACGGAGGCTGCGCTCATTGCGATAACGGTGCCGAGTGCGATGCTTTTGATTAAGCGAAAAGAAGTTACTTGTTTCATGATCGGGACTACAACATCCGTGAAAGTAAAGTTAAAAAACGAGCCACACTATAGCAGATGCGATCCCGGCAGGCATTATCCATTCATCTGACTAATTGCGGTTAGTGCCCTTTTAGCTGCAAGAAAATGTTTCAGCTAAATAACCGCTTAACAGCCGTGAATGCCCGCCGGGTTTAACGCTCAGGGTGCAGCAGTAACGAAAGACTGTTGTTGCGCTTCGCTGGCCAGACGTTGTTGCAGCTGGGCCGCCTGTTGACGGCTGCTGAACGGGCCGAGCTGGACGCGGTAAACGTTGCCGTTGGCCGCTACTTTGCCCGGTACGCCAAACTGTTGGCTCAGGCTTTGCTGCCAGCTCTGGGCGCGCTCGGCGCTGCTCAACGCACCGACCTGCACCACGTAGCCGCCGGAGGAGGAAGCGGCAGCCATGCCGGCAGCGGCAGCGCCGGCCGCGACCGGTGCGGCTACTGCGGCGGCTTCAGGCTCGGCACTTTCCAGCACGCCGGCCGGTAATGCGCTTGGCGCGCCGAGGAAACCACTGCGGCCGTTGGCGGCGTTGCCGGCGTTCGCAGGCGCGTCGTCATCGGTGCGCAGGGTGCTGTTATCAATAGGGCGCACCGCCGCGCCGCTGGCGATCGGCGCCTCCTGTTGGATCGGGGTGCCCATGCCGCTGGAGCCAAGATCCGGGCGCGCCGGCAATGCGTAGCTCTGTTTCGCCACGATGGTGCCGATGGTGCCAGGGCCGCTCAGCGTGCCGTCCGGCGCCACGTTGATGAAATCGACTTTGACCTTGGTGTTGTTGGACAGGTTGAGGCGATCGGCGGCGGCTTTCGACAGATCGATGATACGGCCCTTGGTGTAAGGCCCGCGATCGTTGACGCGCACCACCAACTGACGGCCGTTGGCCAGGTTGGTGACGCGCACGTAGCTTGGGATCGGCAGCGTTGGGTGGGCCGCAGTCAGGCCATTAGGATCGAACTGCTCGCCCAGCGCGGTGGTGTTGCCGTTGGCTTCTTCGCCATACCAGGCCGCCAGGCCGGTCTGCGAGAAGTTCTGCGGATCTTTTACGATGCGGTAAGTATCGCCATTAACCTTATAATCCTGCATGTTATTAGGGTTATAGGGTTCATATTGAGGCTCGACGCCGCCGATTTCCACCACCGGGCCGTTGTACGGCTGCGGAGGGGCTTGCTGTTCCGTGGTCGGGGCGGTACAGGCGGAGAGCAACACCGCCGCGACGCCGATCCAAAGCCATTCCTTACGCATTACTCACCTCTTATAAACTTTTAGACAGCATTTTCCGATGCGTGTGGATCGACATGATGATGCCGAAACCGGCCATCAACACTATCAGCGCCGAACCCCCGTAACTGACCAGAGGCAAAGGTACGCCAACTACCGGCAAAATGCCACTGACCATACCGATGTTAACAAAGACATAAACGAACAAAATCAGCATCAAGCCGCCGACCATCACGCGGCCGAAGGTGGTTTGCGCCTTGGCGGCGATCATCAGCCCGCGAATGATCACCAGCAGGTAGAGCGCCAGCAGCACCAACACCCCGATCAGCCCCAGCTCTTCGGCCAACACGGCGAAGATAAAGTCGGTATGGCGCTCCGGCAGGAACTCCAGCTGCGACTGGGTGCCGTGCAGCCAGCCCTTGCCGGACAGGCCGCCGGAGCCGATGGCGATCTTGGATTGAATGATGTGATAACCGGCGCCGAGCGGGTCGCTTTCCGGATCGAGCAACATCATCACGCGGTCGCGCTGATAGCCGTGCATCAGGAAGAACCACAGCACCGGGATGAAGGCCGCCAGCGCGACGGCGGCGACGGCGATCAGTTTCCAGCTCATGCCCGACAGAAACAGCACGAACAGGCCGGAGGCGGCGATCAGGATCGACGTGCCGAGATCCGGCTGCGCGGCCACCAGCAGCGTCGGCAGGAAGATCAGCACCAGCGCGATGGCGGTGTTTTTCAGCGAAGGCGGGCAGACATCGCGGTTCATAAAGCGCGCCACCATCAGCGGCACGGCGATCTTGGCGATTTCCGACGGCTGGAAGCGCACCACGCCGAGATCCAGCCAGCGCTGCGCGCCTTTACTGATCTGCCCGAAGGCGTCCACCAGGATCAGCAAAATCACGCAGAAAATATACAGATAGGGCGCCCAGCTTTCGTACACGCGCGGCGGGATCTGCGCCATGACGGCCATCACGATCAGCCCCATGACGATCTGCCCGATCTTGCGCTCCATCATGCCGATGTCCTGGCCGCTGGCGCTCCACATCACGAAGGCGCTGTAGACCAGCAGAGCCAGGATCAGCAGCAGGAACGTCGGATCAATGTGGATTTTGGTCCAGATCGAGCCTTTTTGTTGGCTTTCAGTCATGTTCTACCTTAGTCACCTTCTACGCCAGGCGGCAGCGGGGCCTCGCTTGGCAATTGCGTATTGTTGTCGCCCAGCAGAATATGGTCGAGGATCTGGCGGGTGATGGTGCCCACCGCCGGACCGGAGCCGCCGTTTTCCAGAATGATGGCGACCGACACCGTCGGGTTATTGAACGGCGCAAAGGCGGTCATCAGCTTGTGATCGCGCAGGTGCTCCGCCAGTTTATGGGCGTTGTAGGTTTCGTAACCGAAGACCTGTGCGGTGCCCGATTTCGCCGCGGCTTTGTAAGATGCGTCCGCAAAGTACTTGCGCGCCGTCCCGTTCGGACGGTTGGCCACACCGTACATGCCGTCTTTGGCGATTTCCCAGAAGCCGGAGTGAATATCGCCGATCTGCGTGTTCTCTTCCTGTTTGAACGGCACCAGCGCGCCGTTGACGCGGGTGCTCTGCAGCAGGTGCGGCGTTTTGACGGTACCGTCGTTGATCAGGGTGTTCAGCGCCTTGGCCATCTGGATCGGCGTGGCGGTCCAGTAACCCTGGCCGATGCCCACCGGAATGGTGTCGCCCTGATACCACGGTTTTTTATAGCGTTTCAGCTTCCATTCACGCGTCGGCATCAGGCCGGAGCGCTCTTCGGCCAGATCGATGCCGGTGTACTGGCCGTAACCGAATTTGGTCAGCCAGCTCGACAGCCGATCGATCCCCATATCATAGGCGACCTGATAGAAGTAGGTATCCGCGGATTCTTCCAGCGCTTTGGTGACGTTCAGGCGGCCGTGACCCCATTTTTTCCAGTCGCGAAAGCGTTTTTCCGAGCCGGGCAGTTGCCACCAGCCGGGATCGAACACTACGGTGTTCTTGGTGATCACGCCGGCGCTGAGTGCCGACACGGCGATATAAGGTTTCACCGTCGACGCGGGCGGATAAACCCCCTGCGTGGCGCGGTTGATCAGCGGGCGATTCGGATCGTTCAGCAGACCCTGATAGTCCTTGCTGGAAATGCCGTCCACGAACAGGTTCGGATCGTAGCTCGGATTGGACACCATCGCCAGGATGGCGCCGGTGCGCGGATCGCTCACCACCACCGCGGCGCGGCTGCCAACCAGCAGCTGTTCGATATAGCGCTGCAGATCAAGATCGAGCGTCAGATAGACGTCCTGGCCGGCGGAAGGCGGCTGCTCGTGCAATTGGCGGATCACCCGGCCGCGGTTGTTGACTTCAACCTCTTCGTAACCGGTTTTACCGTGCAGCGTGTCTTCGTAATAGCGTTCGATGCCCAGCTTGCCGATATCGTGGGTGGCGGCGTAGTTGGCCAGCTTGCCGTCTTTATCCAGACGTTCAACGTCGCGATCGTTGATCTTCGACACATAGCCGGTGACATGGGTGAGGGCGGATCCGTAAGGATAGTAGCGGCGCTGGTAGCCTTTCACTTCCACGCCGGGGAAGCGGAACTGATTGACCGCAAAGCGGGCGACCTGCACCTCGGTCAGCGCGGTTTTCACCGGAATGGAGACGAAACGGCGCGAGCGCTTGCGCTCTTTTTCGAAATTGGCGATGTCGTCGTCAGTCAGATCGACCACCGTGCGCAGCGCCTGCAGCGTGGCCTTGAGATCGTCGACCTTCTCCGGCATCAGCTCCAGCTGATAAATGGTGCGGTTGAGCGCCAGCGGGGTGCCGTTGCGATCGTAGATAATGCCGCGGCTGGGCGCGATGGGCACCAGCTTGATGCGGTTTTCGTTGGAACGGGTGCGGTAATCCTCGACGCGGACCACTTGCAGATTATACAGGTTGGCGATCAGGATGCCGGACAGCACCAGGATGACCAGGAACGCCACCAGGGCGCGGCGTACAAACAGGGCGGATTCAGCCGTATAGTCGCGAAAAGGGTTACGTTCTATTTTCATCCCGCTGCTTTATTTCACTCTGTCACGGTCACCACCGGCTATTCCCGGTGGTAAGGATGATTTGTTGTAATACTCCAGGCGCGGTAGAGGCTTTCGGCCACCAGGACGCGCACCAAAGGATGCGGCAGCGTCAACGGAGAAAGCGACCAGCTCTGCTCGGCAGCGGCTTTGCAGGCGGGCGCCAGCCCTTCCGGGCCGCCGATCAGCAAGCTGACATTGCGGCCATCCTGCTTCCAGCGCTCAAGCTGCTGCGCCAGCTGCGGCGTTTCCCACGGCGTGCCTGGGATATCCAGCGTAACGATGCGGTTGCCTTTGCCCACCGCCGCCAGCATCTGTTCGCCTTCCTTGTCCAGAATGCGCTTGATGTCGGCGTTTTTGCCGCGTTTGCCGGCCGGGATCTCGGTCAACTCAAACGGCATGTCTTTGGGAAAGCGGTGCAGGTAATCCATAAAGCCGGTTTGCACCCAGTCTGGCATTTTGGTGCCGACCGCCACCAATTGCAGTTTCACCGCTTAGCTCCAGAGTTTTTCCAGCTCGTACAGGCGACGGCTCTCTTCCTGCATCACGTGCACGATCACTTCGCCCAGATCGACCACGATCCAGTCGGAGGCTTCCTGGCCTTTCATGCCGTACAGCTCCATGCCCGCGGCGCGGGATTCCTGCACCACGTGGCTGGCGATCGACATCACGTGGCGCGTTGAGGTGCCGGTGCAGATGATCATGCAATCGGTGATGCTGGATTTGCCCTGGACGTCCAGAGCGACAATGTCTTGGCCTTTCAGATCATCGATTTTATCGATGACGAAATCTTGGAGCGCTTTACCTTGCAAAGGTTCCCCCTCGGGTGTGTTCTGTTCAGTCGGCTGCGGCGGGCAAAATGCGCGCGCCGCGGCGTAACCGGATAATGGTTTCGGCAGGCTGCCGCTGAAAGCCAGCTAACTGGTGACTGCCCGGCCAGCTAAGGTTTCCGGGGTTTTCAGCGGATACCTGAAAAATAGCGGCGCAGTATATCACGCACCTTTCACTAGCGATATAAACCCTGCAACTCGATATAGCGCTGCACCGGGCGCGGCAGCAGGTCGTCGCAGTTGAGGCCCTGATGGCGGCGCTGGCGGATCTCGGTGGCGGAAATTTCCAGCTCCGGCGTATCGGCCAGATAGATATGGCCGTGCGGGCGACGGCTGAGCAGCGCCGGGTCGGCGGTGCGATGGCGTTCCAGCCACTGCTGCAGTTCCGGCGTGTCCATGCGATCGTTATAGCCCGGGCGCGCCAGCACCAGCAGGTGGCAGACGTCCAACAGCGCCTGCCAGCGGTGCCACTTATGCAGCGTCAGCAGCGAGTCCTGGCCAATAATAAACGCCAGCGGCTGGGCGGCGCCACGCTCTTTACGAATCGTTTCCAACGTCTCGATGGTGTAGGAGGGCGTGGTGCGGTGCAGTTCGCGATCGTCGACCGCAAACAGCGGGTTGCCGGCGATCGCCAACTCGACCATCTTCAGGCGCTGTTGCGCATTGGCCTCCGGCTGCGGGCGGTGCGGCGGCACATGGTTAGGCAGCAGCGTGACGCGATTCAGACCCACTTCGGCGGCCAGCGCCTCCACCGGCCGCAGGTGGCCATAGTGGATCGGATCAAAGGTGCCGCCGAACAGCGCGTGCAAAACGGTGGGGTGTTCCGGGTTAGTGGGCATCGCTAAAACTCGTGGCCAGGGGTTTGCCGCACAGCAGCATCGACAGGGTTTCCAGTTCCGGCCAGACCGACTGGCCATAGTCCTGCTTGAGGGTCAGCTCGATTTGCGTCAGCAGCTGTACCGCCTGCTGAAGCTGGGGGCCGGACAGGCGTTGCAACGCCTGGGTCACCAGCGGGCGGCGGTTCTGCCAGACCTTGTGCTGATCGAACAGCGAGCGCAGCGGCGCAGACGCCATGCGGCGCTGCAGCGTCAGCAGCAGCAGCAGTTCGCGCTGCAGGGTACGCAGCAGGATCACCGGCTCCACGTCCTCTTGCTGCAACTGCTGCAAGATATGCCAGGCGCGCTTGCTCTTGCCGGCCAGCAGGGCATCCAGCCAGTGGAACGGCGTGAAGTGGGCGGCGTCGTTCACCGCCTGCTCGACGCGCGGCAGGGTGAGCTTGCCGTCCGGGTGCAGCAGCGACAGCCGCTCCAGCGCCTGCGACAGCGCCAGCAGGTTGCCTTCGTAGCAGTAGCACAGCAGCTGATTGGCCGCGTCGTCCAACTCCAGTTTCATCGACTTGGCGCGCGCGGCGACCCAGCGCGGCAGCTGCGCCTGTTCAGGCGTCTGGCAACTGACGAGAGCGCCGTGCGGGCTGAGCGCCTTGAACCAGGCGCTGTTTTCCTGCGCTTTGGTGAGGCGCGGGCCGCGCAGGATCAGCAGAATATCCTCGTGCAGCAGCGTGGCGAGCTTGGTCAGCTGTTCGCCGATCGGCGCCGTCGGGCCGTTTTCCGGGAAGATCAGCAGCAGCGTCTGGCGGCTGGCGAACAGGCTCATCGCCTGGCAGATGCCGAAGATGGCGTCCCAGTCAGTATGGGCGTCGAGGGAAATGCTGTAGTGCTCGCTGAACTGCTGCTGTTGCGCGGCCTGCCGGAGTAAATCCTGGCTTTCCTGCAGCAGCAGCGGTTCATTGCCGCTCAATAAATAACAAGCGCGCAGCCCCTCTCGGAGCTGCGCGGCAAGTTGTTCCGGATAAATGCGGATCATTGTGCGGTTTGGCTTGCCGCTCGTTCGCCGACGGCAGCGGCTTTCTGCCGGTTCTCTTCTTCCGCCGCATGCACGGTCAGCAGTTTACGCACCAGTTGCTGCGCCGCCTGCTCACGCATTTCCTGGCGAATGATCTCCTGCTCGGAGTCCTTGGCCAGCGCGGTCAGCGGGTTGTCGAAGAACGAACGGAACACTTTCACCGACAGCGGATACAGGTCGTGGCCCGGGAGCAGCACCTGCGCCTGCACGGTCAGCACCAGCTGGTACTCGGCGGTTTTACCGTCCTGGAAGATCGAGGCGGTATCCTGGCTTTCCGTCGCGCCGACGATGCGCAGGGAAGGCACGTCTTTACGCTTCGGATCGCTGACGATGGTCACGGCGTTCAAACGCAGCTGCTCACGCACCGCGCGCGTCAATGGCCCGTAAGGATCCGAACTGTCCAGGATCAGCGTTTTCATTTCATTAGGCACCTGCGTGGTGCCACGCAGGTGAAAACCGCAGCCGGCGGTGACCAACACCGCCAACCCCAGCAACAGCGTCAGAATACGTTGTCGCACAACTCCTCCTTGTGTTAACCCACAACCAGGTTAAGCAGTTTGCCCGGAACGTAAATCACTTTGCGAATCGTGACGCCGTCCAGATATTTAGCCACCAGATGCTCTTCGGCAGCGCGCGCGCGCACTTGCTCTTCGGTCGCATCGGCAGATACGGTGATTTTAGCGCGAACCTTGCCGTTCACTTGCACCACCACCAGCTTGGAGTCCTCGACCATCGCCTGTTCGTCGGCAACCGGCCATGGCGCGGTGTCCACGTCGCCTTCGCCACCCAGCGCCTGCCACAGGGTGAAGCACACGTGAGGGGTGAACGGATACAGCATGCGCACCACGGCCAGCAGCGCTTCTTGCAGCAGCGCGCGATCCTGCTCGCTCTCCTGCGGCGCGCGGGCCAGCTTGTTCATCAGCTCCATCACGGCGGCGATTGCGGTGTTGAAGGTCTGACGGCGGCCGATATCGTCGGTCACCTTGGCGATGGTTTTGTGCAGATCGCGGCGCAGCGCTTTCTGATCTTCGTTCAGCGACGCCACGTTCAGCGGCTGCACCGCGCCTTTTTCCACGTGATCATAGGCCAGTTTCCACACGCGTTTCAGGAAGCGGTTAGCCCCTTCCACGCCGGATTCCTGCCACTCCAGCGTCATTTCTGCCGGTGAAGCGAACATCATGAACAGACGCACGGTGTCCGCGCCGTATTTTTCCACCATCTCCTGCGGGTCGATGCCGTTGTTCTTCGACTTCGACATTTTGCTCATGCCAGCATAGACCAGTTCACGGCCTTGCGGATCCGTAGCCTTGATGATGCGGCCCTTGTCGTCGCGCTCGACGGTGGCGTCAACCGGGGATACCCAGACGCGCTCGCCGCTGTTGCCGGTGTAGTAGAAGGCGTCGGCCAGCACCATGCCCTGACACAGCAGGCGCTTGGCCGGCTCATCGGAATCCACCAGGCCCGCATCGCGCATCAGCTTGTGGAAGAAGCGGAAGTACATCAGGTGCATGATGGCGTGCTCGATGCCGCCGATATATTGATCGACCGGCAGCCAGTAGTTGGCGGCGGCCGGATCCAGCATGCCCTGGTCATACTGCGGGCAGGTGTAGCGCGCGTAGTACCAGGAGGACTCCATAAAGGTGTCGAAGGTGTCGGTTTCGCGCAGCGCCGGCTGGCCGTCGACGGTGGTTTTCGCCCACTCAGGGTCGGCCTTGATCGGGCTGGTGATGCCGTCCATGACCACGTCTTCCGGCAGGATCACCGGCAGCTGGTCTTCCGGCGTCGGCATTACGGTGCCGTCTTCCAGCGTCACCATCGGGATTGGCGCGCCCCAGTAACGCTGGCGGGAGACACCCCAGTCGCGCAGACGGTAGTTAACCTTACGCTGGCCTACGCCCTTGGCGACCAGTTTGTCGGCGATGGCGTTGAAGCCCGCTTCATTGTCCAGACCGTCGAACTCGCCGGAGTTGAACAGCGCGCCTTTGTCGGTCATCGCTTCGGCGCTCACGTCAGGCTGGCTGCCGTCGAGGTTCAGGATCACCGGTTTGATCGGCAAATCATATTTGGTGGCGAATTCCCAGTCGCGCTGGTCGTGCGCCGGTACTGCCATCACGGCGCCGGTGCCGTATTCCATCAGCACGAAGTTGGCGACCCACACCGGCAGCTTCTCGCCGCTCAGCGGGTGGACCACGAACAGGCCGGTCGGCATGCCTTTCTTCTCCATCGTCGCCATTTCTGCTTCGGCCACTTTGGTGTTGCGGCATTCGTCGATGAACTCGGTCAGCGCCGGGTTGTTGCGCGCGCCCTGTTGCGCCAGCGGGTGGCCCGCGGCGACCGCCACGTAGGTGGCGCCCATGAAGGTGTCCGGGCGGGTGGTGTAAACCGTCAGCTTCTCTTCGCTGTCCGCCACGTCGAAGGTGATTTCCACGCCTTCGGAGCGGCCAATCCAGTTGCGCTGCATGGTTTTCACCTGCTCCGGCCAGCTTTCAAGCGTGTCCAGATCGTTCAGCAGCTGATCGGCGTAAGCGGTGATTTTGATGAACCACTGCGGGATCTCTTTACGCTCGACCTTGGTGTCGCAGCGCCAGCAGCAGCCGTCGATAACCTGTTCGTTGGCCAGCACGGTCAGATCGTGCGGACACCAGTTCACCGCCGAGGTCTTCTTGTAGACCAGGCCTTTTTCATACAGCTTGGTGAAGAACCACTGTTCCCAGCGATAGTATTCCGGCTGGCAGGTGGCGATTTCGCGATCCCAGTCGTAGCCGAAGCCCAGCAGTTTCAGCTGGTTCTTCATGTATTCGATGTTGTCGTAGGTCCACGGGGCCGGCGCGGTGTTGTTTTTCACCGCTGCGCCTTCCGCCGGCAGGCCGAACGCATCCCAGCCGATCGGCTGCAGTACGTTTTTGCCCAGCATGCGCTGATAGCGCGAGATCACGTCGCCGATAGTGTAGTTACGAACGTGGCCCATGTGCAGTCGGCCGGACGGGTAAGGCAGCATGGATAGGCAGTAGTACTTTTCCTTGCTGTCGTCTTCGGTAACTTTGAAAGTCTGCTTCTCTTGCCAGTGAAGCTGTACGTTCGATTCTATGTCTTCTGGACGGTATTGCTCTTGCATGGCGGCCGGTGGTCCTGTAGGTGTAAACCGTTGCCCCGGTCAGAGGCAACGCAATGAACATTTAGTATTCGTAGATCCGCATAGCATAGCTGATAAGACCTCCCGGCAACAACTCCAAGCGCCTGACTCGGCGCATTTAAAAAAAACGCCGTCATGACGCGGCTCACAACCTGCGGATCCCGCGTCTTGCCAAGTGACATCAGTCATTTACGGCTAAAATAAGAACAAGTAGCTTAGGGGGGATCCCTACAGCCAAGTCCGGCGCAGCGTTTATTGAGGAGAGTCTATGAACAAGGTTGCTCAGTATTACCGCGAATTGGTGGCATCGCTGAGCGAACGCCTGAAAAACGGCGAACGCGATATCGATGAACTGGTGGCCAGCGCGGAGCGGCGCTTGAACGAGGCCGAAGATCTGACGCGCGACGAAGTGCTGCAGGTGACGCAGGCGGTGCGGCGCGATCTGGAGGAGTTCGCTCGCAGCTATCAGGAGAGCCGGGACGAGTTTACCGACAGCGTGTTTATGCGCGTGATCAAAGAGAGCCTGTGGCAGGAACTGGCGGATATCACCGACAAAACCCAGCTGGAGTGGCGCGAGGTGTTCAAGGATGTCAGCCACCACGGCGTTTACCACAGCGGTGAAGTGGTGGGGCTGGGCAATCTGGTGTGCGAGCAGTGTCACTACCATTTGGCGTTTTACACGCCGGAGGTGCTGCCGCTCTGCCCGAAATGCGGTCACGACCAGTTCCAGCGCCGGCCGTTTGAACCTTGATGACGTTCCCCGCCAGGGCGGGGAACGCTAAGGCCGGCGTTTAACGGAACAGTTTCTTCAGCAGGTTGCTCAGGAAACCGCCGCTGACGGTTGCCGGGGCAACGTCCGCCTGCGCCGGTGCGCTGGCCGGTACGGCGACGCCGGCCGGGATTTTTTGCACGACTGCGATGCGGCTGTCCTGGGCGGCTTTCTCCGCCGCTTCCGGGCCATAGGCGAAGCCTTCCGCCAGCACGAATTCAACGTCGGTGATGCCGATAAAGCCCAGGAACAACTTCACGTACGGCGTGATCAGATCCGTCGGCGTGTCGGCGTGGATGCCACCGCGGCTGGAGATGACGATCGCTTTCTTGCCCGTCACCAGCCCTTCGGCGCCAGCGGAGGTATAGCGGAACGTCTGGCCGGCGCGGGCGATAAGATCGAAGTAGATCTTCAGCTGCGTCGGGATGTTGAAGTTGTACATCGGGGCGCTGATGATCAGCGTGTCGTGCGATTTCAGCTCGGCAATCAGCTCATCGGACAGCGCCAGGGTGCTTTGCTGATGCGGCGTCAGCGGTTTGTCGCCGGCGGTAAAGCCGGCCATCACTTCACCATCCAGCTCCGGCAGCGTTGGGTTGGCCAAATCACGCACGGTAAACGTGTCTTCAGGGTGAGTTTCACGCCATTGTTCAACAAAAAAATCGACTAATTTTCCAGACTGGGAATATTCACCCAGAATGCTTGATTTCAGGACCAGTACGCGGCTCATTGGCTTATCTCCAGGCGAAGGCTAATCGGTAACGATGTCAGTCGGTGTAAACGCATGGTAGAGGCAAGCGATGAACAGTGATAGCGCAAAAATTCGCTGAGTTAAATCAAAAAAGTTGAACGAGGGGCGCGAGCGCGCCCCGATAGGATCAATAACGCGCTACGCGCTCGGCCAGCAGATCGATAAAGCCCTCGCGGTTGATGCCGGTCAGCACTTCCACGTTGGCCGCGTTGCCGGTTTGCTGGAAATAGTCCACCACCGTCATGCCGACGGTGTATTCCCCTTTGGTCTCCACGCCGACCCAGCGTTCTACGCCGGTGAACAGCTGTGGCGCCAGCAGCCAGGCGATGGTGCAGGGATCGTGCATCGCTGCGCCGGGCAGGCCGCGCGGATGGCTGAGGTACAGCGGCAGATAAAAATCGAGCATCTCCGCGACCGCCTGCGCGACCGGATTGTCTATCTGACGAATGCGCTCGATATCCTGCGGCAACACCAGCGCCTGATGGGTGACGTTCAGCCCGGCCATGGTCAGCGGCACGCCGGATTTCAGCACCATTTCGGCGGCTTCGGGATCGACGAAGATGTTGAACTCCGCCACCGGCGTAGTATTGCCGGCGTTCATGCCGCCGCCCATGAATACGATGCGCTCGATGCGGCTTTTCAACTCGGCATGCTGGGCCAGTAGCAGGGCGATATTGGTCATCGGGCCGGTCACCACCAGGGTTATCGGCTGTGGGCTGGCGCGCAGCAGGTCGGCGATCAGCTCGACGGCGCCGCGGGGATCGGGTTTGAGGGTCGGCGTCGGCAGGTGGGTGTTGCCCATGCCGGTTTTGCCGTGGACATAGTCGGCGATCACCAGCTCGCGCATCAGCGGGCCGCCGGCGCCGGCGGCGACCGGGATGTCCTCGCGCTGCATCAGGGTCAGCAGGCCCAGCGCATTATGCAGGGTTTTCTCCGGCGTCTGGTTGCCGGCGGAGGTGGTAATGGCTTTGACGTCCAGCTCCGGCGAACGCAGCGCCATGGCCAGCGCGATGGCGTCGTCGAGGCCGGGATCGCAATCGATGATAATAGGGCGGGGCATGTTCTTTCTCCTCTGTTTGTTATCCAGCGAGCATCGGATCAAAACCGGGGAGAAACAAGCGCTTTTAGTGCCGGGAGAAAAGATGCGCCCCTGGCGGGGCGCACCGAGAGCGTTTAGTGCAGGATCTTGGCCAGGAAGTCCTTGGCGCGATCGGACTCGGGGTTGTTGAAGAAATCGTCTTTGTTGCGGTCTTCGACGATTTTGCCTTCGTCCATAAAGATTACCCGATTCGCCACCTTGCGGGCGAAGCCCATTTCGTGGGTTACCACCATCATGGTCATGCCTTCGTTCGCCAGTTCGACCATCACGTCCAGCACTTCGTTGATCATTTCCGGATCGAGCGCCGAGGTCGGTTCATCGAACAGCATGGCGATAGGATCCATGCACAGCGCGCGGGCGATGGCGACGCGCTGCTGCTGGCCGCCGGACAGCTGGCCGGGGAACTTGTTGGCATGGGCGGAGAGGCCGACGCGTTCAAGCAGCTTCAGGCCCTTCTCGCGTGAGGCGGTCTTATCGCGCTTGAGCACTTTCACCTGCGCCAGCGTCAGGTTGTCGATGATAGACAGGTGCGGGAACAGCTCAAAGTGTTGGAACACCATGCCGACTTTGGCACGCAGCTGCGCCAGGTTGGTTTTCTTGTCGTTGACCGGGGTGCCGTTCACCAGGATGCTTCCCTGCTGGATCGGCTCCAGGCCGTTGACGGTTTTGATCAGGGTGGATTTGCCGGAACCTGAAGGACCGCAGACGACGACCACTTCGCCTTTTTTCACTTCGGTGGTGCAATCGGTCAACACTTGGAAGTGACCGTACCACTTGGAAACATTTTTCAGGGATATCATCAAACAGTCCTTTTCTTCAAATAGCTTACCAGCGCAGAGGCGGCGAGGCTGATAACAAAATAGACAAAACCGGCGAACAGGATCATTTCAACCTGGGTGCCGTCGCGTTCGCCGATGGTCGACGCGGTGCGGAAGAAGTCGGCCAGGCTCAGTACGTAAACCAGCGAGGTATCCTGGAACAGTACGATGCCCTGGGTCAGCAGCAGCGGCACCATGGCGCGGAACGCCTGCGGCAGGATCACCAGCCGCATGGACTGCCAGTGGGTCATGCCCAGCGCCAGCGCGGCGGAGGATTGGCCGCGCGAGATGCTGATGATACCGGCGCGGATGATTTCCGAGTAATAGGCCGCTTCAAACAGGGAAAAGGCTACCATAGCCGAGATCAGGCGAATATCGGTTTTCGGCGACAGCCCTAGAACCTGTTGTAATAAGCTTGGAACCACCAGATAGAACCACAGCAGCACCATCACCAGCGGCACCGAACGGAACAGGTTGACGTACAGGGTGGCGAACCAGCTTATCGGCTTGAACGGCGACAGACGCATCACCGCCAGCACGGTGCCCCACAGGATGCCGACCACGATGGCGGTCACGGTGATCTTCAGCGTGATCACCATGCCTTGCAGCAGATAAGGGAAGCTTGGGACGATCGACGCCCAGTCAAATTCGTACATTATTTACTCCCCAGGTTGCCAGGCAACTGCACTTTCTTTTCGACCAGACGCATAAACAGCATGATAACGGCGTTGATGCCGATATAAGCCAGCGTGATGGCGGTAAAGGATTCATAGGCGTGTGCGGAGTAATCCAACAGCTTGCCGGCCTGTGCGGCCATGTCCACCAGGCCGATGGTGGAGGCGATGGCGGAGTTTTTGACCAGGTTGAGCATCTCCGAGGTCATCGGCGGCACGATCACCCGGTAGGCGTTCGGCAGCAGCACGTAGCGGTAGGTTTGCGGCAGCGTCAGGCCCATCGCCAGCCCGGCGGCTTTCTGGCCGCGCGGCAGGGACTGAATGGCGGCGCGCACCTGTTCGCAAACGCGGGCGGCGGTAAACAGCCCCAGGCAGAGCATGGAAGAGACGAAGAACTGCACGTTGGGATCCAGCTCGGTTTTGAACCAGGTGCCGATATTGGCCGGCAGCAGCTCGGGGATCACCAGATACCAGGTAAAGAATTGCACGATCAGCGGCACGTTGCGGAACAGTTCGACGTAACAGGTGCCGAGGGTGGAAAGAAAGCGGTTGGGCACGGTACGCAAGATACCGAACAGTGAACCGACGAAGAAAGCGATAATCCAGGCACAGACGGAGAGGGCCACCGTGACCTGAAAGCCGGACCAGATCCAGCCGAGGTAAGTGGTGTTCCCAAACGGGGCCTGCTGCAGGAAGATACCCCAGTTCCAATCTATTGACATAACAAACTCCGATAAACGGGCGCAGGGCGCCGAAGATTGATGACTTGATGAGCGCCGATCGCCACGCGGCCAGTCTGGCTGGCTTGTTGTGTACGGGTGTCGGTGATGCGCCTTGGGGAAAATGAGGGAGGGGAACGGCCCCCCTCATTCCTGTCTGTCCCAGTCATCAACTGGGCCGGTTTGGCCTGGCGGCCGCGCCGGCTTTTGTTCTATTTAGTTCAACGCTTTGTCGTTTGGCTCTTTGAACAGTTGCTTCATGTCGTCCGACAGTTCGAAGTTCATGTTGAGGTTTTTCGGTGGAATAGGCTGCTTGAACCATTTCTCAAACCACTTGGCCGCTTCACCGGAGGTTTGCGCCTGGGCGATGGTGTCATCGACCAGCTTTTTAAACTCAGGATCGTCTTTGCGCAGCATGCAGCCGTAGGCCTCTTTCGACTGCGGCGTGCCGATGATTTCCCACTGATCCGGTTTCTTGGCCTTGGCGCGTTCGCCCGCCAGCAGGGCATCATCCATCATGAAGGCCACGGCGCGGCCGCTTTCCAGAGTGCGGAAGGAATCGCCGTGGTCTTTGGCGCTGATGATGCGCATGTTCATCTTGTCGCTGTCGTTCAGCTTGTTCAGCAGCACTTCGGAGGTGGTGCCGGAGGTGACCACCACCGGTTTGCCGGCCAGGTCTTTAAAGTCTTTGATGTCGGAGCCCTTTTTCACCAGCAAGCGGGTGCCGACCACGAAAATGGTGTCGGAGAAGGCGGCCTGTTTCTGGCGCTCGAGGTTATTGGTGGTGGATCCGCACTCGAAATCATAGGTGCCGTTTTGCAGCAGCGGGATGCGGTTCTGCGAGGTAATCGGCAGCATTTTCACCTGCAGATTCGGCGCATTCAGCTTTTTCTTAACGGCTTCAACGATTTGGTTGGAGTAGTCCTGAGAGTAGCCCACAACTTTTTGTTGGTTGTCGTAGTAGGAGAACGGCACTGACGATTCGCGGTGGCCGACAACGATCACGCCATTGTCTTTGATTTTCTTCAGCGTACCGGTCAGGTCTTCCGCATGCGCCACGCTACCTGCCGCACCGAGCAGCAGTAACGATAACGCCAATTTACGCATTTGCATGGTCCAACTCCTTTGCTGTTGTTGTGGCTCTGACTAAAGAGCGTCAGGTTAAATCGACTGTTTATTGCTCAAGTTATAAAGATAGTCTTATGAACTGAACGCTGTTAAAAAATAACCGATTGTGAACACCTTGAAACTAAAATGTTTCATTTTTTGAGACGCCGCGCGCACCAAATCAATGCAACAAAACGTCGGCGCACCCGCGCGGTGCGCTTAATGCACCCAAAATGTGCGCAGGTGCGACAAAACGTCAGCAAAAGTAAACCGGTGCGCGATGTCGCCATAGATAAAAGCAAGGAGTGTGCCAGCCGCGTTGATTTAACGACGTTTTCTGACTGAGGCGGGGATATTGACGGGAACGCGGGGCGCGGCGGGCGCGCCCCGGCGAAGAGGATTATTTGCGGCGCAAGCCCAACATCAGCGCCCAGCCGCCCAGCAGCAGGGTAATCACCCACAGCGGTGTGGCGCCGAAACGCGCATAAGGCGTGACGCCGGTGGTCGGTGTGACCTTCACTTCGAGCACCTGGCGGGTAAACTGCGGGATCTCGGCGATCACCTCGCCGTTCGCATCCACCGCGGCGGTGACGCCGTTATTGGTGCTGCGCAGCAGCGGCCGGCCGAGCTCCAGCGCCCGCATGCGCGCCATCTGGAAGTGCTGCCACGGGCCGATGGAGTGGCCGAACCAGGCGTCGTTGGAGATGGTCAGCAGGAAGTTGGTGTCCGGGCGGAAGTTATCGCGCACCTGCTGGCCCAGCACGATCTCGTAACAGATGGCCGCCGTCAGGTTGTAGCCGCGTACGCTGAGCTGCGGCTGCACGTAGTCGCCGCGGCTGAAACCGGACATCGGCAGATTGAAGAACGGCGCGATAGGGCGCAGCAGTTCACCCAGCGGCACAAACTCGCCGAACGGCACCAGGTGATGCTTGTTGTAGCGATCTTTGGCCGGGTAGCTGTACGGCGTCGGTTCGCCCAGCACGATGGCGCTGTTGTATTCCTGCACGCCTTGTGGGGTGGCGCGCGCATCGACGATGCCGGTGATCAGGCTGCTGTTCTTCGCCCGCATCAGGTCATCCATCATGATCAGGAAGCCGTTCTGACGCGGCTCGAAGTCAGGGATGGCGGACTCTGGCCAGATGATGATCGGCGCCTTGCCCATGTAGGGGCGGGTTTCGTCCAGATAGGTTTGCAGCGTGCTGAGCAGAATGCTCGGATCCCACTTCATTGACTGGGGAATGTTGCCTTGCACCATGGCGACGTTCACCGCTTTCTCCGGCTGCGGGGTAAACCACTGCAGCTGGCGCAGCGGCCACGGCAACAGCAGCAGCGCGGCGGCGATCACGGCTGCCGACAGGCGCCGTTGATTGACGGCGTACACCAGCAGGCCGGCGATGGCCATCAGCACAAAGGTGATGGCGTCAACACCCAGCAGCGGCGCGATGCCCTTCAGCGGGCCGTTGATCTGGCTGTAGCCGAACTGCAGCCACGGGAAGCCGGTCAGCACCCAGCCGCGCAGGAATTCGGTCACCTGCCACAGCGCCGGCGCGGCGATGGCCAGCCGCCACCAACTGGTGGCCGGCCACAGGCGCGTCAGCAGCCCGGCGAACAGCCCGGTGTACAGCGACAGGTAAGCGGCGAGCAGTACCACCAGGAAGACGTTGACGGCGAACGGCATGCCGCCGAAATCGGCGATGCTGACATACACCCAGTTGATGCCGCTGCCGAACAGCCCGAAGCCCCAGACAAAGCCGAGCAGGGCGGACTGTTTGGTGGTGCGATTGAGGGTAACGGCCAGCAGGCCGAACAGGGAGACGATGGCCGCGGGCCAGAAGTCGTAGGGCGAGAACGCCAGCGTCCCGCCGGCACCTGACAACAGCGCCAGCAGGGCGCGAACCCGCTGGCGTTCAAGTAATGAGGCTTTAGCCATGTTGGATTTAATCTTCCAGTTTCGGTGGTGGAGAATCGTCCGGAATTTTTACATGAACCTGGATGATACGTCGACTGTCGGCCATGGCAACTTTAAATAGGTAACCTTCGATTTCAATGGTTTCCCCGCGCGCCGGCAGGTGGCCGAAGGCCTGCATCACCAGACCGCCGATGGTATCGACCTCGTCATCGCTGAAGTGGGTGCCGAAGGCTTCGTTGAAGTCTTCGATCGGGGCCAGCGCGCGCACGGTGTACATGTGGCGGCTGAGCTGGCGGATATCCAGATCGTCTTCGTCGTCATATTCGTCTTCGATTTCGCCGACGATCAGTTCCAGGATATCTTCGATGGTGACCAGGCCGGACACGCCGCCGAATTCGTCAATGACAATCGCCATGTGATAGCGCTGGGAGCGGAATTCTTTCAGCATCCGGTCGACGCGCTTGCTTTCCGGCACCACCACCGCGGTGCGCAGCACCTTGTCGATGCTGAACGGCTCGGAATCTGCGCGCATGAACGGCAGCAGATCCTTGGCCATCAGGATGCCTTCGATGTGATCTTTGTCTTCGCTGATCACCGGGAAACGCGAGTGGGCGGAGTCGATAATCACGTCCAGGCACTCTTCCAGCGTCTGGTTGCGCTTGAGCGTCACCATCTGGGAGCGGGGGATCATGATGTCGCGCACGCGCTGTTCGGCGATATCCATCACGCCTTCCAGCATGTCGCGGGTATCGGGATCGATCAGGTCGTTTTGTTCGGAATCGCGGATCAGCTCGACCAGATCGCCACGGTTTTTGGGCTCGCCGTGGAACAACTGGTTAAGGATAAGAGTAAAGAACCCCTTCTTGGGACTGGGGCTGTCATTGCTTTGTGAATGGTCGTCGCTCATGGCGTTTTCGTTACTGTCACTCATGTCAGAGTTAAGGGGCGTCAGCGACAGCCCCGCAGAGGGGCTGTAGGGTAAACGGCTGACGTCAGACGGGGTCTTTTTCCGCCAGGTACGGATCAGGATAGCCCAGTCCGTGCATGATTTCGGTTTCCAAAGACTCCATTTCTTCGGCTTCATCGTCTTCGATGTGGTCATACCCTAGCAGATGGAGGCTGCCGTGGACAACCATATGCGCCCAGTGGGCCTCCAGCGCCTTGCCTTGCTCAATCGCTTCCTGTTCCACCACCTGGCGGCAGATGATCAGATCGCCGAGCAGCGGCAGCTCGATGCCCGGCGGGGCTTCGAACGGGAAAGAGAGCACGTTGGTCGGTTTGTCTTTGCCGCGGTAGGTCAGGTTCAGCTCGTGGCTTTCCGCTTCGTCCACCAGACGCACGGTCACCTCGGCCTCTTCCTGAAATTGCGGCAGCACGCCTTCCAGCCAGCGCTGGAAGGTGGCCTCGTCCGGCAGGCCGTCGCTGCTTTCACAGGCAATCTGCAAATCCAAAATCACCTGGCTCATGGTGTCTCCTGCTCGGAGGCGGCGAGCGCCTCGCGCTTACGTTGTTCGGCAATCGCGTCTTTGCGTTTCTGTTCGGCCGCTTCCCAGGCCTCATAGGCGATGACCACGCGGGCCACCACCGGGTGGCGCACCACGTCTTCGCTGTGGAAGAAGTTGAAGCTCAGCTCTTCCACGTCCGACAGCACTTCCACCGCGTGGCGCAGGCCGGATTTCTGGTTGCGCGGCAGGTCGATCTGGGTGACGTCGCCGGTGATGACCGCCTTCGAGTTGAAACCGATGCGCGTCAGGAACATCTTCATCTGTTCGATGGTGGTGTTCTGGCTCTCATCCAGAATGATAAAGGCGTCGTTCAGCGTGCGGCCGCGCATATAGGCCAGCGGCGCGACTTCGATCACGTTGCGTTCGATGAGCTTCTCCACGCGCTCGAAGCCCAGCATTTCGAACAGGGCGTCGTACAGCGGGCGCAGATAAGGATCGACCTTCTGGCTCAGATCGCCCGGCAGGAAGCCCAGCTTTTCGCCGGCTTCGACCGCGGGGCGGGTCAGCAGAATGCGGCGAATTTCCTGGCGTTCCAGCGCATCCACCGCGGCGGCGACCGCCAGGTAGGTTTTGCCGGTGCCCGCCGGGCCGATGCCGAAGGTGATGTCGTGATCGAGAATGTTGGCGATGTATTGCGCCTGGTTAGGCGTGCGCGGTTTCACCATGCCGCGCTTGGTTTTAATGGTGACCGCCTTGCCGTAATCCGGCACGCTGTCGGCGACCTGTTCCAGCACCCGGCTCTCTTTGATCGCCAGATGGATTTGCTCCGGATCGATATCCGGGATCACGCCGCGAATCGGCGCGGTATCCACGTAAAGATGGCGCAGGATATCGGCGGCGGCGACCACGCACAGGTTCTTGCCGACCAGCTTGAAACGGTTGTCGCGGCGATTGATTTCGATGCCCAATCGGCGCTCGAGTTGCTTGATGTTGTCATCAAACGGGCCGCACAGGCTGAGCAAACGCTGGTTGTCTGCGGGCTCTAACAAAATTTCTTGTGTTGCGACGTTCAAACTATTCCTCTAGGTCACATCGGGCCTGGTTGATGTCACATAGCGCGTCCGGGACGCGCGCGTTCAGGACGAGCCTGAATACTCTCTTTCTTGAATTATTCATGGTGCGCTGCAACGGCGCAAGTTTACCGCTGATCTATCTGTGCGCCGTCGGCGGAATTCAAGGGAAGACAAGGAAAAAACGCGGCGGGGCGCAAAGCCCGCCGCGTCATCACAGGACAAGACAGCTGGGAATCAGTTCTTTTTCACGAATTCGGATTTCAGTTTCATCGGGCCGAAACCGTCGATTTTGCAGTCGATGTTGTGATCGCCTTCCACCAGACGAATGTTTTTCACCTTGGTGCCGATTTTCAGCATCGAGGAGCTGCCTTTAACCTTCAGGTCCTTGATCACGGTGACCGCGTCGCCGTCCGCCAGCAGGTTGCCGTTGGCGTCTTTGACGATCAGCGCGTCCTGATCTTCCGCCGGGGCGCTGTCGCTCCACTCATGGGCGCACTCAGGGCAGATGAACAGGGCATTGTCCTGGTAGGTGTATTCGGAGTTGCACTTCGGGCAGTGTGGGAGTTGCATGTTATGTCGCCTCTTCAACAATAAAAAAATAAAAAAAAACATCACCGGGCGCGGACGCCCGGCGGAGAAACGGTAAGGAGTAGCGCGAACGGGCGGCGATAAGGCGGCCGCCGCGGCGTCAGGGCTGGTAAATGCCGACGCCCAGCGCGTTTTCTTTGCGGGTACGGGCGATCACCGACTGCGGGGATTCATGTACGCGCAGATCCATCTGCTGTTCGGTGCGCACCACTGCGCCACGCAGGGTGTTGGTCAGCACCTCGGTAATTTCCACGTCGACAAACTGGCCGATCATGTCAGGCGTGCCTTCGAAGTTTACCACACGGTTGCATTCCGTGCGCCCGGCCAGTTCCATCACGCTTTTGCGCGAGGTGCCTTCCACCAGAATGCGCTGGACGGTGCCGAGCATGCGGCGGCTGAACTGCAGCGCCTGCTGGTTGATGCGATCCTGCAGAATGTACAGCCGCTGCTTTTTCTCTTCTTCGCTGACGTCGTCAACCATGTCCGCCGCCGGGGTGCCCGGGCGCGACGAATAGATGAAGCTGAAGCTGACGTCGAAGTTGACGTCGGCGATCAGGTTCATGGTCTGTTCGAAGTCGGCCTGGCTCTCGCCCGGGAAACCGACGATGAAATCGGAGCTGAGCTGAATGTTCGGGCGCGCCTTGCGCAGCTTGCGGATAATCGCCTTGTACTCCAGCGCGGTATGCGCGCGTTTCATCATGGTCAGGATGCGATCCGAACCGCTCTGCACCGGCAGATGCAGGAAGCTGACCAGCTCCGGCGTGTCTTCGTACACCGCGATGATATCGTCGGTGAACTCGATAGGGTGGCTGGTGGTGAAGCGAATGCGATCGATGCCGTCGATGGCCGCCACCAGGCGCAGCAGTTCGGCGAACGAGCAGATATCGCCGTCATGCGTGGCGCCGCGGTAAGCGTTGACGTTTTGGCCGAGCAGGTTGACCTCGCGCACGCCCTGCGCCGCCAGCTGGGCGATTTCGAACAGCACGTCGTCGCTCGGGCGGCTCACTTCTTCACCGCGGGTGTAAGGCACCACGCAGAAAGTGCAGTATTTGTTGCAGCCTTCCATGATCGACACGAACGCGGTCGGGCCTTCGGCGCGCGGTTCCGGCAAACGGTCGAATTTTTCGATCTCCGGGAAGCTGATATCAACCACCGGGCTGCGGGTGCCCTGAACGTGGTTGATCATTTCCGGCAGGCGGTGCAAGGTCTGCGGGCCGAATACCACGTCGACGCAGGGCGCGCGGCTGCGGATCAGTTCCCCTTCTTGCGAGGCCACGCAACCGCCGACCCCGATGATGACAGACGGGTTCTTTTCTTTCAGCAAGCGCCAGCGCCCCAGCATGGCGAAAACTTTCTCCTGCGCTTTTTCGCGGATCGAGCAGGTGTTCAGCAACAGCACGTCCGCTTCTTCGGCGTTGTCGGTCCACTCGAAGCCGTGCGTGCTGTTCAACAGGTCGGCCATTTTCGATGAATCGTACTCATTCATCTGGCAGCCCCAGGTTTTGATATGTAGTTTTTTCGTCATTGACTTGCCATTACTCAGTGCGGAGCGAAAGTTGCGTTACGCGACATGCAGGGCGCGTATTGTAATCATTTGCCGCCGTTGTGACCAGCGCGGGGGAAAATGGCACGCAACCTGAAGCCGAAGCGAAAATCCGGTACACTGCGCAAAACGCCATGCCGGGTGGGATGGTGAGCATTCACACAGAAAACATAGCCAATATGAAGACATCTCAAAATCGGTATGACGCGGTGGTGGTGGGCGGCGGCATGGTCGGCGCGGCGGCGGCCCTCGGGCTGGCGCAGGCGGGCTGGTCGGTGGTGTTGCTGGAACATCAGGCGCCGCAGGCGTTCGAGGCGCAAAGCCCGCCGGACCTGCGCATTTCCGCTATCGGCTGCACCTCGGTGGGGCTGCTGAAACAGCTCGGCGCCTGGCCGGCCGTGACGGCGATGCGCACGGCGCCGTATCGCCGGCTGGAGACCTGGGAATGGGCATCGTCGCGGGTGGCGTTCGACGCGGTGTCACTGGGGCTGCCGGAGCTGGGCTTTATGGTGGAAAACCGTATTCTGCAGTTGGCGCTGTGGCAGCAGTTCGCGCAGTGCGCCAATCTGACGTTGCTGTGCCCCGCCAGGCTGCAATCGCTGCAACGGGCGGACAAGGCCTGGCAGCTGACGCTGGACAGCGGTGAAACGCTGCAGGCGCGGCTGGTTATCGGCGCCGATGGCGCTAACTCGCAGGTGCGCAAGCTGGCGGCGATCGGCACCAACGGCTGGCAGTATCGCCAGGCGTGCATGTTGATCACCGTCGATACCGGCGCGCCGCAGCAGGATGTGACCTGGCAGCGCTTCTTCCCGTCCGGGCCGCGCGCCTTTCTGCCGCTGTACGACAGCTGGGCATCGCTGGTGTGGTATGACAGCCCGCAGCGCATTCGCCAGCTGCAGGCGATGCCGCCGGCGCAGCTGGAGCGTGAGATCGCCGCCGCTTTCCCGGCGCGACTGGGCCCGGTCAAGGTGCACGCCGCCGGTTCGTTCCCGCTGACGCGGCGTCATGCGCAGCGCTACGTGCTGCCGGGGTTGGCGCTGCTGGGGGATGCGGCACATACCATCAACCCGCTGGCGGGGCAGGGCGTCAATCTGGGGTATCGCGACGTGGATGCCTTGCTGAACGTATTGAGCGATGCGCGGGAGCAGGGAGAGGACTGGAGCAGCGAGGCGGTACTGCTGCGTTATCAGCGCCGCCGCCGTACCGACAATCTGCTGATGCAGAGCGGCATGGATCTGTTCTATACCGCCTTCAGCAATAACCTGGCTCCGCTGAACGTGGCGCGCAATCTGGCGCTGATGGCCGCGCAGCGGGCGGGCAAGCTGAAAGAACATGCGTTGAAGTACGCCTTGGGATTGTAACCGACAGGGCTCAGCGGCGGCTGGGCCTATTAAGGATGGCTGAACGCCAGACAGCAAAAAGCCCGCCGAAGCGGGCTTTTCTAAATATGGCTGGGGTGCCAGGATTCGAACCTGGGTATGCTGGTATCAGAAACCAGAGCCTTACCGCTTGGCGACACCCCAATTATGGTGGCTACGACGGGATTTGAACCTGTGACCCCATCATTATGAGTGATGTGCTCTAACCAGCTGAGCTACGTAGCCGATGTTACTTTTTACTTCTTTGATTTGCAAGCAGTTTGTTATGGCTGGGGTACCTGGATTCGAACCAGGGAATGCCGGTATCAAAAACCGGTGCCTTACCGCTTGGCGATACCCCACCTGCAAACAAATCTTATGTTGAAACCCCGTTCCCGAAAGAATATGGCTGGGGTACCTGGATTCGAACCAGGGAATGCCGGTATCAAAAACCGGTGCCTTACCGCTTGGCGATACCCCATCAACATACTGCGCCGACGATGAAGAGAAATGGTGCGGGAGGCGAGACTTGAACTCGCACACCTTGCGGCGCCAGAACCTAAATCTGGTGCGTCTACCAATTTCGCCACTCCCGCAAATGCAAAAAAGAGATGGTGGCTACGACGGGATTCGAACCTGTGACCCCATCATTATGAGTGATGTGCTCTAACCAGCTGAGCTACGTAGCCCTCTTTTTTTGCTTTGCCTTCATCGGCGTTGCGGGGCGCATTATGCGTATATGACCGATTTGCGTCAACAAGTTTTTTCCCGAAAAAGCGCCCGGAAGCGCCGTTTGTCTGGGTTGTGAACATTATGGCGATAAAATCGGCAATTCAGGCAGTTGGCGGGCGGAAAAGGCAACAAAAAGGCGGGCCAAAAGGCCCGCCCCAAGGGAAAACGCCGCGTGTTTATTTATAGGCGGCCTGGTGCACGCCGACGGCGCGGCCGGAAGGATCGTCCATCTTCTTGAACGATTCATCCCATTCGATGGCCTTGGCGGACGAGCAGGCGACGGACGGGCCGCCCGGCACGCATTCGGCGGCGCTCGGCAGCGGGAACAGCTCTTCGAAGATCTCGCGGTACAGGTAGCCTTCTTTCGAGGTCGGCGTGTTGTACGGGAAGCGGAAACGCGCGGTTTCGAGCTGTTGATCGCTGATTTGCTGCGCAGCCACCTCTTTTAGCGTGTCGATCCAGCTGTAGCCGACGCCGTCGGAGAACTGCTCTTTCTGGCGCCAGGCCACGCTGGCCGGCAAATAGGACTCGAAACATTCGCGAACGATATGTTTTTCCATTTTGCCGTTGCCGCACATTTTATCTTTCGGGTTGATGCGCATCGCCACGTCGAGGAATTTCTTGTCCAGGAACGGCACGCGGGCTTCGACGCCCCAAGCGGACATCGCCTTGTTGGCGCGCGCGCAGTCGAACATGTGCAGCGCCAGCAGCTTGCGTACGGTCTCTTCGTGGAATTCGCGGGCGTCCGGCGCCTTATGGAAGTACAGGTAGCCGCCGAACACTTCGTCCGCGCCTTCGCCGGAAAGCACCATCTTGATGCCCATCGCCTTGATTTTGCGCGACATCAGGTACATCGGCGTCGAGGCGCGAATGGTGGTGACGTCGTAGGTTTCGATGTGATAAATCACGTCGCGGATGGCGTCCAGGCCTTCCTGTACGGTGAAGTGGATTTCATGGTGCACGGTGCCCAGATGGTTGGCCACCTCTTGCGCGGCGCGCAGATCCGGCGAGCCTTCCAGCCCGACAGCGAAGGAGTGCAGCTGTGGCCACCAGGCCTCGCTGCGTTCCTGATCTTCCACGCGGCGCGCGGCGTACTTCTTGGTGATCGCCGAGATAACCGAGGAATCCAGCCCGCCCGACAGCAGCACGCCGTAAGGTACGTCGGACATCAGGTGGCTTTTCACCGACTCTTCCAGCGCGGTGCGCAGGGCGGCGGCGTCGGTCACGTTGTCCTTGACGCTGTCGTAATCGAACCAGTCGCGGCGATAATATTCACGAATCTCACCGTCCTGGCTCCACAGGTAGCTGCCGGCCGGGAATTCCTTGATCGTGCGGCACACCGGCACCAGCGCTTTCATTTCCGAGGCGACGTACAGGTTGCCGTGCTCGTCGTGGCCCATGTACAGCGGAATGATGCCCAGGTGATCGCGGCCGATCAGGTAGGCGTCTTTTTCGGTGTCATACAGGGCGAAGGCGAACATGCCTTGCAGATCGTCGAGGAAGTCCGGACCTTTCTCCTGGTACAGCGCCAGGATCACTTCACAGTCGGAACCGGTCTGGAACGCGTAGCGGTCGCTCAGCTGTTGGCGCAGCGCCTGATGGTTGTAAATTTCGCCGTTGACCGCCAGAACGTGGGTGTGCGCAGCGTTGTACAGCGGTTGAGCGCCATTGTTGACGTCGACGATCGACAGGCGTTCGTGAGCCAGAATGGCTTTGTCGCTGGCGTAAACGCCGGACCAATCCGGGCCGCGGTGGCGCATCAGACGTGACAGCTCCAGCGCTTTCTTACGCAGTTCAACGGGATCGGACTTCAGATCGAGCACACCGAAAATAGAACACATACAACTCTCCTAACGGGCTTTTATGACTGTGATGTTGTTTTTTACTGTTATGGGCAGCATTGCCGATTTATCAGCGATAACCCGGTTTTGCTGCGCTGTGGTTATGAAAATGCGCCAAAAGCTGCGGGAGATGCAAGCGTTTTAGCCATGCGTTGAGAAATAGTTGTTTGCTTAGGTGTGGTTTTTAACGGATGTTCAGTTATCGACGTGAAAAATTATCGATTATGCAATTTTTAGCGTGATGGCGGGATTGCCGGCCAGTTTGGCCGGCAATCGATTAGCGATTAGGCGATGAGCTGCCACAGGGTGAAGGCGGCGTCCGGCGTCCAGCCGGCGTTGGAGGTGTGCGCCTGGATACAGGTATATTTCTTGCCTTTATAGCTCACCACGTCGCCAGCCTTGTAACTGTGGTTGTTCTGCCACTCGGGCGCCCCCGGATCGGGCGGCGTGCCGTCGTTGGCGGTTTTGACCGCCAGCGCGCTGCTCGGCAGCGAGGTATTGCCCTGGCTATCGGTCGCGGTAACGAAGTAGCTGTACTGGGTCGCCGGCGTCAGACCGCCGTCGGCCAGCGACAGGCCGGCGGTTTGGCCGATCGGGTTGCCGTTGCGGTAGATGGTGTAGCTGGCGATCGGTGAGGCGCCGGTGGCGGCGGCCCAGCTCAGTTTCAGCGAGGTGGCGCCCAGCTCGGCGACCGTCAGCGCCGTCGGCGCATTAGGCTTTCCCGGCGGCGGGGTGACGCCGCCCTGAATCAGCGGCGCATAGCGGGTTTTGAACTCCCAATTGTAGGCGACGCCGGCTTTGCTCTTGCCGTTGTCCCAGTTGATTGACCAGGTCATCAGGCCCTTGATCGACAGGTTTTTGGCGTCGAGGCGCGAGAAAGCGTTATACACCGCCTGTTTGTCGATCACGTAGCCAGTGGCGGCGGCATCGTTGTTGCTTGGCAGGCCGATGACGAATTTCGCCGCCGGGATCTTCGCATAGCCGCGGGTGCCGGTGACCAGGCTTTCCGTCAGATAGTAGAGGAAGTCCTCTTTCATGGCGTCGTTATTCTGCGTGATCCAGGCGTTGAGTTCATCCACCCAAATACCGTCGCCGCCCTGATTGTAATATTGCGGCGCGATAAAGTCGTAATAGCCTTCGAGGGCGTTGATATAATCCAGATAGGTGCCGTTGGTGCGCAAATACGGAAATTCCGGCGCCATGCTGATAATAAAGTTTTTTCCCTGCGCGGCGTAATGGTCTTTTACTTTTTTCAATGCCGCAGGCAAGACGGTTTTATTATTGGCGGCGCCGATCGCCGCCTGTTCCAGATCGATATCCAGGCCGTCGAAGCCATAGACTTCCACCAGGCGAATAATCTCGTCTTTCAGCTTGTCTTCATCGCCGGTCTTTAGCTCGATATGCGCGTCTGCGCCACCGAGGGAGATCAGCACCGCGCGGCCCTGGCTGTTCAGCACGCCCACCTGGCGGCGGAACTCGGCGTCGGACAGGTTGTAAGGCTTGAAGGTCGGGATGCCCTGGCCTTTCATAAAGGCGACGGCCACCACGTTGTATTCGGCGGGAATGTCGGTCAGGTTCATCGTGGCGAACTGCCCTTGCTGGTAGCCGTCACTGGCGCCGGCGGCCCAGTTGTGCCAGAAACCCATCAGGATCTTTTTATTGGCGATAGACGGCATAATGGCCGCGTCATCGGCGGCGACGGCATTAATAATGTTATTGGTGCTCATGGTAGCCTCATTAATTAGGGGTAAGAGTTTTCCGCTCGCCGGCAATATCAGCTATTGGCGGGGCGTAAATTTATAATGAGGATTTTTAGCGCAGGCAGGCTGAAACCTTTTGCGGCCATGAACGAATTAAATTCAAACTGACGCTGAGGGAGAAGGAAATAATGGCGGCCGGGCGGCCGCCATGGCCGCATCAGAAGATGGTGATATCGGCGACGGAAGGGTAGACGTAGCTCGGACGGAACGGCATGGTTTCGATGTCGCTCAGCGTGGAGACGCCGGACAGCACCAGCACGGTTTCCAGGCCGGCCTGGAAGCCCGCCAGAATGTCGGTGCGCAGGTTGTCGCCGACGATTACCGTCTCTTCCGAGTGCGCCTGCATTTTGTTCAGTGCGGCGCGAATGATCCACGGGCTGGGCTTGCCGACATAAAACGGCTTGCGGCCGGTGATCTTCTCGATGGGCGCGCACAGGGCACCGCAGGCCGGCGAGAAGCCGTGGCCGTGGCTATCCGGATTAGTCGCGATAAAGCGCGCGCCGTTACTGACGAAGTAGGCGGCTTTGTGCATCATGTCCCAGTTGTAAGAGCGAGTTTCACCGACGATCACAAAATCCGGGTTGATGTCGGTGATGGTGAAACCGGCTTTGTACAGCTCATGGATCAGCGCGCCTTCGCCGACCACATAGGCTTTTTTACCTTCCTGACGGCGCAGGAAGTCGGCGGTGGCCATCGCCGAGGTATAGAACGCGCTCTCCGGCACTTCCAGCCCGGCGGCGGCGAAGCGGTTCGCCAAATCCTGTGCGGTCTGTGATGGGTAGTTGGTCAGCACCACCAGCGGCATGCCTTGTTCCTGGATGCGCGCCAAGAACAGATCGGCGCCGGGCACCGGCGTATTGTCATGCAGCAGCACGCCGTCGATATCGCATATAACGTTTTTGATTTTCATTTGTCGCTGTTTCTCATGATTACGGCAGGCAAGAAGTGACGATAACACACCTGCCAGAAGCGGCGGATCAGCTTTCCAGCAATCGCTGCAAGAGCACGCCGTTGAGCATCGCGCGTTTGGCCAGGGCGAAAGCGCCGATCGCCGAGCGATGATTGAGTTCGGAGGTCACCACCGGCAGATTTTTGCGGAAGTCCTTCAGCACCTGAGTATTGATGCAGCTTTGGATCGCCGGCAGCAGCACCTTGTCCGCTTCGGTGATCTCACCGGCGATCACCACCTTCTGCGGATTGAACAGGTTGATGGCGATGGCCACCGCCTTGCCCAGATAGCGGCCGACGTGTTCGATCACTTCGCTGGCCAGCAGATCGCCGCGGTTGGCGGCCTTGCAGATGGCGTTGATGCCGCAGTCTTCCAGCGTCAGTTTGCTCGGGTAGCCCTGGCTCAGCAGCTGGCGCACGCGCTGTTCGATCGCCGCGTTGGCGGCCACCGTCTCCAGGCAGCCGAAGTTGCCGCAGTGGCAGCGTTCGCCGAGCGGATCGATCTGGATATGGCCGATCTCGCCGACGTTGCCGTTGTTGCCGAGAAAAATCTGCCCGTTGACGATGATGCCGGCGCCGGTGCCACGGTGCAGGCGCACCAGAATCGAGTCTTCACAGTCGCGGGTGGCGCCGAAGTAGTGCTCCGCCAGCGCCAGGCTGCGGATGTCGTGGCCGACGAAGCTGGTGACGTTAAAGCGCTGCTGCAGGTTGTCTACCAGCGCCCAGTTGCTGACGCTGATGTGCGGCATATAGCGCACCACGCCCAGCGCCGGATCCACCAGGCCAGGCAGGATCACCGCGATGGCGATCAGTTCGCGCAGGCGGCGCTGGTTCGCTTCAATGAATTGGGCGATGGCGGCAAACAGCGCATTCTCCAGCGTTTCCTGGGTACGTTCCGGCAGCGGATAGTGTTCTTCACTGAGCGACTTACCGCTCATGTCATACAGCGTGATGGTGGCGTCGTGGCGGCCGAGGCGCACCGCGACGGTATGGAAATAACGGGTTTCCGACACGATGGAGATCGCGCGGCGGCCGCCGGTGGAGGCTTGCTGATCGACTTCTTTGATCAGCCCGCGCTCCAGCAGCTGGCGAGTAATCTTAGTGACGCTGGCGGGGGCGAGCTGGCTGAGTTCGGCGATTTGAATGCGCGAGATCGGGCCCTGTTGGTCGATCAGGCGATAAACTGCCGCGCCGTTAAGTTGTTTGACTAAGTCAACGTTCCCTATTTGTGCTTGTCCGCCAGTGCTCATCAATAATGTTACTCGCTGTTCATTGAATTAAACCTCGTTACCGTTAACGAGCGTTTTGGTGATCTTGAAATCACGGGTGAAGGCGGTCAGGTTAGCCACCTTGCCGGCTTCGATGGTGCCCAGACGGCGATCGGCGCCGATCGCGCGCGCCGGGTACAGCGTCGCCATGCGCAGCGCTTCGTCCAGCGCGATGCCGATATGCTCGACGCTGTTTTGCACCGCTTCGATCATGGTCAGCGCGGAACCGCTCAGGGTGCCGTTCTCATCCACGCACAGCCCGTCCCGATAGTATATTGTTTTACCGGCGAAAATAAATTGGTCAATATCTGCACCCGCCGGTGCGGTCGCGTCGGTGACCAAGACCAATTTATCACCTTTCAGGCGTTTGGCGTTACGGATACTCGCCCAGGCCACGTGATGGCCGTCGGCGATGATGCCGGTATAGACCTCCGGCGTGTCGAAGATAGCCCCCATCAGCCCCGGTTCGCGGCCGGTGATATACGGCATGGCGTTGTACAGGTGGGTGGCGAAGCTGATGCCGGCGGCGAAGCCGGTGCGCGCCTGATCGTAGGTGGCGTTCGAGTGGCCGGCGGAGACCACGATGCCGGCCTCGGTCAGCTGCTTGATAAAGTGCGGCTCAACCATTTCCGGCGCCAGCGTCACCTTGGTGATCACGTCGGCGTTGGCGCACAGGTAATCGATCATGTCCTGGGTCGGCTTGCGAATGAACGCCGGGTTGTGGGTGCCTTTTTTCACCGGGCTGAGATACGGCCCTTCCAGGTGCAGGCCCAACGCCTGATTTTGGTGCTTTTTCAGATAAGCGCGCATCACGTCGACGCTGTGCTTCATGAATTCGTCGCTGCTGGTGATCAGCGTCGGCAGATAGCTGGTGCAGCCGGATTTCTCATTGGCGCGCTGCATGATCTCCAGCGTTTCTTCCGAGATCGCTTCCAGCGAATCGTTGAACTGGACGCCGCCGCAGCCGTTCAGCTGCACGTCGATAAGCCCGGGGGCCAGGATGGCGCCACCCAGGTCGCGCGTTTCGATGCCGGCGGGCAATTCAGCCACCGGGCAGACTTTCTCGATCAGCCCATCAGCGATAATGACTGCATGGTCATCAAGTACGTCGTGGCCGGTATAGATTCGGCCGTGGGTTAAAGCGAACATCGTAGCCCCCTGCAAAGATTAAAGACTTTTCACGCTTTCCGCTTCTAACTCGCGGAAATATTTGACGGTTTTGACTTTCAGTTCCATGGTGGCCGGTTCGTCGCACACCACCACCGCTTTGGCGTGCAGCTGCAGGCAGCTGATGGTCCACATGTGGTTGATGTTGCCTTCCACTGCGGCTTCCAGCGCCTGCGCCTTGGCGTGGCCGGTGACCAGGATCATCACTTCTTCCGCGTCCAGCAGCGTGCCCACGCCGACGGTCAGCGCATATTTCGGCACCAGGCTGACGTCGCCGCCGAAGAAGCGCGAGTTGGCGATGCGGGTGTCTTCGGTCAGCGTTTTGATGCGGGTGCGCGAAGCCAGGGACGAAGCCGGCTCGTTGAACGCGATATGGCCGTCGATGCCCACGCCGCCCATGAACAGGTTAATTTTGCCGTAAGACTTGATCTTCTCTTCGTACTGGCGGCACTCGGCGTCGACATCCGCAGCGTTGCCGTTCAGCAGGTTGATGTTTTCACGAGGAATATCAACGTGATCAAAGAAGTTGCGGTACATGAAGGTGTGGTAGCTTTCCGGGTGTTCCTGCGGCAGGCCAACGTACTCGTCCATGTTGAAAGTCACAACATGCTTAAAGCTTACTTCACCTGCTTTGTGCATCGCAATCAGATGTTTGTAGGCTTCCAGCGGCGTGCCGCCGGTAGGCAGGCCGAGTACAAACGGGCGCTCTGCGGTTGGCTTGAATGCGTTGATGCGTTGAACGATATGACGCGCGGCCCATTTGCCGACTTGTGCGGTATCTTTCAGTGGGATAAGTCTCATCTAACACCTCTTGGGATAAGTAAACTAAAGCTATACTGTACGGGCCTGCGGGAGTCCTAAGCGTAACCCAGCTTTATGATTCTCGCGTGAATCGTCCGTCCGGTTGATTTTTTGAATGATAAAATAAGTTTTGTGTGATGGCCAGCAATCTGGGAGGTAAAGACTACTTTTTGGTGATATTTATCACAAAAAGGGAGGTTTTAATTTGCGATACAAAATAAATTTTTTACACTCGGCATGAGTGATACGTGCCATGCGTTGTTTCTAAAAAGGTAGTGAGAGCTCCAAATAAACTACTAATAGGGTCCGTCCGCGGACAACATAGGGGGAAAAGGTGAACATTCTTAGTTATTTGCAAAAGGTGGGACGGGCGCTGATGGTGCCGGTCGCCACGCTGCCCGCCGCCGCCATCTTGATGGGCGTCGGGTACTGGATTGACCCTGTTGGTTGGGGCGGCGACAACGCGCTCGCCGCTTTCTTCATTAAATCCGGCTCCGCTATCATCGACAACATGTCGGTGCTGTTCGCTATCGGCGTGGCCTACGGTATGTCCAAAGACAAGGATGGCGCCGCCGCGTTGACCGGCTTCGTCGGCTTCCTGGTGCTGACCACCCTCTGTTCGCCGGCCGCCGTGTCGATGATTCAGAAGATCCCGCTGGATCAGGTGCCTGCCGCGTTCGGCAAGATCCAGAACCAGTTCGTCGGTATTCTGGTGGGCATCATTTCCGCCGAAGTGTACAACCGCTTCAGCGGCGTCGAGCTGCCTAAGGCGCTGTCGTTCTTCAGCGGCCGCCGCCTGGTGCCGATCCTCATCTCCTTCCTGATGATCCTGGTGGCTTTCATTCTGATGTACATCTGGCCGGTGATCTTCAACGGTCTGGTGAACTTCGGTGAACACATCCAGAAAATGGGCTCGGTCGGCGCGGGCATCTATGCCTTCTTCAACCGCCTGCTGATCCCGGTTGGCCTGCACCACGCGCTGAACTCGGTGTTCTGGTTCGACGTGGCCGGCATCAACGATATCCCTAACTTCCTCGGCGGCCAGCAGTCGATCGAAGCCGGTAAAGCGGTTGTCGGTATCACCGGCCGTTATCAGGCGGGCTTCTTCCCAATCATGATGTTCGGTCTGCCGGGTGCGGCGCTGGCCATTTATCACTGCGCGCGTCCTGAGAACAAAGCCAAAGTGGCGGGCATCATGCTGGCGGCCGCGTTCGCCGCCTTCTTTACCGGTATCACCGAACCGCTGGAATTCTCCTTCATGTTCGTGGCGCCGGTGCTGTACGTAATCCACGCCGTGCTGACCGGTATCTCGGTGTTCATCGCCGCCAGCATGCACTGGATCGCCGGTTTCGGCTTCAGCGCCGGCCTGGTGGATATGGTGCTGTCTTCCCGCAACCCGCTGGCGACCCACTGGTACATGCTGATCCCGCAAGGCCTGGTGTTCTTTGTCATCTACTACGTGGTGTTCCGCTTCACCATCAATAAGTTCAACCTGATGACCCCGGGCCGCGAACTGGCGGTTGCCGGTGACGAAACCGACGGCTACGACGTCAACGTCGACAGCAACGCCGGTAAAGACGAGAACGAAACCACCACGCTGGCCCGTCGCTACGTCGGCGCGATCGGCGGTTCCGACAACCTGACCGGCATCGATGCCTGCATCACCCGTCTGCGCCTGAACGTGAAAGACTCCGCGCTGGTGAACGACGCATTGGCGAAACGCCTCGGTGCATCGGGCGTTATTCGCCTGAACAAGCAGAGCGTGCAAGTGATCGTCGGCACTCGTGCCGAACTTATCGCCAGCGCGATGCGCAACGTGATCGCGTCCGGCCCGGTAGCGGCAGCGGCGGCTCCGGCGGCGGCCCCTGCTGCAGAAGCCAAACCGCAGGCGGTGCCGAACGCACCGAAAGCCGCGTTTGAAACGCTGGTGGCGCCGGTAACCGGTGAAGTGGTGGCGCTCGATCAGGTGCCGGACGAAGCCTTCGCCAGCAAGGCGGTAGGCGACGGCCTGGCGATTCGCCCGACCGACAACATCGTGGTGTCGCCGGCTGACGGCACCGTGGTGAAAATCTTCAATACCAACCACGCCTTCTGCCTGGAAACCGACAAGGGCGCTGAGATCGTGGTGCACATGGGGATCGACACCGTCGCGCTGGAAGGCCAGGGCTTCAAACGCCTGGTGGAGGAAGGCGCGGAAGTGAAAGCCGGTCAACCGATTCTGGAACTGGATCTGGATTACCTGAACGCCAATGCGCGTTCGATGATAAGCCCGGTGGTAGTCAGCAACTCTGACGACTATGCCGGCCTGGCGGCACTGGCCAGCGGCTCTGTGGTCGCCGGTCAGACCAAGCTGTACGAGATCCAGAAATAAGGCTGTTTTTACCTGAGTAGTACCCGGGGCCGGTCACGCATCATGGCGGAGTTTGCCCCGACTTGGCGGGAAGAGAGCAATCTCTTCCCGCTTTTTTTATCCCATTTCGCTCCACGGCGTTGCGCTGCGCGCTGATGGTGCAATATGCCGCATTTTTCGTGAAACAAACGGTTGTTTCCAGACGTGGCTTGTTGGATCATAGGCGGTTATGTGTAGCGCTTTGCATTGAGGAACAGTGAAATGAGTGAGGCTGAAGCCCGCCCAACCAATTTTATCCGTCAGATCGTCGATGAAGATCTGGCGTCGGGGAAACACACGTCGGTACATACCCGTTTCCCGCCGGAGCCTAACGGCTATCTGCATATCGGCCACGCCAAGTCCATCTGCCTGAACTTCGGCATCGCCAAGGACTATCAGGGCCAGTGCAACCTGCGTTTCGATGACACCAACCCGGTGAAAGAAGACATCGAGTTCGTGGAGTCAATCAAGCACGACGTGGAGTGGCTGGGCTTTGAGTGGAGCGGCAACGTTCATTACTCCTCAGACTATTTCGATCAACTGCACCAGTATGCGGTTGAGCTGATTACCAAGGGGCTGGCCTACGTCGATGAGCTGTCGCCGGAGCAGATCCGTGAATATCGCGGCACCCTGACCTCGCCGGGCAAAGACAGCCCGTACCGCGACCGCAGCGTGGAAGAGAACCTGGCGCTGTTCGAGAAGATGCGCAACGGCGAGTTCGCCGAAGGCGCCGCCTGCCTGCGCGCCAAGATCGATATGGCTTCGCCGTTTATCGTGATGCGCGATCCGGTGCTGTACCGCATCAAGTTCGCCGAACACCACCAGACCGGCAACAAATGGTGCATCTACCCGATGTACGATTTCACCCACTGCATTTCCGATGCGCTGGAAGGGATCACCCATTCGCTGTGCACCCTGGAGTTCCAGGATAACCGCCGTCTGTATGACTGGGTGCTGGATAACATCACCATTCCTTGCCACCCGCGGCAGTACGAGTTTTCGCGTCTGAACCTCGAATACGCCATCATGTCGAAGCGCAAGCTGCACCAACTGGTGGCCGAGAAGATCGTCGAAGGTTGGGATGACCCGCGCATGCCGACCGTCTCCGGTCTGCGCCGCCGCGGTTATACCGCCGCCTCGATTCGCGAGTTCTGCCTGCGCATCGGCGTGACCAAGCAAGACAACAACGTCGAGATGGTGGCGCTGGAATCCTGCATTCGCGACGATCTGAACGAGAACGCCCCGCGCGCCATGGCGGTGCTGGATCCGGTGAAAATCGTCATCGAGAACATGGGCGATGCGGTGGAAATGGTCACCATGCCTAACCACCCGAACAAGCCGGAAATGGGCAGCCGCGATGTGCCGTTCAGCCGTGAGATCTATATCGATCGCGCCGACTTCCGCGAAGAAGCCAACAAGCAGTACAAGCGTCTGGTGCTGGGTAAGGAAGTGCGTCTGCGCAATGCGTACGTGATCAAGGCCGAGCGCGTCGAGAAGGACGAAGCGGGCGAGATCACCACCATCTTCTGCAGCTACGATGCGGAAACGCTGAGCAAAGATCCTGCCGACGGCCGCAAGGTGAAGGGCGTGATCCACTGGGTGTCCGCGGCGCACGCGCTGCCGGCGGAAATTCGCCTGTACGATCGCCTGTTCAGCGTGCCTAACCCGGGCGCGGCGGAGGATTTCCTCTCCACCATCAACCCGGAATCGCTGGTCATCAAGCACGGTTTCGTTGAGCCGAGTCTGGCGGCCGCTCAGCCGGAGAAGGCCTACCAGTTCGAGCGTGAAGGCTACTTCTGTGCCGACAACCGTTACTCGTCGGCCGACCATCTGGTGTTTAACCGCACCGTTGGCCTGCGTGATACCTGGGCGAAAATCGAAGGCTAATCTTATTCGCCTTGGAAATTAATGAATCAGCGCGGCTTAGGCCGCGCTTTTTTTATGTCTGCCATTGAGCAAATCATCTATTCCTGCAGCGTTATTCCGGGCTGTGCTTAATTAACCTCGGTGCGTTAATCAATAAGTTTTCTGATATTGGACTTAATAGCCTTAATTTTTACTTATATATTCGTGATGCGAATTAATTTCATTTGGAGAGCGCTCTCAATTTTTATTGTCTGAATGACGGATTTGGTCAGGCTGAAACCATTAATCGTCTCTGGTTGACCTTATATCTCAATTTATTCTGATTTAATTGAATTTTTTATTCGACACCTTCCATGAACACCGGCGTAACAAAATCTCACTGATATGTGCTCCTTGTCATATTTTGACAAATCTCCCGCATTTTTCATTTGATAATTCGCGTCGCGAAAAATAGTCTGTCTGTAGCAATTAGTGCTGTGGGAATAACATCTCGTCGGCAATTTTTTTACCCGTTCGGGTTTTTTATTGGCAGTCGTGCAGGGCAGTGGTGAACACAGGCGGCTGCAACTTTTAAGTTAAGTCAAAGAGGAATTTCAATATGGGTACGCACGGTGCTCAGCGTAAAACGCTGGCGCTCGCAGTCGCGGGCGCGCTGTTGGGAACAGGGTTTGCCATGGCGCCTGAGGCGAAAGCCGCAGGGTTTATCGATGACTCCACGCTGACCGGCGGCATCTATTACTGGCAACGTGAGCGCGACCGTAAAGATCTCAATCCGGACAGCAAGGATTACAACCAATACACCACCAACCTGTCGCACTCTACCGCCAACCTGAGCCTGGATTTCGCGTCGGGCTATGCCTGGGACATGTTCGGTCTGGACGTCGGTGCCTTTACCGCCATCGAGCTGGCGGAATCCAGCGCCAGCGGCCACCCTAACGAGATCGCGTTCTCCTCAAAAAACCGTACCTACGACGAAGACTATTCCGGTGACAAAGGCGGCGTCAGCCTGTACAAAGCCGCCGCCAAGTTCAAATACGGCCCGGTCTGGGCGCGCGCCGGCTATATTCAGCCGAGCGGCCAAACCCTGCTGGCGCCGCACTGGAGCTTTATGCCGGGCACCTATCAGGGCGCCGAGGCCGGCGCCAAGTTCGACTACGGCGATGCCGGCGCGTTGAGCTTCTCCTACATGTGGGCCGACAAATACAAGGCGCCGTGGCATATCGAGGTGGACGACTTCCGCCAGAACGATAAGAAAACCCGCGTCTCCTACCTGCACTCGCTGGGCGCCAAGTACGATTTCAAAAACGATCTGGTGCTGGAAGCCGCCTTCGGCCAGGCCCAGGGTTACGTGAATCAGTACTTCACCAAGGCGTCTTACAAATTCGATGTGCTGGGCAACCCGCTGACCACCAGTTACCAGTTCTACGGTGCGGAAGATCGCATCAGCGACAAGAACGATCCGAACAGCATCTACGACGGGCTGGCCTGGCTGCAGGCGCTGACCTTCGGTTACACCACCGGCCAGTTCAACTGGCGTCTGGAAGGCACCATGGTCAAGGCGGAAGGCAACCAGGGTTTCTTCCTGCAGCGCATGACCCCGACCTACGCCTCGTCCAACGGCCGCCTGGACGTGTGGTGGGATAACCGCTCCGACTTTAACGCCAACGGCGAGAAAGCGGTGTACGCCGGCGTGATGTATGACCTCAGCAACTGGAACCTGCCGGGCATGGCGGTCGGCGGCTCCTACGTTTACGCCTGGGACGCCAAGCCGAGCACCAATCCGATCTACGATCAGAGCCAGCGCCTGAAAGAGAGCGCCTGGAGCCTGGACGCGATGTACACCATCCAGGAAGGGCGCGCCAAGGGCACGCTGATCAAGCTGCACTACACCCAGTATGACAACCACACCAACATCCCGAGCTGGGGCGGCGGTTACGGCAACATCTTCCAGGACGAGAAAGACGTCAAGTTCATGGTCATCGCGCCATTCACCATCTTCTGATGCGTTCCCCGGCCTCGTCGCCGGGGGCAGTTAAGGGAATTCAACGATGAAAAAAATCATGCTGATGTTGGCGGCCGCCGCGCTCTTGAGCGCCTGCGCGCAACCCGCCGCGCCGCCGGAAGACGCCAAATTGAAGCAGGCTTACAGCGCCTGCATCAACACCGCCGAAGGCTCGCCGGAGCGTCTGCAGCCCTGCAAGGCGGTGCTGAACGTGCTGAAACAAGAGAAACAGCACCAGCAGTTTGCTGAGCAGGAAACGGTGCGGGTGATGGATTATCAGAACTGCATTATGGCGGTGCACAGCGGTAACGGTCAGGCTTACGACGCCAAGTGCGGCAAGCTGTGGCAAGAAATTCGCGATAACAATAATTAAGAAGGACGAGAAGATGAACGCATTCAAACTGAGCGCACTGGCCGCTTTGACGGCAACGATGGGATTCCTGGGCGGAATGGGTAATGCCATGGCCGATCAACAGCTGGTGGATCAGCTGAGCCAGCTGAAGCTGAACGTGAAAATGCTGGATAACCGCGCCGGCGAAAACGGCGTGGATTGTGCGGCGCTGGGCGCCGACTGGGCCTCTTGCAACCGGGTGTTGTTCACCCTCAGCAACAACGGCCGGGCGATCGACGGCAAAGACTGGGTCATCTATTTCCACAGCCCGCGCCAGACCCTGCGGGTGGATAACGATCAGTTCAAGATCGCGCATCTGACCGGCGATCTGTACAAGCTGGAGCCGACCGCCAAATTCAGCGGTTTCCCGGCCGGTAAGGCGGTGGAAATCCCGGTGGTCGCCGAATACTGGCAGCTGTTCAGAAACGACTTCCTGCCGCGCTGGTATGCCACCTCCGGCGACGCCAAGCCGAAAATGCTGGCGAATACCGACACCGAAAACCTGGACCAGTTCGTAGCGCCGTTCACCGGCGATCAGTGGAAGCGCACCAAGGACGACAAAAACATTCTGATGACGCCGGCTTCGCGCTTTGTCAGCAATGCCGATCTGCAGACGTTGCCCGCCGGCGCGCTGCGCGGCCAGATCGTGCCGACGCCGATGCAGGTGAAGATCCACGCACAGGACGCCGACCTGCGCAAAGGGGTATCGCCGGATCTGAGCACGCTGGTCAAGCCGGCGGCGGACGTCGTCAACCAGCGTTTCGCGCTGCTGGGCGTGCCGGTTCAGGCCAACGGTTACCCGATCAAGACCGACATCCAGCCGGACAAGTTTAAAGGCGCGATGGCGGTGTCGGGTGCCTATGAGCTGAAAATCGGTAAGAAAGAGGCGCGGGTGATCGGCTTCGATCAGGCCGGGGTGTTCTACGGGTTGCAGTCGATCCTGTCGTTAGTGCCGAGCGACGGCAGCGGCAAGATCGCCACGCTGGACGCCAGCGATGCGCCGCGCTTCCAGTATCGCGGCATTTTCCTCGACGTGGCGCGCAACTTCCATAAGAAGGACGCGGTGTTGCGTCTGCTGGATCAGATGGCGGCTTACAAGCTCAATAAATTCCACTTCCACCTGAGCGATGACGAAGGCTGGCGCATCGAGATCCCCGGTTTGCCGGAGCTGACGGAGGTCGGCGGCCAGCGCTGCCACGATCTGAGCGAAACCACCTGCTTGCTGCCGCAGTACGGCCAGGGGCCGGACGTCTACGGCGGCTTCTTCAGCCGTCAGGACTATATCGACATCATCAAATACGCCCAGGCGCGCCAGATTGAGGTGATCCCGGAGATCGACATGCCGGCGCACGCCCGCGCGGCGGTGGTCTCTATGGAAGCGCGCTACAAGAAACTGCATGCCGCCGGCAAAGAGCAGGAGGCCAACGAGTTCCGCCTGGTGGATCCGACCGATACCTCCAATACCACCTCGGTGCAGTTCTTTAACCGCCAGAGCTACCTGAACCCGTGCCTGGATTCCTCCCAGCGCTTTGTCGACAAGGTGATTGGCGAGATTGCCCAGATGCATAAAGAAGCCGGGCAGCCGATCAAAACCTGGCACTTCGGCGGCGATGAGGCGAAAAACATCCGCCTGGGCGCCGGCTATACCGACAAGGCGAAACCGGAGCCGGGTAAAGGCGTCATCGACCAGAGCAACGAAGACAAGCCGTGGGCCAAGTCGCAGGTTTGCCAGACGATGATCAAAGAAGGCAAGGTGGCCGACATGGAACACCTGCCGAGCTACTTCGGCCAGGAGGTCAGCAAGCTGGTGAAGGCGCACGGTATCGACAGAATGCAGGCCTGGCAAGACGGCTTGAAAGACGCCGAGAACGCAAAGGCGTTCGCCACCTCGCGCGTGGGCGTCAACTTCTGGGATACGTTGTACTGGGGCGGTTTCGATAGCGTCAACGACTGGGCCAACAAAGGATATGAAGTGGTGGTCTCCAACCCGGACTACGTCTACATGGACTTCCCTTACGAGGTGAACCCGGACGAGCGTGGTTACTACTGGGGCACACGCTCCAGCGACGAGCGCAAGGTGTTCAGCTTCGCGCCGGACAACATGCCGCAGAACGCGGAAACCTCGGTCGACCGCGACGGCAACCACTTTAACGCCAAAAGCGACAAGCCGTGGCCGGGCGCCTACGGTCTGTCCGCTCAGCTGTGGAGCGAAACCCAGCGCACCGATCCGCAGATGGAATACATGATCTTCCCGCGCGCGCTGTCGGTAGCGGAACGCGCTTGGCACCGCGCCGGTTGGGAGCAGGACTATCGCGCCGGCCGTGAATACAAAGGCGGGGAAACCCACTTTGTCGACACCAAGGCGCTGGAGAAAGACTGGCTGCGCTTCGCCAATATCCTGGGCCAACGAGAACTGGCCAAGCTGGACAAAGGCGGCGTCGCCTACCGTCTGCCGGTGCCGGGCGCTCGTGTGGCGGGCGGCAAGCTGGAAGCGAATATCGCGCTGCCGGGATTGGGCATCGAGTACTCCACCGACGGCGGCAAGCAGTGGCAGCGTTATGACGCCAAGGCCAAGCCGGCGGTATCGGGTGAGGTGCAGGTGCGTTCGGTCAGTCCGGACGGTAAACGTTACAGCCGCGCCGAGAAGGTCTAAGCCCGGCACATCGGCCTGTCGTCATGGCGGCGGGCCGCTTAACGAAGGGGGAATGCGTTCGCCCCCGCGCGTGCCGGCGTGGGGCGGATGTCGAAGTGAGAGCAGTACGTGGAGTCGCAGTGCCGCTGCAATTGTAGTATTTCATGACATGATCTTTCCCCGGCTTGCCCGGGGATTTTTTTGCCCGTTGTACGGCGGGCATAAAAAAACCGCCTCAATGTGAGGCGGTTTCTCATAGCCGGTGAGGCTTATTTCTTGTCGTGCAGCGATTCGTCTTCGCGGCAGTCACCGGTTTCACAGTGGCCGTACAGGTACAGACTGTGGTTGGTAAGCTTGATGCCGTGCTGCTTGGCGATATCACGCTGGCGCACTTCGATGGATTCGTCGCTGAATTCGATCACTTTGCCGCAGTCCAGGCAAATCAGGTGATCGTGGTGATGCTGTTGGGTCAGCTCGAACACGGACTTGCCGCCTTCGAAGTTGTGACGTGTCACAATGCCCGCATCGTCAAACTGGTTCAGTACGCGATAAACCGTTGCCAGGCCGATCTCTTCGCCCATATCAATCAGTTTTTTGTACAAATCTTCCGCACTGACGTGATGGCATTCCGGATTTTGCAGTACTTCCAGGATTTTGAGTCGCGGAAGCGTGACTTTTAAGCCGGCCTTCTTCAATGCGATGTTGTTGTCGGTCATGCGAATTCAGTCCTGTTACTATGCTAATCAAGTTGAGGCGTACTCGCCTGTGGCATCGGTCGGCACAAAGAGTTAATGCGTCTCATTATAGAACCGGTTGTACTAAATGGAAACCGCCGGTTGTTAACAAAGATATAATTGCACTATTGCATGTTTTACATGCAACGCCTTGATGGATGGGATAAACCGATATCTCAGTCTACCGTGACGGGGTGGGAAGTTACAAATCTGTAGCTTCTATCGCAGCAATCCCTGTTGCCGATGACGGCCCTGTCGGCACACTATGCACTTTACAGGGCCTTTGTTCAACCTTTCGCCAGTCCCGGCGTTTAGCCGACGATATCGGCCAGGCTCAGCTCTTCGACGATCTGTTTGACCCAGGCGTCGACACGCTCGTTGGTCAGCTCCGGCTGACGGTCTTCGTCGATCGCCAGACCGATGAAGTGGTTGTCGTCCGCCAGGCCTTTGGAAGCTTCGAAGTGGTAGCCTTTGGTCGGCCAGTGGCCAACGATGGCCGCGCCGCGCGGTTCGATGATGTCGCGGATGGTGCCCATCGCGTCACAGAAGTATTCCGCGTAGTCTTCCTGGTCGCCGCAGCCGAACAGCGCCACCAGTTTGCCGTTGAAATCGACTTCTTCCAGCGTCGGGAAGAAATCGTCCCAGTCACACTGCGCTTCACCGTAGTACCAGGTCGGGATACCCAGCAGCAGGATATCGAACCCTTCCAGGTCTTCTTTGCTGCTTTTGGCGATGTCGTGCACTTCAGAGACGTCGTCGCCAAACTGTTTCTGGAGAATTTTCTGGATCATTTTGGCAATGTTTTCGGTATTGCCAGTGTCGCTGCCAAAGAAAATGCCTACAGTAGCCATATCGCGTATAACCTTTAAATTCAATTAATTGCATTACTCGGCGCCGGCACTGCCGCCGATTAAAATGATGCCATGGCAAGAGCCTTTCGCCACGGTGGCGGGCGCCGACAGGCGCAGTCTCTTACCGGTAAATGCGTATCATGCCAGAAAGTGGCGCCGGGGTTTTATCGCATTTATGCGATGCCGAAGGATGAAGAAAAGCGTGGTCGATCCGGCGTTGTCCTTAACGCCGCGCCGCGCGTGCGGCCGAAGAGATCAATGTTCCGGCTGTTCTTCCGCCAGTTGCGCCAACAGCATCTGCTCGATGAGTTCGCTGCGGCTGATGTTGCGCTGTTCCGCCAGTTTGTTCAGGGCGTCCACCGCATCCGCGTTGATTTTCAGCTCTACGCGCCGCAATCCGCGCACTTTATCGCGCCGTAACTGATTGCGCTTATTGATTCTAAGCTGTTCATCGCGGGAAAGCGGGTTGGTTTTCGGGCGCCCCGGACGGCGTTCATCTGCGAACAGATCCAGCGTCGTGCGATCCGTTTGTTCTTTTGCCATAGGTAGCGGTACTGCAAGGGAGTTTGCATCAAAAAGCGCTCGCACGCTTCCGGAGGCATCGGTTAACACACTTCGGGCCAATAAACCCTAACCCAAATTTACCCCCGAACCGGCGTTCGCGAACGCGCTGGCGCGGCGGCAAAATTATAGCGCGCCATATTACCCCAGCAGATGGAGCGGCGACAATGCCTAACTGCGGGCTAAACGCGCTAAGCCGTTATCTTTAGCGCGTTTTTTCGTCAGGTGAGCGCGTTTTTCAGGCTTCGCCGAGGAAACGGTGGATGGCGCGCAGCACCGCTTCCGGTTTTTCGGCGTGCACCCAATGGCCGGTGCCGGCGACGACGTGCGCGCGTGCCTGCGGGAATTGGCGGGCGATGTCTGCACGGTAGCTGTCCTGCACGTACGGCGACAGGCCGCCGCGAATGAACAGGGTCGGGTGTGGCCAGGCCGGGACTTCCTGCCAGCCGGTGATGTCTTCGTAGCGTTCGATCAGCACCGGCAGGTTGAAGCGCCATTCACCGTGATGGAAGGACTTCAGCAGGAACTGGATCACGCCTTCTTCCTGCAGGTAGTCGCGCATCAGCTGGGCGGCCGCCTGGCGCTGGGTGATGCCGGCGGCGCTGACGGCCTTCAGCGCGGCGAAGATCTCGTCGTGGCGTCGGGTCTGGTAATCCACCGGCGCGACGTCGATCACGATCAGCCTGGCGATGCGCTCGGGCGCGATGGCGGTCAGCGCCATCGCCGCTTTGCCGCCCATCGAGTGGCCGATGACGATCGCTTTCTCCAGCTGCAGTTCGTCGAGCAGCGCCAGCAGATCCTGCGCCATGGCGGGGTAGTTCATGTCGTCGGCGCGCGGGGAGAGGCCGTGGTTGCGCAAATCGACCTTGATCACACTGTGCTGTTTATGCAGATCGCGCGCCAGCACGCCCAGGTTGTCCAGATTGCCGAACAGCCCGTGGATCAGCAGCACCGGCAGCGCCTCTGACTCGGCGGCCAGCAGTTGATAATGTAATTTCATGGCGAAGTTCATACTGAGAGAGATTCAGATTAGGGTATCATGATTGAATCGCACGATGAATCATGCGGAATTTTCGCGGCGCGGGCTTGGCAGTGCCGGCTATAGGTATTAGTCTGCATTTTCAGTCCGGAGGCACATTGTTGTGTTCGCCCCAGCGCTTTTAACCTTATAATCCCATGGCTTGAATGCAGGATCTGGCTTCAGGTTCTAAGTAGAAAAAACAGTATTGGATAAAGATGAAAACTATTGAAGTCGACGAAGAGCTTTACCGTTATATTGCCAGCCACACGCAACACATCGGTGAAAGCGCGTCCGATATTTTACGCCGCATGTTGAAATTCACCGCCGGGCAGCCGGTGCGCGCGTTGCCTGCCGCCAGTGCGCCGCCGTCCGTCGAGCTGGAAAAAACGGCGTCCGCGCAGCGTCCGCGCGATCGCGTGCGCGCTGTGCGTGAGCTGCTGTTGTCGGATGAATATGCCGAGCAGAACAAAGCGGTCAACCGTTTCATGCTGGTGCTGTCTACGCTGTATACTCTCGATGCCGCCGGTTTCGCCGCCGCCACCGAGGCGTTGACCGGCCGTACCCGCACCTATTTCGCCGGCGATCAGCAGACCTTGCTGGCCAATGGCACGCATACCAAGCCGAAGCATGTACCGGGCACCCCTTACTGGGTGATCACCAATACCAATACCGGCCGCAAGCGCAGCATGATCGAACACATCATGCAGACCATGCAGTTCCCGGCGGAACTGATCGAGAAAGTTTGCGGTACCGTCTAATTTAGCGAACAGCCCGTCATGATGGCCGTGCGCGACGTATTTGCCCGGTCACCGACAGGGATTAGGGAGATATGTCGATGGCGAATAATCCACGTGCCGGGCAGCCCGCCCGTCAAAGCGATCTGATCAACGTAGCCCAGCTGACGTCGCAGTACTATGTGCTGCAACCGGAAGCCGGCAATGCCGCACATGCGGTGAAGTTTGGTACCTCCGGCCACCGCGGCAGCGCGCAGCGCCACAGCTTCAACGAAGCGCACATCCTCGCCATCGCTCAGGCGATCGCCGAAGTTCGTCATCAGCAGGGCACTACCGGCCCATGCTATGTGGGCAAGGACACCCATGCGCTGTCCGAACCGGCCTTCATTTCCGTGCTGGAAGTGCTGACCGCCAACGGCGTCGATGTGATCGTGCAGGAAAACAACGGCTTCACGCCAACGCCGGCGGTATCGCACGCCATTCTGTGCCACAACCGCCGCGGCGGCGCGCAGGCTGACGGCATCGTCATTACGCCGTCCCACAACCCGCCGGAAGACGGCGGCATCAAGTACAACCCGCCGAACGGCGGTCCGGCTGACACCAACCTGACGTCGGTGATCGAAAAGCGCGCCAACGAACTGCTGGCGCAGCAGCTGAAAGGCGTTCAGCGCCAGTCGCTGGACAAGGCTTGGAACAGCGGCCACCTGCACGCCAAAGATCTGGTGCAGCCTTATGTCGAAGGCCTGGTTGACGTGGTCGACATGCCGGCCATTCAACGCGCCGGCCTGAAACTGGGCGTAGATCCGCTCGGCGGCTCCGGCATCGCCTATTGGCAGCGCGTGGCGGAGCACTACAAGCTGGATCTGACGCTGGTGAACGACTCCATCGATCAGACCTTCCGCTTTATGCACCTGGATCACGACGGTATCATCCGCATGGACTGCTCGTCCGAGTCGGCGATGGCCGGCCTGCTGGCGCTGCGCGACAAATTCGATCTGGCGTTCGCCAACGATCCGGATTACGACCGTCACGGCATCGTCACGCCGAAGGGCCTGATGAACCCGAACCACTATCTGGCGGTAGCCATCAACTACCTGTTCCGGCATCGCCCGCAGTGGGGCGCCGATGTGGCGGTAGGTAAAACGCTGGTGTCCAGCGCGATGATCGATCGCGTGGTGGCTGACCTGGGCCGCAAGCTGGTGGAAGTGCCGGTCGGTTTCAAATGGTTCGTGGACGGCCTGTTCGACGGCAGCCTGGGCTTCGGCGGCGAAGAGAGCGCCGGGGCCTCGTTCCTGCGCTTCAACGGCCAGCCTTGGTCGACCGACAAAGACGGCATCATCATGTGCCTGCTGGCGGCTGAAATCACCGCGGTAACCGGTGAAAATCCGCAGCATCACTATGACGATCTGGCCAAGCGCTTCGGTGCGCCAAGCTACAACCGCATCCAGGCGCCGGCAACCCATGCGCAGAAAGCGGCGCTGTCCAAGCTGTCGCCGGAGATGGTCAAGGCCAGTACGCTGGGCGGGGACCCGATCACCGCGCGTCTGACCGCAGCGCCGGGCAACGGCGCGTCGATCGGCGGCCTGAAAGTGATGACCGACAACGGTTGGTTCGCGGCCCGTCCTTCCGGTACCGAAGAGGCATACAAGATCTACTGCGAGAGCTTCCTCGGGGCGGAACACCGCGAGAAAATCGAGCACGAAGCGGTCGAAATCGTCAGCGAAGTGCTGGCTTCCGCCAAATAATCGTTGTTCTCGTCTGATAAAAAGCGCTGTTTTTACAGCGCTTTTTTTATGCCTGTAATTTAGATATATCTTTTTCACGGCACGCGCTTGCGCATTTAGATATATCGATCTAGATTAGCGTTATCGACGCTGTTTAGATATATCTAAACAACCTCGTATTGATGTTCACTGTTAAAGCGAGGTATCACCCTATGTTTCATCGATTAGGTTTACACCGGCATCATCACCATCATGAATGTGAAGAGGGGCGCCGTCATCGCGGTGGACGCCATCACTTCGGCGGCGACGGCGAAGAGCATGGCCGTGGCGGCCGCGGCGGCCGCGGCGGGCGTCATCGTCTGTTCGAACACGGCGATCTGCGTCTGGTGTTGCTGGCGCTGGTGGCGCGCAAGCCCAGCCACGGGTACGAGTTGATCAAAGCAATAGAAGAAGCTTCTTCCGGCCTGTATGTGCCGAGCCCGGGGGTGATTTACCCCACGCTGACGCTGCTGGAAGAGCAGGATTTTCTCGAACCGCTCACCACCGGCAACGGCCGCAAAAGCTATCGCATCACCTCGGCGGGCGAGGGCGAGCTGCAAAAGCATCAACAGGTGGTTGAAGTCATTCTGGCGCGTCTGGCGGGCGCCGGCCGCGAGCATCATCGGCACGGCAACCTGGCGGAAGGCATTTACGACGCCATGAACCGTCTGCGCAGTCTGCTGCGCGGCAACGTGATGCGCGCCGATCTTACGCCGCAGCAGGTGGAGCGCATCAACGCCGCACTGTTGACCGCCGTGGCGGCGATCGAAAACGAAATGCACATTCAACCCACGCAGCAGGAGGAGAACTGATGCCCGGCTACCGTTTTAACATTACCGTTGAAGCCCTGAGCGACCGCCAGGGCAACCCCGTCGAGAAGGCACCGCTGAGTTTTGAGGTGACCAACCATGACGATATTCTTGAGATCGTCGAGCGCATTCGGGCGCGTGACGATCTGAACTTCGGCCTTGAGCAGAGCGCGGCCTTCGCCGTGGGGTTGAAACTGTTCTCCGAAGTGATGATCGAAAACCGCAAACACCCGGTGTTCGCTCCGCTGCGCGAGGCGTTCAAGGAATTTATGGTCGGATTGAAGAAGGGCCCGGCGGCGTAACGGCGCGGCAAACCGCGCCCGTCGGGGTTAAGGCATGAAACGGTAGCCGACGCCGGTTTCGGTCAGCAGGTGTTTGGGCCGGGCCGGATCGGCTTCCAGCTTCTGCCGCAGATGGCCCATGTAGATGCGCAGGTAGTGGCTGTGTTCCACGTAGTTCGGCCCCCAGACGTGGCTCAGCAGCTGGCGTTGGGTAATCACCTTGCCGGCGTTGGCCAGCAGCTCCGCCAACAGGCGAAACTCTATCGGCGTCAGGTGCAGATCTTCGTCGTTGCGCAGCACCCGGCGGTTGACCAGATCGACGGTGATTTCCGAAAAGCTCACCAGCGGGCTTTCCTGCTGGCTGGCGGAGTGACGGCGCAGCGCGACACGCACCCGCGCCAACAGTTCGCCGATGCCGAACGGTTTGCTGAGATAGTCGTCGGCGCCGGCGTCCAGCGCGGCGATTTTGTCCTCTTCGGCGTTGCGCGCCGACAGCACGATCACCGGAATGGCGCTCCACTGCCGCAGATCGCGGATGTAGCTCAGCCCGTCGCCATCCGGCAAGCCCAAATCAAGGATGATCAGATCCGGTTTGCGCGTGCCGGCCTCAATCAGCCCACGTTGCAGGGTTTCACTTTCAAACACCCGCAGGCCTTCGCTCTCCAGCGCGGTGCGCACGAAGCGGCGGATCTCTTTTTCATCTTCAACAATCAGAATGTTGGTTGGCGTTATGCTCACGTTTCCCCTGCGTTGATTACAGATCGAAGGCATCGCCGTCGATCTCGGGCGGTTTTTCCAGCGGCAGCACGAAGCGGAAGCTGGCGCCGCCGTTGGCGCCGTTTTCCGCCCAGATGCGGCCATCATGCACTTCAATAATGGCACGGCAAATGGCTAACCCCAAGCCGACGCCGGGGATCGCCGACTCTTTATTGCCGCGTGAAAACTTGTCGAAAATCAGCTGCAGCTGATCGGCGGGGATGCCGGGGCCGTTATCCCAGACCTCGACTTCCAGCCACTCGGGCAGCGTGCGGGCGCGAATGCCGATGGTGGCCTCGGCGCCGGCGTATTTATTGGCGTTTTCCAACAGGTTGGTGAACACCCGTTCCAGCAGGCTGCCGTCGCAGTTGACCAGGATCTGTTCCGGCGGCAGCTCGACCACGATCGGATGCTGGCTGAGCAGCGGCTCCAGCATGTGCAGCGAGGCGCCGACGATCTCTTCCAGCGACTGCCACTCTTTACGCAGGCTGAAACCGCCGGACTGGATGCGCGCCATATCCAGCAGGTTGTTCACCAGCCGGGTGGTGCTCAGCACCTGCTGGCGGATTTGGCTGGCCTGGGTGGCGTGATTGGAGCCTTCGGCCGCCAGGTCCAGCGTGAGAATTTCCGCCTGGCCGAACAGCACGGTCAGCGGCGTGCGCAGATCGTGCGACAGCGCCGCCAGCAGCGAGTTGCGCAGCTGTTCGCGTTCGGCGTCCAGCTTGGCTTCTTCGGCGCTGCGCGCCAGGTGCAGCCGTTCCAGCGCGCTGGCGATCAGCACTGCGAAGGTTTGCAGCAGCCGCTGTTGTTCCGGCACCATCAGCTGGCGCAGGTTGTTGGGTTCGATCGCCAACAGGCCGAAGGTCTGTTTGGGGGTATTGAGCGGCAGCAGCTGGTAAGGCACGCCGGGCAGAGTGTCGGTGCCGGCGCCGGCCGGCAAGCCTTTATCGAAACTCCAGCGTGCGATGGCTTCGTCTACCGACAGCAGCCCGCCTTCCTCGCCGATCATTTGCTGCAGCCGGCCGTCTTCCTGCGGCAGCAGCAGCACGGTTTTCGCCTGGAAGCTGCTGGAGAGGAAATGACGGCTGGTGTTGGCGATGTCGGCCACGGTCAGCGCGCGGCTCAGCCCGCGTGACATTTCGTACAGATGGCGCGCCCGCTGCTCGCGGTAGCGCGCCACCCGGGCCTGATAACGCACCCCGGCGGTCAGGTTGCCGATGATGATGCCGACGGCGAGCATCACGCCGAAGGTCAGCAGATACTGCATATCGCTGACGGCGAACGACCATTCGGGCTGGACGAAGAACAGATCGAAACTGGCGACGTTGATCACCGCCGCCAGCACCGATGGCCAGCGGCCGAAGAACAGCGCGACGATCGCCACGCCGAGCAAGTAGACCATCACCAGGTTGGCCTGATCGAAGCCCGGCAGCAGCCACTGCGAGAGCAGGGTGATCAGCGCGCACAGCGCCACCGCCACCGCGCAGCCGCGCAGCTGCATGCGCCATTTCTCATTGAAGCTGCGGCCGTCGTGCTCCTTGCCCGGCGGCGGCTGTGCGACGTCGCTGTCCAGCGCGACGATCACCAGATCGAGATCCGGGCCCAGCCGGCCGAGGCGATCGGCGAAGCTGCCGCGCAGCTTCCAGCGTTGCTCGCTGCGGCGGCCGATGATGATTTTGCCGAGGTTATGTTCGCGGGCGTAGCGCAGCACTGCGCGCTCTTCGGACGGATCGGCCAGGGTGGCGGTTTCGGCGCCCAGCTCCTGCGCCAGCCGCAGCGCGCGCAGAATGGCGCGGCGCTGGTTTTCCGGCAGCCGGTGCAGCTTGGGGGTTTCCACGTAGACCGCATGCCAGTGGCAGCCGAGCCGCGCCGCCAGGCGGGCGGCGATGCGCACCAGCTTTTCGTTGCCGCTGTTGTGGCCGACGCACAGCAGAATGCTGTCGCGGGTGTGCCACACTTTCTCGCGCCCCTGGGTGTCGCGAAACTCGCGCATCTGGTCATCGACCCGATCGGCGGTGCGGCGCAGCGCCAACTCGCGCAGGGCGATCAGGTTGCCTTTACGGAAAAAATGCTCGATGGCGCGCTCGGCCTGGCCGGGAATATACACTTTGCCTTCGTGCAGCCGTCGGCGCAGATCGTCCGGCGGCAGATCGACCAGCACCACTTCGCTGGCCTCGTCAAACACGTGGTCGGGCACCGTTTCGCGCACCCGCACGCCGGTCACGCCGCCCACCACGTCGTTCAGACTTTCCAAATGCTGCACGTTGACGGTAGTCAACACGTCGATGCCGGCGTCCAGCAGCTCTTCCACATCCTGCCAGCGTTTGGGGTGGCGCGAACCGTGGGCGTTGCTGTGCGCCAGTTCATCCATCAGGATCAGCGCCGGATGGCGCGCCAGCGCGGCGTCGAGATCGAATTCATGCACCAGCCGGCCGCGATGCTGGATGCGCTTTTGCGGCAACAGCGCCAGGCCGTCGAGCAGGGCGGCGGTCTCGCTGCGGCCGTGGGTTTCCACCACGCCGACCAGCACGTCCAGCCCCTGAGCGCGCAAACGCTGGGCCTCCTGCAGCATGGCGTAGGTTTTGCCCACGCCGGCGCAGGCGCCGAAGAATACCTTCAACCGGCCGCGCGGTTTTTCATTGGCCAGCGCCAGCAGGCTATCGGGATCGGGACGCTGCTGTTCTTCTTCGACCATGACAATTCCTTGTGTTACCAAGCAAAAAGGGGTTCGGCACGCCGAACCCTATCACTATGCTGAATACGGCGCGCTACTTCAATGCATCCAGCGCCAGGTTCAGCTTCAGCACGTTGACCACCGATTCCCCCATGAAGTTGGGCGTGGCCCGATCGGTGTTGTCTTCGATCAGTTTGGCGACCTGTTCCGGCGGCAGATGACGCGCCGCCGCGACCCGCGCCAGCTGATACCGCGCCGCGGCGATCGAAATCTGCGGATCCAGTCCGCTGCCGGAGGCGGTCAGCAGATCCACCGGGATCGGGCCGCTCATGGCCGGATTGGCCTGGCGCAGCTGCGCCGCGCGTTCGGCGATAGCCTTATCCAGCGCCGGGTTGGTGGCCGCCAGGTTGCTGCCGGCGGAGGCCTGTGGATTATAAGCCGAATCGCCGGTGGCCGACGGGCGGCCCCAGAAATAGTCGGCGCGCGTGAAGTTCTGGCCGATCAGCGCGGAGCCGACCGCCTTGTCGCCCTGGTACAGCAGCGAACCGTTGGCCGCGCCCGAAAACAGCAGCTGCGCCAGCCCGGTGGTCAGCAGCGGATAGGCGATGCCGGTGATCAGCGTCAGCAGGATCAACATCACCAGCGCAGGTCGTAAATATGTCATGTTCATTTCCCTCAATGGTTAACCGGCGACGTGCAGCGCGACCAGGAACAGGTCGATCAGTTTGATGCCGACGAACGGCACCAGCAGACCGCCGACCCCGTACAGCCACAGGTTGCGGCGCAGCAGGGCCGCGGCGCTCATCGGTTTGTAGCTCACCCCTTTCAGCGCCAGCGGGATCAGGAACACGATCACCAGGGCGTTGAAGATCACCGCCGACATGATGGCGGAGGCGGGGGAGTGCAGGTGCATCACGTTCAGCGCGTTCAGCTGCGGATAGGTGGCCGCGAACGCCGCCGGAATGATGGCGAAGTATTTGGCTACGTCGTTGGCGATGCTGAAGGTGGTCAGCGAGCCGCGCGTCATCAGCATCTGTTTGCCGATATGCACCACTTCGATCAGCTTGGTCGGGTTGGAATCCAGATCGACCATGTTGCCCGCCTCTTTGGCGGCCTGGGTGCCGGAGTTCATCGCCACCGCCACATCGGCCTGCGCCAGCGCCGGGGCGTCGTTGGTGCCGTCGCCGGTCATCGCCACCAGACGGCCTTCCGCCTGATACTGGCGGATCAGCGCCAGCTTGGCTTCCGGCGTGGCTTCCGACAGGAAGTCGTCCACCCCGGCTTCGGCGGCGATCGCCGCTGCGGTCAGCGGGTTATCGCCGGTGATCATCACCGTTTTGATGCCCATCTTGCGCAGCTCATTGAAGCGTTCCTTGATGCCGCCCTTGACGATATCCTTCAGCGCCACCACGCCCAGCACCCGGGCGCCTTCCGCCACCACCAGCGGCGTGCCGCCGGTGCGCGCCACGCTTTCCACCAGATCGTCCACCGCCCGCGGGAAGTGGCCCTGATTGGATTCGACGTGGCGGCGAATGGCGTCCACTGCGCCTTTACGGATCATGCGCTCCTGCACGTTGACGCCGCTCATGCGGGTCTGGGCGGAGAAGGGCACGAAGGTGGCGTTCAGCGCCTGCAGATCGCGTTCGCGCAGGTTAAAACGCTGTTTGGCCAGCACCACGATGCTGCGGCCTTCCGGCGTTTCGTCCGCCAGCGAGGCCAGCTGCGCGGCATCCGCCAGCTCTTGCTCTTTCACGCCCGGCGCCGGCAGGAACTCCGAAGCCTGACGGTTGCCCAGCGTGATGGTGCCGGTTTTATCCAGCAACAGCACGTCCACATCGCCGGCGGCTTCCACCGCGCGGCCGCTGGTGGCGATCACGTTGGCGCCGAGCATGCGGCTCATCCCGGCCACGCCGATGGCGGACAGCAGGCCGCCGATGGTGGTGGGGATCAGGCAAACCAGCAGCGCGACCAGCACGGTGATGGTGACCACGCTGCCGCTGCCGGCCGCCTCGACGCTGTATTGCGAGAACGGGAACAGGGTGGCGGTGGCCAACACGAACACGATGGTCAGCGCCACCAGCAGGATGGTCAGCGCGATTTCGTTCGGCGTTTTGCGGCGCTTGGCGCCTTCCACCATGGCGATCATGCGATCGAGGAAGGTTTCCCCCGGGTTGACGCTGCACTGCACCACCAGCCAATCGGACAGCACGCGGGTGCCGCCGGTGACCGAGGAGAAGTCGCCGCCGGACTCGCGGATCACCGGGGCGGATTCGCCGGTGATGGCGCTTTCATCCACCGAAGCGCCGCCTTCCAGCACCTCGCCGTCGCACGGGATGGTATCGCCGGCTTCCACCAGCACGATATCGCCTTTGCGCAGGCTCTCGGCGGCCACTTTCTCCGTGGCGCCGTCGCGGCGCGGGCCGGCCAGCTTTTTCGCCCAGCTGGTTTTCTTGGTGCCCTTCAGGCTTTCCGCCTGGGCCTTGCTGCGACCTTCGGCCAGCGCTTCGGCGAAGTTGGCGAACAGCACGGTGAACCACAGCCACAGGGCGACGCTGCCGGTAAAGGCGGCGGCGCCGTCGGTCTGGCCGGTGAGGATCGCCAGCCAGATGGCGGTGGTCAGCAGGCTGCCGATATACACCACGAACATCACCGGATTGCGCCATTGAACGCGAGGGTCCAGTTTTTTCAGCGCATCGATCAGCGCGGTGCGCACCAGAGCCGGTTCAAACAGCGCGCGTTGTTTGCGAGTCATCTCTTATTCTCTCTCTGTGACGTCGGTTAGTTTGCCAACCAAAGTTGCAAATGCTCGGCCACCGGGCCCAGCGCCAGCGCCGGCACGAAGGTCAGCGCCCCCACCAGCAGCACGGTGCCGATCAGCAGGCCGATAAACAGCGGCCCATAGGTCGGCAGGGTGCCGTTGCCCGCCGGCTGGCGTGGCTTGGCGCTCAGCGAACCGGCGATCGCCAGCACCGGCAGGATCACCCCGAAGCGGCCGACGAACATGGCGAAGGCCAGCAGCAGGTTGTAGAACGGCGTATTGACGCTCAACCCGGCGAAGGCGCTGCCGTTGTTGTTGGCGGCGGAAGACAGGGCATACAGCACTTCGCTGAAGCCGTGGGCGCTCGGGTTGAGGATGCCGGCGCGGCCCGCGTCGGTGCCGATGGCCAGCGCGCTGCCCAGCAACACCAGCGTCGGCGTGACCAGGATCGCCAGCGCGGTCATCTTCATGTCGTAAACGTCGATTTTCTTGCCCAGGTATTCCGGGGTGCGGCCGATCATCAGACCGGCGATAAACACCGTCAGCAGCACGAACAGCAGCATGCCGTACAGGCCGGAGCCGACGCCGCCGAACACCACTTCACCGATCTGCATCAGCCACATCGGCACCATGCCGCCCAGCGCGGTGAAGGAGTCGTGCATGGCGTTGACCGCCCCGCAGGACGCGGCGGTGGTCACCACCGAGAACAGGCTGGTGGCGAGAATGCCGAAGCGCGACTCTTTGCCTTCCATATTGATGTTGCTGTCGGCGCCCAGCGCGCTCAGGTGCGGGTTGCCCGCCAGCTCGGCAACCATCACCACCACCACCGCCACCACGAAGATCAGCGCCATCGCCCAGATCAGCGCGTGGCCCTGGCGGTTTTCACCGGCCAGCTGGCCGAAGGAGAAGCACAGCGCGCAGGGGATCAGGAAGATGGCCAGCATCTGCACGAAGTTGGTCAGCACGGTCGGGTTTTCGAACGGATGCGCCGAGTTGGCGCCGAAGAACCCCCCGCCGTTGGTGCCGAGCATCTTGATCGCTTCCTGCGAGGCGACCGGCCCCATCGGCAGCGTCTGCTGCGCGCCTTCGAGCGTGGTGACGTGCAGGTAAGGCAGGAAGTTTTGCAGCGTGCCCTGGCTGACGAAGAACAGGGCGATCGGCAGCGCGATCGGCAGCAGCACGTACAGCGTGATGCGGAACAGATCGGCCCAGGCGTTGCCGACGGTCTTGCCGGCGCGGCGGGTAAAGGCGCGGATCAGCGCAAAGGCCACGGCGATGCCGGTGGCGGCGGAGACGAAGTTCTGCACCGCCAGCCCGGCCATTTGGCTGAAATAGCTGAGGGCGCTTTCGCCGCTGTAGGCCTGCCAGTTGGTGTTGGTGACGAAGCTGACGGCGGTGTTGAGCGCCAGATCCCAGGAGAGGCCCGGGAAGCCTTGCGGGTTGAGCGGCAGCGAGCCCTGCGTCATCAGCAAGGCGAACAGCAGCGCCAGGCCGAGCAGGTTGAATGCCAGGATCGCCAGCGCGTACTGCCACCAGTTCATCTCGGTGGCGCGGATGCCGCAGGCGCGCCAGACGCCGGCTTCCACTGTGCGCAGCGCAGGCAGCGGCTCACCTTCGATCAGGCGCGCCATAAAACCGCCCAGCGGCCGGGCCAGCAGCAGAAGCACCAGCAGGAAACTGGCGATCAGTAAAAAGGCTGAAGCCGCCATCAGAAATCCTCCGCGTTAAACAGGGCGTAGACCAGATAGGCCAACAGCAGCAGAACCAACAGCGCACCACCAATAACGCTGAAACTCACGGGACACCTCCAGAGGTGTTGTTTTTGATAGAGGCAGTGTAGGGAGAGGGGTAGAAAGAAGATGAAAAAATCGCGCGGGCAGGTGTAAAAAAAGTATAAAAATGGCTGAAATTTCAGCGGAAATTGGCCGTTTCAGGCAGCCTGCTTGCGGCGAGATTGCGCCTGATGCGTGAATAAGCCGGGGCTGGGGCGTGGGATGAAGAACCGAATAATAACCACAATGTAACCCATGTTTAGTTAAAAATTAACTTGATTGTAACAAAATTACGAATCGCCGCGGTGATTAGCGATTTTTTGTGCGATTTAGTGGTCGGATGAGTAGTAAACTTTCATCAAGTGCGCTAAAATTTTGTCCAGTTACCAAATTACCGATTGTTCATTTGATGCGCCGACGCCGTTTTCCCTGACAAATCAACGGCAGGCGTTTTTAAGGAGGTTCGCATGTCTACGACCTATCACGCTTATTCACTGCATCGGATTCTCCTGCGCCGCAGCGCAGTGGTTATCGCGGGCATTTTGGCCCTGCCGGTGATGCTGTTCCGCAGCGATCGCGGGCGTTTTTACAGCTACCTGCACCGCGTCTGGTCAAAAACCAGCGATAAGCCGGTCTGGCTGCAGCAGGCGGAACTGGCGTCCTGCGATTTCTACTGAGTCACTGCCGATTCACGAACAACCCTCGCCCTGCGGCGGGGGTTTTTTTTATGCCTTGGCCGCCCCTACCCAACGTAAGGTCGTATTCGGCAAGCCGTTCTTCTACACTTTCCTCAATCGGCTAACAACGCGGGAGAGCGGTATGAGCGACAAGATCCCTATCGGCATCAGCGCCTGTTTACTGGGCGACGCGGTGCGTTTCGACGGCGGCCACAAGCGGCTGGCCTTTGCGGTAGAACAGTTGGCGCCCTATGTGCGCTTTGAGCCCGTTTGCCCGGAAATGGCGATCGGTCTGCCCACGCCGCGCCCGGCGCTGCGCCTGGTGAAACAGGCGCAGCCCTGGCCGGCGATGCGCTACAGCAACGACGCCGGCGTGGATCTGACCGAGGAGATGCGCAGTTTCTCCGCGCAGCGCGTGGCCGCGTTGCAGCACCTGTGCGGTTATATCGTCTGCGCCAAGTCGCCGAGCTGCGGCCTGGAGCGGGTGCGGGTCTACAGTGAGAACGGCAAGGACTCGCGTAAAAACGGCGTCGGGCTGTTTACCGCCGAACTGCTGCGTCAGATGCCGTGGCTGCCGGTGGAAGAAGACGGACGATTGCAGGATGCGGCATTGCGGGAAAACTTCATTGAACGGGTGTACGCGCTGTATGAGTTGAATATGCTGTGGCGCCAGGGGCTGACCCGCGGCGGGCTGATCGCGTTTCACAGCCGCTACAAGCTGTCACTGCTGGCGCATTCGCAGCCGGCGTACCGCGAACTGGGGCGTTTCGTCGCCGACATTCATCGCTGGGACTCGCTGGAGGCATTCGCCGTGGAATACCGCAGCCGCCTGATGGCGCTGTTGGCGCACAAGGCGACGCGCCGCAACCATACCAACGTGCTGATGCACGTGCAGGGGTACTTCCGCCGCCAGCTCAGCGCGGCGCAGCGCCAGGAGCTGGCGCACCTGATCGACCGCTACCGGCAGGGCATGCAGCCGCTGCTGGCGCCGATCGCCTTGCTTAAGCATTACATGGCGGAATACCCCGACAGTTATCTGACGGAACAACGCTATTTCGAACCTTATCCGGAGGCGCTGCGTTTGCGTTACGGCCATTGATTGACAAGGGAATTTTATGACCACGCATCTGGTCTGGTTGCGTAACGATCTGCGTATCACCGACAACAAAGCGCTGCACGCCGCCTGCAGCGATCCCAAAGCCCGGGTGTTGGCGGTGTTTATCGCCACCCCGCAGCAGTGGCGGCAGCATGAGATGGCGCCGCGGCAGGCGGCGCTGATCCACGCCAGCCTGCGGGCGGTACAGCAGGCGCTGGCGCAAAAGGGCATTGCGCTGCATTGCCATGCCGGCACGGACTTTGCCGCGTCGATCGACTGGCTGGCGGAGTATTGCCGGCGAGAGCAGGTGGACGCGCTGTTTTACAACCGCCAGTACGAACTGAATGAACGGCGCCGCGATGCGCGGCTGGAGCAGCAGTTGAATGGACGGGTAACGTGCCACGGTTTTGATGACAGCCTGCTGTTGCCGCCGGGCAGCGTGCTAACCGGCGGCGGCGAGATGTACAAGGTTTATACGCCGTTTCGCAACGCCTTTATTCAGCGCCTGACTGAGTCCGACGTGAGCTGCCTGCCGGCGCCGAAGATCCGTGCCGATGGCGCGTTGCCAGCGCCTGAAGCGCCGGCGGCGTTCGATTATCCCGCGGCGGAGATCGGGGATGACTATCCCGCCGGCGAGGAGGCCGCGCTGCAGCGGCTGCGCGCCTTTTGCCGTGAGCAAGTGCAGGATTACCTTCGCCAGCGCGATCTGCCCGCCATCGCCGGCACCAGCAGCCTGTCGCCTTATCTGGCGATCGGCGCGCTGTCGCCGCGCCAGTGTTTTAACCGCCTGCGCGCCGAATGCCCGCAGCTGCTGGAAGATCGCGAGAGCGGCGCTTTCGCCTGGCTGAACGAGCTGATTTGGCGCGAGTTCTACCGCCATCTGCTGGTGGCCTATCCCGAGCTGTGCCGCCATCGGCCGTTTATCGCCTGGACGGACAAAGTGCGCTGGTGCGATGACGCGGCGAAGCTGCAGGCCTGGCAGCGGGGCGAGACCGGCTATCCGATCGTCGATGCCGCCATGCGCCAGCTGAACGCTACCGGCTGGATGCATAACCGGCTGCGCATGATCAGCGCCAGTTTCCTGGTGAAGGATCTGCTGATCGACTGGCGGGCCGGGGAGCGCTACTTCATGTCGCAACTGCTGGACGGGGATCTGGCGGCCAACAACGGCGGCTGGCAGTGGGCGGCTTCCACCGGCACCGACGCTGCGCCGTATTTCCGCATCTTCAACCCGACGACACAGGGTGAACGTTTTGATCCACAAGGCACTTTCATCCGTAAATGGTTGCCGGAACTGGCGGATGTGCCCGACAATGACATCCATTACCCCCACCGCTGGGCGGAAAAGCAGCGCCGTACGCTGAACTACCCGCTGCCGATCGTCGATCACAAACAAGCCCGCGTGGAGACGTTGGCGGCGTTCGAGGCGGCGAAACGGGGAGAGTCTTGAGGCAACTGCAAGGAGCGACGTAATGATGAAAAAGGTGCTGGCCCTGTGCCTGAGCGGCTATTCCGCGCTGGCGATCGCCGGCTTTGACGTGGTGGCGCTGGGCGTCGACGGCGGCGTCAGCGACGGCAACCTGACTTCCTACCTGATCCGCAGCGACAATCAGCCGCAGTATGTGGCGCTGGACGCCGGCTCACTGCTGCCGGGCATCGCCAAAGGGCTGGAGAAGGGCAGTTTCCCGCAGGTGACCCCCGAGCTGGCCGCGCCTTACACGCCACAGGGCTACGTGTTTCGGCAGTTGATCGGCAGCTACTTTATCAGCCACGGCCATCTGGACCACGTGGCGGGGCTGATCGTCGGCTCGCCGGAAGACAATAAAAAAACCGTTTACGCCCAGGCGGACACTGTGCTGACCCTGCGTAATCACTACTTTAACTGGAAGGCCTGGCCGAACTTTACCGACGCCGGCAACGGTGCGCGGCTGGGCACCTACCGGCTGCAAACGGTGCGGCCGCAGCAGCGATTTACCCTCGGCCTGACCGGGTTGACCGGCGTGATGTATCCGCTCAGCCACGATCGCTACCCGTCGTCGATGCTGCTGATTTCCAACGGCAACGAGTTCTTCGCCTATTTCGGCGATACCGGGCCGGATAAGGTGGAGCAGTCGCGCGATCTCGATACCGTCTGGCGCGTGCTGGGGCCGCTTGTCGAGCAGAAAAAGCTCAAGGGCATGATTATCGAAACCTCTTACCCCAACGGGGTGGAGGACAAACATCTGTACGGCCATCTGACGCCGGCCTGGCTGCTGAAGGAGCTGAAGAACCTGACGCAGTACAGCGGCGGTGAAGGCTCGCTGAACGGTCTGCCGGTGGTCATCAGCCACATCAAGCCCAGCTTGAAGCAGGGCGAAGACACGCGCGCCGCCATTGCGCAGCAGCTGGCGCAGGGCAACGATCTGGGGGTGAAATTCATCCTGATGGCGCAGGGCGACCGGCAGACATTTTGACTATGAAGAGAGAAGAGAATGCGTAACCTCGATCTGGAACAACTGATCAACACGGAACTGAACGCCGCGGCGTTTCAGGACTACGCCCCCAACGGTTTGCAGGTAGAGGGGCGTGCGCATGTACAGCGCATCGTGACCGGCGTCACCGCCTGTCAGGCGCTGCTGGACGCCGCGGTGGCGCATCAGGCCGACGCGATTATCGTGCATCACGGCTATTTCTGGAAAAACGAGGCACCGGCGGTGCGCGGCATGAAGCGCAACCGCCTGAAAACGCTGTTGACCCACGACATCAACCTGTACGGCTATCATTTGCCGCTGGACGCGCATCCGGTGCTGGGCAACAACGCGCAGCTGGCGCAGGCGCTGGGCATTCGGGTGATTGGTGAAATCGAGCCGCTGGTGCCGCACGGGGAATTCGAACAGCCGCTGACCGGCGAAGCGCTGCAACAGCGCATCGAAAGCCGGCTGGGGCGCGCGGTGCTGCACTGCGGCGATAACGCGCCTGAGCATATTCGCCGAGTGGCCTGGTGCACCGGCGGCGGCCAGGGCTTTATCGACAGCGCGGCGCGCTTCGGCGTCGATGCGTTCATCAGCGGTGAAGTCTCTGAGCAGACCATTCACAGCGCGCGCGAAATGGGCGTGCATTTCTTCGCCGCCGGTCACCACGCCACCGAGCGCGGCGGCGTGAAGGCGTTGGGGGACTGGCTGGCCCAGCACCACGGCTTTGATGTGACCTTTATCGATATCCCGAATCCCGCCTGATCTTTTTCTTCCCCGGATCCAGCCCGGCCTGCGCGCCGGCTGAATCCTTTTACCGCGCTATTTCCTTATTTTCCTTATGGTTGCGTTCTATTGACAGCCGGGGCCGCGTCACGCATAACTGGTGTGTTTTTCAGCGCGATAATAAGGAGAATAAGGGTGCAACAAGCACGTTATTACCTGTTGGGTGAAAGAGCGGTAGTGCTTGAACTGTCGCCGCCGGTGACGTTACCGAGCCAGCAGCGCATTTGGGCGCTGGCGGAAAAGCTGAATCACCATCCCGACGTGCGGGAAGTGGTGCCGGGGATGAATAACCTGACGCTGCTGCTGCATACGCCGCAGGCCGACGCCGAAGCGATGCTGGCATTGCTGCAGCAGGGGTGGGAGAGCAAAGAGCGCCTGACGCCGGAATCGCGTCAGGTGGATATTCCGGTTATCTACGGCGGGAAACAGGGCCCCGACCTGGATGAGGTGGCGCGTCATACTGGCATGACGCCGCAACAGGTGGTGGAATGCCACGCGGCGGCGGCCTATGTGGTCTATTTCCTCGGCTTTCAGCCGGGCTTCTCCTATTTGGGCGGCATGCCGGAACAACTGGCGACGCCGCGCCGCGCTGAACCGCGTCTGGCGGTGGCGTCCGGTTCCGTCGGCATCGGCGGCGGCCAGACCGGCATCTATCCGCTGGTGACGCCCGGCGGCTGGCAGCTGATTGGCCGCACTCCGCTGGCGCTGTTCAATCCGCATGAAATGCCGCCGACGTTGCTGCGTCCGGGCGATAACGTACGCTTCGTGCCGCAGAAGGAGGGCGTATGCTGATTATTCTGCGCGCCGGCATCTATACCACGGTGCAGGATTTGGGCCGCGAGGGATTCCGCCGTCTGGGCATCAGCACCGGCGGCGCGCTGGATCAACCGGCGCTGAAGATCGCCAACCTGCTGGTGGGCAATGCGCCGGAGGCCGCCGGGCTGGAGATCACCCTCGGCCAGTTCAGCGCCGAGTTTACCCGCGCAGGCTGGATCGCCCTGACCGGCGCCGGCTGCGACGCGCAGCTGGACGGCAAGCCGTTGTGGACCGGCTGGCGCTATCCGGTGAAAAAGGGGCAGCGGCTGACGCTGGGCACGCCGAAACGCGGCATGCGCAGCTACCTGGCGATCGCCGGCGGCATCGCCGTGCCGGAAATGCTGGGCTCGCGCAGCACCGACATGAAAGCCGCCTTTGGCGGATGCGAGGGGCGTAATCTGAAGGACGGCGACCGGTTGCCGCTCGGCAACTCCGCCGCTCAACCGCAACATTCCTGTGGCGTGAAACAGCTGCTGTTCACCAACCGCATCCGCGCGTTGCCGGGGCCGGAGTACGCTGAATTCAGCGAAGAGGCACAGGAGACGTTTTGGCGTACCGCCTGGCAGCTCAGCCCGCAGAGCAACCGCATGGGCTACCGTCTGCACGGCGGCACGCCGCTGGCGCGCACCACCGGCCGCGAGATGCTGTCGCACGGCCTGCTGCCCGGCGTGGTGCAGGTGCCGCACAACGGCCAGCCGATCGTGCTGATGGCCGATGCGCAAACCACCGGCGGTTACCCGCGCATTGCCTGCGTGATCGAAGCCGATCTCTACCATTTGGCGCAGATCCGTCTCGGCGAACCGATCCACTTCGTTCTCTGCTCACTGGCCGAGGCGCAGCGCGCCAAGGCCGAGCAGGATCTCTTCCTTCGACAGATTGCCTGGGGGTTACATGATCGTTGATTTGAACGCCGATCTCGGCGAGGGCTGCGCCAACGACCAGGCGCTGCTGCAATTGGTGAGTTCGGCCAACATCGCCTGCGGCTTCCACGCCGGCGATGCGCAGACCATGCGTCAGTCGGTGCGCTGGGCATTGCAGTACGGCGTGGCGATCGGCGCCCACCCGAGTTTTCCCGATCGGGAGAACTTCGGCCGGACCCGCATGCAGCTGCCGCCGGAAACGGTCTACGCGCAGGTGGTGTATCAGCTCGGGGCGCTGGCGGCCATCGCCCGTGCTGAGGGCGGAGTTATGGTGCACGTCAAGCCGCACGGCATGCTGTACAACCAGGCGGCGGTTGAGCCGGCGCTGGCGGAAGCGATCGCCCGGGCGGTGCAGGCGGTCGATCCGGCGCTGCGGCTGGTGGGGCTGGCCGGCAGCGTGCTGATCCGCGCCGGGCAACGGCTCGGTCTGACCACCCGGCAGGAGGTGTTCGCCGATCGCGGTTATCAGGCCGACGGCACGCTGGTGCCGCGCGGTTTGCCGGGGGCATTGATCGAGGATGACGAACAGGCGCTGGCGCAAACGCTGGAGATGGTGCGCCATCACCGGGTGCGCAGCGTGGATGGCGTCTGGGCCCCCGTACAGGCGGAAACCGTCTGCCTGCATGGGGACGGTGAGCATGCGCTGGCGTATGCGCGCAAGCTGCGGGACAGTTTTGTTCAGCAGGGGATCCGCGTCAGCGCAGAGCAGTAAAGCAAGACACAACATCACAAACAAAAAAATTATTAGAAAATATCGAGGGAAGACTATGGAACAGGCCGTGAATCTCTGGCCACTGATCGGCATCGCCGCTATCGTGGTCGGGTTTGTATTGCGTTTCAATCCGGTGCTGGTGGTGATCGCCGCCGGCATCATCACCGGTCTGGCGGCGCTGATGCCGCTGGACGTCATTCTGGAAAAGCTCGGTGAGGGCTTTCTCAACACCCGTAACCTGCCGCTGATCCTGCTGCTGCCGCTGGCGGTGATCGGCCTGCTGGAGCGCCACGGGTTGAAAGAGCGGGCGCAGGCGTGGATCGCCAGGATCAAAAGCGCCACCGCCGGCCGTTTGCTGATCGTATACCTGTTCGTGCGCGAGATCACCGCGGCGATGGGGTTGACCAGCCTGGGCGGGCACCCGCAGATGGTGCGGCCGCTGCTGGCGCCGATGGCGGAAGGGGCGACGGAAAACCGCTACGGCGAGCTGCCGGAGCGCACCCGCCACCGCCTGCGCGCCATGTCGGCCGCCACCGACAACGTCGGGCTGTTCTTCGGCGAAGATATCTTCGTGGCCTTCGGCGCGATCATCTTCATGCACAACTTTATGCTGGAGTCCGGTGGCATTCAGACCGAGCCGCTGCATATCGCGCTGTGGGGCATTCCGACCGCCATTTTCGCTTTCCTGATCCACGCCTTCCGGCTGTATCGGATGGATAAACAGCTGAGTGCCGAGCTGGCGCAGCTGAATCAGGCGGCGCTGCAGGCGAAGGGGGAAGCACGATGAACTTCCAGCAACAATATCTCTACTGGCTGGCCGGCGCGGTGCTGCTGATTGTGGCGGTGATGTCCTTCCGCGATCGCGCCAACCCGCGCCGCATCACTACCGGGCTGTTTTGGGGGCTGTACGGCCTGGTGTTCCTGGTCGGCGACTGGACTTACCGCCTGCTGGGCGACGTGCTCGGCGAAGGCAGCAACGAGAAACGCATGCTGCACATCATCGTTGGCGTGGTGGTGGTGGTGATGGCCCTGATCGCCGGCTTCGGCGGCGTGCGCCTCGGCAGCTATCATCAGCGAACGCCGCAGGAGCGCGAGGCCAGCGCCAAGCGCCTGGGCAACAAGCTGTTTATCCCCGCGCTGGCGATCCCGGTGGTGACGGTGATCGGCGTGCTGCTGTTCAACAATATTCCGGCGTTGCAAAGCGCGGTGTTTGGCAGCGGTAACCATGCGACGCTGATCACCCTGTTCTCGATGACCGTCGGCTGCCTGATTGGCCTGGCGATCGCGGTGAAAATGACCCATGAGAAGGCGTTGCAGCCGGTGCAGGAAGCGCGGCGCCTGCTGGATTCGATCGGCTGGGCGTTCATTCTGCCGCAGATCCTCGCCACGCTTGGCCTGCTGTTTACCGTCGCCGGCGTCGGCACCGCGATCTCGCATTTGACCCAGGAGTATCTGGCGGTGGATAACCGCTTTATCGCCGTGGCGGTCTACGCTATCGGTATGGCGGTGCTGACCATGGTGATGGGTAACGCCTTCGCCGCGTTCCCGATCGTCACCGCCGGCATCGGCATTCCGATCCTGGTGCTGCAACACGGCGGCAACCCGGCGGTGATGGCGGCGATCGGCATGTTCTCCGGCTATTGCGGCACCCTGATGACGCCGATGGCGGCGAACTTCAACATTGTGCCGGCGGCGCTGCTGGAGCTGCCGGACAAGAATGCGGTGATCAAGGCGCAGGTGCCGACCGGCGTGCTGCTGCTGTTGGTTAACGTGTTCCTGCTGTATTTCCTGATGTTCCTGTAGGAGTAAGGATGCAAAAAGTATTGATTACCGGCTTTGAGCCGTTTGGCGGCGAGCGGCTCAACCCTTCCTGGGAAGTGGTGAAGCAGCTCAATGATATGGAGCTGGTGGGTACGCGCATTGTGGCGCGCCAGCTGCCGTGCGTGTTCGGCGCGGCGCTGGAGGCGCTCAATGCGGCGATCGACGAGGTGCAGCCGGTGATGGTGCTGGCTGTCGGCCAGGCCGGCGGCCGCACCGATATCACGATTGAACGGGTGGCGATCAACGTCGACGACGCGCGTATCCCCGATAATCAGGGGCAGCAGCCGGTGGATGAGCCGATCGTCGCCGGCGGTCCGGCGGCCTATTTCAGCACCTTGCCGATCAAGGCGATGGTCAGCTCGATGCGCGAGGCCGGCATTCCGGCCTCCGTTTCGCAGACCGCCGGCACCTACGTGTGCAACCATGTCATGTACGGCCTGCTGCATCGGTTGAGCGGCCAGCGCGAGGTGAAGGGCGGGTTTATTCATATCCCGTACCTGCCGGAACAGGCGGCGGCGCACCCCGGCGCACCGAGCATGGCGGCCTCGACGGTGCTGTTTGCGCTGGAGCTGGCCGTTTCCATCGCGTTGCAGGTGGAACACGATCTGAAAGTGGCGGGCGGCGCAACGCATTAATCAAGAGAATCCCCGGCGCATCGGGCTGCGCCGGGTCTATGTAAGGAGTGGTCTATGCCGGAAGGACCGGAGATCCGCCGGGCGGCGGACAAACTGGCGGCGGCGGTGATCGAGCAGCCGCTGACCGCCGTCGATTTCGCTTTTCCCCAGTTGAAGCACTATCGCCAGCGTCTGCTCGGCGAGCGTATCGTCGCCATCGAGCCGCGCGGCAAGGCGCTGCTGACCCATTTCTCCAACGGGTTGACGATGTACAGCCACAACCAGCTGTACGGCGTGTGGAAAGTGGCGGCGGCCGGGGAGACGCCGGAGACCAAGCGCGATCTGCGGGTGCGGCTGGAAACCGCTCATAGCGCGATTTTGCTCTACAGCGCTTCCGACATTACCGTCGGGCCGCGCGAGGAAATAGAGCAACACCCGTTTTTGCAACGCATCGGCCCCGATGTGTTGGACATGTCGCTGACGGTAGACGATGTGGCGGAGCGGTTGCTGACGCCGCGTTTTCGTCGCAGGCAGCTGAGCGGCATGCTGCTCGATCAGGCGTTTCTTGCCGGATTGGGCAACTATCTGCGAGCCGAAATCCTGTGGCAGGCCGAGTTGGCGCCGCAGCACAAACCACAGGATCTGGCGCCAGAGGCGCTGCGCGACCTGGCGGAGGCATTGCTGGCGGTGCCGCGCCTTTCCTACCAGACGCGCGGGCAGGCGGATGACAACCGGCATCACGGCGCGCTGTTTCGCTTCAAGGTGTTTCATCGCAGCGGCGAGCCCTGTGAGCGCTGCGGTGGGATGATCGTGCGTACCGAGCTGTCGTCGCGGCCGTTTTATTGGTGCCCGGGCTGCCAGAAATAGCCAAAAAAAACGCCGCCCGAAAGGGCGGCGCTGTGCGGTTTCAGCCGGGGAAGCGGCTTACTTGGTTTTCAGCTGGGATTTGAAATCACGCTCGGCATAGCCGGTGTACAGCTGACGCGGACGGGCAATTTTGATGCCTTCGTCGTGCATTTCGTTCCAGTGGGCGATCCAGCCGATGGTGCGCGCGATGGCGAAGATCACGGTGAACATGGAAGAAGGAATGCCCATCGCCTTCAGGATGATGCCGGAGTAGAAGTCGACGTTCGGGTACAGTTTCTTCTCGATGAAGTACGGGTCGTTCAGCGCGATGTGTTCCAGCTCCATCGCCACCTGCAGCAGGTTGTCGTCCTTCTTGTTCAGCTCTTTCAGCACTTCGTGACAGGTCTCGCGCATCACGGTGGCGCGCGGATCGTAATTCTTGTACACGCGGTGGCCGAAGCCCATCAGGCGGAAGGAGTCGTTCTTGTCCTTGGCGCGCTTGATGAATTCCGGAATGTGCTCGACGGTCTTGATCTCTTCCAGCATTTTCAGCGCCGCTTCGTTGGCGCCGCCGTGCGCCGGCCCCCACAGGGAGGCGATGCCGGCCGCGATGCAGGCGAACGGGTTGGCGCCGGAAGAGCCGGCGGTGCGCACGGTCGAGGTAGAGGCGTTCTGCTCATGGTCGGCGTGCAGGATCAGGATGCGATCCATGGCGCGTTCCAGTACCGGGTTCACCACGTACTCTTCGCACGGGGTGGCGAACATCATGTGCAGGAAGTTGCCGGCGTAGGACAGATCGTTGCGCGGGTAAACGAACGGCTGGCCCAGGGAGTATTTGTAGCACATCGCGGCCACGGTCGGCATTTTGGACAGCAGACGGAACGCGGTGATTTCACGGTGACGCTCGTTGTTGACGTCCAGCGCATCGTGGTAGAACGCCGCCAGCGCGCCGGTCACGCCGCACAGCACCGCCATCGGGTGCGAGTCGCGACGGAAGCCACGGAACAGATGGGTGATCTGGTCGTGGATCATGGTGTGGCGGGTAACGGTGGTTTTGAAGGTCTCGAACTCTTCCGGCGTTGGGGTCTCGCCGTACAGCAGGATGTAGCACACTTCCAGGTAGGAAGATTCTTTCGCCAGCTGCTCGATAGGGAAGCCGCGGTGCAGCAGCACGCCTTTGTCGCCGTCGATGAAGGTAATCTTGGATTCGCAAGAAGCGGTGGAGGTAAAGCCGGGATCAAATGTGAAATAACCTTTGGAACCCAGAGCGCGGACATCGAGGACATCAGGGCCCAGTGTCGGTGTCAATACGCCCAGTTCGATCGGAGCTTCGCTGTCGTTAATGGTTAGCGTCGCTTTCTTATCAGTCATTTACTGTCTCCTTAGCGCCTTATTTTTAAAACCACTAACAACTGAAATACCTTAAATCTCTGCAGGTTGCCCGCAAAAAAATGGTGCGGACGCTAACTCTGTGAGCGACTGCGCAACTGTGCGCGGGTAGGGTACAGAGTGCTGACCAGGCGAACGAGACGGGTGACCAGTTGTTAACGATTCATAGTAATTCGTTATAGTCTGTTAATCTTACCTATGAGCTGTTCGAAGAGATGTGAACCTATCCCAATAATCTGTTTTTATGTGCTTTATTTGCTTTTGACGCCGGCAAACTCGAGCGGGAAACAACGGCTATTGGGATAGGTTCGCCAAATACACTGTTGCATAACTCGAACCCGGGAGGAAGTGTATCTGCTGACCCATAGCGCATCATAGGACCGTTTGTGCCCCTATATGTAATGGAAATGTTGATCTCTTGTCAAATCAGATAATTAATTTTGCACTAATTGTGAAATCCGTGATCTGAATCACTGTTCGGGGGAAATGTTATCAAAGCGGTTGTATGAGAATTGTAATCAGAATGTGATCCTCCTATACTGCCGCCAGGTCTCCGGATTACCCTGAAGTAGGAGCACCCAGCGTTATAAATGCGCGCCGTTTGAGCACAGAGGATGTTGATGTTTGAGCGCGTGACGTGTAAGGGTTTTAGGCTCTTAACGCTGTCTGATCCCCGCCCAGGCCCGGAGGAAGGAAAATAATAAGAGCTGTGTGGGCAAATACGTGAAAAAACAACGACCTGTCAACTTGGATCTGCAAACGATCCGGTTCCCCGTAACTGCGATAGCGTCTATCTTACACCGAGTCTCTGGCGTAATTACCTTCGTTGCCGTGGGTATCCTCCTCTGGCTGCTGGGCCTGTCACTCTCTTCCCAAGAGGGGTTCCTGCAGGCGGCCGCCATCATGAATAGCTTCATCGTCAAATTCATATTCTGGGGCATCCTCACGGCGCTGGCCTATCACATTTGCGGTGGCATCCGTCACTTGTTAATGGATTTTGGCTACATCGAAGAGAGTTTGGCCGCCGGCACCCGTTCCGCCCAGGTGGCGATCGGTCTGACCGTCGTGCTGTCAGTTCTGGCTGGAGTCCTCGTATGGTAAACAACGTTTCTGCATTAGGGCGCAACGGCGTGCACGATTGGCTGCTGCTGCGCGCTTCCGCTATCATCATTACCCTGTACGTCCTGTATATCCTGGGCTTTTTCGTCACGGCTCCGGAACTCACTTATGACATCTGGCGCGGTTTCTTCGCCACTTCCATTACGAAAGTGTTCACTCTGCTGACCCTGCTGTCGATTCTGGTGCACGCCTGGATCGGGCTGTGGCAGGTGCTGACGGACTACGTCAAGCCGCTGGCGGTTCGCCTGGTGTTGCAGCTGGCTGTCGTGGTCGCGTTGCTGGTCTATTTACTGTACGGAACAATCGTAGTGTGGGGTGCTTAAATGAAACTGCCAGTCAGAGAGTTTGATGCCGTCGTAATCGGCGCCGGCGGTGCGGGCATGCGTGCCGCGCTGCAAATTTCCCAAGCGGGCTCGACCTGTGCCCTGCTGTCCAAAGTTTTCCCGACCCGTTCCCATACCGTGTCCGCACAGGGCGGCATCACCGTCGCGCTGGGCAACAGCCACGAGGACAACTGGGAATGGCATATGTACGACACGGTGAAAGGTTCCGACTATATCGGTGACCAGGACGCCATCGAATATATGTGTAAAACCGGCCCGGAAGCGATTCTGGAACTGGAACACATGGGGCTGCCGTTCTCTCGTCTGGACGACGGCCGCATCTATCAGCGCCCGTTCGGCGGCCAGTCGCTGAACTTCGGCGGCGAGCAGGCGGCGCGTACCGCAGCCGCAGCCGACCGTACCGGCCATGCGCTGCTGCACACCCTGTATCAACAGAACCTGAAAAACCACACTACCATCTTCTCCGAGTGGTATGCGCTTGATCTGGTGAAAAACCAGGACGGCGCGGTGGTCGGCACCACGGCTATCTGCATCGAAACCGGTGAAGTGGTTTACTTCAAAGCCAAGGCCACCGTGCTGGCGACCGGCGGCGCTGGCCGCATTTACCAGTCCACCACCAACGCCCACATCAACACCGGCGACGGTGTCGGCATGGCGCTGCGCGCCGGCGTGCCGGTGCAGGACATGGAAATGTGGCAGTTCCACCCGACCGGCATCGCCGGCGCGGGCGTGCTGGTGACCGAAGGCTGCCGCGGCGAAGGCGGCTACCTGCTGAACAAGCACGGCGAGCGCTTCATGGAGCGTTATGCGCCGAACGCCAAAGATCTGGCGGGCCGCGACGTGGTTGCCCGTTCGATCATGATCGAAATCCGCGAAGGCCGCGGCTGCGACGGTCCTTGGGGCCCGCACGCCAAGCTGAAGCTGGATCACCTGGGCAAAGAGGTGCTGGAATCCCGCCTGCCGGGCATTCTGGAACTGTCCCGCACCTTCGCGCACGTCGATCCGGTGAAAGAGCCGATCCCGGTTATCCCAACCTGTCACTATATGATGGGTGGCATTCCGACCAAGGTGACCGGCCAGGCGCTGACCGTGAACGAGAAAGGCGAAGACGTGGTGATCCCGGGGCTGTTCGCCGTGGGCGAAATCGCCTGCGTATCGGTGCACGGCGCCAACCGCCTGGGCGGCAACTCGCTGTTGGACCTGGTGGTGTTCGGCCGTTCCGCCGGCATGCACCTGCAGGAATCGCTGGAAGAGCAGGGTGTGAGCCGTGACGCCAGCGACTCCGACGTGGAAGCTTCGCTGGATCGTCTGAACCGTTGGAACAACACCCGTTCCGGCGAAGACCCGGTCGAAATTCGCAAAGCGCTGCAGTCTTGCATGCAGCACAACTTCTCGGTATTCCGCGAAGGCGATGCGATGGCCAAGGGCCTGGAAGAACTGAAAGTGATCCGTGAACGTCTGAAGAACGCACGCCTGGACGATACCTCCAGCGAGTTCAACACCCAGCGCATCGAATGCCTGGAGTTGGATAACCTGATGGAGACCGCGTATTCCACCGCCGTGTCGGCCAACTTCCGTACCGAGAGCCGTGGCGCGCACAGCCGCTTCGACTATCCGGAACGCGATGACGCCAACTGGCTGTGCCATTCGCTGTATCTGCCGCAATCGGAAAGCATGACGCGCCGCGAAGTGAACATGCAACCGAAGCTGCGCCCGGCATTCCCGCCGAAAGTGCGTTCTTACTAATTGCGGAGATCGACAGATGAAACTCGAATTTTCCATTTATCGCTACAACCCGGATGTCGATGACGCGCCGCACATGCAGGACTACACCCTGGAAGCGGAAGAAGGTCGCGACATGATGCTGCTGGATGCGTTGATCCAGCTGAAAGAAAAAGACCCGACCCTGTCGTTCCGTCGTTCATGCCGCGAAGGCGTGTGCGGTTCCGACGGCCTGAACATGAACGGTAAAAACGGCCTGGCGTGCATCACCCCGGTTTCGTCGCTGCGCAAAGGCAACGGCAAGATCGTGATCCGTCCGCTGCCGGGCCTGCCGGTGGTGCGCGATCTGGTGGTGGATATGGGCCAGTTCTATACCCAATATGAAAAGATCAAGCCATACCTGCTGAACGACGGCAAGAACCCGCCGGCGCGCGAGCACCTGCAGTCGCCGGAGCAGCGCGCCAAGCTGGACGGTCTGTACGAGTGCATCCTGTGCGCCTGCTGTTCGACCTCTTGCCCATCGTTCTGGTGGAACCCGGACAAGTTCATCGGCCCAGCCGGTCTGTTGGCGGCGTATCGCTTCCTGATCGACAGCCGTGACACGGAAACGCAAGAACGTTTAGATGATCTGGACGACGCTTTTAGTGTTTTCCGCTGCCATAGCATTATGAATTGTGTCAGTGTATGTCCTAAAGGCTTGAACCCGACGCGTGCGATCGGGCATATCAAGTCCATGCTGCTGCAACGCGGCGCATAAACGGAATGAGATGCTGCGCCGGGCTCTTTTCCGGCGCACGTCCCATAGGGGAGGGAACCTCTAAAAACTGACCCGCGGCTGCGGCGCTATGCAGCCTGGTTCTTCCGCCGGTTTTTAGAGGTTCCTTGTAAGGGACCGCAAGGTCCATAACAGAACGTATCGGGCCGACATGGCCGCAAGTACGTCGAGTGAACCGTTTTACGGCAAACCGTATTCATCACGGTAATTATGTTAACCACGGCGAAAACTAAAGCTTCAAAGCTTAAGGGATCATGATGCAGAACGGCGCAATGAAGGCCTGGCTGGATTCCTCCTATCTGGCGGGCGCGAACCAGTCTTACATAGAGCAGCTCTATGAAGACTTCTTAACCGATCCGGGTTCCGTTGAAGATAGCTGGCGTTCCATTTTTCAACAGCTACCAACCGCGGGTGTCAAACCCGATCAGCTTCACTCTCAAACGCGCGATTACTTCCGCCGCCTGGCGAAAGACTCCGCGCGCTACAACACCACCATCACCGATCCGGAAACCGACGCCAAACAGGTCAAGGTACTGCAGCTGATCAACGCCTTCCGCTTCCGCGGGCATCAGCATGCCAACCTCGATCCGCTCGGCCTGTGGCAGCGCGAGCAAGTTCCTGACCTTGATCCCGCTTACCACAACCTGACCGAAGCCGATTTCCAGGAAACCTTCAACGTGGGCTCTTTCGCCATCGGCAAAGAAACCATGAAGCTGGGCGATCTGTACGCCGCGCTGAAACAGACCTATTGCGGGTCGATCGGCGCTGAGTACATGCACATCACCAACACCGAAGAGAAACGCTGGATCCAGCAGCGCATCGAGTCGGTGGTGGGGCGCGCCAGCTTTACCGCCGACGAAAAACGCCGTTTCCTGAACGAGCTGACCGCGGCGGAAGGCCTGGAGCGCTACCTGGGCGCCAAATTCCCGGGCGCCAAACGCTTCTCGCTGGAAGGCGGCGACGCGCTGGTGCCGATGCTCAAAGAGATGGTGCGCCACGCCGGCAAGAACGGCACGCGCGAAGTGGTGTTGGGCATGGCCCACCGCGGCCGTCTGAACGTGCTGATCAACGTGCTGGGCAAAAAGCCGGCCGATCTGTTCGACGAATTCGCCGGCAAGCATAAAGAACACCTCGGCACCGGTGACGTGAAATATCACCAGGGCTTCTCCTCCGACGTGGAAACCGAAGGCGGCATGGTTCACCTGGCGCTGGCGTTCAACCCGTCGCACCTGGAGATCGTCAGCCCGGTGGTCATGGGGTCGGTACGCGCCCGTCGCGATCGTCTGGACGAAGCGCGCAGCAACATGGTGCTGCCGATCACCATCCACGGCGACGCCGCCATCACCGGCCAGGGCGTGGTTCAGGAAACCCTGAACATGTCTCAGGCTCGCGGCTACGAAGTGGGCGGCACCGTGCGTATCGTCATCAACAACCAGGTTGGTTTCACCACCTCCAACCCGCTGGATGCGCGCTCTACCGAATACTGCACCGACATCGCCAAAATGGTTCAGGCACCGATCTTCCACGTTAACGCGGACGATCCGGAAGCCGTGGCCTTCGTCACCCGCCTGGCGTTGGATTTCCGTAACACCTTTAAGCGTGACGTGATGATCGATCTGGTCTGCTACCGTCGCCATGGGCACAACGAGGCCGACGAGCCGAGCGCCACCCAGCCGGTGATGTATCAGAAGATCAAGAAACACCCTACGCCGCGCAAAATCTACGCTGACGTTCTGACCGAACAGAAAGTGGCCAGCCTGGAAGATGCCACGGAAATGGTCAACCTGTATCGTGATGCGCTCGACCGCGGCGATTGCGTGGTTGAAGAGTGGCGTCCGATGAACCTGCACTCCTTCACCTGGTCGCCGTACCTGAACCACGAGTGGGACGAAGAGTACCCGAGCAAGGTTGAGATGAAGCGTCTGCAGGAGCTGGGCCGCCGCATCAGCACCGTGCCGGAAGCGATCGAAATGCAGTCGCGTGTGGCGAAAATCTACGCGGACCGCGCCGAGATGGCCGCAGGCAACAAGCCGTTCGACTGGGGCGCCGCCGAAACGCTGGCTTACGCCACCATGGCGGATGAAGGCATTCCAATCCGCATCTCCGGCGAAGACGCCGGTCGCGGCACCTTCTTCCACCGTCACGCGGTGGTGCACAACCAGAAAAACGGTTCGGTCTATGTTCCGCTGGCGAACATCCACAGCGGCCAGGGCGAATTCAAGGTCTGGGACTCCGTGCTGTCCGAAGAAGCGGTGCTGGCGTTCGAATACGGCTACGCCACGGCGGAACCGCGCACGCTGACCATCTGGGAAGCGCAGTTCGGCGACTTCGCCAACGGCGCACAGGTTGTTATCGACCAGTTCATCAGCTCCGGCGAGCAAAAATGGGGCCGTATGTGCGGCCTGGTGATGCTGCTGCCGCACGGCTATGAAGGCCAGGGCCCTGAGCACTCTTCCGCGCGTCTGGAACGCTATCTGCAGCTGTGCGCAGAGCAGAACATGCAGGTGTGCGTCCCGTCCACGCCGGCGCAGGTTTACCATATGCTGCGTCGCCAGGCGCTGCGCGGTATGCGCCGTCCGTTGGTGGTGATGTCGCCGAAGTCGCTGCTGCGTCACCCGCTGGCGATTTCTTCGCTGGACGAGCTGGCCAACGGCACCTTCCTGCCGGCGATCGGCGAGATCGACGACTTGGATCCGAAAGCGGTCAAGCGCGTCGTGCTGTGCTCCGGCAAGGTCTACTACGACCTGCTGGAACAGCGTCGCAAGAACGAGCAGAAAGACGTGGCCATCGTGCGCATCGAGCAGCTGTATCCGTTCCCGCATCAGGCCGTGCAGGCCGTGCTGGAGCAATACTCTCACGTGCATGATTTCGTCTGGTGTCAGGAAGAGCCGCTGAACCAGGGCGCCTGGTACTGCAGCCAACACAACTTCCGTGAAGTGGTGCCGTTCGGGGCTTCTTTACGTTACGCAGGACGTCCGGCCTCCGCTTCTCCGGCGGTGGGCTATATGTCCGTACACCAGAAGCAGCAGCAGGCTCTGGTGAACGACGCGCTGAATATTGACTAATGTTCGCTCGCTTGCCGGCCGAGGGGCCGGCAAGCAGATGATAAAAAACTTAAGGGAAAGCTAAATGAGTAGCGTAGATATTCTGGTTCCTGACCTTCCTGAATCGGTTGCCGATGCGACCGTAGCCACCTGGCACAAAAAACCGGGCGACAGCGTGCAGCGTGATGAAGTCCTGGTTGAAATCGAAACCGACAAAGTGGTGTTGGAAGTGCCGGCCAGTGAAGCGGGCATTCTCGATGCTATCGTGGAAGAAGAGGGCGCGACCGTGCTGTCTCGCCAGCTGCTCGGCCGCATCCGCCCAGGCGACAGCTCCGGCAAGCCGACCGCCGAGAAGAGCCAGGAGAAAGAGTCCACGCCTGCACAGCGCGCGACCGCGAGCCTGGAAGAAGAAAGCAATGACGCGCTCAGCCCGGCGATTCGCCGCCTGATCGCCGAACACGACCTCGATGCCGGCGCCATCAAAGGCACCGGCGTGGGTGGCCGCATCACTCGTGAAGACGTGGAAGCGCACCTGGCCAAAGGCGGCGCCGCCGCCAAACCGGCCGCCGCCGCTGAAGCCGCACCGCAGCCGGCTCTGGCCGGCCGCAGCGAAAAACGCGTGCCGATGACCCGCCTGCGCAAACGCGTCGCCGAGCGTCTGCTGGAAGCGAAGAACAGCACCGCGATGCTGACCACCTTCAACGAAATCAACATGCAGCCGATCATGGATCTGCGCAAGCAGTACGGCGAAGCCTTCGAGAAACGCCACGGCGTGCGTCTGGGCTTCATGTCCTTCTACATCAAGGCGGTGGTTGAAGCGCTGAAGCGTTTCCCGGAAGTGAACGCGTCGATCGACGGTTCCGACGTGGTTTACCACAACTACTTCGACATCAGCATCGCGGTTTCTACCCCGCGCGGCTTGGTGACGCCGGTACTGCGCGATGTAGACGCCATGAGCATGGCTGACATCGAGAAGAAAATCAAAGAGCTGGCCGTTAAGGGCCGCGACGGCAAACTGACCGTGGAAGAGCTGACCGGCGGTAACTTCACCATTACCAACGGCGGCGTATTCGGCTCGCTGATGTCCACCCCGATCATCAACCCGCCGCAGAGCGCCATCCTGGGCATGCACGCCATCAAAGATCGCCCAATGGCGGTCAATGGTCAGGTGGTGATCCAGCCGATGATGTATCTGGCGCTGTCTTATGACCACCGCCTGATCGACGGTAAGGAATCCGTCGGTTATCTGGTGACGGTCAAAGAGATGCTGGAAGATCCGGCTCGTCTGCTGCTGGACGTCTAGTAACCCTTGCCGGGCGCGGCGTGCCGCGCCCGCACTCTGTGCTATGTGGCCGGAAAACCATGCGGTTTACCGCGTAATAATGGTCCGGCTAAAAACCTTCAGAACTGAATGGATAGAACATCATGAATTTACACGAATATCAGGCAAAACAGCTGTTTGCTCGGTATGGCATGCCGGCACCGACCGGTTACGCCTGTACCACTCCGCGTGAAGCAGAAGAAGCCGCATCCAAAATCGGCTCCGGCCCGTGGGTGGTGAAATGTCAGGTTCATGCTGGCGGCCGCGGTAAAGCGGGCGGCGTTAAAGTCGTCAACAGCAAAGAAGATATCCGTGCTTTCGCGGAAGCCTGGTTGGGCAAGCGCCTGGTGACTTACCAGACTGACGCGCTGGGCCAGCCGGTTAACCAGATCCTGGTTGAAGCGGCGACCGACATCGATAAAGAACTGTACCTGGGCGCCGTCGTAGACCGCGCGACCCGTCGCATCGTATTCATGGCGTCTACCGAAGGCGGCGTGGAAATCGAGAAAGTAGCGGAAGAAACCCCAGAACTGATCCACAAAATGACCATCGATCCGTTGGCGGGTCCACAGCCTTATCAGGGCCGTGAGCTGGCCTTCAAACTGGGCCTGACCGGCAAGCAAGTCAGCCAGTTCGCCAAGATCTTCATGGGCCTGGCGACGCTGTTCCTGGAGCGCGACCTGGCGATGGTTGAGATCAACCCGCTGGTGATCACCAAGCAGGGCGATCTGGTGTGCCTGGACGGCAAACTGGGCGCCGACGGCAACGCCCTGTTCCGTCAGCCTGAACTGCGTGAAATGCGTGACCCTTCTCAGGAAGACGAGCGTGAATCCCGTGCGGCCCAGTGGGAGCTGAACTACGTTGCCCTCGACGGCAACATCGGCTGCATGGTGAACGGCGCCGGTCTGGCGATGGGCACCATGGACATCGTTAAACTGCACGGCGGTGAACCGGCCAACTTCCTGGACGTAGGCGGCGGCGCGACCAAAGAGCGCGTGACCGAAGCGTTCAAAATCATCCTGTCCGACGACAAGGTGAAAGCGGTTCTGGTTAACATCTTCGGTGGTATCGTACGTTGCGATCTGATCGCCGACGGCATCATTGGCGCAGTGGCTGAAGTGGGCGTTAACGTCCCGGTCGTGGTGCGCCTGGAAGGGAACAACGCCGAACTGGGCGCCAAGAAACTGGCGGACAGCGGCCTGAATATCATTGCTGCGACCAGCCTGACTGATGCGGCTCAGCAAGTTGTTGCAGCAGTGGAGGGTAAATAATGTCCATCTTAATCGATAAAAACACCAAAGTAATTTGCCAGGGCTTCACCGGTAGCCAGGGGACTTTCCACTCCGAACAAGCTATCGCTTACGGCACCAAAATGGTTGGCGGCGTCACCCCAGGCAAAGGCGGCACTCAGCACCTGGGTCTGCCGGTGTTCAACACCGTGCGCGAAGCGGTTGAAGCGACCGGCGCGACGGCCTCGGTCATCTACGTTCCAGCGCCGTTCTGCAAAGACTCCATTCTGGAAGCGATCGATGCCGGCATCAAATTGATCATCACCATCACCGAAGGCATCCCGACCCTGGACATGCTGACCGTGAAAGTGAAGCTGGACGAAGCCGGCGTGCGCATGATCGGGCCGAACTGCCCTGGCGTGATCACCCCGGGCGAGTGCAAAATCGGCATCATGCCTGGCCACATCCACCTGCCGGGCAAAGTGGGCATCGTTTCCCGCTCCGGCACCCTGACCTATGAAGCGGTGAAACAAACCACCGATGCCGGTCTGGGCCAGTCCACCTGTGTGGGTATCGGCGGCGACCCGATCCCGGGCTCCAACTTCATCGATATCCTGAAGATGTTCCAACAGGATCCGCAGACCGAAGCGATCGTGATGATCGGTGAGATCGGCGGCAGCGCTGAAGAAGAAGCGGCGGCTTACATCAAAGAACACGTCACCAAACCGGTTGTCGGCTACATCGCCGGCGTGACCGCGCCGAAAGGCAAGCGTATGGGCCACGCAGGCGCCATCATCGCCGGCGGCAAAGGCACGGCAGACGAGAAGTTTGCTGCGCTGGAAGCGGCGGGCGTGAAAACCGTCCGCAGCCTGGCGGACATCGGCGATGCGGTAAAAGCGGTGCTGAAGCACTAAGAACCTAGTACGAAATAACAATATCTCGACATGTTTGGCCACCCATTGGGTGGCCTTTTTTATGGGCGAAACTCAGAAACCGTTGAGCGCCTTGATCAGCGCGATCCGATCCTGCAGGCGGCGCTGCTGCACCGGATCCGCGGCGGCTTGCCGCTGCTGCTCCAGCGAGGCGAGGGCGGCGCGGTAATCGTCGGCGTTGCGGAACAGCGCGTCTTTGACGTTGATCGAGGCGACGTTGGTGTAGCGGCCATCGTCGGTGGTCGGCACCTGGATAACGCCTTCATTCAGCAGCCGTTTAACGATCGCCCGCTGCGGTTCGTATCCCTCCATGCCGATCAGTTTCCAGCGCTGCGGCGGCACGCCCTGGTATTGGCCGTGTTTCACTTCCGTCAGGTAGCGCAGGGCCAGGTGGCGAATGGTGCCTTCTTCTTCACCGTACTGCGCTTTGCTGTCGAACAGCACCGGGAAGGATTGCCCTTCCAGCGCGCCGCCCTTTTGCGTCAGGTGGCCCATGCGGTAACTGTTCATGCCCAGACGGATCGGCATATCGTCCGTGACCGGCGTGCCGTCCGCCAGGCGCAGATCGACGATGCGCGAACCGGCGGGTTGGCGCAGATCAATGGTGTAAGTGACGCCATCGAAGAAATCGTTGGTGGAATATTTGGACGAACGCCGCGCCGGGTTAAAGCTGTAGGTGACGTCGCCCGGCTGCAGTTGATTGAAGTAGCCGGCGGACCACTCCATGTAGCGTTTAAGCGCTTTACCGTTAAGCTGATAAACGGTGATCTCGCCGCCGGCGTATTGGTAGTTAAAGGCGATATCCTTGGCCTTGATGTCGCCGACGTCCAGCTTGGCGCGATCGTTGTCGATCTGCAGGGCGATCACCTGCGCCAGCGGCGCATAGTGCCGGGCGGCCTGCTGGAACAGCGCGCTGATGCCGGTGTCCTGCACGTGCACCTGAGGAATGCCGCGGAACTCGTCGGCAGGCACCAGATCGCTGCCGCTCAGCTTCGCTACCACCCGGTTGGCGTTGGCGCGCAAAATGTCATGATACGGCTGGTAGAGAGCCTGCATGGCGCTGTCCGGCGTCAGACCTTTGATCGGGTAGGTGTAGCTGTTTTTGTCGATCAGCGTGAATTTGCCGTCGCGGCGTTCAAATTGCAGATCGATGCGTGACAACGCGCGGCCGTATTTGTCCGGTTCGGTGATGATGACGCCGTTGACCACCGCCTTGTCGATCTTCACATGCATGTGGCCGGCGACGATTGCCGCCAGTTCCGGGTTGGCGTTGGCAATGTCGGCCACGCCGGTGCCCGGGCGCTGGTTCTCGTTGTCGATGCCCATATGCGCCACCAGTACGATGGCGTCGACCTGGCCGTCGATTTGTTTGATGACCTGTTTCACCGCCTGCACCGGATCGGTGAAGTTCAGCCCTTTGATGCGATCGGTGCCCTTGGCGAATTCAGCGGTCATCGGCGTGTCCATGCCGATAATGCCGATCTTCACGCCCTGGCGTTCGAGGATGGTGTAGGCCGGCAGATAAGGCTTGCCGTTGTCCCAGACGATGTTGCCCGCCAGCGCCGCGCCCTTGAACTGCTTGAGCGGGGTGGCCAGCACCGGCAGGCCGAAGTCGAACTCGTGATTGCCCATCACCCAGACATCGTAATTGAGCGCATTGAGGCCCAGCATCATCGGGCTGATGGCCTCATGCTTGAAGGTTTCAACGAAGTTGCCCTGAATAGTGTCGCCGGCGTCCACCAGGATCAGGTTAGGCTGCTCGGCGCGCACCTTTTTGACCTGAGTGGCTATCTGGCTCAGGCTGCCCGCCAGGTTTTCCGTGTCGCTGGCGTAGTCCCAGGGCACGAAGGTGCCGTGCAGATCGGAGGTGCCCAGCAGGGTGATGTTTACCGTTTCGGCGGCCATGGCGTTTCCCGAGAGTCCCAAGACAGAGGCAAAGATGATTTTTTTCATAACTTATTGTCACTCAATGGAATTTTAACATAAGTGGTCATTTTGCTACAAAATCGCAACCTTTACGATCCCATCGCGAGAAATAGACTAATATTGGAGAGAGATTTGTTGTTTTGTGACTGCAATCACTGTCACGGCTTAATGGAAATAAAAGGTTAATTATGTCGCAGAATAAGCGCGTAATAATACAATGGCGGCTCTTTTAAATTACATTTATTTAACACAAAAATATCATTAAAAAACAATTAAACCATTGCGCAACATGCCCTCAAGAAAAATAGGCGAAATGTGCTGATGAATATGGAAATAATATGCGGATAGGCTTAAATTGTCTCAGATCAAATTAGCCCGAAGTACCTCTTTCGGCTAAGATTTGACCTGTAACCAAAAGTCCAACCCACGTCACGTAAAAACCTATTTATTGTGTGGGATTGGGCGAGTATCATCCATGTTGTGATTATGGATGGTTGATCTTGTTGCATTTGTTACCCGTTGTCGGTTTTCAGTGGCGTGCTTGTCGGCGGCCCGAGGGGCTATTGGCCGAGTGTGCGGTTGAAAGCGGAGAAGCTGGATCAAATTTGTTGTGTTTAAGGGCATTCACTGCGGGGCGTTACTGGCGGCTTTGAAAGAAGTATGCCGATAACCGCGTGTCGGAGTCTTCCTGCGAGGAGCAAGGAGTCAAGATGTTTGATATTGTCGAACTGTCGCGCTTACAGTTTGCTTTAACGGCGATGTACCATTTCTTATTTGTCCCATTAACGCTCGGTATGGCGTTCTTGCTGGCAATTATGGAAACGGTATATGTCCTGTCTGGCAAACAAATCTATAAAGATATGACCAAATTCTGGGGAAAGTTATTTGCGATTAACTTTGCTCTGGGTGTGGCCACCGGTTTGACCATGGAGTTCCAGTTCGGGACCAACTGGTCGTATTTCTCTCACTACGTCGGCGATATCTTCGGGGCCCCACTGGCCATCGAAGGTTTGATGGCGTTCTTCCTTGAATCGACGCTGGTCGGCCTGTTCTTCTTCGGCTGGGATCGTCTGAGCAAGGTGCAGCACATGGCGGTAACCTGGTTCGTGGCCCTCGGCTCAAACCTGTCCGCGCTGTGGATCCTGGTCGCCAACGGCTGGATGCAGAACCCGATCGCGTCGGATTTCAACTTCGAAACCATGCGCATGGAGATGGTCAGCTTCTCCGAGCTGGTGCTTAACCCGGTTGCGCAGGTGAAATTCGTTCACACCGTGGCTGCAGGCTACACCACCGGCGCCATGTTCGTGCTGGGCATCAGCGCTTACTACCTGCTGAAGGGCCGCGACATCGCTTTCGCCAAACGCTCCTTCGCCATCGCCGCCAGCTTCGGCATGGCTGCGGTGCTGTCGGTGATCGTGCTGGGTGACGAATCCGGTTACGAAATGGGCGACGTACAGAAAACCAAACTGGCCGCCATCGAAGCGGAGTGGGATACCCAGCCGGCGCCGGCGTCCTTCACCCTGTTCGGCATTCCCGATCAGGACAAGATGGAAAACTCCTTCTCTATTCAGATCCCGTATGCGCTTGGCCTGATCGCCACGCGTTCCACCGACACGCAGGTCACTGGCCTGAAAGATCTGCTGGCGCAACATGAAGTGCGCATCCGCAACGGCATGAAAGCCTACCAGCTGCTGGAAGAGCTGCGCGGCGGCAATACCGATCCTGCGGTGCGTGCGGAATTCAACAAAACCAAGCAAGACCTGGGCTACGGCATGCTGCTGAAGCGTTATACCCCGAACGTCAGCGACGCGACGGAAGCGCAGATCCAGCAGGCGACCAAGGACTCCATTCCACGCGTGGCGCCGCTGTACTTCGCCTTCCGCATCATGGTGGCCTGTGGCGTGCTGATGCTGCTGATTATCGGCCTGTCCTTCCTGAGCGTGGTGCGCGGCCGCATCGGCCAGAAAAAATGGCTGTTGCGTGCGGCGCTGTATGGCCTGCCGCTGCCGTGGATCGCGGTGGAAGCCGGCTGGTTCGTGGCGGAATACGGCCGTCAACCGTGGGCGATTGGTGAGGTGCTGCCGACTGCAGTCGCCAACTCTTCGCTGACCGCGGGCGACATTCTGTTCTCGATGGGGCTGATTTGCGGCTTGTACACCCTGTTCCTGGTGGCTGAAATGTACCTGATGTTCAAGTTTGCGCGTCTGGGTCCAAGCAGCCTGAAAACCGGCCGCTACCACTTTGAACAACCGACTGCCGCCGTGCAGGAAGCGCGCTAAACAGGAGTCCACGTATGTTTGACTATGAAGTACTGCGATTTATCTGGTGGGTGCTGGTTGGCGTACTGCTGATCGGCTTCGCCGTCACCGACGGTTTCGACATGGGCGTCGGCATCCTGGTGCGCATCATCGGTAAAACCGATACCGAGCGCCGGGTGATGATCAACTCCATCGCCCCGCACTGGGACGGTAACCAGGTGTGGCTGATCACCGCCGGCGGCGCGCTGTTCGCCGCCTGGCCGATGGTCTACGCAGCGGCCTTCTCGGGCTTCTACGTCGCCATGATCCTGGTGCTGGCGGCCTTGTTCTTCCGCCCGGTCGGTTTTGACTACCGTTCCAAGCTGGAGAGCAGCCGCTGGCGCAACATGTGGGACTGGGGCATCTTCATCGGTTCCTTCGTGCCTGCGTTGGTATTCGGCGTGGCGTTCGGCAACCTGCTGCAGGGCGTGCCGTTCCATGTGGACGAATACCTGCGTCTGTTCTACACCGGCAACTTCTTCCAACTGCTGAATCCGTTCGGTCTGTTGGCAGGCGTGGTCAGTCTGACCATGCTGGTCACTCAGGGCGCGACCTACCTGCAGATGCGCACCACCGGCGAGATCCACCTGCGGTCACGCGCCGCAGCGCAGATCGCGACGCTGATCATGGCGGTATGCTTCCTGCTGGCGGGTGTGTGGCTGGTGAAAGGCATCGACGGCTACGTGATCACTTCGGCGCTGGACACCATGGCGGAATCCAACCCGCTGCGTAAAGAAGTGGCGCATCAGGCCGGCGCATGGCTGATCAACTTCAACAAGTATCCGCTGCTGTGGGCCTTGCCTGCACTGGGCGTGGTGCTGCCGTTGTTCACCATCCTGTTCTCGCGTCTGGAGAAAGGCGCGCTGGCGTTCGTCACTTCGTCGCTGACCATCGCCTGCGTCATCCTCACCGCCGGGGTCACCATGTTCCCGTTCGTGATGCCGTCCAGCACCGTGCCTAACGTCAGCCTGACCATGTGGGACGCGACGTCGAGCCTGTTGACGCTGAAAGTGATGACCGTCGTGGCGGCGATTTTCGTGCCTATCGTTTTGGCGTACACCAGCTGGTCGTACTACAAAATGTTCGGTCGCCTCGACAAGAACTACATCGAAAACAACAAGCATTCGCTGTACTAAGGATAAGGAGCTAAACCATGTGGTATTTTGCCTGGATTCTCGGAACGCTTCTTGCCTGCGCCTTCGGCATCATCACGGCGCTGGCGCTTGAGCAGAGCGAAGCGACCAAAGCTCAGCAAGACGGTAAGTAATGAGCTCGTCCGTGATTGACAAGCTGTACGCTGTCACCGACAAGGGCCCGGTTCGGGCCCTTTCCCTGGTGCTGGCGTTGATTTTGGCGGGGTGCGTGTTCTGGGATCCGACGCGTTTCGCCGCCAAAACCAGCTCGCTGGAGATTTGGGAAGGGCTGTTGCTGATTTGGGCCGTATGCGCCGGAGTGATCCACGGTTTCGGATTTCGCCCGCAGCGCAGCGTCTGGCGCGCTTTTTTCGCGCCGCTTCCTGCAATTGTGATCTTGTGCGCAGGATTACTTTACGTTTCTTTATAATCTCCCCGATGTCCCCACGTTATGGGCCCTCACGGCCCATAATTATTTTCATTCCCATCTTGTAACCCATTCCCAACCCGATCCGTCTTGCGTATAGTAGCAGCGTTAAATTGCATTGCTGGGAAGTAGAGTGAGTAATACGTTGTTTCGATGGCCGGTTCGCGTTTACTACGAGGATACCGATGCCAGTGGTGTGGTCTATCACGCCCGCTACGTCGCCTTTTTTGAAAGAGCGCGCACAGAGATGCTGCGTCAGCACAACTTTCATCAACAGCAGCTGCTCAGTGAACAAGTCGCTTTTGTCGTCCGGCGCATGACGGTGGATTATCTGGCTCCGGCTCGTCTCGACGAGCAACTGGAGGTCCAGAGTGAAATCACCTCTCTGCGCGGGGCTTCTCTCACGTTTGCTCAACGCATTGTCAATTCTGACGGGGCCCTACTGAGCCAGGCAGATGTCCTGATTGCCTGTATTGATCCACACCAAATGAAGCCAAGAGCGCTTCCTAAGTCTATTGTCGCGGAGTTTAAGCAGTGACTGACATGAACATCCTAGATTTATTCTTGAAGGCGAGCCTGCTGGTTAAGCTTATCATGTTGATTTTGATATGCTTCTCGGTAGCCTCCTGGGCGATCATCATTCAGCGCACCCGTATCCTCAATGCGGCGACGCGTGACGCCGAAGCCTTTGAAGACAAATTCTGGTCCGGTATCGAGCTTTCCCGTCTGTACCAGGAAAGTCAGGCGCGTCGCGATAGCCTGACCGGTTCTGAGCAGATCTTCCATTCCGGGTTCAAAGAGTTCGCCCGCCTGCACCGCGCCAACAACCATGCGCCGGAGTCGGTGATCGAAGGGGCGTCGCGCGCGATGCGCATTTCGATGAACCGCGAACTGGAAACGCTGGAAACCCATATTCCGTTCCTCGGCACCGTCGGTTCGATCAGCCCGTACATCGGCCTGTTCGGCACCGTGTGGGGGATCATGCACGCCTTTATCGCGCTGGGCGCGGTGAAGCAAGCCACGCTGCAGATGGTGGCGCCGGGTATCGCCGAAGCGCTGATCGCCACCGCGATCGGTCTGTTCGCCGCCATCCCGGCGGTAATGGCCTACAACCGTCTCAACCAGCGCGTCAACAAGCTTGAGCAGAATTACGACAACTTTATGGAAGAGTTCACCGCTATTCTGCATCGTCAGGCCTTCTCCAGCGACAGCAAATAAGTAGGAGGTAGCATGGCGAGAGTACGTGGACGTAGTCGGCGTGAGCTGAAGTCCGAAATTAACATCGTTCCGCTGCTCGACGTGTTGCTGGTGCTGCTGCTGATCTTTATGGCAACCGCGCCAATCATCACGCAGAGCGTGGAGGTTGACCTGCCGGACGCCACCGATTCCAAGACGGTGTCCAGCGATGACAATCCGCCGGTGATCCTCGAGGTTTCCGGTGTAGGTCAATACACCCTGGTGGTGGATCACAACCGTATGGAGCTGCTGCCGCCTGAGCAAGTCGCGGCCGAAGCCAAGTCGCGTTTGGCGGCTAACCCGAAAACGGTCTTTTTGATCGGCGGTGCGAAGGAAGTCCCTTACGATGAGATTATCAAGGCATTGAATATTCTCCATCAGGCGGGCGTGGCTTCCGTGGGGCTGATGACCCAGCCGATCTGACCGTAAGGCCAACGGCAACCCGGTTCCTGCGCTGCGGCCCAGGAACCCCGTATAAGCAACACCAGTTTTTGGGAATCTATTTTGGTAAAGGCAACTGAGCAAAACGATAAGCTGAACCGCGCCGTTATTGTTTCGGTCGTTCTGCACTTCATATTGATTGCCCTGCTGATTTGGGGATCGCTGCAGGAAAAGGTCGACATGGGCGCCGGCGGCGGTGGCGATGGCACCGTGGTCGGTGCGGTGATGGTCGATCCCGGCGCGGTGGTTGAGCAGTACAACCGCCAGCAGCAGCAGAGCAACGATGCGCAGCGTGCCGAAAAGCAGCGCCAGAAAAAAGCGGAGCAACAGGCCGAAGAGCTTCAGCAGAAGCAGACGGAGCAACAGCAGCGCCTGAAAGAGCTGGAGAAAGAGCGTTTGGCGGCGCAGGAGAAAGCCGCGCAGGACGCCAAAGCGCAGGCTGAGCAACAGCAGAAGGCGGCGGAGCAGCAGAAGCAGGCTGCCGAGCAGCAAAAAGCGGCGGAAGCCGCCGCAGCGAAAGCCAAAGAGCAACAGAAGGTCGCCGAAGCCGCCGCCGCCAAGGCGAAGGCTGAAGCGGACAAGGTCGCCAAGGCGCAGGCGGAAGCCCAGAAGAAAGCCGAAGCGGAAGCCAAGAAAGAAGCGGCCGCCGCAGCCGCCGCCAAGAAACAGGCGGAAGAGGCGAAGAAAGCCGCCGCCGCCGCGGCAGAGCAAAAAGCTGCAGAGGCTGCGGAGAAGAAAGCGGCCGCTGAAGCTGAGAAAAAAGCCGCAGCGGAAGCCGAGAAGAAGGCTGCCGCTGAAGCAGAGAAGAAAGCTGCGGCAGAGAAAGCGGCTGCCGCCAAAAAAGCCGCTGCGGACGCCAAGAAGAAGGCTGCCGCTGAGGCTGCGAAACAATCGGAGGAAGTTAGCGATCTGTTTGGCGGCCTGGCGGACGGCAAGAACGCGCCGAAGGGCGGCGGTGCCAAATCGAAGGGCGACGGTAAACCGGCCGGGCAGGGCAATGCCAAGACGGCTGGCGCCAGCGGGGCGGATATCAGCGGTTATATGGGGCAGATCCAAGGGGCGATTCAGAGCAAATTCTATGACGCCAGTTCGTTCGCCGGCAAAACCTGCGACCTGCGTATCAAGCTGGCGCCGGACGGCCTGTTGATAAGTGTACAAGCGGCGGGCGGCGATCCTGCTTTGTGTCAGGCCGCGGTCTCTGCCGCCAAGTTGGCGCATATACCGAAGCCGCCGAGCGATGCCGTTTATCAGCACTTTAAGAATTCTATCCTTGAATTCAAACCGCAATAACGGTTGATTGAGTGAGTAATATCACAGGGATGTACTAAGGTAACCAACAGGGATTATGTAGTTTTGCGTAAGTTGGTTTGTTAAAATTCTGCTAATTTATCGCAGGCATCCCGCCTGGATAAGGGAGATGAGATGAAGCAGGCATTTCGAGTAGCGCTAGGTTTTTTAATTCTGTGGGCGTCCGTGCTGCACGCGGAAGTTCGCATTGAAATCACCCAAGGGGTCGACTCCGCTCGCCCGATTGGCGTGGTGCCGTTTAAATGGGCGGGCCCAGGCACGCCGCCGGAAGATATCGGCAAGATTGTCGGCGCGGATCTGCGCAACAGCGGCAAATTCAACCCGATCGACGTGGCGCGCATGCCGCAGCAACCGACCTCCGCGTCTGAAGTGACGCCAGCGGCCTGGACTGCGCTGGGCATCGACGCAGTGGTGGTCGGCCAGGTTCAACCTGGCGCCGACGGCAGCTACCTGATTTCCTACCAACTGGTGGACACCTCGGGTTCGCCGGGCACTGTCTTGGCACAGAACCAGTATAAAGTGACCAAACAGTGGTTGCGTTATTCTGCCCATACCGCCAGCGACGAAGTGTTCGAGAAGCTGACCGGCATCAAGGGCGCGTTCCGCACCCGTATCGCCTACGTGGTGCAGACCAACGGCGGGAAATTCCCGTATGAGCTGCGCGTAGCGGATTACGACGGTTACAACCAGTTCACGGTGCACCGTTCGCCTGAGCCGCTGATGTCGCCGGCCTGGTCGCCGGACGGCAGCAAACTGGCTTACGTGACCTTCGAGAGCGGCCGCTCTGCGCTGGTGGTGCAGACCCTGGCTAACGGCGCTATCCGCCAGATCGCCTCGTTCCCGCGCCACAACGGTGCGCCGGCGTTCTCGCCGGACGGCAGCAAGCTGGCCTTCGCGCTATCCAAGAGCGGCAGCCTGAACCTGTACGTGATGAACCTCGGCTCCGGCCAGATCACGCAGCTGACCGATGGCCGCAACAACAACACCGAACCGACCTGGTTCCCGGATGGCCAGTCTCTGGCGTTTACCTCCGACCAGGGCGGGCGTCCGCAGATTTATAAAATCAGCGCCAGCGGCGGTGCCGCGCAGCGTCTGACGTGGGAAGGCTCTCAGAACCAGGATTCTGAAGTCAGCTCCGATGGTAAATTCCTGGTGATGGTGAGCACCAACAGTGGTGCACAACACATCGCCAAACAAGATCTTGGATCGGGCGCCGTTCAGGTTTTGACCGGCACCTTCCTGGATGAAACGCCTAGTATTGCGCCAAACGGCACCATGGTGATCTATAGCTCCACGCAAGGTATGGGCTCCGTGCTGCAGTTGGTGTCAACTGATGGGCGTTTCAAAGCGCGTCTTCCGGCAACTGATGGACAGGTCAAATTCCCTGCCTGGTCGCCGTATCTGTGATGCATGTGTAAATATGTATGGCAAACTATAAAAGGATCAAAGAAATGCAACTGAACAAAGTGCTGAAAGGGCTTCTGCTGGCACTGCCAGTTCTGGCTGTAGCAGCTTGTAGTTCTAACAAAAGCGCGAACAACGACCAATCTGGTATGGGCGCTGGCGCCGGCACTGGTATGGAAAACGGCAGCAGCAACCTGTCTTCCGAAGAACAAGCTCGTCTGCAGATGCAAGAACTGCAGAAGAACAACATCGTTTACTTCGGCCTGGACAAGTATGACGTAAGCTCCGAATTCGCTCAGATGCTGGACGCGCACGCTGCATTCCTGCGTAACAACCCGTCTTACAAAGTGACCGTTGAAGGCCACGCTGACGAACGCGGCACGCCGGAATACAACATCGCTCTGGGTGAGCGTCGTGCTAACGCCGTTAAAATGTACCTGCAGGGTAAAGGCGTTTCCGCTGACCAGATCTCTATCGTTTCTTACGGTAAAGAAAAACCAGCAGTACTGGGCCACGACGAAGCGGCTTATGCTAAAAACCGTCGTGCCGTTCTGGTTTACTAAGAGAATCGCATGAACAGTAACTTCAGACGTCACCTGTTGAGTCTGTCGTTACTGGTTGGCGTAGCGGCCCCTTGGGCCGCTACTGCCCAAGCGCCAATCAGTAATGTCGGCTCCGGCTCGGTCGAAGACCGTGTCACCTCGCTTGAGCGCATCAGCAATGCTCAAGGCCAGCTTTTAAACCAACTCCAGCAGCAACTCTCTGACAATCAACGCGACATTGATTCTCTCCGTGGGCAAATCCAGGAAAGCCAGTATCAGTTGAATCAGGTCGTTGAACGCCAGAAGCAAATCTATCAACAGATGGATAGCCTCAGCCAGGGCGGCGCTCAGAGCGCCTCTGCGGCAGCGGGCGCTGCCGGCGGGGCAGCCGCAGGCGCATCTTCCGATGCGGGCAGCAGCGCGCCTGCAGCCGCTTCTGCAACGCCGAGCGGCGGTGATGAGAACAGCGATTACAACGCCGCTGTTTCTCTGGCGCTGGAAAAAAAACAGTACGACCAGGCGATTTCCGCCTTTCAGTCCTTCGTAAAACAGTACCCGAAGTCTACTTACCAGCCCAACGCCAACTATTGGCTGGGCCAGTTGTTCTACAACAAGGGTAAAAAAGACGATGCGGCCTATTATTTTGCGGTGGTGGTGAAGAATTACGCTAAATCACCGAAGGCGCCGGACGCCATGTACAAGGTGGGTATCATCATGCAGGAAAAAGGGCAGGCTGATAAAGCCAAGGCCGTGTTCCAGCAGGTGATTAAACAATACCCAACCAGTGCGGCGGCCAAGCAGGCGAAAAGTCGCGTAGGCGGTTAACGGTTAGAAAAATGAGCCCAGAAGTTAGTCGATTTGACCGATTTCTGGGCTCATTCGCGTGAAGAACAAGCAGTTGAACGCATCGGTAAAAAATTTAGGTTGCGCTGCCAAGATAAATTAGTAATATATGCCGCCGTTGCCAAGACATCTTGCAAGATGTTAAAGCGGCAGGGAAATTGGGTCGTTAGCTCAGTTGGTAGAGCAGTTGACTTTTAATCAATTGGTCGCAGGTTCGAATCCTGCACGACCCACCAATTTCTGAAGTAGCAGTAACCACAACAGTGGGTGATTAGCTCAGTTGGTAGAGCATCTCCTTTACACGGAGGGGGTCGGCGGTTCGAGCCCGTCATCACCCACCACTGTTATGGGTCGTTAGCTCAGTTGGTAGAGCAGTTGACTTTTAATCAATTGGTCGCAGGTTCGAATCCTGCACGACCCACCATTCTTAGAGAATGGCTGCAATAGAGAATCGTAAAGGATGAGAACCGTAAAGGTTCGAGTCTCGCGAAGCGAGACAACATCACTCCGGTGATGGCCCGCAAGGGCGAGGCCAAAGGCCGAGTTATCCTGCACGATCCACCATTCTTAGAGAATGGCAGCTTCAGAATCGGTTTGATGTGGCAAAGTAAAGGTCCGAGTCGAGTACCCGTCGAGTTGTCCTGAACATCCCCATCCTTGTTTTCCGCGAGTCGGTTTTTGTAACCTATTCGCCATCAGCAGTAAACCACATCAGTGGGTCGTTAGCTCAGTTGGTAGAGCAGTTGACTTTTAATCAATTGGTCGCAGGTTCGAATCCTGCACGACCCACCACTCTTTGATAGAGCAAGGTGTTAAATCGTCAGGATGAGAACCGTAGAGGTTCGAGTCTCGCAAAGCGAGACAACATCACCCCGGTGATGGCCCGTTAGGGCGAGGCCAAAGGCCGAGTTATCCTGCACGACCCACCACTCTTTGATAGAGCAAGGTGTGAAAAATAGCAGTACCACAGCAGTGGGTGATTAGCTCAGTTGGTAGAGCATCTCCTTTACACGGAGGGGGTCGGCGGTTCGAGCCCGTCATCACCCACCACACTGCGGGTCGTTAGCTCAGTTGGTAGAGCAGTTGACTTTTAATCAATTGGTCGCAGGTTCGAATCCTGCACGACCCACCAATTCAGAAAAAAGCGCCTTTTGGCGCTTTTTTCGCATCTGCGCCACCTGGCTCTGCCTTTATCCTCTTACTGACATGGCCCACTGAGTCGTGCGGGTGAGATCCTGCGTTCAGGTTCGAGCATCGCGTAGCGATACGACAACGCGCAGCGTTGCCCGCAGGGTGAGGCCACAGGCCGAATCAATCCTGCACGACCCACCAATTCAGAAAAAAGCGCCTTTTGGCGCTTTTTTCGCATCTGCGCCACCTGGCTCTGCCTTTATCCTCTTACTGACATGGCCCACTGAGTCGTGCGGGTGAGATCCTGCGTTCAGGTTCGAGCATCGCGTAGCGATACGACAACGCGCAGCGTTGCCCGCAGGGTGAGGCCAGAGGCCGAATCAATCCTGCACGACCCACCAATTCAGAAAAAGCGCCTTTTGGCGCTTTTTTCGCATCTGCGCCACCTGGCTCTGCCTTTATCCTCTTACTGACATGGCCCACTGAGTCGTGCGGGTGAGATCCTGCGTTCAGGTTCGAGCATCGCGTAGCGATACGACAACGCGCAGCGTTGCCCGCAGGGTGAGGCCAGAGGCCGAATCAATCCTGCACGACCCACCAATTCAGAAAAAAGCGCCTTTTGGCGCTTTTTTCGCATCTGCAGCACCCCAACCTGAATCCCTGCTTTCTCGTTTCAACAACACACCGATCATCATCCCGCTTTTCTCTGAACGCCATACGCCCCCACCAGGACATTATCCGCCGGGATCTGCGTGGTCAATGTCTGTCTTTTTAATCTATTAAACACTGAGTGCGTAAATATGAAAATATCAGCGGACTTTTCGCGCGGTTTTAGGTATTTTGTTTAGTATATAAAACGAGGGGCGTTACGGCAGGCGATATTCACGCGGCAGGCGCCCAGCCTAGCATGAGATTGCAGCGATGAGTGAAATGTTTGATGTCAACGCGGCGGTGTATCCCTTCCCGCCGAAACCGGTACCGCTGGACGTAGCGGAAAAAGCCTTTTATCGCGAGAAGATCAAAACCCTACTCAAGCAGCGCAACGCGGTAATGGTCGCCCATTATTATACCGACCCGGAAATCCAGGCGCTGGCGGAAGAAACCGGCGGCTGCGTGGCGGATTCGCTGGAAATGGCGCGTTTTGGCAGCGCGCATCCGGCTTCGACGCTGTTGGTGGCCGGCGTGCGCTTCATGGGGGAGACCGCCAAGATCCTCAGCCCGGAAAAGCAGGTGCTGATGCCGACGCTGTTTGCCGAATGTTCGCTGGATCTGGGCTGCCCGGAAGAGGAGTTTCATGCGTTTTGCGACAGTCATCCCGATCGCACCGTGGTGGTCTATGCGAACACCTCGGCGGCGGTCAAAGCGCGCGCTGACTGGGTGGTGACCTCCAGCATCGCCGTCGAACTGATCGAGCATCTGGATAGCCTGGGCGAGAAAATTATCTGGGCGCCGGATCGTCATCTCGGCAGCTATGTGCAGAAGCAGACCGGTGCCGACGTGTTGTGTTGGCAAGGCGCCTGCATTGTCCATGACGAGTTTAAGACCCAGGCGCTGCGGCGCATGAAGGCGCTCTATCCGCAGGCGGCCATCCTGGTGCATCCCGAATCGCCTCAGGCGGTGGTCGAGCTGGCGGATGCGGTAGGATCGACCAGCCAACTGATTCAGGCGGCGAAAACATTGCCGCATCAACAGCTGATTGTCGCCACCGATCGCGGTATCTTTTACAAGATGCAGCAGGCTTGTCCGGACAAGGAACTGTTCGAGGCGCCGACCGCCGGAGACGGCGCGACCTGCCGCAGCTGCGCGCATTGCCCGTGGATGGCGATGAATGGCCTGAAGGCGATTGCCGAAGGGCTGGAGCAGGGGGGCGCGCAGCATGAGATCCATGTGGACGCCGCGCTGCGTGAAAAGGCGCTGGTGCCGCTGAACCGCATGCTGGATTTCGCCGCTCAGCTTAAGATGCAGGTTAAAGGCAACGCTTAACCGTTTAAAAGGATGACCTCATGAGCTTCTTCAGTACCAGCAATATTCTGGTGCATATTCCGCTTGGCGCGGGCGGTTACGATCTGTCGTGGATCGAAGCCATCGGCACACTGTTCGGGTTGCTGTGCATCTGGTACGCCAGCAAGGAAAAAATCATCAACTACCTGTTCGGCCTGATCAACGTCACGCTGTTCGCGGTGATTTTCTTCCAGATCCAGCTGTACGCCAGCCTGCTGCTGCAGCTGTTTTTCTTCGGCGCCAATATTTACGGTTGGTATGCCTGGAGCCGCCAAACCCAGGATAACCAGGCCGAGCTGCAGATCCGCTGGCTGCCGCTGCCGAAAGCGTTGGCCTGGGCGGCGGTTTGCGTCATCGGCATCGGCCTGATGACTTTCAATATTGACCGCGTGTTCGCCTGGCTGACGCAGATTGCGGTGGCGGTGATGCAAGGGCTGGGGCTGAACGTACAGATGCCGACGCTGCAGCCGGACGCCTTCCCATTCTGGGATTCGGCGATGATGGTGCTCTCCATCGTGGCGATGATCCTGATGACGCGCAAGTACGTGGAAAACTGGCTGCTGTGGGTGGTGATCGATGTCATCAGCGTGGCGATCTTTGCCTACCAGGGCGTGTACGCGATGGCGCTGGAGTATGTCATTCTGACGCTGATCGCCCTGAACGGCTCCTGGCTGTGGATCAAGAGCGCCGGGCGCAACCATTCCAATCCGTTATCTTCCGCTCCGTAACAACGCAGAGGGCGCCGTGATGGCGCCCTCTTGGCTTAGTGGCGATGCCCCAGGTGCGAATGCGCTTCGGCATGTGAGTGTTCACTCGGCTCCGGCGCCCGGTTGATGCCGCAGTCCGGCGTCTCGCAGTGCCGGTACTCCATCTGAATGGTCACGTGGCCGATCTTGTAGTGTTCCAACAGATAAGCCTGGATGCGTTGCAACAGCCCATCGTGGTCATGCGGCGGGATCACCTGCGCATGCAGCGTCATCAGCTTCTGTTCGCCGATCTGCCAGACGTGTACGTGGTGGATGTTGCGCACTTCCGGGATGTTCAGGCACAGGTCTTTTTGCAACTTGGCGATGTCGACCTCCTGCGGCGTGCCTTCCAGCAGCTCGTGGAAGCTCTCCTTCAGCAGCCGCCAGGCGCTGCGCAGCACCAGACAGGAGACCAGCACCGACAGGATCGGGTCAATCGGCGTCCAGCCGGTGGCGAGAATGACGATGGCGGCGACGATGGCGCCCACCGAGCCGAGCAGGTCGCCCAGCACATGCAGCGCGGCGGCGCGCACGTTGATATTTTTCTCTTCGTTGCCGCGATGCAGCAGCCAGAAGGCGAACAGGTTCGCCAGCAGCCCCGCTATGGCGATGATCAGCATCGGAGTGCCCATCACCGGCTGGGGTTCGAAGAAACGCCGTATCGCCTCCCATAGGATGAATACCACGATCACCAGCAGCGCCGCGGCGTTGAGGAAGGCCGCCAGGGTGGTCAGGCGCAGATAGCCAAAGGTGTGGCGCGCGTTGGGCTTGCGCTGGGAAAAGTGCACCGCCATCAGCGCCACCAGCAGCGCGGCGGCATCGGTCAGCATGTGCCCCGCGTCGGCCAACAGCGCCAGCGAGCCGGACAACAGGCCGCCGACCACCTCGGCCACCATAAAGACGGCGGTGACTAAAAAAGCGGTCAGTAGGCGTTTACTATTACTGTCTTTCGGCAGGTGTACGTGTGGAGTGTCCGACATTATTCATCCTTATGCATAGCGAAAGTGGGGGCGGCGGCGAGCAGAGCGTCCAGCTCCGGTTCTATCTGCGCCACTAACGCCTTTAATTTAGTATAAGCGGCGGCGGCAAACTCGCCCCGACGTGCGGTTTCCACCAGTTGCTGGCACAGCTGCGCGGCTTCCGGCAGCTGCAGCATCAGCAGGCTGCCCTTGATGCGGTGCGCCGCCTGTTCCAGGCGTGGCCAGTCGCTCGCGGCGACGGCATCCGCGAGCCGCTGCCGGTCTTGCCGCAGCGTGTCGCTGAGCGTCTGCGCCAGCCGCTGCATCATGGCGCGATCGCCGCCCGCCATTTCGGCCAGCGTTTGCCGCAGGTCAGTAAGGACTGACTTTTCTTCCTGAACCTGCGGTTGCTGAGCCAATACCTGGCCGATCGCCGCCAGTGAAATCGGCTTGGTCAGGAAGTGGTCGATCGCCACCAGCCCTGGCGGGATGCGGGTAAACTCCTGCACGTCTGCCGAGCAGAGCACGATGCGGCAAGGCGGGCGCCGTAGCCGCTGTTCGTCGCGGCGAATCAGCCTGGCCAGCGTCAGGCCGTCCGGGCGCGGCATGTTATAGTCGATAAACAGCAGATCGAAAGGCTGCCGGCGCTGGGCCTTCAGCAGCGCATAGCCTTGTTCAAAGCGGGCCGGCTGCAGCCCGAAGTGGCGCAGCTGGCGTTCCAGCAACAACAAATTGGTGGGATGGTCGTCGATCAGCGCGGTACGCAAGGCGGAAGACGGCAGAGCAAAGGTGTGCTCCTCCTGGGCGCCAGCCGTCGCGGCGCCGCTCAGCTCGACCGGTATCGCGACCTCGACGCGGGTGCCGACGCCCGGCTGCGAGTGCAACTCGATGCGGCCGCCCATCTGTTCGACGATTTCTTTGCAGATCGACAGGCCCAAACCGGTACCTTGCACCGAGATGCGTTGTGCGCCGCGCGCGCGGTAAAACGGTTGAAACAGCTTGCCTACCTCATCGGCGGCGATGCCGCAGCCGCTGTCGTTCACCGTTAGCTGCAACTCTCCCCGCCGTTCATCCTGTGCGCGCCAGCCGACGTCGACCTGAATGGCGCCGCGCGGCGTGAACTTTATCGCGTTGTTTATCAGGTTGTTAGCCACCTGAAGTAAACGCTCACCATCAATAATCACCGCCTCCGGCAGCGCCGGATCCGCCACCACGCTCAAGGTCAACGGCCGTTCGCCGATAAGCGGCCGGTAAAGGGCGTCGATGCGCGCGACCCAGGGGCGCAGCGCCACCGGTTTCGGCGCCAGCGTCAACGACCCGGTTTCCAGCCGCGCGTGATCCTGCAGGTCGTTGAGCAAGTTGAGCAGCGATGAGGCCGAACTGTAAATCACCGGCAGGCCTTCCGGCGCAGGTTGGCGTTTGAGCTCCAGTTCCAGCAGGCCGAGGATGGCGTGCATCGGCGTGCGCAGTTCATGGCTGACGGTGGCGAGGAATTTGCTCTTCATGCGGTTTTCCGCTTCGGCGCGGCGGCGCGCCTGCTCGAGCTCTTCGCGTTCGCGTTTTTCACGGCGCTGCAGCATGAAACGGCGCAGCGTCAGCGCCAGCAGCAGCACGGTGGCGGCGGCCAACAGCGCCAGCAGCCAGGTGGTCTGCGGCGGCATGCGGTTGTCGTTCACCGCGTCGATCAGGTTGCTGCGGTCGACGATCCACTCGTCGCGCAGCGATTGCAGGGTATCCGCCGGGATCTGCATCAGGTTCTTATCGAGGATCGCCAGCAGCAGCGGTTGATCGCGGCGCACGCCGAAGGCCACCGGATAGGGGATGTTGTTGGCGGCGAAGGCCAGCTTGATGGCGCCGGAATAGCGCGACAGCGCCAAAAAGTTGGCGGAGATGACGTTATCCACCAGCGCATCCAGCTGGCCGTTGGCCAGCGCGTCGTACATCGACTTGCTGTCGGCGAAGCTGACGGTCTGTTCCTGCTCCGGCACCAGCCCCTGAGCCAAATCGCCCTGCAGCACGCCGATGCGCTTGCCGGCCAGATCGCCCCAGGTCGAGACGCCGTTGGCATACTGGCCGACGTAAACGCCCCACAGCGAACGGTGGATCGGCATGCTGGCGCCGTAGCGCGCCTTGACGCCGCGCGCCAGCGGCAGGGCGGCGCGGAAGCTGGCCTGGCCGGACTGCACCAGCTGATCGGCCTGCTCGGCATTGCGCGCCCACAGCGGCGCGAAACGCAGCCCGGTGTTTTGCGCGATGATGTTGAGAATATCGATGGCGTAGCCGCGCGGCTGGCCGTCGGAACCGCGGTAGGCGAACGGGAAGTTGTTCTCGATGGCGGCGTAGTAAACCACGCGGTGGCTTGCTACCCAATTCTTCTCCATCGTCGTCAGATCGGCATTGCCGGTATCGAGGTAGCTGGGGATCTTTTTGCTCCAGCGGCTCTGCAGGGCATTCATCAGTTCCATCGGCGCGTCGGCGATGGCGGTGTTCAGCGTGTCTATCAGCCGCGGATCGGCGGCGGCGAACACGAAGGAGAGGTTGCCCAGGTTCTCGTTGCTTTCAATCTGATAGAGCTGGCCAAGCTGCAGCTGGTCGATGATAAAGCTGGCGCTGGCCTCGTCGGCGATAAAGTAGTCGCTGCTGCCGTTCAGCAGCGAATAGACCGCCTGCAGATTGTTGTCGTAGCGCTGGATCTGCGACGCCACCGCCTGCAGGGCGCCGCCGGACTGCATGTCGGTCAGCGCGCCGATCGCGACGCGGGCGTTGGCGGAATTGAGCATCACCGGCCGATCGTTGCTGCGATCGCGCAATACGCGCAGGTTGCTGACGTAGTAAGGCTGGGAGATCTCCAGCCCGTGCAGCGCTTCGCTCTGCGGGATGCCGTACAACAGATCGACCTTGCCGTCGTGCAGCGCCTGCTCCAGCTGGGTCAGGTCGGCGAAGCCGTAAATGGCGAAGCGGATGCCGGTTACCTGCTGGATATAGCCGAGGTAGTCGGCGTTCAGCCCATACAGATCGTCATCCACAATGATGTTGTACGGGCTGGTGTTCTCACTGATGATGCCGACGCGCAGCGTGCGGTCGCGCCAGGGATTTTTCTCGCCGACGATCAGCATATTCTCGGGGGGATTCAGGTTGCTGACCAGCTGATAGCGCACCGGCTCCCCCGCCTGCGCCAGGCCGCACCACAGGATCAGCAGCAGCAGGGCGCGGCGCATCATGGCGCCAGCTCTTTAAACACCGCCACCAGCTCCAGCAAATTGCCGGCGCCGGTTTTGCGCTGGATGTTTTTCTTGTGCGTGCTGACGGTCTTGTTGCTGATGTGCAGCCGGTCGGCGATCTGCAGGTTGGACAGCCCCTGGCTCAGCAAACCCAGCACTTCGAGCTCCTTGGGCGTGAGCAGCCCGCCGTCCGCCGTCGGCGCTTCTTCGGCCAGCGCGGCAGTGGGGAAACTGGTTTCACCGCCCAGCACCTGCTCGATCGCCTGCACCAACTCTGCCAGCGAGCTGCCTTTGTTGACGAAACCGTCGGCGCCGGCGGCATGCGCCATGCGCGCATACACATCGGCTTCCTGCGCGGTATAGATCAGGATCTTTTGTTGCGGGTAGTGGCGGCGGATTTTTTTCAACAGCTGCAGCCCGTCGACCTGCGGCAGGCCGATATCCAGGATCACCAGGCTGAAAGCGGCCTCGGCCAGCAGAGCCAGCGCCTGGACGTCGTCCTGCGCCGCCTGCAGACGGTAGGGGCGGGATGATTTCATTAGCGCCGCTTCCAGTGCGACATGAACCACCGGGTGGTCATCAACTAATAACAGAGAAGGCATGTTCAACTCGGGTCGCTTTATATTCCGATCGCTAGCATAGCGAAAAAGGAGGCTCTGTGCTCCCCTGATGAAACAGCACAATCTGCTGTTAATTTGGCGGTTCCAGCGGAGGGGGGCAAAGGTGATTTACAGCGCCAGTCCCACAGGCTAGATTGTTGGGATCTACACCGTTACGCACTGCGAAATACCCCTCGATACCGAATGGAAAAGCTATGAATTACCAAAACGACGATTTACGCATTAATGATATTAAGGAACTCCTGCCGCCGGTGGCTCTGCTGGAGAAATTCCCGGCCACTGAACGCGCGGCAAAGACGGTGTCCCAGGCCCGCAGCGCAATTCACAATATCCTTCGTGGCAGCGACGATCGCCTGCTGGTGGTGATTGGCCCTTGCTCCATCCACGATACCCAAGCCGCCAAAGAGTACGCGGGGCGCCTGCTGGCGCTGCGTGAAGAACTGAGCGGCGAGCTGGAAGTGGTGATGCGCGTATACTTCGAAAAACCGCGCACCACCGTGGGCTGGAAAGGCCTGATCAACGATCCGCAGATGGACAACAGCTTCAACATCAACGACGGCCTGCGCCTGGCGCGCAAGCTGCTGGTGGAGATCAACGACAGCGGCCTGCCGGCCGCCGGCGAATTCCTCGACATGATCACGCCGCAGTACCTGGCGGATCTGATGAGCTGGGGTGCCATCGGCGCGCGCACCACGGAATCGCAGGTGCACCGCGAGCTGGCCTCCGGCCTCTCGTGCCCGGTCGGTTTCAAGAACGGTACCGACGGCACCATCAAGGTGGCGATCGACGCCATCAACGCCGCTGGCGCGCCGCACTGCTTCCTGTCGGTGACCAAGTGGGGCCACTCGGCGATCGTTAATACCAGCGGCAACGGCGACTGCCACATTATCCTGCGCGGCGGCAAAGAGCCGAACTACAGCGCGGCGCACGTGAAGGACGTCAAAGCCGGCCTGAGCAAAGCCGGGCTGCCGGCGCAGGTGATGATCGACTTCAGCCACGCCAACAGCAGCAAACAGTTCAAAAAGCAGCTGGACGTGAGTGCGGACGTGTGCGGGCAGATCAGCGGCGGTGAAAAAGCGATCATCGGCGTGATGATCGAAAGCCACCTGGTGGAAGGCAACCAGAACCTCGAAAGCGGCGAACCGCTGGTTTACGGCAAGAGCGTGACCGACGGCTGCATCGGCTGGCAGGACACCGAAACCGTGCTGCGCGATCTGGCGGCGGCGGTAAAAGCGCGCCGCGGATAACCGCAAACAATGAAAAGGGCCCGATAGCGGGCCCTTGTTTTATCTTTGCCATTGCACTTCTCTATATTCCACGACTTTAAGGCTTACAGTTAATGGGCCAATTAAGTCATTAAGCGACCCCCTTCGCATTATTCCTATTTAAGAAAAGAATAATTGTCACTGCTCGCGGCATTGTGCTTATATAAGACGCTTTTTTTATTCCATAAACCCCGCAGGCCTAATAAGCGGGGAGTGGTATGACCTTATTCCTTTCAGGATGAAAGAATTATGACAAACAATACCTCGCAGCCGCTGGGGCTGCACCGGATTAAATTCCATGGGAAAGGTGGTGAGTACTTCGCTATTTGGTTAGTCAATGCATTATTGACCGCCCTGACCCTGGGAATCTATTCCGCCTGGGCGACGGTGCGCCGTCGCCGCTATTTTTACGGCAACACGGAATTGGACGGCGATCGTTTCGACTACCATGCACAACCGCTGCAAATTCTGAAAGGGCGGCTGTTGGTGATCGGCGGCATCATCGTGTTTTATATCTTGCTGGCGATAACGCCACTGTTGGGGCTGCTGGCTTTGCTGGTGTTGCTTGCCCTGCTGCCGTGGATCGTTATCCGCAGCTGGCGCTACAATGCGATTATGTCGAGCTATCGCGGCGTGCGATTTAATTATGTCTGCCGCACCGGGCGCGCCTATTGGGCTTTACTGTTCTGCCCGTTATTGCTGATTATCGGGCTGTATGTCGGTCTGATCATCTTGCTCGGCATTGGCAGCGGTCTTGGCAGCATCAACGCCATCGCTTTTATGCTGGTGCTGACGCTGATTTTGGCCGTGCCGGCATTTGCGGCGGTAAATGGTATTATTAGCGCACTGCAGCATGATTTGTACGTTAATAACCTGTTCTTCGGGCGCACTCCGTTTATTGCCGAACTGAAGAAATCGGCCTTTATCAAATTTGCCTTGTTCGGCCTGCTCATATTCCTGCCATTCATGTTGGTCGCGTTGGTGTGCATCGGTTCGTTCTTCTTTACTCTCTATCAGATGGTGTTGATGGGAATGTTAACCAACGAAGCCATTGATGTGCTGGTGCTGGACAATATCAGCAGCCTTCTGCTGATGATGGTGGTGCTGTTAATCGGCGCGCTGGTGGCCAGCAGCTACCAGGTCGTTGCCCAGCGCAACTATCTGTTTAACCAGGCAAGGCTGAACGGCGACATCAAGCTGCATTCCTCAATGAAAACGCTGCCATACATGGGATTGTTGATCACCAATACCCTGATTACCCTGTTCTCGCTCGGTTTGGCGGCGCCGGTGGCGGAAGTGCGTCATGCCCGTTATCTGGCGGCCTGCACGGCGGTTGAAGGCGATCTGGCGCTGCTGGACATTACGGCGCATCAGGAAAGTGCCAACAGCGCGGTGGCCGAAGAAGCGCTGCAGGCGCTGGATCTGGGCGGCAACTTCTGAGGCGCCGATGATCCTTGAAGGCGCTTATCAGTTGCCGGGACGGGCCGCACGTGAGGCGGCTCGTCTGCTGGTGAACGAAAGCGGCGAAGGCGTGACGTTGCAGCGGCAGGATGAACAGCGTTACATCCCGCTGACGGACATTACCGTTTCTGCCGCGCTGGGTAATATTCCGCTGACGCTCACCTTCAAGGGCGGCGGGCGCTTTGTGCCTGACGACGACGCAGCCTTTCGCCGCTGGTTCTATCAGCGCCGTTCGCCAGGGTGGGTGCATCGCCTGGAACGCCATAAACGCGGCGTCGCTCTGGCGCTGCTGATGACGCTGCTGGCGGTAGTGGCTTACGTTTACGTGGTGCTGCCGTGGGCGAGCAGCGAGATCGCCATGCGCATCCCCACCTCGGTGGAACAGACGCTGGGCAAACATACGCAGACGTTTTTGGACCAGAGCGGCTTCGCGCCCTCTGCACTGCCGGCCGAGCGGCAACGGGCGTTGCAGCAGCTATTTCGGCAGGTGATGCCGGCCGAGATGCGCCAGGAGCGCACGCCGCTCTCGCTGAAGCTGATGGCGGCGCCCGGTGCGCCGAACGCCTTTATGTTGCCCGACGGCACGCTGGTGCTCAGCGATAGCCTGGTCACCTTGTCAAAAAACGACGATGGCCTGGCGGCGGTGATGCTGCATGAGATGGGGCATCACGCTCATCGTCACCCGATGCGCATGTTGGTGCGTTCGTCACTGGTGGCGTTGACGCTGATGTGGATGACGGGTGACGTCAGCGGCATCGGCGATACGCTGCTGCAGTCTGCGTCCTTCGTGAATGAGATGCAGTTTTCTCGCGGGATGGAGCGTGAGGCGGATGCGTTTGCGATAGCGGAAATGCAGCGCCAGGGGCGTTCGCTGGCGGAAATGGCGGCGATCTACCGCGCGTTGGCGCAGGCACCTGAACGAGAAAAGACCGATGACTGGGCGCTGCCTGCCTGGCTCAGCACCCATCCGGCGATGCAGGAACGGCTGGACGCGGTGAATGAGGCGATGGCGCAGCAGCAATAAAAAAGCCCCCGGTGAAAACCGGGGGCTTTTTCGTGAACGGGCGAAATTACTTCGCTTTACCCTGGTTCGCTACCGCCGCCGCTTTTGCTGCGATCTCGTCGGCGTTACCCAGGTAGTAACGTTTGGTTGGCTTGAAGTTCTCGTCGAACTCATACACCAACGGCACGCCGGTTGGGATGTTCAGCTCGAGGATTTCATCTTCGCTCAGGTTATCCAGGTATTTCACCAGCGCGCGCAGGGAGTTGCCGTGCGCCGCAACGATCACGCGCTCGCCGCTCTTGATGCGTGGCAGGATCTCTTCGTCCCAGTAAGGGATAACGCGATCGATGGTCAGCGCCAGGCTTTCGGTCAGCGGCAGCTCTTGCTCGGTCAGCGAAGCGTAGCGCGGATCGTGGCCAGGGTAACGTTCGTCTTCTTTGGTCAGCTCAGGTGGGGTCACCGCAAAGCCGCGACGCCATTGTTTCACCTGCTCGTCGCCGTATTTTTCCGCGGTTTCCGCTTTGTTCAGACCCTGCAGCGCGCCGTAGTGACGTTCGTTCAGCTTCCAGGATTTTTCGGTTGGCAACCAGGCCTGATCCAGCTCGTCGAGGATGTTCCACAGGGTGTGGATCGCGCGCTTCAGTACGGAGGTGTAAGCGAAGTCGAAAGTGAAACCTTCTTCTTTCAACAGCTTGCCTGCTGCTTTCGCTTCGGTGCGGCCCTTGTCGGACAGATCAACATCATACCAACCGGTGAAGCGGTTTTCTTGGTTCCACTGGCTTTCGCCGTGACGCACCAGAACCAGCTTAGTTACAGCCATAGCTTAACTCCTTAATAATCTGACATTTCAATGATAACGAAAATCATTATATTGCCGCGGGCCGGGGCTCGGCAATCGATAGTGTCTAACCATAGCCAATTTCTTGCCGCAAAGTAAGGGCTGGCGAAAGGAAAAAGCTGAATCGTTCAGGCTGATGCGGAAGGGGGAGAAACGGCACGTCGGAATCGCTCCGGACGCGCCGTGGCGTAGGGAAAATCAGGCCGATTTTTTCAGGCAGTTGCTCATGAAGGTTTTACGCGCGTCGCCCTTCAGATCCTTGGTCTTGGCGTCGGCGTTGCAGCTTTTCATTTTCTGCTGCTGCGGCGTCAGGGTTTTGCCGGACGCAGCGGTGCCTTCGGACTTCAGGCAGGTGCTCATAAAGGTGGAGCGATCGGCGCCTTTCAGCGACTTGGTGGATGCCTGCTGGTTGCAATCGGTCATGCGTTTCTGTTGGGCCGCCTGCGCCGGCGAAGGCGTTTTCGTCGCCGTCGTCGCGTCGGCCGCCATCAGATTGGTGCTCAGCATTAAGCCCGCCAGCAATGGAAGTGCAGTAATCAGACGCATAGGTGTTCCTTCAGCTATTGATTGGCCGCCATCGGCCGAAAATTGTGACGTTGCACAAGGCGTTGTGCTTATCACGGTAGCCTGAGTGTAGTGCGCGCTTTGGAATAAGGGAAGGTGGGCGCCGGTGGGGGGATGGCGCTAAAAGGTAAGCATTTATAACAAATTGCCCCCGGCCGCACGGCGAGGGGCGTAGCGGGTCAGATAGGATAAAACTGATAATGCGTGGCGCTGCGGTAGCGGCTCCCCGGTTGCAGCCAACAGTCCGGCTGCGGCCACTCGGGGTGGTGCGGGCTGTCCGGCAAAAACTCGCTCTCCAACGCCACGCCGGCATGGTTGGCGTAGCTGCCGCCATCGCGCGCCGGCGTGCCGGCCAGATAATTGCCGCTGTAGAGCTGCAGCGCAGGCGCGTCGGTGAACACGCTCATTTGCACTTGCCCGTCGGCGGACCACAAATGCGCCGCCGGGCTCTCCAGCGCCCCGCAGGTACGATGCAGCAGAAAGGCGTGATCGTAGCCTTTTACCCGCTGCTGGTCGCAATCGCGCAGGAAATCCTGCAGCAGCGTTTTCGGCTGGCGGAAATCCATGCCGCTGCCGTCCACCGGCGTCAGATCGGCGCAGGGAATGCCCTCGGCGTCAACGGGCAGATAGCGATCGGCGAACAGCTGCAGCCGTTGGGCGCGGGCGTCGGTGCCGGCGCCGTCCAGATTGAAATAGGCGTGGTTGGTCAGATTGACCGGGCAGGGGCGATCGACCTGCGCCAGATAGTTGATTTCCAGGCGATTATCCGAGGTCAGGCGGTAACAAACCTGCACGTCGAGATTGCCGGGGAAACCCTGATCGCCCTCCGCCGAATGCAGCGCATAGCAGACCTGCTGCGCATCATGCTGCACCCGGCGCCAACGGCGGGCATGAAAACCGTCGGGGCCGCCGTGCAGCTGGTGGGCACCCTGATTGGCGGCCAGCGCATGGGGTTTCCCGCCGATGGGCAGACTGGCGTTGGCGATGCGGTTGGCGTAACGGCCGACGGTGGCGCCCAGATAGGCGCCCTGACGTGGGTAGTCCGCCGGGCTGTGGCAACCCAGCAACAGCTCGCGCTTTTCACCGGATTTGAGCGGCAAGACGGCGGACAGCCAGGTGGCGCCCCAGTCCATCAGCATCACCGTCATGCCGTCGGCGTTTTGCAGCAGTGTCAGCTGGTAAGGTTGCCCATCGGGCGCCGCTTCCGTGTTCACCGTCAGCATGGGCCGGCCCCCTGCGAAGCCTGGCAGACATAGAAGGTTTCCTGCAATCCGCCGGTTTGCCGCGGATACTCGTGCGCCACGGCGGCACGCACTGTCTCCACGAGATCCTGCGGCATCAGCGCGACGATGCAGCCGCCAAAGCCGCCGCCGGTCATACGCACGCCACCGCGCGGGCCGATCGTCGCTTTGACGATCTCGACCAACCGATCGATCGGCGGCACGGTGATTTCAAAGTCATCGCGCATCGAGGCGTGGGATTCCGCCATCAGCCGCCCCATGCGTTGCAGATCGCCGGCCGCCAGCGCGTCGGCCGCCGCCAGCGTGCGGGCGTTCTCGCTGATGACGTGCCGCGCGCGTTTGGCCACCAACGGATCCAACTGATGTTGACGCGCTGCAAACTGTTCGGGGCTGACGTCGCGCAGCGCCTTGACGCCGAAGAATCGCGCCGCTTCTTCGCACTGTGTGCGGCGGGTGTTGTACTCGCTGTCCACCAGCCCGCGCTGCACATTGGAGTTGACGATCACCACCGCGACGTTGTCCGGCATCGGCACCGCGCGGGTTTCCAGCGAGCGGCAGTCGATCAGCAGAGCGCTGTCGCGCCGGCCGAGCGCGGAGATCAACTGGTCCATGATGCCGCAGTTGCAGCCGACGAACTGGTTCTCCGCCTCCTGGCCGTTCAGCGCCAGCGCCACGCCGTCCAACGGCAGCTGATAGAGCGCCTGCAGCGCCTGGCCCACCGCCACCTCCAGCGCGGCGGAGGAGCTGAGCCCCGCCCCTTGCGGCACATTGCCGGCGATCACCAGATCCGCGCCGCCGAAGTCGGCGTTGCGGCGCTGAAGATGTTTCACCACGCCGCGCACATAGTCGGACCAGCGCTGATCGGGGTGGCTGACGATCGGCTCGTCGAGCGAGAATTGATCCTGCTGATTCTGATAATCGGCGGCCAGCACGCGGATCTGGCGGTCGTCGCGCTTGGCGCAGGCGATGACGGTTTGGTAATCGATGGCGCAGGGCAGCACGAAGCCGTCGTTGTAATCGGTATGCTCGCCGATCAGGTTCACCCGCCCCGGCGCCTGGATGGTCAACGCCGGCGCGTAGCCGAAGTGTTCGGTAAACAGGGAATGGGTAAGCGGTTTCAGGCTCATGCTTGGGCTCCGGCTTCACGGTAATGAATATCGCTGACGGCGCGCAGACGCTCTGCGGCCTGTTCAGCGGTCAGATCGCGCTGGGTTTCCGCCAGCATCTCGTAACCGACCATAAACTTGCGCACGCTGGCTGAACGCAGCAGCGGCGGATAGAAATGGGCGTGCAGCTGCCAGTGCCGGTTGTCGGTACCGTTGAACGGCGCGCCGTGCCATCCCATCGAATAGGGGAAGGAACACTGGAACAGGTTGTCGTAGCGGCTGGTCAGCTTCTTCAGCGCCAGCGCCAGATCTTGGCTTTGCGCCGCGCTGAGATCGGTGATGCGCTGCACCGCCGCTTTCGGCAGCAGCAGCGTTTCAAACGGCCAGGCGGCCCAGTAGGGCACTACCGCCAACCAGTGTTCGGTGTTCACCACGATGCGCTCGCCTGCGGCCAGCTCGCGCTGCGCATAATCCAGCAGCAGCGGGGAGGCGTGTTCCTGAAAATAGTCGTGCTGCAGGCGATCTTCGCGTTCGGCCTCGTTCGGCAGAAAGCTGTTGGCCCAGACTTGCCCGTGCGGGTGCGGGTTGGAGCAGCCCATCGCCGCGCCTTTGTTTTCAAACAGCTGTACCCAGGGATAGTGCTTGCCCAGCTCAGCGGTTTGCGCCTGCCAGGCGGCGACCACCTGTTCCAGCGCCGGCAGCGCCAGTTCGGGCAGGGTCTTGCTGTGATCGGGAGAGAAGCAGATCACCCGGCTGACGCCGCGCGCGCTCTGGCTGCGCATCAGCGGATCCTGGCTATCGGGCGCCGGTGGCGTATCGCTCATCAGCGCGGCGAAATCGTTGGCGAAAACATAGGTACCGCGATAATCCGGATTGCGATCGCCGGTGACGCGCGCATTGCCCGGGCACAGGAAACAGTCGGGATCGTGCGTCGGCAGCGTTTCCGTCGGGACGGCTTCTTGTTGGCCCTGCCAGGGGCGCTTGGCGCGGTGCGGTGAAACCAGCACCCACTGGCCGCTGAGCGGGTTGTAGCGGCGGTGCGGATGATCGATAGGGTTAAATTCCGTCATACGGTTCCTTTCTTGGCGCCGACGAAAGTGTAATCGCTTCCAATTACCGTCTTGAGACGCCCGTTGCTGAACAGGGAGAGGCTATTGCGCAGAAAGATAGCACGCCCGCGGGGGTAAAAAGGTGATCTAACGCGAAAAATGGAATCGTTTACACTTCATTGAAAAGCGCAGGAAGGGCGAAGAAAAGCGGGCGACAACGTGATTGAGGGCATTGCGGTGAGGTGCCGGTGATAGCGTTTTCACCCGACCAGCCGGCAGAGAGGGGGCTCTCTGCCGGCTTCAGCCGCTAAGAATGCTGGTACAGCGGATAGGTGAAGAACAGCAGATGGGTCAGGTTAAGCCCGAAATGGAACAGAATCGGCACCCACAGACGGCCGCTCCACATCCACGCCAGGCCGTAGATCAACCCGGCCAGGGTCGCGAAGATCACCATCAGCGTACCGCCCGCCAGATGCGCGGCGCCGAACACCAGGGAGGCGACGATCAGCGCCGGCCAGGCGCCCAGCCACTGGCTGAGACGCTGTTGCAGGTAGCCGCGAAACAGCGCTTCCTCGGCCATGCACACGAAGAACAGGTTTGCCATCACGAAAGGCAGGATCCAGGCGGGCGCATGCAACTCGATTTTTAAGCCGCCCAGCGCGACGGCCAGCAGCAACAGCGCCGGCACGGCCAGCAGCAGCGCAATCCAGCCCGTTTTGCCGGCGTTGCCGCCGCGTTCGGCGGAAAACAGCGTGGGCAAGCAGGCGAACAGCAGGAAGGGCACCATCGCCTTATCGAAGTTGTAATACATGGTGAACGGTGCGCTGAGCGGGCCGGCTTTTTCGCCGTCGATCATCAGCTGATTGTGGATGCCCGGCACCAGGTGCAAGAACAGCGCCACGCAGCCGGCGACCACCAGCCCTTCGAGCGCAATCGCCAGATTACGCTGCTCGCGAAAATGGTGGCGCAGCCCCGCCAGTGCCACGATGGCCAACAGGCAACCCAGGCTGAGCGGCGTCAGTACCCCATGATAAAGCCCCATGCCCGCCGAGGCGGCCAGGATCACCCAGGCTATCAGCCGATTGAACGGCAAGAAAAATAACGAAGCAGCCAGTACGCCCCACATAATATGTCCCTTTAAATATGTACACGGCGCTCAGCGCCTTTGCGGCGTGCGATGATGGCGAAATTGAGCGCTAGAGCGGATAGTAGCACACCAAGATGACGCTAAAGGTCGGGGCAGTGATGCATTTGTGCATGATGCCGGCCCACACGACCGGCGGCGATGAGGGTTAGCCTTTCATCCAGGCCTGCGAACGGGTGATTTCGGCCAGGTTTTGCAGGGTATCCAGGCTCTGCTGGTGGATCTCCTGCGTGGGGGCTGCGCACAGATCGTGCAGTACGGTCACCTGAAAGCCGGCGTCGTGCGCCTGCCGCGCGGTGCTCTCGATGGCGAGCGGCGTGCTGACGCCCGCCAGCAGCAGATGGTGGCACCGATGTTGCCGCAGCCAGGCTAACAAATTGTTACCGGAGAAAGCGCTGACTGCCGTTTTTTCAAACTGCAGATCGGTCTCTTCCTGATGCAGTTCGGGCATCCAGCGGCAGCCCGGGCCGTTTAACCGCAGCGCGCCGATCTGCTTGAGATGGTTGAACAGCGGCGAATGGGGCGGAATGTCATGATAATCGTCGGCGAATCCCACCCGCACCCAAATCACCGGGATTTTTCGCACCCGGGCATAGGCCGCGGCGGCATTGACGTTGGCGAGCAGGTGGGTCGCTGCCACCTGTTCGTGGCAGTGGTTGGCGCGCCCTTTGGGCCCGATCAGATCTTCGATCAGGTCGATGATAATCAACGCAGCGGACATGGCGTCTCCAGAAATGGCCTTCTTCCTTTCTATGATAAAAGGCCAAATGTGATGTGCTGCGGTGAAGTGTTGCCGGATATGTTTACGCCGCGTTTCAGGCGGAGGCCGCCTCCAGCCGTTGCTGTTGGTAACCATAGCCGCCTTCGCCGTCGGGCACGAAGCTGAGGCGGTGAGTGATGCACTGCGGCGCATCTTCGGCATGGTGCGAGACGAACAGCAGCTGGGTGGCGCCCTGGCCGATCAGCACGTCGATGAAGCGGCGCACCAGCTGGCGATTGAGCGGATCCAGCCCCTGCAGCGGCTCGTCGAGGATCAGCAGCGCCGGGTGTTTCACCAGCGCGCGGGCGATCAGCGCCAGCCGCTGTTGGCCCCAGGAAAGGCTGTGGAACGGGGCGTCACCGCGCGCGCCGTTGAGCCCGAGCAGCGCCAGCCATTGCTCTGTCAGCTGCCGCTGACGATCCGAAACCGCCTGATAAATGCCGATCGAATCGAAAAACCCTGACATCACCACGTTGCGCACGCTGGTGTTGACGCGATAATCCAGATGCAGGCTGCTGCTGACGTAGCCGATATGGCGTTTGATTTCCCAGATGGTTTCCCCGCTGCCGCGGCGGCGGCCGAATAGCGTCAGGTCGTTGCTGTAGCCCTGTGGATGATCGCCGGTGATCAAGCTGAGCAATGTGGATTTGCCGGCGCCGTTCGGGCCGACGATCTGCCAGTGTTCGCCGGGATTTACCTGCCAGTCGAGGTGATTGAGGATCGGCCGATCGTTATAGCTGACCACGCCGTCACGCAGGACGATCAGTGGCCGATCCGCCGGCAGGGCTACTTTTTGCGTCGGATCCTCGGTTTCCGGCAGCGCCAGCCCGCTGAGATTTTCGCTGTGCGCCAGCTGCGCCACCAGCGCGTCCGCCATCACCTGGCTGCGCGGCCCGCGGCTGGTCAGGGTGCAGTCCGCCAGCACGCCCACCCGCCGGACAAAATCCGGGATTTCGTCGAACCGGTTGAGCACCAGCACCACGGTTTGGCCCTGGGCGGAAAGCTCGCTCAGCAACGCGGCGAGCTGCGTGCGTGAGTGCACGTCCAGCCCGTCGAAGGGTTCGTCGAGGATCAGCAGGTCGGGCTCGGGCATCAGCGCCCGGCACAGCAGGGTCTTGCGCGTTTCGCCGGTGGAGAGGTATTTGAAGCGGCGCGTCAGCAGGGCGGTGATGCCGAACTGTGCGGCCAGCCGCTCACAGCGCGCGGCGTCTTTCACCTCTTCCTGAATGATTTCCGCCGCGGTGCGGCCGGTGTCGTCTTCGTCCGCGCTGAGCAGATCGGTGTTGTTGCGTTGCCACTCGTCGCTGACCATTTTTTGCAGCTGTTCGAAGGAGATGCGCACCGCGTGCTGAAAGTCGCTGCGGCGCTCGCCGCCGAGCAGAACCAGTTCGTCGGCCAGCGCCCGCGCCAGGGCGGATTTGCCGCTGCCGTTGGCGCCGACGAAGGCCCAGCTGTCGCCGGCCTGGATTTCCAGCGCGTCCAGCGTCAGGGTGCGGGTATCGCTTAAGCGGAATGAACCTTGCGAAATGTGCAACGACGACATCACCTGTTCCTTTTTTTGCAATTATTTGCCTTAGAAATAGGCGCATTGCAGGGGGATGTCAATCAACAAAAATGCAACGTTACGTTGCGCTTAACACAACGTGGCGACAATCACGTGGTCGGCGTTGAACAGGGCGTGTACGGCGGCGCCGACGCTCAGTTGCAGACGCTGCAGCTCCGCCGTCGTCAGCGTGGCGCACAGGGTTTCGCCCCCCGCCAGCGTCACCAGCACCTCGCTGTGTTCGGCGCCTGGCTGAATGCCGGCCACCACGCCCGCCAGCGCGTTATCCGCGCCGGCATGTTCCGCCGTCTCGACGCTTAACCGCACCCAGGGCGCCTTGATCAGCGCCAGCACCTCTTTGCCCGGCGTCAGCTGCAGCCGGTCGGCGCTTTGCTGGGTAATGGCCGCCGTCAGGCGAGTGCTGCCGTCGTTCAATAAAATCGCCAGGTGCTGCTGCACCTGCTGATGATCGCGTTCGATGACGGTACCGAAGAATTGATTGCGCGCGCTGGTTTGCAGCGAGAAGCGCGAGATGGCCGCCAGCAGGCTGTCGAGCGGCAGATCGTCCTGCTGCAACACGTCGAAGGCCTTTTGCTGCACCTGACCCAGCAGGTCATACAGTTGGATCAGCCGCTGGCCATAGCGCGTCAGCTGTGCGCCGCCGCCGCCTTTCCCGCCGGTGGCGCGGTCCACCACCGTTTGTTCCGCCAGCTGGTTCATCTCATTGATGGCATCCCAGGCGCTTTTGTAGCTGATGCCCGCCAGTTTGGCGCCCTGGCTGATGGAGCCGGTGTGCTGCACCTGTTTCAGCAGCGCGATGCGGCGCGGATCGGCGAACAGCTTTTGCTGGAGTTTGAGAGTCAGAAGAATTTCGGCCTGCATAGCGCATCCTGTCGGCGGCAAAAATCTTATTGTCGCCGATTTGGCGGCAAAGCGCCAAACGCAGTGCGCTGGAGAGCGGGGTAATAAAGACTGGCATTGTTTTGTTGTTATAATATAACATAACAGAAAAACGATAAGGCTTTACGCCGGCTGCGGCCGGTTTTTATTTCACCACAGGGATGCTCCACATGAGTACGACACGCCGGCGTCTTGTCACGCCCAGAAAATCTTTATGCCTGGCCGTCGCCTGGGTCGGTGGCGCACTGACGGCGCCGCTGGCTTTCGCCGCCGACTGCGATAAAGCCCGCAGTGCCACGGGATGCGAAGAACATCTCACCGTGGAGGCGGCGGCTCCCGCCGGGCGCTACGATGCGTTGAACGCCGTGAGCCGCAGCGCGTCACAGCTCGGGCTGACCGCTCGGGAGACGCCGCGCAGCATCGATATCATCAGCGCGCGGGCGATCCAACAGCGGGGCGATCGCTCGCTGGCTGCCGCCGTCGAGCGCGCCACCGGTCTGTCCGGCGTCGCTTCGCCAACGTTGTCCAACAACTTTTCCGCGCGCGGTTTCCGGCCGATCGCCTGGCTGTATAACGGCGTAGAAATGCCCGGCAGCACGCTGCAGCTGGGCGATCCGGCGCATTACGACAGCATCGAGATACTGCGCGGGCCGGGATCTGCCTTGAACGGCCTGAGCGCCGCAGGCGGCAGCGTCAACCTGATCTCGCGGCGGCCGACCTTCAGCCGCCAGCCGGTTGAACTCGACTATGGCTTCGGCAGCTACCGCAGCCAGCGTTTGCATCTGGGAGCCGGCGGCGCGCTGGTGGACGATGCGGTGGCGTACCGGCTGGACGTCAGCGGCAACGACAGCGGCAGCAACGTGCAGGACGAGCGCGATCGGCAGAAGCGGGTTTCCGGCTCGCTGCTGTTTAAGCTGACCGACGATGCGCTGTTGACGCTGAGCCTGGACCGCATGCTCAACCGCACCAACAACCCTTACTACGGCACGCCGCTGCTGGATGGGCGCATTGCCGGCGAGCTGCGCGACATCAATTACAACAACCTGACCGACAGCCGTATTCAGAGCAACGCCACCGCATTTCAGGCCGGTCTGGACTGGTTTATGACGCCCGAAGTGGAATGGCATAACCAATTCTATTACTACAGCGGCTTTCGCGAATGGCGCAACGTCGAGCGTTTCCGCGTTGCGGCGGCGGCCCGGCCCGGCGACGTCAACCGCGACTCTTTCGGCGCCCTGGCGCACGACGACGATCTTATCGGCAACCGCAGTTCGCTGGTGTTCGATCGCGCCATTGCCGGTTTCGATAACCGGTTGCTGGTCGGCTTCGATCTGAGCAAGCGGCATTTTCAGTACTACTCCAACGGTTTCCCCGGTTCCGAAGACGTGCCGCTCGGCGCGCCGCCCAGAGAGCCGTTCGCGCAGGGCACCGATCGCCAACGCGCGCCGGTGCGCCACGTCACCCAGAATCAGTACGCCGCCTTTCTTGAAGATCGCTTCAGCCTGACCGAGCGTTTAGCGTTGCTGGGCCAGTTGCGCTATAACCATATGGACATGGACTGGCGCTTCCAGGGGCCGCAGGAAGAGAGCCGCGCGCGCACCTACGTTTTCAGCACCTGGAGCCTGGGCCCCAGCTATGCATTGACCGATAACCTCACGCTCTACGCCAACTACACCACCGGCCAGGAGCCGGGCAACGATCTGTTCTTCCTCAGCCCGGCGCAGATCGATCTGCCGCTGACGCGAGCGCGCCAGTGGGAGGCCGGCGCCAAAGGGCAGTTTTGGGGTAACAAGGGCGAGGCGACGCTGGCGCTGTACGAACTGCGCAAGGACAACCTGTTTGTGCCCGACGCGCAGCGGCCGGATGCGTTGAACGCGGTAGGCAGGCAGACGTCGCGCGGCATCGAGCTTGGCGTGGTGCTGCGTCCCGACGAGCGCTGGGAGCTGGCCGGCAACGCCGCCTACACGCACGCCCGCTACGACGACTATCGCGGCGGTAGCCCGCTGCGCAGCTACAACGGCAATCGCCCGGCCTATATCCCGGACTGGACCGCCAACCTCAGCGTGCATTATCAGGCGACGGAACGTTTGGGGCTGGCTTCTTCGCTGCGCTACGTCGGCAGCAGTTACAACGACGATGCCAACCGGCGCAAGATGCGCGCGTACACCACGCTTGATCTGGCGGCGGACTATCAGCTGACGCCGATCGTCGATGTCGGTTTCCGCATTCGCAACGCCACCAACCAGCTGTACGCCTATCAGCGCACCTATCCGGATCAGGCGCTGATTGCGCCGCCGCGCAGCTATGAAACCTTCGTGTCGGTCAGGTTCTGACGGCGTGAAACATTCGTTTTACTCGCTGCTGTATGCCCTGGGCTTGATGTGGGGCGTCTCGCTGCCCGCCAATGCCGTCAGCCTGCACAATTGTGGGGCAATGCGCGATTACCCGCAGCCGCCGCAGCGGGTGCTGGTCTACGCCAATCCGGCGCTGGAAAACCTGCTGGCGCTGGGGCTGGCCGGCCGTGCGATCGGCGTGGTCGGGTATGACCGCGCGCGCGATCCCGCGCCGACGGCGCCGGCCGAGGCGTTGCGGGCGCCTGCCAGCCCGGCGCCGCCCACGGCGGAAGCGTTGCTGCTGATGCGGCCGGATTTTGTCTATTCGGCCAGTTATTACTGGCTGCACAGCCCGGAAACGCCCGATCGGGCGCGGCTGGCGGAATGGGGCATCGGCACTTATCTCTCTCCCGGCGCCTGCAGCGGCCAGCAAAGCGTGATCGCCGCCGCGCTGACGTTCGAAGACATTTTCACCGAGCTGCGGGAGCTGGCGCGTATCTTCAACGTCAGCCGCGCCGGTGAAGCGCTGATCGAACGGCTGCGCGGGCAGTTGAGGGCGCTTGAGCCGCAGCGCGCGCCATTGCCGCATCGGCGTCTGCTGTGGTGGTATGCCGGCGCGCAGACGCCCTATGTGGCCGGCTGCTGCGGCGCGCCAGGCTTGCTGAGCCGCAGCGTCGGCAGCGAGAACCTGTTCGGCGATCTGCCCGAACTGTGGCCGACGGTGTCCTGGGAGGTTATCGCCGCCCGCGATCCGGATGCGATCGTGCTTGGCGATCTGCCGCGCGGCGGCTTCGGCGACAGCGCGGCCGACAAGATCGCCTTTCTGGAGCATCACCCGCTGACCGCGACGCTGCGCGCCGTGCGTCAGCGGCGCTACGTGATCCTCCCCGGTTACGACATGGACCCTTCCGCCCGCACCGTGGCGGCGCTGGGCCGTTTGATTCGGGGCCTGGCGGCCTTGCCGCCGCAGGCTCCGACGCTTTCCAACAAGGAACCTTGATATGACTGCCGTTTCATTCTCTTCGCTGCTGGACTCCTGGGATCGCCAGCAGGCGGCCTACATCGCCGAACGCGAAGCGCGTTTTAACGCCCTGCTGGACGTGCTGGCGCTGGCCGTCGGCCAGGATTTTCACGTGCTGGATCTGGCCTGTGGCCCGGGATCGCTGAGCCTGCGTATTTTGCAGCGCTTTCCGCAGGCCAGAGTGACCGCCATCGATCTCGATCCGCTGCTGCTGGCGGTGGCGCGCGGCGCACTGGCGGAGTATGGCGATCGGATCCGCATTCTGCAGGCCGATCTGGCGGATCCGGCCTGTTTTTCCGTGCTGTCCGGCCCTACGCCGCAGGCGGCGGTGTCCAGCACGGCGCTGCACTGGCTGATGCCGGAGCAGCAGCTGGCATTGTACCGTAACGTCGCCGGGCTGCTGGCCGCCGGCGGCGTATTCCTCAATGCCGATCATCAGCGCTGTGATCACCGTCAGCCGAGGTTGAAAGCGTTGGCGGAGCGGCACGACGAGCAGACCCAACAGCGCGCCTGGGACAGCGGCGTTGAGGATTGGGATCGTTGGTTCGCCGGCGCGCTGCAATCGCCGGCCTTGGCCGCTTATCAGGCCGAGCGCGAAGCGCTGTTCGCCGGCCGCCCGGTACCGCCGCCGACGCCGGTGGATTTCCAGCTCGCGACCCTCAGACAAGCCGGTTTCAGCGAGGCGGGGACGGTATGGCAACTGTTGGACGACTATGTGATCGCAGGCTGGAAATAGCATGAGCCGGCGGTTACTGCCCGGCCGTGAGGCCGGCTGGTTGTTGCTGCTGGCGGCGGCGCTGCCGCTGGCCCTGCTGGGCGCCACCTTGTCGGGGCCCGCGCCGATCGCGTGGCGCGACGCCTGGCGCATTGTACTCGGCGTCAGCGGCGGCGCAGCGTCCGATGCCGAGGTGTATCAGCGCATCATCTGGTCGCTGCGGATGCCGCGCGCGCTGTTGGCGGCGCTGGCCGGCGCCGGGCTGGCGTTGGCGGGCACCGTGCTGCAGTCGCTGACCCGCAACCCGCTGGCCGATCCCTGGGTGCTGGGGATCTCCTCCGGCGCCGGCGTGGGGGCGGTGACGGTGTTGGTGTTGGGGCTGGGAGGCGGCCTGCTGTCGGTGTCCGGCGGGGCGTTTATCGGCGCGCTGGCGGCGTTTGCGTTGGTGATGCTGCTGGCCGGGCGTTCGCTGCAGGGGGAGTCCACGCTGTTTATTCTGGCCGGGGTGGCGGTGACGCAGCTGCTCTCCGCGCTGACTTCGCTGATCACCCTCTGGCAGGCGGACGCCAACGCCACGCGCGGCGTGATGTTCTGGCTGCTGGGATCGTTCAGCGACGCGCGCTGGCCGCAGGTCGGGCTGTGCGGGCTGGCGCTGGCGGCGGCGCTGCTGCTTTGCTGGCTGCGGGCGGGTGAGCTGGACGCGCTGGCGTTTGGCGGCGTGACCGCCGCTTCGCTGGGGGTGGCGGTGGCCCCGCTGAAGCTGCTGCTGTATGTGGCGACCACCGCGCTGACGGCGGCGATCGTCGCGTTCAGCGGCGCGGTGGGGTTTATCGGGCTGACGGTGCCGCACGTCGCCCGGCGGCTGGTCGGTTCGCGGCATCGGCTGCTGTTGCCGGCCAGCGCGCTGTGCGGCGCCCTGTTCGCCGTGGCGGCGGACACGCTGGCCAGAACGCTGTTTGCCCCGCGCGAGCTGCCGGTCGGGGTGCTGACCGCACTGCTGGGGGTGCCGATATTCCTGCTGTTGCTGTATCGGAAGGTCAATGCATGACGATTGAAAAAGCGCGCTCTGGCCTGTGTGCCGAAGCGGTGAGCTGGCGAGCGGGGGCGCGTACGGTGCTGGAAAATCTCAGCTTCTGCGCCTTGCCCGGTGAGGTCACCGGCGTGCTCGGCGTCAACGGCAGCGGTAAATCCACGCTGCTCAAGCTGCTGGCCGGGCTGCAGCCCGCCGCCGGGGGCCGCGTTTGGCTGGAAGGGCGCGAAATTACCGCGTTTTCCGGGCGGGAGCGCGCCAGGCGCATCGCCTTTCTCGAGCAATCCGCCCCCGGCGCCTTCGCGCTGCCGGTGAAGGAGGCGGTGCTGCTGGGGCGCCTGGCCCATACCGGCCGCTGGCGCGGTTTCGGCGCCGAGGATCGCCGCCTCGCCGGGCAGGCGATGGAGCAAGTGGGCATCAGCCACCTGGCCGATCGCGATTGGCAGCGGCTGTCCGGCGGCGAACGGCAGCGGGTGCATCTGGCGCGCGCGCTGGCGCAGCAAACGCCGTGGCTGCTGCTGGACGAGCCCGCCAATCATCTGGATATCGCCCATCAACAGCAGTTTATGGCCTTGCTGCGGCGGCTGAAACTCAGCGTGGTGGTGACGCTGCACGATCTTAATCTGGCGGCCTGTTATTGCGATCGGGTCGCGCTGCTGCAGCGGGGCGGGATCTGTGCGGCGGGCGCGCCGCGGCAGGCGCTGACGCCGGAGAACATTCACGCGGTATATGGTGTGGAGGCCAGGCTGGCGGCGCCCGCCGGCTATGCGCCGCTGTTGATCTATTACCCCGCGCCGGGATGAGGGCGGCTGAAAGGGCACGTTTGGCCGATCACAATTTCGCCTCGCTGGCTAAAATAACTCCGTTTTACCGATTTTTTTGGGTTAGAATAACCTGATATGCGGTGAAAGGCATTTGCCGCTCAATGGGCAGTTAAGCGAGGCTATCATGTTGGAATTATTGAAAAGTCTGTTGTTCGCCGTGGTGATGGTGCCGGTGGTCATGGCGCTCATTCTCGGCCTGATCTACGGTTTTGGCGAAGTGTTCAACGTCTTCTCCAAAGTGGGCCGTTCGAAAGAAAACCGCACCCAGCACTGACCGTTCCCCATCCCGATACCCGCCGGCATTCCCCGGCGGGCATTCCTCAAGTTATCTCACGCTTTGCCGATAAACCGCATGACAAGCTTTCGCGCAACGTTATATTATTTTTTATATAACGAAGAGTGATAATGCACGTTAACTTGCGGAGAAAAACAATGAAACAGCAATGGACTAAATGGGTTGGCGGGATCGTTCTGGCATCGGGTCTGGTGGCTCAGGCTGCGGCGGCGGAAAAGATCACCGTGTTCGCCGCCGCGTCGCTGACCAATGCGCTGCAAGACATCGCCACCCAGTATCAAAAAGGCAAGGACGTGCAGGTGGTTTCCTCCTTTGCGTCGTCCTCGACGCTGGCGCGCCAAATTGAGCAGGGCGCCCCGGCCGATTTGTTCATCTCCGCCGACCAACAGTGGATGGATTACGCCATCGACAAGCAACAGATGGTGAAAGACACCCGTTACACGCTGCTGGGCAACGAACTGGTGCTGATCGCCGCCAAGAGCGATAAGCAAGACAAGATCGCCATCGACAAGCAGACCGACTGGGCCAAGCTGCTCAACGGCGGCCGCCTGGCGGTGGGCGATCCGGATCATGTGCCGGCCGGCATCTACGCTAAGGAAGCGCTGGAACACCTGGGCACCTGGAGCGCATTGGAGCCGAAACTGGCGCGCGCCAACAATGTGCGTAGCGCCATGGCGCTGGTGGAGCGCGGTGAAGCGCCGCTCGGCATCGTCTACGGCTCCGACGCGGTCGCCAGCGACAAGGTGAAAGTGGTGGGCGTGTTCCCGGAAGACAGCCACAAACCGGTTGAATATCCGATGGCGATGGTGAAAGATCGTCAAAATCCGACGGTCAGCGCTTTCTATACCTATCTGAAGAGCCCGGAAGCGGCCGCTATTTTCGAACATTATGGATTCACCCCGCGTAAATGATTCTGAGTGAGTACGAGTGGCAGGCGGTTGAGCTGAGCCTGAAAGTCTCCGGTTTGGCGGTGGTCTGCAGCCTGCCGTTCGGCATTCTGATGGCCTGGGTGCTGGTGCGTTGCCGCTTCCCCGGCAAGGCGCTGCTGGACGGCGTCATTCACCTGCCGCTGGTGCTGCCGCCGGTGGTGGTCGGCTATTTGCTGTTGATCGCCATGGGGCGGCGCGGCGTTATCGGCGAGTGGCTGTACGACTGGTTCGGTTGCAGCTTCAGTTTCAGCTGGCGCGGCGCCGCGCTGGCGTCGGCGGTGGTGGCGTTTCCGCTGATGGTGCGCGCCATTCGGCTGGCGCTGGAGGCGGTGGATACCCGGCTGGAGCAGGCGGCGCGCACGCTGGGCGCCAATCCGTGGCGGGTGTTTTTCACCATCACGCTGCCGCTGTCGCTGCCCGGCGTCATTGTCGGCGTGGTGCTGGCCTTCGCCCGTTCGCTGGGGGAGTTTGGCGCCACCATCACCTTCGTCTCCAACATTCCCGGTGAAACCCGCACCATTCCGCTGGCGATGTATACGCTGATTGAAACGCCGGGGGCGGAGGCCGCCGCCGCGCGTCTGTGCGTGATCGCCATCGTGCTGTCGCTGGCTTCGCTGATGGTGTCCGAATGGCTGGCCCGCTGGGGCCGCAAACGGATGGGGGTGTAAATGCTGGAGCTGGATTTCTCGCAGCAGCTGGGCGACCTCAATCTCAACGTCCGCGCCGATTTGCCGGCGCAGGGCATCACCGCGATTTTCGGCCTGTCCGGCGCGGGCAAAACCTCCCTGATCAACGCCATCGGCGGCCTGACCCGTTTGCAGCAGGGGCGTATCGCGCTCAATGGCCGTACGCTGGTGGATACCGCCTCCGGCCTCTGCCTGCCGCCGGAAAAGCGCCGTATCGGCTATGTGTTTCAGGATGCGCGGCTGTTCCCGCACTACCGGGTGCGCGGCAACCTGCAGTACGGCATGGCGGTCGGCATGCGCGCGCAGTTCAATACCATCGTCGAGCTGCTGGGCATCGGGCCGCTGTTGAACCGGCTGCCGCTGACGCTCTCCGGCGGTGAAAAACAGCGGGTGGCGATCGGCCGCGCGCTGCTGACCGCGCCGGAACTGCTGCTGATGGATGAACCGCTGGCTTCGCTCGATCTGCCGCGCAAACGCGAGCTGCTGCCGTATCTGGAGCGGTTGGCGCAGGACGTGAACATCCCCATCCTTTACGTCAGCCACAGCCTGGACGAGATCCTGCGCCTGGCCGAGCAGGTGATGGTGCTGGATCGCGGTGAAGTGCGCGCGTTCGGCGGGCTGGAAGAAGTCTGGGCCAGCAGCGCGCTGCGGCCGTGGCTGCAGCGTGAAGATCAGAGCAGCGTGCTGCGCGTCAGCGTGATTGAGCATCATCAACGTTATGCCATGACGGCGCTGGCGCTTGGCGATCAAAGGCTGTGGGTCAGCGGCATCGACGCTGAATTGGGCACCCAACTGCGCATCCGCATCAACGCCGCCGACGTCTCGCTGGTGCTGCAGCCGCCGGTCAACAGCAGTATTCGCAACGTCTTGCCGGCCAAGGTGAGCGAGTGTCTGGACGTGGACGGACAGGTGGAAGTGAAACTGGCGGTCGGCGAACACGTGCTGTGGGCGCGCATTACGCCATGGGCGCGCGATGAACTGGCGATCCGCCCCGGGCAGTGGCTGTATGCGCAGGTGAAGAGCGTGTCTATCAGCCGCGAGAGCCGCTAAGGCAGACCCTCCCGGCGGGAGGGCGAAAAGATTACAGCACGCGGGTGCGGATCACCTCGGCGATGCCCGGCTGCAGGTTATCGGCGATCACCAGATCGGCACGTTCCTTGATGGCGTCATCGGCATTGCCCATCGCCACGCCCAACCCGACCGCTTCCAGCATGCTGATGTCGTTGTAGTTGTCGCCGAACGCCACCACCTGATCCATGCTCAACCCCTGCGACTCTACCCATTGACGCAGGCGTTTGCCTTTGCTGTTGCCGCCTTTGGCGATATCCACCTGATCGTGCCAGGACCATTCGCACGCCAGCCCCAGCTCTTTTTCCACCGTGTCGGCAAACTCGCGCAGCGCCGGAATATCGGCGTGCGAGGTGGCGAATTTCCAGATCGCCTGCGCGTCGTCGGCCGCCTGCGTCAGGCTGCCGACCTGCAGCAGCGTCGGGCGCTGCGCCGCCGGCAAAGTTTCGGCCCAGGCCAGCGAGCGAATCACGTGGCCGCTCGGTTCCTGATACAGCATGGCGTCGTCAACGTACATCAGCCCGTGAATGTCGGTCTGTTTGAGCATCTGCAGCACCTGCTTGGCCTGATCTTTCGCCAGCGGATCGGCGGCCAGCACCTTTTTCTGCTGAAAATCATACAGGTAGGTGCCGTTGCAGCAGATGGCCGGGGTATCTATCTGCAGCGCCTGGTAAAACGGATGGATGGCGACGTGGTGGCGGCCGGTGACCACCACCACCTGGACGCCGGCGGCGCGCGCCTGCGCCAGCGCTTCCAGCGACTGCGGTAAGATGCGTTTTTGGTTGTCCAACAGGGTGCCGTCAAGATCGAGGGCGATGACGCGGTAGCTCATAGGGTTCTCGTTATCGTTAGCCATAAAATTAATCCGATGGTACACCGGATAGCCTATGGAGAAAACCGCGTGAGCTTCCGGTGCTAAGCAGGGTTGCCATGCGACGGATGTGCGGTAAGCTAGGGGCAAGCGAACGGCCTGAAACCGGTTCCTCTTTTACCCTTTGCAAGGAGAACACATGAAGCAAATCGTTTATGTCGCCAGCCCGGAGAGCCAGCAGATCCACGTCTGGCAGTTGGACGACGCCGGCGCGCTGGCGCTGCTGCAAACCGTTGACGTGCCGGGCCAGGTGCAGCCGATGACCCTTCATCCGGACAAGACTCACCTGTACGTCGGCGTGCGTCCGGCGTTCGGTATCGTCAGCTATCGCATCGAGGCGGATGGCACGTTGCAGCAGGCGGGCATGGCGCCGCTGCCGGGCAGCCCGACCCATATCTCGACCGATTTGCAGGGGCGTTACCTGTTCTCCGCTTCCTACAGCGGCAACTGCGCCAGCATCAGCCCGATCGGCCACGACGGCGTAGTAACGGCGCCGATCCAACAGATCGACGGCCTGAGCGCGCCGCACTCGGCGAACATCGATCCGACCAACCAACTGGTGCTGGTGCCGTGTCTGAAAGAAGACCGCATTCGTCTGTTTAACCTGAGCCTGGCGGGCCAACTGACGCCGCACGCGCAGGACGCGGTGGATATCGCTACCGGCGCCGGTCCGCGCCATATGGCGTTCCACCACAACGACAAGTTCGCCTACTGCGTCAATGAGTTGAACGGCACGGTAGACGTGCTGGCGATTTCGGAAAACGGCGGCAAATACAGTGTGACGCAGACGCTGGACATCATGCCGAGCGATTTCGACGGCACCCGCTGGGCGGCGGACATTCATATCACGCCGAACGGCCGCTTCCTGTATACCAGCGATCGCACCGCCAGCATTCTGACCCTCTTCAGCGTTTCCGAAGACGGCGGCACGCTGAGCGTGGCCGGCTATTATCCGACCGAAACGCAGCCGCGCGGTTTCAATATCGATCACAGCGGCCGCTTCGTGATTTCGTCCGGCCAGAAGTCCGATCACATCGCGGTGCATGAAATTGACCAGAGCAGCGGCGAGCTGACGATGCTGGCGCGTTATCCGGTGGGCAAGGGCCCGATGTGGGTGAGCGTGCTGGCGAAGTAATTCGTCAGCCTGACTCGAGTGGAAAGCGCGGTGCGGTTGACCGCGCTTTTTTATTGGCGGGGGATCAGTTGAACATCACCGTCAGCGTGGCGCTGCCGAGACTGTGGAAATGGACGTTGAAGCCCACCAGCGCGCCGCTGGAACCCTCATCCACGTCAATGCGCTCCACGTCCAACGCATGCACGGTGAACTGATAGCGGTGGCTTTCGCCATTCGGCGGCGCGGCGCCGCCGTAACCGGCCGAGCCGAAGTCGGTGCGGGTTTGCAGCGCGGCGCTCGGCAGCGGCGCTTTGCCGGAGCCTGCGCCCTGCGGCAGCTCACGCACGTCGGCCGGAATATTGGCCACCACCCAGTGCCACCAGCCGGAGCCGGTAGGGGCATCGGGATCGTACAGGGTGACGACGAAGCTCTTGGTGCCGGCGGGCACGCCGTCCCAGGCCAGGTGGGGCGACAGGTTATCGCCGTGGTAGCCCATGCCGTTGAAGACCTGCGTCTGCGGCATTGTGCCGCCGTCCTGCAGATCGTTGCTGTACAAACGAAAAGCCATAATGACTCCCAGTTGCGATAAAAGCAGAGCCCTTAAGCTAGATCTTTTCGGTGGAACAATACAACCCCTTGTGCCAGCGGCGGGCGGTTGATCTCGACGGTAACATGCACCAGTTCGGGATGAACGGCCAACAGTTGGCGCACCCGATCGGCGGTGAGGGCGCGATCGGCGCTGCTCAGGGCGAGGACGCAATGATATTTTCCTTTACCGATGCGGCCTAAATGCAAATCGGTCAGCGTGAGTGGGTGGCCGGAGGTGGCCAGGGTCTGACGTATCTCTTGCGCCACGGGGGCGTCCATTTCGGCATCCAGCAAAATCTTCCCGCTATCGCGCATCAGGCTATAGGCCCAGGCGGCAACCATCATCGCGCCGACGATGCCCATCAAAGGATCGAGCCAGGCGGCGCCCCAAAGCTTGCCACCGAACAGCGCGACGAGGGCCAACACCGAGGTGGCGGCGTCGGCGATGACGTGGATATAGGCGGAGCGCAGGTTGAGGTCATGATGATGGTCATCGTGGTGATCCCCGTGGTGGTGATGGTGGCCGCCGCCGCGCAACAGCCAGGCGCAAAGCAGATTGACGGCCAGCCCGATCGTACCGATGGCGATGGCTTCGTTGTAATGAATCGGGCTGGGATTCAGCAGCCGCTGCGCTGACTGAAACAGCATCAGCGCTGCCACCAGCACCAACAACACCGCGCTGGTGTAACCGGCCAGCACTTCTATCTTCCAGGTGCCGAGGCTGAAGCGGCGATCCTTGGCCAACCGGCGTGCGGCGCCGTAAGCCAGCAGCGACAAGCCCAGAGCCAGCGCATGCGAGCTCATGTGCCAGCCGTCGGCCAACAATGCCATCGAGTTAAACAGCCAGCCCCCGGCTATCTCGATGACCATCATACTGGCGGTGAGTATCACCGCCCATCTGGTGTTTCTTTCGGCCAATGGGTTACCATCGTCAAAAACGTGGCTGTGCTCGCGGTGCAAAGCGGGCGCGTGAGACGTCATGGTGAAGTTCCTCAGCAAAAGGTAGTGTGCTGAAATATACTATACCCCAGTATAGTAAATAACAATCAGGCGGAAATAATGAGCCATACCCTCAGAGATCAAAAGAAGCTGTTGGCGCGGGTGCGCCGCATTAAAGGGCAGGCCGAAGCGCTGGAGCGCGCGCTGGAGAGCGGCGGCGAATGTTCTGCTGTGCTGCAGCAGATCGCGGCGGTGCGCGGCGCGGTCAACGGTTTAATGGCGCAGGTGCTGGAAGGGCATGTGCGCGAACATCTGGCTGCCGCAGACGCTACGCCGCAGCAGCGCGAGCAGGACATCGAGCAATTGATGACCGTTTTACGTTCTTATATGAAGTAATCATGATTTCACTGAAAAAACGCACGCCGTGGTTCGGCTGGCTGCGCCGTTGGGCCAAAGGCATCAAGCGCGATATTTACGCGCTGTGGCTGGCCGCCCGTGATAAGCGCACCCCGTGGTACGCCAAGCTGATCGCACTGCTGGTGGCCGGCTATGCGATCTCGCCGATCGATCTGATCCCGGACTTCATTCCGGTATTGGGCTATCTGGACGACGTGATTATCGTACCGTTGGGCATCATGCTGGCGGTGCGCCTGATCCCCAAGCCGCTGATGGCCGAGCTGCGCGAGAAGGCGCAACAGCGCGTCGACAACCCCACCGGCCGCATGGCGGCGGCGATGATCATTTTACTCTGGCTGCTGTGCCTGGGATTGCTGGCCCGCTATCTCGACCAGCATTGGTAAGGCATTAACGCGCGGCGGCAGCCACGGCGGCGGTCAGGCGGCTGAGCTGGTCCGCTTCGATGATGTAAGGCGGCATCAGGTAAATCAGTTTGCCGAACGGCCGGATCCACACCCCGCGCTCGACGAACCCGCGCTGCAGCTCGGCGACATCCACCGGTTCGCGCATCTCCACCACCCCAATCGCCCCCAGCACCCGCACGTCCGCCACCTTCGGCAGCGCCGCCAACGGCAGCAGTTCTTGCTTCAGCTGGGCTTCGATGGCGCTCACCTGCGCCTGCCAGCGATTTTCCGCCAGCAGCGCCAGGCTGGCGTCCGCTACCGCGCAGGCCAGCGGGTTGCCCATAAAGGTCGGCCCGTGCATAAAGCAGCCGGCCGCGCCGTTGCTGATGGTCTCCGCCACGTGGCGGGTGGTCAGGGTGGCGGACAGGGTCATGTAACCGCCGGTCAGCGCCTTGCCCAGACAGAGAATGTCCGGCACCACCTGCGCGTGTTCGCAGGCGAACAGCTTGCCGGTGCGGCCGAAGCCGGTGGCGATCTCGTCGGCGATCAGCAGCACCTGATGGCGGTCGCACAGCTCGCGCACCCGCTTGAGGTAGGTTGGGTGGTAGATGCGCATGCCGCCGGCGCCTTGCACCACCGGTTCCAGGATCACCGCCGCTACTTCACCGGCGTGCTGCTCCAGCAGCGCGGCGAACGGCGCAATGTCTTCTTCGCGCCATTCCTCGTCGAAGCGGCACTGCGGCGCGGTGGCGAACAGGTGCGGCGCCAGATAGCCCTGATAGAGGCTGTGCATCGAGTTGTCCGGATCGCAGACCGACATCGCGCCGAAGGTATCGCCGTGATAGCCGTGGCGCAGAGTGAGGATGCGCTGCCGGCGCTCGCCGCGCGCCTGCCAGTACTGCAGCGCCATCTTCAGTGACACTTCCACCGCCACCGAACCTGAATCTGCCAGGAACACGCACTGCAGCGCTTCCGGCGTCATCGCCACCAGCCGACGGCACAGCGAGATGGCGGCCGGATGGGTGATGCCGCCGAACATCACGTGCGACATCTTCTCCAACTGCTGGCTGGCGGCCTGATTCAGACTCGGATGGTTGTAACCGTGGATCGCCGCCCACCAGGAGGACATGCCGTCCACCAGGCGCCGGCCATCCGCCAGCTGCAGCTCGACGCCGCTGGCCGACTCGATCGGGTAACAGGGCAATGGGCGGCTCATGGAGGTGTAGGGGTGCCAGATATGACGTTGGTCAAACGCCAGGTCGGAAGCGGTGACAGACATACTTGTAAACCAAATTGAATTAAGATTGATTGACAGTATATCCACAATATTTAAACTGGCGACACTTTTTCGTTTTGGAGACGCCATGATGGCCGACCGCATTCACTGGACAGTAGGGCAAGCCCAGGCCCTGTTTGATAAACCGCTGCTGGAACTGCTGTTCGAAGCGCAAACCGTACACCGTCAGCACTTCGACCCGCGTCAGGTGCAGGTCAGCACGCTGCTGTCGATCAAAACCGGCGCTTGCCCGGAAGACTGTAAATACTGCCCGCAAAGCTCGCGCTACAAGACCGGCCTGGAGTCGGAGCGGCTGATGCAGGTCGAGCAGGTGCTGGAATCGGCGCGCAAAGCTAAAGCGAACGGCTCGACCCGTTTTTGCATGGGCGCGGCGTGGAAGAACCCGCACGAGCGCGATATGCCTTATCTGCAGCAGATGGTGCAGGGCGTGAAAGCGATGGGCATGGAAACCTGCATGACGCTGGGCACGCTTGACGGTACTCAGGCCGAGCGGTTGGCGGAGGCCGGGCTGGATTATTACAACCATAACCTCGACACCTCGCCGGAGTTCTACGGCAGCATCATCACCACCCGCAGCTACCAGGAACGCCTGGATACGCTCGACAAAGTGCGCGACGCCGGCATCAAAGTGTGCTCCGGCGGCATCGTCGGGCTGGGTGAAACGGTGCGCGACCGCGCCGGGCTACTGGTGCAGCTAGCCAACCTGCCGAAACCGCCGGAGAGCGTGCCGATCAACATGCTGGTGAAGGTGAAAGGCACGCCGCTGGCGGATAACGATGACGTCGATCCGTTTGATTTCATCCGCACTATCGCGGTGGCGCGCATCATGATGCCGGCCTCTTATGTCCGTCTCTCCGCCGGCCGCGAACAGATGAACGAACAGACGCAGGCGATGTGCTTCATGGCCGGCGCCAACTCCATCTTCTACGGCTGCAAGCTGCTGACCACGCCGAATCCGGAAGAAGACAAAGACCTGCAGCTGTTCCGCAAGCTGGGATTGAACCCGCAGCAGACCGCCACCGAACACGGCGACAACCAGCAACAGCAGGTGCTGGCCAAGCAACTGCTGAACGCCGATACCGCCGAGTTTTACAACGCGGCGCCGTGATGAGCTGGCAGCAACGCATCGAGCAGGCGCTGGCAGAGCGGCGCCTCAACGCCGCCTACCGCCGGAGACAGACCACCGAGGGTGGCAACGGCCGCCAGATCCGGCTTGGCGATCGTCTCTACCTGAACTTCTCCGGTAACGACTACCTGGGGCTGAGCCAGGATGCGCGGGTGATCGCCGCCTGGCAGCAGGGCGCGCAGCGTTACGGCGTCGGCAGCGGCGGTTCGGGCCACGTCACCGGCTTTAGCGCGGCGCATCAGGCGCTGGAAGAGCAACTGGCGACGTGGCTCGGCTATCCGCGCGCGCTGCTGTTCATCTCCGGTTACGCCGCCAACCAGGCGGTGCTGGCGGCGTTGATGCAGAAGGGCGATCGCATTTTGGCCGATCGCCTCAGCCATGCCTCGCTGCTGGAGGCGGCGGCTCAGTCGCCGGCCGAGCTGCGCCGCTTCCAGCACAATCAGCCGCAGGCGCTGGCGGATCTGCTGGCCAAACCCTGCGACGGGCAGCGGCTGGCGGTGACCGAAGGGGTGTTCAGCATGGACGGCGACGGCGCACCGTTGGCGGAGCTGCATCGCCTAACCCGCGCGGCGGGCGCCTGGCTGATGGTGGACGATGCCCACGGCATCGGCGTGCGCGGCGAGCAAGGCCGCGGCAGCTGCTGGCAGCAGGGCGTGCGCCCTGAACTGCTGGTGGCGACCTTCGGCAAGGCGTTCGGCGTCAGCGGTGCGGCAGTGCTGTGCGATGAGGCGACCGCCGAGTATCTGCTGCAGTTCGCTCGCCATCTGATCTACAGCACCGCGATGCCGCCGGCGCAGGCCTGCGCGCTGCAGGCGGCGCTGGCCTGCATTCGAGAGGGCGATGAACTGCGCGCCCGGCTGCAGGACAACATCCGGCGTTTCCGCCAGGGCGCGGCGCCGCTGGCGCTGACCCTGACGGATTCCGACACCGCCATCCAGCCGCTGCTGGTGGGGGACAATCAGCGTGCGCTCGATCTGGCGACCCGTCTGCGCGATCGCGGCCTGTGGGTGAGCGCTATCCGTCCGCCAACGGTGCCGCCGGGCGGCGCGCGGCTGCGCATTACCCTGACGGCGGCGCACCAGCCGCAGGATATCGATCGCCTGCTGGAGGTATTGTATGACGTCAGCCAATGACATAGTGAACAAACAGGCGGTCGCCTCGGCCTTCAGCCGCGCGGCCGGCAGCTACGACGCCGCCGCCGCGCTGCAGCGTGACGTTGGCGAGCGCTTACTGGGGATGGGGAGTTCCCACCCGGGCGAACGGCTGCTGGATGCCGGCTGCGGCACCGGCTATTTCAGCCGTCTGTGGCGCGAGCGCGGCAAGCAGGTGACGGCGCTCGATCTGGCGCCGGGGATGTTGGCATTCGCCCGCCAGCAACAGGCGGCGCACCATTATCTGCTGGGCGATATCGAGCAGGTGCCGTTGCCCGACGCGGCGATGGACATCTGTTTCAGCAGCCTGGTGGTGCAGTGGTGCAGCGATCTGCCCGCAGCGTTGGCGGAGCTGTATCGCGTCACCCGGCCCGGCGGCGTGATCCTGTTCTCCACGCTGGCGGCGGGCTCGCTGCAGGAATTGGGGGACGCCTGGCAACAGGTGGACGGCGAACGTCACGTGAACGCCTTCCTGCCGCTGGCGCAGATCTGCGCCGCCTGCGCCGACTATCGACACGAGCTGGTGACGGAGCTGCGCACCCTGAATTACCCGGACGTGATGACGCTGATGCGTTCGCTCAAGGGCATCGGGGCGACGCATCTGCACCAGGGACGCGAGGGCGGCCTGATGTCGCGCGGCCGCCTCGCCGCGCTGCAGGCGGCTTACCCGTGCCGGCAGGGGCAGTTCCCGCTCAGCTATCATCTGGCTTATGGAGTGATTTATCGTGATTAAACGTTGGTTCGTGACCGGCACCGACACCGAGGTCGGGAAAACTGTCGCCAGCAGCGCCTTGCTGCAGGCCGCCAATCTGGCGGGCTACCGCAGCGCCGGCTATAAGCCGGTGGCTTCCGGCAGCGAGATGACCGCCGAGGGGCTGCGCAACGGCGACGCGCTGGCGCTGCAGGCCAACAGCAGCGTGGCGCTGGGGTACGACGAAGTGAACCCTTACGTTTTTGCCGAACCGACTTCGCCGCATATCGTTAGCGCCGATGAAGGCCGGCCGATAGACGCAGCGCGGCTGTCCGACGGCCTGCGCCGGCTGGAACAGCGCGCCGACTGGGTATTGGTCGAGGGCGCCGGCGGGTGGTTTACTCCGTTGTCGGCGCAGTACACCTTCGCCGACTGGGTGCAGCAGGAGCAACTGCCGGTGATCCTGGTGGTGGGCATCAAACTGGGCTGCATCAACCATGCGGTATTGACGGCGCAGGCGGTGCAACAGGCGGGGCTGACGCTGGCCGGTTGGATCGCCAACGACGTGGCGCCGCCGGGGCGGCGGCATCAGGAATACCTGGCCACGCTGCGCCGCATGCTGCCGGCGCCGCTGCTGGGTGAAATCCCGCACCTGCCGCAGGCCGAACGAGCGCCGCTGGGACAATATCTGGATATCAGCCTGTTATAAACTCTCAATGAGGGAGCCTCGCTCCCTCATCCTCCGTCCTGTTCCGCCAGCCCGGTGCCGATCAGGGCCTCATCCAGCTGCGTCAGCGCGCCGTGCGCCACGGTGCGCCCGCTATCCAACAGGCAAAAGCGGTCCGCCACCCGGCGCACGAACGGCAGCTGATGCTCTACCAGCAAAATGGTCATGCCCAATTCATAGTTGAGCCTGCGGATCACGTTGCCGATGTCGGCGGCGATCGAGGGAGGCACGCCCGCCGTGGGTTCGTCGAGGATCAGCAGCGCCGGTTCCTGCGCCAGAGCACGACCGATCGCCAACTGGCGTTGGGCGCCTGCGCACAGATCGCCGGCGCGGCGGGTACGCATCTGGCGCAAATTGGGAAACAGGCTGTAGATCAGCGGCGGAATGCGGCGAGGGGCGCCGCGCACGGCCATCTGCGCCACCTGCAGATTCTCTTCCACGCTCAGCTGCGAGAAGAGTTGCCGCCCTTGCGGGACGTGGCTGATGCCGAGTGCGGCGCGGCGCTCCATCGGTTGCAGCAGTAGGTTTTGCGGCGGCTGATCCCCCGGCTGCCAGGTCATGCTGCCGCTCACTACCGGCAAATGCCCCATGATGCAGTTGACCAGCGTGGTCTTGCCCACGCCGTTGCGCCCGAGCAGCACGGTGCACTGGCCGCGCGGCAGCTCCAGGTTGATGTCCCACAGGGTGTGGTTTTGACCGTAGAATTGATTGACCGATCTCAGGCTCAGCATTTGGCATTCTCCTCATAGACGCTCGTTTCACTCGTTGGCGGGGGACAGCAAAGGCCGCATGCGCGGCGAATTTCCCGAGTGTGGCAATGTCTGGAACAAGATGCCGTCCGTCCGATGAGCCAGAGCAAGGTCTGCGGTGGACGGAATGACAGTCAATATGTCGTTAAAAACGACGCTTGTGACGACTTGGTGTCGTTCTTGCGCTTTTACTGGCGATAGCACCGCGAGGGGTACACGCTGCGGCTGGCAGCGCATCACGCCGCCGCACCGCATTGATACGCAGGAAGATAAAGCAACTCCCAGGCCAATTTTGTCGCCGGGTGAAAACGGGAGGTTGTTATCGCCTTGTTAACCGCTAATCAGGCCTGACGCGCTCTGCCGCGGCGGCCTGAAAATACGCCGGGAAGTTAACCCGGACGTTTTTTGCACTCTTGTGGTGCTCTGCGGTGAGGGCATGGTGCAAGGCATTGCGCCGCCGTCAAGCGCGATCCGCGAGAAAGGGGCCGATGCGATTTTGGCAATGGGGATTTTTAGTATTAATCGGCATAAACAAAGCGATATTTTTATGAAAAAATAACTAAAAAAGCCATTTTGGCGAGTGTAAAGGGCGAAAAGCTTTCTTTCTGTAACTCCCGCCCCGGGCGGGGCGGTGAGAGTTATCCACTATTCCTGTGGATAACCTTGTGCATTAGATTTAGAAAAACGCTGTAAAGCGAGAGCGGACGCGGGTTCTGTTCGCTTTGCCCGCATTCTCGTCTTTTTATTAAAAATGTTATATATCAATAGATTAATTAAAATCAAGACACAAGGGTATTGATCAGGTCTCTATGTATGATTTTTCGACGCGGTGCTATCAATAAGTTAATTTTCGGCAAGTTCTGGGGATAAATCTGTTATTGACAATAAAAATGTCACCCGGCTGTAACCTCACGGTGCAACGGCATCGCCGCCGTGCCGGGCGCAGCGACGAATCCGCTTGAAGCTGGTTTTATATCCAGTATCATGGGCACTGGCGCAAATCGCCGACACTTTCCATAATTAGGGGCCATGTCCGGCGCAGAGCCGGCTGGCCGCCTGAGCGCGCGCATCTCCACAGGGTAGCCGAGCAATGAGTAAACTTTTCAAACTGCATTCCGAGTTCAAACCGGCCGGCGATCAGCCGGAAGCCATCCGCAAGCTGGAAGAGGGGCTGGAAGACGGCCTGGCGCACCAGACGCTGCTGGGGGTCACCGGTTCGGGCAAAACATTCACCATCGCCAACGTGATAGCCGATCTGAATCGGCCGACCATGGTGCTGGCGCCGAACAAGACGCTGGCGGCGCAGCTGTACGGCGAGATGAAAGCGTTTTTCCCGGAGAATGCGGTGGAATACTTCGTCTCCTACTACGACTACTACCAGCCGGAAGCCTACGTGCCCAGCTCCGACACCTTCATTGAAAAAGACGCTTCGGTGAACGAGCACATCGAGCAGATGCGTCTTTCCGCCACCAAGGCGTTGCTGGAGCGGCGCGACGTGGTGGTGGTGGCGTCGGTATCGGCGATCTACGGCCTGGGCGATCCGGATCTTTACCTGAAGATGATGCTGCACCTGACCCAGGGAATGATCATCGATCAGCGCTCCATTTTGCGCCGCCTGGCGGAGCTGCAGTATTCCCGCAACGATCAGGCTTTCCAGCGCGCCACCTTCCGCGTGCGCGGCGAGGTGATCGACATCTTCCCGGCGGAATCGGACGAGCTGGCGCTGCGCGTCGAGCTGTTCGACGAAGAAGTGGAACGGCTGTCGCTGTTCGATCCGCTGACCGGGCAGATTGAGCAGGTGGTGCCGCGTTTTACCATTTACCCGAAGTCGCACTACGTGACGCCGCGCGAGCGGATCATGCAGGCGATGGAAGAGATCAAGGTCGATCTGGCGGACCGCCGCAAGGTGCTGCTGGCCAACAACAAGCTGCTGGAAGAGCAACGCCTGACGCAGCGCACCCAGTTCGATCTGGAGATGATGAACGAGCTGGGCTACTGCTCGGGCATCGAAAACTACTCGCGCTACCTTTCCGGGCGTGCCGAGGGCGAGCCGCCGCCGACGTTGTTCGACTACCTTCCGGCGGACGGCCTGCTGGTGGTCGACGAATCCCACGTCACCATTCCGCAGATCGGCGCGATGTTCAAAGGCGACCGCGCGCGCAAGGAAACGCTGGTGGAGTACGGCTTCCGTCTGCCGTCGGCGCTGGACAACCGCCCGCTGCGCTTCGAGGAGTTCGAGGCGCTGGCGCCGCAGACCATCTATGTTTCCGCCACGCCGGGCAAATATGAGCTGGAGAAATCCGGCGGCGATCTGATCGATCAGGTGGTGAGGCCGACCGGGCTGCTGGATCCGATCGTGGAAGTGCGGCCGGTCGCTACTCAGGTGGACGATCTGCTCTCCGAGATCCGCAAGCGCGCGGCGATCAACGAGCGCGTGCTGGTGACCACCCTGACCAAACGCATGGCGGAAGACCTGACCGAATACCTGGAAGAGCATGGCGAGCGCGTGCGCTACCTGCACTCGGATATCGATACCGTGGAGCGGGTCGAAATCATCCGTGACCTGCGTCTGGGCGAGTTTGACGTGCTGGTGGGCATCAACCTGCTGCGTGAGGGCCTCGACATGCCTGAGGTGTCGCTGGTGGCGATTCTGGACGCCGACAAGGAAGGCTTCCTGCGTTCCGAGCGTTCACTGATCCAGACCATCGGCCGCGCGGCGCGTAACCTGAACGGCAAGGCGATCCTGTATGGCGATCGCATCACCGATTCGATGGCCAAGGCGATCGGTGAAACCGAGCGGCGCCGCGGCAAGCAGCAGGCCTATAACGAAGCCAACGGCATCGTGCCGCAGGGGCTGAACAAGAAGATCGGCGATATTCTGCAGATCGGCCAGCCGGTCAACCGCGCCAAGGGGAAAGGCAGGAGCAAGGCGGCGGACGGTGGCGCTCAGCTGCAGAACCTCACGCCGAAAGCGCTGGATCAGAAAATCCGCGATCTGGAGGCGCAGATGTACACCCATGCGCAGAACCTGGAGTTCGAGCAGGCAGCTGCGCTGCGCGACGAAATCCACCAGCTGCGCGAGCAGTTCATCGCGATTTCCTGACCGTTGGACGGCGCCCGCGCTGTGGGCGTCAAAATTCCTTGTCGGCCGCGTCAAAGCTGTTATGGTGTGCGGCCCGATTTGACCACGAAGAGTACCGAACATGAGCCAACACCAGTCTAAAGACCCGCTGCACGGCGTGACGCTGGAGCAACTGCTGAATAAACTGGTGGATCACTACGGTTGGTCCGAACTGGGCGCGCGCATTCGCATCAACTGTTTCCGCAGCGATCCGAGCATCAAGTCCAGTCTGAAGTTTTTGCGTCGCACGCCCTGGGCGCGCAAAGAGGTGGAAGATCTGTATATCGATATGGTCAGCCATCCCGCCCCGGCCAGCGATAACCCCTGGCTGCGCGGGCGCGACGGCTAAATTCGGTCAGCGGCGGGCAGCCAGCTCCACCAGCGCGTGATCCAGCGCCTGGCGCAGCAGCTGGCGATCGTGGCGGTAGGGGATGTCGCTCGCTTCCAGCGGCTGTTGAATCACCACCCGATCCTGCACTTCACTGGTGTCCACCGCCGGGCCGACAATCAGCGCATCGATCATCCGGCGGCCGATCTTCTCTTCCATCAGCGTTAGCTTATCCTTTAACGACAGTGCCGCGGCGGCCACGCTCAGTTCGCGGCCGAGGTTGCCGATATAGATCATGCTGGCGCTGCTGCGGCGCAGCGCCTGGGTGAGATCGTCCAGCAGCAGCAGCGGCATCAGGCTGGTGAGGAAGCTGCCCGGCCCGATCAGGATCACGTCGGCTTGCGCGATGGCGTCCAGCGCTTCGCGCGTGGCGTTGACCGGGGGCGACAGCATCAGCTCCTGCGGCATAAGGGTCAGTTGGTCAACATTCACTTCACCGTAAACATGGTTGCCTTCGTGATCGTGCGCCATCAAATCCACCGGCTGTTCCGACATCGGAATCAACGCCGCGTCCACCTTCAACAGGCTGCGCACCAGATTGATCGCTTCCAGCGGGCGCACGCTCAGGTGATCCAGCGCTTTCAGCATCAGGTTGCCCAGGTTATGGCCGGCCAGTTCGCCGTTGCCGCTGAAGCGGTATTCGAACATCGCCGAGGCGACGCTCGGCTCGGTGATCAGCTGGTTGAGGCAGTTGCGGGTATCGCCCCAGGCAATGCCGCCTTCCGAACGGCGGATGCGGCCGGTGGAACCGCCGTTGTCGGTGGTGGTGACGATGCCGGTCAGGCGGGAGCCTAAGGACGACAGGGCCGACATCACACGGCCCAGACCGTGTCCGCCGCCCAACGCCACCACGCGGTCGAGATCGGCCAGGGTACGATTACGCATAAATTTCCTTACAAAGGGGCTGAACTGCCCGCATAAGGTAGCGGATCCGGCATAAAAACGCGATAAAGAGTGTCATTTGCGTGATTCTGGTCAATTCGTCCACGCAAGCGATGTTTATCATGGTTTACCCGAATAGACGGCGTCTAAAAACGCTGTATAGACAATTATATAGCGAATTAACGCGTTGGCTATCGTTGCCGATTAGCGCTAGAATTCTGCTGAAAACCACGGTTTCATTCCGGCTACTCAAGGTAGCGGGAAGAGAAATCAAACTCCTAGCCCCTGCGCCTACGTTGTTCATCCGGAACGATATGGCGCCTGGGCCGTGGCGAAGTCAGCCACCAGGGTGCAGAGGGGAAACGCTCGCATCTCCCGACTTTGGAAAGGTGTTATGGTACCGCAACTCATTGATGCTTATGAGCGCAAGTTCTATTACCTGCGCTTGTCGATCACCGACGTGTGTAACTTTCGTTGCACCTATTGTCTGCCCGATGGCTACAAGCCGAGCGGCAGCCCGAAAAGCTTCCTGTCGCTGGATGAAATCCGCCGCGTCAGCCGCGCGTTCGCCGAGCTGGGCACCGAAAAGGTGCGCCTGACCGGCGGCGAGCCTTCGCTGCGCCGTGATTTTACCGAGATCATCGCCGCCGTGCGGGAAAACCCGGCCATCCGCACGCTGGCGGTCACCACCAACGGCTACCGTCTGGCGCGCGACGTCGCCGCCTGGCGTGACGCCGGTCTGACGGCGATCAACGTCAGCGTCGACAGCCTGGATCCCCGTCAGTTTTACGCCATCACCGGCCAGGACAAGTTCCGCCAGGTGATGGAGGGCATCGACGCCGCCTTCAGCGCCGGTTTCAGCAAGGTCAAGGTCAACGCCGTGCTGATGCGCGACGTCAATCACCAGCAGCTCGGCGCCTTTCTCGCCTGGATCAAGGATCGGCCGATCCAACTGCGTTTTATCGAACTGATGGAAACCGGCGAGGGCGGCGAGCTGTTTCGCAAACACCACGTTTCCGGCGAAGTGATTCGCCGGCAGCTGGAACAGCAGGGCTGGCAGCGCCAGGCACGCGGCCGCAGCGACGGCCCGGCGCAGGTGTTCAGCCACCCGGACTACCAGGGTGAGGTGGGTCTTATCATGCCGTATGAAAAAGACTTCTGCGCCAGCTGCAACCGGCTGCGCGTTTCTTCCATCGGCAATCTGCACCTGTGCCTGTTCGGCGAGCAGGGGGTGCCCCTGCGCGATCTGCTGGCGGACGACGGCCAGCTCGATGCGCTGAAGGCGCGCATCCAGAGCGGGCTGCTGAGCAAGAAGCAGACCCATTTCCTGCATCAGGGCAACAGCGGGATCACCCAGAACCTGTCGTTTATCGGCGGCTGACAGCCAATAGGAGCTTATTGAACCATGAGCCATGCGAGCAGCGAGTTTATTGCGGCGCATATCGCCATCCTGACCGTGTCCGACAGCCGCGGCGCGGCGGAAGACACCTCCGGCCAATATCTGCAGGACGCGGCGCGGGAAGCCGGCCATCAGGTGGTGGATCGCGCCATCGTCAAAGATGACATTTACCAGATCCGCGCGCGGGTTTCCGCGTGGATTGCCGATGACAACGTGCAGGCGGTGCTGATCACCGGCGGCACCGGTTTTACCGCGCGCGACAACACGCCGGAAGCGCTGTTGCCGCTGTTCGACAGAGAGGTGGAAGGGTTCGGCGAACTGTTCCGCATGGTGTCGTACGAAGAGATCGGCACCGCGACGATCCAGTCGCGCGCGCTGGCCGGCCTGGCCAACCGCACGGTGATTTTCGCCATGCCGGGTTCCACCCGCGCCTGCCGCACCGCCTGGGAGCGGATTATCGAAGAGCAGTTGGACGCGCGCCATCGGCCGTGCAACTTCCAGCCCCATTTAAAGAAGCCCTGAGTCATGACACAGCTAACCCACATTAACGCCGCCGGCGAAGCCCATATGGTCGACGTTTCCGCCAAGGCCGAAACGGTGCGCGAGGCGCGCGCCGAAGCCTTCGTCGAGATGCTGCCCGCCACGTTGGCGATGATCGTCGACGGCAGCCATCACAAGGGCGACGTGTTCGCCACGGCGCGCATCGCCGGCATTCAGGCGGCCAAACGCACCTGGGAGCTGATCCCGCTGTGCCACCCGCTGATGCTGAGCAAAGTCGAAGTGCAGCTGGAGGCGCAAACGGAGCACAGCCGGGTGCGCATCGAAACCTGCTGCCGGCTGACCGGCAAAACCGGCGTCGAGATGGAGGCGCTGACCGCCGCCTCGGTGGCGGCATTGACCATCTATGACATGTGCAAAGCGGTACAGAAAGACATGGTGATCGGCCCGGTGCGCCTGCTGGCGAAAAGCGGCGGCAAATCCGGCGATTTTAAGGTGAACGCATGATCGATATTCTTTTCTTCGCGCAGGTGCGCGAACTGGTGGGCACCGGCGCGCTGTCGATGCCGGCGGATTACCCGACCGTCGAGGCGCTGCGCCAGGCGCTGTGCGCGCGCGGCGATCGCTGGGCGCTGGCGCTGGAGTCCGGCAAACTGCTGGCGGCGGTCAATCAGTCGCTGGTGGCGGCGGATCATCCGCTGCGCGCCGGCGATGAAGTGGCCTTCTTCCCGCCGGTCACCGGGGGGTAAGCATGGAAAACACCCGCATTCGCGTGGGCGAAGCGCCGTTCAACGTCGGCGACGAGTATCAGTGGCTGGCGCAGTGCGACGCCGACGGCGCGGTGGTGACCTTCACCGGCAAGGTGCGCAACCATAACCTTGGGGACGACGTCAGCGCGCTGACGCTGGAACACTACCCCGGCATGACCGAGAAGGCGCTGGCGGAGATCGTGGCCGAGGCGCGCAGCCGTTGGCCGCTGCAGCGCGTGACGGTGATCCACCGCGTCGGCGCGTTGTATCCCGGCGACGAGATCGTGTTCGTTGGCGTGACCGGCGCGCACCGCGGCATGGCGTTCGCCGCCAGCGAGTTCATCATGGACTACCTGAAGACCCGCGCGCCGTTCTGGAAGCGCGAAGCGACCGGCCAGGGCGATCGTTGGGTGGACGCTCGCGACAGCGATCGCGAGGCCGCGCAGCGCTGGCACGACGCGGCTAAATAACGCGTCAACAGCGGAAACAAATCAAGACCTTTGCCGCTTTCGCGCGGCCTATTCTGTGGTACGCTTATAGCAGGCGAAGCCCCGTTCGCGGGGCTTCGGAATCTTGTTTACAACGCAAAAGGTAACCGTCATGGACCGATATCCACGCTCTAATGGTTCAATCGTCGAACGTGCCAACAGCGGCATTCAGGCCTACATGGCGCAGGTTTACGGCTGGATGACCTGCGGTCTGCTGCTGACGGCGTTCGTTTCCTGGTATGCGGCCAATACGCCCGCGATCCTTAACTTCATCTTCTCCAGCCAGATCACCTTCTTCGGTCTGATCATCGCCCAGTTGGCGCTGGTGTTCGTGATTTCCGGCATGGTCAACCGCCTGAGCGGCGCGGTGGCCACCTCGCTGTTCATGCTCTACTCGGCGCTGACCGGGCTGACGCTGTCGAGCATCTTCATCGCTTATACCTACAGCTCGATCGCCAGCACCTTCGTGGTCACCGCCGGCATGTTCGGCGCCATGAGCCTGTACGGCTACACCACCAAGCGCGATCTGAGCGGCTTTGGCAGCATGCTGTTCATGGCGCTGATCGGCATCGTGCTGGCCTCGTTGGTGAACATCTGGCTGAAAAGCACCGCGCTGATGTGGGCGATTACCTACATTGGGGTGGTGGTGTTCGTCGGTCTGACCGCGTACGACACGCAAAAACTCAAGGCGATGGGCGAGCAGCTGAACGCCGATGATAAAGACGGCTTCCGCAAGTACGCCATCGTCGGCGCGCTGACGCTGTATCTCGACTTCATCAACCTGTTCCTGATGTTGCTGCGCATCTTCGGCAACCGCCGCTAAATCCGTCGTCTTTCAAGCCTTAGGGTATCTGGCGATCAAAAAGCTCTGCATGTGATATGCAGAGCTTTTTTTATGCGATTATGCGATGCTTAAGCTTTCGTGAAGCAAAAGGATTTTGCATGACGCCTGATACTTCCCGCTGTATCTTTACCGAAGGCAGTGCGGTCCTACAGGAAGGTTACCTCGACCGCTCCGTCAAAGAGCTTCTGGCCGGTGATGAACGTTTTCCTCTCAATCAATGTTTCTCGCGACGCGCTGCTGCAGCAGGTGCTGAACAGCTACCGGGCGGCCTAACGATGAACTCTTTGCGTAAAAGGAACTTACGATGACCGAAGCGGCTCGTGTCGGCGATACCATCGGGCATTCCCATGCCCTGGCCGGCATGATTGCCGGCACCCTTGTCGGCGGCCTGATCGCCGCCGCAGGCGCGGTGGCTGCGGGGGCGCTGTTCGTCGCCGGCCTGGCGGCTTCCTGTATCGGCGTCGGCGTGCTGCTCATCGGCGCCAGCCTGGCGGTGGGGTATCTCACCGGGGAGGCGGCCACCGCGGCGCGTGACGGCATTGCCGACGCCGGTGCCGGTAGCCTGACCCCCAAAGGCAATATCGTCACCGGCTCCCCCAACGTCTTCATCAACGGCAAACCCGCCGCGCTCGCCACCAACAGCCAGGTGGCCTGCAGCGACGACGGCCCGAGCATGCAGATGGCGCAGGGCTCCGACAAGGTCAGCATCAACGGCCAGCCCGCCTCGCGCGTGGGGGACAAAACCAACTGCGACGCGCAGGTGATGGAAGGTTCGCCCAACGTGTTTATCGGCGGCGGCACCGTCACCACCTTGCCGATCAAGCCCGAAGTGCCGGATTGGCTGTATAAGGTCTCCGATCTGACGCTGCTGTTCGCCGGCCTGGTGGGCGGCGTGGGCGGCGCCGCCGGCAAGCTGGGGGCGCTCGGCAAACTGTTGGGCAAGCTGCCTGGCATCAACAAACTGGCGCGCATCGCCTGCCGCGCCGGCACGCTGATGACCGCCACCGCCGCGGTCGGCATTATCGCCCGGCCGGTGGATATCGTCAGCGGCCAGAAATTCCTCGACGGCGAAGACGATCTCGATTTCGTGCTGCCTTCGCGCCTGCCGGTCGCCTGGCAGCGCTATTGGCGCAGCGGCAACCCCGGCGACGGCGTACTGGGCCGCGGCTGGAACCTGTTTTGGGAGAGCAGCCTGCAGCCGTATCAGGACGGCCTGGTGTGGCGTGCGCCTTCCGGCGACTTCGTCGCTTTCCCTATGGTGCCGCGCGGCCACAAAACCTACTGCGAAGCCGAAAAAAGCTGGCTGATGCACAACGACGACGGCAGCTGGCAGCTGTTTGACGTCGGCGAACAGATTTTCCACTACCCGCCGCTGGCGGGCGACCAGCCGAGCCGGCTCAGCATGATCACCGACGCCATCGGCAACGCCACCTCGCTGTTCTACGACGACAAGGGACTGCTGAGCGAACTGGTGGACAGCGCCGGGCAGCGCCTGATGTGCCGCTATGCGCAGGGCCGCCTGCGTGAAGTGGCGCTGCAAACCGCCGACGGTGAACGAACGCTGGCGCGCTACGGTTACGATGAGCAGGGCCAACTGACGACGGTGAGCAACCGCGCCGGTGAGGTGACGCGGCGCTTTGGCTGGCGCGACGGCCTGATGATCAGCCACCAGGACGCCGCCGGGCTGCTGAACGAATACCAATGGCAAGAGATCGACGGCGTGCCGCGCGTGACGGCCTACCGCAACAGCGCCGGGGAATCCCTTGAGTTCGGTTACGACTTCGCCGGCGGGCGCCGCAGCGCGGTGCGCGGCGACGGCAAACGGGCGGAGTGGCGGCTGGATGACGACGACAACGTGGCGCAGTACACCGATTTCGACCAGCGCCGCTACGGTTTCATCTACCAACGCGGCGAGCTGTGCAGCGTGCTGCTGCCCGGCGGCGCGCAGCGCCAGAGCGAATGGGATCCTTACGGCCGCCTGCTGTCGGAGACCGATCCGCTCGGCCGCGTGACGCGCTATCAATATTCGCGTAACAGCGGCCGGCTGTTCGCCGTCGCCTACCCGGACGGCAGCAGCGAAGCGCAGCACTGGGACACGCTGGGGCGCCCGACGCGCTATGTCGATGCGCTGGGCAACGCCACTCTGTACCGCTATCCGGATGACGAAGAGAGCCTGCCCGCTAGTGTGATCGACGCACTGGGCGGGGAAGTGAAGCTGGAGTGGGACGCCCGCGGCCAGCTGACGCGCTACACCGACTGTTCCGGCAGCGTGACGGCTTATACCTACGATGCGCTGGGGCAACTGACGACGCAGACCGATGCCGAAGGCCATCAGACGCGCTACCTGTGGGATAACGGCGGCCGCCTGCATACCCTGATCCACCCGGACGGCGGCGAAGAGCGCTTTAACTGGAACGCGCACGGCCAGCTGGCCGAGCATCAGGACGCGTTGGGCAGCCTGACCCGCTGGCAGTACAACGCCCTGGGGCTGCCGGTCAGCATCACCGATCGCATCAACCGCACCCGGCGCTATCACTACAGCCCGCAGGGCTGGCTGACGCGCCTGGAGAACGGCAACGGCGGCGAATACCGCTTCAGCTACGATGCGGTGGGCCGCGTGCTGACCGAAGAGCGCCCGGACGACACCCGCCACGATTATCGCTACGGCGCGGCCGGGCTGCTGGAGGAGCACCGCGAGGTCGGCCTGCCGGGCAACGCAGGTGAGCTGACGCAGCGCGAACAGCGCTTCCGCTTCGACGAGGCCGGGCAGCTGGTCTGGCGCGGCAACGCCAGCGCGGAATGGCATTACCGTTTCGACGCCATGGGGCGGCTGCGCGAGCTGAACCGCCTGCCGACGGCGAGCGGCGCGGTGCTGGGCATCGAGCCGGACAGCGTGCAGATGCGCTATGACGCCGCCGGGCGGCTGCTCGGCGAACAGGGCGTGAACGGCGAGCTGCAATACCAGTGGGATGCGCTGGCCAACCTGCAGGCGCTGACGCTGCCGCAGGGCGATCGTCTGCAGTGGCTGTATTACGGCTCCGGCCACGCCAGCGCCATCAAATTCAACCAGCAGGTGGTGAGCGAATTCACCCGCGATCGCCTGCACCGGGAAACCAGCCGCAGCCAGGGCGCGCTGCAGCAGCAGCGGCGTTACGACGCTCTGGGCCGCCGCAGCTGGCAGAGCAGCGCCTTTGGCCACGACAAATTGACCCGGCCGGAAGACGGCGTGCTGTGGCGCGCTTATCGCTACACCGGCCGCGGCGAGCTGGCCGGGGTGAGCGACGCGCTGCGCGGCGAAGTGCACTACGGTTACGACGCCGAAGGCCGCCTGCTGCAACACCGCGAACCCAATCAGGGTAAACCGGGCGCGCGGCTGGTGTACGATCTGGCGGATAACCTGCTGGGCGAACGCAGCCCGCAGAACGACATCGACGCGCACCTGCCGCTGGCGCCGATCGCCGACAACCGCCTGACGCACTGGCAAAAACTGTTTTACCGTTACGACGCCTGGGGCAACCTGATCAGCCGGCGCAACGGCCTGTACGAACAGCACTACCGCTACGACGCCGACAATCGGCTGGTGCAGGCGCACGGCCGCGGCCCGCAGGGCGAGTTCGAGGCGCAGTACCATTACGATGCGCTGGGCCGCCGCAGCCGCAAAACGGTGCGCTACAAAGGCAAAACCGAACAGACGACCCGTTTCCTGTGGCAGGGCTACCGGTTGCTGCAGGAGCAGCGCGACGACGGCAGCCGCCGCAGCTGGAGCTACGATCCGGCCAGCCCGTGGAGCCCGCTGGCGGCGCTGGAGCAGGCGGGCGACAGCCGCTCGGCGGATATTTACTGGTATCACACCGATCTGAACAGCGCGCCGCTGGAGGTGACCGACGCGGCGGGCAACCTGTGCTGGTCCGGGCAATACGACACCTTCGGCAAGCTGCAGGGCCAGACGGTGGCCGGCGCGGCGAAGCGGCAGGGCGCGCAATATCAGCAGCCGCTGCGCTACGCCGGGCAATATCAGGACGACGAAAGCGGCCTGCACTACAACCTGTTCCGCTACTACGAACCCGAGGTGGGGCGTTTCACCACGCAGGATCCGATAGGGTTGGAAGGTGGGTTGAACCTTTATCAGTATGCGCCGAACCCGCTGATGTGGGTGGATCCGTATGGGCTAAGTTGCTCGCCATCAACGAAGTTGAACCGAAAGTTTAGGGCTTTAGAAAAAGCTCAAAAAACGGCAGTAAATACTCGACATCTACCTGATGGCCGCATTCGCTATTATGACAAAGAGGCATTAGCTAGAACTCAGGGGCCAACAAGAGGACGCTCCCATGTTACAGAATGGGATCCTAAAACAGGGAATGTAAGATCTTGGGAAGAGACTTATAATCATGCAGGAGAGGTCAATCGAGTTCATCCAAAAATGAAAAATGGTGAAGTGTTAAACCTGCCCCATTATCCACCAACTAAAGCTGATATCGATGCAGGAATCGCAACTCCTTCAGGTAAGGCAACAGGAATAGGATGGTGATTTAATATGAATGAGATGAGAACGCTTTTTTTAAATGGATTGAACTGTCTTCTTGATGATGATTATAGTTCATCTAAAGTGGCGGACTACGCCTATAGATTTTATCTGGACTATGATATTCCTGACGAAGAACTCTCATATGTAGTAGATTATTTAAAAGGAATTGATGCTGGCCCAGAATTTGAAATGAGCAAAGATGAAGTAATATCTTTCATCAAGCTAAATCTTAAATGATAAATTGAAAGCCGGAATGGTTAAACCTACCCGGCTACTATATAGTACTAAACTGACTGAGCCCCTCTTCGTGTTAAAGACAAGTCATGAGGGGGGAAGGTCGGACAAGGATAGAGGCATATGGCAGTGATATGAACACCTGGTAAATGTAGTGGATAAATCATGAAAAAATTATATTTCGCAATGACAACCTGTTCTGCCCGAGGTGGGACGTTTTACCACACAGGATCCTGTAAGGGGGCTCGGCGGGCTGAACCTTTATCTGTATGCGGCGAACCCGCTGATGTGGTTGGATCCGCTGGGACTGAGTAGTAAGCCATGTAAAACAGAGAAAGCGCCAGAATATTCTTATGAAAAAGCCAGGGATAAAGTACTCAAATGACTCGAGGAGCGTGCTTTTCTTACTGCTTGATACGGGTTTTGTCATGTGAGTCACGTCTGATTTAGAGCTTACTCATTTAGTCGTGTGACAACTATTGCTGGGTAAGATCACTGTTCTGGATAGACCATCATGACTTTGCTCATAGTTCTCTATCAGATGAAAATCTTGCAACAAACAAAGAGCAGCTTGATGCTTTGATTGAACCCCTGAGGGCTATAGAGAAAAAATGCCACTATCTCCAAAATAGATGAGTGAGAGATGATACTTTTGGCCTGGTTTTTGCCAGGCCATTTCTTCAAAGCATAGCTAATAAGGCTGATGCGCCAGCACCAACGAGACTAGCTACAGTGCTATTATTTAGCAAATTCTTAAGTAAAGATTTTGCCTGAGGGTCCTGTGATTGAGATACTTTTTCAACAAGTTCAGTTATGCTGATATTTAAAATAAGATGGTTATGTTCACCGATTTGAACTTGTGAGCCTGATACGCTTCCTATGTTGAATGTATTTTGGCTAGATTGCTTAGGTTTTTGTTCATTGGCAGTTAAATTCTCAACCTTTAATGTAAGCATGTGTGGGTGATTAGTACCAACATTGAGTGTGCCTCCAGGTAAGAATGACATATCAAGTACTTTTAAAGATATTTCGCCCTTTCCTAGTTTTTGATTTATTTTATCGCCAATACTAATGTTGGGCTCTTCAGTGTAAGGGATTAGTACTTTTTTTTCAGCTGAATTCCGTCGCCCTTTATATTCAGCTCCAGCGATTGTGAATGTTTCAGGGTATGCCATAGCATCAAAATCCATCATGTTACTCCTTTAGATTTCTGTTTTGTGATTAGGTTTTCTGATTCATAAATATGAGCATAAGCTACTTTTTAAAAATAGATATTAAAAAATCATATTTTTCTTTACTTAGTAATTTTCTTGAGTGGGCGCTACTCAGAAGTATTTTCGAGAGAACGATAATCTCATCCTCACCAGAAGAAGCAATCATTCTGAAAAAGTCACTTAACTCTTGAATACTGATGCTATTACTTGTGCCAAATTGCGCATATTTGCTATTTACATTCTCTATATTGAATATACTCTGGTTCGCCAGTGGCTTTTTTAACTTCTCAATTTCTGCATGTTCTATAATCTTTTGAGACATACTTTCAATATGGCCGCTAACATCTTTTTTTTGTGGAAATGAAAATCCATCCCCTCTTAATATTTTATCTGTTTCGGCCATTTCATGGTAAAGCCTACGAATCATCACCAGCAATAGTATTTTAGCTTCTTCAATGGATTTCTCTGTTGAATATTGGCATTCGATTGCCAACGCTGAGGTTTGCTCAAATACATTTATTGAGTAATTTTCAATGTAAGGTTCGATAAATCCATTCCAAAAAACCTGAACGGGAGAACCTTTAAATGCTACACCTTGATAGCAGATTTCTGTTCCATCATATGCAGTAACTTTCATAGGTGGTCCTGCATGGAGGAATCGCCATCTACGAATCAATTTGGTTATTCTTCATCAATATCTTGAACGGCTTTATACGTCCTTTTGAACAAGGGGGATGGAGGCATACCCGGAACGGCAAGAATCTCTTTTTTCACTTGAATCTCCATCATTTTCACTATTGTTTTTATAAATTATTTATGCTTTGTCTTTCAAGATTATTCAGTATAAAAATACCTTATTTACATCGATAATTTGATCAATATCTTGATTAGTTTCTCTCAGACGTGAGCCGTCACAGACCGTTAAATCAAGCTATAGCGAGCATAATCCCTTCAAACAGCAGTTTGTCAATAAGCTGAGAGGTTATGTCAATGGCATATTCGTGAGTCCCATGTATCGTCGGAGTACCAGCGTTCTGGAAGGAATAAATAATAAAATTAAGACGATAAAAAGAATGGCCTAGAGATACCGGGATAGCGATTACTTCTTTTTGAAAATCAAAGCAGCGTTTCCCGGTAAAGCGTTATGAACCTTTTTATGCGATCTTGCGGCGGAACAGCGCGTAGGCGGCGCTGCCGGTGGTGGCGGTGATCACCAGCAGCGGCCACAGGCTGCGCCAGATGATGCTGAAGCTGGCGTCCTTCAGGTAGATCTGCTTGGTGATGTCGGTGAAGTGGCGTATCGGGTTCACCCAGGTCAGATCCTGCAACCACACCGGCATATTCTCCACCGGCGAGACGTAACCTGAGAGCAGGATCGCCGGCATCATGAACACGAACACGCCGATAAACGCCTGCTGCTGAGTGGCGCACAGCGACGAGATCAGCAGGCCGAAACCGACCAGCGACAGCCCGTAGATCAACATGGTGGCGTAGAACAGCAGCAGCGATCCGGCGAACGGGATCTGGTACAGGAAGATGCCGATCAACAGCACGATGCTGGACTGGAAGCTGGCGACGATCAGCGCCGGCACCGCCTTGCCGATAAAGATCTGCCAGGTGGTGAGCGGCGAGACCAGCAGCTGTTCCAGCGTGCCCTGTTCGCGTTCGCGCGCCACCGACAGCGAGGTGACGATCAGCACGCCGATGGTGGTGATCATGGCGATCAGCGACGGTACCACAAACCATTTGTAGTCCAGATTCGGGTTATACCAGTTGCGCACCACCAGTTCGCTGTTGTTGGGTTTGGCGCGGTTGCCGAGCAGCTCGTTCTGATATTCCTGCACGATCTGCTGCACGTAGTTGGCGGCGATCTGCGCGCTGTTGGAGTTGCGCCCGTCGAGCAGCAGCTGCAGCGGCGCGGTGTGGCCGGCGGCGATATCGCGCGAGAACTGCGCCGGGAAGCGGATCAGCAGCAGCGCCCGCTGGTTGTCGATGGTGGTCTTTATCTCCTGCGGATTGCGCAGCAGCAGCACATGGGAGAAGGCTTTGGCCTTGGCGAAGCGTTGGGTCAGCTCCACCGAGGCCTGGCCGCTGTCCTCGCTGTAGACCGCGATGGTGGCGTTGGTGACTTCCAGCGTCGCGGCGAACGGGAACAGCAGCACCTGCAGGATCACCGGCATGATCAGGATGGCGCGGGTTTGCGGATCGCGCAGCAGCGCCTGCATTTCCTTGATGATAAGCGTCAACAGACGGTGAAACATCGCTCTTTCTCCTTAATCCAGCCGGCGCTGGGTTTTCCAGGCCGTCAGGCCGATGAACACCACGGCGGAAGCGATCAGGAACAGCAGATTGATCGCCAGCACGGTGCCGACGTTGCCCGCCAGGAACAGCGTTTGCAGCGTGCTGACGAAGTAACGCGCCGGAATGATGTAGGTCACCGCGCGCACGATGGCCGGCATGCTGTCGATCTGGAAAATGAAGCCGGACAGCATGATCGACGGCAGAAAGGCGGCGTTCAGCGCCACCATCGCCGCGTTGAACTGGTTGCGGGTGAGGGTGGAGATCAGCAGGCCCATGCCGAGGGTGCTGGCGAGGAACAGGCTGCTGATCAGCAGCAGGATCGGCAGCGAACCTCGATAGGGCACGCCGAGCACCCACACCGCCACCGCCATGCACAGCGCTATGGCGATCATGCCGAGGAAGTAATATGGGATCAGCTTGGAGAGCAGCAGCTCGCTGCGCGTCACCTGGGTGGACAGCAGGGCCTCCATGGTGCCGCGTTCCCATTCGCGGGCGATCACCAGCGAGGTGAGAATGGCGCCGATCACCGTCATGATGATGGTGATGGCGCCGGGAATGATGTAGTGCCGGCTGATGGCCGCCGGGTTGAACCAGTAGCGCATCTGCACGTCAATCAGCGGCTGGTCGCTGCTCCCCCGATCGGCGGCGCGTTGCTGCTGCCATACTTGCCATACGCCCTGGGCATAGCCCTGCACGAAGTTGGCGGTGTTCGGCTCGCTGCCGTCGGTGATCACCTGGATAGGGGCGCTGTCGTGCGGGCGCGCCATGCGCTGGTCGAAATCCACCGGGATCACCACCAGGCCGCGGATCGTGCCGGCCTGCATCTGCTGGATCAGCTGCTGGCGGTTGTCGCTGATGGTCGGTTCGATATAGGGCGAACCGGCGAAGGCGTGGGCCAAATCGCGCGCGTCTTCGCTCTGTTGTTCCATCAGAATGCCCAGATGCAGCTTGCTGGAGTCCAGGTTGATGCCGTAGCCGAAGATAAACAGCAGCATCAGCGGGATGACGAAGGCGATCAGGCCGCTGCTGGGATCGCGCAGTATCTGCCGCGTCTCCTTCAGGCACAGCGCGCGCAGCCGGCGCCAGGAGAAGCCGCCGTCGTCGAATGGGGGTCGGTTATCGCTCACCGCGTTTCCTCCTCGTCGTAGCCCTGCACCAGCTCGATAAACGCCTGCTCCATCGAAGGGCTGGGATTGTCGTCGCGCGCCACCTGTTGTTTGAGATCGTCCGGCGTGCCGGCGGCGATGATCTTGCCGCGATACACCAGGCCGATGCGGTCGCAGTATTCTGCCTCGTCCATAAAGTGGGTGGTCACCATCACAGTGACGCCCTTGTCGACCATGCCGTTGATGTGCAGCCAGAACTCGCGCCGCGTCAGCGGATCGACGCCGGAAGTCGGTTCGTCGAGGAACAGAATATCCGGTTCGTGCATCAGCGCGCAGGCCAGCGCCAGGCGCTGTTTGAAGCCGAGCGGCAGCGCGTCCGGCGTCTGATCGAGGATCGGCGCGAAGTTGAAGGCGCGCGACATTTCGTCGATTTTGTCGCGCTGCGCCTTGCCGCTCAGGCCGTAGACGCCGGAGAAGAACTTCAGGTTCTGCGCCACCGTCAGGTTGCCGTACAGCGAGAATTTTTGCGCCATGTAGCCGAGGCGTTGGCGCGCCTTGCCGGAACTGGTCTTCAGATCCATCCCCAGCACCAGCGCCTTGCCGCCGGACGGCACCAGCAGGCCGCACATCATTTTGAAGGTGGTGGACTTGCCGGCGCCGTTCGGGCCGAGCAGGCCGAAGATTTCTCCGCGCCGCACCTGAAAGTCGACGTGATCGGTGGCGGCGAAGTCGCCGAATTTTTTAGTCAGCTGCACCGCTTCGATCACCGTTTCGCCGCTTTCACCGTCGACGGTCGGCATGATCTCCGCCAGCGCCGAGCGATGGTTGGGGCCGCCGCCGAGCAGATCGATAAACGCATCTTCGAAGCGCGGATCCGCCTCGTCGAGTTCGGCGTCCGGCAGATCCAGCGCCTGCAGCAGCTGCCGGTGATCTTCGCCTTCTTTCAGGATCAGGCGCAGGTACTTGCCCTGGATCACGCCGTCGGTGACCGCCGGCAGGCAGATCGCCCGCTGCAGCAACGATCGATGGCTGCCCGGCGGCGCGGCGATCAACACCGTGCGCCCGGCCATGCGCTGGGTCAGATCCTGCGGCGCGCCGCTGAACAGCAGCTCACCCTCGTTGAGCAACAGCACTTCGCGGCACTGCTCGGCCTCGTCGAGATAAGAGGTGCTCCACAGGATCAACATGCCGTCGTTGGCCAGCTCGTGCACCATGCGCCACAGCTCGCGGCGCGAGATCGGATCGACGCCGACGCCCGGCTCGTCCAGCAACAGCACCTGGGGTTCGCCGACCAGCGTGCAGGCCAGGCCGAGCTTCTGTTTCATGCCGCCGGACAGCTTGCCCGCCAGGCGCTCGGTGAAGCGCGTCAGATCGGTGAATTTCAATAGCCGTTCGAAGGTCTGGCGGCGAAGATCGCCGGTAACGCCGCGCAGATCGGCGTACAGCGTCAGGTTCTCCATCACCGTCAGATCCTCATACAGCCCGAACTTCTGCGGCATGTAGCCGAGGATCGCATGCAGTTGGCGATCCTGCGCGATCGGATCCAGCCCGGCGACCCGCAATTTGCCGCTGCTGGGCTGCAGCAGCCCGGCCAGCATGCGCAGCAGGGTGGTTTTGCCTGCGCCGTCCGGGCCGACCAGCCCGATGACCGCGCCGCTGCGCAGGGTGGTGGTCAGGCTGGCGACCGCCGGTTTCTCAAGCGACGGAAAGCGCTTTTCCAGCCCTTCCAGTTCGATGGTGTGCGCCTGTTCCATGGCCGGCCTCAGGGTTTGGCGAAGCGCAGGGTGACCGGCATGCCCTGGCGCAGCGCGTCGTCGGCGTCGGTGACGATCACCCGCAGGCGATACACCAGATCGGTGCGCAGATCCGGCGTTTCAACGCTTTTCGGCGTGAATTCCGCGGTCGGCGAGACGAAACCGATCTTGCCGTGGTAAGGCTTGTCGGGGCGGCCGTCGGTGTAAATTTCCAGCTCGGTGCCGGGCACCGCCTGGTTCAGGCTGGTCTCGTTGACGTAGGCGCGCACCCACACCGGCCGGGTCAGCGACAGGGTGAACACCGTGCCGCCGGCGCCGAGCATGGTGCCCGGCTCTACCGCGCGGGTCAGCACCGTGCCGGCGGACGGGGAGACCAGCGTGGCGTCTTGCAGATTCAATTGCGCCTGCGCCAACGCCGCTTCGCTTTGCGCCACCTCGGCCTTGGCCTGTTCAATCTCTTGCGGGCGATTGCCGCTGCGGTATTGCGACAGCTTGTCCTTCGCCGCTTGCAAATTGGCCTGCGCCTGATTGCGGGCGGTGCGCGCATCTTCCAGCGCGTCGGCGGACGTGGCGTTTTTCGCCCACAGCCCTTGCTGGCGCTTCAGGAAGCTGTCGGCGTAAGCGAAGGCGGACTGGCGCTGCGCCATTTCTGACTGCACCTGGGCGATCTCTTCGGTGCGATAGCCGGCCTGCAGCAGCGACAGTTTGGCACGCGCGCTGCCGACGTTGGCCTCGGCCTGCTGCAGCGCGTTGCGATAGGGGGCATCGTCCAGTTTGCCGAGCAGCTGGCCCGGCTGAACGGTATCGCCTTCATCCACCGTCAGCGACGCCAGGCGGCCGTCGACGCGGAAGCCGAGGTTGACCGTGCGGATATCGACGTTGCCGTACAGCGTCAGCGGCTTATCCTGCTGCTGTTGGTAATGCCAGACCGCGTAAGCGGCGGCCGCGATCAGCAGAATTAACAACACGACCAAGGCACTGCGTTTTTTGTTCATAACACTCCCTGCCTGAATTTACGCGCCGTGACGTTGGCGCAGCCCAATAACCAAAATCTCGATATGCTCGCTCAGCACCGCCGCGATCTGCGCAGCTTCACTTTCACCAATCTCTTGCCAGCCGGCCTGACGGCGGATGGTCTCTCGCGCTACGCGGAACGACAGCACCTCGCCGATCAGCGCGTGGGTATGCAGCACCAGGCGAGTGGCGTGCTCGTCAATGCCGGTGGCGGCAGACAGCAGGTGGCACAGCCGCTCGTGCATCGGCGCGATCACCTGGCGGTGGATCAGCGGATAGGCCTCGGTCGGGGCGAGCTGTTCGCGCGACATGATTTTGCTCAGGTTCAGCGTGTGCGGCTGGGTCATCAGCTCGCTGAAGGCCAGCAGGCCGCGCTGCAGCAAGCGTAGCGCCGCGTCGGGTGAGCGTTGTTCGGGCGCTTCTTGCCCAAAGCGATCGACCTCTTCGGCCAACGGGGCGAACGCCTGCTGGATGAAATCGGCGAGCGACTGCGCCACGGCCAGATACAGCCCCTCTTTGGAGCTGAAGTAGTAGGTGATGGCGGCGATGTTCTGGCCGGCGCGCTGGGCGATATCGCGCGTGGTGGCGCCCTGCAGGCCGAATTCGCCGAACAGTTCGGTCGCCGCGGCGAGCAGTTGCCGGCGCGTTTGCTCGCCGCGCGCCCGGCCGGCGGCCTGATGAGGTACGGAAGCTGGCATGGGTCACGCTCGAAGTTAATCAATCATATGATTAACTTTATGCCAGATTGTCTAAAACGCAACCGCTAACCACAATGAGTTATGTGATCGGCTTCAGACAATGCTGAATTTACGGCAGATTGTGCTCTGGGTGCGTAAAAGTGCTTTTTATTGCGCGACTTCTGTTACAATCGCCGCCTGGTGCACTGCAGTTTGTGCCAATCCCTCGTGGTCATGCTTAATGCCCCGTCTGATCATCCTCCCAGGAAACTGCACCGAACACCGTTAGGTTAGGGGGGATCTGGAGTTTTTCTCTTTATGTCATTTGAAACCCTCGGCTTAAGTGCTGAAATTGTGCGCGCTGTTGAAGAACAGGGCTATCGCGAACCGACGCCAATCCAGCGTCAGGCTATCCCTGTCGTGCTTGAAGGTCGTGACCTGATGGCCAGCGCCCAGACCGGCACCGGTAAAACCGCCGGTTTTACCCTGCCGCTGTTGCAGCTGCTGAGCAAGCATGACCATCCGGTCAAGGGCCGTCGCCCGGTGCGCGCGCTGATCCTGACGCCAACCCGTGAGCTGGCGGCGCAGATCGGCGAAAACGTCGATGCCTACAGCAAACACCTGCGCCTGCGTTCGCTGGTGGTGTTTGGCGGCGTGAGCATCAACCCGCAGATGATGAAGCTGCGCGGCGGCGTCGATATCCTGGTGGCGACGCCGGGCCGTCTGCTGGATCTGGAGCATCAGAACGCGGTTGACCTGTCCAAAATCGAAATTCTGGTGCTGGATGAAGCGGACCGCATGCTGGACATGGGCTTTATCCACGACATTCGCCGCGTGCTGGCCAAGCTGCCGGCCAAGCGCCAGAACCTGCTGTTCTCCGCAACCTTCTCCGACGACATCAAGGCGCTGGCCAACAAGCTGCTGCATAACCCGGCCTCGGTGGAAGTGGCGCGCCGCAACACCGCGTCCGAGCAGATTGAGCAGAGCGTGCACTTCGTCGACAAGAAGCGTAAGCGGGAACTGCTGTCGCAGATGATCGGCGAAGGCGACTGGAAACAGGTGCTGGTGTTTACCCGCACCAAGCACGGCGCCAACCATCTGGCGGAACAGCTGAACAAAGACGGCATCACCGCCGCGGCGATCCACGGCAACAAGAGCCAGGGCGCCCGTACCCGCGCGCTGGCCGATTTCAAAGACGGCCGCATCCGCGTGCTGGTGGCGACCGACATCGCGGCGCGCGGTCTGGATATCGACCAGCTGCCGCACGTGGTGAACTACGAGCTGCCTAACGTGCCGGAAGACTATGTGCACCGTATCGGCCGTACCGGCCGCGCGGAGCGTACCGGTGAGGCTATCTCGCTGGTGTGCGTGGATGAGCACAAGCTGCTGCGCGACATCGAGCGTCTGCTGAAGCGTGAAATTCCGCGCATTGCGCTGCCGGGCTACGAGCCGGATCCGACCATCAAGGCCGAGCCGATCATCAACGGCCGTCAGGGTGGCGGGCGCGGCGCGCCGCGCGGCAACGGCGGCGGCCAGCGTTCCGGTAACGGCGGCGGTCAGCGCAGCGGTAACGCGAACGGCGGCCAGCGTGAAAACCGTGGCAACGGTAACGCCCGCCCGCAGGGTGATGGCCAGCGTCGTTCCGGTGCGCCGTCTTCGCGCCGCCCGCGCAACCGCAAACCGGCCGAATAAGCCTGATTGCTCAAAGAGTAAGCCGCCGATACGGGCGGCTTTTTTTTTGCCTGGCGGAACGGCATTTTCGTACTAGGCTGGACGGTGGCTACCCCTAGATTCCAGGAGACGGAGATGAAATTGAAGTGCGCAATTCTCGATGATTACCAGCAGGTGGCGCTCAAGATGGCGGACTGGTCGGCGCTGGCCGATCGGGTGGAGGTGTCGGCCATCAGCGCGCACTTTACCGATGAAGCGGAGCTGGCGGTGCATCTGCAGGAGTGCGACATTTTGGTCATCATGCGCGAGCGCACGCCGATGACCGCCTCGCTGCTGGCGCGGCTGCCGAAGCTGAAGCTGCTGATCACCTCCGGCATGCGCAACGCCGCTATCGATTTGGCCGCCGCCGCCGAGCGTGGCGTGGTGGTGTGCGGCACCGCCAGCGGGTCGGCGGCGCCGATGGAGTTGACCTGGGCGCTGCTGCTCGGGCTGGCGAAGCATATCGTACCGGAAAGCGTCGGGCTGCGGAACAATGGCCCGTGGCAGCTGGGCTTAGGCGTCACGCTGCAGGGGAAAACGCTGGGGCTGCTGGGGTTAGGCAAGATCGGCGGCCAGATGGCCCGGGTGGCGCAGGCGTTCGGCATGCGGGTGCTGGCCTGGAGCCAGAACCTGACGGCGGAACGGGCGGCGCAGGAGGGCGCTGAGCTGGCGTCATCCAAACGGGCGCTGTTTGAGCAGAGCGATTTTGTCTCCATTCACCTGGTGCTGAGCGAGCGCAGCCGCGGGTTGGTGGGGCGTGATGAATTGGCGGCGATGAAGCCCACCGCATACCTGATCAATACCTCGCGCGCGGGCATCGTCGATCGGGCGGCGTTGGTGGACGTCCTGCAACAGCGGAAGATCGCCGGCGCCGGGCTGGACGTGTTCGAGACGGAGCCGCTGCCGGCCGACGACGTGTTTCGCCAGCTGCCCAACGTGCTGGCGACGCCGCATGTGGGTTATGTGGCGGACGACAATTACCACGCCTACTTCACCGAGGCGGTCGAGGACATTGCGGCGTTCCTTGCCGGCCAACCGATCCGCCGACTGGGCTGACGGCATTTTTAATGCCCGCTGAGGCTTGTCTGGCGCGGGCATTCACCCGTATCATTGCGGGTCTTTTTTTAGCTGGGATTGGTCATGCGCGTATTATTGGCTCCGATGGAGGGCGTTCTCGATTCTTTGGTGCGTGAGTTACTCACCGAAGTGAACGACTACGATCTGTGCATCACCGAATTTTTGCGCGTGGTCGATCAGCTGCTGCCGGCCAAGTCGTTCTACCGGCTGTGCCCGGAGCTGCGTCACGCCAGCCGCACGCCGTCGGGCACGCTGGTGCGGGTACAGCTGCTGGGGCAGTATCCGCAGTGGCTGGCGGAAAACGCCGCGCGTGCGGTGGAATTGGGCTCTTACGGCGTCGATCTCAACTGCGGCTGCCCGTCCAAGCTGGTGAACGGCAGCGGCGGCGGGGCGACGCTGCTCAAAGATCCGGAATTGATCTACCAGGGCGCCAAAGCGATGCGCGCGGCGGTGCCGGCCCATCTGCCGGTCACGGTGAAGGTGCGCCTGGGCTGGGACTCCTCCAATCGCAGCTTTGAAATCGCCGATGCGGTGCAGCAGGCGGGCGCCAGTGAGCTGACGGTGCACGGCCGCACCAAAGAGGACGGCTACAAGGCGGATCGCATCAACTGGGCGGCGATCGGCGAGATCCGTCAGCGGCTGAGCATCCCGGTGATCGCCAACGGCGAGATCTGGGATCACCAGAGCGCGCAGGATTGCCTGCAGGCGACCGGCTGCGACGCCATCATGCTGGGGCGCGGCGCGCTCAACGTGCCGAACCTGAGCCGGGTGGTGAAATATAACGAACCGCGCATGCCCTGGCCGCAGGTGGTTGAGCTGCTGCAAAAATACGTCCATCTGGAAAAGCAGGGCGACACCGGCCTGTATCACGTGGCGCGCATTAAACAGTGGCTGGGTTATTTGCGTAAAGAATATGATGAAGCCACCGAACTGTTCAGCGAAATACGCGCGCTGACGACGTCCGGGGATATTGCGCGCGTCATCTGCCGCAGCTGAAAATAAACCCGCGCGCGGCGGGTTTATTTAAATCGGCATTATCAGGCGGCTTTATCAAGACGGTTTAATTCTATCTCGATATCCTGAATGGTTTTTTCCAGTCCTTCCAAACAGGCGCCCTGTTTATTCAACAGGTCGTTAATGGCTTCGGCGAATGCCTTATTTTTGCATTCCCCCTGATCGAAGGCCAGCCAGTGTGCGGAGAGCGTCTCGATATTCGACTGCGCGTAGTGGCGCATTTCCTTCAGCTGGGAAGCGACATTGCGTAAATTATCCAGCTGCGCCTGTGCATTTGCATTGTTGCTCATGAATTTCTCCTTGAGTTGGCCGTTAAATAATTTCGACTGCGGGATCAAGCTTACCCTATTTAAATAAAAATATCACCCTGAGTGGTCTGGGTGGTTATTTTTGAGTGGGTGTGGCTATATTTATTGTTTGGCTGAACAAGGACTTGGGTGGAATTGTAAAAATAGATAAATACGGTATTTTTGGCGATTATTTCCGGCCATCCCATACGGGATGACCGTTATTCTAACGCTTAAGAGTGATGCTTATTATGCCGCGTCCGCCAGCATAAACATGCCGTAGGGGTGAATTTCCAGATAATAGCGCTCGCCGACGTTCGGCTGCAGGCGGGTGGCGTTGACCTGCAGTAAAATCTGCTGCCCGTGCCACGCCACCGTTACCTCATACTGCGGCCCCATGTAGGCGACATGTTCGATCACGCAGCGCTGGCTTTCATCGCCATGCTCGCTCAGCGTGATCGCCTCCGGGCGCACGCCCACCGTGCCGGCGCCCTGGGCGGCAAAGTGCGCAGGGCGCGGCAGGCGATAGCCGCTGATGTCGACATGATCGGCGCTGAAGCTGGCCGGGAACAGGTTGGCGTCCCCCATAAAGCTCGCCATAAAGCGCGAGGCGGGCTGCCGATAGAGATCCTGCGGCGAGCCCATCTGCATGATATGCCCCTTGTTCATCACCAGCACGGTGTCGGAGACCGCAAAAGCCTCGCTCTGATCGTGGGTGACGTACAGCGACGTGATATCAAACTGCTTTTGCAGCTCGCGGATCTTTTCACGCATGCTGCGGCGCAGGTTGGCGTCGAGGTTGCTCAACGGCTCGTCGAACAGCAGCACTTTCGGCTTGAGGATCAGCGCGCGCGCCAGGGCCACGCGCTGCTGTTGGCCGCCGGAGATCTGATCGACATAGCGATCGTCAAACCCTGCCAAGTCCACCATCGCCAGCGCTTCCTGCACGCGCGCTTTCACTTCGGCGCGCGGGATGCCGAGCATCTTCAGGCCATAGCCGACGTTTTCCCCCAGCGACATATGCGGGAACAGGGCATAAGACTGGAACACCATGCAGATATCACGCTGCTGGATGGAACGATGGGTAACGTCTTCACCATCAATGAATATCTGCCCGTCGCTCGGCTTTTCCAGCCCGGCGACCAGGCGCAAAATGGTGGTCTTGCCGCAGCCGGAAGGGCCGAGCAGCGTCACCATTTGCCCCCGCGGGATGGTGAGCGTGATGTTATCGATTACCGTGTTGTTGCCGAACCGTTTGGAGACGTTGCGCAGTTCAACGAAATTTTTCTGGCTCATCATGGGCTCCATTACGCCTGGTTTTTGGCTTTTGAACGGGAGATGCGTGCCTCGCCGATCAGCCAGTCAAAGAGGAAAATAATCGCCAGCATCACCACGATCAGAATTGAACCGTAGGCGATCGCCACGCCGTATTCGCCGTCTTCCACGCGGTTGAGGATGTAGGCGGTGGCCACGCGGGTATCGGGCGTCACCAGGAAGACGATGGCGCTGACGGTGGTGATGGCGCGCACGAAGCTGTAGATCAGCGCCGACAGGATCGCCGGGCGCAGCAGCGGCAGCAGGATGTGCGTGATGGTGCGCAGCGAGCCGGCGCGCAGGCTGAGCGAGGCTTCGTCCAGCGATTTGTCTATCTGGCCCAGCCCGGCGATCCCGGCGCGAATGCCCACCGGCACGTTGCGCATCACCATCGAGATAATCACGATGGCGGCCGTGCCGGTGAGGTACACCGGCGCGCCGTTAAAGGCGAGAATGTAAGAGACGCCCGCCACGGTGCCCGGCACCGCAAAGCACAGCATGGTGGTGAACTCGATGGTCTTTTTGCCCTTGAACTGCTGGCGCACCACGATCCAGGCGATCAGCAGGCCGAACGCGGCGGTGATCGGCGCGGCGATCCCGGCGTACAGCAGCGTATCGAGCAGCGAAGGCCACGCGCCGTCGCTCATGCCTTGGCCGAACAGCTTGATGAAGTTATCCAGCGTCAGCGTGTAATCCACCCCCCAGTTGACGGTGAAGCTGCCGTAGAAAATGCTGCCGTAAAGCAGGGCGTTAAAGGCTATCCACACCGCCAGCAGCGCGATCACGCTCCATACCAGCGTGACCGGCAGCGGTTGTACGTCGCCGCGATAGGATTTGCCGGACACGGTGACGTAGGAACGTTTGCCGATCCACATATACTGGATGCAGAACACCAACAGCGAGAACAGCAGCAGGAAGGCGCCGAGGGTGCTGGCGGCCTGATAATCGAGCTGTGAACCGGTAATGTAGAAATAGATTTGCGTCGCCAGCACGTCGAAGTTGCCGCCGAGCACCAGCGGGTTGCTGAAGTCGGCCAGCGATTGCACCACCACGATCAGAAACGCGTTGGCCAGCGCCGGTTTCAGCAGCGGCACGAACACGCCGTTAAAGGTTTGCCAACGGCTGGCGCGCAGGGTGTAGGAGGCCTCTTCCAGCGAAGGATGAATGGTCTTGATCGCGCCGTCGAGGATCATGAACGCCATCGGGGTGAACGCCAGCACCTGCGCCAGCCAGATGCCGGTAAAGCCGTACAGCCAGTTGGTGTTGGTCAGGCCGAACCAGGCCACCATCCACTCGGTCACGTAGCCGGAGCGCCCCATCATCAGCGTGACGCCCAGGCCGACGACGAACGGCGGCGTGACGATGGGCAGGATGGAGAAGATGCGGCCGATAATGGCGCTGCGCTTGGCGATGCGGGTGGTGTAAATCGCCAGCACCAGGCCGAAGAAGGTGCAGCCGGCGCCTACCGCGATCGACAGGGCGATGGAGTTGAGGATCACCTGGACGATGTGCGCCTGCGACAGCACATTCATAAACGCCAGCGGCGCGAAAGCGCCCGTCTGGTCGGTGAACATCGGAATGAAAATCGCGATGCTCGGCCAGACGATGAAGACGCCGATCAGCGCCACGATGGTGACCAGCGCGCCGATAACGAAACGGTCGCCGCCCAGCCAGTCGAGGCGGGTCAGCGCCAACGTCATGATGGCGCCCAGCGCGGTCAACTGCACCAGGGTGGCGTAGCCTAAACCGCGCCCCGCCAGCGTGGCGCTGACGACGATAAAGGCCATGCACAGCAGCGCCCAGCCGGCGTCGAACGCGTGGCGCCGCCGCCGTTCACCGCCCGCCGCAGCGTAAGGGCGCAGCAGCAGCAGGCTCGGCAGCAGGCACCAAAGCCAGCTGATATTGCGATTTGACCAGCCGTAGGCCGCGAGGATCTCTTCGCCGGTGGACTCCAGCAGGCCGTAATCCAGGCTCCAGCTCGGCAGCAGGGCGAACGCCAGCCAGCCGAGCAAAACCCAAAGGAATATCGCATCTCGTTTTTTCACGAGATGGAGTGCATGTGTATGTGACATAAGTTTCCCGGATGTTCAGGCCGGGCAAACCGTGAGGCTTACCCGGCAACAGGCGCAGAATGTGGGCTTATTTACCCATCTTGACTTCGCTGACCCATTTGTTGATCAGCGCCTTGCGGACCTCGGTCGAGCCGTACTTGTCCATGTCGTAGTTGATCAGCTTCAGGTCGTCGAGCTTCAGCGAGTTCGGCGAGGTGTCGGCGGTGGTATTGGTCAGGATCTGATAGGATTTGCCTTGCTTCCACGCCAGCTCCTGCGCCTCTTTCGACAGCACCCAATCCACGAACAGCTTGGCGTTGTCGAGGTTGCGCGCGCCTTTGAGGATGCTGACGCCGCCGATTTCATAGCCGGTGCCTTCGCAAGGCGAGATCAGCTCCAGCGGCGCGCCCTGTTCCTTTTCGAGCGAGTAGTCATGCAGGAAACCGATGCCGATCGCCGTTTCACCGCGGGCGGCGTTGCGCGCCGGGGCAATGCCGGACTTGGTGTACTGCGAAACGTTGGCGTTCAGCTGCTTGAGGTAATCGAACGCCTGATCGTCTCCCCACAGCTGGGCAAAGGTCGCCAGCGCGGTGTAGGCGGTGCCGGAGCTTTGCGGATCGGCGATTTGAATCTCGCCCTTGTATTCCGGCTTGGTCAGGTCTTTCCAGCATTTTGGCACCGGCAGGTTTTTCTCTTTCAGGCGCTGGGTGTTGACGCCGAAACCGAGAATGCCGACGTAGACCGCCGAGGAGTAGTTGCCTTTCAGCTTGGCCGGATCGCGGAATTGCGTCATCACCTGTTCGAGGTTCGGCGATTTGTACGGCTGCAGCAGCCCCATTTCACCGGCCTGGGATTGCGGATCGAGCGTGCCGCCGTACCAGACGTCCGCCTGCGGGTTCTTCTTCTCGGCATCCACTTTCGCCAGCGTGCTGCCGGATCCGTTGCGGATGAACGAGGTTTTCACGTCATATTTCTCGCCGAAGGCTTTGGTTTCCGCTTCGCACATTTCATTGGTGGCGCTGCAGTAGACCACCAGGCGGCCCTTGGCGTGCGCGGCGCCGCTCAGCGTCGCCAGCGCGATGCCGGACGCTATCAGGGTAGTGACCCACGTTTTTTTCATTGTTTTATCCTTCTCTCGGTAGAGGTGGTAACGCTCGCCATCAGCAGCGGCATCAGCAATAAACCCATAAGAACGGCGGCGATGGACAGCAAACTGAACATGCCCGACCAGCCGTAGCCTTCGATGACCCGCGACAGCGGCCAGCCCGCCAGCGCCGCCCCCAGGTAGGCGAACAGGCCGAGAAAGCCGGTGATGGAGCCCGCGGCGCCTTTGTGCCCGCATTCCACGGCGGCGAGGCCAATCAACATCTGTGGGCCGAAGACAAAAAAGCCCACCGTAAAGAAACAGCCCGCCAGCAGCGCGTAGTGATGCACCGGCGCCAGCCACAGCGCGGCGACGGAAACCATCAGCCCGAGCGTGAACAGCAAAATCATCGGCGCGCGCTGCCCGCCGAACAGCACATCCGATCCCCAGCCGGCGAACAGCGCGCCGAGCAGGCCGCCTATCTCGAACAGCATCACCGTCGCGTTGGCGCTGAGCAGGTTGACGCCGTGGCTTTCCGTCAACCACAGATTGCCCCAGTCGTTCAACGCGATGCGGATCAGGTAGACCAGCACGTAAGAGACGCCCAGCAGCCAGATCATCGGGTTCTTCAGCATCGTGGTGCGCAACATCCGCCACAGCCCCATTGGCGGGCTTTGCTGTTCCTGGCGCAGCTCCAGCGGATCGTGGCGCCACCGGCCGACCGACGGCAGGCCTTCTTCCTGCGGCGTGCCTGTCAGCCGCCGCGTGAGCCAGAGGCCCAACACCATGCTGACGGCCCCCGGGATCAACATCGCCGCCTGCCAGCCCCAGCGCTGGGCGGCGAAGGCGCTGATCAGCGGCACGATCGCGCCGCCGAGGTTGATCGACATATTCCAGCAGCCCCACCAGAAGCCGCGCTCGTTGCGCGAATACCAGTGGGTCAGCAGCCGCGCGCAGGGCGGCCAGCCCCAGCCCTGAAAGAAGCCGTTCAGCGCCCAGACCGCCAACAGCAGCGTCAGCGATTCACCGAAGGCGAACGCCACGTTCAGCACGCCGGTGGCGAACAGGCCGATCCCCATAAACCTGCGCTGCCCGTGGCCGTCGTGCCACAATCCGGCGCTGAATTTCGACAGGCCGTAGCTCAGATAAAACAGCGAGCCGAGCAGGCCGATGTCCCCTTTATCCAGCCCCAAATCCATTTGCAGCGCCGGCAGCACGTAATTCACGCTTTTGCGCGTCAGGTAAAAGGCGGCGTAGCCGATGACCATGTACAGCAGCAGTCGCGGGCGCAGCGCGCGGTAACGATGATCGATTTCAGATGCCGAGCGTGTCTGCATAGCCGTCTCCCTGGTGATGACTATAAGAAGGTGAAAGGGAAAGGGGATGAGAGAAAGTCCGGACTGGCTAAGACTTTTTCCTAGTTAGTCGGCGGTTTGTTGCAAATTTGTGGGCAGGTTAACAATTACCCGCGTGCCGCGCTGCGTGTCCAGCGTCAGTTCGCCGCCGAGCGCGCTGACCCGTTCGCGCATTCCCTGAATGCCGAGGCCGGGCGCCTTGTCCGCCCGGATGCCGATGCCGTTGTCCCGCACCTCGAGGTGCAAAAGTGCCCCCTGTTGATACAAAACGATGGCGACTTCGCTGGCTTCGGCGTGTTTGCACACGTTGTTGAGCAGCTCTTGCAGCAGCCGGTAGAGGGTGAAGCGCACCGTCTCGCCGGCGGGCGTGTCGATGAGCCGGTAGTCGAAACGGCAACGGATGCCCCGTTCGCTGAAGGCGAATTCATTCAGCAGGTGGTGAAGCGCGTCTTTGAACGCCAGCTCGTCCAGCGCGGGCGGGCGCAGCTGGCGCAGCAGCTGGCGCGTGGAGTGATGTATGCGCCGGGCGAGATCGGCTATCTGGTTCGCGGCGGCCTGGGTTTGCGCCGGATCGCGCGCCCGCTTGACCAGCTGCGACTGAATTTGAATCGCGGTGATGTTCTGGCCGATTTCATCGTGCAGCTCGCGCGCCAGGTTCTTTCGCGTGTCTTCTTCGGTGTGGATCAGTTTTTCGGTCAACGCCCGCCGCGCCGCCAGCTCTTCTTCCAGCCGTCGGCGATAGTGGTGCAGGTTTTGCGCCAGGTGCTGCTGACGGCTGATGGCGATGCCCAGACCGATGCCAAGCAGCGCCTGCGTCGCCAGAAAGATTTCCAGCTCGACCAGATTGCCGAACCCCACGCCGACCTGCCGCGCGAGGGTGATCATCATGCTGCCGAGCAGGCCGGACAGCACACCGCCCTGCCAGCCGAACTTCCACGCCATCACCACGTTCGGCAAAAACACCACGATCAGCAGCAGGCGTTCGATTTCCGGCGACAGCACCATCTGGGTGCCGATGCCGATAACGAAAAACAGGCTGCACCAGATGATTAAGGACGCGCGCAGCGGCGGGTTGCTGGTGTCCAGCCCCAGCAGATGGTAGCGGTGCTGCTGGCGCAGAAATTCAAAAATCAGGTAGACGAACGGGGTCAGCAAGACACCACCGGTAAATGACGCCAGGCCGAGCAGCATCGCCGGGCTGTGTGCGAAAGGCGCAAGCAGGGCGGTATTGAGCAGCGAGGCGGCGGTCACTGCGGCCAGCAGCAGCGTCAGCCGTTGCCAGTAGAGCGGAAAACGGCGCCAGAATCGCTGTGCGAGCGCGGCCGGGAGCAGGGTGATGAACGGCGCGGCCAGCAGGCTGTAGCCGCTCAGCAGGCGTTCGCCGTGCAGCCAGAACAGCAGCAGCACCGGCGGTATTATCAGGGCGGGCCAATAGCGGCGCGCCAGCAGGATCAGCAGCGCGAGATAGACGCCGTGAGGCAGAAACAGCGCCGCCTGATTGCCGTTGTGGGTCAGGTAGAAACCGAGCGTCCACAGCATCAGCCAGCCGCTGCCCCAGGCCAACAGGATAAACAGCGAGATAACCCAGGGCCGGAAGCGGGGCGACATCAATGCCCCGCCAGCAGCTGATGGTCGAGGGCGAAATGCACCAGTTCAATGGTGCTGCTGCATTGCAGCTTGCCCAGGACGTTGGCGCGATGCACGTGCACCGTTTTGTGGCTGAGATCGAGCTTGAAAGCGATCTCCTTTACGCTGTCGCCTTTGACCAGCAGATCGAAGATCTCGCGCTCGCGCGGGGTCAACGCTTCCAGCGCCGTGGCCGGCTGCTCGCCGCCGCGCAGCGCCCGCAGCGCGTCGGCGCACAGGTAATGGCCGCCCATATCGACGGAGCGCACCGCCTGCACCAGTTCTTCCGGCCCGCAGCGTTTGGTCAGATAGCCGCTGGCGCCGGCATCCAGCGCGCTCTGAACGAAGGTCGGGGAGTCATAAATGCTGAGTATGATCGCGCGAAACTGCGGCTTCTGCGCCCGCAGGCGTTTCAACAGGCTCAGGCCGTTTTCATCCGGCATGGCGATGTCCATCACCGCGACGCTGACGTCGTCGCGCAGCAATGCCGGCCAGGCCGCCGCCGCGCTGCTGTATTGCCCCACCACGTCGAGATCGTCCTCGAGGCTGAGCAATTGCGCAAAGCCGGAGCGCACCACCACATGGTCATCCACCAGTATCACACGGATCATTTTTCGCACTCTGTTGCCGAATCATGGCCCTATGATGCCTGCCGCCGCGGTGCTGGCAATCAGCCAAGCGCGGTTATGCAATCGGTGTAACAGAATCGTAATAAAAGGGCGCCGCCGGTGTAATGCTGGTTACTTAAGCCTGACTGGTATTTTTTATCCAGTATCTTTACGTGATGTGCAGGATGAATTGCCGTAAATACCCTGAATTTTTCTGTTACCACAATGAACGGCAATTGGAGGGGCCGAAGGCGCGGCCCCTCCACCCGCGCCTTCGGCCCCTGGCTCGGTCGAGGCGTATGAGCCTCATGGCGCATCTCACCTTTATCGACCGAAAACTGCACAAATACGTTCAGAAAAACGCTAACTGATCAGCATTACGCCGCTGGCGGCGTTAACGATCCACATCGATGGCGAAATGCTGCCACAGTACGGCGCGCCGTTCCTCTTCCGAATGCAACGTCGTTTCGTGGCGCTGGTGATCTTCGGTCACGATCAGCTTCATGTCGCTGAGGGTCACCCGGCCGTGGTCCGTCGGCCGTGAACACACCAGGCGCTGGGTGAAGTGCGACTGCGGCGAGGTGCTGTGGAATCGGCACATCTCGTCGAACTCGTGCAACTCGCGCGGCTGAACGGTAAAGCGATACAGCGTTTTGGCATGCGAGCGTTGGTCGCCGTTGCGCCGCTCCAGCAGGTAATACTCGCCTTCCCGCTCCAGGTGGAAGGTGCCGCTGGCCTGCGGTTGCGGCTCGGCGACGACGATCTTCAGCGGCGTCAGGAAGGAATCGCCGAAACCGACATCCACCAGCCAGGCCTGCCCCGCCAGATCCACCCGCAGCGCCAGATGGTCGTAGGGCGGGCCGAAATGGCCGTCGCGCGTGCGGATCTCGCCGGAGATGAAGCTCACCTTGAAACCGATCTCCCGCAACAGCAGGGCGAACAGCGTGTTCAGCTCATAACAGAAACCGCCGCGGTTACGCTCGACCACCTTGCTGAACAGCGCCTCCGGCGCCAGTTGAATGCCCTGATGATAAATAATGCTCAGGTTCTCGAACGGTACGCTCAGCATGTGGCGATGGTGCAGCTGTTGCAACGTGGGGAGGTCAGGGCGGGCGGTGCCGGCAAAGCCGATATGCTGCAGGTAGCGTTGGGTATCCACAGGGTGTCTCGCATGAGAAAAAGTAGGCATAAAATAGCGGGCTTTGCGGCGTTTGTGAGCGCATTACGTGCTGCGTTGTTGGCATAACTCATAACCAAATCGACTCAGATGTCAGCATGGCTGCCGTTACACTGAATCGATATGGATAAGGAGAAAGTATGGATTTAACCTTGAAAGCGCAGCGATTTGCCAATGACGCTCACCATGCCTGCAATCAGCGGCGCAAGTTCACCGGAGAGCCGTATATCGTGCACCCCGCGGCGGTGGTGGATTTGCTGCAGCGGGCTGAGCCGACGCCAGAAATGGTCGCCGCTGCCTGGCTGCATGATACGGTAGAAGATACGGCGGTGACCCTGGCGGATATCCGGCGAGAATTCGGTCCGACGGTCGAGCGTTATGTGGAAATGTTGACCGACGTGCAGCCTCGCAGCTACGGCGGTGAGCGTCTGCACCGTAAAAATGCCAATCTGCAGCACAGCGCGCAGGCCTGTGCGGAAGCGCAAACCATCAAACTGTGCGACTTGATTGACAACAGCAAAAACATTACCGATTACGATGTCTCCTTTGCCCGTCACTATCTGGTGGAAATGGCGCGCTTATTGGCTGTTTTATCGGCGGGCGAGGCCGGCCTGTTGGCCTTGGCCCGCCGACAGTGTGCGGAAGCGATCGAGCGCATCAACGATCGTCATGGAGACGACGGCTGGTTCGACGCGTTGTGGCGGAAGTATGAGGCCCATCTTAAGCTGGATGAGCTGAAAACTGGGTCAGCAGCAAAATAACAGGAATGGTGACCGCCGCCAGCAACGTTTGGATCGTGATGATACCGGCCGACAAGCGATGATCGCCGCCCAGCAGTTTCGCCATGATGTAGGCGGAAGGTGTACAGGGTAAGGCGTTAAACAGGACGATAGTCGCCAGCACCGGGCCGGAGATGCCCAGGGTGATGCCGATTCCCAGCGTCAACAGCGGTACCAGCAGTAACTTGACGAAGGTCGATTGCAGTACGGGGCCCTGTGCCGTACGCGCCGCTTTGATATCCAGCCCCGCGCCGACCGCCAGCAACCCCAACGGCAGAGAGGCGCCGCCGAGAATGGTGAGAATGTTCTCCAGCGCCGTGCCGAGCGACCAGCCGCTGGCATTGAAGGCCAGACCGGCCAAGACCGAAAGGATCACTGGGTTTTTCCCCAGCGCTTTGGCGATCTGTCTGCCGCCGGGGCGGGAGCCCTGGCCGTAATGCATCAGTATGACAATCGAGGCCACGTTCAACAGCGGGATGGCGACGGCGATGCTGATTGAGGTCACCGTCAGGCCGGTGTGGCCGAAAGTCGCCGCCGCTGCGGCAACCCCGATGTAGGTATTGGGGCGCAGAGCGCCCTGTATGACGGAAGAGAAAACCGGCCCGGGCTGTTTTAGCCAGATTCGCCAGAGGTACAACGACAAGGCGCCGATCAACACGGCGCCCAGGACCGACAGGGCGATCGGCCGTACCGGAAACTGGCTCAGGTCGGCTTTGCCGACCTGAATAAACATCAGCGCCGGGAAGAGATAAAAGTAGTTCAGCTTCTCGCAGGGCAGCCAGAAAGCCCGATCGATCAGGTTTTTGTGCCGCAGAGTGAATCCCATGGCGATTAAAAATATCACCGGGATCAGAGAAAAGAGAGTCGTCGTCATGGGGAGCCTATAAATAGCCTTTAGTGAGAACGGCCACGCCATAGAAGGCAATAAAGCCGGTTACCATTTTTTCATAAACGGGAGCGCTGGTTCTCTTGAACAGCAGATTGCCGACGACCAGATACACCAGCAGAGCCAGCGGTGCCGCGGCGAAACCGTCGAGGTTCAGGGCTTGCCATTTAATGCAGGCCAGCGTGGCCAATTGGATTAAACCGAACATCAGGTAATAACGGGAGACGGTGGTTCTTATCTCCAGTTTCTCGCGATGGCTGGCGGTAGCGTAGAGTGCCAGCAAGGCGCCACCCATGTTGGTGACGCCATGTATCAGGCCCATGACTGCGATATAAGCGCGCTGATGTTTGCCGAGATAACGCTTCACGGTTTCCTGCAGTGACAGACGAAAGCGCATCAAGGCGGAAAACAGCAGGATGGCGCCCACCAGCAGATCGACATTCATCTTCACCGTCGAATGCAAGACCAGGCTCAGCGCCAGAATGACGAAAATGGCGCAAATCAGCATATTGACCTTTTCGCGAGCGGGAAAAGCAATTCGTCGGGCGCCAAGCGTCTGCGTCAGAGAGATCAGCACCGACGACGGCAGCAGCAGCCCAAGTACGGAGGAGAAATCAACGCCCAGCATTAATAGCGTCGGTGTACCGAATACCAAGATGCCCATGCCGAAAACCGATTGGATCACGGCAAATAGCGCAATCACCAGATAGAACAACGCATGATTATCCATCAGGCCACCTCTTCTTTCCGGTAGGGTTCCCGCGCCGCGTCAGATTGCAGGTAGGCATCGGCGCTGAGCGTGCGCAAGATATTCCCGCTGATATGCTGATTGTCTTGCTGGGCGCTGACCAGCAGCAAAACATCGTGCCGATTTATCAATCCATTGTCTGACAGGACATTCAGAGCCAAACGTTCGGTTTCCGGCTGTGTCAGATCGATCCGAGGCAATGTCAGGCCGGTGATGCCTGGCAGCATATTCCAGCTGCGCACCGTCGCCGCATCGTTGCCGAATGCGACGATCGGGATGCCGATGTTGGCCATGGCGGCGATGCGCACGCTGTAACCTGTGCGAGAAAACACCACCACCCGGGAGATCGGCAAGGCGCGGATAAGGGCGCCGACAGCCTGTCGAATATCGTCAACCTGCGCAGGGGGGGATGAGTGGGGCGCATGCGCTAAATGCTGTTCCGCCTGATGGGCTACGCTGGCGATACGGGCAACGGCCTCCAGAGGATAGCGGCCTACGGCGGTTTCACCGGAGAGCATCACCGCCGCGGCGCCATCCAGCACCGCGTTGGTGATATCGCTGACCTCCGCTTTGGTTGGCAGCGGGTTCTCTATCATGCTGTGCAGCAATTCCGTCGCTACGATGGTGGGTTTGCCCGCATGGGAGGCGGCTCGGAGGATCTGTTTTTGGTAGAGAGAAACGCGGTCGATCGAGGTTTCCACCGCCAGATCGCCGCGATCGATCATGATAACGTCGGCGGCGGCGATGACTTCCTCCAGATGCTCTATGCCGCCGCTGTTTTCCACTTTCGCCACGATGCGGGGCGTATCGCCTCCGATCAGCGTTCTGATCGCGTTGATGTGTGCCGCGCTTTCGACGAAGCTTATGCCGATGTAGTCCACTTGATGCGCTTTGGCGAAGGCGATCATGTCGCGATCTTTCTCCGTTATCAGCGCCTGCCCGAGATCGATGCCAGGCACATTGATGCCTTTGCGGCTTTTCAGTTGGCCGTCCATGTCGGCCTGCAGGTAGATGTCCCGATCGACGATGTTAACGACCTGGAACGAGAGGGTGCCATCATCGGCGAAAACCTTATCACCCACCGTCAGCCGTTCATGCAACCGGCCGTACCCCACCGGGACTTTTTCCTCCCCGTTATGTGAGGTATCGGTCGTGAGGATCAGCGTTTGCCCTTTAGTGAATGAGGGTTCGTGTTTCAGTTGCAATGTGCGGATTTTTCTACCGGGAATGTCCAACAGCACCGGCGTATCCGGCAACGTTTTACGCAGCAGGGCGATGGTTTCCGCATGCCAGTCGAGCGTGTTGTGCGAACCGTTCAATCGGGCGACGGACATGCCGGCTTTTTCCAGCGCTGCCAACGTGTTGATATGGCGAGAGGCGGGGCCAATGGTAGCGATAATGCGAGTCTTTGCCATGATAAATGCTCCGAAAAGTTAAGATGCATTTATCTATGACAGTTTTGTGACAGTGGGGAAAATAGGGGTTTAATCTAACTAATATATAAAAAGTTATAATGAGTTTTGGCGTCAGAGCGGGTGCGCCTTATACATTTAATGATGAAAATAAAATGGTTATACGATTTACTTCCATCGTATAGATAAAATATTGATAAGCATTATTCCTTTTATTCCTCGCCGTGTTGGGCATCACTGCTGCCGCAAACTGTCACTTGCCGGCGCTAGCCTGTCCCCCTGAGTTCAACGTTGCAGGAGAACGGCTATGCAAGATTTCAAACATCGGGTGGCGCTGGTGACCGGCGCGTCCACCGGCATTGGCGAAGCGATCGCCGCCGAGCTGTTTCGGCGCGGAGCCACGGTGGTGATGACCGGCCGCCACACAGCGCCTCTCACCGCCGCCGCCGCGCGGCTCGATCCCGACGGCCGGCGGTTGATGACGTTGCGAATGGACGTGCGCGACGCGCAGTCGGTGCAACAGGGTATTGAAGAGATCGTGCGGCGCTGCGGCGCGCTGCATCTGCTGGTCAACAACGCCGGGATCACCGGCCCGCACGAGGTGGATATCGATCGGTACGCGGTCGAAGATTGGCATGAGGTGATCGCCACTTGCCTGAGCGGCACGTTTTTCGGCATGAAGTACGGCCTGCCGGCGATCGTCGCCGGCGGCGGCGGGGCAGTGGTGAACCTCTCTTCCGCCAACGGCGTGGTGGGCATTGCCGGGATTGCGCCCTATACCGCCGCCAAGCATGGCGTGCTGGGCCTGACGCGCTCGGCGGCGCTGGAATTCGCTACGCGCGGCGTGCGCGTTAATGCCGTCGGGCCGGGCTATGTGGATACGCCGGCGATGGGGGAACTGCCGGCGTCGGCGCGGGCGCAGATGGCCGCTTCGCACCCGATGGGGAGAATGGCGACGCGGGAAGAAGTGGCGAAAACGGTGGCTTTCCTGCTTTCGGACGACAGCAGTTTCACCACCGGTGCGTTTTACAGCATCGACGGCGGTTATACCGCGTGCTGAGCCAGCGCCTGCAGCCAGCGGAGAAACGCCGCTGCGCCGGGTTTTTCCAGCGTGCGCGGCGGGTAAACCACGTAGTAGGGTTTGCTGAGCGGCAGCGCCGGTTCGGCCAGGGTGACCAGCCGGCCCTCCGCCAGTTCACGGGCGATCAGCCGCCGCTGGCCGAGCAGCACCCCGCGCCCTTGTACGGCGGCGTCGATGGCCAGCGAGGTCAGGTTATAGGTCAGCCCGCGCCGCGGCGGCGGCGACCGATCGGCGGCGGTGAACCACTCGTGCCAGCCCGGCAGAAACTGGCTCTCCTTGCCCCAGTCGACGTGGATCAGCGGCAGCTGCGTCCAGTCGCCGCGATCGCGCAGCGCCGGGCTGCATACCGGCTGCACCCGATCCTGAAACAGCTGCACCTTTTCCAGCAGCGGGTAATCCTGATCGCCGAAGCACAGGGCGAAATCCGCCGCCGAATGGGCGAAATCGACCGCCGCATGGGTCGCGTGCAGCCGCAGATCGCCGTCGGGGCACTGCGCCAGCCAGTCGCCCAGCGCCGGGTTCAGCCATTTGGAGGCCAACGCCGGCAAGGTGAACACCGTCAGCGTCTGCTTGCCGCGCTGGCGTTCGACGTGTTGCTGCGCCACGCGCAGCGTTTCAAACGCCTCCTGCACGTAGGCCAGGTAGTCCGAGCCCTGTTCGGTCAGCGTGACGCCGCTTTTGGCGCGAATGAACAATGTGATGCCCAGATGTTGTTCGAGCTGGCGGATCTGTTGGCTGACGGCGGCGGCGGTCAGCGCCAGCGCATCCGCTGCGCGGGCCAGGCTGCCGGTGCGAGCGGCGGTTTCGAACGCCAGAATGGCGCTCAGCTTGGGCAAGCGCGCACGGGACGGTGAGTGCATGAGCAGGGCTTATCGCTAATAATTCGTTAGCTTATCCATAACGTATTTTTGTTATGGCGGCAATGCGGCATTCGCTACAGTGAGAGGCATCCGGCTTTCGCACACGAGGGGAACGTCATGCCGCCACTTGCCGATATTATCGATCTGTCCGCCCATCCCATCGATGACGCCGCGTTCCGCGCCCGCTGCCGACAAACGCTGGCGCGCGCCGGCGCGCTGGTGCTGCCGGGATTTCTGCGTGAAGCCGCGCTGGCGACGGTGCGGCTGGAGGGCGCTGAACAGCACCATGCGGCGTTTTACGCCACCAGCAAACACAACGTGTATCTACGGCCGCAGGACGACGCGCTGCCGGCCGATCACGCGCGCAACCGGCTGGTGGTGTCGTCCAAGGGGTGCATTACCGACGAGGATATTCCGCCGCAGTCGCCGCTGCGCGCGCTGTACGACGCCCCGGCGTTTCGCGCGTTCCTGTGTGCGGTGCTGGGCGAGGCGCAGCTCTACCCCTACGCCGATCGGCTGTCGTCGATCAATCTGCATTACGCCCATACCGGTCAGGAGCTGGGCTGGCATTTTGACAACTCCTCGTTCGCCATCACGCTGCTGATCCAGAAACCGCAGGCGGGCGGGCGCTTCGAATACGTGGAGAACCTGCGCGACGCCGATCGCGGCGAGATGAACTATGCCGGGGTCACGCAGGTGCTGGACGGCGAGCGGGCGGTCAAACGGCTGGCGATGGAGGAGGGGGATTTGGTGCTGTTTCGCGGGCGCAACGCCATGCACCGGGTGACGCCGACCGAAGGCGACACCACGCGCATGCTGGTGGTGTTGGCCTACAATGCGCAGCCGGACGTGATGCTGTCGGAAAGCGCCAGAATGACGTTCTACGGGCGGTTATAGCGGATAAAAAAAACCGCCCCGGAGGGCGGTTTGTCGATTCAGCGTTGGCTCTGTTCTTCGTGAGCCTGCTGTTCCAGCTTCACTTCCTGCGCGCGTTTGCGCAGGCCGAACCAGCCCAGCGTCAGCAGCACCGCCAACACCGGAATGGTGGCGATGGTCCAGGTGCCGTTCGGGTAGTCGAAGGCCATCATCACCACCACGATCAGCAGAAACGCCAGCGTCAGCCACGAAGTGAACGGCGCGCCCGGCATTCTGAACGACACCGGCTGCGCGCGGCCTTCGCGCACGGCTTTGCGCAGGCGCATCTGGCAAACGATGATAAACGCCCAGGAGGCGATGATGCCCAGCGAAGCGATGTTCAGCACGATCTCGAACACCTGCGCCGGCACCAGGTAGTTGAGCACCACGCCGATCACATAGATGCCGCAGGTGACCAGGATGCCGGCGTAAGGCACCTGCTGGCTGCTCATTTTAGCCATCAGCTTCGGCGCGGAGCCGCCCATCGCCAGCGAACGCAGGATGCGGCCGGTGGAGTAGAGGCCGGAATTGAGGCTGGACAGCGCGGCGGTCAACACCACGATGTTCATGATGGTGCCGATGTAAGGCACGCCCAGCTTGCTGAAGAAGGTGACGAACGGGCTTTGGCCGGCCTGATAGGCGTTCCACGGCAGCAGCAGCACCAGCAGCACCACGGAGCCGACGTAGAACAGACCGATACGCCAGATCACGCTGTTGATCGCTTTGGGCATCATTTTGGCCGGATCTTTACACTCGCCGGCGGCGGTGCCGATAAGCTCGATGCCGGCGAAGGCGAAGATCACCCCTTGCACCAGCACCAGCGCCGGCAGCAGGCCGTGCGGGAACATGCCGCCGTTTTCGGTGATCAGGTGCATGCCGGTGGTGTGGCCGGCGACCGGGGTGCCGGTGCCGAGGAAGACGACGCCGACAATCAGGAACAGCGCGATGGCGGCGACCTTGATCAGCGCGAACCAGAACTCCATCTCGGCGAACCACTTCACGCCGATCATGTTCATGGTGGCGACGATACCGAGCGCGCCGAGGGCGAACAGCCATTGCGGCACGTCGGCGAAGGTGCCCCAGTAGTGCATGTACAGCGCCACGGCGGTGATGTCGACGATGCCGGTCATTGCCCAGTTGAGGAAATACATCCAGCCGGCGACATAAGAGGCTTTTTCACCGAGGAATTCGCGGGCGTAAGAAACGAAGCTGCCGCTGGAAGGGCGATGCAGCACCAGTTCGCCCAGCGCGCGCAGGATGAAGAAAGAGAAGATCCCGCACACCAGATAGACCAGCGCCAGCGCCGGCCCGGCCAGTTCGAGACGGCCCCCGGTCCCGAGGAACAAACCGGTGCCGATGGAGCCGCCGATGGCGATCATTTGGATTTGCCGGTTGCCCATGCTTTTGTGATAACCGGATTCATGAGAGTCTAGCCAGCGTCTTCTGGCGGCGTGTTTGTCATCCGCCGACTTTTTTTGTGAGTGCATTATCCGTCCTGTTTACCTGTCTATGTTAACCCTGCTCTTAATGAGAGCAAACGATTGCTATGACCAATCGTTATGAGAATGAGGTCGTGGCATCATTCCGCTGTTTATTGTGTATACAGCCATCATTAAAATAACGGCGAAGCATGCTACCTTTTCTCCGTAATGGTGGCAAAAAATACTGCGCATAAAACGTGAACAAGTGTGTTTATTTTTTAATCCAAATATAAAAGAATATATTATTCAAAAAGATGTGATGTTTTATCAAGACGGAAATATCGAGGAATAAAAAGTGATTAAAATCACAAAATAATAATTACCGTGCAAATTACAGGGTGTTGTTCTTATATTTCGCGGCGAGAAATAAGAGGAAGGAAATGGCGACCCGCGCAGAAAATGGGATAAAGCAGCGGGTCGGTTGGCGCGTAACGAGTCTTAGGCCGATTCACCGGCCGGCAGTGCCGATGCGGGCAGGCCGAACAGCTTGTCGAACGCCCAGTTAAACAGGAAGGTGTAGCAAGGAATGATAACGATCAGCGCCATATCCAGCAGCAGCGCCTGCCACAGCGTGATGCCCATCCACCAGGCGATCAGCGGGATCAGATACACCACCAGCGTTAGCTGAAAGCCGACGGCGTGCAAAATGCGGCGTTTGAGCGTGCGGGTGCGCGACACCTGGCGGCTTTCCCACCACTCGAATAAATAGTTGTAAATAAAGTTCCAGCTGACCGCGATGGTGGTGATCACCACCGCCAGCGGCCCGGTGCTGCTCGGCGCATGGCCCGACAGCAGCGCCAACCCCAGCGCCGAGATCGCCATGCCGATGATTTCATAAGCGGTGACATACACCAGTTTGCGTTTGACGCCTTGCATCGTTTTCTCCCGATCTGTTTTTAGTTGCCTCTGTGGCGACGGCGGCTAAGATAACGTCAACCACATTGATAGAAAAAGTCAGGAGTTGTCAGTTTTACTGACAGATAAAACAATGAATTTCTCCAGCGACAATATCGAACTGTTTTTGGCGGTGCTCGATCGCGGCTCGTTTTCCGCCGCCGCCCGCGCGCTGCGGCGCGTGCCCTCCGCCGTCAGCATGGCCATCGCCAACATGGAGGCGGAGCTCGGTTTCGCCTTGTTCGACCGTTCTCACCGTGAACCGACGCCGACCGCGCTGGCGTTGGCCCTGGCGCCGCACGCCCGCCTGATCGCCGGGCAGCTCAAGCAGCTGCAGGTGCACGCCATCGAACTGTCTCAGGGGCTGGAGAGTCGGCTTTCGATCGGCGTGGCGTCGGATATCAACGGCGCCGGCCTGCTGGCGGCGGTGAAAACGCTGTCGCAGCGTTATCCGCTACTGAACATCGAAGTGCTCAGCGCGCCGCAGGACGACGTGCTGCACATGCTGCACGAGGGGCGCATCGGTGTTTGTCTGGCGTTCGGCGGGCTGAACGTCAATAGCGCGGAGCAGTTCCACTTCGTCGGCGCGGAGTCGCTGGTGGCGATGCTGTCGCCGCAGCACCCGGCGCTGGACGGCGCGGCGGGTGAGCTGTTTCTCGAGGATCTGGTCAACGTGCGGCAGATCATGGTGGCCAGCCGCGATCTGCCGATCGGCGATCTGCGTCCGCAGGTGGCGGAGGCGTACTGGCGCACCGACAGCCTGCCGATGGCGCTGAACATGGTGGAGGCGGGCCTGGGCTGGGGCAACTTCCCGCTGTCGCTGGCCGAGCCGCTGCTGGCGCAGGGGCGTCTGGTGCGGCTGAAATTCAAAAACACCAAGAACGAGCTGCGCTTGCCGATGCATTTGATCTGGCTGAAGAATCGCCCGTTGGACAAGGCGGCGCGCGAGCTGGTCGAGCTGATGCGCGCGGCGCCGCAGGAAAGCTGACGCCCGCTGCGTTTGCTTACTCCGGGTGGCGTTTACGCCACCAGAAACGCACCAGCAGGATAGCGGCGATCGCCAGCGCGACAAACAGCAGGCTGGAGAGCTTTTTGTCGAAGCCGGTAACGAAGCGTTCGATCGCCTGGCCGCCAAAATAACCGAGCATGACGAAGATCGTCGCCCAGAGAATGGCGCCGAGGATGTTCAGCGGCACGAAGCGCGACGGCGGCAGGCGGCTGGCGCCGATCAGCACCGGGCCGATGATGCGGAAACCGTACATGAAACGCACCCCGATAACGAACAGCATCGGGTGGCGGGCGATCAGCCTTCTGGCGCGCGCGATGCGCTTTTCCTGCCCCTTGAGCCGCGAGATGACGCGGCCTTCGAACCGGCGGCCGGCGAAGTACAGCAACTGATCCCCCAGCGTGCCGCCCAGCGCCACTACTGCGATCACCCACGGCCAGTGCAGCAGCCCTTCATGGGCGGCGATGCCGCCCAGCAGCGTGATGGTTTCCCCCTCAGCCAGGCAGCCGATAAACAACGCCCAGTAGCCATAGTCCGTAATGTAGTGAGCCAAATCGGTCATTCCTTACTCCTTATGTGGCTGACGCATAAGGGCAAGTATACGCCCGATCGCTAGCCTTGGGCGATCTGGGCCACCAACGCTCTGCGCTGCGCCAGACTTTCCGCCATTTGTGCCTGTACCCTGGCGTAAATGTGCGGCGGGGCCAGTTCCGGCGTGCCGCCCGTGAACGGCGGGGCCGGGGCGTATTCCAGATAGAGTTGGATCGTTTGGGCAGTGTCTTCGCCGTGCAGTTCGGCGATCAGCGCCAGCGCGAAATCGATGCCGGCGGTAACGCCGCCGCCGCTGATCACGTTGCCGTCACGCTCTACGCGTGCAGCGCTGGGTATGGCGCCGAACAGCTTCAGGCTGTCGCGCATCGACCAGTGGCAGGCGGCGCGTTTGCCCGGCAGCAGGCCGGCGGCGGCCAGGATCAGCGAACCGGTGCATACCGAAGTCAGATAGCGGGCATCGGCGCCCAGCCGCCGGATTTGCTGCATGAATGCTTTATCCTGCAGCGCTTGGGTGCAGCCGCTGCCGCCCGGCACGCACAGCACATCGCAGCGTGCGATCTCCGGCAGCGGGCGCAGCTGGGTGAAGTGCAAGCCTTCCGACTCGACATCCGCGCCGTCTACCGAGGCGACGATGATTTCCGCGCCTGGCATGCGGCGCAGGAACTGCAGTGGGCCCGTGAAGTCGAGCTGGGTGACGCCTTGATAGATGGGAAATACAATCACCAGTGATTCAGACATGATATTCGCCTCATTTTTATCGTTGGACCTGGGCCATAATAGCCGCCCTGTTTTTGGCTGATATGACAGATAACCCTCAAAAAGCGCCATCATGAAAACGATCGGTTTTGTGGTTTTTCCCGGTTTTAACCTGCTGGACTTTGCCGGGCCGCTGGCGGCGTTCGATAACGTCAGCCAGTTCACCGACCCGCCGGCCTACCGCTGTGTGGCGATCTCGCCGCAGGGCGGCATGGTCGCCAGCTCGGCCGGGGTGGAAATCGCCACGCAGCCGTGCGGCGGCGAGCGTTTCGATACGTTGGTGGTGGCCGGCGGCAGCGGCAATGTGATGGCGGCGCAATCACCGGCGCTGGCGGCGTTCCTGGCCAAGCAAAGCCGACGAGCGCGGCGCATTGCCAGCGTATGTACCGGCGCGTTTATTCTGGCGGCCTGCGGGCTGCTGGACGGCAAGCGCGCCACCACTCACTGGTATCATGCGGCGCGGCTGCAGCAGAACTACCCGCGCATTCGCGTCGACAGCAACCGCATCTTCATTCGCGACGGGGATATCTGGACCTCGGCCGGGATCAGCGCCGGCATCGATCTGGCGTTGGCGCTGATCGAAGACGACCTGGGCGCCACCCTGGCGGCGGCCGTGGCGCGGCAGCTGGTGGTCTATCACCGACGCCCCGGCGGGCAGTCGCAGTATTCGCTGTTGCTGGCGCTGAATCCGTCGTCGGATCGCATGCGCGCCGCGCTGTCGTACGCGCGCGAGCATTTGCACCAGCCGCTGTCGGTGGCGGATCTGGCCGACGCCGCGTGCCTGAGCGAGCGTCAGTTCGGCCGGCTGTTCCGCGCTGAAACCGGGCAGACGCCGGCCAAGGTGGTCGAGCAATTGCGGGTCGAGGCGGCCAGGGTGCGCATCGAAGAGAGCGCCGAGCCGCTGGAAGCGATCGCCCGTTCGGTGGGGTTCAGCGATCCGGAACGCATGAGGCGGGCGTTTATCCGCGTATTTGGCCTGTCGCCGCAGGCGATCCGCCGGCTCGGCCGCGCGGGATAACTTTTTTGCCACGCCTGGCGGCGGGGCGCACCAGAGGAGCAACGGATGTATCAGGATTTTGACAGTGAATTGAGCTGGGCGACGCGTCATATGCCGCGCACCCGGGCGGCGGTGGCGGCGTTGCCGGACCTGCACGGGGTGCGGCTGGCGTGCAATATGCACCTGGATCTGAAAATGGCGCCGCTGGTGGCCGGCCTGCTGGACAAGGGCGCAGCGATCTTCCTGACCACCTGCAATCCCACTACGGTGCAGGACGACGTGGTGGCCTGGCTGGAACGGCGGGGCGCGCAGGCCTATGCCTGGCGTGACATGAGCGCCGGCGAATGGTCGGAATCTTTCGATCGCGCGTTGGCCTGGCAGCCGACCCACCTGTGCGAAATGGGAGCGGATTTGACCACCCGTTTGCACCAATCGCCGAACGGTCCGCAGATCGTCGCCGGGCTGGAGGCCACCGGATCGGGCATCAATCGGTTAAACGGCGTGGCGCCGCGCTACCCGATCTTCAACTGGGACGATCTGCCGGTGAAAGAAGGGCTGCACAATCGGCATATGGTTGGGCTGACCGCCTGGCACACCTTCTTCCAGACCACCCATTTGACGCTGCATGAAAAGCGCGTGCTGGTGATTGGCTACGGCCTGGTCGGGCAGGGGACGGCGGCCGCGGCCAGGGCCTACGGCGGCCAGGTGATGGTGGCGGAAATCGATCCGGCGCGTGCGCTGCAGGCGCGTTATGACGGCTGGCAGGTGGTGGATCTGGCGAGCGGGGTCGCGCAGGCGGACGTGATCGCCACCGCGACCGGCGCGAAAAACGTGCTTTCGGCGCAGCATCTGCAACAGGCGCAGGACGGCGTATTTATCCTCAACGTCGGCCACGTGGCGGAAGAGATCGACGTCGGCTTCCTCAAGGGCCTGCAGCACCACGAGCCGATGCCTTATGTGAACGCTTACCAACTCAATGAGAAGACGGTTTATTTGCTGGCCAACGGCTCGATGTTCAACCTGACCGCCGGCTACGGCGACAGCCTCAACGCCTTCGACGTCACGCTGGCGGTGATGGCGGCCGGCATCGGCCATATTGTCGGCGCAGGGGCGCGGCAAACGCCGGGGCTGTACCTGCTGCCGCAATCGGCGTGGCAGCCGGCGCTGTAACTTTTTCTACGCGGGCGTTCATCCCAGAGCGCCCGCGGGCTGCGTCGTTTTTCGGCCGACAGAATTTGTCACAAATCCGCCCTATAATCCCAGTGCCAAGCGCTGAACCCTCACATATAATTCGCTGAGTTCAAGCCCCCATTTCAGAGTAATGCCTGTGAAAATACGTGTTTTGGTTCTGACCCTGCTCGCTTTGCAGGCGGGCGCAGGCTTTGCGCCGCGCGCGCTGGCCAGCGACAACGCTGCCGCCCTGCACGCCACCCAGCCTGAGCTGGCCTCCGGCAGCGCGATGGTCGTCGATATGCAAACCCATAAGGTGATGTACGCGCGCAACCCGGATGAAGTGGTGCCGATCGCCTCGATTACCAAGCTGATGACCGCCATGGTCACGTTGGACGCGCACCTGCCGCTCGACGAGATGCTGTCGGTGGACATCCACCAGACGCCGGAGATGAAAGGGGTGTATTCACGGGTGCGGCTGAACAGCGAAATCAGCCGCAAGGATATGCTGCTGCTGGCGCTGATGTCGTCGGAAAACCGCGCGGCCGCCAGCCTGGCGCACCACTATCCGGGCGGCTACAACGCCTTCATCAAGGCGATGAACGCCAAGGCCAGGGCGCTGGGTATGACCAACACCCATTACGTGGAACCGACCGGGCTCTCTATTCATAACGTGTCGACGGCGCGCGATCTGACCAAACTGCTGATCGCCACCAAGCAATATCCGTTGATCGGCCAGCTCAGCACCACCACTGAGCGCATGGCCAGCTTCAAGGATCCGAACTACACGCTGCCGTTCCGCAACACCAATCACCTGGTGTACAACCCGAAATGGAACATTCAGCTGACCAAGACCGGCTTCACCAACCAGGCGGGGCACTGCCTGGCGATGCGCACCGTGATCGGTAACCGCTCGGTGTCGCTGGTGGTGCTGGACGCCTTCGGCAAATACACCCATTTCGCCGACGCCAACCGTCTGCGCAGCTGGATTGAAACGGGCAAGGTGACGCCGATCCCGGCCGCCGCCCGTGACTATCGCCGCCAAAAAGACGCCCGTCTGGCGAAGAACGACAGCGAATAACCCGCCTGACGGCCTGCTCGTTTGCAGCAGGCCGCTATCGGCCCTCGGGCCGTCTGATGACAAATCCCCGCTCGCGATCGCCGTCGAAACCCGCTTTGAGATAAAGCTGGTGCGCGCCGGTGCGTTGCTGCCCCGACAGCAGCATCACCTTGTAACAGCCTTTACGCCAGGCCAGCTGCAGCGCGTATTCAATCATGGCGAGCGCTACGCCGTGGCCGCGGTAGGGCTCCGCCGTCACCACGTGTTCGATGACGCCGAACGGCTGCGCCTGGTGCGCCAGCCCCGGGATCAGCGCCAGCATGCAGGTGGCGATCGGCTGTTCCTCGTCCGCCGCTACCACCAGGCGGATCGCCGGATCGTCCAGCAGGCGTTGCAGGGTGCGGCGCGCGTCATCGGCGCGCAGCGGCGCGTCCTGCGGGCGCAGCTCGCGATACAAGGCTAACAGGCCGTTGAGATCGTCCGGCTGCGCCAGGCGATGAATGATGCTCATGATTGCTCCTTTCCGCCGCTTCAACGGTAATCCGCTATCCTCCATTAATACCACAACGATTGTCGGAGGGGATGTTATGAGTCAGGTTTCGACCTTTGTCATGTTCCAGGGAGAGGCGCAGCGGGCGATCGACCTTTACAGCCAAGTGTTCGAGCGTTTTCGGCTCATGCAGGTGCAGCATTACGATCCGACGCCGGACGGCCGGCGGTTGATCAAGCATGCGTCCATCGATTTCGACCGGCAGAACCTGGTGTTCATCGACAGCCCGATCAGCCATGACTTCAGCTTCACCCCGGCGGTGTCGCTGTTCATCAACCTGCCTAACGAAGAAGCGTTGGAGCGGGCGTTCCACCGGCTGGCGGAAGGCGGCAAGGTGCTGATGCCGCTCGATGACTACGGCTTCAGCGCCCGGTTCGGTTGGCTGAACGATCGTTTCGGCCTCTCCTGGCAGCTCAATGTGCCGGCGGGGGATCTGCCCTGACGCCAAGGGCGTGCAAAAGGGATGGTAGCGCCTGCGGTTGTTTCATATGCTTACCCCCGTGGTGGCAGGGAATTCTGCCGTGGGCAATACCGACAACATTCATGGAAAGGTGCGCTTTGATTGATTTTGACCGCTATGTTGAGCAAGCGAAGTCTTACGGCGAGTGGCCGGGCGGGCACGTGGAGATGTCGTCCGGTCGCGTTGAGGGATTGAGCTATCTCCTGTATCGGCAAACTGCCGCGAGTGCAGACGTGATGGTGGTGTATCACGGCGGCGGGGTTAACAGCGCCGCCGGGTATGACGTTCTTGCGCGCCAGTTGGCGGCCGAGCCAACGCTCGCGGTGTGCCTGGTCGATATTCGCGGACATGGCGATTCCACGGGAGAGCGGGGGACGGTTGAGCGGCCTGAGCGTATTTGGCGCGATGTCGATGTCATCCTGGCGGAAATGCGCCGCCGGTTTCCGTTGGCGCGCAGGCACCTGCTGGGCCATTCGAGCGGCGCCGGGATGTTGCTCAACTACCTGACCCGCTATCCTTGCGAGCAGCAGGCGGATAGCCTGATCCTGCTGGCGCCCGAGCTGGGGCCATTTTCCGGCATAGCCCGCGATCTGGCGGCGGCTCGTTTTGCCCAGGTGCGTCAATGGCCTTTTGTGGCCAATGCGCTCAGCGGTGGGCGATGGTTCGGGCAATCTCGGGCGGTCAGCCTGAATTTTCCCCCGGCCGTGCTGGCCACCTCCCCCGATTTTGTCTGCCAATACAGCGTCAATATGGCTAACGCCTTGACGCCTCGCGCCCCGGCCAAGCAACTGGCGGCGCTGCGATTACCGACTTTGCTGCTGGCGGCCGCGCAGGACGAGTTGTTCAATGCGCAAGCGATGCAGCGTTTCGTTGAACAGCATGGCAGCGTGCATGTGGCATTGGGTTTGCTTGAGGGGAGTACGCATTTATCGTGCGTCTTTGATGCCCATCGCCTTGTCCTTCAACATATCTCGCGCGCGTTCGCTATCGGATCCGATGAGGGGCTGCCAGGCGAGAGGTTTTAACGTCCACCCGGCGTTTTCCGCGATCCTCCCATATCCTTTTATGACGCTTTACCGCTATGCTAAACATAGAATGGCCCGTGAATATGAAAAGGATGAATCATTTTGGCAGGAAGTAGTTTACTTACCCTTATCGACGACATCGCCTCGTTGTTGGACGATGTCTCTTTAATGAGCAAGATGGCGGCGAAAAAAACCGCCGGGGTGCTGGGGGACGATCTGGCGCTCAACGCGCAGCAGGTCACCGGCGTTAAAGCCGACCGCGAGCTGCCGGTGGTGTGGAGCGTCGCCAAAGGCTCGCTGATCAACAAGGCGATCCTGGTGCCGTTGGCGCTCTTGATCAGCGCCTTCGCGCCCTGGGCGATTACGCCGCTGCTGATGGTGGGCGGCGCCTACCTGTGTTACGAAGGGTTCGAAAAGGTGTTTCACAGCCTGAGCCACGGCAAGGCGGCGCAGGAGGAAAAATCGGACGGGCCCGGCGCCAATGAGGATGCCGCAGCCTATGAGAAGCGCAAGGTGAAAGGGGCGATACGCACCGATTTTGTGCTGTCCGCCGAGATTATCGCCATCACCTTGGGCACCGTCGCCGGCGCCACCTTCAGCCAGCAGGTGATCGTCTTGTGCGGCATCGCCGTCGTGATGACGCTCGGCGTGTACGGCATTGTCGCCGGCATCGTCAGGCTGGACGATCTGGGGCTGTATCTGAGCCGCAAAGGCAGCGCGTTGGCGCGCGCCATCGGCAGCGGCATCGTGCGCGCCGCGCCTTATCTGATGAAAACGCTGTCGATCGTCGGCACTGTCGCCATGTTTATGGTCGGCGGCGGTATTCTGACCCACGGTTTGCCGCCGGTGCATCACCTGTTCGAAGATTGGGCCTCATACACCACCGTGGTGCCGACGTTTGGCCATCTTTTGCAGGGTGTGGTTCCGGCCCTGCTGAACGTGGCGTTCGGGCTGGTGGCCGGCGGCGTGGTGCTGGCGGTGGTATCGGCGCTGGGGGCGGTACGCGCGCGTTTCAAGGCATGATGAAAAGTCTCGCCCCGGAAGGGGCGGGACGTATTAAGCGCATTAAAAGATCAGTTTGAGAACGCCGGTAATCGTCAACAAACCCACGATAAAGATGATGGCGACTATCCACAGAATAATTTTCATTTGATTCTCCCTTACCGGTTAAAGGTGGCGCGCGATTGGCGCTAACTCAATGAAATCACTCTTCACTATAGACGCTAACTCCTTATCGTGCGTCGCCATGCCTTCAAGGATGCTGATTGTCGCCCGCGCCCAGCGCGCGCTGCATGATGTGGGTGTCGCGCCATTCCCCCAGCTTGAATCCCACGGCCTTTAACGTCCCGACGCTGGTAAAGCCGAGCGACTGGTGCAGCGCCAGCGAGCCGCGGTTGGCGGCGGAATCGCCGACGATCGCCAGCATCTGGCGCCAGGGGCCTTGCTCGCAGCGGGCGATCAGCGCGCTCAGCAGCGCCTTGCCGACGCCTTTGCCCTGCTGCCCTTCGGCGATGTACACCGAGTCTTCCACGGTAAAGCGATAGGCCGGCCGGGGGCGATACGGCGTGGCATAGCAGTAGCCCACAATACGGCCTTCGCTTTTCGCCACCAGCCAGGGCAGGCCGGCCTCCCGCACCTTGCTCAGGCGCAGCTGCATTTCCGCCCGCGTCGGCGGTTGTTCTTCAAACGAGGCCGCTCCGTGCAGCACGTGGTGGGTGTAAATATGCTGCACGGCGGCCATATCGTCCGGCGTGGCGTCAAGGAGACTGAGTACGGGAGCGGAGAGCGTCATGGCGGGTCTGTTCACCTTGAAAATCAGCGGATAAACGGCATTATGCGCGCCGCTCGCCGCCGGGGTAAATCGGGTTTTCTTATGGTGAGATAAGAAAACCCTATGGGAACGTTCGCCGCGCATCGGTCAGGGTAGAAAGGCTGAGGGGGCAAGAGCGGAAAGATAAGAAATCGGTGGGCGCTTGATAGGCAAAAGCCCAGCTGGATGGCTGGGCTTCGCAGGTCCCTGAAAGGGAGGGTATAGCATAAGGGCCTTTATCGGCTACGGCGACAATTTCACCTGATTTGTCTGTTTTGTCAACAACAGCGTACTGGTCAGAACAGCATATTTTTGGCGTTGATCGACTTAATGACGGCGCGTTGTATGTCAGCAACAAGCTCGCGCGACAGACACTGGGTAAGAAAGCCTCTCTCTTTACGGGCTCTGTTCAGCCGTTGGCGGCTGACTTGCTGCACCAGATCGCCCTTTGCCCAGCGGGTTTGCGGATGAAAGAATCTCATATCTTCGATGAGTTCACGCGTAATTTCGATGTGCAATCCCCGTTCGATCTTGTTCGAATCTCTGGTGGTCGACAGCGGTACGATAATGCAGGCGTTGCCGTTAATTTTGCCATTTAACACAACAACTGAACGGTTCTTCACCATTTCTGGTGGAATGTGGCCATCATAAAAGCCGGCTTCATGCGGTTGGCAGACTGATAGGGGATAGTTGCCATAGTTGCACTCAAGAATTTCCCCGACCTTGGGGGCAAATTTGATCGGCATCGAGACACTCCTTTGTTGTGAACAATCCGTGTTATGGAGGAATGAGCATGCGGGCGTTTTGCTTTTAGAGAAAGGTGTGGCGTAAGGAAACGGGGAATGGAAGTGAAATATTGCGGATTCGTACGCAGAATCCGCCTTGATGGTGGCCGAATTTACCAGCCTTTCACCGCGCCGCCGTTGAAGATTTTTTCGGCGGCTTTGGCCACTTCATCCGACTCATAGGCCTTGATGAAGTTCTGCACGTTCGGCGCGTCCTTGTTGTCTTCGCGCGTGACGATGATGTTGGTGTACGGCGAGTCTTTATCCTCGATGAAGATGCCGTCTTTGGTCGGCGACAGGCCGGTCTGGTTGATGTAGGTGGTGCTGATGACGGCGACGGTGACTTTCGGATCGTCCAGCACGTGCGGCAGCTGCGCGCCTTCCAGCTCCATGATCTGATAACGATGCGGGTTGGCGCTGATGTCCAGGGCGGTAGGCAGCAGCCCCTTACCAGGCTTCAGGCTAATCAGCCCGGTTTTTTCCAGCAGCAGCAGGGCGCGCCCCAGGTTGGTCGGATCGAGCGGGATGGCGATCACCGCGCCGTCCGGCAGCTCTTTCAGCGATTTTATCTTTTTGGAGTAGCCGGCCATCGGGAAGACGAAGGTATTGCCGACCGCCACCAGCTTATAGCCGTGATCTTTGTTTTGCTGTTCGAGGAATGGGCGGTGTTGGAACACGTTGGCGTCCAGTTCGCCCTTGTCGGTGGCGTCGTTCGGCAGCAGCGAGCCGCTGAAGCCGACCAGCTCGACGTCCAGCCCATATTTCTCTTTCGCCACCTGCCTGGCGACTTCCGCCACGTCCTGTTCCGCGCCGTTGATGACGCCGACTTTGATATGGTTTTGGTCGGTTTTTTGATCGCAGCCCTGCAGCGCCAATACGGCGGCGAAGGCCGCCGCCAGAGGGGTGATACGCCAGCGTAAGGTCATCGAAGTCTCCCTGAAAAGAACAATAAAATCAGTTGGTTTTTGTTCTTACAGCTAAGCCTGAACCGCCGATGAAGTCAAACGCTCGTTCAGCATAAACGGCTATAGCTTATAGCCGTTATGCGGCGGGGAGTTATCGGCTGAGCGAACGCAGCACCACGATGCCCGGCGTAGCCATCACGTAATCCATAAAGGGCGAATCGACCACCCGCATGTTGGCTTTGCGCGAAGAGGCGTTGCGCAGCACCGGGCCGTTGTCGGTCATCACGAAGATGCCGGTGTGGGTCACGTCCAGCCCGGCGAGGTTGGTGTAAATGCCGATGTAATCGCCGGTGCGCAGTTGGGACAGCACCTTGTCGTCGACGCTGTCGCTGGGAATGTAGGTCACGCTGCGCTGTACGTTGGGCAAACCGGGCAGGTAGTAGCTGCCGTCCGCCTTCTGGTTGAGGTTTTTCACGAGGGTGACGGCGTGCGGGCTGAGCTGCGCGGTGATGTCTTCGGCCACCTGGTGCGGCCGCTGCGCCCAGTCGGTGAAGAAGTGCTTGCGCTGCGGGAAGGCGATGTTGCCGTCGACGTAGCGGATGTCTATCAGCCGCTGTACGAACTCGCCCTCGCTGTGGGCGGTGCTGAGCGCTTCCACATAATCGATGTAGGTGAAGCAATCCAGCCCGCGAAAGTCGATCACCAGCTGCTCGGGCGTGTTCTGCGAGCCGATCAGGCGATTGGCGAGATAGGGGGTGCCGAGAAACTCGCGCGAAATCAAATCGACGGTGCGGCCATGTGGCTGCGCGGCGGGCCAACCGGCGCGCAGCGCGAGGATTTCACGCAGCTTGCTGCGGGTGCTGGCGTCCATCTCCGGCTGCACGCTCGGCGGCGCAACGGCGGCGTCGGTCGGCGGCGTTGCGGGGGTGGGGCGCTCGGCGCATCCGCTCATGGCGATAGCTAACATCAGTAAAACAACCTTGTTCTTGTTCATACGGCCCTCCATGGGTGTCGCTGGCTTATCAGAGTAAGTGATAACAGTTCTCATCCGATGGTAGGGGTTAAAAAGTAAACATAGCCTCAATGGCAATCGATAAATCAGTAACCGATTTCGCTATTGAACGGCAAATACCAGAACAGCGCGATTTCGTGATCGGCGATCTCCGGCTCGGCGCGGTACAGCAAACGATCGATGCCGCCGAGAATAAACCCGTAATGCTGGTAGCAGCGGCAGGCCGCCAGATTGTTGTTCTGCGTTTCGAGCATCATACCCGAGGTTTCCTGCTGCCGCGCCCACTGTTTGGCGCAGTCCAGCAGCGCCCCGGCGATGCCCTGGCGGCGCGCGTCAGCGCTGACCGCGATCTCGTCGATCAGGGTGTAGCCGTTCCAGTTTTTGCTCAGCGTAATATGGCCAACGGCGTCGTCCTGGCGATACGCCAGGAAGGTCACGCTGTCTTCGTTGGCGAACGGCGCCAGCGGATACTGCTTACGAAACGGCGCCACCGGGCGGGTTGGCCAGCTGTCGACCGGGCTGTCGAACTGCGGCAGGGCGTAACAGGCGATGGTAAAGCCGAAATCGCCGCGCGTCAGGTAATCATCGGGCAGCGCCTCAATGGCCGCGATGCGGATGGCCGGGATCATTACGGCAGCTCCCGCAGCAGGCGCGCCGGATTGCCGGCATAAATCCCCTTGCGGGTGATGTCGCGGGTCACGACCGCCCCGGCGCCGATTACCGTGTCGCTGCAGATCTCCACCGCCAGGATCGTGGCGCCGGAGCCGATGGACACCCGATCGCCGATGCAGGTGCGCCCCCAGCTGGCCGGATCGGCATTGGGCGCGCCGTCTTTGAACAGATCGTTGGCGAAGGTGACGCCGTGGCCGACAAAGCACGCTTCGCCGAGGGTGACGTATTCGCAGATAAAGCTGTGCGATTGAATTTTACTGCGCGCGCCGATGCTGACGTGGCGCTGGATCTCGACGAACGGGCCGACGAAAACATCGTCACCGAGCCGGCAACCGTACAGATTGCAGGGTTCGATCACGGTAACGTTGCGCCCGGCTTCGACGTCGACGATCCCCGCCTGGCGGGTGGTGATAACGGATGACATGACCTTCCTCACAGCCTGGTTTTCATGGTGGGAGTATAAGACAAAGCGCCGCGGCGTTGCGCTTTCCGCACGTTTTTTCGCCGAAAGACTATAATGAGTACAGGGGAGAGAGCCCCGTGGCCGCAATCCTCGCACGGGTAGCAGTCCGTCAGAGGTGTGAAATTCGTTCGCCGATCGCGGCCTACGGCGAGATTGGAGGTGTCTCATGGTCAGTCATGTTTGGGGACTTCTGGCGCATCCCAGCGCCGAGTTCGAACAGATCAAAAGCGAGAATGAAAGCGTCTCGCACCTATACACCCATCACGTGTTGCTCTTGGCAGCCATCCCGGTGGTCTGCGCCTTTATCGGCACCACCCAGTTGGGCTGGCTCTCCGGCGAGGGACATGCCATCAGGCTCGACATGTTTACCGCGCTTTATACCGCCGTGGCGTTCTACCTGCTGATGCTGGCGGGCGTAGCGGCCATGGGGAAAGTCATTCACTGGATGGCGCGGCGTTATGAATCGCGCCCCAGCCTGCACCGCTGCATGGTGTTCGCCGGCTATGTGGCGACCCCGATGTTCCTCAGCGGGATTGTGGCGCTCTATCCGGTCGTCTGGCTGTGTCTGTTTGTCGGCATTATCGGCCTGTGCTATTCGGGCTATCTGCTGAATCTGGGGATCCCGCACTTCCTGAATATCGACAGTAAGGAAGGGTTCATCTTCTCCAGCTCGACCTTCGCTATCGGCATTCTGTTGCTCGAGCTGCTGCTTGGGGTGACGGTGCTGCTGTGGGGGTACGGTTCCTGGTTATTCTGAGTTAACGGCTGTTGTTGTCGCCCCCGCGCCGGTGGAACGGCGCGGGGGCTTTTGCTTTTATGCGCGGCGGAAAACCAGCATCACGCCGAGCACGATGCCCGCCATCCCCAGCAGGCTCAGCGCGGCCAGCGCGTGGCCGAGCAGCAGATAATCCAGCAGGGCGGTCACCGCCGGGATCAGATAGAACAGGCTGGTGACCTGCACCAGGTTGCCGCGCTGGATCAGGCGATACAGCAAGAACGTCGCCAGCACCGAGATCACCACCGCCATCCACAGCAGCGGCAGCACGAACTCAGGCCGCCAGTCGACCCGCAGCGGCTCAAACGGCAGCGCCAGCGTACACATCAATAGCCCGATGGCATACTGCAGCGGCAAGACCGCCAGCGGCGGCTGCGTCATGCCCTTTTGCAGCAGGGTGCCGGCGGTCATGCTCCCCAATGCGATAAAGGCGAACAGCATGCCGCTCGGCGAGAAATGGGCCACCATCAGGCTTTGGTACACCACCAGCGTCAGCCCGGCCATCGCCAGCGCCAGCCCGAATGCGCGCAGCCCGGTGCAGCGCCGTTCGGTGATGAACTGGGTGAGGATCGGCTGTACGCCGAGCAATGTGGCCAGCACGCCGGGCGTAATGCCCTGTTCCAACGCCAGCAGATAGCAGATCTGATAGCTGCCGATCATCAACACGCCGATCAGCGCGACGCGCCGGCGGGTGCCGGCGGCGGGCAGGCACTGGCGCCGCCACAGGCCGATGGCCAACAGCACCGCCAGCGCGATGGCGCAGCGGAAGAACAGAAAAGCGAAGGCGGAGGCGTGCTCCAATCCCCAACGGGAGATGATCGCGCCGCTGCTCCAGAGCAGGACGAACAGCGTAGCCAGGCCGGCATTGGCCCAGAGAGAAGGTAATCGCATATCAATTTCACCTGTCGTGAAAATTACAGGCTCCGGCGCGCGCGGCGGTCTACGCCTGAACGCAACAGATCACTAAGCCGGAGGTAAAAAGTCGGTTTGGCTTAACGCACAACCACAAGGCGTGGCGGGTAAGCGGCAACCGCAGAAACGACAGAAGAAACGGCGGGTGGGGCGGAGGAAGCACACAGCAAAACGACGGCCGGAACGGTCGCGTTTGTCGGATCTGTGCTGTGCGCCAGATAGGTCATGTGAGTTCCTGAAAACCGTGAATGAAACCAGTCGCTTTAAACATAACCAAGTTCAGCGGGGCGTGCAATCGGAAATCACAGAGACATTAATGATAATGAAAATCATTATCATTAATAAAAAGGTGTGCTATGTTGCTTTAACCACGCCGTTTTGACGCAGGGCGCGGCTTGCCCTCTGCCTTGCTTCACGCAGCGCGTGCGGCATAAGAGTTTGCGATTCGCTTTTGCAGAAGGCGAGCAATCGTGGTAAAAATACTGATATGTTATAATGTAACAATTTGTGCATGATGAATTCAGCTCACGACATCCTCCATGTTGATGGAGTTAGCCTGACCGGACACGGCGGGGCATTGATACTCGACAACATCCATTTCGCGCTCCGCGCCGGTGAGAAGCTGGCGGTGATCGGCCCCAACGGCAGCGGCAAGTCCAGCCTGTTGCGCACCCTGATCGGCGAAACGCGGCCGGACAGCGGCGGCATTTACTGGCGAGGGCGCGCCTTGTCCGCGTGGCCGGCGGCGGAGCGCGCCAGAAGCATCGCCTTTCTGGCGCAAAACGATCTGCCGGATTTGCGGCTGTCGGTTGAGGATTACGTGGCGTTGGGCCGTTTACCGCATGGCGAACGCTCTGCGACGGGAAAGCGCATCGTTGATGAGGCCATCGGGGAAACCGGGCTGGCGCCGCTCAGGCACCACCCGTTGGGGCGGCTCTCGGGCGGCCAGCGCCAGCGCGCCGCACTGGCCCGGGCGTTGGCGCAGTCTCCCGACTTGTTGTTGCTGGATGAACCGACCAATCACCTCGATCCGCCCGGGCGCTCGGCGCTGCTGTCGTTAGTGAAAAATAAAGATATCGCCGTGATTGCGGTGCTGCACGATTTGCCCGTGGCGGAGGCGTTTGCCGATCGGATCCTGGTGCTCAACGAAAGCCGCCAGGTAGCCTGTGGTACGCCCGAGGCGGTGTTGCAGACCCCGGTGATTTTGCCGGTGTTCGGCATGAACAGTTTCAAGGTGGCGCACCCCGTCAGCGGGAAAACGCTGCGTATTTTTGACGTTCCCCATTGCGCTTGATAAACCAGAGAGAAATATGAACACACGCGTATTCCCCCTGCTCCTGCTGCTGGCCGGCGGGGCGGCGGCGGCCGAAAAATTTCCCGTCACCGTAGACAGCTGCGGTTCGCCGATCACCTTCAACCAGGCGCCTCAACGCGCCGTCATCAACGACATCAACATGGCCGAGATGGTCTTTGCGCTCCATCTGCAGGATCGCATTGTCGGGCTGACCGGCATCACCGGCTGGTACAAACTGACGCCCGACTTCAAGGCGGCGATGGGCGCCATTCCCGAACTGGCGCCGAAATATCCCGCTTTGGAAACGTTGCTGGCGGCGCAGCCGGATTTCTTCTTCGCCGGCTGGAATTACGGTATGAAGATCGGCGGCGACGTCACGCCGGAGAAGCTCGCCCCGTTCGGCATCAAAACGCTGGTGTTGAGCGAGAGCTGCGTGCAGGCCGGCGGGCGGCCGCAGAAGGCCGATATGAACCTGCTGTATGACGATGAGCTAAAGCTCGGCAAGATTTTCGGCAAGCCGCAAGAGGCCGCCGCGCTGGTTGAAGGCTGGCGCCGCCGATTGGCTGCGCTGCCAGTCAGGACGGCGGGTCAGACGCCGCTCAAGGTGTTCGTCTATGACTCGGGGGAGGAGAAGCCTTTTACCAGCGGCAAATACGCCATGCCGACGGCGATCATCGAAGCGGCGGGCGGCCGCAACGTGATGGACGGTTTGCCGGCGAGCTGGACGACGGCGTCCTGGGAGGCGGTGGCGGCGGCCGAGCCCGACTTCATTATTCTGCTGGATTACCAGACCGGTTCGGGGGCCGATGCGCTGCGGCGTTTCCTCGAGTCTCACCCGTTGATGAAATTGACCCCCGCGGTACGGCACCACCGTTATCTGAAACTGCAGTATGCGGAGCTGACGCCGGGGCCGGCCAACATCGGCGCGGTGGAAAAGCTGGCGCGGGCGCTGTACGCGCCGGAGGCTGAATGAACTCGCCGACCCGGCGATTTATGCTGCTCGCGCCGCTGGCGCTGTCGGTATTGTGTGGGCTAATGATCTGGAGCCTGCAGATGGGCAGTGTCGCGCTGTCATGGCGGCAGGCGTTGGCGGCGTTAGGGCTCGGTTCGGCGCCCCTCTCCGGCATGCTGGATACCATCGTCGTGCAACTGCGAATGCCCAGAGTCCTGTTGGCGGCGTTGACCGGCGCCGGGCTGGCGATGACCGGCGCGTTACTGCAGACTACCACCCGCAATGAGCTGGCCGATCCTTTTCTGTTTGGGCTCTCCTCCGGCGCCTCCGCCGGCGCGGTGCTGGTCATCACGCGCTTCGGCGATGCGCTGGGCGCGCTGACGTTGCCGCTGTCCGCTTTCGCCGGCGGCATTTTGTCCGCGATGGCGGTGATGATCCTGTTTCGCGTCAGCCGGGTCAGGCGCGCCGAGCAGCTGATCGTCTGCGGCCTGGCGGTCTCGTTTTTGTTCAGCGCACTCACCAGCTACCTGGTGTTTTCCGGCGATCAGCGGGCGGCCGGCTCGGTGTTGTTCTGGTCGCTGGGCGGGCTGGGGCTGGCGCGTTGGGATAATCTGTTCATTCCGTTGGCGAGTTTCGTGCTGCTGGCCGGGTTTACGGCGCTGCGTTGGCGGGCGCTGGACGCGCTGCTGGCGGGCGAGCACACCGCCCATTCGATGGGGGTCAACGTCGCGCGCCTGCGCACCGAGACCTTTCTGTGCTGCGCACTGTCCACGGCGTTTCTCGTTTCGCTGACGGGCGTGATCGGTTTTGTCGGGCTGATGGTGCCTTATCTGGCACGGCACCTGGTGGGCGTGCGCCACCGCTTGTCCGTGCCGATGTGCGGCCTGCTGGGGGCGATGCTGCTGACCGGCGGCGACATGCTCAGCCGCAGCCTGATCCCCAATCAGGAGCTGCCCATCGGCATCATTACGGCGGGGCTGGGGGGCGCGTTCATCGTCTCCTTGCTGCTGCGTGCGGAACGCTGAATGGGCCATTGAAGGTCAACAGGAAGGTGAGGTGGCCCGCCTCGGCAGGCCAATCGGGCGCTCTTAGCGGGGGTCTTCGGCCCAGCCTTTGCGTTTGCTGGTTTTGCCGATGCCGGGGTTGAAGCTGTTGGTCGGATCGGCGGTGCGGTAGAACGCCTGCAGATCCGGTTTGGCGTGGTACAGGTGGCCGACATTATGCTCCGCCGGGTACTCGGCGCCGCGCCGGTTGAGGATCTCGAGCATCTTTTCTTTCAGTGCATGGCTGTCCACGCCTTTTTTCACCACGTAGTCCTGGTGGAAGACGTGGCACATAAAGTGGCCGTAATACAGCTTATGCACCAACTGACTGTCGATTTCCGGCGGCAGCGTTTCGAACCAGTCGGTGTCGTTGCGGCGCAGGGCGATGTCCAGCGCCAGAATATCCTCCACCTTGTCGGCGTGCACCGCGTGGTAGCGCACCGCGGCGCCGGCGGCGGCGAAGCGGTGCAGGAAGGCCTTTTTGCCTTCGTCAGGCGTGCAGGCGAAGAAGGCGCCTTCGGCCTGGGCGAAATAGTCGGTCAGGTAGCGCTGCGCTTCGTCTACGCCGGGGCCGGCCATCTTCAGCAGCAGGTGGTGTTCGAAACGTTCGCGGTATTCCTTCATGCGCTTCGGCAGGTGGCTCGGCGCCAGATGGCTCAGGCCCTGCATCAGCCGATCGGTCAGGTTGTGCGGCAGCAGCGGCAGCTTGTTGAGGCTGGCGTCCATGCGGCCTTTCAGGGTGAAGAAGCGCGGCATCTGATCGGTGCCGAGCTTGTCGATCATCATGAAGGTGTCTTTGCCGTACACCTCGGCGATGTCGAAGATATCGCGGTGCATGTATTCACCGGCCACCGGCAGGTTTTCGAATTTGCTCAGCATGTGGCGGCGCAGTTCGGTCAGCACCGCGGTGTCGTTGGTGCCGATATAGAACACCTGCTCTTTGCCCTCTTTCTCGAAGGTGTCAAGCCGCACCGCGAACACTGCCAGCTTGCCGGCGCAGCCGGAGGCCTCGTACAGGCGGCGTTTGTCGGCGTTGAAGCGGGAAGGGGTGTCGGCATCGACGTCGCGCACCCGGCTGGCGTATTCGTTATCCGAGGCGCGCAGCTCACCGTATTCGACGTCCTCCGGGCGATAGTCGCCTTTTTCCAGCCGGGTGAGGATCTCTTCCGGCGTGTCGCCAAGCCGGATGCCCAGATGGTTCACCAGGCGCAGCTGGCCGTCTTCCCCTAGCTGGGCGTACAGCGCCATTTCGGTATAGGCCGGGCCGCGTTTCACCAGCGAGCCGCCGGAGTTGTTGCACACGCCGCCGATCACCGAGGCGCCGATGCAGGAAGAGCCGATCACCGAATGCGGTTCGCGGCCGTAGGGTTTGAGCAATTTCTCGAGGTGGTGCAGGGTGCTGCCGGGAAAACCGACCACCTGCTTGCCGTTGTCCAGCACCTGAATATGATCGAGGCGCAGGGTGCTGACGATGACGATATCACGGTCATAGTCGTTGCCGCTGGGGGTTGAGCCTTCGGTCAGGCCGGTATTGGCGGCCTGCATGATGACGATTTTGTCGGCGGCCACGCAGGCCTGCAGAATGCGCCACAGCTGCAGCAGGCTGGTGGGAAACACCACCGCCAGCGCCTGGCCTTCGCCGGAGCGGAAGCCCTTGCGATACCGTTCGGTGTTGCGATCGCCGGTCAACAGCTGCGGGCCGCCGACGATGTCCTTGAGCTGATTGATAAACGTCTGATTGCCTGACTGCATGCTGCCTGTCTCCCTGTCATCCCCGTCGCCTTAACCGCGGCGCCGGTGCCGCGCAATAAGCTAAGAGGCTATCAATTAAATAACTTATTAAGCTAATGGCTTGTGGGTTTAGTAGCGCTCGGCGTAGCCGGCCCGGCGCTCTTCGTCGCGCAGCGTCAGGATTTCCACGCCGTCGGCGGTGACCGCCACGGTGTGCTCCCACTGCGCCGACAGTTTTTTGTCGCGCGTCACCACCGTCCAGCCGTCTTTCTTCTGCTTGATGCGGCGGTCGCCCTGGTTGATCATCGGCTCGATGGTGAACACCATGCCTTCCTGCAGCGCCATGCCGCTGCCGGGTTGACCGTAGTGCAGCACCGCCGGCTCTTCGTGCATGTCGCGGCCGATGCCGTGGCCGCAATATTCCCGCACGATGCTGTAGCCGGCCTGTTCGGCGTGTCGCTGGATGGCGTGGCCGATATCCCCCAGAGTGGCGCCCGGTTTGACTGCGCGAATGCCTTGCCACATCGATTCATAGACGTTGTTCACCAGCCGTTTGGCCAGCGGCGTCACCTGGCCGATGCAGTACATTTTGCTGGAGTCGGCGATGTAGCCGCCGTTTTCCAGCGTGATATCCACGTTGACGATCATGCCGGAACGCAGGATTTTGCTGGCCGACGGCACCCCGTGGCACACCACGTCGTCCACGGAGGTGTTGAGCACATAGGGGAAATCATACTGCCCCTTGCTGGCCGGGCGCGACTTCAGCTCTTCGACGATAAACGCCTCAGCGCGGTCGTTGATCTCCATGGTGGAGATGCCTTCGACGATGACCTCATCGAGCATAGCAAACACTTTAGCCAACAGAGCGCCGGAATGGCGCATTTTGGCAATCTCTTCCGGCGTTTTAATCACAATCTGTTTCACCCGACAATCTCCTTCAGCGTCAGCGCGTTATCTTTCATCATTTTTTTTACCAGTTGCGGGTAAGTCAGTTCCGGATGGAACTCCGCCAGCATGCCGATCTTGATCCAGTACTCGGCCTGCGCGTTGATCGAACGCGTCATAGTCAGGCTGGCGAGGCGCAGATCGTCATGCAGCGCGTCCGAAATTTTTACGATGCCCATCGGCGTCTCCATAAATTAACAATATACGAAGTGTATACGTTTTGGATGGTCGCGATGTGGCATTCTGTGGCGTAAGAAGATTCTGGCAACAACGATTGCCGCCGCCAGGCAATGCGTTTATTGTGATAAACGACTTTTTTGCCATGATTTTTCAGAAGGATTTAAGGCGTGACTAAACTACGTGTTGGGGTGATTTTTGGCGGTAAATCGGCGGAGCATGAGGTGTCGCTGCAGTCGGCCAAAAACATTGTGGATGCAATCGACAAAGAGAAGTTTGACGTCACGCTGCTGGGGATCGACAAACAGGGGCAGTGGCACATCAACGACGCCTCCAACTATCTGCTCAATGCCGAGAACCCGGCGTTGATCGCGCTGAACCGCTCGAACAAGAACGTGGCGCTGATCCCGGGCCAGGAAAAACAGCAGCTGATCGAAGCGGGCAGTGCCGGCGCGCTGGGCCAGCTCGACGTCATCTTCCCGATCGTGCACGGCACGCTGGGGGAAGACGGCTCGCTGCAGGGGTTGCTGCGCATGGCCAATATGCCGTTCGTCGGCGCCGGGGTGCTCGGCTCGGCGGTCAGCATGGATAAAGACGTGACCAAACGCCTGCTGCGCGACGCCGGGCTGGCGGTGGCGCCGTTCGTCACCCTGACGCGCGCCAACCGCGCCGGGTTCACGTTTGAGCAACTGAGCGAGCGCCTCGGCCTGCCGCTGTTCGTCAAGCCGGCCAACCAGGGCTCGTCGGTCGGGGTCAGCAAGGTGGAAAACCGCGCCGAGTTTGACGCGGCGGTGGCGCTGGCCTTCAGTTTCGATCACAAGGTGCTGGTGGAGTCGGCGATCGTCGGCCGCGAGATCGAGTGTGCGGTGCTGGGCAACGACGATCCGCAGGCCAGCGTATGCGGCGAGATCGTGCTGAGCGACGCTTTCTACTCCTACGACACCAAATACATCAATGAGCAGGGCGCTCAGGTGGTGGTGCCGGCGGCGATCGCGCCGGAAGTAAGCGACCACATCCGCGAGGTGGCGCTGAAGGCGTTCCGCGCGCTGGAGTGCTTCGGGTTGGCGCGGGTGGATGTGTTCCTGACGCCGGACAACCAGGTGGTAATCAACGAAATCAACACGCTGCCGGGCTTCACCAACATCAGCATGTATCCCAAGCTGTGGGCTGCCAGCGGTGTCAGCTATCAGGCGCTGATCACGCGCCTGATCGAATTGGCGCTGGAGCGCCACCAGCAGGATCGCGCGCTGAACAGCTCGGTGTTCGATCGCTAAACGCGGCAGGGGGCGGCGGTGCCGCCCCCGTCCATCACTTCACCGTCACGTCGATATCGCCGAAATACTTCTTCGACAGCGCCGCCACCGTGCCTTGCTGTTTCACTTTGGCGATGGCGGCATCCAGTTTCTTCTTCAGCGCCTCATCCCCTTTGCGCAGGCCGAAGGCGATGCCTTCACCGAGGATTTTGTCGTCGCGCACCGCCTCGCCGACGAAGGCGAAGCCCTTGCCGTCCGGCTGCGACAGGAAGCCGCTTTGCCCCGACGGCGCCATTACCAGCGTGGCGTCGAGCCGACCGGCCGCCAGATCGAGATAAACCTGATTCTGATCCTGGTAAGACACCACATCCACGCCCGCCGGCGCCCAATGGGTTTTGGCGTAGATCTCCTGAATTGAGCCTTGCAGCACGCCCACGTGTTTGCCCGCCAGCGCTTTGGCGTCCGGCAGCAGGCCGCTGTCGGCCTTGGCGATCAGGCGGTTCGGCACTTGATAGATGGCGTCGGTAAAGGCGATCGCCTGGCGCCGCTGTTCGGTCACGTTCATCGCCGAGTTGATGGCGTCGAACTTGCGCGCCTGCAGCGCCGGGATCAGGCTGTCGAACGAGGTTTCCACCCAGCTGCATTGCAACTGCGCGGCGGCGCACACCGCGTCGCCCAGTTCAATGTCGAACCCTTCCAGTTTGCCGCTGGCGGATTTGGATTCGAACGGCGGATACAGCGCTTCCAGGCCGAAGCGCAGGCTGTTTTCCGCCGCCAGAGAAGAGCCGGCGGCCAGCAGGCATCCGGCGGCGAACAGCGTTTTCAAAGCTTTCATAGGCAGTGCCCCTTTCCCATGGTCGGACAAAAAATTACACCTGGTTCAGGCGGCGCGCGCCTTCCAGCAGGGTCTCGTTATCTTTGGAAAAACTCAGCCGAATAAGGCCGGTATCGGTGCCGTCGCTGTAGAACGCCGACAGCGGGATCGTCGCCACCTTCGCTTCGCGGATCAAGCGCACGGCGAAATCATTGTCGCTTTCGTGACTGAAGCCGCTAAAGCGGGCCAGCATGAAGAAGCTGCCGCGGCTGGGCAGCAGCTCAAAGCGCGAATCCTGCAGGGCGCTGGCCAGCAGATCGCGCTTTTGTTGGTAAAACGCCGCCAGCCCCAGGTAGCTCTGCGGGTTGGCGAGCGCGGCGGCGAAGGCGTGCTGCATCGGCGTATCGGCGGAGAACACCATGAACTGGTGCACCTTGCGGATCTCGTCCATCAGCGCCGCCGGCGCCAGGCAATAGCCGACGCGCCAGCCGGTGACGTGGTAGGTTTTGCCGAACGACGACACGATCACGCTGCGTTCCGCCAGCTGCGGATAGCGCGCCATGCTGTGATGAATTTCACCGTCGAACACCACGTGCTCGTAGACCTCGTCGGACAGGATCACGATGTCGGTGTCGCGGGTCAGGGCGGTCAGGCGTTCGATATCCTGCGCGTCAAACACCGCGCCGGTCGGGTTGTGCGGCGTGTTGACGATGATCATGCGCGTTTTGCCGTTGATGGCGGCGGCCACTTCGTCCCAGTCGACGCGAAAATCCTGCAGCGACAGTTTGATCGCCACCGGCGTGGCGCCCTGCAGGCGCACGATCGGCGCATAGCTGTCGAATGCCGGTTCGAAATAGATCACCTCGTCGCCGGGGTGCACCAGCGCGCTGATCGCCGAGTACAGCCCTTCGCTGGCGCTGGCGATCACCGTGATTTCTTCGTCGGCGTCATAGCGCGCGCCGTACAATCGTTCAGCTTTTTCCGCCAGGGCAGCACGTAACGCCGCCACGCCGCTCATCGGCGCGTATTGGTTATGACCTGTGCGCATGGCTTGCGCCGTTGCCTCGATCAGCTGCGGGTCACCGGCGAAGTTGGGCGCGCCCTGCGACAGATTGAGGGCCTGATATTCGGCGCTGAGTTGGCCAATGACGGTGAAGATAGTGGTGCCGACGTCCGGCAGCTTCGAGCGGGATGAGCAGGCGCTCTGCATGATGGGCTCCAGGCAAACAGGGAAGTGTTGAGCGATTAAGCATCAGCCGGCGTAGGCGGACAAGGGAAAGTTTGTCATACTTGCCATGCACTGTGATCATAGCTAATCGAGGCTCGCTATGCCGATATCCCTGCCGTCGCTCGACGTGTTGAAAACCTTCGTGGTGGTGGCGCAACGCCTCAACTTTACCCATGCCGCCCGGCAGCTGCACCTGACGCAGGGGGCGGTCAGTCGGCAAATCCTCGGGCTGGAACAGCGTCTGGGCTATCCGCTGTTCAGCCGCCAGGCGCGCGGTCTGGCGCTGACGCCGCAGGGCGCGCAGCTGCTGGCGCCGGTACAGCAGGCGCTGGGGCAGTTGGATGAAGCCCTGACGCGGGCCGCCGCTCCGCCGGGGGCGCTGCGCATCAAATGCCCGACCTGCGCCATGCGCTGGGTGCTGCCGCGCATCATTCGCCTGCAAAATGAACGGCCGGACATGCATATCGAGCTGACCGCCTCGGTGTCGCACGGCCTGGATTTCAGTACCGAGCAGTTTGACGCCGCGGTGGTATTCGGCCGGCCGCCGGGTAAAAAGCTGACCGCGCACTTGCTGTTCGATGAAATCCTCACGCCGGTCTGCACGCCGACGTTCCTGCCGGCGGCGGCCCGGTTGACGGACTTGACGGACAAAACTCTGCTGCACCCGACGCGCGATCGGCGCGACTGGCTGCGCTGGCTGAAGGCGGCGGGCGCCGATGCGCTGCCGTCCGGTAAGGCCCAGCATTTCGATACCCTCGATCTGGCGATGAGCGCCGCGCTGCAGGGATTCGGCATCGCCATCGGCGATCTGTGCCTGCTGGAGGAGGATATTCAGGCGCAGCGCATCGTCACGCCGTTCCCGCTCTGCGTCAGCAGCGGCGCGGCCTATTATTTGGTCTATCCTGAACGCACGGTGGCGCCGCCGACGTTAACCGCGCTGGTCGATTTTCTGGCGGCGGAGGCCGCCGACAGCCGCGCCCGGCTGCAGAATTATCTGCCGATAACCTGTAATGCTTTGTAAACATTAGCGATGCGAATTCTCTTGGCGATGAAACAGAGTGTGGCAAACTGTTTCTTCACTCCGATTAAACTCCGCGGCGTTGGCGGCGGAAACACGCCTGAGATAAAACAAGATGAAATGGCTTTGTGTGGTGAGTATGTTGTCCGGTCTGGCCCTCAGCCCGGCTTTTGCGCAGGAAACGCCGATAACGCAGGGCATTCACGCCCAGCAGCGCGACGCCTTCGTGTCCCATTTGATGAAGCAGATGACGCTGGAAGAGAAGATCGGCCAGCTGCGGCTGATCAGCGTCGGGCCGGATAACCCGAAAGAAGCGATCCGCGAGGGGATCCGCAAAGGGCAGATCGGCGCCATCTTCAATACCGTCACCCGGCCGGATATCCGGGTGATGCAGGATCAGGCGATGCAGCTCAGCCGCCTGAAAATCCCGTTGTTCTTTGCCTATGACGTGGTGCACGGCCAGCGCACCGTGTTCCCGATCAGCCTGGGGCTGGCGGCCAGCTTCGATCTGGAAGCCATTGCGCTCAGTGCCCGCGTGGCGGCGCAGGAGGCCAGCGACGACGGCCTGAACATGACCTTCGCGCCGATGGTCGATATCACCCGCGATCCGCGCTGGGGCCGGGTCTCCGAAGGCTTCGGCGAAGACACCTGGCTGGTCTCGAAAATCGCCAAAGTGATGGTCGACGGTTTCCAGAACGGCGATCCGGCCAAACCCGGTTCGGTGATGGCCAGCGTCAAGCACTTTGCATTGTACGGCGCCGTCGAAGGCGGCCGCGATTACAACACCGTCGACATGAGCCCGCTGCGCATGCATCAGGACTATCTGCCGCCTTACAAAGCGGCGGTGGACGCCGGCAGCGGCGGAGTGATGGTGTCGCTCAACTCGGTGAACGGCGTGCCGGCCACCGCCAACCCGTGGCTGCTGAAAGATCTGCTGCGCGAGCAGTGGGGCTTTAAAGGCATCACCATCAGCGACCACGGCGCGATCAAAGAGCTGATTAAACACGGCGTGGCCGCCGACGCGCGTGACGCGGTGCGCCTGGCGATCACCTCCGGCGTTGACATGAGCATGAGCGACGAGTTCTACGACAAATACCTGCCGGGTCTGGTGAAGGACGGGCTGGTGCCTGAAAGCGATATCGACCGCGCCTGCCGCGACGTGCTCAACACCAAATACGACATGGGGCTGTTCAAGGATCCGTATGTGCATCTGGGCCCGGCGGGTTCCGATCCGCAGGACACCAACGCCGAAAGCCGTCTGCACCGCGCCGAAGCGCGGGTGGTGGCGCGCAAGACGATGGTGCTGCTGAAGAACGATAAGCAGACGCTGCCGCTGAGCAAGCAGGCGACCATCGCGCTGGTCGGGCCGATGGCCGACAGCCAGCGCGACGTGATGGGCAGTTGGTCAGCCGCCGGGGTGGTCAAGCAGTCGGTCACCCTGCGCGAAGGGCTGGAGCGGGCGGTGGGCGACAAGGCGCGCATTCTGTACGCCAAGGGCGCCAACGTCACGCAGGATAAAGGCATCATCGACTATCTCAACGAGTATGAGCCGGCGGTGGCGTTCGACACCCGCTCGCCGCAGCAGATGATCGACGAAGCGGTGCAGGCGGCGAACAAGGCCGACGTGGTGGTGGCGGTGGTGGGGGAATCGCAGGGCATGGCGCATGAGGCCTCCAGCCGCGCCGACATCACGATCCCGCAGAGCCAGCGTGATTTGATCGCCGCGCTGAAAGCCACCGGCAAGCCGCTGGTGCTGGTGCTGATGAACGGCCGGCCGCTGGCGCTGAGCTGGGAGAGCGAGCAGGCGGACGCGATGCTGGAAACCTGGTACAGCGGCACCGAGGGCGGCAACGCGGTGGCGGACGTGCTGTTCGGCGACTATAACCCGTCGGGCAAACTGCCGATGACCTTCCCGCGCTCGGTCGGCCAGATCCCGATGTACTACAACCACCTGAACACCGGCCGTCCGTTCGGCAAGGAGAATCCGGGCAAGTACACCTCACGCTACTTCGATTCGCCGAACGGCCCGCTGTATCCGTTCGGTTACGGCCTGAGCTACACCACCTTCAGCCTGTCGGATCTGAAATTATCCAGCCCGACGATGGCGCGCAACGGCAAGCTAACCGCCAGCGTTACGCTGAAGAATACCGGCAAGTACGACGGCGCCACGGTGGTGCAGCTGTATCTGCAGGACGTCACCGCGTCGGTCAGCCGGCCGGTGAAAGAGCTGCGCAACTTCAAGAAAGTGACGCTGAAGGCCGGCCAGTCGCAGCAGGTTGAGCTGCCGATTAGCGAAGAGGATCTGAAGTTCTACAACGCCAGCCTGAAATGGGGGGCGGAGCCGGGCAAATTCAACGTGTTCGTCGGCCTGGATTCCGACAACGTGCAGGCGCAAAGTTTTACCCTGAAGTAACTTTTTCCCCCTCTTTCACTGCGGTGGGAGAGGGGCACTATCCCTTTCCGCTCATGTCACCGGAGCTTGCCTCATGAAACGGTATCTGGACTGCAGCGCCAGCGATCTGGCCGATATCGGCAAAGCCGATCTGCTCTATGCCATCCGCGCCAGTGAAGGGCGCATTCTGGTCAGCGAAACCATTGCGGTCACTCAGCCGCTGCTCAATAATGTCACCAACGCCGAGCTGGCGGCCAGCCAGGGCGCCGATCTGCTGCTGTTGAACCTGTTCGACGTCGATCATCCGCATATCGCGGGCCTGCCCGCCGACGTGCCGCCGCAGGAGGCGCTACGCACGCTGCAGCGGCTGACCGGGCGAGTGATCGGGGTGAATCTGGAGGCCGTCGATCCGGCCTTCGCCATCGAACATAACGACTTCTGGCAGATGACGGCGGGCCGCGCCGCCACCGCCGAGAATGCGCGCAAGCTGTATCAGCTCGGCGCGCGCATGCTGGTGCTGACCGGCAACCCGAACAACGGCGTCAGCAATCAGGCGATCGCCGCCGCGCTGAAAGCGATCCGCGAGGAAGTGGGCGACGAGATGGTGCTGGTGACCGGCAAAATGCACGGCGCCGGCATCGTGCGCGAAAGCGGCAGCCAACTGATCGGCGAGCAGGACATCGCGCTGTTCGTGGAGAACGGCGCGGATATCGTGCTGTTGCCTGCTCCGGGCACCATTCCCGGCATGTCGCAGGAGAAAGTGGCGGCGCTGATCGCCTTTGCCCAGCGGCAGGGGGCGCTGGCGATGACGGCGATCGGCACCTCGCAAGAGGGGGCCGACGTGCAGACCGTGCGGCAGATTGCGCTGATGAGCAAAATGGCCGGGGCGGATCTGCACCATATCGGCGATACCGGCTATCTGGGGTTGGCGCTGCCGGAAAACATCTTCGCCTACAGCGTGGCGATCCGCGGCGTGCGCCACACCTACAGCCGCATGGCGAGATCGGTGAACCGCTAAGCCTGGGGTTTTTGCGCCGTGACGATGCTGAAATAGCCGAGCGACGGCAGCACCTGAGCGGGCCCGAAGCCGACGTCGCGCAGCAGGTCGCCGATTTCCTTGCCGGAGTATTGGCGGCCCTGCGTCCATCCCATCATCATCAGGCTGTACCCCGCGGCGGCAGGCGGGCCGTCGCCGTCATCGTTGTACAGCACTTCGTGGATCACGATCCTGCCCCCGGGCGGGAGGGCCGCATAGCTCTTTTGCGCCAGGAAGCGGTTCTTGTTCATCGGCCAGTCGTGGAAAATATTGGAGTACAGGTGCAGATCCGCCGCCGGGTAGGGATCGCGCCACATATCGCCACTGTGGGTGCCGATGCGCTGACTGAGGCCGTGATCGTGCGCGTAGTCGGCGGCGAGCGGGCACACCTCCGGCAGATCGAACACGGTGCACGTGAGCGCCGGCCAGTGGGTCGCCAGACTGATGGCATGGGCGCCGGAGGCGCCGCCGATATCCAGCGCCGTGCGGCAGGCACCGAGGGGCAACAGCGTAGGCCAAACGCTGGCCGAGCCCATGCTCAGGCTGTGCATGGCGTGGGTAAACAGCCGCATTCTGTCGGCGTCGAGCGTATGGGTTTCAAACAGCTCCTGCTCGCCGTACACCTGCGAGGCATTCTTTCTGATGGCGCTTTCCAGGTTTTTCAGCGTGAAAATCTCGCTGTTTTCAATCATCAAATCCCAAAAATAGCCGAAATAATGCGGGTTGTTTTTTATCAAAAAGGTTTCCGCTTCCGGCGTCAGAGAGAATGTTTCGCCGTCTCTGTCTATCAATTTCAATGCCACTAGCGCCATGACCAGCGTCTCTGCCGGGCGTCTTTCCACATTGGCCTGAGCGCATATATCGGTCAGGTTGCGGGGGCGCAATGCAATAAATTCAAAGATGCCCAGGCGGTGCGCAATAAGCGCCGCCGGATAGAGATATAAATTCATCGTGATATCGAGAATGGTTTTGTCGTCGCATGGCGGCGGCCGGACGGAATGGTTCATGTGAATCCCCTCCCACTAAGGCATGGCGCGTCTTAACAGGCTATGTTACGCCTGTGGTTTTAGCAAAGGGCGGGGGCGCGATTGACCGCAGGCCAACGCTTACGTTGTAAATAATTCCCTGGTGATACTATTTTAAAATTGAATTGGGTACGGTTAATGTCGAACGTAAAAACTGACGTCGGGCGGAGTAATAACCCCATCATGCATTTTTATTTTACTGGAGGTTAACTTAATCACAGTTATTAACGCGTTAGGGTTGTGTTAATCTGAGCCGCCGTTATACCGTACCGACATTCACATTATTTTTTGTGAATAATTCAAAGCTAAATAATTCATTATTAAAACGAGATAACAATGAAAAAGAGCATTCTGACCGGCATGATTGCCGCGACTCTGGGCCTGTTCAATACCGCTAATGCCGAAGGGATGGACCCTGCTGCATTGAAAAACGTCTATGACATTACGCGTAATACCAGCGGGCTGATGTCTTATTGCGTCGATAAAGGTTTCCTGAAAGCGGACAGCATCGACAACGCCAAGAAAATGGTGGCCTACGTGGCCGCCATTCCCGGCGGTGTCGACACCCGCGACGGTGACAAGCGTGAAGCGATGGGCCGTGAAGGCAATGTGCTGAACGACGACGGCAAAGTGGTTGCGTTGGAAAAGGAAGCGCCACAGGGTCTGCAGACATGGTGCCAGCAGGCTGACGAAGGGATCCGCCAGGGTCTGACGTCTATCGGTCAATAAGCGTTTTTCACGCATTCTTTGCGCTCTCAGGCTCCGCCGGCGTTACGGCGGAGCGCTGCTTTAGTCAATGTTCCCCCTCACTTTTCTTCCTGTACACATGGCGTGAGGCTTGATCTCGCTGATTGTTTCGCCATGCTCATCGCTATATCATTAGCTATATAACGATAGTCAACCGGTCACTGCCATGTTTAACTCTCTCCCGCGCCTGCTGTTGGCGCTTGCGTTGTTTTCCACCGCCGCCCTGGCGGATCGCCAGGTCACCGATCAGCTCAACCGCCAGGTCACGCTGCCCGATCACATCACCCGCGCCGTGGTGCTGCAACATCAGACGCTGAACCTGCTGGTGCAGCTTGATGCGATGCCGCAGGTGGTCGGCGTGCTCAGCAGTTGGAAAAAGCAGCTGGGGCCAAACTACCTACGGCTGGCACCGACGTTGGCAACCTTGCCGATGCCGGGCGACCTGACTTCGGTGAATATCGAAAGCCTGCTCGGCCTGCATCCGCAGGTGGTGTTCGTGGCCAACTATGCGCCGCCGGAAATGATTGCGCAGATCGAACGGGCGGGGATTCCGGTGGTGGCGATTTCGCTGCGTCGCGAAGCGGCCGATCAGGCGGGCAAAATGAATCCACAGCTGAGCGATGAGGATCGGGCCTATACGTTGGGCCTGCAGGACGGAATTCGCCTGATTGGCGAGGTGATGGAGCGGCAGCCTCAGGCTGAAGCGCTGATCAAGGACGTCATTCAACAGCGCGCGTTGGTCGCCGAACGGCTGCGCGATCTGCCGGAAGACCAGCGGGTGCGGGTGTATATGGCCAACCCCGATCTCACCACCTACGGCGCCGGTAAATATACCGGGCTGATGATGCGGCACGCCGGTGCGCTCAATGTGGCGGCGAAAGATATTCAGGGGTTTAAGCAGGTCTCTATCGAAGATGTGTTGCGCTGGGATCCGGCGGTGATCTTCGTGCAGGAGCGTTACCCGGACGTGGTGAAACAGATCCTGACGGAGCCGCAGTGGCAGCCGATCGACGCGGTGAAGAATAAGCGGGTCTACCTGATGCCGGAGTACGCCAAAGCCTGGGGATATCCGATGCCGGAGGCGATGGCGCTGGGTGAATTGTGGATGGCGAAAAAGCTTTACCCGCAGCGTTTTGCCGATATCAATCTGCAGCAGCGGGTCGACGCTTATTATCAACGCTATTATCGCGCCACCTGCTGCCAGAGCGGGCAATGAGGCTGGGGTGGCTGGCGCTGCTAACGCTGTGCTGCGCGCTGTTTTCGCTTGGCGTCGGCCGCTTTCAGGTGCCGATGACGCACAGCCTGATGATCCTGCTGGAGCCGTTCACTGGGCAGCATTATGCAGGCATCGACGCCATTCAGCGCCAGGTGATCCTCGGGGTGCGCGTGCCGCGGGTGCTGTTGGCGATGGGCGCCGGCGCGGCGCTGGCCCTGTGCGGCGCGACTTTGCAGGGCGTCTTTCGCAACCCGCTGGTCGATCCGCATATTATCGGCGTGTCGTCCGGCGCCGCCTTTGGCGGCACGCTGGCTATCCTGCTCAGCCTGCCGTTGGCGGCGCTGCTGTTGTCGGCTTTTGTTTTCGGCATGGCGGCGCTGCTGCTGATTTTCACTCTCACCAGCGCCATTGCGCGGCGCAATATTCTCTCTTTGGTACTGGCGGGGGTGATCCTCAGCGGCTTTTTCTCCGCCTGCGTCAGCCTGATGCAATATCTGGCGGATACCGAAGAAAAGCTGCCGAGCATCGTGTTCTGGCTGCTCGGCAGCTTTGCCACCGCCGATCGGCAAAAGCTGCTGACGCTGTTTGTGCCTTTGCTGTTGGCCGGCGGTTTGCTGCTGGCGCTGCGTTGGCGCATCAATCTGCTGTCGTTGGGCGATGAGGATGCCGGTGCATTGGGCATCAACGTTGAGCGTACCCGCTGGCTGATTTTGACGCTGTGCGCCGCCATTGTGGCCGCCCAAGTGGCGGTCAGCGGCAGCATCGGTTGGGTCGGTCTGGTGATACCGCACGTGGCGAGGCGGCTGGTGGGGCCGGATCACCGGCGTCTGCTGCCGGCTTCGCTTTGCCTGGGTGCCCTGTACATGCTGTTGATCGACGATTTGGCGCGCACGCTGAGCAGCGGTGAAATCCCGCTGGGCATTCTGACCGCGCTGATTGGCGCGCCGCTGTTCGCGCTGCTGCTGCGCCGCGCGCAAGTGAGAGGCTGGCATGACTGACACCTTATTGGCCGCCAGGGGGGTGAGCTTCGCCTGGCCGGGTGAGGCACCGCTGTTCCAACACCTGGACATTCAGCTGCGGCGCGGCGAAGTGCTGGCGGTATTGGGCCCCAATGGGCGCGGCAAGAGCACGCTGCTGCAGCTGTTGTTAGGCAGCCTGACGCCGCAATCCGGCGAGATTGAGCGCTACGGTGAGATTGGCTTTGTCCCGCAGCACTTTTCGCCGCCGTTTGCCTATCGGGTGCTGGATATCGTATTGATGGGGCGGGCGCGCCATGTCGGCCTGTTCCGTTCACCGTCAGCCAAAGATCATCGACTGGCGAGAGAAGCGTTGCAAACGTTGGGTTTACAAGAGCTGGCGGCGCGAGAGTTCGGCAGCCTATCTGGCGGTCAACGTCAATTAGTGATGATCGCCCGCGCGTTGGCGATGCGCTGCGAGGTGTTGATTTTGGATGAACCGACTTCGGCGCTGGATCTGCATTACCAGGATCGGGTGTTGAGCCTGATGGCGCGCCTGGCGCGGGAGCAGCAGTTGGCGGTGGCGTTCTCCACCCATCAGCCCAACCATGCTCACGCGGTGGCCGATCGGGCTTTGCTGCTGGGCAAGGAAGGGCGTAGCCAGCTCGGTGCCTGCCGCGAGGTGTTAACGGCGCAATCCCTGTCGCCCTTGTTTGAACTGGCGATCGAACGGGTGCCGTTGACGGTGGCGGGCCGCCGTTACGCGACGCTGGTGCCGTTGTATCGCAGCCAATTGGAGCGACATGATGAGTGATATCCTGCTGTTTGCCGCCGGCAGCCTGCGGCTGGCGTTTGCGCCGCTGCTGTCGGCGTTTCAGCGCGACACCGGGCAAAAGGTCTCGGCGGAATTCGGCCCGGCGGGGCTATTGCGCCAACGGATAGAGAACGGTGAGCGGCCGCAGCTGTTCGCCTCGGCCAACGTGGCGCATCCGCAAAGGTTGGCGGATCTCGGTATCGCGGGCGCGGTGCAGATTTTTGCGCACAATCGGCTATGCGCCACGGTGCGCAACGTGCCGACATTAACCGAGCGTCCGCTACCTGAGGTGTTGTGCGATCCGCGCTGGCGGCTTGCCACCTCGACGCCGGGAGCCGATCCCTCCGGCGATTATGCGCAGCGGCTTTTCGAACGCTGTGAACAATCCTGGCCGGGGCAAGGGGAAGCGCTGCGCCGGCGGGCGTTGCCGCTGGTTGGCGGGATAGATTCCGCACCGGTACCGGCGGGCCGACTGGCGGCGGAGTATCTGATAGCCAGCGGGCAGGCGGACATTTTTCTCGGCTACGCCAGCTATGCCCCGGCGTTGGCGGCCTACCCGACGTTGGTGGTGCGAACGTTGCCGCCGCCGCTGGACATCGAGGCGGATTACGGCCTATGCCTGCTGGATGAAGAAGCGCAGCGGTTGGCCGCATTTATCTTGAGCGAACAGGGGCAGGAAATATTGAGCCGGCACGGGTTTATGCGGCGCCAGGCATGACTCGCCGGGCCTGACGGCCCGGAGAATCTCACCAAAACAGCGGAGTGGTGTTTTCAGCTAAAAACGCCAGCAGCGTTTCGTTGACCGCCGTCGGGTTTTCTTTGTTGCTGATATGGCCGGCGTTGGGGATCAGCACATGCCGACAGCCGAGAAGATCCGCCATGCGCTGGCCTTCCGTCGGTGGACGCGGTTTATCCTGCGCGCCGGTGATGACGATACTGGCGGCGGTGATGTTTTCCAGCAGCGCCAGCTTGTCGGGGCGACCGAAGATCATCCGGCCCAGCGGCACGATACTGTCGCGCAGCCGATCGGCGGGCAGGTTCTGCAGATGGGCCAGCAATGGCTGTGACAGCGCATCGGGCACCTCGTCGGAATAGAACTGCGTGGCGATATATTCCAGCAGAGGCGACGTGATGGCACCGGCCTGTTCCACGGCGGCCAGCATGCCCATATAGCGCTGCCGTGCCTCCGGCGTTTCGTCGCCCAGGTAGCTGTCCAGCAGCGCCAACACTTTCACCCGCTCCGGTGCCAGCGCCGCCAGTTCCGCGCCCCACATGCCGCCGACGGACAGGCCGACGATGCCGAACTCTGCGATATCCAAATGATCCATCAGCGCCAAATGATCGGCGGCGATATCCGACAGGCTGTTTCGCTCAGGCGGCAGCGCCGGGGAGTCGCCGTGGCCCCACAGATCAGGCACGATCAGGCGGTAACGTTTGGCCAGTGCCTCGAACTGCGGTGCCCACATGTTCAGATCGAACAGATAGCTGTGGCCCAGCAGCAACGGAAAGCCTGAGCCCACGTCGAGATAATGCAGGGATTTGCCCATCGTTGGCATCTTGTCGGTTCCTTATATAAAGAGAGTTCGGCTGCTTATATCACACTCATATTCAACCTGCGGTATTAATTTACCTTAAATTACTTAGGTAAACCCTTATTTTTAATTTCTCTTGATAACAAGACGTCAATGAAAGGTGACGCTAAGGATAATATTCTGGTGACGATAAGCGCCTTGGTTTATGCTGGCGCTCCTTTCGGTATGGAATAGATAAACAGGACGTCGCGATGAAAAGACTTTTCAGACTATTAATTATTTTGCTTGCCATTTTGCTGCTGGCGGCGGTGCTGTGGTGGTTTTTCGGGCGCGGCAATCCGAATGCGCTGTGGCAAATCGTCAGCCAACAGTGCGTGCCTAATCAGCAGCAGAACAACGATCCGGCGCCTTGCTTAAAGGTTGATTTAACCGAGGGTTATGTGCTTTTCAAGGATAGCAAAGGCCCTTACCACGATCTGGTGATGCCGACTGAAAAGGTCAGCGGTATCGAGAGCCCGGCATTGCAGACGGAGCACGCACCGCCTTATTTCGCTCAGGCCTGGAATAACCGTGAACATATATCCGGCGAGCTGGGTAAACCGTTAAAAGATGCGTGGATGTCTCTGGCGGTCAATTCGAAATATGGTCGCTCTCAGGATCAGCTGCATATTCACGTTGCCTGTTTGCGCCAGGATGTCTATAACGCGTTGGGTGAGCAGGCGCAGCAATTAGATCAACAGTGGCGGCCGCTGGCGGTGAAATTGGTCGGCCATCAATACCTGGCCAGAAAATTGGCGGGCACCGATTTAACCCAGGAAGATCCTTTCCGTTTGCTGAACAACTATGTGGTCGAACAGGGTGACAGCATCGGTAACTATGGCCTGGCGCTGGCGGTCAGCCCACAGGGCGAGATGCTGCTGTTGGCGAACCGTTTGAAGCTGACCGACCTGAATCTGGGCTCGGCCGGTGAAATTCAGGACTACCACTGCGCGGTGGCGGGGAACTGAGTTTTCTTATCGCTCCCCGTTGTCGGGGAGTGAATCCGTTAAAATACGTTATATCGATCTGTATTAATTACATTTTATTTTATTCTGCGACATCTGCTTGATCCCATCAGAACGTTCGATCTACTATTTGTTTGCACAAGCAAATAAATAATCGAGAGCCATCCGATATGTCTCAACCACGTAAACTTCCTGCTGCATTGGGCATCCATCTGGATGTCACCAACCGTCTATGGCGCACGGCGATGGACCAGTCGGTGAAAATGACCAATCTGACGCGCCCGCATTGGCTGGCGCTGAGTGCGATTGCCGATCTGGGTGATGGCTGCACGTTGAAAGACGTTTCGCAGCATTTGAACGCCGAAGTCTCGACGATGTCGCGCGCGCTGCTGTTTCTGGAAAAAAACCGGCTTATCGCTCGCGATGCCCTGTCCGAAGATAAACGCGCCAAAGGGGTGAGAATGACCGAGGCCGGGCAGGAGATGCTGGCGCAGTTGGATCATTCCAGCCAACAAGCGCGCCAAAAATTGCTTAACGGCATTTCGGCCGGCGATCTGGAGGCTTTTTACCGCGTATTGTTTGGCATCAAGCATAACGCGGTCGCGATGCTCGAACAGGAAAATCTGTTGCCGGACGAGTTTGCGCTGTTGGCGGAGGAACGAGCGGATGCGATGAAACCGGAGGGTGAAGCGTGAACGGCCGCTGGCGGAGAGCACGACAGCTGTGCGTTATCGTGTTGGGGATCTTTTCCTGCCCGGTCTTCGCCAGCCACAATGACCAACAGCTCATCGCACGCGGAAAATATCTGGCTATCGCCGCAGATTGCGCGGCTTGTCACCGCGGCAGCGCCCAACAGGACGCCCCCTATGTCGGCGGTTATGCCATCGCTTCGCCGATGGGCGATATCATCGCCAGCAATATCACGCCCGCCAAGGGGACCGGCATTGGCGACTACAGTGAGCAAGAGTTTCGCCGCGCGTTGACGCAGGGTATCCGGCGGGACGGCCAACCCTTGTATCCCGCCATGCCCTATACCGCTTATCGGGGATTGAGCGATGACGATCTGCACGCGCTGTATCGCTATTTTATGGCCGGGGTTGCCCCGGTCGATCGTGCGGTGCCTGAGAGCCAACTGGCGTTCCCTTTTTCCTGGCGTTATGCGATTCACGGCTGGAACTGGCTGTTTCTGGAAAAAACGCCCATCGATGAAGAGCAGAAGAAGGCGCGTGGTCGCTATCTGGTAGATGTTTTGGGGCATTGCTCGGCGTGTCACAGCCCGCGTAACGGGCTGATGGCGGAACGCCGCGATCGCTATCTGGCTGGAGGGGAGGCCGGCGGTTGGATCGCGCCGAATATCACCTCGGATCCCGTCAGCGGCATCGGCGGCTGGAGCCAGAAAGAATTGGTGCAGTATCTGCGCACCGGGCGCAATGACAAAGCCCAGGCGGCCGGCGGCATGGCGGAAGCGGTGGAGCATAGCCTGCGTTTCCTGAGTGACGACGACCTCGACGCCATCGCCGACTGGCTTAAACAGACGCCGCCGATCGTCACCGTGCAAGGAACGAAAGCGGCCTATCAATACCAGGGGGGCGGTGGTGAAGGCCGTGCAGCCGGGCAGGCGCTGTATGCCGCTGCCTGCGCCAGCTGTCATCGCCTGGGCGGCGAAGGCGCCTACGACGGCCATTTCCCTTCTTTGACTCACAATTCCACCGTCGGCAGCGAGCGGGCCAATAACCTGGTCATGGTAATGCTGCATGGCGTGCAGCGCCAGGGAGAGACGCTGCAAACCTGGATGCCGGGATTCGCCGATAGCCTGGATGATCGGCAACTGGCTGAGTTGGGCAACTATGTATTGCAGCAATTCGGCAATCCGGCAGTCAGGATAACGCCGGAGCAGGTGGGTCAGCTGCGGGCTGGCGGTGAGAAACCGCTGTTGATCGCGTCACTGCCTTATGTGTTCTGGGGCGGTGTATTGCTGACATTGATCGTCATCGGGGCGTGGGTGAAACGTCGGATGAAGCATTGATTGGGGGGAGGATGGCATGAAGTTCAATCTGAACGGCCAGGCGGTCGAATTTAACGGCGAGCCGGATACGCCGCTGCTGTGGGTGATCCGGGAACATTTTAAGTTAACCGGCACCAAGTTCGGCTGTGGTATCGGCGCCTGTGGTGCCTGTACGGTACATGTCGACGGTAAGGCAGTGCGTTCATGTTGCTATCCGCTGCAATTGGTGCGCGATCGGCAGGTGACCACCATCGAAGGGTTGTCCACCGATCGCAGTCATCCGGTGCAGCAGGCCTGGATTGCGGAGGATGTGCCGCAGTGCGGCTACTGCCAATCGGGCATGATCATGGCGGTCAGCGCACTGCTGGCGGAGCACCCGAGGCCGGACGACCGGCTGATAGATACGGGCCTGACCAATCTGTGCCGCTGCGCCACCTACCATCGAATCCGCGCGGCGGTGCATCGCGCCGCCGACAAGGGAGAACCCTAAGCATGGCGATCACCCGCAGAACCTTGATTAAAGGCAGCGCGTTGGCGGTGGCCGCCATGCTGTTGCCGATATCGACGCGCAGCGTGGCGGCCGTGGTTTCGCAGGACGCGGCGCCTCCGGACAACCAGTATGAATTGAACGATTGGATCTGGATCGATCGTGAAGGGCGCATCGTCATCGGCGTGTCGCAATGCGAGGTCGGGCAGGGGATCTATACCGGCCTGGCCGAGGTGGTGGCGGCGGAGATGGATGCCGATTGGGCGCAGGTGACGGTGAAATTCGTCACCGGTCGTGACGCCTACCGTCAGGTTGCCGGGGGCGAGGCTTTTGCACAGTTTGTCGCCGCCTCAACCTCAATGACCAAATTTTATCAGCGCGCCCGGTTGGCCGGCGCGCAGGCGAGAGATTTCTTTCTGCGTGCCGGCGCAAAACATTTTGCGCTCTCACCGCAGCAGTGCCGCACGGAGAAAGGCTGGGTGATTGAAGAGGGCGGGCAACGCAAGGTCGCCTATGGCGATCTGGTGCGCTATGCCGCCGAGCTGCCGTTGGATCCGCAGCCGGGATTGAAGAGCGAGGCGCAAGAGCGGGATGGCTTTATTGGTCAGCCGCTATTGCGGGTCGATACGCCGGAAAAAGTGGACGGCAGCGCGATTTACGGTATTGATATCGACCTGCCTGAGATGCTGATCGGCGTTCCCTGGATGGTGCCCGACCTCAGCGGAAAGCTGGTTGCCGTGCGTAATGAACGACAGGTTCGGGCCATGCCGGGCGTGGTGGATCTGGTGCTGACCCGGCAGTGGTCGATGAACAATATGGTCGGTTTGGATCACGATATGTCGCTCAATACGGTGATCGTGGTGGCGGCGAGCTACTGGCAGGCCAAAAAGGCGGCGGATTTGCTGGAGGTCGACTGGTTGCCGGGGGCAGGACAAGCGCTGACCGACAATGTGATTGCGGCGGAAAATCTGGCGATGCTGGACGGCGATACCTTGGTGTCGGCGGTCGATCGCGGTGAGGCGTTGGCGTTGATCCACGACGCTGAGCGGGGGGCGTGCCTGCATGAGGCTCGTTACAGCGCGCCTTATGTGGCGCATGCCACTATGGAGCCTTGCAACGCCACCAGTCATTACGGCGAGGGCCGTATCGAAACCTGGGGCCCTTTCCAGGGACAGGATATGGTGCGCAACGTTCTGGCGAAAATGTTTGGGCTGACGCCCTCGGATGTGGTGGTGAATACGACCTACCTGGGTGGCAGCTTTGGGCGCAAATATCTGCCGGATGCCGTGATGCATGCTACCGCCGCCTCACGGGCGGTAGGAAAACCGGTCAAAGTGATCTATCCGCGCGAGATCGACATGCGGCATGAATACTATCGTCCGGCCTGCATCAGCCATTATCGGGCGCTGTTGGATGAAAACGGCTACCCGCAGGCATTGTGGGCGCGCTATGCCGGGCAGTCGCTCTTCTGGCAAATGCGGCGCGAAACGGTAAACGAGGCCGGTGGATGGGATGAAAGTATGGTGGAGTGCGTTTACAGCACGCCATATCGCATCCCTCACCTGAAGGTAGAGGCCGGCATCGTCGAACAGCCGATCTCCCTGAGCTATCTGCGCGGCGTCGGCAGCGTCGCCAGCCTGTTTTTTTTGGAAAGCTTCATCAGCGAACTCAGCTATAAGGCCAACCGGGATGAGTACCAATATCGGCGGCATCTGTTGCAGGACAACCCGGAAGCGTTGCGTGTACTGGACGCGACCGCGGCGGCGGCAGGTTGGCAGCACGAACCGCCGCCGGGCGTTTATCGCGGTATGTCGTGCAATATTTGGGTCGGCCGCAATAACGCTTTCACCACCTACGTCGGTTTGGTGATTGAAATCGCCATTCAGGAAGGGCGACTGCGGGTGCTCCGTGCGATATGTGCGATTGACTGCGGCAAAGTGATAAACCCGAATCTGGTGCGCGCCAACGTAGAGGGGGGCATCGGTTTCGCGTTGACCACCTGTCTGCACAGCGAACTGCATTTCGAACGGGGCGGCGTGGTGGAAGGGAATTTCGATCGTTATCCGCTGCTTGCGCTCGCTGAAATGCCGAGGGTGGAAGTGGTCGTGCTCGACAGCGCGCGTGCGCCGCAGGGATGCGGGGAAGTGTCGACTGCGGTGGTCGCCCCGGCGATGGCCAGCGCGCTGCATAAGGCTACAGGCAAAACCTATCGTACTATGCCGTTCCCGCGCCGGTTTTCATCCGTTTAACGGCCCGCCGGCCTGGTCAGCCGGCGGCTGCCGTGCGGTCAGAGCTTTTTCAGCAATGCCAGCAGTTGCGCTTCGCTTTTTTCTGCCAACCCGTCGATCGCCAGCTTGATGATGTCTGAGCGGGTGATGCGCACAATGCCGTTGCGCGCCGCCTGCACGATCACCTCATCGATGGCTTCGATGTGGTTGTCCGTCAGGCTGACGGAAATCGCCTTATAGGTGCGCTTGCGGCCGGCCGGCTTGGCTTCCGGCGCGGGCGCCGCAACCGGCAACGTATGCGAGGTGGCGCTGTTGATGAATTCGTCTTCCGACATGCGGTGGGTGGGGGTGCGCTTCTTCACAGGATCACCTCTTTCACCAGGCATTCGATCTCGGCCTGCGCCTTTTCGTTGTTCGCCTCATGCACGGTGATGGCTTCGCCCCAGGCGTCGCGGTAAATTTTGCGGTCGCACAGGCGGTGGCTCACCAGGGTGAACTCCGGGTATTCGCTCAGCACCTGCGCCGCTTCGTTGGCTTCATTAATGAAGATATTGGTCGGGCACATGTTCAGCACAATGTAGCCTTTGACCTTCTCGTTGTATTCCTGCGCGGTGGAGAACATCTCCGACAGGTAGCCGATGGTGTCGAGATCCATCTGCGAAGGGCGCAGCGGCGAGAGGAACAGATCGGCGGCCAGCAGGCCGGAGCGCAGTTCGGCGCTGTCGCGGCCGGCGGTGTCGACGATCACGTAGTCGTAATGGCGATCCAGCTCCAGCAGCGTTTCCTTGATTTTGCCCGACGCGGCCACCACCGGAATGTGCGGCAGCCCCTCGACGTTCTGACGGTCGTTGTACCAGGTCATGATCGATTTCTGGTCGTCGGCATCGACGATGATCGCCGTCTTGCCTTGCTTAAGAATCAGATACCCGGCGATATTCACCGCTTTCGTCGACTTGCCGACACCGCCTTTTTGCGAGCCAATCAGAACAATCATGCTGCCATCTCTCAAGTTATTAAGCAGGTAACTTATTAAGTTAATGCGCTTATTAGGTTGATAATCAAACAGGTTAACAAGAACAACTCGCGAACAATATGCACCAACTGCGGCGGCTTGCCAAGCCAGTATGTCGTTAACTGTGCAGCTTATTTTGCTCTGGATGGCCCGGATGGGTAAGTAGGAATTCTCTGGGAAGTGGCGATGCGGAGGGGGATTTTATTAATTTAACAGCTTAATAAGTTAGTGGCTCATTAAGCTGTTGTAGACATTATTTCTTCATCATCGCCTTCAGGTTGGCGAACGGGTTGTGGGTGGCGACGCCGATATCTTTTTGCGCATCTTCACCGGCCACCACCGTCGAACCGTATTGATCGGCCTCGGTGTATTTCGAGTGTTCGTGGTCGTGGCAATACAGGCACAGCATTTCCCAGTTGCTGCCGTCTTCCGGGTTGTTGCTGTGATCGTGATCGATATGGTGCACCGTCAGCTCGCGCAGGTTGGAATAAACGAATTCGCGTGAGCAGCGCCCACACACCCAGGGGAACAGTTTCAGCGCTTTTTCGCGGTAGCCGGTTTCCAGCTTCGCATAGTTTTTGGGGATATAGGCCATGGTGGTTGTCCGTCGGGAATCAATATGCGGCCAATAATACCACAGTGCGTGCGGCTACAACGTGCGGCTCATCACCGTGACGGTTTCACCGGCGATCTGGCGTTGCTCCAGAGGGCGCCAGCCGAGTTTCTGATACAGCGTCTGCTGGTCGGGCGTATACAGATACAGTTCGCTGATGCCCTGGGTTCGGCCGTGCTCGATGCAGCGCGCGATCAGGTTGCGGGCGATGCCTTGGCCGCGGTGCTGCGGGTGGGTAAAGACTTCGCTCAGCCAGTATTGGCGCTCCGGTTTATCTGTCAATTCATACCGCGTCAAACTGGCGGTGCCGACGATCTGTTGCTGCGGCGACAGCGCCAGCAACACGACGCCTTGGCTCTCGGGCGCACAGCGTTCAGCCAGCCGCCGGCTGATGGCGTCGCGGTTGCTCCACTGCGCAAAGGCGCCCCATTCCTGATGCAGTAATTCGGCCAGTTCGTCAATGCGCTGACGATGTGCAAGCAGCGGTTCGATATGCATGGTTTGCCCGTTTTTATTGTCCGTAAGAGAAGCCACTATAGCCGGGGCGATCGGTTAATGAAACGTCTCCACCGCCCAGTCGATGAACGCCCGCAGCTTGCCGCTGAGGTGGCGATTGGACGGGTAGACCACGTACATCTGCTCCGGCGGCGGCTGCCAGTCGTGCAGCAGGCTGACCAGCTCGCCGCGCTCGAGGTGTGGCTGCGCCATAAACCGATAAATCTGGATGATGCCTAATCCGGCCAGGCTCGCCGCCAGCAGCGCGTTGCCTTCATTGATGCTGACCGGGTAGCGCTGCTGGATGGCGATCTCTTTGCCGCGCTCGACATAGCGTTGCGGATGGATGCGGTCGTTGACCGGATGGCGGTAGTGCACCATCGGAAAGCCCTGTTCCAGATCGCACGGGTGGCGCGGGGTGCCGTGGCGCGCCAGATAGGCCGGGGTGGCGCAGCTGACCCAGTCCAGATCGAACAGACGCCGGGCGATCAGGCTGGAGTCGGCTAATGGGCCGCTGCGGATCACGCAGTCGGCGCTGTCGCTGATCAGATCGATAACGCGATCGCCGATGCTGAGATCGATTTGGATTTGCGGGTAGCGTTCCAAAAAGCCGGGCAGCGCCGGCAACAGCAGTTGGCGAGCGGTGCCGCTGCCGGTGTCGATGCGCAGCACGCCCTGCGGAGAACTTTGCGACTCGGTCAGGCAGCCCTCCATCTGCTCCAAATCCGCCAGCCATTTCACCGTATTTTGGTAATAGCATTCGCCTTCGCGGGTGACCGACACGCTGCGAGTGGTGCGCTGAAACAGCTTGGTCTGCAGGTGATCCTCCAGATTTTGGATCAGCTTGGTGACCGTCGCTTTCGGCATGCCCAGCGAATCGGCGGCGCGGGTAAAGCCGCCGGTTTCCACCACGCGGTTAAATACCCGGATAGCGAGCAAATGATGGTCCATAGGGTTCTCAACGCCATGCCCCGGCGGTGACCGGGGCATGTTTCTGCAGATAGATAATGATTAACACTGTTTAGCGCCAATCGCGCCGGAGCGCAAGCTGAGGCCGAACACCAGCGTGGCGGAGAGGATCAGCGCGCCGCCGAACAGCATGGCGCTGCTGACGCCCTGCCAGTCCACCACCTCGCCGCCCAGCAGCGCGCCGGAGGCCAGCGCGATCTGGATGACGCACACCAACAGCGCCTGGCCGGCTTCCGGCGCCTGCGGCACCGCGGCGAACATCCAGTTGGTGGCGCACACCGGGACGGCGCCAAAGGCCAGCCCCCACACCAACACCATCAGCGTGGCGCCGGCGAGGCCGCTGAGCAGCGGCGAAACGATCAAAATGCCCGCCAGCATGGCGGCGATCAGAATAAAGGTGGCGCGCAGGCTGTATTCCCCCAGACGCTCGCCGAGGAAAGTGCCCAGCAGGCCGATGGCGCCATAGGCCAACAGCTGCAGCGAGATCGCCGACGGGCTGAGCACGAACACCTGCTGCAGCAGGGGCCGCAGATAGGTGTAGGCGGCGAAGTGGCCGATGAACAGCAGCACGATGGCGATCAGGCCGATGCGCGCCATCGGCAGGCGCAGCGGCAGTACCAGATCGCGCGGTGTGACCGGCCGGGACGGTGGCACCGAGGTCAGCAAACGCAGCTGCGCCAACAGTACGCCGACCGCCAGCGCCGCACCGCCGAAGAAGGCGGCGCGCCAGCCAAACAGATCGCCGATCAGCGCCCCGGCCGGCACGCCGCACACCGCGCCGACCGAGATGCCGCTGAGGATCAGCGCGGTGGCGCGGCCCTGGCTGGCTTCCGGCACCAGATGGCGGCCGTAGTTGGCGGCGAACGACCAGAAGCCGCCGACGCAGATGCCCAGCAGCACGCGGCCCAGCAGCATCATCGGGAAGTTGACGGCCAGCGCTGCCACCAGGTTGGACACCATCAGCAGCAGCGACAACCCCAGCATCAGCAGGCGTCTGTCCAGCCGGCCGGAAGCCAGGCTCAATACCGGTGCGGCCACCGCCGCCACGATGCCGGGCATGGTGACCATCAACCCGGCGGTGCCGGTGCTGACACCGAGCGAAGGGGCGATGTTGGTCAGCAGGCCGATCGGCAGAAACTCGGTGGTGACCATGACAAAACAGGCGACCGTCAGCGAGAAGATCGCCGGCCACGGGGATGATGCAGGGTTATCTTTATTATTCAGCATAATGCCGCTCGTCTCAGGTGAATGCGCAGGCCGCGCGCGGGGCGCGGTGTGACCGAAGTCACAATCTACGGCAGGTGCAAGTCGCGGATAAATCCATCTTCGGTGGTTACACTGTTTCTGAGGGGGAACAATCGCGGCAGTGAGTTAAAGCGCGGCTTGCGCCGCGCCGAGGGGAAAGGAATAAAACGGCATAAGGTTATGACCGAATGCCGCGCGGCGCTTACAGCCCCGGCGCTTTCCACAGCGAGGTGGTCAGGCCGTTGTCCACCAGCGTCAACTGATCGGCGTAGATCCGCCGCCAGGTTTCTTTCTGTTCCTGATACAGCGCGTGGTGGGTCATGTCCGGCTGATGCTCGCGCTCCCAGCGCACCAGGCGCTCGCCGGTTTCGGCCAGCGATGCGTACAGCCCGGCGCCGACGCCGGCGGCGATCGCGCAGCCCAGCGCGGTGGCCTCTTTCACCACCGGCACCCGCACCGTCAGCCCGGTGACGTCGCTGAGGATCTGGCTCCACAGCTTGCCCTTGGCCCCGCCGCCGGCGAACACCAGCGAACGGGCCTGCACGCCGGAGAAGGCGGCGATCTGTTCCAGATTGCAGGCGGAGACGATGGCGGCATTCTCCTCCAGCGCACGGAACAGCGTCTGTTTGTTGCAACGCTCCGGGTCGATCGACATGTTGATGAACGACGGCGCTGCGTGATACCAGGTTTTGAAATGCATGGCGTCGGAGAAAATCGGCATCACGCCGTAGGCGCCCGGCGGCACTCTGGCCGCCATCTCTTCCAGCAGGCTGTAGGCGTCGACCCCCAGCCGCTCCGCCAGCAGTTTTTCTTCCGCGCAGAAGGCGTCGCGGAACCAGCGCATGGTCAGGCCGGTAAAGAAGCTGATGGATTCTGCCTGCGCCATGCCGGGAATGACGTGGGGGTTGATGCGGATGTTCATCTCCGGATCGATGGCCGGCTCCGGCAGGTTGACGATTTGCTGCCAGAAGGTGCCGCCGAGCACCGCCGTCTGCCCGGCGCGCACGATGCCGAGCCCCAGGCTGCCGAGCTGCACGTCGCCGCCGCCCATCACCACCGGGGTGCCGCGCAGCAGCCCGCTCTCCTGCGCCGCCTGTTCGGTGACGCGCCCCAGCACGCTGCCGGTCTCTTTCACCGGCGACAGAATATCGGCGCGCAGGCCGGCCATGTCGAGCAACGCCGGCCGCCAGTCGCGGCTGGTCAGATCCAGCATGCCGGTAGTGCCGGCGTTGGAAGGATCGACCGCCAGTTCGCCGCTCAGCATGTTGGCCAGCCAGTCGCTGATCATGGTCAGCGTCGCCGCCTGGCGGTAGATGTCCGGCCGATGGTGCGCCAGCCACAGCAGACGCGGCATGGCGCTCAGCGCCAGCGTCTGGCCGGAGTGCTGGTACACCTCGCGTTCGAAGCCGTGGTTGTGCAGCTCTTTCAGCTCGCTGACTTCGTGGCTGGCGCGTGCGTCGACGTTGGCGCAGGCCCAGATCGGCACGCCGTTGCGGTCGTACAGCACGATGCCTTCACGCATCGAGCAGCAGGCCACCGCGCGGATCGCCTGAGCGCTCAATCCTGCACGTTGCATCGCCTGGCGGATGCACTGGCAGGCCAACTGCCAGTTGCGGCTGAGGTCAAACTCCATCGAGCCGGGCACGCCCGGCACCGCGAGGTGTTGCCACTCCGCCTGGCCGTGCGCGATCTGGTTACCCGCCAGATCGAAGATCACCGCGCGAATGCTGCCCGTTCCTGCGTCCAGCGCCATCAAGTAGTTATCCATAGCCTATGCTCTCAGGGGGAGGAATGTTAACTATAGATGCCGCCGCCTTACCCCGCCGGGGGAGGAGTGGGCGTCGCCGACGCGATTTGTGAGCCAGGCGGCAAAATTGCCGTTGCGGCAGGGCAATCGACGGGAATAAACCTATGGTTGGAAAGCGCCATGTTACGGCGCGCCGTTTAAACAAGGAGTTGCCATGCACGTCACATTGGTTGAGATCAACGTTAAACAAGACAAAATCGACGAATTTATCGATGTTTTCCGCGCCAATCACCTGGGCGCGATCGAAGAGCCGGGCAACCTGCGCTTCGATGTGCTGCAGGATGAACAGATCCCGACGCGGTTTTACATCTACGAAGCCTATCGCGACGAGCAGGCGGTGGCGGCGCACAAGCAGACCCCGCACTACCTGCAGTGCGTGGAGAAGCTGGAAGCGCTGATGACCGGCCCGCGCAAGAAGACCACCTTTATCGGCCTGATGCCTGAATAATCGCCGGCGTTTGCCGGTGTCCATGCGCCCGGTTTGGTTGTAACCTGCAAGGCAAAGCGAATTTTCAATGGGATAAGCGGGGCGAGGATGACATTGCGCGATCGGCTGTTGGCGCTGTTGGTGGTGGTGATCTGGGGCGTGAATTTCGTCGTGATCAAGTTCGGTTTACTGGGTATGCCGCCGTTTCTGCTGGCCGGGATGCGTTTTTTACTGGTGGCGTTGCCGGCGATCTTCTTTATCCCGCGCCCGACTATTCCGTGGAAATGGCTGCTGCTGTACGGCATGACCATGAGCTTCGCGCAGTTCGCGTTTTTGTTCGTCGCCATCAAGGTGGGCATGCCGGCGGGGCTGGCCTCGCTGGTGCTGCAGGCGCAGGTGTTCTTCACCCTGCTGTTGGGCGTTGTGCTGATGGGAGAAAAGCTGCGGATCAACCATTTCGTCGGCATCGCTATCGCCAGCGGCGGCATGCTGGTGCTGGCGCAGGCCAGCCTGCATAAGCCGGGCAGCGGCGCGGTCCCTCTGGCGGGCCTGCTGTTGACGCTGGCGGCGGCGTTTTCCTGGGCGCTGGGCAACTTGACCAACAAGAAGATCCTGGCCGGTTTCCCGCAGCGTAATATCTTATCGCTGGTGGTGTGGAGCGCGCCGATCCCGGTCGTGCCGTTCCTGGCCTGCAGCTGGCTGTTCGACGGCCCTGAGGTGGTGCTGAGCAGCCTGAGCCATGTGCAGGTTGGCACCTGGCTGGCGGTGGCCTATCTGGCGTTCGCCGCCACGCTGTTCGGTTATTCGGTGTGGGGCAGCCTGCTGGGGCGCTATGAAACCTGGCGCGTTGCGCCGCTGACGCTGCTGGTGCCGCTGGTCGGGCTGTTCGCCGCCTGGCTGTTGCTGGACGAAGCGTTGTCGCCGGCGCAGTTCGGCGGCGCATTGCTGGTGCTGGCCGGCATGGCGGTCAACACCTTCGGGCTGCCGCGCCGCCGGGCCGTCGCCGTGCGCTAAACCGAATAGGGTAATTCTGTTCAATACGCTGTCGGCGGCGGTCGGCATTCTGGTGCCTGTGAATATTTTCTCAGGTGTCCATCATGAATATCTACCTTTCCATGGCCGCGTTTGCGCTGGCGGCCTCCATCACTCCCGGCCCGGTCAACATCGTCGCATTGAGCGCCGGGGCGCAATTCGGCTTTGGCGCAACCCAGCGCCATGTGTTCGGCGCCACGCTGGGGTTTACCCTGTTGCTGGTGCTGCTGGGATTGGGCATGCACCAACTGCTGATCCTGTGGCCGGGGCTGACCCGCTTGATCCAGTGGGCCGGCGTGGCCTTTCTGCTGTTTATGGCCTATCGGCTGGCGTTTGACGACGGCAGACTGGGCAACGGCGCGGCGCAGGCGCCTTCCTGTTGGTACGGCGCGCTGATGCAATGGCTGAATCCCAAGGCATGGCTGGCGTCGGTGGCCAGCCTCGGCGCCTTTGTCGGCGACGGTGACATTCGGCTGCTGTGGCAGTTCGCCGGGCTCTACTTCGTGATTTGCTATGCCTCGGTAGCCTGCTGGGCCTATGTCGGCGCGATGCTGCGCGGCCTGCTCAGGCAGGCGCGCAACGTGCAGCGCTTTAATCGCGCGATGGCGGCGTTGCTGGCGGCCAGCGCTTGCTATCTGTTGGCAGAGGGTTTTTGATACTGGCCGGGCGTGGCGGCCAACAGCTGTTTGAAGGTGCGCTGAAAGTGCGCCTGATCGGCAAAGCCGCTTTCGCTGGCGGCCGCAGCGATCGGCAGGCCGCTTTTCAAGAGCCGATGGCCGTGCTGTACGCGGCGGTTGACCAGATAGGCGTGCGGCGTCATGCCGTAACGCTGGCGGAAGGCACGGATCAGGTAAGAAGGGGACAGCGCGGCGGCGCGGCAAATGTCGTCCAGCGTCAGCGGCCGGGTGCAGTGCGCGTCGATAAACGCCGCTGCCGCCTCCAGCCGGGTATGCGGTGGCGTCTCCGGCTGGCGGACATCGCCCAGCCCGAGCTGCAGGGCGCTGAAATACTCCACCATGGCGATCTGTTTTTCCAGCGCGCTGCACAGCGGATCCGTCAGCAGCGCATAAAGCCGGTTCAGCCCGTGGAACAGCGCCGGATCGCGGCTGAGCGGCTGGCTGAACGGAACAAAACGGTCGCCCTCGCCGCCGAGCAGCTCCTGCTGCAGCGCGCCGAGCCAGGCGAGATCGAGATAGAACATGACGTACGACCAACGGCGATCGGCGATGGGGTTGCAGGCGTGCGCCTGCTGCGGGTTGATGACAACCAGATCGCCGGCGCTGACCTGCATGCGTCGTTCGCCGTTGACATAGGTGCTGACGCCGCCGGTGATGGCGCCGATGGAAAAGAATTCGTGGCTGTGCAGGCTGTAGCACACCTGGCGGCCATCCGCGATGGCGCGGGCTTCGACGAACGGCAACTGCGGATCGCGCCAGAACTGCGGCGTTTTTTCACTCATACGCTTTCCTTTTCACTGCGGCGGCATCACAGTGTTATAGCCTGAAAGCGACGAGTGGGGGAATGGCGGATGATGATTTTTAACGTGTTCGGCCGTCTGCTGGGCGTGAAGCGCATCGGGGACGAATGGCGGCTGTTCCGCGTGACGCTGCCGGAGCGCAAATATGCTCCCAGCTACGATATCGTGCTGCCGGCGGATCTGCGCGAAGAGGAGATCGCCGGCTATCTGGGGGATATTTATCACGAGGCCGCCACGCCGCAGCGGCCGGAGGTGTTTCGCGTCGAATAGCGCGGCCGTTACTCTTCCGCGTTGCGCGCCATGAGGCGGCGCTGGTGTTCCTCGCTGGCGGCCTGGATCTCTTCCAGCACCGAGCCGACGTCGGCGCGCTTCTGGATTTCGTTGAACCGGCCGCTGAGGGCGCTGTCCGGCGTCAGGTTGCCTTCCTGATACAGCGCCCAAATCTCTTTGGCGTATTGGCTGTCGCGCAGTTCCGGCGCGAACTGGCCGTAATATTCGGCCAGATTACCGATATCGCGCTCGAACATGCTTTTGGCGTGGTTGTTGGCGGCGGCGTCCACCACCTGCGGCAGATCGATGATCACCGGTCCGTCTTTATCCATCAGCACGTTGAATTCCGACAGGTCGCCGTGCACCAGCCCGGCGCACAGCATGCGCACCGCGTAGTTCATCATCAGGGCGTGATCGGCGCGCGCCTGTTCCGGCGTCAGGATGACATCGCTCAGGCGCGGCGCCACCAGGCCTTCTTCGTCGGTGATCAGCTCCATCAGCAGCACGCCGTCCAGGCAGATATCCGGCTGCGGCACCCGCACCCCGGCCTTGGCCAGCAGATACAGCGCGTCCACTTCGGCGTTTTGCCAGGCTTCTTCCTGCTGCTGGCGGCCGAATTTGGAGCCTTTGCTCATGGCGCGCGCGTCGCGGCTGTTGCGCACCTTGCGCCCTTCCTGATAGTGGACGGCCTGCTTGAAGTTGCGCTTCTCGGCCTCTTTGTACACTTTGGCGCAGCGGATCTCATCGCCGCAGCGCACGATAAACACGTCGGCTTCTTTGCCGCTTTTCAACCGGCGGATGACGTCGTCGATTAACCCGTCATCCACCAGCGGCTGGAGTCGTTTTGGAATTTTCATGCAGCCTTGTACCCTATTTAGGCTCCGGTGTGAATGGCTTGCGCAGTTGATAGCGTAAGTTAGACCCGAAAGGCAAACATTAGTTTTGCCGCCGCGTCATCATTACGCGGCGGCGGGCGATCAGAGGCTGGCGGCCGGCACCCAGACGCTGACGCTGCCGGCGTTAACCGGGAAATGGGCGCTGCCCTGGTCGTCGGCGGTGATTTCCTCCGGGCGGTTGCCGAGGAAATCGCGCCAGGCGGTGTGCGCGAGATCGGCGCCGAGCGTAACCGTCTTGCCGCTCTCGCCGCCGTTGGTCAGCACCACCACGCAGCCGGGAGCCTCGGCAGTGCCGGCGCGGCTGAAGGCCACGCAGTGGCTGTCGTCGAAGTAGTCGGTTTGCGGGCCGTTGGCGAAGCGCTGGCGCGCGGCGATCAGCTTCTCCAGCTCCGGGATCGCCGGCATGTCGATCTGGTATTCACCGCCGTCGCGCCCCTTGTCGCGGTAGCTGGCGCCATACAGGTCGGGGTAAAACACGCAGGGCACGCCCTGTTCGCGCAGCAGGATCAGCGCGTAGGCCAGCGGTTTGAACCAGGGTTCCACCGGCGCTTCCAGCGATTGCAGCGGCTGGGTATCGTGGTTGGCGACCAGCGTCACCGCGTGGGCCGGATCGGCGGCGGTCAGGGTATCGGTGAAGATCTGCGCCATGTCGAAGCCGTCGCCCTGTTTCGACGCCTGATGAAACTTCAGGTGCAGCGCCACGTCGAACAGCATCACCTTGCCGTCCACCAACTCGATGTATTGTTGCAGCGCGCCGAGATCGTGCGACCAGTATTCGGCAACGATAAACAGGTCGCGTTGCGCGCTGCCGCGCACGTGATCCGCCCACTCTTTGAAGAACCAGGCGGGAATGTGTTTGGCGGCGTCGAGGCGGAAGCCGTCGCACGGCAAGGTTTCCAACAGCCAGCGCGCCCAGTATTTGAGCTCCTCCGTCACGGCGGTATTGCGGAACTCCACGTCGGCGCCCATCAGATAGTCGTAGTTGCCTTTCTCGTCGTCGACCTGATCGTTCCAGCCGTCGTCGCCATAATCGTTGGCGATTTTGAACACCCCTTTGTCGTCCGGCTGCTCAACATAGTCGACGCCGCTGAAGCATTTGTAATCCCAGATAAATTCGGAATGCACGCCCTGGCGGCCGGGGAAGGTGAAGCGGGTGTAGGCCAGCGCGTCGAAGCCCTGATCGTCAATGTCGTTGCGGTTGTTGGCGTCCACCTTGAACACGTGCACCCGTTCTTTCTCGTCCGCGCCGAGCTTGTGGTTGAACACCACATCGTAAAGCACGCCCACGCCGTGTTCGCGCAGCGTATTGGCGGCATGTTCCAGCGCCGCCTTGTCGCCGTATTTGGTCGCCACGCTGCCTTTCTGGTCAAACTCGCCCAGATCGAACAGATCGTAAGTATCGTAGCCGACGGAGTAGCCGCCGGAAGCGCCCTTGCAGGCGGGCGGCAGCCACAGATCGGTGATGCCCAGTTTGGCCAGGTGCGGGGCGCGCTCGGCGGCCTCCTGCCACAGTTTGCCGCCGTCGGGGTAGTACCAGTGGAAGAATTGCAGCAGGGTGGTTTTTTTCGTCATGAGCCAGCGTCCCGGTTAGCCAGAAGGAGAGAAGCAGTTAAAGCATGGGCTACTTTTGGCAAAAGGGACAATGGTGCAGGGAAGCGCGCGAAGGCAGGCGTAAATATGTAACCGACGTTGACGAGGTAGCGCTTGAATTGTTGCTATCAAGTTTTTACGTTTTAAATTTTATCTTTTAAATTTCAAATGGATATTTATTTTATTTTTTGTTTTACCCACTTTTGCCGTTTTTATGCTCACTTTTATTGGATTTTTATTTCAACTTTAAATCTTAGTATGATTTTTAATTTTATTAATTTGTTTTAAATTGGATTTAAATGCTGTCATATGAAATATTTTGACATATTCAGGTGCCGGATTGGTTATTCATTCGCAATTGTTTATGCGTTATCGTTATGTTCAAAATTAGATAACACTATCAACCAATAACCCATCCAACGTAGCCTGAAGGTGGGAGAACAGGGGAGCATAACGCCGTGAACATCAGGGATTTCAGAGCATTGGCGCGCAATTTGGTCAGAGAGTTCGGCATGTTGAACAAGCAGAGCAACGGCTCGCGCTTTTCGCCGCTGCAGATCCATCTGATGATCGAAGTCAGCGAGCAGCCGCTGGGCGTCACCGAACTGGCGGCCCGGCTTTGCATCGACAAGGCCAGCGCCAGCCGGGCGCTGCGCAGCCTGGTGGCCGCCGGCGTGATAGAAACGGTGGACCATCCTGATGACAAGCGGCACAACCTGCATCGGCTGAGTAAACAGGGCGGCAAGACGCTGGCCGGCATCGAGAGCGACGCCGACGGTTTTATGCAGGCGGCGCTGGCGCAGTTGGACGACGATGAGCTGGTGAGCACCACTGCGGCGATGAAAAAGATGACCGCGGCGCTGCGCAGCGCGCGCAAACAGCGCGACGCCAATCTGCGGGTGCGGCCGATCGCCGAGCGCGACGATGCGGCGATGGCGGCGATCATTCGCGATGTGTTTCGCGAGTACGGCATGGACAAAATGGAAGGGGTCAGTCTGCACGATCCGGATCTCGATCGGCTGACCGGTCTGTATCGCGACAACGGCGGCCACTACTGGGTGCTGGAGCGGGACGGACAGGTGGTGGGGGGCGTCGGCATGGCGCCGCTGGCCGGCGAAGAGCCCGGCTATTGCGAGCTGCAAAAACTGTTTTTCAAACCCGGCGCGCGCGGGCTGGGCATGGCGCGCCATATGGTGGTGCAGGCGCTGAAGGCGGCGCGGGCGGCGGGGTATCGCTACTGCTACCTGGAAACCACCGAACAGTTGAAAGAGGCGATCGGGTTGTACTATGCGCTGGGGTTCACGCTGTTGACGGAACGGCGCGGCAATACCGGCCACCACGGCTGCAACGTATGCATGCTGAAAAATCTCCAGAGCGACGATATGTGAGCGGTTTCAAGGTTAGCGCCCGCGCCTTGTGTCACCCTGTTAACCGTTTGATAACAATCACAACGTTTTATCAGGGAGGAAACTATGTTGGGGGATCCGATGGCGCTGCCCGCGCTGGTCACGCTGGTGGTCATCGCGCTATGGGCCAGCGCCCGCTTGCCGGAGTATGTGGTCGCGCTGCTGTTCTTTGCGGCGGTGATGGTCTTGCAGCTGGTGCCCGCCGCGGTGACCTTTTCCGGTTTCGCGTCTTCCGCATTCTGGCTGGTGCTCAGCGGTTTTGTGCTGGGCTCCGCCATCCGCAGCACCGGTTTGGCGGATCGCCTGGCCAACCGACTCTTGCCGCATCTGGCCGGTTCCTGGCCCCGGCTGGTGGGCGGCGTGGTGGCGATAAGCTACGCGCTGGCGTTTGTCATGCCATCCAATATGGGGCGGATTACGCTGCTGATGCCGATCGTTATGGCGTTGGCCAATCGCGCCGGTCTGGCGGAAGGCTCGCGCGGCCGCATCGGTTTGGCGCTGGCGGTGGGGTTCGGCACCTTCCAGCTCTCCGCCAGCATCCTGCCGGCCAACGTGCCCAATCTGGTGATGAGCGGCGCGGCGGAAAGCGCCTATGGCAGCCACTTCGCTTATCTTTCTTACCTGCTGTTGCACGCCCCGGTGCTCGGGATCGCCAAAGGCGCGCTGCTGACGCTGTGCATCTGCGGCCTGTTCCGTGCGCGACCGCAGCCGGTGGCGGCCGAGGCGGCGCAAACCCCGCTCAGCGCCGCCGAATGGCGGCTGATCGCGCTGTTGGGCGCCACGGTGCTGTTGTGGATGACCGACAGCTGGCACGGCATCGCTCCCGCCTGGGTGGGGTTGGCGGCAGCCTGTTTCTGCCTGTTGCCGCGTATCGGGTTTCTCAACGGCGAGCAGTTCGCCGCCGGGGTTAATGTGCGCACCTGTATCTACGTGGCGGGGATCCTGGGGCTGACCGCATTGGTCAGCCACTCGGGGCTCGGCGATCGGTTGGGCGGTGCGCTGCTGGCGATGATGCCGGATCTGCATGGCAAACCGTTCGCTGCGTTCGGTTCGCTGGTGGGGATCACCTCGTTGCTGAATTTCGTGGTGACCGCCAACGGCGTGCCGGCGCTGTTTACTCCGCTGGCGCAGGCGTTGTCCGCAGGCAGCGGCTTGCCGCTGCTGACGGTGCTGATGACCCAGGTAATCGGTTACGCCACGCCGCTGCTGCCGTATCAGGCTTCGCCGATCGTGGTGGCGATGGGGATGGGCAAAGTGCCGGCGCGCGAGGGGCTGAAGCTGTGCCTGCTGTTGGCCGCGCTCAGCTTTGCGCTGCTGGTGCCGTTGGATTATCTGTGGTTCAGACTGCTGGGGTGGATCCCGTAAACAGCCCTGCGCCGCCGGCAAAACAATCTTCGTCCAGCGTCAGAGTGGCGATTTTATGCACCGGTCCGCGCATGCTGACCTGAAAATCGCCGCTGAAGGCGATCTGCAGCTCGCCGCCCGGCATCCGCACGCTAACCCGATCGCCGACTCGTCTCAACTTGCGCATCACGCTGGCGGCGGCGCAGCTGCTGCTGCCGGAGGCGAGGGTAAAACCGGCGCCGCGCTCCCAGATGCCGATGCGCAGCGTCTGGCGATCGACCACTTCCACCAGTTGTACATTGGTGCGTTTCGGGAACAGCGGATGGCGTTCAATCTGCGGTCCGAGCCGATGCACCTGCGCCAGATCCAGTTTTTCCACCGGCACCACGCAGTGCGGGTTGCCCATCGACACCAGCGAAACGCTTAACGTCTCCTCCCTCAGGGGCAGCGGATAGTTCAGCGCCTCCGGCAGATCGATCAACGCCGGCAGCGCCGCCGGGCTGAAATTGGCGCGCCCCATTTCCACCGTTATTTGATGCGCGTCTTGCGCCACCTGGCAGCGCACGTCGCCGCCGGCGGTGTGCACCAAAAACGGTTGATGGCCCACGCGGCCGCTGTCAAACAGATAGCGCGCGTAGATACGCAGGCCGTTGCCGCTCTTCTCCGCTTCGGAACCGTCCGGGTTGATGATGCGCAGGGTGGGATTGACGGCGTCGCCGCTGTCGATCAGCAGGCCGTCGGAACCGATGCCGTAATGCGGGTGGCACAGCAGGCGGATCTGTTCATGGCTCAGCCGATCGGCGACCGAACGGTGGCATACCAGGTAGTCGTTGCCCAGACCGTGATATTTGTGGAACAGCAGGGGAGTCATGGCGTTGCTCGGCTCAGCGGAAAAAGGTCGCTACAGCTTACAACAGAACGTTGGCGTTAAAGCAAGCAAAAGGCGGCCTGAGCCGCCCTTTTGCACGATTGCCGATCCGGCCATTAATTGTAGATGATCGCGGTGCCGTGCAGTTTATTGTCACCGGTGGTGGCGATGATCTGGAAGGATTTTGCGCCCGCCGCATCGGCTTTGGCCGCCAGTTTGTTTTCCAGGCTGCTCAGGTCGGACGCGCCGCTGACGGTGACGACGCCGGCTTTTTGCAGGTCGGCGGGTTGTGCGTTAACCAGTTCGGCGGCGAAGCTGCCGAAGGAGACGGAAGCCAGTGCGATGGCGGCGATGGTCATTTTCAGGTTTTTCATGGTCTTATTTCCTATCTTTGTTCTTTACGATGTTTGTTTTGTAAGGTCGTCAAATTAATTAACGATCGATAATTTAATGTTAGATGCCGGTTTGACGGATTGCAAGTATTTTTTTAATACTCGTTAATTAATTTTTTTTGACGCCCTGGCGTCGGGAGCAAAACTTATCGCGATCCGCTGGTTTAATTCATTGTTATTGATATATTTCTGCGGTGCCGTGCAGCTGGTTGTTACCGCCGGCGCCGATGATACGGAAGGATTTTGCACCGGCCTGATCGGCTTTGGCGGCCAGGCTGCTTTCCAGCGAGGTAAGATCGGATGCGCCGCTGACGGTAATGACGCCCACTTTCTGCTGGCCAGCCGGTTGGTTCTGGACCAAATCAGCGGCGAAGCTGCCGAAGGAAATGCTGGCCAGAGTGAGGACTGCTAAGGTTAATTTTAAGTTTTTCATAATGTTAATTCCTTTCCGATAACGGTGAATAGAGGGGTTTAATCCGCTTCGCTAAATTATCTTAACGATCGATAACTAAATGCTAATCGGTTCTCGACGAGGGCGCAATATTTTTTTATAATGATCGTTAAGTTATTTGTGCTAACCCTGCTGTGGAGCGGGACAGGAGAGAATGATGAGCATCAATGAAGAGGTCTGCGGCAAAAAGAGCCGTGGCAGGCCGAAACAATTTGATCGCGACCGGGCGCTGGAAAGCGCGCTCGATCTGTTCTGGCGGCACGGCTATGAAGCCACCTCGCTGGCCGATCTGGTGGAAGTGACCGGCGCCAAAGCGCCGACGCTGTATGCGGAATTCGGCAACAAGGAAGGGATGTTCCGCGCGGCGGTGGAACGCTATCTGCAAAAATACACCACCTGCACCAACCAACTGTTGGAACAGGCGTTGCCGGTGGCCGAGATCGTCGAGGCCTACGTGCGTTCTTCCGTCGAAGTGTTTACCGATCCCGATACGCCGTCAGGTTGTTTTATGGTGTGCGCCTCCGCCGCGCTGTCGTCCGCGTCCGACGACGTCGCCCAGATGCTGCGCAAAAAACATCATGCCCAGGAAGCGGCGCTGAAAGCCTGTTTCGATCGCAAGGTGCAGCAGGGTGAACTGCTGGCGAAGACCGACACCGCGCTGCTGGCGAAATACGTCATTTGCACCATTGAAGGCATGTCGGTGCAGGCGCGCGAAGGGGCAAGCCGCAGCGATCTGCTGCGGTTGCTGGAGGCGTTGATGCTGGTGTGGCCGCGGCTCAGCCAGATTGGCAATAAGGTGTGACAACCGGCCCGGCTTTTACCGGGCCGTTTAACCCATTACTGATTGACCGGGATCACCGCGCCCTGGTACTTCTCGCGAATAAAGTCCTGAATCGGTTTTGAGTGCAGCACTTTGACCAGCGCCACGATCTCCGGCTTGTTCACGTCGGCTTTGTGCACGGTGATAATGTTGGCGTACGGGTTGTTTTCGCCGCTTTCGACCGCGATCGGATCCTTGGTCGGATTCAGCCCGGCGTCGATGGCGTAGTTGGCGTTGATCACCACCGCGTCGCCTTCGTTGTTGTTATACATCTGTGGCAGCAGCGCGCCCTCAACGTTGGCCTGGAACTTCAGGTGTTTCGGGTTTTCCACCACGTCGGTGATGCGCGCGTCCACTTTGCTCACCCCCGGCTTCAGCTTGATCACGCCTTCCCGTTCAAAAATAGACAGGATGCGGCCTTCTTCCGCCACCGCGTCGCGCATGATGATTTTGCCGTTTTCCGGCAGATCTTTCAGGCTCTTGTACTTCTTCGAGTAGATACCGATAGGCTCAATATGGATCGCGCCGGCGCTGACGAAGTCGTAGCTCTTGTCGTCGGCGTGGTCTTTCAGCACCGAGTTCAGGTAAGGCACGTGCTGGAAATAGTTGGCGTCAATGTCATGGCTGGCCAGCGCAGTGTTCGGCAGGATGTAGTCCTGGAAGCGCTTGATTTGCAGATCGATGCCTTCCTTCGCCAGTATCGGTTTAGCCTGTTCGAGGATCTCGGCGTGCGGCACGTTGGAGGCGCCGACCACCAGCTTGGTCGCCGCGGCGGCGCCAAAAGAAGCCAGAGTGGCGACGGAGGCGAAAGCCAACATCAGTAGGTGCTTTTTCATCATCGTTTTCCTTGGTTAATTAACGTTTATCGAGCGTTCTTGTCAGGGTGTCGCCAATGAACTGAATGACGAAAACGATCAGCAGGATCGTCAGCGTCGCCACCAGCGTCACGTCACTGTGGTTGCGTTGGAAGCCTTCCAGATAGGCCAGGTTGCCCAGTCCGCCGGCGCCGATCACCCCGGCCATCGCGGTGTAGCTCACCAGCGCGATCAGGGTGACGGTGATGCCGGAAACCAGCGCCGGCGAGCTTTCCGGCAGCAATACGCGGAAAATCAGGGTGCGGTTTTTGGCGCCCATCGAGCGCGCCGCTTCGATCACTCCTTTGTCGACCTCGCGCAGCGCGATCTCCACCAGCCGGGCATAGAACGGCGCCGCGCCGACGATCAGCGCCGGCAGGGCCGCATCTGCGCCGAGAATGGTGCCGATAAGCGACTTGGTGAACGGGATCAGCAGCACGATCAGAATGATGAACGGAATGGAGCGGAAGACGTTGACCAACACGGAGATCAGCGAGTAGACCGCCCGGTTCTGCAACAGCTGGCCCTTCGAGGTTAAAAACAGCAGCACGCCGAGCACGATGCCCAGCACCAGCGTGGCCAAACCGGCGATGCCGGTCATGTACAGCGTTTCCCAGGTGGCGTCCCACAGTTGGTCCAGACACAGGTGGGGGAACAGGGATTCAATCATGTTGGATAACCTCGACGGCGATGTTTCTTTCGTTCAGCAACTTGAGCATGTCGGCGACTTGTTGTTCGTTGCCTTCGGCGTAGATGTACAGTTCGCCGAACGAACCGTTGAGGGTGTGGCTGATCTTGCCGTGCAGAATGTTGATGGTCAGGGCGTAGCGCCGGATCACTTCAGAGATCACCGCCTGATGGGTTTGCACGCCGACGAAGGTCAACTTGAAAATCGCCCCCGGCAGGTGGGCGGTGAGCTGCGGGTTGAAGCTCTCTTCGGTGTCCGCATACTGCGACACCTGTTTGACGAACTGCCGGGTGATCGGCTGCTGCGGCCGGGTGAACACATCGAGCACCGGGCCTTCTTCGACGATGCGGCCGTTTTCCATCACCGCCACGCGGTGGCAGATTTTGCGCACCACGTGCATCTCGTGAGTGATCAGCACGATGGTCAATTTCAGCTGACGGTTGATGTCCAACAGCAGGTCGAGAATGGCGTCGGTGGTCTGCGGATCGAGCGCCGAGGTGGCCTCGTCGCACAGCAGCACGCTCGGGTTATTGGCCAGCGCGCGGGCGATGCCGACGCGCTGCTTTTGGCCGCCGCTGAGCTGCGACGGGTAGGCGTTTTCGCGCCCCTGCAGGCCGACCAGCGCGATCAGTTCCGCCACGCGCGGCGCAATCCGCGCCTTGGGCACGCCGGCGATCTGCATGGAAAACGCGATGTTCTGGCTGACGGTGCGCGACCACAGCAGATTGAAGTGCTGAAACACCATGCTGATTTTCAGCCGCGCCTGGCGCAGATGGCTGCCTTTGGCGCGGGCGATATCGAAACCGCCGACGTCGATGCGGCCGCTGGTGGGCGTTTCCAGGCCGTTGAGCAGGCGGATGAGGGTGCTTTTGCCGGCGCCGCTGTAGCCGATGATGCCGTAAATTTGCCCGGCCTCTACCGCCAGGCTGACGTTGTCTACCGCTACGACGCGGCCCTGTGTGCTGTCAAAAGTTTTGCAAACGTTCGAAAGAACGATCATAGCGAAGCGGATCCTTATCGATACATCACAGCATTCCGTCCAGAGCGCGGTGCGCCGGACAGAGATCGTTCGGCTTTTCGGCTGACGGAACCTCTGTTGCGGGTGAATACCGGGCAATCCTACCGAGGGTTGATAGTGACAGGAAGAATGTAAAATCTATTACTTATTCTGATTTGATATATAAGGCGGCCGGGGAGGCGGGGGGAAGAAAACCGGCCGCAGGGCGGCCGGCGAGATTGATGACAAACCTTATACCCTTGCCGGGTTGGCAGAGAGCACCGAATAAAAAACAAGGAAAATCAATTTATTGATTTTCGGCTGATCACCACAAAGAGGGGAAAAACCACGCTTTTTCCCCTCTTTGTCAATAGACTGACCAGCCGCAGGGCGGCCGGCGGAGGGTTAACGTTTGTCCAGCTTCATGTGCAGCAGCGGGAACGGGTTGCCCTGGCCGTCGAGCGGCGAGCGGCCGGTGATGACAAACCCGTAGTGGCGGTAGAAGCCGCTGGCCTGCGGATTTTGCTCGTTCACGTCCAGCTGCAGCTCATCGTGCAGCGTTTCCGCGTGGGTCAACAGCGCTTTGCCCACGCCTTGGCCGCGCTGTTCGGCGTCGATAAACAGCATCTCCACCTTGTTGCCGTTCAGGCCGATAAAGCCGCAGGGATGCCCCGGTCGGTCTTCGGCCACCCAAACGTTGACCGCCGGCAGGTAGTCGTTCAGCACCAGCGGGAACAGCTGCGCGATGTTGTCTTCGGTTAAAAAATGGTGGGTGGCGCGCACCGAACGCAGCCAGATATCTGCCAATTGCGCGTTGTCTTCCGCCGCGCGTGCTCTGATGGTAATCATCGAACTCTCTGCTATCTAAGTTGAAGGAAAAGAAACTAGATAGAGGTTTTGTGGGGTTAGTGCCGAATTAACGTGGGTTAACGCCCTGCAAAGCGCCTCTGCAGTGGATCGAATAGGCCCGCCTTCTCGCAAGCGGTATAACAACTGTAATTCAGCAAGTTAATGCTTTCAACCGCCGCAGGGCGCAATGAGGCGCCCGTCGCGTGATACACTGGCCGCTGAACCAGCAAGAGGGCGGCAGGATGGAAGCGGTACGCGCAGCGATAGAAAAACAGGTGCTCAGCCTGACCGGGCTGGCGCTCGGCGGCGTCGATTTTGAGAACCCGCCGGGCGATCCGGGCTTGTTCGGCCCGCAGTCTGTCATCTGGCAGGTACATCGCGACTTCACCCCGATGCTGTGCGGCGGCGTCAGCGCCTTGCTGCTGCAAATGCTGCACCCGCTGGCGCTGGCCGGAGTGTGGGATCACTCCAATTTTCGCGAAGATATGATCGGCCGCCTGCGCCGCACCAGCCAGTTCGTTTCGGTCACCACCTTCGGCCCGACCGCCGAGGCGCAGCGGCTGATCGCCAAAGTCAAAGCCATCCATCTGCGGGTGACCGGCGTCGGCAGCGACGGCACGCCTTATGCCGCCAGCGATCCGGCGCTGCTGACCTGGGTGCACGTGGCGGAGAGCAGCCGTTTTCTGGCCAGCCACCTGCGCTACCGCAACCCGCACCTTTCCCGCGATTTGCAGGATCAATACTATCGTGAAGCGGCGCGCGTGGCCGCCGCGCTGGGGGCGACGGCAATTCCTCAGTCCTGCGCGGAGGTCGAAGAATACCTGCAGGCGATGCGGCCGCAGCTGGTGTGCGATGAACGCACGCAAGAGGTGGCGCGCATTCTGCTGAAGGCGCCGGCGCCGAGCGCATTGGCGCGCCCCCTCGGTGGGGTGGTGATGCAGGCGGGCATTGATCTGTTACCCGATTGGGCGCAGCGGCAGTTCGGTTTTCATCCGGGCGCGCTGCGGCGGCGGCTGGTGCGAACGGGCGCCGCCGGTTTGGGCAAGGTGCTGGGCGCGTCGATGCGCAACGGTTCCTATCAGCGTGCGGTGCGGCGCATCACTCAGCCGTCATGAGCCGCAGCCGCTATAATTAGCCTTTGTTTATCTTCGTTTACGGCCGTTTTTGAGACTTTTACGGGTGATCCGGCCAGTAATGCGTTTTACACTTGGGGCAAAGCCACATTCCATTTTTGGCGCGCAGCCGATTCTGCCGCGCCCTGACCCTATTGAGGTGATATGAACGAGTCATACGTACTTGCTGAAGTCAGCAATGAGAACCAGACGCTGGTCGCGGTGGTTCAGCAAGATCACCGGGCAGCCTATTTTTACATCTATCCCGCCGAAGCCTACAGCGATCGCTATCAGGTGCGCGCCTGTTGGCTGCGCAATCTGGCCGCCGCGCCGCTGCAGGAGGATCGCGCCGCGCTGGAACAAGGGCAGCCGCCGATGCTGGCGGCGGAGTTTTGCCGCAACCTGGAAGGGGAAGCGCCGCTGAACCCGGAAGGGCTGATGGTGGTGTGGAGTGAAAGCGACGACGGCGCGGCCCTGTGGTATTACGGCCAACTGTTGGCGGTGATCCCCGGCTGGAGCCTGTATATCGATCATTCGGTGTGCTATTCGGCCAGCTGCATCAAGGAGAGCCCACTGGCCTATCCGCTCGGTTCGGCCTCGACCAACACCCAATATGCGCTGGCGGAAAGCACCCGCCAGTTTTGGCGCAGCTGGCAGCGTGAAGAGGGCAATCCGTGGCCGAAGATGCAGCGCGATTTTCAGGCGCGCTATGAGCCGCATTTCGGCCCTTCGGTAAAATACTACGCCATCGATCAGGGCAAGTGGCCGCCGATGGCTATCACCCAGCACGAACGCGACGGCATCTATTACTTCCTCACCATGGGGGTCAGCATCCGGCCGATGCCGTGGGTGGAGATCCTGTTCAACGACGAGGCTTCGCGCTATCGCCGCATGGAGATGGCGATCGCCATCGACAGTCAATACATGACCGAAGACAACGCGGTGCAGATGGCCAGCGCGCTGGCCGGTTTCGCTCATGCGCCGTGGGCGCGGCTGACCTGGATCGGCGAAGGGCATACGCTGGAGTCCGACGTGGCGCCGCTGGGCTATGAGGGCTATATTTTATCGTCGTCCTTCTACCCGCATCACGCGCACCTGGCTCTGCCGCAGCAGTATGGCGATCCGGTTAACCTGTTCTGGGCCAGCCCGGTGTTTACCGCCGAGCGCCAGCTGGCGCACGCCACGCCGAACGGCGGGCACGATCTGGTGCACAGGCTGCGCGAGCAGGGCGTCGACCATATTTTCCGCCCGCGCCAGCCGGTGTGCTGACGCGCTTATCTTTTCTTCAGGAGCCGCCATGACCACCGCGCTGTTGATTATCGATGTGCAGGAAGGGTTGTTTACGCCGCCGCCGGCGGATGCCGCGGGCACCGTTGCGCGCATCAATCAGCTGAGCGAGCGCGCCCGCCGGGCCGGTGCGCCGGTTGTCGTCATTCAGCACCATACGCCGGACGATGAACTGCCGCACGGCAGCGCCGCCTGGCAAGTGCTCGCGGCGCTGACGGTGGCGCCGGGCGACCATCGGGTGGAGAAAACCACGCCGGACTCCTTCCTGCGCACCTCGCTCGGCGCGTTACTGATCGCCAACGGCGTATCGCAGCTGGTGGTGTGCGGCTACTCCACGCCGTTTTGCATCGATACCACGGTGCGCAGCGCGGCGGCGCGCGGCTATCCGGTGACGCTGGCGGCGGATGCGCATACCTGCCACGACAAATCCTATGCCGATGGCCTGCTGATCCGCACCCACCATAACGAGACGCTGTCGAACATCGACAGCTTCGGCGTGCCGATCCGCGCGGTGCCCGCGGCGGACATCGTGTTCTGAGAACGGAAAACGGGGGCCAACGCCCCCGTTCGTTATTTCAGGCCCGCCCGCCGCGCCGCCACCTTGGCCAGCGCCGCCCAGTCCAGATCCGCATCCCCCTGCGCCATCGCGTCGAGGAAGTTGTCTTTCAGCACCCCGGCGAACGGCATCGGCGTATGGCTGTCGGCGCCGGCGGCCAGCGCCAGCCCGACGTCCTTCAGCCCCAGCGCCAGCCGGAATCCGGCGGGTGAATATTTCTCGGCGGCGATCAGCGCGCCATAGCCCTGATAGGCCGGGGCGGCGAAGACGGTGCTGCTCAGCATCTGCAGGTAGTCGGCGCCGGATACGCCGTAGTTGCGCACCAGCGCGCTGCCTTCCGCCATCGCTTCAATGGCGCTGGCCAGCGTAAAGTTGGTGGCGATCTTGACCACGTTGGCCTGCGCCGGATCGGCGCCGAAGTGCCAGGTTTTCTGGCCAAGGGCATCGAACAGCGGCTGCGCTTGCTTCAGCCGCTCGCTATCGCCGGCCGCCAGAATATTCAGCTTGCCGGCGGCGGCCACGTCGACCCGGCCCAGCACCGGCGCGGCGAGATAGCCGATGCCGTGTTCCGCATGCAGCGTCGTCAGGCGTTTGGCGAGTTCGACCGAGATGGTCGCCATATTGATATGCAGCGCGCCCGGTTTCATCTGTTGCAGCAATCCGCTGTCCACCACCACCTGTTGCGTGGCGGCATCGTCGGCCAGCATGGTGATCAGCACGTCGGCATCGGCCAACTGTTCCGGCCGCTCGGCCTGCCGCGCGCCGGCGCTCACCAGCGGCTGCGCCGCCTGCGGCGAGCGGTTCCATACCGTTAAGGCGAATCCCGCCTGCAACAGGTTGGCCGCCATGGCGCTGCCCATCCCACCCAGTCCGGCAAATCCGATCTTCATCATGCGCTCCTTTTTCAGGTTGAAGGTTTTACCCTAGCGCGCCGGGCCAGGAACGCAAATGCCGGAATGTAACGTCGTCTTACGCATCGGCGGCGGGTTATTGACGCGCTGCCGCAGCGGGTATACCTTGATGCCATGAATATATCGATGCACTCCACCCACAACCAGTCATGGTGGCGCCTCTTCTGAGGCGGCACGAGTATTCACATCTCTTTTTAATGCCGCCGGTTTGGCGGCATTATTTTTTGTGGCGTTGATCCGGCGGTCTACAGACCTTCAGGAGCACTGTCATGAGCTACACCATTCTTACCGGCGATCGCGCCACCGGCCCACTGCATTTAGGCCACTTCGTCGGCTCGCTGCGCCAGCGCGTGGAACTGCAGCACCAGCATAACCAAACGGTGATGGTGGCGGATCTGCAGGGCCTGACCGATAACGGCAACAATCCGCAAAAAATCAGCACCAACGTGCTCAACGTAGTGGCTGACTATCTGGCGGTCGGCATCGATCCGCACAAGACCACCATTTGCCTGCAGTCGGCGCTGCCGGCGTTGGCCGAGCTGACGATGTACTACCTCAATCTGGTCAGCGTGGCGCGGCTGGAACGCAACCCGACGGTGAAAAGTGAAATCGCCGAGAAGGATTTCGCCCGCAGCCTGCCGGCCGGCTTTTTGATCTATCCGGTCAGCCAGGCGGCGGACATCACCGCCTTTGGCGCCACCCACGTGCCGGTCGGCGAGGATCAGTTGCCGATGCTGGAGCAAACCAACGAGATCGTGCGGCGCTTCAACCACATCGTCGGCCAACCGGTGCTGACGGAGTGCCAGCCGCTGTTGAGCAACGTCGGGCGTCTGCCGGGGCTGGACGGGCAGGGCAAAATGTCGAAATCGCGCGGCAACGCCATCCCGCTTGGCGCCGGCGCCGACGAGGTGCACAAGGCGGTGATGAGCATGTTCACCGATCCCGGTCATCTCAACGTCAGCGATCCCGGCCGGGTGGAGGGCAACATGGTGTTCACCTATCTGGACGCCTTCTGCGACGACGCCGCGCTGGTGGCGGAGCTGAAGGCGCACTACCGGCGCGGCGGGTTGGGGGACGTGAAGATCAAACGGCTGCTGGAGGATTGCCTGCAGAGCCTGCTCGAACCGATCCGCACCCGCCGCGCCGAATTCATCGCCGATAAAGGCGAGCTGACGCGCATCCTGCAGCACGGCACCCGCCGCGCGCATCAGGTCAGCCAGCAGACGCTGCAGCAGGTCAAGGCGGCGCTGGGGCTGGACTTCTTTAGCCTGGAATGATGCGCACGCCGGGGCGGCACGCGTCACGCCCCGGCCATAAAACCATCATCCCACTGTCATAAACTTATTCGTTAATAGGTGCCCATAATGATTAGCCACTGAAATCAGAGAAATCATATGGCTCAGGCACTGTTAAAATTGGCGCAGCACGAGTTCCCAGGGCAGCACGCCGCCGCATCCCGCAAAGTGTTATCGGTAAAGGGGCTCGGCAAGGCCTACAAAGCGCAGCAGCGCGTGCTGGATGACATCAATTTCGATCTGCACGCCGGCGAGTTCGTGGCGGTGATCGGCCGTTCCGGCGCGGGCAAGTCCACGCTGTTGCACACCCTCAACGGCACCATTCCTTCCAGCTGCGGCGAGATGCTGCACTTCGAAGACGATGGCGTGGCGCAGGATATCGCCCAGCTTGCCGGCCGCCAGATGCGCCAGTGGCGCGCGCGCTGCGGCATGATCTTCCAGGACTTCTGCCTGGTGCCGCGGCTGGACGTGATGACCAACGTGCTGCTGGGGCGCCTGAGCCACACCTCCACCCTGAAATCCTTCTTCAAACTGTTCGATGACGCCGACCGCGCTCGCGCCATCGAGCTGTTGCAGTGGCTCAACATGCTGCCGCACGCGCTGCAGCGCGCCGAGCATCTCTCCGGCGGCCAGATGCAGCGCGTCGCCATCTGCCGCGCGCTGATGCAAAACCCGCAAATCCTGCTGGCCGATGAGCCGGTGGCGTCGCTCGATCCGAAAAACACCCGCCGCATCATGGACGCGCTGCAGAAAATCAGCGAAGACGGCATCGCGGTGATGGTGAACCTGCACTCGGTCGAACTGGTGAAAGAGTATTGCTCGCGGGTGATCGGCATCGCCCACGGGAAGATCGTGTTTGACGGGCATCCTTCGCAACTGAACGAGCGGATCCTGCACCAGCTGTATGGCGAAGAAGCCAATCAGATCCATTGAAGCACTTTTGACCTTTACCCTTTACACACAAGGCACACCTAATGAAAAAAGTATTGAGTCTGACCACCCTGATGGCCGGCGCGATGATGGTATTTAATGCTGCCGCAGCGGATGCGCCGAAAGAGCTGAACCTGGGCATTCTCGGCGGCCAGAACGCCACCCAGCAGATCGGCGATAACCAGTGCGTGAAGCAGTTCCTGGATAAAGAGTTGAACGTCGATACCAAGCTGCGCAACTCGTCCGACTATTCCGGCGTGATCCAGGGCCTGCTGGGCGGCAAGATTGACCTGGTGCTGAGCATGTCGCCGTCGTCGTTCGCCTCGGTCTACATCAAGGATCCGAAAGCGGTGGACATCGTCGGCATCGCGGTCGATGACGTCGACCAGTCGCGCGGCTACCACTCGGTGGTGGTGGTGAAGGCCGGCAGCCCATACCAGAAACTGGAAGACCTGAAGGGCAAAGCCATCGGCTTCGCCGATCCGGATTCCACCTCCGGCTTCCTGATCCCGAACCAGGCGTTTAAAAAGCTGTTCGGCGGCACGGTCGACAACAAATACAACAACACCTTCTCCAGCGTCACCTTCTCCGGCGGCCACGAGCAGGACATCCTCGGCGTGCTGAACGGCCAGTTTGAAGGCGCGGTGACCTGGGCGTCGATGATCGGCGACTACAACACCGGCTACACCAGCGGCGCGTTCACCCGCATGATCCGCATGGATCACCCGGACCTGATGAAGCAGATCCGCATCATCTGGCAGTCGCCGCTGATCCCGAACGGCCCGATCCTGGTGAGCAACTCGCTGCCGGCCGACTTCAAGGCCAAAGTGGTCACCGCCATCAAGAAGCTGGATAAAGACGATCACGCGTGCTTTATCAAAGCGATGGGCGGCAAACAGCACATCGGCGACACCACCCTGGCGGAATACCAGACCATCATCGATATGAAGCGCGAGCTGACCAAAGGCGAGCGTTGATTCCCGGCTGCCTCGGCCGCCCGAATGAAGGGGTTCAGCATGCTGAACCCCTTGTTCCATAACGATGGAAGACCTGTTTTGAATACCGATTTCGCACACTATTACCAACGGATCCGCAGCAAGCAAAAGCGCGAAGCGCTGCTGTGGTCGCTCGGGCTGGTGGTGCTGTACCTGGGCGCCGGCAACCTCGCCGAGTTCAACCTGCACACCGTCTGGGTGTCTATTCCGCACTTCTTCGACTATCTGGCCGAAACCGTTCCGACGCTGCACTGGCACCTGCTGTTCGCCGACGGGCGCACCGAAGGCTCGCTGGCCTATTGGGGCTATCGCCTGAACATCCAGTTGCCGCTGATCTGGGAGACCCTGCAGCTGGCGCTGGCGGCGACCATTTTTTCGGTGCTGGTGGCGACCGTGCTGGCGTTTCTGGCGGCCGGCAACACCTATACCCCGGCCTCGGTGCGGCTGGCGATCCGCACGCTGGTGGCGTTTCTGCGCACCATGCCTGAGCTGGCGTGGGCGGTGATGTTCGTGATGGCGTTCGGCATCGGCGCCATTCCCGGCTTCCTGGCGCTGGCGCTGCACACCATCGGCAGCCTGACCAAGCTGTTCTACGAGTCGATCGAAACCGCCTCCAACAAACCGGTGCGCGGGCTGGCGGCCTGCGGCGCCACGCCGCTGCAGCGCATGCGCTTTGGCCTGTGGCCGCAGGTGAAGCCGGTGTTTCTCTCCTACAGCTTCATGCGGCTGGAGATCAACTTTCGCCAGTCGACCATTTTGGGGCTGGTGGGGGCGGGCGGCATCGGCCAGGAGCTGATGACCAACATTAAACTCGACCGCTACGATCAGGTCAGCATGACGCTGCTGCTGATCATCGTGGTGGTTTCCGTGCTCGACTATGTGTCGGGCGAGCTGCGCAAGCGCGTGGTGGAGGGGGCAAAATGACAGCGGGCACTCCGGCGTCGGCGGAAACGCTGCGCCAGCTAAAACAGCAGCATCCGGCGATCTTCGCGCAGCAGGGGCGCTACCTGCGCACCGTCGGCCTGATCGCCTTGGCGATCGTGCTGTACTACGTGTTCTTCTTCCTGGTCTTCGGCATTAGCTGGCCGCAGTTTATCAACGGCTGCCAGCAGCTGGGGCGCTATTTCCTGCGCATGTTCGTCTGGCATGACTTCGCCAACTGGCCGTTCATGTACTACTTCCAGCAGATTGGCATCACCATCGCCATCGTGTTCGCCGGCACCATCACCGCGTCGCTGATCGCGCTGCCGCTGTCGTTCTTCGCCGCGCGCAACGTGATGTCGACGCCATTGCTGCGGCCGATCTCCGTGCTGGTGCGCCGCTTGCTGGACGTGCTGCGCGGCATCGATATGGCGATCTGGGGGCTGATCTTCGTGCGCGCCGTCGGCATGGGGCCGCTGGCCGGGGTGTTGGCTATCGTGATGCAGGACGTCGGGCTGCTGGGCAAACTGTACGCCGAAGGGCACGAGGCGGTGGACAAGTCCCCGAGCCGCGGCCTGACGGCGGTGGGCGCCAACGGGTTGCAGAAGCACCGCTACGGCATCTTCACCCAGTCGTTCCCCACCTTCCTGGCGCTCAGCCTGTACCAGATCGAATCCAACACCCGCTCTGCGGCGGTGCTGGGCTTCGTCGGCGCCGGCGGCATCGGCCTGGTGTACGCGGAGAACATGCGGCTGTGGAACTGGGACGTGGTGATGTTCATCACCCTGATCCTGGTGGTGGTGGTGATGATCATGGACAAGGTCTCGTCGCTGCTGCGCAACAAGTACATCATCGGCGAAGACATCCCGCTATATCAGCAAAAAAGCCAAATCGATTGAGAAACCCCTTGCCGATCCCTATACTGCCGCACATTCAAGGTGTGTGGCAGTCATTTCGTTTCGCAATGTGCGCACGTCCCCGTTAGACAAATAAGGCAATGCAATCCCATGATGAACAACGACGTGCTGCGCAGCGTGCGCTATATGCTGAGCATTAACAACGCCAAAATGGTCGAGATTATCAAACTGGACGATTTCGAGGTGGCGGTGTCGGCGATGGACGCTTACGTGATCAAAGAAGGCGAGCCGGGCTACGAGAAGTGCCCGGACGAAGTGATGGCGCACTTCCTCAACGGCCTGGTGTTCTTCAAACGCGGCAAGGACGACAAGTTCCCGGCGCCGGCGGTTGAGCTGCCAATCACCAACAACCTGGTGCTGAAAAAGCTGCGCGTGGCGTTCGAGCTGAAAGACACCGACATGCACCAGATCTTCACCGCGGTGGACTTCCGCATCTCCAAGCCGGAGCTGAGCGCGCTGTTCCGCAAAGAGGGCACCAAGAACTACCGCCCGTGCGGCGATCAGATGCTGCGCTACTTCCTCAAAGGGCTGGCGCAGCGCGTTCGCGGCGAGTAACGCGCAGCGTTCACCGAACATCAGGCGCAATCGCAAGGTTGCGCCTTTTTTATTGCCGCTCTCCCGCCCGCCGTTGTTGTACAGGCCCTCAGCCATCCGTCATCGATGGAGGGCGTGCCGCCTATCCGGTTACTTTTCCAGGGTTCGTTCAATGTCGATTGAAACGTAAAATCCAGAGGAGTAATTCAATGGCTCAAATGTCAAAAGAAGATCCGCAGTTCAACACAAAAAATGCCGCAGCTCAGGTCAATGACGGCGGCGAATTCGCTGAATATACCCCTGAACAGTTCGGCGCCGTAGGCGATGGCCTGGCCGATGATCGAGATGCTGTTAGCGCCATGTTCGCTAAAGTGGCGATTGACGCCGCTAAATCGATGAAAAAACGCCAGGTCAGAATGGCGAATATCTATCGGTTGACGTTGGGTTCGGCTTGGCAGCCTCTGCAGATCCCCAGCAACTGCCATATTTATGGCGGTGGTGAAATTCACCTGGATGACGATACGCCTCAAATCAACATTTTTAATACCGTTGAACAGTCGAATTTCATCGTGGAAGATCTGAGGATTACGAGAAAGGTGACTCAGAAAGATACAGATCCTATTTGGTGGTATGCCACACGCGCGTGTACCGGCATGGCTTTCACCCGTTGTGAAAACTTCACCGTGAGAAATTGTGTCATCAGTATGCATACTGATGCTTTGGGCCTTTCTGACTGTTCGTCAGTTACCCTTGAGAACAATTTACTTAAAGATTTGGGAGAGGAACCTATCGCGGTTCGTGGCGGCCGCCATATTACGATCCAGAATAACGAGCTGACGAATCACCAGGGTGATGGGATCCTGCTTAAAACGGGTGTGAACAGAGAGGCTTATGACATCTTAATCGTGAACAATCATATTCACGATGGGCACAAGCCTGCGAAACCGGCAGGGGCGGGGCACACGCAAAGAGGGGGCGGGGTGACGCTCAATAACGAGGTGACCGGCACGCCTCATTCATTTACTAACCTGACCGTTGCCAATAACCATATTGTTAATACCAGCTATGGCATCGCGCTGGGTGGAATCAGTGACATTAATATCTCTAATAACTACATCAAGACGATCGAAAGGTTCGGCATTCAGATAGACTATTCCTTAGTAAATAACCCCACCAAAATTCCTACGAATAACTCCCGAATTATCGGGAATCACGTTGAAGATACCGTTGAGAATGGCATCGATTATCATGGTAACAATGATATTTCTGTCACGGAGTCTGTTATCGCAGATAACTTTTTAAATTTCTGTGGTACCTCCACGACGTCGGCCTTCAATGGCATTGCCGCAACGGAGGCGACCCTTTCAGGCAATATTATCAATAACTGCAAGGTTGCCCTGTTCGCTAATAGCTGCGTGATGACCGGCAATAAGATAACCAACTCCGGATGGGGCGCCAGTCAGGTATGGATCAAGTTGTATGGCGACCGTACGGTGTTTTCCGGCAATCGGGTGACGGACTCTGGGTTTGGTTATATCCGTTTCTTGAATGGGAAAAACGCCATTATTGAAGGGAATGTGATTAAACTGGCTGCGCCTGCTCGGGCGCTGGAGTTAGGCGGGGAATTTGACGAAACGACCCTCATTGGCAAGAACGCCTGGGATTGCGCTTTTAAACCTATTCTCTCTACGATTGCTGGGGTGACGGGCAATCAACTTATTCAGTATACCTTCCCGAATGAAGGCGTGGCCCACATTACCCCGCAGATGTTCGGCGCGAAGGGTGATTGGAATGATACCGCTGGCGTTGGTACGGATGATACGCAGGCGTTTAAACAGGCTATCGCTTATGCGATTAGCCAAGGCTGCAAGAAGCTCTATGTGCCTGCCGGCAACTATTACATTACGGATACGTTAAATTTAGGGGGGAAAACTACACCGGAGATAAAGGCATTGCGATAGAGGGTGAAAATTGGATTAGTACAAGATTCTTCTTTAAGCCGACGTCTAATGATCATGCGTGTTTTGAGTCGAAAGGCGGTTCCGGGATCCATACCAACAGATATATCAGCGACGTGACGATTACGCCGGCCAAGGGCGCGTTATATACGGGCACCGGCTATCGGATTAATGGTTCCTGCTTCATGCGGCATGAAAGATTGCTTATTATGAAGTTTTTTGTGAACCTACATCTGTTGAACGGCTATGCCGGTGCGTTTACCGAGTTCGTCAGTTTTCACTCTTGCCGGTTCCACCGTGGCTTGTCGAACATCTTGATGGAAAGCAATGGCGGGGATAGCTCCTTCCACGGCGTGGGGTTCCATGAAATTCAATGTCAGATCAAAGTTTCCGGCAATCCGGGCGATGGCGGCACAAATATGGATGCCGGCGTGGGGCTGGAGCTGAGAGGAAACGCCAACAGAGCAACCTGGTACAACGGTTTCTGCTATATCCACCTGTTCGGCGGCGTCGGCGCAACGGCGATCAAACTCACCCGGACCAACACCGATAACATCCTGGGGCAGTTTACTTGCGAAGGTGAAACCATTCTTCAGAGTGATGGAAGCACTTTTGAATGTCGAGGCGGTTTCTATAACGTGAGTACTACCACTTACAATGTGGCGACAGAACCGGTAAACGGCATTGCGGCGGCATTTGTGTTTGATAACATGATGAGCAATACGACAAGATTCGCCAACGCGGCAATCGCCGATATGGCTCCAAGGCAGCTTCCGTGGTCCTTGGCGGACAGGGCCAGTAATGGCGCTTATCCGGCGATTTTCCATGGCATCAAGGGCGACTCCGATAACCTGTTCTATGCAGCCAGAGGGGGAAGCACCAACTATCATTACTTTGGCGGTATTTCTCCAGGCAATAACCTTCAGGGGTTTGAACCGGGCGTCAGGTTGGCTCAGGACGGGGCTTCTTTCATTAGTTTTGCACCTAAGTTTACGCTTGGCGCGAATAACAATACGACCAGCAGCGGCGTATCCATCTCCCCTGCTGATTTTTCGCCGCAGAAGGATATCGCGACCGCCTTAGGACAGCCCTCATTCAAATGGAGCGGGTTGTACACTAAGCAGTTAACGGTCGCTGACAATGGCGTTTATCCTGCCGGTAACGGCGCTTACCCTATTGGTGGGCCGAATAACCAATTCTCCTCTGGCCACATAAAAGTGTTGAATATTTATGATTCAGCGAATGTGAACGGAGATCCCGTAGGTGTCAGAGTTGCCGTCCCCGCTTCGGCCGTTGCGCCCGGTAAAATAGGCCAATGGTCGGCAGACTCCGCATTCTTTTATGTTTGCACGGCGGCCAATACCTGGAGAAGGGTGGCGCTCACCACATGGTAGGTACTGAACTTGCGGCTGATGGCTGACCTATCCATATCATCCTTCCGGGGCGGCGAGTGTCGCCGCCCCGTTTTTTCCTCTGCGTCATCCCGCCATTGCACTCTTTTTGTTCCCCCGCTGCGCACCGCTGGTGCAGCCCGTTTGCCGCCGCTGTCATAAGTTTTAATTATAATTTATTGAAATCATGAGATTAAAAATTGGCACGACGGTTGCTCTGTTGGATCCCATCTTGTGTACCAGATGGAATTCAGCCGATGAGCGAACCTGTTGAAGCGTGCGGTTTTACCCTCAGTGAATGGCAGCACCATTATCAAACCCGCCCGGCGGGCGAGCGCCTTGCCTGCGTCAGTGCGACGATCGAAACGCTGGTCGCCGGCCTGAACCCGGACGATAACGCCTGGCTGTATCTCGCCACGCCGGCGCAGCGCGAGCAGCAGTATCGGCAGTTGGCACAGAGGCTCGAGGCTGTCGCCGGCGATCTCAGCCGCCTGCCGCTGTTCGGCGTGCCCTTCGCCATCAAAGACAATATCGACGTCGGCGGCTGGCCGACCAGCGCCGCCTGCCCGGCGTTCACCTATCAGGCCGCGGCGGACGCCACCGTGGTCGCCCACCTGCGCGCCGCCGGGGCGATCGCCCTCGGTAAAACCAACCTCGACCAGTTCGCTACCGGGTTGGTGGGCACCCGCTCACCTTATGGCGCGGTGGTCAACAGCTTCGACAGCCGCTACGTCAGCGGCGGTTCCAGTTCCGGCTCCGCTTCGGTGGTGGCGCGCGGCCTGGTGCCGTTCGCGCTGGGCACCGATACCGCCGGTTCGGGGCGCGTGCCCGCCGGGTTCAACAACGTCGTCGGGCTGAAGCCGACCAAAGGGCGGTTGTCCAATCGCGGCGTGGTGCCGGCCTGCCGGTTGAACGACACCGTTTCGATCTTCGCGCTGACGGTGGCCGATGCCGCGCAGGTGGCGGAGCTGGCGAGCGGCTTTGACGCGGCAGATCCGTATTCCCGCGCCGATCCGCATACCGCGCCGGCGGATATCCCCGCCGCGCCGCGTTTCGCCGTTCCCGCCCAGCTGGAGTTTTTCGGCGACGTGCAGGCCGAGCGGGCGTTTCACCGAGCGCTGGCGCAGCTGCAGGCGGGCGGCGCCACGCTGGAACCCCTCGATTTCGCGCCGTTTCGCACTCTGGCGGAACAGCTGTATTACGGCCCCTGGGTAGCGGAGCGCACGGTAGCCATTGAGCAGGTGCTGGAAGCGAACCCGCAGGCTATCGATCCGGTGGTGCGCGGCATCGTTGGTAACGGCCTCGGCTACAGCGCCTGCGACGCCTACAAGGCGGAATACCTGCGCGCCGAGCTGGCGCGGCAGATCGCCCAGCGGCTGGCGCCGTTCGACGCGCTGGTGGTGCCGACCGCGCCCACTATCCGCACCCTGGCGGAGATGGCGCAGGAACCGGTGCTGTTCAATTCGCAGTTCGGCACTTACACCAATTTCACCAATCTGGCCGATCTGAGCGCGCTGGCGCTGCCGGGACCGCTGCGCGAAGACGGTCTGCCGGCGGGCATCACCCTGATTGCGCCCGCCTGGCATGACCGGGCGCTGGCGGCGTTTGGCCTGCGCTGGCAACGGCAAAGCGCCTTGCCGCTCGGCGCTATCGGCCGGGCATTGCCGCCGCAGCCGGCGCCGGCCCCGTCTTCGGGACACGTGCGTCTGGCGGTAGTAGGCGCTCACCTTAGCGGCATGCCGCTCAACGCCCAGCTGACGCAGCGCGACGCGATGTGGGTAGAGCAAACCGTCACCGCCCCCTGTTATCGCCTCTACGCGCTGGCCGATACCGATCCGCCGAAGCCGGGGCTGGCGCGCGCGGCGCAGGGGGCGGCGATCCGCGTAGAGCTGTGGGACATCCCGCTGGCCCGTTTCGGCGAGTTTGTGGCGGAAATCCCGGCGCCATTGGGCATCGGCACGCTGCTGCTGGCGGACGGCCGGCGGGTGAAGGGATTTATCTGCGAAGCCTGGGCGCTGGAAGGCGCCACGGATATCACTGAGTTTGGCGGCTGGCGCGACTATCTCGCCAGCGTTAAGGGGGCATGAACATGTTTACTACCGTACTGATCGCTAACCGCGGCGAAATTGCCTGCCGCGCCATTCGCACCCTGAAACGCCTGGGCGTCACCAGCGTGGCGGTCTATTCCGACGCCGACCGCAATGCGCCGCACGTCACCGAGGCCGACAGGGCGGTGGCGCTCGGCGGCGACAAGGCCGCCGACAGTTACCTGCGCATCGACAAGATCCTCGCGGCCGCAGCGGCCACCGGCGCGCAGGCGATCTACCCCGGCTACGGCTTTTTGTCCGAGAGCGCCGAGTTTGCCGAAGCCTGCGAGGCGGCCGGCATCGCCTTTATCGGCCCGACGGCGGCGCAGATGCGCGAGTTCGGCCTCAAGCACCGGGCGCGCGAGCTGGCGGCGTTGGCCGGGGTGCCGATGACGCCGGGCACCGGCTTGCTGGAGAGCGTTGAGCAGGCGGTCGCCGCCGCTGCGCGCATCGGCTACCCGGTGATGCTGAAAAGCACCGCCGGCGGCGGCGGCATCGGCCTGACGCGCTGTGACGACGAGGCGGCGCTGCGCGACGCGTACGACAGCGTCAAACGGCTGGGGGAGCAGTTCTTCCGCGACGCCGGCGCCTTTATCGAACGCTTCGTCGATCGGGCGCGCCACGTCGAGGTGCAGATTTTCGGCGATGGCCAGGGGCGGGTGGCGGCGCTCGGCGAGCGCGACTGTTCGCTGCAGCGCCGCAACCAAAAGGTGGTGGAGGAAACCCCGGCGCCGCATCTGCCGGCGGCGACCCGCCAGGCGCTGCATCGGGCGGCGGTGGCGCTGGGCGAGTCGGTGAATTACCGCAGCGCCGGCACGGTGGAGTTCATTTACGACGCCGCGCGCGACGAGTTTTATTTCCTGGAAGTGAACACCCGCTTACAGGTCGAGCACCCGGTTACCGAAATGGTCACTGGCCTGGATTTGATCGCATGCATGCTGCAGGTGGCGGCGGGCGACGCGCTGGATTGGGCGGCGCTGCAACGCGCGCCGCAGGGCGCGGCGATCGAGGTGCGCCTCTACGCCGAAGATCCGCTGAAAAACTTCCAGCCCAGCCCCGGCGTGCTGACCGAGGTGCATTTCCCTGACGACGTGCGCCTCGACGGCTGGGTGGCGACCGGCAGCGAAGTTTCGGCGTTTTACGACCCGATGATCGCCAAGCTGATCGTGCACGGCGCTGACCGGGCGCAGGCGCTGGAAAAACTGCGCGTGGCGCTGGCGGCGACCCGTTTGCACGGCATCGCCACCAACCTCGACTATCTGCGGCAGGTGATCGCCACGCCGCAATTTCAGCGCGGCGACGTCTGGACGCGCCTGCTGGACGATTTGCGTTTCCAGCCGCACTGCCTCGAAGTGCTGCAACCCGGCACCTACAGCAGCGTGCAGGATTATCCCGGCCGCCTCGGCTATTGGGACATCGGCGTGCCGCCGTCCGGCCCGATGGACGACTTCGCGTTTCGGCTGGCCAACCGCATCGTCGGCAACCACCCGGCGGCGGCCGGGCTGGAGTTTACCCTGCAGGGGCCGACGCTGCGCTTTCACTGCGACGCCACCATCGCGCTGACGGGCGCCAGCTGCCCGGCCGATCTGGACGGCGAGGCGGTTGCGTATTGGCGGCCGATTACGGTGCGGGCCGGGCAGGTGCTGACGCTGGGGCGCGCTACGCACGGCTGCCGCACCTATCTGGCGGTGCGTAACGGCTTCGACGTGCCGGTATATCTCGGCAGCCGCTCCACCTTCGCGCTCGGGCAGTTCGGCGGCCACGCCGGGCGCACCTTGCGCGTGGCGGACATGCTGGCGATCGCCCAACCGGCGCTGGCGGCCAGCACCACCCCGGCGCCGATCGCCGCGCCGCAGGCGATGGACGACAGCCTGATCCCGCACTACGGCGATCAATGGCACATCGGCGTGCTGTACGGGCCGCACGGCGCGCCGGACTTTTTCACCGCTGAATCGATAGAGGCCTTCTTCGCCACCGACTGGCAGGTGCATTACAACTCCAACCGCCTCGGCGTGCGCCTGGCGGGGCCGAAGCCCGAGTGGGCGCGGGAGGACGGCGGCGAAGCCGGTTTGCACCCTTCCAACGTGCACGACTGCGAGTACGCCATCGGCGCGATCAACTTCACCGGCGACTTCCCGGTGATCCTGACCCGCGACGGGCCGAGCCTCGGCGGCTTCGTCTGCCCGGTGACCATCGCCAAGGCCGAACTGTGGAAAGTGGGGCAGGTGAAGCCGGGCGACCGCATCCGTTTCCATCCGATCGGCTTCCGGCAGGCGCAGTCGCTGGAGCAGGCGCAGCTCGGCAGCATCGAAGCGCTGGCGGCGGTGAAGGCCATCACCCTGCCGCCGCCGGAGCTGGCCCCGGCGGAGACCGTTTCCGCCGCGGTGCTGGCGGCGCTGCCGGCGGCGGAGGGGCGCCCGGCGGTGGCGTATCGCCAGGCGGGGGACGGCTACATTCTGATGGAGTACGGCGACAACGTGCTCGATCTGGCGCTGCGCCTGCGCATTCATCTGCTGATGCAGTCGCTGCGTGAGGAGGCGATACCGGGCGTGGCGGAGCTGGCTCCGGGCGTGCGTTCGCTGCAGATCCGCTACGACAGCCGGCAGATTAGCCAGGCCGACCTGCTGCAGCGCCTGCTGGCGCGCGAACGGGCGCTGGGGGACGTCAGCCGGCTGAAGGTGCCGACGCGCACCGTCTGGCTGCCGATGGCGTTCGAGGATTCGGCCACGCTGGGGGCGGTGGATCGCTATCAGCAGACGGTGCGCGCCTCGGCGCCCTGGCTGCCGAACAACGTCGATTTCATTCAGCGCATCAACGGCCTAAGCCGACGCGAGCAGGTACGCGACATTCTGTTCGACGCCAGCTACCTGATCCTCGGGCTGGGCGACGTCTACCTCGGCGCGCCCTGCGCGGTGCCGCTCGATCCGCGCCATCGCCTGCTGAGCTCCAAATACAACCCGGCGCGCACCCACACCGCCGAAGGGACGGTCGGCATCGGCGGCATGTACATGTGCATCTACGGCATGGATTCGCCGGGCGGTTACCAGCTGGTGGGGCGCACGCTGCCGATCTGGAACAAATTTCTCAAAAACCCGCAGTTCACCGCCGGTGAACCCTGGCTGCTGCGCTTTTTCGATCAGGTGCGCTTCTACCCGGTCAGCGAGCAAGAGTTGGACGAGCAGCGCGAAGCGTTCCGCGAAGGGCGCATGCAGGTGCGCATCGAAGAGAGCGAGTTCGACTTCGCCGCCTACACCCGTTTCCTGGCCGACAACGCCGGGGCGATCGCCGATTTCCAGCATCGTCAGCAGCAGGCGTTCAGCGCCGAAGTGGCGCGCTGGCGCAGCGATGACGACGAGGCCGAGGCGCAGCTGTTGCCGCCGGAGGAAGAAGACGCCGTCGATGGCGATCTGGTCAGCGCCGATCTGAACGGCAGCGTGTGGAAGATCCTGGTGGAACCGGGGCAGGCGGTGGCGGCCGGGCAGCCGCTGATCGTGGTCGAGGCGATGAAGATGGAACTGGCGGTCACCGCGCCGCGCGCCGGGATCGTTAAGCGCATCAGCTGCCGGCAGGGGCGGCCGGTCGGGCCGGGCGACGCCCTGCTGTGGCTGGAAAAGGCGGTCTGAACGGAGGAGCGATGATGCAAATCACCAACGGAGAGCACAAGGCGCGCCCGGAGGGGCTGGCGGAGCGCATTTATCTGCAGCTCAAGGCCGACATCTTCGAGTTTCGCCTGCTGCCGGGCGATCGCTTCAGCGAAAGCGAGGTGGCGCAGCGCATGGCGGCCAGCCGCACGCCGGTGCGCCAGGCGCTGTTTCGGCTGGAGCGCGAAGGCTATGTCGAGGTGTTGTTTCGCAGCGGCTGGCAGGTGCGGCCGTTCGATTTCGCCTACTTCGAAGAGCTGTACGACCTGCGCATCGTGCTGGAACAAGAGGCGGTGAAACGGCTGTGCGAACGCCCGGCCGGGGAAACGCCAGGCGCGCTGGCGGCGCTGAGCCGTTTTTGGGCCGAAGCGCCGCGCCTGGCGGACGGCAAGGCGGTGTCGCAGCACGATGAGCAGTTTCATCAGGCGTTGGTGGCCGCGGCGGGCAACGGCGAAATGGCGCGCATTCACCGCGAACTGACCGAAAAAATCCGCATCATTCGCCGGCTGGATTTCACCCAGCAGGCGCGGGTGGACGCCACCTACCGCGAACACGCCGCCATTTTGCAGGCGATCCTGCAGCGGCAAAGCGGGGCGGCGCAAACGCTGCTCGGCGAGCACATCGCCGTCAGCAAGGCAGAGGTACGAAAAATAACGCTGCACATGTTGCACCAGGCGCGGGCTCAGCAGCCTGCGCGCTCGGCGTAACGATTTTGATTTCACACACATCAGGAGTTTGAACTATGCAACGTCGTCGTTTTATCAAAGCTTTTGCGCTGTCCGCCGCCGCGATCGGCATGGGCCTGGCCTGGAGCGCGCAGGCCGCCGACACCATCAAGGTCGGCATTCTGAGTTCGCTCTCCGGCACCATGGCGATTTCCGAGACGCCGCTGAAGGATGTGGCGCTGATGACCATCGACGAGATCAACGCCAAAGGCGGGGTGCTCGGCAAAAAGCTGGAGCCGGTGGTGGTGGATCCGGCCTCCAACTGGCCGCTGTTCGCCGAAAAGGCGCGTCAGCTGCTGAGCCAGGACAAGGTGGCGGCGGTGTTCGGCTGCTGGACGTCGGTGTCGCGCAAGTCGGTGCTGCCGGTGTTTGAGGAGCTGAACGGGCTGCTGTTCTACCCGGTGCAATACGAAGGCGAAGAGATGTCGCCGAACGTGTTCTACACCGGCGCGGCGCCGAACCAGCAGGCGATCCCGGCGGTGGAATACCTGCTGAGCGAGGACGGCGGCGGCGCCAAGCGCTTCTTCCTGTTGGGCACCGATTACGTCTATCCGCGCACCACCAACAAGATCCTGCGCGCCTTCCTGCACAGCAAAGGCGTGCAGGACAAGGATATCGAAGAGGTCTATACGCCGTTCGGCTACAGCGATTACCAGACCATCGTCGCCAACATCAAGAAGTTCGCCGCCGGCGGCAACACCGCGGTGATCTCCACCATCAACGGCGATTCCAACGTGCCGTTCTACAAAGAGCTGGCCAACCAGGGCGTCAAGGCCACCGACGTGCCGGTGATCGCCTTCTCGGTCGGCGAGGAAGAGCTGCGCGGCATCGACACCAAACCGCTGGTGGGCAACCTGGCGGCCTGGAACTACTTCGAATCGCTGGATAACCCGACCAATAAACAGTTTGTCAGCCAGTGGAAAGCCTACGCCAAGGCGCACAATCTGCCGAATTACGCCACCGCGGTGACCAACGATCCGATGGAAGCCACTTACGTCGGCCTCCACATGTGGGCGCAGGCGGTGGAAAAAGCCGGCACCACCGACGTCGATAAGGTGCGCGCCGCGATGGCCGGGCAAACCTTCGCCGCGCCGTCGGGCTTCACGCTGACCATGGACAAGACCAATCACCACCTGCACAAACCGGTGATGATTGGTGAAATCGAGGGCAACGGCCAGTTCAACGTGGTGTGGCAGACCGAAGCGCCGGTGCGCGCGCAGCCGTGGAGTCCCTATATCGCCGGTAACGACAAAAAACCGGATTACCCGGTGAAAGGCGGCAAGTAACGTCACTCAGCGCCGGCGCGGCCCAACGCCCGCCGGCCCAACAGAAGAGGCAGCTGATGCAATCTCCGTTTTTATCCTCTCTGCGCGCCGGGCTGTGGTTGCTGTGCGCCTGGCCCCTGCTGGCGCAGGCCGGGCCGGCCGATGAGTTCGCGGCGGCCACTCGCGCGCAGCAGGCCAAACTGCTGCAGGCGTGGGCGACCGAGCCGGATCCTGCGCGTCTGCCGTTGCTGCAGGGGCTGCAGCAGGAAACCGTGGCGATCGACGGGGCGAAGCGCGCCTTTATCCGCCAGGGCGATCGCTATCTGCCGCTTGAAGGTGAGGCGGCCCCGGTTGGCGAACCGAAGAGGGTGTGGCTGAACAACCGGCTGCGCATTCTGATCGCCAACGCATTGTCGGCGCAGCGGTTGGTCAGCGCGGACGCGGCGGTGCGGCTGCAGGCGGCGACCTCACTGCAGCGCGAGGCGCAGGCCGAGCAGCTGCCGCTGTTGACCCGGCGGCTGGCGCAGGAGAAAGACCCGCAGGTACGTGACGCGCTGAGCATTGCGCTGGCGAACCTGCAATTGGCCGACGCCAGCCCGCAGGTGCGCTTCAATGCGGTGCGGCTGCTGGGGGGATCGGGCGAGCCGGAAACCCGCGCGCGCCTGCAAGCGTTGACCGACGCGGCCAATGAGCCGGACGCCGCGGTGCGCGCCGAGGCGCAACGCAGCCTGCAGCGCGTGCAGCACCGCCTGATGATCGGCGATCTGCTCGGCCAGGCGTTCAGCGGCCTGTCGCTCGGTTCGATCCTGCTGCTGGCGGCGCTCGGTCTGGCGATCACCTACGGCTTGCTCGGCGTCATCAATATGGCGCACGGCGAAATGCTGATGCTCGGCGCCTATTCGGCCTATCTGGTGCAGGGGCTGTTTCAACAGTTTGCGCCGCAGTGGCTGGCGCTCTATCCGCTGGCGGCGCTGCCGGTGGCGTTCGCCATCACCGCCGGGATCGGCATGGCGCTGGAGCGCACGGTGATCCGTCACCTGTACGGCCGGCCGCTGGAAACCCTGCTGGCCACCTGGGGCATCAGCCTGGTGCTGATCCAGCTGGTGCGGGTGCTGTTCGGCGCGCAGAACGTCGAGGTCGCCAACCCGGCGTGGCTGTCGGGTGGCGTGCAGCTGTTGCCGAATCTGGTGTTGCCGTGGAACCGCATCGCGGTGATCGCGTTCGTGCTGCTGGTGCTGGCGTTGACCTGGCTGTTGCTGAACAAGACCCGGCTCGGCATGAACGTGCGCGCGGTGACGCAAAACCGCGCGATGGCCGCCTGCTGCGGCGTGCCCACCGGCCGGGTGGACATGCTGGCCTTCGGGCTGGGATCCGGCATCGCCGGGCTCGGCGGGGTGGCGCTGTCGCAGTTGGGCAACGTCGGGCCGGAGCTGGGGCAAGGTTACATCATCGACTCGTTCCTGGTGGTGGTGCTCGGCGGCGTCGGCCAGCTGGCGGGGACGGTGGCGGCGGCCTTTGGCCTCGGCATCGTCAATAAGATCCTCGAACCGCAGATCGGCGCCGTGCTGGGCAAGATCCTGATCCTGGTGCTGATCGTTCTGTTTATTCAAAAGCGTCCGCAGGGGCTGTTCGCCCTTAAGGGCAGGGTGATTGACTGATGAGCCAACCATTGACCGTAACCGGCGTGCAGAAAGCGCCCCGGCTGGCGTTGAGCATCGGCGGGTTGGCGTTGCTGGCGCTGCTGGTGATGCCGTTCATGACGCTGTTGCCGGCGGATCATCCGCTGGCGGTGTCCACCTATACCCTGACGCTGGCGGGCAAGATCCTGTGCTACGCGGTGGTGGCGGTGGCGCTCGATCTGGTGTGGGGCTATGCCGGGCTGCTGTCGCTCGGCCACGGGCTGTTCTTCGCGCTCGGCGGCTACGCCATGGGCATGTACCTGATGCGGCAGGCGGCGGGCGACGGGCTGCCGGCGTTTATGGCGTTCCTTTCCTGGACTGAGCTGCCGTGGTTCTGGAGCGGCACCCAGCATTTCGCCTGGGCGCTGTGTCTGATCGTGCTGGTGCCGGGCCTGCTGGCCTTTCTGTTCGGCTACTTCGCCTTTCGCTCGAAAATCAAAGGGGTGTATTTCTCGATCATGACCCAGGCGCTGACCTATGCCGGCATGCTGCTGTTCTTTCGCAACGAAACCGGCTTCGGCGGCAATAACGGCTTTACCGGTTTCACCACGCTGCTCGGCTTTCCCATCACCGCCGCCGGCACGCGGGTGGCGCTGTTCCTGGCGACGGTGCTGCTGCTGGCCGCCAGCCTGGCCATCGGCTTTGCCCTGGCGCGCAGCAAGTTCGGCCGGGTGCTGACCGCGGTGCGCGATGCGGAAAACCGCCTGACCTTCTGCGGCTACGACCCGAAGGGCTTCAAGCTGTTCGTCTGGACGCTGTCGGCGGTGCTGTGCGGGCTGGCCGGCGCGCTCTATGTGCCGCAGGTCGGCATCATCAACCCCGGCGAAATGTCGCCGACCAACTCGATCGAGGCCGCCATTTGGGTAGCCCTCGGCGGGCGCGGCACGCTGGTGGGGCCGCTGCTCGGCGCCGGCATCGTCAACGGCGCCAAGAGCTGGTTCACCATGGCCATTCCCGAATACTGGCAGTTCTTCCTCGGCCTGATGTTTATCGTCGTCACGCTGTTTCTCCCGAAAGGGGTGATCGGCCTGCTGCGGCGGAGGAAAAGCTTATGAAGGCGATGCAAGTGACCGACGAACTGTTTACCCATCCGCTGCCGGCGGACAAATACCGGCAGCAAACCGATCCGGTGCTGCAGCTCGACAACGTCAACGTCAGCTTCGACGGTTTTCGCGCGCTGACCGATCTGTCGCTGCGCATTGGCGTCGGCGAACTGCGCTGCGTGATCGGCCCCAACGGCGCCGGCAAGACCACGCTGATGGATGTGATCACCGGCAAAACCCGGCCGGACAGCGGCAGGGTGTTTTACGATCAGACCGTCGATCTGACCCGGCTGGCGCCGATGCAGATCGCCCACGCCGGCATTGGCCGCAAGTTTCAAAAACCGACGGTGTTCGAGGCGCTGACGGTGTTCGAAAATCTGGAGATCGCCCAGAAAACCCGCAAGTCGGTGTGGGCCTGCCTGCGCGCTCGCCTGAGCAGCGAGCAGCGCGACCGCATCGACGAGATGCTGAAGACCCTGCGGCTGGGGCATGAGCGCCACCGGCCCGCCGGGTTGCTGTCCCACGGGCAGAAACAGTTTCTCGAGATCGGCATGCTGCTGGTGCAGGAGCCGCACCTGCTGCTGCTGGACGAACCGGCGGCCGGCATGACCGACGCCGAAACCGACTACACCGCCGAACTGTTCCGCGAGCTGGCGGGCAAGCATTCGCTGATGGTGGTGGAGCACGACATGGGGTTTGTGGAAACCATTGCCGATCGCGTGACGGTGCTGCATCAGGGACAGGTGCTGGCGGAAGGATCGCTGGCGCAGGTTCAGGCCGATGAACGGGTGATTGAGGTATATCTGGGGCGCTGAGGAGGCGTAATCATGCTGCAGGTAGAAGAATTGAATCAGTATTACGGCGGCAGCCACATTCTGCGCGGCCTGTCGTTCGAGGCGCGCATCGGCGAGGTGACCTGCCTGCTGGGGCGCAACGGCGTGGGCAAGACCACGCTGCTGAAATGCCTGATGGGGCTGATCCCGGCGCGCAGCGGCAGCGTCCGTTGGCAGGGCGAAACCATCACCGGTAAAAAGCCGCATCAGCGGGTGCAGGCGGGCATCGCCTATGTGCCGCAGGGGCGGGAGATTTTCCCGCGCCTGACGGTGGAGGAAAATCTGCTGATGGGGCTGGCGCGCTTTTCCGGCGCCGACGCGCGCGCGGTGCCGGATCCGATCTATGATTTGTTTCCGGTGCTGCGGCAAATGAAGGATCGGCGCGGCGGCGATCTTTCCGGCGGGCAGCAACAGCAGCTGGCGATCGGTCGGGCGCTGGCCTGCCGGCCGCAGCTGTTGATCCTCGACGAACCGACGGAAGGGATCCAACCTTCGGTGATCAAGGAGATTGGCGCAGTGGTCAAACAGCTGGCGGCGCGCGGCGATATGGCGATCCTGCTGGTGGAGCAGTTCTATGACTTCGCCGCCGATCTGGCGGACAGCTATCTGGTGATGTCGCGCGGCAGCATCGTGCAGCGCGGCGCCGGCAGCAATATGGAACAGGACGGCGTACGCGGGCTGGTGGCGATTTGAACGAAAAAATGGGAGCCGCATGTCTGAAAGTCGTGCCGTTGTTTTTCCTTGCTGATGTTATGGATTAATCTAAAAGACGTTCTTTATTAATCCCTTGCCATGGATAGCTAACATCATCATGAACGAAATCACTGTGTCACGCCTCGGTTGCATCGTCCTGTCTCTGTTTCCGGCCCTGTGGGGGCTGTTCAGCCTGTTGAACAATACGGCGGATTTCGCCGGCACCGCGCGCAATGCGGTCGGGCCGCTGCTTGCCATGCAGGATACCTATCAAACGCCGGGGCTGATGTGGCGCGCGATCCGCGCCGACTGGGCCTGCATGTTGGGGTTGGCGGTCATCACCGCGCTGGAAACGCTGGCCGGCCTATTCGCGGCCGCGGGCGTGGTGCTGATGATCGGGCGATTGAAAGGCCCTTACGCCGCTTTCGCCAAGGGCAAAGCCTGGGCGATGCTGGGGGCGCTTTGCGCGATAACGGTGTGGGGCGTCGGCTTTATGGTGGTCGCCGGCGACTGGTTTATGGCCTGGCAGGCCAAAGAGAACCCGCTGGCGGTGCAGCTGGGGGCGCTGATCTACCTGGCGCCCAATGCGTTTGCCTTGCTGTTCCTGATGCTGCAGCGGGAGCCGCGTTAAACGGCGGCGGAGCGGGGCGCGGTTACAGCGCCTTGCTCATATACCAGATGCCTATCGAGCCCTGGGCGCTGGTGTAGCAGGTCTCGCCACACATGCTCAATCCCTGGCGCTGATAAAAACGTTGGGCGCCGGTGTTGCGTTGCAGCACCTCCAGCCACAGCGTCTTCTGCTGGCGCTCGATGGCCCGCTGCTGCACCTGTTCGAACAGGCGCTGGCCATAGCCGTTGCCGGCATGGCCCGGCAGGAAATAGATTTTCTGCAGCTCTGCGCCGATTTGTTCGGTTGGTGCCAGCAGGCTGTCGAAGTTCACCCGCGCATAGCCGACCAGGGCGTCATCCTCATAGGCCAACAGCCAGCACACGTCTGGCTGGCGCAGCGTCTGTTCCAGCGCGGAGACGGAAAAATCCTCCGCCAGAAAGGCCTCCAGCTCGTGCGGGTAGCGCCACAGCTCACCGAAGTGGGCGCGATAGGTGCGGATGCCGATATCGCGCACCAGGGTTAAATCTTCCAGCAATGCCTGACGGACGGTGAACATGAGTGAACCTCATCGAAGCGAGAACCGATGAGTATAGCGGGTTAATTTTCAAGATGCCGCGGCGTTTCGCGGCGAAAGCCCAGGCCGATGATGCGGCCGAACAGGCGCGGCAGCCAGCGGCTGTTGCCGACGCGGGCGATCAGGCGCGAGCCGGCGGCGGCGCGGCGCTGACCCGGCTTACGCTGACTCATTTTGATCTGCAAAAACTGGATGGCCCGGGTGGGAAATTCGCGCCGGCGCTGCACGCTCAGCAGATGCTTCAGCTGCAGACGATGCTGGCGCAGCGGCGGGATCAGGGCGTTGGCGGCGGCCACCGCGTCCTGAATCGCCAGGTTGACGCCCACGCCGCCGATCGGCGACATGGCGTGCGCGGCGTCGCCGATGCACAGCACGCCCGGTTTGGCCCAGCGATCCAGACGATCGATGCGAATGCTCAGCAGTTTTACCTGATCCCACTCGACGATCTCCTGCAGGCGATCGTCCTGGAATGGCGCCACCTCGGCGAGGTGCAGCAAAAATTTCTCCAGCCCGCTGCGGCGGATCGCGTCGAAGCTACCTTTGTCGATCGAATAGCCGCACTGCCAGTAGTCGCCGCGATCGATCATGATGAAGTTTTGCTTCGGCCCGGTGTGGCCCATCGACCAGGCCGGATCGCCCGGCTGCTTGCTGAGCTTCATCCACAAGACGTCGCGCGGGGCGCCGAAGGAGCGGCTGCTGAGCGCCGCCTGCTCGCGCACCACCGAGTTGCGGCCGTCGGTGCCGATCACCAGCCGGCTGCGCACGCGGATCGGACCCTCCGGCGCGTCGGCCAGCACGCCGCACACCTGGCCGCGGTCATACAGCAGCTCATGAACCTGCGTCGAGGTGAGCAGCCTGAAATGGGGGAAGGCGGCGGCCTGCTGCGCCAAAAAGTTGAGGAACTCCCACTGCGGCATAAAGGCGATAAATTTGCAGCGCGTCGGCAGGCGGCTGAAATCCGCCAGCTTGATGTCGCGGCCGGCGACTTCGGCATGCAGGGATTCCGCGCGTTGGTGCGGCAACGTCAGCAGTTCGTCGAGCAGACCCAGCTGATGCATGACTTCCAGCGTCGACGGGTGAATGGTGTCACCGCGAAAATCACGCAGAAAGTCGGCGTGCTTCTCCAGTACCGTCACGTCGATCCCCGCCCGCGCCAGCAGATAGCCGAGCATCAGCCCGGCGGGGCCGCCCCCCACGATGCAGCAGGTGGTGGCGTAAGGTGTGATCGGTGATGACGGCATGACGGTTGACCCCGGAGAGCGGCACGCATCCCGCGAGCCGCAAGTGAATGTTTGATGTTGATAATGATTATCAATATCAAGTTTGACTGTCAACCCGCGGCGCAGTGTGGTCAAAGGGGATGGACAGATGGCCGACGCGGAACAGCTGGCCGTTTTGCGGCCGTGCCTGCGGCGGTTCACGCCATAAATCCAGCCGCACTAACCGCCACTCGGCGGGGTCGAACGCCACGATGGAGGCCAGCGCGCCGGGCGCCGCCTGCTGTTGCCGACGCAGCGCAGGGAGATCGCTGTAGGGGATGATGGCCTGTTCCTGACAGGTTGCCCAGGCGGCCTCGGCCAGATGAGGGCGATCGAAATGCGTCAGCCACGGCAGCCAATGATTGACGCGCGGCCAGCCGAACGCCTGGCTGAGGCCTCTGAAACCTTCGCCGGCCAGGAAATCGTTCATGCCGGCGCTGCTGTTCCACAGGTAGAAGGGAGCGTAGAGATTTTCGGCGCTGCCTTCGCTGCGCTGCGCGTACAGATAGGCTTTGACGATCAGCTGCGGGCAGGCGTCGAGCCGATGGCCGAAATCGGCGATGCGGCGGCGGACGATCGCCATGTCGTAATCGGCGGGCAGGGTGAAACGGTATTGCATCGCGAGCATAAGGATTCTCCGCAAAGACATTGACCGGGAGAGCGTGACACGCCATCTTTATCAGTAAAATCGGTATTATTTTGATTGATGGTTCAGAAAATCAGGATGGTCAGCATGGGGCGAATCACGTTCGATCTCGAGGATTTGCGCAGCTTCGTCACCGGCGTCGAGCTGGGCAGCTTCGCCAAGGCGGCGGAACGGCTGGGGCGTTCGACGTCGGCGGTCAGCGCTCACCTGAAAAAGCTGGAGCAGCAGGTCGGCGCGCCGATCCTGCGCAAGGCCGGACGCGGCATGGTGATGACCGAGGCGGGGGAAACCCTGCTCGGTTACGCGCGCCGCCTGCTGGAGCTCAATGACGAAGCCGCCGCCGCGGTGCGCGGGTTGGATCTGCAGGGCACGGTGCGGCTGGGGCTGCAGGAAGATTTCGGCGAGACGTTTCTGCCGCAGGTGTTGGGCAGCTTCGCGCGCGCCAATCCGAAGGTGCGCATCGAGGCGCGCATCGCCCGCAATGCCGAGCTGATCGACTGGGTGCTGAAAGGCCAGCTGGATCTGTCGCTGGCGTGGGACGGCGGTTTGAGCACGCCGTTTCATCAGGCGCTGGGGCAGCGGCAGTTGCACTGGATCGCGTCGCCCGGCTTCGCGCTGGCGCCGTGGCGAGAAGGGGACGAACCCTTGCCGTTGGTGATGTTCGACGTGCCCTGCCTGATGCGCAGCGCGGCGACGCAGGCGCTGGATCGCGCCGGCATTCCCTGGCGCATCGCCTTTAGCAGCCGCAGCCTGAACGGCGTTTGGGCGGCGGTGAGCGCCGGGTTGGGCGTCACGGTGCGCACGGCGGCGGGTTTGCCGCCCGGCCTGTCACCGTTGGCGCCCGAACTGCTGCCCGTTCTCGGCCAGCTCGGCGTGGTGCTGCACCGCGCCGAGGATCAGCCCTCGGCGGCCGTGCAGCGGCTGGCGCAGATCGTGGTCGAGCGGATCGAAACCTAATCTTTGGCGATGGGCTGTTTGCCGCTCAGCTGGCCCCATTCGCTCCAGGCGCCGTCATACAGCTTGACCTGCGGGGCGCCGAGCGACAGCAGGCCGAACGCCAGCACCGCCGCCGTCACGCCGGAGCCGCAGCTGGTGATGATCGGGCCGTTGATATCCACGCCCTTGTCGCTGAAGGTTTGGCGCAGCGCCTCCAGCGATTTGAAGCGGCCGTTTTCCAGCAGCTCGCCGTACGGAATGTTGATGCTGCCGGGAATGTGGCCGCGGTGCAGGCCGGGGCGCGGCTCCGGCGCTTCGGCATAAAAGCGCGGCGCGGCGCGCGCGTCGAGAATTTGCACCGGTGTGCCTAACGCCTGTTCCACTTGCCGCATATCCACCACCGCGTCGGCGTTGAACCGGGCGTTGAACGCCTGCGGTTCAGGCTGCGCCGGGCCGGTGGCCAGCGCCTGGCCCTGCGCTGTCCAGCCGTTCAGCCCTTCGTCCAGTACGTAAACATGCTGGGCGCCGAAATTGCGGAAGGTCCACCAGCCGCGCGGCGCGGAGAACTGGTTACCCTCATCGTAAATTACCAGGGTATCGCGCTCGCTGATGCCCAGTTTGCCCACCGCCGCGCCAAACTCCGCCGCCGTCGGCAGCATGTGCGGCAGCGCGGTGTTTTTGTCCGCCACTTCGTCGATGTCGAAATAGACCGCGCCGGGGATATGGCCGCGTTCGAACTCGGCAAGCATGTCCTTTTTCGGCGTTAGCCCCACCGGCGACATCCGGACGTCGATCACCACCAGATTTTCATCGTTGATATGTTGCGCAAGCCATTGAGGGGTCACCAGAAACGGAGAGTTCATCGTTATTGTTCGCCTGTTGTGAAAACGGATTTTCACTATACACCAGGCCGCGCGGGGATGAAGTATGATGTTCAGTCAAAGGCAATGGGCAGGGAGCGGAAAAATCATGACGGACGAGGCGTTTGGCGGGGCCAAGATCGCGCTGCTGTGCGATGGTTTCCTGCTGGTTTACCAACGGGACGATAAACCGGGCATTCCGTGGCCCGGCCTGTGGGATCTGCCCGGCGGCGGGCGGGAAAACGGCGAAACGCCGCTGCAGTGCGTGCAGCGGGAGACGCAGGAAGAGTTCGGCGTGGCGATCGCCGAACGTCAGGTTGTCTGGCGGCGGCGCTACGACGGCATTTTGCCCGGCTATCCGCCGACCTGGTTCATGGCCGGGATGATCACTCCGGTGCAGATCGCCGCCATACGTTTCGGCGACGAGGGGCAGCGTTGGCGGATGATGCCGGCGGAGCAGTTTATTCACCATCCGCAGGGTATCGAACACCTGCGCCGCCGGGTGGCGGAGTATTGGCGGCAGGGCGGTTAACCCCGTTGTTCAGGATGCCGCCAGCCGGTTGATCTGCGCCGGTTCGATGATGCGCAGCGCGCTTTCCCGTCGCGCCACCGCCAGCATCGCCCGCCCGATTCGTTCGGTGCTGCTTACCCGGGCGGGAAACAGCCGCAATGCGCCGAGCCACAGCGGCTTGAACAGCCGATAGGCCAGATCGTAGAGGCGGGTTTTGGAGCGAATGCCGTGCAGCGGCACAATGGCGCCGGGGCGGAACATCACCGCGTGGAACGGCAGCGCCAGCAGCGCGTTTTCGGTGGCGCCCTTGACCCTGGCCCACATGCTGCGGCCGCGTTCGCTGCTGTCGGTGCCGAGGCCGGAGACGTAGACGAAGACCATCGACGGATTCAGCGTCGCCAACGGGCGGGCGGCGGCCAGCGTCAGATCGTAAGTCACCGCGCGATATTCAGCTTCACTCAGGCCGGAGGACGAAATCCCCAGGCAGAAGAAGCAGGCGTCGTAGCCAGCGAGCTGCGGCTCCAGCGCCGACAGATCACGCAGATCGGGCACAGAAAGCTGGCGCAGTTTGGCGTGGCTCTGGGCCAACGGGCTTCGGCCGATGCTGAGCACTGCGCTGACGCGCGGATCGCGCAGGCATTCTCGCAGCGCGCCCTGGCCCACCATGCCGCTGGCGCCGAAAATAATCACTTTCATGCTCTGTTCTCCCACTGGCCGGCGGCGCGCTGCGTGCGCCAGCGGCTGGGCGTCAGCGTTTCCCACTGAATAAAGGCGCGGCTGAACGAATTCAGCTCTTCGAATCCCAGCACAAAGGCGATTTCGCCCGGTTCAAGGTCGGTTTCCGCCAACAGCCGGCAGGCGGTGCGGTGGCGGGTTTTGTCCAACAATTGCTGGTAGCTGTAGCCGTGCTGTTGCAAGCGGCGCTGCAGCGTGCGCGGGCTGAGATAGAGTTCAGCGGCCACGCTGTTGACGCTGGGGCGCTGGCCGCGCATGCTGCGGCTGAGGATCGCCATCACCTGCGTGGGCAGATCGTGCGCCGACTGCGATTTGGCCAGCTCCGCCTCCAGCCCCGGCAGCAGCACCGCCAGCATGGCCTGGTTGTAGGTGACGAAGGGTTGACGCATCAACGCGCGATCGAACACCAGCACGTCCAGCGGGGCGTTGAATGTCACCGGGCAGCCGAAATAGTGCGCCAGCGGCGAGGCGGCGTCCGGCCGCCGGGTCAATTCGATCGCCTGCGGCTGCAGGGGCAAGCCGGTGCCGCGCCGACACAGGGCCGTGATGGCGGCGAACATGGCGTCGATCAGCAGCGCCGGCGCAGGGGCTTCGCTCATGGTCCAGCGCGTATGCAAGCGCATGCTGTCGCCGTCTTCTTCCAGCATCAGCTCTTCCGGGCAAACCAGTCGTTTATAGCGCGCCACCTTTTGCAACGCCTCGCCCAGCGTGGCGGAATGCAACGCGGCGACCAACGCAATGTCATAGTGTTCCGGCGCCGCCTCGCCGCCCAGGCGCAGGCCGAAGGCGGGATCGTCAGTCAGCTGCGGCAGACTGCGCCAAAGAGAGAAGAATTGTTGCGTGGTGAGTTTAATCTTGTCGCGCCGCGCGCCGAACAGGCCGGCAGGTAGCCCGGCCAGGTGGCCGAGCTGCTCGATATCGACGCCCTGCGCCGCCAGGTGTACCGCCAGTGCGCCGGAAACCGGGATTTGATCGCTGCTCAATGCGGGCTCCTTAGGGTTTTCCCGTCACCACCGCCGCCATCGCGGCGTGATCCGGCGAGCTGTCGTCGTGGTCGGTGCTCAGGCTGAGAGTGCGAAACGCGGCGTCCTCCGCCTGGCGTTCTGCCAACACCTGCGCCGCCATATGCACTGCGTCGCTGCCGAGCAGCAGGCGTAGCGGAGGGGCTTCCAGCGCCGCCAGCTGCAGGATCGCCTGCGCCGCCTTGGCCGGATCGCCGGTTTGGCTGCCGTTATGCTGCTGCAGGAAGGCCAGCATTGGCCCCAGCGTCGGCTGATAGGCTTCGCCGATCGGCGCAATGGTCATTGAAGAACCGGCCCAGTCGGTGCGGAAGCCGCCGGGTTCGACCATCGTCACCTTGACGCCGAAGGGGGCCATCTCTTTGGCCAATGATTCGGAGAACCCTTCGACCGCCCACTTGGCGGTATGGTAGGCGCTGAGGCCGGCAATGCCGAGGCGAGCGCCGATGGTGGCGATCTGGATGATATGGCCGCTGCCCTGCAGGCGTAATATCGGCAGCGCCGCGCGGGTGACGTTGAACACGCCGAAGAAGTTGGTTTCGAGCTGCGCGCGAAAATCGGCTTCATCGGCTTCCTCCACCGGTGCGATATTGCCGTAGCCGGCGTTGTTGACCAGCACGTCCAGCCGACCGAAGCGTTCAATCGCCGTGCGCACCGCGCGTTCGGCGGCAGCGGCGTCGGTGACGTCGAGCGCGATCGTGGCGACCCGATCGCCGTAGCGTTCCACCAGCGGCTGCAGCTGTTGCGGCTGACGGGCGGTGGCGACCAGACGGTGCCCGGCGGCCAACACCGCCTGCGCCAGCTGTTGGCCCAGGCCGCGGGAACTGCCGGTGATTAACCATACCTGTGACTGAGACATCATGACCTTCCTGATTGCGAGTGGGTGTGATGCCACTTTAGAGCGCCGGGCAGCGCAGCGATAATCCGATCGCGTCAAGATTTAATCCGATTGCGCCAAACTGTCGGCCGGCATCAGCCGCTGGATGGTGGCGCCGACCTTCTGTACTGCCAGCTCGATCTCTGTCGTCAGCGTCGGCGCATAGTTGATGCGCAGGCAGTTGCGGTACTTGCCGGCGGCGGAAAAGATGCTGCCGACGGCGATTTGTATGCCTTGCTGTTCAAGATGGCGGTTCAGCCGCAGGGTGTCGAACGCTTCGTCCAGTTCGATCCACAGCATAAAACCGCCGCGTGGCCGGCTGACGCGGGTGCCGTCCGGAAAGTGTTTCAGGATAAGATCGGTCATGCGATCGCGGTTCTGCTGGTAGCGTGCGCGCATGCGCCGCAGGTGCTGCAGGTAATGCCCGCCGCGGATAAATTCGGCGATCGCCAGCTGCGGCTGGGTGGCGGTGGCGCCGGAGCCGATGAACTTCATGTGCAGCACCCGTTCCAGGTAGCGGCCGGGCGCGATCCAGCCCACGCGCAGCCCCGGCGCCAGCGTTTTGGAAAACGAGCTGCACAGCAGCACGCGGCCGTCGTCGTCGAATGACTTGATGGTGCGCGGCCGCGGGTAGTGATAGGCGATGTCGCCGTAGACATCGTCTTCGATGATCGCCGCGTCGTGACGCTGCGCCAGCGTCAGCAGCCGCTGTTTGTGGGCGTCGGGCATGATGTAGCCCAGCGGATTATTGCAGTTGGGCGTCAGCAGGATGGCCTTGACCGGCCACTGTTCCAGCGCCATCTCCAGCGCGGCCAGGCTGACGCCGGTGAGCGGATCGGTGGGGATTTCCAGCGCCTTGATGCCCAGACCCTTCAGCGTCTGCATGGTGCCGTGGAAGCAGGGCGAATCGACCGCCACGATGTCGCCGGGTTGGCAAACGGCGCGCAGCCCGGCGGAGATTGCTTCCTGACAACCGGTGGTGATCAGCAGCTGATCGGGGCCGATTTGGCAGCCGGAGTCCAGCAGCAGACGGGCGACCTGTTCGCGCAGCGCGGCCACGCCCTGAATGCTGTCGTAATACAGGCTGCGCAGGTCGCCGTGGCGGGCGGCGTTGCGCAGGGCGACGATCAGCGGTTTCATCGTCGGTTCGGCGATATCCGGCATGCCGCGCCCCAGCTGGATCAGGCCTTCGCGCGGCCGGCTGCGCACCAGTTCCAGCACCTGCTCCCATTGCGAAATGTCCACCGGCCGCTGCACCGGCGCCGTCATGGCGGGCAGCTCGGCCTGCGCGCGCCGCGTATGCACGAAGTAGCCCGACTTCGGCCGCGCTTCCACCAGGCGCTGTTCCTCGAGCAACCGGTAGGCTTGCTGCACCGTGCTGATGCTGACGCCGTGCTCCTGGCTCAACGCGCGCACCGAAGGCAGGCGATGGCCGGCCGGATACAACCCTTGCTGAATGCGTTGGCTGAGAATGGCGGCCAGCGTGGCGTAGCGTGTCATACAGAGGCCTCTCATCGGTGGTCAGGATTAAAAAACCGGTACAGATACGTTCAAAATAAACCATTCAGCGGGTTTTTTGGCGCAGCTGTATGAAAAAAATAGCGCCAGCGTGAATCTGTATTGTTTTTTGCCTGGCGCGCATCATCACTACCAGGCGAAAACATCAGGGGGGATAATAAGATGGCTCTGTTTGATGGCATGACGATGTGGCGACGGGTAGGCTGGTCACGCTGGCGTTGGTATTTGTTGCGTCGCAGAACGCGCAGAGAGTTACTGCTGCTGAACGACAGGCAGCTGGCGGATATCGGCCTGACGCGGGCGGAGGCCTGGAGGGAAGGGTATAAACCGTTCTGGAGAGAATAAGGAAAGTCAATGCTGAAATTATTGGGTAAAGCCTCATCGATCAACGTGCGCAAGGTGTTATGGACCTGTCAGGAGTTGGGGCTGACGCTGGAACGGGAGGACTGGGGCAGCGGTTATCGCTCCACGCAGGAGCCGGCGTTTTTGGCGCTGAATCCCAACGGCCTGGTGCCGGTGCTGATCGACGGCGCACGGGTGCTGTGGGAGTCGAATACCATTTGCCGCTATCTGGCGGGGCGGGAAGGGCGGCAAGATCTGCTGCCGCAGGCACCCGGCGCGCGCGCGGCGGTGGAGATGTGGATGGACTGGCAGGCCACCGATCTGAACGGAGCCTGGCGCTACGTGTTTATGTCGCGGGTGCGTGGGCATGCGGATTATCAGGATGCCGCCAGCCTGGCAGCCGCCGAGCGCGAATGGAACCGGCTGATGGGCTTGTTGGACGCACATCTGGCGCAGCACGGCCCTTATGCCGCCGGCGCCGCCTTCACGCTGGCGGACGTGGTGCTGGGGCTGTCGCTGAACCGTTGGCTGATGACGCCGTTCGAGCGGCCGCATTATGCGGCGCTGGCGGCCTATCAGCAGCGCCTGCTGCAACGCCCTGGCTACGTGCAGCACGGTGCTAACGGTTTACCGTGATATGAAATAAACGGTTCATTTCATCTTGTCCGGATACGCCCCGCCGTGTCCGGACTTTCCTCATTACATCATCCCGTCAACGTTTCATGAACGGCATCACGAATATGAACTTTATTTTCCTGTGTGCTTGTTATTGAAATTTATATTCCATATAAACCCGTTATCAACCGGCGCGTTTCATTGAGCGACGCCTGGTTCTACGCAGAGTTTTGGTCACGGGAGAAAATGATGAAACAGGTACGCGTTGGGTTAATCGGCACCGGTTATATCGGGCGTTGTCACGCTATCGCCTATGCGCAGGCCGCCACGGTCTTTCCTCTGAAAGGGGAGCTGGTGCTGGAGATGCTGGCGGAAGTGACGCCCGAGCTGGCGGCGCAGCGCGCCGCCGAATTCGGCTTTGCGCGCTCGACCGGCGACTGGCGGCAGCTGGTGGCCGATCCGGCGATCGATGTGGTGGACATCTGCGCCCCCAACTTTTTGCACAAAGAGATGGCGCTGGCGGCGATCCGCCACGGCAAGCACGTGTATTCGGAAAAGCCGCTGGCGCTGGACGCCGCCGACGCGGCGGAGATGGTGCAGGCCGCGCGCGCTAAGGGGGTGAAAACGCTGGTCGGTTTTAACTACATGAAAAACCCCACCAGCCAACTGGCGCGCGAAATTATCGCCAACGGCGAAATCGGCGAGGTGGTGCATTTTTACGGTACCCACAATGAGGATTATCTGGCCGATCCGCGCACGCCGATCGACTGGCACTGTCGCCGCGCCAGCGCCGGGCTGGGCGCGCTCGGGGATCTGGCGGCGCACATCGTCAATATGGCGCACTACCTGGTGGGCGATATCGTGGCGGTTTCCGGCGATATGCAGACCGTGATCAAACAGCGCCCGGATCCGCAAGACCCGACGCGCCTGCACCCGGTGGAAAACGAAGATCAGGCCAGTGCGTTGCTGCGTTTCGCCGGCGGCGCGATGGGCACTATCGAAACGTCGCGCATTGCCTGCGGGCGCAAGATGGGGTTGACCTATGTGGTTACCGGCACCAAAGGCACGCTGAGTTATACCCAGGAACGGATGGCGGAGCTGAAGCTGTATCGGCACGATGAACCGGCGGAGCGGCAGGGGTTCAAGACGTTGCTGGTGGGGCCGAAGCACCCGGACTATGCGGCGTTTTGCATCAGCGCCGGGCACGGCATTGGTTTTAACGATCAGAAGACGGTGGAGATCCGCGATCTGGTCAACGGCATCGCCGCGGGCGATCGCATGTGGCCGGACTTTGAAGAGGGCTGGAAGGTGTCGTGCGTGCTGGACGCGATAGCCGCCTCCGCCGAACAGCGGCGCTGGCTGGAGATCAACCGCGATTGAAAATGAAATGGCGCTCTCCCGTGGACAGCGCCATTAATTTATTATGTTGCCAGCTTAATAGCTTATTGAGTTAACTTTATAATAAGTTATTGGCTTGATAACTTAGAACGAGAAACACGAACAGCCGAACGCGCCCCAGAAGGCATTCTCGTCCGACACCGGGATGCTGGAGCGGCGCGCGATGTCATGCTGGTGTACGTGCACGCCGCACGGGCCGCAGCATTGATGCGCCTGGCTCACTACCCCGACGCGGGCCGCCGCCGACGGCGGTGCTGAGCGGTAATGGCCCGGCACCTGGGTGACCGGCGACCACTCCGGCAGCACCGGCAGCGGCGGCGGCGCCAGCGGCGAGAAGCTGCCGGCGGCGTAGACCACTTTGCCGTCCACCACCGTCATCACCGACTCGATGCCTTTGATCTGCTCTTCCGGCACGCTGAAATAGTCCTGCGACAGCACCGCCAAATCCGCCAGTTGGCCGACCTTGATCTGGCCTTTCTTGCCCTGCTCGGTGGAGAACCAGGCGCTGCCTTGCGTCCACAGCATCAGCGCCGTTTCTCGATCCAGCCGCGCGCTGTCGTCGTACATCGCCATGCCGCCGACGGTGCGGCCGGAGACCAGCCAGTACAGCGCCGTCCACGGGTTGTAGCTGGCGACGCGGGTGGCGTCGGTGCCCAGCCCGACCGGCAGCTCGGCCGCCAGCATTTTCGCCACCGGCGGCGTATGTTTGGTGGCTTCGATGCCGTAACGGTCGGCGAAATACTCCCCCTGGAACGCCATGCGGTGCTGCACCGCAATGCCGCCGCCCAGCGCCTTGACGCGCTCGATATTGCGCTCGGTAATGGTTTCGGCGTGGTCGAACAGCCAGTGCAGGCCGTTGAACGGAATGTCGCGGTTCACCTTCTCGAACACGTCCAGCATGCGGCTGATGGATTCGTCATAGGTGGCGTGCAGGCGGAACGGCCAGCGGTGCTCGACCAGATGGTGCACCACCCGCTCCAGTTCGTCTTCGGTGCCCGGCGGCAGATCCGGGCGCGGCTGCAGGAAGTCTTCGAAGTCGGCGGCGGAAAACACCAGCATCTCGCCGGCGCCGTTGTGGCGATAGAAGTCGGTGCCCTGGCCCGGTTTGAGCATATCGGTCCACAGCTCGAAGTCTTCCAGCTCCTGTTTAGGCCGCTGGGTGAACAGGTTATAGGCGATGCGGATGGTCAGCTGCTTTTTCTCGTGCAGCTCGGCGATCACCTGATAATCTTCCGGGTAGTTCTGGAAGCCGCCGCCGGCGTCGATGGCGCTGGTGAGACCGAGGCGGTTCAGCTCACGCATGAACTGGCGGGTGGAGTTGACCTGCTGCTCCAGCGGCAGCTTCGGCCCTTTCGCCAGCGTGGCGTACAGGATCATGGCGTTGGGTTTGGCGATCAGCATGCCGGTCGGGTTGCCGTTGGCGTCGCGCTGGATCTCGCCGCCCGGCGGGTTCGGCGTGTCTTTGGTGTAGCCGACCACCTTCAACGCCGCGCGGTTGAGCAGCGCGCGATCGTAGAGATGCAGAATAAATACCGGCGTGTCCGGCGCCGCCTGGTTGATTTCGTCCAGCGTCGGCATGCGGCGCTCGGCGAACTGGAATTCGGTCCAGCCGCCGACCACCCGCACCCATTGCGGGCTCGGGGTGCGCAGCGCCTGTTCTTTCAACATGCGCAGCGCGTCGGCCAGCGAGGGCACGCCTTCCCAGCGCAGCTCCAGGTTATAGTTCAGGCCGCCGCGGATCAGGTGCAGGTGCGAGTCGTTCAGGCCCGGAATGGCGGTGTGGCCGTGCAGATCGATCACCTGGGTTTCCGGCCCGGCGTGCTGCATGACTTCGCTTTCGCTGCCGACCGCCAGAAACTTGCCGTCGCGGATGGCGACCGCTTGCGCGGTGGGGTGTTGGCGATCGACGGTGTGAAACTTGCCGTTGGTGATGATCAATGAAGCGTGGTGGTTCATAACATTCTCCCGGCGAACCGCCTAGCGGCGGGTCAGCCATTGATGAAAAACGCGAGTCACGATAGGCATCCACAGGTACACCACCAGGGCGACCACGGTGGCGTCATTGAGAAAATGGCCGAGCAGCGAGCCGTCCAGCTGCGGCAGCACCCGTCCCCAAAACCAGGGCACCAGATTGGTGGATGGAAAGATCACCAGCAGGGTAATGATGAATTGTTTCCACTGGGGCGGCTGGCGCACGCTGGGGTTGGGCGGGGTAAACCAGAACTCTGCGCCGGGGCGGATCTCGATATGGTCGTTCTCCAGCAACAGCGGAGTGACTTCTTCGATGTATTGCTTGCGCTGCGGCGAGTTGAGCCAGCGGTAGAGATTGTCGAGATTGTCGAAGCGGACCAGCACCGTATAGGCCTGTTCGTCGCCGGAAGGGCGAATCACGTTGACGCCTAAATGGCCGGTGAAGCCCGCGGCGTCGGGCATGATGCGGTTCAGCCAGGCCTCATAGGCCTGTTCGTTCCCCGGCGCCAAACGGTGGGTGATCACCAGCGTGACATGCTGCGGATGGGCCATAAAACCGACTCCTGAAAATACCCCGGGCGAGGCCGGGGCAAGGGGAATTATTTCACCGTGCGGGCCGGTGCGTGGTGCACCATGGTGTAAGCGTAGTCGACGCCCATGCCGTACGCGCCGCTGTGTTCGCGCACCAGCGCCATCACCGCGTCGTAGGTATCTTTGCGCGCCCAGTCGCGTTGGTACTCCAGCAGCACCTGCTGCCAGGTCACCGGTACGGCGCCGGCCTGCACCATGCGGTCGATCGAACGTTCGTGCGCATCGACGGAGGTGCCGCCGGAGGTGTCGGTCACCACATACACTTCATAGCCGGCTTCCAGCGCCATCAGCGCCGGGAAGGTCAGGCACACCTCGGTCCACAGCGCGGAGATCACCAGCTTTTTACGGCCGGTGGCTTCCACGGCTTTAACGAAGGCCGCGTCTTCCCAGGAGTTCATCGAGGTGCGTTCAATCGGGGTGATTTCAGGGTGTACCGCCAGCAGTTCCGGCCAGATATAGCCGCTGAAGCTTTCGGTTTCGACCGAGGTGAAAAGGGTGGGAACGTTGAAAATCTTGCCTGCCTTCGCCAAACCAACAACGTTGTTTTTCAGTTGCTGACGATCAATATTAGCCACGCCGAAGGCCATTTGTGGTTGATGATCGATAAAAATCAGTGCGGAATTGTCTTTATCAAGCAGTTGAAACTTGGACATAATTTACCTTCCCAGTGATATTTCGGTTGAACATCTGATGAGTGTAACGCCGATAAAACCCATGGTAGGCAGAGGGCGATTTCAAAGATACCGCAGAATTTTTGCCGACTTGTTGAGTTTTTTTATACACGGGAGAAAGCATGAGATTAAACCTGGAAGCGCTGCTGATTTTGGACGCGCTGGACCGGCACGGATCTTTCGCCGCCGCGGCCGCCGCACTGTTTAAAACCCCTTCGGCACTGAGCTATATGGTGCAAAAGCTGGAGAACGATCTCGACATCACCCTGCTCGATCGCTCCGGCCATCGGGCGAAGTTCACCGATACCGGCAAGCTGATGCTGGAAAAAGGGCGGGTGCTGCTGCGCGCGGCGCAGGATCTGGAACAGCAGGCGCGCTATGTCGAAAACGGCTGGGAAAGCGAGATCACGCTCGGGATTGACGCCTCCTTCCCGTTTGCCCGCCTGTTGCCGCTGATAGAAGAGTTCTACCAACAGCATCACCATACCCGGCTGCGTTTCAGCCACGAAGTGCTGGCCGGCTCCTGGGAGTCGCTGGTCTACGGTTGCGCCGACATTATCATCGGCGCCATCTGCGAGCCGCCGTCACGGGTGGGCTATGCGTTCAGCAGGCTGGGGCAGCTGGATTACGTGTTCGCCGTCGCGCCGCAGCATCCGCTGGCGGCATTGCCGGAACCCTTGCCGAAGGACGAAATCCGTCAGCACCGGGCGGTGGTGGTGCGCGACACTTCGCGCGTCAACGCGCCGCAGAGCCTGAATCTGCTGGAAGAGCAGGATACGCTGACGGTCTTCGGTTTCGACGCCAAGCTGCAGGCGCAGCTGGCCGGGCTGGGCTGCGGCTATCTGCCGCGTTCTTTGGCGGAACCTTACCTGAACAGCGGCGAACTGGTGGCGAAACGCGTTGAATCGGAACGCTGCAGCGACATCGCTTATTTCGGTTGGCGGGAAAGCGCCAGCGGCCTGGCGGCCAAATGGTGGCGCGAACGGCTGCAGCGCTACGCGGACGACGGCGAGGCCTACCCGGCGGCGCAGTGAGGGCCGCTCGATAAGGATAAATCCCCCAATAAGGACATCGGGAATGAAAAAGACACTAAGCCTGTTGGCGTTGTTGCTGCTGAGCGGCTGCGGCGCCGGGCGTGAGGCCGGCATACCGTTGCCGCAGGCCCCGGCATTGGCCGCAGCGCAGCTCAGTTACCCGGAGCGGGTGCATAACGCGGTGAGCCGTGAGCTGCGCTTGCCGGAACATGCGCACGGTCAGCGTTGCACCCTTGCTATCCGTTTGCAGCCGGACGGCAAGCTGGCGAGCAGCAAGATCGTAAGAGGCGATGCGCCCCTGTGCGCAGCGGCGAGCGCTGCGGTGCAGCGCGCGCAGTTTCCGCCGATGGCCAGCGCTACCGAATACGCGCTGTTCAACGCCGTGGTGCTCGATTTCGTTCCCTGAAAGCATGTGATCGACGGGCCGCTTGCGCGGCCCGTTTTTTCTCGTTTCGCCGTTTGCATCTTCGCGCTTTTCCGCCAATAGTGTTCTCCGGGCATGCAGCAAGGCGATTTTTCATTGGCCGGCCAACGGGAGAAAAAGGCATGAAAGGTGAGCATCATTATCAGGTGGCGGTCACCTGGCAGGGGAATTTGGGGGCAGGCACCGAGGATTACCGCGCCTATGGGCGCGATCACCTGATCGGCGCGGTGGGCAAGGCAGACATCGCCGGTTCAGCCGATCCGGCCTTTCGCGGTGATGCGACGCGTTGGAACCCGGAGGATTTGCTGGTGGCTTCGCTCAGCGCCTGTCACAAATTATGGTATCTGCATTTATGCGCTACCTCGGGCATTTCCGTACTGGCCTATCAGGACAACGCCGTCGGGGTGATGCGCGAAGATGCGGCGCGCGGTGGCTTTTTCACCTCGGTGACGCTGCGGCCGCAGGTCACGGTGCGCGACGGCGACGATCTGCAGCTGGCGCAACAGCTGCACGAGCAGGCACATCACCTGTGCTTTATCGCCAACTCGGTGAATTTCCCGGTGGCGTGCGAACCGCAGGCCGAGTACGCAACCCGCTGAATTTTCACTTAGCTTTGCCATTTTCGTTATTTTGAACGCCGGTACGGCTCACGGATACTGGGGGAAAATCCCCAACCGCGAGCCGCAGCATGTCCCACGCCCACTATTTGCACCCTGAACAACGCGACCGCATCCGGCGGCTTCATCGGCGCTGGCACTGGCGGCTGGAGTTGCCCACCTGGGGGATCATGGCGGCAGTGTACGGCGGCTGGTTCGGCGTGGCGCATTATTGGCAGGCGCTGGGCCCGTGGCTTGGCGCGCCGCTGCTGATCCTGCTGACCACCGGGTATATGTCGCTGCAACACGAGCTGATCCACGGCCATCCGACGCGCTGGCCGCGCGTCAATCAGCTATTCGGCCTGTTGCCGCTGGCGGTGTGGTATCCCTACGGGCTGTATCGGGATTCGCATCTGCGCCACCACCGCAACGACCACCTGACCGATCCGCATGAAGATCCCGAAAGTTACTACTTCAGCGCCGCGCAGTGGCGGCGTTATCCCCGCCTGCTGCCGCGGCTGGCCGCGGTGCGCAATACGCTGATCGGCCGGGTGCTCCTCGGCCCGGCGCTGGATATCGTCACCACGCTGTTCGGCGCAGTGAAGACGCTTGCAGCGGGCGATCTGCGCGCCTGGGCGATGTGGCTGGCGCATCTGTCGCTGCTGGCGGCGCTGCTGCACTGGCTGCAGATGCAGGGCATCGGCACGGCGTTTTACCTGTTGGCCATCAGCTACCCGGCGCTGGCGCTGACCAAGGTAAGATCGTTTTTTGAGCATCGCGCCGTGGACGCACCGCAGGCACGTTCTATTATTAATGAGGCGGGCTGGCCGTGGCGGCTGCTGTTTCTCAATCTGAACTACCATTTAGTGCATCACGATTTGCCCGGCCTGCCCTGGTATGGCCTGCGCGAAGTCTATCTGGCGGAACGCGAGGCGTATCAGCGCCGCAGCCAGGGATTCGTCGCGCAGGGTTATGGCGAGTGGCTGCGCGATTACGCGCTGACGCCGATCGACGTCGGCGTGCATCCGCTGAGCGCCGGCGAGCGGCGGGAGGAACGCGATGTCCTGCCGAAGAAAAAACTTATTGCGCGCTGGAAGCGCGTTTCTCAGGATTTTCCAACCGAACTGGCCCATGAGCCGGAAAACATATAACCAGAGGAAAAGTATGGCAATCACCTTATCACGCGGACGTTCCTTTGCCGTCGCGCTGGCTCTGCTGGCCGTCGGCGGTCTGGCGCAGGCGGCCGACTCGGTGCGCGTCGGCTCCAAGATCGATACCGAAGGTTCGCTGCTCGGCAACATCATCGTGCAGGTGCTGGAAGCCAACGGCATCAAGACCACCAACAAGCTGCAGCTCGGCACCACCAAGGTGCTGCGTGGCGCCATCACTTCCGGCGAGATCGACATCTACCCGGAATACACCGGCAACGGCGCATTTTTCTTCTCCGATGAGAAAGACCCGGCGTGGAAGAACGCCCAGGCCGGCTTCGAGAAGGTGAAGCAGCTCGACTACGACAAAAACAAAATCGTCTGGCTCGATGCGGCGCCGGCCAACAACACCTGGACCATCGCCATTCGTCAGGACGTGGCGGACGCCAACCATCTCAAAACGCTGGCGGATCTCGGCAAGTGGATCAACGGCGGCGGCAAGTTCAAGCTGGCGGCCTCGGCGGAATTTATCGAGCGGCCGGATGCGCTGCCGGCGTTCCAGAATGCCTACGGCTTCAAGCTGAATCAGGATCAGCTGCTGTCCCTGGCTGGCGGCGATACGGCGGTGACCATCAAGGCGGCGGCGGAGCAGACCTCCGGCGTCAACGCGGCGATGGCCTACGGCACCGATGGCCCGGTGGCGGCACTGGGGCTGCAGACGCTGGCGGATCCGAAAGGCGTACAGCCGATCTACGCGCCGGCGCCGATCGTGCGCGAAGCAGCGCTGAAGGCGCACGCTAATCTGCCTGAGCTGCTGAAGCCGGTGTTCGCCTCGCTGGACGGGCCGACGCTGCAAAAACTCAACGCGCAGATCGCTGTGGAAGGCCAGGACGCCAAACAGGTGGCGGCCGCTTACCTGAAAGAGAAAGGGTTTGTTAAGGGATAATGCCGAGGTGCCCCCTTTGCCGTCGGGAGAGGGGGTAAACCGAGGGAGCCGGAGCGTTTCTTTGACTATCGCCGTAAAACATCGCGTCTTGTTGACGCTGTTCATGCTGTTGCTGCTGGCCGCGTTCGGCCTGCCGTTCCTCAGTTATGCCCCCAATCGCCTGTTGTCGGGCAAAAGCCTCTCCTTGTTCTCCCTGCTGCACGGCCCGGCGCTGTGGCTGCTGTTGCCGCTGGCGGCATTGGCGATCCTCAGCCTGCTGCCGCCGACGCGGGGGCGGGCGCTGCTGGCGGCGCTGGCCGCCTGCGGGGTGCTGACGCTGGCGTTCTGGATCAGCGGGCAGGCCGCCGGGCGTCTGGCGCAGGAGGGATCGCGCCTGGCACGCACCTCCTGGGGCAGCGGCTGCTGGTTGACCATGGCGCTGAGCCTGCTGATCGCCGCCGACGCCATGGCGCGTCTCACCGCGTCGCACCTGCGGCGGATGCTCGGCAACGCGCTGGTGCTGGTGCCGCCGGCGCTGCTGCTGTTCGGCCATCAGCTCGATCAGCTGTCGCTGCTGAAGGAGTACCATAATCGGCAGGAGGTGTTTGACGCCGCGCTGCTGCAGCACCTGACCATTCTGCTGGCGACGATGGCGCCGGCGCTGGCGATCGGTGTGCCGCTCGGGGTGCTGTGCTTTCGTTCCGAGCGCTGGCAGCGGCCGATCTTCTCCGTGTTGAACATTATCCAGACCGTGCCGTCGATCGCGCTGTTCGGCCTGCTGATCGCGCCGCTGGCGGGGTTGGCGGTGGCGGTGCCCTGGCTGGCGGAACACGGCGTCAGCGGTATCGGCATGGCGCCGGCGATCGTGGCGCTGGTGCTGTACGCGCTGTTGCCGCTGGTGCGCAGCGTGGTGGCGGGGCTGCAAAGCGTGCCGGCCGGCGTGATTGAGTCCGCCACCGGCATGGGGTTGACGCGCGGGCAGATCTTCCTGCGCGTGCAGCTGCCGTTGGCGCTGCCGCTGTTCCTGACCGGCGTGCGCATTCTGGCGGTGCAGACCGTCGGCATGGCGGTGGTGGCGGCGCTGATCGGCGCCGGCGGTTTTGGCGCCATCGTATTTCAGGGGCTGCTCAGCAGCGCGCTGGATCTGGTTCTGCTGGGGGTGATCCCGGTGGTCATGATGGCGGTCATCGTCGATTCGCTGTTTAAATTTTGGGTTTCAATCCTGGACGTATCGCGCCGATGATTCACTTTGAGCAAGTCAGCAAAATTTTTCAGGGCAAGCCGGCGGTCGATGATCTCACGCTGCACATCGCCGAGGGCGAATTCACCGTGTTGATCGGCACCTCGGGTTCCGGTAAGTCCACGACGTTAAAAATGATCAATCGCCTGATCGAACACGATCAGGGCAAGATTCTCTTTGCCGGCGAAGAGATCCAGTCGTTCAAACCGCAGGATCTGCGGCGGCGCATGGGCTATGCGATCCAATCGATCGGCCTGTTTCCGCACTGGACGGTGGAGGAGAATATCGCCACCGTGCCGCAGCTGCTGAAATGGCCGCGCGCGCGCATTCGCGATCGGGTGACCGAACTGTTGGAGCTGCTGCATCTGGAGCCGGATCTGTTTCGCCGCCGCTATCCGCACCAACTGTCCGGCGGGCAGCAGCAGCGGGTGGGGGTGGCGCGCGCACTGGCTGCCGATCCCGAGGTGTTGCTGATGGACGAACCGTTCGGCGCGCTGGATCCGGTCACCCGCGCGGCGCTGCAGGCGGAGATCGCGCGCATCCATCAGCTCTCCGGCCGCACTATCGTGCTGGTGACGCACGACATCGACGAAGCGCTGGGCCTGGCGGATCGTCTGGTGCTGCTCGATCAGGGGCGGGTGGTGCAGCAGGGCACGCCGCTGACGCTGTTGACCGCCCCGGCCAACGATTTCGTGCGTGATTTCTTCGGGCGCAGCGATCGCGGCATCAAGCTGCTGTCGCTGGGGACGGTGGCGGAGCGGGTGCGGCCCGGTGTCGCCGGGGGCGAGCCGATCGCCGCCGCCATGAGCCTGCGCGAGGCGCTGTCGGTGTTCGTGGCGCGCGGCAGCGACTGCCTGCCGGTGGTGGATGAACGGGGCGAAGCGTTGGGGGTGTTGCACTTCCACGATCTGATCGCCGGGCAGGCGCTGTCATGAGCGGGCGCATCGGGCGCCTGCTGCGCGATCCTTTGCCCTGGACGCTGGCGCTGCTGTTGGCGCTGGTGTTCGGCATGGATCATCTGCGCGGCCTGTTCGCCGCCTGGTTCCCCGATCTGGAGCGGCCCATTTATCAGCAGGACAGCTTTATCGCGCTGGTGGGGGCGCACCTGTCGCTGGTGGCGATCTCCAGCCTGATTGCGGTGGCTCTCGGCGTGGCGGCGGGCGTCGCCGTGACCCGACGCGGCGGCCGGGAGTTTCGTTCGCTGCTGGAAACGGTGGTGGCGGTGGGGCAGACCTTCCCGCCGGTGGCGGTGTTGGCGGTGGCGGTGCCGGTGATGGGCTTCAGCGAGCAGCCGGCGATCATCGCGCTGGTGTTGTATGGCTTGCTGCCGATCCTGCAGGGCACGCTGGCGGGCATCGAATCGGTGCCGCCCGCCACGCGCGAGATCGCCCGCGGCGTGGGGATGAGCGCCTGGCAAATTCTGTGGCGGGTTGAACTGCCGCTGGCGGCGCCGGTGATCGTCGCCGGGATCCGCACCTCGGTAATCATCAACATCGGCACGGCGGCCATCGCTTCTACCGTCGGCACCAAGACGCTCGGCTCGCCGATCATTATCGGCCTGACCGGGTTTAACACCGCCTATGTGATCCAGGGCGCGGCGGTTGTGGCGTTGTTGGCTATTATCACCGATATGCTGTTCGAACGTTGGGTGCGTTATCTCACCGCCTGGCGTCAGCAGACGCTGGCGGCCACTCCGGCGGGGTAAGGGGGAAATGATGCAGGTGTCTCTACCGATGTACGGCGTTGGCCGGGAGCAGGCCGAATCCTTCTGGCAGGTGTTGCGCGACAAGCTGCTGCGGCTGGGGCTGCCGGCGGCGCCGGAACGGCTCAGCTGGCCGGACGATTTGGCGCAGCACTGGCGACGCGAGGATCTCTTGCTCAGCCAAACCTGCGGTTATCCGTTGGTCAGCAGCCTGCCGCAGGTGCAGCTGATCGGAACCTATCATTATCGGGTGGAAGGGTGCGACGGGCCGAATTACCGCAGCTGGCTGGTGGTGCGCGCGGACGACCCCGGCGAGCGGCTGGCGGATTTTCGCGGCCGAACGGCGGCGTATAACAGCACCGATTCCCAGTCCGGCTACAACGGCCTGCGCGCGCTGATCGCGCCGCTGGCGCAGGACGGGAAATTCTTCGGTGCGGCTATCGCCTCCGGCGCGCATTATCAGTCGCTGCAGCTGATCCGCAGCGGGCAGGCGGATATCGCCGCCATCGATTCGATCAGCATGGAACTGCTGCGCCGCGCGCAACCGCAGGCGCTGGAGGGGCTAAAAATCATCGGCCGCACGGCGGCGGTGCCGGGCCTGCCGTTGATCACCGCAGCCGGCACGCCGCCGGAACAGGTGGAAATCCTGCGCGCCGGCGCCCGAGCGATGCTGGATGAGGCGGTCAGCGACCGCCTGCTGATCGGCGATTTCAGCCTGGTGCCGCGTTCGGCCTACCAGATTATCACCGTGCTGGAACAGCAGGCCGCCGCGCAGGGCGTGACGGCGCTCTAGCCGCCGTTACAGCAGGCCGCCGCCGTCGATGTCGATCACGCTGCCGGTGACGAAGCCATTCTCCATCGCCAGCAGATACCCCGCCGCGACGTCGGCCGCCTGCCCGACCCTGCCGACCGGCAGGCTGACGCCAACCCGTTCGAACAGCGCCTGACGCTGTGCGGCGCTCATGCCGTCGTAGGCTTCGGTGGCGGTGATGCCGGGGCTGACCACGTTCACCCGCCGCGGCGCCAGTTCCTTCGCCAGCTGTTTGCCGACCGCTTCCAGCGCGGCGTTGATGGCGGTTTTGATCAACTGACCGCCGAGGTATTTGCGCGACAGCTGGCCGGAGGTCAGGGTGATCGAGCCCTGCGGCGCCAGCGTCGGCAGCGCCGCCTGCACCGCGCGCAAACTTCCCCAGAATTTGACGTTGAAGTCGGCCAGCGCCTGTTCAAGGGCGGTCTCCGCCAGCGGCTTCGCGTCCACCAATGGCCCGGCGGTGATCACCAAATGGTCGAAAGCGCCGACGGCGGCGAACAGCGCGCGCAGCGACGCCTCATCGGTCAGATCGGCCTGCATCAGGCGCAGCGCGTCATTCTTCTCCCCGGCGTGAGGGAGACGACGCGAAGCCAGCACCACTTCAGCGCCGCGCGCCGCCGCCGCGTAGGCCACCGCGGCGCCAATGCCGCTGGTGCCGCCCAGGATCACCAGCTTTTGTCGTTTCAGGGGGGAGTCGGGAATCGTCATGTTAAGGCCTCTTTTTAGGTAAGTTTCAACGGGATCTATCTTTCCTGATTGAAAATGACCTAACAATCGGCCTTATTGATAAACACTTATTAATAAATATTAAAGATCATGCCGCGCTAAAGCGGGCGTTTAGCTTCTGATCCACGATGATTTCGAAATCGGTAAACAGCGCCCGGGGTTTCACTGAACGCCCCTGTTTTTCCAGTGCCACCAGGCCGTGCCCGCTCAGCGTTTTCAGCGTGGTGGACAGATTGCTGACCTGGCGCCCCGACAGTTCGGCCAACTGGCTGATGGTCTCGGGGCGGGCAGTGTCGATCAGACGCAGCAGGGCAATATTCTCGTTGCTGAGCACCTGGGCCAGCGCAATCATCGACGTAAACCACACTTTGGGCTCACGTTCCTGTGGCTGGTATTCCCCTTTTGCGATCGCCAGTGTGCGCTTGCGAATCAGTTCTTCAGGCATCACGCCAATCAGTGCTTTCATCATCAACCTCGGTTTTCTCTCTTGCGTATGACTTCGTCTATCCGGGTAAAAAAATCTTCCACCAACTGATAGGCGGAATGAAACTCGTAGGGTGAGCCTTTGTCCGTCGGGGAGTCATGTTGGTGATCATAAACGACGCGGCCTGAAAATTTACCTTTGCGGGGTGTTTTAATGGCATGCGCGTTATCTATGCCAAAAACCCGGGTATTGTGGTTATCATGCAAGGTCAAATTGTAACGGATGCCGTGAGGGATAAAGGCCGTTTGGGTCACCGTCCAGGCCTCGATTTTCCACCAATAGCCATCCTCACGATTGACCCGCGTGCCATGCAGGCTAAGGATGTAGTCCAGTCCGTTGTGTTCATCCATTGATCAAAGCTTCATTTATTATGATCTAATCATAACTATTGGGCGTTTTATCGTCAATCCGATACGCCATGAATCCGGCTCTCTAAGAAGGGAAATACATGACCTCATTTGTCGATCTCGAGGTGTTTGTCCGCACGGTGGACGGCGGCAGTTTTTCCGCCGCGGCGCGCGCGCTGGATATCACTCCGGCGGCGGCCAGCATTGCGGTGAAAAGGCTGGAGCAGCAGTTGGGCGCGCGGCTGCTGGTGCGCTCCACCCGCAGCCTGAGGTTAACGGAGGAGGGGGCGCGCTATCTCGACAGCGCGCGCCTGGCGCTGGGGGCGTTGGCCGAAGGAGAGCAGGCGATCCGCGAGAAGCATCAGGGGCTGTCCGGAGTGCTGCAGATTTCCGCGCCGTCGGATTTTGGCCGCAATCTGCTGCTCGGCTGGCTGGACGAGTTTCGGCAACAGCATCCCCACATTCAGCTGCAGCTTCTGATCAACGATCGGCAGGCGGATCTGTTCCGCGAACCGGTGGATGTGGCGTTGCGCTTCGGGCCGCTGGCCGACTCTTCGCTGGTGGCGCTGCCGATCCTGCCGCAGCATCGGCGGCTGATCTGCGCCAGCCCGGATTATCTGCGGCGGCATGGCGCGCCACAAACGCCGGCCGATCTGGTTCGGCACAGCATTCTGGTGTATCAGCCCAGCGGCAAACGGCAGGTGGAATGGCGGCTGTGGCGCGGTGAGGAGCTGGTCGAGCTGCCGCTGAACGGCAGCTATTTTACCGATGACGGTGAGGTGGCGCGGCGCTGGGCGCTGGCCGGGCACGGCGTGGTGCGCAAGTCGGCGATCGACGTGGCGGCGGATATTCGCGCCGGGCGGTTGGTGCAGCTGTTGCCGGAATGGCGCAGCGACGCGGTGCCGATCAATCTGGTCTGCCCGCATCGTTCGCAGGTGTCGGAGCGCGTCAGGCAACTGCAGCGCTTTTTACAGCAGCGCTGCCAGCGCTGGATGGACGATCACTTGGCCTGAAGAGTTTCGGTTTGCGCCGGCGTAGCGGCGGTATCCCCGGCAGGCGCGCTTTCTTCGTGCGGGGTGGTGGAACGGGTGTAGATGTTCAGCCCGGCGAGGAATACGCCGCCCAGAGAACCGAAGGCGCACAGGGCGATGACGATGACGAACGCTTTTTTCAGCATAGGAATAATTTCGCAGGTTGCTTGGAACAGCGGGAATTATAGCCCCTTCGCCGGGTGAAACAAGAATCGTTTTTAACGGCGGCCCGCAGACCGCCCTTTGTGATCATCGCCGTTCGCAGTCGATGGCCTGCACGTTGGCCGGGCGGGCGAACAGGTATTTTCCCAGCGTCACCAGCACCACCGCCGCCACGATGATCACCAGCGCCAGCCACTCGCGCGGCGCCAGCGATTCGCCGGCAAAACCGATGCCGAGCAGCACCGCCACCACCGGATTGACGTAGGCGTAACTGGTGGCGACCGCCGGGCGCACGTTCTTCAACAAGAACATATAGGCGCTGATCGCCAGCATCGAACCGAAGACGATCAGATAGCCCAGCGCCAGAAAGCCGCCGGTGCTCGGCATCTGAGTGAGGCGCTCGCCGCTCAGCTGGCTGGCTGCCAATAACACCACGCCGGCGACCAGCATCTCCGCCGCGCCGGCCATCGGCCCGGCCGGCAGCGAGATGCGCGATCCCAACACCGACCCAAAGGCCCAGCTGGCCGAAGCCAGCAAAATCAGCAGCGCGCCGGTCGGGTTGCCCACCAGGTTGTTGCCGGTGTTGAGCAGCACGATGCCCACCAACCCGAGCGCGATGCCGGCCCATTCCAGTTTGGTGTTGCGCATGCCCCACAGCAGGCTGAAGCAGAGGGTGAACAGCGGCACCGTCGCCACCATCACCGCGGCGATGCCGGAGGGCACATGTTGGTGTTCCGCCACCGTCACCAGGCCGTTGCCCACCGCCAGCAGCAGAATGCCGATGGCGCCGGCGGCCAGCCACTGCTTCAGCGTCGGCAGGGCGTGGCCGCGCCAGGCCAGGAAACTGAACAGCACGATGCCGGCTGTCAGAAAGCGAATGCCGGCCATCATCAGCGGCGGCCACTGCGCGACGCCGAGGCGAATGACGAAATAGGTGGAACCCCAAACGATATATAACGTGAACAACGCCCCGATCAACGGCAGGACGCTACGGCTTTGTTGGCTAAGCATAGGATTGTATTTTGCGGGAATGATTATTATTAGAACGCTCAGTAAACCCGATCGGGCAACCGATAAGCAATGGCCTTCGGCATTATTTTTCCGGCTGCTGAAAGCCGTTCAATGGCCTTGCTGTTTCCACTGCAGCCAGCTGACGGCCGGCAGGTAAATCGACCAGCCGACGGCCAGCAGCAGCAGCATGAACTCGGGCGGCACGCCGGGCAACAAGGCGTCCAGCTTCCAGGACACGGCGTAGGCGAAGGGGCCGACGGCGGCGCCCAACACCGCCAGCGGCCAGGGGGCCGCTCTGACCACGTCCAGCAACCAATACCACCAGCAGCCGAAGCCGATCCACAGCGCGATGGTCCAGAGCGGCAGGCCGTGTTGCCCGCTGTAGTGCAGCACGCCGCTGTAGCTCCACAGCCCATCCATGCCGATACCGCCCAGGGCGGCCAGGGCCGCGCCTTTGCGGCGGGCTGCAGGGGTAAAGATCAGCGCCAGCGCCGCGCCGGCCAGCAGTATGCCGTTGAGCCGATCGCGAGTCAGCAGCGCCAGCAGCCAGCAAACGCCCAGTCCCAGCGTCGCCAGCCAGAATCCGGCATGCGGCTTCTTCATCGTTCAACTCCCGTGGGGTTACTCTGCCGCTGCGCCAAGCGCCGACGGATTTGCCAGAGCGGGCGCGAGGCCCGCTGTTTGCCTGAATGTTCGTTAGTTCAACCTTAGAAGGGAAGGTGCGGGGTGCACAAGCAGAATAATCTGTACCGGTTGAAAACGTGGGCAAAAACCGGTATTACAGGCGGGAAATCCGGTAGGCGCAGCGGCGCGAGCCGGCCAGAATGTGTTCGGCGCGCTCCACCTGCGCCTGCAGCACTTCGGTGAAGATGCTTAATTCCGCCCGGCAGAAGCCCTGGCAGACGGTGGCGGCGGCGCAGATCGGGCAGTGGTTTTCCACCAGCAGATAGGAACCGTCCTCCTCCTGGCGCCATTCGGCCATATACCCTTCGCGGCAGCGGATCTCGGTCAGGCGCGCCACGCGTTCGCGCAGCTCGGTGGCGCCGATCATCGCCTGCTTGTAGTTGATGCGGTTTTCCTGCTCGCGGGTCTCGATCAGCACGTCGATCGCTTGTTCGCCCAACTTGTCGCGCACGGTGCGCAGCAGCTGCACCGTCAGATCCGCATGGGTATCGGGAAAGCGCGCGTTCCCGGCAGAGGTCAAATGCCACAGCTGCACCGGGCGGCCCACGCCGCGCGTTTCCGCCACCGCTTCGACCAACCCCTCTTTCGCCAGCTTGACGAACTGCTGGCGTGCCGCCTCACCGGTGGTGCCGAGCACTTTTCCTGCGTCAGAAGCTAGCTGCGGGCCGCGGGTTTTCAATAACGTCAGCAAGCGGTCACTGACCGATTGTGCGGTGCTGCCGCTATTTTCCAAGTTTATTCTTGACATATTTCTCCGCCTCGCCCTAACTTATTCCAAGATAACTCTTGTTAAATTTAACGCAATCTTATGACCAACTCAATGCCATTCCTCTGAAAACAGGACGACAACCGTGATAACCCATGACGACAGCCGCTGGAGCGACCTTTTCTCCGGCAAAAATGCGGCCAGTGCGATCGCGCTTTCGCTCGGCGTGGCGCTGCATGCCATCAATATTCTGGTCGCCACCACCATTCTGCCCTCGGTGGTGCAGGATATCGGCGGGCTGGATCTCTATGCCTGGAACACCACGCTGTTCGTGGTGGCGTCGATCCTCGGCTCCGCGCTGTCGGCCCGGTTGCTCAGCGGCTATGGCGCACGCAGCGCCTATCTGGTGGCTTCGCTGTTCTTTATTGTCGGGGCGGCGCTGTGCGCGCTGGCGCCGAGCATGCCGGTGATGCTGATCGGCCGCACGGTGCAGGGCTTCGGCGGCGGGCTGATCTTTGCGCTCTCCTACGCGATGATCAACCTGGTGTTCGAGCAGCGATTGTGGCCGCGCGCCATGGCGCTTATCTCGGCGATGTGGGGCATCGCCACCCTGGTGGGGCCGGCGGTGGGCGGCATTTTTGCCGAGCTGCACGCCTGGCGTTGGGCCTTCGGCATTCTGCTGCCGATCATGGCGCTGTACGCTGCGTTTACCTTCCTGATCCTGCCCAAGGGCAAGGCGCAGCAGGCGGCCGCGCCGTTGCCGACTGCGCAACTGCTGTTGCTGACCGTGGCGGTGCTGGTGGTGTCCGCCGGCAGCCTGGCGCACAGCGTCTGGATCAATCTGGCGGGCATCGCGCTTTCGCTGGTGCTGATGGCCTGGCTGATGAAGCGCGAGGCGCACGCACGCGCGCGCCTGTTGCCGCATGGCTCGCTGCGGCGCGGCTCATCGCTGGCGGCGCTCTATATTACGGTCTCGTTGCTGGTGATCGGCATGACCAGCGAAATCTTCGTGCCCTATTTCCTGCAGCTGTTGCACGGCCAGTCGCCACTGATCTCCGGCTATATCGCCGCCACCATGGCCGCCGGTTGGACGTTGTCCGAAATCCTCAGCTCCGGCTGGCGCGGGGCGGGCATTCGCCGGGCGATCGTCAGCGGGCCGCTGTTCGTGCTGGTGGGCCTGCTGGCGCTGGCGATCCTGATGCCGACGCCCTCCGGCGGTGACTGGCAGGCGCTGACGCCGATCGTTATCGCATTGTCGCTGGTAGGGTTCGGCATCGGCTTCGGTTGGCCGCATCTGCTGACGCGCATTTTGCAGGTGGCGCCTGAAGCGGACAAAGATATCGCCGGCGCTTCAATTACCACGGTGCAGCTGTTCGCCACCGCATTCGGTGCGGCGCTGGCCGGGATGATCGCCAATCTGGCGGGGCTGAACGATCCGGGCGGCGCGGCGGGCGCGGCATCGGCGGCGCGTTGGCTGTTCCTGGCGTTCGCGCTGGCGCCGCTGCTGGCGGTATTCAGCGCCTGGCGCTGCGCGGCGATCGCGCCGCCGGGCGCAGAGACGGGCAATTTTGTACAAACTCCGCCCTCGCGCGAGTGCTAGAACGCTTCTCCTCATTCGGCGATGTTTGCGGTGATCCTGGCGTTCTTCCTGCGCGATATTTTTTAAAATCCGCTTGCTATATCTCTAATTTGAGATTATTTCTCTTATATGGGATTTTCAAGCGGAGTGTGAGCGGTGGATAACGGTTTGGAGACTGCCGACCTGAGGTTGGCGCAGCGGCTGGCGGATTTGCGCCAGCAGCGGGCGTGGTCGCTGGAGGAATTGGCGCAGCGCACCGGTCTTAGCCGGGCGACGCTCTCGCGGGTGGAGCGCGCCGAGACCAGCCCGACGGCGTCGTTGCTGAACCGGCTGTGCGCCGCTTACGGGTTGACCATGTCGCGCCTGTTGAGCGAAATCGAAGACGAGCCGCCGGAGCTGCTGCGGCCGCAGCAGCAACCGGTGTGGGTCGATCGCGCCAGCGGTTTTCACCGTCGCTCCGTTTCCCCGCCCGCCGCGCTGTATAAGGCCGAGTTTATCGAAGCCCGGCTTGATGCCGGCGCGCAGATCGATTACGACCTGCCGTCGATTCCGGCGCTGGAACATCACCTCTGGTTGCTGTCCGGGCAGTTGGAATTGACCCTGGAAGGGCGCGTTTTCCGGCTGTCGGCCGGCGACTGCCTGCGCTACCGCCTGTTCGGCGCCTCCCGTTTCCATGTCCCCGGCGATGAGCCGGCTCATTACACGCTCGTTATTTGCAGGCCATAGCCATGATTGAATTGCAACAGTGGGATGCCGCTGCGGCGCAAAGCGCCATTGCCGACTTGGCCGAGATGCTGCACGCCAGCGTGGCGCACGGCGCCAGCATCGGTTTTGTCATGCCCTTTACGCAGGAACAGGCGCAGGCATTTTGGCAGGGGGTGCTGCCGGCTCTGGCGCGGGGAGAGCGTGCGATGCTGGTGGCGCTCGCGAACGGCCGACCGGTCGGCACCGTGCAACTGCTGCTGGCGATGCCGGACAACGGCCGCCACCGCGCGGAAGTGGTCAAGCTGATGGTGCACCCGCAGGCGCGGCGGCAGGGCGTCGCCCGGCTGTTGATGCAGGAAGTGCAGGCGCTGGCGGCGCGTCATCGCCGCAGCCTGTTGGTGCTGGACACCCTGAGCGGCAGTGCGGCGCAGGGGCTGTACCGCCAATTGGGGTTCGAGGCGGCGGGCGACATCCCGCAATACGCCCGCGCCAGCGACGGCGGGGCGTTGGAATCCACCTGCTATATGTACAAACTGCTGTGAGGGTTAGCGCCCGCGCCAGGCTTTGATCGCCTGCTGGCGCACCTGCAGCTTCTGTTGCGGCGTCAGCTTGTTGTAGTCGCGAGCCAGGCCGCTCTCCCAATCGCCGTACAGCGGGTTGGGCAGCACGATGAATTCGGTGCCGAATTTGTTCTGGTTCTCGCTGACAAACGCCCGGCGCTGCGCATTATCCTGGTGGTAGGTCGCGGCGCCGAAGTCGTTCAGGTTGTCGCCCGCGTACACCACGATGTCATAGCCGGCTTGTTTGATGGCGTCGAAGCGCGCCTGCTTATTGGACGTGTCGGTACTGAGCAAGACGGTTTTTTCCGACATGCCGGTGAAACCGAGCTTCTGCATGTTGGCCACCGTGGCGGCGTATTCGCTCTGCTTGCGGTTCGAGACGTAGAACATCGTCCCCTGGTGGGCGTTAACGTAGCGGGCGAACGACACTGCCCCCGGCACCGCGCCGGCCTGTTCGGCCTGCGTCCATTGGGCCCAGGTGGCGCTGTCATACGGCTGGCCCTGCTGCGCCTGCCAGGCGGAGTAGGCGCTGTTGTCCAGCATGGTTTCATCCAGATCGACCACCACCGCCTTTTTGCGGCCCGGCGCGGCCCTGGCCCGATCGAAGGCGCGTTGCGCGCTGTTGAACGCTTGGTGGGCCAGCGCCTGGTATTCACCGGACTGTTGGAACCAGTTCACCGCCAGCACCGACTGATCCGCCAGCCGCTGCTGGGCCTGGGCGTCGGTGTGCGGCGGCTGCGCGCAACCGGCCAACGCCAGCAGCGCGACGCCAATCGCCGCGCCGAGGGTGAGTTTCCTTGCCTGTTTTCCTGCCATCGTTATCTCTCTCGGTTTTATTTTTGTGGGCTGTCCAGCAGCATATCCATCTCGAACTGGCGCAGAGGATCCTGCCGCCAGCCAAGATGCGTAAAGAAGGGGGCGGCCACCTCGGGCACAAAAACGTTGGCGGTCAGCGGCAAAGGGGCGAACTGCGCTTGCAGGGCGGCCAGCAAGGCGCGGGCATGCCCCTGGCCGCGGTGCTGCGGCGGCACGTAGATCAGGCGCAGCCAGCAGTGCTCGGCGCCGGGCATCACCACGGCGTAGGCCTGACGATTGAGCGTATAGGCTTGCGGTGTGCCTGGCAGCTTGAACAGCGATTCGGGAGCGATCAACCAGGGCAGATCGGTGGCGCCTTCCGCCGTCAGGCGATGGCTGACGGTCAGCGGATCGACCGCCTGCAGCGCCGCCGTGCCTGGCGGCACTTCCGCCGGCGCCTGATGGCCGGTCAGGGTGCGCACGATGCGCAGCCCGGCGCGGTGGTACAGCGCCAACGCGGCGTCGTTGCCTTCGATCACCTCCAACGACAGCCGCCGATCGCCGCGCTGGCGGGCATCCGCCACCAGCCGCTGCATCAGCGCCTTGCCCAGCCCCTGGCCGCGCATCTCCGGGCGCACGGAAAAGGCCGCCACCCGGCTGTGCCGGCCGCGGCGAGCGATCAGCGCCACCGCCACCGGTTCATGGCGGTGGGTGACGATCAGGCTGTCGTTCAGGCTGAGGTCTTCGGCGCCGAAGCGGGCGGCGAAGGTTGAACCGTCGAGCACGAAACGCACGATGTAGTTTTCAAAACAGTGGTTGAGGATGTTGGCCAGTTCGTCGCTGCTGTAGCGCAAGGCGTTGTGGTAGTCGAAGCGTCCGTCGTTATGCATGGCTGATTCCGCTCGGGGGAAAGCTATACATGTAGACCCGTTTGTTTTGCAAGGCAAGCGGGGGGATTCGCCGGCGGGGAAAATAAAAACAAAAAAGCCGGACGCAGCCGCCCGGCGAAATAAAACTCTGGGTATCAAGTGACGCTAAAGTTTGCAGTGGTGGTTATTCATTCATCACATCAGAACTGGTAGGTCAGGGCGACAACAACGACGTCGTCGTTTTTCAGACCCAGCTTGTTGTCGTCATCAAGCTGGTTGATTTTATATTCGACATAAGTGGACATGTTTTTGTTGAAGTAATAGGTCGCCGCCACGTCGAAATATTTCACCAGATCGACATCGCCGATGCCTTCAATATCTTTGCCTTTCTGCTGAACGTAACCCAGCGATGGGCGCAGGCCGAAGTCGAATTGATATTGCGCGACCAATTCAATCCCTTCCGCTTTATTGGCGAAGCCGCTAACGGAGGTCGAGTTATTATTGATGGTAGCGGTGCCGGAAATAGGCGCGATATTGCGGCTCTGCGAATAAGTCGCGGCCAGGTAGACATTGTTGTTGTCGTATTTCAGACCGCCGGCCCAGATATCGGCCTTGTCGCCTTTACCGAAGGTGCCCGCCTTTTGCGTGGCGGTACGGTTGGAAGAGGCATAGGCGGCGCCCACGCTCAGGCCGTCGATGATTTCATAGCTGGAGGAGAGACCCCAGCCGTCGCCGTTCGCCTTGCTGGCGGAGCGGCCGTCGTTTTCGTTCTTGCCCTGGTACTGCACGGCAAATTTCAGGCCGTCGACCAGGCCGAAGAAGTTGTTATTACGGTAGGTGGCGACGCCATTGGTACGGCCGTTCATAAAGTTGTCGGTCTTGATATAAGCATCGTCGCCGAATTCAGGGATCATATCCGTCCAGGCGCCAACGTCGTAAATGATACCGTAGTTGCGACCGTAGTCGAAGGATCCGAGGTCCTTATATTTCAGACCGGCGAAGCCCAGACGCGTTTTGGTGTCTTTGGTGCCGTCGGATTCAGAATGGTTGGCGGCGATCTGATATTCCCACTGGCCATAGCCGGTCAGCATATCGTTAATCTGAGTCGCGCCTTTAAAGCCGATACGGACGTAAGTTTTATCACCGTCGTTGCCGGCATCATCGGAGAAATAATGCAGGGCTTTCACACGACCGTAAAAATCGAGCTTGTTGCCGTCTTTATTGTAGATTTCTGCTGCCTGTGCCGCTTGCGCAAGTAAAAGTGCCGGAATAATAACGGCCAGAAGATTACGTTTCATGGGTTACCCTGCTTTATTCGATTGAAAGACGCTTATCATCAGTTGCATTGCTGTTTTACTGTGCCGCCTGATTGTTGGCGGCGGAGAATTTTTACCGTAGTAATGTGATCTATTTATGACAAAAAATTCATTTTCATGTCGAACGATTAAAAAAGTCGCGCAAAGGGTGAATTTTTTCTTCAGCCGATGGTCTGCGGCTGGTCTACAGTTACCGATACCTTGTTCCGCTGCGGGAGGAATCATGCACGATACTTATACTTTGTTCGGTACGCAGGGCTGCGGTTCGACCATCGTGGCCGCCGCGTTGGCGTTGACCGCTTTCCCCTGGGGCTATGAGGAGGTGGATTACACGCAGGACGGCCCGGAGCGCGATCGCCTGTTGGCGCTGAACCCGCTGGGTCAGGTGCCCACCTTAGTGTTGCCCAATGACGAAGTGATGACGGAGAGTGCGGCGATTATCCTGCTGCTGCACGATCGCGCGCCGCATGCCGAGCTGGCGCCGCCCGGCGGTTCGCCGCTGTTGCCGCGTTTTCTGCGCTGGCTGCTGTTCATCAACGCGGAGATTTACCCCACCTTCACCTATGCCGACCATCCGCAGCGCTGGCAGCCGCAGGCGGCAGGGGCGGAACAGCTGAAAAACGCGGTAATGGATTATCGTGAGCGTTTATTGCGGCAGTTGAACGCCGCCGCAGGGGCGTCTGGCCCGTGGTTTCTCGGCAAGAGCTTCAGCGCGTTGGATCTGTACGTGGCGGTAATGTGCAACTGGCGGCCGGGCCGCGCGTGGTTCCGGCAACACTGCCCGCGGCTTTACGCCATTGCCGAACGGGTGGAGCGGCGGCCGGAGCTGAATGCGCTGCTGAGCGCCCATTTCGACGGCGTTGCCTCGCTGGAACCGTGAAATCGCCCCGCCGCCCGGCGGGGAACCATCCCGTTTTTCTGAACTGAGAGTGCCGAAAATCCCGATTTTCACTCGCCTCGGCGGCGGGTAGCGTAAGGTTATCCGCAACTGACAGGAGAGTGTGATGCCATCAAAATCCCAGGCCGGGCAACAGGCGTTCGGCGATATCGCCCCCAAGCTGGCGCGGCTCAGCGACAGCGTCTTGTTTGACGATGTCTGGCAGCGGCCAGAGCTGAGCCCGCGCGAGCGCAGCCTGATCACCGTCGCCGCGCTGGTGGCGCTCAACCGCCTGGAGCAACTGCCGTTTCATCTGCAGCTGGCGCAGCGCAACGGTGTCGATCGCCCGCAATTGGCGGAGCTCATCACCCACCTGGCGTTTTACGCCGGCTGGCCCGCGGCGGCGTCGGCCGTGGCGCGCCTGCGTGAGCTGGAACCGGAGGCGCCCCATGCCGTTTAGCCGCATCGCCCTGCATCAGGGCAAGTCTGCCGACTATCTGCAAACCTTGTCCGACAGCCTGCATCAGGCGCTGGTGGAGGCCTTCGAGGTGCCGCCGGCGGACAGGTTTCAGGCGATCGATCAATACCGCCCCGGTGAGCTTATCTACGATCGCGACTATCTCGGCGGGCCGCGCAGCGCGGATTTCGTGCTGTTTTACATCACCGCCGGGCGGCCGCGCGACAGCGACACCAAGCGGCGCTTCTACGGGCGGCTGGCGGCGCTGCTGGCGGAAAACCTGCGGCTGAACCCCGAGGATGTGATGGTGGTGATCGCCACCACCCAGCGGGACGAGTGGTCATTCGGCGGCGGGCGCGCCTCAATGATCGATCCGCAGACGTAACTCGGGCTGACGTCGTCGGCGGTCTGTGGGACAATAGCGCCATCATTTCGTTTAGATAAGAGTTGAATGGCGCTCTCCTCCGCAGTTAAAGATCAGATTGGCCAGTGGTACAAAGCCCTGCAGCAGCAAATACCGGATTTTATTTCCCGCGCGCCCCAGCGCCAGATGATCGCCGAGGTGGCCAAGACGCTGGCCGGCGACTACCCGCGCCATCTGGCGATCGAGGCGCCGACCGGCGTCGGCAAAACGCTGTCTTACCTGATCCCGGGCATCGCCGTCGGGCGGGCGGAGAGCAAGCCGCTGGTGGTGAGCACCGCCAACGTGGCGCTGCAGGATCAGATTTACAGCAAGGATTTGCCGCTGCTGAAGAAGATTATCCCCGATCTGAAATTTACCGGCGCCTTTGGCCGCGGGCGTTACGTCTGCCCGCGCAACCTGGCGGCGATGAGCACCGACGTCAGTCAACAGGGCGATCTGACGCTGTTCCTCGACGACGAGCTGGCGCCGTCCAGCGGCGAAGAGCAGGCGCTGTGCCAGAAACTGACCAAGGCGCTGGCCCGCTTTGAGTGGGATGGGCTGCGCGATCACTATCAGCAGAGCATCGACGATCCGCTGTGGGCCAAGCTGAGCACCGACAAGGCCAACTGCCTGGGGCGCAACTGTCACTACATTCGCGAATGCCCGTTCTATATCGCCCGCAAAGAGATCGAGAGCGCCGACGTGGTGGTGGCCAACCACGCGCTGGTGATGGCGGCGCTGGAGACGGAATCGGTGCTGCCGAACCCGAAAGAGTTGCTGCTGGTGCTGGACGAAGGCCACCATTTGCCGGAGGTGGCGCGCGACGCGCTGGAGATCGACGGCGAAATCACTGCGCTGTCGACCAACCTGCAGCTGGACATGATCGTGCGCCAGGTCGAACAGTGCATGACGCAGTACCGGCCGAAGAATCCGCCGGGGCTGGCCAACAGCGAACGGCTGAAAAACCATTGCGAGGAGCTGCGCGAACTGGTGCAGATCTTCGAGCATCAGGTCAGCGCCTACCTGCCCGGCGACAGCGTGGCCGCCGAGCACCGTTTTGAAATGGGCGAGCTGCCGGCGGAGATGGTGGAGAGCTGCGCGCGGCTGTTTAAACTGACCGATGCACTGCGCGGGCTGGCGGAGTTCGTGCTTAACGATCTTACTGAGCAGACCGGCAAGCACGACATCATGCGCCTGCACCGCGCCATCCTGCAGATGAGCCGCACGCTGGGCTATCTGGAAGCGATGAGCAAGCTGTGGCGGCTGGCGGCGCTCGACAAGTCGTCCAATGCGCCGATCTCCAAATGGGTCACGCGCGAACTGCGCGATAACGTCACCCATCTGTATTTGCACTGCGTCGGCATCCGCGTCAGCGATCAGCTGGAGAAGCTGCTGTGGCGCAAGGTGCCGCACGTGGTGGTCACCTCGGCCACGCTGCGTTCACTGAACAGCTTCGCGCGTTTGCAGGAGATGAGCGGGCTGAGCGAGAAGGCCGGCGATCGCTTCGAAACGCTCTCTTCGCCGTTCAATCACGTCGAACAGGGCAAGATTGTTATTCCGCAGATGCGCTACGAACCGGCGCTCGCCAACGAGGCGGAGCACCTCGAGGAAATGGCGCGGTTTTTCCGCGCCGAGCAGGCGAGCGGCAAGCACAAAGGCATGCTGATCCTGTTCAGCAGCCACCGGGCGATGCAGACTTTCCTCAGCTACGTGACCGATCTGCGGCTGATGCTGCTGGTGCAGGGTGACCAGCCGCGCTACCGGCTGGTGGAAGAGCACCGCAAGCGGGTGGAGAAGGGCGTCGCCAGCGTGCTGGTGGGGCTGCAATCGTTCGCCGAAGGGCTGGATTTGAAAGGCGAACTGCTGACCCAGGTGCACATTCACAAAATCGCGTTCCCGCCGATCGACAGCCCGGTGATCATCACCGAAGGCGAGTGGCTGAAATCGCTGAAGCGCTATCCGTTCGAAGTGCAGAGCCTGCCGAGCGCCTCGTTCAACCTGATCCAGCAGGTCGGCCGTCTGATCCGCAGCAACCAATGCTACGGCGAGATCGTGATCTACGATCGCCGGTTGCTGACCAAAAATTACGGTTCGCGGCTGTTGGCGTCGCTGCCGGTGTTCCCGATCGAGCAGCGCGCGGTGCCGGAGGCCGACAAGGCGCATCTGGCGGCGCTGAAATCCGCCGCCGACGCGGCCAAAAAAGAGAAGAAGCGCGGCAACCCGTTCGCCCGCAAGCGGCGGCGTTAATCAGAGCAGCGGCGGCAGGCGGCGCTTGACCGGCGTGGTTTTCACGATCGAGGTGTTGCTCTGCGCATGCTCGGCCAGCCGATCGAGGGTGTGGTCGAGCTGTTCCATCGAGTGCGCCACCAGCCGCACGATAAAGCAGTCTTCGCCGGTCACCTTATCGCATTCGACCACTTCCGGGATCGCCTGAATCAGCTGCTCGACCTTCTTCAGCATGCCCGGCAGCGGCTTGATGCGCACCAGCGACTCGAAGGCGTAGCCCACCGCCTGCAGATTGACGTTCAGGGTATAGCCCTGGATCACGCCGTTTTCCTCCAGCCGCCGCAGTCTTTCCGACGTGCTTGGCGACGACAGGCCCACCTGCGCGCTCAGCGTCTTCAACGATGCGCGCGCATCGTCCGCCAGAATGGTCAGGATTTGGCGATCGATATCATCCATAACGCCTCCGTTAGGTGTTTTCATTATTATAGCTGCGAGAAAAAGGCAGTTAAGCATATCTGCCTTTTTTATGCTATGGAAAGCCGCCCGGCGAAGCCGCAAGCTATATCTCTGGGCAAGCTTCGAGGAACGCAGAATGAATGCAGAGATAAAACGCGGATCGCTGGAGATGGCGGCGGCGATGTTGATTTCCGGCTCCATCGGCTGGTTTGTGTTGATGTCCGGCCAGCCGGTTATCAACGTGGTGTTTTGGCGCTGCGCGGTAGGCGCGCTGGTGCTGCTGGCGGTGTGCGGCGTATTGGGGCAGCTGCGGCGCGATGCGCTGACGCGCGCCACGCTGCTGCTGGCGATCGCCGGCGGCGTCGCGCTGGTGATCAACTGGCTGCTGCTGTTCGCCGCCTATTCCTACGCGTCTATCTCCATCGCCACCGCGGTGTACAACACCCAGCCGTTTATGTTGGTGGGGCTGGGGGCGCTGTTTCTGGGGGAACGGCTGACCGCTCGCAAGCTGCTGTGGCTGGGGCTGGCGTTCGGCGGCATGATGCTGGTGGTGCTGGCGCAGCCGCGGCAGGCGGGGGAGCAGAGTCATTATCTGGCGGGCATCGCGCTGGCACTCGGCGCGGCGTTTTTCTACGCCCTGATGGCGCTGGCGGCCAAGCGGCTGAAGGGCACGCCGCCGCATCTTATTGCGCTGATCCAGGTGACGGTGGGGGCGGTGATGCTGTTGCCGCTGGTGGATTTCCACGTTTCGGCCAGCGTGGGGCAGTGGGGGATGCTGGCGACGCTCGGCGTGCTGCACACCGGCCTGATGTACGTGTTGATGTACGGCGCCCTGCAGAAGCTGCCCACCAATCTGATCGGCTCGCTGTCGTTCATCTACCCGATCGCCGCTATGCTGGTGGATCGCCTGGCGTTTGGCCACCGGCTGTCTGTGTGGCAGCTGCTGGGCGCGGCGATCATCCTGCTGGCGGCGGCGGGCATGAACCTGCTGGGCGAGCGGCGAGCGCGGCTGCTGCCGGCCTCGGACGGCCGGCGCGCCGGCTGATGCTCAGCGCGGTTTTTTCAGCCGGCGCCATAAAGTGGTGCGGCTGATCCCGAGCAACCGGGCGGCAGCGGCGTGGTCGCCTCCGCACTGCGCCAGGGCTTCGTGGGCGGAGACGGGCGCCGCCGGCGTCTCGGGCGGCGGCGCCACCGCCAGCTCCGGCAGCAGCCACTGCAGGGTCTCGCCGCTCGGCGCGACGCCGGTGCTCAGCATCAGCGCCACCCGCTCCATCATGTTGCGCAGCTCGCGCAGGTTGCCGGGCCAGGCGTAATGACTGAGCGCGGCGTAACAGCCGGCCAGGGCGGTGCGCAGCGGCTCCGTCAGCGGCACGTCGAGCGCCGCCAGCGACTGTTTCAGAAAGTGTTCCGCCAGCATCGCAATATCGTCGCCACGCGCCCGCAACGGCGGCAGCTGCAGCCGCAGGGCGCTCAGACGGTAAAACAGATCGGCGCGAAAATCGCCCTGTTGAATCGCCTGCTCCAGGCGATTGTGGGTGGCGCTGATAACGCGAAAATCGACCGCCACCGGCTGTTGCCCGCCGACTCGGGTGATGGTTTTCTCTTCCAGCGCCCGCAGCAGCCGGGTTTGCAGGTGCAGCGGCATTTCGCCGATCTCATCCAGAAACAGGGTGCCGCCGTTGGCGGTTTCCAGCAGCCCGCGTCGGCCGCCGCGCCGTGAGCCGGTGAAGGCGCCTTCCTCATAGCCGAACAGTTCCGCCTCCAGCAGCGATTCGGCGATGGCGCCGCAGTTGATGGCGACGAACGGCGGCGTCGCGCCGCGCCGGGAAAAGTATTCGCGGTGGATCGCCTGCGCCGCCAGCTCTTTGCCGGTGCCGGTTTCGCCTTCGATCAACACCGCCGCCGGCGATCGGGCGTACAGCATGATGGTGCGCCGCGTCTGCTCCATCTGCGGGGAATCGCCCTGTAAATCGCTCAGCCCATAGCGCGGCTGCAGGGTATTGCGCGCGGCGTAGTCGCCGCCGCGTTTGGCGCCGCCCAGCATCAGGCGCGTCACGTCCAGCGCGTCGCTGAAGGCGGCGCGCAGGGTGGCGGCGGAATAGAGAAAAATGGCGGTGAGCCCGGCCTCTTCCGCCAGATCGCTGATGAGGCCGGCGCCGACCACGGCCTGAATGCCGGCGGCTTTCAGCTCGGCGATCTGGCCGCGCGCGTCCTCTTCGGTGACGTAGCTGCGTTGCTCCAGCGGCAGATCGAAGGTTTGCTGGAACTCCAGCAGCGCGGGCAGCGGCGTTTTGTAGGTGATGACGCCGATTCGATCGGCGGTTCTGCGCGCCTTGCTCAGCGCCTGCAGCAGGTCGAAGCCGCCGGGTTTGACCAAAATGACCGGCACCGACAGGCGGCTTTTCAGGTAGGCGCCGTTGGAGCCGGCGGCGATAATGGCGTCGCAAGGCTCGGTCGCCAGGCGAGCGCGGATATGCTGCACCGCCTCCTCAAAGCCGAGGCGGATCGGGGTGATGACCGCCAGATGGTCGAACTCGAGGCTGATATCCCTGAACAGGTCGAACAGGCGAGTGATGGAGACGGTCCAGATCACCGGTTTGTCCGGCGTGCGGGACGGCGTGATGTGATCGCTCATGGTGGGTTACCGAATGAAAGTGGCTGCATTAGGTGTAGCCTTGTTTCATTCATGTTTCAAATATGCCGAGTGAAACCGCGATTGAAACGTTAACTGAAACGTTTTTTATCGCTTGGTCTGCCCAATGGCGACGCGAATTTTATAACTCACTTATTTTTATCGCTTTTAATTTTTTCCCCGCCAAAGTGCAACCTGGCCCGCCCCTTGCTCTGTCTGTTCCATCTAGCTAATCGGAGAGAACGTCATGACGCTGCGCTCACCCGGGCTCGCCTTTCGTCAGGCCCTGAGTAAAGAGAAACCCCTGCAAATCGCCGGCGCGATCAACGCCAACCATGCCCTGCTGGCCCAGCGGGCGGGGTTCCAGGCCATCTATCTTTCCGGCGGCGGCGTGGCGGCCGGTTCGCTGGGGCTGCCGGACCTGGGCATTTCGACGCTGGACGATGTGTTGACCGATATTCGCCGCATCACCGACGTCTGCCCGCTGCCGCTGCTGGTGGATGTCGACAGCGGTTTCGGCGCATCGGCGTTCAACGTCGCCCGCACGGTGCGCGCGGTGAGCAAGGCCGGGGCGGCGGCGCTGCATATCGAAGATCAGGTCGGCGCCAAGCGCTGCGGCCATCGGCCCAATAAGGCCATCGTTTCCACCGAAGAGATGGTGGATCGCATCAAGGCGGCGGTGGATGCGCGCAGCGATCCGGACTTCGTGATCATGGCGCGCACCGACGCGCTGGCGGTGGAGGGGCTGGAGGCGGCCATCGAGCGTGCTCAGGCTTACGTGGCGGCCGGGGCCGACATGCTGTTCCCGGAGGCGATCACCGAGCTGGGCATGTACCGCCGCTTCGCCGAAGCGACGCAGGTGCCGATCCTCGCCAACATCACCGAATTCGGCGCGACGCCGCTGTTCACCACCGACGAGCTGCGCAGCGCCCGGGTGGATATGGCGCTGTATCCGCTGTCGGCCTTCCGGGCGATGAACCGGGCGGCGGAGCGGGTGTACCGCGCCCTGCGCGAGGAGGGCACGCAGAAAAGCGTCATCGACACCATGCAGACCCGCAACGAGCTGTACGAAAGCATCAACTACTATTTGTTCGAAGAGAAACTCGACGCTTTGTTCGCTCGCAAACGCGACGAATAAGCGCCATTCACGCAGAAGTCAAATGAGGACAGTATGAGCCAAGCGATCCCCCCGCAAAGCCCGACTGGCGTTAAGCCGAAAAAATCCGTGGCGTTATCCGGCGTGCCCGCCGGGAATACCGCGCTGTGTTCCGTAGGACGCAGCGGCAACGATCTGCACTATCGCGGTTACGACATTCTCGATCTCGCGCGCCACTGCGAGTTTGAAGAGGTCGCCCATCTGCTGATCCACGGCAAGTTGCCCAACCGCGACGAGCTGCAGGCCTATAAACACCGTCTCAAAGCGCTGCGCGGCCTGCCCGCCAGCGTGCGCACGGTGCTGGAGGCGCTGCCGGCGGCGTCTCACCCGATGGACGTGATGCGCACCGGCGTTTCGGCCCTCGGCTGCACCCTGCCGGAAAAAGAACAGCACGGCGCGGCCGGCGCACGCGACATCGCCGATCGGCTGCTGGCGTCGTTGGGATCGATGCTGCTCTATTGGTATCACTACAGTCACAACGGCGAGCGCATTCAGCCGGAGACCGACGACGATTCCATCGGCGGCCACTTCCTGCACCTGCTGCACGGCGCAGCGCCTTCCGCCAGCTGGGAACAGGCAATGCATGCGTCACTGATCCTGTACGCCGAGCATGAGTTCAACGCCTCGACCTTCGCCGGCCGGGTGATCGCCGGCACCGGATCCGACGTCTATTCGGCGATCGTCGGCGCCATTGGCGCGCTGCGCGGGCCGAAGCACGGCGGCGCCAACGAGGTATCGCTGGAGATCCAACAGCGCTATGAAACGCCGGACGAAGCGGAAGCCGACATTCGCCGCCGCATCGACAACAAAGAGGTGGTGATCGGCTTCGGGCACCCGGTGTACACCGTCTCCGATCCGCGCCATCAGGTGATCAAAGAGATCGCGCTGCGCCTGTCGCAGGAAGCGGGCGCGATGAAGCTGTATGACATCGCCGACCGGCTGGAAAGCGTGATGCGCGACACCAAAAACATGTTCCCCAACCTCGACTGGTTCTCGGCGGTGTCTTACCACCAGCTGGGGGTGCCTACCGAAATGTTCACGCCGCTGTTTGTCATGGCGCGGGTGAGCGGCTGGTCGGCGCACATCATCGAGCAACGGCAGGACAACAAAATCATTCGCCCGTCCGCCAACTATACCGGGCCGGAAGCGCGGGCGTTCGTACCGCTGGATCAGCGCTGAGCGCCGATCGTTATCGTGTCGTTTTCACTATGGAGCCTTTGGGGATCATGATGCTTGAGTCTGCCAACACCGGCCGTCCGCCGTTCGATCGCGAGATGGTCGATATCGTCGATTATGTGATGAAAGAGGCCGTCGATACCCCGGCGGCGTACCGCACCGCCCATTATTGCCTGCTCGATACCCTCGGCTGCGGGCTGGAGGCGCTGAGCTACCCGGCCTGCAAGAAACTGATGGGGCCGGTGGTGCTGGGCGCCGAGGTGCTGAACGGCAGCCGGGTGCCGGGCACCCGCTTCCAGCTGGATCCGGTGCAGGCGGCGTTCAATATCGGCGCCATGATCCGCTGGCTCGATTTCAACGACACCTGGCTGGCGGCGGAGTGGGGCCACCCGTCGGACAACCTGGGCGGGATCCTGGCGGTGGCCGACTGGCTCTCGCGTCAGGCGGTGGCGGCGGGCAAAGCGCCGCTGACCATGCGGCAGGTGCTGATCGCCATGATCAAGGCGCACGAGATCCAGGGCTGCCTGGCGCTGGAAAACGCCTTCAACCGAGTGGGGTTGGATCACGTGCTGCTGGTGAAGGTGGCGTCCACCGCGGTGGTGGCGCAGCTGCTCGGCCTGAGCCGCGAGGCGATCCTGAACGCGGTGTCGCTGGCGTGGGTGGACGGGCAGTCGCTGCGCACCTACCGCCACGCGCCGAACGCCGGCACCCGCAAATCCTGGGCGGCGGGGGATGCGACCGCGCGCGCGGTGCGGCTGGCGCTGATGGCCGCCACCGGCGAGATGGGCTATCCCTCGGCGCTCACGGCGCCGACCTGGGGGTTCTACGACGTCTCGTTCAACGGCGAACCTTTCCGCTTCCAGCGGCCGTACGGCGCGTATGTGATGGAGAACGTGCTGTTTAAAATTTCGTTCCCGGCGGAGTTCCATGCCCAGACCGCCGTGGAGGCGGCCATGACGCTGCACCGCCAGATGCAGGCCGCCGGCAAAACCGCCGCCGATATCGCCAGGGTGAGCATCCGCACCCACGAGGCCTGCCTGCGCATTATCGACAAGCAAGGGCCGCTGGATAACCCGGCGGATCGCGATCACTGCATTCAGTATATGGTGGCGATCCCGCTGCTGTTCGGCCGGCTGACGGCGGCCGATTACGAGGATCGGGTGGCCGAGGATCCGCGTATCGACGCATTGCGCGGCAAGATCCACTGCCATGAAGATCCCGCCTTCACGCGCGATTATCACGATCCGGAAAAACGCTCGATCGCCAATGCGCTGACGGTGGAGTTCACTGACGGCAGCCGTCTGGATGAGGTGGCGGTGGAGTACCCTATCGGCCATGCGCGGCGGCGCGAAGCGGGCATCCCGCTGCTGATCGAGAAGTTCAAAACCAACCTGGCGCGCCAGTTCCCGGCCCTGCAGCAGCAGCGCATTCTCGAGGTGTCGCTGGATCGGCAGCGGCTGGCGCAGATGCCGGTCAACGAGTACCTCGATTTGTGGGTGATCTGACGCGAGCGGCGCTGACAAGCCACGTCGGCGTCGCTATGATGGAGGCTCCATCCCCGTCCGTCTTCTTATCAGGTGATTCATGATTGATGCCGCAACGCTGTTGTTGTTTTCCGGCGCCTGCGTGGCGCTGGCGCTGACCCCCGGCCCGGATATGCTGCTGATCGCTTCGCGCAGCGTCAGCCAGGGGCGGCGCGCCGGTTTCGCTTCGCTGGCGGGCATCCAGCTCGGCACTTACTGCCACGCGCTGGCGGCGGCGCTGGGGTTGTCGCAACTGTTCGTCGCCGTGCCGCTGGCTTACGACGCGGTGAGAATGTTGGGCGCGGCCTATCTGCTCTATCTGGCGTGGAAAACGCTGCGATCCGGCAGCAGTCTGCAGGCTTCCGCCGGCTTGCAGGCGGTGCCGACCGCGCGCATTTTCCGTCAGGGATTGTTCACCAACATCCTCAACCCGAAGATGGCGCTGTTCGTGCTGGCGCTGTTCCCGCAGTTTATCGATCCGCGCGCCGGCTCGGTGGTGGTGCAGATGCTGGCGCTGGCGACGGTGCTGAATCTGGTCGGCTTGCTGATTAACGGCGGGGTGATCCTGGCGGTCAGCGGCATGAAAAGCCGTTTCGCCGGCCGCCGCTTCAGCGCCCGTTGGCCGAACTATCTGCTGAGCGGCGTGTTCGCCGGGCTGGCCTGCAAACTCATTTTCGACAGCCGTCGTTAATCTTCGCGCAGCAGCGCTTCAAACGCCGCGCTGGCCGGTTCGTCCGGCAGCGCGCTGTACATCACCAGCCGCAGGTGGTTCTCTTCGTCGACGATGAAAGAGGCGTGGTCAAAGGTGACCGGGCCGATCTCCGGGAGGGTGAAGCTGCGCCGCCCCTGGCAACGTCCGTGAATATCATGCTGCCGCCAGAGCTGGCGGAACTGCGGCGATACCTGCTCCAGCGCCTGTACCCGTTGGCGCATCACCTCATCCTCCGGCGCACGGGCGTAGTCGCGGCGGAAGCTGGCCAGGATTTGCGGCGCCTGCGCCCGCCACTCCAGCAGGCGCGCATTGAGCTGCGGATCGGCAAACAGCATCCACAACATGTTGCGCTCTTGCGCCGGGCGCTCGCCGATGGCGAACAGCCGCTGCGCCGCCGGATTCCAGGCGATGATGTCCCAACTGAGGTTCATGACGTAGGCCGGCCGCAGCGTCAGGTCGTCCAGCAGGCGCCGCACCAACGGCGAAACCTGGCACCACTGATGGCCGACCGGCACCGGCGGGCGCTGATGCGCCAATAAAAACAGGTGGTAGCGGCCGGCGGCGTCGAGCTGCAGCACCCGCGCCAGATTTTCCAAAAACGTCACCGACGCATTGATTTCCCTGCCTTGCTCCAGCCAGGTGTACCAGGTGAGGCCGACGCCGGCCAGCGCCGCCACCTCCTCGCGCCGCAAGCCCGGCGTGCGGCGGCGGCTGCCGCTCGGCAAGCCGACTGCCTCCGGCGACAGTTGTTCTCGCTTTTGCCGCAGAAAATCCCCCAGTTCGTGGCGGGTGCGTTCGAGGGTGCGTGGGGGCATGTCGGCCGTCCTGTTGCTGTTAGTAATAGTATAAATGGCTATATAGTAACAGTTTAAACTCTATTCCATACTGCGACCATCATAATCTCTGGAGGTGGTATGGAACATTCATTATCTGTTGAACGGCGGGGATTGCCCGGCCTGCCGGTGCTGCTGTTGGGCGGCTTCGTCACGGTGTTCGATCTGTTTGTGGTCAACGTGGCGGCGCCGGTGATCCAGCAACAGTTCGCCGCCGATTTCGCCGGTATCGGTTTGATCGTCGCCGGTTATGAACTGGCGTTTGGGGTGCTGTTGATCGCCGGTGGGCGTCTGGGCGATCGCTTCGGGCGTCGGCGTCTGTTCAGCCTCGGCATGCTGGGATTCACGCTGAGTTCCCTGTTGTGCGGACTGGCGGGATCGCTCAGCCTGCTGATCGCCGCGCGTATCCTTCAGGGGGCGGCGGCGGCGCTGTTGTTCCCGCAAATTTACGCCTTGATGCGGGTGCTGTACGCGCCGCAACAGCGGCGGCGTGCTTTCGCCTGGCTGGGCATGACACTGGGGTTGGCGGCAATCTTCGGCCAGATCCTCGGCGGGTTTATCATCGAGGCCAACCTGTTCGGCAGCGGCTGGCGCATGATCTTTTTGATCAATTTGCCTATCGGCGCGCTGGCGCTGTGGGCGGCGCGGCGCATTCCCGAATCGCGGGTGGCGCAGGCGCAGCGGCTGGACGGCGTCGGCCTGTGGCTGGCGGCGGCCGGCCTGTCGCTGTTGCTGCTGCCGTTGCTGGAAGGCCCGGCGCGCGGTTGGCCGTGGTGGATCGCGCCGATGTTGGCATTGGCGCTGCTGACGCTGTGGGGCTTCCTGCGTTGGGAACGCCGCCTGGCGCAGCGCGGTGATGATGCGGTGCTCGATCCGGCGCTGTTCCGCCAGGCGGGCTTCGCGCCGGGTATGGCGGTGGTGCTGGCGATTTATGCCACCGCTTCCTCGTTTTTCTTGTGCTTCGCGCTGCTGCTGCAGGCGGGGGCGGGGCTGACGCCTTTTCAGGCGGGCAGCCTGTTCGCCCCGGCCAGCGCGGCCTTTATGCTGGCCTCGATGCTGGCGCCCCGGCTGACGCTGCGTTGGGGCAACGGCGTGCTGAGCGTGGGCGTGGCGATTTACGCCGCCGGGTTGGCGCTATTGATGGCGCAGGCGCTGTGGGGGGCGGCGCTGGCGCATCCGCTGCGGCTGCTGCCGGGGTTGGTGGTGTTGGGATTCGGCCAGGCGCTGAGCATGACGCCGCTGCTGAATCTGGTGCTGGGTTTGGCGCAGGAGCGGCAGGCGGGCATGGCGGCGGGTCTGGTGGCCACCGTGCAGCAGGTGGGGGGCGCGCTGGGTATCGTGGTCAGCGGCGTCGGTTTTGTGCCGCTGTTGGCGAGCGGCGGCGCGGCGGAACGCTATGCCCAGGCCTTTGCCGGTGCGATGCTCTGTAATTTGGTGGCGATGGGCGTCGCCCTGATCTTGTTAAACCGGATCACTCGAAATACTCAGAAAGCGGATCTTAAGTAGGCCGCCGGCGGGTGCTTTACTGTCGTCATCATGAGAGCGCGATAAGGAGCCACACTGATGTTTCAACCCGCCGCATTTCGCGAAGACGATCTGGATGCCCAACTGGCGTTGGTGCGCGCCCACCCGCTGGGGCTGTTGGTCAGCCACGGCAAGCAGGGATTGACGGCCGATCCGCTGCCGTTTGTGGCCGATGTCGAACAGGGGCAGATCCGGCTGCGGGCGCACCTGTCGCGCGCCAACGAGCACTGGCGACGTTTGCAACAGGCGGCGGAATGTCTGGTGATTTTTCAGGGCCAGGAGGGCTATGTGTCGCCCGGCTGGTACCCGAGCAAGCGCCAGACCGGCAAGGTGGTGCCGACCTGGAATTACAGCGTGGTGCAACTGCATGGCGTGCCGACGGTGACGGACGACCCGGCCTGGCTGCGCCGCCAACTGATCGATCTCACCGCGCAGCAGGAAGGGCGGCGTCCTGAACCCTGGCGGCTCGAGGATGCGCCGGCCAACTACATCGCCGCACAGCTTAAAGGCATCGTCGGTATTGAGATCGCCGTCACCCGGCGCGAAGGCAAATGGAAAATGAGCCAAAACCGCAGCACCGAGGATGCCGGCGGGGTGATCGCCGGGCTGCGCGATGGCGATGAAGCGCAGCGGCGACTGGCGGCGGAGGTTGAGCGGCGGCGCGGATAGGGTATGCTAACCGAAGAGTGGGCTGAGGGAACCTTCGGATGGATTACACCAAAATTATCAAAGAAATAGGCCGCGGCAAAAACCATGCGCGCGATCTGGATCGACAGACCGCCTTTGAGCTGTATCAGGCGATGCTGGCCGGGGAGGTCCCCGAGCTGGAGTTGGGCGGCATTCTGATCGCGCTGCGTATCAAGGGCGAAGCCGAAGAAGAGATGCTGGGTTTTTACCAGGCGATGCAACAGCAGGTCTTGCCGTTGCAGGCGCCGCAGGGGAGGCCATTGCCGGTGGTGCTGCCGAGCTACAACGGCGCGCGCAAGCAGGCCAACCTGACGCCGCTGCTGGCGCTGCTGCTGGCGAAAGTGGGCCTGCCGGTGGTGGTGCATGGCGTACTGGACGACAGCACCCGCGTGACCAGCGCCGAGATTTTCCGCGCGCTTGGGCTGCCATGGTCGGAACAGACCGCTCACGCCCAACAGCGTCTCGATAACGGCGAGGCGGTATTCATGCCGGTTTCCACGCTGTCGGCGCCGCTGGCGCGGCAGCTCGGGCTGCGTTGGCGCATGGGGGTGCGCAACAGCGCCCATACGTTGGCCAAGCTGGCGACGCCGTTCGGCGAACAGGATGCGCTGCGCCTCGCCAGTGTCTCACACCCGGAGTATGTCGGCCGGGTGGCGTCGTTTTTCCGTCAGATCGGCGCCCGCGGGCTGTTGATGCACGGCACGGAAGGCGAAGCCTACGCCAACCCGTTGCGCTGCCCGCAGATTCACCATATCGTCGGCGGCGAACAGCGCATCTTGCTGGAACGCACCTTGCAGGATGAAACGCCGCTCTTGCCGGCGGCGAAAGACGCGGAAACCACCGCGCGCTGGACCGAGCGCTGCCTGGCCGGCGAGGTGGCGATCCCGCTGGCCATTCAGCGGCAGATCGCCTGTTGTCTGGTGGCCGCCGGCGAGAGCGAGACGCTGGAGCAGGGGCTGCAGCGCCTGCATCAGGCCTGAGCGCGACTATACTGGGATATTTCCTCATCGGCTGAGAAGGACGGTTATGCAACAGGCTCTCGATTACTTCAATCAATTGAACCAGGATTACCTCGACGTACACCGCGCCAAAGAAGAGCTGTTCTGGCAAAACTACATGGGCACCGGCGGTGAAGACGTCTCGGCGCGCTTTTCCGCCGCCGAAAGCGCCTATAAGCGCTTTATCGCCGAACCGCGCCGGCTGGCGGAGATCCGCACTCTGCTGGCCGGATTGGAAGCGTTGCCGCAGGAGGCGCAGCGCGATGCGCTGATCCACGGCCTGCAAGGTTGGCTGCGCTTTTTCGACTGCAACGCCATCGAAGATCCGCAGGCGCAGGCGCTGTTGGATCAGATCATCCACGCCGAATCCGATCTCTACTCGCGCCGCAAGGGCTATCAGGTCACCCATCTGAACGCCGGCGGCCAGCGCGTGGCGGCTTCGCTCGGCGAGCTGTTGACCAACCAGGCGACCAACCCGAACGAAGACTATCGCCGCAGCTCGCAGCAGGCGCTGCGCGATCTGGAGCAATGGCTGCTGCATAACGGCCTGCCGGAGCTGATCGGCCTGCGCAACCGCTTTGCGCGCCAGATGGGTTATCGCAACTATTTCGACTACAAGGTGAACAAGACTGAGCGCATGACGCCGGAGCAGTTGTTCGCCATTCTGGATCGTTTCGAGCGGGAAACCCGCGAGGCCAACGCGCGCAGTCTGCAACAGCTGGCGGCCGAGAAGGGCAGCCAGGCGCTGGAGCCGTGGAACGTGCGCTTCGCCAGCGCCGGCGACGTCACCCGCCAACTGGATCCTTACTTCCCGTTTTCCCGTTCGCTGGAACGCTGGGTCGACAGCTTCAAACGCCTGCACATCGGTTTTGGCGGCGCGGAGATGAACCTCGATCTGCTGGTGCGTAAAGGCAAGTATGAGAACGGCTTCATGCACGGCCCGGTGCCGCCGTTTGTGCGCCAAGGGGAGTGGGTGCCGGCGCGCATCAACTTCACTAGCCTGGCGCAGCCGGGGCAGGTGGGCAGCGGCGCTTACGGGCTCAACACGCTGTTCCACGAGGGCGGCCACGCGGCGCACTTCGCCAACATTCGCCAGAATGCGCCGTGCTTCTCGCAGGAGTTCCCGCCGACTTCGATGGCCTATGCCGAAACCCAGTCGATGTTCTGCGACAGTCTGCTGGACGACGCCGATTGGCTGAAACGCTATGCGAAAAACGCCGCCGGTGAGGCAGTGCCGGATGCGCTGATCGAAGCCGGCATCGCGGCGCGTCAGCCGATGCGCGCGTTCAACGAACGCCATATCCTGCTGGTGCCGTACTTCGAGTGGGCGCTGTATCAGTGGGATGACGAGCAGCACACGCCGGAAGCCATCACCGCGCTGGCGCGCGAGGTTGAGCAGAAGATCCTCGGCATCAGCGGCAGCCCGCGCCCGACGCTGGCGATCCCGCATCTGCTGTCGCTGGAGTCCGCCTGTTCTTATCAGGGCTACCTGCTGGCGATGATGGCGGTGGAACAAACCCGCCACTTCTTCCTGCAGCGCGACGGTTATCTGACGGACAACCCGGCCATCGGCCCGGATCTGGCGCAACACTACTGGTTGCCGGGCAACAGCGTCAGCCACGACGACACGCTGCGCAGCCTGACCGGCGAAGGGTTTAATCCGGACTATCTGGCGCAGGCCTGCAACCAGACGGTGGCGCAGGCGTGGCATGAGGCGCAGCAGACGATGGCCGCCGCCGCCGCCCGCCCGCAGCCGCCGGCGGATTTCGATTTGCAGGCGCATATTCGGGTGGTGGATGGCGAGACGGTATTGGCAGACAACGCCGACGGTGACGAACGGATGTGCCGCGACTTCGCCGCAGCGATAGAGGCGCGTTTGGTTTAAGGCTGACAATAAAATCCACGCGGAAGCGTGGATTTTATTTAATGGTTAAAACCAGGCGTGATTTTATTCGAAATAGACGTCGGGATTATCGGCCAGAGACACGAAGCTCTTGGTGTTTCTATCCAGCGTGCGAATTTCGCCGCTTTCGATGTCGTACACCCAGCCGTGCAGGCGCAGCCCGCTGTTGCGCAGACCCACCGCCACAGAAGGATGGGTTTTGATATTATTTAGCTGAGCAATAACGTTCTCTTCCACCATAGCGTTAACTTTGTCTGTTTCGCTATTCCAGGTTTTCTTCTCGACCACTGCTTTGGCCGCATCCGCATAGTGCAGCCAGTGAGCTACCGCAGGCATGGGGTCGAGGCACTGGCAGGACGCGATAGCCTTCATGGCGCCACAGTTCGAGTGGCCACAAATCACGATATCAGTAACACCCAATGCCACCACCGCATACTCGATGGTCGCAGAAACCCCGCCCGGCTCCGGGCCAAAGGAAGGAACGATGTTGCCGGCGTTGCGGATAACGAACAGTTGCCCAGGTTCTTGCTGCGTCACCAGCTCGGGCACCAGACGGCTGTCAGAACAGGAGATGAAAAGCGCTTTAGGATTTTGGCTGGAGGCAAGGCTGCGAAACAGTTCCTTACGCTGTGGGAAAATCTCTTTCTGGAAACTGAGGAAACCTTCAATGATATGTTGCATACAACGCTCTCTGCATCTGTAGTCTGCGTAACATGATAATCATCCTCTCCCGTTAGTCCAGCCATGGGGTGGTAAAAAAATGTGTGCTCATCCCCCCTGCAAACCCCATTAAATACGGGGTTTCTACCCGTTTTCGGCAGCATTGTCCGGTTCGTTTACGCGTGGGGTGCTGAAGAAGCAGACGGTAAGAAACCAGTTACCTTACTTATTCAAAGAATAAATATATTTTATTTAGTCCATCATAAATAAAAATTTGTTCCGCAATAACGAGGGGAGACCATCAATTTTTCCGGGAGAATTATCCCAAACTATCAGGGCATTCCCGCACAAGGTGGCTATTTATGCTAGGGTATTCTTTCACTTGTTAATGGAACTGACGATATGACTACGGCTAAAGGAATGGCGCGAAAGCTCACCGTCGGTGAGATAGGAATAGCCTAGATCATTTTTAAGAATGCTATCGATTACTCGAGAGTGAGTGTGCATAACGCGGGTTATTTCCCTTTAGGTTTGCAAAATGACAATACGGCCGTTACACCGAACGGCGAAATTTATTTCACTCCAAAGAATTTTCGTGAAGATTATTCAAGAGAGAGCGCGGGTTTTCAACATTGGTTTATCCATGAAATGGCGCATGTTTGGCAGTATCAAATGAAGATGAATGTGTTGCTCAGAGGTACCATGAGCTGGGCGGCAACTTATGAATACTCTCTTCCCAACTATAACACTCTCGCTGACTACGGAATGGAGCAACAGGCCTCCATCCTTGCCGATTACTTTTTACTTATTCGTTTTAGTAGAGAAGAGTGGCGTCGTAACAAACGGATGACTGGCTTGGAAGGGCCAGATCTTAAAACTCGCTATGAAACCGTGTTACGGTTGTTCCTACGAGAGCCGCGTAACCCTAAGGCAATGAAATGAAAAAACTGACTTTTTTATTGGCGCTGGTATTACTGAGCGGCTGTGTGCAGGAGCGTCCCTGGTTCTATCCGGCAAACGTCAGCGTTAAAAATAATCGCGTATGCGTTAGCGTGCCGGACGATATTGCCGGAAAACGCGAGCTGGTGGGCATCGGAATTTATCAACCGGGGGCCGGCGGGAAGGCGGAATGGTCCACTTCGGTTGCGCCAGGTCAGCAACCGATAGCGGTCATGCCAGGCGAATGCCTGACGGAGGCTTTCGGCGGGTTCCAGATTGGGCATAGCTATTCGGTTGAGATTGCGACGGTCGGCAATGCGTCAAATGAGGCGCCGCGCAAATATTGGACTGAATTTACAGTGGTTGCTGATAAAGCGGATGGTAATAAACTCGCTGTCGTACCCATTCAGCGCTGACGTACGCGAACATAAAAAAAACCCGCCGGGGTGATAGCCGGCGGGCTTTTTGACGTCTGGGGCGGTGATTATTTGTAGATAACCGCGGTGGCGTGCATCAGGTTGTTACCGCTGGTGGAGGTGATGGTGAAGGCCTTGGCACCTGCCGCATCGGCTTTGGCGGCCAGCTGAGACTTCAGGCTGCTCAGGTCGGTCGCACCGCTGGCGACGATCACGCCGGCTTTTTCGAATTGGGCGGCATCCTGGGCGCTGACGTGCTCAGCGGCGAAAGTAGTGAAAGAAACGGTAGCCAGGGCGATAGCAGCAGCAAAAGTTTTGATGGTTTTCATGTTCGTCATTCCTGTCAAAGTGAATTAGGGAGAAAGGGGGTTGCCTTTCGATGGAAAGATTATTGCGCAGTGACAGGCGGGATGAAATCGGAGAGTGTTGATTGTTTTGTTCATATTTTTTGATTGTTTACTCCCCCGTTCATCTTCTGCCTAAACGGGGGGAGACGATCAGCGCGTCGGGCGCGCCAGATCGAAACGGTGCTGTTCGGAAATGCCATAGTAGGCGGTCGGGCCGCCGGCGCGCAGGATCGGTTCGGCGGCGGCGGTCTGGTAGACGCCGTGTTCGTCCAGCAGCGCCGGATCGAGGTGCACCGCCACCACCTCGCCCAATACCAGCCAGGTTTCCACCTGTTCACCGGCGGCGGTTTGCAGCTGAATGCACTGGGTCAGGCGGCATTCGAAGTTCACCGGGCTTTCGGCCACGCGCTCGGCTTTGACCCGGCGTCCGGGCAGTGGCGTGACGCCGGCGAAGGCGAATTCATCCTCGCCGCGCGGCAGGTTGATGGCGCTGTTGTTCATCGCTTCCGCCAGCGGGCGCGTCGCCAGATTCCAAACGAACTCGCCGGTTTCCACGATATTCGCCACGCTGTCTTTCCAGCCGGTGCTGGCGAAACCGATGATCGGCGGGCGATAGTTGAAGCAGTTGAAAAAGCTGTAGGGCGCCAGATTGCGCAAGCCGGCGGCGCTGCGGGAAGAGATCCAGCCGATGGGGCGCGGGCCGACGATGGCGTTCAGCGGATCGTGCGGCAGGCCGTGGCCGGCGGCGGGTTCATAATAATAACGAGATTCACGGCTCATGGGGGACCCTGTGGCAATCGATGAAGCTTTCATTGTGCCGGGTTTCCCGCCGCTGCGCCATTGCGGGCCGGATGTGTTATCTTACGCGTCGGAAATACCTTCAAGAGAGCCCGTCACGGTGGAAAAAAAGAAAACCTTCCCGCAGCAGAAAAGCGGCCTGCATCCGCGCAACCGTCATCGTTCGCGCTACGACTTCCCGGCGCTGATCGCCAGCTGCCCGGCGCTGGCGCCGTTCGTGAAGCCGAACGCCTGGGGCGATGTCTCGGTGGACTTCGCCGATCCGGCGGCGGTGAAAATGCTCAACCGTGCGTTGCTGCAACACTTTTACGGCATTGAACACTGGGATATTCCGGCGGACTACCTGTGCCCGCCGATCCCCGGCCGCGCCGATTATCTGCACCACCTGGCGGATCTGCTGGCGACCAGCAACGGCGGCGAGATCCCGCGCGGCAAGGGTGTGGCGATCCTCGACGTCGGCGTCGGCGCCAACTGCATCTACCCGATCGTCGGCCTGCGCGAATACGGCTGGCGTTTCACCGGGTCTGAAATCGATCCGGTGTCGCTCAACTCGGCCAAGATGATCGTCGAGATGAACCCGACGCTGCGTAACAGTGTGCGTCTGCGGCTGCAAAAACAGCCTGAGCTGATTTTTAGCGGCATCATCGGCGCGGCCGAGAAATTCGACGCCACCCTGTGCAACCCGCCGTTCCATGCGTCCGAGCAGGAAGCGCGCGCCAGCACCCGCCGCAAGCTGCACAAATTGGGCAAAGGGGAAGTGGCCGCCAAGCCGGTGCAAAACTTCGGCGGCAAGAACAATGAGCTGTGGTGTGAAGGCGGCGAAGAAGCCTTTGTGCGCAAGATGGTGGCAGAGAGCGTCGGCAAGGCCAACCACTGCCTGTGGTTTACCTCACTCATCTCGAAAAACACCACGCTGCCGGCCATCTACCATGCGTTGAACGTGGCGGGCGCGGCCGAGGTACGCACCATCGAGATGGCGCAAGGGCAGAAGATCAGCCGCTTCGTCGCCTGGACCTTCCACGACGCCGAGCAACAGGCCGCCTGGGCAGCCGAACGCTGGCGCTAACCCTTCCGGCGCCGGTTATCCTGCCGGCGCCGACAAAAATCCGCATTTTACCTTTCAATTTTCATCACTTACGTTATTCTCAATACGGGTTTATTAATAAAAATCTTAGGCTGTTAGTTTATTTAAATTCTAATAATTACTTTACTGAATAAATAAATTTAATCCGGTTAATAGCAATAACCAGAAGGAACGGCGCTGCCCGTTCCTTCCGCGATGGCACGTCTGCGTGTGGGCGCGGCATGTGGCCAGGCAAAAATAAGAAAAGCGCCATCTTCTGCCACAAGGACTACACCTTATGCTGTTACGATTCAGTCAGTTAACTACCCACAAAGGCGCCGAGCTGGGCGCGATAGAACACGCCGTTCCGATGATCGTCTTCTCGCCCGACGGCACGGTATTGCGCGCCAACGATCTTTTCCTCAGCACGCTGGGATTTCAACGCGATGACGTGATTGGCCGGCATCACCGTATTTTCTGCGATCCGAACTATGTCGCCAGCCCGTTGTACCGCAAGCATTGGGAGACGCTGAATAAGGGGCAACCCATCACGGACACCCTAAAACGCATCGCGAAAAACGGCGAGACGGTATGGCTGCAGGGCACCTACGCGCCGGTGCTGAATAAACAGGGTAAGGTGGTGGAAATCGTCAAGATCGCCAGCGAAGTGACCGAGCGAGTGACCCAGGCGCAGGAACACCGCAGCCTGCTGGCGGCGCTGAATCGATCGATGGCGATGATTTCTTTCACGCCGCAGGGCGACATTGTCAGCGCCAACGACAATATGCTGGCGCTGATGGGCTATCGGCTGGATGAGGCGTGCGGGCAGTCGCATGCGGTGCTGTGCCCGCCGGCGTTCGCCGCTTCCGACGACTATCGGCGGCACTGGCAGCGCCTGGCGCGCGGCGAGTTTATCACCGGGCGTTTTGAGCGCGTCAACCGGCGCGGCGAACGGGTATGGCTGGAGGCCAGTTACAACCCGATCCTCGACAATGAAGGCCAGGTGGTGAAAGTGGTGAAAATTGCCCAGGACATCACCCGATTGATGCAACAGCAGCAGCACGAAGAAGAGATGGTGCGCAACGCGCATCATCTGTCGCTGGATACTGACCGGCAGGCGGCGCAGGGCGCGGTCATCGTGCAGCAGGCGGTGAAGGGCATGCAGCAGGTCGAAGCGGCGGCGCGCGAAACCTCGGACGTGGTCACCGAGCTCGGCAAGTGCTCTCAGCAGATCGGCACCATCGTCGAAGCCATTCGTAAAATCGCCTCCCAAACCAACCTGCTGGCGATTAACGCCTCCATCGAAGCTGCCCACGCCGGTGAGCACGGGCGCGGTTTTGCGGTGGTGGCCAACGAGGTGCGCACGCTGGCGGAACAGTCGCGCAAGGCGGCGACCGAGATCGAACGCATGACCAAGTCTATCCAGCAAGGCGTGGCGGCGGCGATCGCCGGCATGGCGACCTGCGTGGAACAGGCCGGCGGCGGTGTGGCATTGACCCATGACGCCGGGGAAGTGATCAACCAGGTCAATATCGGCATGCATGACGTCGTGAAGCTGATGCAGGCCTTTACCTCGGTGAAGCAGGGCGATGCGCTGCACTGAGTCTGCCGGACGCCGCCTCTGAAAACGAGGCGGCGTTTGCCTTCCCCCACCGATTCCTGAGCCGTTGAGCTGCGGTTCAATTTTACCGGTCTATGCTAGACTTGATGTGAATGAACGTTCGTTCATTAATGTCAATTTATGGCGCCAGGCGCCCCCTTCACCGTTTCGGGAACTGACGATGGGAAACCGAGAAAAGATTGTCGAGGCCGCGCTGCACAGCTTTACCCATCAGGGATTTCACCAGACCAGCATGCGGGATATCGCGCAGGCGGCGGGCGTCAGCGTGGGCAACCTCTATAACCATTTTTCCGGCAAGGAGGCGCTGATCGGCGAGATCGCGCTGCTGGAAAACGGCGTATTCGCCGAGTTCGCCGCCGGATTATTGGCCGACAGAAAGCGGCCGAAGCAGGCGCTGTCGGCCTTTTTTACCGCCTATCACGCTTTTGTCGCTGAGCCGGCCAATGTGCAGCTGTCGGCGGAGATCGTGGCGGAGGTGGCGCGCAACCCGGCGTTGGCCGAGCCGTTCGGCGCCAACCAGCGGCAGCTGATTGAGGCGCTGGCGACGGTTATCGCCGAGGCTCAGCAAACCGGTGAGATTGCACCGACGATAGCGCCGTTACCGCTCGCGCAGCTGGTGCTGGACGTGATCGAAAGTCAGGCCTGGCGGCAGGCAATCTTTGCGTCGTCCGCGCCGGAGGAGACCACGCCGGTGCGGCTGTTGGAACAGCTGCTCTACCGGCATCCCTAGTCGAGGTGGATATGCTGCACATTGAGCCGTACCGCGATGCTGACCGCCTGCAAACGGCGGCGCTGATCTACGCCGCGTTCTGCGACAAGTTTCAGCGCGCGCGCCGTCTGAGCCCCCGCCTTCAGTGGCGTCTGTTCTATCGGCTGTGGTGTTGGAAGCAAGGCGGCAGCCGGGAGCGCAGCTTCGTGGTGAAGCAGGATGAACAGGTGGTGGCGGCCTTTGCCCTCAATGCGGCCGCTGGCGAGAACAACGCCGGGCGGCGTCCGCATGCCTTGCCGATTTGGCGGCTGTGCCGCCGCTATGGTTGGCTGAACGTTTGGCGCATGTATCTGCAAATGGCGGTGTTGCGGCACACCCCGGCGGCCGATGAACTGTATCTCTCTTACCTGGCGGTGGCCGAGAATCAGCGCGGCAAAGGGGTGGGCAAGCGGCTGCTGCAGTGGATGAACGACTACGCTGCCGGGCAGGGTTCTGGGCGGCGCCTGAGCCTGCACGTCAGCCGGCGCAACGTCGATGCGCTGCGCCTGTATCGGCGCTGTGGTTTTCAGGTGCGGCGAGAAGAGCATTACGCTGCGTTGGGATGGCTGTTCGGTCAGGCCGACTGGGTGTTGATGGAGAGACTATGCGGGGAGGCGACGTGCGCAAAATAGGACTGTGCAGTGTGGTGCTGTTTCTGCTGGCGCTCGGGTGGGTCATTTTCGTCAACGACTTTCGCTTCGTCACCGAACCGATCACGGTGATCGCCGGCGGCAACCGGCTGACCGGCACGCTGGTGTTGCCGCAGCATGCGCCGGTCAAGCCCGGCGTTGTGGTGTTCGTGCACGGCGATGGGCCGGCTAACGCCAGCCGCGACGAAGGCTATTTCGGCATTTGGGAGGCGATGGCGCAGCAGGGCTATGCGGTTTTATCCTTCGATAAGCCGGGCGTTGGCGGCTCGGGCGGCAACTGGCTGCATCAGACCATGGCGGATCGTGCGCGGGAAACCGCCGATATCATCGACTGGGCCCGGCGAGACGGGCGCTTCGATGCGCGCTGCGTGGGGCTATGGGGCACCAGCCAGGCGGGGTGGGTGATGCCGGAGGTGGCGCGTTTACGCCCCGATATCGCCTTCACGCTGGCGCTGGCGCCGGCGATCAACTGGCTGCGGCAGGGGCGTTACAACACCCGCGCGGCGATGGCGGCGGCGGGGGAAGATGAAGCGAAAATCCAGGCGCGCGAAGCGCACTGGCGCCATATCCAGACGCTGCTCGAGCAACCGGACGGCTACGCGCAGTACCGCCGCGAGTATGGCTCCGCCGCATTGAGCGCCGACCGCTGGCGCTTTATCCGCGCCAACATGGCCAGCGACGCGACGGCGGGATTGCGGAATTTCAACACGCCGGTGCACCTGATCCTGGGCGGGCGCGACGTCAACGTGGACGCGGACGAAACCGAGCGCGTGTATCGGCAAACGATCCCGGCCTCGCTGCTGACGGTGACGCGCATCGACGAAGCCGACCACGTGATGATCAAACCGCTGTTCGCCCGCCATCCGTGGCTGATCAACGTGGTAGGCCTGTTTGCGCCGCGCTCGGTGCAATACGACGCCTACCGACAGGACGTTGCGGCCTTCCTGGCCGCTCAGCCCTGCGGGCGCGGGCGCTAACCGCCGGGAGCCGCGGGCGGTGCCTGTTCTTCGTGCGGCTGCGGCGCGCGGGAGATCTGCATCGCCTGCTGCGGCATGCCGATGCCGGCCCGATCGAAATGGATTTTCACCAGCCGATCGAGGGCGTATTGCACCACCCACTGTTTCAGCGCCTGTGTGCGCACCGTCACGCGGGTGGTGAACGAGCGGTCTCCCAGCGCCACCACGCCGTTGAAGACCGGCTCGCCAATCAGGAAATGCTTCACCTGTTCATCTTGCTTCAGCGCCGCGACGGCCTGATGCAGCACCTCATTGACCCGATCGATGTCCTCGTCGCGGCTGACGGTGTAGTTGGCGCGGTATACCCCGAACTCACGCGCATAGTTGGCCAGCGTGGTGATCGAGGAGTACGGCACGATGTGGTAGACGCCGTAGTCGTCGCGCAGGCCGATCGAGCGGATGGTCATGCGCTCCACGGTGCCGGTGATGCCGCTGACGGTGACGTACTCGCCGGTGTTCATGCCGTTTTCGAACTGGATGAACACGCCGGTAATCACGTCTTTCACCAGCGTCTGGGCGCCGAAGCTGATGGCCAGCCCCAGCGCGCCGGCGCCCGCCAGCAGCGGCGCGATGTTCAATCCCACCTGCGACAGCACGATCATCACGGTAATGGTGCTGATAACGATAGCCAGCACGTTGCGAAACAGCGTCAGCAGCGTGCGTTCGCGCGCGCTCGGCCGCACGCCGTTGCTCAGCTCCAGCGCCAGACGGTGCTCGATGATGCTGGCCATCAGCGTCCAGCTGAACACGGCGATCAACAGGATCAGCAGGATATGCACCAGCCCGCCGAGCGTCCGCTGGCCATTTTCGCTGCCCGCCCACTGGTACAGGTTGATCAGGTGCCAGGCATCGAGCAGGAACAGCGTCACCGCCAGCACCACCATCACCCGCAGTATCTTCAGCCCGTTGGGGATGTAGGAGTTGATGCGCCGCTCGAGCATCGGGTAGCGCAGATTGACGTCGGTCGGCAGTGAAATGCGGCGGAAAATCCAGCGGGTCAGCATGCCGGACAGCAGCGCGCCGACGCCGACCACCAACAGGCTTTTCACCGTGGCGCTCATCATAAAGCGCAGGCTGTTGCCGATGTCGAACTGGGACAGCACGAACAACACCAGAAAATAGGCGATCGCCAACAGATGCCAGATATGCCCCAGCCCGCGCAGGATCACGCTGAAAAACGCCATCGACCGCTCGGCCAGCAGGTTGATCTGTTGCTGTATCGGCTTGCGGTTGTGCAGGATCAGCCAAATGGCGTACAGCGTCAGCGCCAGCATCACCACCAGGTTGACGGTGGCGGCGGCCGGGTAGCTTATCTGTACCGCCACCACCGGCACCACCACCATCAGGCCGTAGCCGATCAGGCCGCTGAGCCAGGCGAGGCGGGTGTTCCAGTAGTGCGCGCTCCGGTCGCTGAAGGGGAAGGGGCGCAGATAGTCGAAGCGGGGGGCGAAAATCAGCCGCAGCACCGCCTTGAAAAATTCAATCACCGCGAAGGCGCTGAGAAACAGGGTCTGCAGCCGCAGAATGGTGGCGCTGTCGGCGTGGACGTGGCGGGCGAACAGATTGCCCGCCGCCAGCGCCAGCAGCAGCACCAGCAGATCGATGGCGAAAGCGCCGAGAATGGCGGCGGGGCGTTTATACCACGGGCCGCGCTGTAGCCGCGCATTGTGTCCCCAACTGCCCATGCGTTTGTACAGCGGCGCGATCAGCCGCCGGATCAGGTGGAACAGCGCAAAGGTGACCGCCACCGTCAGCAGAAAGTAGCCCAGCGCGCGGAAAAAGCCGGCGGGATTGAAAACGCGCTTCGGGCCGGAGTCGATCAGCTTTTGCAGCGCGCCGAGCTTTTGGTTAAAGGTGCCGATGCCTTCCTGCGCCAGCGAGTTCAGGCTGTCGCTCAGCGTAGCGGGCGTCGATTCCTCCGGCGTTGCCGGCGCGGCGGCGGGGGCGTCGCCGGCGGTCTGTTTCAGGTGGTTGATGAGTTCCGCGCGCGCTTTGTCGTCTTGCAGCAGATCGGCCAGCGCGGCGTAGGCGGCTTTCTGCTGCTCGCTCTTGTCGGCGGGCGCGGGCGGCGCATTTTGCGCCAGCGCCGGTGGTGCGAAGACGTTCAGGGTCAGTAACAGCAGCAGGAAAAGCAGGTGTTCTCGCAGATGAGAACCTCGTCGGGAGTCTGCGTTTGGCGGCATGGTTCCTCTCTTTGGCGTTCTTTGATCGGCGGATGTAAAAGCAATACGATGAAAAACAATGAATATAGTAGGAAAGGTGGCGCGACGGGGCGTGGGAGAGCGTGCGGAATGAAAGCGGCGGGCGCGTGGTGCGCCCGCCGTTAAACCGCCAGGATCAGGACACGTGCTGCAGGAACTCCTGCAGACGCGGGCTTGGCGGATGATTGATCAGATCGTGCGGGTTGCCGTCTTCGGCAATCCGGCCCTTGTCGATAAAGATCAGGCGCGACGCCACTTTTTCGGCAAAGCCGACTTCATGGGTAACGATGACCATCGTCATGCCTTCCTCGGCCAGATCCTGCATCACCTTCAGCACTTCATGGCGCAGCTCCGGATCGAGCGCGGAGGTCGGCTCGTCGAACAGCATCATTTTCGGCTTCACCGCCAGCGCGCGCGCGATCGCCACGCGCTGCTGCTGGCCCCCCGACAGTTCGGACGGGTAATGGTGGGCACGCTCCGCCAGACCGACCTTGGCCAGCAGTTCGCGCGCCAGCTTTTCCGCATCGGACTTCTTCGCGCCGCGCACGCGGATCGGGCCGAAGGCGACGTTTTCCAGCGCCGTCAGGTGCGGGAACAGATAGAACTGCTGGAACACCATGCCGGCTTCCTGGCGGATCAGCCGATCGTCCACTTTCGGATCGTTGGCTTTCAGGCCGTCGACGATCAGATCGCCGCTGGTGACTTCTTCCAGCTTGTTGATGCAGCGCAGCAGGGTGGATTTGCCGGAGCCGGACGGCCCGATGATCACCACCACTTCGCCTTTGTCGATCTTCAAATCGATGTTGTGCAGCACCTGGGTTTGGCCAAAATGCTTGGAGACGTTTTTAAATTCAATCACAGGATTTTCATCCTTCTTTCCAGACGACGCAGCACGAAGCTCAGCACCAGGGTAATAATCAGATAGATAACCGCCACGGCGCTCCAGATTTCCAGCGCGCGGAAGTTACCGGCAATAATTTCCTGACCCTGACGGGTCAGCTCCGCCACGCCGATCACGATGAACAGCGAGGTGTCTTTGATGCTGATGATCCACTGGTTGCCCAGCGGCGGCAGCATGCGGCGCAGCGCCAGCGGCATAATGACGTAGCGGATGGTTTCGCGGCGCGACAGGCCGAGCGCCAGGCCGGCTTCGCGGAAACCGTTATGGATAGACAGCACCGCGCCGCGGGTGATTTCCGCGATGTAGGCGCCGGAGTTGATCATGATGGTCACCACCGCCGCGGTGAAAGGATCGATGCGCAAATCGGTGAACGCCATCGGCAAGGCGAAGTAGATGAACATCACCTGCACCACGATCGGCGTGCCGCGGATCACTTCGATAAACACCAACGCGATGTGGTTGGCGATCCAACCGCCGTAGGTGCGGGCAAAGCCGGCGACGAGGCCGATGATCAGGCCGCCAATCAGACCGAGGACCGAAATCCACAGGGTCATTTTGGCGCCCTCTAACAAGATAGGAATGGCGGGCCAGATGGCGCTCCAGTCGAACTGCATGATATTTCTCCCGGTGATCCCAAACGTGGGTATCAGATACAACAAAGCGCAGGGGGTTAAGCGCCCCCTGTGCTTAAGTTAATCGCTTGCCAAATTCACAGCTTACTTAGGTTCGGTGCCGAACCACTTCTTGTAAATCTCGTTATAGGTGCCGTTCTCGCGCAGCGTTTTCAGCGCGCCGTTCACCTTCTCGCGCAGCTCGTCGCTGCCTTTAGGGAAGGCGATGCCATACTGCTGCGCTTCCAGCGAATCGCCGACGGTTTTGAACTTGCCGGCGCCGGCCGTCTTAATGAAGTATAGGATGTTTGGCGTGTCGTGCAGCACCGCGTCGGCGCGCTTGGTGCCCAGTTCCATGTAGGCGTTGTCGATGTTAGGGAACTGACGCAGATCCTTGGTTTTGATGTGCTGCTTGGCGTAATCCACCGAGCCGGTGCCGCTCTTCACCGCCACCACTTTGCCGTTCAGATCGTCGATGCTTTTCACGCTGTTGTTGTCGGCGTTGACCATCACCAGCAGGCCGCTCTTGTAGTAGCCGTCGGAGAAATCGATGGCTTTCTTGCGCTCATCGGTGATGGTGATGCCGGCCAGCGCCAGATCGACGTTTTTGGTCTGCAGCGCCGGAATGATGCCGCCGAAGTCCATCGGTTTCAGGGTGTAGTCCAACTTCAGCTCTTTGGCGACCGCGGCCCACAGGTCGATGTCGAAGCCGACGTATTTGTCGCCTTGCTTGAACTCAAAAGGAACGAAAGCGGTGTCGGTGGCGACCACCAGTTTGTCTGCTGCGTGGGAACTTACGGCAAAGGCCAGAGAGAGTGCGGCCAGGGAGACTTTAAAAATCGACTTCATGAGAGGAATTCCTGTACAGGTTGCGGATTACCCATTTTTTATATTGCAGTTGGTGCCATGAAAAAATCGTGCCATGTTTTCAACTAATATAAAAACAAAGAGTTACTGCGTGATGTTGTGCCGTGACGGCGAATAGTTATGGTTATGCACCACAATGAGGCACCGAAATGGTGCGTAAGAATTATCTTGGTGCACGGGGCTATCATTAACCAAATTTTGGCTGTGAAACAACCGTTCTTTAACGTTTTTGCTTCAATATTGATAACTAACTCTAACTTTCATGATCCATTGACGGTGCAAGGGTGACTGCGAGAGGGGCAAAAGGGGAGCAGATAATGCTAACGCAACTGGCTGTCTTTGCTGCCGCGCCGGTTGTACAGGCTGGTGGCCGCGTGTTTTTTGTCTTGTTCGGCCTGGCAGGCGACGCAAAAACGCACGCCCTTCAGCGCCTTGCGGCGCGCCTCGGGGATCGGTTCTCCGCATTCCTGGCAATAGCGTTCGCTCTCGCCGTGCCCGAGCGCTTCACGCGCGCGCTGCACCGCATCGTCGACGGTGGAATCAATCTGATCTTGTACGGCGCCGTCCGCCGCCCAGCCGCTGGCCATAATCACCTCCTGACAAGGAAACCCTACCGTTTAATATGGGCCGTTTTTTGTACAATGCAACGGTCGCGCAAAAGAAAACAGGCCGGGCAAAGCCCAGCCTGCGCTGCCCGGAACGACGGGCGATCTGCAACGCTTTCGCGTTATTCGATATTGGATTCGATGAACCACAGGAATTTGTCCAGATCGCGCGAGGCGGCGGTGAACATATCGGCGGTGTCTTCGTCTTCCACTTCGGTAATGGCTTTGCGGATGTCATTCGCGACCGCGCCGTAGCGATCGGCCAGCGCTTTCAGGTGCTCTTGCACGCTGTGGATATTGGTTGGGTAGCTTTTCAGCGGCGTGCGATCGTTGACCACCTGTACGGTGCCCAGCGCCACGCCACCCAGCTGCACCACGCGCTCGGCGAAGGTGTCCTGATGCTCGATGATGGCGGTGCGGAAGCCGTCCAGCATTTCATGGACCGCGATGAAGTTCGCGCCGCGCATGTTCCAGTGCGCCTGTTTGGTGATCAACGAAAGATCGATGAATTGCACGACCTGATGGTTCAGCGCCTTGATGGCGGCCAGTTTAACTTTTTCGTCCAGATCGTTACGGGTATACAGCAGATCAGAAGATTTCGTTTTCACCAGTTTAGCGGTACTCATATCAGATATCCTCTTGATTAGTCGTTGTCCTATTTCGTTACGGGATTAATTATAGCAGGGATGTTTATTTTTGCCGCACGAAAATGGCTATTGCACAAATAGGGGGGGCCTAATGGCAATATTTTTATTTGGTTTTTTCTATTGTGTAATTTTATGAATTTTATTGTTATTTTGTTTTTTATTATTATTTTTGTCAGTGACAATTTATCCCCGTTATCTTATTTTCTGCGGGCGCGCAGGTTTGGTTAAATATCCACTTTGTTATCGTGGTGTTAATGCCAAGCCTATTCAGATTGATAGACGTAATTGATACGGCTAAAGTATGGAAATTATCCCCAGTCTTTATTGGCGAGTGATGAAAATTAACGTCGTCGGCACCAGCGGCAGCGGTAAAAGCACCCTGGCGCGTCAACTGGCGGAACGTCTTGACGTTCCCTATATCGAGATGGACAGACTCTATTGGCGGCCCGAGTGGCAGGGGACGCCCGATGGCGCGTTTCTGGCGCGGCTTGAGCAGACGTTGGCCGAAGCGGGAGGAGGTTGGGTGCTGGACGGCAACTACAGCCGCACGCAACCTATCAAGTGGCGCGAGGTCGATTATATCCTGTGGCTGGACTACGGTTTCTGCCGCACGCTGTGGCAGGCCGTGCGCCGCGCATGCCGACGCGCGGCCGGCAAAAGCGAGCTGTGGCCGGGCACCGGCAATCGGGAAAGTTTCCGCCGTTCTTTCTTTAGCCGCGAGTCGATCGTGCTGTGGACGATCCGCACTTACTCGAAGAACCGGCGAAAATACCTGGCGGAGATGGCCCGTACCGATATAGGGGGCCGTTTCAAGCGCTTGCGCTCTCCCCGCCAGGCCGCCGATTTTCTACGGACGCTGCCGCAGGCTCACAGCAGCAGGCGGTGATGGATCCTCACCACCGCTTTCTTGATGTGCTGCGGCCGCTGCCACAGGCAGCCGGTCTTATGCGGTTCCATCTGGAAAAAGATCGCGAACATGCCGTGCGTCATGTGAAGGGTTTGCGGGTGGCGTTTGATGTCCAGCAGCAGCAGATCGCTATTTTCTGCATGCGGATGTTCGCGATGCCAGTCGCCCGCCAGGCCGTATTCGATGCGTTCTTCGCCGCTGATCAGCAGATGCAGCGCGATGTACTCCTGATGCATTTCGGCGCGCTTCTCCGCCGCCGGCGCGGTGGTCAGCGTCATCACGTCCATAAAGATGTTGTCGCCGTCGATCGGGTGATGGCCCAGCGCCAGTTCGGGCAGGTCGCATCGGCGCAACTCGGTCAGGGTTGAAACCAGCGCCGGCGCGAGTCCGCGGCCGAAGCGTGGGTTGAACAGGCTGTTGTGAATCACTGTTATTCTCCATGTGAGCGAAAGTCCAAAGAGCCTGCGATACAGGCTAAGGGGAAGTATGCCGATTTGTCACGAGGAAAACAGTTAACCCGCCTGCATTCCGGCGTTGCGGACGGCAGGCGAGTCAGGCGATCAGGAAAGGCTTTCGAGGCGCGGTTTGGGGCGAATGGTCAGGGCGGAACCCATGGAGGCGGCGATAATCGCCGCCAGCGCCAACCATTGCACGCCGCTTAGGTGTTCGCCGAGGAACAGCATGCCGGACAGAGCCGCCATCGCCGGCTCCAGGCTCATTAAGGTGCCGAAAGTGCGCGCCGGAATTTTGGGCAGCGCGATGATCTCCAGCGAATAAGGCAGCGCGGTGGAGAGGATCGCCACCGCCAGCGCCACCGGGAGAATATCGAGGTTGAACAGCACGCTGCCGGTTTGCCAGGCGCCGATCGGGCAGAACACCAGCGCAGCGATCAACGAACCGAGCGCCACCGTGCCGGGTCCGTGATCGCCGCCGGCCTTTTGGCCGAAAATGATATAGACCGCCCAGCAGGCGCCAGCGCCGAGCGCACAGGCGGCGCCGAACGGATCGATCCCGCCTACGCCGTGGCCGAGCGGCAACAGGAACCACAACCCGGCGATCGCCAGCGCCACCCAGAGAAAGTCGATCGGCCGCCGCGACGAGAACATGGCTACCGCCAACGGGCCGGTAAACTCCAGCGCCACGGCGATGCCGAGCGGCACGGTGCGCAGCGAAAGGTAGAACAGGTAGTTCATCGCGCCGAGCGACAGGCCGTAAATCAGCAGCGGCAAGCGGCTGCCGGCGACGATGCGCATACGCCACGGGCGGAAGATAATGAACAGAATCAGGGTGCCGATGAAAAGACGCAGCGTCGTAATGCCTTCCGCGCCCACGATCGGGAACAGGCTTTTGGCCAACGAGGCACCGCTTTGGATAGACACCATGGCGATGATTAACAGACAGATGGGCAGCAGCGCGGAGGGCGCTCTGCCGGAAGTAGATAACGACATCCTTAATGGGCCTTTTTTGCGCCGTTCCTCAGCCTTGAGAAAACGGTCGAAACGGGGATGCGAGCAGTGTAAATGAAATGGCGAAAATCTGTCTGAGAAAAGCGCGCATCGCGGTGAAATCCGCCGATCCTCGGATGAGATGTGGCGAATTTGGTCAAAAAGTGCGCTTTTTCTTAAGAATTATCTGGATATTAAATTGGTGATTTTTGTCACAGAAAGCCGTAGAATACGGCCGAAAATAGAGCGAAAAGAAGTAGATACACTGTTCTTGAAATCTTCTGTTACACGATATAAAGCATTAGACACTCATTTCAAGGCAGAGTTTCACGCTAATTTTTGTTATATTTTCAAAGCATGAACAAATGGATGTACTTAATAATAAAACGCGTTTGAGGTGGTTATGAAAAAAATTGCATGTCTTTCCGCAGTAGCAGCTTGCGTATTAGCAGTTAGCGCAGGTACCGCATTCGCTGGTCAGAGCACCGTATCCGCTGGCTATGCGCAGGGTGATCTCCAAGGCGTTGCTAACAAGGCCAACGGTTTCAACCTGAAATACCGTTACGAGTTCGACAACAACCCACTGGGTGTGATCGGCTCCTTCACCCACCTGGAAAAAAATCGTTCTGAAAGCGGTTTCTACAAGAAATCTCAGTACGATTCCATCACCGCAGGTCCAGCTTACCGCTTCAACGACTGGGCGAGCATCTACGGTGTGATCGGTGTTGGCTACGGCAAAAACATCGACAACGCCCAGGCTGGCGGTAACAAAGGTGGCAACAGCGACTACGGCTTCACCTACGGTGCAGGTCTGCAGTTCAACCCAATCGAAAACGTTGCCCTGGACGTTGGCTACGAGCAGAGCCGCATCCGCAGCGTGGACGTTGGCAGCTGGAACGTTGGCGTAGGCTACCGCTTCTAAGATTTCTTCATGCCTGCGGGCGTGAATGCGCGGCACAGGTTGCCGCGCGGATAAAAAATCCGCCTTCGGGCGGATTTTTTTTATCTGTCATTAGTCGCTGCGCCCCGTAGGCTGCGTCGAAAAGCGCGCGCTGCGGGCATCGCGCTCATAGCCTTGCGGTTCGGTCAGTAAACCGTACAGCTCGGGGCGGCGTCCGTAAATCCAGCGGCGTCCGGTACTGAGCGGGATCAGCGTCAGATCGAGATCGGCACTGACCAGCCGGTCTTCCGCCGCCCAGGTCTCCGCTACGATGCGGCCGTAGGGATCGAGGATCATCGCATTGCCGGTGCGTACCTCATCGTCATCGCGGCCCACGCCGTTGCTGAATAACAAAAACAGCCCGTTGTCATGAGCGCGCGAGGGCAGCCAGCGCATCAGCCAGCCGCGGCCGTGTTCGCCGCGAAAGGCGGCTTCTATCGCCTGCGGATCTTCCGCTCGCCGCTGCCACAGCGCCTGTGGGATCGGCTTCATGCCGTGCGGGCTGCGCGAATGGGTGCCGCCGGTCTGGTGTGGGGCCATCAACACCTCCGCGCCCAGCAGCGCCGTCGCGCGCACATTCTCCACCAGATTGTTGTCCCAACAGATCAATACGCCCACGCGCACGCCCCAGGGAGTGTCGAACACCGTATAGCGATCGCCGCTGGCGATAGCCGGGTGTTCGAAGGCGTGCAGTTTACGGTGCACATGCAGCGCGCCGTCCGGCAGGCATACGGCGTAGGCGTTGTAGCAACGGCCGTCGTCGCCCAGCTCGATCAGCCCGACGCCGATCGCCATGTTGTAACGCTCAGCCAGCGGGCGAATGCGCGCCAGCGAAGGGCTGGACGCGATCGGTTCCGCCAGCGCCCGCACTTCGGCGTCGGACAGATGGCGCACGTGCCAATAGCCGGTGATACACATTTCCGGGAAGGCCAGCAGCTGTACCTGCTGCTCGGCCGCCTGAGCGATAAAGCGCTCGATGGTCGACAGGTTGTAATTCTTATCGTTGGCGCGATGCTGGAATTGCACCGTGGCGGCGCGTAATGAGATGGTCATGGTGTTTCTCCGATGAGGGTCTGCGTTGATTACAGCAGGTGGTTTGATTACTGTATAATCAATTAAATTCCCTATTCGATAACCTAATGGAATGGATATAAAACAACTGCGCGCCCTGGTGGCGCTGGCTGAGCAGGGCAACTATCGGCAGGCGGCGAGCCGGCTATGCATCAGCCAACCGGCGCTGAGCAAGCAAATTCAGGCGCTGGAAACCCAGCTCGGCGTTCGAGTGTTCGAGCGTGGCCGACAGGGGGCGGTGCTCACCGCCGGCGGGCAGCGGCTCTACCCGGAAGCGCAGGCGCTGGTGGAGCAGTACCAGCAGTTTCAGCGGCGCGCGCGGCGGGTGGCGCTCGGGGAAGCGGGGCGGCTGACGCTGGGATTTGGCCTTTCCAGCTTTCATCTGGCGCCGCAGCTGGTGGCGGCCTTTCGCCAACGGTTTCCCGAGGTGGCGATCGGCCTGGAGGACTTGCCGTCGGAACGCCAGTATCAGCTGTTGCTGCAGGGAGAGTTGCAGGCGGGGTTCGTGCGCTTGCCGGTCAATACGCCGCTGTGCGGCGTGGCATTGCTGAGCGATCGGTTGGTGCTGGCCGCGCCGGGCGCGCTGGCGCTGCGCGCCGACGATCTGATGGCGCGTTTCAATCAGCTGCCGCTGTTGCAGTTGACTCCCAAACGCGGGCGCGGGCTGAGCGATCAGTCGCTGCGGTTTATCGCCGCCCACCGGTTGACGCCGAACGTGGTGCAGCAGGCCGGCGATATCCAGACGTTGCTGGCGCTGGTTGCCGCCGGCGTCGGTGTCGCGCTGCTGCCGCACAGCATCACGCATATCGCGCCGGCCGGCATCGACATTTTACCGCTGAGCGGCGAGGAGACGGAGTGGCAGGTCGGTATCGCCTGGGATCCGCAGCGCGCCGATGCGCTGCGGGACAACTTCATTCAGACGGCGTTGGCGGCGCAACGCGCTTAGGCATTCAAAGCGGGCAATGCATCACGACGATCGGGCTCTGGTGATACTCGCTGCGGTGGCTTTCGCTAAAGCCGACTTTTTTCGCCAGCGCCAGCGAAGCCTGGTTTTCCGGTGAGATGATGCAGACGGTTTGCTTGCCGGGCAGGTGCGTTTTACCCCAGGCCAGCGCCGCCCGCAGCGCCTCGGTGGCGTAGCCTTTGCCGTGCGCCGAGCTCACCAGCGTCCAGCCCATTTCCGGCGCGTCGAGCGCCGGGGTGATGTCGCGCAGGAAGTTGGAGAAGCCGATGCTGCCGAGATACTCGCCGCTCTGTTTGTCACGCACCGCCCAATACCCGTATCCCAACAGCGCCCAGTGGCCGACGTAGCGCATCAGGCGCCCCCAGGAGTCTTCCCGGTCGCGCGGCGTGCCGCCGATATAGCGCACCACCAGCGGATCGGCCCACAGAGCGGCCAGCGAGTCGAAGTCGTCCAGCGTGTGCGCGTCCAGCCGCAGGCGTTCGGTGATAAGCGTTGGCGCGGTGTTGATTACGGTCATGTTGCTGCTCCTGCACAGGGTGAAAGGCGATGAAAAACAACGGCGTTCAGTATGCCAGAGAAATCACACCGCCAGCCACAACAGCCAGGTGAACAGAAAGCCGCTCAGGCCGAGCAGGGTGGTCAGCACCGTCCAGGTCCTCAGGCCATCGGCCACCGACAGCCCCAGATAGCGCGTGACGATCCAAAAACCGGAGTCGTTGACGTGGGAAAGCCCCAGCCCGCCAAAACAGGTCGCCAGCGTCACCAGCACCAGCTGCAGCTGATTCAACCCGCTGACCGCTTCCGACAACAGGCCGCCGGTGGTCAGGATCGCCACGGTGGCGGAACCTTGCGAAGCGCGCAGCGCCAGCGAAATGATAAACGCGGCGGGCACCAGCGGCAGGCCAATGGCCGTCAGCACTTCGGCCAGCGCCTTGCCGACGCCGGATTCCACCAGCACCTTGCCGAACACGCCGCCCGCGCCGGTCACCAGGATCACCACCGCGGCGGTCGGCAGCGCGGCGCCCATCACGTCACCGGCGTGTTGCAGGCTCCAGCCGCGGCGCAGCGCCAGGAAATAGAAGGCCAGCAGCAGGGCTATCATCAGCGCCACCGCCGGCGACCCCAGCAGCGACAGCGCATCGCGCAGCGCCGAGCCTGCCGGCAACAGCGTGGCGGAGACGGTGCCGAGCATGATGATGGCGATCGGGATGACGATCAGCGCCGCCACCAGGCCAGCGCCGGGCGGGTTGATGCGATCGCTGAGCGGCGCTCGCCCTTCCGGCCGCGGCTCCGGCGCCGCCAGCTGCAGCTGTTCCAGCACCTCTATCGATAACGGATAGGTTTTGCGGTTGAGGTAGTTGGCGGCGAAATAGCCGATCGCGCCGACCGGAATACAGATCGCGAGGCCGATGATGGTCAGCCAACCGATGTCGGCGTTGAGCAGGCCGGCGGCGGCGACCGGGCCAGGGTGCGGCGGCAGCGCGACGTGTACCGTTAACATCACGCCGGCCATCGGCAGGCCGAACTTCAGCGGCGACACTTTGGCGACCTTGGCGAAGCCGTAAATAATCGGCGCCAGAATGATAAAGCCGACATCGAAGAATACCGGAATGCCGAGGATAAATGCGGCGAGGGTCAGCGCGGCGACGGTATGTTTCGGCCCCAGCCCCTGGCTGAAACGTTGCGCCAGCGACTCGGCGCCGCCCGAGTGTTCGATCATGCGCCCGAGCATCGCCCCCAGACCGATGATGATGGTTACCGAGCCGAGCACGCCGCCCATCCCGGCGGTCATCACTTTCATCACTTCACCGGTCGGAATGCCGCTGGCCAACGCCACCAGCAGACTGACCACCAACAGCGCGACAAAGGGTTGCACCTTCGCCTTAATCACCATCAATAACAGCAGCACCACGCCGAGTACGGCAATCAGCAACAGCAGAGAGGTAGACATGAAAAAAGCCTTTCGTTGGGTAAGCGTTGGGCACCGCGATCGCCGCGTGGCGATACGGGTGCGTTTCATTGTTATAAAATCGTTTTCCTGGTGTCGGCGTGCGACGTTAGCGGTAAGGCTTCAGCCAGCCGAGCCCGGCGGCGGTGTCGCCGCGCGGCCGATATTCGCAACCGATCCAGCCCTGATAGCCGAGCGCATCCAGCCTGTCGAACAGCCATGGGTAATTCAGTTCGCCCTCGTCCGGTTCGTGACGATCCGGCACTGAGGCTATCTGGATATGCGCGTAGCGCCCGGCCAGCGTCTCCAGCAGCCCGCTGATATTGCCGTCCACTAACTGCGCGTGGAAAAAGTCGAACTGAATGAACACGTTCGGTCTCTCGATCGCCGCCACCACCTCCGCCGCCTGATGTTGACTGGCGAACAGGTAGTCGGGCTTGACCGGTGGGCTGAGCGCTTCGATCAGCACCTTGACGCCGTGCGGGGCGAAGGCGTCGGCGGCATAGCGCGCATTGGCGATAAAGGTGTCGAGATAACGTTGCCGATCCGCGCCCGCGGGCACCACGCCGGCCATCAGGTGCACGCAGGGACAGGCGAGGGCGATGGCGTAGGCCAGCGCGCGATCGATATCAGCGCGCGCATCTTGCTCGCGGCCCGGCAGCGCCGCCAACCCCCATTCGCCGGCGGCGACATCGCCGGGCGCGGTATTGAACAGCACCTGTTGCAGGCCGTGTTCGCGCAGCTTTTCGGCCAACAGCTCAGCGGGATGCTCGTAAGGGAACAGGAATTCCACCGCGCTGAAGTCTTGTTCGGCAGCGGCAGCGAAGCGCTCGAGGAACGGCACTTCGTTAAACATCATCGATAAATTGGCGGCAAATTTAGGCATGAGTCAGCTCCGTAATTCGGCAATTTCATCATCGGTCAAATAGCGGATCGGACGATCGCCGAGGGTGAAGATCAGCCGCGCCGCATCTTCCATCTCTTCGGTATTGTCCGCCGCCGCTCGCAGGTCTTTACCGGTCACCACCGGCCCGTGGTTGGCCAGTAAAAAGGCGCGGTGGGCCGGCGCCAGGCGCGCCAGATCCTGCGCCAGCCTTTCGTCGCCAGGACGATAGTAGGGCACCACCGGCACCTTGCCGACGCGCATCACCACATAGGGGGTGAACGGTTTGATGGCGTTGTCGACGTCCAGCCCTTGCAGGCAAGAGAGCGCCGTGAGGTAGGTGCAATGCAGGTGCACCACAGCTTTGCATTCCGGATTGTTCAGATACAGCGCTCGGTGAAAGCTGATCTCTTTCGACGGCTTGTCGCCGGACAGCCAATCGCCGTTCAGGCTCACTTTAGACAGGCGATCGGCCTGCAGTTCGCCCAGGCAAGAGCCGGTCGGCGTCGCCAGCAGCGCGCCGTCCGGCAGCAACAGCGAGAGGTTGCCGGCGGAACCAGTGGCGTAACCGCGTTGAAAAAACGAGGCGCCGAGACGCACCATCTCTTCGCGCGCTTGCTGTTCGGTCGTCATGCTCATACTGGAAACTCCGTTTGCGCGCGCGAGAAGAAGGCTTCATCGCCAAAATTGCCTGATTTCAGCGCCAGGGAAATCGCCCGATCGCTGGCGCGCACCCAGGGAACGCCGGGAGAAATGCCGGGGCCAATATGAAAGCCGCGAATGCCCAGCGCCTGCGTGACCACGCCGGAGGTTTCGCCGCCGGCGACGATAAAGCGGTTGAATCCCAACCGGCGCAGTTGCACCACCAATTCGGCGAACAGCGCTTCCACCGCCTCGCTGGCGGCGGCGCCGTGCTGCCGTTGCGTTTGCTGCAGCGCTTCCGGCGGCGCAGTGGCGTAGATTAGCGGGGCAAGCGCCTCCCCGGCGTGATGCTGCGCCCAGTGCGCCAACTCGGCGGCGTAGGCGGCGCGTGCCTGTGGTTCGAGGCAACGGCCGATATCGATGGCCTGCGCCGAAGCGCGCTCGCGGTAGTGCGCCACCTGCCGGTTAGTCATCACAGAACACGAGCCCGACAGCACTGCTGCCTTTTCCCCCTGCGGCGCGCCGGCTGCCTCTGCCGAACGAGCGCCGCTTTGCGCCCATTGCCGCGCCAGGCCGATCGCCAGGCCCGAACCGCCGGTCACCAGCTTCATCGTTTTCAACGCTTCACCCTGGGTAAGCAGATGCCGTTCGTTGAGCGTGTCCAGCACCGCGTAGCGCACGCCTTCCTGCGCCAATTGCTGCAGTTTCTCGCTGACTGCCTCGGCGCCGCGATCCATTTCCGCCGCCGTCACCAGCCCACAGCGCCCGGCGGCCTGGGACTCCATCAGGCGCAGCAGGTTGCTGTCGGTCATTGGCGTGACCGGGTGATGACGCATGCCGGACTCAGACAGCAGCTGCTCCCCGACGAACAGGTAGCCCTGATAGACCGTGCGGCCGTTTACCGGAAGCGCCGGGGAAACAACCGTGAAATTTTCCCCCAGCGCGGCGAGCAGGGCGTCGGTCACCGGGCCGATATTGCCTTGTGCGGTGCTGTCGAAAGTGGAGCAGTATTTGAAGTAGAACTGGCGGCAGCCCTGTTTTTGCAACCAGGCCAGCGCCTGCAACGCCTGTTCGACCGCCTGCTCTGCCGGGCAGGAACGCGATTTCAGGCTGATGACCGCCGCCTGTGCGTTTACCTGCGTTTCGTCCTGCGGCACGCCGTTCAGCTGCACCGTCGGCAGGCCGTTTTGCACCAGAAAACTGGCGATGTCGGTCGCGCCGGTAAAGTCATCCGCGATTACGCCAAGCAGCATCAGAGCGCCTCCTTTTTTTGCGGCAGATCGATGCCGGCAAAGATTTTGATTACCGCACTGTCGTCTTCTTTACCGTAACCGGCGTTGCTGGCGGCGGTAAACATGGTGAAAGCGGTGGAGGCCAGCGGCAGCGGGAAGTGCAGCGCCCTGGCGGTATCCGCCACCAGCCCCAGATCCTTGACGAAGATATCCACCGCCGATTTGGGCGTATAGTCGCCGTCGACCACGTGGCGCATGCGATTTTCGAACATCCAGGAGTTGCCGGCGGCGTGGGTGACCACGTCGTACATCACGTCCAGCGGGATGCCGGCGCGGGCGGCCAGCGCCATGGCTTCGGCTCCGGCGGCGATGTGCACGCCGGCCAACAGCTGGTGGATGATTTTTACCGTCGCGCCCAGACCGATGGTCTCGCCGATGCGGTAAACCTTGCCGGCGATGGCGTTCAGCACGGGTTGCAGACGCTCGAAGGTAGCGTCGGCGCCGGCGGCCATCACCGTTATCTGGCCTTCCTCCGCCTTGGCCGCTCCGCCGGAAACCGGCGCGTCCAACATTGGTAGCCCGTAGTCCAGCAGCCGTTGCTCGATCTGTTTGGCGTCATCGGCGGAAATGGTCGAAGAGACCATCACCGCAGTGCCTGGCTTGAGCTTTGGCGCCAGGCCTTGTTCGCCGAACAAGATTTGCTTCACTTGGGCGGCGTTCACCACCAGCAGCAGCACGGCGTCCAACTTGGCCGCGAAGTCGCACGCGCTGGTAGACGCTTGTTGCGCGCCGGCCTGTTGCAGCGTCGCCAGCGCCTGCGGATTCAGGTCCGCCCCGTAGGTGGTCAATCCGGCGCGAAGGCACGAACGCGCCGCGCCCATGCCCATCGCGCCCAGTCCGATGATGCAGACGGCATAATTCCCTGGGTGTGTCATACTGCACTCCTGTTAATTTTAGTGATAATTTGTTTTGTTGTGTTAAATGTAAGCGCTTGGCGACGGTTTATCCGCGATCGATATCACAATAATTAACAATGTGTGAAACGGATTTTTCGTCTGATTTCTGGCCTGAATCAACATTACTATTATGTTTTTAAATAAGTTTATGTTTACCTGGCCTAACTGCGTGCGCCGTCACGCCGCGAAAATTTAGGGCTATCGGCGAACGAAAATTGACGTAAAATCACAATTATTATCACCGCAGCAACGAGAGGGAACCGTGATACCTGTAGAACGCCATCAACAAATTCTTGCGCTGGTATCCGAACGCGGCGTCGTCAGCATTGCCGAGCTGACCGAACGGCTGGGGGTGTCGCACATGACGATCCGCCGTGATTTGCAAAAACTGGAGGAACAGGGCGCGGTGCAGTCGGTCTCGGGCGGCGTACAGGCGCCCGAGCGGGTGGCGAGCGAACCTTCGCACCAGGCCAAAGAGGGGATGTTCAGCCGGCAGAAAATCGCCATTGGCCGGCTGGCGGCGCGACAAATTCCCGCCAACAGCTGTATCTATCTGGATGCCGGCACCACCACGCTGGCGCTGGCGAAACAGATCGGTGAACGTGACGATTTGACGGTAGTGACCAACGACTTTGTCATCGCCGGCTTCCTGATCGAACACAGCCAGTGCCGAATCATCCACACCGGCGGCACCGTGTGCCGGGAAAACCGCTCCTGCGTCGGCGAAGCGGCGGCGCAGGCGCTGCGCGGTCTGTTTATCGATCTGGCGTTCATCTCCGCCTCTTCGTGGAGCATGCGCGGCCTGTCGACGCCGAACGAAGACAAGGTGATGGTGAAGAAGGCCATCGTCGAGGCCAGCCGCCGCCGCATTCTGCTCAGCGATACGTCCAAATACGGCAAGGTCGCGACTTACCTGGCGCTGCCGATCGCCGCCTTTGACGCCGTCATTACCGACGAGGGGTTGCCCGCCGCCGCGCGGGAGGCCATTGAGCACGCGGGGATTGCATTGCTGACGGCGGGAGAAGAGGAATAAGAACGAAGCGGGATCAGGATGAAAGTTCGGTATCGATGCCACGTGCGGGCGGTTCACTGGCTTCAACGCCGCCGCGTTCACGCCATTCGCGGCGCCTTTGTTCAGCCCATTCTTCGTGGAAGGCTTGCATCTCTTTTTGGTGCCGTTCCTTCATGCTCATAGGGGTTGGGTGGGATTCTGCCGTTAACAGGCGGGATTTTGATGACATATAATCCGTCCTCAATAAGCGCTTGGTTGTACAAATAATGTACGCGATGCGCGTGTTTTTTCAAGAGCGAGTCATAAATTCTGGCTAACGCTGGCCTGAGCGGTACGCTGAAAACTAATCTTGCTTGGTATTGCGTCACAAAAGTGACGATCGCCAGGCCGATGCCATTAATGAAGAGTTGTTCTCGTTCATACCGGGTGTACGCCATCCTGGTATAGGTATCAAATAAGGATCTCGTTACTTCGGCGCGATTTTCCAATGCTCTTACATCGTACAGTTCCATGACGTAAGCATTGTCCAATACTTCCGAGGCAGGATAAGCCCCAATAAGCCATTGACGCATCCTTAACGTCGCTTTTTTAAAATCAAGGTAATACGCAGCAACGCTGCTGGCTTTTTTATAAACCGTTATTCGATACCTATACTCCGTGACAGGTCGTGCATTGACCTCCCTCACATCAATCTCCATTATAAAATCCTTTTTACTATTATCTTTCCTATAGTTATCCCCTTTGTGACAAACAGATTATTAACCGCGACGGAGAGGCTCCTCCAGCCGCCGATGAGGCTTATGCGCAGCGCCGCGCAAAACTAAATGCCGCTGAACCAGTTGTAGCCCTGATCTTCCCAGTAGCCGCCCGGATTGACGTCGCTGACGAAGATCGCGGCGATATGTTTGGCGTTTTTGAACCCCAACTTGGTTGGCACGCGCAGCCGCAGCGGGTAGCCATAGTCCGCCGGCAGCGCCTTGCCGCCGAAGTCCAGCGCCAGGATGGTCTGCGGGTGCAGCGCGGTGGCCATGTCGAGGCTGGAGTAGTAACGATCGGCGCATTTGAAGCCGACATAACCGGCATTCAGATCCGCGCCGACATGCTGCAGAAAGGTGCGCAGCGGCACGCCGCCCCATTGGCCAATGGCGCTCCACCCCTCAATGCAGATCAGGCGCGTGATTTGGCTTTGCTGCGGCAGCCGCTGCAGCTGTTCCAGCGTCCAGGGCGCTTTTTTCTCCACTTTCCCCGCGACCTCAAGCCGATAGCCGGCGAGATCGATCTCGGGGACGTTATATTCCGGGTAAAACGCGTTGAAGGGGAAAGGGTGGGTAATCTGATCCGGCCGATAAGTTTGCGCCAGCCGTTGGCCGCTGAACAGCCAGGCCTGCACCCGGTCGTTCCAGCGCGACATGGCCCACAGCACTTTATCCACCCGATCGCCGTCTTGCAGGTTGCAACCGGTAAGCATGGCGATGCCGCCCAGCGTCAGGCCGGAACGCAGCATCAGGCGGCGCTGCAGATTGACCAACTGCTTTTTTTGGTCCGGTTCCAGTTTTGGCGCGGTTGCCCGCGGTTTTTTCTCATTCATGTTTGCCACCCGTTATCATCGCCCACAGCGTTTTGGGCACGACGATCACCATGAAGACGTGGATCGCCACGAACAGGCCGATGCCGGCCATGGCGAAGAAATGCACGTAGCGCGCGAAGTCGAAGCCGCCAAACAGCGCGACCAATCCCTGCAGCTGAACCGGTTTCCAAATCGCCAGGCCGGACAGCACCAGTAATAGCCCCAGCGCCAGTACGCCGAGGTACATCAGTTTCTGAATGGCGTTATAGTGGCCATGCCGGTGGCGCAGGCGCAGCGTCAACGCCAGCCAGATATCCTGCCGCAGCGCGCCGATGCGAAGCGGCAACAGATCGCGGCGAAAATGACCGCTGAACAGGCTCCACAGCAGATAGCAGACGGCGTTGAGCGCCAATAGCCACATCACCGCCAAATGCCAACCAATCGCGCCGCCCAGCCAACCGCCCAGCGTCATCTGCGGCGGAAAGCGGAAATCGAACAGCGGCGAGGCGTTGTAGATTTCCCAACCGCTCATGAACATGCACACCATGGCGAACAGGTTGATCCAATGAGTGATGCGAACAGGCCAGCGATGCACCGGCGGCGACGCGTTGGTCTTCATGACATTCCTCCGGTTACATCGGCGGCACGGTGCCGTCTTTGCCGGCGGAAATGCGGGTGGCGATGCGCTCGCCCTTTTCGTTGGCGGCGGAGAACAGCACGATGTGCACGCCCGGTTTCAGCAGGCTCAGATCGCCCGGATCCAGCGTCACGATCGGCACGTCTTCCGGCACGACGACGGTTTTCTGCTGGTTGCCGTAGGTGACGGTCAGGGTACGGCCGTTGGATTTCACCAGTTTGCCGACGGTGCCGTTGGTCATGGTGTCCACTTTGCCGTCGGCGGATTCCCAGGCCGAGTGCCCTTCGCCGGTGCCGCGCAGGCTGGCGGCGAACACATGCACCTCCAGCGCTTTGAGCGTGCCGTCCGGTTGCGGCACGGCGGCGGTGCCGATAAAGCTGTCCGGTTTGATGTCGTCCAGCGTGGCTTTGGAGACGCTGAGCACTTTGGTCTGATCGTTCAGCTTGACGCTGAGGGTCTCGCCTTTGCGATCGGTCAGCTGCAAATTGCCGTCGGCAACCTGGCTGATGGTGCCGCGCAGCGGCGCAATCACCTTGCCCGGCGGTTGGGCGGCGGCGGCCAAGCCGCTGGACAGCAGCAAGGTGGATAACAGTAAACCGGCTATACGATGGCGGGTAATCATAACGTTCTCCTGAAATGAGTTTGCCGGTTAAGCATGGTTGACCTACTGGGTCAGCGCCATGGCCGTTTGATGACATTAATGTCATCAAGTTTGTCCGCCGAAGCTGCTAGTATTTTTGCAGACGTAACGAGGTGGCGAGCATGCGAATACTGGTAGTTGAAGACGATATCGGCACAGGGGATTACCTGAAGAAAGGGCTCGGGGAAGCGGGCTACGGCGTCGATTTGGCGCGCACCGGCACCGACGGGCTGTTTCGCGCGTTGGAGCAGGATTACGATGCGATCGTGCTCGACGTGATGCTGCCGGGGCTGGACGGCTGGCAGATCATCGAGGTATTGCGCAAGAAAAGCGACGTGCCGATCTTGTTTCTCACCGCCCGCGACGGCGTACAGGATCGCATCCACGGTCTGGAGCTGGGCGCGGACGACTATCTTATCAAACCCTTTTCCTTTACCGAGCTGGTGCTGCGTTTGCGCACCTTGCTGCGCCGCGGGCCGGCGCGCGAAGCCGATCATTACGCCATCGCCGATCTGCAGTTGGACGTGCTGCGCCGCCGGGCGGTGCGCCAGGATCAGGTGATCCCGTTGACCAACAAGGAGTTCATGCTGCTGCATCTGCTGGTGCGGCGCGAAGGCGAAGTGCTGTCGCGCACGCAGATCGCCTCCCAGGTGTGGGACATGAATTTCGACAGCGACACTAATGTGGTTGATGTGGCGATCAAACGCCTGCGCGCCAAAATCGACCGGCCGTTCGACGTCAAGCTGATCCACAGCGTGCGCGGCATCGGCTATGTTTGCGAGCCGCGCTCGTGAACGCCCGCGCTTCACGTCGGCCGGTGTCGCTGACGCTGCGCACCGCCATGCTGTTCGCGCTGGTGGCCGCCTGCGTGGTGAGCGGGGCGGGCTGGTATCTGTTCGGCGCCATGCGTCAGGAAATGACGCTCCGCAGCGATCTGCAGGTGACCGGGCGCGTAGAGTATTTCCGCCATTTATTGGGGCAGCGCTTTCCTTTGGCGCGTCTGACGGCTAATAACGGCCTGTTCGAAAATATGCTGGGCAATGAACAGGATGTGTTGATTTTCCAAATTCCGGGGCAAAAACCGCTCATCAATGTGAATCCGGCCAGGGTGGCCCTGCCGCCGATCGCGCCGACGCTGCCCGAACAGGCGCAGACGCTGGCCGCCGTGCGCGGCGGGGAAACGGCGCAGGGGGTGCCGCTGCGCGCGGCGTCGGCAATGGTGCGCCTGGAAGACGGCAGTTTGCTGCAGATTTCCGCCGCGCACGTGATGGTCAACGAACAGAAAATGCTGGCGCGTTACCTGTGGCGCATTGTCGCGGCGGTCGTTGTGGCTTTCCTGCTGATTGCGCTGCTGGGCTATGGGGTCATGCGCCGCGGATTGCGGCCGCTATGGCGCATGGCGGCGCAGGCGTCGGAGATCGCGCCCAATACATTGTCGACGCGCCTCAGCGAACAGGGGGCACCGAAGGAGTTACAGCAATTGATCCGGGCGTTTAATGCGATGCTCGATCGGTTGAATGAAGGCTATCAGCGGCTGACGCAGTTTTCCGCCGATCTGGCCCATGAGATCCGCACCCCGGTGGGCGCGTTGATGGGCCAGTGTCAGGTGGCGCTGTATCAACCCCGCAGCGTGGAGGAGTACGAAACCCTATTGTCGAACAATATGGATGAGCTGGAGCGTATTTCGCGCATGGTGGAAAACATCCTGTTTCTGGCGCGCGCCGGTGAGGCGCAGTCTGCGCTGAACTACAGTCGTCTGGATGTGGCGGCCGAGCTGCGGCGGGTGGCGGATTACTTCGAAGGGCTGGCGGAAGAACGCGGCATCGCGCTGAGCTGCGAAGGGGAAGGCGAGCTGAAGGCGGACGCGATGTTGTTCCAGCGGGCGCTGAGCAATCTGGTGGCCAACGCGGTGCGCTATGCCGATGAAAACAGCCTGATCGTATTGCGGGCTGAACGGCGCGCCGATGCCTGGTGGGTGCAGGTCATCAATCAGGGGCCGCCGATCGCGCCGGCACAGCTGGAAAAACTGTTCGATCGTTTCTACCGCGCCGATCCCGCGCGTAGCGCCGGCAGCCATGCCAGCGGCCTCGGGCTGTCTATCGTACGCGCCATCATGACGCTGCACGGCGGTGAGGTGCGCGCCGAATGTACCGGGCGCGCGTCTGCCGCCAGCCTCATTTTCAGCCTGCGCTTCCCGCTCGCGCAATAACCGTTGTGCCGGACTCACGCGGCGGAATGGCAAAGCGGAAGCAGGCACCGCTTTGCGGTTGTTCGATCAGCTGAATATCGCTGTCGTGCAGTTGCAGAATGCGCCGCACGATCATTAACCCCAGCCCGCCCGCAGGGCGCCGGGCGCCGCTCAGGACCGACGGCCGCACGAACAGATCGGCGCGCAGCGTCTGCGGAATGCCGGGGCCGCTGTCGCTGACCTGCACCATCACCCTATCTTCCTGCCGCCACAGCCGCACGCCGATATCGCCGCCGGGCGGCGTATGGCGAATGGCGTTGTCCAGCAGATTGGTCAGCACCCGCTCAATCATGCTGAGATCGGCGAACACCGGCGGCACGCCGGGAGCAATATCGGCGTGCAGCCGCTGATTACGCGCCTCCGCCGCCAGCTCGAACTTTTGGAACACGTCCTGCAACAGCTCGCTGAGGGAGAAGGGCTCTTTCTGCGGTTTCACCACGCCGTACTCCAGCCGCGCCAGCTCGAACAGCTCCTGCGCCAGCTTGCCCACTTTGCGGCTCTGCGCCAGGGCGATCTCCAGATAGCGGCGCCGATCGGCGTCGCTCAGGGTGGCGGCCTTGACCGACAGCGTTTCCAGATAGCCGTGCAGCGAGGTGAGCGGGGTGCGCAGATCGTGCGAGACGTTGGCGATGAATTCGCGCCGCAGCCGATCCTGCTGCGCCAGCGTTTGCCACTGTTCGGCGAGGCGCTGCGCCATGCGGTGGAAGGCCTGTTGCAGCTGGCTGACCTCGTCGCGCCCGGCCGGCACCGCCGGCAGCGCCGCGTAGGCCTGCACCGCCTCGATGCCGCCGCTGTCCAGCGCATTGACCTGGCGGGTCAGGCGCCGGATGGGGCGAGTGACCCAGTAAAACGCGAAACCGCCGGCCAGCAGACTGAACAGCACCATCACCCCGGAGGTCCACAGCGCCATCCTGGCTGCCGAATTGAACTGGGCGTTGCTGGCCAGCGCCGTGTACTCCTCACCGAGCAAGACCACATACAGATAGCCCTCGACCCGGCCGTCGACCTTCAGCGGCGCAACGCTGAACACCTTGCGCCCGTCCGCGCTGCGCGGATCGTCGCCATACACCGGCATCTGCGCGCCATCGAGCAGCGCCTGCAGCGGCGGCAGCGCGACCCGCTGCCGTTTCAGATGCCCGGCCGGCGCGGCGTTGCCGATGATTGCGCCCTGTTTGTCGAGCAGATAAACCTCAACGCTGGGGTTCACCGCCATCAGCTGATCGAACAGGGTATGCACCGCCTGCGGATCCGGCCCGTTCACCCCCAGCAGCGGATTGCTGTCGGCGATATGCTGCGCCAGGTTGCCGGACAGGCGCTGGATCACCGCCTGGCTGTACTGGGTATTGCTGCGCACCTGCATCCAGCCGGAAAAGGCGCAGCCGATGACGATCAGCAGCGCGAAGATAATCGTGAGGCGTTGCGCTAACGTAAGGTTTTTCATGGCTCACTCTTGCGGCGCGGCCGCGAATTTATAGCCCATGCCCCACACCGTGAGGATGCGCTCGGGTTCCGCCGGATTGCGCTCAATCTTGATGCGCAGCCGGTTGATATGGGTGTTGACGGTGTGCTCATACCCTTCGTGCTGATAGCCCCAGACCTGATTCAACAGGCTGAGGCGCGAGAATACCTGGCCCGGGTGGCGGGCGAAAAAGTACAGCAGGTCGAATTCGCGCGGCGTCAGCTCGATCGGCTGTTGGTGCAGGCGCACCTCGCGGGCGATAGGATCGATGGTCAGATCGTTGAAGCTGAGCGCGCCGGCGTCCAGGCGCAGGTTGCGGCTCATCGCCTCCTGACGGCGAAACAGCGCCTTGACCCGCGCCACCAGCTCCAGCATGGAAAAAGGTTTGGCCAGATAGTCGTCAGCGCCCAGCTCCAGCCCCAGCACACGGTGCACCTCGCTGGAGCGCGCGCTGGTGATGATGATCGGCGTGTAGCGCGTCATGGTGCGCGCCCGGCGGCAAATCTCCAATCCGTCGACGCCCGGCAACATCAGATCGAGGATGAGGGCGTCCCAGCCGCCCTGTTCCAGCATCGCCATGCCCTGATTGCCGTCGGCGGCGTGGCTGATGGCGTAACCCTCGTCACGCAGATGCAGCTGCAGCAGATCGGCGATGTCGCCGTCGTCCTCGACGATCAAAATTCGTTTTGGCTTGTCCATTCTCATTACCGCTGATTAGCCCGATTCTCTCTGAAGTCTACACAACCGCCACCGGCGGAGTTATCACATTTTATTTAACTTTGCGTGAGGTCTTGGGGAACAAATCCGGGGAATACTCGGTTCATCGCATCGTTAGCTGGCAGGAATCGCTATGAGCTTCACCCTCACCCCGGAACAACGACAGACGGTACATCCTCTCTGGCTGCGGTTGACGCATTGGCTGAATGCGCTGGCGATGCTGATCATGGTCACCAGCGGCTGGCGCATCTATAACGCCTCGCCGCTGTTCAACTTCAGCTTTCTCAACGAGCTGACGCTTGGCGGCTGGCTGGGCGGCGCGCTGCAGTGGCACTTCGCCGGCATGTGGCTGTTTGGCGTCAACGGGCTGTGCTACCTGCTGCTGAACCTCGCCAGCGGGCGTTTCAAACGCAAATATTGGCCGCTCAGCCCGAAGCAGTTTCTCGCCGATGTCGGCGCGGCGCTGCGCGGCCGGCTGCAGCACGCCGACTTGCGTCACTACAACATGGTGCAGCGCGTGGCCTATCTGTCGGTGATGCTCCTTGGCGTGATAAGCGCGCTGTCCGGACTGGTGCTGTGGAAATCGGTGCAGTTTCCGCTGCTGCGCACGCTGCTCGGCGGCTATGAGGCGGCGCGATATATCCACTTTTTCGCCATGTCGGCGCTGGTGGCCTTCGTCGCGATCCATCTGGTGATGGTGGCGCTGGTGCCCCGCACGCTGCTGGCCATGCTGCGCGGACGTTAAGGAGTTCACGATGAAAAAGGATAAACAGACCATGACGATCGTTGAAGGGCAGGCGATCGTCAAAGAAGCGCAGCGCTTGTTGACCGCGTCGTCCCGCCGCCGCTTTCTGCGCAACGGTCTGACGCTGGGCGGCATCGCCATGCTCACCGGCTGCGATCTCAGCGGCAACGCTAACGTCGAGCAGGCGCTGAGCCGCATTTCGCGCCTCAACGATCGGGTGCAGGGTTGGCTGTTCAACGGCGATCGCCTGGCGCCGGTCTACCCGGAATCGATGATCACCCGGCCATTCCCGTTCAACGCCTTTTACGCCGAGGAGGACGCGCCCGACATCAACGGCGACGACTATCGGCTGGAGGTGGCGGGGCTGGTGCAGGACAAGCGCGCCTGGAGCCTGCCGCAGCTGCATCGGATGGCGCAGGTCAGCCAGGTGACGCGTCATATTTGCGTCGAGGGTTGGAGCGCCATCGGCAAGTGGGGCGGCGTGCCGTTCGCCACCTTTCTTAAGGTAATCGGCGCGGATCTGAGCGCCCGCTACGTCAGCTTCAAATGCGCCGACGACTACTACACCAGCATCGATATGGCCACCGCGCTGCATCCGCAGACGATTATCGCGCTGACCTACGACGGCCAGATCTTGCCGCGCAAGTACGGCTACCCGATGAAGCTGCGCATGCCGACCAAGCTGGGCTACAAGAATCCGAAACACATTCAGGTGATCGAGGTCACCAACCGCTTCCCGGGCGGTTACTGGGAAGACCAGGGCTACAACTGGTTTGGCGGCAGCTGAGGCGGCCGCCGGCCATTCTCCGGCACTCCGGTGCCTTTGACATGACGGAAGGAAATACCATGAAAAAGTTATTCGCAATGATGATGTGCAGCGCGCTGATGCTGGGTGTGGCCGGCGCCAACGCCGCCGATGGCATGAGTAAAGACGCGATGAAAAAGGACGGCATGAGCCAGATGTCGCACGACGGCATGAAGAAAGAGTGCATGGGCAAGGACTGCATGAAGAAAGACAAGATGGGCCAAGACGCCATGAAAAAGGATGGCATGGCGAAAGACGGTATGGCCAAAGACGGCATGAAGAAAGATGAGATGAAGAAGGATGCGATGGGGCACTAAGCCGCCGCACCCCGTGGCCGCAAGCGGCAGATCCGCTGCGGCTGCGGGCAACATAAGGAGAGAGGATGATGCTGGCGAGTTGGTTACGGCGCTTTCAGCGCTCGAACGGGGACGTTATCTTTATGCGCGCGGCGTTGGTGGTGATTTTCGCCGCCTTCGGTTACGCCAAGTGGTTTGATTACGAGGCGCAGGGGCTGGTGCCACTGATTGGCAACAGCCCACTGCTGAGCTGGATGCACCAGGCGTTCGGCATTCGCGGCGCCAGTTATGCGCTGGGCGTCGCCGAGTGGAGCTTCGGTTTGCTGCTGCTGGCGGGATTCTGGTCGCGGCGGTTGGGGTTGCTGGGGGCGATCGGATCGACGGTGACCTACCTGACCACGTTGACGCTGATCTTTTCTACGCCGGGCGCCTGGGAGCCCTCCGCCGGCGGTTTTCCCGCCATGGCCGGCGCCACCAGCTTTTTAATCAAGGATCTGGTGTTGTTGGCCGGCTCCCTGGTGCTGCTGAAAGCCGACTTGCCGGCCGAGCAGGCATAAAAAAGGGCGTAGCCTGGCTACGCCCTCTGGTTATTGATTGACCGTCACATATCCGGGAAGGTCAGGGTGCCCCCCGGCGCTTCGCGATGAATGTGCAGGAAGTTCAGGTGCTTCTCGTACTGGTCGAGGATATCGCCAATCACCTGTTCCTTGCTGTAGTCCATCAGGTCGTTGCCCTGGGTGCCTTCCATCAGGAAGGTTTCCAGCCGGTAGTAGTGCGACTTGCCGGAGCGGGCGCGGTAGGTGAAGCCCGGCACCGAGTAGCGCATCGGCCAGATCTGATAGATGAAGTTCTGTTCCTCGCCCAGGTGCACCAGCAGCTCCAGGTGATTCAGGCGTTCGTCTTCGGTCGGCGGCACTTCGCTGAACTCCACTTTCGCGCCGCGCAACTCCAGCTCGCGCGCCACGTCCTGCATAGCCGGGCGGCAAACCTTATCCAACATTTTCTGCGTGTACTGCGTGCCCGGGTAGTTCATCACCCGCGACAGGCGCTGTTTCCAGTTGAGCACGTCGTGGCTGGAGACCGGCACCGGCGCCAGGGTGCTAAGCGCGCTGGCCTTGCGGTAGTCCTCCACCCGCAGCGATTTGTACAGCCCGGCCATCACGAAGAAGATCACGAAGCTGAACGGCAGACCCATGATCACCGTGGTTTTCTGCAGCGCCGGCACACCGTCGGTCATCAGCATGCCGATGGTCAGCAGGCCGATGGCCACCGACCAGAAAATCCGCAGCCAGTTCGGCGCATCATTATTGATGTCGGCCAGGCGCGAGGTGAAGTTACCCAGCACCAGCGAGCCGGAGTCCGCCGAGGTGACGTAGAACAGCAGGCCGGTGATGGTGGCCACCGAGGCGCTGAAGGTGAAGCCGGGGTATTGCGCCAGCAGGCTGTAGAAGCCGCGCTCCGGGAACTGCATCACTTCCTGAGCAAACTCGGCGTTGCCGTGGATGATCTGGTACAACGCGCTGTTGCCGAAGATAGACAGCCACAGCAGGGTAAACACGAACGGTATGATCAGCGTGCCGACCACGAACTGACGAATGGTGCGCCCGCGCGAGATGCGCGCCAGGAACAGGCCGACGAACGGCGACCACGCCACCCACCAGGCCCAGAAGAACAGCGTCCAGTTGTTCATCCACTCCACCGGCCGATCGAAGGCGAAGCTGTTGAGCGTCATGCCCATAAAGCGGTTGACGTAATCGCCGACGTTAAGCACCAGCGCGTTGAGCAGGAACTCGGTGTCGCCGAAGAACAGCACGAACAGGATCAGGCCCAGCGCCAGCAGCACGTTCAGCTCGGACAGGATGCGGATGCCCTTGTTAACGCCCGAAGTCACCGAGATGGTGGCCATGATCACCGATAGCAGGATCAGCGAGCCCTGCACCGTCAGGTTTTCCGGGATCTCGAACAACACCTTGAGGCCGTAGTTGAGCTGCACCACGCCGATGCCCAGCGTGGTGGCGATGCCGAAGATGGTGCCTAGCACCGCGGCGATGTCCACGCTGTGGCCGATCGGGCCGTTGATGCGCTTACCGAAGATTGGGTACAGCGCCGAGCGGATGGTCAGCGGCAGATTGTAGCGATAGCTGAAGTAGCCGAGGGCGATGCCCATCAGCGCATACATCGACCAGCCGGTCAGGCCGTAGTGGAACAGCGTCCAGACCATTGCCTGGCGCGCGGCCTCCAGCGTTTGCGCGTCGCCTTCCGGCGGCATCATGTACTGGGTCACCGGCTCGGCGACCGAAAAGAACATCAGGTCGATGCCGATGCCGGCGGCGAACAGCATCGCCGCCCAGCTCATCAGGCTGAACTCCGGCTTGGACTGCTCCGGCCCGAGCTTGATGGAACCGAAGCGCGAGGCGGCGATAAACACCACGAACACGATGTACAGCGTCGCCGCCAGCAGGTAGTACCAACCGAAGGTGGTCGACACCCAATTCAGCGTGCGGGTGATCCACTGCCCGGAGAAGTCGGTGAAAAAGATGGTCATCAGCGAGAAGGCCAGGATCAGCCCCGCCGAGGTGAAGAAAACCACAGGGTTGAGGCGGTCCTGCTGCGGTTTGGAGGAGGTTTCGCGTGTTGTCATCGTCATCCTCTGAACTGAGTAAAATCGTGCCGCTCCGCATTTCGGGGCGCGTTGGCGCCGCCGAAAAACGGGCGAATGAAGGCGGCGACCATCCCCATGGGAATGGCCTGAGTAACGCCGCTTTCGCCTGTTGCCGAAGCACCGGAGCGCTTCGCGGTGGGAACCGCTTACAGCCACTGATTTTGGTCAGATTCGTTAATTACCTCACAAAAATCAGCCAGTTCCACAACCAGATAGTACAAATTTTTAACCAGGCGGCAATAAAATATATGCAATTTTTATTGAACGTTCAATCAAAAAAAAGTTTAATAGTCCGCATGATGACCTGAATCACGGGCGAAACGGCAGTGAAATTTGCCCGCTGAGATAAGGCCGAAGTCGGTTTTGTGAGAGTCGAAATATGCCAAAGGTAGGAATGCAGCCAATCAGAAGGCAGCAGTTGATTGATGCCACGCTCGCCGCGGTAAACGAAGTGGGAATGCATGACGCCACCATCGCGCAGATCGCGCGGCGGGCCGGCGTTTCCAACGGCATCATCAGCCATTATTTCAAGGACAAGAACGGCCTGCTGGAAGCCACGATGCGCTATCTGATCAGCCACCTGGGCGAGGCGGTGAAGCTGCGGTTGCAGGCGCTGACCGATAACAGCCCGGCGGCGCGGCTGCAGGCGATCGTCGCCGGCAACTTCGACGACAGCCAGATCAACAGCGCGGCGATGAAGACCTGGCTGGCCTTTTGGGCCAGCAGCCTGCACCAGCCGCAGCTCAACCGGCTGCAACAGGTGAACGGTCGCCGGCTTTATTCCAACCTGTGCGCCGAGTTTCGCCGCGTTATGCCGCAGCCGCAGGCGCGGTTGGCGGCCAAGGGGCTGGCGGCGCTGATCGATGGGCTGTGGCTGCGCAGCGCGCTGCGCGGCTCCGCGTTCAATCAGGCGCAGGCGCTGGCGATCACGACCGAATACATCACGTTCCAACTCCGGGGGCAAACGCCGCCCGGAGGATAACTCAAGGAGATCCTATGTCCCGTTTTGGCTTGCAGAAGCTCTATATTCATGGCGCCTATGTAGACAGCACCGCTGGAAAAACCTTCAACGCCATTAACCCGGCGAACGGCGAAGTTCTGGCTGAAGTCCAGTCCGCCGGCGCTGAAGACGTCGATCGTGCGGTGGCCAGCGCGGCCAGCGGGCAGAAGGTGTGGGCGGCGATGACGGCGATGGCGCGTTCGCGCATCCTGCGTCGCGCGGTGGATATTCTGCGCGAGCGCAACGATGAGCTGGCGGCGCTGGAAACGCTGGATACCGGCAAAGCGATGTCGGAAACCACCGCGGTGGACATCGTCACCGGCGCCGACGTGCTGGAGTATTACGCCGGCCTGATCCCGGCCATTGAAGGCGAACAGATCCCGCTGCGCGATACCTCGTTCGTCTACACCCGCCGCGAACCGCTGGGCGTGGTGGCCGGCATCGGCGCCTGGAACTACCCGATTCAGATCGCGCTGTGGAAGTCCGCGCCGGCGCTGGCGGCGGGCAATGCGATGATTTTCAAACCGAGCGAAGTCACGTCGCTTACGGCGCTGAAGCTGGCGGAAATCTACACCGAAGCCGGCCTGCCGGACGGCGTGTTCAACGTGGTGACCGGCAGCGGTGCGGAGGTGGGGCAGTACCTGACCGACCATCCGGGCATCGCCAAAGTCTCTTTCACCGGCGGGGTGAAAACCGGCAAGAAGGTGATGGCCAACGCGTCGGGTTCGACGCTGAAAGAAGTCACCATGGAACTGGGCGGCAAGTCGCCGCTGATTATCTTTGACGATGCCGATCTGGATCGCGCCGCCGATATCGCCATGATGGCCAACTTCTACAGTTCCGGCCAGGTGTGCACCAACGGCACCCGCGTCTTTGTGCCGGCGGCGCTGCAGGCGCAGTTTGAGACGAAAATTCTCGAGCGCGTGAAGCGCATTCGCCTCGGCGATCCGACCGATCCGCAAACCAACTTCGGGCCGCTGGTCAGCTTTGCGCACATGGAATCGGTGCTGCGCTTTATCGAGAGCGGCAAGAACAGCGGCGCGCGCCTGCTGTGCGGCGGCGAACGCGTCACCCACGGTGAGTTCGGCAAGGGCGCTTACGTGGCGCCGACGGTATTCAGCGACTGCCGCGACGACATGGAAATCGTGCGCGAAGAGATCTTCGGGCCGGTGATGAGCATCCTCAGCTACCAGAGCGAAGAGGAAGTGGTGCGCCGTGCCAACGACACCACCTTCGGCCTGGCCGCGGGCGTGGTGACCCACGATCTGGCCCGCGCGCACCGCGTGATCCACCAGCTGGAAGCCGGCATTTGCTGGATCAACACCTGGGGCGAGTCGGCGGCGGAAATGCCGGTCGGCGGCTACAAGCAGTCCGGCGTCGGCCGCGAAAACGGCCTGACCACGCTGGAGCACTACACCCAGATCAAATCGGTGCAGGTTGAGCTGGGCGATTACGCCTCGGTATTTTAACTATCCCCGTCGTCTTTCGAGCCGCAGCCGGGTTGGCTGCGGCAGACACTCCCCGAGAGCCAAATACACCGCCTGTTGCGGATCCGCGTTTCGCGTTTTCGTCTCATGCAGGCCAATAAAGTAAGGAGATAATGAATGGAATTTGACTACATCATTATCGGTGCCGGTTCCGCCGGCAACGTGTTAGCCACCCGATTGACCGAAGACGCCGACGTCAGCGTCCTGCTGCTGGAAGCCGGCGGCCCGGATTACCGGATGGATTTCCGTACCCAGATGCCGGCCGCGCTGGCGTTTCCGCTGCAGGGCCGCCGCTATAACTGGGCGTATGAAACCGATCCTGAGCCGCACATGAACAACCGCCGGATGGAATGCGGCCGCGGCAAAGGGCTGGGCGGTTCGTCCCTGATCAACGGCATGTGTTACATTCGCGGCAACGCGATGGATTTCGACAACTGGGCCAAGGCGCCGGGTCTGGAAGACTGGACCTATCTGGACTGTCTGCCGTATTTCCGCAAGGCGGAAACGCGCGATATCGGCCCGAACGATTACCACGGCGGTGAGGGCCCGGTGAGCGTCACCACGCCGAAGGCCGGTAACAACGAACTGTTCCACGCCATGGTGGAAGCCGGCGTGCAGGCGGGTTACCCGCGCACTGACGATCTGAACGGTTACCAACAAGAAGGCTTCGGCCCGATGGATCGCACCGTGACGCCGAAGGGGCGCCGCGCCAGCACCGCCCGCGGTTATCTGGATCAGGCGCGTTCTCGGCCGAACCTGAAGATCGTCACCCATGCGCTGACCGACCATATCGTGTTCGACGGCAAGCGCGCGGTGGGCGTCAACTATCTGCAGGGCGACAGCAATCAGCTGACCCATGCCAAAGCGCGCCGCGAAGTGCTGCTGTGCGCCGGCGCCATCGCCTCGCCGCAAATTCTGCAGCGTTCGGGCGTCGGCCCGGCGGCGCTGCTGAAAAGTCTGGACATCAACGTGGTGCACGATCTGCCGGGGGTAGGGGAAAACCTGCAGGACCACCTGGAGATGTATCTGCAGTACGCCTGTAAGAAACCGGTGTCGTTGTACCCGGCGTTGCAATGGTTCAATCAGCCGAAAATCGGCGCGGAATGGCTGTTCAACGGCACCGGCGTCGGCGCCAGCAACCAGTTCGAGGCCGGCGGTTTCATCCGCAGCCGCGCAGAGTTCGCCTGGCCGAACATTCAGTATCACTTCCTGCCGGTGGCGATTAACTATAACGGCAGCAACGCGGTGAAAGAGCATGGCTTCCAGGCCCACGTCGGTTCGATGCGTTCGCCGAGCCGCGGCCGGGTGCAGGTGAAATCGAAAGATCCGCGTCAGCATCCGAGCATTCTGTTCAACTACATGTCGACCGAACAGGATTGGCAGGAGTTCCGCGACGCTATCCGCATCACGCGCGAAATCATGGCGCAGCCGGCCCTGGACGAATACCGCGGCCGCGAGATTAGCCCAGGGCCGGAGGTGCAGACCGATGAGCAGTTGGACGCCTTCGTGCGCGAGCACGCCGAAACTGCCTTCCACCCGTCCTGCTCGTGCAAGATGGGCGAAGACGAGATGGCGGTAGTCGACGGCCAGGGCCGGGTGCACGGCATGGAAGGATTGCGGGTGGTGGATGCGTCAATCATGCCGCTGATCATCACCGGCAACCTGAACGCCACCACCATCATGATCGCCGAGAAGTTAGCCGATCGCATTCGCCAGCGCGCGCCGCTGCCGCGCAGCACTGCCGACTACTACGTCGCCGGCGATGCGCCGGTGCGCAAGCAGTAACCGACACGCCCTCTCGCCGTTGAGGGGGAGGGCCGCCGTAGCAAGCAACCCCTCTCCATATGCTCTTCCCCAAGGCGAGGGGGCAACTCTCTTTTATCCCTTATCCCATCATGCCGCCGGCAGCGAGATCGCCTGATCGAAACTGGTGGGCGTCGCCATGCGCCACATGCGGGCGTAGAACTCGCTTTTGATCTCCGGCTGCAGCAGCGCGCCAGGCTCCAGGTAATAATAGATATCGGCGTATACCTTGATCTCGGTCGGCGTGATGCGGCGCAGCATATGGTGCGAGGTCAGCTGCTCCGGGCGGCTGACGCCGGCCGCCGCCAGCATGTCTGCCAGCGCTTTCACCGTATTCTGATGGAAGTGGTAGACGCGTTCCGCCTTGTTCGGCACCACCAGCGCCTTTTGCCGCAGCGGATCTTGCGTCGCTACGCCGGTCGGGCAGTGGTTGGTGTGGCAGCTTTGCGACTGGATGCAGCCGACGGCGAACATAAAGCCGCGCGCCGAATTCACCCAGTCGGCGCCGAGCACCAGCACGCTGGCGATGTCAAAGGCGCTGATGATCTTGCCGCTGGCGCCAATCTTGATTTGGTCGCGCAGGCCGCAGCCCACCAGCGTGTTATGCACGAACAGCAGCCCTTCGCGCAGCGGCATGCCCATATAGTTGGAGAGTTCGAGCGGCGCGGCGCCGGTGCCGCCCTCCTTGCCGTCCACCACGATGAAGTCCGGCAGAATACGGGTGTGCAGCATCGCCTTGACGATGGCGACGAACTCCCACGGGTGGCCGATGCACAGCTTGAAACCGACCGGTTTGCCGCCTGACAGCTCGCGCAGCTGTTGGATGAACTGCATCATTTCCAGCGGGGTGGTGAAGGCGCTGTGCGAGGCCGGCGAGATGCAATCCACGCCTTCCGGCACGCCGCGGGTGGCGGCGATTTCCGCATCTACCTTCTTCGCCGGCAGAATGCCGCCGTGGCCGGGTTTAGCACCCTGGCTGAGCTTGATTTCAATCATTTTCACCTGCGGGCTTTGCGCCTGTTCGGCAAAGCGGCGCGGATCGAAATGGCCGTCGGCGGTGCGGCAGCCGAAATAGCCGCTGCCCAGCTCCCACACCAGATCGCCGTTGTTTTCGCGGTGATAGCGGCTGATGCTGCCCTCACCGGTGTCGTGGTAGAAGTTACCCTTGGCCGCGCCGAGGTTGAGCGCGCGGATGGCGTTGGCGGAGAGCGCGCCGAAGCTCATGGCCGAAATGTTGAAGATCGACGCGGAGTAAGGCTGGCGGCAGTCGGCGCCGCCGATGGTGATGCGGAAACTGGTTGGGTCGGCGGCTTCCACCGGCCGCATGGAGTGGCCGATGCACTCATAGCCGGTTTGGTAGACGTCCAGCAGGGTGCCGAACGGTTTGTCACCCATCTCGTTTTTCGCCCGGCGATACACCAGCGTGCGCTGGGTGCGCGAAAACGGGATCTCTTCATTATCCTGCTCGAGGAAATACTGGCGCAGCTCCGGACGGATGAACTCGAAGAAGAAGCGCAGGCGGCCGATGATCGGGTAGTTGCGGCAGATAGCGTGGCGCTGCTGCGTGAGATCGTAGATACCCAGCACCATCAGGCAACCGCAGGCCAGGGCCGGCAGCCAGAACCACGGATGGTTGTGCATCATGATCAAGAAAACCAGGGTGAGCAAAATGCTCAGCACAAAGCAGGTATAGCGGCTGAATAAGGACGACTTCATAACATCTCCTGATGTTTATTTTAATCCACACGACATGACTCACGGATAATCCGTGTGCAAATCGTAACCAACAGGAGGGGATGTTGTGTGTCTGTTGCTGCTTTGTCGCCAGTTGTTACATTAATTTAACGTGGCGGAGGGCGGGTGGGTTGCCGCGCGGCGTACCGCGCAACAAGCCAGGGGGGTTATTTGCCGGCGACGAAGATGGTGCTCATGCTACGCAGCCGCAGCTTTTTCATCGCGCTGTATTTTTGCGAGAAGATGGTTTTCGGGTGTGTGCCGCGCTTTTCCGCAATGTGCAGCAGGCTGTCGCCACGCAGCAGGTTGAAGATCACGTCGCTTTCCGCCGGGCTGAGCTCGCGGGTTTTCTGCACTCTGATGCCACCCGGCTCCTTGTTTTCCAGCAGCCGCTGGATTTTTTCCTGCAGCGAATAAAGCGGAATACGGGTAGAGACCAATTCAACGGAAATTCCCAGGATCGACAGCAGTTTCACGACGCGCTCGTCGTCATAAAAAACCAGCAGGCGCGTCTTGCTCTTGTACTGTTGGTGCAGGGACACCAGGCTTTCGATCACGTTGACGCTCTGTTCCAGGTTTTGCGAGGTGAAAATCAGCGCAATATCGTGCTTGGTGATCTTTTCTGCTTTGGCGCCGCCGTGCATGAAATCGGAAAACAGGCGGATATCGTACGCGCCGTAGTGTTTCTTCAGCAGCACCGACAGGCCAACATAGCTGTACTTACACTCACTGATCACAAGAACGTTATTTTTAGACATAGGGCAAACACCAATACCGAGTTAAAAGTATTCAGCTGTAAGAAGCGAGTTCAAATCCTTGATGCTGGATTCCTTCCACAGCTTTCCCTGCAGTGCGTAATATGGCATTTCATCCAGCCATTTCTTGTGTTCGGGAGTTTCAACTCCTTCGATAATTACCTTGTAATGATTAAGGTAAAAGAAGCGCAGTAACGCGCGCATCAAGCCCTCGCCGCCGGACTTTTTCATGAAATCCCAAAGCAGAAAACGGTCGAGCTTAATGAAGCGGAACTGGCTGTTGTACAGCGCGGAAAAACCCGCATAGCCAGAACCAAAATCATCGAGCCAAAATGAATAACTATTCAATGACGGATCGCCGTGCACGCGATCTTTCACCAGCCGGGTTGAATTTTCGCTGATCTCAAAATGAATACAGCGCAGGGCATTAATTCGCGCGGAAAAACCGCTGTCGGCCAAAGATTTCAGTGAATAGTCATCCACATTTAAAGTAGCGATAACTTGGTTTTTATAAAACCACTGCTGATATTTTTCGATCAGCTCAATTTGTTCCAACAAAATAGCAATGCGTGTTTCACCGTCCGCATGGCGAAAAAACTGTTCTGGAGAGAAATGGGCGAATTTGCCGTTTAGCGCGAAGCGAGATAAACATTCGACGGCCAATAACTGCCCGGATTTCGCGAACATCGGCTGAAAAACGTAATTAATGCCGCTATTTTTCTCTCTCAATGACCCGTTCATTGCGCAATCCCTGGGTTTGTTTTTAATCAATTGATTTTTGGGTGGAAAAAGAAAAATACTCCGTTGGTTATTGGTAGATTTCTTATTAATGGCGCCATGCTTCAACGCCACTTCGTCACACGGCTATTGCCCAATAGGCACTCAAATTTCAATAGTGATATATTCTGAATTTGCGGCAAATATCAGAATAATATAATGATTTATTGCGCTTAAGGTGACTTGATAAGCTCTTATGCTCTCTAGAACAAAGATTATGCTCATTGGGTTGAATCGTCAATATCGATAGATAGGTATTTGTCGATAGTTTTTTCCTATCAACTTTGGTGATGTGAATGCTTTAAACTATTTAACATTAGGAATTACCTTAGAATATATTGCGTCCCGCAATGAGTTCATCGAGGCAACGCTCCTTTTCAGCAAGGAGTGCAATCGCTGAGTGTATGCTCAGTGGTGGCAATATATATAAGCCCACCACTGAATCGATTATTTTATTGTTCTATGGAGCTGGAAATGAAAAAAGTATTATTGCCTTTGGCTGTGTTGGTATTGTCTGCAACTGCTTCCAACGCAATGGCAGCAAGCGGCACTGTTAAGTTCACCGGTGAAATCAAACAGTCTACCTGCCAGGTGACTAGCGATACTCAGAATAAAGAAGTTTACCTGGGTACTTACCCAACTTCCGCTTTCCAAAACGTGGGTGACAAATCCGCATCTAAAGCTTTCCAGATCTCCCTGGAAAAATGTGATGCCGGCGATTACAGCCTGCGCTTCGACGGTAACACCGTTGCCGGCAACCCAGACCTGCTGTCCGTAAGCAACGTTGGTGGCACCGGCGCTGCGGCGACCGGCGTAGGTATCGAAATCACCGATAACAACGGCAAACCGTTCGCTATCGGCGACGGTTCCAACATCAAAGACGACGTAGCGAAAGTCACCATCGCTGCTGACGGTAAAGCGACCTTCAACCTGCAGGCTCGTTACCGTTCATTCGCAGCAGTGACCGCGGGTCTGGCTAACGCCACCAGCCCGTTCACCATCGAATACAAATAATCATCTTTCAGGACACACACGGCCAAGGATGGCCCGTAGAGGAAACCGATGAAAAAGTTCTTTGCCGCTCTGCTGATGCTGAGCGCCTTTAACAGCCACGCCGGTATCCAGGTAGATGCCACTCGCGTGATCTATAAAGGCGATGAAAAATCCGCCTCGCTGCCCATTCATAACGATGCGCCAGAAGCTTATATGGTGCAGACCTGGCTGGACACCGGTGACAGAAACCAGGTGCCGAAAAATCTGCCTGTCGTTGTCGTTCCGCCGATTCTGAAATTGGACGCTGCCAAAACCGCCGTTTTGCGCTTTATCTATTCCGGTAATGGCTTACCTCAGGATAAAGAAACCCTGCTGTGGATTAACGTGCAGGAAATCCCACCGGCGCCGAAGCAAGAAAACGTGCTTCAGGTTGCGGTGCGTACCCGAATCAAACTTTTTTACCGGCCGGTGGCGTTGAAAACGACGCTGGACGAGCAAGTACAAAACTTGCGCTGGCAGCGTGAAGGTTCACGTCTGCAAGTGATTAACGATGGCCCGCTGCATATTACCTTTGGGGCGCTGCATTTGAAAAACAGCGCGGGCAAGACCGTGGATGTGGACGCCAACATGGTGAGCCCGAAAGATCGCTTGTCGATCAATATCCCGGCGGGCGTCAGCGTCGGCAACAAGATTGCTTTCAGTTATATCAACGATTTTGGCGGTAGAACGGAAGTCAAGGACGTTCCAGTACAATAAGAGAGACAGGGAATGGCAAATCAACGAAAAGTAGCAGGCGGAACGACGCGGCTGACACAGCTGATCCGAATTGCAATCATTGCCGCCAGTGCGCCGATGTTATGGAGTGAAGCGGCGCTGGCAGAGTTTAACATGTCGTTTATTCACGGCGATGAAAACCTGAGCAACGCGGAAGCGGTCGCCCAGGGCGATGCTTTGCAACCGGGCGTTTACCCATTCGACATCTATGTAAACCTGGCTCAGGTTGATCATAAGGATGTTACTTTTCGTCAGGTAAAGGGCCTGGCCGCGTCTCAACCCTGCCTGAAAGTTGAAGACCTGCGCAACTACGGCATCAAACTGCCGGAAACGCTGCAGGCCGGCAGCTGCGTTGATCTGCCTGCGTTGGTTAAAGACGCCACCGCCAGCTATGACGCGGCGGTGCAGCAGATCAACATCTCCGTGCCTCAGACCATGATGGATCTGAGCGCGATCGGCGCGATCCCGCCAAGCATGTACGATGAAGGCATCAACGCGCTGTTCGCCAACTATAACTTCAACTACAACAAGAACAGCTACCGCCGAGATGACGCTGACGACAACGAGTACATGTTCCTCGCGTTGAACAGCGGCGTTAACCTGGGCAGATGGCGCCTGCGCAACAACTCCACCTGGGACAAACAGAGTGGCAGCAGCAGCAACTGGACCAACGTCTCCTCCTGGGCCGAGACCGACATCGTGCCTTGGCGCAGCCGTTTGGTGATGGGGCAGGCGAGCACCAACAACAGCGTGTTCAACAGCTTCCAGTTCCGCGGGGTGCAACTCTCCAGCGTTGACGACATGCTGCCGGACAGCCTGCGCGGTTATGCGCCGGTGGTGCGTGGTGTGGCGGCGACCAACGCCCGCGTCGAGATCCGCCAGAACGGTTACGTCATCTATAGCGCCAACGTCGCGCCGGGTCCTTTCGAGATCCACGACGTCTATCCGCATACCAACAATGGTGACCTGCAGGTGACCGTGAATGAGGCCGACGGTTCGCATAAAACGTTCAGCGTCGCCTACTCTTCCGTGGCCAACATGCTGCGCGAAGGCATTTGGAACTTCCAACTGACCGCCGGTAAATACCACACCGGCGACGGCGGCTATCAGCCGAAACTGATCCAAGGCACCGCGGCGTACGGCATGAACTATGGCCTGACGCCATTCGGCGGCGCCATTATCGCCGAACATTACCGTTCCGCCGCCGTGGGTATCGGTAAGAGCCTGGGATCATGGGGGGCTATCTCCGTGGACGGTTCTATTTCCGATACCGAGCTGGCGAACGGCGATCGCAAGCAGGGGCAGAGCTTCCGTTTCCTGTACTCCAAGTCGCTCAACCAGATGGGCACCAACTTCCAGTTGGCGGGCTATCGCTATGCGACTTCCGGTTATTATGACCTCAGCGATGCGGTCCAGGAGCGCAACCGCTGGCGCAACGGCTTTTATGCCAACGATTACTGGGATCCGAACGATCTGCAGCCAGGCCAGCCTTCCTGGAGCAACAATCAGAAACGCACCCGATACACCGCGCGCTACGGCAACAAACGCGAACGCGTCGAGCTGTCGCTTAGCCAGCAGCTGTGGGCGGGCGCCAGCCTGTATGCCAACGTGAGCCACCAGAACTACTGGGGCGTGTCCGGTAACGATCGCACGATTCAACTGGGTTATAACGACGGCTTCAAGCGCATTTCCTACGGCGTCTATCTACAGGATACGCGCGGCCAGTACGGCTATTCCGATCGCAGCGTGAACTTCACGATGTCGATCCCGCTGGATTGGGGGCAGAACAACAACTCGACCACCGCCAACTTCAGTGCGGCGCACAGCAAACAGAGCGGCGACAGCTATTCGACCGGCATCAGCGGCACCTTGCTGGACGACCGCCGCATGAACTACTCGGTTTCCACCGGGCATACGCAGTCCTCCGGCCAGAGCAGCAACCTGAACCTGGGCTACAGCAGCAGCATCGGTAACATCGACGGTAGCTATGCCTACAGCTCTAAATACCGTCAGGAAGGGCTGGGTCTCTCCGGCGGCCTGCTGGTGCACTCCGGCGGCGCGACTCTGACGCAGCCGTTGCAGAACACCATCTTGCTGGTGGAAGCGAAAGACGCCAAAGGCGTTCGTTTGGAAAACCAGCCGGGCGTGACCATTGATCGCTTCGGTTACGCCGTGGTGCCGTCGGCCACCGCTTACCGTTACAACTATGTAGCGCTGCGGACCGAAGACTTCGGGCCGGGTCTGGATGTGCCTGTGGCCAGCAAACAAGTGGTACCGACCGAGAAATCGGTGGTGAAGGTGAGCTTCGATACCTTCAAGGGGGTCAGCCTGCTGATTCACGCTCGTCTGGGGGATGACGGTTATCCGGCCATCGGCGCCGGCGTGTTCAACGAGTCCGGCCGCAACAGTGGTACCGTGGGCCTGAATGGCGCGACCTATGTCTCCGGTGTGCAAGCGGGTGAAAAACTGACGATCAAATGGGGCCCGAAAGCCGACCAGCAATGCGTACTGCCGATCCCGGCGAACGTGGGCGACAAACAAGTGGCCATGGGATATCAGGAACTGACTCTGCAATGCCAAAAACTGTAAGGTACACCATGAACTTGAGCAAATTAGCACGTAACACACTTCTGTCAGTGGTGGGGCTGGCGGGGTTGGCGATGGCGCAACAGGCGGCGGCGATGCAGTGCCGCTTCGGCAACTCGACCGGTTCAAAAAATCCGACCGGCAGCGTAACGCAGGATATCGACGTTGGTCGCCCGATCGTGCTGGCCGCCAGCGACTTTGTCGCCGGCAACTTGATCTGGCGTTCGCAGAACTTTACTTCGACCTTTACCTGTTGGGATACCGATCGCAACCCGAAAGGGGAAAACGCTTATATCTACTGGAACCCGCAGAACTCGTTCGGCGCGCTGGATAAGTCATTGTCAATTGGGGTGTCGATCAACGGCGTCGACTATGACTCGGTTAACCTGCTGCAAAGCGGCAAAACGCCGACCGGCCCCAATCTGGGGCCGGGTACCATCCGGACTAACGGCAGAAACCCGGCGGCGCCGCAGGCGGTGACTGCCTCCTATTCGGTATACATCAAAGCCACCGGGGTGAAACCGCCGGCCGGCAACTTTGCACCTTTGGGGCGTGCATCGCTGTTCCAGATTGACGGGGTCGGCGGTTTGAACGCCACCAAAGACAGTAACTTTAACGCCTATATCAAAGGGCTGGACAAGATCCGCGTGATCCAGTGCAACCCGCAGATCACCGTGTTGGCCAACAATGGCGCCAGCGTCGATTTCGGCGTGCTGACGACTTCCAGCGCCAAAGCCGGCACTATCGCCAAGCAGGTGCCGTTCGACATCAAGGCCAGCCTGAGCGGCGGCGAATGTGCCGGTCAGTCGTTGCAGGCCAGTTTCAGCAGTACCAACGCCGATCCGTCAGACAACACGCAGATCCTGCCAACCACCAAACCGGGCGTGGCTATCTTCCTGACTCAGCAGCGCGACACCAACAAAAAAGCGATCCCACTGCAAACCAACGTGGATTTTGGCGGTCTGCTGCAGGATAAGCAGAACGAAGTAAAAGAGACCTTTATCGCCAACCTGAAATGGCTGACCAATACGCCGAAGACCGGGGTATTCAATGCCACCGCTAACGTCGACGTCACCTTCAAATAATTCGGTGTCTCGTCAATAGAGAAAGGGTTCAGTTCTCGCGAACTGAACCCTTTTTTGTGCCTTATACCGCGCTGATTAACGCAGCCCCATCCAGCTGGTGCAAACGCCTTCCGGCGGCTTGCCGGCGTACCAGCGGGGCAGCATGGGGGCATCATGGCGCGGTTCGGCCTGCATTTCTATCGGCTGCGCCGGCCATTCTGCGACGTCCCAGCGGGTGGTGCGGCGATACACCGCCGGGGTTTTGCCGAACTGTTTCTTGAAGGCACGCGAGAACGAAGGCTGAGAGTCGAAATGGTATTGCAGGGCGATATCCAGGATCGGTCGTGGAGTGGAGCGCAGCGCCTGCGCCGCCTGCGACAGGCGCCGCTCGCGGATATAGCTGCCGAGCGCGTGGCCGGTGGTGCTGCGGAACATGCGCTGCAGGTGCCATTTGGAGTAGCCCGACTTGGCGGCGACGTTATCCAGCAGCAGCGGTTGATCCAGATGAGTTTCAATCCAGTCTAGTAAATCGTGAATGATATTGACGCGATCCATGGTTTTAGTTCTCCCGCAAAAACGACATTCAGGTCACAGTGACTTAGCTTAATTATCCAAGAATATGCTTTGATAATAGGCGTGACTACGCCGTTACGCAAGGGTAAGCCGGGGATAAAAAGGTGGCCAAAAATGCTCTTTGAACGGCAGGGGAATAAAAGAAAGGCCGCATAAAGCGGCCTTTTCAGTAGGAAGTGACGGAAAATCAGTTAGTTTCCGGTTTCACTTCAATGTAGTTCAGACCCAGCACGCTGCTGGTGTAACCGCGGATCTTGTTGGTCATCTCGATATCGCCGTTCAGCTTGTGGCCGTAGGACGGGATGATTTCTTTCAGCTTGCTCTGCCATTCCGGCGTCGCCACTTTGTCTTTGAACACGGTTTCCATCAGGTGCAGCATGATTGGCGCAGCGGTGGAAGCGCCCGGCGAAGCGCCCAGCAGAGCGGCGATGCTGCCGTCTTCAGAGCTGACGACTTCGGTGCCGAACTGCAGCACGCCGCCTTTATCCGCGTCTTTCTTGATGATCTGTACGCGCTGGCCTGCGGTCCACAGCTTCCAGTCTGCCTGCTTGGCGTCCGGGAAGTACTCTTTCAATGCGGCGAAGCGATCGTCGTCGTTCATCATCAGCTGGCCGACCAGGTATTTCACCAGATCGAAGTTATCCAGACCGACGTGGGTCATCGGCATCAGGTTCGAGGTGCTCAGCGAGTGCAGCAGATCAAACAGCGAACCGTTCTTCAGGAACTTGCTGGAGAAGGTGGCGAACGGCCCGAACAGCAGCACGCGCTTGCCGTCCAGCATGCGGGTATCCAGGTGCGGCACGGACATCGGCGGCGAACCTACGCTGGCCAGGCCATACACTTTGGCCAGGTGCTGGTTGGCGATCTCCGGGTTGGTCGTGACCAGGAACTGGCCGCCGACCGGGAAGCCGCCGTAACCGTCGGCCTCAGGGATGCCGGATTTCTGCAGCAGGGTCAGGGACGCGCCGCCTGCGCCGATGAACACGAACTTGGCGTTAACGGTGGTTTCTTTACCGTCGCGGTTCAGATCGGCAACGGTTACGCTCCAGGTCTGGTCGGCGTTGCGCTTGATGTCGCGCACTTCGTGGCTCAGGTTCAGCTTGAACTTGTCGCTGGCGCTCAGTGCGTCAACCAGCTGGTGGGTGATCACGCCGAAGTTAACGTCGGTACCCAACGGCATGCGGGTCGCGGCGATTTTCTGCGCCGGATCGCGGCCGTTCATCACCAGTGGCGCCCACTGTTTGATTTGCGCAGGGTCTTCGGAGTATTCCATGCCGCGGAACAGGGTGCTGTGCTGCAGCGCCGCGTAGCGTTTACGCAGGAAGTTGACGTTGTCGTCGCCCCACACGAAGCTCATGTGCGGCACGCTGTTAATGAAGGATTTCGGATCTTTCAGGACATTGTTTTTCACCTGATAAGACCAGAACTGACGGGAGATTTCGAAAGACTCGTTGACCTTCACCGCCTTGCTGATGTCGATGGTGCCATCGGCTTTTTCCGGCGTGTAGTTCATTTCGCTGAAGGCGGAGTGGCCGGTACCGGCGTTGTTCCAGCCGTTGGAGCTCTCTTCCGCCACGCCGTTCATGCGCTCGTACATGTCGATGGTCCAGGTCGGCTCCAGCTCATGCAGATAGGTACCCAAGGTGGCGCTCATGATGCCGCCGCCGATCAACACCACGTCGACGGTTTTATTCTTCTCTTCAGCCGCCGCCTGTTGCGTAACGCCAAACAGGCTGAGACTGAAAATCAGGACGAGTAATTTTCTCATTGAATTAAATCTCTTGTGTGTAAATTCTACTCATTGCAGGTGAAAGAATTTAGCGGGAGTTACCCTGGAAATAATGAAGCCGACCGCCCGGCGTGAGCCGATAGGCAGCAATAATGCCTTTTTGTTAATAGGGTTTTTAACGAAAAGTGAACTATTGCAGGCCGTCCGGATGCAAATTGATCGGTTCACGTTACTGGCGGGGTATTATTGTTTGCGAGAATGTTAAAAACTACTTTTGTAACTAAAAAAAATGAATATAAGCAAAAATAGGCCGGTTGCTGTCGCAGTAATAAACAAAGAGGGAAGAAAGGTCGTATAACCGCGTTATTTCCATGGGGTAATTGTCGCGCAATTAAACGTTATTTCGTTATCACACAATAATTGCGGTTAAATTGCAAATGCCTATCGGTAACCAATAATAAATGGCCGCCGTTGCGGGCGGCCATCGTGCAGAAGGAGGTTACTTGATGCCCATCGCATCGCGCATGGTGAAGAACAGATCGGTCTGATCGGTCAATCCCACCACGTTGGCGGCGTGCGGGCCGTAGGCCGCGACGCGCAATTGGGTGCCGGTGTGCCCCTGCGACTCTTCTTCCGAGTTGCCGTAGCTGAGGGTCATCGGCGCGCCGTCTTTGGTGGTCAGCATCTGGGTCAGGCCCGGCGCTTTGGCGTCGGCGGCGACGATCTGGCTGGAGTGCGCATGGTCGGCGGTGACGATCACCAGCGTGTTGCCGTCGGCGCGGGCGAAGGCCAGCGCTTTTTGCACCGCTTCGTCCAGATCGACGGTTTCACCAATCTGCCCGCACGGGTTAGCGGCGTGATCCTGCTTATCGATCGACGCGCCCTCTACCTGCAGGAAGAAGCCGTTCGGGTTATCTTTCAACAGTGCGATCGCTTTTTCGGTCATCGCCGCCAGCGTTGGCGTGGCCGCGGTGCGCGCCGGGTTGTTTTCGCAGGTTACCGCCGGCTTGTCGAGGTTGCCGTGATAGCTGGCTTTCGGCCCCAGCCAGCGCACCGGCATGTTGCCGTCGGCGAACAGACCCAGCAGCGGTTTTTGCTGGTTGGCCAGCGTAACGGCCTGCAGCTCATCCGCGTTGCTCACCCACTGGTAACCCTGCGCCGCCGCCTGATCTTTCAGCGATTTTCCTTGCCATTCGCCGCTTTTCGCCAGCTGGTTGAAGGACTTCGCGCCGCCGCCCAGCGTGACGTCGGCGCGGGTTTTCAGCAACTGCTCGGTGATGGAGCCGCGGCCGCCGTTTTCCAGCGCGTTAGCGGCGCATTTCTCGCTGGTTTCCTCCGGGCCGTAGCATTTGCGCGAGGTGACGTGCGACACCTGCGCCGCCGGCGTAGCGTCTTGCAACTCGGCGGTGGAGACGTTGCCGGTGGCCTTGCCGGCCGCTTTGGCGATCTCCAGCAGCGTCGGCTGATCTTTGCCGTTCACGTCCACGCCGAGCGCGCCGTTATAGGTTTTCACCCCGGTGGTCCAGGCGGTGGCGGAGGCGGCGGAATCGGTCACGTAATCCGGCTTGTGGGTTTTCTTGTCCAGCGAGTAGTGGGTGTATTGCCCGGTCAGCGGCAGGGCGTCGATGCCCTTGAAGTAACCGCCTGCGCCTTCAGCGTAGTTGCGCGCGGCGGTGATCTCGGAATCCCCCATTCCGTCGCCGATCAGCAGGATCACGTTTTTCGCCGTTTTGTCCGACAGCGACGCCTTCAGCGCGGCGGTCTGATCGCCGGCCAGACGACGGGCGCCGCCCGGTTCGGCGAGGTTGCCGCGCGCGGCGCGTTCGGTCAGGCCATCGGCATTGGCCGAGGTTTCCGCCGCGATGGCGGAGGAACAGAGCAGGGCGGACAGCACGGCGCCGGCGATCAGGGATACAGCAGGTTGCATGGGGTAAGCTCCTTGTCGTAATACAACAATGTAAATAACATCAAATTGTTACGAAAGGAGAGTAGAGCAGAGGGATGACAATTTTATGACAATGAAAGACGGGATGGCCCGGCGGCCACCCCGTTTGACAATCAGGCCGCGCGCGCCGGGATAGCCAGCCCGCGCTGCACCGCCGGCCGCGCCAAACCGCGCTCCAGCCACTGCGCGACGCGCGGGAAACTGTCGAACGCCACCAGCTCGCGCGCCTCATAGAAGCCGATCAGGTTACGCACCCAGCCCAGCAGCGAGATATCGGCGATGGTGTAGTCCGCGCCCATGATCCAGTCGCGGCCTTCAAGGCGCGTTTCCAATACGCCGAGCAGGCGTTTCGATTCATTCTTGTAACGCTCCAGCGGCCGCTTGTCTTCATATTCGCGTCCGGCGAATTTGTGGAAGAAACCGAGCTGGCCGAACATTGGGCCGACGGCGGCCATCTGGAAGAACACCCACTGAATGGTTTCGTAACGCTGCGCCGGATCCTGCGGCAAGAAACGCCCGCTCTTTTCCGCCAGGTAGAGCAGAATGGCGCCGGATTCGAACAGCGGCAGCGGCCGGCCGCCGGGGCCGTCGGGATCGATGATCGCCGGGATCTTGCCGTTCGGGTTCAGCGCCAGGAATTCCGGCGTCCAGGTCTCGTTGTTGCCGATGTCGATCAGGTGCGCTTCATAAGGCAGGCCGATCTCTTCCAGCATGATGGACACTTTGACGCCGTTCGGCGTCGGCAGAGAGTAGAGCTGCAGCCGTTCCGGGTGCTGAGCCGGCCAGCGTTTGACGATCGGGAATTGGGTGGAATCGAGCATGGAAACTCCTCGGGTTGGCGGGGTCGCTTAAGCGTACCCCTTGAGTATTGCAGTAAAACTACCCCGCCGCCGGGTTACACCGTGAGGTCAAAATGTGCGGCCAGCGCTTTTTTACCGGCGGGGGGCAGCTGCAGTTCGCGGCTGTCGAGCCGGCGGACGATCCAGCCGCGTTGGATAAAGGCGGCTAACAGCGCGGCGCCCAGCGCGCCACCGAGGTGAGAGCGGCGTTCGCTCCAGTCCAGGCAGCCGCAGGCGAAGCGGCGGCGGGTGGGAGCGGGGGAGCAATCGACGCCCAGCCGCGCCAGCGCGGCCTGACCGACGTCGCTTAACCGGTAGTCTTCTTCGCCGGTCAGCCAGTTCAGCGCATGCAGCCGATCGTGCAGCTTCACCGCCACCTCGCCCGCCATATGGTCGTAACAGGTGCGGGCATATTGCAGCGAGGTGGGCGTGCTGCTTTTCACCGACGGGCGCGGCACGCCCGCCAGCGCCATCAGACCCTCCAGCGCTGCGGCCACCGGTTGCCCGGCCAGCCGAAAATAGCGATAGCGCCCCTGTTTGACGCAGGCAATCAGCCGCTGCTCCAGCAGCTTCGCCAGGTGTGCGCTGGCGGTAGACGGGGCGACCTCGACCGCCGCGCTGAGCTCGGTGGCGGTGTAGGCGCGCCCGTCCATCAACAGGCACAGCATGCGCGCCCGGGTGCGGTCGGCGATGGCGGCGCTCAGCGCCGCTAAACGATCTTCTATCTCGATGTTATGCATACTTCGAGGTTAGACGAAGTATGACGGCGCGTCCATCGCTAGCCTGTGGCTATCGCATTCTGGTGCTGTGCGCCCGTGTCCGCTGGATATTGATGAGCGGGCGCTGAAATCGGTGCAGTGGCGCCGTTCACTCAATGCGCGCGTGCCGGAATTTTACCGTTGAGAGGAGACGAGGATGATTGCCGTGATGTTTGAACTGCAGGCTGCCGACGGGCAGCGCGATACCTACCTGACGTTGGCGGCGGAGCTGAAGCCGCTGCTGGCGCAGATCGACGGATTCATTTCCATCGAGCGCTTTCAAAGCCTGGCCGATCCTGCATGCCTGCTGTCGCTCTCCTTCTGGCGCGACGAGGCGGCGGTGCAGCAGTGGCGCAATCTCGAACAGCACCGGGCGGCGCAGGCGCGCGGCCGTGGAGAGGTGCTGGCGCAGTATCGCCTGCGGGTGGCGGAGGTGGTGCGGGACTACGGGCTGGAAAGTCGCGACCAGGCGCCGCAGGATAGCCGTTGTTATCACCGTACCTGAGAAAAAGCCCGCCGCCGGCGGGCTTTCACCCGCTATTTCGCCTCGCTGCCCACCTTCATCGCCCCGGCGTAGCTGGCGCCCATCCCCCAGGCGGCGCCGTGGTCGCGAGCGATCTGCAATACGCCCCCCGCCGTGGCTTTACGGCTCCAGTCCTGCTGCCATTCCAGCATCAACGCTACCCAGTTGATGGGCGTGGCGCCTGCCTGAACCAGACGCTGCATGGCGTTGTTTTGGCTGTCTGGCGTAATGTCGCCGGTGACGTCCGACAGGATATAAACCTCATACCCCTCGCCCAGGGCGGACAGCGCCGGCAACATCACGCAACTGGCGGTCCACAGCCCGCCGATGATGATTTTCTTGCGGCCGGATTGTTTGATCAGATCCACCACGCGCCGATCCTGCCAGACGTTGATGGCGGTGCGGTCGTACACCTGCAGGTCCGGGCGTGCCTGCGTCACCTGCTGGAATACCGGCCCGGCGAAGCTTTTGGCGTTGGCCGAGGCCAGAATGGTCGGCACGTTGAACACCTTGGCGGCCTTGGCGATGCCGGCGGCGTTATTCACCAGATTAGTTTGATCGATAGAGGAAATGGTCATGCCGAACATGTCCTGCAGATCGACCAACAGCAACAGGCTGTTGTCGGCGGTCAGCGGCTGCACATAACCCGCCTGGCGGCTATCGGCGGCGGGGGATTGCGCCAGCGCGGCGACGGGGGCGGTGGCGGCGCTCAGGCCGAGCATCAGGGCGAACAGGGTCTTTTTCATTATTAACTCCACGATTATCAGTAGATTAAATTCACTTACCACTCAGGGAAGCGGTTGGATAAAGTCTACTTAGGTTGTTTAGGTTAATAATCTGTGCTTTATTGAATTTATAATTAACTATCAGGACATAATATGGACGTGCTACTGACGATGCGCGCCTTTCGCCGCGTGGTTGAGCGCAACAGTTTCTATAAGGCGGCGGAGGATCTGACGATCACGCCGGCGGCGTTGAGCAAGCAGATTAAGCAGTTGGAAAGCCGGCTGGGGACGCTGTTGCTCGTGCGCACCACCCGCAGCATGAGCCTGACCGAAGCCGGGCAGATCTATTACCAGGAAGCCTGTCGGTTGCTCGGCGAGTTCGACGCGCTGGAACAGACGGTTGCCGCCAGCGCGCAGCAGGTCTCCGGCACGCTGCGGGTCAATGCGCCGCTCTCATTCGGCCTGACGGTGCTGTCGCCGCTGTTGCCGCTGTTTATGCAACGTTACCCGCAGTTGCAGGTGGAACTGACGCTGGACGACAGGGTATTGGACGTAGTGGCGGCTGGTTTCGATATTTCCTTGCGCATTCGCCGACGGCTGCCGGACTCTTCCCTCAGCGCCCGGGCGCTGGGTGAAGTGCACCAGCGAATTTGCGCCGCGCCCGGCTATTTGGCGCAGCACGGCATGCCGCAAACGCCGAATGAATTACAGCGACACAGCTGTCTGGCCTATTCCCTGGCGGAAAGGCCGGGGCAGTGGCAGTTCACCGCCGGCGAGGAGAGCCTGAGCGTGGCGTTCACTCCCCGGTTGATCGCCAACAACAGCCTGATGCTGCGGGATATGTTGGTGGCGGGATTGGGCATCGGTTCGCTGCCGTCGTTCGTGGCGGATCCCGAGATCGCCGCCGGCAGGCTGGTGCGGCTGTTCCCTGAACAGATTGCCGACGTGCATCAGGTCTTCGCGGTTTACCCGACGCGCCGGCATGTGCAGCAGAAAGTGAGTTTATTCACCGAGTTTGTGCGAGAACAGGGATTGATGACGGCGAATTGACAACGCTGCATGGTTGTCATATTCATTAGCTATGAAAAAATCCTACCGCCCATTCGCGCAAATTATTATCACCCTTCTCCAGAGGGTGGGGTAGCGCGTATGTCGCCAATAAAAACCCGCCTGCAGGCGGGTTTTTTTATCCCCCTCCGGCAACGACCGGAGAACGTTATGCAAACCCATCCTGCAACCCGTTTGCACTGAGCGAAACGGAGTTTGAGCGCCTGGCACAGTACTTTTTTCCCGGCGGAAGAAGAAGGGATGGCCGTCTTGCGTTATGGCGAACGGGACTGAAAACCGGCGCCATGACGGCGCCGGCAACAGGGTTAGGCTTCGGCGTTAAACGCGTTGTGGAAGGTGACCTCCGAGCACGGCAGCGCGCCCTGGAAGGCGATGGCGCGGAAGTAGTCTTGCGGCACGCCCGGCAGGGTCAGCGCGTCCTGCGCCTGGAAGCCGAAACGGCCGTAATAGTTCGGCTCGCCCAGCACCACGCAGCCTGCGGCGCCGCGTTCCTGCAGCTCGGCCAGCAGCCGGCGAATAAGCCGGCTGCCGATCCCCTGGTTCTGACAGGCCGGCAGCACCGATACCGGCGCCAGCCCGAACCAACCGACGGCGCCGTTGCTGAGTGCGACCGGTGAGACGGACGCGTGCCCGAGCGGTGTGCCATTGTGCTCGGCGACCAGCGACAGGGTGAGGGCTCCCGCCGCGCGCAGCGCATTGACGATAAACTGCTCGGTGTGGCTGCTGTGTTCGGCGTGCAGGAACGCGGCGGCGGTCAGGGTGGTGATGGCGCCGGCGTCGGCCGGCGTTTCGTGGCGTAACGTGATGTTCATGGTTGTATCCTGATTCAATAAGGCTGAGCCGACCGGGCTGCCTGCCCGGCCGGTATCGATGATTAACGGTTATCCAGCTGCGCACGCACGGCCTTGAGCCCGGCGAAGGTGACGCGATAAGGGCGCCCCTGGCGAGAGAGGATCAGGCGTTTGGTTTTGAGCTTGGTAAAAACGGCCAGCGAGCAGTCGGCCAGGCCGAGCCCTTCGCGGGTGTAGCATTCGACGTGGGTGACGCGACCGGCGTCGTTGCGGGTGAAGGCGATATAACCGCCTTTGGCCAACACGTGCAGCACGCGTTGTTCCGCTTTGGAAATGTTCATGTTGGGAGATCCTGTAATAACCCCAGATACGCGCATCCCCGCGCAAACGCGCGTCGGATACGTCAGAGTCCCTCGCCATGCGGCAAGGAAGCGACTATCGGGTGGTTACAATCTCCAACATACAGGCCTCGGGCAGTGAAAAACGCCAGGACGGCGTTTAAGCGCAGTTAATGTAGCCAATGGCCGGTTGGCTGTCAATTTGCCGGCGACGCGGGCCGCCGGCGCAAGGCCAATCAGAAAGGCTTGGTCGGCAGGTATTTGCCGTCCAGGGTGATCACCGCGCGTTCGCCGCCGTCCGGATCGGCGACCTTCTTGATATCCAGCTTGAAGTTGATGGCGCTGATGATGCCGTCGCCAAACTGCTCGTGCACCAGCGCTTTCAGTGTGGAGCCGTAGACCTGCAGCATTTCATAGAAACGATAAATGGTCGGGTCGGTCGGCACGCCGCCGGGAATGCTGCCGCGCAGCGGGATGGTTTGCAGCAGCTGCACCGCTTCTTCATCCAGCCCCAGCTTGGCCGCTACGGTGCGCGCTGCCGGTTCCGGCAGCGCATGCTGCCCCAGCAGGGCGGCGGTGACAAACGCCAGGCTGAGGCCGGTGCCCTCGGCCAGCGCTTCGAACGTCAGGTTATGGCGGATCTTGGCGGCCATGATGGTGTCGGTGAGCGCTTCGCGCGGGGCGGCGTTATGCAGAGAGTGTGTCATGTTGGCTCCTTTTGTTGGCTTAAAAACGGGCGATCGCCGGCGTGGCGGTCACCTCGGGATGGGTGGCGAGCGGCACGAAGCGGCGGGTTTCGCCGTCCAGCGCCTCGATAGCGCCGCTGGCGATGTCATAGACCCAGCCGTGCAGCGTCAGGCGGCCCTGATCCAGCGCCAGGGCGACGGAAGGGTGCGTTTTGATGTTGTTGAGTTGGGCGATGACGTTCTCGCGCACCATCGACGCGACCCGCGCCTCGTCGGAGACATGCGGATAAGCCTGATTGACCGCCTTGGCGGAATCGGCGTAACGCAGCCAGCCGGCGACCGTCGGCAGGTGATCCAGACACTGACAGGTGGCGATGGCGGTCATCGCGCCGCAGTCGGAATGGCCGCAGATCACGATATCTTCCACGCCCAGCGCGGCGACCGCGTACTCGACCGAGGCGGTCACCCCGCCGGGTTCGGGGCCGAAAGAAGGCACGATGTTACCGGCATTGCGGATCACGAACAGATCGCCCGGCTCGCGCTGGGTGACCAGCTCCGGCACCAGGCGGCTGTCGGAACACGAGATAAACAGGGTGCGCGGATTTTGGCGGGTCGCCAGCCGCTGAAACAGCGCCGTGCGTTCAACAAAGGCTTCGCGCTGGAACTTCAAGAAGCCCTCAATCACCTCTTTCATTGTTTTTCTCCCTGGGGGGTAAGCGATGACGGCATGATGAACGCTTCTGGCTATAGGATCTAAGACCCATTTATAATGATGGCTATAGGTATTACTAATAGTTGGGGCGCTATGCTGCTGCGACATATCCGTTATTTTCTGGCCGTGGCCGAACAGGGCAATTTCACCCGTGCCGCCGAAGCGCTGCACGTCTCGCAACCGACCTTGTCGCAGCAGATCAAACAGCTGGAGGATGCGCTGGGAGCGCCGCTGTTCGATCGCAGCGGCAGAAGGGTGCAGCTGACCGACGCCGGTGAGGCCTGGATGCGCTATGCGCGCCTGGCGCTGCAGGATCTGGACGCCGGCGCGCGGGCGATCCATGACGTGGCGACGCTGGCGCGCGGCCATCTGCGGCTGGCGATGACGCCGACGTTCACCGCCTATCTGGTGGGGCCGACGATCGATGCGTTCTACCGCCGCTATCCGGGGATTACGCTGAGCATTGAGGAGATGGCGCAAGAGCGGATCGAGGCGCTGTTGGCGCAGGATCGGCTGGATCTGGGCATCGCCTTTGAGATGGCGCAGTCGGTGGAGGTGGAAGCGACGCCGTTGTTCCGTGAGACGCTGGAGCTGATGGTCGGTGCCGATCATCCCCTGGCGGCGCGGCGCCGGCCGCTGACGCTGGCGGAATGGCGGCATCTGCCGCTGGCCTTGCTGAGCGGCGACTTCGCCACGCGTCAGTTTATCGATCGCTACTGCACGCAGTTGGGGTTTCGGCCGCAGGTGGCGGTGGAGGCCAATGCGCTGGGTGCCATCGTCGAGATCGTGCGGCGGGGGCAGCTCGCCACGCTGTTGCCGGCCGCCATTGCGCGCGAGAACCGGCAGTTGAAAAAAGTGGCGCTGGCCAACGCCATGCCGGCTCGGCAGGCGGTGTTGCTGCAGCGCCAAGGCGCTTACCGCAGCGCCGCCGCGCAGGCGTTTATCGCCGTTTTGCAGCAACAGGGCGTTACGCCAATGCCCCCCAGCGCTGCGTCATCCCCAGCAGATGCACCAGCCCGAAGCCGAGGCAAATCAGCGAGCTGACGACGATGAAGCGTTGGCTGCGGCCGGTGTCGCGCAGGGCGAAAGGGCCGGCGACGCCGCGCAGCAGGTAGATAAAGGTGATGATAAACAGCGCGGGCCGCAGCAGCGGCAGCGGCGCGATCAGCCCGGCGCCGGACAGTGCGTACAGCGCCCAAATAAACAGCACCAGCGCGATACCGGCGGTGACGACGGCCGGGAACTTTTTACCCGCTTCCGCCGCCTTAATGAAGCGATCGCCGGCGCCGCACAGCCGATAGCCGCGCGGCCCGGCGGCGATCACCCAAATATGCAGCAGGGCGGCGATGGCGCTCAGCGCGGCGCCGATCAGCAGCGCGGTGTTATAGAGGTGTGGCATGGTTCAGCATCCTTGTCCTAAATCAGTCTGGTATCAAGCGTAGACCAGAATGGGTAAGTCAGGCCGGGGGAGCTCAACGGCCGACATTTGCAGCGCGTCTTCAGGCACCACGCGGGCCTGCGCATCGATAAATGCCAGCTGCACCGGCAGCCCGCTGCGTTTATCCACCAGTTGAACGTGGGGGCTGTCATGCAGAATATGCCGGTGGCCCCATGCCATCAGCGCAACCAGGATGGGCCCCAGGCTGCGCCCCTTGTCCGTCAAGACATATTCATGTCGCTCACGCTCGCCCGGCTCCCGGTAAGCGCGTTTGGCCAACAGTTCTTGTTCTACCATGGCATTCAGACGGTTGCTCAACGCCTGGCGCGAAGCGCCGATATTCTCGCGCAGCTCTTCAAAACGGCGAACGCCGTAGAATGATTCGCGCAGGATCAGCAACGTCCAGCGATCGCCAAGCAGGTCCGCGGCCTGCGCCAGCCCGCACAGGGCAAGAGAAACGGTAGGGAGATCGGGAGATTTTGACATGGGCATTTTCCTTCGCTAGTCTAAGTCTTGTTTTTAGACTTATCTATATTCAAGGAGAGTATAATGCCATTTGTTAATGTGCAAACGGTGAAAGGCATGCTGGATGAACGGCAAAAAAGCGAATTGCTGTCCCGCATTACCGATCTGTTGGTGGAGATAGAAGGGCGAGGCGATCCGGCGTTCAGACAGTCGGTTTGGGTCAGAATCGATGAACATGCGCCCGAACAATGGAGCCTGGGCGGTGTGAAGCCGACGGCGGCGATGATTGCCGCGAAGTTCCCGCCGCGTTAATTCAACTATGCCGCCTGCGAAAAGGATAGGATGCCGTAGGCGCTCAAAATGTCACCGAAACTTCCCGCGATCTCTGTACCCCGTTGTGGCATAATGCGCGCCAAATCACATTCCCTATGTATAAAGAGCGAGCGCTGTGTTAAGCACTAACAACATCACCATGCAGTTCGGCAGCAAGCCGTTGTTTGAAAACATCTCTGTCAAATTCGGCGGCGGCAACCGTTACGGCCTGATCGGCGCTAACGGCTGCGGCAAGTCCACCTTTATGAAAATCCTCGGCGGCGATCTGGCGCCGAGCGGCGGCAACGTGTTCCTCGATCCGAACGAGCGCCTGGGTAAACTGCGTCAGGATCAGTTCGCCTTCGAGCAGTACAGCGTGCTGGACACCGTGATCATGGGCCACACCGAACTGTGGGCGGTGAAGGAAGAGCGCGACCGCATCTACGCCATGGCGGAGATGAGCGAAGAAGACGGCTATAAAGTGGCCGATCTGGAAGTGGCCTACGGCGAAATGGACGGCTACAGCGCCGAAGCGCGCGCCGGCGAACTGTTGCTCGGCGTGGGTATTCCGGTGGAGCAACACTACGGTCCGATGAGCGAAATCGCGCCGGGCTGGAAGCTGCGCGTGTTGCTGGCGCAGGCGCTGTTCTCCGATCCGGAAATCCTGCTGCTCGACGAACCGACCAACAACCTGGACATCGACACCATTCGCTGGCTGGAAAACGTGCTCAACGAGCGCAACAGCACCATGATCATCATTTCGCACGACCGTCACTTCCTGAACATGGTCTGCACCCACATGGCGGATCTGGACTACGGCGAACTGCGCGTTTATCCGGGCAACTACGACGAATACATGACCGCCGCCACCCAGGCGCGCGAGCGTCTGCTGGCGGACAACGCCAAGAAGAAGGCGCAGATCAGCGAGCTGCAATCGTTCGTCAGCCGCTTCAGCGCCAACGCCTCCAAATCCAAGCAGGCCACCTCCCGCGCCCGCCAGATCGACAAGATCCAGCTGGAAGAGGTGAAAGCCTCCAGCCGCCAGAACCCGTTCATCCGTTTCGAACAGGATAAGAAGCTGTTCCGTAATGCGCTGGAAGTGGAAGCGCTCACCAAGGGCTTCGATGACGGCCCGTTGTTCAGCAAGCTGAACCTGATGGTGGAAGTGGGCGAGAAGGTCGCGGTGCTGGGTGCCAACGGCATCGGTAAAACCACCCTGCTGAAAACGCTGGTGGGCGACGCGCAGCCGGACAGCGGCACCGTCAAGTGGTCAGAAAACGCCCGTATCGGTTACTACGCGCAGGATCACGAATACGAGTTCGACGACACCCTGAGCGTGTTCGACTGGATGAGCCAGTGGAAGCAGGAAAAAGACGACGAGCAGGCGGTGCGCAGCGTGTTGGGCCGTCTGCTGTTCAGCCAGGATGACATCAAGAAGAAAGTGAAGGTGCTGTCCGGTGGTGAAAAAGGCCGCATGCTGTTCGGCAAGCTGATGATGCAGCGCCCGAATATTCTGGTGATGGACGAACCGACCAACCACCTGGATATGGAATCCATCGAATCGCTGAACATGGCGCTGGAGATGTACGAAGGCACGCTGATCTTCGTCTCCCACGACCGTGAGTTCGTCAGCTCGCTGGCGACCCGGATTCTGGAAATCACCCCGAACAAGGTGATCGACTTTACTGGCAACTACGAAGACTATCTGCGCAGCCAGGGCATCGTGTAACCCTCGCGGCAACGCATCAGGGCGGGAATTATCCCGCCCTTTTTTTATCCGTCATTCCCCGCCGCACACCTCGCAGTGCGGATCCTTCGGCAGCGTCATCTCGCGGAACTGCATGTTCATTGCATCGAACATCAACAGCTTGCCGCGCAGCGGTTGACCGTAGTCGGCCAGCAGTTTGATGGCTTCCATCGCCTGTAGAGTGCCGATGGTGCCGACCAGCGGCGCCATCACGCCCGCCTCGACGCAGGTGAGGGCGCTGTCGCCGAACAGCCGGCTCAGGCAGCGGTAGCAGGGCTCGCCCGGCTGATAGGTGAACACGCTGAGCTGGCCTTCCATGCGGATCGCCGCGCCGGAAACCAGCGGCTTGCGCTGTGCGTGGCACAGGCGGTTCAGCGCGTCGCGCGCTGCCACGTTGTCGGTGCAGTCCAGCACCAGATCGCAGGCGGCGATCTCTGCCGCGACCGCGTCATCTTCCAGACGGCCGTCGATGGCATCGATGCGGATATGCGGATTGATGGCGCTCAGCTCCTGCCTGGCGGAGGCGACTTTGCTCTGGCCGATGCGATCGTCGCGGTGCAGGATCTGGCGCTGCAGGTTGGAGAGCGAGACGGTGTCGAAATCCACCAGCACCAGATGGCCGACGCCGGCCGCCGCCAGATAAGGCGCGGCGGCGCAGCCCAGCCCGCCCAGTCCGGCGATCAGCACGCGGGCGGCCTTCAGCTTCTCCTGGCCATCGAAGTCAAAGCCGCGCAGCACGATCTGGCGGTTGTAGCGCAGCGCTTCGGCGTCGGTCAATTCCGGCAGCATGCTCAGCTCCTCAGCAGGGCGTTGAACGGCTCGATCTCCACCGTTTCACCCGCCGCCACCGAACCGCGTTCGCGCTCCAGCACGATGAAACAGTTGCCCTGGCTGTAGGAGCTGAAGATGTGCGAGCCCTGGTGGCCGGTGGTGCTCACCTCCAGTTCGCCCGCGGCGTTGCTGCTGAACACGCCGCGCTGAAAATCGAGGCGCCCCGGCGATTTCTTCAGCGGCGTCAGTGCCCGCGCGCGCAGGCGCGGCGGCAGGCGCCAGTCGCTGTGGCCGGCCAGCTTCGCCAGCAGCGGTTGCACCAGTTGGTAGAAGGTCAGGGCGGCGGAAACCGGGTTGCCCGGCAGGCCGCAGAACCAGGCGTGGCCCAGTTTGCCGAAGGCGAACGGTTTGCCGGGTTTGATCGCCAGCTTCCAGAAGCTGACCTGGCCCAGTTCGTCGAGCATCTGTTTGGTGTAGTCGGCCTCGCCGACCGAGACGCCGCCGCTGCTGATCACTGCGTCGGCCTGGCTGTCCGCCTGTGTAAAAGCGGCGCGCAGCGCATCGCGATCGTCGCGGATAATGCCGAGATCGAGCACTTCACAGCCCAGCTGCTCCAGCATCAGGCGCACCGCGAAGCGGTTGGTGTCGTAGATCTGGCCTGCCTGCAGCGGCTGGCCGACCGGCTGCAGTTCGTCGCCGGTGGAGAACACCGCAACCTTCAGCTTACGCATCACCTGCACTTGGGCGACGCCGAGCGAAGCCAGCAGCGGCAGCTGCGCGGCGCCCAGCTTCACGCCGGCCGGCAACACGCTCGCGCCCCGGCGAATGTCTTCGCCCGCCAGACGGATATTCTGGCCGGCTTCTACCGGGGCGGTAAAACGCACGCCCTGGTCGCTCACTTCGGCCTGTTCCTGCATGACCACGGCGTCCGCCCCGGCCGGGATCGGCGCGCCGGTCATGATGCGCACGCAGCTGTTGGCCGGCCATTGGCCGTCGAACGGCGCGCCGGCGAAGGCTTTCCCGGCGACCGGCAATGGCGCATTGGCCGCCAGATCGGCGAGGCGTACCGCATAACCGTCCATCGCCGAGTTGGCGAACGGCGGCACGTCAAGCGGTGAGACCACCGGCGCGGCGGTGATGCGGCCGGCGGCGGCGGTCAGCGCGACGGATTCGGTTTGTTGCAGCGGGGCGATCTGCCCGAGCATTTTTTCCAGCGCTTGCTCCAGGGAGATGAGATCGGAAGTATGGCAATGATCCATAAGGGGAACTCCGTAATCAGGGGGCGCAATGATAGCGACAAAGTGCGGCTATTATGGCAGAGAACGTTGGGGGGGAGAACGGGTTATGCCCGCCATCTTTCGCACTGCGCCGGAAGCGCGAACGGGTATAAACTGCGTAAAACACAGGAGGATCATGATGCATAAACAGGTTATCGAGTTCTGGTTCGACGAGATCGAACCGGTGATGTGGTTCAAAAAGGACGATGATTTCGATCGTCTGCTGCATAGCCGCTTCGGCGAAATCTGGCGGGCGGCGGCGGCGGGGGAACTGGCGCACTGGCGCGATAGCATCGAAGGGCGCCTGGCGGAGGTGATCGTGCTCGATCAATTCAGCCGCAACCTGTTTCGCGGCACGCCGCAGTCGTTCGCCTGCGACGGCATGGCGCTGGTCCTGGCGCAGGAGGCGATCCGCAGCGGCGAGTGCGAACGGCTGAGCCGTGAGCAGCGCGGCTTCCTTTATCTGCCGTTCATGCATTCGGAATCGCCGCTGATCCACCAGCAGGCGCTGGTGTTATATACCGAGCTTAATAACGGCGACCAGCTGGAGTTCGAGCTACGGCATAAGGCGATCATCGATCGTTTCGGCCGCTACCCGCATCGCAACGCAATATTGGGGCGCATCAGCACGCCGGAAGAAGAGGCCTTTTTACGGCAGCCCGGCTCGGGTTTTTAATCGTCGGATCATCTGCGCCCGGCTGGGGGAAAAACAGCAGGCCGGGCGCCACAATAAGTGTGACTCAGCGCGAACGTTTATTTCATTACGCCATGCCGCTATTTCCTCTCGCGAAATTACCAATAATCCCAGCCGCACTGTCAGCGGTTTGCCGCTTTTTATAACCTGCTGTTTTTATTCCAATAAGCTATTTCAAGGTGCGAAATGGTCTAAGCGCGCTACGCTAAAAGCGGGACGTGGACGTTATGCTGTACTTCCACTGTAGGACTAAATAGAGTCGAAAAAGACTGAATAATAATGATACCGCGCTCAGCTTATTCGCTGCGCAACGGCGGGATTAACACAGGGTGTCAGGCAAATGAGCAAACCAGTGATTGCCATTCATGGCGGCGCGGGCGCAATTACCCGGGCGGCGCTGAGTGCGGAAAAAGAACGGCAGTATATCCAGGCGCTGTCCGAGATCGTGGCCGCCGGGCAGGCGGTACTGGCGCAGGGCGGCAGCGCGCTGGACGCGGTGACCGAAGCGGTGCGGCTGCTGGAGGAATGCCCGCTGTTCAACGCCGGCAAAGGCTCGGTGTTTACCCATCAGGGCACCCACGAACTGGACGCCTGCGTGATGGACGGCCGCACCTGCGACGCCGGCGCTGTCGCCGGCGTCAGCCATATCCGCAACCCGGTGCTGGCGGCGCGCGCGGTGCTGGAAAACAGTGAGCACGTGCTGTTTGCCGCCGAAGGCGCCGAGAAGTTTGCCGCCGCCCACGGCCTGGAAATGGTTACTCCCGACTTCTTCTTTACCCAGGAACGCTTTGATCAGTTGCACCGCGCCCAGGCGGAGCAGGGGCGGGTCTTGCTTGATCACGACGGCGCGGCGCAGGCCGGCGATCCGCTCGATCCCGATCGCAAATTCGGCACCGTCGGCGCGGTGGCACTGGATGCGCTGGGCAACCTCGCCGCCGCCACTTCCACCGGTGGCATGACCAACAAGCAGGCCGGGCGGGTAGGCGACACGCCGATCATCGGCGCCGGTTGCTATGCCAACAACGCCACGGTGGCGGTTTCCAGCACCGGCACCGGCGAAATCTTCATGCGCGGCGTGGCGGCCTATGACGTCTCCGCCCTGATCGAATACGGCGGCCTCAGCCTGCAAGAGGCCAGCGATCGGGTGGTGATGGAGAAGCTGCCGGCGCTGGGCGGCAGCGGCGGCATGATCGCCGTCGATCGCCACGGCAATATCGCGCTGCCGTTCAACAGCGAGGGGATGTACCGCGGTTTTGGCTATGTCGGCGATGCGCCGTCCGTCGGGATTTATCGCTAAGCGTTCACCGGGAGGGTGTATGACCGACGTTTCATTCCAGCCCGTTGGCGATGGGTTGTCATTGCCGCCGCAGCGTGTGCTGTCGGTGCGCGATCTGAGCATCAGTTTTCCTCAATCGGAAGGTGCCGTGGAAGCGGTGCGCAACCTGTCGTTCGAGCTCGATCGCGGCGAAACGCTGGCGATCGTCGGTGAGTCCGGCTCCGGCAAATCGGTGACTTCACTGGGGCTGATGCGGCTGGTGGAGCAGGGCGGCGGGCGCATCGTCGGCGGCGCCATGACGCTGCGCCGGCGCGACGGCGCGCTGCTCGATCTGGCGCGAGCCTCGCAGAGCACGCTGAGAACGGTGCGCGGCGCCGACATGGCGATGATCTTCCAGGAACCGATGACCTCGCTCAACCCGGTGTTTCCGGTCGGCGAGCAGATCGCCGAATCGCTGCGTTTGCATCAGGGCATGGATCACCGCAGCGCGCGCCAGGAGGCGCTGCGCATGCTCGATCTGGTGCGTATTCCGGAGGCTAAAGAGGTGCTGGGGCGCTACCCGCACCAGCTTTCCGGCGGCATGCGCCAGCGGGTGATGATCGCCATGGCGCTCTCCTGCAAGCCGGCGCTGTTGATCGCCGATGAACCCACCACCGCCCTCGACGTCACCATTCAGGCGCAGATCCTGCAGCTGATCCGCGTGCTGCAACAGGAGATGCAGATGGGGGTGATCTTCATCACTCACGACATGGGCGTGGTGGCGGAGATCGCTGACCGGGTGCTGGTGATGCGCCGCGGTGAGCAGGTGGAACAAAATCGGGTGCGCGAGCTGTTTGCCACGCCGCAGCAGGCCTATACCCGGGCGCTGTTGGCGGCGGTGCCGAAGCTGGGGGCGATGGCCGATCGGCCGCTGCCGGCGAAGTTTCCGCTGCCGGGTGGCGAGGGGGATGAAGAGCCGCAGGATACCGTGCCGCCAGGCGCCGCGCCGATCCTGCGGGTGGATCATCTGGTCACGCGTTTTGATCTGCGCGGCGGGCTGTTCAATCGGGTCACTCGCCGGGTGCACGCGGTGGAAAACGTCAGTTTCGATCTTTACCCCGGCGAGACGCTGGGGCTGGTGGGCGAGTCCGGCTGCGGCAAGTCCACCACCGGGCGCTCTTTGCTGAAGCTGGTGGACAGCCAAAGCGGCACCATCACCTTCGCCGGGCGGCGAATCGATCGGTTGAAGGGATCGGCGCTGCAGCACCTGCGGCGCGATATTCAGTTCATTTTTCAAGATCCTTACGCCTCGCTCGATCCGCGCCTGACGGTCGGTTTCTCCATCATGGAGCCGCTGCTGGTGCACAACGTGATGCGCGGCCGTGAGGCGGAACGGCGGGTGGCCTGGCTATTGGAACGCGTCGGCCTGTCGCCGGAACATGCGCGCCGCTACCCGCACGAATTTTCCGGCGGCCAGCGCCAGCGCATCTGCATCGCGCGCGCGCTGGCGCTGAACCCGAAAGTGGTGATCGCCGATGAGGCGGTCTCGGCGCTGGACGTGTCGATTCAGGCGCAGATCGTCAATCTGTTGCTCGATCTGCAGCGCGAATTCGGCATCGCTTTCTTGTTCATTTCGCACGACATGGCGGTGGTGGAGCGCATCAGCCACCGGGTGGCGGTGATGTACCTCGGGCAGATCGTCGAGATCGGCCCGCGGCAGGCGGTGTTCGACAATCCGCAGCATCCCTACACCCGCAAGCTGATGGCGGCGGTGCCGGTGGCCGATCCCGCTCACGCCCACAAACGGCAGCCGCTGCCGGCCGATGAGATCCCCAGCCCGGTGCGCGCGCTGGGCGATGAACCCGTTACCGCACCGCTGGTGCAGGTTGGCGCCGGGCACTTTGTCGCCCGCCACCCGATCGCCGGTGCTTTTTAAAGACCTCAGGAGAGACAAGCGACATGAAGCACACATTCAAACGCAATGCGCTGTTGGCCGCCGTACTGCTGGCGGCGGGAACCGGCCCGGTCTGGGCGGCGAAGGACGCGGTGATCGCCGTGGCCTCCAACTTCACCACCCTCGATCCTTACGACGCCAACGACACGCTGTCGCAGGCGGTGGCCAAGTCTTTCTATCAGGGGCTGTTCGGCTTTGATAAGGACATGAAGCTGGTGAACGTGCTTGCGGACAGCTATGAGGTCAGCAAAGACGGCCTGACCTACACCGTCAAACTGCGCCAGGGCATTAAATTCCACGACGGCACCGCGTTCAACGCCGAGGCGGTGAAGGTCAACCTCGATCGCGCCAGCAACCCGGACAGCCACCTCAAGCGCTACAACCTGTTCAAGATGATCGACAAAACCGAAGCGGTGGACGCGAATACGGTGAAGATCGTGCTGAAGGCGCCGTTCTCGGCGTTCGTCAACAATCTGGCGCACCCGGCGGCGGCGATCATCTCGCCGGCGGCGCTGAAGCAATACGGCAAGGAGATCGGTTTCCACCCGGTCGGCACCGGGCCGTATCAGTTCGTGACCTGGAACCAGACCGATTTCGTCAAGGTGAAGAAGTTCGACGGCTACTGGCAGCCGGGGCTGCCGAAGCTCGACAGCATCACCTGGCGCCCGGTGGTGGATAACAACACCCGCGCGGCGATGCTGCAGACCGGCGAGGCGACCTTCGCCTTCCCGATCCCTTACGAGCAGGCCAAGGTGCTGGAAGGCAACGCCAAGCTGGACGTGGTGGCCGCGCCGTCGATCCTGCAGCGTTACATCAGCATGAACGTCACCCAAAAGCCGTTCGACAACCTGAAGGTGCGCCAGGCGCTGAACTACGCCATCAACAAGGACGCGCTGATCAAGGTGGCGTTCGCCGGTTACGCGGTGCCGGCGGAAGGGCCGGTGCCGCCGGCGATCGATTTCGCCGCCCGCTATAAGCCGTGGCCGTACGATCCGGCCAAGGCGCGCGAGCTGCTGAAAGAGGCCGGCTACCCGAACGGCTTCACCACCACGCTGTGGTCTTCCCACAACCACAGCACCGCGCAGAAAGTGCTGCAGTTCACCCAACAGCAGCTGGCGCAGGTGGGGGTGAAAGTGACGGTGACGGCGATGGATGCCGGGCAGCGCGCGGCGCAGGTGGAGAGCGTCGGGGTGAAAGACACCGGCGTGCGGCTGTTCTACACCGGCTGGTCGGCCTCGACCGGGGAAGCGGACTGGGCGCTGTCGCCGCTGTTCTCCACTCAGGCGGCGCCGCCGAAGCAGTTCAACACCGCGTTCTACAGCAATCCGCAGGTGGACAAGGATCTGACCGACGCGCTGGCGACCACCGATCGCGCCGAGAAGCAGAAACTGTATCAGGACGCGCAGGATCGTATCTGGGCCGACGCGCCCTGGATCTTCCTGGCGACCGAACGTCTGTTGTCGGCCAACAGCAAACAGCTGAGCGGTTTCTACGTGATGCCGGATACCTCGTTCAACTTTGATAACGCCGATCTGAAATAAGGCGCCCATCCCCGCCTGCGGCCAGACGGCGGCGGGCGGGGGAAGGAATGAGATGCTCAATTATTTTCTGAAACGACTGCTGGGCCTGATCCCGACGCTGCTGATCGTGGCGGTGCTGGTGTTCCTGTTCGTCCACCTGCTGCCGGGCGATCCGGCGCGGCTGGCGGCGGGGCCGGAGGCCGACGAGGCGGTGGTGCAGCTGGTGCGCAAGGATTTGGGGCTGGATAAGCCGCTGCCGCAGCAGTTCGCGCACTTTTTCGTCAACGTGCTGCGGGGCGACTTCGGCATCTCGATGGTGTCCAAACGCCCGGTGAGCGAAGAGATCGCCTCGCGCTTTCTGCCGACCTTCTGGCTGACCGTCGCCAGCATGCTGTGGGCGGTGGCGTTCGGTCTGGCGATCGGCGTGGTGTCGGCGGTGTGGCGTAACCGTTGGCCGGATCGTCTCGGCATGACGCTGGCGGTATCGGGGATCTCGTTCCCGGCCTTTGCGCTCGGCATGCTGCTGATGCAGGTGTTCTCGGTCGAGCTGGGGTGGCTGCCGACGGTGGGCGCCGACAGCTGGCGGCACTACATTCTGCCTTCGGTAACCCTGGGGGCGGCGGTGGCGGCGGTGATGGCGCGCTTCACCCGCGCTTCGTTCGTCGAGGTGCTGCAGGAAGACTACATGCGCACCGCGCGCGCCAAGGGCGTGAGAGAAAGCGTGGTGGTGATGAAACACGGCCTGCGCAATGCGATGATCCCGGTGGTGACCATGATGGGGCTGCAGTTCGGCTTCCTGCTCGGCGGTTCGATCGTGGTGGAGAAGGTGTTCAACTGGCCGGGGCTGGGGCGCTTGCTGGTGGACTCGGTGGAAATGCGCGATTACCCGGTGATCCAGGCCGAGGTGCTGTTGTTCTCGCTGGAGTTCATCCTGATCAACCTGCTGGTGGATATGCTGTACGCGGCGATCAACCCGGCGATTCGTTACCAATGAGGATGCGGCATGATTAAGCATTGGCGGCGCAACGCGGCACTGAAGGCGATGCCGCTTATTGACCCCAACGCGGTACGCACGCCGTGGGGTGAGTTTTGGCGGCGTTTTCGCCGCCAGCGGGCGGCGCTGGTCGCCGGTCTGTTGGTGCTGCTGCTGATCGCGGCGGCGCTGCTGGCGCCTTATCTGGCGCCGTTCGATGCGGAAAACTATTTCGATTACGACCGGCTGAACGAAGGGCCTTCGCTGATGCACTGGCTGGGGGTGGATTCCCTCGGGCGCGATATCTTCAGCCGCATCCTGATGGGCACGCGCATTTCGCTGGCGGCCGGGGTGTTCTCGGTGCTGGCGGGCGGGGCGATCGGCACCTTGCTGGGGCTGCTGGCCGGTTACTATGAGGGCTGGTGGGATCGCCTCACCATGCGCGTCTGCGACGTGCTGTTCGCGTTTCCCGGCATCCTGCTGGCGATCGGCGTGGTGGCGATCATGGGCAGCGGCATGGCCAACGTGATCGTCGCGGTGGCGATCTTCAGCATTCCGGCCTTTGCCCGCCTGGTGCGCGGCAACACGCTGGTGCTGAAGCACCTGACCTATATCGAGTCGGCGCGCAGCATCGGCGCCTCGGACTGGACCATCATTCTGCGGCACATTCTGCCGGGCACGTTGTCGTCGATCGTAGTCTATTTCACCCTGCGCATCGGCACCTCGATCATCACCGCCGCCAGCCTGTCGTTTTTGGGCCTGGGCGCCCAGCCGCCGACGCCGGAGTGGGGAGCGATGCTTAACGAGGCGCGAGCCGATATGGTGATCGCGCCGCACGTGGCGATCTTCCCCAGCCTGGCGATATTCATCACCGTGCTGGCCTTCAACCTGTTGGGCGACGGATTGCGCGACGCGTTGGATCCGAAACTGAAGGGGTGAGGGTATCGCTGAATTGGCATACCCCTGTTTACGAGTATAATTGATGAAAATTTGACCCGCGTATATTACAGGGATGAGGTATGGATATGGCAAATAACAATGTGACGAAAAAGACAGTCAACGTAACCATCGATCGCGACCTTTTCCAGCGCGCAAAATCCCTGGGCGTCAATGTGTCATCCGTATTGACAGACGCATTGAGCGTCCGTGTCAGGGATATTGAGATTCAACAGTGGCGCGAGCAAAATCGCGCGGCGTTAGAAGAACTTAATCGTATCACTGAAGAAAATGGTTTGTTGTCTGATGAATATCGGACATTTTGAATATGCAGTTTACCGTATATGACAATACGTATCCGGCATCAGCCTATCCCTACTTACTGGACGTTCAAAGCGATCTTATTGATGCCCTCTCGACCCGGTTAATGATCCCTCTTTATGCATTGGATAACGTCAGGGTTAAAATTTCTGCACGCCTGTGCCCGGAGATTGAGGTAAACGGCGAAAAGTTTCTCGTTATGACCCATGAGATGGCTGCCGTACGTATTTCACAGCTCGGCAAGGCCGTTGGTAATGCCAATGAGCACAGGAATCAAATAAAGCTGCCATCGATTTTCTGATTGATGGTTTTTAAATAAATCCGGGCGTTTTATTAACCGCCCGGATTTTTTTATTAACGGAACAGGTGCTCGGCGTGGAAGCGCAGGTGATCTTCCACGAAGGTGGCGATGGTGAAGTAACTGTGATCGTACCCCGGCTGAATGCGCAGCGTCAGCGGCCAGTCGCGCTGGCGCGCCAGTTCGGCCAGCCGCGCCGGCTGCAGCTGATCGGCCAGGAACTGGTCGTCGTCGCCCTGATCGATAAGGACCGGCATTTTCTCCGCGCCGCTGGCCAGCAGATGGCAGCTGTCGTACTGCAGCCACTGGCTTTCGTCGCTGCCCAGATAGGCGGTGAAGGCTTTGCGGCCCCACGGCACCTGGCACGGATTGACGATCGGCGCGAAGGCCGATACCGAGCGGAAGCGCTGCGGATTGCGAAACGCCATCATCAGCGCGCCGTGGCCGCCCATCGAGTGGCCGAAGATTGACTGACGATCGCTGACGCTGAAGTGCTGTTCGATCAGCGCCGGCAGTTCGGCGCTGATGTAGTCGTACATGCGGAAGTGACGATCCCACGGCGCCTGGGTGGCGTTCAGGTAGAACCCGGCGCCCTGGCCCAGATCGTAGCCTTCGTCGTTCGGCACTTCGTCGCCGCGCGGGCTGGTGTCCGGCATCACCAGCACCAGGCCCAGCTCGGCGGCGATGCGCTGCGCGCCGGCTTTCAACGTAAAGTTCTCGTCGTTGCAGGTCAGCCCCGACAGCCAGTACAGCACCGGCGGCGGGTTGTCATCGCGCGGCGGCGGCAGGTAGATGCTGAATGTCATGTTGCAATTCAGGCTCTGCGCCGCGTGGCGATAACGCTGTTGCCAGCCGCCGAACATGCGGTGCTCTTCGAGAAGTTCCAATGACAACGTCATCTCTGCCTCCTGGCTTATTGGTCGAAGTGGATGACGGAACGGATCGATTTGCCTTCGTGCATCAAATCGAACGCTTCGTTGATCTGCTCCAGCCCCATGGTGTGGGTGATAAAGTCGTTCAGCGCGAATTCGCCGTCCAGATAGCGCTCGACGATGCCCGGCAGCTGCGAACGGCCCTTGACGCCACCGAATGCCGAGCCGCGCCAGACGCGGCCGGTGACCAGCTGGAACGGCCGGGTCGAGATCTCTTCGCCGGCGCCCGCGACGCCGATGATCACCGATTCCCCCCAGCCCTTGTGGCAGCATTCCAGCGCGGAACGCATCACGTTGACGTTGCCGATGCACTCGAAGGAGAAATCGACGCCGCCGTCGGTCAGCTCGACGATCACCTCCTGAATCGGTTTGTCATAGTCTTTCGGGTTGATCAGATCGGTGGCACCCAGCTTGCGCGCCAGATCGAACTTGCTGGTGTTGATGTCGATGCCGATGATGCGGCCCGCGCCGGCCATCTGCGCGCCGATGATCGCCGACAGGCCGATGCCGCCCAGGCCGAAGATCGCCACGGTGTCGCCCGGTTGCACTTTGGCGGTGTTGATCACCGCGCCCATGCCGGTAGTGACGCCGCAGCCCAGCAGGCACACTTCCTCCAACGGCGCTTCCTTGTTGATTTTCGCCAGTGAAATTTCCGGCACCACGGTGTATTCGGAGAAGGTGGAGGTGCCCATGTAGTGGAAGATCGGTTTGCCGTCCTTGAAGAAGCGGGTGGTGCCGTCCGGCATCAGGCCTTTGCCCTGAGTGGCGCGGATCGCCTGGCACAGGTTGGTCTTGCCGGATTTACAGAATTTGCACTCGCCGCACTCCGGGGTGTAGAGCGGGATCACGTGGTCGCCGACCGCCACGCTGGTGACGCCTTCACCGACCGCTTCCACCACGCCGCCGCCCTCATGGCCGAGGATCGCCGGGAACACGCCTTCCGGATCTTTGCCGGACAGGGTGTAGGCGTCGGTATGGCAGACGCCGGTAGCGACGATCCGCACCAGCACTTCGCCTTTTTGCGGTGGCATCAGATCGACTTCTTCGATCTTCAGCGGCTGGTTCGGGCCCCAGGCAACGGCGGCGCGGGTTTTGATCATCTCCATCATAGTCTCCTCAGTGGTTTTCTTTTAAATCAGGCGATATCGCTAACGTCTGATAAATCGTTGGGGGTGCTTTCATCAACAGCGGCGGTTTCCGTCTGTTCAATAATCAATTCTTTCAGCGCGCGCACGTTCGGTCCGAACGCGTCGCGGCGCCACAGCAGCCAGGTGGCGGTGTCGGCCACGTCCGGCGGCAGGGTGTGAACCCGAACCCGCTCATGGCCCGGCAGCAGGCTCAGCACCGAATGCGGGATCATCGCCAGCCCGGCGCCGCTGGCGACGCAGGCCAGCATGGCGTGATAGGACTGGATCTCCATGATCTGCCCCGGCCGCGCGCCTTCGCGCTTGAACCAGGCCTCCAGCCGCAGGCGGTAGGAGCAGCTGGCGCGAAAGGCGAACAGCGTCTCGCCGTTGGCGTCTTTGGCGCTGTGGATCGGCGCGTGATCGAGACAGGAGATCACCACCATATGTTCAGGATAGGCGATACAGCCGTTCAACTCGTCATAAGGCACCGGGCCGTCGACCAGCGCCGCCGCCAGCGTGCCGGCACGCACCCGATCGGCGATTTCGCCGGAGGTGCCGGTGGTCAGCGACAGTGAAACCTGCGAGAAGCGCTGGTGATAAGCCGCCAACAGCGAGGGCAGGCGGGTGGCGGCGGTGCTCTCCATCGAGCCGAGGGCGAAGTTGCCCGCCGGTTCGCCGGCGTGGGTGATGCTCATCGCCTCATCGCTCAGCGCCAGGATGCGGTTGGCGTAGCACAGAAAGTTATGGCCCATCGGCGACAGGCGCAGGCGCTGTTTTTCGCGGATAAACAGATCGGCGCCCAGCTCCTGCTCGAGCTGGCGCAGCCGGGTGGTCAGATTCGACGGCACGCGGTGCAGCTGCTCGGCGGCGCGGGCGACCGAGCCGGTTTCCGCTACGCAGCAGAACATGCGAAGCTGGGTCAGATCCATAATGTTCTCGTTTCGTGATGAACTTGATTAGTATTATTCAGTTTTTGTGAGTTTAATACTGCGGCATGATACTGGCAACTTTCTTTTAACTTTTTGGATGCCGATATGGCTTTACGTATTGCCTTGAGCGGGTTTGCCGCGCTGATCGTGGCGATGGGCATTGGCCGCTTCGCTTTCACCCCTCAGGTGCCGCTGATGATCGCGGAACATCAGTTCAGCCTGACCGGTGCCGGGCTGGTGGCGGCGATCAACTATTTGGGCTACCTGTGCGGCGCCTACGACGCGATGCGCGCTACGCGCCACGTCGAGCGGCGCCTGTGGCTGGGCGTATGGGGCGCGATGGCGCTGACGCTACTGTCGGCGCTGGCGCAGGATGAATGGACGCACGGCGCGCTGCGCTTCGTCATCGGCTGGGCCAGCGGCTGGGCGATGGTGCTGGTCGCGGCCTGGACCAACGAGCGGTTGGCGCACTACGGCCGGCCGGCGCTGAGCGCAGCGGTGTTCGCCGGGCCGGGCGCCGGCATCTTTCTCAGCGGCATGCTGGCGGTGGGCATCAACGCGCTGGGGCTGACGGCGGCGCAGGCCTGGTTGGTGTATGGCGGGCTGGCGTTGGTGCTGGTCGGGGGGATTAGCGCCTTTCTGCCGCGCAGCGGCGAGCTGCATCGCCCGGACGTGACCCCGGAGCCGCTGCTGCTGACGCCGGCGCTCAAACGCCTGGTGTGGAGCTACAGCCTGGCCGGCTTCGGCTACATCCTGCCGGCGACCTTCTTGTCGCAGATGGCGGCGGCGCGCTTTCCCGCCAGCCTGTTCGCGCAGTTCGTCTGGCCGGTGTTCGGCGGTGCGGCGGTGCTGGGGATTGTCATCGGCATTCTGACCCGCCATCGGCTGACCACCCAGACCCGGCTGGCGATCACGCTGTGGATACAGGCGCTCGGCGTACTGAGCGCCGAAGTGGTGCCGGGCGTGGCCGGCCTGGCGCTCGGGGCGTTGCTGACCGGCGGCGGTTTCCTCTGCGTGGTGCAGCTTGCTCTTCAGCACGGGCGTGAGCTGGCGCCGCGTCATGCGCGTTACATGGCCGGATTGCTGACCACCGGTTATGCGATCGGCCAACTGGTCGGGCCGATGCTGTCGGCGCTGTCGACCGCCTTGACCCATCGGCTGGAGCCGGCGCTGTATGTGGCGGTGGCGGCGCTGTTGGCGGCCGGAGGGCTGGTGGTGAATACCCCGGCGCGGCGGTTGGCGCAAAAAACGGCGACTCGGTGATTAAAATCCATACAAAACGCATGGAAACCCGCAGCCGGCCTGATTGTGCTAAATGCGAATATTTCACCTGCGGATGAAACACTATCGCTGGATAATCGCCGCGCTCTCATCTACAGTGGGGGCAAAATCTTGACCGGGTTCACGTTATCCACCACGAAAACTCTGCCGTCACGAGAGCAAGCAATTCGCCGGCCGCACGCCCTATCAGGCCGCCGGCGGGTTCCGTCCGCAGGAGAACAAATACATGACATCATTAAGTAAAGAAGCCGCGCTGGTGCATGCGGCACTGGAAGAGCGTGGTCTGGAGACACCGCTGCGCGGGGAAGTGCTGGATCGCGAAACGCGCAAGCGTCGCATCAAAGAGCACATGACCGAAATCATGCAGCTGCTGAATCTCGATCTGTCCGATGACAGCCTGGCGGAAACGCCGCATCGCATCGCCAAAATGTATGTCGACGAGATCTTCTCCGGGCTGGACTACGCCAACTTCCCGAAAATCACCGTCATCGAGAACAAGATGAAGGTGGATGAGATGGTGACGGTGCGCGATATCACGCTGACCAGCACCTGTGAACACCACTTCGTGACCATCGACGGCAAGGCTACCGTGGCCTATATCCCGAAAGACTCGGTGATCGGCCTGTCGAAGATCAACCGCATCGTGCAGTTCTTCTCCCAGCGTCCGCAGGTGCAAGAGCGCCTGACCCAGCAGATCCTGGTGGCGCTGCAGACCCTACTCGGCACCAATAACGTGGCGGTATCGATCGATGCGGTCCATTATTGTGTCAAGGCGCGCGGTATCCGCGACGCGACCAGCGCCACCACCACTACCTCGCTGGGGGGGCTGTTCAAGTCCAGCCAGAATACCCGCCAGGAGTTCCTGCGTGCGGTGCGTCATCACCAGGGGTGATGGCGTTGCGGGGCGACCCGCAAGACGACAACAGGCGCCTGCGGGCGCCTTTTTCATGAGCGGAAGACAGCGATAAAAAATGAACAGTCATCCTCTGCCGCGCATTGCCACGCTGGACTGCGTGCGCGGCATCGCCATCCTCGGCATTTTATTGCTGAACATCAGCGCCTTCGGCTTGCCGAAGGCCGCCTACCTCAATCCGGCCTATCTGGGGATGCCGTCATCGCGCGATGCCTGGACCTGGGCGCTGCTCGATCTCTTCGCCCAGGCCAAGTTCCTGGCGATGTTCGCGCTGCTGTTCGGCGCCGGGCTGCAAATGCTGCTGCGGCGCGGCAAAAGCTGGATCCGCGCGCGGCTGTCGTGGCTGGTGTTGTTCGGCCTCGCGCACGCCATCTTCCTGTGGGACGGTGACATTCTGCTGGCCTACGGGCTGATCGGCCTGGTGTGCTGGCGCATGATCCGCGAGGCCAAAGACACCTTCCAGCTGCTGAAAACCGGCGTCGTGCTGTACTTGATTGGCGTGGCGGTGCTGCTGCTGCTCGGTTTTGTCTCGCACGGTGAGCCGGGCAGCTTCTGGCAGCCGGGCGTGGCGGAGTTGCAGTACGAGAAGTTTTGGAAGCTGCAGGGCGGTTTCGAAGCCTGGCGCAGCCGCGCCGATCTGCTCTCGTCCAGCCTGCTGGCCATCGGCGCGCAGTATGGCTGGGAGCTGGCGGGGCTGATGCTGTTCGGCGCCGGGCTGATGCGCAGCGGCTGGCTGCGCGGCAGCTATTCCTCCGGCTATTACCTGCGGCAGGCGGCGTGGCTGCTGCCGCTTTCGGTGCTGATCCAACTGCCGGCGGTGGCGCTGCAATGGCAGGTACACTGGGACTATCGCTGGAGCGGTTTCCTGCTGCAGGTGCCGCGCGAGCTGGGCGCGCCGCTGCAGGCGATGGGCTATCTGGCGCTGTGTTACGGTTTCTGGCCCGCGCTGTCGCGCCTGCGCATCGCCCGCTGGCTGAGCCAGGTGGGGCGTATGGCGTTAAGCAACTACCTGCTGCAAACGCTGATCTGCACCACGCTGTTTTATCGCTTTGGCCTCTATGAGCAGTTTGACCGGCTGCAGCTGTTGGTGTTTGTGCCGCTGGTCTGGTTGGTCAACCTGGTCTTTTCCGCACTGTGGCTGCGTTACTTCGAACAGGGGCCGATGGAATGGCTGTGGCGCAAATTGACGCAGATGGCCGCCGGCGAAGCGGAATCCAAAGCGCTGAAGTGAGCGCCCGTCGGCAGGTTAAAAAAATGTATGTAAACGTTTTCTTTCCTGTGACGTAATTCACGCAGAGCAGCGGGCCAATCGGGGTAGGATAGCGCCACCGGCCACTACCCCGATTTCAGGATCTCGCATGCCTCCAGTTCATCCGATCACCATTCGCGACGTGGCGAAACGCGCCGGGGTCTCCGTGGCGACCGTCTCCCGCGTGCTGAACCACAGCGCGCTGACCAGCAAAGAGACGCGCGAGCAGGTGCTGCAGGCGGTGGCGGATCTGGGCTATCGCCCCAATGCCAACGCGCAGGCGTTGGCGACCCAAAGCAGCGATACGTTGGGCGTGGTGGTGATGGACGTCTCCGATCCGTTCTTCGGCGCGCTGGTGAAAGCGGTAGACACGGTGGCGCAGAAACACCACAAGTATCTGCTGATCGGCAACAGCTATCATCAGGCGGACAAAGAGCGCCACGCGATCGAAGTGCTGATCCGCCAGCGCTGTAACGCCCTGATTGTTCACGCCAAAGCCCTGAGCGACGCCGAGCTGATCGGTTTTCTGGAGCAGGTGCCGGGCATGGTGCTGATCAACCGGATTATCCCCGGCTATGAGCCGCGCTGCGTCGGGCTGGATAACGTCTGCGGCGCAGAAATGGCGATGCGTCTTTTGCTGTCGCAGGGCCACCGGCGCATCGGCTATCTGGGCTCCAATCACCCGATCGAAGACGGACCGCTGCGTCAGCAGGGCTATGCGCAGGCGATGGCCGCCGCCGGGCTGGCCACGCCCGACAACTGGCGTGCCTACGGTTCGCCGGATCTGCAGGGCGGCGAGGCGGCGATGGTCGAGCTGCTGGGGCGCAACTTACAGCTGAGCGCGGTGTTCGCCTACAACGACGCCATGGCCGCCGGCGCTATGGCGGTGTTGAAAGAAAACGGTATCACGGTACCGCAGCATTTCTCGCTGATCGGCTTCGACGACATTCCCATCGCGCGCTACACCAGCCCCAAACTCACCACGGTGCGTTACCCGATCGTTTCGATGGCCACGTTGGCGACCGAGCTGGCATTGCAGGGCGCAGCAGGCCTGGCGGAGCCGCAGGCCGCTCATCTGTTCATGCCGACGCTGGTGCGGCGCCATTCTGTCGCCCCCTGGCAAAGTGAGGCGACGGTCACTCTCTGACGATTTAATCTTGTGTAACCGTTTTCAATCTGTGAGAAAATTCACAGAATATTAACATCGCGCCGTCTATGCTCTAGGCGTTTTCCGGCGCAAAGGCCCTTGCCGCTGCAACCTTTATCTCGCGCTGACACAGCATTTCTCGGAAATAACAAGATCCACGGACGACAGGTGTTGAGTGGAAATCGCCAGGCCTGGGGTGTACGCACTGCCGGTGACCATTGGCTCAAAGACGAGTAATACCCTACACAGAACCGGAGACTGACAATGAATAAGAAGGTTTTCACCCTGGCCGCCATGGCCGCTGCCATGATGTTTGGCGCCGCAGCCCATGCTGATACCCGTATTGGCGTCACGATTTACAAATACGACGACAACTTCATGTCGGTTGTGCGTAAGGCGATCGAGAAAGACGCCAAGGCTTCACCGGACGTTACCCTGTTGATGAATGACTCGCAGAACGACCAGTCCAAACAGAACGATCAGATCGACGTGCTGCTGGCCAAGGGCGTGAAAGCGCTGGCGATCAACCTGGTCGACCCGGCCGCTGCGCCGGTGGTTATCGATAAGGCGCGCGCAAACGATATCCCGGTGGTGTTCTACAACAAAGAACCTTCCCGCAAGGCGCTGGACAGCTATGACAAGGCATATTACGTCGGCACCGACTCCAAAGAATCCGGCGTGATCCAGGGTGAACTGATCGCCAAACACTGGCAAGCCAACCCGGCCTGGGATCTGAATAAAGACGGCCAGATCCAGTTCGTGCTGCTGAAGGGCGAGCCGGGCCACCCGGATGCCGAAGCGCGCACCACTTACGTGGTGAAAACGCTGAACGAAAAAGGCATCAAGACCCAGCAGCTGCAGATGGATACCGCGATGTGGGATACCGCGCAGGCGAAAGACAAGATGGATGCCTGGCTCTCCGGCCCGAACGCCAACAAGATCGAAGTGGTGATCGCCAACAACGACGCCATGGCGATGGGGGCGGTGGAAGCGCTGAAAGCGCACAACAAGACCAGTATTCCGGTGTTCGGCGTCGATGCGTTGCCTGAAGCGCTGGCGCTGGTGAAATCCGGCGCGATGGCGGGCACGGTGCTGAACGACGCCGACAACCAGGCGAAGGCCACCTTCGAGCTGGCGAAAAACCTGGCGGCGGGCAAGCCGGCCACCGAAGGCACCCAATATAAAATCGAAAATAAAGTCGTGCGTATTCCTTACGTCGGCGTAGATAAAGACAACCTGTCTCAGTTTGTTAAATAAGAATTGAGATCCCGTTAAGACCCCGCCTGCGGCGCCAACACCAGGGATACCGCCGGCGGGGATGTTTACGACTGCAAGATCGTTAAGCCAGGTGTATTTATGGCCGATAGCTCACGCGAATTTTTGCTGGAAATGACGGATATCTGTAAGTCATTTCCCGGCGTCAAAGCCTTGGACAATGTCAATTTGCGCGTCCGTCCGCACTCGATTCACGCCCTGATGGGGGAGAACGGCGCGGGGAAATCGACGTTGTTGAAATGCCTGTTCGGCATTTACAAAAAAGACAGCGGCAGCATTGTATTTCAGGGTCGGGAAATCGATTTCAAGAGCTCGAAGGAAGCGCTGGAACACGGCGTTTCGATGGTGCATCAGGAGCTGAACCTGGTGCTGCAACGCACCGTGATGGACAACATGTGGCTGGGGCGCTACCCGACCAAAGGCCTGTTCGTCGATCAGGACAAGATGTTCAAAGACACTCAGGCGATCTTCGACGAGCTGGATATTGACATCAACCCGCGCGAAAAGGTGGGCAACCTGTCGGTGTCGCAGATGCAGATGATCGAGATTGCCAAGGCGTTTTCCTATGACGCCAAAATCGTCATCATGGATGAACCGACCTCTTCGTTGACGGAGAAAGAGGTCAATCACCTGTTCACCATCATCCGCAAGCTGAAAGAGCGCGGCTGTGGCATCGTCTATATCTCGCACAAGATGGAAGAGATCTTCCAGCTGTGCGACGAGATAACGGTGCTGCGCGACGGCCAGTGGATCGCCACCCAGCCGCTGGAAGGGCTGGATATGGACAAGATCATCGCCATGATGGTCGGTCGCTCGCTGAGCCAGCGTTTCCCCGACAGGCAGAACACGCCGGGTGAGGTGATCCTCGAGGTGAAGAACCTGACATCGCTGCGCCAGCCTTCGATCCGCGATGTGTCCTTCGATCTGCATCAGGGCGAGATCCTCGGCATCGCCGGGCTGGTGGGCGCCAAGCGCACCGATATCGTCGAGACGCTGTTCGGCATTCGCGAGAAGGTGGCGGGCACCATCAAGCTGCACGGCAAGGCGATCGACAACCACAGCGCCAACGAAGCGATCAACCACGGCTTTGCGCTGGTGACCGAAGAGCGGCGATCCACCGGGATTTACGCCTACCTCGACGTGGGTTTCAACTCGCTGATCTCCAATATCCGCAATTATAAAAACAAGCTCGGTCTGCTGGATAACGCGCGGATGAAGAGCGACACCCAGTGGGTGATCGACGCCATGCGGGTGAAAACGCCGGGGCATCACACCCATATCGGCTCGCTGTCCGGCGGCAACCAACAGAAGGTGATCATCGGCCGCTGGCTGCTGACGCAGCCGGAGATCCTGATGCTGGATGAACCGACGCGCGGCATTGACGTGGGCGCCAAGTTCGAGATCTATCAGCTGATGACCGAGCTGGCGAAAAAGGGCAAGGGGATCATTATCGTCTCGTCCGAAATGCCGGAGCTTTTGGGGATCACCGACCGCATTTTGGTGATGAGCAACGGCCAGGTTGCGGGCATCGTTAATACCAAGCAGACCTCGCAGAATGAAATCTTACGTCTCGCCTCCCTGCACCTTTAAGGATTCGAATTATGAACGCGCTAAATAAAAAAACCTTATTTACCTATTTCAAGGAAGGCGGCATTTACGTGGTGTTGCTGGTGCTGTTGGCCATCATCATTATTCAGGACCCGACTTTCCTCAGCCTGATGAACCTGAGCAATATCCTGACGCAGTCTTCGGTGCGCATCATCATCGCGCTGGGCGTGGCGGGGCTGATCGTTACCCAGGGCACCGACCTGTCCGCCGGGCGGCAGGTGGGGTTGGCGGCGGTGGTGGCGGCCACGCTGCTGCAATCGATGGATAACGTCAACAAGGTGTTCCCGCACATGGAAACCTGGTCGATTCCCCTGGTCATCTTGCTGGTATGTGCGGTCGGCGCGGTGATCGGCCTGGTTAACGGCCTGATTATCGCCTATCTCAACGTGACGCCGTTCATCACCACCTTGGGCACCATGATCATCGTCTACGGCATCAACTCGCTGTATTACGATTCGGTCGGCGCGTCGCCGGTCGCGGGCTTTGATCCGAAGTTTTCCACCTTTGCCCAAGGCTTCTTGCGCTTCGGCGATTTTAAGCTGTCGTATATTACCTTCTACGCGCTGATTGCCATCATTTTCGTCTGGATCCTGTGGACCAAGACCCGCTTCGGCAAGAACATCTTCGCCATCGGCGGCAACCCGGAAGCGGCCAAGGTGTCCGGGGTCAACGTGCCGCTGAACCTGATCATGATCTATGCGCTGTCCGGCGTGTTCTACGCCTTCGGCGGCCTGCTGGAAGCGGGGCGTATCGGCAGCGCCACCAATAACCTTGGCTTTATGTATGAGCTGGACGCCATCGCCGCCTGCGTGGTGGGGGGCGTATCCTTCGCCGGCGGCGTGGGTACGGTGTGGGGCGTGGTGACAGGGGTGATCATCTTTACCGTCATCAACTACGGCCTGACCTATATCGGCATCAACCCGTACTGGCAGTACATCATCAAGGGCAGCATCATCATCTTCGCCGTGGCGCTGGACTCGTTGAAATACGCCAAGAAGAAGTAGAGCTACCGCAGCACAGACGACAAGGCCGGCAAAATATGCCGGCCTTTCTTTTTGGGGCATTACCCGTCAGGGCTGTTTGGCTTTCTGCTTCTCTTCTTTCAGCTTGTGCTCCAGCTCAACCAACTGTTCCGGCGAGACGGCGGGATAGCCCTGGGCGTCTTCCGGCACGGTGTGCATGGCGGAGATCGGGATCAGCGGGCCGAGGAAGCGCGGTTCACGCTTGAGGATGTACAGATCGGTCAGCGCGCCCAGGCGGGCGAAGATCTCGCGGGCGCGCACCGTCATCATGTCCTTCGGCGACGGCACCGCGTAACACTGCGCCTGAATGCCCATGTGCAGGGCGATGAACAGCGCGCGCTCGCAGTGGAAGCGCTGGGTGATGATGATGAAATCGTTGGTGTCGAACACCTTGCGGGTGCGCACGATGGAATCCAGGGTGCGGAAGCCGGCGTAGTCCAGCACGATATCGCTCGGCGCCACGCCGGCGGCGATCAGATCGCGCCGCATGGTCATCGGTTCGTTATAGCTTTGCTGGGCGTTGTCGCCGCTCAGCAGCAGGTATTTCACCTTGCCGCTGTTATAGGCGTTGATCGCTCCCTGAATGCGGTAACGGTAATACTGGTTGATCACGCCGGTGCGGTAATACTTGGCGGTGCCGAGCACCACGCCGACCTGGCGATGCGGCAATTCCTGCAGTTCGTCGTAGACGTAAGGCGCGGTTTTCCAACTGATCCAGCGATCGAGCGCAATAGCCGAACCCATCAACACCGCAATGATGATGAACAGGCTGATGATCAGGCGTTTCCACATGTTGTTGCCTTACGCGCGCCGGGCTGAAAAAGATGGATCAAGGCTACTTTACCTGACCGACCGACGCAAGACGCGAACCGCCTGAAGCACGCGCGCCGCCGCATTTTTCGGCGGTTTTGCCGCACAAAAAAGCCCGGCGGAGCCGGGCTGGGTCATTTCAGCTCACCATTCAGAACGAGGTGCGCTTGTAGCTGCGGTACTGCGGCCGCCAGAAGTTGTGCTCGATGGCTTTCGACAGCGCATCTTCGGAGGTGACGATCGCCACGCCCTGCAGCTGGGCGGCTTTACCCACTTCCATGGCGATGCACTTCGACACGCCCTGAATATCGTCGATATTCGGCAGCAGCGCGCCGTGGCCGTCGGTAGCCAGCGGCGAACAGTCCGCCAGTGCGCGGCTGGCGGCCATCAGCATGGCGTCGGTGACGCGAGTGGCGCCGGAGGCCAGCACGCCCAGACCGATCCCCGGGAAGATGTAGGAGTTATTGCATTGGGCGATCGGGTACAGCTGCTCTTTGTAGCTTACCGGCGCGAACGGGCTGCCGGTCGCCACCAGGGCGGCGCCGTCGGTCCAGTTGATGATGTCTTCCGGACGGGCTTCCACGCGCGAGGTCGGGTTGGACAGCGGCATCACGATAGGGCGTTCGCAGTGCTTGTGCATCTCGCGGATCAGCTCTTCGGTAAACAGCCCCGGCTGGCCGGACACGCCGATCAGAATGGTCGGCTTGGCGTTGCGCACCACGTCCAGCAGCGAGATGGCGTCGCTGGCGGTTTCCCAGCCGGCCAGGTTGTCGCTCTTCTGCACCAGCTTGCTCTGGAAATCGAGCAGGTTCGGCAGTTTGTCGGTCAGCAGGCCGAAACGGTCGACCATGAACACGCGGGCGCGCGCTTCGTCTTCGCTCAACCCTTCGGACTTCATCTGCGCGATGATCTGCTCGGCGATGCCGCAGCCCGCGGAACCGGCGCCGAGGAAGGTGACGGTTTGATCGCGCAGCTGGCTGCCGGCGGCGCGGCTGGCGGCGATCAGGCTGCCGAGGGTGACCGCGGCGGTGCCCTGAATGTCATCGTTGAAGCAGCAGATCTCGTCGCGGTAGCGGTTCAGCAGCGGGGTGGCGTTGTTCTGCGCGAAGTCTTCGAACTGCAGCAGCACGTTTGGCCAGCGGCGTTTGACCGCCTGAATAAACTCTTCGACGAAGGCGTGGTACTCCTCGCCGGAGATGCGTGGATGGCGCCAGCCCATGTACAGCGGATCGTTGAGGCGCTGCGGGTTGTTGGTGCCGACGTCCAGCACCACCGGCAGCGTGTAGGCCGGGCTGATGCCGCCGCAGGCGGTGTACAGCGACAGCTTGCCAATTGGAATCCCCATGCCGCCGATGCCCTGATCGCCCAGGCCGAGAATGCGCTCGCCGTCGGTGACCACGATCACCTTGACGTTCTGCTTGGTGGCGTTTTGCAGCATGTCATCGATGCGATCGCGGTTCGGGTAGGAGATGAACAGCCCGCGCGCGCGGCGGTAGATATCGGAGAAGTGTTCGCAGGCCTCGCCGACGGTCGGGGTGTAGATGATCGGCATCATCTCGCTCAGGTGCGAGTCCAGCAGGCGATAGAACAGGGTTTCGTTGGTGTCCTGGATGTTGCGCAGATAGATGTGCTTATCGTTATCGTTCTTGAAATCCTGATACTGACGGTAGGCGCGTTCCACCTGTTCTTCGATGGTCTCCACCGCTTCCGGCAGCAGGCCGTGCAGGTTGAAGTGGCTACGTTCTTCCTCGGTGAAAGCGCTGCCTTTGTTCAGCAGCGGAAATTCCAGCAGAATTGGGCCAGCGTAAGGGATGTAGAGCGGGCGTTTGCTTTCGTATTCTAGTTCCATCAGTTTTACTCTTCACGTATCAGATAACTTTATTGCCGACGATCCTAAAAGATAAAGAGCAGATGTACAGCATTTGTTGCCAGATGATGAACCAGGTTGGCGTAATTATCGACAATCAAATGATTTTTTAACTAAAGAAAGTGTCTCTGGCGGCGTCGGGGCATTGTATTTGGCGGGCGGGGCTGTTAGCGGCGGAACCGGATGGCTCCGCCGTGGTGCGCTTAGAAGGCGGCGCGGCTGACGTTCTGGCAGCCCAGCGCCGCCAGGGTGGCGCGGGTGGCGTCCCACTGGCTGAGGATTGCCTTCTGCGGCTCGGCCAACACGGCGCGGCGGATGTTCAGGCAATCGCCGCCGGAGAGGTTCAGCAGGATCAGCGCAGCCTGCAGCGGCGGCAGGCTCGGGTTGAAAGCGGCGTTTTCTGCATAGCGGCCGGCGTAGAGGCTGCCGTCCTGCGTTTCCAGCGCTACGCCGCTGTGGGCGTTGCTGTACGGAGCATGGCTCTGATTGGCCGCCGCCAGCGCCGCCTGCGCCAGCGCATCGTCCAGCGCCAGCCGGTGGCCGTGATCGACCTTGTCCATCAGCAGCGAAGCGATATCCAGATCTTTCGGGCCGAAGGCGTCCGGCAGATAGTCCGCCAGCGTGGCCGGCGCGCGGCCCGGCAGACGGATCTGCAGCTCGCCGCCGCTGTTCAGTTCATTCATAAACTGGCGGCAATGGCCGCACGGCGTGTAGTTGACGGTGACCGAGGCCAGCGCCGGCTCGCCGCGCAGCCAGGCATGGGTAACCGCGCACTGCTCTGCATGCACGGTTTGCTGCAGCGGCGCGCCGCTGAACTCCATATTGGCGCCGAAATAGAGGTTGCCGCTTTGCCCGCGCGCGATGGCGCCGACGTGAAAGTGCGATATCGGGGTTAACGAGCAGGCCGCCGCCAGCGGCAGCAGCGCGAATGCCAGCGCATCATCGTCCAGCCCGCAGCCTGTGCGGATCGCCGCCGCTTGCTCGGCCGTGAACATCGCCGGAAAGTCTGGCGCGTCCAGATAAGGCCGCAGGGCGGATTGCAGTGTCGCGGGCAGTGCGCTGAAAGCGGTGTGAAAACGCGGATGCATAGAAAGTCTCTCTACGGGTTAACGGGATAACATTCTAGGCAGGCCAGAGACATTAAAGTGTGATTAATGTCTCTTAATTGATGAAATTAATGCAATGAAATACATAAATGCGAGATGTATCGCAAGTTTCACCCTGTTCAGCCGAACAGGCGCAGCAGCACCGGGAACAGGAACGGTGCCAGCAGCGAGGTGATGATGCCGCAGATCACCAACGCCAGCGAGCCGAAAGCGCCTTCCTGGTAGTCCATCTCGGCGCAGCGTGCGGTGCCCAGCGCGTGGGATGCCGTGCCCATCGCCAGGCCGCGCGCCGAGTGGGTGGTGATTTTCAACAGGTTGAACAACGTATGGCCGAACACGGCGCCGAGGATACCGACGAAAATGACGCAGACTGCGCTGATCGCCGGAATGCCGCCGAGCGAGTCCGCGACGGCCATGGCGATCGGCGTAGTAACCGATTTCGGCAGGATAGAGGCGGCGATTTCCGGCGTGGCGCCCAGCCACAGGGCGATGGCGCCGCCGCTGATCATGGCGGTCAGGCTGCCGATGAAGCACACCGCGATAATCGACTTCCAGCGCGCGCGGATCTGGTGCAGCTGCTCATAGAGCGGGAAGGCCAGCGCGACGACCGCCGGCTGCAGCAGATCGTTGAGGATTTTGCTGCCCTGAAAGTAGCGTTCATAGGGAATACCGGTGAGCAGCAGCAGCGGGATGATCACCGCCATGGACACCAGCAGCGGGTTGAGCAGCGGCATATTCAGCTTGCGCGCCAGCCAGCGCGCGGCGAAATAGACCGCCAGCGTCAGCGGCAACGACCACCAGATTTCATGGATCATGAATTGCCCTCCGTGTCGTCGGGCTTGCCGGCGATGCGGCGCTCGCGATGAAAATAGTGTGAGGTATAGCCGACCACCACCAACACCATCAGCGTGCTGATGAGGCAAGAGATAACCAGCGGGCCCAGATGCGCGACGATCTGGTCGTAGTATTTCATCACCCCGACGCCGATCGGCACGAACAGCAGCACCATATAGCGGATCAGCAAATGGCAGCCGGGTTTGACCCATTTGGCCGGCATAATCTGGGTAGAGAGCAGGGCGAACAGCAGCAGCATGCCAATGATGCTGCCGGGAATGGCGAACGGCAGCAGCGCCGCCACCGCGTTGCCGACGAACAGACACAGGTAGATAAGGAGCAGGGCCCTCAGGTATTTCCAGCACAGTGTGAGCACGTTGGCCATTGTCTTTTCCCGTTTAACTGATGCATTCATCATACAATTAAACTGTGAGCCATGCCACAGATCGCACCATGAATTCTCGCTATGGGTGCTATGCCCGAACGGCGGGTTGACATCCTGCTTTGAGAGTTGCAGGCAGGGTCAGCGCGCGTCTTCGGCCGTTGCCGCAGAACGTTCCGCCAAACGGTGGCCGAGGAAGAAAAACAGCAGGCTGAGCAGGGCGGAGACGATCAGCATCACGAACATCAACGGCGGCGCGGCATAGCTGAGCAGCACCCCGCACAGCACCGGGTTGATGGCGCCGCCCAGCGCGCTGAGGTTTTGTACTCCATAGTAGCTGCCTTTCAGGTGCGGCGGCGCAATAAAGTCGATGAACATGTATTCCACCGGGATAACGATGATTTCACCGAGGGTAAACACCGCCATCGCCGCCAGCCACAGCCAGACCGCCTGGCCGGCCGCCATGAAACCGAGCAGCCCGACGATGAAAAACAGCGTGCCCAGCACCAGCCAGCGCAGCATGTTTTCCTGGCGCATGCCGCGGCTGAGCAGGTATTGCAGGGCGATGACGATGCCGGCGTTGACGATCATCACCAACCCAATGATTTTGTAGGCGAACTCGGCGCTGGAGACGGTGATCAGGTACTGCGACAGATAGCCGGTGAACTGACCGAACACCACGGCGCCCAGGGTGCTGCCGAGGGTGAAGTAGATAAGCCGCCGATCGTTTCGCAAGATGGTCAGCGTCTGACGGAAGTTGGGGAGTGCCGCCGGTGCGGCGGCGGTTGTTGTCGGGCGCTGTTCCCGGCCGCGCAAGCGCAGGCTTAGCGCCGTCACCGTCGCCAGCGCCAATCCCCCCGACAGGTAAAACGGCAGCAGCGGGCTAAGCCCGGCCACCAGAACGCCGAGCGCAGAGCCGATCGCCCAGCCGACGTTGACCAGCGTGTAGTTGATTGAGAAAGCCTTGATGCGTTGCTCGACCGGCAGCCAGTCGGCGAAGCAGGCCTTTATGGTGATGCTTAACACCGAATAACAGGTATGCAGGATCGCCAGCACCACGATCACACCGCCGGGGCGCGGGATCCAGGGAATGGCGAAGAAACTCAGCGCGAACAATAAAATCGACAGCAGGATCAGACGGTTTTTGCTGAATTTGTCCACCAGATAGCCGCCGTACAGGCTGGCAAGGATGCCGAGGGTCAGGCTGACGCCCAGGATCACGCCCACGCTCTTCGGCAGCAGATGGAAATGTTCGGTGAGGTAGATGGTGATGAACGGCAGCGTAACGCCGCGGCCGATGGTCAACACCAGCGAACTGGCCAGCAGTACGTTGATCAGCGAGGGGAATCCCTTCATTTGAGGCCTGTTTATGCATACAGTTATTGGGCGATGCAGATAACATAGCGCATTTTGGCGGGGACGGAAGGGGAAAGCCGATAATTAGTTTAAAAACAGAGGCTGCGTCGGCAGCCTCGTCAAAAACAGCATTATTTACCGTGTTCGGCCTGCAGCGTGGCGAACCATGGCTGAACGAAATCGCTGCTGGTGCCCCAGCCGGGGATGATCTTCGCCAGCCCGGCGACGTTGACCGGCCCCGGCTGCGCCAGCAGCAGCGCCTGCGGAATGACCGCTGCTTTGAACTGATAGCTGTCCGGCGTGCTTTCCCCGGCGATCTTGTTGGCCACCAGGCGCAGGTTGACCGCGCCGATCAGCTTCGGATCCACCGCCACGCTGACTTGCCATGGGCTGCCGGCCTCGCGCATCAGCTGCAAATCCTGGTTGGAGATATCGATGCTGTACAGTTTGATTTCGGTGCGGCCGTTCTCTTTCAACGCCTTGTAAGCGCCCTGGGTGAAAGCGTCCCAGGTGCCCCAGATGGCGTCAATCTTGCCTTTCGGGTATTTCGCCAGCACCGCACCCACTTTATTGGCGGTATCTCCCTGCACGTCGGATGAAACCGCGCCAATCGATTCCAGCTCATGAATGCCCGGATGCTGTTTCAGCAACTGCTGGTAAGCGGCCTGGCGGCGCTCCATCGGCGGGAAGCCTGCCACCCAGAGTTTGATGATGTTGGCCTGGCCGTTGAAATCCTTCACCAACTGGCCGAACGAGGCGTTGGCCAGCGAAGCGTCGTCCTGCTGCGAGACGGTGACGCCGGGAACGCGGCCGCTGACGTCGGTATCGAAAGCCGCGACGGCGATGCCGGCCGCCGCGATGCGCTTGACCAGGTCGGTGGAATAGGGGGCTCGTCCCTGCGAGAGAATGATGCCGTCATATTTCTGGCTGATAGCCTGGTTGACGAAGTCCTGAAAACGCGCGTCGTCGCCGTTGCTGAGGAAGGTGTCCACCTTGAAGCCCAGCTTGCGCCCTTCCTGAATGGCGCCTGCCAAAAATTGCGTGGTGTTGTCGTCGGATCCGAGGTTGCGGATCACCGCGATGCGCACCGGCCCCTGATGTTGAGCGATGGCGGCCGGCACGGCGGCGTTTTCCGCCGCCTGCAGCGGCAGGGCAGCCAGCAGACTGAGGGCGAGCAGCGAAGTCTTGAGGTTTTTCATTATTATAGGCTCCAAAAAAGCAGGGAAACGATCCCGGTGAAGGTCTGTTATAGCAGTCTTTCTGTCTGGACGTCTATTTTGGGTTTCGGAGCATCATAGCCGGATGCGGCGGGCAGGGGAATCAGGGCGGTTATGACTTTTTCTTCATGCTTATAACGTGGGGATTGGGGCATAAAAAAGGGCCGAGCAAGCTCGACCCTCCCTATGCCGCGCATCTGCGCGGTTACTTGACCTGCATGCCAGGCTGCGCGCCGCTGTCCGGGCTCAGCAGGAAGATCTCTTTCCCGCCGGGGCCCGCCGCCATCACCATGCCTTCTGACACGCCGAAGCGCATTTTGCGCGGCGCCAGGTTGGCGACCATGATGGTCAGACGGCCTTCCAGCGCTTTCGGGTCCGGGTAAGCGGAGCGAATGCCGGAGAAGATTTGGCGCGATTCACCGCCCAGATCCAGCTGCAGCTTCAGCAGCTTGTCGGATCCCTCGACAAAGTCGGCGCTCTTGATCAGGGCGATACGCATGTCGACCTTGGCGAAGTCGTCGAAGGTGATGGTTTCCTGGATCGGATCGTCAGCCAGCGGGCCGGTCACCGGCTTGGCGGCGGCCATGTCTTCCTTCGAGGCATTGACCATCTCGTTGACCTTGTCCAGATCGATGCGGTTGAACAGCGCTTTGAACGCGTTCACCTGATGGCCCAGCAGCGGCTGCGGGATCGCGTCCCAGCTCAGCTCGGCGTTGAGGAACGCTTCGGCGCGCTCGGTCAGCGAAGGCAGCACCGGCTTCAGGTAAGTCATCAGCACGCGGAACAGGTTGATGCCCATCGAGCAGATGGCCTGCAGATCGGCGTCGCGGCCTTCTTCCTTCGCCACTACCCACGGTGCCTGCTCATCCACATAACGGTTGGCCAGATCGGCCAGCGCCATGATTTCGCGGATCGCGCGGCTGAACTCGCGGCCGGCGTAGGCTTCGGCGATGCTCTGCGCCGCGTCGACGAAGGTCTGGTACAGCGCCGGATCGGCCAGGCTGTCGGCCAGCTTGCCGCCGAAGCGCTTGTTGATAAAGCCGGCGTTGCGTGACGCCAGGTTCACCACCTTGTTGACGATGTCGGCGTTCACGCGCTGCACGAAGTCTTCCAGATTGAGATCGATGTCATCAATGCGTGAAGAGAGCTTGGCGGCGTAGTAATAACGCAGGCAGTCGGCGTCCAGATGCTGCAGGTAGGTGCCGGCCTTGATGAAGGTGCCGCGCGATTTTGACATCTTGGCGCCGTTCACCGTCACGTAGCCGTGCACGAACAGGTTGGTCGGTTTGCGGAAGTTGCTGCCTTCCAGCATCGCCGGCCAGAACAGGCTGTGGAAGTAGACGATGTCCTTGCCGATAAAGTGATACAGCTCGGTGGTGGAGTCTTTGCGCCAGAACTCGTCGAAGTCCAGATCGCCGCGCTTGTCGCACAGGTTCTTGAAGGAACCCATGTAGCCGATCGGCGCGTCCAGCCAGACATAGAAGTATTTGCCCGGCGCATCCGGGATTTCGAAGCCGAAGTAAGGCGCATCACGGGAGATGTCCCATTGCTGCAGACCGGATTCGAACCACTCCTGCATCTTGTTTGCCACCTGCTCTTGCAGCGCGCCGGAGCGCGTCCACGCCTGCAGCATTTCGCTGAAGGCCGGCAGATCGAAGAAGAAGTGCTCCGAGTCGCGCATCACCGGCGTCGCGCCGGAAACCACGGACTTCGGATCGATCAGTTCCGTCGGGCTGTAGGTGGCGCCGCACACTTCGCAGTTGTCGCCGTACTGATCCGGCGATTTGCATTTAGGGCAGGTGCCTTTCACGAAACGGTCCGGCAGGAACATGCCTTTCTCCGGATCGTACAGCTGAGAAATGGTGCGGTTCTTGATAAACCCGTTTTCTTTCAGGCGGCTGTAAATCAGGGTGGACAGCTCACGGTTTTCATCGCTATGGGTCGAATGATAGTTGTCATAGCTGATGCCAAAGCCGGCGAAATCCTGTTGGTGCTCCTGGCTCATCTCCGCGATCATTTCTTCCGGTTTGACGCCCAGTTGCTGCGCTTTCAGCATGATCGGCGTGCCGTGCGCGTCGTCCGCGCAGATGAAATGCACTTCGTGGCCGCGCATTCGTTGGTAACGCACCCAGATATCCGCCTGGATGTGCTCGAGCATGTGGCCGAGATGGATGGAACCATTTGCGTACGGTAGCGCGCACGTCACCAATAATTTTTTCGCGACTTGAGCCATAGTGAGAACTTGCTTTCTGTAATGAATAAAAGGGCCTTCGATGTTAACCGATCGCGCCCTTCGCTGCTAGGGCGGTTTCTTACAGGTTATACGCGCCAGCTACCGGGCAGTTCTGATATGCTTAGCCGGAAGCGACTCATTCAAAATCAAGGAGCCGGGATGAACGCAAAATCCCCTGAGCAGACCAACCCCGAAGTTCTGCGCGCCCTGGTGACCGGTGTACTGGCCGCCTTTGAACACCCGACGTTGAAAAACAACCTGACTGCGCTGAAGGCTATTCATCACTGCGCATTATTGGACGACGTACTGCATATCGAATTGACGATGCCGTTTGCCTGGCAGAGCGGTTTTGAAGCGCTGCAGGCGAGCGTCGGCCCTGAGCTGTTGCGTGTGACCGGCGCCGCCGCCATCGACTGGAAGCTGAAACACGATATCACGACGCTGAAACGCGCCAACGGCCAAGCCGGGATCAAAGGCGTGCGCAACATCATCGCCGTCAGTTCCGGCAAAGGCGGGGTGGGGAAATCCAGCACCGCCGTCAACCTGGCGCTGGCGCTGGCCGCCGAAGGCGCCAAGGTCGGCATTCTGGATGCCGACATCTACGGCCCGTCTATCCCCAATATGCTGGGCACCGAACATGAGCGGCCGACTTCGCCGGACGGGCAGCACATGGCGCCGATCATGGCGCACGGCCTGGCGACCAACTCCATCGGTTATCTGGTGACCGACGACAACGCCATGGTGTGGCGCGGCCCGATGGCCAGCAAGGCGCTGATGCAGCTGCTGCAGGATACGCTGTGGCCGGATCTGGATTACCTGGTGCTGGACATGCCGCCGGGCACCGGCGACATTCAACTGACGCTGTCGCAGAACATTCCGGTGACCGGCGCGCTGGTGGTAACCACGCCGCAGGATATCGCCCTGCTGGATGCCGCCAAGGGCATCGTGATGTTCGAGAAAGTGCATGTGCCGGTGCTGGGCATCGTGGAAAACATGAGCGTGCACATCTGCAGTAACTGCGGCCACCATGAGCCGATCTTTGGCACCGGCGGCGCCGAGAAGTTGGTGCAGAAATATAACAGCCGTCTGCTGGGGCAGATGCCGCTGCATATCTCGCTGCGCGAAGATCTGGATCGCGGTACGCCGACGGTGATCAGCCGTCCGGAGAGCGAATTCGCCGACATGTATCGTCAACTGGCCGGCCGTGTGGCGGCGCAGATGTATTGGCAGGGCGAGGCGATCCCGACGGAGATTGCCTTCCGCGCGCTGTAGCTGTAAAGACAGACGAAAAAAATCCCGGGCATCCGGGATTTTTTTTATTGGGCGGAGCCGGAATTGAAGGTGTTATAAGCGACCGGCGCGTTGGCGTGCATATCTTCACGCGTGAAAGGCTTATCTATCGGCGCGATGCTGACGGCGATAAACTCCAGCAAACCCTGCGTCGGGGCTATCGTGCCGTTATTGATCAACACGATCGGCAGCAGCAGGGCCGCGGCGATTTTACGGTACGACAGGGCAGGTGGGGCGACGTTGCGCTGCAGCCACAAGAATGCGCTGCTGGCGCAAAAACCCAAGACGAGGCCGCTGACGACTTCCGACACCGAATGCACGTGGATGGCCAAGCGGGAATAACCGATCAGCAGCGCCAACGCGTAACCGCTCAGCACCGCCGTTTTGCGCACGGCGGCGGAAAAACGGCCGGTCAATAGCCACATCATCACAGGCCAAATGCTGGCGGAAAGAGCGGAATGCCCGCTGAAGCCGGTAAAATCCAGCTCGCGAATGCCGATGCCCCAGCCCATAAAAGCCAGCTTGGAGGCGCAGACGATGGCGCCGACACCGCCGAACAGCAGCGCCCATTGGGTCGTCTGTTTCAAGCTGGGGTAGGAAAAAATCAGGATAGCGAAAACAATAATGCCGGAAGGCAGCAGCAACATGCTGTCGCCGAAAAAGGTCAAAAAATACCAATTCATTACAGGAAAACCTTAATGAAAACAAAGAGTGATAACATATTCATGGTTGGCCCTAAAGGCACCGTTCGAGGGAAGCGCCATGGCGGATTGGCGGCAATACTATCCCGGCCGACAACAAATAAGTAGACTGAAAGTTCTGAAAACCGGCGTTTAACTTCGGTTGTCCGTTAAATTAAGCCGCAAAAGCCGGTTCGCCGGCCATGTTAAAAGCTGGCGCAAACCCCGGCGACTCCCTATAATTGTCGCGTTTTAGTTCCCCCCTTCACACTATGAAATCAGGTCTTTAATTTTATGACTGACAATCCGCATCAGTGCGTCATTATTGGTATAGCTGGCGCATCTGCCTCCGGAAAAAGCCTTATCGCCAGCACGTTGTACCGCGAACTCCGCGAGCAAGTCGGCGATGAGCACATCGGCGTTATTCCAGAAGACAGTTACTATAAAGACCAGACTCACCTGACCATGGAAGAACGGGTCAAAACCAACTATGACCACCCGAGCGCCATGGATCACAACCTGCTGTTCCAGCATCTGCAGATGCTGAAGGCCGGTAAGGCGATCGAGCTGCCGCTGTACAGCTACACCGAACACACGCGCAAGAAAGAAACCGTCCACCTGGAACCTAAAAAAGTGATCATTCTGGAAGGGATCTTGCTGCTGACGGATATCCGTTTGCGCCAGGAGATGAACTTCTCGATCTTCGTCGACACGCCGCTGGATATCTGCCTGATGCGCCGCATGAAGCGCGACGTCAACGAGCGCGGCCGCTCGATGGATTCGGTGATGGCGCAATACCAGAAGACCGTGCGCCCGATGTTCCTGCAGTTTATCGAACCTTCCAAACAATACGCGGATATCATCGTTCCGCGCGGCGGCAAAAACCGCATCGCGATCGATATTCTGAAAGCCAAAATCAGCCAATTCTTTGAATAATGCCGCTTAATGGCCGGAAATGCTCATTTCCGGCCGACGGCCAACTATTTGCACCCCGGCGTAGACCTTTCGCCCGTTGTGTGGCAATTTTTGTTTAGTTACGCGTTTTGATGGAGAAGAAAGACATGAGACTGTGCGACCGCGATATAGAAGCCTGGCTGGATAGCGAGAAACTGGTGATTTCGCCGCGCCCGCCGCTCGAACGCATCAACGGGGCCACAGTAGATGTCCGTTTGGGCAATCAGTTCCGCGTGTTCCGCGGCCATACCGCGCCGTTTATCGATCTCAGCGGGCCGAAAGATGAAGTCAGCGCCGCGCTGGATCGCGTGATGAGCGACGAGATTGTCCTACCGGAAGGCGAGGCGTTCTTCCTTCATCCCGGCGAACTGGCCCTGGCGGTGACGTTCGAATCAGTGACGCTGCCGAACGATCTCGTGGGTTGGCTCGACGGCCGTTCTTCTCTGGCGCGTCTGGGGCTGATGGTGCACGTGACCGCGCACCGGATCGATCCGGGCTGGCACGGGCGCATCGTGCTGGAGTTTTACAACTCCGGCAAGCTGCCGCTGGCGCTGCGGCCGGGGATGCTGATTGGCGCCTTGAGCTTTGAGCCGTTGTCCGGCCCGGCGGCCCGGCCATATAACAGCCGGCAGGACGCAAAATATCGCGATCAGCAGGGCGCAGTAGCCAGTCGAATCGACAAGGACTAACGGCGCGAGATGCACCGTCGGTGTGGCGCTGACAAGAGGGTGGCATGAGAAGATTACTGACGACATTGGCGATTTTACTGGTGGTCGTGGTGGCGGGAATGTCCGCGCTGGTACTGCTGGTCAATCCGAATGATTTTCGCGGTTACATGGTCAAAAAGGTCGAGCAGAAGAGCGGCTACCAGCTAACGCTTGAAGGCGACCTGCGCTGGCATATCTGGCCGCAGCTCAGTATTTTGGCCGGGCGCATGACGCTAACCGCGCCGGGCGCCAAGGCGCCGGTAGTGAGCGCGGAAAACATGCGCCTTGACGTCAAACTGTTGCCGCTGCTGTCGCATCAGCTGTTTGTGAAACAGGTGATGTTGAAAAATGCCGTCATTCGCCTCACGCCCGACAGTGAAGAGCACTCGCAAGTGGACGCACCGATTGCGCCGGCCGGCAGCGGCGCTGATGCGGCAGACACGGCCTGGAAGTTCGACATCGATAACTTGCGCGTCGTGGACAGCTTGCTGATTTGGCAGCGCGCCGACAACGCGCAAATCAATGTCCGGGACATCAATCTTACCCTGCAGCAAACGGAGAAACGGCAGGCGCAGCTGGACATTTCCAGCCGGGTCAACCGCGATCAGCGCGACCTGGCCTTCAGCATGGCGGCCGATATCGATCTGCAGCAGTTCCCGCACCAGATCGGCGCCAAGGTGACCCAGTTCAATTACCAATTGGTGGGAGCGGATATTCCGAACGGCGGTATTCAAGGCGAGGGGAATGCTCAGGTGGTCTATCAACAGACGCCGGCGCAAATTGCCGTCACCCAGTTGAACGTCAGCGCCAATAACAGCCAGCTGACCGGCGATATCAGCGCCAGCCTGGGAGCGGTGCCCGGCTATGTGGTGAACCTGAATTCGGCTAATCTCGATCTCGACGCGCTTTCCGGTTGGCAATCCAGCACCAATACCGCCGAACAGCCCGCCGTGACCGCCGCGCCGGTGATCGCCAGCCAGGTCGACGATCGGCAGCAGAACCTGGAGGCGCTGCGCGATTTCAATGCACAGTTGAATCTGCAGGCGGCGCAGTTGACCTACCGCGGTATGAACGTTACCCAGTTAGCCGTCGCGGCAGATAATCAACGCGGCCTGCTGACGCTGCATAAACTTGCCGGGCAATTGGCCGGCGGTGATTTCTCCTTGCCGGGATCGCTCGACGCACGCGGCAATAAACCGGTGATAAACGTGCAGCCGACCCTGAACCAGGTTGAGCTCGGCGCGGTGCTCAAAGCCTTCGAGATGCCGCAGATGCTGACCGGAAAATTCAGCATGAAAGGGGATTTGACCGGCGATCGTCTTTCTTCAGAGTCATTTGAGCACCGTTGGAGCGGTACGGCGCAGCTGGCGATGCAGGATGCGCAGCTGCACGGCCTGAACATTCAGCAATTGATCCAACAGGCGGTGGCGCGTAACGATAACAGCGTGCGCGGGCAAGACAGCTATCAGCGCTATACCGAAGTCAAAAGCGTCTCGGCGCGGGCCAGCCTGAGCCAAGGCACTGTCAAGCTCAGCAGCCTGACGGCGGATTCGCCGTTGCTGGCGCTGACCGGCGCCGGCAGTATCGATATGCCGGGAAAACAGTGCGATATGGCGCTTAATGTGCGCGTCACTGGCGGTTGGCAAGGGCGCGGCGAACTGATCGAGCAACTGCAAAAAACGCCGATCCCGCTGCGGGTCTATGGGCCTTGGCAACAGCTGAATTACCAACTGCAGGTCGATCAGGTGCTGCGTAAAACGCTGCACGATCGGGCCAAAGATGCGCTGAACAAATGGGCTGAAAAGAACAAGGATTCGCGCGAGGGTCAGGATCTGAAAAAGCTGCTCGACAAGCTGTAATCCCTCCTGACGCGGGCCGTCTTGCGGCCCGCGTCAGTATCGACGTTTCCCGCGATAATTTCCCTCCGTTACCTTGATGAAGGTCATGAAGACCCGCGCTCAATTTGTGCAGAGTAAGGGCGCATTCTGCTATGACTATGCGCCTAAGCGCGAAAAAATGACGAGTTGAGGAAACATGATAGAGCTTCTTATTGGCGCGGCGGTGGCGGCGGGCGTGGGCCGTTACATCATCAAAGGGTATTCCGCCACGGGCGTCTTGATGGTGGGAGGGCTGCTGTTGCTTGGCATCAGCGCCCTGATGGGGAAAACGCTGTTGCCGTCCGGCGCCACATCTACCGGCTGGCGCGCGACCGATATGATCGAATACGTCAAGATTTTGCTGATGAGCCGCGGCGGCGATCTGGGCATGATGATCATGATGCTGTGCGGTTTCGCCGCCTATATGACGCATATCGGCGCCAACGACGTGGTCGTCAAGCTGGCCTCGCGCCCATTGCAGATGATCAATTCGCCTTATCTGCTGATGGTGGCGGCCTATTTTGTCGCTTGCCTGATGTCATTGGCGGTCTCTTCCGCTACCGGGCTCGGCGTATTGCTGATGGCGACGCTGTTCCCATTGATGGTGAACGTTGGCATTAGCCGCGGCGCCGCGGCGGCCATTTGCGCTTCGCCGGCGGCGATTATCCTGGCGCCGACTTCCGGCGACGTGGTACTGGCAGCCAAGGCGGCGGAAATGCCGCTGGTGGACTTCGCGTTCAAAACCACGCTGCCTATCTCGATTGCCGCCATCGTCTGCATGGCCGTGGCGCACTTTTTCTGGCAGCGTTATCTCGATAAGAAGAGTGATGAACAGCACCACATCATGGACGTCAGTGAAATAAAAACGCATGCGCCGGGGTTCTACGCGATATTGCCGTTTACGCCGATCCTCGGCGTGCTGATCTTCGACGGCAAATGGGGACCAGAACTGCACATTATTACCGTGCTGGTAGGGTGCATACTGTTGGCGGCAGCGATCGAGTTCGTGCGCAGCTTCAGCGCCAAACAGGTATTCAGCGGCCTGGAAGTGGCGTATCGCGGTATGGCGGACGCTTTCGCCAGCGTGGTGATGCTGTTGGTGGCCGCGGGTGTCTTCGCGCAAGGGTTGAGCACCGTCGGCTTTATCAGCGGGTTGATCGGGTTGGCGCAGTCGTTCGGTACCGGCGGTTTGATTATGATGCTGGTGTTGGTGGTGATCACCATGCTGGCGGCCATGACAACCGGCTCCGGCAATGCGCCGTTCTATGCGTTTGTCGAACTGATCCCGAAACTGGCGGCACAGATGGGCGTGAATCCTGCCTATCTGGTGATCCCTATGCTGCAGGCCTCGAATCTCGGCCGTACGCTGTCGCCGGTTTCCGGCGTGGTGGTGGCGGTCTCCGGCATGGCGAAAATCTCGCCGTTTGATGTGGTGAAGCGTACTTCAGTGCCGGTAATTGTCGGGTTGGTGGTGGTGATCGTGGCGACGGAGCTGCTGGTTCCCCAGTAAAGGAAGGCCGGGCGATGCCCGGCCTCGATGTTAAACCTCGTACTCCTCCGGTGGGGGAGGCGGGGTGATCTTCACTTTCAGGATGCGGTGGCTGTTTACCTCCAATGGTTCGAACAGGTAGTCACCGATCTTGATTTGTTCTCCTTCTTGTGGCACGCGCTGGCTGTGTTCCATCAACAGCCCCGCCAGCGTATGGTATTCGCGCTTTTCTTCCAACGGCATCGGCAGGTACAACACCAGATCTTCCAGCGGCATATAGCCGTTGGCGATCCAGCTGCCGTCCTCGTTTTGCTGAATGTCGTGGCGTGCGTCCACCTCTTCACCGGCCTCCGGCAGGTTGCCGGCGATGGTTTCCATCACGTCCGTCAGGGTGACGACGCCTTCGACGGAGCCGAACTCATCGACCACAAAGGCAAAATGCGTCTGCGCCTGGCGGAATTGCTCCAGGGCGCTTAACAGCGTGAGCTGCTCCGGGAAGATCAACGGTTGGCGTATCAGCGCACGCAGATCCAGCGGCGCCTGCGCCAGTTGCTGTTTGAGAACGTCGATGGTGTGGATCACGCCCAGCGGTTCGTCGCTGGCGCTGCTTTCCACCACCACGATGCGCGTGTGCTGATTACGTTCCAGCAACTGCGTCAGCTTTTCCTGCGGATCGTTCAGCTCAAGGTATTCGACGTCGTGACGCGAGGTCATGATGCTACTGACCGTGCGCTGCGCCATGCCGAGTACGCGTTCGATCATGCGCCGCTCTTGCTGATTGAAGATCTCGCCGTTTTCGCTGTCGCTGTCCGCCAGCAGGTTGGCGGAATGGCTGTCGACTTCCGCTTCTTCATGTTTGCCGCTCAGCATGCGCAGCACCGCTTCGGCGGTGCGTTCACGTAGTGGCCGGACCTTCGACAGGAAGCGACGGCGGTTGAACTGCGCCAGCTGGTTCAGCGCCTCGATCATGACCGAGAAGCCGATCGCCGCGTAGAGGTAGCCTTTAGGAATGTGATAGCCGAAGCCCTCCGCCACCAGGCTAAAGCCAATCATCAGCAGGAAGCTCAGGCACAGGATAACGATAGTCGGGTGCGCGTTGACGAAGCGCGTCAGCGGTTTGCTGGCCAGCAGCATCAGGCCGATGGCGATACAGACCGCGATCATCATCACCGCCAGGTGATCGACCATCCCCACCGCGGTGATCACCGAGTCGAGCGAGAAAACGGCGTCCAGCACCACGATCTGCGCCACGACCGGCCAGAAACGTGCGCCTTTGCGCGCGCCGTGCTGCTCTTCGTCCTTGCCTTCCAGCCGCTCATTGAGCTCCATGGTGGCTTTGAACAGCAGGAATATCCCGCCGACCAGCATGATCAGATCACGGCCGCTGAAGGGGTGCTCCGCGACGATGAACATCGGTTTGGTCAGCGTCGCCAGCCACGAGATGGAGGCGAGCAGCGCCAGACGCATGACCAGCGCCAGCAACAAACCGACGACACGGGCCTTATCTCTTTGTTGTTTTGGTAATTTGTCCGCCAGAATGGCGATGAAGACAAGGTTGTCTATACCCAGCACGATTTCCAGCACGACCAAAGTGGCCAGGCCGGCCCAAATTGTTGGATCAGCGATCCATTCCATACGCCCAATTTCACCTGTAAGTTCTACGGCTTATGCCGCACCGGAATGATGGGCGTTGAGGCGGCAAAATTCAACTTTAATCGAAAAGTCGTACAAAACGATGCTCGGATTAACACCCAAGTGAAAAATAGTAACCGTAATAAATTAAATGGTTATGCAGACCACTTAAGCAAATATTCCTATTATCGCCTGAACATAAAAGAGACAGAGTGAAATAATCTTTTCAGATCAGGCTATTGTGCTCTGTCTGCCCGCCTGCAATTCAAGGAGACCGGGAGGCTTAGTAGTCTTATTCTGAAAACGCTATGGCGCGGGTATCTAAGACTTGTGTCTAAAGATTAATAGTATAAGAATCTTAGCCATATATAAGCAGCAGGAATCATCGCCTTTTGGTTATAAACAACGCCGCTTTAACGGTTTGGCGGGATGAACATAGGCGATATCCGTTATAAATGCTAAGTGGAAAGATAAAATATCAATAAAATCATGTGGTTGAATTTTTTTTGCAGCCACTAAAAACAGTGCATTGGTAGCTGAAAGCCAGGGGCGGTAGCGTGCCTGCTTATCGATACTGTCTTCCAAACTAAGAATTAGCTTAACTTCGCAGAATAATTTGATTGTGGATAAAAAACATGCAAAAGAAACTTAAGGCTGTAATCCCCGTTGCGGGACTGGGCACTCGAATGTTGCCTGCGACGAAAGCCATTCCTAAAGAAATGCTGCCGGTTGTCGATAAACCGCTAATTCAATACATCGTGAACGAATGTGTGGCGGCGGGCATTAAGGATATCGTGCTGGTCACGCACTCATCGAAAAATGCGATTGAGAACCACTTTGACACCTCATTCGAACTCGAAGCGGTGCTGGAATCACGCGTTAAGCGTCAACTGCTGGAAGAGATCAAAGGGATTTGCCCGCCGGACGTTACCGTTATGCAAGTGCGTCAGGGGCAGGCAAAGGGGTTGGGGCACGCGGTGCTGTGCGCCAAGCCGATGGTTGGCGACGCGCCTTTCGTCGTGTTGTTGCCGGACGTTTTGTTAGACGATTCCACTGCGGATCTGCGCAAAGATAACCTGGCTAAAATGCTGCAGCGCTTTGATGAAACCGGCTATAGCCAAATCATGGTGGAACCTGTCCCTGAGCAAGACGTGTCGAAATATGGCGTCGTGGACTGTGGCGGCGCGTCGTTGGCGGCGGGCGAAAGCACCGCCATGACGGCTGTGGTGGAAAAACCCGCGCGCGAAGAAGCGCCTTCCAACTTGGCCGTGGTCGGCCGCTACGTGCTGGCCGGCGATATTTGGGCGCTGTTGGAAAAAACGCCGCCGGGCGCCGGTGACGAAATTCAATTGACGGATGCCATCGCCATGCTGATGGAGCAACAAACCGTTGAAGCGTTCCATATGAGCGGCAAGTCGCATGACTGCGGCGATAAATTAGGCTATATGAAGGCATTCGTCCAATATGGGTTGCGCCATCAGACTGAAGGCGCAGGATTTACCCAATGGCTGAAGCAGGCGTTGAACGATAAATAACTGCGGTGAGCTCGTGCAATCGCAATGTTGAAGAGGATTACCATGACTAAGTTAAAGGCTGTCATTCCTGTTGCCGGTTTGGGTATGCATATGCTGCCGGCGACGAAGGCGATTCCCAAAGAGATGTTGCCGATTGTCGATAAGCCGCTGATTCAATATATCGTTAATGAATGCGTAGCTGCCGGGATCAAAGACATCATTCTGGTGACGCACTCTTCCAAGAATGCGATCGAGAACCATTTTGACACCTCGTTCGAATTGGAAGCGATGTTGGAAGCGCGCGTCAAACGTCAACTGCTCGATGAGGTGAAGTCCATCACGCCGAAAGGGGTGACTCTGATGCATATTCGTCAGGGGCAACCGAAAGGGCTCGGGCATGCCATTCTGTGCGCCAAGCCCTTGATTGGCGAGTCACCTTTCGTTGTTTTGCTGCCGGATATCCTGCTGGACGACGCCAAAGCCGATCTCAAGAAAGACAACCTGGCTCATATGATTTCCCGGTTTGAGCAAACCGGGTTGAGCCAGGTGCTGGTGCAGTCTGCAGATGAAAATGTGCTTTATGACTATTCGGTGGTCGAGTGCGAGACTGATGTCTTGCATCCGGGCATAAGCGCCAGAATGACATCGATCATCGAGAAGCCGAGCCGCGAGCTTCAGCTGAAATCCAATTATTCCGCCGTGGGACGCTATGTGCTGTCGGCGGATATTTGGCCTATCCTGGAGAAAACCGAACCCGGCGCCTGGGGCAGAATTCAGCTGACCGACGCCATCGCCGAATTATTGAAGCACAACACCGTTGAGGCGACGGAGCTGGTGGGCGAGTCGTTCAACTGCGGTGAGAAAATGGGTTACCTGCATGCTTTCGTGACCTACGGATTGCGTCATCCGACGCAGGGTGAGGCGTTTAGCGCTTGGGCCAGGCAGCTGTCGTTGTAAAGCGACCTGTTAGGCCGGTAATGACGTTCCGCGTTTTTTATTCTATGTTTCTCTGGATTAAGCCGCGTTTAATGAACCTTTCGGCGTTGGACTCTGCGCAGGGATTATTCCATAATCGTACGGTTCTAATCTTCAACGCAGGCTCAATATGAGCATCTTTCCTCCGCCGGTTCGACAGGTGCGAGATTTGACCGCATTTATATAGCGAGTGCCGTGATGACGCCAGGGTTGGCCAGGTAACGTAGCTCGGCAGATATATTTACTTTGAAAGTGATGATAACTCGATGGCAAAAAGACAATGGAAACTGATACCACTTCTGGTATCTATCAGCGTGATCAGTGGATGTACGATGGTACCTGGGACTCATCTGTCTACTATGGGAAAAGACGTTGTCAAGCAAGAAGATAGCGACTTTGACTTGGATGAGTTGGTCAATATTTATCCGATGACCCCTTCCTTGATTGAAAAAATGCGACCAAAAAACGTGGTGGCGCAGAATAACCTTCCGCTGGAGCGGGAGCTGAAGAACTATGAATATCGCATCGGCGTTGGCGATGTTCTGATGGTGACGGTATGGGACCACCCAGAACTGACGACGCCTGCCGGCCAATACCGCAGTGCCAGTGACACCGGCAACTGGGTCAATTCCGACGGTTCTATCTTCTATCCGTATATCGGCAAAGTTCGCGTTGAAGGTAAAACGCTGAGCCAGGTTCGCGCGGACATTGCCGGGCGATTGGCTCAATTTATCGAGAGCCCGCAGGTTGATGTCAGCGTTGCGGCATTCCGTTCGCAGAAGGCTTATATCACCGGCGAGGTCAGCAAATCGGGCCAGCAGCCGATCACCAACGTGCCGTTGACAGTGATGGATGCGATTAACGCCGCCGGCGGACTGACGGAAAATGCCGATTGGCGCAACGTGGTGCTGACGCACAACGGCAAAGAGAGAAAAATCTCCCTGCAGGCGTTGATGCAGAAAGGCGATCTGACCCAAAACCAACTGCTTTATCCTGGCGACATTCTCTACGTACCACGCAACGATGATCTGAAAGTCTTCGTGATGGGTGAAGTGAAGCAGCAAAACACCCTGAAAATGGATCGTAGCGGCATGACTCTGACCGAGGCGTTGGGCAACGCGCAAGGGATGGATCAAACCACTTCTGATGCGACCGGCGTGTTTGTCATTCGTCCTCTGCGTGGCACCGAAGGCAAGAAAATTGCCAATATTTATCAGCTGAATGCCAAAGACGCTTCAGCCCTGGTCATGGGAACTGAGTTCCAGCTTCAGCCTTACGATATCGTTTATGTCACCACGGCGCCGTTGGTGCGTTGGAATCGAGTCATTGGCCAGCTGATCCCAACGATCACGGGCGTACATGATATGACTGAAACTGTTCGCTACATCCATACGTGGTAAGCAATCATGTTTGATTCGATACTGGTGGTTTGCGTGGGCAATATCTGCCGCTCTCCGACAGGAGAGCGGCTGCTGAAGCAAGCCCTACCTCATAAAAAGATAGCATCGGCGGGTTTAGGCGCTTTGGTGGGCAAGCCCGCCGATGTTCATGCCAGCGATACTGCTCGGGCGCACGGTCTTTCCTTGGACGGACACAAAGCTCAGCAACTGACGGCAACCATGTGTCGAGAATACGATCTGATTCTTGTGATGGAAAAGCAGCACATTGATGCCGTTGGGCGTTTGGCACCAGAGGTTAGGGGAAAAACCATGCTGTTTGGCCACTGGCTTAATCAACATGAGATTCCCGATCCATACCGAAAAAGCTATGAAGCATTTGAACATGTCTATAGCTTGCTCGACAATTCAGCCCAAAAATGGGCACAAGTCTTAAGCCGATAGCAAGTCAGGATTCCCAATGCTAGAAAGAAACCGAGTGAATACTCCAGAGAAACAAAGCTCTGATGACATTGACATAGGGCGTTTTGTCGGTGAACTGATCGACCATCGCTGGTTGGTTATTGGCGTTACCGCCGCATGTTTAACCGTCGCTATTATTTACGCCATTTTTTCTACACCAATCTACAAGGCTGATGCTTTGGTCCAGGTTGAGCAGAAAAGCGCTAATTCAATACTGGGTGATATCACTAAGATGTTGCCTGACAGTCAACCGGAGTCAGCTCCTGAGATTGAGCTGATTCAGTCCAGAATGGTTTTAGGAAAAACCGTTGAAGACATGAATCTTACCACCTCGGTCGAACAGAACTACTTCCCGATTTTCGGCCGCGGTTATAACCGCCTTATTGGAAATAAGCCTGGTGTCGTTAGTGTTTCCCAATTCACTTTGCCAAAAACTTGGGAAAAACAGGCTATTACCTTGGTCGTCAATGACGAGCAAACTTACAGTGTGGTTAAAGACGATGAGACGCTCTTTAAAGGCAAAGTAGGCGAGCTTTCGGCTAAAGACGGCGTTAGCATCCTTGTCAGCTCTTTGAGTGCAGAGCCAGGCACCACATTTACCGTTGCACATCGTTCTGATCAAAAAGCGATGAATTCGCTTTTGAACAGTCTGAGCGTTGCCGATCGCGGTAAGAACACCGGGGTTCTGGAACTGAACTTGACGGGGGATGACCCTGTTGTTATTAGTGACATTCTCAATAATGTTATTGGCAATTATTTGCAGCAAAATATCGCCCGTAAATCGGAAGAGGATGCTAAAAGTCTGGCATTCCTGCAAACTCAGTTGCCAGCCACACGTTCTGAACTGGATGCCGCCGAGAATAAACTGAATCAGTTCCGACAGAAAAATGATTCTGTAGACCTTCCATTGGAAGCAAAATCTGTTCTGGATTCGTTGGTATCAGTGGATTCCCAACTGAATGAGTTGACATTCAAAGAAGCGGATATCTCCAAACTTTACACCAAAGAGCACCCGGCATATCGGGCGTTGATGGAAAAAAGAAAGACGCTGGAAGAGGAAAAAGGCCGGTTGAATAAGAAAGTCAATCTGATGCCTAAAACTCAACAGGAAATTGTACGTCTCAGCCGCGACGTCCAGTCTGGGCAAGAGGTTTATATGCAGCTGTTGAATCGACAACAGGAACTGCAAATTTCTAAGGCCAGCACTGTCGGTTATGTTCGAATCGTCGATTCGGCCGTGACGCAAGAAAAACCAGTTGCACCTCGCAAGGTAGTTATACTCGCATTAGGCATGCTGGCGGGACTTTTCTTCTCTGGCGGCTATGTATTGCTGAAGTCATTTTTGCTGCGCCGTATTGAAAGCCCTGAACAGCTGGAAGAGTATGGCATTAACGTTTATGCCAGCATTCCTCTTTCAGAATGGCAAAGGAAGAAAGACGGGGAGTTACTGGTCAGAAATAAACGTCAGAAGCTTAAAACGGCGAATACCAATGCCGATAATTTACTGGTTATCGGCAACCCTGCCGATCTGGCGATTGAAGCGATCCGCAGTCTTCGCACCAGCCTGCATTTCGCCATGATGGAAGCGAAGAACAACATTTTGATCATTACTGGCGCCAGTCCTGGCATCGGTAAAACCTTCGTTAGCGCCAACCTGGCAGGGGTAGTTGCTCAGGCAGGAATTAAGGTATTGTTCATTGACGGTGACATGCGTAAGGGGTATGCGCATGAACTGATTAATGCCAGTGGCACTGATGGCTTGTCTGATATTTTGTCGGGCAAACTCGCTGTTGCCAGCGCCGTAAAACAGACGCCGATTCCTAATTTCGACTTTATCAGCCGCGGCAAGGTACCTCCGAACCCTTCTGAATTGTTAATGCATGCGCGTTTCAATGAAACTCTGAAGTGGGCGAGCGAAAACTATGATTTAGTGTTAGTGGATACACCGCCAATTCTGGCAGTGACCGATGCGGCTATCATAGGTAAAAATGCAGGAACAACACTGATGGTGGCTCGTTTTGGCGTGAATACGCCAAAAGAGGTGGATGTTTCCATCCGGAGGCTCGAACAGAATGGTATTGATGTGAAGGGTGTTATTATCAATGCCATCGTTAAGAAAACCTCCGGCTATTATACTTACGGTTACAATAGCTACGACTATACGTATAAGTAATAGCAAAAATACGGCTGATAGCGAGTTATCAGCCGTATTGACATACATGCGATAAGACATGAGCAGAGTTTTAGGAAGATATGGCTAATCAAATATGAGAGAATATAAATACGGCCCTGTTGATAGCGGGTATAGATATAACAACTTCATACTTATTACAGCCATATTTCTATGGCTGGTTTTTACCATATCACCTTTTATCTCTTATTACCTTTCTCTCATTGTGTTGGCTATGTCGCCAGAGGTAAAAAATCTTACAAGGAGATTGCTGGGTGTTCTGATTGTCCTTTCAGGCACTGTATATATAGGCTCTCGTAACTTCAATGGTGCATTGGGCGATGATATAACTTTTGTTTATTATCCTGTATATAGACGAATATTCTATGGGGCCGATTATTTCAGCTCTTATTCGGGAGGGTGGGAGTTTGTCTTGGGAGGGTTATTCAAACTGTTGGCCCTCTTTACAGAAAAGCCTGTTGAAAAAGATATATTCACCAGTGTGTTCGTTTTTCTTCCGTACATTATATATTATATATGGTTGGAGAAGTTCGGCTTAGAACATATTAGTAAAAATAAGAAAAACCTCTGTGCTGCTTCTGCCCTTGGTATTATGGGGTTGTTGGCATTGTCAGTTCAAATCAGACAGGGGCTAGCCACCTCCATATTGCTGCTTGCTATTGGCTATTTAAGTAGAAGTAAGATAAAATCAACGTTCTTCACGGCACTTGCGATATTTACGCATTTAACCTCTATCCCAATCTATTTTATAATAAGAATCTTTTCTGGAAGTAAGACCGGACCTAAAGTTATAGGTCTGGGCTTTATTGTGTTATTGGTTATATCCTTCCAGTTCTTAGTAGGTGCGATTGTTGCACAAAACCTTTTGGGTGTGGCTAGCTTCAAGTTTCAGTATTATTTGGATAAAGATACCACTATTAATCTTTTGGCGTTTTTCTTCTCCCTTATGATAATGATTGCTGCGGGAAGTTTTTATTTTGATAAAAATGAAAATCTAAAGAAATGGCGAAGTTTTATTTTGTGGGGCGGGGCTGCATATATTCTGTTGTTACCGATTCCAATGGCATCGGACCGCCTTTTCATGGTGATGTCCGTATTCTTGATGGGGTATTTGCTATTCTTGTCTTTTTCACAGATATCGACAATATATAGAATGCTGTTGATCCTCTACTTTATCTATAAATTTATGTCCGTAGGGCCATTGAGTGGTGGTTTAGGCGGTGCAACAGGATACGAGTTTTGGACAAACTATGATTGGATTGGGGATTATCCATTCTATTTTTGGATAAAATAATTTTATGTCAATTGCCATTCAGACTGAAGAAAAGATGAAAGTGAAAAAGGTAATGAATGTTTTTCCTGTATTGGATGCGGGAGGGACAGAAGATGTCATTCTTAAAACAAGTCACTACTTGATAAATGAGAAGAACGTGATGGTGTCTATCCTGGCCGATTGCAGTGAGGGGCGCAGAAAACAAAACTTTATCGACACCGGCATAACACTTTTTGACAACCCTTCAGCGAAGAATAAAAAAGATTTGCTTGGCAATATAAAAGCCTTGAAAAAAGCTGTGGTGGAGTTTAGGCCTGATATCGTTCATACACATTCTATTTATTCGTTAATCATGGCTTTTGGCGCCAAACTGTTGGGTGGGCATTTCAAGATTGTTCATACAGGGCACGGTGGCCCAACAGCTAACTATGATGATGTTTCTCAGCACTTCTCCTTTATGGCCGATAGATATATAACACTATCGCAAGAATCATACGGAAAGATTTCCAGGAATGGAAAAAAGAAGAATATACGGTTGATTTATAACGGAACCACCGCCCCTGATGAGAGTGAGGTTTACTCTGAGCTTTCCTTGAATAACCACGATAAATTAAAGTTGGGATTTATCGGCAGGGTTACAAAACAGAAAGGACTGCCGACGTTGATTGATGCGTTAGGGAAAATCAATCAACGAGGTATTGATTTTGAGTTACTGTTGATTGGAGATGGGGAAGATCGTCCGGACGTAGAAAAACAGGCTAACTCGTTAGGACTATCGGAAAAGGTCATCTTTAAAGGGTACTCTGAATCTCCTTGGATATTGCTGAAAGATGTACCTATAATTGTCATGCCTTCATTATGGGAGCAAGCCGGTTTAGTGGCCATTGAGGGAATGGTAAGAAATAGAACTGTAATTACCACGAGCATTAACGGGTTGAAAGACGTGGTAATTGATGGTGAAACCGGTTACTTGTTTGATAAGCTGGATTCGGACAAACTGGCTGACATTCTTGAAGAGATAAGCTTAGGCAAAAGAAAACTGATTCACATCAGCGAGTCCAAACGCAATGAATTTTTCTTTTCAGGGCGTACTGGTGAAAAGATACATGGCCTCTATGAAGAACTACTTCAATGAATCGTGAGTTAACCGGATGAAAAAAATATTGCATGTAGCTGAAACCATTAAAGGTGGAGTGGCAACAATTTTAAGGCAGCTGACAAAAGACACGGAAAATTTCAATGTAACTTGCTTGGTCCCTGAAGAACAACGCGAAGAAATCAAAGATTCAAAGGCAGAAATTTATACTTTCAAGCGTTCGGGACGCAACATGAGGTCTTTCTTTTCCCTGGCGGCTGGATTTGTCCGGCTTTATCGAAATGAGCGCCCTGATATCGTGCATATCCATAGCTCCTTCGCTGGCTTTATATGTCGGGGATTATTGTTTTTCCTGCCCGGCCGCCCTAAAGTAATATATTGTCCGCATGCATTCTCCTTCTTGATGGATACAAGTGATAAGAAGAAGAAAGTCTATGCGATAATAGAGAAAATTTTGTCCCATAAGACGGATGTGATCGTTTGTGTAAGTCAGTATGAATATGATGAAGCTGTAAGGTGGGGGGTAAATAAAGATAAGCTCACTGTCATTTATAATGGTGTAGAACCTCCCAGTACCACCGTCGAAAACTATGTTAAGCAGGACGATGAACATCATGGCCTGAATATTCTCTTTGTCGGTCGGCTAGATTTTCAAAAGGGAATTGATATCGTTGAGCAGGTTGCCAATAAGATTGGAAATGGATGTAGAATTACCGTTGTTGGCGGCGGAGTTCATTCAAATCCAGAACTTGCACAGGTTGAAAATATCGATTACGCAGGTTGGGTAAGTAAAGAAAACATGGCAAAATATTATTTGGAAGCCGATGTTTTGCTAATGCCCAGTCGTTGGGAATCATTCGGGTTAGTTGCCGTCGAAGCGCAAAGCTACGGATTGCCTGTCGTCGCATCACGATGCAGTTCATTGCCAGAGGTTGTGCTAGAAGGAACCACAGGCTTTTTGTTCCCGGTTGGCGATGTGGATGAAGCTTGCAGGATATTAAGTAGTCTCAGCAAAGAAGATCTGCAGAAAATGAAAGAAAATGCGATTGATTTCTATAAAAATAATTTCACTTCTAAAAAAATGATTGAGCAAACATTCAATCTCTATAAAGGATAAATTCAGCTCGGTATGTTTCTTAGCGATAAAGAATAGCGATGCTTAGTTAAGACTTTGATTAGTAAAAAACGACGAGTTAGTGGTATTGACTTAATCTGATAACAGTGAGATAGGCTATGAAAGTCATGGTGGCAAATACGTTATATGCGCCTCATCGTGTCGGCGGAGCTGAAATCTCGGTTCAGATTTTGTGTGAGAGTTTAGTCGCCCTAGGGCACCAGGTGAGAGCTTTGACTTTTCATGCCGAACCCTATCGGAAGTGCAGCATCATCAACGGTGTTGAAGTTGTTTATCTGCCGCTGAAAAATATCTATTGGCCATTCGATAATAAGAAACGATCGTCACTGCAGCGTGGGTTGTGGCACATTATTGATAGTTACAATCTGGCTTCATATCTTCAGTTCTGTAATGAATTAGATATGTATAGGCCAGATCTTGTTCACACCAATAACCTGGCCGGTTTCTCTGTTGCCGTTTGGGGGGCTGCAAAGAAGCGAGGAGTAAAAATCCTTCATACGGCAAGAGACTATTACCTTTTTCATCCGAATTCTACGCTATTCAAGCAGGGGAGCAATCAGGACCCACGCAGCTATGGCGTTTGGATTTGGTCGCTTTTTAGGCGATTTCATAGCAAGAAAGTAAATACTTTTGTCGGTATCAGCGATTTTATAAAAGAGTTTCATCTCGCCAATGGTTTTTTTCCCCGTGCCCTAAAAAGACGAATTTATAATGCAGTCGCTATCGATCCGGTATCGGATGATACTGAATGCACAGAGCCTTTGCGCATTGGTTTTATTGGGAAATTAAGTGCTGCGAAGGGCTTTGATATATTTTGTCAATTTGCTCAGGCAATAAAAGCGGAAAATGAGAATGTCATGGCGATTGCGGCAGGTGATTACGCAGATGAAGAAAAGCGTCACCTGGCGGCATTGGCTTCCGCTGCACAGGTTAAGGTTTTAGGGCGGCTTGATTTACCAGCTTTTTTGGCGAAGGTGGACATCGTCATACTGCCAACCAAATGGCGCGAACCCTTCGGGCGTACGGTTATTGAGTGTGCACTTGCCAATAAGGTTGTACTGGTCTCCTCTGTTGGTGGAATTACCGAAATGCTTGATATTGCACCAACAATTTCGGAGTTAACAGGTACTCCTACATACGAAAAGTTACTCGCTATGAAAAAGGAAAGCCGCGCAGTCAGCCCTTCAGTTCGTGAAGTTTTTTCACCTGAGACAATCACCCAGGAGTATATTGCAGAGTATGACCGTGTCAAAAACGGATATTGATCCTTCATATATACCTCATTCACTGGTGGTGCTAGATTCTATTTTTTTTATCGGCTTTCTTATTGCTGCACTTATTATTCTTTATTTTTTTTACAAAAAATATGAACTCAACCGTTCATTTGCCTTTTTGCTGTTTACTTATATTATATTTTCATATTCCTCATATAATATCATGGTGATGCCTATCCATGATTTTAACATCCCTATAGCCAGAACCTTTATCTATCATTATAAAGTTATTGGGCTGTTTTCATCGGCTGATATTTTCTTTCTGGCCATGTTATCTGTATGTCTCGTCCAATGGGCGATGAACAAAGGAATAAAGCCGAGTCCCTTATTCTTGCGAGTCTCTCCATTCATTAAGTTGACCGCCGTCCAAGGGACGATTTTATTTTCCTTTTCATTGCTTGGCTACATTATTCATGTGGCGCTGGACGGGGTGGGAAGTGTCAGGAATCAATTGCTCTATGCCCGTGGGATCGTTTATTTTATCGCTCTAATGCTTGTTTTTTTCAGGGCGAGCAGTGACATTGGTAAGTTAAGGTTTGGTCCTTTATTATTATTTCTATGTGCGATAGATTTTATCAACTTTATTTCTGGGCTGATTGGAACCTATATCTACACGGATTATGTATGGGAACGATATGGGGTGAAGGTCAGTATAATAGACCAAGATAATATCTATAACTACTTCACTCTGTATTTGTTCGTGCTTGTTTCTTTGTTTTTTGCTAATAAGAAGCGGTTCAGTTTATCCCTTATGATAATGGTGGTTATAGCCATTGGCATGTTGCTCAATGTGTATAAATTTCTTTTTGCCATCTCTGTACTTTATTTGTTGTATGAGATTTTCTTCAGACTTGTGACCCGGCAGTTGCCAAGAAAAAGAATTATATTATTGTTGATTATTACGGCTGCTTTGACTCCGTCGGCGATTAAAATATTCACCAGTAAAGCAATGAATACCCGAGCGAGTCAACTGCACGACTATTGGGAATATACAGGAAGGTACCTCCCTGCAAATCTCATCGGTATAGGGCATGGAGGCCTTTATCTGTCCCCTACGGGAGTGGCAGACAAGGGAGAGATAAAAAGAATAGACATGGATGCAAATGGCGAAGTTGAATATAAACGCAGCATCCAAACGCCATTGCTCACGCAAATTAAAAATAGCGGCATTGTCGGATTGATAGTCATGTTGATTACTGCGGCGCTGGCTTCTTATCGTCTATTTGTTGTCAATATAAAATTGAAGAACTATCAGTATGCGACGCCAATTTGTTTTAATTTGATTTGGATTATCGGCTTTGTTTGTGTTGTTGTACAGCCTTATCCAATGCCTGTATTGACTCTTGTAAAACTTCTGATGTTATTGGGACTTTTGCTTATACAACGGGAAAGTAGGCAGTCAGATAAAGAAAGTGGAGCAGATTCCTGAGGGTTAATAAATTAATTTTGGTGAGCTATTTAAATGTCCATTCGGGATTGTATAAAGAAAATATCGAAAACACTGCCTTGGTATGTCCAGGATTTTTGTGTTTATACGCTTAAATTTGGCCGCTTTCCAAATATAAAAAACCCCAAGACCTTCAATGAAAAGGTACTTTATCGAAAGAATTTCAAGATGAATGTGCCTTTGTTTATCGAGTTGGCCGATAAATATCGAGTTCGACGTTATATAGAAGAGAATATTGGCAGGGAATACTTAATTCCGTTATTGTTTGTAACCGAAGATCCCGAAGAGCTAAAAAAATTCAATTGGACAACGAACAGTGTCATTGTTAAACCCAACCATGGCGCCGGGATGTATAAAATTATTCATCCTCCGGTTTCTGCAACCGAACTGAACGATATCTTAGCTGTTAGCCGTCGTTGGATGCAAACTGATTTCTCCCATGTTCAGCGTGAAATACATTATCGGTATATCTCTCCCTTAATACTTGTTGAAAAGTTGCTGGGTGATGGTATTGTTGCATTAACAGACTACAAGTTTCATCTTTTCAAAAAAGATGATGGTGATTTCGATTTTGTCTTGCAGATTATTAATGACAGATTTTCTGGCTCACTGACTAGACATTTTTACGTCAATAATTTCGAGAAAACGTTCGAACAGTCTGAATCTCAAAATACATGTGTGGCGCTCGATTTAAGAAATCTTGAATTGGCTCTTTCATTAAGTAAAAAGCTTGCCCAGGATTTCAATTATGTTCGAATTGACTGGTATATTTATCATGGAAAACTTTATTTTGGTGAGATAACTTTCACGCCAGTAGCGGGATTTGGCACAGGTTATGGGAAGTCGCTAGATCATTTCATGGGGACATTGTGGCGAGAATGGCGCTAAATTCTGCTTGCCGTTTGTGATATGCATGAGTGCTCAGGAATAATCATATGCTATATGTAAACGCGAGATTTTTTTCCCAAGAGGTGACTGGCGTTCAGCGTTTTGCTATCGAACTTAGCCAAAAATTATGTGAGCAGAGGGATGATGTTGTTTTTTTGGCCCCAGCGAAAATTAAACATAATGAAGTTACAAAGCACCTTAATGTCAAAGTAATAGGAAAAAATAGCGGGCATTTTTGGGAGCAATATGATCTCCCTTCATACTTGCGAGATATCGATAACCCTCTGTTGGTTAACTTTTGTAATACTGCCCCGCTATTTTATAAGAACAAAGTAATTACGCTGCATGATGTCGCTTATAAACGTTTCCCCCAAAGTTATAGCTTCAAATTCAGGGGGGCGTATAACTTTATTATACCGAGATTGATTGCCAGCAGTAGGGCTGTATTAACGGTTAGTCAGTTTGCCAAAAGTGAGCTAGAACATTTCTTTAACTTACCGAAAGAGCATTGCTATGTCGTTTACAATGCGGCCAGTGACCTTTTTCACCCGCAGATGCAGGCTAAAGAGAATCATGCACCAGAAAAATATTTCTTGGCCGTTGCTTCGCAGCAATACCACAAGAATTTCGAAGGATTGATCGCGGCCTTCGCTTGTTTACCTGAGTGTTTGGGCTTCAAGCTCAAAATAGTCGGGGCCCAACACAAAAACTATCAAGGTGTGGAAAGCATTCTTGCATCATCCACGTCGATCAATCACGTTGAGTTTTTAGGGCGGGTCGATGATGACACCTTATCTGAACTATATCGTCGCGCATTTGCGTTTGTCTTTCCTTCCTTTTACGAAGGTTTTGGCATACCGCCGCTCGAAGCGCAGGCATCGGGGTGCCCTGTGATTGCCTCATCAGCGGCGGCGATGCCTGAGGTTCTGCAAGACAGCGTCATTTATTTTGATCCGTATGACAGAAATTCTTTGGTTAATGCGCTAAAATCCTCCATTGAAAATCAATCGGGACGTCATCGGTTTGTGGAGGCTGGTTATAAAAATGCTGCGCGTTTTTCTTGGGAGAGCTCTGCATCATGCTTAAACAGCATAATAAACGCGCTTTCTTGATGAGATTGCCTTTGATGCTGGTAAAGTCTGCATGTGGGAAGAGCATGCTTGGGGATAATGATGTTTTGCAGTGAATTAAGTATAGGGGTTGTTTCTGATTGGCTAGTAACTAAAGGCGGTGCCGAAAGTGTTCTCAAGGAAATTTTAAATCTTTATCCATGTGCCGACTTATACGCCGTCATCGACTTTTTGTCCGAAACGGATAGGCGCGATTTTTCAGGGAAAAAGGCTAAGACCACTTTCATACAGCAGCTGCCATTGGCGAAAAAATACTATCAGCTGTATCTCCCATTGATGCCATATGCCGTCGAGCAACTTGATTTAAAAGAGCATGATATTGTTATTTCAAGCAGTCATGCGGTATCTAAGGGCGTTCTCACCGGACCCGATCAGTTGCATATTAGCTATATTCATTCTCCAATGCGCTATATTTGGGACCTGCAGCATCACTATCTCAAAGCGTCCGGTCTAGATAGCGGCGTTAAAGGAATGTTTGCCAAGTGGTTTTTACACAAAATGCGCCTTTGGGATTACCGAACTGCAAATGGTGTTGACCATATGATTGCGAACTCCAAATTTATTGCTAGACGTATCAAAAAAGCTTATGGGCGTGATGCGGATGTTATCTATCCGCCTGTAGATGTGGAGAGATTCACTGTTCATGAGCTCAAGGAGGACTTTTACCTGACGGCATCCAGGATGGTGCCTTACAAGCGTATTGATCTTATCGTTGAAGCCTTTTCGGCCATGCCGGATAAACGCTTGGTTGTTATCGGTGACGGTTCTGAAATGGGGAAAATAAAGAATAAGGCGAAAAGTAATATTGAGATTTTGGGTTACCAAGATAATGACGTGCTCGATGATTATATGAAGCGTGCGAAGGCTTTTGTATTCGCCGCCGAAGAAGACTTCGGCATAACCCCGGTTGAGGCGCAGGCATGCGGCACTCCAGTTATTGCATACGGACGGGGAGGTGTCTTGGAAACCGTGCGGCCGTATGGTGTGGATAACCCGACGGGCATTTTCTTTGAGTCACAGTCGGTTTCTGCCGTAGTGGATGCGGTCGCGCGCTTTGAAGAGGTTTTCGATAAATTTGTTGCCCAGGATTGCCGTAATAATGCATCTCGTTTTTCGGTTGAGCGATTTCAGGGGGAAATAAGCGCTTATGTGCATGAAAAATGGAGCTTGTTCAATAATGATAAAAGAATCATCTACTAACGATATTTGACTCTATAAATTTCTGCGTTTTTCACTGATGGCGGTGTAGTACTATGTGTTTTAACATCGTAGTAATATTCTACCCGTTGTCTGGATATGTGTTGAGTGTTCAGATGCGTACTTTTTATATAAGCACGAGCTCAATATATTTCATATAAAGAATCTTTTTACGGATGGTAAGATCCAATGTCTAACAATAGCGGGATATTTAAAAGTTTTTTTTCTAAATTTTCACTGTTGGTTTCAGATCTAGTTTTCTTCAATGTTTCAATTTATTTGGCGTACTTCTTTGTCTACAAACTTATCGACGATCCAGGTATATTCCTTCTTTCAGACGGTTATCATGTAAGAATTCTTTCACACTTCATACTATCACTCATCTGTGTCGTTTGGTTTTGGACCCGTCTCCGGCATTACACATATAGAAAGCCATTCTGGTTTGAGTTGAAAGAGGTGGTCAGAACGCTATTAATATTTGCCGTTCTCGATTTATCCTTGGTGGCTTTTTCAAAATGGAATTTTTCGCGGCTTGTATGGATGATGACGTGGGTCCTTGTTTTGGTGCTGGTTCCGCTTGGACGCATTATTACTAAACGGATGCTGAATAAATTAGGGCTGTGGAAAAAACACACTATCATCATTGGTTCTGGCCGCAATGCGATTGAGGCCTACGCGGCGTTACAGAGTGAGGAAGTGCTGGGGTTCCGCGTCTCTGCGTTTGTTTGCAGCACGGGCCCTTGTGACGAGGTGGTTGCTGGCGTTCCGGTTATCGATTCTGAAGAACAGCTTTGGAGAATCGCTAACGTTGAAAGTACCCAGTTTATTGTGGCGCTGGAGTTTGAAGAACATGCACTGCGTGATTGGTGGTTGAAAAATCTCGCCAAGCATAACTGCCGTTCAGTATCCGTCATTCCGACGTTGCGCGGTGTGCCATTGTACGGCACCGATATGTCGTTTATTTTTAGCCATGAAGTGATGATATTACGGGTCAGCAATAATTTGGCTAAGCGCTCCTCGCGCATCGTTAAACGTCTGTTCGACATTATTGGCTCGGCATCGATTATTGTTCTTCTTTCCCCCGTGCTGGCATTTTTGGCTTATAAGGTCTCGCGAGATGGCGGTAAGTCTATTTATGGGCATGAGCGCATAGGGCATAATGGCAAAAAATTCAAGTGCCTGAAATTCCGTTCGATGGTCATGAATTCTCAGGAAGTGCTTGAGAATTTGCTGAGTACCGATCCGGAAGCCAGAAAGGAATGGGACAAAGACTTTAAACTGAAAAACGATCCGCGCATCACTAAAATTGGTCATTTCATTCGCAAAACCAGCCTGGATGAGCTGCCACAATTATGGAATGTGCTGAAAGGTGAAATGAGCCTGGTTGGCCCAAGACCCGTGATAGAGGCTGAGCTGGAGCGTTATGCCGGCGATGTCGACTATTACCTTATGGCTAAACCCGGCATGACGGGATTATGGCAGGTGAGTGGTCGTAATGATATTGATTATGATACACGAGTATATTTCGATGCCTGGTATGTGAAGAATTGGGCATTGTGGAACGATATAGCGATTCTGTTTAAAACGATCGGCGTTGTTTTAAAACGCGATGGCGCTTACTAGCTTTTATGACTCAAAATCATGAGTTACTAAATATGGCTTACTGTTACCGCCAGTTTATGGCCCTAAGTTTTCTTAAGCCATATGAATATATGAATTGAGGGTTGGAATGGAACGTAAAAAATTATTAATTGTTACCTCTTATATGTCCGGGAATGGTGGTGTCGAGCGGATTATTCAACGTGTGAATAGCCTGGTCGAAGAGAGGGAGGATATGGAGCTCACCGTTGTCTCCCTCTCAGGAGGAGATAAGAATATTGGAGAGAATAACAAGAAAATAGGATTCCATCGCGGGAAAGAAGATTGGCTATCCACGATGAAAGCGCATCGATTTCCGTTCAGTGTCGGTAGTCGGTTAGTTAATTTTTCTCTTCATGTTACATACATGGCATATTTTTTGATTAGAAATCATTTCGACTATGTTATTTGCACTGGGCCAGCACAGGCGCTTTACTTGAGCAAGTTGCGGAAGATCTTTAAATTAAAATTCCGCATTTATGCGTGGCCGCACTTTTCGCTCACATCTAACTTCGGTGATTTCACACTGTGCAAAAATGCTGACTATTGTCTTGGCATTAGCAGAGAGATATGCAGCCAGCTTGGTGAGATTGGTGTTGCAGAAGATAGGATTATTTATTTCCCTAATCCGTTCGAGCGCCAAGAAATAATAAAGAAAGAAAAGCATATTGAAGATGATGTCGATTTTGTATACGTTGGCCGGCTTATCTTTGAAGGGCAGAAAAGAATTAAGGATATTATTGATGCCAGTCTGCATGTTAAAGGGAATTTCAAGGTTCATTTGATAGGCGACGGTGCTGACGGCCAAATTATACGGGATTATGTGGAGAAGCATAACCTCACGGAAACGGTTAAAATTCACCAAGGTTGGCATGATAATCCGTGGAGTGTAGTGAAAGAACCTGACGCATTATTGTTATCTTCCGCATTCGAGGGGCTGCCAACCGTACTTGGTGAAGCAATGTCTCGAGGGGTGTTTTGCATTAGTTCAGATTGTAAAACTGGCCCCAGGGATTTTATCGATGATGGCGAAAATGGATTTATCTTCCCGGTTGGAGATGTTGCTACTCTTTCATCAATCATGCAGAAAGTTGTTAATAAAGAATATGGTTTTGATCCCCAGGTCGTCAGTAAGAATATGGAGTTTTTCTATGCTGATAACTATAATAAGAGATTTGAGGCTATTTTTGGCGGGAGCGCGTTGTGAGCGTAACTATGAACGGTAAAAGAATAGTTTATATTTCATTGATCGATCTTGGTGAAATGGCGACCGGCGTTGCCAAGAAGATCATGGCCCAATGTTACGCAATGCATTCGCTAGGGTTTGATGTCGACGTTATTTATATGACAGAGACCGGGATGACTGTTTGGAATATTGATTCTAATCAGAGAGACAGCTTTCCACTGAAGAAAGACAAGGGGATGTTGTTCTATTCTTCGGTGATAAAATACATTAGAAAGAAAGCGGATTATTATGATTATGCTTATGTAAGGCTGCCATATCCTTCATTGAAAATATTCTCCTATCCGCTGGTTTTTTCGTTGAAAAAGACATTTGCCAGCAATCTTATCGTTGAGATACCCACTTTCCCATTTATTCAAGAAAGCAAAACCTTTAAATCCCGTTGCTATAATTTATACTTGCTTTTCTTCTCTTTGATTTTTAGAAAGAAAATTGATGTTATCAGTTATATGGGGGCACAGCGGGACAAAATATGGGGGGTCAAGGCCATCAGGATTTTCAACTCTGTTCCTCTCAATAAGGTGCGCGTGAAAGAGCATATCGCACATGAAGGCATCAATTTCATTGGCGTAGCGCAGCTGGCCTATTGGCATGGTTATGACCGTGTTATTACGGGCATTGCTGAGTACCAGAAAATGAATGGCGCTGTTCCTGTTTCCTTCCATATTGTGGGTAATTCGCTATCGGGTGACGGCGGCGAACTTCAAAGGCTGAAGGAGTTAGCTCAGAAGTTGGGTGTGAAGGACTCGGTTATATTTCACGGCTCGATGCACGGTGAAAAGCTGGATGCTCTCTTTGACTCCATGGATATCGCTGTAGATTCATTGGGGCGCCACCGGAGTGGCAATGATTACAACTGCTCCCTTAAGTCGAAAGAGTATTGTGCACGCGGCATTCCATTTATTAAGAGCCATTTGGATGACTCCTTTTTGGGCACTGGTTATTATTATCAGTGCTCCGCTGACGATCTTCCCATTGATATGTCAGACATTGTCACTTGGTTTTATGAATCGAAATTTGAAAGCCGGACACTGCGTGAATATGCTGAAAAAGTCTTTGACTGGCGAGTTCAATTGAGTAAAGTCTTCGGAAAAGATGTACTTCACTCTGATAAGGCATAAGTTTAAGAGGATAAGTTCCATTCTTTATTCACAGGTTAGGGAATGGTTTTCCTCCCGTCGATTGTTCGGTGCTTAATTGCACTATAGTTGTCTGAAGATTAATTTATTTTTTATTGAAGATAATGACACCAGGCGCTATCTTGAGAGGTAATAATGAGTGTTGCGATGGAAAAAGCTCGCATTTTAGTGATTCTTTATGGTAAGGAGCTGGCTAGTTCAACGACGTTATCTTCGTTATTAAAGTTTGATTGCTCTTTATTTGATTTGGTCGTAATAAATAATGGGCCAGCGGTTCTGAGTGATAGTGGCGATTTTTATCACCAGCTCGAAGTGGGTTTCCACACTTTCGAGTTGATGAACAAAACCGAGAATATGCCGCTTAGCATTGCATATAACGGCTTTATTGATGCGCATCCGAATGCGCAAAAATATGTGTTTCTCGACGATGACACTGAAGTGACAGAAAGTTTTATATCCCGTCTTGTTGACGATGATGTGTCATACGACGTTGAAGTGCCTAAGATTGTGGCAACGGATGGCTCTCTGGAATCGGGGGTTGTTCAGTATCCGGTCGAAGACGACGTTCCTGTCCTGGAAATGAGAATTGTTGATGTTGGCACCGTTTCCTCTATCGGTTCAGGCTTGATCTTGACTCGCCAATTTATTGATAAATTCCGAACTGCCCACATGCCTATTTTTGATAATCACTATGCGTTGTATGGCGTGGACTATAGCTTGTTCAGAAATATGCGAAAGCTTTTAGCTAAAGGCGTTCCTTTTACCTTTACAAGTTTTTCTTCTATAAACCACTCTTTGTCCCGTTTGCAGAAAGGGACGCTGAGCGAGCATACGAAAAGGGAGCGCCTGTATGACATTATACTGTCTGCGCGGCACTATCCCGATAAGTCCTATATTAAAGGCCTTGTAAAGTCACTCGTTCGTGCGGTGCTTAGCCTTGATTTTTATTTGGTTTTTCATATTATCTCTACTTTTTTCAAAGGCTATCATCCAAGGTGCAAGCAATACATCACCACTGGGAAAAAGTAAGCTGACCCTATCATCTCTTAACGCGCAGTATGAAACGCTGCGCCATCACACTCTCCTCTGCTTGTCTGACCTGTCGTTTTTCGGCATTCCACCTCGACCTCCGATCCTTTCGCCTCTCTTATATTTATTTCTTCATATTTATTGCGTTCCTCACAAATAGGAACGCATCATCTGTTGTTCCTTCTTCGCCTGAAAATTCAACTCAATGATAATTAAATGGTTTTATTTTGTTGGCTATTCTTTGTATGACTAAAGCAATCAAAGCTTTGAGGCTTGTTACGCGTTGATAACTCAGTGTTTTTTTATTTTATTTCTTAACTTATTGCTTTTATTGTATTTTCTTGCTCGTTAGATTTTCTTGCCGTACATTTTTCATTAAGTAGATGCATTAATATTATCACGAACTATTTGCTATCTAATATTAACATTAATTATTTTTTCAATTTCGCTAACTATTTGATATTAATGGGTTTTAATCCTGTCTTTTTCTGTTGATAATAAAAATCCCACTTCCTTGACAGCTTGCGTTTTTTGAACTTTTCTTTATATGCGAAGAAAGGGGGTTTTTTCGCGAGGTATTCGATTGTGCGGTAACGTTTTTATCGCTAACGCCAGGTTTTAAAATCAGATTTGATTTTGCCTAGCTAAAACCATTTTGTTTAAGGATACGATTATGGCTTCTCTCGTGTATCAAAAAGAGGCGGCGGCGCTTCTTTTAGCAGTGCTTGGGCAAAATGCCTCGCCAAGTGTATTTGATAGTGTTGGCAACCAAATAGAGAAGGGGCAGACTACCGCCCAGGCGTACATTACAAGTCTGTTAAACTCCAGCGCCGGTCAGGCGCTGTACGCGTCTAAAACCGACGTGGAGATCCTGCAGACCATTTACACGTCAGTCTATGGCAGCTCGCCGAGCACCGCGGAACTTCAGGCTATTCTGAGCGGCAGCTCGTTGACCAACGCCATCTCCGATGCCGTGACGTCCTTGTTAAACTACAACGGGTTCGATTCGGGCACGTTGACGTCTCAAAACAACTTCGACGCACAGCTGAATAACGTGTTGTATCCGGGCACCAGCGCCGCCGGTTCCGGCCCTGGCGTATCGGACGCCTTGGCGCTGTATTACCTGGCGGGGATCGATCCGGTTACCAGCACGGTCATTACTCTGGGGACACAAATCAACACCTCGGCACAGACTTTTGCGCAGGTTGCCAATAAGTTTGTCACCGATCGCGCGGCGCTGAACTCGCTGTCCAACGCCGATTTCATCAACAAAGTGTTCACCGAAGCGTATGAGCGCGCACCAAACAGCACCGAACTCTCCGCTCTGAACGCGATCCTCAGCGGCGGCGGCACCAAAGGCGATGTGTTGGTCAATATCATCACCGGGCTGCGCGGCACGGTTGGCGCCGGCGATACGGCGGCGCAGCAGTTCTTCTTGAACGAGACGGCACCGGACAACGCAGGACAATTGGCGGGGCTGGCCGCGCGTGAACAAGTTGCATCGATCTTCCTCGCCGTGCCACAGCGCGATGTCGATGCGCAGGGTCTGGACGACTGGAGCAACTATCTTGGCAAGCACGGTAATACCTTCAGTTCGCTGACCACCAAATTGTTGACCTCCGTCGAGTTCCAGAAAAAAGGCGCTCAACTGACCGGCACTGACTTCATCCAGCATGTGTATACCGGCGTTCACGGCGTTGCCGCGACACCGGCGCAACTGGCGCTCTATAGCGGGTTGACCGACAAGGCCGCGATTACCACCGCTATTATCAACGATCTTCGCAACTCGACGGCGACGGACAACACCACGGTTGCTCAGCAGCACGCGTTTGAATACGACATCGGCACCAGCCTGGTTTACAAAACGGCGGCGACTCTGACCACTACTGCTGCGGGCGGCAACGCCACCGGTACCGTCAACACCAACAGCAGCCATGTGTTGAGCAACGCCGAAACGGCGGTTCTGACCAATATTCAACTGAACGCCAACGCGGCGGCGACGGTGAATCTGGCGTTTGCCGATCATCTGGCCAACCTGACGATCAACGGCACCGCCGCTTCCATCGTGTCGCTGTCGACCGATGGCGTTAACCCTGGGGTCGGCATCACCGTCAATAACGGCAACGTGGTGCTGAACGGCAGCTCCGGCAACGACAAGGCGGCGGTCACTTCGACTGCCAATCTGGCGACCGGCGCGGCGAAGTTCAACCTGGGCGACGGCAATGACAGCCTGACCTGGGTGGGCAATGCCGCGGCAGGTGCCGCGAACATTGTCAACTCCGGCGTGCAGGCTAACGGCGGCAACGGCATCGACACCATCTCCGCCAACTTCATCACCAAAAACGTGACTACGGTGGCATCCGGCATCGGCGGCCTGGGCCGCACCACAACCTTCACGACCAATGCCAGTAATTTCACCAGCTTCGAGAAAATTGATCTGGGCGGTTATATCGGCAAAGCAACCGCGACCGACCGCGGTAATGCCGTCGCGACTGCGGATCATACTTTCGACTTCGGTATCCTGACCGGCAACGCGACCACGGAAAGCAGCGTCAATGCCGGCACTCTGGTTCAGGCGGGAACCTCCAATATCGGTTCGCAAGGCTTTGTGTTGTCCGGTTTGGCCAGCGCAGTCAAGGTGATTAACGCCGCCGGCGGCGACTCTGCTCAGCTTGAGGTGACAGGAAACGCCACCGCAGCCAGCAGCGTGGACATCACCTTCCGGCAAAACGCCACCGATCACTTCAATGTGAACTTCACCGCGTCGGGCACCACCGATATTAATGCCGGTTCATTGAGCCTGAACAGCAGCAGCTCTGTTCTGTTCCCTACTGCGCTGTCCACGATCAATATCGCCTCCGGCGGCACCGGCGATCACGGCAATATCTTGAATCTGGCTGGTTCCAACTCGCAGGTCAGTTCGATTTTCGTTACCGGCGATCATCATCTGGATCTGACCGTGGCGTCGGGCTACAACAACCTGTTGACGCTGGATGCTTCCGCCAATACCGGTGGCATTGATGTGGTGCTCAACCAGGGCGGCACCGGGCAGGGCGTGTTGTATAACCTGCTGGCGCTGCTGCCGCTGGGCAGCACCCTGGCCAACCTGCTGGGACTGGGCGGCACGAACTTCGCGCTGACCGGTTCTAGCGCCGCCGACAGTTTCACGGTGCTGGGCAACACCACCATCACCGGCGGCACGGGCGCCAACGATTATCACCTGGTCAGCAGCACCACGGCGGCGGGCGTGACGATCAATGACTTCAACAGTGCGCAGGACAGCATTGTCGATGGCCTCTCCGGGTTGACCATTTCCGCTACCGCCGGCATCAACAATATCGCCGACTATGGCGTCCGTACCGAAAGCGTGCTGGCGAACGCGGTCAGCGCACTGCTGGGCGGGATCCTTACCGGTGCGATTGGGGCTCTGGGGGCCTTGCTGGGCATCGGCGGCAACGACTCGCTGGGAAGCAAAGTGGGCGTAGTTGGGGTTGAACGTTCGGGCGGCACCGATTCATACATCATTATCGATAACAATGATGACCATAAATTGGATGCCAACGATAGCGTGATCTACCTGAAAAATACCGATCACCTGAACCTGGTCGATACGCTGCATTACGCATCGACGGTGACGCTGAACGGTATCGCTCATGCGCCTGTGGCTGAAGTCGCTTGATAATCAATCTTGCTGTTAAGTGAAATAAAACGGGGGCACGTATCGCCCCCGTTTTTCCGTCACGGACCGAGTGAGGCGCGATGAGCTGAGTGTGATCATTTCGGCATTTAACAAGGAGCTATCCTGGTGTTTTTCCTAAATTTTCTATAGGCGGCGTTTTTTTGGCGGCGGCCTTGCCGTTATGTGCTTTTTGTATCTATGCTTAAAAAAAGCAGCTGCAGTCTCGAGCATGTTTGGGGTGATGTCGCATACGAAAAACCGATGCGAATCAATGCGATTTGGCTGACAGTGCAGGTGAAGTAAGGAAAGAAAGTGAACCAATTTATCCCGCGCAATGAAATTGCGGATGTTATCCGAACGCGCACCAAAGTCTTCTGGACCGTTGGCATTTTTACCGCCTTTATTAACTTATTAATGCTTGTTCCCTCCGTTTATATGCTCCAGGTATATGATCGGGTTCTGCCTTCGCGCAATGAAATTACCTTACTGATGTTAACGCTCATCATGCTGGGCCTGTTCGGTATGATGGCGCTGTTGGAATATGTGCGCAGCATGGTGGTGATCCGCATTGGTAGCCAACTGGACATGCGTTTGAATAACCGCATTTATACGGCTGCATACGAATCTAATCTCAAAAACGGGTCTTCCGACGCAGGGCAAATGTTGGGCGATCTGACCATGGTGCGCCAGTTCCTGACCGGCAGCGCGTTATTCGCCTTCTTCGATGCGCCTTGGTTCCCGATTTATCTGCTGGTGATTTTCCTGTTCAACCCATGGCTTGGGTTGTTTGCGCTGGTCGGCTCATTGCTGCTGATTGCCCTGGCCGTGATTAACGAAATGGTTTCCAAACAACCCCTGGCAGAAGCGAGCAAACTGTCGATTATGTCGGCGAATTTGGCGAGCACCAATTTGCGCAACGCTGAGGTGATCGAAGCCTTAGGGATGCTGCCTAACCTTAAACGCCGGTGGTTCGGTTTGCATCAGCGTTTTTTGAACAGCCAGCGGGTAGCCAGCGAACGCGCATCGACGGTGACGTCGATCACCAAATTCGTGCGGTTGTCTTTGCAGTCGCTGGTGCTGGGCCTCGGCGGCTGGCTGGCTATCGACGGGCATATCACGCCGGGGATGATGATCGCCGGATCGATCCTGATGGGGCGCACCCTGGCGCCGATCGAGCAGGTGATTAACGTTTGGAAAAGTTACAGCGCCGCCAAGCTTTCGTACGGGCGCCTGGTCAAATTGCTGGATACACATCCGGAACGCGGAACCGGCATGTCGCTGCCGCGGCCGCAGGGGCTGGTTTCGGTTGAGGGCGTGTCCGCCACGCCGCCGGGATCTCGGGGCGATGCGGTGCTGCATAACGTCAGCTTCGCCGTCGAGCCCGGCGACGTGCTGGGGATCATCGGCCCCAGCGCTTCAGGCAAGTCGACGTTGGCGCGCTTGCTGGTCGGCATTTGGCCGGTGAGCGACGGCATTGTTCGGCTCGACAACGCCGATATTTACCAGTGGAACAAAGATGAGCTTGGGCCTTATATCGGTTATTTGCCGCAGGACATCGAGCTGTTCGCCGGGTCGATCGCCGAGAACATTGCGCGCTTTAACGAGGTGGATTCGGAGAAAGTCATTGAGGCCGCCAAGCTGGCGGGCGTGCATGAGCTGATTCTGCGTTTCCCGCATGGCTATGACTCCATTATCGGCAACGGCGGCGCGGGCTTGTCCGGCGGGCAAAAACAGCGTATCGGCCTGGCGCGGGCGCTGTACGGCGACCCTGCGTTGATCGTGTTGGATGAGCCCAACTCCAATTTGGATGACGCCGGCGAAAGAGCGCTTAATCAGGCCATTATGTTCCTTAAGCAGCGCAATAAAACGGTGGTCTTGATCACCCATCGCACCAATTTGCTGTCGATGACCAACAAGCTGCTGCTGCTGGTCAATGGGAACGTCAATGCGTTTGGCCCTACGCAGCAAGTGCTTCAGGCATTGGCGAATGCGCAGCGCCCTCAGAGCGGGCCGCAGGCCGTGCGGGCGGTCAGTAATGAGCCGAATGACGGCAATATTCCAAAAACTCAAATTAATTAAGCCGTGAACTTGCCTGGCGGCGCGGTCGCGCCGCTTGCAATCAAAGGAGTTGGTATGTCTACGCATATTGGCGAGCCGCAAGACTCGTACACAGAGCAAATCCCGCAGGACGAGCGGCGTTTTACCCGCATGGGATGGTTGGTCGTTGGGATCGGGCTGTTCGGTTTCTTCATCTGGGCGGCGTTCGCGCCGCTGGATAAAGGGGTGGCGTCGCCGGGTTCCGTTACCGTTTCCGGCAATCGGAAAACGGTGCAGGCGCCGGCCAGCGGCATCATCAAGAACATCGCGGTAAAGGAAGGCGACAAGGTTAAAGCCGGGGAAGTATTGGTTCAACTCAGCCAGGTGCAGGCGCAGGCGCAGGTCGAATCGTTGCGCGATCAGTACTACACCACGCTGGCGACCGAAGGGCGGCTGCTCGCGGAGCGCGATGGTTTGAGCAAAATCGCGTTTTCTCCTGTGTTTGAACAGATTAAAGATCAGCCGCGGGTGGCGGAGATTATTGCACTGCAAACGCAGCTTTTCACTTCACGTCGCCAGGGGCTGCAAAGCGAGATCGACGGTTACAAGCAATCGATGGACGGCATGCGTTTCCAGTTGAAGGGGCTGCAGGACTCCAACGGCAACAGGCGCATCCAGCTAGCCAGCCTGCGCGAACAGATGAACAGCATGAAACAGCTGGCCGCCGACGGCTACTTGCCGCGTAACCGTTATTTGGAAATCCAACGCCAATTCGCAGAGGTTAATGGCGGTATTGATGAAACTGTTGGCCGCATCGGCCAATTGCAAAAGCAGCTGCAAGAGTCTCAGCAGCGAATAGATCAGCGTTTTGCCGACTATCAACGCGAAGTCCGCACGCAGCTGGCACAAACTCAAATGGACGCCAGTGAGTATAAAAACAAGCTGGATATGGCTAATTTCGATCTTGGCAATACGGCGATCACCTCACCGGTGGACGGCACCGTCGTCGGGCTGAATATTTTCACTCTGGGGGGCGTCGTGGGAGCGGGTGACCACCTGATGGATGTTGTGCCCAGCCAGGCGATGCTGGTGGTGGATTCTCGTCTGAAAGTCGATCTGATCGACAAGGTATACAATGGGCTGCCGGTGGATTTGATGTTTACCGCTTTCAACCAAAACAAGACCCCGAAAATTCCGGGAACGGTAACGTTGGTTTCAGCCGACCGCTTGGTCGATAAAACCAATGGCGAACCCTACTACCAGATGCAGGTCACGGTATCTCCAGAGGGCATGAAAATGCTCAGCGGAGAGGACATCAAGCCGGGGATGCCGGTCGAAGTGTTCGTGAAAACGGGATCGCGCTCGTTGTTGAGCTATCTGTTTAAACCTATTCTGGATCGCGCTCATACTTCATTAACCGAGGAATAATTTTGATTCAATCAAAACGACAGGCTGCCGCCCTCGCTATCGGCACCCTTTTGTTTGCGATGTCTGCGCCGGCTTATTCGATAGGGATTTTAGACGCATATTCGCTGGCATTAGAAAAGGACCCGACCTTCCGGGCGGCGATTAAAGAAAAAGAAGCCGGGGATGAAAATGAGAATATCGGCAGGGCGGGGCTGCTGCCGAAGGTATCGCTGAATTACCAAAACTCACCGCGCAACTGGCAAACGCAGAAGTATCCGCAAGGTGATTTCTTCGGCAATGTTTCGGAGGTCACCAAGCGGCAGCAGTATCGCAGTTACTCCGGTTCGGTGACGCTGACGCAACCGCTGTTCGATTACGAGGCATATGCGCGTTATAAGGCCGGCGTGGCGCAAACGCTGATGTCGGACGAGCGCTATCGCGGCAAATATCTGGATCTTGCGGTGCGGGTGATTTCAGCCTATGTCGAGGTGGCGTATTCCAAAGATCAGATTGCGCTGGCGGAAGCGCAAAAGGCCGCCTACAAAGAGCAACTGGCGCTGAACGATCGTTTGATGAGCGCCGGGGAAGGGACCATCACCGATGTTTCGGAGACGCAGGCCCGGTACAGCCTGGCGGAAGCCCAGGTGATCGAAGCGCGAGATGCGATGGACGCCGCACAGCGGGATTTGGAGGTGATTATCGGCATGCCGCTCAGCCAATTGGATGAGTTGCAAACGCTGCGGCCTGGAAAATTCCAGGTTGCGCCGCTGATCCCGTCGAAGTTCGAAGAATGGCAGAAGATCGCGATAGCAAACAATCCCACCTTGGCGGCGTCGCGTCACGGCGTTGAGGCGGCTAAGTACGATGTGGAGAGGAACCGGGCCGGTCATATGCCTCAGGTTCAGCTCTACGCATCGCATTCTGAAAATGATTCGAGCAGCGACAACACCGTAAACCAGAAATATCGCACCAACAGCATCGGCGTACAGCTCAGCATGCCGATCTACGCCGGTGGCGGGGTCTCCGCCTCCACACGTCAGGCGGCGGCGCGTTATGGTCAGGCGATGTATGAAATGGATGCGCAGGTCGGTACTACGTTGAACGATCTGCGCAAGCAGTTCAATTTATGTATCAGCAGTAAGGCGAAGCTGGCGGCGTACGAGCTGGCGGTGAAATCGGCCACCACGCAGGTTGAAGCGACGCGCAAGAGCGTGTTGGCGGGGCAGCGCGTCAACGTCGACGTGCTCAACGCCGAACAGCAGCTTTATAGCGCCCAGCGCGATTTGGCTTCCGCCAAGTACACCTACATCAAATCCTGGATCACCCTGTTGAGCGACTCTGGCACGTTGGATGAAAAAGACGTGCAACGCGTGGCGCAGTATTTTGCCAAAGGGCGTTGAAATTCTGATGCAGATGCTGGGGTTGCCCGATAGCGGAAGCCCCAGCATGGTTACTGCATGTGCCAGCTGGTATTGTATTCAAGGCACAGGGACAATACGCTTCCCCCCATCAGATCATGGATATTCACTTTCTTATCGCTTTGCGCGTTTTGCGTATAGCTCAGGGTCAGGCGATCCGCGTTGAGAGCCGCCGTCATAATCTGTGCGCTTTCGTTTTTTAGCGCCGCATTTATCACATGCAAAATCGGCATGGTTGAACCGAATTCATAGTGAGAATCGGTATTTTTAGGTAAAGCGCCGAGGGTCAAGGCGTTTTGCAGCCCGTCGGTCTGGGGCGGTAATGTGATTTCTATAAAGACTTTGGTGATCCCCGCCATGAAGACGCAGGAACCTTTGGCCTGTGCAAGAGATAGCTTATCGCCGGAACTGCCGTTGTATAGCTCCGGCGTAAATTTCTTCACCCGATGCTTAAACTGATGGTCAGGGTTTTTGTCTTCGGCGTCGAAGGCGATAGGTTGCGACTCAAATCTCCCCGGCCAAACACGCTCGATAACCGCACCGGTTTTTCCATCCCATAAACTCAGGTAGCGCAATGCGTTGTTTGACACTTTGGGTAAGGATAGCGCCGTACTGATATTGTGGGTGTAAAGCAGAGTAGAAATCACATTATTGATTGGCAATGATACTGTGCTGATTGGTGCAAAAACCGAACTTGCTATTGAAGCACGGATTGCTGAGAGGCTACCTTCACAAACCAGTGCAGGGAGCGTTTTCATATCTTTATTCAACTCGTCGACACCCGACTCGTAAAAGCGGTTATCTTCAGTGTTAGGTTTGGCGTGGTCAGAAAACCCGACTCTTTCGATAAAAGAGTTCTTAACCTCTCCGTAATATATCGAGCCTTGCCCATAGCTCGATAAAATAGGCGTTCTTTGCAGGAAGTAAACTTTCAGGTCGTTGATGATTAAGTTATTGTTTCCACGATTGTAGCGGCTGAAGTTAATAAATGCACGGCCGGCGATGCCGCGGTATTTATTTTCGGCATAGGATGACTTGGTCTTAAGATCCATACCGACGTTGGAGAGCCGCCCACCTTCCGATGTCGTGGCTGAGTTTTTAGACTTGAAAAAATAATCGTCGAAAAACTTATCGATGGCGCGGTGTCGATCTGACCAAGATAAATTATTACCGACGGCGATTCTATCGATGGTGAGCATGTCGCACCAGCCTAGGGCGTAAATATCATTGTTACGATATGGTGGGACCCATTCACCGCCGAGTTGAACGTTATTTCTTTGCAGCCACATGCCACCAACGACAATACCTGCATAGTTGCCGGCAATTGTCTGAGTTCCCCAGCTACAGGAGTCTACCCCTTGAGCGATCGCGGGAATCCCGCAGTTGTAATAAAATATATTGCCGATACGTGACTCCGCAAACATCACACCGTCGGATATCCATCCAATAAAAGCATTCAATATTCTAAAATTGTCAATCGAAACGTTGCTGACATAAGTATTCATCCGTGTTTTTTGCGGGTACCCGTAAACGCGGAAAACAATACCGATCATTTGTTTTGTCGATATATCGCCCGACTCCCTGTTCCAGCCAAAGTCAATGTGGCTATTTTTCGTATTATCGGCCCGCAGTTGCACGTTTGAGGGGATATCCAGGCATACCGGCATGGTGATTTTTTCCTCTGCTTGCATATCGCTATCGAGTGCAAGACGAGAAAATTTTGGTGATATGCTGCCGTCATCGTAGGGCAAAACGTACTCGCCGCCGGCCGATAAGCATTTGTACTTTCCCGTAAAGTGTATTGTCCCTCCACCGGCCGCCGCCGCGTGAGCAATGGCGGCTCTAAAAGCGGGAGCGCTGTCGAAGTTTTCATAGCCCGGTTCTGTGATCGGATGCGCGCCGAACATTTGGACGTCAATGGCCAATAATTGGTCTAACGTCGTATCGCCAATGGTGTAAGCTTTTGCTTCGGAGGTTAAGCGCGCGAACTTTTCGCCGGTGATGGATGCGTAGTAGCGTTGTTGATTCTGGGCCTTATCGTAAGTCGCCAGCGAGAACTGTTTGTTTGCGAATATCTCGATCGGCTTTCCGTTAAGTACCGGCAATCCGTCGCTACCGAGCTGAATAGGTTGAGGAATGGGGGTTAATGTGCCGTCTTGCCGCTGAATGAAAACAGGGATCCTGTTCCGTGTGGTTTTAGGGTCCGAGCCGATATTCCCAACCAAGAGATAGCTCTCCTCCCGTGATCTTTGCTTTATGTTTTCAATCAGAACATTGGTAATCGATATTTTATCTTTTTGACCGATTGCATTGCTGATAACGGTATTTTCTGCCGCGCTTTTTCGGGCGGGGATAAACAAAGCAAGAAGTCCCAGCATACTATTTTTAAGTAGAGAACGACGTTCCATTAAACCTACCTCAGCACGAATATCAATTGGACTTCAGTTGGTTTTTTATCGTACATACTTGTCAAAATCACGGCAAATTTATTTACTTTCAGTATCAATCGAGCGGGAAGAAGTTTTTCTATAACTATTTGTTTTTTTTGAGAAGTCATTACGGGGAGAGAGCGTGTGTGAGCCCTTGACGGGGGCATGTCGGCCGCCGCTCGCCGCGGCCTTAAGAATAATTCTGAAATGTGGCTTTACTTCTGTATTGTTGCCTCAGATGCGTTATCGTATGTCTCCGAACTGCCCGCCTGAGATCGGCCTGTTGGCTGAAAGGTTGTTTTTTAGCCGATGCGTTTGCTTCATATCGAGTGTTCAAATGCGGCGCGCCGCGGGCATGACTAATGTATAACGCGAAGCATGAGAGGAGTGGTTATGGCGATTTTGGTTACGGGCGGTGCGGGGTATATCGGCTCACACACGGTGCTGAGTCTGCTGGAACGCGGGGAAGACGTGGTCGTGTTAGACAACCTTTGTAACGCTTCCGAAGAGTCATTGCATCGCGTTGAGCAGCTGACCGGCAAGGCTGCAGTATTCTACCGCGGGGATATTCGGGATCAGGAATGTCTTGAACGTATATTTGGCGAGCAGCAGATTAGCGCCGTCATCCATTTTGCGGGTTTGAAGGCCGTGGGTGAGTCTACGCGCAAGCCGCTTGAGTATTATCAGAATAATGTCGCGGGCACGCTGGTTCTGTTGGAAGAAATGCGCCGAGCCGGCGTACACCAATTTATCTTCAGCTCCTCGGCGACGGTTTATGGCGCCCACTCACCGGTTCCTTATGTTGAAACGACGCCTATTGGCGGCACGACGAGTCCATACGGCACCTCCAAGCTGATGGTTGAGCAAATTTTGCAGGATTTCGCCAAGGCGGAACCGCAATTTTCCATTATTGCCTTACGCTATTTCAATCCGGTTGGCGCACATGAGTCCGGCATGATTGGTGAAGATCCGAACGGTATTCCGAACAATCTTTTGCCTTATATCTCTCAGGTGGCGATCGGTAAATTGGAGAAGTTGGGCGTGTTCGGCGGAGACTATCCGACAAAAGACGGGACCGGCGTACGCGATTATATCCATGTGATGGATTTGGCAGAAGGCCACCTTATGGCGATGGGGCATCTGGCTAAGATTGAAGGGTTCAAAGCGTACAACCTGGGGGCCGGCGTCGGGTATTCCGTATTAGAAATGGTGCAAGCCTTTGAAAAAGCCTCCGGCGTCACCGTTCCTTATCAAATTTTACCGCGCCGCGACGGTGATCTTCCTGCCTTCTGGGCTGATGCGCGCCTGGCGAAACAAGAGTTGGGATGGGAAGTTCAGCGCGGCATTGATGCCATGATGCGCGACACCTGGAACTGGCAGCAAAAGAATCCGCAAGGGTACCGCTGATCGCCAATGTGGCAGGAACCCGTTTGTGAAGGAAGGGAATTGGATAAGAAAACGTTACTGCGCACCGGCAGATTTGCCGAGTGCGTTGCCGCTGTTTTCACGGAAGGTGCGGTTTTGTGATTAGCGGCAAATTCTTATGTCGGTTCAACATGATTGAGATGGGAATTTTCCCACGAAGCTAGGCGTTGTTTTAGAGGATTTTATGAAAATTATCGTTACCGGTGGTGCAGGCTTCATTGGGTCGGCGGTTGCCCGGCATATCATTAATGATACCAATGACCACATTCTGGTGCTGGATAGCCTGACCTACGCAGGTAATCTGGAGTCGTTGGCGACGATCGCCGACAGCGACCGCTACGCGTTTGAGCAGGTGGACATCTGCGACCGCGCGGCGTTGGATCGCGTGTTCGCCACCTTCAGGCCGGACGCCGTGATGCACCTGGCGGCGGAGAGCCACGTCGACCGTTCCATTGACGGCCCTGCGGCCTTTATCGAGACCAACATCGTCGGCACCTATACGTTGCTGGAAGCGGCGCGCCAATATTGGCTGACCCTGGACGAAGCGCCAAAACAGGCGTTCCGTTTCCACCATATTTCCACCGATGAAGTGTACGGCGATCTGCACGGCACCGACGATCTGTTCACCGAAACGACCCCTTACGCGCCAAGCAGCCCGTATTCCGCCTCCAAGGCCTCCAGCGATCACCTGGTGCGCGCCTGGCTGCGCACCTATGGTTTCCCGACCATAGTGACCAACTGTTCCAATAACTACGGCCCTTATCACTTCCCGGAGAAGCTGATCCCGCTGACCATACTGAACGCGCTGGACGGCAAGGCGTTGCCGGTATACGGCAACGGCGCGCAGGTGCGCGACTGGCTGTATGTCGAAGATCACGCCCGCGCGCTGTACAAAGTGGTGACCGAAGGCAAAGTGGGGGAGACCTACAATATCGGCGGCCACAACGAACGCAAGAACATCGACGTGGTGCAGACCATTTGCCGCCTGCTGGACGAGCTGGTGCCGAATAAGCCGGGCAACCTGAGCCGGTATGAAGAGCTGATCACGTTCGTGACCGATCGCCCGGGCCATGATATGCGCTATGCGATCGACGCCTCAAAAATTGACGCGGAGCTGGGCTGGAAGCCGCAAGAAACGTTCGAGAGCGGCATTCGTAAAACCGTCGAATGGTACCTGGCCAACGAAGCCTGGTGGAGTCGCGTGAAGGACGGCTCCTATGCCGGCGAACGCCTGGGTCTGACACGTTAATTACTTCGAAGGGACAAAAATGAAAGGTATTGTTTTAGCTGGCGGTTCAGGTACGCGCCTGTATCCGATCACCCGCGGTGTGTCCAAGCAACTGTTGCCGATTTACGATAAACCGATGGTGTACTACCCGCTGTCGGTGCTGATGCTGGCCGGCATCCGCGAGATTCTGATCATCACGACCCCGGAAGATATGCCGGCGTTCCAGCGCCTGCTGGGGGACGGCAGCCGTTTTGGCGTGTCGTTGAGCTACGCGGTACAGCCGAGCCCGGACGGCCTGGCGCAGGCGTTCATTATCGGCGAAGAGTTTATCAACGGCGACAGCTGCGCGCTGGTGCTGGGGGACAATATCTATTTCGGCCAGAGCTTTGGCAAAAAGCTGGAGTCCGTGGTGGAGCGTAATCAGGGCGCGACGGTCTTCGGTTATCAGGTCATGGACCCGGAGCGTTTCGGGGTGGTGGAATTTGACGACAACTTCCGCGCGCTGTCGCTGGAAGAGAAGCCGGCGACGCCGAAATCGAACTGGGCGGTGACCGGTCTGTACTTCTACGACCGCGACGTGGTCGAGATGGCGAAACAGGTGAAACCGTCGGCGCGCGGCGAGCTGGAGATCACCACGCTGAACCAGATGTATCTGGACAAGGGCGCGCTCAACGTTGAACTGCTGGGGCGTGGCTTCGCCTGGCTGGATACCGGCACGCACGACAGCCTGATTGAAGCGTCGCAGTTTATCCATACCATCGAAAAGCGTCAGGGATTCAAGGTGGCCTGCCTGGAGGAAATCGCCTACCGCAAGGGATGGCTGAGCCGTGAGCAGGTGGCGGAAGAGGCCCGGCTGCTCGGCAAGACGCTGTATGGCCAGTATCTGTCTCAGCTGATTGTGGAGAAATAATCATGCAGGTCACGGATACCAAAATTGCGGGCGTGAAGATTATTCAGCCGAAGGTGTTTGGCGATGCCCGCGGTTTCTTCCTGGAAACGTTTGAAAAAAAGCGTTACCAGGACATGCTGGGCATTGATTTGGACTTCGTTCAGGACAACCACTCGCGTTCATCGCGCGGCGTGCTGCGCGGTTTGCACTTCCAGAAGGTTAATCCGCAGGGCAAGCTGGTGCGGGTGGTGCGCGGCGAAGTTTTCGATGTCGCCGTCGACATTCGGCCGGAGTCGCCGACCTACGGCGCCTGGGAAGGGGTGATCCTGTCGGAAGAAAACAAAACGCAGTTCTGGGTGCCGCCGGGCCTGGCCCATGGCTTTGTGGTGCTGTCGGACGTCGCCGATTTTGAATACAAGTGCACGGATTATTACAACCCGGCGCACGAAGGGTGCTTGTTGTGGAACGATCCGCAGGTCGGCATCGAGTGGCCGGTCACCCAGCCGCTGCTGTCGGAGAAAGACAAGGTGGGCAAACTGCTCGGGGAACTGGCGCAATGAAAATACTGTTGACCGGCTCGAAAGGGCAACTGGGCAGCTGTTTCCGCGATCGGCTGCCGGCCGGGTGGGAGGTGCTGGCGACGGACAGCGACAGCCTGGATATAACCGATCTGGCCAGGGTGAAGCAGGTTGTGGCGGATTACCGGCCGGATGCTATCGTGAACGCGGCGGCGTATACGGCGGTGGACAAGGCGGAAAGCGACAGCGAACTGGCGGCGCGGATCAACGAGCAGGGCCCCAAAAACCTGGCGCAGGCGGCGGCGGAGAGCGGTTGCCGGTTGATCCACGTCTCAACCGACTATGTTTTCGACGGACAGGCGCAGGCGCCGTACCGCGAGGCGGATGTGACCAACCCGCTGGGCGTTTACGGCAGGACCAAGCTTGACGGGGAAATTGCGGTGGCCGGCGCGCATCCTGAGGCGATCGTCATCCGCACGGCATGGGTCTTCAGCGAATACGGCAATAACTTCGTCAAGACGATGTTGCGGCTGGCGAAAGAGCGCGATGTGCTGGGGATAGTCAGCGATCAGCGCGGTTGCCCGACGTACGCGGGCGATATCGCGCAGGCGATAATCGGGTTGCTGCAGTGCCGGGCAGAGGGCGGGGTTTACCATTACTGCGGCGACAGGGAAGTGAGCTGGAGCGAATTTGCCGAAGCGATTTTCAGCGAGGGGATGGCGCAGGGCGTGCTGGAGAAATCACCGCGGGTAAACGGCATCACGACCGAACAGTACCCGACGCCGGCTAAACGGCCTGCCTACTCGAGCCTGAACTGCGGGAAAATCGAAAGCTTAGGTATCTCACGTTCAGACTGGATGAATGCATTGAAAAGTACGATAAAAGCAAAAACTGCATAAAATAAATTTAAACAAGGAGCCTATCTCTATAGGTTCCTTGTTAGTTTAGTCAGGTTGATGGGAGTCATATGGGACTAGTCTCTAATGCGAAGTGGGTTGCTTTTTCGCAGCTGTTTAAAATTGGTGTCCAGGTTCTTAATATTGTTGTCTTAGCGCGACTCATGCCGCCCAGCGAATATGGCTTGATGTCGATGGCGCTGGTAGTGACAAACTTTGCGTTATTAGTCAGGGATCTTGGAACCGCAGCAGCGATCATCCAAAGGAAAGATCTTCAGAATGAGACGATCAATGCGATATTCTGGTTAAACATATTGATGGGTTTGACCATTGCCGGCATTATTGTCATATTTTCGCCGGTTATAGCGTATGTATTCCATGAACCGAGGCTGATTGCAGTGCTCTGCCTTTTGGCAATAAGCTTCCCATTGGCAAGCAGTGCCTCTGCGCACATGGCCTTATTGGAACGCGACTCTAAATTCAAAAAAGTGGCCTCTATTGAGATCAGCTCATCAGTGGTTGCTGTCATTGTCGCCATTATTATGGCCTATCAGGGATTCGGTGTTTATAGTCTGGTAGCGCAAATATTGGTTCTGTCGCTGATGTCGTCGGTACAGCTTTGGCTTGCGTCAAAATGGCGTCCTTCATTCAATAACATGATAAATACCAAGGAAATAAAAGGGCTGATTGGTTTTAGCGGAAACTTGACACTGTTTAATTTTATCAATTACTTCTCAAGAAACGCTGATAGCATGATGATCGGGCATTACATGTCAGCAGCAATATTGGGGGCCTATTCACTGGCATACAGAATTATGTTGTTCCCGTTGCAAAGTATGACCACTGTCGCTTCACGGGCGCTGTTCCCTATATTGAGTCAGCATCAGGATAATAGCGACAAGGTACGGGCTACCTATTTGAATGTCGTTTACGTGATACTGCTAGTTGTCTTTCCGCTGATGACCGGATTAGCCGTGCTGCGCGAGCCGTTTGTGCAGTTGGTATTCGGGGCTCAATGGTCAATGACCGCCGCAATACTATTATGGCTTGCTCCGACTGGAATTATTCAGGCTGTATTAAGCACGACGGGATCCGTTTTTATGGCCAAAGGACGAACCGATATCCTCATGCGCCTTGGTATTTTGGGGGCGATCTTGCAGGTCGGCGCATTTATTATTGGGGTCAGGTTTGATATTGACACGTTTGTTAAACTGTATTTTATCGCTAATGTCATTAATTTCTTCCCGGTAATGGTGATCTTGATGTGGTTGATCGGCGGTGCTTTAAAAGATGTACTCTTTAAAGTTTACCGCATTCCTCTTTCCACCATAATTATGGCTGGGGGGATTATGCTGCTTTGTAAGAATATTAAGCAATATAATCATATAGATAACTTTGTCGATCTTATCGTCGTGGCCGTATTTGGCGCCGTGCTGTACGCGGTGTCGCTGTTTTTGATTGACTCCACGTTCAGGAAAGCGCTGATAGCAACCACGGTTAAGGTTTCAAAAAAAATCGGTATCGCTTAACATTGTTCTTGACTGGATATTAACAAAACGGGCTGCTCAGGTGAGGGCCCGTTTTTTATTTCTCGCTGTTCATTTCCTTGTTTCATCTTTCGGCCGTGTTGGTGCGTATCGATCTATTCCTGGCATTGTGCTGCCTCTCTATACAAGGCTTTCTAACCGGCGACGGGGCCACGGTGTGCAGCTCGTGAAAGAGGGCGTTTGGGCATTTCATATTGAGAAGAATGCGCCTTTGAAAAAGCCTCTGAGGTCTCGTCTTTAGCCGATTTACCGCATTGCGACAGTTAAGGGACGATGTGCGTTTTCGCGGGGCAAATGTAGCTAGGGATGCTTATCCCTAGTATGATGTGTGGCATTGACCATTCACTGTAGAAAAAGACTATTATCTTGCCGATTCGTGCGTTATAGCATTCGGCGACAGATTACTCTGCAGACAAGTCATAATTTATACAAAAGATTGTTTCACGAAGCTAGGCGTTGTTTTAGAGGATTTTATGAAAATTATCGTTACCGGTGGTGCAGGCTTCATTGGGTCGGCGGTTGCCCGGCATATCATTAATGATACCAATGACCACATTCTGGTGCTGGATAGCCTGACCTACGCAGGTAATCTGGAGTCGTTGGCGACGATCGCCGACAGCGACCGCTACGCGTTTGAGCAGGTGGACATCTGCGACCGCGCGGCGTTGGATCGCGTGTTCGCCACCTTCAGGCCGGACGCCGTGATGCACCTGGCGGCGGAGAGCCACGTCGACCGTTCCATTGACGGCCCTGCGGCCTTTATCGAGACCAACATCGTCGGCACCTATACGTTGCTGGAAGCGGCGCGCCAATATTGGCTGACCCTGGACGAAGCGCCAAAACAGGCGTTCCGTTTCCACCATATTTCCACCGATGAAGTGTACGGCGATCTGCACGGCACCGACGATCTGTTCACCGAAACGACCCCTTACGCGCCAAGCAGCCCGTATTCCGCCTCCAAGGCCTCCAGCGATCACCTGGTGCGCGCCTGGCTGCGCACCTATGGTTTCCCGACCATAGTGACCAACTGTTCCAATAACTACGGCCCTTATCACTTCCCGGAGAAGCTGATCCCGCTGACCATACTGAACGCGCTGGACGGCAAGGCGTTGCCGGTATATGGCAACGGCGCGCAGGTGCGCGACTGGCTGTATGTCGAAGATCACGCCCGCGCGCTGTACAAAGTGGTGACCGAAGGCAAAGTGGGGGAGACCTACAATATCGGCGGCCACAACGAACGCAAGAACATCGACGTGGTGCAGACCATTTGCCGCCTGCTGGACGAGCTGGTGCCGAACAAGCCGGGCAACCTGAGCCGGTATGAAGAGCTGATCACGTTCGTGACCGATCGCCCGGGACATGATATGCGCTATGCGATCGACGCCTCAAAAATTGACGCGGAGCTGGGCTGGAAGCCGCAAGAAACGTTCGAGAGCGGCATTCGTAAAACCGTCGAATGGTACCTGGCCAACGAAGCCTGGTGGAGTCGCGTGAAGGACGGCTCCTATGCCGGCGAACGCCTGGGTCTGACACGTTAATTACTTCGAAGGGACAAAAATGAAAGGTATTGTTTTAGCTGGCGGTTCAGGTACGCGCCTGTATCCGATCACCCGCGGTGTGTCCAAGCAACTGTTGCCGATTTACGATAAACCGATGGTGTATTACCCGCTGTCGGTGCTGATGCTGGCCGGCATCCGCGAGATTCTGATCATCACGACCCCGGAAGATATGCCGGCGTTCCAGCGCCTGCTGGGGGACGGCAGCCGTTTTGGCGTGTCGTTGAGCTACGCGGTACAGCCGAGCCCGGACGGCCTGGCGCAGGCGTTCATTATCGGCGAAGAGTTTATCAACGGCGACAGCTGCGCGCTGGTGCTGGGGGACAATATCTATTTCGGCCAGAGCTTTGGCAAAAAGCTGGAGTCCGTGGTGGAGCGTAATCAGGGCGCGACGGTCTTCGGTTATCAGGTCATGGACCCGGAGCGTTTCGGGGTGGTGGAATTTGACGACAACTTCCGCGCGCTGTCGCTGGAAGAGAAGCCGGCGACGCCGAAATCGAACTGGGCGGTGACCGGTCTGTACTTCTACGACCGCGACGTGGTCGAGATGGCGAAACAGGTGAAACCGTCGGCGCGCGGCGAGCTGGAGATCACCACGCTGAACCAGATGTATCTGGACAAGGGCGCGCTCAACGTTGAACTGCTGGGGCGTGGCTTCGCCTGGCTGGATACCGGCACGCACGACAGCCTGATTGAAGCGTCGCAGTTTATCCATACCATCGAAAAGCGTCAGGGATTCAAGGTGGCCTGCCTGGAGGAAATCGCCTACCGCAAGGGATGGCTGAGCCGTGAGCAGGTGGCGGAAGAGGCCCGGCTGCTCGGCAAGACGCTGTATGGCCAGTATCTGTCTCAGCTGATTGTGGAGAAATAATCATGCAGGTCACGGATACCAAAATTGCGGGCGTGAAGATTATTCAGCCGAAGGTGTTTGGCGATGCCCGCGGTTTCTTCCTGGAGACGTTTGAAAAAAAGCGTTACCAGGACATGCTGGGCATTGATTTGGACTTCGTTCAGGACAACCACTCGCGTTCATCGCGCGGCGTGCTGCGCGGTTTGCACTTCCAGAAGGTTAATCCGCAGGGCAAGCTGGTGCGGGTGGTGCGCGGCGAAGTTTTCGATGTCGCCGTCGACATTCGGCCGGAGTCGCCGACCTACGGCGCCTGGGAAGGGGTGATCCTGTCGGAAGAAAACAAAACGCAGTTCTGGGTGCCGCCGGGCTTGGCCCATGGCTTTGTGGTGCTGTCGGACGTCGCCGATTTTGAATACAAGTGCACGGATTATTACAACCCGGCGCACGAAGGGTGCTTGCTGTGGAACGATCCGCAGGTCGGCATCGAGTGGCCGGTCACCCAGCCGCTGCTGTCGGAGAAGGACAAGGTGGGCAAACTGCTCGGGGAACTGGCGCAATGAAAATACTGTTGACCGGCTCGAAAGGGCAACTGGGCAGCTGTTTCCGCGATCGGCTGCCGGCCGGGTGGGAGGTGCTGGCGACGGACAGCGACAGCCTGGATATAACCGATCTGGCCAGGGTGAAGCAGGTTGTGGCGGATTACCGGCCGGATGCTATCGTGAACGCGGCGGCGTATACGGCGGTGGACAAGGCGGAAAGCGACAGCGAACTGGCGGCGCGGATCAACGAGCAGGGCCCCAAAAACCTGGCGCAGGCGGCGGCGGAGAGCGGTTGCCGGTTGATCCACGTCTCAACCGACTATGTTTTCGACGGACAGGCGCAGGCGCCGTACCGCGAGGCGGATGTGACCAACCCGCTGGGCGTTTACGGCAGGACCAAGCTTGACGGGGAAATTGCGGTGGCCGGCGCGCATCCTGAGGCGATCGTCATCCGCACGGCATGGGTCTTCAGCGAATACGGCAATAACTTCGTCAAGACGATGTTGCGGCTGGCGAAAGAGCGCGATGTGCTGGGGATAGTCAGCGATCAGCGCGGTTGCCCGACGTACGCGGGCGATATCGCGCAGGCGATAATCGGGTTGCTGCAGTGCCGGGCAGAGGGCGGGGTTTACCATTACTGCGGCGACAGGGAAGTGAGCTGGAGCGAATTTGCCGAAGCGATTTTCAGCGAGGGGATGGCGCAGGGCGTGCTGGAGAAATCACCGCGGGTAAACGGCATCACGACCGAACAGTACCCGACGCCGGCTAAACGGCCTGCCTACTCGAGCCTGAACTGCGGGAAAATCGAAAGCTTAGGTATCTCACGTTCAGACTGGATGAATGCATTGAA